>CBDCMS010000004.1:0-4241329 GCA_965219005.1 Acidobacteriota bacterium | reverse complement strand
AATCGCCGAGGTAGGCGTAGCCCAGCGCATCTTGGAAGAACTCAACGACACGCTGTTGCGTGAGGGTTTCCCGTTGGCCGGCGGCGCTCATAGCTCCGCGCCTCCCGGCCTCAGGCTTGCGACGGCAGCCTTCCCCTTGGCCGTCAGCCGGTACTTTTGCAGTCGGCTGCGAGGCTTGTCGGGGAGCGTGTACTCGATCATTCGGTCAGCCATAAGTAGCCGGATGACCTTGTTGAGTTGGCCAGAGATTTTCTTCTGCCCCAAGTTCTTCGACAGCTCGGCCTTCGACATTGGCATGCCAGCCAGCAGGTTGAGCACCTTCACCTCTAGTGACTCTGGCTGTGACTCTGGCTGTGACTCTGGCCGCCACCCATCTTGATCCTGAATTTTGCGATACTCCACCAGTGCTGACCGACCTTCGATATGAATAATGCGTACTCTCAGTTCGCCTCCGTAGGCGTCAGTCAACCTTAGTTCTTCACCGAGAGTGAAGTGAACAGGCTGCTGCAGTTGGCTCTCGTTGATGGCGATGTTGGAAGCATAGAGATAAGTTCGATTATGAATATCCCTAATAGGATTCAGTCTTCCTTTGAGTCCGGGAAGGTCGCCGGTCGCCTCGGGGAAAATGACGGCGCCACCGTCGGGCAATGCATCGAGTTCCAGGGATAGGGCGCGTTCTGCGGGCATCCAGCCGCGTTCAACGCATGCGGCGACGCCCTCCGCAGCCGCGAATATCATCATCGGCAGATGGGTGGAGTGCAATTCCAATTGCGCTTCTCCCCGGATGTCAGTCTTCGACCGTTTCCATGTCTTGTTGGGAAACAGTGCTAGTATGTCGACATTGGCCAGCGGCTCGCCCTCACAGTGTGCAGTTACGGTGCAAATGGCGTTCTGAATCGCCAGTGCCGGGCGTCGAACCGTCGTGACGAATCCATCCGTGACCGCAAACTCGGGTTCCGGCAAACCAGCTTTGACGCATCGGCGAATCATATCCAGGGTTCCCGTTCCCATCCGTTCGATGTATTGATTAAGGTACAAGGACTTTGCTAGCAAGGGGTTGCCCGGCACCGACGCGTGGGCGACGCGCAGCTTCTCGAGGGTCAGCGGCTGCGGCAGTTGGCCGGGATTCCAGACCTCCAACCGGTCCGCGAAGAGCATCACCTGCACGCTGCCGTTACTCGTGTAGTCGCGGTGGGCCACCGCGTTGACGATGGCTTCGGTCACGACCTCCTTCGGAATCTCGTAGGTCACGGGAGCCCGGACGCTCTCCGCCCGCGTGCCCACCGACAGCGCGATCTTGCTCAGTACGAAGTCCACCGCCTGATCGACCAGATCGAACGCCGTGCCCTTGTAGACCTGATAGGACGGAATCGGCTTGGCGACCTCCGTCCCGTGGAAGTGGGCGCACCTGATCTCGGACGTAAGCAGGAATCGCTGAGGCGCCTTACCGAACAACAACACCGCCGAGTTCGTCAACTGCCCTTTGTGCAAAAGGTCCAAATGCTCCAGCAACTCATCGGGAGAGGCGTCTTCGGGAAGCGGGAACTGTCTGGCCTTGCGCGCCCTACGTATGAAGCGAGCCATCCAGGTGAAGTCGAGATCGTTTACCGCTGCCTCGGAACAGGGCGCTGCGTCGAATGGCCCAAAGCGGATCAGCTCCTTGGTTTCCAGGTATTCCACCAAGGCCGCATAGAGTCCGGTTACCAGTTCTTCCGGGGTGTTGAATCGCTTCCGGATCAGCCCCGCCTGCGCCTTGCCGATCAACGTCCGCATCTTCGGATGCCGGGTGCCGTCGTCTGTTCCTTTCACGAAGATCAAGCGATGCGCGCCGATCGCGGTCGCGCGATCGAACTCCTGCTCCGTCGGTGATATGTGCGTTTCGTCCTCGTTCCCGTAGTCGTCGCCGAATAGCCCCACATAGATCTCGCAGCGTTCAACTTCGTGCAAGTAGAGTTCATCGGGTCGCCGATCCGACGCCGGGGCGTCCTCGAACAGGAACAGGTCGAAGAACCGCCGCATCAGCGGGTCTCCGCGCAGATAGTCGCGCAACGCCTCGCGTTCCCGCGTGAACTCCTTCTGTACGCTGCTGATGAAGATGCGGAGGGGGGTCATGCCACAATCTGTTTACCGCCGAGGGCGAACACTTCCGGCATTTCTTGATTGCCCGGACTAAGGTTGGCGTCCGAGAAGACAAGGCGGACGTAGTCCTTGTATTGCGAGGCGCCCATGCCGCCGCGCAACTCGTCGCAGCTTTGCCAGAGTGAGGAGTAGAGTTGGAATTTCTTCAGGGCCATTCGTTAGTTCTCATATCGTGTTACTGGGAACTCACCAGAACTCAGATATCCGGCACTTCCGCCCGGATGGCAGTTTCAGCACTCGACGGGCACTCCCTGTTCTCAGCCATTCCTATTTGGGACTCTGCTCCCGGGCACCATTGTGTGCGCTCGTTTTCGCTCTCATTGAGAGGTCTTGACGGGCCGGCCGGCCTTGAGATCGCCCGCCCGCTTTGGGAAGGCTTCGCCCCGCTTCCGCTCCAAGTTGACGATTTCCGATCGCAGACCGGCTTCGCACAGACTGGAGAGAGTAAGGCCTGGCGTCCAGTAGACCGCGTCGCGCGCCTGATCGAACAGATCCATTCGCAAATGGAACGTGGCTCGAATCTTCCGGACCTTCGCCTTTCGTTTTCGCCTGGAACTCGGCGACGGCGTTTCCGGAACAAGGGCCTCAAACGGATCGGACCCGAGAGTGGGTCTTCGACGGTTTGCGTTAATCGCCATGTTCATCGTCTCCTTTCGAGCAACTCAACGGCGGCGGAACGGTAGTCTTCCGCTCCGCGACCTCGAGGGTCGTATGTGGTCACCGGTTGAGCGAAGGACCACGCCTCGCGAAGGCGGACGGTTTCCCGGACCACCGTATTCATGACCAGCTTTCCGAAACGTTCTCGCAAGCGCTCCACCACTTCACGGGACAGGTTGGTCCTCGCGTCCGCGCGGCAAACCAGGATTTCAGAGACGGCCAGGTAGGGGTTGAGTCGATCCCGGACGCGATCAACGGTTTGCATCACCCCGGCTAGGCCGGCCAGGGCCATCGAGGAAACCTCGACGGGCACGAGAACCTCGCGGGCCGCGCAGAGAGCAGATACGGTCAGCAGGCCGAGGGCGGGCGGGCAGTCCAGCAAGATAAAGTCCCATAGCTCCGACAGTTCGACCATCGCCTCCCGCAGGATCAGTTCGGCCCCTACTTCGCCAGCCAAGGCCTTCTCTACGCCGGCTAGCCAAGTCGAGGACGGCACCAGATCTACGCCGACCGTTCCGGTTTCTCGGACGAGGGCCGCAAGGTTGCAATTATCGGTAAAGACCTCAAGGAGCCCTCGCCCCCCGTCCTTCACGCCAAGCCAAGCCGAGGCGGACGCTTGCGGGTCCAGGTCCACCACGAGGACCTGGCGCCCGCCTTCGCCGAGGGCGGCGGCTAGGTTCACGGCGGTCGTGGTTTTGCCACTGCCGCCCTTCTGGTTCGTCACGGCCAAGGTTTTCATAAGCCTTCGTGGTTCTGCCGAAGATCGAGCGGGGTACGGAGGCCGCTCGCCCGGTGTTTCAGCAAGCCGCGCGGGCTACTCGAAGAGACTCCTCGTTCGGGGGGCTTCTCCGAATCGGGCCGGGCCGGTCGTTGGACCCAAAGCGGAACTTTGGCGGTCCGGTCTCGATCAAGGCCATACATCATTGTAATAAACAAAGCCATTTATTACAAATATGGGACAACATCCCACTCCCTTGATACACGCTCTCGCTCGGCCTATCCGCTATGGGAAACGCCACAATTCCAGCCACCAGGGCCACCGGGACTAATGGGCCAGCTTCGATCAACGTTATGTAATATTGTAATAAATGTAACTGTTTATGGTAAATATAAAAGTGAACCGTTGACGTTTGACGAGGCGTTGAAGCGCGGCTGACCTGTAGACAGATCGACCCGGAAGGGACAGCCCACAGAGGGATAGTATGCCCACTGAGAAAGGGCGGCCAGTGCATTCCGGGGGAAGAGGGCAGTTTGCCAGCCGTGAAGTCGGATTAGGAGCGAACCGGGAAGGTTCGGATCGCGGCGGGGACCGGCCCCGCCGCTCTCTGATACGGATTGCCTGCTAGGCCTCGGCTTCTGCGTCTTCTTCCTGCGGAAGCTGGAAGATGCGCGTGTGGGCGAAGTCGGCCACTTTCCGAAGCACCAACAAGTCGTTGCGCCCGAAGCTCTGCGTGCTCTTCCATTGAGGGGTAGCGCCCAGATTGGTGTTGAAATACAACATAAGGCCTGGGCTGTCCCAAGCGGGCTTTCTCGTCAGCCTGGCCCGATCTTGCGCGTCTCGATGAAGTGGTAGAGGGCGGAACGGGAGACGTCCAGGATCTTGGCAATTGAGGCCTTCGAGACTTCCTTGCCCAATAGCATCCGGATGTCTTCCTCCTTGCCGTCCAGCTTAGATTTTCCTAAGGCACCCTTGGGCCGGCCGAGCTGCTTCCCTTTGGCTTTCGCGGCGGCGAGCCCTTCCTTGGTCCGTTCTGAGATCAGATCCCGCTCAACCTCCGCGAACAACCCGAACATGGCGATCATCACCTTGGTCCGCAGGTCCTGCTTGCCCTCGACCTCGATCGCCTCCTTCTGCAGCACCTGAGAGAGGCTGCGGCCGAGCCGCGACAACTCGCTGACCAGCAGGCGATCGCCGCTCTGAAGCGTTCCCAGCATCTCCTCGATGCGGCGCTCGATCGGACTCTTTCGCGAGGAGATCCGGGACTCGATGAATGCGTCGACCGTAAAGCGGCGTTTCTGGGTGAAGTCGAGGATCGCCAGTTTCTGGGTTGCCAGATCCTGTGAACCAGTTGAGACACGGAGGGAGGCGGCGGTTTTAAAGGTGGCGTCCAAGAAAAGGCGAAAAGGATTTTTTCTCGACGGATAACGATTATAGTATTCAGATCATTGTCTAGTCATATATCGTCTATTAATATGCCCGTGTTTCTAGACACCTGACCATGATTCTTCCGTCTCGAAGCCAGCTGATCCACGACTCGTCCCTGACCCAAACAGACCTGGCGAAGATCGCCCAGTGTCGCGGGGATCCGCAGCGCTTGGGCTTCGCATATCAGCTGGGCTTTGTGCGGGTCTTCCAGCGTTTTCCAGCTCAGCAGCCGCTCGAGATCTGCGAAGAGCTGCTGAGCTTCATCGCGCTGCAGACCGGCATCGACGGCGACCGTTTGAGCGACTACGCATCCTGGCAGCAAGGGGTCTCCAGACACCAGATCCGAATCCAAGAGTATCTCGGGCTGCGGAGCTTTGACCCCGACCAAGCACGAGGCTTGGAGCAATTCCTCTACGAAGAGTCGTGTCAGCTGGAACAGACCGCCGCATTGCTCGCCCAGGGCACGGGAGTATCTCAAACAAGAAAGAACTGTGTTCCCGGCCGAGTCTGTGCTGAGGCGGATCATCGGGGAGCAGCGCAAGAAGGCGGGAGAAGCAATCGCCGCGAGGGTTGCCGAAGAGCTTCCGCCGGAGGTTGGTGAGACGCTCGACAAGCTGTTGGAAGTGAAGGCGGGCGAGACCGTATCCGGGCTCCAAGGAATCAAGAAGAACCCAGCCAAGCCGTCCCCAGCTGCGATGCGGCTGCTCGCCGAGAGACTGACGCTGATCGAGGCGACAGGAGTGCTCGGCATGGACCTGCAATGGCTCAACAGGAATTATCAGCGGGCTCTTTTTCGATACGTCCGCAACTGTTCCACCCACCGTTTGCGCGATCTGGCGCTCCCGCGACGCCGGACGGCGCTGGTCTGCTTCCTGCGCCAGAGCTACCGCGACGGTGTAGATCAGGCTGTGGACAGGTTCGACAAGCTGCTGACCCGGACCTTTGCGCATGCCGAGCGCGATCTGGACCAGCATCTGCGCGAACAGCGCAAGACCATTCGTTCCGCGCTTGTGTCTCTGCGGTCCGTGGGCACGCTCATCCGGGATGACGCGATCACGGATGCCGAGCTTCGGCGGCGCGTGTTCCAATCGGTGTCCCGCCCGGAACTGTCGGCGCAAATGGAGCAGTTGTCCGATTGGGTGACGGGGAGCAAAAGCGACGTGTTCCACGGAGTCGTCAAACGCTTCTCTTACCTGCGGCAGTTCTCGCCGGTTCTGCTTCGGACACTGGAGTTCTTTCCCGACTCCGAGGATGCGGAACCGCCCTGTTGGCCAGCGGTGCAGCTTCTTCGAGAGCTCAACGACAACCCGAAACGGAAGCTCCCGAAGACCTCGCCAATCGGCTTCATCCCGAAGCGACTGCTGCCGCTGGTGGTCAACGGCGGCAGTCCTGACCGGCGGTCCTGGGAGTGCGCGGTCCTGGTCAAGCTCCAGGAAGAACTGAGGTCAGGGAACCTGGCCGTCCGTCACAGCAAGCGGTTTGGCCGGCTGAAGGACTATTTCATTTCCGATCAGCAGTGGGATGCGGCGCGGGAGTCGTTCTTCCTCCGGTCGGGTCTACCTGCTGATCGTAACAAGGTCCCAGCCTACCTGAAGGACCGCTTGAACAAAGCCTACGGCGTGGCCGACCCAGCCATCTCAATACGTCAGGTGGCGGAGCAGTTTGGTATCCACCGCTCGACGCTCTATCGGCACCTCAACGCTCGTCAGAAACGCTCCGCTTAGCGTGCAAAATCGCACCGATCTGCCTGATACCCTCTACCCTGGACTACATTCGCACCGTCGTTCCCACGATTCACTACCCACGGTAAGCCCACGCCCGGAGCAGATTCCGCCCCTCCAGTTCATCGAAGCCGGGCCGCTCGCCCCTTCTCACATATTCCATGAGCCGCTGCATTGTCTCCGTTGTCGGCGGCCAGAACACGCTGGGGCCGATGATGCGCGGCGTGCGCACGTCCAGCCTTATGGCGGACCCAGCTAAGGCTTCTTCCATTTCTTCCCGGCCTGTATAGGCCGAGAGCAAGATTGCCCCTTCGGGCAAGTCGGCCTCGGCGTGGATATGCTGGCGTTCCACTTTTTCGGTTTCCGCTTCTGCCAGACCGGCGGATGTCATGCGCCCCTTCAGGCTTGCACCATGCGCGCTGACCCGCACGTCGCCGACGGCGCATTGCCCGTTGCCGTACCTGACGAAGATGCTGTGCTCCCCGAATTCGCAGGGTATCTGGCCGCTCAGCCACAGCTTCCATATCTCGTCCAGCACAGCGATCGTTGGCTCCTGCGCTGCACGTTGCACCTCTACGGAAAACTCAAAATCTGAACCCGCGCTTGACGGTAGGTAGGGGAAACCGCTGCTCATGGTCCATTCGCCAACCCAGAACACCACGCCATGCAGCACCTCCTGGATTTCCAGCGCCAGCCGGTCCCGCGTCAGCCTTTCTGCGTTCAGCAATTTGATCCCCGCGGCCTTTGCGCGCTTCATTGCATCGGATGTGTAGCTCAACACAGCGACGAAGATTCCGAACTGCGGTGGGATGCCAATATCGTTTAACTTGCCAACGAAAGAATCGATTTCCTGGATGCCGATCTTCCTGCCGTAGTTTTTGCATTCAATCGGGAACCGCACCGGGCAGTCCCCGAATTCCTCTCCCGCCACGGAGAGCAGCACATCGATTTGCCGCGTGCGGCCAGAATCGTCGATGGCAAGCATTTGCACGTCACGCTCAACCTGGTCGCCCGCAAGTTCATACAGGTTGTGGACCAGATTTTCGAGGAAATCGCCTTTTTTCTTATTTTCGTCAGCCATCATCCTTTCAAATTACCCATGCCGGGGATTCCAGGCAACGGATTTCGTGCTGGCGGCGGGCGCCGTCTGGTCTTTGTGCCGAAGCCAAGACCGCGCTTTCGGAAGGCGGCCAGCCAGCGGCAACAGTAACGCTGTCGACTTGCCGACCCACCCGGCGAGCGTCGAGCGGTCGAGATCGATACCGTCGCACGCGAAGATCCGCGACTGGCGATATAAGGGCAGTCGAAGCGCGGGGGGGAATCCCCCCCCGCGCGTTTCCAGAACCGTACGTGAACCTCTCGGTTCATACGGCTTCCAACGTTCGACTGCTGCCATGCAAGAGCGGCCAATGGGCAAAGTCCAGACAATGTCCGGATGACGGGGTTCCGACAGTAACGGAGCAAAATCGCACGTTGGACCAGCGGGGGCATTTGAACAGGATGTTGCGTTTAGCTCTCCCGTTTTTCGTAGACGCAACATTCTGCGCGCAAACGCTTGCTCAAATGCGGCGGCACCCCAAGCTCGCAGTGTGGGTACGCGATTCATGCCTCCACGAACCGCATCGTCGATCCTCTAGAGACCGCTCTGGGTGGCCTTGAGTCGGATCGCCGCGTTGCACCCTGACAGGCAGCTCCTAAGATCGAGAGCCGACGCACCTGATTTCCTCGAACGACAGCCCTTGAGTTGATGAGCCATGGACAACGCCAGGTTCAAGTCGTTTCAGTGCGCGCTGCTTTGATGTATTTATAGAGTGTGGGTTTGGATACACCCATCACTTCACAGATTTCCTTCACCGAGTGCTGTTTCTCGTCGTACAGGTTGACGGCGATCGCGCGTTTCGCAGCGTCCAAGGATTTTGGGCGGCCCCCTCTGCGGCCCCGGGCGCGTGCCGCGGCAAGTCCAGCCTGGGTGCGTTCGCGGATAAGATTGCGTTCGAACTCGGCCAGTGCGCCGAACACGTGAAAGATTAGTTTGCCCGAACTCGATGTCGTGTCGATGGACTCGTGGAGACTCTTTAGGCCAATACCCCGGGCCTCTAGCTGCGAGACCAAGTCAATAAGATCCTTGAGAGATCGGCTGAGCCGATCCAGTCGCCATACCGTCAGCGTATCCCCATCTCGTGCATAATCGAGGGCGTCCCTCAATCCCGCCCGATCCGCCTTGGCCCCACTTTGCCGGTCCTCAAGAATCCGCTCGCAGCCCGCCCGCGTCAGGGCGTCCTTCTGCAGATTCAAGTTTTGATCGTCGCTGGATACGCGGGCATAGCCGATGAGCATCGCAAAAGCCTCAGCGGGTTAACATTCTCGTTGCATCCGATTGTATATTGACTTTGAAAAGTTGACTGAGTTTATCTACCCTGAGCGGGGTGGATATCCGGCTGAGGCGAGGGCGGGGGCCCGGCAGGCAGGGGTCTCACCTACATTGACACAGAGGCGTTGTCGGATCGGGGCGTCGGCAGGATCCGGAGACGCACCAGATCCCGGCGCGCGTTTCGGTCTGGGGCGTGGGGTATAGTTCCTTTGATGAGATACTTCCCCGGATTTCTGACTGTGGCGTTACTTGGTTTCGCAGGTTCGCTCAATGCTCAGGACTTTACGGTCTTTGGTGGCTTCCAGCATCCGGGTACCCTCACGCTGAGTTCAGGAGTGGGCGGGGTGCGCAGTGCAGCCGGGCAGGCGCGGGACGACCCCAAGGACTTCGGAATCTTCGGAGTGAGGCTGTATCGTTCTGGAGCACCACTGGGATTGGAGCACACTGTTGCGTACAGCCCGAATTTTATTGACAGCGACGGCAATGTCTTCCTCTACAGCGCGAATCTGCGGGTGGAATTGCCCGCCCCCAGATTCCGGCCCTACGCGACGGCCGGTGTGGGTCTCGTTCGTGCGGGAGGCAGCGGGCCTGCCAGCTTCGGAACGAAGTTCAGTTTCAACTATGGAGGCGGGTTGAATGTGGGGGTGATGGCACCCGTCGGCCTTCGCTTCGATGTCCGCATGCACTCCATGCGTGGCGTCGAGGATCACACTTTGAACGTTCTCGAGTCCAGCGTTGGGATCCTTGTTGGGTTCTAGTCACGATGCCGAAGAAGCCGTTGCTTCTCTTCAGTCATCGTCTTAAACGGATCGGCTTTGCCTGCTGCCTTGGACTTTTTGGACAGAGCGAAGTTCTCCGATATAGCGTAAAAAGGGACGGAGTGGAATGATGCAGGAACAGGACTTGATGCGCTGGGCCGTGGAAATTTCCGGCGCTCATATGCGAGCTGGAGCGGGATCATTGCCAAAGGTCATAATCAGGTTACCTCGACAAACGATCCGATCGCCCATGCAGAAGTCACGGCGATCCGCGAAGCCTGCCGCATCCTCGGCACCTTCGATCTCTCAAGGCACGAGATTTATGCCAGTTGCGAACCTTGGCCGATGTGTCTGGCGGCGATCTACTGGGCCCGTCTGGACCGTGTCTATTTCGCTAACACCCGGGAAGACGCAGCCCGGATCGGCTTCGATGACGCATGGATCTATGATGAGATTCCAAAGCCACCCGAAGCACGCGGCCTGCCGATGATACGTCTGCCGTTGCCGGCCGCGGATGCGTCGTATTTGCGGGCCCGCTCTCGACCCGCTTTCTTGCGGATATCCCCCACCGCCACCAGCTTGGGGCTCAACCAGATCCGCCTGCCCTGGTGGCGAAGTAGATAGGCCCCATAGCAGCGGTTGTAGCCCGTCATCTGGGTAAACTCCGTCAGCACTTCCCCTTTCACCTTCTTGCCCTTCTTCCGGTAGCGGGGGGCAAAGCTTTTGATACACGCTTCTCTGCCATCGTTAACCTCATTGCTGCCCTCCATTTCTTCATGGAGGACACTTCTATTCCCCGGCCTACGCCCAGGCAATTTCGAATAGATTTTTGATGAGGCAATTCGGTGTCTGTATCCTCTCAGCGATTTCTTATAAGATGAGCTTGTTGCTGCAAGGAGGAATCGGATGGAAGCTCTGGACATTATGTCCCGTGTCGTTCACGTTGCCACCGCGATTGTTGTTCTGGGGGGAAGCATCTTCATGCGCTTTGTGCTAATGCCCGCCGCAACGCAGCTGCCGGAGGAGGATCATGAGGCCCTGCGCGGCCGCATCATGGGCACGTGGAAGGTCGTTGTCATGATCGGCATCGTGCTGTTTCTCGCCAGCGGATTCTACAATTACCTTGTCGTTTCGCTTCCCAAGCATCGCGGAGACACGCTATACAACGCACTTATGGGAATCAAAATCCTTCTCGCGTTTGGCATTTTTTTCCTTGCCTCCACACTTACCGGAAAAGCCCCAGCGTTCGAGCATATGCGGCAAAACGCGAAACTCTGGTTGGGCATCACCATCCTGCTAGGCGTCCTCGTCGTGGTCATCGCAGGCTACCTGAAAGTGGCACAGCCCGGCTAGAAGCGACGGAGAGCTACCCAACCAGGACACCACTGGAGCGGTGCGTCAAAGCTCCATTCTCAACGAGTCTCCCCGCCACCCGCCTAGGTGGAACGGTCCACCTGCCCGCTTGGCGATTGCGCTGTGGCGGCTGTTCCGATGTGTACGGGATGGGCATATGTCAAAGATCAAAGCTATACTCACCTGTGGCGAACATACCGGGGCAGGTGCAAACTGAACAGATGAAGTTGAAGGGGTTACAGATGGGGATGGGGTCCGAGTAGCAATGGAACGAAAACCTGGTGTTTTCGCCTCGTCCCGGGGCAATTACAGCTCCTGAATTGCGTCTCGCGGATCTCTGAGGGCTCACCGCGTTGCATCTCCTCGAGCAGGCTGAAGTAATAGCCCCCGTGCATGTTGATGAACTCGTGCACCAGCGGGGAAAGACGCTCGATGCCCTCGGGGTGGGCTCGCCGGCGAAGCGGCCGTAGCGTTGCTCCTGTGCGGTCGCGAGGAAGTCAACCGGCATACGACGAGGAGAAGGCCAGAGCTACGAGAGATAATTCGCTAGTATCTCTTGTGAATACCCCTCGACTGTAGGTCACGCAAGGGTGTTAGGGCGCGAAGAGCCGAACGAAGCCTGAGGATTATCTCTCGTTGGGACCCCCGATGGCCTCCTCCACTCGTTTCCACTCCTCGAAAACGACCCTCGGGGCCGCCGTCGAGGCCTTCTTTGCCGACCGTGATCTGGCGCCGGCGACGCGCCGAGCCTATCGGGCGACCTATGGTTCCCTGATCCAGGCGTTCGGTACCGAGATGCCGGTTACGGCACTCACGGCTGTCAATCTCCAACACTGGCTCATCCGACGCTGGGGAAAGAGGTCCCCGGCGACCTGGAATGCAAGACTCGCCGCGTCCCGAGTTCTGATCGGCTACTGCCAGCGCCAGGGCTGGATCGAGCACGACCCGACCACGAGCCTGGAACGGCGTCGCACCCCGCGGGATGAGACACGGGCGATCCCCTTCGCCGCGCTCGATGCGCTGTGGTCCCGCGCCGATATCGGGCTGCGCGAGAAAGCCCTGTGGCGCATGCTCTACGCAACGGCCGCGCGGGCCAGCGAGGTCCTCGCCCTGGACGTCGAAGATCTCGATGTAGGCCGTAAACGTGCGGCGATCAGCGGCAAGGGCGGCCACCGAGAGATCATCGTGTGGGACGCGGCGACGGCCCGGCTCCTACCCCGCTACCTGGCCGGCCGCCGCCGAGGGCCGCTCTTTGTGACCACGGGTCTGCCCAACATCGTTCCGGCCGAGCTCGATCGAAGCCCCGACGGCCGGGGGCGGCTGTCCTACCAGCGGGCGTGGTCTTTGTTCCGTGAAGCATCGGGAGGGCAATGGACACTGCATCAACTCCGCCACAGTGCGCTGACCCATCTCGGCGAGGACGGCGTCTCGGCCCCCCTGCTCATGGCTAAGTCACGCCATCGAGACCTCCGGACGCTCTCGCGCTACGTGCGTCCGGGGACCAAAGCGGTTGCCCAACTCACCGCCGAGCACGACCCGGCAAGGCGTGGGAAGCATCCACGCCGCTAGAGCTGTCACGCACAGAAACGGCATGATCTCCGAAAACACCAGGTTTTCGTTCCATTGCTACTCGGACCCCATATTTATCCAGGCTTTTAACGAGGCAAACTTTTCATTGTCAAGTATTTTTCTATCAACAATTTAGCGGGATAAGGACTCAAAAAAGGAGTGTCGGGGGGATCATGTACGGTGGGGGGTGAGGTCGACCCCGGCTGTGGAAAAAGCCGGGGTCTAAAACAAAAAGGACTGATGGAGAAGCAATTGCAATGCACAGCCTACCAGAATCCTCTGACAAGCTAAAGCAATTAAAGCTCCCGTTCGAGTCTGTTCCCGAAAAGGTAAAATCTCATGGCTTGCGCGACGCCCACTCTTCCCCGCTTGTCTCAAGAGGAAAGGACCGCGACGGCAAGCTATCCTCTTTCAGGGTCTCCCCCAAAGAGGCATGGGGCTATCCCGAAATAGAACTGAGGGCGGCGAACAGCTACACGTCGATCATTGCAGACCTGGACAGCCAAGAGGCTCTGCAAGAACTGTATCGGATGGTCCTGTATGAGTCTTTCCCCGAGTATAACTGGATGGTGCAGCGGGTCGTGAATGGACACTCTCACGCTGTCTGGAATCTGGCCTTGCCCGTGCATCGGGGGGAGTCGGCGCGGGAAGCTCCGCTAAAGGTGCTGGCGCGGATCGCTGAATACTACAGGCTGGCACTGAAAGCGGATAGCGGATACGTGGGAGTCTTGACGCACAATCCCATGAGCAGGGCGCACGGTCCAGGCTTCAAAACCGACTGGCTGAGGAAAGATCCCTACACCCTGGGCGAGCTGGCGCGGGTGATCCCGTTCGGCTGGAGACGCCCGAAAGTCTCCTGTACCGATATTGGGCGGAACTGCGATCTGTTCCGATCCTTGGCGCGGTGGGCCGGATC
Source organism: Acidobacteriota bacterium (assembly GCA_965219005.1). Classification (GTDB taxonomy): domain Bacteria; phylum Acidobacteriota; class UBA6911; order RPQK01; family JAJDTT01; genus CAUZIZ01. The sequence goes on along the minus strand of CBDCMS010000004.1, from coordinate 4,227,699 downwards.
ACCGGCGAATCTGGAAAGCGAGCCAGAGATAACGCATTTTGCAGTTGGTCAGGGACAAGAGCTGAGTGATGCTGACCATTCCTTCTTGGAGGAGGCAGTTAAATGGTCCGTCCTGTTCGAAGAGAAACAAACTAAGCAAAAGCAAGAATATGATCCCGAGGGGCTTGATTACGTACTAAACCCCATATACGCCCCGTACTTTCACATTTCGTACAGAAAGCGGCGCTGTCTTACGCTGAGAAGTGATGATCTGGCTACTCTTAATCAGTGGTAATTACGAAAGCGTCAAGTCAATCCTGAGGCGTTATTCAAAGCGCTGGCAGGTAGACTTCAAAAAACAGCCACTCCTTTCCCAATTGCAAGACACACCTGCCGATGATTGAGATGCAGAAAACCAGGGACCCGGCACTGCTCTCAGTCAATAACTGGGGTCTCGCAATCGTTGGTAAACCAATTGATGACCGGGGTAAAGCTGCTGCAGCTTTCCTCAACAGCCACACTCAACAGGTTGTTGAACTTCGATACCAAGCGGATGATTTGAAGATCACGATCGATGGAATAGCAACAGAAGAAAGCCAAATCGAAGAGCTCCTCAAAGCCCACAAGAAAAACAGTATTGTTCTGGAATCGACGACATTGGGCTTTGCTGAAGTGTTCCTCTGCTGCCGAGCTGCATGCCAAATCGGCATTAAAGAGTGCGCGTTTCTTTACGTAGAGCCCGCGAATTATAGTCGACCACATAGAAAAGAGATCCTTCACAAGCGGGATTTCCGATTATCCGGCACTGTGGCTGGCTTCTCAGCAATCCCGGGCGCTGCCATGACGTCAGGCTGGGATATACTTCAACCCGACGCTTCCCAAGGCGGCGAGAGTCGCTTAGCGTACGATTATTTCCGTTTCGTGAGGTAACCCCTATTACATGCTGCTACTGCTTGCTGAACGCTGCCTCCGATGGCATAATGCGTTCATGTCGGTACAGATCACCATCAGAGGCGTCCCCCAGGAAGTGCGCGACGAGCTTGCGGCGCGTGCGGCGTTGCAACGCCAATCCATGCAGGAATTCCTCCGCTGTGAGTTGGAACGGATCGCATCCCGGCCCTCCCTGGGCGCCTGGCTGCAAGGAGTTCGCGATCGCAAGGAAGCGGCAGGCACTCAGGTTCCACCTTCCAGCATTTTAAGCGCCCGTGATGCGGACCGGACGTGACGATAGTCGCCGACGCGTCCGTGCTTGTCGCGGTCCTGGTCGACTCGGGGCGCGAAGGGAAATGGGCGGAGTCCGCCGTCGCTGAGGGCTCTTTGGCCGGTCCGGAACTGGCCTTGGCCGAAGCAAGCAACATCCTGCGCCGGCTGGAACAAGCCGGCAAAATCTCCCGGCTTGAGGCGAACAGCGCACACGGGGATCTGCTGCGGCTTGACCTGGAGTTGTTTCCCTTCGCGCCGTTTGCCGACCGCGTATGGGCATTGCAGAACAACCTGACCAGTTACGACGCTTGGTACGTGGCGCTGGCCGAGGTGCTCGATTGTCCCCTGGTGACGATTGACAGAAAGCTGAGCCGCGCCAGTGGTCCCTGGTGTGAGATCCTCGTTCCGCCTCGTTCGTAGACGGAAGAAAAGACATGATTTCCAAAGACTGCAAGCGGCTGTCGGAGGTAGCCGAAGTCTCAAAGCCTGCGGCGCGCGGGAGAAGTCGATCCGTCTCGGGCAACCTCGACGCTGCACCTGTGGTGGGCGCGGTGGCGGCTTGCTTCGTCGCGGGCGGTGTCGAAGGCGTTGCTGCTGACGGACCCGTGCGATGTGCATTGCCCGGAAGCATTCAAGAAAAAGGCGCCCCAGATTTTCCTCGGCATGAACGGGCGGCGGGCGAGACAAGCAGGTGCATGAACATGACCTCAAACAAGAAGACCCTGTATCTGGCGAACCCATACGGCTTCTCCTCGCAGCAGCGCGAGGGTCCGCTGGCGGCGCTCGTGGCGGCCCTGGAGGCGATGGGAGTGGAGGTATGGGAGCCGTTCGCCCGCAACAACCAGATCGACCGGGCAGGCCCCGGTTGGGCATACCGGATAGGACAGGCCGACCTTCGCGACGTAAGGGATGCCGACGGATTGTTCGCTGTGGTCAACGGTTGCCCCCCGGACGAGGGGGTGATGGTGGAGCTGGGCCTGGCGATCGCCTGGGAGAAGCCGGTGTTCCTGTTCCGGGACGACTTTCGCCGCTGCACCGACAGCGAGGCCTATCCGCTGAACCTGATGGTATTCACCGGCCTGCCGGAGACGGGCTGGGAGGCCTATTGGTACGGCTCGATTGAGGAGATCGCCGATCCCGGCAAGGCACTTGCACAGTGGCTGAAGGACGACACATGGCCCTGATCGCTTGCGTCGGGCAGACCCCCGAACGTACGGCCCCGCGGGCGAGCGCGAATGCCTGCTTAGGGTAGCGCCCTTGAGAAAGAAACTCCAGAAGGTCATGTGTCGCATATCTGCCTGTCGATTACTGGTTCTGGTAGCATTGTCCGTTGTGGAACTGGAAACGCCGCCCGCGATTGACTATTTAAGGGAGGATCTGGCATGACCCCCTTCCGTTTCCTGCATGCCGCTGACATTCACCTCGACAGCCCGCTGATCGGGCTGTCGGATGTCGAGGGGCGGGTGGCCGAGCGCATTCGCACGGCCCCGCGAACTGCATTTGAGTTGCTGGCCGAGCAGGCGATCAAAGGAGGAGGTAAACTTCCTTGTGATCGCTGGCGACCTCTACGATTGGACCTGGCGCGACTACAAGACTGGCCTCTTCTTTGCCGAGCAGATAGGCCGGCTCAATCAGGCTCGCATCCCGGTGTTTCTCCTGCACGGCAATCATGATGCGCAGAGTCAGATCACAAAACCGTTAGTGCTGCCGGACAACGTCAAGGTTTTCGGCATCCGGAGAGCGAAGACTTTCCAGATTGAAGAGCTGAATGTCGCGCTGCATGGGCTTCCACACCAAAGTCATCAACGCCACGGTGCGCGACGCGACCCATGTGTGCTGGACGGCTTGCTCTACCACGAGTCCGATCTACGCATCGAAGAGCACTACACCGACACGACGGGCTTCACCGATCATGTGTTCGCACTGATGCATCTGCTGGGCTTCCGCTTCGCGCCGCGCATCCGTGACCTGGCCGACAAGCGCTTGTATATCCACGGCGACGCGAAGCGCTACCCGACGCTCGCTAGGCTGATCGGTGGCAGCGTCAACGTCAAACGGATCCGCGCCCACTGGGATGCCATCTTGCGACTCGCGGCGTCGATCCAGCAAGGGACGGTAACGGCCTCGTTGATGCTGCGCAAGCTCGGCAGTTACCCGCGTCAGAACGGCCTGGCGCTAGCGCTGCGCGAACTCGGCCGCATCGAGCGCACTCTGTTCACACTCGACTGGCTGCAAGACATCGAGTTGCGCCGCCGGGTACAGATCGGTTTGAACAAGGGCGAGGCCAAGAATGCGCTGGCCCGCGCCGTGTTCTTCAACCGGCTGGGTGAACTGCGCGACCGCAGCTTCGAGAACCAGCGCTACCGTACCAGCGGCCTCAACCTGGTGGTCGCCGCCATCGTGCTCTGGAACACGGCTTACCTGGAACGGGTGGTGCAAGCGTTGCGGGACACCGGAAACGCGGACAACAGCCTCCTGCCCCATCTGTCGCCACTGGGCTGGGAGCACTGAGCGTCCCGGTCGTATGATAGTGTCGGTGCGCGACGGCCGGCCGGGAAGACGTCAGAAGGCCGGAGATATCTTCGAGCCGCTCCGGGGCGCGGACCTTCGTTTTGGCTTCATCCAGCCAGCGTGAGAGATCGACACTAGAACTTGACCACAGGCTATAGTCACCGCGGTGCGGACGACGATAGATCAAATTTAGCTCCGCCAGTTCGTCCAGAATCGGCTGGACTAGGGATTCGTCGACGTTGAGGGACCACGCAACGGTCCCGGCGTCGGCGACAATTCCCGGTAGCGGTTCCAGAACCGCTACCAGTGCGACGACCTTTAGCACGTCCTGGTGCCCCCGGGTCAGATCGGAGGCGCCAGCTAAGGCATCGAAAGCCAGCGACCATCGGCGTGCGCGATTGCCCCCGGGGCCATCGCCAATCGTTGCGGCCAGATGATCGAACACCGACGGGGCCAGGTACCAATTGTCGGCGCCGTAAGGAGTGGAATGGGCGAACCGCTGGAAGCTGGCTGGCTCAAGCGATTGCAGAAATCCGAACAGTGATCGTTCGTTCTGCCCGAAGCGCCGTATGGCAGAAGCGAGTGCGGCGACCGTCGCCGGATGGAGTGGGTACAGGTTCGAGGCAATCTGAGTGACATCCTCGTGCGGCACCACAAAAATGCCGCGGTCCACTGCCTCGCCGTAAATGTTTTCCGCCCGGCGACGGACGGCGGCCGCGTGACGTTGAGTCGGCTCCAAGGCGCGCGCCAGGACAAAGAGCGACTGTTCGGTGGAGCCACCGAATGCCAACTCCTCGTAGCGCTCGGAAGAGCGTAACCATTCCTCTTCGATCCAGCCGCCCATCCCGGCGACATAGTCGACGAAACTGTGATGCAGAAAGCCCACGACCGCAAGATTCGCGCCTGCCCGTCCGCCCTGGGATGCGATCCGCGCCAAGGAGCGGCGGGTGGAGGTAATCGCCATCGGCGCGGAACTGGATGCGGTTTTGCGGGCGGATCGGATGCTACAGCTTTGGGCGGCGGCGGAGCCGGGGAAGGTGATCGAGGGGTTGACGGTGAAGCAGGAGATTAGCGCGATTAGGGAGGCGCTTCACAGCGACGACGAGGAATTTATGAGCCAGTACGGAGGGATGCAAGGCGCGGTGGAGCGGTACAAGGAACTCATGACACTTCCCGAAGCGGCGGCGCTTCCGAAAGGGGTTTCGATTGACGGCTATTCGACGTTCCGGGCAACCCGATTTTCGGAGACGGTTTGACGAGCGAATTTAGGGTGTTTTCCGTGGTACTGGGGGCCAGCTACTTTTTGGTACAGGGACAAAGGGGGGGGTGTACCAGAAAAAAGCGTGGGGGTGTACCAGCCCCACATTCCTTGAAGTTTTTTGTTTTCTGTGGTTTGCCCCTACTATTCGGATTCCATAATGACGATACAGCAAAATCAGGGAAGACGATAGCGACCCCCCACAAAAGGGGGGTTCCTACCGGCCCCGATAGCGGCACTGTGTACCATGCCCCTATCCGGCCCCAGGGGGTCGCTATCGTCGGTATTTATCCCTGCGGGAAGGCTCGGAAAAGACGCCCCAGGGAGCGGCGCGGATCAAGCGGAGAATGGACCTATGGAATTACGGAAGAACTGCCGGCAACTGACCACGGCCTTGAGCCGGTTTTGGCACCGGGAGGCCGGGCCGGGCAAATGTTCCTGGCAATTCCCCCCACCGTGATCCTCTTTTTTGGCGGGGGGTGGTTCGCCGTTTGGAGCTTTGTCCGGCGTCCTTTTCCGGCGCTTGAGATCGTCCCATTGCTCGATCTTTTGGAGTATCACAACCCGAATTTTTACAGCGCCGTTGTGGTTTGGTACTACCTTTCTCCGCTGGTGGCGGTGATGCTGGCCGGGTCTATTGTCCTGTCCGTTTGGAAGGTTTGGATCGAGGCGCGAAAGCGCGATTTAATTCCCTTCGGGGCGCTTCCCGCTTGGCCGCTTTCCCCGGAGCAGCCCGGCCCGGAAATCGTCATCGGGGAAGTGCATCATCCGGTCGAACCCAGGGAGATTTTCAACCCCGAATGGCTGACCATCCCGGAGCGCGGACTGTACACCGGCATTGCCATTTTTGGAGCGGTGGGGAGCGGCAAAACTTCGGCCTGCATGCACCCCTTCGCCAAGCAGCTACTCGGCTGGCAAGCGGACGATCCAGAGCGGCGGGCGGCGGCTCTCATGCTCGAAGTGAAGGGGGATTTTTGCCATGACATTCGTTCGATCCTGGACGGCGCGGGCCGGGGAGACGACTACCTGGAGCTTGGAATGGGCGGGGTTTGGAAATGGAATCCGCTATCGGCGTGGTGGCTCGATTCGTACTCGCTGGCCTACACCGTTGCTAGCCTTCTCAATCAGCTTTTCGGCAAGGGCAAGGAACCGTTCTGGCAGCAAGCCTATACCAATCTGGTGCGCTGGATTATCGAGCTTCACCGGGTGCTACCGGAGCAGTGGGTGACGCTGCAACAGGTCTATCAATGCGCGATTGACCCGGATCTATTCGCGGCCAAAATCAAACAGGCCGAGGCGTGGAGCGCGGAGCTAAACAGCGGGGAGGTTTTCATTCCGTTCGACACGTGGTCGAAGTGGACGCGCCGGGAGGGGCGGCGCTTTGTCGAGGAAGCCGCATACGTCAAAGGTTACGAAGCCAAGGAGAACAAATGGGACATAGAGCGGCTGGAACGAATATCGCTAGGAAACTGAAATCGAGACGCACCGCAAGAATCGGCGTGGTGATCCTCGTCGGCGGGATGCTTGCGCTCATCACCGAGGCGCAATATGAACCCCGCACGGGGCAAGTTTCCCGCGTGATCGACGGGGGTACCATTCAGGTGACGACCGGAAGCAAGCAGTACACGGTAAGACTCATCGGCGCGGATACGCCGGAGATGAAGCACCCAACCAAACCAGTGCAGCGTTTCGGCCAGGAGGCAAGCGCCTTTACCACGGCGGCGCTTGACGGGCAAACCGTCCAACTTGAGATCGACCGGACCGGCGACACTCGACACCGCTACGGGCGGCTGTTGCGGTACGTCCACCTGGACGGCAAGAACTTCAACGCCCGGTTGATCCGCGAGGGCTACGCTCACGCAATCCGTGGCTTCCGCTACTCGATGCGGGCTCAGTTTATCCGCCTTGAAGATGAAGCCCGGCGACGTGGGAGGGGCTTATGGTCCCCGCGCTGAAAACATCCCGCCAACAACACACCCTCGGCGGCGTCCTGTCGAAGATGCGCGGCGAGATCTTACGGCAAGGCCCCGGTTGCGGTCCTTCTCTCTACGATCCACTGACCGGAGACAGTCGAGGCGGAGACGTTTAGGCCGGGCGCGATCCGCGCCATGATCGAGACTTGCGCCGACCGGAAAACGAGTGTCGGGTGTCGCCATGTTACCGCTGACCTTCGCCGGTGCCGGTTTGTCCCGACGCATGGACCGCGCCAGACCGGGCAAGCCCTCACCTTCGGCGTCTGTCACGCACCTTGCTTTAAGTCGGTCCTGCCCGGCCCAGGCTGCGACGGCGCTTTCCTCCCGTGTCAAGGTTTCGCCGTTGCCGCCGTTCACAGGTGAGCGGCAAACGCTCAAAACCTTTAACTTCTTACAGGAGGAAACACAAAATGGCTAACCAGAAACCCGTTGATGAAATCCGGATCGGGCGCGTCAAAGCTACGATATGGCGCAACGGAACCGATGAACAACCCCGGCACAACGTCACCTTCTCGCGTCTTTACAAAGACGGCGATCAGTGGAAGAGCACGCAGAGCTTCGGGCGCAACGACTTGTTGGTGCTTGCGAAAGTGGCGGATCTCGCTCACTCGCGTATCTTCTCACTTCCGCAGGAAGAAGAGACGGAGACCGAGGACGAGTCCTAGCGGGGGCGGATTCAGGACGCGGCGGGGCTGGATCCTCGCCGCGATCCGATCCTTCAACAAGGAGAATGAACAGGAGCTACCAACTTTATGAAGCAGACGGTCGCCGCACTCGCGTTTGTATTTCGTCTGCAACGACGTCCCGAAGCGCATCAAGCGGCCCTTCGCGCAAGACGCGTTCCAGAACCTGGAGAACGGCCGACCGGCTCCGATTGCGTGCGCGCAGGAGCAAGATCCCCGGGATGAGACCCGGGCTGGTACCGTCGAACGTCGGCAAAGCCCAAATCCATGGTGATGAAGAACCGTCCTTCCCTAGAAACACGCTCCCAGACAACCAGATCAGCCGCTCCGGAAAGGCCCTGATCATGCACTCGGTCTACTTGATGACCTGCCTCTAACAGCAGCGCAACGTGGGAACGTCCGAGATTCTCGTCAAGCTTCACGAGCATGGAATCAACGCAAGGGCAGAATCTCTTCTTCGCGCGTGAGAGTTGCGGCGTAAGCAATGGCCGCACACACATCGTCCGAAGTTAACGGCGGGTACTCTCGGACGATTTCCTCGACAGGCAAACCTTCCGCCAAATTATCCAGGATCACCGAAACCATGACTCGCGTTCCCCGAATGCACAGCTTTCCGTGGCAGATATCGGCATCCACACTAATCCGTTCCTGCCAATCGATCATTGGGAAAGCCCTCCTAACGAAGCCAACATACCATGATGTGGCCTGGCATGCGCATGTCCCGGCAGGACCGGGTACGGGCGACTGTGGGCGTTGGTGCATGAATCGGTGTACGCGAGCACGCTAGCGGCGGGGGTGGGGTCCAGTCCATCATAGAGATCGGAGGGTAACGTCATGGTCGCAGCGAAGTCGAGCCGAGTCAACCGCCAGTACAAGAAGAAGTACAGAATCCGGAACTGGAGGGAGTACGAGCGTGGCCTCAGGAGCCGCGGCGACGTCACGATCTGGCTGAGCGAGGATGCAATTGCCGCGTGGGTACCACCGAAGAACGGTCTTCGCGGAGGCCAGCGGCGGTACTCGAACCTCGCGGTCCGGACCGCGTTGACGCTGCGGGTCGTCTTCAGCCTGCCGCTCCGCCAGACCGAGGGGTTCCTGGACTCGCTGCTCCGCTTGATGGGCCTCAACCTCAAGGCCCCGGACCACACCACACTCTCGCGCCGGAACCAAATCGTTGCGGTGCCGCCCCTGACCCGATCCTGCGACGGCCCGATCGACTTGATCGTCGATTCCACAGGGCTGAAGATTCTGGGTTGCGGCGAATGGAACGCGCACAAGCACAAGGCATCAAAGAAACGCCGGGATTGGCGGAAGCTGCACATCGGGGTGGATGCCGAGGGGTTCATTGTGGCGGCCGAACTCACAGCGAGCAGCCGGGACGACGCCTCCACACTCCCTGCTCTTCTCGACACAATCGAGGTTCCCATCCGGCGTTTCACCGCAGACGGAGCCTACGACCACAGGTCAGTCTACGATCAACTCAGCGCGGCCGGTACAGAGAACGTCGTGATTGTGATCCCCCCTCGTCGCTCTGCGCTGTCGGCGGGGCCCACCGACGGCCCCTGGGCGCAGCGTGAAGCGTCTCTTCAGAGGATTCGCAAGGTCGGGCGACGGGAGTGGCAGAAGGAGTCGGGCTACCGACAGCAGGGGCGCGTTGAAAACAGCTTCTTCCGATACAAGTCCGTGCTCGGAGGCGGATTGAAGGCGAGGCACGGCAAAGCACAAAGGAGAGAAGTTGCGATCGGGTGTCACATCCTCAACCGGATGGCCGAGCTGGGTAGGCCGAAATCCTGCGCTGTGGTGTCCTGAACGAGAAGTTGGAAAAGCGCCCCCACTCGCGCCGCAGTTGAATCATGCAACAGCGCCGACCGGCACCGGAAAGACCACGGTCATGGCGATGTTGATCGCTTGGCAGACGATCAACGCGGTTCGCCGACCCCAGAGCCGTAGGTTTACACGCGGCTTCCTGGTGGTCACGCCCGGCATTACCATCAAGGACCGCCTGCGCGTGCTGTAGCCGAACGATCCGGACAGCTACTACGGAAGCCGTGAGTTAATCCCGAGCGATATGCTGCCCGATCTCAAAAAGGCAAAGATCGTCATCACCAACTACCACGCTTTCAAGCTGCGTGAACGCTTGAAGCTATCCAAAGGCGGCCGTTCTCTGCTCCAGGGACGAGGTGAAGCACTCACGACTCTGGAAACCGAAGGCCAAATGCTGCAACGGGTGATGCCTGAACTCATGGGCGTCAAGAACATCCTGGTCCTCAACGATGAGGGACACCACTGCTATCGCGAAAAGCCGGGCGAGAAGCAGGAAGGCGCGCTCAAAAGGGAGGACAAGAAGGAAGCCCAAAAGAACGCGGAAGCTGCCCGGCTGTGGATTTCTGGGCTCGAAACCGTCGGCAGAAAACTTGGCATCAACCGGGTGATGGATCTCTCTGCGACGCCTTTCTTTTTACGTGGGTCGGGCTATGCCGAAGGAACGTTGTTCCCCTGGACGATGAACGACTTCTCGCTCATGGATGCCATCGAATGCGGCATTGTCAAACTTCCCCGAGTCCCGGTAGCCGACAACATCCCCGGCGGCGACATGCCGAAGTTCCGCAATCTCTGGGAACATATCCGCACCCATATGCCGAAGAAGGGGCGGGGCAAGGCCAAGCATCTCGATCCCCTCAGCCTGCCCGTGGAGCTTCAGACCGCCCTAGAGGCCCTGTACGGGCACTACCGCAAGACCTTCGATCTCATGGCGGCGGCGCGCATTGACGTGCCGCCGTGCTTCATCGTGGTCTGCAACAACACCTCGACCTCTAAGCTGGTCTACGACTATATCTCCGGCTTCCACCGTGAGAACGACGATGGCTCAATGACATTGGAAAACGGGCGCCTGGAGCTGTTTCGCAACTTTGACGAGTATGGCAACCCGTACCCACGGCCTCGCACGCTGTTGATCGACAGCCAACAGCTGGAGTCCGGTGACGCCCTGGACAAGAACTTCCGAAAGATGGCCGCTGGTGAGATCGAACGCTTTCGGCGAGAAATCATCGAGCGCACCGGGGATCGACACCAGGCCGAGAACATCAGTGATCAGGATCTGCTCCGGGAGGTCATGAACACCGTAGGCAAACCGGGTCGGCTAGGGGATTCGATTCGCTGTGTCGTGTCGGTGTCGATGCTCACCGAAGGATGGGATGCGAACACCGTCAGCCACGTGCTGGGCGTTCGTGCCTTCGGGACACAGTTACTCTGCGAGCAGGTCATCGGCCGCGCCTTGCGGCGGCAATCCTATGATCTCAATGAAGACGGGCTGTTCAACGTTGAATATGCCGATGTATTGGGGATACCGTTCGACTTTACGGCGAAGCCCGTCGTGGTCCCACCACGGCCGCCGCGAGAGACCGTTCAGGTGAGGGCCGTGCGGCCCGAAAGAGACGCGCTTGAGATCCGTTTTCCGCGGGCGGCCGGCTATCGAGTGGAATTGCCGGAAGAGCGTCTCAACGCCAAGTTCAACCAGGACTCGGTGCTGGAATTGACACCCGATCTGATCGGTCCGTCGATCACCACGAACCAAGGGATTATCGGCGAGGGCGTCGATCTCAATCTGATTCACACCAACGACCTCCGGTACTCGACCCTTCTCTTTCATCTCACCCAACGGTTGCTCTACAAGAAGTGGCGCGATCCGGGCAAAGAACCAAAACTTCATCTCTTCGGACAGCTCAAGCACATCACCAAACAGTGGCTCGATGGCTGCCTCGTTTGCAAGGGCGGCACCTATCCCGCCCAGCTCATGTACCAGGAACTGGCCGACATTGCCTGCGAGCGCATCACGGCCGGCATCATGCGATCGGAAAGCGGCTCTCGTCCGGTCAAGGCGGTGCTTGATCCGTACAATCCCGTTGGCTCCACGACACACGTGAACTTCAACACGTCCAAGACCAGCCGCTACGAAACGGATGCCCGCCGTTGCCACATCAACTGGGTCATCCTTGACAGCGACTGGGAAGCGGAGTTTTGCCGTGTGGCCGAAGCCCATCCTCGCGTCAAAGCATACGTCAAGAACCACAATCTTGGTTTCGAGGTTCCCTACCGCTACGCCTCCGAAGCGCGGACCTACATCCCGGACTTTATCGTCCTCGTCGACGATGGCCATAGCGAGAACGATCTCTTGCATCTCATAGTCGAGATCAAGGGCTATCGAGGAGAGGACGCCAAAGAGAAAAAAGCCACCATGGACACCTACTGGGTGCCCGGTGTGAATCATCACGGTTGTTACGGCCGCTGGGCCTTTGCCGAATTCACGGACGTCTACCGGATGCAATCAGACTTCGAGGCCAGAGTGGAAGCGGCGTTCAACGAGATGATCGAAAAAACGGCTGGCAGCGGGAATGATTAAACACAAACATAGTGTACGCTTATAAAGTGTGATCCTGTTAGTGAGGGGGTGCCGTGAAAAACATTACCTTGAGCGCCGACGAGAACCTGATTGAAGCGGCACGCCGACGTGCTGTGGCGGAGCACACGACCTTGAACGAGCAATTCCGGTGGTGGCTCGAGGACTACGTTCGGCGCGAACAACAAGCTGCCGAAGCCATGAGAGTCATCCGTGAGCTTCAAGGTGGCATATTCACCGGAGGGCGGAAGTTCACTCGGGACGAAATGAATGAGCGTTGAAAACTTCCTCGACACCAATGTCTTCGTTTACTTGTTTGATGAAACCGATGGCGACAAACGCGAGAGAGCAGAGCGTCTAGTCCAGCAGGCCTTGGAGAGAGAAACCGGTTGCATTAGTTATCAAGTTGTCCAGGAGACGATTAACGTCATAACCCGAAAACTCGATGCAGCTCCGGAGAAAGCCAGACAATTATTGGACCGCGTCTTGATGCCTCTTTGGCGGGTCAACCCGACCCGGACGCTTTACCAACATGGCCTCGATCTGCAAACCCGCTACAGACTCAGCTTCTACGACAGCCTGATCGTTGCCGCCGCGCTCGACGCGGGTTGTAAAACCCTCTACAGCGAAGACCTGCAGCATGGACAACGAATTGAAGGAGTAACCATCACAAACCCTTTCAAGACCTGAGTAGTTCCATGGCGAAAAAAGCGAGCAAAAAGACGGTTGAAACACTCAAGCATACGGAAGATAGGCGCACCAACATCCCGACTGCCGAGTTTCAATCGGTGATGCGGGACGACGAACAAAACCCAATCCAAGTTGCCTATGAGCGGCGCAACCGGGATCTCGACCCCCAGCTCATCTGGCGTGGTAAGGATGCGCCGGATTGGTCCGATCTAGTGGTGCAGGCACCACCGCTTTTCATTCAGGAGAAGGTCTACCCGAAAGTGTTGATCGACGACTTGGTACGTCGGAGCAAGGAAACGGAGGCGGAGAAAGCCGACGAATCGGGTTACCAGGCCGACCTCTTCGCCGATTTCAACGGGCTGCCGAACGAAGAAGCCCGGGCCGAGTTCTACCAGCACGACGCCAACTGGTCCAACCGCATGATCCTCGGCGACAGCTTGCAGGTGATGGCTTCGCTGGCGGAGCGGGAGGGACTACGCGGCAAGGTGCAGTGCATCTACATTGATCCGCCCTACGGTATCAAGTTCAAGTCCAACTTCCAGTGGTCCACGACCAGCCGTGACGTCAAGGACGGTAAGGTCGACCACATCACCCGCGAACCGGAGCAAGTCAAGGCATTCCGAGACACTTGGCGGGACGGGATACATTCTTATCTGACGTATCTGCGGGATCGTCTTACAGTGGCCCGCGATCTGCTGACGGAGAGCGGTTCAGTGTTTGTGCAGATTGGTGATGAGAACGTCCATCGCGTTCGGGCAGTAATGGACGAGGTTTTTGGAGCGGACAATTGTGTGAGCCAAATAATGGTTAAAAAAACAGGAGGTGTTGGAGCAGCACACTTAGACAACGTATTCGACTTCGTAATTTGGTATGCAAAGTCAAACCACGATACGAAGTATAGAGAAGTATTTTTTCAAAAACTCATTGGTGAGGGTAAAGGAACTGGAAAGCGTTACGATCAAGTTGAGACTCAGTCATTCACAGAAAGGGGGCTTCTCAAGGCTGAGAAAGATAACGTGAGACAACTCTTGGAGTTAGAAAAAGAGGGAGGAAAGTTTTTTCAACTGACAGCTCTATCAAGTGACAGTTCGAGTGAATCCACAACATTTGAAGTTGATTTTGAAGGTGGAAAGTTCTTTCGGACAAACTGGAAAACCAACGTTTCCGGAATGGAGCGGCTCAGGAAGTCAGGCAGATTAAGACGCGGTGACAGGACTATTCGTTTCAAGCGGTATCTCATGGATTTTCCTGCAACAATCGTGGCCAACTACTGGGACGATACAGGGGTTTCTGGGAAAATCTATGTTGTCCAGACCGCGCAGAAAGTCATCGGGCGCTGCATCTTGATGACCACTGACCCCGGCGACCTAGTCCTCGACCCAACTTGCGGCGCCGGCACCAGCGCCTATGTCGCCGAACAGTGGGGGCGTCGTTGGGTCACCATCTACACCTCCCGTGTGGCGCTTGCTCTTGCCCGAGCCCGCATCATGGCCGGCCGCTACCCCTACTACCTGCTTTCCGACAGCCGTAAGGGTCAGCTCAAAGAAGCCGAAATCTCCGGTAAGACACCGTCCGACGCACCCACTTGCGACGACATCCGCCAGGGCTTCGTGTACGAGCGCGTGCCCCACATCACCCTCAAGTCCATTGCCAACAACGCTGAAATCGACGTGATCTGGGAGGATTTCCAGAAGAGGCTGGAATCGTTGCGGGAAGAGTTGAACCAAGCCTTGGGCACGGCCTGGGAGGAGTGGAAAATCCCCCGTGCCGATGAGGACCATTGGCCCGAGGGGGCTAAGTTGCGCCACTCCCAGTGGTGGGAGCAGCGTATCGCCCGGCAGAAGGAGATCGACGCCTCCATCGCTGCTAAGGCGGACTACGAATACCTCTACAATAAACCCTACGAGGACAACAAGAAGGTCCGGGTCGCCGGACCGTTTACAGTGGACAGCCTGTCCCCGCACCGCCTGCTGGGAGTTGATGAGAACGACGAACTGATCGACAACGCCGCCGAAGCCAAGCTCGGCTACAGCGAAAAGCAGGACTTCGTCGAAATGATCCTGGAACATCTCAAGACCGCCGGCGTCCAACAGGCGCACAAAGACGACCGGATCTCCTTCTCCGGGATCAAGCCTTGGCCAGGCGACCTCGTCTGCGCCGAAGGAACCTACGTCAAGGGCGACACCGACTCCGGCCTGTCTGCGTACAACGCACAGGCAGGCGTCGAGAAGCGCGCCGCCATCTTCATCGGCCCGGAATTCGGCACCGTCTCCCGGCCCGATCTCGTGCAAGCCGCCCGCGAGGCGGCAGACGCGAATTTTGACGTCCTGATCGCGTGTGCTTTCAACTACGAAGCCCACTCGACGGACTTCAACAAGCTGGGACGGGTTCCAATCCTCAAGGCGCGCATGAACGCTGACCTCCACATGGCCGACGACCTCAAAAACACCGGCCAAGGTAACCTCTTTGTCATCTTCGGCGAACCCGACATCGACATCCTCGACGCGGATGACGGTCAAATACAGGTCAAGGTCAAAGGCGTTGACGTGTTCCATCCCAACACCGGAGAAATCCGCAGTGACAACGCCGACGGCATCGCCTGCTGGTTCGTCGACACCGACTACAACGAGGAAAGCTTCTTCGTCCGACACGCTTATTTCCTCGGGGCCACCGACCCGTACAAAGCACTCAAAACTACCCTCAAAGCCGAAATCAACCAGGAGGCGTGGGAAACTCTCCATAGCGACATATCCAGGCCTTTCGACAAACCGACGTCAGGCCGGATTGCCGTGAAGGTGATCAATCACCTCGGTGATGAGGTTATGAAGGTCTTCCGGGTCTGAATAGTGGCTTGAGCCGCAACGGTGTGAAAAATTACTCTAAGCGATCCCGCTGGTCCCGAAATCGGTAAGTTCCGCTCGGGATGATGTCTATCTCGCGCCGCCGCGCAGCGTTGAGTAGACGGTCTCTCTCCGGGCGCCGCCTGGATCCGGAGACGACCTCTTCGACAACGAGGACCTCCTGCCAGCGACGGCGTTCCAGGAACTCTCGCAGCTGCCGCAGCTGCATCCCGATCGTGTGCTGATGCGGCGTCGAAACGCGGGCGTAGAGGCCGACGCGAGGGAGCGAGCCGACCTGGCTTTCGAGGTGGCCAAAAACCCCATCGCGAGAGTCTCTATTTTGGCCAGGGTTTCCGGGCCTTCTCGGGGTCGATTTCGGCATGGCCATAATCTATACCTTTTGGCCATGACTGTGGCAGTCGTTTCCGAGGTCCAAGTCCCGAAGAACGGGTGCTTTATAGCAGCGGAAGGGGTGCCGGGAGTTACTCCAGGATGGTCACACACGGACCCTTAGCCGCCATTTCTCACCGATGGGACCTGAAAAGGCCGCCCTGTTTGGTATAAAGCGTTTTGAATGAACGACTTCAAAGCCAAACGGAGGCGGCCCTTATGAGAACAGAGTGTAAACAAGCCACGTTCGAATTTCACGGACTATTTCAACGCAAAGTGAAGGCGCGGTTCGACGGCGGGAAGATCACCTCCGATGCAGGGGTGCTGCTGTTGCGAGAGGTCGAGAGGGGGACGGGTCTGATCGCCGGACTGGCTGAGTGTTTCAGGGATCACCGGGATCCGCGGTTGATCGAACACACGGTCGAGGAGTTGTTGGGGCAGCGCATCTACGGACTCTGTCTGGGGTACGAGGATCTGAACGATCACGACCAACTGCGCACCGATCCAATGCTGGCGGTGGCAGTGGACAAAGCCGATCCGTTGGGAGAGCGGCGGCGGCAGGCCTCAGATCGGGGGAAGGCGCTGGCGGGCAGGTGTACGCTGAACCGGTTGGAGTTGACCGGCGCCGAGGTCGATGAGCAGGAGCGGTACAAGAAGATCGCGATGGACCCGGACCGGATCGACGGCTGGATGGTGGATGCCTTCGTGGAGTCCCACGAATCGGCGCCCGAGGAGATGGTGCTGGATCTGGATGCGACCGACGACCCGATCCATGGCCAACAGGAAGGCCGGTTCTTTCACGGTTACTACCGCCACTACTGTTATCTCCCGCTGTACATCTTCTCGGGGGAGCATCTGCTGTGCGCCCGGTTGCGGTGTTCCAATATCGATGGGGCCGCGGGATCGGTGGAGGAACTGGAACGGATCGTCGGCCGGATTCGGCAGAGCTGGCCGGAGGTCTCGATCGTCATCCGGGCCGACTCGGGCTTTTGCCGGGATGACTTGCTCCGCTGGTGTGAAGACCATCACGTGGATTACGTGATGGGGTTGGCCAACAATGATCGGCTCAAGTCAGAGAGCGCCGAAGCGATGACTCAGGCCGAAGCCGAGTTCAACGCCACCGGGACACCGGCGCGGGTGTTCAAGGATTTCCGCTACCGGACTCGCCACAGTTGGACCTCGGAGCGACGCGTCGTCGGCAAGGCCGAGTTCCTGGACAAAGGCGCCAATCCCCGATTCGTCGTCACCTCCCTGTCGCCGGAACGCCTGGGGGCCCGCGCTCTCTACGAAGACTTCTACTGTGCGCGGGGCGACATGGAGAACCGCATAAAAGAACAGCAGTTGGGTCTGTTCGCCGACCGGACCAGCGCGGCAACGATGTGCGCCAATCAACTCCGGCTGTATCTGTCCTCCGCCGCCTACATGCTCATGCACGCCTTGCGTCGTCTCGGACTGAAGCAGACCCCCCTGGCTCGCGCTCAGTGTCAGACGATTCGCTTGAAGCTCCTGAAGATCGGCGCCCAGGTCCGCCTCACGGTCCGCCACGTCTGGATCTCCATGTCGGAAGCCTATCCCTACAGCGAGGTCTTCGCTGCCGTCGTTCGAAACCTCCAGGCCATTCCTCTGCGCTGCTGAGGTCTGTCCCGATCAAACGCCCCCAAAAACGAAATCGTTCCATCGCTCAGGCCGAGCTCTGCCTGAATGCATTCCGTCACGCTCTTCCGAACCCGAAAAACGCTCCATTCACGACCCTCCCCACCACCGCATCACTCGACCTGGACCGGATCGATAGCGAAACTCTCAGAAAACCGTTCCGGCCGGCCAAAATCACCTTCATTTCCAAATCGGTGATCTATGCGGGCTAGGTCTCTGAATCTGGAATGAATGCGCCAGCGTTCCGCATCTCCTTGATGGCTTTCAGGACCGGTTTGCGGATCACTTCCTGCAGGCGCTGTGCGCCCTCTTCAATCTTAGCGAGATAGCTTGATCCTCCCGCCTCCTTTAGCAGCCGCTTCAAGATTCTGTTGAGTTCGTGCGCGCGGAAGGCGACAATCGCAAGGCGCTGTTGCATGATTCAACTGCGGCGCGAGTGGGGGCGCTTTTCCAACTTCTCGTTCAGGACACCACAGCGCAGGATTTCGGCCTACCCAGCTCGGCCATCCGGTTGAGGATGTGACACCCGATCGCAACTTCTCTCCTTTGTGCTTTGCCGTGCCTCGCCTTCAATCCGCCTCCGAGCACGGACTTGTATCGGAAGAAGCTGTTTTCAACGCGCCCCTGCTGTCGGTAGCCCGACTCCTTCTGCCACTCCCGTCGCCCGACCTTGCGAATCCTCTGAAGAGACGCTTCACGCTGCGCCCAGGGGCCGTCGGTGGGCCCCGCCGACAGCGCAGAGCGACGAGGGGGGATCACAATCACGACGTTCTCTGTACCGGCCGCGCTGAGTTGATCGTAGACTGACCTGTGGTCGTAGGCTCCGTCTGCGGTGAAACGCCGGATGGGAACCTCGATTGTGTCGAGAAGAGCAGGGAGTGTGGAGGCGTCGTCCCGGCTGCTCGCTGTGAGTTCGGCCGCCACAATGAACCCCTCGGCATCCACCCCGATGTGCAGCTTCCGCCAATCCCGGCGTTTCTTTGATGCCTTGTGCTTGTGCGCGTTCCATTCGCCGCAACCCAGAATCTTCAGCCCTGTGGAATCAACGATCAGGTCGATCGGGCCGTCGTGGGCTCGGGTCAGGGGCGGCACCGCAACGATTTGGTTCCGGCGCGAGAGTGTGGTGTGGTCCGGGGCCTTGAGGTTGAGGCCCATCAAGCGGAGCAGCGAGTCCAGGAACCCCTCGGTCTGGCGGAGCGGCAGGCTGAAGACGACCCGCAGCGTCAACGCGGTCCGGACCGCGAGGTTCGAGTACCGCCGCTGGCCTCCGCGAAGACCGTTCTTCGGTGGTACCCACGCGTCGTAATGACAAGGTAAAAGTGACCCGGCGTGATCAAGTAAAAGTGACCCACCCGGGTTAAAGTTGTTTTTCCTAGTTCATAATCAATAGAGGTCAGGATCAAGCGGGGTTTGGGGCCCCCTCTTGATCCGCTTCCTTATTAGCCCCCGCAGGGGGCGCAGGGGCAGCCACTGCGCGCTTTAGGCGCTTTTTGCCGTGCCGTTTGAGGCTCTCCGTCAGGCGGATGCTTTCCCAGTCGAAGGGATAGATCTGACAGTGATGGGTCAGTCGATCCAGTAGCGCGGCGGTCAGGGCCGCATCGCCAAAGACCTTCGTCCATTCGGCAAAGGCTAGGTTGGACGTCACCAGGAGCGAGGCCCTTTCGTAGCGATTGGCGAAGACTTGAAACAGCAGCTGGGCGCCCTCCTGGGAGAGGGGGATGTAGCCGATCTCATCGATGATGACCAACTCAAAGCGGTCGAACCGTTTGAGCAGTCGCTGCAGCTGTCGTTCCTCCCGGGCTTCGACCAGGGTGTTGACCAACTCCGCCGCCGTCCAGAACAGCACCCGGTAGCCTTGGCGGCAGGCTTCGACGCCCAGGACCGTGGCGGCATGACTTTTTCCCGTGCCATGGCGGCCGATGAACGCCAGATTCTCTCGCCGAGGGATGTAATCGCACTGCAGCAGTTCTCGGACCTGCAGCGCCTCCAGACCCGGCCACTTCTTGAAGTCTGTCCCTTCCAGGGTTTTCATCACCGGAAAGCGAGCCTCTTTGAGCCGACGTTTGAGTTGATTGGCCTGGCGCTGAGTCAGCTCTCGGGTGGCCAGATTCAGCAGAAAGCCCTCGTAGCTTTCGCCTCCCTCTCGGGCCTGGCGGGCGCACTCCGGGTATTCGCGCAGCATCGCCGGTAAACGCAAGCGTTTGAGATGATCCTCCAGCAGGACGGTGTCGCTGAGTTGACTCATAGCGCAGCTGCCGGCAAGAGGGCGTTAAAGGCGTTCAGATCACTGACTGGGACCGGCTGATCGGTCACCCCGGGAATCAACTCCGCGGGCAGGGGCTCCGTCGACAGCAGTGGTGCTTCCTGAGCTCGAAGCAGATGACGGATCGATTCATAGCCTGGACAGCCCTTCTCCAGCACCAAGCGGACGGCCGCTTCCACCTGCGAGCTCTCGTACTGGCGATGCAGCTGCAAGACCTGAACAAACTCGCGGGTCCCCCGGCCTTCGCCCTGACGGCGACGCAGCGCCTGCAATAGCACTTCGTAATCCGCTGGCCACTGCCGCCGCCACTGGACAATAGCTCGAGCGCTTTCAAACGCGCCCACCCGCTCATAGATCAGGTCCAGATAGTGCAGCGGATCGATCTGCCACTGGCTCTTCCAGAAGAGGCGATCGTGTTGGCTCACCTTCCGATCGGAGGCGTACAAGAGAATCTGCTCGCAACCCACGTGCGCCCAGAGCCAGCATCCGACGTAGGCTCGAGGCACCGAGTAGCGATTGTGATCCACTCGGGCGGTCTGATAGGCATCCACCTTGACCCGGACCGGCTTGAAGTTTTCAAAGGCTTGATCCGGAAGCGGCAGCAGAGAGCCGCGTTCGGCTTCGAAGCGTTCGTCCACCGTGCGGGAATCTTCCCGACCTCCAATCCGGTGGCCCCCATACTGCTCACAGCGCTGGGCCAAGAGTTGGTTCAATTTCTCAAAGTCTTCGACAGAAGGCAGCGGCACCAGGAAGTTGCGCCGGGCAAAACCGATCAGTCCCTCGGCTCCTCCTTTTTCCTGTCCTCGTCCCGGCGTGCAGTACCGGGCCTCAAAGGTGTAGTGACTGCGAAAGGAGACGAACCGTTCCTGCTCCACTCGCTGGCGGCCCCGCAGGATCCGCTTCACCGCCTGCGTGAGGTTGTCGTAGACCAGCTCTCCGAAGACGCCTCCGTAGTAGGAGAAGGCGTGCATATGGCCGTCGAAGAACATCTCCTGACGCTCCCAGGGATAGGCTCGCACAAAGGGCTTACCCGAGTAGCGAGGGCGCATCACAAAGAGCTTGACCTGCCGACGCAGGCCGGCCATCTGGACCCAGGCCGTACCCCAGTCCACTTCGGCTTCCCGTGCCACCTCCGGATCCAGCGGCAGCACGGCCTCGCGCCGGCCCCAGCCGTGAGCGGCTTTCCATTCCCGCACCCAGCGCCGCACGCTCACCTCCGCTCCCGTAAACTGATGTTCCTCCACCAGCCGGGTGTAGACCCTTCGAGCTGTGTGCCTTTGCTTGCGCGGCTCTTGGCGGTCGCCCAGCAGCCACCGCTCGACGATCTTCGCGACCGGATCCATGATCGGTGCCCTCGGCTCTTTCTGCCGACGATACTTCGGTTCTTTCCCGGCCAGCGCTTTGCGAATCGTCCTTCGATGGTGTCCCGTCTCTCGCCGAATCTGCCGGATGCTCTTTCCATACACACGCGACGCCGTTCTGATAAGCTCATACTGATCCATCCCAATCACCTATAACCTCCGTTCCGTCTGTCGTTTACAATCACAACAGACTAAAACAGAGGTCTGATTGGGGTGGGTCACTTTTGCTCGATCACTCGCCCCCAAAACGGGTCACTTTTACGTTATCGAAATCACACGCGGCAATTGCATCCTCGCTCAGCCAGATCGTGACGTCGCCGCGGCTCCTGAGGCCACGCTCGTACTCCCTCCAGTTCCGGATTCTGTACTTCTTCTTGTACTGGCGGTTGACTCGGCTCGACTTCGCTGCGACCATGACGTTACCCTCCGATCTCTATGATGGACTGGACCCCACCCCCGCCGCTAGCGTGCTCGCGTACACCGATTCATGCACCAACGCCCCGTGGGTTGGGATGATGAACTGAGCGCCGCCCGTCCCATCAGGAGTTTAGCGCGGGCTTTATCCAAGACTTTTATTGACACTGCGGAGGTTTAACTCATACATAACAACGATGTGAAAATCATCAAGTCGTATATCTTTTGCTGGATGTGCCTTGCCGGAGAATCCATTATGCTAGCCAGACTTCGGTTCAAGGGTTCTATCGCAAATTCTGCTACGAGCAAACTGGCTGTATGTGTCAGCCACAGCTGTCCTGCGGCTCTCAGTGCTTAGAACTGCTCCCACGCTGGCAATGAACTCCTATTCTGGCCCTTCATCATGAATCCCGTCGTTCAGATTGCACGGGATCGCACAGCAATCCATCGGCCAGAAATATCTCGTCCGATTCGGGGCGCTCTAGATGACAACCTGATCAATTCTGGAACGAGCGTCCTGGATTACGGATGCGGTCATGGCGACGACATGCGCCGACTGAGAGCACAAGGGATCGCCTGTGAGGGTTGGGACCCTCTCCATCAGCCTGATGGCACAAGACAGGCCGCTGACATCGTCAACCTGGGTTACGTTCTAAACGTTATCGAAAGGGCGACGGAACGATTAGAAACGATACAAAGCGCCTGGAAACTGGCAAATCGGCTGCTCATCGTCTCTGCGCGCCTGGCATTCGAAGCTAAGGGCCATCTCACGCCTTTCAGTGACGGTTTCCTAACGGGCTCCAGCACTTTTCAGAAGTTTTACGAGCAACAGGAGTTGCGCGATTGGATTGACTCAACACTGGGAGAAACAAGTGTCGCCGTTGCGCCCGGAATCTTCTACGTTTTTCGTGACCCGGAAGTGCGTCAATCGTTTTTGGCATCGAGGTATCGAAGGAGAACCGGCCAGCCGAGGGGCCGCTGCGCTGACAGCCTGTTTGACGAAAACAAAGATCTTCTTGAGACACTGATGGAGTTCGTGGCAGAGAGAGGGCGCCTACCTCAAGAGTCTGAACTCTTACAGGCGGGTGAAATCAAGGCAAAACTTGGAACAATCCGGCGGGCTTTCTCGATAATCCGGCGTGTTACGGGGCCGGAGGACTGGGACCGGATCAGTGTAGAGCGTTCCGAGGATCTTCTCATCTTCATCGCCCTCGCGCAGTTCCACCAACGCGCAAGGTTCGGACAGTTGTCTCTGGAGTTGCAACTAGACGTCCGAGCCTTTTTTTCCAGTTATAAACGGGCCTGCGCATTGGCTGACGCACTTCTTTTTTCTGTCGGGAATCCGGAGAACATCGAGCGGGCCTGCAATGGATCTCCGGTTGGAAAACTGACCCGATCAGCTCTGTATGTGCACAGCTCCGCACTTCAGGAAATGCCGTCGATACTTCGCCTTTATGAAGGCTGTGCTCAGGCATTGGTTGGTGCCGTAGAAGGCGCGAATATAGTCAAACTATACCGGTCTAAGCCTGCAGTGTCGTACCTATCTTATCCTGGCTTTGATAAAGATCCGCATCCCGCACTTGAAAGCGCGCTTCTTGTCGATCTCCAGACATTTCGGACTCAGTATCGAGATTACTCTAATTCGGACAATCCACCGATTCTCCATCGAAAAGAGGAATTTATTTCAAACAAACATCCCCTGCGTGAGCGATTCTCCAGACTGACTAAAAAGGAAGAACATCATGGACTTTACGAAACCGTTGAACGGATCGGAACTCGAAGTGGTTGGAACTTGATACTGGAAAAGAAGGGTTGGTCCCTGCGCGGGCATCGTTTAGTGAGACAGCTATCCAAATAGCACAGATGGACCGCGCCGATGAGCCATGCGGACGATCCATGACGCCAACTAGCTTTGGATTCTGTGTGGATTCCCGTCGTGCCGCTCAAGCGGGTGTCCAGCTTGGGGTTACGATAGCAACGGTGCAAAATCCAACGCTAAGGCCTGCTGGTGCTGATGGGAGCTGGAGAGATCAGGCGAGTGTCCGACTTGAAGGGTTGGTTGAAATGATTGGGCTGTGCCCCGATTCTTTGGGTTTCTGTGGAGCCCTGGAGCGTTTGATTTGATGCACCGGTGAAATCGTACATAAGGGCCGCGTGAACCTCCGGGCCATCGCCGTCTATCTCCGGGTATCCACGAACCGCCAAGACCTTCGGTCTCAGGAGCCCGAGCTCCAGAGTTGGCTTCAGACCAACGCCGGCAGCGCTCTACGGCCACCTCAACCCCTACGGGAAGTACCCGCCTCGACTTGGACAAGGACCTCCACGGAGCCGCACTGAGACCGCTAAGGACACCAGGCGACAACCCTTAGCGTTGGATTTTGCACCGTTGCTATCGTAACCCCAGCTTGAGGATCATCAGGTAGTGTGCGTCTGGTTTAAGAATACTCTCAGTCAGTCAATAAATGGATCATGCGCCTACAGTGCTCTCGCTGGGCCCTTGAAGACCCATTTCTGGTGCCATGAAACATATTTGTTTCCTGGAGTGTGCGCCGGATCCTGTGGAGGCCGCACGGTTGTGCCGTGATGTTTGAGCACACGATCAGCGAAATCGCCGGAGCCGTTTAGTTGCTTTGAGAGGATTATGATCCCCGAATCTGTGAGCGAAAGCGCTCCAAAGTCAAAGAGTTTGTGATGAGTCGCGCACAAGGCCAGCCCGTTTGCTTCAACGTCTGGACCATGTGCTTGGTGCCACTTAATATGCGCAGCCTCCAGCCCGATGGTGGCATTCCGCAACCTGACATCTAATCCACAAATGGCACAAGAATATTCATATGCCATCAGCACTTTACCCCGAAATCTTGGATCGCGCTGATGTCTTACATCGGCTGTGAGGGCAAGCCCTACAGCAGCAGCAATGTTTTCATGCAGCGAGTAGGGAAAATGGCTGTCAAGGATGCTCTGTGCGGCTTCTATCAATAACCGGGGATTGGCATTGAGTTCATCCAATGCCGATTGTGGTAAACGTCCACGCGCATTCTTTTGGCGTAGTTCCATTACTGTGACATCGCCGTTCACAGGCCGAGTTATGAGTGGAACATCCGAAGTAACTTTCCAGATACCGTCCTTCTGCAGCCTCCAAAACGGATACTCGGGATGGTTTGCCTGCCGCAATGGACCGAACTCGACGAGGAGATCCTTGAGTTTCTCTTCAATCTCAGCGAAACTCACCTCGTCCGGCAGATCCTGCGATTTCCGGCCGAGCACTAAGAGCAGGAGTAATGGTTTGTGCGGGGCCCTTTTGCCACCGCTAGACCACACATTCAGATGGTCAACCTTTTTTCGAAACGACATGTATCCTTTCTTGCCCCCCTCTACGGTCTGGAGTCTATTACACCGGGAGCATGGACCGCACACCGCTGTGCCTAGCCAACTGGAGGTCGCTAAAAACTCGCAGCCGGAGAAACCGTCTACACCGAGAGTAAGTCTATCCCTAGCCAAACATATTTGAAATTTTGATTCCGTCGGCCGTGTGATATGTGGTGTTGTTCCTGACAGCGAGGTCGATCGGTTGGTTTTCTTGCGTTCTCTGAGGCATGAACAGATCTATCAAAACGATGGGCTTGAGCAACCCTGCCACAGGTAGCCAACCGATGTCTGAGAGCAAAATTCTCAGAATTGCGAAGCTAGCAACTAGAGACATGTAGAAGGGGAGAATGGCAATCGAGCGGAGAGGCCGCCGGAATAGAGGGAGGAGCATGATCGGACATCTGGATCAGAGCGCCACCGAGCGGGGCGGCAAAGTTGGACGAGTCGAAGGTCGGTCCGAAACGGACTCCGCCGCGGTAGGTGAACACGGGCTGGAGGCGGGTCTTCGAGTTCTGCCCGGCGGGGTGTGGTGGGGCGCAGGACGATCCGGGCGGGCGATGGTCGACAACGGATTGGCAGGCTGGGGAAGCGGAGAATGACTACGGAACCGTCGGCGGCGAGGTTGAGCGGCAACAAACAGATCGTCGAGCACGCGCTGGGCGAGGTGCGCACGTTCATCGACGAGCTCAAGAATGGTACGAGGAAATACAAAACGATTGCGAGCCTCGGGGGGCAGATTGCGGAGGCGTATCGCGGTCGGTGCGTTCTCGAACTGCTGCAAAACGCGCATGACGCGTTGGCAGACACGCCGGGGGGCGAGCCGGGACTGGTCACGTTTTCGCTGGAGACCGCACCGGACCCCGTGCTCCTAATCGCGAACAGCGGGTACGCGTTCGAACGGAAGGACTTCAAGGGGCTCTGCCAGCTGGGCCAAAGCCCGAAGGACCCGAACAGGAGCGTAGGCAACAAGGGCCTGGGCTTCCAAAGCGTGCTGGAAGTGACATCGGGTCCCGAAATCTGGTCGCCGGGGACCACCGAAGGGGGCACAGCGTTCGTCTTCCGGTTCGATCCTGCGATTTGCGGCGAGGTAGCGGCAGCCATAGCCGCGCTCAACGACGGCGGTCTCTCCGCTCGATTGCCGTTCTACCCATCGGTGCCTCTGGTCGACTGGAAGGAGGATCAGCTCGAACGCTATCGCGACCGCCTGTCGAGAGAGCATGTGGACGGTCCGCGCGAGGCTAGACGGTTTCTGTCTCCGTACGACATTCCGCTACCGATCGAAGGACGGTGTGCGGCGGTCGACGACTTGCTGCGCGGCGGACATGTCACCGTCATTCGCCTGCCCTTGGACGGGGGCCGGGGAGGGTCGGTCCAGGAGGCGACCGCATCGGTGAAGGCGCAGCTCGAAGGCCTGCTTGACCTTGCGACGACGTTGTTTCTGCCGCGTCTCAAAGCGCTGGTCGTCGAGATCGAGGGCGAACGATCCGTCGTGACACGAACCGTCGATACGGATGACGCGCTCGACGAGTCGGGACGGGGCCGGCGCCAGACGGTGTCGATCTCGCGCACAGGGCCGACCCGGGACGAGGACACGACCGGCCGCTTTCGGGTCTGGACCCGCGGCTTGGGAGGGGCGTCGGACCCGGAGTGGGCGGACCGCATCCGCGGCGCCGTTCGGCATCTCCCGAACAAGTGGCCCGACGTCGACCGCGCGGAGGTGGGAGTGGCGGTGCGGGAAGGTCTGGAGTCCGCCGAGGGAAGGTTCGTGATCTTCCTGCCGACGGAGATGGCGACAGGAACCGGAGCTCATATCAACGCGCCGTTCTTCGGTTCGCTGGACCGTCGTCGGATCGATTTCAGCGACGAGTACAACACCCTGCTGCTCGGATGCGTCGTGGACCTTTGTCTGGACGCGGTCGGCGACCTGCTGGCCGGGGAACCCGAGGACGTCCGCGGGCAGGCGGTAGTCGACATCCTTGGGGCGCGGGGCGAGGTGGGAGACACCGGTCAAAACATGCTGGAGCTGGCGCGTGAGCGGCCAGCTGCCCGTAACACGGCGATCGAGGACCGCGCCCTGGTGCTGTGCGATGACGGCTGGACGAGCGCGGCGAAGGTGAGGGCAATGCCGGCCGTGGCCGACGGACTGGCCATCGGCGTGGCCGATTGGCGGCGGGCGGCGGCGTTCTCGGTGGTGTCCAGCGCTTTGGACGGGCGTGAGTCGGGCGTCGAGGCGCTCGTCGAGGGACTCGAGGGGTCACTGACGCCCACGGACACCGAGTGGTCGCATACGGTGGAGGGCGTTGCGCGCCTCGTACAGTCGGGAGAGATCGATGCGACTTGGGACGGCTTTCTGACAAGCCTGCTCGAAGTACTGCCGTCCGAGCTCAGAAGGGAACCGAGGGCAGGCACGGAAGATGCGCTCGAGACCGCGAGGTTCCTCCCCGATCAGGATGGGCGATTGATCAGCGCATCCGACGAGTCCCGGGTGTTCTTTCGGCCGGTGCTCGGAATTGACGACGAGGCGGATCTGGTGGAAATGGTGCCGAACTCTCTCAAGCGTTGCATCGCGTTCATCCATGGGGATGTTCGAACGCACGAAGAAGGGTCGAAGCGGCGAAGGACGGCGGTGCACAAGTTCCTCGACGGCCGGTTCGCTGGCGGGTTCGGGAGGGAGGAGATCGTTCGTGACGTCGTGCTGGAGGCGGTGCCGCCGCTGCCGGCCGCGTTTGGCAGCGGCGAAGCCGATCTGTGCGCAGAACTAATGGGTTGGACGATCCGACTGCTCGGCGAGGAGCCGTCGGAGGTGTTGCTGTCTTTGCTGGGCGGTCTACCCGTCGCTTGCCGTGGCGGCTGGCATTCGGCGGCCGAAGCCGTCTTCGGGCCGGGCTGGCCGGAGAGCGACGGCGACAGCTTGTGGGAGCTTGCCGAGGAGCTGGGCGAAACGATGGGGCAACGCCTGCGCAGGACGGCGCTCCTGCGGCCGGGGGATCCGAGATGGGGCCTGGACGTCGGGCGACACGGAGGCCTGTTTGCGCGCATCGGGGTCGCGAAAGGCCTTCGCCTGAGCTACGTGGACCCTGTCAGCTTCTGGACGCAGATTCCCGGCTACGAACTGCCGCGCGAGGCCCCGGCCGGGGTCGATCAGGAGGCTTGGGACGGATGGCGTGCGGTTGCCCAGCAGGAGGCCAGACCTAGGCACCAGAGCTCGTTCGAGTACTCGCTCAAGGGTGTCTACCGGTTGCCCGAACTCCACGGTGCCGAGACGTTGACTCCGCGCGGGCGGCGAGCGCTGTCGCGGCTCGTGCTTAATTCGATGCGCTGCTGGCCGTCCGGATGGGAGCAGGCCACCGTCCGGAAGGTCGACGGCGAGTGGAGTACGTGGCGAATCACGTCGCCGCTCAAACACTGGCTGTCGACGCTTCCATGGCTTAGAGATGGACCCAGCGGCGAGCGGCCGCTGTCGGAACGGTGGCTGGTGCCGATTCCGCTGCTTCAAGGGCAACAGGACCGGTTCCGGCACCTGCAGCCCCTGACGCTCGATCTGTCGCGCAGACTCGAGGCCGACCCGGAACTGGCCGACAACCTCAAGGGACTGGGGCTCAACGTCTATCCCGCGGACGGGGAACGCATCGGACCGGAGCTTCTCAATGCGCTGGCGGCTGCCTGGCGCGCGCAGCCGGAGCTCGCGGCCCGGTTCAACGTGTTCCTGGGCCAGGTGCGTCACGCGTGGCAGTACTTCGACGAGAGCGGCGAACTGCCCGACGAGTTTCTCGTCTGGAGCGCACGCCGACGATTCGAGGTTCTCGACGGGGAAAGTCTGCGCGATGTGTACCTGCCCGACGATGCCGAGAAGGGGCGGTCGGTCCGGGAAAACGGGAAGGGCGTCCTGGAGATGCCGGTACGCGAGGCGAACCGGCTGGCTGCGTTGCTGGTCGAGGCGACGGCGATCCGCCGGGCGTCGGCCCTGGAAGAGCGGGTGCTAATCGACGGCGCCGAGTGGACGGGGGTGTCCGACGGGGTGCGTAGTCTGGAGGACACGCGATACCGCTGGCTGCCTGCGCCCCTTCTGGCGATCGCGGCGCACGGAGGACCGAACCCGACCGGGGCCGCGACCCAGGGTTGGACCGCCTCGGTCGGTCGGCTGCGCGGCGCGGGTGTGATCGAATGCGAGTCTATCGTTGTGGAGTTGGTGGCCGGCGCGGAGTCCATCGCCGAGAACGAGCCGGCCGGCTGGTGGCTGCCTGGAGATGTCCTGGCGGTGACGAGGGAGGCCAGAACTGCATACGAGAAGCTCGCGCCCGCCGTACAGGCCATGCTGGACCGCCAAGACCTGCTCAAGGATCTGCGGCTGGTGCTGGGAGCCGTCGGGGGAGTGGAGGCGCCTTCCGTCAAAGAAATCGAGGGCGCACTGGACCGGGCGGAGATCGACGCCCAGGCCTTTGCGGACGTCCGAAGCCACTGGGCCGGCAATACGGGTCTACTTGTGAGCCGGGTCAAACCCGTGGCGGAGCTGCTCGGTGTCGGCATGGACGGGTTCGAGTCGGCGGCACTGGACACCGATGGTCTGACCCGTTGGCTGGGGGACAACGTCCCGCAGTGGGACGCCCGGAAGCTGATCTCGGCTGCCCGTCGTAGCCGGGACGACCATGCGATGGGGTTGGAGGCTTGGCGCGCGCTAGGCGATGTGGCGCAGCTCCCGGCGTGGAATGCCGTGCTGGAGCGATTCGGGAACGAATACGAGCCAGTCGAGAACAACGATTTGGACGAGCAGACGTCCGCCCATCTGGAGTCGCTGCGGCCGCTTTTGCAGGCCGTCTCGCGTCACGTCGCGATCGAAGCCGACGAACCGG
The DNA here is from genome assembly GCA_965219005.1 of Acidobacteriota bacterium. GTDB lineage: Bacteria > Acidobacteriota > UBA6911 > RPQK01 > JAJDTT01 > CAUZIZ01. Next base: position 4,197,872 of record CBDCMS010000004.1, on the reverse strand, counting down.
ATCTGTTCCCAAAGATCGAGGACGCGACCCGCGAATTCAGCGCGCCCGACGTTTGGTCGAAGCGGTGGTGGGAAGTTCCTTTCTCCGCTGTGCTCGACGCCCTCTACGGCCGCTGCAGGGAAGCGGTCGCGGAAATCAATGCCGAAGCGCTACCGGGAGCAGCCTCGGTCGGCGAACTGCGGGACGCCCTGGTAGAGCGAGGTGTGGAGATCGACCTGGATCCCTACGAGACGGCACGCGTCAACGCGGACCGGTTCAGCAAGGTGCTCTTGCAGGTGCACGATCTGCACCGCATCTGGGTAGAGGTGCGGGCGCCGGAATCCGAATTACCAGATCGGCCAACGCCGACCGACTTGGGGGCGGAGGCGTACCTTCGCAGCTGGTCGGAGGTTGAGCTGTGGCGTCTCGCATTGGCGGTCCTCGAAGACGAACGGTTCGTCGCCGCCTGCGGGGAGTTCGAGGATCCGGGCGAGGTCAGGGACCGGCTGGGACTTAACGAGGCGGCGGTAGCGGCAAGACGCCGAGAACGCGCGGAGCAGGAGAAGGAGGCGGCACGCAAGCCCAAGACGATGGAGATTGCCGGGAAGTCCTTCGAGATCGCGACGATCGACTACGCGGACTTGCTGCGAGAGCACATTGGCGGCCTCGAGGAACCGAGAGGGCCGCGGGCAAAGGACGACGAATTCACGCCGCTTGCGACGTTCGGGGGGGGCCACGGAGACTGCGGCGGCGGCGCGCCAAGAAGCGCAAGAGCTCACATCGGCGACCGACGCCCGAGGAGGCGCAGGCACTCGGCATAGTGGGAGAGATGCACGCCTACCGCTACCTGCGCAAGGAGTTCGGCGGGCGTGCCGTCCAGGCGAGAGCGTGGGTCTCGGAAACCCGCCTGAAGGTTCTTCCGCTCGTCGAGGGGGAGCCGGACGGGACGAGCGACGGACACGGCTTCGATTTCCGCTTCAGTCACGAGGGCATCGGATGGCGCGTAGAGGTGAAGGCGACGAGGGGAGACGAACCGTCGTTCGACCTGGGACTGAGCGAAATCCAGTCTGCGACCGACATTGCCAGAAGGCGAAGCGATAGGTTGCGGTGGCGCATTCTGAGAGTGCGCAACGTCTTGTCGCAGTACCCCGAGTTCGATTGGCTGCCGAATCCGTTCGAGGACGGATTCCGGAATCGCTTCCGGCTGGACCAGGGCGGGATGCTTGTGTCGTACGTACGCCGTCGGGACTGACGATAGCGCCGAAGCTCTTGGCGGCAGACAAGATCTCCCGGGAACGTGTCCGGGGCGACGCGCGCATCGGGGCGAATCTTGCCTGACGCTCTCTCAGAAAGCATAGCCGAGAGCGACCGTTGAACGTAGCAAGGGAATCAAACCGATACGGAGTTCCGGGGCCACGAAGAAGCGCTCGGTCAAGAACCACCGGACACCCAGCCCTCCGGCGAGATTGAAGCTCCCCTGCTTGCGCCACTCGAACTCTGGAAGCGAAGAATCGAAGAAGTGTAGCGCGTTTGGTTCGAGGGCACGATACTGAGTATAGCCGCCCCCGATTACCAGGTAGGGGTTGAAACGCTGGCCCGGAGAAAATTCGAACTCCACCACCGGAGTGACAAGCGTGGCGCGTTCCTTGAAATCGCCGTATTTACCGAACATGTTGGCCTGTAGCACTTCCACGCCGAGCCGGAGGCGGGGCCCGACGGCCGCCGTCACGGATCCACCACCCACCCAGGCATGAGGAGGCGTGTCCTCCAACCCCGCGGTATAACCCAAAAGCGCCCGCACATCGACCTTGCGCTTCTGACCAAAGACAGGCTGAGGTATGTGAGATTAGACCGCAAAGCGGCTCAGGCCCTTTCCCCCGCATTATCTTGCTGGGCCCACGGTCTGTCCTTGGGCCAGACCCACCTCTGCCTCCTTCTTGAACCCACATTCCTAACATCCAAATTGGACTCGTTTTAAGGGGCAGGGTCACAACTGACCTGCCCCCACGAGTGGTACCACCCTCTAAGTTAGACCTGGGACCATTTGAAGTCCACTCCATGGGATAGAACTCTGGGCCTGGGACCTGGGGAATCTGGCCGCCGGCGCCGACGGCCGATAGGCCAAGGCGCTGTGAGGCCGCCGCTGGTTGTAGTCCGCGCCGTTGGCGGATGAATAGTAAAATAGACCCATGGGGAAGAAGATGAAAGAGTCCCAACTCCCCAGGCCGCAAGGTGGGTGGTGCCACTCGTAGGGGCAGGTCAGATCAAACAACGAGTGAAGGCCAAGCAGGGCTTTCGTGAATTCCACGCGGCGTGGCGAACGATCCGGGGATACGAGGCCATGCACATGATCCGGAAGGGGCAAGCGAGACGGGTGAACGGTTCGGATGTTCGGCAACAGATTCAGTTCATCAACAAGCTGTTCCAGGTGGCTGCATGAGACGGAGCCCGGGCGACTCGACCCATCGCTCTCTGGCCGTTTTTTTGAAAGTTGCAACACATCCCGAGAACTTCTTGCTCTTGAACCAACAGCTTGATTATGGTGGGCATGATCTGTCCAGGGAATCAGGGGCCCAACATGTGTTGTTCATCTTGGATTTGCTGAAAGAAGAATTGTCTTGAGCCAGCAGAACGCGTTCAAGCGCATCCTGGCGTCGTTGCACGATGCCATGCTCGACGATACCCTCTGGCCGGGCACCTCGGCCCTGATTGACGAGGCCTGCGGCATCACGGGCAACACCCTCCTCGTCGGCGAAGGCCCCAAGGACGACATCCGGGCGGTCTTCGTCGGGCTCTACTATCGGGGGCGGCGCCGCGAAGACCTGGAGCGCGAGTACCTCGAGGTCTACCATCCCATCGACGAACGGGTCCCGCGCTTTCGTGACCTGCCCGACAGTCGTCTGGTGCCCATCGCCGAGCTGTACACGGCCGAGGAGTTGAAAACCTCGCCGACCTACAACGACCTGTTCCTCCGTGGCCACTACCAGCATGGCTTGAACGTGCGGCTGGACGGGCCGGACGGGTCCCACATCAGCTGGGGCCTCGGTGACCCCGTGAGCGCGGGTGGGTGGGGGTCTTCCGAGATCACGCTCGTCAAGGAGCTGCTGCCCTATATCCGCCAATTTGTCCGCGTCCGGCAGGCGCTGGTCCGTGCCGAGGCCCGGCACACGACGGCGACCGCGCTGCTTGAGAATTACCGGGTTGGCGCCATCCACCTGGACCGGCGCGGGCGGATCCTGGAGGTGAATGACCGCGCCCGCCGCATCCTCCGGCGCGGGGGCCGGCTGTCGGACAACAACGGGGTGCTCTGCGCCCGCGCGCCGGAGGACCAGGTGCGGCTGGCGCGGCTGATGGCGGATGCGCTGCCGAGCTCCGGTGCGGTCGCCCTCAGCGGGTCGATGCGGCTGGGCCGCTCCTCCAGGTGGCCACCGTTCGTGGTGCACGTCAAACCCGTGGATGTCCCGCAACCCGACTACGGAGCGCCACACGTTGCGGCGCTGGTCCTGATTGTCGAGCCGGGGCGCCAGCAGCGTCTCGATCCCGGCGTGGTCGCCAGGACGCTGGGGCTGACGCCGGCGGAGAGTCAGGTGGCGGTCTCGTTGGCAGCCGGCCAGAGCGTGCGGGAGATGGCCGAGGCGACGGGACACACGACAGACGCCATCTATTGGCACCTGAAGCATATTTACAAGAAGCGGTCTATCTCCCGGCAGGCGGACTTGGTGCGGCTGGTGCTGTCGATCGCCGAGTTCGGATAGCCACCGCACCGGTCGGCGGCCTCGGTGGGCGGCCCGGTTACCGGCCGCGTGCTCTGGACTTTCCTAAACACTCCTAATGCAGGTAGTCTCTGTAGTATCCTACCGAGGTTCCATGCGTTGTTTATCCTGGATTGACTGAAGGAAGAATCGTCTTGAGCCAGCAGAACGCGTTCAAGCGCATCCTGGCGTCGTTGTACGAGGCCATGCTCGACGACACCCTCTGGCCGGGCACCTCGGCCCTGATTGACGAGGCCTGCGGCATCACGGGCAACACCCTCCTGGTCGGCGAAGGTCCCAAGGACGACGTCCGGGTGGTCTTCGTCGGGCACTACTACCGGGGGCAGCGCCGCGAAGACCTGGAGCGCGAGTACCTCGAGGTCTACCATCCCATCGACGAACGGGTCCCGCGCCTTCGGCAACTGCCCGGTCAGTCGCCTGGTGCATGTCACGGAGCTGTACACAGCCGAGGAGTTGAAGACCTCGCCGACCTACAACGAAATCATGCTCCGGTGCGACCATCAGGACAGCTTGAACGTGCGGCTGGCGCAGCTGATGGCGGATGCGCTGCCGAGCTCCGGTGCGGTCGCCCTCAGCGGGTCGATGCGGCTGGGCCGCTCCTCCGGGGGGCCGCCCTTCGTGGTGCACGTCAAACCCGTGGATGTCCCGCAACCCGACTACGGAGCGCCACCCGTTGCGGCGCTGGTCCTGATCGTCGAGCCGGGGCGCCATCAGCGTCTCGATTCCGACGGGGTACCGGGACTCTGGGGCTGAGGCCGGCGGAGCGTCAGGTGGCGGTCTCGTTGGCCGAAGGCCAGAGCGTGCGTGACATGGCCGAGGCGACGGGACACGCCATCTATTGGCATCTGACGCCTATCTACATGAAGCGGGTCATCTCCCGGCAGGCAGATCGGGTGCGGCAGGTGCTGTCGATCGCCGAGTTCGGATAAGCACAGTATCTGTCGGCGTTCTCGGCGGGCGGCCCGGTTGTCGGCCGCTTTCTCTACTTTCCTCCAAACCCTACTAATACGGGTAGGCTCTATGGTACCGTGCCCGGTGCCAATAGTTATGATTTCATCGGAATACGAGGCGGCATGTGGGAGACGGTTGTGCCCGCAACGGGCCAGCGGCGGCGAATCACGAAGTTTGGAGCCATTGGGCACCACCCTTCTCAGCAACCTGCCGAAGGGGGCAGTACCACACCATCCGGGCCCCGTCTGCCGTTCGAGTACCGGGCCAAGGTCGAGACGGGCACCTATCCGACCACCTGGACCCGGGTGCCGGAATTCACCGGCACTGAATACGCCTTCCAGGTGCGGGCGGTGAGGGATTTGACGATCCCGACGGAGGAATCGAGATGTTGGGGCCTACGAAAGCCAACGAAACCGTTCAACTCGACGGCAGAAGGTCGACGGCATCCCCCCGACGCTCGTCACCACGGACGGCGATGCGCCGACGACCTCGACCGACGGCACGCAGGTGATCCTGACATTCAGCGAGACCCTCAGCACATCGGACCCAGATCACACCATCGAGATCGGGGGGGGCAACGTCGCGTCAACGAGCGCGGCGAGAGCGGCTGGCACCAAAGGTCGAACTCGACCTCAGCACCTTTTAACTGATTTCCTGGCGCCGCCTGAACAACTAGGCACCGCACTCCATCCGTCAGACCTTCCGAACGGCCCCGCCCGTCGGCCTAGGTGGTGTGACGCCATGCGCCGCAAGCATCACCGGCGCTATCAGGGGCGCTTCACCCGTCTTGCAAGCCTTGCCCGATCCTTGACTGCCCCCGCGGCGGCGGGGTTGCTGGCGGTGCTCGCTGCACCGTTGGTGATCATGCCGGCGGCGGCGCAGGGCAACGCGCAATCAGCCACCTACCGGGTAACATTTGAAGGCAAATGGACCACCAGCGCCACAGCCACAGGCGTTCCCGTACCATCTGGTGAGCATTTCACGACCTTGATCGGCGCCGTACACAATGGCAGCGTCACCTTCTGGAGCAGTGGCGGCACGGCCAGTGCGGGGGTCGAGGCGGTAGCGGAACTGGGGACCACGGGCACCTTCAAGTCTGAAATCAACGCCAACATGAATGCTGCCACCGTCTTCGAGCAGTCCATCGCGTCGGGCGGGACAGCCACGGCGACAGTCGACATCGTGGTCACCACCGACCATCCCCGGGTCACACTGCTCTCGATGGTGGCGCCGAGCCCGGACTGGTTCGTGGGCGTCTCCGGGCTGTCCTTGCTCGATGCGCAGGGAGACTGGCTGACGTCGCACAGCGTGGACCTGTTTCCCTACGATGCCGGCACCGAGGAGGGCACGGAGTTCTCGCTGAACAACACCGCCACTGATCCACAGGGCACCATCAGCAGCATCAAGGGGACAGGCAAGTTCTCGAACGAGCCGATCGCAAGCCTGACCTTCACTCTGCAGTCGGTAACGCCGGAAATCACCAGTGCGGCGACCTTCACTGTCGATGAGGGGACGACAGCGGTGGAGACCTTGACGGCGAAGGACCAGGACAGCGCCGCGGCAGACCTGGAGTGGTCGAAGGCGGGCGGGGCGGACGCAGGGCAGTTCACGCTGAGCAGTGGGGGCGAGCTGACCTTTACGACTGCCCCCGACTACGAGAACCCGGGCGACGCCGACGGGGACAACGTCTACGAAGTCACCGTGCAGGTCAGCGACGGCGACAACACGGATACGAAAGATGTGGTTGTGACCGTCAAGAACATGGATGAGGACGGCACCGTGTCGCTGTTCCCCGCGTCCCTCCGAGTCCGCACGGTGGTCCGGCCGACGCTGAGCGACCCAGACGGCGGCATCAGCGCCGTGGCCTGGCAGTGGGCCAGGTCTTCGGACGAGATCAACTGGGCGGACATCGACGGAGCGGTCCAGGCCGACTACTTGCCGACGCACAGCGACAAGGTCCAGTACCTGCGGGCCACGGCGCGCTACACCGACGGCGAGGGCGCCGGCAAGACGGCAGTGGCGGCGTCCGAAGCCACGGTCAGCGCGCGGGAGCCCGGCCCGGAACTGTCGGTCAAGACGCTGGTGTCCGGCTTGAGATATCCCTGGGGGATCGCCTTCACTCCCGACGGGACGATGCTGTTCACCGAACGGGATGGCCATAGGCAGCAAGACCCACTTCCTGACCCCCCCGAAGGGCTCAGCAGCCGGCTCACCGATGGCACGCTCCAGACCGTGTCTGCCGACTTCAGCGACCTGGATACCGATGAAAACGGTGGGGTGATGGGGCTCGAAGTCGATCCCGACTTCGTCGACAACCGGCGGATCTACATCTGCCAGCAGCGTACCGGCTCCGTGATACAGGTGGTCGCCTGGACGATAGACGCGACCTACACCACGGCCACCCGAGCCAATGATCCCCTTGTCGGGAACATCCCGAGGATGGACAACCACAACGGCTGCCGCCTGCGCTTCGGCCCCGATGGCAATCTGTGGATCTCCACCGGCGACACCGAGGCTATCGGGACCGTCCCGCAGGACCTGAACTCGCTCGGCGGGAAGATACTGAGGGTGAACCCCTTGACGGGCGCCGCGCCCGCGGACAACCCGTTCCTGGGATCGTTGGTCTATTCGTACGGTCACCGCAACCCGCAGGGCCTGGCCCTGAGGCCCGGTACGAGGCAGATGTGGTCGGTCGAGCATGGCCCGACGGTGGACGACGAGATCAACCTGCTGGTCCCCGGCGCCAACTACGGTTGGGATCCAGTGCCCACCGACGAGAACGGTGACCCGACCTCCGGCTACGACGACACCGCCCCCATGACCGACCTGGTGAAGTTTCCCGGTGCGATCGAGGCCAGGTGGTCGTCGGGTAACCCGACCCTGGCCACGAGCGGGGGCATCTTCCTTGAAGGCGAGCAATGGGGCCTCTGGGAGGGCCGGCTGGCCGTGGCCACGCTCAAGGGCCGATCATTACGCATCTTCGAGTTCACCGAAGACGGGACCTTCGTGAGCCACGTCGTTCCGGAGGAACTCGACCACTTCGGTGACCGTGACCACCGACTGCGGACTCCGATGATCGGTCCCGACAATGCCTTGTATCTCTCCACTTCTACGAGGGGTTGGAGGGATGAGATCCTGAGGGTCACCCCTCAGCAGGCGCCTGAGTTCCCGAACGACGTCGACACTCGGCAGGTGACCGAGAACACCGGCGGCGACATGGTCGTCGCCACGGTCGAGGCGACCGACTACAACCACGACGAACTCACCTACACGCTGGGCGGCACCGACGGGGAGTCGTTCTACATCCTGGACGAGAACATCGGCGAGCTGCGAGTCCGGTCCACAACGCAACTCGACTACGAGACCAGGCGGGAATACGAAGTCACCGTCACCGCCACCGACGCGCAGGACACCAGCGACACGGTCACGTTGACCATCGAAGTCACCGACGTCGAGCACGAGGGGACGGTGAGCCTTCCCTTGACCCAGCCCCGTGTCGGCAGCCCGGTCCAGGCCAGTCTGTCTGACCCCGACGGTGGCGTCACCGGCACGACCTGGCAATGGGAGCGCTCAGACGACGGCGTCACCGGCTGGGAGGACATCGACGGGGCCCGGTCGGCGTCGTATACGCCCGGCACGGACGATATTGGGAAGTATTTGCGGGCCACGGTCACCTACACCAACATCCACGGACCGGGCAAGACCGCACAGAGCGTGACGTCCAGCGCCGTAAGCGCCGCGCCCAACAGCAATCCGGAGTTTCCTTCAGCGTCGGTGGTCCGCCGTGTGGCTGAACACACCGCAGCGGGCCAGCCGTTCGGCTCACGGGTCGAGGCCGACGACGGCGACGGCGATCCCTTGCAGTACGCACTGTCGGGCGGGGACGGGAACCTGTTCAGCATCAACAGGTCATCGGGACAGTTGCTGACCAGGGCCGCCCTCGACTACGAGATGGCCAACGAGTACGAGGTCGACGTCTCGGTCAGTGACGGCAAGGACACGAACGCCGTATCCGACGACAACAAGGTCGACGACTCCGTCAGGGTGACCATCGAGGTCACCAACGTCGACGAGCCTGGGTCCGTGTCGCTGCTTCCGGCTCAGCTCCGTGTGTGGACGGTGGTGAGGGCAACGCTGAGCGACCCGGACGGTGTGGATCTCCACGCCGTGTCCTGGCAGTGGGCTGCCTCATCGGATGGGGTGTCGTGGATGCCCGTACCCGCGCCCGAAGGAACCCAGGCCGACTACGCGCCCACGGACATCGTCCAGGGGCAATACCTGCGAGCCACGGCGAGCTACACCGACGGCCAGGGCACCGGGAAGCGCGCCGAGGTGGTGTCGGACAATGTGGTCGGCGAGCGGGAGTCCGGCCCGGAACTGACCGTCGTCCCGCTTGTCTCCGGCCTGAGCGTTCCGTGGGGGGTGGCCTTCGCGCCCGACGGGACGATGCTGTTCACCGAGCGGGGAGACAGGCTGAGCAGTCGGCTGACCGACGGGACGGTCCAGTCCGTCAGCGCCGACTTCGGCGACCTGCTCGTCTCGGGAGAGGCCGGATTGATGGCCATCGTCGTCGACCCCGCGTTCGCCTCCAACCGGCGGTTCTACACCTGTCAGGCCCATACCGGGCCGGAAGTGCAGGTGATTGCCTGGACGCTAAACGCGACCTACACCGCGGCCACCCGCGCCGATGACCCCCTCGTTGGAAACATCCCCGCAACCAGTCGTCACAGCGGCTGCCGGTTGCGTTTCGGTCCGGAGGGGTATCTGTGGATCGCAACCGGCGACGCGTCGGCCGGGACAGTCCCGCAGGATCGGAACTCGCTCGGCGGGAAAGTGCTCCGCGTCAATTCCTCGACGGGCGCGGCGGCGCCGGGCAACCCGTTCGGGACACGAGTCTACACCTACGGCCATCGCAATCCACAGGGGCTGGCGCGCCGTCCGGGCACGAACCAGATGTGGTCGGTAGAGCACGGCCCTACGGTGGACGACGAGATCAACCTGCTGAGTTCCGGCGGGAACTACGGCTGGGATCCGGTTCCCGGCTACAACGAGAGCGTGCCCATGACCGACCTCGGAAAGTTCCCCGACGCCGTCGAGGCCAGGTGGTCGTCGGGTGACCCGACACTGGCTACCAGCGGCGGCATCTTCCTGGAGGGGGCCGACTGGGAGGAGTGGAACGGGCGGCTGGCGATCGCGACGCTGAAGGGGCGGTCGCTGCGGGTCTTCGAGTTCTCCGCGAGCGGCGTGTTCATGAGCCATGTCGTTGCGCCCGGCCTGGACGGTGCGTACGGCCGGCTGCGCACCCCCATGCTCGGCCCTGACGGTGCCCTGTACGTGACCACCTCGAACGGCAGAGGTCAGGACAAGATACTCAGGGTCAGCGGTAGCCGAGCACCGGCGTTCCTGACCGATACCGAAACCCGGAAGGTGGATGAGAACAACGACATCTCAACCTTCGTCGCCAAGGTGCTGGCGCTTGATTCGGACGGCGACACGCTCACGTACACGCTGAGCGGCCCCGACGCCGAGTCCTTCAGCATCCCCGATGACACCGTTGGAGCGATGTGGGCGAACGTGGCATTTGACTATGAGACGAAGCGTTCATACGAGGTAACAGTCACCGCCACCGACCCGCAGGGTTTGAACGACAGCACCACTTTGACCATCACCGTCACGGACACGGACGAGCCGCCGGTGGCGCCGGGCGCACCGATGGTGTCGGCGAGGACGGGTACGACCGACAGCCTGGACGTGGTCTGGATTGCGCCAGACAACGCGGGCAAGCCGGGCATCGAGAGCTACGATCTGCGGTACCGGAAAGGCGAAGGCGGGGCCTCGACCAACGGGCCGCAGGATCAGACCACCACCAGCGCGACGATCACGGGCCTGCAGGCGGGCAGCGCCTATCAGGTCCAGGTGCGGGCCACCAACAATGAGGGCGATAGTCCGTGGTCGGTTGCTGGAACCGGGCAGACCGACGCGCCGCCGGCAGTGATCTCGATCGAGATCACCTCGAACCCGGGATCCGATCGGACCTATGCGGCGGGCGATGAGATCGGGGTGACGGTGACCTTCAGCGAGACGGTGGAGGTGGAGGGGTCGCCGCAGTTGAGTCTGGAGCTGGGGGGAGGAATACGAACAGCGACCTACGAGGGTGGCTCGGGAACGGCGGCGCTGGTGTTTGCCTACAAGGTGGCTGACGGGGAAAGCGACACAGATGGAGTGGGTATCGAAGCCGACAGCCTGTCGGGTGGGACCATCCGGGACGAAGCCCACAACAATGCGGAGCTGGACCATGACGGGCTAGCCGCCGACTCGGGCCACAAGGTGGACGCAGTCAAGCCGGAACTGGCCGCCACCGGCGGTGCGGTGGTGGACGGGGCGACGCTGACACTGACCTACGGAGAGCTGCTGGACGGGAGTTCGACCCTTGCGGCGGGCGATTTCACAGTGTCGGGCGGTGACCAAGCGCGGGCGGTCTCCAATGCCGCGGTGAGCGGTAGCGCGGTAGCGCTGACGCTTGATCCTGCGGTGGAGCATGGGGAGACGGCGGTCACGGTGAGCTACACGCCGGGGACGAACCCGATCCGGGACGTGGCGGGTAACGAGGCCGAGGCGCTGAGCAGGGTGCCGGTCAGCAACGAAACTCCGGACACAACGGCACCCAGGGTGATCAGTCTGGCCATCAGTTCAAACCCAGGATCTGACCAGGCTTATGCGGCGGGGGACGAGATCGAGGTGACGGTGACCTTCAGCGAGACGGTGGTGGTGGAAGGGACGCCGCAGTTGAGGCTGAGAGTGGGGGCCAGGACGCGGACGGCCAGCTATCAAGAGGCTTCGGGCACTGCGGCGCTGGTGTTCGGTTACGAGGTGGCCGAGGGGGACGAGGACACCGGCGGGGTAAGTATCGAGGCGGGCCGGATCACCTTGAACGGAGGAACGATCAAAGACGAAGCGGACAATCCGGCGGAGCTCGCCCATGAGGCGGTAGCTGCGCAGGCGGGGCACAAGGTGGACGGGGTCCGGCCGGTGTTTGTGAGCGCGGCGGTGGACGGCTCCTCTTTGACGCTAACCTATGGGGAGACGCTGGATGGAGGTTCGAGGCCCGCGCCGGGGGACTTCACGGTGGAGGTGGACGGAGCCGGGCGAAGTGTTACGGGAGTCTCGGTCAGCGGGAGCGTAGTGACCCTGACGCTCAGCACGGCGGTCGAGCACGAAGATACGGGGATCCGGGTGAGCTACACACCGGGGACCAACCCGATCCGGGATGTAGTGGGTAACGACGCTCGGGGGCTGAGCAACCAAGCAGTGACCAACACCACAGGAGAGCCCAACACGGCTCCGGAGATCACCACCGTGGGACCATTTACGGTCCGGGAAAACCAGGTGCTGGTAAGCCGGTTGGCTGCCAGAGATGACGACTCGGGGGACGAGGTGACGGGCTGGTCGATCGTGGGCGGGGCCGACCAGTCGCAATTCTCGATCACTTCCGATACGGGGGATCTGAGCTTCCAGGAGGCGCCGGATTATGAGTCTCCCACCGACGTCGTGAGCGGTGATCCTCCAAGTGGAGCGGGAGACAACGAGTACGTGGTGACGGTGGAAGTGAGGAGCGGGGCGGGGGTGAGGGAACTGGAGGCTGAGCAGACGTTCACGGTCAGAGTGACGGACGAACGGGAACCGCCTGGTATCCCGGAGGCTCCGGCCTTCTCGGAGGAGACGGCCGACAGTCTGAGGGTGCGCTGGAGAGAACCGGACAACAGTGGGCCGCCCATCACCGACTACGACCTGCGGTACCGGAAGAAGGGCCCGGGGCCCTTCATCGACGCGCAGCACATGGGGCCGGGGCTCTCTCTGACGCTTGATGACCTGGAACCGGGCACGGCCTATGAGGTTCAGGTGCGGGCCACCAACGACGAGGGGTCAAGCGACTGGTCGGATCCGGGGGAGGGGATGACCGTCACGCCGCTGACGGTTGAGATGATGGGCGGGACCGAGCCGCCGGTGGAGGGCCCGTTCACGGTGAGATTCAGCTTCTCCGAGCCGGTGAGGGGTTTCACCCAGGCCGCCATCGAGACGGCTCAGGATCCGGCCTGCACGGACGAGCAGAACAACCCGGTGTTCTGCGAACCGGACATCGGTCGACTGGAGACGGTCGACGACCGGGTGTTCAACACTACGGTGACGCCGCAGACCGATCGGGTGGCGCACAACTACACGCTGACGCTGACGGTAAGCGGAGGCGCAGTGAGGTCGTCGGTGGGGAACAAGCTGAATGAAGAGGCAATGCTCGGAGGTCGTGTCGCGCCTCCGGGAGTGACCGTGCCGATCTCGGAGATCGGTCTGACGGCCAGTGGACTAGACCGGGCAGGGAGGCTGAACTGGAACCGGCCGGCAAATGACGGAGGCTCGCCGATCATCCGCTATGAGCACCGGCATGCGCCCGTGGGGGAGGTGTGGAACGACTGGGAAAACGTGGGAGCGAGAGCGGCTGGCATCACTGTGGGGAACCTGGTCAACGGCTTGGAGTACGTCTTTGAGGTGCGTGCGGTCAACGCGCTCGGCAAGGGTCCGGTGGAGACGGCAGCGGCGACACCTGTGCTGCGCACGGGTCCTCCACCACCACCACCTCCTCCTCCTCCTCCTCCTCCGGGCCCGCGCCAAACGGTGCCGGACGCGCCCACGAATCTCCTGGCGGATGGCGGCAATGAGCAGGTGGCGCTGTCCTGGGAGGCTCCGGAAAACGACGGGGGCTTTGCCATCACGGATTACGAGGTCCGGATCAACGGGAGAGGAAGCTGGATATCCATCGGTTCCACCCACACGGCCCATACGGTCACCGGCCTCACCAACGGCACGGCCTACGTCTTCCAGGTGCGGGCGGTGAACGCGGCAGGCAGTAGTCCCTATTCCAACCGGGCCGAGGCCACTCCGGGAGTGGGCGCCCTGGACTTTGCGCATTTCGCCAATGGGGCGGGCATCATCTCCGATCTAGTGTTCGTGAACGTGGCCACCCACCCGATCCGGCCCGTCCTCTACTTTTATGACAAGGAGGGTAATCTCATTGACCCGGAATCGATGGTGGATCTCACGGGAGATCTGGAGGTCACCGGGGACGGTGCTCTGAGCATCTGGACGGAGATGGAGCCCCTGGGAGAACTCACGATTTCCACCCATGGCCGGGGGGAGCTGGTGAGCGGATCGGTGAAGGTGGCCGCCAACGGCCCCATCGGCGGGGTCCTGCGCTTTGACCTGCCCGGCATCGGGGTGGCCGGGGTGGGAGCCAGCCAACCCGTGAGGGATGTCATCTTCCCCGCTCGCCGCCGGGGCGGACTCAGCACGGCGGTGGCCATCCGCAACCTGGGAGAGGAAGCCCTGGGGGTGAGTTGCCGCTTGATGCAAGAGGGCGCCGTGCTCGAAGAGATGGAGATTTACCTGGAGGCCGACGGGCAGGAGGCCCGGTTCATCGAAGAGATGTTCACCCTTGCCGATAGGTTCGATTTCGTGGGGCTGGTGCGCTGCACAGCACCGGGCCGGTTCACCGGAGTGGCCGTGGAACTCGATGCGGGCAACCGCATCTTCACCACGCTGCCAGTAATGCCGGTGGGCCGGACGGGAGGCGGAGGCCAGGAAGCGGGCTTGAGCTTTGCGCATTTCGCCAATGGGGCGGGCATCATCTCCGACCTGGTACTCGTGAATCTGTCCACCCAACCGAGCGGCCCTGGCCCCACCCCCTTTCATCCGGTCATTCTTCCGAGCAGGCCCGCCCTCTACTTTTACGATAAGGAGGGCCAGCCCATTGACCCGGAATCGGTGGTGGATCTCACGGGAGATCTGGAGATCACCGAGGACGGTGCCCTGACCGTTCAGACGGAGATGGAGCCCCTGGGAGAACTCACGATCTCGACCCGCGGCCGGGGAGAGGTGGTGACCGGATCGGTGCGGGTGATCTCGGACGGTCCCATTGGCGGGGTCCTGCGCTTTGACCTGCCCGACGTCGGGGTGGCCGGAGTGGGCGCCAGCCCACCCGTGAGGGTGGCGATCTTCCCCGCTCGCCGTCAGGCGGGAGGAATCAGCACCGCGGCGGCGATCCACAATCCGGGAGCGGAAGCGATGGGGGTAAGTTGCCGGTTGATGAAAGCGGGTGTCGTGCTTGAAGAGGTGGAGATCCCTCTGGAGGCCAACGGGCAGGAGGCCCGGTTCATCGAGGAGGTGTTCCCCCGCACCGATACCTCCGATTTCGTGGGGTCGGTGCGCTGCACCGCGTCTGCCGAGGGGGAAGGGATGTTCACCGGAGTGGCCGTGGAGCTCGATGCCGGCAACCGGATCTTCACCACGCTACCGGTGGTGCCGGTTCCAGAGAGGATGTCTCAGGAATAGATAAGGGAAGGGACCCGGTCGTCCCGGGTTTTGAGCCGTAGCAGCGAGGGCGGAGTCATGCGCAGGGACGAAGGAGGCGCGCAGCGCTTTGACGCACCTGTTGCAGAGGCGGGTTCTGTTTTCCGGGTTTTACTCTCAAAAAGGGGCTAGCCTCTCGCCGTCTGGGGTTGGTTTGGGTTCGTTTTGGGTTCTGGTTGATTTATTCACAGGAGTCGTCGCTCCTACTACTTGCTCTTTAACTATTTGTCTTACTACTTGTATGTGTTCCCGTTTCAGCGGCGAGTTCTTGCCAAAGTGTTCCCGTTTCAGCGGAGAAGATACGTCGGCAGTGTTCCCGTTTCAGCGTGGAAAACTTCCCCAGATCACAGCAATCTGTGGATAAATCTTTGCCCAAACCATCGAAGTAAGGATCACAGGAATCGTAAGTCGGACGGCGAATCGTTGAAGGGTCATGAAAACCTCTCTTGGGCCATCTGCCTGAAAGGAACTTGCGTCTATTTAGCGAGTTGAAGTTGCTGCGCCGGAAGGACGGAGGGTGTTGAGGGCGAGAGAATCAAGACACCCTTGCCCGTAGCGTAGTTTAGGTCCGGCCAGGCCAGCTTGATCTTCTTTAGCTCTCGGAGGCACTTTGTGCGGAAGTTGTTCACTGTATTCTTGTCGCCCGCCTGTGCCGGGTCTTAACTACGCGACGGCCCATGGGGTGCTAATCCTCCAACCCTCCAAACCCGCTGTGCCACCTGCGCGGCTTCAGTTCGTGGAAGTAGCCCTCAAGTCCCCTTCCCTGACCCAGAATCGCCTCTGGCGGATACAGGAGGATCCAGGCTCCCCCCCGGGGACGTGGGGGAGTATCCGAGAGTCGCTTCTAGGGCCTCTGAGGGCATTTTCCACAAAACCCCTGTGATCCGGGGAGTTTTCCAGGATGAAACACCCCGACTTCAAACACCGGAGTTTGGATGAAACACCCCGACTTGAGGATAATTTCGTGGATGAAACACCCCGACATTCATATAGCTAAGAACAAATAGAAGACTTCAAGTAGTAAGAGCGGCTAGCTTGTGGATAACGACCCAAAACCAGAGCGCGAGAACTCTCGTCCTGGACGCAGCGCCGGAGAATGTCCAGGTTGCCGCCATAGTACAGAGGAGTTGGAAGCAAACTCGCATTTTTCTATCCTACCAAGGAGGCTTCAGAGACCGGGTAGTGCCCGTGTCCTTCTCCGTCGGGCACGTAAGACCCCATCACGAAGATGCCGTCAAAGTGCCGGGGTCGCTGCAATCTGACGGTTTTCAGGTACTCGGACAAGGTTTCTTCATCAGTCATGGTTTTTCTTGGCTTTCCGGCCACCTTCCATGAGTGGCTGTAAGAATTACCCAGTCCAAGACGAGATCCTGTGCACGGGCAACAAGTCTATAATTCAAGAAACCACCTGCGTGCCTCCGTCTGGAATCAACCACCGACGAGGTGTATCTCGATCTTCATGCCGACAGCCGCGGCGTAGCGTTCCAAGGTTTTCAGGGATGGCTTGTGGCCACTTTCCAGACGAGCCACGGTGGGCTGGCTCGTCCCCATCCGCTCGGCCACCTCGCGCTGGCTCAATCCAGACTTGGCGCGGGCCTCAATGAGGACTCGCGCCAGCTTGAACTCGGGTTGCAGCGATTCGTACTCTTTACGAAAATCCGGATCCTTTTTCCACTTCTTTCGCAGTTCTGTAAATGGAATGGTCATGGTTCTAGCTCCTTCATTCTCGACAAGGCGGTCCGAATCGCCGCCTCGGGGGTCTTCCGGGTCTTCTTGCGGAACGCATGAAGAATGACGATGCGGCGTTCCTTCACGGTCACATAGATGGCGCGGGCGATCCCATCGCGGCCCTTTATCCGTATCTCCCATAATTTACCCCGGAGAGCTTTGATGTAGGGTTCGCGAACCTGATGCAGGCCGAGTTCTTCAATCATACGAACTATGTGGTCTAATTTAGCCCGCATGTCCGGTGGAAGAGCGTCAATCTCCCCCACGACCGATTGGTTAAGGACATCGACGCGCCAATTCACCACCCGAGTATATCAATATTGATATCAGATAAACTAATAGTTCGCCTCGTACATCCGCCTTTCGCGCCGGATAATTGGTGCAGGAGGCCCCTCCTCAAATTTATAAGAAAAAAGCAAAAGAATTTTTATGATATCCTATATGTTAGATTTCGATGGCAATAATTTCAGTGATCCAGCAAAAGGGCGGGGTGGGTAAATCCACGATCTCGGCCAATCTCGCAGGTGAGTTGGTGCGGTTAGGCCGTCGGGTGGCGATTCTCGACCTGGATCCTCAGCACAGCATCGCCAATTGGGCGAACCTTGGCCACGGACTTTTGAGCGACTTAGTCGAGGCTGTCGATGTCACTAGTCCGGAAATGTTTCAAGCTAAAGTTACGGCGGCGGCTCAACAAACGGAACGAGTAATCCTCGACAGCCCTCCCGGGCTGCCTGATACAGGTCTGCTAGCAGCGTTGTTGGCCGATCTCGTCATTCTTCCCGTTACTCCCTCGCCGCTCGACATCATTGCCGGTCAAGAAGCTATGGCGATGATGAGGGAAGCTCGGGTGAAGCGCAATAACAACAAACCGCTGGTCCGATTCGCACCGTCGCGTGTGGTGGTAAATACGCTTCTCTCCCGAGACCTCACTGCAATTCTAGAGCGGTTCGGTGAGCCGTTGCTGCCGGGCACCCATCAGCGGGTCGCCGTAGCCGAGGCAGTGCTCAAGGGGCTTACCGTGGGCGAGTATGCGCCGGAGAGTAAGGCCCATGAAGAGTTTAGGCAGTTGGCTATGGCAGTCGATAGGCTTGTGAAGTGATGAAGTCATCGAAAGCTCGAATGGACGAGCTAGCGGAGAAGCTCGGCATCCAGGAAACAGGATATGCGGCGGTTCCTCCGGCAACACCGGACGACAAAAAGAATAAAAACAGAAAGAAGGTTTTAAGAAAACCTAAAAACATAAAATCAAAAGATCAAGAAATCGGTCAGGAAAACCTCGTACTCAACCCGCCACACGGGAAGAAGGATAACTTTGAGAAAATAACGGTGACCTTGCCTAGCCCGATTCGGCAGTTGCTGCTCGATGAAACTCATCGGCGAAAGGTCGAGCGCGATCCCAACTGGTCAATTTCCGTTATTGTCCGGGAAGCGCTTGTTGAGTACCTAGGGTCCCAGCAAAGTGAACTGCACCATAAAACAACAGGGAAGGGAACCCGATGATGGAGCACAACGATGCCTCTCCAACCCAGCTGTTCAGCCGCCGTGATGAGGGTCTTCTTCATCGTGGTGGTGTCGCCCTGATCCGCGCCCTGCACGCTGCAGACCGTCTTGCCGGACGAGGAGACCTTGGAAGAGGTGGTGGGCGACAAGGGATACCACAGTACCGCACGGATGGTGGATCTGAAGTGCGCCGAAGTCCGCAGCTACATCTCGGAACCGCGCGGTTGTTGCGACAGCGAGGCGAACGGTTGGAACGACCCATGGCGCACCTGTACGAAACGGGACGGATGAGGCGCACCCACCTGCGGGGTCATCCGAACCTTCTCAAGCGTCTGCTGATTCACGTCAGTGCCTTCAATCTGGGCCTCGTCCTGAGCCAGCAGTTCGGCGTCGGCCGGTTAACCGATGAGTGACTCCCCGACATTGGATAATATCGATCCGAAATTAGCTTCGGCAGCGCCGACCGCCTCTCAGGTTTCGGATGGCATCCCGATTCCGGCCGTCCGATTGCTCCAAGTCATGTCATCCGACGAATGGGAAGAGTTCACGGAGGAATGGCTTTCGTTTCACAGAACCAACGGGATGTATCAATCGATCAAGCGCTTTTCCGGCCCCGGCGACCTGGGGCTGGACGTTGTTGCCTTCACGGCGGAGGAGGGATTCGCGAAGCCCTGGGACAGCTACCAGTGCAAGCACTACAATCACGCGCTCACGCCCGGCGACGTGTACGGAGAAATCGGCAAGATTATCTACCATTCGTTTCTGCGTACACCGCCGTTCAATCAGTCGTGCCGCGTCCCGCAGCGCCACGTCTTCATCGCGCCTTTTGGTGTAGGCATCACACTTGGCCGGCTCTTGAAGGACCCCGGTCGCCTCAAGGAGGAGGTGCACACCAAGTGGGAGAGCCGTTGCGCCTCCGCGATTGGAGCCGGGATTGAGGCTCCCCTGAAGGGTGAATTTCTCGTGTATTTCGACGCCTTCGATTTCGCGATCTTCGACGACCGAACCGCTTTAGAGCTGGTAGAGGAACACGCCCAAACAGTATTTCATGCGGCCCGTTTTGGCGGCGGCCTTCCGCCGCGCGGAGAGCCTGACACGCCCCCGGCCGAGCCTACGGAGGCCGAGAGCCTCTATCTTCGAAAATTGCTCGATGCGTACGGCGACCATCTCGGGCTACACGTGGCCGCCTGCGAGGAGTTGGTTCCCCATTCCGAGCTGGAAGGACACTACAACCGCCAGCGCGTCCTTTTTTACAGCGCCGAATCCTTAAGAAATTTCGCGCGCGATCGTACGCCGTCGCTGACTTTCGATTCGCTACAGGAAGACGTTTACAACGGCGTGATCGACATCTGCGAGGCCGCCCATTCTGACGCTCTGGAGCGTCTTCGTAAGGCCGTCTCGGCGGCAGGTCAGCTCGACGTGAGCGGAAACGCGCTTGTCAGCGTAACCAAGGTCGCCGACAAACAGGGCATATGCCATCAACTTGCTAATGACGACCGCCTGACATGGACAGAGCAGCCATGACCGACCGAACGCCCAGCCCATTCAACAGTGCACTGGAAACCGGCGTTAGGACGCTGGCAATCCTTATCGCTTGTTACCCAAAGGCGCACGATCTCGGCAGGCTCGTCCAGTACGACTATCTCACGGTGCATTCTGCGGACGCCGATGGCCCACCCAGCCTACATCCGCCCTTGCCGCTTCGTTCCGGCGAACTACTTGTGCGGCGCGGGCTGATCGAATCGGGGCTGCGTCTGATGATGAGCCGGTCGCTCGTGCGCCGCGAGCTTCACGTCCAGGGATTCCTTTACGGCGCTGAGGACTCGGCTGCATCGTTCCTCGATAATATGAATTCACCCTATATCGTCGCGCTTCGCAACAGGGCCGACTGGGTTGCCGCCACATTCGACGAACTGAGTGCCGATAAACTCGATTCCATCGTCAAACGTCTGTTCGAGGCTTGGACGATCGAGTTTCAGCCTAGCCGGTCCGGGCCGCAAGCGGAGCTGCTGTCATGAGTGGTTTGTTGCTTCGATATCTTGCGTTTTTCGGACCCGACAAGCCCCCGGCCGATCTTTCATTCGCCCCCGGCCTCAATGTCATTTGCGGCGCATCGGAAACCGGAAAATCCTTTATCGTCGAGAGCATCGACTTCATGCTGGGCCAGGAAAACCCTGTTCGGGACATACCCGAAAGGGACGGGTATGACCGCATCAGGCTCGCCATCGAAAGCACCGGCTGGCCGCCGCTAACGCTGGACCGCAGTGTCGAGGGTGGCAACTTCCGGGCCTTTGAAGAATTGCTCACCGGCAGTTCGCCTCAATTGGACCCGAAGACCCTGAAATGGAAACACAGCGCCGCCCGTCAGGACACACTCTCTTATGCCTTACTGGAGCGCACCGGCCTGACAATGAAGATCCTGCGCAAGAATGCCGCCGGAGAAACCCGTTCATTGAGCTTCCGCGACATGGTGCGACTATGCGTCGTCACCGAGGAGGGAATTCAAGGCCGCGGTTCTCCGCTTTTGTCAGGCCAATACACGACGGCGACAGGAGAATATGCCGCGTTCAAACTCCTTCTGACCGGCACCGATGATAGCGCTTTGGTTGCTGCCAGAGAGGGGGCGGGCGGACGTGACCAGGACACCGGCAAGATCGAATTGCTGGATCAGATGATCGCGGACCTTCGCGCGGAGCTTGACGAGGAAGGAGCGGAGGAGGAGGAGCTAAACGACCAGCTTGCGGGGCTCGATGAATCCATACAAGCGCAAAATGAAGCGCTGGAAGCCGTTCAGAAGACGCTGGAAGCCGTTCTTGAACGGCGCGGTGTTGCGGCGAGAGAGCTGCGAAACCGAGGGGAGAGGATCGCAGAAATAGACGAGCTTGTGAAGCGCTTCAGGCTTCTCGACAGCCATTATCAAACGGATCTGGACAGGCTTGCCGCCATTCATGAGTCCGGCTCTCTGTTTGCGCATCTTGAGCAACAGCCTTGTCCGCTCTGCGGCGCGTTGCCCGGTGATCAGCATCTCGACTCGGAATGTGAAGGTAATACGGAGGCCGTCGTGCAGGCGGCTGACGCGGAAATGGTCAAAATTAACCGCCTCAAGCGCGAACTCACCGATACGGTTACGTCACTGACTACCGAGCGGCGGGAGTTGCAGGAATCACTGGCCCAGTTTGACAACGAATACAAAGCGTCCGAACAGGAACTCAACGAGATCGCTTCGCCTGCCGTTTCTACCGAGCGGGCATCGTATAATCAGCTCGTTTCGGAAAGAGCGGATGTTCGGTTTCTGCTTGAAAAAATCAGCCGCCTCAAGCGCCTGACGGTTCAACGCGCCGAACTTGACGCCGGGCAACCGGAGGCGGTTGGCGATCCCTCGGCAACTAAGACACAAGTTTCAAAGAACGTACTCGACGAGTTTGCCCAGACGATTGAAGGCATATTGCAGGAGTGGCATTTCCCGAACGCCAATCGCGTCTTCTTTGCTGAGGACAAACGGGATTTCCAGATAGCCGGTAAGGACAGAGGTAGTACAGGAAAGGGCCTTCGCGCGATCACACATGCCGCTGTGAAGATCGGCCTGATGGAATTCTGCCGTGAGCGGAATCTGCCGCATCCGGGCTTTGTCGTTCTCGATTCCCCGCTGCTGGCATACTGGAAGCCTGAAGGTGATGACGACGATTTGCGCGGCACGGATTTGAAGGAAATGTTCTATCGCTATTTGCTGGGTCTGCGCAAAGACAGCCAGATCATCATCGTTGAAAACGAACATCCACCTGACTTCGTATCGGGTGAAAGCAACGTCATCGTGTTCACGAAAAACCCGCATCAAGGCC
The DNA here is from genome assembly GCA_965219005.1 of Acidobacteriota bacterium. Taxonomy (GTDB): domain Bacteria; phylum Acidobacteriota; class UBA6911; order RPQK01; family JAJDTT01; genus CAUZIZ01. Next base: position 4,175,704 of record CBDCMS010000004.1, on the reverse strand, counting down.
GCTACGGATTTTTCCCCGTCGCGGGCTTCAACGGTCTCTGACAAGTTACGTGCTTTAATTGGAATTCGTCGCGTCCGGCGCGGGGCCGAACTTTTGGTCCGGCCGAAGGACGCCACCCTGCGGGCGGCGACTTTTTTTACGGAATTCCCTAGTTTAAGGTGTGGCTTATTAAGCGTCCGTTTTGTCATTTGGAGTTTGCTGGAAACCAAACTTTCTTCCCGTAGCGGGCACTCTTTTGGCAGATCCGGAGTCACCCATTGAAAGTTTTCACCAACTACCCAAAAGATGGTTTGGTGGACCGCTTTCTTCTCCGCGACCCAAGGGAGTAATAACTGTCGTTGACCAGAAAAAGTAATTGGTGCCCGACACCGAACGCTTCTACTCGATATCCACACAGTACTCCCCATTGAAATCGGCACCTTGAGGCGAGAAAGTTTTGATGAAAAACGCATCCGCTTGGCGTAACCCGATGTTCCAGACTACAGGAGAACGGGAATTCAACCCCGTCGTCACCCGAAATCGAATCAGCTGCGCTTGACCTGCCAGCGCGACCGCCGCATCAGCTCCCAGTAGTCGTGGGTGTTGGTGGACTCGGCCATCTTGCCGATGCTGAGATTGACGCCTTCGGCCAGGAGCACGTTGAGCAGGCCGATCTTGTCCTTGCAGGGCGCGCCGGTGCGTAGATGGACGAAGGCGTCCGTGAAGCCGATGGCGTCGTCGACATCCATCAGGATGTCGGTGATGCGGGTATCCGGGATGCGTTTGTAGAGATCGAGGATCAGCTCGTCAGCGCCTTCTGGAGGGTCGGCGGCGAGCCGGTCGATGTTCAGACCGCCGTCACGAATGACACCACCGGGGATGGCTCCGGCGCGAGCCGCCTTTGCCAGCCGCTCCAGAGGCCGTGTGTCATCCATGCTCGCCGGTCGTCAAGCCAATGCCGGGCATCCGCCGGCACGGCCAGTCCGACATCGCTCGTGGTGACCGGCACCGGGACCAGGGCCTGTGTCGGATCGCCATGACGCCGGGAACGCTGTAGCCACAGGTCGCCGGACCGGAAGCCGTCGCGCCGATGGGACAGGACGGCAACCTCCCACAGCCTTTTGTCGCCCTTGGGCTGCGCGTCGAGATGGCGGTGCCACTTGGACGCTGGGCGCAGAAAGCCTCTCGGGCTGCCGTGGCTGCTGCCGTCGCGGATCCGCTTGGCGGCCTCCAGTAGGGGCGTCGCAACCGGCTCCGCCTGGATATCAAGCGCCCGCAGCATGCGCGGGGCATAACGTCGAAGGCGCCCGTGTCCCTGCGCCACGTGGGCGAGCGGATTGCCCGACATCGTATCGGTCAAGCGCGTGGCCACAGCCACCAGGTCGCTCAGCCCGTCCCAGCCCAGCTTGCCCGAAACGGCCTGTTCGAGCGCCGCGGGATGGTGCCGGGCCTCAAGCAGCGCCCCACCGAGGTCGGCGAAAGACCTCAGCGTCCGGTAGACTGCTGTCTTGGCGTCGTCGATACGGGCGTCGCAGAGCTTGGCAGCCTCGCGCCAGATCCTGCCGACGATGCGATCTCCCCCTGCCTTCTCAGGCGGGTAACACGGTGGGACGGTAGGTCCTCGATGATCCGCTCGGAGAGACCGAGACGTTGCAGAAACTCCAGCCGGTCCAGCAAGCGCCCGGCGACGGCGGCATTGTTGCCGGGCTCGAACTGCCGCAGCCAGACGAACCGCGTCACGCGGGTCTCCAGTGTTTCCGAAAGCAGTCCGTCGAGAGCCGTTCGTGCCGCGGCGTCGAGACGGTCCGCGATTCTCTCCTCGACGCTGCGGTCGGCGGCCACCGCCGCGTTGGCGCACAGGCGTTCGAGCGTCGAGACAGCAGGCAGGATGATTTGCCTTCGGCGGCATTCCTCGACGAGCCGTCTTGCCAGCTCCGCGTTGGACCGCGCTTCCTCGGCCTGCCCGTCGAGCCAGTCCTTCAGGTGCCGCGCCCCCCGTCCGGCGAACGCGCGGTATCCGTAGATCGAGCGCAGCGCCGCCATGTGTTCTTGACGGGTCTGACGGCGTGCCGCGTAGGGTAGCAGCGCCTCCACCGCGACGCCCAGCTGAGCACCGATGAATTCCACCACCGCTGATGGGATCAGTTCGCCGGGCTGGAGGGCGCGACCGGGATGGCGTAGCGCACAAAGCTGAAGGGCGAAGCCGAGGCGGTTTTCGCCGCGGCGGCGTTGGCCGATGTGTTGCAAATCGTCGTCAGCCAGGGTGTAGTGCTTTCGCAGGGAAGGCTCGTCGACGGGGAGATCGAACAGGGCGGAACGCTGCCGGTCCGTGAGAATGGTTCTGCGGGGCATGGTCGGAACAATTCCAGCAAATGTTGGGCACGCGACATGGGATCACGAGGCAAGGAGCCGTTGGCCCGGCTCCTTGAGCGTTCCGTCGGCGTGCAGGTAATGGTAGAGCGTACTCGTGGGAATACTGCCGAGTTCGCGGCAGATATCGGGTATCGAGCGTGTCCGGTCCGCCATGAGGTTCTGGGCGTAGCGCAGCTTTTCGTGGGTCATGACGCGGGGGCGGCCGCCTTTGCGTCCACGCGCACGGGCGGCCTTAACACCCTCGCGGATGCGCTGGCGCATGACGTTGCTCTCCATTTCTGCAAACGCCGCCTGGATCTGCATAAAGGCGCGGCCCGCCGGTGTGGTGGTGTCCATCGGTGAATTGAGCGCGCGGAACCCGACGCCGCGTCGGTCAAGTTCGTCGATCAATGCGATGAGCTCGCCTGCCCGGCGGCCCAGACGATCTAGGTCGAGGACGACAAGGACATCGCTCTGGCGCAGGTGATCCAGACAGGCGGCCAGCTTCGGGCGGTCGGACGCGGCGCCGGAGGCGCGGTCCTCGAACACGCGCTCGCATCCAGCCTCGTTCAGTGCGTCGAGCTGGCGGTCGAGTACCTGGCGGCCTTCGGCGGTGGATACTCGAGCGTAGCCAATGAGGCTCATGAGTGATGTCCTCGCAGTCTCGAAAACGTTGCCGCAAGTGCAGTTTATCGTAAAAAGATATCTTATGGATTTTCGTGAATCTCTGCCGTGAAAAGACGGGTCGGGAGGACGCATCGCAGCACGCCACGACAAAGAAGTGTTTGTCGGCAACGCCTCGTGCAAGGAAGACCGCGGGACAACAAAGAGAGGACCCTCGACGCTTAGAGTGTCATTTCGCCCTTTTCCGCAACCGACCCCTGGGACTTCGATGAGACCAGCAGCTACCTCAAGTATGCTCTGTGCCAGATCGAACTTGACCGACAAGCTGGGATCACGGAGAGATTCGATCAGGATGGCGAGATCGCGGAAGGCTCAATGCGGGGCTTGATTATCGCGCTTGAGCTCTTGTTCGCCCTGTGACGGGCGAACGCGGGCCGGGTTCCTCCTCTTGCCTACGTCGGCCCGAGGCGGCGACGGATGATGAATCAGACGATTACCACGTTTGCGGGTACGGAGGAGCGCGGATTCGGCGGGGATGGAGGGCCGGCGGTCCAGGCCCAGCTCGGGTATCCCACCGGCGGGGCGGTGGACGGGGCGGGAAATCGCATGGGCGGCCCATGACCGCAGGCAAGCTCTTGGGTAAAATGAAGCAGCTTCGCAAGGAGGGGCTGAGTAAGCGGGAAATCGCCAAGCGCCTCGGCCTGATCAGGCGAGGCAAGGGTTGGATGGAGAAAGGCATGCGAGGAATACATAAGGTTATTTTGCCGGGCGTTGTATTGCTGTTGAGTTTATCCACCAGCATGTTCGCTCAGGGGAACGCCACATTGAGCGGAGCCGTAACCGACAGTACCGGAGCCGTCATTCCCGGTGCAGTCGTCACGGTGACCAACGACACGACTGGGATGGCCCCCACGCGCGTGACGAACGAAAGCGGAAATTACGAGTTCACCAACTTGCTCCCCGGGCTCTACACGCTCACCGCCGAGGTGCCCGGCTTTGAAACGGGAATCTACCGCAATGTCGAACTGAAGGCGGACCAACCGGTCCTCCTGAGCTTTACCCTCGAGTTGGGTACGATGGACACGGTCGTCGTGGTCGGGACCCGTGCGCGGCCACGGTCGGTGACCGAGTCGATGGTGCCGATCGACGCCATCAACATCCAGGAACTCGGCAGTCAGGGTGTGACCGATTTGAGAGAGCAGTTGCGGACGCTCGTTCCCTCGTTCAACGTCAACGTCCAACCGATCAGCGACGCGTCGACGATCGTGCGGCCGATGATGCTGCGCAACCTGGCGCCCGATCACACTCTGCTCCTCGTCAACGGGAAGCGCCGCCACCGATCGTCGATCATCGATTGGCACGGGGGTAACGGCGTGGCATTCGGGTCACAGGGTCCGGATATCTCAGTCATCCCGTCGATTGCCCTGCGGCAGGTGGAGGTACTGCGCGGCGGCGCGGCGGCGCAATACGGCTCGGACGCCATCGCCGGCGTGATCAATTTGCTGCCCAAGGACAATCGTTCCGGCGGTAGCTTCGAGTTCATCACCGGGGCCTTCGGCCAAGGGTGGGACGGCAAAGCGTACACCTTCGCCAGCAACGTCGGGTTGCCACTCGGCAAGACAGGTTTCGCCAACCTCAGCCTCGAGTATGGGAGCTCCAATCCGACCGACCGCAGCATCCAGCGTAGCGACGTGGCGGCTCTCCTCGCAGCCGGCAATACCGATGTCCGAGAGCCAGCCCAAATCTGGGGCTCTCCCAAGATTGAGGACGACCTCAAGCTCTTCGGCAATTTCGGCTACCTGTTCGGCAACGGCCTGCAGTTCTACGGACACACAAACTACGCCAACAAGAAGGTGACCGGCGGCTTTTTCTTCCGGAACCCCAACACCCGAGGGGGCGTCTTCAGCGCGGACGACGGGAGAACCCTGCTCATCGGCGACGTGCTGGCCGCGCGCAATGAAGGCTCCGCCAACTGTCCCACGGTAACCATCACCAACCACCTGCCCGGTCCGGATGCCCTGGGACAGGTGATTGCCGACCCGAACTGCTTTTCCTTCCAGGAACGGTTCCCCGGCGGTTTTACCCCGAACTTCGGTGGTGACGTGACCGATTCTTCGGCGGTCGCTGGCCTGCGCGGGTTCACGACCGGCGGCGTTGTTTGGGACGCAAGCATCAGTGTCGGAGCCCACGAGACCGACCTGTTCATCATCAACACGGTCAACGCCTCGCTCGGACCGGATACCCCGACGGACTTCAATCTTGGGAGTAACCGGCAGCAGGAAATGAGTCTCAATTTTGATGTCTCGTATGCTGTCAGCGACAGGCTCAACATCGCGGTCGGAGCCGAGGGGCGGAACGAACAGTACGAAACTAGGCTCGGCCAGCGCGAGTCGTGGGACATTGGCCCCTACGCCGCACAAGGCTTCAGCGTCGGCTCTAACGGCTTCAGCGGCTACAGCCCGCTTGCCGCAGGGACGTGGAGCCGCAGCAGCATCGCAGCCTATGGCGATGTCGAGTTGTCGGGGCTCGTGGAGCGGTGGACTATCGGTGCAGCAGCGCGAGTCGAAAACTTTGAGGACTTCGGCACGACGGTCAACGGCAAGCTGTCGGGCCGCTACCGGTTGGTGGATGCCTTCTCGCTTCGGGCCAGCGTGAGCAGCGGGTTCCGCGCACCGACGCCTGGTCAGCAGAACGGGTTCAACTTGTCAACGGTTTTCGACCCGACGATCAATGACCTGGTGGAACGGGGCACGATTCCGTCGATCTTCCCGATGGCGCGACTGCGAGGCGGGCGGGCGCTCGAACCGGAAAAGTCGGTCAGCTATGCCGTCGGCGCGGTCGTCGAAAGCGGGCCGTTGACCGTCACGGCGGACTACTTCCACATCGATCTGTCCGACCGCATCGCCGTGACGCAGGATTTTACCCTCACACCGGAAGAAGTCGATCGGCTTCTGAACGAAGGGGTTGAGAACGCGCGTGGCCTGTCGAGATTCCGGTTCTTCACCAACGAAATCTCCACCCGTACGGAGGGGGTCGATCTGGTCTTTAGCTACGCACCGCCCAGCCTAAACGGCAACACCATGCTCAGCGCCGTCTTCAACCATACCACCACCCGGGTGAAACAATTCAACCCGGAGTTGCTCAATGTGTCCCGGCGAATCCGTGAGCTGCAGGAAGCACTTCCCAAGAACCGCTGGAACTTCAGCGTTAACCAGAAGGTCGGCCGCTTGGATATCCTTGGGCGCGTCAACTACTACGGTGCCTGGTTCGACTGGGACAGTGCTCAGACTCTCTTCAGCGGCCAGCCGGTCTTCGATGCCGAGGTCAGTGTTCCGCTCTCCGAGGCGACAAAGCTGGCGTTCGGCGCTCAAAATGTATTCAACACGTTTCCTGACATCTCTCCCAATGCGACGAGTGTCGGAGAGCGGTACAGCGAGTACACGCCGTGGGGATTCAACGGTGCCTACTACTATCTCCGTCTGGGCTACACCTGGAAAACGTCACCGTAGGGGATGTGGCGAGTCTGAGGCATTTTATGGGTGCATGTTCCTACTGTCTGCCCGCGATATTCCCATTTTCTTCTACGGTGTTGGTGTCATCCTCAAGCGGTGTTCCCTTGCGCCGTGCCACGCCCCTCGTTCGCCATGCGGCAGTCTGCGATGAACCGTTCGCGGTCGAGCAGGACCACCCCACCCGGCTTGGAGCCGCCGGGCGCGATCCGGTTATTTCAGGAAGACGCGCAGGCAATCGACTGCGGCAAGGGCCGTGCAGTTGCCCACATTAAAATGGCCCATAGCCCAACTACTTTCCGTTTCACAGCTCATGTGCGGTTCGCTTATCCTAGTAGGCGATCCAATGGGCAGCTATTCCTATTCGGAGATCCACGACCATGCCACCCCTTCCGCCGCTTGAATGCCTGCGCTTCTTCGAAGCCGCGGCCCGCCGCGAGAGCTTCGCCAAGGCGGCTGAGGAGCTCCACGTCTCATCGTCGGCTGTTGCGCACCGCATCAAGGTGCTGGAAGGGCATCTCGGCGGCGCGCTATTCGAGCGCGGTCATCGTGGCGTCCGCCTGAACGGGAGCGGCAAGGCGTATCTGAAGGATGTCCAGCGCATTCTGGCCGAGATCCAGGCCGTCACGGAACGCCGCCGAGCCGATTCCGGGACACAGCGGCTGAAACTGGTTTCGGTCGAGGCCGTCGCCGAGAAGTGGCTCATGTCGAAGCTGGTGGATTTCCAGTTGTCCCACCCCGGCGTCGTCATCGAGTTGGAGACCAACCATCGCGGCGTCGACCCTGCGCAACGCGATTTCGATATCTGGATCGCATATGTCGGCGAGACCGCTGCGCCGCGCCCGGATGGGCTGTTCGAGGAGACGCTGTACGAGGAGGATCTACTTCCGGTCTGCAGTCCGACCCTTATCGAGGCGCGCGGTAGGCCCGGCGACCCGGTCGACCTGCATGATTGGCCCCTGCTGTACGATCTCGGATGGGACACCGACTGGCCGTACTGGTTCGCGCGCCAGGGCCAACCGTCGCCGGACCTCTCGCGGGCGCCGGGCTTCCGACTGTACAGCATGGTGGTCGCCGCCGCCGTCAAGGGCATGGGGACGGCTATCGAACACTCGAGGGTGATCGCGCGGGAGATGGAACGGTCCGATCTGGTCCCTCTCTTCGACCGGCAGGTCGAAGCGCCCGCGCGGTGCTGCCTCATCACGACAGCTGGCTCCAGGCGCAATCCAGGAGTCCAGGCATTCCGGGAATGGATACTGAAAGAGGCTTGAACCGGCCGCCGGGGAACAGGCCGGTGGGCTTCCTTCCCGCATTGCCGCCGAGACCCCGCAACGGCCGCGTCAAGGGCCATGCAGTTGCCCAAATTAAAATGGCCCATAGCCCATAATCTTTCCGTTTCACAGCTCGTGTGCGGTTCGCCTAAGCTGGAAGGGCGCGGAGACGGGCCCGGCGTGGACACGTTCGAAGTTGGGGTCTGAGTAGCAACGGAACAGGAATGTACGCTAAGGGCCTCTGACCGGGAGCAGCTACTCTTCCTCAAGCCCTGCGTTCGGGTCCCGTAGCTCGCGCAGTTCCCCGTGGGCGTCGAGATGAAAGTACCGAGCGAGTTGCTCGGCCGACGGCTCTCCGGCATACCGGCTGTAGGCGGCTCTCTGCGTTTCGCTCAGGAAGTCGACCGGCCCAGGTTGTCCAGATTGTAGCCGCCTTCCAGTAAAGACACGACGCGGCCTTCGCCGTGCCGACTCGCCACCTATGAGCACCGGTCCTTCAAGCAGGGACCAGTTGGTCGTGGGGCTGGCGAAGGGAAGTTCCGATACGGACGTGAAACGCTACAGGAAGGTTTAAAGAAAGCCTTTCAACATTTGCAGTCCAACCAGAAGAACTATCGGTGAGAAATCCATCCTGCCCATGGTCGGGAGAACGCGCCGGATCGGCTGCAACAGCGGTTCGGTAAGGCTGTTGACAAACCGGACAGCCGGATTGTCATAGGGGAGTTGGAACCACGAGAGTATGACCGCGACGAAAACGATCAATGAGTAGAGATCGATGATCTTGATCAGAATCATGAGTTTTGTTCATTCATCTGGAATTTTCGATTTGGACTTCTGGCTGCAACAGGATAGTCCCTCTGCTCTCCGGAACACAATGAATTCACCGCCGGAAATCAGCCCCGGTTGGATCGTCTTGCGCCTGCGGCTCGATCCGGCCGTGCTTGACTTCCGGCGGGCGGAGGCTCAACCCGCGAGCGCCCCCTGTCGGATGAACACAAAGAGCCGTATTCACATCTCACTAAGGAAGGAGGCGCGATCCGCTCCATGAAGAAGCTGTGTTTCACTCTGGTCCTGCTCTTTGTGGCGACCTTAACCACCGGCGGTTGTGCCGCCAAAATAGGCCTCTCCGATCTCCGCCACTTCGCCGAAGGATTTCGGCGCGCCCAAGAAGATGAAATCCGCCGATGCTGGGTAGCCAGGTGCTGTTGGACCGGCTACTACGGTAGTTGTCTCCAGCACGGGCCACTCCCAGGATACAGAACCCTTAAGCATCCGTGTTACTGAAGTTTACGAAGCTCGGATCTCCGCAGGCACTCCTTATGCAGCGATATCAGATGAAATACAAAATTGCTACGGGGCTTCAGGCTTGATCTTGGGCCTCCGTTTTCTAGTCGCTCGGATCGTACCTCGCGGCGTCGATCTCTTCCTCGGTGCCCACGTCCTCGGCCATCAAACCGATCCTCTCCCCCAACTCCCCCGTCAATTCCACCGTTTCACCTGTCGTCAGCGCCTTCCAAAATTCATCCTCAGTTTCGACCGATAGCACCGGCTCGCCGTCGAGCCATTTCTTGCGGATCATGGTGGCGGATGCGGATAGCCTCCAGGAGAGAAGACTCCAATCAAGGGCCAGCTCGCTCAGATCTGTAACAAAATATCTTCGAGCCTCAAAAACATTGATATCTCCTCAAACGATTTATCTGCCAATCGCAATTCTTGCATCCTCGCAATCTCGCCTTTTTTTGGGAGATTATCGAATCCCTCAGGGTACTTGGACACAAACCAAAACCAGAAGACCTTTGCCTCAAAGGGAATCTCGCCAGAAAACCTCGCCGTTGGCGAAGACGGATCTGGGAACGTCCTTTCCGGCACTCCTCGAGCGTGCCAGGAAGGCCGTCGGAGAGTTCTTCTCCCTCGCCTCTGCACCCCCCTTTCCAGAGTGATCTCCGCGGCAGGTGAATTGATGACCGAAGAGGAGAAAAGAAGCTCTAGCGCGCAGTAACCCTATGAGTAAGACATACCCTATGAAGTTACCCCGGTTCCCATAGGGTATGTTTGACTCATAGGGTTGTTGGAAGAACTAAAGCCCAAAGAGCGAACCTAGTGGCCTCTTTTGTGAGCGGGGCCTGGCCCGGGCCTACTCGTCCTTCAGTTGCTCCCAGGTCTTCGGTTCCCATTCCCGCGCCAACCGCTGGGCTTCGGCGAGTTGTGAAGCAGTCATTGTTACTGCCAGTGTGTCTCTCATGGATCGGTAACTCTCCTCTTTCCCTGGAGTCGTTCGTGAAGCAGCTAAGTTAAACCACTTATGGGCTTGGACGTCGTTCTTGCGAACGCCCTGGCCGAAAAAGTACATGCCCCCGAGGGTGGATTGGGCATAGTCTTCTCCCTGCTCGGCAGCCGTCCAGCACCACTTCAACGCTTCCTGGTAGTCTTGGGGAACGCCCTGGCCTTTGTAGTACATGGCACAGAGGATGGATTGGGCCTCGGCGTTCCCCTGTTCCGCCGCCGCCCGGTTCCACTTCAGTGCCTCCTGGTAGTCTTGGGGAACACCCTCACCCCAGCAGTACATGAAATTGAGGTTGTATTGGGCCTGTGCTTCCTGGTAGTCCTCGGACCCGCTCCCTTTGTAGTACATGCCCCCGAGTAACATTTGGGCACGAGCGTCACCCTGCTCCGCCGCCCTGCCGAACCACTGCACGCCCTCCTGGCAGTCTTGGGGCACGCCCTGGCCGATCCAGTACATGCCCCCGAGGAAGATTTGGGCGTCGGCGTTTCCCTGCTCTGCCGCCCTGCGGCCCCACCGCACGGCCTCCTGGTAGTCCTGGGGAACGCCCTGGCCGTTGGCGTACATGACCCCGAGGGTGGATTGGGCCACGGCGTCTCCCTGCTCTGCGGCCAAACGTAGTTTTTCGATCTCTGTGGATTGCGCGGCCACGGCGGCGGCCAATATCAACACCAGGATTGCAGTGTTTAGAACGTGCGCTCTATGTTTCATTCCGGATCCTCATTTCGGGTCTGGCTCAAGGTGACGGTGGCCTCCCGGAGTTGGTGACAATGACCTGCTCACTGCTACGCTCCAGGACAGCCGTTACGGTGGTGGTCCAGGACTGGCCGTCCGGCCTCTATTTTCTCAGAGACTGAGTTGGCTAGGTTGGCCAGCTTTCCCGAGGAAATCCCGGGCGATGGCGAGGGGATCGAACATGGCGCCCCTCCTGGGAGTCGGCCGCTGGGTTGCTGCAGCCGTCTGCCGTCATTCACCCGCAATCGAAAGCCTTGATGGGCACAATGCGAGGGTCGGCGGGACCGCCGCCGCCTAGTACGGCACCCGCGTGATCGAGACCAACGTGGACCGGCGACACCTTGGCACCGCCTAGGCTGGCGTCGGTGTGCGGGTCAGGGTCCGCACCTCGGGAGACGAACGAGACGTCCGCTCAGGCGGAAATGCGCTCGACGATTTTCCGCGTGACCGCGCGGCGGCGCCGGTCGTAGACCTGCGTGGTCTGGGGGTTGCTGTGACCCGCGAGGTACTGGACGGCCTCGAGCGGGACGTCCTGCGCCAGCAGGTCGGTGACGACGAAGACCCGGAACGAGTGCGGGCAGATCGTGCTGGGGAGGCCCGCGTGCTTCAGGCGCGTCTTCAGCATGCCCCGAATTCGTTGCGGCACGAACGGCGCCGCGCTGACGCGCGACCGGTCCCGGATCTCGAGCGACCGAAACAGCGGTCCCGTCTTCGGCGCGTCGGTTAACCCGGCCGTGGCCACGTACTCGTCGAGCCAGTCCCGGAGATTCGAATGCACCGGGATCTCGCGCTGCTTGCCGCTCTTTTCCTGCAGCCGGATCACCCGGCCGCGTGCCGAGTCCTGAAGGTCCTGCAGCCGGAGGCGTGCCACCGCACCCACTCGGGCGCCAGTGTAGGTCAGGCTCCCAATCACCGCGCGATCGCGCAGCCCGCGCACGCTCGACGTGTCGATGGACCGCAGGAGGTGCTGGATCTGGCCGACGGTGATCTCGGGCGTGCGCCCCTCGACCACCGTGACCCTCTGCCGCCGCACGGACAGAAACGGATTCGCCTCGACGACGTGTCGGGTAACCAGCAGGTCTGTGAAGTGGCGCAGGGCCGTAAGCGCCTGGTTCTTGGACAGCGGCCCCAAGGGCAGCTCTTCGATCCAGCGCCCGGCGATCCCGGGCGACACGTTGCGCAACGCGATGCCGGCCGCCTCCAAGTCCTGGAGGAAGCGGCCGATCCAACGGCCGTAGGCCCGGCGAGTATGCGGGTTGGTGACCCGAGCGTGGAAGAACTCGTGGGTAGCAACCACGGCGGCCGTGCCTGCCTGGTGGAGCACGGCCGGAATGGTCGCGCCGGCCTGGGTTGGCAGACCAAGCGAGCCCGCGCCGCTATCTGAGACCCGCAGTGCCGTTGTGTCCGTCACAAGTCTCGATGTAACAATGATGTAATAATAAGGATTTTTGTGTGGAGATAGTGTGAATTAAGTAGGCTATTATCGTGGCGGTATCGTGTATTTTGGGCTATGATTGCACTGTACGCGCCCCGAGCGACGCCGTGCATCGCGAATCGGGCGCAGCCGTCGCGCCCCTGCGCGGCGACGCGGAAAGCGGTTTCGCGCCGTAGGTGGCCGGGAGAGGACCGTTGAACGGTTTCGAGGAACTCAGGCGAGAGAACGAGGCGCTGCGGGATCGCACGGGCAGGCTGACGGCAGCGATCCTGCGCATCAGCGCAAGCCTGGACGTCGATACCGTCCTGCAGGAGATCGTGGAAAGCGCCCGCTCCCTGACCGGCGCCCGCCACGGTGTGATCACGACGATCGACGACACGGGACAGGTCCAGGACTTCGTCACCTCCGGTGTTCCTCCGGACCAGCACCGGGAGCTGATGAGCTGGCCCGACGGGCCGCGGCTGTTCGAACACCTGCGGGACCTGCCCTCGGCGCTTCGGCTGCGGGACATTTCCGAACACGTCCGCTCGCTGGGCTTTTCCGCGGACCTGTTGCCCTTCAAGACCTTCGTGGGAACGCCGATGCGCCATCGCAGCAAACATGTCGGCAACTTCTATCTCTCCGGCAAGGAAGACGGGCGGGAGTTCACCGATGCGGACGAAGAGGTCCTGGTGTTGTTCGCGGCGCAGGCCGCGACCGCGATCGCCAACGCGCGCACGCACCGCGACGTCGAGCGCGCCCGGGCCGACCTGGAGACCCTGGTCAACACCTCGCCGGTGGGCGTGGCGGTCTTCGATGCCCGGACCGGCAATCCGGTGTCGTTCAACCGGGAGGCGGCACGGATTGTCGAGAGCCTGCGCACGCCGGGCCAACCGCCGGAACATCTGCTGAAGATGATGACATGCCGGTTCGCCGACGGGAGGGAGATTGCCCTCGACGAATTCCCGCTGACAGAGGTGTTCCGCGAGGCCACGCGAAGGCGCGGAGAGGAGATCGTGCTGTCGGTCCCCGACGGCCGGCGCGTCACGACGCTGGTCAACGCCACGCCGATCCATGCCGAAGATGGCGAGGTCGAGTCCGTGGTGGTCACCATACAGGATCTGGCGCCGCTGGAGGAGCTGGAACGCCAGCGGTCTGAATTCTTGGGCTTGGTGAGCCACGAGCTGCGGGCGCCGCTGACCTCCATCAAGGGCTCGACCACCACCGTGCTGGCGGCCTCGCCCGAGCTCGACCCCGCAGAGACACGCGAGTTCTTCCGCATCATCGACGAGCAGGCCGACCACATGCGCGGCCTCATCGCCGATCTGCTCGATGCGGGGCGCATCGGCTCGGGCACGTTGTCGGTCGCGCCCGAACCCTCGGAGGTGGCCGCCCTGGTGGAACGGGCGAGGAACACGTTCCTCAGCGGCGGCGGCCGCCACGCCGTCCTCATCGACCTGCCTTCGGATCTGCCCCTGGTGATGGCCGACCGTCGGCGCATCGTGCAGGTCCTGAACAACCTGTTCGCCAACTCCGCCCGGTACTCTCCCCAGTCCTCCCCCATCCTGGTGGCGGCGGTGCGCGATGGTGCGCACGTCGCGGTCTCGGTCGCCGACGAAGGCCGGGGGGTGGCCCCGGAACGGCTGCCGCACCTGTTCGGCAAGCACGCCGGCGGCGAGGCGGCGGGCGGGACGGTGCGCTACGGGTTGGGCCTGGCCATCTGCAAGGGGTTGGTGGAGGCCCACGGCGGCCGCATCCGGGCCGAGAGCGGTGGGCCGGGCCAAGGCACCCGCTTCACCTTCACCATTCCGGCGGCCGGGGAGGCCGCGGCCGGCTCCGCCCACAGCTCTTCGCGGCCGTCTCCGGAAGGACGCGAGCCCACGCGCATCCTTGTGGTCGACGACGACCCGCAGGCGCTACGCTTCGTTCGCGACGCGCTCTTGACGGCGGGCTACGCCCCGCTCCTGACGGGCGACCCGCGGGAGCTGTCGCGCTTGATCCAGACCGAGAAGCCCGGGCTGGTGCTGCTCGACCTGATGCTGCCCGGCACCGACGGGATCGAACTGATGGAGCGGATCCCCGAGTTGGCCGACCTGCCGGTCATCTTTATCTCCGGCTACCGCAGGGACGAGACCATCGCCAGGGCACTCGAGGTCGGGGCGGCCGACTACATCGTCAAGCCCTTCTCGCCGACGGAGCTGACGGCCAGGGTCCAGGCGGCGCTGCGGCGGCGGGCCGAGCCCGAGCCCTTCGTGTTAGGCGAACTCTCAATCCACTATGACCAGCGCCAGGTGAGCGTTGCCGGCCTGCCGGTCGAGCTCACCGGCACCGAGTACGAACTCTTGCGCGTGCTTTCGCTCAACGCGGGACGGGTTACGACCTTCGATACGCTGCTGCGCCAGGTCTGGGGCCGGCGCGGCGGGGGCGATTCGGAGCCGGTGCGCACCTTCGTGAAGAAGCTCCGCCAGAAGCTCGGCGACGACGCGGCCGAGCCGACCTACATCTTCAACGAGCGTGGCATCGGCTACCGCATGGCCAAGCCGGGCAACCCATGAGGGCCCTCAATGTGCCGCTCCACCTTGTGATGAGGACGATGGCCCCGATCACAGCCCGAATCACAACCCTGGCCGTGGCGTCGTCACATCTGAAACCCCGCGTTGTTGGACCGATCGCGCTCTCGGTAGGAGCGGCCGGACAGGTACTGCGCCGGGCGTGCTGCCGGTGTAGGCCGGAGACAAGTGAGCGTATCATTTCGTCCGCAGTGAAATACCGCAGGAGCCTGGTCTCCCGTCTGATCATCGCGCTTCCATTCGCTTGGGAGACGCATCGTGAGGGAATCACCGGCTGGGAGCGAGGCCCTCAGCCGGCAGCCAGAACGGGCCGTCGACTGTCAGATTTTTGCCCGCGCTCGAATGAGTTGCTCGGTTTGGCGGCAACCCATCACCATTGCCTGGCTCTATCCGCCGTCGAAAAAGGGAGGGTGGCTGAGCACCAAGGACTTCTCTTTCGGGGCAGCCATATTCGACTACGTTCCTCCACCCGAAGAAGAACTGCGGACACTACTCGAACGGTGGATAGACCAGTTCTCCAGCGATGACTTCGCCGAATACATTTCAAGCAAGGGGGTCAAAGCATGGGCAGTCGGCTATGAGGCTGCGGCCGCCCGCGTAATCTTCACGCTGGAATCCGTCGATCCCGATGTCGATGTGGATTTGTATGTCCGTTTTGACGAGGACAACGCCCTTGGGATTCACGGATAATGAACGGATCGGCATCACCCGCCGCTCCGATCCGCCGCTTCGAGCCGGAACGGCGAGCCTTTCCACGGCTTCCAGAGGGAGCCGTGCCCGAATGGCCCGGTATCGCGCCACGCTGTTGATCACCGTGCCTCGCAGCGCCCGGATGCGTGCCAGCACCGCCGGCGTGACGTCGGCCCGGATGTCCACCATCACCATCTCGTCCTCTACGACCTCGCCCTTCGCCTGCCGACGGGCGGCGACGGCTGCCCGCCGTGCATCCAGGAGCTGGGAACTCACCTTCCGCTGGGCGGGCGTTCGCTGCGCCTTCGCGGCCAACCGTGCTTTGATCTGCCGGTCGGTCGTCCCCGGCGACTCGCTACTAGCCTGAGCCGACGGTTGCTGCGCTCGGCCCTGCCCCTCCACTGCGCCGGTGAACAGCGACGTCAGCAGTACGACAGTGACTACCGCAATGAACACTTCGTAGACTTCACTCACGATGTAGCTCATGTTCCTTTTCCTTGTCGCAGGATCGGAGAGCGGCGAGGACCGGAAGCTGGAGATCGAAAGTAAGCCTCGCTATCGGTTGGTCCGAGAACTTGCCCGTTCCCTTGAGGCTCGCGATCATTCCCTGCGGCGAGGTCGCGGGGTTCGATAGCGATAATTCGGTTTCCTCCTCGGTCCCGGCGTCGTACGGAAACAGGTCCACTTGGTGCTGCAACAGCCATTCTCCCTGAGCATCGAGCAGGGACAGCCCGGAGACGCCGACGAACCAGTCCAGCCTGGGAGCGACCAGCGTGACCAGAGGATGGGCTGTGGTAACCGCGACCTCGACCGTAGCTGTGGCTGTCCCGCCGGACGCGATGGATTACTCAACGACGGCGAGAGCACTAGGGCTGGCGTTGATCTTGGACTTGACGGCGCTCGTTCCCCCAAGTTCCGCCATACTCTCGATCCCCGCACTGGCCTGCCTCCACTGCTCCAGAAGGTTACCCTGCCATTGTGTACAGCGCCGATCAAAGGCGAGAAATGCGCACCCGATCAGACGCCATCGAAGACGCGCCGTGCCGTCCAGAGACAGGCCAGTTGTATTCCTAGAAAAGAGATGATAACAAATGTTATCATACGTTGATTTCTGCTCGGGGCGTGCGGCCTGCATCGTGTAGGCGGCCGGAGACGCTTCCCGCCATCACGGTGCCGGCGGGAAGGGCGACGGGCGAGGCCACCGGCGAGCGTCGCCTCGGCATGGCTACCGAAGCCTGAATCCGATCGGCCGTCGGGAATCCCGTGCGGCAAACAACCGGCTGCCGCGTGGCCGGCAGGAGGAGCAAGGTGCGAATGCTGCGGCTGATACCGGACCTCGCGATCGCGCCGTCGCAACTACGCCTCGTCGAATGGCCGTCAGCCAGCGC
The DNA here is from genome assembly GCA_965219005.1 of Acidobacteriota bacterium. Classification (GTDB taxonomy): domain Bacteria; phylum Acidobacteriota; class UBA6911; order RPQK01; family JAJDTT01; genus CAUZIZ01. The sequence goes on along the minus strand of CBDCMS010000004.1, from coordinate 4,158,891 downwards.
CTTGGAGTAGACGCAATGAGTCGCCCCGTTGTGTGTATCGCCCTCGTGGTCGCCACCCTCACGGCCTGTGTTCAGACACAGGATGAACACAGCCCAGCCGCACAAGCCCTCGCAGCCCTCCGCGCCAGCGCCGAGGCGGGCGACGCCGAGGCGCAGTTCATCCTCGGCGGCATGTATGTCACCGGCGTCGGCGTGCCGCAGGATGCCGCCGAAGCGGTCGCGTGGTACCGCCGCGCCGCCGAGCAGGGCGCCGCCTCGGCACAGAGCAACCTCGGGGCGATGTACGACCAGGGCCGCGGCGTGCCGCAGGATGCCGCCGAAGCGGTCGCGTGGTACCGCCGCGCCGCCGAGCAGGGCGCCGCCTCGGCACAGAGCAACCTCGGGGCGATGTACGACCAGGGCGTCGGCGTGCCGCAGGATGCCGCCGAAGCGGTCGCGTGGTACCGCCGCGCCGCCGAGCAAGGCGACGCCCGCGCGCAGTACAACCTCGGGGGCATGTACCGAAAGGGCCGAGGCGTGCTGCAGGATGCCGCCGAGGCCCACATGTGGTTGACCATCGCCGCCTCTCGGTCAACCGGCGCGGAGCGTGAGCTAATCGTGACGGCGCGCGCCGCCGCCGCCGCGCGGATGACGCCGACAGACTTGCGCGAGGCGGACCGCCGCGCGCAGGCGTGGCACGCGGCGCACCAGGGCATGAGGAACCGTGCCGCGCCGCCCAGCGACACGGGACGCGAGGGTTTGATTATCGCTCTCGGGCTCTTGGTCGCCCTGTGACGGGCGACTGCGGCTCAAACCCCAACATGAAACCATGTTGGGGTTGCCTCACCGTAGCCAATGCGTGGAGTCTTTAATTATAAAGTTAGAGATATAGTTAGAAGCAAATATAAAGTTAACTTTGACATTAGTATTAGAATGCTGGTATCCTTGCCGCATGTATGTGATTGCATTCGCCAACCCGAAAGGCGGTTCGGGGAAAACCACCTCGGCTATGCTTCTGGCTGAGCAGATTTCTATTGCAGATGGCCGTGTGGCTATTCTGGACCTTGACCCGAACGCCAATATACTTGCTTGGGCGCAATCGCGCCGAAAAGAGGGCAGGGAGGTTCCCTTTTCTGTTCATGTCCGTCCACAGGCTGACGAAATCATTGCTTTGATCGACAGGCTTACCGATGAAGCCGAGTACCTGATTATCGATCTTGAAGGAGCGAAAGATCAGATCGTGACTTTCGCTCTATCCCGCACTGATCTTTGCATCATTCCGCTTGATGGTTCGCCGATGGAGGCGCGTCAGGCAGCACAAGCTGTCAGGCTCGTGCAAACGACATCAAGCATGATCCGAAGCCCTATTGAATACGCGCTTCTATTTACGCGCACCAATGCCGCTTTTCAAACTACGGACGAACGCGAGGTGCGGCAGGAAATGAAGATGAATAGTATCTCTTTGTTGCCGGTTCGACTTGCCAAGCGGGCACCTTACACCAGGATATTCAGGGACAATGTTCTTCTGTCAGAGCTGCCCGACCTTGTGACGGCAGAAATGAAAGGAAAGGCCGCATCCACAACTGCTAGGGCATTAAAACAAGTCACGACGGCCACCGACAACGCCCTCGGTTATGCGCAGGTCCTTATTAATACCCTTACTAAAGAGAGGGTCGCATGAGTGGTAAATATGGATTTAGCGGCGGTATAGACCTGCCGGCACAAGGTGAGCCTGAGCACCGCGCGCCGGTTGATCGGACTGTCCTGAAAGAAGCCGTCAAGGCGGGCAACGAATTGGGTTTTGTGGACCGTGAACCTCCCGTTAGACGGAAGCCAGGGCCGAAGCGCACAGAACCACAAGACAAGGTCTCGATCCCAGGGCCGAAGCGTGTTATCGACCGGTTTCGGGATTTCTGTATCGAGCAGGATGTCACTCTCTGGCGAGGCCTGGAGCTTCTTATGAGTGAGCAGCAGGGCAGGAGAGGCTAGCAGCCCGTGGCAGAAGTACGATCCGCCGCTTCAGGGACTGTCACCCTTTTTAGCACCCTCTTAGAATCAATGATTTACACCGGCATCCGATTGCGAAAAAGAGCTGACTGTCCCCAGGGGAGAGATTTACCACAGGCTGCTAGGGGCGCCCGCTCTTTTCCTGCCATGTCCGGAAAAACCTCAGAAATAGTTGGATGTTCGCCCTCTACTACGCCGATCAGACCTTGAAGAACCATGAGGTTGTGCAACTTCACGCCCCGGTGCGCCCCGGGTGGTTCGCACCACTTGTGCTGCCTGATTACGACGGCAAAGCGTTGCCGCTATGGCGTATCGAACTCCAGCCGAACTTTACCGTGGGGAGGGTGCAGTAGGGGAGGCCTTGCCGATCAATGCTACCATCTCCACCTGTCGCGGATCCAAGAAATGCAACGACATTGGCGAGGGACTCCGTGTGCTTCACGTCGCTCGGGGAGGACGAAAGGGCCACCATTTCGTACTGTATCGTGTCCAGTCCTAAGCCAAGCCTCCTGCAATCGATGTGCTCCGTTTGCTGCACGACTTCATGGACCTGCGCCGCCACGTCGATCACCGAATTCCGGGGCTTTGCTACGCTATTTGTATCCGCTAAAATCTCGCCTTGAATGCCCAAACCGCCTAAACGATCTGATCAGCACATCATTCCAGTGGAGTCCATCCAACAGCGGATCTACTTGGTCCGGGGCTATAAGGTCATGCTCGATGCTGACCTGGCTGATCTCTATGGGGTCACCACGGGACGCCTAAACGAGCAGGTACGACGGAATAAGGAGCGCTTTCCCGAGGACTTCATGTTTCAGTTGACTGCAGAAGAGCATGCGGCTTTGAGATCGCAATTTGCGATCTCAAAAGGACGGGGCGGTCGCCGTTATGCTCCGCTCGTCTTCACTGAGCAGGGCGTGGCCATGCTTTCAACCGTTCTCAACAGTAAGCGAGCAGTTCAGGTCAACATCTTGATCATGAGGGCTTTTGTCCAGCTCCGCGAGCTTATGGCCACGCACAAGGACTTGGTCCAGAAACTCGAAGAACTGGAGAAGAAGGTCTCGGCGCACGATGAGAGAATCACTGCGATCTTTGAAGCGGTCAAGGAACTCCTCACGCCAGGCGAGCCATCCAAGCGCCAGAAAATTGGGTTCCAGGCAGGTAAGGCCACGGAATCATGAAGTCGCCTTCAAGTTACGGCGGGAACTGACGCCGAAAGCTCGTGCGTTGAAGGTAGCAATTAAAGGCCGAACGCGAGATCTTTCGTCTCAAGCGCGAGCTTCAGCGACTCGGCATAGAGGGTCTTTAACAAGCAAAAAGCCGGAACGCCGTGGACCGGAACGCGGAGGACCGGAGCGGGACTATGTAAAGTACCTGCGAATCACCTCGTCCCCTGGGGTGAACTTCACATGACCCCGGTCTAACCGTTCGTGTGGGGTAGGTCAAGATAGAATGTCTGAAGTAGGAGCAATAGGAGATGTCTGACACATCGAAAATAGAATGGACTGACGTGACCTGGAACCCCGTGCGGGGATGCACAAAGATAAGTCCCGGCTGCAAGCACTGTTACGCTGAGACATTTGCTGAACGCTTCCGCGGTGTTCCTGATCACCCGTACGAGCAGGGCTTTGATCTCAAGTTGATCCCCGAAAAACTCCTTGAACCCCTCAAGTGGACTTCTCCGAAAACCGTATTCGTGAATTCGATGAGCGACCTCTTTCAGGATGGTGTGCCCGATGAATACATCGAATCAGTTATCAATGTTATGAAACTGGCAAAATGGCATACCTACCAGGTCCTAACGAAGAGATCAGCACGAATGCGTGATTTCTTAAACGGTCCAAAATTTGATCGGACGGGAGCGGCCCATATCTGGTGGGGAGTCAGTGTTGAAGATCGGGAGCATGGAGTGCCGCGCATTGAACATCTCCGGGCCACAAATGCCCGAATCCGTTTCCTTTCGATCGAACCGCTTCTGATGGATGTCGAGCGACTAGATCTGGATGGTATTGGATGGGTCATTGTTGGAGGTGAGAGCGGTCCTGGTGCTCGCCGGATGAACAAGGAATGGGTTGAATCAATCAGGTATCAATGTGAGGATACCGGTGTTCCCTTCTTTTTCAAGCAGTGGGGTGGATTTCAGAAGTCCAAGAAAGGGCGTTGCCTTAACGGCCGGACCTATGACCAACTGCCGGCTAGGCTTATCACTCCGATTCCCGACCGGACCGAACGCCGAAGACTCCTTGAAAATTGGAGTTCAACGCCTCTCGACTGGCAAACATATCCCTCTTAACGAACTTGTGATGATCGGAGCTGCTGGAAGCCGTGGGAAGCGACGGAACTGCTGATCGATACCTTTTCGACCTACGGTCCGACTGGAAGGCGCAGCCTAAGGAGCAACCAACCCGTCATCTTAAGTATCCCCTCTGGACAGAAAACAAGGCGAGGTTGATCGAACGCTATCTGTATTACTTCGTTCTCATTACAAAACACGGAACCTATATCGACGGTTTTGCTGGACCGCAGAAGAAGGAGCCACCCTTTACGTGGGCCGCAAAATTTGTATTGGAAAGTAAGCCTCGTTGGTTGCGTCATTTTCACCTATTCGAAATCGATCCTATCGGGCACAAAGCTCTCCTTGATCTAAAAGACAGCCAGCCAGGAAGGGACAAGGCTCGACATGAGCCCAAGAGGGATGTAAAGATTTACTTGGGCGATTTCAACAACCTTATTGCCGAGATTCTTGATCCCAGCCAAATTCCCGCGAAAGAAGCGGCGTTCTGTCTATTGGATCAACGAACCTTCGAATGTCACTGGTCGACGGTGGCGTCAATTGCACACTATAAATCCTCTGGACACAAGATCGAACTTTTCTATTTTCTTCCCAATTCCTGGCTAGACAGAGCGATATCTGGTCTGAACGAACCCGATTCCGTGTTGCTGGAATGGTGGGGAAGAAAGGACTGGGGAAAACAGATTTTGAGGAAGAAAGGCCTAATCCGCTCTGCCGTATTCGTAGATCGTTTCAGAGAAGAATTCGGCTACAGATCAGTCAAGGCTTGGCCGATTTATGAACGACACGGCGGCGGCCGCGTGATGTATTACATGATTCACGCGACGGACCACCCCGAAGCTCCTGATCTTATGAACAGGGCCTATCACAAGGCTGTGATGCCGATCAAAACCGCTGAACAGATGGCCTTATTCCTATAAGGGGTTCCGACAGTAACGGAGCAAAATCGCACGTTAAGGGCCGCTCTTGGGACCGCCTAGCGAGCCAGGACCTGTCGCCCTCGGTTTCTCAAGGAACCATCTGGCGCTACGTAGCGGTAGATCGTCGCCTTGGTTACGCCTAGCTCCAGGCAGAGCTCGCTGACCTTCGTGTCGCGCTGCGCCATCGCTGCCTGAGCTAGCCGCACCTGCGCTTTGCTCAGCGCGTGAGGGCGCCCTCCCTTCCTGCCCCTGGCTCGCGCAGAGGCCAATCCAGCGAGGGTTCGTTCCCGGATCAGTTCTCGTTCGAATTCCGCCAAAGCCGCGAAGAGCGCGAAGACCAACTTTCCGCTGGCCGTCGTCGTGTCGAGGCGGGCCCCTTGTCCGGCGAGCACCCGGATCCCGATGTCCCTGTCGTTGAGGTCTTGCACCAGGTTGACGAGATGGCGGAGATTGCGACCGAGGCGATCGAGCCTCCAGACGACGATCACGTCTCCCTGCCGCGCCGCCTTGAGGAAGGCGGCGAGCCCCGGGCGGTCCTCACGCTGTCCGGACGCTTGGTCCTCGTAGATCGCGTCGTCGCTGACGCCGGCCTCGCGCAGAGCATCCCTCTGCAGGTCGAGGCTCTGGGAACCGTCCGCCTTCGATATCCGCGCGTAGCCGATCAGCACTGGCGTCTCCAAAACGACCGTTTCTGTGACACCTGAGAAGGGAGCGAAATCCGTGCCTTAGGCGGTCTCACGATCGGTATCTTAAACTAAGACTCGGAAACCCTCGGCTCCAATCGGAAGAGACATCAGTGCCGGCATCTATTTTCTCAGAGACTGAGTTGGCTAGGTTGGCCAGCTTTCCCGAGGAAATCCCGGGCGATGACCTGATCAGAGCATTCACGCTGACGGGTGCCGACCGAGACCTCGCCGCCCTCCGGCGGGGGGCAGCAAACCGCTTGGGGCTCGCGCTTCAGCTTTGTGCCCTTCGCTACCTCGGCTTCGTTCCGCGCAATTTGAGCGCAGCTCCGCGATCGGCCGCCTGCTTCATCGCGGACCAGCTCGAGGTCAGCCCGGACGAGATTCAATCCTACGCTCGACGCGAGCAGACGCGCCGACAGCACTTCACCGAGGTTCGGAAACACCTCGGCTTCTCGATGCTCCGGTCACGGGACTTGGAAGAACTCGAAGCTTGGCTTGTCGAACGGGCCCTTGAGCACGAGGCTCCGAAGGTTCTCTTTCGCCTCGCTCGTGAGCGGCTGCGCACCGAGAGGCTCGTCTTTCCAGCACCCGACCGGAATCGTACGACTTGTCAGTTCGGCGCGCGGTCGCGCACAGGAGAGAACGTACACCCTGGTCGAGCCCTTGCTGAGCGCCGAGAGGCGAGCCCAGCGCGACGGTCTGCTCGAGGCCAAGGCCTCGAACAGCTGGTCGACCCTCAAGTGGCTCGGGCAGGGTGCTTCTGGCGAGAGCCCGGGCTCCATCAAGAGCGAGGTGGCCAAACTGGCGTTTCTCCGCCAGCTGGGAGCCCCTGAGTGGGACCTCAGCGATTTGAATCCGAATCGCCGAAAGTTCTTGGCCCAAGTTGGTCGTCGTTCCACGAGTCAGACCCTCCAGCGGATGCCCGATCGCCCGGCTGAGGCTCTCCCCATTTAGCGGCTCCCCGGTAGTATATATACTAGAGGTGCTCTTTAGTTTCCAGATGATCTCGAGGTTGTGCGGGTTGCTTTAGGGGGCGATTTCTGGAGGGGGACAGCGATCAGGTGTCGGGACAGGCTAGACTCTCTTGGCGGTCCAGATCACATGGCGGCTCGGGTTGGAAAGATCTAAGGCACGCTATTGCATGCAGTTGCGTCAAGTAGCCGCCTCTTAGCGTATAAAAAAATTACAAGAATCTGGTCGGTACCCCAACCTGGCCCCCGGCCCCATTTGTCTTTATCGGCAGTGGTGGTAGACGGAGATAGGAGTGGGACTTCCTGAGGATACTGAGACGAAAAATGAGGTAGTTTCGGAGTGAGGATGATGTCTCGGCATCCTCGACCAAGAAGCAGGCACCAAGGAGAATACTCGTCGGTTCTGACATTCCAGACTAGCTTCAGCCTACACAAAGGGCAGGGGAGTCCGGAAGGAGTAAGATGGAGGGAAATGACCGAGAAACCGCCGCCAAAGCCGCCGTACCCAAAACCGGTGCCTGTTCCTCCTCCGCCACGACCACCCAGCCCGCCGCCGCTTCGCGATTGAATCAACTACGTGATGTCAGGAGCATCTTATATAATAAGAGTTCGCTTTTCATTTGCTGAGGTGGGCCGGGCAGGAAAGCTGGCGCGCGTGTAGGCAAGGGGGGTTGAGAGGGCGATGGGGTAGAGAGATGAAGTCTCCCTACCAAATACTCCCTTCCAAATAGACCCAGTGTGGGGCTTTATCTCTTGAGTGCCCCGTCGCCCTCTCAACTCGTCGTTTCACGGGGCGGTCATCCAGGGCGATCTCGCTGGCGCTGACCGGCGCTGAGTTCAGCTCGCTTCCACCTGGCTAACTTGTTCTTGGTACAGCCCCAGATCATTGAGCTGTGTGGTGAAGGACCGGATCAGCCGTGCCACCGTGTGATCGTCCAGCACGTAGGGTTTCGGCCGCACGCTTTCCAGGGTCTCAAGCTGCTCCTGGGTGGTTTCCAGCATTCCGTCGATCGCAGTCGCGATTAAAGGAAGACGAGTGATGGGTTGCCAGCGTAGCCTCTGTTTTTTGGGCACGGGTTCTCTCGTTACAGAATGTACTTTCTGTTCCCCCAAGAAAAGACACGATCCCGGAAAAACACCAGGATTTCGTTCCATTGCTTGGTTGAGTACTTCCCACTCCGTCTCCGTGTCGTAGCGGGCGTAGCCCGCAAACCGACGCACCACCGAGTAGTTCTTTTGCTCCACGAAGCAGTTGTCGTTCTTGCGCAGCGGCCTCGAGCGGGTAAAGGTGATCTGTTCCTGTTCGCAGTAACGGTGCAACTTGGTAGTTGATGAATTCCGCGCCGTTGTCCGAGTCCAGTCCCAGCAGCTCAAAGGGAAGCCGTTCGCGGATCTGTTGCAGCGCCTCGAAGACCCAGACCTGGGCTTTGTTCCGAACCGCGCTAATCGCTCTGCTGACCACTACCGTCTTTGGCCTGCTCTACCCGAGTTATCACTGCCCGCTCCTGGTTAGCTGAGGCCCTCTTTGCGAAGGATATCCCGGGTTTGGTTTTCAGGGTTTATCCCTTCAAGGGATGGTTTTGATTTTGGTTTTTTGATCCGGTGATTTATTCACAGTCGTCGTCGTTCCTACTACTTGTTAGGGGGGGCGGTTTGGTACTGGAAAACTCCCCTGAATCACCGCTACCTGTGGATAAATCTCACGGTGGTTGTCGTGCAGAACGCCGTAAGAAGCCCCAGGACCGGCTTTCGGTGGCGGGGAGACCTATGGAGATAGGACGGCCCTTCAAGCGCTGCGAGCGGCGAGTTTTCGGCTGGGAAACGGGATTTATACCAGTGTTGCGGGGGTCACTCAGTCCCGCCGCGGATGATCTTCCGGATTTCCAGGAGTTTTGCCCTCAGCACCGGACTGCGGGCCTCCTGCCGGTCGTGTCCGGTGTTTGGGCGGGACTTCGTAAATGCCTTCCATCCGCGAGCCATAGAAAAATGCGGCGCCGATCGGAAGGGTGAATATTACGTGGCCCATTCTTGGCATTGCTATATCGTGGCTCGGAGGAGCAAGAAGGATTTCCACTAGCGCAGCGGTAACCCCCAGGGCGACCCATCCCGGCCATCGTTTGCTGAACGGTCGGCGGGTGAGCACCTTACGTACGGCCTGCTTCTGGAGGGTGCGCGTTTGACCGTCTTTGAGTGTCAGTGTGAGGGAGTCGGTCGTGGCCGAGTCGAAGCGGCCCTGGATCTTCCGGCTTCCCTGGGGAGCGTCGTCCTTGTACAACTGCACATCGGTCTTTGTCTTGGGTGGCACGGCTTGCACTCCGGACCAGTCGGGCATGTGCCTCGCCGCGCAGGCCGGCAGGAGGGATAGAAACAACAGGAGCGCAAGCCCGGTGGCCGTGGTCCTACTGAAAAGACTGCCGTGGTTTCCGGTGAGATTCGTCATAGCATCCTCAAAAGGCATAGCCACCAGAGACCGTCCAACGTACCGAAGGCCTCAAACCGATGCGGAATTCCGGGGCCACGAAGAAGTTCCGAGTTAGGAAAAACCGCGTGCCAATCCCGCCTCCGAGATGGAGGCGTCCCTTCTTCTCCCCCCGATATTCCGGGAGAGAAGGATCAAAGGACGGGCCGCGCCAGCGAAGATTGTTATAACCGACCCCAAGTACCAGGTATGGGTTGAGGCGCTCGTAGGACCAAAACTCGTGCTCCACCAGCACGCTGACCAGCGTGCTGGTAAGGCTGTTTTCAGAACCGCGCCAGGTGGGCCAGTTGCCGTGCAGCACTTCCATGCCGAGCCGTAGGCCCGCTCCCACGGCCACCGATACGGATCCGCCTAATGCGCTGGTGGTTAATTGGGATCCGCCAACGCCCTCACTGGGAGCGTCTCTCGCCGACACGGCGGTATAACCCCAGTGTGCCCTGATGTCAACTTTACGCTGGTGTCCGACGATAGGCTGCCCAACGACAGGCGTCGAGACTAGGACAAAGAGCGCGAGAAGGCCAATTCGTGTGGTGCACATTTTCTGAAAAGCCCCTCGTAGTTTCTGGTGGGAGTCTTCATGGCAACACCAGGGCTATTCCACGAGTTGAAGTTGCTGCGCCGGAGCGATGGCGGGAGCCGAGGGATGCAGGATCAGGACGCCCGGAGCCGTGGAGTAGTTCAGGCCCGTCCAGGCGATCTTGATTTTCTTCAACTCCCGCAGGATGCGGCGGCGGAAGAATTTGACGGCTTGCTTGTCGCTGGCTTTAGCCGGGTGCGCTCCGAACTGGCTGTACAGGAGCCGCCAAGTGAGCCGTAGCGGAGCACGAAGCGTAAAGGTCCGGTACACCAGCCATAGGTAGAGATCGAGGCCCAGCGAACAACGCTTGAGAGCCGTGAGGGTGTTCATGTCGAGCGGCACCGGGCGGCGGATGATCTCCGTTGAAGAAGTCCCAACCCAATTCAATCTTGCTGTCCCATAACATCGGCACATCGGTCTGCTTCGGGTCCCACCAAAACTCGGTGCGGCGGGTTACAGACGAACTCACGCTGGCCTCCCCCAGCTTGTCCTCATAGACCAACTGGACATAAGCGTTAAAGAGCCGCCTCATCTTGCCAGGATCAGAGAGATTGCTTGAATCCGGCATGGTTTCATCGTCGCGGCACCTCCTTCTACAGAGGTATGCGAGATTAGACCTCGGATCGGCTCAGGCCCGGTGGATTTTCGGTGGCAAGCTGTGCAAGATTTGGACGCTGCCGTGCGCAAAGGAACCTTTGTGCAACCCGCCCGGAGGTGGACAAAGCCTACAGGCCGACCCGGATCATTGTCGTCTCTGTCATCTTCCCCATTGGGTCTATTTTACTATTCATCCGCCAACGGCGCGGACTACACCATCAGCGCGAGAAATCCAACCGCTGCCTCGGCTATGAAGGGGTCACCTCTGTCCAGTTGAGGCATGCCTCAACTGGACAGAGCAAGATAATGCGGGGAAAAGGGCTGTTGTTGGCCACGAGCGGCCATTCGGATGGCTCTTAGCGTACGATTTTTCCCGTTTCGTGAGGTGACCCCAACGTATCATGGAAGATTTGGAAACTAAAACCCATTGATCGGGGACTCCCATGAGAAACGACCCAACCCAAACGAAGGCTCGCGCAAGTCTGGTCATCGCCCTCGTCACAGTGCTCGCGGTAGCGTCGTGCGGTCCGAAAGCGCCCGTATACACCGATGCAAGCCCCCAGAAACTGGAGAGGGCCTGCCAGGCAGTCGACGAGGCAACCGGACTCAAGATGACCGAGACCGACCGCGCATGGTGCACGGGCCTGATGCAGGCTTGGTATTCCGAGACCCGGTACACACGACCCGATCCAGCCGATCAGTTCATGGGCGTGAGCCAGCTCCGCTATCTGCAAGCAAAAGCCATGGATTGCAGAAAACCTGCAGATGCCTACAAACTGACCGGGAAGGACCGGTGGGAAGCCATCATGCGGTGCCTTGTCATCGTGCGAAAGCGATAACGCCGTCCCTTTGGCACGAAGACCAGGCCCGACCTGGAGCGATCCGAAGGGACAATGATCGGGGGTCGTCTAATTGGTCTATCACCATCAGCCTTCCCCCTTGATTTGGACACATTTGGACATTGTCCACATTCGACCGCGATAGCATCTTGTGCTCGAATCGTCGGTGTGTCTATAAAAATGAACGTATTACTCGACGAGATATGACTAGGCAATGATCTGAATACTATAATCGTTATCCGTCGAGAAAAAATCCTTTTCGCCTTTGCTTGGACGCCACCTTGAAAACCGTCGCCTCCCTCCGTGTCTCAACTGGTTCACAGGATCTGGCAACCCAGAAGCTGGCGATCCTCGACTTCACCCAGAAACGCCGCTTTACGGTCGACGCATTCATCGAGTCCCGGATCTCCTCGCGAAAGAGTCCGATCGAGCGCCGCATCGAGGAGATGCTGGGAACGCTTCAGAGCGGCGATCGCCTGCTGGTCAGCGAGTTGTCGCGGCTTGGCCGTAGCCTCGGTCAGGTGCTGCAGATCGTGGCCACGCTAATCGAGCGTAAGATCCGCTTCATCGCGATCAAGGAGGCGATCGAGGTCGAGGGCAAGCAGGACCTGCGGACCAAGGTGATGATCGCCATGTTCGGGTTGTTCGCGGAGGTTGAGCGGGATCTGATCTCAGAACGGACCAAGGAAGGGCTCGCCGGCCAGAACAAGGCAGTCTGTGAGGCGTCTACCTGATCCTGGCCGGGTAGCTCAGCCTCCGATACCCCTTAAAACGATAACAGGATGAAATGCTATCATGCTATTCTGATTTCACTTCTTGGTAGATCCGCCACATTTCCATGAACAGATTGAGCTTCGCGCCCTTCTGGTGGCCGAAATCCTCATGCGCTCGCCGTGAGAATTCATTGAAAACTGTTTCCGGTACCTTGAACTGTAGCGACTTTTTGACCGGCTCATTTTTGTCCTGGTGCCGTGCTGGCTTGTCAAGGTTGCCGGTTCTGTTTTTCCGCTCTGGTCGCGGCGGCTCAGCCGTGTCTGCTTTCTTCGGGAAATTGGTGGCCATTATGCAACTACCTCGCTTTGACTGGCTCTCACAAGAGCGTTGATCGCGTTCTGGGCCATCATCTCCGATCGCTCGCGAAGGGATTTAAATGGCGACTCTGTCGGTGCGCGGCCGTCTCTGATCAGGGTCTTGAAGCTGTCTCGCTCCGGAATTTCGCCGTCAAGCATGGTGTATTGCGTTTTGCCGAGGTAGGCCCTAGCCTCGGCCAATTGGGCTTTGCTGTCCCCTACTCTGCACAAGGCAAACGCGATCTTAGCCGGGCTTATCCCATCGCTGTAGAGATCATTGGCCAGTTCGACAGCCGGTTCTCGATCTTCGAAGGAATCGCCGGTTGGGATGATGAGCAGATCCGCTATGATAGCCATTTCTTTGGTCTGCTTTGATGCTTGCGGCGCGCCGTCCAGGACGAAGACATCGAAGTCGGCCGCGTCTTTCAGTGCCTCAGATACGCTCTTGAAGGTTTCGGCCCGAATGGTGGGCTGGACCCCATTTTGCATCCGGCGCTCCGCCCAGCGTTTCGTAGTGGATTGGCGCACATCGAGATCTGCGATCTTGGATGTGAGGCTGTTAATTGCGGCTTCTCTGGCTATCATGCGGCAGAGTGTGGATTTTCCCACTCCACCCTTTTGTGAAACTGTTGCGATGATGTATCCCATATAATCTCCTGCCCTGGCAAATACACATGCTATCGTAATAGCACCATTAAAGAATACCATGAAATACTGAAATAGCTTTTTAAACATACCATTTTAGCAGGATAGCATTGATTATTCGCCGCCAATCTTACTCCGCGTCGTAAGTATAGGTGGCGATGAACTTGTGCCGGTTAGATGACAGAATGATCTGGCGGTCGGACTGGGGACACTATTTTAGCTGACGGCAGGCAAACCATCTTGACATCACTCGTATTAGGCATCATGATGACTCTCATGCGAACCACGCTGACAATTGATCCAGATGTCGAACGGCTCCTTCGACACGAAACTCGACGCACTGACAAGAGCTTGAAAACCGTCGTGAACGATGTGTTGCGCCTCGGCCTGGGCCTGCGGGGCAAACCGCCTCGGCTGTCTCGGTATAAGGTGAATCCCCACGCCTTCGCCTTCAAGCCGGGTATCGATGGCGGCCGGCTCAATCAGCTCGTCGACGAGCTAGAGGCGGATGAACTAGCTCGATAGGTGGCCCGGTGATCATTCCTGACGTCAACCTGCTACTGCATGCTCACGATTCGGAATTCCGTCGGCACCGGGCGGCGCGAGAGTGGTGGGAAACGCTGATGAACGGGACCGGTAGCGTCGGCCTTCCGTGGGTCTCGATCCTGGGGTTCATTCGCATTACCACGCACCCGAAGATACTCGACAATCCCCTTGACATGGGTGGTGTTTGCACGCGTATCCGGTCTTGGCTCGTTCGACCGCAGACGATTATTATTCACCCTGGAGTTCGTCATGCAGACATTCTGTTCGATTTCCTCGAGGCGGTGGGTGGTGCTGGCAATTTGACAACGGACGCGCACCTAGCTGCCTTGGCCATTGAGCACCAGGCGGAGCTCCACTCGACCGATGCGGACATGGCACGATTTCCGGGTCTGCGATGGGTGAACCCACTCGCCTGATGTCCTGCTCCGAACCGCGCGGAGCCGTCCAGTTGAGGGCGCGCCAACCGAAGCTCAAGTCGGCAAAGTCCGAGGCACTCTAACGCCAGCGGCGAGGGTGCTGGGCAGTGCTAGCCTAGAAGGTACCGTTTCTCGAGAGACGCCGGCTCCGGGCGTCCTGGTCCTCTACCCTTCAACTCCGGTCATTGCCCCTTCGGACCACCATCACCTAGCAAGCTAGGCTCTCCACGTTCCCCGTTTTAGCCGCAAGGCTCCCCCTCACCGTGCCTTGACCGACGCGGTTGGCCTCTAGGGTGCCTGAACCGCTTAAACACGCATCTGCGGCTTTCTGCAAGCCGATTCGATCCGAAGTTTTGCACACGCGGTGGTGATTCCGGGAAGTTTTCCACGGTCAAAGTGGACACCCTTACAAGTAGAAGACAAGTAGTTTAAGAAGGGGATTATATCGAATAGTGCCCAAAGCGGGGCTACTTACCTCTCCCGCCCCTTGGCCTTGTTTGGTCCATAGTTGATGACAGCCTCCAGAAGCTGATCCGGTGAGCAGGGAATGCTCATATCAGCTTCTATTTCAGCCTTCGTCGGCTGGTGTTTCCTAGCATCCCATCTGGCTGGATGGTCTTTCTTGGGTCTGATTCTCTTGCCTTTCGTTTCGTTCATCGGTCCCTTCCCTTAAACTTCTCTTGCTTTCCAAGCCTGTTCGATATCACGGATCAACGGGTTTCGCATTCCTCGTTCGGTGCATTTCACAATATGCACTTTGGGGCCAGGGCTGGTGTGTTCATTGAAGGAATAGCAACCATGAAACGCCCCACTATTGATCGTCTTCCGCTTGACCGTGGGACGCTCCTCTGTGCCCAATTCCTCACGGGCATCAAGGGTCACGGTCGCACACCACAATCCCTTCTCCATCAGGATTCGGCTAGCACCCTCATCGGCACGGATACGCTCGGCATAGCTAGCCTTCGGAAACAGAGCCCCGAATATTTGCAATTCACCATGAGCGGTGACCCCCTGGAGAAACAAGTCAACATCCTTTGGCCGTAAATCAACGCCTAAGGCAGTTGCTAGCCGGGTAAAATCCTCCCCGGATAAACGCACGGCCCGCATACCCCGGCGGCTAAGCACTTTGTTGCTATTCAGATACTCCTCAACAAACAACTCCCATGCGTCACCACTAGTTCTCCGATAGCTTTGTCCTGGTTCAGCTTGGTCCGGGAATTTTTGGTGCAGATTCTTGACATATTCATCTTGGATGAGCTTCCACATGTCGCGCTTATTGACAGTGGGGTCTTTATTGATTGCAAAGGTCAGGGCTACATGGATAGCCCATGCTTTCACTCCGGGGTGGTTTTGTGCCTCCCAGAGGGTCAGCAGTAGCGTGCGAACTTGCGTTGCTATGTCGTTTCCCATACTGGTCTCACTTGCGAAAGACTAGGATTGACTCCCGGTTGATGGCGGCGCCAAACTTCCGCATCTTCGGTAGGCGCTTGGTCGGTAACTTGCGAAAGAATGACTCGACTAACGGAGCACCGATCTGTTGCATGAGTTCTGTTGTGATCTTCCCATTATCAAAAATCGTGTCCCGAAGGACGCGCTGCCCAATCACGATCACAATAAAACCGGAAGTGACACGAGCCATCTCTGTCAAAGCAGTTTGGTAGTCAGCATAGAAAGCAACCGCTTCCCTCACAGATTCCGGGAACCCAGTAATTGCACTCAGAGCAAGGTTCAACGTCGGCGATGCTGGGGCGGTGCGTTCGTGTTTCCCCCAGCCCAAAGTAAGTGCCTTGGACTGTTGGAGAGTCTGTGGGCTGTAGCCTAGCCAAGCCAGCATATTTCTGGAGAACTGTGCATACGATATGCCATTACGCTCATCGCCATAAGGCGGCGAACAGATCAGTGTGGAACAATCGTCGTCTCCCAAATCAAGACTGAGTACTGTTCCTTTGGCAATATCCGTCTCGACACAATCGGGCAATGCCGTTGCCGCAGCGATAGCCTTTTTAGCTCTGCCCTGGAACCGTTCCAAGGGGTCTACCTTGAAGTTGTCAATTTCTGTTGGACTTAGCCGTCGAAGTCTGATTTCGTTCCGATAGGTCAAGGACACATCCCTCACCGTCGCTGAAAAGACCGTGAGAAAAAGTGGAAGCAGCGGGCTTTCTTGGTCGATTTGTGTAGTAATTGCATGTCTCAGCGCAGAGAGTTGGGCGATGTGCTCCAGCTTAAACCAGAATTGAATGGTCTTCTGCTGGTCTATCGGAACCTGGGCCATTGTTTGACCGTCCATGTTATCGAGAACACGCTGGAGCGCTGTTTCTGCCGCCGAAGCGTCTACTGGCGTCGTCTTCGCTTGCGAGACTAGGATAGCGAGTTCATTGACGTCTCTTCCGATAGCACAACGGCCACTGCACACGGTCTCTGCCAGGATGGAGCCACCACCACAGAAGGGATCAAGCACGGTCCCTCGACTAGGCGCATAGAGGTCAATCAGACTCCGTGCTAGTTGAGGGATCATCGCCGCAACATAGGTATGAATGCCATGCGTTCCGTAGCGAGTATGCTGACCACGGAAATCCCATGTTTTCGGAGGGGAAGTTGTTTGAACGCTGGGAACGATCATCCCACCAAATCCTGATAGCGGAGCCTCTTTCCGTCCAGGCCGCGAACAATCCCCTGCATTTGGTCGAGCGTTCCCATCTCCCGCATATTGTGCCGACCGGAAAACTCGGTCACATAGCGTTGCAGGTGCTCAGGGCTCATCTTATGGTAAGTGCCGTGATATCCCCTCTTCAACATCGACCAGAAGGACTCAATTCCATTGGTGTGAACCTTGCCCCTAACGTACTCGCCTACGGAATGCTTGACGGACTCCCGATTCGGGAAGCCATCATAGGCGGTGGCTTCGTCGGTGTAAACCTTGGCCCCGGCCTGGATGTTCTCTTGAACAAATCCCTGTAGGGATTCGCTGGTGGTGTCCTCGACAACCTTGGCAGAGACCCGCTTGGTGGCCCGGTCCTTCACCCCGACCACGGCCGTTTTCCCGACCGGACCACGGCCTTCCAGCTGGGCCCGTTTGGCTTTCGGCATATTCCGGCGCTTGCCGCCAAAATGCGCTTCATCAGCTTCGATGGGTCCTGCGAAGGGGGAGCCATCCTTTTCCCATGCCTTGCGTAGCCGGTGGAGCAGGAACCAAGCGGATTTTTGGCTGATCTCCAGGTCCCGGTGAATCTTCATGCTGGAGACTCCCTTGAGGTTGGTGGCCAGAAGATAGATAGCGATAATCCATGCCTGGAAACCAATATTGGATGCTTCCAGCGCGGTCCCCGTTCTGGGGCTGAATCGCTTTCGGCAATCACGGCAGCGAAAGGGCATGGTCTTGTGCTTGGCACCCACCAAAACGCTCAGGGAGCCGCAGCGGGGGCAGGCGATTCCGTTGGGCCAGCGGGCCTCAACAAACCATGCTTCAGCCGTGGCATCATTGGGAAACAGCTTGAACAGAGAAGTCAACGAAAGGCCCTTTCGGTAATGCCTTCCAGGTGCTTTGTGCTTTTTCATTCTTACATTATAGTGCCCAGGTCTGTCATTTTTTGGGCACTATTCGATATAATCCCCTAGTGATACGAAGCCTGAAAGGCATAGCTCTCTCTGAATCTCTTTCTCAACTGAAATTGGCCGGCGTGGTAGGCGGAACCGACCAGGTTGCCGCGCAGATTGAGAGCGGCGAAGTCGGGGTGAAGCCGAGTTTGTCCACGATTGGCTGGCCTACCCAGACCAAAAGGATCCCCAGCTCCGAATCGGTCACCCACGAACCTGTTGTAGTCCTCGATGACGGTTAGCTTTCTCCCCAGCGAGGTCACATAGTTGGCCTCGACCACAAGATCTGACGGCAGCTCCCGCTGGATGCCGAAAAAGCCGTTCTGCACATAAGAAGTGCGGATATCCGGGGACAGGGTCCGGAGGGAAATGGGCAAGGTCGTTGTGACGGGCGGGCTGCCCTCCCCTGGTAATCGATTCAGCTTGTTGTCGATGTCGTATGAATCCCCCACATTGTTGCCGAAAAACCACCCGAAGATCCCCAGGGCGTGCACGGGTGGATTGAAGCGGGAGTTGCCGGTGACATTGAAGAACAGTCGGTCGTAACCGACGCTGTAGCCTCCTCGGATCGAGGTCTTTCCATCACCCAGAGGATCCCAGGCGAATCCCAGCCGAGGTGACCAGTTGTTGTGGTCCCCCTCGAACATATCGGTGACCAGGTTCGGATTGAATTGAATTTGACCCGTCTTGATCCCCAGGGGGTCGAATCGAGGGGCGTTGGCGACACGCTCGAAGATATTCGAGCCCGAGCCGAAAAGCAGATTGGTGGTTCGGTCTTGAATCTCGGTCGGGACTCCGTAGAGATCGTAACGGAACCCCCAGTTCAGAGTGAGGTTGGAGGAGACCTTCCAGTCGTCCGAGAGGAACACCCCGAACTCCCAGTTTCGAAACCCTCTGTGCATATCCGGGAATTCCCAGTTGCAGTTGATGCCAGTGGTCGCACACTCGCTCGGACTCGTCGAGAGGGCTTCAGGACTGAAGGCGATGGCCTCCACGGCAGGTTCATCAAGAACGAAGTCACCAAGTCCGTAGAAATAGAACGATCCTCGGCTGCTGAAGTCGAATAAGCCGTTCTCGACGTGGCGACGGACCTCTCCGCCTATTTGAATCCCGTGGGACCCGGCATTGATCGAGACCGTATCTTCATATTGAAAGGTGTGTTCTGTGAAGAGCTGGGGCCCGTCCGCAACCGCTCCGAAGGCGCTGATCTCAGTGGGGCCGAGGATCGACAACGAAGGAATCGGATCGGGTACCGCCAGGAAGTCGACCCGAATCTTGGTCCAAGAGGCTCGAGCTTCGTTGATCACGTCCGGGGAGAAGATGTGTGTATGCACCAGAGCGAGATTGTTGGCTGAGCCTTCGGTAGGGTCGAGTATTCCTGAGCGGGTGGCCCGCTGTAAACGATTGAGTGAGTTCTGATCCTGGAACTGCTGGGTCCATCGACCGAAGATACGGTCGCGACCGTCGTTGAGATCGGTATCCAGTCGAAACGAGTATTGGTCACTGGAGAATCGCTGTCTGGGCCCGAAGGTGGTGTTGACCTGAAGTGGAAGGTCTGGGTTGGAGGTCAGCAGGTTCGCGAGGGCTTCGGTCCGTTGGCCGATCCGATCCATTTGACCTTCGACGAGATTCATCCCAACGGCGTTCTGAAAAAAACTCGCTGCCTCTGCTGTGTCTGCACTATTGATTGCACCGTCCTGGTTCCAGTCAGCGAACCAGTTCCCGCTGAAAACCGACCCGAAAGGCGCCGGTGCCCCTTCCGCAACGATTCTTGAGAGGAGATCACCTCCGGTCAGCGCCACCGTTCCAGCCGGGGCAAGGGAGGGGTGGCGGCTGAGTAGGGTGGACGCCTGGGTTGCCCGCAGGGTAGGGTCGGCGGCCAGGGCACTGGCGAACTGGGAGGATTCGGTTTGAAGGCTTTGAGTCTCGGTGAAGGAGAAACGCTGGCCTTCGTAGTACCCGAAAAACCAGGCACGCTCCTTCTTGATCGGTCCCCCGAGGGTGAAACCAAACCAGTTCTGGAGCAGGGGCGAGATCTCATCGCCATCAGTGAATTCGCGTGCGTCGAGTGCGCTGTTTCTGTGGAATTCCCAGACCGAGCCGTGGAGGTCGTTACCACCCGATTTGGTTACCAGGTTGACCACTGCGCCAGCGTTTCGGCCGAACTCGGGCGAGAAGTTCGTGGTGGATAGCCGGAATTCTTCCACTGCATCCTGCACCGGGATGAGGGCGGGTTCACCTCCGATTCCCGGCCGGTTCAAATCGGTACCATCGAGCATGAAGTTGGTGGCGCGATGGCGGGTTCCCTGGGCCGAGGAGCTGGAGCTCACGGATTGCATGCCAACCCCGTCGACCGAGACCACGCCGGGTTGAGTCACGGCCAGCGCGAAGACGTTGCGACCATTCAAGGGAAGGCTACTGATCTGAGCCTCGGTGACGAGTGAGGAGATGCGTCCTTCCTCGGTGTTGACGACTGGAGTCTTTCCAGTGACCGTCACCCGAACCGAAATCTCTCCTGGCTCGAGTCGGAAATCGACTCGCTTGATCTCTCCCACCGTGAGCTCGACGTCGGAGCTGGCATGGGTCTTGAACCCAGCCAGTACCGCAGCGAGTTCATACCTTCCCCGAGGCAGATTGGTCGCGCGGTACAAGCCTTTATCGTTGGCTACTGCTGTGCGTTCTTCGCCCGTATTCAGATTGGTAATCGTCAGTTCTGCTCCCGGTAGGAGAGCCTCGGTGGAGTCGCTAATCAATCCTGTGAAAGTACCGCTTTGCCCTAGGAGAGGGGTACAAAGAAAGAGGAGAAACCAAGGTACCAGGTGCGAATTCTGGAGCGCACGCCGTACTTTTGCCGAAATCCGAACTCTTGGATCAGACTCGAGCCACATTGTGGTCACCCACGCGTATCGACTACGAGAAAGGCCCGAAAGCCCGACCGGCAGTCAGTCAAAGCCGGGGAACAAACGCCGCTTCGGTTGCACTTGAACTTGCTCTTTGATCGACAACCGATCCCGACGACTCAGACTCGAAAAAAGGATTCTACCGGGCCGGTATGACGTTGTTCGATCTGGTCTGTCCGGGGCAAGTACTGTCCCTGCAAGGCTTATCGCGTGCGCTACGAACTTAGGGTCGCTGATTTCGGTGCCCCGGTAACCCCGGACCATTACTCTGACGGGCTCCTAGAAAAGGAGTTTCAAGGCGAACTGGATTTCGCGGGCATCAAATTGGGAGCCCACCGTTCCGAAGAAGGGATTGTTCACCTCTGGCTCGGGAGTGGGGTATAGGTTGACACGATTGAAGAGATTGAAGAACTCAGCTCGAACCTGAAGTCGCACCTGCTCCTTGACCGCGATATTCTTGAACACTGAGAAGTCGATGTTCGCAAACCCAGGGCCCCGGAATGTGTTGCGACCAATCGTCCCGTTCTCGCCCAGAACAGAAGTGAAACCGATGTTCCGGAAGAGGCCGGCTGAGCAGTTTGGGTTGATGGTTTGAACGCTGCCGATCGTTCCCTCTCCAGACACGGAGATACTGCAAGGAGAAGGCCCGGCGGCATCGCGCTGAAACTCAGCACGGTCGTTTCCACCGAGGCTCCGGTCGAAGGAACCACTGGGTCGGTCGTTGGGTCTGGTAGCCCTGCCAGCGAAGTCGCCATTGCCGAGGTTGTCGGGGATCTGTGGAGAGAACGGACGACCGCCCTGAAGAACCATGCTAGTGTTGACTTGCCAGCCTCCCAGGGCCTTGCCCAGGACACCTGTCTGCTGTTTGAAGAAGGGGATCTCCCAGACCGAATTTGCCGTAAAGCGGTTCGCAATATCCAGAACCGACAAGCCGCGATCGAGGAAGGTCTTCGTCGGATCAACCGTATAGATGTCGTCCACGCCCCGGGCTCCCAGAACGTCGGAGTCCGAGTCGATCAGTTTTGAAAAGGTGTAGGAGGCCTGAAAGGCATAGCCGTGGCTGAATCGCTTCCTGATCTGGAATTGGGCTGCGTGGTAGGCTGAATTAATGTGGTTTCCGCGGAAGTTAATCGCCGTAAAGTCTGGGTGTAGTCGGGTTTGCGAGCGATCTCTAGGTCTGTCCAAGCCGAACGGATCTGTGGCCCCGAAACGGTCTCCGGCGAAGCGGTTATAGTCTTCGATCAAGCTCAACTTGCGCCCCAGCGAGGTGACGTAGTTGGTATCGAGGATGAAGTCGCCCCAAATCTCGCGTTGAATGCCGAAGAATCCATTCTGGACATACGAAGTACGGATATTCGGATCGGGAGTTCGGAGCGAAATGCGCGACGATGAGAAGAAGCTGGGAGCCGATCCGTCCCCCGGGAGGCGATTCGCCTTTTCGTCGATGTCGTAGGAAGGGGAGATGTTGTTACCGAGGAAAGAGCCGAAGATGCCGAAGGCGTGCGTCGGCGGATTGAAGCGAATGTTGCTCGTAATATTGAAGAACAGCCGGTCATAACCGACGCTGTATCCCCCTCGCACCGAAGTTTTTCCGTCTCCGAATGGATCCCATGCGAAGCCGAGTCGCGGAGACCAGTTGTTGTGGTCTCCTGCAAACACGGAGGAAACGAATCCGGGATTGAATTGGACTTCACCTGTTTTGATCCCCAGCGGATCGAAGCGAGGTGCAGTTGCCACCCGCTCGAAGATATCACTTCCGGAGCCAAAAAGCAGATTCGAGAGGCGGTCCTGAATCTCGGTCGGAGCGCCGTATAGGTCGTAGCGAAATCCCCAATTGAGTGTGAAGCGAGGCGCTATCTTCCAATCGTCGGCAAGGAAGAAACCGAGCTCCCAGTTTCGAAATCCCCGATGCATATCGGGGAACTCCCAGTTGCAGCTGAGCCCCGACTGGACGCATTCTGACGGGCTCTCGGCCAAAGCCTGAGGGTCGAAGGCGCTGAACTGGAAGGTGGGCTCATCCAGGACGAACTCACCCAGCCCGTAGAAGTAGAAAGAACCTCGGGTGGAGACATCGAAGACACCGTTCTCGATATTGCGCCGGACTTCTCCTCCCATCTGCAGACCGTGAGATCCCCAGTTGATCGAAAGCGTGTCCTCATACTGGAAGGTGTGCTCTGTGAAGAGCTGGGGAGAATCGGCACTCGCGCCAAAGGGGTTGATCTCGGCGGGTCCGACGACGAAGATCTCAGGGAGGGCGTTGGGTTCGGCTAGAAAATCCACCCGGGTCTTGCTCCAGGCTGTTCGGGTTTCGTTGATGACGCGGGGAGAAAACGTGTGGGTGTAGACCAGGGCAAGGTTGTGAGCGTCTCCGTCGAGGGGGTCCATGATTCCATGGCGTGTTGCTGCTTGAAGGTCATTGAAGAGGTTCTGACCGTTCCGCTCTTGAGTCCAGCGACCGAAGAGGCGGTCTCGTCCCTGGTTGAATTCAGTGTCCATGCGAAGCGAGTACTGGTCGCTGCTGGCACGCGTCCTGGGGCCGAAGCTGGCGTTGCCCAATAGCGGAAGGTCGGGATTGCTTTTCAGCAGCTTCCAGAAAGCCTCAGTACGGTCTCCGATGCGCGCAACTTGACCGGGGGCGAGCGCCAGGCCAATGGCGCCTTCCCAAAAGCCCGCAGCCACAGCCGTATCCTGCCGATCGACATCTCCGTCGCCATCCCAGTCCGCGAACCAGTTCCCGCCGAAGCCGGAGCCGAAGGTTGGACCAAATTCGGCAATGACGTTGTCGACGAACCCCCCGGAGGTCAACGAGACGCTGCTGGGTAGCGCCAGTGAGGGGTGACGTCTTAGGAGCTCAGCTGCCTGGGTGCCGCCCAGCAGCGGGTCCGCGATCAGAGCTGCTGCAAATTGGGGAGCTTCCGTCTGAAAGGATTGGGTTTCCGTGAAGGAGTGCCGCTGCCCCTCGTAGTAGCCAAAGAACCATGCCTTGTTCTTTTTGATCGGACCGCCCACCGTGAAGCCAAACCAGTTCTGGATTAACGGGGCAGCCTTTTCGCCGTCAGTGAACTCGCGCGCGTCCAGGGCGCTGTTCCTGTGGTATTCCCAGGCGGAACCGTGGAACTCGTTGCTCCCGGATTTGGTCACCACATTCACTACCGCCCCCGCATTCCGTCCGAACTCTGGGGAAAAGTTGCTGGTGGAAAGTCTGAACTCCTCCACGGCATCTTGAACCGGGATCAGCGCGGGTTCCCCGCCTATACCGGGTCGATTGATATCGGTGCCATCCAGCATGAAATTGGTGGCGCGATGTCGATTACCTTGGGCCGAGAAGCTGGAGGCGACAGACTGGAAGCCGAGAGAGGCGACGTCGACCATTCCGGGCTGGGTCAATGCCAGCGTGAAGACGTTGCGTCCGTTCAGTGGGAGATTTTCGATCTGGTCTGCGGCGATCAGGGTTGAGATTCTACCTTCTTCAGTGTTGACCAGTGGCGCCTGACCGGACACCGTGATGCGAATCGATGTCGCTCCGGGATCCAGGGCGAAGTCAACTCTCTTGATTTCGCCAACCGTGAGCTCGATATCCTTTCTGACCAGGGTCTTGAATCCATCCAGAGCGGCACTCAATTCGTAGTTGGCACGCAACATGTTGGTAGCGCGGTAGAAGCCATCGTCTCCGGTGATCACCGTCCTGCTCTCTCCGGTGTCGAGATTGACCAGGGTCACTTCAGTCCCCGGCAGGACTGCCCGGGTGGAATCGGTCACCTGTCCTATAAAGGTTGCTGTCTGTGCCAGGGTGGATACAGACAAGAGAAAGAACGGAAAGGATGTGATCAAAAGCCATCTAAACTTGGAAGCCATATCTGCCTCTCCAGCCAACCCTGTGCTCAACGCAGTCGGGCCGACCTAGATACGAGCCTGGTCCCTCGACTGGGAGTCCCGGGCAATAGCTTGATTCGCAGGCCTCAAAATGGGCAATGGGGTTGCTCGTGCTGCCCACGAGTCGCATCGGTTCCTCACGTACACCGAAATTAGCAAGACCCATGCCAAAACCACGCTCCCTGGTTGAGTATCGGTCTGGTCGAGATCTTTGGGTGCTGGGAGGCAGTCCAGAAGCGCGATGGGGGAGAAATCCGGCCTAGACCTGGTTTAGAGAGATAGTGGCTGGTCGAGTGGCAGCGATGTCAAGGAGTTGACGGCGAGGAACAAAGATCTGACACGGGCGGCGACTTTTTGGAGGAGTTGGTGTCCCAGCTATAATCGTGCGCATGAAAGCAATTGTCTCCCTGGCTCTAGTGCTCTTGGGACTAGCGTGCGGTCCAACTCCGCGCAACAGCGACTTTCGAGTGATCCTGCTCGGCTTCGATGGCGTCGACCCCGACTTGATCCAGAAGTGGATGGAGCATCTTCCCAATATCCAGAAACTGTCCCAAACCGGGACCCTGTTGTCGTTGGGAACTACCAATCCCCCTCAATCTCCGGTGGCCTGGGCCAGCTTTGCCACTGGGCTGAACCCGGGAAAGCATGGCATCTTTGATTTTCTCCGTCGTGATCCCTCAACCTATTTCCCTGATATCGGACTGGTCGAGGTCGAGGAGCCCCTATTTCTGTTCGGAAGTCTTCCGATTCGATGGGCAAGGCACAAGAGCAATCGACGAGGTGTTAGCTTCTGGGAGCATCTGGACCAATCTGGTTTTCGCACCACCAACCTCAGGATCCCAGTCGAATTCCCAGCACGTCCACTGTCGCATGGTCGGACTCTTTCAGGCTTGGGAGTTCCCGACGTTCGCGGGACCTGGGGAACCTTTTTCTACCTCGCCACCGATATCACCCAATGGGATCTGGGCGACAGCGAGTTTGGCGGCCGAATGATTGAACTGGAGGGCAGCGACGGAAAGTTTCGGGCCGAATTGGATGGTCCGGTCGATCCCCGAGAGGACGGGGTTCTACGCATCACGGCTGAAATGGATGTCGAGCTGAATAAGGACTCTACTGCGGTCAATATCCGGGTCCAGGGACACGAGGAAATCGTGCAGGAGGGCCAGTGGAGCGACTGGTTTCACTTCCAGTTTCAGGCAGGGCCCCTGATGAAGATACGGGGCATCAGTCGCTTCTACGTTCTCGAGACGTTCCCCGAGATACGCTTGTATCTGATGCCCATCAGCCCTGATCCCATGGCGCCCTCCGTCCCCCTTTCCTACCCGGAAGACTTTGCTGCCTCCTGGGTCGAATCCATTGGGAATTATAAGAGTCTGGGATGGGTACACGAGACCTGGGGTCTCAACGAAGAGCAGATCGGAGAGCAGGTTTTCCTGGAAGATCTCTTTCGCAATATGAACATGCTGGAGCGGATGCTTTTCGAGACGCTGCGGCAGGACGATGTCTCCCTGATCACGGCCGTTTTCACCGCCACTGACAGCGCTTCGCACATGTTCTACCGGCTGATTGATCCCGAGCATCCCCGCTACCAGAAGGACTTGGCGCTGAGCTACGGAGACACAATCCGACGGGTGTACCAGAGAATGGACTCCATCATTGGTCGAGTCATGGAGGTCCTGGGGGAGCAGGATGTTCTGATGATCGTGTCCGATCATGGATTCCACAGCTGGAGCCGGGAGTTCAACACCAATTCCTGGCTGCTGGAGAGTGGCTTCATGGCTCTGAAGGGTGGTACAGAGCAGGGACAGGAGGCCGATCGTGGGGGAAGCTTCTTTCCCAATGTAGACTGGAGCAGAACCAGGGCCTATGCCTTGGGTCTTGGGCATATCTACATCAACCTGGAGGGTAGAGAAGGGCAGGGGATCGTAGAGCCGGGCGAGGAATTTCGCGAGTTGGTGGGGGCAATCCGTGCCCGGATCCTGGAATACCAGGATCCGGAGACGAAGGAGTCGGTAGTCCAGAATGTCTACCTCCCGGAGAACATCTACTCCGGAGACCAGATCGAGCATGCCGGGGATCTTCAGCTGAGTTTCAGGAGTGGCTATCGGACCTCCTGGCAAACCTCCCTGGGAGCCGTCCCCAACCACGTTCTGGTTGCCAATATGAAGAAATGGAGTGGCGATCACTCTGCCTCTGACTTTTCGGATACTTCGGGTGTCTTTATCTGCAATCGTCCCATCAAGGAAGACCATCCCGATATTCTCGACATTGCCCCGACCCTGTATCGTCTGTTCGGCGTGGAGATTCCGGCAGAAGTCGACGGCCGACCCCTGACGCTGACCAAAGTGCGCAGCCCTTTTGAGTAGTGAGCGTGAACAGTGTGATCAGTGATCAGTACCGCAAACAGCTGCAGCCAACAGAGCCGCGAGCGACTTGACTCGTTAGCAGTATGCCCCACGTTTCGAGGAGAGAGCTGGACAACAGCAGAATCTCGCAGATTCCCAACCCCTCGCTCGCGCTTCAGGCTTCCATGGCTCGGCCAAAGTTTCTTTCTCGAATGGGGCCAGCATCGCTGGGGGACCCACTCATCTGCAAGAGGAGCCCAAGTTCCGGCCGTCGAGGACGACGAAGGCAGGAGCGACCGGTCAGCAGCACAATCTCTCCCGTACTCAGGAAAGCTTTCCGCTGGATGATTCGGCCCGCAGCCGGGAGCCAGACTGAGTTGCAGATACAGAGGCGGCGAAGATATTATTCTGGTTTGACATCAGGATTTGAGTCACGGATTCCCAATGTCCCAGAAAATTGAGATAATCCTTAACGGTGAAAAGAGAGAGGTCCCGACGAGCTCGTCCCTGGAAGATCTGGTTTCAGAGCTGGGTCTGGAGCGGGACCGGATCGCCATCGAACTGAACCTGCAGATCGTAACTAGACATCGGTGGGTGGAACACCTGCTCCAGAATGGAGACCAGGTCGAGTTGGTCCACTTCGTCGGTGGAGGAGAGTAAGGAGTCATGACGGATTCCCTAACCATAGCCGGCCGCGAATTCCGTTCCCGCCTAATCGTCGGGACGGGCAAATACGAGACCTTCGAGATTATGAGGAGGGCTCTGGATGCCAGTGGTGCGGACATGGTCACTGTTGCCGTCCGCCGCGTGAATCTCTCGGACAAGAGCAAGGAATCGCTCTTGGACTACATTGATCGAGACCGGTTCATGCTGCTTCCGAACACAGCCGGCTGCTACAGCGCCGCCGACGCAATTCGCTATGCCCGTCTGGGTCGGGAGGCGGGTCTATCTGAGTTTGTGAAACTGGAAGTCATCGGAGACGAGCGAACTTTGTTCCCGGACAACGAGGCCCTGTTGGAAGCCACCCGGGTCCTGGTTCCAGAAGGTTTCGTCGTGCTTCCCTACACCAACGACGATCCGATCATGTGCAAGAAACTCGAGGACGCAGGAGCGGCTGCGGTGATGCCTCTAGGCGCACCCATCGGATCTGGGCTCGGCATCCAGAACGCGAACAATCTCCGCATCATTCTAGAATCGACGAAGGTGCCTGTGATCGTTGATGCCGGGGTTGGGACGGCTTCGGATGCAGCCCTGGCGATGGAACTCGGCATCGACGGCGTCCTCATGAATACCGGTATCGCAGGGGCGAGAGATCCCATTGCCATGGCCAGGAGCATGAAGTTGGCAGTGGAAGCGGGTCGTCTGGCCTTCCAATCAGGTCGAATCCCCAAGAAACTCTATGCAACCGCCAGCAGTCCCCTCGAGGGAGTTTTGGCTTAACCGGGATTCGCGTCTGAAATTTCAAGATACAAGATACAAACAAATCTCAAATTCCAAGCACCAAGTCACAAACGAATCCCATTTGGAATCTGGCGGGTTCTGGGATTTGGTGCTTGGAGTTTGTTTGTATCTTGTACCTTGTATCTTGGAGCTTTAATGAAGACGGTCCATGTGGATCTTGGGGAACGCAGCTATAACATCTTGATTCAGCCTGGGCTTCTGTCGCGCGTCGGGCAGCAGCTGGCACGTCTTTCCATCGGTTCCCGCCTTTTTCTGATCTCCAATCCAGTGGTCGATCGCCTTTTCGGTGAGAAACTCCTGGAACAGCTTCGCCAGGATGGCTTCCATGTCACCAGGATTCTGCTCCCCGATGGGGAGAGATCGAAGACGCTCGACACCGTAGAGCGCGCCTACACTGATTTGAGTTCGCACGGAGCGGATAGACAATCCGCTGTGATGGCCCTGGGCGGTGGAGTGACGGGTGACATCGCTGGCTTCGTCGCAGCCACTTATATGCGGGGCATCCCCTACCTACAGATTCCAACCACGCTCCTGGCTCAGGTCGACAGCTCGGTGGGGGGCAAGACCGGAGTGAATCATCGGGCGGGCAAGAACATGATCGGGGCGTTTTATCAGCCGACCCTGGTGTGCATCGATCCTGAGACGCTTCTGACACTGCCCGAAAGGGAGTTCCGCTCCGGTCTGTTCGAGGTCGTCAAATACGGGCTTATCTACGATGTGGAATTCTTCCGCTTCCTGGAACTGGAATTGGAGAAGATTCAGCGTCGGGTCCCGGAGGTCCTGGAGAAGGTTGTGGCGCGCTGCTGCGAGATCAAGTCCGAGATCACTGCTCGGGACGAGAAGGAGTTGGATGTGCGCCGAATCCTCAACCTGGGACATACCTTTGGTCATGGCCTGGAAGCGGCCTCCGAGTTCCAGGGAGTCACACACGGAGAGGCCGTAGCCTACGGAATGATGGCCGCCAGTCATCTTTCACAGCGTCTGGGCTTGCTGGATGCCGATTCCTGCCGCCGAACCATCGAAGCCATTCGCAGGATCGGAGAGCTTCCCCCGATCGATACCGTCCCGACACAAGACGTACTCGATGCCATGAAACTGGACAAGAAGCGTCGTGGGGATCGTACGGTCGTCGTCCTTCTCGAACAGATCGGTCGGGCTGTGATTCGAGAGGATGTCGGCCTGGATGACTTGAGGCAGGCATGGGATCGAGTCAAGTCCGAGCCGACACTCTGATTGGCAGTCTATGGAGCAGAAGGAGTCCAGGAAGATCCGGCGGATGTTCGGCGCGATCGCCCCGCGCTATGACCGCGCCAATCACCTGCTCTCGTTGTCGATCGATCGCTACTGGCGCCGCCTTACCTGTCGCAGCCTGGCACCTCTTCTGCCAGCAGATCCGATCATTCTGGACCTTTGTGCCGGCACTGGAGACCTGACCCTTCAGCTCGCCCCTCTCGGAACGGTTGTGAGCTGTGACTTCAGTCATCCGATGCTGGTACTGGGACTCGAGAAGAGTCGTGCCAGGCAGTCGGATAACCCCGTTCGTTTTGTGGAAGGAGACGCCCTCAGACTACCGTTCCCGTCCGGGTCCTTCGACGCCGTAACGATAGCATTCGGTCTAAGGAACCTGGAGGATTATGATCAGGGATTGCGTGAGATCCTTCGCGTCCTCCGCCGAGGAGGTAGTCTGGCAGTCCTGGAGTTCTCTCTGCCTCGTGTTCCGGTCTTTAGAGAGGTCTACCTGTTCTACTTCTTCCATCTGTTGCCCAGGCTGGGTGGCTTGATTTCGGGTAACGGACAGGCCTATTCGTACCTCTCGCGGTCGGTAAGAGAGTTTCTTGAACCCAAGGCGTTGGAGCGGCTGCTCCAACAAGTCGGCTTCTCCGGGGTCCGCTACAGACTGATCTCAGGAGGTGTTGCTGCCCTGCATCTGGCGCAGAAGAAGGGCTAGGAGCTTCATTGGCACGCGAACTCAAGTTTCTTTCTTGTACGATCCGGCGCAGGGCAGTCCGGGTTCCCTCGCGGCACTGTCTGACACACGACTCCTAATTCTCCATTTCTGGAAACAAGAGTCTCCAGCCGAGCTGGGTTGGGGGGAAGTGGATGAGTCCGGTCCGTATCGCTTCCAAGCTGTAGGTGATGGAAGCCTCGTCAGAAACACTGAGCCTCAAGGGACGCGCCTCTAGTCGAGTCTTCCGGGGCACCAGATTTGACATCCAGATGCCTCCTTTCACCTGGCTGTTGTCGCGTAGTACCAGCCGGCCCCCTCCAAGGTGAATCAGGAGGCCTCGAATCATGGCTCCTTCCCCCAGGGTGAGATCTCCCCGTGCGACAACGATGCCCTCGAACCCGGCTGTGATCGTGCCACCCTCCTTGAGTAGAAGGATCCCTCCAGCTGGATCGTCACTGAATCGGGGAAGCTCTTCCTCGAAATGAGCCCAGAACCTGGGATCGAAGAGACGACGGTAGACAGGGCTGTTGGAGTACCCAGAAGTGGTTTCGCTTATAGAAGGGGACCGTCCTTGCCCTCGGATTCGCGATTGTTGGGCGGGTGCGAGCGAGCCCAGAAAATCTTGATGGAGTCCCGATCCAGCTGTCTCAATGATCGAAACGCCGTGTTTGGTGTTCGCTGCGATCTGGAAGTTGTTGCCGCTCCACTCGAAGTTGCCTGAATCTCCGAACAGAGTGAGCGGGCTCGGGAGCAGGAAGGTGGTTTCCTTTCGAAAGCGCGCTTCTATCAAGGTGATGCTGTTGCGGATGTCAGGGACCAGGGGGTCGGGAAGCGGAAGGGCCGCGATGCCCAGGCTGCGCACAAGGATGACCCTATCCTCGTCGTGACTCGGATCTTCTTTGGGGTTGTTGGAGAAACGCAGGAAGAAGTGACCCCGGCCGGCAGCGGAGTAGCCACCCGGCACACCTGGATTCTCCCCCTGGAAGGGGATTCCATCGTCCCGTTCGGGGGTCAAGGAGCTGGGATCGATGGTCCTGGCTTTCCCCAAGGGGATGGGATTTCTCCACTCCGGAGAGCCGCTACCTGACTGCGCTCCATCAGCCCCCTTAAGCAGCGAATCGAGGTCGATTGCAGGGAGCAGGGCCCTGGCGCGCTCGATCCCGCTCTCGGCCAAAGTGAAGCTGTAGAGTTGAGCATCGACGCCGTTGACCAGATCCCAGCGAGCTGCGATCTGTAGGTGCAACATCAGCAGCAAGGAGGTGATCAGGGTCGTCGTGAGGAGCGCAAGGATGAGACTGAAGCCGCAGTCGGCGGTAATGCTCGCTTTGAGCATCAGGGAGTCTCTGGGAAGAGACTGGGACGATAGTTTCGGAGAAAGAAGTCCAGATCAACCCGTTCCACGCCATCATCTTTCCAGTTCAGATAGGGGCGATCGAGCTCCGCTGATATCTTTATCTGGATCGCTCCTTTCGCTGAGGTGAGTTCCCACTTGCTGATGTTCTTCAGCATCGGCTGAAAGCCACCACGCCCGCTTCTCAGTTTCAAGTGCCCTTTTTCACACTTGATGATCAGCGCTTCGAAGGGAGCACCGAGCCTGTCGTCGGGAAAGCCGGAAGGGCCATCCGTATCGCTGTTCAGATAGAGGCGCCCGTCCTCGATGGACCAACCGGTTCGCTCGAAGCTCCAGCGGTTGTTCCCTGCCGAGGGAATCCAGCGGCTGAGCAGTAGCGGAAGCAGGCTGAGGTTCTGATCCCGCTCCAACAACAGGTTCAGGTTGGCGATGACCGTCTGAGTCTGGCCGAAGACGGTAAAGAAGGAGGCGAACAGGATGCCCGACACCGCGATGGCGACCAGTGTTTCCAGCAAGGTGGTGCCGCTATTCTTGCCCATCAAGGATCTCCCACTTGGCGTGTTGACCGCCTTCCTGATCGACCAACCTGAAACGGTAGAGGTGGCGCCCCATTGGCATTTTCGACACGGTTTCTCCTTCGACTCCGGATCCCATTCGGATCTGCTCTCTCCGATTCCACCTGCGCAGGGTCTCAACCCGATGCTTGTCGGTCAGCGAATAGACGCGCAGTGCGAGCGTAAGGGCTTGCAGCAGCCCGACCACAGCCGCGGTCAGGATGATCATCGAAATAAGAGTCTCAAGCAGAGTGAAAGCGGGAGAGTCTGTCCACTGGGAGACCCTCCAGATCTGCCGACCCTGCGGGTTTCGAGAAGAGACTCCCGTGCCGTCTGAGATTAGCCGGCTCGTTGCCACCGTATCCTACCTGTCGGAGTGATCAGCACTTTGATTTGCCCGATGCGATTCTCCAACAGAAATGAGCCCGCTGGAGCGGCCGTGCCGCGGGAATAGAAGGTGAGTCTCTGCTTGGGAACGCTGACGAACTTGGTGCCTCGGGGGAGCGCCTTCCACAATCGAGCCGGCTCGTCCTCGGGGGTAATCGTGAAGTGGCTGCGGTCAGGGTGGATACGAACCTGCAGGGGGAGACTCTTGCTGATGGCCTGCAGGCGGCACTGGTTGAGGAGGGACACGAATTGAGCGGATCCCATCTGCAGCTCGTAGTGTCCCTTTATTTCTCGGAAATTCCCCCAGGCGATGGCTCCTAGAAGTCCGATCAGTGCGCACACGATCATCATTTCCAGTAACTGAAATCCCGCATTCGAGTCTGGTCGCATGGGCACGTCCCTATCAATAACGGGACTCGTGGATAATCTGCGAAAAGAATCTGTCCTCGCCAAGTTTTCTAAGTTTTGGGACCGATCGTCTCCAGCCAAGCGCTCGAAGCCAGATCTTCGGCCTGGAGACCGAAGCCACGATTTGAAGTTTCAGGTTAGTGGGCTCCCCAGCGGTGCTGGCCCCATTCGAGAACGGAACTTTTCGGGGTCAACAGAGATCTTGCTGTTGTCCGGCTCTCTCCCGCCTTCGTCGTCCTCGACAGCCGGAACTTGGGCTCATTTTGCAGACAAGGCAAGTCGTTCACGGCTCTGTTGCCTGCAGCTGTTTCCGGTACTGCTCACTGCACTACTGCACTACTGCACTACTGCACTACTGCACTACTGCACTACTGCACGATTTGAAGTTTCAGGTTAGTGGGCTCCCCAGCGGTGCTGGCCCCATTCGAGAACGGAACTTTTCGGGGTCAACAGAGATCTTGCTGTTGTCCGGCTCTCTCCCGCCTTCGTCGTCCTCGACAGCCGGAACTTGGGCTCATTTTGCAGACAAGGCAAGTCGTTCACGGCTCTGTTGCCTGCAGCTGTTTCCGGTACTGCTCACTGCACTACTGCACTACTGCACTACTGCACTACTGCTCACTATTCAAGTTTCAGCCTAGTCGGGATAATCGACCTGGATACAGCGCTCTTCGCTGATGGGGTCAACCAGGATATGGATGGCCACGGCTCTTTCGATATCGAGGGCCAGCTTTTCCGCCCACTCGACAATGATGAATGCTTCCTGGGACAGGATCTCTTCCATTCCGATGGAGTAGAGATCGGAGAGGCCCTCAAGTCGATAGAGGTCGACGTGATAGATGGTCTCGCCCTTCGTGGGGTACTGGTTCACCAGTGTAAAGGAGGGACTGTGGACGATCGAAGTGTCCTCCAAACCCAGGCCTAAAGCCAGGGCCCTGGTCAAGGTCGTCTTTCCCGCGCCCAGTTCCCCGTGGAGCAGGATGAGGCAGGGTGGGCTTAGGCGGCGCCCAATGAGCTCACCGATGCAAAGAGTCTCGGCCTCGCTGCGAGAGTGGTGGGTTTCGGTCAACGGGATTCAAGCGTCCAGTTCGAGCTGTGCCGCTCCTAGATGATCAATAATGTCATGGGCGTTGAGGGCGGCTCCACCCGTTTGCTTTTCGGCAAGATCCCCGGCCAGCGAGTGAAGGTAGACGCCAGCGAGAACGGCCTGGGTTGTCTGTTGGGGCGCATTCAAGCCCTGGGCCTGGTACTGACCCAGGAAAGAGGCGATGACTCCGGTCAACACATCCCCGGTGCCTGCGGTCGCCATTCCGGGATTGCCCAGAGGACAGACGAAGGCCCTCCCATCAGGCAAGGCAATAAGGGTACGAAACCCCTTCAGCACCAGCCACAACTGCTGATCCTGAGCAAATCGACGTGCCAACTCGATCTTGTCGTCGAGAATCTCAGCGGTGGGTCTCCCGATGAGCCTGGAGAACTCCCCTGGATGAGGCGTCAGCACCAGAGGCTGGTCATGACTGTTGTAGAGCTCCTGCCGCTTTTCCTGAAAGCAGTTCAGCGCATCGGCGTCAACTACGAGAGGGATTCGGGCCTGCTGAACCACCCGGTGCACGAAGCTTACGGTCTCAGGGTTGGTGGACAGTCCCGGACCGATTGCGGCAGCCTGCTTGCCTTCCAGGAATTCCAGCAGGTCGTCGACAGTACTGGAGACGAAGGTTCCAGCCTGAGAGGAGGCCAGGCCTTCGGTCATGATCTCGGGTCTGAAGGAGCTCACCAGAGCTTGTATTTCCTCGGGGACGCAAGCGGTGACCAGTCCGGATCCGGAGCGAAGGGCTGCACTGGTGGCGAGGGCTGCTGCACCTGACTTGCCCTGGCTGCCCGCCACGATGACCGTGTGGCCGAAACTGCCTTTGTGGAAACTGGCCCGTCGCTGCGGCAGGCTGGCGGCTGCCCGGGGGTGGGTGATTAGCTCGATCGGGTAGTCCGAGGTTTCCAGCAGCTCGGGTGGGGTACCGATCGGGAACAGGTGCAGAGAACCCATCGACTCCTGATCCTCATGCAAGACGTGTGCGATCTTGACCGCCGTAAAGGTCACAGTAGCGTTGGCATGGATGACGGGGGCCCCTCCGCGGAAGGCGTCGGAAACCATGCCTGAAGGGAAGTCGACGGACAGGACAAATGCTCGGAGGCGATTCACGTCCTCTACCACCTGGGCATGAAGCCCAGTCATGGGCTTGCTGATCCCCGTCCCGAGAATTGCGTCGACCACAAGATCATAGCTCTCGAGCCGAGGAGTCAGGCGGGACCATTCTTCCTCTGAAAGGACGGCCTGAACCTGCCCGCCGATGGCCTGATAGATGTCCAGGTTGATGCGGGCATCCCCCGAAACCTTCTCCGGGGGGGCCAGCAGGAACAGGTCGGGAGCAGTTTCTCGCTGTCGTAGTTGTCTGGCGAGAACAAGTCCGTCGCCGCCATTGTTCCCCTTGCCACAGATGACGGCAGTGCGTAGTTCAGAGAGTTTCTCCGCGAAGTAGCCCTTCAAGGTCAGATAGAGGCTTATCCCGGCATTCTCCATTAGAAGGAGGCTGGGGAGACCATACTTTTCGGTTGTCAGCCGATCCACTTCCTTCATCTGGTGGGCGCTCAGAATTTTGGGAGATCTGTCCGCTTTGCTACTACCAGAGAGAAGAATTGGCCCGAAGCTGAACCTGTGCTTGGTTTCTCGCATCAGATGTATAGACAGAAGTTAACAGAGGAGGTGCGTAACATGGAAGTGAGACGTGGATACGCAGCAGGAGGTACCTCTCTGGAAGACGGAGCAATCAATAGGTTATACTGGCCTCATATCATTTTCAGTCAAGATGGGAAGGCGCAATGAACAAGAGTAGATTTGTCACGGTCCTGACCCTTTTTGTCCTCGTTTTCACTACCCTCCCCTTGAGTTCGGGAAGGAAGCATGGAGACGTGGAGAACATCGGTAACCGAAGCATCAATGGCAAGATCGGCCTGATCTTTCCCAATTTCGTGTCTCTGGAAAAAGAGATTCAGATGGGCGCCCAGTACGCTCAGATGATCGAGCAGACGGCACGGTTGGTGGAAGACCCTGTGGTGGCCGAGTACGTCGACCGTCTGGGCCAGGAGATCGTGAAGAACTCGGATGCGAAGGTACCCTTCGTCATCAAGGTGATAGATACCGATGAGGTCAATGCCTTCGCCCTGCCTGGTGGCTATTTCTACGTCAACAAGGGATTGATTCTGGAGTCCGAGAACGAGTCGGAGTTGGCTGGGGTAATGGCACACGAGATTGCCCACGTGACCGCACGACATGCCACTGAGAGGATGACCAAGGGACAGTTGCTCCAGTTTGCGTCGTTGCCCGCCATGTTCATCGGAGGCTACTGGACACAGTACGCTATCTATCAGGGTCTGGGCATGGGCATGTCCTTGGCGGTTTTGGGCATAACCAGGAAATCCGAGGCCGAAGCCGATCAACTGGGAACCCAGTACCTGTGGAACACCGGTTACGATCCGCAGGGCTTCATCACCTTTTTTGAGAAGCTCCAGGAAAAGGAGAAGAAGAAACCTGGGGCCTTCGCTAGCTTTTTCCGCACGCACCCTTCCGTCGAGAGCCGGATCGAAAATGTCAACGGCGAGATAGGATACCTCGAAGTCAAGGATGAATACGTGTTCAGCGGTTCTGAGTTCGACAAAGTCAAGATGCGCCTGGCCCAGATCGACCGACAACAGATCAAGCCCGGAGATGCTCCCGGAAAGGGTGGGGCATCGAGACCCACTCTGAAGCGGAAGACCAATCAGCGCGACGACAAGGAAAAACCGACCCTCAAGGGTGACAAGCCTTCGCTCAAGCGGTCCAAGCGGCCCACGCTAAAGAAGCAGGAGGAGATAGAAGAAGAAGAGTCTGAGTCCGAAGAGTCCGAGTCTGAAGAGTAGTGGGTTCGGTTTTTCTGATCTCGACTTACATGGCGCCGTAGACGATTACCTGTTGGGGTTCGCCACCCGGGTTATTGGGGTTGGCGAGCCCCTTTTATTCCATAAAGCTATTTCACTTCTTTCGCGGATGGCGGGGAATCTGAGGCAACTCTCAATTCCCAGGTCCCAAATCAGGCCGCCTGCCTTTTTTGCTTTTCCCTCCTTGAAACAATCTTCCTCTAGCAGCCTGTCGGACTTTCGAGGTCACACCGAACGGGCATCATTAGTGTATGGCGAATCGATTTAGAACAGTAGATCGAGAGACTCCTTATCTGTTTCCTCCTTCGGTGCAGGAATGGCTGCCGGAGACGCATCTGGCTCGCTTCGTGGTGGAGGTGGTGAGCAAGCTGGAGTTGAGGAAGTTGGAGGATTCCTACACGAAACGGGGATCGGAAGGATACCATCCGGCGGTGATGCTGGCGTTGTTGTTTTACGGGTATGCGACGGGGGTGTTTTCGAGTCGGAAGTTGGAGCAAGCCACCTACGATTCGGTGGCGTTTCGCTACCTCGCCGGCAACACGCATCCGGATCACGACACCATAGCCCATTTCCGAAAGCGGTTTTTGGAAGAGCTGAAGCCGCTGTTTGTGGAGATCTTGCTGCTGGCCCAGGCGATGGGATTTCTGAAGTTGGGCCGAGTGAGTTTGGATGGCACGAAGGTCAAAGCCAATGCCTCCAAGCACAGTGCGTTGAGCTGGGGGCACATCCAGAAACTGGAAGCGCGGCTGCGAGAAGAAGTGGACGAGTTGATGCAGCTGGCCGAGGAAGCGGATGGACGAGAAGAAACGGAAGGGATGGACATCCCGGCCGAGCTGGCGCGGCGGGAAGCACGGTTGAAAGCGATCGATCAAGCGAAGCAGAAGCTGGTCGAGCGGGCGGCCGAGCGGCAGGCGGCCGAGCACGCCGAATATGAAGGGAAGGTGGCCAAGCGGCAAGCCCAGAGGAAAAGGGGAAACAAACCGAAGGGTCGCGAACCCAAACCGCCCCGAGGAGGAATCCGAGACCAGGATCAGATCAATCTGACGGATGAAGATTCTCGGATCATGCCGGTCTCGGGCGGGGGATTTGAGCAATGCTACAACGCTCAGGCCCTGGTGGATAACGACAGTCTGTTGATTGTGGCCGTTCATGTCACGCCAAACGCCAATGACAAGAAAGAACTGAAACCGGCCCTGGCGGCGCTGCACGCATTGCCGGAGTCGTTGGGTCGGCCCCAGGAGCTGCTGGCCGACAACGGCTACTTCAGTGGTGCCAACGTGGAGCTTTGTAGCGAGCATGCGGTCCTTCCCTATATTGCGGTCGAGCGGGAAGCCCACCACTTGCCGCCGAACGAACGCTGGAAAGAACCGGAGCCACCCGGGGAAGACGCCGATGCGGTGGAGCAGATGAGCTACCGGTTGAAGACCCCGGCGGGTCGAGCCATCTACGGGCAACGCAAAGCTGTCCCCGAGCCCGTCTTTGGGATCATCAAATCGGTGATGGGCTTTGCGCAGTTCTCTCTCCGAGGAGCGGAGGCGGCAGACGGGGAGTGGACTCTGGCCAGCATCGCCTGGAATCTGAAAAGAATGTACAACCTCGCCTGCCGCCAGCCGAAGCTGGCCCGTGCCACCCTCTGAAGAGGTGGGCCAGGTCGTTTCAGCGGCCAAATCACCGCCGCAGATCAGACGATTCATCGATTTCGTGCTTGGTCGTGCAAGACTTTGGATCAAACGTCAAATTTCAGAAGTGCCTGTGAGTCAAGTCCGACAGGCTGCTAGTGTACGTACACAACACTTGACTATCATCTTGGCGGCATTGTGGATTGAATAGGAGTTGTTATGAGAATAGCGAACGGTTTGGTAGGACTGACCTTGCTCTTTTTCATCTGGCCGGTAGTTGCTGAAGAAGGACAGAAGCCGGCCCAGGATGAGGCCGAGACACGGAAGATCGTCCCTCCTGAGTCCTGGACTGAGAGGATGCGCCGGGAACGGACGGTGATGGAGTTGACGCCAAAGGACGCGATGCGGCTGGCGCTGACGAACAACCTGGATATCGCCATTGAAGACTACAACGAGGATCTGAATCTCCAGGACATCGTCAGGACCAAGGGATTCTACGATCCCAGGCTTAGCTTCAGTTTGGGTTGGAACTCGAATGAGAACCCCTCAAGATCGGTTCTGGATGCGGGGCAGGGAATTTCGGTCAATAGCAGTAAGAGCTTCTTTTTTAGCTCTTCCGTGGGCCAGAACTTCCCGGGTGGCAGTGATGTGACGGTGAGCTTCAACAACAATCGTTTCTCCACCAACAGTGCATTCCAGTTCATCAACCCATCTTTCGGGTCGAATTTCGACATCCTCTTCAGACAGCCGCTATTGCGAGGTTTTCGGAGGACCCAGACGGAAACCCAGCTGAGCCTCTACAACCTGGATCGTGACATCAGCGACAGTGTCTTCAAGCAGAGGGTGTCCGAGATCCTGCAGCAGGTGCAGAATCAATACTGGGAGCTGGTTTTCGCCATCGAGAACCATGAGGCCATACGCAAATCGATGAAGCTGGCAATCATCCAGCATGAAAACAACCAGAAGAGGGTGCAGATCGGCGTAATGGCGCCTATCGAGGTAACGGCCTCACGAGCCGAAGTGGCTACCCGTGAGCAGGAAATGATTCAATCGGAAGTGCAGATCATCACCTCGCAGAACGCCCTCAAACAACTCTTGGCTCCTGATCCAAGGGCGACCATCTGGAATCTAACCTTGATCCCGACCAAGCGCCCCGAGGTCAGGGACCTGAGTCTTTCCTTAGACCAGGCGATAGAGATCGCTATGCAGAAGCGACCTGAACTAGAACAGAATCGTCTGGAACGCGACAAGATCGAGGTGAACCGGAAGTACTACATCAAGGAAGGTAAGCCGGCGGTAAATCTCGAGGCCGGTCTTATCTCGAGAGGACAGACCGGTCGAGTACTTCAGAACGTGTTCGTTGACACCGACGGAGACGGAGTCCCCGATACCAATTCGGGACAGATTCCCGACCCTGGAAGCCCCTTTTTCGGTAATTTCGGCAATACCTGGGGGCAGGTTTTCGGCTTCGATTTCATCAACTATCAGCTTGCTTTGAGTGTAGATATCCCAATCGGCAACCGCGCCAACGAAGCAGAGCGAGCTTCGCTTCGCATCGAGGAACGACGATTGCTGAGTCGGCTCAAGAACGAGCAGCAGCTGATCATGGTAGAGGTACGCAACGCCTACGAGAGCATCGCCACTCAGATCAAGCGTCTGGAGGCGGCCCGGGTGGCACGGGAATTGTCCGAGGAGCAGCTGGAAGGGGAAAACAAGCGCTTCCAGGCAGGGCTTTCCACCAACTTCGAAGTGCTTCGATACCAGAGAGATCTGACCGACTCCCAGGTTCGAGAGCTGAGGGCCCTGGTGGACTACCAGCAGACCCTGACCGATCTGGAAAAGGCGATGTACACGATCATCGACGCCAACGATATCGTGATGGCACGAAGGAACGGCGGGAATTAACGTCTGAACGTCTGAACGTTCTAAAGCGAGGTCCGGTTTGCTGCGCCCCGTGGTAGCTGCCAGCCTGACAAGTCCAGCTGACGCCTGGGGGATCTCCGACGTGCGACCCTCGGACGTTCCGACGTGCGCCCTGGACGTTCCGACGTGCGACCCTCTTCCGACGTGCGACCCTCGGACGTTCCGACGTGCGACCCTCGGACGTTCCGACGTGCGACCCTCGGACGTTCCGACGTGCGACCCTCGGACGTTCCGACGTCGCTTCGCTCCGGTTATAATGCCCCATGGATTGGACTGCGGTCCTGGTCGGGACGGCTGGCCTGCTGGTCGGGAGCTTTCTTACAGTTTGCATTCGTCGGGTGCCCCTGCGTCGTTCCGTTGTCCGTCCCAGGTCCAGCTGCCCCCAGTGTGAGAACCGGATTCGGGCCTGGGACAATATTCCAGTCCTGAGCTATCTTCTTCTGCGCGGGAAGTGCCGCGACTGCGGAGAGCGTATCTCCTGGGTCTATCCCGTGGTGGAATTGTCTACGGCGGCGCTCTTCTTGCTTCTATGGCATCAATTTGGACTGACACCGCCTTTCTTCATTAATCTGGTCTTTTTTTGTCTTCTTCTGGTTCTTGCTTTTATCGATCTCTTCCACAGAATTCTCCCCGACGTCCTGAATTTTAGCGGCCTGCTGTTCGGATTGCTGGTGTCGCCTTTCCAGGTTCCCGGTTTTTTCCACTGGAACATCTCCGATTCGGCTTCCGTGCCGACCTGGTCCAACTATCCGTTTTCCTTCTTGGGAATCCTGGTGGGCGGAGGGCTACTCTGGCTGGTCTCCGTTGCATACCAAAAGGCGACCGGGGTGGATGGAATGGGCTTCGGGGACGTCAAGATGCTGGCCATGATGGGAGCCTTTCTGGGGTGGAGGCTGTCTCTGCTAGCAATTTTCCTGGGATCGGCTATGGGCGCTTTGGTGGGTTCCGTCTTCATATTGATCTTGGGGAAAGGAAGGCGCTATCCGTTGCCCTTTGGGACCTTCCTGGCCGCAGGAGCGATGATGGCCGCGCTGTGGGGCAATCTCCTGCTGCGATGGTATCTGGGTGGGACCTAGAAAATCTTTCGCGGATTCTCGGGCTCGAGCGTTAAGTCAGGTAGAAACGCAAACAAGGAGGACAGTCAAATGAAGAAACGAGTTTCTACCTGGTTGTTGGGCATCTTGCCCTTTCTGTTCTGTGCCTCAGCTCTTTGTGCTGGGCCGGAGCCGGACCGCAAGATCGACCTGAACCAAGCGACCCTCGAGGATCTGGAGGAGTTGCCTGGCATCGGGAGGTCGACGGCACGGCGCATTCTCGAGTTTCGCGAGAAAAACGGTCCCTTCGAGCGGATCGAGGATCTCATGAATGTGCGAGGCATCGGCGAGAAGAAGTTCTTGAAGCTGAAAGACAGGATCACGGTCAGTGCCGCCGGGCCCTCCAGTGCTCGCGGTCCATCAGCCCGTCAGTGACTCGCTGCTGGTGCTCCGTTCCGGGGCGGGTGTTCCGTCACTCTGGGCCGACCACTGATCTCGGAATGGAGTGCCAGGCCTGGCAAGTGCTGTGAGAATGAATTAGATTTCCAGTCGGCAGCGGTCGAAAAGACTCTTTTTCGCGAATCGGAGGGGGCCTCCTAAGCGTCCCTCCCTATGACGGAAACGATGTGGCTCGGAAACGTGAGTACTCTTCCGAAGTCACCGTACAACGTCGCGCTTGAGGGTTTGGGAAGTCTATGAAAATCGATTGCCTGGATTATCGCAGGCTTCCTGGACAGAACCCCCTCTTTCTCAAATATCTTTATCAATTCGACGAGGTGAGTGGTCTCTATCCACTCGGGGCGCCCGCTCCGCTCGATATTGAGGCTCTGCAGCGTCGGGTCGAGGTCGTTGCGAAGAAGCCCCTGCGGTTCTCCCGAGAGCATCTTGTCTCACTCCTGGATCCCTTCAATCGATCGCTTGGGGCGAGTGAGGCCGCCCACAGCAATATTCAGAAACTGAGGGCGCGAGACACCATTGCGGTGGTGACAGGACAGCAGTTGGGGCTCTTTGGAGGGCCTGCACTCGCTGTCTATAAGGCAGCCACGGCAGTTCGGCTGAGCCAGATCCTGGAGGACCGTGGCTACTCCGCAGTTCCCGTTTTCTGGCTTCCAGCGGATGATTCTGATTTCATGGAAGTTCGTTCGACTTCCTTCTATGATCAGGCGGATCGGCTGCTCGACATCCGCTATCCCAGCTCTCAGAGCGACGGCCGCATGGTAGGGACGATCGGTCTCAACCGGGTTTCGGAAAGTCTAGAGCAACTCCAAAATCAGGCTCAGCGGGGGGAGTTCCTGGACGCAACCCTGCAGACCCTGGGAGTCAGTTATCGCCCCGAACATGATTTTCGCCAGGCTCACGGGAAATGGCTGGCCGGCCTCTTTCGCGACCATGGCCTGGTGCTGTTTGATTCCTTGCTGCCGGGTTATAAGTCGAAACTGACAGAGGTTTTCACCGGGCTGCTGAAGAAGAGATCAGAAGCGGTCCAGGCGTTGCAGCAGAGAAGCCAGGAGCTTACTGCCGCCGGCTTCGCCCCGCAGGTTTCTCTCGATGACTCGGAAACCCTCCTGTTCTCTCACGAGGGGAATAGTCGCCACAAACTGGTGTTCCAGGACGGGGAGTACCGAACCAAGAAGAGGAAGTCGGGCTATTCCCTCGACGAGCTGCTGCATCGAATCGAGTCGAATCCGGAGGGGTTTGGACCGAACGTCCTCTTGAGACCGATCCTTCAAGACCACCTGTTCCCGACTGCCGTTTACGTCGGAGGTCCCTCAGAAGTCGCTTATTTCACTCAGGTCAGCGCGATCAGCTCGCTCTGGGGAGTAGAACCTTCCATCTTCCCGCGGATGTGCATTACGGTCGTCGATCGCAAGGCTCAACGTCTTCTCAAGAAGTATGGTCTTGAGGCTGGCGAGCTCATGTCAGACGATCCATTGCAAGCCTTTCA
This sequence comes from Acidobacteriota bacterium, assembly GCA_965219005.1. Classification (GTDB taxonomy): domain Bacteria; phylum Acidobacteriota; class UBA6911; order RPQK01; family JAJDTT01; genus CAUZIZ01. The sequence continues at coordinate 4,115,558 of CBDCMS010000004.1, read as the reverse complement.
GGGTCTCCTGAACCAAGGTGAGACCGGGGAGGTTCTCAGGACTTTTGACTCAGTGCAGCTGGAGCTGAGGTCACAGCTGGCCTCTCTCAAATCGCACATCGATCGTTCCGACCCCAGCATGGCCGAGATGATGGTACGGGCGGAGGACCGGATTCTTTACCATATCGAGAAGCTGCAGCGCAGATTCGTTGCGAATTATCGTCAGCGAGACGAGGCTCTGGGAAGACACCTGGACTACCTACAGAATCGGCTGTGTCCCCAGGGCAAGCTCCAGGAAAGGGTCGTCAACTTCAATCAGTTTCTGATCCAGGAAGGTCCCGCCTTTATCCACTCCGTAATCGAAGAGGGACAACCCTTCTGCCCCAGCCACCAGGTTTTCTATGTCTGAACACGCCGATGTGCTTGCGATAGGTGCACATCCGGACGATATCGAGCTTGGTTGTGCTGGGTCCCTTCTGAAGCTGCGATCACAGGGTCGACGGATAGCGGTGGTTGATCTTTCACGCGGGGAGCTCGGTACCCGGGGGTCGGCCGAATTAAGAGAAAAGGAGGCGGCGGCGGCGGCGGAAGTCTTGGGGCTGGAGTTCCGCGCCAACCTGGGACTCGAAGACGGAAACATTCAGCCTACCCCGGAAAACCGGCTCAAAGTGATCCGGATTCTACGTCAGACGCGCCCCCGTCTCGTCATCAGTCACTCTCGTTGGGGACACCCCGATCACAGCCAAGCCGCACAGCTGGTTGAGGACGCTGTCCACCACGCCGGACTCGCTCGCATTGACACCGGGCAAGAGCGATTTCGTCCCGAGAAGATTGCGTCCTGGATGCAGTTCAACCAACCCAGGACGCCGCAGCTCCTGGTCGACATCTCAGCATTCTACGAAGTCAAAGAGGAGGCGATACTCGCCTTCGCATCTCAGTTCTACAAAGACGGATCCCGCGAACTCGAGACCTATCTCAGCGGACCCGATATTCTGGATCAAATCAGAAGCTTCCATAAGCATCTGGGCAGTTTGATCGGCTGCCACTATGCCGAAGGCTTTTTCCTTTCTCGTCCCCCTCGAGTAGAAGATCTGTCGAGTTGCTAGGGTGTTGTTCTTACCCTTGCCTTTGCCCGTTCCCTTGCCCGTTCTGCTGATCGTGTCGCGTTCTTCCGGGCGGGCGCTTTTTAAAGGCAAAGGCAAGGGCAAGGGCATAGCCAAGCGGGAGTAAAGAGCGCTAGACAACCGATCTCTACCCCTCGACTGGACTTTGAGACCTCGGATTGGTTAGATTGCGTACTGGTGTTTGATCGTCAGTATCGGGTGTATTCCCATCTTCTTCTGGTCGCGGATGTGGCGGTGGGAGTGCCCGCGCTCTCTCTCGCCTATTTCTTGCGTAACCATGCCCACGAGCTGATTCCCTCCGCCTTCGGGAACCTCCTCAACCCGGAGCTGCTTGCTTTTCGCCAATACCTGCTCTATTTCCTGGCCCTACTCCCCTTATGGGTACTTCTTCTCCTGATCACTCAAAGATACTCCGAACTCGTGTACCTCCCCCTACGACAGCAGCTTACCCGTGCGTTCCATTTTGCCTTGGCCAGCACTGTGATCACCGGGTTTTTCACTTTCGCCTTGAAGCTGGTGGTGAGTCGTCCGATCCTCTTCGGATTCGTAGTGATCTGCAGCAGCCTTGTTGCCCTCAACCGCGTGTTCATCCATTGGGTGCTCAGAAGCAGGAATATCAACGAGCACAACCAGATCAAGATCGTCGTTGTGGGGACGGACAGCCGTTCCACGCGAGTGGGTGAGGTCTTGGAGAATTCCAAGAAGTATGGATACCACGTCGTGGGACATGTCAGCTGTGGAGCTGAAGCTGTTGCCGGGTCCAGTTTGAAGGTCCTGGGTAGCCTGGAGGATCTTCCCCGGCTCCTGGTGGAGGAGGTCGTAGCGGACGAAGTCATTTTCGTCGAGGAGCGGGGGTGTCGCCAGGAGAGTATCGGGGAGCTGATGAGTCTATGCGAAGAGCTGGGGATCAAGACAAGGCTGGCGCTGGATGGCTTTCCTAAAGCAGGTGCCAGGCCGTCTCTGGAGTTCCTGGAGGGCCTGCCTCTGATCACCTATTCGACGGTTCCAGATCACGGTCTATCGCTGGTAGCGAAACGGCTGCTGGATTGCTCAGCGGCTGCATGTCTTCTGCTGATTACGACTCCGATCATGCTGGTGGTCATGCTGCTCATCAAGTTCACCTCGCCTGGTTCCATCTTCTACCGTCAGATCCGCTGCGGTCTCTACGGTCGGCGGTTTACCCTGACCAAGTTTCGGACCATGATCGAGGGAGCCGAAGATAAGCTGTGGGAGATCAAACACCTCAATGAGATGGATGGGCCCGTTTTCAAGATGCGCAACGATCCACGGGTGACTCCTCTGGGGCGAATTCTTCGTAAGTTCAGTATCGATGAGTTGCCTCAACTCGCCAATGTACTCAAGGGAGAGATGAGTCTGGTGGGGCCCCGCGCCCCCCTTCCCGAGGAAGTAGGGTACTACTCTCTGAAGCAGAGGCGTCGCCTCAGTGTAAAGCCCGGAATCACGTGTCTTTGGCAGGTTTCCGGACGCAACGAGATCGATTTCCAGCGCTGGATGGATCTGGACTTACGCTATATTGACCACTGGTCTCTGGGATTGGATCTAGTGATCCTGCTGAAGACGATCCCTGCGGTCCTGAAAGGGAGAGGGGCGAGCTGAAAGGCGCTAACCTCAAACTTGAATAGTGAGCAGTGATGAAGTGATCAGTGAACAGTATCGGAAGCAGCTGCACCCAACAGAGCCGCGAACGACGTGACTTGTCTGCAAGATGAGCCCAAGTTCCGAGGAGAGAGCCGGACAACAGCACAAATCTCCCCGTAGTCAGCCGGAGTTTCCTTCTCGAATGGGGCCAGCACCGCTGGGGGGTCCACTAACCTGAAACTTCAATTGGAATTTCCCACGTCCAAGGCGCCGATCAATGCGAAAACTGCGGAAGCCTGAAGCGCAAGCGAGGGGTTGGGGCTCTGGGAGATCTTGCTGTTATCTGCTTTCGCGTGGAGACCTAGGCCCTCTCCGGTCGAATGCCCTTTTGGTGACGCATTTCCCGGATTTCCAACCCCTCGCTCGCGCTTCAGGCTTTCATGACTCAAGTAGTTTCTTTCCTGTACGATCTGGCGGTCTGCAGCCGGTGGCGCTGCCAAGCTGAACTTAAAAACTCCAAGGTACAAGAAACAAGGTACAAACAAAGCTTTCTCGTTCCTGAAACTCGCTAGCGCTTCGTGCCTCTCAGGGAACAGTGACTGACTACTTGTAGTTCCGTGCTTCGGATTTTGTGTTTTCGTCCTGTTGGGCAAGCGCCAGATGTCCCAGCTGCTCCTTATACTGAAGCTGGTAGAGCTTGTAGTAGATTCCCCGGTGTTTCAGCAGCTCGTCGTGAGAGCCTTCCTCCCTGATCTGCCCCTTTGACAGTACGACGATCCGATCGCAGTTCTGTATCGTGGAGAGGCGGTGAGCAATGATCAGGGCGGTTCGGTTCTTGAGGAGCTTGTCGAGGGCATCTTGGATCAGCAGCTCGGTGTCTGTGTCGACCGAGGAGGTGGCCTCGTCTAAGACCAGGATCTTGGGCTCATGTGCCACTGCTCGGGCAAAGGCCAGCAATTGCCGCTGACCGACCGATAGGGAACTGCCCCGTTCCGCCACGTGGGAATCCAGTCCTTCGGGCATTCGCGCGACGAAACGGCTTGCATTGACGAAATCTGCTGCTGACTCTACCTGTTGCCGATTGATGTCTCGCTGCCAGAGGCGGATGTTTTCCTCGATGGTTCCGCTGAACAGAAAAACATCTTGAAGAACTACTGAGGTGAGCTTTCTCAGCTCTTCCAGATCCATTTTCCTCAGATCAACGCCGTCAATCAGGATTTCTCCCGCCTGGACATCGTAGAAGCGGCAGAGGAGGTTGATAAGCGTGGACTTTCCGGAGCCCGTCGGTCCCACGATTGCCACCTTCTCTCCGGCTTCGATCGTCAAGTTCACATTGCTCAGGACGGGAGTTCCCTCGTTGTAGTGGAAGCTGACGTCCTTGAATTCGACCCTTCCCCGAATGACCGACGGAGAAAGCGGGTGGGGTGGTGGCTGTACTGCCGGTTGTGTGTCCAGGAGTCTGAAAATGCGCTCTGAGCTGACCATGGCGTTGAGCAGGATATTGAACTTCTCGCTCAGGTCGCTGATGGGTTTGAAGAAACGATCTGAATATTGGATGAAGGCGACCAGGACGCCGAGGGTGAGTGTGTTCTGGATGATCTGAGCGCCTCCGTACCAGAGAATCAGAGCGACGGCGAGGGATCCGATCAGGCTGATGACGGGGTAGAAGAGTGCATAGTAGAAGATCGACTTCAGGTTGGCGTTGAGGTGTTCGCGGTTCCGCTCTTCAAACTCGCCGAACTTTCGCTCTTCCTGGACGAAGATCTGAACCACGGACATGCCGGTGATGTTCTCCTGCAGGAAAGCGTTGATCCTGGCAATACAGGTGCGGACCCAACGGTAGGAACCGCGAACCTTCAATTTGAAGACTGCCGTCGCCAGCACTATCAGAGGTAGGACCGAGAAACAGACCAGGGCTAGCTTCCAATCCAGCCAGAGCATGACGCCAACGATGCCGACGAGCAGGAAGATGTCTCCAAAGATGCTCACGACTCCGGCCGTGAATAGCTCGTTCAACACATCGACGTCGGTGGTTATCCGGGTGATGATGCGTCCCACCGGATTCTTGTCGAAATAACCCACGTGCAGGGTCTGGATGTGCGAGAAGATCTGGAGTCGCAGATCGTGCATGATCCTCTGCCCGGTCCAGTTCATCAGATAGGTCTGGGCGAAAGAGAGAACGAACTGCACCAGCAGAACGCTGAGGAAGATCAGGGCGATCCGGTTCAGTCCGTTGAGGTCACCGGTTCGAATATGGTCGTCTATGGCGATCTCGGTGAGCAGCGGTCCCACCAGCTGGAGTCCCGAGACCAGGAGCAGCAGGAAGACCGAGATCGCCACGATCCCGCGATAGGGTCGGAGATAGCTCAGCAGTCGTCGCGCCAGCCGGCCATCGTATGCCTTCCCTAGAACCTCTTCTTCGTGGTAGTCACTCATTCGCTTTCCAGCTCTTCTCGGAGCAGCTGTTTCTGGTAGAGCTTGGCATAGTGGCCTCCGGTCCCGAGCAGCTCCGTATGCGTGCCTCGTTCTATGATTTGGCCGTCCTCGAACACCAGAATCAGATCAGATTTCTGGACGGTCGAAATGCGGTGGGAAATCAGGATTGAAGTCCGGTCTGACAAATCCTGTGAAAGTCTTTCCAGGATACGCTCCTCGGTATAGGTGTCCACGCTCGACAGGGAATCGTCTAGGATCAGGATATCCGGTTCCAACAGTAGAGCCCGACTGATGGCAAGGCGTTGTTTCTGACCACCGGACAGTGTGATGCCCCGCTCGCCGACAAAGGTCGACATCTGCTCGGGGAACTCCCCGATATCATCCAGGATATTGCTGGTCCAGGCTGCCTTGCGGACCGGCTCCAGATCTGCTTCGGGCCGGCCAAAGGATATGTTCTGGCGGATCGTCTCGGAAAACAGAAAGCTGTCCTGCGGGACACAGCCGATGCGAGAGCGAAGTTGCTGTAAGGGAAGGTCGTTGATGTCGATGTCGTCAATGAACATCGTCTCCCGCGGAATCGGATAGAGCCGACACAGCAGGTGCACTAAAGTAGATTTCCCACTTCCCGTGCTCCCAACGACTGCGACCGTCTGTCCAGGATCGACCTTGAAGCTCAGGTTCTTCAGTACGCTGATCTCACCATAGGAAAAGTTTAGATTCCGGACCTCCAGCTTGCCCTTCAGCTTCTCGATCGCAATGGGCTCCTCGTCCAGAATATCGGGCTCCTGCGCCAGGATGCGATTGATCCGACCCATCGAGGCAGAGCCTCTCTCCACCACGTTGATGACCCATCCGAGGGCGATCGTAGGCCAGGTAAGCCTGGTCACATAGACCATGAACGCGACTAGCTCTCCTATGGAAATTGATCCGGAGACAACCCTGCGGCCCCCATACCACAGGAGGCACATCCCTGAGAGCCCGAGGAGGAAGGTGAGGAGGGGATAAAAGACTCCCCAGATCCTGACCAGGGCAAGACTTCTGTTGATATATTCCCGGTTGGCTTCTCGAAAACGATCGATGGAGGCTCGTTCCTGGCCGTATGCCTTTACTACCCGGATCCCGGACACATTCTCCTGGGCCAGGGCCGTAATCGTCGAGAATTGCTCCTGGATTCTCTCGAATCTTTCGTGGATTTTCCTTCCAAAGTAGGTGGCACTGTAGGACACCAGTAACAGGGGCATCAGGCTAAGGCAGGCCAATTTGGCATCAATCTGGAGGAGGATCCCAATGGTCAAGACGGTCATGGAGATAGTGTTGAAGGAATACATGATGCCGGGGCCAAGGACCATCCGCACTGCGCTCAGGTCGTTGGTCGACCGCGACATGACGTCACCGGTTGAATGTTCTTGGTAGAAGCGAGGTGTAAGGCGCTGAAGGTGGCGAAAGAGGTCGTTGCGGAGATCGTACTCGATATAACGTGAAACCCCGATCAGAACCCGCCGCATCCAGAAGCGGAAGAAGCCCTCAACGACACCGATGGCCAGGATCACCGCCGCAAAAAAAAAGAGATCAGACCGGTTGGCGCTGGAAAGGTGATCGATCGCTCTTCCCAGAATGGTAGGCAGGGTGACAACTGCAAGATTGGTCAGGAGCACCATGAGCGCTCCCAAAAGGATTCGGCTGCGGTACTTCCTGAGGTAGGGAAGCAGGGTAATCAGAGACCACTTCTGGGGATTCCGCCTGCCGGTCTCACCGAACATCGAAACCTTTGACGTGAGGGACTTCATCGCCTGCCTGGTTGAGGAAGTAGATCTCGTAGCCAAACAGGAAAGGGGAATTCTTGGAGTACCGCAGACTGAAGTTTCCGGAAGACCTGGGTTTCAAAGTCTTGGGTTTGACGTCGACCGAAAGCTCGTCTAGAAGCTCCTCATCGGATCCCCAGACCTTGACAACGGCCGTTAGTTCTCCCAGGGGCTCCTCCTCTTGATTCCAGATTTCTCCCTTCAAGGAAAAGCCCTCGTGAAACCGGTCGTAGTTGAGGGCGGTCACGCGCAGCGGCACCGTGCTGCGGGGATCCAGGGTCGCGAAGTTCTCCAGGAAGGGAAGCGGGATCAGAGTGAGAACCAAGAAGCAGGCGGTGGCAAGACAGGTGGAGAGCAGCAATGCATGGAAAGCCATTCTTGACTCATCCTGGGAGAGGACAAAGCGTTCGCCGGCAGGAGTCGTTGGAGCTGGACCCGTCCATTTCTGCTCGTACTCTCGGTCCAGATCGGCTCGGAGGTCTTGTATCCCCTTCCTTCGCGAGCGCAGGCGCTGTCGGATCACGAGCAGGGATAGGAGAAAAACAATCAAGAAGGCCCACAGGGAATAGAGAAGAGATCTTTCGATGATTTCCAGAATTGCCGCGTCCATTGTCAAGCTCGCCTCCTACTCACCTCAAGCAAGTTCCAAAGCGATCCTCTGCAGCAAGTCTGAATCTCTCACTGCTTGGTGTCGGGCACTCACTCAGTTTCGGTCCGATTCGAATCGGTTGAGGGAGATCGTCCTCCCGTAATCTCGGGAAACCAACCCCAGAATCCCTTCTTCGATCTGGTCAGGGAAAAGGTCTGTCCGAAAAGAGATTGTCCAAAACGTGTTAGAAGGCCCTCCTCCAGACGTCCGTTAGAGGGGATGGCTACCCAATCTTCCTCTCCCAGAAAGCCCCTCTTCAGAGCCTTGATGTTCGTGTCTACCGTGATCAGGGTCTCTCGTCCGGAGACGAGTTGGATCGAGACTTCATAGTGATAGTCCACCCGCTTCCACTGGGCACCGGACAAGCGAGGCCGTTCGCCGATCTTGTCCATATGATCCTCGGTCAATGGCCCCGAAATGTATAACCGGGACCCGGTGTGGATTTCACCCTTGGCTCGTTTCTCTCGGGCGACTGTCCAGTTTTCCTCCCTCAGGACGTCCAGCATTCCCTCCCAGGCAGCTTCGAATGGAATGTGCACCCGTAGCGGCGGAGAGAAGCGTTTCTCTTCTTTCCCTGCATGGCTGAAGCAAAGGAGGATTCCCGCGAGCACTGAAAGAACCGCTACGGCAAGGCCGCTGCGCCGGGACCTGCTGAAACGGAGGGAGGGTTTCCACCTAGAGTCTCTTCTCAACGGTCACCGGCCCTTTTCACGGCATTCCCTTCTACTCATGTCTTTTAGGCGCGCCGCACAGGCCTCCATTTTAAAACATTCATCACTGGCTCGCATTTCTCGTCTCCGGGTGGTTCTGTGCGGTGCCTTTTGCCTTCTCCCCCCTTGCCCTTGCCCGTGCCTTTGCCCTGAGACGTTTTGGACACCACTCCAGATGGTCACCATCAGCGGGATGGAGCTTAGAATCAAGTTCAGACTCTGCGGTTAGTCGACTCAAAGCAAAAGCAAAAGCAGGATCAAAGGCGAAGGCGAAGGCGAAGGCAAAGGCAAGGGTAGGATGAGGAGATAGTTGACAAAGACTATCTCTGGTAGCGGCGAACTGCCTGTGAATGGTCTCTGTAGTGAGTCGAGAAGACATGACTTCCGTCGTTTTTCGAAACGAAGTACAGGTATTCCACCGGTGCCGGATAGAGGGCAGCGTCAATCGAGGCCAGGCCAGGATTCGCAATGGGACCCGGCGGCAGTCCGGGGTACAGATAGGTGTTGTACGGAGAGTCCAGCTGCAGATCACTCCGGTGAATAATCCCATCGTATTCCTTTACCAACTGGACGGCATAGATCACCGTGGGATCGCAGGCCAGCTTCACGTTTTTGTCGAGGCGGTTGTGAAAAACGGCAGATACCAGCGGACGCTCTTCCGCAAGGCGGGCTTCTTTTTCAATCAGGGAAGCCAATGTGATGACCTCTCGAGTGGTCATGTCGAGTTCTTGGGCCCGTGCTCTCCGCTCGGCCGTCCACTTGCTCCGAAAGGTGCGCACCATGGCCTGGACGATCTCGTCCTCGTTCATTGCCTGGGTGACATAGTAGGTTTCGGGGAAAAGGTAGCCTTCCAGGTTGTCTGCCAACGGATCCAGATTCAACAGGAGATCCGTTCTGCGGCCCGCCTCGCGGAAACGTTCTCTGCGCCCGAAACCCCTTTCCCTGAATCGCTCCAGGATCTCCTCCATCATCTCACCCTCAGGCACCGTGACTCGGTACTGGTGAGTCTCTCCTTGGAAGAGCTTCTGGGCGACTTCAACCAGGCTCAGCGGTTGGCTGAAGAGGTACTCGCCAGCCTTCAGCGAAGTAGGATAGCGGAAGCTGACATAGGTCCCGAAAAGTAACCGTGATCGAACGATCCCGTGCGACTGAAGCAACTCTCCGATGCTGGAACCGGTGGAGCCTAGGGGAATCAGGACAAGGCTCTCCGAAGTGCCAGATCCGCGATAGGGTTCGAAGAGCTGAAAGTGAACCCAGCCCAGGCTCAGGCCCAACGTGAGGCTCAAGATAAGGCCCGAAACAACGAGCTTTAACCTGGGACGGCGGGGCTCCGTTGTGAGGTTTGTTCTTCCAGATACCATTTCAGAATCAAAGCTGCCGCAAACTCATTTCTCTTGCGGCGGCGCTCCGTTTGCGAGTGTCCCAGCTCCTTCATCAACTGTTCCGCTTCTTTGGTGGATAGTCGTTCGTCCATCCATTCAACACGTACCGCAGTGGTCTCTTTCACACGATTCACGAACGGTTCGATGCTGTCTAGAGTCCCGCTTCTCTCCCCGCTGAGGTGGAGAGGTAAGCCCACGATCAGACGCTCTACCGAGTGACGTTCCATGAGGACGCGAAGCGCCTCTACATCCGCCTCGAGATCCCTTCTCTTTAAGGTCGTGAGGGGGCGCGCAGTCAGTTTGAGCTGATCTGTTACGGCGACGCCAACGGTCCTGGATCCCACATCGAGTGCCATCCATCGCTTCATGTGAAATCAGCCTGGAGGTCGTCCCAGAGGTCTGCGCGATAGCGCTGAGGAAGTGAGAGACCGGAGAATTGAGGCCAGATTTTCTCGATTGTGAGGTGCACTGTTCTTTAATCGGCGAAAAAAATCGGGGAAACCCGGACTGGTACTATTGTCTTCATAGTAGAACAAGTCTTGCCGCGCAGGCTCCTTACCCGTACAATTTCTTCTTTCCAGCGCTCTTGTCCTAGGGTATAATCTTAGCGCACTTAGAACTTGAGAGCATTGTCTATGCTGGTGTTTGCCAAGGGCAAGTTGACGATCCTGTTTCTATCCGCTCTGGTCGTAATGTACGGCTTGGTGGGTGGAATCCTGGACAAGGTTTCGGCCAGAGATGGAGCCTATGAAAACCTTGCCATCTTTACCAACGTTTTGAGCAAAGTCAGCGAAGATTATGTGGAGCCGCCCAGGATGGAGACCGCCATGTTGGGTGCTCTGCACGGGATGATGGAGGCGCTTGATCCCTATTCCAGTTTCGTGCCCAAGGAAGAATATGAAAAGCTGAGCGCGCGGGAGGCGACTGGTTCGGTCGGCCTGGTAGTATCCAAGCGCTACAGTTATGTGTATATAGTCTCGAGCCAGAATGAGGGTCCTGCCGACCGTGTCGGACTGCGGTCCGGCGACATGATTGAGTCGATCGATGGGCGGCTCACGACTCAGATGAGTCTGTGGGAGGCGAGACGGATGCTACGAGGGGAACCGGGTACGTCTGTGGAGCTACGCGTCATTCGCGCCAGGAAATCCCCGGCGGCACTCGAGTTGATGCGCCAGGAGCGGGAGCTGGGCGAGGTTCAGGCTCGTATACTGGAGCCCGAAATCGGAGTAATCCGCCTACCCCACTTTGAACCGGGAATCAGCGGCACCGTCGAGTCGAAGCTCCGAATGCTGGTTTCATCTGGGATCAAGGGCCTTCTGGTAGATCTCAGAAGTACGGCTGAGGGAGAGATAAAGGAAGCCATTCAGGTTTCGGACCTGCTGGTACCGAAAGACAAGCTCATCACCACACTCAGGGACCGAAAGAGTGAGCCCGCCGAGATTCGCTCGAAAGTGGATCCTGTTGTGTCTCAGATTCCGATTGTGGTGTTGACGAACGGAGGAACCAGTGGAGCGGCAGAGGTCTTGACGGCTGCCCTGCGGGATAACGAGGTTGCGGAGGTTGTTGGCGACAAGACCGATGGGCGAGGGTCGCTGCAAGAACTGTTCAGCCTCGAAGGGGGTTCAGTTGTATTCGTTTCAACACAACTCTACTTCAGGCCGAACGGAAAGCCGATCCAGGCCCGGACGATCAGAAACTCCGGCATCGTGCCCGATGTTCAATCGCCTAGCGCGGAGTTTGTTACCAATTTCTTGTTTGAGAATGTCTCCGATGATCCGGACGCAGTGCTGGGCTCCGACTTCTATAGGCGGTTGAACCAGGCGATTCGCTCCAAGCAGTTCGATCGGGGAATTGAGCAACTACGAAGCCGCCTTCTGAAGAAAGTGGCGTGAACTACACGAACGATTTCTAATCCAGAGGAGGAGAGAGATGAACAAAGGTGACTTGATCGATGCGATCGCCCGTGATGCTGCTATCACCAAGACTCAGGCTCAGGGTGCGCTGGATTCCTTGGTGGACAACGTGCAAAGTGCATTAAGGCAGGGGCAAAAGGTCACTGTTGTGGGTTTCGGTACATTTTCTTCGAGCAAGAGAGAAGCAAGGGTCGGGCGTAATCCCCAGACCGGTGCCTCTATCCAGATTGCAGCCAAGAAAGTAGTGAAGTTCGCGGCCGGCAAAGCTCTAAAAGATGGAGTACAGTAGATCTCGACTGTGTCGATGATCCTAAAAAGGGCGAACTGCAGAACCGAGTCGCCGCCCTGTCTGGTTTCTTCGGATTCTGAGACGGGGAGATTGTTCTGCCTATCTTTTCTTTGCGTAGGTGCGTAGCTCAGGGGGAGAGCACTTCCTTGACACGGAAGGGGTCAGCGGTTCAAATCCGCTCGCACCTACCATTTTTTTGCCTCCCCGGAAATACCAGTTGCGAGAGCGTCGGTAGCACTAGGCGACAGCGATGAAAGGTCAGGAATCTAGATCACAGTGGTCCCCGTAAGAAGTCTTCGAACCGTCACTAGAGACGGAACTATCCAGGAAGTTCCGGATCCTGACGAGGCCTTGGCAATCCTCCGCCATTCTACTTCCCACTTGATGGCTCTAGCCGTAATAGAGCTCTACCCCGAAGTGCATCTCGGAATAGGTCCTCCCACCAGTGAGGGCTTCTACTACGATTTCGAGATGCCCAATCGCCTGAGCGACGACGATCTGGCGAAGATCGAGGAGAAGATGGAGGCCCTGAGACAGCAGGACATTGCCTTCGAGCCCGAGATTGTCGAGCCTCAGGAATCACTCGCGTTTTTCAAAGAGAAAGGCGAGCGATTGAAGGCCGAACTGGTGCAAGATCGAACGGGTCAGGTGCTATCGCACTTTCGATTGGGTCAGCTGGAGGATTTTTGCACCGGTCCGCACGTGGTTTCCACTTCTCAGCTTGGCGCCTTCAAGCTGCTCTCCATTGCCGGATCCTACTGGAAGGGAGACGAACATCGTGAGCAGCTGCAGCGCATCTACGGGACCTCTTTCTTCACCCAGGAGGAACTGGACGACTATCTGAGCAGAATGGAGGAGGCGCGGAAGCGCGATCACCGGCGTCTGGGAAGAGACCTGGATCTCTATTCGATCCAAGATCAGGTGGCGCCAGGGCTGATTTTCTGGCACCCGAAAGGGGCCAAAGTTCGCGCGCTGATCGAGGAATTCCTGCGCATCGAGCACGAAGACCGCGGATACAGCTTCGTCTATACGCCGCACATCGCCAAGAGCGATCTCTGGAAGACATCGGGACACTACGACTATTTCCTCGAGAACATGTACACCCTCCCGATGGACGAGGAGGAGTACGTCCTCAAGCCGATGAACTGTCCTGGGCACATCCTGATCTATCAGTCGACGAAGCGGAGCTATCGAGAGCTGCCCGTCCGATTGGCCGAGTTCGGAACCGTCTACCGGTACGAGAAATCCGGAACGCTTCACGGGATGTTGCGGGTGCGTGGTTTTACTCAGGACGACGCCCACATTTTTTGCCATCCCGACCATGTCTTCACCGAGGTGCTAGAGACTTTGGATCTGGCAGAGCATATCCTTCAGAGCTTCGGCTTTGAGCGGCAGCAGGTGATGTTGTCGGTGTGGGATCCCAACGACCCAGAACACTACGCCGGGGCTCGGGAGGACTGGGAGCGAGCTGAATCGGTATTGCTGCAGGCGTTGACTGAAAAGGGTTGGGACTACGAGCGGCATGAAGGGGAGGCTGCCTTTTACGGCCCCAAGATCGACATAAGTCTGGTCGACGCCCTGGGCCGATCCTGGCAGGTGACGACGCTCCAGTTCGACTTCAACCTGCCGGCGCGCTTCAACATTACGTACGTCGGACCTGATTCCAAGGAACAGCATGTGATCATGCTTCATCGGGCCCTCCTGGGATCGATGGAGCGCTTCATGGGAATCCTGGTAGAGCACTACGGAGGTGCCTTTCCTCTCTGGTTGGCACCCGTGCAGGCAATAGTGCTCCCAGTGAGTGAGAAGCACCAGGCTTACGCTGAGGAGGTTCGTGATAAGCTTAGATCGAAATCTCTGAGGGTCGATGCGGACCTGAGGAATGAGAAGCTTGGCTACAAGATTCGCGCAGCTCAAGTGAACAAGATTCCCTATATGCTGATCGTCGGCGATCGAGAAGTGGAGTCCGGCAAGGTCTCGGTAAGGAATCGATTCGAAGGAGATCAGGGGAGCACGGGACTTGACAGTTTTGCTACGATGGTTCAAGACTTGATAAGGGAGAAGGCAACCAGACCGTAATTGGAAACCATCTGTTCCCTATTGGCGAAGAATCGGAAACGGGAAGAATACTCAGGAGGCTGACCTATCCAACAAAGGGTACGCGTTAATTTCAGAATCAGGGCACCGGAAATTCGGGTTATCGATGAAGATGGGACTCAATTGGGTGTCATGACCCCCGCGCAAGCTCGCGAGCTTGCACAAGATAAAGGCCTGGATCTGGTAGAAGTTGCGCCGACGGCTCGACCTCCAGTCTGCCGGATCATGGACTATGGGAAGTATCTCTACCAGCAGGGGAAAAAGGCCCAGGAGGCAAGAAAGCACCAGAAGATCATTCAGGTCAAGGAGGTCAAGTTTCGACCCAAGATCGACCGGCATGACTATGAGTTCAAACGAAATCACATCATCCGCTTCCTCAAGGATGAAGCCAGAGTCAAGGCGACTGTGATTTTTCGAGGCCGTGAGATTACCCATTCCGAACTGGGACGAGAGATCCTGAAGCGACTTCAAGGTGAGCTCAGCGAGATCGCGGATGTGGAAGGACATCCGAGGCTCGAAGGACATACCATGACCATGATTCTTACCCCGAAGAAGCAGCCGGGGGCTCCTGGAAGCTAAGGGCTCCCTTCCATCAATGCGATTGATCTGGGAGCACTGAGACGGGATAAGATCTGTTAGAATCATATCCGGAGTGTGACAAGATGAAGCTGAAGACGAACCGGGCTGCCGCGAAGCGTTTCAAGATTACGGGAAGTGGCAAGATCGCAAAGAGAGGCAGCCACCACAGCCATATTCTTACCAAGAAAAGCCGCAAGAGGAAGCGAAATCAGAATAGCTGGTCGGATGTGTCGCCATCGGACACGCCGCGCGTGCGGAAGATGCTCAAAATCTAGGGAAGACGTGAAATGCCGAGAGTAAGGAGAGGAAACCGGAGACTTCAGAGGCGCAAGAAGATTCTCCGCCTAGCAAAGGGCTACTGGGGAACCAAGAGCAAGCTTCACCGCTCTGCCAAGGAGCAGGTGATGAAGTCTCTCTCCTACGCCTACCGAGATCGTCGGCAGAGGAAACGTGATTTCCGAAGCCTCTGGATTATTCGAGTCAACGCGGCGGCGCGAACCCACGATCTTTCTTATAGTCAGTTTATCCATGGCCTGCGGAAAGCAGGGCTGGAACTGAGCCGGAAAACCCTGGCGGATTTAGCTGTGCGTGAGCCAGAAGCCTTCGCCAAGGTTGCCGAGGTCGCTCGAAACGCCCTCCAGTAGATCTCCTCTTTCGCTCCCCGTCTGGTTGAGTCCGCCCAGCAGGACAGATCAATCCCAATGTTTCCCAACTCTGGGGAAGGGGAAGACAGACCATGGGCCAACCCCACCTTCGGCGTAGTGAGGCGATGCGTTACCGAACAGGGAAACCATGAACGCAGGCGGAGATCTCGTCACTCCTCTCTGGGAGCAATTTCAAAACGAACTGGAATTGGTGGGCTCCGTTGCCGAGCTGGCCGACGTCAGGGACAAATACCTGAGCCGCCAGCGCGGTCTGCTTACCCTGCAACTTCGCAAGCTGGGTTCCCTACCAGCCGAGGAGCGTCCCCAGGCTGGAAAGAATCTGAATCTCCTCAAAGTCCGGGTTGAAGAGGCTTTGGACCGGTTTCAGGAGGAGCTTACAGAAAAAGCGCGAGGGGAAGAGTTGGGCGGGGAAGGAATCGACGTTACCCTGCCAGGATACATTTCTCGTCAGGGACGCCCGCATCCCTTGCGGCGGGTCCAGCAGGAAATGGAAGAGATCTCCGTGCGCATGGGTTTCAACGTTCTAACGGGACCCGAGCTGGAGTCGGACTACTACAACTTCGAAGCCCTGAACCTACCCAAGGGACATCCGGCCAGGGATGCCCAGGACACCCTCTACATCACCGAGAACCTGCTACTGAGAACCCACACCTCACCGGTGCAGATCCGGACCATGGAGGGGCGGCAGCCCCCGATCCGTATCGTGGTACCGGGCCGGGTGTACCGGCGGGATTCGGTGGATGCCACTCACAGTCCCATGTTTCATCAAATGGAAGGGCTGGTGGTGGGTGAAGGTATTACGATGGCCGATCTGAAGGGTACTCTGGAGCGATTTCTCCGGGAGTTGTTCTCCTCGGACCTGGGAGTGCGCTTCAGACCAAGTTATTTCCCGTTTGTCGAACCCGGTGCCGAGGTAGACATCAGCTGTATCTTCTGCGCTGGGCAAGGTTGTAGGGTGTGCAAGAAGACGGGGTGGATCGAGATCATGGGAGCCGGCATGGTGCACCCGCGCGTCTTCGGTATGGTCGGCTATGACACGGAACGATATACGGGTTTTGCCTGGGGAATGGGTATCGATCGGATCGCGATCCTGAAGTACCAGGTCAACGATTTGCGTCTCTTCTTCGAGAACGACATTCGATTTCTGAGCCAGTTCTGATCCGGACGGGTCAGGCCCGGAGGACGCCGGAAGGCCGGTTCCACATATGAAAATCAGCACCCTTTGGCTACAGGATTTCGTCGACACCGACCTTTTCGATCTCGGGCAGCTCGCTGATGCCCTCGCGATGATTGGGCTGCCGGTGGAGGAGATCGTAGGAGAGGGGGAGGAGTGTGTCCTGGAACTCGAGGTGACTGCAAACCGTCCGGATTGTCTCAACCACCTGGGTGTGGCGAGAGAAATCGCCGCTCAGTTCAGTCTTAAACTTCGCCCGCCAGATTTCTCAGAACCATCCGCAGCGAAGAGCTCCCAGTCGCTTGAGGCGGCGGTTGCCATCCAGAATCCCGAGCTCTGTCCCCGCTATACCGCGAGGGTCATAACGGATGTGACCCTGGGCGAGTCGCCGGCCTGGATGCAGAGGCGGCTCGAGGCACTAGGGCAAAGACCTATCAATAGCATGGTGGACATCACGAACTACGTGCTCTTCGAGATGGGGCAGCCTCTTCACGCTTTCGACTACGACAAACTCGCCGAGAACCGCATCGTCGTCCGAACTCCTCGGAAAGGAGAGTCTTTGACGACACTGGACGCTCTCGATCGAGAGTTGGACTCGTCGATGGTGCTGATATGTGACGCCGTCAAGCCGGTGGCCCTGGGCGGGGTAATGGGCGGAAGCAATAGTGAGATCTCAGGGAGTACCCGGACCATCCTGCTGGAGAGTGCCTACTTTGCTCCCGCTTCGATTCGCAGCACCGCGAAACAGCTTGGAATGCGAACGGAAGCTTCCTATCGCTTCGAGCGAGGAGCGGACCCGGAGGTGCCCAGGATGGCCCTCAATCGAGCCTGTCGGCTGATTGAAGAGATTACGGGAGGGTCCTGTGTCGGCCCCGTTATCGACGAGTCCAGCCCTGTCTCCCGGAGGACGATTCAGCTTCGAGCCGAACGGATTCGTCAGATTCTGGGGATCGCCATCGACTCCGACTTCGTGACCGCGGTATTAGGACGTCTCGAGTTTGAAGTCGAAGAGCAGAAGAATCATAGTTGGCAAGTGGTGGTTCCTGGTTTTCGTGGGGATGTGGAACTAGAGGAAGATCTGGTCGAAGAGGTAGCACGCCACCACGGCTACAACCAGATCGCGAGCACATATCCCTCTCCGCAGATCAGCGGGGCTTTTCGATCGGGTCAGCGCAAGGAGCAGTTGCTCACGTCGATGCTCGAGGGATTCGGTTTTTTCGAGGCTATCAACTATTCCTTCACCAACCCACAGAGAGAGGCGCGTTTCTGGGACGAGAGCCCACCGCTTCTACCGATTGCGAACCCCCTGACAGAAGAGGACTCCCACCTTCGCAACAGTCTGGTGTCGGGGCTGGTCGAGTCGATTCATCGTAACCTGAATCAAGGCAATTCAGATGTTCGGCTCTATGAGATGGGGAACGTTTTCATCCCCGAAGTGTCCGGCAAGCCTGAGGAGGTGAAGGAAGAAGGGCGTCTCGGTCTGGCCGCGACCGGAGCCTTCTATCGGCCTTTTTGGGGTGACTCCGAGGAAGAGTTCAATTTCTACCATCTGAAGGGTGTCATCGAGAGCCTGTTAGAGAGTTTCGGGTCTCGAGTCCAGTTTCGAAAGACGTCAGCCTTCCCCTTCCTACACCCCGGTTATGCTGCCGAGTTCCTTCTGGGCGAGCAGTCAGTAGGCTTTCTGGGGAGGCTTCATCCTCGACTCCAGGAGCACTACAAGTTCCGTCAAGAGGTATTTCTGGCGGAGTTACGGTCCGGTCTTTTGGATGCGGACAGTCTGGGTGATCCGACCTACGTGGAGTTGAAGAAACTGCCCTCGATCGAGCAGGATCTTTCATTTCTCATTGACAAGAACCAGGATTACGGTAAACTCATAGATGTTGTTCATTCGCTGGACCTTCCGCAATTACGGAAAATCCAGCTCATCGATCTCTACCAAGGCCCGAAGGTTCCCAAAGAGAAGGTAAGTCTAACTCTGCGTCTGGTCTTCGCGGATGCGGAAAGGACCCTGACTCTGCCTGAAGTCAATCAGCAGAGCCAGCAGGTCTTTTCGGTCCTGCAGCGAGACTTTGGGGCAGAGGGACGCTAGCGGAGTGCCTCATGACTCTGGAGGTCACTGATGACGGGGAGTGACCGGGCATTGGCACGGCTGGAGAAGTCTGCAGTCGAAGTCGTCGAGCTTCTCGCGCGAGTCCAGGTCGAGAATACTTCGCTTAAAGACCGAAATGAAAAGCTGAAGAAACGGTTGGAGGAGCTGAAAAAAGAGACTCAGGCAAAGAATGGAGCCATTGAGCGTTTGAAAGGGGAGCGCCTGACGACGCGAGCCAGGGTGGAGGGAATCCTTCAGAAGGTTGCCGCCCTGGAAGAGAGCTGAGAAGGGCGGGTTGTAGGCTTACAGTGGATATCGATTCGGAAACGATTACGTCCGTCAAGATCTACCATCGTACCTATCAGCTGCGTACGGGAGGTGACGTTGAGTACCTCGAAGAGCTGGCTCGGCACGTGGACGAACAGATGTTGAGGATTTCCGAAGAGACCCCAACGGTAGACACACTTAAGATAGCGATTTTGGCAGCGCTGAATATCGCCGATGAGTATTTCTCAACCAAGAAGAGACTTGAGGTTTCGGAAGACCAAGTCTGCCGTAAGAGCACCGAGGTAGTCGAATTACTGGAATCACACCTTTCCCGGGAGAGTTCCCGGCAGTGATTCTGTGATGACTTCACGGCCCCTGCGACGTTCGTGATTGTGAGTGAGATTGTGCCAACACCTCGATAACGGGAACCCGGGTCCCCTCGCCAGCGCTTCTGGAAACAGGGCGCAGTGTGGGGGGTAGGGTACCCACCTGCTTTAAGCAGGTTCAATCTCGCGAACTGCACGGCCGAGCGGGGGTACAGTCCAGTTCCCATCCCTCTCGTTGGACTCCACAAAAGCCTGGAGGAGTAGATCGTATGCCAGACGCTACCATCATTGCGTTCGCCCTGGTTGGGGTGGCGCTGCTAGGTTTGTGGATTGTGCTGAAGATCCGGGTTCTCGATCGAAAGACCGCCGAGGCCAGGGCACGGATGGAGGGGGAACAGAGTACCGCCGAGAAGGAGGCGAAGAGGCTCAAGAAGGAAAGGCTACTGGAGGCCAAGGACCAGATTTTCAGTTGGCGCTCGGATGCAGAGAAAGAGTTGCAGGGACGTAGACAAGAGGTCCAAGTCATGGAGCGCCGCCTGTTGCGCAAAGAGGATGACCTGGAAGGAAAGGAACGGGAGCTGCGGCGGGGCGAACGAGATCAGGATCAGCGACGTCAACAGTTCCAGCAGCGAGAAGAGAAGCTATCCGAGGCAGAAACAAAAGTCGAAGAGCTGGGGAAGGAAGCCCAGAGCCAGCTGGAAAATGCTGCGGGCATGAGTTCACAGGAGGCCAAGCAGGCGCTGCTTCGCTCGGTCGAGCAGGAGGCGCTGAAGGAGTCTGCGAACCTGGCGCGGCGGATTGAAGAGCAGGCTCGCGAAAAGGCAGAACAGGAGGCCCGTAAGATCATCACTCAGGCTATTCAGAGGTGTGCCGGCGAGCACGTCGTCTCGACGACGGTGTCCGTTGTGGATCTTCCGTCCGACGATATGAAGGGACGGATCATCGGTAGAGAGGGCCGCAATATACGGGCTCTGGAGCAGGCAACGGGTGTTGAGCTGATTGTCGATGACACGCCGGAAGCGGTAATTCTTTCCGCCTTCGATCCCTTTAGACGTGAGATTGCCAAAATGGCGATCGAGCGCCTGATCAACGACGGTCGAATCCATCCGGCACGCATCGAAGAGGTGGTGAGGCAGGTCCAAAAGGAGATGGACAAGAGGCTGCACGAGGAAGGTGAACATGCCGCCTTCGAGTTCGCCATACACGATTTCCCGGACGACATCCTACGTTTTCTCGGACGGCTCAGATATCGAACCAGCTATGGGCAGAACGTCCTCAGCCATAGCCGGGAGGTGGCGTATCTAGCGGGCATCATGGCCCGTGAGGTAGGCGCGGATGTCGAGGTGTGCAAGCGGGCCGGTCTGATGCACGACATCGGAAAGGCCGTCGATCGAGATATGGAGGGCACTCACCTCCAGCTGGGCGTCGAGTTGGCGCGTAAACACAATCAGAGTGAGGAAGTCATCCATGCCATCGAAGCCCACCACTTCGATGTTGAGTTCCGGACGCTGGAGGCGGTTCTGGTCCAGGCCGCCGACGCGACCTCGGCCGCCCGGCCGGGAGCGCGGCGGGAGATGTTGGAAAGCTACATCAAGCGTCTGGAGACGCTGGAGACGATTGCTTCCTCCTTTGCCGGTGTGGCCAAGGCCTTTGCTCTACAGGCCGGCCGCGAGATCCGTATCATCGTGGAGAGTAGCGAAGTGTCCGATGAGCAGGCCTTCTGGATGACGAAGGATATCGCCAAGAAGATCGAGAATGAAATGCAGTATCCGGGTCAGGTGAAGGTGACCCTGATTCGTGAGATACGAGTGGTGGACTACGCGAAGTGAGAGTCTTGTTCGTGGGAGATATCGTTGGAAGTGCAGGGAGAAAGGTGCTGCGAAGGTATCTGCCCGAGCTTCAGCAAGAGCACGAGGTCGACTTCACCATTGCCAATGTTGAGAACGCGGCGGGAGGTTTCGGCATCACGGCCGACATCGCTCGGGACATTCTCGATTACGGCGTCGATGTCATGACCTCGGGAAATCACATCTGGGACAAGAAAGAGGTCGTGCAGTACTTCTCGAAGGAGCCCCGCCTGCTTCGTCCCGGCAACTATCCTCCCGGACTACCCGGCACAGACAGCTTCGTCGCGGCTACGCGGGTAGGTGTCATGGCCGCCGTGCTCAACCTTCAGGGCCGGGTCTTCATGCCCATCATCGATTGTCCATTTCGTCGAGCCGAGGTCCAGATCGAGAGGTTGTCGCGGCAAGCCCAGGTCATCATCGTCGATTTTCACGCTGAGGCAACCTCTGAGAAAATGGCCTTTTCCTGGTTCTTGGACGGCAAGGTTTCTGCAGTAATTGGCACTCACACCCACATTCCTACGGCTGACGAACGGATCTTGCCGCAAGGTACCGCCTACATCTCGGATGTCGGAATGACCGGATCCTATAACTCCGTCATTGGCATGAAAGTGGAGGGTTCGCTGTCCCGATTCCTGACCGGAATCCCCTCCCGTTTCGAGTCTGCCAAGGAATCCCCTGTCCTTTCCTCAGTGCTCCTGGACATCGATGAAGAAAGCGGAAAGGCGAGATCGATCCAGAGAGTGAGCGCAGGTGGGTAGGCGCCAGAAAAAAAGGGGAACCGGCTGAACGTCCACACCCCCCCCGACAGCCCGTCGTCGAACCGGGTTGCAGGTCAGTTCCGCCCCCAGAAGCGCTGGTCCCATTCGGGAAAGAAACTTGGGCACGAACAGTGAGTGTCAAAGGATCTCTCCTTTGGCTTTCTCCGGCCTTCGAAATTCGCCTGTTCGATATTCTGCGCCGCCCCAGCTGCGCCGGATCGTACATGAAAGAAACTACTCGAGCCATGGAAACCTGAAGCGCAAGCGAGGGGTTGGGGAGGGCAATATTCCAATTGAAGTTTCAGGTTAGCCCGGCCCCCGGCTCCGCCGGATCGTACATGAAAGAAACTTCCCGAGCCATGGAAGCCTGAAGCGCGAGCGAGGGGTTGGGGATCTGCGAGATTCTGCTGTTGTCCAGCTCTCTCCTCGAAACGGCGGGCATACTGCTAACGAGTCAAGTCGTTCGCGGCTCTGTTGCCTGCAGCTGTTTCCGGTACTGTTCACTGATCACTTCACCACTGTTCACTATTCAAGTTTCAGGTTAGTGTGGCCCCCAGGGTTGTTGGTCCCGTTCGAGAAAGAAACTTCTGCGCGAACAGTGAGTGTTAAAGGATCTCCTCTTTGGCTTCTTCCGGCCTTCGAGATTCGCTTGTTCGATATTCAGCGGTTCAGCCTTTCCAACGGTTGCCTTCTCCAGAGTGAGGAAAAAGACTAAATCACAAAGCGCAGAACATCGAACGTGCGAACGCCTGTCAATCACCAAGGTATATCCCCCACCCTGTCACCAGGGTAATTCCCCCACTTTGGGAGTCATCATCATCTCGTCTCTCTCTGGTTTTGTTGGTTTTGGTTGGGAAAACTTTTCCCAACCAGTTGCCTCCTGGGAAGTTTGAGAGTCCTTCTGGGTCCTCAGCCAGCGCTGTTCTAGTCGCCAGATTTGCCACCGATTGAACGCCCGATACGCGTCCGAAAGAGGGTTGACGGCAACCTCCTCCAGGATGGGTGCAAAGTAGTGAAGGCTGCCGATGGGCTGTCCTTGAGCAGCATTGAGCCAAGAGACGTACTTGCGTCCGCATCCTAAGAGGATGGCCTGCTCGATATCCTCCAGCGGTACCTCCTGCTGGAACCACTGGGCGGCCAGTTGGCGATCTGCGGCCGAGTACCGACAACGGACACAGGGCCGGCTCAGCAACATCTGCTCGAGGGCCTCGACGTAGAGTCTTTGAGCCGATTGAGTCGAATCAAGAGCGTCCGTCCCGGGAGACCGCTCATAGGGCCAGTAGTCGTCTTGGATCTGAAGGGTCCCGGTGGCATGCTGGTTGGAGCTCAGAGCGATCTGGCAGAGCTGTTTTTCTTCGAGTTCTCTCAGGTACTTGCCGATCGAGCGACGGGACTTGTTCAGAGCCATCGCCAGCTCACCCTGACGAAAGACAAAGCGTCCGGTGCTTCGTTCGGCTCCCAGCGAGAGGTAAGCAAACAGCTTAAAGGCGCCATCGGAGAGTTTCTGCGCGGCGGATTGCCAGCTCCGGTCAGCGGCAAACCACCCGTCGCCGCTTTTGATCTTCAGCCGAGTGCTGGGGAAGGTGCTCATCAGGACACCTCCTTGTTCTTGGAGGTTTTTCCTGGGCGCTTGCGCCTTCGATAGGATTCTCCCTCCCACTCCAGCTGATGGGTGTTGTGGCAGAGCCGATCCAGCAGCGAGTTGGCCTGGATGGGATCGGGAAACAAGGCCATCCATTCCTGGACACTGCGATTGCTGGTCAGCATCAGTGACCCTTTTTGATAGCGTTCGTAGACGATGTCGTACAGATCATCGGCCTGCTGATCGGTCAGGGGCTTGAGTCCAAAGTCGTCAATGATCAAAAAATCGTAGCTGCAGTAGTGTTTCAGCAACCGGTCGCGGGACAGATCGGCGTGAGCGGCCTGAAGCGTCCGGAACAAACGAGGCGCCTGGATATAGCGGACCTCAAAGCCGCGGCGGACCGCCTCGTGTCCCAAGGCCAGGGCGATGTGGGACTTCCCGACACCTACCGGCCCGCACAGACAGATGTTGTCTTTGTTCTCGATGAAGTGACAGGTCCCCAGATCATAGATGCGGCGGCGCTCAATGGCCGGATTGAACTTGAAGTCGAACTCTTCGAGCGTCTTGAGGTCGCTAAAGCAGGCTTTCTTGAGCCGGCGGGCGAACTTGCTCTGGGAGCGTCGTTGGAGTTCATCCTGAATCAGCAGACTCAGAAAGTCGAGGTAGGACAGCTGTTGTTTCTCTGCCTCTTTCAGCCGCAGCTCCAGGCTGTCCACCAAACCTCCCAGGCGCAGCTGCTTGAGTTGCTCGACGAGGTGTTGATAGTGACTCATTGGACCTCCTGCGTCTGCGAGTTGACGAAGTAATCATGGGGTCGGGCGAAACGACAGGCAGCGGGGGCCGGGCTCGTGGGTCGGGTCGGTGTCGTGGGTTCTCGCCACAGCCCTTTTTCCAGAATCTCCTTGAGACTGGCCAAGCGCAGATTGTCAAAGCTCAGAGCTCGGTGACAGGCCTGGTCCAAGGCGGTGGCTCCGTAGCGTTGGCCTAAGCGCAGCACCGCCTGGGCCTTGCGCACGTTTCTCATGGCATGATCGGCCAGGATGCGTCCCATATAGCGGCCGACCTCCGGCCCCAGCTGCTCCGCTTGGGCGCGACAATAGGCAGGGGTCTGCTCTAGATAGACCCGCTTGTCCGGAGGGTAGTCCGCCTCATCGGTCTGCCAAGTTCCGGGCTCGAAGACCCGGACATGGCTCTTGATCAGCTGATGCTCCCGATAGACCCGCAGCAGCTTCAGGTCGGCGCGCACCCAGAGCTTCTCTCCCCGGTACGGATACGGGATCGAGTAGTAGCACTTGTCCAGGATCAGATGGCAGTCCGAATGCACGGTACACTGTTTCCATTCGGGAGCCTCATAGGGTTGCGCGGGCAGGGGGAGCAGCTGCGGGGCTTCCTCGGCCAGAAAGACCTCATAAGGTTTGCGATGGGTGGTGCCGTGCTCTCGCAGGCCCACCTCTTGGAGGCACCAGTGCAGCGCTCTTCGGTTGGCCTCGTCGATGTCTCGGAACTCGCGTCCCGCTAAGATCTGTTGACGGACGACGGGCACACATCGTTCGACCTTTCCTTTGTGACGAGCCATGGCCACCTTGGCCGGGTCGGCCACGAAACCGTAGTGCCGCTCGAGCTCGGCGTAGGCCGGGTTGAGCGTCGGATCGTACAGATCCGGCCGCAGGACTCCGTTTTTCAGATTGTCGAGCACGATCAGGGTGGGGCAACCCCCAAAGAACTTCAGGGCGCGGATATGACAGTCCAGCCAGGTGCGGTTGTCCTGCCGAAACACAAAGCGCACGAAGCGATGGCGACTGTGGCTGAGGATCAGGATAAAGGCCCAGGCTCGGCGTAAGTTGCCGCTTTGTGGATCCCGCATCAGTCCGGCATACCCAAAATCGACTTGAGCTTGCTCCCCGGCTGGAGGGTGCAGGCGCACGGTCACCGGCCTCTCGAGTGGCTGGATGTGAGTGCGTACATAGCGATAGACGCTCATGTAGCTGACCCCCACGTGGTGATTCTCCTCGAGCAGCCGCTGCACTTGTCGAAGAGTCATGTCCGGCTGATTGAGCCAATCGACAATCTGCGGGTGGTAGGGCCGGATCCGTTCCCTCGCGGGCTGCTCAAAGACGGCCGACTTCACCACCGAGGCGACCATCTGCGCCAGTTGTGCCTCCCCGGGTAAAGGCCGTTCCCGACTCAGTCCCTCCTCCGCCAGCCGGCGCAGGTACTTGTGGATCGTCTTGCGGGACATCTTCAGAGAGTCTCGAATCCGCCGCACGCTCCGTCCTCGGTGCCACTGGTAGACCATCTCTAGATACTCATTCATGCTCAGCTTCCTTCTGGCCATCCATCCTCCTTCTGTTCGAAGCAGGATGGCCTTCGCCTCTGTCAGGTCCGAGATGATCAGGTGGGGGATATACCTTGGTGACGCCCCGGGGGAATTACCCTGGTGACGGGGTGGGGGATATACCTTGGTGAATCAGCCACCTAGGTGGGGGATATACCATGGTGACCGACAAACGCCGAAGTGAATGCAACACCTGTCAAGTTTCGGCTTAGTGGGGCCCCAGAAGGGCTGGCCCTATCCGAGAAGGAAACTTCTTGGTCGAGATCCTTTTCCTTTGCCCCTGTCTACATATCATCTGGATTTTCTGCGGCCTCGTTCTTGGCAAGATCAGTGAGTTTGATGAGATCAGAAAACGAAGTCAGGCACGGGCAAAGGCGAGGGGCTGAACAAACTGGTGATCTGACAATCTTCACGGCTCGTTCAGCAGCCTTACATCCAGGGGCTGAGAGCTGTCCAGGTGGACGTCCCGCTGTGGGAACGCTATCACGATACCGGCCTCTTGGAACATCTCGTCGATTCGATAGCGGAGGTCGCTTGCAATGATGCGCCGGTCCATCAGTCGTCTCATGCGGATCCAGAAATGCGCCTCGAAATCGAGAGAATTATTGCCGAAGTCGGCGAACAAAATGATGGGGTCCGGCCGCTTCAGAATCCGAGGGTGATCTTCGACGGCCTTTCGGATCAGACGCGTCACCTCCTCTGTGGGGGACCCGTAGGCGACTCCAACCGCGATCTGGGCTCGGTGGCGGTCGTCCGAAAGTGTCCAGTTGATGACGTTCTTCTCCAGGAAAGAGCTGTTGGGTACGATGATGTCCACATTCTCCGAGCTGCGGACGTGGGTGCTTCGAGCGCCAATGTCCTCGACGGTCCCGTAGAGGTCTTCAACCTCGATCAGATCTCCGATGCGTATTGGCCGCTCCGCCAGCAGGATGAGGCCGCTGATGAAGTTGTTGACGATGTTCTGGCTGCCAAAACCGAGACCGATGGCCGCAGCACCACCCAGCAGCGTGAAGATCGTGAGGGGAACGTTGACCAATCGAAGGGCCAGTAGAGTGAACGAGAGGAGCAGGACATAGAAAACGACTGACCGGATCGCGGCCACCGCCGCCTGGGTCATGCCCAGTCGCGGCAAGACACGCCTGGCGAATACGCCGCTGAGAACCCGGGAAATGAGTAGGCCCAGCAGGACTAGTACGACTCCCGACACAATCTTCTGGACAGTAATCGGGCGATCGTCGATGTTGGTGATCTCGAATTGCCAGACGGCCGCAAGGGTGTCCGACAGATCGGACCAGGTCTGGAGCAAGCTGGAGGGCTTGGTTTCCAGCTCGGATAGGAAGATCCCGTAGAGTCCACGCAGGGTATCGAGATCCAGCAGCGCCGACTCATACAGAACCGTT
Source organism: Acidobacteriota bacterium (assembly GCA_965219005.1). Taxonomy (GTDB): domain Bacteria; phylum Acidobacteriota; class UBA6911; order RPQK01; family JAJDTT01; genus CAUZIZ01. The sequence goes on along the minus strand of CBDCMS010000004.1, from coordinate 4,088,556 downwards.
TGTCTGCGGAGCTGATCCAACTGTTGCTGCATCCACCTCCTCAACCGTCGCTGCCCGGTGAAGCCTTCAAGACTCTGCCGGCGGGAAGCCAGATCTTTCCTGAGGGCATTCAGCTCTTCGCTCAGCCGCTGGGAGGACGCTTGAAGTTGGCGCTGTTCTGCTTGAGCCTGTTCTGTCGCGTCGCCGGACATTTGTCCAGCAGAAGATTGATAGCGTTTCTCCCAGACGGACCTCTCCAACGCTAGCCACTGCAGTTGTTCCAGCGACAGGGATATCTGGACCTGAAGGCTTTCTCTTGCCAAGCGCAGGGACTCCACCTCTTCCAGGAGCAGGGGTGGTCGCGTCTCCGATCCGGCCAGTCTCATCCTTGCTTTGGACAGCTTCTTGTCGGCGCCTTCCAGCTTGCCTTTGGCTTCCTCCAATGATGTTCTCGTTTTGGCGTTTCTAGCAGCGACACGATCCAGCTGCTGTTGGAGAGCTTCGCCAGTGAACAGGACTCTCTCCTGAGTCCAGGCGAGCTTTTCCTCCAGACTGGCAATGCGTAATTGCTGGGCTTCCAATGTCAGCGATTGAGTTTCGCTTTCGGCCAAACGGAGATTCAGTAGTTCGCCCGCGAGGTCATTTCGGCGTTCGGCAAGACGGAGATCGTCTTTGTTTTTATCCGTCGTCTCGGTTTCTACCAGCTCTTTGATCCTACGACGTTCTCTCTGTCGTCCTTCCAGAACATCTCGGGCATTCTCAATAGTCACCTGTAGGACACTCTGGGCGGCAGCGACCTTTGCAGCCTGAGCTTTTTCGCGCAGCAGATCGATACGAACCGATTCCAGGAAAGAGAAGGTATCCCTTTCCGGTTCGGACGGTCCGCTCTGGCGAAGTTGCTCCCGTTCTTCCTCCAGGCGCGGTCTCGCAAGCTTCAGCTTCTCGATTCTCTGGCGTTGTGATTCGAGTTGGGCGTAGACCAAATCAGTCTGCTCCAGAATCTGGAGCTCTCGAGTGAGCGCCGCGATCTGCGCTTCGAAAGGCGATCGGCCGATGCCAGAGAACTCCGAAGCGAGTCCAGTTCCTGCGTCAGGGTTTCTCTCTTCTCAGCAAGACTCTCAGTCTCGCCAGGAGATTCTTGAGCGAAGCCCTGGTTGCCAAGGCAGAGAAGGAGAAGGCAGAGGCTGATGGCTTGGTTGACTTGCGGTTGAACCTTATTCATTCTTAACAGCTCTTGTGCAGCCCAGGCGAGTACGCTGCACCTGACGTGACCAGGTTACCGGAAGCCGTCGCTCGCCGAAAGTGGTCTTTACCCAGGAATCGCTCTTGCAGAGAAGGGAACTTGAATGGGACAAATGAACGCAGCAGTTTCCGGGGAGAAGACCTTCCTCGGGCACCCCATGGGACTCTCGACCCTGTTCTTCACCGAGATGTGGGAGCGTTTCAGCTACTACGGCATGCGGGCCTTGCTGGTTCTATACATGACCGACACCCTCAGCGGAGGACTCGGCATGGGGACCGCTCGGGCCGGGGCCATCTATGGCCTCTACACCTTCGGGGTCTACGCCCTGGCGTTGCCTGGGGGCTGGATCGCCGATCGGCTGACGGGACAGCGTCGTGCCATCTTGTTAGGCGGTATCGTCATCGCACTGGGTCACTACGTCCTTGCGATTCCCGATGAGTGGACCTTTTACCTGGGTCTGGTCTTGGTAGCAACGGGCACCGGGCTCCTGAAGCCGAACGTCAGTGCCGTGGTGGCTGGTTTGTATCCCGAAAAGGATGCCCGGCGGGACGCCGGTTTCTCCATTTTCTACATGGGTATCAATGTGGGAGCCTTCATGGGGCCGGGCATCTGCTCGTATTTGGGTGAGAAGGTCGACTGGCATCTCGGCTTCGGCGTTGCCGGCGTGGGCATGACACTCGCGGTGATCCAGTACGTCCTTGGGGCCAAACACCTGGGCACGGCAGGGCTTCTCAAGGAGGAGGCTCAGGCGCCCCAGGCCCTCGCCAGCGCTCGACGTCAGCTTTGCACGGGAATCGGGATTGTGGTGCTGCTCGCCGCACTCCTGGCGGCCGTGTTCCTGAGTGGGATGGTTTCTTTCAGCATCGCGACGTTCGCCGAGGCCATCTGGTACGTGATCAGCGTGTTGGCGATCGTGTACTTCGCCTATGTCATCATCTTCGCCTGTCGGGATGGTTTGGAAAGAAGGCGGGTGGGGTTGATCTTCGTTCTCTTCGTGGGTGCTGCCTTCTTCTGGTCGGGCTTCGAGCAGGCCGGCTCGACCATGAACCTTTTTGCCAAGGAGCATACCAACCTGGAGATCTTTTCCTGGGCGATCCCTGCGGGTTGGCTGCAGCAGATCAATCCACTCTTTATCGTCCTGCTGGCTCCGCTAATGGGAATGCTGTGGGTCTGGATGGGACGGCGGAACCCGTCTCTGGGGGTGAAGTTTGGTCTTGGACTTCTTCTTCTGGGTGTGGGCTTTCTAGTCATGGCATGGGGCTCCAACTACATTGTGGACGGTCGAGTGAGTCCGATGTGGCTGGTCAGTACCTACTTTTTCCACACCGTGGGAGAGCTCTGCCTCAGCCCGGTAGGCCTGAGCAGCATCACCAAGCTGTCCCCGGATCGACTGGTGGGGCAGATGATGGGAACCTGGTTCATGGGAGCCGCCCTGGGCAATCTGATTGCAGGGTTGATGGCGGGACGTCTGGAAACCATGACGCCTTATGGTCTGTTCGTGACCGTCGCCATAATTTCCCTGGTCGCGGCCGTCGTTTTTCTGATCTGTGCGAGGCCCATCCGGTACTTAGCCGGCGGGATCAAATGAAGATAGACTGACCACACCCGGCTAGGAGTCGGGCGCGCTGGTCGAAACCGGCAAGCTCACCGTGAAGACCGAGCCTTGGCCCAATGTACTGGAAACAGTTAGCTCTCCGCCGTGCATCTGGACCGCTCGGTAGGCGTTCGCCAATCCAATGCCGACGCCGACCCGTTTTCCTTTGGTTGTAAAGCCAAATTCAAAGAGGCTCTTCAGCTTATCCTTGGGAATTCCCACGCCGGTGTCAGAGATTCGGACGTGGGCCCGGTCCTCCTGCTTTCCGGTCTCGACCGTGACCCCCCCGGATCCCTGAATCGCTTGCACTGCGTTGGTGAGGAGGGTCATCAAGACCTGGTTTACGGTGGCGGGACTGCAGGCGACGATGAGACCCTGAACCAAGTCTCTCGAAATGGTGATCTCGTCATGTACCCGGTGGGCGATCAGGGCCAGAGTGTTTTCGACACAGTCATGAAGATTGGCCGATTCCTCGGAAGAGTCTTCGACCGAGAAGGCCTTGAGACCCTGTACAATCTTTGCAATTCGATCGCTGGCTTCCGAGATGACGTGGCTGCTTTCACGAATTATCTGGACCGATGACTGGAAACTGCGGTCCGAGCGGACTTCCTCCAGCGATTGGCTGTTCTCAATCGCTCTTAAGATCCGAGTGACGCAGCGCTCGAAGTTGTCGGCGCTGCTGCTTACGACGCCGATTGGAGTATTCATCTCGTGGGCAATTCCAGCGGTCAGTTGACCCAGTGCCGCCATCTTCTCTGTCTGGATCAGCTGAGACTGTGTGCTCTGGAGACTCTCGAGAGCCTCTGATAGCTCGATCTCCGCCGTCTTGAGGGCCGTGATGTCGGTGCCAATTGCGACGGTTGACCCGTCTTCGGTTCGCTGCTCGTTTATCTGAATCCATAGCCCTTTCTTGGGCTGGTAGATGATTCTGGGGCCGGAGGGCTGCCGATGCTCGGCTACAACTTCGGCGACCCATTCGTCGATCCGTCCTTCGGCTTCGGGAACCAGACCTCGCTCAACGGCGCTGCGCATGATCTCCTCGAAGCGCCTTCCGAGGACATCTTCATCATCGCCGAGTTGGAGTAGCTCTCGATAGCGGCTATTGCATAGCACCAGCCGGTCTTCGGAATCGTAAAGACAGAATCCTTCTGACACACTCTCGATAGCTTGAATCATGTGCGCACGGCTGGTACGCACCGAGACTGCCGCTGCCTTCAGTCGGGCATCGACGACAGCGACGAAGATCGCCAGGGACAGGATGATGACTGCCGCCAGGCCCACAAGGATCGCCAACAACATCGGTTCCAGGACGGCTCCCACGGCGGTTGGACGAGCCGCCGGAAAGAAATAGGCAGCCCCCATGGCGGTGTAGTGCATGCCTGCTACCGCCACACCCATGATCATCGCCGCCGCCGCGTGTCTGCGCGCATCATCACCCGCTCCACCGCAGCTCGCTCGAAAATGGGCATACAGAGCCACGGTCGCAAGCACAACGGCGACCACGATAGAGGTTGCGAAGAGAATCGGGTCGTAGTGCATCTCGGCCTCGAGCCGCATTGCGGCCATGCCGGTGTAGTGCATCATCCCAATGCCCAGTCCCATGACGGTGCCAGAGAGGAGGAGTTGAAGTTGCTGGATTGTTGCTTTTCCAGTCACGAGGAGCACGACATAACTGGCGACCACGGCTGGAGCGATCGAGATCAACGTGACGCCGACATCGTAGGCAACGGGAATAGGTAGACGGAAGGCCAGCATCCCAATAAAGTGCATGGCCCAGATCCCAACCCCCATCGCCAGCGCGCCGGCCAGGAGCCACAGTCGCTTGGCTTGTCGTGTCTCCGCAGCAACGATCCGTCCAGCAAGTCCGAACGCAGCATAGGAGGCGAGAGAGGCCATCAGGACAGACACGACCACGAGCACGGCATCGTAGGACCCTGGAAGGGCAAGCGCGCGGTCATCTGAGGCTCCAAGGAACTGAAGCATGTGCATAACGGCCTCTAACGCAGATCCGCTCTATGGGCGTTTAGGACTGGGAAAGGAACAGGAGCCAGTCTACACGCGAAGTGTCCATTTTTCGAGGTGGCAAATGAACTTGGGACTAACTTGAAACTTGAATAACGAGCAGTATCGGAAACAGTGGCAGTCAACAGAGCCGCGAGCGACTTGACGTGTCTGCAAGGTGGACCCCATCTCCGAGGAGCGACCGGTCAGTTGCACCATTCCCCGTTTATTGAGCCAGAGGTTTCCTTCTGGGATGATCCGATTCGCGCGTTGGGGGTCATCGTCAACTGGAATGTCATTGGGCTTTCGCTTGAAAATTGTGCGGGTTGGAAACCGCGTGGGTGGTCCGCTTTCTCCTCGGAACTTGACCCTGTTTTAAAGACCCTGTCAGTCGCGCGCGGCTCTGTTGATCTCGCTGTCAAAATACTGATCGAGGTGAAGACAGACAAAGTTTCTTTCATGTACGACCCTCAGCCCGGTGGCGGGGCTAAGCTGAAATTTGGATGCCCAGCATCGAAATTTTTAGGTAGTCGATAGGTAGTAGCCTGTAACTAGCGGTCAGGTTGTGCACCTTCAAACTCTTTAGGGTCCCACTCGGGGACGGGTGAACCCCCTCGCCTTTAGGCGGTGGAGGGGTGATCTCAAGGATATCGAGAATCTTCGGTGTCAAAGAAAAGGGGAACTCTACAGGTCTTATAAACGCGGAATAGGACTTTGACTGCATATGGGGTGATCGGTTCAATCCGAGTATCCACGTCCGCTAGATGCTCACCCTTTCCTCGAAGCAGAAGCAGAAGGGCTTTTCGTGCACGAGACAAAGCAGAGTGACTGAGCGGGCTATCGACCACCAAGCCTACCTTGGTAGCTAAGAACCCCTCAGCAGCATCTTCTTCCGTAAGGGAACGATGGAAGGGTGCACCGGTGTACTCGATCCTGCGAATCAGCGCGAAACCTGCTGGTGAGCCATTACCGGCGGATTCGTCCCCAATCTTTGGACGGGGACCCGATCGTCCTAACCGCTGAGAGTATGCAAGCCGAAACGTCGGAGCAGATTGCGTTGATCCAGTGGGGCCTCTCACGGCTGAGAGAAAGCTTGCCGGCCGCGGGTGAATAGGGGACAACGACCCCTCTATTGCTAGCCTGCTACCCAAAGGTTATGCGACAGCATCCCTGGTTTGTCAACGCTAAAGGGAATGGAGAGTCGCTTCAACCCTAGCGAACCGCCATGGTACGGACCCGTATGGCTGGTGGTGTGGGAGGGGAAGGCCTGTGAGGGCCTTCCCTATCCCGAGGGCCCGGAGGCCACCGCCACGGTTTTTTGGGCAATTGCCTGGAGGATTCCCTATCCAACTCTAAATCAATGGGTTATGCCCTTTTTCCATCCAAACCTACAAATGAAGTTTTAGCCCAGCCCCATCGAAAGCCTCTCTGTCCCACGATCGATGTGCACCGAGGTTTCCAGATCAACTTCACATCTGGCATCTCATTTCACTTTACCTTCTGCCGTTGTACAATCGAATGAAGCTGGTTGCCTTGAGAGAGGTCCATCCGGCGGGGCCTCCAAGCTGCCGCCGCCGCTGGCTTTGGGGCTTGATCACGACCTGGCGATCATCGCTATTCGAGTTCTTGTTGGGCGACAATTCCGAACCACTGTCATCCGAGACCTCGACCGTTTGAGGGATATGCGCAGGAAGATTTGCTCGGTGTGATGAGAGCGATACTCTGTTACTTGCTGGTGGGTGTCGTCGCAGCAGGACTGGTTTTCGTCTGGTGGTGGAATCACTCCGGAAGCCTTTTCCCGCTTCAGGAATCTGTGGACACTCAGGCGGGAAGGTTCGAAAGCCGACCTGAACTGCCTACAGCTCGGACCGAATCAGGAAGTGCCGTCGACGATGGTCGCTTCTATATTACCGGCGGAATTGATGCCTGGGGACGGACACTTACCTCTTCCCTTCAATATGATCCGGTCTCCGAGCGGTGGCAGACGCTACCCGATCTCCCCGAACCAATCAATCATCCCGCAGTGGTCTCGGTAAGCGGGAGGATATACGTGGTGGGTGGATTCGGACCACTCGGCATTCGTCTGCGCGGATTCATGTTTGCCGAGTGGCATCCGCTCGATTCGCTTTACATCTTGGATGTCAAGGCGGGCTCGTGGAGCCGGGGGCCGGCAATGCCCGAGGCTCGTGGAGCCGGCGGCGCAGCCGTCGTGGGCAACTCAATCTGGTACGCCGGCGGCATCGCTCCCGACCTGCAGGTAAGTGATACACTCTTCCGATTCGACCTCATGACCCAGAAGTGGACCCAGGAGGCAGGTATGCCGACCGCTAGAGATCATCTGCGCCTGGAGGCCGTGGGCAATCACCTGTACGCTATTTCCGGTCGTAAGGATGATTTGCGACATAATCTCTCGGTGAACGAGCGCTACGATATCGAGTCAGCCAGCTGGGAACCGGCGGCTGAAATCCCCTTTCCCCGCGGCGGTTTTGCGTCGGTGGTCCACGAAGGGTTCATCTACACCTTCGGTGGTGAACATGTGTGGACCTGCCTGGACAGTATCGAACGCTACGATCCGATTGCTGATACATGGACCGTACTTGGTCCGCTTCCCGAAGCGCGCCATGGCATTCAGGCCGGCGTGCTGGGGGATCGGATTCACCTCATCTCGGGAGGAAGACATCCGAGAATATCTGTCAGTGGAATTCATCGGGTCTTTCGCCCCAGGAGGGCCAACTAGTAGGGCCAACTAGTCAAGATATGTCATCGATATCGATGTTGGTGCTTGCCTACAACGACAGTTCGTCACTGCCCGGGCTTGTCCGAGTGCTGTCGAGCGTCCTTGAGTCTTGTTCGAGTGAATACGAGATTGTGGTTGTCGACGATGGCAGCAGCGACCAGACCGTCGGCACCATCGAGCAACTGAGACAGGAGATTCCCCACCTTCATCTCGTCCGGCACCCTCAGAATCGGGGCGTGGGAGCCGCGTTTCGCTCCGGAGTGATGGCTTCCAAGGGGGACATCGTTGGATATATCGATGGCGATGGACAGTACGATCCGTGCGACATTGCCTCGCTTCTGGTGACTCTCGACGTTGCCGACGCGGTAAGTGGGCTGCGTCAGCAGAGGGCGGACCCACTCTCCCGAAAACTCATATCACTCGTCTATAACTGGATCATCCGCTGGCTGTTTCGGGTGCCACTGCGCGATGTGAACTCCGGACTGAAGCTCTTCCGTCGTCATTTTCTGGAGGTCGCCTTCCCGCTGCAGTCGGACGGTCCCTTTTTCGATGCTGAGGTCCTGACAAAAGGAATCGCCGCAGGTCATCGAGTGCTGGAAGTCCCGGTAACGCATTCACCCCGTCTTCACGGTCGGGCTTCAGGGGGCAGTCTTGGCTCCATCTGCTTCACGCTCTCTGAGCTCTGTAGCCGTAGGATCCAGGAAGGTATACGACAGGTCAAGAAGACCTCGCGATGTTGAGACCCCCACAAGGTGGCTGCCTTTTCGGGGGCTCGACGTTGGTGGCTGATCGGACGCTAGTGGGACTCAGCTGGAGGACACGACAATCGCGCCTGCACTCGACCAATGAGCTCAATGGCCTCTTCGTCATCCAATCCCGAATCCTCCAGCTCTCTCCAGTATTCGCATAGTGGAGCCTGCATCAGACGCGAAGATTTCAGTGTAGTGACTGCCAGGTCGCTCGCTTCCTGGTAGCGATTCAGATTGGCGTATGCCTCGATGAAGGGCATCCACTCGCTTGCATCTCTCGGCTCGAGCCCCAATCGCTTCGACTCTTGTCCGAGATCAACCACTTCGTCCCAGGAACCTTTTTGCCGCGCCAGATCGGCTTTTTGAAGGTAATAGCACCAACCATGCTCGGGTTCCTCACCGAATACTTCAACCGGGAGCACTTTCGGCTGAGCGGAGACCCGGATACGTTCCAAGTGTGAAATCTCCCGGGCGGCCCGCTCCAGTGGGGGTAAGAGTGGTATCTCGTCCCGCGCTGAATCGACGACCCGTAAGCAGCTCGGTGGGGAGTACCAGATCACCAGGCTATTCGACGTCGAACCCGTAAACCTGGCGAAATATCTGGACGAATCCAGCGCTGCATTCTCGACCAGTCGGGGAACTTGTCTGCCGGCCTCCCACCCCAGGACGAAGAGCCAGTAGTCGAGTTGAAACGAGGGGGCCTCGCGGCTATAGAGCAGGTTGAGTGGAATCGCCAAAGAAAAGTCACCTTGGTAAAGCGAGGAGGGGGATTCACCTATCAAGATCGAAGTGCCGGGCTCCAGATCGGGCGCGCGCCAGCTCAACTGCCAGAGAAAGTTTTTCAAGACCAACCAGTCATCATGAAAGCGCTCGCCATTTCGGAAGTGAAAACCAACAGAGAGTCCGAGGATGAGACTGATCAGAATGATCCTCTGAACCCGCGTCCGCAGGATGAGCTCGGCGAGTGCTACGAGTAGGATGCAGGCCCCTATCATAGTGGGCAGAACCAGCCGATCTTCAAAGCTCCCGAGCACGACGTGGCGGTTGATGAACAAGGCGGGCAGGAGTCCCACGATGATCGCCAACAGCCCTACAACCAGCGCTCGACCCGGCCATCCCGATCGATCGCCTGGTTCAGACGAGTCCCCGGCTCCTGAGGCTGCCAGTGATCTCAAGAACAGGGCCACAGCCAGACTGACGACGACTACCAGCCCCCATGAAAGCCAGACTGTGGTGGAGCCCAACCGGAAAATGTCGGGGCGGAACGTCTGTGTCCACGCCATCAAGCCAGACTCAACGATGTCGGACACGCCTTTGAGCAGGCGGATCAGAACCCAGGAGGAGGGATCGGCAGCGAAAGCACTGAGATGAGCGGAGGGAGCCTTGGACGCGACAGGACTCTGGTAGAGAAGCAGACGCCAAAGCGAGAACAGGACCAACACTCCGAGGTAGGGCAACCAATGGGTCAGTGTTCGGCGCAGATACTGCCGGGGGCCTTTCCCGGACTCCATCAGGACCAGCCAAAGCAACAGTGGCCGCAGGAGTTCGAGGCCCAGGAAGTATTCCTTGATGACCATGCAGCCAGCCGAAGTCGCGAGCGCCGCAGCGGTAAGGGGTACCAGCCAGCGAGGCTTTCTCAAGGCCCAGATCATGGCGCCTAATGAGAATAGGAACAGCAAGAACGGAAGCCAGCCGACCTGGCTAAAGACCAAGGCAATCGGCTGCAGAGTGAAGCCTGGGTAAACCGTGAACAGCATCGCGACACAGGAGACCTCCCCGGTTCTCTGCGGCCACACTCCGCGCAGAGTCCACCAGAAAGCAAGCGTGGCCAAGAAGCGAGCCAACCAGGAGAGAATGTGCCAGGTAAGAGGTGACTGGCCCACCCGTGGGATGAGCGAGGCGATCAGCTGGCCGAGATAGGGCCTGCCATCGAACAATAGGTCCTCACCTCCCGGAGACCCGATCGAATAGCCGAACCAGAGTTTGGCCCAATCGTCCCAATAAAAACCCAACTCAGGAATCCACAGTCCATGACTCAGAAAGCAGAGAAAGAAGAGCACCCAGGGCACCAACCGCTCCCGCTTCAGTCTCTTGGTCATTGGCTCTCCGATCTGGGATGCTCCTGCTGCAATAGTCGACGCAGCGTTAGCCGAGTACACCGGCACAGCGACAGCGGGCCAGAAAGGAGGCTCCTATGTCCTTCGGACCCCAGAATTCGGGGTCTGACCCTGATTTTAGAAATTGACCCTGATCTTAGCCAAAATCGGATCGCTGCTGGTGAAGGATACTACTTCAAAGGATCTCTGGTGGCGGCGACGTTCTGTATTCTGGTGAACCCTTGAATCCTGCGCAAGACGGCCTTCGCCCTCGCCTTCAAACAGATTAAGGATTCTTGTCGAACTTCATTTTCAGATTGGGATGGAAAAAGGGCGCAACCCATTGATCTATACTGGGATAGTAGCGGTGGCCTCCGCGCCGCCGTTTCGAGCCAAAGGCTCGAAGGAAAGAACACGGCGGTACGGAGACCACCGCTACGTTCCTCGACTGAGGTTTCATTCTCGATTGGGACAGCGCAGCTGGGGACTCTACTACGCTGAAACTTCATCGGCGACGAGATCATGCAAGAGTCGCCATTTGACAGAGCCGTGACCGTGAGGGAGCGGGATCCGATCACGGATCGGATCCCCTTTGACTTCACCAACCAGAGCACCTCTCCGTCCCCAAGAGCGCATCATTTCCGACATCAAGATGTCGGATCCCGCTCCCTCACGGTCACGGCTCTGTCAGGGTTGCTAGCGAGGATCATGGGAGAGGGAACCTAAGTGTCTTTCTCGAATGGGGCCAGAGCTACTGGGGGCGGACCTAACCTGAAACTTCGGTTGGAATCTCCCACGTCCAAGGCACCGATTAATGCGAAAACTGAGGAAGCCTGAGATCCCTTGACCAGAGGTTCGGGAGCTGATAACTTTCGGACATTCGTCACCCTGAACCCAGAGGATCCGAGGAATGTCGATGAAGAGGGTTCTGGTTCTCTGCATACTCCTGCTGATTCACGTCGGATCCCTTCGGTCTGCCATGATGCAAGGGCCGAGCCGTGGGGTTACCCAGGTTTCCTACGATGGGAAGGAGTTCATAGCCGCCTTCAACGCAGCGGCGGACCGAACCAGGTTAGTCCTGATTTTCTCCCCCACCTGAGGAAACTGTCTTCGGGGGGCTTCCGAAGTAGAGTCGATACTGAAGAACCACAAGGACGCCAGAATCAAGGTCTTCACGCTCTGGTCACCGATCAGTCCCCGCGATTCCCAGATAGCTGCTACCAGAGCTACCGCCTACATGCCAGACCGTAGGGCAGAGCATTTCTGGGATCTTTGGAGTTTTGGCATTAACACCTACACAAAGCTGCTCCATTACCCTGGCAGTGAAACGGCCTGGAATGTCTTTATCGTGTACAAACCTCAATTGCAGTGGCGAGACAAGGCGCCAGAACCCACCTCCTGGATGCAGGACCACCATTTGGAAATAGGACTGAAATACAAACCAGGTCTGTTGGAGCAGGAGCTGGAAAAATGGATCGATTGAGAGACTTGGCTTCCTCCCAGACAGTGAGCATCCTCATCCTCTCGCACCTCGCCTCCTCCTCCTAGCTGCTGGGGCCGTTCGTCGCGGCGCTGCCTTGTGGGCGCCTCGCTGATTGGAGCAGGAGTCTTCGTGGCAGCGAAGGTCCGACCACAGGCACTGTGATGATCATCAGACCCTATGCTTCTGCAGACGAGGCTGAAGTTCTTGAGTTGCATGTTTCCTCACATGGCGAGGTCGAGGTCAGGACCCCAGGTGACTACTTTGCCGACCTTGACAGAATCGACGAGGTCTATCTGCGGGACGGCGCTTTCCTGGTGGCCATAGTCGACGACCGCATCGTCGGCATGGTGGGACTGCTTCGCCTCTCTTCGGATTCCGCCGAAATCAGACGGATGCGTGTACAACCGGAGTACCAGAGGCAGGGTATAGCAAAGGCCTTACTTTGTGAGCTAGAAGAATCAGCATGGCGGATGGGGATTTGCCATCTTCATCTCAGCACGCTGGCTATTCAGGAGAAAGCCCAACGTCTTTACGAGGCTAGTGAATATCGATCGACTCGAAGAGGCGAGGTCGATGGTTACCCAGTAGTCTTCTACAGAAAGGACCTGGCGACCGAACGACGGTGAAGATGAGAGTAACAATCCAGCAACTAATAGAGATGAAGGGCCTGGGACAACGAATTCCAATGATCACTGCCTATGATTACACCTCTGCCCAGCTTCTTGAGGCAGCTGGAATCCGCCTGATTCTGGTGGGTGATACGTTGGGCCAGGTTGTCCTTGGGTACGACTCCACGCTGCCCGTGACCATGGACGACATGCTCCATCATTTGAAAGCGGTCGTTCGCGGAACCAAAGTGGCCCACATTGTCGCGGACCTCCCTTTCATGAGCTATCAGACAGGTGCTGCTGACGCGGTGAGAAATGCGGGTAGGCTTGTTCAGGCAGGTGCGCAGTCCGTGAAACTGGAGGGAGGACGGCCCGTCCTCGGGAGGATCAGGAGTATTGTCGCGGCAGGCATCCCCGTAGTGGGTCATCTGGGACTCACTCCTCAGTCTGTCCATCAGCTGGGTGGATACAAGGTCCAGGGCAAGACTCCGGAGGCCGCCCAAGGCATCATCTCCGATGCTCTGGCGCTGGAAGAGGCGGGCGTCTGGGCGCTGGTGTTGGAGCTTGTGCCGGCCAGCCTTGCCGCCAGCATAACGGACAGGCTCGGCGTGGCTACGATCGGAATCGGCTCCGGGCCAGAATGTGATGGACAGGTCCAGGTATTCCACGACATGATGGGACTCTTCTCAGACTTCGTTCCCAAGCACGCGCGGCGCTTCGTGCAAGTGGGCGAGGCTATAAAGGGTGCGGCTCGACAGTACCTGCAAGAGGTGCAGTCAGGGAGTTTCCCAGGGGAGCAAGAGGGGATCTAGTCCCAGATTATAGCCGAGAGATTCTGGAAGACACTTCGGATCCGGGTCGTAGCGGTGGTCTCCAGGCCGCCGTCCGTCAAGCCAAAGGCTCCAATGAATAAGACTTCGGCCTGGAGACCAAAGCTACGTCATCAAGCCCCAAGCCGAGTGAAGATTTCAGATCAGTAACGCCCCTCGATAGGTGTGTTTCTGCTGGCTTAGGGCAAAGACCGAGCGGAAGGCGTATGCAACCACAAAAAGATCCTCGTGCTCGAGCGGCGCGGTACTATGACTTTATTCCCAACGCGCCAGATGACCTGATGTTTTATCGAGAGCGTGTTCTCTCATCCGAAACCTCTGTTCTGGAACTCGGATGCGGAACCGGTCGAGTTCTAGTGCCACTTTCCGCTTGCTGTGGTTACATCCAGGGCGTGGACTCCTCTGGAGCTATGCTTGCGATCTGTCAACGGAAGCTGTCCGAAGTCGGCATCCCGGTTTCCCGGGCGAAGCTGCAGTTGGGAGACATCACAAGTCTCGAGATGGGTCAGAGATTTGACCTCATCACGGCTCCTTTTCGGGTGCTTCAGAGCCTTGACACAGACGAAGAAGTAGGCGGTCTTTTCCGAACGATCGACCGTCATCTCAAACCAGGAGGCCGTTGTATCCTGAACGTTTTCAAGCCCACGTCAGACAAGGAGACATTGCGTCGCGAATGGTGCCAACCCACGGAGACCTTCTGGTGTGAGGTCCCGATGCAAGGGAATCGGGCGCGCTTCTACGAACACCGGCGCTCAATGGATCGAGAGAGGATGGTGATTTATCCGGACTTGATCTTCCGAGAGTATGACGGCGATGAGATGATTGACGAGACGGTCCTCGGCATCTGCATGCGCTGCTACTACCCGAATGAGTTTGAACAGCTCGTCACAGGATACGGATTTGAAATTGTTGGTCAATGGGGTGGCTACCAAGGGGAGGCTTATGGCGAGGGACCCGAGCTGGTAGTTGAGTTCAAGGGCCGAGCAACGGGTGCTAGTGTAGGGAGGGCTGCGAGGTAGATGAAAGCCGGACCGCGCATATCTCGATCAATCGCAATCCTGGGTGAGTTCTCGGCCGACTTCGAGCCTCACAGGGCGACCGAGACCGCCATCGTGCACTCATCCGCAAGTCTCGGCGTCGAAATCAACTCTCACTGGGTGTCCACGGACTGCGTCTCCGAGGAACTGTTCGACACCCATGCCGGGATCTGGGTAGCGCCTGGCAGTCCCTACAGGAACATGCAGAGAACGCTGTGCGCGATCCGCTACGCGAGGGTAAACAAGGTGCCTTGTATCGGTACATGTGGCGGGTTTCAACACATGGTGATCGAGTATGCTCGCAATGTGTTGAACTTCGCCGACGCTGAACATGCTGAGTACGATCCTTACGCCTCCAATCTCCTCATTGCTGAATTGGAGTGCTCGCTAGCGGGGCGGGAAATGAAACTTGAGTTTGCTGAGGGTTCGCGGGTTGCGAGTATCTACGGAGCGCGGACCGCGGTAGAACGATACTATTGCAATTTTGGCGTCAACCCGAAGTACATAGAGGATTTGACGTCGAACACTCTACGCGTGGTTGGTTCGGATAGCGAAGGCGACGGTCGTGTCCTCGAGTTGTCAGATCACCCCTTCTATATAGGGACACTGTTCGTGCCACAATGCAGGTCGACCCCGTCGGCCCCACATCCGCTCGTCACGGAGTTTGTGAAGATCGTTGCCCAAGGCAAGGCATAGACGGTATGACCTAAGAGGAGCCAGTCTGCCCTCGGACTCCCTCTCTCAGAAGGCCCAGGACCATCGGTCTCCTGTTAAGCGCCCCAGAGGTCTGAGGTATTGACGTCTTTCCCTTGCAGCTTGAGGTAGTAAAAGAGCTGGCCCTTATGTTGCCCGAGGTGTCCAATCATTTGGTACAAGTGCTGAAACAAGGTGAGCTCGGGACCTCCCCACGGTGCGACAAGCTTCTGAGAAAGCAGATTTTCCTCGCCAGCTTCGTCCAGGTAGTGGGACGCCGCCTGCTGGTCCTTTGCCAAGAGCTCCAGGGCTTGCTCGATACTGTCCACGCTGGGCAGATTTCCCGCCGGTTGCAGCATTTGTTCCGGTGGCAAGTCCTCGAACGACATGCCGTCGGGCAGGCCCCAATCGCCGGTGATGAATCCTTTGATGGTGCTGCCACAGGCGTTGGTACAGTGCAAGACAAGCTGTCCCACCGTCATCCAGTTGCTCCCAGTCGATGGCTTCCAGTCCATTTTGTCCTCATCGACAAGCTGGAACAGCTTCTCGGTGACAACGTACATGTGGCCGGCTTCCTGCTTCAGAACATCGGTTAAATTCATGGCTTCATCCTGTTGAGGTACTAATGATTGGCTCAACCAGGATAACAAAAAGAGCGCACTCTAGTGGTAACTCCTGGACCGGGCAGCCGTGCCCGCCGCACGAGAAGCCTGACGCAGTCAACTACCACATCCCAAACGGGGGGCTAGCATCTGCGCTGGTTATTAGCTTCCCAACCTTGTTGATATACTCGAACCCTTGTGAATAGAACCCGTGCCCGCGCGCTGGCTCGTACCTATCTGAGTCAGGGAGAACCCACCGGTTGGTTCGATGCGCTCTATGCTGAATCCCATGACGCGAAGGAGATCCCGTGGGCGGACCTCGTTCCCAACCCGAATCTGATGGGGTGGCTTGAGGCTAGCTCAATTGAACCCAGGAATAGAAGGGCGATTGTGGTGGGTTGCGGTCTTGGCGATGATGCCGAGTTTCTTTCCGACGAAGGCTTCAACGTAACCGCTTTTGATGTTTCTCCCGCAGCGATTCGGTGGTGCAAGAAAAGGTTCCCGGGGTCCCGTGTAGACTATCGGACGATTGACTTGCTCAAACTGCCTGCAGGCTGGCTCTGTCGATTCGACCTTGCAGTTGAGATCTATACGCTCCAGGTATTACCACCCACAATCCGGCCACAGGCCATGCAGGCGATCGTCGATCTTGTCGCTTGGCAGGGCCAGCTGCTGGTAATAACCAGGGGGAGGGAGGAGAAAGAAGCGGAAGGGGAGATGCCCTGGCCTCTGACGAAAGAGGAACTTGTTGAGCTTACCCGACTCAACCTGGAGCAAGAGACCTTCGAAGATTATTGGGACCACGAAGTCCCCCCGGTGTACCGGTTCAGGGCCGTATATCGGAAGTCCAAAGCGCGGGATCCAAGGGCCAGCCCCCGTTCAGCGATCAGAGAGCTTGAGTGATGCTATTCATGGTGATCGAGCATTTTCGCCCGGGAAAGGCCGTCGAGGTGTACCGTCGCCTGCGTGACCTTGGCAGAATGCCTCCAGAGGGTGTGCGCTACATCTCGAGCTGGGTCGACCTGAATTTTCAGCGGTGCTCAGGTCATGGAGGCCAAGGACGAAGCGATTTTCAAGGGATGGACGGACAGTTGGGATGATCTGGTCGAGTTCGAGATCGTCCCGGTGAGAACCACCGAGGAGGCCGCTGAAGCGATCGAGCCAAACCTATGATCTTTGGTTCAGCCTGGAGCTGATAGGCCAAGCGTTAGGCGCATTGAACAGCTCATGCTGGAACTAGAACAACTTCGATCTCGGATCGATTTCCTAGATGCTTCGCTGATCTCCTTGCTGTCCGAGCGATTTAGGAAGACCAGGATGATTGGTACTCTTAAGCAATCGATTGGTCTTCGCCTGCGTTGTCCAGGAGCATGAAAGAATTGCTCGAACCTATCGCTGAAATACGATACGAAGCTGAAACTTGAATAGTGAGCAGTGATGGAGTGATCAGTGAACAGTACCGGAAACAGCTGCAGCCAACAGAGCCGCGAACGACTTGACCTGTCTGCAAGATGAGCCCGAGTTCCGAGGAGAGAGCCGGACAACAGCAAGATCTCTGTTAACCCCGAAAAGTTTCGTTCTTGAATGGAGCCAGCATCCCTGGGGCCCCCACTAAGAAGGAGCGCGATCAAAACGCCTTGAGAGTCGATTCGCCCCTGGGGTAACATTTGCGATGAACCTTTCGGCTGCCGATTGGAGAGTGATAATGCTTATCCAAGCGCCAATGCTGGACCAGCCTCCCGATACGACAGCGTACGCGGTAGCAGGCTACATCGCCATTTTCTTGCTCCTCTTCCTCTTTCTCGTATTCCTTCACCGACAACAGCGAAAGCTCCGAGGCCAGGTGAAGTCTATCTCGGAATCGATGTAGCGAAGCAAGCGTCCCCGGTTGTTTGCCAGATTGAACACTGACCAAAGGTCTGAATAGTTCGGCCAAGCGTGTCGCGGGAATGAGCGATCATTTCTCGCTGGGTTCGTCCTTCCTCACCGACAGGCGTTGCAACAGAAAGGCAGCCACCTGTTCGCCTGCGATTCGATTGCCGTGGGCGTTCCAATGAGTGTCACGGAGGTGGTAGGTGCGACCGCCTTTCTCAGCTTCGAGTAGGGCGGGCATGAGATCCAGCACCGGGATACCGTTCTTGTTGCCGTAAGCCCGGACCCGTTGCTGGGGTGACTGCCGATCAAACTTTACCAAGTCTTTGTTCTTCGATATCAGCTTTTCGTAGAGCGCATCGCTCACCTGGAACTCATCGGGGATCAGAATAACCACCAGCTTGTCACCTACTAGATTGTGAATCGTCTCAAGAGAATGAAAAAAGTCCTGATACCGCTCCTCGGCACCGTTGCTTGGGGCTAATGATTCCAGATGCTCTCCCTCGATCCTGAGGAAGGTCTCTTCGGACAAGCTGGGGGGCTCTTTGGTGGGATCATGGATATAGTCAAGTGCCAGTTCCTCTGCGGGCACGGGCTCACCGATCTTACCCAGGGACGCTCCCTCATCCGGCTCCCAGAGTACGGTCAGGACTCGGCTACCGACGATCCACACCCACCAGTTTTGTAGCTTGTACCGCTTCGTTTTCCGTCTCTCGCTCCCGCTAATGTCGTTTCCCACGTACACGCACAGGGCAACGCAAGAGGGATTGAGGTCCAACACTTCTGTCCTGATCAAGTGGGCGTACTCTT
Organism: Acidobacteriota bacterium; assembly: GCA_965219005.1. Lineage (GTDB taxonomy): Bacteria > Acidobacteriota > UBA6911 > RPQK01 > JAJDTT01 > CAUZIZ01. The sequence continues at coordinate 4,070,222 of CBDCMS010000004.1, read as the reverse complement.
GCATTCCGATGGCAGGCAGACCGTGGTTGTGGATTTCAACTCGCTTGAATCGGCCCGCGAGGGCCTGCCGCAGCCGCTTCTCCGCAATGGTGGCGAAGTTGTATTCGTATGGAACGACGCCGAGTCCGAAAGAATCCGCCAGCATCGACACGACGTAGTCCTCCGGTCCTGCTGCGGTGAATTCTGTGTCGTGGTAGCCACCGCTATTAAGCGAGAACCCGAAATAACGCTGGTGTGGTCGGGGGCGCGCCTTCTCCAGATTGGCCGCGATAGAGGGGGTGTCCAAGAACAGCGGCGAGGTGGAGTATCTGGAGGCGACGCTCAGCGCAGCTTCCGCAACGACGAGACCCAAGAGTAGATTGGCGAGAACGATATCAACCGTTCCGAAGGCCCTTCGCAGTCCACTTGGCAGTAGTGCAGGATCGATTTGCAGCCCTAGGGTCCAGAGGCCGAGAGTCAGGAGGAGAATGCCAATGAAAGACTGTTCCAGGAGAAAGCGGCTGCTCCCCAACAGGCCGGAGCTTGCGACCAGCGAGCTTGTCACAATCGCTAGGAAAATGGAGTAGAGGAAGATCCGAACAGGCTTCCATGAGGTGAAGTCGGGGATCATGCCGACGCGCTTGCGGCGAAACCGGTAGAGGCAGATACCCAGCGGAATCAATCCGAAGAGGGCGATCAGGTAGCGCGCGAAAAGCAGACTGATGGCGTGTGGTGACTGATGCCCGTAGAATTTCTGACTCAGAAATACAGCCTGACCCAGGGTCACAACATAAGCCACCAGGACGAAGACGAAGCCTGCGAAGGTGACGGATCGAGGACTGATCATTCGTGTCTTACCCTCTCCGAATTCCCGGCATGCCGATGGCTACTCAATTAGCCTAGATCTCTTGCCCCCTCCATTTCCCGCGGCGGAAGGCGACGACTGAAACCAGAGATGAGGTGACGTAGGTTATGGCGATCGCGATAAAACATCCACCGATACCTATGTCGAAGTAGATGGAAAGCAGATAGGCCAAGGGTACCTGAAGCAACCAGTTGCTGATGAAGTTGATCCAGGTGGGCGTCCAGGTGTCCCCAGCTCCGTTGAAAGCCTGGAGAAGAACCATTCCGAAAGCAAAAAAAGGATAGCTACAACTGACGTAGCGAAGATGGGCGGCGCCCACGGCAATCACGTCGGGCTCTGATGTAAAGATCCCAATCACGGGTTCCGACCAGGATATGAAGACGATCGCGAGCAGGCCCAGAAAGACCGAATTGCTGTATCCTGCGAACCAGACTGATCGTTCCGCGCGATCAGGCTTCTTGGCGCCCAGATTCTGGCCAACCAGGGTGGCCGCAGCACTTGCCATGCCCCAGGAGGGAAGCAATACGAGTATCGTAATGCGCAGGGCGATCGTGTAGCCGGCGAGAGCGGAGCTTCCGAAGACGGCAATGATCCGGATCAAACCCAGCCACGCGGAGGTCGAGATGACTCGCTGCAAGACTCCGGGAAGTCCAATCCGGACGAGGCGACGAATCACGCCGGTGTTCGGCACCAGATGGCTGACCTTGATGTGGAGCCGGCCCGAACCGTTGTGGAGAACCCGGACCTGAAGTAGGAGTCCGATTCCACGTGCCAGGGCAGTGGCAATTGCTGCTCCCGTCAGACCCAGGCCTGGAACGGGCCCCAAACCAAAGATGAGCAGCGGATCCAAAACGATGTTCAGGGCGTTTGCCAGCCAGAGCGTGCGCATCGCGACCACTGCATCCCTAGCGCCACGGAAGATGGCGCCGTTCAACAGGAACTGGATCACGACACAGCTGCTGGCCAGGTTGATGGCACAATAGGTGGCTCCAACTCTGACAACGCCTGGCGAGGCGCCCAGGGCTGAGAGAAGTTCCTCCGAGAAGAGTCCGCCGATAACGGCGATCGGAATGGATACGATGATTCCCAGGAGGATTGATTGGCTCGCGGCAACGGCAGCGCCCTCGGTGTCCTTCTGGCCAATTCGACGGGCAACCATCGCGGTTGCTGCCATCCCGAGTCCAAAGCCGACGGCGAAGACGAGAGACAGCAGAACGCTAGTGATGCCGACCGCTGCCACCGCCTCCGGTCCCAGTTTTGCTACAAAAAAGGTGTCAAAGACCTCGAAGGCCCCCACCATGGACATTTCCAACACCATCGGGACGGCCAGCAGGGTAATGGCACGGCCGATGCTGCCGCTGGTGTAGTCGCGGGGTCGTCCTCGATCGCCACGGCGAATATCATTCCAGAGAGATTCTCGTTTCAACGGACTCAGACCAAATTCTCCTTTCGGGAGTCGTAGTCGACCACGATGGGAGTCGAACCGTCTTGTATTGTTCGCGTGCTTGACCATTCGAAGCGCATGACAGCTCTTTGGTCAAGATGTTATTCCCCGCTTACCCTTCCTCTGCTGCCTCGGGAAGAGTCCGCGGTTCAAGAAGCGTTCCTCGTGAGTCGAAGGGATGTCGCCAGATTGCGCCGGGTGAAAGGCCAGTGAGCCCGCCACAGCAGGACGGGCTCACGAGCCTGGGAGGCAAGAGTGAATCACTCTTACAAAAGGGGAGGATGCCCTACGGACTCATTAGTTGCAGGGGGAGGCAGATATGCTCCTGGACGTTCAGAAAGAGTCAGTGCACTGGCTAGGGACTCCCCTATCCTTTCTGGCCACCCGAGTGTGGGTCTAGCCACCCGAGTGTTGGCATTCATTCCAACCGTGAAGCACTTGGATCGATCAGTCGGTCCCAGAGATCCTCCATTGACTGTCGAAACACACTGGTGTCGAATGCCTCGAACGAGTTGGCTCTCGTGATCATGTTGAGCAGGGAGGCAGCTGTCTCATCGCCAGAGCGAGCCAGGGCATTCCTGAGGGAGACCGCCACTTCGCCTTTTCTTGCTCGATCCAGGTCCAGATCCTGAACTCGATCGAGCCGAAGAGATGCGGCTCGAATCGAGGGCCCTTTGTGGGTTCAAGGCGTCCGGGACGGTGTACTCCCTGGATGCTCTGGTCCGAGTTGGTGACCGCAACCTTCTTGGGTCCACATGCTAGAAGAAAAAACAGGAGGAGGCCTCCTACGACAGTCAGACAGGTGGAGGTCAATCTGTTGTGAAATAACAAGTGTCCGAACAGGAGACGAGATGCCATCTGAGAGGACCTCTTGACGCCGAAGAAACGCACGGACTGGGTAAGATCGAGATCCTGAGTCCCCCGGGAACCTCTTCGCTCTCGCCTGCTGGTGATTGGAAGCATCGCTGTCAACTCGTTTGATTCGTGTGCGAGCTATTGCAAGATACCGGTTCCCAGAACCGCGCTCGATACTCACTCCCCCTTGTATGCTAGTCGAATCAAGGGAGCCGAAGTTCAGCAGCGATGACTCGATTAGCTCCCAGATTCAATCCACCCACCCTCAATGGCTCAGGTGAGCTCGCTGCCTGGGCTCCACTCGAGCGCTTGACGCACTCGTTCTGTCAGCTGGTTGGGGCTGTACGGCTTCTGGATGAAAGCCGCCAGGCCCTTACCGGCAAAACGGTCGGTGAGGACCTGTTCGTTGTAGCCGCTCGATAGAATCGTCTTCACATCCGGACGGATGTGAAGCAGTTCCCGAAACGTCTCTTCCCCATCCAGGTGGGGCATTGTAAGGTCCAGCAGCACTAGCACTATCTCGTCCGCATAGCGGTGAAAGACCTCGAGTGCTTCGCGCCCGTCCTGGGCCATCAGGACAGTGAACCCAACCTTCTCGAGCATCATCTTGGTTACATGCCGAACGATTTCTTCGTCGTCAACAATTAGAATCATGCCGGGCCTCGTAGTGAAAAGGGCTTCCATGCACGTCCAGTTTGCACTCAAAGGTCTCTGATTCGTGAGACTGCAAAGCTCGTTCTAGACACTCCATGCCCGGGTGCGCCACGCTGGCCGGCAGCCAGTCGAACAGGGTCTTGCCTACGAAATCCCTTGGTAGAGGGAGTGGAAAGTTCTCGGCAAGTACGAAGTCTAGGAAACGCCCATGACGGTCTACCCTGAGGATCAAATCCGGTATCGCGGTGAGCACAGCTAAGTGGTCAGCTTCACTCGCTCGCAGATTCTCCTCGGCCCGCCGGCGCTCGTGAACCTCGGCTTGTAGGGCAGTACGAGCATTTTCCAGCTCCTCGGTTCGCTCTCGAACCCGTCGATCCAATTCATCGTGCACCTCTTGCTGTGCCTGCTCCGCCTGTTTGAATTCGGTGAAGTCGATACAGGAGCCAACGTAGCCTGTAAAGCTCCCTTCAGACTGGAATCTTGGCACCCCGGAATCCAGAACCCAACGATACTCTCCGTCGCGCCGCTTGAGGCGATATTCCATACGGAATTCCTCACGCCTATCAAACGCCCCGGAATAGGTCTCTAAGCAACGTTCCAGATCGTCTGGATGAACACCCTCGGTCCAACCATTGCCCTTTTCCTGCTCGTGTGTCCGGCCACGAAACTCGTGCCAGGCCTTGTTGAAATAGACACAGAGCTTGTCGGTGCCCGACATCCAGACCGGTCGCGAGTCCTTCGAGAGAGCCGGTCATTTGTCGAGGGAATTCTCCTGTTCAGCGGACTCACCTCGAGGTGAGAGGGGATAGTCTAGAGGTGGACAGAAGAGGTCAACTCTGCCGGCCTGGAGTTACAAGGGTGGCATGAAGGGTATGATTATAGGAGAAGTAGGCGTCATTGACCCCTCATCAAGACTACGCCTAGATTAAAGGGAACCGACCCTCTGGAGCCACCGACTCGATGGTGAAGCAGTTACAGCGAGTTCGGCGGTGACTCCTGTTGCGTGTGGCTCGTGAATGACGTGAATGCTCAGAAGGTCCGCTACACAGATCTCCTTGAAGGGATCTCAGCTTTCCAATTGGAAGGCTTTTTCGAAGGGTGGCCAAATCCTTCTTCAACCGCAACGCACTTGGAAATTCTGCATCGTAGCTTTGCGGTGGAGCTCGCCATCACTGCCGACTCTGACCAGGTCGTGGGGTTCACCAATGTCTTGTCTGATGGAATCCTATCCGCGTATGTTCCGCTACTTGAGGTGAAAAAAGGGTATCGGCGCCGTGGGATCGGATCCCAGTTGGTTCGACGAATGCTGCAGCGGCTCGGCCCTCTGTACGCGATCGACATTGTGTGTGACCCGGAGTTGGTGCGATTCTACACCAGGATGGGTCTGAGACCCGGGCGATCCATGTCTCACCGGAACTACCCATCACAATCAGGGCTTCTACAAAGGCTCATTCCCGACAAGTCTGCGACTCGGAGCCAAGATGGGAACTAAGAAGACCCTTCTCGACGCCGAGGAAACCCACGGTCTGGGACAGATCGAGATTCTGCATCCAACCGGGACCTTCTCACTCACTCCGGCGAGTATGCTCGCACTCAGGAGCATCGGTCGGCATCAAGATCTTCTCAGGGGAGCGGGTATCGACTGGGGCCCAGGGACAGGGTGCCTGGCTATCGCGGCAGCCCGCATTGGAGAGGTTGAGAGGGTAGTCGGTCTGGAAATCCTCGAAGCGAATGTGGGAGTCGCCCGCGAGAATGTGTCCAGGAACGGTTTGGAGGGCAAAGTTGAAATCTTGCTCTCGGATTCCTATGCCCCGTTCGACAAGGCTGACTCAGCGAAGCTGCATTGTTTTGAGGGCAAGGTCGACTTCATTGTGGCCAATCCTGATGCGAGCGAGGGAGATGATGGCTTGGGATACCGAAGGGAAGTTCTTCGAGGAGGCCAGAGATTCTTGGTGAAAAACGGGGTGGTTTTTCTCAGCGTATCTTCTCAGTACGGGCTGCGAAGAGTGCAAGGGCTCTCTCGGGAGATTCCAGGGTTTGTCTACAAAGGTGTCCTCGAGAGCACGGAGTGGGTACCTTTCGATCTAGACCGAGCGTACCTCCTTAGATGTTTGTATTCGTATGCTGAAGAAGAGCGGAAAGGTGGCCTAGAGTATGTCTTTCAGGATCCTGTCGTCCAGGATGAGAAGGTCATGAACGCCCGCGCTGCGCTGGCACATTTTGAGCAAACGGGACAGAGTCCCCTTTCGAAGTGGCAGGTTCATCTGTTTCGGTTCAGCGGTTCGCCTACCCCGCTCGGTTCCGAGCACTAGTGCAGCTCCCCATAAGTTCTGAGCCAGGGGGCAGTAGCCAATCGTTGTCGCTGGCTAGCCACCTTGCGCTGACTGACATCTGGCACCGCGAAACAGATCTGGAATCAGAGTGGTGGGTTTTGCGAGTATCCTTTGCTGTGATCATTTGCTTTTCAGGTTTCGGCTCTACTTACTCTTCGGCGGGTGCTCCGGGACAGAAGAAGCTGAGTTCATACTGATCCGATGGATACACCGATTCGCAAATCTCTGCCCAAGAGCTTCTTTGAGCGAGAGCTCGAGTCCTATGGCGACGTGGTTCCGGATCCCGGACAGAAGTCCAGCGATCTCGTTCTCAGTTTGCAGGGAATCGATTTGCCCAGTGCAGCAAGAGTGCTCGACATCAGTACCGGTACTGGTTTCGTCGTCAAACAGGTGTTGAACATCTTTCCCGATTCCCGTGTCGTGGGCATGGACTTTTCGGACAAGATTCTGTGTGTGGCGTCCAGAAGACTTACAGGCGCTAGCTTTCAGGTTGCCGATGCGGAGCTACTGCCTTTCAGAGAGAACGCCTTCTCGTTGGCGGTGTGCCGCTATTCATTTCACCATTTCCCTCAGGTACTAGACCATCTCCACGAAGTGAGAAGGGTCCTCGAACCTGATGGAACGTATCTGATCATGGACCCCGTTCCCTTCGAAGGTGCTTTCGACAGGGAGATCAATCGCGTCTTTACCGCCTCAGAGGCTAAAGTCAGCGGTCATGTGCGTTTCTACACTGAGCGGGAGTATCGAACTCTGTTGAGTCAAGCAGGTTTCGCGCTCGCTGCCGCCAGGAGATACACGGTCCGAATCCGTTGGTCTCTGACCATCCACGGGCCATTGATAGGTCCATTGCTCACCATGACTGAACCTGCGAGGAGCCAGTGTGACCTCCAGTGGAATGGCAAGACTCTTTCTCTGCACTTGCCTGCCATGGCGCTCCACGCCAGGAAGGCGTGAGTGCCGACAGGGGGCTGCAGCCGACTACGACTGCACCCGAAAGGAGAGAGCGTGCTCGCTGAAACCGAGGGCGCGCCAGAAGCCGAGACCCGCTTCGTTATGGACGAGGACTTCAAGCGTGAGCGTCGCGCCGGCCGGGACGACCTGCCCGCGGAATAGCTCAATTGCCTGACGACCGAGTCCCTGCCTTCGGTGTTTTCGGATGACGAAAAACTGACGTAGATAGAGTCCGTCCTCGGAGGGCCGGTAAACGGCGTAGGCGACTGGATTGGAAGCGACCTCGAAGATGACAGCGCGATATTCGGAGACAAGCCAGTTGCTCATCCGTTGCTGGAGTTCAGCAAGAGACATTGGATTCTGTGCCTGCTCATCCTGGATCAGCTGACAATTCATTTCGGCGAGCAGCGGAATATCCCCCTGCGAAACATGGCGGAGCTTCATCTCGCGTGCCTCGCTCTTCTCGACGATGTGAAGGTCTGGAGTCATACTCCCTTGCTGTCCAGCTGGCCCAAGACGACCCGGATCCCTGAAGGACACCCGTCTAGAGTAGTAGAGGAGCCGGTTCCTCTCAACATCGAAGAGTGTTTTCCGGCGATCGGCACATCTATTGACATCCAACGTTTTGACAGTAACAGTGACAGCATGTCCCCAGTAGATGCTGACCCGCGCGCTGAATACCAGCAGCTACTGGAGGCTCGTAGAAGTCTGGCCTTCCGGCTGTCTTCCGTCTCCAGGCGTTTTAGTTGGCTGCGATTCGGCCTCGGGGTGGGCGCTGCAATCGCAGCTTGGATGGCCGTAGCCGAGCCCTCCTGGAGCGGGCTGTGGTTTCTGCTGTCGATTGTCGCATTCCTGATTGCTGCGGTCCTCCACGAGCGGGTCGAGCGGCGTAGGAAGCGTGCCGAAGTGGCCGCGGTGTTCTATCGGGCAGGCCTGGCTCGGATCGCCGACGCTTGGGCCGGCCAGGGTCCCACGGGTGAGCGCTTCGCCGACGCCGATCACCTCTATTCCTCGGACCTGGATCTGTTCGGCTCAGGCTCGCTGTTCCAGCTCCTCGCAATTTCGCCCACCGGCGAGGGCCAGCGCACGCTGGCGCGCTGGTTGTGCTCGGCGGCTGGTCCCCAGGAGATTCGTCGACGGCAGATGGTGGTCGAGGAATTGCGGAGTTGCCTGGACCTCCGCGAAGATCTCGCAATCCTCGGGGGCAAGATCGACGAGTCGATAGACTTCGACGGGTTCAGAGCCTGGGCCGCCAAGCGCGGGAACGCGAACACCCGATGGCCCGCCTTGATGGCCGCTGTTCTCGCGTTGGCGAACCTGGCTGCCCTTTCCTATTGGTCCTCGCACCTGATCGACTTCTTCAGTGGACCGGAATCAGGTCGTGACAGCTTTTTCGGCGGTGCCCTCCCCTTGTTCATGTCGAGTATGCTTTCGGCTTGTCTCGTGGGCTTGTATCTGAGCTCGGGGCGTCGTGTTCGGCTCCACCTGGATCCCCTGGTCCAGGATCTGGAGGCGTTGGTTCATATTTTTGCTCGAGTTGAGGGAGAGGAGTTTGAGGCGCCTTTGTGGCGCGATCTACGGGCCAGGTTGGATACCACGGCTGTCCCTTCGAAAACCATCGCCCGATTGGTGCGGCTGGTCCAGACGGATCAGTCCAGAAAGAACCCGTTCTTCCGAGCGATTGCGGGGCTGCTGCTGCCCGGCACCCAGCTGACTCTCGCCTTCGAGCGCTGGCGCCTACGGTTTGGCCCTGAGGTAGCGGATTGGCTCGAGGCACTGGGGGAAATGGAGGCACTGTCGGCCTTGTCCGGGTACGCCTACGAACATCCGGAGGATCCGTTTCCGGAAATTATCGAGGACGGTCCCTGCTTTGAGGCCAAGGAGCTCGCCCATCCCTTGATTCCTCGATCGGAGAGTGTCTCTAACGATTTGTCTATTGGACGAGACTTGCGACTCCTGTTGATCAGTGGATCGAACATGTCGGGCAAGAGCACGCTGCTTCGTACGATCGGTGTCAACGTCGTCCTGGCCCTGGCCGGAGCTCCCGTGCGGGCCCAGCAGTTGCGCGTTTCCCCGATGGTTGTGGGCACGGCGATGCGAATCGTGGATTCGCTGCGGCAGGGCGTATCTCATTTCTACGCGGAGTTGAGGCGTCTGCGAGCCATTATCGGCGCTTCCGGCGGCGAGGTGCCGGTCTTCTTCCTCCTCGACGAGATCCTACACGGAACCAACTCCCACGATCGCCGGATCGGTGCCGCCGCAGTGGTCAAGGAGCTCATCGGTGCCGGGGCAGTAGGACTGGTGACCACCCACGATCTGGCGTTGACCCAGATCGCTACCGACTTGGGTCAGGGTGCAGATAACGCTCATTTCACAGATCGGCTGGATGAGGGACGAATCTATTTCGACTACAAACTGCGGTCCGGCGTGGTTGAACGCGGCAACGCACTCGAGCTGATGCGTTCAGTTGGGTTAGAAGTCTGATAGGCCGTGCTGAGACGGCCAGTCCAGTCCAGTCCTGACAAATGTAAAGTCAGTCGATTTCCGGACCAAGAGACGCCTTCGATTTTCGTACCTCAAAGGCGAAAGCTAGGGTTGAGCTGGCCCTTCCTCTAGCAAAGAGCCAAAGAGGTCACGACCTGGGCTACGTTTTCCATTGCTGCTTTGAGATTAATCTCGTAATCCGCGGCCGCAGTGCTGTTGGCGTTGTCTGTCACCCCACGAATCTCGACAAACGACACCCCGGCAAAACAGCAGGCCCGTGCCCCACCGGCCCCTTCCCAAGCAACCACCGATGCTCCGGTTCGTGCCTGAATCTCTGCTCGTCTTTCGGAGGTCACCACATCTTCATCGCCACTCGCGATCGAGCTATAGTGCACCTGAAAGGCAAAGGGCGTCAGGGCCCGTTGACACCGTTCCAGCACCGTATGTGCGGTCCGAAAGCGCGGCAGCTCGGGAGGTCCGAATTTGTTCCGGATATCATGTTCGACGGTCTCGGTGGCGACCACAACGTCTCCGATCGCTAGTTCGTCCACGAGAGCACCAGCCGCTCCTCCGCAGATGACCAGTTCCCAGGGTTCTTGATCGATCAGGTACTGTGTTTGGACGGCGAATTGCGCCTTTCCGAACCCACCAGCTGCCACCGTGAGCGATAGGGCAGGGAAGGACAGAATGGAGAGTCTTTCTGTCTCGACTGGCTCGGATCGATGTCCTTGCTCAAGCAAGGCACGCACGAATTGATCCAGCTCTTCCTGTGTCGGTATGACCGTCAGGACCTTCATGGCGCTCCTTTGGTAATCAGGGGACAGATCAGCGTAAGCGAGGCTGTGAACGTCCCCTCTTCCAATAGGCTGCTATGCTATTCCGAACAGTTTGTCCGAGCAATGAGACCCACTGCGTGAGAGGTTGGTGGATGAAATGGCCGACTCCGTTCCAATCGATACCGATTACCTTTTTTCAACACTGAGCAACCTGGTCCGGATCCGGTCGGTACTTCCTGAAGAGGAAGCGATCGCGGCCTACATTGCAAAGGAGCTCGAGAAGATGGGAGTCGATCCCGAATGGGACGAGGTCGCCCCGCGCCGGCCCAACGTCTGTGCCACGATCCCATTGGGGACGAGGGATCGTTTCCTCGTCTTCTCGGGGCACTCAGATACGGTCGATGCTGCCTCAGACTGGCAGACGGATCCCTTCGAGATGACAGAGAGAGACGGCCGACTATACGGTCTTGGGATCGTGAACATGAAGGCAGGATTGGCCTGTCAGCTGACGGCCTTCAAGGCCTTGTTGGACGCCTACCCCCTCAGTCGAAAGGGAGATCCTCATGCCTCCGGGCGCTTGGGCCTGGCCGCCACCGTGGATCAGGAAGGATCCAGCATGGGGGCCAGAGCTCTGTTGAAGACCGGATATGGAAAGTGCGATGCGATGCTCCATGCGGAGCACTTCTTCGGCGACTCACGCAACGACTATCTCCCCATCGCCGGCACCGGGAAGCTGCTTTATCGGCTGGTGATTCGTGGTCGAGCAGCGCACGCTTTCAGACCCCATCGAGGTATCAACGCTATTGATGATGCTGCGCGGATTGTGTCATCGCTGAATCGACTTCCCCTGGGTGAGCATGACGACGTCGGAAAAGGGACCGTGTGTACTCTCAAAATCGATGGAGGGTATAAACAATACGCAATCGTGGTTCCGGAAGAGTGTCAGTTGACGATTACTCGTCTAACCGTGCCAGGCGAGACCAAGCAGACCGCAGTTCGAGACATGGAAGAGCTGGTCCAATCGTTGGGGCTCCAATCAAGCGTTGAGGTCACCACTCAGCCTCCCTCATATGATCCCTATTCTCTGGATCAATCAACTCCGGTTCTACCGCTCTTCAGCCGGGTCTATGAAGAGATCATCGGCCGGAGTCCCCACTTCTCTGGTCACAGTGGAGTCACGGACGCCAATGTTTTCGTTGCCGAAGGAGGGATCCCTACCGTCGTTTTTGGCCCCAAGGGAGGAGATCACCACATGGCAGGGGAGCACGTCGAGAAGGAAAGTTTGGTACCCGTGGTCAGAGTGTATGCGGAAACCGCCCGGAGATTCCTCGGACTGACAGACTGAGAGGAATCGGACTAGCTACGCGACACCAGATCGACGAAAACCGGACGTTGTTTCAGAGACCACGAAGACTTTCGTTTGACAAATACGAAGATCTTCGTCTAGACTGGACTTCATGAGAGGAAAAAGCAATGAAGACGCCTGAAATCCCCCGACCGACGCCCGCGGAGCTCGAGATTCTCGGTGTGCTCTGGCGGCGAGGTCCCAGCACCGTGCGGGAGGTCCAGACCGAGCTCAGCCGCAGTCGTCCTACCGGCTACACGACGGCGCTGAAGTTTCTTCAAATCATGACCGAGAAGGGTCTGGTTCAAAGGGACGAGAGTCAGAAATCCCATGTTTATCGACCCAGCCTACCCAAGGAAGAAACCCAACGACGATTGGTAGGGGATCTGCTAGTGCGCGCTTTTGAGGGTTCGGCGGGCAGGCTGGCAGCTCACGCCCTCTCGACACACAAAGCTTCGCCTGAGGAGCTGAGGGAGATTCGAAAGCTGCTGGACGAGCTTGAGGGAGGCCAGAATGAGCACTCTTGAATCACTGCTTTCATTACCTGTTTCGCAGGCTCTGGGATGGACCCTGATCCACTTTGCCTGGCAAGGTACTGTGGTCGCCGTCCTTCTGGCGATTGGTTCGCACCTACTCCAAGGGGCGAGGTCCACGGTTCGCTACGGGCTGAGCTGTGCCGTCTTGTTGACCATGCTGCTCCTTCCTGTTTCGACCTTCTGCATTCTCTATCCATCGACTTCGGTCGAATGGGATCTCGCTGCGGTCCAGATTGCGGCAGCCCCCCCACAGCCTCCACTGTTGGTATCTGACCACGTGCCAGCTGCAGCGCCTTCTTGGGGTGCCTCCTGGATGGAGTAGCAGGACCGGGCCTATGAAATCCTCGCAGGTTCCCGACCCTGGTTGGTCCTGTTCTGGTGCATGGGCGTCCTTTGCCTGTCCCTGCGTCTGGCCGGAGGATGGGTCTACGCCCGGAGACTTTGCAGGCGGAAGGTTCAACCGACAAGTCAAGAGTGGCGCAGCCTCCTCAGCCGTCTTGCCCGGCAACTCGGCATCAAGCAGAGGGTCCAGATCCTGGAGTCGAGCCTGGCGACGATTCCCACAGTTATCGGGTGGCTGAAGCCGGTGATACTCCTGCCTACGGCAGCGCTTGCCGGACTCTCGCCTACCCAGCTCGAGGCAATCCTGATTCACGAGCTGGCCCACATCCGGCGCCTTGATTACCTCGTGAACTTGCTCCAGACACTGGTGGAGATCCTGCTTTTCTATCACCCAGCGGTTTGGTGGGTCTCGCGACGGATTCGTATCGAGAGGGAGAATTGCTGCGACGATGTAGCGGTGACGGTGCTTGGAGATGCTCGAGGCTACGCCATCGCCCTGACCCGGATGGAGGAACTGCGCGGGGAGGTTCCGACTCTGGCAGTCGCAGCCTCCGGGGGCTCGTTGCTCAATCGCATCCGTCGCCTGCTGTCTCCAGTCCCGACGAGCCGGGCCTCCGTCAGCTGGGTTGGACTCGCTCTGGCTGTTTCAATGCTCGCGATCGTCGGGATGAGTCTACACGCTTCGCTTCCGGTTGCTCTGCCCTCCGAACCCCAGGCAAAGGCCCCACGACCGCAGAGAGAGCAGGATCCCAAGCTGGAAGAGTACATGCTCAGGCTCCGGCAGACGGACATCGGCGACTTTGAGACGAGGAGGCGACTCGCCGAAGAGTTCATCCGGGACAACCCGGAGCATCCGCGCCTGGATATGGCCTACGGCCAGCTTCTCCAATCACTTTCCTTTGTCGATGCGAGAGGGGCTATCGAATTGGCCGATCGTTTCCTGCAGGATCCAACCACTGATACCAGATTTCGGAATCGGGCATACGAAACGAAATTCCGCTCCTACCAGAAGCTGGGAGATGAGGATGCCGCGAGAGAGCTGGCCCGCTATGTTCTGGAGAACGAGGACGACTACCGCCTTCTACACACGGCTGCCGCCTACGATCAGGAAAGGGCTTTGCTCTACACAGAAAGGGCTCTCGAGAGGGCCGAAGAGGCAGGTGCATCCGGACAGTATAAAGACCTTCTCCATGGTTGGTACAGCCACTACTTGGCTAAAGAGGGTCGGCATGAGAAGGCTGCCGAACATGCCGTCAAGGTCATCGAACTGAAGGAAGAGTATCTAGCGCGGGCTGAGTCCGGTGACGGTAGAGTGATTCACACCCCTAAAGCCATCAGAGGCGGCCTGGCGAGCGCACATCTGTTTGCAGCCGATCGTTTCGCTCACACCGACCGACCGGCAAGGGGACTTTCCCATCTGACAAAAGCCGAGGAGCTGGATCGAGAGGCTACTCTCGTGGCGCCGGACGGGCGAGGTCGGATCGGGAGCGTTGAGACAATCCGGGGCCGCATTCTGGAGGCGCTGGGCAGAGCAGAAGATGCCCTGGATAGCTACATCCGGTCCTACGCGGCCAAGATGGATTCGGAGGTCCTGGCCAAGATCGAAGAGCTGAGCTTGCAAACCGGGACGCCACTTCTCGAGAGCCTTCGCCAGGTTGACAAGAACCGCGCAAGTGGCCCGCCTTTCAAACCCTTCGAACTGAAGACACTGCGTGGAGAAACCCGGCGCTTAGGCGACTACGAAGCCAAAGTGTTGGTGATTACCTTCGTTTCCCCTCGCTGCGGACCGTGCACCAGCGAGGCCCCTTATCTGGAGGAGATGTACCGTAAGTACAAGGGTCAGGGGCTGGAGATTGTGGCCCTCAACACAGATCCCGAGCAGACCGAAAAAGTGGGAACGTGGCAGACGAAAGGCGGATACACATTTCCGGTTCTGGTGGGAGCGACTCGTGAGTTTCTCAAGAAGAACTACAACTACCCACCTCGTCCGGGAGGATATGCGGCCTACGTCGTGCTCAATCAAGAGCGTAAGGTGATGTTCCGGCACATGATGGAGCTACCGGCCCGGGACGGCGTCCTGGAGGCTGAGGTTCGGGAGCTTCTGGGGTTGCAGGAAGCTCAGAAGGGCGAGCTCATTGCAGAAATCCGCTTTGACGGCAATACGGTGTTTACGGATGAGGAACTTAGCCAGGCTCTGAAACTGGTGGAGCAAGGCCAGCTCTATGTGGCGGAAAAGCTCGAGTATGACGTTCAGGTCAACGTGTTGGACGAGTACCGAAAGAAGGGATACATCTTCGCCAAATCGCCCAAGCCTGTGTTGACTGCGATTACCGACGAAGGAGCCGTCAAGGGATCCTACCGGATCACGATTCCGATCGAGGAAGGCCCACAGTTTCACTACGGCAGCTTCCAACTACTTGGCGTAAAAGCTCTTGCGCTCGAAGACCTGTTGAAGATCTACGATGTTACTCCCGGAGAGGTGGTCAACTACTCCGGCCTGAAGACGGCAAACGAGCAGCTGAAGAGGGCGTATTGTCGACAGGGCTACCTCGACATGGAGCCGATTCCGGAGATGAATCCCGATCACGAGCTACGCGAGGTATCGATCAAGATTCAGCTGGCAGAGGGCAGACAATACGTGTTCGGAAACCTACTTAGCGTCGCTGATTCGGAAGAGTCGCTGAAGGACTCCCTATTGGGGACGGAGGAGCTTGGGCAGTCCTGGCTGCTCCAACAGGGGGAGGTGTTCAACTGTGACCTTCTCGATCTGTCGATTCTCCGTCTGAAGCGGCGCTTTCGGGTTGTGAAATACGACCTGGCCAAGAATCGTGAGACCGGAAAGGTCGATGTAACGGTTGATCTCCAAGGCCCCCGGAGCGATGCGGGCTAGGGGTCCGCGAATGAGAGCACGGTTCTTGCAAGGGGCTTGAACCTTTCAGTACCGGTACACATCAAGGTGGAGGGGCAGTCTACCAATGCGACATTAGGGACTGTCACGGCTCTGCTCGTGTCGGTCTCCGCAGTCCAGGCAGGGAAGTTCTGGGAGGAGATCCCGTTCCAAGATTGGAATAAGGAGCAGATCGTCCAGATCTTGTTCAAGTCTCCCTGGGCACGTCAGGTCCACATCCGGCCGGAGAAGATTCGGGCGTTGTCTCGAGGATCTGGAGAGGTGCCAAGCTCATCGAATATAGGTCGTACCATGATGGGACGCGGCCGGGTTACTACGGTAGGAGACGGCTCTGGTGGAGGTGGCTTTGACAGCACTGGTGGTGCTTTCGGCTCCTTTCTACCGTTGAATCTCCGATGGGAGAGCGCTCTTCCCGTGAGGCAGGCATTGGTCCGCTTACGTAACCAAGCCACAAGCCTCACTTCACCCGAAGCACAGAAGCTCCTCGAGCCGGAGCGGGATCATTTCGTCATCTGTGTCGCCGGTCTGCCACCACAGATGGCGCGGCTCGAAACCAAGGAGCAGGACCGTCTGGAAGAGATCCGGGGCGAATCCTTCCTCAAGATCAAAGGGCGTCCGCCGTTGCCTGCGGAGGTCGTCCAGATACGCACCGAGCAAGGTTGGGCCGAGCTTCGCATCCTCTTTCCCCGACAGGGTCCCCAGGACATCCGTCTCAAGGACAACAGGGTCGAATTTGTGAGCAAGATCTCGGAGCAGAAGATCTCTCGGAAGTTCAAGCTGAAAGATATGGTCTTCAAGGGACGTCTGGAGTTGTAGAGCGGAACAGGTTCTGTGAATCCGTATCTCGAGTCAGGAAAGACACGGTCGAGCTGGACTTCAACGAGAAGGAGCTGGCGGCGTTCCACAAGGACTACGCAAGCATTGGTCCACCGGTCGAAGAGGAACTCCCCGAGGGCAGCAGGGATCTGATCGTCGTCCTTCGCCAGATGCTTTCGGGGAAGCTCTCTGCGGCGACGTACGCCGTGGACTGATCCCATCCATCCAGATAGTAGTCCGATTTCAGAGGGTTGATTCTGCCTTGGTTGATAGGCCCACCTACTGCGCCAGTTCAGTGATCAGGTCTTTCGATCAGGACCGCAGTCATGGAGCCCTTGTTGAGGAATTCGAGGATCGTTTCCTTGTCATCGGAGGAGCATCCCAGCAAGAGCTTGACCTCAGCATTTCTCTTTTCGACATCGCAGGTGCAGACCATTGCGTCCAGACTGGTGTTGTGGAGGGAGCCAATCCACACGTCAATCCCGCTACCGTCACCGTCCGAGGTATTCGTGAGGAACCCGTAGTCGAGCGGATATATGGCCGAGGCATATCGTGGATGTGGTTTGCCTTTGGGTCGATCGATGACGAGCTCGGAAGAGGCGACAAGCTCTTCCATCTGGATCCAGAACCGTTCGGAGGTTTTAGTTGCACCTAAATTGAGCGATTGGTGGGCCAAGGGATGTCACACCTTTGAGCTAAGATGCTGACGGGTTAGGAGTTAGCGGTAGATGCGCTACCGAAAAGCTCCTAACCCAAAAGGTGAAACAACTATGAGCCACGATAGCATCCTTCCCTGTCATTCTGAGGGGTCTGTTTCCTGGATTATAGATGACGTGCAACCCACGTCGGAGACCTTAACCGGACGCGCCGGCCTGAGCCTGTTTGTCCGCTATGTGCGGAGCCGGGGTCTGTACCCCCACCTGGATCGGCTGTTTGGCTCCTTGCGCAAAAGCCGCAAGGGACAGCCGGTGACGGAGATCTTCAAACAGTTGCTGTGCTTCTTGCTGGACGGATCGAGCCGCCATCTGGTGTCCTTCGACGCCTTGAAGGAGGATCCGGGCTATGGGGGAGCGATCGAGACGAAGCCAGAGGCCTTGCTCTCCTCTCACGCCGTCAAGCGTTTTTTCGGCGGCTTTTCCATGTGGCGCATCTGGCTCTTTCGCCGACTCCTGCAGCAACTGTTTCTGTGGCGGCTGCGGTTGCAACAGCCGGCCCTGATCCTGCTGGGGATGGACACCATGGTGATGGACAACGACGAGGCCCCCCAGCGCCACGGCGTGGCGCCGACCTACAAGCGGGTCAAAGGGTTTCAGCCGCTTCAGGTCACCTGGGGCCGCTTGCTCATCGATGCCGTCTTTCGGGGAGGAGACAAGCATTCCAACCACGCCGACACGGCCCAGAAGACCCTGAGTCATCTGGTCCAGAAGATTCGCCGAAAGTACCGCTCCGACGTGCCGATGATCGTGCGTCTGGACGCCGGCTTTTTCGATCAAAAGCTGCTGAAGGTCTTGGAAGAACTCCAGGTCGGCTACATCGTCGCCGGCAAGCTCTATGGCGATGTGCAACAGTACATCTTGAAGCTGGAGGAAACGGCCTGGGGAGTCTCTCGCAACGGCGATCAGGAGTGGAGCTATGTGGAACTGGGAGACCGGCGGGGTAGCTGGAAGAAGTGCCGCCGGGCCCTGTTCTGCCGGCCGGCTTATGAGGACCGGCAGCGCCTTTTGGAGTTTGCCCGTCCCGATCAGATCCTGTACACCAATCTCGGTTGCGGCTCCGCCGTGGACGAGCAGCTAGGGCAAGCGGGGCTTGAGCGTTGGCTTCAAGCCGAGGCCATCCTGGAAGGCTATCATGGCCGCGGAGCCGACGAGTTGGTGCATCGAGCCCTGAAGGACTTTGCCTCACAAACTCTTCCGTTTAAGCGTTTTGCTGCCAACGCGGCCTATTACTACACGTTGCTCGTAGCCTTTTTCCTTTACGAGTGTTTCAAGGAAGATGTGTGCCAGCCCGTGGTACCGCTCAACTGCTACCCCACGACCTTACGCCGGCGGATCGTCGACGTGGCGGGGAAAATCGTGCGCCATGCCGGCCAGATCCTCCTGAAAGTCACAGCCGCCACCTGGAAGCAGCTTCAAATCGACCGGCTCTGGCAAAAGAGCGCCCACCCGCCGCCTTTCGCCTGGGTCTAAATCGCAAAAAACCAAAGCCTCCTTGCAGCCTCGCGGCCCCCGTGTGTCCAATATCGCCTCGGCTCAGGGTTTCTCCTCTTTTCGGGAGGGAAAATCGCCACCCTCCACCCTTCTGAGCTCACCCAGTACTCCCTCCCGTCGGAACTCGCATCTGGGCGACCTCCATCTTGCTAAAATGAGTAGAATCGCTCAATTTAGGTTGCAATCTCTTCCACGGGATCCTTGTGTGTTTCGTGGGGTCTCGATCTGAGCGTCCAAGCGGGAGCAGTGCTATCCCTGCTCATTCCTTCAGCTTTGCCAGAATATATCTGCATGCGTCGTCCCCACAACGGCTTATTCGTACTTTGCCGCCTTTGATCGCTTCGCGAATTGTGTGTGTTGTTACCACTTCGCTACCAATGACGATCGCGATCTTCCGACCGACATTTCCATGGGTCAGGTTCTCGAGGGTTTTCCCCGCTTCTGGAGTAAGGCTGAGCTCGAGATGGATCCGACCGTCGTCGAGTGGAACACTCGTAGGGTCCTCCGAAAGCTCAATAGGAACCCGCTGCTGTGCATTCACCACCACGTACTCATGTGGGCGATCCGAAGTCGGATCCAGAAACTGATACTTGTATTCTAGAAGGTATTCGTCGTGGCCAGGCGGGGGTGCATCATCCTTGTTGATACCCCGCCAGGTTACAAGGTAGAAACCGTTATCTATGGAGGATTCAGTACCTTCCCAGCCGACATTGCCGCCAAGCAACGGCCCCACCAGGACTATCGCCAAGGAAAACAAACTGACAGCATATATTCTTCTCATAAAGACCATCATGACTTCAGGTTATAACAAAAACAGCTTCCGGGACTTACAATTGCGGATTCTTGAGGAGCAAGAATTACGTCCGCCTTTCCATCCTTCTTGACCACAATGATCAGCAACCCCCCACGGTCGCAACCGCCGCCGCTGATCGCCAAGACCGTCAGCAGTCAACTGAACGAGCAATCATGAATCTGGTTATGCACTTAACTCCGGAAAAAGTCACCACCTCCTAGTAAAAAAGGTGAGAGACAGGAGGTGAGTGGATGTACGAAAAGATGAATTTGTTGGAGTTTCAAGAGCGTTTTGCCACAGAAGAAGCTTGTCTGAGTTACCTGATGCAGAAACGCTGGCCGGAAGGATTTGTCTGTCCCCGTTGTGGGGGTCAAGGAGGCTACTGGTTGCAGCACCGGCGATTGATGGAGTGTCGCCAATGCCGGTATCAGGCTTCTTCCACCGCCGGGACGATTTTCCACAAGACGCGGGTGCCCCTGAGATATTGGTTTTGGACCATCTTCTTGATGAGCCGTTGCAAAGCGGGATACTCGATGAAGGGACTGCAGAAGCTGCTGGGAATCGGAAGCTATCGGACGGTCTGGATGATGGGACATAAGATCCGACAAGCCATGGCCAAACGTAATGACTGCTACCAATTAAGTCACCTGGTGGAGCTGGATGACTCTTTCTTTGGAGGCCGACGACGAGGGAGAAATCGTCGGGGTCGCAAGCGAGGACGAGGGACCGAAGGCAAGGCCAAAGTTCTGGCCGCGGTGGAGATAACGAAAGCCGGGGGGCCGAGGTTTCTAAGTCTGGATGTGGTCGATGACATAACCAGCGACAATGTGAAGCGGGTCGCCTGGGCGAGGATCGACCCCGGAGCTCAGATCCGAAGCGACGCCTATCACGCGTTTGTCGGTTTAGCTCAAGCCGGCTACCAGCATGAACGCGTCCGGCTCGAGTGGGTGGGGATGGGTTTTGAACAGTTCCCATGGGTTCACACCCTCATTTCCAACTGCAAGACTCAGCTCCAAGGGACTCAGAAAGCGGTCAGCCTCAAGCACCTTCAACGTTACCTGGCTGAGTTTTGTTACCGTTTCAATCGTCGTTTCTGGGAATCCGAGCTCTTCGACCGTCTCCTGACAGCCTGTTCGCTCTATCCCACCGTCACCTATCCGGAGTTAAGTGCATAACCAGAATCATGAATGAAGTCACCACCCATTACCTGGAAATGAAGTCACCTTCCTCGCTGAAAGGCAAGAAGGAGCCCAAAGGAATGCAGATACAAGAACACTAGTGTCCAAACGTTGTTCTATCGCACAACTCTAAGTTACTGGTAAGAATTGTTTTAACATCGAAATCCAATTTTTTCGATACTTTTTGATATGAAACTGTGGCAGGTGCCGACCCGGTTCTCCAATCCTGTGGCCTGCAAGCCGATAGGATGCCTAGATGGATATGCGCAGAACCGTCTTTGCCCAGCTGATGGATTGCGTCCCCAGGTATCAATTTCAACTCTGTGCTCAACGCTACCGAGGAGATTACAAGATAAAAGACTTCTCCTGCTGGAAGCAGTGGCTGTGTATGGTCTTCGCCCAGCTGACCTATCGCGAGAGTCTGCGGGATATCGAAGCCACGCTAGGTTCGGTTGCAGGCAGACTCTACCACATGGGAATTCGAGGCCGCGTGGCCCGCAGCTCTTTGGCCCATACCAACGAGAATCGGGATTGGCGCATTTATGCCGATTTCGCTCAAGTCTTGATCCAAGAGGCACGGACTTTGTACGCAGGCGAGCCCTTTGCCGTGGAACTGGAAAAAACGGTCTACGCGCTCGATTCCACCACCATCGATCTGTGTCTTTCGGTGTTCCCTTGGGCCCGCTTCCGCAAACGCAAAGGAGCCATCAAACTGCATACTTTGCTCGACTTACGTGGCAACATCCCCACCTTTGTCGAGGTCACCGAGGGGCGGGTTCACGACGTCAATATCCTCGACTATCTGCTGGTCCAACCCGGCTCCATTTACATCCTGGATCGCGGCTATCTCGATTTCGCACGTCTTTATCGGCTGCACCAGAGTTCCGGTTTCTTCATCATTCGTGCCCACCAGCGCCTGAATTTCCGCCGTCTGTACTCCCATCGTGTCGACAAGAGCATCGGGCTAAGAAGCGATCAAACCGGGGTCCTGAGCGGCCGTTACACGGCCAACAAGTACCCCGACAAACTCCGACGAGTCCGCTACTACGACGCCGAGACCCAAAAACACTTGGTCTTCTTGAGCAACAACTTTTCCCTGACTGCCCTCACTGTCGCCCAGCTGTACCGTTGCCGCTGGCGCGTGGAACTTTTCTTCAAATGGATCAAGCAACACCTGCGCATCAAAGCCTTCTATGGGACTTCTCCGAACGCCGTCAAAACTCAGATCTGGATCGCCATCTCCGTGTATATCCTCGTTGCCATCCTGAAAAAACGCCTGAAATTGGAGCTGAGCCTCTACACAACTCTACAGATTCTCAGCCTGACTGTTTTCGAGAAAACCCCATTAATTCAAGTACTTACCAGCTTCGATTACAGGAATCACCAGGGAGGTTCATGTAACCAGTTGAATCTATTTGACTTATGATTGGACACTAGTGATACAAGAATGTGAAATCAAACAGTTTCAGGTAAATCGGTTCTTGTATCAATTCGTAGGCGAAGCTTGGGAGTGGACGGATAGGCTCTCCTGGTCAGATGAAGAATGGAAAGCCTACGCGGAAAACGACCGCCTTAGAACCTGGGTTGCTTACTACAAAGGATCCCCTGCTGGATACTATGAGCTTCAACGGCAAGATCGTGGCGATGTGGAAGTAGCCTATTTCGGTTTGGCTCCCAAGTTCATCGGCCAAGGCTTTGGAGGTTACCTTTTATCTCAAGCAATAAAGTCGGCCTGGGAGTGGAAGGGAACAAGGAGGGTATGGGTACATACCTGCACCCTCGATCATCCAAGTGCATTGCAGAACTACAAGGCACGAGGTATGGAAGTCTATCGAGTCGAGACTGCCAACGAGGCGTTGTAACGGGCGCCGAGAAGTGGCGTCGCTGAGGATTGACGTTGGCCAGAACATCATGGAGACGATTATGTACCTGATTCGTCACGCGCAGAGCCACCCCAGGTCATCGCAACACTACTCGGAGTGGAGGCTGAGTGCGAGGGGTGAAAGGCAATCGGAACTGTTGGCGGAGTTACTCGAACCACTCGGAATTGGGCAGATATTCTCGAGCCCGTTCGTGCGCTGTCTAGACACAGTGGAGCCCTTCGCAAGAAAGCGGGGGATTCAGGTTGTTGTGAGTGACGATCTACGCGAACGGCTCGTCACGAATGCATTCAGAGACGACTTCTACGAGCTCTGCTGCACATCGTGGGAGGATTTCAGTTTCGCCTTGCCAGGATGCGAGACATCCGCTGAAGCTCAAAATAGGTTCGTGAAGGCTGTCAAGGCCATCGCGGATGTGCACGACGAGAATCCGGTAGCCATATGCACTCATGGGAATGTGTTGGGGCTCTTCCTGAACTGGATCGACAATAGTGCAGGACGAAGAGAGGCCGAGCAGCTGAAGAATCCCGATGTGGTTAGGGTGGTGCGACGAGATGGTGTGTTTGCCTGGGATCGCAGTTTTCGTCTGAAGGGGCTGGCAACCATAGCGACGGATCAAGGTGAAACACCTGTTGTGAGAGACTGATGATTGGCCATCAGGCGCTGCCCCGGAAATCCAACTCCCCTATCTTCCGAGAGAGGGAAATCCGAAGACTTCATCAAGAGAATGGGTTATACGTTTGATGAATAACAGAGAATGGCTCACCGGCGCGGTCATCAATGATACTTTGTGAGATGATTATTCCTGGTAGCTCGACGGGGAGTCCGACATGAGCAACTTCCGAATCGCCGGCGTTCAGATGGATGTTATGTTAGCTGGCAAACAGGCCAACCTCGATGCGATGCAGCATTGGCTGCGGCAGACCACGGCGGAGGGAGCGCGGCTGACCGTCTTTCCCGAGTGCGCGTTGACCGGATATTGCTTCGACAGTCTGGAGGAAGCGATTCCCTACGCCGAGTCCGTCCCAGGACCGGCCACGAAAACTGTGGCCGAGTGGTGTCGCAAGTTGAACGCGTTCGTCGTCTTCGGATTGCTCGAACGGGATGGCGAGCAACTCTTCAATGCCTGCACGCTCGTTGGGCCCGAGGGCGTGGTCGGCAATTACCGCAAGATTCACTTGCCGTACCTGGGCGTCGACCGCTTTACGACCCCGGGAGACCAACCCTTTGCCGTTCACCAGGCCGGTCCAGTCCGAGTGGGCATGAACATCTGCTACGACGGTGCATTCCCCGAGTCGTCGCGGGTGATGGCTCTGGACCGTGCGGACCTGATCGTCTTGCCAACCAACTGGCCGCCCGGTGCCGAGTGCACAGCGGACCACGTGATCAACACGCGGGCCATGGAAAACCACGTTTACTATCTGGCGGTCGACCGAGTCGGCATCGAGCGCGGATTCTCCTTCATTGGAAAGAGTCGCCTGTGTGCGCCAAACGGCGACAACCTGGCCTCCGCGGATCATACTGACCCGGCTGTGCTGTACGGAGATCTCGATCTGGAACGAGTCCGTGACAAGAAGGTTGTTCGCGTTCCCGGGCAACATGAGATCCATCGGTTTGAGGACCGGCGACCGGAAATGTATGGACGTGTATCCGAATAGTCGATGTCGGCTTGATAGGGTTGTCTCCAGCCTCCCATGGTCGAAAGTAACGATTCACATCCAACGACCAAGGCCTTCTGCGTCGGACAGGCGAAGTCTGGAACGGCATCGATCTATGGCCTGCTGGCCGCGCATCATCGCGCTGCCCACGAACCCGAGCGAGAACAAATCCTTGGGCTGATCCTGAAGGAATGGCGAGGCGAGGTTGGGGCGAATGCTCTCCGCGATTATCTGCTCGAACGCGACAGACGGTTAAATCTTGACTATGACATCGCCTGGGCCAACCAGTTTATCCTGGGTCACCTGCTCACGGCATTTCCCCAGGCCAAGTTCCTTGTGCTTGTTCGAGACGCTTACACCTGGCTTCAGTCGATCGTCGGGCATCTGCTCAGCCGCGAGATTCCACCCGATGTGCGCGCGTTTTTGGATTGGTGGCTCAAGCCGGACCGCTATCCGTACTCGCGCTGTGACGGTACGCTGCAAAAGCTAGGACTCTATTCAGTTGCGGCTTTCTTGAGCGCTTGGAATGAACACATCAATATCTGCAGCCAGCTGATCCCACCTGATAGATGACTCATTCTGAGAACCCATGACTTGAATCGTTCACACCAGCTACTTGCCGAATTCCTACAGGTTCCCGTAGAGGGTCTTGATGCTTGCGCTGGACACCTTAACCGGAGCACATGGTCGGATCGGATCGAGTCTTTGGTCGATCGAGGCTACCTGCATGAGATGGTCGGCTCGATATGTGGCGATAACATGACTTGTCATTTCCCGGAAGTAGCTGGCATCGACGATGCCTACAGACTGTGGGAGACGGGCAGTTCCGATTGATCGAAAGGACACCCCGTTGGAGAGGACGTTCGGTGACAGCATCGCCCACGTCTTTACTCACAGGATGCACCACCGGGCGCGACGTCTCAACGTGTTGCGCATACTTAGCCTTGAGAAGCTGCCGGAGGGTGATGTTCTCAGTGGGGAGCACCAAGCTGGGACGGTGTAAGAAAGCCGCTCCAGCCAGCGGGGATACGATATGAGTCTGAGGATCCGGGGCATACCGGTGGAGTGAAGAAACGCGGGGATAGGACAGTACCTGTCCGGTACCAGCGGCAGCCTATCCCGTCTGACGAAAAGGCTCCGCTCTGCAGTAGACCAAGCCCAGCGTCTCGAGGGTCTAGTTCCCCTATCGATGGGACTCAATTAGGCCGTGCGAGTCCTTATCAGTCGAGATCGACCGTCTGCAGTAATTCCAGAGATGAGAAAGCGAAGGACGGGGGACTGAAGAATCATCGTCATCATCAGACCTCCTCCATGACCCCTGCTGTCTCATCCTACCCGGAGGGCCCTATCGGGATTCAGATTCACCGATAAGTACATACTAAATTGTACTTCATGAGTTCGTCTTTTCCAGAAGGGAGTGCATCCTGAGGGGCAAACTGAGGAATGCCTCTCGGATGACAAGAGACGGGGCCGCGTAAATGATCTCGCGTCTACAGGCTCACCTACTGGCCGGACGACTCGTGGGACTGGAACAGGAGCATCTTAGAGAAAAATGAAGATCACTCAGGTATCTGCTTACCTCATCTTTCTTCTTCCCCTGTCTGTATCGGCGAAGATCCCGCCAAACGAGCGAACCGCCTTGATTGCGCTCTACAACAGCGCGGGAGGGGAGAATTGGCGCAATCAGGAAGGATGGCTCGGTCCACCAGGTACCGAAGGAGATTGGTATGGGGTGGAAGTGCAGAACGATCACGTCGTCAAGTTGGGCCTCAGAAGCAATCGACTCACAGGCAAGCTTCCACAGGAGATAGGCGACCTATCGGAGCTTCTCTGGCTCAACTTGAACGGACGCCGACTCAGTAGCTGGGTGCCTGTTGGGAACCACCTCAGTGGGTGGATCACGACGCGGATCGGTCGACTCGAGAAACTCGAGTTTCTCGACCTGTCTTCCAACGAGTTTTCTGGTCCGATTCCGACCACAATTGGCAACCTGAGTCGACTCCAGCACCTGGATCTTTCAAGCAACGAGCTGCGCGCGATTCCTGCCGAAATCGGTTCTCTCCCTGAATTACGGCTTCTGAATCTGGGCTCCAACCTGTACACACAGATGCCGGAGGAAATCGGAAACCTTCCGGCGCTCGAGGAACTCCATCTCAACGGAACCGAGCTCGACAACTTGCCCAACAGCGTTGGCAATCTTCAGAACCTGACAACCCTCGGTATCAGTGGAAACCGGTTCAAGTCCCTGCCGAGTAGCATAGGCAATCTGTCAAACCTGACAAGCCTCTACGCCAATGGCAACCAACTCCAGAGCCTGCCGGCCAGCATCGGGAATCTTGTGAACCTGACAACCCTGGACGTGAGAAGCAATCAGCTGAGCATCCTCCCGGCTGAGCTGGGTCGACTGTCTCAGCTTCGAAGTCTCTCACTGTGGTCGAATCCACGACTGACCTCACTTCCGACGACAATCGGTAACCTGACGCGGTTGCAATCCCTCTTGGTAGGCAGAACGAAACTCGCGCAGATCCCGCCTGGGGTTAGCAGAATCACGACGCTGGAGACGGTGGACTTCTCCGACGGCTTCTACCAGGAGCTGCCTCTCGGTGTGGGCAACTTCCGTTGGGCCAAGACGCTTGATCTCAGCGAGAACTCCTTGACGGATCTTCCGGTGGAGCTGAGCAACCTGACCGCTCTGGAGCACCTGGACGTTTGTGACAATCGACTGACGACGCTGCCTCCGGTGCTGGTCCAGATTCCCAAACTTTCGAGCCTCTGTTTCCGCAACAACCCGCTGCAGGGGCCTATCCCAGCTCACATCGAGGGTTTCACATTCCTGGAAGTCTTGGACCTGAGTGGGTTCGCCTTCTCGGGACCTATCCCACCCGAGATTAGCAACATGACCTGGCTCAAAGGACTGGATCTTACCCGAAATCAGCTTTCAGGCGAGATTCCGGTTCACCTCACCCGCCTTCAAGACCTGGACTGGTTGAGCCTGGCGGCCAACCAGCTAACAGGCCAGATTCCTCCCCAATTGGCTTCGATGGTCAATCTACAGGAGCTGGACCTGCGTCAGAACAAACTGAGTGGAGCCATCCCCGTTGAGCTTGGATCCATGCCGAATCTGCGGGAACTCTACCTCTCCAGGAATGAACTGACTGGACCGATCCCGGCCGGGTTGGGGAGAATTACGAACCTGTCCCTGAGCCAGAATAGCTTGACTGGCGAGATTCCCCCGGATTTAGGCGGAGTCAAATCGCTGATCCTGGCCGAGAACCAACTCACCGGGGAGATCCCCCCGGAGCTGGGAAGCATCGGCGAGAGACTCGATCTCTCCCACAACCTCCTCAGTGGCGAGATCCCCCCGGAGCTGGGAGGCATCGGCGAGAGACTCGATCTCTCACATAACCGCCTCAGCGGCGAGATCCCCGCAGAACTGTTTCGAGGCGAGACGCTCAAATACATTTCCCTGGATCACAATCGGTTGACAGGAAACCTCCCAGGGGCCGGGGGAAGGATCCGCACCCTGGATGTCCGGTCGAATCAACTCAGCGGGCGGATTCCTGCGGAGTTTGCCGACGGGGGATTCAGCTACCTGGACCTGTCCCGGAACCTCCTCTCCGGTCCACTTCCCGATAGCCTCTCCCAACTGGAACCGTACTACCTTCTTCTCGATTGGAACGCCCTCAGCTCAGAGACCCCGGCCACGGATGCGTTCGTGAGCAGGAATCGACCGCCCCATCCCTTCAGCAAGACCCAAACGACTCCTCCCCGTGATCTGACAGTAAAGAGCGTGACTGGTACAACCGTCACGCTAAGCTGGAAAGCAATTGAATTCTTCTTTTTCGAAGGCGGGTACGAAGTCTACTACAGCACCGACCCGGATGGTCCGTATCAATTCTTTGACCAGACCGAGCGCAAATCGACCCGTTCGATGACGGTGACCGGCCTGGATTCAGAAACCACTTACTTTTTCGTCCTAAAGACCGTTACCGAGAGCCACGACTTTACCCCAAACAAGGTTACCAGCGAACTGAGTCAGCAGCTTTCGGCCAAGACTTCCAGCACAGCGGAGGCCTACTTTCCTTTACTGCGTTCTGGGGCAGGAACGGTGACAGGACTGGCTCTATCCAGCGACGCCGATGTCGGAATCTCCCTGCAATTCGAGGCCTTCAGCCCCTCCGGTCAGTCGTTGCTGGGCTCCGCCAATCCGGTTCACCAGGTGTTGCTTCCGAGGTCACAGCAGGCGAGGCTGAGTCGTGATCTGCTCGGTCTTGTCCCTACACCTCCAACGGCCGGGTGGATCAAGCTCAGCGCCGATGACAGCCGGTTCGGGAGTTCATTCCAGATCGGCAGGGGTAGGAGCCTTGATGGTGGTGCTTCCTTTGGTGCGGCATCCAAACACATCTATTTCACTCGTGTCTTCGACGGAACTTCAGCTTTTAGAGATGTCGATGCTTCGACTCTGTTGAGTATTGTCAATCCCAACCCTTCACCGGTGAAGGTCTCTCTGACCTATACACCTGTCACCAATCTTGATAGCCCGGGTAGTTCCCAGGAGA
This sequence comes from Acidobacteriota bacterium, assembly GCA_965219005.1. GTDB lineage: Bacteria > Acidobacteriota > UBA6911 > RPQK01 > JAJDTT01 > CAUZIZ01. Next base: position 4,041,659 of record CBDCMS010000004.1, on the reverse strand, counting down.
CGGAAGGGACGCTCGCCAGGAACGAGACGATTCCGGCAAACGGGATGATCCTGGAATCCGCGAGGGAGCTCTTTGGGCACGATCTGTCCGGCGGATACATCGATGTGTTGGTAACCAGCGGTATAGGTATCGCCGGTCTCGAGCTGATCGAGTTTACAGGATCTGAGGCCTGGCTGGCCCTGCCAGCTCAGCCCCAGATGCAGAGCCGAAACCTCTACTCGGCGCAGGTCGCATTGGGCGCCGAGATCTTCACCGACGTCCAGCTCGTGAATCCGACCAGACACGACCGTCAGATCACGATCTCGCTCATCGGGGACTCGAGTTCTAGATTGGGCCGGGAGTTCACCTTTGCCTTGGCAACGAGGACCTCCATGTCCTGGGATCTTCAGGAGATTCTTGGACTGGATCAGCTGCAGGCGACACTTCAAGGCACTCTCCAAATTGAGGTAGATCGACCAGGATTGATCGGAGATGTCATTCTCGGAGACCGTCGGGGTCTTTGCTACGCGACTGCACTGGCACTCCAGGGTCCGGGGATCGAGTCCGCTCTCTTCACTCACCTGGTCAATACGCCCGAAATCTACACAGCGCTGGCTCTCTTCAATGCCAGTCCCGAGACGGCCCAGGTTCATCTACACGCCTTTTCAAGTAGTGGTCTTCTGAGAGGGGATGCCCAGATAAGCCTGCCCTCGGGAGGCCGAATCTCCCAGACCCTAGTATCGCTCGTTCCAGCGACCCGGAACCAGACTGGTGGCTACCTGCGGCTGGAATCCACTTCGGCCCTTGCTGTGCAGCAACTCTTCGGGACGTTTGATCTGAGATGGCTCTCCGCCGCGTATCCCTCTCGAATCGAGGGAGCTAAAATTCAGCTGCGATGAGCCCGGCAGTCGGCTCGGGTGTCCCACGAACCTTGAAGGGCGAAAATGGGCAAGTTGTCGCCGACGGCGTGGCGACCTACGACCTTCCCCTCAACAAAAGGGCATCCGAGTTCATCGAGCAGTACTTCCCGAATGCTGACACTGCCAGTGTGGCCGGTCTAGAACTGGGCCTCGACAGTGCTAACGGACTCGTCTTTTCCCAAAAGGACAGCATCCTGTTGGCCAAGGAAACCGCAGCCCGTTCGGATCCAGGAGGTGTACGATGCGTCGGCAAACTCTTTCCCTGCTGTTCGTGGCCTTGCTATCTCATAGTGGAGATGCCTCGGCGGAAACCGTTCAGGAGGCGGGCCTACCCAACCCTGCGGTCTTGGAGATCGTCTTTCCCCAGATCAAGTTCGGGCAGCGTTCGGTCAAGTTCGCGACCGAAATTGTGATCGAGAACTCGACTCAGCATGTCGCCTACGTTGAGTTGGACCTGTTTGACCAGCAGGGCCAGGTTCCATCACTCGCTTGGGACGGTGAAGGAGGAACCTGTGTGAGACCAGGCACAATCGTGTCGCTAGAGCTTCCGCCAGGACCTAGAAGGACCGGCGAGTTGCTGGATCCGCTGTTCGTCGGCTGGGCGATCCTGCGTTCGAACAAGAAGATAACTCGAAGACAGGTAAGCCACTGGTTTGACCAGTGAGACTTTAAAGGTTTGACATTTAGATTCAGTAATAGGATGCCTCCTTTGGGGCTTGGCGGTACCCACAAAGGAGGCATAAAGTATGTCATATGAGAGCTTAAGCCATACCCGATGGGACTGCAAATACCATATTGTGTTTGTCCCCAAAGGGAGAAGGAAAGTGCTGTACGGAAAGATTCGAGAGTTTCTGGGCCCGGTCTTCCGAGAACTGGCGAGGCAAAGGGAGAGCAGCATTCTGGAAGGGCACATGGTGGTAGACCATGTGCATATGTTGATCCAGGTGCCGCCGAAGTATTCGGTGGCTCAAGTGATTGGCTACCTGAAGGGGAAAAGCGCGATTGCCGTGGCCCGCCAATTTGGAGGCAGGAAGCGCAACTTCAACGGCGAGAAGTTGTGGGCGCGCGGCTATGCGGTCTCCACAGTTGGATTCGAGGAGAAGCAAATTCGCAAGTACATTCGCCACCAAGATCACCTCGACGGTAAAGACGACGGCTTGTTTTAACGACTAAGGATTGGCCGCCCTTGGGGCGGCTCACAACCGCCAAGCTCCCCGCTCTGCGGGGACGTTATGACTGCCTATCAAAGAATCAGGGTTTTTGATCCCGGCACCAATGGATTGATTTGGGAAACACAATTCTTTGGAGTTGCTAGTCCGATTCAGCGTGCCGAGATTCCTGTGCTCTTGCCGGACTCTGACCAAGGGACTGAGATTGCAATCGTGAATGTAAGTGATTCGGAAAAGTTGGCCGTTGAAGTGCAGTACTGGGAGGGGCGATCCAATCCTCTGCTTGATTCCCCTCCGGGACCCGTAGAGACCGTCCAGCTTGAATTGCCTCCTCGGTCGCAGCAGCAGTTTGAGGTACCCAACTACTCCACAGTTTGGAGTATAGGCTTTGTTCGGGTGATCGCAGCCGCGGGACGGTCTTTTGCTCTAACCGCGCTTAACGTCAGTCTCGACGACCAGTCAAGGCCGCGTTTCTTCCCGCCGGTAACCTATGATCGGGTGGGCGACAATCAGATCCACATCACCAGCAGCGGGGCGTGGAATCTCGATGTTCCTATTGTTGAGACCGGGCATTTAAGAGACCTGGAGATTGTCCTGACTGATTTCGGCTTTTTTCTAAGGCACGAAAACAGACCCAACGTATTCTACAGACGGGGCAAGCAGGAAGGATCCTGGGACAGTCAAACCGGAGCCAGCATTCAGGGACCCTTTCCTGTGTGCGGTTGGTGGGCTCGCAACGAGGGTATCCTTGCAAGCGAGGAAGCTGCGATCGCCGTCATCGGCGGACGCAGAGAAAAGTCTATAGCCTTCGCTGACTCCAAGAAGGTTATCCAGCAAGTCCTTCTCGGAAACACCAGGCACATACTGAATCTCCCAGACCAGAATGCTGTTGAAGTTGCAAGTGATTGGACTGACGGCTGGAGTTATATCGATAGCTATATCTTGATCGATAAAGAGCAGGAGGAAGTGATCGATAGGTTCATCGACCCCACGGGCGGCAATCCTCCGATTGTTCCTCCGTGGAGATAATGCAAGCACTGATCAGGGTTAGCTTCGACTCCGCGATTCTCTTGTGTTGCCGTGGTGTGACGGTTCTAAGCTGCTCCTACCAACCGCCGATGATGATGCTAGACGATAGTAGGTCTTAGTCCAGGCGCGTGCCCACGAAGGGACGGTCCAGGAGATTCCGCCAACGAGTCTGGCGGAAACGAGGATACCTGGTCTGAAGTCCGGCCTCCGAACCCTGTAAGAACCGGTTAACGTCTGTACCCATATGAGTCTGTGAAAGGCCGTCCAGCCATTCGATCTCGATCCTGTCGATGAGGGTCGCCCTTCCCAACCCGAAGTGGAGCTCCTGAGGGTTCTGCGAAACGAAGTTGTTACCGGCTTGCACTTCCCGCATCTGGAGCTGTCCACCCGCCGTGACAACGACTCTGGCGCCGATGGAGTGCCGGCCATCGGAACGCCTGAGCTCCAGGTTGAGGAAGTTCTTGCGATTGCCGCCATCGTTTCGCCACAGCGAAGGCGGGCCGGAGTTGTTGGCCACGAAGATATCGATGTCTCCGTCACGATCGTAATCGAGACAGGAGACGCCGCGGCCGTTGCCTTCATCCACCAGACCGTAGTCAGTCGACCTTTCGCTGAAGGTTCCGTCCCCGTTCGACATGAAGAGACGGGACCGATCATTGTGGTAGTCACGCTCCCAGCCGTTGACGTGGAAGATGTCCAGACAGCCGTCGTTGTCAAAGTCGGCGAAGCAAGCTCCCCACCCCCAACTCCGCTTGGAACCCTCGACATCGGCCCCGAGCACTCCCCTTACATTAGCCGCATCAGTGACATCTTCGAACCCGCCATCTCCCCGGTTTCGGTAAAGCCGATTACCATTCAGGTCTTCGCTCGGGGAGTAGATTGCCGTCACGAACCAGTCCAGATCCAGGTCGTTGTCGTAGTCGCCCACAGCGGCTCCCATTCCGGTCTGGTCGGTGATGACTCTGGGATTGGTCACATCGGTAAACGTGCCATCCCCATCGTTGAGATAAACCCGAGACGAATTGAAGTCGCTGGTAAAGAGGATGTCAGGCCAGGTGTCGTTATTGATATCGGCGAAGTTGGCCGTAAAGGTGTGATCGATGTCATCGTAGACGATTCCAGAAAGTGCGTCGGAATCAGTAAAGGTCCCACTGCCGTCGTTAAGCCATAGATGAGCGGTACAGGGTGTGAGGCAGGGACGCACCAGAAGCCAGGACCGCCAGTGGGTCTGGAGGATGTCGAGGTCGCCGTCCCGGTCAGGATCCCCGAAGCTGGCGGAGAAGCTGTCCAGGTTCGTCGGCAGTCCGGAGTTGATGCTGACCTCCTGGAAGGTGCCGTCCGTCCTGTTTTGAAAGAGCCGCGCCCCACTACCATCCACGATGTTGATAATGAGGTCCAGCCAGCCGTCACCGTCGACATCGCCGAAGCTGGGTCCTGAGTGCCCCTTTCCGTTGATCCCGAGCCCGGCGGCCACCCCTACTTCCTCAAAGCGTCCGCCCCCGAGATTCCGATAGAGCCGGTTGGGCTCCACCTCACCGCAGACGACATATAGATCGACCCATCCGTCCCGGTCGTAGTCTCCCACTGCCACACCGCCCGAAATCGCCAGAGGCAGGCTGAGTCTCGGAGCCTCATACCCGTGATGATGGTCGAGTCCAGCGGAGCGGCTGACCTCAACGAAAGAGACCTGCGAGAGAAGCAGGCTGGAACACAGCATCCAGCTACAGACTGCCGGTAAGGGTTTCAAAGTTGATACCTCCGCGAATCCAGGGACGGGCACCGTCATCCCCGCTCTTGCAATGGATGCAGCTGAAGTCAGAAAGTCTTCGGGTAGGTGAGAAAGTGCGGCCCGCGGGACAAAGATCAGTCGGCTACTGCACCATCGAGGGCATCGTCTTAGCAGTCGGAAGATTCGGCCTTAGGGGAGTGTCGTGCATCTTGAGGCGATGAGATGTATTGGGGAAGAGGCCCAGCAAGCGTGATCTCCCAGCAAGGTCCCATCTCCCCAATGGAAGGTGGAGCTATTGCCGGCAGGAGTTCACCGGAAACCCATCGCCTCGGCAAGATGGCGGTGATTCTTCTGGCCGCAGGCTTCTGCCTGGAAGCATCGTTTGCAGAGCTTCAGGAATGGGCTCCCACGGGAGGACCCCAGGGCGGACCCATCAGACGTCTTGTTCAGGACCTGGGCAACCCAAACATCGTGTATGCCATCGGTGGTCGGGGAATAGGTGGGATCTGGAAGAGCAGCGACAAAGGACGCACCTGGACCTCTCTGAGCCGGCGTGACGAAGACAGCACCGGTTCCGATTTTCAGGTGGACCCACGTAACGGCGCTGTTCTGTTCAAGGCAAGCGACCGTAGAGGCGTCTTTCGCAGCGATGATAGTGGTCTGACCTGGCGTGACATCAACCCGACCGGTGGCAATCGCTTCTTCACCACTATTCTCCTTCACCCAAGCCGTCCCGATCTCCTATACGCCGTTAGCAAAGGGGATAATACGCTTGGAGTCAGGACGAGCCCAGACGGTGGAATCTCCTGGAAACCTCCGGGCCTGCGGCTACTGGTCCACTCGATTGCGGCAGATCCCAAGGACCCCAACATCCTGTATGCGGGAACTGCCGGCGGTGCTCTCTTCAGAACCCCAGATGCCGGAGAGAGCTGGGGCCAGATACCCTTCCTTATTGGTGGACCGATCAACAATCTGGTCGTCGATCCCACCGACTCGAACCGAATCCTGGCCGGGACCTCTGATGGCGTTCATGTCAGCATGAATGCGGGAAACACTTGGAGCGGCATGGGGATGGAGGAACAGTCCATCCAAGTCATCCGCCTCGCTCCGGCGGACCCATCGCACGTGTATGCCGCAACTGCCTCGGGAGTGTTCTCGAGCCGGGACGGCGGGAAAACCTGGCTGAGTCTGGGATTGGATCGAAGCGTCCAGGATCTACTTGTCGATAGCGAGAACGATGATTACATCCTGGCCGGCACAGATCGGGGAGTCTTCAGGAGGGAAGACGAGCAAGTCCCCTGGACGTCCTCTAACGAAGGACTGGACAGTGCACCCGTCATGAGCTTTGCCTGGGACCCGAACAACCCAGACAAGATCTACGCGGGAGGCAGGGGTTTCATCGCCAGAACGAACGACAGAGGAGGGACGTGGGCGAACTCTTATCTGGCGCAGGAAGACGACACCTCGGTCGCGGAAGTCACCATCGTCACCCCGGACCCGAACCAGCAGGATCATCTCTATGCCGGTACGCTCCAGGGGGTGCTCCGAAGCCACAACGGCGGTGTCGACTGGGAACCGGCGAACACCGGCCTGACGGATCTGCACGTGCGAGATTTGAAGGTCGACCCGTCTCAGCCGGGGCTTGTCTACGTGGCCATGGGCGAATCTTCGTTCTCTGGATGGGTCTTCACGTCGACCGGCGGGGTCTTTCGCTCGGAAGACGGGGGCGAGAGCTGGGCGTCGTCAGGCTTCGACGGTCAGTATTCCAATTGTCTGGCGTTGGACGCTGAAGGCCATCTCTACGTTGTCAGTGGGGGACTTTGGAAAAGCCAGGATAACGGGCGCTCCTGGGACCGTCTGGATGTACTACCCCAAGGAGCCCCCGCCTGTTCCAGGCTCATCATTCACCCGGAACGTCCCGAAGTTCTCTATATCGGAGGCATCAACGGATTCTTCAAGAGCGAGGACGGCGGAACCAGCTGGAAATCCAGCGCCACCGGCCTGGAATTATTTCATGGTAGGAACCACGTCTTCTCCCTGGCGCTGCATCCAGAAGATCCAGAAACGCTTTACGCCGGGACAGCAGCGGGTGTGTATGAAACCCGCAATGGCGGTTGGCGGTGGTTTCCGATTGGCGACGGGATCTCCCTTTTCTCGGTCGATTGTGTTGGCGTCCACCCGTGGGAGAAGAATTTGATCTACTCTTGTCCCCGCCAAGGGGGCTTGTGGGAGTACAGGACGGTTCCCCCAACTCGCCCGGATCTCCGCTACTCGACCTTCGGGCCCCTGTTGAGGAACCCACCCGACGAGTTCACGGGCACGGCACTGCTGAATCTGGATGACGTCAGCACCTCTGTCCAACTCACGGCATACGGAGGGAACGGGGTCCCCTTCTCTGGGACGGATGTCACTAACCCCGCCTTCCTGCAGATCTCACCTGGGGGGCAACGGGCACTCCTGGCCGATGAGATCTGGGGACCAGGACTCCTAGGAATGGAGAAGACTGGATGGATCCGGGTCGATGCATCTTCGCCGCGGCTGTGGGGGCTGCTGGCAATCGGCAAGCGCAATCTATCGAGTCTGGATGGCACCAGTTTCGATCGGCTGGGCACCAACGATTTCGTCTTCCCCGAGTTGACAAACGATGGCTCAACCTTACTTCAGATCGCCAACCCGAACATGCGGACCGTCCGGGCAACTCTATGCCTCAGGACGGCGGACGGACCACTCCGGGCGCCTCCGCTGTCATTCGAGCTTCCCCCACAGGGGATGTTAAGCGGAGGTCTCGCGGACATCTTTGGGGACATCCCCCTGGAGGATTCAGATTTTGTCGAGGGCTCCGCAACCCATCACGTTCTCCCGCTTCTCCTGATTCAGCCGGACAACGGAGACGCTGCCGTGGTTCCCGCACTGAACCGGGAAGAGGGCCCAAAGACGTTGTACGCCCCTCAGTTTGCTGTGGGGCCCGGAATCACGACAGAGATCTCCTTGATCAATTTCGACCTCTCCCACCGCGAGACGTGCCTGACGGCAGCGATTCAGGTGAGGCTCTTCGAGAACAGCGGTGCCCAGATCGGTCGACATCGCGAGCTTTTCATCCCCTGCGGGGGGAAGCTTCACCTGGCCGGGGAAGAGCTGGTGAAGACGGCCCAAGGGCTCTTCGCGGGATACCTCGAGGTGTGGAGCACGGTGGCTCTCAAGGGCACCGTCGTATTCCGGGGAACGAGCGGGTCACCCTTCTTGGCCGTACTTCCGCTGGTCGGGACTCCTGAAAAGGAACAGGTGTTCGCCCATCTGGCTTGGGGGACGTCGTCCTTCATGGGGCTCACCATTCTCAACCCGGGGGAAGAGAGTACGCAGCTCCATCTAGAGGCCTTCGGCGTGGATGCGTCGCTCCTGGCCGAACGCTCGCTCGCACTGGCCCCTCGCGAGCGGGTGGGTCAGCTTGTCAGCGAGTTTTTTCCCGAGCTTGCAGATCAGGAAATTGCGGGGGGCTATGTGCGGCTGCACTCGGACAAGGGGGTACTTGCCTTCGCCCTGTTCGCACCCTGGGACCTTTCCGCGTTGATGACGGTCCCTTCACAAACTCTTCCCGTTCAGATGTCGCCCTCTCCTTGAGGAAGTAAGGCCCAAGCAATAGAGCAGGACTGCTTGCACCTTCTGGTATCGCGCAAGTCTCTATCGCAACTGAACCTCGGCTCCCCGGATTCGACTGGGATGGGTTGCCGAGAGCCATTTCAGATCGGCTGTTCCGAACAGCTGCTGCACCGCGATGGGTACCGTGGATTCAAGTCGCAGGGAGCCGCTCTGATTCCGGGTCTCAGGAACGAGGGATGATAGTGTCTGCGAGATTCGGCCGCCCGGTGGCAGGATCACTTGGGCATTGCCCGTCAGAAGTCCGCTCGTCGAGAAAGTCTGCAGCTGGACCTCTGCTGGGTCCGGGCCGGGATTGTAGAGGGCCAGGGCTGTGTAGATTCCTGGCGTGTTGACCACGTGACTGAAGAGCCCGGACTGAATCCCTGGACCCTGCAGCGCCAGTCCCGCGGCGTAGCGAAGGTCTTGACGGTCACCGAAAACGACATCTCCCAACAGGCCTGGTCTGTCTGCCTCAACTCGAAGAAATCCTGGAAGTATCGCCGGCGCCTCATCCAATTCGAGGATGTCTTGAAGGTCGAGCGAGAGGCAGGCATTCTCCGAAAGGTTGAAAGTGAGTGCTCTATCAGGAGTTGATGTTGCATCTTTGATGAATGAGATCGTCACCGCCCTCGCGTGCCTGGCCGTGTTCACGAGCTGGACGCTGGTGAAGATCTCCTGGCCCAGTGCCACCTGTGCCGAGTACAGGTTTCGGCTCTGCATCTGTGGCTGAGCTGGAAGGGCTAGCCAGGCGTCGGATTGAGGAAACTGGATCAGCTCGAAACCGACCACACCCACTCCCCCGCTCGTCACTTCGACATCGATGTAACCGCCGGACAGATCCTGATCGAACAGCTCTTTGGGGGACTTCAGAAGCATCCCGTTCGCAGGGATCGCGTGATCCCTCGTGAGCGTCTCTCCCGTCCCCTCGGAATTCCCCAAAACATTGATAGTGGAAGGAGGTGTATAGGTCAGGCCGACCCGGACAGGCCGAGGGTTGGGATTGACAATGCTCAGCAAAGCAGACGCAGTCTGGCCCCGGAACACAGCAGATCCGTCTAAAACACGTGTGAAATAGATCTGTTTGGCTGTGGCGCCAAAGGCGGCACCGCCGTCAAGACTTCCGGGCGTGCCCATCAGGAACGAGCCTCCGAACCTGCTGTCGTCGGCGGTTACCTTGATCCATCCCATCGTCGCAGGTGTGGAGGCGAAATTGAGAAGATCGCGGCTCAAGCGCGCAGCCTGGGATCTTGGGAGGAGGACTTCCTCAATCGGGTTGGGAGAGGCGAGCAATGAACGACCGGAAGCATCAAAGGGTTCGAATCGCAGAGACAATCCGACGTCGCTCTCACTAGCCAGAGCCAGGCCCGTGAGGTTCTGGGCGCCGGACAGCAGCAGCGGAAAATAGACCTCTGCGGCGCTCGAAGTCGTCGCCGACACTTGTTGGCTAAGCTCGCTGTTCACAATGTTCGGGTTATAGACGTGGCTCTCACTCACGGTCTTCAGAACAAAATAGTACGCGGTGTCAGAATCCAGACCAGTCACCGTCATCGAACGGGTTGACTTACGCTCGGTCCGCCCAGAGAGTTGATAGGGACCTTCCGGATTCGAACTGTAGTAGACCTCATATCCACCCTCGAAGAAAAAGAACTCGATGGCAGTCCACTTCAGCGTCACGGTCGAGCCCGTGACCCGGGCGACTTCGAGATCCAAGGCTGGGAGCGTCTGGGTAAGAAGGAAGGGATTAGGTGATCCATTGTATCTTTCCAGGAACTGATCCATCCTGGGCGATGGAGAGCTGAGAGCGTTCCACTCCAGAACGAGATGCAAATACACGCTGGCCAAGCTCACGAGCGATTCCGGGAGCGGTCCCGAGAGCTGATTCGCGTCCAATCTCAAGTCGCGGAACCTCCCGTGCCCAACATCCGGCGGAATGGGTCCGGTGAGGGCGTTGGAGCTGAGGTCGAGAACATCGGAAGTCATTCGCATAAGCGAGTTTGGAATGCTTCCGCTTAGGCGGTTCTCGCTTAGGTTGATTACCCGGGGAATATTGTGATCGGCGCGATCTGGGCCAAACGGAACCTCGGGGATCTTGCCCTCGAGACGATTGAATGAAAGATTCAGTGTTTCGCCGATTGCGAACAATTCGGGAGGGATCTTCCCAGACAGCCGATTCTCTGAGAGGTCCAGCCAATCGACTTGGCCGAGCTCTGGCGGAATCTCCCCTGAGAGCTGATTCTCGGAGAGATCGAGACGGTCCACTCCCCCAAGCTCCGGAGGAATCTGACCACTCAACTCATTCGATCGAAGATACACTTCCGAAAGGCCACCTAGCTCAGCAGGAATCCGCCCGCTCAGACGGTTCGAATTCAGGGCAAGCTGACGGAGGTTGGTCATCAGCCCCAGCTCGGGCGGGATGCTGCCTGTAAGCCCGGTCCCGGACACCGCCAGCAACTCTAGGTTGTCCAATCGAGCAAGCTCAACTGGGATCTCGCCAGTGAGGTGCCTCGAGGACAGGACCAACTCCCTCAGCTCAGTCATGTTGCCCAACTCGGGAGGGATAGCGCCGGATAAGCCTGCATCCAGCTTCAAGACCTTTAACTGAGTTAGTTGACCGACGTAGGCCGGAATCGGACCGCGTAAGGGGTTGGATCGTAGATGAAGAAGCTCCAGGTTGACCATCTCCCCCAACACGGCGGGGAGAGTCGCCAATCTGTTGCCAGAAAGGTCAAGCTCCTTCAGGGCACGAAGGTTGGCCAACTCCGCAGGGAGATCGAGCAGCTCGTTATCGCTGGCGTCGAGTTTCTGGATGAAACGAAAGTGTCCAATCCCCTTTGGCAGACTCGAGTATGTGCCTCGGGAAATGTCCACGGTCTCCAGACTCTGAACTAGACCGAGCTCCTCCGGAATCTGCAAGAGTTCGGTGCCGCCGATCCACAAGGTTTTCAGCTGAGTCAGATTACCTAACGTCGAAGGCAGTTGAGTGAACGGATTACCCACCAGGCTGAGGCTCTGAAGTTGGGTGAGTTGCCCAAGTTCATCAGGGAGGATCTGAAGCTGATTGTCGGCAAGACGCAATTCTTCCAATTTGCTCAAGTCTCCGATTTCTCCAGGCAACTGGCTGAGGAAGTTGCCGGTCAAGTCCAGATTTCGAAGTTCAACCAGCAAGCCGATTGTGGGCGGCAGCGAAGTCAGCGCATTTCTCCTGAGATCGAGTCGGACAAGCTGCGCTAGATTGCCGAGTTCTGCCGGAGCAGGCCCAGAGAAGTCATTGGACGACAAGTCAAGAAACTCAAGCTTTGCGAGTTGTCCTAGCTGTGGAGGGACCGGACCTTCAAGGTCATTCCTACCGATGATCCAGGCGGCGTATCCACTCAAGTCTAGCCAGAGAAGCTCTGGGAAATCACCTATTTCGGGAGGAAGTTTTCCAATCAGGCCGTTGGCTCTAAGTGTGATATTGACGACATGGCCGTCTTGGACTTGAACTCCATACCAATCGGTTTCGGTTCCCGGTGCACCGAGCCAGCCCTCCTGGATCTTCCAATCCTCCCCTCCCGTGCTGCCATAGAGGGCAATCAGGGCGTTCCGCTCGCTTAGTGGAATCTGGGCCGAGACGAATGCGGTCGGCAAGAGAATGAAACAGATCACAAGAACGAAGGCGTTCTTGTTCGCTATCAAAACTTCGCTAGCTCTCATCGCATTGCACTTCATCCAGGTGGATCCGCCAGGCTCAACTCTACAGATGCAGGGCTGCTTCAAAAGACCAAGGCGAGCTCCAGGCAGGTGAACCCATCAGCTTTCCGTGTGGACAGCATTTATGCGCCTGACCCGCTGTCGACTGCAGTTGTCGGTCTGGGTTTGTTCGGTCAGCTAGGGAAAGATGCGCTCGATCGGGAGGGTATCTATAAAAACACTCGAAGCCTGCGAGCGCCCAGCAAGTGTTATGAGCACGCTCTTCAAGAGAATGGGCCTTGTTCAGGCCGAAGGTGACAAGTAACGACTAGGAATCTGCGCGGTAGAAATGATCGTAGCGAGAAAGCGAGGAATCGAGGCCAGGTTTTCTCGATTTCGAGGTGCATAGTTGTTCTATTCGGGGAGGAATTGGGGAAATATGGGCCGATTCTAATACGTCATTCTCGTGCTGGAGGCTATCCGTCTAGGGTTGCTACCAGCTCCACTTCAATCTCGGCACGAAGCGGGCTTCCCGACTTCAAGCCTCCCCAACTGTCGGTGACGTGGAAATCCAGATTAACAGCAGGGAGATCCGTCGGAGGGTGTCGTAGTTTCGAGTCCGCAGCGGGACAACCTTTGCCCAGCTAGTCTGATGCGAGTTACAATGCATTAATAACAGTAGCGAGCCACCTCATACCGTCGAGGAACGATGGCCTTCGGTGGATGTGTCCCCTTCCAGGAGGCCGCTTCAGCGGCCTGGCGCGAAGCGTATTAGACCGGTCCAGACTCGGTTGGACAGAGTATCCCCACCAGACGGCTCCGGAAAAACTCTTCTACTGCCGGGGACCCGATGACCACTCGCTCGCCATTTGGGTCGAACCCAGTAGGGTGGCAGGACCCGGTGACGATCCCACCACAGCCCTGACCCTCAGCCTGGGTCACGATCCAGGAGACTCCACTTGTGCGCGTCAGGAGCGGGGAGACGCAGGGGACCGAATGCCCCGTTTCCCCGATCCTGCAGGATGCGGACTGCCAGCCATAGGAGGAGGAGGCGGCAGCAATGACCACTCAAACGCCACTCACGACCTGAAAACTGAACTGGACCTTCCCGACCTGATGGACTGGTACGCTGGGTTACTTGAAATACGTGGATGGAAAAAGGTGCGAGCTGAAACAGGGAAGACCGTCTTGGTGTCGTATTGGCGTCTTGTAGATGTCGATGGCTGGGCTTGGCTAGTTCAGCTGACGCTATCGCAGCAGCATCAGGCGATCGGACGAGTGTTCGTTCACTTTCGCATCGATCTCGATGACTCCAATCCAACCACTAAAGAGAGGCGATGAAACTAGCCCCTCGAACCGTACGATCGGCCTGGGCGGTGTGTCTCATCGCCGTCGGGTGTTTCCTCGCGGCTGAAGCTGCGGAAGAGTCAAGTCTGGAACTCCCGAACTTGGACCAACTCATCGCTCGGGTGAAAGGTTGGGAAGAGAGCCGCGGGCTTGTCTTTGAGATTGGCCGACTTCCAGACAGCCCTCTTTCCGGCCTGGGAATGGATACCTCGTTCGAGGAAACAATTCCCCTTCCCGAGGAGTTCCAGGTCCTCGGGAGTATCAAGCCACGGTCGGGCAGACAAGATTGGGTTTTTGTGGCACTGGAGACTCAGACGCCGGGCCATGACCTGCTTCAGCTCTATCGCTCAGAGTTAGAGCGATCCGGTTGGACACTGAAGGGGGATCACCTTCTGGGATTCAAACCCCCGCTCATCTCATATCGAAGGGATTCTGATCGATTGCGAGTGGACGTCCGAGCACGAGAGAATTCGAATGGCCGCACTGAACTGGCTTTACTGATCTCTCTTTCGCCTTCTCCGGAGACGGAGCCCAGCGAGCGAGAGCCTCGAGATCTCTTGAATCGCTGGAGCCTTCCCTGGCTGATCCCCCCTCCTCAGTCCAGATTCGATTCATGGGGCATGAATGGAAGCAGGCTTTCGCGAGCCGACTTGGTGAGTCGAATGTCTGCCTCAGAGGTGACAGACTGGTATGAGGCGCCTATCCGGCGACAAGGCTGGGAACAGATCCACACGGAACAGCTCGACACAGTCGCGATTTCTCAATGGACTCTACCAAACAGCCCGAGCAACCAGATTTTGCAGTTTAGTGTGTGGGAGATGCCGGATTTTCCGGAACGAATGCTCCTTCATATGATGGTTCGAGAGGTTGAGCCCGACCTCCAATAGTAAGAGCGTAAAGGGGTACCGGGAGCCATCGCTATTCACGTTCGTCCTGACCGAGCCAGGTTCCTCATATGACGCTACATACCCCGCCCGTTCGCCCAACTGGGGTGCAGCAAGACTGGCCAAAATGCACCTAGAAATCTGCGCTCCCGGCGGCAGTTAGAACAAGAATGTTAGGAGTAACAGACTCAACCCTGTGGCGAGCTGCACTAGGGTCTCGAGACTGTGTCGTCCGGGCATGAGCGGACATTTCGACCTTCGACTTGCGCCCGATGATCACGTCATTGTAGGTTGATCCGAGAAGACAACCTCTGGGAAGCAGCCGCATGTTTGGCAGAATCCGGACCTCGGCAAAACGAACGGATCAGCAGTCGGAGGGGCTGTTGCAGTCATGGAAGGAGATTTCGGCCTACCTGGGACGCGATGAGCGGACGGCCCGTCGCTGGGAAAAGGACGAGAACCTTCCCGTCCGCCGCTATCGCACGGGGAGGCGCAGCAGCGTTTACGCTTACGCTGGCGAACTAGAGGCCTGGAGAGCAGCCCGGAAGCCAAAGGTTGACGGATCACAGTACGATGCATCCCGCGTGGGGAGAAGCCTGTCAATAACACTCACCATCCTCTCAGTTCTCTTGATCGTGTGGTTTTTCCGGGATGGCTCCAGATCGAGCCATCGAGATCGGTTGGTCAGTGCGGACGGTCTGGTTCTGCGGCAGGTTGGTTCTTCCAATCTCGAGTTACCCCACGGACTCGAGAGATTGTCGCCGGACGGGAGATACATATCTTACGTGGATTGGGAGACTGGTAATTTGGCCCTCCGAGAAGTCGCAACCGAAAGGACGCGGCTCGTAACGACTACGGGGTCTCGGGAGGGGCCTTCCGTCTACGCATCCAAGTCCGTGATTTCTCCCAATGGAAAGTGGATTGGATATTCCCGAAAGGATTGGTCTGGGTTCGAGATTCGCCTCGTTGGGATCGACGGAGCAGGAGACCGAACGCTGTTCAAGAGGAAGGACGACCGTATTCAACCGGCTTCGTGGTCCTTTGACAACAAGTTCCTGATCGCTTGGCGATCCTTGCCGAAACGGCGAACCCGCCAGGAGCGTCGGGCGATAGTGCTGATCGACGTTCTCGAGGGTTCCGCCCGAACTCTGAAGACGAGTAGAGCTTTCTGGTCGCCGAATGAGATCTTCGGGGGCAGACCAGGCTGGCACGTAAGCCTTTCCCCAGACAATCGGTTTCTCGCATTCGACTACCCTCCCAGGAGCAATTCATACCGCCGAGATATCGCTCTTATCACTTCCGATGGGAGAACAGAGAGAACGATCGTGGAACACCCGGCGGATGATCGTATGCTGGGCTGGCACCCTCAAGGCTCCGAGGTGCTGTTTCTAAGCGATCGCCAGGGGACCTACGATATTTTTTCGGTTCAAGTGGCCGATGGAAAAGTCGAGAGTCCACCCAGGCTGATCAAACAGAACGTTGGAAGAATCACACCGGAGGGATTCTCCCCAGACGGTGCCTTTCTGTTCAGCAATTGTACCAGGAGGTCAACTGTCAAGATTCTGCCGCTTGGTGGCCGGACAGAGGGCAAACTCCGATCTCAGGAGATACGAACCCTGCTGGGCAACAACGGCCAGCCAAGCTGGTCGCCAGACGGGCGGCATCTGGCGTATGTATCGGTACCCGACTGGTCAGACGAACCGTTCTTGTATCAACAAGGGCTGTACGTCTGGGAGATCGAAACAGGAGACAAACGAGAACTCATCAGGAAAAGGATGATCTTGATGCCTCGTTGGTCACCCGACGGGCAGCTCATTCTCGTGGAGGCCGAGCAAGACCTGGTCAAGGTGGACACTGTCAGTGGAGATCCGACTCTCCTGCTCAAGCGTGGGAGCCGGGGCTGGGATGGAACAGCAGCCGACTGGTTCGCAGACGGGCGGGCGATCTTCTATAGCGATGGGCGAGCACATCTTATGAGACGTGATCTTGAGTCGGGGCAAAAACACATCCTCCATGAACATGTCCATCCCGAGACCATAGTGTCCCCGAGTCTCTCCCGAGACCGGCAGAAGGCCGCCTTCGTTTCGCTTGGGAGGGACGATGGTACGGCTCGCCTCTTGACTCTGTTTCTCCCCAGCGGGGAGGTACAAGAGTTGGTCAGGCGTAGGGCGTCGAAACGAAGCGAGATCCCCATCAGCTTCCCCGCTTGGAGTCCAGATGGGAACCAGCTGTATTTCGCGAGCGTAGAAGGTGGCACCTCCACCGTATGGCGAACCTCGGTGGAAGGAGATCCAGAGAGTCTGTGGCACTCAGAGGGTCATATCTCGAGCCTGTCGGTTCATCCTGGAGGCAAGCATCTCGCTCTGTGTCTCTCGGTCAGCAGGAAGGTATTCTGGGCCCTGGATAACTACCTTCCCGAAGATCGATCAGAGTGAGGGGAAACCAAGACAGGAGGTCGTGACCAGCTGTCTAGAGAAGGGGCGTCAGTAAGCTCGCTGGATGATCTACCGATGGACTCTTGAGGTCGGTGGCTGAAGGGCCATGCGTAGTGTGGCGAACATCGTCAGCTCTTCGTTGGGTGGAAGGACCGGATCGATTACCGCCAGCCGCCCGATCAGTTCCAGCGCCGACAGCACGACCACGACTCCCACGACGGCGGCAGCGACCCGAAAGAGGATTGGCCACACCCAGACGGACTTGCCCCCAGCTTTCTGTGGTGTTTCGGCGAGCTGCGGTGATACCACGGGCGTGAAAGAATATCGCACTTTCCTACTCCAACACACTCACCTTTCCCTTGGAATGACGGTCAATTCGTCCGGAACACGCAGGCCATTAGAAGAGGGCTGTATCTTTTTAGAGCTTTTCTCGAGTACGAGCATCTCAGGGAAAGAGATGAAAGCTGGTCAGCTCTCGGTAATCCTAACAGCGGAAGACGATGCTTGGCCATCTTCGACGACGACCAACGCAGAGATCGCCCGCAACCCCCATCTGCAGTCCGGGTGGCGAGGGGACGGGCCGATTTCTTTGTCGCTCCTCCTTCAAGATACGAGGCATCGAGTACGTCGTCGCTTCGGGAACTCGACGCCGTCGCGCTCGCCACGAACATCATCGTATTTATGGAACGGAGCACCAAGGGTCTGTCAGCGATCTTCTCAGGGCGCAAGAAGGGAAATTCGATGAATGATATCTCGAGTATTGTTCCATACGCGAACTATCTCGACGATCGTGATTCTTTCCCAGAAAGACGTCTTTGGGTCAATCTCGTTCTGCCCCAGGTTATTCTCCTCCCGCCGCTGATCTCCTATCTTAGTTATCACGTCTACAGTCCTTTCAAGCCGGAAGCTCTCTCGCTGATCGCGATCGTCATGGGCTTAGGCGCGATCGTCAGCTTGCCCCTGACTTTCGGGTCTCCTCGACTCCAGGTAGGCTCGGCAGCATTTGTCGTTGTGCTATTCGCGGACATCCAGATGAATTGGGGGGTGGAACTCCCTCATCTACTTGGAGCAGCCTGGATGCCCGTTCCCATGGGTGTAGCCATTGCCGGGGTGCTGGTCTTGATCTATGCAGTTGTAATGTTGGTTTTCTGGAGTTTTCGAAAGCACCTGTTTACCGTTCTTCTTGTTCTCTTCAGCACCGTGTTCGTCTCAGCCGTCCTGCTTCCTTCCCCAACGGTTCTTCGAGGCGAGGCTGCGAAAGGAACTGCGAAAGGAACTGCGAAAGGAGCCAGGAATGCCAATCTGCCGCCGATCGTTCATCTGTTGCTGGACGAACATATTGGACTTGGGGGATTGCCGCGGGATGTTCCCACAGCCCAGTCTCTGAAGTATCGAATGCGATCTCTGTATCTCAACAACGGTTTTCGGTTGTTTGAAAGAGTCTATAGCCGTTTCTTTTTTACGGAGATTTCGCTGAAAGATATGTTTAGCTTCACTGAGCCAAGGACTGATGTATCAAGCTATTTCGACAGCGTGGCAAAGCTGGGCTATCGGATTCGCATCCATCAGACAGACCACGTGGATTTCTGCTCCGACACGGGCTTCGATCTTTGCCACACCTATCCGGTACAGAGCATTCATCTGTTGCAAGAAGCGGATGCTCCCTTCGTTCAAAAATTTACCGTCATCTATGGGAGATATTTCAGTCAATCCTTTACTTATTTTGGCCTCAAACGCACATACAACAAAGAAATCGCTCGCCGGCTAGGACTTCCCGAATGGCGCTTCGCCCGGGAATCGTTGTCTCCTATCCCCGCCATGGTCCTGTTTGAGCGAGTGATCAAGGAGGTTGCAGAAATCCAGAGGGGGACGCTGATCTTCGCCCACGTCTTGCTTCCTCACAATCCCTATGCCTATGCCGCCGACTGCACACTGCTACCTGTCGGGAGACCTTGGCTCCAGAATTGTGATCCGGACTTGCCACTCCCTTTGTGCAATACAGTCGCAAGTCGGGCTCTTAGGTACGAGGGGTATCTCGATCAACTCGACTGTGCAAACAAGAAGCTGGAGGAGCTTTTCGATGGCATGAAGCGCGCCGGAGTATGGGACGAGGCCATTCTGATCGTGCACGGGGACCACGGTTCACGGATCGTTAGGAATTATCCGGAGACAGCCAATACAAAGAATCTCGAGGACGACGATTTCATCGATTCCTTCAGTACTCATTTCGCTTTCAAAATTGGTGGGGTCAAAGCAGGCATCGACAATCGGTTTGTCTCGCTACGAGCATTGTTTAAAGAGTTAAGGGGGGGAACCCCAGAGAACTACCCACAGAACGTCTTTCTGCCAGACACTGGCAATCCGGGCACCTTTCAGCCAGCGTTGATGCCACCTCCGAAGCAGGTGGGGAGGGCCGGACAGTGAAAGGGCTGACGCTTGGTCCTAGTCAGCCTTCTTGCAGAGGTGGTCCACAAAGACTCGATTCGCTAAAGGACGCCCTGGTTTTGGCGATTTGCCTCGTTCTCTTTCTTCCGTACTCCCTGTCGGCACAGATCCCACCGATCGAACGGAGCGCGTTGATCGCGCTCTACAACAGCACCGAAGGGGAGAATTGGCGCATTCAGGAAGGCTGGCTCGGTCCGCCGGGTACGGAAGGGGACTGGTACGGTTTGGAAGTGCAAGACGGCCACGTCATCAAGGTGGATCTTAGCAGCAACAACCTGAAGGGCAAACTCCCACGCCAGATAGGCGATCTATCAGAGCTTCTCTGGCTCAACTTGAGCGGACGCCAGGGCGGAGGTTTCTGGATCTACGTTGAAAACCACATCAGCGGGTGGATTACCACCTGGATCGGTCGACTCGAGAAACTCGAGTTCCTCGACCTATCCTCCAACGAATTCTCGGGTCCGATTCCGACAACGATTGGCAACCTGAGTCGACTCCAGCGGCTCGATTTGTCAGACAACAAGCTGAGAGAG
The DNA here is from genome assembly GCA_965219005.1 of Acidobacteriota bacterium. GTDB lineage: Bacteria > Acidobacteriota > UBA6911 > RPQK01 > JAJDTT01 > CAUZIZ01. Next base: position 4,021,884 of record CBDCMS010000004.1, on the reverse strand, counting down.
ATTCCCGCCGAAATCGGCTCCCTGTCCGAATTGCAGGATCTAGACCTGAGTGGAAACCAGCTCAACCGGCTCCCCGAAGAAATCGGGAAACTGCGTCAGCTTCAAGAACTGCGTGTCCTTCGTAACAACTTCACGAGCCTGCCCAGCAGCATCGGAGATCTCCTCAACCTGACGACCCTCTATGTAAACAGCAACCGGCTCACGGTCCTGCCGGAAAGCATCGGTGATCTCGTCAACTTGAAAACCTTCTTTACGACTGGAAACCAACTCCAGAGCTTACCGGGTAGCATTGGGAGCCTCGTCAACCTGATAGATCTCAACCTGGGACAGAATCAGCTGACCAGCCTCCCGGTAGAATTGGGTCAACTGGTCCAGCTTCGGAGTCTCTCACTTTGGAGAAATCCACGCCTGACCCTACTGCCGTCAACAATCGGTAAACTGGCTCAGCTGCAATACCTCCGGATTGGCGGGACCAGACTAACGCAGATTCCGCCCGAAGTGAGCCAAATCAAAACGCTGGAGTCGGTAGACTTCTCTGACGGCTTTTATCAAGAATTGCCTCGAGGCATAGATAATTTCCGTTGGGCCAAGACGCTCGATCTCAGCGACAATCATCTAAGAGATCTCCCGGCCGAGCTGGCCAACATGACGGCCTTGGAGAGTCTTAACGTCTGCAAGAATGGGCTGACAACCCTACCTCGGATCTTGACTCGGATTCCGAACCTCTCGGGCCTTTGTTTCCACGGCAATCCACTCCGGGGGCCCATTCCGGCCTACATTGATGAGTTCACCTTCCTGAGATTCCTGCGCCTTGACAGATTCAACTTCTCGGGGCCGATACCACCCCAGATCGGCAATATGACCTGGCTCAGAGGCCTGGATCTCAGCAGAAACCAGCTTTCGGGTGAGATTCCCGTTGAGCTGACCCGGCTCACGGATTTGGAATGGCTGAGCGTGCGGGAAAATCAATTCAGTGGTCGTATCCCCCCCCCGAGCTGGGTTTGATGAGTAGTCTTCAGACCCTCGACCTGAGTCGCAACAACCTGAGTGGAATCATCCCCCCCGAGCTTGGATCTCTGTCCAACCTCCGGGAACTCAATCTGTCCAGGAATGAGCTGAGTGGCGAGATTTCACCGGGACTCGGCGGAGTCGAAAAGCTGGACCTGTCTGAGAACCAACTCACTGGACGGATTCCCGAAGAGTTCGGTAACGGACGACTGGGGTTCCTGGGCCTGTGCGCGAACCTCCTTTCAGGTCCAGTACCCGATGCCCTTTTTCAATTAGCGGCTTGGAACCTTCGGTTAGACTGGAACGCTCTCAGCTCCGAGACCCCAGCCTCAGATCCGCATCGTTTCCACCAGAGGCAGACGATTCCCCCGGGCGATCTGAGAGTCACCCGCGTGACGGGAACGACCGTCACCCTGAACTGGACTCCGATTGAGTTCTTCTTTTTTGAGGGAGGATATGAAGTCTACTACAGTATCGATCCCAAGGGTCCCTACCAGCTCTTTGACAGGACTAGGGATAAGACGAAGGACTCGGTGACGGTGACCGGGCTGGACTCAGATACCCCCTATTATTTGGCTCTGAAGTCGGTTTCTGAAAGCCATGACTTCAACCGGAACATCGTCACCAGCGAGGCGAGCCAACAGGTGTCGGCGCGGACTTCCGGTTCAGCAGAAATATACTTTCCCTTGCTGCTTTCCGGCTCTGGCACGCTGACGGGACTGGCTGTAGCAAGCGACACCGATACCGGAATCTCGCTTAGTTACGAGGCTTTCGATGCCTCAGGACAATCGTTGCTCGGTTCGTCCAACCCGATACACCAGGTCTTGCTGCCGCGATCGCAGGAAGCGAGCCTAAGTCGCAATCTCCTGAACCTCGACCCGACGCTTCCGACAGCCGGGTGGATCAAGGTAACCGCCGACAACAGCCGGTTCGGAGCCGCCTTTCAGATCGGTGCTGACGGGAGGCTCGATGGCGGTGCTGCCTTTGGCGCCACAGCCAAGAAGATCTATTTTACACGTGTTCTGGACGCACCCCAGGCGTTTCGAGGCCAGAAGGCGTCGACGCTTTTAAGCATCGTCAATCCGAACCCCTGGCCCGTCGAGGTCACGCTTACCCATACACCCAGGCGGATCACGAAGAATCAAACGATTCCGGAAAACGGGATGATTCTGAAGTCGCCAAGGGAGCTTTTCGGGCAGGATCTTTCGGGAGGATACATTGACGTGCTGGTGAGAAGCGGGGGAGTAGGTGTGGCCGGTCTCGAATGGATCGAATTGCCTGATGCGGGCACCTGGTTTGCTCTTCCAGCCCAGCCCCAGGTGCAGAGCCGACAGCTCTACTCGGCACAGGTCGCGCTGGGCAGCGACATATTCACGGACGTCCAGCTCGTCAACACGACCAAATACCCACGCAAGGTCACAATCTCCTTCATCGAGGATGCCAGTTCATCTCCTCGCAAGGTGTCCACCTTCACCTTGGCGGGGAATGCTTACATCTCGCGCGACGTCCAAGAGATGCTTGGATCGGATGAGCTGCCGATGATACTTCAGGGGTCTCTTCGAATTGACGCAGACAGACCAGGGCTGGTGGGCGATGTCATTTTCGGTGACCGCCAGGGTTTTCGCTACGCCGCCGGGCTGGCACTGCAGGGTCCCGGCATCCAGTCTGCGCTCTTTACTCATGTGGTCAACACTGCGGAAGTCTACACGGCCTTCGCGCTCTTCAATCCCGGCCCCGACACCGCAGAGGTTCGGCTCGAAGCTTTCTCTAGGAGCGGTCTTCTCACGGGAAGCGCTCGGCTCGTCTTGCAATCGGGAGGCCGAGTCTCCGAGACGCTGTCCTCCCTCATTCCAGCGGCCCGGAATCAGACTGGCTATCTACGACTCGAATCCAGTGCACCCATTGCCGTTCAGCAGCTGTTCGGAACGCCCGATCTGAAATGGCTCTCCGCCACGTCTCCCAGTCGAATCAAAGGGGCTGAAGTTCAGCTGCGATGATGACTGCCCGATGCTCGAAAGGTCGCAATGCTTCTTCTCAAAAGCAGGAGAGGACGGGCTTACCAACAATGATCTCGCGGGCACACCTTGATAGTATGAGTCGAGGAGCAGCGGAAGTTGGCGTGTTCATCACGACCTGCGTGCTCCTGCTTGCTGGCTAGTCCGGGAACCGCAGTGCTTCCCATGTGCTCGACAAGCACTTCGATTTCTGTGAAGAGAGTCAGGAGCCGACGTTTCTCGTCCTGAAATTGAGTGGGCCAGTCAGCGTTGTAGGGTACGAGGAAGACCGGCTCCTTCATGGCAAGACTCACAGAGGCGTCTGACCTACAGGGGTATGGTAGCTCACCGTACCCAGTTGTTGGTGAATTCGGCGGCAAGCACAACATGGAGGACCCATAGGGTTGGCAACATTCGCATTGCTTCGTACTCGAGCGGTCTAATTTTCGGTCTCGCAGAAGTAGCTGAGCAGCAAACGCGGCGAAGAACGAGACGAGAGGACAACGGGTGGTTCGAAAAGGCAGACCCGGTCGATCATCTGCCGAGCCAGGCCAAAGTGTACATCCTAGCCGTCATTGTGGCGGCCGTTCCGGTATTCTTCTACTGTGCTTATCACGCTCTGAGCCGAGCGGATATGAACTGGCTCTATCTGGCCGGACTGACGGTGTTGGCCACCTGCTTTCCGGTGAGAATTGCTCTTTACAAAGACCGGATGTGGATCACTCTGAGTGATATCTTCGTCTTTGCTGCCATGCTTCACTTTGGCCCTCAGGTGGCGGTCATGATCGCCGTCATTGAGGCGCTGACTTTCAATCTGAGAATGGTTGTCAAGGGAGGCTATCGGCAAGTCTTCAACCTGGCCCAAATCACGGTCGTGGCCTACCTCATGAGCCAGGCGGTTGCTCTGCTCGTCGAAACGGTTGCTCCCATAGATGTCACTCAGTTTGGAAGTGTGGTGGTTCTGTTCGTCGTGTCCCTGATCTGTGGTCTGCTCTATTTCCTACTGACCTCCGGTTTCATCGCTGGAGCCATGGCTCTCTCGAACTGGCAAGCCTTCGTGCCTCTCTGGAAACGAAGCCTGGCCTGGGCGCCGGTGACCCTGAGTGGGGTTGGCCTCGCTTCCATTCTGTTCTTGTACTTGAACTGAACTGTTCTGAGCGCGGCAACCTTCCGCATCCTCGCGTGGTTCTAGCTGCTTTTCCTGAGGGACCCTGCCATGTCGTCCAGTAATCGTCCAGTCCAGCTTTAGGATATCGTCAGAAATCACTCGATCAATGCGAATTTGAATGTCCGCTTTTAGGGTGCGCCGTGGTAAGGCGGCGCTTTCCCAGTGGGTGAAAGCCCCACCCGGCAACCGCTCCAGCCGGAAGCAACCGGAGCAACTGTGGAGGTAACGAAATGGTTGAAGCCTCTGGTGAAGCGAGTCACGAATTGGTGACCGCGCGAGTGTGCAGGCCGTAACGTGAGTGAACGCTGAGCAAGCCTCGAAAAGGACGATGCGCAGGCCGACCCGGCTCCTAGACCGGGGAAGGCTGATAGGGCTGGGGAAGTGAGCGAAGTAGGCAACCAGTCGCTGCGCCGGGGTAGTGGCGACAGCATGTACACCAGGGAAAGCGCACGCAACACGGGAAGCCCCTAGGCGTGGTCAGGGATGGCCAACCGGAAGCCCGTGAGGGACAGGCCGGGCGCCTTGGGGTGGCGGAGAGGCCCGTAGTACCGAGGAAGCCGGGTAATGCCGGTGGAGGGAAGGAGCCTTAGTTCAAGACGAATGCAGGACGTAGTGAAGGGACCAGGAGATTGGGCAACCTATCAACTCCGAAAAGGGTTCAGAAACTGCAGAGGGCATTACACGCGAAAGCGAAGGCTGAGCCCAGCTATCGCTTCAGCGGTGGCTGGGTGAACTGGCGCAAGACCACGGAGTTGGTGCAGCAGTTGAACCGCGCGCTGCGCGGCTGGGTGAACTACTCTCGGGTAGGGACGACCCAGCGGGCCTACCGTGCGCTCGACAACTACACCGCTCCGCGGTTGGGCCGGTGGCTGCGCCACAAGTACACGGTCAGGCGACGCAAGGGCGGGACGTATCCACTCTCGCACCTCTACGGGCCCTTCGGACTCGTACGCCTGACCCAACTTGGGCGCGGCGAGCCGTGGGTGAAGGCGTGAGGTCTTGTCCGAGAGCCGGATGCGTTATGTGCCCTTCCTACTTATGTGGCGCCCAGCTCTCGGACACCAGTAGAACCGATGCTCTTGGTTGGATGAGCGACACATAATGCGGGCCATGGTCAGACTTCCTGGAAAGGAGGTTTGACCATGTATGAAAAGCTGTTCAAGTATCCGAGGGTTCTGGCCCGTCATCGAGACGGTCCGCTTGCGAAGGAGCGCGAGCGGTACTTAGTTCACAAGTGTGAGCAGGGCCTTGCGTCGACCACTCTGGTTCGGATTGCTCGAGAGTTGCTCGTCGTTGCCCGAGAACTTCGCCTCAAGCCGGGCAGCGCGATCAGCTTAGCCGAAGTTGGGACGGCCGCTGGACATTGGGCCCGCCGACAACGTCGACGAGGCCGCTCGCAAGGACTGCACTGGCCCGGTCATCACTTCACACAGGTGGCACGGGACTGGCTACGGTTCTTAGGTCGTCTGAAAGAGACCGAGGTCGAGCCGGTTCCCTTTGCGTCACTTCTGAAAGATTTTGCGGCCGTCCTTCACGGTGAGCGTGGGTTATCGCCCGCCACAATCGCCTCTTACGATTGGCAAGCGAGGCAGTTTCTGGACTGGCTCAGTACCTCCGGCCGTCCCTTCGGCCAGGTTACAGCCTTGGACGTGGACGCCTTCCTCGCCCTGAAAGGCCAAGGGTGGAGCCGAGTCTCCTCGGCGACCAGTGCGAAGGCCCTGAGGGCATTTTTTCGTCATGCCGAAAGGCGGGGATGGTGCGGTAACGGTATCGCCGACGCGATCGAAAGCCCCCGCATCTTCCGCCACGAGGGGCTTCCGACGGGCCCTCGTTGGGAAGACGTCCGACGCCTGATCCCGAGCGCCGAAAGCACTCAATCCCGCGACATTAGGGACCGGGCTATTCTGATGCTCTTTTCGGTATACGGATGGCGTAGCGGCGAGGTAGGTCGCCTGAGGCTCGAGGATATCGACTGGGAACAGGAGAAGGTTGTCGTTTCTCGATCCAAACAGCGACGCTCACAGGAGTACCCGCTCACGCGCACCACCGGCGAAGCGATTCTGCGCTACTTGCTGAAGGTCCGCCCGCGCTGTCGGCACCGCGAAGTCTTTCTGACCCTCAACGCCCCCTTCCGCCCTCTCTCACCGGGCGGCCTTTACCATGTCACCAGCAGCCGCTTTTTGCGGCTCGGCATTGCGGCTGTGCATCGCGGACCTCATTCCCTGCGCCACGCCTGTGCCGCACACTTGCTGGCCCGGGGGCTCTCCTTCAAGGAAATCGGTGATCATCTGGGGCATCGCAGTCCCGACGCCACCCGGGTCTACGCCAAAGTCGACTTGACAGGCCTGCGCGAGGTCGCCCGCTTCGATCTGGGGGGCTTGATATGAAACTTGCTGAACTCACCCACCAATATGTCGTCCTCAAGCAGTCGATGGGTTCGCGTTTCCGCACCGAAGCCACTGTCCTGAAGGCATTCTGTCGAGCCATGGGAGATGTGGACCTCGCTGAGGTCGAACCGGACCGAGTGCGGGAATATCTCGCCGGCAGTGGAGCGGTCACTCGTTTCTGGCATCGCAAGCATACCGTGTTGTCCGGCTTCTACCGCTTCGCCATCGGACGGGGGTATGTGGCTTGTTCTCCGCTGCCCCGAATCCTTCCCAAACTGCCCCCTCCCTTCAAGCCCTACATCTTCACCCAGGCTGAACTGCAGCGTCTGCTTCAGGCCGCCGATTCGGCCTTGCACCCCCGAGCCCAGTTGGAGGGAACGACGCTGCGAACGCTGCTCCTGATGCTTTACGGTGCTGGCCTGCGCATCGGAGAGGCCCTTTCACTGACCTTGGCGGATGTCGATCTGAACAGAGACCTGCTGACGATCCGCCAAGGCAAGTTTTTCAAGAGCCGGCTGGTGCCCATTGGGCCCCGCCTTGCCGGTGCTCTAGACGTTTATGCCAAAGGGCTGCGCCGGGGCAAGGGACGACCCCGTCCGGATTCTCCTTTCTTTCTGACCCGCACCGGCAAGGCCGTGACGCGTTCCATGGCCGAAAGAGCGTTTTGCCGTCTGCGCCGTCTCGCCGAGGTCTTTCGTGACGACGGCGCCCGCTATCAACCGCGTCTACATGATCTTCGTCATGCCTTCGTGGTGCACCGTCTGGTAGCGTGGTACCGGGAGGGGGAGGACGTCCAGCGTCTCCTACCTCGGCTGTCCACCTACCTGGGGCACCTGAACCTCAGCGCCACCCAGCGCTACCTCACCATGACGCCGGAGTTGCTTGAGCTGGCCGGCTCCCGCTTCGAACGCTAGGCCTGCCCGGAGGTGAATCATGTCTGATGCAACCTTGCTCGGCCCTTGGATCCGGCGTTTCCTCCTGGAGCACTTGGTCGCTGAGCGCAACCTCACTGCCAACACACAACGCAGTTATCGCGATGCCTTCAAACTGCTGCTTCCGTTTCTGGTCGCCCGCTGGCAAAAGCCGATCGAACGTCTCGCCGTCGAAGATGTGTCCACCGACATGGTGCGCCTGTTCCTGTCCCATCTACAAGAGTCCCGCCGATGCGGGGTTGCCACCCGCAATCAACGTTTGGCAGCCGTCCGGGCGCTCAGCCGCTTCGTGGCCGAGCACAGCCCCGAGCATGTTGCCTGGTGTGCTCAGATCTGCAGCCTTCCCTTCAAGAAGGGCGTCCAGACGGTCGTTCCCTATCTCGAGAAAGCTGAGATGGATGCCTTGCAGGGCTCCGCCGACACAGCAACCGCCCAAGGCTGCCGCGAGCATACGCTCTTGCTCTTCCTCTACAACTCGGGGGCCCGGGCCGGAGAAACTGCCCAAGTCGTCGTCTCCGATCTGGAACTGACACGTTCACCCTCGGTCAGACTCCTGGGCAAAGGCAGGAAGGAACGGCACTGCCCCTTGTGGCCGGCCACGGCGCGAGTCCTGAGCCGCATGATCACTTCTCGCGGCCCCTCCGAACCGGTCTTCCTGAATCGATGCTCGCAGCCCATCACCCGCTTCGGAATCCATAAACTGGTACGACGCTACGCACTGCGGGCAGCCGCCGGCATGCCCTCACTGATCGCCAAGCGTGTCAGCCCTCATACCATCCGCCATACGACGGCCGTCCATCTGCTCCGGGCCGGAGTGGACATCAACACCATCCGCGCATGGTTGGGCCACTCCTCACTGGAAACGACAAACGTCTACGCCGAAATCGATCTGGAAATGAAGGCCCAAGCCCTTGCTTTGTGCGAGCCCGGCCCACAACGCCAGACCGGCAATCCTTGGTCCCAGGACCGAAGCTTGATGGAGTTCCTTCGGTCGCTTTGACCTCGTCTGCTTATGTGGCGCCCGCAACAGCCTGGATCTGGCGCCAAGGGGCTCTCAGAGCTGGGCGCCACATAAGTGGGAAGGGCACATAACGCATCTTATGTGCCGCGGCACATAAGATGCGGGAAATCCGCAAGTCCGGTTCGATGAGGAGGATGTGGAAACGGAGTGATGGTCCGGCTATTGAGGCACCGCCAGACGAAAGGGGCGGTAACAGCTAGGCTGAACCTTAGACCACCGCGCCACATCCTTACTCTACCGGAACCGGTCGGTCAGGTGCGATCTATTCTGACACTGTTTGTACGGTCAGATCTGGGCTATTACAACACTCCGGCTTGAATCAATCCCCTAACCCGTCCAGATGGAGCTCGCCGGTTTGGGCGTTATACGTCTAGGTGGTTGGGATCTACTGTAAATCCTTTGCGACTGGGGAGCAGCATTTTGGCGAGAGGGGGAATCTCAACGTCTACTCCAACAAGCAAGCCCAACTGGTCCGATTAGATCTGACAATGACCGTTTGAAATCGCAACCCAGCAGACAACAAGGAGACGACCCTTTGGCAGGAGGAGAAAGCGCGGTCTCTCCCCACTTCATCGGCTTTGACATTGCCTGCAGGATGACGATGACCGTCCTGGACCTGGAGCCGGAGGAGTTATTGTCGAGACGACAGAGCCTGGCAGACAGCCTACGACAGGTAACTGCCTTTGGTCTTGGGGCTGGCTTTGAACACGGGCAGACTCGACATCATCCAGTTGTGGAGGAGGGTAGGTGGCAGGACTTCCCTCAAGAGGTCAGTGGTCTGAGGCCTCTGGTTGAACAGCAGCTCGGCTCTAGCGGAGGGGGGAATCACTTTGCTGACTTGATGGTAGGTCAGGTCAGGGAGGAGGTGCCCTGGTTGCCTCTGGGGACCGGCCAGCCCTTTACCTGTTTGGTCACCCACAGCGGCGGCTCTAGGGGAGTGGGTCACAAGCTGGCCACTCGGTACTCCAAGAAGGCAAAGGATTGGGTGCGGCGGAACGCCCGAGTCATCCAAAAGAGGCACCTCTCTCGTCTCCAAACGTCGGTTTTGCATAGTGCAATACAGATCAGGAGTCACTAGTGTCCAATCATAAGTCAAATAGATTCAACTGGTTACATGAACCTCCCTGGTGATTCCTGTAATCGAAGCTGGTAAGTACTTGAATTAATGGGGTTTTCTCGAAAACAGTCAGGCTGAGAATCTGTAGAGTTGTGTAGAGGCTCAGCTCCAATTTCAGGCGTTTTTTCAGGATGGCAACGAGGATATACACGGAGATGGCGATCCAGATCTGAGTTTTGACGGCGTTCGGAGAAGTCCCATAGAAGGCTTTGATGCGCAGGTGTTGCTTGATCCATTTGAAGAAAAGTTCCACGCGCCAGCGGCAACGGTACAGCTGGGCGACAGTGAGGGCAGTCAGGGAAAAGTTGTTGCTCAAGAAGACCAAGTGTTTTTGTGATTCCTGTAATCGAAGCTGGTAAGTACTTGAATTAATGGGGTTTTCTCGAAAACAGTCAGGCTGAGAATCTGTAGAGTTGTGTAGAGGCTCAGCTCCAATTTCAGGCGTTTTTTCAGGATGGCAACGAGGATATACACGGAGATGGCGATCCAGATCTGAGTTTTGACGGCGTTCGGAGAAGTCCCATAGAAGGCTTTGATGCGCAGGTGTTGCTTGATCCATTTGAAGAAAAGTTCCACGCGCCAGCGGCAACGGTACAGCTGGGCGACAGTGAGGGCAGTCAGGGAAAAGTTGTTGCTCAAGAAGACCAAGTGTTTTTGGGTCTCGGCGTCGTAGTAGCGGACTCGTCGGAGTTTGTCGGGGTACTTGTTGGCCGTGTAACGGCCGCTCAGGACCCCGGTTTGATCGCTTCTTAGCCCGATGCTCTTGTCGACACGATGGGAGTACAGACGGCGGAAATTCAGGCGCTGGTGGGCACGAATGATGAAGAAACCGGAACTCTGGTGCAGCCGATAAAGACGTGCGAAATCGAGATAGCCGCGATCCAGGATGTAAATGGAGCCGGGTTGGACCAGCAGATAGTCGAGGATATTGACGTCGTGAACCCGCCCCTCGGTGACCTCGACAAAGGTGGGGATGTTGCCACGTAAGTCGAGCAAAGTATGCAGTTTGATGGCTCCTTTGCGTTTGCGGAAGCGGGCCCAAGGGAACACCGAAAGACACAGATCGATGGTGGTGGAATCGAGCGCGTAGACCGTTTTTTCCAGTTCCACGGCAAAGGGCTCGCCTGCGTACAAAGTCCGTGCCTCTTGGATCAAGACTTGAGCGAAATCGGCATAAATGCGCCAATCCCGATTCTCGTTGGTATGGGCCAAAGAGCTGCGGGCCACGCGGCCTCGAATTCCCATGTGGTAGAGTCTGCCTGCAACCGAACCTAGCGTGGCTTCGATATCCCGCAGACTCTCGCGATAGGTCAGCTGGGCGAAGACCATACACAGCCACTGCTTCCAGCAGGAGAAGTCTTTTATCTTGTAATCTCCTCGGTAGCGTTGAGCACAGAGTTGAAATTGATACCTGGGGACGCAATCCATCAGCTGGGCAAAGACGGTTCTGCGCATATCCATCTAGGCATCCTATCGGCTTGCAGGCCACAGGATTGGAGAACCGGGTCGGCACCTGCCACAGTTTCATATCAAAAAGTATCGAAAAAATTGGATTTCGATGTTAAAACAATTCTTACCAGTAACTTAGAGTTGTGCGATAGAACAACGTTTGGACACTAGTGGTCTTTTATCTTGTAATCTCCTCGGTAGCGTTGAGCACAGAGTTGAAATTGATACCTGGGGACGCAATCCATCAGCTGGGCAAAGACGGTTCTGCGCATATCCATCTAGGCATCCTATCGGCTTGCAGGCCACAGGATTGGAGAACCGGGTCGGCACCTGCCACAGTTTCATATCAAAAAGTATCGAAAAAATTGGATTTCGATGTTAAAACAATTCTTACCAGTAACTTAGAGTTGTGCGATAGAACAACGTTTGGACACTAGTGATCAGGAGTCTCAATTGCTCTCAGCAAGGGATTGGCATCTCCAGAGAACGGAACTCGAACCCTCATGCCTAGGGTTTTGGGAGGGTTAGCCACTCGTCTCGGAGAGATGGGGACTTGGTTGATCCTGGTGCTAGTCGACGACCACGGCGACTGGCTTCGTTAGGTACTGCACCCCCGGGCGGTGGCCGCTGCAATTGCCTGCGCCTTGCATGTTTCATACTCTGGTCGCGTCAACGAGAGTTTGACGTCGATTAGGCCTTGACATATGTCGGAGGCCGGGCATTTGTCATAGAACATGCAGCTTAGCTTGCCTGAGGCAACGTCGATGTTGGCGGTCGCTCGCACGTAGTAAGGACTGAAGGGCGGATCTGCCGGTTGGTCGGTGCTGAATCCGAACGATTCATATTGTCGAGTATTGAGCTTGTGGCAGGCAAATCCGGTGGCCTTGTCCGCATTCCAGGTCCTGGTTATGGCCGCAAGTTCTGCCTGGGTCCAGCATGGGCAGTCCCCGGGTGGGATGTCGAAGCCGCTTGTGATCGCGTCGTCAAGTTGCTCCTTTGTAAGGGCTCGGGTGGTGTCCCGCACATTGACAGCCCTCAGGTTCGCACGGGTAAGGGTAGCGCCGATCAGGTTGGTCTCGCTCAGCTTGGCATAGGACAGGTCAGCTTCGGTTAGGTTGGCGTAGCTCAGGTTGGCACGGGTCAGATCGGCACGGGTCAGATTGGCACCCTCCAGCTTGGCATCGGTCAGGTTGGCATTGGTCAGGTTGGCATCGGTCAGGTTGGCACCCTTCAGCTCGGCATTGGTCAGGTTAGCATTGGTCAGGTTGGCCCCAGATAGGACAGATCTGTTGAGTTCAGCCTCAGTCATGATGGCGCCTCTGAAATCCAAAGAGCTCAGATCCAGCTCGGAGAGCGTGGCCTTTCTAAGCTTCAAAGTTCTAGCGATCCCAAACGGAGAAAAGTTGTAAAAGAAACGGGCTCCAAGCTCTACCGTCGATACCGAAAACGTCAGGAAGAAAAGGAGTGTTAGTGCTCTCCTCATTCCGGTTCTTTCTGCTGAGATTCGTCGAAGGAGGGTGAATAAGGTAGCAGTAATCATGGTAGCGGTTATAAGGATCAACCAAGGGGCTTCTGGGCGAGGAAGAGCTTTCCATGCAAAGCAACACAGAACGGCGGGAACTATCCAGTCAAGGGCGAACCCGGAAATCAGTTTTGCGGCGACGCTCTCAAGATTGAAGACATAGGGGATGCGTTCAGTCGCGCTGCTTGGGATTGACTGGAGATAGTCTTGAAATACTTGTTGGTAGAACCAAAAGCCAATCAGTACGGCTGGGCCGGCAATTAGGAAGCCCACATACCCAATATCCACATTTCCGAAGGGCAGCTTGATGGTGGCGTTGGTAGCTAGTAGTTTCTCATCCGGTTGAAGCAGAGATAGGACCGAGAACAAGCTAAAGCCGAGAATTACGAACATCGTTCGCCGAAGGGTTCTCGAGCCTTCTTCGGGGAATTGCTTGTAGCTGGAAGGCTCAGCCGGCTTAATATGAAACCAAGAGCGGGGAGGTCTGGTTGTGTCCCAGAACCTCTGTTTGAGGCTGGAGAGTATGCTCAAGGAGTGTGGCTCCTTCAGGGAAAAGTACATCTCGGGCAGTGGCCGCCGTGATCGCCTGCGCCTTGCATGTCTCATATTCGGGTACCGTGAACGATGAGTCAACTCTGATCAGGTTTTGGGATATGGCCGCTTCAGGGCATTGTCATAGAACAGAGTTGACCCTGTGCTGCGCAAACAATCCGTCCGAGCCTCAAGCTGCGATTCTCTCCAGCCAATATTCATGATGCAAACCGCCGAGAATTGGGATCCATGGCGAATTGCAGGCAATGCGAAGAAACTCACGATTTTGTTTCCATCTGAAAGTCATTCCGGTTCACCTTCAGCCACCTGGCCGTATAACGCCAGTACTGGAAACTGAGCCGTCCTGGCCCATGACGCAGAGTAAACCCTCCTTGGACCGGGTCGTTAGCGGTAGTTCGCTCGACGTTTCCTTGCACAATTTGAACGACCGCTTTTAGGGTGCGCCGTGGTAAGGCGGCGCTTTTCCCAGTGGGTGAAAGCCCCACCCGGCAACCGCTCCAGCCGGAAGCAACCGGAGCAACTATGGAGGTAACGAAATGGTTGAAGCCTCTGGTGAAGCGAGTCACGAATTGGTGACCGCGCGAGTGTGCAGGCCGTAACGTGAGTGAACGCTGAGCAAGCCTCGAAAAGGACGATGCGCAGGCCGACCCGGCTCCTAGACCGGGGAAGGCTGATACGGCTGGGGAAGTGAGCGAAGTGGGCACCCAGTCGCTGCGCCGGGGTAGTGGCGACAGCATGTACACCAGGGAAGCGCACGCAACACGGGAAGCCCCTAGGCGTGGCCAGGGATGGCCAACCGGAAGCCCGTGAGGGACAGGCCGGGCGCCTGGGGGTGGCGGAGAGGCCCGTAGTACTGAGGAAGCCGGGTAATGCCGGTGGAGGGAAGGAGCCTTAGTTCAAGACGAATGCAGGACGTAGTGAAGGGACCAGGAGATTGGGCAACCTATCAACTCCGCAAAGGGTTCAGAAACTACAGAGGGCATTACACGCGAAAGCGAAGGCTGAGCCCAGCTATCGCTTCAGCGGTGGCTGGGTGAACTGGCGCAAGACCACGGAGTTGGTGCAGCAGTTGAACCGCGCTCTGCGCGGCTGGGCGAACTACTCTCGGGTAGGGACGACCAGCCGGGCCTACCGTGCGCTCGACAGCTTCACCGCTACGCGGCTGCGCCGGTGGCTGCGCCATAAGTACAAGGTCAGGCGACGCAAGGGCGGGACGTATCCACTCTCGCACCTCTACGGGCCCTTCGGGCTCGTGCGCCTGACCCAACTTGGGCGCGGCGAGCCGTGGGTGAAGGCGTGAGTCTTGTCCGAGAGCCGGATGCGGTAGTTCCGCCTGTCCGGTTCGATGAGGAGGATGTGGAAACGGAGTGATGGTCCGGCTATTGAGGCACCGCCAGACGAAAGGGGCGGTAACAGATAGGCCGAACCTTAGACCACCGCGCCACATCCTTACTCTACTGCGGAACCGGTCATTCGATTGCGCAATGAAATCGGACGCTGTCTGTAAGTCCAGACCATCACACCTTACGTGTGTGCACCCAGCCCCGCTACCCTCTTTCCACTAGCACCCCCGACTCTTCGGGTCTCCGGACGACCGCGGAACTCCGAGGATGTCCCGCTATGTTCCGTTTAAGCTCGCCAGACGGTTCGGTCTCGGAGCCTTGCTGGCTGGGTATCTGACCGAGGGCCACGGGGAACCGGGACAGCCGAGAAAGCGCCTGAGATGTGCGTGATCTAATGTACGGTGTCGCCGTGGAGGAGGCAGGCGTTTCTCAGGTGGTATCCGTGAGTCTGGAAGCCAGTGAGTAGTGAGGCCGACCCTTGGCTCCAGGCCGAGGGGTTCAAAGGGAGGTCGAATCGAATGCGCCTCGCGTTGTCTCTCCGCTAGTGCCGATCTGCTTCGTAGGGGCGGTCTCCAGGCCGCCGTAGGTTGCTCCTCCGGGCTCGGGAAAAAGACTTCGGCCTGGAGACCGAAGCCATGTCAGAGTCCTGCTCTACCACGTTTCGACTTCACTCGGAGTCTACCCTACCGTCCCCTGCGGAACTTCTGGAGCCTTCTCTTCGCATGGTCACTTCGCCTCGATCGGTCGGGTCGGGATCTGATCTCGAATAGGCAAGCTGGTTGTCACCGGCACTTGCTCCCAAACAAGGCTGAGCAGCGCTACCCCTCGCTCAATCGGGTTTTATCAGTTCACTATCGATCCACGGAGTCTTCCCCGTCCGCGTTGGTCTCAACCCCACTCGGAGACCGACCCTCCTCGATGTAAACCGGGTAATCCTCATAACCCTTTCGGACTCCATGGGCGACATAATCAAAGAGATAGCTGCCTTGCCCTCCCAGCAACTCTCTCACTTCAAAACTTTCGGGTAAGACCTCCACCACCGCCAGGCCCAACGAATTAGCCGAGCGGGGAGTCAGATTAACGGTGATCGAGGACTCTATGCTCAAAGCGGCAAAGTGATCGGGAAATTCGACAAGGGCTTGGCCCTGCAGGAGTTCTGCCCTTCCCCGCACGTAAATGGCAGCTTCCGGACCTTCCAGGCTCGTATAGCGGATCTTGCGGTCTGGCTGAGACGGATCTGGGACGATGAACGATTTGGTGTTGCCAAACACAGTCCCCGTTCTTCCGTTGATCCCGGCCGTTTCGGTTCCAGTGGCGTTGCGAACACTAACGTAACCCGATGTCATTCCGCCACTCGTGGAGCTGCCTAGACGCAAGATCTGGTTGCCGGCCGCGTTCCTGGTGTTCACAAGGCCGGCCCCCGAGCTAGTCCGGCTAACGACCACCAACTCGGTTCCCTCTACGGCGGCTCTGGTAGAAATGCGCCCGTATGCTCCACTTCCGCCGGTCGAGATTCGTACCATCTCCTGGCCATCTGCGTTCCTTGTTTCGACAGCTCCGTTACCCGACGAAGTCGCGGTAAGACGAACCAGATCAATTCCATCGGGGTTGTTGGTAGCGACAAAGCCAAATTGGCCACGGGTTCGACCCAGGTTCACTAGTCGGTGTCCTGCAGCGTCAAAGCTTTCCAATTTGCCGAATGCTCCTCCTGAGTTTCCTGCGGTCCCTCTGAGCCGCACCATATCCATTCCGGCGTTGTTTCTGGCGGCGATAAAACCGAATTTCTCGTCGTCGACGCTCCATCTGGACAGACGCACCAACTGCTGGCCAGAGCTATCGAAGGTGGTGATCGCGCCCCACTGGTCATCTCCCAGCAAGTCGGAGTCCAAAGAGGTCGCGTCCGATATCTCCACCAGTCTTGAGCCCGTACGACTTCTGGTCGTTAAAAAACCACTGCCTGCGTCGGTGCTGTGTAGACCTAGAAGTTCCATGCCACTCGAATCAAAGATCCCGAGCGAGCCATTGCTTCTCCCATCGTCAGTGGAGAAAATCCCAACCATCCGATTGCCCGCGCCGTTGTTCAGATTGAAGAAGGCCCCGTTGGAATCGCTTGCTCCAAGCGCCGCCACCTCAGTACCCATCGTGTTTCGAATACCCAGGGTCTGGACCTCGATCTCATCCGCCAGCTCCCGGGATCCGACGGCACCTTCGGAGATTTTCTCGCTCGTGACCGCCCCATCTGCCAGCTCGTTGGTCCCAACGGCTCCTGGATTGATGGTCAGAGTCTGAGGAGTCGCCACCGAGATGGTGGTGGTGAGAAGGCCGTCCTGTCGGAGCGCCAGGGGCGCCACCGGCCCCGTTGCCGTGAATTCCACGGTATCTGCATAGTTGTCCAGTCCGGGGAAAAAAGGGTCCTGGTTGAGGAAAGCGGCCCGGTGTTCCTTGGCGCCGAGGGCGAACTCGGCCGTGGCCACCACTTGCCCGTTCTGAAGCTGCCGGGCGGTCACATCGACTGCAGCCTCCCCGTCATTGGCAAGCGCAACACCAGTGTTGGTGCCGGCGCTGGTGTTCACGAAGGCGAACATCTGGAACTGTTCTACCCGAGCTTGGGGAAGCACCCCCGCTTCGCCGAGCAAGGTTCCATTGTCGATGAACTGAAAGAGCGCGCTTGACGTGATCGGCTCATCTGAAGTCAAGCGAGCGAACCCCACGATGAGTTCCTCCTGGCCTTCACCGAAGGTCAGCGTTCGCGTCTCCCGCGCGGCGAGGGCGACGTCCTGCTGAGTGAACAATCCCCCGCTGCCGGTTCGGTAGATCTCAATCTTTACCGATGTCGGGGTGTTTCCCGGGTTGTGGACGCTAACCAGTGTCCTGGCAATGCCTCCGAGAGCCACCTGCGGTAGGATCTGCTGAAGCGCTCCAAACTGGGCATGGAGCACGCTCGACTGGGCAAGCCAGCAAACCAGCAGCAACCGCACGCTGCCCCTAGAGACCCTGGATCTAATGATGCCAACCCACGACGGGACAAACTTTTTGTCTCTCATTTCTCTCCTCCTGTGAGACCTTGTCTTTGCTGGGAATGCTCGAAGATGTATTCTCCCAACCGAAGACGATAGTTCAGACAACCCTACACAGGAAAGGGGGAACCGGTAGCGGTTACTCCGGACGCGACCACATCACCACGCCCCTCTCTTCGCCTGAAGGCTAGGGGTCTTCCCCCATCCCGCCTTGCCCGAGCTTCGCCGTGATCTTATGCTGCGAGATTGTCTGACCTATCAACGGGACCTCCAGGATACAGGGGGAGCCTGTCTAGCGAATACTAGATCTTTGGGTCTGGAAGGGCAATGTCAGGGGACGGCATACATAGAAATCGGAAGCATAGGCGGAATTCAATCCGCCTTTTCCGCTGACACTCGGAATCTCGTTCGCTGCGAAGCTGGTCGTGTGCTTGAAACTGCCGTCCTTGTCCTTGTTTCTCGAAAAGGCGACCCCTTCTTTTCAGCAACAAGCTCTTCGTGGTCGCATGACTGCTCTTGGTCCGTTTACGGTCGTTCAGTTCGACGCTTTCTGGAAAGATTTGACTGGCCGCTTCTAGGCGAGGGTGTGTGAAAAGTCCAAAACCTCTTCGATTTAGGGGTCTCTTTACCCTTCCTAGGACGGAGATCGTGGCTTGCACGCGATCCTACGAAGTCAAAATTTCAAATCCGAAATCATGAATGACTTTTCACACAGCCTCGCCTAAAAGCAGCCGGTCGGTTCAGCGTGAATTCAAATTTCCCACCGGCAGAAATCGACCCAAAGCGGACATCCGCCCTAACGCTTCTTCTGAAAGGCGCGCTTTGCACGAACCCATCAGCCGATTACCAAACGCGGTCCTACAAAGGTTGCACGGGAGCAGGGGTAAGGTTATCGAGGCACGTGAACCCGTCACCGTCGTTATGTCGCCGCCGATTCGAGCCAGCGGGCAACTGTGCCCGGGGCCATCCGTTCGATCCTGGCCATAGTCGAAATCGCAAGACCGTGGACACACATTTGGACGACTTCATCGAACAAAGACCGGGGTTTGCGCAGCTAAAAATGGGGTGTTCTGTGGGTGGAAGAGAAGGTTCTGCCGCACTAATTGCAGCGGTAGTCGGGGTTTGGACAGCAGCGAGATCGTGTTCTGCTGTGCTTCATACCTGTTTGATGGCAGAATCCGACTCGGAACTCCAGGTAGGATCACGGGTTGCGACACCCCTGGGGGAGGTCAACAACACTTCCCTGGAGAAGCACCAAGCGCACACGATGCGGGTCCGTCACTCGACGCGTGCCTGCCCCTCGATTGCCGAGAGGAATTGGGAGTCGAAATCGCCGAAGAGAGCGAAGACCATCACTGGCAGATCGCTGAGGATCTTCAGGTGGCCGCCGACCTGTTCGAAGCCGGGTCCGAAGAAACCGTCTCCGTCGAGGACATCCACCACCCGATGATCCGGTTCCAACAGCAAGGTCCGTTCCGCAGTTGCCTCTCCGCTTTCGGAATAGGCCTGGACTGTGACCTGAGCAGGACGGGTTCGAGGATTGAGAATCGATACCCCTGTAAACATCCTCAGCACCTGGGACTGAGCAACGTGAAGTAGCAGTGTTTCTTTGCGTCCCTCCGAGACCAGGGGCAGTGTCGAACGGAACTGGCCTCCGTTTCCGCTGAAGCTGACTGTTCCCACCAAGGTCCCCGGCTGCTGGATCCAATAGCGGAACAGCTTTCCCGCGCTGGTCTTCAGCATCAAATGACCGGTGATGACGGGGTTCGCTTCACTCGGATCCAGTGCCAAGAGGGCTCGTGCTCCTCCCACGAACATTTCTTTCGGCATGACGATGACCTCTGCCTGCCCCAGCTCGTTAGAGCTGTCGTCAATAGCCCAGATCTCTACCAGGGTTTTTTCTTCACCTACGTTGAGCAGCCGGATCTCTGTGTCGCCTCCGTATTCATCCACAAAAAGATGAGGAACCCGAAAGAAGCGGGCTTCCGTACCGAGCTGAGCGGCCATGGCCGAGAAAGTCTCTTCTCGGGCCAGGAACTCGACACCACTCAAGAGCTGTTCGCTCTCGACTTCCAAATAGCCATTACTGATCTCCAGGGGCTCTCCAAAGATCTCGCCAAGAGTCCCCGTTATCACCCCGAAGGCAGTAATCGGCAGTGAGGTCTCGCGATCGAGGGTCCCGTCGGACTGGTAGAGCCGAAGTGCGACTGCAGGGTCACCTTCCTCCCCTTCATTGAAAACGAAGATCAAGGTGGTCTCCAGACTGCCCTGGTGACGCGCCAGGGGGAAGTAGAGAAGCCTCGATTTGTCGAGCGCGCCGCCGATGCCGTCCAGCCGCCTGGAATCGAAGTCCCCAACCATGAATAAGGTTTGAATGGGTCCGCTATGCCCTCGGGCCAGGAGCGCCACCGTCTCGGTTGCCGAACCCACTATCTCCTGTGTCAGGAAAGCCCTCTGTCCCTGGGCCGCCAGAGATTGGTCCAGGGGAGTGTCGAGCAACTCGGTCCCGTGCGAATCTCGACCGTAAAAGCTCACCTGGTTCGCATGCGGGTTGAGGTTGGCGACGGTCACGCCGACAAAGGTGTTCTCAAATCGTTGGTGGCTGGTCTTCGCACCGGCGGGAAGGATGATCGAGTTCGGATATCCCGGCTCGACCCAGATCCGGAAGCTTGTTACGACGGGGAAATGGCCATCACTGACATGAAGCTCCAACTCCATCTCCGCCTCGGCATCCACAATTGGGGTCGTCAGGTTTGCAGTGCGCTGATCGGCCTGTAGGATTTGGCCTGGTGGACCCGAGGTCTGAGACCACAGGTAGGTGAGAGGGTCTCCGTCCGGGTCGCTTGCCACCGCCGTCAACTCCACGACAGTTCCCGAACTGACCCTCTGATCAGCCGGCGGACTCACTTCCGGAGGATGGTTGTCCTTGACCGTGACCTGAACCTGGTCGGTCGCCACGCCGCCTTTTGCATCCTCGACCGTCAGAGTAAACGTCAGGGTGGTATCCCTCGAAACGTCGGGCGCAACGAAGCTCGCTCCGGTCTTGCCGACCTTGGTTAAATTGACCTCTGGCCCTGAGGTCTGTGTCCAGGCAATAACCAACGCATCACCGTCCGGGTCGGATGCCTCTCCGACCAAGGTTACTGACTGCTTCCCCCGGACTACCTGATCCGGCCCTGCTTCCACGCTCGGAATTCGGTTGTGGACCTCTACCCCCCGCTTGAACCAGACTTCGATCATGATCGAATTGAAATCGTTGTAGACGGTCTTGGGGTCGGTCGCGTCTACGCCCAAGCTCACCCGGGCCACCATTGTGGCGCGACGATTCATGGACAGACGCTTCCAGTTTACAATCGAGATGGAGGGTCTAGGTCCGTTACATCCGACACAGAACACACCTAGAGCCTCACGAATCGGGAAGGTAGTCTGAGGATTGGCACCGTTGACAGAGGAGCTACCGGTGCCCCAATTGGGGTTGACTCGGTCCCCGATCTTCAGGCTGACCGCGTCGACTTGATCCAGGACTATAGGGTTCTCGCGGCTTCCGGCGGCGCCGGTCGGCAGCGACCAGCGCTCCTCGCTGACCGGAACCACATTCATCACACCATCCGGAGTCACCACCTGAACGATGGGCCGTGGCTCCGCCGAAACCAAGACCGACGAACCCAACAATATCAACGCTGCAGCCGCTCGATGTAAAAACAACAAGCTGTCTCATCCCTTCCAAACTATTTAGACTGACGCGTCCGACTCGACAGCCACGCCGGTCCATGGTCGGAATCAATCTCGATCCCTGGTCCTGCTCTCTATGTGAGGGGATTGTTGCCAATCAAGGCAGGAGAAAATCCATCCCAGAGCCGGATGGATGCAATCAGATGCCGGCCTGGATCCTTCTGAAGGAGCCGCCAGCACCACCTTCCGCAGAAGACAGCGCTCGGAGCGCAATCTTTCCCCTCTGTAGAGGAGCAGATCCAGGCAAACAGCCTAAAGAGTCTATCATTGAACAGAATCCGCCAAGGGTGACGTTGATCACATTACGAACCCCGAATCTCAGCGACATCTGGCGGAAGCTGCCGGTCGGGGCAATCTACTCTGACACTGTTTGTAAGGTCAGATCTGGGCTACTACACCTCATCTTCACATCCAAACAGAACTGCTTACTCGGCTATCTAACCCAATCCCTTGGCTGGAGTTGGGTTGGCGCGGTTACAATTCCGGTTACAATTTCCAGATTAATGGGGTCTTTGGGGAACAACAGCCGGTGCAAGTCATTGAAAAGAATGGTACGCCCGGCAAGATTCAAACCGGCGACCTACGGATTAGAAGTCCGTTCGTAAGAAGTGCCGAATCGTTAGGAAACGTTAGGAACCACAGTGGGAGACATTTGGGAGACAGTGAGTCCGCTTCCAGCAGAGATGCCTCTCACTCCCGCTTCTTGAACAGAAGAGTCCCGCACTGACTGAACTGCCGATCGCCGGTCACAGGGAACCGGTAATCCACTGCTACCTCTCCAACCACGTCACACAACGCCTTGCCGTGTGCCTCATCGATGTCCCCGAATAGGTAATACTCGATCTGGCCATTGAAGTCCGCTGGATCTAGACCAAACCGTGGACCTTCGCAAAGGGGTCCCAATCCGGATTCTCGTGCCATTCATACTCTGCACGCGTAGCAATCTGGATCGCTGTTTCTCGGTCGAAGATCTTCGCGATCAGAGCTAGGGTCATATCGATTCCAGCCGAGACACCGGATGATGTGAAGAACTTGCCATCCTCGACCCACCTTGCCTGTCTTTGCCAGGAGACTTCCGGTCCCTGGGACGTTGCCCACTTGAAAGCCATCTTGTTCGTCGTTGCGCGTATGCCATCTAGAATCCCGGCCGTTGCCAGAATCGCGCTGCCGGTGCAGACGGAAGTTACGAACTCGGCCGTCTTCGCCTGCGCCTTCAACCACTCCAGCAAAACCGGATTGGCTACCTGTCTCCGTGTCCCTGATCCTCCCGGAATTAGCAAGATGTCGTACTGGCACCTCCCTTCGAAGCTATCATCGCTGAGCGACCGAGGTCCCTGACTACTGGCGATCTCGCCGCCTCCTTCTGTAACGAGACGGATCTCAAAATCCTCCGCCAGCATGCCGTACATCGCCAGCGGGCCGAACACATCCAGTAGCTGGAAGTCCGGAAATATTACGGCACCAATGGTTCGTCGGCGGTTCATAGGGACACCTCACGGGGAGCAATATCACGTCGAACGGGATTTGGAGGTCTCAAATTCATTCGGCGGCCCATCAGTGGGTCGTCTAAGCGACCCGTCTTCTACTCATCTCGATCGGCTGCCCATGTCTTACCTTGCTGTAGGAGCCTTTCAACCTGGTGATTGCCTTCCTGAATAGCCTCTACCTCGAACCTCCGAACGGCTGGCTTTATGCCCGTCCTTGCTTCGATCCGGTACATGGTGGAGACTTCCTTCTCCAGACCTTCTCGTTTTTCCCAGAGATAGAAAGCTCCAAATACGCCGATCCGCTCGTCCGAAAACCAGACTTTCTGTACCAGTCCCTTGCTACCGCGGTAGCCTGCCAGGATTCCGCAGCGATGTAGGATCGAAGCTCCTGGAGAATGGTGGGATCTTTCTTGGAAAGGTCCCAGGTCAGCAACAAAGCGTACAAGATCAACTCCCTTCTTAGAGTGGACGAACTTTGGTGTGAGTACTTCGACGGCCGGGCTGACAAGGAAACGGAAACCGCCCCAATGGGTTGAGATGCCACTGCCCTTCACAGTTCCAGGCCCATCAAGTGATGGTCGAAATAGCTGTCTCCCAACCGTATCTCCTTGTGAATGGTCCCTTCGTTAACGAAACCCTTGCGTTCGTAGAGCTGGATCGCCCGTTGATTGTCGGTTCGGACTCGGAGGTTGATCTTTCTCACGATGCCCCTGTTTCGAGCCCATTCAATCAGTGCGTCGAGCATGAATGACCCGATCCCGAGCCCCCAGTATTCCTGGCGTACGGACATCCCGAATTCGCCACTGTGTCGGTTCCTGGGACGATGGCCTGCGGAGAAGCTAAGGCTGGTGATGATTCGATCTTCTATCAAACCAAGAATGAACAGGTGGTTCTCCAACTCCTGATACTTGCGAAGAACGTCCCTTTCCTCCGACTCAGAGAGTCCGAATTCACCGGGACCAAAGCTGAGGAAGTCGGATTCGCCGCTGATCTCCTCGACGTATTCGAGAATGGCTCTGGCGTCCTCTACCTGGGCATCGCCGACCAGCAGCATGCGACGGTCTCGCAATAGCTGTCGCCCTGAATCCATTAGCACTGTAGTCGCTCCCTCAAGTTGGAAGGCTTCCGCAGTTCAGGCTCATCTCTTCACAAGGAATCCCCCCGTCAAGTGTCCCTCGCCAAAAAGGGGTTCACCCTGGTGCGCGCTTCCGATTGGATAGAACCTCGGCTAGTTCAAGAGGTGACTTGACAATGAAATCGGCCCCAACACTCTCCAACTCTCGCCGTGATCCCACTCCCCAAAGGACGCCGATTCCTTTAACATCGTTATCGCGTGCACCCTCAATGTCGTGTCGGCGATCGCCGATCATTACGGCCTCCCCCGGACGAATGGACCAGAGACTGAGCGCGTCTCGAACTATGTCTGACTTCGAGCTCCGTTGACCAGAAAGCTCGGAACCCAGGATTCCGGCGAACAAGGGACCGAGGGAAAAATGCTCGATTACTTTCTCCGCGTAGATGGTAGGTTTCGCTGTAGCCACCCAGAGACGTGCTCCGCGTAGATGGTAGGTTTCGCTGTAGCCACCCAGAGACGTGCTCCCTGGCTGGACAATTCTTCCAGAACAGCACAGATCCCAGTGTGCAGGTTGGCCTCGGTATAACCCACCCTGGCGTACCTCTCCCGGTAGCAGGCTACTGCCTGCCAGATTAGACGCTGGTCATCGGTTCCCAGGACTTCGGCAAAGGAGTCATGAAGAGGGGGGCCAACGAAACGCTCAAGCTGAGACGCGGATCTTCTTGGGCCTCGCACCATTCGCAGCCCATGTTGAATGGATCGAACGATCCCTAATCGTGAATCCGTAATAGTCCCATCGAGGTCAAAGAGCAGATCCGAAGCCAGCATTCTGATTCCCCTAGATCGGTCGCCGTCCTGTTGTACTATACAGGCAGAAGAATCCTTGGACGAACTGGTTTAAATGATTCAATACAGGGATGGTATCGATGGAATCTCCGCGTCCCAGCTGGAAGGCTTCTTCGAAGGGTGGCCCACTCCCCCGTCCGCCGAAACGCTCTTGGCCATTCTACGTCGGAGCTTCGCCGTGGAACTTGCGCTCGTCCCTGGCTCCGACGAGGTCGTTGGCTTCATAAACGCGCTGTCCGACGGCATCCTCTCCGCCCACATCCCGCTGCTCGAAGTGAGAAAAGAGTATCGGCGGCGCGGAATCGGGTCCGAACTGGCTCGCAGAATGCTCCGTCGGCTGAAGCATCTTTACATGATCGATCTCGTGTGTGATCCCAAGTTGGTCCCTTTCTACGAGAGGCTGGGTCTGAGACCTGGGCAAGCCATGGTCCGGCGGCACTACTCGTCCCAATCAGGCCTTGTAGTAACGTCGATTCCTGACGGGTCTGAAATCCGGCAGAGAGATGACACCTGATAGGATCCTGTTCAAGGCCTGCCAGACAGCAGGACTGGGCGGGATTGAGATTCTGCATCCGCTGGATACCTTCTCGCTCACGACTGCGAGTCGGATCACGCTTGCGAGCGAGCTGGTAGTCTGGTCTAACTTCAATCCACTCGCCTCACAGCAGGATGTCTTTCGGATACCCACTCGTGACAAAGGTCGGCAAAACATCGTTCAAGCTGCGACCCTGGG
The DNA here is from genome assembly GCA_965219005.1 of Acidobacteriota bacterium. Lineage (GTDB taxonomy): Bacteria > Acidobacteriota > UBA6911 > RPQK01 > JAJDTT01 > CAUZIZ01. Next base: position 3,996,501 of record CBDCMS010000004.1, on the reverse strand, counting down.
ATCGACGATGGCACGCTGGCCTCTTCTTTCCTTCACTTCCCAGGTAGAAGGCCTTCCACTTGTCGTCCGAACGGGCGAGCTCTACCCTGCGACCGAAGACATCCAGCCTGATAACTCCACGGGAGCTCAAGCTGCTGGCCTCCCAGTCCTTTTTTGAAGGCTCAAAGACCGGGTCTAGCGGCCAGACCCTCAACGATGGCCTCACTCGGTTCCTCCTTGCACCACAAGGAGCATAGATAGGCCGCGGCCGCGTAATAGAATCGTTCCTGCTCCGGGTCCATCGCGGCTAGATCCAGGCAGGCCCGGGTGTACTTGATCAGGTGCGCGTCGTTTCGAATGGCCGCTTCGCTCGCGAGGACTCGAATAAGCCTCTGCTGTTCCCTCGGTTCGGCGTGCCCTGCCACCGCCGCCGCTGCTTGGGGAGAATGATCCAGCGCCTCGGCAATATCCATCTTCACGGCTGTGAGTTCCAACTGTGTCTCGAGACGGCCATTGCCCAGGCCGGCGCGAAAGGACGTTACCCAGGTAACGGCTGACTGCGCAGCTTGGGTATGAAATGAACTGCTCTTGAAGACGCGGGCGAGAGCCCACGCGGCTTGAGGGAGAGTCAAGCAATGGGTCCAACCATACTTGGCAGCCGCCGGTGAGTCGGCCAGCATCGACAGGGCAGCAATGCGGCACGCGGTTCGGATCACGTCCTCGCAGCTTACCGTCGTTGTGCCCCGGTTGAGGGCATCCCCGAGAACGTCTTCGACGAGTCCTGCCTCCTCGGCTGCTTCCACCAGACCGCGGACACTGGTATTGGAAGTGGAACCCGAGGGCACCTCGGCCAGGGCCTTTTCCAGATCCTCCAGCCTGCCGGGCCCTGTGGTTGGTTTGAGGTTGAAGTCGGGCGCCTCGGCAATATACAGAACACCCGCACGTGGCAGTCGCAGCAGTTCAGGATCAGCGTCGGCCGCCAGCCGTGTCAACAGCATCAAACCGATGTGGGTGTGAGCGGCCCCGGTGAGCGTCCTCAGCGACGCGTGGGCAATGCTGTCCACGACGGTCAGGCCATCAGAGCGATCGACCAGAGCTGCAAAGAGCTGATCACTTCGAGAGACATTGCCTTCTTGAATCGCCTCTTTCAAAGAGGAGGCTATCTCTGCGGGCGAAGCGTCGTCCAGTGTCTCGACGTCGAGGTCCTTCACCGCAGGCCCTGCGGATTGATACACCGCCGACGCCGCGACAATCTACATTCTGGCGAGTCTACGGTTCTTCGGTGCGACCAGAGGGAGCAGGCAGAACCGGGCCAGGAGCTCGAGCGGAGCGTGCATCGCGAAGCTACTGAACTTCTGCTTTGGCTTGGAGACGATTTGAGCTGCCTTGCGAAGGAGCTCCAGGTCACTCCAATCCGCCAACCCGAGCGAGTCATAGGAGTGCACGACTTCATCCGGCTCAATGCCCTCAAGTGGGTTCTTTTGACTCTGTGCCATTGTTGAGTCCTCGCTAGCAGAAGAGGCAGAGAGAGACGGCGCTGGTCATGCACGGCATCGCGCGCAGCCTCTCATTCGGACCTGCGAATTCGGAGCATTTGGTCGCCACCGCGCTGGAACTCATAGGGTACACGCACGAGTTCCATTTCATGGCCCGCCCTCTCAAAATGATCAGAAACCGGAACGACGTAGGGCGAAGGCGTCGATCCCAATTGAAGCAGCGGGAAGATCCTCACCTCCCGAGCCACCCGACACATCTCTCGAATGGCACTGATATGAAACCGTAGATCAAGGCTGTCGCTGTACAAGAAGAGGAAGTGCGAGCACAGGGCCAGATCGAACTCGTCGTCCTGGAAGCCCGAGCACGGAAGTGACTCGACGCGGTACCGGCCCTGCGCCTTGCCGCGATCGAAGTCTGACAAGAACCTGTGCATCGCCCCATCCGAATTCGTGCGAGCTCCTCAACCGAGCCAATCTGCTTCCAGACGAACTCCTGTCTGTTCTTTCGGGTCTGTGCCAGGATCTCATTGAAGGTCGCGTCGATTCGCTTCCTGATTTCCTCGGATTTGGCTTCGTAGATGGGGTCGAAAGATACGACACTGCCTCCGCGTTCGGTCAACTCGCAGTTGAAACTGGCAGGCCCGTCGCCGCAACCCAGAAGTGACTTCTCCAAATCTCGGTGCGAAAGTGAAAACATCGCGACGTACTCATCGAAAGATCTTCCCCAGGGAACGATCTGGTCTAGTTTAAAAACCATTCCTTCTTTCACGTCGTCGAATCGTACGTATAGCTGAAGTGGCCTCAGTATCTTGTGCGGTGTTTGAATTCGATCAACAGCTCCGGGCCTTCCCCGTAGGTCTCCTCTTTGTAGCCACCCCATCTGCCAACGACCTCGAAATCGTGTCCCGTCACGAGTTCTTCGAATTCGTTGGGGTAGTAACATCGCATACAGATCTTCAGAACGGCTTCGTCGACCATCTCAGTGTCATCGTACTCCCGGAAAATCAGCTCTGGGTAAATGATCATCTTGTCTCGGTCCATGGAGGGCCTTCGTTCGTAGAGGCGGACACGATGATCTCCCATCTGGGCTTCCCTGCAGAAGGTCTCGTCAGGTTGGCACCACTGCCGTCGAAGGGTCTCCCTATCTGTGTAGGGTTTGAAGACGTTCAGAACGCATCGGCCCTCCGGCGTTAGATGACGTCGGATAACAGCAAATAACGCGTCCACTTCTGCATCCGTCTCAAGGTTCTGCAAGACACGCCAGGGAGCCGTGATCAGGTCGAATCTCCTGTCGAGATCGAGGCTCGTGATATTCCCCAGCTCCACTGTCGCCCGAGCCTTTGGGATCCCGGCTTCAGACAGCCTTCGGCGGCAGATCGAAACCGAGGCAGGAGAGAAGTCGACGCCGTGGATGTAGCCGCAGGAGCGAGCAAGGGGTACAAGCACTCGGCCAGTTCCACAACCAAGCTCCAGGACCGAGGCTTTGGGCGAAGGCAGGCGTCGTCGATAGAACCCCAAGTCCTCAGGAGCATTGAGAGCGTTGGGAATGAGGTCATAGTATCTAGCCACCCTAGCGCGCGGATCTTTCAAGTGCATGCTGGTGCTTCCCTTGGTTTGTCGACAGCTGCTGACCAGGAACCGAGAACTTCGGAGACTGCGATCAGCCCCAGGCAATTTCGGAAGAGGAGCTGCGCTAGAGATACAGTAGGTGCGCGTTGGTCAGTTCAGCAGTCCCGAGATCTCCCGATACCAGTTTCACTTCAAGAGGCAGATCCTTTGGCACCAGAAAGGTTGCGAAGAAGGATGCCTGCTCTCCCTCTCCAACTAGCTTGTAGCAAGAGACCGTCGAGGTCGACGAGCAGACCCCTGATAAGCACTCTCTCCAGCGCGTTGTTATGCGGCCCGATTAATTCAAAAGCTTTGCGGTGGCTAGGTTCGCCAGTGATTCTCCAAGTCGGGAAACGGGAGATCCCTCGAGGTTCGAGAGTACCACGATGAACAATCCCTGTTCTGGATAGCGGATCACGTATGCACCGAAGCCGGGATTACTACCCTCATGGTGCATTCGGAGTCGCCCTTGGTCGTCTCGCGTAACGAACCAGCCAAAGTTGTAACCCTCCTCCTTGGGCTGTGTTAGCCATTTGTGAGCAACAGGGCCAAGAAGTTTTTCGATTCCGCGATCCCAGGAAAGCATGTCGCCGACGGTCGAATAGAGCCCGCCAGCGGCGTATGCGATCGTCCAATCTACGAACATTGCGTGCTTGAGTGATCCTTCCTCTTGAGAATACCCGGTAGCGCGGTCTGGTATAACGTGCTTTACCGAATCGAAGCCTGAAGCGTTCATTCCCAGGGGTGAGAAGATGTGTTCCTTCAAGTAGGTCCCATAGGTTTGCCCGCTCACTCGCTCAATAATGTATCCGAGCACGTAGTAGCCGGGATTGCTGTACTCAAACTTTGATCCTGGCTCGAATTTCAAAGGTTTCGTAAGAAAGACATCCACGAGCTCCTGAGGTGTGTAAGCAGTCGCTACGCCTTTTGGGAAATCATCCAAACCCGCTGGCGGTGGGATCCCTGATCGGTGGCTGAGTAAGTGGTGGACGGTCACCTTGCTCCATGCGTCCGGTGCATTGGGAACAAGCTGCGCGACAGGATCGTCTAGAGTAAGCTTTCCTGCCTCAGCGAGTTGCAGCACTGCTAAACCGGTAAACTGTTTGGCTAACGACGCAATGTTGTACTTGGTTTCAATCGAATTCGAGATACCCCAGGTTGCATCGGCGGTTCCGTAAGCCTGCTGGAACTCGATCTCCCCCTCCAGAGCAACTGACGCGGTCCCCATGAACTGACGGGTTTTCGCTTCCTCTTCCAACAACGCAGCCGCTCCGCTTGCGAAATCCGAAACCGGGAGTTCACGAGCGCAAGAGAGATGCACAGACACACATAAAAAAGCGCCGACTAGTGAGGGGTGAATTGTATTCATACGATGGGGCTCCACCAGACCTGTCAATTCTGGGAGTTGCTGCGAGCTCGCTCCTCCTGAGGTTCTGAGGGAGGACTATGGGTTGAGCAATGTGCTCATGTGGTTTCCTCAGTTGAGTAGGTCCTCGCTAGCGCTCTTTCGAAAGCTGCCTGAAGGACCGTGTTCCACTCATGGTGCACCGAAGGAAGCTCGGCTGCGGCCACAAACCTGCGAGAGATCGTCTCGTGCTGGCTTCGAAAAGGGTGTACCTCGGCAACACGGCCTACATACATTAGCTGGGAAGCGAGTTTCGGGTAACGCCCTCCTTCGATGAAGCAGGGATTGATCGAGTGATCGACCTGAACCGCTCCAAGAAGGTTAAGAGACTCTGCGCTCACACAGCTTTCTTCGAGAATTTCGCGAAGCAAGGCTTCTTTAGGCGATTCCTCTGGCTCCAGGTGCCCGCCTGGGATGCAAAGCCCCCGTTGATTGACATGGACAACGAGCACCTTGCTACCAAGAATACAGAAACAATTGGCTGCAGTAACCGGCTTCGCATACGGTTGGGGATGCGGCACCCACGTAAGCAGCACGCGACCCGCAGGCCAGTCAGCCACCGCTTTTACAAAGTCGGATTGAGCCACAGAACGATTTTACCGCCTCAACGTCTCCGCTCCACCTCTCCGATCGCGGGAAAAACAACCTTCCTGCGCACCATGGGTGTCAACGTCATCCTGGCCCAGACGGTCAGTACCTGTGCCGCCTCTTCCTATAGAGGAAGCTTTTTCAGGGTGATCTCGCAGATCAATGAGAAGGACGACTTGAACGAGGGAAAGAGCTACTACTTCAGCCAGGCCGAGCACCTGCTCAAGATGGTCCGGTATTCGGAGCGCTCCGGTTCCACCCTGTGTTTGATCGACGAACCGCTGACCGGAACCAACTCATCGGAGCGGGTCGCAGCATCGATCGAGATCCTCCGCTACATGGCTGCTCACAACGCGCTGGTGATAATGGCAACTCATGACCTGCAGCTCGCGAGGGAGCTCGAACCCGCTTTTACTTCTTATCACTTTACGGGTGAGGTTCACGATCAAGGGCTCGACTTCGATTACCAACTCAAGCGGGGAATCACGACTACCGGCAACGCCATCCAACTACTCAGATATTTGGGATATCCTGAAACCGTTGTCCGTGATGCTTCCGCGCGGATTCTGAAGGAGAGGCACCCGTCGTCGGAACCAGATGGATTGGAAGGGCAGGGGCAGCCTCAATGATCTGCTACCCTGGGTGAGGAGCTTGGGAGAGAAACCGCCCACAAACACGGCAACTATGCTTGGAACCCTGGGGAACCATGGCTGACTCGGACGATCTCGTCATAGTTTTTTCCGGTTCGTTCTACAATGCGAATGTGGCCAGGAACCTTCTCGAGGGTTTCGATATCAAGGCCGTATTGGTCGATGAGCATATGGGGACAATGGTATACGCCACCAGCTATGGCGTTGGCGCGGTCAAGGTGGCGGTGAGACAAGCAGATCTTGAAGAATCGCAGACCGTGTTGGCCGCAATCTCTTCGAAGGAACCGCCGCAGCCGCAGGGAGCGCCCTGGACCTGTCCGGCATGCGGGGAAGAGATCGAGGCTCAATTCGGGGAGTGCTGGAGCTGCCAGATGCCGCGACCCGAAACCTCCCAGTGAGCAGCTCTGGAACTAGAAACAGTGCTGCCACTCGTTCAGGGTCGTGGCTATGTCAGGCCAACTTCATCAATTTGCTCAATCCGCCGCTGGTGCCGGCCACCTTCGAACCCAGTCTTCAGCCAGGTGTCGATGATCTGGAATGCTAGATCCTCAGTGAGCAGACGTTCTCCCAGAGCCAGGACATTGGCATCATTGTGGGAGCGGGCCAGCCGGGCTGACTCGATGCTCCAACACAGGGCGCACCGGACGCCCTTATAGCGGTTCGCTACCATTGCTTCACCATTGCCGGAGCCACCGAGAACGATGCCTCGCTCGCATTCTCCGGTCGCCACGGCGCGAGCTGCTGCCCCAACGAATTTCGGGTAGTCTACCGGGTCGGTGGAGTCGGTTCCGAAATCGCGCACCTGATGCCCCTGGTCCCTGAGAAGCGCCGCGATTAGCTCTTTGTAGAGGAAGCCGGCATGATCGGAAGCGATTGCGATGTTCACCAATGGCACCTCATGTTTTTTCGGGGTCAGACCTCTTTGAACGCTGCATGGTACTTGATCGTGCCTGACACACCGCGGAGAAAACCAGAGTTAAGCTCGACGACCATGAAGACCTCTTGAGGGACTTCGTATTCGCAGCCGATGCCGAAGTGTCGAGAGGGCAGGAACCCGAAGCGAGGATAGTACTCAGGGTGTCCCAGGACCACCACCGCGCCGAACCCCAGTTTCTTACATCGCTGGAGGCCCGTTCTCACCAGTGCGGAACCGATTCCTTTCCGCTGCTGCACGGGTAGTACAGCCACGGGAGCGAGGCCCATGATCTCGAGGTTGGGGTGATCTGATAGCGCGACCGGAGAGAAGAGGATGTGTCCTACAACGCTCCCTTCGGCTTCCGCAACCAGAGAAACAATCGGCCGTGCTCGTGCTCGTAGAGCGTCGACGAGATTCGCCTCGGCTGGTGTCTCGAAGGCGGACGCGTTGACTGCATGCACTGAAGTCCAGTCCTTCTGCTCTTCGGTTCGGATTTGCATTGAACCACAGTTGGGCAGGTGCCATTTCGGGCTGAGAACCTTCGGCTTCGATGATACTCTCTATTCCGCCCTCATTGCACACACCTATGAGGTGCCGGAAAACGATCGCCAGGGGGTGGACGATTCCGGACGACTCATCTGGAGCGATATTGAGGAGACGAGAAAGGACTTCGAAGGATGCCTACGTTGATTAAGCAGCCGATCGTCATTGAAGGAGCCGGAAACAAGCCCAAGAGGATTGAAGAATACGCAGGTAGGGTGGCGTCCGCCCACGGCCAGGTCAGCGTCGCTCGGATGCAGTCCCCGGCTGGCTGGCAGGAGCCAGGCCAGGCGCCCGGATTCGAAGAGATAACGGTGGTGCTGAAGGGACTGGTCCGGGTAGAGCATGCCGACGGCATGCTCGAAGTCAAAGCGGGTCAGGCGGTCGTGACCGCACCGGGGGAGTGGGTCCGATACAGCACGCCGGAAGGAGCCGAATACATTGCGGTGTGCCTCCCGGCCTTCTCTCCGGAAACGGTCCACCGAGACGAGGACTGAGATCGATTTCCGAATCACCTCGTGGGCAAGGTCTTGGGTGCAGCGGTGGGCTCGTATGATGTCTCAGAAACCCGAAGAAACCGGACCAGTAGGAAGATCCTCCGAAGATCCTGATGGGGCGGGGACGGGCAGCTCTGAAGAGATTCTCGAAGGGCGGGATTTCTACTGGGAGAATGGTCTGCTGGTCATGACCGCTGAATTCCTGAAGCGCCGTGGCTACTGCTGCGAGTCAGGGTGCAGGCACTGCCCGTATACCATGAAGTCGGGTGTCTAAGCTGAAACTTGATGTGTGTTGCATTCACTTCGTCGTTCGCATGTTCGGTGTTCTGCGGTTTGTGATTTAGCCTTTTCCTTGCTCTGGGGAAGGCAACTGCTGGGAAAGGCTGAACCGCAGAATATCGAACAAGCGAATTTCGAAGGCCGGACGAAGCCAAAGAGGAGATCCTTTGACACTCACTGCTCGTGCAGAAGTTTCTTTCTCGAATCGGGCCAACACTTCTGGAGGCGGGACCCCTAGTGCTCATGCGGATTCCTCGTCGCGCAGCCCCTCGAACAAGTCTGTCTCAGGGGTGCGTCCGCCGTTTACGCTGCTGTATACGCGGTAGTAGCTTTGCAGGCCCCAGAGGTTTTCATGGTGCTCGTCCGAGACGTCGGCGAGCGCTGGATAGCCTGGGAGCTGTGTCTTGTGATACTGGATGGCTTTCCACACCGTAGGCCAGTACTCACGTGCATCGATTCGGGTAGTGATCGACCACTCCGGCCACTGGACCGCTTCTCGGACCTCTCCGTCCACTGTGCTCGTGAGCTTCTTGAAGGCCGCCTGGTATGCCTCCCAGGTTTTCAGTCCCCATGCCAGGTAGTAGAGTTTGGACACAGCGTGGGAGGGTGAGCTAGCGTCTCCGAGGGATGGGTTGGCCGCAGCGACAACTGCCGCCGTCGAGAATTGGCAGATCGCGATGTGATCCGGGTGTCCATAGGCCCCATCGTGGGCGAAGGTGAGCAAGACCTGGGGGCGGACGCGCCGGATCAGCGAAGCGAGTTCTGAGATGACGTCAGCGGGTACGGCTCGATCGAGAGCCGCGTCCATGTAGTCAAGCACGGAGAGGGAATGGATACCCAATTCACTAGCAGCGGCTCGGAGCTCGGCTTCACGGATTCTGCCAAGTGCTTCCGGCCCCGGATGGCGGCCCTCATCGCCGTGGCGTCCAGACTGTCCGCGAGTGGCTGTCACGAGGTGGGTTTCGACTCCCTCGGCGGAGTATTTTGCCAGAGTACCGCCGCAGCCGAGCGACTCATCGTCAGGATGGGCTAGTACGGCCATGAGTTTGAGAGTGTTCATGTTCCCAGAAGCACTGCTGGCTGCAGCTGATTCAGTACTGCTCACTGATCACTGCATCACTGCTCACTATTCTTCACGCCAGCGCTTTCTGGATCAGGGTGCCCCGTTGGCCTGTCAGGCGTTCTTCCAGACCGTGGTAGAAATAGGTCAGCCTCTTGTGGTCGAGGCCCATCAGGTGAAGAACGGTGGCGTGGAAATCGGAGACGTGATAGGGGTCTTCGATCGCCTTGAAACCCAATTTGTCGGTGCCCCCGATCGTCTGTCCGCCCTTCACACCCGCACCCGCCAGCCACATGGTGAAGCCATACCAATTGTGGTCCCGGCCGGGTTTGCCGACGCCTTCGCTGGTAGGAGTTCGGCCGAACTCACCTCCCCAGATGATCAGGGTTTCGTCCCAGAGGCCGCTGCGCTTGAGATCCGTAATCAGGGCCGCCATGGGCTGATCGGTCTCGTATCCGTGAAGCTTGTGGTTGGTGATGCAGTCGACGTGACCGTCCCAGGTTTCGGGACCGTGTCCTCCCCCCGAGTAGAGCTGCACGAAGCGCACTCCCTTTTCGACCAGACGGCGCGCAATCAAACACTTGCGGCCGAAGTCGTTGGTCAAATTGTCGTTCAGGCCGTACATGTCTTTGGTTTTCTCGTCCTCCTTATCGAGATCCACGACCTCGGAGGCCGAAGTCTGCATACGGTAGGCCAATTCATAGGAGTAGATGCGTGCCGCCAATTCGGATTCTTGCTCTCGGCTGCTGAAGTGGTCTTGATTCAGGCGGTTCAATAGGTCCAGAGAGTGGCGTTGACGGCGATCGCTGACTTCATCGGGAGTCGCCAGGTCCAGGAGTGGACTCCCCTTGCTGCGAAACAGCGTTCCCTGATAGGCGGCCGGCATGAAGCCAGCCGACCAGCTGGCAGAGCCGCCGATGGGGCCTCCTCTAGGATCAGTCATCACCACGAAACTGGGCAGATCCTCGCTCATCGTGCCCAATCCGTAGCTCAGCCAGGAGCCCAGGCTGGGTTTCCCGATGATGACGCTGCCCGTGTTCATCTGCATCACCCCTGAAGCGTGGGCGGCGGTGTCCGTGTAGAGGGATCTCACGACGCAAAGGTCGTCGGCGTGCCGAGAGAGATGTGGGTAGATGCTGCTGATCTCCAGCCCGCTCTGACCGTGCTTCTTGAAAGGGAAGGGCGACTGCATGAGATAGCCTATGGGGCGATTGTTCGAGCCGACGGACAGTTCGCCCTGGTAGGGCTGACCATTGTGCTTGGTCAAGGCGGGCTTGGGATCGAAGAGGTCTATATGGCTGGGGCCCCCGGTCATGAAGAAGAAGATGACGTGCTTGGCTTTGACCGGGAAGTGAGAGGGTTTGGGTGCCAGGAGTACTCCAGGCGCCGTCTCAGCAGCGGCTGCCTGCGCCGACTGAAGAAAAAAACCATCACTGGAGAGCAGATCGATCAGGGCAAGCCCGGCGAAGCCTCCGCCCACCTCCCACAAGAACTCCCTTCGGGTGCGGCCACAAGGGGTTTGATTGGGAGCATAGCGCTTGTTTTCTTGTGACATACTTCACCTAATCAGGATAGACAAACTCGTTGAGGTTGAACATCACCCGGCACATCTGATGCAGAGCGGCACGGCGGACCTCGCCACGATCGTTGACTTTGGTCGATTCCCACAGGCTTGCCTCCATCTCGCGGCGGAGGAAGTCCAGCATCGACTCTCGCTCCCGACTGGTTGGGGGACGGCACAGGGTCAGCCTGTAGGCCCGCTGGATCAGCTTGTCGAAATCCAGACCCACCTCGCTGATCAGGCGTTCGGCAAAGTAGTGGGACTGACGCGTTGTGAAATCGCTGTTGAACAGGGTCAGAGCCTGGGGAGCGACGCTGGTCACGGTCCGTTTGGAAGAACTGCGGGTCGTATCGCAGAAGTCCAGCACTTCCAGCATCGGGATGATCATGAGCCGTTTGATGAAGGCGTAGATGGTGCGGCGCGATGCTTCCACCTCCTCCGAGGGCTTCCAGATCTTGTCGGGGTCGGGATGGCCTTCCAGTGCCGCCGGTGGGACCTGCGGCAGCATGCTGGGACCGAACATCTTACGGTTCAAGCGTCCACTGACGGCGAGAACCGAGTCACGGATGACCTCCACCTCCAGACGAGTGTAGGGGAATCGCCAGAGCATCCGGTTCTCGGGGTCCTGCTCGTGATAGAGAGGGAGACCGCTCTTGCTCATGCGGTAGCTGTTGCTGGTCATGATCAGCTGGTGCAGCTTCTTGAGAGACCACCCCTGCTCGACGAACCAGTTCGCCAGCCAATCGAGCAGCTGCGGATGGGTTGGTCTCTGGCCGATCGCGCCGAAATCATTGGGGCTGCGGACCAGACCTGCTCCGAAGTGGAACTGCCAGACGCGGTTGACGATCACTCGCGCGGTCAGGGGGTTCTGGCGGCTGGCGACCCAACGCGCAAGTGTCAGGCGGCGAAGGCTGGTAGCGGCAGGTTCCGGAAAGTCGGGTTCTGGATCGGCGAGTACAGCTGGAACCCTGGGTGAAACCATTGGTCCAGGTGTGGCAGCTCTGCCCCGAAACAGGAGATGAGTAGGACCGGGAAGCTTGGGCTCGTGCATGAAGTAGCCGTGTTCGAGGTCTGGAGTTGCCTTCTGCAGAATGCCTATCTTCTGTTCGAGGAGGTGAATCTTCTCCAGGGTTTTCGGAGGCAATGCGGCAGCGATTTCGGTTACCGACTCTGTGAAATGCTTCCGGACCAGTGCCTTCTGTTCGTCTGTGCGTTTCTTGGGTTCGGTCAGAAAAGCCTGGACCACTTCTTCGGCAAACTTGCTCTGACCACTCTTGAAGAAATCTTTCCGAAAGCCCTCCCGGAGATGCTCGATCTCCTCGGCCAACGGGGAGATCTCGGCGTCGCGGACGGCCAGTCGATCCAGCTGTTCTCGCGTCCCGATTGGCAAATCTTTTTCCCGGCGTCCGGTTCGCGGTCGCTGGAGGCCGTCGAAGATCGCAACCATGCTGTAGTAGTCGCGCTGGGTGATGGGATCGAACTTGTGATCGTGGCAGCGGGCACAGCCCAGAGTCATCCCCAGAAAGACCTCTGATGTGGTTCTGACAATGTCATCCAACTGGTCGAATCGGTCCTGGGCGAAGTCCGCGGGTTCGTCGTCCCAGGGACCGAGTCGCGTGAAGCCAGTAGCAACGAAGGTCTCGGCCGAGCGATCGGGAAGCTCGTCCCCCGCCAGCTGCTCCAGAATGAAGCGATCATAGGGTTTGTCCTGGTTCAAGGAGCGGATGACGTAGTCACGATACTTCCAGACGCTTGGCTTGGTAGCGTCCCGTTCATATCCGTTGGTCTCCGCATAGCGAACCAGGTCGAGCCAGTGCCGGCCCCATCGTTCCCCGTAACCTGGGCGTTTTAGAAGCTCGGAGACCAGTTGGTCGAAACGTTGGGGCGAAGGATCGTTCAGAATCTCATCTTGCTCGTCAAGCGTCGGGGGAAGCCCGATGAGGTCCAGGTAGATGCGCCGGAGCAGGGCTCTGGGGTTAGCCGCAGCTGACGGCTTCCAGCCACGCTCCTCCAGTTTTTTGAGGACGAAGGCATCGATGGGACTGCGGACCCAGTCTTGATTACTTACCTCGGGGATGGCGGGAGGAACAACCGGCTGAAATGACCAATGTGACGAGCGACCTGTTTCTACTTCGTCAGCTGGTGCCTGCTCCGAATAGCGGGCGCCCTGATCGATCCATCTCCGCAGCAGGCCGATCTCCTTCTCCGAAAGACGATCACCCTGGGGCGGCATCACGATCTCCGGGTCTGCCCCAGAGACATAACCTATCAGTCGGCTCCCACCACTATTACCTGGAATCAGGGCGGGCGTACCGGATTCACCGCCCTTCAGGGCCCCAGGACGGTGATCCAGGCGCAGACCGTGCATCTGGACCGCTTTTCCATGGCAGCCATAGCATTGGCCGCTCAAGATGGGCAGGATCTGTTGCGTGAAGTCCACGGTCGTATCGACGGGAGCTGGAAGGTTTTTGCCACTGGTCCAGTGGGTGAGGATCACCGCCAAGAAAAGCGAGCCAACCACTACCTGTCTGAGAGTCGCGCCTTGGTGTCGAATAGGACTAATGCTAGTCCAAGCGATTTCGCTCCGTCAATCAATACGCCTGGTTCCAGGAAAGGAAGGGGCGACCTGATGGAGTCTTTTCATGTTGCCTTTGTCGAGGATCTCGGGGCATCCTTGCCGTGGTACTGAGCCTTTTTCAGAATCGCTTCGGCGAAAGAGGCCGTGTGTCTAGTGGTGTGAACAGAGATAGAAAGGCAAGAGAAACCATGACAAGAGGAGTCCTGTGGACGGTGTTCGGTATGAGCTGTCTCTGCCCGGCCTGGGCTGGATCTCATGTGCAGCCGGTAGACGTTGGGATGTTGAAGCAACTCTTCGTCGATGATCATGTCGTCGATTCCATGGAGGGGGCGTTTCGGGTAACTGAACCAGCCCCTGAAGTATGAGGAGAATCCGATCCTCGAGTTGAAGCCCGCTCAAAAGGTGGGCGGCCCGGAATTGGTGGCCACCATGGGCAGCGTCATCTACGACGCCGAGGAACAGCTCTTCAAGATGTGGTACGACGCTGCCAGCTACAACTGGTCGAAGGTCTTTTTCTGCTACGCCACTTCCAAGGATGGGTACCACTGGAAGCTGCCCAATCTGGGCCTGTTCGAGTATCAGGGATCCAAGGACAACAACTTCGTATTTACGGTGGGCAGAGGTGAGGTAGCTGGCGGTGTCTTCAAGGATTCGGTGGAGACCAATCCCGATCGCCGATACAAGATGATCTACCACCTTCACGAGAGTCCGGGGCTGGGTACCTCCGGCAATGGCATCGGAATCGCTTTTTCCCCAGATGGGATTCATTGGAAGAGGGCGACCGACAAACCCGTGATCCCGTTGCCGACAGCCCGAACTCGGTTCTATGGGATCCGCTGCTGAGCAAATACGTGGCCCATACCCGGTACAATGGGGTTTACCACCCCCAGGATTGGGCACGCCGCATCGACCTCCGGGAGGAGCTGCGACCGGGCGCGGAGAAATCTTTCTTGAGGCGGGAAGTGCTTCAGAGCGAGAGTGATGACTTTCTCAAATGGGAGTCGCGGGGCGTCATCATGAGCGCCGACAAGGAAGATCCCCCCTGGGACCAGCAGTTCTACAACATGGAGTTCATGCCCTATGGCGATGTTTACTTCGGCTTTATCTCGGTTTACCACACGCTGCCTGGCATGGAGACCAAGATCACTGCTGGCCTCGACTGGCTGGACACCGTGGATATCCAGTTGGCCTTCAGCCGCGACGGAAGGTCCTGGAAGCGCGCGGGGGGACGGGGGGTCTTTCTGCCATTAGGTACCGGGGCGGAAGAGTTCGATCGCAGCATGCTCTATATCATGCAGCAACCTCTGTTGGTGGGAGACGAAATCCTGATCTACTACATCGGCTTTCGTGGGCTCCACTGGGCTACCAATCGCGATGAGGTCCAGGGTGGCGCAGTGGGGTTGGCGAAGCTTCGTCTGGACGGCTTCGTCTCCATCGATGCGGGTGACGGAACTCTCACCAGCAAACCCCTATTGATGTCGGGAGAGCGTCTTCTACTCAATGCTGATGCCGGCCAGGGATCGGTTCGGGTGGAGATCCTTGGTGTCGACGGCAACCCGCTGGAGGGATTCGGTCGAGAAGACACGGTGGCCGTCAGGGGCGACGGCCTACGTCACACGGTGGCGTGGAAACAGGGTTCCGATGTCAGTGGACTCAAGGGGCAACCGATTGTGCTGAAGTTCCACATCGACCGGAGCAAACTGTTTTCCTTTCGTTTCTCCAAGTAGCGGCGGCCTGGAGACCGCCGCCACGTCATGGAAGCCTGAAGCGCGAGCGAAGGGTTGGGGAGCAGCACAAATGTCCCCGATTCGTCTGCTTGGCTCCGATCCGAAGCCTGTTGGTCGCTGGATGGCGCTGTGGCCCAACCCCTCGCTTGCGCTTCAGGCTTCCATGCATGATCTGTCCCCTGAGGCTAGCTTTGGTCCAGTTGCCAGATTGGGAAATAGAACGGGAACAGCCTAGAGAGGATGTTGGGGCGTGAGCTGGGACGCGCTGGATGGGCTCCGAAAACCCATGAGGTCAGTTCTCGGCGGGTTGTCTCCAGATGGTTGGCGAAACGTTCCTCTCCGAGCTGTAACCCGCTCTCCGAGAAGCGAAAACTGATCTGTTCCTGGGCGTCGGTTATGTTGAGGGAAAACTCCCGGCTGACTCCGCCGTTTCTGCTCTCGATCCAGGGGGCGATTCTTCGGAGGAAACCTGTGGGCTGATTGATTCGGATCATCATGGACTTTTCGTAGACCAGTCGTCGATCCGAGAAATTCCCCTGGAGCACGGCACCCAGTTCAGTCCGGGTCAAATTGTCGTAGGCTTCAATGGACTCTTCCGGCTTCAGCCCGGAGAGGGCGTGCTGGAGTAGAGTCTCCAGCGCGGATACCGTTCCCCCCGCCTCGACCAGTCCGTGCTTATTGCTGGCACTGCTGATCATGAGGTACCCCGCGGGTTGGTCCTGCTCAAGGGCGATCAGGGTCGTCGTCTTGGGAAGTCCAAAGAGCGATGCCTGCTCTTCGAGGCTTCGGTCCACACCGAAGACGTCCCGGCGATGGATCCTTCCGATATCCGCCAAATAGAGCTTGGTCTCGGGATCGTAAGGGATGATCCGCTCCCCGTTGTTCCGGAAAAGCTGGGCATCCTCACGGCGGCAGGTATAGGTCCATCCCTGGTAGCGCACTGCCTGATAATCGCCGCATTCGTAGAAGGGGAAGGTGGCAACCTGTGTCCACAGGATCGACAACTCGCAGTCGACCCGGTTCATACGCTCGATGCAGCTCTTCAAGCAGCCGAGGCCGAATCCCTTTCTGCGATGCTCAGGGTAGGTTGCCGTAGGCGAGATAATGCCAATGCTGAAACTGCAATCGTCCACGATCACGGGACGGAGCAGAAAGGGAACGACACTGACCACTTTTCCGTCGGATTTGATGATCCGGATATTCTCCAGGTTCGAGTCGAGGTAGACGAGCGGGTAGTCGGTCAGCATTGTCTGGTCCGAGCCCTCCCGCATCGCCGAGTCGACCAGCGCAATGACCTCTGGCAGATCTTCGGGTGAGCAGGCCTGAGGCCCTTCTATCTCTGGCATAGGTTTCACTCCGAGTTGGCTAGCTTCGAGAGGTACTCCGGGCCGAAATCGATCTTCAGCTCGACCCACATCGGGAGGTGGTCCGACATCTGATGAGTTCGCCAGTCGCTCAGGTAATAGCGGCTCTGCTCCTTCTCCGTCTTCACGACACCTGCGGCCGTTGTCTGGTAGCGAGGACCCATAACCTCGGCGTAGATGCATTCGTCCTCGGCCAGATACACGGTCTGGAAGAAGTCGAACACCCCAGCCCGGCCGGTGGGGTTCAACTGATCGCATCTAACTTTGAAAGCGATCTGGTCGTAGCGGCGCTTCTTTCTACCGACGTTGGAGGCAGGAACCTCCTGTAGCTCCAGGGGCACCTCGAAGCCCGAACAGGTAATCGCCTGCATGGTCTCGCTGGCAACGTGGAAGATGTTGAAGTCACCCAACAGGATCATGTTGTTGGACCAACTGTCCGGCTCGTCTGCTCGCCGGGACAGAAAGTCGGCAATCAGTCTCACCTCCTCTACGCGCTTGGGGTGATTGGATTTCGACTTCCCGTAGGCGATGTGGACCGTGCACAGCATGAACTTGAACCATCCGACCTGAAAGCCTGCTAAGAAGGGGGTTCGGGAGAGCTGGTCAGAGGGCTCGTAGATCGTAGTCGTCTTTCCATCGGTTCCAGTGGCTCGCACGGCTGTGGGAGGAATCACCGCCTCCCCCGCAACCCCTGCGAATCGGACCTTCCGTTTGTCGAACAAGAAGGCTGTCCGTTCGCGGTTGCCGGGTTGTCCTTCGGTGACGTCGGTGACGATATAGGCCCACCAGGGTCCTAGCGTCTTTTGCAGGCGTTCCAGCGCGCTCAGATCTTCGCGGACCTCCTGGACCGCCACCAGGTCGAAGCTGGAGATGATCTCGGCGATATAGGCGAAGGATTCCTCGGTGCGTTCGCCTCCTTTGGTGGAATCGAACTCGCGGATGTTCCAGGTCGCTAGCAGGAGGCTCTGGTTCAGGTTCTTTTGGGGGACTTCCTGGGTGAGCTTCTGGTTTAGATCAAGCAGCCGCTCACCCATGCGTCTGAGCACGGGACCCGTGGATTCGAAATTGTAATAGTAAGACGTGGTATTCCTCCTCAGCCGTGAGCAAGTCTTGGCCGGACGCGCTAGAACGTTTTCAGGTATTCGACAAGGGCCGCCTTCTGCTCGGGTGAGAGCAAGAGTCCGTAACGATGGCCCTGGTTACTGTTGCCTGGCTGCTTCGTATCGTAGAGGAAGTACTGACGCGCCCCCTCGGCAGCAACATCCGACAGGAACCCCACCTTCTCCTGGTCGAAGACGTCGTAGCCGCGGTAGAAGAGGGTAGGCCTGTTTTCCTTCGGCTCCAGCAGATCCCGCAAGGTGGGGACTGAGCCGTTGTGAAGGTAGGGGGCACGAGCCCAGATCCCATCCAGAGGATGGTTGGCATAGCCGTTGGTCTTGTGGAAATGTCTAAAGCGATACTGGGAACTCGGATAGAGATTGTACTGGTTGGCCGCAAACTCATAGGTATAGGAGTTCAGGCGGTGAGGATCGGTGTCGATCTCTTCGATAGGGACGACGGTTCCGACCCTTGTCCCTTCGACGACTCCTTCCCGGAAGCGATGATCGGCGTGACAGTTCAGGCAGGTTTCCCCTGAAGTCGGGTCGACGTAATCCCGATAGAGTATCTCTCCCTGGGCTGCCAACTCTTGATCGATCCGGTAGGGGTACCTCGGGACTTCCAGAGTCCAGATCCAATCCCTCACCCGTTGAAGGCGATCGTGGTCGATGGTGGTAGGAGTCACGCCGGCACCCAGTGACGCACTGAGATTCCGCTCGTCCACCGAGTTGTTGTTGCCATCCCAATGAAGGTACATCCCCTCCGGAGCCTGCGGGAGAGGTTCCGCTCGAGGCTTCTGATTCCAGAGCGAAGGGTAGTCTGACGCGCCGATGATCTCATCCGGCGGCAGCTGGTCGATCGGCCAACCAAATTGGAGTGCTTTGTAGGGATTGAAGGTGTCCACTCGTCCCCGTCCCCAGTCTGGCACTTGACCGCCCAGGAGCGGTGCGATGCTCCTTTGGAGGGACAGCACGGTCAGTTTTACCTGGGAAATCGCAAGCGTCCGGTAAAGCATCTTCTCGACGAATCCCACCTCGCCGCCCAGTTTCTCTGCGGTTCCCAGAACACTATCTGCGGTGAGGCGATCATCCAGTACAGTGTCGAGGACGAAGCGGAAGAGGCCTTGCAAGTCCAACTGGTGGGCCGGCATCCCCAAGACGATTCGGGGTTTGCTCTCCTGAGTCTCCCGCACGGTGCCGGTATGGCATACGGCACAGTTCAAGCCCACGTTCTGCAGACCCAGCCGGCGGCGCTTCGCAAAGCCGATCGGCAGATCTCTTCCCTCTTCGAAAATGAGACCCAGCGAGGCATACCCCCCTGGGAGTCGGTCCGGGCGAATCTTGGGAAGGGCCCTGAAGACCCAGTAGGGAGGCAGGACCCCGCCGTGGGTGCTCAAGAGCGACCCGCCGGGCTCGCTGCCGATGGACCCGTACTTAAAGTGCTCCTCGATGTCATCGTAGTCCACCGGCTCATCGGCGTTGAGCTGAAGAAACAACCATAGTCCGACGACGACAAGAATAAGCAACAGCAGAAGCGAGCTTTTCTTTGGTTTTCTCATAGGGTTTTCAGGTACTCCACGAGAGCCTTCTTCAGCTCTGCGTCGAGGCCAGTCCCGTATTCGTGCCCCTGGTTGCTGTTACCCGGGACGGCAGTGTCGTATCGGAAACCGCTTCGTTCGGCGTCCCCTCCTGAGGAGATAAACCCCGCCTTTTCCTGGTCGTAGACATCGTAGCCACGGTAAAAGAGCTTGGGACGATTCTCCAGCGGCTCCAACAACTCCGTCAGCGAGGGTACCGAGCCGTTGTGCAGATAAGGACCTCTGAGCCAGATCCCGTCCAGGGGTACTGAGGTGTAGCCGTCGGTTTTCTGGAAGTTGGAGAAATCCCAGTCGTACTCGTCGCCGTAGGCGTTGTAGGCGTCGGTGGCTTCCTGGGTCCACATGTCTAGACGATGTCGGTCTGTGCCGATTTCCTTGATAGGAATGACGGTGCCCGTTTTCTCGCCTTCGAAGGAGTGGCAGGAAGCGCATTCCTGCTCGAATACGGGAGCGCCCTGTTGGGCCAATTCCTGGTCGACCTTGTAGGGGTATTCGGGGACCGGAGCCGAGAGAAGCCAGGTTTCGATTCGTTTGAGATCTTCGAGGGGCAGTGTTTCAGGGGTCACCGAGTCGCCCAGAGCCGAGCTGAGGACGACTTCCTGCAGCGGGCCCTTGAGCAAACCGTCCCAGTGATAGACGCTGTCGATGTCCAACCGAGCCTTCATGTTCCATACCGAGACATTGTCCGCGTTTCCTATAGTGTCATCCTGAGGTATCTCCAGGTAGCGAAATTTGGCCGGATTGAAGGGGGCGATACGTCCCCTACCCCAGTCCGGTCGGCTGTTCATCCAGGCCAGCTCTTCCTTGAACTGAAGTAAGCCCTTGCGGGTCTGGGGAATCAGGATGTATCGATACAGGAGTCGATCGACGAAGGAGAGATTGTAGATTGGAGCGATCGCGTTGAGGATGTTGGTGGCGGTGAACCGGGGGTCGCTCGCACAGTTGAAGAGGAAGCGGAAGTAACCCTGGATATCCATCTGGTGGGCAGGAGCTGCCAGAAAGATGGTGGGTTTGTCGAAACGGCTCTCGCGGACGGTTGCAGTGTGGCAGATGGCGCAATTGATCCCTACCAAGGGCTGTCCGATCACCTTCTTGGTGAGCCCGATAGGCAGTTCTCGGCCTTCTTCCCAGGCGAAGCCCAGTGAAACGTATCCACCCGGCCCCGGTAGATATTCAGGAAAGATTCGAGGGAGGACGAGCCAGATCCAGTAGGGCACCCTCAAGCCTTCTCGCTCGGTGCCAATCGATCCGTATTTGAAATGCTCCAGTTCGGATTCGTAGTGAAGCGGCTTCTCGCGCAGCAGACCGTCCCAGATCACATAGGCCACCGCCCCCACCACGACCACGAGAATCACCAGTGCGATCCACTTCGATCTTCTGCTATGACTCGCCATAGGCTTCTTCCTCCTCACATCGGTTCAAAGACTGAACTCGCAAAGTCCTCTAGAGCGTCTTCATGTACTCGACCAGAGCTTCTTTCTCTTCCGGGGAAAGATTGGTGCCATAGAGGTGGCCGCCATTGCTATTCCCGGGGACGTTGGTGTCGTGGCGAAAATAGCTGCGACCATCGGCCTCGGCGACGTCAGACACAAAACCTACTTTTATCGGGTCGAAAATATCATAGCCGCGGTAGAAGATCTGGGGCCGGTCCTCGGGTAGCTCCAACAGATCTCTCAGCGACGGGACAGAACCATTGTGCAGATAGGGGGCACGAGCCCAGATCCCATCCAGGGCTTGACAGGCATAGCCATCGGTTTTGCGCCAGTGGCTGAAGCGATAGGAAAAACCCGAGTAGAGGGTTGCCTGGTTCACCGTCAGGTCGTAGGTGTAGTTGTGCAGGCGATAGGGGTCGGTTCGGATGGCCTTGAGAGGGATGACAGTCCCGATGCGTGAACCTCCGAAATCGTGGCAATTCGCACACTTCTTCTGGTAGATGGCCTCTCCCTGTTTTTCCAATGTTTGATCCGTTGGATAAGGATACCTGGGAGGTGCGAGATCCCGGAGCCAGCTTCCGATGCGGTCGAGGGCATCGAGGTCAAGCGATGTTGGGGTCGCGCCGGTGCCTAATGCGGCACTCAGGTTTCGTTCGTCCACTGAATTGTTGTTCCCGTCCCAGTGGAGACTGAGCCCCTCCCGTGGGCCCTGGTTCCAGATCTGGGGATAGTCTGCGGCGCCTGTGAGCTCGTCGACGGGAATCTGGTCCATCGGGTAGTTGAGTTGCAGAGCTTTGTAGGGATTGAAGGTGTCGACTCGTCCCAACCCCCAGTCGGGGACCTTGGGATTGAGGATCAGGGGCGTCAGGCGGTCACGCAGCTGAATCAAGCCTGCCCGCACCTGGGGGATCAATACATAGCGGTACAGGAAGCGGTCGATGAAGTCGAAGTTCGCCCCCAGCGACTCCATGACAGGAACCAGGTGATCGCCGGTGAAGCGTTGGTCCAGCGCACAGTCTATGAGGAAGCGAAAGTACCCCATGATGTCGAAGCCGTGGGCCGGCATCCCAACGTAGATGCGCGCTTCGGCCTCGGCTGAGTCCCTCACGGTGCCGGTGTGACAGAAGGCGCAGTTGAGACCAATCCCGTCGAAGCCACTGAGTCGCCTTTGGGAGAAGCCGATAGGTACCTCCCTATCTCGCTCGAAGATAAAACCGAGCGACGCGTATCCCTCTCCGGGGAGGTACTCCGAAAAGACTACTGGTAGGGCCTTCCAGATCCAGAACGGGGGAGAGAATGCCTCGCTTCCCAAGGAGCCGTACTTGTAGTGTTCGATGATGTCGTTGTAGACCACTGGCGAGTTGCGCCCGAAACGCCAGGCGAAGTAACTGATTCCGAGGAGAACCAGCAGCAGCGCGATCCAGCGGCGTCGGCTAAGCTTGGGGTGTCTGACGCTCATCTCCTGCTGGCTGGATGTAGCTTCGATTCGGTGTCGAAAACGGACTCTGACGAGGAGTACAGCACACGGTAGTTCTTCTGTCAAGGAGCTTTCCCCCTGCTTTCCCCCTTGCCATTCCGGCTCCCTACACCTGCTTTTCCAACACAAATTGCTTGCAATTGGCAACGGCAGGAACTAACCTCCCGTCCAAGTTCTGTCGATCACGAAGAGATCCTGCAGCGCGGTATTTTTCTGACAGTTGTGCAGAAAGATTCCCATCCCTGCTGACCTGAAACTTAACCCGGTGGTTGGCCAGTTCTTCGGCCATTGGCAGCGTAAAGGAAGCCTGAAGCGCGAAGCGAGGGGTTGGGGTACATCAAGATGCATGGACAAAGGGGCTGAAGTGCAGGCAAGCACCCGGTCGGGAGGTTCGTGGCGCTCCCCAACCCCTCGCTTGCGCTTCAGGCTTCCATGCATCGGCAGTCGTGATGCGGGGAGATTGGTCTCCCAGCAAGGCTGGGAGTCAGCCAAAGAATTCGATGTCTTAGCTCGATTGAGTTGGGGGAATGATGAACAACATAAGTACCAAGTTTAAGCTCGGGATGAACCTTTTTCTATTCGCTCTGGTGGTCCTGGACGTCGTTCTTTCCTCTCTCTGTTTCTTCGCTCCCGAGACCTGGTTTCAGCTCTTCCACGGTGCCGACTATGTTGATCCTCAGGGGTTGCTTCGTCGCACCGGGGCACTCTGGGTAGCCTTCTCGCTATTTCAGTTCATTGCGCTGATAAAGTGGACGAGTCAGCCTTACTGGCTTGTCGTGGTCGCAGGTATTCGGCTGACCGAGGTGTTCTCTGATTGGACCTACATCTATTTCGCCGAAAGCATGACCTGGTACGGGAAAATGGGTTTGTTCATAGCACCCCCAGGGAACGTGGTGTTTGCCGTAATCCTGATCAAAGCGTACATGTGTTTGCAGCGTGAGGACTAGCGGGATCCTATCGGGGTGTATGTGTCTCGCCCCTTGCCTATGCCTTTGCCTTTGCCTGTTCTTCTGATCTGGAACCTTCCTCAGGGTTGAGCGGTTCAGGCAAAGGCAAAGGTATAGGCAAGGGTAAGAAGGGCAAGGGGGGGAAGGAAGGATGCGCAGATGCCAGACGACATAATTTTCAGTCCTTTGAAATTCCGGAACCTCACCGTCAAGAATCGCGTCTTCCGCTCCAATATTTCGGGTCGGTTCGGCAACTACGATGGATCGGGAAGTCAGGCTCGAATCAATTGGGAGGAGAGTTTCGCCCGAGGCGGTGTGGGTGCCATCATATCCTCTTTCGTACCGGTTACCACCAAGGGGCGGATCCTGCCCAATTACGCTTGTATCGATCGGGATGAGCGCATCGGGTTCTGGAGGAAGGTGGGTGAGGCGGTCCACCGCCATGACTGCCATTTCATTCTACAGCTCAGTCATTCGGGCAGACAGCAGGACATTGGCGGCATCGATAACATGAACCGCGTCGTCGTCAGTTCCACGGATTCCCAGGATCCATTCCATGGCATCCAGTGCCGTGCCATGACCCTCGAAGAGATCAAGGAGATGGCTCAGCTCTTCGCCAATGGCGCCAGACGGGCGCGCGAGGCGGGTTTGGACGGGGTGGAACTGCATGGTGCCAACGGCTACCTGATCACCCAGTTCCTAAGCTCTGCCATCAACGATCGAGAGGACGAGTACGGTGGGTCTTTGGAGAACCGGGCGCGCTTCGTCCTGGACATCGTGAGAGCGATCCGCAGGGAGGTGGGTGACGATTTTCATCTCCAGATGAAAATCAGCGCGGTCGACCACGACAACGTCTTGAACCCGTTTAGAACAGGTGGAAACACCCTGGAGGACTCGGTTCAGGTTTGCAAGTGGTTGGAGGAGGCGGGTGTGGACGCGATCCACGTCTCCACCGGAAGCATGTTTCCCCATCCACTCAACCCCATCGGTGGCTTTCCCTTTGACTTCGTCCTCAAGTCGTATCCCACGATGTTGCCGAGCGGAGTGCTGACTCATCGCAACTATGCCCTTTTCCGCTATCGATTGCTGAGGCCGATTTTCAGCTGGCTCTGGAACCGTCCCAAGAAGGGACTCGAGATCGAAGGTATCAGTGTTTCTGACGCCAGAGCGATCAAGCAGGCTGTCAATGTTCCGGTTCTGGTCACCGGCGGTTTTCAGAGGGCTTCTTATATCCGCCAGGTAGTCGAGGCAGGGGACTGTGACGGGGTAACCATTGCCCGGGCCCTGGTCGCCAACCCCGATCTGGTGCGATATTTCGAGCAGGGGAAGGATGAGCCGGATGAGCGTTGCACTCACTGTAATAAGTGCCTCATGAACGCGATCTCCTATCCTCTGGCTTGTTACGAAGTCGACCGGTTCGACGGTGACTACGACAAGATGATCGAAAAGGCCTTCTCCGTCTACGATCCTCCGGGGGTCTGAGCCGTGAGTAGTGAGGAATGAGGAGTGAGTCGAAGTGAGCAGTACGCTGAACCGCTGAAACGGGTGGACGACCAGCGCTGAGAAACCAGGTCCGTCAGAGCCGCGAACGACTTGACGTGTTAGCACCATGAACCCAAGTTTCGAGGAGAGAGCGGACAACAGCACAACCTTACCCACACTTGTCTGAATTTCGATCCGAGTGCTGTGATTTGTGACTCAGCTGAATAGCCAGGAGCGAGGAAAGCATGAAGGAATCTTACGATGTTGTCGTGATCGGTTCGGGATTCGGGGGGGCGATCACCGCCTGTCGCCTTTCTCAGGCCGGGCGCTCTGTCTGCATTCTGGAAAGGGGAAGACAGTGGAAAAAGAGTGACTTTCCCAGATCTCCGGCAGAGGTCTCCAGATCCTTCTGGAGGAAGGGCGAGAGTCTGGGTTTTCTCGAGTACAAGGCATTCAAACGCATCGACGTGGTGCAAGGTTGTGGGGTCGGCGGAGGCTCGCTCCACTACTTCAACGTGCACCTGCGGACTCCCGCAGAGATCTTCTCCCTACCCAACTGGCCCGGCTCCATCAGCGGAGAGGTGATGGATCCTTACTATGGTGTGGCGGAAGACATGTTGGATTCCGAGAAACTGAATCCACCTGCGGGTCGCGAAATGCCAGCCCGAACCCAGGCCTTCATGCGGGCGGCGACGGCAGCCGGAAAGAATCCGGAGCTGGTCCCTATCGGTGTATACACCGGGCCCGATCGACTCAACCCGCACAGCGGCATCCCGCAAAGCCCCTGTGACTACTCAGGCAATTGCATGCTGGGATGCGCTGTTCACTCTAAGGGCACGCTGGACCTGAACTACATACCGGTCGCTAAGAGCAACGGAGCCGAGCTATTCCCGCTGCACGAGGTTTCCAGGTTGGATGCGCTAGGGGATCAGGGCTACCGGGTGCACTTCGACCGCATCGACCCGGACCAGCCGGGATCAAAAGAACCCGGGTCGGTGATCGGAAAGAAGATTATGGTGGCGGCAGGGACGTTGGGCTCAAATGAGCTCCTCCTGCGCTGTAGAGACCAGCACAAGTCGCTGCCCGATCTGAGTCCGACGTTGGGGAGCCGGTTTTCGGGCAACGGAGATTTTCTGCTGGCAGCGACAGTGGGAGCCGACACGGAAGTGGATCCGGCGCGGGGGCCAAGCATCACGGCGGGAGCCGAGTTCTCGACCCGGAACAACAAGATATACATCGAGGACCTGGGCTTCCCAGATCCTTTTATCTGGATGTTGGAAGGGATGATCCCCAACCGGAATCGCTTAGGCAACCTTCTGCGAGCAGGAAAGAGCTATCTTCTGGATAGCCTGGGGATCAGTACCGGGAAGATCGATTTCGAGGCCGATCGGCTTTTTCGCGGAGGAGCTACTACTCGACTTCTACCTTATCTCGGGATGGGCACCGATGCTGCCGATGGTCGACTGCAGCTCAAAAACGGCGGTGTCGACATTGATTGGCGCCATCGCCGGAGCCGGCAGATGTTCCGGGAAATGGAAGAGGCCATGGAGAGCTTGAGTCGGGGAATCAATGGGAAGTATGTCTCAAGCGTGCTCTGGAGCTGGCCCTTCAGAAAGCTCATAACGGCCCATCCCTTGGGCGGCTGCTTCATGGGAGAGGGTCGTGAGAGCAGTGTCGTGAATGATCGTGGAGAAGTCTGGGGTTATCCCGGTCTATACGTGGCGGACGGAGCCATCATTCCGACGGCCCTGTCAGTCAATCCGTCTCTGACCATCTCGGCACTGGCAGAGCGAGTCGCCTTCCAGTTGATTCACGATCGTGAAATGAACGCGGGCGATCCGGAGACGCCGAAGAATCAGTAGCCGGTGGCAGCGAAAGCAGAGAGGTCCCCTGGCCCTCCGTCCGAGTGGCCACGTGAAGGTAGGGGGAGTGCCTCGACGGTCTGGCCTCAGGCGATAGAAAGGGAATTTGGTCATGGAAGAGCAGTACGAAGCGGTGATCATCGGCAGCGGCTTTGGGGGGGCAATCACCGGCTGTCGCCTCGCCAGAAAATGGGGAGAAAAGGTCCTGATCATGGAACGGGGCAAGCGGTATCCGATGGGGTCCTTTCCCCGGACGCCCCGGGATCTGGGCCGCAATTTCTGGTATCGACCCGACGAGCGGTCGACTCAGATGATTCCGACACTCAACTGTCGCGAGCCCGAAGAATCGCATGGAATGTTCGATCTCCGCAATTACCGGGGAATGGACGCGCTGGTCTGCGCAGGTTTCGGCGGTGGTTCCCTGATCTACGCCAACATTT
The DNA here is from genome assembly GCA_965219005.1 of Acidobacteriota bacterium. Lineage (GTDB taxonomy): Bacteria > Acidobacteriota > UBA6911 > RPQK01 > JAJDTT01 > CAUZIZ01. The sequence continues at coordinate 3,969,917 of CBDCMS010000004.1, read as the reverse complement.
TTCTGGAGCCGCCCGAGGAGGTATTCGACGAGCGCTGGCCTGGAACCTGCAAGAAGGACAAGCTGGCTCCCTACTATGCGATCGCCAAGGAGGTCCTGGGGGCCCGCCCCATCCCTAAGGACAGCGGCAAGGACGACCCCAGGTATATCCTTCGCACCAAGCGCTTTCAGGAGACCGCCAAGAAGATGGGAAGAGAGTCCCACCTACTGGACTTGATCGTCTTTTTCGGGAACGATTTCGACAATCCTCTGCCCATTGGACACCAGGACAAGAACCGGTATGGGGCCCTTCAAACCTCCTGCCGCTATTGCGCCGAGTGTGACATCGGGTGCAACTACCACTCCAAGAACACGGTAGATCTCAATTATCTGTTCGTTGCCGAGCACAAATACCACGCCGAGATCCGCACCGAGCACCTGGCGGAGTGGATCGTGCCCGTGAACGATCAGAATATAGAGGATCCCAGTGGCGACGGCAGTCATGGATACCGGCTCTACTATCGCGATCTGACCGACAAAGAGAGCGAGCTCAGCTATGTTCTTACACGTAGAGTGATCCTGAGTGCGGGGGCGATGGGATCCACCGAGTTGCTGCTGCGCTGTCGGGATCACCACAAGACGCTGCCCAACATCAGCAGCAAGCTGGGCCACTCCTTCTCCGGCAATGGAGACTTTCTGACGTTTGCTCCGGGTAGTCGTAAACCAGTTGGTCCCAACTACGGTCCAGTCATCACTCAGGCCATCGACTTCAACCTTCTCAAGGATTTCGACAAGGATCGGGCGTTCGTGATCGAGGACGCAAGCTATCCTGCGTTTCTGGCCTGGCTTCTCGAAGGGCTCAAGCCCCGATTCCTGTGGGGAAATGCGCTTCTGAGAACGATCACTAGCACCGTGATGCGGCTGCTGCGGGGAAGAAGGTTTGGCTCCCTGACCTACGCCGCCAGGGATCTTCTCGCGGATGATCTTTCCTATCGAACTGCCGTCCTCTTGTCTATGGGAGTAGATAAGTCCAATGGTGTCATGACCCTGGGTCGAGACGGCAGCTTGGACCTGGATTGGCCCTACAAGGATAGCATCTCCTTGTACCGAGCCATTCTCAAGGCGAGCAAGGAGTTCGCCCGCCGGATCGGTGCCCAGGCGAGTATTCCCGTGCCTACCTGGCTTTGGCCCTCACGCAATAACGTCACGGTGCATGCTTTGGGTGGGTGCACCCTGGGTGATGACGTCTCCAAAGGTGTGACCAGCGCCGACAGAAAAACCTTTGGCCAAGTCTTCAACTATAAGGGATTGTATGTGGCTGATGGGGCTCTACCTCCTTCCGCGGTGGGAGCGAATCCCATAGCCACCATATCCGCGCTGTCTGAGATGGTGGCACAGGGCATCACGGATCCGGAGCTCGAGAACATGCCGGACGCAGATCTGTAGCGCGGTTGCAGGTTGCCGTTGCAACCCTTGGTACTGTTCGTCTTCACTATTACAACTGTTCTGCTACACTCAGCGCGAATGGCACAGCCTCGCTCTGGCTGTCGTCATCAAGGGTTTTGGCAAATGAATAGAACCAGGAGATATGATGTCGAAAATAATTTGGACCAGCGCCTTTCTGCAGTGTTTCCTCTTGCTTCCGATGCTTCAGGCTGCGTCGACAGAGGTAACACTACAAGTTGTTCGTTTTCCAGAGAAAAGGGACGTCGAATTGACCCTACTCCCTACACGGCGTATCTCCCGGGCCAGAATGAAGGCCAAGGTCAAGTTTGAAGAGGGACAGTCACGTATTGAACTCTCCTACGACGAGATGAAGCCGGCCGTCCTCTTCGCCGGTGACGTAACCTGTTACGTTCTATGGGCAGTCAATAGAGACGGTGGCGTTGAGAACCTGGGGGAACTGTGGGTGCGTCCCGGGCGCGACAAAGACTCCTTGAAATTCTCTACCGGCCTGAGAACCTTTGCATTGATGGTCACGGCGGAACCCTACTATCAGGTGGCGCAGCCGTCGGAGCTGATCATCAGCTGGAACGACGCCAGTCGTGACCTCCAGGCTCCCGCTCAGGCGCTTGGTTTCTCGGATTTCGCGGCAACGCCCGAACACGGTCTGGAGAGTCTCGAGGCCGTGATCTACGATGGAAAGGCTTCTTTGGATCTTCTCCAGGCCCAGAAAGTCCACGAGATCGCCGGGCGGCTGGGGGCCGAGGAGCACGCTTCGGCCATCTACCGCGAAGCGACGATGACGCTACAGCAGGCCACTTTCATGACCAGGGGAGGCGGGGCCAAGAAGGGTGCGCAGGAGTATGCCCGACGTTCGGTAGCCTCCAGCAACGAGGCGATCCGAGTGACCCTGCGCACGTTGGAAGCAAAGGAGTTGGAAGCGAGAATAGCGTCACGCCAGGCCGAGATGGAAATGATGGAGAAGCGGGCAGCCGAGGCCGAGGCCAGTGCCAAGGAGAGCGAGGCCTTCGTCGCTAATCTCACAAGCCAAAAAGCAGATCTGGAAGCTCAGAAGGCAGCTGCTGACAAAGCCTTGCAAGCCGCTTCGCGGGAGCTGGAGAATATCCAGCGGCAGCAGGGGGAGATGGAGGCTAGCCTGGGGGCGCTGCGACGGGAGCAGGCAGACCTGAAGGCTTCCATGACGATGCTCCAACAGGAGAAGCAGAAACTTGCGGCAGACAAGGAGTTACTGCAAGGGCGCCTGGGGCAGGCCTTGTCTCAAGTAGCGGACACTCGCGAGTCGGCTCGGGGAATGATCGTCAACCTACCCGATATCCTGTTTGACGTGGGGCAGGCTGCTCTGAAGCCGGAGGCAAAACTGGTCATGGCCAAATTGGCCGGCATTCTCCTTATCATGGCCGACCTGAATCTGCGGATCGAGGGGCACACTGACTCCACTGGTTCTGCATCGACCAACCTGACGCTGTCCGAGAAGCGAGCCAACTCGGTGTTCGACTTTCTTGTCCCCGAGGGCATTTCGAGCTCGCGGATAACAGCCGTGGGATACGGCATGGATCGGCCCGTTGCGGACAATGCAACATCCGACGGCCGAAAGAAGAACCGCAGGGTCGAGATCATCATTTCCGAGGGGGAGGTGCAGGAAGCGAGCGTGCGAACCCATTCGTTGCAGCTTCAGTGAGATCCCATCAGAGGGGGAATTGGGCCAGCGCTTCTGGGGGCGGCACAAAGGTGAAACTTTAGGGAGCTAGAATGCCGAGATACGTTTTTTCGCGGACGCGCTCTTACGCCAAAGGCGTTACTGCGTGTAGCCCAGGGTTGCAATGCGAAGCGAGCTACCCTGGGTCTAGGATGGTCACGAAAATGCCCTACCCCAACGGGGTTGTTGCCTCAAGGTCCCCATACCTGGGTAAGGTTTGGCAATAACACTTTCAGTGTAGAAGAGACCACGTCAACTTGAACCCAGGGTAGCTCGCTTCGCATTGCAACCCTGGGCTACCCGCAGTAACGCCTTCGGCGTAGGTGATCGGCCTCCTGGTCCGCGTCAAGTTTCTTTTTCGAATGGGCCAGTATCCCTGGGGGCGAAACTGAGATGAAACTTCCCTGGATCCTGCTTGGTTCACTCCTGACCATGTGTCTGATACTGGGCTTCATCCTGGTTGGGGAGACACACTACGGACGGGGGGACGAACACGCTGAACACCCGGCGATGCAGCAGAGTGGGACGATCTCCCAATCCTACTCTTCAGGGCTCTGGTCCGCCTGGCTCTTGGGAAGTGTAGAGATCATCCTATTCGTGCTCTGCCTGGGGCTTGGAATCCAAAAGCGCGAGCGCCTCGGCAGCATGAAGCTGCCCCTGCTGATAGCGGCAGTGATCTACCTGACGATCTATGCGCTGTTGATCGCTCTCTCCAAGGGCGGAGCGGAGCAAGCTCCGCTCCTGGTGTTTTCCTTTCCCGCTCCAAGCGTGGTGATGATGTTGGGCTTGTGGCCGGTCATTCCTCTCCTTTTGTCTCTCCTCTACTTTTTGAAATTCGATTCGTGGATCCTGACAGGGGAGGATCGAAGGCGATTCCAGAGGCTCCGGGAGGTACAGCGAACCCCTCCGGAAGACACTTCCTGATGGAGGACTCAAGAAGCAGTGTCATCCTTGGTTTTGTTCTGGCCTACCTGGCGCTGTGCGTGATAGTGGGACTCTGGGCTCTGCGCCGCACCCACTCCACCCGGGACTTCTTCATGGCTGGTCGGGACCTTGGAATCATGGTCACAGGTCTAGCCGTGTTCTCCAGCACCATGAGTGGGTTCGGCTTCGTCGGCGGGCCCGGCCTGGTCTACCGCATGGGAATGAGCTCGGTATGGATGGTGATTGCCATTCCGATCGGCTACTGTCTCACCTTTTTTCTCCTGGCAAAGCGGATTCGGCTCTTTGCCGAATTGCGAGAGCCGATCTCCCTCCCCGATGCGATATCGGCTCGCTACAAGAGCCGGATGAGTCGACTTCTCTCGGCCCTCGCGATCCTTCTGGGAGTCATGGGATATCTGGCAACACAGATTCTTGCAATGGCGACCGTGCTGAAAGATATCCTGGGAAGCACGGCCGTCGGCCTGATCAGTCTCGAAGCCTGCGTTGCGATTTCCTGCGCTGTGTTGGTCTTCTACTGTGTCACGGGAGGCATTATCGCCTCCGTCTATACCGATCTGGTCCAGGGCCTGGTGATGATGGTGGCGGCGGTTCTAGTTTTTCTGGCCACTGGAAGCGCGGTGGCGGGAGGCTGGGGTGGAATAGCAAGCACGCTTCTGGAGGACGATCCGGCGGCGATAGGACCCTGGGGCACACTAGGAGTCTTCGGCTGTCTCTCCTGGTACTTTCTGTTCACTCTAGGAGTGGCTGGGCAGCCCCATGTGGTGACCAAGTTGATGATGAATCGGCGGGTCGAAGACGCCAAGTACATTCTGCCCGTCTCCATCCTGGGCTACGCAGTCTCCGGCTTACTCTGGATCAGTATCGGACTGGCCATGCGCACGCTGGTGCTTAGGGGAGTCCATCCCTCGCTGGCGAGGGCAGACGCGGCGGCTTCGCAGTTTCTTCAGCACTATGTGGATCCGCTGCTGGCAGGTCTGGTATTTGCGGCTCTGTTCGCCGCCATCATGTCGACGGCGGATGGTTTCTTGAACATCGGTGCAGCGGCTGTGGTGAGGGACATTCCACAGTCGTTGCGTGGAAGACCTGTAGTTCGAGAGCTCTTGTGGGCTCGCTTGGCGACTATAGGTATTGCGGTAGTGGCTTCGCTTTTTGCACTCTATTCGGATGATCTGGTGGCTCTTCTGGGAGCCTTCGGCTGGGGAACGTTCGCCGCCGCCCTGGTTCCCACCGTCGCCATCGGCTTCAATTGGAAGCGGGCTACTGCACTGGCGGCAAACGTGGCCATACTCTCCAGCCTGGTTCTCAACTTTTCCATCAAACTCATGAACATCCAGATTCCCTATGGAATTGATGGCGGAGCGCTGTCCCTACTGGTATCCATGACCCTGTTCGTGGGGATTTCGCTGTTGTCGCGTCCCCCTGAGCTGGACCCGGATATCGACGGGTTGATGGATATGTAGGGGAGGGAATCCCAAGACACAATCTACAGGCTAGTGCAGCTCGCCATAGATTCTAACCCAGGGGGATGTCAGGTGGTATTGTCACGCTAAGGGTTGGGTCAAAATTAACTTCACATTCTGGCATCTCATCTTCACACCATCTTCGGCCGCTCCTCAATCGCGAAATCCTCAACGTAGGCCTGCCTACGCCTGCGGTTTCGCTCAATCGTTCGCGACCAAATCTGGCGTAAATCTGAGCCCCAACTCTGCGAAGTTATTCTTGACCGAACCCTAAGTGCATGTTAATCCAGCTGACTACGGGCGAACGCCGTGAGCTGGAGAGGCTGATTCGAAGGCGCAAGACAGAGATCCGCGAATATCGAAGGGCCCAGATGGTGCTGAGGGCCAGCGAGGGGGAATCGGTTCGTTTGATAGCCCGGAGACCGGGGACGGATCGAGGGCTGATCAGAAAATGGCTGAAGCGCTTCCAACGGAAGCGACTGAAGGGGCTGGAGGATGAGCCCCGATCAGGCCGCCCGAAGAAGCTTCAGGGTTTGGAACGAACTCAGGTGCTGGCGGCGGGGCTTGTCAGTCACCGAGAGAGTTTGGTTTGCAGCGAGTGCTGTGGAGCCAGGACAGTCTGAGCGAGGCCGTGGTAGAGGCTCAGCTAGTGGAATCGATCAGCGTCCGGACGGTGGGGCGCATTCTCAGCCAGGCCCAGATCAAGCCCTATCGAGTCAAGATGTGGTGTCACAGCGAAGATCCGCGGTTTCAGGAAAGGCTGCGCGACATCGTCCGATTGTATGTGGAGACTCCCAGCGGGGAACCGGTGTTATGCGTGGATGAAAAGAGCGGGATGCAAGCGCTGAGTCGGGCTCGAGGGTTGATCCCTCCCCAGGGGGGTCGGTGGGGCCGACTCGAGTACAAATACAAACGGCAGGGAACCCGTTGTCTTTCAATGTGCGAACAGGGCGAGTTCTGGGTCGGTGTCAGCGCACCCGAACCCGGGCGGACTTTCTCGCCTTCCTGGATCTGGTGGCAACCCACTATCGACAGCAGCGCGTGCACGTGGTGCTGGACAACCTGAACACCCATCGAGACACCAGCTCAGGCGCCTTTATCAGTGAGTGGAATCGAAAGCATGGCAATCGCTTTGTCTTCCACTATACGCCGACCCACGGGTCGTGGTTGAATCAGATCGAGCTGTGGTTTTCGATCCTGAGTCGGCGGGTGCTTCGTTACGGGAGTTTCGCCAGTGCTCGGGATCTGGTCGAGAAGGTGGAAGCCTTTATTGGGCAGTGGAATGAGCGCGAAGCGCATCCGTTCCGTTGGACCTGTGAAGGCCTTCCCTTAGTGGCTTGAAGGGCTAGCATGAGCTTTGAGCTGAAGGCGGCTCAGCAGAGTTTATTCCACCTGCTGGAGGCGGGCGAAACCACTCGCGGCATGTACATCCGCATCTACGGCAAGCATTTGATCGTGGGTCGCGACGAGGCTTTCGGACCGAACGGGGAGTTGGAAAAATCGGATCGAGTCCGTCTGACTCGCCTCGATGCATCGAGCTACGGCTTGAGTGTCAAACGGCATACTGGACGCTGGGAAAAAACGCCCTTCTCAGGGAGTATAAAAGACATGGTCGAGGTGGTGCAAACCCTCATGCAGCACCTGGTAGCTCCCTTCTGAGACCTGGGGCAAAACTTATGGCGCGATCAAATGGCGCCCCTCGCATGATCTTGTCGCCGATGAAGTTCCAGCTTAGCCGCGCCCCCGGCTGCGCCGGATCGTACAGGAAAGAAACTACTCGAGCCATGAAAGCCTGAAGCGCAAGCGAGGGGTTGGGGAGGGCAAGATTCCAATGAAGTTTCAGGTTAGTGCCGCCCCCAGTGATGCTGGCCCCATTCGAGAAAGAAACTGCCCGAGCCATGGAAGCCTGAAGCGCGAGCGAGGGGTTGGGGACCTGAGAGATGCGTCACCGAGAGGGCGTCTGATCGGAGACAAGAAAAGAGCCACGGATGACCTGAATTGTTTGCAGGCAGGGACCACCTCCCGGAGAGAGGAAAACGGCAAGATCCTGCCGATTCCCAACCCCTCGCTTGCGCTTCAGGCTTCCCTGACCTAAAGCTGATTCACGCGGAGCTTTCGAGACGTCGAGGACCTGCTCGCCGGGCGAGGTGTCACGGTCTCCGTGAGAGCGTGTTAGTCCCTATTCCTTTTGTCAATACACGAGATTCGGATCTGCCTTGCGGGCTATAAGCCGATCGGCACTACAAGCCAAATGGTGTTCGAGTTCCCGCATCTGGACTATTCGATTGTTTGGGAGGCAGGTGGGAGAGGTGCAGGGGGCCGGAACTCTGGTGGATCCGTCCCTGGTGGGAGGGGGCGCAGCGACTTGCTGTAAATCGGTGCGAGTTCAGGAGGGAGATCTGCTGGAGTTGGAGGCAGTGCGAAATTCGGGGAAGGGGGTGTGTTCGGGTCTGAGGCGCACTGCGTCCAGCCACAGTCTTCCCCGGAACCGGTTATCGATCCTGCGACTTATATTCCTTCTGAGGAGCAGCCAGACGCTGGAAACTCCCGGCGGCACGGTAAACGCAGCGGATTCCGTTCTCCAGGGGATCGACTTCAGTATCTGACGGGTGCGGAGCAGGGTTCTTTCGCCGGAGTGGTCGGTAATCTGGAAGTACAATCCCTCTTCCGTGCTGAGGCCTTCAGCCCGAACACGATACTTGAGCCGGTAGGGTCCGGGGCCCGGTACGGTCACCAGTTGGCGTAGCCCTCTGAAGTCGAGGTTCTCGGTTCCGTCGAAATCCAGCTTGAGGACGTAGCCAGAACTTTCGGGAGCGGGCGAGATCGATATCAGGTTTCCGCTGCTTGGGTAGATTCTCCAGTCGAAGCCCCCGCCCTCGATGAGTGGCAGCTCGAAGTCTCCGTTCCAGACCAGGCTGTCTCCGAGCTGATAGGAGGAATCAATCAGGGCATTTTTCCGAGTCAGGAGAAGCCAGTATTCCTGTGCTTCTTTCACTCTGCCCATCTCGACGAGGTACTCTAGAAAAGGAATCGATGCCGATACCGTTAGGGGAGATCGATCGCGTAGAGCGCGCCCCAAGCGTTGCTCCAGGAATTCGAGCCAAGGTGGGGCTGATCCCAAAAGGCGAGCCTGGCTCAGAAGAATCGGTAGGAGGACCCCCTCCTGGTCCTGGCTCCAGGAACGGTCTATCAGGTCCACCCATTGTTCAGATTCAGGGAGCCGGGGCTCTCTCAATAACGATTCCACCAGAATGACCTTTGACTGCTGATCTCGGGGCCAGACCTGCTCCACCTCTCTGCTGCTGGCTCCCATTCTGAAGAGTAGGTCGAAGAGTGGTTTCCGAAAAGTCGGGTCCAGAGAAATAGAGCGGGAGAGGTGTCGTAGCGCACGCTCGCGATCGTCCGTTCGCAGCAGGAAGTTCGCGAACCTCCAATGATAGACTGCGCTGCGCGGATTGAGTTCGATGATACGTAGGTATTCCTGTCTGGCATCGAGGTTCCGATTGAGGAGTTCAAGACAGCGAGCCAGTTCCAGCCCATACTCCCAGGAGTAAGGGTTCAGTTCGGCGGCCTTTTGAAGATACTCGAAGGCTCGACCCAGATCCTGGTGGGCGACCCGATCTCTACGGAGACGACCCAGCTGGAAGGCGACCCCATGAGCCCCCGGGTCCCAACTCAATACTTCCTCGAGTTGCTCTGGACTGGAGGCGGTTCTTTCGGATTCAGCCACGACCAGGTGTTGGGTTATCCGCGCGCCCGCCAGGATCAGCAGAATTGCCAGGGGAACTCGCCAGAGTCGATTCATTAGCGGGACGCGCCATGGCAGGGCCTCGTCCTGACACCAGGAGATAGCGAGGACAGAACAGAAAACCATGAGCACCAGGGGTACCTGGAGACTGGAATCGGTGAGGCTGTGTAGCAGGATGGAGAGAATGGCGGCCGAACATCCGAGCGATAGACCGGCTTTTCCAGGGTCCTTTTCGCTGAGAAAGGCCTTCGCCGATCGATAGAGCCGCCAGGTCACAAAGCACCAGAAGAGCAGGGCCAAGGGAATACCCCATTCGGCCGCGCTGTGTAGGTAGTCATTGTGCGCGTTGGCGTAGAGACGTTCAGTGTCCCCGGTCTGATAGGGTCTGAATCGCCACTTATAAAGTCCTGGCCCGACTCCCAGAATAGGCTCCGAACTGATTAGCCTGAGTGTGTCCCGATAAATGAGGATGCGCTCTGCACCATTCGATGCAGCGGTTTCGAAACGGGAATAGAACCCTTCCAACACTAGTGTCCAATCATAAGTCAAATAGATTCAACTGGTTACATGAACCTCCCTGGTGATTCCTGTAATCGAAGCTGGTAAGTACTTGAATTAATGGGGTTTTCTCGAAAACAGTCAGGCTGAGAATCTGTAGAGTTGTGTAGAGGCTCAGCTCCAATTTCAGGCGTTTTTTCAGGATGGCAACGAGGATATACACGGAGATGGCGATCCAGATCTGAGTTTTGACGGCGTTCGGAGAAGTCCCATAGAAGGCTTTGATGCGCAGGTGTTGCTTGATCCATTTGAAGAAAAGTTCCACGCGCCAGCGGCAACGGTACAGCTGGGCGACAGTGAGGGCAGTCAGGGAAAAGTTGTTGCTCAAGAAGACCAAGTGTTTTTGGGTCTCGGCGTCGTAGTAGCGGACTCGTCGGAGTTTGTCGGGGTACTTGTTGGCCGTGTAACGGCCGCTCAGGACCCCGGTTTGATCGCTTCTTAGCCCGATGCTCTTGTCGACACGATGGGAGTACAGACGGCGGAAATTCAGGCGCTGGTGGGCACGAATGATGAAGAAACCGGAACTCTGGTGCAGCCGATAAAGACGTGCGAAATCGAGATAGCCGCGATCCAGGATGTAAATGGAGCCGGGTTGGACCAGCAGATAGTCGAGGATATTGACGTCGTGAACCCGCCCCTCGGTGACCTCGACAAAGGTGGGGATGTTGCCACGTAAGTCGAGCAAAGTATGCAGTTTGATGGCTCCTTTGCGTTTGCGGAAGCGGGCCCAAGGGAACACCGAAAGACACAGATCGATGGTGGTGGAATCGAGCGCGTAGACCGTTTTTTCCAGTTCCACGGCAAAGGGCTCGCCTGCGTACAAAGTCCGTGCCTCTTGGATCAAGACTTGAGCGAAATCGGCATAAATGCGCCAATCCCGATTCTCGTTGGTATGGGCCAAAGAGCTGCGGGCCACGCGGCCTCGAATTCCCATGTGGTAGAGTCTGCCTGCAACCGAACCTAGCGTGGCTTCGATATCCCGCAGACTCTCGCGATAGGTCAGCTGGGCGAAGACCATACACAGCCACTGCTTCCAGCAGGAGAAGTCTTTTATCTTGTAATCTCCTCGGTAGCGTTGAGCACAGAGTTGAAATTGATACCTGGGGACGCAATCCATCAGCTGGGCAAAGACGGTTCTGCGCATATCCATCTAGGCATCCTATCGGCTTGCAGGCCACAGGATTGGAGAACCGGGTCGGCACCTGCCACAGTTTCATATCAAAAAGTATCGAAAAAATTGGATTTCGATGTTAAAACAATTCTTACCAGTAACTTAGAGTTGTGCGATAGAACAACGTTTGGACACTAGTGCCCTTCCAATCCGATCCATGTTCCCATGCTGAGAACGAGAAGAAGGAGCAGCAAAGGGCCTAGTTTCAAATGCTTTCGATTCTCTCGTGCACCCCAGAGTAACGTGATGAACGTCATCGTCAGGACAAGTGTCACCACCCCGCTGCGGGAGAGCGAGGCCAGAACGGCGAGTCCCACGAAAGCGGAGCAGACGAGAATGCTCCAGGCCCAGGCGTACTCTTCGGATCGAGTTCGGCGCTTGAGTCTTCCCCGGCGATGAAACCCCGCGTAGAGCGCGCCGAAAGCCAGGCCGAGTGTGATGTTCAGCAGTGCCGCGAAGTGATTGGGATTGATCAGGGTGCCACTAGCTCTCCTGCCGAGTTGCCGATAGTAGTCTCCGATGTAGTCCACCCCCCCTACCGACTGAATCAGACCGACTACCGCCTCGGTCACTCCCAGCGTTATCAGCATGAATACTAACCATTTGGTTGCCGCGGGACGGTTGGATGCGAGTAGCAGGGTCAAGAAAAACGCCATCCAACCAGAGGCGAGAATGGCCAATCCCGGACCCTCTAGGGAGTTCCCGATTGTGACTCTTAGCAGGAGGAAGAGTCCGATCGCCGCCGCCGGCAGCAGGCGGCGCACTGAGCATGGTTCTTGAGCCAGGAGCCCAACTCCGATCAGCAAGGGGACCGAGAGCATCAGGGCCAAGCGAAAGCCGTTCTGGGTCTCGGTGGCCCCATAGACGGAGGCCGACCAGCCCAGTAGGAGGCCGAATGACAACGCCATCAAGGCGCGGCCGTAACTAGCTCGATGGATCGGGCCTTTGGTGCCCACCGGAGTCCTTGGGTTGATCACAGGTTGGGAGAAGAGGCGGATGCATCCTGGGCAGAATGAATCAGCGACTGAGAACTGGAGGAATAGTCAGGGTTCCCAGCCTGAGCAGGTGTCAGGCTTGTCTTGCAGCCAGCTCAGGGCAGGGTCCGGACTACAGCGGTGGATGGAACGCTGCTCAGTATCCCGAGCATTCCATAGGTGAAGGTCTTGAATCCGTTTCCAGGGACGAAGATGATATCGTTGGCTTCGATGGCGAAGTCGTCCTGTTTTCCGGCCAGAATCGCCTTCAGATCGACCTGCAAGTCCGAACGCGTTCCATCATCCTCGTAGCGGACCAGCGTCCCCTTGTTCAGCTTGGCGGTTCGGGAAGGTCCTCCAGCCCAGGCTAGCGCCTGGGAGACTAGCATCTGCCTGTCTCCGGGCAGGCTGAAGACGCCGGGTTGATTGACCTCTCCCATGACGAAGTATCGTTCTTCGACCCTGGGTGGAACTTGCACCACGTCCCCGTCCTGGACCGTCAGGTTCTGGGCTTGCTGCTCACCCCCCAACAGTTGCTCCAGATCCACGCGGATCACGTCAAGTTCGCCGGTTGCTTCGACATCACTGCCCACCCTTTTTCTTTGGATGAGGACCTGGTCACCCGCCCGAAGAAGATCAAGTCCGCCCGCCATGGAGATCGCGTCGATGAGGCTGAGTTGTCGATCCATCTTGTAGTCACCAGGGCGATTGACCGCACCCAGGACGAAAACCGTGTGCGCCCTGTATTCCTTGATCCTGACGAACACCTCGGGATTCCTGATGACCTCCCCTTCCAATAGGTCCGTCACCGTGTCCTCCAGTTCTCCGGCTGTTTTGCCAGCCACGCTGAGGCGTCCCACATAGGGTAGTTTGATCTCGCCACTTGGGCTGAGACGAACCGTGTGGTCAAACTCGTCAATCCCGAATACATGAACCCTTATCAAGTCTCCGGGGCCCAGTTTGTAATCAGCACTTCTTTGCGCAGATGAGAGCTGAAGAAACCGATCGCCCTTCGAAAGTGAGATTTGCGCATTGCTGATATCGGGCAGCTGGGCCCAAACCAATTGCGAACAGAACAACAGCAGCGTGAGCAAATTTGGTGACTTCATGCGTCTCTCTCCTGGTCCACTTCGTTCAGAGCGACGTTTTCAGAATCAACCGGTTCCGGCGGCGGTAGAGTACTCATTGCGGTAGTCGTAATACTGACTGTAATAGTAATAGTGTTCCGATCTTCTGAGATCGACGTTATTGATGAGGACTCCCAGCACCTTGGCCCCGACGCTTGCCAGGTGACGGCTGCTTTTTCTGACAGCCACCTTGGTCGTGCTCGAGCCTTTGGCCACCAGGACGACGCCGTCCACTCGGGGTGATAAGACCACTGCGTCGGTTACATCCAGCAGGGGTGGAGAGTCGATGATGATGTATTCGAAGACATTCGAAAGCTTTTGAAGCGCCTCTTCCATCCGTTCGGAACCGAGCAGTTCGGCTGGATTATGGGGAGGCGTACCGGAAGGTATAATGAACAGATCTTCGGAACTAGTGGGAAAGACGGTCGAGGACAGAGTGCATCGGCCGTTGAGATAGTCGGCCAGTCCCAGATACTTTCGATCGCACTTGAACATTGAGCCCAAAGAGGGCCGACGCAGATCCATGTCCAGGATCAGGGTTCTAGCCCGGGTTTGTGCCAACACGATTCCGGTGTGCGCTACGGTGGTGGTTTTGCCTTCACCGGCGAAGGCCGAGGTCACCAGGATTCTCCGCGGTGCTCTCCCCGAACCGGATAGAAGCAGTGATGTACGTAGCGACCGAAACGCCTCCCACATTCTAGGATTGAGCTTGACGTATGGATGAGGTTCGATAGCACTAGCGGAATGGCCCGCGCTAGCTCTTACCAATCGGGCCCCTTCTCGGGTCGTCATGATTCCCTCGGTGGTGGGTATGAAGCCAAGGCTTGTTAGACCCATCGTCTCGATCTCTTCGGGCGTCCGCACGGTGTTGTCAAGGGATTCGAGAAGAACCGCGAAGACGATTCCGAGGATAGTACCCAGGATCAGGGCAATCAGAAAATTCCGGCCGTGATCGGGCTTGAATGGAACTCCTGCAACCACGCCGCGATCCACGATGTGTAAGTTACTGGATTTGAGGCCAGCGACAACGCTGGCCTCCTTGACCCTTTGCAGAAGCGTTTCATAGATCCTCTTGTTACTATCCACCTCGTCCCTGAGGATGCTGTACTGAATAGAGTCCTTCTTCAGCTCCTCCGCGACCCTCTGCTGTGTATTCAGAGCCTGGGATAGATTCTCCAGACGGACCAACTGGTCTTCATGGTCGAAGAGGGCCTGCTCAATTGCCTTGCCCTTAGCTGCCTTGAGTTGTTCCTCCACTTCCTTCATCTGCTCTTTCAACTGGATCACTGCCTGCCAGCGAGGACCGTACCGGCCCCTGAGGCGGGAAAGCTCTTGACGCAGCTCGAGCCTTTTTTCCTGGAGGCTTCGGATGGTGTCGTCCTCGAGGGGTTCCGGAAAGCTGTCAATCGAAGCGTTCTTTATTCTCTCGAGGCGAGGCGATTCGGCGATCAACTGGGTTTCGGCCCGACTCAAGGCAGAACTCAGGAACTCCAGCTTCTGCAAGACGATGTTCTCACCCTCTTCGATGTCGAGTAGATTGAAGGTCCTGGCGTAATTGAGGAGCTTTTCCTGAGACTCCTCAACTCGCATCTGCATCTCGAGCATCTGTGACTTGAGGAATTCGGTTGCTCTACGGGTAGCCTCGACGTGGGTCTCGAAGTTCAGCTGGATTGCCTCGTCAGCCAGAGTATTGACAATCTCGGCCGCTAGTCTGGCCGCTGGAGACGTGTATGAGATGTCGACCAGACGAGTCCCTGTCACCGGCGTGACCGAGAGGTTGCTGCGCAACCGATCAGCAAGTGCAATCTCGTCTTTGGAATCCCCTGAAAGTTCCGCCGGAATGGCACTCCAAAGGCCCTTCGGCTCTTGAGTCTGACCCCCTACCTCAGCATTTTCGCCTTCGAACCAATTCACGATGCCTGAGGTGAGAGCCGAAAGGCTCGCCCTCAAACCGGCCGAATCCGAGATATTGTTGAAGTCGGAGTCCTGATCCAGTTCGAGGCGTCGCACCACCCGCAACGCCAGATCTCGGCTCTGCAGGATGTTGTAGCGGGTTCTGAGGTAGGGCTCATCCAAGGTCTTGGCCATTTCCGGCTGCATGTTGCTGTAGAGGAAGGGCAGGGTGGCCTCAGGCTCGAACTCGATGACAGCTGTGGACTTGTAGTACGGAATCCGGGTGAAAGAGTACAGTGCCGCGAGTCCGAGCGAGGTGAGTATTGTCGCCGCTATCAACCAGCGATGCTTCAGGAGGATCCGACCATATTGTCGAATCTGATAGCCACTTTCGTTGCTCTCCGTAGACACCCAATCCCGAGGCTGGATGAAATAGCCGGACTCGCTGTCGACTGGCTTCACCAATTCAGGCATCTGAGATCTGCTGATCAGCTCTGTTTCTTGCTTCAGTTGAAATGTCCTTCGAAGAGTGTCTCAGCGCTCCACAGCACTAGTACCATGTCACACATAGAATGACGGGTTTGTGGCGAACGCGACGGCGTCGAGGGCGCGAAACGACGACGAAGCCATACCTTTGTGTATTGCCAGGAGGAGAGACAAAGCCATCGGCCCGTCCCGTCGCCACCCGCAGGGCAGATGGGGGTTGCGGACGATCTCGGCGTTGGTCGTCGTCGAAGATGGCCAAGCATCGTCTTCCTCCTCCTGCCTTGATCTCGCCTCGCAAGCCCCATCTGCAAACCCGTCATTTTATGTGTGACATGGTACTAGCGATTGGAGGGAACCGATGGGCTGGCGGAGAGCGTATCTTCGGGTTCCATGACGATGCCCAGCCCGAATGCGCCTTCACTATTACTGCCCGGATCGACTCGGCCTCCTGAGCCGGTGACGGCTGTGGCCTCGACTAGACCGGACGCGATCAGAAGTGCTGTCGTCCAACCCAGAAGACCAGTTCCTGCGGCGCTGACAGCAGCCTCCACCAGGGAGTTGGAGGCCGGGTGGAGAGGCAGCAGTACCACCTCGCCAGCGATGGCTGAGGTAGGTAGTGCGTCCCGGTTCTGATAATGAAGCTCGCCAGCAAGCACCGTCGCCTCGAGAAGATCCTCTGAATCGAGGGCCATCTTCACCTTCGACTTTGGTGCCATTTCCAGAATCTGGCCCGATTCCAGATGAATCCGGGCGGGTTGCGCACGGGTGCGTATCTCTGTCTTGTCGAAGATGGTTGTGCCTGATGGTACTTCCAGATTGTCGACGAGGACACCCTTGGAAACGATTTGTCCTAGAACTACGGGACGAGCCTCTTCGGCTAGCCCAACCTCTGTGGGGATCAGCAGGAATATCGTGAACAGGATCGAACGCGCGACTGTTTGTCTTCTAATGCTGCGGTATGGTGGGGTTGAGATCTTCATCAGAGTATCCGTGATCCCCCTTTTCCTGTCTAGCTCAGGGACCGAAGCGCAGGTAGTTCATATTGGCAAGGGAAGCTGCTGCCATCGCCGGTTTGGATCGGCATCGGATGGCGAGAACCTAGAGACAGTCGACGGTCGTGCTGCAAAGGGCCCATCAGTAATCGTATCGGCCTTCCGCCCAGGGATCGTTAGCCCGAGATCAGACAGAACCTCCAGCCAGGCTTCGACAGCGGCCGATTTCTGAAATCGGCTTTCAAACAAAGCCCTGGCTTGGTTTCCCATCCGCTGAAGTTGCTGTGGGTTGTTGCCGAGATGGCGTATCTGACTGGCCAAACTCAGGCCGTCTCCGAGTGGCACTGCTACTCCGCAACCAGCAGACACGAGTTGCCTTCCCAACTCTCCGCGGGGATCTCCTACGAAAATCGCGGGCCGCTTCACGGCCGCGATGCCATAGAACTTGCAGGGTAGGATTAATCCCTCGAGTTCTGGTCGTAGCGAGACCAGGTGCACATCTGCGGCGCTCAAGGCAACGCCGAGGCGTTCACGGGGCTGGTAGGGACGAAAGACCAGATTGTCCAGGTGTCGTCGATCCTGCTCTGCGACCAACCATTCATGGTAGAAGCCATCGCCGATGAGGAGAAAGCAAAAACGCTCCTCACTCTTGAGCAACTCAGCCGCATCCAGAAGGGTCGCGAAGTCATGGGCCCGACCGAAATTTCCGGAGTAGCCAATGATGAACTTCCCCTGGAGTCCCCACTGCCTGCGAAGCCGATCTACCTGTCCGGGCCGGGGACAGAGTGTTTCTCCGTCTGCCCAGTTCGGAATCACTCGCACCTGCTGTTTCTCGAGCTTTCTTGCGAGCAGGCGCCGTTTCATGCTGTGGCCCAGGACCACGTTCAGATGTGCCCGACGGAACACAGTGTCTCGAAGCCAACGCAGCACCGAGGCGAGAGGTCCTTGCAGTAATGGCACCTTCAGGGCGGTAGCCACTTCAGGAAAGAGATCATGGACCCAATTGGCGAGGATTGCTCCGCGGACACGAGCAATCGGGTACGCCACTACTGCGATCAGGGGAGGATCGCTCAGGGACACGACCACATCGCCCTTGCGGACCAGACTGAGAAGTCTCCATCCGGTCCCGATGAAGAAGCTCACGTAGTCGACCATACGGGCTACTAGAGAATCGTGACCCAGTTCATAGGTCCAGACCCGGGACACCTGGACGCCCTGGATCTCCTCCTCTCTCCCAAGTTCACGAGACGAGGACTGGTAGAAGTGACGACTGGCTATCACATGGGTCTTCATTCCGAACCTGGCACACTCGAAGGCAAGGTCGGAGAGCATCTGACTGGTTGCGGAGATGTCGGGGTGGAAGAACCGATTCAGAAAGATCACCTTTCTGGTTCCACTCCGATGGGCGAGTTTTGAGGTGTGGAGAACCCCGAACAAGTAAAGAGTGAACGCGACAAGGAGCAGAAAGAGCATCACCAGCTCCGGGAGCTTGAAGAAGAACCCCAAGAGGCCGAATCCAGCTCCGCTGGTGGCGAGACCGAGCAGGATCGCCAAAGTCTGACCCTCGGAGAAGCCTGCTCGCAGCAGTAGATGATGCAGGTGTTTCCGGTCTGCAATAAAGGGAGAACAGCCGTTGAGCAGGCGACGAAGGATGCTGCAGACCATGTCGAAGAGAGGAACGGCTAGAACCCAGAGCGCCGTGACCAGGCTGAGCGAGCCGGTCTCGCCTTGCGAAAGCTGGATGCAAAGCCAGCTGAGTGTAAGACCCAGGAACATGCTTCCGGCGTCTCCCATGAAGACCCAGGCGCGCCGACACCAGGGGTTGCGCAGGTTGAAACAGAGGAATCCGGCTACAGCAGCGCCCGCGACCAGAGTCAGGCGTAGGCAAGACTCCATACCCTGCGAACCAGCCAGGATGGCCATTGCAACTAGAGCTATGAATGATAATCCTCCCGCTAGACCATCAACCCCATCGACGAAATTGATGGCATTGATCAGGCTGACCACGACAACCATCGTCAAGAGGATCATCCCAGCGCTTGGCCCGACTGCATTGCTTGTGCTTGCTCCGCCCACAACCGCCAGTACCACGCCCCCCGAACCCACGATCAGTATGGCGGCGACGGCTTGAGCCAATAGTTTCTGGGGCGCCGTGATCGGGAATCGGTCATCCCAGGCGCCAGCCAAGATTAGAATCGCAGCTGCCGCCAGGAAGCTTGGATGGGTGTCACAGAGCAGCAGCGCAGCGCTAGAACCGCCGGCCATGGCCAGACCGCCCACCAGGGGCACGTCTCCGGAGTGTTGCTTTCGTCCGCCGGGCCGATCAAGCAGGCCACAACGAACGGCGATCGGGCGGAGTAGCCATAGCAGTACAACGGTTCCGAGAAAGGCAAACCCATAGCTGTAGTAGAGGAAAGATTCCATTACGATGCCCGACGATCGGATTTCTCTAGTGTCCGGTAGTTCTGACTCTGTGGTTGGAGTCGGTCGAACCTGAGGTGAGGGCTGGGGATCGGCTTCTGGAAATACCTGATCGAGGATGGCACGAATTCCGATTCCAGCGGTTTTCTACGCATGTCCCTCAGTTGGAGAGAGATCATGTACTCGTAGATCGAGAGCAAGGCACAGTAGGTGAAGCCGGGTCTGCCGTCCAGGAAGCCCCGCCTCAGAACATACATGTAGAGAAATCTTGTCAGTGAGCGAGCGGGTAGACGAGCCGCCAATTGCTTAAGGGCTCGTCGGCGCCGAACCGGATCCGTGGTCAGCAGACCTTTCCAGTCACATTCCCGGGACTGGATCAGTTTGACGCCCTCTCGGGCCTCGTGACTGGAGTAACGGACGTGTTTCTGGAACCAAGATGCCCAACCGTGTGAAAAGGAGTAGTGGAGATAGGGGTTCTTCAGAGTGCCGACTCGGCTCGGATCGATGTCCTCTCGCTGACCGTGCCCGACCAGCTTGAAGCGGAGTGCTCTGAGACGGCCAAGCCTCACCTGATAACTGGGGTAGAGGCCGGAACGGCGGAGCCAGGTGCCCGAGAGGATCATCTTCGAGGGAATACGATAGGCGTCATAGCGCTCGCTACGGGTTGCTTCGATCACTTCGGCGCAGAGATCCGGGCAAAGAACCTCGTCCGCGTCCAGGTGCAGCACCCACTCATGCTGAAATGGAACGGCATCCAATGCGTGGTTACGATGTGCCGCAAAGTTGTCGAATTGGCGCTGGTAGACCCTGGCTCCAAGTGACCTGGCCAGCGCCACTGTTCCGTCACTACTGAACGAGTCCAGTACGACGATATCCTCAAAGGGACCCAGGGATTCGATACACCTCCGCAGGTTTCTCTCTTCGTTCTGAGTGATGATCAGGACCGAGATTCCCACTGTGACTTATCTGTCTTTCGAGTTGAGGAGGGAGAAAGCGTATTTTGCAGCGGGCTGAATCACCCTCCGCTTCAGGAATCGGGCTGGGTTCCCCGCCACTACGGTCCAGGGTTCGACATCCTCCAACACGACGGCTCGCGCGCCAACAACCGCAGCCTCGCCCACCGTTGTGCCCGGCCCGACGAAAGCCTCGGTGCACACCCAGACCTGATCGCACAGTTGGATAGGTTTCTTCTGGAGGGGCATTGTAGGGTCGGTGTAATCGTGTGTGCCGGCGCAGAGGTGTGCCCGCTGGGAAACCGTAACGTGGCTTCCGATACTGATTCTTGCGAGGTTGTAGATGCAGGCACGCTCCCCGATGGAAGACCAGTCCCCAACTTCCAGATTCCAGGGTAGATAGACGATTGCAGAGCTGTAGATGTGGACATCCCGGCCCAATCGAGCTCCAAACATCCTGAGTAGGAATCGGCGCCAGCCGAAGCAGATTCTGGGGCTGAAACGAAATAGGGGAGAGGCCAGCTACCACAAGATTCGACCCAGAATCTCCTTGCGGGAGTACTTCTCGGCCTTCCTGTTTGCAGCGGTGTCCAGCGAACCTCTCCCGGACTTTTCTGGGCTCCTGAGGGGCCAGCCGTGCATGGGATTGGTGGTCATGAGGAAGAACTCCCTCCGATGCGTTCGAACATGTCCAGAAGCGGTCGTGAACAGAGGTCCCAGTGAAATCGCGAGGCATTCCGCTCAGCATCCGAGGAGGTTCGAGACCATGCCTCTTCGTCGGTCAGCAGCCTGGCCACTTCACGGGATGTTTCCTTCACGTCGAAGGGGGATGTGTAGACTCCGCCCTGGGCGCATACCTCCGGTAGGGCGCCACAGTCGGGACCGACTACAGGCGTACCGAACACCTGGGTTTCGAGCGATGGAATCCCGAAGGATTCGGACTCGCTCATGGAGCAGAACAGCTTCGATTCGGCGTAATATCTGTCCAGTTTATCCCGGTCCATGAACCCTGTGATCTCGACGACAGAGGAGAGCCCCAGCTGGGCGCGCAGCTTGAGAATCTTTCTCCGGTAGGACTGGTTGGGCCAGGGGCCGACCAGGCGCAGTCGTGCCGGAACACCATGCGTCCTTCGCACGCGGTCTATGACCTTCAGCAGCCGATCGATACCCTTGTGGGCGGCCATGACCGACACGAACAGAACTTGAAACGGCCTTCGACGAGCCTTTTCCCTCAGCTGCTTGGCCTTGAGAAAGACGGCTTGGCTGAGTCCCGGATAGACAATTTCGGATTGCCTTTCCAGAAACCCAGCGTTGTCGCGGTAGAGACCACGAATGTACCTGGATAGGAACAGCATTACCGTGGCATTGCCCATTGCCCCGCGGTAGGCGTACCTTTGCAGAGCCCTCTTGCAGATTCCGGCTCCGTTCCACTTCAATCCAGAAATCATGGGCTCGGGATTCATGGCGTAGGAGAGTTGAGGTAGTTCCAGCCCTGGCACGCAAGTACCGGAGAGAGACAGCATCAGGTCTGCTTCAGCCCGGAGCGCTATGCGGGGAAGCCCGGTCAACTCCCACCACATTCTGCCCATCCAGTTGGCAGTGTAATCCGGACACTCCAGCCACTCGACGTTCGGCCCCATTTCCCGGCAGATATCGCTATTGGCCCGGTGGTGTAGAACCGTGAAGCGGTGCTTACCTGAGGCCCATTCCGCCAGATTCGAGAGATGTCCGGCCAACACGTACTTGCCGCTCAGGTTGGTAGTTGAAAGCGCGTTAACCAGGGTGTGCATGGATCGTGCCCTCCATCCCTTCAGTCACAATGCCAGGGGTAGGGTTTTTCGGGCCGCGGTGGAAGAGAACCCGATCTCGCGAAGTCATGCTGTTGTTCGCGACATCGAAATAGATGGTGAGCAGTTGCTCAACCATACGCTCGCTAGTGAATTTCGATGCCTGCTTGTAACCACGCTTCGCCAGTTCTCGTGCCAATTCCGGGTTCTTCAGAATCGAAACACTCATCGCGGCCAACTGGGACTCATCCCCGACTGCCGAAGTCATTGCAGCCCTGCCCACGACTTCGGGCAGGGATCCGGCCGAAGAGCAAACTACTGGACAGCCACACGCCATTGCCTCCAGTGGAGGCCAGCCGAAACCT
This sequence comes from Acidobacteriota bacterium, assembly GCA_965219005.1. Lineage (GTDB taxonomy): Bacteria > Acidobacteriota > UBA6911 > RPQK01 > JAJDTT01 > CAUZIZ01. The sequence goes on along the minus strand of CBDCMS010000004.1, from coordinate 3,947,899 downwards.
TCATACAGGCTAGGGAAAAGCAATAGAGCCGCTTGCCGATAGAGCCGCCACAAATGTCGGTCGCTCGCCTGGTCGATGAAGCTTACCTCGCGTTCAAGATTGAGCTCCCGAACAAGCCGCAGCAGGTCCAGGTCCGGGGCCGGCCCCACCATCTTGAGACGCACTTCGCACTGACTTCGTATAGCAGCGAAGATCCTTACGACTCCGAGTCGATTCTTGTAGAAGGCTGCGCCGCCAACGTGGAGTACGTATGCGTGCTCGTGCCCGGGGGCGGAGCTCCGGCCAGAGCAGGCCATGCGTTCTAACTCCGAGGCGATCGGGAGGTTGACCACACGGCTCCTGGTGGGGTGGACATCGGTCAGCCGGATGAGATCGCTCCTGGTGTTTTCGCTATCGGTCACGATCCGGTGCGCGCACTCGAGTCCTTTGATGGTCAAGAGGCTGTAATGTCGACCCAGGACGCTGCAAGACACTTCGTCCAGAAAACCCCGTTTCTGGAGTAACGGAATCAGGTCGTGCACGGTGACGATAACCGGAGCGCCGCCTTTCAGCAGCCTTGCAACATAGCCGTGGCTTCCATCCAACAGGTGGATCAGATCAAACCTGCGCGCTCTTAGCCGAATCACCCCGCCCCGCAGAGCGATCCAGGCATGGTGAACCAGGCTCTGCAAGCTTGAGGGCAACGATTCCAGAAACTGTGCGGGAAGTGCAAGATTGATTCGCTTGACCTCCAAGTGTCTGGAAGGCTTCACACCCTCGAGGGCATGCAGCAGCAGCTCGGCGTAGCGCCTCATGCTGCCACTTCTATCACTAGCTCCAGTTTCAACCAGCAGCACTTTCAATCGGCGGGACGACCCAGATTCGGTTCGGCTGACCCTCATCCACCTTCCGCCGGTGAAGGATTCATGGCTATGAATCGAGGTTGGGGCGACAGACTGTGGAGTTCGGGCGGTCTTTCTTGACGGTACCGTGCAATTGACAAGACCAGTCCGATCATCAAAGAGAAGAATGACATGATGAAAGAGTCACCAAATACGTGATGGGATACGACGAAACATCCGGCGTTGGCCACGGCAAAGGCCGTCAATCCGGCCGTCAGAGAGAAACCTGAACCTTGGGGGTCCAAGCGTTTCAGAGGCTCCTTCAGAATACTCTTGAACAGGAGATACGAAAGCATTAGGAAACACAGGAATCCGGGGACTCCTAGCTCGACGACCACCTTTCCCAGGCCCCCTTCCTGCCAGGTTCTGGGCCGAGCTACCGATAGATGTCGGGTGCCTTGTGAAGCGGTCCCCAATCCCTCCCCGAAGAATCCCGATTGTTCCAGGGTGGTATGGAGGGCTCGGAAACCGTGTGTTTGAGCCCGATCCACAACCTCTCCGATTGGGGTGGAATAGTAGCTCTCGATCTCGGCGCTTGGTCCAATGTACTGGTAGCAAACAAAGGCGGTGGCGGTGACAGCCAGCAAGGTGCCGATGACCGGCGCCATACGACCCGGGTTCCTGGATCTCCAATACATCCAGATCAGGACCAGAGCGAAGATGAGAATCATCGTGACCATCTTGCGCCGCCCAGAAAGAATAGCTGCGCTAACTCCCCATGCCGCGACAGCGATCCATAGATATCTTTGGGCTCCCTTGGCAGCAAAGGCCAGCGTCGCGCCCAGCATGCCAACTGCGATCGCATGCCATCCCATAATGTCTGGGCTTCTATAGAATCCGGCGGTCAACAGAATGAAGTAGCCGCTGACATATCGAATCCAGCGCATCCCCATCGCCTCGGTCCCGAGGGCTGGCCAGTCGGGCCAGAGTTCGAAGTATTCCAGGGGGGTGCCAAGCAGCATGACTGCCGTCACTACACTGTAGAAAGCGAGAATGCGCCGAATGTCTGCCAGGGATCTGGTGTAGGCAAATCCCATGATCCAACCCAGAAGTACACTTCCGTAGGAAAAGAGGCCAATCAGGGAGAGCTTCCAAGCCCCTGGTCCGTAGCTTGCCGAAATAACCGCTGCGGGGAGCAACGAAATGAGGAACAGAGTGATGGCGGAAGACAGAGATCGATACGACTCGACAAACTGGCGCCAGATCGGGAGCTCGTTGAGAGCGCGAAAGCTCATTGCAAGCCAGATTGGTGCGGTTGCTAGTACCAGGTAACCGGGGGCTCCCGGTGTCAGCTTCCGGATGGGATCTTGGATGGCGCCGACCAGGATCAAAAGGAAGATACCTCTCCTCCAGTCAAGCAGAGCGACCACCGAAGCGATCAGAACCAATACCAATAGGGCGTGATGTAGAAGGATGAGAAGTGTCCTTGTTAGGTAGTCAACTGACCGTTTGACTCATGTCCCCAGCGAAGCATGAATTGTTCAGCGACCTGCAACCAGCGACCTGAGAACCTGCAACCCTTTTTCAGCTTGCATCTCATGCCCTCGCAACCTGATGGCCTATCAACGGCTCGGTTGAGGAACTGATCGCGTATTCGACCGCTTCAAGGCATCCCCGAGCTGCGCTGCTAGGCCCGTAGCTTGCTACCCGTCGGCGAGCCAGGCGGCCCATACTGACTAGCTTCTCAGGGCTAGCCGAAAGGTCGAGGAGGCACCTTGCCAACGCTTCTACATCCCCGAAGGGAAAAACGGCTCCGGTTCTGCCTTCTTGAATCAGATCCGGATGACATCCAACGCGATCGCTTACGATCGCAGGCCTCCCGGATGCCATGGCCTCGTTGACGACGAGTCCCCAGGTTTCCCCTTCGTCGGAAGGCAGCACCAGGCAGTCGGAGGCGACATAGGCCTGTGGAATCTCCTTCTGGTTGAGAAAACCCGCAAAGGTCACGGGGAGATTGTGAGCGGCAGCGAGATTTTCACACTGGGCCCGCAGATCACCGTCGCCAACGACCAGTAGATGGAGACTCGGGCGGGTGCCCCCAATCCCTTTGCACGCTTGGGCGAAGCCCTGCATCAGGTCCAGGGGACGCTTCTTTCGAATCAACTTTCCGCAGAAGAGGAAGGTTGAGGCACCCTCGGGTATCCCGAACCTGGTGCGAATCTGGGCACGCCTCCCTTTCAGATCTCTTGCCGCTTGGAAGAATCTCTCGTTGTCCACTCCGTAGGGCGCCCGAAATATCTTCTCCGGAGGCACCCCGTTCTTCTCGTAGAAACCTCGATTGCTGCGCCCAATGGCCAGGAAAGCAGCGTACTGCTTCAGGAGCAGGCGGTGGGCCGCTCTAACCAAGTGCCTCCTTGGCCTGAGCGAATTGGACTCGCCTCTCACAAGACAGGGCACACCGCTGAGTCGACAAGCGGCCAAGGCCTGGAGGCAACTCTTGACGACCCAGCCGTTTACCAGGACTGCATCGAAGCACTGATCTCTAATGATGTTGTAGATGCCGGGAGTATCGCAGCCCCGATACTCGATCAAGGAAGGCTGCTTGGACACGTTATCGAGAAGTTCCCAGTCGTAGCCTTCCAGCAAGGGAATGTCCCATTGGAAGCAATTACCAAACTCAGCCCCTTGTTGTTCTTCGTTCGGAATCATGGAGAAGAGGACCTTGAGATCAACCGCAGCATGCCGGGCCAGCAGTCGAAACCAGGGCACTTGATACTGAATCGGGTGAGTGGTGACTACTCCGAGTCGGACTCTCATGATGGCCTTCCACCAAGCCGTCCTTCCCTCAAGGGCATCAGCTGAGGGAGATCAAGCGTCGAACGTCCCGACGCCCGAGACTTGCTGCTAGCGACCTCTGGTATGTCCATGCATTGACCTGGTTGCAAATGGCGAGGTCCTCGGAACACGAGCCGAATCGCGAGCAACAAGGAGCGGATCTCGCCGACCAGTTTCAAGGGGATACGCCAGGGACATCGCAAGTGGAATCGAGTCATGACTTCTCGGAAGGGACGGGTTGCCATGTATCTCAGGCTGGCAGCCGTGATCCCTTGCACCAAGGCGAAATAGTAGTCGCCGACTCCATGGGCAGGGGAATGAGAATCGAGATGATTCCCGAAGGCGCGAGTTCCACCAGATGAAGCCCTTAGATGTCTTACGCTCGCCCTGGCCTCGAAGCGAATCAGTCCTCCCATTCCTGAGAGTCTGCGGCAGAAGTCGGTCTCGAAGCGGAAGGCCGTGCCTGTAAAGTTCTCGTCGAAGCCGCCTGCCTCGATTGCCCTCTGGCGACGGACCGACAGGTTGCCCGCCATGCCATTCTTGACCCAGTCGCTGAAGCTGGAATTGAAAGGGTAGTCCAGATAGGCGCTGAACCCGGACCGTGGACAGGTGACTGGGCCAGGCGCCGGAAGTTCCCCCGGCTGAAGCACCTGTCCGCAAACAGCCCAGACTCGATCTTCCTGGTATTGGGAGAAATGAGCCTCCAGCAGTCCTGGAGCCGGAATAACGTCGTCGTCCAGAAACAGGATCACATCTGAGGAAGTCAGCGCCAGTGCCGTGTTCAGGGTCGCCGGTATCGAAGGATGGCCAAGTCGGACCCAGCGAATCGCCCCGGCACTATCCCACTGGCGAAGCGCAGTCTCGGTCTGGCCATCATGAGAGGGTGATTGATCCAGGACCAGAACCTCCAAGGCTTTCGGGGTTTGATCGAGAACTTTCTGGATTGTCCGGACCAGGATCCCCTCTCTTCTGAAGGTGGGAATGGCGACCGTGAGCCTTAGCGCACGGTCTGCTGAGACCACCTTCTTCGGTTCTCGGCTTTCGGCCACGAACACCAACTGCTCGCCATCTCGAGGGTACTGGAAGGGTCGCCGGCTGATCAGCTTCAGCCCGAAGCGTTCCAACTCTTTTCGAAGGTCCTCGATTGTTCTCCAGCTCAACGTCTGCCAGGTGTCGGGTGCAGTATGTCGTCCTTCCTGATAGCCGGGGTCAGGTTCGACCACAATGTGGCCCGAAGGCTTTAGAACTCGACGCATCTCCGCTGCCATCAGTTCCAGGCTGAAACAGTGATCGATAGAGTTGCTGTAGAGGATGTCCACGCTGTTTGAGGCCACCTGCAGACGATGAAAATCGCCGTAGAGAACCCACCGGTTCTGCCGTCCCGGGTTCAGGTCCACCCCAACCGCGAAGCATCCCAGATCCGAAAAAGCGGCCACTTCAGCCCCCAGGCGTGCGCCCAGGCAGAGTACGTTCCGTCCCCTTTCTACGAAGCTCAATTGGGCTAGTCGATCTCGCAGGATGGACCGGAACCGGCTTTCGTGACCGGATAGGTCCAGATAATCCAGTTTCATCGCCTGCAGTTGCAGGTAATCCTGATACTGAGGGATCAGCCGCCGGGACAGCTCGGCAGCCTGGGAAGAGGGTTCCCACTTCCAACCCGCCTTGGCAGCAATCCAATGGAAGCGGAGATAGTGGCGTATCTTTCCCGGTTCTAACAGCTTCAGCAAACGTCGGGGTGAGAACACCGTCTGCTTTAGCTCCTCAGTGAAGGTCGTCGCGATGTTCAGCATCTGGACGGACATCTCTCAATCGGAATGGTATTTCGAGTCCGGCTTGCGGAGGGGTGCTCTGGAGCGGTCTTCTTGGCCTGTAGAAGGCGATAGAACTCGACCGACTCTTGCGCACAGCGTCTCCAGCTGTACTGTGCTGCTGCAGATCTGGCCTCCAGGCCCATTCTCTGGCAGGCTTCTGCGTCTCTCATCAGCCTCTGGACTGCCGCAACGAATCCTTCTACGGAACCCGTTTCGATCAGGAGGCCGCTTCGCCCATTCTCGATGTAGTCCTTCATTCCGCTGGTTTCGGAGGTTACGACGCACATTCCCCTTGACATCGCTTCGAGTGCGGATTTGCCGGCACCTTCGAAGAGGGAAGGGAAGAGGAATATTCCGTGCGTGTCATAGACTTGCATCAGCTGGTCCTGGGCCTGCCAATCGACGAATCGGACCTGGGGTACAACGGAGGGCCGGAGAAGGTCGCGCGCTTCTTGGTGATGTTCCCTGGAGCAGACCCAGGTAAGAGTGACATCTGGATATCTAGCCAGCAGCTTGCCGACCGCTGCTGCAAGGACATTTGGACCCTTGAAGAAGGCGAACTGCCCTACGAAAAGCCAACGTCGTATTCTGGACCCCATTGGCATGGCCCTGTGGTGCAGGAAGCCATCAGGGACGCCGTGATGGATTACCTGCACTCGCTCAGAGTCGACGCCGGTATTTTCCAACAGGAACTCCCGGTCCTCTCGGCAGGGCAGGATGATTCCATCGGCGACGCGACTGATCTTCAGCAGATGACGATTCAACAGACGGCTCACTACCGGACTGAACAGGATCCGAGGAAATCGATTCGGCTTGACGCCGAATTCCTTGTGCCAGAATCTCAGAGTGCGTTCGGAACGACACTCCAATCCGTGACTTCGGTTGACGAAGATCCCGGGACGGGCATGACGCTGGTGATCGATTGCGGCTAGATAAGCATGGGGCTGGCTGAGCTGGATGACATCGTAGTCGGTCTCGAGGGTCTTCTGGGCTACTGCTTCCTTGTAGCGGTAGGGAAGTTCAAGCAGATTGTGAAGATTCCCGTGTTCGATTTTTCGCCCGAGATCAGGCGACCAGATTTCGTCAACTTGGTGACCCAGCTCCCTCAATGCACGATTCGTTTGATATACCGTCCCCGCCGCCCCCGAATTCGGGTCTGGAAAGACATTCGCTCCCACCAGGATACGCACGCCTCTATCTCTCCGATCCCCGCGAAAAGCACACAAAGTTGGCCAGCCTGTTAAGTAGGTGTGGCCAGGTATGACGCTGCACTTCATCGCAGCGCACCGGTTGAGGAGTGAAACCGGACCTTACTCCACAGATCCTTAGCCAGGCTCTCCAGTTCAATGGATTGGCTCGTGTTGTACGGAGCAAGTACTCTCTGGACCGGTGGTCGCCCCGCTGGGCCAATCTCGACCCGACGAAGTAGTTTGCGGCTGCGGTGAGCTTACGATCCGAAGTCCGGGTGACAGCTCCAGAGAGGATCTGCCGCCTGAGCCCGTCCGCCTCTCGCAGAAACACTCTGTCACTTTCTCCGCGCATCCTGGCAGCGTGGCACTCCTGGCCGATCTTGCCGAAACGCCGCTGCAGGGTCCGATTTGTAACCGTGATGCCCGACAGGTTGAACCGCCACCTGTACAGTGTCTCCTGGACATACCCCAGCCTTCCCAGCTGACCGAGTCTGAGCCAAAGATCGGAGTCCTGGCCGTAATAGAATTCTTCTCGATAACCTCCCGCGGCTTGGTAGGACTCTTTGCGAAACATGGCACTGCCGTGTGCCGGGGGCCCAATCCCTTCGTGAAGAAGCTGCCGGGTCGCCTCTTCTGATCGGCTAGGTCGTCTCATTTCCCAGAGCAATTCGTCTTCTGGACCGATCCATTCTGCCCATGAAGACGCGAAGACGAGACCCGGATCGACTTCCAGTAACTGAGCCAGCTTCACAATCCGGTCCGGAGTCGATAGGTCATCTGCATCTTGGCGGGCGATGTACTTTCCCCTTGCTGCGAGGCATCCCCTGATCAGAGACCGCGTGAGGCCCTGGTTTTCCTGCTCGAGGATCCTTACCCTCGCGTCCTGCCCTGCGCAGAGCCGCAGAATGTGCTGGGTTCGGTCGGTGGAACCGTCGTTGACGACAATGAATTCGAAGTCGGGATGGAGCTGAGTCAAGATACTCTCGATGGAATCGCGTAGGAAGCGCTCACCATTGTGGACAGCCATCACTATGGAGACCTGAGGTGAACTCAACCGCTCTGCTCCATCCAGGACTGCCTCATGGTCGAGGAACCGGCGCCCCACCCGGTGAGCCGCTCAGCCAGGCTCACAAGCTTGGTGCTGCAGTTCCCACCCAGGGTCGCAGTCATCGCTCCGTACGCTGTGAGTTGAAGGCCGGTGAGCAGTCCTCGCGATCCAGTCGTTCTGGAGATTGCCAGGCATTCTCTTGCCTCCCGGTTCAAGCCTACGCTGTCCGCCTGGCGTGCCACCGAGAAGGCCCAGCGGGAGAAGTGTTTCATTTCGTCGAGGTCCGGCGATACTGCTGCCCGATTCGCACAGACATGCAGGCTTTGGATAAGCCTTGTCATTTCCTTGAGTGTCTGGCGATCAGGTTGGCCTGCCGTGAGTCGATTACCTGAGTGGCGGCGCGTGTCGGAGAGGAATTCTGGGCAGTGAATCAGGCGGGTTCCGAGTGCCCCCACCCGGGCCTCATACTCCCAATCCTCGGACATCCTCATGTCGGACCAGGGGCCGACTGCGTCGCACACCGATCGGCGAAACAGGGGCGTGTGGGTATTCCACCAGCGATCGACCAGTAGCGCCGGAAACAAACTCGGCATGGTGCGTCCGGTCCATTTGTAGGGCGCGGCCAGGACGCCTCCGTTTTCGTCTATCAGGCGGGTGTAAGCGTAGGCGATGCCACAGTCTGGGTTCTTGCGCAGGGCGGCCACTTGTACTGCAAACTTGGCAGGTGACAGGAGGTCGTCACTGTCCAGGTACTGAATGAACTCGCCCTGAGCGACTTGCCTTCCTGTCTCTCGCGCCAATCCCGGTCCCCGGTTGGAGGTTTGAATTACACGAATCGTGGAAGGCGAGCTCGCTGCCAGGCTGCGCGCCCGGGCGCCTGTCGGGTCGGTGGAGCCATCATCCACGATAATGACCTCGATAGGACGATAGGTTTGGGCCAGCACGCTATCGACCGCTTGACACAACATCAGCGGACGATTGAGGACTGGTATGATGGTAGAAACGCAGCCTGATCGCATCTTAAGTGCCTATTACCGGAGCTGCTCGAGACCCCAGGTTCAACCCGCGGAGCCTGCCGATCCTCTTCTCGATTGGTTCTTTGCTCTTCAACTCGAACCTGGTGTGCGATTTGTTCCGGTCGATCTTCTCCCGATGCGGTGGATGCCACAGGTGTACCAGGGGCACGTAGCCTCCGGGACAGTGCGGCAAGGTCTCCAGGCGTTGAAGTATCTCTTCGTCTTCGCCTCCCCAGCCCGAGAACTCCTCGTCATGGCCTCCGATCTGCCAATAAGCTTCGCTTCGAACTGCCAGGGACGCAGGACAGTTCTGGAGTACTTCGGATAGGGCGCTGACTGTTTCCAGTCCGGCTCCGGCACAGAGATCCTCGGTAGCCACCCGATCGAGGCAGGCGACAAGACGGACGGGGCGCAGCGCATCGAAGCCTTTCCTCAACAGACTGCAAGCGGTTTCGGCATAGCGGGTTGGAGCCAGCATGTCGGCGTCGTGAAAAACCAGGGTGGAGCCTCTTGCCAATCGGGCACCCAGGTTCAGAGCCCATGACTTGTTGAAGGCCGATTCGGGCGTCAGGGAGCGGGCGTGGGTGTATCGGACCCCTGACGGAAGATGGGGCTGGATCAATCGGTCCCAATCCTGCTCGACAATCAGAATCTCCCAAGAGCAGCCTTCTTGGGCGAACAACGTGGCCAGGCTGCGTCTCAGCTGTGGAAGCCGATCCAGGCCGCGAATAGCGACGATGATGCTCACCTGGGGTCGGTCGTGGGGCGCCCGAGGAGGACTGGCGAAGCGGATTGGCCACTGTTGAATCAGGTGCTGAAGCAGTCGGGCACCAACGCGAGGAAAGACGCGGCAGACGGTCAGTCTGGAGGTGCCTTTCCAGAGACACTCCCGGCCCCGACCTCCGAGGACTGTGGCCAATCTCTCCTTTCGATTACAGAGGTCCAGCCACTCCAGTTCCAAGCGCTTCGTCAGCCGTGGAGCCCGGAGGACCAATTCGGCTCGCCATCGCTCGTTCAGCCAACATCCCAACTGTTGTCGGAGAAGTTGCTTTTTCATCTTGCTCTAGCCGCCAGGTACGGGTCTGTCTCGAAGCCATCGTGGCAAGGGTGGTCTTCCTCCCTGGCAATCTTCCAGAACTGCTTGGAGTTCTGCTTACCGTAGGAGTGGGGCCACTCGCTGCCAGGACCACCCAGGGGGTGGACTCGACGTCGCATCAACCGCCGAACGCCTTCGGCTGCGCTGCTTCCCAACAAGGTGTCTATCTTTCCATGGCAGTGAGGTATTTCGAGTTTTGCCCCGGCCTTGTGGGGTCCGGACCGCAGCGATCTTCGGAGTGCTGTGTCCCAAGACTGCAGGGACGCCCTGATGCTGTAACGCTCGCTGACCATCCAGTGAGAATTGCTGGCAAGTTTTTGATTCAAAATGGGTTCTCGCCAGAGACGGCATAGTTGTAGGGCTGCGGCCCGGCAGTCCCCAACCGGAAAGAGCAGGGTGTTTCGACCGTGTTCAAGCGCAGATTCCAGCCCGGACCCTACGTATTGGCTGGATACCACGGGCAGGCTGCTCGCCATTGCCTCCCAGACCACCTGTGGACCTGTTTCATGTGCGGAGGTCAGAAGCAGGGCATTCGCTTGCTGGTAAAGGATCCTTAATTCCTGGGCGTCGACTCGGCCCAGGATCTTCACCTGGTTGGTTTCGATGAAGCGACGCAGCTCCCCTTTCAGCCGCTCCCCCTCAGAACCTTCTCCAGCTATTAGCAGCTGAAACGGCACCCCCTGATGACGTAGATGCTGCAGGATCGAAGGAATGTCGTGAACACGTTTGTCTGATTGTTCCAGTCGACCGACCCAGGCGATCTTCAGCAATCCCCTGCTGGTTTGAGGCCGCTTGTAAGGCTCAATCGCCACTCCGTAGCCGGCGTAGTGGAGGCGCTCCCGACTGAGGCCAGCCTCTTTCAAGACCAGCCGGTGGGCCAGTCGATTGGTACAGATGACACCGTCCAGAACAGTCTCACAGCGCTCGACATCCTCAAGCAAGTCGGACTGAATTCCGTGCACCGTCATCACCACCCTAGGTCCGCTCCCTCTACTCCGCAGCCTTGCGACTGCAGGATAGAGGTCTGGGATGTTGACGCCTGCCACCAGGTGGGGCTGCTCTTGCCGGATCGACTGCATCAGGGCCTGGCACCGCCCCTCCGGCGTCCCCGTAAGACAGTGTATGGGAACCCAGTTCTGACTTGGATTCTCCTCAACATATTGGTGTGGAAGGTGATGGCGGGGGCCCTGGACCAGTCCGAGGGTGACGTCCCAGCCTCTCTTGCGAAGTCCCGGCTCCAGGTAGTTTAGCCAGGTGGCCAGGCCGCCGAGGCGGTAGGCTGACGGTGCTATTATGAGGAGTCTGGGTCTCATAGAGAGGGAGAAGGGAAGAGTTCCGGACTCTCTCGGTCCAATCGCTGAGAGAACTGGCTGATCTGTTCCAGCACTTGGGGGCTGTGGTCCTTGTTGATGAAGGGCCATTCTTCACCACCAATCATGAGGGGGGGCAGCCCCACGATTTGGCGCCGAAGGTAGCGCAGGGCATCGATCAGAAGAGGAGGCAGGCCGGCTCTATCCAGTTTGCCGTCGGGACCGAGAGGTCTTTGCGGTGCGCTCTGTCCGGCTACCGGTTCAGCACTGAAAAGACTCTCAAAGAGTTGGCTCCATTTTGTCGTAGATGAACCCCAGTCGTAGCTTCGAACACTTGCTTTGGCCTGTCGCGACAATTGGCTCCAGACTTCGCTTCTGGCCTGGAGCCACTTCACGTTGGCGGCGGCTGCCCCTGTGTCACCCACCTCAAAGAGGAGACAGTTTTCCTGTGGACTGAGAAAACCCTCTGTCCGCTGCCCTACAAATGCGGTGGAGACGGGGACCACGCCATGGGCCATGGCTTCAACCAAGGCCATCCCGAAGGATTCCTGTGGAGAGAAGAGCAAGAGACAGTCCAGCTGTGGGTAGATCCGGGTGTATATCTCGTCAAGAGACAATGGACCGTGAAAGCGAACCGTGCCCTGACCCACCCGTTCGATCAGTCCCCGTTTCAATTCGTCCTCTGATTCGCCGGCTCCGACGATATCCAGTGAGTACGATGTTTGCTTGGTTTCAAGCTTTTGACAGAAGGAGATCAGATCAAGGACCCGCTTGTCTCGCTGCACCAGACGGCCGACGTAACCGAGACGGATGGGTTGACCCGCCTTGCGAGGTCGGTGCTCTACACGAGGTGAGAAGACTCCATTGGGCACGTGTCTCACACGCTCCTCGGGAACCCTGACCCACTGCGTTGCCAGGCGGCAGGTCAGAGCCCCCGGACAAACTACTAGATCAGCGAAGTTCTGGTAGCGGGCCATGTCGGCGATCAGGGATGGAGTGTTTCCATGTATCGTCATGACTAGACGCGTCGAAGAGCCTTTCAGTTTGAGGTGACAGATGGCATCGTAGGCGTCGACAACCCCGACTGGAACAAAGATGTCCGGCTTGACACGCCGGATGCATCGCTCGATGGCCCGGATTCGGCCGACGGCGTTCAGGCCTCGACCGTCGATCTCCGTCGTTCTGAGGCCCGGATGGGCCTCTTTCCAAGTCTCAGGGCGGTGCGCTTCCGAGCCCCGAACCAGGGCTACGATCGGCTGCCACCGTTTCTCTGCGAGGCTTCGGCAGAGTGTGTCCAACCAGGTCTCGACTCCGCCGATTGGGGTGTAGGTCTGACTACAAAAGAGAATCTTGGTTCGTCTCATTCAAGAAGCTCCCTCTCGAGAGATCCCAGTTCTCGCTCTTGCCCCAACGAACTGGTAGAAGGTTTGTAAGAAGACTTCCTGGCTGAACTCAGCCTCGAGAACCTGTGTCACTCGCTGGGCTGCTGCCGAGTAGGTCTGGGGCACCAACAGCTGCCTGAAACTCTCGATCAGTGCGAGCGGATCCAAAGATCTACAACAGGCACCAATGCGGCGATCACGGAAGAAGCGGGCCAGAGATGAGTAGCCGGGAGCGTGAATGAAAACGGGTCTACCCGCAGCCAGATAGGTGCTGAGCTTGGTGGGAAACGAATACTGCGCCACGTCGGACAGCCCGCTCTCGAAGGGATAAGGCAGGTAGTTCAGATCACATCGGGCAAGAATCCTCGCCGTTTCGCTGATCGAGCGGAAACCCAGATACTCGATGTTGGCCGGAGCCTCACATTTGAAGTCGAAATCGGAACCAAGTATTCGGATCAGCACGCGTCTGCCATCCAGTCGCCAATCAATTCCGTTGAGCGCCTCGATGAGTGATTTCCAGGCGGACTGGCTGTAGAGCGATCCCGCAAAGCCCAAACGCAGATCATTGTCCCGCAGTGGACCGATTGCCGGCTGTTGGCGGTCCTGTCGATCCAGCCCATGGCGCAGAATCAAAGGTTCGCTGACGGTGTGGACCGCGTAGTCTTCCTGCATCTGCGCCGACACAACCGCCACCCGTTCGGCTTGACGCATTGCGGCGGTAAAGAGCTTCGAGAGCTTTCCCCGAGTGAATCGGTCCATCCCTGTCTTTCGAAGCAGATAGTCAGGAGGATCCCAGACCAGGCAGAGCAGAGGCAGTTCTAGGCGCCGCGCGACTTCAGAGCCCATGGCCATGGTGGTGGCATTGTCCATAACCATCCACACTTTCTGCGCTCGATACTGCCTTCCAAACTCCACCGCGTCCGCAATCCACTTGCTGACGTATCGTCGTGATAACTGGTGTCTTGTCCAGGATTTCATTGCTCCCAGGCGACCCGGCAGTGGTCGATTGCCCGATTGGCTGCAAGGACGGCAAATGCGAATCGGAAGCCGATCCTGAAAGGGACTCACCTCGAAGTCCGCCTCTGGTGTGGCAAAGCAGCATATGCGCCCATCTGGATAGCTCTTACAGAGGTCCTGCAGAATGATTTGCCCGACGCTGCCTGCACCGGGCGGTACACCACTCAACAGAAGAAGCCGAGGAGGCTGGCGATGAAGTTCTTGGCTGCTATCGGCATCCATCTGAGTAGCTGTTTCCGAGAAGGGGACAGAGTGTTTCCTAGAAGGGGAAGGCCTGTGCCGCCTCGGACGGATCAGTTATGCCGGCCCTTTCGTCAGAGGGTGAATCTTGAGCCGAAATCAGGGGGTGAGCCGGATCAGCTCTCCACGCTGTGGGAGAAGCAGAAACCGGATGAGGGATCGACCCGACCTTGGCTGGCACGAGGTAAACCTGGCGCATCCACTCGGCGGTTTCTCGTAGTCCCTCTTTCAAGCTCCAGCGGTTCTGGTGATCCAGGTCGCGGACCGCTTTTGAGATATCGACCTATATCGACCCTCTTTTTCGTGGTTGTGAGCGGTTCGGAGTCTTGGTATCGGGCCAAGGATGGATCGGTATTGGTCGCTTCGATTACCGCATCGGAGAGCTCTTCAATCGTGTGGAGTTCGCTGCCACCGATGTTATAAGTTTCTCCCGGCTTGAAACGCTCGCTGATGTTTGCCAGAGATCTGACTGTGTCGTACAGGTAGCTTGAGGTTCGGGAGTGACCTCGAAATACCGTCCAGGGGCGGCCGTGAAGGGCGCTGAATAGGAAGCGACAATTGACAGATCGGTAGGGACTGTAATATTCCCCTGGGCCGTAGGTGTTGAAGAGGCGCACAACCACCGTCTCCGTGCCATGCTGGAGAGCCGAATTGCGGATTTGCATCTCGTTGACCCACTTGGTCATGGCGTAGTCGTTGAGTTGGGAGATGGCGTATTCATCGTTGACAGTTTCTGTCATCAGCTCCGGCCAATCTCCGTACACTTCTGAGGAGGAGCAGTGGATCAGTCGAAATCCAAGGCGTTCCTGCATGCGGATGACGTTCTTAGTGCCAACCGCATTGGTTCTCCAGAGAGCCTCGTAGAAGTCCTCTCCGTTCCAACGTCCAAATTCGGCGGCGCAGTGGTAGACACAGTCAAATGGGCCCATCTCCTGAAACACTCGCTCCACCTGACGGTACTCCCCGACATCACATCGGGCATAGCCAGGAGCCTGAACGTCACCGGCGAGGCCGAAGCCATGCTCGTCTGCCTGGTGTTGTAGGTCGCAAGCGACGACCTCATGTCCGCGCTGCCGGAGATCGCTTACCAAGGCGCGCCCTACAGTCCCCAAGCCGCCAGTCACTAGAATGGACCGATGGTTTTTCTGGTTAAGTTCGATCAACATCTCCTCACCTTGTCATGTTTCGACTCGCCATCTGTGGCCAGTTGTAGAGCTGATGGCAGTTCGAGAAAACCGCCTGGGCCCATTGATGTGTCGTGAGCGCTTTCTATCTTTCTGTCTCCGCGCATCGCCTGGTAGCCGTCGGTCGGTGTGCCATGGAGCAGAGCCGACCATCGATTGGAATCTTCCAGCCCAGTGATGGAAGAGTAGGACGAAATGCGTCGGTCGGTATCCCTCAGACGGCGCTGAACCTCTTTTCCTGAGTTCGAGAGAACACCGGTATTCGGATTGAGCGCCGTGAATATAAAGTGGCTGCGCATGAATCCCAGATGCTCGGAGGCCGCCCTTCGATACTCCAGTTCCTCGTAGTCGTGTATGACGATGACCACCTGTGGGCCGCAGCTTCTCCCCACAGACTCGATCGTCTCGAGTCGCTCGGGTAGGGAGGTCGAGTCATCGATGAACACAAGGTCGAAGTCGGCGAATCCAAGCTGGCCTGGCGCCGTACTCATGCCACCCTGCACGATTGTGAGTTTATGTCTTGGATCGTTTGCGACGGATTGCCGCACCCGGGCCGCCCATTCTTGATCATTCTCGAAGGAGTGCAATTCCTGAAGGTAGGGAAAGGTAGATCGGTTCAGGAAGGTCAAGGTGCTATAGAGACCGGAGCCAAACTCCACCACTCGACGTATCCTCCAGATATAGGCAAGTCCTACCAGAATTGGAATATGTGTAGCGTAGGGATTGTCGGCGCGGGCAACCTTCTGCCGAACAGGACGGGTTCTGAGACGTTTTTTGAATCCCCTGAGGGAGGACCAAGGCAATCGCATCGGTTTAGAGTTCGGCGCCCAGCGAAGGAGAATCAGTGGGCATACTGTATCTCTGGCATCTCAATCTCAGTCGGCTCCTGGTCTGGGGCAGACAGCGAAGCAGAAGCAGTTTCCCAATAGTGGGGAGCTGCAACCAGGTAACGATCCGACGATGGCGCAAGCCCCGATCGGAAGACGTCTCGTCCAACCGTTTCGAGTTGGCACAGATTTTCTTCCCATGCAAGATACTCAACGGTCGGAATTGCAAGTCCTGCACCAACTGTGTATCTCCCTTCTGCCAGCGGCCAGCTGGGGAATACACAGTCTACGGCTTGAGTGCCTGTTTCGATCGGGAGCGGCAGGGTCGAGTCTGGCTGCGTCGAGCAGAGAAGGATAGGCGTGTTGTCGTTGGTCTGGATCTTGAATACTACGGAACCGCGCTGTGACCTCTCGGTCGCCGAAAAATAGATCCTGAAACGAACATAGTCCCAGGTTCCCAGCACCGAAAGAGGGCCCCCGGCTGCGTCCAGCATCTGGATTGCGGTGATGGCGAACTTCCTGTCGACGGCTGGCTGTTGAGCGAACAAGAAGCCGGCGGGTGGGGAAGGTTTTCCACAGGTGTCGGTGGAGAGATTCTTCAGGTAGGTTTCTGTTACGGAGAAGCTGTCTCCCGTTTCCACGATCCGACCGCTATCTAGCAAGATCGCACGCGAACACAGTTTCCTGACGGCGGACATATTGTGGCTTACGAAAAGGACGGTCCGACCATCCTGGCCGGCTTTGTTCATCCGCTTCAAGCATCTCTTTTGAAACTCGGCGTCTCCAACTGCCAGAACCTCATCCACCAGCAGGATATCTGGTTCTAGATAGGCTGCGACCGCAAACGCAAGCCGCACGTACATTCCCGACGAATAGTGTTTGACGGGTGTGTCGAGGAACTGATCGATGCCTGCGAAGGCTACGATTTCATCTACCTTGCGCCGGATTTCTCCTCGGCGCATGCCGAGGATGGCCCCGCTGAGATAGATGTTCTCCAGACCGGTGAGCTCCCGATGGAATCCTGTCCCAACCTCGAGCAGGCTTGCGACCCGACCCCGCAGTCTTGCAGTGCCGGTCGTCGGCTCCGAGATTCGGCTCAATATCTTCAACAGGGTACTCTTACCCGCTTCATTGGCACCGATGACGCCGACGACCTCGCCTTCCTGAACCTCGAACGAAACCTCCTTGAGTGCCCAGAACTGTTGCCTACTTGTAGGGACACTCCATCTCCTAAAGAATGAGGGTAGGTCCGACAGCGCTTCTCTCAGTGTTCCGGCAGACCTGTTTCGCACGCCTATTCGGAACAGCTTTCCAAGGTTCGAAACGCGGATCGCCGGTGGCCGGACGATGCTTGTCTCGGCGGCCAGGCCGTCACCGTTGCAGCCGGGAGGCAGTGCTGGGAGTGTCATACGGCTTCGGGGAAAAAGCTGCGGATGGCCCGCCGATCAGTAAACTCCAACTGTTCATGGGCCCGTGTGAGAAGGTTCGAGTATCGCGCCTTACGCAAGCAGCTGAGTAGGGCTGGTCCGACCAGATCCCGATGGCCAGCGATGTAGACGACTTGGTTCGGAGGGAGGCTCGAAGTCTTCATGCTCTCAAGCTCAGGGCCCCATCATCACCAGGCAGTGACGCATCATCGGCCTCCTCAGCATCTAGTCGCTCTTTCAGAAAACTGAGGACGTCGTCTTGGCGTGACTTCCCAATCTCACCTATGTCGGACTCGTTTTCCGCGTCGGAGTGGGGTGCTAATACCTCGGGTCCAACCAGGTCACCCGGATTGCTCTCGAAGCCGTCGCCACTATCGGCAGGGAACATCCCCCCCGTGGCGAGCTCCTCGGCCAAGGAAGATACGGTCTCAATAGCCTTGAAGTGTTTCTGCATGGCTGTTCTTTCGTTCTCAATGTCTTTATTCTGAATCGCGGCTTTTTCGTCATCCAGAGTCGAGATTCTGGCTTGGACCTTTTCTGTTAGTTCAGCAAGATTGACCTCCATCGTCGATCACCTTGTTTTTCGGAAAACTCGTTGAATGAGACACGGTAATCAAAGGCGAGGTGTAAACCTATCCGGACCTTGATGCTCCCCGAGGGGATTCATGGCTGTGGGCGCGCTTCGCCCCCCTCGGTTACAGGCTCGAGTAACAGCACAAATGGTGCCAAATCGACTTGGGAATCAAGATGGGGCTACCGAAGGTTTGGGTGAATAGGGCGGCAAAGAATTGACACAAAGAGAGTTAAGGATGTCCATCGAGCAGCTTGTTCCGGCACTCGGTGGGAGCTCCCGATCTAGCATAGACGGTTTGCCTGGAAAGAATACTGACGCATTTGACATTCTGCTGGCACCCGGACAGCTGCACTCAGCTACCTCCGGACAATAGCGACCATGGACTTGGCGAATCCCGGAAGGCCTCCGGCGCGAGCGAAGCGAATCTCGCGAAAACCTGCTTCTTGAAGTATCGCCTTCAGGGTCTTCTTCGAAAAGAACTTTATGTGGCCGTGATCCCAGAGCGGAGAAAGGTGGCTGTCCCATTTTCCCAAGAGCGAGATCGCCAGATTCTTCCAGTAGCCATGATAGGGCGTCGAGATAATGCCGAGGCCGCCCTCTGCCAGCAACTCGTAGAGGGTCTTTGCGAATTGACGGGGGTAGAGACAATGTTCAATGACCTCAAGGCTGATCACGGCAGGAAAGACTCCATAGCTGGCAGCCAGGTCGTCGTAGGCGCTTCCCAGAAAGAGGTCGAGGTCAGGATAGTTCTGGTTCGCCAGTTCGAGACCGCTGCTCGAAAGGTCGATCCCGGTGACCTCGTAGCCCAGCTGGCTCAGCACGGAGGCGGTTGCACCGCTTCCACAGCCGATTTCGAATAGGCGTTTTCCCTGGACTTCGAGCTGCGATTCCTTCTGAAGGATCTGGCGCAGCACCGGCAATAAGTAGGCGGCGGTGCAGAGCGGCCTCGAGTCTCGGTATTGGAAGGAAGCAGCATGCTGGGATCGGTTCCCATCTAACATTGGATCAACCCACGGTTTTCACCGATGGGCTGCTCTTTTCCATCCGCTTGGGATGATTTGATTGGCTGCCTTTCCGCAGAGAGGGATGGAGCGCCTTCTAGGAAGCAAAACCGAGGTTGGGCCTTTGATGAGGTCCTGCTCCCCGATGGTCACGGCTCCGTCAATTTCCGATTCTTCATGATTTCCACGTCCCTCGACTGAAGTTTCTTTCCTGTACGATCCGGCGCAGCCGGGGATAGGGGAGATTCCGCTGTTGTCCAGCTCTCTCCCTCGGAACTTGGGCTCATATTGCTGACTAGTCAAGTCGTTCGCGGCTCTGCTGGGCTTGGTTTCTTAGTACTGGCAGTTCACCCATTCACAGCACTGTTGTGCGCTCAATAGAGGCTTCCCTCAGCGACCTGTGACCCTTCGTTCAAGTTTCAGCTTAGCGCCGCCACCGGCTGCGCCGGATCGTACAGGAAAGAAACTTCAGTCGAGGGACGTAGCGGTGGCCTCCAGGCCGCCGTGTTCTCTACTTCAAGCCTTTGGCTTGAAAAACGGCGGCCTGGCGGCCACCGCTACTGGAGAAGGATCTATCCGACTCTAAATCAACAGGTTAGATCCTTTTTACGTCCAAATCCTAAAATGAAGTTTCAGCTTAGATAACGTCGGCAAAGTCCCTCTCGACGCTCTGGAAGTAGAGGAGTCCACCCCAGAAGAACAAGCACGAGAGGCCCAGTGAGATGGCAAGCGAGAGGTGATCCCAAGGCTGGCCTAGAAAGACGGTGCGAAAGGCTCCCACGATTCCGGTCATGGGGTTCAGATCTATCAGCCAGCGCCATCGTTCGGGGACCATCGTCGGCGAGTACAAGATCGGTGTGAGGAACATCCAGATCTGAAGTGTCAGTGGCAGAATGTTGCCAACATCTCGGTAGGCTACGTTCAGAGCGGAAAGGAATGTGCCGATTCCAAGGGCTGCGAAGGATACCGCCGCAATCAGGAGGGGGGCAAACAGTAGGTTGGCAGTCCAACCTATTCCGTAGTAGGTCATCAAGCCGATTAGCACGGTCAGGGAGATTGCGAGGTTGACAAGCCCGGCTCCGACCGAAGCGATTGGGATGACAAGACGTGGGAAATATACCTTGCTCACGAGGTTTGAGGATGACACCAGAGATCCCCCGGAACTGCTCAAGGCATTGGAGAAGAACGTCCAGGGCAGTAGGCCGGAGTAGAGGAATAGGGGGTAGGGAAAGCCCTCTGATGGCAGCCGGATCACCCAACCGAAAATAAGGGTGAAGACCAACATCGTAACGACTGGTTGGAACACCGTCCACGCTGCCCCAATCAGAGTCTGCTGGTAACGGACCTTGATGTCTCGTGCCGTGAGCACCCAGAGGAGTTCTCGGTAGTTCCACAGCTCCCGCAAGTCCAGTTTCCGCCGGCCCCGCGATGGTGCGATCAAAACTTCTTGCGCGGAAGCGAGGCAAGGGTCTTGAATCGCTCCCTCTATTGAGATGCTCATGAAGACAAGCTTGGCCTCGGACCCTGGTTGGTGCGGACGAATGGATAGAGGTTGGGGTTCCCCGTTTGGGTCTGAATCACTTCCTGAGATTGGGTTGCGCCAAAGAGCGCCTGATTCTGGAGCAACCATTGATAGGTCGACTGCAAGCCCTCGCTTAGTGTGATTCGGGGTGACCATCCCAGCGCTTTGATGCGGGAGATGTCCAGAACCCTACGGTGGGCGCCATCCGGTTTCGAGGTGTCGAACCGGACCTCCCCCTCAAAACCCGTCACATCCGCGATCATTCGCGCCAGATCGCTGATGCGGATATCGTGCCCCGCCCCCACATTGACATGAGAAAGCCTGGGACTGCAGTGTCGAGCGTAGGTCTCGTCGTCCAATCCCATGAGGAAGACACAGGCTTCGGCGAGATCATCTACATGAAGGAACTCCCGATAGGCCCTGCCCGTACCCCAGACTGTAACCGAGGATGAAGCGGCTGCTGGGCCGGCCATGATCCTCTGACCGCTTGCCATCTGGGCTACATGGAACCGGCGCATAAGAGCTGGAATCACGCGGCTGTGTTCGGGAGTAAAGTTGTCATTGGGTCCGTACAGGTTTGGGGTCATTACCGATCGGAACTGAGACCCGTATTGTCGATTGTAGGACTCGCACATCTTGATCCCACAGATCTTGGCGGTCGCATAGGGCTCCGTCGTGGGTTCGAGTGATCCAGTGAAGAGGGCCTCCTCCGACAGAGGCTGAGAAGCGTTTCTAGGGTAAACGCAGGAACTACCCAAGAAGAGCAGACGCTTGATACCGGCGCAGGATGCCTCGTGAATCACGTTGGCTTGAATCAAGAGGTTGTCATAGATGAATTCGGCCGGATAGGTGTCGTTGCTGTGGATCCCTCCCACCTTTGCGGCTGCCAGCACCACGTAGTCGATCCTCTGGCTGCTGAAAAAGCTGCGGACGGCCCGCTGATCTGTGAGCTCCAACTCCTCATGAGCACGAGTGAGAAGGTTCGAGAAGCCCGCCCTCCGCAAGCACCTGAGTAGGGCCGATCCAACCAGACCCCGATGGCCAGCGACGTAGATAACTTGCTCCGGAGGGAGGGCCGAAGTTCTCATGCTCTCAAGCTCAGGGCCTCATCATCACGAGTTAGCTGTGCATCATCGGTGTCTTCAGCATCTAGTTGTTCCTTTAGATAGCTGAGCACATCGCCCTTTTTTGCCTTCCCATTTTGTGTCTTGTCGGACTTGCCTTCTATGTCAGAATCGGTTGTCAGTACCTCGGGTTCAACGGGGTCACCCCGATCGCTGACGAGGTCGTCCTCACTTTCGGCAGTGACCATCTCCTCCATGGCGAACTCATCAACCAAGGCAGACACGTTGTCGATGGCCTTGAAGTGTTTCTGCATGGCTGTCTTTTCGTTCTCAATGCCTTTGAGGCGATTCTGAATCTCGATCTTTTCGTCGTCCAGAATCGAGATCTTGGCACTAACCTTTTCTGTTAGTTCAGCGAGATTGACATCCATCGTTGATCTCCTTGGTTTTGTTGGAAAGTTTGTTGATTGGGTCACGGTAATCAAAACGCGACGTATGAGATCTAGCCTGGCACTGATACTCCCCGAGAGGATTCCTGGCTCTGGGTGCGCTTCGCCCCCCTCGGTTACAGGCTCGAGTAACAGCACAAACGGTGCCAAATCGATTTGGAAATCAAGCTGGCGGTCAGTGGAGGTTTGAGCAGCGGGAGCGGTAAAGATGTGAAAAAAATAGAGTTAAGGACTTCCGTCAGGCAGTTTGGTTCGATATTCGGTGGGAGCGCCGATCTGGCATGGACGGTTTTTCCGGAAAGAATACTGACGCGTTTGACATTCTGCTGACGCCCAGACCATTGCGCATCTCGTTCGACCGGAGCTCGGCCTCTCGTTCGATGGTTTTGACCGACTGAATTGTGGGCAATGTTCGCACTAGGCGCTATTGGCCGTTTGGGCTCCCTGTGTCCCTGTGCTGGCGTAGCCCTTTTCGTGCCCCTGACCGAACGATCAGCACCGCCGCAAAACGCTCAGGGTGTCGACCTGTTCAACTATTTGGAAGTGCTTATCGTGGCGTATGTGAGTCTCGAAATACTTGAATGAATCGAGTCTTTCAAGGTTTGAATTGTCCTCTGATGCGCAGGTATCATGCAGAGCCATTACACCACCTGGCACGATACGGGGCGCCCAATCGGCCCAGTCGCTAGATATCCCCTCAAAGGAATGGTCGGCATCAACGAACACCAGGTCAAACAAACCCTGTAACTCTCTAGCTGCCTCTCGACTCGAGCATTCCAGGAAAACCACGCGCTTCCCTTCCATTCGCTGCCGAACCTGGTGCTTCGCGATCGCTCTCCCCCAACACACACCGAGCCGCCCGCGAATGAACGGATCAACGGCGAACAGCGTTCCTTGTGGCGCCATACAGTCAAGGAGGAGGCGTGTTGACACCCCTTCATATACACCCAGCTCGACCAGGCGCCGTTTACCCTCCGTGTAGCGCGCAAGGCAAGCACGTTCGGCAACGGTTGTTTGTGTGTCGGCGGCATCAAGTCCCAGGAAATACCGGACGCAGTGGGTGAAGGCTCCCCCACTCGAATTCAGGTTCATCAATTGTTCAATCCCCGCGTTTTGCAAGCAAGATAGGATTTCGGGAAGGGGGGCCTTGGAACCCGACCTGGAGCCCAGGCTAAGGGCTCGGTCAAAAATAACTTCACATTCTGGCATCTCATCTTCACACCATCTTCGGCCGCTCCTCAATCGCGAAATCCTCAACGTAGGCCTGCCTACGCCTGCGGTTTCGCTCAATCGTTCGCGACCAAATCTGGCGTAAATCTGAGCCCCAACTCTGCGAAGTTATTCTTGACCGAACCCTAAGAGGAATGTCCTTGCTTGTTGATCTTCAGTACCTCTCCAAGCTTTTCGGTGAGGTCGTCGGGCCGAAAAGGCTTTTTAAGAAAGCCTGACGGTCCCGGCTCGGCGAAGCGATTCATGGTGGACAACTCGGTAAAGCCGCTCATCAGTATGACCGGGGTGTCCTTCTTCACGGATCTCAGTTCTGAGAAGGTGGCTTCGCCGTCCAGATCCGGCATCGTCAGATCCAGCAACACGGCTGTGATCTCCTCGCAACGCTCTCGGAATATCGCGATCCCCTCACGGCCACCTTCTGCCACAAGTACCTGGAAGCCCAGAGATTCCAACATTGTCTTGGAGACTGTGCGCAGGAGTTCCTCGTCGTCTATGACCAGTACGGTACCTTTTGCCTGCCATGTCTTGGGTTCCAGCTCGGTTTCAGGTTCGAGTCTTGCCGACTCTTCAAGGGCTGGAAAAAGGAGCTTGAAGTTAGAGCCCTGTGCCGGTTGGCTCTCGACCGAGATCGTTCCCTCGTGTTCTTTGATGATACCCAGCACCGAGGCAAGACCCAGGCCTCGTCCTGTGAACTTGGTAGTGAAGAATGGGTCGAAGATCCTTCCCTGGGTCTCTTCGTCCATTCCGATTCCGGTGTCCGAAACCTCCAGGTAGACATAGGAGCCGGGAAGCAGTTCGTCGCCAGGCAGAGCAGCTGAGGTGTAGGGGCTCTTCAGTTCGGTGCTTCCGGCCCGCACGGTAATCTCTCCACCTCCCTCGGCCACAGCATCGGATGCATTGGCGATCAGGTTCATCACCACCTGTCTGATCTGAGCGTCGTCACCCTGAAACACGGGTAGGTTTGAAGGGAGTTCGTACTTGATCACCGCGTTCTTGGAAGTCGACGATCGGAGCAGATGAATCATTTCCGTGACCAGACGGGAGAGGTCGATCGGCCCGGCCTGGAGGCGACCTTTGCCAGAAAAATTCAACATCTGATTGGTAAGTTCGGCCGCGCGGAGTCCAGCGATTTCTATTTTCTCGACTAGATTGCGGGCAGGCGAGTCCGCCTCCAATTTTCTCAGAGCGAGGGTCGCGTAGCCAATTACCGGCGTGAGCAGGTTGTTGAAGTCGTGCGTAATCCCTCCGGCCAGAACACCGAGACTCTCCAGTTTTTGCATCTGCAGCATCTTGACTTCAAGGCGACTTCGTTCCTCTACCAGCTTTTTGCTCGCGGTAATGTCTGACGCCACTCCCGTCATAACACTCACCTTCCCAGTTCCATCTTTAATCGGATAGCCACGGTCTCGAATCCAACGAATCGTTCCACGGGCCTGACAATGCGATACTCCAGATCCCACATTCCTGCGGCGTGATCTGGAATAGCATCGTGAACCCGGGACTGCTCCTCCGGGTGAATGGCCGCCAGGAAGGACTGGGGACGCTGGTAGAGGCTTTCACAAGTTCGACCCCACAGTGTGTCTCGTAGGTGGGGCTGATGTAGAGTATTTTGTCGATGTCCGGCGTGGACATCCAAAAGACGTCCTGGATGGCGTCGGTCATGAGGCGGAATTTCTCTTCGCTGTCTCGCAGCGACTGTTCAGCCTGCCGGCGCTTGGTGATGTCGATCCAAACCCCGACTATATGCAGGGGAGTTTCATCCGCCGCTCGCACCACATGAAGAACGTCGCTAAACCATCTATAGGAGCCGTCTGCCGCCTGCCATCGATACTCATGCTCGTAGTATTCTTGCTCGAACAAGGAGGGCAACTCCTGCAGGACTCTCTCCTGGTCCTCCGGATGGACACGATCGATCCAGAAGGAAGGCTGGCTAGTGAAATCTTCGGCTGGGTAGCCGGTGACCCTCGTCACGTTCTCGGACACATGGATGCAAGACAAGGTGGACTTCAGCTCAGTCGCTTTGCACGCCCCAGGTTCCCGTCCCGCTGGCAGCGATGAAGAGGAACAGAAAACAGTACAGGACCGCCAGCTCACCGCCGTTCTGAATCGGCCAGAAAGCCTTGGAGGCATGCGCCATGAAATAGGCGACTGCCATCTGGCCGCTCGAGATGAAGGCCGCGTATCGGGTCAGGAATCCGATGGCGATCAGGATGCCACCAACTAGCTCGATAACTCCAGCTGCGCCGAACAACGAGAGCAGTGTTGCGGCATTTCCGGAGCCGCCTGCCCCTCCCAGGACACCAAACACTTTCTGAGCACCATGGCAGGCAAAGAGTAGGCCGGAAATGATTCTCAGGACTGCGTATATCCGGGTCGCGTGGTTCTGCAGAAAGCTTGGCATGTCTTCCCTCCTCTTGGGTTTGGTTTCTGCTGGTGTCGAATAGGTTTTCAGGCAAGGCTCGGACTCGACGCTGGCGTCAGGCGATACCGTTCTTGGCGAGATCTCCTACCGCCGAGATCGCCTTCTGAATCTCGTCCATGGGGTTGTATATATGCGGACATAGACGAACTCCGGAGAACATTCCCGCCAGCCCGGCGCCACCGATCTGATACTTACGGTGCAGATGCTGAAAGGCCGATCTCGGGTCGAGGGCGCCGATCGAAAAAACAACCACACCGGCGCTGAAATCATCTTCTATCGGCGTGTGAAGGACGACACCTGGAATCTTCTGGAGACCGCGTTTGAGGGTGCCTGCCAGAGCCCGGACTCTCCTCTCCACTCGCTCCCTGCCGATTTCCTGGTGAAAGGACACTGCCCTTCCTACAGCGGCCAGGGTGGCGTCGTCTCGCTGTCCCATGCTCTCAAGCTTGCGGGCATGGTCGTTTACACTTTCATCCCAACCGGAACCGACGAGGGAAGGCCAGAGCTGTGCAATCCGCTCCTTTCGAACGAAGAGCACGCCCGACTCCTTGGGACCCATAAACCACTTGTGGGCGCTCCCGGCGTAGAAATCGCAGCCGATCTGGTGGAGGTTGACTTGCAAAGAGCCAAAGCTCTGGGCGCCGTCGATCAGGCTTAGGATATTCCTTTCCCTTGCCAGATGGCAGAGGTCCCTGACCGGAAGCGCAACGCCTGAAATATTTGAGGCGTGGGTCATGGCCAGCACCTTGGTCTTGCTAGTCAGTGCCTTCTTGAAAGGCGCGATCAGCTCTTGCGGGCTGCTGAACTTGACCGGTATGGTCACTCGTTTGACAGTGAAGCCATAGCGTTGGGAGCGGACATCCCAACCTACGTTGTTGGTGGGGTGATTCTGATCCCAGACTACAATTTCATCGCCGGGGCCCAGATCGAGGCCGTTGAGGACCGTGTTGTTTCCTTCGGTCGTATTTCGAGTAAGGACGATCTCCTCTGGGGAGGCACCCAGAAAACCAGCCAGGGCATGTCGAGATTTCTCCGTCAGCTTGGAGAATTTCTCGCGATTCTGAAAGGAGGCGTCGGCGTCTATGTCTCGAGTCAACTTGTAGACCATCTCGGACACGGAGTAGGGCGCAGGACACAGATTGGCAGCGTTCATGAGCATCAGCCCAGGGCGAAGCGAGAACTGGGCCCTGGTCATCTGCCAGAACGATTCGCTCTCCTGGTCGGTGGCGGCGAGTCCCCAGCTAGAAGAGCCGAGAGCGGCAGTACCGGCGCTCGCCATCAGTTTCAGCATCTGGCGCCGAGGATATTGCCAGGAGTGCTCGGGAACACTGTGGATGTACGTATTCTTTGTCATGGTCAAGACCTCAGTCAGTCCGGAAAGTTTGGGTGAACGTAGGATAGCAGGCGGGGAGGGGCATTGCCACTCGGCGGCTGTAGGTTTGCAAGCTGCAACCCGCAACCTCTTTTCTGTCTTCACTCAGCCGCCTCGTTCTCTAGATCCAGGTAGACCTGTCTGGCCTGGCGAAACTGACCCAGGACATGGGCCTTTTCTCTGTCAGAACGCCAGTGGGGATGGGAGTCCGCCATGGTCGTGAGCTTGTCGATCCAACGTATGAAGTATCGCGCTGACTCCCGGGATCGGACAGCTTTTCCTCCGACGGAAACCCAGACGGGATTGGTAGCCGCGAGGGGGAATCGATCGTTGATTGGATGAACCGGGAGGTTTCCGTAAGCCTGCAGCGTAATCCAGGTGCTGTGATCGATTTTCACCGACTTTTCGAACTCATGTCGGATCCCCGCACCCACACGCTCGAACACGGAAGATTCGGCTACTAACAGCCTTTTGCCATGGACGACCAGTTCCACCCTGTCCAACGGGACTATCGACTCCACCGTTCCCTTGATGTGTACGGTTTGGCTCGCTGCCGATAAGAGGAGGTCCTCTCCCGGGATCCTGCCCTCCACCTGGAGTTGCAAGAGGGGGGCGTTGGTAACGAAAGAATGCCCCTTGCGAATTGCTTCGACCCAAGCGTCCCAGTCCAGCGCGGCGCCCAGATAGGTATAGGTTCGACTCTGACCCAAGATTCCGGTCTTGTGGAGATTGTTGATGGAGTCTTCTCCTCCAACCGCCGCCAGCCGGAAGCCGTTGTTCAGGACATGATGCCAGACCTACATGGAGGCCCAGCTGCTGGAGGTGCTCATCAGCTCGTGGTAATCGATAGTCCCCAGCGCGAGATCCACTGGGAGCGCCTTGGCACCGCCAAGATCTTTCTCGAGGGGGTCTGAACTGCCGCCGAAGGGATGGACATAGGCGGCAAGTGCCCCCTGAGCGCGTGCTACCCGAATCATGTCTGTATTGCTGGGATACAGACTATCGATGGCCGTTCCCGGGTAGCCGGTAGTGAAAGGGGAGATCAAGTGCTGGGTCAAGTTGATGAGAGAAATATGTCCGTAGAACGGTGGGCGATATTCCTCATTGAAGTAGAGGATCTTCCGTTGGTCTGACAAGGGGTGGGGGCGGCCGGTGAAGAACTGATGGTCAAAGATGCGATTATCCTTGTTGGCAATAAGGTTGGTTACGACGTCGAGATCCTCGGCTTCGGCCATGAACATGAGGTTCTCGGGGGTATTGTGTAGATTGCCTCCATAGTTCATGTGGACGTGGTTGCTGCCGCTATACCAACCTTGATCCTTCAGCCGTGAGAGTCGCTTGATCGGAATTGTCACGGGTGTCAGGGTTCCGGCCCGAACCTGGAGGCGGATTGCTTGGGGATGGTACTCGAGGCCTTTGGCAGCGGATAGCGTCAGCTCCCCCGCAGGGACTTCCAGCTCGCATACTCCGGTGGAGTGAAAATAGTGATCGAGCAGGGTTCGACCGACCCGCTGGTAGGCATCGTTGGGGGCATAGCTCTTGCCGTCCGAGGCCCGGCTGTAGATTCGCGCCGCCAGCGTTTCTTTGGTGGTGGCATCTTCTACCCGGATACGCACTCGGCCCATCGGACGAGCCCAGCTTCGAGAGGTGATTACCATCCCTTTCTGAGTGCCCCCGAAGGCTTTCAGCAGGCGAAGCTGGGGCAAGCCGTCCTGGTTGGAGAGGTAGGCAATCCATTCCCCGTCGGGAGACCAGCGAGGGTGGAAGGCGTCCCACTCCCCGAAGGTCAACTTGTAGGGTTCCCCTCCCGTGGCAGGAAGCATGTACAGTTGATTGAACTGGCTACCCAGATGGGAACTGTAGAGGATACGTTTGCCATCCGTAGACCAGTCGGGGCGAGTGCGGTACAGGGTTTCTTCCTGTCGGATAAGACGCGCACGGTCGATTCCGTTGGCCACTGCGGGCATGCGCCAGATGGCTCCGGAACCTAGCGGGATACCCCGATTGCAGACGAAAATGAGCTCCGAGCCGTCGGGCGACCAGGTGGGCTGGATGTGAAGATCGTACTCCCCAAAGTAAAGACGGTCCTCACTGTGGCGATGGTCCCGAGTCAGCTGAACCACGTTTCCTGGGTTTCCCTGGTCCATCTCCATGATGAAGATGTTGAAGTACCCATGAGGACGGGTAGAGACGAATGCCAGCCGTGAACCGTCCGGCGACCAGGCGGGATCGAGATTGAGATGCGGTCCAGATGTCAGGTCGCTCCGTTGCCCGGTTTCGAGATCGAGAAGTTTGAGGTTTATGGAATTGCCGTCGTCTGCTGTGAAAGCGATCCAGCGACCCAGTGGAGACCATTCGGGAGAGGACAGGTATTTCTGAGAGTACGCGATCTCGCGAGCTTTTGATTCTCCAATGCGAGACCTCCAAAGGGATCCCTGCATGGAATAGGCAAGCCAGCGGCCATCTGGCGACCAGGACGGCCACCAGGGGCTGCTCGCGCCTGCCGGGGGCAGGTAGTAGTTGTGCATGTAGTTGCCGCCGGTCTTCGCCGCCGGGTAGGGACGCTCGAGCTTCTTGTTCAGAACCTGGACGGCAGGCGGCACCAGGAGCTCTTGACTGCCTGGTCTAGAGAGACTGACTGGTGCCATCAGGACAGCGAGCAGACTTCCGAGAAAGGTCAGAGTGAATTTTCTGAGCATTGTTCGGATTCTAGTACATTCGAGGGTCATTTCAATCCGTGAAGGGTCGTCAGAATCCATTCTTCCGATCAGTCCCGCCCCGGCCGCGCTGGCCCCATTCGAGATAGAAATTCTGCGTCCTAGTGTTCCGGTGGTCTCCTGGGCCGCCGGCATCGAGCTGAAGGCTCGAATCTCAGCTGTCAATCCAAGCTTGCCTTGCGGCCCCTGAATGGATTCCTTATAGTGGCTGCCGCCTACTTGAGTGGCAACTTGGTGAGTGGTGACGGGCTCCTCCTGCACACCTCTTCGAGAGCAATCGACGCCCGTATGAAATGGAGGTTTCCCGTGCTGCAGCCGGAAAAAACGAACAGACTTCAGAACAATGTTAAGAAGATTCTCTCCGAAGGTGGGACCGCGTGGGGGGCCTCCCTTGTCGACGCTTCAGAACTGTTGGCGAAGTTGACTCTCGACGCAGGTGCTGACTTTCTCTGGGTGGACACCGAGCATCGGCCTTACGGGGCCGACAAGATCAAGTGGATCCCTATCTTGTGCCGACTGCAGGGACGCAGCACTGTGGTTCGGGTTGCCGGTCTTGATCCCCAGCTCATCAAGAAGGCGCTCGACATTGGGGCCAACGGCATCATGGTGCCGCAGGTGAATACAGCCGAAGAGGCCCGTCTGGCAGTTGAATATGCCAAATACCCACCCCAGGGAACGCGAGGGATTTCCCCTCTATGGAATTTCTACCTGGACGTGTCATATGACGAGTACTTACCTGCAGCCAATGATGAAACCTGCGTGGTTGTACAGATCGAGACGCCAGAGGGCATCGACAATGTCGAGGCCATTGCCGAAGTAGAGGGTGTTGACGTCGTTTTCGCGGGTCCGCTCGACAGCTCCGCGGCGTTGGGCCATATGGGGGATATTGGTCATCCGAAGGTCCAGAAATTTTTGGAAGAATTTCCACGTCGTGTCGAGAAGGCCGGAAAGGCCAGTGGCATCACCTTCTTTGGCTTCGACGATTGTTATCGAGCCTACAATCAGGGCTATAGGTTTATCGCCGTTGGGAATCTGGCAAGCTATGGCAAAGTAGGGCTTGAGGCCGACCTGGCGAAGCTCCGAGAACTCGAGAAAACGCGGGGGGAGTGACACTCCTTGTGGGCTCTGGATTCCTGCCAAGAGTGATGGATTCGAATGGGGCGGGAGCAGCCTCGAAGCCCCTTGGTGCAGCTGGGATGGATTCGTGATTCGAAAGTATCGCGACTCGGATCTGGAGACACTTCGCCAAATCACGGCAGTCTGTTTCGAGCATGTCTCGATCGATAAGAACATTGAAGACAAGTTCGGTGTCATTGCAGGAGTAGACTGGAAGGAACGGAAGATGGCACACATCAACCATGATGTAGATCGAAACGCAAACGGGGTTTTCATCGCCGAAGTGGATGGGGAGATTGCGGGATATGTTACCACTGATATCAACCCCAGGTCGAGAATCGGCGACATTCCTAATTTTGCCGTGGAACCACGGTTTCAGAGACGTGGGATTGGAAGAGAGCTCCTCGAGACTGCACTCAACTACCTTAAGCAGGCAGGGATGCTCCACGCCAGAATTGCGACCCTGGAGCAGAATCAGCTCGGTGCGGAATTCTACCCCAAGATGGGCTTTGCGGAGGTGGCTCGCCAGATCCACTTCATCCAGCCCCTGGCCTGATTGCTCAACTCCACAGGCATTATCGTACTCGGTGGGCATCCATGAATGCTCCGGGTCGGCCAATTGATCTAGAATGCCGACTAACGTGACCAGCTTCATCAATTGGGGATTCTTGATCCTGCCCTTGTTGATCTCGCCGCTCTTGTTCTTCCCTCGAACCGGGTGGATCTGGGTTGCTCTCTGCGTCCCCATCCTTTGGTTGGTAGATCTGGCCCGACGGGGGCGGGCGCTAGATCGAACGCCTCTCAACCCAGCCATAGCCCCTCTATTGGTGATGGCTCTGATTAGCGTCTACGCAACCTTCGATGTCGAGTTCAGCCTTCCCAAGTTGACTGGTCTGCTGCTTGGAGTTTTCATCTTCTTCGGATTGGTTCGATTCGTGGGAGAAAACCACGGTAGACTCCGCCTCGCCGTTCTGGCCTTCTGCGCGGGAGGAATCGCGCTCGTTCCGGTTTGCCTTCTGGGTACTCGGTGGAAGCTGAAGCTTCCCCTGTTGGGGGAGTTGGCCCGGTTATTCCCAGTACGCTTGACGGGACTTCCAGGAGTTGAGGAAGGCTTCAATGCCAACCCCGTTGGAGGGTCGGCTATCCTGTTCCTCCCTCTCCTGTTCTTGCTGGTCCGACGGTCTGTGAAGATCGAGCGGCCTTGGCTATGGAACAGCAGAGGACTTCTTGGGATTTTTTTTGGTGTTGGACTGCTGCTGCTTTTCGCCCTACTTCTTCTCAGCCAATCCCGAGGAGGCTGGGTGGCCTTTTTCCTTTCGTGCTGGCTTGCAGCCGTGATCACGGTCCCTCGTCTGCGTTGGGTCAGCCTTCTGCTGGTCGTTGTCGTGTTGGCTTCACTGTCTTTTTGGAGCCCGGCCGATTTCAATCTCCTGGTTTATGGAGCTGTGGGTTCGGATCCCTCGGAGATTGGCTTTACGGGGCGGTTTGAGCTTTGGAGCCGTGCGCTGTACGGCATCCAGGACTTCCCCTTCACCGGCATGGGCATGAACGCTTTTCGCAAGGTAGTTCCGGTGCTCTATCCGCTCTTCAACTTTCCGCACAACGTTGATGTTGCCAGTGCCCACAACCATCTACTGCAAGTCGGCGTCGACCTGGGGATTCCTGGGATGGTGGCCTATGTGGCGTTGTGGACCAGCCTGTTTCGGGTCCTGCTGTTGGTTTGGAGGCGTTCTCCTGATCCTGACTGCCGTTTGATTGCCGCTGGATTAAGTTGGGGGCTCTTTGCCCAGTTCCTGTATCAGATGACCGATGCCATCCCGCTGGGAGCTAAACTTGGAATTTTTTTCTGGGTTGCCATTGCCCTCTCCGTCGCCGTTCTGAGAAGCTCAGGTGTTCTGGAAGCCGGACAGATTCGAGGATGGTTCCACCCCTCTGATGGAACGGTGCTGCTGCTCTGGTTGCTGGTTTCGTTGTTGGCGATTTCGTTGGTCGAAGAGTACCCCTATGCCGGTCTTGGAGTCGCTCTCGTTGGCGGGATCTTGATGGGCTACCTGGCATTGGGGAATTACCTGTTTTTGGGTTGCGAGAGGCGGCGAAGTTTGGCGTCACAACCTGAATGAAGTGTTGTAGATAGGGTGCTGCGGGCGCATCCACCGTCCCTCTGGATCCGACAGTTGGAGAATCGATCGTTCCCGCGAATCCCACTCAGATAAGGGAAGCTTTCTCATCTGTGATAAGCTTCGGGTGCTGTGTGCCTTGCGTTCGGGAGTTTTTCAGAGTCCTAGATGCTTCGTGAATTCAGCCACCGTCGAATCGCGGTCCTTTTTGCCATCGATTGGTTGGGAACCCTTGGGGTTTTTCTGTGTGCGGCCCAGATCAGAGCAAGGGTCGGAAGTTTGCCCTCCTGGGCGACTGCTCTGCTCGGGGTCTTTCGGATCACTACCGATGAAGGCTGGGATCCCGACGTAGCGCCTGGTGATATCTATCCGTTGGAGTCGCTGCTCTTAATCGCCGCGATTTGGCCGCTCGTCCTGGTAGGTTCCTCCGTCTACGACGGTCGCCAGAACGAAACGCTCAAGGCGGAACTGGTCAATCTCCTGGTGGCGATCAGTGTGTCGGTTCTGGTTCTGGCCGGCGCCTTGTATTTCACCGGTTGGGAAACAGCTAGAGGTCTGTTTCTGGTTTTCTTTGCGTTAGACATTGCGCTTCTTTTCGGTGTGCGACTCCTTCTCTACGGCTATCGGTGGACGACAAATCCCCTGTGGACTACGAGTCGGCGGGCAGTCTTGGTGGTAGGGGCGGGCGAGGTGGGGCGCAATGTAGCCAGTCAGTTCAGAAGGTATGCACGGCAGGACCTACAGGTTCTTGGTTATTTGGATGATGATGCTGACAAACAGGGCAAGAGCATTGATGGGAGGCCTGTCCTTGGAACCACTAGCGAAATCGAGAGTGTGGTCGCGGCTCACTCTGTGGAAGAGGTCGTGATGGCTCTACCCTTGCGTGCCCACGAGCAGTTAGTTGAGATGTGCGGCAAACTGCAGATGATGGGTGTTCGTGTGTACGTCATCCCCGACCTCTTCGCCCTCTCTTTTCCCAACGCCACCTTGGATGGCTTTGGGGGAATCCCGGTTATCTATCTGGGCCAATCTGGGGCGTTTCTGTGGCATCGACTCATCAAGCGGACATTTGACACCGTCGTTGCCACCCTGAGCGTTCTCTTGGTCGCCCCATTGATACTCTTGATTGCCGGTCTCGTCAAGTGGACTTCTTCAGGGCCAATCCTCTATAGGCAGCAGAGGATTGGTGAAGGAGGACGGGCCTTCGTCATGTACAAGTTCCGGACTATGCTGCAAGACAGTGACCCCAGTATTCACGTCGAACATGTGAGTCGTTTAATCAAGGAAAACCTGGATCCGACGGAGCTTGATGGAGCCAAGACCCTGAAGCTCAAGTCCGACCCTCGTGTAACCCCATTGGGGAAAATCCTGCGTAAGACTAGCCTGGACGAGCTTCCGCAGCTCTTCAATGTGCTGAGCGGTGCAATGAGCCTGGTTGGGCCCAGGCCCTCACTTGCCTACGAAGTGAACCTGTTCAAGGAGTGGCACAAACACCGTTTCGAGACACTTCCAGGGATCACGGGGCTGTGGCAGATAAAAGGACGCAACCGTGTCAGTTTCGATGAGATGGTACGGATGGATGTTGAGTACATCCAGAAGCAGTCCGTGTGGCTCGACATCAAAATACTCGTACAGACGCCCTTTGCTATGTTGTTCGGGCGAGGCGGGGGATAACCCGGAGTCTTGGCCTGCCCATTAACCAGAACGCAGAGCGAGAGCCGACTAACCTCTGAGACCCTCCTTTTCTTTTTGGTACAGCAGTGACGGTAGTCAAGGTTGGAGTGATCGGTTGTGGATACTGGGGGCCGAAACTGGCCCGCAATTTCCACGATTTGCAGGAGGCAGAACTTTCTTCTGTGTCGGACCTCCGCTCGGACCGCTTGGCCCACATGCGGGAGCTCTATCCGAATGTGGCCACCTATTCCGATCATCGGAAGATCCTGGATTCGGATGTGGACGCTGTCGTGGTGGCGACGCCTGTGTCGACCCATCACCGGCTGGCAATGGAAGTGCTGGGCGTCGGCAAGCATCTTCTGGTCGAGAAGCCGCTGGCAGCGACTGTTGAGGAAGCAACGGAGATCGCTGAGACCGCTCGCCAGCTCGGCCTCATAGCCATGGTGGGCCACACCTTTCAACACAACCCAGCCGTGAAAATGGTCGCCCAGATCATCGAGTCCGGCGAGTTGGGTGATATCTATTACGTCGATGCCGCACGGGTGAATCTGGGCCTGCTTCAACCCGACATCAACGTGATCTGGGACCTTGCTCCCCACGACGTGTCGATCCTGTTGGACATTCTCGGCTTGGATCCGGTGCGGGTGAGCGCCAGGGGCGAAGCCTATATTCGTAGAGAACCCGTTGAGGTTGCCTATCTGACCCTGTCCTTCCCCGGAGAGGTTCTGGCCAGTCTGCGCCTTTCCTGGTTGGATCCCGTCAAGATGCGACTCATCACGGTGGTGGGGAGCAAGAAAATGTTGGTCTACGATGACTTGATCGATGAGAAGGTCGTGATCTACGACAAGGGTGTCGATGTGCCCCCTTACTCGGACACACCGGAGGAGTTCAAGATGTCGTACCGTCATGGATCTCCCCATCCGGTGCCGCTAGTGTGGGAGGAACCCCTTCGCCTTGAGTGTCAGTCTTTCGTGAACTCTATCCAGACAGGTGAGTCCCCCAGCTCCGATGCTTGGGTCGGAGTCAAGGTCGTCCGGGTACTGGAGGCGGCAGACAAGTCCCTTCAGAATGGTGGATTGGGAGTAGAAATCGTTTGATGCCTCACTCAGCCACTCTCCGTGTCGCGCCCGACGTCAAGCTCGGCCGTGACGTGAAGCTCTTTGCCTTCGTCAACCTCTACGGCTGCGAGGTAGGTGATGAAAGCAGGATCGGCACCTTCGTTGAAATCCAGAAGGGGGCCCGTCTGGGGCGGAGAGTCAAGGTATCCAGCCACAGCTTTATCTGCGAAGGAGTGACTATTGAAGACGACGTTTTCGTCGGTCACGGTGTGATGTTCATCAACGACAAGTACCCTCGGGCGACCTCTGGAAGAGCTGGAGAGCGCCATCCTCAGACTGAGGCAGACTGGAAGGTCGAGCCGATCTTGGTGAAGCGGGGTGCGTCGATCGGTAGCAACGTCACGATCCTTTGCGGGGTCACGATTGGCGAGGATGCGATAGTCGGTGCTGGCAGCGTAGTGACCCGAGATGTAGCCGATAGAGCCATCGTTTGTGGAGTACCGGCTCGCCTACTAAGGTTCATCTCAGAGGAAGCCCCTCAGTCGTAACATACGACGACCCTGCGGCGGCCTGCTTAGACTCGCTTGCTAACATACACTCAAGGTGGACGCCAGCCCGAAGCACGCTACAGAAACACGTTTGGCAAGAGGTGCTCTCGGAAGAGTTCCCCGCTGTCTTTGGAACCTCCGATGGCGATCAGAGAATCGAGCGTGATTCGCGGAGTTGGTAGGGTCCCTGCGTTCAGGAGGCAGTTGAGGGCCGATCGTTGGGGGATTCCTTACTTTGGAGCACCGGAGGGATTTTTCTGAAAGCTGGAAAGAGTCCTCTGACCGTACCGAGAAGAAAGGCCATGTTCGCGAGCAGGGCAAACCCTGGGGCCAGGACTCCCAATCGAGCAGACCGGCTAGCCGCGTTCATCACCAGAGGATAGGAGCTGAAAGCTGAAAGGACCAAAAACCCCACTCCCACCAAGCTGGAGATCAAACCGAAGAGGGCCGCAACTCCACTCAGAATCGCGAATCCCAGGAAGAAGAGCTGGAGTCTTCGACTCGGCGGGGTGCGGCTGTCGGAGAGTGTCTTGCCAGGGTAGCGG
Organism: Acidobacteriota bacterium; assembly: GCA_965219005.1. GTDB lineage: Bacteria > Acidobacteriota > UBA6911 > RPQK01 > JAJDTT01 > CAUZIZ01. Next base: position 3,911,286 of record CBDCMS010000004.1, on the reverse strand, counting down.
CGATAAATCCGGAAGGCGAGTGTGGCGTAGCGAAACTTCCTTCGCAAGTACTGCCACAGGCTCAGAGGATGTCGATGAGAGACCCTGGCCGAGGGTACGAAGTACATCCTATGGTTTAGCTGGGAGAGCCTAAAGGAAAGTTCTACGTCCTCTAGCCACTCGAAGTCTTTGTCCTCTAGCCACTCGAAGTCTTTGTCGAACGGTTTCTCCCCAAGGACGTCTCTTCGAAAACCGCAGTTGCCCGTGTTGAGGAAATCGATTTCCTGGTGTCGCTCCATCGTGGAATAGCGCTCGTCTAGCTCGATTTGAGTCAAGGCTGCGATCCATTGCGACTGCTTCGAACAGCAGCGACCGACCGCACCCGCAGCCTGGCGCTCGAGCAGCGGACGACTTAGAGTCTCGACCCAATGTCGATCAGGGACACAATCCGCATCCGTAAAAAGGACGACAGTCCCCCCCCGCTTTCTCCACACCACGATTTCGGGCGGTTGAGGTTCCCGAGGGGGGTTGGGAGAGCAGGCGAGCTCCGTATTCCTCGGCGATTCGGGCACTATCGTCGGTGGAGCCGTCGTCAACGACGATGACCTCATATCGTTCGGGAGCCAGGCTCTGGTTGGCGAGACTGTGCAGACAGTTCGCCAGGACCTCTTCTCCGTTCCGAACCGGAATCACGATGGAGATCTTTGGGCTCATGGTTTTCCCCTCAAGATCCAGAAGGTCAGGGTCATGGCTGCTGTCGGAAGAAGGATCAGGGAGTGAACGAGCAGGCCGAAAGCCAGAGCGGGTGTCTTGGCGATTCCGAATAGGCCGAGGCCCAACACTGACAATTCCTGAAACACTCCTATCTTTCCCGGGGTCGAAGGAACGGCGACGCCGATCTGGAGGATTACAAGAAGCGCGACCGATACAAACAGCGGCTGCTCCAGGTTAAGGAACAGCAAGACGGAGTAGTTGACAAGAATGCCACTGCACCAGAGTAGCGCAGAAATCGCAATCAGCAGGGTCATGGATCCAGCAGTCTGTTGCAGGTTCATGCTGGGGAGTCGAGGTACGACCAGGACGCCCAACGCCAGCAAAACCGATCCCACCAATATGGCTGCTACTCTGGGTCCTTCCATCCATTCGGGTACCATCCAAACCAATGGAAGCAAAGCACAAAGGCCTGCAAGAAATGCAGCGTCGATTCCCTTCTCAAGGGCGATCGTGCCTGCCGTCATCCACTTCCTACGCTTCATCATGAGAACTCTGGCTACGTCTCCGGAGCGGAATGGCATCAGTAGATTCAGGGTCTGTCCGGTCACGATCGCCCTTACCAGGGTAGTCATCTCCGGAGCCTGATCCGAGAAGAGGGTCCTCCATCGGAGTGCCCGTAGAAAAGGGGAGAGCAAGACCAGAGCCAGGGCAGCCAGGAGGAATTCGATGCGTCCCTGATACAGCAGCTCCAAAAGGCTCTCGAAGTCGACCCCCCTGGAGGCCACGACAAGCAACAGAACGCCTAGCGAAATTGCCAACACCAATCGGAGGGTTGGATAGGGTGTTTTCATGGCGCCGAGGTCCCATTCATGCGAACGATTGCTCCCGTTCAGCGGGTCGAAGATGAAACTATACGCCCGTTCTTCGACCCTTACCATTCGTGGTCGATTGGGACTTGTTGCGGCCTCACAATTAGCAGAGTTCGTTCTGTTCCGCTTCTTCTGGAAGATCTGAGTGGCTACTGCCACTGTCGTAGGCAGGCGAAGACCGGGGTGTTAGGGCAAGGCCGACCACAAAGCCGATTTCCATTGCCAGGCTGGGGAAGCTGACGTCGACCAGGTTGTGAATCACGAAGGCGATGAGGAGTCCTGCAGCGGCAAAGTCTCCCTCGGCCCTCAAACGGAGAAGGGCACCTCGGAAGAGGCTGACCAGAAAATAGAGGAAGCCTGCGAGGCCCAGAACGCCGTAAAGTGCAGCTAGCTGCAAGAAAAGATTGTGAGCGTGGATCGGGTAGTTTATCTGAAGGGCGGGAAAGTAGATCACCTGGCCTCGGTACCGGTTGATGATCTCTACGTGCTTCTCAGCCGCGTCCTCATATCTCCCGGGACCGACGCCAACCCAGGGATGATCCCTCCAAATCTGGAATCCCAGCTCCCAGTAAGGCAGTCGTGAGTCCACCAGAGTGCCAGCCACGCCTTTCTCGGATCTTACCTTCACGTTTTGTAGCGATTTTTGTATCTGGCCTCCAATTGACGTCATTGGGAGGAGGAAGACACCGAGCAACAGGAATCCGACCAGGTGAGCCACAAGCAGTGGGCCCGCACGCCTCAGCCATTGCTGAATGGCTCTGGCGTGGTTGAAGTCAGGCTGCCGCAGTCGGGCCCTGTAATGCAGCAGCGACATTGCCGACATCGCAACGATCAAGGCAAGCGGCGCAGTTCGGGAAAGCGTGGAAAGCTGGGCAATCAAGGTCAGCGCAAAGAGGTAGATCCAGACCAGGCGTATCTTACGACCCGCCGAGGTAAGGATGAAGAAGAAATAGAATGGAAGTAGCAGATTCAGGTAGGCTGCAAACTGATTTGGGCTATTGAAGAAGGAGAACACTCGGGTGCCAGAAACGAGTCTGGCATCGACCAGGGGAGTGAGCTGTAGGAGACCGGAGGAAGCGAACAGGAATCCGGCCAGGGCAAGCCCAACCTTGACCCTTCGCTTGTCGCGTTGATCACGGAACACCTCCAGAGCGAGAAACAACATCAGAAAGATTTCGCTTGTCCGAAGAAGGTGGGGCACGACCTGGTACCAATCGAGGCGGAGGCTGCCCGAGACGGCCATGGCAAGCAAAAAAGGAACACCCCACAGGAGAGGCTGCAGTCTCAGCTTCACAAGTTCTTGCCCACTCAGCCAAGCCAGGAGACAGGCTCCGAATTCCAGTTCGGACAGGGACACAATGATCCCCTTGTAGGTTGGCTGTGCGGCGTCGATGGGGATGGATAGAAATAGTAGAAGAAGGCCGTAGGTAGGACGGAAGCGTGTCAGGAGTGCCAGGGCGGCGACCCAGAGGGCGCAGAGGGGGTGAAAATACAGAAGCGCCAGCGTGACGAAGAGCGTGATCCCAGCATAGGCCATCCAGCGGAGCACTGGGACAACTTATAGAAAACAGATCCACTTGGCTAGCCCATCCGTTTTAGAGCTCATGTTTAGCCCCCTGCCCGGGAGTGTGCGCACAATCGTCTCGCCTTCAACAGATGGAGACGGGCATGGGCAAGGGCAAAGGAGGACGCTCAACAGTTACCCGTTAGTAGTCGGCGGAGAGGTGATCTCAATCAATCAATCGATGGTATCTATTAGGGGAGGGAGGCGTTTGGGATTCTCTGAGATCTGGCCGCTTCGGAATCCCAACGGTGCCAGCTGTCGAAGTGTTTCTCCATGATGTCTTTCCCCGCCCCGGGTGAGGAAAGCCCAGCAGCCTCGAGATCTGCGTCTACCATAATGCGCACCAACTCGCTGAATCGAACTTTCGGCGTCCATCCCAGTTGTCCTATCGCCTTTGTCGGGTCGGCTTGCAGCGACGCAACCTCGTTGGGACGGTAGTATCGCGAGTCGATCTTCACATGATCTTTCGTGTTCAGGCCAGCATACCCAAAAGCCTCTTCCAGGAATTCACCCACGGTATGAGATTCGCCAGTGCCGATCACGAAGTCATCGGGCTGCTCCTGCTGTAGCATCATCACCATGGCTTCGACATACTCCGGAGCGTAGCCCCAGTCACGCTTGGCATCCAGGTTGCCCAGGTAAAGGTGCTTTTGCCGACCTCCAACGATTGCCGCCAAGGCAAGGGTGATCTTGCGGGTTACAAAGGTCTCACCTCGTCGGGGAGACTCGTGGTTGAACAGAATGCCGTTGCAGGCGAAAATCTGATAGGCCTGCCGGTAGTTTCTCGAAGCCCAGTAACCGAAGAGCTTGGCCGTGGCGTAGGGACTCTGTGGCTGAAAGGGTGTGGTCTCGTCCTGAGGAGAAGGAGCGCTCCCGAACATCTCACTGGACGAAGCCTGATAGAAGCGAGCCGGTACTCCACTGCGGCGAACGGCCTCGAGAATGCGGACGGTGCCGAGGCCAGTCACGTCGGTCGTGTAGTCCGGCAGGTCGAAGCTGACCCGGACGTGACTCTGAGCTGCTAGATGATAGATTTCATGGGGCTCGATCTCGTAGATGAGGTTTTGGAGGCTTCCCGTGCTGCCCATATCGCCGTAGTGAAGGAAGAGGCGCGTTTCGTTGTGAGGGTCGCTGTAGAGATGATCAATGCGACTGGTGTTGAAGGTGCTCGCACGCCGGATCAATCCGTGCACTTCGTAGCCTTTGAAGAGGAGAAGCTCGGCTAGATAGGAACCGTCTTGGCCGGTGATGCCTGTGATAAGCGCTTTTTTCATGAGATCCGATCTAAGGGTAACGTTGTGTGAGACTGGCCCTGTCTGATCTACCGATTGCGGTGTTTCTCGAACCACTCAATAGTGTTGCGTAGACCTTCCTCGAAGGGAACTGTCGCCCTGAAACCGAAGAGTCTTTCAGCCTTACTGGTGTCGAGGCTCCTTCGGGGTTGGCCATCGGGCTTGCTCTGATCCCAACGGACAGATCCTTGGAACCCTGTGAGTCGGACAATCAGGGACACGAGGTCGCGGATACTGGTCTCCAGACCCACGCCGAGATTGATTGGCTCGTTTTCATTGTATCCCTTTGTGGCTAGCAAGATCCCCTCGGCGGCGTCGCTGACGTAGAGAAACTCTCGAGTGGGATTGCCCGTTCCCCAGACTACGAGTTCCTTTTCCCCCTGCTCTTTGGCTTCGATCACTCTTCGGATCAGGGCTGGAATCACGTGAGAAGAATCCGGGTTGAAGTTATCTCCAGGGCCATAGAGGTTGGCAGGCAGAAGAAAAATGGAGTTGAATCCGTACTGCTGGCGATAAGCAGTGGACTGGACCAGGAGCATCTTCTTGGCCAGCCCGTAGGGCGCGTTGGTCTCCTCCGGATAGCCCTTCCAGAGGTCCTCCTCCCTGAAGGGGACCGGTGTCATTTTGGGGTAGGAACATACGGTTCCGATCGTGACGAACTTCTCGACCCCGTGTTTCCAGGCAGCATGGAGGAACTCTACTCCCATACGCAGGTTGTCATAGAAGAATTCGGCGGGATGGGCTTGGTTTGCCCCGATTCCACCAACCCGCGCTGCCATGTGAATAACGATGTCCGGCCGGGTGTCGGCGAGAACGCTTCGCACAGCCTCAGTCTCGCGCAGGTCGTAGTCCCGGCTGCTGGGCGCGAAAATCTGGGCGGGACAAAGCTGCTGGAGCTTCGCAACCACGAAGGAGCCCAGAAATCCCCCTCCGCCGCTCAGCAGAACCCGCTTGCCCGTCCAGTAGTCTAGCGAGTCAGGCGAGTTGGCATCCATTTTGTTCTGTCCGTATTTTCAGGGTCTTGCGAGTCCACATACGGCTTCGCAAGAAAGCTCGCACCGTCTCGTCCTACAGCGTCCCTTCAGCTTGGCGAGAGATTATCTAGCTTCTGCAAGTGAGCAGAAGACCAAAGCAGTGAGGGAATGTCAAGTGGATCAGGTTCCTGCCGACGCGTGCTCTAGCGGAGGTACATCAGCAGTCAATGTTTGGTGCGACCCTGAATCAAATCGATGGCATGTGTGAGCAGTTTCAGAACCGCCGCGAGAGACTCGGTTGCTCCCTTGGGACTGCCGGGTAAAGCCAGGATGAGTGTTTCCTTTCTCACGCCGGCCAGGGATCGTGAGAGAGCCGCGAAGTCCGTCTTTTCGAGGCCGCGCAGGCGCATCAGCTCTGCCAGCCCTTCTGCCTCTTTTTCCAGCACCGGACGGATTGCCTCCGGTGTGACATCTCGAGGACCTAGCCCGGTCCCTCCCGTGGTCACGATCAGGTTGAGAGTCTGATCACTGAGTTCGACGATCTGTGCTCTGATCCTGTCTATCTCGTCTGGCACGATTCGCCGAGAGTCCACCGACCAGCCGTGTTGCGTCAGCAATTCTGACAATGCCTCACCAGAGAGGTCCTCTCGTTGGCCGTGGTAGCAGCCGTCACTGATTGTCACGACGACTGCTTTCATGCGCCGTATCCCTCAACCCAGATCTCGCCGTCTTCATAGTGCTCCTTCTTCCAGATCGGGACCGTCGTTTTCAGGGAATCAATAGCGAAGCGACAGGCCTCGAATGCTTCCGCCCTGTGGGCGGATGAGATCGCGATGAAGACACTGCTGTCGCCAATCTCCAGTCTGCCTGTCCGATGCGCCATGGCCATCCCCTCGAGCGACCACCGCTTTATGGTTTCTGCACGAATCTTCTCCATCTCCTTCTCTGCCATCTCTGGGTAGGCTTCATAGAAGAGGTGAGTCACCCTCTTGCCGCGGGCGTGGTTCCGGACGACCCCGTCAAAGGTAACGATCGCCCCTGCCTTCGACGACCTGGCTCCCTCAATCACCGCGTTCCGGTCGATTGGGCTGTCGACAATCCTTATCATGACCTACCTCCGCTCACAGGGGGAAAGAACGCAATTTCATCGCCTGAGGTGACGGACCGTTCCCACCCTGTATATTCCTGATTGACGGCTATCAACAGGCTGGACTCGTAGCGCTTCAACCCAGGGAACTGCCCCTCCAACGTATTGAAGACATCACGGACCGTAGTTGCCTCGGCGGTGAGATCCAACTCGATTTCAGAGGACCCCACCAGATCCCTCAGGGAAGCGAACAGGATGACCTTTAGCATCGTCGCTTATTATAGCGGCCCACGACGGGTCGGCACATGGTGTAACATGGAGTTCCAATGAAAAGGGCGTTCCTGCTGCTCTTGCTCACGGCTTGTCCCCTGCACGGTGAGGTCCTGAAGGTCCAGATCGATGGGGTCATCGATCCCATCACCTCGGAGTTTATTACTTCTGCGGTTCGCGAGGCGGAAGACCGGGATGCGGAGTTCCTGCTGATTAGTCTTTCTACTCCAGGCGGACTCGGCATCTCGATGCAGGAGATCATCCAAACCATCCTGAATTCCGAGGTGCCTATCGTTTGCTACGTGGAACCACAGGGTACCCATGCTGCCTCAGCGGGTTTCTTCATCCTGCTTTCGGCCGACGTCGCTGTCATGGCTCCTGGCACCAACACCGGCGCCGCCCACCCGGTTTTCCCTTTCGGAATGGAAAACAAGGTCATGCTGGAAAAGGTAAAGAACGACGCCTTGGCGAATCTGAGGGCCATTGTAGACGTGAGAAACCGGAACTATGAACTGGCTGAGAAGGGCGTGATCGATAGCGAATCCTATACTGCCCAGGAAGCCTTGGAAGGCAAGCTGATCGATCTGATCGCTTCCAGCGAGGATCAGCTGTTGGAACAGCTAGAGGGCAGAGAAATTACTCGTTTTTCGGGTGAGACGCAGGTCCTGCGAGTCGAGGGCCATCAGCTCCGCTTGCTCGAAATGACTTTGCGGCAGCGTATTCTCTCTAAGATTGCCGACCCCAACTTCTCCTTGGTGTTAGGCGTGATGGGTGCTTTGGGTCTCTATCTGGAGTTTTCGCATCCGGGACTGATTCTGCCCGGAGTCCTGGGAGCGATCTCTCTCCTCCTTGCTTTGTTGGGATTCTCGCTTCTCCCCGTCAACCTGATCGGAGTCCTACTGATTCTTCTGGCATTGGGTCTGTTTATCGCCGAGGTGAAAATTCAGGGGTTTGGCATTCTTGGAATGGGAGGAGTTGTTTCGATGATCCTGGGGATTCTCTTTCTGATTGACGCTCCCTACCCGGAATTGCGTATCGGTCTGGAACTTGCCCTGTTCGTGGCCATCCCTTTCGGGCTGATTTTCATGTTTCTGCTGCGCCTGGTGGTCAAGTCCCACTTTTCGAGAGTTACTACGGGAGAGTCAGGTATGGTTGGACTCATTGGGGTCGCGCGGAGCGACATCGACCAGGACGGGGGACAGGTCTTCGTTCTGGGAGAGAGGTGGCAGGCAGTGTCGGAGGTTCCCATTCCAACCGGGAGCCGGGTCAGAATAGTCAGATTGAGCAGCCTGGTCATAGCCGTTGAGCCATACCATGGTTCAGGTGTATCTTTGACGCAGACTGAATCAAGTGCTGCTCCGGGGCCAAGTAGTAGTAGTGGTACCTAAAGGCTGCTCCGGCTCCTAACGGGAGGTTTTCATGATTAGTTCTTATCTGGTGCTTGTGGGGATTCTCGTTCTCTATTTGCTTTCGGTGGTGAATGTACTGAGGGAATATGAGCGCGGTGTTATTTTCCGTCTCGGACGTCTGTTGCCGGAGTCCAAGGGGCCGGGGCTGATTCTGGTGTTCTGGCCAATTGATCGGATGGAGCGCATTAGCTTACGGCTGGTGACGATGGATGTGCCTTCCCAGGATGTCATTACGAGGGACAATGTGTCCGTCAAGGTCAACGCCATCGTTTATTTTCGCGTCGTCGAACCGAATTCCGCGGTGGTCTCAGTCGAGAATTTTCTCTACGCGACTTCGCAGCTGTCTCAGACCACCTTGAGATCGGTTCTGGGACAGGTAGAGCTAGACGACCTCCTGAGTAAGAGGGAGGAACTCAACGAAAGACTTCAGACAATTCTAGATCAGAGCACCGACCCTTGGGGTATCAAGGTGACCATGGTCGAGATTAAGACCGTCGACTTGCCTACTGAAATGCAACGGGCCATGGCGCGCCAGGCAGAGGCAGAGCGCGAGCGGCGAGCCAAGATCATCCATGCAGAGGGAGAATTCCAGGCGGCCGAACGCCTCAGGGATGCGGGGAAGACGTTGGCTGAAGAGCCCGTGGCGTTCCAGTTGAGATACCTCTCAACGCTGACTGAGATTGGAGTAGAGCAAAACTCCACCATTGTGTTCCCCATACCGGTGGACTTGTTCAAACCCTTCCTCGAGGGAATGAAGAGAGTGGAGGATCAATCGAAGAGTGAGCCTGAAACTTAGTGCGCCCCAGTCGTTTGCCCTCTACAGCATCGCGGTGGTCGTCATTTGGTTCTTCTTCGGACTCGGCCTCTTTTTTGGCAAGGCCTATTTCCAGGAGGCAGCCCCCCCCCTGCAAAGTCTTTCGGAGTCACCACCGCCGGTTCCCGATGTCAAACCAGACCTGGAATTCTATGAAGAGCTTACTCTGCCCTCCCCTCAGCGTGAGACTGTGGCCCAGGCGGCGGTGCAGGAACCTGTTTCGAATGCTGGCTCAGGGGACAGGGCTTCTGAAGGAAGGGAGGAGACAGTCTCGGTAGCCAGAGCAACCCCCTCAGCTGCGAAGGAGCCGATTGGGCCGCGCTATACCATTCAACTTGGAGCCCTCAGCAAGGAAAAGGATGCCCGAAGGCTACTAAAGAAGTTGGAGGGCGCGGGCTTTTCGGGCCGTCTTCAAAAGCCCGGATCTGGCCGCCCCCTTCATCGTGTTTATGCCGGTGACTTTGCCACCAGGGAAGAGGCCTCCCAGCTCAAGAGTCGATTGGATGCTGCGGGCTTCCCGAATTTTATAAACAGCATCACCCCTTCGCCCTCCCCCTGATCCGCTGAGCACTCATGCTTTCGTTCGCGATACTTCCTCTAATCTCAGGCATCGCTCTGTGGCTCGCCTTTCCGGATCACTCCTTCTTTTTCCTGTCTTGGGTGGGACTGACACCGTACCTCTATTTCCTCACCCAGAAGCGATCTTGGAAAGCCGTCGTTGCCGGAAACTTCGTCTTGGGATCGGTCTATTTCGGCGGTGTGCTCTACTGGATTCCGAAGGTTCTGATTGGCTATGGAGGGCTCAGTTGGGGGGTCTCAATCCCGATTTTCCTCTTGATGCTGCTGATGCTCTGTTTTTTTCTTCTCCCTTTTTCGGTCTTGACTCATGCAGTTTCCACCCGTTCGAGGGCGGCGGCCCTCTGGTCCGCTCCAGGGTTCTGGGTGCTTTCCGAGCTTCTCAGAAACTACTATGCGGTGGGTGGCTTTCCCTGGGCCTTGCTGGGGCATTCGCAATACCCCTATGAGTGGATGCGGCAGCTGGCTGATGTCAGCGGCGTCTACCTCATCTCGTTTATAGTCGTTTTTGGCAACTGTGCTCTGTTGGCTCTTCTTTGCTTTCGAAGCTACCGGACCTGGGTCCTGCCTTCGATCTTTACTCTTCTTTTCTTGGGAGCAAACCTCTATGGCTGGAATCGAGTCGAAGTCTGGCAGCTCCTCTGGCAGGTCTCTCCAGAAAGATCGATCAGAGTTGCCCTGGTGCAGCCCAATATCTCCCTTTCAGCACCCCTTGAACACTACGCCAAGAAGTACTTCGAGGTGTTGCCCCAGTACTACCGGCAGGCCGTTGCGGATGGTGCCGCCTGGGTCGTGTTTCCGGAGGCTCCCAATCCGTACTTCTACGACACAGATTTCTATTTCCGAACCTTCTGGCAGCGGCAGGTCCGGACTTCAGGTGTCCCGTTGCTCCTGAACAGCACCTCGGTGGAAACCGAGTCGAATACCCGTTACTACAACGGGGCATTCTTGATCGGCCCTGGTGAACAACCTGCCTATCGCTACCACAAGATGCATCTGGTGCCTTTTGGGGAATATGTACCTCTCGCGGAATGGTTGAGTTTCGTCCAACCCCTGGTCCAAGAGGTAGCGAGCTTCTCGGCTGGAACCACTCCTGTGGTGGGCGAAGTCGGTGGAGTCTCCTTCGGGACTTCGATCTGTTTCGAGGGCATCTTTCCAGAATCGGCTCGGGAATTCGTGCGAAAAGGAGCTCAAATCCTCGTCAATATTACGAATGATGCCTGGTATGGTCGCAGCGCTGCACCCAGACAGCATCTGGAGTTCGGTGCTTTCCGGGCAGTAGAGAATCGCAAGCCGATTCTGCGATGTGCAAACAGTGGATACTCGGCCGTAATCGACACTTTGGGTGGTATCCAGCAGGAGCTTGGATTGTTCAAGGAAGGCATCTTGGTCGCCGAAGTCAGCGCCTGTTCCTACCGCTCGATTTACTCCCGGGTGGGTGAATGGCTTAATATATCTCTGGTCGTAGTGGCGCTGGTGACGGGTGTCGCGGCCTTCAGGCGAGGGAGTAGGAGTCGGAGGAGATAGGTTGTGGAAGACTTCCAGGAACGCTACAAGGAGCTGAAGGAGAAGATAGGGCATCTCTGGGGGTATCTTTGACGTCGATGCCAAGACGACCGAGCTGGAACAAATCGAAAAGGTCCTCTCGGACCCCGATTTCTGGGGCAAGTCTGAGGAATCCCGGCAAGTTCTCCGCCGCAGAAGCCGCTTGCAGAACACTCTGACTCTGGCCGAAGAGTGCAGAAGCGCTCTCCAGGATGTGGAAGCTCTGATACAGCTTCACCAAGAGGGAGAAGAAGTCCTGGACGACCTGTCAGAGGAGATTTCGACGCTCGAGACTCGCGTTGCCAAGACTGAAATCAGCACCCTTCTAGCCGGTGCACACGATGCCAACAATGCGATCGTGACGATTCATCCCGGAGCCGGCGGGACCGAAAGCCAGGATTGGGCAGAGATGCTTCTCCGCATGTATTTGAGATGGGCGGAGAAACATGATTACAAGACTGAAATCACAGATTTTCAGGAAGGCGACGAAGCCGGTGTGAAATCGGTGACATTCCTGGTCGAGGGTGAGTTTGGATACGGGTATCTTTCAGCCGAAATCGGTGTGCATCGGCTGGTCCGGATCTCGCCGTTCGATTCTGCGGCCAGACGGCACACCTCGTTCGCCTCTGTCTTTGTGACGCCCGAGTTAGACGATGACGTCAACGTAGTGATCGACGAAAAAGATCTGAAGATTGATACCTATCGATCTTCGGGTGCCGGAGGACAGCACGTGAACGTAACCGATTCCGCGGTGCGGATCACCCACCTGCCTACCGGGATCGTGGTGCAGTGCCAGAACGAGCGCTCGCAACACCGCAACAAAGCCACCTGCCTGAAGATCCTGAGGTCGAAGCTCTATGAGTTCGAGATGGAGAAGAAGCGGAAAGAACTCGACGCGCAGGAAGATGCCAAGCCCGAAATTGGTTGGGGCAACCAGATTCGTTCCTATACCTTACAACCCTACCAATTGGTAAAGGACCATCGAACCAAGCAGGAGGCAGGTGATGTAGACTCGGTATTGAACGGTGAGATCGATGCCTTCATTGAGACGTTTTTGAAGCAGAGAAGTCAGGCGAAGGGCAAGCTGGAAAGGCTGGCGATGGATGGGGGAGATGGACGAATCAGCAAAGAAGGATAGCCAGGCTGGTAGCGAGAATGTTGAGACACAGCAGCCGGCGGCTTCGCCTGCCGATCTGAAGACGCAAGCTCAGGTTGTTCGGGAGATCGGCGGCACCGGAGATTCTCGCGGTAAGGCCGGGGGAGCATCCGTCCTGGCCAAGAGCTGCTATACACTGCTGACGTTCACCGTCCTCCTTGCCGTGATCATATTGTTGAGCCTTTCTTCTATCAGGAAGGGCGTGATCACGAATGTCCATGAACAGTGGGCCGAATGGACGGCCAGCGCCTCGAGCTCAGAGATCTTTCGGCTCCCTCCGCCACCCCCAAGAGTTATCGAGAGAGAGGTTGCCGTCCACGCGCCACCTGTGTTGGTTCCCGCAGGAGATCAAACCTCGGGAGTTCTCTACGCCGAAGGAGAAGGGGGAGAGGCCTCGTCGCTCGAAGACAAGAAGCCTGAGGTCATCCTGGAGAAGACCAAGGAAAGTATCGCAGCCTATGACCTACTCTCCAAGAAATCGCGGGTCGTACGTGAGTTGAGGGAGGGTAAGCATCCCCAGTACAAATTTGTAGAGTGGAGGGCAGTGAAGAACAGTGCCCCCGTGTTCTGGGTTGATCTTCTGGCCTCCGACTCTTCCGGTGGACCCGTACTCCACCTGGTCTGGTCTGTAGATCTCGAGACCGGAGATCTGAGTGCTCTCAGCCAGGCAGCCAGGGATCTGGAATCCGGAGCGGTGAAGTAAGGTCCTCATCCGCCAGAATCGCTCAATTCAGGTCGAACTTGATTCTCAGGATCTTATCGTCGTTGGGCCTTAAGTCCGCACGCCCGTCCGTGTTGCTCGTACAGACATAGAGGTGTCCGTTTGGACCCACCGTTACGTCTCGGAGTCGACCGTAGATTCCTGCCCTGGGTGTGAGGGCGAACCAACGCTCAATCCGCCGAACTTCGTAGTCCCTGCCAAAGCGGATGCGAACCAGGGCCTGGCTTGCCAGGGTCGCGACGAAGAGATCTCCTCTATAGAAAGTCATGCCACCTGGCGGAACCGATTTGTTCTTCCACATGACGATCGGATCCTCGAACTCCGAAAGGCCGGGAGCCCCAACGACCTTGGGCCACCCGTAGTTCCTTCCGGCTACAACACTGTTGATCTCATCACGATGTCTCGCCCTTCCCTCCACTTCAGCGCCGGAGGGCCCGTGCTCGGAGTTGAAGAACACACCGGTCTCCGGATCCCAGGTCAGCCCTTGAACCACCCGATGTCCATAGGAGAAGACGGGAGAGTCGGGGAAGGGATTGTCCTCGGGAATCTGCCCATCCGGCCGGAGTCGGAGAATCTTCCCGTCCAATGACTGCAGGTCCTGTGAAACAGGGGGGCGTCCTACATCCCCGGTCCCGATGTAGAGCATGCCGTCCGGACCAAAGGCGATACGACCACCGATATGATAGCGAAGGGCCGAAAGGCCATCTAGAACGACCTGGTCGAGAGTCGCGTGCGCGCCCAGATGCTTCAGGCGTTGGACTCTTGCCTGCTGACGACCGTCTTCACTATAGCTGTACATGATGTAGACATACGGGTGGCGTTCGAAATCGGGGTGGAGTGCCATCCCCATCAAGCCGCTGTCTCCATCATGGTGCGCGTCGATCTCCAGATAGGTGACCGGCTCGGATTCGCCCTCGGGAATACGCAGGATCCTTCCCGGGCGCTCGCTTACCAGAGCATCACCGTTGGGTAGGAACAGCAGAGCCCAGGGGATGCGCAGGTTGTCCACCCAGGTCTCGACCTCGACTCCCTCCACCTTGGGCAGGTAGACGTCCTCGACTATCTGAGGTTGCTCACCCAGGATTGGCCCCTGGCCGAGTATGGCGGAGCTGCCCAGCACGATGATAAGAACCAGCACCTGACTTCCCCAGAAGGCTCTCGAAGCCACGCGGTCCGAACGCGGTTTCATCGTCGATTCCCTCTCGATAGCCGCAGTTATGCCCGTATCTACCTCAGGCGTGTCCCTAGGTGGGACAGCCGGCCCGGCAACAAGACTACAAAGATTGGGGCAGGTCGGCAACCGCGAGCGCAGAAGCAGGCATGTCGGGTCGAAGACATTCCCAGCCGGGCCAACACCCATGGTGGCCTTCAGGTCTTCAGCGTTTGCAAGCTGATGGGATGACGAAATAGAGTATCCAGAGAGATCTTTTGAAGACTGGTCCAAGCCGTCGACCCAATGGAGGCCCCCATGAAAAATCATCGTCTTTTGAAGAGGATTCAACCCTGGCTCGAAGGCGAGTTGGGCGCCTCCATCGATCGGCTGGGCCGACCCTCGGCAGCGGTTCTGACGACTGAGCCTCGATCCGAGGGAGATAGGCCTCTTTGGGCCGTTCGGATCGAGGGGCAGGGCATGGTTACGGTCTCCGAGGAATGGCTGGAGCAGGTGCGGAGTGTGGTCAGTACCCTGTCGCTCGATGAGATCTTCACCGTGTTCGGAGCCTATGAACTTGCTCGCGTGACTCTTCCTCGAGGAACGGCGGTCTTCGGTCCCAGCTGGTACCTGGCGGCTGATGGTGACTCCTTCATTCCTGCGGGTGACACTCGTCCGGTCCAGCTCGCGAGAGAGGATCTGGCAACAACCGTGGACTCGGCCATCTTCTGGCACTGTCCCCTTCAGCAGGCTGCCGCGGCTCACGCCATCTTTGAAGAGAATCGCTTGGTGGCTTTGGCAATCACTCGATTGCGGGGTGACCTGGTCTTTGAGATTGCAGTCGATGTGGCTCCCCATGCCAAGAGCCAGGGGCTTGGCCGTGCCGTGGTCAGCGCAGCTGGAGAATGGATTCTAAAACAGGGAGGCCTGATCCTGGCTGTGTCCGCCCCCTGGAACGTCCCCTCCGTCCGAACGATGCGTTCACTGGGTCTTCGGCTGGTTCTCACGGATATGGACAGCATGCCAGCTCCCTTTCGACTGCCACCTCAGCCCCTGGGGATACCTCACACCGGCGCCGAGGTCTATGACTACTATCCCGCCTGGGCCATGAACTCGGCAATTCGTCCCGCCGACGAGATCGAAGGCCTTCGCCGCGACTAAGCTGAAACCTGATTTGTAGGTTTGGATGGAAAAAGGACGTAACCCATTGATTTAGAGTTGGATAGGGAATCCTCCAGGCCATTGTCCAAAAACCGTGGCGTCGGCCTTCAGGGCGAAATTCTTTTTCTTTCGGGCGGTTGGCTCGACGCTTGCCGGACTGGAGACCGGGAATCCGAATCTTTCCGCAATCCCCGACTCGAATTCCCTAGTTGTGGAAATCGATGCAGAACCTCAGCGTAAAGAGCCTGACCCAGGACCCGATTGCCCTCTGCGGTGAGATGAGCGAAGTCGAAGTAGAGGCTGCTCCCTCCCCCCTGGCCAAGAATCTCGCTGCAGTCCAGGTGGGGAATCTCACTGGACTTTGCCCACTGTAACGTCCGTTCGACCAGTCCACGGGCGAAGCTGGAATGCTGAGGTGCATGACCCTCGAACACGAACCGCGAGGGTAGGACCAACAGCAAGAAGGGGATGTCCTGCTCTGCCAGGACCTCTTTCATTCCTCGGATCGCCCGGAAGAGGCGGTTCGATCCCGCTTCGATCCGCTCCTGGTCGAGCAGATATCTTTCGAAACCCAGAATGTAGTAGGTGACACCGACGGTGCTGTGAAAGGGCTCTGTGGGATCGATTCGGTAGAGAAGATTCAGAACCCGGCGCAGCAGAACCGTATAGGTGTAGGTCTTCACTAGTGTCCAATCATAAGTCAAATAGATTCAACTGGTTACATGAACCTCCCTGGTGATTCCTGTAATCGAAGCTGGTAAGTACTTGAATTAATGGGGTTTTCTCGAAAACAGTCAGGCTGAGAATCTGTAGAGTTGTGTAGAGGCTCAGCTCCAATTTCAGGCGTTTTTTCAGGATGGCAACGAGGATATACACGGAGATGGCGATCCAGATCTGAGTTTTGACGGCGTTCGGAGAAGTCCCATAGAAGGCTTTGATGCGCAGGTGTTGCTTGATCCATTTGAAGGTTTCAGGCGTTTTTTCAGGATGGCAACGAGGATATACACGGAGATGGCGATCCAGATCTGAGTTTTGACGGCGTTCGGAGAAGTCCCATAGAAGGCTTTGATGCGCAGGTGTTGCTTGATCCATTTGAAGAAAAGTTCCACGCGCCAGCGGCAACGGTACAGCTGGGCGACAGTGAGGGCAGTCAGGGAAAAGTTGTTGCTCAAGAAGACCAAGTGTTTTTGGGTCTCGGCGTCGTAGTAGCGGACTCGTCGGAGTTTGTCGGGGTACTTGTTGGCCGTGTAACGGCCGCTCAGGACCCCGGTTTGATCGCTTCTTAGCCCGATGCTCTTGTCGACACGATGGGAGTACAGACGGCGGAAATTCAGGCGCTGGTGGGCACGAATGATGAAGAAACCGGAACTCTGGTGCAGCCGATAAAGACGTGCGAAATCGAGATAGCCGCGATCCAGGATGTAAATGGAGCCGGGTTGGACCAGCAGATAGTCGAGGATATTGACGTCGTGAACCCGCCCCTCGGTGACCTCGACAAAGGTGGGGATGTTGCCACGTAAGTCGAGCAAAGTATGCAGTTTGATGGCTCCTTTGCGTTTGCGGAAGCGGGCCCAAGGGAACACCGAAAGACACAGATCGATGGTGGTGGAATCGAGCGCGTAGACCGTTTTTTCCAGTTCCACGGCAAAGGGCTCGCCTGCGTACAAAGTCCGTGCCTCTTGGATCAAGACTTGAGCGAAATCGGCATAAATGCGCCAATCCCGATTCTCGTTGGTATGGGCCAAAGAGCTGCGGGCCACGCGGCCTCGAATTCCCATGTGGTAGAGTCTGCCTGCAACCGAACCTAGCGTGGCTTCGATATCCCGCAGACTCTCGCGATAGGTCAGCTGGGCGAAGACCATACACAGCCACTGCTTCCAGCAGGAGAAGTCTTTTATCTTGTAATCTCCTCGGTAGCGTTGAGCACAGAGTTGAAATTGATACCTGGGGACGCAATCCATCAGCTGGGCAAAGACGGTTCTGCGCATATCCATCTAGGCATCCTATCGGCTTGCAGGCCACAGGATTGGAGAACCGGGTCGGCACCTGCCACAGTTTCATATCAAAAAGTATCGAAAAAATTGGATTTCGATGTTAAAACAATTCTTACCAGTAACTTAGAGTTGTGCGATAGAACAACGTTTGGACACTAGTGGTAGGTCTTCTCAAATGCATAGGGTCCCAGCGAACAGGTTCCCAGCAGATTACCGTCCCAGCCGATGACGTAGCGCCCGCCCCTCACGGCTGTGGGCAGGTTGGGTTGATCCGGTGTCGATTCCCAGCGCAAGAAGGCCTCATCGCTCACGTCGTTGCAAAGTTCAATCTCGGCAATCACCAAACTAGGATCGAAACGGAGGCCCTCACGACGCAGGTAGACGCTGTAACCGGAGGGACTGAAGCCCTGCCCAGCCGCATTGACGACGTGAAACCGAAGCTTCTGGTTCCAGCTGGCCAGTCCTCGCTCCAGGACCTTCCCGTAGTGTTCTGCGGCTGGGATTCCCAGGCCGAATCCGATGGAATCCCCCAGCGATAGAATACGGACTTCCTGCGTGTCTGGTTTGTAGTCGAAGTCTTCTTCGCCTCTGAAGCCATGTCGGTTTGTCTTGAACGGAACACCCCACATTGTGCCCTGGTAGTTCGCCTTCAATCTGGCTGGCAGATACGAGGTCTCCTCGGCGTGGTCGCGACTCTCGGTTGCCCTTCCCAGATAGCTGGAGCGCAGCCAGAACTCAGTAGCCGTAAGCGTGATCGAGGTGAGAATCAGGAGAAGGAGGAGTAGGGTCAGACGAGGTCTCATGGCTGGGGGATTGTATCACCAGGACGGATTTCCAAGAGCAGTGTGCGCCACTCTCCGGGGAGGAGAGACGTGCGACCTGCGACCTGCGACTTGTGACCTCTCTTCTTCAAGTTTCGGTCAGAGAAAGTTGTTAACATCGAACGGTGAAGTTCCAGTGGACGGTTCGCAACGGGGTCGAGGAGCAGATCCAACAATTGGCCCTGGAACTGAGCGTCTCACCCTTGGTCGCGCGACTTCTTCACCATCGGGGTTTTCTCGATCCCGATTCGGCCTCCCACTTCCTGAACCCCAGCCTGGACGACTTACACGATCCCTTCCTCATGAAGGATATGGGACGGGTGGTCGATCGTCTTCAAACCGCGATACGGGAGAACCAGAAGATCCTGATCTATGGGGACTACGACGTGGACGGGATCACCGCGACGGTTAGTTTGAAGAGAGCCCTCGAAATGCTGGGTGCTTCGGTTGACTTTTATCTCCCCAAGCGCCTCGAAGAGGGCTACGGTATCCGCCAGGAAGTGTTGGAACGTTATCAGGCTGAGGGTTGCCAGCTGGCGATCAGTGTGGACAGTGGAATCCGAGCCTTCGAACCCTGCACCCGTGCTCGCGAATTGGGTTTGGACTTCATCGTTACAGATCACCATCTGCCCGATGAGAGCCTGCCCGATGCTTACGCGATCCTGAATCCACAACGGGAGGACTGTGGCTATCCGGACAAGAACCTGGCCGCCGCAGGGGTTGTCTTTAAATTGATCCAGGCCCTCTTCGATCGTGCCGGTCGATCTCGGCTGACCCCACACTTCTTGAAGGTAGCGGCGATCGGCACTGTAGCGGATATGGTTCCCTTGACAGGCGAGAACCGGATTTTGGTCAAGTTCGGTCTAGAGGGTCTGGCTCAGCCTCGCAACCTCGGTCTTCAGGCTCTCCTCTCGGGGGCTGGGATCAACGGTGAGGTCGACCTGACGGATGTGAGCTTCAAGATTGCGCCACGCATCAATGCCGTCACCCGCATGGGTGGTGGACCCGAGGTGGTGGAGCTGTTCTCGGTGGCCGATCCTGCTCGCGCTCACGCGATCGTCGACGAAATGAATCAGAAGAACGCGCAGCGTCGAATCGAGGAGCAGGGGATCCTGGACGAGATTGAAGAGCGCATAGCCACCACTCCGGGGTCGTTCCAGCACGACTTTCTGGTCATTGAAGGAAGGGACTGGCACCGGGGCGTGATCGGCATCGTCGCCTCCAGGATGGTCGAACGCTTTTATCGCCCTGTGCTGGTGCTCTCGGTCGGTGAATCTGATTCTCAGGGATCCGGACGCAGCATTCCCGGCTTTCACTTGCTTCAGGCATTGGACCATTGTCGGGACCTCCTGACTCGATACGGTGGCCACGCCCAAGCGGTGGGCTGTTCTTTGGACAAGGAGGCCAGCCAAGAGGAGCGATTGTCCGAACTCTCCCAGCGACTGCGGACCTATGCCTCCTCGAAATTGAGTCCTGAAGAGCTGAAGCCCTCCATTCAGATCGATTCGGTCTTGCCTGTCGAAGACCTCTCCCTATCGCTTCTTCGTGAGATTCAGCAGCTGGAACCGTTTGGCCTGGGCAACCCTGTCCCGATCTTTGCATCTGAGGAAGTGGACGTTGTTGCTGGTCCAAGGGTTTTGAAGGACAAGCATTTGAAACTGCGGGTCCAAGGTGACAGGTCTGGATTGGATGCGATTTGGTGGAAGAATGGTCAGGTAGCCGAGAGGATCAACCACGGATCGCGGGTTGACCTGGCCTATGTTCTTAGCCGGGACACTTATCGGGGCGCGGAGAAACTGCTTCTCACGATCCAGGACCTGCGCGTGTGCCCGCCCACTACTCCTGGCCAGACATAGAGACCTGCCGGCGAGTCCCGTAGCTTCTGGGCTTCTCCGTATCCACCCTTCCACTCCCTTATCGTGTCTCATGCGTCCTGCTCGATCCTTGCGGCCCAGGCGTCCGGCGACGTACTCTCTTGGAGTATCCAAGAGTTTCAGCATCGGCAATCTGCCGTAGGAAGTGACATCGGATGTACTCTATCGTCCTGAAAGCCTTGAGGGTTGCGCTAGTCGCTCTGCTACTGTTGGGAATCACCGCTATCACCTGGAACTTCCTCTCTCGGAGGGAGCTACCCACTCCGGTTCGCGAAGAGCAATTCCTCTCCTCTGAGATCAAGCAGCGGACTACCCAGTTTGAGTACACCGAGCACAAGGAGGGTCGTCCTCTTTTCAAGGTTCGGGCGCAAATGAGCACCGAGACCCTAGGGGGGCTTCACCAGTTGAGCGAGATTCGGCTAACCCACTATGACGAAACGGGACAGCCGGCCGAGAGTGTTTCGGGTAGAGAGGCCACCTACAAGATTCAAGAGCGGCAAGTGGACATCTTGGGCGACGTGAGAATCCTTCTGGTCGATGGCACCGAGATTCTTTCCAATCGCGTCCGAGCCAACCTGGCAAGAGAAACCGTCGCCATAGATGAGGGTTTTCGAATCCGACGCAGAATGGTCTCGGGCGAGGGGAGATCCTTGCTCTATCAGATCCCAAAAAAGGCAGTCCGGATCGAGGATCAGTTCCGGCTCACCGTTCCTCAGGGCGCTGGGCAGGTTGTGATGCTTTCAGATCGGGTTCACTACGATGTGGCTAACCAACTCATGGACTGCTCGGGAAATGCCAGCGTTCGAGAAGGGGATCGGCTGTTGCTGGCGCAGCGGATCCTGATCTATCTCACCCAGGAAGAGGGAATCGATAAAGTGCTCGCCTCGGGGCGGGCGTCTTTGACCGTTCGTCCAGGACAGGAGTTTTCCGGAGATCGGATCCACGCTTTTTTCGACACCGATTCCGGAAGGCTGAAGCGTTTTCGCGTTCTGGGTAGCCGGGCGGCAGCCGGTGGTGTCGGTGTCCGTAGGGCGACCTATAACGAAGCGTCGCATCATCTGGAAGGGGATCGGATCGAAGTTCTCCCTTCAGCAGGGCAAGGGCCGCTGACAGGATCCGGATTCGAACAGCTGACCGCATACCGAAAGGTACGCTTCAGCTCCTCGGCCCTGGGTATCGAAGAGTCACGAGCCGATGTCTTTATCCTCAAGCCACTTGGCCAGAAGCAGAGACAGCTTGATCTGGCGGGGAACGTCTCGCTCTTCCGCAGCCCAGACGCTGGGATGGAAGAGCGCGTAAGCTCCGAGCGACTGATCGTCGAGTTTCAGGCTGAAGGAACTCTCGACCACGCCCTGGCATCAGGGAAAACTACGGTAGAACTAAGGGGATCGGAGGAAGAGCGTAGATTGGACGCTGAAGACTCGGTCGAAGTCTTTTACCTCAACGGTGGATTGGACCGTATCGTTGCCAAGAAGAACGCGGTATTGAAACAGAGTAGGAGGGATGAGGAGAGCCTGCTCCAGGCATCGGAGATGGAGGCATGGTTCGAGCCGGGTGGTTTGAGAAAGGTCGCTGCTCATGGAGGCGTTGGTTGGAGCAGGCGCGAGGCCCAGAAAGAATCGTCCAGCAGTAGCGATGACCTGAATCTGGCGTACGAGGAAGGGCGCATCGTCGAAGTCGCCCAGTCCGGGAACTTCTATTACGAGGACAAGGCGGATTCGGGCAGCATGAGCCTGGAATCGGAGCGGGCGACGTTTCGGGAGCAGACGCAGGTGGTAGAGGTTCAGGGGCAGCAGCAGCCGATTCTCAGATACTTCGGGGCGGATCCAGACCACTCGAGCGTAGGCGATTCAACCACCAAAGCCGATCGAATCGAGATCTCCAGGGCCACCGGCGCTATAACCGCTGTTGGTCGTGTCAGCACGGTCTTCGAGAATGCCGCAAGAGAGTCGGGAGCCCTGGTCTCGGGTCGTCTCGAATTGGATCCGAACACAGGCTGGCTCACCTATTCCGGTCATCCCCGTCTGGTCCAGAACCGGAACCTCATCAGCGGTCGCCTGATTCGATTCAACCAGCGCGGAGGAATGCTGGAAGTGGAAGACGAGGTCGAGAGTGTTCTGGTAGATGAGAACGCTTCTCAGCCGACGACGTACCAGATCAGTTCGAAGCACCTTTCCTACGACCGTATTCATCGTCGGGCAAGCTACCAGGGAAGGGTTCATTTGACCACCGACGATCTATCGATAGAGTCCCCGCTCCTCGAGCTTCACTTCGCGTCCTCCTCGCTAGAGGCCTTACAGCAAGCAGTTGCCTCAGGAGGCGTGCGCTTGCGGGAACGCCAGCGTCACGGGCAGGGTGAGAAGGCGGTCTATGATCTCGAGCAGCAGAGGTTGGAGCTCACGGGTGATATGGCCGCAAACGGCTTGCCGCTTTCGAACGCTCAGATCCGAGATCCCAAGGAGGGCAATTTTAGCGGGCACAAGTTTACTTTTTACGTGGGTGCTGATAGGCTGTCCATTGAGAGTCCCACCTCTTCTTCAGCACCATGACACAGCCCGAATCCACTGTTTCCCTGGACACTCGAAATCTGCAGAAATCCTACCGGGGGCGTCGGGTTGTCGACGATCTCAGCCTGAGCATTGCTGCCGGAGAAGTTGTAGGGCTGCTCGGGCCCAACGGTGCCGGAAAGACGACTACTTTCTATATGATCGTGGGTCTGACGGCTCCCGACAGTGGAGAGGTCCATCTCAATGGCGAGGATATAACGCATTTCCCGATGTACATTCGTGCCAGGAAGGGAATCAGTTATTTATCACAGGATCCGTCGGTTTTTCGAAAGCTTTCGGTCGAAGACAATCTCTATGCCATCGCCGAAACCCTGGATCTTGCACCAGGGATGGCGGACCAGACGGTCAGCGAACTGCTGGAGGAGTTCGGGATCGCATCCTTGAGGAGGAGTCCTGCCTACACCCTGTCGGGCGGAGAGCGTAGAAGGCTCGAAATTGCTCGGGCCCTGGTCATAAGACCTGCCTTCATTCTTCTGGACGAGCCCTTCGCCGGAATCGATCCCCTGGCCGTACTCGACATCCAACGAATCGTAGCCGATCTGAAGTCCAGGAATATCGGTATCTTGATTACCGATCACAATGTGCGTGAGACCCTGAAGATCACCGACCGGGCTTACATTATTAAAGAAGGTGAAATATTTCGGGCTGGGACGCCGGACCTTCTACTAGCCGATGCGGAAGTCCGTAAGGTTTACCTCGGTGAGGATTTCCGACTATACTAGGGGCAGCTCTCGATCCCTTCGAGACCTATCATGAATAGACGCGGTTCCCTTCGTCCCATGTTGAGTGTCAACCTCAGCCAGCGTCTCTCCATGACGCCGTCTCTGCTTCAAAAGATCGAGCTCCTCACGCTGAATCAATTGGAGCTTTCCGACCTGCTTCAGCGGGAGCTTGAAGAGAATCCACTGCTGGAGGAGGAAGCCTCGGAGAGCACCGAAAGCACCGAGGTCGACGCCAAGACTCAGGAGGCAGAAGGGGAAGAAAAAGACCGCTTCGAAGATCTGGACTTCGAAGACTACGAGAACTTTTTCGGCGAGTATCTTGGTTCCAATGGACAGCCCAAGCGTGAGTTCGAGGCTCCGGACGATCGTCCCACATTCGACCAATTTCTGGCTTCACCAACCTCGCTGGCCGACTATTTGAACTGGCAATTGAATCTCTCAGGAAGTCCTTCTGAAGTGCAAGAAATCGCCTATTTCATTATTGGCAATCTAGACGAAGACGGCTATCTCACGCTCAGTCTGGAAGAAATCGCTGAGACATTGCAGACGCCCTTGTCAGTCGTTGAAGAGGCGCTCCGAGTGGTTCAGGAATTGGATCCGGTTGGTGTCGGCAGTCAGGACCTGCAGGAGTGCCTTTTGATTCAGGTGCGAGCCCTGACCTTGGAGAACTCCCTGGTTGAGACTCTTGTCCGGGACCACCTTCAGTTGATCCAAGGCAAGAAGTACAAGGAAGTTATCAAGCTGCTCCGATGTGGATCCGAGGAGTTCTCCGAAGCCCTTAGTGTGATCAGAACGCTTTCCCCCCGGCCGGGACAGAAATACGGTTCGCGAGAGCCGGTCTACGTCCGGCCCGACGTGCACTTCTACAAGGTGGATCAGGAGTTTCAGTTTTCTCTGAACGACGATGGCCAGCCTCGGCTCAGGCTCAATCGCTCGTATCGTAATCTGCTGCACGAGAATACCGTCACGAAGGAGACCAAAAGCTTCATCCGGGAACGGTTCCGGGCGGCAGTCGAGCTTTTGCGGAGCGTGGATCAGCGGCAGAGAACCATCTATCGAGTATGCGCCGTGATCGTCGAGCATCAGAGGACGTTCCTGGACCAGGGAGCGATCTATTTGAAGCCCCTGTTGATCAAAGACGGCGCAGATGAGCTGGGTGTCCATCCCTCGACGATTAGCCGCGTCGTGGCGAACAAATATGCCTACACTCCTCAGGGAGTTATCGAGCTGCGCAAGTTCTTCTCGGTAGGCGTCGAGAGCGCCGATGGAGAGAATGTCTCGAGTGTGCATGTCAAGGAGAGGATCAAGCGGATCATTGAACAGGAGAATCAAGAGAAGCCTTTCTCCGATCAAAGGATATCCAAAATGCTGAATACCGAGGGTATTCAGATCACCCGCCGAACCGTTGCCAAGTACCGGGATCAAATGAAGGTCCCAGGCTCGAGAGAACGAAAGGCGTCGAACCAGTTCTAGCCTTTCGAGAGGTGCTCTGAGTCTGGAGCCGTCCTCTTCGACTCACCCGATGGCTTCAATTTCGAGTGACACGCCCAGCTTGACAGTCCGGGATTTCCACACCTCGTTTGGTGCTAGACCGGGTCTTCGGCTGCTGGCCGGTGGGGAGGGCCTCGAGAACCGCATCACCTCACCTCGGATTCAGAAGCTGGGGCTGGCCTTCGCCGGGTACACAGGATACCTCCAGGAGGGAAGGCTGCAGCTGATCGGGCGCACCGAAATCAAATACCTGGAAGGTCTAGACCGTGCTCGGCACCAGGAGGCAGTCAAGAGCATCAGTTCTCACAGGCTTTGCTGCATTATCATCACTTCAGGTCTTGCTCCTCCGAGCACCCTTCTGGAACAGGCCGAATTCAGCAAGGTGCCGGTCTTACAAACCGATGCGTTGAGTTCCACGATCATCGCGAAAGTCACCAGTCATCTTCAGGAACTGTTGGCACCCACCAGTACCGTCCACGGCGTCATGATGGAACTCTTTGGGGTAGGTGTACTTCTGCTGGGTGAATCTGGGATCGGCAAGAGCGAATGTGCCCTGGACCTGATTCTGCGCGGACATCGTCTGATCAGCGATGATCTGGTGATCCTCAAGAAGTACAGTCCCGACTCCCTGGTGGGTTCGGGCCCTAGAGACGCTCAGCCTCACATGGAGCTTAGAGGTTTGGGTATCATCAACCTGACACAGCTCTTCGGAGTGTCCGTCCTCAGTCCAGAAAAGGCCATCGATCTCGTGATCCAGCTCAAGCGTTGGAGAAAAGAGGAAGAGTACGATCGCCTGGGGCTGGAAGAGAAAAGCCACCGTTCACTCGACGTCGATCTTCCCTTGATTACGATGCCGGTCGCCCCTGGGCGAAACCTCGCAACCCTGGTTGAAGTCGCGGTTAGAATCCAGATGTTGAAGAAGAGGGGATACAACCCCGCTCGAGAGGCGATCGAGAGTCTCGAGGGCAGGTTGAAAAAGGAATTCGTGGACCAGGGAGGGACGACATGAGTCAGCATCCATTGATCGGAGGTTTGATCGTGACCCACGGCCAATTGGGACATGAGCTGGTCGCGGCTGCCGAGATGATCGTGGGGGAAATCTCCCATATTGCCTCGGTGTCTATTGGCTGGCATGACGACGTCAACCAGTCGAAGAAAGATATAGAGGAGGCTGTTCGGACGGTCGATATGGGAAAAGGGGTGATCATTCTTACGGATATGTTTGGAGGAACGCCTTCCAACGTCACCCTCTCGCTGTTGAAAAAGGACAAGGTGGAGATCGTCACCGGCGTCAATCTTCCGATGATCGTTCGTCTAGCAACTCAGACAGAGCAGGATTCGCTCTCGGAGTTGGCGACGAAGGTCAAGGATCAAGGCCAAAGCCACATCTCGATGGCAAGTGAGTTTCTCGAGCGTGATTCAACGAGTGGTGTGGATTGAAAACGAGCTGGGGCTTCACGCCCGCGCAGCCGCGAAACTGGTTCGGCTGGCTTCGCGGTTCGAAGCCGATATCAAGCTCTCTACCATGAACCCGTCGCGAGCCGTGGACGGTAAGAGCATCCTGGGGATCCTTTTGCTGGCAGCTTCTCAAGGGACCGAGATTGAGATTACTGCAGATGGGAAGGATGAGCGAGAGGCGATGAAAACAATCGTGGATCTGGTAAAAGGCAGGTTTGGAGAGTAGCAAGTGAGAGAAATGCCCTCAAAGGAATTGGCGGGGATCGGGCTTTCAGCCGGCGTGGCCATCGGGACCGCCTACAGGGTGGAGCAGAAGGGTCCTACCTTTTACCGACTTCACATTCCTGCAACCGACATTCCAGCTGAACTGCTCCGGTTGAGACAGGCCCTGGCAAGTTCCAAGGAACAGCTGAGCCGCATCAAACGTCGCTTTGTGGAACAGATCGGGCAAGAGCATGCCAACGTCATCGATGCTCACCTTCTGATCCTGGAAGACCGTCAATTCGTCGACCGGGTAGAGGAGAAGATTCGCAGTCTCCAGGAAAGTCCGGAGAGAGCGGTGCGTGAAGTGGCCGAGGATTGGCTCGCCGTCTACCGCTCTCTCCATGACCCCTTCTTTCGTGAACGGGGTTCCGATCTGGATGAGGTAGCCGATCGCGTCCTGGCCAACCTGGTGGAGCTGGATGCAAGGCGGGAAGAGGATCTGCCTGAGGATCTGATCCTGGTCGCGAGCGAGATAAGTTTGTCCAATCTCTCCGACTTTCCGCTTGGGAAAGTCAAAGGGCTGCTTTCTACCCGAGGCGGGCGCACTTCCCATGTCACCATAATTTCCCGCTTCTATCAGATACCGGTGGTCTCCGGGATCGAAGGGTTGGAGCAGGTGATTCGTACGGGCGATTCCCTCCTCCTGGATGGAACAGAAGGTGTAGCCTATGTCCACCCCTCGCCGAGTGAGAAGCGCGACTTCGAAGTTCGTCGAGAGGCAGAGCGCAGACAGACGCTCATCCTCAAGGGTGACACCTCCCCCTGCGCGACTTCCGACGGACGCGGCGTCTCGGTCTATGGCAACACCGAGATGGACAGCGAAGTTCCCACTGCACTGCGCTTGGGTGCCGAGGGGATTGGTTTGTTTCGTTCCGAGTTTATTCATCTGATGAGTAAGGAACATGTCGCCGATGAGGAAGAGCAGTTTCTGATTTACAAGAACCTGGCGGAAGCGACCGGAGAGCGGCCAGCCCTGGTCCGAACCCTCGACATGGGCAGGGAGCATGATCGGTCGGGTTCACCGATCACCGGGGACGACTTTTTAGGTTTGCGGGGTATTCGTCTCAGCCTCAAGCACCCCGACGTTTTCAAGACCCAGGTGCGCGCCATTATTCGAGCCCGCGCCCACGGCAACTTGAAGATCGTTCTCCCCATGGTCTCGAGTGTCGACGAGTTGATCGAGGGCAAGGAGCTGATCCGCGAGGTTGAGTCAGAGTCGGCGTCTCTTGCTTCGAATCAGCGAGGGCCTGTCGAAGTTGGGATCATGATTGAAGTTCCTTCGGCCCTCCTGATCCTCGAGGATCTCTGCGTCCATGCTGACCTCCTGGCGGTCGGAAGCAACGATCTCATTCAATACACGCTGGCGGCCGACCGTTCCAGCGAAGAGATGTCCTATTTGTTCAATCCCCTTCACCCTGCTGTTCTCAAGAGCCTAGAGCGAATTGCCCGAGTGGCCGAGGCCAACCGCCGGACGACCTTCGTCTGCGGTGAAATCGCCGCTCAACCACTCTATGCCTATCTGCTAATCGGGATGGGCTTCCAACATCTATCTATGAACCCTTTCTCCATTCCCGTGCTCAAGAAGGCTATTCGAAGCGTCCGATACGAAGATGCCAGCCAGACGGTGGATCAGCTGCTGTGTCTGACGACAATCAAGGACGTCGAGGCCTTTGTGGATCAGCGGCTGAAACATCTGCAGCAGCTTGTCCAGGATGCCCCTGCAACTCTGCTCCAAGAGTAAAGGCTGGCCAGCCTCCTCCTGACCTGAAATCGAACGATTCTTCCGGGGATGTGAACGTCCGAACGTTGCAGGTTGCAGGTTGCAGGTTGCTGAGGCGCAGGTTGCTGAGGCGCAGGTTGCTGAGGCGCACGTTGTGGAGGCGCGAATCTATTGATGTAAGAGCAAAACACCAGATGTCATGGCCAAGGAAAGGTCTTCTGCACTCTGTTCCTTGACCTTCCCGAGCAGGTGTACAACGATAGAGAGCGTCCATCTAGCGGGGTCGGAAGAGCGTGGATTCCTCACAATCGGCCGCGGGGAGTTCCAGTCGAATAGGCCGTGACCGACCAGCACAGGGAGGTCGCCGCCGAACGTACGACTAGGGGCTACCGGAGGCCTCTGTCACCTGTCTCGATTAGGTGAGCTGGAGATTGTCGGGTTGGAGATTGTTGGGCTGGGAATTGTCGGGTTGGGGATTGCCGGGTTGTTCGTTGGGTGATGAGTACATTCAAGGATCGTAGGCAAAGACATTACGACCGTTGGGCAAGAATACGAGATCGCGTGCTCCTGCCACTCATGAAAATTCTTTCGCTCATGAGGGTCGGTCCTACGATGTTGAGCCATCTAGGGGTCCTGTTGATTGTTCTGTTTGTTTTCCTTGTCCCAAGGGATTTGATGGCTGCCGCGGCATGCTTGGCACTGGGAACCTTGGTCGATCTGGTCGATGGGCCTCTGTCGAGGCACCAGAAGCTGAGCTCAAACGAAGGTAAACTGACCGACATCATTTGTGACAATCTCAGGTTTGCGCTGTTCATCGTTGGCATCGTTCACGCTCGGCTAGTAGGTGGTTTGGTCGGCGTGATTTATGTCTATGTGGTTGCTCTCTCTTTCTGCCTTCGGACGGTTAACCGAGTGGCCGAGCTCGAGTCCTGGGAGCAGTTCAGATTGACGGGGGGCTTCCTGATTTTGCCCAACCTGGTGATCGGACTGTCATACGCCACATTCCTGGTGTTGGTGCTCACTGAGCGTAACTATCTGAGCCTGGTCTCTTCGATATTCTCCACCATCCTATTGTTAGATTGTCTTTTCTCATACATCAAGCTGTTGAGAAGGGCGAAGAAGGAATCACATGGCTAACATGTAAAGACGGCAACGTTCACGTTCCAGTGTGTTAACTGTTCCACCAGTCCTAGATAGCATTCGGGTTGGCGAGCGAAGTTCCGGTGGGTGTAAGATACGTGTTTAGTACATTTTCGAGCATAGGAGTCGATGGGGTCTTTGGTACCGGAATACCAGAATCTGCGCTTGGAGGTCAGTGAGGGAGTCGCCCTCCTGACGATCGACCGGGCGCCACAAATGAATGTCCTGAACCTGGAGACCTTGGGTGAGCTGGGAGAAGTTGTTGGTGATTTGGAAGAGGATCGAGACGTCAGGGTGGTGGTCATACAGGGAGCCGGAGACCGTGCCTTTTCGGCGGGGGCCGATATCAAGGAACTGGACCAGCTCGGTGCTGATTCGGGGACGGCTTTATCTTCCCGCGGACAGGCAATCTTCGATCAAATCAGAAACGGCTCCAAGGCAGTCATCGCGTCGATTCGAGGGTACTGTCTGGGGGGCGGATGTGAGCTGGCTCTCGCTTGCCACTTGCGAGTGGCATCCGAGGATGCTCGATTCGGGCTGCCCGAGGTCAAACTTGGCCTGATTCCAGGTTATGGGGGGACCCAGAGACTACCACGCCTGCTGGGATCGGGAAATGCCCTGGAGATGATATTGTGTGGGGACCAGATCGACGCCGCCGAAGCCAATCGAATAGGCCTGGTCAATCACGTGGTCGCGGCCGAAGATCTGGCCCCGTTTTGCCAGCGGATGGCGGCCAGGATTGGTGCCAATGCTCCTCTGGCGATACGGTATGCTATTGAGGCGGTGAACAGGGGGCTGGAGATGCCTTTAAAGGCAGGTCTCTCCCTGGAGTCCGCTTTGTTCGGGACGGCCTGTGCCAGTGAAGACATGAAAGAAGGGGTTCAGGCGTTTGTGGAGAAGAGGGTTGCCCGCTTCGAAGGTCAGTGATGGACGGCTGCGCTGCTAAACGCAGGGCCGCGACGATGAACATACTCGATTGTAAGATCGGGGGGAGAGACAACGGTGGAAAGACTGACGGGTAGGCTGGACGCCGACGCATCAAAGATTGGAATTGTGGTCAGCCGTTTCAATCAGATCGTAACTGATCGTCTGCTTCAAGGTGCTTTGGACGGGTTGGCTCGATCAGGGGTGAAAGATGACCAGATCACGGTGGTTCAGGTTCCTGGAAGCTTCGAGCTTCCCTTTGCCGCCCAGCTGCTGGCTCAAACCGGAAAGTACGGTGGAATCGTTTGTGTTGGAGCCTTGATCCGAGGTGAAACGGGCCACTACGAGTACCTTGCCAGACAGGTGACGGGCGCTATTGGGGAGGTCAGCCTGAAATTCAACATCCCCGTGAGCTATGGTTTGGTTACAGCGGAAAACGAGCAGCAGGCGATCAATCGAGCCGGGTTGAAACACGGGAACAAGGGCACGGATGCTGCTCTGAGCTTGTTGGAAATGATGAGCCTGGCCACCCAAATAAAGAAATAAATCCCAAGATACAAGAAACAAGATACAAAGAAATTCCAGGCACCAAGCTCCAAGACAGCTCCCATACTCATCAGACCCGACAGGAACGCGGAAAGAACTTCCGATCTTGAGTGGAGTTGACTCGTTTGTTTCTTGGGATTTGAGCTTTGATATTTGTTTGTATCTTGTATCTTGTATCTTGGAACTTGATACCCGAGGGTATCTTGTTTCTGGAGATTCTTTCGCGATGAGTAGACGAAAAGCTCGAGAGCTGGCCCTGCAGATGGCGTTTCAGCAGGATCTGACTCAAGATTCAGCGGCGACAGTGGGAGAGACGTTCTGGAAGTCCCACACGGCTTCGGACAAACTCCGTCAGTTTGCCGATCTCCTTTTCCTCACGTCCCTGGAGAGCCGCTCCGTCGTCGATGCCCTCATCAGTCGAAACGCAGACCACTGGCGCCTGGAGCGCATCGCTGTTGTGGATCGCAATGTGCTTCGACTGGGAGTCACCGAGTTTCTGTTTCTAGAGACACCCAAGGTTGTGGTCATCAATGAAGCAGTTGAAATCGCCAGGAAGTACGGCACCGAACGATCTTCTGAGTTCGTGAACGGCATCCTGGACACGATTCGCAACGAGCTGGAGAGCCACTCAGAGGAGCGACAGCACCATGAATCAGAAGGCTGATCTGATCGATCAGCGCCAAGAAAAGCTGGATGAGATCCGGAGTAGGGGATACGACCCCTATCCCCACAAGTATTCCCTCACTCAGCGGATCGCTCAAGCCAGAGAAGCATTTTCTTCGAGCTCAGCGGAGGAGCTCGAATCGAGTAAGCCCGAGCTTCAGACAGCGGGGAGACTCATCTCGGTTCGAGGCCACGGCAAAGCCAGTTTCGCCCACCTGGCAGAGGGTGGCGATCGTCTCCAGATTTATGTGCGCCAAGACCGAGTCGGCCAGGAGCAATACGAGCTCTTCCGCCTATTGGATGTTGGAGACATCATCGGAGTTCAGGGAGTTCTGTTTCGGACTCGAACCGATGAGCTAACGATCATGGCGGATCAACTGACCCTGCTCTCGAAGTCGATGCTATCGCTGCCCGAGAAGTGGCACGGTTTGGCGGATGTGGAAACCCGCTATCGGCAGCGCTACTTGGATCTGCTGGTGAATCCACGGGTTCGCCAGATCTTCACCCGGCGCAGCGCGATCATCTCATGTCTGCGTCGCTTCCTGGAAGAGCGGGCGTACATCGAGGTGGAGACGCCCATGATGCAGACTCTGGCCGGAGGCGCTGCGGCCCGGCCTTTCGAGACGTTCC
Source organism: Acidobacteriota bacterium (assembly GCA_965219005.1). GTDB lineage: Bacteria > Acidobacteriota > UBA6911 > RPQK01 > JAJDTT01 > CAUZIZ01. Next base: position 3,879,191 of record CBDCMS010000004.1, on the reverse strand, counting down.
ACGAGGCTCTCGGGATCCCTCTGTACCTGAGAATTGCACCCGAGTTGTTTCTGAAGCGGCTGGTAGTGGGCGGCATGGATCGGGTCTTTGAGATCAACCGAAACTTCAGAAACGAAGGGGTCTCAACCCGACACAATCCAGAGTTCACGATGCTCGAGTTCTATCAAGCCTACAGCGATTATCGGGACTTGATGGATCTCACCGAGGAAATGTTGGCGTGGGTGGTTCAGGAGGTTACGGGCAGCCTTCAGGTCGACTTTGGCGGGTCCACAATCGATTTTTCGAGCTTCCATCGGTATTCGATGGTGGAGGCCGTGCAGAAATTCTGGCAGGGAGAGGATTCTCCCTCATCCGACCAACTCTGCGACCTAGACGGAGTAGCGGAATCGCTGCGAGGACTAGGCGTGAGCGTTCCCCCTGGAGCCGGTTGGGGAAAGCTATTGGGCCTGCTGTTCGATTCTGTGGTCGAAGAGCAGCTGGTGCAGCCGACCTTCATCTACGATTTTCCGGCAGAGCTCTCTCCCCTGTCGAAGACGAAGGACGAAGATCCCCGTTTCGCCGAGCGCTTCGAGATCTTTGTGGGTGGGCTGGAGATTGGGAATGCTTACAGTGAGTTGAATGATCCAGCCGAGCAAAAGCAGCGCTTCGAGGAGCAGCTGGGGGCTCGCGAGCAGGGAGACGAGGAGGCTCATTTGATGGATCACGATTACATCCAGGCCCTCCACTACGGAATGCCGCCAACAGCCGGTGAGGGAATTGGGATCGATCGGCTAGTGATGCTCTTGACCGACTCTTCCTCGATTCGAGAGGTCATCCTCTTTCCCCACCTCAAGCCTCGCGGCGTATGAGATTCGAGCTTTTCGTTGCCATTCGGTATCTCCGTGCTCATCGCAAACAGGCGGTAGTCTCTGTAGTTACCCTGGTATCGGTCCTCGGTGTGATGGCAGGGGTACTGGCGCTGAACATCGCCCTGGCCCTGAATACAGGGCTCCAGAGAGAGTTCCAGAACCGCATCCTGGGAGCGACGTCCCATGTCAATCTGCTTCGCATGGAGAATCGGGCGATTCCAGACTTCCGTCAGCTCCTGTCCCAGTTCGATTCTATTCCTGAGGTTGTTCGTATCACCCCAACCGTCTATGGGCAGGCGTTGCTTGAAAGTGACTTGCGACAGCATCCGGCCGTCTTGAAAGGGGTAGAAGCGGGTCAGTCGGAGGGTTCGCTTGCCAGCCTGACGCCGAAACTCATCGAGGGAAGTCTGGAGCGCTTCCATCAGCTGGAACCGATGCCGGCAATCGTCCTTGGAAAGGATCTAGCCCAGACTTTGGGACTGTCGGTGGGCGAGCGCATTCGAGTCTTTGGATTGAGTGGAGAGCTATCCCCATTCGGGCGTATCCCGCGGAGACGCGATTTCGAGGTGGTAGCGATCTTCGAGTCGGGACTATGGGAGTACGACGCGAACTGGGGGCTGGTTCCCCTGGCAGCGGCTCAATCCTTTTTTTCTCTAGGCCCGGGTGAGATCTCGGCAGTGGAATTCCGGATCAGCGACATCTATGCGGCGGATGAGGTAGCCGAAAAGATTCGAGAAGCTGCCGGGGATGGCTTTCTCACCAACACCTGGATAGAACTGAATCGGCCTCTTTTTTCGGCACTGGAATTGGAGAAGCTGGCGCTGTTCATCGCCATCAGTTTGATCGTTTTGGTGGCATCCCTGAACATAGTCAGTACGCTGACCCTCATGGTCATGGAGAAAGGACGAGACATTGCCATAATCACGGCCATGGGAGGGACTTCGCGCACGGTGACCCTGATTTTCATTCTTCAGGGATTGATCATCGGCGTGGCGGGTACGTTGCTGGGAGGTCTCTTGGCTTGCCTGGCCATCTGGTACTTCGATTCCTATCAGGTATTTCGCTTGGAGCCCGAGGTCTACTCGATTCCCTATGTTCCTTTCGAGCTGGGCGTCCCTGACTTGCTCCTGGTCTCGTTCGTCGCTGTTCTGATCAGCTTCCTGGCGACGCTCTACCCGGCCAGGGCTGCGGCCCGCCTCGATCCAGTGAAGGCTCTGCGCTATGAGTAGCGAGTTTGCACTCCAGATTCGATCCCTTTCCAAGGCGTTCCAGTCAGGCCAGGAGCAGCTACGCATCTTGATCGATCTGGATCTGGACGTTCACAAAGGGGCGATGATCGCCGTTACCGGCGCCAGCGGTTGTGGAAAGAGCACACTCCTGCACCTGGTCGGTGGGATGGAGAAGCCTGATGCGGGCGAGATCCTGTTCGAAGGGACCGATGTGACTCTGCTTCAGGGACGAGCTCTGGCCGCGCACCGGAACGAAGTGACGGGTTTCGTGTTCCAGTTCCACTATCTCCTGCCGGAGTTTACGGCCGAAGAGAACGTCATGTTTCCACTTCTACTGCGGCGACTCAGCTTTGGAGAGGCGGCTTCAACCGCTCGGGAGCTGCTGCGAGAGGTTGGACTGGAATCGCGGGCACACCATCGTCCAGGAGAGTTGTCGGGTGGGGAGCAGCAGCGGGTCGCAATTGCGCGGGCCCTGTGCGGTCGGCCCCGACTCCTCTTGGCGGACGAGCCCACCGGAAATCTGGATCCCCACACCTCGCAAAGAATCTATGATCTGCTAGCCGAAGTTCACAGTCGTCACAAGTTGACCTCACTCATCGCGACCCACAATGCCGAGCTATCGCGCCTTTGCGATGTCCGACTAAGGATCTCCGAAGGGAAACTGGTGCCGGGCTGATCAGTACGTCGGAATGCCCCATTTGGGTAGCGCCCCCTTGCCTTTGCCCTGACCGGATCTGGTTGCATCAAGACCCGGTCCGCAAGGGCAAAGGCACGGGCAAGATCCTAAGCGCCTACCGGTTTTTCCCAGCCCGGGGTCGACGTGCACCGTTTTGTTCCGGGGTGAAGAGTATAATGATCACTCCCCGTGTTTGCGCGGGAGTTCTGCGTTCTGCTTAAATAGGAGCAGCGCATCGGTGCGAGTGGGTTATGTTTGAAAAATATACCGAGAAGGCCAGACGCGTCATCTTCTTTGCGCGATACGAGGCCAGCCAGCTAGGCTCTCGATCCATCGAGACTGAGCACGTCTTGTTGGGCCTGCTGCGGGAGGACAAGGGCTTGACCAGCCGGTTCTTTCCGCGGGCTGAGGCGGCTCTGGACGGAATTCGCAAGCAGATAGAAGGGAGCGCCCTGGGACACGAGAAGGTCTCTACCTCGGTGGAGCTGCCGCTCAGCGACGAATCCAAGAAGGTGCTTACCTACGCCGCTGAGGAAGCCGACCGCCTCTTGTGCAACTACATCGGAACGGAACACATTCTATTGGGCTTGCTGCGAGAAGAAAAGTCGATGGCGGCGGCGATTCTTGGCGACAAGGGGCTACGCCTTTCCCGCGTAAGGGAAGAGTTGGCAGGGACCTCAGAGCGACAGGCTCCAACGAAGACGAAAGACACGCTGATTCTGACCGAGTTCAGCCGCGATCTGACCGAAGCCGCCATGGGTGGCGAACTGGATCCACTCATCGGTCGAGAAGGAGAGATTGAGCGGGTTACGCAGATTCTGTGTCGGCGCACCAAGAACAATCCTGTACTCATCGGAGAACCCGGGGTCGGTAAGACCGCCATCGTTGAAGGTCTGGCTCAGAGGATCGTCACCGGTGAGGTTCCTTCGATGCTTTTGGACAAGCGAATCCTGGCGCTGGATATTTCACTGATCGTTGCTGGGACCAAGTATCGTGGGCAGTTCGAGGAGCGTCTCAAGGCAATCATGAAGGAGCTGGTTGAGAACCCAGAGTTCATCATCTTCATCGATGAGCTCCATACGCTGGTGGGTGCCGGTTCCGCCGAGGGTTCGTTGGACGCGGCGAACATCCTCAAACCGACGCTTTCCCGCGGTGAGATCCAGTGTGTCGGTGCCACCACCCCCTACGAGTATCGGCGGTCGATTGAAAAGGACAGAGCCTTGGAGCGTCGCTTCCAGGCAGTCAAGGTGGCGCCGCCGACCGAAGAGGAGACACTCGAGATCATCTACGGGATCAAAGAGCGATACGAGACGTTTCACCAGGTTGCCTACGACGACGAATCGATCCATACGGCCGTGAGCCAGTCCAGCCGGTACATTCCCGACCGGTTTCTGCCCGATAAGGCGATCGACGTACTCGATGAGGCTGGGGCTCGCGTCAAGCTCGACTACACCTCTTTTCCCAACGAAGTCACGAGTCTGCAGAAGAAGATCAAAGTCATCGTACGCCAGATGGACGATGCAATTTCAGCAAAGGAGTTTGATCGGGCGGCGAAGCTGAAAGATCAAGAGATGCTGGAACGGGAGAACCTGCAGGTCGTCAAAGAGCGGTGGAGATTGAAGAATCGTGTGCCTCCCATGGTGACCAAAGAGCACATCGAAGAGGTCGTCTCCCGCTGGACGGGTGTTCCCGTGAGCTCGCTGCGCGAGGAGGAGACTCAGAAGCTTCTGAAGATGGAAGAGGAACTCCACCAGCGGATCGTGAGCCAGGACCGGGCAATCTCTGCGTTAGCCCGTGCCATTCGGCGCAGTCGGGCTGGCATGAAGAGCCCCAACCGACCGGTTGGATCCTTCCTTTTCCTGGGACCCACCGGGGTCGGCAAGACGGAGCTTGGCAAGTCGTTGGCGGAATTCCTCTTTGGGAGTGAGAAGTCGCTAATTCGTTTCGATATGTCGGAGTACATGGAAAAGCACTCCGTTTCCAAGCTGATCGGATCACCGCCAGGGTACGTCGGGCATGAAGAGGGAGGGCAGTTGACCGAGAAGGTAAAGCGCAGTCCCTACTGCGTGCTTCTCCTGGACGAGATTGAGAAGGCCCATTTCCACATCTTCAATCTGCTCCTGCAGGTGTTCGAGGACGGACATTTGACCGATTCCCACGGGAATACGATCGATTTCAAGAACACCATCGTCATCATGACGTCCAATATCGGAGCTCGATATCTGATCAAGAAACCACAGGTCGGATTTACAACGGATTCGCTCAAGGATAGGGAACAGGTAGAAGAAGTGATCATGAAGGAGGTGAAGCGAGTCTTCAACCCAGAATTCGTGAATCGATTGGATGAGATCATCTTGTTTGAGTCCCTGACCGAGGACGATCTGCTCGAAATCGTTGATCTCCTTATCGTGAAAGGAAACGAGAACCTGTCGCAAAAGGAGATCCACATCCTCCTCAGCGATGACGTAAAACGTTGGATTATTGACAAAACTTGCGGCGACCGTGCCTACGGGGCGCGCCCGCTGCGAAGGGCGATTCAGAAGTACATTGAAGATCCCGTGTCGGAGCTCATCATCCAGGGGAAACTGAAGGAAAAAGAGACCTTGTCTATCTACGCCAGAGATGGCGCGCTCTACTATCGCGCCAAAGGATCGAAGAGCGAGGTCCCTCTTTCCTACGATATGGCTTAGTGCTTCAGAACGAGCTTCTTGGGTTGGGTAGCAAGACCTTCTTTAGCCCGGATTCCTCATCACCCGTTATAGTGAGGCGTCGCGAGCGCCGTCCTGGCGAAATGCAGCCAGCTGGTGTTTACGAGCCGCAGTAGACCGGCGGATCAGAAATCAGGGCTAGGAACTGCTGTCTCAAATCTGCTGCTGCACCGGCAGTTGCGCTTTTGCCAGAACCCTCGTTTGCTCTCGCCCCAGCTCGCTCGGTACAATTTCTTGATCATGTGGATGTTTCCAACCGTCAGCAGCCCGCTTGTTGGACCCAGTTGCTCTCTTGCGCGGTTGGGAGGGTTGTGGCTCTTTCTCGTCTCGGCAGTTCTTTTTGGGAGCTGCTTCTTTCCCGACTCTCTTCTGGGCCAATCCCAGGAGCCTCCTGATCGTGTCGAAGAAGTGCGGATCGTGGGCAACCGCCGTATCCCTGAGAGTACGATCCGGTACTACATCCAGAGCAAGGAGAACGACCGCTACAACGAGGAGCAGGTTTTACGGGACTACAGGAACCTTCTGAACACCAACTTTTTCGTGGACGCCAAGGTCAAGAAGCTCAAGGGAGAAACAGGGACCATTGTCCTCTTCGAGGTCAAGGAGCGACCCCTGGTCCGTGCCATTGAGTACAGGAACATGAAGTCCTTCAAGGAGTCGGATGTACTCGAGAAGTTCCGCGAGATGAAGGTGGGCATGACAGTGGACTCTCCGCTGGACGAGGCGAAGCTGCCCAAGGCGCGGCGGGCTATCAAGGCACTTCTCGATGGCAATGGCCGGCCTCTGGGACGGGTCGAGATCAGCACCGAGCCGATTACGTCGGCAGCCAGTAGGCTGATTTTCGAAATCGACGAAGGTCCGAAAGTGCGGGTCGGCAAGATCATGTTCGAGGGAAATACCGTTATCTCAGACGGGGAATTGCGCGCGGCGCTCGAACTGACCAAAGAGCGAGGACCGATCGTTCTTTTCAAGGGACTCGACAAATACATCAAGGAGAAGGTCGAGTACGACACTCAGGTCAATATGCTCGACAAGTACCGCGAACGAGGGTACATCTTCGCCAAGGCGGGCGAGCCCGAGGTACAGATAGTAGAAGCACCCAGGGGAATGCTGATCGGCTTTCGGAAGACCAAGCAGCAGTACTACATCACTATCCCCATCGAGGAGGGTTCACAGTTTCGGTATGGCACATTCGAGTTGAATGGGGTCAAGAACTTCCAGGCAGACACCCTCAAGCGAGCCTACAACATCCGTGAAGGCGAGGTTGTCAATTACACCAGTCTCAAGAAGGCAAACGAGGAGCTGAAAAAGCTCTACTCTCGATTCGGTTATTTGGATATGGAACCTATTCCCGAGATGAATCCGGATCATGACAAGAAGACGGTCGACATCAAGATTCAGGTCGAGGAAGGCAAGCAATATCTGGTTCATCGGATCAATTTCGTTGGCAATACCAAGACCCGCGACAAGGTGCTTCGTCGCGAGTTCCTCATGGAAGAGCAGCGCATGTTCAATGGCGACTTGCTGGAAATCTCCGTCCTGAGGATCAATCAGCTTGGCTTCTTCGACAAGATCGAAGAAGAACACTATGAGGTCATCAAGCGACCTGAAGAGGCCGACGTGGACGTTGTGGTAAACGTCAAGGAAAGGAGCCAGCAATCGATTGGCCTGACCGGGGGAGTCAGCGGGATCAGCGGCAGTTTCTTTGGCATCAATTATTCCACCAACAATTTCCGCGGTCTGGGACAGCAGATCAACGTTCAGCTGCTGACGGGGACTCGAACAGCCCAGTACATGTTGTCCTTCAGAGAGCCTTATTTCCTCGACAGCAAGGTCTCGCTGGGTTATTCGATCTTCAAGCAGCGCTTTCGATACGATACCTTCACTGCCTTTTTCGGGTTGATCAATCCTGAAGATAACCTCACTCTGTTCACTCGCAGTACCACTGGGTTCAGTGTCCAGGGGGGCTATCCGATGTGGCGCTGGACTCGAGTCGGCCTCCGCTACTCACTGCAAAACATCACAATCAGCGACGTAGACGACAGCTTCAGCGACTTTGCCTTCAACCAGTTGGTGGGATTCACCCCGGGTGGGGACGTCTCGGGCGCTTCCGACGGTATCCTGCGAAGTGAGGTGACGCCCAATCTGACTTACAACACCAAGGACGCACTCTTCGGGGCAACCCGTGGTTCCCAGTTCAGTGTTCACCTTCCCTTAGCAGGCGGTCCGTTGGGCGGCGATTACAACGTCATTAGCCCTTTCATTGAGTACCAGAAATTTATTCGAGATCGGTTTATCAGCAAAGGACGAAATACCCTCGCCTTTCGCGCCCAATTCCGGCACCTGATCCCCTATGGCGAACTCCCCAACGGCGGACCCATGACCGTGCCCTTTTTCGAGCGCATTTTCATGGGGGGCGAGTTCGACTTTCGAGGATTCGATCTGCGATCCGTCACTCCCTGGGCGATCTCCCGAACTCCAGGGGAGGATTCATTGAACAACCCGATCGTGGACCCCTTTACGGGCCTGCCCTCTGTCTCCGAGAACCTCATTCCGACAGGGGGCGACACCAGCCTGATTGCAACGGCCGAGTACCGGATGCCTCTCATAGGACCGCTAACTTTGAATGCTTTTGTGGACTTCGGAACCGTGACCGTTCTCAAGAAGAGCAACTTGAATCTTTTTGGTCCCGATCAACTGATTGAGCTTCAGGAACAGACCAACAATATTTGGCGGGCGTCGACGGGAGCTGAGTTGCAGTTCCAGTTGCCTGTCATCAATCAACCGTTTCGTTTGATCTTCGCGTATAATCCCATGGTCATGAATACGACGGCAGAGATACGGGGAATTCGCTTCCCTTTGACTGAGCCTCGAAAAAATGTAAGATTCACAGTTGGCTATACGTTCTAAAAGGAGAGTGGGGGAGATGAGCAAGACAGCTCGATTTTCATTTGTGATGGTGTTGGGCCTTTGGACTGCCTGGACTTGTGTGGGCTTATCCCAGGGGGCCAAGATCGGTTTCGTGGATTCTCTGGCAGTGCTTCAAGGGACCGACGAAGGCAAGGCCGGTATTGGGGAAGTGGAAAAGTTCGTGCAGGCGAAGCAGAAGGAACTGCAGGCTTTGCAAACGCAGGTTGAGGACCTCAAGGCCAAACTCAACGAGCAGGCCCGGGTGCTGAGCCCGGAAGCGGCGGCCCAGATGCAGCAACAGATCTCAGAGAACGAGACCAAGCTGCGTCGTAATTCCGAGGACAGCCAGGCTGAAGTCGGAAAAAAGCGGGATGCGTTGCTGGGCAAGATGAGCAGCAAAATCCAGGTGATCATCAAGGACTACGCCCAGAAGAATGGCTACAGCGTGATCTTTCTGCGCGAACAGAATCAGCCCTACGTCGCGCCGAGTCTGGATGTCACCCAGGAAATAGTGCGGATCTACAACGCGCAGAACCCCGTTGGCGCAGCTGCCGCCTCCAGTCCTACTGCCCAGTAATCGAAGGGGTCGCAGGTCCCTAGGCTGCGAACTGAAAGTGGCGGCTGCAGCTCGAGCCGCCACTTTCAGTCGGGAATCTGCGGCCGTCCATCCGAAGACCCAGAACCTGATTTGACCCTTCTGGCCGGGTGCTCCCTTCCATAAATACGATGATGTTTGTGGCGAGCGCGACGGTGTCGAGGGCGCGAAGCGGCGACCCCATCGGCCGCTCCCGTCGCCACCCGGAGGGCAGACGGGGGTAGTGGACGATCTCAGCGTTGGTCGTCGTCGAAGATGGCCAGGCATCGTCTTACTCCACCAGCCCTGACCTCGCCTCACAAGCCCAATCTGCCCATCATCGTATTCATGGAAGGGAGCACTAGGCCTCACCTTCAGGGACATTGGCGGTCACCCGAATACAGTAGAATAAGCGGATGTTCGACATTCAGGAGATCCTGGACTACCTGCCTCATCGCTATCCTTTGCTCCTGATAGACCGGATTCTCGAGTACGAGGAGAACAAGCGCATCGTCGCGATCAAGAATGTAACCATCAATGAACCCTTCTTTCAGGGGCATTTCCCCGGGGCTCCTATCATGCCGGGTGTCCTTATAATCGAGTCGATGGCGCAGGTGGGCGGGTTCCTGGTTTTCAAGCCTCTGACCGACCGAGAGAAAAAGCTCGTCTTGTTCGTTGGGATTGAAAGGGCGCGTTTTCGTAAACCTGTTCGACCCGGGGATCAGCTGACTATCGAGATGCTGGTTTCCCGAATTCGAGGGCCGATTGGAAAGCTAGGGGGAAAGGCCTTCGTCGACGGGTCGCTCGTTGCTGAGGCTCAGATCATGTTCTCTCTCGTCGACCGTTCGTCGGTGGCTCCCCCCAAGTAGCCGTCCCATGAGTCAGAGGCAGATCCATCCCACCGCCATGGTTTCCCCCCAGGTGGAATTGGCCGAGGGAGTTCAGATTGGGCCCTACGCCGTGATTGGTGACAGGGTGATCATCGGACAGGGAACCTGGGTGGGACCCCACGCCGTTATAGAGGGTCCGACCGTGGTCGGAAAGAACAACCGCATCAAGGGGCAAGCAGCGATCGGGACACCTCCACAGGATCTCAAATACAAGGGGGAAGAGACTTCTCTGGAGATTGGCGACAAAAATGTGATCCGTGAGTTTGTCACGATCAACCGGGGGACTGCCGGGGGAGGTGGAAAAACCACGATCGGGAGTCACAATCTGATCATGACAGGCGTACATGTCGCTCACGACTGCCACATCGGCCAGCGGACCATCCTCGCCAATTCGGCAACCCTGGCCGGGCACGTAGAGATCGGAGACTTCAGCACGGTGGGGGCTTTCACCGGTGTTCACCAGTTCTGCCGTGTGGGCGTACACGCCTTTGTCGGGGGATACTCGGTTCTCACCCGGGACAGCCTACCTTTCGTCAAGACTGTGGGGAGTCGGAATCAGGCCGGCATCTATGGAATCAACAGCGTAGGATTGAAGCGCCGAGGCTTCTCCAAGGAACGGATTGACGCCCTGAACCAAGCCTATAGGTGGCTTTTCAGGAAGGGGTTGAGTTTGAACGAAGCCAGGCAAAAAATCGAGGACGATGGCCCGATCACAGAGGATGTTTCCGCCCTTCTGAATTTCATCGAGACATCCGAGAGAGGCTTTGTCCGCTGACTACGGAAGATTTCCGTTTCAGCGAGAGGAGCAGGACGCGCTTCTAAATGGGTAGGCTAGGACTGATTGCGGGCAACGGCTCGTTTCCGACGCTGGTTTTGCAGGAGGCGCTGCGTCAGGGAATCGAGGTCGTGGTGGCGGCAATCAGTGAGGAGGCCTCTCCCGATGTAGAGCAGATCGTCGAAGCCTCTGAAGGTCTAGCAACTCTCCATTGGTTGGGTGTGGGACAGCTTGGGAAGCTGATCAAGATCTTCAAGCGCTCGGGTGTCGACCGTGCTGTTATGGCAGGTCAGGTCAAGCACGTCCAGATCTTTGCCGCCGGAGGAAGCACTCCTGCTGGTCGTCTGGCGGCGCTTCCGGATCTCAGAATGCTGAGGCTTCTGGCCTCGCTCGAGCGCAGGAACACCGCATCCCTGATCAATGGAATCATCCAGGTGCTGCAGAAGGAGGGAGTCGAATTGGTGGATTCGACACTTCTTCTTGGTTCTTTGGTGCCGAAACAGGGAGTGCTCACGAAGCGTTCCCCCAGCCGAGATGAAAAGAGGGACCTGGAGTACGGGCGGCTTGTCGCGACTGAGTTGACCCGCCTCGATCTAGGTCAGACTGTTGTCGTGAAGGACCGTGCTGTGGTCGCGGTGGAAGCGATGGAGGGTACGGATGAGACGATTCGTCGGGCGGCACTTCTGGTCACCGGGCAGCCCTTGAGAGTCGTGAAGGCAAGCCGGCCGTCTCAAGACATGAGGTTCGACGTCCCAGTGATCGGCTTGAGGACACTGAAGGTTATCGAAGAGTGCAATGTCTCAGCGATCTCGATCGACTCCGAGAAGACGCTGATCATGGATCGGCCGAGCTTCGTCCGAGGGGCAGATCGCTTGGGCATTGCGGTTGTGGCGGAGTGAAGTTGTCAGTACCTATCAGAGTAGGCGTAGTGGGAGTCGGGTCGCTGGGCCAGCACCACGCCCGCGTCTACTCCAACCTGCCCGAGGCTGAGCTAGTCGCGGTAGCCGATCCCCTGGTGGATCGAGCCGGCGAAGTTGCGGCCCGATTCCGTTGTGAGTCGTTTCGCAGCCACAAAGAGATGATCGATCGAGTGGACGCCGTCAGCGTCGCGGCACCTACACGAGATCATGCCTCGATCGGGATGGACTTTCTGCGGCGGGGCAAGCACGTGTTGCTGGAGAAGCCCATGACGCAGACTGTTCGCGAGGCGGATGATCTGATCGGGACCCAGCTGCGCGGCAATTGTATCCTTCAGGTCGGTCATTCTGAGCGCTTCAATTCTGCGGTGAGGGCGATACAGCCTCTGGTGACTCGTCCTCAGTTCTTCGAGGCACATCGCTTGGGGGTCTTTACACCCAGAAGCCTGGATATCGACGTGGTGCTGGATCTGATGATTCACGATCTCGACTTGATCCTCCACCTGGTCCGTGCGCCGGTTGGCGAAATCCGGGCCGTTGGAATCCCGGTAGTCACTCCTCAGGTCGACATTGCCAATGCTCGGCTCGAGTTTGAGAATGGGTGTGTTGCCAATCTGACCGCCAGCCGGGTCTCCAGGGAGAAAGTGCGAAAACTACGATTCTTCCAGCCTCACGACTATGTGTCGATTGACTTCGACAAAGAACAGGTCGAGATGTTCAGCCTTTCCCAGGAAGGTGGGGCAGGCAAGGTCATTGATCGCCAACTTGAAGTCCACTCAGAAGAGCCCCTCAAGTTGGAGATCCAGGCTTTCCTGAGAGCTGTTTCGGGCGACGTCCTTGAACAGGATCAGCAGCGTGGTTGTTCCGGAGACGAAGGTCGGAGGGCGCTAGCGCTAGCACTGGAGGTCTTGGATGTCATCCGCTCCCGTTGAACCGGATTCATCGTCCCCCGCTGATCCAAGTATCCTAAATCTGGGTTAGGGGTGGAGCAAGAAGGACTTCGCACCGTCCGAGGGCAGGATGAGGTCAGACATGAGTTCTCTTGGCGTTGGGCGCTACGGGTCGATTGTCCTTCTTTTTTTTGCTCTGCTGTTGGGCTGTGGCCCCAAGCGCACCCCCCCACCTGCACCTACGACGACCTCGAAGGCTCCCGGAAGGACTGCCGGACGATCTGCCGAGAAGCTACCCCCGAAACCCCCATCCGAAGCGGCTCCACCGCCTCCAGGAGCTCCAGCGGAATGGGGACCTTCTTCTCTTACCAGGGTGCTCTTACTGGAGGGGTTCCGCTCCGCTGAAATCGACGGATCTCGGCTCGGGTCCCTCATCAAGCTGGAGGTGCAATCCAAAGCCATTCGAAGATTGGTCCAGAAGCAGAGGAAGTGGGTCCCTCTGGACTCCGGCTCTGGATTTCGTCTCAAGCCTGCACCCGGAGAGTCGCTGAGTCTGAACGGTGTGGACTATCGAGGAGAACTAGAGGCCTTCATCAATCCGTTGGGCAAACCGGTTCTGGTAAATGAAGTGGGTGTCGAGGACTATCTCAGAGGCGTAGTCTCCCAAGAACTGGGACCTCGCAGTTATCCACAGATGGAGGCGCTTAAGACACAGGCAGTCGCCTCGCGGACTTTTGCGCTTGCTCATCTGGGGAGCAGGGCCAAACAGGGCTTCGATCTCTATGCAGATCACCGCTCTCAAGTCTACGCTGGCCTGAAGGGGGAGCATCCGACCACCGACCAGGCGATAGCCGGAACGCGGGGCCTGATCGCTACCTATAAAGGGGAAGCGATTGTGGCTCTCTATTCTTCCACCTGTGGCGGAAAGACCGAGAGCTATGATGCGATATTCAATCGACCACCGCTACCCTACCTGAAAGGAGGGGCCCTCTGCCCCGACCAGAAGAGTCGGTATCATCGCTGGGAGGAGAGAATCACCATCTCGAGCATTTTGAAGAACTCCAAGACGTTGTCTCGACTGGGCAAGCTAGTGGGGCTGGTCAGGTCGCGAACCAGCGCTCAGGGCCGCCTGCTAGAGCTCGTCTGGAAGGGCAGCCAGGGGGAGCAGGTCCTGCGGGGAAACGAACTCCGTTTTACCCTGGGTTTGAGGAGCAACTGGGTAGTCGATTTTCGTCCCCGTAGCGCGAAAGGCGAGATCGTAGAAGTCGATGTGAAGGGTCGTGGTTGGGGACACGGCGTCGGTCTTTGCCAGATGGGTGCAGTCGAGTTGGCACGTAGGGGCTGGTTGTTTGAGCGCATTCTGAAGCACTACTATCAGGGCGTTGAGCTCGCGCGGGCGTACTAACTCGCGCGGGCGTACTAAGCTGGAACTTGAATAGTGAACAGTGATGAAGTGAGCAGTGAACAGTGTTCGGAAAGAGGTGTTGCCGTGCACGAATAGACTGCCAGCATTGCGAAGCCAAGTCCGGCAGAGCCGCGAACGACTTGACCGCTCAGCAATATGAGGCCAAATTCCGAGAAGAGATCTGGACAACCGCACCGTTCCCTCCAGGTCCGCAGTTCGAATTCTACGAAAACAGCGCGAACGGCCCGGAGACCCGCGCTGGAATGGCCCACAGCAGCCAGGTGTTCGGGTTGCCCTTCCAACCGCAGGCTCCCAACATAGCCGGTGCGTGTCCATGAGCCAAAAGTCCCAGATAAGCCCCGTCAAACCACGAACCAGGCGTCTGGTAGCCGTGGTTGGTCCTACTGCGTCAGGAAAGAGTTCCCTGGCCTTGCGTGCGGCTGAGATTCTAGGCGGGGAGATTGTCAACTGCGATGCTATGCAAGTGTATCGGGGATTGGACATTGGCACCGCCAAACCTTCCCTGGAAGAGCGCAACAGGGTCCCTCACCACCTGTATGACCTGATCGCTCCTGCAGACTTCTATAGCGCCGGTCGATACATGCTGGATGCTAGAGTCGCTTGCTCGACGATCGCCGACCGGGGAGCGATTCCCTTCGTGGTCGGAGGCACAGGGCTCTATTTGCGAGTGCTACTCGAAGGGATTTTTGACGGTCCCGGTCGTTCTCGAGCGATGCGCGAACGCCTGGACCGGATTGCAGAGAAGAAGGGTACTGCGCATCTTCATCGTATCCTCTCGCGGAAAGATCCCGCGGCCGGGAAAAGGATTCAGGCAAGGGATCAACGACGGATCGTGAGGGCACTGGAAATTTACTTTTCGACCGGCTCCCGGATCAGTCAGCTGCAGGACCGAAGGCAGCCACTCAAGGGTTTGGAGGTTCTCAAGCTGGGTCTAAACTTACCGCGCGATGTCCTCTATGGTAGAATCAACCGCCGCGTCGCCCGCATGTTTGACGAGGGTTTTACGGAAGAGGTCAAGAGGCTTCTCGATGAGGGCTACGGTGATGACTCTAAGGCGTTCGACGCCCTCGGCTACCGTTACGTCCTGAGTGTGCTGCGGGGTGAGTTGAGTCAGCCCGAAGCCATCGAGTTGACCTGCCGGGACACCCGAAGATACGCCAAGCGTCAGATGACCTGGTTCCGAAAGGAGCCCGAGATCCGCTGGATTGATTCCCCGGGGGAGAGCCAGCAGGCGCTAGAGCAACTGTTTGCGTTAGTCGAGTCGACTGCTTAGCTGAAGGAACCACAAGGGCATTGGCTCGGGAAGGGGAGTCTGCGGAGAGACCCGACCCGATCCGACTGTCCGGACAGGAATCCCGGGTACCCGGATCCTCAATTCGAAAATGGTGTTCATCATTGCGTGGGCTATTTGTGAATTATGAGATTTGAACCGGTTATCGGACTTGAGGTTCATGCGCAGCTGCTGACCTGGAGCAAGATCTTCTGCGGTTGCAGCAGCCGCTTCGGTGCCCCACCAAACTCGCATACTTGTCCTGTTTGTCTAGGCCTTCCCGGTTCGCTTCCGGTAACCAACCGCCAAGCTGTGGGGATGGCAGTGAAGGCCGGTTTGGCGTTGGGCTGCAGGATCAACACACACTCCATATTGGCCAGGAAGAACTACTTCTATCCAGATCTTCCGAAGGGTTACCAGATCTCCCAGTACGAGCATCCCTTGGCAGAGGATGGCGTTGTAGCACTGCCATTGGGTCATGGGGATCAGTCGAACCAGGAAGACGCAACCGGGAAGAAGCGTGTCCGCATCATCCGAGTCCATCTGGAAGAGGACGCTGGGAAATCGATTCACCTGCCAGCCGGAGATACGCAGGTGAATCTGAACCGCTGTGGAGTTCCCTTGATCGAGATCGTGACCCATCCCGATATCTGTTCTTCCCAGGAGGCTAGCGAGTTCCTCTCCTTCTTGAGGAGAATTCTGCTCTATCTCGCGATCTGCGATGGAAACATGGAAGAAGGGAGTCTTCGCTGTGATGCAAACGTCTCGGTTCGCGAGGTCGGCTCCACCCGCCTGGGGACCAAGGTCGAGATCAAGAATCTGAATTCCTTTCGCTTTCTCCAAAGGGCACTCGATTTTGAGATTGGAAGACAGATCGATGTACTCGAAGGCGGCGGGTCGCTGCAGCAGGAAACACGCTTGTGGGATGAAGACCTACAGCGGACGTCAGCGATGCGGACGAAGGAAGAGGCGAACGACTATCGCTATTTCCCAGATCCTGATCTTTTGCCGGTTGTAGTCCGGGAGAAATGGCTCCAGCAGATCAAGGGAGAGATTCCAGAGTTGCCTGATGTCCGGTCCGAACGTTTCCTTAAAGAATACGACCTGAGTCAAGACGACGCGTTTCTTATCACTCATAGCCGCGAGTTCGCCGACTACTTCGAGCGGGCAGTCGGGTCCTACGACCAGCCCAGGGCGATCTTCAATTGGATGATGGGAGAACTCACGGCCCACTTGAAACGAGAGGATGTCGGGCTGGCAGAGTGTCGCATCCAGCCGCAGGATCTAGCCCAGCTGGTGCGTCTGGTTGATCAAGGGACGATCAGTGGCAAGATGGCCAAAGAGGTTTTCGAGAAGATGTATCAGACGGGTAGGAATCCCGAGGAGATTGTGGCCGAGGAAGGACTCACGCAGATCAGCGATACGGGTCAACTCGAGCAGGTCGTAGATAGCGTTCTCGAATCCAATCCGGTTCAGGTCCAGAGGTACCGCGACGGTAAGGAAGGTCTGGTCGGCTTCTTTGTGGGACAAATCATGAGAGAGACGGGTGGCCAGGCGAATCCAAAGCTGGTCAATCAGATGCTGAGAAAGAAGTTGAGCCAATGAAGAAGACCCCTTCGCCTCTGCGGGCGGCTCGGCAGGACCAGCATCTCGCGGTAATAGAGGAAATCGCCGACGACATCTATTCCGTGAAGTTCATACTTCAGAGCCTTGGCTACGACGTACGTTCCTTCTCATCGACAATCCCATTTCTGACTCTGGTCACCGCGTTCCAACCCGCGCTTATCATCGTCGACATGATGATTCCGGACGGCGGTGGATACGAAGCGATCCGGGGCATCCGAGGGAGTTCGTTGAAGGAGGTGCCTATCCTTGCCATCACGGCGGAGGCGATGGAAGGTAAAGTTGAGGATGTCTACCAGGCCGGAGGGCAGGAGGTCCTACGAAAGCCCTACACTGTTTCCGAACTCCAGGAAAAACTGGAGATCCTGTTTGAACACAGCGCCGCCAGCCCGGACGACTAACCCGCATTTCTCATCGCTTGTCGTGGCGAGGCGTCGCAAGGGCCGTCCTGGCAAGGCTTGCGACCGTCGCCCGTCGGATGAGTCAGGCCGAGAGGGATAGATTTCGGGCTGAAGAGGAGTTCACCGTGTTGTTCACGACTCTGGCGACTTCCTCCAGTCTCAAGGGTTTGGCCAGAACCGCGCAGAAGCCGTATTTCTGGTAATTTGCCATGACCGGATCCTTGGAATAGCCGCTGGAAACGATGGCCGTCACCTCCGGATCGAACACGAGTAGCTCCTTGATGACCTCTTTGCCGCCCATTCCGCCAGGGATGGTCAGATCCATGATGACGGAGTCAAAGGGGTGTCCCGAGGAGAAAGCGTTCTTGTAGCTTGCCACCGCTTCCTTGCCGTCGCTGGCGAATTCCGCCTCGTAGCCAAGCTCGCCCAGGAGTTCCCCCAGGGATTCCCGGATGATTGCTTCGTCGTCCATCACCAGGACTCGGCCGCCCCCGCCGAACAACTCCTGCTGTTTCACTTCCTTCTCGACGACCGGCTCACTAGAAGCAGGAAGATAGAAGGTGAAGGTGGTTCCCGAATCGGAATCGGACTCGACGGTGATCTGTCCCTCGTGCCGCTTGATGATGGAATAGGTGCTGGTGAGGCCCAGTCCACTTCCGCGCTCCTTCTTGGTGAAATAGGGGTCGGAGATCCGTGGGAGATCATCCGGTGCGATGCCGCTACCTCCGTCGGTGACCGAAGTCTTGACGTAGGCTCCAGGCTCCAGACCCGCGACTCTGGCGTTTTCGATGATCTGCACGTTCTCGGCCCGAATGCTTACGGTGCCTCCGTCGGGCATAGCCTCTTCGGCGTTGATAATGAGGTTGTTGATGACCTGGCTGATTTGGCCCGTGTCGACGTGCGCCGCCCAAAGGTCGTCGGGAATGTCGAACTCGCAGATTGTTCTAGAGCCCCTCAAGGCAAAGGTTACCGATTCCTCCACCAGCTGTTTCACTGAAACAGTACTTCTGATCGGAGCCCCTCCTTTGGCAAAGGTTAGGAGTTGCTGAGTCAAGCCGGTAGCGGTGTGGGTAGCGTCTTCGATACTGCCCAGGAATCTAGAGGGATCCTTTCCCAGTTTCATAGCCCTTTGCGCGAGTTGTGCCTTGAGAAGGACGCCCGAGAGAATATTGTTGAAGTCGTGGGCGATTCCTCCCGCCAGGACGCCCAGGGACTCCATCTTCTGCCCCTTCATGAGCTCTTCTTCCATTCTCATGTGGGCTGTGATGTCGCGGAACACAAGGACGACACCCAACATCTTGCCCTTCTCGTCGAGAATGGGAGCAGCGCTATTGGAGATCCGTATCCGCGAGCCGTCCCGAGCAAGAATGACGTCACCCTTGGCCTGGTCCTTGAACATTTTTCCAGTTCGTAGCACGACCTCGGCAGGATTCTCTCCCGATTCCCCGGATTGACGCCGAAAGACACAGAAAACCTCGTCTAACTGGCGTCCAGCGGCTTCGGCGTGGCTCCACCCGGTGATTTCTTCCGCGACTCTGTTGACTAGCACTACTCGGCCTTCAGTGTCTGTCGTGATGACACCATCGCCAATACTGGTGAGGGTAACCGCGAGACGCTCCTCCGCTCGCTTTCGCTCATTGACCTCGACCTTCAGTAGCCGATTCGATGTCCGCAATTCCGAGGTTCGGGCCTGCACCCGGAGTTCCAGTCCGTCTTTCGCCTTCTGTAACTCCTTTTCCGCCTCCAACTTCTCAGCCAGGATCAAGCGTACTTCGTCCAGGTAGGCCTGGGTGCGCTGAATCCGATCCTGGTTCATTCTGTAGGCGTAGTACACGAGCGCAATGATGGGGATGGCGACGGCGATGGAGTAGAAGTGGATGCTCTTGAAACAGATGAAGATTACGGCGCCAAGGCAGGCCCCGGCAAAGTGGGTAATCGAAGCCCAGATGAAGTTGACCTTCCATACTTCCCAAAAGGGTTTTCCAGTGCTGAGTGAGACTGCTTTCCCAACCATGCCCGTGTTCAGAACAAAGTAGAGCAAGCCGCAGACGCCGGCCTCGACCAGCAGTCGAGCCGGATCTCCGACCACCAGTTCTCGGTCCAGAGGTGGGGCGGTACCGTGTAGTCGATAGAAGACGTGACCGACGACAAACGAAACGATAGCCAGCTGAGCAAGGTTGAAGAAACCCTTATAGCCTCGGACCTTCACTCGAGCCGTGATTACTCCGGCCTCTATCAATCCGATCGCGACCGCTATATTGGGACCGAAGAGCAGGATCGCGGTGAAGACACAGACATCCCCCATACTGATCGACATCGATTGCTTCTGGCCCTTCAGTAGCGGAATTCTGACCGGGAAGCTGGCGACGATGGCAGTGAGTGCCGCCAGAGAGAGCCACTGAAGCTGAGTGTTCAAGAGCGCCTGAAAGAGACTGTAAGAGGCGATAGAGAAACCGATAAAGATCACCGAGCAAACGTAGAGTTTGGCCGAACTGGGAACACCCTCCCCGAAGAGCTTGCCCTCGGCGGATCGGAGCTGCGATGCGAGCACGTGCCCGACCGGAATCCTGACCACCAGGGCAGTCATAAAAAGGAAGAGACCCGAAACGAAGAGCCAGTTCAGGCTCGCTCCGCCGATAATTCGATTGATGCCGTAAATGAGGATTCCGGTTGCACCTACTACAAGGGCGACGTTGTGCAAGGACAGCCTCGAAGGGAATGGCAGCTTGTCGTGCTGAATTTGCCCTCCCATCACGGCCCCCCCATCTCACCCCGAGACACGCACTGCCTGGGGCACTTTGGGCTTTGCGGTTGAAGATCTAGGCAGTCAAGCTTGTTTGGAGGCGAAAAACGACGCCGGGCAGGGTCTGCGCCTGATCGATGAGCCCTCGACGCATGATGGCCTCGAGCTTCACTCTTCCGGTATACAGAGCTATATTGGTCGCGTGTCCAAAGACGAATAGACCGAGACAAATCTCCTCCCCCTCTCAAACCGCAGTTCCGATCTAAGTCGGAAACTTTGGATCTCGCTCGACGTGACGCATTTTGGATGCCAAACCTGAGACCTCCCCGGGAATCGATCTGCCAAATCGAGCCCGAGTCGCAGTGGGCAACGGTCTCGCCCACCTAAGCCTGCGACTATACGGACCAATTAGCCTAGCCCGTAACGGACAACAGCGTCAAGGAATTAACGCTAAGTGACAGAAATTTGGCGCCTTCGTGAATGTCGGGGATAGTTCGTCGCGGACTGGGAAGGGATCACATTCATCGTGCCGTCGGGCTTCAGAGGCGAGCACCCGTCGGCTTCAGAGGCGACCGCAGCACGCCACAAGGGGTGTCTTTGTGTGACCGATCCGCTGTGCAATTGAGGTCGAATCCGGCCTCAGCCGAGGCCGGTGCGATCAGTCATCGTCATCATCATCGTCATCATCATCATCATCGTCGTCGTCGTCATCCGGCAGGGCTGCGACGGCATTACTGGCGTTCAAAAGACCAGCACCGAATAGAGGGTCTTCGCCTGGCTCGCCCAGGTCAACTGTGGTCTTGGCCAGGAGTCTGCGAAGCTGCTTTGGGCTGAAGTCGCGATTGGCTTCGAGCAAGGCCGCGACGCCAGCAGCAGCAGGCGCCGAGAAGCTGGTGCCAATCGCTGACAGGTACAGATTCCCCCCGGCACACGGGAAAATAACGCTCTCGCTGGCACAAGGTCCTACCATTTGCGACTGGAAGGGAGGTGGTAGGACACAGCCGGGCAGTGGAGCGGCCGGGTTCGGGACGTCCCCGCCCGGCGCGGCTAGCAAGGCACCGCTGAGTCCGTGATTAGAGTAGCTGGCCAAACCATTCAGGATATCTGTGGCTGAGATGGAAGCCGTCCCTGGTGCTTGTGAAGGAAGATGGATGCACGGTGGAAAGGGGCAGGTCTGTGCCGGTGGCAGGCCAGTGTCTAGGTTGACACCATCGTTGCCGGAGGACGTAACCACTAGTTTTCCCTTTGCAGTGGCGAACTCAACCGCCCGGATCATGGCCTGGATGCAAGGCTGTAGAGGAGGAATGACGGGCAGCAGGGCGCCCAGGCTCATATTGATGACGTCAACCCTGCGCAGTTTCGCTGCATACAGGATTCCACTGATGATGTCGCCAAACGAACCCATATTGCCACAATTGAGCACCTTGACCGCTACCACCCTGGACCCGGGTGCGACCCCCACCACGCCGATTCCGTTGCTGGTGATTACCGATGCCACCAGCGTGTTGTGCCCATTGAAGTCTGTCGGAAGGAGCTCGTCGAGCGGCCCACAGGGCGAGGACCCTGGGGTTACAAAGCTCCGACTCCTGCGTACATCGATTCTCCCGGTCAGATCCTGGTGAAACGGATCGACACCGGTACCCAGATCCGCCACCAACGAGTGCTTACCGAAATGACCCTGGGCAAAGGCCCCGTCGGCGTCGATTCTGTCCAGATTCCACTGACACGGCCGGAATAGAGCTTCAGGCACTTCGTCGTCGTCGTCATCATCGTCTTCACCGCCCAACGATTTCTTGCTTGAATTCGCTTCGAAGAGTTCGCCAGATACCATCGTCTCTATGGCGGGTGTCCACTGGATTTGCGCGTCGCGAGTACAGCTAGCGATGCGACGAGAACGAGTAATTCGCTCGGGGAAGTCAGGGCGATCTGACTGCGCTATGGCCACATTGATTTCCCTGTGGGTACGTAGCAGTTTGCCTCCAGCGGCCTTGACCAGTTTCTTCAGCTTTCGTGGGAGGGAAGGTGCACCTTCGATGAGGAACACATTGGTCGACTCGAACCCCTGGGCAAGGGCTCCACCCCAAAAGAAGAAAGCTGAGAGTAGGATGGCGATCAGTGAATGTCTGGCTGTCATGGACTCCTCCGGGCCGTGTTTACAGTGGTCTCGGGGGGGGTGTCCTGACAATCGAGGGCAGAAATAAGTCGAACAAAACCTACGTCGTTCAGCAACGTCGGTCTACGGACGCGACTCTACCGTAGCGCAGAAAGTCGAGATTGTCTGCTCTTGTCAGCAATGCAATGCCGACAACTTCAGGCTCGCTGGAATCAGCGTCATGAAAAACCCAATATCTCCCAGGCTCCCCTTCCGAGGGAGACGCAATCTTAGCAGATATTCGTTTTCTTTTCAAGGGCTTGGCGGGAACCAGCGACTTCTCGGCATTGCCAAGTTAAACGTACCGCTTCACGAGTCGGGAGGTGGTGGATAAACGATTTCGTAGCGCGATTGTAAGAAGGCCACCAGATCGATCAGTTGGCGCACCGTCATAGACGTCCTGTAGTCAAGCATTCGTGAGTCGCCGCTGCTCGTCGAAACCTGTTCTTTAGGAAGACGCTCTATCAAATGATGGGAGGGGTAGATGATAGAGGTGACCAGGTAACCATCTGTCCTTGAGCTCCAGGAAGGTCAGTTTCCCGTCTTAGATGTTCCCTTCGGGCAAGCGGACTCCGACGGGTGACATGTGCCTTGAATCGCAGCCTGAAGTCCGCAGCAGAATTATGCCTGCTAGCAACAGTCTGTATCTGATGTGATGCTTGGCACGACTTGAAGCAAAGTCTGGTGCCGGAGAAGGGACTCGAACCCCCACGGGACTATGTCCCACTGCGCCCTGAACGCAGCGCGTCTGCCAATTCCACCACTCCGGCACGTTCTGAACCGATCGCCTATAGGCACCCGGTTGGATCCTTTCAGGCGGGATGCCGGGAGATGCCCTCGAAAGCGAACCCAGCCTGCCGCTCTAAGGTGCTGGGCAGGTTGCGCCAGTAATCTCTCCACCATCGCCAAAGGCGAGTGTCCCAGAGGCTCCGTGACAGTTTACAACTCTGCCCTCAAATAACCAAATGGGGAACGAAATTGTGGTGGCGATTCGCCGGCGCGTCTGCCTGGCTTCTGCCATTGCACGCCTCACCACAACAATCCCGCCAATCGCAGCTTTCCGGTCTAGGTGTCGCTACCGGGATTCCGATGGCCAGCGTTCTACTACGACCTTCTTCAGGGTATAGAAGTCGACTGCATCTCGGCCCTGTCCATGCAGGTCACCGAAGAAGCTGTCCTTCCAGCCGCTGAAGGGAAAGGATGCCACCGGGGCGGCGACTCCGATATTGATCCCGATATTGCCCGCCTCCACTTCATAGCGAAATTTCCGAGCCGCAGCCCCGCTTCCGGTGAAGAGACAAGCCATGTTGCCGTATCTTCCACCGTTGACGAACTCGATGGCATCGTCGACGTGTGAAAAGTGCAGCAGACTCAGCACTGGCCCAAAGATCTCCGTGGAAACCAGGCTGCTGTCGGGTTGAATGTCACTGAGGATTGTCGGTCCCACAAAATATCCTGCCTCGTAGCCTGGTACTTTCTGATGACGTCCATCGACCGTCAGAGTGGCTCCGCCATCCGCTCCCTGCCCGATCAGGGCTTCGATCCGCTCCTTGCTTTCGCGGGAGATTACGGGTCCCATCTCAACACCTTCGTCTAGACCAAATCCCAGCCGCCGGGAACTCGCGACCTCAGAGATAGCCTCCTCGAAGGGTTGCTGAGCCGCTCCCACGGTCGCTACGATCGAGCCGGCCAGGCAGCGTTGACCGGCACATCCGAAAGCGGATTCCCCGACGATCTGCGAAGTCGCTTCCATATTCGCATCGGGGAGAATGACGAGAGGATTCTTGGCTCCTCCCTGGCACTGCACTCGCTTTCCCTGAGTTGCGGCTCGACCGTAGACATACCTGGCTACCTGCGTCGAGCCCACAAAACTGATGGCCTGGATCAAGGGATGATCGAGAATCGCGTCCACCGTCTCCTTGGAGCCGTTGACGAGCTGGATGACTCCTTTGGGGAGACCTGTTTGCTCAACCAGCTCCAGGATCTTCTGCAGAGTAAGTGGAACTTTTTCGCTGGGCTTGAGGATGATGCAGTTCCCACAAGCGATCGCGTAGGGGGTGAACCAGAGGGGAATCATTGCCGGAAAGTTGAATGGCGTGATGGCAGCCACGACGCCGACCGGCTGGCGGATCATGATTTCGTCGATGCCCGAGGCGATGTCCTCGCTGTTGTAACCCTGAAGTAGCGAAGGAATCCCGCAGGCGACCTCGACGTTCTCAATTCCCCGCTGCAGTTCGCCCCTGGCCTCCTGGAGCGTTTTCCCGCATTCCTGGGTAACGGTCCGGGCCACGTCGTCGAAATTCTGCTCCAACAGCCGCTTGAGTCTGAAAAGGTATTGGACTCGTTCAGTTGGCGGTGTGCGACGCCAGTCCTGAAATGCCTTCGCGGCGCAATCGGCCGCTTGTCCCACCTCGGCAGCCTCGGAGAGGGGGACCTTTGCGATTTCCTCTGTGGTCGCGGGGTTTATCACGCTCAGCGCCGCCTCGACTGAGGGCTTCTGCCAACTGCCATCAATAAAGTTTAAGATCTGTTTAGAAGTACCCATCAAACAAAGCCTCCATTTTCGCCGACTTCTCCTTCATGCCAGGTTTCCGGTCTTGTCCGGTTTCTGCTCATTGTACGTACCCGAGAGAGCGTAGCATTTCAAGCTTCTCAGGGGACAGCGGCGAAGATGGCGTCTCTCCCAGGTTGGGTTGCCTGGCCAAAATCTCCTTCAGCAGCCGCAGCCCTGGGGCTTCAGGTGTGAAGAAGTTCTGGCCATCGAGCCCTCCCCTGCCGGTGAGCCTGCCCAGGTGGTTTTCGGACCCCTCGGCCTCTCGATAATAGGTGAGTTTCCAGTCCTGACCAAACAGGGCGATCCCGCGCCGAATTGGGGTGGATGGATAGACGCGGCGTTCCACCACGCGAAGAGGGCCAGTCTCCAGTTCGCCCCCCTGAAGGGCGGGCAGCAGGGATCGACCGGTGCAGCCAGCCGGTGTCTCAATACCGAGAAAATCGGCCAGAGTGGGAACGATGTCGAGTGTCTGGATCGGTTCGCTCACCGTGTGACCACGATCCTGATGGGGAAGCTTTATCAGAAGGGGAACCTTGACCACCGGCTCGAGGAGACGCTCCCCGTGACCCCAGAATGCTTGCTCTCCGTGGGCCTGTCCATGGTCTGCCACTATGATGACAAGCATCCGCTCCCAGAGCCCACGTGTCTTGAGAAATGCAAACAACTGTCCCAGCTGTGCATCCAGGAAGGCAATCTCGGCGTCGTACAGATCGGAGACATGCTGTTGATCGCGGGCCGTCAAGCGGGAGGCGATCTCCTGGTCATTGAGCGAAACCAGCCACTCGGTCGCCAAACTGTTCCCCAGAGGGCCGCCATAGCCGGCAACAAACGGCTGGGCAAAGGAGGGGTCGGGGTCGTAGGGTTCATGGGGATCGAAGTAGTGGAGCCAGAGGGCGAAGGGCTGCTCCGCCTGTTCCGAGATCCAAGCCTCTGCGCGACGCGTGACTGCATCGCCTCGAATTTGTGATGCTCCAAGCGACCAAGCGTCGCCAAAGAACACCTTCTCCAGCCCCAGGCCTTGGAGGTGGTCCTTGCTTAGGACCTGAGCTGACACAACGGCGGCGTTGGGGATTCCTTGCTCACCCAGAAGATCGAAGATTGAAACCAGATCCTCCGCCGGGACCATTCCGTTGCGGGTGACCCCATGCTGAGACGGTGAAAGTCCGGTGAAGATGGTCAGGTGTGAAGGAAGTGTTGTGGGCATGCTGCAGGTGACGTCCCTGAACAGGGTAGCGGTCTTGGCGAATTCATCCAGGGTCGGGGATGTTGGCCGGTCGTAGCCGTAGGCTCCCAGTCGATCGGCGCGCAGGGTGTCCAGCGTGATCAACAGCAGTGGCCACTGCTCCTGGTTAGAGGGGTGAATAGGGAAGGGCTGGCAGCCAGCCAGGAGCCCGACGCCCAATAGGAGTAGACAGACTCTCCTGAGCCCAAACCGTTCCTTTAAATATGGAAGCATGGAGAGCGTATCAGCGAGCAGCATGCGGGCTGTGGGGTTCAATGACCGGAGCAGATCCTGCCCGGCTCCGAATAGGGTTATTGCAGGTACTGAAGACTTGATGGCACAGGACCGAACTCCTTGATCTCGACCAACATCGCATCCCCCCGGCAAGGGAGCGTACAGGGTAAAGCGCCACAAGAACCACAAGAACCACAGGAACTATATGTCAGCGTGGCGCCTCCGGACAAGGGAGTCATAGCCTCGTCACGACTGACTGGGCTCAACCCGTTGGGCAGTGGCCTGACGGAGCAGCAGAAAGTAGAAGCCGCAAAGGGTCACGTGTATCAGGCTAAGCCAGGCTATAGTTGTGCGCAAGGAGGCTTCTCGTTTGATCCCAAGCGATAGGACCACGACGACGCCGACCAGACTGCAGATATCATAGAGGAGCTTCAGTTCCTGGCGATTGATAACCAGAACGACGCGACTCAGGGGAACGACCACCAATCGCGCTAGCGCCCAGGGTGCCATCAGGCCGGCAAGCACGCCCGCTTTCGCCCACGCCGCGCCGAAAACCAGCCGGAACAGCTCCTCACCGAAAAGCATCAGGACAATCGACGGGCCGGTGCCGATCGCGAACAGGGTCAAGGCCCGTCTCGAGGGAGAACCAGTGGCTCTTCCCCTATCTTCCCGCGCCTGGGCTGCGAACCGAGCGTGGAACGCATCCGCGAAGCTGCGGCCGAGGAAGCCCAATGGGATGGTCACAACCTGATGAGCCAGGCTAAAGAAACCGGCGGCTTCCAGGCCATAGCCGGTTGCGATCAACGGGACGGGGAGACTGAGCGCAAGGGCTTCAATCAGCGATGAAGGGAGCAAGATCAGGGGAAACTTGCGGTTGCTCTTCAACACCCGTAGCAAGCGGCTCCACTTCAGCGGGGTCAACAGCGCGGAGATTGAGGTCACCAGACGAAATCGATAAAACAACTGCGCGACCGAACTGAGGCGGCCCATGGTCTCTCCGGTCATCAGGGCTAGCCCGACCGGATTCAGCCATCCCAGAACAATCTGGACAAGCGATTTGGCGACATTGCGGAACAGCGGCTCTAGCGAGATGATCCTGAAAGATTCGTTGCGGACGAACCAAAGCCTGAGAGACTGAGATGCCGCAATCAGAATCAGAGTCGGAAAAGCCAGCGCGACAGAGTATATGGGAAGGGCTTCGAATCCCAAGAGAGCATTGTCCTTCAGCAGATAGAGAATCAGCGAAAACATCAGGCTCATGGGAATGGAGAAGGTCACTCCGGCGAGTAATAGATAGGCTGCGTCGCTCAGATTGTCGGCGGAGACGATGGCACTATCCAACTTCAATGTGACAACCATCGTGGCGGGCGCAATGAACGAAAGATACATCCCGAACAGTCCAATCTCAGAAGGATGATAAAGCCGGGTCAAGACCGGAAGAACCCCTGCCAGGAGGGCTTGTCCGGCCAGGGTTCCCCCAGCGAGCATCAAGGTATTGGAAAGAAAGCTCCGGCGTGCGGCCTGCGCTTTCAGCCAGGTCAGGAAACTTTTCATCGTGGGAACCGCGGTTGGAGAAACTATACTACCAGGGTTTGAGACGAAGCGATTCGGGAAACGCCCACGTCAGAGTGGTGCAAGGTGATTTGGCGATTGAGGAGCGGTCGACGATGGTGACAAGATGAGAGGCAACAAGACTAAGCGATTCTTGCACGAGCCCTGAGAGGAGGAGAGGAAGCGAAGGAAATTTTCTTCCTGCTGATTTTAACCCTGGTCCTGGTAGGTCTCACCGCGGTATCCAAGAATGACGTCGGTCTGGATCTGGGTGACGAGGGACATTTGTGGTACGCCACTCTGCAGACGGCGGCGGGTGGCGTGCCCATCCGAGATTTTCGCTCCTACGATCCAGGACGATATCTGTGGACCGCCGGCTGGGCCTCTCTTTTGGGATCGGGCATCGTGGGGCTCCGCCACGCCAATTCGGTTTTTCAGGCGCTAGGACTGTTTTTGGCACTCCTATCGGCGAGACGTGTGCTCCACAGTCGATGGGGACTGGTCTTGGTGGGACTGGTTCTGAATCTCTGGTTTTTCCCCAGCTTCAAGGTGTACGAGCATACGGTCGCAGTCGCCGCGGTCTTCTTTGCCCTACGCTTGGTGGAGCGCCCCACGTTGGGGCGGCACTTTGCCTGTGGAGTGCTGGCGGGTCTGGCAGGCTTTCTAGGGAGAAACCTGGGCATCTACTGTGTCCTCGCCACCCTGGGGTTGATCCTGTTCCTCTATTTCAAGGCCAAGGACGATCCGGGGATCCTGGCCAGACGTCTCGGAGCTGGACTCGGGGGTGCTGCGGCTGGCTATGCGCCCATGCTTCTGATGCTGCTTTTGGTCCCCGGCTTTTTCTCCGGCTTCATTCAGTCAATTCTGGTCCTGTTTGGGCCTGGAGCCCCCACGCTACCCAAGAGCGTGCCCTGGCCCTGGACGTTCGGATACCCCTCTGGTCTCGATATCAAGGAACTCCATCAATTCTGTTCCAGCTTTCTGTTTATCTTCTTTCCGGTAGTCTACTTGATCGCGGTTGTGGAGATGCTGCGGACCCGAGCGGGTGCCCTGGGCAGCAGATCTCTCCTTATTGCAGCCACTACGGTAGGTCTGCCTTTCCTGCATCATGTCTTCGTGCGACCCGACCTGGGGCATCTGGGGCAGGCCTCCCATCCTTTTTTGCTCGCCTTGCTGGCCCTATCCGCAGGGTTTGGATTGGGGGACCAGAAGCGCGTTTTTGCTGCCCTGTTTGCGTTCCTGCTGGCGATTTCCGTCCTCGTAGTTCCCTGGCAGCTCTACCCGACAGTGGCCAGAATCGGGGCTGCGGTATCCGGGGACCCGTCGCTGAGGCGATCCCTGGTCTGTCATGATCAGATCTGGCTTTCTCGGGAGAAGTCCGAGTACCTTCAGACAGTCAAGGATATGTTGTCCGCAGAGGGAGACCCTGCCGAGAACATCCTGATTGCTCCGGACTTGCCTGGGTTGTACGCTGTTTTGGGCAAAATCTCCCCCATTTGGGATCCGTATCCGCTTTTCCCTGCCGAGGTGAATCTCCAGCGAGCAATGATCGAAGATTTGATCGAGAAGAATGTCGCCTGGGCGCTGATCTCCACGCGGCGAATAGATGGAATGGAAGCAAGGCAGTTTCCCCGGACGCATCCTCTAGTCTGGCAGCATATCCTGAATGAATTCGAGGTCGTACCGGTACCTGGGCTGCCGCAGGACCAGAGGCTTTTTAGGAGACACTAGCAGCCTGTCGGACTTTCGAGGTCACACCGAACGGGCATCATTAGTGTATGGCGAATCGATTTAGAACAGTAGATCGAGAGACTCCTTATCTGTTTCCTCCTTCGGTGCAGGAATGGCTGCCGGAGACGCATCTGGCTCGCTTCGTGGTGGAGGTGGTGAGCAAGCTGGAGTTGAGGAAGTTGGAGGATTCCTACACGAAACGGGGATCGGAAGGATACCATCCGGCGGTGATGCTGGCGTTGTTGTTTTACGGGTATGCGACGGGGGTGTTTTCGAGTCGGAAGTTGGAGCAAGCCACCTACGATTCGGTGGCGTTTCGCTACCTCGCCGGCAACACGCATCCGGATCACGACACCATAGCCCATTTCCGAAAGCGGTTTTTGGAAGAGCTGAAGCCGCTGTTTGTGGAGATCTTGCTGCTGGCCCAGGCGATGGGATTTCTGAAGTTGGGCCGAGTGAGTTTGGATGGCACGAAGGTCAAAGCCAATGCCTCCAAGCACAGTGCGTTGAGCTGGGGGCACATCCAGAAACTGGAAGCGCGGCTGCGAGAAGAAGTGGACGAGTTGATGCAGCTGGCCGAGGAAGCGGATGGACGAGAAGAAACGGAAGGGATGGACATCCCGGCCGAGCTGGCGCGGCGGGAAGCACGGTTGAAAGCGATCGATCAAGCGAAGCAGAAGCTGGTCGAGCGGGCGGCCGAGCGGCAGGCGGCCGAGCACGCCGAATATGAAGGGAAGGTGGCCAAGCGGCAAGCCCAGAGGAAAAGGGGAAACAAACCGAAGGGTCGCGAACCCAAACCGCCCCGAGGAGGAATCCGAGACCAGGATCAGATCAATCTGACGGATGAAGATTCTCGGATCATGCCGGTCTCGGGCGGGGGATTTGAGCAATGCTACAACGCTCAGGCCCTGGTGGATAACGACAGTCTGTTGATTGTGGCCGTTCATGTCACGCCAAACGCCAATGACAAGAAAGAACTGAAACCGGCCCTGGCGGCGCTGCACGCATTGCCGGAGTCGTTGGGTCGGCCCCAGGAGCTGCTGGCCGACAACGGCTACTTCAGTGGTGCCAACGTGGAGCTTTGTAGCGAGCATGCGGTCCTTCCCTATATTGCGGTCGAGCGGGAAGCCCACCACTTGCCGCCGAACGAACGCTGGAAAGAACCGGAGCCACCCGGGGAAGACGCCGATGCGGTGGAGCAGATGAGATACCGGTTGAAGACCCCGGCGGGTCGAGCCATCTACGGGCAACGCAAAGCTGTCCCCGAGCCCGTCTTTGGGATCATCAAATCGGTGATGGGCTTTGCGCAGTTCTCTCTCCGAGGAGCGGAGGCGGCAGACGGGGAGTGGACTCTGGCCAGCATCGCCTGGAATCTGAAAAGAATGTACAACCTCGCCTGCCGCCAGCCGAAGCTGGCCCGTGCCACCCTCTGAAGAGGTGGGCCAGGTCGTTTCAGCGGCCAAATCACCGCCGCAGATCAGACGATTCATCGATTTCGTGCTTGGTCGTGCAAGACTTTGGATCAAACGTCAAATTTCAGAAGTGCCTGTGAGTCAAGTCCGACAGGCTGCTAGGGTGAAACTTGAATAGTGAGTAGTAGTGCAGTAGTGCAGTGGGCAGTTCCGGAAGAGGTGTTGCGGTGCACGGATAGACTGCCAGCACTTCTCTGGGCGGCACTAAGCTGGGACTTCATTTGGAGGAGGCCGCTTTAGTGGCCTGGCGCGAAGCGTATTCGACCGGTGCTTTTAGGGCCGAGTACCCGCGCGACCTGGAGCAAGGAGCCCGCTTCGGCGGGCTTCTCGAACAAAGGCTTCAGCCACCATCCCAGCCCTTTCTCGAGGACGAAGTTCGGTTCACCTTCCGAAGGACCCCCTAGATTCTCAGCCCAGTCCGTTTATGGTCCTCTCAGGGGTTTCGGGTAGGATTAGGTGAAAGGAGATTTAGATGACGGGTCTCATCATCGTCGTTGTGTTAACGCTATCCATTTCGGCCATGTGTTCCCTGTTCGAGGCAACGCTGTACTCTACTCGAGTGGCCTCGTTGGAGTCGGTTCGCTCCCCCAAGAAGCGGCGTTCACAGGCAGAACGCTTTCTTTCTATGAAACGGGAAATCGCCGCGCCGACGTCGGCCATCCTCATCCTCAACACGGTTGCCAACACCGGCGGCGCAGCCTTCTCCGGCATGTATGCCAGCGCCGCTCTGGGAGCGGTTTGGGTGCCCGCTTTTTCGGCTGCACTCACGCTGGCCATCCTGCTGCTGTCAGAGATCTTTCCGAAGACCTATGGTGCGATCCACTGGCGTCGACTCTGGCCCTTGATCGTCATGCCACTTGCCGGATTGCAGCGAGTCTTCTATCCCTTCATTCGGGTCATCCAGAAGCTGACCGACTCGCTCACCAAGGGGGGCCCAGGCGCTACCGCTACAGAGGCTGAGATCATGTCCATGATTCGATTGGGTGCTCGATCTGGGGAACTCACAGCTACCGAGCTTCGTCTTCTGGACGCCGTATTCCGTTTCGACCAGTTGTTCTGCCGGCAGGTCATGCTGCCCCGACCGGATGTGGTCTTCTTCGATATCAATCACTCGCTAGAAGAGTGTCTAGCGCTGGCCAGGTCAACCCAGCACACTCGGTACCCCCTTTGTCAGGGCTCCTTGGACAGCGTGATCGGTCTGATCCACATCAAGGATCTGATTGGCATTCCCCTCCAGGGAGATTTCGATCTCAAAGCGGTTGCCAAGCCCTTGACCTTCGTGCCCGAGACCATGCCCTTGAGCAAACTTCTGCGGGAAATGCAGACCAAGGGACAGCACATGGCTCTCGTGGTGGACGAGCACGGTACCACGGTTGGAATGATTACCCTCGAGAACGTGCTGGAGCAGATTGTTGGATCCGTACTGGATGAGTTTGACGTCGAGACCTCGGAGATCGTTCCGGATGGCCCCGATTCTTATCTGGTAGAGGGACAGATTTCTCTGAGTCGACTCAACCGGGAGCTCGACCTCGAATTGGATCAAGAACACGTCGACACTCTCTCAGGGCTCCTGGTCGATCGGCAAGGCAGCCTTTTGCAGGGTGGGGAAGTAGCCCGGCTTGAAGGAGTCGTAGCTCAGGTTCTGGAGGTTCGCGACGGACGGGCCATACGAGTCAGGCTGAAGATTCGACCTTCTGGTGAGGATGCACTTGACTGAAGAATCGGCTTTCGCTACCAGAATGTGAAGTTGTTTTCGCACGAGTTCTCAGGAGGATGAGCACCATGGAAGATGCACTCGAGTATCACCGAAAGGGACGAAAGGGAAAGATCGAGGTCGTGCCTACGAAGCCGTTCAGGACGCAAAGGGACCTGTCTCTTGCTTATACACCGGGTGTGGCCGAGCCCTGCAAGGCCATCCAGAAGAATCCGGAGGCGGCGCTCGAATATACCGCGCGCGGGAACCTGGTGGCCGTGGTCACGAACGGGACGGCGGTTCTAGGTCTGGGCAATATAGGTGCGCTGGCCGGCAAGCCCGTGATGGAGGGAAAGGCAGTCCTCTTCAAGCGTTTTGCCGACATCGATGTCTTCGATCTGGAAATCGACTCCCAGGATCCAGAAGACGTGATACAGGTATGTAAGTTGTTGGAGCCCACCTTCGGGGGTATCAACCTGGAGGACATCAAGGCACCCGAGTGTTTCTACATCGAGCAGACCCTCAGGAGCCAACTCTCGATTCCGGTCTTCCACGATGACCAGCACGGAACCGCCATCATTTCCGCCGCAGGACTCCTGAATGCCCTGGAGTTGACGAGCCGAGACATCGAGTCAACCAGGGTGGTGGTTAATGGTGCCGGAGCAGCGGCGATCGCCTGCTCACGATTCTACAGGAGCTTGGGTATCGCCAAGGAGAACCTGGTCCTCTGTGATAGTCGGGGGGTGATCTTCGAGGGCAGGGAATCCGGCATGAACTCCTTCAAGCAGGAGTTTGCCATCGATACCCCGTCTCGAACACTGCACCAGGCCCTGGAGGGCGCCGATGTGCTTTTGGGCCTCTCGAGGGCAGGAGTGGTTAGCGGTGACATGCTTCGATCCATGGCAGACAGGCCCATTGTCTTCGCCCTGGCGAATCCGGACCCCGAAATCAGCTGGGAGGATGCCAAGGCAGCCCGCCCCGACGTGATCATGGCGACGGGGCGCTCCGACTACCCCAACCAGGTCAACAACGTCCTGGGATTTCCCTTCATCTTCCGGGGCGCTCTGGATGTGCATTCAAGCGTGATCAATGAGGACATGAAAGT
The DNA here is from genome assembly GCA_965219005.1 of Acidobacteriota bacterium. Classification (GTDB taxonomy): domain Bacteria; phylum Acidobacteriota; class UBA6911; order RPQK01; family JAJDTT01; genus CAUZIZ01. Next base: position 3,845,597 of record CBDCMS010000004.1, on the reverse strand, counting down.
CGCGGCTACACGGGCGCTGGCCGACCTGGCAAGAGAGGATGTCCCTGCAGACGTCAGCGAAGCCTATGGGAATGTTCTCTTCTCCTTCGGCCCAGAATACATCCTTCCCAAACCCTTAGATTCCAGAGTTCTATTGCGGGCTGCACCCGCCGTAGCAGAGGCGGCCATGAAGTCGGGAGTGGCCCGCCGCCAAATCGATCTTCAAGAGTACCTTGGCGAGTTAGAAGCCAGAATGAGGTGATCGGGGAAGCAACAAGCGCCAAGACAAGCATCAAGATACAAGTGACAAGATACAAACAAATCTCAAATTCCAAGTACCAAGAGAGACGAAGATGATTTAGAGAGAATCGGCAAATCCCTTTCAAAACTGCCTTGTCCAATCTTCAGATGACGAAACCGTAACGGCCGGAGTCGGGAGTGCCTCTTGTAATTTGGTGCTTGGGATTTGTTTGTATCTTGTAACTTGTATCTTGGTGCTTTGTTTCATCCCAGGGGGTGTTCACCGTGACCGTTGAGATCGGACTGCTTCTGCTTCTGCTGGTGGCGATGGCCTACCTGTTTCTGACGGAGAAGCTACCCGTGGACCTGACCGCCTTTCTTGGTCTGGTGATCTTGATTCTGGGTGGCTTCGTGGCTCCGGAGGAAGCCTTCAGCGGTTTCGCATCGCCCGCAGTGATCACGATGCTCTCGATCTTCATTGTCAGCGCGGCTTTGCTGCACACCGGGATAGCAGACGTGGTGGGCAACAAGGCGCACGCCTTAGTTGGAAGTAAAGAGATTCCCCTCATCGTCACACTCATGTTGGTGGCAGGAGGCCTCTCAGCCTTCATGAACAATATTGCTGCGACGGCGGTCCTGATGCCGGCCGTCGCCAGTATCTCCCGCCGCGCCCAGATTCCTCCCTCACGGCTTTTCATGCCACTCTCTTTCGGATCGATTCTGGGAGGCACCACCACGATGGTAGGGACACCTCCCAATATCGTCGCCACGGCCATGCTCCAGGAGCGGAATCTGGAGCCCTTCGGGCTCTTTGACTTCGCACCCGTTGGATTGATCCTTCTGGGAACTGGAACCCTCTTCATGGTGACGCTGGGCAGAAGGCTTCTCCCCAGCCGGGAGGTGGGTCCGATTGAGGCCGACTCGGCCGATCTTACCCACGTCTATCGACTGCAAGAGAAGCTGTTCTCGCTGCGCATCCCAAACGATTCAGGACTCGACGGTTCCACTCTGGCCCGGGCCAACCTTTCCATCGCTCTGGGTATTCAGGTGGTGTCCATCCTTCGCCGAGGAGTGAAGCATCTGGTCCCCAAGGCAGAGACGGTGCTCAGGGGCGGGGATGTGCTTCTGGTTGAGGGGCGACTGTCGGAGTTGAAGGACCTGCTGCGGGTTCGGGAAGTGGAGGTCCACCGCACCACAACCAGCCAGCTTCCCCGGCCGGTCAAGGGTTTTACCGGCATCCGGGCAGAAGTGCTGGACGATTCCAAGCTGCTGGGCAAGAGCCTCAGGGACGCCCGCTTCCGGGAGCGTTTTGGTCTTGTGGTCGTCGGGATCGAGCGAGGGGAAGAGACGCTGCGCGAAGAGCTGGCGTCAGAGACGCTGCGGACAGGGGACCGGATACTGGCCCTGGGCGCCCGAGCCCAACTGCAAGAGCTCGGGTCCCAGCCTGGCTTCCTGGTGAAGGAAGTCGGTCTTTCAGCGCTCCGCGTAATCCAGGACCATCTCTCGGTGATTCGGATCCCCGCAGGATCTCCCCTGGTCGGCTCCACGGTGGGAAGTAGTCGTCTCGGGGAATTGATTGGCGTGACCGTAGGGGCGATCCTGCGCGGTGGAGTCACTCGTCTGGCGGTTTCTCCAGACGAGGTGATCCAGGCAGGTGACGGTCTGCTGGTCGCCTGTGATCCATCCCGTATCCAGGCTCTCGTCCAGATCGGCGAAATAGAGCTGGACTCTCGAGTGGGCAAGACGGAACTCGAATCGGAAGATGTCGGTCTGGTGGAGGCGGCGCTGGCTCCCCGATCCTCTCTAGTGGGCAAAGGGCCTCGGGAGCTTGAGTTTCGGGATCGTTACGGTCTACAGCTCCTGGCGATCTGGAGGGACGGTAAATCCCTATACACTGGCCTTGCCGATCGGGTTTTCCGATTCGGGGATGCCCTGTTGATCCAGGGTCCCTGGGACCGGATTCGGCTCCTGGGCTCCGATCCCGACTTCGTGGTCCTTTCCCCGGTTGCCCTTCGATCTCGGCGGCGTAAAAAGGCCCCGTTCGCTCTGGGAGGGTTGCTTCTGATGATCGGCCTGGTCGTCTCCGGGAGCCAACCCATTCAAGTGGCCGCCTTCACAGCAGCCAGCCTGGTGCTTTTGTGCGGTGCGCTCACCATGGAAGAGGCGTATCGAGCCATCGAGTGGCGAGCCATCTTTCTGGTGGCAGCAGTCCTGCCGGTAGGATTCGCGATGGACCGGACCGGGGCTGCGCAGCTCCTGGCAACTACCGTCAGCGAGGTGGCTGGACCCTTGGGCAGTTATGCCGTTTTGGCATCCCTGGTACTCTTGGCGAGCCTTCTGAGCCAATGCCTGGACGGGGCTCCAGCCGTGGTGCTACTGGCCCCGGTAGCACTCGAGGCAGCCGCTCAGCTGGGCGTTAGTCCGCACACCGCCATGATGGCTGTGAGTCTGGCAGCCTCAGCAGCGTTCATGACCCCGTTCAGTCACAAAGCCAATCTCCTGGTCATGGGGGCCGGAGGCTACCGAGCAATCGATTACATTCGAGTCGGGACCCCTTTGACGATCGTTGTGCTAGCGCTTCTGGTCCTGCTTGTCCCGGTCTTTTTTCCCGTTTGAAGCTGGAACTCGAGCTCTAGTGGATTGTAATGCTTGAATCGGTAGTGGATGTGCGAGCCATTCGGGCCCGAGGTCAAGGCGCGCTGACGCAGGCATAGCTTGGACTATGGCGAGGAAGCGCAACGCAGAGATCGGGCTCGAGGGCCGCTCAGGCACCAGCGATTCGGGTGTTACAGTCCACTAGCCTCCGCGCCTTTGAATCAACGCACATTCATCCGGAAACTTTGGTGGTGTAGGATATCGCTTCATGCCCTACCAGGTACCTCTGTTGGAGGTTCGTCGGGTCAGCAAGCGTTTTCCCGGTGTGCTAGCTCTAAATCAGGTGCACTTGAATCTCTTTCAGGGAGAGGTCTTGGCGCTGGTAGGTGAAAACGGCGCAGGTAAGAGCACACTGATGAGGATTCTGGCTGGGGAGGAGACTCCCGACTCCGGCCAGATATTCCTCGATGGCGAGGTTGTCACGGTAGACGCCGTGAACACCGCTTCGCGCCTGGGCATCGCACTGATCCATCAGGAGCTGAACCTATCCGATAATCTGGATATCGGAGCCAATATTTTCCTGGGTCGAGAGCCTCTCCGTGCGGGACTGCTGGATCGCCGGCGAATCTACCGAAGGTCTAGGGAGGTCATGAGGAAGGTTGGCCTGACCGGCTCACCGAAGGCGCTGGTCGCGTCCCTTTCGATCGGCCAGCAGCAGCTGGTCGAGATTGCTCGAGCTCTTTCTCTCCAGGCCCGGATCCTGATCATGGACGAGCCTACTTCCAGTCTGTCCCAGCGTGAGACCGACCAACTCTTCCAGGTGGTGCACGAGCTGAAGGCTGAGGGTGTCGCCGTGCTCTACATCTCACATCGACTGGGCGAGGTCAAGAAACTGGCCGATCGTGTCCTGGTTCTTCGGGACGGAGAAAACGCCGGCGAGCTGAGCCGCGAGGAGATCGATCACGACCGAATGGTCAAGCTGATGGTTGGCCGCGATGTCTCACAGTTCTACCACCGAATTCCGTATCGCCCCGGCCGACCACTTCTGGAAGCCCGCAAGTTGAGGTCCCCAGCTCATCCCCAGCACGAGCTCAGTTTCTCTATCAAGGCTGGGGAGATTGTTGGGGTAGCAGGCCTGATCGGGTCGGGAAGGACGGGAATGCTCAACCTCCTCTTCGGCATCGATCGGCCGCTGGCCGGGACAATTCGGATACAAGGTCAGCCGCTGCAAGGGGGCAGTCCTTTTGATGCGATCCAGGCGGGAGTAGCATTGGTGCCCGAGGATCGGAAGCAGCAGGGGCTGATCCTGGCGATGTCCCTGCGCCACAACCTCAGCCTGGCTGGGCTAAGGGCCAATCGGCTTGGCGGCGGTCTACTCAATAGGTCCCTGGAGCGTCAGATCGCGATGGAGATGATCGAAAGGCTCCAGATCAAGACGCCTGGCCTCGACGAGATCGTAGAGTACCTTTCGGGAGGGACTCAGCAAAAGGTGGTTCTGGCCAAATGGCTCTCTCTAAAACCGAAAGTCCTCCTGATGGACGAGCCGACTCGGGGTATCGACATTGGAGCGAAAGAAGAGATCTATCGTTTGATGGAAGAGCTCGCCGAGGACGGTGTTGGGATCCTGTTCAGCAGCAGCGAAATGGAAGAGATCCTGGGCCTGCCGCATCGTCTGCTCGTCATGCACGAGGGGCGAATCAACGGCGAGTTAACCCGCGATCAGTTCAGCGAGGAGGCAGTCATGCAGTTGGCGACCGGCCTCGAGAAGAAGGGACTGGTGAAGCTGGGCCAACCCGCGTCGAGCAGGCAGCAGGTGCCATGAGAAAAACCCTGGGTATCTCGGGTCTACTCCTCTCTGTATGCATGCTGACGTCGTTCCTGAACCCTGACTTCCTCTCGCCCTACAATCTCCAGAACACGCTCCGCTGGACCTCGCTCTTCGGAATCATCAGCCTGGGCGTTTCCTTCGTCATCATGACGGGGGGAATCGATTTATCCATCGGCTCGGTGGTTGGTCTTACCGGTAGCATCCTTCCGATGTTGCTGGTAGAGCACGCGTTCAGCACCTCTGGGGCACTGGTCGTCGTGATTGCAGTCTCCCTTTCTATTGGACTCCTCCATGGGCTTCTGATCACCAGGCTGAAGCTTCAGCCCTTCGTTGTGACGCTCTGTGGGCTCCTCATCTACCGTGGCTGCGCTCGATATGTGACCGGCGATCAAGTCCATGGTTTTGGGAGTGGCTTCGGGGGTCTGAAGCAGCTGACTTCGGGTAAACCGTGTACCTTGGCGATGCTGGCCTTTGGGATTGGCAGCATTCTCTCCATCTGGCTGCTACTGCGCCTGGTCCGGGCGAGCAGGAATCCAGATCCGGAGCTGGGCCGGCTGGGCCTGCTTCCAGGTCTCGTGGGCAGTGGGACGCTGGCCGTGCTGGGGGCGATCGTCTGGCTGGGAGAGATCAAGCCCGTCTCGGAAATCCTGGTGCCCATGCCGTTCTTCATCATGATGGGACTGGCTGTGGTCGCAGGCATCTTCCTGAATCACACCATCTACGGGCGCTATCTTCTGGCCGTGGGTCGAAACGAACAGGCGGCTCGCTACAGCGGAATCAACACCGATGGCATCGTCATGATGGCCTATGTCATCTGCTCCCTCCTGGCTGGGATCGGTGGCGTCCTGTTTGCCCTCGATATCAATTCGATCCAGCCTTCCAACCACGGAAACTTCTATGAGCTCTATGCCATCGCGGCCGCCGTCCTGGGAGGATGCAGCCTTCGCGGCGGCGAGGGCTCGATTCTGGGTGTCGTCATCGGCGCAGCAGTAATGAGGGTCCTCTACAATTCCATCAATCTCCTCGGTATCCCTACCCAACTGGAGTTCGCCATCATAGGAGGAGTCATTCTGATAGGGGTTGTGGTGGACGAGTTGGTGAAGCGGTTGGTAGCTCGAAGCCGTGCTCGACGCCAACTTCAGCAGGTCTGATCCTGAATGTGAAACTTGATCCGTTGGCTAGCAAATAGGAAGCCTGTGAAGCGCAAGCGAGGGGTTGGGCCGCAAGGCGATGCTTCAAGATAGGGACCTTTGACCGAAGGCAAGCACATGAGCCGGGGACATTCCGCCTATTTCCCAACCCCTCGCTTGCGCTTCAGGCTCCCATGTCCCGGCAACGCTTGCTCCGATATGAAGTTGTTTCCTGAATGATCCAGACGAGTCAGCTATCCTCACTCCATTCGGGGCTTGGCCCCGTAGTATTTGAATGAGGGGATAAGTGGTCCGGCGCTGATGCCGCCATCGACGCTGATGACCTGTCCCGTGATCCAGTCGCTGTCGCTGCAAGCGAGGAAGACGGCTGCGGCAGCGACATCAGCTGGAGTCCCGAATCTCCCCAGCGGCGTGTACTGCATCCAGGCGTCGTGCAGCGGTGACCCTTCAGGTGGTGGAGGATCCTTGGGTACCGGAACCGCGCCCGGAGCGATGCAATTGATCTGAATACCATGCTCGGATAGATCGAAGGCCGCGCCCCTGGTGAAGTTGAGAATACCCCCTTTGGTGGCTGCATACAGGGAACAATAGTGCGTCCCTCCCAACCCGTGAACCGAGGACATGGTGATGATCTTTCCCTGTTTTGCTCGGGCCATCAGTTCGGCGCCGTATCGGACCGTCAAGTAGGTGCCGATCAGGTTCGTTCGGACAAGCTTCTCAAAGTCGGAAATCGTAGTTTCGAGCAGCGGTTTAGCCAGGCCGTAGCCGGCGTTGGCGGCCAGGATGTCCAGGCGGCCAAAAGTCCGATCCGCCGTCTGGATCATCTCCCGTACCTGTTCTTCGTCGCCAATGTCTGCCTGGACTGCCAAGGCTTCTCGCCCCAGCGCCCTCACGCGAGCGGCTGTCTCCTCTCCCCCCTTCTTGTCGCTGTGATACGCAGCGATGCAGTGGGCTCCCTCGCGTGCAAACGCCTCGCACATGCCAGCCCCGAGTCCACCTGAGGCACCTGTTACCAAGGCAACTTTGTCTTTGAGTCTCATGGATCCCCCTTTTTCAGTGAACCAGTTATCAGTGATCAGTGAACCAGTAATCAGTAAGTCGGTCTCAGTTTTCCACTACTAACTCGAAGACAGGTAAGCCACTGGTTTGACCAGTGAGACTTTAAAGGTTTGACATTTAGATTCAGTAATAGGATGCCTCCTTTGGGGCTTGGCGGTACCCACAAAGGAGGCATAAAGTATGTCATATGAGAGCTTAAGCCATACCCGATGGGACTGCAAATACCATATTGTGTTTGTCCCCAAAGGGAGAAGGAAAGTGCTGTACGGAAAGATTCGAGAGTTTCTGGGCCCGGTCTTCCGAGAACTGGCGAGGCAAAGGGAGAGCAGCATTCTGGAAGGGCACATGGTGGTAGACCATGTGCATATGTTGATCCAGGTGCCGCCGAAGTATTCGGTGGCTCAAGTGATTGGCTACCTGAAGGGGAAAAGCGCGATTGCCGTGGCCCGCCAATTTGGAGGCAGGAAGCGCAACTTCAACGGCGAGAAGTTGTGGGCGCGCGGCTATGCGGTCTCCACAGTTGGATTCGAGGAGAAGCAAATTCGCAAGTACATTCGCCACCAAGATCACCTCGACGGTAAAGACGACGGCTTGTTTTAACGACTAAGGATTGGCCGCCCTTGGGGCGGCTCACAACCGCCAAGCTCCCCGCTCTGCGGGGACGTTATGACTACTCACTACACTCACTGTTCACTGTTCACAATTCACTGCTCACCGATCTTAGCAGAAGGCGACCAGGCCAGGACTACTTGACAACCAGCCCCTGCCGTCTATACTCCCTCAGCAAGCCTAATCAGCAATCGAGAAGGGGGAGACTGAGATCATGCGCAGTCTGCGATGGATTCTGTCGCTGTGCCTGGGGTTGCTCGTCTTTATCGGGAAATCGGAAGCTCAGGATCCGATCTCGTGGGTGGAAGATTCCTTCGAGGACTTCGCCGACGGGCGGTTGGATGCGTCTGGTCAGAACCTCTACGTTGCCCGCGACGGAACGATCCGTACCATTCATCGGTTCGACTTGAACCAGGATGGTTTTCTGGACCTCATTTTCAACAGTACTCATGACACTTCGTACTACGTTCCCGCCACGGTCGCCTCGCTTTCAAACGATCGGAGAATCCAGCAGGCGCCGCTGGCAGTACGGGGGAGTCTTCAGGTGCTGGTCGCCGACCTGAATCGGGATGGCCATTCCGACCTGGCTTTCTGTCCGAACTACAGTGGACTTCAGTCCCAGCGGCGTTTCCTTACGATCATCTGGGGTGGTGAGGACGGCTGGCCGTCGCATCGAAGCAACGGCATACTTCCTGTGAATGGAGCCATGGCGTTGGTGGCGGCCGACCTCAATCGTGACCAGTGGCCCGATCTGGTCGTGCTCAACAGTGAAGCCTGGCTTCCTCAGCAGCCCAAGGGCCAGATCGTTCGTATCTTCTGGGGGAGCCAGCGAGGCTACCTCTTGAACCGCCGACAGGACCTCGGAGTGCCGAAGGCCTTCGGCTTGGCAGCTTCCGACTTCGACCGCGACGGTGGTGACGATGTCGCTGTCCTCACCTCCGAGGGTAGCATCAGACTACTCTGGTCGACTTCCTCGGAAGAGACTCCAGTGACGGTCGAGTCCAGCGACATTGAGCTTCCCGGAAGTGAAGCCACCTGTCTGACCGCAGCAGACTGGAATCAGGATGGTCAGGCCGATCTGCTGATCGGTACGAGTCTCGATCGTCTGTACGTTGTCTCGGGACGGTCGGGACGGTCGTGGTCCGATACTGAGAGTCAGGCAGGCTTCAAGGCCTCACACCTGACCGTAGGCGACCTGGATGGGGACAAGAAGCCCGACCTGGTCCTCAGCTACCTGTCTCTGACTCGGGCCGGTGGAGGAGAGGTCGCGGGTGCAGGCAAAGACGACGACGGCTTGGTTCGCATCCTCTGGGGCGAGACTTCAGGCTTCTCTCAGGAACAATCCACGACGCTCAAGGTGGCGCAGGCTGCTGCTGCCGGGATCGGAGACCTGGACGGGGATGGCCATCAGGACCTGTCAGTAGCTGTCTTTCAGGGGAAGGAGAGTTTTCGGGCCGAGTCCCGCATTCTTCTGGGTCGCGGAGACAGGAAGTTCAACGAGCTGCCCCAGGGCGTCTGGACAGAGGGCGCCGCCCACGTAGCGGTGGTGCCTCCAGAGGGTTCCTTTCCGGCTCGAATCGTCTTCAGCAATCGAACCGGGGGTACCGTCGACGAGAAGGTGCCCCTACATGTCTACTGGGGGACTGCCGGGGGCTTCGAAGTGGACCGTCGCTGGGATATCCCCTTCAGAAGCGGCTACGAGGCGAGTGCTGCCGATCTGAACACGGACGGATTCGTGGATCTCATCGCTCTCAACTCGGGACATGGCGGCCAGGCTGCGCGTTCGGACCCCACTCTTGGAGCCAATATCTTCTGGGGTTCGGAGAGCGGTTTCGATCTGGATCGGCGTCGCACCGTGTTGAGCGAGAACCACCTTGGCTCTAGTAATGTTGCCGATTTGAATCGGGATGGTTATCTGGATCTGGTTCTGGGTGCCTTTGAGTCGTATTCTTCGCAGGATCCGGTGCACCTGGTCATCTACTACGGCGGCGCCGAAGGACTTGATCGGAGTAGAAGGGTGGCCGTGCTATCGGAAGGTCGATCCACCGGCTGCGCCATTGCCGACTTCAATCGTGACGAATGGCTGGATATTGCCGTGACGTCGACGATACTCGACCGGGTCCGTGTTTTCTGGGGTGCGCCTGGGGGCTTCAGCAAGACTCGCCAGTCGGAGCTGGACATACCCTATCCGATTGGACTGGAAACTGCGGATTTCAACAGCGATGGCTACCTGGACCTGATTTCGGGCAGCTACTACGATGGAATGGCCAAGCACCACGATACGGGGAGCCTTATCTTCTGGGGAGGTTCTTCCGGGTTCCAATCCTGGAACGCGCAGTGGCTGCCGGGTCCCACCCCCATCGGACCGGTTGCGGCGGACTTCGACAGCGACGGTTACCTCGATGTTTTCAACCCGCACTATCTCGCAGATCTCACGCGAGAGCTTCTGCCTTGCTATCTCTATTGGGGTGGCCCCCGAAGGCTTTAGCCCTAGCCGCCGAACCAACCTCACATGTGATTCGGGCCATGATGCGATGGCTGCAGACTTCGACCAGGACGGTCGCATCGACCTGGCGGTTTCCTGTCACACGCAAAACGGCTCCCACTACACCTCCTCCAAGGTGTTCTACAACGACGGGAACCGATTCGCCGAGCCCCGGATCGATCTGCTTCCCACCCACGGGCCTCATTGGATGTGGGCCCAGGACGTGGGGCATATCTACCACCGTAAATGGGAGCAAACCTACCAGTCCTCGCTTTTTCACTGGGATCGGAGTCTTGGATCGGGTCGTCTGAATTTCAAGGCCGAGGTTCCAACCGGAACTCGTGTCTCCTTCTCAGTCCGATCGGCCGCTTCGGAGTCGGCAATTGAGACAGCACAGTGGCGGGAGACTCAAACAAGTCCCTTTGAGCTCCAGTCGCAGGACCGTTATCTGCAGTACCAAGCCAGGTTTCACTCGAAGAATGGCGACGCCTACCCGGTCCTGGACCAGGTGAGCATCGCCCTGTGGTAAGGGTTCTCCTACGAGCCCCAAGGAGATCGCTATGCAAAGGATCCTGTTGGCCTCCTTACTCGTCTGCCTCTTCGTTTGCCCGCTGCGGTCAGAGCAGCTGGAGCGCTATGTGGCCATCGACAATGTCTGTGCCTGGCCCAACTTGACTCAGCTCAAAGACGGAAGCCTGACTGCCGCCATCTTCAATCGACCCCACCACGGCAAGGGCGAGGGCAACGTCGAGTGTTGGGCCAGCTCCGATGGAGGTCATTTCTGGAAGTTGAGGGGAACCGTCACCTCTCACAAGCCGGGCACCGTTCGCATGAACGTGGCCGTCGGTCGCGCTCACGATGGGTCATTGGTAGTGCTGAACTCGGGCTGGGGCGGCGCCAATTTCAGGGAAAGGATACTGGACCCGCTAGTGTCCCGTTCCAGTGATGGCGGAAAGACCTGGCAAGAGTCGTTCTCGGTAACCGCGCCTGCCGGGACTCAATACATCATCCCCTTCGGCGACGTCGTGCAGGGACCCGGAAAGATGCTGGCGGCTTCCTTCTATGACTGGCTGATTCCCCAGGAGGATCCACGCAAGTCCACTTCCTACATGCTTTTCAGTAGGGACGATGGCAAGACCTGGGGTGAGGCCGTCGTCATCGCTGCCGACGACTACAGCGAAACAGCATTGGTCCGACTGAAGAGTGGCCGTTGGCTGGCAGCGATCCGAACCGATAGTGACGCCCGTATGGATCTGTTTCATTCAGAGGACGAGGGAAAGACCTGGGCTCTCTCCGGCCCCATCACCCTGCCCCGCCAGCACCCCGGACATCTGCTGGAGCTGAGTGACGGGCGGGTTCTGCTGACCTACGGCATTCGGGAGCACGGTCATTATGGAATCGGTTATCGGGTAAGCGAGGATCAGGGGAGAACCTGGGACGCCCCGGAACACTTGGCGCACCTGGAAGGGACAAAAGACGGCGGCTATCCTGAGACACTTCAACTGGATGATGGAACGTTGGTGACTGCCTACTACAGCAACGGTGTTGTCCAACACCGTCGCTACCACATGGGAGTGATTCGCTGGAAAATGCCTGACCGGTGAGACGGTTTCCGCTGATGGACGAGTCCAGGGGATTGGGAGCATGAATCAAAGAAAGGAAATCTCACGGCGGCACGCCCTCAGGGGGCTGGGAGCAACGGCGGCAGCCGTTCCGGTTGCCGCGATAACCCAGGCTTCTGCCGCAGCATCGAAGCACGGATCGGCCTCCAAACCCCCGGAGCTTCAAGTCCGAGACCGGGATTCCGGTGCTCCCGGCCGGGAAGCGATTCTGGGTCGATCGGACGAAGTCTTTCCACGTCATTCCGAGGGCGATCTGGTGCGTTTGGCAGACGGGAAGCTGCTGGCAGTGTGGTCCCGCTTCAAGAACCGCAGCGATCACGGCGAATCGGAGGTGGTGGGCCGCTACAGTGAGGACGAAGGCCTGTCCTGGGGGGAGATCGAATCCTTTGCCTCGATCTCGGAACCCGAGCACTCCTCCAACTCCAACCTGATGAGTGCCAGCCTACTGAGCCTGTCCCCTGAGGGTGGAAAGATCCTCTTCAGCTACATGGGCAAGGAGGAGACCGAGCCAGAGAACGAGGACTTCAATCGAAAGATCCGGTCGGCGGTCTATACCCGCTTCTCTGGCGATGGCACCCGCTTCTCACGACCCAGGCGCATTTCCGATCATGACCACTACTATGTTGTCAACAACGCCCGGGCGCTGCAGCTCTCGAGCGGACGGATTTTGATCCCCACTGCGGTCGCGCTGGATCCGGGGAAAGAACTGGGCTGGATCAAGCAGTCCTGTCGCACTTTCTATTCGGACGATCAGGGAGCTACCTGGGACCATGGGAGGGCCTGCACGCTGACGCCCCAGGATGTGCCCGGCAGGGAGTACCGTCAGCTGACGCTCCAAGAACCCGGTCTGATTGAGCTGAAGGATCAGCGGATCCTCATGGTGATGCGGACCCGTCTCAACCACCCCTACAAGAGTCTCTCCGAGGACGGAGGAGAAAGCTGGAGCAAACCCGTTCCCATCTCCGAAATCGTTGCACCGACTTCACCCCAGACCCTGTTTCGTCTACCGCGATCAGGCGATATCGCCATGATCTACAACAACAATCCCCTGGGAGCCGAGGCCAAATGGTCGGAGCGTCGTCCCCTTGCCTTCGCGGTCAGCAAGGACGAGGGCCGGAGCTTTCGAAGTCGAAAGGTCATCGAGGAAACCGAAGGCCGGTGTTGGGCCTACCATTCCGCCCGAGTCTACGGTGACAAGCTCTACCTTCTCTACTACGAGTGGTACCAGGGACACCCTACCTTTTTCTTCACAGACTTCAAACTGTCGATCATCCCGATCGACTGGTTTGAGGCGTGAACGGAAAGATGGAGAAATCGTCTGAACGTCTGAACGTCTGAACGTGCAGTTCGAATCTAAAAACGGCGTGGGGAGGGCGTAGATGGAATACTTCACGTGAGAAGCGTCTACCGGACACTTGTTGGTTCGTCTGAGAGATCGGGACCCGTCTCCGGGCTTTGCCCCGTACTCAAGGTTGAGTCGATACTGCCGGCTCGAGTCAAGAGCGCTTCGGCCCGAAGGCCGAATCCACCTCTAGTACAGCGTTCTGTAAATACCGATACGTTTGCAGATGGGGCTTGTGAGGCGAGATCAAGGCAGGAGGAGGAAGACGATGCTTTGCCATCTTCGACGACGACCAACGCAGAGATCGTTGGAGCTGTAGAGACGCGATGAGGTCTGGCTCCAAGGCGGCGGCGTGCAGGGCTGCCGGACCGGCCTCACCGATACCGACCAGGTGTACCTTCCCCAGGCTCGCTTCCTGGGCCAGGTAGCGGGCGCAGACCAGTGCGTCCTCGACACGCATTCCAAGGTTGGGACTGGCGGTCTGCAAGAAGATTGTGGAACGCCACAACGGTCGAATTTGGATGGAATCGCTACCCGGAAAGGGATCAACATTCTATTTCACTAGTGTCCAATCATAAGTCAAATAGATTCAACTGGTTACATGAACCTCCCTGGTGATTCCTGTAATCGAAGCTGGTAAGTACTTGAATTAATGGGGTTTTCTCGAAAACAGTCAGGCTGAGAATCTGTAGAGTTGTGTAGAGGCTCAGCTCCAATTTCAGGCGTTTTTTCAGGATGGCAACGAGGATATACACGGAGATGGCGATCCAGATCTGAGTTTTGACGGCGTTCGGAGAAGTCCCATAGAAGGCTTTGATGCGCAGGTGTTGCTTGATCCATTTGAAGAAAAGTTCCACGCGCCAGCGGCAACGGTACAGCTGGGCGACAGTGAGGGCAGTCAGGGAAAAGTTGTTGCTCAAGAAGACCAAGTGTTTTTGGGTCTCGGCGTCGTAGTAGCGGACTCGTCGGAGTTTGTCGGGGTACTTGTTGGCCGTGTAACGGCCGCTCAGGACCCCGGTTTGATCGCTTCTTAGCCCGATGCTCTTGTCGACACGATGGGAGTACAGACGGCGGAAATTCAGGCGCTGGTGGGCACGAATGATGAAGAAACCGGAACTCTGGTGCAGCCGATAAAGACGTGCGAAATCGAGATAGCCGCGATCCAGGATGTAAATGGAGCCGGGTTGGACCAGCAGATAGTCGAGGATATTGACGTCGTGAACCCGCCCCTCGGTGACCTCGACAAAGGTGGGGATGTTGCCACGTAAGTCGAGCAAAGTATGCAGTTTGATGGCTCCTTTGCGTTTGCGGAAGCGGGCCCAAGGGAACACCGAAAGACACAGATCGATGGTGGTGGAATCGAGCGCGTAGACCGTTTTTTCCAGTTCCACGGCAAAGGGCTCGCCTGCGTACAAAGTCCGTGCCTCTTGGATCAAGACTTGAGCGAAATCGGCATAAATGCGCCAATCCCGATTCTCGTTGGTATGGGCCAAAGAGCTGCGGGCCACGCGGCCTCGAATTCCCATGTGGTAGAGTCTGCCTGCAACCGAACCTAGCGTGGCTTCGATATCCCGCAGACTCTCGCGATAGGTCAACTGGGCGAAGACCATACACAGCCACTGCTTCCAGCAGGAGAAGTCTTTTATCTTGTAATCTCCTCGGTAGCGTTGAGCACAGAGTTGAAATTGATACCTGGGGACGCAATCCATCAGCTGGGCAAAGACGGTTCTGCGCATATCCATCTAGGCATCCTATCGGCTTGCAGGCCACAGGATTGGAGAACCGGGTCGGCACCTGCCACAGTTTCATATCAAAAAGTATCGAAAAAATTGGATTTCGATGTTAAAACAATTCTTACCAGTAACTTAGAGTTGTGCGATAGAACAACGTTTGGACACTAGTGATTCTATTTTACGATTCCCGTGTGCCTCAACCGCATTGGCTGAACTGTCGATCGCCAGTCACAGGGAACTACTCTTTTAGAGAAAATCCGTATTTCTGAGGCACTCAAGCACTTCAACTTGCAAGTATGAAGTGGGACTATCCCCTAACCAATTGATATTATTCGACTTTTAGCTGGACAATTTATATCTTGTATAATCTAGATTATCTGCTGGCTAGGACACGGCGCGAGAATGGCGAGAAAATGGCGGAAAAGTAATTGTTCTTGCTCCAATTAGAGCGAAGGGCTGTAGTAGGAGGACACGATGGAGTGGAAATCAGAATGGGAGGGAGGCGAGGAACTCTTGAACCACGCCTCACTCGGGGTTCACCTGGTCGATAGCACGGGAACGATTCTCTGGGCCAATGAGACAGAGCTCGGGTTCCTCGGGTACTCGAAGGACGAGTACTTCGGCAAGAACATCACCGAGTTCCATGAAGACGAGTACGTTATCGAACGTATCCTAGGGATCCTGACGGGTGGAGGAATGCTCCACGCATACCCGGCACGCCTTCGAGCGAAGGACGGCTCGACGAAGTACGTGCTCATCAACTCGAACACCTTTCGGGAGAGCGACGAACTTGTGCACACGCGCTGCTTTACGACAGGCATCTCCGAAGCAGTCTACGACCAGCTGCGAGTGGAGCTTCTCAGCGAGGATGCCTGAACCTCTTGACCGGATCCTAGGTATTATTGAACGGCTCCAAGCCCTGCACTTCGAGGAGGTGTCGGCCGACGAGTCTGACGAGAACGTGCGACCTGTCATCGACGCGTTGAATGAGCTTAGCCGTAGGCTTGCTAAGGCTCATGAACTCAACGAAGTCAAGGAGCGGGTCGCCGCGCGGAACGCCGCGCGTCTCTCGGAGCTGGCGGACGCCTTGGTGGTGACCAAACGAGACCTTGAGGCCACGACAGTGTCCAAGGACTATGTCGCCAACATCTTCCGATCACTCACGGAGAGTCTGATCGTATTCGGCAGGGACGGCACCATAGAGAATATCAATCCGGTGACACTGAAGCTTCTAGGCTACGAAGAGAGCGAACTCTTGGGATCTAGCTATAACACCATTCTCGAAGAGGAAGAAAAGGCCCTCATCCCAACGCTAACCCAGAAGGGGTTTATGCGTCAGCACGAGGTGTATTATGTCGGGAAAAACGGTCAGCGAATCCCCGTACTGCTTTCGGGTTCTGTGATACGCGGCGACGATGACTCAGTGACGGCAGTGGTTTGCGTGGCGCGCGACATCACCGAGCGGAAAAAGGCGGAGGAGAGGCTTCGGCTGATGTCGAAGGTTTTCATGGACGCCGCCGACCCGATTCTCATTGCGGACCTAAACGGCAACGTTACGGATTTGAACGAGGAAGCAGTCCGTGAGTACGGATGGCCACGAGTAAAGCTCTTGGGCAGGCCGATCAAGACAATCGTTCCGCCTGAGGGACACCAGCAGGTAGATGATCTTCACGCACGCTGCAGGGCAGGTGAGGAGGTCCGCAACATTGAAAGCCTGCGGTGGAACAAAGGCAGTGAAATCGAACCGGTGCTGGTGACGCTGTCTCTATTGACAAACGACGCAGGTCTCCCCATCGGGATCGCCACACTGTCCAAGAATATTGGTAAGCTAAAAAGGACCACGGAACAACTAGCTCGCTCAAACGAGGAGCTCGCACAGTACGCCCACGTTGCATCACACGATTTGAAGGAGCCTCTTCGCATGGTGGCAAGCTACGTACAACTGCTGGCGAGTCGCTACGAAGGCAGGCTGGACGCCGACGCCGATGAGTTCATCGCCTTCGCTGTGGATGGAGCCACCCGCATGAAGCGGCTAATCGATGACCTCTTGGTACACTCAGAGGTGGGTACAGAGGGTGAACTATTCGAGCCGATCGAGTGTGAGACGATCGTGGATAGCGCAGTCAACAATCTGCGCACCGCCACTCGGAACAGTGGTGCGGTCGTCACTCGTGGCCCACTGCCAACAGTAGTGGGTGACGCTTTGCAACTCGCTCAAGTGTTCCAAAACCTTATCGGCAACGCAATCAGGTTCCGGAGCGATGAACGCCCAGAGGTGCATGTGGAGGCTGAGCGCCAGGACGGCAGTTGGCTGTTCTCCGTCCGCGATAACGGCATTGGCATAGATCCTGAGCATGCGGATCGTATCTTCGTCATCTTCCAGCGGTTACATCGTCGGTCAGTCTATCCCGGTACGGGCATCGGACTGGCGATTTGCAAGAAGGTTGTGGAACGCCACAGCGGTCGAATTTGGGTGGAATCGCTACCCGGAAAGGGATCAACATTCTATTTTACGATTCCCGTGCGCCCCATGGCAGGAGAGGAATTGCGATGACCAATCAAGCGAACGATCGCCCGATTGAGATCTTACTGGTCGAAGACAACCCGGGCGATGTACGCCTTACGAGAGAAGCCTTCAAAGATAGTAAGATCGCGAACAACCTCAGCGACGTCCCAGATGGGGATGAGGCCATGGCTTTCATGCGCCGAGAAGGTAAGTACCAAGATGCAGCTCGGCCGGACCTTATCCTGCTCGACCTGAATCTGCCGAAGAAGAGTGGACGCGAGGTGCTGCAGGAAGTCAAAACTGATTCCACGCTTAGGCGAATTCCGGTGGTGGTCCTCAGCATCTCAGTGGCTAGAGAAGACATCGTCGCTAGCTACGAAATGAACGCGAACTGCTACATTACCAAGCCGGTTGACTTGGAGCAGTTCATCACTACGGTGAATGCTATTGAAGACTTTTGGCTCACCACTGTGGAACTGCCATCGGTACAAAGGAGATGAGTGCTAGCGGAATGAAAGCCTGGCTGATCGAGGATAACGCGGGATACCCGATAGCAGAATTGCTAGGTGACTTGTTCGCCAGTGCTATAGAGTGCATAGTCTGCCGGAATATCCCGGGTTGGAATCCAGAGGCAATCCTGTTGAATCGACAGCTATACGTTCCATTGAAGGTTTCCGGTCTGCCCTGGTGAAGTCAACCTTCCCGAGAAGAGAGAATACAGAGCAAGTGACAGAAATCGTGAGGATTTTGCTGGTTGAAGACAATCCTGGTGACGCACGACTGTTGCGCGAGACTCTGGCAGAGCGAAGAGATTTTCCGGTTGAACTACTTCATGTCGAGACGCTTTCAGCCGGTTTAGACCGGCTCGCCCAGGAAAGAATTCAGGCTGTTCTGTTGGATCTTGATCTCCCTGATAGCCGGGGGCTGGACACGGTCACCAGGATAACCTCGCAAGAAGCAGAAGTACCAATCATTGTGCTGACTTCTCTAGATGATAGAGCCATGGCCCTCGAGGCTGTAAGACAGGGTGCCCAGGACTTTTTGGTCAAGGATCAATCAGTAGATACTGAGCTGCTGCTTCGCACCATCCGGTATAGCATCGAACGTAAGCGGGTCGTCCTGGAATTGAAGGCAAGCAATCGCAAGCTGGAAAAAGCGCTTAGCGAACTGAGCAAAGCGCAGGAGGAAATAGTCCTAAGGGAACGAATGAAGGCACTCGGTCAGATGGCAAGCGGTATTGCCCATGACTTCAACAACTCCTTGGTGCCGATACTCGCGTACAGCGACTTGTTGAGGACCAACCCTAAGATTCTCGAGGACCCTGCGGGCAGGTTCATCGAGAGGATTCACACCGCTGCGATTGATGCCACGCTAGTCGTCAAGAGACTCCAGGACTTCTACCGAAGGGAGGAGTCGTCAGAAGCATTTGAATTGGTGAATTTCAACCAAGTGGTGGAGCAAGTTGTCGCAATGACCCGCCCCCGTTGGAAGGATCAGGTTAAGGCTTTTGGAATCGACATCATCGTCGAAACCAACCTAGGAGATTTGCCGGAGACTGAAGCTAAAACGGCAGAATTGCGGGACTTGTTCACCAACCTGATTTTCAATGCTGTGGATGCCATGCCTGACGGAGGAAAGATTGCGATCAGCAGCAGCCATTCCGCTGGCGATATCCAAGTCGAAGTAAAGGACACCGGGGAGGGAATGTCAGAGGACGTTCTAAACCGATGTTGTGAGCCCTTTTATTCTACAATCTGGTTATGCACTTAACTCCGGAAAAAGTCACCACCACCTAGTAAAAAAGGTGAGAGACAGGAGGTGAGTGGATGTACGAAAAGATGAATTTGTTGGAGTTTCAAGAGCGTTTTGCCACAGAAGAAGCTTGTCTGAGTTACCTGATGCAGAAACGCTGGCCGGAAGGATTTGTCTGTCCCCGTTGTGGGGGTCAAGGAGGCTACTGGTTGCAGCACCGGCGATTGATGGAGTGTCGCCAATGCCGGTATCAGGCTTCTTCCACCGCCGGGACGATTTTCCACAAGACGCGGGTGCCCCTGAGATATTGGTTTTGGACCATCTTCTTGATGAGCCGTTGCAAAGCGGGCTACTCGATGAAGGGACTGCAGAAGCTGCTGGGAATCGGAAGCTATCGGACGGTCTGGATGATGGGACATAAGATCCGACAAGCCATGGCCAAACGTAATGACTGCTACCAATTAAGTCACCTGGTGGAGCTGGATGACTCTTTCTTTGGAGGCCGACGACGAGGGAGAAATCGTCGGGGTCGCAAGCGAGGACGAGGGACCGAAGGCAAGGCCAAAGTTCTGGCCGCGGTGGAGATAACGAAAGCCGGGGGGCCGAGGTTTCTAAGTCTGGATGTGGTCGATGACATAACCAGCGACAATGTGAAGCGGGTCGCCTGGGCGAGGATCGACCCCGGAGCTCAGATCCGAAGCGACGCCTATCACGCGTTTGTCGGTTTAGCTCAAGCCGGCTACCAGCATGAACGCGTCCGGCTCGAGTGGGTGGGGATGGGTTTTGAACAGTTCCCATGGGTTCACACCCTCATTTCCAACTGCAAGACTCAGCTCCAAGGGACTCAGAAAGCGGTCAGCCTCAAGCACCTTCAACGTTACCTGGCTGAGTTTTGTTACCGTTTCAATCGTCGTTTCTGGGAATCCGAGCTCTTCGACCGTCTCCTGACAGCCTGTTCGCTCTATCCCACCGTCACCTATCCGGAGTTAAGTGCATAACCAGATTCTACAAAGAAGAAGCGGGGTTCGGGAATGGGCCTCACCATGGTTTATGGGACCGTTCAGCGGCACCATGGCAGCATTGATATTCAAAGCCAGTTGGGTGAGGGAACCACCGTTACTATCCGGTTTCCCGTTCGGGTAGGAGAGACGGTCGAAGAAGAGGCAGAACCCCTGGAGCAAAATGTTCGTCCCTTGCAGGTTCTTGTCGTCGAAGACGAGGCCCCGGTGCGGCAGGTAATTAGAGAATATCTTTCGATGGGCGGCCATCAAGTTAAGACGGCAGCTGACGGTAGGGAAGGGTTAGAAACATTTGAGCCTGAGAGGTTTGATCTGGTCATTCTCGACCGTTCGATGCCGAAGTTGGATGGGGAAGAACTCGCCATTCTGATCAAGGAAGCATCCCCTGATACACCGGTTATCATGCTTACCGGGTTTGGCGCGATGTTGGGAAGTGTAAAGGGGATTGATGCTCTTCTGAGCAAGCCAATTACAAGTACCGCACTGCTAGAAGCGATAGCCGCGGTTGTCCCAGAGAAAACTGGTGACTGACGCAAATGCACTTACGCTACCTTCCCTCAATAGAGGTCCATAAGACAGCGCAGGACCAACTCCTACAGCGGCTCTGTCACGTTAACGCGGTCGCCCGAGAAATCTCTCGATAGAACGTCCAATCACCAAGCAAGCGAGCTGTCTCCAGTCGCTAATTTGACAACGCCATCTCGACAATTGATTCTGAATTTCAGCGGAGAGATCAACTACGCAGATCTGAACTTCTACGTCTACAGCTCGGTGGAGAATCTGGATTAAATTGGGGATCATCTTCCGTCCTCGACAACAACAACTACGTTTTGCAACACTGGAGGGAAAAGTACAATGAACGCCGCCCCCATAGTTCGCTCGGGTATCGGACCCCGGCGGAGGCGGCACAAATGGCCCCAGGCCTAACTCTGTGATTGGTACACATCAGTGGGGCAGACCAGAACGGTTGATTCAAGGTTGGAGAACTGACAGATGTTGATCATTCATCCGGGAGAGGTCAGAGGAACTCACATCCGAGTTGATATGAGGAATGTCGGTTGAGATGAAAGTAAGCCTTTGGAAGCTTCTTTTCAGCAAGGTCTTCTTGGCGATCACACTGACATTGGGAAGCCTCAGGTTTGGCTCCAACAAAGGTTGGTTGTCACCGACCGATTGGTTGCTAGGTATTGTGCAAGGATTTAGGGTTGTAACAAAATCACTCACAGACTTGTGTTTCCAATGGATCCCTTTGGATAATTGGAGTATTAGCCAAGTAGAGTCTGATGATATTTGGCTAGCCTCCATCACTTTCTTACCGCCCACCTTGGCTGTTTTGAGAACCAATAGGGTTGGATCAATTGTCACTCTATCAAAGATGTTTTTTCTTGTGTTTCTTGTTGTCGGCTTGCCTGCGATTGTGATCAGTAGCGGTCTCGAAACCAAGGAAACTGGGATACTTGACTATATGGATACCCGGCTGGAATACATCCATTTTGCTCTATCAACATCGGTGTACATTGGATTCGCGGCATGGTGCTCCTCACAAAAGCTACTTGAGTATGTAGACTACCTCAGTCACTACATAGCATTTTTTCTAGTCATTTGGTCGCTGTATCTTACAGGAGCTTTCTCTGCGGCTTAGATTGGACAGACCCCTGCGTTTGTCGGGACGGTTTTGTCAAATTGTGTCGGACTCGGCGACAATTGACGCCTGCGATCACTGTATCCAGGCCACCAGTTCTGCGACCCTATTGATGATTCGCATAACGGGCCCTTGGGAAAGGTGAAAAGATGACGAATCGAAGGAACTTCTTGAGCATGTTGGCGGCTGGAACTGGCGCCCTGACTTTGAAAGCCGAGGCGGCTCGAAACACTGTGCGGACTGTCGAGTCGCAGACCTCTAGCGGGATTCGGATCACCGACCTGAAGACGACCGTGCTGAATGCCCACTGGGGACCCTGGAATCGACGCTGGCTGCTGGTGCGTATCGACACGGATCAAGGGATCAGCGGCTACGGCGACACCTGGGCGGGCGTTCAGGTCCGGACCATCCTTCGTCGCTACAAGATTCGCTTGATGGGACAGGACCCGACCCAGGTGGAACCCCTGATTCGGAGCCTCATCGCCCGCGCCTATCCCACCGTGGGCAGCGGATCTCATTTCGACGAGGAGGGCCTGACGGCTCACGCCATCAGTGCCATCGAAACCGCCCTCTGGGACATTGCCGGAAAGGCAGCCGGTGTTCCGGTGTACAAATTGCTCGGAGGTCGGCATCGGGAAAAGGTTCGTCTTTATTGCTGCGTCGGAGACCTGGACGACTATCGAAACCTGCAGGACACGTATGACGAAATGGGGGTTGAAATCCTGAAGTTCGACGCAGTTCCCCGGGGGGAGGGCGCCGTCATGGACACGCATCTGACGCGGCGCGGGCTGAAGGGAGTGATCGAGCAGCTGGAAGAGATTCGAAACTACGTAGATGATGAGATCGAAATCTCGGTGGAGTGCCGGGTGGGAACCCTGCATAGCGCCTTGCGCTACCTGAAAGCCGTGGAGCCCTTCGATCTGGCCTGGGTCGAGGATCCGTTGCCCGCCACTGATGTGGACTCGTGGGCCCAGCTGACAGCCTTGTCCAGCACACCCACCCTGACCGGTGAGGGCCTTCACTATCGCCATCAGTTCCTGCCCTACTTCAAGAAGGCGGCCATGCGCATAGCGGCTCCCGATTTCCAGATCTGCGGTGGCATCTCGGAAGGGAGAAAGATCGCCGAGCTGGCGGACCTGCACTCCATGATGGCGGCTCCTCACAACGCTTCCAGCGCCATCGGGATCGCTGCCGCCGTCCATGCCTGTGCCGCCATACCCAACCTACTGGCCCTGGAATTTCACGCCATGCCCGGCTGGGATCGGATTCTCAAAGGCTACCGCCCCAGGATTTCGGAAGGGTCCATCGAGATTCCTGAAGGGCCGGGCCTGGGGGTGGACTTGGATGAACATGAGGCCCGCAAGTATTTGAGTCCGAACGAGGGATTTTTCGAGGACTAGTACGCTGCGACAAGAGGAGGAGCCCCCGGGACGAGTGGGAGGCTCTGCTCCTACCTGAACCTCAGGGAGTACAGATCCGAGTCCTTCATCACGAAGCGCAAGCGGACCGGCTTGCCAGAGAGCGGACTCACATCCTGGTTCCCCTTCCAAGTGACGATCCGCTCGATCTCATTTCCTATGAGTTGGTCTGAGTCGTTGAGGGCATAGCCGGCAAGCGGCCGGCCATCTGGACTTTGGATTTCCACCCGAATGCTTCCAGGAGCAGAGGTCGAGAGGTTCACGACCAGTTCGCTTCCGCTGAATCTCAGGGTCCGGGTCAGGAACTCTCCTCCCCCGTAGGGTGCATTTACCGACACTAAGCCGTCTGTTCTCAGAGTGTATCGCCTGAGCTGGTGGTTGGGTTGGCCGTACCCGTGCTGGACGTAGAGGGAGATTTCCTCGGGTCCTGTGTGGACCAGATTCAGAGAAGGGTAGTTGGTACGGGAAGTCCAGTTTTGCAGACCGATGCCCGGGCGCATGAAAGCCTCTAGGAAGGCACGCTGGTAGCGAGTTCCGCCCCGGCTCGTGAGCAGGACACAATCCGAGCAGTCGCGGAAGTACTTGGGGTCGACCCGGAGCGTCCGGGCCTGCTCTTGACTCACCACCTGGCGGCCTGGCAGGAAGCGAGCTGCAACGGACAGGTAAATATGTGGAGCACGGAAGTAGGGGCTGGTCTGATTGGTGTAGATGTGCTCCAGGGGATCGTCCCCGGCGTCCATCATCTGTACCGGAGTCCAGTTGAGGAAGTCCTGGGAGGTTGTGCGGCCCACCCAGCGCACGTTCCCGGTCCAACCCTCGTAGTGGACAGGTTTGCCAGGGTCCCTCCTCCAGGCCCGGACGTAGCAGACGTATCGACCCTCGTGGGGCGACCAGAAGGTCGGGCTGGGAGTGGTGTCGGTGAAGCCGTGAAGGCATTCTCCGCTGCCACGGTTAACGAAATAGAAACCAGGCAGGCCGAGACCAGTCCTATCCTCATTCTCCATCCTCCTTTTCGAGGGGAATCACCGTGGCTCACCTTGGGAGGAAGCCAGCTACTCGAAGCCACACGGCAGTGATTCATCCTCGCCAAATCGGGCCAACACCAGGCAGGCTCAATTAATGCCGGAAGCAACCAGATCAGTAATCCGTATCCGGGTGAGCCCCACGTCTTCCTTGTTGATCGAGTACACGACGTAAACGTGATCCCCAAAGACCGTGGCCCCTGGGTACTGCCAGCCAGGGAGCTTGTTCTCCCCCGGAAACCGCATGGTAGTGTCCTCTCCGCGCACCAGGAACGCACGATCGAAAGTAGTGCCGTCCCGGCTCAAAGAAATCGTCAGGGGAATACGCCGTCCGATGAAGTCGTAGACCGAGCCTGGGCTCTGATTGGGGTTGTTGATGATGAAGGCGGACCCGTCGGGGAGGTTACCAGCAAAGGATCGGGCGGTAGCATCGGCAAAGTTGGTTTGTGTCGCCGGCGTCCAGGTGCGACCGTCATCTGTGCTAATGCTGGCATATAGCCAAGGGTTGCTGTTTTCACTGCGAAAGAGCATCACAACAGTGCCATCGCGGCGCTGAAACCAGGTGGGCTCGGGATAGCGGAGATCCGCGGTTACGGGCAGACTGCCTTCCTGCCAGCCGCGAATACCGTCGGACTCCTGAGAATAGAGCAGACGAGGCTGCTTAAGGTCGGATTGTCCGTTGAGCAGCAGGTCCCCTGATTGAAGGGCTCTGGGAGCCTCAAGGAATGACCCGGTAACGACTTCTTGCGCCTCGCTCCAGGCTACTCCATTCTTCGAGGACCTGGCGTAAAGGCTGAATGAAGTGCTGCCCGGATCCCCATTCACGACCGTATAGTAGGCTATCAACACTTCGCCCGATCCCCGAAATCCGGTGGCCACGCATTTGGCTGTTCCCTCTAGCCCGTCCGGGTCGGGGGCCAGGGTGCCGGGCTCGGACCAGTCAATACCATCTTCGGATGTGGCGTAGAGAATGCGCTGTCCATTGTGGTCCTCGTGCTCGATGCCGTTGGACCACATGGCGTAGAGCCGATTCTTGAATACTCCGATGTTCGCATGGTGGCAGAACTTGTAGCCTGCGGCGCTAGCCCGATAGAGCGTCACGTTCTCTCCAACTGCGACCCCTAGTCCCAAGGTTGCGGGTTGATCCTGATCGAACAGACCTTCTACGGCTTCGATCAGTGGCTCGGTCTCGGGAGGGTTTTCGGCGGCGTCGCAAGCGGCCAGCCATCCGAGCAAGACGGGCAGGAGAGTCCAAATCAGTCGGGGCATGAGCACAGCATATACCATTCGAGTTGCCAGCCGGAGACAAAGAGACCGGGTGTCCTCTTCTGCCCCTTGACCCCGAGGCTCCTGGGCCAGATACTCGGAGCTACGGAGTTTTCTGGGTCCTATCCGATTGTTGGACGACTGGTTTCTTAGGGAATCGAGCCGGAGGCTCGATATATGAATCTCAAACACGCCTGCCAACGACTGATGCACCTCGGGGTGGACGAGGAGACGCCAGCCGTTGAGGCGAAGTACATCATCCTCGTCAATTCGGTACTGGGAGTAGCCTTTCTCCTCGGTTTGACCTATCTGATTCTGAACCTCAACCGGGTAGGCATTTCATTCCTGGGAATGGCACCCAATCTAGCAACGCTGGTCTCTTGCGTCGTGGCACTCTGGCTCAATCAGAGAAAACGGTACTGGCTCGCGACCACCTCCTTCATTGGTCTCGCCTGTATCAGCCCCTTCAGTTGGGTCGGGCTTTATGGCACAGATTCTCTGAGCTATTTCTTCACATTGCCCCTCATCGGAGCGATACCTCTGGTCTATCCCCCGCGGCATCGAGTGACCGCTCTGGCTCTTACAGCTTTCGGGATAGTTGTATTCCTCTCGCTAGCCTTCCTTGGGTCCAGGATCGAACCCCTCCTGGCCCTCGATTCGGAGATACATCATTTGTTCCGAATCGTCACTCTGGTTCTGCTGCCGCTAGTGATCGCTTTTGTCTCCTTCTATTCCCACTCCGGCACGGTCGCCGCTGAGCAGAAGCTGGACCAACGCTCGCGAGAGCTGGCTGAGGCATTGGAGCATTTGAAGGAGACGCAAGGGCAGCTGATCGAATCCGAGAACCAATCACGACTCAGCCGGGTCACGGCCGGGCTTCTGCACGAGGTCAATACACCGCTAGGAGCACTGCGCTCCTCTGTAGATGTGGTAGTCAGGACGCTCAGCCGCGAGAACTCGCCTGAATCGAAAACAGATCCCGATTCCTCGAAGCCTCATCCCGCAGCCGAGGTGTTTGCGCTCTTGCGAACGAGCAGTGATCGAATCGTAAACATCATCGAGAGTTTGCGCCAGTTCGTAGGTCTCGACGAAGCAGAGAGAAAGCCCTACGACGTCCGCAAGAGCATGGATATCGCGCTCCGTCTGTTGGAGCACTCCCTGGGTAATCGAGTCGAGGTGAAGCGAAACTATCCCGCTACTCTTCACCCCGTTTTGTGCTATCCCGCCAGACTGAATCGGGTCTTCTTGAATCTGCTGCAGAACTCGATCCAGGCAATTGAAGGAACAGGCGTCATCCGAGTCAGCGTATCCGAAGGAGCCGATGACATTGATGTGGAGATCACCGACACCGGCAGCGGCATCTCTCCCGAACGGCTGGCCGAGGTTTTCAAGTTTGAGCTTGCCTCTAAGGGTCAGCGGGTAGGAATGCGAATGGGCCTGCCCGTCAGCAAGCGGAGTATCGAGGAACTCGGAGGGAGTTTGACTCTGGAGAGTCGCAAAGGGGAGGGTACAACCGTCAGAGTGAAGATTCCGGTGATGGCGTGATCGCCTCGCTGGTCCCGTTCGAGAAAGAAGCTCTTACTGTCTTCATCTCAATCAACGTTTTTCCCAGCGATTCCAACAGAGCCGCGCGCGACTGTCAGGGTCTGCAGAATAGAGCAAAGTTCCGAGGAGAAAGCGGACAACAGTACGATTTCCAACTCGAAAAAGAATGAGGTTCCAGTCAAGCCTTGCCGACCGCTGCGCACCGAATCATTCCAGAGACCAGTTCTAGCTCAGCAAAGGGGAAATTGTAATCACAAAGCGCTGCGCCGGATCGTACAGGAAAGCAACTTGCGTTCCCTCTCCTATGACCCTCGTTAGCAGCTCTGACAGAGCCGTGACCGTGAGGGAGCGGGATCCGACATGCCCATCGGAAATGATGTGCACAGGGACCGAGGGGCGTTCTGGTTGATGAAGTCAAACGGGATTCGATCTGTGATCAGATCCCGCTCCCTCACGGTCACGGCTCCGTCAATTTCCGATTCTCCATGATTCCCTCGTCGTTGAAGTTGCAGGTTAGGTTCGGTGGGCCGGGAGGGACGGGCAGGGGCTCCTCACGTTCTCAGCTCTGAGAAACAGAGCTTTTTCGATTGGAGCCCCCGCCCGGCCTATCCCGTGGTTGGAGGCTTGGGGATCAAACTAGAAGCAGCTTTGGGTCCAGAAGTATGGGGTAACTGTAAGCCATTGAATCGCATAGGATTAAAGAGATTAGCCGATTGCGGAAGGGGAATTCATGACGAAGAGGACAGTAAAGAAGTCCCCTTGCGGCATCGACTTCAGGATTGAGATCTGGAAATCCCGATTCGGTGAAAAAATTGGTTATACCAAAATTCCTTTAACTTGTAGGAGCGCTGTTGGAGACTGGCTTGTCGGTCTCCAGCTGTTGGAGGGGTGGAGAGGGCGATGGAGTGGAGAGGTAGAGCCTCCCACCAAATAACTCCTTTCCAAATAAGACCCAGTGTGTGGGCTCTGCGTTTCACAAAAAACGCTCCATCGTCCTCTCGACCCCCGGCGCTTCCATGGAAGGAAGCGAGGGCTCCAAGTCCCAAGCTAGATTCCTCGAAGAAGTCTGTTTTGGGAACTGCTGCCTTGGGACCTCGGACGCTGCGTCTTCGCAGTGCCGCGCACTCTGCTTCGAATACCCGTAACAGAGTCCCTCTCGAGAAGCAACTCAGGTCGAGCGCTCCTCCTACACACATGGGATCCCGCTTATGGCTGCTTCCTTCCGGACCTGACCAGGTTCGCGGACCCACGTTGTGGAGGACCCAACCCTTCGGCATTACCCCGCGAAACGGATTGTCCTGAAACAGGAGATCCTCAGCAGAGCGTTCAGTCCCGCTGTAGCGGATTGCGGGTCATCCTCGATTTCTCGGGGAATCAGGGCACCGCTAACGCCCCACCTAGCACGGCAGGACCTATCATAAGACATCTGCTTTCCGATCTGCAGGGATGAGAGCCCAGCCGAAGAGTCTGCACGATAGGAATGATCTCAGCGTGAGGACTGCAGGGAATGTTTCGGGAGGACGGGCCGGAATCTGAATGAGTCGCACCCCGCAGTCTTGCGGAGCAATTTATATTAAAGATCCCAGCCGCGCCCTCCCGAGGTCGGAGACTTGGGATCCTGAATCAATGCAGCTTTGATTCCAATTCGACAGTACACCCGTAAGTCCTTGTTGCTTAGGTTGTTGTTGTCTGGTGCTTGGGATGATCGGCAGGCATACACTCGCCCGGCGAGAGGAATAAGTCGTACTGCACATCTGACTTCTGCGCCGACGGTACCGGAAGTGGGGGACAGCTGATAGAGTAAACGGCGACCAGGACGAGGAGGAACTGCCCATGCAAGAACGAGGATTCCGCAGCAGCATCACGACTCAGGGGCGCCGTATGGCTGGAGCCCGGGCCCTTTGGCGGGCTACCGGAATGAAGACGGAAGATTTCCAAAAACCCATCATCGCCATCGCCAATTCCTTCACCCAGGTCGTCCCGGGGCACGTCCACCTCCACCAGGTTGGCCAGAGAGTCAAGCAGGTCATTGATGCCAGTGGGGGCTATGGAGTCGAGTTCAACACGATCGCCGTGGACGACGGAATCGCCATGGGCCACGATGGAATGCTCTACTCCTTGCCCAGTCGGGAGCTGATCGCCGACAGCGTGGAATACATGGTTCAGGCGCACAAAGCCGACGCCATGATCTGCATCTCCAACTGCGACAAGATTACGCCGGGGATGCTCCTGGCGACCATGCGTGTGAATGTCCCCACCATCTTTGTTTCCGGTGGCCCCATGGAAGCCGGGTCCGCCCTGCTTTCGACCGGTCCCGCCAAACTCGATCTGGTCGATTCCATGATCGCGGCCGGCGACGATAGTATCAGCGATGAAGAAGTGGCGAAGATGGAGGAGGCCGCTTGTCCCACCTGTGGGTCCTGTTCCGGGATGTTCACGGCCAACAGCATGAACTGTCTCAACGAGGCGATCGGTCTGGCGCTGCCGGGAAATGGAACCATTCTGGCGACCCATGCCCTACGCTGGAAGCTTTTCGAGCGGGCCTCCAAGCAGATCGTCAAGATGGCCAAGGCCTATTACCTGGAGGGCGATGAATCCGTTCTGCCTCGAAGCATCGCGACCTTTGAGGCCTTCGAGAACGCCATGACGCTGGACATCGCGATGGGAGGTTCGACCAATACTGTTCTTCATCTCCTAGCGACGGCCCAGGAGGCAGGTGTAGATTTCACCATGGCAGACATCGACCGGCTGTCCCGCCAGGTGCCCTGTATCTGCAAACTGGCTCCTTCGACCAGCAAGTACCACATCCAGGATTGTGCCCGAGCGGGCGGTATTCCAACCATTTTGGGTGAGCTGGAGCGGTCGGGGAAGATCAACATTGAAACGAATACCGTAGCCGGGGCGACGCTGGGCCGCATGATTGAGGAGAACGACGTGCGGCGTGAAAGCTCGGACGAGTTTGCCCGCCGTCGCAGTCTGGTGGCGCCTGGGAATGTGAGGACCCGTGAAGCCTTTTCGCAGGAGAAGTATGTTAATACGGCCGATCTCGATTCCGCCGATGGCTGTATTCGATCGGTGGATTCAGCCTACAGCCTGGATGGAGGGCTGGCGGTGTTGTTCGGCAATCTCGCCGAGGAAGGGTGTATCGTCAAGACCGCGGGTGTGGACGAGTCCATCTGGGTGATGGAGGGCCCGGCTCGGATCTTCGAGTCCCAGGAGGAAGCTTGTGAGAGCATCCTCGACAATCAACTGAATCCAGGTGATGTAGTGGTGATTCGCTATGAGGGACCCAAAGGAGGCCCGGGTATGCAGGAAATGCTCTACCCCACCTCCTATGTGAAGTCGAAGCACCTGGGCGCCAAGTGCGCCCTACTGACCGATGGACGTTTCAGTGGTGGGACCAGTGGCCTGTCGATTGGACACGTCTCTCCCGAGGCAGCCGAGGGAGGCGCCATTGCACTGCTCGAAGAGGGGGACATCATTCGCATAGATATCCCCGATCGATCCATCAACGTGCTCCTCGCTGAAGAGGAGCTGGCCCGGCGACGCCGCGAGATGGAGGCACAAGGCCCAAATGCCTTTCGCCCGCGTGCTCGCCGGCGCCACATCTCAGCGGCCCTTCAGGCCTATGCTGCTCTCACCACCAGCGCGGCGCGCGGAGCTGTCCGCGACCTCGACCAGGTCCGCAACGGAGGAGGACTGTCATGAACCAGAAACCGAAGGAGAGTACATCGAGACGTGAATTTCTGAAGAGGAGCAGCGGTTTCGCCGCCACCTCAGCTCTTGCCGGAGTTGCCATACCTCACGTGCATGCCGGCGAGGACAATACCATCCGACTGGCTCTGGTGGGTGCGGGTGGCCGCGGGACGGGAGCTGTCCTGAATGCCCTTTCAGTTAAGAACGGTCCGATCAAGTTGGTGGCTATGGCGGATGTCTTTCAGGAGCGGTTGGCAAAAAGCTACAGGATACTGAAAGAGAGGATTGCGGAGGAGTCGAAGGCCGGCGATGGAAGAAAGTTTTCGGATCTGGTCGATGTCCCTCGAGATCGCCAATTCGTCGGGTTTGACGGCTACAGAAGGGCGATGGGTCTTCTCGGGCCCGGTGACATTGCGATCCTTACGACGCCCCCAGCCTTTCGCTGGGTTCATTTTGGCTATGCCATCGAGAAGGACCTCAATGTCTTCATGGAGAAGCCAGTCACGGTCGACGGCCCCTCGACTCGAAAGATGCTTGCACTCGGCCGGAAATCAGTAGCCAAGAACCTCAAAGTGGGCGTGGGGCTGATGTGTCGTCACTGCAGAGCCCGCAGGGAGCTCTACAATCGCATCCGGGGGGGTGAAATCGGTGATCTGATCGCGCTGCGGGCCTATCGTGTGGCTGGTCCAACCGGTTCGGCATTCTCGGGCGCAAAGCCGGAAGGAATCAGCGAGCTGCTTTACCAGATCAAGAGATTCCACTCTTTCCTCTGGGCCAGCGGCGGATCCTACAGCGATTTCCTGATCCACAACATCGATGAGTCCTGTTGGATGAAGGATGGCTGGCCGGTGCGGGCCAAGGCCACCGGCGGTCGCCACTATCGGGGTGACTCGATCGATCAGAACTTCGACAGCTACTCGGTCGAATACACTTTCGCCGATGGCGCCAAGTTGTTTCTAGAAGGTCGGACGATGCCCAGGTGCTGGAACGAATTCGCCAGCTACGCCCATGGGAGTATGGGCTCGGCCGTGATATCCACAAGCGGTCATATCCCAGCTCTGTGCCGCATCTACAAGGGACAGAATCAAACCGATGAGGACCCTGTCTGGTCCTTCCCTCAGCCGGAGCCGAATCCCTACCAGCTGGAATGGGATGATCTCGTCGAGGCCATCCGTGGGGATAAGCCCTTCAACGAAGTGAAGCGTGGAGCCGAGGCCAGTCTGGTGACGTCCATGGGCCGCATGGCGGCTCACACGGGTCAAATCGTTACCTGGGACGACATTCTCAAGAACGACCACGAGTTTGCTCCCGGGGTCGACCAACTCACGCTGAACTCGAAGGCTCCGCTGCAGCTCGGACCCGACGGGAAATACCCCTTTCCGCAACCGGGTATTACCACAGCTCGGGAGTATTAGATCGTGTGAAGATGAGCTGCCAGAATGTGAAGTTATTCCTGCACGAGCCCTTAGGGCCAATCAGTTCGGAACGACTGCGATGGCCTCGACCTCCAGTAGCCATTTGCCGCCCAACTTCACCTGCACCAGCGTCGATGCCGGAGGAGCGTCCATATTCAGAAATTGAGCCCGCACCTCCCGAAGCTTGGAGGTTTGTGCCATGTCGGTCACGTAGTAGTTTATCTTGACGATATCCTCGAATTTTGCGCCCGCAAGCTCCAGACCGCGCCGGATATTGAGGAAGGTATTTCTGGCCTGAGAGGCGAAGTCCGAGGGTAGATTCCCTTTTGAATTGGTACCGCCCTGGCCGGATATGAAGATCATACGACCCGGAGGGGAGGAAACCACTTCGGTATACCCTGGAGGCTTCTCTCCTCCTGGGTTGAGAAACTGCTTTGAGTCCTTGCCAGGAGTCGCCGCCCAGCCCAGAACTACTCCGCAGGTCAATAGTCCGACAATTGCAGCACGGTCAAGCTTCATTTCTCATCCTCCATCTGGGGTAATTCAATAAGGGTGATATCGCGGTACCAGGCTTCACTGGGGGGACCGCTGTGGATCTGCAGACAGATTATGCCTTTCTGCTCGATTCCAGGTTTCTTCTCAGTATAGTCGACGGTTGGATGCCCGTTGAGCCAGAGCTGGACCCGGTTTCCCACTGCTCGGATACGGTAGCTATTCCAATCAGTCCGTTTCAAAATCCGATTCAGTTCCTCGGGGTCAGGTTGAGCGAGGATCTCTCGACGCCGGGACTCGTCGTAGAGGGCGCCCCAGTAGACCTGTCCCATGTCCGCTTGATAGCCAGTCACCTCATGATGGTCGGGAATACGGCGGCTGCGAATCTGGATGCCGGCGTTGCCGTCGCCCCCTTCCAGTTTCACCTTCAGCTTCAAGTCAAAATCTCTGAATTGCCTTTGGGTGCAGAGAAACTCATTGCGCGGAATCCCCCGGGAAAGCGAGCCGCCAACGATTGAACTCGCCTCCAGCCGGAACCATTCGAGATTCCCCTCCCAGCCCTCGAAACTGTTCCCGTCGAAAAGAGCAAGGTCTCCTTCGGATTTGGGCGGAACCGTTTGGGCAGGGACAATACTGGTGAAACAGAGTAGATGCGACAAAAGAAGAGTCAGAAGAAAGAGGGTGCTCATGATGTTGCTCCTAGCTCTCATCCCTGACCCGACTGCCCAAGCAATCTGGACGTACAGGCCCGGTTCTGTTGGTGTTCCAAAATGTCAAAGCCCTCGAGCTCCTGCTCTCCGCGTCATTTCGACAGCTACATCTTTGATCGATCCCCTCAAAACTTCGGGGAACTTATAGGCCTTCACCTTGACCTTCGAAATCCTGTTGTCTCTGAGTACCCTGTCGCAGACGTCGCCGGCCAGGGCTTCGAGCAGACAATAAGTGCCGTGTGCGACCCTGTGACGAACCTCCTCGACTAGCTGCCGATAGTCAACGGTTTGTTCCAGGTCGTCGGTTTGTGCGGCCGCTTCCAGGTCCAGGTGCAGAGTCACGTCCAGCAGAATCCTTTGTGCTATTGCCCGTTCCTCTTCGGTGACGCCGATGTGCGCCTGGCACGAAATCTCACGTAGGTGGATCTTGTCCATTCTTGATGCCTTCTATGAAGTTCGCTATCCGATCCCAGTAGGGTTCCGGATCAAACTTGTGGGTGTCGTTGTGGCGTGCTCCGGAAATCCGATAGAAGTACTTCTCAACCGTGAGCTCCTGGAATACCTTCTCTCCCATCACAAAAGGAACGATCTCGTCCTCGTCGCCGTGGATCACGAGCGCCGGACAGGATAGCTCTCGAAGGAATTCCGTGGTCGGGAAGCGGTAGCGGGAGAGGACGCTGAGGGCACCCAGTACCGGATAGTGCTTGGCCAGGGAGGCCTTGTCGGGAAAGGTTGATTCCAGGATCAGGCCGTTGGGCTGTCGTAGCGTGCTGGCATAGGACGCAGTCGCTCCACCCAGCGATCTTCCCCAATAGATCACTGAAGAGGAGGGAGTGTGGCAGTGCTTCCAGAAGTGGTCGACGGCAGTTCTGGTGTCCTGGTAGAGCCCGGTTTCGCTAGGTGAGCCGCTGCTCCGGCCGTACCCACGGTAGTCGAAGATAAAGACCGTCAAGGACCTGTGGTACATCTCCGCAATCAGTCCCAGATAGATAGATAGGTTCCCGCCGTTTCCGTGAAAGAAAAGAACTTCTGTTTGGGGATCAGGATGTCGCAGCAGCCAGGTATGGATGGTTTCACCGTCATCGGTCATCAGGGAGGCCGCCTCGAATGGAATGCCTAAGTCATCGGGTGTCTGATACTCTCCACGCATGGGAAAGAAGGCGACGTGAGGCTCAAGATAGAGAACGAAGAGTTTGAGGAAGATCAGTCCGCCGACAACAACGGCTCCCCAGAGGAGTAGTTTGTTCATGAGCTCTCAGGCCAATTTACTGGATTGGAAAGGTCGAGTATATTGGTGCCTGGAAAGGAGAGGCAAGGAGTCATGACGCTGAATCAAGATGTGACCATCCAGTATTTCGGGCATTCCACGTTCCTGTTCACCACTCCTGGGGGTAGCAAGCTCTTGATCGATCCCTGGGTGGAGGGGAATCCTGCCTGTCCTCCTGAGCTGAAGAAGATCGAGTCGCTGGACACGATGTTGATCACCCACGGACACTTCGACCACATCCAGGATGCGGTTGCCCTGGCCCGTCAGCACCAGCCTCAGATTGGCTGCAACTTCGAGATTGGGGTCTGGTTGGAGGGCAAAGGCGTCGAGAACGTCAACGCCATGAACAAGGGTGGCACCCAGCAGATCAATGATCTGCGCGTCACCATGGTGGACGCACATCACAGCAGCGGTATTCAGGACGACGACGGCTCTATCGTCTACGGGGGTGAGCCGGCCGGGTACGTGCTCGAGTTCGAGAACGGTTTTCGAATCTACTACGCGGGCGATACCTGTGTTTTCGGCGACATGAAGATCATTGCGGAACTGTATCAGCCTGAGCTCATCTTTTTTCCAATCGGAGACCATTTCACCATGGATCCCAGGGAGGCAGCCTACGCCTGTCGTCTCATGAATGCCAAGAAGGTGGTCCCGATGCACTACGCCACCTTTCCTCTGCTGAGGGGGACACCGGAGGAGCTAAGGGAACTGACCCGGGATATCGGAACCCAGGTCCTTGCGATGGCCCCCGGGGAAATGCTGGAATAGGACACCTCATGGATGCGGCAACCCTCGCCCAATACAATGCCGTCGTTCATGGCGTTGGCCTGATCGACCTGTCAGATCGCGGCAAGCTCGAAATCACCGGTTCCGATCGAGTTTCCTTCCTCCACTCGATGATCAGCAACGAGGTGGAGGGTCTTCCCGACTTCGCGGGGCGCTACGGAACCTTTCTGACGGCGCGAGGCAGGATCGTCTCCGATTTCTACTACTATCGTTTTCCCGATTTTCTCCTGCTGGACATCGATCGATCGCTGCTAGACAAGACCCTGGGCGAACTGGAAAAGTACATCATCATGGAGGAGGTTGAGCTGTCCGATGCTTCCGCCGGATATAGTCACTTCTCCCTACAGGGACCCATGTCACCCCAGCTGTTGGGAGATCTGTTCGGTGAGACCCTGCCTCGGGAAGTCTTTGATATCCAACAGCTTAACAAGGTGGGTGGGCAGGTCTGGCTGATTCGCCGGCCCGATCTCGCCGATGAGGGCTTCGAGTTGGTTTGCCCGGCGGAGATGGGATCCGATGTGCGTGCTGCCATCCAGCAGAAGGGAGCTCCCCAGGGCATTCAGGAGCTAGAGGGAGAAGCCTGGAACCTGCTTCGAACCGAGGCTTGGATTCCCAGATTCGGCGTCGATATGGATGAGAGCCGATATCCTATGGAGGCCCGCCTGGATCAGGCGATCAGCCTCACCAAGGGCTGCTACCTGGGTCAGGAAGTGGTCGCCAAGGCCACCCATATTGGTGGCGTCAACAATCTGCTGATGGGATTGAGGTTGGACGACAGCGTGCCTCCGGAGCGCGGCGCCCGGGTTCTCGGTGAGGAAGGGAAGGAAATCGGGAGCGTCACCAGTGCTGTCTTCTCTCCCCGACTGGATTGCCCAATCGCCTTTGCCTATTTGAAACGTGGATTCGCATCTGTTGGGAAGCGCTGTCAAGTAGAGCTTGCCGCTGGAAAGACGGCGTCCGCCGAGATAGTAGAACGGTTTCTGCCTCTTTAGTAGTGCCACCAGTGTGCCTGGTTCTCAGGATGGAAACCTTGCCTCGCATCACTGTCACGATTAAGTGCCCTTCGGAACCAGGAGAGAGTGAGAATCCGTAGATGACTCGGAAACCATCCGCCCAGGAAGAGCTGACTAGAATCGCCGGGATGGGCCTCCATGAGATCCAGGAGGAATTTGTGTCGTTGGCTGAGTTGCAGCGGCACATCATGCCCGACCCAGAGCGTCTGACGGTCTTCGGGGACTACGATATCTTCGGTATGACCCTGCCGACCGCGGTGGTAGGAGGCGATTACTTTGACTTCATCGATCTCGCAGGGCGCTTCGATCTACGGGGTCGAATGGGCCTGGTGATTGCCGACGCGTCCGGACACGGATTGGTAGCGGCCATGCTCATCCGAGACTTCAACACCGCCCTCTACACCGCGATCTCCTTCGAATCCCACTACGCTCAGGATACGACTCGGCTTCTTTTCCCCAAGATCAACCGGCGAATGTTCTGGTCTTCCCAGCCTAACCAGTTCATCACTGCCTTCTATGGAGAGCTTCAGCTCGACGGAACCCTGCGCTATACCAATGCTGGGCATCACAGCCCACTTCTTTTCCAAAAGAGCGGGATCGTTTCTTTGGATACCGGGGGATTCGTCCTGGGAGCCTTCCGTTTTCCGCCCGTCGATCATGAGGTGGGGGAGGTCCATATGGAAGTGGGCGATGTCCTGCTTTGCTACACGGACGGCATCATCGAGGCAGAGAATCCGCAGGGCCGGGACTATGGAAGTGAAAGACTGAAACAGCTGGTCGATCGTGTTCGAGGTCGGACTTCCCGAGAGATCTTTGATGCCATCGTTCGAGATCTGGGAGAGTTCAGCGAGGGTGTGGGACAGATTGACGACCGGACGGTGATTGTGATCAAGAGGCAGTGAAGAAGGCGAGCGGCGATCTCCAGGCCGCCGTGCGTCGAGCCAAAGCCTCGAGGGACGAGGACTTCGGCCTGGAGACCGAAGCCACGTTTGAAGTTTCAGGTTAGTGGGGCCCCCAGCGGTGCTGGCGCCGTTCGAGAAAGAAACTTCCCGAGCTATGGAAGCCTGAAGCGCGAGCGAGGGGTTGGGGATCTGCGAGATTCTGCTGTTGTCCAGCTCTCTCCTCGAAACGTGGGGCATACTGCTAACGAGTCAAGTCGTTCGCGGCTCTGTTGGCTGTAGCTGTTTCCGGTACTGTTCACTGATCACTTCACCACTGCTCACTATTCAAGTTTCAGCTTAGGCGAGAAGCTCTTCAACCGCTAGTCGGATCGCTTTGGCGCTGATGCCCTGCATCTCCATGAGCTCACTCGAGCTGCCTGAACGGGATAGCTTGCTGACCGCAAGCTTGCGAAACCGGGACTGCTCTCCGGCCAGCGCGTCCAGGACGGCATCACCCAGCCCCCCTTCTCGGTAGTGATCCTCGACCGTAACTATGGCGCCGGTCTCCTGGACGGCTTGTCTGAGAGTGGTACCATCGACAGGTTTAATGCTGTACAGATCGATCACACGCACCGGGACGCCTTGGTCGAGGAGCTCCTCGTAGGCCGTCAAGGCCTCGTGCAGCGTAATTCCGGCGGCTACGATCGTGGCCTGGTCACCGGGACTAGAGCGCAGGACTCGGGAGCCGCCGACCGTAAACTCATCCTCATTCGAATACAAGATGGGCGTCTTGGGACGAGTCGTTCGGATGTAGACGATGCCGGGAGTCTCTGCCGCCAGTGCCACCAGCCGCTCTGCCGAAACGCCATCACTGGGGTAGAGAACGGTAGAGCCAGCGACTGCGCGCATCATGGCAAGGTCCTCCAAACCCATTTGTGAAGGGCCATCCTCGCCGATGGAGATCCCCGCATGAGAGCCGCAGAGTTTGGTGTTGGAACGGGAAATAGCGGCCATCCGGATGAGGTCGTAGGAACGGGTCAGAAAACAGGCGAACGTCGAGGCAAAGGGGATCTTTCCCATCGCGCTCATTCCTACGGCCGCGCCCACCATGGCCTGCTCGGCAATGAAGCACTCGACGAACCTCTCTGGGAAATCCTCCAGAAACTTCTCGGAGTAGGTCGAGTTCTTGGTATCTCCATCGAGGACCATTACCTTGGGATTACTAGCCCCCAGTTTCCTCAGGGCATTACCGTAAGCCTGGCGTGTGGCTACCGTCTCGTCGGCTCCATAGTCGGGCGGAGCAGGGGGGCCAGTAGGGATCGCTTGGGAAGCGGGGACAGAGGATGAGGGCTTGGCCACGCTCAAAGGCTCCTCGAGCTCCAGTTGATCACCTATCTCGGCAAGGGCCTGCTCCAACTGTTCGCCGGCGGCACAAGGCTTGCCGTGCCATCCGTTTTTGTTCTCCATGAAGGAGACGCCTTTGCCCTTGATGGTCCGGGCGACCAGGATGGAAGGCTTCCCTGGTACCGAAATCGCCGATTTCAGGGCGGCGTCGATTTCCTCTACACTGTGACCGTCCACGATCTGACTGTGCCACCCGAAGGCGGAGAAGCGTTGGGAATAGGTCTCTACATCGTGACCGTACATGGTGGCCTGGCTCTGTCCCAGACGATTCACGTCCAGCAGAGCAACCAGATTGTCGAGCTTGTAATAGCTCGCCATTGCTGCCGCCTCCCAGACCGAGCCCTCGGCGGCTTCCCCATCGCCGATCAGTACGAAGATGCGGTTGGCCAGCTCATCCCGTTGATTCGACAGGGCCATGCCCGAGCCGATCGCCAGGCCCTGACCCAGAGAGCCAGTCGCGACGTCGACCCAGCGATTGCGTGGGGTCGGATGCCCCTCCAATTCACTGTCTATCTTTCTCAGGCTCAGAAGCTTCTCGGTCGGGAATGCGCCAGCCTCAGCCAGGGCAGCATATAGAACCGGAGCGGCATGGCCCTTCGAAAGAATAAAGCGATCGTTGTGGGGGCTTTCCGGGTTCTCAATGTCGAACCGGAGGAAACGAAAGAACAGGGTGGAGACGAGTTCAGCACTCGAGAGGCAGGAACTGGGATGGCCGGAAGCGGCCTCCGTCGTCGACTCCAGAGAATGGCGGCGAAGCCGATTCGCCATGGCATAGAGAGACCGGATTTGTTCAGGTGTCATCACGACCTTTCAGATTCTTTGGTCATGGGGAAAGGTTGTTGCTGTTTGCTCTGAGAGTCGTACTATAGGGGAGGCTTTCGACCCCTGTCAACAGAGTTTTCTGGGGAGGTCAGGGGAAGACCAAGACAAGGCTTTTCAGGCCAGAGGGGGTCGTTCAGATGATGTTGGGAGCGGGCGATGTTGCAGTCGAATTTGAGTGTCTCTCGCTGACGAGAACACCAGGGGGCGAGCCAGAAGTCGAAGGGGCGCCAGACCTCGCTGTTCGCCCTTGGCGACTCGCGGACGGCTTGGCACAAGGCCCCGTTCTCTTGATGTTTGTCAAAGCCGGCTGTCCGACCTGTGAATACTCGCTCCCTCTGATCGATCGCGTCTATCAGAATTATCCGGAGTCGAGGGTCTCCCTGGTAGTGCTGGCTCAAGAACGTGAGAGCGGGGCACGGAGGCTGATTCGGGACGGGGACCTTCACCTCACCGTGGGTTTGGACTCGAGCCCGCATCCGATAGGCGAGGCCTACGGTGTGTCCTATGTCCCGACCTTCTTCTACATCCGGACAGATGGGACGATTGCCCATGCGATCGAATCCTTTGCCCGCGAAGAGCTGAAGGAGATCAATGCCAAGATCGCCGGGGAGGACGGAGTTGAGGCTCTGCCCTTCTTTGCGCCTGATGAGGGCGTCCCGGCCTTTCGACCCGGCTGAAGCAGCAGAAACGCAAGCTAGCCGGGGGCTAGCCATTCAATTGGTTGTTTTGTGGAGAAGTCCGAGGCAAGGGCTATCCACCCAGGGTGATCATTTCAATTTTTTCGTGGTCTTTGGGCCGATAACTGTCCCTCGAGGCCAGTTGTTCCCAGCGCAGATCGGAGTAACGGTCGATTCTTCCTGACCAGATCGAGGTAATCGTCTCCAGGATCTCGTCGTCCCCGGCGCCGCCTCGAAGAAGCGCCTTCAAGTCATGGCCACTGGAGGCGAAAAGGCAGGTGACCAACTTCCCGTCTGCGGTCAGGCGCGCTCGTGTACAGCTCGAACAGAAGGATTCCGTCACCGAACCGATCACTCCCAGCCGGCCCTTTCCGTCGATGAATTCGTAGTCCACCGCCGGCGCTCGAAGTTCCTTTCGACCGATTTCCCGCAGTGGAAAATGTGAGTGGATCAACTCGAAGAGCTCCCTCTTGCTGACGGTCTTCTCCATGCTCCAGGTGTTGGCGTTCCCCACGTCCATGTATTCGATGAAGCGGAGAAACAGGCCCCTGTCTCTCGAGAATTTCACCAGCTCCAGGATCTCGTCGTCGTTGACTCCCCGAACGATCACGGCGTTGACCTTGACGGGTCCCAGACCGGCCCGCCCGGCTGCCTCGATGCCTTCCAGGACTGCCTCGAGAGCACCTCTCTTGGTGATCTGCTTGAACTTCTCAGGGTCAAGTGTGTCCAAGCTGACGTTGATTCTCGACAGTCCAGCTTTCTTCAGGTCCTCGGCCTTCTGCGCGAGAAAGGAGCCGTTGGTGGTCAGGCTCAGATCCTTCAGGCCCGGCAATTGGGACAACTTGCCGATCAGTTGTTCAAGATCTTTTCGGACGAGAGGTTCTCCGCCGGTGATTCGGATCTTCTCGACTCCCAGCCGAAGGAATAGGCGGGCCAGTCGGACGATTTCCTCGAACCGAAGCAGCTCTGCCTTATCGATCCAGTCGTACTCGTCCAGGGGCATGCAGTACTGGCAGCGGTAGTTGCACCGATCCGTAACCGAGATACGGAGGTCCTTGAGGGGCCTGTGATAGGTGTCCCCAAGATTCATGCGGGTATTATGCTCTGAGTGGAAGGGGTGTTCAACCGAGGAGCGCAGGCTCCGCGCGATTAGACCTGAAAGGATTCACCGCAGCCACAGCTGCCGGTCACGTTGGGATTGTTGAACCTGAAGCCGGCTGCCTGCAATGTCTCGACGTAGTCAATCTCGGTGCCATCCAGATAGACCATACTCTGGGGATCGACCATTAGCTGGAATCCGTCAACCTGCAGGATGTCGTCGCCGTCACGGCTCTGGCGCTCCAGGTTGAGAGTGTACTGAAACCCGGAGCAGCCTCCCCCCTCAACTCCAACCCGGATGCCCACATAGGATTCGGCTTGCTGACCAATGACCTTCTTTACCTGGCCGATGGCATTCTCCGTCAATTTAATCATAGGTTCCGATCTCCTAGCTTCACAGATCCATTCTATTGTACGAATCTGACCTAGTGAATTCAAACGTCCAGCAGATTTCTGAGGTGGTCACGGACCCGATTCAGCAGGGCGGCTATCCCGCTGTTTCAGCCGCTCGAGGGTTTCTCCCAGCTTCCGTTGTTCTTCTCCATAGGCAGACCAGTTGCCCTGTCTCAGGAACTGCTGACTCCGTTGGTAGTGCTGTCTGGCCCGAGTCACGAGATCGTCCGAGCGTGGAGCCGTCGGCGCTTGCCCGGCGTCAGGGGATCGGGTCTGAGGGGCATACAATGGCTCGGCCCTCGCACCCTCCTGGGGCGCCCTCAGCGCCGATCTGAGGGCCTCATCCAGGGTCTCTCCCAGGGAGACCCGGTTCTGATAGACGACAATGACTCGCGTCAACTCGGGAATCTCACTCTTTTCCGCTTGCAGGTAGAGAGGCTCCACGTAGAGGAGGGAGTCTTCGATCGGGATCACTAACAGGTTGCCTCGAATCACCTGGGAGCCCTTTTGGCTCCAAAGTGTGATGAGCTGTGAGATGTTCGGATCCTGGTCGATACGCGCTTCGATCTGCATGGGGCCATATCGCAGTTCCTGCTTCGGAAACTGGTAGAGCACAAGGGTGCCGTAGTGTTCCCCGTCGGAACGGGCGGCCAGCCAGGAGATCATGTTGTTCTTGTTTCGAGGCGTGAAGGGCACCATCAGGATGAACTCCTCCTGCTGGGACCCAGGCAGGCTCATGATGACGTAGTAGCTCTCCATCGGCTGCTCGTTTCCCCGATAGATCTCGTTGGGGAGATCCCACAGGTCTTCCTTGTTGTAGAAGACAGTCGGGTCCACCATGTGATAGGTGCGAAACAATTCCCTCTGGACGTTGAAGAGTCCTTCAGGATAGCGAATGTGCGAGCGAATCCCTTCAGGCATCTGGTCCAGGGATTTGAAGAGGCTCGGAAAGATTGCCGCATAGACGCGAATCAGCGGATCTTCGGTATCGGAGATGTAGAAGCTCATGTCGCCCAGGTAAGCATCGACGACGATCTTGACGGAGTTGCGAATGTAGTTGAAGCTGTTCTGGAAAGGCTCTGAGTAAGGGTAGCGGTCCGTGAGAGTGTAGGCATCCTGAATCCAGAACAAACGCCCTTCGTGGAGAACGATATAAGGGTCGCTGTCGTACTGCAGAAAAGGCGCGATGGTCTGGACCCTTTCCTGGATGTTCCTATACATCAGGACTCGACTGTCATCCGTGAGATTCTCGGTAAAGAGGATGTTACGGAGACTTCCCAGTTCCCAGGCGAACAGAAGCTTGCGGAGAAACGATCCGATGGGGACGCCCCGATCAGCTTCGTATCGCGTCATCGCATTCTG
This sequence comes from Acidobacteriota bacterium, assembly GCA_965219005.1. Lineage (GTDB taxonomy): Bacteria > Acidobacteriota > UBA6911 > RPQK01 > JAJDTT01 > CAUZIZ01. The sequence continues at coordinate 3,802,768 of CBDCMS010000004.1, read as the reverse complement.
ATCCCCAATCGGGTAGTCGAACTCCTCCATCTTGGTTTTTATGAATACGGGGTGATCCGTGAGTTCACCGAAATAGATCTCGGGTCTGGTGACAGTTAGATCCACTGATGCCTGGGGTGGGATATCCTTGATGAAGAACTCAGGAAGTCCCTCCGGAGTCACCTCGTTGACCGGACTCAAACACAGGCCGTAACCGTGAGTATACGTAAAGTACTGGTTGATGAAGGTCTGCGCCTGCTCTGAAATCTTACTGAAATCGAATTCCCGGACCGACGCCATCAGTTGCCGGTACTCTCCGTTGATGACGTAGCGGTCCAGGTCCACTCCTTCGAACTCATAGTAGGGGCGAATCGACTGGAGTTGACCGTAGGCATCCTTCACCGGTTTTGCATCCCACAGGCGGATATTGCGGATCGTTGTCTCGTTGTTGGCAAGGTCTTCCGGAGTCAGTTCACCGATGCCTGGAAAGTCGTGCACTTCGATTTTATTCAGATTGTAGGCGCGCCTGGTGAGATCGATATTGTGATTTATGAAGGGTGTTTCTCGTTGCAGTTCGTTGGGTTCTACGACAAAGGTCTGGATGACGATGGGGTAGACGTTCAAGCCCAGGTAGGCAATCCCAAACCCAATCCCGGAAAAGGCGGCCATGCGGAGGGTGCTTCCGAAGAGTGAAAGACCGAAGGCCAAAGCAGTAAGTATGCAGACGCCGACCAGCACCAGGTAGCAGGGAAGCCGGGCGTGAAAATCGGCGTACCCCACCCCAAAGGTAACGCCATCAGTGGCGTAAAGAAGCTCATAGGTCTTCAGCCAGAACCGATAGGCCAGCAACCCGAATCCCGCAACCACCAACAGAGTCAGGTGGGAGCGGGCGGCGGAAGTGAGTTGTAGTCGTTCAAGATACGCGAGGTGGCCATGAGTCACGTAGCTGACTGCAGACACCAGCAACGAGAGCACGACCAGGGCCAGGGCGAGATGCACCAGGAAACTCAATACCGGGAGAGAGAAGAAGTAGAAGGAGATGTCCTGCCCGAAAATAGGCTCTTTGAATCCCGCCGAGGTCTGGTGTTGGTACTGTAGGAAGGTCATCCACCGTCCTTGGACGGCCACACCCACGAATCCCGAAAGCACCAGAACCGCGATCCAGAACAGGTAGGTGATCCCTTTCCTGGCGAGCGTCATCAGCTCTTCGCTCATCCAGTAGAGGCCCAGTGAGTGTCTTGTTGCCAACCACAGGTTCGATCCCAGCACCAGGAGGCTGAGGAGGAAACCCATCAGCCAGAAGACGAACTTGGACCACAGGATGGTTTGGAAGATCCCCAGATAGCCCACTGAGTCGAACCAGAGGTAGTCGATGTAGAGAGTGATTCCCCCTGCCAATCCGCCCCATACAACGACCACGAGCAAAAGCGGAATCGTCGTTCTCATACGTCCCATGTGGTTTTCCCTTCGTCTCTGAATGCGTCTGAAGCTTGTGACCGAATCTTGATCCTCAAGAGCCGTGTCGGTTTCTTTTCACAGATGCGGTTCTGATTGTCAAGTCGACGTTTCGTTCAATGCCCTGCTCTCCAGGGCCGCTTTCTCACTCCGGATGCAGGATCTCGCGGATGTCGATATTCTGGTAGCCGAGCTCGCGGTAAAGGGATTGAGCCTCTGTACTCAGCACGTAGTCGAGGAATCGCACCGCCCAGGGATTTCCCGGGCCAATCAAACAGATTCCGTAGCGAATAGGGGCTCCCGAGACCTCCACTATAGACCCGGCACGATCTCCTCTCACCCGGAGAGATACCTGAGAGTACAAGTGGGCATAGGTAGGCTCCGAGAGTGAAACCTGAGCCGGTAGATCTACGAAGTCCAGTCCATTCTGCAGGGCGACCGACTTGTATAGGAAGGCAAAATCCACCGTCTTGTTCTGTAGCAGGTCGACCAGTTCGGAGGACCTGGGGCGCACCCAGCGTGGATCGAGTCCGTTGATCAGTCGCCGGTAGAGCGCCGTCCGATTGTAATGTAACTCAGCGAGCTTCCAGGACAGCTGTGTGTAGTAGCCTGCTGGCCCTTGGTCGGGATCGGAGGCTCCATAGGAGTGGTTTCCACCGATGAGGAGTTCAAACCAATCCTTGCGTCTTCTTGGTTGGCGCGTCAGTGGCTCGAATAGTCGTCTTTCGGAGGCGGCCAGAACCAATTCGTTCCCGAGAAACTCATAGCCCACCTGGGCATGGTCGGGCATCAGAAGACGGGAGATCAGACGGTGATCTGAGATCGCCAGTAGATCACATGGTTTCCCAAGATCCGCGACCTTGCTAATCGTATCCAGGCTTCCGGCGACCTCGCCCAGGATAGCGACGTCGGGATTGTTGGCTTCGAACCTTCGGGACACGGTCTGGAGGAGCGGGGAAAGACTACTTGTGTGAAAGACTACGATGTTGTGGGGTTCGCCCTGGCATGAGGCAAACGCCAAGAATGCACCGATCTCCAAGAATTTTGTCAGTACCGTCATACCGCCGAAAACGTATCTCCGCCGCGTCATTCTTGGCCTCCCTTGCTCACGCTTGGGGCGAGGCGTCCTCGTCGGGAGACTCTGGGGTAGGAACGATGGGTGCAGATTCGTACTCCTTGCGATTCAAGGGTCGGCGTATTTAACTCGCACTAGGGCGAAGGTTGCAAGTCCTACCGCCAGAAAAGCTCGTGGATCTGTTGCCGCAGACGTTTGAGGATGGTGGAAAAAAGACAGGTTTCTTTTAGACCCGTCGCATTGGGCGAGGAGGAAAAATGCTGCCTTGGTCGGTAATCGTGACACGATCAGATTCCCCGTTTGCCGCACGCTTCCAGGAAGAGTTGAGGAAGGCCCATCCAGACAGCGTGCTCCTGACTCGAATGGATCACTACCATCTAGTCCATCTGGATGCTCCAGGCCCGGATCTGGTCACCCAGAGAGTCCGTGAGTTCACTCCGGAAGATCTGGAGGACCGCGACTGCAGCTTCTGTCGAGAGAAACAAAGGAAACTGGGACTCTGAGAAGAAGGGACAAACATCGATGGAAGCCTGAAGCGCGAACGGGGGGTTGGGGATCTGCGAGATTCTGCTGTTGTCCAGCTCTCTCCTCGAAACGTGGGGCATACTGCTAACGAGTCAAGTCGTTCGCGGCTCTGTTGGCTGTAGCTGTTTCCGGTACTGTTCACTGATCATGTCACCACTGCTCACTATTCAAGTTTCAGGTTAGCCGCGCCCCCGGCTGCGCCGGATCGTAGAGGAAAGAAACTCCTCGATCATTCGGTTTCAAACTTGGTGCTTGGCACAATGCTGGGAGTTTGCAGCTCATTTCGTCTCGTTTCATCCCAGTGCTTATCAGTTTGTGAAGTCGGCAGTTAGCCTATCCCCCGTTCTTTATCTCACTTTCTCTCAGTTCGCTCATTTTAGCTGCTCTTGTTAGAAAGTGTTGGAAAAAACCCAGGATTTATTGGGACAACGCAGAACAGATGTTCAAGTATACTGGCTCTACCCGTTCAATTACGTTTAGTTTCGCGTGAGGGATGCTTCTGAAGCTTGACCAGAGGTGCGATCTAGGAACCGCTAGCCGGAAACCTAGGAGATCCAAGAACGATCGATGCTGCAGGGGCTACGGATGTGATTGACGACTGTGTGGAGACCTGGATGGAAGTGGCCCTTCAAGAGGCGCGACAGGCAGCCAGCGAGGGCGAAGTGCCGATCGGCGCAGTTGTGGTCCGGGAGCAGGAGATTTTGTGCCGCGACCACAATCGGAGCATCCAGCTGAGCGATCCCACTGCCCATGCTGAAATCCTGGTTCTCCGAGAAGCGGGTCGTAGACTGGCCAACTACCGACTGTCCGGGATAGACCTCTACGTCACGCTTGAACCTTGCGCGATGTGCGCGGGTGCTTTGATCTGGGCCCGAGTCGATCGTCTGGTCTTTGGGGCTCGAGACGAAAAATCTGGGGCGATATTCTCCCGTGCCAGCCTACTGGACCCGGGGCGTTTCAATCATTCTGTCGACGTGACTGAGGGGGTGTTAGAGGGGCAGTCCAAGCAGATGTTACAGGAGTTTTTCTCCAGTAGACGGTGATCTGAAAGGCCCCGGGAAAGTCATTCCAGGTTGGGTTCGTACTCATGCTAGAATTGGCTCCGGCCGCCAGATGTCGCGAGATGTGAGGTAGACCTCCAGGTGCTAGTTCAACTTGCTTACGGGAAGACGGGTCTCGAAGTAGACCTTCCCGATAACCGGACTCGAGTCATTGAGCCCACCTACATCCCTGGTCTGCCCAGCGAGGAGGACGGCCTCCTTCAAGCTCTGCGGCAGCCGATGGGTTCACAGCCTCTGCGCCAGATTGCAAACTCTGGGCATACTGTGGCCATCTCGGTGTGCGACATCACCCGACCCATGCCCAGTGCTCGGGTGCTACCGGTGCTTCTGAGCGAGCTCAGTCACATCCCAAACGATCAGATTACGATCCTGGTCGCCGCTGGGACTCATCGACCGAACACTCAGGAAGAACTCGATGAGATGTTGGGGACGGAGGTGGTAGCGAACTATCGGATTCGCAACCACAGTGCCTTCGACCCGGACAATCTCAGCCCAGCCGGGGAGACTTCAGAGGGAATCCCGATCAGTCTCAACGCCGAATGGCTGGCGAGCGACGTCCGGATCACTGCCGGCTTCGTGGAACCCCATTTTTTCGCCGGTTTCAGCGGTGGACCCAAGATGGTAGCGCCGGGGTTGGCCGCCGTCGAAACCATAATGCAGCTTCACAGTGCCCCGCTGATCGCTGATCCCAGTGCGACCTGGGGCATTACCCAGGGCAACCCCATCCACGATGCCATCCGCCAGATCGCTGCTCTAACCGGAGTCAGCTTCGCCATCGACGTCACGCTCAATCGGGATCACAAGATCACCAGTGTTCATGCCGGTGAGCTCTTCGAGTCGCACGCCTCTGCGTGTCGGTTCGCCCGGCGTACCGCCATGCGGGCGGTTTCCTCTCCCTTCGAAGTCGTCCTCACCACTAACAGCGGCTACCCACTTGACTTGAACCTATACCAGTCCGTCAAGGGAATGTCGGCGGCGGCACGGATCGTGCGTCAGGACGGCGCGATCATCTGCGCGGCGGAGTGCTCGGACGGAATCCCGGATCATGGCGAGTATCGGGAACTGTTAGCTTCCTCATCCAGTCCGCAGTCTCTGTTGGAGCTGGTCCACAGTCCTGGTTTCGAGCGTCAGGACCAGTGGCAGGTCCAGGTCCAGAGCCAGATTCAATCAAAGGCCAGCGTCTACCTGAAATCGACCTATCTGAGGGCGGAGCAGGTCCGCGAAGCGAACCTGGAGCCGATAGAGGATATCGAGGCGACCGTGAGTTGGCTTCTCGACCAGCATGGTGCCGAGGCGCGCCTCTGTGTCCTTCCCCAGGGGCCCCAGACGATTCCCTACCTTGACGGTTCCGATTCGGCTCAAGAATCGGAGCTCATTGCATGAACCAGAATGTACCGCACTTATGAAATGCGGCACCTAGAAACTCGAGCCTAGGCGAATGCAAGCAAAAAGGTCTGAAGCCAGTATCATCTGGGTGCTCTGGATCACCTACGGAGCCTTCTACTTCTGCCGCACCAACCTCTCCGCGGCCCTGCCCGGTATCGAATCCGAGCTGGGGTACAGCAAGACAGAGCTTGGGGCCATTCTGGGAGCCCTGAAACTCGCGTACGGCGTGGGACAGTTACTCAACGGGCAACTGGCGGAGCGATACTCGCCCAGGTTGTTGCTGGCCCTGGGCATGTTTGGGTCGGCGGCATTGAACCTGATCTTCGGTTGGGCTACCGGTCTGTATTTCATGCTGTTCGTGTGGGCCTGTAATGGTTATTTCCAGGCTTTCGGCTGGACCCCCTGTATGCGCGTAGCAGCGAACTGGTTTCCCCTGGAACGCCGGGGCAAGGCCATCGGCCTCATCGGTACCGGCTATCAGACTACGGCGGTACTGACCTTCGTTATTGCCGCCTGGGCCGCAGAGACCTACGGCTGGAGAGGAGCTCTCTATATTCCAGCAGGCCTGTTGGCGCTTGCGGCCATCCACATGATGCTCTTCCTGCGCGAGACGCCGGGTGAGCCCGACCCTGCGGGACAGAAAAAGGGAGGCCGGGCAGGGGAACTGGATCCTAGCCGCGGCCGGGGAAAGGTCCGGTTCAGGGAGACCCTTATGGTCACCCTGTCCAATCCTTCCCTGTGGCTGCTTGCGCTGTCCCTGGGACTCTTGAACGCATGCCGGTATGGGTTTCTGGACTGGGGCATTTCCCATCTCAAGGAGATCCAACAAACAGGCGTTGCGTCGGCTGGTTTCAAGTATGCGGTGCTTCCGGCCGGGGGCGTGATTGGAGCCTACGTCTCTGGTTGGGCAACCGATCGGTTCCTGGGGGGAAGACGAGCCCCCATGATCTGCTCCCTGCTCGTTTTTCTGGGCCTCTTGACCCTGGTCTACGATAGAGCCGTGCTCTCCGGATTCGAGCAGACGATCGGAGTCCTTTTTCTGGTCGGCTTCTGCATCTACGGCGCTCAGGTGCTATTGGTGGGAACCGCCCCCATGGACCTGGCTCGTCATGGGACCCCTGCGGCTGCGGTCGGTTTCGTAAACTTCATGGGTTATATGGGCGCTTTCGTAGGGGATCAACTGACGGGCCATCTGGTAGACTCTCAAGGCTGGCAAGCGGCAGTAATGGCGTGGGCGGGATTTGCCTTCGCTGCCGCTGCCGTGTCCGGCCTGTTATGGAACGCCACGTCGCAGCGTGAAAAGGGTTAAACTTTACCCGTGCCCAACCCCTCGCTTGCGCTTCAGGCTCCCATGTTTCGGCAATGCTTGCTCCGGATATGAGATTGCTTCCTGGATGATCCAGGCTGGCTTGGGGGTGACACTGACCTACAGAGAAGAGAAGGCCTCCAAAACGTAACCTGCAATCAGAGAAACCCATGCGAGCGATTGTCATAGGGGCGGGGCGGGGGGAGCGGCTGATGCCGACGACCGCAGATACTCCCAAGTGTTTTGCCGAAGTCAGGGGCAAGCGGATTCTGGACTGGATTGTAGAGGCTCTTCAGTCCAATGGGATCAGCGACATATGCTTCATCGGTGGATATCAAATTGACAAGGTAAAGGCGGAGTATCCCCGATTCACGTTTCGCCACAACACCGAATGGAAGCGCAACAACATTCTTCACTCCTTGATGTTCGCGGAAGATTTGATGGACGAGGGTTTCATCTGCTCCTACTCGGATATCCTCTACACCCCAAGGGTGATTGAGCGCCTGCTTGGATTCTCTGGGGAGATTGGTCTGGCGATCGATTCCCGCTGGCTCGAACGCTATCAGGATCGGACCGATCACCCCAGTACTGATGCCGAAAAGGTAGCGGTCCAGGATGGTTCGGTCCTGAGAATCCACCGGGAGCTGGATTCTTCTGAGACGGAGGGCGAGTACATTGGTGTTGCCAGGTTCGGTTCCGAAGGTGCCCGGCTCTTGCGCGAGTGTTTTCAACGCTGCAACGAACTCTACGCAGGAAAGCCCTTTCGGGAGTCTCAAGTCTTCGAGAAGGCCTATCTCATTCATCTGTTCCAGGAGATGATCGAGAACGGTGTCGAGATGAAGCCCATCGATATTGCTGGAGAGTACATGGAGATTGACACCCAGCAGGATTTTGAACTGGCTCGGAAACATTGGCCAAGAGAGGCATGACGCTTCTACCGACCCTGCCGACTTCCGTCGTGGGATCGCTGCCCAGACCCTCATGGGTCCGAGACCTGATCTCCAACCGGACACAGCTCTCGGACGAGCGAGCGGCGGCAGCGATGGATGTTGCGGTTCGGTACGCTGTGGCTCTTCAAGAGCAGGCGGGGCTCGATATCATCAGTGACGGCGAGTGGAGGCGCAAGTCCTACATCGGGGTCATCGCCGATTTGGCTGAGGGATTCGAGCTTAGCACTCATCCTCAGGACGGAAGGCCGATGACGACGGTGGTGGGACGGCTGCAGGCTCGTAACGCCGGTTTCATCGCCAGAGAGATCGACTTTCTCAGAGGCATCACCAGCAAGGCGGTCAAGGCGACACTGCCGGCTCCGGCTCTTCTGGGCGAGCGTCTCTGGGACCCGGTAAGCTCCTCATCGGCCTATCCCCGTCGCGAGGACTTCGTGCGCGATTGCGTTCCCATCCTACGAGAGGAAATCCGCAGAATTCGAGACGCGGGCGCCGACATTATTCAGGTGGATGACCCTCACCTATGCCTCTTCGTGGATGCCCAGATTCGGGAATCCTATCCTGACCCCGAGGAAGCAGCTGATTTCGGCGTCGAGACAGTCAATGCCTTGTTTGAGGGAATAGAGGGTGTGAAGCTGGCGGTCCACTTGTGCCGCCGAGCCGGGGCCCGAGCCCGCGGTGAGTTGAGTCTCGAAGGGGGCTATGATCCCATTCTGGCGCAGCTGAACCGTCTACAGGTGGACCACCTGACGCTGGAGTTCAGCAGTGAGTCTTCAGGCAGCATGACGGTGCTGGGAAGGCTGCGAGACGAACTGGAGGTGGGACTGGGGTGCGTGGACGTCACTCCAGGCAAGATCGACACCGTCGAGACGATCATGGCCCGGGTAGAAAGGGCACTGGAGTATCTTCCTCCCGAAAGAATCACGCTGAACCCGGACTGCGGGTTTGCCCCTGGTTCGGGCGCAGCCGTCAGTGTTGACGAGGCATACGCCAAGCTCTGCAACCAGACAGAAGCGGCGCGTCTGCTGCGAGCAAAACTAAAGCCCGCCACAAAAACGCCATAATCTGCGTTACTCTACAATCGTGGCTTTCTTAATGTAGTCGAGTTCGGGAAAGTCCTTCTTCAGGTAGCGGTTCCCCTGCATCCGGACTCGCGTTTGATCAGGACCACGGCCCCTCGGTGCACCTTCGCCGTACCCCTTGTAGATGGTGTCGATGACCTCCATTCCTGAAATCACCCGACCAAAAGGCGAAAAGCCCTGGGGATCGAGAGGACTGTTGTCCCGATAATTGATGAAGAACTGCACCCCGCGCGAGTTGGGTGCGCCGGTCTTCGCGAACGTTATGAATCCTCTCAGGTTCGACTCCTTGACTGGATCATCTTTGATGGTGGCTTCACTCCACTTCTCATTGACCTTGGGATCGCCGTGGATGCCAAACTGAGCCATGAAGCCGTCGATCACGCGAAAGAAGGCGATGTCGGTGAAGTATCCGATCTTGACCAGGTTGTAGAAGCGATCGGCGCCGCGAGGCGACCAGGAGCGGGTTACCTGGATCACGAGCTTTCCGTTGGTGGTGTCGAACTGCGCTTTGAAGGTTTCGGGAGCCTTTGCCTCAGCCTGAGCGGGATCGAAGAGACCCGGATGAGGTCCAGGTTTGGGCTTGGGAGGCTCGGCTTTGGCCGGAGCCGGTTCAGGCTTCGGAGGTGTCTTGTCAGGTTCAGGGGACTTGGTTTCCATGTCTTTTGGTTCCTTGGTTGGTGGCGCTGACGGTTTCGTCGGTGGCGGCTCGACCTTGTCGACCGGTTTGGCGGTTCCTCCAGGTTCGTCTACTGGGGGAGTCTCGTCAGTTGGGCCTCCGCAGCCCACCACCAGGATCGATGCGAGTGCGATTGTTAGAAGTCGTAGTTTCCAAGACATCTGAATCTGTCTCCGTATGTGTTTGCGAAATTGGAGCCTATTTTTTCGGCAAGCCGATGATTATGCCGCCTGAATACATTGGATTCAAGTGCGCCGGTTTTTTGTATTCCGATCTCGGGGACGAAGATCGACTCTCAGATCCATTCGAAAAAAAGCCAGAGCGTGATTTCGATTACCAAATTGCCCCGACCCAAAGGGCTAGAATATGACCCGTGATCAGGAAGGCTGCAAGGAAGTAACCGTGAGTAATGGCAAGCTACGAACCGTAAGATCCAGAGTGGTTCTCTCGAGAACCGGCGCTGAACAGCCAATTCATGGAACTGTCTACCAAGCGTTCCTGCACATGGGCTTTCACAACAGGTCTACCCCAGGGACAAGGTGATCCCCCTCGCCCTGTTCCTGAGCCGGCTCGCGGAGACTTAGTCGCGTGCTCCGCGGGTCGACAAAACATGCCGTTTCGGTACGATCCGCTGTGAGGCCTACCGCATGTTATCAGCGCCGTGGGTCCCTATTGAGGCCTCTGCAGCTGAGGTAATTCCGGAGGATTGCCGAAGACGCAGCAGCCGATGGGCCCACGTCGCCGCAACCTCTTCTACCCTACCCCCACCCTCTAACGACCCACCTATTCGAACTCGTGGGAATTGGTGATTCTGAAGACGATAGAGGCCACGGCGCCGCCGGCCAGGGGACCTACCAGGTAGATCCAGATATTCCCGAGTGAGGAGGAAATAATATTATGACCCAGGGCGACGGCTGGATTGAAGGCGCCTCCTGAGATAGGTCCGACCGCGAGCGCTCCTGCCACAACGGTGAAAGCGATAGCCAATCCGTAGAAAGAGTTATCTGGGTGGTCCTTCGAGGTGGCGACGTTCAGGACGACCGAGGCCAGAGCGAACGTAAACAGGAACTCTGCCCCCAGCGCCTGCATGCTGCTGAAGTTACCACCAGGAGCCACCGTGATGCTCTTTCCAACCAGAGCTGAAGAAGCAGCCGCACCGGCGACGGCACCGAGAATCTGGCTCACCATGTAGATTCCTGCATCCTTGCCCCCAATGGCTCCCCTCATCAAACAGGCAAGCGAGACCGCAGGGTTGTAGTGAGCTCCAGAGATGTGGCCCCCCATGTAGATCATCACCATCAATATAGCGCCGATCGCGACGGCCGCCAGAGGGTTCTCCTGACTGACGACGAGACCGATGACCAGTACCAGAAAGAATGTCCCGATGAACTCGACAATATAGCTTTTCATAGTTGCTCTCCTCCTCGTCAGAATTGATATCTTGCGCGGATGGTAGCACCGGGTGGGGAAGTGGTCAATGAGGTGAGTCGTCTCTCAGGCCCAGGCCGAGGGGACGGTTGTGGTAGCATTTCTGGGAATGCAGAAAGCCTATTCTAGCGGCGATTCAAGCCGGCTAAGCCGAAGAAGGATGTTGAGGATGTTGGGCTATGGGGCGTTGGGGTGTGCCGCCCCCGTCCTGAGCTGTGTCTACGCCTCTCGCATTGAAACCGAATGGGTCCAATTGCAGCGAGTGAAGATTCCCCTGAGGAGTCCAGGCGCCGGTCTGGAAGGTTTCAAGATTGTTCTGCTAAGTGATTTCCACCTCTACCCAAACACCCGGATCGAGCTGATCGAACGGGCCGTTGAACTGGCCAACCAACTCAAGCCGGATCTGGTTGCCCTGGGCGGAGACTATGTTCAGGGTTCGGTCGACGCTATCTTCGACCTGGCTCCGGCGCTGGCTCGACTCGACGCTACCTACGGAGTGTTTGGCATTCTGGGGAATCACGATCACTGGAAGGGTGATGTAGTGGTTGAGCAGGGACTGAGAGAGTCGGGCCTGCAACTGCTGAGGAACGAGGGCCTGACGCTCTCGATCGGAAGAAAGGCTTTGCATCTTGCCGGTCTTGACGATGGTTGGGTGGGCCGCCAGGATCTAAAGCTCGGCCTCGAAAAGCAGCCTCCCGAGGTGCCCACAATTCTGCTCATGCACGAACCCGACTTCGTTGATTCGTTCGTGGGTCGGGGCAGGATCGATATACAGCTGTCCGGCCACAGCCACGGAGGGCAGGTGCGCTTCCCCTTCATCGGATCTCCCTTTTTGCCGCCCTATGGACGAAAGTATGACAAAGGTCTTTATCGGGTGGCCAACACCTGGTTGTACACCACAGTGGGCCTGGGAGTGACGGCTCCGGTACGATTCAATTGCCCCCCGGAAGTCACCGAGATCACGCTGGTCTGAGGCTGAACTGAAACTTCAGCGACAAGTCGCAGGTCGAAGCTCGCGCTTCAGGCTTCCATGGCTCGGGAAGTTTCGTTCTCGAATGGGGCCAGCGTTCCTGGGGGCGACAGAGGGCAGCCTGGGGAGAGCAACCGAAAGTCCCCCCTCAGACATCCATCTGGAAGTAGTCGGGAGGGACCAGGACCTCTCGAGGCTTGCTGCCTTCGGACGGTCCCACAATACCTTCCTCTTCCATGATGTCCAGGAGGCGAGCCGCGCGTCCATACCCGATCCGGAAGCGGCGCTGAAGTAGGGAAGTCGAGGCTTTGCGATTTTCCACGAGGAAGCGAGCGGCTTCGTCAAACAGATTGTCGTCGGCAGGCGATCCTCCAAGTGCCCCAGACTCCTTCTCCTCCTCGCCCTCCAGAATTTCCTCCTGGTATTCAGGTTCGGCCTGAGCCTTCAAGAATGAGGTCACTCTGCTGATCTCCTCGATGCTGATGTAGGCACCGTGAACCCTGACCAGGCGGGAGGTTCCGGGGCCAAGAAAGAGCATGTCGCCCAGCCCCAGCAGCTGTTCTGCACCGTTGGCATCCAGAATGGTTCGGGAATCGATCTTGGAGGACACCCGGCAGGAGATCCGGGCAGGGAAGTTCGCCTTGATCAGACCGGTGATGACGTCCACCGAAGGGCGCTGAGTTGCCAGAATCAGATGTATGCCAATCGCCCTCGCCATTTGGGCAAGTCGGGTGACTGCGGTTTCCACGTCCTTGCCGGCTGTCAGCATCAAGTCAGCCAGTTCGTCCACGATGACGACGATATAGGGAAGGGGCTCCAGAGCTTCTCCCTCCAGCTGATCTGGAGCTGTTTCTACACTTTCGTTGTACTGGTCGATGTTCCTGACTCCGACCCGTGCCAGCTGTCGGTAGCGCTCCTCCATCTCGTGAACAGCCCAATTCAGTGCATTGGCCGCTTGCTTGGGATCCGTCACGATGGGCGTTAGCAGATGGGGGATGTCGCTGTAGACGCCCAGCTCCAGGCGCTTGGGGTCGATCATGATAAACCGGACTTTGTCGGGTGTCGCCTTGTAGAGTATGGAACAGACGATACAATTCAGTGCGACACTCTTTCCCGAACCGGTCGCGCCGGCCACCAGCAGATGAGGCATGCGCTCCAGGTTGGCGATGTGGGTATTCCCATTGATCAGCTTCCCCAGGCCCAAGGTCAGCAAGGAGGGGGCCTGCTGAAAGCCGGTCGAGGACAGGATTTCTCGGAGATAGATCGTCTGGCGGTCGAGGTTCGGGACCTCGATGCCCACCGTGTTCTTGCCGGGAATCCTCTCGATCCGAATTGACTCTGCCTTCAACGCCAGGCAGAGGTCGTCCTCCAGGTTGGTGATGCGGCTGTATTTGACACCGGGATCGGGCTTGAACTCGAAGGTGGTCACGACGGGACCTGGGTGGATTTGAAACACGTGCCCCAGGACACCGAACTCCGCGCATTTCACGGTCAGTAGTTCGGCCCTTTTGATCAGATCTTGCTCGTCCACATCGACATGGCTTACTTGTTCCTGGAGGAATTCCAGAGGCGGCACGGTATGCCTGCGCTCGCTGTTTCGGGAGGAGGTAACGGCCAGGGGCTGAAGCTGGGTCTCCCCTGCAGAATCGTGAGCTTCGGTGATCTCGATTGTCCCGAGCGCCGGTCCCGCTTCAGTCTGCTGTGACTCCAGCGCTGCCTTCTCGGGTAGCGTCTGAGTGACGATGGCCTCGTCGCGCTTGTTCCAGGAAGCGATGGCATGGCGATCTCTACGAGATTCGAGTCGTCTTTGGGCATCGGTCCAGAGAGCGCCCCAGAAGTTCCAATTGCGGCTGCCCAATCGGGTCAAGAGTTGATCCAGCGAAAAACGGGTGGTGAGGACCAGGGACAGAACCAACAGGGTGGCGACGACGACCATCGAACCTGGTCGGTTCAGGTACATGACCAGCCGATCAGAGAGCAAGATGCCCACGATGCCACCCGGCGTGAAGTTGACCGTCTCCGGGCCGAGAGGGGTCAGTAGAGCCAGGATTGTACTGAAGGACACGATCAGGCAGGAGACGCCGAAGAATTTGAGGAAAGGTTCTACCCACGCCTTGCCACGCATTCTCTTGTACCCTGCCAGGAAAAGAGGAATCGGAAGACAAAAGGCAGCCCATCCCAGAATCTGTAATAGCACATCGGAAGCCCAAGCCCCGATCTTGCCCACATAGTTGGAGTGATCGACGCCGCTCGAATCCACGTTCAGCGAAGGATCGAAACCATCGTAGGTGGCCAGTGACAGAAGCAACAATAGCGAGGTCGCGATGAAGAGCAGTCCGAAGAGTTCCGATGCTCTCTGTTTTGGATAGACACTCATAATGTCCCCTCTCGAGTCCGCCTTGATCAACTCACTGCGTAACCAGTTTTGCTACCGTGAGATCTCTTGATGCCGGGTGGGCTGGGTGCTGCCGAATGTCGGCTCGGCCCTTTCCGAGGCCAACGCCCCGCCCAGGATGCTAGTAGACGAAGCCCTAGATCTTAATTGTAACAGGCAGGATCAAAGGCCTTTTACCTGTCTGCTTCCGCAGGAACCGTCTCAAGCCGTTGTGCAGGATCTCCCGGAATAGATCTTCGTCTCGCTTTTCTTCCAGCGGCGCCTCGGAAACGATAGTTGCGATGCGCTGTCGAGTCAGCCCCATCAGCTCCTCCGAGTCCTCCATCAGGACAAAGCCCCTCGAGATCAGATCCGGTTCACCGATCAGCTCACCGCTCATGCCATCCATCCGCAAGACGACGACCAGGACGCCGTCTGCCGAAAGATAGCGCCGGTCTCTCAATACCACCTCGTGGACGGCTTCCAGAATACCTTCGTCGATGAAGCGACGCCCCACCGGAATCTTGTCCAACAGCTTGGCTCCACTGTCCGCCAATCCCAGGATCTCTCCGTTCTCAACGATGTGGATACGGTCCTCGGGGATCCCCTGATCCAATGCTAGCAAGGCATGATTCTTTAATTGCCGGTACTCCCCATGGATGGGAACAAAGTACTTGGGGCGGGTCAGGTTGATCATCAACTTCAGGTCTTCTCGGAAGCCGTGGCCCGAGACATGTACGTTCGAGTGTCGCGAGTCGAAGAGTGTGGCCTCCCTTCGATAGAAGTGGTTAACCAGGTTGGTAATCAGCTTTTCGTTTCCCGGTATGATCCGTGCCGAGAGAATGACGATGTCCCCCTTCTCCACCTGGACCTGGGAAAATTCGTTGACGGCCAGGCGGCTGAGAGCCGACATCGGTTCTCCCTGACTGCCGGTTGCCAGCAGTACGATGCGTTCTGGGGGCAGCTGTTTCAGGTCCTCGGCAGTGGCAATCCGGTCTTCGGACACTCGAAGATAGCCCAACCTGGAGGCTTCCTTGATGTTCGAAATCATGCTTCGACCCATCGGAAAGACCTTGCGGTCAAACTCCTTTGCCAGATCGAAAACGATCTGAATCCGGTGAAAGCTGCTGGCAAAGCAGGAGACTACAATTCTTCTACTGGCCTCGTGGAAGAGTGTCCGCAGCGGACCGATCACGGAGAACTCGGAAGGTGATAACCCCGGTACGTCACTGTTGGTGCTGTCCGAGAAAAGGGCAAGGACCCCCTCGTTTCCGTACTCTGAAAGACGTGCTAGATCGCTGAGCCTTCGGTCGATCGGCGTCTGGTCAAACTTGAAATCGCCCGTCCAGATGACCGAACCGAGCGGCGTTTTGATTCCCAGGCTGAAGTTCTCAGGAAAGGAGTGGGTGGCATTCAGGGCTTCAATCGTGAAGGGTCCCAGGTCTACCGGTTTGCGTGCCTCCAGGATGTTGAGGTCAGCCTTCGACTCCAGCTTTCGCTCCCGCAGTCGAGACGACATCAGACCCAGGGCCAGGCGACTACCATAGATGGGAACAGGGATCTCGTTGATGATGTAGGCGATGCCGCCTGAGTGGTCCTCGTGACCGTGGGTCAGAACGATGGCTCGGAGCTGGTCGCGGTGTTCCTTGAGAAAGGTGATGTCGGGGACGATCAGGTCCACACCGAGGCTCGTCCCCAGATGCCGGCCGGGGAGAGTCATACCGGCATCAATCAGGACCATCTCCCCGTTGCAGCGGAGCGCGGCACAGTTCATCCCGAACTCGCCTAACCCTCCGAGCGGGATAAGTTCTAGGCACTCCACCATAATTTCCCCGACAATCATAACAGTCGCGCCAGACATAGGTGCTGCTCCAGGGAGAGCTCCTCTGCCCGGACCTGGTGCGGCAGCCGAGCTGAATCGAAAGCCACCCTGAGCTCTTGGTGTGAGTGTCCGCCGGCTCGCAGGAGGTTGTTCCAAAGGGTCTTCCTGCGGTGAGAGAACGCAGTGCGCAGCAGGGAGAGGAAGCGCTCGTAATCTGGGACCGGATCAGCAACCCTGCGAGGAATCAGCTTTATGACCGAGGATTGCACCCGAGGGCGCGGGATGAAGACCGTGGGTGGAACCGTGAAGCCCTTCACCCGCTCAAAATGATACTCCATGAGCAAGGTCAGGTAGCCGTAATCCTTGGTCGCAGGTCGCGCCAGGACGCGTCCAGCCACTTCCTTCTGCAGCATGCACGTGAGGCTCTGAAACCGATCCTTCACTTCAGTCATCTTTGAGAGTGTCGGTGTAGAGATGTTGTAGGGAAGGTTCCCCACGATTTTGACAGGGCTCGGGGGTAAGATGCCGAGCCAGTTGAGATCGAGGACATCACCTCGAATCAGCGTCAGTCCGCTGGACAGCTCCGGCGGGAGATTAGATTCGAGATAGGCGATCATCTCCTGGTCGAATTCGATTGCGATCACCTCTCGCGCCGAGGCCAGGAGCAGCTGGGTAAGAGCGCCGGTTCCAGGCCCGATTTCAACGACTGTGTCGCTTTCGTCGATTCCGGCGAAATTAACGATTTTGCGGCAAGTGTTGGGGTCGGCGAGGAAGTGTTGTCCAAGTGGGCGCTTTGCCCAGGGTATTTTTTGAGTCAAGCCATTGCGTATGGTAGCATGGCGATCCTGCTTTCCCTCGGTTCGGACCGCGCTCTGAGGACGAAAGCGATTGAAGATCAGGAGGCTAGAATGAGCGATAAAGTTCAGGATGTAACCGATCAGAGTTTCGAAGAGGAAGTACTGAATTGGAGCCAACCGGTGCTGGTTGATTTCTGGGCTCAGTGGTGTGCACCTTGCAGGATGCTTGCTCCGACCATCGATCAAGTTGCCGAGGATTTTGCCGGTCGAGCCAAGGTAGTCAAGCTCAATGTCGACGACAATATGGGCACTTCGAGCAAGTACAACATCAGGGGTATCCCGACCTTGCTGCTGTTCAAGGATGGTCAGATCAAGGACCAGGTTGTAGGTTCCACTTCGAAGGACAATATTTCCCGGCTGATCGAGGCTCAGCTCCAACAGCCGGCTGACGCGTAAGAGCAGTCTTCTGCGCGGCAGTCGTTGCGCCAACCTGAGTAGATCCTTTGTCCAAGGCACGGCATTTGTCTGTCTCGCCTGGCTTTCGTGGGTGGGCTCTGGTTTCACCCTGCTCGAATTATGGCAAACGTAGTTATCGTTGGGACACAGTGGGGGGATGAGGGCAAAGGCAAGATTGTCGACCTGATCACCCGTCACTTCGATGTGGTCGCTCGCTATCAGGGCGGACACAACGCCGGACATACGGTAAGCCTCAAGGGTGAGAAGTACGTTCTTCACCTCATCCCCTCAGGGATTCTCCATCCCGAAAAGCAGTGTGTTATCGGGAACGGTGTCGTTGTCGATCCCTTTGCTCTAATGGAGGAGGTCGAGGCTCTGCAGGAGATGGAGCTGGAAGGAAGGCTCTTCTTGAGCAATCGTGCTCATCTCATCATGCCCTACCACCGGCAATTGGACGACGCCGAGGAGGCGAGGCTGGGTGCGGAGCGAATCGGCACCACCAGCAGAGGCATTGGGCCCTGTTACGAGGACAAGATGGCACGCCGCGGCATCCGCGTAGGAGACCTTTTCTCTCCCGATGTCTTCAAGGCAAAGGTCCGGGACAACGTAGAATTCAAGAATCAGGTTCTGACGCAGATCTATGGCGTCGAGCCGGTTGATCCTGATTCGGTCTGCGATTCCTATCTGGAGATTGGAGCGCGAATTGGCGGCTTCGTAACCGATACTTCAGAGCACCTGAATCAGACCATACGAGATCAGAAGAGCATTCTTTTCGAAGGGGCTCAGGGTACCCTGCTGGATGTGGATCACGGCACCTATCCCTTCGTCACCTCTTCGAGTGCGACTGCAGGCGGGGCTTGCACCGGTTCGGGAGTAGGTCCCAATGTAATCGACGGTGTCATCGGAATTGCCAAAGCCTACACCACTCGCGTCGGTAGCGGTCCTTTTCCCACCGAGATGACAGGTCAGGTGCTGGACGATGTTCGCGAAAAGGGATCCGAGTACGGGGCCACGACCGGGCGCCCGCGTCGATGCGGCTGGTTTGATGCGGTCGTCGTGCGCTATGCCTGTTTGATCAATCAGATCGATACCCTGGTGGTAACCAAACTGGATGTCCTGGACGAGCTCGCAGAGATCAAGGTTTGCACCGGATACAGCCGAAACGGACAGTCCATGCAGTTCTTCCCATTCGATGGCATAGCTCTGGGCGAAGCAGTCCCTACCTATGAGATCTTTCCCGGTTGGATGCAGGATACTTCGGGGATTGAAGAGTATGAAGAGCTTCCCGAGAGGGCAAAACAGTATCTGGCCCGAATCGCAGAGCTGATCGACACCGACATCTCAATAATCTCCATCGGCCCCAACCGCTCCGAGACGATCATCCTGGAAGAAGATGTCCGCCTGAGACGCCTGCTGGGCCAAACTCCAAGATAAGATACAGGAGACGTCTCCTGTATCTGTTCCCTGGCACTTCCTGATTTCAGCTCAGTCCTGCCCCATGGGGTTCACTCTAATCACCGGATCAGACGCCCATTAACCCTCCGCACAGTTGCCGGACCTTGTCTTAGACAAGCCCTCCCTCATAGAATAATCGTGCGATGAACGCGATTGATCAGGTGCTGGAAAAGGTGTTCGAGGGAGAGCGCATCGGACCTGAAGAAGGGCTGCTGCTGCTGCGCAGTCGAGAGCTGCAAAAGGTGGGGCAGGCCGCCGACTGCGTACGCCGCCGACATCACCCTGACGGAGTTGTATCCTTTCTGATCGATCGCAACATCAACTATACGAACGTGTGTGTTGCCCGGTGCACCTTTTGCAACTTCTATCGTCGGCCGGGCGATGACGAAGGGTATGTCCTTCCCCTGGAGTCGATTTTCAAGAAGATCGAGGAGACCATAGACCTCGGCGGTACCGGGATACTGATGCAAGGCGGTATGCACCCCGACTTGAAAATTGAGTACTACGAAAAGCTTCTAGGTTCGATCCGGGAGCGTTATCAGATCCATCTTCACTGCTTTTCGCCCCCGGAGATCGTGGTCCTGGCCAAGTTGAGCCGGATCAGTATCCGGGAGTCCATCCGGCGGCTGAAGGCGGCAGGACTAGCCTCGATCCCAGGGGGTGGTGCGGAGATCCTGGTCGAGAGGATGCGTAAGAGTATCAGTCCCGGGAAGTGCAGCGCCCAGGAATGGTTGGAGGTTATGCGGGTAGCCCACGAGGAAGGTCTCTCTACTACGGGGACCATGATGATTGGTGGAGGCGAGACGCTGGAAGAACGTATCGAGCATCTCGATGCCATCCGGGATCTTCAGGACCAGACCGGCGGTTTCGTAGCGTTTATCCCCTGGAATGTGCAGCTCGAGGGAACCCCAATGAAGAGCTCGATCCAGCGGGAGGTGGGGACGGTGGAGTACCTGATGCTTCTGTCGGTAAGCCGAATCTACCTGGATAACATCCCGAATATTCAGGTGTCCTGGCTGACTCAGGGACTCAAGATCGCCCAGGTCGCGCTTTACTTCGGCGCCAACGATGTAGGCAGCATCATGATCGAAGAGAACGTCATCAGCACCGCGGGAGCCCGTCACCGGGCCGACAAAGAAGCGTTGATTCGAACCATAGAAGATGCCGGGTTCTCGGCAGGTCAGCGAGACTCGGTCTTTCGAGTCTTCCGCAAGATCGCCTGAAGGACCCCTCTGCCCAAAGAAACTTGGGTTCCCTCTCCGATGATCCTCGCTAGCCAGCCAGAGCCGTGACTGTGAAGGAGCGGGACCCGATCACGGATCGGGACATATTCGGGTCGCTAAGAAGGTCGCCCAACCGACTCTCGTCCACTGGGTTCGTTGGTCCCGGCATGGGAATGCCGGACCGCTCCTTCGCAGTCACGGCTCTGTCTATAGCGACTCTCGTTTGATTCTCTATCCAATGAAGTTTCAGCATAGCCCGGCCACCGGCTGCGCCGGATCGTACAGGAAAGAAACTTTTCGCGGTTCCGGGAAATCTTGCTGTTGTCCGGCTCTCTCCTCGGAACTTGGGCTCATCTTGCAGACAAGTCAAGTCGTTCGCGGCTCTGTTGCCTGCAGCTGTTTCCGGTACTGTTCACTGATCACTTCACCACTGCTCACTATCCAAGTTTCAGCATAGTCGTAGTTGCATCTTGACCCGAATCCCTTTTTATGTATAAAATTGCGTATAAAGTTACGGATCAGTCGATGGATAAGAGGGAACGACAGCGACAGATTGTTCAGCTTCTGCAAAGTGAGCGGATTTCGAGTCAGGAGGAGCTTCGCGGCAAGCTGGAAGGGCTTGGCGTGAAGGTCACTCAAGCGACCCTTTCGAGGGATTTGAAAGAGCTGAATGTCGTCAAGACCGTGACGGAGCAGGGAAGGTATAAATATGCGATCTTGGAAAGCTGGGTTGGACTGCCTATTCGGCTCTGCGAAGTGAGTGGCAACCTCCTGGTTGTGCACACCGATGCTGGAATGGCGCCGGCGGTGGCCTACAAGATCGATGAGTTGGAGCTGGCAGGAGTGCTCGGAACCGTAGCTGGAGAGGACACCCTGTTGGCAGTGGTGGCAGAGGGATATGACGCTCGGCGGGTGAGGAAGCAACTATGGGACAAGGTTCAGGCACTGTGAAGAAGATCGTGCTGGCATATTCGGGAGGGCTGGACACTTCGGCAATGCTGCATTGGTTGAAGCAACAATACGGGTGTCCGGTGCTCGCGTTCATCGCGGATGTGGGTCAGGGAGAAGACCTGGTAGCGATCGAGAAGAAGGCCCATCAGACGGGAGCGGACGAGGTCGTCATTTCGGATCTACGGCAGACCTTTGTCGAAGAGTTCGTATTTCCGGCAGTTCAGGCCCATGCGGTCTACGAAGGCGAGTATCTGATGGGTACCTCTCTGGCCCGTCCAGTTATCGCCAGGGAGCAGGCCCGTATCGCGAAGGAGTGGGGAGCCGACTGTGTGTCCCATGGCGCCACTGGAAAAGGCAACGACCAGGTACGCTTTGAACTGACGTTCCACGCCCTGGCACCGGAGCTCACGATTCTGGCGCCCTGGCGAAGTTGGGAGTTTCGGGGCCGCCGAGATCTGATCCGATATTCCAAAAGCCATGGGATTCCGATCACATCCACCGAAGAGAAGCCCTACAGCATCGATCAGAATCTGATGCACACCTCCTACGAAGGGGGTATTCTGGAGGATCCCTGGCGGTCTCCTCCGGAAGATATTTTTCTGCGCACCGTGTCCCCTTTGGAGGCTCCGGACGAACCCGTCGACCTGGTGATCGAGTTTGAGCGGGGCAGACCGGTCAAGCTGGATGGGCGCTCGTTGGATTCGGTCGAATTGCTTGAGGAGCTCAACCGCCAGGGTGGAGCTCATGGGGTAGGACGGGTCGACCTGGTAGAGAATCGGATGGTGGGCATGAAGTCTCGCGGGGTCTACGAAACACCCGGCGTTACGATTCTCCACAAGGCGCATCGAGCTCTGGAGTCGTTGACCCAGGATCGGGAGGCTTATCATCTCAAGGATGAGCTCGTGGTCCGGCTGGCGTCGCTCATGTACAACGGATTCTGGTTTTCGCCTGAAATGGAAATGTTGCTGAAGCTGGTCCGAAGCTCTCAGGACCACGTTGCCGGGGAGGTAAAGGTGCAGCTGTACAAGGGGAACTGCGTCATTCTGGGACGGCGCTCGCCCTACAGCCTCTACGACCCCTCGTATGCGACCTTCGAAGAAGACGAAGTCTACAGTCAGGCGGACGCGGAGGGCTTTATTCGACTCCAGGGACTGAGGCTGAAGATTGCGTCCCTGGTTGAGAGCCGCAGATCGAGCTGAGGATGACGGGCCCTGCGGCTTGATCGCAAACAAGAACTAGCACTGGCGTTGGACATGTCTGAGCAGGATTCGACCAAATCACCCTGGGGTGGGAGATTCAAGCAGAAGCTTGATTCCGTGGCGCAGTCCTATACCCGGTCGCTGCACCTGGACCGGCGACTGGCGCACTATGATCTCCGTGGAAGTCGCGCACATGCCGGCATGTTGGCGCAGCAGGAAATCATCAGTTGCGAAGAACGGGACCTGATCCTCCAGGGCCTGGAGCAGATCGAGGAAGAGATCGATTCGGGCCGCTTCCCCTATCGGGATGAGTTGGAAGATATCCATATGAACATTGAGAGGCGCCTCCAGGAGCTGGTCGGCGAGCCCGGCGGGCGCCTCCACACGGGTCGCAGCCGCAACGATCAAGTGGCGCTGGACCTTAAGCTCTTCTGTCTCGACACAGCGTCCTCCTGGCAAGCTTGGATACTGGAGCTTCATCGCTTCATGCTGACGAGGTCGCGGCAGCTGAGGAGTGAGTTGTTCCCCGCCTGGACCCACCTCCAGTCGGCGCAGCCGCTGTCTTGGGCTCACTACCTCCTTGCCTATTGTGAAATGTTCAAGCGGGATTTCCGGCGTCTCGGCTTCTACCGGGAGCTTCACTCTAGCTCTCCCCTGGGCGCTGGGGCGCTGGCGGGCAGCACCTTGCCTTTGGATCCAGATCAGACCGCTCGCGAACTGGGATTCAGCTCCAGTTTTGGCAACAGCTATGACGTGGTAGGGGACCGTGACTTCGTGCTGGAGCTACTGCAGATCGGCGCCCAAGTGATGTTGCACTTCAGCCGCTTGGCCGAGGACTTCATCTATTTCTCTAGCACGCCGGTGGGTTGGATCGAATTGCCGGACGCTTTGTGTACGGGAAGCAGCATGATGCCCCAGAAGAAGAACCCCGACATCCTGGAGCTGGCAAGGGGCAAGACGGCTTCTGTGCTGGGCCATGTCACTGCTCTCTCGGTCCTGATTAAGGGCCTACCCAGTTCTTATCAGCGCGACCTACAGCAGGACAAGGAGCACCTTTTCCCGGCTGTTGATATCGTGACCGAGACACTGCAGATACTGCCCCTGGTGGTGCGGGATTTCCAGATTGATGGTGCCCGTACTGAGGCTGCGCTCGGCTCTGGTTTTCTGATGGCCACGGACCTGGCAGAATACCTCGTTTCCAAGGGAGTGGCGTTTCGGGCCGCTCACGAACAGGTGGGACGTATGGTGGCCTACTGTTTGGAACAGGGGCTGACCCTGGAACAGTTGTCTCTGGAGAAGATCAAGGAACTAGCTCCCAGCAGCAATCCGGACGTCCATGAGGTGCTTCAACCTCGCGGAGTACTCCGGAGGCGGTTACACAAGGGCAGTACGGGTCTGGAGTCGATTGATCGTCAGATCAGGGATTGGGACCATTGGATCCAGCAACATCAGAATTCAGCTGTCCTCGGTGACGGAACGGATCTAGCAAGTCGCGAACTGAAAGAGGGGAGGGCCGCCAAGTCATGAGAGACTTCATCTCGTTGAAGGATTTCACACCGACTCAGTGGAAGCAGCTGCTCAGTTTGAGTCGAGAAGTCAAGGGTCGGGCCTCTAATTTTCGGCAGATGATCCCCGGCAAGAGCATTGTTCTCATTTTCGAAAAGCCTTCTTTGCGCACTCGTCTGACCTTCGAACTGGGCGTCAGACAGCTGGGGGGAGACGCGGTTTATCTCGACTATCAGGAGGCCCGCCTGGGTGGGCGAGAATCTCTGGGGGACGTGGCCAGGAATCTGGAGCGTTGGTTTGACTGTATCGTCGCTCGCACCTTCTCTCACTCAGTCGTGGTTGAGCTTGCCGAGCAGGCCAAGATTTCTGTGATCAACGCTCTGAGCGATGAAGAGCACCCCTGTCAGGCCGTCGCCGACGTCTTTACGCTGAGTGAGAAGTGGGAGCATCTGGGGGACAAGATGTTGGCCTACATCGGGGACGGTAACAATGTCTGTACCTCGCTGGTCCATGCGACGGCGCTGGCTGGTATGTCGTTTACCGCGATCACGCCCGAGTCACACCGCCCGTATGCGTCCTCGGGAGAGGACTTCAAGCGCCTCTCGACGAACCCCAAGGCTACCTACACCTATACCGACTCGGTGGAAGGGATTCGGGGTGCCGACGTGGTATATACCGACACCTGGGTGAGTATGGGCCAGGAGGGTGAAGCACGGGATCGTCTCGCTCTGCTTGAGCCCTACCAGGTGACGCCGGAGCTGATGTCGCAGGCCGGAAAGAGAGCATTTTTCATGCATTGTCTTCCCGCCCATAGGAATCAGGAGGTCACCGACTCGGTCATGGATTCCCCCACATCACTGGTTTTCGAGCAAGCCGAAAACCGACTCCATGTCCAGAAGGCCCTCCTGATGATGCTGTTGGCACCGAAGGAACTGGACCGCTATCTCAACCTCGAAAAATGGGCGGCATGGAAGTAGCAGGATCCAAGTCTTAAGGAATCAATTCCCAAACGAAGACTCCTTGACCACAAGGACGCGAGACTCGAAGGACGCGAGACTCGGATTCTCTTGTGACTTGGGCCTCGGATCCTGGTTCTTACTGAATCAGGGGTTCATCAGAGAGTCCACGGCCTCGGTGGCAGCTTCTCTGACACTTTCGGAAGTGTCCTCCTTCGCAACCCGTCTCAGGACCGGCAGGGCCGCCGGGTCCTCAAGACTCTCGAGTGCCAGGACCGCTTCCATCCTGACCTCGTCCTCCGGGTCTCCCAGAGCCTGAAAGCAGGCGGAAATTACTTCGGGAGTCGGATCGAATAAGCCCAGCTCGCTCACGGCAAAGGCACGGTCCTCGGTCTCGGTGCCATGCAGTGACTCGAAGATCAACCCAGCTATTTGATCTTCCTCCGGAATCGGCCCCTCTCGCTTCGCGTGGCTTTTTGCAGGGAGTCGCGCAGGGCGGTCGTCCCGTCTGTTGACAGGAGGAACTGGAGAAAGGGGATTCTGAGTCAATCGCCCTGATCGGCTCTTCCCAGCCCGGGGAGCAGATCCATTTGAAGAGAGCTCACCCGCGGGTGAGCTCTCTTCCGAGTCCCCGCGAGTGGTCCAGTAGAGGATGAGGAGAAACGCAGCAATGGCAAGAAGGATGGTCTTGATTGTCATGGTACCCATTGAGTAGTGGGTGCGGAGAAACTGCACCTTTCCCCGCTAGGAGCCCCGTACCTGATTTGCCGGCGCCAAACCGGCGCCAAGAGCCTTTCACTATATAGCAGGTTCGCATCGGGCTCAAGTGTGTGGCGCCGATCAGAATTGGGCCAGGCTGTCGATTTTCTACCTTGTAAGCCGCCCCGGGTCCGTGGAGAGTGCACGTGAGGTTCAAGGCCGCTCAAGAGGTCTTGCCTCGAGTGTGGCCCTTCCCAGGAGGCCGCTTCAGCGGCCTGACGCGAAGCGTAGTAGACCGGTCCTTTTAGGGCCGGGTATCCGGGTGACACGATTGGCGAGCCCGCTTCAGAGGGCTTCTCGAACAAGGGCTTCAGCCAGGATCCACCCTTTTCTCCAAGTCCAAAGCTCGATTCAGGTTCTAAACGACTCCATCGATTTCAGGACCTGGTCGTTATTCTAACTACGACCTCGGTTCTGAGAGTTGCTATGTCATCGGATGCCTTCTCTGAGATCTATCTACATCTGACCTGGCACACCAAGTCGCACTGTGCGATCCTGCGAGGATCCGTCGAAAAACGCGTTCACGGATTCCTGCGGGCTCGTATAGTGCAGACACCGGGAGCCTTCATCTACGAGATTGGGGGAATTGAGGACCACGTCCACGTAGCCGTCAGGATTGGCCCCAGCTTGAGGATCAGCGACTGGATTGGAGAGTTGAAGGGTTCGAGTACGCATTCCCTGAATCGTCGCCTGCGGCGTCGAATCCCGTTCGCCTGGCAGAGCGGATACGGGGCCGTGTCCTTCGGCAAGAAGGATCTGCCGTTTGTTGTGGACTATATCCAGCGCCAGAAGGAGCACCATCGCCGTGGACGCACCTTTGATCGACTCGAACGCATCAATCGTCCTACCTCAGGACGGGATCATGGCTAAAGTCTTTACTCGAGAAGCCCGCTGAAGCGGGCTTGACTCTGATCTCACTCCGGATACCCGGCCCTGAAAGGACCGGTCTATTACGCTTCGCGCCAGGCCGCTGAAGCGGCCTCCTGCCGTGTCAGGACCCAGCTTGTGCAAGGTCTAGTCCCACTGCTTGACGCCGTTGGTCTTGTTGGACCTGAGGGGCAGTGTTTTGGGTCATGGAGACCCTCCGCTCTGACAGTTGATATCACTGTCAGAGAGCGTATGCCCAATCGCTGAAGTCAGATTGACACCGAATCCGTCGCCATGTTAGCGTTTGTGCCCCGAAATAATTGGTTTCAAACTGACTTGAGGAGAGGGAATGCCACCAACAGGACGCAATGTTTTTACGTCTGAATCGGTCACTGAAGGTCACCCGGATAAGATCGCTGACCAGATTTCCGACGCGGTTTTGGATGCAGTGCTCAGAGAAGATACCAGCGGGCGAGTTGCCTGTGAGACTCTGGTGACCACCGGGCTCGTCGTCGTTGCCGGAGAGATCACTACCACCTGCCACCTTGATTTCCCCTCAATTGTCCGGGAGACCATCCGTGAAGTGGGTTACACCCGTGCGAAGTTTGGTTTTGACTGTGAGACCTGCGCGGTGGTTTGTTCCGTAGATACGCAATCTCCAGACATCGCGCAGGGCGTCGATATTGGAGGAGCAGGCGATCAGGGCCTGATGTTTGGCTTTGCCTGCACGGAGACGCCTGAGCTGATGCCGATGCCCATCATGCTGGCACACCAGCTGACCCGGCAACTGTCCGAGCGCCGTCGCGATGGCACCCTTCCCTGGCTTCGTCCCGACGGAAAATCACAGGTCACGATTGAATACGATGGCCGTCAGCCGGTTCGCGTCGATACCGTGGTCATTTCTACGCAGCACAGCCCCGATGTCAGCAATGACGAGCTAGCCGAGGGCATAAAGCGGGATATCATTCGACCCATCGTTCCAGCTCATCTGATGGACGAGAACACCAAGTTCCACATCAACCCCACCGGCCGTTTCGTGGTCGGCGGTCCTCAAGGAGACTGTGGCTTGACCGGTCGGAAAATCATCGTGGACACCTATGGGGGCGTCGGCAGCCACGGAGGGGGTGCTTTCTCCGGCAAGGATCCCTCCAAGGTTGACCGGTCAGCCTCGTACATGGCCCGTTACGTTGCAAAAAATTGCGTCGCGGCAGGACTGGCCGATCGTCTCGCCATCCAACTGGCGTATGCCATCGGCGTCCCCGAGCCGGTTTCCGTAGCTGTAGAAACCGAAGGAACGGGAAAGGTGAGCGATGACGTTCTCCGCGAACTGATTCTGTCTCACTTCGATTTGACGCCCCGTGACATCATCGAGACGCTTGAGCTGAGGCAACCGATCTTTCGCAAGACGGCCAGCTTCGGTCACTTCGGTCGAGAGGACGAAGGATTCGCCTGGGAGAGGACCGATCGAGCCGAAGCCCTGCGCCAAGCCGCCGGTTTACCCGAGGCCAGCGCCCAAAACGTTTTGGGATAGGCAAGGTGCCGGGTCAAGCTGAGCCCGATGCCTATCTTTTGGACTATTTGGAAGGTCTCCAGAGCCAGCGCAGGGACTCTGGGAGAATCGCGCCGCCGTGATTGCCATCGTGAGCGCCGTCGCCAAATACGAATTTTGCATCGTACTTCATGAACGAGAGGGCTGCGTCCATTTGCTGGTTGGCTAGCGGCCAGTGACCGTGTTCATTGTCCAGGTCGTGGCGGCCACCTTGTAGAAAAATCCGGATCGGCTTGGGCTCAGTCTTGCGGATCATCGCCGGATAGTTGTGTCCCCCGCGGATGTTGGTAAAGCTCCCCACGTGGCTCAACACCTTACGAAACTGATCGGTTCGTTCCCATGCCACCGTAAATGCACAGATGCCTCCGCTGCTGATTCCACCGATAGCACGCTGCTCAGGATCCTTGGATATCCTGTACGACTTCTCGACGTGGGGCAGGATCTCATTCAGCAATAACCTGGAGTAGGTGTCGCTCAGCGTATCGTATTCCACACTTCGGTTTTCAGGACGTGGCCGCCACCCGGGCTCGGGTGGCAACTCAGTCCAGCGG
Source organism: Acidobacteriota bacterium (assembly GCA_965219005.1). GTDB lineage: Bacteria > Acidobacteriota > UBA6911 > RPQK01 > JAJDTT01 > CAUZIZ01. The sequence goes on along the minus strand of CBDCMS010000004.1, from coordinate 3,774,413 downwards.
CCGGGATCGATGAAGAGTCCGATCGTTACGGGCATGTCGCCTTTGTGGATGAGATTGTCAAACACTGTCGGGACCCGGAAATCACCGGATTCCGCTACGTAGGCGTGTCCATCCTGGAGCACCATCAAGGCCGCCGGCTTCGCGGCATCGTATTGCTTCGGTACGTAGACCCAGTACCGTCGGACGGTGCCGGCATAGACTTTGTCGGATCTCCACACATGCATACTCAAGTCGCCGCGTGGCACGCCTTCGTGTCTTTGCGAATCGACCCCCAGTTCGTACTGTTTGGGTTCGACTTGGGCGACTGCGGCTACGGGGACGATCAAGGTGAGGGCCATTAGCGTCAATCGCATGATTGATGTCCTTGTCTGGTGTTCGAGACCCGGTGGCTGACGATCCTGCTCCGCCCGAGTGTCAAAGCAGCGTGTTATCATCTCAACTGTGAGCTACGGTTCCAGACCCTACGTTACCATGGGTCCCAATCTGACGACCATGGTGAAGTACCTGGTCATTGCCTGTGTCGTGACCTTCGTACTCCACCAGTTTGGGGCCGGGGCCGAGATGACGCTCATCTTCGGTCTCACTCCGTTCGCGGTTCTCCAAAAGCTCTTCGTCTGGCAACTCTTCACCTATCTCTTTCTTCACGGAGACCCCTGGCACCTGTTCTGGAATATGTTCGCCCTCTGGATGTTTGGCTGCGAGCTGGAACGCTATTGGGGAAGCCGGGAGTTCCTGCGCTTTTTCCTCGTCACTGGAGTCGGTGCCGGAGTGCTGTCGATTCTATTTGATCCCCTGGGAGATGTGCCAACCATTGGAGCCAGCGGATCCATCTACGGCATCCTCATGGCCTACGGAATGATGTTTCCTAACCGGCAGGTCTATCTCTATTTCCTGTTTCCGGTCAAGGTCAAATACTTCGTGGCCTTCCTCGGAGCGATCGCCTTCTTCTCCGCCCTCGGCTCCTCCGGCAGTACCATTGCCCACATGGCTCATCTGGGAGGCATGGTCTTCGCTTTCTTGTATCTGAAAGGGTGGTTGTCCTGGTCAGGCATGCGCCAGAGCTATCACCGCTGGAGGATCAAGCGGATGAGAGAGCGGTTCAAGGTGTATGAGAAGAAGCCCCCGGATAGAAAAGACGATTTCTGGATCCACTAACAATCCCGGTCAGGTTTTCCCCGGGCTGTGGATTCCGCCGGGTCGTTTGGTGAGAAAACCAGCCGAGTATCGTTTCTGGACGGCCAGCACCTCAGCCAGAACACTGACCGCAATCTCCTGAGGTCCCTCCGCCCCAATGTCCAGACCCATGGGGTTGCGTAGTCGAGCCAGCTGTTGGGGGGTGGGTTGAAACCCCTCCTTTCCTAGCCCGTCAAGTAACTTGCTGCAGCGCAGGCGGGGACCCAGGACTCCTACGTAAGGTGCGTCGCTCTCGAGAGCCAGCAGCAGGGCCGCCTGGTCCCGCTCAAGTTGATGATTCATGATGGCAACATAGCTGCGTGGGCCGAGCCGTACCTTTTCGGGGTACTCCGATGGATGGGCAAGGATGATTTGGGAATCTGGAAAACGCTCGGCATTGGCGAGATTGGGACGCGGATCCACAACGCTGACGGCCAGTCCCAGTTTGACGGCCAACGCGGCTACGGGAATGGCATCGTGGCCCGCTCCGAAGAGGACGATCTCGGTTGGGGGGAGATTCACGTCGAAAAGGACTTTCGAGCCTTCAAGGAGTTGAGTTTGTGAGGTGGGATGGTCCGAAGTCAGAATCGCTTGTGCAGCGCCGACCAGGGTTGCGGAGAGCTCATCTTCGATAGTTCCAACGGCAGCAAAGCCCTCGGTCAACAGGATCCAGCTTCCCAGTGGAAGCGAGGCTGCACGGGAACCATGCACCACAGCTCTCACCGAGGCGATTCCGTTCGACAAGCCGTGCAGCCAATGGTCCCATGCCGAGTGCCCGTCTACAAACTCGACCAGGACCTCGACGGTTCCACCGCAGCCCATCCCGAGTCCCCACAGAGCATCGTCTTCAAGGTCAAAGCGGCGAAACTCGGGCACGCCCTCCCGGAGGACGCGCGCGGCAGTGTCTGCGACCTCCGGTTCCAGACAGCCTCCGGAGATCATCCCGGTAGCGGCGCCAGTTTCGTCGATGGCAACCTTGGCTCCTTCTCGCCGATAGGCCGAGCCGCTGACGCGCACCACCGTCGCCAATGCCGTCCGTCGACCAGACTTCCGGTTTGCCAATATCGCCGCGGCCAGAGCCGCTTCTTCACGCATGATTTACAAGAGGTAAGTTTACAGGGAAGGGGCGGAGGGTTACAGGTGACCTTTCCAGGAGCCTGCTTCAGCGGCCTCTTGGGAAGGACCATGGCGAAGACCAGAAGCGACAAGAGTTTCTTTCCCGATCTGAAACTCAAGAGTGTTTGACAGCGAATCTCGCAACTTGAAGAATAGGGCAAGGCTGAGAGATGCAGATTTCGGGGACTCACAAACTTCCAATGTCTCGTGATCAGGTTTGGCAGCTGCTCAACGACCCGGAGGTGTTGGCTCGTGTAACCCCCGGGGTCAAGGAACTTGAGCCGGATGGTCCCGATCGCTTCAAGGCAAAGCTCGAGCTGGCCGTCGGACCTGTCCGAGGCAGTTTTGAGGGGCATGTGGAGGTGCGGGACAAACAGGCCTCCAGCGAGCTGACCCTTTATGTAGAAGGACAAGGGCGAGCAGGTGACATCGTAGCGAAGGGCCGAATCAAGCTGACCGAGGACGATGGCGAAACCCTGGTGAATTACGAAGGCGACGCCCAGATTACCGGCACGCTGGCGGCGGTGGGCAGTCGTCTGTTTTCTGGTATCGCAAAAAGGCTCGCGACCCTTTTCTTCCAGAAGCTCGAGGAAGAGGGTTCTTCTTAAGGTTCGTGTGTAGATGGAGGTAACTTGATATGGAAAAGATACCCATTGAAATCAGCGTAAACGGAACCACCTATCAACGTGAGGTGGAGCCTCGTCTGCTTCTCGTCCATTTTCTCCGTGACGCGCTCGGCCTGACTGGTACGCATGTCGGGTGTGATACCTCCAACTGTGGAGCCTGTACCGTGAGCCTCAACGGGATGGCCGTGAAGTCCTGTACTCTTTTCGCGGTCCAGGCTGATGGAGAGGCCATCACCACGGTTGAGGGTCTGGCGGAGGACGGGCAGCTCCACCCGATACAAGAAGCCTTCTGGGAGGAACACGGTCTGCAGTGCGGATATTGCACGCCCGGCTTCATGCTGACCGCGGTTCAGCTCCTGGAGCAGAATCCGAGTGCGACCGAAGTGGAGATTCGGCATGCCTTGGAGGGTAATCTCTGTCGCTGTACCGGATATCAGCACATCGTCAACGCAGTCCAGAGCGCGGCCCGCAAGATGCGGGAAACCGCTGTGAGCTAGGAGGACCCGAAGATGGCAACGAAATTTTTTGGCGCACGGGTTAAGCGCCGCGAGGATCCTCGATTGATCACGGGCACGGGCAAGTACACAGACGACCTGAGCGTTGTCGGGATGCTTTATGCGACCTTCATTCGAAGCCCTTATGCCCACGCCCGAATTCGGTCGGTAGATCTGGAAGCTGCTCGGGTAGCCCCGGGTGTGGTGGCGGCCTTCTCGGGCAAGGATCTCGAGGGCAAGGTCAATCCCCTGCCCACTGCCTGGCTGCTCCCGGACAGTAACCTGAAAACACCGCCACATCCCGTCCTGGCGCTGGACACGGTTCGATATGTTGGAGATGGAGTGGCAGTGATCGTAGCAGAAAACCGCTACCTGGCCGAGGACGCAGCCGAGCTGGTCAAGGTAGACTATGAAATCCTCGAACCGGTCGTGAACAGCGAGAAGGCGGTGCAGGACGGTGCCCCTGTGGTTCACGAGGAGGCCCCGGATAACCTCGCCTTCGACTGGAATCTGGGTGGAGGGAATCTGGAGAAGGCCTTCGCGGACTCGGATGGAGTGTTGAAGGTCCGGCTGCTCAACCAGAGGCTCATTCCCAACGCGATTGAGCCCCGAGGCTGCGTCGCCGAGTACAACTCAGGGTCTGAGGCGCTGACCCTCCGGCTGACAAGCCAGAACCCTCATCTTCACCGTCTTCTCCTGTCGGGTGTCTTGAATGTACCCGAGCACAAGCTGCGCATCGCCACTCCCGAGATCGGAGGCGGCTTCGGAAGTAAGATAGCTGTCTATGCTGATGAGGCCGTGGTCGCATTCTGTGCGATGCAGACCGGCAAGGCCGTCAAGTGGGTCGAAACCCGGCGAGAGAACTACTTGAGTACTACCCATGGCCGGGACCATATCACTGACGTGGAGGCGGCCTACCGCCAGGATGGGAAGGTCCTGGGGTTGAAGGTCAAGACCTTCGCCAACATGGGAGCCTATCTCTCCACGGCGGCGCCCGGGGTGCCGACCTGGCTCTACGGACTGATGCTCTCAGGGGTCTATGACATTCCCGCCGTCCAGTGTCAGGTCCTAGGGGTCTTGACCCATACCACCCCCACTGATGCTTATCGGGGAGCGGGTCGTCCTGAGGCTACCTATCTGCTGGAGCGGATCATGGACCTCCTGGCGGCTCAGCTGAATCTCGACATCGTGGAGATACGAAGAAGAAATTTCATTCAGAAGGAACAGTTTCCTCACACCGTGGCCATGGGCGTCAGCTACGACAGTGGAGATTACGAGCTGACACTGGGGCGCTGCCTGGAAACGCTCGACTATGAAGCCTTTCGGGCGGAGCAGACAGAGGCGAGAAAGGACGGGCGCCATCTAGGCATGGGTTTGTCTACCTATGCTGAGATCTGTGGTCTCGGTCCCAGCCAGGTGGTAGGCAGCACTGGATTTCAGGGTGGTCTCTGGGAGTCGGGTCTGGTTCGCGTCCATCCCACCGGTAAGGTGACCCTTATGACCGGGACCAATCCTCACGGTCAGGGTGAAGAGACTACCTTCGCGCAGATGGTTGGGGATCTGTTTGGGATTCCGATCGAGGATCTGGACGTGGTTCACGGGGACACCGACCTCATCCCCATGGGCATGGGAACCTACGGCAGCCGCGGGACCGCGGTTGGCGGTATCGCGCTCTACCAGGCGGCTCACAAGGTCATCGACAAGGCCCGTAAGATTGCGGCCCACCAGATCGAGGCCAGGGAGGAGGACCTGGTTTTCGAGAATGGATCCTTCCAGGTGAAGGGTTCACCTGACCAGAGTCTTTCGTTCCAGGATGTGGCTCTGCAGGCCTACCTGGCCTGGAACCTGCCCGAAGGACTGGAGCCGGGACTCGAGGCGCAGGCGTTCTACGATCCCAACAACTTTGTCTTCCCCTTCGGCGCTCACGCTTGCATCGTGGAAGTGGACTCCGAAACCGGCCAAACCAAGATACTGCGCTACGTAGCCATCGATGACTGTGGACGCGTGATCAACCCGATGATCGTGGATGGCCAGATCCAGGGAGGGATCGCTCAGGGAATCGCCCAGGCGCTTTATGAATTTGCCTACTATGACGACTCGGGTCAGCTCTTGAGCGCCTCACTGATGGACTACGCGGTGCCCAAGGCTAGTCAGATCCCTCGCTTTGAGCTGGACCGTACCGAGACACCCTCACCTGTTAACCCACTTGGGATCAAGGGGATTGGTGAGGCGGGAACGATCGCCAGCACGGTAGCCGTCGTCAATGCAGTAGTGGATGCGCTCAGCCCCTACGGCATCACCCATATAGACATGCCCTTGACGCCACCGCGCGTATGGCACGCCATCCAACAAGCAGGGGGGAGGTAGACAGATGTATCCTGGAAACTTCACATATCACTCGCCTGAAACCATCGAAGAAGCGATTGACCTGCTTGAGCGTCATGGATCCGAGGCCAAGCTGTTGGCAGGTGGGCACAGTCTGATTCCGATGATGAAGCTGCGCCTGGTAGACTCCGCGCACCTCATCGATCTTAAGAGGCTCCGCTCCACCCTCAGCTACATCAGGGAGGATGACGGGCGAGTAGCGATTGGGGCCTTGACCACCCATCACCAGGTGGAAACTTCAGAGCTGCTCCAGGCCAAGGCTCCTCTCCTGGCGGAAGCCGCTTCGGTGATTGGCGATGTTCAGGTGCGCAACATGGGCACCTTCGGTGGCAGTCTGGCACACGCTGATCCGGCGGCGGACCATCCCGCACCCGCATTGGCCCTCGAAGCTGAGCTGGTGGCTCAGGGATCCGGAGGTCGCCGGACGGTCGCAGCGGAAGACTTCTTTCTGGGCCTGTTTGCCACCGCACTCGAGCCTCCTGAGGTTCTGGTTGAAGTCGGCTTCCCAACGCTTCCCACAGGAACTGGAAGTTGCTATCTCAAGTACCCTCATCCAGCCTCGGGATACGCCGTCTGCGGCGTCGCCGCCTTGATCACGGGTGACGGAAATGGCAACTGCAGTCGCTGCCGCGTCGGAATCACAGGAATCTCGGATGGACCCTACCGCGCCCGTGCGGTGGAGGGGCAGCTCGAGGGGCAAGCAGTCTCGTCCGAGCTCATCGCCGAAGCCGCCAAAAAGGCAACCGACGGGATCGAGCCCCTGGAAGATTTCTTTGCCGATGCCGACTACCGTAGCAGCCTGGCCGCCACCTACGTCAGCCGAGCTCTCGCCACGGCCTGGGAGCGAGCGCGTTAGAAAGGTTGCAGGTTGCTTCTCATTTTTTCTGCAGGCACTTTCCTCGTAGAAATCAAGCGAGGTCAATCCCAACGGGATTGCGTATTCCAGCCCAGGGTTTCCAAACCCTGGGTCAAGATGCCACCCCGTTGGATCTCAACCCTGAAAGGGTTACGTACACAAGAGGGAGGAAATCGTTCGATGTCCACAACCCCTTCAGGGTTGATCCAGCTCAACGTACCAGCGAACCCAGGGTTCGGAAACCCTGGGCTGGAATACGCAACCCCGTTGGGGTTGACATCCGAAACCACTTCCTCTCTCTCGAAACTCCCAACCTGAAACCTGCAAACCCTTACTTTCCCATGCAAGCGGAAATTGCCCAACTGACCCAGGATCTGAAACACCACCAATACATCGCCGGGCGCTCTGTTGTAACCGCGATCCACCTGGCCTCGACGCTGGGTCGTCCTCTACTCGTCGAAGGACCCAGTGGAGTGGGGAAGACCGAGATTGCAAACGTGATGGCACAGGTTCTGGGAACAGAGCTGATCCGGCTGCAGTGCTACGAGGGAATAGATACGAATGCTGCGCTTTACGAGTGGAACTATCAGAAACAGCTGCTTCATATTCGACTCAGCGAGACCCCTGGAACGACTGAGGAAGAGATATTCGGCGAGTCCTATCTCCTGAAGCGCCCTCTGCTTCAAGCCATCACCCTGGACAAGTCCCCAGTCCTCCTCTTGGACGAGATCGATCGCAGTGACGAAGAGTTCGAGGCCTTCCTTCTGGAGCTTCTCTCGGATTGGCAGGTGTCGATCCCGGAACTGGGCACGATTCGTGCTCGACAGAGACCCTACACCGTGCTGACCAGCAACCGGACCCGTGAGCTCTCCGACGCCTTGAGGCGGCGCTGTTTCTACCTCTGGATCGACTTTCCTTCGTTTGAAAAGGAGCTGGAGATCGTGCGAGTCAAGGTGCCCGAGGCGAGCGAAGCGCTCCGCTCCCAGATCGTCGCGTTCGTGCAGATGCTTCGACGTCTTTCCCTGGAGAAGTCTCCTGGTATCTCGGAGACATTGGACTGGGCTGCCGCTCTCGTGCACTTCGAGCGTGACCAGCTTTCGAGGGAGTTGGTAGAGAGCACCCTGGGACTCATTCTCAAACACTCCGAGGATCAGAACCGAATGAAGAGCCTCTACCTGGAAGCCCTGCTCGGCGGGCTGGAAGGTTTTTCCAACGCTGGACTGGAGCGTGCCTTTCAAAGGGTCGAGGCAGCCATACAGGGGAGATGATCCTCCGTGACAGATCCTTCCTCCGGAAGCCTCGAAGAAACCCTGATCGCCTTTGCCCGCCTTCTTCGATCCCGAGGTTTTAGTCTGGGTCCTGGAGACGTAACAGGCGGCATTGAAGCCCTTTCTGCCGTCGATGTCACCGACAAGGAGGATTTTCGGCTTGCCCTCCGATCGACCTTCTCCTACAGCCGCCGCGGACAAGAAATCTTTGACCGGTGCTTTGACTGGTACTTCAGTGGTGGAGCGCTGAACCGTGATCCGGGAGATCCCTCCAAGGCCCAGGAAGAATCTCTACCACAGCCGAAAGAAGGACTGAGCCTTCTCTCCTGGAGTAGAGGAAAGGATCTAGAAGGCGAGTCGGGGCTCATGTCCTATAGCCCCCTTGAAACCCTGCTGAAGAAAGACTTCGGACAGGTCGACGAAGAGGAGATGAGACGTCTGGAGCCGCTGCTGAAGTCATTGGTCCGAAGGCTTGCTACCCGGCTCTCCCGGCGCAGAATGGCGAGCCGTCAAGGTCGGGTACCCAACCTGAGACGCAGCCTCCGACGAAACCTGGGAAGTGGCGGCGAGTTGTTTCAGCTGCTTTACAAGCAGCGTCGCCGGGAGAAGGCGGACCTGGTGCTGGTGTTGGATGTAAGTGGCTCGATGGAGCTGTACGGCCGTTTCCTATTCCATCTGGCCTATCTGTTCTCAACCAGCGGAAGACGGGGACGGGTGGAGACCTTCGCCTTCAGCACCGAGCTCTACCGCCTCAGCGGCGCTCTTCGGCGCCGGGGAGTTCGCCAGGCGCTGAGGGAACTCCGGTTGTCCATGCCAGGACGTGGAGGCACTCGAATCGGCTTCTGTCTCGAGTCCCTGCTCGACCGTCACAGGCAGTGCCTGGGTCCGAAGACCACGATCGTGATCCTGAGCGATGGATGGGATACAGGCGAGCTGGATGTACTTCGGAAGGCGATGGTGGGGTTGAAGCAGGGTGCGGGGCGGATTCTCTGGCTCAACCCACTGGCCGGTAGCCCCGGCTACGAGCCCACCGCAGCGGGCATGAAAGTCGTCTTACCATTCCTGGATGTCTTTGCCCCTGCTCACAATCTGGAAAGCCTGCGGGAGCTCGACCGATACCTGACGGTGGCGCGAAGATGATCGCCGCGCTGATTCCAGCCGGCGGGAAAAGCCGCCGAATGGGTTTTGCCAAGCTCCTACTCGAAGTCAAGGGGAAGAGCCTGCTAGCAGGAACGGTGGAGGTGGCCGCAAGCGTCAGCGAAGCCGTTCTGGTGGTCGTAGGCGCCTACGCCGATGCCTACGCCCCGGTGGCCGAGGCCGCCGGGGCCGAAGTGGTTCTGAATCCCGATTGGAAAGAGGGCATGGCCTCCTCCCTTCGGGCCGGGATCTCTTCGCTTCCGGTCGAGGTCGAAGCAGCCCTCATCGTACTCCCCGACCAGCCTTTTGTAGACGCGTCCCACCTTGCGGCCCTCGTCCAGGCTTTTCGCGATCAGAAGCATTCTTTGGTCCTGTCGCGCTATTGTGGAATTCTGGGAGCCCCCGCCGTGGTGGGCCGCGAGCTGTTTCCACAGCTACTCAAGCTGACGGGGCAGTCAGGAGCAAAGGCCCTCCTGGGAATCGTTTCATCGGTTGGAGAAGTGGCCTTGGAAAAGCCCTTTGATGTGGACACCGTTGAACAGGCCGAGCGGCTTCTAGCTCAGGGTTCGAAGAGCGTACGTGGCAGAAATTGATCTGCTGCAAAAACGGTAGAATCGGCCCATATTTCAGATCAGCCCTTCATAGATGCGTCCCGTCGATCCTCAGTGCGAAGCGTAATGTCTTGACCTTCTTGTCTGGTTTGAAGTCGAAGCCGTCAATGTCTGCATCTGTCTTGGAATCAAACCAGATCTTGCGATCGCCATCTTTCTCGATCTTGTCCTGGGTCTTGGTTGCCACCACCGGACCCCTGCCACGCCTCACCCGAGTCCGTCCCCGCGGCCCCCCGAACTACTCTGGCTGGGCGGCCTCTTCGAACCACCTTCGACACCTTTTCGACAGCTGCCGCCGTACCCGTTCCCAGGAGTAGTAAAAGAGACAACACTACGGGTAGCGAACACCTTGTTAACTTCATGGGGTTGTCCCCTAATCGATTCATGACTGGTTTCAAAATTGCCTCGGTTGATCGATGACTAGCATAATAGATTTCAAAGGTAGATGTGATCGAGACTTGTGTTTTGAGTGGGCGTCCGTCCGATGGCGTACCCAGAATCGTGAAGGCACTCAACAGGTCCTTCGGCGCCGATCGCGCTACCGCGTATAATATGTTCCCGACAAACCGCGGCGATCGCTCGTGCAATCGGTTTTGTGGAATTCTGGATTAAACTGCGATGCTAACTCAAATCATTCTTGTTTCAGCCCTAAACCTCACCTTGTTCGCCCAGAAAGCGGATGACACCAAGGATCTTCAGGTGTTCTTGGATGAGGTCGTCGAGGACATCGAGTCCCGCGATGGGAAGTCTTTCCAGGCGAAGTGGCATAAGAACTCCACCCTTTACAGCCGAAAGTTTCTCTTCCCTTTCGATCGGGTCGAGGTGAGCTCAAATGATTGGTTCGAAATGTGGGTGGATTTCTTCAGTAGAATCAACAAGATTGATTTCAAGGAGACGGACTTCAGTTTTCGCCGGATCGGTGACATGGGAATGGTGTGGGGATTAGCCAGGATCGAAGTCGATCGAAAAAGCTCGGGAGTTTCACAGGAAAGACTCCGGTTGACCCTGAGTTTGATCAGGGACGGCGGTTTCTGGAAACTTCTCAGTTGGCACGATTCGCCGGTCCCCGAATAATCGATTTCTGGTGTCGTCTGCAGAGAAACTAGATCGAGAAAGGTCTGGGCCCCTTCCAGTGGAAAGATTGTCGAGGACCAGACCGCGGTTGTTCTTTTCCATCTGATTCATGATGCAGAGAACAACTGACGAAGAGTCGACCCTCTCGGACACGCGCCTTGGTCCTGTAAGAGAGCTTAGCACCGTACGCCAATGCCGGCTATGCGGGAAAAGGAATCATCTGCGAGTCAAGAAGCTTACGGTCGCGCGTGACCAGGGGAACATTCTCTACCACACTTGTCGCGGCGATAATCTCGTCGGCGGGGTCGCTTCGGATATCCAAATTGGAGCTCTGGCGACAGACTTCCAACGTCAAAGGCCAGGTGTGGATACGTCTCAAAGTTCGTTCGACCTTGGGTTGTTCGAATTCGATATTGATCCGGCCGAGCTGCACAAGTTTGGAGAGCTCCCACAGAACAATGGCGGAGATGCTCCAGGGATGCCGCGAAAGAAGCGCCTGCTCTTTTTCGTCGAGTGCTCCAGCGAGGGCAAAGACCAGAATGTGAGTGTCAAGATTCAGCATTCCATTTCACCCCGGTAGAGAGAATGTCTCCTTTGATCTCGATTTCGTCTTTGAGGCTACCAATGAGGTCGGCGGAATCCATCTCGATAGGTATCAGTTTCGCGACCGGCTTGCCATGCTTGGTCACGACGACGCCCTCTGGCCCGACCTCGTCGAGAATCGCCAGGCACTGCTCCTTGAACTGTGCGGCCCCGATTGTTCTTGCACTCATGCATTAAGCCTAGCATAAGACATGTTACTTGGCTAGTCACTATTTATAACCAGTCACTATTGATAACCACTATTCCCAATTTCTTCCAGGAAGATGGTGCCACCGTAGGCCAACTCGAAGCGACCCGCCATCGTCCGGTCGGCGCCTGTGGACCCAGTGATCAGTGAGCAGTACCGGCGACAGTCGTAGCCGACAGGCAGATCGATGATGTAGGCCAGAGCTTTACCGCCAATGTCTACACGGAGGGACGCTGGCAGGATTCCAGATTGGCCCACAGAGGTCCGGGTAGCATATCCCGTCGCCTCGACCAGGTCTGGCATCCTCGGGCCCAGATCGTCAACCTGTCAATCACCAAGGTATATCCCCCACCCTGTCACCAGGGTAATTCCCCCACTTTGGGAGTCATCATCATCTCGTCTCTCTCTGGTTTTGTTGGTTTTGGTTGGGAAAACTTTTCCCAACCAGTTGCCTCCTGGGAAGTTTGAGAGTCCTTCTGGGTCCTCAGCCAGCGCTGTTCTAGTCGCCAGATTTGCCACCGATTGAACGCCCGATACGCGTCCGAAAGAGGGTTGACGGCAACCTCCTCCAGGATGGGTGCAAAGTAGTGAAGGCTGCCGATGGGCTGTCCTTGAGCAGCATTGAGCCAAGAGACGTACTTGCGTCCGCATCCTAAGAGGATGGCCTGCTCGATATCCTCCAGCGGTACCTCCTGCTGGAACCACTGGGCGGCCAGTTGGCGATCTGCGGCCGAGTACCGACAACGGACACAGGGCCGGCTCAGCAACATCTGCTCGAGGGCCTCGACGTAGAGTCTTTGAGCCGATTGAGTCGAATCAAGAGCGTCCGTCCCGGGAGACCGCTCATAGGGCCAGTAGTCGTCTTGGATCTGAAGGGTCCCGGTGGCATGCTGGTTGGAGCTCAGAGCGATCTGGCAGAGCTGTTTTTCTTCGAGTTCTCTCAGGTACTTGCCGATCGAGCGACGGGACTTGTTCAGAGCCATCGCCAGCTCACCCTGACGAAAGACAAAGCGTCCGGTGCTTCGTTCGGCTCCCAGCGAGAGGTAAGCAAACAGCTTAAAGGCGCCATCGGAGAGTTTCTGCGCGGCGGATTGCCAGCTCCGGTCAGCGGCAAACCACCCGTCGCCGCTTTTGATCTTCAGCCGAGTGCTGGGGAAGGTGCTCATCAGGACACCTCCTTGTTCTTGGAGGTTTTTCCTGGGCGCTTGCGCCTTCGATAGGATTCTCCCTCCCACTCCAGCTGATGGGTGTTGTGGCAGAGCCGATCCAGCAGCGAGTTGGCCTGGATGGGATCGGGAAACAAGGCCATCCATTCCTGGACACTGCGATTGCTGGTCAGCATCAGTGACCCTTTTTGATAGCGTTCGTAGACGATGTCGTACAGATCATCGGCCTGCTGATCGGTCAGGGGCTTGAGTCCAAAGTCGTCAATGATCAAAAAATCGTAGCTGCAGTAGTGTTTCAGCAACCGGTCGCGGGACAGATCGGCGTGAGCGGCCTGAAGCGTCCGGAACAAACGAGGCGCCTGGATATAGCGGACCTCAAAGCCGCGGCGGACCGCCTCGTGTCCCAAGGCCAGGGCGATGTGGGACTTCCCGACACCTACCGGCCCGCACAGACAGATGTTGTCTTTGTTCTCGATGAAGTGACAGGTCCCCAGATCATAGATGCGGCGGCGCTCAATGGCCGGATTGAACTTGAAGTCGAACTCTTCGAGCGTCTTGAGGTCGCTAAAGCAGGCTTTCTTGAGCCGGCGGGCGAACTTGCTCTGGGAGCGTCGTTGGAGTTCATCCTGAATCAGCAGACTCAGAAAGTCGAGGTAGGACAGCTGTTGTTTCTCTGCCTCTTTCAGCCGCAGCTCCAGGCTGTCCACCAAACCTCCCAGGCGCAGCTGCTTGAGTTGCTCGACGAGGTGTTGATAGTGACTCATTGGACCTCCTGCGTCTGCGAGTTGACGAAGTAATCATGGGGTCGGGCGAAACGACAGGCAGCGGGGGCCGGGCTCGTGGGTCGGGTCGGTGTCGTGGGTTCTCGCCACAGCCCTTTTTCCAGAATCTCCTTGAGACTGGCCAAGCGCAGATTGTCAAAGCTCAGAGCTCGGTGACAGGCCTGGTCCAAGGCGGTGGCTCCGTAGCGTTGGCCTAAGCGCAGCACCGCCTGGGCCTTGCGCACGTTTCTCATGGCATGATCGGCCAGGATGCGTCCCATATAGCGGCCGACCTCCGGCCCCAGCTGCTCCGCTTGGGCGCGACAATAGGCAGGGGTCTGCTCTAGATAGACCCGCTTGTCCGGAGGGTAGTCCGCCTCATCGGTCTGCCAAGTTCCGGGCTCGAAGACCCGGACATGGCTCTTGATCAGCTGATGCTCCCGATAGACCCGCAGCAGCTTCAGGTCGGCGCGCACCCAGAGCTTCTCTCCCCGGTACGGATACGGGATCGAGTAGTAGCACTTGTCCAGGATCAGATGGCAGTCCGAATGCACGGTACACTGTTTCCATTCGGGAGCCTCATAGGGTTGCGCGGGCAGGGGGAGCAGCTGCGGGGCTTCCTCGGCCAGAAAGACCTCATAAGGTTTGCGATGGGTGGTGCCGTGCTCTCGCAGGCCCACCTCTTGGAGGCACCAGTGCAGCGCTCTTCGGTTGGCCTCGTCGATGTCTCGGAACTCGCGTCCCGCTAAGATCTGTTGACGGACGACGGGCACACATCGTTCGACCTTTCCTTTGTGACGAGCCATGGCCACCTTGGCCGGGTCGGCCACGAAACCGTAGTGCCGCTCGAGCTCGGCGTAGGCCGGGTTGAGCGTCGGATCGTACAGATCCGGCCGCAGGACTCCGTTTTTCAGATTGTCGAGCACGATCAGGGTGGGGCAACCCCCAAAGAACTTCAGGGCGCGGATATGACAGTCCAGCCAGGTGCGGTTGTCCTGCCGAAACACAAAGCGCACGAAGCGATGGCGACTGTGGCTGAGGATCAGGATAAAGGCCCAGGCTCGGCGTAAGTTGCCGCTTTGTGGATCCCGCATCAGTCCGGCATACCCAAAATCGACTTGAGCTTGCTCCCCGGCTGGAGGGTGCAGGCGCACGGTCACCGGCCTCTCGAGTGGCTGGATGTGAGTGCGTACATAGCGATAGACGCTCATGTAGCTGACCCCCACGTGGTGATTCTCCTCGAGCAGCCGCTGCACTTGTCGAAGAGTCATGTCCGGCTGATTGAGCCAATCGACAATCTGCGGGTGGTAGGGCCGGATCCGTTCCCTCGCGGGCTGCTCAAAGACGGCCGACTTCACCACCGAGGCGACCATCTGCGCCAGTTGTGCCTCCCCGGGTAAAGGCCGTTCCCGACTCAGTCCCTCCTCCGCCAGCCGGCGCAGGTACTTGTGGATCGTCTTGCGGGACATCTTCAGAGAGTCTCGAATCCGCCGCACGCTCCGTCCTCGGTGCCACTGGTAGACCATCTCTAGATACTCATTCATGCTCAGCTTCCTTCTGGCCATCCATCCTCCTTCTGTTCGAAGCAGGATGGCCTTCGCCTCTGTCAGGTCTGAGATGATCAGGTGGGGGATATACCTTGGTGACGCCCCGGGGGAATTACCCTGGTGACGGGGTGGGGGATATACCTTGGTGAATCAGCCACCTAGGTGGGGGATATACCATGGTGACCGACATCAACCGCCAAAGGTCGCGACCATGCCGGCGACCGTTGAGATCGAGCCAAGTGGCGAGGTGGTGTACCGGCAGGTTTTCCAGAATATCTCCGAAATTGACATCGATCGACGTCGGATCGGTTCGTCCCACCGCAGCTTGGTATGGATGATATGTCTCACTTAAAGTGGATTGAAGTAGCTTTGACGTTAGGCTTAGGCGTCTTGCCGAAGGTCTTGGCCAGTTGTTCGATGCTGCCAACACTGACGACGGTCCAGCGGTCGGAATTGTCCCAGCCAGTGGAACCTTTCGTTCATCCTTTCGAAGACTCTTGGTGCTGTCGCTCTTCTCGCATGCGCTTACGCTTGACGAGAAGGGGAACCAGCGCTGCCACGAGCCACCAGGCTGATTGGAGGCAGCCCCGCGTGCCAGCCCTTTGGGCTGAAGAATTGACCAAGCGCCGGGTTAACTTTCAGGTCAGGTGAACGGGATTTTCAAACGCCCTTTAGCTGCTGGGCCCCAACACCAGCTGGGCGCTATGCCACACGGCGACAATCCAAACCGTCTTACGATGGACTCGGTAGAAGAAGCGATATGGTTTGACGATGACCTCACGATGCGGCAGTTCGGGAAACTCTGGGATCGCGCGCCCAGACTCCGGATGCTTCTCGAGGCGCCGCAGGACCTTTTCGGTTCGGCTACGAAGTCGAATGGCTGCCGTGGGGTTGTCTCGCTTGATATAGGCCAGACCGCGAAGAAACTGAGTCTGCGCCGTCGGCGTAAACCTGACCCTCACCTTGAGTCAGCCGTGAGGAGCGCGTCGGCCTCCTCCAGGACCGAATCCAAGTCGCCACCCTTGCCCTCCGCGATCTCTCTCTCACCGCGGGCGAGAAGCTGGAGAAGCTCACGCTCCTGTTCCAGCAACTCATACGCGTCGACACTCAGCAACACCGCCGCCGCCCTTCCGCGCTGGGTGATAACGAGTGGTTCCCGCGATAACCTCAGCCGCTTCAGGACAGCGGCCACATCCTGCCGTAGATCACTGACAGGGACGATTTCTGGCACCTTACCCACGTCTTACCTCCAAGTGTACAGTCAATTGTACGTCGAGTAAGCCGAAACGACAAGCACTGACATCTAGGATCACTGTATCCACAGACGCCGACCGGACGATGGTGGCCCGCAGTCAATCAGCCAAGTCCTCGAAACGAGTTCCTCTCCGGTCCAGGAGGCTTTGTCTGGCAGCTTCGACTCGCTCAAGAAACCTAGGATCGTTCTGGAGTCGGTACTCAAACCATTCATCCTCGGTCTTGAAGCCAATCAAAACACCGGCGGGTTTGCCATGTCGTGTAATCACGACCTGTTCCTTCTCGGCGAGCCGCAAATACTTGGAGAGCTCGTCCTTCACTTCAGAGAGAGCGACTTTCTTCATGATTCCCTACCTATGTTGGCCAGCCAATCTGCGGCATCGGGCTTTGCGACTATCGCCAGAACTTCCACCCGGCCCTCATTGACGTCATAAAACACCCTCACGTCGCTCACCCGCAATCGAAACTGAGGTTGTGCCAAACCCTTGAGTCTCTTGATTCTACTTCGGCTGACCTTGGTGGGTTGGTGCCGAAGGTGTTTTTTGATCGCATCCTTCACTTCAGCTTTGACATTGGCTCGAAGGTGCTTGAGATCCTCAACGGCCTCCGGCGCGAAGATGATCTCATGACACATTCTGGCTATAATATAGCTACTATCTAGCTGGAAATCAAGATAGGAGGTCTCGCGGGAGAATCCCCTGTTGTGAGCGATCACATATTCCTTAGGGTCCCCATCGGGGATGGTGGAAACCCCTCGCCTTCAGGCGAAGAGAAGGTCCCCGAAGTCCCCAAAGGGGACGATAGGTAGTCTGAGAGCGAAGCGAGGTGGGGGCTGCGACGTGGCTTTGGCCTCCAGGCCGAAGTAAAGCGGTCGAGCCTAGCTCGACCCACGGCGGCTCGGAGGCCACCGCCACGACGAAGCCCAGCCGTGTAGTCGAATTCGATTCGACATCCTCGGAACCCCTCGGCTTGGAGCCGAGGGTCGGCCTCAGTTTCGCGCTTGGTGGGCGTCGGTGACGTACACGGAAGGCTAAACGAACTGATCGATCTGCTGCGGGCGGCGGATTTGATCGGCGAGGATCTAGGCTGGACCGGCGGCGAGGGTCATCTCGTAATGTGCGGAGACTTGATCGATCGAGGTCCGGACGATCGAGAGGTCCTGGACCTCGTTCACCGTCTCCAGGGCGAAGCCAAGAAGGCGGGAAGCGTAGCCCATGCACTACTGGGCAACCACGAAGTGATGAACCTGCTCCGGGACTTGCCCTACGTCAGTCGCGAAAGTCACCTGGCCTTTACCAAGGAGGAGCGTGCTTCGGACCGCAAGAAAGCGTGGCGGGGCTTCAGGAAGGCCTACGCGTCCCCCACACCTGGCACGCATCGGGCCTGGGTACCTACGAGATCCACAGAAAAGCGGACGTTGCCGAGTTTTGAATCTGATTCATACATCGGATAGAATCATGATTCATGATGCAGAGAACAACTGTAGCGGCGGATGCGCAGGTCTTGGACCTGTTGAGGGAGGAGGCCAAGCGGCGTGGTATCTCCTTCGCAGCCCTCGCCGGTGAGATCCTGGCAGACAAAGCAGGCGAGCTACGGCGTGCCCGTAGACCTCGCGTCGGTGTCGGACACTCCGGTTCTGGAGTTTCTCAAGAAAGTGTGGATCGAGAAGATCTGCCGGCGGTGCAGTGATGGCTCTCATCCTTGACACCGGGCCGATTCTGGCTCTGTTGGATGCAGACGATTCCGCCCACGCCCGATGTTTCTCACTGCTTGACGACATTGACGAACCTCTCATAGTCGTCGCGGCCACTCTGGTAGAAGTGGACTACTGGATTCGCAAACGTCTCCAACCGGCAGTGTGGTCCATCTTTATCGAGGACATCGTGGAAGGTGCCTATCGCCTGGAATGCCTGGCTCTCCAGGATCTGCTCCGGGTGGTAGAACTCCAGGCCGACTATGCCGATCTCGATCTGGGCATGGTCGACGCGGCCGTGATCGCTACTTGTGAAAGATTAGGTGAGGAGAAGGTCGCCACTCTCGATCAGAGGCACTTTCGCACAGTTCGGCCGAAGCATTGTGACTATCTAGAGCTTCTTCCCTAGGAATCTAGATCTGGTGACCGGCTCTACTACCTTTCGACCTCGGGCAGGGATTTCAGTTTGATGGGGTGTCTCGAAGTACACTGGCCGACGGTGGTTTGAACACCTGTGTTTGCCAATCCTCTCCCTGCCTAGTTCAGAGCGACTTCGAAAGGGGTACGGGAGGGTCGTTTCCTGTCTTTTCCTAGAGGCGGGGTCAGTGCGATGTCGCTTCTGCCCTGGGCAATCTCGAGATCAGGACAAGCGAGACGAGCGCGGCCGCCAGGGCAAAGATGAAACTGGCCTCAAAGCCGAAGTTATCTGCAAGGGCGCCATGGGTCGTGGGCCAGACAAAGCTCAAGGTGCTGCACAACATCAGTATCGACATGTTTCGGGTGGAGGTGGCTGCCGGGCAGATCGCTACCAGAAAAGCGGGGAAATAAGCACCGCCCAGTTCCCCGGCGCCCATGAGACCAAAGGCGAACAGGTAAGGGTAGCCCGGTACGAACCAGCCCCACAAAACAGACGCCGCGAGCAGCAGCATCGAGGTATACAAAGAAGCGCGGAGCCCCCACCGGATGGTAATGACGCCCATGGCAAAGCCTGCCAGGGCCTTGAAGCCGAAACGGAATGCCATGACCCAACCCGAGAATTCCTTGGGATCCTGACCCAGCACCTCGCGGCCGTATAGGGGGAGTGTCGTCATGAGAGTGATGACGATGAACCACATGAAGAAGGCCAGCCAGAGAATCACCAGAGTGCGGTCTCGGAGATAGCTGGAGAGACCCTGGGAAAAGTAGGAAAAGAAGGGGGGACTCTCGGTTTCGGCAACGTCGACCAGGCGATAGCGGCTGCACAAAAAGGCGGCAGCCCCCATACAGGGAGCTCCTATCAGATACAAGAAGGCGAAATCGTACGGGTAGGGTAGCCAGTCAATTCCACCACCCAGCACAAACTGAGCCCAGAGGGAACCTGCTACTGCGAGTATGGGACCCAGTGTGAAGGTCCACTTGAAGGCCCATGCGCTTCCCCGGGGAGTAGTGCCTCGCTTGAGACACTGAAAGGTGTAAACCTGGGAGGTGTAGGCTGAGAATCCCTGAATCAGCCCCTGTCCTATAACTGCTGCCAGACGTACGGTATCGCTGACTGGGGAGAAGAGCAGAATACAGACTATTCCCAGCAGCGTCGCTGTTATCAGGTACGCCAGAACGGAAGTGAAACGGACGAGTCGATGGGGAAGGACGAAAGAAAGGATGAGTGGTGCCAGGGCCCCGAGAAGGTAGGTGGAGACAGGAATGTTGGCTACGGTGGCGCTGGCGCCCAGCTTGTCCGCCAGGGCAGCCTGGACGACTCCTACGTAGACGACAGGAGCGGCGAAATAGAGCAGGCCGTTGTGGGCAATGAAGATCAGGCCATTCTTGCGATCTACCTCGGGAGTGATCTGATTTGTGGGGACTTCGGCCTCAAAGCTGCTCATGGCTGGCGTGCATCATAGCAGGGGAACCTCCTTCTGCGTAGCCGGAAGCCGTCGGCTCGCGAGTCCTGCACGTTCTTGCCGAGAGAGCTTCACGCGGGCTTGTCGCCGGGTTTGCTGGATCGTTCTGAAGAGTACCTGGTTCCGGCGTGGCGGTGGTCTCCAGGCCGCCGTGGGTCGAGCCAAGGGCTCGGCACAAGATTCTTCGGCCTGGAGACCGAAGCCACGCGAAGTTTCGCCTCGGGTATGGTTCCGCTAAGGCCCCGAATAGGACACATGCCAGAGCTTTCCGGCACCATCTTCCGAGATCATCATCGACCCGTCGGGCATCTGGAGAAGTCCTACCGGTCGTCCCCAGGCCTCGGCTTTGTCGGGGCCCATCATCCAACCGGTGAGGAAATCGGTGGGACCGGAGGTGGGCCGGCCCGATTCGAAGGGGATGAAGGTAATCGAGTAGCCAACTCGACGGGCCCGATTCGAGGAGCCGCGAAAGGCGAGGAATAGCCCTCCCCTGTACTTTTCCGGAAACTGGGTGCCGTCATAGAACAGGATGTCCATGGCCGACACATGAGCCCCGAGGACTACGTCAGGATAGAGGGTCTTATCGACCATTTTCTGGTTCGTCTCCTCGTGCCTGGGCTCTTTGTGAGGACCAGTGTAGGCATGGGGCCAGCCGTAGAAGCCCCCCTGCTGAACGTGGATCAGGAAGTCGGGTACCAGATCATCCCCGAGTCCATCGCGTTCCTGCACCGCCGCCCAGAGCTCATCGGTTCCAGGTCTCCAGCGTAGGCCGACGGTATTGCGCAGTCCCCTGCCGACGACTTCGTGCGCCCCGCCGTCGGGATTGATCCGGTTGATGGTAGCCCTCAGCGGAGGATCGCCCTTGTCGTGGTCGGATCCCGAGCCGACGGTGACGTAGAGCTTCTTCTGCTGGCGGTCGAAGAGCAGAGTGCGGGTCCAGTGTCCCTTCCCGAAGCCTTCGAGGGAAAAAACTTCTTCGCCCTCTCCCGAGATTGCCATATCCCGGTACTTGTATCGTTTGATCGAAGTCGGCTCCCCGACATAGAGATAGTCCTGATAGAAGGCCATGCCGTAGGGCCGGTCTAGGTTCTGGAGAATGGTCTTCCGATTCCCTCCCTTCAGGGCATAGACGGCGCCGGTCGGGGACCCTCTTTCGCCGCTATCCGAAAGGAGAATTTCCCCTGCAGACCCCACCAGCATGAAGCGAGGTTTGGTGAATCCGGAGGCGAATTCCTTCACCCGGAAACCCTCTGGGACCTTCAGTTGAGCCCCGGCTGGCCGGGGGACCATGCGGGGCCCGTTGCTAGCTGATTCGGTGTGGTAAGGCTCGGGAAGACCTTTCCAGTTGACCGGGAGTCGTGGCGATTGTCCGAAGACTCCGCTCCCCGCCAAAAGGAGGATCAAGAACCCTAGGCGAATCGGATACTGTTCTTTCATGATGGTGGCCGATGGTAGTTTCAGAACTCCCCGGAGTCAAGGTGGCTTTGGGCTGGAAGGGCTCTACCGCAGCGCTAGGCTAGAAGCTTGTCCACTCGATTTCCGTGCACGTCGGTGAGCCGAAAGTCTCGTCCCTGGAAGCGATAAGTCAGCTTCTTGTGGTCGAAGCCCAGCAGGTGCAGGAGCGTCGCGTGCAGGTCGTGGACATGGACCTCATCCTGGGTCACGTTGAATCCAAACTCATCGGTCTCGCCCAGGGTGATCCCGGGTTTGATCCCTCCGCCGGCCATCCACATGCTGAAGGCGTTTGGGTGATGGTCGCGCCCATCCTCAGTCCCCGCTTGCACCATGGGAGTCCGTCCGAATTCGCCGCCCCATAGGACCAGGGTGTCCTCCAGCATCCCCCGCTGTTTGAGATCCTGAACCAGGGCTGCGCTGGCTCGGTCCGTCTCCTTGCAATTCTTCTTGATATCCCGAACCAGAAAGCTGTGCTGGTCCCAGGACTCATGGTAGAGCTGAATGAATCGTACGCCCCGCTCCACCAGTCTTCGAGCAAGCAGGCAATTGTTGGAGAAGGAAGGCTTCCCCGGCTCGGCACCGTAGAGATTGAGGACATGCTGAGGTTCCTGGGAAAGATCCATCAGTTCCGGAACGCTGGCCTGCATCCGAAACGCCATCTCGAAGGAGTTGATACGGGTCGAGATCTCCGGGTCCCCAGTGAGGTCCAGATGCATCTGGTTCAGACGCCGGATGGAATCCAGTGAATCCCGTTGCAGTTCCTGGTCCATGCCGCTGGGACTGGAGAGATAGAGGACGGGGTCTCCGCTGCTGCGAAACTGAACGCCCTGGTAGACGGTGGGCAGAAAACCGCTGCCCCAACAGGAATCTCCGCAGCTCGGACCCTTCTTGCCGGAACTGAAGACCACGAAAGCGGGTAGGTCCTGGGATTCGCTGCCCAGACCGTAGGTAACCCAGGCACCCATGCTGGGTCGGCCGAATTGCTGGGTCCCGGTCGTCATCATCAGTTGGGCAGGAGCATGGTTGAAGGCATCGGTCGACATCGACTTGACGATGGCAATGTCATCTACAACTCCGGTCAGATGGGGGAGCAGCTCGGATAGTTGAGCTCCCGATTGGCCGTGTCTGGCGAACTTGAACTTGGGTCCCAGGAGTTTGGAGCTGGGGTTGATAAAGGCAGCCCGATAGTCTTTGATCAGCTCCTGCGGCGGCAGGGTCCCGTCAAATTTCGCCAATTGGGGTTTGTGATCGAAGAGCTCCAGATGGCTGGGAGCACCCGCCATGAAGAGAAAAATGACGTTCTTCGCTTTGGGGGCGTAGTGGGGCGTCCTGGGAGAAAAAGGATTGTCCGAGGAGAGCGTTCCTGCGGCAAATCCAGCCTGGGTCAGAAGCTCCCCCAGCGCCATGGCTCCCACTCCGACCCCACACTGCTGCAGAAACCAGCGGCGGCTGACCGACTGGGGGTCGTTTCTCTCGTCGTGATTGGTGGAGCAGTTCATTTTGTATGCCCTATTCCTTGGTGATGGTTTCGTCCAGATTCAGGAGAACCCGAGCCACCGTTGTCCAAGCGGCCAGTTGAACCGGGGTGGCGTCGCCTGGAAGATCGGCTCTCAGTTCCTGGTCGAACCCTGCAATGTCCCACGGATTGATCCAGCCCTCTGCCAGGCGTGCCCGCTGCCCGGTGAGCAGATCAAGCAGCTCCTCTTTCTCGGCCTGATTGGGCAACCGGGTCAAACAGCGGCGGAAGGCATAGTTCAATCGGTCGCTGTCAGATCCACCTCCCTCTCGTAGGGTCCTCAGTGCAAGGGCCTGAGCCGCTTCCAGAAAGAGGGGTTCGTTGAGTGTGGTCAAGGCCTGAATTGGAGTATTGGAGCGGGAGCGCCGCACACAGGAGAAGTCTCCGTTGGGGGCGTCGAAGGCCTGAAGCATGGGAAAGGGAACCGAACGAAAACGGAAGGTGTAAAGGCTGCGCCGGTACCGATTCTCTCCCTGTTCCTCCTTCCAGACCTTAGGCCCATAGCTAGCCGGAGGGACAAACAAGAAGCTCGGAGCCGGAGGATAGACACTGGCGCCTCCGATGCTGGGATTGAGGAGCCCACTGGCGGCTAGAGCGATATCCCGCACGATTTCGGCTTCGACCCGTAGACGTGGTCCCCGAGCCAGCAAGCGATTGTATGGATCCCGCTCTCGGAGCTCTGGAGTCTGCTTCGAAGATTGGCGATAAGTGGCAGAGGAGACGATCAGCCGGTGCAGCTTTTTCATACTCCAGCCCCGCTCCATGAACTCGACCGCTAGCCAGTCCAGCAACTTTGGGTGAGAGGGTGCTTCACTCTGCTTGCCCAGGTTCTCGCTGCTGGCTACCAGACCGATTCCGAAGTAGGCCTGCCAGACACGATTGACCAGT
Source organism: Acidobacteriota bacterium (assembly GCA_965219005.1). GTDB lineage: Bacteria > Acidobacteriota > UBA6911 > RPQK01 > JAJDTT01 > CAUZIZ01. The sequence goes on along the minus strand of CBDCMS010000004.1, from coordinate 3,750,723 downwards.
GAGCGTGCCGTCGTCGGCGAATCGGAGTCCACCAGCCATTGGGCAAAGCCCAGACGGTTTAAGGGGGAATTCTGTGGAAAGGAGTGGAGAAAGGCCGGGACACCCGAGGTGACGGGCTTACCCGGGCTCAGGAAGTCTCCTCGATTCAGAACGTGGGTGTCTCGCCCGCGAGCTCGCTCCTCCAGCACCAATTGAGCGGTGCCTTCAGGATGCTGACCCCATAGTTCTTCGATCTCCTGGTTTGCTTGACCCCATTCCGGGACCGTGGTCCGCCAATAGCTGAACACCGCCTGGGCTTGCGAAGGGGGCCTCTCCAAACGGGGGATCTCTAGAATCTCTCGCAGACCGGCAGGTAGAGGGTCGACAGTCGCTCCGAGAGTGGTGGTGGCCGAGATCCTGAAGCGACCGAGGTTATGGTTCTGATTGTCGTCGCTGTTGGCACCCCCATGCCGCTGGCTCAAGTGGAACCTCAAGAGCGTCCCCTCGGGATGGGAGATGGGAGTTTCGACCGTGAAGACAGCCTTCCGGGGAAGATTTCGTCGAGCCGGCCCGGCGTCGATTCCCCAGGCCGTCTTCTCGTCTCCATCGATCGCAAACTCGATCGGGCCCGTCACGCGCAGCTGGTTGCTCTTGTCGTCGAACATCGCCTCCAGCGGAGTTTCTGGAAGTTCGATGTTGGCCGTTGCCCCGGCGATTTCGACCTTCTCCAGCTGTTCGGGAGAACCCATCTGGCCCGCCTCAACCTCAAACTCGGTTAGCGCTCCTGTCCCTTTCAGGGAGCGGCCAGGACCTCCCAGGGGCAGGTTGGGATCGTTCAACAGCTCCAGGCGGAAGGCGGTTATGTTCCGAAGCCTGGTCTCGATGCTCATCTTCACGCCGTGTTTGGTAGGTGCATAGCCCTGGGCCAGGAAGGAACCGTCGGACTGCGGCAAGTATTTTTGCCCACCGCTGCTGATTTCCTCCACCGTGGGTTGCAGCACTGTCCAATCAGGTTGATCAGGGCGGACCCGGTCCTCCCAGTGCGCCATTTTCTGCTCCCAATCGGGGTGGGTATGTTTGAGGTTTTCCTCAACCTCCCGGATGCGACGAAAGAGCTCTGAACGCTTCATCTGCTCGGCCGGGGTATAGACGGCCAGGTTAGCCTCGTGCGTATTGTTCAGGAAGGCGAACAGGCGATAGTACTCTTCCTGTTTGAGCGGATCGTACTTGTGGTCGTGGCATTGAGCACACTGGATGGTAATACCCAGAATGCCTTTGCCGATTGCATCCATGCGATCGAACAGAGCCTCCATCCGAAACTGCTCAGGATCGATACCGCCCTCCGCGTTGATCATGGAGTTTCGCAGAAAGCCGGTGGCTACGACCTGATCCTGCCCCGCATCGGGCAACAGATCTCCCGCCAACTGCTGGATGATGAAGTCGTCATAGGGCAGATCGCGGTTGAGGGCGTTGATGACCCAGTCCCGGTAGAACCAGACCCTTCGCGGTTTGTCCTTTTCGAATCCGTCGGAGTCGGCGTATCGCGCCGCGTCCAGCCAGTGCCGTCCCCAACGCTCTCCGTGGTGCGGCGACCCCAGGAGTCGCTCCACCTGCCGCTGGTAGGCGTCGGGGCGTTGGTCGGAGAGGAAGGCTTCGACCTGTTCAATGGTGGGTGGAAGGCCGATCAAGTCCAGACTGAGGCGTCGCAGCAGCGCGACCCTGTTGGCCTCGAGGGAAGGGGACAGCTCTTCTTGCTCCAGGCGAGCCAGGATGAAGTGGTCAATCGCGTTGGCCGGCCAGTCCTGCTTCCGGACCCGCGGAAGCAATGGGCGTTTGGGTGGGACGAAAGCCCAATGTTGTCCAGTCGTTTCGGCTTCTGCCAGGCCCACCTCCCCAGGCCACTCGGCGCCCTCTTGTATCCAATTCCGGATCAGCTCGATCTCATCTGATGCAAGCTCACCACCCATCGGCATCCGTACCAGATCGTTCAGTCCGGCTACTCGCTGATAGAGGGAGCTTTCCGCTGATCTGCCGGGTTGGATGATTCTGCCCGATTGTCCTCCCTTGAGCACCGCCTGACGGGAATCCAGTCGAAGTTGCCCCTGCTGTTGCTCAGGGCCATGGCAGGAGTGACAGGATCTTTCGAAGATGGGATAGATATCCCTGGAGAAGTCGATCGTCTGCGGCGCGCGCTGAGTGGCTTGGCCTATTCCCGTGCCCAGAAACAGAATCGCGGCCGCCAGACTCTTGATCCTGGGAAGGCCGAGTCTGCCAAGGAATTCCTCTCTCATTCTTGATTTCTCACGAAGCCCCTTTTCGGGACCGATTATAGCGGCAGGGCACCGAAAACCCAAATTTCCCAGGGGCGTCCAGCTGGATCATTCAGGGACTCTTTGCCAGATTTCAGGAGCTATCCCTACACCGAAGGTGTTATTGCGTGTAGCCCAGGGTTGCAATGCGAAGCGAGCTACCCTGGGTTTACGTCACCTACCTCATCTACGCTGAAAGCGTTATTGCCCCTGCGGGTCCGGTCGGCAACAACCCCTTTTGGGGTAGCGTGTTGTTTTGAACGACCTTTACCCAGGGTAGCTCGCTTCGCATAGCAACACTGGGCTTCTCGCAACAACACCTTCGGTGTAGATACAGTCGCGTGAACTGATAGTTGCATTCCATCTTCGACCAAGTTCTAGATCAGGCTGTTGCGGGCGTTTTCAAACTGCTAACCTGAATGCTGAAATGTCTATCTGTGCCGCCGAAGCAGTGTGAGCCTTAACGGGAGGAAATACATGAGTAGAAACATAATCAGTTGCAGCTGGGGAGACCATCTGGAAGCCTGGGACGACCATGCTGCTTTGGATACGCCTGAGAAGATCCTGAGAGCTGCCGAAGAATGGCAATCGGTACATGGCGCCGGCGCCATCTACTGGCGCGAGATGAGGACCATGAGCAAGTTCCGGGTGAGCTTTACAGCTCTGGGATCCCCTCCCAGGGAGGTGAACAGTACCTATGCCAATCTGGGTTTCGACGAACAGGAAATGATTACCACCGAGCTCAAGGACATGGGGTTTGAGATCTACATGTACACCCCCATTTTCGATGAGGGGTACCCTCTGAGCGAGGGTTGGCAGGGAGGGATCTTCGGCTGGCAAAGCCAGTTCACCCTGGCGAATCCGGAGTGCCTGGCGACCGACAAAGAGGGTCGGCCCCACTACGGCATCCTGGAATACGCTCATGATGATGCCCGACGCTACACGATTCGACGGGTTCTGGCTGGCCTGAGCAACTACAACTTCGACGGCGTCTTCATCTGTACCCGCTCCCAGTCCAAGCCCGCAGTCTACGGAGACCAGTTTGGCTTCAATCCGCCGGTGGTTGAGGAATTCGAGAAGCGCCATGGCGTCAACATCCTGGAACGCAATTTCGATCTGGAGGCCTGGCGCCGATTGCGGGGAGAGTTCGTTACCCGGCTCTTCAGCGACCTGAAAAAGGAGCTTTCCAACCGTGGGAAGAAACTCGGTGTGGGGGTCCCCCGGGGGGACTACATCGGGCCGCCCCTGGGAAACCTGTATCTGGACTGGAGAACCTGGATCCGGGAGAAGATTGTAGACTCTCTGACGATTGATCAGATCGCAGTACGCTGTCCCTCATTCTGGCACCTGATGTGGCCCAAACATCGAGCCCATGGCCTCCTCTGCAACGACGCGGACCACTACGGAATCAAGGGAGGATCCGGTTTCCCAGATCGGCGATTCTGGTCCATCCCCCTACCCAAGGGTTCCCCCGAGTATCAGGAGGCCATGGATCGTCTGTATGGAGCGATCCGGGACGACTACGCACCGCTCTGCCTGGAGCACGGATGCAAGCTCTACGTTGCGAGGATGTGGTCTCGCCACGACCCCGAGGAAAACAGTAGGCTTCTGGACACCGAAGGCGTTTCGGGAGTGGTTATCGGCTCATTCGGGGCAGAGGCCGAGAAGCGGGTAGGAGAGGCACGTCCCCAGATCGTCAATCCCTATTGATCAGGGACTCGAGCAATTGAAGTCTCAGAAATTCAAGCGGAGCAACAAGGCGTGAATGACCGGCCGCAACTCAAGACCAAGTGTCTTGCTTGGAAGCCCCGTATTCCAGGAAGAACCGATCGGTGAATCTCAGCTGTCTCCTGGGTAGAATCTGGTGTTTGGAGCAAACGCATGAAAATACGATGGGTGGTTCTCCTGTTCTTCTCGACTCTGGCGCTTCGGGCGCAAAATACGTCCGAGGTCTATCAGACAGCCAAACGGCCTCACGCATTGGCTCTGATCGGGGATCGATACCATAGCCCGGTCTACATTCGGGACAACCTGATGAAGGCGATGGTTCGTGAAAACATCCCAGTAACGTTCATCGAAAACGTCGCTGCGCTAAACCGTGAATCGCTCCAGAAACACGATCTGCTCATCATCCTGCGCGACGGCATGAACTGGCCTCAGGGCTACGACAAACCGCACATCAAGTGGATGACTGACGAGCAGCAGCAAGCCATCTGGGACTTTGTCCACGACGGCGGTAGTTTCCTGGCTCTACACAACTCCCAAGGACTGTATCCTCCAAACGGGCCCTACTACAAGCTCTTTGGAGGAGACTACGGAGGCCACCCCAAGCCCAACGTCTTCACCATTCGAGTGGAAGACAGGAGTCACCCCGTGACGGCGGGCGTAGAGGATTTCGAGATCTTCGACGAGCAACACACAGTGAAATACTATCTGGACCACCAGCACCTGCTGCTGCGATCGATTGCACGCGACAACGTGGCTGCTGCGGCGGGCTGGTGGCGTGAAATGGGAAAGGGACGCTTCTGCTATCTGGCGCCCGGGCACACCCCCGATGGACTCGGTCACCCCATGATGCAGCGACTCATGCGCAACTCCGCCAGGTGGCTGCTTCGCCTAGATGATCACTAATAGGCACTCTTCGGCTTCGCCTCAATTTCGGCGAGGGGAGACGCGGGGCCGGCGCCATCGAACTGCCTGGCCGTGACGGGAATTTGGGATTCCTTTGTGCCGTGTATCTTGTACCGTGACATGATGGGTTCGATTTCTCTTGCAGGGAACCAATGTCTCCGCTGGTTGGGAAGGCTCGCCCTTGCTTTTGCCCTGCTTCTACTCACTCCCATCCCCGTTGAGGCCTACATCGGACCTGGAGCCGGGATCGCTTTCGTCTCCTCCTTTTTCGTCGTTCTCGCTTCTCTTGCGCTGGCGCTCCTGACACTGTTGACCTGGCCCTTCCGCTGGATCATCCAGAGTCTTCGAGGAAGAAAGGCTCTTCGAAAAAGCCGGGTTCGACAGGTCGTTATCCTGGGGCTGGACGGGCAGGATCCCGAGCTCACCGATCAGTTCATGGCAGAGGGACTGTTGCCCAACTTTGAGCGCTTGGCGGGTGAGGGAGCTTACCGCCGTTTGGCGACGAGTCTACCGGCAGAGTCGCCGGTCGCCTGGTCGTCCTTTCAGACGGGTTGCAACCCTGGATATCACAAAGTCTTTGACTTTCTGGTGCCAGACCGCAAGTCCTATCTGCCCAAACTCTGTTCTTCGGAGATTTCGCCTCCAGCGAGGAGCATCAAGTTTGGCAAGTACCGGATCCCCGTGGGCAAGCCGAGAATTCAGTTCGAGCGTCGAAGTCAATCTTTCTGGAAGATCCTAGGCGATCACGGTGTCTTCAGCACGGTGCTCCGAGTGCCCACTAGCTTTCCTCCAGAAAAGTTCAATGGGCTATTGCTCTCGGCCATGTCGGTGCCCGATCTGAAGGGGACGTTGGGCACCTTCACTTTCTACACCAGCGATCCGACGGAGAAAGGCAAGTTCACCGGAGGGACCCAGATTCCGGTCGGAGTCGAGGCGGGACAGGTGCGTTCCTATGTGCCGGGTCCTGAAAACCCGCTGCGGCGGGACTCGACGGAAATGAAGATCGCCTTTGAGTTGAACCTCGATCAAGAGACTGGAGGGGCGATTTTGTCCATTGACGGAAAGCAACACCCGGTTCTCCTGGGTGAGTTCACTCCCTGGATCCCACTGAAGTTCAGGGCCGGACTGGGAATGAAGATCAGGGGGATGTGTCGTTTCTATCTCAAAGAGAGTGCGCCCCACCTCAAGCTATACGCTTCGCCCGTCAACCTGGACCCGGAGCGTCCTGCCATGCCGATTTCCCATCCCCGCACCTACTCGATCTATCTATCGAAGACCCAGGGGAGGTTTTCGACTCTGGGCCTGGCCGAGGACACCTGGGCCCTCAATGAGGGTGTGCTTGATGAAGAGGCCTTCCTCAAACAGGCTTATCTGATTCACGAAGAGCGCGAGCGGATGTTCTTCGACGCCATCGAGAAGACAAACCGGGGCGCCGTCGTTTGCGTCTTTGACATCACGGATAGATTGCAGCACATGTTCTGGCGCTATCTGGAAGATGATCATCCCGCCAACGTGGGCAGGGAGACCCTCAAGCATCGAGACGAGATCAAGAAGCTCTATCAGAGAATGGACGAGTTGGTCGGGCGAGTTTTGAAATCGGTCTCTGATGATACTCTGGTCGTCGTGCTGTCCGATCACGGTTTCAAGTCGTTTCAACGAGGCGTCAACCTCAATTCCTGGCTTCACCAGAACGGCTATCTGACGGTTCGTGACGACCCGACCGGCGCTGAGTGGTTCGAGGGAGTGGACTGGAGTAAGACCCAGGCCTATGCCGTTGGTCTGGGAGGGATCTACCTGAATCTGGCGGGCCGCGAGTCCCAGGGGATCGTGGCGCCCGGAGACGAAGCCAGAGAGGTCAAAGAAGGGATTATCTCTGGTCTGGAGCAACTGCGCGACGGGGACCAGGAATCCCCGGTGGTTCGAAAGGTCCATGACACTGTGGAAGCCTATCGGGGACCCTACCGAGCGGAGGGCCCGGACCTGATCACGGGTTTCTGCCCTGGCTACCGGAGTTCCTGGAGTAGTGCCACGGGAGCCGTCACCGACGCGGTCTTCGAGGACAATACAAAGAGTTGGAGTGGCGATCACTGCATGAATCCTGACGACGTTCCCGGGGTCCTCTTCTGCAACCGGAAGATAGCGAACACCGAGGCCAGCATCATGGACATCGGGCCCACGGTCCTGGACCTCTTTGGGATTGGCGTCCCCGGCTACTGTGACGGCAAGGCCCTGGGGATCGAGATCTGAGATCAATGTCGCAGTCGATCCACCGAGCTCTCAGCGGCCTTCTGATGCTTGCTCTTCTGCTGTCCGCCTGCATCCCACCGCAGAGAGCCCCCTATCGGAAGGTTTTCGTCCTAGGAATCGATGGTCTCGACCCAGTCCTGCTGCGCCGCTTCATTGACCAGGGCCGGCTTCCCAACTTCAAACCCTGCTCCAGGAAGAGCACTTCAAGCCTCTGCAGACAGTCATGCCTCCCTTGAGCCCGGTAGCCTGGTCGGCATTCATCACCGGAATGGACGCCGGAGGTCATGCAATCTTCGACTTTGTACACCGTGACCCCAAAACGCTTCTGCCAGAGTTCTCAATGTCCAAGGCGATACCCTCGAGCCGGAATCTGACGATCGGTTCATGGGTTATTCCACTGTCAGGAGGACGAGTCGAGCTGCTCCGGGAGGGGAAGCCCTTCTGGCAGCTGCTCCAGGAAAAGGGGATCCCGACGACCGTTTTTCGGATGCCGGTCAATTTCCCCCCACAGGGTCAGGGGAGGGCCCTTTCCGGCATGGGGACCCCTGACCTCCTGGGTACGCCCGGTACCTTCTCTTTCTACACTAGCAGTCCCGCCGAGGGTACGCGTGATGTTGGCGGCGGAAGAATCTCCTCCGTTCAGGTGCGCGACAACCGGGTTGAGGCAAAGCTGCGGGGCCCAGGGAACCCATATCGGAAGGTCGATGAGCCCAACGGTGGACACCGGAACCCGGAGCTCGATCTGACCCTCGAGGTCTTCCTCGATCCGCTGGAGTCGGTAGCCAAGTTCGTGGTTCAGGACCAGGAGTTCATTCTGAAGGAGGGGGAGTGGAGTGAGTGGATCCGGCTGGAGTTTGAAGCCGTCCCCTACCTTGCTAGCATCAGCGCCACGGCGCGCTTCTATCTACAACGGGTCCATCCGCAGTTTCGGCTCTACGTGACACCACTCCAGATCAATCCGGGGGAGCCTGTCATGCCGATATCCCAGCCGGAGGGATGGTCTGCCGAGCTGGCCGATGAATTGGGCTATTTCTACACCCAGGAGCTGGCTGAAGATACAAAGGCACTCTCCTCAGGCGTCTTTGACGCGGGGGAATTCTGGGTTCAGAGTCAGTCCGTTTTCGCAGAGCAGAAGAGGGCGTTGGAGCACCTGCTGGAAGGTTTCGACGAAGGGCTTCTATTCTACTATTTTTCTGGAGTGGATCAGATTTCCCACATGCTCTGGCGGTACATGGATCCCGAACATCCCGGCTATAGGGCCGACCCGGATCTGGCAGACGGGATCGCCACTATGTATCAAGAAATGGATGACGTGGTAGCGCAGATTCTGGAGAAACTCGACCAGGATACAACGCTGATCATTCTTTCCGATCATGGATTCGCACCCTTCTACCGTCAGGTCAATCTCAATTCGTGGCTGCATCAACGTGGATATGTGAAGTTCATCAGGAGCAGGCCGCGGGGGCCACAACCCTTCTTCCAGAACGTGGACTGGAACGGGACCACTGCCTACGCTCTCGGCCTCAACGGGCTCTACGTCAATCTAGAGGGCCGGGAAGCGCAGGGAGTGGTGGCCGACGGGGCCGACTATGCCGACCTCCTGGAACGACTAGAGGAAGATCTTCTGGGCATGATCGATCCCGCCACTGGACTCCATCCCATCAGCCGCGTGGTTCGGAGCCGACGCGATTTTAAAGGTCCTTTCCTGGATCGGGGTCCGGATTTGATCATTGGGTACAGCCGCGGCTATCGCAGCTCCTGGGAAAGTCCTCTGGGTGATTTTCCTCCCGATCTGTTCTTGGATAACACCGATCCCTGGAGCGGGGATCACAGCATCGATTCTCGACTGGTCCCCGGGGTATTGATCAGCAACCGAGAGATCATACTGGAAGAACCGTCTCTGGTAGACTTGACGGTGGCCGTCCTGGATGAATACGGGATCGAAAAGTTGCCTGAAATGGTGGGGCAGGATTGCCTCGGACCGATGGAGTAGAAGATGTTTGGACCCAAAGTCAAGCTGGATCGGGCCTTATTCGAAAAGGTAAAGAAATACTCCGAGTTGGCCGGATACTCGTCCGTGGAGGAGTTTGTGACCCATGCTCTGGAAAAAGAGCTGGCCAAACTGGAAGACGCCACCTCGGAAGAGGAAATCAAGAATAGGCTCAAAGGGCTGGGCTATATTTCGTAGTTTGGCCCCGCCGCTCTTCGAAACGGCCACTCATGGCAGAAACCTCACTGCTCATCATCGAGTTCTTCAACCGCTGCCTGGTCTGGGTGTTCAGCCTGGTACTCTGGCCGTTTGGAGGGGTCGATCCAATCTGGCCCCTGTTTCTGGTTTCCTTCCTGACAGGGTTGGCCATGCTCTGGGTCTTCGGCAGGGTTTCCAAGCAGGGCAGGATCAAACGTGTCAAGAAGAGCATCCAGGGCAACCTTCTGGGGGTAACACTCTTTCAGCATGATGTCAGAGTGGTGCTGGGACTGCAGGGAAGGATCCTCCGAGAGACACTCACTTATCTCAAACACTCGCTGCTTCCGATGTTGGTCGTGATCCCCCCGCTGCTGGTGATCGTGATTCACTTGAACCTTTATTTCGAACGGGCGCCGCTTCCGCTGGGCTCCTCGGCAATTGTCAAGGCCAGGCTAGCCCCGGGGTGGGATCTGGAGCAGAAGGTAAGGTTGGTGGCGCCTGAGGGGGTCATAGTGGAAACGCCTCCAGTGCGGATTCTTGCCAACAATGAGGTGTCCTGGCGGGTGCGGGCGGAGAGGGCTGGACGGCACCAGCTCAGGATTCAGATAGGGGAAGAGACGGTCGAAAAGGAACTCTACGCGGGAAAGAGGTGGGGAGCGGTTTCTCCCTTCCGGACCGGATCTTCGTTGCACCTCATGCAGTTTCCCGGGGAAGCACCGATCCCTCCCGGTTCCCAAGTGGAGGTAGTAGGCGTGAGTTACCCGGAGCTTCCCCTGGACGTGATAGGCTGGGACCTCCATTGGCTGGTCTTGTTTTTTCTGCTGTCGGTGGCTTCCGCCTTTATCTTTCGAGGTCCGCTTGGAGTGGAGATCTAACTCTGGGCTACACGCAATAACGCCTTCGGCGTAGGATTGGAGTGGGGAGTTTCCTGAATATACAGCGCGGCTGGGGATAGGACGGATCGGGAGGAAGGATTGTTCCGACGATTCCAGAAAATCTATCTGAAGCGAAAGCTTGGCGAGCCCGTTGTTGTGGTTTCAGGCCTGCCGCGCTCAGGGACCTCTATGATGATGAGCATGCTGGCTGCCGGTGGTGTCGCCCTGCTGGAAGATCTGGTCCGGGCGCCGGATGTAGACAACCCCAAGGGCTATCATGAGCTAGAGAAGACGAAGCAGCTGCATGAGCAACCAGACAAATCGTGGCTGGTCTCGGCCCAGGGTAAGGCGCTTAAAGTCATTTCAGAGCTGCTCAAGGAACTGCCTGATTCCTACTACTACAAGGTCATCTTCATGGATCGTGATCTTCGAGAAGTGGTGGCCTCCCAAAACAAAATGTTGAGAAGAAGAGGGGAAGATCGGGGCAAGAGCCCCGACGATCAGGTTGTGGCTGTCTTCGAGAAAAATCTGAGACTGACTCGCAGATGGCTGGAGAATCGTCCCAACTTCGAAGTGTTGGAGTTGGCCTACGGTAGTGTGGTCAACGACACCGAAAGCGCTGTAGCGCGCGTCAACGCGTTTTTGGGGGGTGGGCTTCAGGTCGGCGCAATGTGTGCCGTAGTCGACCCCTCTCTCTATCGGAACCGCGCTGTTCAGAAACCGTAGGAATCAGCCCCGCTAGATCATTCAGATCGAAACTTCTACTCCGAAAGTCTGTGAACGGTGATTGGCGAAGCTGCCACATTTCCAGCCTTGTCGGTGGCTTGGATTTGGATCTCCGTTGTTCCCCGCTCCAAGGGGAGTTCGCAGGTAAAGATGACACTGATGATTTCGGCCGCAGTTCCGTTACAGGTTACCGCATCCAAACCAGAAAGCCGATCGACGGCGGATCCGGTGATGGTCAGCGAAGGAGCGTTCAGCACGACGCCGTTGTTTGGTCCCAGGATCCGCAGGATTGGCGGGTGGAGGTCAAGATTCAGAGATACATCCAGGTCGGCTCGGTTGCCCGCCCGATCCGTGGCCGTTCCTGTGACGCTTTGGTCTGTGCCTTCGCTGTTGACGACAACAGGCGGACTCGTGCTGGAAAGGCCAGAGAGCCTGTCACTGGCCCTGAAGGACACCGACACCTCGTCCTTATGCCAGCCTAGCTCATTGGGCTCAGGAGTGACTGTGTGTTTGATAGCAGGCGGCGTCTTGTCGACCACGATGGTGCCGAAAACCGGAAACGACGATGGCTTGATCCGCAGCCTCTTTTCTTCTGCCTTCTTGTCTCTTTTCTTATCTTTATCCTTAGACGACCGAGGGCTGAGCAGCTGCCCGTAGGCGATGTAGGAGTATTTCCCGTCTCGAACCAGCTTCCCCTCGCTATTTCTGCCGTCCCATGGACTATTGATCAGCGTCCTTACGGTGGCGCCGCTTTTGGGTTCTTGGATGATCTGAACGAACTCCAGGGAGAATCGTCCTTGTTCGAGGATCTCGAAAGTCAAGGAGAGGGTATTGGGGCCCCGGCGCGGTGAAAAGGGATCGGGGCCGTCTCGGAAGGCCGTCGTCAAAAGGCTCCGGAAGCGCACCACTCCCTGTGCGGAGCGCCAGGCCTTCCTGAAACCGTCTGCAGCCTTGGCAGCGTCGGTTTCCTGAAGCGCTTTTTCATATTGTTCGCGCGCTCTCTGTGCTGTTTTCTTACTTCCTAGCTCGAGCTCCGCCAGACGCTCGGCCGTCAGGACGCAGCGTTCCGCGATAGAGGCATCGGAGCGGAGCAGCACATCAACAACCTGTTGGTATACGGGTTTGACGGAGACTTCGGCTGCTCTGCTCCCGAACCCTTTGAGAAGGCGCTGCACAGCCCGCTTCGAATTCTGAAAGACCCTTCTCCCATGGGGCGCCGAAAGGATCTGAGCACCCGTCAAGAAATGCTCCTGACCTTCACGAGAGAGGCTCTTGGTGATGTCCTCAACAGCCTTCCGTATCGTTTTCTGAACCTGGTGGTCGGTAGCTGGGATTCTTTCGAGATCCGAAATCGCGCGGAGCCGGAGCTGTCTCAGAGAAGCGGTAGGTTGATTGGGTCTCCAGGGTCCCGAAGAGACATCAGAGGCTTCCAGCGTGAACACAAAGAAGCCTAGAACGAGTGCTGCAATACCCATAACCTGACCTGGCGTCATAGGAGAGCGGGAACCTCAGGGTCCGATCCTACCCTGAGGGCTGGGATGCACCCTCGCTCTGACCGACTATGCGATTCAACTTGATCTCTCGCCGATATTCAAGTGAAAGACGGTCAGCAGTGCTCTAATCCAGCTTTCCTGGGCCCAGGGTCCGGCAAACTGAGAATCAGGAGTTGGTTTCTTCAGGTTCCCGTGACTAGAGTCTCGGCGATTTTTGTAAGATTTCTGACATTTCGAAGGACTTTGAGGATCTTTCAGTTGAACCCTTAGTATCGGAGGAGGCCTTTCCGGATCATGGGAGCCTGAAGCGCGAGCGAGGGGTTGGGGATCTGCGAGATTCTGCTGTTGTCCAGCTCTCTCCTCGAAACGTGGGGCATACTGCTAACGAGTCAAGTCGTTCGCGGCTCTGTTGTCCGCAGCTGTTTCCGGTGCTGTTCACTGATCACTTCACCACTGTTCACTATTCAAGTTTCAGGCTAGCGCGTGTATGAGCAAAAGGATCACGGCAACTAGGCTCAGCACGGTCATGAGTCCGGCGGGCATGAGCTTGCGAGTTCGTGCGTAGCGGATACCGAAAAAGACCGCCAGCAGCAGTCCGATACCAATGGCTCCCTTGGTCCCCATCGCGTTCTGGGTGGAAACCAGCCATCCGCAAACCAGCAGGGCGATGCCCGAACCCAGACCGAAAACCAACGACGGAATGCTCTGGGCCTTTACGTATCCGAGGATTCCACCTAGTCCGACGAGTGCGCCGTAAACGACAATGATGAGCACTGGAAATTCCATATTTGTGTCTCCTGGCCCTTGTGTCTGTTTTGAGGGATCAGTCTCTGGTGCGGCTCATCGTCAGAACTACCATGCTCCAGGCCGAGGTGATCAGCAGACCACCGAGCTCGGAGAAGTGTTCGACAGCGGGGGGTTCCTCTTGAGCCACAACCGCTATTGCCAAATAGGCCGCGCCGAGTAGACAGAGACCGGAAAAGAGCCTGACCGCCATTCGCGGCAGCTCCTTCTTCAATAAAAACATCGCCGACCAAAGTGCTCCGAGGCCGTATATCGGCATCCAGAGGTAGGGGTCGGAATCGTTGTACTGCAGGGCGATTGCCGCCACGAACAGGACAAGCATGACGGTGTTCAGAATGGGGAAGAAGCTGGCCCACATTATTGAGCTAGCTTCCCCCGCTTATGGCAGGAAGAAAATGGACTTCACTCGTCTCTTCGACCTTGGAGCGGATCCCTTCGGGAGAGACGACCCCGTCAATTGAGACGGCGATACCTCGTCTGAGTTGGTCCTTCTCGCAGAGGCGGGCTTGAATGCCAGGGTGGTTTCGCTCCAACCAGTCGAGCACCTCACGTACCGTCTGGCCCTGAGCAGAAACCTGCTCCTGTCCGGCGGTCAACTCGCGCATTGGTGGAGGAATCCACACCGTAGGCATGAGAGTAGATAGCAAAGAGGTCAGTAGAAGAGGGCCAATTGGTCGAACTGCTTTGTCGCCTAGCCTTCCCGAACCACGTCGGTCTCTTCCCCCCGCCAGCCGTAGCTAACTCGAGCCGTTCCCTTTGGTCAGTACCGCGTCCAGTACCGCTGCCGGATTCATCGGAAGCCGGGTCATACGGACTCCCACCGCCTGGTAGATGGCGTTGGCAATCGCAGCCGGTGGCGCAACGATTGGCACTTCGCCGACCCCGCGCACCCCGAAAGGATGACCGGGATTGGGGACCTCCACGATCTGGGTGTCGATCATGGGCAGATCCAGACTGGTGGGAAGGCGGTAGTCGAGCAGGCTGGCGTTCTTCAACTCACCCTTCTCGTTGTACATGTACTCTTCGTTCAGGGCCCAGCCGATTCCCTGGACGGCTCCACCTTGCATCTGACCTTCGACGTAGCTGGGATGGATCGCCTTTCCCGCATCCTGGAAGATGGTCCAACGCAGAATCTGAACTTTGCCTGTGTCGGGATCTACTTCGACGTCGGCGATCTGAGTCGCGAAGGCACCTCCGACCCCCTTGGGATCTACGGTGGCCTTGCCCACGATGGTACCGCCGGTTTCATCCAGTTTGGCCGCCAACTCCTTGAAGCTCATCGAGTTGCCGTTGCTGTGGAAACCTCCGTCTCGAACCTCGACGCTATCGGCTGGAACCTCCCAGATCACGGCGGCTCTTTCGGCCATCTGCCGGTTGATGTCCTGTGCCGCCTCGTAGGCTGCATACCCGGTGGAGAAGGTGACACGACTGCCACCGGTGACATCGGTGTAGCCGATCAAGTCCGTATCCACCACGGTTGGGTGTACATCTTCGGCCGCAATCCCCAGGACCTCGGCCAGCTGCATCGCCACCGAGGTGCGTGTACCTCCGATATCGGTGGAGCCCTCCACCAGAGCGACGGTTCCATCCGGGTTGACGCTGGCGTTGACGGAGGACTTCAGACCCACGTTGAACCAGAATCCTGAGGCAATTCCGCGGCCGCGATTCGGACCCTCCAGGGGTGCCGAATAATGAGGATGGTTCTTGACTGCCTCGAGTGTCTCTACGTTTCCCACGCGGGGCCACACCGGACCGTCGACGCGACGGTCTCCTTCCTTGGATGCATTCTTCAACCGAAACTCGAGTGGATCCATTCCGATTTTTTCGCAGATTTCATCGACCACTGTTTCGCTGGCATATTCCGCCTGAGTTGCGCCGGGGGCACGATAGGCAGAACTCTTGGGCTTGTTCACAATCACGTCGTAGCCATCAATCTGGCCATTGGGGATGTTGTAGGGAGCAAAGACGCACATGCAGCCGGCCCCGACCGGGGAACCGGGAAAGCCGCCAGCCTCGAAGGCCAGCCAGGCAGAAGCAGCGGTGAGGGTCCCGTCCTGCTTGGCTCCCATCTTGACACGCATGTGCGTGCCGGGAGTGGGACCGCTACCATTGAAGACCTCCTCGCGTGTCATGATGAATTTCACCGGATGACCCGTGTTGCGGGAGAGTAAGGCAGCGAGTGGCTCCAGATAGACGTTGATCTTGCCGCCGAAGCCCCCACCGATCTCGGTGGGCACGACTTTGACTCTGGATATGGGAATGCCTAGAACCTCTGACAGCTGGGAACGGCAGGCGAAGGATCCCTGGGTGGTGGTCCACACGGTCAGATTGCCGTCTGCGTTCCAATGGGCGGTGGAGGTATGAGGCTCAATGTATCCCTGGTGAACGGTGGCTGTGTCGAAGACTCGTTCCACAATGACGTCGGCCTCGGCAAACCCTTTCTCCAGGTCTCCCAGGCTGAAGTGAATGTGTTCGGCAATATTGCTGGGTTTATCGCCCGCCTTACCGAAGGACTGGGTCCGCAGGGTCTCGTCCAAGAGGGGAGCGTCGTCTTTCATGGCATCCACCACGTTGACGGCAGGGGGCAGGACCTCGTAGTCCACCTTGATCAGCTTGACAGCTTCCTCGGCAACGTGAGGGTTGCTTGCCGCCACAGCAGCTATTGCGTGGCCTTGATAGAGCGCTTTGTCGCGAGCCAAGACATTTCCGCTAAGGTAGCGAAGCGGAACGGATGCTTCTCCCAGATCGGCGATCTTGTCGCCGGGGTCCGAGAGTTCCTCTGAAGTAATCACGGAATAAACCCCATCCAGTTTCAGGGCCTCGCTGGTATCGATGGATCGGATACGAGCATGAGCGTGAGGGCTTCGAAGAACCTTTCCGTGCAGCGTTCCGGTCAGATGGATGTCGGCACCGTACTGGGCGCGACCGGTTACCTTGTCCACGCCGTCGTGGCGGATGGGCCGGGTACCGAGGACCTTGTACTGCGTGTCTGATTTGGGCGCGGGAAAATCTGCCATGGTTTGAACTCCCTTTGGCTTTGGCCAAGTCAGGAACAGAGCCTGTACAACCGATGCGAAACAGCGCAGCAGTTCACGGACTCGGTGTGGTTTTGCTAGTCTCCGTTGGTCTCGCTTGCTACCTCTTGGACTGCTCGGATGATCTTGTCGTAGCCGGTGCAGCGGCACAGATTGCCGGCAAGCCAGAGTCGGATCTCTTCTTCGGACGGATTCGGGTTGCGATCCAGTAGAGCTTTCGCCGCGACGATAAAGCCAGGCGTACAGATGCCGCACTGAAGCGCAGCGTGTTCCAGGAAGCTGGTTTGGAGGGGGTGAAGGTGTCCGTTTTGGGCAATGCCCTCGATGGTCGTAATCTCGGCCCCCTCAGCCTCCCCCGCCATCACGACGCAAGAGTTGACGAGACGTCCGTTCATGATCACGCTGCAGGCACCACAGTTGCCGTTGTTGCAGCCTTCCTTGGTGCCCGTGAGGAGCAGGATGTCGCGCAAGGCCTCCAGCAGACTATGCCGTGGCTCGCACAGAAACTCCATATTCTCGGCGTTGATCCGAGTGTTTACGTGGATCTTTTTACTTGTGGCTGCGGTGCTCATTAAGCACTGTCTCCTTTTGCTCTCGCGATTGCTTTTTTCAGGGTTCGACGGGTGAGGACTGCGGAAAGATGTTTCCGCTGTTCGACCGTGCCTCGAATATCCGAAATGGGACGGGCCGCTCGCCGGGCAGCTTCGGCTACCTGCTCGATCGTCTCGTCCGTGACTGGGCTGCCGCTAAGCAGTTGACTGGCTTCTTCGACCAGCAGCGGAGTGGGTGCCACCGCGCCCAAGGCGACTCTGCCCGAGACGAAGGTGGTGCCAGTATCGTCGAGTACTACCGACGATCCCGTGCCCACCACTGCGATATCCATCTCGTTTCGAGGTATGAAGCGAAGGTAGTGAGCCCCGAAAGTGCTCGATGGAGCAGGGATATGAAACGAAACCAGGATCTCACCGGGTTTCAGGACGGTCCTTCCCGGACCGGTGCAAAACTGTTCGACCGGAATCTCTCTTTGTCCCCCAGGTCCCGTGATCCGACAGATCGCGTGGTGCACGATCAAGGGTGGGATGGTGTCAGCCGCGGGAGAGCCATTGCAAAGATTGCCTCCCAGCGAAGCCCGGTTCTGAATCGCCGTGCCGCCGACCAACGAGGCGGCGTCGATTATTCCTGGGTAGGCTGCCGAGACCTCGGGATCTTCGCAGACCTCGCAACAGGTAACCGCCGCACCCAAAACCAATCCCTGCTGGGAATCGTATGAAAGCTCGTTCACCTCGGGGATGTTCTTGACGTCTACCAGTAGGTCCAGGTCGCGCATTCCTTCGCGGACCTGAACAATCACGTCGGTGCCGCCGGCCAGTACTCGAGCCTGACCGTTCCCCTCAGCCAGCAGTGCTACTGCCTCGGCCAATGTCCGGGGAGATGCATAATCAATTGCCTTCAAGGTTCGTCACTCGCCTCCTGTTATCGAGACCTGATCTTTGACACGAGGCCCTGTCTCGGTACCCGTATCTGGTTTCCGTTCCCAGCCTCTCAAGCTAAGAAAGCTCCCAGCCTCTCAAGCTAAGAAAGTGGCGCGGCGGGAAGCACGGTCGATCGATCAAGCGAAGCAGAAGCTCGAGCGGGCGGCCGAGCGGCAGGCGGCCGAGCACGCCGAATATCCATATTCAAGAAAAGGAGTCAAAAGTCAATAGCAAAGTCTCAACTGTCCAAGAATAAACGTCGTGTTCATCTGCTGTATGTGGTAAGAAATCTGCTGTATGTGGTAAGAAAAAGGAAGACATTCAGGAGAGTGAGGACTGCTCTAGCCATGAAGATTAGCAACTATTCTCTGAACTATCCGGCACTGAGGACGGGCGAGATGGATCCCTTGGGATTCCTGACGGTTTGCCACGAGTTGGGAGTTGAGGGGGCAAGTATCCATGTCCGTAATCTGCCCGAGTCCGGGTCCGAGTACCTGAAGAGGCTCCGCCGAGGCTACCTGGACAGCGGCCTTTCCGTGTCGATGTTCTCGGTCACCACCAACTTTGGCTCACCCGAGGACCAGCACGGTGTGGAGTTGGACAAGGCACGAGAGGCGATCAGGATCGCGACTTTTCTGGGAGCACCGATACTTCGCGTCTTCGCAGGCTCGCCGCCTTCCGAGGGTGAACGCCAGGCGGCTTTCGAGCGGGCGATCCGCGGGATACGCCGGGTTTGTGAAGAGGCGGCCAACGTTGGTTTGCCTGTGGGGCTGCAGAATCACAACCATGGTGCTCTGGTGCGCACGGGAGAGGAGGTGGTCCGGTTCATTCGTGGAGTCGATCACCCCAATTTCACGCTCATTCTGGATACGGGCCAGTTTGCGGGTTCTCGTGGTGCCAGCGGCAGTGTTCCCGACGAGCTGAAAGATACCGATTTCATGGAGAGCATTCGCCTGACGGCGTCGCTAGCCAGTTACGTGCGGGTCAAGTTCTATCGACCGCGTGCCGACGGATCTGAGCCTTGGATCGACTATGCTGCGGTCCTCGATATTCTTCGGGGCGTTCATTACCAGGGCTTCCTCGACATCGTATATGAGCCCAGTCGCGATCCGGCCGATCCGGGAGATCCAGCCGAAACCGCAATTCCCCGCATCGTGACGTTTCTGAGGAGACAATTGGCAACTGGACAGTCTCAGCCGGCCCCGCTTCCTTCCTTGAAGGGACAGTTACGCTACGCGGGTCTGCAGACAGGACGGTACGCAGAGCAAGTGGAGGTGCGATCCGAAACGGCCGTTGCATTTCTCGAAGGTCCGGCGGTGTCGCGTTCCGGATCGGTCTATTTCACCAACATACCGGCACGCCGCATTCTCGAGTGGAACCCCGAGGAACGTCGCTTGTCGGTGTTTCGGGAGCAGAGCAACCGCGCCAACGGGTTGATGTTCGACCGACAGGGGCGCCTTCTTGCCTGCGAAGGCGGGGGGCGCGTGACGCGCACAGAAATGGGGTCCGGTGAGATCACTACGCTAGCGGATCAATACGCGGGCAGGGAACTCGGTGCTCCCAACGACCTGGATCTGGATTCCCAGGGCCGGGTCTATTTTACTTCCAGGTTGGCCAATCAGGATCCAGAGGTGGGAAACGTAAACTCGGTCTACCGCATCGATGGCCCGGGGCAGGTGGTCCGAGTCCTGCACTGGCCCAATATCGACATGCCGAACGGGATCGTAGTTTCTCCAGATGACAAAACTCTCTACTTGATTGACGCGGATGGAAAGGCTGGGCGGGCGCGCCGCATTCGGGCTTATGATCTAGGAGCCGACGGATCTGCTACACATGAGCGCACGCTCTACGATTTCTATCCAGGACGGAGCGGTGATGGGATGGCGATCGATGCCCAGGGTAATCTTTGGGTGGCGGCCGGCTTGCACCGGCGGCGGGGAAGCAGCGAGACCCTGGACACTCACCCCGGCATCCACGTGATCTCCCCGGAGGGCAAGCTGCTGGCATTCGTCCAGACGCCCGAGGATAGCATCACCAATTGCAGCTTCGGCGGCCCCGACCTTCGAACCCTCTACATCACCTGCGGAAAATTCCTGCTCAGCCTACGGACGAGGATTGCGGGAAAGTCTTCTTATCGACCGGAGGCCTAGTGTTATGTTCTGGAAATTCGCCACATAATTCTGCGGCCCTGAGCGCCGTCTGGAAAGGAAGTTCGGGCGAAGGCAAAGGCAAAGGGTGTTACGCGGTTTTATCCACTGCTCGGTTTTCGCAACGCCTCGATGCCCCGCCGATACACTTCGAGAACCTGCTCCCGCTCCTCTGCGGAGAAAAAGACGGCCTTCTGCTGGATGTCCGCTAACGCTTCTTCCATCTCTCGGATCAGGGCATTCCGCGCCTCGCTGCTTCTGCGCAGCTTGCCTTCGACGGAAATATAGGTGGCTGACGTATGTGAGAACAGCCGCGATCCGTAGTCGCTGGTTCCCGAGCCCGCTGTCCTGAGCGCGAGCCAGCTGGGAATGTCGACCTGGAGTTCGAGATCGAGCTCAGCCCGAAAGTGCTCTGCTTCTGGAGTGGCCTCGATCTGGTAGACGACCCCACCATTTTGCACCAGTTCGAGCTTGCCAAAGGGACGTCGACCCTTGGCAGTCCCCACCACCCGGACTTTGTCCGGCCGCTGCAGTGTCACCACCTCTCCCACGCTCTTTCCCTGGACCTCGAGCTCCAGCAGGGGACCATTGGTGATAAATGTATGACCTGCCGCCAGGGCTCCAAGCCAGCTCTTAACCGAAAGAGGAGGCTCGACCTGGACGTAGACCCTAGCCAGGTCATACAGGAACCAGTCAGTCCCTGTGGAAACGGGCACCTGAAGGCCGGCATTCAGATATTGATACCAGTTGCCATAAGAAAACCTTTCGCCTCTGGCGCCGCCGTCGTACAGATTGAGGCCGTCCAGATTGCCGGCAACGAAGTTGGGGGCATCTTCCCAGCCGTACTCGTTGTGGCACCAGATTGTGGTTCCTCCCTGTCTCCTGGCCTCGAGGATTCCGTTTTGTAGGGGAGTTCCGTCACTTCCGTCCCCTTCGATCTGAGGACCGATGCTTACGGGCCGTATCAGTTCCTGGATCCCCAGCAGCATCACGTGTCCGAAGCCAGTACTTTCGGGCAGGTTGTTTCGGTGTTCTTCCCCATTGGAAACAAGGGGACCTCCCTCCCGCAAGCGGCCCAGCTCACCGATAGGGTAACTATTCGTGCTGTAGCTTTTGTCATCACGGGAGTCTCCTCTCGGTTTGGAAGGCCAGATCGCTCGTTCAAGGTAGGAGATGAACAGAATATCGAGTCTGTCGACATAGGGGATAGCCGAGAGATAGCGCCGGGTGCTTTCAGCGTCGAGGTCCTTCAGGTGCAGGTGGGTATTACCTCCGAACCAGCGGTCTTTGGACACTTGGCTGAAGAATCTTATGGGGAGGACGAGGGTTTCAGGTACGGACTCCCGCAGATCGAGGTCCACTCGAGCCAGCTCGCTTTCCAGGCCCGAGAACGCCTCCAGGACGATCTGCTTCCGGGGGAGCGCTATTTCGGTGGCTGTGGGAAGCGTGTACCAATCCAGAATGGGATGTGGGGAACCGTCAGGATCTTTCTCCTCTTCCAGGCCCTGGCCTCTCGGTAGCAGCCCTTGCAAGGGGACGGCCTTGAGAGGATCTCCTTCCAGCACCCGAAGAACCCCCGGAACCGATTTCCCCGAACTGGCATCGACCAGGCTTACCCGTACTCGAGCAGGAGAGGTCCAGGCGAGCAGCAGGAAAAGTCCCAGGAGAAAGGCAATCAGAAGAACCGGTTTGAAGCCAGAAGATCTCTCAGCTGCCGCGTCTGTAATGCCCATCGTAGTAGCCCTTCCCTTTCTTCTACTGTAACCCCGAGACAAGACCGAGGGTACTCGGTCGCGATTGAACTAGGCTGGCCGCCGGCCTATTATGGTGACAATTTGAAACCAGGCATAGACCCCTTTCCAATTCATGGAGTTGAGACATGTTGACGATCGATGAACGCTTTACCCAAGGCCGAGCCGGATCGGCCCGATTGGCCGAAGCAGGCCAGCAGTCTTTTCCGGACGGCGTCACCCACGATTCTCGATGGATCACCCCTTTTCCGGTCTACATGGCTCGAGCGGAGGGAGCCTACAAGTGGGATATTGATGGGAACCGATATGTGGACTATGTGGTGGGACATGGGGCCGTGATTCTGGGGCACAGCTATCCCGCCATCGTTGACGCCGTGAAAAAGCAGATGGAGAACGGGACTCATCTGGGCGGGAGTACCGAGCTGGAGATCCGTTGGGCCGAAGCCATCATGGGGTTGGTCCCCTGCGCCGAAAGGGTCCGGTTTGTTTCCTCCGGAACCGAGGCGACCCTCATGGCCTTTCGCCTGGCACGGGCTTTCACGGGCCGCGACAAACTTGTGAAGTTCGAACGTCACTTCCACGGCTGGAATGACTATGCCGTTGTTGACGAGACTCAGGCTGCCCCCGGCGTTCCGGCTGGCGCGGCGGAATCTGTGATGGTTATCAAGCCAGAAATTGCGCAGGTAGAAAGTATTCTGGAAAAGGATCCAGATATCGCTGCGTTGATTCTTGAGCCCACCGGCGCTCTTGGCAGTATGTTTCCACTTAGCCCGAGCTTCTTGCGAGAGCTGTGCGAACTGACTCGGCGTCACGGGGTGATTCTCATCTTTGACGAGGTGATCACCGGTTTTCGAGTTTCACGGGGTGGGGCTCAGCTCCACTACAACGTCACTCCGGACATGAGCACCCATGCCAAGATCATGGCGGGAGGGCTACCTGGGGGGGCGGTCGTCGGGAGAGCCGACATCCTGGACATGATTCAGCACCGCGAGGATCCTGAATGGGACACGACCCGGCGGGTGGCCCATCCGGGTACTTTCAATGCTAACCCCCTCTCTGCCAGCGCCGGCACCACTGCACTCGGGATCATCGCCAAGCAACCGATCAACGATCGCGTCGATGCTCTTACCGAGCGCCTCAAACTGGGAATCAACGATGTTCTGAGCCGGGGCGACGGCGGATTTGCCTACAATGTCTGCTCCAACCTGTTTGTCGCGTTCGGGTTGGAAGAAGAGTTGGACCAGGACGGGATCTGTGTCACGCCTCACGACCAGCTGCAGGAAGCAAACGATGTCAAGGTGATGAGTCATTTCCGGAAGGCCCTTCTCAACGAGGGTGTCGACGTCCAGGGAGGATGGAGCTGGCGTCCAACCGCCGCCCATACTGAGGCAGACATAGACTTCACCATCGAAGCCTTTGACCAGTCTGTCAACGCGATGCGTCGGGAGGGGGCCCTGTTGAGTAGTAGTGGAGTAGTCGAGTAGTGGAGTGGTGGAGTGGTGGAGTGAGCAGTGAAAGTAAACAGTGAACAGTATCTCGATGATCAACGGTGATGGATTCTCAGTGGACTAACGACGAATCCTCAATAGACTGTTCATGACCGATTGCAGATTATACTGACCTCTCCGTTCTCACCAGTTTTACTGACTGCCTTCTGTTCACTGCCCACTGTCCACTGTTCACTACCTCACTACCTCACTACTTCACTACTTCACTACTTCACTACTGTTCACTTCCTCAAGACTGTTCACTTCTTCAAGTGTTCACTTCTTCAAGAATTGCAGTCAAGAGCCCGTAGAAGGAGCCCACCGAGCTGATCTGGACGCGTTCGTCGGGCGAGTGGGGGAACTCGATCAGGGGCCCGATTGAAACCATGTCCATACCGGCGTAGTGCTCGCCGATGATTCCGCATTCCAGGCCGGCGTGGATTGCCTTGGCCTCCGGTTTTTTCCCCAGGAGGCGCGTGTGGACCTCTTCCACAGTCTTCAGGAGCCGGGAATCCAGGTTTGGCTTCCAGCCAGGATATCCCTCCAGTTCTTCAACTTCCGCGCCGGAAAGTTCGCCGATCGCCGCCACCCGGGATTGGATCGCGGCTAAAGCTGAGGCGACCGAGCTTCGGTTGCTGCTGTGAATTTTCAGGTAATCATTCTCGACCCTGGCGGTGGCTAGATTAGAGCTGGTCTCCACCAGCTCCGGAATGTCGTAGCTCATGGAGATGACTCCATGGGGCAGTGCATTGAGAAGGTGCAGCACTTTAGTCGAGGTCCCTCTATCGAAAACCTGCTCGTTGGGGGCGAGATCCTTCAATGAGAGACGCATGTCGGGGTCGACGGATCGGAACTCTTCCTGGGTCGTTGCCAACTGGTTTCCGAGGACTTCCTCAAAGAGCCCCCTCTTCTCTGGTCCGATACGAACCTGAGCAAAAGCCTCTCGGGGGATGGCATTGTGCATGTTGCCTCCCCGGAAGCCGCCCAGTTGAAAAGCACATTGCTTCCGTGCGTCGTTGAGTATCCGCACCAGAAGCTTGATGGCGTTGCCTCTCTGGAGGTGGATCTCTGCACCTGAGTGTCCTCCCCGCAGACCAGCTAGCTGAACTTCCAGGCGCAACGATTTAGCCACGGGCCTGGTGTAGCTCAGAGGGAGTTTCAGGTTTGTCCCTGCTCCTCCGGCGCATCCAATGTAAACGGCTCCTTCCTCTTCGCTGTCCAGATTCAGCAGACGCCGGCCCTTCAAGAAATCGGGCTGGAGGCCGGCGGCCCCGGTCAGTCCAGTCTCTTCGTCTACGGTAAAGAGGAACTCCATGGGACCATGCTGGATGGATCGACTCTCCATGACCGTGAGCGAAGAGGCCACTCCTATCCCGTTGTCCGAGCCCAGGGTCGTCCCTGTGGCATACAGATAGTCTCCATCTTTGCGAGGACGGATGGGATCCTTGGTGAAGTCATGTTCCACGTCGGCGTTCTTTTCGTTCACCATATCCAGATGTGATTGAAGTATGGTGACGCCCGCGGAATCGCTTCCCGAGTGTGCGGGTTTGGCTACGACCAGGTTCCCGGTCGGATCCCGCTTGAAGGAGAGATCGTTTCGCTTGGCCACAGATATGACGTACTGGGCCGCGGCTTCTTCGTTCTTCGATCCGCGGGGGATGGTCAGGATGTTGTCAAAGTGCTTCCAGAGCTCCTGGGGCTCCAACGTCGACACAAAAGTCATGTCAGTCTCCCGCCTGCTTAGAAAAGGCTTGATTATTTCAGGAAAAATGTCCAGGTTCAAAGCTGCGATTTTGATGGATGGTGCAGGGAGTTTGATCTGCAACGTCTCGTCTGGCTGGCGACAGGTGCTTATGGGCTTGTTGGCCAAGGGATCTGCAACGAGATAAGTCCTCGGTGAGGACAGGGAGGGTGGGGCTCTTCTTGAGCTCTGTCGTGGATTTGCACAGAGGGCGCAGTGGCTGGGCTTTGCCGATTGGGGGTGCCGTCCCGATCTGGCTGTCTGTACAGATAGAGGATTGAAAGCTAAGAAGGATATCTCCCTCCGCGCCAACGTCGATGGAGACCCGGAACAGATATCACCTTTGAGCGTAGAATGGGAGACGATCGGAACTGATAACGAAATGTAACCGCATTGGAGACGCTCCGGTTGCCGAATCCGCCCATCCTCAGAAGACGCTCGAGGCTATTTTGGCTGCGGGCGGCCTTTATTCCAGTTCGGATGAATGGAGGATCTCCCAAGCACGCTCTTGCCTATTCTGGATGCCAAGCATTGACACGGCCCCTGCCCTTGGCTTGGAGTCGATGGAGAGAGTGGGCGGCGATGGTACACATTGGAGAAAGGGCGAGCAGACATCAAGAGATTTTGGTTCTGCTCTGAAGGAAAAACTGGGGCAGGAGACAAGAACACTTGGATGAGGACGGGCAGTTCACTCTTAAAGCCCGGCTGGACTTGGAATATAACCGTTTCGTAGAACGATCGTGACTTTCAAGCTTGAGCAACTTTTGGAGTTTTCCGAGGAGTACCTTCATGGAGACAGCGGCTTTTACATTCAAACTATAGAGATGGAAAAGCCTCAATAGATCTCGAAGGAACCCAACCTGGTTCAAGACTGTATCAGTCGAGTTTAGGGTGGATTCTACTTGTGTTGGCTATGAAGCAGCCGCTTGCCAAACTATTTGATCTTCGTCGAGGGGAAGGCGTAATGACCTTCTTGTTGTCTGCCTACATTTTTCTGACGATCTCGACTTTGATGATCATCAAGCCAGTCCGAAATTCTCTTTTTATCTCAACTTTTGGGGTTTCCCAGCTCCCCTATGCTTTCATTGCTGTTGCACTAGCTGCGGCAATGTTTATCCATTTTTATTCCGGTTTCTCCGCAAAGGCTCGTTTGACTCAAGTCATTTCAAGTACTCTCGTAGTCAGTATCGCAGGATTTCTGGCATTTTGGTTTTTCCTTTCAAGCAACAAGATAAGTAATAGCCCGCTCGTTTATGTTTTCTATGTTGTAGGAGCAATTTGGGGTGTTGTGACCGTTTCGCAGTTCTGGCTACTTGCGAACGAGGTTTTTGATGCACGGCAGGCCCGACGTTTGTTCAGCATCTTGGGCGCCGCATCGATTGCCGGGAGTATTACTGGCGGATATTTGACTAATTTTCTAGCACCGCTTACTGGGACCAACAATTTGCTGCTTGTATGTGCCAGTTTTCTCGTCGTCTGCATGATCATTCTTTTCGTGATTCAAAACCGGCACCGCGAAGATGTTCAGCGGCACCGAGAGAGGGCACGAGAAAAACCTGTTCAAAACAGAGGCGCTAGGCTCAGCACATTTCAGATAGTGAAGAGTTCGCGCCACTTGAAATATACGTCAGGCGTCGTTGGGATCAGTGTTATCGTGGCCAATCTCATCGACTATCAGTATAGCGCAATAGCTGCAGAAACGATTCAGAATGAAGATGCTCTGACTGCATTTTTCGGATTTTGGCTTTCGACTTTGAGCATTGGGTCTCTTGCCATTCAATTCTTTCTGACCGGACGGGTACTCAAATCGTTTGGTGCTGGTGCGTCTCTGCTGTTTCTCCCAATTGGCATTCTGTTTGGCTCCTGCATCCTTTTGATAACACCAGCGTTATGGGCGGCAACGCTCGCTAAAGTCGGCGACGGGAGCTTCAAACAGTCGATCAACAAGGCTGGTGTTGAGCTTCTGTCCATTCCGATCCCACCCTCGGTCAAGAAACAAGGAAAGGCTTTTATCGACGTTTTCGTCGACAGTCTGGCGACGGGCCTAGCAGCCTGTCGGACTTGACTCACAGGCACTTCTGAAATTTGACGTTTGATCCAAAGTCTTGCACGACCAAGCACGAAATCGATGAATCGTCTGATCTGCGGCGGTGATTTGGCCGCTGAAACGACCTGGCCCACCTCTTCAGAGGGTGGCACGGGCCAGCTTCGGCTGGCGGCAGGCGAGGTTGTACATTCTTTTCAGATTCCAGGCGATGCTGGCCAGAGTCCACTCCCCGTCTGCCGCCTCCGCTCCTCGGAGAGAGAACTGCGCAAAGCCCATCACCGATTTGATGATCCCAAAGACGGGCTCGGGGACAGCTTTGCGTTGCCCGTAGATGGCTCGACCCGCCGGGGTCTTCAACCGGTATCTCATCTGCTCCACCGCATCGGCGTCTTCCCCGGGTGGCTCCGGTTCTTTCCAGCGTTCGTTCGGCGGCAAGTGGTGGGCTTCCCGCTCGACCGCAATATAGGGAAGGACCGCATGCTCGCTACAAAGCTCCACGTTGGCACCACTGAAGTAGCCGTTGTCGGCCAGCAGCTCCTGGGGCCGACCCAACGACTCCGGCAATGCGTGCAGCGCCGCCAGGGCCGGTTTCAGTTCTTTCTTGTCATTGGCGTTTGGCGTGACATGAACGGCCACAATCAACAGACTGTCGTTATCCACCAGGGCCTGAGCGTTGTAGCATTGCTCAAATCCCCCGCCCGAGACCGGCATGATCCGAGAATCTTCATCCGTCAGATTGATCTGATCCTGGTCTCGGATTCCTCCTCGGGGCGGTTTGGGTTCGCGACCCTTCGGTTTGTTTCCCCTTTTCCTCTGGGCTTGCCGCTTGGCCACCTTCCCTTCATATTCGGCGTGCTCGGCCGCCTGCCGCTCGGCCGCCCGCTCGACCAGCTTCTGCTTCGCTTGATCGATCGCTTTCAACCGTGCTTCCCGCCGCGCCAGCTCGGCCGGGATGTCCATCCCTTCCGTTTCTTCTCGTCCATCCGCTTCCTCGGCCAGCTGCATCAACTCGTCCACTTCTTCTCGCAGCCGCGCTTCCAGTTTCTGGATGTGCCCCCAGCTCAACGCACTGTGCTTGGAGGCATTGGCTTTGACCTTCGTGCCATCCAAACTCACTCGGCCCAACTTCAGAAATCCCATCGCCTGGGCCAGCAGCAAGATCTCCACAAACAGCGGCTTCAGCTCTTCCAAAAACCGCTTTCGGAAATGGGCTATGGTGTCGTGATCCGGATGCGTGTTGCCGGCGAGGTAGCGAAACGCCACCGAATCGTAGGTGGCTTGCTCCAACTTCCGACTCGAAAACACCCCCGTCGCATACCCGTAAAACAACAACGCCAGCATCACCGCCGGATGGTATCCTTCCGATCCCCGTTTCGTGTAGGAATCCTCCAACTTCCTCAACTCCAGCTTGCTCACCACCTCCACCACGAAGCGAGCCAGATGCGTCTCCGGCAGCCATTCCTGCACCGAAGGAGGAAACAGATAAGGAGTCTCTCGATCTACTGTTCTAAATCGATTCGCCATACACTAATGATGCCCGTTCGGTGTGACCTCGAAAGTCCGACAGGCTGCTAGGGGGACTTTCTCTGATTCTGTTGACAGGTGTCCTTGGAGTAGGCACGCAGCAAATCAGTTTCCTTGTGATTGCGCTTATAGGCATCTGGCTGTTTTTGATTGCGGGGGTCAAGAAGACGTATGTGAATAGCTTCCGTTCCGCTATCGAAAAACGTGCGTTCGATTTTGATAAAGAGCCCCTGAGGGTCCAAGACCCAGTGGTTGTGCGGAGTCTACTGAAGACGCTAGAAACGGCCAGGAACGAAAGGCAGATTTGTTTTATCCTGGACGCTCTTAAAGAGACGCGAGACGAACGGATCATCCCCTATATAACTCGATTGCTGGAGCACGATTCAGGAGAAATCGTCGCGAGATGTGTGGCCTTTCTGCGTCGTCAAAGAGTCGAAGGCTTCTTGATGACGGTGCGAGAGCTTGCTTCGCACCCGCATCGCGGCGTGCGTGAAGAAGCCATCCTTTATGAATTGGTTTTTTCGGAGCGTGAGCCAGAATTACTTCAAGAATACTTAGAACATGAAAATGTTCTCGTTCGAGCAGCAGCGCTCAAATGCGCTGCACGAGCTTACGAGGCTAACACAACACTTACCTCGTCGAAAGCCTTGCGGAAGTTGATCACGAATGCAGTTGAGGGTCTTGACGGACGAGGGATTGGCGACAAAGAGACACAGGCTTTTATCAGGATGAATACCGCGGAAGTCATCGGTATCGTGAATGAATCGGAGCTCTACCCGCTATTGCAGCGGTTGCTTAACGGAAACTCGACTTTTCCGGTGGCTGCTGCGGCGATTTGCAGCGCAGGCAAGACTCAGTCGCCGATTTTTGTTGAGCGATTGGTAGATTTCTTGAGCGAGAAACAGCTTCGCTCGCATGCTCGGAGGGCTCTTGCGGAATACGGTAACGCTATCCTTGAAAAACTTGGGGATGTTCTCGATTCGCCCGGCAGCTCTGAGTTGATCTGTACCGCCATTCCGAAGGTGATAGCCCTGATTGGAACGCAAGAAGCCTTGAATTGGCTTTCAAGGAACCTTGGGCATGCTAACCTCGCCGTTCGGAACGAAGTAATTCGTGCGCTCAAGGTGCTGAAGAAGCAGCGGCCTCGCCTGAGGTTTGACAGAGAAATTATTAATGAGAGTCTGATTTCGGAGACCAGGGCATACAACGAGCAGTTGCTTCACCTGTCTTGGAGCGATGCGCCAAGTCTTAGGAGGGCTGAAGGCAGGGAGGACACAACCCTCAAGAGGCCAGCGAACGCACGCTATCTTTTGTGCCGAGCTTTGGAGGAACAACTGGAAAACAATCTGGAGCGAATTTTTGATCTGCTCGGCGTGAAGTATTCGGCGAAAGATATGGATAACGCTTATAAGGGAGTTCGGAGTGACAAGGCTGAGCTTCGCGCAAATGCGATAGAATTCCTGGATAACTATCTCGACTCTAGATTCAAGAGGCTTATTATCCCGCTTGTAGAGTCGTACCCCTTGGGCTTCGATCTTGCGGAACGGCGTTCACCGTACGATCCTGAATCCGAGCGAAAGTCTCTTGAGATCTTGCTGACGGGAGATACTAATTGGTTAAAAGCTTGCGCGCTATTCCTCATCGCAGAAGAACGCGATGGAAGCTACAAGTCGTTTGTTCAAACAAGTCTTGATGATCAGGATAGTGTCGTGCGCGAGACAGCGGCGTATGCGCTCGCAAGATTAGATGACGAAGATGTTGAAGAGCCTAAAGGCGCATCATTGTAAACTCTTTTCGACCTATGATTACAGTAATAGAGAAGGTCATCTTTCTGCGGGACATCGATATTTTCAGGCAAACTACGACGGAGGACTTAAGCCACCTTGCGCAGATTTCCGACGAGGTCGAGTTTTCCAAGGGCGAGACCATCTACGAGGAGGGCGAGTTTCCCGATTCTCTTTATTTGGTGTTGGATGGCGAGGTTTGTTTGAAGAGAAGCGGCCGAGTAATTACCAGCGTTGAAAGGAATGAGGTCATCGGAAGTTGGGCGTTATTCGATGATGAGCCCCGTGAGATGACGGCTACGGCGTCACGTGAAAGCAGACTATTGAGGATTGACAAAGGAGATTTTTACGACGTTCTTGCCGACCACGCTCAGATTACCGAAAGTATCTTTAAGGCGCTGTCTAGAAAAGCTAAGATGCTCATGAGTCGCGTCAACCGCTAGGTGAATATGTCGTTTGTCCATGCCTGACTCCCTACCAGGAACCGCGGGAACGCCAGCGCGGGCGCTCCCTGATGCTGATATTGGATAGCCTTCCTTCGTTTGAATCCGAAAACCAGCTACGCCGTCGCGAAGTTCCTCTCGGCTCACGATAGCATTACGCATGAGAGTCGCCGGTGGAGAGTCAGCGAAACCGGCGTAGCGCTCCATGCTATTGTTCGGGGCTCACCGCTGCTGTTCCCCGGCCCCGGGCGGTAAGTGGGATGCTTTGGGCCAGACTACTTCGACATAGACGGCGTCCGGCGAGTCCCAGAACTCGACGTATTTGCTAACAATGGACTTCGGTGGGTACCAGTTTTCGACTCCTACTACCCACCAGAACCCAGGCTTGAGAGTACCGCGGCCTTGGCCCCAGACCCTGTATCGCCTATAGCCCTGTACAGCGTGCTCGAGGGACAGGAACTCGCCAAAATCGACGTTCTTCTCCAAAGTCGCCTCGGCTTCCCACTCGTTCTGCTCTTTGTCAACCCGACCTTTTGCGGTCCAGAAAGCTGCGGTCTCCTCCGAAGGCGTCCAGAAGCCTATAGTGTAGGTATGCGGCTCGGGTAGCGTAGCAGTATCGGGTGTGACAGTACCACGGAAAAAGCCCGAGAGCGTCTCGATGTTCTTTGTTTCCGCGAGTACGGCAAGAATATAGATGATGACACACACTCCTACCGCAACTGCAAGGGTGGCGTAGAGACCCCACACAGTCTTTGGGTAAGAAAATCCTTGTCCGAGGAACTCAATATCGTGTTTGTCCGCCATATGTCGTCTCCCAAGTTGCCTGCCAAACGTCAAGGATTGTATCCGCAGTGCTTAGAAAATACCGTCGTAGCTGAAGTCAGCAAATCCGTCGTAAGCATGGCGGATACACCCCATCGGACGGAGCCGTAGGTATCCCTCTGTCGGGATCGTACAGAGGTTAGCGTTTAAGAGAGCGAAAGGAAAGCCGAAGAAATAGGACAAGATGAAGCAAAGTGGTGGGACTTGCGGTGAAGGGGAGCGCAACAATTTTTCTGTAATTTCAGACGGGTTGCGGGACAAGATCCTCCTTTTCTTGACTCTCCAGTTTCAGATAGCGTCGTCCTGTGATCCACTCCTCGTGAATTTCCGCCATCACGGCTGAGATCAGACGCAGGGCGGAGGCCTCATGGGGGAAGATTCCTACGACGCGAGTGCGGCGGCGAATCTGTTTGTTGAGATTCTCCACGGCGTTGATCGTGCGGATCTTTTTGTGGAGGCTGCGGGGGAAGGCATGGACGGTCAAGCCCTCGCGCAGGTTGCCTTCCATCCACTGGGCCGGCGCTTGGTTGGTTTCGGCAAACGCTTGAATCTTTCGCTTGAGCATGGCTTCGGCGTCCTCGAGCGTGGGGCTGTTGAAGATGTATCGCAGCGCCTGGCCGATGGTGCCTCGCTCTTGGAGGAGGAGGGCGAAGCGCTGAGCATTCTGGCTCAGATGAAACTGGCAGCGCTGCCAGGGCAGCGACGGAAAGACCGCGCGTCGAGCCGCCCTCAGTCCGGCGTGGTCGTCACTGACGAGTAGCTGGACCCCCTTGAGACTTCGCGAGGCCAGATTCTGCAAGAATGCCCTCCAATGAATCTCGGCTTCGCTCAGCCGAGCGCTCAGACCCAGAACCTCACGGTGGCCGGAAGCCTCGACTCCCACGGCCTTGAGGATGGCCAGGTCCTGGACCCGCCCATACACACGGACTTTCTCGTAATGGGCGTCCAGGTACACGAAGGGGTACTCACCGACCAGCGGACGGCTGCGGAACTTCTCTAGCTCCTCATCCAGGAGGGAGGCCACCCGGGAGACCTGGGTTGCGGAGATCTCCGTCCCGCAGAGCTGTTCAGTGATCTCACTGACTTTGGGCGTGGAGACGCCCATGACATACATCTCGGCGACGGCCAGCTTCAGCGCCTTTTCCGAGCGGCAGCCCTTCTCCAGTGATCGGGGGTAGAACGGTAGCCCCCGCACCTGAGGAATCTTCAGTTGGAGCTCTCCCACGCGGGTGGAGATTCTCTTGTCCTTGTAGCCATTGGCATGGTGCCGACGTCGACTTGTCCTTTCGTGATTTCGATAACGTAAAAGTGACCCGTTTTGGGGGCGAGTGATCGAGCAAAAGTGACCCACCCCAATCAGACCTCTGTTTTAGTCTGTTGTGATTGCTAAACGACAGACGAAGCGGAGGTTATAGGTGATTGGGATGGATCAGTATGAGCTTATCAGAACGGCGTCGCGTGTGTATGGAAAGAGTATCCGTCAGATTCGACGAGAGACGGGACACCATCGAAGGACGATTCGCAAAGCGCTGGCCGGGAAAGAACCGAAGTATCGTCGGCAGAAAGAGCCGAGGGCACCGATCATGGATCCGGTCGCGAAGATCGTCGAGCGGTGGCTGCTGGGCGACCGCCAAGAGCCGCGCAAGCAAAGGCACACAGCTCGAAGGGTCTACACCCGGCTGGTGGAGGAACATCAGTTTACGGGAGCGGAGGTGAGCGTGCGGCGCTGGGTGCGGGAATGGAAAGCCGCTCACGGCTGGGGCCGGCGCGAGGCCGTGCTGCCGCTGGATCCGGAGGTGGCACGGGAAGCCGAAGTGGACTGGGGCACGGCCTGGGTCCAGATGGCCGGCCTGCGTCGGCAGGTCAAGCTCTTTGTGATGCGCCCTCGCTACTCGGGTAAGCCCTTCGTTCGAGCCTATCCCTGGGAGCGTCAGGAGATGTTCTTCGACGGCCATATGCACGCCTTCTCCTACTACGGAGGCGTCTTCGGAGAGCTGGTCTACGACAACCTCACGCAGGCGGTGAAGCGGATCCTGCGGGGCCGCCAGCGAGTGGAGCAGGAACGGTTCGTCTCCTTTCGCAGTCACTACACCTTTGAGGCCCGGTACTGCACGCCGGGACGAGGACAGGAAAAAGGAGGAGCCGAGGGACTGATCGGTTTTGCCCGGCGCAACTTCCTGGTGCCGCTGCCTTCTGTCGAAGACTTTGAGAAATTGAACCAACTCTTGGCCCAGCGCTGTGAGCAGTATGGGAGCCACCGGATTGGAGGTCGGGAAGATTCCCGCACGGTGGACGAACGCTTCGAAGCGGAACGCGGCTCTCTGCTGCCGCTTCCGGATCAACCCTTTGAAAACTTCAAGCCGGTCCGGGTCAAGGTGGATGCCTATCAGACCGCCCGAGTGGATCACAATCGGTACTCGGTGCCTCGAGCCTACGTCGGATGCTGGCTCTGGGCCCACGTCGGTTGCGAGCAGATGCTCTTGTACGCCTCCGATCGGAAGGTGAGCCAACACGATCGCCTCTTCTGGAAGAGCCAGTGGCAGATCGATCCGCTGCACTATCTGGACCTGATCTATGAGCGGGTGGGCGCGTTTGAAAGCGCTCGAGCCATTGTCCAGTGGCGGCGGCAGTGGCCAGCGGATTACGAAGTGCTATTGCAGGCGCTGCGTCGCCGTCAGGGCGAAGGCCGGGGGACCCGCGAGTTTGTTCAGGTCTTGCAGCTGCATCGCCAGTACGAGAGCTCGCAGGTGGAAGCGGCCGTCCGCTTGGTGCTGGAGAAGGGCTGTCCAGGCTATGAATCGATCCGTCATCTGCTTCGAGCTCAGGAAGCACCCCCGCTGTCGACCGAGCCCCTGCCCGCCGAGTTGATTCCCGGGGTAACCGATCAGCCGGTCCCAGTCAGTGATCTGAACGCCTTTAACGCCCTCTTGCCGGCAGCTGCGCTATGAGTCAACTCAGCGACACCGTCCTGCTGGAGGATCATCTCAAACGCTTGCGTTTACCGGCGATGCTGCGCGAGTACCCGGAGTGCGCCCGCCAGGCCCGAGAGGGAGGCGAAAGCTACGAGGGCTTTCTGCTGAATCTGGCCACCCGAGAGCTGACTCAGCGTCAGGCCAATCAACTCAAACGTCGGCTTAAAGAGGCCCGCTTTCCGGTGATGAAAACCCTGGAAGGGACGGACTTCAAGAAGTGGCCGGGTCTGGAGGCGCTGCAGGTCCGAGAACTGCTGCAGTGCGATTACATCCCTCGGCGAGAGAATCTGGCGTTCATCGGCCGCCATGGCACGGGAAAAAGTCATGCCGCCACGGTCCTGGGCGTGGAAGCCTGCCGCCAAGGCTACCGGGTGCTGTTCTGGACGGCGGCGGAGTTGGTCAACACCCTGCGAGCCTGTTGCCGAAGCCGGTAAGGTTGGCGGAAGTATCGGCTGCCGATTTAGCCACACTTCGTTGAGCACCGTCCGAAGCCTCCGGGGGATTGTCGGAATAGACGCGCTCGAATGATGCGGAAAGGAGTTTGGGAAAGTGCGTAACGTGAGGTCCGGAACAGAGAGTGGGGATCTGCTTAGATCTGGCATCGCCAGGGCCTGCTCCTGAGGGCAAGGAGCTTCCCAGGCTGAGAGTAACCTTTTAAGGTTCTGGACAGAAGCGATCAGCAGAGCTTGGATCTTCATGTTGTCCAAGCCCCGGCAACGGGCTCGTCGTAAGCCGTGAAAATCCTTTGCTTCTGCGATCACCCATTCGGCGGTGCTCTTTCTCCGCTGGAAAGTTTGCCGACCTTCGGGTGTCTGCAAGTGGGCCTCTGCCTGCTCGATCGCTTCCTGGTGGGGAGATCGGATGACCGTGCGAATGGATTTGGGGCTGGGGCACTGGTCGCGGATTGGGCACTCCTTGCAATCGGAGACAAGCGGACGATAGTGATAGCGGTTCCAGCGGCGATCGTAAGCCGCCCGGCGCAGATCCTTGCCTTGGGGGCAAACGTAGACATCCCGCTCGGGATCGTACGGGAAGTCGGAAAGAGGCAAACGTCCTTCCTTGGGACGTCGCGTCTGGGGCGATCGCCGGGGAATCACCGCCTGAATGCGGCGACGTTCCAGGTCCGCGTATACCGGTGCCACTCCATAGTGGCTGTCGGCACAGAACGCTTGAGGGGGTAGCGGTTGACGATCCAGTAAAGTCGACACCACTGCGGAATCTTCCTCGACGCCCGAGGTAACCTCGACGGCCGTGATAATCCGAGCTAGGTCGTCCACCGTAAAGTGTTCCTTGTAAGCTAGTTTTGTTTTCATCCCCGGGCGGCTCACGACCGCCGCATCGGGATCGGTTCGCGAGACCTGTAAGTCGTTGCGACGCGGCCGGGGCGGCTTGGGCTTTCGGCCCCGTTTGGAGCGGCTCTCGTCCTCTGGCGTCGGGGCCGCCTGCGGCTGGTCGGCTGGTGATTGGGCCGTGCTTTTTGGGGTCCTCTCCGAAGTGTTCCTTGTAAGCTAGTTTTGTTTTCATCCCCGGGCGGCTCACGACCGCCGCATCGGGATCGGTTCGCGAGACCTGTAAGTCGTTGCGACGCGGCCGGGGCGGCTTGGGCTTTCGGCCCCGTTTGGAGCGGCTCTCGTCCTCTGGCGTCGGGGCCGCCTGCGGCTGGTCGGCTGGTGATTGGGCCGTGCTTTTTGGGGTCCTCTCCGAAGGGTCCGGGGGATTGTCGGAATAGACGAGCTGGAGATGTTCCGCGGGACTGTGTTGGACCGGAAAAACCTCCTCGCGAGCCGCCAGCGATTGGATGGAGGCATTGGCGTCCACCAGCGTCGAATCGGCAAAAAGCTTTTCTCCACTCACCAACCCCGCTTGCAGGCAGAGTTGGAGCACTTGCTCGAAAAAGGCTTCGAAGACCACTTTGCCGAAGCGGGCCCGAGCCTTGGAAAGCACGGAATGATCGGGGGTCGCCTCACCGAAGTCATAGCCCAGGTACCATCGGAAGGCCAGGTGCAGCGAGCATTCCTCGGCCAGCCTTCTTTCGGACGTGATTCCGTAGAGATAGCCCAACAACATCATCTTGAGCAGCACCACCGGGTCCACCGAAGGCTGACCCGTATGGGAGTAGAAGGGAGCGCACAGTTGGCGCACGAAGCTCAAGTCGACTACTTTGTTCAAGCGCCGGAGCAGGTGATCAGCGGGAACCATCTCCTGTAAGGAAAGCGAGTGGAACAAGCGGGGAGCCAAGCTCTTTCGACCCATCATGATCGCGTTCCTCCGCTCTGCTTGAGACTCTGAGCGTTGTCTCGTGCCAGCTGTTGAGTCAACTGCTTGAACTGTTTCCAGGCCTCGACCCCCTCACGAAACTCCCCCAGCTGCGCTTGAGGGACGTACATCATCTGAGTGCGCCCCCCTTCCGACCAAGACAGGTAATGGCGCGGGTGTCGGTGCTCCGTATGAGCACATCGGCAGGAACTCTTGCCGCAGCGGCTTTCGAGGGTGAGCAAAGTTCCTCGCACCATGACTTGGGCGAGTTGAGTCATTGAATCGAGCAGAGCACCATAACTGATTTGTTGTTTCACAAATCAGATCATAAATGAGGCGGGTGACACTTCGGCAACAGGCTCGAACGGTACACTCCTTGGTGAAGTGCAGGTTGGTGCCGAAAGAAAGAAAGAGAGCGACGTCGGGACTGACAGGTGGGACTGGTCTTTAGATTAAGGATCGAGGCCAGGCTAGGGAGCAGCCGATCCTTGGCTGAAAACAGGTGAATGAAGACTTGGGCGCTCCTCAGCTACATTGGTACAAGTTCGCCTGAAGCCGTAAGATTGATCGAAGAAAGCTGATTCGGGATAGAGACATAGCTCTTTGGAAAGGGCAGAAGTGTGCTTCGGTGCAGAAAACGACTAACACCCAGGACGGAGCCAGGAGGTAACCTCTGGGAACACGGTAACCAAACGGTGGTCGGCAGCGTCTTTGTGAACATGGAAGCGCGATGTTGAAAAACGAAGGGCATAACAGGCCACCGCAGCGCAAACATCTCGTTGGAGATGTTCACGCGATAGCTGCTGCATTTGGCGGCGCTTGCTCAAGATGAATCTCCATAAGCGGCTGTGAGGTCTACTCATGGGAACAGTGCCGGATGAGGAATTGAGAGAGCTTCGAGAATCGGCGGAGAAATACCGCAGGATGATCGATCAAGCCAGCGACGCCATCCTGGCCATCAGTCCCGACGGCGGTGAAATCCTGGAGGCCAATCGAAGGACCGAGGAGATGACAGGCTACGCCCTGGACGAACTCCTGGGAATGAAGGTATGGGATCTCCACCCACCTGAGGAAAGAGCAGAGGCGAAGCAGCTTTTTGGAAAAGTGGCAGCCACCGGAGACGGCTCCTTCCGCAACTTTCACTTTCGCAGAAAAGATGGTTCCTTGGCTGCCATCGATGTCAGTGCCAGTATGGTCACCTACGGCAGCGGAAAAGTGATCCAGAGACTTTGCAGAGATGTCACTGAGCGTCGAGGACTGGAGAAGGAGAACGCGTTTCTGCGGGAATACTACGAACGCATTCTGGACATGATGCCAGTTGGCCTTGGGGTTAAGCGAAACGTCGATACTACCCCCCAGGTAGACTTCGAGAACCAGAAGTTAAAGGAAATGTTTCATGGTGATGAGGACGACTCTGCCCACGCTGCCTGGCATGATTCCCGGCCGGATTCGGGAGCCGAGGAAAAGGCCTATCTGACAGAGGGGGGGGCCTACGCCGAGGAGCGTTCCCTGGCAAATGGCCATACCTACCAATTCACATCCAGCTTCTTCAGGAGTCGGGACGATATCTGGTGTGAGGCCCAGCTGGTCGAAGACATCACGCCCAGAAAAGAGGCGGAGAGGCTGGTTCAAGTACACAACCGGGAAATTGCCGATCTGGCAAGGTTTCCATCGGAGAATTCTAATCCCGTGATTCGCGTCGACGGGGAAGACACTATTCTCTATGCCAACGCTTCCAGCAGGCTCCTGCTGGAGCAGTGGGATCTCCAAGTAGGGAGCACAGTAGTGCAAGAGCTGCGGTCGACTATCGCCCAGGCCAGGCAGGCACAGGAGCCCAGGGAAACAGAGCTGAAGCTGATCGACCGGACCTTTGCGATCCTGTGTGCGCCGATCGAGGGTGCTGACTCCGTCAACCTATACGGACGAGACATCACCGAAGAACGAAAGGCCCAGGCGGCGCTTCGGGAGTCCTACGAGGAACTGGAGGAGAAAGTCGAGGCGCGCACCCTGGAGCTGCGACAGAAGCAGTCTCAGCTAGTGCAATCCGAGAAGATGGCGGCCCTGGGTCAGCTGGTTGCAGGGGTTGCTCACGAGATCAATACGCCCCTGGGAGCACTCGGCAGCAATATTGACATCTTCGCCCGAACCCTGCGCCGCATCGAGACGATCGTGGATGAGGCTGGTGTGAGCGGGAACGAAAAGCTGAACCAGCTCCTCAGGAGCGCCGGTGAGTTGACCAAGGTCAGCCAGACCGCTGCCGAAAGGATCGTTACGATCGTTGGTAGTCTGCGCCGGTTTGCACGTTTGGACGAGGCCGAATTGGACGAGGTGGACCTCCACGAGGGCATTGAAAATACCCTGACCCTGGTTCAGCACGAGCTCAAGAACCGGATCCAGGTAGAGAAAGATTACGGAGAGATTCCTCGGGTCAAGTGTTATCCAAACCAGCTTAATCAGGTATTCATGAACCTCCTGGTCAATGCCAGTCACGCCATCGAGGGGCAGGGAAATATTTCCATCAAGACTCGGCGTGAGGGAGACAACGTCCGGATTGAATTCAGGGACTCGGGGCGAGGAATTCCCCAGGAGAACCTCGCGCGAATCTTCGATCCGGGTTTTACTACCAAGGGTTCCGGAGTAGGCACAGGCCTGGGGTTGTCGATTGTCTATCGCATCGTTCAGGACCATCGGGGCTCAATCCAGGTGGAAAGCGACGTTGGAAAGGGCAGTACCTTCAAGCTGTTATTGCCCATCCGGCGCGAGGAAGTGGAGAGTGGTGGAAACGGGGTCGACGACTCCTGAGTACGGGGGCGAACGCTCAGGCGAGATCCTCAGAGGGCGTGAAGAGACTTCTTGATTGGAGAGCAATGACGGACTCAGAAGAAAAAAGCGTCGTGATGATTGTCGACGATGAAGAGATGGTGCTGATGAGTATCCGCTCATTTTTGAACCTGGAAACCTCTTACGAAGTTCTGACCTTCACCTCTCCTGTCCAGGCACTGGACTACTTCGCAGAAAACGAGGTCGATCTGGTCATCTCGGACTACCTGATGCCTGAAATGGACGGCATCAGCTTTCTGGGTAGGGTTCGAGATCTGAGGCCGGATGTGCCCCGGATCATCCTCACTGGATACGCCGACAAAGAGAACGCGATCAAGGCGATCAACGAGGTGGGGCTGTATCAGTACCTGGAAAAACCCTGGAACAACGAAGACCTGCAGATCATCCTGCGAAACGGGCTGGAAAAAAAGCACCTGATGTCGAAGCTCACCCAGAAGATCGCTGAGATCAACCGTGCACACGGTGAACTCCAAGGTCTCCATCGCGAGATCGTCAAGACGTTTGTCTAGGTTTTCTGATTTGATCTATCTTGGAATTTGAGAGATCAGGTAAGGATGTCCTTGACGACGTTACCGTGGACATCGGTGAGGCGGAAGTCTCTCCCCGCGTAACGGTAGGTCAGGCGCGTATGATCGAGTCCGAGCAGGTGCAGAATGGTGGCGTGAAGGTCGTGCATGTGCACTTTGTTTTCGACTGAATAGTAGCCGTAGTCGTCGGTTGCGCCATAGTGGAAACCGGGGCGGACACCCGCACCGGCAAACCAAATAGTGAAGCCCTCCGGATTATGATCGCGTCCGTCCGATCCCTGGGCGGCGGGCGTGCGGCCAAACTCCCCTCCCCAGAGGACCAGGGTATCTTCGAGCAGCCCCCGACCTTTGAGATCCCGGATCAAGCCAGCGATAGGCTTGTCGACTTCGCGGGCGTTCTGAAGGTGGTCGCGCCGCAGCCGGGCGTGCTGATCCCATTTGTAGCTGTGGCTGACCTGGACGAAGCGGACACCCGCTTCGGCTAGACGCCGGGCCATCAGGCACTGGCGCCCGAAATCCTCTGTCATCCGGTCGTCGAGTCCGTAGAGCTTTTGGGTGGCAGCAGACTCTCCCGAAATATCTTGCAGTCCGGGTGCCTCCGTCTGCATCCGGAACGCCAGTTCGAAGGACGCGATGCGGCCTTCCAGATCCGCTTCCGGTCCGGTCGCTGCTAGATGCTGCTGGTTGAGCTGCTGAATGAAGTCGAGCTCCATCCGCTGGATGTCGCGAGAGGTCTCGGTATTGGTAATAAAGGGGATCTTGGCCTCTCTTGCTGGAGTCCCCACGGCTCCCATCGCGGTTCCGGCATAGGGAGCCGGTAAGAAGGCTGAGCTGTAGTTGTTGGCGCCGCCGTGGCCCAAGCTGGGGCAGATGGTGATGAAGCCAGGCATGTTCTGGTTTTCGCTTCCCAGACCGTAGGTGATCCAGGAACCCATGCTGGGACGGACGAAGGTGTCACTGCCGGTATGCAGTTCTAGCAGAGCCGCACCGTGGCGCGAGTTCGAGGCATGCATGGACTTGATGAAACAAAGATCGTCGACGATTCCTGCGACATTGGGAAACAACTCACTGACCCAGGCACCGCTGTCGCCGTACTGTTGGAACTCCCAGGGAGACTTGAGGAGGTTGTAAGTTTCGCTTGAGACAACCTTGGGCCGCTTGAAGGGAAGTGGCTTCCCATGGTCACGCTGCAAGAGAGGCTTGTAATCGAAGGTGTCGATTTGAGAAGGGCCTCCGTGCATGAACAGGAAAATGACTCGCTTTGCCCGGGCAGGGAAGTGAGGCGCCTTCGGAGCCAGCGGGTTTGAGTGGCCCAGAGAGGTGTCATTGATCGCCGCTCCGGCTTCTTCACCCAGCAAAGCTGCGAGGGCCAAACCGCCGAAACCAGCGCTACTCCTACGCAGCATTTGACGGCGTGAAAGCCGGCGGTTGGGAAGAAAATCCCAGTGGCTATTCATAAGCGGTACCCGCAGAATCGACTGCAGGCATTATAGACCAAGTTGTCGCTGACCTGAAACTTCCAGACCGCTAGCTGGCGGATTCGCGGTCATTGCCAAGGGTCAGGTTTCCTGGCTTGGGGAGTTTCCTGTTCGAATGGGGCCAGTATCCCCAGGGCGACACTAACCTGAAACTCTGTCAGGTCATACGAATCAGACTGCTCAGCCCAGATAAACGAATTCGTTAGACGCTATCAGGGACCGGCAGAAACTCTGCCAAGCCCGAAGCCGGCGCTTCCCGGGTTCTGCGTCCCGGTCGGAAAGAGCCCCCTCGATCTGCTGGATGAAACTCAGGGCCTGTTCGGTTTCACCTAGAACCGGAAGGCGTGCGAAGGCCTGTTCGTAGGCCCTCCGAATGCGGCCGGCATCATCCAGATCCTGCCGCCCCAGGAGTGCGCTGGCCCAGCGGCGAGAATGGTCGAGAACCACGGAGCCGTTCATCATGAACAGCGCCTGGGGTGCCATCACACTTGATTCTCTATTCCCGTTCAAAACCGAAGGATCTGCGAAGTCGAAGGCTCGGAAGAAGTCGTACAGGGAGCTTCGGATTACCGGGAGGTACACCGCCCGCCGGTTGCGATCGTAGTCAATCTTTCCTCTCTCAACGTAGCCCTCCTTCTTGGTGCCCAGGATCGACCCTCCCATCTCAAAATCGAGACCTCCGGAGACCATCATGATCGCGTCCCGGACGGCTTCAGCTTCCAACCGTCGCCGGTCCATTCGCCACAGCAGCCGGTTCTCGGGATCCTGCTCGGCGGCGACCGACGAGTATTTGCTGCTCATCTGATAGGTATTGGTGAGCATGATGAGCCGGTGCATCTGCTTGATCGACCAGCCACTCTCCACGAAACGGAGTGAGAGCCAATCAAGCAGTTTGGGATGGGAGGGCCTCTCTCCGAGCTTGCCGAAGTTGTCTGTCGAGGCGACGATGCCGCGTCCGAAGTGCCAGCGCCAGATTCGATTCGACATCACGCGGCTGGTGAGCGGATGGTCTTTCCGCGTAAGCCATTGGGCCAGTTGAAGCCGACCACTCCGGGAGCTGTTGGATAGCCGCGGTTTTTCTTCCAAGCCGAAGCTCAGGAAGCCGCGGGGTACCGGATCCGCTAGATTCCAGTGGCTTCCCCGGACATGCAGCGGAAGATCGCCTACTTCCTTGCCCTCCCTGACTCCCATGGCTCTCGGGTGTTCGGGCTTGGTGTCCTCCAGGGCTTTCAACTCGCCCTCGCGTTGAGCCAGAGTTTCAAGTGCCTGCTCCCGATAGTAGGGTTTGAAATCCTCAGGCGGACGAAACGGTCCCCACTCCTCATACAGGACCTGCCTTAGTGCCTCCAGCGCCGGGTCGTCGAGCTTCTTTTCGGTTTCTTCCTTCTCTTCAGATCGAGTCTCGTCCTCTTCTCCTTTTTCCTGGTTCTTCTCGAGTTCCCCGTAGAGGGTCTGCCAAGCCTTGACCGACTGGCGAAACAGAATCTGGTAGCGGTTGGCCAGGTCATCTCGACTGGCGGGTTGGAAGCCTTCAAAGAGGCTGGAGGCAGGAGAACTCCAATCGTCAAGCTGGGAGTCGGTACCGTAGGAGTGCCAGCGATAGAACACAGAATGAACGGCTCCCCGGCTTCGGCGCAGACGTTCCACCCATTGTTTCAAGAAGAAGGGATTAACCTCGTATTTCCGTGCCACCTGATCGCGGGTTTTGGGAACAGGCGTATCTGCAGGCAGCGGATTAGGGGCGATCAGCAGCTTTTCGAAATAAGGGAAGAGCTGCTTGTGTTCGAGCCGGAGAATGTTCTTGCCGGCCACCATGGGGAAGATTCCGGCGACGGACCAGCCAGCGGAGTCGGGGGAGGGGCGACGGTTCTCGATTGCCTCGATTCCCGTCTTCATGAGCACCTGGTTAACCAGGAGGTCTGCTGTTCCCTTGCCGGCCTCGATCTCCAAGAGCTGAACCTGGTAGTTTCCCGGCGAGGCAAGTTCGATGTCGTATTCGGCAAAATTGGGAGTTCGTCCAGGGTCGTCCGCGTCTTCCTTCTCGGGTACGTTGTTTTTGCCCTTCTCCAGTTTCCGGTTGACGTTGCCCCGATCGAAATCGGAGGCCGGCCGGAGGATTGAATCGCTTGGCGAGGTCGTGTCATCTTCGGGGAGCAGCGGATGAAGTCGTGTCTTATTGAACTCCAGGAGATCCTCCGCGGCCATAAGGTAGGCGCCCACTCTTTCACGGCCTCGAGCAATGAGCCGCTGGTTCTCCGCCCTGGTAACCCGTGAGATTTCCTTCTGCTTTGCCTTTATCTTCTCCTCATGGAGCCTGAGCCGCTCCCGATCCTCCTCTGGTGCCAGCACGTACTCGTGCCATTCCGCCACGACCTTGAAGTGCTCCATGGTCTTCGAACTCTTGAAGATCCCAGCCATGCCGTAGTACTCATTCGTGGAAATCGGATCGAACTTGTGGTCATGGCAGCGGGCGCAGCCTACGGTAAGGCCCGTGAAGGCCCGCATGGCCGTGTCCAGCTGCTCGTCGACGATGTCCATCTCCATCTTGACCGGATCATCTTCGGCCAGCATCTTGGCGCCTACCGAGAGGAAGCCGGTGGCCTGCCAGCGTTCCAAGGTGATGTCCAGGTTGCCTGGATCCGACATCAGGTCTCCGGCAAGCTGCTCCTGAATAAACTGGTCGTAGGGTTTGTCCTTGTTGAAGGCCTCGATGACGTAGTCGCGGTAGTGGAATGCATTCCTGTAGAGAATGTTCTCGTCCAGGCCGTTCGAATCGGCATAACGGGCAACGTCCAGCCAGTGACGCCCCCAACGTTCTCCGTAACGGGGCGAATTCAAGAGGTGATCGATCACTTTGGCGAATGCGGCATCGCTTTCGTCGTTCAGAAAATCTTGGATTTCTGTGGATGTAGGCGGAAGGCCGGTCAGATCGAATGTTGCCCGCCGGAGTAGGGTTCTCTTGTCAGCTGGCGGTGCAGGCCGTAAACCCTTCGCTTCCAGCGCTGCCAGGATGTAGCGGTCGATGGGTGACGCAACCCACGGCTCGTGCTCAACCTCTGGCGGAGACGGCTCACTGGAAGGCTGGAAAGCCCAGAATCCGGTACCGGATGGCTGCTCGTCGGGACCGTCAACCCCCCAGGGTGCACCCATCTGGACCCACTGGGCGAGGGTTGCAATGTCGACTTCCGAAAGCTTGCCCGTTGGAGGCATTCGAAGCTTCTCATCCTGGTATTGC
The DNA here is from genome assembly GCA_965219005.1 of Acidobacteriota bacterium. GTDB lineage: Bacteria > Acidobacteriota > UBA6911 > RPQK01 > JAJDTT01 > CAUZIZ01. Next base: position 3,705,909 of record CBDCMS010000004.1, on the reverse strand, counting down.
ACTACCTTGATGAACAGGCTCGATTGCGGATCGTCTAGCTCTATCGGGGCTCCCCTGGTGCCGCCTTTGTGAAAGGAGGCTTCCTGGTCGAGGTTCAGGCCTCCCATAATGGGCTTGCTTGTACTTGAATGGCAGGCATAGCAGTGCTGAGCTAGTAAGGGACGTACCTTCTTCTCGAAGAACTCTGCGCCGTCGTTCTGGCCGGCATGTGCCGGGAGCCAGAATGCGGCTAAAAGAATCACGAACAAAACCGGCCTGGAGTGCGTCTGCTTCATTTTTCTCGGTTCCTGCTCTCGTTGTTTACGGTGAGACCTGAAAAATTCTATGATTGCGACGCCTTGTGATGCAACCGGGTAAGAAAATCCCAAGATACAAAATACAAGATACAGAGAAGCCTGAATCGAAGCATTCCGGAGTTTTTGGTGCTTAGAATTTGAGATTTGTTTGTATCTTGTGTCTTGTATCTTGGGATTTGGTAACGACTGACCAATGTCGCTATAATCGGTCGCTGTTGGAGTAACCTAATGAAAATCAGACTATTCATCTTGTTCCTGGGTGCCGCCTCGCTGATGTTTGCCTCTCGTCCTCCCGGAGAGGAACCCGATGTGGTAGGGGCAGCGACGCGTCTTTTCGATTCGCTTTCTGCGATGCAGAAGGCAGTTGCCGTCACGCCCTTCGAAGGCGAACACCGGTTCCACTGGCACTATTTTCCCGATTCGATGGTCGAGGCAGCTTACGGCCATGCCCGCATGGGGGTCAGCTATAAGTATCTGAGCGAAGAGCAGGACAAACTGGCGGAGGACCTACTGAGATCGGGACTCAGTGCCCAGGGAATTGCCAAGGCCAAGGGTGTAATGAAACTGGAGGAACTCCTCCGCATCCTCGAGAACGATGCCTCCGGACATCGGGATCGGGAGGCGTACTACTTCAGTATCTTCGGCAAGCCGTCGGCTGCAAGCGCCTGGGGCTGGCGCTTCGAGGGTCATCATCTGTCCCTGAACTTCACCGTCAAGAACGGAAAGCTGGTGTCGGCCAGTCCGGCCTTTTTCGGCGCCAATCCCCATACCGTCCTGGAAGGACCGGACAAGGGGATGCAAGTGCTGGCCCGCGAAGACGAGATCGCGCGTCAACTGGTAGCCTCACTCAACGCGAAGCAGCGGGATCAAGCAGTTCTGCAAGAGGTCGCCTATCCCGACATCCTGACCTTTGTGGATCGTCGAGCCAGGCTCGAGAATGAGCCCCGTGGACTGCCTGCCTCGGAGCTCGGCTTCTCCAGCTTTGGGCTGCTTCGGTCATTGGTAGCCGAGTACGCAGGCAACGGATCCGCTGCAATCAAGGACCGGCGTATGAAAAGCTTCGACTCCACATCGCGAGAGAAGATCCTCTTCGCCTGGACTGGCAGTACCAAGCCTGATAAGGGTGTGTACTATCGTGTCCAGACCCCGGAATTCCTGATCGAATACGACAATACCCAGAATCAGGGTAACCACAGTCACTCGGTTTGGCGTGACTGGGAGGGAGATTTCGGTCTTGATGTCCTAGCCGCGCACCACCGCAGCATCGAGCATGGGACAAGGAAGTTGAGGGCAGCCAAATAGGAAGAGTTCCAGGTTCTGGGGTCCCAGATTCCAACCAGAAGTTGTCATTCGAGCTGGCTTTGTCCTAAACTCTCCGAGTAGCGCGTCTCTTTATATTTAGGAGTTATATTTAGGAGGATGACATGAAGAAATCAGTGTTTGCGATTGTGTGCGTTGCCTTCCTTGCAGTTCCGTTCGTTTTCTCGGGCGAAGAGGTGACCGGACAAGGCGTGGATGGATGCAACAAATGCATGCGAAATGAGAGTGCTTCCTGCGAACCCGTGATCGTTGTCACCAACGGCGGCACTGAGACGGTCTACCACGTGGTGCAGAACTCGGTTGCCAGCGACTTTCACGGCTCCCATGTTTGTCAAGGCTCCAAGACTGTCACGTTTACCGGGACCGTGGAGGAACAAGGTGGCAAGAAGCTCCTTACGCTGGCCAGCATTGCAGAAGTATAGCCAGGGAACCTGGTTGTCTTGACTCATCCCTGAAACCGGAAGATCTCCGAACCAGTTAATCTGGGCACTATGTCTATGTGTGCTTTGGGGATAGACTGCCTTCGACTCTTATACGGCGGGAGACATAGAAGAGGATGAAGATTGCGATTCTGTACGGGCCTTCGGACCTTCGCATGGAGGAGCAACCGTTAGATTCTTCAAACCTGGAGCCGGATCAGGTCTGGGTTCGCACTCAGATCACCGGATTCAAGATCGGCACTGATCGCGGTAACTTTGAAGGGGCGGAGCAGGTGCCCGGGGCCCCGGATTATCCGCGCTGGGTCGGGGACAGTAATCTGGGCACTATCGAGGGAGTTGGCTCAGGGGTCGAGGATTTTCAGGTTGGAGACACGGTCCTGTCCTCGATGCATCACCAGTCTGAGTATGTCGCAAAAGTGACTCCGGATCTGGTGAAAGTGCCTGAAGGCGTCCATCCGGAAGATGCCGTTTTTGGCAATCTCTATTCTCTGAGCGCTCATTGCTATCACAAGGCGACATTTCGCCCAGGGGAGACGGTAGCCGTGGTGGGTCTGGGGACGCTGGGCCTGGGTGCCGTTGCGGTTGGTCCTCTCTACGGCGGCCGCATCGCCGCGATTGGCAACAGTGACCTGCGCCTCGAAATGGCAGATAGAATGGGCGCACATGGCCTTTTTCGCAGCGATGATTCTGAGCTGGAACGCAAACTCGATGAGTTTACCGAAGGCCGGGGGATCGATCTGGTGATTCTCACCGCCAACCCCTGGCCCGCCTATCGCACGGCGGTAGAGATTGTCAGGCCCAATGGACGAGTAGCGATCGTCAGCCTATCGGGTCGAGGCGAAGAGGAACTCGATTTCAACCCGCTGTCGATGGAGTATTTCTACATCAAAGGAATCAGCTTGATCGCGGTCTGCCACACCGATCCAGACCTTTATCCTGCTATGAGCCCCGAGACCGGCCAGCAACGACACCGCCCCCACCTATTATCACTCATGGCACAGGGGCTGCTGGAGCCCAAACGCCTGGTAACACACCGTCTGCACTATACCCAGATCGCAGAACCCTACGAGATGGCCCTTCGCCGCGACAAGACCATGATGAACGTGGTCTTCGACTGGCGGGATGCTTAGCGCGTCGAGTTTCAGGTCAGTGCTTCCCCCAGGATCGTTGGCCCCATTCGAGAATCTGGTTATGCACTTAACTCCGGATAGGTGACGGTGGGATAGAGCGAACAGGCTGTCAGGAGACGGTCGAAGAGCTCGGATTCCCAGAAACGACGATTGAAACGGTAACAAAACTCAGCCAGGTAACGTTGAAGGTGCTTGAGGCTGACCGCTTTCTGAGTCCCTTGGAGCTGAGTCTTGCAGTTGGAAATGAGGGTGTGAACCCATGGGAACTGTTCAAAACCCATCCCCACCCACTCGAGCCGGACGCGTTCATGCTGGTAGCCGGCTTGAGCTAAACCGACAAACGCGTGATAGGCGTCGCTTCGGATCTGAGCTCCGGGGTCGATCCTCGCCCAGGCGACCCGCTTCACATTGTCGCTGGTTATGTCATCGACCACATCCAGACTTAGAAACCTCGGCCCCCCGGCTTTCGTTATCTCCACCGCGGCCAGAACTTTGGCCTTGCCTTCGGTCCCTCGTCCTCGCTTGCGACCCCGACGATTTCTCCCTCGTCGTCGGCCTCCAAAGAAAGAGTCATCCAGCTCCACCAGGTGACTTAATTGGTAGCAGTCATTACGTTTGGCCATGGCTTGTCGGATCTTATGTCCCATCATCCAGACCGTCCGATAGCTTCCGATTCCCAGCAGCTTCTGCAGTCCCTTCATCGTGTAGCCCGCTTTGCAACGGCTCATCAAGAAGATGGTCCAAAACCAATATCTCAGGGGCACCCGCGTCTTGTGGAAAATCGTCCCGGCGGTGGAAGAAGCCTGATACCGGCATTGGCGACACTCCATCAATCGCCGGTGCTGCAACCAGTAGCCTCCTTGACCCCCACAACGGGGACAGACAAATCCTTCCGGCCAGCGTTTCTGCATCAGGTAACTCAGACAAGCTTCTTCTGTGGCAAAACGCTCTTGAAACTCCAACAAATTCATCTTTTCGTACATCCACTCACCTCCTGTCTCTCACCTTTTTTACTAGGAGGTGGTGACTTTTTCCGGAGTTAAGTGCATAACCAGATTCGAGAAAGAAACTTGGGTTCCTTCTCCAATGATCCTCGTTAGCAACCCTAGCAGAGCCGTGACTGTGAAGGAGCGGGGCCTGATCACAGATGGGGGCATGCGGTGGGTTCCTGAGAAGGGGGTCCAACCTGGGGGAATTCTGGAGTTGCACCATCCTATGCAGATGTGTCAAGTTTCTGTGACGCGGGCGCGGATGAGAATTCGGATTGCTGCACTCCAGAGAACATTGTTGTGGGGCCTGGTCTTCCTCCTGTGCCCGGGTTCGCTTTCGATCGCCTCGGGAATAGAAGCCGAGGCTGTGCTCCGGTCGATGGAGGAGGGTTATCAACGACTGCACGACTACGAGGCCATGCTGATGAGAACGGAGCGATTCCAGTCCGAAATCGTCGAGGAAACCATGTTGCTCCGCTTTCGTAAACCCTTCGACGTGTATCTGAAGTGGATCGGGGAGCCCTTTGCCGGCCGGCAGGTATCTTACCGGAAGGATCGGAATCCCAGCGAGTTCTATTTGCGTGCCGAATCTTGGCTCAAACGCCTCCTTGCCCCGGAGCGACTTGGGATACTGTCCCCGAGAGCCCTGAGGAACCAGCACCACCTCATCAGTGACATCGGGATTGGCAAGCTGATCCGAGTCATCCTCGGAGAATTGAACAAGGGACAGCAGGATCCCTCCTTCCGCCTCAGTCGGAGAGAGGATGATACCGTCCAGAAAAGGGCGGTATGGGTGATTCGAGGGACCTTTCCCAATCAGCAGTCTCGATCCTATGCGGTCGCACCGGGAGACACGATCTGGTCCATAGCCGAGAAGTTTGACATCGATCCCTATGTCATCGTTCACAACAACGACAACGTTGCCGACTTCTTCGATCTCGAAGCGGGAAAAGAGCTTCGTATTCCCAGATACCATGGCTACCGGGTCGAGACTGCGGTTGACAAAGAGTGGCGGCTACCCTTGAGAATCGAGATCTTCGACTGGTCCCACCGGCTGTACGAAGCCTATACCTACACGAATATGAGATGCAATCCAGGTTTCGGAGATGAGGATTTCTCACTGAAATAGTCAGCGCTAGGACAGGCTCCTAGCGATTCGGAAAGCCGTACAGGACTGCGTGCCGCGGGTGGAACCGAAGCCGGAGGGGCTTGCGCCTTGAATCGCTGGCGAAGACGACCTCGCCCTCTTGGACCCTTCTTTCCTTGACCGTCAACAGTAGCTGCCCGGATCGGAGATCCTCCTTGAATACTCTAGCCGTCGCCGCCGACAAAGGTTGCTTGACCTAGGGGACAGACCCTGGAAGAGTGGTCTTCGGAGGGTGGTCGTGAGAATCCTATCTATTGCGCACGCTGTACCAAGTCGCCTCGTAACGAACGAAGAGCTGATTGAATACATTGTCGACAGCAGCCGACAGACGCTCAGCCGGGACGCGTTAGTCGACCTCCGAAGGTCGTTGACGACATTCTTTCGCCGCCTGGGCGCACAGACGCGTTACCATCGGGCTGACGGCGAGCGCGCCCTGGACTTCGGCGTCGCGGCGGCCAAGACTGCCCTGGAGCAAGCCAGCATCAGACCAGAAGAGATCGATCTTCTGGTCTACGTCGGCGTCGGACGAGGCTTTCTGGAGCCGGCCACCGGCAACGTGTTTCAGGACGTGTTGAAGCTCTCTAACGCCACTTCCTTCGATGTGTTGGATGCTTGTGCCAGCTGGGTGCGTGGTTTGGACGTTGTCCGCAACATGCTGCTGGGCAGCAACTATCGGAACGCAATGATTCTGAATTGCGAGTTCAACGTTCAGGAGTACGGCTCACCCGTTTTGGAATCCCTCGAAAGTCTGGATTATCTTGCAGCCGGATTCACGATTGGCGAGGCTGCCACCGCAACAATCGTATCGAGCAGCTCGCGCGAGAATGATTACTATGCCACCTTCCGCAATTTCGGCTCGCGTTCCCAGCTTTGCCAGATTCCGCTACCAAACTACCGACAGTTCTCCAACGGCGAGCCCCAGGCCGACCGACGCCCCTTACAGTTCTATGCAAATGCTTTGGCTTTGAACGGCAGGGTCACCCGTGAGCTGGAGCAGCACTACTGGAATGAAGACCTCATCTGCGGGCAGGATCATCAGATCATCTTCGGTCACTCGGTTGGTTTGCCAGCCACTCGCAGAGTGCTGAAGAAACTCCGACTCGACCCCGAAAGATTTTACGAAGTGTTTCCCCAATACGGAAACACGGTGTCGGCTTCCTTGCCCCTAGCGATGTCCCTGGCACTGGAGGAGGGCAGGCTGACCCGAGGACACCGCATGCTCCTGATCGTAGGCAGCGCTGGTGTGACGACTGCCTTCTGCCGCTTGACCTTTTGACCCGGACGCCTCATCGCCGACCGTCGCAGTGGGAACGCTGCTGAAGAGGGCTCGGTCGCAGAACGCTCACGGTCACTATCGACCTCAACTGCGTCGCTAGGATTTGGGTGGATATGGGAATAGAAAGAAAGATTTGGCGCATGTTGTTCGGGCGCGTCCGTGAAACGAAGTTCGTTCCGGAGCAGGACAGCGATTCCGTACGTGTGTTCAACTGGAATACCGAGCAAACCTGCCTGCCGGCAAAGGTCGGGATTCCCGCAGACGTGGAGGAGTTGCGCGCAGCGGTCCGCAGCGCAGTGGCGAATGGTCAGCAGGTACGGGCTGTCGGTTCGCTGCACAGCCTTTCCGCTGCGCCTATGGTGGCTGACGGCGGCGTGATCATCTCGACGGAGCGTCTGAACCGGACGGGCCCCATCGAGAACGGCACCATGAGACTGCAGGCAGGCGTGACGTTGCGTCAGGCATGCCAGACGCTGAAGTCGGCGGGCAAGCAACTGAATTGTCTACCGTTGACAGATCAGTTCCATGTCGGGGCTATCTGCGGCACTCAATTCCACGATTCTATTCCTTTCAATTCCGATGTGGTGGAGATCAAGTACGTCGCATCGGACGGTAGTCTCGGGGTCGTGAACGACGACCAGGAGCTGTTCTACTGGCGGAACAGTCATGGCCTGTTCGGAATCGTGTACGAGCTCACCGTACGTGTTGCGGACGCCAAGCCGATTCATCTGCTCCCCGATCATTTGCCGATGTCGGATTTCGTCGCAACGCTGCACAATGTTCCATCTCATTGCCGACGAATCGGGGGCCTCTACGATCCGTATTACGACGATATCCTGGTTTGTAACGACTGGTACGGAAACCCCACAGACATGGCGGGGACTCGCTCGTTCCGAAACCGAATCCGTCAGCAAATCTGGCACCACCTCGGCCCAATTTATGGTTTCATCATGCCGAGCATCTCGCCAGGGACCAGGCGCCTGCAGGCCCGAATCTGCCACCGACTCTTAGGAGGCGGTTTCGCCGTGCACCCTGGTGATCGCCCGATGTCAATCCGCAATTGGGGTCCCGCGACCATTTGCCAGCTGGCCTTGCCGGTCCGCGCGCTTGCCGGCTTCCTTCCGGAGTTCCGGGCGCTGTGCTTGCGCTATCGAGACCAATATGCATGGCAGGTCGCTCAGCTTGTGGTGATCGTGCTTGTGCTTCGCGACCATCAGGCTCCGTTCTCGCTGAGCTACGAGGAAGACATGCTTGCATTTGACGTGATGCACTCGCCATTTGACGATCCGGTCTGGACCGAATTCCGTGACGAGTACCTCGACATGGCGATCGACAAGCACTCCGCAAGGGTGCATTTGTCCAAGACCTCGGGACCGGTCACTCCTGATCAAGCGCTGGGTTGCTTCCGCCATGAGCACATCGAAGAATTCAAGAAACGAATCGATCCCAAGCTGCTCAACCCATATTTCAGTAGATTGTTCGGACTCACCGCCGAGCCGATCGATAGCGCTGAGCCGGACGCTGAGTCCCTGAAAGAGACTGTCCATCAGGAGCAAAATTCATGAGACAACGAAGATCCGAGAACCTCCGTAGGGTACGAAGTTCAGGGTAGTTCGGACCCCGCAGTCAACAACTTTAGAAGAGTTCTCGTGGGAGTGTCAGAGTAGGTAACCCCCAGCCGCGCTCGCTTCTCTGTTGCCTTTAGCGGCACCAGTCCCTAGGATTGAGGAAGCCACCTGGGTTCTGGGAAGAGGATCATCCGTTCCGGAGTCCCGAGTCTTCCTGGCGGAGCCAAAGGCTTCGTGGATAGTCTTTCGACCATGAAGTATAGAGTTCAAAGTATCGTCGCCGGGTGTCTTCTTTTCGCGTGCACGTCTGTCCCGGCCAGGGCTCAAGCTGCAGAAGTGCTGAATAACCGGGGGGAACCAATTCCGGAACGATACAAGAGTTGGGCCCTTTTTCTGATCAGTAACCCAGAGTGGCTGCTGCCGGAAAGCGCGACCAAGCTGCAGGAACTTTATTGGGCCTTCAAAGCGTTTGGGAGAGCCATCGGACCCGACCACGCCGCTGTGTGGTTCTGGTCAGAGGAGCCCCGCGACGGCGACTTCGCCAGGGCCGTTGATGTGATGCGAAGTAGCGCCTTCTGCCAGAGGCTGAAGTTACCGCCGAGTAGGGGACCTTATGTACTTGTCACGACTGAATACCCTGGTTCGGGTTTGCTGAACTCTTACCCGGATACTTTCCCCGAAGGCCTCAAGAACTTCCAAGTTCTGGAACTCAACGGTAGTAGCGCATCGGAGAGTATGCGTGTCTTGAACAAACTCGCGGACCAACTGGTGGCCAGGAATCTGGATGAACTGAATCCGGCCTCAGAAGACTATTGGCGCCGATGGCAGAAGAGCTACTTAGCTATCCGGGATACGGTCGTTGTACTGTCTGAGAAGGTCACGCTCAAAATCAAGACTAGCTTCTTTGAAGTTGATATTGCCTTCTAGCGCAACCTACCCAAGGAGCTCTGCTGCGATTTTTCTGATGGCTATTGGGAATTGGCATGTAGGCAAGGTAGTCTTGCTCTGGATTTGGGGTATTGTGATTACTGGGCTAACGATTCAGATCTTGAAAGGGGTGGACACTTTTCTGCTTGGCTTCATCGTGATCGGAGTCATCATCGGAATACCCGTTGCCCTATCGGTGACTACCTGGAAATGGCTCGGTGGCAAGGAAGAGTGACGAGATGAGCAGGCGCATCAAGCAAGCTTCCGCTCGCCCTCACTCCCGACAGCCTCGTCCCGGTCGACCTTCACCGAGCCCAGCCGTTTGTAGGTGAAAAGCTCGCCCTCTTCCGGCGCTCCAAGTGTGATGAATGCACTCATGAGTTCGCCGGCGAACAACGGAATGTCGACCTCCGCGAAGATGGTCGACGCGCGTTCCATCCTCTTCGCCTGTCGCTCCTCGAAATCGAGCTCGTACTCGGCGTCCTGAGCCTTGGCCGACTTCGCCATGGCTGCGTCGAGCCCGTGGCGCTGCAACAGCTCGCACAAACTTTTTCTTTCTCCGGGGTCTTGAGTGCGCATCTGAGCTGCGCATCGAAGAGTTCGAGGACCACCATGCCCCGCTCCGAGGGTGCAACTAGCGCGACCGGCGACTGAAGGTCACGCTGCCGGTTAGCTTCGAGCGCCTTTTCGAAAACCTCCTCGGGTGTCGCGCCACCGGCGAGGGTAGTCTGGCCGGCTCTCATCGGCGAGTGCGCCAGCAGTACCGATAACAGAACTAGGCACGAACGGATGGTGCTCATGATTTCGATCCCCTGCACTAGCTTAGGCAACACCGAAGTACTCAACAAGCAAAGGCAATCCCTGTCGACTTCAAGACGAAGTAGACAAACCTTTGAGGTGCCGGTCCAGAAACTCGACAAACTTGTCGGAGGCTGTAATCCGGTTGGCCCGCTTTCGGAATCCATGGCCTTCATCGGGGAAAAGAACATAGTCCACCGGGACTCCATTCTTCTTTACCTCTTCCACCAAATCGTCGCTCTCAGCCTGAAGCACACGTGGATCGTTGGCTCCCTGAATCACGAGTATGGGTTTTCTGATGTTGCCAGCATGAAACAAGGGAGAAATCTGGTGGAGTCTTTCCTCGTCCGTGGCCGGATCTCCCATTTCGGCGTACAAAGCATCGCGGATCGCGTCCCACCATGGAGGAATATTCTTCAGCGTTCGCACCCAGTTGGTCACTCCGAAGATGTTGATTCCCACGTCGAAGGCTTCAGGTTCAAAGGCCAGAGCGGCTGCCACCAGGTACCCACCGTAGCTGCCTCCGATAATGCCGACTTGAGAACCATCTACCCAATCCAACCCTTCCAGATATTTTCGTGCCTGAACACAGTCTCGCAGATCGACGTCTCCATGTTTTTGGTCGTCCATGTGGTGGAAGGTCTTGCCATAGCCTGACGAGCCCCGGTTGTTCACGGCCAAGATCGCATAGCCATGATTGACCAGATGCTGGAGGGCAGCCCGATACCCCTTGCGGCTCTGGCCACCGGGTCCGCCGTGCACCCAGACTAGCGCCGGAGCCGGGCTGGAGGCCCGTGCGCCGTGCGGACGATAGAGCAGAGAGGGGATCTCAAGTCCGTCAAAGCTCTCATAACGCACGACTTCGGCCTCGACCAGATGCTCTTCGGCGATCTCTGGATTCAGGCTGTTGGTGAGCTGCCGGTGCTGAAGCCCATCTAGTTCGAGTACGTAGAGGTTGCGCGGAGCGGTGTCACTACTGAGGTAGAAGGCCAACCGCGACTCAGAACGGGAAATCGAAACCCCGCCCACGTCGCCCGCCGGTAGATCGGGCAACTCCAGCTCTTGACCTGTCACGGTATCGAGGATCGTGACCACAGTGCGGGCGTCCTCGTTGATCCCCGTGACGCGATAGTGGCCGGTCTCGGAGAAGTAGAGAAACCTGACGTCCCAGTCGGCCACTACCACAGCCTTGTGCGCTTGGCTTTGTAGATCATAGGACCAAGTCTGAGCGAATTCGCCCGGTCCGTTGGTCAGGTAGTAAAAGAGACGCCCGTCCGGACTGAAGGTTTGAGAGGTGTGCTGAACATCGCCCTCATGCGGAGTTATGTGTATCGGTGGACTATCCCGACTTTGGGTATCCCATAGATAGATGTTGCTATCGGCATTGTTTCGAGTCTTGTTCAGGGCAATCCAACGTTTGTTGCGACTGATCGCTGCGGGGATGAAGCCCTGATCGTTCTTGAAAACCAGCTCCCGCTTGTATCCGTCCGTCGCATAGCGGTAGAGGTCAAAATAGCGCTCATCTCGTTCGTTCGTGAGTACCCAGAAAGACTTTCTATCGCCGCTCCATCCGCGAAAGAGGGCCTTGAGCTTCTCACCGGGCGTCAGATCTTTGGTAGAGCCGTCCGCCTCACGGACGAAAACATGATTAAGTTCGTTACCACCTTGGTCTGAGGTGTACAGGAAGCGATCGTCGTGAGGGAACCAAGTGACAGCGAAGATGGCCTCCTCGCGGGAACTGGTGAGCTGCTGCCAATCACCTCCAACCACAGGCTGACTGTAGGCGTTGAAGACGCCGCTGGCATCGGCTGATATGAGCAGACGAGTCTCGTCATGGGAGAAGGAGGCCCCCCTGATTGAGACGGTATCGAAGAACGTTTTCGCCTCGTAAACCGGGATCGGATCGGGCGGTACGCTGGTGCTGCATCCGGTGACAAGAAGCCCGAGACTCACCGCTGTTGCGAGGACGAAGTTAACGTATTTCATGCTGTTCCGCTTTCCCAGTAGGTCCCGGTTCTCGGAACGGTTACAGTCTAGTCGCGCCCGAACCTCGACCACCGCACCGATCTAATTAGGTATTCTTAAGAGCTTAGCGCTAGGGGAGATTCTCCAAGAACATCTCCATAGGAGTCTTCCCCTGGCAGCGCTTCCCTTGATCCATTTGAAGAAAAGTTCCACGCGCCAGCGGCAACGGTACAGCTGGGCGACAGTGAGGGCAGTCAGGGAAAAGTTGTTGCTCAAGAAGACCAAGGTTTTTGGGTCGCTAGTACCTTGGAATCTTCCAAAGATTTCAGGTCAGCAGCTGGGCAATTCGCTCGCCTACAATTTCGGCTTCTCCGGGCTGCAGGGTCCATACCAGGACTTCTAGCTCTTTCTCCTCCCAGGGACGTGCCTCTTGGATCGATTGGCGGGGCTCCTTCTCGTTGGTATGGGCCAAAGAGCTGCGGGCCACGCGGCCTCGAATTCCCATGTGGTAGAGTCTGCCTGCAACCGAACCTAGCGTGGCTTCGATATCCCGCAGACTCTCGCGATAGGTCAACTGGGCGAAGACCATACACAGCCACTGCTTCCAGCAGGAGAAGTCTTTTATCTTGTAATCTCCTCGGTAGCGTTGAGCACAGAGTTGAAATTGATACCTGGGGACGCAATCCATCAGCTGGGCAAAGACGGTTCTGCGCATATCCATCTAGGCATCCTATCGGCTTGCAGGCCACAGGATTGGAGAACCGGGTCGGCACCTGCCACAGTTTCATATCAAAAAGTATCGAAAAAATTGGATTTCGATGTTAAAACAATTCTTACCAGTAACTTAGAGTTGTGCGATAGAACAACGTTTGGACACTAGTGATTCTTAAGAGCTTAGCGCTAGGGGAGATTCTCCAAGAACATCTCCATAGGAGTCTTCCCCTGGCAGCGCTTCCCCTCGGTGTAGGCGCTAGTACCTTGGAATCTTCCAAAGATTTCAGGTCAGCAGCTGGGCAATTCGCTCGCCTACAATTTCGGCTTCTCCGGGCTGCAGGGTCCATACCAGGACTTCTAGCTCTTTCTCCTCCCAGGGACGTGCTTCGATTGGCGGGGCTCCTGTTCGAAGCGCTTCTAGCACCTCGTCACGATTGATCTTGACCTTGTCCTGGTCCCATCCGATGTGCAGCTGGGGGGAACGGTTGGCAATCTCGGGGACGAAGCGGGTAGCGTGCACGCCGGGTACCTTTTCCACCCGTTTGGCAATCGACTCAACCTGACGCTCCCACTTCCGCCAGTCGCCCTTGTGATCGCGCTGTAAGTAGGACTCCAATGCAACCATCATCGCCAGCATCTCTTCCTTGTTCACCTTCATCCCTCGGCCGATGGTGTTGGCGTGGGGTAGGCCGTTAAGTCTGGCCGCGGCAATCAGATCCTTACGACCCAACAGAAGGCCCGTGCTCTGGGGCCCTCGCATTGCCTTGCCTCCGGAGAAGGTCACCAGGTCGTAGCCCATCTTGAGGAACTTGAAAAGGTTGTCTGCGGGCGGGACATCGGCGGCGCAGTCGATGAAAGTGGGGATGGAATGCTTCTTCCCCAGCCGTGCGAACTCGGTGGCTTTGATCTGACCCCCGGGTTCTCCGACGTTCAGAAACAGCATCATGGCGGTGCGTGAGTTGACCGCTTCCGCGAGTTCCTCGGCCGTTTCGATCTCGATCATCCGAACCCCGCAGTTCCTAACCGCATGGTCGTAGCTGAAGCGATGGGATTTCTGGATGATCACCTCGTCTTTCATCCCCCAGGTGTCCGGAAGCTGGCGGATGAAATCCTGGTTGAGCCCGGTCATACAGGCAGCTGTTCCCAAGGTCAGAGCGGAGGCGGCTCCAGCGCTGACCAGAGCAGCCTCCGATCCCACCTGGGACGCAATCTTCTGCCCGATGGCGTCATGAAGCTCGTCCAGATTGACAAATCTTCGAGTGGCGTACTCCCAGGCCCGAATCGCCTCGGGCAACATCAAGTTACCGGTCAGGGCAGTTGAGGTTCCGGCCGCGTTGATTATGGGGCGGACCCCCAGCTCTGCGAAGAAGTCTCTGTCGTTGAGCCCCCCCGCCAAGGGACGAATGTTGCCCAGAAACGGAACGCTGGACAAAGTGGTCAAGAACCATCTTCTGGTAAGCATGCTTGTTCCTCCTCGAGGGTCAGAGTCTTGAAAAGTGGGCCTCCTCAGATTGAATCAGTCTGTTCGAAACTGCAAGTCTTTCCCGGAATGAAGGGAGGAGTCTCGCGCGCCAAAGCATTGCAAATTCGACCTTCCCACTCCTATAATTTCGGCACTCGAGTCACTCGAGAACCAATTCCTCCAGGAGGACCGAAGATCATGTTTTCCAGAAGAGAATTTTTCCTGGCAAGCCTTGGCGTCGCCATCTCATGTACCGGAAAGAAACCCCTACTGACCGGAAAGGCCCGCGTCGATCGGGTTCTGGAGGGAGCCGAGGTTGACCGTCCTCCCTTCACGTTCTACTACCACTTCGGCCTCGAGAAGCTCCCCGGAGAACGCCACGCCCAGGCTACCCTCGAATTTCATAAGAAGTTCGGCACGGACCTGGTCAAAGTGATGAGCGATTACCCCTATCCCAAGCCTCAGGGAGACTGGTTTCAACTGGAGATCACAAAGAACCCTTTCCCCGAACAGATCAAGGCCCTGGAGCATATCGCGGAGGGTCTGGCCGCTCAGAACCACTTTATCGAAACCGTCTTCAATCCCTGGAATGTCGCCGGCAAACTCTCCTCCAAGGAGGAAGTTCTACGGCTGAAGGAAGAGGACCCGCAGGCGTTGCTCGACGCACTCGAGATTATTGCGAAGTCTGAAGCGCACCACGCCCGGCGGGCGGTCCAAGCAGGTGCCTCCGGTATCTTTCTGGCTGTCGCCAATGCTCGCGAGGCAGTCCTCTCGCCGGAAGACTATGCCAAGTTCAGCGAACCCTTCGACAAGATGGTGCTAGAGGCGGTTGCCGAGGCCCCTCTGAACACACTGCACCTGCACGGTGAGAGGGTCTACCTGGACCGCTTCTATTCCGGCTGGCCGGCCGCCGTGATCCAGTATTCCATCCACGGGACCGGTAAGTCCTTTAGCGACACCCGCCAGGGCTACGGTGGGGTCCTGATGGGTGGTCTCGACGAACGAAACTTCCGAACGCTATCCGTTGAACAGCTCAAGTCACAGTGGGCGTCGGCTCAGGAGGCGGCTGGCAGGAAGTTCATACTGGCCCCGGGCTGCTCTGTCCCCGATGACACACCTGACTCCGAGTTACGGCGGCTGTCCGATCTCGTGGCCGGTTGAGGTCACTCGACGCTTGGCTTTTATAAGGGTTTCGATTGGCTTCTGCGGTAGGCGGAGCATTCGGTAGATTCGCTTACGACGTCCGTTTTCGTCCACAATCGGATTCCAGTACTCCCAGACGATCTGCCCCTCGCGTGTGACCTCGAATGCTCGTCCCTGCTGCGATTCGCAGATCAGCGTGTTTCCGTTCGGAAGCCGCTGATTGGAGCCTCTCCACTTGGAGAAGAATTTGTTGGGCGGTTAGGCGCGGTATTCCCAGACGATCGCTCCGCTGGACGGATCGATTTCGACCACCCGGCTGAAGCTTCGCCGCGTGCCGTTGTCAAAAACCAGGATTCGGCCGCTGTCCAGCATCACCGGGTGATGAGGCAGATCAAGGATGTCCTCACCCCAGGACCACACGATGTCCTTGGTGTCCTGGTCCAGAACCAGAATCAGGTTCACGTTTCGTAGGCAGATCAGGTAGTTTCCAGCTCGGAATCGTAGGTCTTCCTGTCCCAGGGAGTTCTCTGGGATCACCTGGATCGAGTTCAGATGGTAGAGGTCGTTGTTGTAGTTGTGTGTCCCGAACGGACCTGCTTTGTGGTGCCGGGAGATGGCTTCGAAGCGGTCTTTAGGGGACCAGATTTCCAGCAGCTTGCCCTCGTCTGAGAGCGTCCCCAATCCCGTGAACCCCAGTTTTCTGTCGAAAAACTCCGCTCTGCCCAAAACGATGGGGACGATCACTCTTCCGTCCTCCAGGACGTCTACATCGTGGTTGACGGGAGCGCTGAAGCTCCACCTCGGCTTCGACTCCCAGTCGACCATAACCAAGGCCTTGCCCACGCAAACGCCAAGCATGTTGCCATCGTCCAGGAGTCTTGCATACTCACACCAGGGATAGTCCCCGAACTTCCAGGTGTGGACGACCCTTCCTTCCATGTCAATCAAGAGCGCCAGGTTCCTTTCGTCGGTATAGAGGTTGTAGCCCTTTGAAGATCGAGACGGCTGGTGCTTCGTGACTCCCATTTTGTTGGTTTCCGCTCTCTTTTCGGTCCAGGCCAGATAGGGGAGGGATTTTAGCCGTTCGGTCTTTTCGTTTTTCCGCTGGATGAGCTTGTTCTCACGCTGGAAGATCCGATTGAGGGCTGCAGTTCTCGCCTCTGGATCATCGCCACGTACCAACTTCTTCAGGGTCGAGACGGCCGTGTTTGGATTCAAGGAGACAAAAAGGGGAACGGGTGGGGCGGCAACTCGGCCCAACCTGTCCAACTGGGGTGCGGGCAGGTTCGGGTTCCGAGCCAGCGAGGCCAGGAGGTGGAGGTCGGTCGTCCCTGACTTCAGCGCCCGGTCAAGTGTGCCGGGCAGCGTGTCGATGTCTTCTCGCGATGCAACCTCTTGATAATACGATCTCTTCACCACCAGATTGGCTGCTAGAAGAGATCCATAGATCGCCACCAAGGCGGGGACAAGAAGCAAATAGGGACTCAGTAATCGAGAGGGATTCTTCCCACGGGGTTTACCCGGTGCGACCCCGGTCAGTTGTGCCTGGAGCGCATTCCTGGGGCGCCTGAGCCAGTAACCCAGCCCCAGGAGCACCAATCCGAGACACCAGACTTTGAGGGGGGCCCAGTAGAAACGCTCCGATCCGTGCAGGTAGAGAAAGGATTCCGAGGAGCCCGCTTTCCAGTCGAGGAAGAGCATCAGAAGAGAGCAGAGCAGGGAGGTCGAAGCAAACCAGATATGGTCGACAGCTGCCTGGGCTTTTCTGGCTCGATGAGAGAGGAACAGGAAGAGGAACGGTGGAAGAATTGACAGGATGGCAAGGGGTAGGAACAGGGCGACGTACTTGACCATGAGCAGCGTAAACGTGGCAGGTCAGGAGCGACACTCCTTCATGTCACCTGGCCGAGCGGCGCCTCGCCAGGCTGAAGCTGTTCGTCTTCGGGGGGTCGATCGCCCGCGGCGAAGTCTTCGTAATGCGATCGGTCGGTATTGATCCGCCACAAGTCCACGGCTCCCCTCCGCTGGAGGTTCCGCACGGCTCCCATGCCGGTAATCATCGAGTGATCCTGGTTGTTGTAACGATGCATGCCATTGCGACCGATTGTCTGTAGGTTGTCGATCGAGTCGAGATAGGCACGTATCACAGATACCTGTCGCCGATAGTCGTCGGAATAGACTGGATAGGCTTGGGGTTGACGAATCACCACGCCGTCTTCGACCTCGTGCTCCTGGGCCAGACCGAGTTTGACCACCTCGCGGGTTGCCAGCTCAATCAGTTCGGTATCCGATTTGGCCCAGATCACGTCTCCCCGGGTGCAGAAGTACTCCATGCCCAGGCTGGTCTTACTCTGATCGGGCACCATTTCCCGGCTCCAGTTCTTGAAGTTTTGGATTCGGCCCACCCGCACTTCGGGAGCATGGATGTAGATCCAATTGTCTGGAAACACATGCTCGCGCTTCACGATCAAGCCAACCAGGATGAAGTCTCGGTAGCTCAGCCGTCCTACGGCTTCCAGAACTTCCGAAGGCGGCGGTGGATTGATGCGCGTCACCAGTAGGTTCAAGGGCATGGTCGAAATGTAGTCCCGACCACGGAACTCGGTAGTGTGGGAGTTGGTATGCGCCAGGATCCTGGTGATCTGGTTGTTGTGGCGGGTCAGCTCGATGGCCTCGGTATCCAGTTCCACCTGACCGCCGCCCTCGATGATTTTTCGTTGGACCTCCTCCCACATCATTCCTGGACCCAGACGGGGATACTGGAATTCCGAAATCAACGACGCTGCTTCACCCCGGCCAAAAAGAGCGTGGGAGATGGCAGATCTGAGCGATAGTCCCTTGATGCGCTGGGCAGCCCAGTCGGCCCGGATCCGATCGCAAGGGATACCCCAGACCTTCTCAGTGTAGGTCTTGAAGAACGTCTCATAGAGCCTGCCTCCAAAGCGATTCGTGACCCACTGCTCGAGCGTGTCCTCGTCCGGATGCGGCCAGAGTCGGGATTTGAAGTAACTCAACATCGTCCGGACACTTTCCCAAATCCCCAGGTTGGACAAGGCATTCAAGGGCTCGAGGGGATAGTTGTAGAAGCGTCCCTGGTAATAGATACGAGATTGCCGAGGAACAGTCCGCAAGTCCTCTCCCAGGATCTCCTTCCACAACTCGCGGACGGCGTGGACTTTGGTGTAGAAGCGGTGTCCCCCGATGTCGAAGCGGTAGCCTCGGTAGGTTTCGGTTCGCGCCAGCCCTCCCGGCCTGTCGTGCTGCTCGATCACGAGCGGAGATTGATTCTGCTGTACCAATCTAAGCGCGGCCGTCAGACCGGCCGGTCCTCCACCGATGACGACGGGTCGATCCGAATCTGGGGCGTTCATCGCCGCCTTCCTTGCGGCTGGACGCTATAGGGAAGACCGCCAACGGTTCCTTCTTTGGTGGTGGACAGCAGGTAGAGGACTGCGCCGAAGGCTAACGCCAAACCGCTGTAGAGGTAGTGGAACCAGTGCCAAGGGAGGACGCGCAGCGAGAACCAAAGGCCCCTCTTCCGAACGAAGAATCGCCAAAGACGCCAGTCGAGAGCTATTAGAGCCAAAGCACAGGCGGCGGCCACGGTCCCGGCGGCTGCCGGACGCCACAGAGCTGCCGGCGCGCATAGGAGTAGCGTCAGAACCAACACCACACAGAGTCGATTGGCCCACCGTAGGTTGAGGTGGTTGGGCAGGCACCGTTCTCGCAGCAAAAGCTGGGTCCAGGGAACGGCTCTGTCCCGGAAATCGGAGCGCAGCAGCGAAGCCCAACTCCAGCGTTTGAGATGCTTGCACTGCAAGGACTTGAGCAGTCGGGAGCGACGGCCTGAGCGGGAGATCCGATGTCCAAGCTCGATGTCCTCGATCGCCGGACGGTGGTAACGCTCGTCGAATCCTCCGGCTTCTAAAAAGACATCCCTTCGCATGGCGCCACAGCCCGCCCAGAAGCTGGAGACGGTGTCTTGCGAGTTCTGATGCACGTGGTGGTGCAGCAGGTTCTTGTACTGTGAGAGCAGATTGGGCTCCGGGGGCGAATCGTCGTAGGATCCGAAGGCAGCTGCCAATTCGGGCTCTGTTTCAAAGGCGGTTGACATCTGCCTGAGGGTGTCGTGTGGAACAGCCACATCCGCATCGATGAAAAGCAGAATGTCGCCTCGAGCTGCTCGGGCTCCAGCGTTCCTGGCTCGAGCAGGACCTCCTCTTCGTTGGAGTGGCACCAGGCGGGCACCGCATGCAGCCGCCAGTTTTTCGATCTCCGGCACCCTGCCGTCCGCTACCAGGATGATCTCCTCGGCAGACGGTCTGAGGTCACGCAACCGAGCCAAGCATCGATGCAGGGACGGTACATCCTGATGAACCGGAACGACTACCGAAATGGTCACGGGCATAGACTGGGTTGGATCCTTCCCGACCGAAGCTTTAGCACAGGCCGCGCCGGTGGTCAATCAAGTCTCTCCCGAGGACCTCCCTAAGAGAGTGTGAGGTTCCTCAGCTCTAACAGATTCCCGTCCTGTCTTGTCCCGCCAGACCGCCGCCTGCGGTCGAGGGATGCCTTGAGAACGTGGAGCAGCTGCTCTTTCATGGAGGCGCCGATCGTGCCTTTGCCCGGCTCCATGGAGACATTCTCCCGATGCACTCGGCGATAGACCAACACTTCAGGGAGTAGCTCCATCTCCGTACCCTGTTCTGCCGCTCTCAGAAACCAATCCAGATCATCCGCCGGCTGCAAGGCAGGATCGAAGTAGCCCACTGTTTCAAAAAGCGACCGTCGGACCAGCAGAGTCTGGGGAGCATAACCAGGCAGGGGCTTGGCAAAGCGATGGTCGCGGAAGCGCTGCGCAGCCTTCTCCAACCCCGGAATCCAGAAGTTCTGAAGGTGGGTCATACACATGGCCAGACCGGGTCGAGAGGCGAAACACGCCAGTTGACGGGCCAGTTTCTGAGGATGCCACAGGTCATCGGCGTCCAGAAAGGCAATCAAGGTGCCCCCGGCCTCTCGAAGTCCCAGATTGCGTGCCGCCCCCGGTCCGGAGTGGGACTGGCGCAAACCCCGAACCTGCTGACCATAACCTGAAATTACCTGGGCGGTGCCGTCAGTCGAGCCGTCGTCCACCACTATGATCTCAAGCCGCCGATAGGTTTGCTGTCGAATGCTGTCCAGGGCTTCTGCCAGATAGGGCTCACCATTGTAGACGGGAACGATGCAGCTGATGAGGGGTCGGTCCATGACTTGCTTTCCGACCCATTCTTGCACGAGACCGACAGAAAGGGCCAGAGTGCTCGACTCTGGGGACCAGGTGGACGAAGGCGATGCTGTCGAAACGGGTTTCAGTTCGGGATATCGGCTGGCTCCACGCTACTCAGCCGGGCTAGGCTCCACTCTGAAGACCGATAAGCCGTGTCTCTTCAGGACGCCAATCTGGGACCTCAGGTAGCGGGGATCGCTCCGAAGCGTTTTGAGGAGAGCTTCGTTCTCCAATACCAGCAGCTCCTGACGAGCAGCGGTCAAAGCGAGGTGCCTCTTGGAGAACTGGTGGACATCAGGCAACGAAAGGGCATCGATCTGGGATGACGTCAATTGTGTTTGGATCAGCAGAATCGCAATCAGGATCGAGAGTGCCACACCCAGGGCCAGGCGATGAGGAACTCCTCGTTTTTCAGCCATGTTCCCCTGCTCCTGTTCGCCCCTTTGCCTTCTGGAGCCGCGCACGTTGACGAGGAGCGCAATCAGGGCAATCAGCGCTACCCAGCACAGATTCGCCATCGTGACGTAACGAGAGCGTAAGGCCTGTTCCACACCGAAGCCCAGGCGCCCGGTACCGATGAGGGCGGCACTCCCGATCGAGTATAGGGATAGAGCGATGAGTGGAAGCAGCGTCTCAGTCCGAACATCATGACGCTTGACGAGTAGGAACAAGCATACAGCCGAGCTGGACAGCGCAAGGAAGCCCATCAGCAGAGCGTATTCGGTGCTAATCGGGTTTCCGAGGAATGAGAGCATATACTGAACGTACTCGATCGGCTGCTCCAGAACTGTCCAGGGTGACGGGTGACGGGACGGCACCCGGAAGCCGTTCAGGTAGACCCCCGTCAGGAGGCTGCCGGCCAGAAGCCAGGAGATCGGAAATGCGATCGAGGTCCGGCGATCCTTGAACCAGACCAGAGCCAACATCATCAGCCCGATCCCCCAGAGGAGCAGTCCGTTACCGAATGAAAACGAGGCAACAACTGCGCAGGCGATAGCTCCAAGAAACCGCATCCACGTGAGCGGACGGTGGCTCAGCAAGTAGATCCCGGAGACGACGGCAAGGACATTGAGGAAAATTGCGATCTGCCATCCCCAGAGCCAGTTGGCGTGTTGTTTTATTGAGAAGATGATTACGGAGATCCCGATTACCAGACCGCTGGGAATGCGAGAGCCGAGGTCCTGAAAAGGTCGCTGAGCCTGGAGCAGGAGAACCAGGCAGGTGGCGGAGGCAATAAGATGGTTGGCTGCCATCTCCCAACGCGTGTTCCAGTCGCTCCAGTAGGCCAGCACCAACATGATCATCCTCGGAAACAGAAGCCGGTGCTCGTTGTGTTGTGAGATCAGGGGTTCGAGGGGTAGCCGACCGGAGTAGACCTGGTCGAGAAGAGGGATGAAATTCCACTGGTCGGCGAAGGGCACATCGACTCCGAAGCGATGGATGAACCACGCCAGGAAGGTTGGTGGGATCAGCGCGAGGATCAGCGTGAGAATCTGGGTTGGCTTCAGTTTCCGGAGAGGCTGCTCGGAGGAGACCTTGAGATTCACCCGCCCTGATCCATTCGGCTAAGTGCTCCGTCCCATAGATACGATGATGTATGCAGATGGGGCTTGTGAGGCGAGATCAAGGCAGGAGGAGGAAGACGATGCTTGGCCATCTTCGACGACGACGAACGCAGAGATCGGCCATCGTATTTGTGGGACGGAGCACTAAGGATGGGCTGAATGAAGGAATCGGAATACCGTCTGACGCGCACAATGGCTGCTCGGGTGCCGGGATCCAGGAGGCGGGGGCAAAGAAACTCCCACACGACGTCGCCCCCGGGGGTCACCTCTATGGCCCTTCCTTTGTCCGACTCAGCGAGGAGCGTATTGCCGTTGGGCAAGCGTTGTATCGAGCCTTTGCTCGCCGTAAAGAACTCTGTTGGCGGATCGGCGGCGTATTGCCAAACGATCTCGCCGCTGGTCGGTTCGAACTCCAGACCACGAGAGTATTGGCGGCTGAGGCCGTTGTCGAAGAGCAGGATGTTTCCATTGTCCAGCATCTGGGCGTCATGAGGGCCGCTGAGCTGGTAGTGTCCCCAGGACCAGATGATTTCATTCCGCTCAAAGTTGATGACCACGATACGGTCCTGATTACGAAAGCTGACGAGCACGTTCCCTTTTTCGTAGATGGGATGCTGGTAGCCGTATGTCTCCTGCTGAATCCAGTGGATGGAATTGGCGTGGAAAATGTCATACCAGATGTTTCTCGGCTTTATCCTGGGCTTGACGAATTGCAGGGGGAAACGTTCCCGCGGCGCCGCGTCGAAGATTGAGCGTTTTGCGATCAGCGTTCCGTTTGCCCGCAGCAGCAGCAGCTGATTATCCCGCACATCAATCCTGGAGTCGACGGTGGGCATCAACCGTGTTTCCAGACCGAGTGCTAGCAGGTTGCCGTCCGGGGTCGGTTGGATGTCGTGGTGCACGGGGAGCTCGCGTTTCCAGAGTAGTCGGCCATTCCAATCGAGCCGAAGCAGGTATCGAAGACCCTGCTCTGGGTCACTGCCATCCCCTTCCTCCGTTGCCTGTGGCTGGACACCCACCACAAGAACATCACCGTTGGGGAGCAGCCTGCAGCGCTCCCAGGCCCGGCTCGGCTGGTAGCTCCACCTCTTGACCGTTCTACCCTCAACGTCGAGGAGCTCGGCCATACTGAGCCTCTGGATGGTGTAGAGCGTGTAGCCGGCAAAGGAGCGCTTCCGATCGTGATAGATGACACCGTGTCTCGCGTTTTTCTTGACCGCTGAGCCTGCGGCATAAGGCAAGGCACGTAGTCTGTCGACATCCACACTTTCTTCTTCAGAGGTTCTTCGCTCTGAAACCGAGCAGCCCAGGGAGAACAGGACGAGGAAGATTAGTACGGCGCTCCAATGCACTTGAAACATCAGCCTAGCCGGGCGCCGCCGAGAGTAGGTGTAGATTGCGCGTCCATGCTACTCCACATAACCAAGTGCTTTGAGTCGTTTGATTGTGTCAGGGTGCAACTTGAGCTTCTTGCTTGTAACTCTGATGTACAGTTCTCTCCGCAGCTGCTTGGCGTCAGACCGGTGATCGGCCAGGATCGTGCGGGCCTGGTCCAGCTTCGCAGGGTTTTCGGTGACGATCGACGACAGCTCGCCGGGATCCTGAACGAGATCATAGAGCTCTTCCCGCTTGCTCATCAGCGACGAGATATATTTCGTATTTCCGAAGATTACTGAGATCTTCTCCTCGTAGTACAGCATACCGGTACTGAAAATGGGAGCCGGATCTTCAGTCGCATCCTGAGCGGGAGCTTCAAGCAAGGAGGGAGAGTCGGGGATGCGGATGGATGGAATGATCTCACAGGCATCAAGAATCGTGGGCGCGATTCGCCGGGTAGATACCTGTCGTCTTACGCGACCCCTGTTCGCTGAGTGTGGAAGCTTTACAAGCAGTGGCACCCATAGAAGCTCATCGTAGAGAGTGTGGCCATGCTCGAATCCGTTATGCTCCCAGAATTCCTCCCCGTGGTCGCTGGTGAGCACGATCAGCGCGTCGTCGTAGACTCCAAGCCGGTGCAGCTCGGAGAGAAAGCGTCCCAGGTGTTGATCGACGAGCTGCACTTCAGCCTCATAGAGGGTTCTCAGCCACGCACGCTCCTCAAGTGTCGGGGTGAACTCTCCGACGCGGATGCCTACCATGTCCTCTTGTTTCCAACCCATGCCTCGTGGTCGCTTACGTGCCTCAAGCAAGGCTCTGGGAGGTTCGTAGGGTAGGTGGGGGTCGAAGTAGTGCAACCAGTAGAAGAAGGGTTGATTTGCGTGGGTCTGCACCCAATCGACTGCGTAGTCTGTCAATTGTTGAGTGTCGGACCACTCACCGAAGCGGCGGGGGGCAACCTCAGCCAGAACACTTTCTCCGACCGACCTGTGAGCGGGAACCCTGGGGAAGAAGTTGACCTCGTCGAACCCCTGGAAAAAGCCCTGAGCTGGATTCGAAATCATGATATTCATCCCCAGCGCGCTGGTTCGGTAGCCGGCGTCCCTCATATACTCGGCCAACATCGGGAGTTCATCGATGGCTCGACTGTGGGTCCGGAGCACGCCATGAACGGTCGGAGGCAGTCCGGTCATGATAGAGACGATCGACGGCTTGGTCCAGGGAGCGGACGAGATGGCTCGCTCGAATACCATCGAGTCAGCAGCCAATCGGGCGAACGAGGGGGTGTCTCTTGCGGGATTGTAGACCGAAAGCGAGTCGGCGCGGAGGGTGTCGATGACGATCAAGAACACGTGCCGAATTGGCCCTGCTTGATTCTGAACGGGTCCCTCTGGGGAACCGATCTGGAGGGTAAGAGGGGCGGCGACGAGCAAGAGGAACGCGATCGTCGAGAACCCGATCAGTTTCCCCGAAGAGTAAGGCAGTTTGGAGGCCTCGCGGCCGAGGTAGCAGAGTCCCGCACCCAACAGAGCCAGCCCGGCAAGGTTGGCCATCGTCAGCGCAGACCTCGCCTCGGCTGATTGAAAGCCGGGCAGCCAGACGGCCATAAGGGCCGCCAAACCAAACCACGGAGCCACGAAGGAGAAGACGAAGTTGACCCTCGCGCTCTTGACCCACTGAACCGTCAGAAACACGGACGCCAGCGCCCAGGAGCAGAGGGTGGCGGCGGCAGCGAACTGAGTCCAGGGCAAGGGTTCAGGGGAGAAGTAGCTGAGTCTCCAGGTTGTGATCAGGGCCGGAAGGAGTACCAGGAAACCCGCAAAGGAGAGATTCAACCCGACCATCTGCAAGGGTCCCAGCTCGGCGGAAAAGGGGTTGTGCCGCCAACTGGAGCGCGACGCAGCAGGATGCCATCAGACCAGCCGAAGTCAGTAGCACAACAGCGATACTTCCCACTTCCCCTAAACCAGAAGGCCTACCCAGTCTGCTGGCCGCCACTTCACAGCAGGCGGCCAGAATGCCCGCTGCAAGGCCAAGAGCGGCAGGCGATACCCTCCGGCCCCCGGACTGTGGATCCGTCTCGAGCTTTGATTCGGCTTCCCTTCGTTTCACCAAAGGGTAGGGATGATATCAGAGACAAGGATCGCCTCTAAGGGTTCATGCGAAGAATAACTTCGCAGCGTCGACGATCAGCTCGCGTATAATCGGACCAAAGACAGGTCGTTGTCTGGATTGGACAGAGGGAGGCCGCGAGTGTTTCCAATGAGGTGGCGAAAAACCCTCGTCTCCGGGTGAGGAAAGAAATGAGCGAGGAATCGGAGGGTCTTGCGTCTCTGGCAAGATCGTTACGCTCTCGAAAAGAGGGTCTTCCGCCAAACTTCAATCTACAGAAGAAGGACCTGATCGATGTGGCCTTCAAGACGTTGGATCCCACTCCCCGGTCCTTTGCTGACCTGGGTGCCATCTGGGGCGTCGATGCAGCCTATTCGTTTTATGCTCTCGATGCCTACCCGATCCGGTCTGCCTACCTGGTTGACATGGACGTTACCGAGGCCGTGCGGAGGACTAGTCAGGCCTATGGAAACCTGACCCTTATCACGGGTAACTTCGGTGACCCTTTGGTGTGTGACCAGATACCGCGTGTCGGAACGCTCTTTCTCTTCGATGTCCTCCTGCACCAGGTCCAACCGGACTGGGACGAGATCCTGGCGTTGTATGCTTCGAAAACAGACAGCTTCGTCATCTATAACCCTCAGTTCCTCGCCTCGAAGAAGACGATCCGGCTCCTCGATCTGGGGTTGGAAGCCTATTTTGCAAACGTTCCATGGGGAAAGAAGCATCCTCTGGCTAGACGCCTCATCGAATCCATCAACCTTGTCCACGACCTTCATCCCCGATATCAGCGAAAATGGAAAGACGTCCACTATATCTGGCAGTGGGGTATTACCAACCGCGATCTGATTGAGACGGTCGAAGGGCTGGGCTTCTCTCTGGTGTACCACAGAAATTACGGTCGGTTTGGCGATCTCGAAAATTTCGAGAACCATGCATTCATCTTTCAGAAACAGCGGCCCTGATGGGACCATCTTGAGTCCAGTACCAGCCCTGTCAGTCGTCATTCCAACCTACAATCGCGTCGATACTCTTCCTGAAGTGGTGAGGGCGGTCGAGGGGCAGGTCGGCGTCCCCGACTTCGAGGTGATCATCATTGATGATGGTTCTACGGATGGCACCCGGGAGTGGCTCGAGCAGCGGACGCCGAGTGTTCCCACCAGAGTTGTGCCCCAGTCTCATTCGGGTCCTGCCGCGGCTCGCAATCGGGGCGTTGAGACGGCAGTCGGTCGTTGGGTGGCGTTTCTGGGGGATGACACGGTCCCCTCGTCCCGGTGGCTTGCATCTCACCTGGCCGCCCAGCATCAAGCGAAGAAGGCAGACGAAACGGTTGCCGTCGTAGGCTATACCGGTTGGCACCCTCGGATACGGGTGACCGCTTTCATCCACTACCTCAACGAATACGGGCCGCAGTTCGGCTACGCCCTGATCGAAGATGCCGACAACGTCCCCTTCAATTTCTTCTATTCCTCCAACCTGTCGATCGGCCGGCGGCTTTTACTGGAACACCCATTTGACACCACTTTCCCGTATCCGGCCTGGGAAGACATCGAGCTGGGCTATCGCCTCAAAGGTCGCGGACTGCGGATCCTCTATTGCCGCGGCGCCGAGGTAGCGCACTCCCACCCCACCGGAGTAAAGCGGTACTGTGAGCGGCAGTGGCAGGCAGGGTACTCTGCGATTCTGTTCTGTCAAAGACACCCCGAGCTGGCAAACTTTCTGGGGCTCGGTCCGGAGGGACCTCCTAAGCTGCCTCCGCGATTCAGGCATGTAGCCCAGAGGCTTCTGGCCCAGATCCTGCTCCCCCTGCCCTTGAGACTGGAGGCCCTGTGGGAGGAGGTCCTGAAGTACCACTATGTAGCCGGACTCCGCCAAGCCTGGGCTGATGGTTTAGCTGACGACAAGGCCAGGGAGACGATCGCCCGTCTGCAGTCGTTCTTTGCAGGACATGAGCGCAGGCGGCGGGGAGAAGAGGCCTTGGCCCAGATTTCCCGGATGCGCGTAGCTGCGAAGAAGTTCGACTGACACGACTTCTACGCTGAGGGGCCGAGGATCACCTATACTCGTGCAAATGCAGCGAACACGGATCGGTGTCAGGAAGAGAATCGTCTTTTGCGCCATCCTCCACGACACTGGTTTATCTGGGTACGGAACTGTCGGCGAGTGGCCTGAGCTTCACTAGAGTGCCCGGCAATCTGTGCAGATGCACAAGCTGAGCCTAGCCAATCAGATCGAGTATTTTCATTTTCTCCAACCCAACCAGTATGTCCGAGGTTCGAAGATCCTGACAGAAGACGAACGAAAGGTGGCCTATTCAGAGAGCCATCCCTACAAGAAGGGAGTGGAAAAGGGATATCCTCGGCTGGTCGAGGCCGGCAAGAGACTCAAAGACCGAGGGGTCAGGTTTTGCGATCTCAGCATGCTGTTTGAGAACAATGATGAGGGACTCTATGTCGATTCCTGCTGTCACTTGAATGCCCAAGGATATGAGATCGTTGCGGGAAAGATTGGGGAGGTTCTCTACGAAGCATTACATTGAGAGGCACGAGGATCGGTTCAGCGTCGAGCCTGGGTCCTCGCGATTGATTCCTTCGGCTGTAGCGTGGTTGGGCTACGCCAGTCCCTGGGTGTTCCTCGGTGACTTCGACATTCTGAATCGTGGTGATTGGGTTGCTGGCCTCGCCTGTGCCTATCTGATTCTGGTGCCTTGATCTCGGTCTACCTGCTCCTTGGACGGAGGTACGAGTTCATCCAGCGGAGTCTGATGGCGCTGGTGGTCGCCTGTTTGGTGGTATCCGCCGTTGACTGCCTGCTCCGGCTGCTGGACTACGGAAGTCCCCTGAGGCCCCTTTGTGTTGCGGATCTGCCCGATCTCTACAGATATCGAAGTAACCTGAAAGCCGTTTTAGAAGTGCGGGGAAGCCTGGAACGAATCAGTGGAATCGAGGTCGAACCGGCCTGGGAGATGTCCTTCCAGACCGACGCCTTCGGGTTCCGCAACAAGCCTCAAGATCCACGAAGGAAACTCGACCTCATTGTCCTCGGAGACTCATTTGGGGTAGGTGCGGTGCCGCAAGAGGCGACCTGGACGACCCTCTTCGAGGAGAGGTTCGGACTGAGTACCTACAACCTCTCGGTTGGAGGTGCAAACCCAATGCAGGAAGTGTTTACCTTGAGGCAGCAGTGGCCGAGGCTGGAAGGGCGTGGGCGCCTGGTGTTGTGGGTCCTGTTCTCGGGGACAAGGAGCTCGCTGGGGCCAACGGATCCCTCCCGATGCTCTTGTCGACTCTCGGTTGGAGGTGCAAGCTCATCGGATTCCGGCGTGGCTACGGTGGAATAACGTCTTTGCCAAGAGATCACCGCTGAGGTATGCGGTCCGTAAGGGCGTTGCCAGATTTGAAGCATCGCCTACTCGAGTAATTCGAAGGCAGCTCGGAGGGAAGACCCTCTTGTTCCACCGAGGATACCTGGAGGCCAAGGACCGTACGCTGACAGAAGTTATCGAGCACCCGAACTACGCTCGGCTTCAAAGAGCCTTCAAGGAGATGGGACGCCTCGCTGGCGAACAGCAGATTGAGGTGGCAGTGATCCTGATCCCACCCAAGAGCGAAGTCTATTCCTGGGTGTTGAACGAGAAGCCAGAAACAGCTTTTCGTTCGGGGTTTTCCCAGGCAATCGAGGATCTGGCGCGCCACCAGGGATTCCGCTATCTCGACCTGGGACCCGTTTTTGAAGAGGCAGGGAGGCAGCTCTACGACCGATCCGGGAAGTTACTCTGGTGGTTGGGGGATACTCACTGGAACCCTCTGGGCCACGCTTTGGCCGTCGACACGGTTTATGCTCGGATTCCAGTGCCACAGTTGGGCTGATAAATATGGGGACGTATGAGCGCTCAGCTCCCGGACTGGAATGATTGCTCTGGGTTGAGCGCTTTGCCTGGTCCCCCTGAATTCCCTTTCTCCAGACTCTCGACGACCGGTCTTGAAAAACCGCGAAGTGTCCGCCGAGCATGCTCCAAGGAAACGGGATTCACCAGAAGGCTATACAGGGATGGAGTATAGGTAGCATATCTCTGGAAGAGACACTTGACCTCTGCCCCTTCCCCTTTGGGCGCTCCGAAGCAGAGGAAGCCGAATCGATCCACCAGATTAAGCTGGAGTTCAGAAGGCTCGATGCGCTGCCGCTCAAGTTGCTGTTGAACCTCCTCGATGGCGCCACTAATCGTTTCGCTGGTTGCCGCATTCAGGGTTTCTTCGACCAGGATCAACAAGGCCTTTGCCCGATCGATATTGCCAACCGCGCGAGTTGCGACGAAGGCCGCCGACAGCCCCTTCTTCGAACCAGGGTCGAACGGCTTCAGGCGATTCAGGTCTAAGGTGTGGAATCCGGGGAGGTATTCTCTTCGTGGCAGAAAACAGTTCTGTTGACACCAGCGAACGAATCCGTCGTCTTCCTCGAACCGGGCCTTTAGAGCGTCGAAGAAGTAGGCGTAGAGCTCGGAAAGATAGGCGAACGATTCAGCAAGGAACGACTTCGCCTGGGACCAATCAAATCGGTTGTCCAGGATTGATTCGTGGTCGCGAAATAAGCGGATCCACCGATCATCTCCCTCCCGACGAAGTGCTGCTTGAATAATGCTCCGGTGATCAAAGAGCAAACGATCTTCTTCGGAGAGTCCAGTCAGAAGATTCGTGAGCTCGTTGGCAGCCTTCATGAAGAGCCAACAGAGTCGCTTCTGCTGAAACAGATTCAACTCCCGATCGGCACGAAAGCGCCGATAGTCGGTGTAGTGTCGGATCACGAGGTGGTGCCAATAAAAAATCTCCGACAGCACGCAGACAATAACCTGTCGTCCTTCGAGGGTTGGTAATCTATTCAGAATACATTCATTGTTCCTGGAGTAGAGAAGCCGCCAGGTAGGCTTTGCTTCAAGCATTCGGTAGAGGGTGAGCCTGTTCTCCCCCAGGTTGCGAGGGTCAGTGTGGGAGGGGAACTCAGCGGATGAGGTCACCTGAGAGGTCCGATCCAGAAGCGGGAATATCAAATGCAGTCGCCTCAGGATTGTTTGGACCCTTTGTCGAGTGCTACTGTCGGCGACGATAATGGTTAAGTCAATGTCGCTCAGAAAAGGCATGAACTGGTCCTTGGCCAATCCTCGTCGCAGATAGATTTCCTCGACCCCTTCCACCCGTTTCAAGACTCCAGTGACGAGGTAGACAATCCACCGATAAGCACGTTTGAACGCTGAATGCGCTCGCGGTCTCGCGTCGAGTCGGCACAATAGAACGAGAGGATAGCCTTCCAGCAGCCTCTTGATTCCAGGCTTGTTCAAAAAGTGCTGGGCTGGCTTTTGAAGTTTGAGACTCCTGGTATGCTCCTCGGTTTTTCGCAAGTAGTCCAAGCGGGAGGGTTCTTTTAAGGAGGCCACCAGCAACTGGGTCAAGAACTGGCCTGGGATTGGAGCGCTGATCTTCCGGGCAAGATAGTCGAGCATCGTGAGTGCCGGCAGTGCCACCGAGTGGGAACGGGCACGGTCCACGACTTCGTCCCAATCGAAATGGGGTGTTCTCTGCAATAGAAACCAGGCGTCGCAAATCCACCTCAGCGAGCTGCGGCTCTGGCTGCAAAAGGCGTGAAGCGTGATGTGAAGAAGGTGATCGGAGGGCGATAAGACGGAAGTTGAAACGCCCGCGATGTTCTGTTTCTGTGCCCTGTCCCAGACCTCCGTGTCACCTATGGAATACCGAGGGAGGAGGAAGGGATGGCTGTGAAGTTCGAGTGGCAAATGTGATCGATGTCGAAAGACCAGGTGTCGATCTCCGTGCAGGAGATCACTCCTCGACCGCACTAATCCGGCAGAAAGAAGTAAGTCCTGTGCCTGGGGGAGATCCTCTGATCTCAGCAGTAGGTCAATGTCGTGGCAGTGCCGCATAGCCGGGTCTGGATAGACCGTCTGGGCCAGTGCGGCGCCTTTGAGGACGATGGCGGGGATGTTGTCTTGTGTCAGCTCCGTAAGGATGTTTCGGAAGACGCTCCAGTAGGTCTTATTTCGAAGTTCCTCAGCCAGATAGCCGGCTCGCAGTCCGGCGAAGACTGGCTTTTCCACGTTGATTTCGTTGTGCCGTAGCGCGGTAGATAGCAGCGGGAAGAGCCAACGCACGCCGCGGGTTGCAGGGCCGAGAATCTTGTCAGGACCGCCTACGTGTTCCAGCCATGCTCCCCATGCTTCGCCTCCTGCTTGGCCTGAATGGAGACAGGCACGAAGAAGCCAGGTCTGCTCTGCGGTCGGTAGGCAACACTTACTGCCCCTTCAGTTCGTCGAGAAGACACCTAGCCGGTACCGCTGCATACTGTCAACCTGCCTGAGAAGCTGTGCTCGGTAACGAAGGCCGAAGCTGCTTCGAGAAGTGAGCAACCCATCCCCAGTCGACGGATGAGCGCCCTCCAGGCAGGATATGTCTCGGGTCTGCGGAATAGCCAGGAGACATTCTCGATGTTGTTGGGTTACCGGAGAAGGAATTTTCGCACACCGGATGTTGGTACGGAGCAGAAGCGTGGTAAAAAGCACTCCGGCGCCGAGATTCATGACCAACAACACTCGAGATGATCTTGATCTGGACCAGTGTTGCCGAGCTTCTTGAACCAACCCCATGGCAATGGCCGCGAAGGCCAGCCAGAAGACGGAAGATAGAGTGATGTAGCGACCTGCCAGAGAGCCTTCCAGTCCGAAACGAGTGCCACGGCCCAACCCGATCAGAAGCCCAGAAACTACAACGAATCCTCCAAGTCCTACCCAGAACGCTAGCCTTGAGGAGGGCCAACGGCGTCCAAGATAGCGCAGGTTCAGCACGAATAAGAGAAGACCGAACCCACCGATGCCTACGATGACAAGAAACTGCGTATAGTCCCATGGACCTCGATGTGCTATCAGCGCGTTACCCAGGAACGCCATGGTGAATTGAAGCAAAGAGAGAGGGTCAAGGAAAGCATTCTCGACTGTAACCTGAAACCGATAGCGGAAGAAATACAAACCCAGGGTCATTGAAGCAGCTATCAGCCAGAAGAGGAAGTATCCCCTCTGGCGGTAGTTGAGCATCCACAGAATCGGTACGATCACCAACCAGACCAGAATTCCGTTCCCGAATGAAAAGGTAGCGCAGAGTGAGAAAAAGGCTGAAAGGCAAATCGAAGGCCATTTGGGGCTTTTCCCTTCAAGACAAGCCAAAGTGAGCACCACGAAGAAGATGAGAAAGAAGTGGTGCGATTGCATAGCCCAGCGCCAGCTCGTGTGCTGGGCGAGGGAGAAAATCAACATTGAGAAGGGAAGCACTGCGAAAACCGAGTCTTCATCCTGGTGACGACGGTAGATTACGAAGAGCAGCAGAAGTGTGCAGGTGGCTAGCGCCATATTGAAATACATCTCGGCCTTCAGATTCCAGTCAGTCAACCAGACGGAGGCGACCGTGAGCAGATTCGAAAAGAGCAACCGACTGTCGTTGTACTGTTCCCCCAGGTCAGAAAGGGTGATTCTCCCCTCTGCTGTCTTCACCGCATTCTGAAGCGGCTCGATCCATTCATCCATACAGGGAACCGGCTGGCCGTGAACCGCTATGTAGCTGCCCACCAGCAGGATAGGTAGGAGACTCAGTGCGAGGACTACCAGATGCGCAATGTCAAGCCTCATGCGTTTGAGCCGCCTTGCTACGACTGGCATTGAGACTCCCGGGAGGTTAGAGGGTTTTCACCACCGGGGAGAGTCTCACGAGCACATTCCCGCGGCTCCTCTTGAACACTAGCGCCCGACCTCAATGTAGAGGCTCTTGTCACTTCGGACCGGCATGTCCCATGGAGAACAGTTCAGGCACTCTTCCTTATCCAAAACTCTGCTCTGTCAGTTGCCCAGGATTAAAACCTGCGAGGCCTACAACGAACTTGAGTTCCTCGAGGTCATAGATCCACTTATGCCCCCATCCGAGGAAGATTTGGTTGAACATCCAGGCTGGGCGTTTAGGTATCGGGATCTTTCCAGGGGGGATCTTGGAACCAAGGTGTCGGAGGGTCGAGGGCCAGGAGATCGCCCATGTCCCTATACACGTTGAGCTCAGGCGCTTCGTAAGGCTCTTTTTGCTTCTGGTCGAGGTCAGGGTTCTCCCAGGGTGGAAGAGCCGTGACCAGTTTTTCTCGGAGTAGCGCCTCGATCAGAAGATCCATGTCTTTCCGAGCCTGCTCTGCTGAGACATCGTAGCGTGAGGCGATTGCCTCGATCATCTCCCCCAGCGTCAAACCCGCCTCAATCAGTTCCCAGACAAAGCCTCCCACTTTCTCCAGATCGTAGTAGACCTTGTCCGTCAGGTTCATGATGATCGCTTCGCCTTCGATGACCTTGGCAGCGATTTCGTCTCTTACCGGGCGCAGCCGGTGACGGGGTGTCAACATAGAAAGACCTCCCTGCAAATCCTGCACGAGGGCCGACCCAGCCTGGCTCGACCTATGTGTACCTCTGCAATAGGTACTTACCGTATCGTTCAGAATTAGGCAAGCCCTTGTTCGGCTCGGCTATCGTTTGAAATCATGGACCTGGGGGCTGTGGGATCACGAGCATGTGGTGCAGAGCGAGCCTAGCACCGGAGAAATCTTTTGCCTCTACGCTTTCTGCCAGATGTTCCAATCTGCGCATGATCTGCGCACCCTCCCCGTTGAAGTCATTGCTCACGATCAGCCAAACCCGTCGCTTGGCGGAAAATCGGCGGAGGTCTCTTTCGAAAGCGGCAGGTCTACGCGAGGGAGAAGGGGCGCGTACGAAATCGAGAGGTCGCTTTCTGGTGTAGTAGCGGAATGCCGGCATCGATGCGAAGGGCACATAGATCTGGTCTCCTTCCTCGTGATGATCTGCCAGATACCGAACCAGAGAACGCATGTCCTGGCGGTTGACCTGAGGCCAACTCAGAGCTCGCCCGACGGAGGGAAAAAACAAGAACAGCGACAACAGGAGAAAGACACTGACCTTACGGCTGGGGCAGGCCAGGAACCCGATACCTCTCGCAATCAGAATCAACGTGGGGGGCAGGGTGAACAGCACGAGGCGCGAAGCGACCTCTTGTTCCCCAGGGGTGATCGGGTACAGCCGGGAGCAGGACAGGAGGAACAGAAGTAGCAGCGGGAAGAGACAGATCTGGGTCTTCGTCGCCTCAGCGCGAGTTGCCTGAAAGGGGACGACACCCAATACGAGTCCCAGCAAAGGAACCGCCACCGCACCCTCGAAGCCGAGCGGAAAGCTGAAGAATCTGGTTAAGGTGGTGACGTACCATCTCAGGTCTTCGCCTGAGATGGGAGGAAAAGGTGCAAAGCCAACTTGATGCCATTCCTGGCGAAACACGTAGGGATGCAGGGAAGGCCAGATTTGAAAGAAAAAGAGAATGAGGAAATGAGAGAGAATTCCCGCACCAACCAAAACAAGTGCTTTGGTGGCTCTTCTGTCCTTGCCGAAGACCGCATGCAGGAGGAGCGCGATCCCCGACCCCGCGATCACAATGATTGCGGCATGTGAAAACCATACGGCGATAATCCCGTTGAGCGCGAACAGGATGAGAGATGATTTCTTGAAGTTACTAGAAAGGCAGCTCAGTGCAGCTGCAAGAGTCAGGCTGGAGAAGAAGAGATCTGCGGAGTACTGTTTGAATTCAGCTGCGTAGTAGATGGCCGTGGTAGAGGTTGCGAACGGAACATATGCCAGCGGAGCCTTAAGGTTCCCCACGCAGCTGGAGCTGAGCCTCAGGAAGAGGACTAGCGCTCCCAGACTGAGGGCCAGGGGAAAGACCATGAGCGAGAGCTCCTTGTAGTCGAAAACGGAGCTCACACACTTTGAAACGAAAAGAAATCCGATTGGAGCGGCTTGGCCTAGCTCCAACCGGTACAGGAGCTCGAAATAACCCCTGTCGACGAGGTTGAGCGCAAGTGACGCTGGGTCGCCCCAGAAGGGACGGTCCATCAAGTACAAGCGCAGTCGCAAAGCCACGCCCAGGAGCAGAGCGGCTGCCAGGATTCCAGTGCTCACCCTGCTGAGAAGTCTGAGCTGATTTGGCGTCAAATCTTATCCTTTCCTCGCTCAAGGTTCGGCACTTTCTTGGTATCCTGGCAGTTGTTCTTCCAGGCGTGCCTTTTCCCTTTCCAGTGCTTTACGCCGGCTCAGCTCTTGTTGCAGGCTTTGCTCCAGCTTGCCGATCCAGGCTCTCTGCTCAGTGATCAGTTGTCGTGAGCCCTTCCACTGTTCTTCGATCCAGATCCTGCCCCGATCAAGCGCGATCGCCCACCGCCTCAGACCCGCGAGCGACTTTCTCGCTTCTTCGAGAATCTCGGCCTCTTCCCGGCGTCCGGTCCGTTGGAGGTAGTACTCTTCTCCTCTGCGACTCGCTGTGAGTAGCTCCTCGACTCCATTCTCAAAACGGTATTCGTGGCTTGTGTTCTTCCCATGCCAGCGATATCGAACGAGTGGCTGACTGAGGAAGGCAACCCCTCCTTCGACACAGAGTTTCAGCCACATCTCGTAGTCGCAGGCACAACCCAATTCTTCATCGAAGCCTCCCAGGGCAACCAGGGTTTCGCGGCGAGTCACGACCGCTGGCGCGCAGATGCAGGTGCCCTGGAATTGAAGCTTGTAGAAGTATTGGCGTCCCTCGGCAATGAAATCTTCTGAGTGCGTCTCCACCCATTCGGCAGGGATGGTTGGAGCAGAAGATTCGACGATGAATTCTATGGCGGAATGCGCCAGGCTCACCGTCGGGTGCTCATCGAGAACCGCTACTTTCCGGGCCAGGTTGTCCGGGAACATGACATCATCCTGGTGGAAGAGGCAGAAGTACTCGCCTCGAGCCAGAGACAGGCAGCGGTTCCAGTTGGCGGAAAGACCTAGCCGCTCCTTGTTTCGGTAGCTGCTAAGCCGCGGGTCGGAGAACGACCGGATTATATCCCAAGTAGAGTCGGTCGAGCGGTCGTCCACGATCAACAGCTCAAAGTCAGTGAAGCTCTGGGATAGGATGCTTTGGACCGCTTCGGCGAGGTACTCCTCTCCATTGAATGTGGGGACGCAGACGCTGAGGGGAGGGGGAGAAATTGGCTTACTCCCTTCTGGATCAGTTGTTTGCATTGAATCGAGCCGAGACCTCCTGCGTCGAAGCGGACGGCGGTAATGCTATCACGCCGAAAGCCGCCCCAGCGAGAGTGGAGATAGCAGCAGGTACCCAACCCCTCGCTCGAGCTTCAGGCTTCCATGGTTTTCGCATTGATCGGTGTCCTGGACGGGGGAGATTCCAATTGAAGTTTCAGCCTAGCGTAGTTGATTTATTCTCATGGGCTCTCATAGCATTCTGCAGGACTGGACAGCCCGGAGGTCACGACGAATTGATGGGATTGAGGAGGTTGCCGAGCTTCACACCCCCAGCCTATCTTCGAATCAGGGTGCATGGCTCTGACGATCTGGCGAGTTTCCACTACGTGGGCAAGGTGATCGCCTTTAATCTGGAAAGGGCGATTCGGTTAGAACGGATCAGAATTCCAAAGCGGAGTCGAATTCTTGATTTCGGCTGCGGCTGCGGACGGGTTCTGTATTGGTTGCGGCGATTCTACCCATCTGTCACCTTCTACGGCACGGATACCGATGAGGAAGCACTTTCATGGTGTCAAGACCACTTATCCTCGAGGGGACATTTTGTCGGCAACGGCGCCGCACCTCCGCTTCCCTTCGAAGAGCAGTTCTTCGACCTTGTGTATTCCATCTCGGTGTTCACCCATCTATCCGAAGCGTTACAATTCTGCTGGCTTGAAGAGCTGAAACGCGTGACGAAGCCGGGCAGCTATTTGCTTTTGTCAGTTCACGGGGGAGAATTCTTTGATGAGGCTCCGAGGGAGTTCAAGGAGCATTTTCGGGAAGCCGGCTTTTATTCCCGGTCAACAACCGACGAAAAGGGATGTCGCGAACCCTTCGAGACTTCTTACCATGCGGAGCAGTATATTCGTGCTCGCTGGGGCGAGATCTTTGAAGTTGAAGAAATCATAAAAGGGGGAATCAACAATGATCAGGACCTCGTCCTGTGCAGACGACTTCCCCTTTGACACCCGGTCTAGAAAATACAAAAGGTAGGATCATCTTGTCGCGGCAGACACGGCTATTGGATGGGAAGGGAATGTTGGTCAGCGATCTGTGGGTGGATCAGCCCGATGCCGCTCGCAGGATCGAAGAAAAACTAGCAAAGAGGGAGATTAGTGCCGAGCAGGCAGAGAAGCTGCAGCACTTCGTCGATCGAGGCTACCTGACATTCTCGCTGGACCTCGATGAAAAATTTTGTGACCAGATCGATAACGACGTAGAGAGATTGTGGCACGACCGTCCCCAGGACGTGGCCTATGCCTACCAGGGTCTTCTGACCCCGTTTTCGGAGGCGAGCAGTGAACACCGCAAGCCGACCTACAGGATTGCCGACCTGCAAACCCACTCGGAGCCGGCTCTCACGCTATATCTGCAGCGGCAGATCTTTGATTACGTCGAACTGATTTTCGGTGAGGCTGCGGTGGCGACTCAATCCCTGTACTTCGAGTGGGGAAGTCAGCAGCACCTCCACCGCGATCCTGCCTACGTGCACATGACTCGTGCTAGCCATCTGCTGGCAGCCTGGATTGCACTCGAAGATGTAAAGCCGGACTCCGGACCCCTCGTTTTCATGCCCGGCTCTCACCGCCTGCCCTATTATCTGAATAGTGCAGGCCAGTTCGCGTTCGACCATTCCGGGGATGGCGACGCAGAGGCTCGGCGGGCAGAAGCCTGGGATCGCCAGCGTTGTCGGGAAGCGAAGCTGCGTAGAGAAGAGTTCATTTGCCGAAGAGGAGATGTCCTGATTTGGCACCACTCCCTCTTGCACGGAGGGAAGGAGCCGAAGGACGCTTCCCTTACGCGGAAGAGCTTTGTCGTGCACTTCTCCACGCGATCGACGATGCCCGGAACCCAGAACACCTACAGATCGACAGCTGGAGACCAGAAGCTGCGGCATCCCACAAGTCAACGCCTGCTGACACGTGATGGCTGCCAGGGCTTTGACAGCCCCCTGCACGTGTCGACGGCCAAAGCGGATCTGGAATTGCTAGTGCGGTTTAGAAAGACACGAAAACAAAGAGAGCGACGCCGAGAAGAGTGAGCAGTGAGCACTGAGCAGTGAACAGTAGTGAGCGGGACCTGGCAGAAGAGTGTTGAGTACTGTCAGTAGTGAATAGGGGGCTCCCAGATGAAAGCAGAAGAACGCTTGCTCACTGCTCACTGCTCACTCATCGGGGTCCTCCCCAGCATGCGAAGGCTCCGGTTCTGGAAATGAGTAGGTTGGGGTGACTGCCTGTCCTTTTCGCCGCCGCCGGTCTAGCGAGCGTTTGATGGTCTCGAGAAATTCCTCGCGGCTAGCCACGTCTTGCAGTAGGCTGAGATTGGCTTGGTGAAGACGACGGAACAAGAGGACTTGCGGCAGCAACATCATCGTGGCTCCCTGTTCTGCTGCGTGCAGGAACCAATCCTGAGCGTCCCCGAATGAGAGCTTGGGATTGAATTCCCCTACAATTCGAAACAACTCAAGCCGGGCCAACAGGGTCCCGGTGACATAGCCCGGTAGAGATGGTGACTGTTGAGGTCCTTCCGTCTGCTCCTCCAGAGTGGACAGTCCATCCTGGAAGTTCCTGACATGGGCGACGCACAGATCGAGCTCCCGCTTGCCTTCGAAACAGGCCAGCTGCCGTTCGAGCTTTTTGGGGTGCCAAAGATCGTCTTGATCGAGAAAGGCTACGAAGCTCCCCCTTGCTGAGAGAACGCCTCGATTGCGCGCTGCCGCGGGCCCCTCATTGGTTTGATAAAGGTAGCGCACCTTTTCGCCGTAGGTTTCGGCGACCTTCCTTGTTCCGTCAGTGGAGCCATCATCGACAACCACGAGTTCAAGAGATCGATAGGTCTGCGCCAGAATGCTGTCAATCGCCTCGCGCAGGTACCGCTGGCCGTTGAAGGCTGGGACGATACAGGTTATCAGCGGCTTCTTCACTCCTGACGGTTCCTGTTCTTCGACGCCGTTCTTTGTGGTGGGCAAGTCATTCCTCGAAGAGCCTCTCGTACCGACTGCCTGAGAATCGAGCTTTCAGCTCATCATAATTCACGATCGCCTCTCGCATGGTTCGGTTTTCCTGTTTCATTGTCTCCGGCTGGACCTCGTCATAGGGCACCTCCAAGAACTTGCAAATCTGGCGCATAGCCCCACGAAAATCAGCGCAGACATCCTCATACACCAAGTCCAGGCAGGGTGTGCCTGCGAACCTCGCTCGGACCTGCGCCTCACTCTGGAGCGTGAACTGGATGTCTTCGACGATCCTTTCTGCATCCAGCCGAACTCTCAATTGGGCAGATCCTGCCAGGTAGGCTCCGGTTTCTTTGGCTACGGTGCTCGAGATGAGTCTTTTCAGTAGATTTCGCCGGGTTAGATGGATGATGCGAAAGTCCCTTTCCCTGAAAGCTCTCCTCAACGCTTGGGTGAAAGGCG
Organism: Acidobacteriota bacterium; assembly: GCA_965219005.1. Classification (GTDB taxonomy): domain Bacteria; phylum Acidobacteriota; class UBA6911; order RPQK01; family JAJDTT01; genus CAUZIZ01. The sequence goes on along the minus strand of CBDCMS010000004.1, from coordinate 3,665,856 downwards.
CGGAGAGAAGTTCGTAGTACAGAGAGATGAAGACGAGAGCCTGGGCGCCGTGTCGACTGGCCTGGTCCTCAAGGTAATCCATTAGATAGCCGAGAATATCGTCTTCTCCAACCTCCTTTTCCGGTTTGTCGAGCAGGGCTGAAACAACAAAGCGCAGCCTCTGCATTCCTACGAGACCGAATACCTCTGTGCGTGCATAGATCCGGGTATGCTGTTGGAGTGCGGTCGCGAGCATGTGGGAGCCGATACGTCCTCTTCCAGAAATGACTGCTCTCACCATGATTCGATCCGGCTCCGATCCTCAGGCAATACGCTGAAAAAAAGAGGCATATTCTGTGCACTTGAACCGCTCCTTCAGTTCTGGCAGGTTGGCCACCAGTTCGGAGAGCGGGTCAGGGCTCAACTTCACAAATCGGGTTTGCACGGGTGCGGAAGCCAGTGCCAAGAACTCAAAAGCTCGATTCGAGGTGATTTGATGTTGTTCAGTCCGCAAAAGATCCCTCTCGTAGATAAGCTCGAGATGAGGCAGTCCAGTAAACACCCCCTGATCATGCTGGGTCCAGCGCTCAGTTTCTTTGACTCGGTTATACAGCTCTTCCGGACTGATGCGAACTTGTTCCCGCAACCTGATTTTCCCGGTCTCCAGATGACGGACTTTCGTCATGTCCGCGAGCAAGAGGGAAAGGGCCTGTCGCACGATGTTCTCTCTCCGGAGATGAATGATGCTCCACCCCTCCTCTTGGATCGTCTTCAGGAAAGCGGAGATGCAGGAACGGGAAACCTGGCGCTCGAGCTGATGGTTCGAGATCTTGCAGCCGTAGATCTGCCTGGGATGGAGCGACCTTCGGGCCTGCAGAAAGGGCTTCGTGAGCAGGGTAGTGAAAGCTAGTATCTCCCGTTCACAGTGGATATCGGGATGCGAGTCGAGTAGGTCGACCAACAACGTACTGCCGGTTCTAGGCTGAGAGTAAACAATAAACTTCTTCCTCCCTCGTGCCAGCGGCAGCAAAGGGAGTAGCGGCAGCAGCGCCGTGTAGGTGGCGAATTCCCGAGCGAGACTGTAGGCGGCGATCAATCGGGGTCGCCTCGAGCTCAAGAATGCCTCGTTCAGTCTGACGGCGACTGAGCCGACGTTCTTCACCTGCGGTGTTTCCTTGAAACTTCCTGTGTTCGCAGATCACAGATTACGAGTTTCCACTTTCTGGTGAAACCGGGCGCGCTACGCATGTCTCGTCTGGTGGTTGAGAAGCTGTCGTGTCATTAGAGGGTTCTGGAGGGGGATTCGTGACGCGATGAAGATGGCGCGGCTGAGTCCCGAATGATCGTCCGGAGAGGCCCAGTCCACAGGATAGTCTTCGTGATTGGGTTGAGTTGGGGATATAGACGTACTCGAAGTGCTCTCTCAATCGGTTGTAGAGCCAAGGGCGCGTGGGTCGGCATCCAGTGCCCGAAACCGAGAGAACGGGGTTGTCCTTTTCTTCATCCACTGGATTGATTGCTTCCTCCTCACCGAACGAGACGCAAGTTTCCAAAAAGAGCATCTCGTGGCAATACTGGGCCAGGAAGTGTATCGCCTTTCCGGGATTCTTCAGGTGATAGAGCAGTCCATAGCAATGAATGATATCGAACCGGACAGACAGGGGCAGAGTAGGATCTTCCATATCCAGCTGCCGGTTATCGCAGTTGGGATACCGCTTGGCTAGATAGTCGAGATGACTGGCCCGAGCGTCGGTAATCGTCACTCCGCAGCCTCGGTCGAGATAGTAATGAGTGTGATCGCCGAGTCCAGCCCCGACCTCCAGAACGGTTCGGCCCGCAACGGGAATCCCGAGACTGGCGAGATGTTCCAGTCGTCTGGCATTGTGCCGCAGGTAGTTGTTAGCGTGGAAGGAAAGCCACGGATCGCTTTCCTCTACCAGCAAATAGCCGCGTCTCCGGAGAAGATCTCGGATCATACTTTTTAGTTTCTTTCTCACTTTGTGCCGACACCCCACGGCTTCACAATCTCGTCCATGTGGACCGCTTTTTCAACGAGGAGCCGAAAAAGCGGCTGGCAGGCATTATTCTGTTGAGAAGGCTGCCAGCCGATACTGCTGCATCTGGTCGATCTGCCGGAGCACCCTTGCCCGGAAGCGGTTGCCGAACCTGCCACGAGAAGAGAGCATCTTACCGCGAGATGCCGAGTGGGCTCCCTTGAGACAGGATAGATCACGAGTCTCAGGCACGGAGAGGAGACATTCGCGATGGGATGCGGTGACCCTGGGAGGCAATTGAGCGCTGCGGAGACTGGCCTCGAAGAAGACAGCCGAAAGAAACACGGCCGAGATGAGGTTCGCGATCAGTAAAACACGTGCCGATTTCGACGCGCGCCAGTTTCGATAACCTTCTCGAATGGCTCCCATGCTGAGCGCGGCAAGTGCCACCCAGAACGAGGAGGAGAGCGTGGCGTATCGAGCGGCCAGGGAACTCCCCACTGTGTAAGAAGAGGTGCGTCCCAGGGCAATCAGCAATCCTGAGGCTACTACGAATGTCGCAAGACCGGCCCAGACCGATAGTCTCTTCGCGGACCAACCGAAACGATGGAGAAAGAGGAGGTTCATCAGGAACAGGATCAGGCCCCAGGCTCCGATCGCCAGGACAACCAGGAAACTCCCATAGTCCGATGAACCAGAGTAGGCTGCGAGCCCATTCCCGATGAAGCCTGAAGTGAACCGAAACAGTGGAACCGGATCGAGCATCAGGCCTTCTTCGAATACCCGAAACCGATAGCCCGCAAAGTAGTATCCCAGGGCCGCTGCTGCGGCAAGTGACCAGAAGACAAGGTAGCTCTTCCTCCGGTAACCCATCATCCAAAGGACCGGTACGAGCACCGGCCACACCAGAAACCCATTGGCGTAGGAATAGGTCGCACAGAGCGAAAAGAAAGCGCTCAGGGAGATCGAGAACCACCTCGAGCCTTGTTTGTCCAGACTCCACGAAGCTAGTAACAGAGACAGGAGGAGCATGAAATAGAAGACGAAACCGCTTACAAATGGATAGGCAACGACCAGGGAAAGGAAGCAGGCCGTGCAGATGCCTGGCCACTTGAGGGTATCGGAGTCGAGGCTCCACAGGGCGAGGACGAGAAAGAGAAGCAGGAAGAAATATTGCGACTGGATGGCCCAGAGCCAATTCTGGTGTTGTGCCAGCGAGAAAATCAGCAGAGAGAAAGGCAAGGCTGCAAGTATCGCGTTGCGGCCATGGTGCCGTCGGTAGATTGAAAGTAGCAGGATAAGAGTGCAAGCTGCGATCACCAGGTTGAGGTACATCTCAGCCTTTAGATCCCAGCCCGTAACCGAGACCGAAACAACCGTTAACAGATTGGTAAAGAAGGGCCTACTGTCGTTGTATTGCTTGACGAGATCCGAGAAGGTGATGCGCCCTTCCGCGGTCTTGAGCGCGTTCTTGAGAGGTTCGATCCATTCATCCCAGTAGGGGACCGGTTGGCCGTGAATCGTGATGTAACTGCTCACTACAAAGATCGGCAGCAGGCTCAACAAGACAGCTAGGGTTCTTATCGGCTTCATGACCCCGGCTAAATCCTCAGTCCTGGGTAGGGTATTGTCAAATCGACAGATGGGTGAGGGTGTCCGCCACGACGAGTCGGAGGGAGGAAGTTTTTGAAGCAGGCGAGTTTGACTTAGTCATTCGCAGCCCCGTAGCATCGTGCCGATACCCCAGGAACCCAAGGAAGGGTGAGATCCACCCACGCACTCAGGGGCAGGGAACGATGACCTGGTTGAACCGTTTGCGCAAGCGAAAACCCTTGCTGGACGAAGACGGGTTTCTGCATAGCGACCTCTGGATCGAACAGAATGATGCGCTTGAGCGAACTCGGGAGAAGATCTCCAGAAAGGAGATCAGTGCCGAGCAGGCGGAAAAACTCAGGCTGTTTCACGACGAGGGCCATCTGGCAATCTCCCTGGTGTTGGATGATCAGATCTTCGATCAGATCGATGACGACGTCGAGAGACTGTGGCGGGAGCGGCCGAACGACGTCGCCTACGCCTATCAGGGCTTGCTCACCCGCTTCTCTGACGCGAGACTCGAGCACCGCTCACCCTCCTATCGGATCGCCGACCTTCACACTTATTCCGAGGCGGCACTTTCACTCTACCTTCAGCCACAGATTTTCGAATACGTCGAGCTGATCCTGGGCGAGCCGGCCATTGCCACGCAATCGCTCTACTTTGAGTGGGGGAGTCAACAGCGGCTCCACCGTGACTCGGTCTACTCGGCTCATCTGATGCGTCCTGACCACTTGCTGGTGGCTTGGATCGCGCTTGAAGACATCGGTGCAGACTGCGGACCCGTTACCTATGTCCCGGGTTCTCATCGGCTTCCCTACTATCGGTATAGCTCCGGCCACTTCACTTTCGAGCTAAGGCATGATAGTGAGAGTGAAGCCAGGGCGGCTGATGACTGGTACCGCGATCGCTGCCAGGAAATGGGACTGAGTGCCGATATATTTACTTGCTCGCGAGGCGATGTCCTGCTCTGGCATCCTTCCCTGATCCATGGAGGTTCCCCTCCGGTCGATTTATCTCTCACACGTAAGAGCCTGGTGGTTCAATTCTCGACAGAGTCCTCTATGTGGAGTACCCAGAATAGCTATCTGGAGGGACCCGGCGATTCGGCGGTCCGTGACCATACCAGTCGAAGGCTGCTGATGCGAGATGGTTGTCGCGGTTTTGACAGCCCGCTACACGTGGCCACTGCCGAGGAAGAGTTCGAGGTCTTCGCCAAGCTCTGGGGGGCGAGAAAAGAACTAACCTAAACCTAGGATAGTGAACAGTGAGCAGTGCCGGAGGCGGCGCTAAGGTGAAACTTCATTCGTAGGGGTGGCCTCCAGGCCGCCCGTTTTCGAGCCAACGGCTCGAAGAGAAGAAAGGGCGGCCTGGAGGCCACCCCTACAGAACTCGTCAGAGCGTCCGCTGAACATTGGCTATGTCATCAAATCCTGACTCCTCAGGTTCCCAACAGCCCAAGGACTCCTCAGCGGTGGCATGTTTTGATTTCTACGGACTCACGATATCCGTCAGCGGTGCTCTGATTCGGGAACTGGAGCGTGACTTTTCGTATTTCCGGATTCCCGTCAGGGAGAGCCAGGTACAGGTACGCATGCATCTGGTGCCACCACCCTACGACCAGCTTCCCTCAATCCCCAGTTCCTTGATTCCCCCCCCGTAACGTTTGTTTTCGCAAGGAGGGAATTACCTACATCGACTATTTCGGACGTGCCCTGGCAGTTTTCGATCGTGGGAGGCAAACCTGTGACGTGTATGCCACCGATCGGGATCTGATACATGAGATCGTCTATCTCTACTTTCTCTCCACCGTCGGCCAGTATCTCGACAGACGAGGGCTCCACCGTATCCACGCCCTGGGTTTAAGTCACCAGGGAAAAGGTGTCCTATTGCTTCTCCCTTCGGGGGGAGGGAAGAGCACGATGGCGCTGAAACTCCTGGATCAACCCGATTTCCTTCTCTTGGGCGAAGACACGCCACTCATCGATCGTCGAGGACGGGTTCTACCTTTTCCCCTGCGGCTCGGTGTTCGCCCCGGCCACCAGACCGGACTTCCTCCCGAGCAGCTGCGCACGGTTCGTCGGATGGAGTTGGATCCCCAGACGCTGATTGATATAGAACACTTCCGGGACCGGGTGGGTCAAGCCGTTGAGCCGTCACTGCTTCTGGTTGGAGAGAGGAACCTGGGGCCGGTTTCGGAAATCGCTCCGTTGGCACGCCGCCGAGCGTTCAAGGCTCTGCTCAAGTACCTGGTTGTCGGCCTGGGCGTCTACCAGGGGTTGGAGTTCATCCTGGAACGGGGAATCGGGGACGTCCTGGGCAAGCGAAGGATCGTCATCTCGCGCCTCTATACTAGTCTTCAGCTGCTTGCCCGCACGCGGTCCTATCGCTTCGTTCTGGGTCGGGATGTCGACAAGAATCAGCGGACATTACTGGACTTTCTCCGCCACAGCAGTGACTCCGATGCGAATCCGGAATAGTGGCAACTACCTCGAGGTCGCCGGGTCGTCGCGTCTTGGTCGGCAGCAAACGGACGTCGTTCAGGCCGCGGTTCGGAGGGGAGCGCTGTGGCTGTCACTGGCACTCGGGGGTCACCTTCTTCTTCTTGGTTGTCGGGCCGACCGTGAGACCTCCAATGTTGGGGATTGCCTCAGCGAGCCCAGCACGGGTTTCGAAGTTGCCCTTGCCGTCTCTGACTACGATTTCATGAACCCTCCTGAAGGACTCGACTTTCGGCTGAGGAGGATCAAGAGGTTCACAAGACAGGACCTGCTCGACTCGAGCACCGGTTGGAGCCAGGCCCCTCCCGCGGTCCTGCCGGCGGACCTTGAGTTCTTCCCCAACGATTCCGGTGAAAGCCTGTTGGTCATGAATACCGGAACCGTCGTGTGGCTCGACCCCCAGTTGGAGATAAGGGGTCAGTTTCAGGTCGACTCGGCAAACAGCAGAGCCCAGGTTGCCAAGAGGCGTTTGCGTGACAATGAGGGAGTTCTGGGATTGACGTTTGATCCCGGTTTCGAAGAAAACCGATACTTCTATGTCCATCTCAACCCCAGACCGAAGAGTGGAGTCGAACTCTGGCGACTCACGTGGGATCCGGAGGCACTATCTAGGATCTGGAAGAAGGGCGAGCTGGTATTCTCGGCTGAAAAGACCCAGGTCGCTTCCAGCGAGCCACACTTACACAATCACAACGGAGGCAATCCTTCATTCGGCCCCGATGGCAAGCTGTATCTGGCCATCGGCGACGGCGGTATTGGAGGGATAAACATTGAGGACAATGAAGCGCAGAGCTCCACGAGTCCCTGGGGGAAGATCCTGCGCCTCGATCCAGCCGGGGTCGCCGAGCCTGAGCTGGTGGCCTCCGGACTCCGCAATCCGTTTACGACCAGTTGGGCGGGAAGGTATTTGTTCATCGGTGACGTCGGCGCTGATCGGCCCCAGGACTGGGAGGAAATCAATCGGCTCCATCTGGATCGAACTCCCGTCAACTTCGGATGGCCTTTGAAGTCTGGCCCCTGTGCCGGAGATGGATGTCTGGGTTTCGACGATCCATTCCATGGATATGGAAAAGCCGATTCCGGCTTTATCCGCGACGATCCCGAAGGACTTCCACTGCCCTCGGGAACGCTTAATCGTGCGGCCATCATTCTGGGGCCGGTGTATCAAGGTGACAAGTATGGCGGATATCTGGATCGGGTGTTGGTCTACGCGGATCTATTGGAAGGGTGGGTGCGAGGAGCCAAGCTGGGGGCCGAAGGGCAGATGCTGGCGGATCGTCATCTGCTGCATCACCATGAGCCTATTATCAGCGTAGCCAGGGGTGCAGAGGGGTTCCTATGGATGGTAGCCGGCTTCGGGGGTTCAACCAGCATCTACCGAATCGAAGGACCCTTCGCGGCCCCCAAACACCTTGATCGAGCGCCTGTCGACCTGCTCGCTTACCCTGAGGCACCCCTCCCCTCGACCTTGTCGGGGACGGGTGTCTTTCGGGATCTAGCCAACTTGACACCCCCTGAGGGAGCGTGGATCTATACGCCCCGCTATCCCCTATGGAAGGATGGGGCCGACAAGTTTCGCTTGATGATCTTGCCGCCGGGTGAGCGCATCAATACCCGAGACGCGAACAATTGGTGTTTTCCTGTCGGAACCCTCATCTTCAAGCACTTCAGCATCGAAGTCCGACGTCAGCACAGGAGGACACGTCAGAACATCGAAACTCGCGTGATTCAGCGTACCCGGGATCGGTGGGAGGTCGGCGTCTACGCGTGGCGGGAGGACGGAAGCGATGCTGATCTGGGCGATGGTCGGCCCCAGGTAGTCAGGATACTACTCGATGATCAAGATCCAGGTCGGAGTCTCGACTACGAGATCCCAGGAAACGCACAGTGTCGAGTTTGTCATGCCAGGAGCCCCTCGTTCGTTCTTGGAATCGAACCGATCCAACTCAACCCGGTCGCAGACGCGAATGACTTGTTGGCCGATCTATGGGAAAAGCAGCTGGTGAGTCATCGAATTTCCGCGCCGGAAATCTCATCTACTTCAGCGTCTGAGGAGGCTGTCCTAGGCTTTTTGCACGGGAATTGTGCCCACTGCCACAGCAGCGACGCAGTCTTGTCGCCGGGATTCGGTCTGGGGTTCGCAGGCGATCTTCGCCGGACGCTCTCGAAGGAATCGCTGCGGCATTCAGGGACTCTGGTCGTTCCCGGCAAACCGGAGGCGAGCCTGCTCTACCAGATGGTGAAGCGAGAGGAGGGGAGCTATCCCATGCCTCCTTTGAGTGTATCGGTGCCGGATCCTCAAGGCCTTTCCTCTATTCGAAACTGGATCGAGGGACTGGAATCTCAGTGATGGCTTGCTCGCTCAATTCCTACCTGCCGCCGCCTCCCTCGAGACTCCTGGTCGTGGGCTCGGCCGGGGAGTCGTTCTGGAATGTGGTGAGGGAGCCGCGTCGCGAGATCCAATGGGCAGAACGGATTGACGCAGCAGAGGAAGAGGAGGGGACCTTTGACGGGGTTCTTTGGTATGCCTGGGATCCGAGCCAGTCCACTTCTGGGGTCATCCAGACCGCGCGGAAGCTTCTGAACGAGCGAGGGACGCTGATCGTCGTGACACCGGTGCATGCCGACAACGGGCAGGAATCCCTCGGCGAGCGCGGCTTTCTCCCTCCCAAGGAAGAGGAGAACCTGCGCCGGATTCTTCTTGGGCTTTCGGAGGCTGGTTTTTCCTTTCGGAAGAGCCAAGAACTGGCTGGATCGTTGCCCGGACAGCCCCGCCGTGGGAAGGCTCACCCCTGTTCCGTGGTAGTGGCCCGCAAGGATCCGTTCCTCATCCGTTCCTATCGCGACGGAGACGAGCAGAAGATTGTCGCCTAAATTGAGCGATTGGTGGGCCAAGGGATGTCACACCTTTGAGCTAAGATGCTGACGGGTTAGGAGTTAGCGGTAGATGCGCTACCGAAAAGCTCCTAACCCAAAAGGTGAAACAACTATGAGCCACGATAGCATCCTTCCCTGTCATTCTGAGGGGTCTGTTTCCTGGATTATAGATGACGTGCAACCCACGTCGGAGACCTTAACCGGACGCGCCGGCCTGAGCCTGTTTGTCCGCTATGTGCGGAGCCGGGGTCTGTACCCCCACCTGGATCGGCTGTTTGGCTCCTTGCGCAAAAGCCGCAAGGGACAGCCGGTGACGGAGATCTTCAAACAGTTGCTGTGCTTCTTGCTGGACGGATCGAGCCGCCATCTGGTGTCCTTCGACGCCTTGAAGGAGGATCCGGGCTATGGGGGAGCGATCGAGACGAAGCCAGAGGCCTTGCTCTCCTCTCACGCCGTCAAGCGTTTTTTCGGCGGCTTTTCCATGTGGCGCATCTGGCTCTTTCGCCGACTCCTGCAGCAACTGTTTCTGTGGCGGCTGCGGTTGCAACAGCCGGCCCTGATCCTGCTGGGGATGGACACCATGGTGATGGACAACGACGAGGCCCCCCAGCGCCACGGCGTGGCGCCGACCTACAAGCGGGTCAAAGGGTTTCAGCCGCTTCAGGTCACCTGGGGCCGCTTGCTCATCGATGCCGTCTTTCGGGGAGGAGACAAGCATTCCAACCACGCCGACACGGCCCAGAAGACCCTGAGTCATCTGGTCCAGAAGATTCGCCGAAAGTACCGCTCCGACGTGCCGATGATCGTGCGTCTGGACGCCGGCTTTTTCGATCAAAAGCTGCTGAAGGTCTTGGAAGAACTCCAGGTCGGCTACATCGTCGCCGGCAAGCTCTATGGCGATGTGCAACAGTACATCTTGAAGCTGGAGGAAACGGCCTGGGGAGTCTCTCGCAACGGCGATCAGGAGTGGAGCTATGTGGAACTGGGAGACCGGCGGGGTAGCTGGAAGAAGTGCCGCCGGGCCCTGTTCTGCCGGCCGGCTTATGAGGACCGGCAGCGCCTTTTGGAGTTTGCCCGTCCCGATCAGATCCTGTACACCAATCTCGGTTGCGGCTCCGCCGTGGACGAGCAGCTAGGGCAAGCGGGGCTTGAGCGTTGGCTTCAAGCCGAGGCCATCCTGGAAGGCTATCATGGCCGCGGAGCCGACGAGTTGGTGCATCGAGCCCTGAAGGACTTTGCCTCACAAACTCTTCCGTTTAAGCGTTTTGCTGCCAACGCGGCCTATTACTACACGTTGCTCGTAGCCTTTTTCCTTTACGAGTGTTTCAAGGAAGATGTGTGCCAGCCCGTGGTACCGCTCAACTGCTACCCCACGACCTTACGCCGGCGGATCGTCGACGTGGCGGGGAAAATCGTGCGCCATGCCGGCCAGATCCTCCTGAAAGTCACAGCCGCCACCTGGAAGCAGCTTCAAATCGACCGGCTCTGGCAAAAGAGCGCCCACCCGCCGCCTTTCGCCTGGGTCTAAATCGCAAAAAACCAAAGCCTCCTTGCAGCCTCGCGGCCCCCGTGTGTCCAATATCGCCTCGGCTCAGGGTTTCTCCTCTTTTCGGGAGGGAAAATCGCCACCCTCCACCCTTCTGAGCTCACCCAGTACTCCCTCCCGTCGGAACTCGCATCTGGGCGACCTCCATCTTGCTAAAATGAGTAGAATCGCTCAATTTAGGTGTCGGTCTCTTCCGAACCTGCTTCGAATCGGAGCGACGACTCGATCACTGGCGCTGGAAATATGCCGAGAATCCGCTCGGTAGCCACCATATCAGCCTGGCGTTTTCCCCCCAGGGCGAACTTGCCGCGCACTACGCAGGCTATCCCGTCTCCTACTGGAGTGGTCCTGAATCGCATCGGTGCCTGAGTCTCGCCCTCCACATGGGTGACACCATGACGAATCCCTTCTTTCGCCAGGTTGGGAGCGCTCGCGGCGGGCTACTGGCCCGCACGGTTCAGCACTTTTTCGCGCTTCGTATAGCCGCCAACTTCGGATTTTTCTTCGGCTTCAACACAGGACCTATTCAAAGATTCTGTGAGTGGTTTATCGGTGGGGGACTCGTCGATCCAGTGCTTTGTTGGACGTGCGATCTCGGTACGAGCCTGCCCTGGAAAGAAGATGGCCCGTATCGAATCGAGCGCATTCACCAGGTCGGTCCTGGTTGGGACCGTTTCTTTCGACGGGTTGCCCCACATTACCGCTTTCTGATCAGGCGAGATGCCGGCTACCTTCGCTGGAGATATCTGGACTGTCCCGATGCCGAGTATGTGGTCCTGGGGGCGAAGCGTTGGGGGCGTCTGGTCGGGTGGAGTGTCTTTCGCCGTCTGGAAGATCGACTGATCTGGGGCGATGCTCTTGTCGATCCGCGTCACAGCGGGGCTGCTGCATCTCTACTGGCTGCCAGCCAGCGCTACTCCCAACTCGCTCCTGTTCACCGCCTCGAAGCCTGGTTCTCAGAGCGGCCGCGCTGGTGGAGTAAGCAGCTCTCGGCACTTGGGCTGGCAGCCGCGCCCGAACCTCGAGGGTTGGCGCTGATGGCCCTGCCAAACGAAGAAGGAATCACTTCGGAACGACTCCAGGATCTCTACTACACCATGGGAGACGGTGATCTCTTCTAGTCTTTCGTCAGTTCATCGGGCGTGCCTGGCAGCTCTCTGGTTGGAGTACCGGTTTCTTGGGCAACGAGCATAGAGTGGCGCTCATTCTCGCGATTGTGAGCCTGGCCGTCGGGACGGCCGTGAACCCCATCACACTCGCAAGAACACAGACGGTCTCAGCGGCGAGCTCCAGTCCAATTGTTCTTGCGATCGTGGTGATTTTCCAGGTCATGTTGATCGGTTTCGGCATTTTCTTGCTGATCTGGAAACCCCACCTTCATGCCAGGGTTCTGGCCCTCGTGTTCTCGCTGCTTCTGTCCCTGTTCTGCGCCGAAATATCTTTCCGATTCTATCTCTTCGGCCGCCAGGCACTGTCCTTCTCAAAGATGAATAGCGTCAATGGAACGGGCACCGCCGGCATCATCCAGCCGAGCCGGCATCCAGAGATCGTGTATGAGTTGAGACCTGGTCTCGATACCTCACTCAAACTCGCTCGTTTCAAGACCAACTCGCAGGGCCTGAGGGACGCGGAGTATTCGGTGGCCAAGCCAGGCAACACCTTCAGGGTTGCGGTCGTAGGTGATTCCCTGACGATGCCGGCTGGGGTGGAGATCGAAGATGCCTATCATTCTCTTCTCGAGAGAAGGCTCAACCGGAATCGCAAGGGGCCGCGCTACGAGTTCATCAATTTCGGGGTCGGAGGATATTGTCTAAGACAATACGCAGCCGTAGTCGTCCACAAAGTTGCTCCATACGATCCGGATCTGATTCTCATGGGTTTTACAGCCAATGATCATCGCATTCCTCGCGACGTGATTTTCGAGAGAACTTTCCGTCCCCGGAAGCCTACCTACCCGTTCTTCGGCTCTTTCCTGTTGAGACGGTTTCACGAAAGGCTGTGGCCGGAAATAAGGGTGCACTTTTCGCGCGGACCGCCGTGGCAGGCATTCAACCAGAGCGAGTTGGAGTACGTGAGAAAATGGTTCTCGAGCATCGCCGACTTCAGCAGTCGGAATCAAATACCGGTGGTAGTAGCCGTTCTTTCGAATATCAATCTGCCTGCCGATTACCTGGAGCGCTTGCGCGAGATTGCCGAGGCGAACAAGCTCCATTTTCTAGATGTCAGTCGTGAGTTCGTAGATTTGAACCGTTCGGACTATATGATCTACCCGATTGACTACCACCCCAACGACAAGGCCCAGGTCATTTTCGCCGACCGAATCCACGAACACCTATGGTCGCAAGGTCTGCTCCCGAGTCCTCCATAGACGCCATTGGTGGTTCGCCATAGGCTTCCAGATGAATCCGGGAAGCAGAAGGAAGCCGGCTAGTCGGAGATCTCCTTTTCCCACTGGCGCAGGAGCTGGCTCGGCGTCTGATCCTCAGGAAACCGCTTCTCTGCCAGCGCCAGGACTTCCCGAGCTTTTGATCGCTCGCCGAGGCCGTGAAGCGCAAAGGCAAGATTGTGATAGATCGACGGCTGGTGAGGGTTCCCGTTCAGGGCTCGTGCGTAGTGGAGGATCGCTGGCTTCAGTTCTCCCTTCTTGTGCCAGACGATTCCGACATTGAACAGTATCTCGGGGTTGTTTGGTTCCCGAGCGAGGGCCTTCTGGTACTCGGCGAGAGCGATGTCGAGTCGTCCCTGCTTGACATACACACTCGCTAGATTTGCTCTTGCCTGGGAGTAGTGTGGCTTAACAGCCAGGGCCTTTTGGAAGGATTCAATGGCGGTTTCGAACTCTCCTTTTTGAGCATGGGCGGTGCCCAGATTGTTGAGGGCTTCGACCCGGGTGGGTGCGAGAGACAATGCCGTCTTGTAGGCCCCGATCGCGGCATCGAGCTTCCCCTTGTTCCAATAGGCGTGCCCCAGGTTGATGTGCACGGCGGGATAGCCCGAGTAGGCCGACACCACACTGGACCATAGTGACTCGCTGTCCTGCCACACTTCGCACCGCTGCCAGGTCAAAACCCCCAGGAGGGAGAGAACCAGTCCTACGCTCACAACCAGGAGTCTCCTGCCTACTCCTCGCCAGCGTGTATGCAGCCAATCGAAGGCAAATCCGGCGAGGCAGCACAATCCGATGGAAGGAATGTAGGTGTACCGGTCCGCCGAGAAGGGGAGGAACTTGAAGGTTGGTAGCAGGGTAAAGAAAAAGAAGAGGCTTCCAAAGACAACGACCCTGGTGTACCGATTCGAAATCCAGACGCAGATCGAGAGTGTTGCCACAAATAACAGGGAAAGGAGAAAAGTCGGTTGGAGAAAGCTCGCCTCGGGAGGAGCGATGTAGATGATCGACAACGGGACCAACAGCAGGGCAGTGCCCAGAGAGTGGATCACTCCCCAACAGGAGAGCAGCAGCTGCTCTGCCAGGAAGGCGGGGCGAGCCCACTTGGCATGGTCTGAAAGAACCCTGGTGAGAATGTCGTCCTGCTTAGTCGCTTTGTCGGGACTGGGATCCCGGAGATTCTGATCGGCCTCTGGTCTCGCTTCTTGACCCTTCGAGGTAGGTTGACGATCAGGGCTCTTACGCTCGCCAACTCTTTCGATGATTTCCTGAGGATTGTGTGCCTCGTGTGTTTGGCTGATCGACCGAGCAGGTTTGAGGACCTGAGGCCACCACCGGAATTGATCGAGCAGGTAGGCGCCCAGTCCGAAGAACAGGCTCAAGAGTAAGAAGGGGATCTTCTCGATCAGCGCGCGCTTTGTCCAGGATCGCCCCTCCAGGAAATCGCACAGCACCAGGACTACGGGGAGAGTAATGGCTATCTGCTTGCTCAAGAGGGCTAGCACGAAGCAGGCCAGCGCCAGCAGATAGAACAGCGTTTTTTGACTCGTTCTGTATCGTAGATAGGAGAGCAGGGCAGTCAGAAAGAACAGGGTGGAGAGGACATCCTTGCGCTCGGAGATCCACGCCACAGACTCGACATGCATGGGATGGACTCCGAACAAGAGCGCGGCGATCAGGGCCGGCAGTAGCCGGTGTGCCAGCCGCCGTACCAAGCAGAATACCAGCAGGGTGTTGATCAGATGAAGCAGTAGATTGGTCAGATGATAGCCGAAGGGATCCAGTTCCCAGAGACTGTAATCGATGGCAAGGGAGAGCGCGGAAAGGGGGACGTAGGTCTTCTTCCTGGGTGAGGAGAAGATCTTGCTGACCGATTTCCAGGACAGCTCTTGGATCAGCCGATTTTCGGTCACATAGATGGCGTCATCCCAGCTGACAAATTCATTGTCCAAGCTGCCGAGAAACGGTACCAGAGTGGCCACCGCAATCAGGGCCATGGCGGCGGTGAAGTGCCACCCCTTGCTGTTCGCAACTTGATCTTGTCTTGGAAGCGCCATCTAGAAATGGTGCGTTATCTACGAAACCGTGTCTTGAGGGGTCGAACTCCGATCGCGTGATTCGACGACCAATCGGTCCTGGCATTTCGACCACCCACTCGATCGCCTCAATCGTACACGCTGAGAGTCAGAAAGCGTAACCGTTCGGCTCTTACGGTCAATTCGGAGCGGCAACTGAGGCGGGATCATTCAGGCGAGGACTTCGGTCTGGGATGGGTAGACTCTGCTGTTGTCCGGCTCTCTCCTCGGAACCGGGGTTCATGGTGCTGATACGTCACGTCGTTCGCGGCTCTGACGGATTCGGCGTCATGCTGGCGGTTGTTTTCGGCGCACCAATAGCGCGTATCGGTAGCTGGATTCTATCAGCTTGCGGATCTCTTTGGGGGGCATGTGGGTTACGGTGATTGTCCTCCGGAGAGGATCTCCTGGAGTCAGATTCAGCAAGAGCTCGAGCTGGTAGCCGCCACCCGAATAGCGTTTTCGGGTCAAGCCCGTGCCGACGTCGAGATTGGGACGTATCCACCCGGCAATGAGATCGGGTTGTCGAGCGAGAACGTAGTCTGCGTCATGCTTGTCATGCCCTGGGTTCGAGAAATATTCGACGTCCATGTGCCCGATGTGTCGATCGTTGAGTCCTCGCATATCGATTGTTTCCAAGCCCGAGAAGTAGGGTATCTTTCCGGCGGCGTCTACCGCGAGTCGAACATCGGGATAGTATGTGCGGAGGTGCTTTCCCAGGTGGATCCAGGGATCGTAGCGCCACCACGGGAAGCTGTATGTCGTGCCCCAGATCGCGGGAGTCAGCTGAAAGAGGATCATGACCAGAGCGGCCCAGGGCCACTTCTTGCTCAACCCACCCGATCTGGATTCTCCATATCCAGAGGGAGTGCCGAGCGCCAATAGAGTGACGAGTCCCATCGGAAAGAGATAGAGAAGAAAGCGCTCGCCAAAATGGTCTCCTCCAATGTACAGCCAGTACCCCAACATTCCCACTGAGAAGAAGACGGGAAAGGTCAGCGGCAGAGGTTTCAAGGGGATCTTCCTGATCCATATGGGGAGAACCACTCTGACCGCAGCCGCCAGGACAAGCAGCAAATGGGGAAGGAATCCACGGGTCAACGAGAGGTCCATCAGCCGGTCGGCGCCGACCCACAGACGGGATCCCAGGAGACCGCTGACCTTGACGTAATAGGTATTCGGGAGCCAATCCCCGTAGTAGTGCCAACGCCACAGGAAGTAGCCTGCCAGCAGCGGTAGGATTGCCGCAGTGACCCGGACCGCAAGCCTCGTCCGTCCTCGCAGGAACAGGTATCCCAAGCCCAGGAGTACGAACAGCATTCCGTCGGCTCTGACCAGGATACACAACGTCATCACCAGGATCAGAGCCCAGAAGTACTCCCCTGAGCGTCGATCCTCGACACGTTCCAGCGCCACCCAGAGGGCGATCTGCAGACAGACGACGAGCGTCGTTTCCATCCCCGAGGCCGTCCAGATCCACAGAAGTGGGGACAGACCAAGAAGGACCGCAGCGCAGTTGGCCGCTGCGGGTTTGAAACTCCTTTCACAATGGCCCTGGAAGAGGATCAGCGCGAGCAGAAGAAAGCCAAGGTTGAGCAGGCAAACAGCCGGATAGATGGCGTCCGGATCAACCCGAAGCAAGAGCAGGGCGGACAGCAGGACGAAGAGGAAGTTTGAGTAGCCCTCGACCCTTTCTCCGGGATTGTAGACCAGCCCCTGACCTTCGACCAGATTCCTGGCGTAGCGGTACGAGATGTAGGCGTCGTCTGTCCCCTTTACATGGACCGTGGGCCCGGACTCCCGGATGCTCCAGATCCCCGCGACGGCCGCGCCACAGAACAAGAAGATGGTGACGACTAGCAACTTCTGTTTCATCTAAACCGGTTATCTATTCTAGAACAATGGATTCTCTCTAGCAGTTTGCTTATGCTGAGGCCCGATCGATGAAAGTGCCGACCAGGCGAGGCGATTGATGATCTCTGGTTACCCCGAATCGAAGACTCGCAAGGGGCGCACGATCGTGCTTCTGCTCGCCTTCAGCGTTGCTCTAGGGCTTCAGGTCACAGCCATCCACGAGCAGTCTCTTAGTGGAGACGGTGCGTACCATCTTGTCGCAGGGCATCAGGCTGTTCGCTACGGCCAGAATCTTATCAACCTGGAGCATCCGCCGTTGGCCAAGCTGCTGATCGCCCTGCCTTTGGGGCTGCATAGCGAGCCATTCTCGAAGCCGATTCGGGTACGAGATTCCGGGGAGGCCAGGTTCGCCATCTTTGAAAGTCAGGAGCATCTTCGGTGGGGTACCCTATGGGCGCGCTATCTGATGTTTCTGTTTTTTGGGATCCCCTTACTGGGAAGCTGTTATGCCCTGGGCCAAAGGTTCGGCGGTCCGGCGGTGGGTGTCGTGCTTACGCTGATGTTGGCCTTTTCGTTGAGCATCCTCCCCAACTTCACCGTCCTGCAGACCGATACCGCCGTGAGTTTGGCCTATATGTTCACCCTACTCGCCAGCTTCTGGCTGGTGAGGACCGGTAGCTTCAAGTCGGCGCTGGTGTTGGGCCTGGCCTTCGGACTGGCACTCTCCGTAAAGTACTCTGGCGTGCTGCTGGCACCCACCGTCGTCCTGGCAGTGGGATTGGCCTGGAGAGTCGGGCAGACCTGGTGGAGGCCGGTCGTGATGTTGCTGGCGATTGGGTTCGTCGCCATCGCGCTGCTGGATCTGACCTATGTCCTGGCGAACCTGAACTACGAGAGCGAAGCCGGACGGGAAACCCTCAGCGCCTACTGCCGCGGTCAAGGCGGGATGGTGGTTGCTGACCGCATGCTTCCCTTCGAAGACACCTTGCTGGCGGTGGAGGAGTTTGAACCTCGCCTGGCCCAATGGCTGACAGGTCTGATCGCCGTTCATACTCATAATGTGATTGGTGTCTATCCTTCCTATATCTTCGGCGAGATAAGCTATCGGGGGCGTTGGTGGTATTTCCCGGTCCTGCTCCTGCTGAAGACCCCCCTGATCATTCTGTTGGCAGGCCTTGCGATTATGGCCTCGAGGCATCGTTCGATCTTGTCGTTGTCAGAGGTAGCCTCACGGCTTCGCCCGGAAACAGGGTTGATCATAGCTACCGCCGTCGTTTATCTGGGTGCTGCCTTGACTTCGAATTACAACCTGGGAGTCCGGCATCTGATGCCCATGACCCCACTGCTGTTTCTGCCGATTGCAGTCGTGATATCACGCAGCCGGATCCGTTCGGTTCTGGTTGTGGGTTTGCTTGTGCTGGAGTCCCTGCTGTTATCTCCTCTGTGGATAAGTGCGACCAACACTTGGTGGCTGGGAAGGCATAACCCGACTCGTTTCGCCCTGGGATCGGGCAATCTGGAGTACGGACAGAACCTCATCCAGTTGGCGAAGTATGTCGAGAAGCACGAGATCGAACCGTTGGTCGTCGTCTTCCCCTCCCTGGGGGAGTCGGTTCTCCAAGCCTACCTACCGACCGCCCGTCTGGCACGGCTCGGCGATCCTCTAGAAACGGGCTGGTACGCAGTCAACGCCAAGGTGGAGCAGTTCATCCCGGCCCTTCTCCGGCGTCCCCCGGAGGAGGAGCTGCATCAGGTAGCACAACAATGGCTTCCCTACTGGAAGCGAGTCAGGCAGGGCCGCGATCATGGATACGTAGCCGCGACGTTCCACCTCTACTGGGTCGAATCCGGGAACGATTCAGAGACTGTCGGGCTCTACCAACCGCCTTCGTATTTCCGAAATGACTGAGGTTTGTTCCTTGCGTTCGGATCGTACATCCTGGGACCGACGCAGGTCCTTGGGACTAGTCCTGCTATCCACTCTATGGATGACTGCGGTCGTCCTGTCCCAACAGCGCCACCACGGATTGTTGGCTGCCGTCGGGATCGTGTTCCTGCTTCTGGGGTCTACCAGAACGGCTTGGCTGAATCCATCTTCGGCGGGGATCAGTCGATCGCTCCACCTGCTGGCCGTAGCCCTTCCGTTTACCTTGGTATGGGGGCTTTACTATCCGGTGACGGAGGGAGGATGGATGCACGACGATCCACGCCTCGTCCAGGCTGCGGCCGAGCATGGCCTTCTTGCCTACTTCTATGATCCGGCCGTCCTGAGAACCTGGACTACTTCGCAGTTGACCCCCTGGCTCACCTTCTCGCTGGGAGTGGATCTCGAGGTTCTGGGTCTTCGTCCGTTCGGATTCTATCTGCATCAGCTCCTCTCGCTTTCCCTGGTTGTCTTGCTAGGGTATCGCCTGCTGTGTTGGTTCTTTCCAGTGGTCATTTCCAGCGTCATTGCCAGTCTTTTCGTGGTGTCCGTGCCGATTGCCACGGTGGTCCAATTCCTGGCAATGCGACACTATCTGGACGGCTTGCTATTACTTTGTGCGGCAGTTCTGCTCTATCTAAGAGCCCTGAGGACGAACCAGTTCTGGTGGGCTTGCATCGGAGCCCTTTTCTACCTACTGGCTGGCAGCGCCAAAGAGATCTATGTCCCCTGGGTGCTGCTACTACCCTTTCTGACCATTTGCGGTCCCTGGCGACGACAAATCCGAATGGCAATCCCGTATCTGGCCGTTATGGGGGGATACGTGCTTTGGCGCGCCTACATGCTGGGCCCCCAACACCTACTCTCACAGTATGGGGATATCCATGGAGCACCAAGCTGGAATGATTTGATCAACCTGCCCGTTTCAATCGCCGAGTATTGGGGCTGGACGTCTCACTGGCCCTGGGTTTTTCTCCTCGTGCTGATCAGTCCTTGGGTGGTGAGCCTCTTCAAGTCAGATGCTCCACTCACGACTGCGCGATTCGGCTTGGAGTCCCCTCGTCTTCGCCGCTGGATGCGCTCGATCGTCTTGGTGGTTGTGGTTGGAGTGGGGCTTATCCCGGTACTGATGATCCTGAGGCCTAGATACCTCATGCTTCCGACATTGGCCTTCAGTCTACTGCTGGGTGCAGGGCTGAACGAGGCCGCTCGGATGCTGGACAGGCGCTGGATACGGCAGGTTCTTGTCGGGTTGGGCCTCTGCTTGCTTCTCGTGAATGTCAGAGCCGTAGAAAGGTCGCCGGTATGGAAGGATCGCGAGTCGATTCAGGCGTACCGAGTTCTGGCGGACTTCGTCCTGCGGGATGGCGATCCAAACAGTCTGCTCATCAGCTCCAGAGGTAGTGGCTTGTACTATGGATCCCTTTCCTGGCTTAGAACCCGTTACCTGGGAGCGGGAGCCTCGCCGAAGGTGTGCTCCGACCTATGCGTCTGTCTCGAGGATACGATTCCACGCGCGTATGCTTACCGTGATGGGTCGATTCAAGAAATCGACCTGACGACGGCAAAACAGCAATCTGATTGTGGGAGGGCGATGGCGCCACTGAGTATCAACGTCGTGTACTCCCCCCGGCTGTACACTCTTGATTGGAAGTTCGGACCGTATAGCCAAGGACAGTATTTCTATGCAGGTCCCTCGGGGAACGATGAAGTGAGCGGACACTTTACCCCAATTCCGTTGAAGGGTAGGGTCCCGTTTGCCTTGTCCCAGCCTTTGACCTTCGTAGTCAAGTATGTCTCCGAGCAAGGGTGGCACACCTACTCGGCTCAGTTGACCGTGCATCCGGATCAGATCGGTGAGGACGGCAAAGCCGAACTCCGCTGGGAACGGTAATGGCGGGCCGACGAGCAGGTTGAGTGTTTACCAGTTGCCTAGAGTTGACTTCAGGCGTAACGATGCCAATACCTATTCCAGGTAGGAGTCCCGAGGGTCGCGATCGACTGCGTAGGCAATATCAATTGGAAAGGGAGTGGGCCCAGCGCCTTCTGACACAGCCGCGGGAGGCACGGCGCCGCCTTTACCGCGAAGTCTACAACGAGTTCAGGCTTGCCGTGCCTACCTATCGCGAGCACTGCCAGGAGCATCGACTACGGGCGCCAACAACCGAGGTCAAGTTGCAGGCTCAATTACTAGAGCCGTTCTTGTCCGAGCGGGCGCTGGTGGTTGAAATCGGTTCCGGAGACTGTGCTCTCGCGTCCTATCTGGCTCCACTCGTAGGTAAGGTGATCGCGCAGGAGGTTTGTGAAGAGGTGTTGCGTGGGTTGCGTTTCCCAGAGAATCTGACCCCAGTTCTCTCGGCTGCCCACTGCCTGCCGCTGCCCTCGGAGAGCGTGGACCTGGCTTACAGTTGCCATATGCTGGAGCACCTGCATCCGGAGGACGCCCTTGAGCACATGAGAGAAGTCCGACGAGTGCTCAAGCCCGGAAGTGCGTACGTCTGCGTGACACCCAATCGACTGCTTGGACCTCACGATATTTCGAAGTACTTTGACGATGAACCGTCAGGGCTGCACCTGCAGGAGTATAGTCACGATGAGCTGGCTCGCCTCTTTCGGGAGTCCGGATTCGTCAAAGTGGGGGTCCTCCGCGGCCTGGGTCGCCCTCCGACATCCTGGCCTGTATGGCTCTACGCTCTATTGGAGTATCCTTTGAGCCTTTCGCCTATCGCCGTCCGGCGGCGAATCCTGAAGCTGCTGGGAGGTCAGCCACCGTTCCGTCCACTGGAGCAGGTCAAGCTGGTTGGCCAGAGGCCCTGGGAGGCCAACGAGGCTTCAAGCAGAAAGGGACTGTCCCCGTAGGGCGTGCCTTCCTTCAACGCTCAAAAGCTCCCGACCGACCCCTTCCCGGAGCGTAGAGAAATGGACGACAAGACTCTTGTGAGTTCTTTCCAAGTCGGTTTGCTGGGAACCGAAATGGAACAAGGAGTGATGCCAGAGCAAGACCTCACCCCTTTTGGGTAGATACGGCTCGGGCTTCAGATTGGATTCATCGAACCTTTGCCGATACCATCTCAGTCCCGCGCTCAGTTCATCGTCTCCACATTCGTCCGGGTCGTACATGATCTGTCCTGGTGAGAACTCATAGTATGGCACGCGGTGAGAACCCGGAATCACGTTCAGCGGACCGCTGGCGGGATGGATGTCCTCGAGGGGGATCCACGCCGCGATCAAGTGGCTGGGGGGAGAGACTCCAACTACGATGGGATCGCGATGAAGGAGTTGATGGGAGCCGTACTCGAAGTACAGGGATTGAATCACCACCGCTGGTTGGCCGAAGATCAACTCGACGTACTCGAATAGGCTTCGATTGAGGCAGAACAACAAAGCGGGGTGACAAGCAAAATGCAGGTCGCAGAGGCGGTAGCCGGGTTTTCGATCCTGATGTTCTGTGGACTGCGACATGGGCATCCGCGGGCTACTACGAGCGAATCCGACTTGCACCGGAGTCTCTTTCCAAAGGCGGTCAATACCGCTGTCCAGCGCTTCATAGAGATCCGGATCGATCTCGATTGGGAAGGTCAGGTAGCCTGTATCGACAAACTTGCGGAGGCGTTCGGCCTGTGTTTGGCTGATGAGTCCCCGCCTTAGTTGGTAATCGATGTGTGCGCCGGCGTCAGGTTGGTCCACCCAAAGATCGCTGGCGAGGATCGGCTCGTTCATTTGATGATGGGTTGGCATATCCACATACCGATCAATAGGCTACCGGCCCACTTCCAGCCAGGTCCAATAGGAGTTGCCGTTCTTGGTGGTCCACTTGGAGGTCCTTTTTAGACGAAGATTGCATTTGTCGATAAGCTGGCGAATCTGCGACAGGTTGTAGCCAATCGCCCACTCGCTGCCGGGATCACCCTCCTCGGCATCTTCGAAATCACCAGAGAGGAGGTTGAAGATGGCCTTCCCCGAGGGTTTCAGGACGCGGCTGAAGGACTTCAGGTAGTCGAGAGTGTAGGCCCTGGGAATGTGTTGAAAGACGGTAAAGCAGTAAATCAGATCGACTGATTCTGCCTTGACCTCTGGAGGCAGCCCTCGACCATTGCAGGTGTAGAAGTCGACATGAGCTAAGCCTCGAAATCTCCGCCTGGCCAAACCAATGGCGTGGGCTGAGATATCGACTCCAATAGCTCGCTGGTAGCGTCGCTGCATCCACTCGAAGCTGCGTCCAAAGCCGCAGCCCAGATCCAGAACCGTGCCCGATTCAGGCAAGGAAAAGAGTCGGGGAAGCCAATAGTGCTCGTTACGCTTTATCGATCGTTCGAGCTCGTGCGAATACTCGTTGGGGAAAACCAGTTCCGCCTGAGAAAAATCGAGTTCCAGAAGATAGTCGTCGTGGGGCGAATCCTGGATGGGAGCATTGGGGTTGAAGGGGACTAGCTGACGGGTTTCGGTCTGCCAATCTCGATAGTGGACATGGTGGTTGAAGTAGCCATCGCGCTGCATCTCCTCCCACATGGTTATGAACGGGTATTGCTGCGGTGAGCGCACAATCTGAGTATATTCCATTCGTGTTTTCAATCAAGGAGGATAGTCCAGACCAATCAGAGCAGTCTGAGCGCAGGCAATGATGAAGATCTTGTACCTTCTTGATAGACCCGAACTAGGCGGTGGCGTCAAGGTTGTCTTCCAGCATGCCCAGCTCTTACATCGGAACCGATACCAGGTGACTGTGTCGGGAAAGGGACCCCTGCCATCCTGGGCCGGGTTTGAAGGTGCCTATATCGATCTCGACGAGAGCGGCCCCGGGCTACCGGAGCAGGACCTGGTCGTGGCCACCTACTGGACCACCCTTTCGACCGCCGTGCAGCTCAACCTGGGTCCGGTAGTCCACTTCTGTCAGGGCTATGAGGGGGACTATCCTCATCTAGCCGCCATGCGTGAGAGGATCGAATGTGCTTACCAGATCACTGTTCCCACCTGGGTGGTTTCCCCTCATCTAGAGCCCCTTCTGCGGGAGAGATTCGGCAGAGTTGCCTATACTCTGCCGCCCCCGCTGGATCCCATCTTTCGACCAGCGCTTCGGGTGGGTCCCAGGTCAATCCCCTGGATCGCCGTATGTGGAGTCTTCGAGTGCGGCTGGAAGGGAGTAAGAACCGGTCTCGAGGCGATACGCCATCTGAGGGAGAAAGACCAGCCTTGCCGTCTGCTGCGAATTTCGCTGCTCCCTTTGAGCAATCCTGAAAGGGAGATTCTCGAGCCGGAACGCTTCCTATGCCAGTGCCCTCCTCCTGATGTGGCCCGTGCTTTACGCGGATGCGACCTCCTTCTTTTCCCCTCGCAGCGGGTGGAAGGATTCGGATTGTCACTACTTGAGGCCATGGCATCGAAGGTCCCAGCGATCGCTTCGCAGATCCCCTCCACGGAGTTTATGGGTCAGGGAAGAATCAAGTTGGTTTCCGCCGACGAGCCCGCTGCATTTGCCAGCCAGGCTCAGCTCCTACTCTCGGATCCCTCAGCCTGGCGAAGGGCGAGGCGACTGGGTTACAGAGCCTCCCGAAGATTTCATCCACGGAAAGTGTTGCGGGAACTCGAGCAGGGGATCCAATGGGCCCTTGGGAAGTAGGGAACATCGGATGGTTTCAACCTGAGAGTTGATGTGGAATCTCCCCCGTCCAAGGCACCAATTAATGCGAAAACTGAGGAAGCCTGAAGCGCGAGCAAGGGGTTGGGACTCTGGGAGATCTTGCTGTTATCTGCTCTCTCGCCGAGACCTGGGCCCTCTCCGGTCAAATGCCCTTTTCCTGACGCATCTCGCAGATTTCCAACCCCTCGCTTGCGCTTCAGGCTTCCATGGCTCGAGTAGTTTCTTTCGTGTACGATCCGGCGCAGCCGGTGGCGGGGCTAACCTGAAACTTGAATAGTGAGCAGTAGTGAAGTGATCAGTACCGGCGACAGCCGTAGCCGACAGAGCCGCGAACGACTTGACTCGCTGGCAGCATGAGCCGAAGCACCGAGGAGAGAGCCGGACAACAGCAAGATTTCCCGGAACCGCGAGAAGTTTCTTTCCTGTAGGATCCGGCGGTCTGCAGCCGGGGGCGCTGCTAACCTGAAACTTCATGGGGTAGAAGATGATGTAAGAGTCGCCAGAGTCAGAGCCGTGACTGCGAAGGAGCGGTACCGGCATTCCGATCCTGGTACGAACGAACGAACCGAGCGGCGTTCGGTTGGACGCGCTTCTTAGGATCACCGCATGCCTCGATCTGTGATCGGGTCCCGCTCCTTTGCAGTCACGGCTCTGCCAGGGTCGCCAACGAGGATCATAGGAGAGGGAACCCAAGTTTCTTTCCTGTACGATCCGGCGCAGCCGGTGGCGCTGCTAAGGTGAACCTCGTAGTCATCCTAATTGCCTGTTTCCCGGTAGGGTGAAGCACCGGATCCCGCTCTCACGGTCACGGCTCTGTCAGTGGCGATAGCGACAATCAGGGCAGGGGCTTGAGTCTTTCGGATTGGTTGAGTCTGACAGTGCGGATTCGACAAGCGACCGACTGAAAACGCTTGCGGCTCAGTCCTGCACGGACGTACCCTTTTCACTCTGTAAGACTTTGTACCCGTTTTCATTTGTCGCTAGTGAACGGAAAGGGCAGATCCCATGAAACGGATAGTGGATCCGTTTCTCCATGAGGAAGCAGGTTTAGTCTATAGCCCGCTGACCGATCTTTCCCTTCGTGACGGCGAGCGTGGCTACCCGGAACTCCGCTCCCTCATGGACGGTCGGATGTCGCTGGAGTCGCTGGCGCCGGACCTGAACGAGGATCTGGCGGAGAAGGGTTGGCTGATTGAAGCTGACTCCGACCCATCCCGACGCTTTCGGCTCAAGTATGTATCCCTGGAGGGGGACTCCGACTGTAACCAGGCCTGCTCCTTCTGCCCTGTTTCCGTGGCGCCCCGCGAGCACCACTCCATGAGCCTGGAGCTCTACGAAGACATCGCCCGGCAGCTGGCACCCTACAAGAGCACCCTGCAGGCGGTCTTCATGCACCACTACAACGAGCCGACCCTGGACAAGCGCTTCTTGGATCAGGTGCGCATCTTGAAGAAGTACGGTCTCCCCGTGGCGTTCAATACCAATGCCTCCGGGCTGACGCCTGCCCGGGTAGATGCCCTGCTGGAAATGGGAGGAATTCTCTTCTTGTCGGTGAATCTCTCCACCCTGGATCGGCAGCGCTATGCTCAGGATCGGGGCCGTGACCATCTCGAGCTGGTGATGCACAATCTGGACTACGTCAAGCATCGGCCCCTGGCGAAGCGTATGGATCTGGCGGTTCTGGGAGCTGGTGACGAGCGCCATCAGCGTGATTTTCGGGAGATCGCCGAGCATTTCTCCGGCTCCCGCTTCAGAATTCGCTCGTTCGTCAGCAACGATCGCTCCGGTTACCTCAACAACGGCGAAAGACCCGGTCAGCCCCACAAGAGGCTGTGTGGTTGTGAGCAAACGGGATCTCGTCCCCTTCAGCACCTTCACATCGACGCTCACGGTTCCTGCGTCCTTTGCTGCCAGGACTACAGCAAGCAGCAGGTGGTCGGAGATCTGACCGAACAGACCGTCGAGGAGGTGCTAACGGGTCCGGCCATGGCGTTGATGCGTCGCTGGATCTATGGAGTGGAAGAGGCGCCCCAAGATTTCATCTGTCGGCAGTGTGTCTTTGCTCGAACGAAATGAAAAGGTCGCCATCAACACGTGTTGCCAGTTTCATCCTGATCGTTCTAGGAGTTGGTTTTTGTTGTCAGTTGTCGAGAAGAGCCCAGAACCCGGACATCGTCCTGATAACGGTGGACACGCTCAGAGCCGACCACCTCGGCTGTTACGGCTACGAAGCGGCCCAGACGCCGAACGTCGATGGCCTGGCGAAAAAAGGGAGGATCTTCCTCCGGGCAATGACTCCCCTTCCTCGCACGACGCCCGCCCTGGCCTCCCTGCTGAGTGGTCTCGAGCCACATCATCACGGATCTCGCGAAGTTGCTGAGGCCATCTCCAGTGTAGGGTTGCTACCAGAACTGCTACGTCAGCACGGGTACACCACTATGGGGTTGACTGCCAACAGTGTTTCGGGTCCAGGGCAGGGCCTGGATCGAGGCTTCGATCAGTTTCGTGTCGAGCACAACGCCAGCGCCGAAGAGATCAATCTAGCCGCCCTTGAGATGTTTCGTGAGCTCCCTGCGGGACTAGCGAAGTTTCTGTGGATTCACTATTTCGATCCCCATGCGCCCTACCTGCCGCCTGCCTCCTGGGCGAAAGGTTTTGAGGGTGCACCCTGTCTGGAGTTGTATCGTTCATATCTAGAAGGGGATAAGAAGCTTGGACATATCTTCAGCAACTACCAGCAACTAGGCCGCAATTCTCTCCCTTCCTGCACCGAAATGTATGATGCTGAGATCGCCTACACGGACTTCCATATCGGGCGACTCCTGGACGGTCTGTCCTCGAGTATCGATCTGGAAAGAGCCTTCATCGTCTTCACCTCCGATCATGGGGAGAATCTGGGAGAGGAGGGGCTGTTCTACGAGCATGGGCCCAGTCTGCACGATGCCAGTCTCAAGGTGCCCTTGATCATCGTGGGGCCGGATGTTGATCCAGGAGAGGATCACATGGTGGCGAGACTCCAGGACATCATGCCTACCCTCCTGGCCCTGCTCCAGGTTCCCCGGGACCTGTGGCCCGTCGTGGACGGTGTGGATCTGTCTTTGCGGCTGAAGGATTCAACGAGGAGCGCTTTCGGGGACGAGCTGGTGGCTTTTGCCGAAGGAGGGAGCAACTTGTTTGCGCACGATTTTCGCTCGGTCCACTCGGGTTGGGCGGACGGTCTTCACTGTTTGAATGAGGAGCGCTTCTCCCTTTGCCGGAATGGAGAGTCGCCATTCAGGCTTTACGACCATGTCAACGATCCTCACCTGAGCAGTGATCTGAGCACCCGATACCCGGAGATCAAGCAGCGATTGTTGCGTCTCCGTAAGGTGTGGCCACCGGAACAGGCACGACAGCGCGCCCTGCGTACTTCCCAATTCAAACTGGTAGAGCGGCCGCTGCTGGAGGGCGGATACCGGAGGTCGCTCTACTACCTCAAAACGGATCCCGAAGAGAAGCACGATGTGGCTTCATCCTACCCTGAGGTCGCAGCCGAGTTGGAGACAGCACTGGATCGATGGACCCGGGAACTCCCGATGCAGCGCCAGGTTCGGAGATCCTCGAAGGAAAAGCAATCCCTGCGTTCCTTGGGATATATCCGTTGACATCCTCCGTGCATCGCTGTCTAAACGGTTCCTCTTCTTGCCTCTGCCTTTGCCCTCGCCCTCGCCCTTGCCCTCAGACGTCGTAGCGATCGGCGATGAGCCAATGATCAGGGCCTTACCGTCCCCTGAAGAATCCGGCGACTCCCTCCAAGGAGTTCAGCGCAGAGGTGAGGCAGAGCCAGTACGCCCTGCGAAGTCGTTGTTCGCGGCTCCGAGGAGAGGTCTGGGCATCCACGAGTGTCTTATCCACCGCGGCTCTCAATGCCAACTTTCTTCGTTTTCTGTAACCAGGTTCGCGTCGAAGGGTGGCGTGGTAGCTATCGGGTCGCTGCCGCCACAGGGTCCTGCTCCGATTGCTGTGATAGAAGTGGCAGCGGCGCGAGATCTGGAGCAGGAACATCCAGTCCTGAAATCCCTCGGGCTCGCTAATGATGTCCGAAGATCCCTGTAGCTGACTGCGGCGAACCATGACGTTGGAGAAGGTTGAGAGGCAATTCCCCCAGAGAAGTCTTCGGAACGCACGAAAGGGTCTTTCCTTAGGCGTGCTGTTCAGCAGTGCTTGGAAAGGGTCAGTTGCGACTTGTCCTGCTTCGTCCCAGGTGTGAACGTCCGAAAAAACCACGCCTACCTCGGGAAAGGTCTCGAAGATCTCAATCTGAGTGGAGATCCTATTCGCTTCCCAGGCATCGTCCTGCTCCAGAAAGGCGATAAACTCCCCTTCACTGTGCCCGAGTCCCAAGCGGTAGCTGGCTGCTATTCCCATCCTTCGACCGCCTGGGTGAGTGAGGATCTTCATGGGTCTTGACCCGCTCTCGCGGAAGGATTCCAGGATTTCCAGACTCTTGTCTGTGGACCCGTCATCGACTCCGACTACTTCCAGGTTGCCGTAGTCCTGGAAGCCGACGCTCTGGAGGGCGATCGGCAGGAATCTTCCCCCGTTGAAGACCGGCACGATGACGGATACCAAGGGACTCCTCTTAGTCATTCCCGTGATTTGGACTTGAGGCCCTTCACTCTTCGGTAGAATCCCAAGGCCCAGAGGTTGTTCGCGAAATAGATCAGAGGAAGTAGGCCGACAAAACGGAGGAACGCGAGGACACCTCCTCGTCTGAGTATGATGCCCCCTATCCATGCCATGACCCCCGGCGGAATGATGAAGGCCAAGAGAGGAAGAATCCGCAAGACGCGCATGATTCTGGGAGAGACGCGAGCGCGGTAGGACGCCGCCCCCAGACCCAGCTCGTATTGATAGCGCAAGACTTCCATCAGTCCTGTTCGGTTGACGTGGGTCACGCTCGCTGAGGGCAGAAACTGAATCTTTTTTCCCTGCTTCGCCAACTTCCAGCTGAAGAGAAAATCCTCGCCGACACTCAGGTTTTCATACGGTGTGTCCCGGAGCACGTCTCTACTGAATCCTGAGTTTCCACCCATCAGGAAGAAGGTCTCGAAAGGGGCTCTTCTGGTGGCAAGAAAGCGGAAGAATTCGAGGTAGAACCCGATGGAGCCGCTGACACTACGAGGCGTGCCGTTCTTGACAGATCCTCCGACACCGTGGGCCCCGTCCCTGTGGATGGGTGTCGACATCTTGTCGATCCAAGCGGGCTCGGCGATACAGTCCACATCCAGAAACAGAACGACCTTCCCACGGGCCTGGTCGACACCGACATTCCGGGCGGCCCCAACGGAGAGTCTTTCTCGAAAGCTAAAAAGTCTGACTTCGGGAAAGTGGTTGGCGACGATCTGATCGGTTCCGTCTTTGGAGCTATCCACCAGGATGATTTCGAAGGGTAGATTCGTGACTTGTGCGCGCAGCGCCTCGAGACATTGTCGTATGTGACGGGCGCTGTCGAAGGAGGGAATCACGACGGATACCAACGGCGCAGTTTCCCGGCGATCACTGGCCCCCGAACTGTCCATCGCTACTCCCGCGTCCAAGTTTCTCCTCGCTTTCGTTTTGCTGTTGTGTTTCTCTTACCACAACGACGGGGCGAGCACGACGTTTTAGAGTCACCCGTCGTGGGTTGGCGGATGGAAGCCTGGAATCCAGGACCGGTCGAACGTGAACCGATAGGCGAGTAGAGGGGGGGTGAAGTCAGTCAATGCTGCAGCTGCTGGGGCAGATCTGTCGCTATCGCCTGATGTTGGGCGGGCTGATACGACGCGATTTTCGGGTCCGTTACGCGGGCTCTACTCTCGGGATGATCTGGGCATTGCTCCATCCGCTCATGTTCCTGTTAGTCTATGTCGTCGTCTTTTCCTGGATCCTGCGCATCCGCTTTACGCCCGACGGCAGCAGCGGAGAGTTCGCCCTCTACTTGCTGGCCGGTCTGCTGCCCTGGCTGGCCTTCCAGGACGGCGTGTTCGGCGCCACGGCTTCCCTGGTTGAGAACGCGAGCTTGGTCAGGGCCATGTCTTTTCCAGCGGTGGTGCTGGTTGCTGGCCGAGTCCTGTCGAACGTCGCCAGCTTTCTCGTGGGTCTGGTTATATTTCTGCTGCTGCTGGCGCTGCTAGGACGGGTCTCCTGGTTGGTACTGCTGCTCTTGCCTCCGCTGGTTCTTTTTCAGGTGGCCTTCACGCTGGGCGTTGGACTGATGACGGCTAGCGCCTACACCTTCCTGCGCGATACCTTACCGGTCCTACAGATCGGAATGATGATGTGGTTTTTTCTGACTCCGATTTTCTACCCTCTCTCCTACGTGCCTCAGCGGCTGCTGCCGCTCTATTCCTTCAACCCTATGCAGTCCTTTGCCACGGCGTATCGCGCGATTCTGTTAGAAGGGAAGATTCCTTTTCCCGCGGAAATGGGTCTGACTTGCGCCTGGGCGGCTGTTGCACTTCTGGTGGGTACGGCGATCTTTGCGCGAGTCGAGCCAGGATTCGGCGATGTCGTCTGAAGCGCTGACCAGCGATTGGGCAACCGCAGGGGCGGAGTCCTTGCTGAAGGCACTGGATCTGGGGAAGTGCTACCGCCTCTACAACCAGCCCCTCGATCGGCTGAAAGAATTGGTTCTGCGTCGGAGTCTGCACGAAGAGCTCTGGGCCGTTTCTGAGATCAACCTGACCTTGGAGCGAGGTGAGTCGCTGGGTCTGGTTGGCGACAATGGAGCCGGTAAATCGACGCTGGCGAAGCTCTTTGCCGGGGTGCTGGCGCCGACCTCTGGTGAGGTATCCCTCCAAGGAAGAGTCGCCTCCATTATCGAGCTCGGGGTGGGATTCCATCCTGAGTTCACTGGACCCGAGAACGTTTTCACGGCGGGTTCTCTGCTGGGATTCTCGGGTAAAGAGATTGAGGCCCGGCTCCCCCAGATCAGAGCCTTCTCTGAACTGGGTTCGTTTTTCGATCGGCCTTTGAAAAACTACTCGACTGGGATGGCCATGCGGTTGGCATTTGCCCTCGCGGTGAATGTCGACCCTGATCTGTTAATCGTGGATGAGGCTTTGTCGGTAGGCGACGGCTACTTTCAAAAGAAGTGCATCGATTGTATTCGTGCGTTTCAGAAGCAGGGTGGGAGCCTCCTGTTCTGTTCTCACTCCCTGTACACGGTAACTTTACTTTGCGACAGGGCGTTGTGGCTGAAGGACGGGCAGGTGGAAGCCTATGGTCCCAGCGGCAAGGTCATTTCTGCCTACGAAGCGCATCTCAATTCCAAGCAGCAGGCATCAGCGAAGCAGCTGAAGCGGCCTGCGGATAGCCGCGGGAGCATCGATGTCGTCACCTTCTCGGGTGGTGCCCGCAAGGGCCGGCGAGTCGAGATCTCTCCAGGGAGCAGTCTGGCGGTTCAGGTCCAATGGTCTAGCGATCGGGGGGAGCGAGAGTTTCATCTAGGAGTCATTCTCGAACGCCTGGACGGCTTGACCTGTTTTGCTGTCGGCACGCTCCAGGACGGTCTCAAGGTGTTTTCGGGCCGAACCTCCTACCATCTTGGGCTGAGAATCCCGGCACTTCAGCTCGCCAGCGGGTCCTTCCGGGTGGTGGCCTACCTTCTCGATGAACATGGCACCTATCTCTACGACGAGAGAGCCTCCGCCGAAACGCTCAACCTGGTTAGCGAAGACAAAGAGTGGGGTGTTCTGTATCTGGAGCACGTCTGGGAATCTGATTAGATGTCGGCTAGGAGCAACAGGCAGATTCTTTCCGTTCTGCTGGTCCATCAGAATGCGGTCGATCTGATTCGAAGCTGCATAGAGTCTCTGCAGGCACAAGTTTGTCTCGCGCCCGACGGTTCCAGGATGGAGCTCGAAATTGTCGTCGTAGACAACGCTTCCAGACCCGGGCAGCAACCGAGTGACCTGCCGGATGGTGTCACCGTGCTGTTCAACCATGACAACCGTGGATATGCTGCGGCTTTGAACCAAGCATTGGAATGCTCCCGTGGTGAGTTCCTTCTCTTCTCCAATCCAGATACCTGGTATTTCCCAGGAGCTCTCCAAGCGCTCTTGGATGCCGTCCACAACCTACCCAGAGCCGGAGCCGTTGGCCCCAGGCTTTGGTGGGAGAAGCAGCGGAGACTGCAGCTTCCACCCGCTGACTCGGCGACGCTGGGGCAGCACACCCTCCGCCAGCTGGTTGGCCTACGCAGGAGCTGGCGGGAAAAGTTTGCCAAACGATGGCTGGCCCGAGCACTTCAGTATTGGGAAGCGAAGACACCGATCGGCGTCGAAGCACTCTCCGGAGCGTGTATCCTGACGCGCCGTGAAGTCCTCAAGGATGTTGGAGTCTTCGACGAGTGCTTTCACCTCTACTTTGAGGACACAGATTGGTGCCGCAGGATGGGCAAGAAGGGCTATCTGCTTTATTGTGTCCCCGAGGCTGATACCGTCCACTATTACAACCAGAGTGCGAAGCAAGAGCCGGCAGCGCAGAAGTGGTTCTCAGAATCCGAAGAACTCTACTTCCGGAAACACTATGGGGCTTTGGGCAAAGTGATAAGAAGACTGGTTCAAGGCCTGAGTGGCAGAGGTCGGCGATCACTGCAGAATGGTGTCACCGATTTGGGACGGCAGCATACGTCCCCCACCCTGGCAGGGGCTGATGATGAAGTAGGTCCCTTCTTGATCCTCTTCTCGCCTACGCCGACTTTTGTTCCCTCAGCCGGTGGTCTGATCCAGCGTCTGCCCTATCGGATGCCGACCGAGGTCTGGAATTCCCTGCAAGACGGTCCCCTTTTCGCCAGGACTGCCTCGGCTCGCGATCTGGCCTTCAAGGCGACCTGGAAGTGGGATAAGGAGAGTCCCGGAGCATGAGAAGGTTGAAGATCGTTGCAGCGTCTGCGTAGGGAGAGACAGGGGCGATCCCATGATGATGGAGAGTGAGCTGACTCCCTACGATGTCGTGGATCTCACAGGGCAACGGGTGCTGGTGCTGGCGCCTCACCCGGACGATGAGTCGTTTGGATGTGGGGGGGCTCTCGCCCTGCATCGCCAGTCGGGCGATCCCGTGAAGGTCGTCTTCCTCAGCAGCGGTGAGTTGGGTCAGTGGGGACAGGAGCAGAATGCCGAAACCACCCGGCAGCTGCGTGAGGCAGAAGTCCGCGAGGCGCTGACCCACCTGGGGGTGGAAGACTTCGATTTCTGGCGATATCCGGATCGTGGCGTCGAGGCGGACGGGGAGCTCGTGGCCCGGCTCGAAGAAGCCCTCGTTGCCTTTGGTCCGACCCTGGTCTACGCGCCTTCCCCCTTGGAATTACATCCCGACCATCGGGCCACGGCCCACGCCCTGCGAACCACCCTACGAGGCTACCGAGGGCAGCTGAAGGTGGCCTTCTATGAAGTCAGTTACCCGGTTCCCGCTAACGCCCTGGTAGATGTCACCTCGGTCTGGAGTGCGAAAGAGGGGGCCATGCAGGCCTATCGAAGTCAGCTGGAAGGGCCCGACCATGTAAGGGCAACTACCGGAATGAACCAGTTTCGCGTCCTGACGCTGCCTGAGCAGGTGTCCAGCGCAGAGGCATTTCGGGTTCTGCCTGTGGCCGAGATGGAATCAGATTCGCTGTGGCGATGGCAAAGCCTCCAGGAGAAACCCGCGCCGAAAAGCCAAGATCCATCGGTATCGGTAGTCGTCAGGACCCGGAATCGGCCGGGGCTGCTGCGCGAGGCTCTGGAGAGTCTGTCCTTTCAGACCTTCAAGGATTTCGAGGTGCTGGTTGTCAACAATGGGGAACAGGATGTCTCCGAGATCCTGGACGAGTTTCCTTCATTGAACATCTCGTTGGTCCGGCTCAGCCCGACAAAGGGCAGGGCAGCGGCCACAAACGCCGGCGTGAAGCAGGCCCGGGCCGACTTCGTTGCTTATCTCGACGATGATGATCTCTACTATCCCACGCATCTCGAGCAGCTCTACTCGTTTCTCTCGACGCATGACCATTTCGGTGCCGCCTACACCGACGCGAATGTGGTGCGTCTTCAACTCAATCCCGAAAACCAGCGCTACGAGGTGGTGCGGCGCAAGGTTGAAAACTCGCGGGACTTCGATCCTGATTGGCTCTTGCACCAGAACTACATCCACAACCTGAGTCTGATGCACAAGCGCCAAGCCTGGGAAAGGTTGGGTGGTGTCGATGAAGATCTGGATCTGCTTGAGGATTGGGACTTTCTGATTCGTTTGGCAGAGGAGCATCCCTTTTTTCACCTACCCAAGTGCACTGCGGAATACCGTATTCGGGGCGATGGAACAAATGTCAGCGAGCAGAAACCCTGGGGGCGAGTCGAAGAGACATCTGCCCGAACTGAGATATATCGGCGCTATTGGACGAAACGGTCTCCGGAGAAGGAGGTGCGCGTCTACGATGCTCTGATACAAGACGTCATGAATTCGAGGGAGGCCCTTTCCAGTTCGAAAGAGGCTCTTTCCCGGGTACGCGAAGATCTTTCGACGAAAGAACTGAGGCAACGTGAGCTCGAGGCAGAATTGGAGGCGATCAAAGACAGGCTTTCTGAGATCGACTCCAAAGTCGAACGTTCCCGGATCCTCAGGCTGCTGCTTTCCCTCGGTTGAGTGTAGGGTCCACAGTAGTGCCCTGACAGTGATTTCATGGGAACGACAAAGGTATCTTCTACGGACGAGGCGCGCGCGCTGCTCCAGCGTCGATCGGGTCCTGTGGTTGTGGTTCCGATCTACAATGCCTACCGCCATTTGTCGCGCTGTCTCGATGCCCTCTCGCGCCACACTCCCACCGCCAGCGATCTCCTCTTGATCGACGATGGGAGCACCGACTCCCGAGTCGAATCTCTACTAGGCGAACAGCTGCGGAGTCCCCTCCAGATCACCCTTCTGAGTCGGGAGCAGAACCAAGGTTTTGTAAAGACCGCCAATCAGGCTTTTCGAGCCGTAGGACGGCGGGACGTGGTGATCGTCAACAGTGACGTCATCGTGGGTCCAGAATGGTTGGATCGCCTTCGGGATGCGGCCTACTCCGACCTGCGTATCGCCACCGCAACCGCTCTGACCAACCACGGGACCATCCTCTCGGTCCCCTATCGCAATAGGCCCTCCGAGCTGCCGGAGGGGCTCACGCCGACGGACGCAGCTCAAAGGATTGCGGACGGCTGTCCCAAGCTGTATCCCCGTATTCCCGCCGCTATTGGACACTGCATGTACATCAAGCGGATGGCATTGGACCTAGTTGGCTCGTTCGACAAAGAGTTTTCTCCTGGATACGGCGAGGAGGTGGATTTCTGTCAGCGTTGCCATCTCCTGGGTTTGGCCCATATCTGCGCCGACGATGTCTTCGTCTACCACCATGGGGAAGCCAGCTTCAGTCGGGGGCCGGAACGGGACCGATTGCGCGAAACGCACGAGCGCCTGATCGCAAGACGCTATCCCTACTATCACCCTTGGGTTCAGCGCGAAGAAATCGACCAGAACGGTGTCCTGGCGACGGCTCTGGGGGTGGCCCGGCGCTCACTGATGGGGCTGACGATAGTCGTCGATGCGACGCTCTTTTGTGAACCTCTGGTGGGTACTGAACGCTACACCCTGGAGATGATTCGCGCCCTGGCCCGGCATTCGCGCTGTAGGCGTGTTGTGGTTCTGCTTGCCCACCAGGCACCCCCCTCGATCCAGCAGATGTTTGTGCCCAGTGAGAAGTTGAAGGTTCTTCGCGAAGGACAGCCTCTGGGGGAGATCGAAGTGGATGTGGTCTACCGGCCCCGCCAGATCAACACGGTTAGAGAGCTGATCCGACTGCGTTCACTCGGTGGCAGGCTGGTGATCGCTCAGCTCGATTTCATTGCCTTCAACAATGCTGGCTATTTCTCGAGTTCGCGAGCCTGGGAGGAGTATCGAAGGGTCACCCGCCTGGCCTTGGCTAGCGCCGATGGGATTGCCTTCAACAGCCGACACGTGCAGCAGGAGGCCCGCTCCGCGGGAGTAGTCGTCCCGGAGAAGCCGGCCGAGGTGATCTACAATGGTACGGATCACTTCAGGCCGGCACCACTCACGCAGGCTCCAGCTGCGTTGCCCTCGCATGTCACCCACCAAGGTTACATTCTCTGTATCGGGGTAGACTTTCGTCACAAGAATCGGAGGTTCGCCCTCCAAACCTTCCTGCAGATGTGCAAGAAGGGGTATCGTGGCGCCCTGGTTTTGGTGGGTCCGCAGGCGGAGTTTGGGTCGTCTCGGCTCGAGGATCAGGATTACCTGAGTCGACACCCCGAGTTGGCGGGTCGCGTCTGGGATCTGGGCGAGGTGGCCGAGGCCGAAAAGGAGTGGGTCTATCGGCATAGCAGCCTGGTCCTCTACCCCTCGTTGTGTGAAGGGTTCGGGCTGGTTCCGTTCGAAGCGTCTGCGGCCGGGGTGCCCTACTTGAGTTCGGCCATGGGATCGCTCCTGGAGGTCTTGCCCGGGGGAATAGAGGTGATTGAGCAGTGGGACCCCGAGACCGTTTCCGACCAGGCCATTGCCCTCATACAGGACGGTGATCGGGGCGCAGCCCTGGTCGAGGCCCTGAATCGTCGGGCGGCTGAGTTCACCTGGGAGGGTGTGGCAGACCGACTGCTACTGCTTTTCGATCGAGTGACGCAGTCGACGGGGAGTGGGGTGCTGGCGTTGGAGGCGGAAGGCGGGGGCGTCCTCGCCACGGTCCGGCGACCTCTTGCTGAGAGGATCATGCTGGAGCTTGAGGCTGTCGTCCACGCTGCCGGTTGGAGTATTGGTGAGGGCGTGAGACGGCTTCGCCGTTTTCTACTAGGGCGCAACAAGAGAAACGAGGAGAAGAACGAGAGAAGGAAGGAACCGTAGACCCTGCTCATGTCTCCTTCGTTGAACTGACTCTTGGAATCAATTTTTGTTGCGTTTCGTCTTGGCTTTCCATCAGGGATAGCCTATGCTTTTCGGATATAGCTTCGTGGTGTCGGCTCAAACGGTAGCGTGACTTGGCAGAGAGGGCGCTGCTACCACCTGGGAAGGAGTTCTCGTGATGAAACCCCGGTCTGAATGTGATCGTCGAAAGGAAATGGCGCCACGGTTTTTGTGGCTTTCTGCTCATCTGTGTGTTCAGCGCGCTTCCGCTGGCAGCTCAGGTTCGCAGCCAATCCAAACTGCTGGAGCCTGTTTTTACGGCCGTTGCGTTCCAAACTGGGTCCTCCACTGGCAATCTGAACCAGGAGGGCGAGGGTGATATTCCCCTGGATGTTGACACCGTCGGAACGGATTCCGAAGGCGGTGAAACCTTCACTGAAACGAGTGCTTCTGGGGTCGGGAACAACGGTAGGGCCTCGGTGATAATTCGTGACAAGCCATCGGTTTGCTTCAATCTGGAGGTCACCAACGTTACGGGCTCCAATCAGGAGACAACACTTGTCGTGAACGCCCCCATACAGCCGATCAACACGGGTGGATCGTTGGCTCAAGG
Source organism: Acidobacteriota bacterium (assembly GCA_965219005.1). Classification (GTDB taxonomy): domain Bacteria; phylum Acidobacteriota; class UBA6911; order RPQK01; family JAJDTT01; genus CAUZIZ01. The sequence continues at coordinate 3,627,994 of CBDCMS010000004.1, read as the reverse complement.
GGGTTTCGACATGTTCTCTGTTTTGGACGTCGTTCTGACGGACGGGGGGCCGGCGGGCGCGACCATGACGGGCGGTCTTTTCGGCCCGGCTGCGCCGGTTCTTTCTCCCACCCTCGCCTCCACCTTCACGGTGGGACTCACAACGTTGCCCTCGATTGAGCTGGGGACGCCTCCGATAGTCCTGCCAGGCACCATGGAGGCGGCGGGACCGGCAGGAGGGCCTTTCCTACCGGCAGGGGAGTCCTGGACCGGCATTTTTCTCTTTGTCAGTTTTACTCTTTCTCCCGGTGATACTGCCAACGTAACGGGAATCGTCGATCTGGATATCGGCAGTGCCGTTTCCACGTGTGGCATTCCCCCGCTGCCGGCGAGGGTGCCTGGAGGGCCAGGGCCACCGGGCGGTCCGCCACCACCGGATCAGATCCCGACCCTTTCTCATTGGGGGATGATTCTGCTGACCCTGTTGCTGTTGCTGTTGGCCACCCGCCAATTGGGCGGGCAACCCACCCGGCTTGCAACGGGCCCCGCAATCCAGGCGTTGAGTTCTCCTCCGGACCGGCGTAGGCTCCTGAGATCGATTCTACTCGGTCAAGGCGTGGCTGCTTTGGGATTGGCGTTGTATGGGATCCTGGCAGGATCACCGACGCCCCTCGACGGTCTTGGGGCGTTTATTGCTGGGCTGATGATGGGTTGGATCATCGAATTCTACCGACGAGGTCGCGAACTCGATCCTCCGTAAACCCGAGCCTGTCCGAGCACATTGTGTCGTTCTTCATCAGCACGACACGGTGGCTCGGCTCCTTTACCCTATTTCCAGTCCTCGAGTAGTTGGGCGGGTGTCGGATCTCGAGGAAAGAGTTCCTGAGCACGTCCCAGCACCGATCGTGCCGCTTTCTCATCGCCAACTGTGTGCAGGGCCAGAGCCAGGCTATGATAGGTTCTGGCCCGGTAGCGGTTCAACTCCAGAGCTCTGCGGTAGTGGGAGATTGCGAGTCTCAAGTCTCCCTTGCGGTGCCAGGCGATACCCATGTTGTAGTGGAAGTCCGGGTGGCGGGGTGCCAGCTCGAGGGCCCTGCGAAAGTTCGCGATCGCCGCATCGTATTGCTCGATCTTTATGTTCAAGCTGCCCAGGTTGCCATGGGCTTGTGCGTAGTTGGGACTTAGAACCAGGGCCTGTTTGTACCAGGAAATCGCGTTTTCAAGATCTCCCTTTCTGGCATACGCCGTCCCCAGGTTGTTGATTGCCGGGACGTGCTTCGGCTCAAGCTGTAGCAGCGACCGATAGGATCCGATGGCGTCGTCGAACTTCTCTTTACTCAAGTAGGCCAACCCCAGGTTGTGATGCAACTTGGGAAAGCTGGGGTGGTCCTGGGCCGCTTTCAGCCACAGGGATTCGCTGTCCTGCCAGATCTCTGCCTCCCGAAAGGTCCGCACTCCCAGGATCGACAGGGTCGCGATCAGCGCCACCACCAGAATCCCCCTGCCCAGCCTGCCCCAGCGCAGGTAGAGGAACCGAAAGGCAAGGCCCCCAAGATAGCAGAGTCCGATGGAGGGTATGTAGAGGAAGCGGTCCGCCCAGAAGGGAACAAACTTAAGGGTTGGTGCCAGGGTAACCAGGAAAAAGAGACTCCCGAAAACGATCGCTCGGGTGAACCGGTACGAGAGCCACACCAGGGCGGCGATCACCGAGACCAGCAATACGGAAAGGAGCAATGTCGGATGTGACAGAGGGACTCGGCGAGGTGCGAAGTTGATGATCGATGGAGCGACCAGCAGCAGTGACTTACCCAGTGCCAGACTCACCGCCCAGCAGGAATCCATGGCCCGTTTGATGGCGATCTGCGGTTGAAGCAGTAACGAAAATCGGTGAGAGGCTTGCTTGAGTAGGTGCTCTCGGCTCCTTGGCTTAAAGGGCTTGACGGAGTCCTGGGTCTCTTTAACCGAAGAGGGATCATTCCCGGGGCCTTCCGGGTCTCCTACGATTTCTTCCGGGCGGTGGACTCTCTGTTCTTCGGAGACTAGAGGCGGTCTGGGAGTCTCGGCGGCCGGCCACCATCTGAAGTTGTGGACGAACAGGGCTCCAAGGCCAAACACCAGGCTGAGCAGCAGGAAGGGTAGCTTCTCGAAGAGGACGCGCCAGGTCCAGGCCCTGTCTGCGAGAAAATCGCACAGCAAGAACACCAGGGGGAGCGTGATCGCTATCTGCTTGCTCAGAAGAGCGAGCAGGAACGACAGGAACGAGAGGAGGTAGAAGAAGGATCTCTGCCCCCGAAATCTCAAATAGCAGAGTAGTGCCGTCAGGAAGAACAGCGTGGAAAGGACGTCTTTCCGCTCCGTTATCCAGACCACCGACTCGACGCGCAGAGGGTGGACTCCGAACAGCAGGGCTGCGACGAGGGAGGCGAGGAGATGGCCCGTCAGGTGGCGGATCAGCAGGAACACCAGTAAGGTATTCGCCAGATGCAGGAGTAGATTGGTCAGGTGGTAGCCGAACGGATCCAGACCCCAGATCGCGTGGTCCAGGCTGAAAGAGACCAGAGTCAGGGGGGTATAGGATCGACTCAAGGGAGCGGAGAAGATGCCCTGGATAGAGTCCCAGGAGAGATCTTGAATTCTTCGATTGTGTTTGACGTAGACGCCATCATCCCAGTTGACAAAGTCGTTATCGAGCGACCCAGCGAATGGAATGAACGTGACCACCAGAATCAAGAAGACGGAGCCGGCGAGTCGCCAGGCATGTCCACGGTCTTGAAGCAGCTGTTGTAACATGGACTCGGTTCAAGGATGGGCCAACCGGGCTGGGAGATCCAGCACCTTGTTCGGATTGGGACAAGCAGGCATCGCTGCCTGGTTCCCACTATTTCGCAGGCAGTCGGAAAGGAGGACGCTCTGATACATGGCCTACTATCTAGTGACCGCAAGACCAAAGTCAGACCGTTTGCCCCGTCTTCTACAGAATCTCCAGAGCGGCTTGTATGTTTCGATGCGTCCCTTCGGTAGGTCCTTGACCGATTCTTTGCATCGGGCGCGGCTCCGGGAGGACGGATATGCGGTGTGGGAGGAAGAGGACTACTGCTCGCCACCCCTGGCCCAGGAACGAGCGGCAGCCCTGGACGAGTTTTTCGATGAGCTCAGGGTTGAGGCCGTCGAAGTGGGTAGAGGCTGGAGCCAGATCGAAGATCTGCCCCGACTGTTCCCAGGACTAAGAAAGTTTGTCTGAAGTTCTTCGTGACTTTTGAGTCAAGTTTGGAACGCAGGCCATAGAAGCCACGACCCCCAGTTTATGGGTTTCAGGTGCCTTGGCCCAAGGGGTTGAGGTCTTGAGCGTCGCCGACCAAGCGAGGTCAATCCCAACGGGATTGCGTATTCCAGCCCAGGGTTTCCGAACCCTGGGGAGGGAGTCGCCCCCAATCTGAATCAACCCGGAACGGGTTGCGTACCTAAGGGTCGCCCTGGTGCGCAATAACGCCTCTGGTTAGATCGTCTGTACGCAACCGCCGATGGGGTTGGAATCAAAGGGGGAGTCGGATACCCAGGGTTCAGAAACCCTGAGCTGAAATACGGAATCCCTTCAGGATTCACGGATTCCTGAGTGCTTGAGTGCAGCCGTCAACGAGGGAAAATGCCGAGGGCAGACTCCTCCCCTTTGTTCGAGCAGAAGTTTCCTTTCTTGAATGGGGCCACCGCCACGTCCCTCGACCGAAGTCTTTTTTCTTCCGGGCCTTTGGCTCGGACGGCGGCTTGGAGCTCACCGCTACGTTCCACGACCGGGGCCAGTGGGGGAGACATCACCCTCTCGAGCAAGGGCAGGCGACGTCTGCCTGGTTGTGCTATTATTTTAGCCGCAATCCAGAGCCCGGTTATGAGTTCCTTTAAACACTTGATTCTGGTGGTTCTTCTCTTTCCTGCGCAGATCTGGGCCGCGGACAAAGATGAAGAAAAAGGCCCCTCTGAACCCAAGGTGCTCTCGGTTTTTCCCCTGGGCGGTCGGCAGGACTCCGTTGTGCGGGCAGACGTCAGGGGCAATGACCTCGGCGGAGCCTACGCCGTCTGGTTCGAGTGCACCGACCTGGAAGGCCACCTTGAGCAAGTAGAAGAGGTGCAGAAGGAGGTGGCCGAGGGACTGGTCGAGCGGGACCCTCAGGCGCGGCAGGCTGATACAGCAGGCTACCGGGCTCGGATCCAGGTTCGCATTGGCAGAGATTCCAAGGTCGGCCTCCATGTGTTTCGGCTGATCACACCCCTCGGTATGTCCAATTTGCTCCTTTTCCAGGTAGTGAGTGAGCCTGTCTCCGTCGAGAAGGATTCCCAGAAGTTTCAGGAGGTGACGACTCCGGTCGTGATCAACGGAAGGACCGAAGCCAACGGAGATTTGGACTTCTATGCCTTTCGAGCCTCCAAGGGTCAGCAATTCCATTTTCAGGTGCTCTCTGCTTTTCCGATCTACATACCCTACAGTGCCGAGGCCGAGTTGAATCTCTACGCTCGCACCGGCAGCTGGTTCGACGCCGAGCGACTCCTGAGACTTCCCTGGCATAGCCCGGCCCTTTCCATGGAACCCGTTCATCGCCTGCGGAAGCAGGGTTGGACTTTCCAGCAGAGCCTGTTCCCTCTGCCGACCCACCGGTTTCGGGAAGACGGCACCTATCTGCTTTCGGTGGGATCCTTCCTGGGCGAAGGGAATCCCGATTTCGTCTACCAGATGAGGATTTCTGCGGTGGCACCGGACGCCTCCACCCTTCTAGGGCGGGATGCTCACCCGGATCCAGCCGACTGGATGGAGCGGGACTCTGGCTCCCTTGGCTACGCCGGTAGCTTCCCAAGGCCTTTGGAAGCGTCCAGACTGGAAGAGTTGCTTCGTCGAAGTGCTCCACCCGCGCCTCCGACGGAGCCTCTTGGGGACCAGGATTCTGGTGCCCAGGATCAGGTGGAGCAGGACTCAGCTATCGACTTCTCACGGCCTCTCGCCAGGTTCACAGAAAGCGAGCCCAACGATGCCGACGGAAACGAGGTTTCTCCCTACACGATCGTTCAAGGGACCATCGATCCCCCCGGGGACGTCGACACCTTTCGCTTCGAGGTCGGCAAAGGACAGGGGCTTGTCTTCGAGGTCGAGACACCCCGATCGGCGCCTCCTCTTTTCAATCCCTGGCTTCAGGTGTCGGGGCCGGACGGTCGCGATCTTTTCGACAACATCCACATGGAATACGGAGGAGACGGGGACGACGTCAACAAGACCACGGAGCGTAAGACCGTTTTCACCTTTAAGGAGGGGGGCTCCCACGAGCTCAGGATCCGTGATCTTACCTCTCGCCGAGGCGGTTCCGATCTCACTTATCGCGTGCTGATTCGACCTAAGTTACCCCACCTGGGACGGTTGGAAGTGTTCCTGGGTGTGAAGGGACGTCGACTGGCCCCGACCACGGATCATGTCAATCTGGCTCCTGGCAGAGCCAAGACCGTGACCGTTGTCTGCGAACTGGAGGAGGGGTTCGAGGGAGACGTCGCCGTCTCAGCTGCGAATCTGCCCGAGGGCGTAAGCCTGGTCTCGGCGACTCCCGCCGACTACACCGATGGACTGTTAAAGGGGGCCTACTACACGCCCATGGGCTTGGAAAGTGGGCAAATAGGGGATTGGAGCCGCTACCGGCCGGTCAGGCGAGCCGTGAGTCTGGCCCTGGTGATTGCGGAGGATGCCCCTTCGATGAAATCACCCCAGCTGATCGAGTTCAGTGCGCGACCGGTCCTGGAAGGCAGAGCCGGCGCGCCTGTGGCTGCAGGCAAAGTACCGCTTATGGTTCTGGCTTCTGAAGGCGGTGATAGCGGAGACTCGTCGAGACGGGAGTACAAGAGATGATCCGCAGCCTGGTTGGGACCTTTGTGCTGCTGAAAACCGGTCTCTTGTTGGCCGGAACTGCCGCCATTCCTTCCCATGATCCCGAACTCTTATTTCTGCGGGTCGCTCCCGAGGACATCCGGCTGGTGGGCGGCGATGCCTCCCAGCGGTTGGTGGTATTGGGAGTCTACTCAGACGGTTTCGAGCGAGACGTGACGGCTCTGAGCCGGATTCAGGTTCAGAATCCTTCGGTGGCCACACTGGTCAAGGGCACGAGTCTCACACCCAGGGCCGACGGCAACACCGTCGTCACGGCCGACTTTGGTAGTGACAGTGCTCAGGCCGCTGTCCTTGTCGAAAAATCCGGGCACACCCGGCCCTTCAGCTTCTCGCGGGACATCGGAGGGATCCTCACCAAACGAGGATGCAACGCATCCAAGTGTCATGGTGGCGTCAAGGGTAGAGGCGGCTTCAAGCTGTCCCTGGACGTCCTCCATCCAAGGGAGGATTACCGCTGGATCGTGGAAGGTGGTAACTACCAGGTCTTGAGTGTGGAAGCGGCCAAGCCCATAAAGCCCCGCGTAAACACGGAAACCCCGAAAGACAGCCTGCTAGTGCTGAAGCCGACTGCGTCAGTGCCCCATGGCGGGGGCATGCGGTTTGGTCTAGATTCCACTGACTACCAGACGATCCAGAACTGGGTTCGTTCGGGCGCGCCCTATGAGGAAGTCGGTGAAGCGAAGATCGAAAGGCTCGAGATTCTTCCGGGATCGATGACGCTGGAGCCGAAGGGAACGCGCCAGCTTCTGGTGACAGCCCACTTGGCAGGAGGCGGGAGTCAGGATGTCACCAGCCAGGTTCGCTACTCGGCTGCCAACTCCGATGTGGTCCGCGTCGGCGTGCAAGGTCGGGTCGAAGCTCTGTCGCCGGGAGCCACGACCATCCTGGTGAGGGCTCCGGGACATGTTGCCAACCTTCGTGTCGGCGTCGTCGGCGATCTGGTTACCGACTACCCCAGGATCCCCGAAAACAATCTGATTGACAGGCACGTCCTCGCCCAACTCAAGAAACTGCATGTCGTGCCGTCCAATCTCTCTTCGGACGAAGAGTTCCTGCGCCGGGTCTGCCTGGATCTGACGGGAACGCTGCCGCCGCCTGCGCGGGTCCGGGAGTTTCTGGAAGGCCGCGATCCCCAGAAGAGGGAGAAACTGATCGATACCCTCCTGGAGACGCCCGAATACATCGACTACTGGACCTATCGCTTCGCCGATCTCTACCGGGTCTCGTATGGGTCGACCGGAACGCCGGCGCATGCCTACGCTTACTGGGCCTGGATTCGTGACAGCATCACCGAGAACAAGCCCTACGACCAGATGGCCCTCGAGCGGCTCTCGGCTCAGGGACACGACGGTCCGTCGCGGCACTTTCTGCCCAACGGCGAAGCTGGTCGCGGCGAGGAGATGATGCCCGAGGAGATGCGTGTCTATCTGGGACAGCGGCTGGACTGTGCCCAGTGTCACCATCACCCCTTCGAGAAGTGGTCTCAGGAGCAGTTCTGGGGACTGGCGGCATTCTTCGGTCGAATCAGCCGCACCGAGTGGGTTTCGGAGGGAGCCATCGTCATCTTCGACGACCCCTCCGGTCGCGTCCCCGACTACGGGGAGACTGAAGACACTGTCAAGGTCCTTCATCCCCGGACGGGTGAAGAGGTCACGCCGATGTTTCCCGATGGATCGCCGCTGTCTGCAGAAAGATCTTTCGACCCTCGGCTGGCGTTTGCCGAATGGATGGTTTCACATCCTGACTTCTCGCGGACGATCGTCAACAGAATGTGGGCTTACATGATGGGGCGGGGAATCGTGGATCCAGTAGATGATTTTCGCTCTTCGAATCCGCCCACCCATCCTCAACTGTTGGACGCACTGGCGCAGGACTTCGTCGATCACGGCTATGACCTCAAACACCTGCTGCGGAGAATCGCCCGTTCCCGTACCTATCAGCTTTCGGCCCGGTCGAACCCAACGAACAAGAACGACCTGGTCAATTATTCTCATCGTCGGCCTCGGGGCTTGGATGGGGAGATCCTGCTGGATGCCCTCTCGAGCGTCACCGGGGTGCCGGAGGAGTTCAAGAACAGCTGGATGGGCGCCGCTCCTGCTGGAACCCGAGCCATCCACCTTCAGGTGCCCGACCTGCACTTGTCCCGGTTCTTGACCGTTCACGACCGGCCCACTCGTAAATCCTTGCCGGAAAGAAAGAACGAAGCCAGCCTCAGGCAGGCCCTGCACCTTCTCGTCGGGGAGACCTACCAGGAGAAGATCTCCAGTCCGGGGAGCCATCTGGACCAGCGCTTGAAGGGACAGGAGTCCGACCGCAAAATCATTGACGAGCTGTTCTTGAGGAGTCTGAGCCGTTACCCCACACCTGCGGAAGGGGCTGAGCTGCAGCATGTGGTTGCAGCAAAGTCATCGCGCCGGGAGGCTTTCGAGGACGTGCTCTGGGCCCTCGTCACATCTCGTGAGTTTGCCAGGAACTGATCGATTGGAAGGAAGAAGCTGATGAGCCTACCGATTCCGGGAACGAAGGCAGGTTGCCTGACCTGTACTGGCTCTCTGTTGGGACGACGACACTTCATAAGGACAGGTGCCCTGAGCCTGTTGGGAATGAGCCTCAGCCAATACTTGAGGGCCGAAAGCCTGCTCGCCGAAGCAGGTGTGGATGTGAGCAAGAAGGCCACGGCCAACTCCTGCATCCTGGTTTGGCTCGAGGGGGGGCCGAGCCACATCGATATGTGGGACCCTAAGCCTCAGAGCAGCTTCAAACCCATCTCGACTAATGTCCCGGGAATCCAGGTGTCGAACCTTCTGCCCCGGATGGCCAAGCAGATGGACAAGGTGTCCATCATCCGTTCGATGCGGACCGAAGAAAACAATCACGGCCAGGGGACCTATTACGCCTTCACCGGGCACCGTCCCACTGCTGCCATGACCTTTCCTTCGTTGGGTTCCATCATCAACAAGGAGATGGGGCCCCGCAACCAGGTCCCGCCCTATGTGCTCGTGCCCGGTTTCAAGGAAGGCCCTCGAGAAGAGTACTTGAAGAGCGCCTTCCTGGGTGCCCAATACGACCCCATGGCCCTGATGTCTGATCCCAACGCCGAGGACTTCAAGGTCCAAGACCTCAGTCTTCCCAAGACCCTGACGCCGGAGCGCCTGGACGACCGGCGGTCGCTGATGGCCCTTCTCGACCGGTCCTATCGGCAGCGGATGGAGATTGCAGAGCGATTCAAGATGGACAGCTTCGCCGAGAAGGCGCTGGGCATGGTGACGTCCCTGGAGGTCAGAAACGCGTTCGATCTGTCTCAGGAGTCCGAGAAGATTCGAGATGCCTACGGCCGGACCGGTTTCGGACAAAGCCTGCTCCTGGCCCGACGGCTGGTCGAGTCCGGCAGCCGCTTTGTGACCGCAGCTGGGCACGACCTGAACGGTTGGGACGCGCACGCCGAGAATGACATCAAACATGAGAAGAAACTGGTTCCCGGACTGGACCACGCTCTGCCCGTGCTCCTGGATGATCTCCAGGAGAGGGGACTGCTCGAATCGACCATCGTAATAGCCATGGGTGAGTTTGGTCGCACCCCTCGTTTCAACTCCAAGGGAGGGAGAGACCACTGGCCCCACTGCTGGTCGCTGGTGCTGGGCGGTGGAGGAATTCGCGGTGGATTGGTGGTAGGGGCCAGCGACGAAAGGGGTGCCCACGTAGCCGAGAGAATGGTGACCATGGGCGACCTATACGCCACCATCTACAAGGCTCTTGGGATCGACTGGACCAAGGAATACATGAGCCCCATTGGTCGACCCATAAAGATAGCCAACTCGATAGATGATACGACTGGTCAGCCTGTCACGGAGCTGATCTGAAACTTGGATCGTAAGCAGTGAACAGTAAACAGTGAACAGTACCAGAAGTACTGCGAATCCCGGTCCGGCAGAGCCGCGAACGACTTGATTCGTCAGCAATGTGATCCCCGGTTCCGAGAAGAGAGCTGGACAACTGCAGAATCTCCCTTAACCCGAACTGAAATTCCCCTCGCGAAAGATCCAGCTTGCCTGCGGTCTGCACACCTTCCCATCTTCTACCGACTCTGCCTGAAACGAAATCGAGAGCTGATACCTTTGTTTGGGGAACGCTTCAGGAAGGAAGGGCCGTGAAGGGTGTGGTCAAGTACGCGCGAGGTGAAGGCTTCGTCGAGTTCCGGGATTTCGAGGAGTGTCCTCTCGCTCCAACTCAGGTGAAAATCGAGGTCATAGCGACCGGTATCTGTGGCTCGGACCTGCACCTATATCACGACACCATCAACTACAACATTCGGACGCCGGTGGTCCTGGGACACGAGTTCAGCGGAGTCGTGGTAGAGAAGGGATCCCAGGTAGGGGACGGAGTCGACATCGGAGATAGGGTGACGGCCGAGCCCACCATCTTCAACTGCGGAAGGTGCCGCTACTGCCTCAGTGAATACTACAACCTCTGTGAGGAGCGCGAGGTCATGGGATACTGGCACCATGGGAGTTTCGCTCCCTACTGTAATGCCAGGTTCGTACACAAACTCCCCGAAAGTGTGAGCTTTGAGTCTGGAGCCCTGACCGAGCTGCTAGCCTGCTGCGTCCACTCGGTGACGGAGCAGGCCGGGGTCGCGGCGGGCGACTTCGTAGCGATAACCGGGCCGGGCCCGGTGGGCCTCTTTGCGGCGCTCGTAGCTCTAGCAGAAGGTGGAACCGTCATCTTGTGTGGCACCGGCCGGGATCGGGAGCGTCTAGATCTGGCCCAAGAATTGGGTGTCCACTACACCGTCGATGTGGAGCAGCACGACGCGGTTGAGCGCGTGCGGGAGTTGACTGGAGGCTACGGAGCGGACCTGGTAGTGGAATGTGCCGGGACCGCTCCGGCAATGCGCCTCGCGTTGGAGCTCGCGCGCAAGCGCGGCAAGTACTCGCAGATGGGATTGCCGGGCGTACCGGTCGAGATCGACTTCGAGAAGATTGCTTACCGGGAGCTTCAGGTTAGCGGTGGGATTGCACAGCGGCGGCCAGCCTGGAAGCGTGCTCTCAAGTTGATGGAGTCTGGGTCGATTCCCAACGAGAAATTGATTTCCCACGAATTCGGACTGGAGGAGTGGGACCAGGCCTTCGGGTTGGCGGAGAAGCAGCAAGGGGTCAAACTGCTGCTGCGGCCGTGAGTACAAATGCCGCCGCTACCGCCTGCGCCGGATCGTACAGGAAAGAAACTTTGTTTGTCTTCACCTCGATCAGTATTTTGCCAGCGAGATCAACAGAGCCGCGCGCGACTGTCAGGGTCTTTAAAATCGAGTCAAGTTCCGAGGAGAAAGCGGACCACCCACGCGGTTTCCAACCCGCACAATTTTCAAGCGAAAGCCCAATAACGTTCCAGTTGACAATGACCCCCACGCGCGAATCGGATCATCCCAGAAGGAAACCTCTGGCTCAATCAACGGGGAATGGTGCAGCTGACCGGTCGCTCCTCGGAAATGGGGTCCACCTTGCAGACACGTCAAGTCGCTCGCGGCTCTGTTGACTGCGGCTGTTTCCGGTACTGCTCGCTATTCAAGTTTCAGGTTAGAATCCGTGAAAGAATAACTCCACAATCTGCCATCTCATCTTAACAATATCTTCGGCCGCTCCTCAATCGCAAAGATCCTCAACGTAGGCTCGACTACGCCCGCGGTTTCGCTCAATTGTTCGCGACTAGATCTGGTGCAAATCTGACCGTCAACTCTGTGAAGTTAGTCCTGCGTGAACCCTAACGTCGCAATTTCAGCCCGAAGGTCCGGATTCAAGTGAAGCTCGGTGGCGGCCACAGCATTGTCTATGTGTGCCCTTTCCTTCGCACCGATGATTACCGAAGTCACGTCGGGATTGGAGGCCGCCCAGGCTACCCCGAGACGCGCCATCGGAAGTCCCATTTCCTCCGCCTTGCTGCGCAGACGCTCCATCAGGCGGAAGTTGCGCTCCTTGAAATAGATATCCTTGAAGTCGGGAACGATATCGAACCGGGTTCTGCTGGGGGGCACACTCTGGGCGGAGGTGTACTTCCCGACGAAGAAGCCGGCTCCCAAGGGGCTGTAGATTGCGACCGCGATCTTTTCCTCTCGGCAGAGCGGGAAAAGATCGTCTTCATCTTGCCGGAGGGCGAGGTTGTAGGGAGGTTGAGTAATCTCGAAGCGAGGGTAACCCTGGGAACTGCTGACCTCCAGCGCCTCACGCATCTGGTCTCCCGAGAAGTTGCTGCAGCCCAGCACCTTGATCCTGCGGGCATCCACCTCCTCACTTAGGGCCGCCAGGGTTTCCTGAATCGGTACCTTGGAATTGGGAGAGTGGAGTTTGTAGACGTCCACCGAGTCGGTGCGGAGTCTCTCCAGACTGGCCCCCAGGGCACGTTTGATGTTTTTCGGGCTGGCCCCAGAGCTGATTTTAGTGCAGAGTGTAATCTCATTTCGGCAGCCCCGAGCCTTCATCCAGCGTCCCAGAATGCATTCGGAGGAGCTCATCTCATGGCTCACCTCGCGGGTGTCGTCGATGCCATGGTTCTGGATTCGGGAAAGGCGGGCGTTGCCACCCCCGTAGGCTTCGGCGGAGTCGAGGAAGGTAATCCCTCGTTCCACAGCATGGTCCAGCAATTGCCGCGAGGTGTCCTCATCGATCTCGCGGCCGAAGGTAGCGCATCCCAAACTGATATCGCCGATAGTAAAGTCCGTCCGTCCTAGAGGTCTTTGCTCCACCACATCTCCTCTTGGATGATGGGCGATCCACCATGGTTGGGCCGCCCACTTCGCTGCTTGTATTGACGCTGGCTACTCTAGTGGTCGGTATCGGGCTCAGTCAAGCGGGTCTGCGAAGTGGCTTTGGCCTCCAGGCCGAAGTAAAGGCGTCGAGCCTAGCTCGACCGACGGCGGCCCGGAGGCCACCGCCACGACGAAGGCTGGCCGTGTAGTCGAATGCGATTCGACATCCTTCGAACCCCTCGGCTTGGGGGCGAGGGTCAATCTTAATTAGTATTTAAACAGAAAGAGTTTCCGGCTGGTGCCGATACTACAATTGTGCGATATTTCTTTAATGTTAGTATAGTAGTACGTTAACAGAGTAATTTCTCTCGCTAGATTGAGGAGGCCGTAGTGAACTCTCTGATGAAGGAGCGTTTGAAGAACTGCCAGACTCTACCCAGCCCGCCCGGGGTGGCCCTCGAGATTCTGGACCTCTGTCGGCAGGAGATCCCCGACATTCAGCGAATCACCACGGTGATCGGCCAGGATCCTGCTCTCGCATCGCACGTACTCAGAGTCGTGAACTCTCCGTTCTATGGGTTACGGAACGAGGTCGATACCATCAGCCATGCCATGATGCTGTTGGGCGCCAACTCGGGGCGCACCCTGGCTCTAAGCTTTTCTTTGATTCAGGGATTGCGGCGCGATGAGACTGCGGCCATGGAGCTCCCGAACTACTGGCAGCGGTGCTTGATTTCGGCTGTTGCCTGCAGGGCTCTGGGAGGTTGGCTCCAGATGCCCAATGAAGAAGGGCTGTTTCTGGTGGGTCTTCTACAGGACGTGGGAATGCTGGCTCTGAGAGAATCCTACGGTGAGCTCTACACCGGTCTGGTAACGCAGGCGGATGGCTCGCACGAGCATCTACTTGAGCTGGAGCGGGCGGAGTTCGGGTGCGACCACGGAGAGGTGAGTGGCTGGTTGGCACAGGAGTGGAATCTGCCTGAAATCTATCAATCCTGTTTGAGGTTCAGCCACGAACTGGAGCACCCTCAAGCCCCGGTAGACTTGCTGTGCTTCATCAAGCTGGTGGCCCTCTCCGGCATGGTGGCCGGCATCTGGGTCGGCAAGGACAGTTTCACAGCGGCGGAGAGAACAAAGACGGCAGCTCAAGAGCTGGCGGGCGTGGGCGAGCAGGACTTCCTGCAGGTCCTATCCAGGATCGCAGAGGCCCAGGGCGAAGTCGCCCGGGTATTCAAGATCAATCTGGGAGAGCCCGGAATCGATTTGGAGCTCCCTGCGGCTCCCGCCAGCTAACCGTATTCTGCTCGACCTTCCAGGGGATACTTCCTGGCGGTGGCCCAAAACCCGGCTGGCTAGGGTAAGCCAAACGACCGAAGAAGTAGGTGGGAAGTGGGACGCCGAAAAGAGAGCCCGCTGTCAACTGCTTCTTCAGATCTGTTGGCTGCTCCATTCCGTCAAAACCGACTAGTTGCGTTGATGCGGTTGATCAGCACCGCGCTCAGAATCAACACCCCCCGGACCACGTGCTGCCAGTACTCACTGATGTTGAGCAGGGTCATGCCATTGACCAGGATCCCCAGGAAGATGACTCCGATGAGCGTGCCCCGAATCTTGCCTTCGCCGCCCATCAGGCTGGTACCTCCAATGATGACCGAGGCAATCACGTCCAGCTCCCACCCTTTGGCCGTGGTGGCAGCACCGGACATGATCTGGGCAGACTGCATGATTCCGGCGAGCGCAGCTAGACAGGCTACCGTGGCCATGACCAGAATCTTGATGCGGACCACGTTGATTCCGCTGAGCCGGGCTGCCTCGATGTTCCCGCCCACGGCGTAGACCGAGCGTCCGAAGGAGGTGTAGTCCATCAGGATCTGGGTGAGGACGAAGACCACCACGAAAACGATCGCAGGGAAAGGGATGCCCAGGAGGTAACCGCCACCGAAGAAGTTGTACCACTCGGGAAAGGGAGTTAGAGGAAACCCATCGGTGATGAGCTCGGCTGAACCCGTCAGGACGGTCATCCAGGCCAGGGTAGTGATGAAGGTTGGAACCCCGAAGCGGACGCGGATGAGACCCGTGAGGGAACCGATTGCGAAACCCAGACAGAGGCTCGCAAGCATAGCCACCGGCAGCGCCACCATCATCGGAACTCCCAGATTGGAGAAGAGCTGGCTCAAGTAGGCGGTGAAGCAGCCGGCGAAGGCAACGGCAGATCCGACACTCAGATCGATCTCGCCTGAGATGATCACCATGGTCATGCCGAAGGCGATGATGCCCTGCATTGAGACGTTACGCAGCACGTTGAGCAGGTTGGCCATGGAGAAGAACCCCTCGGCCTGAAATGCCAGAATCAGGCAGAGTAAGAGCAGAATCAGCTCCATGATCGAGCTTCTGATCCAGGTGATCACTTTTTTCCCCGTCATCAGTCTTCCATGCACTGCACGATCAACGCTTCGGGAGTGGTGGCGGAGGGCCGGACCTCGTCGACGATTCGGCCATGTTTCATGATGAGAATTCGGTGGCAGACCTGGAGAAGCTCCTCCAGCTCGCTGGAGACGAAAATGCAACCAATTCCCTCTCGGCTCAGATCCCAGATTACCTGAAAAATCTGCTGCTTGGCCTGGATGTCAATGCCACGGGTCGGCTCATCGAATAGCATCACCCGGGGCCGAGTGCCCAGCCAGTTTCCCACCACGACCTTCTGTTGGTTGCCGCCGCTGAGCGAGGAAACGGCCTGTTCGGAGTCGGCGATCTTGATGGAGAGTTTGCTCACTTGTTCCTCGACCACAATCTGTTCTCGCGCTCGGGTGATGAAACCCCGCTTCGAAATCCTGTCCATGCTCGCCAGACAGAGGTTGGAGCGAATGCTATGGCTCTGGACCAGGCCGTCGTTTTTGCGATCCTCGGGAGTGAAGGCTACTCCTACTTCTTTCATCGTTGCAGGCGACACCACCTTCAGCGTTTGTCCCCCGACACGAATCTGCCCCCGGTCGAAAGGCTCCACGCCGAAGATGGCCCTGAGCAGTTCGGTGCGCCCCGAGCCCAGCATGCCGGCGATGCCCAGGATCTCGCCCTCATGGAGTGTCAGGTCGATCCCCTGAAAACGCTCGCCTCCCGACAGATCTTGGATCTCCAGCAGCGCCTTGCTCCCTGCCAGCAGGTCGCTGGGACGCTCTTTCTGTACGGTTTCGCCGAACATCAAATGGATGATCTGCTGGAACGTCGTTTCGCTCATCTCGACCGTGCCCACATGCGCTCCATCTCGGAGCACGGTGGCGCGATCGGCGATCTCACGCAGCTCCTGGAGGCGGTGGGAGATGTAGACAATGGCGACTCCCGTACTCGCCAGCTGGCGCACCAGCTCGAAGAGGTTCCGGGTTTCGTGTCGGGCCAGGGCTGAGGTAGGTTCGTCCAGCATCAGCACAGAAGGGCTGAAGGACATTGCCTTGGCGATCTCGACGATCTGCTGTTGAGCGAAGGACAGCCTTCCAACGGGCTTGCGGACATCCAGTTGCACCTGCATGTCGGCCAGTGTCTGTTCTGCCTGAGCGTAGGCGACATCCCAATCGATGAGGAGGCCGTGGCGCATGGGCATCCGTCCCAGGAGGATGTTCTCGGTAACGCTCAATCCGGGCACCAGACTGAGCTCCTGGTAAACCGTTGCAATTCCCTGATTGAAGGCTTCGGTGGGAGATCTCAACGGTACCAGAACACCGTCGACCCGGATCTCGCCGTGAGTAGGGGTGACCGAGCCTGCTAGAATCTTGACCAGGGTGGACTTACCGGCTCCGTTCTTGCCGATCAGGGCGTGGACTTTCCCCCCTTCGAAGCCAAGCGAGACGTCGTCCAGGGCGACGGTGCCGGGGTACTCCTTGTGGATATGAATGGCTTCGAGCTTGTACATGGTTGGGGGGACAGGTTACAGGGTGCAGGTTAGAAGTTACAGGTTTCGATCCCTGTGATGGTTACCAAATTGTGCCGGCTCCTCTCTTGCTTTTGCCCTCGCCCGTGCCCTTGCACGGAAGAACCCTCGTGTCTCAGCGGATGAGTGACGATCGGCAGGTGAGGCCAAAAGGAAGGGCAAAGGCACGGGCAAGGGCACGGGCAAGGGACGGAGCGTTCAGAATAGGCTCCCGGTTGGCTACTCGGTCGCAGACTGCGGGTAATCCTGCGGGATTTCTTCTCTCAGGCGCCGGGCAGCTGTGGTTAGACGAGCAAGCTTTTCTTGTGCCTCCGCTACCGTCGGTGGCTCACCCGCATCCGGAGCAAAGCCACAATCGGGGTTCAGGGCAATCCGATCCCTGCCCAGGAGCCGGATTCCAGCTCTGGCGATGGATTCGATCTCCTCCACCGTTTGCAATCGCTCGCCGCGAACATCCACGACTCCCATGCCGACGTCCAGCTGGGGAGGCAGCAGTTCCAGATCGTCCACTTCTCCGGTTTCGGGATAGGCGAATTCCAGATTGACTCGGTCCACCTGCAAATCAAGGAAGCGGGCAAGGATAGGACGGTAGTTACCCTGCACGTCTGATCGCCGTTTGTAGACGCTGTGACAACAGTGCAGGTGAATCTCTGCCCCAAGTCCCCCGGCAATCTGGTTGATCGACTCCACCGCTTCCGGAAGTTGACGATCTATGTTCCAGTCCCGATGAAGCCTTTCGTCGTGACTCGACCCGCCCGACATCAGGCGGGGGTCGCAGAAATAAGTGAGGGCTGGGTCGTCTATCTGGATGATGTCGATTCCGGCTTCGACCAGGTCCGCGGCCTCCCGAGCCAGAATCTCCGTCAGATGTTCCATCAGATGTTGGGCAGTTGGATAGGCCGTGGAACTGTAGTCCTGGTGCCAATAGCGAATCGCGATCAAAAAGGGACTGGGCAGAGAGAACTTCGTGCAGCAGTCGGTGTTCTCTACCAGGAAGCGGGCATCGTCGACGAAAACCGAATCTCTAGCTTCGATTCGTCTGACGACGACGTCTGCAAGTTTGACCTCTCCCTGGTGTCGATATTCGCGGCACCTTTCAAACCCGCCGATGCGAGAGAGAAACTCGAGAATGTATTGGCTGCGACGCCATTCTCCGTCACTGACCACGTCCATCCCGGCTTCCTCTTGAAGCCGGATCGCTGACCTCACCATCTCATCCATCCTCGGCCGGAACTGCTCCGCGGGCATTGTGCTCCGCTCTGCTAGCAATTCGTGCACCGCTCTCGGCCGGGGAAGAGAGCCTATGGGATGGGTATAAAAGGGAGGCAGGACAGCTGTTTTCTCCGTCTTCATCGGTGAGTCAGTTTTTAGATCCGGATGCACTGCCTCGTATAGGGCAGAGTGTGCCGCTTGCGAGAAATCAACTCAACCGCGGGACTCAGTATGAGAGACGAGTGAGACAGTCGTGTCTTGGGTCGCCACGGCGACCGATCCGTAGAGCGGTCAACGCTGCTTCCAGATCTTGACCAGTTGCTTGGCATTGTCGTCGCTGACGCCCCACATCTCAATGCCAACCCGAATCGCATCGTAGATCGTGAGTTCGCCTTCGGGCTTACTTGGATCCTGGTAGGACTCGACCTTGACTTCCATCCATTCCAACGGGATCTGATCCGCGGTGGCGATACGTTCCACCATGTTCACCGCACAAGCGGCGATTCCCGAGAAGAAGAGCTCGCCGGCACCGACCTCTTCCCCGTGGGCATCATCAGCCACGAAATGATGGTTTCGAGCACTGCAGATGGCACGCCCCCGAGCGCCCGTGCTTCGGCAATGGGCCTCATAGGCCAAGCTCAATTCTCCCATTATCTTCTCCTTGCTCCTTGCGGTTCTAGATCCACCCGTTCTATTCGGGAAAGAAGCTCAGATCCCAGTCACCCAATCGCCGTAGGGGGGTGAAGGGAGGCTGCTCCGGCTCCTCTCCCGAGTTCAGCCAGGCCCGGATCTCGTCCTTGTGGCCGAGACGGCGGAGGGCCTGAGATGAGGCGCTACTCCAAATGACGGTGTCCCAGAAAGCAAGGTGTTCAACCCCCGACTCGTAAAGTGTCTGGGCCTTGCGTCTGTAGTCCCTCACCGGCAGGTTGCGTGGCATCACGTTCAGGGCCAGTGTGGTCGAAGTGTCCCGAGTCAGTGAGGTCCACTGTTTCACATCGGCGGGGTTTTCCCAGGCCATCTGCCAGCTGAAGAGCTTTTCGGCTGAGGAATAGGGCACGATGGTGTCGACCAGGCCCTCTTCAACCCAGGTTTTGACATCGAGACCGTAATACAGGTTTTCCTCTAGGCTCCCGAAGACCCAGGCTGAGATCTCGTAGGGTTCGGATCGGCCGTGTTGTGCCGCAGCCTTCTCCAGAGTGTCCCGCAGCTCTCTCATGAACAGGGTGGCCGCGTTGCTTCGATAGCTCAACCAGCGGGGATCCCTTTCCTCCAGATCGCGAGGATCCTCACCGTACTCGGCTTTGAATCCTTGGACCAGGGGTGCTTCGTACTCGACGTAGGGAGGCTGCCGGTTGTAGAGGATGGCGACGCCGTCGATAGGGTAGCCTGCCATCTCGGCGACAATCGACAGCATGTAGCTCCGAACTCCGGGAAAGGCCAAGGACATCGCCGTTCCCGGCGTGCCGTCACGATGGACGCAGCGCCACTCTGGATGCTGCTCCCAGAAGCCACCCTGGTTGAATCCCTGCCAGGGGGGTGGCCAATAGAACGGTCCCCATCCGAGGCGGTAGTTGGCGTGGAACTCCAATCCTACTTCGTGGGCATAGTCGGCAGCTACCTGGAAGGGATCGATGCCTTTTTCCTTGTATTCTGTCCACGTCTCGACCAGCAGCCGATCCCCGACGCGGACGTAGTCGGCCAGGTCGTAGTGCTCTCGAGTCCAGGTTCGACCGATCTTGGTGAAATAATTGCAAACGTCGCCATGAACCCCATCCCAGTAAATGCGCTTGAAGTCGGTGTGCCGGTAGGGTTCCAGATGTGATTGAACGTACTCAGCCGTTGCCGGTGAGCTTCGTCCCCAGGCCACTCCCCAGGAATCGTTATAAGCGAACAGCCGCTTGGTTTCGGTCTGCTCGCGATCGGCTTGGAGAGCCCGGATTTCTTCTTGGGAAAGTGGAACCAGTTTGATGTAGGCGATCCACACCTTTTCGCAGACGTTTCCGAACTCCTGATCTTCCGGGACCACGAGTTGACAGGGCTGTTGGAAGGTCAGACTCTGACCGCGAAGAGCGGCCGTCTTGAAGTAGACCTCCTGGATACGGGGACCGCGGGCCGTGTCGTCCTCCGGCACACCCCAGGGAAGAGCGGTCGGCTTGGGCAGGAAGAGGTCGGAAAATGCCCCATCATCGCTGAGTTTGGCCCGGACGTGCTGGTCCTGGTAGGGTCGCCAGGCGGTGTTGAACATTCCCACATAAACGTCGTGCCAACCTAGAGTCTCCAGAGGGTAACTGACATCAGGAGCCTGGGTTTCCTCTCCCACGAAAAGGAGTTTGCCCTCGAAGCGCTCTGTCTCGTAGTCGATCAGGCGCCAGGCAAAACGCTTCTCTTCAAGAGTCAGCGCTGACTGAGGTTGACACCGATCCATTTGCGTCAGGTAGATCGGTATCCCGGTCCGTTGGTAGATCGGCATCCTGGAGCCAGCGTCTTGCTCTTCAACCGGAGCTTCGGCACAGTTCGGACCGAATAAGACGAGACTTGTCAGCAGGATCAGGTAACTGGAGAGGCGACACGTAGACGTAGAAGACATGATGTTCCTCCGCGGATTCTCAAAAGGCCAGGACGAGTGCCGGATTCTTGATCAGGATCGTCCGGATGTCCTCCGAGGAAGCTCCCATCCCAAGCAGCGAGCCGACTAGTCCGGTCGAGACCAGGTTGAACCCGAGACCGGAGGCGGTCCAACCTTCGATGGTCTTTTCTTTCTCGGTGTAGCGAGAGTAGAAATACGGCACCCGATCGTGGCTGACCAGGATCTGATTGACGTAGCCTTTATCGATCAGATACTGGATCTGACGCGCCTGTGTTTCCAGCCGATAATTCTGGGCGCCGACGCGATCGAACTGGAGGCTGACACCCAGGTCGGCCAGCCGGCGATGGTATTCGGAAGCCTCCGCATTTTCACGGTCGTCCCGGTAGCCCTGGTGGCCAATGATTATTTTCTCCGCTTTGGCTCCCTCCTGCAGCAGGAGCCGCGCTTGTTCCAGGCCTCCGCCATCGGTGGTATGGGTGGAAATGGGACAGCCCGTTTCGCGGCTGGCTCGAGCAGCGGCGATGTGGACGACCCGCTCGCTGGGCCGCAGGTAGGTACTGGTGCCGATCTTGATGATTCCTGCGGGGATCTGGGTGTAGCGCTCGCCCCAGTCTCCCCCTGGGTCCTCGATGCCTTCAGTGATCTCTCGAGTAAACAGCTTCGCCATTTGGTCGATCCCGTCGCGAGCCACGCTCAACCGGACGGCCCAAGGGTGCTGAGGAGCCATGGCCTCACACCAGAATCCGGTGCAGCCAATCACATGAACCCGGGTGCGCCGGGCCAGTTCCAGGAGCAGCTGCGGATAACGACCAACCCGAATCGGGGTCACTTCGACGATCGCTCCAGGCCGCTCGTGCTCGGACAGGACCTCGTGGAAGCGGTTCAGGAACTTGGCTGACTCAGCCAGCACCTTTTCGCGGATCGGAGTTAGAGGTGCGGGAGGGGTCTCGTAGAGCTCCGACCAGTCGATCACCGGAGCATGTTCGTGCATCAAGGTCACGCCTAGTTTGTCGGGAGAGATGGGTCCCAGAACGGTTCGAACCATAGCGCGGGATGAAGTAGACGCGGTGGATGTGGACGCTACAAATCGGACACTGCCAAGACCCCCCAGCAAGAATCCGGTCGAGCGTCGAAGAAAAGACCGACGGGAAGAGGGAGCTCTACCCGAAACCTTCGCGTCCTCGGTTCGAGAAGTACCTGGAGAGTTCAAGGTGTATCCATGATATCCCCGGGGCAGGAACCATTGAAAGCCCTGAGCTGAAACTTGAATAGTGAGCAGTGGTGAAGTGATTAGTGAACAGTACCGGAAACAGCACAGCCAACAGAGCCGCGAACGACTTGACTCGTTAGCAGAATGCCCCACGTTTCGAGGAGAGAGCTGGACAACAGCAGAATCTCGCAGATCCCCAACCCCTCGCTCGCGCTTCAGGCTTCCATGGCTCGGGAAGTTTCTTTCTAGAATGGGGCCGCAGCGCTGGGGGAGCCACTGAGCTGAAACTTAAAGTAGCTTTGGTCTCCAGGCCGAAGTCTTATTCCTCCGAGCCTTCGGCTCGGGACGGCGGCCTGGAGACCACCGCTACTAAATACGCAGGGTGGTCATCGTGTTTTTAGCCTTACCTAAAGTTCTCCGTGCAATCGTCCGAAAAGACTATAGTGAGGAACATATCCATACGAAGTAAACAGTAGCGTCCGGTTTTCGCTCCACAGCGAAAGGGCTACCTGAGATCGAAAGGCTCGGGGCGCAAAGCTGAGACCTAAGTCCGTCCGGAAGTGTCGGATAGGGTTGATCAGTTGCCGTCGGTGGATTCGCGAAGCCAAGAGAAGGTTTTGTGATGAAACAATATCGGTTTAGAGACTCGCAACAAGGGACCGGAGCGGTCCTTTTCTTCTGCCTCCTGATGGTTGCTGCCGAAGCGACCCTTGGTTCAGCTGAGGAGGGGAAGATCTCTCCAGTGCTGAGGGAAGAGGTGGCCTTTCTGTCCGCCAATCCCAAGTATGACTACCCCGTCCCTGTCATCGTGCAGGTGAATCCGCAATTCTTCCAACGCAGCCAGGCAAACCGTCGGGGCCGAGGCCTCGAGGTCAATAACAGCCTCTCGCTGGTACATGGTTACCGGTCTCGTCTCAAGGCCAGACAGATCCATCTACTGCTCCGCTCGCCCATCGTGGAATACGTCACTCTCGATGCGGTGATCCGCGATTCTCGTAAGAAATCGTCGGAAAGTGTGGCTGAGAAGCCTGACACCAACGAATCACCGCAGGACCCAACGGATACACGCGATCCAATCGACGCTGGCGGCTTGGGAAGTCTGGGAGGTTCGGGGACCGAAGGTGATGGCTCCGGCGAGGTGACTTATACCGGATCTGTTGGTTCAATTCACGTCAATCCCGCCGGGTCGTCCGGCGGAGACAGCGGTGGCCATGGGCTTCCGGAGAACCTGGATCTGGGAGCTCTGGCGAAGGGCAATCCCAATGAATTCCTGGTGCCCACGGGCGCCAAGTTCTCCCACAAGCTGAGCAATGGGAGTCGAGGGAATCTGTCCGTGGCGGTTTTCGACTCGGGCATTGCCTCCCACTCCGATATGGCGGGCAACGTCGTGGCTATTGTGGACTTTACGGGAGAAAGCCCCAAAGAGCTTCCTAGCAGTTCGGCACAAGACCTCTACGGTCACGGTACGGCAGTGGCTGGCATTATCGCAGCCAGCGGCAACACGGATGCCGATTGGGTGGGGGTAGCTCCCGGAGCCTTTTTGGTGGACGTGAGGGTGATCAATGGGCAGGGCTTCGGTCAGACCAGCAAACTGATCCAGGCCATGGATTGGGTGATCGAGAACCGCCAGCGCTTCAACATCCGAGTGGCCAACCTATCACTGGGACATGCTCCCTTGGAGTCGTACACCATGGATCCTCTCTGCCAGGCGGCTGAGAGGATGGTGGCAGCCGGCATCGTCACCGTGGCTTCGGCTGGGAACCTTGGCAAGACGGATGAGTATCCAATGATCTGGGGTGGCATTACCAGCCCCGGAACCGATCCCACCGTGATTACAGTTTCGCCTATCAATACTAAAGGGACGTTCACCCTGACAGATGATATTGCTACCAGCTACGGATCTCGGGGACCCACTTATCCAGACCGTCTCTTCAAACCTGACCTGTCCGCGCCTGGTAACAGGATCCCCAGCCTCATGGCTTCCGACAGCCAGCTCAAGCAGCTGCTGACCGACCAGCATATGGACGAGGATCATATGGAGCTGAGCGGCTCCAGCATGGCGACGGCGATGGTCAGCGGCACCGCGGCTCTAATGTTGGAAAGAAACGAGGACCTGAACCCCAATCTGGTGAAGGCCATTCTCCTGATGACGGCCAGCAAGCTGACTCAGCCCCATATGATGGAGCAGGGCAACGGCATGCTGAACACCCTGATCGCTGTGGAACTGGCGGGGGATGTCGATGTTGAGGGGCAGACGGTCGAAAAAGCCGTCCGTCCTTACTGGATGTTGGGATCCGAGAAGGTCTGGGCCGGAGGAGCCTTTGCTTACGGCGACCAGATCACCTATAGCTCCCTCGTAGGGAACCCCCGGTTGTGGGGAAGCGGAGTGTTCTGGTCCGACGGAGTGTTCTGGTCCGACGGCGTGTTCTGGTCTGACAGCTTCTTGAAACCGGATGCTGTGTTTTGGTCTGACGGCGTCTTCTGGTCTGATGCGCTGGCTTGGTCCCAGGGTGTATTCTGGTCTGACGGTGTCTTCTGGTCAGATGGCGTGTTCTGGTCGGATGGGGTGTTCTGGTCCGACGGTGTCTTCTGGTCGGACGGGGTGTTCTGGTCGGACGGCGTGTTCTGGTCCGATGAGGCCTCAGAGCCCGAAGATTCCATCTGGTCCAGTAATTTTCGCGGAGATCGCGACTGATCAGACTGAATTGCCGATACGCCGCCCAGCTTCACTGATTTACACGATCTCGGGGTCCCCGAGCGACGTTAAGTTGTAATTACTCCTAAAGCATACCCCCCAGAATTCCGAAAAAGAGGGAGACTGCCAACCAGGAGGGCTGCTTCTCGGGCTATGTCTGCCCTGAGTCGCTGCTCCCTTCGGCTCTTCCTAAGGCCGAAGGCTTCAGGAACGAGCCTGGGGCAGAAAGCGAGGTATGAAGATGTCAACCTGCCCACTGAGAAGAGAGTCAAGAAATTGGACAGCAAACCTTCTTAAGAGAATTGTCTCACCTGGACCCGGGTCCCTGGTTCGCCAAGGGATCACGTTCGGGATCGTCCTTTCCCTGTTCTGTCTTCCGGTCTGGTCACTAACTGGGAACGGGACCATTCTGGGGACTGTCCAGGACGAGACGGGTGCGGTGCTTCCGGGGGTTACCGTGACGGTTCGGAACGAATCCAACAATACCGTCCGCACGGGCATCAGCAATGACTCGGGTCTTTACCGGATTCCCTCGCTGGTTCCCCAAGTCTATGAACTACGGGCCGAACTGCCCGGATTCAAGACCTTCATCGATTCGGATGTTTCGTTGACGGTGGGGCAGGTACTGAGGGTGGACCTCAAGTTGTCGGTTGGCAGTGTTGAGGAGTTTGTCACCGTCAAGGGCCAGGCCTCCCTGGTGCAGGTCGACGACTCCCAGCTTTCGTCTCTGGTAGATGATCGGCGGGTCGTAGATCTTCCTCTCAATGGACGCAACGTGTATGTCTTGGCCACCTTCCAACCGGGTGTGGTTCCGGCCATGGACTCGGTTGCCAACGCCGAAGGGCCCAATTCCAGTGCCTTCTTTGCCGCGGGCTCCCGATTTCGGGGGAACAACTTTATTCTTGACGGACAGACCAACACCGACGACAGCCTCAGTGGGTTGCCGGCCGTCACGCCCAGCGTCGACGCGGTCAAGGAGTACCGTCTGGTTCGAAACAATTTCTCGGCCGAATTCGGAACCCATTCCGCTGCTGTGATCAACGTGGTGACCCGCTCGGGAAGCAACGATTTTCACGGGAGCCTCTGGGAATTCCACCGCAACGATGCTTTGGATGCAGCCGAGGTCTTCGATCCCTTCGATGTCGGGACCGGCGAGAAGGACAAGGCTCCCCTCATCCAGAATCAGTTTGGTTTCACACTGGGTGGACCCATCATTTCAGACAAGGTCTTCTTCTTCGGTTCCTACGAGGGCTACAGGCGCAGAAGCGGCGAATCGGAGAGGGTCGTGGTGGAAACGCCCGAGTTTCGGCAATGGGTCATCGGCCAGAACCCCTCTAGCATAGCCAGTCGACTGTTCGGTCGCTTTCCTGCTCCGGCACCGACCCAGAACATTCAGACCGCCGGTGAGCTGGACCCGCAGAGTACGTCCTTCATCAACCCCGTGCTTCCCCCGTCCGACCTGCCGGTTCTGGGTACAGTCGACGGTTTTGCCTCTAAGGCACGGGACAACGATCAGTTCAGCTTTCGCCTGGACACCGTTTTCAATGAGGGTCGGGATCACTTGTTTACTCGTTATTTCCTGACCGATCTCCGCTCACCGGACGCGACCATCCGTAGGGCCTTCGGAGACGACGAAGACGGCCTCAATCAGAGTATCAACCTCAGCCTTGTGCACGAGTTTTCGCCCCACCTGGTCAACGAATCCAGCTTTGGATATCTCTACATTCGTTCGGGATTTGTCCCGGGGAGTGACCCCGATATACCGACCATCCTCATCGATGGGCCTGCAGGCATCCAGGGTGCGGCTGGTCCCAACGTCGGCTTTCCAGGCGCCTTCGGATCGATCTTCGCCGTTCCGCAGTTCTTCAAGCGGCACACTTTCCAGTGGCAGGACAGCCTGGCAATCAATCTGGGAAAGCACGCCCTTCGCACTGGAGTGGATTTCCGTAAACTTCAGGAGAATGGAAACTTCGGAGATCGAACCCGCCCCTTCTTCATCTACCAGGGGATCTTCGATTTTGCCAACGACAGCCCTTTCCTGATGCAGGCCGGTGTGGATCCTCTCACCGGAGCGATCACGGACACCCCGCGTCATTGGAGAAGCTGGGAGGTGGGAGCCTTCGTTCAGGACGACTGGAAGCTTCATCCGCGCATGACCCTCAATCTGGGAGTGCGCTGGGACTTTTTCGAGCCTGCCAGTGAGAAACAGGGTCGACTGGCCAACGTCATCTTCCCCGACACCGGTGACTACTTCCAAAGGATTGCCGAGGCTCAGGTCGGCGTCGTGGACCGGTTGTACGAGCGGGACTTGAACAACTTTGCACCTCGAGTTGGCTTCGCCTGGGATTTCATTGGGGACGGGAAGACCGTCCTGCGTGGTGGCTACGGCGTGGCTTACGAGAAGCTGTTTACCAACGTGGTGGCCAATGCCCGTTTCAATCCGCCCTACTACGGTCGGGCTCAGTTGTCGCCCTTTTTTGGCGACCAGGTAGAGCCTTTCCTGGGCAGCGACCCAAATGACCCGTTCGGCGGCTTTCTGGGCAAGATTGTTCCCGGTGCGGATCTGGGTCTAGACGAGCGCGGCGGTATCCTGGGTTCCAGGATCAATCTGCGCGTGGTAGACCCGCACCTCAGGGATAGCTACGTCCAGAACATGTTTCTGGGTGTTCAGCGTCACCTCGCCTCCGAACTGCTTCTGGAGATCAACTATCAGGGTACCCTGGGCCGCAAGCTCCCCTCCTTCGGGGACCCCAATCGGTTCGTGGGAGACCGACTGGGTGCCATCGATCCTCTCGGACGTAACGCAGGCAGCGCCAGGGAAGAGCGTCTCAATCCCTCATTCCAGAGCTTCAATTTGAGACAGAATCGAGTCAGTTCCAACTATCACGGACTCAACGCTCGCCTCAACCGCAGATTCAGCAAGGGACTGGCCTTCCAGTTCGCATACACGCTGGGCAAGGCCCTGGACTATGGCTCGGACTTCTTCGGCGCAGGGAACAACTCAGGTGGTCTGGTGGGAGTCCCCTACCGAACCTACCTGCAGGACCCCCTGAACGAGAAGCTGGACTACGGTCGATCCTCCTTCGATATCCGGCAGCGCTTCGTAGTCAACTTCCTGTGGGAGGTCCCCTACTGGAAACACCAGAGTGGCTGGAAGCGAGCGCTGGCGGGGTGGCAGGTAAACTCGATTGTACCGATCCAGAGTGGACTGCCCTTTGGCGTCATCAATGGTGGGTCCTATCCGGCGGGAGACTACAACGCCGACGGCCAGGAAGGAGACCGACTCGACGCGCCGATCTTTGGGAACCGATTCTCACAGGCACCCAGCACTCGGCAGTTTATCGACGGCGTTTTTGGCTCCGAAGATTTCCCTACGCCAATAGAGGGAACGAACGGGAACCTGGGACGGAACACCTTCACCGGCCCCTCCTTCTGGACGATAGACTTGTCGGCTTTCAAGGAGGTTCCGCTACCCCTGACTGACGACTCAAGGCTGCAGTTACGGGTCGAGTTCTTTAATTTGATGAACCGAGTCAACTTGTACCTCCCCATGATCAACCTGAACGGTCCCAGTTTCGGCCGATCCAATCAGGCTTTCGATGCCCGGGAGATCCAGTTCGCACTGAAACTGCGGTTCTGAGACGACGTAGCCGAACTTCGCCTCTGAAGTTAGGTTGGAAGTTTCTTGACGTGGCGGTGGTCTCCAGGCCGCCGTGCTTCGAGCCAGAGGCTCGAACCAAGGATACGGCGGCCTGGAGACCACCGCCACGCCCTTACACTCATAAGCGCAGCGGACGCGGTTTTCTCCCGTGTCCCAGTGCCATCAAGAAGATGGCACTTTTCCCCTCGGCGTGAGGAGAGAAAAACTCGATCACTTCATCATCGAAGAAAGTCAGCCCGGTGGCACCCAGACCCTGGGCGTACGCCGCCAGATAAAGCTTTCCCCCCAGTATTCCCGCTTCTAGCTGGACCGCCCGGTAGCCCCTATTCCCAAAACGATGCAAGATCGAGTCTAGATCGGCCAGAAAGAAGACGTTGAAGCTGGCGTCCCTGGGTAGCTCTTGCCCCAAACCGAGATGCCCTGCCAGATCTCGGTGGTCTCCTTCGATCAGGAGCTCGATCTGTCCCTGCTGGCGATGAAAGACGTAACTCCCAGCCGGAAGACCTTCCACCGAGTTTACGATCAAATACCAGTCGTTGATCGAAGAACCCGGCATCCCCAGAAAATCGGCGAGGATTCCCTGAGCACAGGTATGAAGAAGCGACGAGAATTGCTTGTAGCTGACTGTCTTTTGCACGAAGCTTCGACTCGAACCGCGCCTCCGAATCGCTCGTTCGGGTGAATCCTGGCTGAGGGATTGGAAGTCGTCCAGATCCAAGTCGAAGGTCCTTCCCCTCCTATTCGCGCTGACTTCGGTGGGGGGCTCTCCAGGCCACTCTACCACCTCTTCTTGGGATTGCAGCAGAGTGCTGGAGTGCATTTCTCTCATCTCGGGATAGTCCACCTCACTCTCCGAAAGAGGCACAGTTTGGAGTTCGAGGGGGCGTGCAGGGGGTGGAGCAGGGAAAGTGTCTTCGCTCTCGCCAACGCTGACCAGGGACAGTGCGACCTCCCGGTCGGTATCCAGATTCAACAATCGATTGATCTCGTCGTCAAGGAATCCGAGGATCAGCTTTGCCGGGAGTTGGTGAGCCGTGCACATGGTGAGGAGATTCGCTAGGAGAGTTCCGTTGTCCCAGCCAAAGTGGCGATAGGTACGCGCGCGGTACTTCCACGCATTGCGCCAGTAGGTTCCCGTCGAGATCACTGTAAGCGGCGCTGCGGCAGCGCTTCCTTCCCCGGCACATGCGGAAGCGACGATCTGCCGATGGTCTCCGGGACGCAAGCAGTAGAGACAGAAGTCCCTGGGATTGAAGTGGTAGACGCCGGCGGACAGACCGTCCAGATCTGCGCACACCAGGTATAAGTCGATCTCGTAGAGCGCTCCGGTGCAGGAGGCAGCGCGAAAGAGGATCTCCCCGCCGGGATAGGACTTCTTCCTGGTGATACCCGCCGAGAAGAAAAGCAGCTGGACCACGTCTTTCAAGCTCGGCCGAGAGTGGGGTTGTTCGGGCTTCATCCTGGGCAGGAGCGAGAGCAGGGAAGAATCGGATTCAACAATGTCTCGAGGCAGCTGGATGGGGTCCAGGCCTTCATACAGTTTGAAGGGCCGCGGCTGGATTGACCAGTCCATGTAGTGTTGATCGTTGCGCACGCTGTAGGGAGAGTGCTTGGTTTCTTCGTGGTAGCGGAGGGCGGCTTCCGTATCTCTGTTGCTCACGAGGTCCTTCCAGGTCGGGTCGGTACAGATCTTCGGGGTCTCACGGCTCAATCCAGAAAGAGTACAAGTGGGCGTTCTTGAGGTGGAAGCGAAAGCGCAGAGTCTGGCCTTGAAGAGATTCCAGATCCTGTTTCCCCCGCCACACCACTTCAGCTTGCGGGTGATTCCCAGTCAGCGGTCGTGACAGCTCCCGGCTCCAACCTTCCAGGACGGCCCGACCGCGCCGGTTCAAGATCTCGACTCGAATCTCACCCTGTGCAGCGTTGGCATTCAGGAACAGGTGCTTGCCCTTAAATCGAACTTCACGGGTTTCGACGAAGCCTCCCCGATCATCCGACCAGAAAGAGGCGAAGCCGTCCTGCCGCAGCCGGGCCAGGTGGATCCCACCCCGGTATGCTTCCTTCTGGGTAAACCGGTGGTTGATCCCACTGTAATAGAACCACAGCTCATCGCCCATGCGAATGGGTTGAGTCGCTAGCAGTTGGCCCGTGTCGATAGCCTCCCCGCCGATCTCGGATACGGGGATGAATGAGGAGCGATTGCCCACCTTTTCCCATCTCCTCAGATCCCGGCTCACCGATAGCTTGACCGAGTTGACCCCTTCCTGGTTGCGGTTGGGCGTCTGGCCGCTGGACTCGAAGTAGGTGGGTAGGCCGATGTAGACACTCTCGTAGCGGAACACCGGCATGTTGTAGATTTCTGTGTTGTATTGTTCGGGGACGTTCGCTGTAAGGGTCCGGAGCCTGGGGTTCACCAGGTGTTCTCGCACTCGCTCCTCGCCCAGCTTCTGGTCCAGAGCATCGGCGTGAAAGATCAACTCCGGCGGGCTCCACTCTCGAAAATCCTTGCTCAGGGACAGGTAGACCGACCGGCCAAAAGGGCCTCGGTGTTTGACGGTGGCGATGAATTGCTTGTCGACACGGTCGTAGGTCAGAGCCGATTGGTCCTGACTGGGAATAGGAGGAACCTCGAGCAGTGAGAACTCATGACCGTCAGACGAGACCAGCGGCCTGCGGTCCTGGTATCCAGTCAGTCCCTTGTAACGAAGCTCTGGAGGAGCGTCCGGGTCGAGCAGCGCGTGTTGGATGTAGGCCTCCGGATCCTGGCGAACTACCACCAGATTGTTTTGGCGGGAGCCGTCGAAGTCCCGTTTGCCCAGTAGAGGTTTCTCCCAATGAATCCCATCTCGCGATTGGGCGAAACCGGTGCGCTGCTCGGAGGCCGAGTACCAGATCTTCCAGACCTTCTCTTCGGGATCCCAGCTGGGTGGGCTCCAGAGCTCGATCAATGCCGTGGTCGTGTTGGGAACCCAGGGCGGGCCCTTGCTTTTTTCCCAGGGATGGTCCGCCTGAATCAGGGGGACACCGTGTTTGGTCGGTTGATGGATCCGACGCTCAACCCGGTAGAGATTACCCAGGATGAAGTCGTCCAGGAACAACTGGCGCAGGCCCGATTCGAGAAAGACGAAGTTCAACCTTTCCGGGGAAGGGGGGTGGGCCGCGAGCCTTGGAGACAGGGCTCCAATCAGAAGGATAGCGGCGGACAGAACACGGATAATTGTCAACTTCTCACCTCCCCATGGGGCATTTCCAGTAAACGGAGCACTGAGGGGCTGGAGCAGTCTCAATCCTACCACCAAGGGAGGCCCGGGGGCGTAGCGGTGGCCTCCAGGCCGCCGTCGGGCGAGCCAAGGGCTCGAAGGAACAAGACTTCGGCCTGGAGACCAAAGCTACGTCGTGGCCGTCCTTCACAATGTTGGAACGGTAAGTGAAAACGTGTAACCTGCAACCTTCAACCTGTAACCTAACCGAAGTTTCAAGGTGGTTTCTGCCTGGACTAGGAGAAGGACCTCATGAGAACCGACCGCGTCAGTATTGTTGCCCGCATAGTCCCCCTCCTCTGGATCCAGGGGCATTTGCTGGTTGGGACGGCCGCTCCCGCTGACCCTGTAGATGGCGCGCTGGACATCTCGCTGGGACCCGAAGCCAGGGTCATGGAGCACGGCATATTTCCCTATATGACCCATACCCGTGAGGGCACTCTGATTGTTGCGGGCACGGTTCTTCGACCTAATGCCGACACCTACACCGGCCCCAATTACCCACGTGACATGCCGCGCACCGTGCGCTCAACCGGTAACGTAGCCCACTGGGAACTGTGGGAGCCGACTACAAGCCAGGGAGATGGGCCGATCATTTCGGGATGCACGCTGCAGCTGGCTTCCGGTCCGATTCTGATTTTCGATTACTACACACGCGGCATCGGCAATGGAAAGTTTGAAGGGCAGGTCTGGCGCTCGGAAGATCAGTGGAAGACCGTCAGCGGCCCGGAAAAGTTCCTGGTAGACCTTCCGCAAGCCAGGCAGAGCCTGGGCGATGATCGGGGCGACACGATTCCCACGGGAATCCTGTGGCATCGGACCATTCTCGAGCTTCCGAACGGCGATCTGTTGGCGGGTATCTATGGTGTGTTCGAAGAGGACAAGGCGCCCAGCCAATACCGCGCCAGCATGCAGAAATTTCGGGCAATACTGCTGCGATCCCGAGATGTGGGCAAGACCTGGTCCTATGTCTCAACTATTGCTGTGGGTCCGATGGGTCAGGAGGGATACAACGAGCCGGTGATCGTCCGCCTGAGCCAGGGCAGGACGATCGAAGTGAAGCTGAAGTGAGTCCTTCGCGCAGATGTGGGGTCCCGTACCAGAGTGGCTTCCTCAGCAAGAATTGTCGACCTAACTCTTGATGCCCGTTTCTTTTACCTCGACGATGCTCAATTCGCTTCTCAAGCTTCGTTATCTCTTCGACCGCGAAGACAAGATCCAATTCGCGGTGCTCTTTGTCTCAATCATCGTTATGGCTTTTCTCGAGGTTTTGGGTATCGCCTCTGTGCTGCCGTTCATGAAGCTGGTAGCTGAGCCGGAGGTGATCGCTGATAATCCTTGGCTGCAATGGGTCTATGAAGCTGGGAACTTCTCATCGGAGCGAACATTCATGATTGCGGTGGGTTTCGCTGTGCTGGGACTCTTCGCAAGCGCCAACGCGTTTGCCGCTTTCACCATCTGGTTGTTGCTGAAGTGTACGTGGTCAATGGCGCACCGTGTTTCGGTCCGGCTCGTGACGACCTATACTCGTCTCCCCTACGAGTTTTTTCTAACTCACAATTCTGCGGACCTAATCAAGAAGGTGGTTACGGAGGTCAGCAACCTTGTCTCGGCCGTGACGGCCGGCTGTCGGTTCTTTGCCTACACCCTTGTGTCAATAGCGATCTACGCGCTCCTCCTATACGTTCAGCCGGTTGTGGCGCTTGCCGCGTTCTGCCTTCTGGGCGGTCTGTACGGATTGATCTACGTGAACCGCTCCCTCCGCCTGGAGCAGCTAGGTCGGGAGCGTCTGAGCACGAATCTTACCCGCTACAAGACCATAGTAGAGGTTTTCAGTGGCATCAAGACCATCCAATCGAGTGGAGTCCAAGACGTTTTCATTCGTCGATTCGAAGCTGCATCAGAATGTTTTTCCAGCGTCCATCTGAGATTCGAGATTCTCTCATTGATACCCCGATATGTGATCGAGACGTTGGCTTTCGGCGGAATCCTGGTGGCACTTCTCTATACCCTGATGACGGGGACGGGCCTGATAACAGTGCTTCCGACACTCAGTGTGTTTGCATTGGCAGGGTACAAGTTACTCCCGGCCCTGAATAAAGCCTTTACCTCGATCTCAACGCTGCGACATCACTTGCCGGTTATAGATGAACTGTGTGGGGAGGTCGAGTATCACGACGCTGTAGGCAGGTCGGTCGGGGGCAGCTTCGTTAGCCGAGTGGGATTTAAAGAATGCATCTCTCTGGATAACGTGACATTCCGTTACAAGACTGGTCAGACATCAGTCTTGGCTGGCATCAACGTAACCATACCGAGAAGCTCGAGCGTTGCTTTTGTGGGTGAAACGGGCTCCGGAAAGACAACGCTGGTCGACATTCTTGTGGGGTTGCTCCCACCGCGGGAAGGATGTGTTAGGGTCGACGAAGTTCCCATCACCCCAGACAACGTTCATCAGTGGCGGCGAGAGATTGGTTACGTTCCGCAAGAGGTATTCCTTGTCGACGATACGGTCGCGGCCAACGTCGCATTCGGCATTGAGTGGGACAATCTTCGGAGGGACCGTATTATTCGAGTCTGCCAATTGGCCAAGATCGACGAATTCATCCTGAATAAGTTGCCAGAAGGACTGGCGACTGAGATCGGCGAACGCGGCGTGCGTCTGAGCGGTGGTCAGCGACAGCGGATTGGTCTTGCGCGCGCTTTATACCGGGACCCCAAGGTGCTGATCCTTGACGAAGCGACGAGCGCGCTGGATGCTACGACGGAGAATGAAGTCATCCGAAACCTCCAGCAGCAATGTCCGGATCTCACCCTGATCATCGTTGCCCATCGGCTCTCGACGGTAAGATCCTGTGAGCGGATCTATTTTCTAGACGGCGGCTCTATCGTCGAGGAGGGCAGCTACGCTGAGTTGTTCGAATCCAATGAAAGATTCAGAGAGATGGTCGAATTGATGTCACGTCAGTGAGTAGAGATGTCGCAGTCTCGGTGCCAGGAACCGAAACCCTGGTAGGCACTCGGGTCTCATATGCAGTCTGCTACGGCGCCGCAAATGTCCGCCCCGGCTTGTGCTCCTTCGGCTAACTCGACACACTGAGTGTGTACGAGCGTAGAAGCTTGGATGCGCGAGCTTTGCCGAGGGGCGCCAGCGCCGCCCGGCAAGGATCGGCCACGAAGAGTGCGGGTCACTCCGGATCGGGACCGTAGGGCTTCGAGCTTAGAAGGCCCGACAAGGTTTTGGCTACCAGTTGGACGCCCGGCTCGACAGACACATCCCTATGTGCAATCGGGACTTCGTAGCGACTTATCTCAGAAGCCACGACTGACCAACCTAGAAACTCCTCTTCGCTGCGCATGGTGCCGTGGATGAGGGTGAGTGGACCCGGGTAGGGCTTCGCCACGTACGCGTTCCTAGCTCTTTGGCAGGCTTGTTGAATCTTGGATAAAACGACCGAATTCTGGCTTTCCAGCTTTCCAGCATGGAAACCCCATCGCCAGCGCAGACCTTGGACAAAGTGTTGCAGGTTGACGCCCAGACCCTCCCGGATGTAGCGCCATTCGCGGTTGAGTGCATACTGAACCATACGGCCTAATTTCGACCTCACGAAATGGACGGGAACGCCCTCTTCAAAGGGAGGTGAACCGGCATCCACGACGGCGAGCAGGGACACTTGCTCCCCACGTTCGCGCAGTTGTTGTGCCATTTCAAAGCTGATCGTTGCTCCGATACAGTGTCCAGCCAGTTGGTAGGGACCTCTGGGTTGCAGGGATCTTAATTCCTCAACGTAGTGTGATGCCATGTCCTCGACGCTGGTCAGAGGCTCGCGCTTTCCATCCAGGCCAATTGGCTGGAGCCCATACACGGGTTGATCCGGTCCCAGATGGTTTGCCAGATCCCGGAGGTAGAGTACATGACCTCCACCGGCATGAACGCAAAACAGAGGGATCCTTGATCCGTTGGGCTGAATAGGTACCAGGGATTGCCAGTACTGTGATGCTTCGCCAGCCTGAATCACCTTCGCAAGTTGCTCGATTGTGGGGTGTTCCAGAAGTACGGTGGGAGAAAGTCTCTTATCGAGTCGGTTTTCAATCTCGGTGAACATGCGAACAGCGACGAGGGAGCGGCCACCCAGAGCGAAAAAGTCCTCGTCTACCCCGATTTGGTGCAGTCCCAGGTTCTCTTCCCAGATCTTCGTCAACTCCAGTTCACAGGGCGTACGAGGAGCGTGATAAGAGTCGGCGTTTCTGCCATCTAGGTTTGGGACTGGGTGAATACCGCTTGCCGATGCTCCGTTATCTTCTGCTAAGTTCCTAGATGACGATCTTTCCTCTAGCCAATGCAGGGCGTCGGATACCGGCTGCTCAATGTCGGTCGTGATTCGACTCAACAGTGCCTGGAAGCTGCTTAGAAGGCTGGAGATGGCGGTCGCCTCGAATCTGTCTGTCTGGTAGATACAGCGTATCGACCAGCGGTCACCTGGGGAGATGATAACGGTCAATGGATACATCGAGGTGACCCCGGAATGATAATCGACGATCTGTAGGTCGTTGCGGTCCCGTTTTGTGCTCAGGTGGTCGTTCGGTAGATTCTCAAATACGAGCAGACTCTCAAATATCGGTTGACTGCCAGGAACTTCACTCCATGCGTTCACCTCGACTAGGGGGATGTGTTCATATTTCTGAAGCTGGAACTGTTCGTCTCGCAGCTTCCTGATCCAACGGGTCAGCTGCCAATTGGGCTCGACCTGAGCTCGCACCGGAAGCACGTTCGTAAAGGAGCCCACGATAGACTCAATACCTGTCATGTCAGCGGGTCGGCCGGAAACGGTTGTGCCAAATACAACATCTTCGTCCCCACTGAGTCCGCTCAACACTAGGATCCATGCGCCTTGCACCAGTGCGTTCGGTGTTAGTTTGTAGGTCGTCGCAACCTGTCCGATTCTGGAGGAGAGCTCTTGGTCCAGAGCAACTTCCTCGTCTTCGAAATCAGGACGGGATGCTTCCCCTCTGAAGTTCTGGGCAGGTGCGCCGAGAGAAGTCGGAGCCTGGAAGCCCTGCAGCTTTTGCTGCCAGAAGGATTTAGCCTCGTTGAGTTCCTGCTGCTTCGACCAAGCGAGATAGTCACGAAAAGACGTCTTCACCGGCGCCAGAGGAGACTTCTCACCATTGCAGATGGCCCGATAGAGACCGGCGACCTCTTGGAGCACCAGAGAGGATGACCAGCCATCAAGCAGAAGGTGATGGCAAGTCCAGATGACACGATAAAGGTTCTCTTCCATCCGGATCAGGGTGATTCTAGCGGGAGGAACCTGTGATAGATCAAGCCCTCTACGCCGATCCTCTGCACCATAGTCGGCGACCCAACGAGACCGCTCATCCTGGCGTAGACTCCGCAGGTCCTGGTGGGTCCACGGCGTTTGGGCTGACCGCCAGACCACGAGAAAAGGCTGCTGATCCTTCGTCGAGGTGACCGACATACGAAGGGCAGCATGCCGCTCCACGACGCGCTGCCAGGCGGCCTCAAACGTCCCAACTTCAAGCTTGCCGTGCAGCGTGAATCGGGCTTGCAGAAAACCCCTGTCCCCTCCTTCGGACCCAACGCTGTGAAATAGCAAGGCCTTCTGCATCGGGCTCAGCGGGTAGATGGCTTCGATATTTCTTCTGTTCTTTGGCGAGGAGGCCTGGGACGCTTCTGTTAGAACAGACATTTGGGTATGGCTCCGCTAGCAGCTGGAACCTATTACTTTGGTCGCCGCGCTGTCAAGTCGAGTGCGAGTGCGCATGACGGGCCGCCGACATCGGGTGAGAGAGTATTAGGGCGCGATTCTTTTCCAGTTTTCTGATCTACGTACACTGGAACGTAAATACCGCAACGTTTGCAGACGGGGCTTGTGAGGCGAGATCAAGGCAAGGCGAGGAGGACGATGCTTGGCCATCTGCGACGATGACGAAGCCGACCGGGCCTGGGAGCTCACTTCGAGCTAGGATACTCCGTCAATAAGGCTATCCAAGTCCGCTTGGCTCAGGCCAGCTTCAGGGAAATCGGAAGGTGTATAGCCGGCCGATTCTGGGTGGAGACAGTGAACGATGATGCGTTGCAAGGCATCGATGTAAGCGTTGGCGATGTGTTCGACCGTTTCCCGTCGATGTATGCGGCTACTGTAGGTCCACCGCAGGGTGAGCCTTAGCTCAAAGATAGCAGCGTTCACTTCGAGAAGGTGAGAACGATGCTGTTTCGGATTCCTGGAGGCTGACGGGAAGGTGCTCAGGTGAAAGATAGAATCCTCAACGGAAGGTTGGTCGAATCGGCCCACGTAGTTGAATAGCACTTCGGGTTCGGAAAGTGCACTCAGCTTTTCTGAGATTTCCTGATTCTGGCTGAGGTATCGCAGCAAGCCGTATCCGATTCCCCTGGAGGGAATTCGCCGGAGTTGTTCCTTTATCGATTTTAGCGCCTCGCCCAGATCGGAAATGTTCTCGATGCGCAGGGTGACCGGAAAGAAGGAGGTAAACCAGCCCACCGTACGTGAGAGGTCAATATCCTCGACGATTTGTTCTCGACCGTGGCCCTCAAGTCCCACCTTGATCGAGGTGGGGCCGTCGAACTGGGAGAGGGCAAGAACCAGGGCCGTCAGCAGCGCATCATTGATCTGTGTGTTGTAGGCGGAAGGGACCTGATGCAACAGGGATTGTGTTTCCTCTGGGCTCAGTGACACGATGACGCTGTGGGACGAAGCGATTGTGTTTTCATCTGTCGCTTCATCCACCTGCAGGGCTGGAGTTTCCGAGCCGGCTTGGCCCAGCCAGAAACCGAGTTCCCGTCGAACGGTGGGGCTTTGTGCATGCTTCGAGAGTTGTTCCGACCAGGATTTGAACGACGACGTCTTGGGCGGTAATTGCACGATCTCTCCCCGGCGCAGCTGCTTACAAGCGGTGTTCAAGTCCTCTAGAAGAATATGCCAGGACGTCGAGTCGACGGCCAGGTGGTGTATGAGGATCAGGATTCGATCTGGCCGTCCCTCACCCATTCCGAAATGAGCCAGACTGATCAGGGGGCCTTCGCTCAGATTCAGACGAGACTGCATTCTTTCGACAGTTTCGAGCAGGATGGTTTCCCGATGTCCTTCCTCAACACCAGAGAGATCGACTTTGGTAACTGGGACTTCGGCAACAGGATCCGCGTGAGACTGCTGCGATCCGGTCGAGGTGGGTGTGAATCGAAGTCTCAGTGCGTCATGGTGGTGCCCCAGCTGCTGTGCTGCTTGCTCCAGCAGGGAATACTCCAGAGGGGAACTCAGTTCCAGTATCATCCACTGATTCCAATGCTGGGACTCCACGAACTGTTGTTCGAAGAACCAGTGCTGGATTGGCGATAAGGGCACTGTCCCAGAAACCGGCCCTTGCTCTGCTTGGACCGGCTTGTCTGTGCCGATCATCGACGCAAGAGCGGCGATTGTGGGATTCTCTGTCAGTTGACCGGGCGCCAGAGTGAGTCCTGCCTGGCGGGCCCTGGAGACGATTTGAATGCTGATTATCGAATCGCCACCCAGCTCGAAGAAGTCATCGTAAACCCCAACCGATTCGAGCCCGAGCACACTGGCCCAGATTCCTGCCAGCGACTCCTCCACCTGGTTGCGGGGAAGAACCAAGCTGTCTCCTAGGGTAGGGCCGATCGAATCGGGTGGGGGCAATGCTCCACGGTCCACCTTGCCACTGGGTGTCAGCGGTAAGGCGTCGATCAAGATGAATCGAGACGGGACCATCTGGCCAGGGAGGTGCTCCTCGGCGTACGCGCGCAACCGGTTCAGGTACTCGGTTGAGGCTGACTCACCTCCGGAGGAGCTGACCTGCTCCGATTCAGGCACGACGTAGGCGATGAGACTTTGGTGGTGACTGACGCCTTTGGGTGAGGTTCCTTCGAGGCGGTTCAAGAGCAAGGTCCGTTTCCCCTGCGAAAGCTTCTCGATACGGCTGACGAGATCGCTCATGAGATTGGTGTAGACTCCTACTTGATTGCCTTGATGCTAACCATGGAATCTGCCCACCATGCGTCCCTGACCGCTTCAGGCAGCTCCAAGGGTTCGATCAGGCTCAACGTCAGAGAACTGAAATGTTCGAGCACCAGTCGCTGGTGAGAGCGGCTAAAGGAGTCTATCTCGTTGGTCAAATAGGTAAAGATGCCGCCCTCTCGGAGATGATTTGCCGCTACCGGAAAGAAGCTTTCCGCCAGGGTAGTGTGTTGAGCGATGAACTGGAAGTACTCCTGTTGATTGAGCGGATAGGTGTGAAAGAAGATACCGTCATAGATACCAAGCTGATCGGTCACGTCCTGCCACTTGCCCTGGATCAAGCGGATATCCCGATCCGCAAAAGGCTCCCTCCAGCGGAGAAACCGTTCTACGACGGAGTCGTTGCACTCGACGATCGTCTGCGATTTGATGTCAGATTCCTGAATGTAGGTGGATGCGATGCCCCGTCCGAAGCCGACTTCCAGTATGTCCCCTCCATTCTCTGTGGCGATGGTGGCCATCGCCCGCATGATCGGGATCTGCCAATCCTCCATGATGTCCTGATCGTCAAGTTCCAGGGCTGTGCGATCCTCGAGAGGTATGCCTTCGCTGCCCCTTACGAAGTTCTTGGCAATCACATTCAATTGCGTCAGATCCTCAACCAGTTCGCCGAGTGCGCGCTTGATCAGCCAGTTTCTCTGAGTGTCTCGAGGCGGACGGATAAAGTGATCGTTCTTGATTTCGAGAGTCAGGTCGAAGTCTTTCAGTCGCTTGATTCTGCGCATGGAAAGCTATGCCTTCGTGTTTCCCATTTTCCGCCTTGACCCCACCTCACGAACTCTATCTGTAACTCTCATCGTATTCCTGAACGGGAAGGCTTGGCCAGGACAGAGGCAACCTCGTTTTCACTGAGGTCCTCAATCTCACCAAGAAGGTCGCCGGCCAACTCGGGGCCCAAGGGCAACAGGCGTCGGAGGATCTTGTCTGTTATTTGCTGATCGACTTCGGGGGACACTTCGGGTTGCGGGCGGCGATCGGGCCCTGCCGTGGCAACGACGACGGCGTCTCGAACCCCGGAATGGGTTGTCAATACTCTTTCTACTTCTCCCGGCTCGATCCGAAAGCCTCGAATCTTGACCTGATGGTCCCGCCGACCTAGAAAGTTGAGGTTGCCATCGGGAAGCAAACACGCCAAGTCGCCGGTACGGTAAAAGCGGGCACCGGGCAGGGTGCTGAAAGGATCGGGAAGAAAGCTTTCCGAGGTCAGCCCCGGTCGTTTCAAATAGCCTCGCGCGATGCCAGCCCCGCCAATGTAGATCTCGCCCGGGACACCGATGGGTACCGGTTCGAGACTGGCATCCAGCAGGTAGATCTGGCTGTTAGAAATAGGTTGACCAATAGGCACTGGGCGACCTTGGAAATCGGGTGGAATCCTGTAGACAGTACACCACACCGTGGCTTCGCTGGGGCCATACTCGTTGAACAGGGTGGCATCGGTCAGGGACCTGTGATGCAGTACCGGAAGGTCATGTGGGCAGGCCTCACCAGCTACGACTACCACTTGCAAGGAATCCAGATCTTGCGGCGTTGTTGCCTCCAGGAGCAGCCGATAAAGGGAGGGTAGGCAGAGGACATGGGAGACGCCGCGTGAGGAGATCAGGTCAGCGATTGCCTCCAGGTCTTGTTCTTGACCCTGACGCGGCAGCACCAGGGTTCCTCCGCTGCCAAGGGTCCAGAAGATTCCGGCCATGGAGCTGTCTACGGCGTATGAAGACAGCAGCAGGAAGGCTCTGACCGTGTCGGGATAGTAACGGCGCCGAGCCAGTGTTGACTGAATCAGATTGCGGTGGCTCACG
This sequence comes from Acidobacteriota bacterium, assembly GCA_965219005.1. Lineage (GTDB taxonomy): Bacteria > Acidobacteriota > UBA6911 > RPQK01 > JAJDTT01 > CAUZIZ01. The sequence continues at coordinate 3,586,947 of CBDCMS010000004.1, read as the reverse complement.
GTCACTCCCTTTGGTTTTCCTGTAGAACCCGAGGTGTATACGGTGTAAGCCGCTTGGAGTGCCGTCGAGACTTTGTCTAATCTGGCAGTATTGGGGCCGTAACCCGGGGGCCAATCCTCGTCGAGGCAGTAGACACTAATCGTCTGGTCCGGCAGCCTTGGGGTCAATTCACTCTGCGTGAGCAATACAGTGCTGGCAGTGTCTTCGAGTAGGTAGGATATCCTGGCAGTTGGCAGAGCCGGGTCGATCGGCACGTAGGCGGCCCCGGCCTTGAGAGTGCCCAGGATAGCTACCACCATTGCAATCGATCTTTCCAGGTACAGAGCGACGTGTGTCTCTGGCTCCACTCCCAGGCTAGTCAGTCGATGGGCCAGCTGCCTGGCCTGCTTCTCCAGTTCACGATAAGTCAGCTGCTGGTCCTCGCACGCTACCGCGATCGCGTCCGGGGTCTCTTCTGCCTGAGCTTCAAACAGGTGATGAATGCAGGCTTCCTCAGGAAACGGAGCGTTGGTTTCGTTCCAGCCGGCTATCAGCAGTCGTCTTTCTCCAGCGGTCAGCATTGAGAAGTTAGACAGACACTCTTGTGGATTGGCGGCAAAACCCTCCAGCAGAGTCGTGAGATGGCCCAGCAAGCGGACGATGGTGTCCTGGGCGAAACGATTGTCGTCGTAGATTGTGACGAGTCGGAGGGAGCTTCCGGGTACCACGAGCAGGGCGAGGGGATAGTTGCTTTGCTCCCTATATTGTAGATCGCGGATTTCCAGATTCAGGTCCGGCTGCGACTCGGGCACCTGATGAGGATAGTTTTCGAATACCAGAATACTCTCGAACAGGGACTGCCCACGTGGAAGATCACTCCATCCCTGTACCTTTACCAGTGGGGTGTACTCGTACTGGCGTGCAGAGAGCTGTTGGTCCTGGATTTCCCGCAGCCAGGGCAGAAGCGGCCGGTCCACTACCCTGACCCGCACTGGCAGTGTGTTGATGAAGAGGCCGATCATCTCCTCGGCACCCTCCAATTGGGGAGGACGCCCAGAGAATGTTGTGCCGTAGACTATATCCGCGTCTCCACTGTAACGGCTCAGGAGAAGACTCCATGCGCCTTGGATCAGCGTGTTGAAGGTCAGGCGATGCTGGCGGGCGAGGGACTGCAAAGCCTTGGTCGTTGTTTCCGACAGTATGGTTTCGTTCTGCTGATGACCGACCCCGCCATCGAAAGACTCCAAAGTCCGGTCGACCTGCAGAGGCGTTGGCTGAGCGAATCCCTCGAGCTGGTTCTTCCAGAATGATTCAGCCTGGGCAAGGTCCTGCTCTTGGAGCCAGGCGATGTAGTCCCGATAAGGCCGCCGAAATCTGAGCTGAGGGTCCACTTTTCGAGATTCGGCGTCGTAGCGCGCAAGTACCTCTTCCAGAACAAAGGGGACCGACCAGCCATCCAGGATCAGGTGATGCGAGCTCCAGAGGAAGCGGTAGACCTGATCAGAGAGACGGATGAGATGGGTCCGCATGAGGGGAGCCTGAGCGAGATCGAATCCTCTCATCCGATCCGATGCGAGCAGTTCGAGCCAGCTCTCTGCGCGCTGGTCTGCAGTGAGACTCCTCCAATCCTCCTGTTCCGAGAGCATCTCCACGCTGGAGCGGACGACTTGAAGCGGCTCATCGACTCCATCCCAGAGAAAAGCGGTGCGGAAGATGGGGTGCCGGTCAACGACCCCCTGCCATGCTTTTCGGAACGTCGCGACGTCGAGGTCTGCCCGGAGGGTGCAGCTGAGCTGATCGACATAAACCCCTGAGGACGGGTCCGAAATCGAGTGAAAAAGCATTCCAAGCTGCGTGGGAGAGAGGACGTAGACGTCCTCGACATTGTCCAACTTCATATCTGAGGCTTTCGGGAAGTGTCCTAGGCGCCAGGAGTCCAGCGCCTCCAGCTGTTGATCAGGCCGTCGGTTATCGCGTTCGAGGAATTGACGATGCTCTGTACGAAAAAGAATAAGAAGACAGTCACCAAGAGTATCACGAGTGCTTTCCCTCCATTGGAACGAAGATTCCTCTGCCAGGGACGCATGTAAAGACTCCAAAGGCTACGGAATTCTTTGTGTTCTTCGTTGGCTAAACCAAACACAATTTTCTCTCTGCCCCTCGGAACATACAGAGTCCCAAATAGCCAATCCCAAATAGCAAATGCAGCACCAAGGTTTCTGTCCCAGTGTTGCGGAGCGATGCTATGGTGAATCTGATGCTGTGCCGGGCTGATGAATATCCTTTCAAGATAAGGACCATAAGAAATCCAGACGTGGGAGTGACGAATATGATATCCCAGCAAATAGTAGGAGAACCAGATTGCATTGAGTCCCATGAACGAGATCGCTTTTAACTCACTTCCCAAGAAGAAGGCAGCCAGACCTTGCATAGTCCCAATCGGCAATGCCATTGCGATGGGCAGAGTAAACATCTCCATTGGGTGGGCGCGGTAATCCACCATCGGGGTCAACACTTCGGCAGAGTGGTGGACTTTGTGGAACTCCCAGAGAAACTGGATCCTGTGCTGGAGATAGTGGTGAAAGTAGAACATAAAGTCGGCAGCGAGAGCCGAGAATAACGTAAAGAGAATCACCAACAGCAACGGATGGGGTAGGTTCAGTTGATAGTCGACATTACCCCACCAGGAGGACAAGAGGTCCTGAGTGAATGCGTACGCGACAGCTGCCCCAGAAAAGGCCAGCGCAGGTTGAAATACGAATTTACCAATGAACGGAAACGTCAGCAGATATCTGAGATCGGTGAGAGAGGACCTGTGGAGGTAGAGAGATTTTGGAAAACAGAATCGGATGAACTTGAGGGGGCTATATCCCAGAAAAGGCCAGCGCAGGTTGAAATACGAATTTACCAATGAACGGAAACGTCAGCAGATATCTGAGATCGGTGAGAGAGGACCTGTGGAGGTAGAGAGATTTTGGAAAACAGAATCGGATGAACTTGAGGGGGCTATCCATCGGACTTGGGGCGGTAATAAAGATAGGACAGCAGAGCCAACCCTAAAGATGACATCAGGAAAATTGGCTTCGTTGCCGTGTAGATCAGCTGAAGGCAATACCATTTAGCTAGATCGACCAGATTGGAAAGGAATTCCATGACGCTGTCATCCACATCCTGCTAGTCGTAGCGCAGTTGCCCTTGCCACATCCAGGCTTCTCAGCAACCTGCGTTCAACCTTCCCACTCGAGTCAGCCGGTCGGAATCTCAACCTGGAGAACCGGCAGGGATCGTATTTCATGGTACTGGTTACCATCATAAAATGATAACACCTGGTGGACATTCACCTGGGTGATGCGCTCGTTCCCGGCGTACGTGCTCGATGGGAAGTAGGTCCAAACGCGCGGCGGCGGCGAGAACCGACTCAGCCAGGTTAGCTTGGAGCGGCGGCGGTTGTAATTACCTACGAAACGTATCAAGAACCGCTTCAGGGTTTCGGCACGATCAGCGTTGTAATAGTCATCGCCCAGCTCTCGTTCGATCGACAACACCTGCTCGCTGGTAACCGCGTCTGCCAAGGAATCTGCGACTTGAGGATCTATCGTTGCTCCCCAGGTGATCGGAAGGATCGGGTGTGGTGACAGATAACGGAATCCGTTGATTGAGAACTCGTAGTCATTGGGACGGAAGAATTTGGGAGGAAGCCAGTGGCGGTCTCCACTCTCGACGACTACCTCGAACCGATAGGTATAGGTGGCACGGGCGTCCAGCCAAGCCAGACTGACGGGAGCCATCCAGATCACCGTAGTGGAGATCAGCAGGGTAGAAACCAGTCTATGCCACCCGCTAAACAAACCATCGCAGAATGCGGGGAACCTCCATACGATCAGGAGAAGTAATGCATCGAGTAGGACCCAGAGCCAAAGGCAAATCCCCGATCCCAGGAAAATAGCGGTGTGAAGGACCATCCAGCCGCCGAGTAGCGTTATCATCAGGGACCTTTTCCAAAGAAAAAACAGTGCTCCGCACTCCAGGAGCAGAGCAGCCACCTTCGAGGGGAGATTTGCTTTCGACCACATCTGTGTGATTGAGCCTATGGTCTCGGGTTCGAGAAACCCGAGCCAGCCGTTGGCGTAGGTGTTGGGTAACAGGAAGTAGACGTGATCAGTCATCAACCACCCTAATCGAATCTTGCCTAACCCCGAAGGCCAATAGTGTGCGGCAAAGATGCAGCCCACTCCGAACACAAAGTGTGCGGTTTTCCGGCTTTGCACCGCCAGTCCTATTAACAGCATGCTGGAGAAGAGGAGCAAGATGCGGATGGGCAGGTAGGGGATGCTCCAGGTGAACCCGTGAAGGGGAACCGAGAACTGGGAGATCAACGGAACAAGCACCAGGAGGAACGGAAGGACAAAAAAGGGTCGCCAAACAGTAGCTACGGAGAGAATGATTACCAGGATCCGATCCACCATGTGCGCTTGATCGAAATAGAGGTTGAAATCGTAAGTGGAATATGCCCAGGCCAAGAGCAACGCAGCAGCGACAATCAGGACTCGGATCGCCCGACCATGCTGAAGATCCGCCCACCGGCACGCGAGCTGACGGTAACGAACAGCGAGAAGCGCAAGAATAGGTAGTGCGGGGCAAAGCCACCATCCCAGTTGCGGCAGATTCTTTAGAAATGCGACCAAGACCACAGCTTCTTCGTAGCTTTCTGCCGGGAGGGAGCGAACACGCCGCAAGTACCCGTCCGCCATCGCGAAAACGAACATCAGCCCAAGAATCGAAAGCAGACTGGCATATGTCTGGTCATCGCCACGGAAGGCGGCAATGATTGATCTCATTCGTTTGCTGATCGTGGTACTGGTATTCTGCATCTCGTTATGAACCTCAGCCCTAAGGATCGATGACCGACTGTTTCTGACCGCCAAGTTTTGGTCGACGAGGAAATCAGGCAGAACGAATAGTGGAGAAACATGTTTCTGTTATGCTGTTACATTCGCCGATGAAGCTCAACCTGTTTGACGCGTTGCTTGTTTCGCCGAAACGCAGCGTCCAGAAAAGGTATACGAATGGCACGAGTTGTACTAGTTGAGCTGCCAGCCTTCAAGTTGCTCGACGAAGATGGATTCAACTGGACCGCTCTGCGGCGACTAGATCCGCTAGGCGGTAAGCAGATCCTGGCGGCTCAGATAGAGAACGGAGGTTTCGAGGTCGAGGTTGCGAATCTGAAAGCCGGCGAGCATGAGATCGAACTTGGCGCAGTCTCATGGCGAGGTAAGCATCTGACCAAGTTCGCTGTGGGGCGCAACTGGGAGGAGCTGGACCCCCGTGATGCCGATTATCTGGGGTGTCACCGTCAACTACCTTCAGGAAAGACACGTCGCCTGCAGTCTGATCCGTTATCTCACCGGGGGGATAGGAAGGGTGATTGTTGGAGGGTCAGATGCCTTTGCGGAGCCACATCCCTACCTCGAAGCTGGTGCGGCCGCAGTCGTTCGCGATAAGTCTGGCAGTGCGAACCTCCCCGTGCTTGACTACGTCTTGGGTAGGGAACCGCGTGCGCCATTGACAGGGGTTGTTTTGCCCAACGGGAATAGCCTGCCGCCCCACCGTCCTCCCATGCAGCCGGAAGCTTGGCCGTTGCCCTCACCCAAACACGTGCAACAGACACTCGGACCTGACTACTGGGAAGCTCCCTTACCAGAATCGCTCAAGCCTGTGGGTGCCGTAATGCTCGACGTTGGCTGCGATAGGAAGTGTGATTTTTGCGAAACCCCAACTTATCGTCTGGGCTATCGCTGGATGTCGCCGGAGCGGTCACTGCAGTGGATTGCGGCTCAGAAGTCCGAGGGTGCTCGATCTGTCATCGTGCTTTCTGACCAGTTCCTGGGACGCGTGCTTTGGAACACAGGACGTGCGGAAGTCCTAGAAATCATGGAAGGATTTCGTGACTTGGGAATCGCCGCGCTCTGGGGGAACGGTTTGGAGGTGCACAAAGCGACAGTTGGCCGAGGCATGCCAGGCGGAGATATGATTCCGGACGATGAGCTAGTTGAAGCCTTGTGGGGATGGGATGGGACCGTTGGCTGCGCCCAAGCCTATATTCCGGCAGAACGTCCACTAGAGGGTCCCACCGAATATCAGAAGCTTCTGCCGTGGACAGAACATTGCCGAATGATGAGGGCTATTGTCCGCGCTGGAGTGCCGGACATTACCTATGGGGTCATCGTTGGTCTGCCGGATGACTCGCCAAGGAGCCTTCAGCGCTTGTTTGAGGGTGTGGGGGAACTTCGCGCAGAACTCAAGGGAATCAATCCTGGTCTGGTATTCCGTGTCGTCCCGTATGCAATCAGACCGATTCCTGGAACGGCACAGGCTAACTTTCTGACGCAGCGGGGATTGGTCAAGTTCACGGACCCAGCGATTCTGGGCGGATTCTGGACGGCTTGTGCGGACACCCTCTACATGTCTTACGAAGAGGTTTCGGACTGGCAGGAGCGCTTGATTGTCGAGCTGAGCGACAATGAGCCAGGATTTCAGGGTATTACTGCGATTACGTCCTGATCGTTGAAGCAGGAAGAAGCTCATCGTGGATTTCGCTTGGACAGACGCTCAACTGGCATTCAAGAAGGAAATCATCAGCTTCGCTCAGAAGGAACTCAACCGGAACCTGGTCGAACGAGACGAGACCGGCGCTTTCTCTCCCGAACTGTGGCGTAAATGTGCGGAGTTCGGTATTCAGGGTCTCGCCATCCCGGCAGAATACGGGGGTCGTGGCCTTGACATCATGACGTCTGTGCTCGCCATGGAGGGTTTAGGCTACGGATGCCGAGACAATGGACTAACACTGGCATTGAACGGCCAGATGTGGACGGTGCAGCACTCATTGGTTCAATTCGGAAGCGAGCAGCTGAAACAGTCGTACTTACCCGACCTGTGCCATGGCAGGACGCTTGCTGCCTACGCCATAACGGAGCCAGATGCCGGTTCCGATGTCTACGCCATGAGCACATTCGCCAGACGACACGAGGATGGCTATATTCTGAACGGAACGAAGAGCTTCATCAGCATGGTTCCGCTTGCGGACTTAGCTTTGGTATTCGCGACCATAGACGCCAGTCTGGGTATGTGGGGGATTTGCTGCTTTCTCGTGGAAAGAAGTAGCCCTGGCTGTAGTTTTGAAAGCGTCGGCCACAAGATGGGGTTGCGCACGGTCCCTATGGGCAAGGTGACGCTGAAAGATTGCTTCGTGCCTCGGCGAAACCGGCTGGGCGCTGAGAGGGCAGGAGCGAGCATACTGAACGCCGCGGTGGAGTTGGAACGAAGCTGCGTGCTCGCGACTCACTTGGGTGTGATGGAGCGTCAGCTCGAAGAAACAATCACGTATGCCCGGCGGCGTCATCAGTTCAACCAACCGATCGGCAAGTTCCAGTCGGTGTCGAACAGGATCGCCGAAATGAAGGTCTCCCTCGAAGCCGCAAGGCTGCTGGTCTACAAGGTTGCGTGGCTAAAACAGATGGGGAGATCGGCGGCCCTCGAAGCGGCGCTAGCAAAACTCTACCTGACGGAGTCATTCGTCCGCTCCAGTATGGATGCGATACGGGTACACGGTGGCCGCGGTTATCTAACCGAAAACGAAATCGAGCGCGATTTGCGAGACGCGATTGGCTCCGTGCTTTATGGCGGCACTTCCGACATCCAACGCGCTTTCATTGCCCGTCACTTAGGACTGTAGGGCTCTAGGGCCTGTCCGAGTAATGGTGCGGGTTGCGAGGCGAGATCAAGGCGGAAGGAGGAAGTCGATGTTCTGCCATCTACGACGACGACCAACGCAGAGATCGGCCGCAACCGCCACCATTACTCGGCCAGGCTCCTAGGTCAATGAAGTTTCACAAGTGGATTCAAGTCTGCGGAGAATATAACTGATGGTGGGATGACGTACTTGTTACACGATGTCTTGGATCAGGCAAATGAGCAGTTTCCCAACCAGGAAGCGGTGCGTTGTAGTGGGCAGAGCATCACCTACTCAGAATTGAAGGAACGTGCCAACCAACTGGCCAACGTCTTGATCGCCCGGGGTGTCAAACGATCTGATCGAGTAGGCATTCTCGTGAGCAAGAGCCTCGAGTCGGCTGTTGCTATCTATGGCATTTTGAAAGCCGGGGCGGCCTATGTTCCTCTTGACGCCTGGATGCCGACGAAGCGGCTGCGATACGTTCTCCTGGAGTGCGGCATCAGGCACCTGGTCACGGATCCATCAAGAACCAATCTAGTGCGCCGCATTTTATCCCAGGGATCCCAGTTGGAGTGTCTGATCGGCGCTTCAACCGGGCATGAGGGGTCCCTCTCCTGCTTGACTTGGAACGATGTCTATTCCCAGGCGCCAGCGGATGATCCCTCGGTTTCGGTGGGCGAGCAGGACCTGGCCTATATCCTCTACACTTCGGGCTCCACGGGGCAACCCAAGGGAATCATGCATTCGCATCAGAGTGGTCTCACGTTCGTGAACTGGGCAACCGAAACCTATGACCTCCGGCCACAAGACCGCATAAGCAATCATGCCCCACTACACTTTGATTTGTCGATCTTCGATTTCATCGCGGCGGCTAAGGTTGGCGCAACCACCTGCGTCGTGCCGGAAGAAACTTCAAAGATGCCAGCGAGTCTGTCGAGGTGGATCGCCGACGAACGAATCACAGTTTGGTATTCCGTCCCGGTGGCATTGACGCAGTTGCTATTGAGAGGGGCTATCGAAGCAAAGGATGTGGTTTCACTCCGATGGGTGCTTTTTGGCGGGGAGCCCTTTCCGACTAAGTACCTGCGGCAAGTGATGAATCTTGCGCCCAACGCGCGCTTTAGCCATGTCTACGGCGTTACCGAAACGAACGTGTCTCATTATTACCATCTCTCGGACCCGCCCGACGAATCGGAGGAGACAATGATTCCGATCGGTAGGCTCTGTGCCAGCATGGAAGCCCTCATCCTGAATGACGAAGGACAGCCGATTGGCGTGGACGCAGTCGGAGAACTGGTCCTTCGAGGTCCCGCAATGATGCTGGGGTATTGGGGCCGGCCTGGACTGCCAGACTTAGATGAGCAGGTCTATTATAGACCCGCGTCGGCTCCGAACCACGAGCATTTTTTCTATAGAACCGGTGATCTGGCACTGCTTCAGTCTGACGAAAACTATCGATTCATGGGACGGAAGGATCGACAGGTAAAGACACGCGGTCATCGGGTGGAGTTGGACGAGATCGAAGCGGCGCTCACCTCACACGACGACGTCGAGGAGGCTGCGGTCTTTCCGACAGCTGACGGGGAGGGTAGCACGCGGATTATGGCCGCTGTAAAGTTAAGCCGTGGCAAGACTACAAACGGCACCGATCTTACCGCGTATCTCAGGAGGAGCTTGCCCAGCTATGCGGTCCCAACCCTGGTACCGTTGGATCAGATTCCCCGGACGACGGCGGGTAAGATTGACCGAAGAACGCTTGAGTCTGTCGTCGGCCAAGAGATAGATAAGTTACCTGGAGTGAGGAACAACTGAGTTGTCTATACGAGATACGTTGTCGGATTATATCTCCTGCGAACTACTGGAGGGAGAGTCGCTTGCTTCTGATGACAATATTCTTAGCGATGGCATGGTGGATTCAGTCGGAATGATGCGGCTCGTAGCCTTTATTGAGGATCGGTTCGAATTCAGCGTACCACCCAACGACTTCATAGTCGAAAATTTTCAGACGGTTGAAATACTGAGCGATTACGTTGTGAGGCGCATGAACGCGAATAGCAATTCACCTGAGCACAGCGCATGATCCATTGCACATCTCCAACCATTCAAAACCCCTGAGATTTGGTGTGGAACAATGAGCAAACGACACGCGACATTGGTACATATAAACCCCATGGCGGGCATAACCCCTCTAGTGGGTGGTTACCTCAAAGTCTTTGCTGAGGCGGAGCCCGAGATTCGGAAGCGGTGGGACATCGAGCTGTACAGCACAACGACTGATTGTCCCGCCTCGGTGATTATCGACGACCTGGTATTGCGTGCACCCGACGTCATTGGTTTCAGTACGTATGTTTGGAATATTGGTCTCGTCCGGCGGCTGCTGGGAGCCCTGCGCGGAATTCTCTCCGAGGACGTGCAATACCTTATCGGCGGGGTCGAAGTCATGAACGGCGCCTCTCAATACGTCGACCGAAGTTGGGAAAATGTGATTGTTTGCAATGGTGAAGGAGAAAAGACGTTCCGTGAACTCCTCCTGCAGTTCGACTCGGGGTCATCCGACCTGAGCAACGTGGGGGGAATCACCTACCAGCGAGAGGGTGCGGCCATCACAACCGAGCCCCACCCGCGTATCCGAGATCTGGAGGAGATTCCATCACCGTATTTGAATGATGTATTCGATCGAAGAGACTTGGCAATTGCTTTGTTGGAAACCAATCGAGGGTGTCCCTACAAATGCGAGTACTGTTTTTGGGGAGGTGCGGTTGGACAAAAGATCAACCGACTTAGCAGTGAGCGAATCAGTGAAGAGATCGCCTATATGGCGAAGAAGCGCTGTCGCTCTGTGTTGATTTGTGACGCAAATTTCGGGATCTTCCCCAACGATCCTGAAGTGGCAAGGGAATTGGTCGAATCGCATGAAAGGACCGGTTATCCGCTGCGGGTGACCTATAGCTCGGCAAAGAACAACCCCGAGCGCGCCATCGAAGTCGCCACGCTTTTTTCGAAAGGTGGTGTCCTTAGCTCACAGACGGTCTCTTTGCAGACCATGAATGCCGATGCCCTGAAGCTGGCAAAGCGGGACAACATCGATACGGATCTGTACCTGCAACTGCAGCGAAGAATGAACCAGATCGGGGTTGCCTCCCATATTGAGCTCATATGGCCGTTGCCCGGTGAGACACTACAGACATTCAAGCAGGGGATTGATGATCTCTGCAAAATGGGAGCCCAATCCTTTGCTGTTTATCCATTGGTGTGGCTCAGAAACGTTGGATTCGAAGAAAAAGTAGACGAGCTCGGTGTGGTCACGCTCGACGAAGCCGACCCTGTTGGTGGCGGGCAGATCGTTATTCAAACCAAGGATGTTCCGTATGAGCGATGGGTCGACGGGATGGTGTTCGTCAACAGCGTGATTTTGCTCTATGGTTGCCGAGGGCTCTATCACACGGCAGGGATCTTGAACGCCTTGGGAATCGAGAGCTATTCGGGACTCTTCGATCGTTTCGGAGCGTGGATGAAAGATGCGTCCAAGAAGAACTGCATCGCCGATTTGTGGCACCGGGGGCGTCGAAATTTTGAGGAAATGTACAAAGACACCTGGCGGGGCGCCCTGGTCGAATCGGCCCTGCATAGTGCCCGAAAAGACTTTGACGAAATGCTACTGCAGTTCGCCGAAGTGTCCACCGATCTCTTCGGTGGGGAGCATGCCGACCTGCTTAGGGCCTCGATTGAATTTGACATTCTGAGCCGACCGTTTGCCTACGCGAATACACCAACGGATGTTGAAGTGGATCTTCGATCACTCGAGATCGTTGAGAAAGACGATCATGCGATGCTCGTCAATTGCCCCTACGACTTTCCGCTGATTTCCCAGGAACTAGCCACGCAAGGTACCATCGATGTGACCAAATTGAACCGCCAGCCCCGTAAGATCCGCATCGATCACAAACGCGGTCAGATATTCCGGATGCCCTATCGCCGCGACGAAGATCATCATCATTTCTGTCACCAATTCGTGACGGAGATTGTCAACCACATCCCGGTCTACGAGACCAACCTCCATGAGCACTCCGGCACCTCCGCCCCATAGCGAACCGCAGGACGCAGGGAGGCGATTCCAGCGCGGGAACCTCGTTTCGAGAACTGCCCAATCCTGATGGACACCCGCCACCTTGCCAGGCACTCGAACCTTACCCAGGGACAACGGCTGATCTGGACTGGCCAGCGGCTGGATCCAGACGTGCCTCTCTACAACATGGGGATGAAATTCGTGATCGAGCAAGAGATCGATCACGATGTGTTTCGAAGGGCTTTTCAACTACTACTTGATACGTCCGACGCCTTGAGAGTCGTGATCAAGGAAATCGACGGGGTCCCCCAGCAACACGTATCCCCCAAGTTCACATATGACATGCCGTGCCTTGATTTCTCGGGAGAACGGAATCCTCAGACGGCGGTCGATCAGTGGATTGGGCAACGGTGCGTCCAACTTTTCGATTTGGATAGACGCCTGTTCGATTCGGCGTTGCTTAGAGTCAGCGACAGTTGCTCCATCTGGTATCTCAATCAACACCATCTGATCACTGATGCTGGATCAACGACACTACTATGCCGACGGATGGAGGGGTACTACGACGGACTGCTCGGGGGAAGCTCCATAGAGACCCCAGAACTGCCAAGCTATCAATCCTACGTCAGATACGAGAGGGCTGCGCGTTCTTCCAGCCAGTATGATCGTATTGAGGCCTATTGGAAGCAGAAACAGGGTCTTTCGGTGCGTCCTCCGCGGCTTTACGGAAAGCCGCCAACCGACTCGACGCGCACCGAGAGAATCAGTTGCGACCTGGGATTCGAGAGATCAGAGAGGTTGCGGAGGCTCGCTCAGAGCGATGAGGTTCGGTCGGTTTTCTTGGACTTTTCTCTGTTCAATATCTTTGTGTCGCTTTTGTTCGCCTTTCTCCACCGCATCAGCGGTCAACGCGTCCTCGCTCTCGGCGCACCCGCGCACAGTCGACCGACTCGGGAATTCAAGGAAACGGTTGGGCTATGCACCGAAGTTTTTCCGTTGCACATCGAAGTTGACGAGACTGAGAGTTTTCTGTCCCTATTGAAGAAAGTACAAGTCGAAGCAAGCGCATTCCTGCGGTTTGCGCAATCGGGAGCTAGCGATGTCGAATACAACCGCTGCTTCAATGCGGTTCTGAACTATATCCATCTCTCTTTTGATGAATTCTGTGGATCTCCCATGCGTTCAGAGTGGATACATCCCGGCCATTGTGATCGGGGACATTACCTACGTCTGCACGTCCACGATCTTGACCGACTAGGGCAATTCTTGCTCCACTTCGACCTCAATTGCGAGATTTTCGAGGAGGAACGGCGAACGACGGCCATCGGTCATTTTTTGCGTCTGGTAGACGGATTCATCGAAGACTGGAATCAACCGATTCAGCAGGTTGACCTGCTTTCCAACCGGGAACGGAAACGTCAAATCATCGCCTTCAACAACACGCACTCGTCTGATACTCCCGCAGAGACTGTCGTCGAATGGTTTGAGGCTCAGGTTGCCCGGACGCCACGCATGACTGCTTTGGTCTACGGCGAGCAGGAGTTAAGCTATCAAGCTCTCAACCGGCAATCGAATCACTGGGCCGGTTCGTTGCGGCGATACGGTGTCGTTCCTGGCGCACTCGTTGGGATTTGCTTGAACCGAAGCCCTGATGCCGTTATCGCCATACTCGCGGTGCTAAAGGCGGGAGCAGCCTACGTACCGGTTGATCCGTCCTATCCGCGGGAACGGATAGCCTATATTCTGGATGATGCGGGGGCACAGGTCGTGTTGACCCAATCTTCCATCGCCGATGGCCTTCCCACGACTGCAGAAACCGTTTGCGTGGACGGTGTTGTGAGCCGGTCGGGCGACCTCGACACTCCCCGCGAAAAGACTCGGGCGGGCGCAGACGCCGCCTATGTGATCTATACGTCCGGTTCCACCGGTCGGCCGAAAGGCGTGGTCGTCCCTCATAGTGCACTTGTCAACTACATTCACTGGGCATGCAAACAGTACGTTGGCTCGCGCAAGCTCGCCTTCCCATTGTTCTCACCCCTCTCCTTCGATTTGACCGTGACTTCGATTTTTGTCCCGCTGGTGTCGGGTGGCCAGATTGTCGTCTATCCAGAATCGCGCGGCCGAGCCGACCTGGCCTTGCTGGACGTGCTGGCAGACGATCGCGTTGACATCATCAAACTGACGCCATCCCATTTGACGCTTATTCAGCGTCGAGACCTGAGCGACTCGCGTGTCAAGCAACTGATATTGGGCGGCGAGGAATTGCGCAGTGATCTGGCGCAGAACGTTTCAGACAAGTTTGGCGGGGAGGTTCGAATCCACAATGAATATGGTCCGACCGAAGCGACGGTTGGCTGCATTCTTCATACGTTTGATCCGTCCAACGATTCGGGGCCATCCGTGCCGATCGGGAGGCCTATCGATAACATGCAGGCGTACCTGCTCAACAGTCATCTGAGCCCAGTTCCTGAGGGTGTCGTGGGCGAACTGTACGTCGCCGGGGACGGGCTCGCCAGCGGTTACTGGAATCACCTTGAACAGACGGCCGCTCGGTTCATTCGTAATCCGTTCCGGCCCGGAACGATCCTTTACCGAACCGGAGACCTGGCGCGGATGAATTCATTTGGGGACCTGGAATATCTCGGCCGTAACGATCATCAGGTGAAGATTCGTGGAGCTCGGATTGAACTGGGCGAGATCGAGGCTGCGCTCTCAGAACATTCCCAGGTTGACACTTGCGTGGTTCATCCCGTCGAGCGAGTACGGCCCGCACCGAGTGGGAAATCACGGCATTGCGCGCGTTGTGGTTTGCCCTCGAACTATCCGGGGACCAGGTTCGACAATCATGGAGTCTGCAATATATGCACAGCCTTCGACTCGTACCGAAGCAGGGCCGAGCGATACTTCAAGAAGATGGACGATCTGCGGGCTGTCTTGGAAGAACCGAAACGCTCTGGTTGCGGCAAGTACGATTGCCTGTCACTGCTGAGCGGCGGCAAGGATAGTACTTACGCTCTGTGTCAGCTCGTTGATATGGGCTTTAGGGTCCTGGCCTTTACACTGGATAACGGTTACCTCTCTGACCAGGCCAAAGGGAATATCCAGCGCGTAGTAGAGACGTTGGGCGTCGATCATGTCTTTGGCTCTACGCCGGCAATGAAGGAGATATTCGCAGACAGCTTGAACCGCCACTCGAACGTTTGTAACGGATGCTTCAAGACGATTTACACTCTCAGCATGAGGCTCGCCAGGGAGAAAGGCATTCCTTTCATCGTGACGGGCTTGTCGCGAGGACAGTTCTTTGAGACGAGGCTCACCGAGGAACTGTTCACCGATCCGAAGATCGATGTGGATGATATCGATCAGACGATTCTTGACGCGAGAAAAGCCTACCATCGTGTAGACGACGCAGTGTCCCAAAGGCTTGATGTCGAAATGTTCGCGGAGGATCGAATCTTCGAGGAAGTCAGATTCATCGATTTCTACCGATATTGTCCAGTCGAGCTTGACGACGTCCTGAAGTACTTGAACCAGCGGGTACCTTGGATTCGCCCGAGCGACACGGGTCGATCGACAAACTGTCTGATCAATGACGTGGGGATCTACGTTCATCAGCGAGAGCGCGGCTACCACAACTACGCGTTGCCGTACAGTTGGGATGTGCGCCTGGGCCATAAAGCGCGGGACGCGGCTCTGGCTGAGCTCAATGACGTAATCGACGAACAGGAAGTACGCCGCATTCTGGGCGAAGTGGGCTATGACGAACACGATGTTTTGTCGGAGCCTTCTAGCAAGAGCCTCGTGGCGTACTACGCGGGTTCCGGCGAAGTCCCGATCTCTGAGCTAAGGCGACATATCGAGAGCAGACTGCCTGACTACATGATGCCCACGCACTTCGTCTTGTTGGATGAGATGCCGTTAACACCAAACTGCAAGATTGATCGTTCGGCGCTGCCGGCTCCTGACCCAGAGCGACCAGTGTCAGATTCAATTTACGTCGCCCCCCACACCACCGAGGAGCGACTGCTCGCGGGGATCTGGGAAGAAGTACTGCGAGTCGACCGCATCGGTATTCATGACAACTTCTTCGACCTCGGCGGCGATTCGATCATGGCCATTCAAATCATCTCTCGGGCCAATCGTGCCGGCCTTCAACTGGCGCCTGCGCAGCTATTTGAGACTCTCACGGTGGAGCAGCTTGCGGCAGCTCACAGAATCGATGTTGTTCTGGCTGAGCAGTCTCCGGTGACGGGTCCGGTTCCGCTGTTACCGATTCAGAGGTGGTTTTTCGAGCAGAACCATCCTGATCCGTCGCACTGGAATCATGCCCTGATCGTGTCCTTATCGGACCCTCTGGAACCAGGAGTGCTGGAAGCGAGCCTTCGAGATCTCTTGCTCCATCACGATGCACTTCGACTTCGTTTCGTGCAGGAGTCGGGCATTTGGCGCTCCTACAACGAGGCGGCAATCCGCACTTCGCCGATGACTACCGTGGACGTTTCCAGGCTGGATTCCCAGGGGAGGAAAGCCAGGATTGCTGATGTTGAAGAAGAACTAAACAAGAGCATTACCCTATCGTCGGGCGAGTTGTTCAAAGCTGCGCTGTTCGTTGATCGTGGAGGCTCATCTCAGTTGTTGCTCGTTGTGCATCACCTCGCCGTAGATACGGTTTCGTGGCCAATCTTGTTGGAGGACCTCGCCAGCCTTTGCCAGCAGCGCCTGAGGAAGAGATCACCGGTTCTTCCGCGAAAAACAACCTCCTTCCAGCAATGGTCCGAGGTGCTGTTGGAACATGCCCGTTCCAGTGTCATACTCAGCGAAGCTGATTTCTGGCGAACGACCCTTCAGATGTCCGTTTCTGATATTCCGGTTGATTTCGATCACAACGGTGCAAACACACAAGGGTCAGCCGATACGGTTACAACCCGTCTCGAAGGCAATGAGACACGGGCACTTGTCGAACAAGTGCCACTCGTCCATCGCCTCCACGTGAACGAAATCTTGCTTGCGGCCCTCGCAATGACTTTTTCGCGATGGACCGGTAACCGGAATGTAGAGTTCAACCTGGAAGGCCATGGGCGCGAACCGTTGGGTGCGGCGGCCGACATCTCGCGCACCATTGGTTGGTTTACAAGTCTTTATCCGGTGAGGTTGTCTTTGCCAAAAGACCTTGCAGCCACAGCGGTTTTAAGGAGTGCGAAGGACCAGCTGCGTCGTATTCCCAACCGCGGCATTGGCTATGGATTACTCCGCTATCTCAGTCCCAAGGATAAGATTCGGCAGGAATTCTCACTGTCCAAACCGCCGCAGGTGTTGTTCAACTATCTCGGCCGGGCCGATCAACTTGTTTCGAAGGACTCGTCCTTTCGGATTTGTCGCCCCTTAGTTCTTTCACGCAGTCCGAAGTGCGCGCGTCCCCATCTGCTCGAAATCAATGTCTTCATCATCGATGAACGGTTGCACGCCGACTGGACGTTCAGCCATGGCTGCCACTCCACCTCGACGATCCAGCACCTCGCCCACGACTTCCTTACGGAATTGCGATCCTTGATGGACCATTGCCTGTCTCTCGGAGGCGGCGATGCTGCGGCGACGGACTTTCCTTTGGCGAACCTCGACCAGGACAAACTGGAGAAGCTCTCGGCATTATTACACAAGACAGATGGGGGGCCAGAACCAGTCGGATGAATCGGTTGGTCGACCGGGAAGAACATGCTACCTGGCATTGACCGCTCGCCGGGACGCTCGTGGCTTATGGCCTTACTCTGAGATCGCGGCCGGTTGCGGCTGAATCATTTCGCTCAAGAAATCATACGGGTTCTTTGCGTCCAGGGAGGTGCTTTCGATCTGCATCTCCGTCCCCAGCCCTAATTCCCGGGCATAGTTTAGAAACATCACTAGTGTCCAATCATAAGTCAAATAGATTCAACTGGTTACATGAACCTCCCTGGTGATTCCTGTAATCGAAGCTGGTAAGTACTTGAATTAATGGGGTTTTCTCGAAAACAGTCAGGCTGAGAATCTGTAGAGTTGTGTAGAGGCTCAGCTCCAATTTCAGGCGTTTTTTCAGGATGGCAACGAGGATATACACGGAGATGGCGATCCAGATCTGAGTTTTGACGGCGTTCGGAGAAGTCCCATAGAAGGCTTTGATGCGCAGGTGTTGCTTGATCCATTTGAAGAAAAGTTCCACGCGCCAGCGGCAACGGTACAGCTGGGCGACAGTGAGGGCAGTCAGGGAAAAGTTGTTGCTCAAGAAGACCAAGTGTTTTTGGGTCTCGGCGTCGTAGTAGCGGACTCGTCGGAGTTTGTCGGGGTACTTGTTGGCCGTGTAACGGCCGCTCAGGACCCCGGTTTGATCGCTTCTTAGCCCGATGCTCTTGTCGACACGATGGGAGTACAGACGGCGGAAATTCAGGCGCTGGTGGGCACGAATGATGAAGAAACCGGAACTCTGGTGCAGCCGATAAAGACGTGCGAAATCGAGATAGCCGCGATCCAGGATGTAAATGGAGCCGGGTTGGACCAGCAGATAGTCGAGGATATTGACGTCGTGAACCCGCCCCTCGGTGACCTCGACAAAGGTGGGGATGTTGCCACGTAAGTCGAGCAAAGTATGCAGTTTGATGGCTCCTTTGCGTTTGCGGAAGCGGGCCCAAGGGAACACCGAAAGACACAGATCGATGGTGGTGGAATCGAGCGCGTAGACCGTTTTTTCCAGTTCCACGGCAAAGGGCTCGCCTGCGTACAAAGTCCGTGCCTCTTGGATCAAGACTTGAGCGAAATCGGCATAAATGCGCCAATCCCGATTCTCGTTGGTATGGGCCAAAGAGCTGCGGGCCACGCGGCCTCGAATTCCCATGTGGTAGAGTCTGCCTGCAACCGAACCTAGCGTGGCTTCGATATCCCGCAGACTCTCGCGATAGGTCAGCTGGGCGAAGACCATACACAGCCACTGCTTCCAGCAGGAGAAGTCTTTTATCTTGTAATCTCCTCGGTAGCGTTGAGCACAGAGTTGAAATTGATACCTGGGGACGCAATCCATCAGCTGGGCAAAGACGGTTCTGCGCATATCCATCTAGGCATCCTATCGGCTTGCAGGCCACAGGATTGGAGAACCGGGTCGGCACCTGCCACAGTTTCATATCAAAAAGTATCGAAAAAATTGGATTTCGATGTTAAAACAATTCTTACCAGTAACTTAGAGTTGTGCGATAGAACAACGTTTGGACACTAGTGTAGAAACATATCCATTGCAACCTGGTCTTCGAGTGCCCAGCCAGTCGAGTCGAAAACACTGCGCTGCTGTTGCACGTGGCGAAAGCTCTCGGGATGGCGCACGATGTCTACAAGGCTGGGTCCGATTTCACTTGGATCGAGCTGCTGGCACTCTCCTTCCTTGATCGCCTGCTCTGGATAGTCTGGGCAAACGAAGCATTGTCTGAGCAGAGATTGGGGAAGTTCCTGTTTGTCTGCGGAATCGGCACCCACCGCATTGATGTGAATCCAGGGACTGGTTTGCTTGTCCTCGAACACGGGGCCGCTTCGTGCGTCCACTGTGGTGGTCGTACAAACAATATCAGAGCTGGAAAGGAGGTTTTCCAGAGACGTTGCCCGCATCTCGAGGTGATCGAGCTGGAGGCAGGAAGCACGCCTCGGCAGAGCAGTGCTTTGAGCAGATTCTATATCGTACATCAGCACCCGCTCGAAGTCGAAGATGCGCGAAAGGGCGTGCAGCTGTGTCAAGGCCTGAGCCCCGCAACCAAGCAGTCCGAGCGTTGAGCTGTCTGGCCGCGCCAGGATCCTACTGGCCACGGCAGAGGTCGCGCCGGTTCGCAAGGCGGTCAAGAAAGTCGCATCCATCAGTCCAACTAGATGGCCGGAAGCTGTGTCATAGACACTGGCTGTTGAGAGAATGGCGGGCAAGTTGTGGAGAGCCGTGTTGGACGGATGACATCCAACGATCTTGAGTGCCATCTGTTTCTGGGCACGCATCGCCGGCATCCATTCGATCAACCCCTTGCCTGGAGAGTTATAGCTGAAACCGTAGCGTGGGATCGTGACGTCCACTGTCGGGTCGAAGTCATGAAATAAATGGGTGAGGCGGTCGATCATCTCGTCCATCAGAGGGTCGATGCCAAAGTGCTCTACAATGAGCTGCAGATGCTGTGCCGTCAGGATGATTGTGCTCATATGTCTCCGTTCGAGGGCGCTATTCTACCAATCCCATGCCTGGTCCCACAAAACCGAAGGCGTCGTAAGTCGGCCCGCCCCTTTTCCGAGCTGACATCACCCCAAGATTCCAACCAGTTGCCGGGCCCATGCCCGGAGGGGGAGATCAAAATCCAGAGCTCTTTCAGCGAACCAGCGAAGTGAGATCACCACGAGTAGCACTGCACCCAGGTTCAGCACGTAACGTGGATAGAACGCCTGCTTGCGAAGGGTATATAGAATCGGAAGAACGAGCGCTATGATGGCGATTTGACCCATCTCGACCCCTAGATTAAACGCAAGCAGGGAGTGGAGTAGATAGCTGGAAGGGATTCCCAGATCAGCCAGGATGGCAGCGAATCCGAATCCGTGGAACAGTCCGAAGGCGAAGACAACAAGCCAAATGCGCCCTCTGAAGATCGGAAACAGGATATCAGCAGCGGCCACTGCGATCGAGATAGCGATGACGCTCTCTACCAGACGTGATGGCAGCCGCACGACATCCAGGGCAGCCAAGCTCAACGTGACGCTGTGAGCGATTGTGAACAAGGTCACTATTTTTATGACATACACGAGCGCCGGCCGGAGCTTCGAAACGGGTTCCCAGTGGCTTCCGAGCCTTACACCTTTCTCGGTCGATACGCTCCGCCTGCGGACCACACCCGGCAGAATCAAAGCGACCAGAAACAGGATATGGTCGATTCCGAAACCAATGTGCTCAATGCCAAGATGAAGAAATGCAAATAATCCCGTCCAGACCGAGCCTTTTTCCAGATCTAGCTCATGCCGCGGCCGATCCGGACTGAAGACCAGAAGGGGGACCTTTTCGTTCATGAGAGTGCCAGTCTTCCAGTTGTGTTGAATTACCAGGAGGCCTCGATGTTGAGGATCGGTCTCGAACAGGACGGAGTAGTGGATTTCAAGCCGGCGAGGCCTCTGGGTAAAGCCCTCCATCTTGAAATGAAGAAGAACGTAGTCGGCAACCTCGATGCTGCGAGTAGAGTGGTGGGTGAATCGAAGGGAGATCCCTGGGTTGTCCGCTTTGATTTCCAGATGCTCCTCGACGTAGGTCTTGATCTTTGCTACCACAACGGAATCGAGCGACTCCGTGCTACTGTCCACCAGGACGCCCAGGGCCTTGGTCAGGTCGGCTTCTGTGATTTCGACCCGAACGTTCAGCTTCTCATCGTAGACGCCCAAGAAGATGTAGCCTTGTCCCAGTTGATGAGCCAACGCTCCGGCACCAGCGAACAGGCATAGAGTTGCAGAAGCGAGAAGGAGCAAGAGTTTCTCTTTGAGAGGAGAGCCCTGAAATCTGTACATGCGCGAAGTCCGTCTGACCGCGAGGACGCCAACCGAAGCTCAAGACTCGATCCCAGTGGCGCCCGGGACACCCACAAGATCCCACTCTCGGGCCCTTTCCATCTAGAAGCGCTACAGTCTGGCACGGACACAATGAGATGGCAATCGGAAATCCTGTTGAGGTTTCAGGCACAGGTTAGGGTTTTTCTTTGCTGAAGTCGCGGATAGAATCGAGGAGATGGAAGGGATCGACTCAGAAGGTGGAGAGCATCGAGCATGAACAACTACCCAAAGCTTCACAATGCTGGCTGGCCCGGAGTGGTGGGAAAGGGACCCGATGCGGAGGAGCCCTTTCTGGAGCTGGACACCATGTTGGATCTGACGGCCGCGGCCGAGGTGGATGGGGTCCGCTTTGACGGGATCGATCTTTTTCTCAGTGCTCCCCACATCGACATCGATTCTTCCGATGACCAGCTGAAGGCCTTGGCGGACGAGGCGCAGTCGAGAAACCTCATGATCGGGAGCCTGGTAGCCCCGGTCTGGCCTCCGACGGGTGGTGGATCGGCCATGGGAGACGAGTCAGAGCGGGGCAGGTTCCTGGAGATGGTGGCCAAGGCCTGTGCCATAGGCCGGCGCTTGAAGGAACTGGGTGTCAGGCCAACTGGCGTCATTCGCATAGACTCCTCGGTGGATCCGGGTACCTGGGCTGGTAATCCGGAAGAAGGCACACAGAAGATTGCTCAGACTTTTCGGGATGCCTGTGACATTGCCGGCGATCACGGCGAGAGGTTGGCGGCTGAGGGTGAGATCTGCTGGGGCGGAATGCACAGCTGGAAAGAGATGATCAAGCTGCTGGAGCTCGTCGACCGTCCCGGAACACTCGGCTTTCAGGCAGACCTGGCGCACACGCTGCTCTACCTCCTCGGCTACAATGCCCCCGACGCTGCGATTCTTCCGAGCGATTTCGACTGGGACGACGAGCCCCAGTTCGATGCCGCCTACCGCACCCTGACGGACGCCCTCAGGCCCTGGACAGTCGACTTCCACGTGGCTCAGAACGATGCCACCGTGAAGGGGTCGGGCTCACATGATAAGACCGGTCGTCACTGTCTGCCGGAAGATCCCAATGGTAAGCTGGATATTGTTCGAGCCTCGGGTTCTTGGCTGCGGGAAGGGTCCGGCCAGTTGACTAAGGAATGTCGACACATCTGTTGGGACGGCTGCATGTTTCCCAACGATGTCATGGGGGATCCCCAGACGTGGAACGAGGTTCTGAACGCTATGGTCCAGGTGAGGGCCGCTCACGGCTGGCAGGAATAGACTAGACGCGATAGATCACAGATTGATTACCAGCTCTCACTACCAGGTCCGTCCCGCCCCCAGCGGTGCTGGTCCCGTTCGAGAAAGAACTTCGGTTATCTCTAGCTACGAATATCGAGAGCCGCCGGACTCTCGTAGGACAGGCACTCCGGCCCTATTCCATCCCCATTACCTGAACCACGACGCGGCGGTCTCGAGGTCGGTTGTCGAAATCTACAAACACGAGCTGCTGCCAGGTCCCCAGGACCATTTCCCCATTTACGATTGGAACCACTAGCGAAGGCTTCAAGAGAGCCGCCCGCATATGTGAAAAGCCGTTTCCATCGTGCCAGGCCTGTTCATGGTGGTAGTCCCGGGTGGGGGGAGCCAACTTATCAAAAAGGTCCTCCAGGTCCTGGACTACACCCGGTTCGAACTCGAGCGTGGTCACACCGGCGGTGGAGCCGGTAGCGAAGACCGTGACGCTTCCTTCCTGGACACCGCTCTCACGGATTTTGCTTTCGACCTCTCGGGTAAGGTCGAGAACATGGCACACCCCTTGGGTCTGCAACGACACCATATAGTTTTTCAGTATCATCCTCACCCCCTCGTCTTTCGGAAACCAACTCCACTTGTCTACTCCTGTCGCTGGACGGCCTGCTTGATGCGCGACTTGAGCCATCCCGGGGCGATCAGCCTGAGCCAGGGGAGGAAGCGAAGTTTGGAAGGGATGTAGAGAGTTCTGTCATTTCCAGCCATGGCCTTGACGATCCTCGCCGAACACTCTTCAATACTGACCGATGCCTTTCTGGGCTTGTCCGAAGCCCGACCCAGAGGACTCCCGTCCTCACTGAACGCGTTGGCCCTGAGGTTCGTTCCGCGCACCCACCCGGGCATCACGTTGAGGATGTGGATCGCATCACCCAGTTCCTGGTCCAGTACCTCCAGGAAGCCGGCCAGAGCGTGTTTGGCCCCTGCGTAGCCGCTGTGGTTGGGAATTCCAAGGACACCCTGAACGGAGGAAATCGCAACGAGGGTGCCCCGGTTCCGCTTCAGGTAGGGAAGGGCATAGTGGACACAGTAGACCGTTCCCAGGTAGTTGACATCTACGAGGCGCTTGAAGATTCCGAGATCCGTCACCGCCTCGAAACGGGACCACATGCTGACACCGGCACAGAGGATCAGGTAGTCAAGGGAAGAGAATCTTGCGATGGTCTTCTCAATCAGTTCTTGGCATTGGTCTGGCTCGGTGATGTCGGTAGCTTGTACCAGAGTAGCCGAACCAACCCCCCTGACCTTAGCAGCAACCTGGGCAAGTTCCGATTCGCCGCGGGAGGCGAGAACCAGGTTCATCTTCAAGGGGCCCAGGTCGAGGGCGAGTTGACGGCCAAGACCGGAGGACGCCCCGGTGATAAGCGCGGTCTTTCCCGCTAGTCTTGCAGCAACTTTTTGATCTATCTCATTCACGGTTGGGTCAAGGGAAAACGGTAAGCGTGAGCTATTCGGCTAACACATTGTTGCCAATGCCGAAGACATTCTTGGGGTCGGCGGATCGCTTGATATCTTTGAGCAATTCGATACTGGACGGCGAAAGTGTGTCCTTCATAAAGTCCTTCCGGATCTTCCCGACCCCGTGATGATGGGATATCGATCCGCCGTTGTCGATGATGATCTGGCGTAGAGAATGCTCTATGTCACTGAAGGCCTTTTCCGGATCGTCCAGGCCCTTGGCGTAGAATCCAAACATGAAGTAGATGCACACTCCAGTGTGATAGACCTGGGTGACCCGGTAGGAGACGTAGGGTTTGCCCGGGAGTCCCAGTTCGGCGTATCCCTCTGTGGCCTTCTCGACTACGGCCTTACAGACCGACGAGATCTTGCTCCAGGGAACCGAGGTCTCGAAGGTCTCTCCTACGATGTGAAAATCAGACAGGAAGTCTCGGATGTAGGCGATGGCGAAAGTAAGCAGATAACCCCGGCGTCCGTTGGTCGCTCCGGCGGGCAGTCCCCGGAACTTCTTGGCCAGCGCATAGATGTTGGACTCTTGGAACTCAACCTCGGAACGGGAGCCTTCCATGACGATGGTGGTGGCCGCCATCTGATGCGGATCGAAACCACGAAGCTTCAGCACGTAGAACTTCTTGAGCCGGTCGATTTTGGCCTCGAGGCCCTTGGCCCTGGGTTTGAGTGCCTGCCCAAAGCGAAACTGGACGTTGTCGACCAGACGAATGCTGGCAGGCACGAAGGCGGTGTGGGCCAGCTGATGCAGGAACTCGACACCCAGGTCGAAGTTGGGAAAGATCAGCGAACCGTATTTCTGCACTTCGGGGAGCCGGTGGACCTTGATCACCGCCTGAGTGATGAGTCCCAGATTTCCCTCACTGCCAAAGAACAGGCCCTGCGGCTGCATCCCTATTGAGGATCGTGGCACTGGGTGCAGGTGCTTCAGCTCACCCTCCGGGGAGATCATGGTGACCTGCTCCACGATCTCTTCTATGTTGCCGTACCGGTTCTTCTTCATCCCGCTGGCACTGGTTGAGATCCAGCCGCCCAGCGTGGAGAGCTCGATGCTGTCGGGCTCGTGACCCGACATCAAGCCTCGGCTTTCCAGCTGGCGATCCAGCTCGGATCCGGTGATTCCAGCCTGCACGCAGGCTCGCAGGTTTTCTTCGTCGACCCACTCGATCTTGTTCATCCGCCTCATATCCAGAGAGACGATCATGCGGGTCTCGCTCCTGGGCGGTGTCAGGGCACAACTCACGCTGGTGCCTCCGCCGTAGGGTACCAGGCAGACGTCGTGTTCTTTCGCCAGCTGGATGATGCTCTGGGCGTCGCTCTCCGACTCGGGGTAGCAGACCAGGTCGACGGCACGATCCAGTTTCGAGTAAATGACCTTGAATACCTCGTTGGCGCTGGTCTGACCGTGACTGTGAAGTAACCGAGCCTTGTCGTCGAAGCTGGTTTGATCGGTCCGCAGACAGCCATCCAGCGCCCGACAAAAAGGCTCGTTTCGATTGGGAGGGGGCACCGGTTTGTCCTCGATCTCGACCCTCCGGTCTTTCAGATCGAGCTTGATGTCGAGTACTTCCTCAATATACGGAAGCAGATCGTACATCTTGTAGCCAGCCAGGTCGTATCGGTTCCCAGTCAGGATGGCGGAACCGTCGTCGTTCAGAACGAACCGGGTATCAGAAAAACCCCAGCGATGTCCCCAGGTTCGGTCTTTCTGGGTGCTCCCTGCTTCGAGATTCGTCTCAGACATAGTTGCAGCTCAGATTCTTCACATCCTGCGGCTGTGATGCAACTCTCGTGCGTCCGAACCCAGGATAGGTGCCAAGTCCCACAAGCTATGCTCAGAGCAGGTTAAGGGACGTTGTGGCGCCCCCGCCAATCACAATGACTCTGGTCTTGTCACCTGCTTGGAGGTCGACGCGAAAACTGTCGAACAAACTGGTCATAAGAGATCGACTGAGGATAAGGTGGAAGACGGACTAATATCGCGAAGGTAGTTTCACTGGAGTGTGCCGGCGACAAGCTGCGAATGGCCTTGGGAGTACGCGATGATCGCTCGAAGCTAATCCTATAGTAATTACGGCTTGTGACACGTCCCCTCTAAGGCAGAGACAACTGTAAGCAGACCAGTCTTCGAAAGGTTCAGGGTAACACAGCTTGGGTACGAAGCCCGAGGGACTCCTTATCATTTTCCGACTACTCGAGAAGAGTGAGAGATCCTAGAGGCGTTGATCGAGGAAGGAACTGAGGCATTCCTCAAGGGGTTGGAGAAGCTTCTCTTGGCCATGGGACTGGAACGATCCGAGTCTGAAATTACAGAAAAGTGGTGCGCTGCCGAGCGGGATCGAGTAGGCTGTTCACCCGAAAAAGGTGAAGCCAAAGTCATCTACTCTAGTTGAAGCAAACCTAAACTCAGCAAGTAGAGAAGGACTTCGCGATGTTCTGGTCTTTCTACAATAGTTACAAACACAAGACGACAGCCCGGTCTGCCAAACAAAGACACCAATACCTATGCAACATCACTAGTGTCCAATCATAAGTCAAATAGATTCAACTGGTTACATGAACCTCCCTGGTGATTCCTGTAATCGAAGCTGGTAAGTACTTGAATTAATGGGGTTTTCTCGAAAACAGTCAGGCTGAGAATCTGTAGAGTTGTGTAGAGGCTCAGCTCCAATTTCAGGCGTTTTTTCAGGATGGCAACGAGGATATACACGGAGATGGCGATCCAGATCTGAGTTTTGACGGCGTTCGGAGAAGTCCCATAGAAGGCTTTGATGCGCAGGTGTTGCTTGATCCATTTGAAGAAAAGTTCCACGCGCCAGCGGCAACGGTACAGCTGGGCGACAGTGAGGGCAGTCAGGGAAAAGTTGTTGCTCAAGAAGACCAAGTGTTTTTGGGTCTCGGCGTCGTAGTAGCGGACTCGTCGGAGTTTGTCGGGGTACTTGTTGGCCGTGTAACGGCCGCTCAGGACCCCGGTTTGATCGCTTCTTAGCCCGATGCTCTTGTCGACACGATGGGAGTACAGACGGCGGAAATTCAGGCGCTGGTGGGCACGAATGATGAAGAAACCGGAACTCTGGTGCAGCCGATAAAGACGTGCGAAATCGAGATAGCCGCGATCCAGGATGTAAATGGAGCCGGGTTGGACCAGCAGATAGTCGAGGATATTGACGTCGTGAACCCGCCCCTCGGTGACCTCGACAAAGGTGGGGATGTTGCCACGTAAGTCGAGCAAAGTATGCAGTTTGATGGCTCCTTTGCGTTTGCGGAAGCGGGCCCAAGGGAACACCGAAAGACACAGATCGATGGTGGTGGAATCGAGCGCGTAGACCGTTTTTTCCAGTTCCACGGCAAAGGGCTCGCCTGCGTACAAAGTCCGTGCCTCTTGGATCAAGACTTGAGCGAAATCGGCATAAATGCGCCAATCCCGATTCTCGTTGGTATGGGCCAAAGAGCTGCGGGCCACGCGGCCTCGAATTCCCATGTGGTAGAGTCTGCCTGCAACCGAACCTAGCGTGGCTTCGATATCCCGCAGACTCTCGCGATAGGTCAGCTGGGCGAAGACCATACACAGCCACTGCTTCCAGCAGGAGAAGTCTTTTATCTTGTAATCTCCTCGGTAGCGTTGAGCACAGAGTTGAAATTGATACCTGGGGACGCAATCCATCAGCTGGGCAAAGACGGTTCTGCGCATATCCATCTAGGCATCCTATCGGCTTGCAGGCCACAGGATTGGAGAACCGGGTCGGCACCTGCCACAGTTTCATATCAAAAAGTATCGAAAAAATTGGATTTCGATGTTAAAACAATTCTTACCAGTAACTTAGAGTTGTGCGATAGAACAACGTTTGGACACTAGTGATGCAACATCCCTTTACATTTCGTCCTGTTACCTGTCTTGTTCTTTCTGATACTACCTGCGTTTCTGATTAACGAGAACATTAACAATTTCACCCATCTCGATCCGGAGTCTTTTTTCCTTCTCGGATTTGTTGCGGTAGCAGCTTTTCTCTTCCTCACGTTCATTAATATTGTATTGACATACCTACGTATCAATATCTACTTTTCAGAGTTCATCAGATTCCTTTACTTCTTCGTCACAATCTCAGGATTTGCTTTACCAGCCTCAATAAGTGGGGGCATGCTGGACCCAGCTCAGCTCGCCGTAGATAAGACTCATGTGGCCGCGTCCTTCCTGTTAGCCTCGCTTCTCATTTTTCTATCCCTCACCAAACTAAGACAGCCCTTGAATTTGGGGGTTATTATATTTGTTTTCCTTAACACGGTGGTCTCTATAAATGGCATCTACTCAGTGCTGGCTAGGGATCCAACTGGAATGAGCATTTATCAGCTTTCGAGTGAAAAAAATATTTTTGTCTTGAGCTTCGATGGGATTCCTGGGTCTCTAGTACGCGAGGTACTGGAGGATACGCCGAAGTTGAGGCACAGGTTCGCGGGTTTTATCTTCTACGACAACGTTGCATCCAGCTCTCCCAGAACCTCGGCATCGACTGCGACCTCGCTTTATGGAAATCAAAACTTCAAGGAAAAGTACCGAACCGAGACGGAACTATGGGACTCCGCACCGGAGAACCTATTAACAAACCATTTACATAGGAATGGATATAGTGTTTCAACTTATGGAGCATACAATAGAGGATTTGAGGATCCGAAGAGTCAGTTCGTTGGTCTCACTCGAGGGCTCCCTACAGATGTTGTCAATTTACTCAACTATTCAATTGCCCGAACGCTCACCCGTTTCGCCGTGATCAGTGGGAGACTTAGAAACGGGTTGGAACGTCTTTGCTACACGGCTCTTGCCTCGTCTGATGAAAGCAGTTCCGAGTTAGTGCGAAATATCCTGTCTTCCCATTCGCCGCGCTGGAATAGAAGACTAGCTATAACTGTTCAAGACTTTTACGAATACCTAAAGCACATGCAGGTGTCGAGTTCGAAGTCTGTTGCGCATTTCCTTCACTTTACCCATACCCATTATCCGGTAGAATTTGACAGCCACTGCCAATTCTTGGGTCATGACGGTGATTGGTACAAGAGAAATCAAGATAGACGGGGAGTTAGGGGGGAGGTCTGTTGTGCCCTAAGGCAGTATTCTGAATTTCTTGATCGGCTGAAGTCGCTCAATGTATTCGATCGGTCGCTCATCGTTCTAAAGAGCGACCATGGTAAGCCGGTGGAGTACGGCGATGAGAGAAGTATTGAGTCCTTCAAGATCCGAGGACATAGGTATTGGGGTTTTGGGTGCTATGCGCCGTTTTTGGCTATCAAGGATTTTCAGGCGGATGACGAGAGTATCCGTCACAACACCGATCCAGTCATGCTCGACGACCTTGCAAGAACGCTTTGCGTTACATCGGGCAGCCACGAAGGATGTGAAGAGTACGGTGGTTATAATCTATTAGACGGCAATCTTAGAATCTCTCAAAGCGAAAGGGTCACGCTGTTCGTAGTCAAATCACCTAGATCGAATTTTTTCTATGATACTCACGAGGCAGTCACAGTAAGGAGGGAGAAAAGTATATTGGAGAGTCTGCATGCTGCCTTATCGGCGGAAATGTTGAGATCAGATGTTGGATGCGAGGAGAGAATAAGGATTGCGGACGCAGAGCAACTGAATAATGGGCATTCGGACTACGAGAGCTGGCAAACGTGGAAGAACAGGGGATCGTCTTTTCTTCAGTTCAGGCAAGGGCAGAGATGCCACACAAATAAATTGGGGATCGAGATTGAGAAAAGGGAGCAGGCATTTGATGGATTTGCGATTCTCGTCAACAAGCGAGATATTGGTCCAGCTGTGGTTAGGGAAAGACACACCGAGAACACGGAGATTGTTTTCGTAGATTTACAAGAAGAGGCCTCAGGCGAAACTAGAGATATAGTGGTGGAATTCAAGCCTGTAGATCTGAGAGATAACGGATCCATTGACATTCTGGGATTCCATTTCGGTGATTCTTTCTAGTGAAGGCTTGCCTGGTCCGTTACATCGTCCACAACCCCCATCTGCCCTGGGGGTGGCGACGGGATGGGCCATATCTTTCTCGCTCCTCCTCCACTATGCAAGGCATAGCGTTCGTCGTCGCTTCGCGATCTCGACCCGTCGCGCTCGCCACAAACGTATCGGTATTTACAGAACGCTGTACTAGTCGAGTATTCTTCGGACCGAGATGAAGATAGATTTTCCTATGAGCGAGCACTGAGCGACGGGCTTTCCGGTATGGACGCTTGACCTATCCGCTAAGCATTATTGCTTCATGTCGCGATTGTAGCGCGTCGCACTTCTAGCATAGAATCGAAGACGTCGGGATTCGGTGTTGGTTCGGGTGTCGGCGCAAAATCGTTTGCTTTTTGATCTCGGCGCTCCCGCCCTCTTCGCCATCGGTGTAAATGGCGACGGACCAGGCAATGCTCCATCACTTCTACCGGTCTCCTGCTCTTTCTGCGGCGCAGAAAGAGAGATTATTGACAACGGCGAGGGAATTGGTTTCCTTCCCAATCGAGGACTTGGAAACTGAATTCTGTTTCAACGTCCAGGCCGAGAAGCTGCACAACGAGACACAAATGGGGCTGCTGCCGTGGTTGCTTGGGGAAACATTTGAAGCCGATCGATTCGGCCAGCATTCCTTTTTCCTGAAGCCAGGAACCTGCCTCGAGGTAGGTCCCCGACTGAACTTCAAGTCAGCCTGGTGCACGAATGCACTGGCTATCTGTCACACTTGTGGCCTTAGCGAAATCAAACGGATTGAGCGCTCTCGACGGTACCTACTGGCCGGCCCCCCAAAACTGACAGTCCAACAGCAGCAGGGCTTCTTGGCCCTCGTCCATGACCGGATGACCGAATGCCACTACCCAGAGCCTCTATCCAGCTTTGAAACCGGAGCCAAGCCTGAGCCGACGTTTGAGGTGCCGGTCCTTCAGGAAGGTCGAGCTGCCCTCGAGAGATTGAATCGGGAGGCAGGTCTAGCCCTGGATGACTGGGACCTGGACTACTATACGAGCCTCTTCTCCCATGAGATCGGCCGCAATCCCACCAACGTCGAGTGTTTCGATATGGCCCAGTCCAACAGCGAGCACTCGCGCCACTGGTTCTTCAAAGGCCGCATCGTGATCGATGGTCAGGAGCTTCCCCACAGCCTTATCGATCTGATCCAGGAACCCCTCAGGGTCAACCCCAACAACAGCACCATCGCTTTCAAGGACAACTCGAGCGCAATCAAGGGGTATCGGATTCCGACCCTCCTGCCCTCCCGACCTGGAGAACCATCCGCCCTGCTTTTTTCGGAGGCCGACTACGACATAATCTTTACTGCCGAGACCCACAATTTTCCCTCCGGCGTCGCTCCTTTTCCGGGTGCCGAGACCGGTACAGGAGGACGTATTCGGGACGTGCATGCAACCGGTAGGGGGTCGCTGGTGGTTGCTGGTACCGCCGCCTACTGCGTCGGGAATCTCTTGATTCCGGGATACCGCCTTCCCTGGGAGAGCCCCGAGTTTCGCTATCCGGACAATCTTGCTTCGCCTCTGCGCATCGAGATCGAAGCCAGCAACGGTGCTTCCGACTACGGCAACAAGTTTGGGGAGCCGGTGATTCAAGGTTTTACGCGCTCTTTCGGTCTGCGCCTTCCCGGTGGCGAACGACGAGAATGGATCAAGCCCATCATGTTCAGTGGCGGAATCGGTCAGATCGATTCCCACCACACGCTCAAAGAGAAACCCGAGGTAGGGATGTGGGTCGTCAAGATCGGAGGGCCTGCCTACCGCATCGGATTGGGAGGGGGAGCCGCCTCCAGCATGGTCCAGGGAGAGAACGTCAGCGAGCTCGACTTCAACGCCGTCCAGCGAGGCGACGCCGAGATGGAGCAGAAGGCAAATCGTGTGATCCGCGCCTGCGTGGAACTGGGCGATCGTAATCCGATTGTCAGCATTCACGACCAGGGAGCCGGTGGTAACTGCAATGTCCTCAAGGAGATCGTGGAGCCCGCAGGTGCACGGATCGAAGTCCGGGAGATTCCCGTCGGTGACGAGACCCTCTCGGTGCTCGAGATCTGGGTTGCAGAGTACCAGGAACAGGACGCCCTTCTCTTGAAGCCAGAGCACACCGAACTGTTTCAGTCGATTTGTGAGCGCGAAAAGGTTGCGGCGGCGTTCGTGGGAAGGGTGACCGGGGACGGACGGATCGTCCTCTTCGATCGTCACGATGGATCCACGCCAGTTGACCTGGATCTCGAAAAAGTTCTAGGGGACATGCCCCGTAAGACCTTCGAATTGGAGCGACTGGAGCTTGGGCGAAAGAGTTTGGAACTGCCCTCAGGCCTTACCGTCAAGGCCGCTCTTGAACGGGTTTTCCTTCTGCTCTCGGTCGGGTCAAAACGATTCTTGACGAACAAGGTCGATCGCAGTGTCACCGGATTGGTTGCACGTCAGCAGTGCGCCGGACCGCTGCAGCTCACCGTCGCCGATGTGGCCGTCATTTCCCAGAGTCACTTCGGCATCACCGGAGCGGCAACGGCCATCGGGGAGCGGCCTATCGTAGGCCTGCTCGATCCGAAAGCCATGGCGCGTCTCTGTGTAGGAGAGGCTCTCACCAACCTGGTATGGGCCCAAGTGAGCAGCCTCCAGGACGTGAAGTGTTCCGGCAACTGGATGTGGTCAGCAAAGCTGCCCGGTGAGGGGGCAGCCCTCTGCGATGCAGCTGCAGCCCTGAGTGACATTTTGCTCGAGCTTGGAATCGCCATCGACGGAGGCAAGGATAGCCTTTCGATGGCCGCCGTGGCTCCCAACGAGTCGGGTCAAGAAGAAGTGGTCAAGTCTCCCGGGACCTTGGTCATTTCCGCCTACGTCACCTGTCCTGACATCAGGAGGACGGTCACACCCGATCTGAAACTCCCAGGTCTAGGACGAATTCTGTATATCGATCTGGGAGAGGGGCGGTCCCGTCTGGGAGGTTCCTCGCTGGCAGCGGTCTTCGAGCAGGTGGGAGATGAGCCTCCCGACGTCGAAGATCCGGAGAGCCTCATCCGAGCCTTCAATACTGTGCAGGAACTGATCGGGGACGGACTGATCACCAGTGGACACGATCGCAGTGACGGCGGGCTGATTACCACCCTTCTAGAAATGGCCTTCTCTGGAAACTGCGGCATCGATATCGATCTGGGTTGCGAGGCTCCCGACGCTTTGCCCCTGCTCTTTGCCGAGGAATTGGGCCTGGTGATTGAAGTTGCTCCCGAAGTGGAAGCCCGGGTATTGGAAAGGTTCCAGAGGGCTCAGGTGTCGTGCGTACCAATTGGTTCGACAACAGGGGAAAAGACCGCGCGCATTCGCTTGAACCAGCAGCTGGTGTTGGAAGACGATATCCGCGATCTGCGCGATCTGTGGGAGGAGACCAGCTATCAGCTGGAGCGTCTCCAGGCGGACCCGGATTGTGCGGATCAAGAAAGGTGTGGTCTCAGGCTGCGGACAGGACCCTCCTATCAGGTGCCCTTTAGGTTCGGAGCGACCGCGCCCGAGATCCTGAAGTCCGAACGGAAACCAGCGGTAGCGATCATCCGTGAGGAGGGAAGCAACGGCGATCGCGAGATGACGTCCGCTTTCTATGCTGCCGGGTTCGAGCCTTGGGACGTGACCATTTCCGACTTGCTGGCCAGCCGGACGACGCTGGAGTCCTTTCAGGGCGTCGTTTTCGTCGGGGGATTCAGCTACGCCGATGTGATGGACTCGGCCAAGGGGTGGGCTGGCGTCATTCGCTTCAACAGCTCGCTCTGGGACCAGTTCCAGGAGTTCTTCGATCGACCCGACACTTTCAGTCTGGGTGTGTGCAATGGCTGCCAGCTGATGGCTCTATTGGGCTGTGTCCCCTGGCCAGGTATCGTCGACTCCCATCGTCCACGCTTCATTCGCAACCGTTCCGGTCGTTTCGAGTCCCGGTTTTCGACGGTTCAGATCCAGGAGAGCCCAGCCCTGATGCTGGAGGGAATGGAAGGCTCAGTTCTGGGCATCTGGGTTGACCACGGTGAAGGCCGCGCCTTCTTCCCTGACGAAGAGACCCTGGTGCAGGTAAAAGAGGGTGGATTGGCTCCCATCCGCTTCGTCGACGACGACAATCGCATTACCGAGTCCTATCCTTTCAACCCCAATGGATCCCCCGAGGGAATTGCGGCGCTTTGCTCGCCGGATGGTCGTCATCTAGCAATAATGCCCCATCCCGAACGATCCTTTCTCAAGTGGCAGTGGGGCTGGGTCCCCGAAGACTGGAAGGGTGGCTCGAACGAATCCCCGTGGCTGCGGATGTTTCAAAATGCCAGGGTTTGGTGTGAAAAGAACGTCTGAACGTCTTGAAAGAGGTCGCACGTCTCAGGTTAGCCCCGCCACCGGCTGCGCCGGATCGTACAGGAAAGAAACTACTCGAGCCATGGAAGCCTGAAGCGCAAGCGAGGGGTTGGAAATCTGCGAGATTCTGCTGTTGTCCAGCTCTCTCCTCGAAAGGCAGCGCAACAATTTTTCTGTAATTTCAAACGGGCTGGGGGACAAGATCCTCCTTTTCTTGACTCTCCAGGTCCAGATAGCGTCGGCCTGTGAGCCACTCTTCGTGAATCTCCGCCATCACGGCTGAGATCAGCCTCAGCGCGGAGGCCTCGTGGGGGAAGATTCCTACGACGCGAGTGCGGCGGCGAATCTGTTTGTTGAGATTCTCCACGTTGTTGATCGTCCGGATCTTCTTGTGGAGGCTGCGGGGGAAGGCGTAGACGGTCAAGCCCTCGCGCAGGTTGTCTTCCATCCACCGGGCCAGCACCTGGTTGGTCTCGGCAAAGGTTTGGATCTTTCGCGTGAGCATGGCCTCGGCGTCCTCGAGCGTGGGGCTGTTGAAGATGTCCCGCATCGCTTGACCGATGACGCCTCGCTCGGGCAGGCGACGGGCAAAACGTTGAGCATTCTGGCTCAGGTGAAACTGGCAGCGCTGCCAGGGCAGCGCCGGAAAGACCGCGCGTCGAGCGGCTCTCAGCCCGGCGTGGTCGTCGCTGATGAGCAGCTGGACCCCCTTGAGACCTCGCGCGGCCAGCTCCTCCAAAAAAGCCCTCCAATGAACCTCGGCTTCGCTCAGCCGGGCGCTTAGGCCCAAGACCTCACGGTGACCGGAAGCCTCGACTCCCACGGCCTTGAGGATTGCCAGGTCCTGCACCCGTCCATCGACTCGGACTTTCTCGTAGTGGGCGTCCAGGTAGACGAAGGGATACTTGCCACTGAGCGGCCGGTTGCGGAAGTTCTCTAGCTCCTCATCCAGCAGGGACGCCACCCGGGAGACCTGGCTGGCGGAGATCTCGGTGCCACAGAGCTGCTCAGTGATCTCACTGACTTTACGCGTGGAGACACCCATGACGTACATCTCAGCGACGGCCAGCTTCAGCGCCTTTTCCGAGCGGCAGCCCTTTTCCAGAGACTGGGGGTAGAACGACAGCCCTCGCACCTGAGGGATCTTCAGTTGGAGCTCTCCCACGCGGGTGGCGATTCTCTTGTCCTTGTAGCCATTGGCATGGCCCCGGCGTCGGCTCGTCCTCTCGTAGGGCGCGGCTCCTAGGAACTCCGATCGTTCCACTCCCATGGCCAGGTTCAAGAGCTTCTCCATGACCTTGCGAAAGGCCTCCGTGCCTTCCTCGATTAACGCCTCTAGGATCTCTCGTGGTACTCTGTTTTCCAGGTCTGGGGCCATTGGATTCTCCTTTCATTTTGGATGAATGGTTTGGAAAATCCTGTCCCAGACCTCTGACCTCTAACGGCTCACCTGACGGCCTTCGGCCCCCTTTGTAGGGGGCCCGGCGCGCCGCGCCGAGCCAGGTTCCTTTTTCAACCCAATACTCGGTATCCCAAAAATTCCCTCTTAGCGGGAAATTACAGAAAGAACGAGCCTGTTGCCGAAGCCGGTAAGGTTGGCGGAAGTATCGGCTGCCGATTTAGCCACACTTCGTTGAGCACCGTCCGAAGCCTCCGGGGGATTGTCGGAATAGACGCGCTCGAATGATGCGGAAAGGAGTTTGGGAAAGTGCGTAACGTGAGGTCCGGAACAGAGAGTGGGGATCTGCTTAGATCTGGCATCGCCAGGGCCTGCTCCTGAGGGCAAGGAGCTTCCCAGGCTGAGAGTAACCTTTTAAGGTTCTGGACAGAAGCGATCAGCAGAGCTTGGATCTTCATGTTGTCCAAGCCCCGGCAACGGGCTCGTCGTAAGCCGTGAAAATCCTTTGCTTCTGCGATCACCCATTCGGCGGTGCTCTTTCTCCGCTGGAAAGTTTGCCGACCTTCGGGTGTCTGCAAGTGGGCCTCTGCCTGCTCGATCGCTTCCTGGTGGGGAGATCGGATGACCGTGCGAATGGATTTGGGGCTGGGGCACTGGTCGCGGATTGGGCACTCCTTGCAATCGGAGACAAGCGGACGATAGTGATAGCGGTTCCAGCGGCGATCGTAAGCCGCCCGGCGCAGATCCTTGCCTTGGGGGCAAACGTAGACATCCCGCTCGGGATCGTACGGGAAGTCGGAAAGAGGCAAACGTCCTTCCTTGGGACGTCGCGTCTGGGGCGATCGCCGGGGAATCACCGCCTGAATGCGGCGACGTTCCAGGTCCGCGTATACCGGTGCCACTCCATAGTGGCTGTCGGCACAGAACGCTTGAGGGGGTAGCGGTTGACGATCCAGTAAAGTCGACACCACTGCGGAATCTTCCTCGACGCCCGAGGTAACCTCGACGGCCGTGATAATCCGAGCTAGGTCGTCCACCGTAAAGTGTTCCTTGTAAGCTAGTTTTGTTTTCATCCCCGGGCGGCTCACGACCGCCGCATCGGGATCGGTTCGCGAGACCTGTAAGTCGTTGCGACGCGGCCGGGGCGGCTTGGGCTTTCGGCCCCGTTTGGAGCGGCTCTCGTCCTCTGGCGTCGGGGCCGCCTGCGGCTGGTCGGCTGGTGATTGGGCCGTGCTTTTTGGGGTCCTCTCCGAAGGGTCCGGGGGATTGTCGGAATAGACGAGCTGGAGATGTTCCGCGGGACTGTGTTGGACCGGAAAAACCTCCTCGCGAGCCGCCAGCGATTGGATGGAGGCATTGGCGTCCACCAGCGTCGAATCGGCAAAAAGCTTTTCTCCACTCACCAACCCCGCTTGCAGGCAGAGTTGGAGCACTTGCTCGAAAAAGGCTTCGAAGACCACTTTGCCGAAGCGGGCCCGAGCCTTGGAAAGCACGGAATGATCGGGGGTCGCCTCACCGAAGTCATAGCCCAGGTACCATCGGAAGGCCAGGTGCAGCGAGCATTCCTCGGCCAGCCTTCTTTCGGACGTGATTCCGTAGAGATAGCCCAACAACATCATCTTGAGCAGCACCACCGGGTCCACCGAAGGCTGACCCGTATGGGAGTAGAAGGGAGCGCACAGTTGGCGCACGAAGCTCAAGTCGACTACTTTGTTCAAGCGCCGGAGCAGGTGATCAGCGGGAACCATCTCCTGTAAGGAAAGCGAGTGGAACAAGCGGGGAGCCAAGCTCTTTCGACCCATCATGATCGCGTTCCTCCGCTCTGCTTGAGACTCTGAGCGTTGTCTCGTGCCAGCTGTTGAGTCAACTGCTTGAACTGTTTCCAGGCCTCGACCCCCTCACGAAACTCCCCCAGCTGCGCTTGAGGGACGTACATCATCTGAGTGCGCCCCCCTTCCGACCAAGACAGGTAATGGCGCGGGTGTCGGTGCTCCGTATGAGCACATCGGCAGGAACTCTTGCCGCAGCGGCTTTCGAGGGTGAGCAAAGTTCCTCGCACCATGACTTGGGCGAGTTGAGTCATTGAATCGAGCAGAGCACCATAACTGATTTGTTGTTTCACAAATCAGATCATAAATGAGGCGGGTGACACTTCGGCAACAGGCTCGAACGGTACACTCCTCCTCGAAACGTGGGGCATGCTGCTAACGAGTCAAGTCGTTCGCGGCTCTGTTGGCTGTAGCTGTTTCCGGTACTGTTCACTGATCACTTCACCACTGCTCACTATTCAAGTTTCAGCTTAGATTCTTCTGGAGGTCGCGTTCGGCGGCTAGCTCCTCACAGCAACTCCCAGAAAGCACACTGGAGCAGGTTTGGCTCAATCGTCCGTGTTGAGAGAGGTTCAGACGTTCAGACGTGCGGCTCTTCAAGTCTGTGACGTGCGAGCTTTTTAGAACGAGTACTTCAACGCAACCTGTACCTGTCGAGCGGGGGAGGCTTTTCCAAGTGCTCCGAAATCGGCGGTGCCGAACTGATTCACCCGCGACTTTCGCTGCAGGACAAAATTGGCGTGGTTGGTGGCGTTGAAGATTTCGAACCGAAGTTCTAGTTTCTGGTTCTCGCCCACTTCGAAGCGACGGCGCAGGGAGAGATCGAGATTGAAGAGTCCTGGACCCTCGACCGTAGCGCGACCGGCATTTCCGTAGACGCCTGCAGCTGGGGCGACGAAGGCGTTGGTGTCGAACCAGCGAGTGGGGGTTCGCTCCGATGGCTTCAGGTTGGGGTCACGGGCTCGGTCGGGCCACTGTGAGAATTCAGAGCCGGTGTCCAATGGATCTCCAGGCTGGTAGACGGTGAACCAGGGTCCGTCCTGGAAACTCCAGATTCCCTGTAGTGCCCACCCTCGCAGCACACTGGACAAAGGGCCATTCTGGAGGAAGGATTTTCCAGGGCCAAAGGGAGGCTCATAGCGGCTGGTCAAGACCAGACGTCTTCGCACATGCAGCTCCGTAAGGCCTCGGTTCAGGTGCAGGGGCACGTTCCTGGAGCGGAAGATGCGGCGCGAGGAGGAACCCTCCCAGCCGCCCCCACTGGCGACCTGGCTGGACCAGGTGAAGGAACCGTTCAGCTGAAGCCCTTTCTGCTCCTTCATCTCAACTCGAAGCTGCATACCGTGGTACCAGGCATCGGCATCCGCCAGAGGTAGGTGAACGGCTTGCAGATGGGGATAGGGACGCCGAGTCTGCCGGTCACCGGTTCCTGGTGTGGCGTCGTTCAAGGAAACGGTTTCCAACTGGTGAGCGGTGTGAGAGCCCTGGTAGCCTGTATCTATGACCAGGTTCGCGGTCAATTCCCGCTGCAGCGAAAGGCCCCAGACGTGGCTCAGGGCATGAGGGAGAGGGCTCTCCACTCCGAAATAGGTGGGGACGGCCGAATCCTGGAGCTCCACCGGGAAGGGATCGGAGAGGCTCAGCGTGGGGCTTTCCAAGGGTGCATCGAAGGTCAGACGCTCCGCTCCGGGCCTGGGATTCTCTACCAGGCGGTAGATCATGCTGGTGTCCGGCTCGTTGGCATAGATACCATAACCCGTGTGCACTACGGTGGCAGAGGCCAAGCGATAGGCCAGGCCTAGGCGAGGCAGGATCGTTCCCATCTTGTTCCACTCGATGATGGGTACGTTTGCCTGGAATCGACCGGTTTCCCCTTCACCCAGATCGAGGTCCTGCAGAGGAGGGGAGAGTTCGCCCAGGGCGGTGTCGAAGTTGGTGACGAAGCCGCGCTTGTCCTTCCAGGGCCGCCGGAGCTCATGACGAACACCGATAGTGAGGGTCAAGGTGGGGCTCAGCCGCCAGTTGTCCTGCAGGTACCAATAGAGACTGTTCTGATGAAGATTCCCTCGCAGAGACTCTCCTCCAGAGGCAGAACGGGCGGGATGACCGAGTAGGAAATCGGCGAAACCGTTGCCGGTGTATCGGTTGAAGAAGTCGAACTTGGAACGCCTGTCCATCGCCAGAAAGAGGTAGTTCTGTCTGAGCTCTACTCCCGCCTTGATGCTGTGCCGGCCCTTTTGAAAGGCAACATCATCCTTGAGCTGCCAGTTCCCGGTGACGCTCTGACCCAACAGAGAAATGTCTCCGATTCCGGTAAAGCCCTGGATCTCGATAGTGGGAACCCCGGTTCGATCTACCTCTGACTCCAAGAGCTCAGGCACGCCCAGGCCCTCGACAATATCGGTTTTGGGATTGGAGATTGCAGCGTCATAGGGTCGACGACTCCAATGGAAGCTGGCCACGTTCTGGATCCCCGAGGAGAAGCTTCGCTGGTTGGAGATGGACTGCCCGTAGGCATGCAGTGGTTGGATCGAGGAAAACTCAGAAAAGGGACGGATGCTCAGGAAGGGGGCTGAGTTCCAAAGGAAGCGCCCCGACCACTTGCTCGTCTCCGAGGTCTTGAAGTCCAACCGCGTAATCAACTGGGGATTATCGAAGGGAGCGCTGGAGTCAGAGCTGGTGTAGTTCAACGCCCCAGGAGTGTTGGGGGCTGGCCAGAAGGTCAGCAGCTCCCTTGAGACTGGATCAATACGATTTTCAGGGATGATGTTATGGGGAAAGGGATTGCCGCTGAGTGGATCCAGGATGGTGCTTGCAAAGTGGCCTGCCTTCTCCTGCGCCGTGGGCACAACGCCCGTCAGCGGACGAATCTCGCGGACGGACTCGAGCTGGTAGGAAACGAAGAACCAGGCAGTGTCCTTTCCCTTGATCAGTCCGGGTAGGTAGACCGGACCTCCCAGGGTTCCCCCCAGCTGATTCCGTTTGAATTCCTCTTTCTCGTGCTCGAAGAAATTTCGTGCATCGAGGTTGTCGTTGCGATGAAACCAGAAGAGATTGCCATGCAGCTCGTTGCCGCCGCTCTTTGTTACTGCAATGATCTGACCGCCGGGCAGTATCCCGTAGTCTGCCCCATAGAGTCCGGTCTTGACCTCGAATTCCTGGAGCGCGTCGACACTGGGCTTGAAATTTGAAAAGGAGGGGATGATCGAGCCGTCGACGTAGGTGATGTTGTCGCGCGCCCGCATTCCGCCGACGCGAATGTTGCCCAAGGCGCTGCTGAAGCTGCTGGTACTACTGGCAGGAGCCGTCCCCGGCGCCAGGGTGGCCAACTCGGTAAAGTCACGAGAGTTGATCGGCATGTCTTCCAGCTGCTCCCGGTCGATTACCTGGCCCATCTCGGCTTTCTCGGAGTTGAGAAGCGATGTTTCTCCCACGGTTTGCACCAGGTCCGTGGGCACTCCGGCCCTCAGCAGGAAGTCCTGTCGGTGGGTCTGCCCCAGTTGCAGCACGACTCCTCGTCGAACCTCCGTCCTGAAGCTGACGTGCTCCAGCCGGAGCCGATATTTGCCCACCGGAAGTCCCCCAATCCGGTAGTCTCCCCTTTCATTGGTGAGGACATGAAAGGTCTCATTGGTGCCGATCCGAAGGATTGTCAACTCGGCGTTTGCGATTCCCTGCGACTCAGAGTCGAGGGCGATGCCGAGCAGGGAACAGGTGTCCACCTGAGCGATGGCTGGTTGTAGGAAGAAAAAGAGGGCTCCAAAACAGTTGAGAAGCCCAATAGTCGATTGGAAGGGCCGCCTTGACCAAATAGAACCCTGCCCTATACGAGCAGACACCCGTCTATTTTAGCACAGGGAATACCGAGAGCTGGGTAAGTCTAGCTGGCCTGCGCATCTGCCAGCTTTTCTTTCACCTTTTCGGCGTGCCCCTTGACCTGCACTTTGCGCCAATGATGGGCCACGCTTCCTTTGGGATCGATGATGAGGGTGGAGCGGATGACTCCCTCGACCTTCTTGCCATACATGTTCTTCTCGCCCCAGGCCCCATATTCCTCCATCATCTTGTGGCTGGGGTCGGAAAGAAGGCCCACGCGAAGATTGAACTTGGCGATGAATTTTCGATGGGACTCGGGATCGTCCGGACTACATCCATAGACGACGGCCTCCAATGCCTCGAATCCTCCCAGTCCTTCTGTGAAGTCACAGGCTTCGATGGTGCATCCGGGCGTGTCGTCCTTGGGATAGAAGTAGAGCACGACCCATTGTCCCGCGAGATCGGTCAAGCTCACATCCTCGTCGTTGTGGTTCTTCAGCGTGAAGGCGGGTGCTGGTTTTCCTATCTCGATCATCTGTTGCTGGCTCCTTGTTCTCGCGATGAAGTTCTGTTCCGGACTCAGGCCTCGATTGTGATTGACTCGGGACCGCTACCTTGTTCCTGGACCGAGCCTATGATC
The DNA here is from genome assembly GCA_965219005.1 of Acidobacteriota bacterium. GTDB lineage: Bacteria > Acidobacteriota > UBA6911 > RPQK01 > JAJDTT01 > CAUZIZ01. The sequence continues at coordinate 3,544,818 of CBDCMS010000004.1, read as the reverse complement.
GCAGCCTCTTGGTATCCCAGCTGTTTCAGCTCCGCGAGGCAGTCTCGAGCCGTGTCGGAAGGAACGCCAGCAAGCAGACCGCCGGCCGTCTGCGGATCGAAGATCAGAGGCGCGGCCTCGTACTCAGTCAGGATATTACGATTGCGAACGGCATGGCGCAACCGGAGATTCTGGGGGTGTAGCGAGCTGAAGATCCCAGATTTGACCGTCTCCAGTGCTCCCGCAAGCAGGGGGATGGAGGAGAGTGCGAGTCGGACGCCCAACTGAGATGCCTGGGTCATCTCAGCCAGGTGGCCCAGCAGACCGAAGCCCGTCACGTCAGTACAGGCGTGGGCGCCTCGGCGCAGTAGACATTCTGCTGCGCGCTGGTTCGACTGCAACATGGATCGTGTCGCTGCGACGATCCAGCGTCCCTTTGCCTTCAAACGCATGTGAGCAGCGAAGAGGGTTCCGGTGCCAATAGGCTTTGTCAGGATCAGCTGGTCACCGGCGCGCAGGCCCCCTTTTTCCAGCACCCGTTCAGGATCGACCAGACCATTGACCGCAAAGCCGAGAGCAAGCTCCGCTCCCTCACTGGTGTGACCTCCGACCAGCGGCGTTTCGGCTGCATTCAGGACCTCCACCGCTCCGCCGAGAAGCAGTTCCAGGGTCTCCTCGACTTTCTTCTCCAGTCCATAGGGAATGGTCGCCAGCGCCAGCGCCGATTGGGGTTGGGCCCCCATTGCGAAGATGTCACCCAGACTGTGGTTGGCCGCGATCTTGCCGAAGGTGTAAGGGTCTTCGACGATGGCAGGAAAGAAGTCGACAGAGTGCACCAGGTGCTTGCCCTGGGGAACCGTGATGATCGCCGCATCATCAGGTGAGTCAAGGCCACCAACGACACTGGGGTGGCGGAGGGGCTGAAGCCGCTCCAGTACCCGGTTCAGAACGGTCGCCCCAACCTTGGCACCGCATCCGCGACAGCGCATGGCGTTGCTTGAGAGCTCCCGAAGAGCCGATTCGGGGGTTGGAGGGCCAGATGGCCTGGAATCTGCTTCTGCTGTCATTTCGGGAAGGACGTTGTAGCGGTTCATGAAGCGCTGGTCGATCCAGTTCTTCCAGGTCCACACCCATTTTCCTTCTAGAGACCAGTGGCCACGAGAGGCAATTGCATAGCGGTCACCAGTACTGATCAGGCTCAGGAACTTCTTCTGGGGGGCAAAGGGTTTCAGCGGGTGGCTCTGCAGCACTCTGCGCAGATTCTCTTCTAGCGGTTTTCCCTGGCGAACCGCAAACACTCCGGCCTTTTCTCGCGGATAGGAGAGGACCGACGCGACATCCCCGGCTGCGAAGACCTGGGGATGGGAAATCGATTGTAGCGTGTCGTGGACCTGGAGGAAGCCGTTGGGGTCGACTGCCAGCCCCGAGTCCGCCAGCCAGGGAGCGGCGGAGGCCTGTGTTACCCAGAGAATCTCGTCCAGCTCCAACTCGGATCCATCGTCGAATCGGATCCGGCGATTCTGGACTCCCTCGACGAACCGGCCTGTCCACACCTGAACCTGCCTCTCGCTTAGCACCCGCTGGAATTTCTTGCGCACCCTGCGGTTATGAGTTGGGAGGACTGTGTCGGCTCCACCGACAAGATGAAACTCCAGCTGATCGCTGGGTTGGTCGAGGTCTTGGAGCATGTGCTGGAGAGCCTGCTGGACGGCCAGGGTCAACTCCACGCCTCCCGCTCCCGCTCCGACTACTCCTACTCGGAGTCGCCCTTTTGTCTCGAGGACTCGGTTCTTCAATCGATCCCAGTGTGCGATGAACCCACCGATGGGCTTTACCGGGATCACTTCATCTGCGGCTCCGGGTACCTGAGCAAGCGTCGGTGTGGAGCCGATGTTGATCGAAACCACATCGTAGGAAACTGGGGGTCGGGTGCGGAAGATCAACTTTTTCGCGTCCGGATCCAAACCGATGACCTCGTCGTGCACCATTCGGGCTCCCGCGAACTCAGCTAGAGGTCCCAGGTCGATGTGGGCATCGTCGAACTGGTAGTGTCCGGCCACCAGCCCCGGCAGCATTCCGGAATAGGGCGTGTCGACATCCCTGCACACCAGCGTCAACTGCACGCCAGGAAGCGGTTTCATGGCGAAGCCTTTGAGAACGGTCACCTGGCTGTGGCCACCTCCGACCAACACCAGATCCTTGGCTATCGGAGTGCTCTTACGGTTCATGGTCGTGCCCATCGTCACACGGTAGAGTTTAGCTCGAAGTGTCGTTTTTGGTCAGTCGTTTTCCCAGCCCGCTAGCTCACTCAGTTCAGAAACTTCGCCTAACTTCCGGGGGCACTCCTACACCAAAGGTGTTATTGCGTGTAGCCCAGGGTTGCAACGCGAAGCGAGCTATCCTGGGTCAGGTCGGTAGTAGCGCCTTACCCCAACGGGGTTATTGCCGGCAACGTCTTGGCAATAACGCTTTCAGCGTAGAAAGGACTGGTGGCAACCTAAACCCAGGGTAGCTCGCTTCGCATTGCGACCCTGGGCTACACGCAGTAAAGCCATTGGCGTAGATCCTTTCGAAACGAACTCGTAGTTCCATCCTCGTAGTTCCATCCCAAGCTTGCCGACGTTTAAGGTCAGACCCGGCCTCCCGCGCCTTGGATCGTTCAGGAAGAAACTGCGGGTCGGAATAGGGAAGAAGATTGAACCGTGGTCCCCTCTTCCTCGTTGGCTCGTTTCATGTTGCTGGCCGTTTGCTCCGTTTGCAGCACTGTTGGATTGACGATGGTCGGGAACTGCGGCCGATTCGACTAATCGGCCAACTCGGCGGTGATGCTCAATTGGACGGCGGCGTTCATTGGCATTTCGCTGATGCCGAGAGCGACCCGGGTGTGGCGTCCCGCGGTGCCAAAGACGTCGTTCAGAAGTTCAGAGGCGCCATTCAATACCTGAGCCTGACTTTGGAAACCGGGCGCGGAGTGGACGAATCCGTCCAGGCGGACAATCTGCTTGACCCTCGACAATTCACCAGCTGCAGCCTTGAGCTGGGCAATGGCGTTGATCGCGCAGAGCCTGGCAGCCTGATAGCCCTCGTCCACGGTTAGCTCATCTCCCAGCCTTCCGGTATAAGCGAGCTCTTTTCCCAGCCACGGTATCTGTCCCGAGGTTAGAACCAGGTTTCCGGTTCGCACCCAGGGATCGTAGGATCCAACCGCGGAGGGAGGAGGGGGTAGTGTGATTCCGAGTCTGGCAAGGCGTTTTTCGGGAAGCATACGAATGACTCCTCTCCTTCTTTCGGTTGAGTGTCTAGCGTAGGGGTTTGGGTCGGCGAACTATCTGCATGATATTGCCTTCTGGGTCCGGGAAAAAGGCCATCTGGGTTTCCTCGGGACTCCCTACAGCCATGCGTGAGAACTCGATACCCCTGCGGCGCAGCTCCTGGCAAGTCGGTTCGAACTCGTCGACGGTGAAGGCTACGTGCCGGATGCCGGCATCGTCATCGGTGGCCTCCGGGCGGAAGCGGTCATTGGCGGGAAGTATCTCGAAAATTCCTCCCCCCGGCACTCCCAGAAAATAGGTGCTGCTGTCCTCGTCTTTCGAAAGCACCTCGAAGTTGAGTGTCACCGTATACCAGTCGGCCAGGGCGCCGGGATCCACCGAGACAATCGCGACGTGCTCCAGAGCTGTAATCATACAAATCCCTCCTGCCACCAAAACCGTCAGCCAATGGAGGGTAGAGTTTAACGACGGGGTTTTCGCCTGTCCAGCCGGGAAGAGGCCCAATCCCAGCAGACTTACTTCAGACCGAGACCGAGTACCTCTTTGGAATACTTGATGCTTCGCTCCAGCTGCGCCTTCTGGTAGGACCGAACCGCCGCACTCCGTTCCGGAGGTGCTGGAGCCTGGAAGGCTTCGATGGGTTTACCGCGCTTGGCGAGAGACACGAAGGCAGCGAAATCACTGGCTCTAACCTTCTCGTAGGGACCCCAGAAGGCCGGTTCCAGATAGGGAAAGGAGCGCTGGACTCCGGAGATAATCTCGAGCTGAAAGGGCACGTCGGGACAGAGCGCAGTGAACTTCTCCGCGTAGGCTTTGATATCCACACATCCCTCGCCCATCGCGGTCCACTGCACCCTGGCACCGCGCTCATCTTCCCAGACCATTGAATCCCGTATGCCGCTGCTGACGGCATAGGGTGCCAGAATCTCGAGATTGTGTACCGGATCCTCCAACGTCCAGGTTGCATTCCCCGCGTCTACCGTGGCTCCCACGTAATCGCTTCCAGCGGCCTCGATCAGACCGACGAGCTCCCGGGCCTGCAGGTCTCCGGCATGATTCTCGACGGCGATCTTCACGCCCAGATCGAGGGCATAACTTCTTACCTTTCGAAGAAGCTCGACCGTGGTCTCAATATGGCGTTCGATTCCTCCGGGATCCCTGCGGTCGTCCATTCCGCCCAGAAAGCAGCGGGCTGCTTTGGATCCCAGGGTACCGGCAATGCGAAGGGTGAGCCTCAGATGCTCCTCGGGGTTGCCAAAGGCGGTCTCGAGCCGATCTGAGCTGGGACAGATGCCGCCTGTGCCTACCTGGATCTCGATTCCGAGGTCGTCGGCTTTCGCCTTGAGCTCCCGGAGGTAGGGTTCGCCGTGGTTCTCGTAGACGAAAAGGTCCGACAGAAGCATGCTATCCAACTGCTGCGAATCGGCGTAGTCCAGAAGTCTGGAGGCCTTCCAACCCAATTCCCGAATGGCATAGTTGTCAAAGCCGAGCTTGGTCTTCTTCATGTTTTTCCTGGTTCTGGTGCCTCCCTCGGCGGCGTTGGCTATGAGGGCCAGGCTCCCACCGACGGCAGCAAGCTTCCTGCCAAATTCGCGCCGACGAATGGCGTCCCCCGGTTCTTTCATTTCACCCCGATCGGAAATTCCTATTCTAGCGTCCCTCAAGTAGTAGTCTACCCTCAACACGTTGTCGTGCTAACCTGGAAGAACTGCTTTGGATCGAAGCGTAGGACGGCGAGACTGGTGTGATTCGAGCTCGAATCACTGGGAAACAATGGGAGTTCGGCGTTGAGCCCCAACACTAAGGACAGTCTTAGGGGACAGGTTGCCGTTGTCACCGGAGCTGCGCAGGGTCTTGGTCTCGGTATCGTAAGGCAGCTCGCTGGGCAGGGGGCCAGAGTGGTTCTCGCCGACGTGCAGGAGGAAAGGGCTCGGAGCGAAGCGGCGGCCCTGGCTAAAGGCGGTGGGATAACCGATTCAGCCTATCTTGACGTCACCGATAGCTCAACGGTAGAGACGTTTTTTCAGTCGGTCGCACAGGACTATGGTCGTCTGGACATCCTAGTCAACTCTGCCGGAGTAGGTCAGCAGGTTGGACCCGTCGTCGAGCTGAGTGACGGGGAATGGGCCCGGGTTCTGCAGGTCAATCTCACCGGGACCTTCTACTGCTGCCGTGCCGCCGGTGGAGTGATGGAAGATCAGGGATCTGGATGCATCGTCAACGTGGCGTCCATCAACGGCCAGAGTCCGGCTGCACTGGTCGCCGCCTACAACGTGGCCAAGGCTGGCGTGATCAGCCTGACCAAGACCCTGGCGCTGGAGCTGGCCGCCTATGGAGTACGGGTCAATGCCATCAGCCCCGGGCTGGTGTACACCGAGTTCAACCAGAAGACCATGGCCCAGCGCTGCCAGACGCTCGGAATCACCGAAGAAGAGATGATCGAGCGCGTCCGAAGCTCCGTTCCGCTGGGGCGTTGGGGAGAACCCGAGGACATCGCCAGGGGAGTCGCTTTCTTGTGCAATCCCGCGAATTCATGGGTGACCGGAGAGGTCTTGAGAATAAGCGGTGGGTTGGAGGGAGTCTCGGCGACTCCACCGAAGCGTGCCCGCATCGCTGAACACTGATATACCAAAGGAGGAGATTGATGACGATTCCGTTGGACCAGATTGCCAATATGCCGGCCTTCTCTCCCTACTACCCAATGCCCCCCTGCCGTTACCGAGGGGTGCGCTTCCAGTTCGTCTATTTCCGCGCTGACCTGGCGGCCATCGATCGAGTGCTGCCGGCCTGCTTCGAGCCGTCCGACGATGGTTTCTGTGTCGCCATGGGGCTCACCGCTCCCTGGACGTCCAGCTATGGTGATTTCCAGGAGAGTGTTTTGTCGGTGAAGTGCACGTATGAGGGCCAGGTCGGGTACTTCGCGCCGATCGCTTTCTTGAATTCACGTTCGAGCATTCCGGCCGGCCGCGAAATCTACGGGACGCCAAAGGTGTCCGCCGACATCGAAGTTGGAATGGATGAGAGAGTCATGTTTACCGACACCCGGCTTGCGGGTGCTTCGGTAATGGTCATCCGCTCTACCATGCATCAACCGGCAACCAGCGACGATCTGCCCAACCTGCAGCCCGCCTGGCGCGTCAAGGTGATTCCGAGGGCGGACGGCCAGGGAGCGGATGTCCTGCAGCTCATCGACACTACACACGCAAGTACGGACACAATTGTCCATGTCTGTCGAGCCGGCGACGGGGTCGTCCAATTCGATCCTTCGCCCATCTATGATTTAACTGATTTTGCCCCTCAGGAGTACTACGGCGCGCACTACCTGGAGATGGACTACACCGAAGGCTACGCCGAAATCGCCCGCGATTTCCTGAAGGAGTCCTAAGGGACGTGGCGGTGGCCTCCAGGCCGCCGTGAGTCGAGCCAAAGGCTCGAGGGAAGAAAAATACTTCGGCCTGGAGACCAAAGCTACTATTCCCGTCGCCTGGACTGTTAGACTGGACCCACTATGGAGCGCAGAACCTTTCTCAAGAAGACCACCGGAAGTGCCGTTCTTTCTTCCCTGGCTCTGTCGTCGAGCCGGACTCTGGCAGCTGGGAAACCGATCAAAGTAGGGGTGATCACCCAGGAAAGGGGTCCCCACCTGAGCATCTACCTCGACGCCCTGGACAAGGCCGAGGGAGTAGCTTCTGTCGCTCTTTCGGACCAGAGCGGCACTACCTTCGAGAAGGCAAAAGAGGTATTGGGCAGCAAGCTCACCACCTTCCGGGACCACGACAAGATGCTCGCAGAGGTGAAGCCCCGGTCCGTTATCCTCAGCTTGGAGGCCCATGCGGCTCCTCCGCTGATTCGAAAGTCGCTGGAGTCCGGGGCCCATGTCCTGGCCGAAAAGCCCTCCTGCGTCCGAGCCGAGGACTTCGAACCTCTGGTCCAGTTGGCCGACTCCAAGCAACTGAGCCTGATGTTGGCTCTGGGCACACGGCTGCACCCCGGGGCCCTGAAGGCCAAGGAGTTGTTCGATTCTGGACTGCTGGGCAAGCCCTACGGGACTCATCTGGTTTTCGTTGCCGATCAGACCCGGCTTACCCGCCCTCGTTACCATCGCTCCTGGTTGGCCTTCAAAGACAAGGCAGGAGGAGGGCAGCTGATCTGGTTGGGCATCCACTATCTAGACCTGATCCAGTATCTGACCGGGGATCGGATCGAGCAGGTATCTGCGGTTACCCGCAATGTAGGCGGGCAACCCGTGGAAATCGAGGACTCGGTCGCCCTGGCTCTGAAGTTCAAGAAGGGTATGGTGGGGACGCTCCACGGTGGGTATTACCTGGATCGGGGATATCACCTGGGCATTACACTTTGGGGATCCAAGGGGTGGGTCAAACTAGATCCGCTCAACAGTCCCGTGAAGTGGTACTCGACGCATCCGGATGCTCCCAAGGGGGTCCAGTCCTTTCCTTTCTCCAATAAGCCCGGTGGCTACTTCTATTTGGTCCAATCAGCAGTGGACGTCGCCCGGGGAGTGGGGAAGGCGCCGCTGACGGGAGAAGACTCGCTACACGTCCTAAGGGTTATTTTCGGTGCCTACCGGGCTTCGGAAACGGGCCGTACCCAGACTATAGGCTGACAGGCAGGGAACCTTCATGGCTGAACTCAAGCGGCGCCAATTCCTGAAGACCTCTGCCTGGGCAGGGGCATCCCTGGTCGGGACTTCCCACCGCTGGGCGAATGCCAATGATCGGGTCCGGATAGCTCTCATCGGTGCTGGGGGTCGAGGCGGTGCCCTGGTGCGTGACGCCCACGATGTCGAGGGAGTCGAGATTGTGACCGTCTGCGATGTGGACGAGAGGCGCAGTCGCGAAAAGGCCGATGCCGTCGAGAAGATCAGCGGCAAGAGGCCCCAGATCGTGAAGGACATGCGGCGCATCATGGACGATCCCTCCGTGGACGCCGTGACCATCGCCACCTGTAACCATTGGCATGCGTTGGCCGGAATCTGGGCCTGTCAGGCGGGCAAACATGTCTATGTAGAGAAGCCGATCTCCCACAATGTGTTCGAAGGACGCAAGTTGGTGGAGGCAGCACGCAAGTACAACCGGATCATGCAGGGAGGAACCAACCGGCGTTCCAGTGGATCTTTTCGCCGGGTCGCCCAACTAGTACGGGAAGGGATCATTGGCGATGTATACTGGGCTCGTTGCGAGTTTCCCAATCCTCGAGATCCCATCGATTTCAAGCAGCCTGAACCCCCACCATCCTGGCTCGACTGGGATCTTTGGCTGGGACCAGCACCTGAACAGCCCTACCACCAGAATCTGGTCCACTACAATTGGCACTGGTTCTGGGACTTTGGAAATGGGGAGATGGGCAACAACGGGGTCCACATCATCGATATTTGTCGGTGGATGATGGGGCGAGATCTCCCCGTGCGAGCCCACGCGGCGGGAAGCCGCTTCGGTCCCAAGGATCAGGCGCAGACTCCCAACGCTCATCGGTCCACATTCGAGTTTGCGGATGGGGCACTGCTCACCTGTGATCTCCGCAATCTCTATTCCGACCAGGGTCGGGTCATTCCGCGGCGTCATGTCTATTCCCCACCCAAGAGGCAGTGGTTCGCAGAGTTCACCTGGGATCTCTACGGTACCGAAGGGTACATTCACATGAAGCACCGGGTTGAGCGACCGGGTGCGGGCTGCGACTACCAGGTGTTTCTGGGGCGCAACGACAAGGCCGAGCCTCCCTTAGGAGAGCTACCCAACCTACATCACTATCAGAATTTCGTCGATGCGATGCGGGCTGGAGACCGGAATATCCTCACGGCGGAAATCGAGGAGATCCACTTTTCGGGTGTCTTTTGCGAGCTCGCCAACATCTCGACCCGAGTGGGTCGGGAGCTGCACTTCGATCCGGCCACCGAAACCATCATCGGCGACGATGAAGCCAGCCGACTCCTGGGTCGGGAATACCGGCAGCCCTTCCAGATCCCAGATCCTGTCTGAGAGATCATCCTCGCGACCGCGGCTCTGGTGATTTCGCCGCTTCGTGTCGTGGGCGGTTCGGGTTCCCTCGCGGCTCTGCGGGCTGCAGCTGTTTCCGGTACTGTTCACTGATCACTTCATCACTGTTCACTATTCGAGCGGCTCATTCGATCTCGAAGCTCAGCAGGTCCACCGGCAGATTCATCCCACCTGGAGTCGGGGTCTCCTGCTTGAAAGTAGAGGTGTTCCGCGCCCCACCTGACCCGTCAGGAAAGCGTTCATTGGACTGGGTTTCGCTGGATCCTCCCGAATCCTCGTTGACTTGTGGCTGCCCCCCGTTCAGAAGTACCAGTAACCCGCCATCGTCGCTGTCATTCGTGTCGTAGACCAACGCGTCGACCAGGTTGGATGTCGCTACAGCTGTTCCATTCGGAAAGTCGGTGGCATCGTTGGTATACAGGGCCACAGCATCGGCTCCATTCTGAAGCAGATTGGAATTGGGCGTGACATCCAGATCACAGTTTGTGACGTTGCCGGCATCACCACAGAGAACGAAGAATCCACCGACGCCGGTGGATTGGCCATCCAGATCATAGGCAGCATAGGAGGAGTCGTCGCCGCCGTTGAAGAACACCAGAACCAGACCGGAAAGATCCGTGCTGCCGGCCCCACCATCGTAGAGTTCGACGAACTCCGCGTTATCAGTGCCCGTCTGGTCCGCATCAACCTCGTTGATCAGGACCTGCGAAAGGACAGGCTGGCTTACCGCGATCAGTACAAGAAGTGTGAAGAGAAAGAATGACATGTGGTTTAACTCCCTGATTTCGTTCGGTGGCGGGTAGGGACCAGGCGTTTGTACCTGGCATCAGCACTACCTAACGTCCCAGTTGGAAAAACCGTGAAAGAAAAAGAGAGGGCAGGATGATGTTGTTGCCACGTAGTTGGTCCGGCTCCAATCCCCGGAGTCAGGCGTTTCTGTGGCCTGGAGTCGAACTGGGCAATGCCATCTAATAGTGGAAGCGAGCAGGAAGCTAGAGAGTCCGGCAAGTACCGATGAAACCTGTATCAGCTTTAGCCCTCTGGCTGCTCAGTGCTGGAGCAATACAACAGGACCCAGGCGCCGTTGCCCCTCCACATGAGGCCATTCTCCGATACGACATCCAGGCTCGTCTGGATCCTGGATCCAAGACCGTTGAGGGACGGCAGATCCTCCGCTGGCAGAATCCTCCACTTCCATCTCTATCTGAACGCCTTCAAGAACAACCGTTCCAGCATGATGTGGGAGCAGGACCTATCTTGAGTCCAGGTATTTCCAGGTGGTCGAGCATGCCCTTCGTCTATTCGGTCATTGGTTCGGCCCCTACCCTTACAGCGTACTGACCGTAGTCGATCCACCGCACAACAGCGCAACCGGGGGCATGGAGTACCCGACCCTGGTTACGGGAAGGGCACGATTGTGGTCGCCCCCGGAGACCCTCTCACCGGAAGGGGTAACCATTCACGAAGTAGGCCATCAGTGGTGGTACGGTATGGTGGCCAGCAACGAGTTCGAGGAATCATGGCTCGACGAGGGCCTCACTTCGTGGGCAACTTCACGGGCAGAGCGCGAAGCTTATCGGCCACCTGTCCATGTGGAATGGGTGTTGGGGAAGATCCCGATGTTGTTCCCCTCTGTCCGCCTCCCATTCGAGACGGGCTCGCTGGCAGCGGCGCGTAAAGGCGGCCGCCTTGATGTTCTCGTCCGCGCGGGCTGGAAGTATCGCGACCGCTTCAGCTACGTCGTGAATTCCTACTACAAACCCGAGCAGATCCTCTGGACCCTGGAAAGGTATGTAGGCGAGGAGGCGATGTTGCGCATCATGCGCACTTACTTCCAACGCTACCGGTACCGCCATCCCACCACCCAGGACTTTATCAACACGGTGAACGAGGTGTCCGCTCGCAACCAGGACTGGTTCTTCCAGGAGACGATCCAGAGCGCCAAGCTAGTTGACTACGCGGTCACCGAGGCCACTTCGAAGGCGGTTCCCGGGAGGGAAGGCCTCACCGAAGACGGTTCCGAAGCGGAGGAACTAGAGGAGAGCGCCCCAAAGCTCTACCTCTCCAAGGTGGTAGTGAGCCGATTGGGCGGTGCGAAGTTTCCTGTCGACGTCCGGATGGAGTTCGAAGACGGAAGCCGGATTGTGAAACGTTGGGATGGCCAATACCGGTGGATCCGGTTTGAGTTCAAGAAAACTGCCAGGCTCAAGTCTGCAGTGGTGGATCCTGATCGAAAGCTGCTGCTGGACATCGATCCCATCAACAACAGCAGAGTGGTTCAATCTTCCGGCGCCGGAGAGTACTCTCTGGCGACCCGAAAGTGGGCCAGTAAATGGCTGTTCTGGATGCAGAATCTGCTGGAGATCCTTGCTTTAATCTCATGACGATCGGAAATTGCTTTCGCCAGGGTTGGCGGATGCTGTCGGCCCACAAGAAGTCGGTCTTTTACCTTTACCTGGCCAATCTAGGCACGGCGTCGCTGCTCCTCCTTCCCCTCATGAAGTCCTTCGAATCCTCTCTCGGGTCGGGCAAACCCGCATTGCCTCGAATCGAGAAACTCGCGGTCACCCTTGAATCCACAGAGACCATGAGCCACCAGGCGGCGCGTGCTCCGCCGCGCAGCCTCTCAGGGCGCGATGCTTTGACGACCTAGAACGCGGATCAGACTTCGGCCAGCCGTTGGTTCGAGTCTCCGAGCTCCTCCAGTTGGATGCCAAACTTGTCGAGCATCGACAGGTACAGGCTGCACATCTTGCGGTTCGGCTTCTCGAGGTAGTCGAGTATCCGGCCAGTTTTAAGTTGACCGCCGGCGCTTCCGAGGATTGCCACCGGCAGCTGCGTGGCAATGTGACTGCCCGTAAGCATGCTCGAACAGTACATCAACATGGAGTTGTCGAGAGCGGTTCGCTCGCCTTCCTGGATCGCGTCCAGCTTGCGGGCGATATAGCCGAATTGTTCGAGGAAGAACTGATTCACCTTGAGCCAGTCGTTGTTGTTACGATGCGAGAGCTCATGGTGCCCTATGTCGACGTTCAAGTGCGGGAAAAGCAAGTAACTGTGATCGTTGTTGAGTTTCAGCGTGCACACCCGGGTGGTATCAGTCTGGAAGGCCAGCACCATGATGTCGCACATCAGTCGCATGTGCTCGCCTAGGGTCTGGGGAATGCCATCCGCCGGACGCGGCAGGTTGGGCCCATCCAGGGTCGGCCGCCACCCTTGCAGCTCGCCCTTTTGTCCCGCCTTCTCGATGCGCTGCTCGACTTCGCGAACCGAGTTGAGGTACTCGTCGAGCTTCAGTTGATCACCGGAGCTGATGTTGCGTCGAAACCCACGTGCTTCATCCAGCACCGAGTCGAGTACGCTTCGGTCGCCCCGCTCTACTTCGTCCTTGAAGAGTCGGTCGAAAGCGAGGGCGGGATAGAGCTCCAGAGGCGTGGGAGCGGTAGGAGAGCTCCACGAGATGTGGGAGCTATAGAGCATCGAATAGTCTTTGTGAATCCCAGGGTTGGATCTCTCGCAGCCTAGAACCAGGCTTGGAACCTTGGTCGACTGTCCGTAGCGCTGTGCGATGATCTGGTCGACGCTGGTTCCAGAGCGAATGGTGCCTCCCGAGGCAAGGGGAGCTCCGGAAAGGAGATTTCCTGTCATCGAGCTGTGGATGTTTCCCTTGAGTGCTTCCTCATTGTAGAGTCCGCGGATGAAGAGCAGCTTTTCGCGGAAATCGGAGATCGGCGCCAGCACTTTGCCCAGTTCCAGCTGCTTGCCCTGCTCCTTGGCCCACCACTCCTCGGTGTGAAAACCGTTTCCTGAGAACAACACGCCGAATCGGACCGGTGCCTGGCTTCCCGGATCGACAGCGGCAGTTGCTTTGGCACCCCACACAGGGATCGACTCCATCCAAGGCAGCGCCATCGAGACACCGACTCCACGCAGAAACGTTCGACGAGATAAGTGATGGTTCTTCATGATCTACCTCACAGACTCCAGGTTTGGACCCATTCTAACCTCAAGCAGACCGACCTGCATCCCGAGCCTCCAAAAAAGGGGAATTATATACGGTTTTAGCCAAAGGCTAAGGCTTACGCCTTGTCCTTCCTAGAGCCAGAACCGGGTTTGAGAAAACCCCAATTCTTCTTAGGCGGGGCTTGCATACAGGCCCTGGCAATGTTCTCAGGAGTGTCTGGGATCGGTTCTGGCATGACGAGCACTTGAGGCCGTCCCCGCTTGTTCTTTGGATTCTTATTTTGCTCCATCGTTCCTTCCTTTCTCACAGCGAGTTCGCCCAAGAACTCCTGCTACCTACTTATATCCTTTTCGGAGAGTGGCGACAAACCCATGGGGTAAATTCTAAAATAGGCCGATCCTCGTTACAACCCTAGTAAAATCCGATCCAATGACCTCCACACTCAAGACTGCCCCTGTGCGTTGGTACAATATCCTTGTCAAGACTAATGCGGGTTCTCGGGAGTGCATCAAGGTCCAAGCCGATTCCGCCACTAAATCCAAGAACGTCATGAACTTTGAACGCGAAGGTGAGCCTGTCGGGGAAGTCCAAGGAGAAATCCTGGCCTGGTGGGTTGAGGAAATAGAACCCTCGGACTAAAACCCAGACCCGTTCAAAGGAACCGCAGGCAATGTCACAAGGTTGCCGTTGATCAACTCCAGAGCCAACACGGTAATCCGACCCCCAGGGGGGTCCGTCCTGACCTGCAAGGTGCCTGTGCCCGCATCTTCAAAAAACTCGTCAACGAACTTTGCCACCTTCCCTTTGGCCGGGATTGTCTCGTAAGACGATCTTGCCCCCATTGTGAGCGCCACCGTTAGGTCTTTATCATCGGCGTTGTAGACAGCCAATCCAGTGCGATCAACTTGATTGCTTACCGGAACCATAAAGGCATCGTCCACTGGAGCCGACTGCACTGAGGTGGCCGCTCCGTCGCTGTGCCTGAAGCGCAGGAAGCCAGATAGCTTTGCTGGAGATGAAACCACTACGCCTCCCGTTTCTACTCTTGTGCCTGTGGGCAGTTCCCACTCTGCCACGTTCAACTTTGGCAGACTGAACTGTTCTTCGGTTCGTAGCATTCCGTTTGAGCCAAATACTTCTATCGTGGCCTCCGCCGTCTTGCTTCGATACGGATTGAGCAAGACCAGGTCCGTCCTCCACCCACCACCTGCTGCGGAATGGGCAAAGTACAGGGTGTGCACTTTCGTAGGGGGGGTGCCGACTTCCAAGCCTCGTTCCAGTGCGAACCATCTTTGAAAATCGCCGAATGCTTCAGAAACACTACTGCCACGCGAGGCTAGTTCGTCGGTCAAAGCCTCTGTAAACGTCGGATGTTCGTTCTTCAAGAGGCCCACATGAATGCCCTCCCCAAATCGGTCGGCTAGGAACTTCATTAGGAACGCCCCGCCAAAATAAGCGCTTGTAGTTCCGAAGGTTTCCGAATCAAAGGCAAGAGTATGGCAACAATGGAACGTGTCTTGAAGTCTTCTGTCGGCATAATCAAGCAGCTGTTCGAAGCCATCGGTCCTGTTGCTCTCGGTTGAATGAAACGTGCCATCGTATTCTTGGAGGCCCTGAACGAACCATGACGGGGCCGAGTAATACCTGAACCCACGGGGTTTGTCTGCCGAAACTCGCGTGTGCCCTACGGTGATGTATTCGTGTATCAACGTTTTGGCGTGATAGTCGTCAGCAGGAAGCCGCAGAGAGCCCAGAGCCCCGACTCCGTATGCCGGGGCGGACGGGGTCATGTAGTGGATCTCGCCAGTGTTCTGGGAACAGCACAAAAGGGTTGCGAGTCCACGATTGGTATATTGCGTGGGCGCTGGAGGCAAGTAGACCGAGATATCGTACCCGTGCCGCTGAAGGTCGTACTTGTCGAGCATCAGGCGTTCGGCTTGGTCCAACCATGTTCGCACGAACTTTACGTCCTGTTCATATTCCTGCACGTAATAGATCGTGTATTGGCCGTTGTCCTCCTTGAGCCAAGACTGCGCTTGCATATTGACAAAAGAGGCAAACAGCAGAACGCACGGTAGAATGCTTCGATGAATCAACATTAGACCTCCTTGTCCGACGTGGGTCTGATCTGCTTCCTGGGTACGGTTTGGACCTGCTTCACAGGTACAGTTTGGATCTGCCGGGGTCCTCGTTGCATGTACTGTTGTTCTCTTGGGGCCTCTACCCACCGTTGCTGTCTCCTAAACCCTAAAACGGGCGTCAGCTTGCCCGCCGTGTACTGATAAGCCAAGTAGACCTGGTACAGGTGAAAGGGGCTTGAAAAGAGGAGGGCAGTTGGAACCAAGGCATCCGTGGGGGTGGACGCCCCCATAGAAAGCATAGCCAAAAAGACCCCGACAAAAGGCGGCAAGAAGAACCATAGAATGCCCTCTTTAATAGCCCCGGCATAGAGATGACCAGCTCCCGAAATAAACAGGCTCAGGAGTGCGGCAATGGCGGGACTTCGTCCGGGTGCCGGACCCCGATGCCTGTCTTGGTAATGAGCACCTCCCCCTACAAGCTGTTGAACGGGTTGGTCAACAGGCTGGTATTGGTCGCGTCCGCAATAGCGGCATATTCTGGCCTCGATTTGGATTTGCTCCGCGCAGTACAGACAGATCTTCATGGCTTACCTTTCCTTTCGCCTTGCGGCCCAGGCGTAGGTGTCGGGCCATTTGTAAGCAGCACGTAGGTACGTGAAGTTCCTGCCTGTTCGCCCAAGCACGAGGGAGCTACCCTGTGCCCGTTCATAGGGGTTGTTGTATTCGGCAGGTAGCCCGACAGAAGCGGGACACCTACGTACTTGCTTACAGAGGAAATTCTAGCAGGAATAGTGTGTGGAGTATATACTTAGGCGATGGGGCTTGGACGGGAGGCTAGGTCTCAATCACGATGAACCGCGAGAGATACGCAGAAGTTCACTCCTGGGCGGTAACACATGATTCGCAGGACACCGGCCTCCTGAACCTAGAAGTTCAAATCCTCTCTCCGCCCACAGGCTCCGAAGTTCCTCTTCCGAAAACCATCCAACTTTCTCTAAGTATTCGTCAAGCCCACCAGTTGGGCCTTCGCCTGGTTCAGAGTAGACAAGTGCTCGATCATCCGAAAGGTAGAGTTGTAAAAATGCCCCTTCGGGCCTTTGGGTTTCAACAAGTATCCCAGCATCAGAACCGAGTTCTACCAGCCCCACCTCGTGACGTGTATATTGGGGTTCGGGAAGCTCATCGGTTGGGTGTGTGTCTGGTTGGGAAGACTGGTTTTCGGGGGGTTGCCTCTTTGAATTTTCGTTTTGGTACTCGGTGTCTCATCAAACAAGTGTTTTCTTGACCAGTTCGGCTTGGATGGAGCAGCAGAGCTCCAATCCGATCAAGTTGGAAAGAGATGACTTTGGGGTCAGGACTGACACAATTGGGCTGGTTTGCGTTTCAAAAACTGGTTCTGATTAGCGTAATGATTTGATTTATCAATACTTAACTGGTCGCCCGCTGAATTTGAAATTAGTGTTAGGCAGGTCACAGGCTTAGGGTATGATGGCAAATGCGGGAGGAGTCAAGAATGGGAGAGTCACTGCGTGTGACAAATTCGATGGATTTGTTGATAACGCTTCTGTATACGCCTGGCAGGGAGGAAATTGCCGAGCCTATAGAAGGAATCACCCGCCTTCAAAAGCTCATGTTTTTGCTGCAGCAGAGGGGGAAGTACACCCCAAGGGACCTTGTAGATCTCGCGGAAGAATATCAATACGAGGCCTACAAGATGGGTCCTTACGCGAAGCGACTCAATCAAGATTTGGAAGAGCTTGAGTCAGCGGGCATAGTTGTAACCGAGCGGCTGGACTATTGGCTCCCCGATGACATGGACGGTCCAGCCGAGGAGGGCACCATTTTTGATTCGCCAATCCCACCAAGAAAGCGAGTACAATCCTCTCGATTTGTTTTGTCAGAAGACCTTGGCCTCAAGATTGGCCAAGAATTGTGGGAAAGTTTGACTCCGAAGCAGCGCAAGGAGTTGTCCGACTTTAAGCATTTCTTCAACTCGCTCTCTCTTCGCCAACTGTTGATCTTTACCTACGAGAAGTTTCCTGAGTACACGTCCGAAAGTACCATTAAAGAGCATCTAGGCCTATAATCACAGCTCATCCTCATGTTGACAGTTGCTCTGAACAACAGCTTCTATCAGCAATGGGGCTTGCTCGGTGTGGTAGTCATAGCCTTCGGACTACTAATTCCCTTCATTCGCTGGTTCGAGAGCCAAGACACTGACCGCGTCTTGGCAGCAAGGCTAAAAATAGTTGAGGCTCTTGTTGGAATGTTTCAGAAGACTGTTCGTGAGGAAGCCACGAGAATCATTGCAATCATAGACGAGTACTTGCCGGCAGCTCTAAGTCAAGCAGGGAACCCTCTCACTCAGCCGTCAGCGTTTGATAGCCTTTGTCAAAGAATTCGAGATCTCGATGAAAGTGAATTCGACCGTGAAGTAGTTAGATCGTGGTTGAATGAGTCCCTTTCGGGAATTGTCGTTAAAGAAGTGAACCGGCACATTGAGCTTGTCGATTCGGAGCCCAGGACAACAGGAGATGGAACAGGCCTTGCTTTTCGCGTCGGTTTCGAAGCCCACACTCAGCGGGAACTCCGCTTCCTCGCAGAGAAGTCAGTACAGGCAAAGAAGAGGGAGAATAAGTTTTACCGGGGCAAGCGCTGGGTACCTCGCCTGTGGACGGCTGCAGTGGTGTCTCTAATGTTATTCATACCCTCTCCCTTCTCCGATACGCTATGGGCATTCTGCCTTGGTTGGGTGGCCTTTGTGCTCTTTGCTGGAGGAGTCATTGCTGGAGCGTGTGCGCTATTGATCTTTTGCGACGGCAAGAATTGGCTTGTAGAGCAAGCCGACCTTACCTCTGAGGATTGGTTTGCCGAGCTGAGCCAGAGAAGTTGAAGTGGTGTTATGAGTAAGCGGATATCCGAAAAACGTCTGGTGGATGTTCTGATGTCCTATTTTCGAAATCAGGATTATGCTGCCCGTCGAGAGTTTCGTCACTACGAAAGACGAATAGATGTGGTATTGCTCTCCGGTGCAGATGAGCTGTGGGCGATTGAAGCAAAGACAACTGCCTGGGGGCGAGCACTCCACCAGGCCATAATTAATCTGGCGGCAGCAGAGCGTTCATACATTGCCATTCACTCCAGACACGTCCATCGTGTTCCTCATCTTCTTTTGGATGAGAATTGTATCGGTCTTATCTCAGTCGGTACAAGATGGGGCGATGTTACAATCCTCAAGGAGGCCGCGCCCAGTCCCTATGTGAACCGCCTTGCGATTGAACGGATTAAGAAACAGATCTGCAATGGGAAAGACAGTTGAATAAAATGGAGATCCATCTCCGTTTTGCCATGCACCGAGACGTGCGAGTGATCCACCAGGAGAAGGAAAAACTGGATGGATTAGTTATTCCCAGCCACATCCTGTCCTACCAAGCAGCTGCTACTTCAGTTTTTGTTACTTCCTTTGTAGATACGCCACATGCCATAGATCCTATGACTTTCATTTTTCAACACCAGAAGAATGCCCACTTAAATGATAATCGTGAACTTCGTGTATCGGTGAAAAAGTTGTGTGATGATTATCATCCCGATTTGGCTGGGATTCTTGGCGCTCTGAGTCATACCGGCGTTTTAGCCCCGGGCGATCTTCCGGACGGCGGTGAGTTGTGTCAGAATGTTCTCCGATTCCAATTAGAAAAAGTTGGAAACGCGTCGAGTACTAGTGGAACTAGTAAATACCTTAAACGATACGCAGGAACACATGTAACCCCGCCACGCGTTGTTATTCCTCCATATTTTCGGTTTGAAGATCCGGGAGAGGAATGGTATCAGTTGTCCCTAGACTGCGCTTTGAAAACAGTTGCAATCGCTGCTGATACTGTTCCCGTTGCACCCGTAATATTCAGCACAATTGACGCACTCACGACCGATAACATCCAGAGAATTGTGGCCGATTACGGTATCTTTGACCAAGTCTTTATTTGGGTCGACAATTATGTCGAGATCGGAGTTACTGCCGAAGAAATAGGGCAAATACGCCAATTCGTTAAAGCTTTTGATGAAACAGAAACCCGTGTAGAGGCGCTGTACGGTGGTTATCTGATGATGTTGTCTAGACTTGATGGCTTAAGCGGCGTGTCCCATGGGATACTGTATACACAACATAAGTCTTTCGAGGTTATCCCAGGCTCCGGGGGAGCCCCCGAACGCTACTACATACCCGCCTTTCGAGGGTTTCGTTCCCTATCCCAGACCGATCTCATTATCCATAAACACCCGGAATTGATGTGCAACTGTTCTGTTTGCTCCGATATACTTAATGGAGATCCAGACAACATAATCCTGTATATTGACAATCCTGAGCTGCTCCGCCGTCATTTTCTAACGGTTCGACGTCAAGAGGCCGATAATCTGTCCTCCAGTTCCCCCGATAACGAGGCCCAAGAACTTAGAAGAACATTCAATAGTTACCACTCGTCGATTTCAACACTTCCGAATCCAGACGCCTATATCACTAGGGCAAAAATGCCCGGATTAAGCTATCTCGATGAGTGGGCCAAAGCTTTCCATTCCGACTAGAAGTATGGTCCCCAAATACCAAACCTCGTCACATTTGACTTGTTCCAAGTGTTTGATGGGACATCTTTAGGCAAAACCGATTTTCGGTATAAGCATTCTCCATAATTCCTCCTAGTATATTCCACAACGACGCCTACCGCCGTGCTCATTTAGAATTTTCTACCCCACCAGATCCTGATACCGCAACCGCTTCCCGTTCATCCCGCGCACCATCGCCGCCATCTGGTCGATCGTGTCCAGGCTACGGACGTTATGACGGCCAGCGAATTCATCTACGTATTTCTGCAAGTGCTTGGGGCTCATCCTGTGGAAAGTGCCGTAATACCCGCGCTTGAGCAGAGCCCAAAAAGACTCTATCCCGTTAGTGTGGGCCTGATCGCTTACGTATTCACCGATACTGTGTTTGACTGTCTTATGCTCAAAGTCTACCTGAAGGCCGTTATAGCCGCTGTGATCGTCGGTATAGACGGTTGAACCTTCGGCCACGTTTCCATAGACGAATCCTTGCAGGTTCTCTTGATCCGTACTCCCCACAACCTCTGCTGAAACCCGATTCGTTTCTCGGTTCTTGGCACCGGCTACGGCGGTTTTACCCACGGCTCCACGGCCAGCGTTGAGCTTCTTGGATGAGTGCTTGTTTCGCTCTTTGCCGCCAATGAAGGTTTCGTCAATCTCCACCGTCCCTGTGAATGGGTGCTGGTGATCGTTCCACGTCTCCCTGATCCGATGCGCCAAAAACCAAGCCGACTTCTGAGTGATTTCAAGATCGCGGTGGAGCTTCATGCTGGAGGTTCCCTTGATGCCGGTCGCCAACAGATAATAGGCGATGGCCCAAGTCTGGAGTCCGAGATTGGAACTGTGCATTAAGGTTCCTGTCTTCACTGAGAAGTGCTTGCGGCAATCTTTGCATCGGTAAGGTTGAGGCTTCCTAGACTTCACCACGGATACCTTCAACGATCCGCACTTAGGACAACATACACCATGAGGCCAGCGTTGTTCGGTGAACCATCTTTCGGCTGTTTCATCATTGGGGAACATCTTGAACAAACTCTTCAATGACAACCCCTTGCGGTGGCTTTTTCCAGGTGCCTTATGAGCCATACTCAATCTCCTTATTTATTGAGTATTTTAGCCCATAGGTATGACGTTTTTGGCTAAAACCGTATATAATTCCCCAAAAAAGCCAGGACAGCAATCGGCTTATTGCCGTCCAGCAAGCTGTGCCGGTCTCCCTCTAATGTGCAGGAATTGACGGCTTTGGACAATCATCTCGACGGCCAGGGAGAAGCGGTAGTCGTTCTTCGCAAGCCGCTGCTGCATTTCAGCAAGCAAGGGTTGGTCGGAGAGCTGGACCTCCCGACCCAGGGCGTAGCCCAGAAGTTTGCGGTAGAACTGACCCAGGACGGCATCACGGCGCGTCTTTGACAGGTAGTCGCGCAGACCCCTCAGACCCTCGATCCGGGTTCCGTCGGGAAGTTTCGTCTTGGTGTCAATGGACCGGCCCGCAAGATCCTTGGCGCGACGCCGACCAATGGCGTCGAAGCCCTCGAGCGCGAAGCCGAAGGGGTCGATTCTCTGATGACAGGAGGCGCACTGGGGTTCACTGGTATGTTTGGCTACCAGCTGGCGTACTGTCAGACCGTCCGTCGCAGTTTCATCCGGGGGGAGTTGGGGGACATCCTGGGGTGGGCGAGGAAGCTTTTCACCGAGCAGCACCTCACTGATCCAGTTGCCCCGCAGGATCGGACTCGTGCGCGAGGCTCCCGACTGCTTGGCAAGCGTCGTCGCCAGACCCAGGATGCCGCCCCGTCCGTGTTTCTGACGCATTCCTCGGATGCGATGCCAGCCCTCACCCTGGATTCCCTCGATGCCGTAGAACTCTGCTAGCCGTTCGTTGACGAAGGTGTGGTCGGCGTCAAGGAGGCTCAACAAGGAAGCGTCGTTTTGAAATAAATCCGTGAAGAACAGAATCGATTCTTCGTACATGTCGCCGCGGAGATCCGCGAACTCTGGATAGTATTTCTTACTTTTCTCCTCGATCGAAGCGAAGTCGTGTATGTGTAGGTAGTGACAGGCGAACTCGATGGCTAGCCGACGGACGCGAGGGTCGCGCGACATCCGTGCTGCCTGTCTCCCAATGGTCTCGGGTTGGCGCAGCCTGCCCTGTGCGGCCAGCTTCCGTAGTTCTTCATCCGGTTGTGAGGACCAGAGGAAATAGCTCAGTCGGCTCGCCAGCTCCCAATCAGAGACCGGGGCGACTTCGGTTGCGATCGGGGCGTTTTCGAGCCGATACAGGAATCCTGGTGCTACTAAGACCCTGGCGAGGGTGAGGCGAAAGGCCTCTTCGTGCTCCATTTCCTGTTCCCGAAGTTGGCGATAGAGACCTCGCAGATCCTCTACCTCGGTCTCGGTCGGGACACGGCGATAGGCCCGAGTAGCGAAGTCGATCAGGGCGTCGACCTGTCCTGACTCGTCTTCGATCAGCTCCTTCTTGAACTCTGCCGCCCTTCGCTCAGAGGGTTCCCGAAGTGGAACCAAAGCGTTGTATTGCGTCTTATCGTCGAGGCCATTGCCCGCCATCACTTCCAGCAGCAGATCCACAGCAGTAGCGTACAGAAAAGCACTATGACTGACGTAGTACAGCTCCTCCCAGAGTCGGTCGAGTCGCGCTTTCTGGGTCTCGTTGAGCATCAGTCTTGCCAGATGATCATCCTCTCGATAGAACGTCGCCAGCGTGAGCACCTCGTCGACAGGCACAATCTGGTTGAAGCAGAGCGCGGCCGGAAACAGCTGGCGGTGCTCATCCAACGCCGACTCGATGACTGCACGCTTGCTACTGTTTTCGCCAATCAGGATCGGTCGCTTGAAAGAGACGAGCCGGTCATCTGAAAAGACCTGGGTTACCCGAGAGAAAGTCACCACCAGCTCACTCGGAAGTAGCCCGGATCTGGGTTCGGGAGTTCCACCGACCAGTTGGACCTGGACGCTCCCCTCCCGGCCCGTCCTCTCTTCCAGAAGAGCGGTCGCGACCAGCGTTCGACCGGCCAACAGATGGCCAGGCAAACGAATCGAGACTACGGAGGGAGCGCGTACACAAAGGGAGGCTTGGTCTATGGGACTACCGTTTGGATGTTTCCCGAAAATCTCCGGCGCCAGGCCCCACTCTTTTCCCGCGATCGATGCTTTGGAGGGCCGAGCCGGAGCGGAGCTGCGAGCCAGGCTCCGGATATCGCGCAGAAAGATGTCCGGCTGCCCTTCAGCCACGAAGCGGGGCTGTTTCCAGACGACGAAGTCTTGATCGTTGCCGTCGCCGGCATCACTTGAGACCAGCGAGAGGATGACCTCCTTTTCTGGCTTGCCCGCTTCTGATTCTGGAAGCACGAAAGAAAGGGTCTGCTCTATTCGCAGTGGGTTGACTGGCTCCATCCACCGGGATGGGCCTCCCTTTCGGCCGATCAGCCCGACAGGTCCGAAGCTCCACAGTCCCTCCTGCCAGGCAGCCACGTGAGCGGCAAGCGCAGGGGCGTCGCCGGGGCGAGCGCGGCGCCAGCGGGTACGCAGATCATCCAGCAGGAGCGATCGGTTGGTTCCTGTGAGCTTCGACCAGAGCGTGGCGAGATACTTGGAACTGAGTTGCCGATCGCGCGCCACATCCGAAATACTCTTCTTGCCCTTCGTGAGCGCTTTCCGTTCGGCGAGAGTCGCCTCAAAGTACTTCTCCAAAGGCAGCAATCCGGCGAGTCCGATCCGGGTGTCGGCGTGGACGTTGACGTTTCCAACCGCTGACCCGACTCCAAAGTCTGCGGTATGCACAAACTCCGAATAGAACTCGCGAATCTGGTCCAGGATCTCGTCTGTCCAATCGCGTCGTGTCGCGTGTGCTGAGAAACGAAATCCATCCGGCAGCAGCACCGCATGCTGAGCGACTCCCTTGGCGGCGTCGAGATACTTCTTCAGGAGTCCCGGCGACATCGCCAGGGAGTTGCCAGTATTGGTAAACCCTTCGCCGGCAGCACTATCGGTCGGGAACTCGCGCACCGGATCCAAAGCGACCCCCGTCAAATCACGAACCGTGTGCGTGTATTCGGCATTGTTGAGCCGGCGCAAGACGACCAGACCCGGATCTCCAGCATTGGCCAGTGCTTCGGCATCGAGATAGCGCTCAACCCAGCTACGCAGTTGCTTGCGCTGGTTGGGTGTCAATTGAGCTGAATACTTGGGGGGCATCTCGCCGTTGTCGAGCATCTCGGCGACCTTCAGCCACTTCGGGGTATCCTGACGCACCTCAGCCAGGCTAGCGAAATGCTCGAGGTCCAGCTCGCCTGTCTTCTTCTCGGTCGAATGGCAGTTCACACAGAATTTCCGTATCAGCGGACGAGTCTGATTCAGGTATTCACTGTCCAACCCCGCAAAGTGATCCGATCGTGGGCCAGCTTCAGGTTGGCCGGGCAGGGAAGCGAGCACTAGCAGCAGCGAGACCACGGTGGGCAGGTAGCCGCGACTGAATTGCCAGTTTCGAAAGCGGGGTGGGATCAGGGTTTCATCCATGGGATCTCCAGAGGTGTTCTGTGACCTCCAGTCCTGTCGTGGTCGGGTAGAGTCTCGACCCGAACCGATTCGAGCACGGAAGTGACGTTATTGTACACCGCTTCGGGCGCCGATTGTCATCTTGATCTCCTCGTCAGCCATCGATAGGCTTGAGGAGCGTAGAATTCCACCGGTATTTGAGTAGTGACCATCGATCGGCCTGCCCTGCGAAGGGGAGACCGAGCGGATCGTGGAGATGATCTACCATGCTTTATCGCCGTGACTTTCTCAGTCGTTTGTTGCTGACTCCCTGGTGGGCCCAGCAGCTCTACGCGGAGGCCACTCGAGGCCTCCCTCCATTGGAGATCCGGGACGTCAGGGTCATTGCCACCAGCCCCACACCCAACCGTTCATGGATTTTCGTCAAGGTGGTCACCAGCGAACCGGGATTGTACGGGCTCGGCTCGGCCTACAATGCCTTCCTCTCCTGGTCGGTCATGGCGGCGCTCGAATAACACCTGGCGCCGTTCTGGATTGGAAAGGATGTGGATCGCATCGAAGATCTTTGGCAATCGACACACACTCGGTCCTACTGGCGCAATGGCAACATCACCAATCTTGCGCAGGCGGCGCTCGACATGGCTTTGTGGGACATCAAGGGCAAACGCGCCAACATGCCGGTTTACCAGCTCCTAGGCGGAAAGGTACGCGATGCCGTGCCTTTGTACGCCCATGCCCAGGGGCCCACTAGAGATGCTTGCGTAGAGAATGCTCAGATGTGGATGGAGAAGGGTTTTCGCCACGTACGCGTCCAGATGGGAGGCTACAGATTGACCACTTCCGAACGCTCCGCGCACAAACCGTCACACCGATGGCGATGGGTGAGCTGTTCACCCATCCGCTGGAATGGGGGCCCCTGATTTCCGAACGCCTGATTGACTTTATCCGCTGCCGTGTTTGTGCCATCGGAGGCATCACACAAGCCAAGAAGATAGCCGCACTATGCGAGCACTTCGGAGTGCGTACGGCTTGGCAGGAAGGTGGTGACAACGATCCGGTGAACCAATTGGCCGCTTACCACGTAGATATGTCGATTCCAAGCTTTGGTTGGGAAGCTTGGGGACAATTCCCCGCCCCTGAAATGAGATCATGATTCCGGACTGGATTCGGGTCACCGAAAGAGCAGGTTGGCAGGCGCGAGATTCCTCCGGAGAAATAGTCTTCAAGGACCAGATGTGGATCCTGGGCGGTTGGTTCAGCTCCTTCGAGCCGTGTCCGCGGGATGTCTGGAGCTCGCCCGACGGAAGCAACTGGTCACAGGTTCAGCAGGCGGCACCCTGGAAGCATGGTGACCTGCCGATGACGCTGGTCTTCGATGGCCAGATGTGGCTAATGGGAGGATGGTTCAACGGCCTCCTACCCGGCTGCTCCGCAAGCAGCGAGGTCTGGTCGTCCACCGACGGCCTCGATTGGAAACAGGTGACAGCATGCGCTGGCTGGTCTCCCCGTTTGGCGGCTGGCGCTATCACCTTCAAGGACAAGATGTGGATTCTAGGGGGGATCGAGAACTACTTTCTTGGTGACGATGCCAGCCTTCGAAATGACGTCTGGTGCTCGACCGACGGTGAAACCTGGGAGTTGGTGACAGCGCAGGCGGGCTGGTCTCCCCGCGCCTTCCATCAGGCAGTTGTGCTGGATGGGAAGATGTGGGTCCTTGGAGGAGGGAGCTACGTTCCTAATCACTTCGCCTTGAACGATGTCTGGTGCTCGGAGGATGGAGTCCAGTGGACGCAGGTCGCAGGACATCCGCCGTGGAGGCCTCGGCTCTGGTTTTCGTCGGTGGTCTACCGGGATCGGATCTGGGTTCTTGGTGGATGGTCGCAAGGGGACGGGAATATGGGAGATGTGTGGTACTCGGCGGACGGTGAGAGCTGGGCTTCCCTCAAGTCGGATGTTCTCTGGGGGCCCCGTCACGAACACTCCACTTTCGTCTTTCAGGACGGCATCTGGGTTGCCGGAGGACATGCCGCTCCGCTTAGCAGCGAGGTTTGGTCTTTGCACCTGCCGGTTGACTGGTGCGGGGATGAAAGGCAAAGCCAAGGGCAGGGGCAGGGGAGAGAGCGTTAGCACGTACGATTGGAGAGAAGACCATGAAGTTGACCTGGGAACTTACGGATCCGGATCGGGAATTCTTCGAACGGGAGCTGGAGAGCTTTGTGCCTGACCGGATCTTCGACGTTCATGCGCATCTCTACGAGTTGTGGCAGTGGAAGAAGCCCACGATCTTGCAGGGGGGGCCTGAGAAGCTGCCCCTTGAGCGATACCAGGAGGAAATCCAGTGGATCACTCCGGGACGGGAGACTCACGCCCTCTTCTTCGGGGGAGGACTGCATCCTGAGACCTACCGTGTCTCCAATGAGTACGTCGCCGAACAGGTTGCCAAAGACCCGGATTCTCGATCTCTTCTGATCGTGTCTCCTCATATGGATCCTGAAGAGGTGCGACAGGAAGTGCGCCGTCTTTCCATGGTGGGCCTGAAGGTGTATCAGCACTTCGCCCCGGGTGTTGAGACCTGGGAGGCTGAGATTGAGCAGTTTCTAGCCGAGGAGCACGTCCGAATCGCACACGAGGAAGAGTTGGTCGTCCTGCTTCACATGGTCAAGAGTCGTGCTCTCGCGGACCCTGCGAATCAGGAGAAGATTCGTTGCTACTGTGAGAACTACCCGGGCATGCGCCTGATCCTGGCGCATGCGGGGACGGCCTTCAATCCCCACCACACCGCCGAGGGAATCCATACCCTGAAGGGGCTGCCCAACGTGTGGTTCGATATGTCGGCCATCACCGGAAATGGAGCCCTGGAGCCCATAGTCCGGACCTTCGGTCACGAGCGATTGATGTGGGGTTCCGATTACCCTATCAGCCATCTACGAGGACGCTGCGTCGCCGTCGGCGACAACCACCTGTGGCTCTATGAGGACACTCTAGATTGGAGCAAGGTCTCCTACCGCGAGGTCACACCGCTCTTCATGGGTCTCGAGTCCTTGCGGGTATTGAAGGTGGCCCTGCGGAATCTCGGACTTTCGGATTCTCAGGTCGAGGATGTGTTCTGGACCAACGCCAGGAAGCTACTTCGCCTCGAATGAATGAGGCTCGGATGAATGGGGGAGGTCTGGAGTGCACCGATCGGTGTCGAGTTCCCTCACGTACCACTCCATGAACTTGTCAGCTGTACCTTCCATCTTGCTGTAGGGTCCGGGCTGATAGTAACGACTGTTGATACCGGCTTGGTTGTTGGCACAGATGTCCAGGTCTTCCTCCACAGTTTTCTGCCAAAGCCAAGTCACCTCCTCGACTTCATAGTCGGTCCCCTCGACCGCGTCCGGATGGACCAGCCAGGTGAGCTCTACCTCGGTCTCCTGAGGGGACAGAGGCGTGAAGCGGGTCAACATTCCGTAATCGTTGCAAGCGGTGAACCAATGGATTGGAAAGAACATGAGGCTTGTAACCCCACCGTCATACTCGGTATAGGAACCCATCAACGGTGCCACCGGTTGTCCCCGACGGCTCTGGGTGAGGAACCCCCGGCGAATGGGGATGCGGCCCCCGTGTTGCTGCAGACCGGAGGGACGTCTCACCGAATCAATCGGGTAGCCTAGTCGGCAGGTCTGCTTCTTCCACTCTTCCGTGTAGTGCGCCAGCTCGTCGGCGAGTCGCTGTGATTCATCGGCAGAGACATAGGACATCACTGCCGTGAGTTCCGGGTGAGTGGGTGCGCAGTGATAGCACTCGTAGAAGTTCTCCGCTACGAGTTTCCAGTTAGCCGGGATCAGATGCTGCACCCGGGTGCAGATCTGGGCCTTCTCCCAGCTGTGAGGTCGATACAGGCTTTCGATATCGCGGGCAACTTCATCGAAAGGTGGAGGGTCGTGAGATAGGCAGACGAAGATGAGTCCCTCGACCACTCGTACCTGGCAACGGTGCAGGGAATAGTTCTCCTTGCAGAAGCCGTCCTCCATGTGTCGGGCCGACAACAGCGAGCCGTCCAGCCCATAGGTCCAGCTGTGATAGGGACACATAAACCTCTTTGCGGTCCCCTCGGCTTCGCGGCAGATCCGCGAGCCCCGGTGCCGGCACACATTCTGCAGGGCGTGGATCTCTTCCTGCTCACGAACGATGATTACCGACTCGTCCGCCAGGCAGTACAGGAAAAAGTCGCCGCTGTGCGGTATACGGCTCACATGTCCGGCAAACAACCAGTGGCGCAGGTAGATTCGCTCGATATCTTGTTCGAAGATCTCAGGGGAGCAGTAGAACTCGCGTTCCAGGGCAAAGCCGGGTCTGCGGGTCAACCCCGACTTCTCCACGGGGCGGCTGCGATTCTTCGTGGCGTCAACCATCAGCACACGTGCCCTCTAGAAGGGATGTCCCCGCCTCTGTGGGCTTGTTTGTGAATAGCAGAGGTGAAAATCGGAATGTATCAATCCTTACCTAATCGGTCAAACGGGCTCGATCGCCCCTGAGTCTACGAGGTGATTGACATGTAGATCCTCAACTCAGGTCGCTATCAGGCGTAGAAGGTTGAAAACCAAGGTCCGATCTCCCATACTCTGCGCCCCAGGAAGGAGAATCCATGGAACGCATCGTCTATCTCTATCGTAGGAAACAAGGGGTAGCGGCAGAGCACCCTAAGAGCGGACATTTAAGGCGTCCCGTGTCCTGACTATTAGCTATAACTAAACAAAGCCCAGGCAGTTCGATGTCGATACCGAGACCGATAGCGACTTCGATCTCGACTTAGATTGCGATGGCTTGTCTTAGTCTAGTTTACTCGACATGCCAGAGAAAATCTGAACGGCCGTCGGGCGTGTCTGGGACAAGAGGCCGCTTCAGCGGTCTGGCGCGAAGCGCAATAGCCCCGGCGTTTACGCCGGGGTTGGCGCCTGAATGGGACTACCAGAGGCCCTTTCAAGGGCCTTCTCGACCAAGGGCTTTAGCCCGATGTCCCTGTTTTCCATCGCGAAAATGTGAGTCCGGTTGGCATGGATTTCGGAGATTCATTGCGCTGTTCGTTCTAGTGTTTGGGACTGCAGACACCGGTGTCGGTCCCGTCAGGACAGCTCTGATGGCGTCGCAAGTCTTCTCTGAGATCTATCTCCACCTGACCTGGCACACCAAGTCCCACTGCGCGATCCTGCGAGGACCCGTCGAAGGACAGATTCACGAATCCCGTTCGCCTGGCAGGGAGGATTCGGCGTCGTATCCTTCAGTCGAAGAGATCTACCGTTTGTCGTGGATTACATCCGCCGCCAGCAGGAGCACCATCGCCGGGGTCGAACCATCGATCGGCCGGAACGCGTCTGGTCTGTCGGCTCTAGATCATAATCCGGCTAAAGCCTCTGTTCGAGAAGGCCCCTGAAGGGACCTCAAGAGGGATGGATTGCCGACCAAACCCCGGCGTAAACGCCGGGGCTATCGCGCTTCGCGCCAGACCGCTGAAGCGGCCTCTTGTCCCAGACACGCCCAACGGCCGTTCAGCCCTACTCGGCGGTATGAGGTCGCTCGCTACGACCAAAAGCCATTTTCAGAGCGGAAGAAGCCTCCGGTTTTCTGCGCTCTGTAGACTCCTACCTCGAGGCAGCACGTAGGCGAGACGGGTCGCCTTTGGTGTAGGTGTTGTTGGGATCTCCAGAAGGGATCTGGGGAAACTCCATGAAGATGATCACTCCCTGCAGGTCGTAGCCCGAGAGGTACATCCTTCCGCTGCTGGATCCCCGGTTGAGAACCCAACCCGAAGGAAGCTCCCAGTTTTCACCATGTTCGCTGTCGTAACCAGGGCTCTGACCTGCGCCCGGCAGGCCAATCAATGCGTCGGGATGTCCAGGCGCCTCTTGATTGTAATCGAAGGCGAACTTTCGCTCCCAGCTTCCGTCTCTCGTGGAGGGCTTTTTGATCTCAGGGACTTCCTTGAACTCGTGCCCGCTCATGCGCCGGACCTTGATTGTGCCGTCGCTGTAGATTTCGTTCGTGAGCACCGACCACAACACCGTTTCGTCTGCCATGCCGTCTTCCTCCTGCTTCTCTTCGGCAGCCACTGATTTCGATTCTTTCTTCTTGGCCTTTTTCGTCTTCTTCTCTTTCTTTTTCTTCTTCGGAGGCTTCTCGGCTTTTGCCTCGGGTTCCTCCACCTTCTCTCCCAGGAGTGCCTTCGTCTGGGTGTAGGTGGCTAGCTTCTTCCCAGAGAACAGCTCTGCCGACTGCCAAGGAGTTCCACCGAGCTTGACCACAACTGTGTAGCCATCGATCTCACCTGCTTTGATCCGATCGAACAGATCGTTTGGGATACGGACATGCTTGAACCCGCCAGAATCGCCTGCGACTTTGGTGTTTACATTTGCCAAAAGTTTGCCCTCCTCAGACTGCCTTGCAGATCCACCCAACTGTCAACCCGCCAACTGTCAACCCGCCAACATTCGGCGGGAGGCCCCCACAACGGGCGCAGGTCCACTCCCTTCCCTGCGATCAGTTTGAGCCCAGTGATTTCCTCTGGTTAGTTTGCGTATTCCTTTGCGTTCCTCTGAAGAATCTCTCACAAACGCGGGCCGAATGACTTCTTGTTTAGTGCCTTGGGGTCGCCTTGTCAAGTCGTCCGGATTCCTATCCGGATTCTTGTGATCCGGATTCCCATCTGGATTCCGCTCATCCGGATCTCTATTGCGTCAGGTTGGGAAGTTCGATCCAGCGGCGCTCTGCCTGGCTGGTCATGACGGCATCTGCTACCAACTGAGCTCTCAACCCAAGCTGGAAGCTGGGGACGGCCTGTCTTTGCTCCAGGATCGCGGAAACGAACTCCCAGACGATGTCGTAGCGGAAAACGGTCGCCGGTTCTCCGGCAAAGGGGTCGCGTGGGCTCTCTGCGGGTTTCAGGTAATCTTCCGGTACATCGATCGCTGCCAAATCGCTGCCGGTCCTGCCCAGTAGGATGGTGTTGGGTGTGTGGAGCTGATACACCGCTGAACCCTCGGATCCGTTCACCTCCGCCCATTCATGGTGAAAGCCCTGACGCGCGTATCCTTTCGCCAGGGTGGTGCCCTCCCAGACACCGACAGCGCCTGCCCTGAATTCACCGATCATGCTAGACCAGTCGTCTACCTCAGAGGGAGGACAAGGCTTTCCCTCGGCGGTCTGGTCGCGCTCGGCGAATCGGGCTACGGCACCACAGATCCAATGCAGTGGGCCCAACAGGTCCATTCCCAGGTCCAACCTGTGGATCGTCATATCATAGAGATCTCCCGCCCCTGCCGAGGCCTTGTACTGGCGCCATCCCCAGTCAGTCTCGGGGAGATCGAGAAAGCGCTGGCTGCGAAAGTGGCGGGGTTCGCCCAGGGCTCCGCTTCTGAGCAGATGCTTCAAATAGCGCATCGCTGGTGCAAAGCGGTAGGTGAAGGCAGTCATGTGGACTACGCCGGCGCGATCGGCCGCCAGGTACATTTTCTCGGCTTCAGCCGCATCGATCCCCAACGGTTTCTCGCACAGGATGTGCTTCCCCGCCTGGGCAGCCTCGACTGCAATCGATCCGTGGGTGAAGTTGGGGGTGGCGATGATGACGGCGTCAATCTCGGGATCCTCGACGATCTTGGCAATCTCGGGGGTACCCTTTGCCACTGCCCACTGGTCCTGGCGTTTGGCGACGAGCTGGGCATCCTTGTCGCACACAGCCACCACCTGAGCTCTGGGGTCCAGCTCAATTCCAGGCACGTGATGATAATCGCTGACTGCTCCTGCCCCAATGATCGCGATGCGTACCGGGTTGTTTCTCAACTTGAGTTATCCATAGGACATGGCATTATGGACCTTTCGAGACTGGAGTCCGCGGACCACTCCTTCCATGTGCCACGAAAGTTGGGGAAGACCGACCAAGAGATCTTGGGGCAGCTAGCCAGCGTCATAGCGGATTGGACCGCAACTCTGCTCCCCAACCCGCGGCTCCCCAATCCGTTTGGAAAATGATCAGCGCGGTTGCCAGGATCGCTGCTATTTTGCCCCGGCCTCTTTGAGGATCTCGATCACCTCATCGTGGCCGGATGCCCACATCAGGACTGTCATTCCCGTGTTGTCCGTATCCCTGACCTTGGCTCCTTTGTCCAACAGCGCTTGGACGATCTGGGCATTTCCGGTTGCTGCAGCCCACATCAGAGCAGTGCCTCCCAACTTGTTTTTCGAATTCACTCGGGCACCCTTTTCCAGGAGGGCCTCTACCAGCTCGACATTGCCGGATGCGCAGGCACGGATCAGCGCACTCCAGCCCTCCTTGTCCTGGGCGTTTACACGGGTGCCTTTCTCCAGGATCGCCTGGACGATCTCTAGATGTCCCTTGTCTGCGGCTTCCAGCAGCGCGGTCCTACCCTTCTTGTCCTGGGGGTTCGTTTTCGCTCCCTTGGCCAGGAGTGCCCGGACGATCTCGATATGCCCTTCCTGGGAGGCGGCAATCAAGGCGGTGATGCCCTCCTTGTCCTTGTCCTTGTCATTGACCTTGACCCCTTTTTCCAGCAAGGCCTGAACCGTCTCGGCATCGCCCTCTTGCGCAGCCTGAATCAGACTTTTGTCCGCCGACGGTAGGGAAAGAGTTGCACACCATAGAATAAAAATCGGGACGAGGAGCATTCTGGACATCATCCGCCCTCCTAAAGGCTCTCAGTCGTTTGCGTTGATGGCCAATTGTGCCCCGAGTGGGCTTGAGAAGCAATCGGCCATCGAAGTGAACGGTAGGTTGAGCGGTCTGAAGAAGACCTTTTCGCCGCAGACGTTTTGCACTACTTCCCGCTGCCGCTATACTCCAGGTGGATGACCCAGGTTTGTAAGACACACTCGTCTACGAGAAGGAGATCAACGTGAACATGCGACCCAATAGAGTGAAACAGAAACTGGCCGCGGGAGAAACGGCCTATCTGATTTCGGGATTGGAAGGCCCAGACGAGATTGACCAGTTCGGACCGGTTGGATTCGACGGAGCCTGGTTGGAAGCGGAGCACGGATCCGTGGATTTCGGGGACATTCCCGATTTGACTCGAGCCTGTGACTTATGGGGCATGACCTCAGTCCTGCGAGTGAATAGCAATCAGCAGTCGCTCATCTACCGCAGTCTGGACCGCGGTGCCCAGGGCATCGTGGTGCCCCATGTCAACACTCGGGAAGAGGCTGAGAACGTGGTGGAAGGAGGCAAGTTCGCACCTCTGGGCAGGAGGGGCCTGTTCACCAGTCGTCAGGGTATTGGTGTGGCGGACTACTTCTCGGTGGCCAATGATCAGACACTCCTGATCGTGCTGATCGAAGATATTATTGCGGTTGAAAACCTTGACCAGATTCTGGAGGTGGACCACATCGATGTCTTTTTTGTAGCTCCCAGCGACCTGGCGGCAACAATGGGACTGATCGGTCAGCTTGATGATCCTCAGGTGCAGAGGACAATCGATGAGACCCTGGCGAGAATCCAGAAGCGCGGCCGCGTAGCCGGGACTCTGGCCAATAACGCGAACGTGAGCCGATACTCAGCCGCCGGAGTCCGTTGCTTCCTCACCAACACCGCTCCTTGGCTGGAGGCTGGGGCCAGGGACTTCATGGACCGCAGCGAATCGTCCAGGGGTGGGAGTTAGAGTTAGGTTTTCTGGAATCTACCTGGTTGTTCAATAGCACACCAGTAGGTTGGGTTGATTGGTGGTGCGGCAGAGAGGATAATGAGCGGATAACTTTCACAAGGAGGAAAGAACATGTCCACATCGATGGATCGACGACGTTTTCTGGGTAGCGCGGCACTGGGTGCTGCTGCGTCCAGCGTGACCCTCTCGGCCAGGACCGCGTCCAGGAACGATTCTCCCAATACCCGGGTGGTGCTCGGGATCATGGGAATGAGCCGGGGTAGGACCCTTGCGATGAGCCTGGGCAGCCAGCCCAATGTCCACCTGAAATACATCTGTGATGTGGACTCCCAGCGCCTGGATAAGGTCGCCAAGATGTTGGAGGAAAAGCTGGGGAAGGCTCCTCAGAAGGTGACCGACTTCAGGAGAATTCTGGACGATCCATCTGTCGACGCCCTGGCCAACGCGGGCCCTAACCATTGGCATGCACCCGGCACCATTCTGGCCTGCTCCGCCGGCAAGCACGTCTACGTGGAGAAGCCCTGCAGCCACAATCCCCGAGAGGGAGAGCTCATGGTTCAGGCGGCTCGCAAGTACAATCGTGCCGTCCAGATGGGGACTCAGCGGCGAAGCTCACCTGGGACCCAGGAGGCTATTCAGCAGCTTCACGAAGGCGTGATCGGACGCGTCTACATGGTGCGGACCTGGTACAACAGCGGCAGGGGCACACTGGGTAGAGGCAAACCGGTTCCGGTACCGTCCCATCTGGATTACGATCTGTGGCAGGGCCCGGCTTCCCGGTTTCCCTACAAGGACAATTTGATCCACTACAACTGGCACTGGCACTGGCACTGGGGCAATGGAGAGCTAGGAAACAACGGGGTCCATACGCTGGATCTGTGCCGCTGGGGAATGGGAGTCGACTACCCGACCGGCGTCACTTCCAGCGGAGGTCGCTACTGCTTCGACGATGACCAGGAAACTCCCGATACCCACACGGTCTGTTACGAATTCCCAGGCAAGCGCTCGATAACCTGGGCTGGATTGAGCTGCAATCGTCACAGCCCCGGTTTCATCACTTTCTATGGAGACAAGGGCGCGCTGGATCTGGGTACCAAGGGCTCTTACACGATCCTCGGCAAGGATGGGGAAGTGGTGAAGAAGTCCCCCGCGGACACCTACGGCGACGTTCCACACGCCCAGAACTTCCTGGCTGCTATCCGCAACGACAAGCCTCTCAGTCTGAACACGGAAATTGCAGAGGCCCACAAGACCACTCTGATGTGCCACCTGGGGAACATCGCCCATCGAGTCGGGCGAAACCTGACCTGCGACCCCAGCAACGGTCACATCAAGAACGATTCGGAGGCAATGAAGTACTGGTCTCGGGACTATGCCAAGGGTTGGGAGCCCAAGGTTTAATCGGGATCTTTCCCAGGTTTTCCGAACCCGTACCGGTTTGTTTTGACAGGATTTACACCGAAGGTGTTATTGCGTGTAGCCCAGGGTTGCAATGCGAAGCGAGCTACCCTGGGTTTGAGTTGTCCCCTTGTCTTTTTTTACGCTGAAAGCGTTGTTGCCAATACTTTCCCGGTCGGCAATAACCCCGTTGGTTAAGGCGTTTTTTTTGACCGGCCTAGACCCAGGGTAGCTCGCTTCGCATTACAACCCTGGGCTACACGCAATTACTTCGGCGTAGAAAGCTTCCCCCTGAAGGGTCCAGCGCCAGCTGGCGGACCTACCGGGTTGGATGCCGCAATCTTCCGTTAGGACATATCTCGCTGGACTTCTTCTCGAATCGTCTCGCGCTTACTCGAACCGAAGCGAGTAGAGATCCGCGTCCTTCATTACGAATCTCAATCGGACAGGTTTGCCTGCGATTCGGTTCAGGGTGTCGCTCCGGGCCTTGGGATGGCCTCGGTCCCACTTCACCGTGTGCTCAATCTCGTCTCCCCAGATCAGGGGGGAAGCCTCCAGGGCGAAGCCCGGCACCGGATTCCCATCGATATCCTGGATCTCCAGCCGGATGCTTCCGGCTGCCGAGGTGGCAAAGTTCAGCACCAGATTGACCCCGTCGAAGACCAGCGGCCTGGTGATCAGCTCCCCACCGGAGTAACCGGCATGGGCCGAAGCGAAGCCATCGGTCCGGACGGTCATTCGTTCCAGGTGGGCGCTGGGAGAGGTGTAGTGGCGAGCAACGTAGAAGGAGACCTCGTCGGACGCCGTCGGTACGGTTCCAGCCGAGATCATATTGGTCCTATGCATCCAGTTCTTGGGGTCCCGTCCTGGACGCACGAAGGCCTCCATGAAACGCCGATCCCAGTGCACTCCGTCTCGGCTGGTCATGAAGACCCCATCGGACACGCCGGGTAGGGGAGCATCTGCTCGGGACGTCCTCCAGGGCATGAAACGCTTGGGGAATGCCAGGTAGATGTGGGGAGCACGGAAGTAGGGCTTGGTCCCGTTGGTGTAGAGATGTTCGTTGGGAGTATCTCCGTAGTCGGCCCACTCTCCTTCAGTCCAGTTGATGAAGTCCTTCGAGGTGGCACATTTGACCGTGCGCACGCCGTTGCCGAAGTCTCGGTAGATGGCGACATAAAGCTGTCTCGCCGGATCCCAGAAAGGGACATTCAAGGAATCGAAGGCACCATCGCTAATCACGGGCTCCTCCCGCATTTTTTTCCAGTGGAGACCATCGGCCGAGCTCAAGGCCAGAAGGGGGCCACCGGCCAGCGCCTTGTATTGCTCTGAAGCCTTTGCCTTGGGGTTCCCGTCCTTGAAGGGTGCGAAGTTGTGGCTTCCTTTGCCGATCCAGACGATGTTGTTGTCCTTGGAGCCTTCGTATTCGATCAGTCCCAGGGAAGGACGGGTCCAGGTAATGCCGTCCTTGCTCTCGAGGTAGCACCCGACCTCGGGGTGTACCGGGATCACCGTCTCCCCCGGAGCCACGAAGGCCGGATTCGAGTAGCCATCGTGGCTACTGCCGCGGTAATACATGCGGTAGATGTCCCCGTCCTTGAAGACCGTGTGGTAGAGACTTGTCGTCCCTTCCCAGGGTTTGTCGAAGGTCAAGATCTTCCCGGCTGGATTCGGTTCCTGCAACTGGAGGTGGACCCCATCCGTGTGCTCGATCAAATAGTCGTCTACGAACAGCTCCAGTCTGGATCCAATCTCCCGCGGCTTCTCGTTATAGACTTCCCCCGCATGGACCCAGCCGCACACCAGTATCAGCGACAATAGCGCTTTGAATTTCATAGGCTCTCCCCCTTGTTGATCTCTCTCAGAGTCTGTTCAATGTTCTCAGGCAGGGATAAGATATCTCACTGCCCTGTTTGTGTCACCTGTGGGAATGGTGCTGCTGACCGGTCGCTCCTCGGAACCTGCCGCATATTGCTGACGAGTCAAGTCGCTCGCGGCTCTGCCGGATTTGGCTTCGTAATGCGGGAAGCTTTCCGTTGGCGGCGCCGTTGGGTTTTAAGCCTTTTCCGGTCCTGCTCACTGATTACTGCATCACTGATCACTGATTACTAGGATCAGCTCAGTAGTAACTTTTCTGGCATTTCTGTATGCTTCGGGTTCAACCTTGGACCGGATTTCGGGGGATGTCCACCCCTCAAGATTCGTCACCAGGCTGGCTCAGGAGGTGAGTAGATATGTCGCGCGAGGCGTCATCTTCAAGGAGTTCTCGAAAACCAGACCGTCGCTTTCCGCTCTGGTGCGATCGGGGGGGACTTGTCAATCCCAGTTCGCCTTCAGACGAGGAGAAGGTGGTGGCCTTCGCAGAGAAATGCGCCCAGCATGGAGTCACCGAGCTGGTGCCTTGGAACGGCACCAGGAGCCTGGTCGAGGCAGCCCAAGACAAAGGCATAGAGGTCCATCCCTATCTCGCCTTCAACTCTCATGGAAGCGTGAAGCAGAACTATGCCTGGTCCGTCCACTATGTGTCCACCAGGTCTCCGGCGACCAAGAAGCTTCTGAACCAACATCGCCCCATCTGGAGCCCGGGAGGCATCACCAGGAAAGTCAGTGCTTTCGCAGAGAAGCATCCGGAGTTCTGGGCTTACGGCCGGGATCGCAGCGATGAGATGAAACCCGGACAAAGGATCTCGATGAGTCTGGCCTTCCCTGAGGTTCGGCGTTACGAAGCCGATCAGTACCTGGAGATGTTGGAGCGAAATGGAGGAAATGGCGTCCAGGTCGAATTTGTCAGCACCAACCGGGACGACACTGGAACCTGCGTCTATGGCTACGAAGAACCCGTGGTCAAGGCTTTCCGGCGGAAATACGGTCAGAATCCATTCGATCTGCCCAACCATGATCCCAACTGGGTGCAATTTCGGGCTGACTACGTAACCACTACCCTGAAGGAGCTGAGGGATAGGCTGCGAAAAAAGGATCCGGAAGCACCTATGACGGCGGCCTTCGTCGCTCGGGATCAGGATGAGTATCTGAGAGTCTTCCAGGATTGGCCCGCCTGGGTGGACCAGCGGCTGGTGGATGAGATCCACCTCTGGTTTCGCACCACGTCCGATGTCTCCGAAGTGGAGCGTCAGGTTCGCCAGGCAGCGGAGATCATCAAGGGCCGGTGTCCGCTGGTAGCCGAGCTATCCTGCTACCACGTAGGAAGTTTCCAGGACCCGAAGCTGCTGCTGGAAGCAGCGCGCCGGGCACGAGCGAACGGCGCCGACGCCGTAGGTATCTACCGCAGTCACGCCGTAGAACAGCTCGATTTCTGGCCTTTGATCGAGCAGATAGCGAACCTGTGAGGTTATCAAGTTCCAAGGAACAAGGAACAAGGAACAAGATACAAGTTACAAGTTACAAACAAATCCCAAATTCCAAGCATCAAAATGGAGTGATCACCGGAACGTGCCCGCCGCGGGACCGCTGTGAGCCGAGCAGTCAGTTCTCCGGATTGTTTGGAATTTAGTGCTTGTGATTTGGAGCTTGTTTGTAACTTGTATCTTGGGATTTGGCTATCTTGGCTATTCCCGAATCTGCCCATCTCCGTAGATCACGAACTTCTCCGTGACCAGGCTTTCAAGGCCCATCGGACCATAAGCGTGCAGGCGGGTAGT
This sequence comes from Acidobacteriota bacterium, assembly GCA_965219005.1. GTDB lineage: Bacteria > Acidobacteriota > UBA6911 > RPQK01 > JAJDTT01 > CAUZIZ01. The sequence goes on along the minus strand of CBDCMS010000004.1, from coordinate 3,505,693 downwards.
GCTGATGCCGATTTCGGCACCCAGACCAAGCTCGCCGCCGTCGGAGAACCTGGTCGAGGCATTGAGGAGGACCACGGAGGAGTTGACGCGATTCAGGAACTCCTGTCCCGTGGCTTGATTCTCGGTGACGATGGATTCGGTATGGTCTGATCCGTACTCTCCGATGTGTTGGATCGCCTCGTCCAGGCCGGAGACGACCCGGACAGCCACGATGAGATCCAGGTACTCGGCGTGGTAGTCCTCTTCGGAAGCGGGAAGGGCCTCCGGGATCAACCGTCGAGTCGCCTCATCTCCCCGTATTTCGACTCCACAGCTCTGCATGCGCTCTCGGAAAAGCGGCAGGAACTCTGCGGCGACATTTTCGTGGACCAGGAGTGTTTCCATAGCATTGCAGACCGAAGGACGTGAGACCTTTGCGTTCTCGGTGATGGCGACAGCCTTTCGTAGATCTGCCTCGCGGTCCACGTAGACGTTACAGACGCCCTTGTAGTGTTTGATCACGGGGATGCGGCTGTTTTCAGCCACGAACCGGATGAGCCCTTCGCCGCCTCGGGGGATGATGAGATCGATGTTCTCTTCCTGTTGAAGCAAGAGGCTGACCGCTTGGCGGTCGGTGGAGTCCACGATTTGACAGCCAGCGTCACCCAGGCCGGCATCCGCTAGGGCTGCGGAAGCGGTCTTCACCAATGCGCGATTCGAGTGAATTGCCTCCGATCCACCCTTGAGAACGGTGGCGTTACCCGCCTTGAAACAGAGAGCAAAGGCATCGATCGTAACGTTGGGTCGAGCCTCGTAGATGATGCCGATGACCCCCAGAGGGATGGTTGCCTTCTTCACCTCGAGTCCGTTGGGACGGGTCCAAGAATGGCGGATCACGCCGACGGGATCGGGCAGAGCCGCTACTTCCTTCAGGCCTCGAATCATGGCGGCTATCCGCTTTTCATCCAGTCTGAGACGGTCCAGGAGTGGCCCCTTGACACCTTTCTTCTGGGCAGCGGCAAGATCTTCCTGGTTGGCGGCCAGGAGCTCTTGCCGGGTGGCGGCTGTGTCCAGCCGCTGGGCGAGACTCAGTAGCAGCCGGTTCTTGGTCTCAGTGTCCAGGTTGGCGGTTGCGCGGCTGGCCCTCCGGGCTCGCTTTGCCAGCTCGGTGATCTCGGTCTCCAGAGATTCGACTATAGATTCCATGCTCACTCCCTTGGACCCGTACCCCGGTTGACCGGAACCAGGTTGTCTCTGTGGATCACCTCGTCATAGTAAGTGTAGCCTAGCCGGGATTCAATCTCGTCGCTCCTGCCGCCCCGGATGATCTCCACTTCGGCGGAGCTGTAATAGCTCAGCCCCCGAGCGATCTCCTCCCCGTCGGGTCCCAGGACTCGCACCGCGTTGCCCGAGCCAAATTCGCCGCTCACGGAGGTGATGCCGATCGAGAGGAGACTCTTGCCCTGCTCCAGGATCGCCCGCACGGCACCGCCATCCACGCTCAAGCTCCCCGCAGGAGCAAGCGAGTGGAGAATCCAGTGCTTGCGAGCCGAGAGCCGTTCCTCGAGCGGAAGAAAGAGCGTCCCTTCCTCCTCACCTGCCAGCACCCGTTCGATCGAGCCTGGGTTGAGTCCGCTGGCGAGAACGGTGGGAATGCCGTAGTGTGCGGCCTTCTCGATCGCCATGAGCTTTGATCTCATCCCTCCCGTGGTAACTCGGGAGGGACTCTCAATGTCTTGCGCGTAGCCGAAATGGGTGTCGTCGATTTCGGTGACCGTAGGGATGATCCTGGGGTGCTCAGAAGCTCCCAGGGCGGGGGGCTCGTAGAAGCCCTCCACGGTCGACAGGATAAGGAGAAGATCGGCCTGGACCAGGGCCGCTACCTGGGAGGAGAGGTTGTCGTTGTCTCCGAACTTGATTTCCTCGACGACTACGGTGTCGTTCTCGTTCACGATTGGAAGAATCTGTGCCGAGAGAAGCGTCTCCAGCGTATTGCGGGCATTCAGATAGCGCTCGCGGTTCCGGAAGTCGTCCTGCGTCAGGAGAATCTGCGCGGTATGATGGCCTTGGAGAGAGAACAGCTGCTCGTAGAGTGCCATAAGCAGATTCTGTCCGACGGCGGCACACGCTTGTTTCTGGGGGATGGTTTTGGCTGAGCCGGCGAGACCCATGGCAGGCGCGCCAGCCGCGACCGCGCCGGAGGTGACGAGAATGATCTGGCGCTGTTTCTCCAGAAGTTGCCCCAGGCTTTCCACCAGTCTTCCGATTCGAGCCCTCCCCAGTTCCTGGGCTTCGCCGACCAGCACCCCCGAACCCACTTTGACCACAATGCGCCGGGCGCTAGAGAGAGTCTGGCGAAACTCACGATTCGATTGTTGTCGTCCCATGTTGTTGTCCTGCAACTAGACCGGTTACCTATGTTAAGGCCGTGCTCCGGAAGGTCAAGGTTCGACCTTTGGGGATGAAGCACGTAGCATACCTCGCAGTCGGATTCTGACACCGCGACGAGATACCGATTGAACAATCATTTTTCTTCAAAGGAGACTGAGAGATGAATCGTCGAACTTTTCTAGGAGCGGGATTGGCTATGGGGGCGAGTCCCCGTTCGGTGGAGGCCAGGCCCGAGGGACGTCCTGCAGCCGAGGAACGAAGTCCGCGCGCCTCCCGAAACATTGCGGATGAAGCCTTCGGAGACACGAACTACGATGCCATCTGGTACCTGGTCAACGTGGGTTTCTTGATCCGCTTGGAGGGACGCTTCATCCTTCTGGACCCCATCTTCAGCGGAGACAATCCAGAGTACATCCAATTGAGAGAGAAATATCAAGCCACGGGCCGGCCCCAAGTTGAGGTGAAGCACTACGATCTCAAGCCGATCTATACCCAACCGTCTCACTTCCCGCTACGCGCCAATGAAGTGAAGAAGGCCGATGTTGTCTTGCTCACCCACGAGCACACCGATCACTGTGACCCCAGAGAGATCCAGAAGATTGCCCATCTAAAGCCCAAGATCATCGCCTCCAAAGCCTGCCACGAAGCCCTGTTGAAGCAGGGGATCTCAGCGGAACTGCTGGTCGAAGCAAGCTATGGATCCGCCTTCGATTTCGAGAACTTTTCAGTCGAAATCCAGTATTCCGATCATTCGCCCGGCGCCTGTGGTTTCCTGATCAAGACCCGATATGGGAACATCTACCATCCCGGCGACAACCGGTTCGATCACGAGCGGAAGAATGAGATGTGCAATCTGGACGTCGACTATCTGCTCTTGCCCATCAATGACACCAACTTCGGCGTCGGTTTTGCGGCACTTCTCACCCAGATACTGCAGCCCCGGGTTGTGATCCCCTGTCACTTTGGCTTCTTCTATCCTCCGATACGCTCTCAGGGAGGACATCCGGCCGAGTACGTCACGGCAATTGCCGCCCGCAACTACGCTATTCCAAATACGGACATCGTGATCCTGAAGCCGGGAGGGAAGTACGTGTTAGTGTAACTGACGAAGGGGGCTTGCGCCTGAGCCTTCCTGGGGGTAGCCTACTTCTCTCAAAACGGTGGAGTTAGGTGCCTAGCCCGGGTGACGCTCGGGGTTAGTGTCACACTGGGTCTCGTAGGAGCGTCAGTTTCCCGCTGTACTGTTCCTGCTCAGACTGGGCGGACCCAAAACCTAAACTCTTGTCTAGCAACGTGGGGAGCAAGGCCATAACTGCCCTGCTTGGAACCCGACGAAAGGAGCACAGGTCTGTCGATGCTGCCCTGCCGAATCATGGTAGTCGTAGGGATATTCATATTGCTGGCCCTGACGCCCACGCCAGCCGTGGCCCAGACCACCTTTCTCGTCGATCCCGGCGGCGTTGGTTGTCCCGGTGCAACGGCTGGACCCACGCTCACTACCACGACCGTGCAGGCGGCAGTGACCGCCGCCCTTGGTGACCCGGCTTCAACGGTTGTAGTTGAGATTTGCCCGGGAGTTTATACGGAGATTGTCACGGTCATGGAAGCGACCACCCCACCCGTAAAGGACCTTACTATTCGAGGCCTTGGTGATACGGGAGGCAATCCGGATAAAACTCAAGTAACGATCAGCGGCGGCGGGACTCCAGGACCGATCATCAAGGTGGTATCGGCGAGCTCGGTGAACATCTCAAACCTGACAGTTGACGGTCTCTCCACGATGGTGCCGGCGCCGGGATTACCGATTGTGGGCATTCAGTATTGGTTGGTCGACGGCACCATCAGCAACGTGGCGGTACAGAATATCCGCAATACCGATGGGACTGCCCAGGGAATCGGGATTCTCGGCGTAGGGCAGAACCTCTCGACGTTTGATCCCATGAACCCACCCACAGAGAGGACCCCTCAGATTGAGGACTGCATGGTCATGAATACAACCCGCGTAGGGATCATGGCCGACGGCCAAGGGATTCAGGTCAAGGTTCACCAGTGCATGCTGACAGGACCGGTCCTGCCGGCAGCTGTCCCGCCGACCGTTCGCGCGGCCAACGGCTTTCAAGTTTCACGCGATACTCTTCCTTTGCCCAAAGGTAGTACTAAACGGAATTCCAGACCCACTCGTGGTTCCCCCGCCTGCGACTCTCATGGAGTTGGTGGCGGCGGCGTCAAATACGGTGCGGGACTCCGACATCGGGGTGTCTCTGATCGATACGGATGAGGCAGTTGCAGCGAGCAATACCATCATCGACACCGAGATCGGTATCACGATGCAATCTCAGGGCTCGTTCTTTACCGATCCCATGTGCTTCCCTCCACTTTTCCCACCGCAGAATTCGCAGATCATCAGCAACATCATCCTTGATGCTACCGAAGCCGGCGTGCAATCCACAGCCTTCACCTTCACACCCGACAACAATCCAATATTGGGCACAGTGCCACAATTCAACAATGTCCAGGACAACTTCATCATGACGATGCCCACCATCGCGTTTGCTCCGATTGCGGTGTCAAGCGGACAGAACAATCGCTTCATCGAGAATCTCATCTTTACGGGTCCAACCTCCAGGATTGTGGATCAAGGCGTCAACAATACTTTTGCCAATTTTTGTAGCCCTGAGCAGGTACCTGCTTGTAACCCCTTAACAAAGGTCACCGCCCTGGTGGTGCAGTCGATCGGCCTTCTTCCGCCTCCCCGTCCAGCGTCTGGGTATATCCTGCCCCCGCAGTTACCGGTCCCGGTGGAGCTGCAATCGTTCACGCTCGACTAGAGTAGAGAACCCAAGGCCCCCGCGTGCTAGACCTTAGACCCCGGAATTTCCCTTTGCTGCTTGGAATTTGGATTTTGTTTGTTTCTTGTATCTTGTATCTTGGGATTCTCCTCCATGATTGTTGATTCTCACGTCTACTGTTTTCCTCCCGCAGATCAGCCTGCGGGGCATTCCAGTGGGAGAGAGCACCTGAAATGGCTTCAGGTGGCCCATGCGGGACACCATCAACCCGCCTGGAGAGTCCGGGATCGGACCGCTGCCTCCTCGGAGCCCCTGGCTCCACCGGGACTCGATCAGCAGCTTGATCTGCCGGACGTGGATTTCAGGGTCGACCACGATCGTGGTCGGGTTGTCTGGACGGTCGACGGCGAGGATTACACCAAGCAGTTCTACCCCCCGAACCTGAAGCATCTGGAGTACACCGCCCACAGCCTGATCGCCGAGATGGACTACGCCGGCGTCGATGCAGCTCTGCTCCACACCGATCCCATGTTGGGTCGGGATGTTGCCTATCTGGCGGAGTGTGTGCGGCTCTATCCGGATCGTTTGCGATCCATGGCCCCGGTCGATGAGTGGCGTCTGAGGAGCGAGACCGATGCTGTCATCGAGGAGCTCGAGACGGCGATCTCCAGCTTTGGGCTCCATGCGATCAAGTTCATCCCTCCACTGGCGTACCTGGAGGGCAAAGATCCCTGGGATGATGGTCCTTTTCGACCCTTCTGGGAAGCTGCTTCAGGGTTGGGTGTGCCAGTGTTTTTCACGCTGGGGACAGACCCCAGAGAGCTGTCCGAAGAACTCAGCCAGCAGGAGCAGCAGCAGGGTTATCTCGACCAGCTCAAGATTCTGATGCGGTGGATGGAACGCTATCCCGACGTGATCTGCAGCCTGACCCACGGCTTCCCCTGGAGATCATTCGTAGACGGCAACCGGATCACGCTACCGGAAGCCATCTGGGAGCCGTTCCGAAACCCCCGGTGTCACCTCGAGGTCAGCTTTCCGGTCCGGCTGGGAGACCTTTTCGACTTTCCCTACCGGGAGGTATGGCCCACCTTGGAGACGATGTGCCGGGAAATCGGCCCCGGCCAACTCCTCTGGGGAACCGACATGCCCTTCCAGAACAGGTTCTGCACCTATCGGCAGTCACGCGACTGGATCGAGAAATACTGTGACTTCCTAGGTCCGGAGGATCTAGCTCAGATCATGGGAGGCACGGCGGCCAGGATCCTTGGGTTGTAGCTCTCAGTTGAAACTTCATCGGCGACGAGATCATGCAATAGTCGCCATTTGACAGAGCCGTGACCGTGAGAGAGCGGGATCTGATCACGGATCGGATCCCCTTTGACTTCATCAACCAGAGCGCCTCTCCGTCCCCAGGGGGCATCATTCCCGACATCAAGATGCGGATCCCGCTCCCTCACGGTCACGGCTCTGTCAGGGGTGCTAGCGAGGATCATCGGAGAGGGAACCCAAGCTGCTTCCCGCTTCATCCCAACCGATTCAGTCTGGTTCTCGACTCTTCCGCTGCAGGACAAAAACCCAGAGAGCACAAAGCACAAGAAACGTCAGCGCCAGGAACCAGGGCAGGGTCGCAGTAGGCGCGAAGATCAGTGCAACGGATCCCACTGCAATGAGCAGACGCTCGAGCGGGCTGAGACTTCGATTGAGATAGCCTACCAGGGCCACTGCCCAGCCGGCGCTGCCAGCCAATAGTGACAGAAAGGCAATCACAACCCAGCCAACAGATCCCTCTCCCAACAAGCGTGCGTCGAAAACGAAAGCAAAGGGGATCAGGAAGCAGACGAAGCTGAGGCGGCATGCTAGGAGGCTCGTACGCATAGTCCGGCCTCCTGCTATCCCTGCCGCGGTATAGGAGGCCAGGGCTACCGGAGGCGTGATCATGGACAAGACGCAGTAGTACATCACGAAGAAATGCGCCTGTAGCTCTGAGATATTCATCTCAAGGAGCGCGGGGACGAAGAGAATGGCACCGATAATGTAAGCTGCTACGGTCGGCAGTCCGGTACCCATGATCAGGCAACCCAGCATGATCAGGAGCATGGAGCCCAGCCACGAGCCTCCCCCACCGGCGATCAGCTGCGACGAGAACTTGAGAGCCAGATTGGACTGGATCGCGACCGCGATGATGATGCCAATGGCCGAAATGGGTATGGCCACCTGACTGGCCTGTCTCGTTCCCTCGCTGAGAGCATTGATCAGTCGGCGGAGGTCGAGCCGAGTCCCGGTCTGTAGCAGACCGATGACGATGCAGGCTGCGGTCGCCACGGTAGCCGCATAGGTGGCCGAATAGCCCGATAACAAAACCAGTACCAGCACGGCGGCGGGAATCAACAGGTAGATGCGCCCCAGGATCGGAGGCTGGGTACCGGCTGTCTTGCTCTGGACTGTTCCGATCCCCGTCTTACGGGCATCGAGATCGACTTGGAGCAAGATCGTAGTGTAAAAGGCCAGGGCCGGTATCAGTCCCGCCAGTGCGACGCGGGTGTAGTCGATCTGCAGCATCTCGGCGAGCAGAAAAGCGGCCACTCCCATGATGGGTGGCATCAACTGTCCGCCGGTGGAGGAGATGGCCTCGATTGCCGCCGACTGTTCCCTGGAATAGCCCGCCTTTCGCATCAGGGGTATGGTGAAGACTCCGGTTGCCGCGACGTTCGCCACGGCACTTCCGCTGATGCTGCCCATCAGGCTGCTGGAGACAACGGCGGCCTTGGCGGCACCGGCGCGGTGCTGCCCGCTGAGTCTGAGTCCAATATCGATGAAGAGTTGGCTGCCGCCGATCGAGGAATAGACCGCGCCGAAAACGATGAAGTAGAAGACGAACTGCAGTGAGGTCTGCGTGGTGATCCCCAGGATGCCATTGAGCGACATGGTGAGGATCTCCACGGCCTGACCCAGGCTGAATCCTGAGAAGCTCAGCCAGCCCGGAATCCATTTCCCCAAGAAGGCATAGCCCAGGAAAAGTATCAACACCGACAATAGCGACCAACCCACCGCCCGTCGGACGGCTTCGAGTAGTACCGCCAGAAGCAGGATGCCAAGACAGATATCGACGACTCCGACCGGATCGATCCCCTCCATCCGCTCGGTGAGGCGGGCAGAGGAGAGCATGTAATAAACCCCGCCGGCACAGGTGGCCGCCATCAGCAACGAATCGATGACCCCCTTCCATCGCCCTCCTGGGCGTCTCGAATCAAGTGGGTTCCAGAGAAAGAACAGGAGCAAGGCCAGGATCAGGTGTAAGGGACGCTGTACTAGTGGAGCCTGTGGGTACCAGATGATGTAGAGCTGAAAGACGAGCCAGAAGATTCCAACGAGAGTGCGGGACCAGTGTACGACCCTCGTGAATCGTGTCCGATCCTCTGGGATCAGAGCCATCCCTTTTCCCGGTAGTAGCGTTGGGCTCCAGGATGAAGCGGGATGCCGGTCTTTTCAGCCGCACCGGCCTGGGCCGGATCAAAATCACCCCAGGCCTTGTGGGCTTTTGCCATCCGATCTTTGTTCTCGCAAATCGTCTTGGTGATCAAGTAGGCAAGATCGGAAGAGAGACTCCTGTGGGTAATCACGATCGTCCCCAACTCGACCGCCCGGGTGGGCCTGATTGTCCCTTGAACCACTCGGGCATAGGGCTCGAACTGATGCCGCGCTCCGAAAGCCCGCTCAAGACGCTCTCGGGAAGGTCGATGAAACGGACATCAACCGTGCGGCTGACTTCAGTAACGGCCGGATGTCCTTGTAAGGCTGTTTCGAAGTAGAGGTCGGCACCTCCATCTCTGAGCAAGCTGGGAATCTGGTTGGCCGTCACCTGAATGATCCTTCCCCCGCTGGATTCGATCCGCTCTCGACTGGTTCCCAGGAGTTCAAAGATGAGGTCGACCATCAGGGGAACCGAGCTCCCTTGAGGTTTCATCACGATCCGAATGGGTTGATCCGAAAGCAGTGCTTGCTCCAGGGTGTGATAGCCGGTGCGATCGATGTATTCCTGGCGCAGGATGGCCGTTACCCAGACCGAGTTCAGTCCTCCCACCAGAGCCCGGAGGTTTGGATGCTTCTTGCCCCGGTAGACGCCGGGATCGCCACGATAGGCCCATGACGAAGTAAAGGCTTGAGCTAGAGCAATGGTCTCATCCCCACGCTCGACCAGTATGGGATTGCCCACGCCTCCGCCGCGGGCGATGACCTCGACCCGGCTATTCTCGGGGAGGACCTCCTGCAGCAGGCTGGCCAGAGTAGCTCCGAAGACGTACCAGGAGGTGCCCGGCGCCATGGCGCCTATGCTGATCTCGAGCCGGTCCTCTGCTGTGCCGCAGGACCCAGTCAGTCCCACCAGGACCAGTGATACCGCCAACAGCAGCCCTCTACCTGGCACTTCTTTCACTTGTCTCACTTTCGTGTGTTTTTCTTACCACAACAACACGACAAGGACGAAGTCTATCTTGCGTAGCTTTGGGCTCCAGGCCGAAGTCCTATTCTTTTCGAGCCTTTGGCTCGAGGGACGGCGGCCTGGAGACCACCCCTACTAAGATCCGCCTCTCAGAAGAGCTCCAGCTGCCGGTCATCGCCGATCACCTTCGCGAAGTCCAGGCCTAGAAGCTTCAACAGAGGTTCTGCCACCGGACGGATCTGTTTCTGGACGTAGTGCTCGTGATCGATCGGGCTCTCCAGCTTCTGGATGGGCTCGGGGCCGTTGTGGGTCACGTAGTAGGAAATCAGGCGGCTGGATCGATTGTCCATTTTGCGAGCGGCAGCGACGTGGGGCGGGTTGTGGCTGTAGTCGCTCAATTCCTTGCGCAGAGCTTTGTGATAGATCAACTGATCGTCTAAGTGCTCCCGACGTATGTCGTCGACTACTTGCTCCAGATAGTCATCCAGACGCTGCTCCGAGAAGAGGCGCCGGTAGAGTTCCCTCTGAACTTGTCGCGCAAGCTCGGTCCAGTCACGGCGCACGACTTCCATTCCGGTGAAAACCAGTTCCTCTTCATCTCCTTCTCCGACCAGACCCACGTATCGTTTTCGGGCTCCTGTTCCCCCCTGCCTTGTCGTGGGGATGTGGAGTTTTCGGTAGAGCTTCTCAAACTGCAGCTTCAGGTGACTCTCGACCCTCCAGGTCGTTCGAATATGGGTTGCCAGATCGGCGTTGAGGTTTCTTGCCAGATCCTGACCAAGCGCCAAAGCCTCATCGGGCTGCTCTTTGCGGGAGAGTACGAATAGGCTGTCGGTGTCGCCGTAGATAACCTGAAATCCGTAGGATTCGAGGCGCTGTTTCGACCACTGCAGCAGGGTTCGCCCAAAACTGGTAACGGCGCCCGCCAGTTGGGGCGCATGGAAGCGACAGGCTGGGGTGCCGAGGACACCGTAGAACGAATTCATAAGGATCTTTATGGCGTGGCTTGTCACCTGGTCACCGGACGACTTGGCGGCTTTACGTCGGGGAAGAAGCTCTTCCAGGAGCTGGGTCAAAACGCCGGGTTGACGCCGAAATGGAGCTCCATTGGGAGCGACAATCAAGTCTTCTCCGGGCTCGGAGGTTGGCCGATAACCCAGGGGATCGATTTCGAAGGTTCGGATAAGGCTGGGGTAGAGGCTCTCGAAGTCGAAAACCAGGACGTTCCGATACAGACCGGGTTCCGGCTGGATCACATGTCCGCCGGGATCCGATCCGGCGCTGGCGGTCCAATCGCTACCGACGCTCGGGGCTACAATGCCGCGGCGGTGCAGTTGGTCGAGGTAGAGGAAGTCGAAGGCTGCGACCGAGCCTGCAACCCGATCGATGGGAAGTCCTGTGAGCAGACTTCGTTCAACCGCCAGCTCGATGAGCTTCAGTCGGTTCAGGATCTCCAGGACCAGACGGGCATCGTTCAGATTGTATTCGACCAACCGACCTCGGTCGTGAAGGTAGTGGTCCAGGATGGTCTGAGCCCGATCGCCACTCAGGGTCTTTCCTTCACCCAGAATCTCACGGGCCACGAAATCCAGCGAGTAGTGCTCCATCTTCACGAAGGATCCGCGGAGTAGGTGGATCCCATCGACCACCACCCTTCCCGTGATTGACGCCTCGAAGGAGCTCCAGGGAGAGCGGGAAGGACGGAGGCGGAGAGGTCTTTGATCTCGTCCCAGAAGCAGGGTAACCCCAGATGCTCCGGCGAGGCGCTCCAGTACCTTCAAGTCGAAGTCGACCACATTCCATCCGGTCAGGACATCAGGGTCGAGTTCCTGTATGCGCGTTGCTAAGGCTCGCAGCAGCTCATCTTGTGCACGGAAGGACCGGGTGCCCTCGGGAACCGGGTCATCTCCAGGGTTGACGAGTAGTACCTCAGAGGCCCCACAGCCGTAGAGGGCGATGGAGAATAGGCGCCGTGCCTCTGGATCCGTTTCGATGTCGATTGAAAGCACCGACAGTTCGGGCGCCCAGCGGTGTGGTTGGATGTCAGGATTGTGGTAGACGCGACTCCCGCGCGGTTCCGGCTGTCCGGCAGATCTGATTTCCAAGGAGCCCCGAATCCCGCGATCGATCAGGAAGCGCATGGCAAAGCGAACGTCCGCCTCGTAGCAGCGGATTCCCTGGCGGACCAAGCGATCCCGTAGAGGAGGCGTGTCCGAGGGTAAGCGAAGGTTGACTCTTGCTACCGATTTACCAGCCAGCGTCCGGCGTTGTGAAGGAGCCGGGTCGAAGGTCGCCAGAGCATCTGTTCGCTCGGCATCCGAAGACTCAATGTAGAAGTGGGGAACCTCCCGATCATCTCTGATCAGGAAGGACTCGCCGGTTTCCAGGCGCCCGTAGAGTTGGATGACCGGACGATTCTGCTCGATGCTGTAGGTGGGCTGAAGAATGAAACCGCGCACCGGCGACTCCGTTTCAAGCTAGAAGCTACAAACTCAGGGTAGCGGCTACAAATTAGGGTGAGTCCCGCACCAGCCGCACTGGATCACCCGAGAGAACATGCGGATGCCGAAGTGTCTTTTCCGGCCTTCGAAATTCGCTTGTTCGATATTCTGCTGTTCAGCATTTCCACCGGTTGCCTTCTCGAGAGCAAGGAAAAAGGCTAAATCACAAACAGCAGAACACCGAACATGCGAACGCCGAAGTGAATGCAACACACATCAAGTTTCAGCTTAGAACACTCTTCCCAGCTTCCTGAATCCCCTTGCAATCAGAGCGAACTGTATGTCTTTTACGTCTTCGTTGGAGAGCATGCTGCGGTACTGGTGAGAGTTCCAGGCGGGGAACCAGAGGGTGTAGAGAAGCCGCTTGGGCATCTCTTTGAGGACCTGATTCGAGAGGCGACTGACCAGGTACCGATCCGGCTTCAGCTTGGGATCCAGCTCCGAGAGGATCCCACTGATCGTGATCTGTGCCTTGATGAAGAGCCCCAGGCTAAAGCGGATCTTGTAGCTTGCCCGGCCCAAATTCTTCATCAGTTCCCCTAGTACGTCGAACGCACTCCCTCTCTTCACCTCGGTCAAAGTCTGTTTCACTAGATGACGGACCTTTTTCTGTCCGGATTCGGTTTTCCAGGAGTCTCCTTCGATCAGGGCCCCGACGTGATTGCGCAGTCGCTTTGGATCTTTCAAGAAGATGCCCAGGAACAGCTGCATCAACGCCTCTCGCTGTGAGCGTGGAAGGTTACCGCTCAGCCCCCAGTCGAGTAGCGCCAGGCGGAAGGGATCTGCAGGGTCGTCGAGAACGTGGAAGACATTTCCGGAGTGAGGATCTCCGTGGAAAAGGGCTTCATCGGTCCGGGCCAGAAGCACGTCGACAGCCAGTAGATCCAACAACCTGCGGGCCAGTTTTGCTCGTGATCGGGTGTTTCCGTCAAAGGCGCTCGCAACTTTCTCGCCGCGGACGAACTCCATGAAGGTGACGCGATCGGTCGACAGCGGGTAGAGCTTCGGTACCAGCACCCTCCGGTTACCTCGATAGTAATGTCCCGCCCTTGCCAGATTCTTTTGTTCCTCGACGATTACGATCTCCTTGGAGAGAGCCTCTCTGACGTTTTCGAAGGTCTCCGAAATAGGAATCGCCCCAATCTCATAGGTCTGACGATGAGCCGCAAAATACTGAGTGAGCTCATCGAAGATGGCCAGTTCCTCTTGCATCGCCGAAACAGCCTGAGGCTTGATGATCTTGACCACCGCCTCGGTGCGCTTTTCTTCTCCAGGCAGAACCAGGCTGCAGCGAATAACGGCACCCACCGTCGCTTCTGCCAGAACTTGATCCGAAAACTCGATTTGGTACTTCTTGGCGGTTTCCTCCCCAATTTCCTCCAGGGTAAAGCGGGTCAAGTCACTGGCATGAGTGGTCCTCAGACTGTTCTCGAGGACCTGTAGGGCTGCTCGGAGGTCGCCGGGAATGGAGGGGTTTCTCGCCAGAATCTGACCGATCTTCTGCAGTGTCGGCATCTGGGAAAGAAAGCCGAGGAGGTATTTTCCCCGATCGGCTTCGGTCGGCAGCCTGGCCTGATCGAAGAGACGTTGCACCAGCCGTTTTTCATCGAGGTGATGCAGGAAGAACAGGAGGGAATCGTGGACGATGGGCAGCCAGTCTTTGGATTCTGCTGGAATGATGTCCAGTACCCGGGAGCGGTGTAGGAACAACTCCAGGACGTCGGCTCGATGTTTCTCCCAATTGATGCTCTTGAGAATCCCCAGCAACTCGTCGATGGAGGGATCCTTCCCATCTGCGGAGCCCGGCTGGACCTGAAGCAATCCCAGGATTCGGAGCTGCTGAGACGGATCAAGTTCTCCGATCGATGCTGCCAGGCGAAGCAGACTCTCAGCGGAGGGATCAGGAGAGGCGTAGTGCTCCCGGGGCGTGGGAAGAGGGATGTCGGCGCAGAGTATCGGGTCCAGGAGGAAGAGGAAGCCAAGGACCAGCAGCGCGAGTCCCGGAAGAAGGGAAGCAAGACGAAAGCGAGGCATGGCAGGGAAGAACTTACTCTACTTGTGATTCAAAAGGTAGCTCTTAAGAAATCGCAAGATACAAGATACAAACAAATCTCAAATTCTAAGCATCAAAGCGCTATGTGGTGCTCTCTTAGCTCTTTTTGGAACTTGGTGCTTGTGATTTGGAATTTGTTTGTATCTTGTACCTTGGCACTTTCTTGTGCCTTATACGGAACTCTCAGCCGAACCTAAGATCAGAGGGCCTGTAACTGCTTGATCCACTCTTCGATCAAGTCCGCTCCCTGGTCGTCGACTACGTTCGATGCTATGTGGGGCATCCGGCCCAGGCCCAGCTTTTTCATGCGGTAGTGAATCAGGGAACGCTCGGGGTGGCCAGGCAAGATGAGCTCGGGATCCTCAAGGTTGAAGCTGCCGTGTCCGGGAGGGACGCCAGCGGTTCCGGTTTCTTCGAGAGTCATGGTGCCGACGAGTTGAAACTCGGCATTGCCTCCACCCCACTTGACGTGACAGTGGGCACAGTTGGCGTGCAGGTAGGAGCGAGCTCGGAGGTTGAGGTCTTCCTCTGGCTTACGGTAGTCCACGAGTCTGTCCTGCTTCTCTGCAGGGGCAGGGAGGGACTCCGCAAAAATGCCCAGATGTTCAAGGGTCTCCAGCTGATTGGCAATGACGCCGTCGTAGTCGTGATCTTTGTTCATTTGAAGCGTGTTGACGCCCAGAACGTACTTGGCGGCTGTGTTGTGACAGAGAGTGCATTCCGTTCGGCTGGGAAATCGCCAGGTCTGCTCCCTCTCTCCCCCAGGAGCCGCTGAGTCCTTTACGGTGAAACTGCGATTGCGGCCTTCAGCCGCCAGCAGAAAGGCTTCTGTCTGTTCATCGTTCCATTCGTAGACATAACCCCTCCAGACCTGAGCTCCGATCTCATCGGTTCCAGGGATGCGCTCGTGGTGCAGGATTCTGGTTTCGAGCCTGCGGCGGCTGGCCTCGTTGCCGGTTTCCATTTCGAGCGAAAAGGTTTTGACGAGTACGGTGTTGTCCGGAAACTTCCAACCCGGCGGGACACCCGGCGCCGGCTGAGGGTAGACAGCCGTATTGTACTCGATCTGGGAATCGCCGGGAAGCGCGAGAAAGCGGTCTTTGTGGCCATGGTCGGACCAGAGCGGAGCGTTGACTGTGTAGGGGATCAAGCCGGCTGCTGGCTTAAGATCTTTGGTCGAGGCAAACAGACCCGTCTCGCTCAACTTAGTAGGAAATTCCGGTGTTTCCTGCGCCTTGTCGGGATTGGGCAGCAGGCGATGGATTGCGCCGCTGATGAAATCGACCAGAAAGAGCTCTCCGTTGGTGTCCTCGCCGAAGGCCACGATTCGCAGCAGGGTATCGGCCAGTTCCCGGTGCTCAGTGATGGTGTCGTCCTGGTAGCGCAGGAGCCAGATCTTGCCGGTATCGTAGTCGCCATAGATATAGCCGTCCTTCAGCTCGCCGAGGCGCTTCCCGTGGTAGACGTAGCCCCCGGTAACAGACCTGAAATCGGTGTGGGAGTGCTCAGTGACGGCGGCGAGCAGCGGAGTGGGTCCCAGAGGACGCTCCGGGCGGAAGGGATGAGCTCCCTCCTGGACACTCCAACCGTAGTTGCCCCCTTTCTGGATCAGGAGGACCATCTCCCAGAGATCCTGTCCCACTTCACCGGCCCAGAGCTCGCCGCTGGCGGAATCGAAGCTGAATCTCCAGGCCTGACGTAGTCCGTACGCCCAGATTTCGGGGCGCGCTCCAGGACTTCCGACAAATGGATTATCTCTGGGGATCCCGTAGGGCTGGTTTCGCCCCTGCTGGTCGACATCGATTCTGAGAATGGATCCCAGCAGGTCGCTTACGTCCTGGCCAGTTTCGCGCTGATCGGCGATTCCGCTGCCGTCTCCGGTGGCGATGTAGAGCTTGCCATCGGGTCCGAAACGAATGCAGCCGCCATTGTGTCCACCCGAAGGCCACTTCAGAATCACTTTTTCGGATTGAAGATCGGCCCGGAATGAGTCTGGAGTAGCCGTGTATCGCGATATTCGGCTGCCTTCCGGCGTTCCCTTGAGGGGGTCGTCGACCGAGGCGGCGAAGAAGTAGCCGTTCTCACGGAACTTTGGATGAAAAGCCAGCCCGTAGACGGTTCTGCCAAGGTCAACCAGAAGCTGCGCTTCAGCGACCTCAGACCGGTTTTCGAAGGTGTAGATCTTGCCCAGACGCTCGGCGATGGCAAGCCGGTTGGTACCCGGCACCACCACCATTTCCAGGGGTTGATCGAACTTGAGATTCGGAAAGGCGATCTCGGTGGTGTAGGGGGGCGGTGGCACCGGTGATCCCTGGATCCGCGATGTGGTCCAGAGCTCTCGCTCCTGGATTCCGTACGGCTGCCGAACCTCTCCCAGATTACAGGACGAATAGATCAGACCGACGAGGATGACGGCGAGGAAGAATGGACGCGTTTTTTCTGACACTGTTTCTCTCCCTTTCGAGGGCGCTTATGCTGCCAGGAGGATAAGACCAAGAGACCGTTAGAGTTTCATTCCGCCATCGATGACGACAGCCTGGCCAGTCATGAACGCCGACTCATCCGAGGCAAGGTATAGGGCCAGGGCGGCGATCTCCTCGGGTCGGCTGATGCGCCCCATTGGCTGGCGAGCAATGAAGTCTTCTCGAGCCTTTACGGGATCGTCTGCCGCAGCGATTCGTGCCTGCAGTGACGGCGTGTCGACAGTGGCCGGACAGATACAATTGACGCGGACCCGGTCCGAGACCAGATCGACTGCCAGGCTCTTGGTCAATCCAACTACGGCGGCTTTCGACACGCTGTAGACGCCTCGGTTGACGACTCCCATGAATCCCGCGACGGAGGCGGTGTTGATGACGCTTCCTGACTTTTGGGTTCGCATGGACGGAATTGCGAACTTGCACATCCAGAACATGCTTTTGACATTGGTGTTAAGGGCGTTGTCCCAGTCCTCTTCCGGCGCCTCCAGCAGCGTTCCCTGGTGGACGAATCCGGCGTTGTTGAACAAGACATCGATACGTCCGAACTGGTCGAGCGTCCAGTCAACGACATCTTTGCACTGATCGGAAGAGGTCACATCGCAGACTCGCTCCCGACACTCGTGTCCTTGCTCGCGAATCTCGGAGGAGACCTTTGCCACCGTGACGGCATCCCGATCGCTGGCGACCACGCGGGCGCCTTCGGAAGCGAACAAGCGGGCCGAAACCTCGCCGATGCCGGCTGCCGCTCCTGTAACGATTGCGACCTTGTCCTTTAAGCGCATATTCGATCCCGCACCACTTCTCGGAGCTGGATCTCCGCAGTCAAGCATTGAGCCAGATTGAGCTCCTTTTCTACCACTCAGGGCGGCTGGAATACAAGCAGGGCCCCGAAGCCACGTTGAAGTTTCAGGTTAGTGGGCCCCCCAGCGGTGCTGGCCCCATTCAAGAATCTGGTTATGCACTTAACTCCGGATAGGTGACGGTGGGATAGAGCGAACAGGCTGTCAGGAGACGGTCGAAGAGCTCGGATTCCCAGAAACGACGATTGAAACGGTAACAAAACTCAGCCAGGTAACGTTGAAGGTGCTTGAGGCTGACCGCTTTCTGAGTCCCTTGGAGCTGAGTCTTGCAGTTGGAAATGAGGGTGTGAACCCATGGGAACTGTTCAAAACCCATCCCCACCCACTCGAGCCGGACGCGTTCATGCTGGTAGCCGGCTTGAGCTAAACCGACAAACGCGTGATAGGCGTCGCTTCGGATCTGAGCTCCGGGGTCGATCCTCGCCCAGGCGACCCGCTTCACATTGTCGCTGGTTATGTCATCGACCACATCCAGACTTAGAAACCTCGGCCCCCCGGCTTTCGTTATCTCCACCGCGGCCAGAACTTTGGCCTTGCCTTCGGTCCCTCGTCCTCGCTTGCGACCCCGACGATTTCTCCCTCGTCGTCGGCCTCCAAAGAAAGAGTCATCCAGCTCCACCAGGTGACTTAATTGGTAGCAGTCATTACGTTTGGCCATGGCTTGTCGGATCTTATGTCCCATCATCCAGACCGTCCGATAGCTTCCGATTCCCAGCAGCTTCTGCAGTCCCTTCATCGAGTAGCCCGCTTTGCAACGGCTCATCAAGAAGATGGTCCAAAACCAATATCTCAGGGGCACCCGCGTCTTGTGGAAAATCGTCCCGGCGGTGGAAGAAGCCTGATACCGGCATTGGCGACACTCCATCAATCGCCGGTGCTGCAACCAGTAGCCTCCTTGACCCCCACAACGGGGACAGACAAATCCTTCCGGCCAGCGTTTCTGCATCAGGTAACTCAGACAAGCTTCTTCTGTGGCAAAACGCTCTTGAAACTCCAACAAATTCATCTTTTCGTACATCCACTCACCTCCTGTCTCTCACCTTTTTTACTAGGTGGTGGTGACTTTTTCCGGAGTTAAGTGCATAACCAGATTCAAGAATGAAACTTTGGGTTCGGGAGTAGCGGTGGCCTCCAGGCCGCCGTGCATCGAGCTAAAGGCTCGAAGGAAGAAGACTTCGGCCTGGAGCCCAAAGCTACGTCTGCCCAATGGAGTTTCAGCTTAGCGCCACATTTCACAAATGCGGTCACGTGGTACAATCGCGGTCTCTCGCAGGCATTTTGCAGGGTATCCGATGCCGCGGCGAGGGAACCGGTGGACAGTACTATGACAGTTCAGCTTTCTGCAACGTCCCCAGAAGAGCAGTTGGGCGTAATGTCCGGATCTGACATCCTGGTGGAGGCTCTGGCTCGGGAGAATGTCGAGATCGTCTTCGGGTATCCCGGCGGGGCTTCGATGGAGATCCATCAATCGCTGACGCGCTCTGGAGTGGAACGGTCCATCCGGGTCATCCTGCCCCGTCATGAGCAGGGCGCGATCTTCATGGCGGAGGGCTATGCCAAGGCTAGCGGGAGGGTCGGAGTGGCATTGGCGACCTCCGGTCCAGGCGCCACCAACCTGGTGACCGGCATCGCGGATGCGAAGCTAGATTCAGTTCCTGTGGTGGCCATCACGGGGCAGGTCCCGCAGGCCATGATTGGCAAGGATGCTTTTCAAGAGACCGATATCATTGGGATAACTCGGCCTATAACCAAGCACAACTATCTGGTGCAGCGTGTGGAAGATCTGCCTTACATCATCAAGGAAGCCTTCTACATCGCTTCGAGCGGGCGGCCCGGTCCGGTGTTGGTGGACATCCCTAAAGATGTTCAGCAGGCCGAATGTGTTCCCCAGTGGCCGACCGAGGTGAATCGCCGAAGCTACCGGCCCCAATTGATCCCGCGGGAACGGGAATTGCTTCAGATCGTCGCGGCGATCAAGGGCTCGAAGAAGCCGGTTATCTATGCCGGGAACGGCATCATCGCGAGCAATGGTTCCAAGGAACTGCTCCAGTTCGCCGAGAAGACGGGGATTCCCGTCGTCATGACGGTCTTGGGTCTGGGAGGATTTCCCGCCGACCATCCTCTCTGCTTCGACATGCTGGGGATGCATGGAGCCGTTTACGCGAACTATGCGGTCAACGGTGCGGATCTTCTGCTTGCTCTGGGGGTCCGTTTTGATGATCGAGTCACCGGGAAGGCCGAGGAATTCGCCAAACACGGTACCATCGTCCATGTCGACATCGATGCCTCCGAGATCAACAAGATCAAGAAGGCTCAGGTTCCCGTTACTAGCGATGTTCGAACCCTCCTGGGCCGATTGAACGAGATGGATCTGGGTTCCAGCGATCACTCGATCTGGATCAACGAGCTCCGGAACGTCAAGCGGGAGAAGCCTTTCCGCTACCGCGCTGAGGGAGACAGCATCATGCCGCAGTACCTGCTGCAGCTGCTCTCCGAAAAGACCCAGGGGAAGGCCATCATTACGACCGGTGTCGGGCAACACCAGATGTGGGCGGCGCAGTATTTCAAGTTTTTCTACCCCCGGACCATGATCACCTCGGCCGGACTGGGGGCCATGGGCTTCGGATATCCAGCTGCGCTCGGCGCAAAGCTTGGCTGTCCCGACTGGCCGGTCATCGACATCGATGGCGATGGTAGCTTCATCATGAATATCCAGGAGCTGGCGACGGCTTATTCGGAATCGATTCCCGTCAAGGCACTGGTGCTGAACAACCAGCACCTGGGGATGGTTGTTCAGTGGGAGGACCGCTTCTACGCCAGCAATCGTGCCCACACCTTCATCGGCGATCCCCACGATTCGGACAATATCTATCCTGATTTCGTCGGTCTGGCCACTGGGTTCGGTGTCCCTGCTGCGAGGATCACGAAGAAACAGGAAGTCTCCGATGCTCTCGACGAGATGCTGGCTTCCGAGAAGCCTTATGTTCTAGACGTTGTCATCCCCTATACGGAACATGTCTTGCCGATGATTCCTGCGGGCCGGACCTTCGCCGATACGATCTACGAAGAAGAATAGAGTGTCACTCATGCTCTGGCGGCGTGCCTGGGTTCGGGTTTGCCAGGGTGTGGATAACCTTGATCCCGTTTGGGTCATTTGAAATCGGAGAAATACTCATGGCTGATGAGCTCAAGTCTGCTTGGGAGATTACCCTGGAGAAGCTGGAGCAGCAAGAGGAGTTTACCGTTGCTGAGCTGACTGAGGAGAAGAAAGAGGCTATTGCCGAACTCCGTCGCAAGTACCAAGCTCGGATCGCCGAGGCGGAGATCAATTCCGAGTCGAAGTTGAAGCAAGTCGTCGAGGCAGGGGCTTTCGAAGAGGTCGAGAAGATCCGAGCCCAGGTCGCCGAAGAAAGAAGGCGTCTCACCGAACGCATGGAAAAAAAGATCGAAGAGATCCGGGCGGAATAAGTCCCAAGTCTCAGGCTACCCAATCCCAAAGACCTTCCAATTCCCAGGTACCAAGCCGAAGCACTATGTTACGGTTCCGTTCCGGTACTGCTCAATGCCTCACTGCTCACTATTGAAGAGCAGCTCTCGAGCTTTCGCGAAGACGGCTGAAAACATTTCCGGCGTTAGTCTTCCGGTCTGCGTGTTCTGTTGGCTGGGGTGGTAGCAGCCAATCAAAGTGATCTTGTCAGCAATCTCGTAAGAGGCGAGGTGTCCGAAGGCGGGAAGCGGACGCGGTACTGAGAGCCCAAGCTCCCGCAGCCCCAGAAGTAGGCTTCGCCAGCCTACGCTTCCAAGCGCCACCACAACTCTTACCTTCGTCAGTAGCTGTAACTCTCTTTTCAAATAGCTACGGCAGTTGACCAGCTCGTCCGTGGCCGGCCGATTCTGAGGCGGGACACAGTGAAGGGCAGCCGTGATGTAGGTCTCCTTCAACCTGAGTCCATCCTCTCGGTGAAGGCTGGTTGGCTGATTGCAGAAGCCGAAGCGCCAGAGGGTATCGAAGAGCAGGTCGCCACTCTTGTCCCCAGTGAACATGCGCCCGGTCCGGTTGGAGCCGTGCGCACCGGGAGCAAGTCCCACGATTAGTAGACGAGCATCCGGCGTCCCCAGCGAGGGCACAGCCTTTCCCCAGTAGTCCCAATCCAAGTAGGCTCGTCTCTTCTTGCTTGCAACCTGCTGGCGGTAGGCGGCAAGGCGGGGGCAAATCTGGCACTCGACGATTTCGCCCTGCAGGCGCTCATGTTCATCTGGCATATCTGGTTTCCATCATCCCGGTCCGCAGAGGGCCGCACCGCCGTTCGTTGACAGGTTAGAGCTCCCCTCATAGAATGCGCGCGTGGTGATGCGCGCGTGGTGAGGTACCCGGAAGAGAGCATATGAAACTGAAGCGATTGATAGTAGGCATCTCCGGGGCCTCCGCTCCGATCTATGGCATTCGGATTCTGGAAATGCTCCGTGAAGTTCCGGAAGTCGAGACTCATCTGGTGTGTACCGCGACCGTGGAGCGGACCGTTGATCTCGAGACGGAGTACACGATGCAACAGGTGCGCGATCTGGCCGATGTCTTTTACCCTAAAGGGGACATGGCGGCGGCCATCTCCAGCGGATCTTTTCAGACCATGGGAATGATTGTCGCACCCTGTTCCATCAATACTCTCGCCTGTATCGCGTCTTCGATTACGAAGGACCTGTTGGCCCGGGCAGCGGACGTCACTTTGAAGGAAAAGCGTCCCCTGGTGCTGTTGGTGCGCGAATCTCCCCTTCATCTAGGTCATCTCCGGCGCATGGTCGAAGTCGCCGAAATGGGGGCGACCGTGGCCCCACCGATACCGTCGTTCTATCAACGGCCGGAGTCTGCCCTGGACATCGTGGATCACGGAGCGGGACGGGCTCTCGATCTCCTGGGTCTTAATCTAGCGCGGGTCAAGCGCTGGTCCTCCCCCGAGTAAGGCTTGCTTCCATCTCGGAATAGTGACAAGCCCGATCCCGACCTTGGGACTTGGCCTGGTAAAGAGACTGGTCTGCAAGCTGGAGCAAAGCAGAAAGCGTGTTGCCATTCTGGGGAAAAGTAGAGCTTCCAATGCTGACCGAAAAGTGAGGGAGGGAAGTCTCCGCCAGGGCTCGGACGCTATCGAGAATCCGTTGACAGGTCCTTTTGGTCTGGAAGTAGTTTGTCTCCGGCAGGATGATGGCAAACTCATCGCCTCCCCAGCGGGCCACCAGATCCATCCGACGGGTGTTTGTCTCCAACAGATTGGCCAGCTCTCGAAGGATCTTATCTCCCTGGGGGTGGCCGTTCGTGTCGTTGAGACGCTTGAATTGGTCGACATCGATCATGACGACGCTCAAGTGGTAACTGTGTCGGCGGGCCCGGGAAAACTCCTCCTCCAGCCTCTCGAAGAAATGACGGTAGTTGGCGACTTCAGTGAGTCCATCGGTGCGTGCCTGGAGCTCCGTTTTCTCCAGCAGTTGGACATACTGTAGAGCCAAGACCGAGTGATCGACGAGGAACTGAAACTTCTTCATCTCACTCTCGATCGGTGGAGTGGGCTCTCTGGAGAAGAGAGCCAGTACTCCAGAACTGTTAGATCCCTCCTTCCAGGATTTGGCCATGTATTGAGAGTACTTATACGCCGAGCAGTCTGCTTTTGTGTTGAAATCGGGATTCCGCGCAAAGTCGTGGGCGACATATACCTGGGACGTTTGGAAACTATTTGCGTGAATGCTCTGGCTTATCTCGATTTCTGGCAGCTCAGGTCTAGAATCGCTTTGGAATATGCGGCGAGAAATGCGCCCCCCTTCAACCGTCAACAACTCGCAGGCGTCGGCGCCCATCGCAGACTTGATGAGGCGGGGAATCCGGGTGTAGAGAATCTCAAGATCCTGCGAGTTGGCTAGGGCCTTCCCAAACTCGGGGAGATCGATGCTGGAGACCGTCTCGGCTTGAAGCTTCTCCCGCTCCTCCCGCAGAAGATTCCGAAGAAGAAGGTAGGAGAGGAACATCAGAAAGAAGAAAGGGAGGTGCTGCAGCAGCATCTGTGCAGGTTGCGGCTGCTGTGAAGCGTAGAGGGCCCAGCCATAGAGGGTAGAGGTAGACGAGAAGGCCAGGATCACCGCTGTTGAGTCATGGGCGGCGACAGCTACGACCAGGAGCGCACCCAGAAAAAAGGAGGGACCTGGAGCGCTTTCTGGTGTGAGGAGGACCGGGATTCCGGTGGCGGAGAGGTTGCAAAGAAGCAAACCAAGGTCCAGCCTCGAGCCGGCAAAGTAGTTGAGGGGCAAGAAGGAAATCAGGAGGGTCACGGCAGCCAGGCCGATCACGCCTACTTCGTCCAGGCCGAATCCTCGAATCGGGTCCTGGAGAAAGGTCAGATAGGCCAACACGCCCAGCAGTGCCCGCTGCAGCCAGAGAACGCGCCGACGTTTCTCTCGTGTTCCTGGAGCGGTGATCTCGAGATCGATGTCCATGAGTTCGTCTGTCGGGTTCAGCCTGCACTTCGAGCGCAGACTCCTAGCCCAACTCGTTTCTGCCTACAGGTGAAGACTGATCTGGACTAATTCTGGAGGTTTCTGATCTTATCGGCAACCCCAAAAGCCAGGGGAGGGAGGGAGCGGTTCTTACTCCGAGTGGGCTCCCGTTCCATGATCCGGCGCGCTCAGCTCGCGTGCTATACTGGCCGCATGGAGGTGGCTCGAACCGGCGTGCCCCAGGCAAGGCTCCCGACCCAGTACGGTGATTTCGAGGTCTACGGCTTCGAGAATGATAGAGATGGTGAGCAGATTGTGGCCGTGGTAAAAGGACCGTTGGAGAACGAGAATCCACCCCTGGTACGCATTCATTCGCAGTGTCTGACAGGCGATATCTTCAGATCGCTTCGCTGTGATTGTGGAGACCAACTGGAGCGGGCCCTGGAGCGAATTGCGGCCTCTCAGAGCGGTGTGCTTGTCTATCAAATGCAGGAGGGCCGCGGCATTGGGCTGATGAACAAACTGCGTGCCTACGAGCTCCAGGATCAAGGAGTCGATACCGTTGAGGCCAATGCCAAGCTGGGGTTCGCGGCCGATCTCCGATCCTATCGCTTTTGCGCGGAGATTCTGAAATCGCTCGGAATCAGCCGCATTCGGCTGATGTCAAACAATCCGGAAAAGATTCGTGAGCTGGAGGAGGAAGGGTTGGAGGTGGTGGCCCGAATTCCGTTGGTTGTCGAGCCCTCGCCAATCTCAGAAAAGTATCTGAGAACCAAAAAAGAGAAGCTGGGGCACCTTCTGGATTGAAACTCCCGTGAAGCGTCCCCCGCTTCAGCGGGCGGGACGTCCCTTCATCAGGCACAGCCTGTGGCTGAATCACAGACCTCGCGGCTGGCTACGTCACGCGCCTTCGAGGCGTTTTCAACGGCCTCTTTGAAACGTCCGACGGGAACGTAACCCTCGATCCGGTCCAACTCGGCACCGTTCTGGTCCATGATGATGGTGCAGGGGTAGGCCCTGATACCGAATTTTCTCTGCAAGCGGACGCCATCTTCCTGCGTCTCGGCGTTCAGTCTGAGCCAGACATAGTTGTCCGACATTGCGTCGATCAGCTCGGAGTCGCGGAAGGTCTCGGAGTCCATTTTCTTGCAGTAGGAACACCAGTCCGTGTAAAGGTAAGCGAGAACCAACTGTTCCCTCGACTGTGCTTCGCCTAAAGCGTCCTCGTAGTCGAGCTCCCAGCCCAGCCGGCCGGGGACGGAGTGGTAGAGGTTGTAGCATACGAAGGCCATCATGCTGATCCCGAGCAGGGTGAGCAAGATGCTTGCGTTTTTCCGCATTACTGGTCTCCAGGTATCAAATCGTCTGCAGTATCTATTTTGCCATCGGGCCCTGCCGAACGGAGATCGTACTCCGAGACAGATAATGCCCTATAGGAAAAGGGGTTCGACCAGGCGTCTAGACGCTTCAGTTGTTCCAGGTAGTCAGGGGCCAGGGTATCGACCAGTTCTTCGAAGTTCTTCGCCCTGGGTAGTCTCGAGTGCTGGTTCCTGTATTGGCTGATTCCCGAGGAAAGCGTATTCAGATCGGAACGCGTGCGGGCCGTTCTCTTTTCGTTCAGCACTGCGATGATGAACTCAGCCTTTTCCCAGCGGCGATCTCCGATGCGTACCTCATCGATCACCCATTGGCCGTCCTGCTTGATCATCTTGACCGCCGTCTTGACTGTCACTGTAGCAACGGCGTGGCTTCCCATGTATTTGATCTCATCTACTTTGACCTGCTTCTTCGAGAACTCCGCAGTATCGAATATGCGGACCCCGTCTTGGACCTGCTTCTCAAGGCTTTTACCGCAAGAAGCACCGATCAGAAGAAGGACGATCAAAACGTGGCGCACAAAGACATCTTAACATAGTCGCGGCCGGGGCCTGCCTCGCTTCCTAGTCTGAAACTTGATAGGTATTGCCTTCACTTCGGCGTTCGCATGTTCGGTGTTCTGCGGTTCGTGATTTAGCCTTTGCTTTGGAAAAGGCAACCGGTGGAAATGTTGAACCGCAGAATATCGAACTGGCGAATTTCGAAGGCCGGAGGACGACTCACTTTGACGTTCACCGTTCGTACACAAGTTTCTTTCTCGAATGGGGTCAGCCTCCCTGGGGGCCCCACTAGTCTGAAATTTGTATGAAACTTGAAAAGTGAGCAGTAGCGCAGTGAACAGTGCCGGAAAAGAGGTGTTGCCGTGCACGAACAGACTGCCAGTATTGCGAAGCCAGGTCCGGCAGAGCCGCGAACGACTTGACCGTTCAGCAATAGGAACCCCAGTTCCGGCTGTCGAGGACGACGAAGGCGGGAGCGAGCTGGACAACCGCAGAATCTCCCCTATCCCCGACCAAAGTTTCTTCCTGAATGATCCAGGCCGGTGAGTGGTCGCACCGTAGGTTCCACCGAAATCCGTCTGCTCGTGAGTCTCTGGGACTGATAAGATCATAGTTTGGGCCATCTGGAATGACTTCCTGGTCGTAGGGATTTGGCGTTCGGCTTGTCCGCCAGGAAAAGGCCCGCAGCCTTCCGAAGCAATGGCAGTTCAACTGGACACCTCGGTGCAATTCGTGAAAGGAGTCGGGCCTGCCCGAGCCGAGATGTTTGCGCAGGCTGGGATCCGCACCGTCGAAGATCTTCTGAGCTACAAACCGTTCCGCTACGAGGACCGCTCCAACTACAAGAAAGTCAGCGATATGGCGGCTGGAGAAGAGGCTCTGGTGGAGGGGGAGATTCTGGTTACGGGTGACTACACGACTCCCATGAAGGGGGTGAAGATCTTCGAGATCATGATTCGGGACTCCTCCGGTTCGCTCTCGGTGAAGTTTTTCAACCAGTCCTATCTGAGTCGCGTTCTACGCAAGGGCCAGCGGCTGATCTTGTTTGGGGTCCCTCGCCGCGATGACTATTCCATGGACCTTGCGCTGATCAATCCAGAGTGGGAGCTCATTGACTCGGCGTCCGATGCGAAGATCCACGGTGGAAGGATTGTCCCCATCTATCGCCGGCTTGGAAAACTCACGACTAGGATGCTGCGAGGCATTCTTTTCAGGCTGCTCGCTGACCTGGGGTCGGAAGTCACAGATCCTCTCCCCCTAAGCCTGAGACAGAAGCATGGCTTCCTGGACCGACTTTCGGCCCTGCAGGAGATTCACTTCCCAACAGTGCCTCCGGGCGAAACGCGGGAGTCATTCTGGCAGCGTCTTGAATCAAACCAAACTGAGGCTCACCGCCGCTTGATCTTCGAGGAGTTCTTTCTTTTCCAGACGGGCCTTCAACTGATCAAGAGACAGCGAGAGGTCTTGCCCAAGACTCGGGTCATGCAGACGGGCGACCGACTCCGACAGGCTTTGAAGTCGGTGCTCCCCTTCCGCCCCAGCCGCGCTCAAAAGCGGGTGCTCAAGGAAATCGTCGACGACCTTTGCAGCACCAAAGTGATGAGCCGCCTGCTTCACGGTGATGTAGGTTCCGGTAAAACGATTGTAGCTTTACAGGCCATCGTAGTGGGTATTGAGAACGGCCATCAGACTGCCCTGATGGCTCCGACCGAGATCCTGGCAGAACAGCACTTCCAGACTTTTCAGAGCGACCTGGAGAATACCTCCTACGAAGTGGTCCTTCTGACGAGTCGAGTCAAGGGTAAGAAGCGCAAGGCAATCCTGGCTCGAATTGAATCGGGCGAGGTTGATCTGGTCATCGGAACCCACGCCTTGATCGAGCAGCAGGTGGAGTTCAAGGATCTTGCTTTGGTGGTCATCGATGAGCAGCACCGCTTTGGAGTCCTACAGAGGTCCCGGCTAATGGCCAAAGGGGGGCGTCCGGACACGCTCGTCATGACCGCGACGCCGATACCCCGGAGTCTGGCGCTCACCGTCTACGGAGACCTGGATCTGTCCGTGCTGGATGAGATGCCGCCCGGCCGTCAGCCTGTGCGCACCGTAATCAAGTCAGAGCGAAGCCGCCAGGAGGTCTACAATTTGATCCGGAGCGAGCTGAAGAGGCAGCGCCAGGCCTTTATCGTCTATCCGCTGATCGACGAGTCGCAGAAGCTTGACCTCCGAGCTGCCACGGCCATGGCTGAGCACCTGCAGCAGGAGGTATTTCGGGAGTTCAAGGTCGGACTCATTCATGGGCGGCTCAAGTCGGACGAGAAGGAAGAGTTGATGGGTGGATTGCGGGAAGGCCGCATCCAGGTCCTGGTTTCGACCACCGTGGTTGAGGTAGGGATCGATTTGCCCAACGCCTCCGTCATGGCGATCGAGCACGCCGAGCGGTTCGGGCTTTCCCAATTGCACCAGCTCAGGGGAAGAATTGGCCGGGGCAGGCACCCCGGGATCTGCATTCTGATGACCGAAGGGGCGCGCTCAGAGGCTGCTTACCAGAGACTCGAGATCATGCGTAGAACCAATGACGGATTCAAGATAGCGGAGAAGGACCTGGAAATCAGGGGCCCCGGTGAGTTTGTGGGTACGCGACAGTCCGGCCTACCCGAATTCCGTTTCGGGAACATCGTTCGCGACCGAGAGGCGTTAGAGCTGGCAGCCATCGAAGCCAGGCAGCTTCTGCGTGAGATGTTGGCCGAGGCAGATCGGCCCGCGTTGTTGATAAACCAGCTCATCGACCAGTGGAAGGAGCGTTATGGCCTCTATGTCGTGGGCTGACCCTCGGTGGAGAGGGTGCCAATGAGGATCATTAGCGGAAAGTATCGAGGGCGCCGCCTGGCCACCGTCCGAGGTGGGATTCGTCCCACTACGGACCGGGCGCGAGAGTGCTTCTTCAACGTCCTTGGCAGATCGGTGGTTGGGTCGGTCTGGCTGGATGCCTTCTGCGGGAGCGGCGCCGTGGGAATCGAAGCGCTCAGCCGCGGAGCCGCGTTCATCAACTTTAACGATCGCGAGTTCATCGCAATGCGGCTGCTCAAGAAGAATCTTCAACTTTGCGGTATTGATGAGGGTTGGGAGGTTCAGCAGAAAGACGTCTTTACGCTTCTCAGAAACCTGGAATCCCCGCCTCTGGACTTCGTCTTCCTGGACCCGCCCTATCTCTTCAAGCGACACCAGAAACTGCTCGATCGGGTGAGCAGGCTACCCTGTTTGAAGGCGGAGACCCAGATAATCCTCGAGACCTTCAAGAAGACCCCCATACCCTCCTTGCCCGAAGCTCTCGCGCTTTCACGGGTGGTGAAGGTGGGGGACAATCAGCTCCTCTTTTTCCAAGTCGTACCCGGTTTGCAGTCCGTCCAGTCTTGATCTCGTCAGGCGCCGTGACGGCGTGATCCCCCTTGCTTAAGCTCGAGATAGGGCCGGTAAAGCCCCTTGACCTTCAGCTTCTTCCGTATCCGTTGCAGTCCGGCGATCATACGGCTCCTCAGAGTGCTATAAGGCACACCCATCTCACGACAGATCTCCGTGAGCTTCCGTGGACGCGGTCCGAGGATCAGCAGAATCGCCTCACGCTGATCCGGGGGAAGATCGGTGAGTGCTCTGGCCACCTCTTCCAGGAGCTCGGATCTGGACCTCGCAAATTCGTTCTTGAGCAAGGTTGTCAGGGGGCCCGGTTGGCTCGATCTAGGCTCCGAATAGACGAAGATGGTCTCCGTCGAAAAGCGGTCCACTGCTCGCTTGGAGGCACGGTAGTGGTCGATGGTCGTATTGGAAACCACCCGCCTCATGTAGCGATAGGCGTCTGCCTCGGATGGAAAGGACCTCCCCGAGGCCAGCACGTGGGCGAAGGCCTCCTGCAAGATGTCGTCGACGCGGGAAGGATCGAGCAGCATCCTCAGGGCTATGGAGCGGAAAACGGCTCGCTTCTCGTGCCAGATGCGTTCCAACATACGACGCAAAAGCGCTTCGCAGGAACGTCATCTGAAACGTTAGAAAACCTGGTGGGAAATCGAAAATAAACTTGAGTGATTATAGGGGCCAGATCGCAAAGCTGTCAAACCCCTCAATCGTGAGATGGACCCGCATGCAGAACCGTTTTCGCCAAGAGCACAACCGCGCCGCGATCCTCCTCTCCCTGATAAGATCTCGTCTCACATCGTCCCAGTATCGGAGTTTTCTCCTGGTCCAGAACTGGGCCGACGGATGGTTCCACTCAGGCGGACTCTCCAGTGAAGAACGCTCCCTTTGGCTAGGTGAGCTGAAGGCGCGGCTGGACGATCTCTATCGAGCCCTGGAAGAGGGAAGGCTTCCACGTCGGGACCTGGAGCGCCTGTTTCACTTGTATCGGGACTTGTTTCTCTGTGGGTAGGTCTGAACGCGCAGGTCGCAGGTCGCAGGTCGCAGGTCGCAGGTCGCAGGTCGCAGGTCGCAGGTCGCAGGTCGCAGGTCGCAGGTCGCAGGTCGCAGGTCGCAGGTCGCAGGTCGCAGGTCATTTTTCGGAGAACACTCTCGGCCAAAGTCAAGGGCTTTTCGACTCAAACTCCGCTGAAATGGGGCTTTGCGATCTCCCGAAGAACAGAACCTGCGACCTGAGACTTGCGACCTGTGACTTCCTGCTTCCGACGTGCGACCTTCCCACCCCGTTGTCTTTTTACGTCGGCGTACCGTACCATAGCGGCGGCAGTCGTATGGCGAAAGAGGTGACCGCAATCTATCCAGGTTCCTTCGATCCGGTCACGAATGGGCACCTGGATATCATGCAGCGCAGCAGTAGCATCTTCGACAGAGTTATTGTGGCAGTCCTGCTGAATCTTGACAAAGAGCCCTTGTTCACTTTAGATGAACGGGTCCAAATGCTGGAAGAAGCCACCCGCAGTTGGGACAACGTCGAGGTCGATACCTTTGACGGACTCCTGGTAAACTACGCGGTCGAGAATGATGCGCGTGTGATTTTGCGGGGAATTCGAGCCGTAACCGATTACGAGTTCGAGCTCCAGATGGCACTGATGAACCGTACCATGCAACCTGATATCGAGACGATCTTCATGATGCCCGCGGGAGCCTATTCCTATTTGAGCTCGAGCCTGGTCAAGGAGGTGTTCTCTCTGGGAGGGTCGGTGAATGGGCTGGTTCCAGCCGTTGTCGAAACCTACCTGGAAGGGGCTCGGGACCGGGTCAAGCCGGCGCAGAGCGAGAGCCCCTCTGGCTAAGGACTAACAATGGGGTCCGATAAGAATCGGGTGAGCTTTCGTTGGTTTCCAGTCCCAACGCTAATCCTTTCTGCTGCTTTCTGCTTGTCCTGGTGGTTCTTCACCCCGGGGCAGAAGGCGGAAGATACGCTCCTCAATACCGCCTGGATGCACGCTGAGGCTTCCACGGTACCCGAGCCCAAGACCCTTCGGGTCGAAGATACGATTCGGCGCAACGCCACGCTCGCCACTGTGTTGAGCCGGTTTGAATTCGGTCCTCCCGACATCTATCGCCTCATCGAAGACACCCAGTCCGTCTACAACCTGCACCGGATCAAGGCTGGCAACCGGATCGTGCTTGAACGGTTCCTGGATGGGTCCTTCCGAGCTCTGGAATATCACATAGACAACGAAGAGTATCTGCTGGTCTCGTCCGAGCCCGACGGATATGTTGCCTCCCGCCATCAACACCCTTTCGAACTGGTGGAGGAAGAGTTCTACGGGCAGATCCAGACTTCCCTCTGGAACACGCTCATCTCTCAAGGGGAAAAGGCTACGTTGGTGGACACCCTATTTCATATTTTTGCCTGGGACATCAACTTCACCGAAATTCAGCCCAACGATTCGGTCAAGCTGATCATGAAGAAGAGGTACCAGAAGGAGAGAGATTTCTTCGTCTATGGCGATATCGAAGCGGTGCACTTCGAGCATGAGGGCAAGCCGTTCCAGGCGTTCTTGTTCGAGGATCCGGAAACGGGTAAGAAGGGACATTTCGACCGGGAAGGGAACTCGGTTAAGAAAGCCCTGTTGAAGGTTCCCTTCAGTTATAATCCACGAATCACCTCCGGCTTCTCCTATTCCCGATTTCATCCCATCTTGAAGAAGCGTCGGCCCCATCTAGGGGTGGATTACGGCGCTCCAGCCGGCACCCCGGTGAAGGCGGCAGGGGCAGGCAGGGTCATTCTTGCGGGCCGCAATGGGGGCTACGGGAAGATGGTGAAGGTACGCCACGCCAACGGATTCATGACCAGCTATGCCCACCTCTCTAGGATCCAGGTGCGGCGTGGAGCTCACGTTCGACAGGGCGATACGATCGGCAAGGTTGGATCCACCGGTTTGTCCACGGGTCCGCACCTGGACTACAGAGTCCAGAACAAGCGAGGAAAGTATCTCAACCCGCGAAGACTGACCTCCCTTCCCGTGAAGCCTCTTCCGGCGAAGCATAGGAAGGCCTTCGAGTCAGTGCGGGATGCCCTGCTCGAGCGGCTGGAGTCGATACCGGAGCGGGAGCCCCAGATGAAGCGGGTCGTTGCCTCCCGTTAGGCTCCTGAGCTAGAACCCCGCGTGAACGTCTGAACGACTCGGTTGGCTCGGAAAAAAACATGACCGAGGCGGTTCTCCTCTACAATCCCGCAGCCGGTCGCTTTCCCCTTTCTCAAAAACGTCTGCGTCTCTTGTTGCAGAGCCTGAGGCAGCATGGGATCCAGGCTGAGCCCGTGTGCACCCGTGTGCCTTCCGATGCGGCCTCCCCATCCGAACCCCAACCCGACTCTGCTGGGACGCTACAACCCACTCGTTCGGATTGGCAGTTGGACCTGGCCGGCAAGGATCGGCTGCTCGTGTATGGGGGCGACGGAACCCTACATCAGGCCTTTCGACTTGCGGCTCCCTCGGACACTCCCGTGGCGCTGTTGCCGGCGGGCACGGCCAACGTGTTGGCGCGGGAACTGGGCGTTCCCTTGCGCCTGGAAGACGCTCTGCCAGTCGCGGCTGCCGGGACCCCGCGGCGTATTTATCTGGGTGAGGGAAATGGGAGGTATTTTCACCTGATGTCGGGTATCGGGCTTGACGCTCACGTGATAGCAAGAGTGCCACCGCGCCTGAAAAAGGCCCTTGGAATCGGAGCCTATTGGTTGGCCGGATTGGCGGCGCTCCGGAACTGTCCCCTTGAGCGTTTTCAGTTGACCCTGGACGGGACCGAGTGGGAGGCCAGCTTCGCTGTGGTTGCCAATGCTCGGCTATACGGAGGCCACCTCCTGATGGCGCCTCACGCCAGTGTGTATGAGGAGTGCCTCGACGTTTGCCTGTTCACCTCGAACCAGAAAGCACGCTTTCTGAGCTATCTGTGGGGAGTCCTCACAAGAACGCACCTCGACTACTCGGATGTGGTCTACCGCAAGGTCCAGCGAGTCGAGGTTGCGGGCGACCCTTCAGTTCCGGTTCAGATGGACGGCGAGCTGGTGGGAAATCTCCCTATGAGCTTCTCTGTCTTCAGCCGGGGAGTCCAGGTTGTGGTGCCTTAGAACACTCTGCTCAGGGGTCTTCGATTACCAATATCCAGGCTTGGGTCGGGGTATCTTCTTGCCCAGGTGTTCGATCCTGAGGATTTCAAAGTCTTCCTGGATAGCGGGACTATTGAAGTTGATGTTGTTGATCTGCCCGACCAGCCCCTCAAACATCATGCAATCCACCGGCTTGAGCTCGAAGCGCAGATGACCCAGGTCGATGGCGACGCGGGGCGACTCTTCGAAACCTTCGAACTTGCCGAGGAGGTCAACGCCGATGAAGCTGTTACCCAGAACCTTGAGAAACTTGGTGTCATAGGGATCATTGGCGACGCCGGTATCGATCGAAAAGCGCTTCACCTCCGCCTCAGACCCTTCCTTGTCGAACACGTGGACCTGCTCGGGTCGAAGATCCCATTCTCCCGCTGTGAAGGTAATAATGTTCAAGATGGGAACGGGCTCGGCACCCTGGGTCCTAACGATCTCGATTGTCCAGATGTTCTCGTAGTCGATGAAGGCGTGACAGCTGGACACTTCGACCTGCTTCTTGAGCTGTTGTCCGGCCACCATTCCCAGGAACAGGGCCGGCAGGAGCAGGGAATAAACTCGAATCATAGGATTATTTTAGCACCCTGAAGCATGCTTTGGCCGCCGGGCATCGAGCCACCGGCTCGAAAGAACAAGACTTCGGTCTGGAGACCGAAGCCACGTTTGCCAATGAGGTTTCAGGTTAGCCCGGCCCCGGCTCCGCCGGATCGTACATGAAAGAAACTTCTCGAGCCATGGAAGCCTGAAGCGCGAGCGAGGGGTTGAGGATCTGCGAGATTCTGCTGTTGTCCAGCTCTCTCCTCGAAACGGGGGGCATACTGCTAACGAGTCAAGTCGTTCGCGGCTCTGTTGCCTGCAGCTGTTTCCGGTACTGTTCACTGATCACTTCACCACTGTTCACTATTCAAGTTTCAGGTTAGCCAATGGACGATCGCTGATCGTTCTCTAAACCGAGGCGATGATCTGATTGATATCCGTGATCTGGTGTTCACGGCAGTAGTCCTGAAGCCCCTGGACGATCTTGATTGAGGCGAGCGGGTCGTGAAAGTTGGCGGTTCCCACCTGGATGGCCGTGGCACCGGCGAGCATGAATTCCAGGGCATCTTGAGCGGTGCCGATACCCCCGATACCGATCACTGGAATCTCCACGGCCTGCGACGCCTCGTAGACCAGGCGTACCGCCAAGGGGCGGATAGCGGGTCCGGAAAGGCCTCCTGTGCGGTTGGACAAAACGGCTCGGCGCCGGTGGACATCGACGCTCATGCCAACGAAGGTGTTGACCAGACTGACCGCGTCCGCACCCGCCTCCTCACAAGTTTGCGCGAAGCTGCTGACGTCGGTTACGTTGGGTGAGAGTTTGACCCACACTGGTTTGTCCGCAACCCTCTTCACCGCTCGGACTACACGGTCGGTCTGGACCCGGTCGTGACCAAACTCGATGCCTCCTTGCTCGATGTTGGGACAGGAGATATTCAGCTCGTAGGCGCTGACCTTGGGGTAGGGATTGAGCCGCCCGGCGATTTCGATGAATTCTTCGATTGTCTTTCCGAAGATATTGGCAATGACATGGGTGTCATAGGCTTCCAGACTTGGAAGCTTCTCGCTGAGGAACTTCTCGGTACCTACATTTTCCAGTCCAATGGCATTGAGCATCCCCGCCGGTGTTTCGGCGATGCGCTCGGGGGCGTTGCCCGGCATGGGTTCCAGAGAGAGGCCTTTGGTACAGAATCCGCCCAACTTGGAGATGTCGAAGAATCGCGTGAACTCCAGGCCGTAGCCGAAAGTGCCGGAGGCGGTCAGCACTGGGTTCTTCAGGCGAAGATCCCCAATGTTGACCTCCAGGCTGGCTTCCTCGGTCATTGGCCGCTCTCCGTGCGCGCGCTCTCACTCCAATTCATCGCCGTTTTCCGGGCCTCATCCTTCCTGCCAGATGAATTTCTCGGCATCGAATACCGGTCCATCGCTGCAAGCCAGCTGGTAGGATTCGACGGTTTCAATCGTACACCCCAGGCAGACCCCGAAGCCGCAGGCCATCTTCGACTCCACCGAAATCTGACAGGGGATCTGGCGAAGGGAGGCCAAGGTCGAGACCGCCTGCATCATCGGATCGGGTCCGCAGGCGTAGAGCACAGATGTTCGATCAGCGAACTTCGGCAGGTATTGCTCGAGCCCCCCGGTGATCAAACCCTTGACGCCGGCGCTGCCATCCTCAGTGGTGAGCAAGAGCGGAATCCGAAGCCGCTCGAAGTACTCCAATCCAACCAGATCCTGGGCAGTCCTGGCGCCGTAGAGCAGATGAACGTCCTGTCCCGAGCGACGCAGTTCCTCCGCAAGAAGATAGAAGGAAGCGATCCCGACGCCACCTGCGGCGAGCAGATGAACCCTGTCCGGAGCACCCGTTGAGCTGAATCCATTCCCCAATGGGCCGATCAGGTTCATCCGCTCATCGGGCAGCATCGAGGCCAGCCTCTGGGTTCCGTCTCCTACGACTTTGACCAACAGTGTAATGATAGACGGCAGTCCCTCCTCCGGCTCTACGGAAAACACCGCCAGAGCCCGCTTCAGTAGCGGATGGGGAAGCGACAATCCGTCTGCCACGGCGGCCATGACGAACTGCCCCGGTCTTACGTTTGCAGCAATCTCGGGAGCCCGGACGGCAAGCAGGAAGTTGGGACCGGCGAGCTGGACGTTTTCGACGACCTCTGCCTCCAGGATGTGGCTCATCGGTCGACAGAATAGCACAGCCGTGGGACCCGAGTCGGACCTCTTCAAACTCTCTGGTCAGGGGATAGGTCGTATGCTATCATCGCCAGCGCATTCGGGGGGCCAGACGTGAATCCAAATCAGCCGCGACGAGTCATGACCCACGACGAAGTGGACGAGATCCTTTCCCGCATCTGCGGGGAGGTGTTGGGACACCATCCAGACCTGGATGGGATGGCCCTCATCGGCATTCGTCGTCGAGGGGTACCGCTTGCTGAGCGCTTGAAGGCAAAGCTCAAGGAGCGCACAGGAGTCGAGCTCCCACTAGGCATACTGGACATTAATTTCTATCGCGATGATTTTTCGCTGGTCGACACCCAACCCGTAGTCGAAGAGTCGCACCTTGACTTCGATGTAAATGAGCGGGAGATCCTGTTGGTGGACGATGTTCTTTTCACGGGGCGAACTGTCCGGGCGGCTCTTGAAAGCATCAGCGATTACGGCCGTCCCAAGACGGTCGAGCTGGTAGTGCTGGTCGATCGGGGCCATCGCGAACTCCCGATACAAGCCGACTACACGGGTAGGGTCATCGACACGGCTGACAATGAAATGGTCGAAGTGAGGATTGCTCCCATTGACGAGACCGAAGGCGTCTTTGTGGCCACGATCTCAGATTGATTCTCGCGGATTGATTCTCACTGAGGCTCCTCCGACCACGAGAATCATTTTCAGCGGTCTGCGGCAAACCGGCGGTCTCAGAGAGAGGATTGGATTGCCCATCTCGAGATGACGAATTTGACGCCAAACTCTCTCAGCAGCAAGCATCTGCTCGGCATTGAGGACATGCCGCTGGCGGACATCGAGCTGATTCTCAGGACGGCGCGGAGCTTCAAAGAGATTTCAACCCGCGCGGTAAAGAAGGTCCCCACACTGCGTGGCAAGTCGGTCATCAACCTCTTTTTCGAGTCCTCCACCCGGACTCGCTCTTCCTTCGAAATCGCGGCGAAGCGCCTCAGCGCCGACGCCGTGAACCTCAACGTCTCGGCCAGCAGCGTCGGAAAAGGGGAATCCCTGATCGACACCGCGCGAAATCTGGAGTCGATGAACCCCGATATTATCGTGGTGCGCCACTCCGCCGCCGGGGCGCCGCGAATGCTGGTGGACTATTGTCGCGACTGCTCGATACTCAATGCCGGGGACGGGATGCACGAACATCCCACTCAGGCCCTGCTGGATGCCTACACGATTCTTGAACACAAGGAGTCCCTGAGTGGCCTCAGCGTCGCGATCGTGGGGGACATTGCACATAGCCGCGTGGCTCGCTCCAACACGATGCTGCTGTCGAAGGCAGGTGCCCGGGTCTCGATCTGCGGGCCGCCCACGCTGATTCCCCCTGAGTTTGAGCACCTGGGGGGGAGAGTCACCTACCATTTGAAGGAGGCCATCGATCAGGCCGACGTGGTCATGATGCTCCGCACCCAATTGGAACGGCAGAGCGAGGTCTTCTATCCGTCCGTGAAGGAGTACTTCGACCTCTACGGTTTGAGCGAGCAGAAGATGGAGTGGGCAAGCCCCGACGCGATCGTGATGCACCCGGGCCCGATCAACCGAGGGGTGGAGATCGACCCGGATCTCGCCGACGGGCCCGATTCTGTCATCCTGGAGCAAGTAAACAACGGGGTCGCGGTGCGCATGGCGATCCTCTACCTCCTGTTGGGCGCAGACGAGGAAACCGAGCCATGAGCCTTTTGCTCCAACAGGGAACCGTCATCGATCCAGCACAGGATCTTGAGAAGCAGGCCGACCTCCTGATCGAGAAGGGAAGGATTGCCGGGATCGGAAAGATCCAGGCGAAGAAGTCATGGGGCGTGATCAACGTCGCCGGATGCATTGTGGCACCGGGATTCGTGGATATGCACGTCCACCTGCGCGAGCCAGGACGCGAGGACAAAGAGACCATTCTCACCGGAAGCCGAGCGGCTGCAGCCGGAGGCTTTACCAGCATCGTCTGCATGCCCAACACGACGCCCGTCAATGATTGCGAGGCGATCACCCGACTCATCCTGGAGCGAGCTCGGGAGGCGGCCCTGGTGAATGTCTTTCCGGTGGGCGCTGTTACCAAAGGCTCTCGGGGAGAAGAGTTGGCCGAGATCGGCGAGATGTTCAAGGCGGGAATCGTGGCCGTTACCGACGACGGACACCCGGTTCAGAACAGCCAGATCATGCGCCGAGTCCTGGAATACGCCAAGATCTTCGACATTCCCGTCCTGGATCATTGCGAGGACCTGCCGCTGTCGGCCGAAGGATGCATGAACGAGGGAGCGGTGTCCACCCGGCTCGGTCTTCACGGCCTGAGCCGCTCAGCCGAAGAGTTGCACGTGGCGCGCGACATCATTCTCAGCCGTATCACCGGCGGGAGAGTCCACATTCTGCATCTTTCGACGCGGGAGTCTCTGGACTGGATCCGAGTAGCCAAGCAGCAGGGGATTGCGGTCACCTGTGAAGTCACACCCCACCACTTCAGTATCAGCGATCATGACATCAAGAACTACGATACCAACTATAAGATGATGCCCCCGCTGCGCGAGCCCGAAGACGTGGAGGCCATGATCCAGGGCTTGGTTGACGGGTCGATTGATGCCATCGCCACCGATCACGCCCCTCATGCCCGGCTGGACAAAGAGGCTCCTTTCGATGATGCCGCCAGTGGAGTGATCGGCATGGAAACCGCGATCCCTCTGTCCTGGGAGCTGTTGGTGAGAGGCGAGTTGATTTCCAAGCGGCGTCTGGTAGAGCTTTTCACGGTCAACCCCAGCAGAATCCTCAAGTTGGGCAAGGGGACGCTGGAGGAAGGCGTCGAAGCCGACGTTACGGTTATAGATCCCGATCGGGAGGTGACGGTTGAGGTGTCTCAGTTCCGTTCCAAGGCCCGTAACTGTCCCTTCCACGGATGGAAGCTTCATGGAGCCCCCGCTTTGACCGTTGTGGGAGGAAAGATTGTCCACCGCGATATGGCTTCTGGCTGATAGCCGCGGCCCGGAACCGCAACTATCGACCCCCGTGATTCATCTAACGTCAGTATGAAAAGATCTAACCTGTCCGTTCCGATGCGGGTCCTTCCTCTATGCTGGCTGGCATTCGCCTGTCTTGCCTGGGGAAAGGATGAAGTCCGCTTCGAACTCGTCGTGGAAGCGCCAGAGGTCGGTGTGGGCAGTCGCTTTGATGCGACCGTAAAGGCAAGCATTGAAGAGGGATGGCATCTCTACTCCCTGACCCAGCCGCCGGGCGGGCCGATCAAGACAACGATTAGCGTCACTGAGAGCAACTCCTTCGCTCAGGCTGGCGACGTCCGACAGCCGGACCCGAGGGTTCAGTTCGATCCCAACTTCGGAATCAATGCGGAGTTCTTCGATGGAAGAGTCGACTTCCTGGTTCCGGTTCAGGTAAAGCCTGGCATTTCCGAAAGTCGGAAGGACCTGGAAGTCCGGGTACGCTTCATGGTTTGCAGCGATACCCTTTGTCTACCGCCGCAGACCCATACCCTGAAAGCTCCGGTAGTTATTGTTGCGGCTGCTCCGGCATCTGCTGCTCCCACCGGAGCCGAGCCTGCTGGACGAGCTACTCCGCCAGTTGAGAGGGTAGAAGCAGACGGTGGAGAACCCGACAAGACCGGTGCGGCTGCTATCCCCATGTCGCTTTTCGCCTACCTGGGCTTCTCAATGGCCTGGGGGGCTCTAGCCCTGCTGACTCCGTGTGTTTTTCCCATGATCCCCATCACCGTTTCCTATTTCACCAAGCGGGAAGCGGTATCGCGAAAACAGGCTCTCTCAGATGCGGCTCTATACAGCCTGGGAATCGTCCTGACCTTTACCCTCCTGGGTTTTGCCCTCACCTTCCTTTTTGGTCTGGGAGGCATCAATCGTCTGGCGGCGAGCCCCATCGTGAACGTAGGAATCGCGGCGGTCTTTCTGGTCTTCGCCCTGAGCCTTTTCGGGGCCCTGGAAATCCGGTTGCCCTCGAGCTGGACTACCTACCTGGACAAGAAGGCGTCTGCGACCGGAGGTGTGATCGGGATCCTCCTGATGGCGCTGACTTTCTCGCTGGTTTCCTTCACCTGCACGGTTCCTTTCGTGGGCACGTTGATGGTGGCGGCGGTGCAGGGCGACTTTTTCTGGTCCCTCCTGGGGATCACTGCATTCGCGGTCGTTTTTGCCACGCCTTTTTTTCTGCTTGCCCTGTTCCCATCCTGGCTGCAGGCGCTGCCCAGGAGCGGCAGCTGGATGAGCTCGGTGAAGGTCACCATGGGATTTCTGGAACTGGCGGCTGCCCTGAAGTTCATAAGCAATGTGGATCTGGTCTACCAATGGGAGTTGATCACCCGGCCCATCTTCATCACGGTCTGGTTGTCTATCGCTTTGGTGACCTGCTTCTACCTCCTGGGCTGGTTTCACTTCGAGTACGAGAGCCCCAATCCTTCACTGGGTGTGGTCCGGATTCTTTCCGTGATCTTCTTCGGCGCCGTGGCCATCTACCTGTTTCGTGGGTTGTTCGGGTTTCCACTGGGTGAGCTGGATGCGTTCCTGCCTCCGCGGGACTATGGGAACCCCGCTTCATTCGCGGCTCTGGGAGGACACTCGGAGGGCGATGAACCCGAATGGTTGACGGATTATCAGGCCGGCCTGAAGCTGGCCCAGCGGGAAGATCGCCCGCTGTTCGTCGATTTCACCGGCTATACCTGTACCAACTGTCGCTGGATGGAGTCCAACGTATTTACCCTGCCAGAGGTGAGAAAGCGATTGGCGCAGTTTGTTCTGGTTCGGTTGTATACGGACGGTCCGGAACAGGAGCACGAGGAGAATCTCCGATTCGAGGAAGAGCGATTTGGCACGATCGCCTTGCCCTACTATGCAGTGATGTCTCCGGCGGATGAAATCCTCGTGACCTTCCCCGGATTGACCCGGGTCGTGGAAGACTTCGTGGGCTTTCTCGACAGGGGACTCCTGGGAGCGGTCAGTTCGAAGGCGCCGGTCGAGGGCTGGAAGGTCCGGACGGAACGGCTGGCTGAATTACCGGGCGGGCACTGATTCTCACTGACAGGCAATACGGGAAGGCTTACTCGGGCAGATTCACGATGATGTCGCCGGGGCGGGCGAAATTATAGCGCTCGCGAGCGATCCTCTCGATTTCGCTGGGGTCTACTTTGATGCGTCTGATGTTTTCGAGGCGATTCTGATAATCCTGCCGCAGATCGAGGTTCTGCAATCGAAGTTCTTCCATTTCCTGTCGGCTCTCACGCAGCCTCAGAAAGCCTCCTTCGCCCCAGATGAGCATGTAGATCAGGGGAAGACAACTCAGAAAGAGAAGAATCCAGGAGATCTCGCGTTTTGCTTTTCGACTAATCGGCATCGATCACGGAGAACAAGATGACATCGGTCCAAATCGTCTTCTGCACCATCGACAGCAATGACACCGCAAGACGGATTGCTCGGCAACTGGTTGAAGAACGTCTTGCCGCGTGTGTAAACATTATTGACAATGTGACGTCAATATACAAGTGGGAGGGGGATCTGGAGGAGG
Organism: Acidobacteriota bacterium; assembly: GCA_965219005.1. Classification (GTDB taxonomy): domain Bacteria; phylum Acidobacteriota; class UBA6911; order RPQK01; family JAJDTT01; genus CAUZIZ01. The sequence continues at coordinate 3,464,001 of CBDCMS010000004.1, read as the reverse complement.
ATCAGGAGTTCCTGATGGTGATGAAAACCTCAGCGGACCGCCTCTCTTCGCTGATCGAGAAGGTCCAGGAAATTCATCCGTACGATGTCCCCGAGATTCTCGCCTGGCCCGCAGAGAAGGGCAATCCCGGCTACCTGGATTGGGTCCTGACACAGACGCGCACCTAGTCCGGATTCACGCAGCGTCCCGGAGCCTCAATCCTGGTTCTTGCTAGCAGGCTCATCGGCGACGCATCTGATTCCGACGCTAGCTCGACGGGCGTTCTCGGGGATGAAGATGCGGTTGAAGCAGAGCATGTCCCGAGCGGGTCCGGAGAAGGCTCCACCCTTGACGACGATCCCGTAATCGTTTCCCTTCGGGACTCTTGTGGACGTTATCTCGGACACGTTACCGCCCATGTCGAAGACCTCGAAAGGCGAGACGTCGCCCGGTCGGTTGCCGGTGGCTTCAGCTTGCTTGTTTGTGAAGTTCGCGGTGGTTTTATCGGGCATCTGGTTGCCCCAGGGGAAGTAGCCTGCCTCGGTTCCTCGAGCCGCCTTTTCCCATTCTTCTCCGGTTGGTAGCCTTCCTCCTCGCCATTGGCAGAAGGCCTGGGCATCTTTCTGGTTGACCCAGACCACAGGAAACGTCAGCGACCATTCGGGGGGCTTCTTTGCTTCTCCCCAGTGTTTCAGGAAATCCGTAGGCTCTTCGGGTTTGTATCCGGTCTTCAAGACGAAGTGCCAGAAGTGCTCGTTGGTTACCTCGAAGCGGTCGATGAAAAACTCAGGGGTGGTTTCCGATCGGGCAGGCATGACGAATAGCTGTCGCAGTTTTTCAACCATGCCCGGGAAGTTGAAAACCGAAAGAGTCAAGAAGAACTGAAACTGCTGCTCGGTGGCTCCGAAGATGAATGGACCTCCGGGGATCCGAACCAGATCCTCCAGGGGTTGGTTAAATGGCGGAAGCGATTCTGCCGGTTGCTCAGCTGGTTCCCTGGTGGAAGCTACCTCGGCCGGCTGCGCAGCCGGCGATCTCCCCGCCTCACCCGGTTCCGAGTGACAGCCAGCCGGCAGGACCATGAGTCCCATGATCAAGGCGCTCTGAATCAGGAGGGAAGCCAGGCTGCTTCCGCAAACGGTCCGGGTCTCTCTATTCAGTGCCTGCTTCCCAGCCGGCGATGGCAATCCGCCGACGCCAAAACGAACCGTTGATCCGCTCGGTCTCACGTTATTCATCATGTACACGGGGAATATAGCAAATGGACAGCGACACAGTCGATCTGCTCGAGTGTTACGTGCGGGACCATCCCGGCTTGAGGAACTCTATTCTGTTCGATCCTCCACGCCTCCATTGGCAGGGACGCTGGCGTCGAATTGCTCGCTGTCGGTTTCGCTTCTCCGGTCTTCGGTTGACCCTTGTCAATGGCGAGACCGCCTTTCTTTCAATTCAGGATGCTGAGGCTCACCGGCAGGATCAGCTTCGCCCTCTATTGAGCCTGATTGGACGAGGTTTCGGGGGTTGGAGAGTCGAGAGGATTCTTGCTGGGACTGACCGGATGCGGCACCAGAGCGGAGGCATTCTGAGAGTGCTTCTAGGCCGGGGAGCGCGCCATCAGCTGCTTCTTGTTGCCTATCCTGACTCGGGTCCCTCACCGGATCGAATGCTCTCCTCCGCACTGCTCTGGTGGGATGCCACCCGTGACACCCTGAAGCCCGAAGGACTGGTTGTGTGCGTCCCCGAGCACTGGAGCCAGGAACTGGTTCGAAGTCTTCCCAATCTTGCAGTCTCTGTCCAGTGCTTTCAGTACCGGCGCGACTGGATCGAAGGCGTGCCCGTGATGGCTCCCGCTGCCGAGCTGGAGCGCGTCTTCCCCAGGTCGGCCGTGGCTTCAGAGGTTTTCTCTCCCTGCGTCCTCTTCCCCTTCTTTTCCAATGTTCCTGACCTGCTTCTCCAGCTGAGCAAGCGGTTTTCTTCCCTGGACTTGACCTACAGAAAGGGGGCCTGGGAGGTCTCTCATCTCGGGTTTCGCCTGGCCTGGTCTGAGCCTGGGGGGCATCTCTGCTATTTCGATCCCCAGTGTCCCCGGGTCCTCGACGCAGACACGCTTGCGGAGTTTTCCTGTTATTTGGGACGAGTCTGTAGATTTCGCATTTTTCCACCCCCGAATCCCAGGCACTTCTACTATCGGTACCGGCAGGAGCGATGGCTTGAAAGTCTGGTGATCCATGGACATCGGCTCTTGAATGATCGCTTTCGCGAGGTCATCTACTCCCAGGTACCCAGCTATCTGGACGGTGAACGAAAGGTGCTCGACCTGCTGACGGTCACCGACTCAGGTCGACTGGCTGTGCTCGAGCTGAAGACAGAAAGGAATCTGGATCTGATCTTCCAGGGGCTGGACTATTGGGAGCGGGTCAGTCAGCACCTTCTCCGAGGAGAGTTTCAAGAAGCGGGCTACTTCAGGGGGATCTCGCTATCCGCCGAGTCTCCGCTCCTGTATCTGGTGTGTCCGCTCTTCGAATTTCACAGGACGATGCCGATCATCAGGAGATACCTGAAGCCTGAGACGGCAATTCAATGTGTGGGAGTCAATGCAGATTGGAGGAAGGGGTTGAGAGTATTACGCCGATTTGCTCTTTAGGGGGCGAGGACGTCAGTTGGTTTCTTTGGCTTCTTCTTCGATGTCCTCGTCGTCACCGGTCTTGAGGGAACTCTTGAAATTGCGAATGCCTTCACCCAGGCCTTTGCCCAATTGCGGCAGGCGGGTAGCGCCGAAGATCACGATCACAATCAAGAGAATGATGACCAGTTCTGAAACACCTAAGTTTCCCATTCCATCAGTCCTTTCGTAAGTTCGCCCCATCGTACTCCTAAGCCCGCCATGGTGTCAAACGGCTCATTGATGGTCGGATGCGATACTGTTGGTAGTGTTCTCCTAGCCTGAAACTTCAAACGTGGCTTCGGTCTCCAGGCCGAAGCCATGCCGGATCGCCGAAGTTTCTGTCCAGTAGGATCCGGCGGAGCGGGCGACGGGCTTCATCCCCCACTGTTGAATTCCGGATTGGTCTCGGGGCCAAACACCGAGTACAATGGCTAGTCTGGATTCGCTTGACGGCTTGGGCCAGCGGAAAGGGAGCAGGTTGTCCACGGGACCCCGCCAGTCATGAGGAAGTTGCGGTTGCAGTAGTTTATGCTGAGACGCGAGCTGTTCAAGAAACTGGCATCTGGTCTGGTTGGGGTGGGTCTTTTTATCATACCTCTTGGAGCAGGAATTGTCTTTCTACTGGATCCACTGCGTCGCGGTGCCCTGCAGCGCGGCTTCAGGCGTGTTACCTCTGTTGACAGTCTCCCTTTCGGTGTCCCCCGGACTTTTACCGTGACGGGCACCCGGACGGATGCCTGGGAAACTACGCCGAACGTGCCGATTGGAGCCGTCTACCTGATTCGCCGCGCTGAAGATATCCAGGCGTTTCAGGTGACCTGTCCCCATGCCGGCTGTTTTGTCGATTTCGATACCGGCAATCAGCTCTTCATTTGTCCCTGTCACGAGAGCTCCTTCAACCTCGATGGGTCTATCGGGGACCCCCAGAGTCCCGCTCCTCGTGGGCTCGATCGACTAGAGGTCAAAGTCGACGGGACTGACGTGCTGGTGCGCTATCAAGAGTTCCGCAACGGAATCAGAGAGCAGATTGCCGTCTCGTGAGTAGACTAAGGGACTGGCTCGATCACCGCACGGGCTATCGTCGCTTCGGTCGAAGCCTCCTCTACGAACCCATCCCAGGGGGTGCCAGATGGCGCTACGTCTGGGGAAGCACCCTGCTCTTCACCTTCCTGCTTCAGCTCCTCACGGGTTTTTGTCTTTGGACCGCCTACAGCCCCTCGGTGCAGACGGCGTGGGAGAGCGTCTACTTCATACAACACCAGATGCAGCTGGGTTGGTTTGTCCGCGGTTTGCACCACTACGCTTCGGACGCCATGATCGTGCTGCTCATTCTGCACCTGCTGCAAGTCGTGATAGCGGGAGCCTACCGTCGACCTCGCGAAGTGAATTGGTGGTTGGGTCTCGTGCTCATGGGGCTGGTGCTGGGACTGGCTCTGACAGGCTATCTGCTGCCCTGGGATGAGAGGGGTTACTGGGCCACTCAGGTCACCACCAAGATCCTCTCGATCACGCCCCTGTTGGGTCCAACGCTGGAGCAGCTTGTCGTCGGAGGACCCGTCTATGGACACCACACGCTGACACGATTCTTTGCGCTTCATGCCGGCTTGCTTCCCGCCTTGCTGGTGTTGCTGATCGCCGGACATGTGGCCCTGTTCCGACGTCACGGGGTGACCCATCCGAAGAACGTGCAGGGCAAGACCCGATTCTGGCCTGATCAAGCACTTCGTGACGGACTGGCCTGTCTGGTCGTGCTGCTGGCGCTGGTGGGCTTGACCCTCTGGGCAGGACCGGAGAAGGGGTTTGTTTTTGGAAGCGAGGCGGGAGCGCTCCTACAAGCGCCCGCGGAGGCGTCTCAGCCCTCTCCATCTGCGCGTCCGGAATGGTATTTCCTCTCCCTGTATCAGTTTCTGAAGTATTTTCCGGGCGAGACCGAGGTCTATGGTGCCATCGTGATCCCCTCGCTGATCGTGGGAGTCTTCATCCTGCTGCCATTTCTAGGACGCCGACGCTGGGGACACGCCGTTTGTGTGTTCACGACCTTCGGGGTACTGACAGTGGCGACCCTCCTGACCGTGGTCGCGATACGAGACGATCAGTCGAACCCGATCTACCGGAAGGGCCTCATCGACGCCGAGAGGAGGGCTGAGCGCGTCGTTGAGCTGGCTCAGCGCCAGGGTATTCCCTCCGATGGCGCGGTCCAGCTGCTGCGTCTGGATCCCCAAACCCAGGGGCCGATTCTGTTTCGGAACAATTGCGCCGCCTGTCACCGTTGGAAGGGACTCGATGGGACTGGGCTTGCCGTGATGGAGGTACGCGAGGGCGAAACGGTTCCCATGACACAGAGGGCCAGCGATCTAGCCGGCTTCGGCGGATCGGAGTGGATTAGCGGGTTGTTGCGAGATCCTTCAGCGGAGCGATTCTTTGGACACACCGAACACAAGGATAGCCTGATGGCCAAGTGGTCCAGAACGAACATTCCTCTACTGTCCAACGATGACCTGGAGGCGGTTGTCACTTTTCTGATCGGCCATGGGAGAGCAAAACAGATGCCCCCGGCCGATCCTGAGCGAATGGCTCAAGGGGCCCATATTTTCGCTCAGGGATCTTCACAAGGATCCCAAGCCTGCATTACCTGTCACCGGCTTGAGCACCCCGATGTTCGGGCGAAGGGACTTGCACTAGGCCCGGATCTGACAGGTTACGCTTCCCAGGATTGGCTGAGGGAATTCATCATGGATCCCAGCCAATCCAGGTTCTACAGCGGCGATGCGCAAAGCATGCCTAAATTCGGCGAACGCCTCACGGTTCAGGAAATTGAGCTGTTGGTCGACTGGATCCTGGGCGTGGACGTCACCAACGGCGGCCGACCGGCCCTTGTATCGCAGTAAACCCGAAGCCGATGAACGAAGACTTCTCCAATTGGAACTGGGTGGTGCTGGTGCTGTATCTGGGTGGCGTTTTCGTCATCGGCATCAAGGCCCGAAAACATCAGAAGAGCAGCGAGGACTTCTTCCTGGCGGGACGCTCCATGGGCTACCTGCCCCTGGGCCTCAGCATGTGCATGACGATCTTCAGCGCCATCAGTTATCAGGCCATTCCGAATCAATCCTATTACTTCGGGATGCTGATGATGATGTCGATGCTCATGATCTGGGTGGATCTGCCCGTCATCGCCCTGATCGTCTTCCCCATCTTCTATCGACTCAGGTTGTACTCGATCTACGAATATCTGGAGATGCGATTTGGCCTGGCAATGCGCATCGCTGCCGCCATGGTGTTCTTCTTCTGGCGGCTATTCTGGCTTGCCACCGTCATCTACGCGCCCTGTAAGGCCTTACAGGTGGTCCTGGAGATCGCCACGGGGAATCGCATTCCCGTGCAGGGTCTCGTGATCACGGTGGGGATCGTGACAACCATCTACACCTTCCTGGGCGGAATGCGGGCGGTCATCTGGACCGACGTGGCGCAGTTTTGCGTGATGGGGGGAAGCGTCGTAGCGATTATCGCCGTGGTCTGGTCGAGTATGAGCTATGATCCGGCCGAAGTCTGGCAGGTGGCTCGTGAAGGTGGAAGAACGGTGTGGGCACACACCCGATTCGATCTCCAGGATCCGTGGTGTATCTGGGGAATCATCCCCTTCTACTTCCTGGCCCGGCTCTCCTTCTATAGCGCGGACCAGATCAATGTCCAGCGGGCGCTGGCCGCCAGAAGTCTGAGACAGGCCCAGAAGGCCTTTGCCTTGAACTGCCTCTGCTTGGCCCTTTTCATTCCGATCCTGTGCTACGTCGGCCTCAATCTCTATGCCTTCTACCAGACGCACCCTGAGAGAATCCCACAGCAGTACCAGAAGGTGGAACTTGCGCCGGGGGAGGATGCCTGGGGCGTGCAGCACCCGGACACTGGCGAGCGACTGGAAGACAAGATCCTACCCACGTTTGTGGCCCGAGAGCTGCCGGTCGGCATTGCCGGACTCGTAATCTCGGCGCTTTTTGCCGCCTGCATGTCCACCATGGATAGTGGCCTGAATTCGGTGGCTACCTCTCTGATCGTCGACTTTCATCGTCGCCTAGGGGCTGGAAAGAAGTGGCTCGCAAAGCGAGTGGGTAAATCTGTCTCCGATCTGGACGAGGCAGACGAGCTCAAGCTGGCCCGGCCCCTGGTGATTTTCCTGGGAGCGATCGCCACCGCCGGCGGGTGCATCGTCGGCCAGCTGGGCACCATCTTTGAGATCGCTCGCAGCGCCCTCGATACTCCCGGCATTCCCCTGGCCTGCGTCTTTCTTCTGGGAATGCTGACTCGAAGGGCCAACATGACCGGAGCCTTCGTCGGACTGGCTGTAGGCATGCTCACCATGCTCTGGTTCATCTTCGGGCCGCGCATGGCAGATGCAGGCGCGCCCTGGATCTGGCCTTGGCTGGACGCAGATGGGGAGGCTTGGCGCATTTCTGCGATCTATCCTGGCATCGTGGGCGCTATCCTGACGCTGGGGGTGGGCTATGGAGTCAGCCTTGTCTTCGGCGGGAAAACGACGCCTGAGCAGCTTCGGGGACTCACTATGAGAGGATCCGCGCCGTCAGCCTGAATCCAACTCTAGCCCTGTCCGTGGGGCCGTTGAGGCCGGAACGCGTCCTGCAGACGCTTGGCCTCAAGGATCTGGAACAATGAACTCGGAACTGTATTCCATCCTTGATGAAGGTTGAGCTTACATGAATAAGATCCCCCTGTTTTTCCTCTCTGGCCTGATCGGTTCCTCGTGCACTGTTCCCCCGCCAGCGGATACCCAAGGAGACAGCATCCCTGGCTGGACCGAAACCCGCTTCAGAGATTTTGCGAATGGGACTCTGGTCGATGGAGGAGCCAACACCTACGTCTCGGCCGATGGCAGCATCCGTCTGATCAACCAGCTCGATCTGGACCAGGATGGACTGATTGACCTGGTCCTGCCGGGAAGTCACGACAACAATTTTCAGGTGGACTCGTGGGTCTACTGGGGCGCCGACAGCTTCAGCACCTCTTCCCGCACAGCCTTGCCGGGAGATGGGGCCGCCGGGTCGGCGATCGCAGACTTCAATGCTGATGGCCATTTGGACGTGGTCATCGGAAGCGGCTACAACGGTACCCGTACCGAAAACAACTCGCCATTGTTCTGGGGTGGGGAGGGCGGCTTGGATCGTGAGCGGAAGCTGGATCTGCCTACGGTTTCGGTGGAGGCAGTGGCAGCCGCTGACCTCAACCGGGATGGATACGTCGAGATCGTCTTTGCCAGCAACGGCCTCTCCTATCAGTTCACCCGCGAGGGAGGGGACTTCACGGTTGTCAGACCCTTCTCAGATATCTATTGGGGTTCCTCCGACGGCTATTCCCCCAGACGGACCACTCAGCTGCCTACCCACTTTGCCCAGGACGTACAGATTGCCGACCTCAACCGGGATGAGATACCGGACATCCTTTTCGCCAACCAGGGCAGGGGCGAAGAGCCGGGAGGAGTGTTGATCTATTGGGGAAGCGACTCCGGCGAGTATTCCAAGGCTTCGTCGACTCGGCTGGACGGTCCGGGCAGCGCTGCCTTGCGTGTCTCTGACCTCGATCAGGACGGCTGGCCCGAGATCGTGGTAGCCAACCACAAGAGGAGTCCCTCGGATTCGTCGACTCCGGTACCCTGCTTTATCTACTGGGGCTCTCCGGAGGGATTCAGCGAGGATCGGAGAAGCGAGCTTCCCGGCTGGGGAGCACGTGGCCTCGATGTCGCTGACCTGGACGGGGACGGGCGACTCGATCTGGTCTTCGCCAATGAGTTCGGCGATGCCTCCTTTATCTACTGGGGCTCTGAGAGCGGGTTCCTGGCGCATCGCCGGACCGCCCTGCCCACGCTCGCCGCCAGCGATTGTGTCATCGCAGATCTGAACGGTGACGAGCTGCCCGACATTGTCTTCAGCAACGAGAAGAATAACGAGACCCATGACATTTCTTCTTTCGTCTACTGGAACAGCAAGAATGGCTTTGACCGATCCAATCGGCTGGAACTGCCTACCCTGGGAGCGGCAGCGGTCGAGTCCGGCGACCTCGACGGCGACGGCAAGGGGGATGTCATCTTCATCCACAAGAAGGACGGCTACGTCGCCGAGGATGCTCCCAACGCCTACGTCTACTGGGGGCAGACGGGGGGAGCATATTCCTCCGACCGGCGCTGGGTGCTGCCCTACAACGGAGGCAGCTCGGCCAACATCTCTGATTTGAACGCCGATGGTTTCACCGATCTCCTACTAACGGGAAGAGTCGACATTCTGTGGGGGGCGGCCGACGGATTCTCGCTGTCCAACAATACCAAGCTGCCCACCGAGCGGGCCTTCAGTACGGTGGTGGCAGATTTCAATCGCGACGGATATCTGGATCTCAGCGTCAGTGAGTGGACACCCCAAGGCGAGGAGATGAGCCTGTTCTGGGGAGGACCGGGCGGCTACCGGATGGACAATCGATTTGTCTTCAGGTTTCCCGATGTCCGGCTGCACAAGGCGGGTGACTTCGACCGAAATGGCTATCTGGATCTACTCTTCACCGGGACCAGCGATCAGGTGGTGATCTTCTGGAACGGGCCTGAAGGCTTCAGCAACCAGAACAAGCAATATCTGCCCACCAAGCTGGCGGTGGGCGCCGAGGTAGCGGATCTCAACGCCGACGGCTATCTGGATCTGATCATCTGCAACCTCTACGATTTTGGCCGGCAGGAAGAACAGATTGGGGACCGTCCGATCGACGCGGAGCCCCAGTCCGCAACCTTCTCGGCCGGAACCGAAGTTTACTGGGGTGGCGAGGACGGGTATTCGCCGGACCGCAAGTTGATCCTCGAGACCGTGGGCAGTGAAGACGCTTCGGTGGCCGACCTCAATGGGGACGGACATCTCGACCTGGTGGTGTCCAGCTACCATGCCGGCATCCACCGCAGTCATCCCTCCTACATTTTCTGGGGAAACGGTTCCGGCTTGAACCTCGAGCCAACCCTGCTTCCCACCGACTCGGCCTCGGGTGTGATCGTCGCAGATTTCAACCAGGACGCGCAGCTGGATATCTTCTTCGTCTGCCACACCAAAGGCGGCAATCACCGCACCGATTCGTTCCTCTACTGGGGCGAAGACGGAGGCTTTGCGGCCGACAGACGACTCGACATTCCCACCCGAGGAGTGCACTGGACCATCCACAACGATGTGGGCAACATCTACGATCGATCTCCCGCGTACGATTACATCTCCTCCCCCTTTGATGGCGGAGAGAAGGTCCACTTCGAAAGCCTCTCCTGGGAGGGACAGGTGCCCTTTGAAACGGCGCTGAAGTTTCAGCTTCGCGGGTCCAGCAGCGAGGGGGGACTGGTCGCAGCCGATTGGCGGGGTCCGGAAGGAACAGATAGCTTTTATACCGAATCCTCGTCCACGATCGAAGGGCTGTCGGAGGGTGTGCGATGGATTCAGTACAAGGCAACACTTCTGTCGCCCAACGGAGCCAATGCGCCGGTTTTGGAATCGGTTACGGTCGACTATCGCTAGCGTCTGAACGTCTCTTCTCGCCGGACAGTGTCGAAAACACTGCGGGCGGCAATACTAACCTGAAACTTGAATAGTGAGCAGTGGTGAAGTGATCAGTGAACAGTACCGGAAACAGCTACAGCCAGCAGAGCCGCGAACGACTTGACTCGTTGGCAGTATGCCCCACGTTTCGAGGAGAGAGCTGGACAACAGCAGAATCTCGCAGATCCCCAACCCCTCGCTCGCGCTTCAGGCTTCCATGGCTCGGGAAGTTTCTTTCTCGAATCTGGTTATGCACTTAACTCCGGAAAAAGTCACCACCACCTAGTAAAAAAGGTGAGAGACAGGAGGTGAGTGGATGTACGAAAAGATGAATTTGTTGGAGTTTCAAGAGCGTTTTGCCACAGAAGAAGCTTGTCTGAGTTACCTGATGCAGAAACGCTGGCCGGAAGGATTTGTCTGTCCCCGTTGTGGGGGTCAAGGAGGCTACTGGTTGCAGCACCGGCGATTGATGGAGTGTCGCCAATGCCGGTATCAGGCTTCTTCCACCGCCGGGACGATTTTCCACAAGACGCGGGTGCCCCTGAGATATTGGTTTTGGACCATCTTCTTGATGAGCCGTTGCAAAGCGGGCTACACGATGAAGGGACTGCAGAAGCTGCTGGGAATCGGAAGCTATCGGACGGTCTGGATGATGGGACATAAGATCCGACAAGCCATGGCCAAACGTAATGACTGCTACCAATTAAGTCACCTGGTGGAGCTGGATGACTCTTTCTTTGGAGGCCGACGACGAGGGAGAAATCGTCGGGGTCGCAAGCGAGGACGAGGGACCGAAGGCAAGGCCAAAGTTCTGGCCGCGGTGGAGATAACGAAAGCCGGGGGGCCGAGGTTTCTAAGTCTGGATGTGGTCGATAACATAACCAGCGACAATGTGAAGCGGGTCGCCTGGGCGAGGATCGACCCCGGAGCTCAGATCCGAAGCGACGCCTATCACGCGTTTGTCGGTTTAGCTCAAGCCGGCTACCAGCATGAACGCGTCCGGCTCGAGTGGGTGGGGATGGGTTTTGAACAGTTCCCATGGGTTCACACCCTCATTTCCAACTGCAAGACTCAGCTCCAAGGGACTCAGAAAGCGGTCAGCCTCAAGCACCTTCAACGTTACCTGGCTGAGTTTTGTTACCGTTTCAATCGTCGTTTCTGGGAATCCGAGCTCTTCGACCGTCTCCTGACAGCCTGTTCGCTCTATCCCACCGTCACCTATCCGGAGTTAAGTGCATAACCAGATTCTCGAATGGGGCCAGCGCTACTGGGGGGACCACTGATCTGGGACTTAGCGTGGCTTTGGTCTCCAGGCCGAAGTCTTGTTCTTTCGAGCCGTTGGCTCGACGAACGGCGGCCCGGAGGTCACCGCCACTTCAAGCCCGATACGCCTGCATTGTCCTCTCGGCGATATCGTCCCAGCCAAAACGCCTGACGCTTGCCTGGGCCCTCTTCGAGGTCGTCTTCAAATCCCAGCTTCGAATCTGCTGCATCGCCTGGTAAAGGCCGTCTTCCTGTTTCGGATCGTAGAGGATTCCAGCGTCTTTGTGCACCGTCATGGGAAGACAGCCGAAGGCTGGAGCGATCACCGGTTTTCCCAACGATAACGCCAGGATGAAGGAGCCTGAGGTCATGGTTGCGACGAAGGGAAGGACCATCACGTCGGCTCCTTGCACGACCAGGAACAGGTCGCGGTTGGGTGCTCTTGGGTAGGTGCGAAGCACGATCCTGGGGTGTCGTTGAGCGTAGCGCTGAATCGACTCGCGGTAGTCCGGCCGGCCGCCTCCGGCCGCGGCCAACCAGGAGTCTTCCCCGGGCAGGCTTCTGACCGTATCCATCAGCTGCTCCACGCCTTTGTAGGGCTGGAAACCGCCAAAGAAGCCGTAGACGAACGCGTCCGCAGGTATCCCCAGCTCCTTTCGTGCCTGCTCGCGGGTGACGTCGGGCGAGTGGACGCCGATGAAGTGGCCGTGGGGGATGATGAAGAGGTTCTGAATGGGTCCAAAGTTCTTCGTCACCGCCTCTGCGGCGACCTTACAATGGGCGATCACCGCCGTACAGAGGCGGCAAAGCGCGAGCCGAAACTGGTGATCGATCTCCTGATGGGTGCGGTTGTGGGGATACAGGTTGTGGGCTGTCCAGACGACTTTGTACCCTAGTTCCCTCGCCTTCTCCAGGGATTGAACGAAGTCCTGCATCTGGCGGGCCATGACGGACGCATCTTCGTGATAGTAATCATGGTGAGGCCAGTTGAAGTGCAGGACGTCGATGCGCCCCTGATTCCGGCGAAGGTAGTCCTGGCTGTAGTCCACTTCGAACTCGACCTGAACGCCGTGCCGCTCGAGCGAGGTGCAGAGGAGCTCGCCGTAGGGATTGTTGGCGGGATCAGCTGCCGGCAACCTTTTGCCTTGATGGTAATAGTAGGCGATTCGCAAGAGCGTTGACGAGGTATTTGCGCCCAGGGGGGCCGTGCTAGACGGACGACCAGAAGGCCGACTAAGACCCAGCGGACAGTAGGATGGTCTCGGTCTTCTGAAGGATCACCTCGTGGAACACTCGCGGTTTCGGCCGTTCGCGTGGGTAGCCAGGTGGTGGATTGTTGGGGTCGTGGAGCTCCAACCGGTCCCGTCCCCGCACCTGGTAATACCATTCCTTTTCCTGCTCCGCGACTTCAACGGTGCGCTGCAGGATAAACTCGATGTAGTCGAACTCGCTAAAGGCAAGGTCGGCCAGAAAGACTCGATTCACACTGGTTCCATCCCAGGTGCTGAGATCGGGAATTGGCACCGCACCCATACATACCTGAAAGAGCTTTTCCTTCTTCTGAATGTTGATGAGCTTCATCGGAAACTCCAACGTAACGGACACCTGGCGCTTTTCGTCTCGGTAGGTTGTGCGGGCGTTCATCAGCTCGTCGGCGAGGGTCGCTTCGATGACCTCGTCATGAGTCGTGAGCTCTCGAGCGTTTTCGATGGTGCGAATCTCTAAGCTATGTTCGTCGAAGTGATCGCTGATCTTGGATCGCTTCAGATTCTCTGGTTCATCGCGGGGGCTGTAGGAAATGGGGATGGTGTTCTCGTGCCCGAAAAGCATCCGCCATTCGGAGCTGGGGATCTGGAATAGATTCTCTTTGACGATCGTGTACTCGGTCTGACAGGGCAAGACCAAGAAGAGCTCTTCTTTCTCTCCGGTTTTCTCGTTGGTGAGAGTACAGGCTGAATCCAGCTGGATCCGGACCCAGTGGACAGCGCCTTCCGTACCCTCAAAGCCAGGGTACTTGTAGTGGGGATGGCGCATTATTGGATTACTTTTCCAAGTGAAGTAGGAACGACCAAAGTCAATCATGATGTGCTGTGCTCCTGTGTGGAGTACAAGATACAAGATGCAAGATACAAGATTCAAACAGATCCCAAATCAAAAGCACCAAGTTCCAACGAACGCCTGATCCTACCGAAACCGTGCGCGCGGCAGCATTCCCATCTGATCACAGAGTTGGATGCTTGGAGCTTGGAATTTGTTTGTATCTTGTGCCTTGTATCTTGTATCTTTCTTCGCCTTTATCCGATCAGGATGAATCGTAGATCCATGACGTTGGTTTGAGTCGGACCGGTGATGATCAAGTCTCCCAGTGCTTGGAAGAAGTGGTAGGAGTCGTTCCGAGTCAGAAAGTCTTGCATGGAGAGATTGAGTGCTTCAGCTCGCGCGGCTGTTTGCGGCGAGGCCCATGCGCCGGCTGCGTCAGTGGGACCATCGGTTCCGTCCGAGCCCAGACTCGTGAACAGGATCGATTCGAAATCCCAAGCGGCGATCTCGGCGGCGCAGCAGAGGGCGAATTCCTGACTCCGGCCTCCTTTTCCGTCCCCGGTAACCCGGACAGTGGTCTCACCCCCCGAAATGATGCAGCAGGGCCGCTGGACAGGGAGTCCGGACTGGAGCACCTCGCGTGCAAGGGCAGCATGGACCAGCGCCACGTCCGCATTGTTGCCGGCGATCGAAGAGGAGAGTATCAGGGGAGTGAATCCAAGTGTCAGTGCCTTCTCTGCTGCGGCCTTCAAAGCCACTATGTTGCTGGCGACGATTGCGTTCTGGACCCTTGCGAAGCGGGAATCTCCGGGTTTGGGGGTCTCTCTTATGCCAGTAGTCCCGGAAGCGGCTCCACTGCGCAGATAGGATAAGACTTCCGGCGGCGTTGATTCCTCGATCTTGTACCCGGCCAGGATACGGAGGCAGTCTTCGAAGCGCGTAGGATCGGCCACAGTAGGTCCGGAGGCGATGCTGCTCAGATCATCGCCCACGACATCCGAAAGCATCAGGGAGAGAATCTGGGCGCCGCCGGCGTGCTCGATCAGTCTGCCCCCCTTGACGCGACTCAGATGTTTGCGAATGGTATTGATCTCGTGAATGGTGGCTCCACTCTTGAGCAGGGTGGCGTTGGTGCCTTGCTTGGCCTCGAAGGAGATTTCAGGGACGGGAGCCGGAAGCAGGGCTGAGCCACCTCCAGAAAGCAGTACCAGGAGCAAATCCTGATCGGTGACGCGGCTATGAAGGAAGCTCAGTAGGGCCTCCGTCGCTCGCCGCCCGTCTTCGTCGGGTTCGGGATGTCCGGCTTCCAGCACCTGGGTCTTGTCGAGCGCCCCCCCGTGACCGTGCTTGACGACGATCAGCCCCTGTTCGAGTCGGTCTCCAAGGATGTCCTCGACGGCCCGAGCCATGGGAACACCCGCTTTTCCGGTTCCCACCAGAAACACGTTCCGGAAGTCGGACAAGGCATAGGCCGTCCCGGCCAGTTGAAGGGAATCTTCCTGACGCAGGAGCGAGCTCCTGACCGCCTTTTCCGGATCCACCGCCTCCAAGGCGGCCTCATAGATCTCACGCTGGCTGGATCTCAGTGTTTCGATTTTCATATTTCAGACGCACCGTTTGACCGAAAACTGGAACAATCTGTCAGACGTTCAGACGTTCAGACATGCGAAGTTCAGACGAATTTCGATCAGCGCACATTGTCCTTTTCTACCGCACATTGAGGTTGAGACGGATCATGCCGCCCTTCCCACTCCAGGGTAGATATCGCTCTAACAGGTGATGTCGGAAGAATCCCGCCAGCGCGCCGCCTCCCAGGCTAAAGAAGATGAAGCCCAGGGCACCCATTCCCACCCTGCTCACCATGCCTAGAAAGGTAACGGCGTCGTCTCGAAGGGTGGGTCTACTTCGCTTTTCGTAGATCCACTTGATGCTGGGGGCATAGGTGACGTTGCTGAGGATTTTCTTGGCTTGCTCCTCCGGGCCGATCAGCAGGCTGACAAGAGGGCCACTACGTTTCATGTAGATGCCGGTCGAAGAGATGTGGGACTGAAGCAGCGTGTGTAGGTTCTCGAAGTAATCCTCGGCCAGGGCCGGGGTGGGATATCCCAAGAGAAAGAGGACGCTGTCCTCCGGGCCATAGTGGGCGTACGTGACTTCGGCTCTGTCTTCGAATCCGACTCTGGAGATGAGGTCGGCGGGGAAGTCAGGATTGAGGCCCAGAGAAGTCTTGCCCAGATAGAAGCTGATCGTTTTCTGGATCAAATCATGCTGGGGTAGATAGAGGACGGTAACCGGGTGAACGTTGAGGAGCGGAATGACCTCGACCAGGCTCGAGGCGATCTCTCTCAGGAGCTGCGGGTCAGCAGGTTCGCTTCCTTTCTGGGTCAACTGAAGTGCGTAGGAACCTCTCCAGAAGCTCAGCCTGGCCTCGTGGTAGAAGTTCTCCACTGGCAATTCAAGGCGCTCCCCAGAAGGATCCGCTCGGTTTCGCAGAGAGAAGATTCCGAACGCGCCCGAAGGGTCCAACATCTCATGGACTTCGAGCTCCACAACACGTGAGGTCTGTGTTCCTCTCTTGCGGAGATGCCAGCGCGAATAGGCAAGCAGGCCGTATTCTTCGAGAAGCGGGATTTCCAGGGACCCTATCCGGGTGTGGCCCTGGATATTGTTGACCTCTTCCAGGTTGTCAAATCGGTAATTGTCAAGGGCAGGGAAGTACTTCGTGATCGTGATGTCTGCCAGGGAGGGATGCGTCAGGCAGACAAGAAGGAAGACGAAAGCGACGGCGGCGGTACCCCTTTGGTTGTCCGGGCACCCACCCGGAGCAGGTAGGTTGCAGAATCGGTTTCGCGAGGCCCTTTTCCAATCCATGTCAGATCGCCGGCACCGATTCTAACATGCCCCTTTGCTGACTTTGATCTCTCGACTGTAATGCTTGATTCAGTCCCACCCCCAAAGGGTGCCTGGCCCAATTCGAGAAGGAAACTTTGGTCGGGGATAGGGGAGATTCTGCTGTTGTCCAGCTCGCTCCCGCCTTCGTCGTCCTCGACAGCCGGGACTGGGGTTCCTATTGCTGAACGCTCAAGTCGTTCGCGGCTCTGCCGGACTTGGCTTCGCAATGCTGGCAGTCTATTCGTGCACGGCAACACCTCTTTCCCAACACTGTTCACTGCTCACTGCACCACTGCTCACTATTCAAGTTTCAGCTTAGGTATTACGGTCCACTAAAAGCCTTGGCTGTGTTCTGTCCGCTCGTTGAGGGGAACTGAGCCCAGGGCGCGGAAGTATTGTTCGATACCCGTATAGAGAGATTCGACCACCTGTTTCCGGCCTTTCTTGCTCTTCAGGAATTTTTCCTCGGAAGGATTACTCAGAAAACCTATTTCGGTGAGGATACTGGGCATCTTCGCGCCAATCAGCACGATGAATGGCGCCGTCTTCACACCTCGGTTTCGAAATCCGGTTCGATGCTTCCTGATGCCGGAAAAAAGATTCTTCTGCACCACATGGGCCAGGTCCTTGGACTCGGCGTTGTAATCGCCCAGAGTGATCTGGCGAAGTAGATTCTCGAGCTCCTGAATGTTTCTTTGAGCGGAGGCGTTTTCGCGACTGGCCACATCCCGGTCGGACGCGCTGGAGGCGAAGTTCAAGAAGAAGGTCTCCGCCCCCGTGACCCGTCGCACCCGGCTGGCATTGCCATGGATCGAGATGAAAAGATCGGCTTTCTGCTGGTTGGCGATGGCCGTTCGTTCCTCCAGGGCGACGAAACGATCCCGGTCTCGCGTCAAAGTGACCTTGGTGCCCAGGCGCTCTTCAAGCAGGCTTTTCAGGCCCAGGGCAACGTCGAGAACCAGGACCTTCTCTGTCATCCCCGCGGGGCCGATGGTCCCGGTGTCGCTGCCGCCATGGCCGGGATCCAGAACCACATGACCCACCTTCAGTCCCAGTACTCTGGTGAGGCTTCTGTCCCCGTGTAGGTTCGGCTTTGGGACCACGGGAGTGGGTGGAGCAGATTTCTCTTTCGGTTTGCCGGCCGATAGGGACTTGGTCAGGGGCAGGACGGCCGCTGCGGTTGCCGGCTTGCGCTTCCGTGCGGAGGCTGACAAGCGGTCCCCGCTGATGTCGATCACGATCCGAAAGGGATTGTAGAGGGCGAAGACGAGGTGTTCGTGAATTTGATTGAAATCCAACACTACCCGCACCACATCAGGTCGATTCTCAGCCACCCGGATGCGCGTGATGAAGACGTCGTCGATCTTGTAGGTCTTGCCCTTGAGATCGGTGGCCAGTTGGGCTTGCTGCAAGTCGAAATAGATACGATCAGGATCGCTCAGAATGTCCTTTTTGAACGCGACCTCCCGGTCCAGCTGGATGACTACCCGAGTGTAGTCCTGGTTGGCGCGATAACGGATCTCGGAAACCTGCGCGATGTTCTTGGGCCGCTTCCTGGGTTTGGGCTTAGGCGGATTTCGCGGCAGCCGTGCTCGCTTCAAGGCCGTCGAGCGGTGCTTGGTGAAGGGGTACTCCCGAGCCACGAATTCGTAGTAGTGGATGGCTTTGCTCTTGTAGTCCTCGCTCTTGAAGCGCTTCGCCATCTCGTCGTAGAGTCCGGCAATGGCGTAGAGCGCGTCATCGCAGGCCGAGTAGGTGGGATCGTGGTCGATCACGAGCCGATGGAGGAAGATGGCTCGCCGGTACTGGGAGCGTGTCCTTTTGGATTTAGAAGTCCGGGTAAGACCCTGGTGGTACTCGTCCGCTTTCTCGTAGGCTCGTCGGGCAGCGTCCCGATCTCGAGACTCGAGTGGTTGCAGGACCAGAATAAGACACACCAAACCCACAGTAGCGATACGTAGGCTGGTCAGCACGTGCACCCTCCTTCGGCCCCGGGGTGTCCGTTCTCCGTATCTTTTCAAAACAGTGTAGTTATACACGAGCGGGCTGTCAAAGTTGCCGCTCCGGGGAAGGGGCTTTCGAGTAGTGAACAGTGTGCAGCAGTGGAGTAGTGGAGTTGCTGTGTGAGTAGTGAGCAGCACGTGGAAGACGAGTGGCGAGTACCGTCAGTAGAGAGTCAGCAGCTGGCCGATGGCAGCAAGGCCAATAGTCAGCTCATGGCTGCTTACTGCTCACAGCACAACTCCACTACTCCACTACTGCACTACTACTCAGCGACAGCGGTATTGGTCAGGAGCACTCGGCCGTCCGATTGAATGATTCGCTGGATTCGGAAGGAGGGTTGGACGACTTTCGGTACCCACTGACGGTAGGAGGAGTAGAGTGACTGGACCTTGCGGACGTATCCCTGGGTCTCCGAATAGGGGGGGATGCCTCCGTGACGTTTGACGGCATTTTCTCCGGCGTTGTAGCCGGCCAGAACCAGCTCCAGTTTTTGATCGAAAAAGCCCATCAGGAACTTCAAATAGCGGATGCCGCCCTCGATGTTCTGGGCGGGGTCGAAGGTGTTCTTTACACCGAAGCGGCGAGCCGTATCTGGGTGCAACTGCATCAGTCCCTTGCAGTCCTTGGGCGAAATCGCCAGCGGTTGAAAGTTACTCTCGACCTTGATGATCGCGCGCACCAAATTGGGATCGATGTCGTAACGGCCCGCTGTATCCCGGATCAGGGATAGGAAGGAGGCTTGAGCCCCACCCACCTTTGGCTCTTTGAAAAGAGGCCTGGTTGGGGTTGGGATGGACAGATTCGTCAGGACCTTGACCCCATCCTGATTCAAGTAGGAGTGGATCGGGCTGCCGGTCACTGAAGAGATCCCTAAACAGGCCAGGAAGGGAAGGATTCGAAGCAGGCTACCTCCAGGGAACGGAGTACCCTTCGACGACTCTCTTCTGTCTCTCTGATCTTGTCTACTCAGCACCACTTCAGACGCCTCTATGAACTGGAGTCTTCTGTCTCCAAAGCAGCTAGGATGTCACCCCCACTGAAAAAGACGAAGGTGAATTAGATTCTATCCTAGCAGCCTGTCGGACTTGACTCACAGGCACTTCTGAAATTTGACGTTTGATCCAAAGTCTTGCACGACCAAGCACGAAATCGATGAATCGTCTGATCTGCGGCGGTGATTTGGCCGCTGAAACGACCTGGCCCACCTCTTCAGAGGGTGGCACGGGCCAGCTTCGGCTGGCGGCAGGCGAGGTTGTACATTCTTTTCAGATTCCAGGCGATGCTGGCCAGAGTCCACTCCCCGTCTGCCGCCTCCGCTCCTCGGAGAGAGAACTGCGCAAAGCCCATCACCGATTTGATGATCCCAAAGACGGGCTCGGGGACAGCTTTGCGTTGCCCGTAGATGGCTCGACCCGCCGGGGTCTTCAACCGGTATCTCATCTGCTCCACCGCATCGGCGTCTTCCCCGGGTGGCTCCGGTTCTTTCCAGCGTTCGTTCGGCGGCAAGTGGTGGGCTTCCCGCTCGACCGCAATATAGGGAAGGACCGCATGCTCGCTACAAAGCTCCACGTTGGCACCACTGAAGTAGCCGTTGTCGGCCAGCAGCTCCTGGGGCCGACCCAACGACTCCGGCAATGCGTGCAGCGCCGCCAGGGCCGGTTTCAGTTCTTTCTTGTCATTGGCGTTTGGCGTGACATGAACGGCCACAATCAACAGACTGTCGTTATCCACCAGGGCCTGAGCGTTGTAGCATTGCTCAAATCCCCCGCCCGAGACCGGCATGATCCGAGAATCTTCATCCGTCAGATTGATCTGATCCTGGTCTCGGATTCCTCCTCGGGGCGGTTTGGGTTCGCGACCCTTCGGTTTGTTTCCCCTTTTCCTCTGGGCTTGCCGCTTGGCCACCTTCCCTTCATATTCGGCGTGCTCGGCCGCCTGCCGCTCGGCCGCCCGCTCGACCAGCTTCTGCTTCGCTTGATCGATCGCTTTCAACCGTGCTTCCCGCCGCGCCAGCTCGGCCGGGATGTCCATCCCTTCCGTTTCTTCTCGTCCATCCGCTTCCTCGGCCAGCTGCATCAACTCGTCCACTTCTTCTCGCAGCCGCGCTTCCAGTTTCTGGATGTGCCCCCAGCTCAACGCACTGTGCTTGGAGGCATTGGCTTTGACCTTCGTGCCATCCAAACTCACTCGGCCCAACTTCAGAAATCCCATCGCCTGGGCCAGCAGCAAGATCTCCACAAACAGCGGCTTCAGCTCTTCCAAAAACCGCTTTCGGAAATGGGCTATGGTGTCGTGATCCGGATGCGTGTTGCCGGCGAGGTAGCGAAACGCCACCGAATCGTAGGTGGCTTGCTCCAACTTCCGACTCGAAAACACCCCCGTCGCATACCCGTAAAACAACAACGCCAGCATCACCGCCGGATGGTATCCTTCCGATCCCCGTTTCGTGTAGGAATCCTCCAACTTCCTCAACTCCAGCTTGCTCACCACCTCCACCACGAAGCGAGCCAGATGCGTCTCCGGCAGCCATTCCTGCACCGAAGGAGGAAACAGATAAGGAGTCTCTCGATCTACTGTTCTAAATCGATTCGCCATACACTAATGATGCCCGTTCGGTGTGACCTCGAAAGTCCGACAGGCTGCTAGCACTGTTTTACTGATTACTGTTCACTGATTACTTTTCACTACTCACTGTCCACCAATGTCTCTTCGACAAAGCGATAGGTTTCCTTGAGGGCCTCGTCTAGACGCGACGGATCTTTGCCACCGGCCTCAGCCAGGTCGGGTTTGCCCCCTCCCCCACCTTTGACCAAGGGGGCCAGTTTGCGGATTAGATCATCGGCCCGAATCTTTTCCGTCAAGTCGCTGCTGACCATGGCAACGAGGCTTACCTTGCCATTGGAAGGCATTCCTAGGACGACCACCCCCGATTTTAGCTTGTTCTTGAGTTGGTCGGCCAGCTGCCTGAGGGCGTTTCTATCCAGGTCCTCAACCCTTTGTGAGAGTACCCGAATGCCCTGGATCTCGCGCGAGCCTTCGAGAGCTTCCATGCCTTCCTGCTGCGCTAGTTTCATCCGCAGGCCTTCGTTTTGCTTCTGGGCTTCTTTGAGCTCCCGGACCGTCCTGTCCAGGGCTTCCGGCAGGTCCGTCGGTGCAACCCGGAGACGATCAGATAGCTCGTTCAAAAGTCGCTCTTCTTCCAAGAATCTCTCCATCGCCGATTCTCCGGTGATGGCTTCGATACGGCGCACTCCGGCTGCGGTGCTGCCTTCTGAGACCACTTTGAAGAGAGCGATGTCTCCGGTTCTGCTTACATGGGTGCCACCGCACAGCTCCGCGCTGAAGCCGTCAACCGTGACGACCCGAACCCGAGGAGAGTACTTCTCCCCGAAAAGGGCCATGGCGCCATGCTGGATAGCCTCCTCCAAGTCTCGCGTGGCGGTTTGAACTTCGATGTTTTCTCGAATCTTCGAGTTGACCTGCTTCTCGATCTGCCCAATCTCACCCGGGCTGAGCTGTCGATAGTGGGTGAAGTCAAAGCGAAGACGGTCCGGTGCCACCAGCGAGCCCGCCTGTTTCACATGCTCTCCGAGAACCTTGCGTAGGGAGGCGTGCATCAGGTGAGTTGCCGTATGGTTGCGTGCGGTGCTCAGGCGCGCCTCCATCAGTATTGAGGATTGCACTGCATCGCCCTTCTGCAAGCTTCCTCGCTGCATCGTTACTTTTGAAAGTCGCACACCCTTGGCGGGGCTGTAGGTATCCTCCACTCGCGCGTAGACGCTTTCGTTTTCCAGGGTACCCTTGTCGCCCACCTGACCTCCGGCTTCCGCATAGAAGGGGCTTTGATCCAGTACCACTTCTCCAGTCTGGCCTTCCTCCAGCACGTCAACCGCACGATCGCCCTGCAAGAGGGCCAGAACATTTCCCGAGACACCTTCGATGTCGGTGTAGCCGGTGAATTTCGTCTCCAGGCCTTCCTTGGCCAGTTCCTGATAGACAGGTTGAAAGGTCTTTTCTTCTCCCTTCCAACTTGCTCGGGCTCGCTCTCGCTGCTTCTCCATCTCGACGAGGAAACCCTTCTCGTCGACCCCCTGACCCCGCTCCTCGGCGATCTCGCGGGCCAGGTCCAGAGGGAACCCGAAGGTATCGTAGAGTTTGAAAAGCTCCTTCCCGGGGAGCTGACTCTGGCTGGTGCGCGTGGCTTGATCGCTGATCTCGTCGAAGAGTCCCATGCCGTGGCTGAGAGTGGTCTGGAACCTCTCTTCTTCATTCTTGACAAGCTTGGCCACGTACTCGCTCTGAGTTTCAAGCTCGGGATAGGCGTCCTTCATGAGGTGGCTCACCAGGGCCGCCAGCGTGAACAGGAACGGTTCCTCTTTCCCCAGCGCCTTGCCGTGGCGAACTGCTCTGCGAAGGATCTTCCGAAGGACATAGCCACGTCCCTCGTTGCCAGGGATCACTCCATCGCTGATCAGGAAGGCACAGGCTCGACCGTGATCGGCAAGAATCTTAAGGCTGACATCGGTCTCATCGTCCTGACCATAGACGGCTCCGGTCAGACGGGTGGCTTCCTCGATGATGGGCCGAAAGAGGTCGGTGTCATAGTTACTGGTGTGTCCCTGTAGGACGGCCGTTATTCGCTCCAGCCCCATCCCGGTATCTATGGAAGGCGAGGGAAGTGGCGACACCATTCCGCTGCTGTCCCGGCTGAACTGCATGAAGACGAGGTTCCAGATCTCGACGTAGCGTCCACACTCGCACCCCATGGCACAGTCCTGGTGACCGAGGGGGCTGGTGCCCAGATCGAAGTGAAGCTCCGCGCAGGGACCGCACGGTCCGGTGTCCCCCATGGCCCAGAAGTTCTCTTTCTCTCCCATTCTCAGAACGCGTTCCTGGGGCAGTCCGATGTGGTCCTTCCAGAGAGAGTAGGCCTCGTCGTCCTCTTCGAATACCGTGGCATAGAGTTGTTTGGCAGCGACTCCGTAGACTTGGGTGCACAATTCCCAGGCAAACTCGACGGCCTCCTTCTTGAAGTAATCGCCGAAGGAGAAGTTTCCCAACATCTCGAAGAAGGTGTGATGCAGCGGTGTGCGGCCTACGGTTTCAAGATCGTTATGCTTCCCACTGACTCGCATGCACTTCTGGCAGGTAGTGGCCCGATTGTACTCCCGCGTTTCCAGGCCGAGGAAGGTATCCTTGAATTGGTTCATCCCGGCGTTGGTAAACAGCAGAGTCGGATCATCGCCCGGGACCAATGGCCCGCTTTTCACCACTCGGTGTCCCCGGTCTCGGAAGTAGTCCAGAAAGGTTTGGCGAACGTCGGCAGAGGTCTTCATTCTAGACGGTTCCTTGGCAAGCGCCAATCCGGCACGGCGTGGTCAGCTCAGGCAATCCCGGCTCAAGCAAACGCCATGTTATCGTAACAGATCGATGGGGACGTTGAGGGAAGGGGGAGGAGTCACTGGGCCTTTACTTGCTCTTCCTGGTAGACCTTCGTCAACCAGGAGTAGCGGTCATCCACCTTTCCCTCGACGTAGTCGAAGAAGTCCTGCTGGAGCTGGGTTGTGATCGGTCCGCGCTTCCCCTTGCCCACCGTAATTCCATCGACCGACCGCACTGGCGTGAGCTCGGCAGCTGTCCCTGTCAGGAAAAGCTCATCGGCTATATACAGGCTTTCGCGAGGAATCTGCTGCTCCACCACCGGGTAGCCTCTCTCCTGGGCCAGGGTCATGATGGTGTTGCGTGTGATGCCGGGAAGCACGGCATTGCCCAGAGTTGGAGTGAGCAGTTTTCCGTTCTGAACCAGAAAGACGTTCTCCCCCGAGCCCTCGCTGACGAGGCCTTGGGAGTCCAGGGCGATACCCTCGGCGAAGCCGCTCAGCGTCGCCTCCATCTTGATCAGGGCTCCACTGATGTAGTTCCCTCCGACTTTCGCCAGTGTGGGGAACGTATTGGGGGCGGCCCGAACCCAACTGGAGACGCACACATCCACCCCGTTCTCGAGGGCTTCTTCTCCCAGATACTTCCCCCACTCCCAGACGATGATGAGTGTCTCGATCTCATTCTTGAGGGGGTTCACGCCCAGTTCACCGAATCCACGGAAAACCAGGGGGCGAATGTAGCAGTGCTGCAGTCCGTTGACCCGGACGGTTTCCAGAATTGCCTCCTGGAACTCCGCTTGAGAATAAGGGATCTCGGTACGGTAGATCTTGCAAGAATTGAAGAGTCGGCGAACGTGTTCTGAGAGCCGGAAGACCTCGGGACCCCGGAGAGTGTTATAGCAGCGGATGCCCTCAAACCAGGAGGTTCCATAGTGGAGGGCATGAGACATCACGTGAAAGGTCGCCTTTTCCCATTCCACGAAGGAGCCGTTGCGCCAGATTTTATCGGACTTGGGAGGCGAGGTCATGACGCTGAGGATAGGCAGGAAAGGAACCCAAGTCAATTCTGGGTTTCGTCGTCTTCGGATGGGGGCTCTGGACCCGCTGGGAAATAGCCTTTTTTCGCCCTCACCGACAGCTTGTTCTGCTTCGCATTGCGAACCTGGACGGTGATGGTTCTCCAGCTCCCGTTCTTGAGTGGATTGTGGGTGATGTAGGCGAGTCGATACTGATTCCTAAGCTCCAGGGCGATTTGCTGGAAGACGTCGTCCAGTTCCTGGACCTTTTCCGGAAAGTACACCTTCCCACCCGTATTTTCTGCGATCTCTTCAATCTTTTTCTTGACCTTGTGCCTCTTGGACTTGAAAACGCCGAAGAAGCCGCCTTCATCGCTGAGATCCGGATCAAGGACGGCGATCATGAATACCTGCACGTCCGATTGGCGTATCTTTTCCAGCAGCTCCTCATGGGTATAGTAGCTGTCCCGATCTTCTCCGTCGGTGAAGATGACGATCACTTTCTTCGGTTCACTCCCGGCCTGCGCCTTGTCAATGGCTAGATAGACGGCGTCGTAGAGGGCAGTCCCCCCTTGGACCGTGATGTTGTCCAGGCCGTCGCGGATATCCTCGGCATCCCGGGTGTAGTCCTCCTCCAAATCTGCTTTGCCATCGAACGTGATCAAAAACAGCTCATTATCCGGATGATTCCTGGTCACGAACAGCTTGGCCGCCTCGACGACGAGGTTGATCTTGTTGCGCATGCTCCCGCTGGTGTCCATGACGATGCCACTGGTTGAAGGCACGTCGTCGCGACCGAAGTAGGTGATGCCCTCTTTGACCTTGTCCTCAAAGACGGTGAAGTCCTCCTGCTGCAGTCCGGTGACCAGCTCGCCGTTCTCGTCGTAGACCGCTGCGTAGAGAACGACTTGATCGACGTCCTGTCGGAATATGGGTGCGCCCTGGCTCTGAGCGCTCGGCTCAGAGGGTGATTTCTTCTGAGGGGAGGGGGGCGCCTGAGTTGTCTCCGGAGTTGCCTCAGGACGGGAACCCTGAGCCTGGCCCTCTGCGGACGATACCCAGACCAGAACGAAGCAAACAGAGGATAGGAGGCACTGCCTCCCGAGGGGGAAGGACGGCATGGGAGAGATCTGAGAAATCCAGTTACTTCTGAGGTGCGAAATAGCCCTTCTTGGTGCGAATGATCAGTTTGGGCAGGCCCTCAGGTGGGTCCAGCTTGACCTGAATCTTGCGCCATTTACCTTTGTAGTTGCGGTTCGAAGGGAGGTATCCCAGAACGTACTGATTGCGCAGCTCGGTGTGAATCAAGTCGACGAAATAATCCAGCTGCTTGAAACTGTTCGGAAAGAAGGCCCGACCTCCAGTCAAGCGAATGATCTCGGTGATGACCCCACGGCCATACCCCAGATCGCCACGCTCGCCTATGACATAGATCTGGACATCCGACTCTTTTACAAACTGTTTGACCTCGCTGAAGGTGTAGCGGCTGCTGTTATCCTCGCCGTCGGTAATGACGATGAGAGCCTTCTTTTCGTTGCGAGCCTCACGCATCTTCTCGAGCCCGAGGTAGATGGCGTCGTATAACGCGGTTCGGCCCTTGGGATTCGAGATCGAGATATCGCTCTGAAGATTCTCGGCCTGTGAGGTGAAGTCCTGAACCAAAGAGGTGCGGTCATTGAAGGAAACCAGGAAGTACTCGTCCCGAGGATTGCCTTCTTTCAGGAAGCGCACCACTGAGTTGCGGGCGCTTATGATGTTGTCACCCATCGACCCGCTGATGTCGAGAATAATCCCCACGCTGATGGGAGACTTGTCACGGGAAAAGTGTTTGATCGACTGCTCGACCTTGCTTTCGAACAGCTGGAAATGGTCCTGCTCCAGTCCGACGACGTAGCGGTTGAGCGGATCCGTCACCGTCACACGTACCACGACCATGTCGACGTCGACGCGGAACCGGGGAGGTAGATCTACTTCCTTGGCGAAGACCCAGGCCCCTAGAGAAATGACAAGAGCGGCAAAAGTACAAGAGCGAAAGCTGGCCATGGGTGGAACTATTCTACAGAAAGTGACAGGAAAGTGGAATATCCGGGGACCAAGACGTCGTATTTTCTATCGTCCCCGCTCGTGCCCCGCTCGTGAAACGTTGATACAGGGACAATTTCAGTGCTGGATTTGCTCCTTCTACCGGATTTTTCCCTAAAGTCTTTTCTGTCCCATCCGATAAGTGAACTCGTGAGGAACCGATGAAAGTCGAAGTTACCAGGCGGTAACAGAGAAGTTACCAAGCGGTAACAGGCCTGTAATAAGTCCACAGCGAAAAGGCAATCTGAGCGCGAAAGGCTCGGGGCGCAAAGCTGAGTCCTAACTCTTTTGGCGATAAGGCCGATCAGCTACCGAAAGTGGATTCGTAAAACCTGGAGGAGGTTGCGATGAAATGGAATCGGAATGATCGAGGTCAGGCAGTCCTAGAGTTTGCAATGGTGCTGCCCTTGTTCCTGCTTGTCATGATAGGCACTGCCGAAGTCGGTATCCTGGTCCACGACTATCTTGTCCTCCACGCCGGGATCCGTGAAGGCGCTCGAGTAGCTGCCACAGGGTCCGCTGTAGCGGATATCCAAACAAGAGTCTACAACGCAACTCCATCCCTGAACTCGGCTGATCTAACGATAGCCGTCACCAACGCTGAGGGGGTTCGAGGGTCAATGGTGACGGTAAACGCGACCTACACCGTGGATCTGATTACCCCCATGATCGAGAAGCTCATGGGTCAGGACCCTTTTCCGCTCTCCACCCAGGTGACCATGAGGCTCGAATGAGGCGACCTTATCATTCGGCTCCGATTGCATCCGTGAAGGAGGGGGCGCGAGAGATGAATCTGCATAAACGCAGAAAGAGTGAATCCGGGATTTTTGGGATACTCGGGGCCATAGCCCTGGTGACGATTCTGGGTCTGTCTGCCCTGGTCGTCGACATTGGAGTGCTTCTTATCGGACGTGCTCGAATCGCCGCTGCCCTGGACGCCTCAGTCCTGGCTGCAGCTCAGGACCTGCCCAACACGGGACAGGCCCAGAACAAGTTCGATGAGTACCTTGCCGCGAACATGCCGCAGAACGGGCTCTACTCAATCAACGGGACCAACCTCACGTTTCCCGGAGTTCTCAACAACCGGATAAGAGCCACCGCGACCGTGAATGCCAACATGGGCTTCATGCGCGTCCTGGGGATGGATATTGGTACTGTCGGGGCAGTCGCCGAGGCCCAGAACGCCGACCCCGATCTGGCGCTGGTGGAAGATCGTTCCGGCAGCATGTGCGAGGACAGCCATCCCGGCTATCCCGACTGGCTGGGGAACTGCCCCGATGAGCCGCCCACCTGGCAGCCGATGCAGAAGGTTAAGCAAGCCAGTAATCCCTTTACCAACCAACTGGGATCAAACGTTCAGCTGGCACTGGTCTCCTATTCCACGTCCGCAACTCTGGATGTGCCTTTGACCACTGACTTCAACAGCGTCCAAGATGCCGTCGACCTTCTCGAGCCGGACGGCTATACCGACATCGGTGGAGCCATCTATACAGCGCGAGACGAACTCATCAATAACGGAAGGGAAGGCGCTCCCAAGGCCATCGTCCTGATCAGCGACGGAGTACCCAACGCTGCAGACGGAACCTTGTACTGGTTCTCCTCATATCCAACGACTTATGCGCTCGGTGCCGCACAGAACGCCGCTGATAATGGCATCATCATTTTCAGCGTTGTTTATGGCGCAAACGCCGACCACGACTTGATGGAAGATATAGCTGATATTACAGGGGGACAGTATTACAACGCCCCCGATGAAACGCAGCTGCAACCCATCTTGATAGAGATCGCCAACCACGACTACGTCAAACTCATGCCGGAGTAGTGTGGAGCCGGTCTCCAGGCCGGCCGGCTTTCTCAGAGGACCGAAAGGCCTTGGAGAAAGCTCCTGAGACGGTCCATTTCCTGGTCGTTCAAGGAGTAGTACGGCTTTCGTCTCCAGCGCTGCGCAAGGCCGTAGAGTTCCAGCATCCCGTGCATCGCCGCATCGAACCCACCGGGTACGTTCTGGATGAAATCGAACAGAGGCATGTCGTAGGTCTCGACCACCTCCCTCGCCTTTTCAATCCGTCCCTCCTGGATGGCGGCCCAGTACGCGTGAGCCACTCGGGGGCAGTAGCTGGCGAAGGTCGAGAGGTAGCCATCGCATCCGTAGGGATGAAGGTCCAGGTGATTCTGCTTCTGTCCCCCGGAGAAGACCGCCCAGTGCGGATGGACCAGTAGAGACATCCTGCGTGCGAACTGACCGCAGAAATCGTCTTTGATAGCCACGATGCCGGGGACCTGCTCCAGCAGGACCTTGAGTGTCTCCAACCCGAACTCCATCCCTCGAGGACTGAAGATGTTCGTCACCACCATCACCGGGATTTCCCGGGCGACCGCGGCGAAGTGTTCAGCGAGTGTCTGGGTCGTACAGGACGCTGCCCAATCGGGTGGGAGCGCCATCAGGACGTCAGCACCCATTTGCCGGGCCTGGCGTCCAAACTCGACGGACCGATCGGTCCAGTAGTAGCGATCTGCGGCCACTACCATGGCTCTACCGGCCGTGTGCTCGGCGGCGATCTGGGTGACCTCCAAGATTTCCTCATCGTCGAGCAGCAGGTAGTTGCTGTCCCCCGCGGTGAGGAGGACGGTCTTGCTGCCGCCGTCGATGTTGAAGTCGATGACGCTTCTGAGTCCGTCGTAGTCGATGCGGCCGTCCTCCAAGAAAGGAGTCCGGACGGATCCGAAGGGTCCTGTGAGTGCCGCTCTGATTTCTTCTCTTGTCATCTCCTGCTGCATCGGATCTCCTTCGTTTTAGCCAGACCGCAACGCTCTCTAGAAGAGGCGTCTATTCTGGGAGGGTTGCCGGGCTGATGCAACTCCAGTGGTGAAGAAGCCTCCCGGGCCAGCCACAACATCTCCGAGGGATCCGTCGGTGCAAGGGGCTGCCAGGCCGGTGGGATAGACTGGTTCACTGAGATGAACCCCTATCGATTTCTCTTCGAATTCCTGCTGCTGGCTACGGTCATCTACTTCTGGTTCCGCCCCGGGCCCGCGAGTAGACGCAAACGCTTTCGCAGGAAGATGCGCCGCTGGCTGCGGGTCCTCACGCTGCGGCGGATGCTGTGGGCTGGAGCCATCGGCTTCCTCTTGATGCCCCATGGTCTGGGCCGCTTCGTTCCGATTCTGCGGGACGTTCCCTCCCTGGTCGAGGGGCAGAAGCTTCGTCTGACCCATGGGCCGATCGCATTTCTCTTCCACTCGCTCGGACTGGAAGACTCAGTGACTGAAAGCGTTCGGAATCAGTCCAGAATACACGGAGTAGAATCGGCGCTGATTCGGGCGGTTCTCCAGACCGAATCCTCGGGTCGTCAGTTCGTGGTTTCCACCTCTGGTGCCATGGGGCTGATGCAGCTCAAGCCTTCGACCTTCTTCTCGCTCAAGGGAGGAAATCCCTTCGCAGCGAAAGACAACATCGCTGCAGGAGCCGAGTACCTGCGGCAGCTTCTGGACCGGTTCAAGGGAAGTTACCGGCTGGCGGTTGCCGCCTACAACGCCGGACCTGGAAGCGTTGCACGCTGTCGCTGCGTGCCCAAGAACGGACAAACTCCCGCCTACGTCGGGAGGGTTGCGTCCTTGTATAGGAAGTACGGGGGCAAGAAGAGGTTCTGATGGGAATCCTGAGCCGGGTTACCGGGTGAGGTGAAGGCGAGCCCGCTTTGTATCTGTTTCGCGTTCGCCCTTGCCCTTGCCCTCGCCTTCAAACTTGCCTTTGCCTGTGCCTTTGCCTTCTCTCCTACTCTGGCCTCTCCCTCCCAAGGCAATTCGGATCTCGCGCTTCCTCAACCGAGAGCGTTCGCAATAGACAATGGCAAGACGCCGGGGTCTCCCAGGCAATTCGCGCATCAGCTTTTCGGGGAGGGCATAGGCCCCGTTTGTAAGGCAAAGGCAAAGGCAAAGGCACAGGCAAGGTTGAGGGAAAGGGCGAGGGCAAGGGTTGGGCGCTAAAAGGGTTGGGCGCTAAACAGGTACGAAGCGGGCTCAACTGTCGCCTCACCCGGTTTTCCGGCCCCCCAGTTCTGGGATACTCCGTGTGAACGGTCAACCCCTAGTTTGGGTTCTACAGCGATGTGAGTTTTGGACCGATAAGGCCTAAGAGTTCGTACCGGACTGGTCCGACGAAAGGGAGTCGAAAGGGAGTCGTCCAAACCGACGAAGAGGAGTCGTCCAGATCGGTCCCAGCCAGGACAGAGATGGGAAGCAACGCAATATCTTTGGGAAACCCGGCGGGCTGGCTCAGGGGGCCTGCCTTCGATCTGACCCTGATTACGGGTGTCCTCGCGCTGGCGGTGGGATCCGGCATCGTAGTCGTCTGGCAGCCACACTGGTTTTATGTGGTACTCGCCCTGGATCTGTGGTTGTTGGGCTACCCCCATGTCGTAGCTACCTTCACTCGGATTTCCTTTGATACTGAGAGCTTCCGGCAGAACAGATTCCTGGTGCTGGGGTTGCCGTGGCTCGTGCTGGCCGGCAGTGTAGCCTTTGGCGTTACCTGGGGCACCTGGGCCATCGCAACAACCTACCTGTACTGGCAGTGGTTCCACTATACGAGGCAGAGTTACGGGCTCATGCGCTACTACGTCCGGAGGACGGGCCAGCCAGCAGCAGCGCTGGAACGGGTGCCACTCTGGATGCTCTACTTGGTGCCACTCTGGGGGATTCTCTATCGCTCTCACCAGGGACAGGAGAGGTTCCTTGGTCTCGAGGTCAAGTATCTGCCTGTCCCAGAGTTTGTTGTGCATCTGATGGGAGCTCTAGCCTTGGGCTCCATCGCCTACTGGGCGTGGGGACAGTACCTGGCCTGGCGCCGGGACCGTCTTCCTCTCGCCCTGACTCTGTATCTTTGCTCCCACTGCGTGGCGTTTTTGGTGGGCTATCTCATCATCGAGGACATCTCTGTCGGATGGCTGGTGATCAACGTGTGGCACAACGCTCAGTATCTGTTGATTGTTTGGATGTACAACGCCAATCGCTTCAGGGAAGGAGTCGACCCGAAGCATCGTTTTTTGTCCACCTTGAGTCAGAGCGACATGAGGAATGTCATCCGATACTTTTTCGTAACTGTCGGCCTGTCGATCGTCGTCTACACAGCCATCCTGGTCGTCCTGAGATCAGACTGGTTTGCGGCCATCCCCTTGGCCGCGATCGTTATCTACCAGACCATCAACTTTCATCATTACATCGTGGACGGCTTGATCTGGACGCGAAAGAGAAGAAAGGTGCGGATCCCCGTTGGGGCAGCCCCGTAATTGACGGGAAGTTAGCCACACCGGGCGGTGGGGCAACGCCTCCGTGTGATCGCAAACGCAACATGACTGACACAATGCAACATCTCAATGAACTTTTTCGGAGTGTCTTTGATGACGAGGATCTTGTGATTGCGCGAGAGACCAGCGCTCGCGACATCCACGACTGGGATTCGCTGATGCATGTCACCCTTCTGCTGACGGTGGAGAAAGGATTCGGGATTCGCTTCTCGAGCTCCCAGGTGGCCGGGCTGACGGATGTCGGCCAATTGGTGGATCTCATTGAGGACAAGCAAAGCGCGTGAGCGCCTGTCACTTCGAAGCGCTAGCCACCTATGTTGGTGAGCGCTATCCCCACTTCAGAGCGGGCATTGAGGAGGCCGTGGCCGTGAGTCCCGACCGCTTTGGCCAGATCTCTGAGATGTATCTGGAGTGGGCTCTGAGGGCACGTGGCCCCGGGGCAATCCAGCAGTCCCTGGATGCCTTCGTTCAGTTCACCACCGATGTCAACCTGGCCCAGGCCCGCTACGAGTTAGAGGGGAGCTATCAACATCACTCCTTCGAAGAGGTTTATAGAGAGCACTATGGTCGGAAGGACAAGATGCGGGGTTATCTCTGGGGGATCTACCTGACCAATTTCCTGTGGGCTCATCACATGGAAATCTGCCTCTTTTACCAGGATCGTTTCCTGTCCAGGCTTCCGGCGGAATCGGAAATCGTGGAAATCGCTCCCGGTCACGGAGGATGGGGAATCTGGGCCCTCGATGAGCTCCCGAAAGCCCGTCTCCGAGGATATGACATCAGTCCCTCCGCCATTGAAATCGCAGGAGCCCTTGCCCAGGCGGCAGGGACAAGCGAGCGGGCCAGATATGAGACGCGAGATGCCCTGGATCTGATGAAGATGCCGAAGCAGTCGGCAGATGCTGGGATCTGCAGTTTTCTGGTGGAGCACCTGGAAAATCCAGACAAACTTTTCCGTGTCATGCACCATCTTCTTCGTCCCGGAGGGCAGGCCTTCGTAACGGGAGCCCTCACCGCCGC
Source organism: Acidobacteriota bacterium (assembly GCA_965219005.1). GTDB lineage: Bacteria > Acidobacteriota > UBA6911 > RPQK01 > JAJDTT01 > CAUZIZ01. The sequence goes on along the minus strand of CBDCMS010000004.1, from coordinate 3,430,794 downwards.
CCAGATCGATCACATCTACGAGTTCCGAAACGAATCCGAGCTGGTTTGCATGGCGGAGGCTCAGGGTCTTCGAGTACTGGAGACTCTATCCACCAATCCGAATCGACTCTTGCCACGAGCTCGTTTCGTACCGAGGTCGATGGCCATGCTACTCGAGAGGGCGAAGAGCTAGGTGAGCCTGCAGACTCCACCCTTCAGAGAGTTCAGACGGCTGCGAAAGCAGCGGTGCCTGCAGGAAGCTCTCTGCCACCTCCGCGAGGGTTTCTCTCGTCGTGCGCTGGAGCCCCAGGAGGTGCTTCAGGCAGGGCGCCTGCTTCTGGAGGAATACGACGGGACGAAGTCCATTCGTCCTGATTTGGATGTACTTGTTCTGGGCCAGTGCACGACCTCCTGGCTGGTCCCTGCGGTGACAGCCCTGTCAGCAGTCCAGGGAGTGAAGGCAAGGGTTCAGGAAGGAAACTACGACAATGTGATGCAAGACCTGGCGCAACTGGGCCCAAGTCCCGACGTCATCGTCCTGTTTCCCTGGCATCAGCGGCTTTTCGGGACCTTGAGTGGATCAGCTCAGGAACGAGTCCAGGAAGAGTTGGCATTCTGGCGGCAAGCCTGGCAGTTCGTGCCTCAGGAAACGCGTCTCATCCAGATTGGCTACGATTGGATCCATCCTGGCCCCATGGGCCATCATCTAAGTGCCACCGCGGACGGTTGGATCCAGCTGGTTCGCCTCATCAACGGCACTCTCCGAGAGCATCTTCCCCGAGGCTCATTCTTTGTTGATCTGGAGCAGGTTTCAGGTCTGATGGGGCGGGAAAGCTTCTACGATCCCCGAGGGTATCTCTGGGCCAGGCAGCCTTTGAGCGACCCCGGGACGGTGCGTCTCGCCGAGCACGTTTCGGCCGGGATTCGTGCCCTGGTTCAGGGGCCGAAAAAGGTGATGGTGCTCGACCTGGACAACACGTTGTGGGGTGGTGTCGTGGGTGAGGAGGGTCCTCTCGGACTGGAACTGGGAGAGAGTCCGGCCGGGGAAGCGTTCCGTCATTTTCAAAGCCACCTGAAAGATCTGAGCCGGCGTGGCTGTCTTTTGGCCGTCTGTTCCAAGAACAACCTGGAAGACGCAATCGAGCCTTTCGACAAGAACCCAGAGATGGTCCTGACCCGGAATGACTTCGTCGCCTTCGAGGCGAGTTGGGATCCCAAGGCTCAGGCCATCGAGCGGATCGCCAGGTCTCTGGGACTAGGTCTGAAGGATTTCGTCTTCTTTGACGACAATCCTGCAGAGCGGGAGCACATTCGCCAGGCCCTGCCGGAAGTTGAAGTGGTCGAGGTGCCGGAAGACCCTTCCGAATATGTTCGCGTACTTCAGGCTGGCCTCTGGTTTGAGTCTGTCCAGTTGACGAGGGAAGACCAGCATCGAACAGAGAACTATCGAACCGAGATGCGAAGACGGGAGGCCAGTTCTCAGGCCGGCTCCATGGAGGAGTATCTGCAGTCGTTGGAGATGTTTGCTGAGGCTTTCTCCATCCAGGAACCCGATCTGGATCGGGTGTGCCAACTCATCGCTAAGACCAACCAGTTCAATCTGACAACTCGTCGCCATCCGGTCAACCAAGTTAGGAGAATGCTCGCGCTTCCCGGGTCTGTCGGCCTGGCACTCCGGATGGGAGACCGTTTCGGTGATCATGGACTCGTTTCGGTGCTCCTGGCCGTGCCCCTGTCCGAGGAGGAAGAGACCCTGCAGATCGACATCTGGCTGATGAGTTGTCGAGTCATCGGCCGAACGGCAGAGTATTTTCTCTTCAACCACCTCCTGGACAAAGTCCGGGAATCGGGCTACTCGAAGCTTATCGGAGAGTACATTCCGACTCGGAAGAACGATCTGGTACGAGACCTCTACTCAGAGCTGGGTTTCCAGTTTCAAGAAGGCACCGAATCCCTTCTCCATGAACTGGACCTGGACCGGGCGGAACATGCCCAGAGTCTTGTGCGGCGGGGAAGTTGTCGATCATGAACGAACAGTTCCTGGACCTGTCCAAGGTCGATTTCTGGCTTGTCTGCGTAGTCGCCGTCCTGGTGCTGGTCCCCTCTGTCGATCCCGTCTTCCGCAAGTCGTCCTGGACCTGCTTGAACATGGGCTTTGTGGCGCTCTTGCTGGGGTGGCAGGCCCTGGCCCTGTTTGGTGCCATTCTTGTTGTCCATCTGCTTCTCCGTGCAATCCCTGAGACGAGATTTCGCGGAATCTTTTCCGTGCTGGCCGGTCTGTGTCTACTGGGTCTCTTTACACTCCGAAAACTGCCTGACTTGGCGTCGCAGATGGGGCTGGGAGAGGCCAACACCGTGCTTTCGCTGGTCGGCTTCTCCTTCATCGCCCTGAGGCTGGTAGAGGTACTCCGGGCCAACTTCGAGAAGCGTTATCCTCCGCCGGACCTGCCTTCGCTGATCAACTACCTGATCCCTTTCCACATGCTGGCAGCCGGTCCCATTCAGTCCTATGACGACTTCGTAGCCCAGCCCAAGGTGCCCGCGGCCCTGACCCGATTCGGAGTGCTCTCAGCCTTCGAAAGGATCGCCTTGGGCCTGTTCAAGAAGTTCGTTCTGGCCTACGTCCTGAGAGAGCTTTTTCTGACGGGATTTCAGGCTGACGGCCTCTATTTCTTCATCGAAGTCCAGGTCTTCTTTTTCTGGCTCTATCTCGATTTCAGCGCCTACAGTGATATCGCAGTAGGGATCGGCCGACTCATCGGAGTGGCAACCCCGGAAAACTTCAACCGTCCCTATCTTGCCCGCAACGTCATGGACTTCTGGGAGCGGTGGCACATTTCTCTCTCCTTGTTCATCCGCAGAAACGTCTTCATTCCGGTTCAATTGGCCCTGGCGCGGCGCAGCGATGGACTCAACCCACTGGTTTCTGCCTCCTTGGCGTTCACTCTGGCTTTCGTCCTGTGCGGTCTCTGGCACGGTCTGAGCTTCAACTTCCTGATGTGGGGTCTGATCCACGCTGCCGTTCTTGTTTTGACCAACCTGTATCGCCACTTTCTGAAGAAGGGTGTGGGGGTCCAGCGGGTCCGAGCATATGTGGACAAACGATGGATCGGCTTGGGTGCCAGGGTCGCCACCTACGAGTTCGTGGCTCTTTCCCTGGTCGTCCTGTTCTGACGCTGACGTAGGACGGAGGTAATCTTTGGTGCTAGAGAGACACTCACCGCCCGAACTGATGTCCTGGTGGGAGTTTGGTGCACGACTCAGCTGGGTTCTTCTTAGGTTGGTTCTGGCCTACTGTGTGGCTGGGGGATTCCAGCCTTTCTTCTATCAGGCTTTTTGATGTTGGCAGACTCTTCACGGCTTCGTCCTGTCCTGCATGTTGTGGGTCGTCTCTGTCTTTTTTTTCTGCTGCTCAATTGTGTTCTGGCCTCTCTGTCTGTTCTTGTCCCTGGTTGGCTTCCCAGACGGTTCTTCGGAGTGGACTTCATTCGCGAGAATCGTCTCCGCGCGCTTTCGGCCCAGATGCAGTACCGTGATGGCCTGGTTGACAGAGAAAGGCATCTAGTGGTGATCCTGGGGTTGTCGAGTGCCAGTGAGGGTATCTTCCTTCAGCAGCTGTCCCAGGCCAACGGACAAAGATACCGATACCTGGGTCTCAGCGGGGCTGGACGGAACATGCAGGAAGTTGCCCTCTATGCCCGACCTCTGCTGGAGACCCGGTTGAAAGCTGACCTGGTGGTACTTGCCATCAATCCGTTCCATCTCATCGACGGTTACGCCAGTGATCTGAATGTGGCTGAGATGCTGGGGTTCTGGTTCTGGATCCATCGTCGGGACGTTCGCCACACCTTGGATCTGGCTCTGATGGAGGGTAGAACCACAATGTCCCGTTTCTTCGACTTTCATTTCGAAGAGGACCTACCAGATCCGTGGCGCGAGATGATCCGGCTGGGGCTTCCTCAGACCGTTACTGAAGCCGGTCAAGAACGAAAGCTGGAGCAGTATGGAAGGCGAAAGTATTACGACCCCACGGCCTACCTGAACTCCCGACAGCAGGCGGACACACTGGTCGAACTCATCCACCGCTTCGCTGCTCGCCAGGCCAGGGTTCTGGTGGTATTGATGCCAGAGCACTCCGCCTTGAGGTCGCGGGTTCCCGCTGAGGGGATAGACACCCTCTTCACTGTCCTGGGTGGGGTTGCAGACGGGGAATCGCTTCGGGTGGTGGACTTCCGGGATGGGGTCGCAGACACTGGGTTCACAGATATTTCCCACATGAATGGGAAAGGGCGCTCTGAGTTCAACCCCCTGCTGGCTGAGGTCATCGACGAGTACATGCCGACACGTCCTCCCCTGATGCAGAGGGCTGGCTTCCACGATCAAGTCCAAGCCTTCAGTCGTTGAGTGATCCATAGGTGACATTCGGTTACCTGGCTGCTGGCTCACTCGTGCTCCGACTTCTGCATCCACTTCATGTTGATGACCCCGAAGACTGGTCGTAGAGATTGTCCGCCGATTCGGTGGTATTCGACACGGAAAAGATGCTACCTGCCGAAACCAACATTGGCAGGCATGTCAGACTGAGCAATTGCCGACATTCCGTTGCATCGAGGCCGATCGATTCCTCAACTCCATTGTTCCAGGTACGGTGGGGAATCCGCAAGAAGGATCGGTCATGGGAACCTGGAGAGTTCTCCCAGGTCCGAACATGCAGGAGGGTCGATAGAGTAGACTAGATTTCAACTAGTAAGTTTCTGGTTTCTGATGTCTGAAGTACTGATTGAAACACAGGATCTGTGGAAGAGTTACGATATGGGCTCACAGAGTGTCCACGCCCTGCGCGGAGTCGACCTGCAGATCAAACGCAACGAATACGTTGCCATCATGGGTCCTTCAGGTTCGGGAAAATCAACGTTGATGAATCTGATAGGTTGTCTGGATACGCCGAGTCGTGGGAAGTACATTCTCAATGGGCGTCTGGTCAGCGAGATGAAGGACGATGAATTAGCCCACATTCGAAACCAGGAAATCGGGTTCGTTTTTCAGACCTTCAACCTGTTATCGCGTGCCACCGCGATTCAGAATGTGGAGCTGCCTCTGATCTATGCGGGACTCTCTTCTAAAGAACGGCGTTCGCGCTCTCGGGAGACCCTCGAGAGGGTGGAGCTCGCTAACCGGGCGGATCACCGTCCTAATCAGCTCTCGGGAGGACAGCGTCAGCGAGTCGCCATCGGCCGAGCCCTGGTCAATAGTCCCTCGATCCTGCTTGCTGACGAACCGACGGGCAACCTGGACTCGAGGACGGGTCGGGAGATCATGGCGTTATTTGAATTACTCCATCGGCAAGGGAACACCATCGTCCTCGTGACCCACGAAGCGGACCTCGCGGGCCACGCCCAGAGAGTGATTCATCTCCTGGATGGCCAGATCGAGCGGGACGAGCCACCGACTCCGGCGGCTTCTGAGCCGCCGCCTCCCGCGGCTTCTGGTTGACAAACAACCGAAGGATGACTAAACATTGTTTTCAGTCCACAGGCTCCAGCGGGGGCGGTGGCGGCTCTCAGGTTTGGGCACCAAGGAGAGTCGGGCAGGTTGGGTCCTGCTGCTTACTGGATTGGCCCGGAAAAGGAGGTGATTTAGTGGATATAGATAAACATGGCATGGCGAGGGTGGCGTCCTTCTGAGGGAACCACTACTAGTGTGGTGTAAAGGAAGGATTCCCTAAGGGGGAAACCCAACGCCACCGCAACCATCGCTTTGGGCCCCGGCTTGCGAGCAAGTACGGGGCCCTTTTTTTGGCTGCTTCTTGAGGCACAAGTGCGTACCCCATTGATAGAGCGATCGTTAGGTCAGGGAAGCCTGAAGCGCAAGCGAGGGGTTGGGAATCGGCACGATCTTGCTGTTTTCTCTCTCTCCGGGACGTGCTCCCGCCCTGCAAATAATTCAGGTCTGGCGCAGTAGTTGCGCCATCCAACTGACCATTGATTCTTGTTTCAAGCTCGCGATACCGGCAGCCTCTGCTTCTTGCTGCTGCTGCTTGGTCGTATAGCCCCAGCTGGCGTGGTAGCAATGGGCCCCCAGTTGTCGGGCCGCCTTCAGGTGTGAGAGCTGGTCGTCCACCAGGTGGATCTCTTCGAAAGGAGCTCCGGTGAGCTGCTGGACCTTGTTCAGGTGTCCGTTCTTGCCCTGTTCCTTCTTTACTTTGTCATAGCCGTAGATGTGATCTTCAGGCAAGGGAATCCGGTGATGGGCAAGGATCTGGACGACGGCATCGGTAGGCTTGGAAGTGGTCACGTAGAGGCGATCAAAGCGGTCCTGGAAGGCCATCAGCCCCTCCTCCAGCTCCGGGTAGAGAGGGTTCAGGGCTAGCCAAGCCGTTTCATCCTGCGCCCGAATGTCGCGCCGCTTTCTTTGAAAGAGCTCCTCCAACTCTTTCGCATCGGCGGCTCTGACCTCTTGACACACCTGGTCCAGATAGTCGCGGGAACGCTGGTCGAAGTCTTCCTGCACCTCAATCGGTATTCCATGGGTAATGAAATAGAGAATCAGCATGTAGTCCTTGCCGTCCCGGATGAACGGGCGGATTCGGTAAAATTTTTCGCGGACAGCTTCGGGGATCTTGTCCAGACCGGATATGGGTGCGAGGCCAGCGATTGGGGCATAGTAGGAATAGGAGGTGAAAAGGCACTCGCCCGCGCTGTCACAGATGACACCATCAAAATCGAGTGCCAGAATTTGAACAGACATTGGATCAGTATCTCCTGCTTCTTGATCGAATCTTCGAATCCGGGCCGGGCGCCTGGACCCTGGATGAGGAGTCGTGCCGACTCTATCCGTCGGGGACGAACTGGAAGGCGTACAGATCGGCGTCTCGCAGCTGGAAGCGGATCTGGATCTGCCGTCCTTGCAGCTGACCCAGGCTCGATTGGCCCTTCCAACTGATCGCGTGATTCAGCGAATCGCTGATCACAGGATCGCAATCAGCGGCTCCGAACCCGGGGATGGGCTCTTCTTCCCGGTCCAGAATCTCGACCTTTAATTGGCCTCGAACGTTGGCGTTTATGGTCAGATGTCCCTCCACAGGGGCTAGGCTCCTGGTTGTAACGGTGGCTTCCTGAGTGGATGCGGTCAGCGAAACAAACCCGTCTCGCCGCAGCTGGGCGAGTCCGGTTGCCCGCTGCTTTCGCTTTCCATCTTCGATCCAACCCTCCTGGATTTTCCGAAGGCTCTCGGCCCCGTAGGAGATATTCTCTCCCCAATAGTAGATCCACAGCTTGCCGTCGTGGAGCACCGGGGCTACCGGAATGCTCAGCTCGCTATCCCAGGAACCCGTTTCGCCCTTGCTCAGGATGAAGCCTCCGGGGAAGGGCCGTCTCCAGTGGATACCATCTCGGCTGAAAGCGAGCTCCGAGTCGGCTCTGACCCACTCTTCTCCACTTTTCTCGAAGACCCACAGCCACCCCAGATAGACTCCCTCGTAGAGGAAGGAGGCCAGGCCCTTGAAGTGTTGGTGGGAGTCGTCAGGATCGGGTGCAAGCACGGTTTCCGCTTCTGACCAGGTTACGAAGTCGGGGCTGGTCGCGCGACCGACCGAGTTGGGGCTTCCAGGCATCCGCACGTAGAAGACGAACTTCTCGATTCGAGGATCCCAGCCTAATAGGTTCCCGTTGTGGGGCTTCCGGAACCAGGGCTTCCCATCTCCGTTCAGGAGCCAATGGACACCGTCTGGCGAATAGGCCTTGGTGACCGCGGACTTACCGTCGAAGATGTCCACGTACGTCATCTTGAAGCGACGACTCGGATCCGGATCTCGAGTGTCCTTGATCACGTTGGCCCGCCTCATCCAGGTGGTGCCCCAGGGCAGCATATTGTTTTCCTTCGAACCTTCCCATTCGACCAGACCCAGATTGGGTTTCGTCCACTGGTAGCCGTCCTTGGAAAAAGCGTAGGACACCTTGTATTGGATTCCTGCGTGGGCCTTGGGATCGAGCTGGGAGGTCATGTACCACATCTTGAACTCGTCCGTCTCTTCATCGAACAGCACGGCCCGTCCGTTGGGCGAGACGGACCAGCGTTCGCCCGGTGCATCGCCGACGATGACGGGATTGCCCGAATAGCGCTGGAGCGGATGAAGGATGCGGGTGACGCCCCGAGTAGAGGAGACGACAAAGTCGTCGATAAATAGCTGCTTTCTGTGTCCGATCTCGAGCACGCGAGTCGAAGGATCGTTCTTTTGGCAGCCACCAACCATGACCGCGGTCAACAACCCGGTGGCGAGGATGAACTTCATTTGGGAGGATTGTTCCGCGGCCACGTCACTCGTAGTGAAGGGCTTCTATCGGATCCAAAGCAGCCGCCCTATGTGCCGGGTAGTAGCCGAACAAGACCCCAATCGCAGCCGAAAAGAGGATCGAAACGACAATTGAGTTGGGATCGATGAGGGTTCGCCAGCCCGCTATCTGAGAGATCCCGTAAGCTCCTCCAACCCCCACGGCGAGGCCTACCAGGCCACCGCAAAGACAAAGGAGGATCGATTCAGACAAGAACTGAATGCGGACATGGCCTGGTCGTGCGCCGATGGCCATTCGGATTCCTATCTCCCGAGTCCGCTCGGTAACGGATACCAGCATGATATTCATGATGCCGATACCGCCGACCAGCAGTGAAACCGCTGCGATGCTTGCCAGCAGTCCGGTCATGACGGCGTTGGTGGCCTCGGCCGCCTCGGCGAATTCGCTAAGATTACGCACCCGGAAGTCATCCTCGTCTCCAGATCCTAGATTGTGCCGCTGGCGAAGCAGATTGGTGATATGTTCCTGGGCAGCAAAGCTGGCCCGGGCACTGACGGCTCCGATCAAGCCGGACTGGACGTAGAGGACGCCTCCCTGGAATTTCTTCTGCACGGTGGTGTAGGGAAGCACGATTGTGTCGTCCTGATCCCGTCCCCAGTTGTTGGATCCCTTCTTGGCCAGGACGCCTAGCACCTGAAAGGGGAGGTTCTTGATGCGGATGGTTTGACCCACCGGATCCCCTCCGCCGAAGAGTTCATCTACGACCGTCTGACCCAGTACTGCCACGCGCGAAGCAGCCTTGACGTGATTCTCGTCGAAGAAAGTACCTTGCACTACCTTCCAGTTGCGAAGCTCAGGATATCGTTCGCTATAACCTTCGAGGCGACTATTCCAATTCTGATTTCCGAAGACCACCTGGCCCATGCTGGATGCGCTTGGACTCGCCATCTTCACAGTCGGCAACTCGGTCTGCATCGCTTCGAAGTCGGCCGCCGTCAACGTATTCATCGTGCCTGAGCCGCTGCGCACGCCCCAGGAACGTCTGCTTCCCGCACGAATCCAAAGGGTGTTCGAGCCCATCGCCGCGATTTCTTCTTGAACCTGCCGCTGTGCTCCCTTTCCCAGGCTCACCATGGCGATCACCGCACCTACCCCGATGATGATGCCGAGCATGGTCAGAAAGGATCTGATCTTGTTTCGCCCCAGGGCTTTGAAGGAAATTCGTAGGATCATCCAAAAGCTCATTGCATTTTGCTCCGGAAAGGTGAGGCAGCCGAAAAACCCAGGAAGTGAGCCTCTTGACTCAGGGTATTGGCACTCCTCACTCACTCGTTCATTGAGTCGCTGACGATGTTTCCGTCTCTCATCTCGACCACGCGCGAGGCATGAGCGGCAATATCCCTTTCATGGGTCACCATGACCAGCGTGATCCCCTTCTGTGAATTGAGGTCCTTCAGGAACCGCATGATCTCATCTGAGGTGGAGCTGTCCAGGTTTCCGGTAGGTTCATCGGCCAGCAGGATAGACGGTTGGTTGACCAGGGCTCTGGCCACAGCCACGCGCTGCTGCTGGCCCCCGGAGAGCTGATTGGGAAGGGCCTTTGCCTTTTCAGGGATAGCCACAATCTCCAGAGCTTCCTCGATCCGGCGGGACCGCTCGGACTTGGGGACTCCAGCATAGAGCATGGGCGCTTCGACGTTCTCCCAGACCGAGGTGCGGGGGAGCAGGTTGAAGCTTTGGAACATGAAGCCGATCTTCTGATTGCGAATGTCCGCTCGTTGAGAGGCAGAAAAGGTGGAGACGTCGACTCCGTCCAGAAGATAGACTCCCCGGGTGGGACGATCCAGACATCCGAGAATGTTGAGCATGGTCGATTTGCCCGAACCCGATGCCCCCATGATGGCTATCAATTGTCCCTTGGGGATCTCCAGGGAAATCCCTCTCATGGCCTCGACCCGAACCTCACCCGTGTCGTAGATCTTCCACACTTGATCCAGTGAGATGAGGCCTCTGGGTTGGGCATCCGGTGTTGCTGGATTGCTGACGGCCGCGAGATGTTCCGAAGAAGCGGTTTCAGCCAAGACTAGCCTCCTCTACCCCGCCTCGCGCCTCTGCCTCCTTTGGCACCGGATTTCTTGGCGCCGCCTGTGGTTCGCCGGCGGCCGAAGGCTCCACTGAAGGGTGATGCAGCCCGGTGAGAGCCGACCTCCTCGTCCATTTTCCAGGTAATGACTTTCTCGCCTTCTTCTAGATTTCCTGCCACGAGCGCGGTCTCTCGTCCGTCGGTGATACCCAGTTTGACGCGGCGCGGTTCGGGTTTGTCATCCTGCAGGACCCAGAGGATAGCTCCTCTGGCCCGGCTCTGTTCCGCGGCCGGAAAGTGAATCTTGGGACCGGCCTGGATTCCGTACAGTTCGATTGTGGAGGTTCGGATGAGCGGTTTGAAGCTGGAGGAAGGCGGGCCCTCTCTTCTCCCTCTTCGGCCCTGGCCTCGGCCCCTTCCCTTGGGGCGCTGCCCTCGTGGTCCGCGCCGGGGTCGTTCCTCTCTTACAGAATCCGGTGGGCGGTCGGAAGTCGCCGACACCGACTTCGCGGATTCGGGCGGTTGGTCTGTCGAGGCCGATGCCGAAAGCGGAGGCAGCATTTTTTCGATTTCTTCTCGATCTTTGTCTGCCGGGCGATAGCGAAGCGCCGCGTTGGCGATCTTCAAGGTGTCCTCTTCTCGAGCCACTGTGAAGGTGACGTTTGCCGTCATTGCCGGCCTCAGCTTCAGCTGCGGGTTGTCGACGTCAATCATCACGTTGTAGACCACGACGTTGGTCGCGCCCCCTCCGGTACCTGCGGCGGTAGTGGTGCTGGAAGTGTTCGGCAGTTTCGAGCTCAGTCGAATCTCCGAGATCTTTCCCTTGAAGGACTGGCGGGGGAAGGCGTCCACCGTGAAGTGTACTTCTGCCAGTTCGGAGATGGCACCGATGTCGGCTTCATCGATCTGTGCGATCACCTGCATCTTGCTCAGGTCGTTGGCGATGAGAAACAGGATCGGAGCCTGAAAACTGGCGGCTACGGTCTGACCGATATCCACGTTTCGTTCGATCACAACTCCGTCGATGGGTGACGTGATAACGGTGTAGCGTAGGTTCACATTGGCCATCTTGAGTTCGGCGCGGGCCTGCTTGACGTTCGCGGCTGATTGGTCACGCTGGGCCTGGGCGGATCGGATCGACGCTTCCACCTGGCTGACCTGTGCCTTGGCTTGACTCAGGCGCGCCTGGGCCTGGTCCGTAGTGGCCTGGGCGTTCTCCAGTTCCTGCTCTGATATTACCCTGTCTTTAGAAAGCTGCTGGCTCCGCTTCAGCTGACGCTTTGCCTCTTCCACGGTGACCTCTGCCACCTCGACGTTGGCTTTGCTGCTGATCAGCTCGGCCTCGCGGTTCAACAGATTGGCGTCGGAGCTTTTCACCGCCGCCTGGGCCGTTGCCAGGGACGCCTTGGCCCGCTCAAGCTGTGCCTCGAAGTTGGCGGGATCGATGATCGCCAGGGTCTGGCCCTTTTTCACCACGCTGTTGAAGTCGGCGGAAAGCTCTTGGACGCGTCCCGAAACCTGACTTCCCACCTGGACGGTAATGACCGCCTGCAGCGTACCGGTGGAACTCACGGTCCGTCGCACCGACCCACGAGTAACGTCCACCGTAAGGTATTCCTCTTCGTCTTTGTTGGCCCCCGTTTCCAGGTAGTAGTAACCTGCAGCCACCAGGACCAACAAAACCACCCCGACCAAGACGTATTTGCGAGCGCGATTCTTTTTCACGATAGCCTATTATACCTGTTGGTTTCGCAGTTGTTTCAAGAATCTCTGAGCCCAACCTGAAACTTGAATAGTGGGAAGTAATCGGTGGTCACGCGGGGTCCGTTGTAGGCAGGAGGAAGCTGAAAACTTGAATAGTGAGCAGTGGTGAAGTGATCAGTGAACAGTACCGGAAACAGCTACAGCGAGCAGAGCCGCGAACGACTTGACTCGTTAGCAGTATGCCCCACGTTTTGAGGAGAGAGCTGGACAACAGCAGGATCTCGCAGATCCCCAACCCCTCGCTCGCGCTTCAGGCTTCCATGGCTCGGGAAGTTTCTTTCTCGAATGGGGCCAGCGCTCTGGGGGCGGCGCTAACCTGAAACTTCAAACGTGGCTTCGGTCTCCAGGCCCTCCGGGTGTGGGACCGATCCGGATCAGGTGCTGACTGAACTTTTTTCGAAACGGAACCCTGAAAAGTGATCGTCGTCACACACCTTCTTGCAGATGGGTCGATAAGGAGGGCATCAACAACGAAAGGAGACAGAAAAATGGAGAAACTGGTTAGGCTTAGAAACAACGTGAAGAGGCTTATCCGAGACGAATCGGGGCAGACCGTTATGGAGTACGCTCTGATGCTCGTGTTGGTAGCATTGGCCATTTCCGCCGCCTTCCCACCGGTACAGACCGCGATTTCCACAGTCTTTACCGATGTGCAAACGGCTCTTAGCCCCTAAGAACACTCTTCGAATGGGTGGCGGCCCACCTTTACAGCCCTTCGCCGCCACCCGTTCACTTGACCCCAAGACCTTGGCTGTTTGCCATTGGCTGGCAACCGGGAAGGCACGATCCATCGAGAAAGTTCCTGCGAACCTTCCTGTAGGGGCCTTTCAATCTCAAAGCTCAAGCGGTTCTTACAGGTCCTCAGACCGGCTGCGCGGACTTACGTTCAGACAGCAGGCGTAGGAAGAATGGGCTCGGTAGATCGGTATCTTTGCATGTCGTATCAACCGATTCAGGCCGACGATAAATCGAGCTCACAGCGTGGGCTCATGGTTGTCGAGGCAGCTTTCGTAACTCTACTGTTTCTCATCTTCGTCCTGGGCATCTTCGAAGGAGGTAGGGTCCTGAGCGTGCAGCAAGCTCTCAATAATGCGGCACGTGAGGGTGCTCGAATCGCCGTGATGCCCGCAGCCGGGACGAGCAACCTTCCCACAGTCGCGGAGATCGAGGGTGAGATCTACCACTTTCTGGATGCGGCTGTGGTTTCGGGAACCAGCGTGATGGTTGAGAGACCCGTTACGATTCAGATGGGCACCGTGGCCACTCAGTTCACCCGAGTGACAGTGTCAATGCCCTACAGCTTCACTCCGATTCCGCTTTTTGGAGGCCGCCAGCTTACGCTTTCGGGCAGGGCTTTGATGCGCAATGAAACCAGTCCTTGATTCTATTCTCGGCAGATTTTCGAAGACCAGTTGTCGCGGCTCTTTGGTGGTGGAGATGGCATTGACACTTCCGCTACTGACCGTCCTTCTCTTAACGCTGGCCGACCTGGGCCTGCTGGTCCGCGAGCATCAGGTCATGCAAACTGCCGTGAGGGAGGGAGCCCGATTTTCGGCCATGGCCGAAAACCGGATGGTTCTTGCCCAGGATCCCGCCGCAACGAAAGATCGAATCAAGCAGCGTGTCATCGACTATCTGGACGGTTTCTCGGTCGGCCTCGGTGATATCACGATCGATCAAAATTACCCGATGACGTCGGGAGGAATCATGGTGGTCGGATCGGAACTCGTGGTGACCTACAATCGCAGCCTTCTAATCCTCGGAGCCCCGCTCCTTCCATCCGGGACAGTCAGTCTTACAGGGAGAGCAGTGTTTCGAAACTTTTATTAATTCCCTCAAGGGTACGGTCGATCTCTTAGATAGGGAATGTATGCGGAAATTCCCGCGTACATTCTTCCTGTGGCTGCAGTGAGAGCCTTGGAGATTGCTCTTGGGTTACCCGCTGCCGCTGTTCCAAGGAATGATTTTCATTTCTGGCCCAGCGAGGGTGATGCGGGCGACCGCGAGCGTGAGGGCTACAGGATGAGGGTGCCGTGAAAATCCAAAGGAAAGACAAAGGCTATGTTCTGGTGACAGTCGCGCTGAGCCTGGTGGCTCTGTTGGGCTTCGGTGGTTTTGCAGTGGATCTGGGGATGCTCTATAGCGCGCGAGGGGCGGCTCAACGGGCAGCCGACGCCGCAGCCCTGGAAGGTGCACTCAGTTTCGTAGTAACTCCTCTGGACCCCCAACCCCAGACGGCTATAGACCGGGCGACACGTGTAGCGACCAGCAATACGATCTATGACACTACGATCCAGGCGGCAGATCTGACCATCCCTGTGGACATTCCCAGCCGGCGCGTCACCGTGCAACTCACCTACTCACAGCCGACCTACCTGGCACGGGTTCTGGGAATCAACGCCCTCGACATTTCGGTGCGGGCCGACGCCGAGGCTTCGCCAATCGGAACCGGTTCGACTTGTGCAAAGCCCTTTTTCGTACCCAACACCGTCCTGGCCGGTGATGATCCCTGCACTGCTTGCGGAAGTGCCACGGAACTCCTCATCGACGGAGGGGTTGCCACCGACTTCGCGCTCACCCAGATCGGACAGCAGTTCAGTCTCAGACCGACGAAACCGCAGAACGCCCTGGCTCCGGGTCAGTTCTACTCCCTTGAGATCGGTCCGGGCGGCGCGGCCAACTACCGAGATAACATAGGCTATTGCGCACCTCTGAGTGTCTATTGTCAGCAGTCATACGAAGTAGAATCAGGGAACATGGTAGGTCCGACGAGACAGGGAGTTCTGGATCTTGTAGGACCCAATCCCGATCTCTACATACGCCCCGGCCATTACCAGCGTTCCGACGGTTACGCTAGCGACACCAGCCGCTCCCTGATCGTGGCGCCAGTGTGGGATGTATGCGGCTCCCCAGACTATCAGTGCCCCCAGAACAAGTTTCCCTCCGGCGGAAACACGATGATATCCATCTCCGGCTTTGCCGTTCTTTTCGTTGAAGGTCTTCAAGGCAACGATGTGATGGCGCGTTTGGTGGGGGTGTCAGGCTGCCTCGGCGCGGCAGGTGGTGGTGGAGGCGGTAGTGGATCGGGTCCAGCGCCACCCGAGACAGGACCCTTTGGAATCCCGGTGCGTCTGGTTCGACCTGCGCTGGGGGAAGAGGGTTCATGAGTTCGGGTCTGCCCGCTCCTGATATCAGTGTTGGGATCCTGGCGCCCTCTCCGGAGATATGCCAGACCTTGCGAGGATGGGTAGAGGGCACTGGCCTGGCTGTGGTGGCCCTGGAAGTGGACCAGCGCGATTTCGAGCAGAGCGATCGGGCCCTTCGCAACCTACAGCAGCACGAACTCGACATCGTCCTGATGGATATCGACGGTGTCGCGAGGGAATTGGACAGTCTACAGAGGCTTCATTCTGCCCTTTCGGATTCCTGGATTTTTGTTACCTCCGAGAGCGATGATTCGAAATTCATTATCGAAGCAATGCGAGCCGGTGCTCGCGAGTTTCTTCCCAAGCCTCTCGAGACGCGGGGCATATCGGAGGCTATTCAGCGCTATATTGGAGAGCGCTATAAGAAGAAAACACCCGAGTTTTTCGGAGACCTCCTGTGCGTGATCGGTGCCAAGGGGGGATGTGGCGCCACCAGCCTCTCCATCAACCTGGGTGCCGCGTTGGCAGACCTCCCCGACGAGCGTGTGGCGCTAGTCGACCTGAATCGTCCCTTGGGGGACCTGGCGGTGTATCTCAATCTGAAGCCCCAGTACTCAGTGGTCGATGCCCTTGCCTCGGCCTCCCGGATCGACGCGGTCTTGCTCGAAAGTTACATGTGTCAAGCTCATGGAATGGCGGTGCTTCCGGGAAAAAGAGAGTTTGTAGAAGAAGATTCTAGCGATCCCGAATCCCTTGACAGGATGATTCATGTCCTGCGAGAGGGCTACACCCATGTTCTGGTTGACCTTCTGCCTGATCCCAAGGCCCAGGAGTTCAAGACGGTGGTGGAAGCTGCCAACGTCCTGATTCTGCCTTTGACTCCGGAGCTGCCCGCCATCTGGCGAACCAAGCGACTTCTGGACTGTCTTCGCCTTTGGTCGGTTTCCGAAAAGGTTCGGCTGGTGCTGAACCGGTACCAGAAAACAGACGAGATCACCCCGGAGGATATCCAGGGTGTACTGGAGGTCCCCGTATTCTGGAAGATTCCGAATAACTACGACGCTTCGCTGCTGGCAATCAACGCCGGTTGTCCGGTTGCCTCCATTGGTCGCTCGGAGCTGTCGCGAAGCTATCAGCAGCTCGCCACTGAGGTAACCGGCATCACCCCGCCCAAGAAGAAGCTAGGATTCCTGGGGTTCTAGCTAGGAGTCTTTGCGGTAGGTTAGTGCTGAGCGGACTCAGCAACGAGTCGTTCTATTTACTGCGGGGATCGGGGATGCGGGCTCTACTCGACTAGCGATACTCTCTTGACCGGCGGCACCATGGAGCTGCTCGAGAAATCGTATGAAATATTGACCTGGGCTCCGTTCGACGCACCAATCGTGTCGGCGATGATCAAAGTCCAACTGGCGCCCTGCTGCTCCTCTTCTTCTTCCTCGTCGTCATCGTCGTCGCCGGAATCGTCATCGTCGTCGCCGGAATCGTCGTCATCGTCATCGTCGTCGCCTTCGGTAGCCGTATCGAATTGTAGATGCTGGGTTGAGAAGTAAAGGGTGCCTTCAAACCACTTGTCGGAACCGCTCCCGATCTTGTTCTCAAGCCCGGCGGGTGCACTTCGATCCTGAAAAAAGACAATTCCTGCCAGCAGGCCTGATTGGGGAGCCGATAGTCGGGCTTCAGTGCCGCTATCAATGAGGATGGGCTCGTAGTCGAATCCGGCGCCACTGGTATTGTAGAAGCTGACTCCAGAGCCTTCGATACTCGAGCCACTCAGGACCTGGAGGCCGCCACCTCGCAGGATATAGGTGCCGCTCTGCATCGTGGCTTCGGAGTTGTCCTCGAGTGTGATACCCCCACAATAGATTCCAGGTGATAGGGTTTGTGTTTCGTTATCCAGTGCGAAGTCGGTGTAGTCACAGGGTCCACCTGAGACCGGGGCACCCAGACCGGCCAGCGGATCATCCTCACGAAGAACGCCCGTTTCTGGGTCCGGGCTAACGGAGCCCCCACTGTCCTCATATTCTCCGGTGACCAGAATGGACTTGGCTGAGAGGCTGGAGCCGTTGGTCACGGAGAGTGCTACAGAGCTGTCTGAGTCTACGATCACGCTGCAGTCAGAGGTGGTGAACGTGGAACCCGTACTGATCTTGAAAGACCTGTCCTGACCGCCGTCCAGTGCGTACACACAACCGAAGTTGTCGGGCACTAGACCGGCCACCGACCGAACTCCGATGTCGGTAGAGTTGATGCCCAGCACCGCCATGAACATGCTGCGTTGGTTTTGATCGATAACAACTTCGACGAAGTCGTTGTCGCCGGCGAATTCTCCCTGCGCGGGTGGTCGGTTAACGGTCACGCTACCGTTGCCCGAGCCGAAGCCATTTGCCTCTGCCTCTTCCAGGGCAGCTGGAGTCACCAGGGTATAGTTTTCGCGCTTCAGCTCGAAGGCTCCGGCAGCAGCTCCCGCATCGGCTGCTGTCTGCATGGTCCGTCGCACGTAGTAGAGGTACCCTACGTCAAGGCTCAGTCCCAGGAAGCCGAACAGAATGCTCATCATCGCCACGACGGTAACCAGAATCTGGCCGCGATTTCCCGGCGATTTTTCCTTTCGATGGTGACGCTGATTCAATTTCACTCTCTGCTGCCTTGATCTCGCCTCGCCAACCCCATCTGCGAACGTTGCCGTGTTTAGGTTCCAGTGTACTTAGCCTCGGGCAATTCGTCCTGAGCCCGATCGTTCTGAGAGGTTCTCAGCTCCAAGTCCAGGTTGCTTCTGGTTTCACTCGAACGGTTGGGGGGGTATCCATCCTTCCTCCCTGATAGCGTCCAGATCGGTTGGCAACAGGGAAAGCTTTAGCCCAGAGAGAAGAAAGCAGATCGAAGTGGACTATTTAACGGCGCTTTCCAGTCGCGAGTCATCCCTGGCGCTTCTTCAGTAGAGAACGACCATGCGTGATGTGCTGGTCAGGGTGACTCCGCTTGGGAGGACGGGAACCACGGTCTGAAACTCATAGTTTACCGTTACTACTACGGTACTGCCGGAGCTATTGTCCGGCTGCCAGCTGGTTTGTACGGAGAGGTCTTCGGAAGACATACCGACGGCCCACTCATCGACGATTTGCTGGATTTTACCCGTGCTGGCAGGATTCGAACTTTCGTCGCCGTGGACAATGGCGTAGCGGGCGCCCTCGCGTGCCGCGTAGGAGATTGTGTTGTAGCTCCAGACGGCCCGACCGAAGTCGCACATGCCCAGGATCAGAATGAGGCAGGGCAGAAGCGTCATTGCGAATTCCACGATGGTGCTGCCGCGCTGGCCCCTGGAACCGAGCTGGCCGAGTGACCGGATCCGAACTCCTAGTGGCTTTGAGAGCCGCATCGCTGGCTGCAGCAACGATTTGATTCGGGCCCTCGAGGGCGCTCTTGGATCGTTTTTCATTTTCTCGATAGAGGGGGCACTCACCGAGCCCGCTGATGTTCATCGAGCTCTGAGCACTGCTTCGCGACTTATCTCCACGGCCGAAGGGATGCCGGGGTAGGGGAAGAGAGCCCGGAATGTTTTTTCCACGGTTACCCTGACGTAGACATTTGGGCTGACGCCGCCGCAGCTGGCCTTGCAGTCGATGAGGCTTCCGTCCGAACACTCACAGAACTGTTCAGCCTCGGCGGTCACACCTGACAGATCCGAGGCCTCAGACTGTGCTGTCTGTTGCATTCCAGCCAGATCCAAAGAGCGGGAGACCCGCTGGGCTCCGTACTGGGCGCCTGCCAGGGCCGCGCTTGCTACGGTGATTCCTTGGTAGGACAACCGAGAGAAGTCAACGGCCGCCAATACCAGCGTGACCAGAAATGGCAGTAGGATGGCAAACTCCAGGATAGAAGTTCCCTGTTCAGCGGCTCTAGCAGCCTGTCGGACTTGACTCACAGGCACTTCTGAAATTTGACGTTTGATCCAAAGTCTTGCACGACCAAGCACGAAATCGATGAATCGTCTGATCTGCGGCGGTGATTTGGCCGCTGAAACGACCTGGCCCACCTCTTCAGAGGGTGGCACGGGCCAGCTTCGGCTGGCGGCAGGCGAGGTTGTACATTCTTTTCAGATTCCAGGCGATGCTGGCCAGAGTCCACTCCCCGTCTGCCGCCTCCGCTCCTCGGAGAGAGAACTGCGCAAAGCCCATCACCGATTTGATGATCCCAAAGACGGGCTCGGGGACAGCTTTGCGTTGCCCGTAGATGGCTCGACCCGCCGGGGTCTTCAACCGGTATCTCATCTGCTCCACCGCATCGGCGTCTTCCCCGGGTGGCTCCGGTTCTTTCCAGCGTTCGTTCGGCGGCAAGTGGTGGGCTTCCCGCTCGACCGCAATATAGGGAAGGACCGCATGCTCGCTACAAAGCTCCACGTTGGCACCACTGAAGTAGCCGTTGTCGGCCAGCAGCTCCTGGGGCCGACCCAACGACTCCGGCAATGCGTGCAGCGCCGCCAGGGCCGGTTTCAGTTCTTTCTTGTCATTGGCGTTTGGCGTGACATGAACGGCCACAATCAACAGACTGTCGTTATCCACCAGGGCCTGAGCGTTGTAGCATTGCTCAAATCCCCCGCCCGAGACCGGCATGATCCGAGAATCTTCATCCGTCAGATTGATCTGATCCTGGTCTCGGATTCCTCCTCGGGGCGGTTTGGGTTCGCGACCCTTCGGTTTGTTTCCCCTTTTCCTCTGGGCTTGCCGCTTGGCCACCTTCCCTTCATATTCGGCGTGCTCGGCCGCCTGCCGCTCGGCCGCCCGCTCGACCAGCTTCTGCTTCGCTTGATCGATCGCTTTCAACCGTGCTTCCCGCCGCGCCAGCTCGGCCGGGATGTCCATCCCTTCCGTTTCTTCTCGTCCATCCGCTTCCTCGGCCAGCTGCATCAACTCGTCCACTTCTTCTCGCAGCCGCGCTTCCAGTTTCTGGATGTGCCCCCAGCTCAACGCACTGTGCTTGGAGGCATTGGCTTTGACCTTCGTGCCATCCAAACTCACTCGGCCCAACTTCAGAAATCCCATCGCCTGGGCCAGCAGCAAGATCTCCACAAACAGCGGCTTCAGCTCTTCCAAAAACCGCTTTCGGAAATGGGCTATGGTGTCGTGATCCGGATGCGTGTTGCCGGCGAGGTAGCGAAACGCCACCGAATCGTAGGTGGCTTGCTCCAACTTCCGACTCGAAAACACCCCCGTCGCATACCCGTAAAACAACAACGCCAGCATCACCGCCGGATGGTATCCTTCCGATCCCCGTTTCGTGTAGGAATCCTCCAACTTCCTCAACTCCAGCTTGCTCACCACCTCCACCACGAAGCGAGCCAGATGCGTCTCCGGCAGCCATTCCTGCACCGAAGGAGGAAACAGATAAGGAGTCTCTCGATCTACTGTTCTAAATCGATTCGCCATACACTAATGATGCCCGTTCGGTGTGACCTCGAAAGTCCGACAGGCTGCTAGGCGTCGGATTCGAGGAGAAGAGTAGAATCGGGTCTTTGGCGGGGAGTAGAACACACCGGGGAGTCAAGCGATCTCGTTTCATCACAAAACCTCGTTGGGCTTCGCGAAATCACCTTCGGCAGCTGATCGACCCTATGGGTAGGATGACTTAGGTCTCAGCTTTGCGCCCCGAGACTTTCGTTCACGGGTTGCCCTTTCGATGTGCTTCCAAATACCTAGCTGATATGCGGCATAACAGTCTGATCACGTCAAGAGTCTTTGGTATGCCCCACCTCAAAGACCTTATTCGGCTGCCCTTAGGAAAACCTTTAGCCTCATTTCAAAGAAGTGACCGGCGCTCTGTTTCTCACCCGGGAAGACCCGCGCGATGGAGCAACCCGACTTGGAGCAGCCCAAAGGAACGACGTAAAGTTTCTTGATCTCAAATCCGATACGGATGGCGAGGAGACAACGAAAATGGCGTCAAGTGAGATCAAGGTTGGAATTGTCGGGGGCTCCTCGACAGTTCGCGAGCATCTTCGTACCCAGATAGCCGCGGCCGTTTCAGAGCCCGGTGAGGGAATGGGTTTGTTTACGACCCGCTCGGTGGCCGAAGTGGACCAGGCTGATGGAACTCCGGGCGGTCGCTCCGGCGACGAGTTGCTCCGGGCTGACCCGGAAGTCGTTTTGGTTCACATGGAGGACGTCGCGTCGACTCTCGAAACCCTTCACTACTTGAGTGAATTGCTACCCAAGGCCCGCCTTGTGGTGACTTCCGAAAGCAAGGACTCCGAAGCGGTTATTGCCACCATGCAGGCAGGGGCTCGCGAGTTCTTGACAGAGCCGGTCTCATCTCAGGCCCTGGCCCAGGCTCTTCATCGTTACGTCACCGAGAAGCGTCGGACCGGCAGCGGCGGGCAGATTGGAAAGATCTATAGTGTGATCGCTCCCAAGGGGGGAACCGGCGGGACAACCGTGGCAATCAACATTGCGACCTCTCTGGTCGCGACCAATAGCGATCAGGTGGCCATCATCGATCTGGACAACTCCAAGGGCGATGTCGCTGGCTATATGAATCTGAGGCCGGAGTTTTGCGTCTCCAATGCTCTCGCCGAAGTTGCGCGATTGGACGATGTCCTTTTGGACAGCTATATGAGCCGCTCCGATGGAATCTCCGTGCTTGCCGGCATGGAGTCCATAGGGGAAATTCCCGACCTGGACGGGGTAATCCAGATACTGCGCCTGATGGCGGAGAACTATAGTCATATCTTAATTGACCTCCCAAGGCAGCTACCAAGAGACCTGCTTCAATCGGTGAGCGAGCTGAGCGAGGTGGTCATTGTTGTGCTAACGCCCGAATTGGCCTCTCTCTGGCACTGCGGACGTCTGTTGCGCACGTTAGAGATGTGGGGCGTAGGTGAAAAGGTCCGTCTGGTCCTGAATCGTTGGGACAAGCGGGCGGAGATCAGCAGTAGCCAAATCGAAAAAGCACTGGAGCATCCCGTTTACTGGACGCTGCCCAACTGCTATGCCGACTTTACCAACACGGTCAACTCAGGCGAAGCCCTGGGTTCAATGAGTGGTTCGAAGTTGACACTGAGTGCCCAGGAACTTACTCGGCGTCTGACCGGAATCTCCCAGCCGGAGAAGACAGGAGGTTTCTCGGGACTCTTCGTTCGACTCAAGGGCCAGGCCAGTCCTGCCTGAGGCAAGCCATTCTTGCACTCGAGCTAGAGCACGGTCGAGGCCGGTGACCGAAGCCTGATTGGGAAAAGACATGGATGGAAGCAACAGAACCGCGTACACGCGGGTGGATTATCGAAGCGGATCCCCGGCCGGCTCCCACGCGTTAGTTACTCTGGTAACGCGGGACCATAGCTTCAATGGAACGATAGCTACCGAAGGGGGTCGGCTACTGGACCTTCTCAACGACGAAAACAGGGTTTACCTTTCTTTGCAGCCTGTTCGAGTCTATCGAAGGGCGGATACCGAAACGCTGGTTGAAGAGTTACCGGAAGCCGTCGTACGCAAAGAGGATGTGAGTCTGGCGATCATCCAAGACCTCAAGCATGAGGCCTCCCGGAAGCGCTGGAGCCACCACGCCCCGAAGCCCACATTCGAAGCCTTCCTGGCGGTATCTGGATATGAGATTCGAGGAAAGCTTCACTTGAACAAGCCCCCGATTGATCTGGCAACGGTTCTGATCCGCGATCTCGGGCCCTTCTTCCCCATAACACAAGCGGAAGTCTCCGACGCAAATGGTCAGTTCGAGGCTGCCGTGGTCATTGCAAACAAGAGTCGTGTCAGCCTTCTGTACGAGAGTACGAAACCTCCGACGATTCGACCACAGCTGGGTGAGAAGATCGAACCCGAAGTGGTTCCGACTATCAGCGCCATTCGAGCTTCCGCATCAATCGATCTGCAATAAAGATTTCAGATTGATTCCCCCGGGCAGGCCCCTGTTGGCTGCTCGCGTACGATTTCCTCGCCGAAGGGCATCTGACGGCAACCTGGATTGTCCCGGAGTTTCGGCCTGGTGCCAGCGAGGGAATGAACAACAGCTAGATCTCGCAGGTCCCCAACCCCTCGCTCGCGCTTCAGGCTTCCTGAGTTTTGCCATTAATCGGTGATCTGGGTGTGGGAGAGGGGAATTGTTCTGTTGTCCGGCTCTCTCCTCGCAACTGGGCCTCATATTGCTAACGAGTCAAGGCGTTCGCGGCTCTGTCAGCGGCGGCTCCTGCATGATCTCCTATGAAACCAGATCAAGTCTCAGTTTGCTGTGGCCTCTGGCGCGCATTCCCTACGTCATCGTATTTCTGAAGCGGAACCCTAAGGTTTCTTTGCAGGCCTGTCGATAAGTCGATCAGAAGAACGAAAAGGAGAAACCAATGTGGACAGTTCCAGATCCGGCTATTGCGACCTTTGGTGCCTTCCTTTGCTGGGAAGGACTCCTACGATTCACGTACTTTTACGAGGCTAAACGGAAGAAGGCCCGTCATGCTGGTACGACCAGTGACCGGTCCCGGAAGAACCTCGAGAAGGCGGCGTAGAGGATGATACCTCTTCGCTACCGAAGTTGTGGTTGGTGTCGGCGCTCGACGCTGGTTGATACTTCCGGTCGACCCACCGTTTTTGCATGTCTGATTTATTGAATAGACAAATCTGGTCTGTTTGACCCCCAGTCAGCCGCTGTTCGATCAGCGGCCAGGTGAATGAAGATGAATCGAACCCGAATGATGATTGTTGCCTTTTTCGCCCTGGTCCTGAGTGCCCTGGTCAGTGTCATGGCTTATCGCCAGGTCCGCGACCGGCTCGGTTCCGGCGATGACCGCTCACAGATCGTAGTGGCGTCGGAGAAACTCGCTTTGGGGACAAGGTTGGACGAGCGCCACCTTCGTCTTGCCCCCTGGTCCAGCAACGTGGCGCTGGAGGGGAGCTTCAGTGATCCCCTGATCTTGATTGGGCGCGGGGTAATTGTCCCCATGATTCCCAATGAGCCGGTGCTGGATTCGAAGTTGGCGCCAACCGAGGCAGGTGCGGGGCTGACGTCCGCGATTCCGGAGGGGATGAGGGCAGTGGCCGTCAAGGTCAACGACGTTATTGGTGTGGCTGGCTTTGTACTCCCGGGTACTCGGGTCGACGTGATATTGACCGGTGAAGACAACAAGATCGAGGTTTCGAAGATCATCCTGGAGAACATCCAGGTATTGGCTGCTGACCAGAATCTGGAACAGGATGCAAGCGGCAAGCCGCGAGAAGTTCAAGTAATCACGCTATTGGTCACGCCCGAAGAATCCCAGAAGGTGGCTCTGGCGTCAGTTGAGGGTAGAATTCAGCTGGCTCTGCGCAACCCCCTGGATTTCGCGAATACCTACCCCAATGCGGTCCGGAAAACCGGACTCTACGGCAGGACCCCAGAGGCCCCTACTCCCAAAGTTACGGTTCGGAAGTTGTTTGTCAAGAAATCACCCGAGCCGAAAAAAATTGAGACTAAACCGGAGGCTCCCAAGCCCCAACCGTGGGCCGTGGAATTGATCCAAGGGACGAGCCGGGAAACCTACAAATTCGAGGTAAGATGACAACTCAACACTTCCTCAAAAATCTCTCTTTGTTCGTTCTGATCCTAGGCGTCAGCGCCACCGCTGCCAGCCACCCCAAGAGGGCCGAGACGACCCTTCCCAGCGCTTCCGTTGCAGCCGGCGCACCTGTGGCCGATCGGGTCGTTGACACTGGCGGTTCCGGTATCGCTGAGATAAGTCTCGCAAATCTCAAGGAATCAGAAACTCTACAGATGTTCACGGGCAAGTCCCTTGTGGTCAGCTCGACCAGTCTCCTGACTCGGGTGTCGGTCACCGATCCCGAAATTGCCACGATACAGGTCTTGTCACCGCAGCAAGTGCTCATCCATAGCAAGGCTCCGGGTGTAGTTACGCTGATGCTCTGGGGTAAGCCTCCATTGGCCTACTCCTTCCAGCTGGAGGTGCTGCGCGACATCCAACGTCTGCAGTCCACTTTGAGCAAGGTCTTTCCCCAGGAGACGGTCGAGGTCATGCAATCGGGGGTGTCCCTGGTTGTCAGTGGCGCGGTCTCCTCAACCGAGGTTGCAGAGCGAATTGTTGCCCTGGTCCAGACAGAATCGGAGAAGGTCGTCAACCTGATGCAGACCGACAAGCATGAGGAGGTACTACTTCAGGTCCGGTTTGCCGAGGTCAACCGGGCAGCGATTCAGAAGCACGGGGTCGACATCTTCAGTACCGGTGCTACCAACACTCACGGTGTCATCACGACGCAACAGTTCGGAGCGCAAGCGGGGAATCTTGGTGCGGTCCCGGCCAATGTGGAGCGAGGCTCAGATCCGTCGGCGCCCAATCTGGTTGCGGGGGGCATTGGGAACAGATTGAAAGGGAGCCCCGCCGTCTTTGGGCTGAGTGATCTGATGAACATCTTCATCTTTCGGCCTGATCTCAATCTGGGTGCCACGATCAAGTCTTTACACCAACAGAACCTGCTGGAGATTCTGGCAGAGCCGAACCTTCTCGCAATCGATGGGCAAGAGGCGAGCTTCCTGGCCGGCGGAGAGTTTCCCTTCCCTGTGGTGCAGGGCGGAGCGAACTTCGCGGTTTCCATCCAGTTCAAAGAGTTCGGGGTTCGACTGACTTTCCTCCCCAAGATTCAGAAGAACGGGAAGATCCGCCTCCAGGTCGCCCCTGAGGTGAGCTCATTGGATTTTTCAAACGGCTTGAGTCTCTCCGGCTTCCTGGTCCCTGCTTTGTCGACCAGGCGAGCCAAGACGGAAGTCGAGCTGGCGGACGGGCAGAGCTTTGCCATCGCTGGTTTGATCGACAATAGGCTCACTGAAGTGGCTTCCAAGGTCCCTGGTCTAGGGGACATCCCCTTTATCGGAAAGCTTTTCCAGAGCCACTCCTTGAATCGGACCAACTCGGAGCTCCTGGTGATGGTGACTCCCCGTCTGGTCAGGCCACTTGCTCCAGGTCAAGTACCTGAACTTCCGAATTTCCCGAGCCCTTTCCTCGTCCCTGAAGAATTCGATGAGGAACATTTTAATAAGGGCCCAGAAGAATAGCCTAGAAGTTTCTCCGCAGAGTCTCCGAATCGCATGCTCGAATTGAGCCGAATCTCAAACCTCTAGAGGACCCGCGATGCACACCAGAGAATACCAAGAACTGAAGCTTGGGCTTCACAGCAAGGTTCTTGATGACATCGACTGGGAAAGCCTGAACCGCCTCGATGAGCGAACCTCGAGGGACCAGGTTTCCCAGCACCTCAACGCCATTCTACGACGCGAGAATACTCCGCTCACTTATGCGGAACGTCAGAGCATGGTGGAGGAAGTTCTGGATGAGTTGTTCGGGCTGGGTCCCCTGGAATCGCTTCTAGCGGATGAAGCCGTCTCCGATATTCTTGTGAACGGTTGCAAGGTGGTCTATGTCGAGCGGCATGGGCTTCTCGAGCGAACGGATGTGAGATTCAACGATGAGATGCACCTGATGCGGATCATCGAGCGAATCGTTTCCCGTGTCGGACGGCGTGTGGACGAGTCTGCACCCATGGTGGATGCGCGCCTGGCCGACGGCTCGCGCGTCAACGTAATTATCCCTCCCCTGGCTCTGGACGGTCCCAGCATGTCGATTCGGCGGTTCGGTACGGTGCCGATCTCGCTGAAGACATGGTGAAGAACGATACATTGACTGAGTCGATGCTGGAACTGCTGAAATCCGCGGTCATAGGAAAGCTCAATATCCTGGTCTCCGGTGGTACCGGTTCTGGAAAGACGACGCTGCTCAATGTGTTGTCCAGCTTCATTCCAACGGACGAGCGGATTGTTACGATTGAGGATGCGGCCGAACTGCTATTGCAGCAGGAACACGTCGTGCGTCTGGAAACTCGGCCTCCCAACATAGAAGGCAAAGGGGCGGTTGGCCAGCGTCAGCTGGTGATCAATGCCCTGAGAATGCGGCCTGACCGGATCATCATAGGTGAAGTTCGGGGCGAGGAGGCCATGGATATGCTACAGGCGATGAACACCGGCCACGAGGGCTCCCTGACTACCATTCACGCGAATACTCCTCGAGATGCCCTGGGTCGATTGGAGACCATGTGCTCCATGGCGAATCTCAATGTGAGCGGTCAGGCACTTCGGCAGCAGGTTTCATCGGCCCTGGATCTAGTCGTACAGGCGGTCCGTCTTCCCGATGGTACACGCAAGGTGATCGCTATTTCCGAACTGACGGGAATGGAGGGTCCGATGCTGACGATGCAGGAGCTGTTCACCTACGAGCGACAGGGTTTCGACGAAGAGGGAAAGGTCAAAGGGGATTTTCATCCAACCGGGATCAGACCGAAGTTCAGTGACAAGCTGTTCGCCGCCGGGATTCGGCTGCCCATGGAGATGTTCTCAAATGAAATGCGGGCCTAGCCTGATCCTGAGCTTCAGGCTTAGACGGTCTGGCAGAGAGCCCGTAGCCACCGCGTTAGAGATGAAAGTGTGAACAAGCCATGACCCTGATTGCCATTACCGCCGCCGTTTTCCTGGTTACCCTGCTACTCTTCGTTGTCGGTTACTACGTCCTAGTCGAGGCCCCCGCTTCCAAACGCAAGATGCAGACGCGTCTGGCGATGCTGGAAGAAACGGCCTTGCACCCGCAAACGACGTCGGAGATGGACATTGTCCGCAAGGAACTACTCAGCGATTTCCCGCTGATCCATCGCATCCTGGTCCAGATTCCGATCATGATGAGGCTGCAGGTATTCCTTCGGCAGGCGGATCTCTCAACCAACGTTGCGACGGTACTTGTGGCTTCCTTAGGGGCGGGTCTGCTGACGTATGGTATGGGGTCCCTGGCAAAGGCACCGTTTATGATCCTTTTGCCTCTGACAATTGCCATGGTAGTCCTCCCCTACATTGTGATCGCCGTAAAGCGGGGACGTCGTCTCACGAAATTTGATGAGTCCTTTGCCGAGACAATCGATCTGCTGGCCCGGGCGGTGCGGGCCGGACACGCTCTGACCATGGGTCTCCAGTTGGTCGGTGAGGAAATGCGGGACCCGGTCGGGGGAGAGTTTCGGGTGGTTTACGAGCAACAGAACTTGGGCCTGCCTCTGGGTGAGGCACTCCACAATCTGGCGGTCCGAGTTCCCCTTCCGGATGTGAGCGTATTCGTGTCCGCGCTTCAATTGCAGCGGGCAGCAGGTGGTAATGTGGCCGAGCTCCTGGACAACCTGGCCGCCGTGATCCGTGAGCGATTCAAGATCATGCGCCAAGTCAAGGTCTTTACGGCCCAGGGGAGGTTGACGCTCTACTTTCTGACTTCGTTGGCGCCGCTGACGGCATTCGGACTGTTCTTGCTCAACCCCGACTACATGATGCGCCTCTTCGAGGACCCCCTAGGGCAGATGTTCGTGGGCGGATCGATCGTTCTGCTGTTGTTGGGGTACCTCATCATTCGGAAGATTATCCAAATCAAGGTTTGAGGAACTGAAATGCAACTGATTCTGCTAATGCTGATGATGGGGTTGCTGCTGTTTATCGGCGTTTTTGCCGGTATCAACGTTTTGTTGGGACGCTCCAACAAGGTGAAGGACCTCTTCCGCGAGCCCGAAGCTCAAAAGAAGAAGCAAGATAGTATCGCACGCAAGTTCCTGAAGCGAGTAGAGGGGGTCTTCAAACCTCTGGGGGAAATCCTTCCGAGGTCTCCCGAGGAGATGTCTCGGCAGGAGCAGAAACTCTGGCAAGCGGGTATCCGAAGAAAAGATGGTCCGGTGATGCTCTATGGGGCCAAGCTGGGACTCATATTGGGTATCTTGCTAGTCTCTTCAGTGACTGGCCACCTGCAAGAGGAGTTCTTCCCGATGATCGTCGTCGCATTTTTCGCCGGGTCGTTTCTTCCCGATCTGTGGCTATCTCGAAAGGTCAAGAAGCGAAAGGAAACGATTGGATTGTCATTGGCCGACGCCGTGGATCTCACGGTAGTCTGCGTTGAAGCAGGGTTGGGCTTGGATCAATCACTGATGAGGATTGGTGAGGAGATGAAGCACAGTCACCCTGATCTGAGCGAGGAGCTGGGCCTTTACCATCTGGAGGTCAGGACGGGTCGGAATCGTGTGGATGCCCTCCGCAATCTGGGGAAGCGCACCGACGTCGACGACCTGAATTCTCTGGTGACGGTTCTTATCCAGTCGGATCGTTTCGGGACCAGCATCGCCCATTCACTGCGCATTTTTGCCGATACTTTTCGAACCAAGCGGCGCCAGCGAGCCGAGGAGCGCGCCGCCAAAATGACCATCAAGATGATTCCGGCGCTGATCGTGTTTATACTGCCCGCGCTGATCGTCGTGGTCATGGGACCCGCGGTTATCGCCGCGATCCGGGAAGTCCTGCCCGGTCTCACCGGTCGCTAGAGGAATTCGGCGAGCGTGCTCACCGTAGGTTCACGGCCTTCGTCAATTTCCCCTTTTTCTTCAATAGGCATGCTCACGTCAAAACAAGTCGAGTGCGGAGATTTTTGATACACTGCCCGCCGGGGTAGGGTTCGACACAGCGAATGCCGTCGAACTTGCCCCGTTACTGTAGCGACCCTTCTTGGGTAGCTCTCTCGCTTGATCGAACGTCCACCCAAGTCGAGGAGATCGCGGCAGGATGCTCTCCAACTGGTTACGCGTCGCTTGGAACCCCCCCCTGTTGGTGGTTGGTTGTCTGGTCCTCTCGGCTTTGATCCTGCCTCGCTACTTGAACTCTGGGGGGGGCGCTCTACGGTCGCCCGTTCTCAATTGAAACCTCCATTCGTTGGTATCTGGGCGTTGCCATGGCGCTCAGTCTGGGCATGAGCGCACTGGCCCGGTGGCCACAATGGTCACTGAGGATGCGTCAGACCTGGTGGGCACTGACCGCATTGCTGGTGTCATCCATTCCGATCTTCCTCCTCGACGAAACATTGCTATGGCTAGAAGAGTCCTGGGTACGCTATCCGACGGCGATGGCTCTGATTGCGGCGGGATTCGCAGGCCTTTACCTGGTGAAGCTTCGACTCGCATCGTCCATGCCAGTGGGGGAGACGATCTTCTGGCTTTTACTGGCCTGCTGTTTCATCTTCCTCGGAGCCGACGAGTACCTGGAACTGCATGAGAGTCTGGGCGATTGGCTAAACCTTATGCCGACCTTCGCCTTTCTGGACCAGGACTGGATTACTCTTGCCTATGTCGTTCTTGGAGCGTTATCCCTGCTTCTGTACTGGGTAGTCCTGGGACGACACATCCCTTTGGGCCAGCAGCGGCACCTGAGTGCTTACATCACAGCTATCGCGATTTTCGGAGTCTCCCAGGTCTTCGACAGCCTTGATAAGGCGGTCCGGTCTGCCCTGTCCGAACTAGCTGCTCGATTGGCTGCCCAGGGCCATGGGTTTCCGGACGTCTGGTTTGTGCTCTATCGCCCCAGGCAGTTTCTTAATTCGGCCGAGGAAGTGCTCGAGTGTGTCGCCGCAGTCGTGCTGTTGGTCTCGACGGTCAGCCTGGCGGCCGAGGGAGCACGGGGAAGGGTGGCGGACCGTGGGACTTCCCCCCGGAGTCCTCTGACGGGAACCTATTCGGGTCTGCGTTTCAGCCGATGGATGGCGACGGTGGTGGTTGTCGTGCTGATAGTCCTCAATTGGTCGGCCGCGATGAACCGTTCGCCGTTCCTGGACGGTGCTAGGCTCGTTGAGGCCCGAATGGTCTCAAGAAAGCAGTCGTCCAACTTCAGAGACACGATTGTCTTACCGAATGGGGAGCGGTTGGAGGTGCTCCCTGACAAGCGAGAGTTATTGCGACGCCCTGTAAGAGATCGAAAGCCCCTACGCCTGCGGCTGCGGTTGATGCTCCGGGATGTGAGTGGTGTCAGGATCAATGAGGATGGCGGTCTGTCCCTTCTGACGAAACCTGGAAGGGACAGTTTCATGCGCCGGGTGGTGTGGGAGACGGGCGCTGCGAGTGAAGTATCGTCGATTGGAGAGAGCTCGGGCACGAATTCAAGATGAGTTGTTCCCGTGTACTTGGCCCAGGCTTTACGCGCCCGCCGGCATTATAAGGAGGAGATCAGGACTACCCCTTCGGCGACCTCGGGGAACCGGCGT
The DNA here is from genome assembly GCA_965219005.1 of Acidobacteriota bacterium. Taxonomy (GTDB): domain Bacteria; phylum Acidobacteriota; class UBA6911; order RPQK01; family JAJDTT01; genus CAUZIZ01. Next base: position 3,399,453 of record CBDCMS010000004.1, on the reverse strand, counting down.
TCCAGTCGCGGCTCGTGTCCCGGTAGGATCAAGAAGGGCGAAGCTGCAAGCGAATGGAATTCGCGAATGCTGGAGAGGTTTTCACTACGGCTTACCGAACTGCCGATAGGGCGGTGCCAGACGTTGTTCTCGTGTTTGTACACCGCGTCTCCAGCCACGATTGCGGTGCCGTCCAGGGTCTGGACCTTGACATATTGGGAGCCTTTGGTATGGGCGCCCCCTCCGACCATCGTGACACCCGGAATCAGCTCATGGCTGCCCTGGACCAACTCGACACGGCCTTCCTCGAATGCCTTCTTCAGGACACGGATGTCGCTCCAACGCATGCCTCCTCGACTGCGTCGGCTCTGGCTGACGCTTTTTAGCGCGTGTTGATATTCCTCGTCCTGGATATAGATACGGGCCTCTGGATAGGCAGCGAGGCCACCCATGTGATCCCAGTGGGCATGGGTCAGAATGACATCCGTGACTTCGTTTGGATCAATTCCCAGACTCCGAAGCTTCTGGGACGGCTGGACGTAGTTCCGGATGCGCCTTTTCCTGGCCTCTCCGGGTTGTTCGAAACCGGTATCTATCAGGATGGTTTTATCGCCGTTACGAACGACCCAGAATAGCCAGCCGAAGGACTCCCTGCCTCTTCGCGAGCCATCGGCAAAGATCCGATCCTCTCGGAAGGAACTATTGCCATACCTGAGGGCATAGAGCTGGTTGTAGCCCTCTTTCTCCGATGGATTCAAACCGCCCTTCACCAGTATCCAGGGGGAGATAAGCAGCAAGCACATCAAGGCGAGGGCAAAACCCTTTGCGAGAAGGACATTTCGCTTCAAACTCTGCACCAGCAGCAGAAAACCGATGGCTCCGTATGTCAACATACTCACCAACAGGACCCCACTGAATCCCCAGGCCAACGAGAGGTTGAGCGCTAGAGGCACGGCGAGGGCGCTTGCGGCTCCGTTGATGGCGAAGAGCATCGCGGCCGATGAGGGTCCGAAGTTCGTCTGGCCTTGGCGCATGATATAGGGGAAAGGAACTCCCATGAAGAATGCTAGTGGCCCCACCGATACGACGGTGAGGAGGATTCTTGCGGCGAGTGGCAGCCCGGCTGCCCACGCGAACACCAATGGCATGCCGAAAAGGTGCAGCAAAAGGAGAATGAGGGTCGCGCCTACAGCTCGGTAGGCTCCACGCTCGGCCAAGCGACCGCTCCACAAGCTGCCCAACCCGGAAAAGGCCAACAGCGTCCCGAGCACACTGGTGAAAGTGGCCAGGGGCGAGCCTAGAAAGATCGCGAAGCGCTGAATGAGAACCACCTCGATCAGGAAGTAGGCGATCCCGGTGAGGGCGACGATCTGGAGGTAGGGCAATCCCCGGCTCAGCTCTCCCCGATAGCGGTTCAACATCACCAGGAAAAAGGGAATCAACAACAACAGCAGCAGGGTCTTGTTATAGATGGCTTTTACGCCGAGCCTGGAGGGATCTACGTCGAAGTGGAAGGGGCGATCGTCGGTCGTCACCTTCATCCCTCTAGCGAGTCGAAAGTCCTCCTCGACCTCGCCTCGAACGACGCGGGAACAATTGCTGGCAGTGGGTTCGTCGGCGGCGTGAAGAAGAGTGGTTTTGGTACTGATTGGCCCCAGCCTCCCGCCTCCCGCTTGACGCTCCAGCTCCTTGCGCCGGTCGCAGTGGTCCAGCCAGACGCGGAGGTGCTCCAGCTCATCGGCGGTGAAGGGGGTCTTTTTCATCAAGATCTGAATGTAGTTGTTCCGCCGGGTGCGCCACTGGAAGATGAAAAAGTGATTCTCCGGTTTAGAAACGCCCCGATCCAGCAGGACGTGACGCATGGTCCACAGTAGTTTCCAGACAGGCACTTCACGACGCAAGCTGCTCACGGGCTCTTCGATGTTGACGATGCCCCGGTCTGTGAGCAGATCGAGATACGCATTCATTGCTTCTTGTGTGTGGAGATACTCGGTGCTCGGCGCCCGTCCGCCCGTCCTGCCCCGCATCGTATGGGCATTCATCAAGGTGATCATGTCGTAGTTACGCGGCGTTTGTGCCAGGTAACTTCTGCCATCCATGATGAATACTTCAATCCCCTTATCCCACATTCACCATTCAGGACCCCAAGATTGCTTGCCTGAATCGGTCTAACCTACTATAATTAAAGGAGATATAGCGCATAAAGGGGGCAAGGAAATGACTGACCCCAAGGGGGAAGGTGTGAAGGTCGGTTTTGATGGCAGTTTGAGGCTCGAATTTCATGGTGCTAAGGTCACATCGGATGCCGGACTTCTCGCCTATCGTGATCTGGATGAGGCGTTGGGTTTATTCGATAGTGTGCCCTTCGTGTTTCACGATTCGCGGACCGGGCGCAACATCCAGCACCACCTCACGGCCTTGCTGCGTCAATCGGTATACAGCCGACTGGCGGGTTATGAAGATGTCAACGATGCCCATCGCTTATCGGTTGATCCGACTATGCGGAGGATCACCGGAAAGAAGCTCGACGATAAGAATGCCGCCAGCGCCAACACGATGGGTCGATTCGAGACCAAGATGCTGTCCGTCGAGGACAACCTCCAAGCCCTTTCGGAAGTCAATGGTCGATGGGTGGAAAGAGCGCTGCAGAAAACAACTCATCGACGCATCATTTTGGATATGGACAGTTCAGCCAGTCCGGTCCACGGCGAGCAAGAAGCCTCTGGATACAACGGCCATTTCGGATGCACCTGCTACCATCCCCTGTTTTGCTTCAACCAGTTCGGAGATTGCGAAGGGTCCATGCTTCGGCCCGGCAACGTTCACAGTGCGGACCGCTGGAAGGAGCTGCTGGAACCAATCGTGGCTCGGTACGAGAGGAAAACAGTCCGCAAGTACTTTCGGGGTGATGCCGCCTTCGCCAAGCCAGAGATTTATGAATACCTGGGAACGAAGGGCTTTTTGTATGCCATCCGGCTTCCCGCCAACCAGGTGCTTCAAGAAAAGATCGAACACCTGCTGACCCGACCGGTGGGGCGCCCACCCAGAAAACCCGTCGTTTGGTTTGCTGATTTCAAATATCAAGCCGCCAGTTGGGAGCGGGCTCGTCGGGTGATTGGCAAGGTCGAGTGGCATCGCGGCGAACTCTTTCCGAGAGTCGGTTTCATCGTGACCAATAGGAGCGCACGAGCCCCAGGGGTGGTTCACTTTTACAACGGTCGCGGCAGGGCCGAGCAGTGGATCAAGGCGCCCGTCCGCCCGTCCTGCCCCGCATCGTATGGGCATTCATCAAGGTGATCATGTCGTAGTTACGCGGCGTTTGTGCCAGGTAACTTCTGCCATCCATGATGAATACTTCAATCCCCTTATAGGAGTTGCCGTTGTGTTTCCGCAGCTCCTTCTTCTGTAAACTCGCGGTCGCGGGATTGATCTCGATTCCATAGACTTTCTTGCCAATGTTTCTGGCTGTCTTCGTAATCGCATCACCCGAGAGTCCCAGAATGAGGATCACTGGATCCTTCATCAGTGTGTGGGGGACTCGGGGATCGATCTGATAGGCGGAGACGGGATTGCGACGCATGGTATCGGTGATCCGCCCGTTCTCATAGCCTGACAGCGACCTATGGCCGGGTCTTCTTCGCACGACATCATAGCGACCGACGAAACTGGATCGAGAGAAGAGTACTTGACCTTTGGGATAGCGCGAAGTTATCTTTTCTCGGACAAGGTTCAACCAGTCCTGATCGAGGTTCTGGATCCCGATCCACATCATAAGCCCACTCCCGCCTAAACAGGTTAGGGTAAGAGCGGCGCGTTTTCCGCTGGACGGGTGCACGATGACGAAGCCCAGGGAAGTCACGAAAGCGAAGGCCGCCAACAGCAGCAGCGTGCTCTCCTCTCGAAAGTATCCCAGGGCCGGTCCTACCAGAAGGGCTCCTGCAGCCGCTCCCAGGAGATCTACGAAGTAGACCTTGTGGGATTGGTTGTGCACCAGAGCGACCGTGATCACCGTGCTGCTGAGCGCGAAAGGAATGATCAACACGACCGACGTCAACAGTGAGGTGGCCCCGAACGAAACCACCGCACCATAGGTAGCGACGATCGAGATCGGGAGGAGCAGACTGGCTCCAATCATGGCGCCGAAGGGTGCCCTTGAGGAGACCTGGTACCCGATTAGTCCGCCGATGGAGATACCCAGCAATGCGATTGAGATGACCGAGTGGGCGGTCAGGTAGTCGCCGAAGATATTCAGGACGCGCAAGAGCAAGGACTGCAAGAAGATGATCGTGAAGGTCGTTCCGAAGACGCCCAGAAAGATGGAGGCACGAGCGGCGCGGGTCTGGGCGGGCTGACTCGGGACGGGGCGATCCCTTTGCTGTGCTTGGTCAAAGCTCAAGGCGTAGCTTGCAATTGCCACCAAGAGGAAAGTAGTTCCCAGCAGGAAGCCGAGGCCGAGAGGAAGAGCGAGCCAGACTTTACCGCTAGAGGTTTCTGGCGGAAAGAAGTTGAATCCTGCTCTTATCAGTAGCACTCCACCCCAGCAAACGAGCCAAGCCAACGAGTAGTTGTGTGGTTTTTTCGCCGATCGCACTCGAGAGAGGAGGAACCAACCGAAAAGAGCCAGCACCAACAAACCCAGACCAAGAGTCACGGAGAATTGGAAGGGATCAGGCTGAGGGTAATCCCAGCCACCCAAGCGTTGGTGAAAACGTGTCATCTCGGCAACCGAAAGGGCAAGGGCAGCTGCCGCAACGAGCCCCCAAACCCAAGCTCCCGGTGATCTGGCGGCGCGCTCGCGCCAGAGTGCCAACAGCGCCAACATTGAGACGCCGAAGAGCTGCGTACAGGAGAGCCACGATGCCAGCGTCAGGCTGTTATCGAAGTTGAAATACGAGCGTCGACCTTGTCCCCACCGAAACTCAGGCCACATCAGGTGAAGGACTCCCAGGAAGAGCTCGATTCCGATGAGAATCCAGCAGGCTCGCTCAAACCAGCTGGTTGCGGCTTGTTCGCCGCTGTCCGACCCTGCGCTGACCGCCTCGTGGTTTAGCTGCTCCATAGAAGCCTCATGTGGTCCTCTGCGGGAAGAGCGCATCTTCCGCTGCTCCTGCTCTGTTCTCGCGAAGTAGTTTACAACTGTTGCCGAGTTTCAGAAATGTGCCCGCTGGGAACCCTGGGGATTGCAGGAGGATGCTTGGGGCATTATCTGACAATCCTAAAACTGAAAGCGGCGACAGAGCCAGGAACTGGCATAGCGATCGGAGTTTCTTTGCCACCGTCTTGAAATACTCATCATGAATCTGTGCGGGATCACGATCCTTGTGGCAGTACACATTGTGATCCCCATCATAATGTACTCTTCGGCTTCGCATTTCTTCAGTTTAGTCTCGCCCCTTGGCTAGGCCGGATCCTACAGAAGAGAAACTTCTCGTGGTTCACGGAGATCTTGCTGTTGTCCGGCTCTCTCCTCGGTGCTTGGGCTCATGCTGTCAGCGAGTCAAGTCGTTCGCGGCGCTGTTGCCTGCAGCTGTTTCCGGTACTGTTCACTGATCACTTCATCACTGTTCACTATTCAAGTTTCAGCTTAGCCCCGCCGCCGCCCGCGGTAGCCGTGTGTAAAGGAAGAAGGGAAATCGCACGATACCATAGGGAGGGCGTTGAACCTACTCAACGGTCGGGCATATAATCGGACCGGAGTAATGGGGGAGGGTCACCACCCACAAAGGTAGACATGCGCCCATTCTAGTCTGGGCTGGGGCTCACTGTGTCGGTAGCGAGGTCCGTGGAAGAGCGCCTCGAGCGAGTGCACTGACGAGCGTTCAGAAGCCGGATGTGGGTTAGCACTTCTAGAGGCAAAGCCTGTTCTATCCGGCGCCCCTGGAAAGCGGTACTGATCATGGGTTTGAAGCGAATTCTGGTAACCGGGGCAGCTGGATACATAGGGTCGGTTCTTGTCCGTCAGCTGCTCGAAAGAGGCTATGCGGTCGATGGGTTGGATTGTCTGCTCTTCGGTGATGAGGGAATCGTTGAACTCTATAAACATCCGAAGTTCAGGTTCCACAAGGGCGATATTCGGGAATCCAGCAGCTACGCTTCCATAATCGAGGATGTCGACGCCGTGTTCCACCTCGCCGCCATCGTCGGAGACCCAGCCTGCTCTGCACAACCTGAGCTGACGCGAGACGTCAACTTCCACACGTCCAAGTCTCTTTTCCAGGTTTGCAACGACGCCAACAGCAATGTTCGGCGATTTATCTTCGTGTCTACGTGTAGTAACTACGGCAAGATGGAAGGCGTTGAGTACTGTAGTGAGGAAACGCAGCTGAGGCCGCTGTCGGTCTATGCGGAGCCCAAGGTAGACTTCGAAGAATTCCTTCTGGGTTCGGACTGTCGAAGAGACCTGGTCCCCTCAATCTTGCGGTTTGCCACTGCCTATGGTCTGTCGCCCCGCATGCGATTCGATCTTACCGTCAACGAGTTCACTCGAGACATCGCCAGGGGAGACGACCTATTGATTTACGGAGAGAATTTCTGGAGGCCTTATTGCCACGTTTTTGATCTGGCTCGGGCCTGCATTTCTGTCCTCGAGGCGGATACTGATTCGGTTGACCGGAGCGTATTCAACGTAGGGAGCACCCCCGAGAACCATACCAAGAAGCAACTGGCCGAAATCCTGCTCGAACTGGAACCGGACGCAAAGATTTCCTATGTGGTCAAGGAAGAGGATCCACGGGACTACAAAGTCGACTTTGAGAAGATCAGGAGAGTCCTTTCCTTCAGGACCACGCAGACAGTTCGGGGTGGAATTGAAGAGATCTTCCACTCCGTCAGGAGCTCGCGATTGGCCACGGCAGATTCTTAGAATCCTCAAAGAATTACCTTCGCAAGAATGGGCGGAGATGCCACAATATGGGGTGGATACTCTAAGCTTGACGGCAGCGATGGACGATACGAAGAACGTGAAGGCCGTAATACTGGCAGGTGGATTCGGCAGGCGCTTGCGTCCGGTGACCAAGAATATCCCGAAGCCGCTGCTGCCGCTCGAAGGGAGTTCCCCCTTGGAGACAGGGATCTTGAGCCTGAAGAAACATGGCATCAGAGAAATCCACCTCGCGACGTATTACCGTGCCGACGATATCATCGCCCATTTCGGGGATGGCTCAGATTATGGTGTTCGGCTGCATTACAGCAGAGAAAACACCCCACTTGGGACCTGCGGACCGCTGAGCCTGCTGCGGGATCAATTGACCGATCCGTTTCTCGTCATGAACGGCGATATCCTCACCACGCTGGATTTCAACGCGCTTTGTCGCTTCGCCGTGCCCAGGGAGGAAGAGCTTACGGTGGTGACCAAAGAGGTCAGCGTCGCCTTCCGTTACGGAAAAGTGACGTCGGTTGATGGCAGAATTGCCGACATTCAAGAAAAGCCTGAGCTGAAGTGCGAGGTCATAGTCGGCGTCTACGTGATGAAGCCGAGTCTCTTTGATCTCATCCCCAACCGTACCTACTACTGTATCGACGACCTCATCAAGGAGATGCTCGAGCAAGGCCGACCCGTGGCTCAGTATCCCAGTCAGGCTTTCTGGCTGGACGTCGGTCATGTGGACGACTACAGAGTGGCACAGGAATCTTACAGCAAGCATTTTGCAACGCTCAAAGAAGAGGTGGGTTGAGCCGAAACTGCAGATCAAGTCGTGTGGGACCCGGCATCCGTAGTATTCCCTGATCTCGAGCCCCTGACCTGCAGGGCGTCACCCTTTCGCCGGATGTGACCCGCCCGTGACATCGTTTGACACAATCTGGTCGCTTTGAGTGCGGTGAACGAGGCGCTGCTTCGATGGTCCATCAAATCGGGATCTCGACAATCATCCCAGTCTACGATGAGATCCAGTGTCTCCCCGGATCCCTGGAGCACGTTTACAGCTTCCTGGACAGAAATTTCTCCGACTTCGAAATCATAATTGTTGAAAGCGGAAGTACCGACGGATCGTCGCAGGCATGCGATGCTTTTGCGAAGGGACATGAATCGGTAACTGTGATCCACGAGAGGGCTCGCAACGGATTTGGTTGCGCTCTCCAGCTGGGTTTCAATCGCGCGACCAAAGATCTGGTCTGGACGGTCTCGGTTGACCTGCCGTTTCCACTCGACGCGATCTTCAAGGCGATACCCTTATTCAAAGAGCATGAGACGGTTTTGAGCTATCGTTCGGCCGATGACAGGGGACTCTATCGCCGGATCCAGTCGATGGCATACAACCGGCTGGTCAAACTCTTGCTGGGGTTGAAAGCAACTCACATCAATTCGACCTTCAAGGTCTACGAGCGATCCGTGGTCCAGTCGCTCGATCTGGAGTCCAAAGGCTGGCTTGTCGACGCGGAGATTGTCTACAAGCTGGAACGAATTCAGGTGGCCTACTTCGAAGTTCCGGTACCTCTCGTTGAGCGCAGGGCTGGCAAGTCTTCGGTAGGGCCGATGACCGCCCTCCAGCTGTTCTGGGATCTGCTCAGATTCGCCGCCTCCGAATTCTGGAAAAATTCTTCAGGGGAGAAGGCGCGTACGTGATCGCGGCGATTGTCAATGGCGACGACCTTGGATTCGCCGCGGCGATCAATGAGGGAATCCTGCTGGCTCACAAAGAGGGGTGCCTTACCAGCGCTTCCCTTTCTGTGGCTGGACCCGTGGCCCGAGAGGCCGCGGTAGCCTCCCTCAACCACCCGCGTCTTGGAATTGGTCTTCATCTCACTCTGGTGTCCGAGCATCCACTCTCTCCGCCGCAAACCATTCCCTCCCTGGTGGACTCTCGAGGTCGCTTTCCTCCCAACGTTTTCGCCTTCGCTCGGCGTTGGCTGGCCGGCCTGATCCGGCCTCAGGACGTACGGCGCGAAGTCCGTACCCAGCTGCAGCGAGCCAAAGAGCTTGGGGTCTCCCTGACTCACCTCCACGCGGACGAACACGTGCATGTACTCCCAGGCGTGCTCGAAGTGGTGCTCGAGGAAATGCAGCGTGCCGGTTTGTGGCGTCTACGTATTCCGTTCGAGGACGTCACTCTCGTGCCGGGCCAGTGGATGAGGCGGATGTGGCGGCTGGGCGTCAACATGATGGCTCGTCGAGCCTCCAAGGTTGCCAGCAGTGCGGGCCTGGTCACGACCGACCATTACCTGGGATTCTTGGGGTCCGGACACATCGACATAGAGTCGCTGCTAACCCGTATTGATTCGCTTCAGGACGGTGTTACCGAACTCGCCTTCCATCCTGCAGCCGGACCCGACCCGCCGCGTCCGGAATTCTCCTCCTGGGGATACCAGTGGGATGTCGAGCTGGCGGCCCTGTTGGACCCACGAGCGCGCAGGGCTTTCGAGCAAAAGGGTGTTGTCCTGATGAACTATGGGCAGTTGCCGATCAACGGTCTGTCTGCTTCTTCCTAACCCGAGATGTGGAAAGTACCCCTGTCTGACACCGTCTTTGACCAGAGGGAAACGGAGGCAGTACAAAGCGTTCTTCGTTCAGGCTGGCTCACCATGGGGGAGACCAGCCGTCAGTTCGAGGAGCGATTCTCGGAATTGTTGTCGGTCAAGCATGCCATAGCCGTCTCGAGTTGCACGGCCGCGCTCCACCTCGCCAATCAGGTTCTGGGCATTGGGCGACAGGACGAGGTCATCTGTCCCTCACTCTCATTCGTTGCTGCGGCAAATTCAGTCCGATTTCTGGGGGCTGTTCCCGTTTTCGCGGACATACAGAGCCTCGACGACCTATGTCTCTCCCCTGCGGACATCGAGAACAGGATCAACCGCAAAACCAAGGCGATCCAGATCGTCCACTTCGCCGGGTATCCCTGTGATATGGACGCTGTGATGAGCATCTCGAAGCGTCATGGACTGCCTGTGATAGAGGACTGCGCACACGCTCCGGGAGCCGAATACGGAGGCCAGAAGTGTGGCACCATCGGTGATCTGGGTTGCTTCAGCTTCTACTCCACCAAGAACATGACCACAGCCGAGGGTGGAATGGTGACCACCAATGATGATGCCCTTGCCGACAAAGTACGCCTGTTGCGCTCGCATGGTATGACTAGTGTCACGATCGACCGTCACAAGGGCCGTGCCTACAGCTATGACGTTGTGGACCTGGGCTACAACTACCGGATCGATGAGATTCGCTCGGCAATCGGCCTGGTCCAATTAGAGAAGCTCGAGGACAACAACTCACGTCGGCAGGCGAGACAGAAGTGGTATCTGGAAAGCCTGCAATCAGTACCCAGAATGAGGATTCCCTTCCGCAGTTTTCGAGGCCGTCCAGCGCATCATATCTTTCCGATACTGCTGGACCAGGACGTCAGTAGAGAAGGTTTCATGAAGCGGATGAAGGAGCGAGGGATTCAGACCAGCATTCACTATCCTCCCATCCATCTATTCGGGTTCTACAGGCAGGAATTGGGATGTAAGGCCGGAAGCCTGCCGACTTGTGAGGAGGTAGGACGAAGGGAGGTGACGCTGCCTCTCTACCCTTCGATGTGTGAGTCGGATGTAGAGTACGTCTGCCGTTCGGTTGCTCAAGTCCTAGGCGAAGAGCGACCAGCGTAACCGTTCAGGGGTTTCGGGCTCCAGGTTGACGGGCCTTTAGCCCGCATTTCTCATCGCTTGTCGTAGCGAGGCGCCGCAAGGGCCGTCCTGGCAAGGCTTGCGACCGAGGCCCCCGCAGTCGTACTCGTGCAGTACGTCGAGGAGGCCAACAGAGCGTAACGCAGCCAGGACGGATGTTTGCGGCGACGCAGTAGACCAGCGATGAGAAATGCGGGTTAGGTTTCGCCCGTCCCAGCGTCCCGGATGAGCCACCACCGGCAATCCTGCCGCTTCAGACCCTGTCTTCTTTTTGTTGCTGATGCGCAAGAACGCGGTACTGCAGAGTCAGAAAGAGGAGGATGGCAAAGAGTTCTCCGCCCTCTTCAGCGACGACTTCCAGACGCGCACAGACGCTGGCACGGCGGCATCCGAAAAAGGTTTCCAGACCTTCGGCGACAACCGCCAACGCTACACAGAGGATTGAACCAGCCAGGAAGATTTTGTCAACGCGTCCGAGATAGCGCCGCAGACCTCGATAGGTAAGCAGGAGGAGCAAGCAGGCCAGGACGCTGCCGAAGCCCAGGCCGAGGTAGTCGTCAGAAAGGCTGGTCGCCTCGAGCCCGTCTTCGAGAACGTCCTCTACCTCCTCGTGGAGCTGCGCCAGATCATCGATTGAGAGTAGGCAGAAACCCAGGCTCAAGACACCGAGATACCTGGAGGTGGTAGGATCTGAGTCGCGGAACTGGCGCCGCAGCGAGTAGGCGAGAAGTGCGTTCAGCAGCAGAAACGTGCTGGTGCACCAGGTCGCTACATTCTCTTCACGGCCCAGGTCCAATTGCCGGACCAGCGTGCGCACAGGCTCTTCCAGTGTTTTGGTGCGAGTTACCTCCTCGGGGAACAGGACGAAGAGCAGGTTGACCGAGATCAGCACCACTGCGACGAGGAAGCAGAGTCTGATCAATCCTTTGTCGATCTCGGGTGTCAGGCTGTCGGGCATAGACAGAGAATTATTTCAGAACGGAACCCGACAATCGAGCCCGATCTGCGTTGCTCCGTTTGAGCGTGTCGAGCCCATCCATACCCTTGTTCTAGGGCGGAGCCTTTTCTCCCTCGACAAGGAGGTAAACACTATTTAGGATTACTTTTCCTTACCTCCTCTGGCAAGGCGCCGATGTGGTTGACATGATGGAAATCCCGACGAAGGTAACGGATCTGCTGGACCGGATCGGAGCAGCCGTGGGCAGGAAGAGCTGGCTGCTGACCAACCCATGGTTCCTCATTCTCGTCATCTTCCTCGTGTTTGGTTTCGACAAGATGACTCGAGACGTCCTTGCCCTGGGAGAAGTCGAGGCAATGCTGTATGCGAAGCAGTTTGCCATTCCCGATTTCATTTCTGGAGATTGGTACCTCAATATCAACCAGGAGGTCCGGCGGCCATTTCACGTTCTGGTCTACCCGCTGGTCAAGTATCTGCCGCTGGTTGCAGCGACATTGATTGCTCGTTGGGTTACCTGTCTTGCGCTGGCGGTCGGACTGGGTTTGATTCTGTGGCGGCTGCAGATTGGGGTCGGAAGTACCATTGCCATCATCTGGTTCTTCTACGATCAAGGACAGAGCCTGCCTCCCGGCACCGAATGGTTTCTCCGGCTGATCGAGGCCAAAGCCGTTGCCTATGCTTTCCTGTTTTTCGCCATCTATGCACTGGGACGGGGTCGGCTGAAGCTGATGGGAGTCCTGGCGGGCCTCGCCACCCTGTTTCATGTCCTGGTCGGAGGCTGGGGCTCGGTTGCCTTGGGGCTTACGGTCCTGACTCGAGGAACTGGAACCTGGAAAGAGCGCTTCCTCGCCCTGGGTCTTTGGGTTGCGACCTGCAGCTATGTGCTGGTTGCCGCCGTTCGGGGCCTGATGGCAGAGGTGCCAGGGCTGACTTACGACCCGACCTGGATCTATGTTTTCTTCCGAAATCACAGGCACCTGGTACCCTCTGGGTTCGAGTTTGATACCGAGGAAATCATCTTCATCCTGATAGCCGGCTGGGTTCTCTTACGCGTCGGGAAGTTCTGGAAGGGCAGCCCCATGGCAAAGACGGTTGCCCAGGTCGCCTTGTGGACGCTACTTCCGTACGGGCTTGGACTGCTGGCTTCCCTGAGTACCCACGGTGCACCCTTCCTCAAGCTTTATCCTTTCCGGGTCGGAAGTTCTCTGTTTCTCCTTCTCGGCACCATCCTGACGATCCCCGTTCTGCTTCGGACCTTTCTCACGCCGTTTGGGCGTCGGCTCCTCTTGATTGGGGTGGCGTATTTGGCCCTGTCGGATGCCTGGTTGGACTTTAACCGGGGCCTCGATGACTTGAAAAGATTTCCGATGGGAGCCAAGGTCCGCTCATCGGTGAGCTCGACGAGGCGGCTGCACCGGGCGTGCAACTGGATCCGCACGTCTACTCCACGCGATGCTTTGATTCTGGCCCCGATCACCGAGGAGGCCATCAACTATCTCGCCGAGCGCCCGGTCGTAGTGACCTTCAGGCAAGTACCCTCTGCCCCAGAGGACGTTCACGAGTGGTTCACGCGGCTAGTGGCGTTCAATCGCGGGAAGGTGCCCGTCAGGAAAAACTATGCTGCCGCCCGTGAGATCCGGTCTAATTTCGAGAGGATGAGCGAGTCAGAGTTCCGGCAGTTGGCGTTGAAGTACGGGGCCTCCTATCTATTGTTTCGCCAGCGCCGGGAACTGTTGCTGCCGCTTCGATACGAGAACTCCGAGTGGGCTGTCTACGATCTCCGTCCTGAGTCCCAGTGAGCTTCTGGTAGACGGCTTCCGCCCTTTGGATCAGTTTCAAGGCATACTCACGGTCCTCTTTGCTGCCGTATCGGCCCTGCTCGAGGACATAGTCTCGGTGATATTGGATCTGTTCCAGAAAGCGGGAGGGGGCTTCACCTGGATCGGGAGGTCGGCCTTCGACGGAAACCCATAGGGGACTGGTGTGGGCGAAAACGGGCATGCGGAACCAATGCCCCGGTGGGCCCCCATAGGGCAGCATCTCCTTACCGTAGCTGCGAGCGGCTACCCAGCCACTGCGTTCAAAGGTGATCTGGGCCTCAAGCTCGGCCTCGAAGTGTGGGCCGGAAGGAGAGGCCTTCGCAACTACCCTTCCGTTTTGGACGATCTCGAGTTTCTCATAGGGCATCCGAGAGCGTGACTTTGCAGTCACTCGGAGGCTGTGGTTGCTCGAGAAATCGGCAGAAGAGACTTGAATCTGGCCACCTGGACCCTGATCTTGTACCGCCAGCTCAATCAGGGGTCCGGTCGAGATGAAGGTCTTTCCCTTGCGAATCCCATCGATCCAGCTCTGATAACTCAGCTCTGATCCAGACTCAGACTGCACACAAACTCTCGCACTGCCCATCGGAACCGAGGTGCTCATCTTGTCGGAGCCCGCGGAGGCGCTGATGTGAAACCCACAATTCAGATAGTCGTAGTAGAGGTCGATGGGTGCTCTGTCGTACACCTTTGGCCCGTACATTTTGTAGATCCTCTGCAATGTGGGATGGAGTTCGAACGGGTTTCCGGTGGTGAGAATGTCGAACGCATCAATCCTCCCCAGGGCCACGTCTACGGGGCATTCGCCGTTGGGGTAGGGGAAATGTGCCCAGATGACGAGCCCACCCTGGTCCTTCGCCATCTGAGCTGCATCAGCATGAGTCGGCCAGTCGTATCCACCCCATCCGTTCTCTGGGATTTCCCCGGTACTGACGGGCCAAACCAGCTGTTTGAGATTCAGGAAGATGAGGTGGCCCAGGAAATGGTTCCGGAACTCCTCGTTGGTGTAGAGGAAGTAACGCCCGTCCGACAGACGGTTCAGTCGGCCATCGAAGTGCTCGACGTTTTTGAAGGTGCCCTCGCCATCACGCTCACCGTTGCCCACGCCACTCTTGTACACGAGGAGATTGGTGACCCGAAGGCCCTCCGCTCTCATTTCGAGATAGGCAGCCTGGGGATTTGGAAAGTGGATGTGGGTGTCGCCCGGGTACCAACCCTTTTCCTCCATGTTGATCCATCGCCGCAGCGCGACTTCGAGAACTCCATCGGGGAGTTCGGCTGCCAGGAAGGCATACTTGAAAACGTCGTACTCGAAACCCCGAGAGGCCTCGACCTGGATCTGGGTTGAAGGCAGCTCGATTTCGAAGGTCCCATCGACGTAGGCGTAATTCTTACCGTCGGGGAGTGCTAGGTCACCGCCCCAGGGTCCCGCAGGAATCTTTCGGGGATGTCCATAGGGAGGGTAATACTCGCCTTGGTCATCGGTGAAAGAAATGCGTGTCGCCAGAGGCTCTCTCGTCTGGGCATCGAAGACCCTCACCAGGATACGGTTCATCCCCGGAGTCAAGGACTGCTTCCGGAACGCTCGAATATCCGCGGAGGAGAGGCTCCACAGAATCAGAGTGCCAAAGGCGGCGGCACCGCCCAGCCGGATCGCCCAACTTGTTCGCATCTTCAGTGGGACCTCCTAGCGTCGATTATAGACGCCTCTGCTTCAGGATGTTCCGGGACTGACCCAATTCGGTTTGCGGACCCGGTCTTGGGTTGGATGATGACATCAACAAGGCGGTCGATGAGGATCGGAACGCTCACCAGGGTCAGCCAACTGAGCTGGTGGAGATAGCGAAAGGATGGGTAGAGCGCAAACAGACAGATTGCCGACAAGCCGATCGCACTGGCGGCGAACAGGAGTCCGGCGTAAGGCCGTTGGGAGGGAGGAACCAGGCACAGGGCGACCAGGCATAGTAGAGGAGACAACAGTACAATTGCGAACCAGGGACGCGCCCGCCTATAGTACCGCTCGATCGGAGTCGACTGCGAAAATTCGGACGCCTCCAGCCGAAAATGGGTTAGGAGGATGTTGCTCAATCTTTGCTGCAAGGGCCGGTGATCGAAGTCATATGCCATTGCCCAGCGATAAAGCTCACCGTGCCAGTAACTCTTATACAGCAGGCAGCCAAGCGATAGAACGCCCCATGGGTCTCTCAGTGCGGCGTGATACGCCATCTCCCTTGCCGCCTGATTTGATTTGTAAAAGCCACCGAATCTCTCTCGGAGTCGAGGAATCAGTCCACCGGGCGCCCACCTCTGATGTTGCCGCTGATAGGGGTCCCCGATCTCAAAGTCACTAGGCTCAGTCAGAACGTCCCGGGACAGCTGATCGGGAGCGTCTTCCGGCTTCACAATCGGTGCCCAGGCTGCCAGTAGAAAGTAGCCACCTTCCCGCAGATACACCCGGTCGCCCTTCAGGGAACGATAGAGTCCGTGAAAGAGGAAGAGAACCGAGACCGAGACCACCAGATGGAGAACGATTCTTGGCATTGGGCTCTTCTGGAGTCGGAGATTCAACCCGGGAAGCTTGATCGGGGCTGGGAATCTCTTGCGCCAAAGAACACCCGCCGTGGGAACCAGAACCGAGGAAAGCATCACGAAGGGAAGCCAGGAGATGCGCATGCTGATCAGCCCAAGAGCCAGGAGCTGGAAACCAACCAATCGGCTTAGGCCTGGTCTCTCCAGGTAGAGAAGAATCATGGTCAGGGTGGCAGCCAGAAGGAGGAGGCAGAGGGTTTCCGTCATCACGTGACGCTCGAACAGCAGCTGCACAGGGTCGACGGCCGAGAGTCCGACGAATAGCAGAGTGAGCCAGGAGCGGATCTTGAAGAACCGAATGAGAATGTAGGCTAGCCCCAGACTCGAGAAAATTCCGGCAAGAGTCTGCACCATCACAAGTGAGCTGAGTGATTGAGGCCACACCGCCGCCAGTCTCAGGAAGAAGCCGTAGGTGAAGGATCGGTCTCCGGGAATCCACCCGGTTAACGCGGTGCGCAAGTAGCTGGCTGAATCACCCAGGTAGAGCATCGGGTGGGCGTCGACGTAGAGCAGCAATCCCTTGAGCGTTACAGCAATGACAACCGTCAGCAGGGGCAACGTCAGGACGCTTCCTGCCCGCTGGCTCCTCTCTTTCTCATTCCCTGCTGCGCCGCTGCTTGTTTTCACCGGGCTCGGGTTCTCTCCCCAGACCTCGCTTTCTTCTAGTTGTTGTGTTTCTCTTACCACAACGACTCGATGAGCACGACGTGTCTGCGATATAAAGTGCCGCCTGACTTCGACTTGGACACCCGTAGCGAGAAACGATGATGGAATCTGACCGCAAGCTGTCTCCGATCAGCTCACAGCTTGTGTCCATTTGGTTGATCTTCGTTCTCGCCGGGCTGGGTCTTCAGATCTTGATCCAGCACAGCGCATTGCACGATGCGGAGCTGGGCTGGGGTGCTCGGGTAGCCAGCGTCGCCAACGATTTCCTTCTGATGTGGCCCTTTCTTTTGATTCTAGGACTCCCCGTCCTCGGACTGGGATACTGGTCCGTGCGGGTCCAGACAACTGCTTTACGCCGGCTATTGCAGGTGCTCCAGGTGTTACTGGCCTGGTTGATCCTGTTGGCATACGGAGCCGAGTGGGCTACTTTCTACACTGCCCAACAATTCCTGAGCTATGAAGGATTCCGTTTCTGGATCGAACAGCCGGTTCAGGTCTTTCACTGGATCAGCATTCCCCTTGCTAGCTCAATCGCTGTCTGTGCCCTGATGGCAGCCATCCTGCTCTGTCAAGCCCTTCCCCGAATCCTGTCGCGGGTGCGCTCCGGTCGAGGTAGGGCATGGCTTGCCGTTCTGTTGTGCCTCTGCTTGATCGCCGCTCTCCTCGGTGAGCTTGGTCCGGCGGAGGATCTGCCCCTGGAACCCGACAATTTCTCCGACTACCGGCAAACGCGCCGCTACCTGACGCTCCGCGACTACAAGACGGGTCCCTTCGCCTTTGGCCTGTCCTCTTTGAGAAAGAACACCCTCGAGACCAGTCGCCCCTTTCCAGAAGATGAGACCATCCCGATGATTCGCCGGCCTATCGTCTCAATGCAGGAGTATACGGATGGCGTGGTTGCGGGCGGGTTCAGGCCCAGGAACGTGATCCTGATGCTGATTGAATCGCTACGTGCCGATCAGCTCCGGGTCTACGGAGCCACCCGAGATATGATGCCCACCATCAACGAGATGTCCCTGGAGGCAAGAGCCTTCTTGAAGCACTACTCCCAGGCCAGCCATTCCAACTATGCGGATCTCCCTCCGGTCTCGTCTCACTATCCTCTGCGTTCCGTCCGAGACCACAGTTATCCCAAGGATCCAAGCTATCCGAGGGTGTTGATCTACGACATTCTCAAGGCTCTAGGCTATCGGACTGCCATCTTCTCCTCCCAGAACGAGCATTGGGGAGCGATGATCAACTATCTGGATACCGGGACTCTGGACCGATTCTTCCATGCTGCAAACTTTGACGGGCCGACCTATGTGATGTTGGAGGACGTCGGTTTTTCCAACTGGATCAAGCAGACCAAGCACGCCGGCAGTGTGGATGATCGTTACACCATTGCCGAATCGATCGAGTGGATTGATGGACTCAAAGGCCAGCCTTTCTTCCTCTCCATGAACCTTCAGAATAGTCATGTTCCCTACGTTGTACCCAAGGATTTCCCGCGCCCTTTCGGACCGGACAAAGTTGATTTCACGATCAGGTTTGCCAGCTTCCCGAGAAACCAGGCTGAAGTAGTCAAGGATCGCTACGCCGACAGTCTCGCCTACATCGACAGCCAGGTCGCTCTCCTATTCGACTACTTGAAGGCGAACGCCCTGTGGGACGAGACGATTCTGGTCGTGACGTCGGATACGGGGCAGGCCTTCTACGAACACGATTTCGCTTCCCATGCCAGCCAGCTTTATGACGAGGTTATGAAGGTTCCCCTCCTGGTACGTGCTCCTGGATTGGAGCCCTCTCTTGACAAGCGACCGGCTCAGCATGTCGATGTGCCTCCCTCCATTCTCCATTTGCTGAGGCTGCCCAGGCATCCCGGCTTTCAAGGAGTCAGTCTGTTCGAGGAGCAGTGGAACCCGGAGCGTTCCCTGTACATGGTGGTCCAGACCGCTCTCGCCTACCAACACGCGATGATCAGGGGAGAGATGAAGTTGATCTATGACGAGCAAGAGCGGATCTACCAGGCCTTTCATCTGGCCGCGGATCCTGGGGAGGAGAGCGATCTGGCACCTTTCCAGCCCAAGTTGGTTGAATCAATGGCCGGCAGGCTGCACCGTTGGTATCGCGAGCAGATCGACTACTACGCAGACGAAAGCCGCCATCGTCGTGAGTATCCTCCGATCCTCTCGGATGACTAGTCCCCCGGTCGTCGAACACAAAACAGTAGTCTTATCCTCCTGCTCTAATCTGAAACTTGAATAGTGAGCAGTGATGAAGTGATCAGTGAGCAGTACCGGCGACAGCCGTAGCCGACAGAGCCGCGAACGACTTGACTCGCCGGCAGCATGAGCCGAAGCACCGAGGAGAGAGCCGGACAACAGCAAGATCTCCCGGAACTGCGAGAAGTTTCTTTCTCGAATCTGGTTATGCACTTAACTCCGGAAAAAGTCACCACCACCTAGTAAAAAAGGTGAGAGACAGGAGGTGAGTGGATGTACGAAAAGATGAATTTGTTGGAGTTTCAAGAGCGTTTTGCCACAGAAGAAGCTTGTCTGAGTTACCTGATGCAGAAACGCTGGCCGGAAGGATTTGTCTGTCCCCGTTGTGGGGGTCAAGGAGGCTACTGGTTGCAGCACCGGCGATTGATGGAGTGTCGCCAATGCCGGTATCAGGCTTCTTCCACCGCCGGGACGATTTTCCACAAGACGCGGGTGCCCCTGAGATATTGGTTTTGGACCATCTTCTTGATGAGCCGTTGCAAAGCGGGCTACTCGATGAAGGGACTGCAGAAGCTGCTGGGAATCGGAAGCTATCGGACGGTCTGGATGATGGGACATAAGATCCGACAAGCCATGGCCAAACGTAATGACTGCTACCAGTTAAGTCACCTGGTGGAGCTGGATGACTCTTTCTTTGGAGGCCGACGACGAGGGAGAAATCGTCGGGGTCGCAAGCGAGGACGAGGGACCGAAGGCAAGGCCAAAGTTCTGGCCGCGGTGGAGATAACGAAAGCCGGGGGGCCGAGGTTTCTAAGTCTGGATGTGGTCGATGACATAACCAGCGACAATGTGAAGCGGGTCGCCTGGGCGAGGATCGACCCCGGAGCTCAGATCCGAAGCGACGCCTATCACGCGTTTGTCGGTTTAGCTCAAGCCGGCTACCAGCATGAACGCGTCCGGCTCGAGTGGGTGGGGATGGGTTTTGAACAGTTCCCATGGGTTCACACCCTCATTTCCAACTGCAAGACTCAGCTCCAAGGGACTCAGAAAGCGGTCAGCCTCAAGCACCTTCAACGTTACCTGGCTGAGTTTTGTTACCGTTTCAATCGTCGTTTCTGGGAATCCGAGCTCTTCGACCGTCTCCTGACAGCCTGTTCGCTCTATCCCACCGTCACCTATCCGGAGTTAAGTGCATAACCAGATTCTCGAATGGCGCCAGCGCCACTGGGGGCCCCACTAATCTCTGTAGGAAATGAGAGGTGATTGGTGAGGGAGGGCAAAGGCATGGGGTTCTTATTCGCCGTGGAGTGCGGTATTCTTACGGGCACACCAGCTTTGAGCTCGGCTTTATGGGGTGATGGGCGATAGCGTCACCGCTATAGGGGTGTTACGCCACCTCTTGAATTGCGTGTCAGCTGTCGCGTGTTTGAGGAGGAAAAAGAATGAACAGGACAAGACTCATTATCTCGGCCTTGGTAGTTTTCATCGTGTTTCAGATCATGGAGTACCTCGTTAACGAGGTGATTCTGAAGAGCACCTACATGGCCCTGGCCTCCGTCTGGCGACCCGAAGCCGAGTTTCAGTCCAAGATGTGGATCATGATGCTCACCGGTCTCGTTTGGTCCTTCCTCTTCGCATATTTCTATGCGAAGGCGTGCAAGGGTGGAGGACTGATGGCAGGCGTACGCTATGGGTTCTTGATGGGGCTCTTTTTCGTCTTCCCGATGTCCTTCAACTGGTATGTGATACTTCCGATTCCGTACAGTTTAGCGCTCAAGTGGTTTCTATTCGGGATGGGGGAAATCATTGTCGCCGGAATCATTGTGGCGCTACTCTACAAGCCGTTGCCAACGACCGACGCGTAGAATGTAAGGGCTAGGTCAGCGCTGTGATGAGGTGACATCTACGTAGCGGACGCCTACGGCCTGATCACCCTTCTTTAGCCTCGCTTCCAGTCTCGAGTTGCCGGCAACCAGCTGGGCTGACTTGAAAGTGACTTCGGTTGCCTCTGCTTCGAAGGGCTGAGTCTGGACGGTGTCCTGTATCCTCAGTTCTGCTTCACCGGACTGCTCGAAGGGAGCGAAACGAAACCGAATTTCGAAGCTTCCCGGGTTGACGACGTTAACGAGCCAGTAGCCCAGGTCTGAGTCTCCCCAGCCGTCCTTTCCTACCATTTGCCAATCCTGCCGGGTCAGGATCACCGGATCTTCATGGCCGCTTCCGATGGCGATGCGGGGTGGGGCATAGCCGCGGCTCGCCGAAACCTCCCGGAACCAGGACTGATACTGGTTGCTCATCTGGTCCACGATTTCGGGAAGTTCGCCTGCGAGGTCTTTACTCTCGCCCGGGTCGGAGTCCAGGTCGTAGAGCTGGAGCTCCGCGTTGGGAGGCATCTTGTCGGAAAAGCTAAGCGGCTGCAGCAACTTGTACCTTGAACCGATGGCGGCAAAGTTACGGTAGAGCTGGGGGACGTTGCCCCTGTGGGATTGGATATAGAGCGTGCGCTCTGGCAGTGAGGCGTCTCGACCCTCCAGGCGGGCTAGGAGACTGACCCCATCGAAGGAAAGATCGGTGGGGACGTCGACGCCGACCGCCTCGAGCAGGGTGGGGACCAGATCGATGTGGGCGGCGATGTCGTCGATCCGGCCAGGTTCCACTCTGTCGGGCCAGCGGAAGAAGAAGGGTACCCGAATGCCTCCCTCGAAGACGGTGGTCTTCTGGTCCCTTAAACCGGCTGTGAAGTGTAGGGTGGTAGGACCATTGTCGGTCATGAAGATCAGGATTGTGTTGCGGTCCAACTGAAGTTCTTCCAGCTTTTTCATCAGACGCCCGACGTTGTCGTCGATGTTCGTGATCATGCCGTAGATTCGAGCGTCTTTGTCGTTCAGGCCCTTTTCGAGATAGGGCTCTATATAGGCGTCGGGGACGTCATAAGGCGAGTGAGGAGCGTTGGTCGGGATGTACGCAAAGAAGGATTCCTGCTGATTCTGTTGGATGAACTCCAGGGCGGCGTCGAAGAAGATATCTGTGCAGTATCCTGCATATTTCCGGGGCTGTCCGTTGAGTTGTAATACCGGGTCGAAGTAGCTGTTTTCGAGGGGGTCGGAGGGCTGACCAATGCCGCCACCTTTGTGTACCAGGGATTCCTGGAAGCCCTGGTCGATGGTCCGCATGGGGTAGTTGTCTCCCAAGTGCCACTTTCCGAAGATTCCGGTCGGGTAGCCGGCGCGGGAAAGCATCTCGGCGAGAGTGGTCTCATCCGAGTGCATCATGGCGCGTCCGACATAGGTGTCCACCACTCCAGTGCGGTAGTTGTAGCGGCCGGTCATCAGGCTGGCTCTAGTCGGTGCGCAGACAGGGGAGACATAGAAGCGCGCAAACTCCACGCTCTGGTTGGCCAGCCGATCCAAATTGGGCGTCGCGATTACCTCGTTCCCATGTGAACCCACCTGTGCCCAACCCTGATCATCGGTCATGACCAGGACGATATTGGGTCCTTTCTGGGTCTTGGTCTCTGACGAGTCTCCGCAACCCGCAATGAGCAGAGTCAGTAGGAGGCAAGCTACCTGAAGTGTTTTAGCCTGGCTAGTGGTTCTCATATTTCACCTGAGAGCAGCAAATTCCAAGATACAAGATACAAACAAGCTCCAAGCACCAAATTCTAAGATACAAACAGATTCCAAGCGCCATGATTGGTTCCCAGCCTCCATGAACTGGAATCCTGTTTGGAGTTTGGTGCTTGGGATTTGGAATTTGTTTGTATCTTGTATCTTGGAATTTGCTTTTTCAACGATACTGGACTGCTAGCTCGACCCTTTTAAGCGTCAAGGGTGCGCCACTCCCTTGGCTGACGACCTGAAGCTGGTTTAATCCCTGGCGCACCTGTGAGCCTTCCACGGGGTAGCGCAGCTGAAACGAGGGCTCGTCCGAGCCCGTCGATTCGGGCTCGCGTTGAGTGTTCCCCGATTCGAGGATGCCATCGTTGAGGCTGGCAGAAAGCTGGTCCTCTTCAGACCAGTGTCCGATCTCCAACAGAAGCTCTACCTTGTCCAGGTGGCCTGAGAGTTCGGCGGCGGCTACGTCGTCGCCTACCCGGAGTTGGATCTCCTTTGTCACCTTGCCCTCCAGTTCGGTTGGCACCTGTCCAGGAGAGCAGGCATAGGAGTAGGGGCCGGCGTTTCCTATCACTGATGTGACCTGCACGTAGTCGACGGCGAAGCGCTTGTTCTTGTGTCTGAGACCTTCTTTTGAAGCGATATGGTTGAGCACCTCGTAGGACTCCTTCTGGGGTCGTCCGTAGGAGATTGTGGGAGCTTTCCGATAGTGGAAGTTCCAGAGATAGATTCCGTCGCCTCCCGCCCAGAGGATATTCGAGGCGGCTCCACGAAAGGCGGCGTCCGATCCGAAGATCTGGGTTCCACAGTTGATGCATGGATAGACCGGAACCTCGTGCCGGTGACCGAGATTCACCAATTCTTCTGCCGGGTTGTTGAAGGGGGTGTAGCCTCCCCCGATAAGGAGTCGGTCTATCAGGCCTTCCCGAAGCCAGGTCTCGATGTCGATGCCAATCCGACGGCAGGTGGCCAAAGTTCCGGGTGTTCTGACTCCCAGCAGCACGGGTCTGCCTTTGCTTTCCGAGGCGCGATCGACGATTTTTCGGGCAGATCTGATGAGCTCCGTCATCAGCGGCATTCCTTCTTCTTCCTTCCCCGGCTTGAAGTACCAGGGCATTCGAAAGAAGTTGAGGTCCAGTCCAGCGACGTCGTAGTTTTCGACAGTGTTTCTGATCCACCAGAGGCGATCCTCTCGTACTTCGGGGATCGCAAAATCCAGTCCCGACCAGGTTGCTGCCTCCTGACTGCTGAAGACCTCGCCTTTTTGACTCTGGTCTCCGATCAGCCACTCCGGGTGCTGCACTTTCAGCGGATAGATCAGCTTTCCCGCCGGCATCCCATAGGAGTCATGGGTATCGTTCATCCGCATGGATCCGAAGATCTCGATATCGTGCTTGCGGCCAGCATCGACCATGACCTTGGTCGGATCCGATATGACTGAGTTCAGGGCCTTTCCCTGCTGTTGCGTTTCCCAGTAACGGGTTTCCCCTTTACCGATCGCGATCCCCCACATGATGCACCAGGCGATGCTGTCGATTGGTAGCTCTGCTGCGGGTTCCAAGCGTTGCTGTAGAAAGGCCTGGATACTCTTCTTGGCGTCGTCGGAGTAGCACAGATCCCCGTCGTCGTCGAGGATGATGCGACGCCTTCGGTGGGCTAACTTCTTTCGCGCTTCCCGCAGCTGGACCTCACTGTTACCGCCGCAGCCCAGCAGCCCTGCCCAGAGCGGACTAGAAAGGGCGCCTCCGGCTCCCTGCAGGAATCGTCTTCGAGTGGGTGGGCTCGAGTCCAGATGGCTCGAGTCCAGATGGGTGGTTGAATGCTTGTACACAGCCTCTATCCTTCGATTTCGATTCAGCGATCCTTCCTCGGTAGCCGTGTTGGAACGACCCGCTCAAGTGGTTGATGGAAAGGGTAAGCATACGGCATACGCTTCTTGCCGGCCATTCTCGGGGGACAGCCTTGGACCCATTCGGGCTAGTCGGGCGGCGTTGTATAATTCTTGCGTGAAAGCAGCGGCGCGTTTGTCTCCCGTCATTGTTCTCGGACTGTCGCTTTTCCTCGCGAGTCCTATAGCCTTTGCCGGTGAGCCTATTAGCGCAAACAAGATCCTGGAACTCAAGTTGATGTTGGTTGAATTCATCAACCAGGACAGAGAGAAGGCGTCGGTCGATCCAGTCCTCTTCTCCGAAGAGTTGTCTCGGATGGCGGACATGCATTGCCGAGAGCTCCTGGACAACAAGTACACGAGCCACTGGAACCGTGCCGGCTGGAAGCCCTACATGAGGTACTCCCAGGAAGGACTGGTAGATCAGACTTCGGAAAATATCTCGAGCATGGACATCAATCACATGGAGGTCTCGGCCCAGCGAATCAAGCAGGAGATGACGGTGCGTCACCAGAGTATGGTGAACGAGAAGCCGCCCAGGGATTATCACCGTCGGAGTATCCTGGATCCTCGTCACACCCACGTGGGCATCGGTCTGGCCTACAGTGAGCTGGGGATCAGACTGATCGAAGTCTTTGCGGACCGATATGTGGAGGTAGCGCCTCTGCCGCGGCGTTTGAAGCCCTCGGGGCGGGTCTTTCTCTCCGGCAAGTTGCTGAAGCGCGGCTACGAAGTGCAGGCGGTTTCAATCTTCTACGAACCGTTACCCCGTCCGCTCTCTCTGATCGAGCTGGCAGGTACCTATATTTATGGCCTTCCCGATGATGAGAGAATCCTGCGCCCCAAGCTGCCCCAGGGTTTACGCTATGCGCCACCGGACAGTGGAACGGGTGAAGTCGAGATCCAGGGAAGCCGTTTCTCCTGTCCGATCCCTCTAGGAAAGGATCCGGGAGTGTATACGCTGGTGGTCTGGGTTCAAGGGAAATACGAGGGAAAGGCCTTTGTGGCCACCAACATCAGTATCTTCGTCGAGTGATGGTACGGGGGGCGCAGGTTGCACGTCTGAACGTCGCACGTCGTCGCACCACGTCTGAACGTCGCACGTCTCTCAGCCCAAAAATTTCAGGCGGAATCTAACCACTCGGTGCTTTGGACTCTAGGTCTCGAGCGACGTGTCGGGGGCTAAGGGACGTGCGACGTTCAGACGTTCAGACGTTCGGACGAGTTCAAAATCAGGAGACCGGCGTCAGAACCCCCCGTAAGAATCTTCCCGTATAGGATTTCTTGCTCCGGCAGATGGTCTCAGGTGGACCTTCGGCCACCAGGTTTCCACCCCCCTCTCCGCCTTCCGGGCCCAGATCGATTATCCAGTCAGCGCACTTGATCACATCCAGATTGTGCTCGATGACCAACACGGTGGCCTGCTGCGCGATTAGCCGATCGAAGGCGCGAAGGAGTTTGCCTATGTCATCAAAATGAAGACCGGTCGTGGGCTCGTCGAAGATGAAAAGAGGTCGGTTGGCAGTGGGCTTCGAGAGGTAGGAGGCCAGCTTGATCCTCTGTGCCTCTCCTCCGGAAAGTGTCGTCGATGCCTGACCCAGGCGCAGGTATCCCAGGCCCACTTCGTCCAACACCTTTAGCTTGCGGATCAGCCGTGCATGGAATTTAAAGAACTCAATCGCTTCCACCGCAGTCAGCTCAAGGACTTCCGCGATGTTCTTCCCTTTATAAGCAATCTCGAGAATGCTCGACTTGAACCGTTCCCCCTTACATTCTTCGCAAAGCAGTTCCACGTCTGCCAGGAACTGCATATCCACGACGAGGCTGCCGGCACCTTGGCAGGCCTCACACCTGCCTCCGGGAACGTTGAAGGAAAAGTGTCCTGGCTTTAGATTCTGACTTTGCGACTGCCGGAGTGAGGCGAAGATCTGACGGATATCATCGAATGCCTTGAGGTAGGTGACTGGATTGGATCGAGGTGTTTTGCCTATTGGCGACTGATCGACCAGGAAGACCTCTCCTACCTGATCCCCGCCTTCGATGGCGTCGAATTCGCCTACCTCGGCCTTCCAATCCTTTCTCAGCTTCTTGAGTCCGGCATAGAGAATGTCCTGAACCAGAGTGGACTTACCCGAGCCTGACACCCCAGTGATGCAGACCAGTATCCCCAAGGGCAGGCGGAGATCCAGGTTTTTGAGGTTGTGCTGGCGTGCGCCTCGAATGGTGAGGAAATGATCGTTGGCGGAGCGGCGAAAAACGGGAATGGGAATCCTGAGTGTGCCCTTGAGGTATTTGCCGGTCAGCGAGTTCGGATCGCTAGCGAGCGAGCCGACGTCGCCGCTGTGAACTACCTCGCCGCCGTGCTCTCCTGGACCCGGACCCATGTCGATCACATGGTCGGCAGACTCGATCATCTCACGCTCGTGCTCCACAACGACGATTGTGTTGCCCAGATCTCTCAGGTCCTTGAGGATCCCAATCAGGCGCCGCTCGTCTCGCGGATGGAGGCCGATGGAGGGCTCATCCAGGACGTAGAGGGTGCCCACGAGCGAGGAGCCGAGTGAGGCGGCCAGTTGGATTCTCTGCATCTCGCCGCCGCTGAGGCTAGAGGTAAGGCGATCCAGAGTCAGATATTGCAAGCCTACCTTGATGAGGAAGTCGAGTCGTTGGGTGATCTCGCGGAGCAACGACTCAGCCACGCTGCGCTGGGAAGGGTTGAGACTGAGCTCGGAAAAGAAAGAGTAGATCTGCTCGATCGTGGCACTCGTCAATTGGTGAATACGCTGTTCACCCACGTAGACCGTTCTTGCTTCAGCGCAGAGTCGTTCTCCCTTGCACTCGGGGCAGCGCGTGTAGCCCCGGTAGCGGCTGATGAAGATTCGCACATGCATCTTGTACTTCTTGCGGTCCAGATAGCGAAACAAACCCAGGACTCCCGGATAACTACGATCCCCCTCCCATAGCTTTCGCCTGATCCCTTCGGGCAGTTCCTCAAACGGAAGATCCTGCGGAATCCCCTGTTCTTCAGCATAGGCTGCCATCTTCCTCTGAAAGCGCCGATAGCGAGGTTTCGTAAAGGGATCGATCGGTTCCTCGGCCAGGGTCTTGCTCGGGTCGGGGATAACCAGGTCGGGGTCGATCGTGGTGGTGCTTCCGAACCCGTGACAAGTGGGACAGGCGCCGTAGGGGCTGTTGAAGGAGAACAAGCGGGGTTCCGGCGCACGATAGGTGATGGAACAATGTTGGCACTCGAAGCGTAGGGTGAACCGGTCCGTTTCGGCCTTTTCCTCCTCCTTGTCGGAGGGAAGAATCGTCACGTCAGCCGTCCCATTGCCGTCTCGATAACAGGCCTCCAGAGAATCGGTAAGCCGCTCCTCGATGTCCGGACCCAGAACGAGTCTGTCCACCAGCACGCGACTGGCCATCAGTTCCTCTACAGAGGTGGGCGCCTCTTGTGGCAGTTGATAGATGACGGGAGTGGAGTCGGAGACAAACAAGAGCCGACGGAATCCTTCTCTAACCAGATGTTCTATTGTTTGAGCGAGCGCTGCCTCTGCTTGGGTAGCCAGGTCCAGGCGACTTCCGGCGAGCGGAAAACTCAAGTAGATTCGGGTTGCCACTGGCAGCTTCAGGATCTGGTCAAGCACCACATCCAAGGTATCTCTCTTCACCTCGCGTCCGCACTCTCGGCAACGAATGATTCCGATTCGGGAGTACAAGAGCCGCAAGTGATCATAGATCTCCGTGACCGTTCCAACTGTCGATCGAGGATTTCTGGAAACCGTTCTCTGCCGGATCGCAATGGCCGGACTGATCCCTTCAATTTCTCGCACCTGTGGTTTCCGAATTCGTTCCAGGAATTGTCGTGCGTAAGCCGAGAGGGATTCAACGTAGCGCCGTTGGCCTTCTGCGTAGAGGGTATCAAAGGCGAGCGAGGATTTTCCCGACCCGCTGACACCGGTGATGACCGTAAACCGGTTGATTGGGACCTCGACGTCGATGTTCTTGAGATTGTTCTGCTGGGCGCCCAGGATACGGATGGCGCCGTCGGTTGGCGAGTTGTCGATCATCGCAACCTTCGAGTCTACCATGAGGTCAGGTTGCAGGTTGCAGAGAGTAGATCTCCCCTGAGCCGCCGCTTTCGCCTTAGAGGCGGAAGTTCAAATCTTCTCTTGAAATGTCGAATGAACTACGCTGAGATTGCAGAAAAACCAGAGGCTCCTTCCGCTCTGGAAATACCTTCTGGCCGGCGCGTCTTCGGCTGCTCCTGCGGTCCGCCGAACTGCGTCGATTGCTCCTCTTCTGTCCGCCAGGTCGCAGGCCGGGCGCGTTGCCTCGTGGTGAGGGTCGGGGCTTGGGGTTCTCCTCGTTGTCCGGCTCGAACCCCCCGACGTGCCGGCGTGGGATCGGCGCTCCGATCATGCGTTCCGTGGCGCGCACCCAGTCGCCATCACTGCCGGTGACGAATGTGCGGGCCACGCCTTCGCACTCCGCCCGACCGGTGCGTCCGATGCGATGGGTGTAGGCCTCGGGTGTGTTCGGGACGTCGAAGTTGATCGCGTTCGGGCTGAGACAGATTTCCCTGGAGGCCTACCGCCCGATGCCTGGTAGGGACATCTATCTTTCGAATTGACCATATAAATGAATCATAGCCGACTCTTCTTCTCCTGCGGGGCCGCCGCAGCCATCAGCCTGCTGGCCACTCGGTCGCCCAGTGCAGTGAAGATTCTCCGCGGACCAGTAAACCGTGATCTCCCGTGCGCCATAAGCAGGTTGTCGAGGACAATGAGGTCTCCCCGTCCCAGCGCGTAGGGTGTTTCCATTGCCATGGCGATCTCAAACCCGATCCTGCTATCTTCCGGTGGCAGGGCGCTGCCGTCTTCCATAATCATTCGGTCGATGCTGTCCGGCGCATTGGCCAAGGCTGAGTCCAACCGCTCGAGGTCTGCCGCTCGGCCGTCTCTCTCTGCGGAGAGGCGCCTCGACGCTGGCTGAAAAAGCAGCGCCTGGGTGCACCAGATCTCGCCGTGGATTGGGTGCGTCCTGAAAAACCGCGCCGGCTCCTGAATGATTACGAGGAAATCGTCGTCGGTCCAGCTCAGTTCCCACCCCTTCTGATCGGCGATGGCAACGGCTTCCTCTCGGTCGTCGGTGCCGAAGGTTTCCTGCCAGCATTTCTGGGCGCGGAAAAAGCCAGTGTTCTTCCCGGTGGGCGGCAGCGTGCGCCGAAGGCGGGCACGCTTACCCTTGTATCTCTTCTTGAGCTCTACGGGGAGACTATCGGTGAACCTTCTCATATCGCCGATCAGGTTGGTCTTCTGGCCGTTTTCCGGGGGATCTTCGCAGAAGAAGGAGACGTAATCCGGCGTGCTATCCAAATAGGACATTTCCTGATGAATCGGGATGGTCACGTCGGCTGGAATATCCGTGGCCGTGTACACCCCCCGGCCCTGGTCGGTCCTGGGTGAAGTGCCCCCTACATACGAATGGTGGTGGTAGTCAATAGAGGACAAGAACTCCGAAAACCCGCGAGTGGTCTCGAGTCCAGTATCGCGCAGCAGCAGTGCCCCCTGCCGATCGACGATCCCATAGATCTCCTCCGTAAGCTCTTTTCTGGCCGGGGAGTCCACGGAACCAGTCAAGTCCATGTGCGCGCATGGTATCGATACTCCATTACCCAGATTCTCATACTCATACTTCTTCATCTCGATCCTCTCCCGTCGCCACAAACGTATGAGTATTCATGGGAGGACCACGGGCTCTCCACCCTCCTCGAGGGACACAGAAACACTCCAGGACGAAGCGTCCGGGGCAATCCGAACCAGACTCCATCGTCCCGGATCCAGGCACGCACCCGAGGACACGAGCCAATCACCCGCACCCACGATGGCACCTTCCAGGTCCGCTCCTTGAAGGTCCGCTCCTCGCACCCGCGCACCCCGGAGGTCGGCTCCCCGCAGCGAAGACTCCCTGAGTCTGGCGCCCTCGAGTCGAGCCCTGCGGAGGCAAGCACCCGACAGATTCGCCCGAAACAAGCCGGCTTTGCGCAGATCTGCCGTTTCCAGGTCCGCTCTCTGCAGATCTGCCTCGTTGAGGACGGCTCCGCGAAGATCGCTTCCCAACAGGACGGCTTGCTCGAGCACCGCTCGACTGAGGTCGACCCGGTGGAGATCGGCTCCCGTCAGATCGGCCCCGTAAAGCCTTACCCCTCGCAGGACGGCGGAAAAGAGACCCTCTCCCTCGAGGTACTCCCTGCTCTGGTAAACCTGGGAGAAGGTCTTTCCCTTCATCCGGGATAGGAGATCCTCGCCGGCGATGCGGGCGCCTCGCAGATTGGCGTGCGAGAAGTCCCCGTTGCGGATCTCTTCGGACATGTCCCTGGGGGATTCCAGAAGAAGTAGAAGCCGGCGGCCCCGCTCCAGACCCGCCTCAGCCCTCCGGCCGTCCGTACCGGCGGCGGCCAGAAGAGTGAGCAGACAGGCTGCACCCAGGACAACAGGCGAGGGCACTTAGACCTCCGAGAGCTGCTGGTCCGAATCTCCGAAGTGCTCCAGATGCACGCCCATCTTGTCCATGAGGGAGAGATAGAGGCTGCACATCTTGCGGTTGGGGCTCTCCAGGTAGTCCAGAACCCGGCCCGTCTCCAGGCGGTCACCGCCGCGTCCCAGGATCAGCACGGGCAGCTGGGTCGCGTCGTGGCTTCCCGTGAGCATGCTGGAGCAGAAGAGGATCGTAGAGTTGTCCAGCAGCGTCCTTTCGCCTTCCTGGATCTGGTCCAGTCGCCGGGCGATGTAGGCCAGCTGGCTCACGAAAAACTGATTCACCTTCAACCAGTCCTGCGTGTCCTTGTGGGAGAGCAGATGGTGGATCATGTAATCCACGCCCAGATGGGGGAATCGAAGAGAGGAGTGGTCGTTGTTCAGTTTCAGGGTGCAGACCCGGGTAGTGTCCGTCTGGAAGGCCAGGACCAGGATGTCGGACATGAGGCGCATGTGGCGTTCGATGTCCTGGGGCATGCCGTCAGGAGGCCGCTCCATGTTGGGCTTCTCCAAGGTGGGGCGCCATCCCTCCAGCTGCCGCTCCTGGCCGGCCCGATCCAGGCGCTGCTCCACCTCCCGGACCGAGGTCAGGTACTCGTCCAGCTTTCTCCGATCCCAGCTGCTGACCCTTCGTGACAGACCGTTGGCCTGGCCCAGAACCAGATCCAGGACGCTCTTGTCGCCCCGGCTGACGTCGTCGCGGAAGAGGCGATCGAAGGCCAGTGCAGGATAGGTCTCCAGGGGCGTGGGCGTGGTGGGTGAGCTCCAGGAGATGTGGGAGCTGTAGAGCATGGAGTAGTTCTTGTGAACCGAGGAGATGGATCTCTCACAGCCCAGAACCAGACTCGGGATCCTGGTGCCACGACCCAGACGCTGGGCCAGGACCTGGTCGATGCTGGTTCCGGATTGAATTTTGCCGCCCGAGGCGAGGGGCGCGCCCGAGAGGAGGTTTCCAGTCTGGGAGCTGTGGATGTTCCCCTTCAGGGCCTCGTCATTGTACAGGCCTCGAATGAAAAGGAGCTTTTCCTTCAGCGGAGCCACCGGCTCCAGGACCTTTCCCAGCTCCATCGTCTTGCCGCTGCCCCTGGCCCACCACTCCTTGGAATGAAAGCCATTGCCTGCGAAGAGTGCCGCGAAGCGTTGCGGCGCCTGGGTGGAGGCGCTGTCGGTGGCAGACGCCAACGACTCGAGCCAGGGAAGGGCCAGGCTGACACCGAGACCACGAAGGACTGTGCGACGGGTCATCGAGGCTTTATCTGTCCGGCTCATTATTTCCTCTCCGTAGTAAGTCGCGGCCATCCCAAACCGCCGAGCAACACCGACGTCTGTTTGATTGTGCGCGCTCCAGGAGGCCGCTTCAGCGGCCTGGCGCGAAGCGCAATAGCCCCGGTGTTTACGCCGGGGTATGCTGGTTCCCTACGTCTCATGAGGGCCGTTCACGGTCCTTCTCGAGTGGCGGCTTTAGGCATCGTCGACCCGGATCCTGGCTAAAGCCTCTGCTCAAGAAGGCCCCTGAAGGGGCCTCAAGAAGGGTGTATTGCCGACCAACCCCGGCGTAAACGCCGGGGCTATTGCGCTTCGCGCCAGACCGCTGAAGCGGTCTCGGAAAAACTACATCACGCCGAGGCAGGAAACTTGACCAGTCTGTGAACGTCTCCTCCACCAAGGGTCCCTAGCGATCCTCGAGGCCACGTCGATACCGGAACTGGCGGCTGGCCACGATGGTCTGGACTAGACTTGAAAAGCGATAGTCGTCCTTCTCGAGCCGATCCAGCATTCGATCCACCAGAGGTTCATCCGAAAGGGTTACCGCTCTACCTAAAGCATACCCTAACAGCTTCTTGGAAAAGTTGCGAAGAAACTGCTCCCTGCGCGAGCCCAGAAGATAGTCGCGCAGACCCGAAAGTCCGTCGAAGCGGGCGCCACTGTTCAACTCGACTTTCGTCTCCACGGGTCGACCCGCCAGGTCCTGGTCCCGGCGCCTGCCAGTGGCATCGAACCCCTCCAGGGAGAATCCGAAGGGGTCGATCTTAGCGTGACACACGGCGCAGCCGGGGACGCTTCGGTGCTTCTCGGTCAGCTGGCGGATGGTCAGTCCATCGGTGGCTGTCTCGTCAGCGGGCAGCTCGGGCACGTTGGGAGGAGGTCTGGGCAGGTGCTCCCCGAGAATGGATTCCAGGATGAAGTTGCCCCGCAGGATGGGACTGGTCCTGGACGCACCGGATTGGGTGGCCAGGACGCTGGCGAAGCCCAGAATTCCCCCTCGGTCGAAGCTCCCTACCCCGTCGACACGCTGCCACTGGGAGCCGTCCACCCGGGGGATGCCGTAATGCCGGGCCAGCGTGTCGTTCACGAAGGCGTAATCAGCATCCAGTATCTCCAGGACGGAGCCATCTTCCTGGAACAAATGCTGGAAGAAGCGGACGCATTCCTCCTGGATAGCCCGGCGCAAGGGCTCGTCGAAACCCGGGAAGAGCCGCTCGTTCTTCTCGATATCCCGGCCGAAGCTTCGAACATGTAGCCACTGGGCGGCGAACTCGATAGCCAGGCCCCGGATCCGATCTTCCCGGAGCATCCGCAGGGCCTGACTCTCCAGGGTGGAAGGATCTCGCAGCCGCCCCGCCGCCGCCGTCTCCAGGAGCTCAGAATCGGGCAGGGAGGACCAGAGGAAGTAGCTCAACCGCGTGGCCAGCTCCAGGTCCGAGACCGGCTGGGCTTCCTCACCCGGTGAGGGCTGCTCCACCTTGTAGAGAAAATGGGGCGAGACCAGGACCCCTGAGACCAGCGTCCGAAGGGCCTCGTCGTGGGGGATCTCCCGGGCCCGCTGCTGGCTGTAGAGAGAACGCAGCTCCTCCTTCTCCTTCTCGCTCAGGGGACGGCGGTAGGCTCTCGAGGCAAGGTCCATAACCGTCTCCAGATGGCGCGGTTCCGATGCCAGGAGCTCCTGGCCGAAGGCCTCGGCCCGCCTGCGGATGGGCTCGCGCATGGGCTCGAACAGCTCCTCCTTTCCACCCTGGGAGGCGAATCCCAGGAACATGTCGAAGGAACGGTGCACCTTGAGAGCATCCTGGCTGATGTAGTGGAGCTCGGTCCAAAGCTGGTCTAACTGCTCCCGCTCCTGGGGATCCAGAAAAAGCCGGCGGAGATGGTCATCCTCGCGAAAGAAGAG
The DNA here is from genome assembly GCA_965219005.1 of Acidobacteriota bacterium. Taxonomy (GTDB): domain Bacteria; phylum Acidobacteriota; class UBA6911; order RPQK01; family JAJDTT01; genus CAUZIZ01. Next base: position 3,365,428 of record CBDCMS010000004.1, on the reverse strand, counting down.
GCGGATGGTGATGACCTCATCCACCGGCACGATGCGGGTGTAGGCGATGATCCGGGGAAAGACGCGGCGAAAATCCCGAGAAGACACCTCCAGACGCTCCTGAGCTGGACCCCCTGGAAGCACCACAATGGGAAGATCGGGACCATAGGCGGGGGCCTCTGCCGGCTTCGAAGTCGACACATCCAGCTGAACCGTCCCTTCCGCGCCACTGGTCGAATCGAGTCTTCCCTCGACGACGAACTCACGTCCCGACAGCAGCTGGGCGGGAAGCTGGAACTCCAGCAACGACGGTGCCTGCACCACGAGACTCCCGGGGCCCACCGGGTGGCCCAGGGGGTGCTGACCGAACCTGGACGGATCCGGCCCCGAGCGCTCTTCATCGGGTGCATCCCGTTCCAAGTCCTGGACCTCCTCCAGGTCCACCATGGAGGCAAGATCCATGCCCCGGTAGAGCGGTCCGTCCAAGGCCGTCATGCGGTCATGGAGCCGTCGATCCGGAGTGTCCTCTTTCGGCGGAGCCCCAGTCAGGATCGCCTGAGCCTCTTGGGCCAACCCCACCAGCTGCCCCTGGCGAGCCGGATCACCCAGAGCCTCGCTCCAGCGTGCCAGCACCGAACCCTCGGGAGGGGACTCCAGCCCCGCGGGAACGCGTTCACCGCTGGGTCCCTGGTAGAAGTGCCAGACCTGGGGATGGCCCAGACGATCGGGGTGGGGGTTGCCCACCAGGATGTCGTTGGCCACATCCTCATCCAGGTTCCATTCTCGCCCTTTCTCCACTTCCTCGGTAATGGTGAGCCGGACAACCGTCAGATCACATTGGTCGTCCCCGTCGCGAGAATCGATCTCCAGGACGATCAGATCACCTTCCTCCACTTCCAGCTTCTCCACATCCTGAATCGCGGCATAGCCGGCCTGGTCGAACTCTCCTTCCGAGAGGATGGAGAGCTGGCCTCGTCGCCGGTGCTGGAGTGACCAGGCGATGCCGTTCCCACAGTTGGCCTGGGCGTCGGTGGCCCGGGTTCGGACACGCACGGTCCCAGCCAGGGGACTCTGCCAGGCCAGACCCACAAAGTGGGTGGCCGACGGATGGCAGGCGACCCAGTGGGCGCGGATAAACCCAGGGAGGTCCACGTTCCGGTCCGAGCTGTTGGACAGAAACCGGGGTCCGTAGTCCTCCCCCCAACCATTGAGGTTCGGATTGCGGCCGATGGCCTCCAGCTGGCCGGAAAGATAGTGCTTGGCGGAGAGGGGAAGACCGCCCTCCTGCAGGTAAAGAGCCCAGTTCTCCAGTGTCCTCTCCTCCACCCGATGCTTGGACGCCAACTCCTGGAGAGCCGTCCCCGTCCCCGGTGCCGACCGCTCGGCCACTGCAGCCAGGTATCGGGTTGTGTCCTTCAGGGTCGATTCCAGTCTCCGGCGGAGGGGACGGTCCAGAGAATCCACGTCCCGCAGCAGGATGGGCTGCTGGCCGGGGGCCTCGAATCGAGGACGATCCCAGAGGACGTAGTCTCCTCGGGCACCATCACCCGCATCCCGGACCCTCAGATAGATCCTCGCCTCTTCCTGACCCGGACGGGTGGAGATCCTGGCCTTCAGCTCCTGATGGGCGACGAATGGATCCACGGGCTCCTGCCATTGGCTCTGGTGGCCCACGGTGTTGAGCTTCCAGAGCCGCTCTTGCGACTCTTTGATCTTCTCTGCCAGTCCCTGCAGGTTGTTGGGAGCACTGGTCAGCCACCGGGCTCGGACCGGATCCAAAAAGAAGGAGGGATGGGGATCGGTCAAGATTTCCCAGAGGAGCCTCAGATAGGACAGACGAAGGCCCTCCTCCTGGGCTACCTCCTGAAGAGTGGTCTCGCCAGACACCAGGTTTCCCCTGTGTCGCAGGGTCGCCGCCAGGTAGGGCTGCGACAAAGGATGACCCTCTTCGTTGGCAAATCGGCGGTAGAAGGATCGGAGCCGATCCAGAACCTCATCGGTCCAGTTCCGCGACGTGGTTTGCGGAGAAAAGCGGATCCGGTCTGGAAGGAGCACCATGTGGGCCGAGATTCTCTTGGCCGCATCCATGTATTTCTGCACAAGCGCCGGTGACATGACCAGGGACTCTCCGGTGTTGGTGAAGCCCTCCCCGGCGGCGCCATCGATGGGGAACTCGCGGGCCGGCTCCAGATCGACTCCCGTCAGGTCCCGTACGGAGTAGTTGTATTCGGCATTGCTGAGCCGGCGAAGCAGGACTCGCCCCGGATCCCCGGCACGGGCCAGAGCAACGGCATCCAGAAGACGCCGGACCCACCGGACGGCCTCGCTTCGGGCCTCCTCGCTGGGCTGGGGGGCTGCTTCGGGCGGCATCTGCTCACTGGAGAGCATCTCCAGGATTTTCTGCCAGGTGGGTAAATCGCCCCGCACCTGCTGGAGGGTGGCGAACCGCTCCAGGTCCAGCTCTCCCATCCCCTTCTCAGTGGAATGGCAGCCCAGACAATTCTGCTCCAGAAGCGGACGAACCCCGGCGGCATACTCCCCTGCCAGCTGGTTGAAGGTTTCCTCCGCCCCCCTGGTTCCCACCAGTAGGCTGGCCAGGGTTGCGGCGAGGAAAATCCCGCTGGCTCCCCCTGCCCGGAATCTCTTTCCCATTCCGAGTCGCTGTGCCTTGGTGTTATGAAGAATCCGTCCATTCTACATCTGCATGCCCCAGTCGACAAGGCTTGTCAGGCCAACGTATGAAGGGGGAACTGGAGGGGTCAGAATCCCTCTATGGAAAAAAGGTAGATCTATGGAAAAAAGGTAGATAAGTAGATAATAGGAATTTGGTTCTTGGTTCGATTCTAGGGGGGCGCTTGTGGAAAGTAGGTGGCGGGGCTGGGTGCACACACATAAGGTGTGATGGTCTGGACCCGATCTTACACGCAGCGTCCGATTTCATTGCGCAATCGAATGACCGGTTCCGCAGTAGAGTAAGGATGTGGCGCGGTGGTCTAAGGTTCGGCCTATCTGTTACCGCCCCTTTCGTCTGGCGGTGCCTCAATAGCCGGACCATCACTCCGTTTCCACATCCTCCTCATCGAACCGGACAGGCGGAACTACCGCATCCGGCTCTCGGACAAGACTCACGCCTTCACCCACGGCTCGCCGCGCCCAAGTTGGGTCAGGCGCACGAGCCCGAAGGGCCCGTAGAGGTGCGAGAGTGGATACGTCCCGCCCTTGCGTCGCCTGACCTTGTACTTATGGCGCAGCCACCGGCGCAGCCGCGTAGCGGTGAAGCTGTCGAGCGCACGGTAGGCCCGGCTGGTCGTCCCTACCCGAGAGTAGTTCGCCCAGCCGCGCAGAGCGCGGTTCAACTGCTGCACCAACTCCGTGGTCTTGCGCCAGTTCACCCAGCCACCGCTGAAGCGATAGCTGGGCTCAGCCTTCGCTTTCGCGTGTAATGCCCTCTGTAGTTTCTGAACCCTTTGCGGAGTTGATAGGTTGCCCAATCTCCTGGTCCCTTCACTACGTCCTGCATTCGTCTTGAACTAAGGCTCCTTCCCTCCACCGGCATTACCCGGCTTCCTCAGTACTACGGGCCTCTCCGCCACCCCCAGGCGCCCGGCCTGTCCCTCACGGGCTTCCGGTTGGCCATCCCTGGCCACGCCTAGGGGCTTCCCGTGTTGCGTGCGCTTCCCTGGTGTACATGCTGTCGCCACTACCCCGGCGCAGCGACTGGGTGCCCACTTCGCTCACTTCCCCAGCCGTATCAGCCTTCCCCGGTCTAGGAGCCGGGTCGGCCTGCGCATCGTCCTTTTCGAGGCTTGCTCAGCGTTCACTCACGTTACGGCCTGCACACTCGCGCGGTCACCAATTCGTGACTCGCTTCACCAGAGGCTTCAACCATTTCGTTACCTCCATAGTTGCTCCGGTTGCTTCCGGCTGGAGCGGTTGCCGGGTGGGGCTTTCACCCACTGGGAAAAGCGCCGCCTTACCACGGCGCACCCTAGAAGCGGACATTCAAGGCTTCGCCTGTCCGAAACCCGTGGCGGTTCGATTTGGATGACGTGAACCCGCTAACTCTTGTTTAGCGCCTGGGCTCTAATGTCTCCTATCGAAATCGAAATCGAAATCGCTATCGGTATCGACATCCGAACCTCCATAAATCAGTGGAGCTTCCTCGATGCAGTATCCTTTTCCGCCCAAGCGACTCAGCATGGCGGCCATCCGATCCAGGTCGATTTTCCGCTCATTACTCTCTCGCTCTTCCAGCGCTTTCCCGACGAAGAACATCCTGAATCGCCGCACATTCGGACACCGAGCCGCGCGCGATCTCGAAATACCACCGACGATCGGCAGCCGCCGTCTTCCCGTTGCCCTCCGCGATGTTCAGCGGAATCGACTGGCTGGCGCGAAGGCCACTGGTCCCGTGCAGGTCGATGGACTCCGGTCAGGCTTCCAGCCTTCTCATAGACCCATGCCACGTAGCCTATCGAGAGGCGGTAGACATCAAGTTTCTCATGTCCCAAACTCATGATGGTCGATTTCGATAGCGATCCCGATTTCGATTTCGATTTGGATTGCCTGGCCCCGCTAACCTCTGTTGATATACGGACGGCCTGCACGAATCATCTACCATAAATCTAGCCAAGGCGTCAGTGCGAGCGAGCTCGCCATGCTACCGGTGCCAGGTCACTTGCACGTATCACTCGGTGAAAGCCGCCGTTCGACTTCGATCAAATCGGACGCTGTCTGTAAGATCGGGTGCCGACTATCACAGCTCTTTCCAACCTGGACGTGACGTGAGTATGAAGAGCATTGTCTCCAAAGCATCACGGGCTCCGAATGCTTAACCTGCAGCCTGCAAACCTGCAACCTGTAACTTCCCCTCCAACCCGCGACCCCCATGATATAGTGACGGCATGAGAATCAAATCGGTCTTGCCCGGCATGGCCTTGCCTTCCGGCATCGTCCGTGTGGAGGTGGAGCAGAGAGGGCGGAGGCCGGCGTCGGGAGTCGATGTGGGGGGAGTGCCTGCCGGCATATTGGGAGCGTCCCCCAGGGCTTTGACGATTAGGATTCCTGATGAGTGCGACAGTGGGATCGTTGTTCACAATCGGAGTACAGCCTCCGCCGACCTCAAGGTGGGCCGGATCGTTGCCTCGGAATTGCATCCCGTAGCAAATCCGGTAGTCGACTCTCTGGACAACGTTTACGTTACCTATAGTGGGACTCGCGGCGAGAAGGTCCCCTTCAGCGTCTTCGTGGTTTCCCCTGATGGCACCAAGGAACCCTTCCTGGCGGAGATCACCAATCCGACCGGTATGGCCATCGGGCCCGACGAATGTCTGTATGTGAGCAGCCGCCACACCGGAGCCGTCTATCGTTCAACCTTTGACAAGCAGGTAGAGAAGTACGTTGAAGGATTGGGTCTGGCGACGGGCTTGGTCTTCGACAGTCAGGGCAACCTCTTCGTCGGGGATCGTAGCGGATTGATCTACAAGGTTTCCCCCCAGCGGGAGATGTCTGTCTTCTGTGAGCTTGAGCCCAGTGTTTCCGCTTATCACTTGGCCGTTGGACCCGATGATTCACTCTACGTGACAGGGCCTACACTGGCTACCCAGGACTGCATCTACCGGATTGACCCGGAAGGGAAACAGGAGGTTTTCTTCAAGGGACTGGGGCGGCCGCAGGGCCTGGCCTTCGATCCAAACGGGAACCTTCAGGTAGCGGCCTCCTACCGAGGAAGAAAAGGGCTCTTCACATTGCGAAACGGCTTGCCCGAGCTCACCATATCCGGACCCATGTTGGTAGGCCTGGCCTACAATCAAGAGGGAAGCCTGCTCTATCTGGTCGATTGCTCCGAACTGTATCAGATCGAACTGAACTAACGACGGGTCTCGTGCGAGAATCGATTCGCAGGACTAGTGCCCTGTCAAGCTGGAGATTGTGGGTTATGGACGAGCCATGGTAGTCGAGGTCAAGGCGCGCCGCCGCAGGTATAGTTTGGCCTACGTCGAGGACGCGCAACGCAGAGATCGGCCGCCAGGGCCGTTCAGAACCTACAATTTCTAGGTTGACAGGGCACTAGACCCGTGCTTGGTTGAAAAGCGATTGAGCGAGGCCGTGTGTAGCGTGAGGATTCTAGCGGGTCAATTGTGACCGATGCGACCCAGCTTTCGTCTGCTACACCAGGACAGAACCAACCACGCCCGGACGGGCCTTCTCCGCACCCGTCATGGGGTTATCGAAACCCCAGTCTTCATGCCTGTCGGCACCTCTGCCACGGTCAAGGCAATACCCAATGAGTTCCTGGAGCGCCTCGACTCGAAGGTGATCCTGGCCAATACCTACCACCTGTTTCTACGTCCTGGAGAAGAGATCCTGGGCGAGTTGGGAGGACTCCATCGTTTCATGGGTTGGGATCGAGCGATCCTGACCGACAGTGGAGGATATCAGGTGTTCAGCCATCAAGGCCTCAGAAAGGTTAGTGAAGAGGGGGTGGAGTTTCAGTCGCACCTCGACGGGCGGCGCCATTTTTTTTGTCCTGAGGACTCCATCAGAGTGCAAGAGACCCTGGGTTCGGATTTGATCATGGTCCTGGATGAGTGCACTCCCTATCCCGTGAGCGAGCATGAAGCTCTGGAGTCCATGCGACGTTCCCTGCGCTGGGCCAAACGCTGCAAGGATCGACACAGCCGCGAAGAGCAGATGTTGTTCGGTATCGGCCAGGGTGGAATGTTCCTGGATCCTAGAAAGGAGAGCCTGGAACGTCTTGTGGAGCTGGGCTTTGCCGGGATTGCCCTGGGAGGTTTTAGCGTGGGCGAGCCGAAGCTCCTCATGTATGACTTGGTGGAGAGGCTGCGACCCTACATGCCGCGCGACAAGCCGCGGTACCTGATGGGAGTAGGGACACCGCTGGATCTTGTCTTTTGTGTGAAGCAGGGACTGGATATGTTCGACTGTGTGATTCCAACCCGAAACGCGCGCAATGGGACGCTCTATACCTCACAGGGGAAGATCAACATCAAGCAGTCCCGCTTTCGTCGAGACACTGGCCCCCTGGATCCAGAGTGTGACTGCTTCGTTTGTCAACGGCACAGCCGAGCCTACCTCAGGCATTTATTTGTCTCAGGGGAAATTCTGGCGAGCGTGTTGAATACCTACCACAACCTCCATTTTTACCTTGACTTGATGAGAAAAATCCGACAGAGTATCGCGCTTGATTCGCTGTTGCAATTGGAGCGGGAGTTGGCAGCCCGATATTCTGAGACTGCATGATTGACACTGCGCTGGCCGCAGTGCTCGCACTCGATCTGCTATTGGCGCCGTTAGTGTTCGTCTCGGCTCAATTGCGTTTTTTCGTCTGCCCTGACGCAACGCGAAGAAGGCCTCTCCCTGGGCCTCGGCAGGAGGGTTTGGTAGGAGGCAGCGCGCACCGGTGGCGGAGGCGAAGTTGGCAAAGATTGGGCCACAACAGCTAGACAGGAAACAGGGGATATGAATTATCTGCTGGCGCAGGGCGCTTCGGGAGGGGGCATCGCAGGGTTTTTGCCGATCTTTCTCCTGGTCGCGATTTTCTACTTCCTGATCTACCGGCCCATGCGCAAGAGACAGAAAAACGTGGAAGAGATGATTTCCAGCCTCAAGAATGGAGACCGGGTGGTCACCAGTGGAGGAGTCTTTGGGACCGTCTCGGGAATACGGGACAACAGCGTTCTATTGAAAGTAGCCGATCAGGTGAAGATCGAAGTTGCGAAAAGCGCCATCACTTCCCTGCAGGCTCCCAAGGAGTCCGCGAAGAACTGATGCTCAACGGATGAATCCGATAACGCTTGAGAGGAACAGAGAGAGGACGCCAGAAATCTCTCGCCCGAGAAGATGAATAAGAAAAACCTGCACTATCGTCTAATCGTCAGCCTGGTCGTATTGGCTGCCAGCGTTTTCCTCTTCTACCCGCCCTCGGAGACGATCAGGTTGGGCCTCGACCTGAAGGGGGGGATTCACCTGGTGCTTCAGGTGTTGACTCAGGATGCCCTCGAGGCCGAAGCAAATCAGGTCCGAGAGCGGATGGAAAAGGACCTGGCTGAGAAGGAGGTCTCGTTCAAGGAGACCAAGATTACCGAAGACTACGATATCGAAATCCTGGGTGTTCCGGAGGACGCGTCCGGCCTGGCCGAAGACTATCTGAACGAGTATTCGGGAAGCTACAACTACCAGTCACGATACCGTGAGGGCGAGGTCGACTTCGTAGTGAGTATGCTGGCAGCGGCGCGCAAGAGCTTGGCCGATCTGACGGTCAGGCAGGCGCGGGAGACGATCCAGAATCGGGTGGATCAGTATGGTGTTGCCGAGCCCACTATAACCATCTACGGTGGCGGAGATGTCAAGGACCAGATCATTGTGGAACTGCCTGGCGTCGACGATCCGGACCGGGTGATCAAGCTGATCCGCAGCACCGCCCGCCTGGAGCTCAAGCTGGTTCACGCGTCCAAGGGTGGTCCCTATCCGAGTCGAGAGGCAGCTCTGGAGAGTTTCGAGCAGGCGCTGCCCTCGGACTATGAGATTCTTCGTTATCGCGACCCCGATGAAGCGGGGTCTGGCCCTGCCTTCATGGTGGTCCGCAAGGCGGCCTCCATCACCGGGCAGCATATGAAGAATGCAAACCGGTCACAGGATAACTACACCGGTCGCTGGAACGTCCTGTTCTACCTCAATGCGGACGGTGTCCGGCTCTTCACCACCACCACTGAGCGCAATGTGGGAACACGTCTCGCCATCGTCCTGGATGACGAGGTGCGATCGGCCCCGAATATCAGCGAACGCATCAGTTCAGAATCGGCACGCATCACCGGCAACTTCACTGCCGAGGAATCGCAGGACCTGGCTTTAGTGCTGCGCTCGGGTGCTCTACCTGCAGCGCTTCGCATCCTGGAGAACCAGATCGTGGGACCCTCGCTGGGCATGGATTCGATTCGAAGTGGGATCCTGGCTTCGATCCTCGGGCTGAGCCTGGTAGTGATCGGGATGGTCGTGATCTATCGGATCTCGGGACTCAACGCCATCCTGTGCCTGGTGCTTAATCTTCTGATAATGATGGGTGTTCTAGCTCATTTTCAGGCAACACTGACTCTGCCCGGAATCGCGGGGATCATCCTGACCATAGGAATGGCGATTGATGCCAACATTCTGATTTTCGAGCGAATCAAGGAGGAACTTCGGCTGGGCAAAACCGTCCGGGCCGGAGTGACCGCTGGCTTCAACCGTGTCTTCGTCACGATCCTGGACACCAACATGACGACGCTCATCGGGGCGATCTTCCTGTTTCAGTTCGGCACTGGCCCTATACGGGGGTTCGCGGTGACGCTGTCGGTGGGTTTGCTGGCCAATATCTTTACTGCAACCTTCGTGTCGCGGACGATTTTCGGACTGGTTCTGCAGAGACGGGAGATCGAACAACTCTCTATTTAGTTTCGGGTTAGTATCGGGCGGATCGCTCCTCTGGGTTGCGCCTTAGGACCTCTTCATGGAACTTTTCAAGAACCCTAAAGTCGATTGGCTTGGCATGAGCCGGATCCTGATCACCGTTTCGTTGGGTCTGGTGTTGTTGGGTGCAGGCTCCATGCTGGTCCAGGGGGGCCTGAGGCTCGGAGTCGACTTCGTGGGGGGAACCCTGGCCTACGTCAAGTTCAAGGATGAGCCGGAATTGGAGCGGCTTCGGCGCACTCTCAGCGATTTGAATGCCGAAGAGGTGACGCGCTTCGATGAATTGGAAAAAAACGAAGTGCAGATCCGGATGGGGCGGATCGAGGACGAAGAATCTGAAGATCTGATTGCTCAAAGCGATAGCATCATCGAGGCGCTGCGACGAGAGTACGACCAGGAAGGGTTGGACTCGGGCAAGTTGGATTTGAACAATGTTGTCGCCGCCGGGCTCTCCACCAAGCTCCAACAGATCGATCCAGAGGGAGTGGGCAAGGAAAAATCAGTTCAGGACTCAGTCGACCACTATAACCAGCTGTCGGAGAGGGTGATCACCCTTCGAAATAGCAGCGGGGGAGTCTTTCGGAGCCTGGAAGAGCTCCAGGGGTTGGATCTTTCGGAGGCGACCATCAAAGCCCTCCAGGACAATTCCTATTTTGGTCATTTCACGGTTCTGAGTGTGGAGAGCGTGGGCCCCAAGGTGGGCCAGGAGATGCGGGATAGAGCGCAGAACGCGATCATTTTTTCGCTCCTCGGCATCCTTGTCTATATCGCCGTGCGCTTTCGGCTGGTTTACGGGCTGGCGGCAATCGTGGCTCTGTTTCATGATGTTTTCATCACCGTGGGCTTCTTGTCCTTTACGAACAGCGAGTTTACCCTGACCGTGATCGCTGCCCTTCTGACTTTGGTCGGCTATTCGATCAACGATACGATTGTCATCTTCGACCGGGTACGTGAAAATCTTCGTCTCATGAGGAAGGCAACCCTGGCCGAGGTCATCAACGCCAGTATCAACCAGATGCTCAACCGCACCATCTTGACTTCCGGAGGCACCTTTCTGGCGGTCTTTGCCCTGTATCTGTTGGGGGGACCGGTGCTTCGCAACTTCTCCTTCGCCCTGGTGATTGGTATAATTGTAGGGACCTATTCCTCCGTCGCAATTGCCAGCCCGATCGTCCTGTGGTGGTACGGTCAATCAGAACGAGAGCGTAGAGGGAAATAGATAGCTACGTTTCCCGGAGACAGAAGTGGAGTTCCTATCAACGATTCTTATAACAGTCTATGACATAACGGGTTACGACAAAAAAAAGGTGCGAAAAATTCTCTTGACTCTACCAGGGTCGGAGTGTAACATCGGCCCATTGTCGCCGGCTTTTAACTGAGGGAGAGTCTGGGATAAGAAAGGAAGAGACGACGAATGTTTGACAATCTAATCGAATCCACATCGCAGAAATCGTCAAGGGCAAAGAGCACATTCCTCATTTCCCTCATCGTGCATGTGGTGTTGATCGGCATCTTGATCGTCATTCCGTTGTACTACTACGCCGTATTGCCTGAGCACGAGCTCCTGACGATGTTGGCGCCGCCGCCGCCTCCTCCTCCTCCTCCTCCTCCTCCTCCTCCTCCGGCCCCAGTGAAGCGGCAGGAAATCCAGGTGGTCAAGCTGGATCCCTCCCAGTTCGTCGCACCTACCGAAGTTCCCACGGAGATCCCCGCACCCATGGATGACATCCCGGAGATTTCTAGTCTTAGCGGAATCACCGGAGGTGTTGCAGGTGGAATCCCGGGTGGAGCCGTGGGTGGAGTACCGGGTGGTGCTCTGGGCGGAGTCCTCGGGGCTATTCCGACGGAGGCCCCTCCGCCACCACCACCCCCGAAAAAGAAGAAAGATCCGATCCGGGTAGGAGGCAACGTTCAGGCGTCCAAGCTAGTGAAGCGTGTGGAACCGAACTATCCGGAACTGGCCAAACGAGCCCGAGTCAAGGGCATGGTGATACTTCAGGTGACAGTCGGAGAGTCAGGGAACGTAGCGAGTATCAAGATCATTCGTGGACATCCCCTGTTGAACGATGCCGCCGTGAGTGCAGTAAAGCAATGGGTATACTCTCCTACCTTGCTCAACGGAGAGCCGGTACCCGTTATTGCTACGGTGACTGTGAACTTCGTTCTTAGGTAGGAGATATCTAGGTCGCGAAAAATTCAGCCTGTTGGGAGGTTAGAGAATGGAATTAGGATTCATGGAGCTCTGGAACCAGATGGGGGGGTTGGCCAAGGCGGTCGTAGTCATCCTGCTGCTGCAGTCGGTTTGGTCTATTGGAGTGATGATCGAGCGCTTCTTGATGTACCGGGCGGCGCGCAAGCAGTCGGAGGCGTTCGTTCCTGAGGTGACTCAAGCCCTGAAGAACGACAACATCCAAGGGGCGATTGACCTGGCGGAAGAGAACCAAAAGAGCCATCTGGCCAAGGTGCTGGTGGCCGGCTTGAAGGAATTTCAGGCCCATGAGGCCTCCGACAGGATTCCTGGAGAAAAGGTAGAAGCCTCTCGACGCGCGCTTCAGCGCGCCACTGCAGTCGGCATCGAGGAGTTCAAGCGAGGCCTGGGAGGTCTGGCGACGATTGGAAGTACCGCTCCTTTCGTGGGCCTTTTTGGTACCACGGTCGGCATTATCAACGCTTTCGCCGGGATGAGCGCGGCTGAAGATACGGGTCTGGCGGCGGTGGCAGGTGGGATTTCCGAGGCCCTGGTCGCAACCGCATTCGGTCTGTTCGTCGCGATCCCTGCCGTGTGGATGTACAACTACTTCACCGGGAAGATCGATTCCTTTGTGGTCGAGATGGACAACTCGTCGTCTGAGTTGGTCGACTTCTTCCTGGCGCGGAGGGGGAAGCAGCATGGCGATCAGTAGCGGCGGCGGCAAGAGTGGTAACATGGTCTATGACATCAACGTCACGCCGATGGCTGATGTCATGCTGGTCCTGCTCATCATCTTCATGATCACCACGCCCCTGCTGCAACAGGGGGTTTTTGTCAACAAGGCCAAGGCGGCAAATGCCCAGGAAGCGCCTGAGGTCGAGGGCGAGGACGCCACCACGGTCACCATCACCCGGGATGGGGCCATCTACGTAAACAAACTGGCCGTTCCGGATGACGTGTTGCTGGAAAAGCTCGAAACTCAGGTCGCCCTGGCCCCGGAGAAACCTCTGTTCATCAAGAGTGATGTCGCGACTCCGTATGGGAGGGTAGTAGAGGTCATCAACAAGGGACGGGAGACCGGAGTCGAGAGGATCGGGCTCCTGGTGGACCGGGTAACCAAGGAAGGGGGGCTGTAAAGATGGCAATGCAGGCCGGTGCTTCGGGGACGATGTCCGACATCAACATCACTCCCTACATCGACATTCTATTGGTTCTGTTGATCATTTTCATGGTGATTCAGCCGACGACCCAGTACGACCTGAAAGCCAGAGTTCCGGAAAAGGCGCCCGATGACATCCCGGAAGATGTGATCGTCAAGTCCGATGCGATTGTCGTCTCGATCGACGCTGGCGGCTTGCTGAGGATCAATAACGATCCGGTGACCTTGCCCCAGCTCGGCACCCGCCTGTTTGACATCTACAGCGCCCGAGCCAACAAGAACATGTTCATTCAGGGCGATTCGGATCTACCCTTTGAGGACGTGATTCGCGTCATCGACATCGCCAAGGGCAACGGTGTAGGCGACATCGGCCTGTTCACTCCAGAGGGATAAGACCTGAAGGGACTACCTGCGCGTCCTGAAAAAGCGGTGTTTTAAAAAATCGGGAGACAAAGTTTGCAATGAGGCGGACGACAAAATCATTTTTGCTTGTGCTCGGAGTAGCACTGCTCCTTAGCGGGACGGCGGGTTGTAAAGCGCTGAGCCTGTATGACAAGCTCAAGGCACGGAACGAACTCAACGAGGGCGTGAAGGCTTACTCATCCCAGAGGTATACGAAAGCTATAGAGCGTTTCAGCGAGTCCATAAGGCTCGACCCCGAGCTCTTGGATGCTCAGTTGTATCTGGCCACCACCTACCGGGCCCAGTTTGTACCAGGGTCCCAGAGCCTGGAAAACCTTCAGATGGCCAAGCAGGCCATCTCCAGTTTCGAGACGGTTCTCGAAATAGATCCCCAAAATACCACCTCCATGGCCAGTATCGCGGGCATCCACAACAGCATGGGCGACTACGAAAGTGCCAAAGAGTGGTACCGCAAGCAGATGGAGGCCGATCCTACCAATCCGGAACCACTCTATGGGGTTGGTACGATCGACTGGCAACTTTCCTACGACAAGACGGGCATGACGGGCGAGAACGTGGAGTACTTGACGGAAGAGGAAAACGCCCAGGTTACCCAGCTGATAGATGAGGGGGTCAGCGCCCTCAAAGAAGCCATCGAGATCAGGCCCGGCTATACCGAAGCCATGCAGTACCTGAACCTGCTCTACCGCGAAAAGGGTAAGCTCGCCACCGAAGAGGAAGAGAGGCAGAACTGGGAGCTGGAAGCAGACAAGCTGGCACTGGAAGCCCTGGAAATGAAGCGGAAGCAGGAAGAAGAAGCCGAGCTGGCACGGCGAACCATCAGTGGCGCGGCCAAGAACAAAGAATAGGAAAACACAGAGTTACAGGTTTCAAGTTTCAGGTGTCAGGTTTCGTGCTGACCGGACCTGGCGTTAATTCCCTGCCGATTCCCCATTCTAGTTTCTCCGAAACTTCTCGGAGCAAACAAGCAAAACTCACTCGCGCTCTTGTCTAAGAGCCGACGGCTGCAACCTGAAATCCAGCGTGCTGTTAGAATGGCCGGTGGCAGGGTGCCGAGCCATGATCCGTTTCGAAGACCTAGAGCGCAAAGTTCATCAATACCATCCCAGTGCCGATCTGGAGCTTCTCCGGAAAGCCTATGTTTTTTCGGCTCGGGAGCATAAGGGCCAGGTGCGCCAGTCGCGTGAGCCCTATCTTTCACATCCCTTGGAAGTCGCCAACATCCTGGCTGAAATGAAGCTCGATGTCTCCTGCGTCAGCGTGGGATTGTTGCATGATGTTGTCGAAGACACCCTGACGCGGATCGAGAAGATCCGAGAGTACTTCGGCGACGACATTGGACACGTTGTCGATGGCCTGACCAAGATCAGCCAGATTCACTTTTCTTCGCGAGAAGAACAGCAGGCGGAGAATTTCCGCAAACTTCTCCTGGCAATGGTTGACGATGTTCGGGTCATCATGGTGAAGCTGGCAGACCGTCTTCACAACATGCGCACGCTTCAGTATTTGTCGCTGGACAAGCGGGAGGGAATCGCTCAGGAGACACTCGATATCTACGCGCCGATCGCTCATCGCCTGGGCATGGCCAAGATGCGAGGGGAATTGGAGGATCTGGCTTTCAGCTACCTCGACCCGCCGACCTACCAGAGCCTGGTAGGCCAGGTTGAAGAGAAGAAAGCGACCAGCAGCCAATTCGTATCAGAAGTCACCGATGTCATGCTCCAGCGGATTCAGGAACAGGGGATCCAGGTTGAGGTAGAGAGTCGGATCAAGCGAATCTACAGCCTTCACCAGAAAATGATGCGCCAGCGAATCACCCTGGACCAGGTCTACGACTTCATCGCGATTCGAATACTGGTGCACTCAGTGCGTGACTGCTACACCATTCTCGGTCTGGTCAACAACCTCTGGAATCCGGTGCCGGGACGCATCAAAGATCTGATCGCGATGCCGCGTCCCAACATGTACCAGTCGCTTCATACGAGTCTGGTGGGTCCCAATGGGCAGCCTTTCGAAATCCAGATACGCACGCATGAGATGAATCGGGTTGCCGAAGAAGGTATCGCTGCCCATTGGAAGTATAAGGAAGGCAGATTGGACGAGGAGGGGGATGAAAAGCGATTCCTTTGGCTGCGTCAGCTGCTGGACATGCAGCAGGAAGTGGACGATCCGCATCAGTTTCTTAGCAATCTCAAGATCGACCTCTTTCCCGAGGAGGTCTATGTCTTCACACCCACAGGGGAGGTTGTGACGCTTCCGCGAGGCGTAACGCCTGTCGACTTTGCCTACTACATCCACAGCGAGGTTGGGAACCGGTGTGTCGGCGCCAAGGTCAATGGTCGTATCGTGCCCCTGAAGTACGAGCTCAGAAACGGAGAGATCGTTGAAATCCTGACTTCCAGCGAAGAGCGCCCGAGTCGCGACTGGATGAATTTCGTCAAAACCTCTCGGGCCCGAAGCACAATCCGACGCTGGCTGAATCAGAGGCAGAAGGAGCGCGCGATCGAAATAGGGCAGAAGATGTTGGAGAAGGAGGCACGCAAGTGCAAGCTCAATCTCAAGAAGTACAAGAACGAGATGGAATCGATCGCGTCGGAATACAAGGCGGCCAAGCTCGAGGACCTGTTCGCCAGCATTGGCTATGGAAAGGTCGGGTCGCGGCAGATCTTGAACCGGTTGGATCCGGGCCGGTTGACCAAGGAAGAGACCAAAGAGTCGACCTTGTCCACCGTCGTCCAGAAGGTCTTCGGAAGTTCTGATGCTGCCATCCAGGTCAAGGGATACGACGATCTCCTCGTGTTTCGAGCCAAATGCTGTAATCCCATTCAGGGTGAACAGATCATAGGCTATATCACGGTAGGACGCGGAATCTCAGTGCATTCCACGAAATGTCGCAATGTGGAAAGCCTGTTGGTCAACCCAGAGCGCAGGATCGAGGTTGAATGGAGTGATGGGGTCGGCGAGGCTATGTATCCGGTGCGTCTCTCCATCGCGACGGAAGATCGGACCGGCATGCTCGCCGCAATCACGGCTGCGGTGTCGACGCTGAATACAAATATCGTCGATGCCCAGGCCAAGACCGTCAACAGCCAGTTCGGTGAGATCCGCCTAACGGTCGAGGTCAGGGATATGAAGCATCTACAGAAGATCGTTGGCTTTCTCAAGGGAATCGCGGGAATCCACTCTATCGAGCGGCGGGGACGAGCCCGCATGAGATAGGGGGCCAGGTGGGCAAGAGTGCAAGGTGAAACTTGAAGAATTCGTCGGAACGTCTGAACGTCCGAACGTCGCCGAGGAAAGGCATCTATAGATGTAAGAACGAAACACAGCCGCGCACGACTTGAAAAGCTGGCAATCGGAGGCCCAGTTCCGAGGAGTAAGCGGGACTGAAGTCTTCAGCTGAATGATCCGATGTGGCCGGTGGTATTGTGCGGAAACAGAAGAAGTCCCGTTTTCCAATGGGGCCAGCGCTTCTGGGGGCGGGACCTAAGTACACTGGAACGTAAATACGTTGCCGTATTTACGTTCCAGTGTACTAAGTGCTCAGAGCGGGCTTCTGAACCTTACCTGACTTGAGGCACTTGGTGCAGATTCGGATCTTCCGCACGGTTCCGTTGATGACCGCGCGGACCCGCTGGATGTTGGGTTTCCAGCGGCGTTTGGTGAGGTTGTGAGCATGGGAAACATGGTTCCCAGACATGGGCCTCTTTCCGCAAATCTCGCAAACCATAGACATATCGTTATCACCTCAACAGTAAGGGGCTTTTTTTTATCATCCCGAGCCCCCTGTTGTCAAACCCGGTCGATGTCTCAAGCGGGATTCTGTCGTTGAAAAAGGAGCGGCACTGGACGCCCTCTCATACTGCCTGGGAAGTCATAGCCGTCGGCTACAATTAGCTTCACGGATTGAGTTTCTGAGTCGTTAGGGCTGAAGGGGCAGGGAACGAGAAATCAGGTGGTCATCGCTGTCGTTGGAGCAGGAACCATGGGTAGCGGGATTGCTCAAGTCTGCGCCCACCATGGCCTCAAAGTGCATCTGAAGGAGACTCGACCCGAGCTACTCGAACCTGCCTTGGAGAAGATTGGCCGTGGGCTCGAGAAGGCGGCGCAGGCCGGTGGGGGGGATGCCGGGACGGCAGAGCAGGCCTTCGCGCGCATCGAGCCGACCACCGAGTGGGAAGATCTGAAAGACGCGGATATGGTCATCGAAGCCGTCTTCGAGCAGTTTGAAGCGAAGCGGGAAGTCTTCGAGGAGCTGGACCGGATCTGTGGTTCCGACGTCATTCTGGCCAGTAATACCTCGTCAATTTCGATTACGCGTCTGGGCGCTTCAACCCAGCACCCGGCTCGAGTCGTGGGAATGCATTTCATGAACCCGGTGCCTCGAATGAAGCTTGTGGAGGTGATACGGGGTCTGGTCACGAGTGCCAAGACGATTGAGGAGACGAAGGCTTTGGCCCTGCGTCTCGAAAAGGTACCGATCGAGGTGCGGGATTCCCCCGGATTCGTGACCAATCGGGTCCTGATCCCGATGCTCAACGAAGCTGCTTTTGCCCTGATGGAAGGCGTGGCAGAGGCAGAGGAGATTGATCAGGTGTTAAAGTTGGGCATGAACCACCCCATGGGTCCTCTGGAGCTAGCCGACTTGATTGGCTTGGACATCTGTTTGGACGTCATGGAAGTGCTCTATGACAGCTTCAAGGATTCGAAGTATCGCCCCTGTCCCTTGTTGAGACAGATGGTCGACGGAGGCTGGCTGGGAAGGAAGTCAGGTAGGGGCTTCTATGACTATAAGTCCTAGGAGATTCTGTGGGAGGCCCCAATAAAGAGCGTTCGAGGAAAGGAAGAGATCATGAGTGAACAACAGAACAAGGAGAGAGCGATTGAGTTGGCCCTGGCTCAGATTGAACGACAGTTTGGCAAGGGTTCCATCATGAAACTGGGCGATGGGATTAGTCTGGATGTTCCTGTGATCTCATCGGGTTCTATCTCTCTCGATTCGGCCCTCGGGGTCGGCGGATTGCCTCGGGGCCGGGTCATCGAGATCTATGGACCCGAATCCAGTGGAAAGACCACAGTGGCGCTGCATGCCATTGCCGAGGCCCAGAAGGCAGGTGGAACTGCCGCCTTCATCGATGCCGAGCACGCCATGGATGCAGGCTATGCGGGTAACCTGGGTGTCAAGGTGGATGATCTTCTGGTCTCACAACCAGACTATGGTGAGCAGGCCCTGGAGATCGGAGAAGTGCTGGTCCGAAGCGGTGCCGTGGATATCCTGGTGGTCGACTCCGTCGCCGCTCTGGTTCCTCGTGCAGAGCTCGAGGGCGAAATGGGTGACTCCCACATGGGGCTCCAGGCTCGTCTGATGTCGCAGGCGCTCCGCAAGTTGACCGGGATTGTTTCCAAGTCCAACACCTGTCTGGTTTTCATCAATCAGATCCGGGAGAAGATCGGAGTGATGTTTGGCAACCCCGAGACCACTACCGGAGGTCGTGCACTCAAGTTCTATTCCTCGGTTCGTCTGGAGATCCGTCGAGTTGCGGCGATCAAGGAAGGCGACCAAAACGTGGGCAACCGGACCAAGGTCAAGGTGGTCAAGAACAAGATGGCGCCGCCCTTCAGGACTGCGGAGTTCGATATTGCCTTCGGGCGGGGTATCTCGCGCGAGGGAGAACTCCTCGATCTGGCGGTGGAACACCAGATCGTGGAAAAAAGTGGTTCCTGGTTTTCCTATGGCCAGGATCGTTTGGGACAAGGGCGTGAGAATGCCAAGCAATTCCTGGCGGAGAACGCAGACCAATCTCGTGAGATCGAGCACAAGGTAAAGATTGCCCTGGGAATCATTAAACCCCTGAAAAAGGTCGAGGCGGCAGGATAGTAGATTCGGACCGGTACCGAATACCGGCACCAGACCCACCTGGTTGCAGGTTTGGAGCTGACTCGCGTCTGAAACGGTTGGTTGAGGTCCCTGGATAATTTCCGGATCGCAATGCCGGCCGTGCAACCCTTTCGCGGCCTGGGTCTTTTAGGATAATATGCGGCTCTGATTCGGGGGTCGTCCAATTGGTAGGACAGCGGCCTTTGGAGCCGCCGATCTAGGTTCGAGTCCTAGCCCCCGAGCCCTCTCTCCGCTAAGGCCATAATCCCTTTGTAAGATTGACTGGAGAGGTATGTCAACTGGTCAGATTCTGACAAAGTACCTTGATAGCCAAAGGAATCAGTGGCCGTTCTCAGCAGAAGGTATGACAAGCGAACGGTTGACGCAGGGTTGGAGGGCTAATAGGCTTGGATTATTCGTCACTGGGGGTCAGACGAAATGGGATCCGAAGTTGATATCAGGAATGTCGGTCAGAAGGAGCGTATCGCAAGGGTAAAGTTGTGATCCTTCGGTTTCTGACTCGTTGGGTGCCGGTTTGGCTCCTCGGCGGGTTGGTTTGGGCTCAACAACCTGTCGACAATCAGTCCGTCACTACCGAAGTCGGGATCCGACTCTTCGCTGAGCAGATCCGGCCAATACTGGATCGACATTGCCTGGCCTGTCACTCGAGTTCCAGCAAACAGGGAGAACTCGATCTCTCGACTCGCCGTGGCATGCTGGCCGGCGGCGGGCGTGGGCCGGCCATGGTTCCGGGCGACAGCCGTTCCAGTCTTCTCTACCAACTGGTGACTCATTCGCAAGATCCGGCGATGCCGTTGGGGGCGGAACCCCTTTCCGCTGAGGTAGCAGCCCTAATTGCCCTGTGGATTGATCTGGGTGCCCCGTTTGCGGAGTCCCATCCGGAGCACGCCAGTAATGTTGGTGATCTGCTTGCGGGCAGCCATTCTTCTTCCTCAGGGGGCTTCCTCAGGGTCCAACCCACGCTCGAGGCCAAGTGCCTGACCTGCCACGGTGGAAGGTTCAGACAGGCCGGGTTGGACCTATCGACCCGAGAGAAACTACTAGCGGGCAGCGACGAGCACGAAGATGTTGTAGTTCCGGGAGACGCTGGAGCCAGCCTGCTGGTCAAAAAGATTCGCCACCAGCATGAGCCAGGCATGCCCTACCAGAATCAGCAGCTTTCGGAGGAAGAGATCACTGACATCGTTGCCTGGGTGGAGGCCGGAGCGCCCTATTCGGGCCAGCTCAACGCCGACGTCGCAGGCCAGACGAGCGGGTTTGTTCAGGGCAGCGAGCACTGGGCCTATCAAGCCCCCAGGCGGCCGCCGGTTCCCATGGTCGAAAACCAGGAATGGATCCGCAATCCGATTGATGCCTTTCTGGCGGCTCAGCACCACAGGCGGGGGCTTGTCCCCATGCCCCAGCTGGGAAGGCGTCTCCTGCTGCGACGTCTCTATCTGGATCTGACGGGCCTTCCACCGAAACCCTCCGAGCTCGAATCCTTCCTGGATGACCGTGCTCTGGGCGCCTACGAGAAGACGGTGGATCGACTGCTCGCGAGCCCCCACTACGGTGAGCGCTGGGGGCGGCACTGGATGGACGTGTGGCGCTACAGCGATTGGTACGGCATGCGCGGCTTCAATATCCTTACCAACAGTCAGCGGCACCTCTGGCATTGGCGCGATTGGATCATCGAGTCGCTCAACCAGGACAAGGGATACGACCGCATGGTCCTGGAAATGCTCGCCGGAGACGAGCTGGCGCCGACCGACCCGAGAACCCTGCGCGCCACGGGCTACCTGGTTCGGAGCCGCTACAGCATCAATCGCAATTCCTGGCTTCGAGAAACTGTAGAGCACACGGCATCGGCATTCCTGGCTACGACCCTGAAGTGTGCCCGCTGCCATGACCACAAGACCGACCCGATTGCGCAGGATGAGTACTATCGCTTCCGGGCCTTCTTCGAGCCCTACGACGTTCGCGTAGATCCCCTGCCCGGAGAACCGGATTTAACTGCGGACGGCCTTGCCCGCGTGTTCGACTCTGAGCCTCGAGCCAAGGGCCGTCAGGGCCCACCCATCTATGCCGAGACCTATCGCCATATTCGGGGGGACGAAAAGAATCCGGACAAGAGCAATCCTCTCTCTCCGGGTGTGCCGGAGATCCTGGGTGATCTGGGGGAGCCCATCCAACCCATCGAGTTGCCTCTCCAGAGCTACTACCCTTCAATCCAGCCCTTCGTCCACGACGATCTACTGAGACAGGCGAGTCAGGCCATCACCCAAGCAGAGGCCGGGCTTGTCGAGGCCAGGCAGGAGGAAACCCGTGCTCAGAAACTTGCGGAGATGGATCCGGACGAACGGCTTCTGAAGTTGGGACGCAAACGCTTCGATCGGGAGATCAAGCCCATCTTCGACAGGAACTGCGTCGTCTGCCACGGTCCCAACGTAGCGCGAAACGACTTTCGGACAATCACCTTCGATCTTCTTTTGGAGGGGGGAACGCGGGACGGCCCCGGTATCGTCCCTGGAAAAAGTGCCAACAGCTCTGTCATCCGGAGACTTCGTGGAGACAAGCAGCCCCGAATGCCTGCCGAGGCGCAACCACTGTCCGAAGAAGTCATCAACCAGATCGCCGATTGGATCGACGGTCTTGAGCCTGAAGACCCCCAGCTCATGTTGCGCAAAGCCCGAGAAGCAGTGGCACTGGCGGAAAAAAAGCTGACCTGGAGCCGCGCGGACCTGACGGCCCAGCGGGCCAGATTGGCTGCCGACCGTGCCCACTGGGCCGATCCACCTGACCCAGGCGCCGAGGATCTGGCCGAAGCCGCAAGAAAGGCAGAGCGCTCCGCCGGCCTGCTCAAGGCAGAGATGAATCTGCTGGAAGCACAGCAGAAGCTGGCTTACGCCTTGCAGGAGCCTCCCGCCGCCGCTGGCGCTCTGGTGAAGACTCGAGAGAAGCGGGTCTCAGTCGCCAGCTCCCAGCTCAGGGCTGCCCAGACGGCACTGGGTCGCGCGAAGAACGAGTACTCGCCCGTCGGAACGCTCTATCCCAGGAAAAGCACGGGCCGGCGAACCGCGCTGGCTCGCTGGATCATCGGCAAGGACAACCCGCTCACGGCCCGGGTTGCCATCAACCACGTCTGGATGCGGCATTTCGGTGAACCGCTAGTGACCTCCATTGACGACTTTGGAGTCAAATCGGAGCCTCCGTCCCATCCTCAGCTATTGGACTGGCTAGCCGTCGAGTTCAGGGAGAACGGCTGGAGCATGAAGCACATCCATCGACTCATGGTCACCAGCAGCGCCTACCGGATGCAGTCCTGGTCCAACCAGAATGACCATCCCAACCTGGGAGTAGACCGGGAGAATCGATATCTGTGGCGAATGAATCAACGGCGTATGGAAGCCGAGGTCGTACGCGATAGCATCCTGGCGGCAGCGGGCGAGCTGGACCCAACCGTCGGCGGCCCTGAACTGGATCATCACGAAGGACAGAGATCCCGTCGGCGAAGCCTGTATTTTACCCATACGCCGAACGAGAACATGCCCTTTCTGAAGCTGTTCGATCTGGCTGATGCGGAGGGCTGTTACCGGCGCTATGAAAGCATAGTCCCTCAACAGGCGCTGGCCTTGTCCAACAGCGAGATGAGCTTTAGTCATTCTCATCTGCTAGCAGCCTGTCGGACTTGACTCACAGGCACTTCTGAAATTTGACGTTTGATCCAAAGTCTTGCACGACCAAGCACGAAATCGATGAATCGTCTGATCTGCGGCGGTGATTTGGCCGCTGAAACGACCTGGCCCACCTCTTCAGAGGGTGGCACGGGCCAGCTTCGGCTGGCGGCAGGCGAGGTTGTACATTCTTTTCAGATTCCAGGCGATGCTGGCCAGAGTCCACTCCCCGTCTGCCGCCTCCGCTCCTCGGAGAGAGAACTGCGCAAAGCCCATCACCGATTTGATGATCCCAAAGACGGGCTCGGGGACAGCTTTGCGTTGCCCGTAGATGGCTCGACCCGCCGGGGTCTTCAACCGGTATCTCATCTGCTCCACCGCATCGGCGTCTTCCCCGGGTGGCTCCGGTTCTTTCCAGCGTTCGTTCGGCGGCAAGTGGTGGGCTTCCCGCTCGACCGCAATATAGGGAAGGACCGCATGCTCGCTACAAAGCTCCACGTTGGCACCACTGAAGTAGCCGTTGTCGGCCAGCAGCTCCTGGGGCCGACCCAACGACTCCGGCAATGCGTGCAGCGCCGCCAGGGCCGGTTTCAGTTCTTTCTTGTCATTGGCGTTTGGCGTGACATGAACGGCCACAATCAACAGACTGTCGTTATCCACCAGGGCCTGAGCGTTGTAGCATTGCTCAAATCCCCCGCCCGAGACCGGCATGATCCGAGAATCTTCATCCGTCAGATTGATCTGATCCTGGTCTCGGATTCCTCCTCGGGGCGGTTTGGGTTCGCGACCCTTCGGTTTGTTTCCCCTTTTCCTCTGGGCTTGCCGCTTGGCCACCTTCCCTTCATATTCGGCGTGCTCGGCCGCCTGCCGCTCGGCCGCCCGCTCGACCAGCTTCTGCTTCGCTTGATCGATCGCTTTCAACCGTGCTTCCCGCCGCGCCAGCTCGGCCGGGATGTCCATCCCTTCCGTTTCTTCTCGTCCATCCGCTTCCTCGGCCAGCTGCATCAACTCGTCCACTTCTTCTCGCAGCCGCGCTTCCAGTTTCTGGATGTGCCCCCAGCTCAACGCACTGTGCTTGGAGGCATTGGCTTTGACCTTCGTGCCATCCAAACTCACTCGGCCCAACTTCAGAAATCCCATCGCCTGGGCCAGCAGCAAGATCTCCACAAACAGCGGCTTCAGCTCTTCCAAAAACCGCTTTCGGAAATGGGCTATGGTGTCGTGATCCGGATGCGTGTTGCCGGCGAGGTAGCGAAACGCCACCGAATCGTAGGTGGCTTGCTCCAACTTCCGACTCGAAAACACCCCCGTCGCATACCCGTAAAACAACAACGCCAGCATCACCGCCGGATGGTATCCTTCCGATCCCCGTTTCGTGTAGGAATCCTCCAACTTCCTCAACTCCAGCTTGCTCACCACCTCCACCACGAAGCGAGCCAGATGCGTCTCCGGCAGCCATTCCTGCACCGAAGGAGGAAACAGATAAGGAGTCTCTCGATCTACTGTTCTAAATCGATTCGCCATACACTAATGATGCCCGTTCGGTGTGACCTCGAAAGTCCGACAGGCTGCTAGCGCGCAAGATCTCAGACAAGGTGGGCCAGAATGCGCAGCACTTCGTGATCAGAGCCTTCGAAAGCGTCCTGGGCAGGCCGCCTTCCCGGAATCAGAAGGAGGAAAGCCTCAAGTTTCTTGAGCAGCAGAAGGCTCTTCTCAAGAATCCCCTGAAGCTGACCATAATCGAGTCGGGGACGTCAGGTGGATTGCCTCCATCGACAGATCCCTCCTTGAGAGCACGCGAGGGTCTAGTGCATGTTCTGTTCAATCGAAATGAGTTTGTCACGATCCGGTGAAAGTATGGAAAAAGGGTGAGACGATGATGCAAGGAAAACCGAGAGTCTGGGATCCGGGCCGCCCGAATCTGAATCGTAGAACCTTCTTTTCCGACCTGGGCATGGGTGTCACGGGCATGGCTCTGGGCGCAATGCTCCAGCGCGATGGCCTTGCAAGACAGGGTGCCGGCGGTGAAGTCTGGACGCCTCCTGATGGCATACCCCACTTTGCCCCCAAGGCCAAGAGTGTCATCTGGTTGTTCATGCAGGGTGGCGCCAGCCAGATGGAGACCTTCGATCCCAAGCCGGCACTGAACAAGTATGGGGGTATGACGATCGACGAGACGCCGTATAGGCACATCCTCGACTCGAAGCACAACAAGAATACGGTGGATTTTTTTGGCGGAGGACGGGGTTCCTATAAGAAGCTCTTTCCCATGCAGGTGGGTTATGGGAAGCGGGGCGAGAGCGGCATCGAGGTGTCCGACTGGTGGCCTCACGTGAGTGAATGCATCGATGACATCGCCGTCATCCGCTCGATGTGGACCACCGACAATAGTCACGTCGCCCAGACCCAGTTCCACACCGGAAGGCACATCTTCCAGGGCCTCTTGCCGTCGCTTGGATCCTGGGTTCACTACGGGCTCGGCTCTCTCAACGACAACCTGCCCCAGTTCGTCGTCCTTGGCGGACGAATCCTGCCCAATGCCGGGGGGCCAGCAGCTGTCTCAGGCAACTACCTCGGACCTCAGCACGACGGGATCACCCTCGATGTGGACCCGCGTAATCCGCTGCGCTTCTCTACCCCCATCAAGGGGGTCTTCAAGGAGGAACAGGAGGCCAAGTTCGCGCTTCTGCGCCGCTTCAATCATTTTGAGGCTGTCGAGTACCCCGACGATTCGGCGATGCGGGCTCGTATCAAGGCCTACGAGTTGGCATTCCGGATGCAGACGTCGGTTCCGGATCTTTTCAAGTTTTCAGAAGAGAGTTCCGGGACCCAGCAACTCTACGGACTCGACAACGAGGTCACGAAACCCTTCGGGGAGATCTGCCTGACAGCACGGCGGCTGGTAGAGCGCGGTGTCCGATTCGTCCAGATCATTCACGGCTACTCCACTGACACTATCGCCTGGGACGCCCACTTCCACCTGAAGCACTACCACAGTCTTACTTGCGGAGAAGTGGACCACCCCATCGGCGGTCTTCTCAAGGACCTGAAACAAAGGGGTCTATTGGACGAAACCCTGGTCGTCTGGGGCACTGAGTTCGGGCGGACTCCAGGCATGCAGGGACAGACCGAGGGCCGCGATCACCATCCTGCTGCCTTCACCTGCTGGATGGCGGGGGGCGGCATCAAGGGCGGTACTGTCCATGGTGCCACCGATGAGCTCGGCTACCACGCCGTCGAGGACCGCCACTACGTCACCGACCTTCATGCAACCGTCCTGCACCAGCTTGGACTCGATCCCCGCAAGCTGGATGTGCCTGGCCGCAAGCGTCTGGAGATCGACTACGGTAAGCCCATCCACGAAATCATGGCATAGCTCGGGGTGCTCCCTGCGAGGGTAGCGCAGCCGAGGTCGATTCCCCCCCGCTGCTTGTTGAGCTGAAGGAGAGGACGATGAGAGAAATTCTCTTTTAATACTAACCATCGCGCAACCTGGCCCGATGTCAGGGCGATCGTATCGTCGCTCAGACGCAGGAAACGGGCAGCACTATTGTAGAGGATGTTGACCTTCTGCTTGGCGGAGGGGTTTTGTTCAACCTGTGTGGTAAGTTAGGATAGTTTCCAGTCCGCTTGATCGAGTCGTTTAGAAAATTTCCTGACTAGGGCGGCTGAGCCAGCCACGGAGTTGCCGGTCGGACGACGGAGATGGACCGCAGATGTTGCGTCGCCTCACAGGATTGCTACCGGTTCTTACGGTGGTTTGTATTCTCTATCTATCGACCGGCTCCCACGCCAGTCCCTTAGTTGGCCCGGCGATTACCGTCGCGCAATTGATCCTCAAAGGCAGCATGGAAATGGGGGGATTGGACAAGGCCGGAAGATACTTTCTCGGATCGTCCTGGCCTGGATTCAAGACGGTCTTGGGACCTGTTATAGAGGAGTTTCCCGATCTGCTGTCCGGCAATACGGAGAAAAGCCGGATCGTCACCCAAGAAGCAATCGACGCGCTGAAATCCGACCCCCGTTTCCACGCGCTGATCGAATCCCACATGCAGAAAACGGCGGCAACCACCACTGATCTGTGGATACGGGTCGACGCTGTTGAGATGGCTCTCACCGATCACGAACGACGTCTGTCTGCTATCGAGAAGGCAGTGTCAACCGATTCATCGATTGTGATCCCGGTGGCACGGTACCCTCGGGAAAAAGACTCTTTCAAAAGGGCAATGAGCACGCTGATCAAAGAAGCGCCTTCGGAATTCGCGGCCCTGTGTGGAACCTGCAGAGGCAAGAACTTCAGTGGCAATTGCGTGGGGTCTGACACCATCGTCACGCTGCCGGGTGCGCGCTCGTGCCAGATCATCGCACGGATACCCGGCGCCGATGATAAGATCGTACGGTGCAATTTCTTTGATTCGACCATATCTTTCACGTACCCGAAAGGAACGACCCCCTACGACGTCGCCAGAGGCAGGGCGAAGGCAGACGCGGTGAAGATCTTCAGCCCCAGCCGGGAGGAGGCGCTGTTGGCGTTCGTGCAGTTGGCGAAGCGGGTGGACGAGCACATTCCGCCGCATTGGAAACGAGAGTTCCCGAAAGACTGGGTGATGGACCCCGCGCGCTGGCCAGACTGGAAGGAACGTGATAGGGCGATCGACCGGAGCTCGTGGTCCAGGGGGTTGAGCCCGATGCGTCGTGAGGAGGAAAAATCTTCCCAGAACAGCTTCTACTATATTGCCTCCGAGCCAGGTGGTGGCCGCCGCGTCTGGGTGACCTACGATCACCTCTACCTACCGGGCGACAAGCCGTTGATTAGTGTGCAAGTGGATTTTCAGCCCCTACCGCGCTCGCGGAGAGGCCCCTAGTTCTTGCAACCAGGCTTCCAGAGGAACCTCTCTCGCCCGGCAGCACGAACATCGTGAGTTTCTACGAATTCGGGAGTAGTTGTAGCTGCTTTGGAGTTTGTTGCTCATCAACTCAAGTCAATTCCACGCCCACTCAGGCTCTGGAACCCCCAAATGTACCCCAGGGGGCCTTGTTCATAACCTTCTCGGCGAAGCGAAGGAAATTCACCCCGAGGATCTTCTTGATGTCACCATCACCGAAGCCCCTACAAACGAGCCCGACGGTCCAATAGGGCCAGTTCGTCCAGTCCATGGCGTGGGGCGTGTAGTGGGGAAGATAGGTGACGTCGGTTCCGATCACTACATGGTCAATACCCACGACACGTACGGCATGCTCCAAGTGCCGATACCAGTCGTCGAAGCTGGGATAGACTCGCTCCGAAAGCCGGCGAGGCCAGACGTAGATTCCTACTAGTCCACCCTTGTCGGCGAGCAGCTTGAGATACTCGTCATCGATATTGCGATTGTCCGCGTCATCGAAGACTCGTTCGCAGGCGGTGTGGCTATTGATGACAGGCTCGTGAGAGGCCTCTACCGCCTCCAGTGAGGTGCGTCGGCCAGCATGGGCCAGATCCACTACGACTCCCAGTTCGTTCATGCGCCGGATCGCCTCTTTGCCTTCCAGGGTGAGTCCTCCATCATCCAGGTGCTCGCAAGTGGACCCGAGCGCCGTACTATGTCGGTGGGTCAACTGGGCCATTCGGACGCCCAGTCCGTAGAACAGGTCGAGATTGTCGAGTGACTGCTCCGGAACCCAGATGTGGTGAACCCCTTGCAATTGGGAGATGACGGCCAGCTTGTTCTGCTGCTGAGCCCGCGTCAATCCGCCTGCGT
Source organism: Acidobacteriota bacterium (assembly GCA_965219005.1). GTDB lineage: Bacteria > Acidobacteriota > UBA6911 > RPQK01 > JAJDTT01 > CAUZIZ01. Next base: position 3,336,918 of record CBDCMS010000004.1, on the reverse strand, counting down.
CGGATATCCGAAGCACCTCATCCCAGTTCGAGTAGACCAACTGGGATCCAGCCATGAACCTCAAGCATTGGTCCAAGGTGTAATGGGCGGCGTTGTCCTCGACCACCAGATCGAGTCCGGTCAGCCGGTAGAGTCCGCGCGCGGTTCTCTTCCATTCCGGATCGAACGCGGATTCAAAGGTCTTCAGCTGACGCCAGCGTTTCCTTATTTGATGACCGACTTCGCGCTCACTCGCACCACGGCTTTGGAGCTGCTGCTCCAGCTGATCCAGATCTTCTTGCAAGCGCGGGCCTCTTGCACCTATTGGTGACGAGGTCCAGACGCAGCCCATCAGATCTGCAACGTAGCTGTCGTAGTGCAGTTGGAGCCCATGCTCCAGCTGTGCTCGAGAAGGCTTGAGCTCCTTCAGGATTTCCTCGCGCCCTGCCTCGATTCTCTCCTTGACGTCTCTGGGGAAGCCGTACACAGACAACTCGACAGGAGATGTCTCACTCGAAATACTGGAGGCCATGGTCGAACCGAGAACAGATCCACCCAGGAATGCACGCCTGGACAATCGGGGAGATAGCATTTTCTGATCCTCCGAATGTGTACTCAAGGAGATGAGTGCAACCAGAACATATTAGTTGACAACGCCTTGCAGAGGCTTCGAGCCTCGGCTTTTGTCCACTCAATTTAACCGGTTCTCGTTGCTCTTGCGATTCTCTCGTTGACAATCCGCCCAGTTCGAAGCTCTATGTCGAGTCGAGCGCAACAACGCCAGCGGCGACGAGGGGCTGCTGAACCCTGGTTCAAAACTTGTGGTGTGCTGCACTAGTACTAGCCAAAAATATTTGAAATTTTAGTTCCCACCGATTGGACGCTAACCGTGTTTCCGGCATGCTTGTTCGGCTGGACACCGTCTTTGGCACTGAGAAGGTGGTCTCCGCCCTGCGACAGAAGCAAGAGCCGCCGGGCGAGTCGCCGCACTCTGCTGCTACCTGAACCTCAGGGAGTACAGATCCGCATCCCTCATCACGAAGCGCAGCCGAACTGGAGTGCCGGCCAGACGCTTCAGGGGATGTTGGTCGGTCTGGCTCCTGGGATGATTCCAGCGGGCTCGGCCCTCGATCTCGTCTCCCCAGATCGGAATGCAGTCCTGGAGTGAAAAACCTGGAATCGGGTGTCCATTGGCATCCTGAATCTCTGACTGGATGCTGCCCGTGGCCGAGGTGGAATAGTTCAGGATCAGCTCCGAACCCTGGAAAATGAGCGGTCTGGTAACGATTTCTCCTCCCGGATATCCCGCGTGAAGGGAAGCGAACCCGTCGGTTCGGACACTCACCCGAAGCAGGTGAGCCGTGGGATAGGTGTAGTGACGAATCACGTATAGCGACAGCTCATCGGATCCCGTAGCCACGATCCCGCGACCCACAAGATTGTTCCGGTGGATCCAGTTGCGCCGTTCCCTGCCCGGCCGCATGAAGGCCTCCATGAAGCGGTACCAGTGGAGGCCATCTCGGCTACTCATGAAGACTGTATCGGAGATACCCGTCCTATTGGGCCCCTCGCCCTCCTGCTCCCCACTCCCTCCTGGCCCCAGGTGCATGGGAATCCTCCATGGGGAGAAACGATTCGGAAAGGCCAGAAAGAGGTGGGGTGCCCGGAAATAAGGTACGGTGGCATTGGTGTACAGGTGTTCTCGAGGGGCATCGCCGTAGTCCACCCACTGACCTGCGGTCCATTGGACGAAGTCGTCGGAGGTGGCGTACTTGAGGGTGCGGATACCACTCTTGAAGTCGCGGTATAAGGCCACATAGATACCTCGCCCTGCATCCCAGAACGCGACGTTCTGGGAATCGAAGTACCCATCGGTGATGACAGGCTCCGGACGCATCCACTCCCAGTTGAGGCCATCGCGGGAGTGGAGGGGAACCAGTCCGGACTTCTCTCCCTTTTTCGTATAAGCCACGGCCTTGTAGCGACTCTCCGCTGATGCCCGAGGATTGGCATCCTTGAAGGGCACGAAACGGCTGGCTCCCTTCAGATCCAGGATGTTGTTATCCCGGGATCCCCGAAACTCAACCTGTCCCAACGACATCCGGACCCAGTGGATTCCATCGCGGCTCTCCGCGTAGCAGGATACCTCTTCGTGAGTTGGCATCACCTTCTCTCCTGGCTCCAATTCCTCCGGGATGACGTAGTCTGGAGCACTCCTGCCTCGATAGTTCATCCGATAGATATCCCCGTCGCGGTAGATATTGACGAAGTAGGGGATATTGCCCTCCCAGGGCCGGTCGAAGTGTAGAACCTTCTCTTCTTCTCGAGGCCGGTGAACCCTCAAATCAAGACCCTCGAGATCCTTGATGAGATAGTCGTCCACGAATAGTTCCAGCCGGGAGCCGATGTCCAGGGGTTCCTGAGCTCCCTCTTGCTCCGCCAAGGCACTTTTCACCGCCACGGAAAGCGCAAGAGCAAGCACACATAGAGTCGCCAGTCTCATCCTCATCATCCATCCTCCCCATCGAAAAGGAATCGCGCGGTTTACAGCGGAACCCAGGCTAGCAGGGGGAAGGGGGAGGATCAACAGGGGTTAGTACGGGACGGGAACCCGGTGGGGATGACTTCAGAGTTTCAGGCCCAGCAGCCGAATGGCGTTGCCGCCCAGCGCCAGCTTCTTCTCCTCATCCGTGATCTCACTGACGATCACCTTGGTCAACTGTTGAGAAGCGTCTAGGAGAGGCATGTAAGTACCGAACCGGACGCGGTCTGCCATGCCCTCCTTGACGGGATACTCGACGCCGCCGTTATGCAGCCCAGAGCCGCAGCTCTCCAGGTAGATAGGGGAGAAGTCCCGGACCACCTTCATGGTTGAGACTACCGGAACCTCAGCGAGTACAGATCCGCGTCCTTCATGACGAAACGTAGACGGACAGGCTTGCCTACAATCCGGGCCAGGGGCTTATCCGAAGTCGCTTTGGCATGACTCCGTTCCCACCGTACCGTATGTTCTATCTCATCCCCCCAGATCAATGGCGATTCATCTAAGGAAAAGCCTGGTAGTGGGTTCCCTTGGGCATCCTGGATCTCCAGGCGGATACTCCCAGCTGCCGAGGTGGCGAAGTTCAAAACCAGGTTGTTCCCCCCGAAGAGCAGGGGTTTGGTAACGAGTTCCCCTCCGGAGTATCCCGCATTCACCGAGACGAACCCATCGGTACGAATAGCGAAGCGCTCCACGTGGATGGAGGGGAAGGTGTAATGCCGCTCCACGTAGAGAGAGATCTCGTCGGGAGCTGTGTGAAGGAGCCCCCAGGCAGGTGTATTGGCCCGGTGGGCCCAGTTGCGCACATTCAAACCAGGCCGAATGAAGGCTTCGACAAAGCGACGGTCCCAGTGGATTCCATCGCGACTACTCATCAACACAACATCCGAAGCCCCCGCGGCAATCAGATCCTGGTAAAGGGGGAGCGTTCGCCAGGGAAGGAAACGCCGGGGAAAAGCCAGATAGATGTGGGGAGCCCGAAAATAGGGCGTCGTGGCGTTCGTATAAAGGTGTTCCGGTGGGCTGTCACCGAATTCACACCACTGCCCTGCGGACCAGTTCCGGAAATCCCGGGTCGAAGAGTATCGGATACTGCGCACACCGTATCGGCCCTTGCGGTAGATGGCGACATATTCCCCCCGCGCTGAATCCCAGAAGGCCACGTTTAGGGAGTCGAAGGCTCCATCCGTGAGCAGCGGCTCCTCGCTGGCTGGCTTCCAACTCTTCCCATCCCCTGAGACAAATCCCATGAGCACCGGTTTGCCACCGACATGACTGGTGTCCACCGCCTTGTACCGCTCCCCGGCCGGTGCATCGGGATTGGGGTCTTTGAAGGGCGCAAAGCAGCAGGAAGAGGACCCGGTCAGGACGATGTTATTTTCCTTTGACCCGTTGAACTCATAGAGGCCAAGGGAGGGCCGGCTCCACACGATGCCATCCCGGCTTTCGGCCATGCAGGTCACGCTCGGATGCCCCTCGGGAACGACCTCCCCTTCTGCTAACAAAGAAGTGGCTGTATAGTCAGGATCACTACTCCCTCGGTAGTACATCCTGAAGTGATCTTCATCTCGAAGGACGGTAGCGTAGGCGCTCGTCACTCCCTCCCAGGGTTTGTCAAAGGTGAGAACCTTCCCAGCAGAACGGGGTCGGTGCAGCTTCAGCCTGACCCCATCCAACGACTCGATCAGGTAGTCGTCCACGAACAGCTCCAGCCGGGGGCCAATGTTCAGGGGCTCCTGCGAGTTCTCCTGCCCTGCCAGGGCACTCTCAGCAGCCAGGGGAAGCACCAGCAAAACCACGCAGAGAGTCGCCAGTCTCGTTTTCATCGCCCATCCTCCTTCCAAGGGGAATCCTTTGGGACCTAGACTATATCGGTGGACTGGGAGGATCAATGGGGTTGGAGTCCTGGGTCAGGGGCCAGACTTTTAGAAGCGGCGCTTCAGACGTCGCTCTTCTTCTTTTTCTGAAGCGCTCCTCCAATACCAGCACCCAAAGCCACTCCAATTGCGATGCCCGCACCTACGTTATCTATAGCTGCACCGATCGCGACGCCAAGGGCTATCCCCACTCCCATGCCAGTCCCCATGCTTTTCGTCGCGCAGTCGTCTTTCTTTTCAGCCATCACCCCTCACTCCGTTCGTCTTCAGCTATCTTACAAGAACGCCAGGGGACTCGCACAGGTGGACAAAGTCGCGGGGGAGCCGCCGATCTAGGTTCGAGTCCTAGCCCCCGGGGCCTCTCTCCCCGGGCAGTCCGGTCATTCTACATTCCGGAATCAAGTTGTCACAGTTTCGGCACCGGTGTCAGCGGTTCTCAATTCATCAACCTGACGCGTTTGGACCAGCAGCAGCGGCAGCATGGTCACAAGCGTAAAGAAGCCAGCCAGAAGGAACGAAGTCTCGTAGGAATACGATTCGCGTACCGGTCCGGCCAGCCAGTTGCCGATGACGTGCCCCACATTCGACAGCGTCATGTAGGTCGTAAACATGGTTGCTGATGAGCGAGTCCAGGAGATCTGCATCGACAGCGAGAGGTAACTCACCGCTATAAGGGCAAACAGACCCTGATAAAGGACAAGGTAGAGGGTGGCAAACCAGCTCTCACCCCACAGATTAGGTAGGGCTCCGAAAAAGATGGTAAAGGCAGCATAGAGGAGGAGAGCGATCATGAGCAGATTGCGTCGGCCGAAGCGATCCGCTAGGAAGCCACCGCCAACCGCGCCCAGAAACTCGAGAAAGACGGCGTAGCCCATGACTACCGAAACCTCAACGAAGCTCCAACCCAGTTGCTGGGTGTAGAGTGTCTTGGACACAATCTCGGCGAGACCGTGGCCGATGGTCTTGATCGTGCCGACCAGTGCAAAGGCCAGGGTCGCTCGTAGTGCGAAGCCTCGTGCCAGATCCTTCAACACCTCCATGGGGTTGCGCAGGCTTGCCCCCTGACCAGCCTCGTTTGCAGCTCCGGGACTCCAGGGGAGGCGCTTCTCTCCGGCCCGCTCCAGCATCAAGAGAGGCAGCACCATAATGATGAGCAGCAAGACAAACTGAAGCAGAACTGCAGCCGAAAGTCCCCATGCCGCCATGACTTGAGCCATCACGGCAGCACCCGCGCCCTTGCCCACCAGCTTGGATCCCCACATGAACCCATTGACTCGTCCGTGCTCTGAGCGGGGGAGGATGTCGACAGCCAGGGCATCCGTGGAGACGTCCTGAAGCGAGGCGAAGCAGTTGTGGATGAAGAACATCCAGCCCAGGAGCTTCAGATCGTGGGTCAGGTCTCCCATGAGGATCAGGCCCAACATGGTGACCGCCATCATCAGCTCTGCCCCGATAATCCAGGGTCGTCTTCGACCCATCGAGCGAATGGTGACGGTGTCGATCAAGGGGCCCCAGATCAGCTTGAAGGTCCAGGGAAGCAGAACGATTGCTGCCAACTCTCCGGCTTCGGCGTCGCCCAGGCCTCGAGCGGTCAAGTACGAAATCAAGGCGATGGTCATGAATCCCCAGGGGACCCCCTGGGCGAAATAGAGAGCACACAGGGTCGCGACCCGCTGCCCGAATCGATCGGCTAATGCCATGGCAGGAGATTGTAGCGGTCCGGGATCAGAATTATTAGCTCTTGCCAAAAAAAGCCATCGCTCGGATCCTATTCATCTGCTGTCAGAAGGAAATTACCTTACTGCCAGTGTGCTTCGTTTGTGCCGGCTGGTTTCAGCGTGTAGACTCTTGCACCAAGCAACACTCCCACATCGGAAACATTCAGAGAGGTGAGAACATGAGCTTCATTTCCAAGATCTTCGGGGGAGGACTGAAAGAGGTCCTGGGTGGCGTCGATTCGCTGATCGGACGCTTCAAAATCAGTCCAGCTGAGGAAGAACAGTTCAAGCTTGAGCTGGAGCGGCTGCTGCAGCAGAGAGATTCTGAGATAGAGCAGACCATTCGCGCCGAGCTCTCGGCCAAGGAGCGAATCCTGGTGGCGGAGCTTCAGCAGGGGGATGCCTATACCAAGCGCGCTCGGCCGACTGTTGTATACGTGGGCCTGGGATTCATCCTTCTCAACTACTGCATCGTACCTGCGATCCAGGCGGTAGCCGGGAAGGTCGTGGACCCCTTTCCACTTCCCACCGAGTTCTGGGTGGCCTGGGGGGGGGATCGTCGCGACCTGGTCGGTAGGCAGAAGCGCCGAGAAACGAGGTTCCAGAGGACGAGCAGTCAGCATGATTACCGGCTCGCCCCTACCCAGTAGCCTGTTGGCAGACTCAGAGAAGTAGCTCCGGTCAGCCGGACTCACTGAGGGGACCCGAATGTTCGATATTCTGCGGTTCAACATTTCCAACGGTTGCCTTCTTCAGCAAGGAAAAAGGCTGAATCAGAAACCGCGAAACAAGCGAACATGCGAACGCCGAAGTGAAAGCAACACTTATCAAGTTTCAGCTTCGGTTGCGGTAAACCGTGATGACTGCAGTGCGGTCGTCTCCACCCAGGTTTGCAGCGGTACCGTACTTGGGTCGAGTCCCGATCTGATACTCGCCTGCCAGACCCTTCTGCTGTTTGAAGATTTCTAGAGCCTGTTTCACGCCCGTTGCTCCGACCGGGTGGCCGAAGGCCATAAGCCCTCCTCCCGTGTTCACCGGCAGTCTCCCCTCTAGATTGGTGACGCCCTCCCTCACCAGATCAATGGCCCGGCCTCGTTCGGCGAATCCGAGGGCTTCGTAGAGCAGTAGTTCCGTAACGCTGAAGCAGTCGTGTACTTCGGCCACCCCGATGTCCTCAGGTCCAATCTTGGCGTCCTGAAAGGCTTCCTGGATGGCCCGTTCGGCGGTGGACAGAAGCAGTGGTTCGGGTACTTCGTCCAGGGGTGCCGTCGCGTGGCCGTAGGAAACGATCTCCACCACGTCGCCAAGGGATTTGCCGATTCGATCCAGCCCTGTCTCCGAGACCAGTACCACTGCCGATGCTCCATCCGAGACCTGGGAGCAATCGCTCAACTTGAGGTAGTCTCGATAGTCCCGGTTCTCGAGAAAGAGCGGATTCTTCTGGGAAACGATTGACGCCCTCTCCAGCGTCATCTGAACTGTCCGCATATGGGCGTTGGGGTTTCTGTTGGCATTGCCATAGGCCTTCACCACCAAGCGGCCGAGGTCTTCCTCAGAGACGTCGTAGGCCTGCCGATAGGCCTTGGTACGGCGAGCGAACAGACAGGGAAAGGTATATGCGTCGCAAGCGCGCTGAGTGGCGTAGTGAGCTGCCCGAGCCAGGAAGTCGGCCCCTTCCCTCGCGTTGACTGTGGTCTGTATCTCGACCCCGGCCACCAGGACCACATCGTTGCCCGCGGAAATGGCATCGATCCCAGCGAGAAGCGCCAGGCCTCCCGACGCGCAGGCGCCCTCCACTCTTGAGAACGGTTTGTATTTCAGATCCGGATGCACGCCTGCCAGCATGGCCCCCAGGTGCCCCTGTTTGGCAAAGAGTTCACCGGTGAAGTTCCCGACGTATCCTTTCTGCACTGCTGAAGGTTCTATGCCGGTCGCTTCACAAGCGCTCAGGACGGCGGTCCGTAGGTGGTCTTCCAGAGAGGGATTGGTCCGTTTACCGAAGTCTGGATGTCCCTTCCAGATGAAATCGGGATGAAACTTTCCGATAAAGCCGCTGTGTGCCCCTCCGATCAAATATACCTGCCGCCTTGGTTTCATAGTCTCACGTTTCCTTGGGAGGCAATTCGTCGGTCAAGACCTGGCATAGTCCTCGCGGATAGGGCTGAAGACGTCCAGTGCCCTCGCTGGCCCTCCTACACCCGCACCACGGTGAGGTGTGTTGGGTGGAATGATGTAGAACTCACCAGGATTCAGGACCCGGGTTTCATCTCCGATGGTCAATTCCATGCGTCCTTCCAGTAGGACTCCCGCCTGTTCGTGGGGGTGGCTGTGCAGCGGGACCTCAGACCCGGCTTCAAAGTCGACGACCGACAGCATGAGATTCTGGCCATAGGGTGCCCGAATCTGGACGCCGGGGAAAATCTGCTGAGGGGGGATGGTTGAAAGGTCAATGAACGGCATCAGCTCTCCTTTCTGGCCTGCTCTCTGGATGTTCGAAACATTCTCGACCATCTTATCGTGACTTAGTCGGGCACCGCCACAGGATGGGGGTGTGCACGTCCGCGTCTCAGTGTCAGAATAAGGCCTCCAGATGAGGTTTGGCGGACTCTTGCACCGATGTCGATCAGTCTCGATCTGCTGGCCCTTCAGCCGTTTTTGGCACGAGAGCCGGGCTCTGGAACCCGGATGGTCTTCGAGAGGAGCGTCGGGCGCAGTCTCGATCGATTCAATGTTGTGGCGTCCCTTGGCTCGAACAACGCGATCAAGGAAGGCCTCAAGTCAGGCCTTGGCCTACGGTCGTGTCTCTTCTCACGGTTTGCGGAGCTAGAGAGAGGGCTGCTGAGGACCCTATCCATCGAAGGCGTAGAGCCCATGAAGCGAGCCTTCTACATTGCTGTCAACCGCAGATTGAAGCTTTCGCCCATCACCCAGACCTTTCTACAACACCTCTTGGGCTCGAGTCCTGAGATAGCATCAACTGACGATGGTTCGTCTTGAGAAGTCGGGGGTTGATGTTGCGTTTGAACCGTACCAAGTATGCGCTATCATGACAGCTGGTTTTTGGCCTGCGAGCGTGGCGGTGGTCTTCAGGCAGCCGCGGGTCGAGCCAGAGGCTCGAAAGAACAAAACTTCGGCCCGGAGACCGAAGCTACGTCAGCCAATGAAGTTTCAGCTTAATTCCGCCCCCAGTGATGCTGGCCCCATTCGAGAAAGAAATTTCCCGAGCCATGGAAGCCTGAAGCGCGAGCGAGGGGTTGGAAATCTGCGAGATGCGTCACGAAAAGGGCATTTGACCGGAGAGGGCCCAGGTCTCGGCGAGAGAGCAGATAACAGCAAGATCTCCCAGAGCCCCAACCCCTCGCTCGCGCTTCAGACTTCCTTAGTTTTCGCATTAATCGGTGCCTTGGACGTGGGAGATTCCAAATGAAGCTCCAGATTGAATCGAGGCGGGTCCGTGCCTGAGCTCCCTGAGGTCGAAACAGTACGTAGAGGACTCGAGGCGCGGATTCGGGGGCGAACCATTGACGGTGCCGTAGTTGCAGCCAATCGGGTCTTTCAGGTAGACCCTCAGTGGCTTCGCCGCCAGATAGTCGGCCAGAAGGTCGTCGCCCTGGATCGCCGTGGCAAGTACCTTGTCATTGAGCTGGACGACTGGTATTGGATTGTTCATCTGGGCATGACCGGCCAGCTGACCGTCAAACCTAATGACGCATCCGGGACTGTTTCGGAGCGGGGAAAGAATCGATCTCCAGATATCGCTGCGGCACTTGATCGCCATACCCCCCTTGTGGTCTGTTTCACGACGGGCGAGGTGATGACCTTTCGAGATGTCCGCAAGTTTGGACGTGTGTTCTTGTTTGCCAAGAAGCAGGAGGCGCTTACAGATTTATTCGGATCTCTGGGGCTCGAGCCTCTTGATTCATCCTATCGTCTCGAAGAATTTTTGAGGAAGCTAAGGGGCCGAAAGACACGGATCAAATCCATGCTTCTGAATCAAGGGTTCGTTGCTGGGGTCGGTAACATCTATGCGGACGAGGCCTTATTTGAAGCTGGGCTGCATCCGGCTCGCACGGTGCGCTCCTTGAGGCGGGCCGAAAAGGAAGCGCTTTTTCGAGCGATTCCGGAAGTGCTTGAACGAGGGATGCTCTATGGCGGAACCACACTGCGCGATTACGTGGGAAGCGACGGAGAACCGGGTCAGAACCAAAACGGGCTTCGTGTCTACGGTCGAGATGAACGGAGCTGCTATCGGTGCGGTACCGTCATCCAGAAGATGGTGATCAGTCAGAGGGGTACCCACTACTGTCCCAGTTGCCAACCGAGGAGCCGGAAAAAGGAGAAGCTCAATGACATCAGAACGAGTGCAGCTTGAACCCGTTTCAGGAGCAGCAGAGCTCTTTACGCCGGAGTTTGTAAAGTATCTTCTCTCTCTTCACGACCAGTTCAGTCCGCGGATTCAGGAACTGAGAGAGAAACGCGCTGTCGTCTTGAAGCAGGCTCTACATCAAGGAATCAAGCCGGCGCACTTGCCCTCCAGCGAGGCCAACACGGGCAGCTGGAAGGCGCCAACAGTACCGGAAGATCTCAAGCGTCCCGGGATAGAGATCTCGGGACCTGCTTCCATCACGGGCATGTTCATCAACGCACTCAATCCGGGTCCGGACGGATCGCGCGCCGAGGGAGATCTCGATGATGACGAGGACTCCGCCGGGCATCGCTTCCAGGACACCGTCCAGGCCGCCTGGAACCGAAAGGGAGCGGTTGATCGGACACTGACCTACTACGATGCTGCGAAGAACAAAGAGTACAAGCTGGCTGAGGGTGAGCTGCCCTTTTTTATGCATCGGGAGCGGGGACTCCATCTGGACGAGCCTTCGGTGAGCGTGGATGGAGAGCCGATTTCGGCTAGCATTCTAGGGACGGCGCTTACGCTCTTCCACGCTGGCCAATCGCATACCAACCGGGGACAGGGTATCTATTTCTATCTGCCCAAAATGGAGTCGGCCGAAGAGGCTGCCTTCTGGCGCGACTTCTTCGACGCCAGTCGCGAGCAGGTGGATGCGCTGCGAAATGCGACGATTCGAGCCATAGCCCTCATAGAATCGCTTCCAGCCGCTTATCAGATGGAGGAGATTCTGCATGCGTTGGGTCCCTACGGCGCCGGCCTCAATGCAGCCCGCTGGGATTTCAAGGCGAGCATTCTAGAATACGTCATGGCCGATCCTGGCTCGGTGTGGCCGGATAGGTTCGGCGTGGATATCAAGACCACCGATTTTCTGACCAACATCTTCAAGCGGCTGGTCGCGATTTGCCTCAAGCGCGGGGCCGTGCCCATTGGTGGTATGGCAACCGCTCTGCCCAGTAGGGAGAATGAGGTCAATCTGGCAGCAGGGGAATCGATTCGGGCGGACAAGGAGTGGGAGGCGCAACAGGGGTTTTTGCGGGGTTGGGTTGCACACATCTTCCACATGAAGACGGCCGCAGATCCCTTCAAGGAGCTGAGAGCCTCAGGCTGGGTGCCCTCCCCAGAGATGTTTCTTCCCGAGAACTACCCCGTCGAGGTACGCGCGCCTCAGGGTCCCATCACGATCGATGGCACCCGGCGTAACGCTCGTACCCTCATCGAATACCTCGAGGGCTGGTTGCAGGGGAGAGGGGCCAAGGGAATCGACAGCCTCTATGGTCGACCGGGCATTCATCCGGCTCTGATGGAAGATCTGGCGACAGCCCGCATCTCGGTAGCACAGATCGCACAGCGGGTCCTGCATGCGGCGCGAGATGCAGAAACCGATCAGCAGCATGATTTTCCCCTGGTGAAGCGACTGCTCAAGGAGGAACTGGGAAGCATCCTGGAGGCGGCTGGATCAGGCGCAGCGGCCTCGGCCGAACAGTCACAGATGGCGAGCCGTTACCAGGATGCCTTCAAGATCTCCCTCAAATGGATCAAGAACTATGTCGAGTTCGATTTTCGGAGTCTGGGCTCCTATACGCGGAAAGACCTCAGCGTGATCGCAGCTCAGGATGACGTCTTCTAAACCCAAGATACAAGATACAAACAAATCTCAAGCACCAAATGACAAGCGATCGGGGGAGCTTTCCTCCGCCAGCCCAGTGCGGAGCTCGACGGTTCTAGTGAGTGCGATCTCTATCCTCGTCGCACCCTCTTATCCAGATCTGCGGGTGAGGCGCCAACTCCGGAGAATTGTGTCGTCGAGATTTGGTGCTTGGAATTTGAGATTTGTTTGTATCTTGTATCTTGGAATTTTCTCCCCAGGAGTCTGATGTGCTAGCCCTCCTTTCTTTGATGCCGATCGTGGCAGTGGCCTTGTTTCTGGTCATCTTGCGCTGGCCAGCCAGTAGGGCCATGCCGATCTCATACGCCGTGGCAGCGATCTTGGCGCTCTTTGTGTGGCAGGTCTCGCCGGCCCAGGTCGCGGCAGCGTCTGCCAACGGTCTGATTGTGGCGGCGTCACTTCTCTACATTGTCTTCGGCGCCATTCTGCTGCTGAATACGTTGGAAGAGAGCTCGGCGATCAGGACCATTAGAGAGGCTTTTACCAACATCACTCCGGACCGCAGGATCCAGGTGATCATCATCGCCTGGCTGTTTGGTTCCTTCATAGAAGGCGCTGCCGGATTCGGAACTCCGGCTGCGGTAGCGGTCCCTCTCTTGGTAGCTTTAGGGTTCCCCGCGATGGCCGCCGTGATGTCTGGGATGATTATCCAAAGCACTCCAGTTTCCTTTGGTGCGGTGGGTACACCGATTCTGGTAGGCGTCAGTACCGGACTATCGGCGGATCAAGGGATCGTCGGCTTCGCCTTGGCAGGGGGATATGCCGATTGGCACCAGTTTCTTGCAATGATCGGCACGAAGGTTGCCTTGCTTCACGCTTTGACGGGTACCTTCGTGCCGCTTTTCGTTGTGGCTTTGATGACCCGCTTTTTCGGCCGGAACCGCTCTTTTCGGGAAGGACTCCAAGTCTGGAAGTTTGCTCTTTTCGCGGCCTTCGCGATGACGCTTCCGTATCTAACTGTGGCCTACCTTCTGGGACCCGAATTTCCCGCTCTTTTCGGTGGGCTCATAGGGTTGGTGCTGGTTGGGACCGCTGCCAAGAGAGGTTTCCTGGTACCTGCCCCGGAGAAGCACTGGGATTTCGAGAGTTCGGATCGATGGGACAGTGACTGGACCGGCGATTTCAAACTCCCCGAGGACAGGGAAGGGAGTAGGAAGATGGGAATGGCTGCCGCCTGGGCTCCCTACCTCCTCGTAGCTCTCCTGCTGGTTCTGACCCGCCTGCGCGATCTGCCCTTCTACGATCTCGTCAATGCTTGGACCATCTCGCTTCCGAACCTGTTTGGAACGGAGATCTCAGCCGCCGTGCGGCCCCTGTACCTTCCAGGCTCGATTTTTGTGTTCGTTTCGCTTCTGACCTTTTGCCTGCACCGGATGGATTGGCCTTCCTATGCTCGAGCCTGGCGACGCTCGCTCAGAACCTTGATTGCGGCTTCGACGGCCCTGGTCTTCACGGTTCCGATGGTTCAGGTCTTCATCAATAGCGGCAACGGCGGTGCGGGATTTGAAAAAATGCCGATCGTTCTGGCTGACGGTGTGGCCGCCCTGGTGGGTGAAGCTTGGCCCATTTTCGCTCCCTTCATCGGGGGGCTCGGTGCCTTCGTAGCGGGGAGCAACACGGTCAGCAATATGATGTTTTCTCTTTTTCAGTTCGGGGTGGGACAGAGGATCGGCGTAGACCCGACCTGGATCGTCGCCCTTCAAGCGGTGGGGGGCGCTGCGGGCAACATGATCTGCGTCCACAACGTGGTGGCGGCCTCGGCGGTCGTGGGGTTGCTGGGAAGAGAGGGTGCGGTTATTCGTAAAACACTCATCCCTTTCAGCTACTATGCCCTTCTGCCCGGATCCATCGGCTATGCGATCGTCTGGTCCTCGGAGAAAGGCATCGCGAACCTGGGGACGGTGTTGGTGGTCGCGATCGTTGCGGTTGTGGTCTACCTGATAGCCAAGAGCAACAAGAAATGAAGTAGAACACCAGATCAGGGACAACTCTCCTTGAGGTTTTGCGCCCTCGACACCGTCGCGATCGCCACATCATCGTATTTATGGAAGGGAGGCCTTAGGCATCAGCCTTCCTGGCGATTTCCAGGGCGCGGGTCGTGGTGAAGTACTTGGCGATCATATTGGGGATCTCCCATTCGGGCAGTCCTCCCTGATCCAGGAAGCCCAGAAACTTCTTTGTCACTTCTCCGAAGTGGGCTTCGTGACCTACCCGATAGAGGTCCGGGACCAGCAAGTGCCAGCCGCTTGGAGCGGGCTCGAGCCCCAGTCCAGGATAGCTGGTTTTCGACAGACGCTCGATCGTGGCCTCCAAGTGCTGCCCCAGGACGTCGGAGTCAACACCCGCTGCCGGTTCCACGAACACCTCAGGTTGGTAATTCTGTTCTTCACCCTGCTTGATAAGGATGTGGGCGTTCGAGCCCTTGATCACTGAGAAGTGGGTGTCTCCGCACCCCTCCGGAGCTTCGAAATCCCAGACGACTGAAATCCTGGAATGCACGCCCCTCAGGGTGTACTGGATTTCACCGTTGCAGTAGTAGGGCAGGACACCCTCGGAGTCCAAGCTGTCTACCAGGAAATCTGGGAAGTCAGGTAGTCCCGTAACCTTGCTGAATTCGGCTTGGGTCAGTCGCGTAGCCCAATGGCGGGAGGAGTAAATCTCCACGTCGGTGGTGTAATCGATGGTTTCTTCCGGGAAACAGATCCACATGACGATGTCGACCAGGTGCGTCGCCACATCGACGATTCCTTCGCCCTGTTGCTCCACGTCGAAGTACCAGGCGGCACGCTGAAGCGGCTTTCCCGCTACCTCCTTGAACAGATGATGGACACTATCCTTGCTGATCGAGGGATCACCTGGAAATCCAGTCTGGAGCCGCCCGAAGACCGACTCGGTGCTGACAAGTTCCCGCTGTAGGATTGTGGTTATTTCCAATCGTTCGGTCATGATGTCGTAGAGCAGTACTCCATGGTCGCGGGCCGACTCGAAAGCACCCTTGAGCAACTGCCAGGCTGTCTGATCGATGCACATCGGTTTGTCCGAGAGAACGTTGAGTCCGGCATCGACCAGGGACTTGATGTATTGGGTTTTCCTGCGATTGTTGCCTGCGACGACCGCAACGTTGCCCTTTCCGTCAGAGAGCATCTTCTTCAGAAAGTCAGGACCGGTGTGGATCTGTTGTTGCCACTGGGTTGGGTTCTCGGTTCGGGTGTTGAACCCTTCAATCTTCTCCAGGTGGTCGTCAACCTCAGCCCCTCCAGGAGCGTAGACGTGGACAACGGGCGAAACCTGGGGGTACATCACTTTCTGCAGGAGCGCCGCGTGAAAGTGTCCGGGATCCAAGGTCAGAAGCTTGACCGGATAGTCGTCCGAGGTGCCTTCCTTCATCCTTACTCGCCCTCCCATGCTGAATCCATTTACTAGCTGAGTCGATCCGGCAAGCATAGCATTTCCTCATCGCGATGTAGTCTCTCACTCGCAAGAGACTCCTGACGCGGCTCTCCCCGGATGTTTTGCTTGACAGGAGCAACGTCCGCCCGTAAAAGGGTAGGTCCCAGGTTCAAGAAGCCGTAAGTGAGGGCATGATGCCTTCCCAGGTGGGTCGGCATTGGGTGTCTTTTCTCTCAGAGGCTTGGACTCTCTGGTCCAGTGTTTTCTGTTGTGTGGATGCCGTCCTGAGCTGGGAGTACCCCGCCTTCACATCTTTTCGGTATCTACAAACTAAGGAGAATTCAATGAAATGGACTAGAGGAACCGCTCTGATGTGTCTGGTGCTGCTTTTCGTTATCGGCGCCAGCACGCCTGGCTTTGCCCAAGTCACCTATGAGGTCACGATTCAAAACCTGACCCAGAATCAGGTGATCACACCTCCTGTGGTTGTGAGTCACAGTGGAGCCATGTCCCTCTTTACGGTGGGCCAACCGGTAATCCCTGAGCTGGCGACGCTGGCAGAGGAAGGAAACCCCGGACCCTGCTGGGCCTGCTGCCCACGCTGCCCGCCGTGTTTGATTTCGCCGCGGGACCCGGTCCCATACCCCCTGCCGGATCCATGACGCTGCAAGTGATGAGCAAATCTGGATTCAGGCGTATTTCGGCCGTGGGAATGCTGGCCAGCACCAACGATGCTTTTTTCGCCATTAGTGGCGTTCAGGTTCCGTTGCCCCCCACGCTGTTCTTCTTCCTGCCCTTCGAGCGCATCAGGACGCTAAATGCCCCAGCCTATGACGCTGGCAGCGAGGCCGACTCCGAGTTGTGTGCGTTCATACCGGGCCCCCCTTGCGGAAATAACGTCCACGATCCGGCCGATCCCGAAGGGTTCGTTCACATCAGCAACGGGATTCACGGTATAGGCGACCTGCCCGCGGATGGATACGACTGGCACAATCCTGTCGCCCGCGTCACGATCGTCCGCCTGGATTAAGTCGTTGAGAATTAGCGGTTGCGGCGGTTCTGTGCCGCGGCGACTGCTCGATTACGGATGCGCCTGGGAGCAGGCTGCGGATTTTCGCGGTCTGATCCCGGGAGCTTCTGGGCTATATACTCCTTCCATTCAGCCAGCCCTCGAAATTCGCTTGTTCGATATTCTGCAGTTTGTGATTCAAACCGCAGGACACCGAACAAACGAACTCCAAGGTGAATGCAAGGCCTATCAGGTTTCAGCTTAGCCCCGCCACCGGCTGCGCCGGAGCGCATCTGAAAGAAACTAGTCGAGCCATGGAAGCCTGAAGCGCGAGCGAGGGGTTGGGGATCTGCGAGATTCTGCTGTTGTCCAGCTCTCTCCTCGAAACGTGGGGCATACTGCTAACGAGTCAAGTCGTTCGCGGCTCTGTTGGCTGTAGCTGTTTCCGGTACTGTTCACTGATCACTTCACCACTGCTCACTATTCAAGTTTCAGCTCAAAGCAGCAGCACGGTACACTACCGTCCACCGAAGCCAAGGGAGAACCCTGATGCTTTCTTGTTTTGAATTTCGAAAGGAGAGGAATAGTGAAGACGAATAGAGTGTTGGAGAAGCTGAGAAAGGGCGAGGCGGTGTGCATGGCCTGCCCGACGCCTTATGTATCGCCTAAGCTCATCGAGATGATTGGCCTGATCGGGTTCGACGGTATCTGGATCGACATGGAACACCAGGACTATTCGTTTGATCAGGTCTTCAATATGGGATTGGCCTGTCGCGCCACGGGTATGGAGCCCCTGGTGCGGATTAGAAAGGGACCCTACTGGAGCTATTTCAGATGCCTCGAGGCGGGAGCAAGCGGCATCATGGTGCCTCACTGCTGCACTGTCGAGGAAGCGCGGACCATCGTCCGAAACAGCCGTTTTCATCCTGTCGGCAGCCGCGGAATGGATGGCGTGGAAGTCCCGGCGAGTTACGGAATGGAGCCCATGACAGACTGCATGGCCTCGGCCAATCGGGAAGTATCGGTCTCTATTCAAATAGAAGATCGGGAAGCCGTGGAGAACGTTGATGAACTTCTGGACGTCGAAGGCATAGATGGAGTCATGATCGGACCCGCCGATCTGACACAGAGTTACGGAATTCCGACACAGATGGACAGCGCTCTGATCACTGCAGCGGTCGACAAAGTGGCGAAGTCATGTGCCGCACATGGAAAGTGGTGGGGCATCCCGGTCGGAAGTCCCGATGCAGCTCGCGCCTATTATGACAAGGGTGCTCGCTTTTTTGTGTGCGGCGCAGCCATTATCCTGCTGCAGCAGGGTTACTCGAAGATCTGGAGCGAATTCGCCTCGATCTTCAGATCGGGGTAGCCCAATCGACCAACCTGCAAGCCTTGTCAAGAAGGTGTTTACACCGCCTCCCTAAGGGTAACGAGGAATCCGGGCTATAGCCTACCCACGTGTGAAACCAGTTGGATCGGCACCGGGATGAAGGTGAGAAGAAAGATCAGAAGCCCCAAGATGGCCAGGATCCAACGACCCCGGCCCAGCTGGGCTATTTCGGTCTGGGGCCGTGGATGTCGGAACCCCAGAAATACGATGATCACGGCAAAGAGGAGATACCCCAGCATCGGCCACGACATCAGGCTGATCAGGACGAGTCCCGCAAAAGTGACATAGGAGACGGCCCGGTGTCCACGCGCTCCAAACAGGGCATATACGATGTGGCCCCCATCCAGCTGACCAATGGGCAGTAGGTTCAAGCTTGTCGCCAGTAGGCCGAACCAAGCCGCCCAGCCGATCGGGTGTAGGCTGATACTGGATCCAGTGGAAGCAGTGTAGAAAAGCGTCTCTGCCCACTGAAAGAGAAGGGGCTCACCGAATTCCCAGGCCTGGTCGACCTGAGCGTAGAACACGAACTCCTTCGAATTTCGCAGTCCGATGATCAAAGCAGGGATGATGAAGATGAAGCCTCCTAGAGGACCCGCTATTCCTACATCGAATAGCTGCTGCTGATCTCGGAATGCTGACTTTATTCGGATGACGGCTCCGAAGGTGCCGAAGGGATTCAGGACCGGGGGAGCCGGAATTGCATAGGGAAGGGTAGCCTCGATCCCGTAGTACCGGCAGGCAAGATAATGTCCCATCTCATGGGCGAGTAGGATAGAGAGGATGGTAAGCGCGAAGGGAAGGCCCATGAGGATCTGGGCGGGGTTTTGCCAGGCTTCCAGGAGTCGCGCCAGGACATCTGCCTCATAGTCCGAGACGAAGTTGACGTGGAAGAAGAATCCAGCGATTAGCGTACTCAGGAAAGTGAGCCCCAACATCAAGGCCGGGAGGAGTCTTTTGGGCTTTGCTTGACTTGGGAGCCGGGATGGATCGGATTCAGGGAAGGGAGGGGTTGCCTGGAAGGAGGAATCGTCGTTCAAGGTAAGTAGACCAGTACGCTATCCCCCACGAACATCTTTTCCAGGCTTGTAGCGTACCGTTTTTCCCGGGGGGATGGGTACCTCCGCTCCAGTCCTGGGATTGCGTCCGATACCACTCTTACGGGGTTTGACCACGAAGACGCCAAAACCACGTAGTTCGATGCGCTCGCCTTCTTTCATAGCGTTCTTCAGCGCATCGATGACGCAGTCTACGGCCTCCTCTGCTCTCACCTTGGTCATGTCCATTCGCCTCGAAACACGCGCCACGATGTCCTGTTTAATCACTGTGACTAGCTTCCTCCATAAGTAGTTTGCCTGAATCTACTTGCATTGAATCACGCTGTCAAGACTGCATCGATTTCTCGGATCTCCTCTTTTAGCTGAAAGATGTTTTCCTCCGTCACCACATTGTGTCACCCGATTGGGTTCGGGAATCAGGTCATCTAAAACCCACGGCCGATTCTCAAGAGGTTTCGTATAATGGACGGGCAGGAGATGAACCAGAGCCCAGCTACAATGAGAGCCGGCAGAGCTAATATGCAGGGAGTGCGATCCACACGAGTATTTCGCCATGGAGTAGCGATCATCCTCGCCCTGGTCCACCTCGCGATCTGCGTTCCGGTTTTCTCGCAGCAGCCTGAGACCCTTATGGATGCCGCCTTTAGTGGCCAGAGCCGCTTGGTTGAGACACTTATCGACCAAGGCGCCAACGTCAACCAGAGGGATAAGGACGGTCTCACTCCCCTGATTTATGCCGCCCTTGGAGGGCACGCTGAAACCGCGAAGATCCTGTTGTCGCACGGGGCCGACCGAGTTCTGAGAGCAACGGATGGAGCAAAACCCGTGATGGTTGCGGCAGGTGCAGGCCATTTAGTTGTCCTCCAGATCCTGCTGGAGGGGGATCCCGATGTGAACGCCCTGGACTCCAGCGGCCATAGCGCCTTGATCTGGGGGATTCTCGGGGGGCAGGTCGAAATCGTGGAAGCCTTGTTGGGTGCCGGCGCAGATCCCAACGCGAGAGACAGGGTGGGGTGGACAGCCCTGATGCGGGCGATTCACCAAGGGGACACTTCCATCGTCGAAGCTCTGATGAATCGTGGTGCGGATCCCAACAAGGGGAGTCAGGACGGCTGGACGGCCCTGGATATCGCGTCGCGTCGAGGCGACTCCGCCACCGTCAAAGCGTTGTTGGAGCGCGGCGCGGACGCGGACACCCTGGACAGCGATGGTGTGAGCATTCTCATGCACGCCGCCTCGGAAGGGCAAAGCAACATTGTTGGACTACTGTTGGCTCACGGAGGCGACGCAAACTTCAGGGACCAGGAGGGTGCTACTCCACTCATGGCCGCGACCTACCAAGGGTTCACCGAAACCGTAAAGGTTCTTCTGGAGCAGGGCGCAAATCTGGATTTGAGAGACAAAACGGGACGGAGCGGGCTGATGCACGCTGCCTGGCGGGGTCACGCCGATGTGGCCGAACTGCTTCTGAGCCACGGGGCCGACGTGACCTTGAAGTCTAGAGAAGGCCAGACGGCGATGGACTTCGCTGTCTGGAACGACCATTCCTCGGTGGTAAAAATCCTGTTGGCCGACGATAGCAAGGTCAATACCAAAGATGAGATGGGCCTCACACCGTTGAGCCATGCGGCAATCGAAGGTCATCTGACCACGGTGCAGACCCTGATTTCCAAGGGTGCAGAAATCAACACCAGGGACAGCGAGGGCCGCACTCCTCTCATGCATGCGGCCTTGAATGGTCATGGTTCGGTGGTGGAAACGTTGATCTCGGGCGGCGCCGACGTCAACGCAAAGAGTACTGATGACTGGACCGCTCTGGGACTCGCACTGCTTCACGATCATTCCGTAGTGGTGAAAGCCCTACTGGCGAGGGACAGCGACGTAAACGTGAAACTCAAAGAGGGGCAAACGGCGCTGGGTCTAGCGGCATATCGAGGGCGTACTTCCCTGGTAGAGCTGCTGCTGCGGCATGGCGCCGACGTGAACGCGCAAAACAACCAAGGACAGACCGCCCTGGGGTTTGCTGCTTTTCAAGGTCTTACCGGCACCGTAGAGGCATTGGTCACAGAGGGTGCCGATGTGGATTTAGGCGACAGCCGCGGGCGCACTCCACTCATGCACGCTGTTTGGAATGGACACGGTCCCGTCGTCCAGATCCTGCTGGCCAAAGGGGCCAGAGTGAACGCGAAGGACGAAGCAGGTTTAACCGCTCTGGAAATCGCTCGCTCAAGAGGCCAGACGGCTACTGCCAACCTCCTACCAGAGTAGGGTGGCCGCAGGGAAGCCTGAAGTGCAAGCGAGGGGTTGGGCCGCGGTTACCAACCCCTCGCTCGGGCTTCAGGCTTCTATGGCTCCGGAAGTTTCCTTCGCGAATGGGGACAGCGCTGGTGGTCCCATTAAGCTAAAACCGCATTGGCAAACGTGGCTTCGGTCTCCAGGCCGAAGTCTTCTTCTTTCGAGCCACCCCCCGCCGTCTGGAAGATGTGGAGAAACAGGGATATCATCTAGCTTCACATCTCACGACCGCGTACACAGTTGTGGGCTATCAGACCCTTCGGACTTGGGTGCTGCCACAGGCAGAGCTGAAGAAAGGACCCTGAAAACTGATGATGATCAAGCTTGTAGTGCCAGGGCTAGTGGTCTCGATTCTCAGCCTCGGGCTGGCAGCGGAAGAGCCGAAGGGCCCGGTCCAGGTTCGCATCCGCAAGAACGTCATGGTGGCGGCGCGTGACGGTGTCCGCCTCGCCACGGATGTCTACCTGCCGGATGGCGAGACGACCCCGCCCGGACCCTTTCCCGCCATCTTGATACGTAGCCCGTATGGAAAGGCAGGGATGGCTAAAGTGGCCGGGTTTTTTACCACCCGGGGCTACGCCGTCGCGGTCCAGGATGTTCGGGGACGTTATGACTCGGAAGGAGAGTTCTACATCTACGTCAACGAGGCCGAGGACGGATACGACGCCCTAGAGTGGGTAGCGGCCCAAACCTGGTGCAACGGGGACGTGGGGACGTATGGAGGTTCCTATCTGGCCGCCACTCAGAACGCCCTGGCAGTCCTGAACCCGCCTCACCTGCGAACCATGTTCGTGTACGTGGGCACCTCCAACTACGTGGAAGATGGTGCCGGACGTGGCGGTGCCTTTGCCCTCCTTCACAATCTGGCTTACGGTTTTCGTCTGGCGCAGTGGGGCAAGGAGGCCCGATCCAGCGATCCGGATGAGGAGGAGGACTCCTTCTCTTTTGCGGCATTGACCCGCGCCAATGACCAGTTGGCCAGCTGGCTCATGGCGGCTCCCTTGAAGTCCACATCTCCTCTCGCCTGGGCCCCGTCCTACAATCGCTGGTATGCCGACTGGCGGGCTCACCCCACCTATGATGACTACTGGAAGCAAAACGGCTACAACTTCGAGGAATATCACTCCCGCTATCCCGACATTCCCATCTGCTTTGTGGGAGGCTGGTATGACATCTTCAAGCGGGGAACGCTGAAGAACTTCGAGGGACTCTCGGGCCGCGGGGCCTATGTCAAGCTTCTGATAGGACCCTGGACTCATTCGACAGGGAAAACCCATGCGGGAGACGTGGATTTCGGAACGGCGGCGAAGATGAAGCTCCAAGAGCTGGGAGCTAGTTGGTTTGATCAGTTCCTCCAGAAAAGGGCTCTGGGATTGGAGCTGAAACCTGCCGTGGAGTACTTCGTTATGGGGGCCGCATCGACGGTCCGCAATAGCAAGGGACGACTCCAGAGCGGAGGCGAGTGGAAAACCGCTCCTACCTGGCCCCCGCTGGGGATCCAGGATCTCAGATTCTATCTTGATGCCGGAGGCAGCCTGCGCGAGAGCCCCCGAGGGGCCGAGGGCAACAGCCGCTTCGAGTATGATCCAAGGGATCCGGTGCCTACCATTGGCGGCAACATCGATTCGGGGAAACTGTTGGTTCGCCGGGGTGCCCAGAATCAGGTGCCACGAGAAGGCGATTTCGCCGTCAGGGACAAGCTCCCACTCTCAGCCCGCTCCGATGTCCTCTCCTTCCAGACTCCGCCCCTGGAGGAGGCCCTGGAGATCGCCGGTCCCCTACGGGTCGAGCTCTGGGTTTCTTCCACGGCTACTGACACGGATTTCACGGCCAAGCTGATGGACATCTACCCGCCCTCGGCTGACTACCCCGAAGGCTATGCGATGAACCTGGAAGATGGCGTTCTGAGGATGCGTTTCCGCAACGGGCGAGAGCGGGAGGAGCTGATGGAGCCGGGAAACGTGTACCGGGTCGACATCGACCTGTGGGCGACCGCCAACCGCTTCGCCCCGGGTCACCGGATCCGGCTGGATATTTCCAGCAGCAACTTTCCCTTCTATGATGTCAATCCCAACACTGGGGAAAAATTGGGCAGGCACACCCACATGAAGACGGCCATCAACACCGTCTACTTCGGCCCCAGCTACCCGTCAGCCCTGGTTCTCCCGGTGACACAGGAATGAGAGGGTTGTCGGGCAAGGTCAAGGCAAGGGCACGGGGAAGGCGCTATGCGAGTATTTTTTCGACCACCTTCCCGTGCACGTCGGTGAGGCGAAAGTCGCGGCCCTGGTATTTGAATGTCAGCTTGGTGTGTCCGATCCCAAGGCAGTGCAGGATGGTGGCCTGAAGGTCGTGAACGTGGACTGGGTCTCGGGTGATGTTGTAGCCGTAATCGTCAGTCTCTCCCAGGGTCACACCGGATTTCACGCCGCCACCCGCCATCCACATGCTAAAGCAGCGGGGGTGGTGATCGCGGCCGTAGTCGTCCTCACTCAGTATGCCCTGGCAATAAACCGTGCGGCCGAACTCCCCGCCCCAAACCACCAGCGTATCGTCCAGCATACCCCGCTGTTTGAGATCCTGGATGAGAGCCGCGGACGCTTGATCCGTGGCTAGGCACTGTTTCGGGAGTGCTGTAGGGAGCCTCCCATGCTGATCCCAGCCACGATGGAAAAGCTGGGTGAAGCGAACACCTCTCTCCGCCAGTCGCCTTGCCAGCAGACAGTTGGAGGCGAAGGTCCCTGGCTTTCTGGCATCGTTACCGTAGAGTTTAAACGTCGACTCGGGCTCGTCTGAAAGGTCGGTGAGCCTGGGTACCGACGCTTGCATCCGAAACGCCATTTCGTATTGGGCGATTCGAGTCGAGATCTCGGGGTCGGCGAATTCCTCTAACTTAATTTGGTTCAATCGGTTCAGAGCATCCAGGAAGTGGCGCCGGTTCTTACGGCTGAACCCCTGGGGATCGGACAGATAAAGAACCGGATCTCCCACCGATCGGAACTTGACCCCTTGATGGTGAGTGGGCAGAAAACCACTTCCCCAGAGTCGGTCGTAGAGGGGCTGGCCTCCCGTCCCCTGGGTGACCATCACCACGAAGGCGGGCAGGTCCTGGCTTTCGCTACCCAGACCGTAAGACAGCCAGGAACCGAAGCTGGGTCGGCCGGCAATCTGGGCTCCGGTGAGAAGAAAGGTGATGGCCGGGTCATGGTTGATGGCCTCGGTGTGCATCGATTTGATGATGCAGAGCTCGTCCGCGACCTTGGAGGTGTGGGGCAGCAACTCACTGACCCAGGCTCCCGAGTCCCCGTGCTGGGCGAACTGAAAGGAAGAGGGCACCACTGGGAAACCGTCCTGGGCGGAGGTCATGTTGGTCAGTCGTTGCCCCTGGCGGATCGAATCGGGTAGCTCCTGTCCCCGCCGCTTCTGCAGCAACGGTTTGTAGTCAAAAAGCTCCATTTGCGAGGGTCCACCCGACTGGAACAGCCAGATGATGCGCCGTGCCTTGGGAGCAAAATGGGGGAGGCCGGGAAGGGCGGGGTAGGGTCGGCTCCCGGGCTCTGCGGTGGGGAGGGCTTCCAGGCCACTGCCCGCCATCGTCGCCAGAGCCGCCGCGCCAATGCCTCCCGAGCTGGAACCCAGGAAGTAGCGCCTGCTCATCAATCGCCGATATTCCCCCAGAGGACCCATTTTCCCCTACTCCTTGGTGATCGTTTCGTCGAGGTTCAAGATGAGACTGGCCAGCCCGGTATACGCGGCCAGCTCAACCGGATCGAAAGCCTGGCTTTCGGAAGATCCGGCGTGAGCCAGGAATTGCTGCGTCGCCTCCGGATCCTCTTGGTGGCTGCTCTTGAAGCGGGCAAAGACGTCGCCTAGAACCCGGGCTTCCTGGGGCTTCGGCCGCCTCGCCGTCGCCAGCTGGAAGCCGTACGCGATCCGGGCCTCCGTGGTGGAACCGCCTCCAGCATACGCTGGGCCAGCCGATTGGCGGACTCCACGTAGGTTTTGTCGTTCATGAGGTTCAGTGCCTGAAGGGGAGTATTGGTTCGCGGTGAGCGTACCGCACAGGTTTCACGATTGGCGGCATCGAAGGTCGTCATGGCAGGTGGCGGAATGGTCCGTTTCCAATAGGTGTAGAGACTTCGTCGATGCAGCTTTTCCCCTTGATCGGGTTCGTAGGCAGCGCCGGAAAAGGCGAGTTCTACCCAGAGGCCAGGGGGTTGGTAGGGTTTGACTGGAGGACCACCAATCTCTTCCACCAATAATCCGGAGATCGCCAGAGCCTGGTCGCGGATCACTGCCGCCGGCAGTCGGAACCGGGGTCCGCGGGCCAGCAGCCTGTTCTCAGGGTCCCTGTTCAGGAGATCCGGTGTCGCTCGGGAGGACTGGCAGTAGGTCGCGCTCATGACCATCGTTTTGAGGATCGCCTTGACGTCCCATCCGCCCTCTACGAACTCGAGCGCGAGCCAATCGAGAAGCTCCAGATGTTCGGGCCGTTCACCCTGGGTCCCGAAATCTTCGCCCGTCTTTACGAGACCGACACCGAAGAGCATTTGCCAAAGTCGATTCACGGTGACCCGGGCTGTCAGCGGGTTGGAAGGATCCACCAGCCAGCGGGCAAAGCCCAGCCGGGTGTTTGGGTTGTCCCGATCCAATGGGGGAAGAACCTTGGGAACACCAGGAAAGACCCTCGCTCCGGGTGAGTCGTAGGCGCCTCGCTTCAAGACGAATGTCTTTCGAAGATTTTCGCGTTCCCTCATGACCATCACACTGGGAATAGATTCCAGAAAGTCCCGACGGTCCCTCTGCCGCAATGCCAGGTCGTGTCGAGCCTCTTTGACTTCCGCCGGTGCGTATTGTTCCAGGAAGCAGAAGCGGAGCTTGTTGGCTTCGGCCGTCGATCGCTTCTCCCGGGGCGAAGCAGCGATTTCGGAGACGGTCCGACGCAGAGCGAGCACCGCCGCCTCTTCAGGAGAGAGCATCCGGCGGTAGACCCGGACCTCATCGATGTATCCCTGGAAACGGTCGTCGCTTCCCTCGCCGGCTCCGATTCGAAAAGACTGAGGCTCCCCCATGGGCCAGAGCATCTTGTCGAATAGCACGCGCTGCCGCTGTGACTCGCCGTTGACGTACAGTTTCAGTCCCTCTGCCTTTCGTTTGCCGTCGTAGGTCATCAACACGTGCTGCCAGCGGTTCAGCTCCAGGGGCTCTTCGGTTTCCAGGCGCAGCCCCAGATCCGACCAGCGCTTGGTGAAGTTCACCCGGAGTCGTCCGCTTCTGAGGTAGAGGCCATGGCCTGAGCCCTGGACCTGATCCTGGACGCTGGAAACGATCGCACCATCGGCAGAGGTGGTGTAGATCCATGCTCCCACACTGAAGGGATCCAGGTAATCGAAGAGAACCACCTTTCCCGCGTCGACGAAACCGCGTCCTTCGAAACTTCCAGCCTGGCCTATGCTGCCAGCGACAAAGGGCAACGCATCTCCCGCCATCTCGGTTACTGTGGGTCGCTTCGCCTCCAGGTCACCGACCTCTTCAGGGTCGGTCTCCTCGCCGTAGGGTTGCGTCGGGGCGATCTCGTAGATGCCCGCCCGTTCCTCCAGATCCCCATCCAGTGGAAAGTGTAGGAGAAGTCCCTCACGTATCGACCAGTCGGACATCTCGGAGCTCGCAACCCAGTCTTCCCAGGCCGACTGCTTCTGGCGAACCTTGTCCTGGAGTGCGGCGTACTGTTGTTGGGAAGCTGCCAGCTTCCGGTCTAGTTTGTGCAGCCTGGCCTCCTGCTCTGGGGTAGGCGCCTTGATCAGGGGCTCCTCGTTCCCGAAGTTGTAGACAAATCCGTTCTCCGGAACGTTGTTGAAGTAGGCGAATAACTGGTAGTACTCCTTCTGACTGATGGGATCGAACTTATGGTCGTGGCAGCGAGCGCAGCCGATCGTCAATCCCAGCCACACCGTCGAGGTGGTCTCGAGCCGATCGGCCACATAGTCCACCCGGAACTCCTCGTCGATGATTCCCCCTTCGGCACTGGTCCGATGATTGCGGTTGAATCCAGTCGCAATGATCTGATCTCGGGTGGCGTCAGGCAGCATATCACCGGCGATTTGCTCGATAGTGAAGCGATCGAAGGGTAGGTTTCGGTTGAAGGCATCGATGACCCAGTCTCGCCAGCGCCACATGTTCCGCTCGCCGTCGCTCTGGTAACCGTTGGTGTCGGCGTAGCGGGCCACGTCGAGCCAGTTGGCCGCCATCCGTTCACCGAATCGGGGGGACTCGAGAAGACGATCCACCACCTTTTCGTAGGCTTGGGGTGAAGCGTCATTCCGGAACGCGTCGACTTCCGGAGGTGTGGGTGGAAGACCGCTTAGGTCGAGCGCCAGCCGGCGAATCAGTCGGGCAGGATCGGCCTCGGCAGAGGGTTTCAGGCCCTCTCGCTCCAACCTGCCCAAGATGAAGTAGTCAATCGGGTTGCGGGGCCAGTCACGGGTTTCGACTGGGGGTTCAGGCACTGGTTTTGGGGCAACGAACGACCAGTGTGCCTGCCACTTCGCACCCTGCTCAATCCAGTTGCGGATACGGTCTAGTTGCTCCTCGCTCAGCCGCTCGTGCCCGAGGTATGCGGGAGGCATGCGGACGGTCTTGTCCTCGGAGACGACCCGTTGCCACAGGGGGCTGGCGGAAGGGTCTCCCGGGACGATGGCGAGGGTGCCGCTGCTCAGAGGCGTAAGGATCCCTTCCTGGGTATCGAGCCGAAACTTCGCCTTGCGGGCGCTCTTGTCGGGACCGTGGCAGGCAAAGCACTTTTCGGCGAGGATAGGCCGAATATCGCGGTTGAACTCAAAGTCCGCGGGCTCCGGCGTGGAGGCAGCCCTCAGCTCGGATTCTAGAGATCCTGTCCAGAACAGGACCGCGCTGGTGCCGATGGCCAACAGTGTGAGGCAACCCCTTCTGGAAGCCTGCTCACTGAACATGGACCAATGTTATCTTGGCTATTGCACCCTTGTACACTGGAATCACTGCTCACTGCTCACTAGTCCCAAAATAAGCGCAATTTCGAAAACGGACCTCTTTCCCGGCTCCTGAGAGCCAGGAGTCCCCGGATCATCATCCCGACCAGATTGAGATGAAACTCCAAAATCACCGAGGGAGCGACCATGATGAAGATCAGGCCGGCAGAGGCAAACCAGACGCGGCTGAGGTTGGACTGGATCAGTCAAATCCCTCGCGGAATCCTTTGTCTCCTCTGTTGGCAGTTCGTCTCTCTGTCGGTTATCATTCAGTGGGTGTTTCCAGCTGTCCTCTGTTCCTTGCTGACTTATATTAGTAGCTGCTTAGTACACTGGAACGTAAATACGGCGACGTTTGTGGCGAGCGCGACGGTGTCGAGGGCACGAAGCGACGACGAAGCCATACTCTTGCGTATTGCCAGGAGGAGCGACAAAGCCATCGGCCCGTCCCGTCGCCACCCGCAGGGCAGATGGGGGTTTTGGACGATCTCTGCGTTGGTCGTCGTCGAAGATGGCAAAGCATCGTCTTCCTCCTCCTGCCTTGACCTCGCCTCACAAGCCCCATCTGCAAACGTTGCCGTATTTACGTTCCAGTGTACTTAGGATGTCGTGTGGATATTTCCCGAAAACGAGAGCGGCTCGGGGAAGACCGCTACGACCCATCCGAGTGTTGCCATAGACTATTCTCTTTGCTATAACCTGCCTATGTTGCTAGTTCAGCATCTCACCACAGTGTTTTTCGTCTCCTTCCTCGCTTCGTCGGTTCTAGCTGCCCAGACAAACTATTTTTCGTTTACCGGGCAGGACTTTCTGGAACAGACTCGGTTCGTCTTCGTCGGAAAGCTGGTCGACAAGGTCAGCTACCGTGACACCGAGGCTGGCCGAATCTTTACGAAACATGTCTTTCAGGTAAGCGAAGGGGTCAAAGGGGAGCCAGGTGCTCAGGCAGAAGTCATCGAGTACGGGGGTACGGTCGATGGCGAGACAGTGATCGTTTCTCACCAGGCTTCCTACGTCTTGGGTCAGGAGTACCTCGTCTTCTCCTATGTAGACCTCCTTGGCCATGATCGGACATTTTCGGGTCCGGTCGGTCGGCTAGCGGTTGTTTCTGCCGCCGATGGCCAGAAAAAAATTCGGCTCTACCCCACTCATCCTCTCCGACAAGCTCTAAAGCCCAACAATGCCGCTGTCTTCATGGAACTGGATGGGGTCTGCAACCGAATTCGCAACAGATTGGAAGAGATCGAGCATGCAAAGAAATAGAGGAACCAGCCCGACACTTGTGCTTTCGATTGCCTTCGGTGTCCTCTTGCTCTTCTCCGCGTATGTGGTGAAGACCGGTGTCAGCGGGCAGAATGAGAAATGGGATCCCCAGAAGTTCCCTATCTTCATAGAGATCTGGGAGGACTTTAGCGACGACCTGAGCCAGATTCAGACGGGAAGCGACCCGAAGCGAGCCCTCCTGAAGGCGATAGACTGCTGGGTCAAAGTTTCGGCTCTGAGCATTCGCACCGGGGAAACCTCGATTCAGGAGGCCATAGGCGATGGCCACAACGTCGTCACCATAGCCGATACCACCAACAATCGGAATCTCGTGCTGAACAGTCCCCAAGGGCCCTTGGGTGTATCCCGAACAAGTTTCAACACCGCCACCCTGGAGAATCGGGAAACCGATGTTGTTTTCAATGTTTTCCGGACTTTTACTACTATCGAGCCGGACGATCCTGCCTCTGATCTGATCGACCTTTTGGCGGTGGCCAAGCATGAATTCGGTCACAGTTGGAATCTAAATCACGACGTCCAGCGGAGCTCAGTAATGCACTTCCGCGGACCGCAGTTCACCTATTCTCTGGACGCGCTGCTGTGGGACGACGTGGTAGGCATCAATCAAACCTACTCCATGCCGGGCTTTGCCCAGGTGACAGGATCTATTTCGGGAACCGTGACGCGAGATGGGGACCCCGTTTTCAAGGCTTTTGTGGTGGCCACCGATGAGTTTGGGGTATTGGCTTCCAGCGCGATCACGCTTCTTGATGGCACCTATAAGCTGGATGGGTTGCCGTCGGGCCACGACTACTCGATCTATGTGGAACCACTGGACGCCCCCATGCCTTTGGAGGGCGTGAGGAACGGTCTTTTCAGCTCGGCGCCGGGGGACAACAATTTTCTGCCCACTTTTGTCGATGGGACGGTGGCGGTCAACTCGGCTGTCAATGGGGTTGATGTTGCGGTCACTACTGGAAATGCAACCATTGATCCAGACTTTATGGGGACCACACCCAATCCGAATCAAGGGGGGCTGGTGTTCGGGAGTCCTGCGACTGCATTTCAGGGAGTGGATCACTAGTGTCCAATCATAAGTCAAATAGATTCAACTGGTTACATGAACCTCCCTGGTGGTTCCTGTAATCGAAGCTGGTAAGTACTTGAATTAATGGGGTTTTCTCGAAAACAGTCAGGCTGAGAATCTGTAGAGTTGTGTAGAGGCTCAGCTCCAATTTCAGGCGTTTTTTCAGGATGGCAACGAGGATATACACGGAGATGGCGATCCAGATCTGAGTTTTGACGGCGTTCGGAGAAGTCCCATAGAAGGCTTTGATGCGCAGGTGTTGCTTGATCCATTTGAAGAAAAGTTCCACGCGCCAGCGGCAACGGTACAGCTGGGCGACAGTGAGGGCAGTCAGGGAAAAGTTGTTGCTCAAGAAGACCAAGTGTTTTTGGGTCTCGGCGTCGTAGTAGCGGACTCGTCGGAGTTTGTCGGGGTACTTGTTGGCCGTGTAACGGCCGCTCAGGACCCCGGTTTGATCGCTTCTTAGCCCGATGCTCTTGTCGACACGATGGGAGTACAGACGGCGGAAATTCAGGCGCTGGTGGGCACGAATGATGAAGAAACCGGAACTCTGGTGCAGCCGATAAAGACGTGCGAAATCGAGATAGCCGCGATCCAGGATGTAAATGGAGCCGGGTTGGACCAGCAGATAGTCGAGGATATTGACGTCGTGAACCCGCCCCTCGGTGACCTCGACAAAGGTGGGGATGTTGCCACGTAAGTCGAGCAAAGTATGCAGTTTGATGGCTCCTTTGCGTTTGCGGAAGCGGGCCCAAGGGAACACCGAAAGACACAGATCGATGGTGGTGGAATCGAGCGCGTAGACCGTTTTTTCCAGTTCCACGGCAAAGGGCTCGCCTGCGTACAAAGTCCGTGCCTCTTGGATCAAGACTTGAGCGAAATCGGCATAAATGCGCCAATCCCGATTCTCGTTGGTATGGGCCAAAGAGCTGCGGGCCACGCGGCCTCGAATTCCCATGTGGTAGAGTCTGCCTGCAACCGAACCTAGCGTGGCTTCGATATCCCGCAGACTCTCGCGATAGGTCAGCTGGGCGAAGACCATACACAGCCACTGCTTCCAGCAGGAGAAGTCTTTTATCTTGTAATCTCCTCGGTAGCGTTGAGCACAGAGTTGAAATTGATACCTGGGGACGCAATCCATCAGCTGGGCAAAGACGGTTCTGCGCATATCCATCTAGGCATCCTATCGGCTTGCAGGCCACAGGATTGGAGAACCGGGTCGGCACCTGCCACAGTTTCATATCAAAAAGTATCGAAAAAATTGGATTTCGATGTTAAAACAATTCTTACCAGTAACTTAGAGTTGTGCGATAGAACAACGTTTGGACACTAGTGGGAGTGGATACCAACTTCGTTGTTGCCGGAACCGGGGTCCCTAGCCTACAGAACGATGGCGTCGATTTTCTAGGTCCGAACCTCCAAACCGGAAACGTTGCCCGCAGTTCTGGCTCGTTCAAATACTTCCCTTTGACTGTTCCCCTGAACGCTCCTCAGGGTCCCTACCCGGTGATTGTGAGCTCGAATGCGGAGGTCGGTGTGATCACCGGTGCTCTGAACGTCGCGCCTCCCTTTCGCTTCCTTCAGGCATTTGCCCAGTTTGCCCACCTGGCGGGTTCACTCAGCTCGGGCACGTTTCTGATCAACACCGATCTGCAGAAGCAGGCCACGGGCAAGATCTCCGCGCGCGGTGCCAGTGGCGCACGCACTCGAATTACGCTGGGGCAGCTGTCAGCAGATTCCAACCAGGACCTGAACCTGTCGTTGGCCCCCGGAGCGTCACTCTCGGCTACCACGGGAGGCTCGAACACCTTCGTCGGATCGCTGCGGGCATTGGCCGACCAGTGCATCGGGGGAACCGTGTTGTTTACCGGGGACACCGGCACTACCGGCGTCGGACCCAGTAACCCCCTGTACACCTTCGTGGCTCCGCTGATTCGTAACACCTCCACCGGCGAGCAGACTGCTCTCGCCATCACCAACCTGGAAGAGCGTCCCGGCAAATACTTCATTCAGGTCCAGCGCAAGAACGGAAGCGTTTTTGCCAGCAAGGTGGTCGATCTATCTGGTAGTGGACACGATGCCCGGTTCATCGAGCAGATCATTACCAACTTGCCCAATAGCTTTCAGGGGACCGTGGTCGTGACGGCGAACCGGAAGATTGGAGCCACGGTCATTCTGGTAGCCCCCGGAGTCTTCACGACCTTCCCGGTGGTCCAGAACCGAATCGCCTCCCGCAGCTTCTACGCTCAGTTTGCCCATATCCCTTCCGTTGACCTGGGCTCCCAGCTGGTGCTGGTGAATCCGTCGCCGCTGAGATCGGCTACGGTACGAATCCGGGTCCGCAGCTCGAATGGATCGGCGCCGTCGGGGGTGACACTCGGCGGCGAGGCACTTCCCGGGGGAACGCGGGTGCTCACGATTCCGCCTCTGGGTTGTGTCGTTCTTGCGACCGGTGGGAACACCGACCTGGTCGGCTCGGTGGAGGTCAGCGCTCTTCCAGCTGACGGTGGCAATGGGATCCCCGTCGGCGGGGTCGTGCTCTTCAGCTCCCCCAGTCTGGGGACCGCTGGTGTAGGTGAGAGTTTTGCTCTCCGAGAGATTGTCATCCCGCTGACGCAGGATGTGGCTGCAGGCATCCAGACAGGAATTGCAGCGGTCAACACCAAGAACAAGGACATCACCCTGGTGGTAATCGTGCGCAATCAGAGCGGAGCGATTTTCCGCGGGCCTACCGAGGTCACGCTGGGAGCGCGCAATCAACTCGCCCGCTTTCCCAACGAAGCTCCGCTTTCGCTCAACCTACCCAGCAAGTTCACGGGTTCACTCTGGATCGAGGTCAAGGAAGCGGACTGCGAGGTAGCCCTGACGGTCATTCGCCAATCGCCCGGAGTCCTGACGACGTTTCCCGCGATCTCTCTCTCCAAGGTGTTCGTTCCGTCGACGTAGCTGGCCCTACTGCCCCAGGCAGGTGTTGGCATTGGACTGATCACACACGTCCAGGCCCGTGTAGATCGGGTCGTCTACCTTCTTACCCGCTTTGATATCCTTCAACACGTATATGGCCTGGTAACCCATCTCGAATGGGCGCTGGCCCACCTGGCCGTGACTCGCACCGGACTTCAGCTGCTGCATCTGCATGGGTAACGTATCGGCCACGACGACGACCAAGTCGCCCTTGTCCATTCTCGCTCGATGCGGGGCAATCGCCTGGCGATAGGCGTTGTTCGACCATTGGGTGAAGGCACCTGTGGAGATGAATACGTCGAGATCACCATATTTGTTGAGGATGTCGGCAAGTCCCTGCACCGCCTTGGCACTGTCATCGTCCGTGATCAGGGGGCAGCCGTCGACCTCTTTCCAGCCCTTTTCGCCCGCCAGGGCTTTGCCGGGCGGCGTGGTACTGCTGATGCCGCTCAGCGTGTCTCGAATACCCTGCAATCGTTCATTGTGGTTGGCCGCGGCCGCACCACCGGTCTGCAGACATATCGACCCGCCTTGCGGCTTCATTTTCAGGGTGAGCTTCGCGAGATGCACACCGATATCGTAGTTCTTCGTGCCCAGATAGGTCGCGCGGTTGGCCTTGTCGGATTCGAGCAGGTCGGAGTCCCACGTCATGACAGCGATGCCGGCGGCCTTTGCGCGACGCAATGCCTTGCCCATCGCAGGCGCGTTGGATGGCGAGACCGCGATTCCGTCGACTCCTTGACTGATGAGATCTTGCACGATCTGAATCTGCTCCATCTCGCTGTGCTCGCTCGGGCCGATGTAGTAGCACTCGACGTCCGGGAGCTCCGAAGCTGCCTGGTAGCACCCGTCCCGAGCGAGGTCGTTGAACGGGTTGTTCATGGCCTTGGGCACGAGTGCGAATCTCATGCTTTGAGCGGTGGCCACCGTGCCGAGCGCCATCAGTGCCGCCGCGGTAGTGATGAGACAACGGTTCATTTTCAGAAACTCCTCCATTTCGGAACGCTACAACCGGGAAGCATTTAGTCTCCCCTTTTGCCTCGCAGCCGCTGTAGCAGCACCGCAAGGATGATGAAAGCACCGACGAAGGTACCTTGCCACAAGGGCTCCACACCCGCCAGCAGCAAGCTGTTGCGAATGACCTCGACCAGCGCAGCGCCAATCGGCGCCCCGATGGCATACCCGTAGCCTCCCATCAGATTGGCACCACCAATCACCGAAGCAGCAATGACGTTCAGTTCCTGGGTCTGGCCCAACGCGTTGGTAACCGATCCGAACCAGCCCACTATCAAGAATGCGGATAGTGCAGCTGTCAACGAGCTGATCACGTACACGGACACGATCACGCGCTCGACCGGGATGCCGGTGAGCCTCGCTGCCTCCCGGTTTCCACCCACGGCAAATACCCAGCGACCCCAGTTCGTGTACCGGAAGGCGAACCAGAATACGAACGTCAAAATAAGGAGCAGCCACACCGGGTTGGGTACTCCAAACGTGTCTTCACCACCGATCCACTCGAACAGCTCCTGATCCGGACCGAACTCATAGATCATCTTGTTGTTGGAAATGACCATTCCCGCGGATCGTGCGATAGCGAGCATGCCCAGAGTCGCGACGAAGGGTGCCAGCTTCAGGTACGCGACAAGCACCCCGTTGATCAGACCCACGACCAAAGCGACCCCCATACAGGCACCGAATCCAAGCCAGATGGACAGCCCCGACTGCATGACGAGACCTACTGCGATACCACACAGCCCCATCAGGGAGCCTACCGACAGGTCGATGCCCGCAGTGATGATGACGGCGGTCATGCCGAGTGCCATGATGCCAACGAAGGCAAAATTCCGAGTGGTGTTGTAGAGATTGCGCTCGGTCATAAAGGTGTCGGAGATCATCGACATGATGAGAGCGATCGTGCAGAGGGCGACCAAAACCCAGAAAGGCTGGCTGTGGAACAAGGATTGGACGGCGGAGACTTGCCGCTGGCTGGCGAGCGTCTCTAGATCCGGTTGCGTTGCTCTTGTCATGCTCGCGCGATCGCACCGGTGATCAGACCGGTGATTTCCTCGGGTGAACTGTTGGCGATGGCCTTGTCGGCCACCTTTTCGCCGCGCCGCAGAACAGCGACGCGGTCGCACACGGCAAAGACGTCCGGCATGCGATGAGAGATGAGAATCACGGCGATATCGTTGTCTCGCAATCGCCGAATCAGATCCAGAACCTCGGATATTTGACGCACGGAGATGGCCGCGGTCGGCTCGTCCATCAGCACAATCTTGGGATCTGACAGGCGCGTGCGAGCAATCGCAACCGCCTGGCGCTGTCCGCCCGACATCTGCCCGACCAGGTCCCGGGGGCGCGTTTCTGATTTGAGTTCCTGGAACAGCTCGGCTGCTCTGCGATACATAGCGCCGTAGTCGATGACGCTGATGAAGCCGATGCGCCGCCTGAGCTCGCGGCCGAGGAAGACGTTGGCCGCAGCCGTCAGGTTGTCGCAGAGCGCAAGCTCTTGGTAGACAATTTCGATCCCCTGCTCGCGCGCGTCCAAGGGGCGGTGGAATTGCTTCGGGTTCCCTTCGATCAGCAGGTCGCCGGCGCTGGGCGGGTAGTTTCCGGCAACGATTTTGACGAGCGTGGACTTGCCGGCGCCGTTGTCTCCCATGAGCCCGAGCACTTCTCCGGCTTTCAGATTCAGGTCAACGCCACGCAGCGCCTCAATTGCACCGAAATGCTTCTCGACGCTCCGAAGCTCCAGCAACGCCATTTGATCGCCTCTCCATGCTCGATGCAGCCAGGATGCTGCCGCAACGATTGCGGTCGCGACAGTTTGGCCATTACCCCGGTCAGCCCAGTCGGCTGGGAGCCGGGTCTTTCAGCGGAAAACTCTGGCTGAGTTCGGAAGAGATTGTGCTGTTGACCGGTCGCTCCTCGGAACTTGGGCTCATATTGCAGACAAGCCAAGTCGCTCGCGGCTCTGTTGGCTGTAGCTGTTTCCGGCACCGCTCACTGCACCACTGATCACTCCACCACTGATCACTCGACCACTTCACCACTATTCCGCCACCTGGACCATGCGTCCGCTGGCCAGGGATTCGTAGGCGGCCTCGGCCAGCATCAAGGCGCGGCACCCGTCTTCGAACGTGACCTCACAGGGGCCACCTTGCTCGACGGCTGCAGCGAAAGCGTCCAGCTCGGCGACATAGGCCTCATGATACCGTTCCACAAAAAAGTAGAGATAGGGCTCGCGGATGCCGGCTTGACTGGCGGTGAAGCGCCGAAGCTCGTGGGCGCGGCGGTTGTCCGAGACGAGCATCCCCTGGTCCCCGAGGAGTTCGACGCGCTGGTCGTAACCGTAGACGGCCGAGCGAGAGTTGTTGATGTGGCACATGCGTCCGGTCGCGGTGCGCAGGGTGATCATGGCTGAGTCGACCTCGTCGAGCTCGGCACCAAGCCTGGGATCCCCTAGTGCGCCGGCGATGGCAAACACCTCGGTCGGCTCCTCGCCCAGCATGAATCGGGCGAGATCGAAATCGTGGATGGTCATATCCCGCAGCAACCCCCCCGCCACCTCCAGGTAAGCGCGCGGTGGAATCTCTGGATCCCGCGAGGTAATGAGCACCTGGTGAAGATCGCCTATCTCCCCTCGCCGCATCGCATCACGGGCCGCCCGATGGCCAGGATCGAAGCGGCGATTGAAGCCAATCTGGATGGGCACGTCGCAGCCCGCGATAACGTCCCGACACTGATTCACCCTTTCGAGGGACAGGTCGATGGGTTTCTCGCAGAAGACGGCCTTGCCGGCGCGGGCGGCTGCTTCGATTAGGTCGGCATGTGCGTCGGTGGAAGTGGCGATCATCACGGCGTCTGCCTCGGAGCCTTCCAAAATGATCTCCGGAGCGCTCACAGCGCTCGCGCCGAACTGCGCGGCGGTCTCTTGAGCCGCGGCTTCTACGACATCATAGACTTGCAAGAGTTCAAAGCCGGGATGGCTCGCGATGTTAGCGGCGTGCATCCGGCCGATGCGCCCACAACCAAACAAACCGATTCGGATCACGCCCATCGCCTCCCAGACCTAGTACCCTGTCAACCTCGAAATTGTAGGTTCTGAACGGCCCTGGCGGCCGATCTCTGTGTTGCGCGTCCTCGACGTAGGCCAAACTATGTCTACGGCCGCGCGCCTTGACCTCGACCACCATGACTCGTCCATAACCCACAATCTCGAAGTTGACAGGGTACTAGTCTCACGTGAATTGAAAATCTTCATTCCTGATGCCTCAGATGAACGGCAGTGTGTTGGAGAAAGCTAACACGAAAGCGGTCTCGTCTCCAACGGTTTCAGGCCGAGGTGAAATTCGCCTATAATTGTGGCCACAGTTGCCGACACAAGAAAGCGTTATGCGCATTCTCCCTCTTGCCCTTGTGGCACTCCTGCTTTCCGCAAGCCCTCTCAGGGCCCGTGATGTCTTCGAAGAGAAAATTCATGCGATCCTCAAGGCCAAGTGCCTTGGCTGCCACGACGAGAGCAAGCGAACCAGCGGATTCTCTGTCGAGGACATCGAGAGCGTGATCTCGGGCGGTGCCAAGCACGGCATTGCCGTGAAACCGGGTAACCCGGACGGGAGTCCACTGGTGAAGATGCTGCGCGGGGAGATCAAGCCTCAAATGCCATTTGGCGGTGAGTTGCAGAAGACGGATATCAGCATCGTAGAGGACTGGATCAAAAACCTATCTCCGGAGGTCTTGGAGGCTGCCAAACAGGAAGGCCGCTATTGGGCCTTTAAAAAGTCGGTACCTCGTGATCCTCCCGCCGTAGAGAATGAGCAGCGAGTCCGAAACGAAATTGACAACTTCATTTTCGCCAAGCTGGAAGGGAAGGGCCTGGCGCCGGCCCGGGAGGCCGAGCCCGGGGCACTCGTTCGCCGTCTCTATTTCGATTTGATCGGGTTGCCTCCACCTCCGGAAGAAGTGGAGGCGTTTGTGGCCGATAGTTCTTCCTCCAACTACCAGGCCCTGGTCGATCGCTTGCTCGACGATTCTCGTTACGGCGAACGTTGGGGACGCCATTGGCTGGACCTGGCGCGCTACGCCGACACCAACGGCTTCGAAGGGGATCCCGAGTATCCCCACGCCTGGAGATATCGCGATTACGTCATTGATGCCTTCAACAATGACAAACCCTACGACGAGTTCGTCAAAGAGCAGATAGCGGGCGACGAATTCGAGTTGGAGGTTTTTCCCTTTAAGGCGATCCCAACGCCAGACCCCGAGAAATCAGTCGCTCTGACGTTCCTGCGTCTGGCGCCCTTCACCGAGCCGCGCGGGGAGGAGGATCGGGATGTCATTCTCAGTGAAATGACCTCCACAGTAGGATCGGTGTTTTTGGGGATGACGGTTGGCTGTGCTAAATGCCATGACCACAAATACGACTCGATTCCGACCAAGGATTTCTATCGGATGAAGGCATTTTTCTCGACTGTCCAGATCGCCCGGCCCTACGCCGACGATATTCAGCAACTGGGTGGCCCACAGCCGGCTGAATTCTACAAGCCCGGAGAAAAGGAGTGGGCCGGCAGGGAACGGGCCAAATTCACGAAAGACTTGGAAGAGACCGAGGCCAATTTCAAGGGATTCTATGAGCCCCTGTTAGTCAGGCTGAAAAAGCAAAGGGAATCTGAGAATGAGAAAGCCCCAAAGGAAGAGGGTGAGGAGGAGAAGGAGAAAGAACTGGCCCTCGCTGATTTGCGGAAAGCCATTGATAGCGAAAGTGATAACACTTCATCCGACTTCGGAAAGAAAAAGACTATCTTTTCAGATGCCGAGATACAGGAATTTGCTCGATACAACGAACGGGTTGGACGGTTGAAGAAAGCCATCCTTCGGGTGGCGCCTCTAGCCATGTCTCTGACACACGCACTGGGCCCCCCCTACGGACCGAACGTCCCCACCACCTACGTCTTGCAGCGTGGGGAGTGGAACCGTCCGGGTGAGCCGGTCAAGCCGGGTTTCCTGAGCGCTATCGAAGGACATTCCAACCCCGCCGTTTTGATTCAGGATCGCTTCAAGAGCATCCCCACACGTTTCCGGAGGCTGGTGCTGGCCAACTGGATTGCGAGCCCCGACAATCCGCTGACCGCTCGCGTCATGGTCAATCGTATGTGGCAGCATCATTTTGGTCGGGGTATTGTGGCGACGCCCAGCGATTTCGGTAAAAATGGGGCTCCTCCTTCCCATCCGGAACTGCTGGACTGGCTGTCTACCCGTTTCGTGAAAGCGAAATGGAGTGTCAAGGCGATGCATCGTCTTATTCTGAATTCCGCCACCTATAGGCAGGCGTCGATCCGGCAGGACTCCCAGGCCGAGAAAATCGACAGAGACAACCGTCTGCTTTGGCGATTCAATCGGCGCCGTCTCGACGGTGAGGTCATTCGGGACAGCATTCTCGCAGTCAGTGGACGTTTGAATTCCGCCCGGGGAGGGCCTGCTGTGTTTCCGCCCTTGCCCAAGGGGCTGGATGAAGCCCAGAAGGTGCAGACGGTCAACATCTGGGAGACCACCCACGGACCTGAAGGACGAAAACGGAGTATCTACACCTACCAGCGGCGGTCGCTGAGTCTTCCTCTTCTGGAGCTTTTCGATGCTCCTGTATGCAATGATTCCCGCGATCATCGAAGAAACTCTGTGACGGCTTTGCAGGCACTTACCATGTACGATGGTGAGTTCGTGAACGAGGAAGTCCGGCATTTTGCCAATAGAGTGTTGAAAGAGACGAACTCGGATGTCGACAAGGGCTATCTTCGGGCCTTTCAATTGTCGCTGGGACGAAAGCCAAGGGACTGGGAGTTGGAGCAAGTGAAGGAATCCCTGGGTTCGGTGGGATCGCTAGAGGACACCCTGTTGGCTCTCTGTCGGGTTCTGCTGAACAGTAATGAGTTTATCTATGTGGATTAGGAGGGGATGATGGATGACCGCAAGACTCTTGAGTTGATTTCACGCCACCCGGCCCTCTCCCGCAGAAACTTTCTTTGCCGGACCGTGAATGGGATCGGAGCCTTGGCGCTGGGCGGTATGCTGTCCGACGAGTTGGAAGCAACTACCGGTGAGGACCCGCTGGCCGTCAAGCCGCAGCATCTGCCTCGGAAGGCCAAGCACTGCATCTTCATGTTCATGGCAGGCGGTGTGAGTCATGTAGACACCTTCGATTACAAGCCCACCCTGCAGAAGTACGCTGATAAACCCATGCCCAAGCTTCCCGGTCTTTCGGGTGAGATTGAAGGCTATCTCAAACACCCCCACCGCGTGATTCCAAGCCCGTTTGAGTTCAAGAGATACGGTCAGTCGGGGCGCTACATCTCCACGCTGTTCCCCAATATCGGCGAGTGCATAGATGATCTGGCGTTCATCTATGGGATTGAGCTGGACAACAACAATCATGGTCCGGCCACCATGCACATGAACACCGGCTCCCAGTTTCAGGGGGACCCTTCGGTCGGCGCCTGGATGAGCTATGGTCTGGGAAGTCCCAACCAGAATCTGCCGGGTTACGTCGTGGTCCAGGATCCCAGGGGCGCTCCCATGAACGGCACGGCGGTGTGGGGGAACGGCTACCTTCCCGCTACCTATCAGGGAACGATGCTTCGCTCCAAGGGCACGCCAATACTGCATCTGGATCTGCCCGAAGGGCTGAGCAGGCAGCAACAGCGAAAAGAGTTCGATCTCCTTAAGGCGATCAATGAAGCACATTCCGAGAATCGTCCTGGGGCCTCCGAGTTGGAAGCCCGGATCAACGCCTACGAGCTTGCCTTCCGCATGCAGGCCGAAGCTCCAGAGGTTGTGGATCTGGCCAGTGAATCGGAGACGACCAAGAAGCTATACGGGCTGGACGATCCGATGACGGCTGGGTTCGGGCGACAATGCCTGCTGGCTAGACGGCTGGTGGAGAAGGGAGTTCGCTACACCTTGCTCGTGCACGGGGTGGAGATCAGCAAATACAGCTGGGACGACCATGGCAATGTGGGTGAGAGAATGCCCTACCATGCGAAAGAGGTGGACCAGCCGGTGGCTGCCCTGCTCAAGGATCTCAAGCAGCGTGGCTTGTTAGACGAAACGCTGGTGGTATGGGCTTCGGAGATGGGGCGCACCCCGTTCCTCAATGACCTCAAGACAAAGAAACCTGGGCGAGATCACAACCAGTTCACGCTAGCCATGTGGCTAGCCGGCGGAGACGTCAAGGGTGGGGCCACCACCGGCGCGACCGATGAATTCGGTCTCCGGGCATTGGAAGAACAGATCCCGCTCCGGGACGTCCACGCAACCATCCTGAACCTGATGGGTTTGAACGACGAGAGGCTGACCTACCTACATGCCGGACGATTTCGCCGGCTGACCGATATCGGCGGACGAGTATTGGACGAGATCATCGCCTAGCCGTGACCGTGAGAGGCTGTCGCAAAAGTCCATAGCGGAGTGCGGATAGCGCCGTGCATATCGATAAGCAGTGTTGAGTTCGCGAGACTGGGTCGTATATTTCCAGCGTCCTGAAGTCGAGGTCAATCCCAACGGGATTGTGTATTCTAGCCCAGGGTTTCCGAACCCTGGGAAAGGTAAGGACTCTTCAGGAATCAACCCTGTAGGGGTTGCGGAGAGCTTCATCCAGGCCCTTTCGTGGATATTTTCAAGTGACATAACTCCTGCTTACGCAACCCTTTCAGGGTTGGGTATGAGAGGGGATACCGTTAACCCAGGGTTCGGAAACCCTGGGCTGGAATCCGGAATCCCTTCAGGATTCAAATGCTCTCGGTGCTTGAACCATGTCAAGGTCTTGGGGCTTACCCACACGGCTTCAGTTGCCTCTGAAGGGCTTCGCCCGGAAGTGGAAGCGAGACCTCCTCCCCCTAGCATCGTGTACCCTGATGTTGACTTTCGCGACACCCTCGTGAGGGAGCGGGGTCCGACATACCCATGTCGGAAATGATGCACTCTTGGGGACGGAGAGGTGCTCTGGTTGATGAAGTCAAAGGGGATCCGATCCGTGATCAGATCCGGCTCCCTCACGGTCACGGCTCTGTCAAATGGCGACGCTTGCATGATCTCGTCGCCGATGAAGTTTCAGCTTAGGCGTTGGTCGTCGGGGGCTGACGGGTTTCTGCACCGCTCACAACTTGCCTTCCTTCTCCCACTGTTGGTACTGCTGCTTCTGATAAGCCGCGGCTTTCTGTGAGTCGTACTTGGCACGAACGGCGTCGTAGACGAAGCCCAGCGCCGCCCGGGGGCGCCCGCTGGTGTTGGCATCGGCCCGGTGAATGGTCATGCAGTGGTGGGCGAAGAGATCTCCGGGAGCGGCCAGTATCGGGGTCTCTTTTTCCCGGTCGGAATCGCCATAATCGGTGATGCCCTGCGAGAAGCCGATCACATCGCTGCGCTGGTGGGGGCGCATTCCTGTGCGATTCGATCCACTCACATAACGCACACAACCGTTCGCTTCGTCGACAAGGTCCAGGGCGAGCCACAGGGTGACCGCTTCGTTGGGCTCGAGCATGAAATAGAATCCGTCCTGGTGAGGCGGTGTCGCGCCGCCGACTCGCGCAGGCTTGTTGAACCACTGGAGGTTCCTAGGCACCACGTCGTCGCCAAGCAGCTGTGAGGCAATGTCGACAAAGCGATCCGAGCTCAACAGCTGCTTGAAGAACTCGTCGTAGTCCTGCATTTTCTGGAGCCGCATGATGGTTTCGGGTTGATCTTTAACCTCGTAAAACGCAAGGGCCTCGCCGCAGGTTGGCAGCACTTCGGCGATGAAGCGATCGATCTGCTTTGAGATCTCCGCCGCTTCGTCGCCGCCCATGAAATCGCGTTTAACGACATAGCCGTCGCGATCGAACTCTGTCTTCATCTCTGTGAAAACCTCCATCAGTCTGAGTTGACTACCAAGTACACTGGAACGTTGATTCTACCTCGATTCCCCGCTTTGGGCTGCTTCCAAGGCAAGGTTTCTGCCATAGGCAATAGGCAGGTTACCTATCGGGATTCACTCTGCATGCCGCTTGGGGTAAGCTGACCCATCGTTGGAGGGACGGCCGAAAGAGTCGAAGTACACCCCATGTCCACCTCTTCTGAAGGATAAAATATGAGTCAACCCATCGGAATCGGCGTAGTCGGAATGGGATGGATGGGCACGGTGCATAGTCGCGCATACCGTGGCCTTTCCGATCGTTTCCAGGATAGCGGTATTTCGTCCCGACTCGTTGTCTGCGCGGATGAAGTCGAGGAGCGGGCCGAACAGGGACGGCGTCGCTTCGACTTTCTGCGCGGGACAACCGACTGGCGCCAGGTGGTCGCGGATCCTGAGGTGGATGTAGTCGTCGTCGCCACCTCGAACAACACTCATCTGGAAATAGTTCGGGCCGCCGCCGCGGCTGGCAAACACATATTTTGTGAAAAGCCGGTCGGACGTAATCCAGGGGAGACGGCTGCGATTCAGCAAGCCGCCAGTGACGCAGGTGTCCTCTCAGCCGTCGGCTACAACTATCGCTGGGTTCCGGTAGTACGCTACGCACGCCGGCTGATTCTTGACGGACGGCTGGGTGAGATCACTCATTTTCGGGGTCGCTTTCTGGTTGACTACGGCAGCAATCCACAGGGCGTACTCTCATGGAGATTCCAGAAAGAAATCTCTGGATCGGGGACCTTGGGCGACATCATGTCGCATGTGGTCGACTTGGCGCACATGTTGGTGGGTCGCATTGGCCGAGTTGTGTCGCACCAGAAGACCTTCATAACCGATCGTCCCTTGGCGACAGCGGGTGAAGGAACTCACTT
Organism: Acidobacteriota bacterium; assembly: GCA_965219005.1. Classification (GTDB taxonomy): domain Bacteria; phylum Acidobacteriota; class UBA6911; order RPQK01; family JAJDTT01; genus CAUZIZ01. Next base: position 3,292,459 of record CBDCMS010000004.1, on the reverse strand, counting down.
TTCAGTAGGCGGCGACGGACCGCGCGGTGAGGTGACCAATGAAGATTACGTCGGTGCGTTGGTTCAATTCAGCAATGGGGCTCCCGGAACACTGGAAGTATGCCGCGTTGTCAAAGGACATGATTGTGAACTGGCCTTTGAGATCAACGGGACGAAGGGTGCGATGAAATGGAATTTCGAGCGGATGAATGAAATTGAGCTTCGTCTGCCCGAGGCAGGAGAGGAATACGATGGATTCACCGTCGTTCGAGCCGGTCCACGGCACCCACAGTTCGCGGATTTCTACCCGGGTCCGGGAAATGGCATGGGCTATGAAGACCTCAAGATGATCGAAGCCTATCAGTTTGCCAAGTCGATCCGGGATGGCCAGCAGCACCAACCCAGCTTCAACGACGCGCTAGCGGTCGCCGAAGTTCAAGAAGCGATGATGCGATCTTGGGAAAGTGGAAGCTGGGAGCAGGTCGACGCGGGCAGGTGACCAAACGATCCATCGAAGTACGTGCCGGCTAGATCCGCACCGCTTTTCCTTCTCGGGCTGATTCGAACAGGGCCAGCAGGACAGCAGTATTCTGGCGGCTGTCTGACAGTGGGATCACCGGTTCGGCGCCATCCAAAACACTCGCCATCATGCGATTGACCTGATGCTCGTAGGCATTGTCGTTCGGATACTTGGTCGTGTCGACTTTTTGGCTGAGCATCCCATCGTCCCAGTCTCCTCGTGCCGGCGAGCCGTCGTGGCGAATCCAATCGACTTGCGGAACTCGTTCCATTTGGCTGCCCCAGGGAGAGGATATGCGTATGCTCCCTTCCGTGCCTATAACATCGGCTTCAATATTCCCGAACGCCTCGAGACTGGAAAAAAACTGGGACTGGACACCGTCGGGAAATTGCATCTGTCCACCAAAGCTCAGATCGATCCCACGCTCACTAAGCTTTTGCGATGCGAGCACTTCAATCGGTTCCTGCTGCAACAGTCGCCGAGCATGGCGGACACTATAGCTACCCAGGTCCCAGAGCGAGCCGCCACCCTGACCTGGGTCCATGCGTACATCCTGGAAGTTTCTCAACACATACGTGAAAACACTGCGCAACAGTCGTACCTGGCCAACTGCTCCCTCGGCCACCAATCGCTGTAGATAGTCCATTTGCGGATGCGCGCACATCATGGCCGCCTCCTGGACGATCACACCATTGCGTTGGGCAGACTGCTCGATCCGGTCCATTTCTTCGAGACTCAGTGCCAACGGCTTCTCGCATAGCACGTGTTTTCCAGCGTCCGCACATTTGACCGTCCACTCGGTGTGCAGGCCATTGGGCAGTGAAATATAGACCGCATCGGTGTCTGGGTCCGCTACCAGTTGCTCATAGCTGCCGTAGTAGCGGGGGATCTCCCGCTGGAGGGCGTAGTCTCGCGCTTTTTCCTCGCTACGACTGGCGACGGCAACCAATTGGCTGCGGTGCGCCTCGCGAAGAGGTTCGATCAGCCTGTCGTTGATGCGAGCGGTGCTTAAAATGCCCCAACGGACGCTTGAATCGCGATCGCTCATCCGGTTATTTCATCCATGGTGGAACCGCATCTGGCTGCGTTCTCAATAGAATCGGCTTGAGAAACTCGACACTCTTTTCGATTCCTTCGTGCGAACTCATCACCGGGTCCTCGTGTTCAATGCTCAACGCTCCGTCATAACCCACCTGCTGCAAGGCGCTAACGAATTTTCTCCACCAGAGTTCATCGTGCCCAAACCCCAGTGTGCGATAGGCCCAAGCGCGCTCGTGAATGTCCAGCATCGGGCGAGTGTCGAGTGTACCCGTCAGTGCTGTCTCATAGGGATCTATACAGGTGTCCTTGGCGTGTACGTGGAACACACTGCCGCTGCCCAGGTAGCGGATAGCCTGGTGGGCGTCGATGCCCTGATAGAAAAAATGGCTTGGATCGAGATTCGCGCCCAGCTGGGGTCCGACAATCTCGCGCAGTCGCAACAAGGTTCGGGTGTTGTAAACAACCTGGCCAGGGTGCGCCTCAATGGCAATCTTGACTCCATGGTCCGCAGCAAACGTCCCTAACTCACGCCAGTACGGTGTGACACACTGCTCCCATTGCCAGTTCAACAGCTCGGCAAACTCCGGCTGCCAGGGGTGGGTCACCCAATTCGGATAGCCGCCGCCCTCAGGTGTCCCCGGACACCCACTCATGGTCACGACGGTATCGATACCCAGCTGGCTCGCCACTTCGATCGTGTGACGCAGTTCTTGCTGAGTTTTGCCACGGCGGTCGTCGTCCGGGTCAAGTGGATTCCCATTGCAGTTCAGCGCGCTGAGCATAAGATTGCGGCTGGTTATTGCGTCCATGAACGCGTCACGAGCGTGCTGGCTGGCTAGGAGTTCCTGCAGCTGGCAATGCGGCACAGGCGAGAATCCCCCTGTACCGATTTCCACGGCCTCGATACCTCGGGACACCGTCCAGTCCAGAGCTTCGGGAAGATCCATCTCCGCCAAGCCGTCCATAACCAATCCGATTTTCATTTTGCGCCTTTCTTGGGTTTGTTGAAAATGTTGTTCAGCCCGTGAGGAACCGTCTGGTTTTGTTAATAATATAGCCGTTGTAACGCGTCACGTTCTCGGACGTATTCGGCGCGCAGCTTCTGCGTGAGTGGATCTTCGCTGGTCTCGGCAGCCGCCACATCCCACCAGACTCCTGACCCTGGACAGTATCGTCGAGGTTCGACTTCGGCGACGATCAAGCAAGGACCCTTCTCTCGCCGTGCCTCGCGCAGTGCTTGACCGACGTGCTCGGGAGTCGATACCTTCCAGGTCTTCGCGCCCATACTCTCTGCATTTTTGGCGAAATCAATCGCAACGAACTCACCTTCCAGACGATTGGTATTGCCATTGCGATGCCGGAACTCGTTGCCAAAACTATGCCCGGCCCGGCCGTTCTGGAGGTTGTGAATGGATTGAAAGCCGTGATTCTCCGATACGATTACCGTGATCTTGAGGTTTTCTTGTGCGGCGGTGATCAACTCGGTGGGTTGAAGCATGTAAGTGCCATCGCCGACGAAGACGAACACTTCACCCTCGGGTTGAGCCAATCGCACGCCCAGACCAGCGGGCAATTCATAGCCCATGCAGGAAAACCCGAATTCCAGATGACAGAATCGTCCACCGCTGGCATCCCACAATTGCAGCAGGTCGCCGGGTGGCGTTCCAGCCGCGGCAACAATCGTGTCTCCGGACTGCGCTTCACTGTTGATGACGTCAATCAGTTCGCCTTGCCCCATGGCCTGTCCGGGGATCGCGCAATAGGTTTCGTCCTGGAGTTGTTCCGACCACTTCTTCTTGAGGCCGGCCACTTCCTCAAGATAGCTCCCATTGGGTCGAATGCCGGCAGTCTCGGCCGCCCCAGAAAGTGCCCGAAGCGCTTCTCTGGCGTCGGCCGTGATCGGTAAGGCGCCCATCTTGTAGGCGTCGTGGCCACAGATGTTGATCTGGACAAACTTCACGCGAGGGTGCTGAAACAAGGTGTTGGAACCGGTGATGAAATCGGACATTCGGGTGCCAACGCAGATCACCAGGTCCGCTTGGCTGGCAATCGTGCCCGAAGGAGGCGCGCCCGTCACACCATGGCCGCCCAAAAGCAATGCCGAGCCGTTTCGGATTGCACTCTTACCGGCGAAGGTCTCGCCCACGGGGATGCCAAATTTCTCCGAGAACGTCTCAAGTTCTTCCTGGGCGTCTGAATAGTGGACTCCACCGCCCGCGATAATCAGGGGGCGCTCGGCTTCTTTCAACAGCTCGACGGCGGCTTGGATCCGTTCAGAGTCCGGTTGCCGCCTTTCGATTTTCCACACGCGTCGTTCAAAAAAATGGTTGGGATAGTCGTAAGCGTGTGCCTGGACATCTTGCGGTAGGGAAAGCGTTACGGCACCCGTTTCGGCTGGGTCGGTCAGCACCCGCATCGCTTCCGGCAATGCCGTGAGCAATTGTTCGGGCCTCGAGATGCGATCAAAGAATCGGCTCACCGGCCTCAGGCAGTCATTCACGCTCACATCCGCTGAAGTGGGATGTTCGAGTTCCTGCAATACGACTCCCTGATGTCGCGTCGCGTAGTAATCCGAAGCCAACAGCAGTACGGGAAGTCGATTGATGGTGGCCGTCGCCGCCCCGGTGGTCATGTTGGTAGCGCCCGGGCCGATGGAAGAGGTGCAGGCGTAGGTCGCGGTCCGTCGGGTCGTTTTGGCGTAGGCCGCCGCTGTGTGCACCATGGACTGTTCATTTCGCGGCTGGTAGTAGGGTAGATCCTGGCCGTATTCATGAAGCGCTTGTCCCAGTCCGGCGACGTTGCCATGTCCGTAGATGCCAAATACTCCCTCGATCAGACGCCGCTGTTGGCCGTCCCGATCACTGAACTGGACCTGCAGGTATTTGACAAGCGCCTGGGCCATCGTCAAACGAATTGTTGTGTCGGCTGCCATTGGTTTGGTACTCCCGTTTATATGGGTCGTGAAAGCGAATAGCGTCTTTCACCCAATCCCAATCTTCCTCAAATACTCTCGTGTTCTCTTCGCGATCGGTAAGGGTTTGTCGAACGCGCAGGGATACATATCCTGCTCGACGATGGCGAAACCGCCGTAGTCGATCTCCTGGAGCACGTCGCGGAAGGCCTCAAAATCCACGGCGCCGAGCGAGGGCTCACAGAAAATCCCTTCGCCGACCGCGGGAGCGAAAGTGATTCCCTTGGCTTCAACTTCCTTTTGCTTGTCACGATCCACGCTCTTTAGGTGAAGATAGGGAATCCGCTCATGATGCTTCCGCATGAAGCTGATTGGCTCGCCGCCCCGATAGGCGTGGTGGCCCGTATCCAGGCATAAGGAGACGATCTGAGGGTCGGTTGCGTCCATTAGCCGCTCGATCTGTGGCTCGTACTCCACATGTGTCTCCGCGTGCGGGTGATACACGGTTTGCAAAGCGAACCTTTCCTGACAGAGGCGCGCCATCTCGTCGACCTTGTCCACTAATCGTTTCCAGGCATCCTCATCGAGTTCTTCGGATCTGAGGATCTCGCCAGTCCAGGGGTTGGAATAGGTGTCGTCGATGACCACAATGTACCGCCCTCCGGTTCCGGCCACCAACTCGCCTGCGCCGTTGAGCTGCCGCTCGATCTCCGGCGCGTACTCGGGATCCTCCAGATGCGACATTACGAACGTTCCGGACACGCGCAAGTTACGCTTATTGAGTTCGTCTTGAAGCGTGTTGACATCGGTCGGCAAGTAACCAAAGGGGCCGAGTTCAATGTATTCGTAACCCGCTTCGGCAATCTCATCGAGACAACGGGAGTAGGGGGTTTGTTGGGGATCGTCGGGAAACCACACGCCCCACGAATCTGGAGCACTGCCGATCTTGACGTCCATTAGGATTTTTCCGAAGTAGTATTGGACAACCCGGTTATCTTGTCATTTGACCCAATGCTTGTCCATCCGCTCGCGAACTCCCCTGAGCTGTCCAATCAACCGGTAATCCACAAACAGCTTCGGTCGGGAGCCGATGTCCAGGCGCCTCAACCTGCCGGCCGGATGGTAAGTTCATGGGGCGGGGGATACATCCGGTTCTGGCCTGGTCTCCTGTGGGTGCAGAGAGGTCCAGCGAGAAGCCAACCCGATGGAACCCAGAAGCAGCACTGCTAGGATGGCGAATCCTCGGATCTGATCGTAGTCCCAGAGTGCTTTCAGACCCAGGGCCATGAACAGGAGACCGGCTGCGAGGTTGGCAGCCATGAGCGTCTTGGACATTCGTAGGCCGCTTGGCAGGTACTTCCAATCCACCCACAGGTTGGCGAAACAATAAAAGCCGCACAGTAGCACGCCGGTGTAGATGCCGGCCGGAGTGACAATGTCCAGTAGATCTATACTGGGAAAGAGGCTGGTCAGCCAGAGGATGAGCAGTCCTCCACCGAGCACCCAGACAATGACGGCCCAGCGTAGTTTTGTACCCTGCAGATGAACTTGCCACTTGCCGAGCGTCCTGCCGTATTCATAGAAGAGCCGGTACAGGATTTCCGGTCCCCCATAAAGAATCCCGAAGAAAGCGAAGAAAACGGAGATCTTGTACATAGGTAAGAGCCAGGGACTCAGGGTCGTCAGGAAGGTGGCTTGATAGTTCAGCAGATTGACTCCGTCTGGAACCAGGTGCCGAGGCTGCAGCAAAACTGTCCCCAGAATCGAAAAGCAGGCAGCCACCAGCACGACCATCGCGAAACTGGCCACCGTGTCGATCAGGGCCGCGCGCACCCACTTGCGTGCCCAATGATCGTTTTGTGCCGCGACCCCTGCGAGTTCATCCGAGTTGGCCGGACCGGAGGCGGCGTATCCCCACCGCTTCTCCCGGAGAAAAGAGACATAGGCCAGATAATCATAGCTCTGCCCGCCGATGGCAGCCGCATAGACGATGAGCTCCAGCCAGGGCGAGCGTGCCGCCATATTCGGAAGCTCCTGATAGAGCCATTCGGGATAGGTCAGGGGGACTGGCAAGAACAAGCCCTGCATCACCTGCCACCAGTCGGGTTGGACGTAGAACACGGCCACGAAGATACAACCGACTGTAAGGCCCAGAATGATCATCTGGGGCCTTTCCAGGAACTGGTAGTTCCCAATCGCAAGCAGCAGCATTGCGACCACTACCCAGATGCTGGCCCAGAGGTAGTGGCTCCCGACACCAAACATCCAGGCACAGATCGTTCCCAGAATCCCCTCCAGAAAACACAACCACATCGGAGCGCAGACCAGGGCCACCGCGACGATGAACAAGTTGAGCCAACCGCGGGGTCCTGGAATCGACGTCCAGCGTTCACAGGGGTGTCCGCCACTGACGATCATGTGACGCATGCTGGTGTAGACCAGGACCCACTTGAGCACGGCGATTAAAAGCAGGACCCAGAGCACCCGGTAGCCGAAGATGGCTCCGCTTCGAGAGGGAAACAAGATCTCGCCGCTGCCAATGTTCACCGAAGCGACGATGGCGCCGGGGCCAAAAAAACGAACCATCGGAGAGGATTTCGGGAGATCAGGGCTGGAGGAGGCTGAAGGAGTTTGACTTCAGATTCCACGGACATCGGACCATTATAGGGCCTCAGCGCTGATCTGCCAGCCCTGTTTCCGAACCCTGAGTACGGATTCTCGCTAAGCCGAAACTTCATTTGGCTCTTCCTGAGGAACAAGGGTGTAACGCATTGATTCAGTGATCTTTTGGTCATGGAAGCCTGAAGCGCAAGCGAGGGGTTGGGAATCGGCAAGATCTTACTCAGGTCCCCAACCCCTCGCTCGCGCTTCAGGCTTCCATAGCTCGGGAAGTTTCTTTCTCGAATCTGGTTATGCACTTAACTCCGGATAGGTGACGGTGGGATAGAGCGAACAGGCTGTCAGGAGACGGTCGAAGAGCTCGGATTCCCAGAAACGACGATTGAAACGGTAACAAAACTCAGCCAGGTAACGTTGAAGGTGCTTGAGGCTGACCGCTTTCTGAGTCCCTTGGAGCTGAGTCTTGCAGTTGGAAATGAGGGTGTGAACCCATGGGAACTGTTCAAAACCCATCCCCACCCACTCGAGCCGGACGCGTTCATGCTGGTAGCCGGCTTGAGCTAAACCGACAAACGCGTGATAGGCGTCGCTTCGGATCTGAGCTCCGGGGTCGATCCTCGCCCAGGCGACCCGCTTCACATTGTCGCTGGTTATGTCATCGACCACATCCAGACTTAGAAACCTCGGCCCCCCGGCTTTCGTTATCTCCACCGCGGCCAGAACTTTGGCCTTGCCTTCGGTCCCTCGTCCTCGCTTGCGACCCCGACGATTTCTCCCTCGTCGTCGGCCTCCAAAGAAAGAGTCATCCAGCTCCACCAGGTGACTTAATTGGTAGCAGTCATTACGTTTGGCCATGGCTTGTCGGATCTTATGTCCCATCATCCAGACCGTCCGATAGCTTCCGATTCCCAGCAGCTTCTGCAGTCCCTTCATCGAGTAGCCCGCTTTGCAACGGCTCATCAAGAAGATGGTCCAAAACCAATATCTCAGGGGCACCCGCGTCTTGTGGAAAATCGTCCCGGCGGTGGAAGAAGCCTGATACCGGCATTGGCGACACTCCATCAATCGCCGGTGCTGCAACCAGTAGCCTCCTTGACCCCCACAACGGGGACAGACAAATCCTTCCGGCCAGCGTTTCTGCATCAGGTAACTCAGACAAGCTTCTTCTGTGGCAAAACGCTCTTGAAACTCCAACAAATTCATCTTTTCGTACATCCACTCACCTCCTGTCTCTCACCTTTTTTACTAGGTGGTGGTGACTTTTTCCGGAGTTAAGTGCATAACCAGATTCTCGAATGGGGCCAGCATCGCAGGGGAGGGGCTAACCTGAAACTTGATTCTCAGGTTGGGATGAAGAAAGGACGTAACCCATTGCTCTAGAGTTGGATAGGGCCTTCTCCAAGCGATTGTCTGAAAACCGTGGCGGTGGCCTCCGGGCCGCCGTTCTTCGAGCCAAAGGCTCGAAGGAAAGAACACGGCGGCTCGGAGGCCACCGCCACGTCCCTCGACTGAACTTTCTTTCCTGTACGATCCGGCGCAGCCGCTGGCCCGGCTAAGGTGAAACTTGACGGGTCGACAAGCGCAAGACGCAATTGAGACTATAGGACAAAACCAAAGTGAGGAGAAAACTTCGTCAGCGACGAGAGATCTACGTCATCGGCCACTCTTCAATCACCTCCTGCTCGACCCGGGCGCGCGGGGATAAAGGGGAGGGAATAAGACCGCAGAAGGTCGGGTTCAGAGCCTAACCTCAACTCCTCGTTCGGCAGCATCGAAAACGGCCAGCACGGCGGCAAGGCTCTGAGCAGCGTCCAGGGCTGTGATACGAGGTTGTTCCTGACCGTCGATTACACCGCAGAAGTGAGTACACTGTGCCTCGAATGCGTCGTCCGGCTGGATATCAATCGGCAGCGCCGTTATTCGATGGTTCCAGTCTGCGGGGCTGCCATTGTGTTGCCACAACATCAAATTCGGAAAATCTAGAGATGCCTCTGAACCCACAAAACGGTACACGTTCTGCCCGGACTTGGGGTAATCCGGATTTTCACCGGTTGCCTGTTCCCAGGTCCAGGGTGAGGGTGTTGCGTCCGAGAGCAGAAAGGTTCCGAGCGCGCCACATTCGAAATTGATCAGCACCGCCGCGGTTTCTTCCTTGGGATGGCCACGTGTCCCGCTTTGGATTTTGGCTGAGAGAGAGACGATCTCCCCACAGACAAAACGAAGCGTGTCGATTTCATGACTCAGGTTGATCATGATGGGTCCTGCTGTACGCAGCCGCCGCCCCTCTGCTTCGAAGTAGGCATTTGCTTTACGGACGGTCCATTGTCCACAGACTCCGACTAATCGACCAAGGACTCCTTCCCTGATGAGCCGTTTGGTTTCTTGGATGGTCTTGTAATAGCGGCGGTGGTGGCCCACCAGAACTTGTTTAGAGACCTTTCTCGACATGTCGACGACGGCCGCTGCTTCATTCATCGTCGCTGTGATGGGCTTTTCCACGAGGACGTGTGCTCCTGCCTGAAGGGACTCGAGAACCGGTTGCAGATGCTGATCGGTAGGGGTGCTGACGATCACCCCATCAGGCTCCACGCTTCTCAACATTGCTTTCGCCGTGGCATAGAAGGGCGTGCCGAATACAGCGGCGATTTCAGCTGCCCCAGGATCAGTGTCGACGATGGCCGCCAACTGCGCCCGCTCCACTCCGGAAATCGCTTCGAGGTGGCGCTTGCCGATGATACCCGCGCCGATCAAGGCCAGCTTCACCTTATCCATGCTTCAAATCGCCCTGTGCAGCTTCGGTTGAAGCTGGCTGAAACGGTTCCGATCGCCGTTGCGAGCTCACTCGCTTCTCGCCCAATGAGTGGAGGGCCTACACCGCAGTTCGATAGCGTTCTCGAATGACACGAACTACCTCGTCGGGATCGCGGCGCCACCAGTCGCGTGCGGAGAAGATCTCAACCTCACAAGCACCTGAATATCCGGCCTCCTCAATCATCTGACGAATGGCCGGAATGTCGATCACTCCGTCGCCCATCATGCCGCGGTCAAGTCTCAAATCTGTGGTGTTGGGCAGCCAATCGTTGATGTGGAAGGCACAGATCCGCGACCCAGCGCGCCGGCTTTCAGTTTCCAGATTCGGGTCCCACCATACCGCATAGGTGTCAATCACGATCCCCACGATGTCGTCGGCATCGAGTTGGTCGCACCAGTCATTTGCCTGCTCCAACGTGCAGAGTACGGCGCGGCTGGCACAGATCATGGGGTGCAACGGTTCGATACCGAGCTTCACGTTGGCCGCACGCGCATCGGGGATTAGCCTCTCGAAGGCGTCTCGGGCTCTCGACCTTGCGCCCGCGAGGTCCTTAGAGTCTGATTCGAGCCCTCCCGCAATCCACACGATGTGATCCGCGCCTACAGCGGCAGCTTCTTCGAGCACGCGACGGTTGTCTTCAATCGCGGCTTCCCAGGCCATCGCGTCGGGCGAAGTGACCAGCCCGCCGACACAGAAGCCAGTGACCCGCATACCCTGATCCCGAAGAATCTTGGCGCCCTCCCGCACTCCCTCCTCATGCAGCTTCTCGCGCCAAACCGCCGTCTGGTGAATGCCATGGCGAGTCAATCCCTCCACGGATTCGCGAAAAGACCACTGGTTTTGAAGGGTGACTTGGTGAATCGCTAGTCTGGATTCGTCAAGCACTGCTCACCTCAGCGGCGGAGTAGGCCGCCGCCTTTGCGTTGGCTTCCTTGCCGACGACGGAGCGACGTTCACAATGCGTCCGTCGACCCCGGGCGTCACCAGTGACAACGACAGTAGGCACCGGCTCCGTTGATTCGTTTGTTCCCATGTTTGACGTGCCGTAGAATAGCACGCATGTCTGATTTCCCCTCGGGCGCCTATCTGACCAACCCGCCCGGACCGAAGGCCTTCAATCGAGGAATACCTAGACATGGGCAATCAACTCAAGATTACACGGATCGATATTCACGAATTTCAATGGGAAACGCCAAACCTGGCTTCGGATGACTACTATAACGGCTTCAATCTGGTTTATAAGGCCGGGGCCAGGCTGACGCGTACCGAGCAGATTCTACAAATTCACACCGACCAAGGCATCACGGGAGAGTTTGCCGGGGTTAGTTCCAGTGATTATGCTCAGATGAGAAGTTTTTTTCACTATCTCATCGAGCAGAATCCATTGCAGCGAGAATTGATCTACAACGATGTTAAGCGGGCCTTGCGCAAGCAAGACCGGATGAGCATGGGCCTGGTGGATATCGCTCTATGGGATATTGCCGGGAAATTCTACAAGGCTCCTGTTTGGGAACTACTTGGGGGTTACCGGACGAGTATTCCTGCTTACGCATCCACCTACCATGGGGATGAAAACGCTGGCCTCGACAGCCCCGAAGCCTTTGCTGATTTTGCCCAACAGTGCTACGACATGGGCTATCGAGCTTTCAAAATCCATGGTTGGAGCAACGCTCCTATTCAGCGGGAAGCCGATAATGTTTTGGCAGTACGACAACAGGTCGGAAACAAGATGGCGTTGATGCTCGATCCGGCCTGCGAGTATGAAACGTTTGCCGATGCGCTTTACGTCGGACGGGCTTGCGACGAGGCCGACTTTTTCTGGTATGAAGATCCCTTCAAGGATGGTGGGATCTCCTTCTTTGCCCAGCGCAAACTGCGACAAATGATCAAGACTCCAATTCTGATGGGTGAGCACGTCCGTAGCTTGGAACCCAAAGTCGATATGGTGGTGGCCGAGGCAACTGACTACATGCGGGTAAACCCCACCTATGATATGGGCATAACCGGAGCGATGAAGGTGGCTCACGCCGCGGAAGGTTTTGGCCTGGACGTTGAAATTCATGCACCGGGCCCGGCCCAGCGTCACTGTCTGGCGGCTATTCGCAATGCCAATTATTACGAGCTAGGTCTGGTTCACCCCAAAGCCCCCAGCTCCTCGCCGCCCTTCTACACCAACTATAGTGATGATCTGGAGGCGATCGACGAAAACGGGCATGTCCCTGTGCCCGACGGCCCCGGCCTGGGTGTCGAAATCGATTGGGATTTTGTGGAGAAGCACCGCACCGGCTTGCAAAGCTATCCATAGAGTCGATCAATTAGGAATGCCCTTACCGCTTCAAGTATTACAGCCCACTAGAGGCCGATCGAGGCACCGCCATCAACGGGGATTCAGGTGCCGGTGATGAACTTGGCCGCCGGAGAGGCCAAAAAGGCAGCGGTCCAGCCAATGTCTTCGGGATCGCCCAATTGCTGCATGGGCGTTCGTCCGAGAACCTTGGTCTCGCGGTCGGGGTTGTTCTTGAAGGCGGTGCGGCTCATCTCGGTGGGGATCCATCCCGGGGCGATAGCATTGATGCGCACGCCCCGCTCGAAGCCACGTTTGAAGTTTCAGGTTAGTGGGTCCCCCAGCGCTGCTGGCCCCATTCGAGAAAGAAACTTCAGTCGGGGATAGGGGAGATGCTGCTGTTGTCCAGCTCTCTCCTCGGAACTGGGGTTCCTATTGCTGAACGGTCAAGTCGTTCGCGGCTCCGCCGGACTTGGCTTCGCAATGCTGGCAGTCTATTAGTGCACGGCAACACCTCTTTCCGAACACTGTTCACTGCTCACTGCACTACTGCTCACTATTCAAGTTTCAGCGTAGAGGCTAAGGGCGTTCGCCCCGAGCAAGGCGGGTGCTGATCTCGGCAAGGAGCGGGGGAGTGTCAGCGATGCCATCCACGACATAGTGCGCACCGGCGTGGTACATGCGTTGGTAGGCACGATCGAGCTTGTCGGCCCGGACTTCCGGCTCCAGCGCCTCGACTTCGGCTTCGGTCATGCCCATTTCATTGCCGGTTTTTGCCAATCCGATCGTCCACATGCCTGCATTGAGACCTTCAGAGATATCGGGCAGAGTGTCCCCCACTTTCACGAGAGCCTCCATAGGATAGATCTGCAGGTCAAAGGCGTTCTGCAGGCACATCCAGGGAGCGGGTCGACCGGCCGGTACCTGGGTCGCGCACACTGTGGCGTCGGGAACGTATCCTCGCCTCTCGGCCTCGCTGCATAGCAGCTCCATCATTTCCTCGGTGTAGCCTGTCGTCGAACCGACCTTCATGCCAAGTCTTCGGAACTCGGCGACAGCTTCTAGCGTCCCGGGAATCAAATCCGCATACTCGGCCAGGCAAGCAAGCTGCAGCGGGACGAAGTCGGCGAACATCTCCCCGACATCGTCCTCGTTCGGCCGGCGTCCACGGACTTCTTCCCATTTCTGGGCAACTGGTTCCATCCGCGAGATTTGTCGGATGTGGACCTTCTTGTGCGCTCCCATAGGCTCGCGTGCCTGCTCGATTGTGATGGCAACGCCCTTCCGTTTGAAGACTTCTCTGAACACGACCGCCGGGGCGAAGCAGCCATAATCCATCGTAGTTCCAGCCCAATCGAGAATCACGCCTCGAAGTGGACCCCGGTATGATCGCCGAAAAACAAAATCCATGGCCCCCTCTCCTCGTTGGGTTGGATCAGTGACTGTCAATAGTGAAGTCGAGACCTTCGTCTTTCCCAGCGCTTGCCGGGTCCCCGAGAGCGGTCCGTCAGAGCTTCAGGTGACCTGCGGGGGTGGAGTTGCCCCTTCAAGCTCCTTGACTCTGCGCTCCAGCGGCCATTCCGAGAATGCCAAGAACAACACGAGCCCCAGGTTGGCAAGGGGGACCACGAGAAGGAGTGCCAAAGCACCGCTATTTCCGGTCTTTGCTATCACCTTCCACCAGACCGCAATAAAGAGAGCCATGAAGATGGCCATGAGTCCGCAACCGAATACACCTCCGACTAGTCCTATTAGATCTGTCTCGTTCACAGGGATCCTCCTTCTTGACTCGTTCCAGGGCATTCGTGTTCCAGGGAACTAAGGGCTTTCATTCTCGGGCTAGTCTATCAGCCCTTGGCTGGTTCGGCCATGTCCTCTTGCTGCTAATTTTCCTGGACACTAGCCTGATTGACGGATGGAAACTCGGGTACTACGATTGGTCGACCTGTTGAGGGTCTCCAGTCGAGCGATGGTGTCCCCTCATTCTTGACCGGTCCATCGAGGTGCTGGAGTACGCCATGAGAAGGCGCCGTATTTATATTCCAGGGATCTTAATACACGTAGTGCTGGCGGCTTCCCTCTGTCCGCTGTATGCCTTTCCCATCGAACAAGAATCGTCCGAAGCGGATCTGCGAGAAGGGAGACGACTGTTCACGGTTCAGTGTGGCCGATGCCACGGGATACAAGGAAAGGGTGGAACCGGGCCGAGTCTAACCAGGCCGATGCTTAGGCGCGCACCGGACCTGGAGCGACTCCAGGACGTCATACGTGACGGTATCCCCTGGACTGGAATGCCGCGCAACTGGATGCTCACCGAGAAAGGGGTTGGCCTAGTGGCTGCCTTCGTCCTCTCCCTGGGGCGCCAATCGACCGATGCAATCGAGGGCGACCCGGAAAATGGACGGAGGGTATACCAGCGAGCCCAATGTTCCAGCTGCCACATCCTGGACGGAGAGGGCGAGGGAATTGGACCCCAGCTCAGCTCCGTCGGGACCTTACGGGGCGCCAAGTATCTGCGACAGGTAGTCCTGCACCCGGGATCTCAAATCCAGATCGATCCCGAAGGTTTTCAAGATCATCTCGTAGTCCGCGTCTTGACCGCTGCCGGCGAAGAAGTCCTAGGACGCAGGGTAAATGAAGACACCTTTACGATTCAGCTAAGGGACAGGCAGAACCGCTACTACTCCTTTCGTAAGATTGAGGTCCGGTCCATTCGTCGGGAACCGGGTAGTAGACTGATGCCCAGCTTCAAAGGTGCCCTCTCCGACAAGGAGGTTGAGGATCTCGTCTCCTATCTGGCGGGTCTTGGAACAGAGTGATGATTCTCAGACTTCTACTGCTAGCCGCACTGCTTACGTTACCCATGACATCCGCGAGATCTCAGGTCCCTTATGAAAGGCTTGCGTCAGCCGATCGAGAGCCACAGAACTGGCTCACCTACTCGGGAAACTACTCGGCTCACCGACACAGCCGTTTGAGTCAAATCCACCGGGGCAATGTCTCCGGGTTGAAGGTGCTCTGGCTTTATCAGAGCGGGACTCCGGGGATGATAGAAACCAGTCCCATCGTGGTGGACGGGTTGATGTACGTCACCGAACCACCCAGCACCGTTGTTGCCCTCGATCTGAGAACGGGACGAAAGGTCTGGAGGTATATGCCGACACTGCCTCCTGACGTCCTTCACATCGGATTTCCTCAGGTGAATCGAGGGGTCGCCATCTTGGGCCAGACGGTATTTGTTGGGACTCTGGACGCTCGTCTGGTGGCTCTGGACGCAAAGTCAGGCGGTGTTCGTTGGAAAGTCGAAGTGGCCGACAACAAGACCGGGCACTCGATCACGGCGGCACCGCTGGCCATCGACGGGAAGATAATCGTCGGGATCGCCGGTGGCGAGGCAGGCATTCGGGGTTTCATCGATGCCTATCATCCCAAGACCGGAGAGCGACTTTGGCGTTTTTGGACTGTGCCGGCTCCGGGTGAACCCGGAAACGAAACCTGGCGTGGAGACAGCTGGAAGACCGGTGGAGGAGCCACCTGGTTGACCGGTTCCTACGATCCGGAGTTGAAGTTGTTGTACTGGGGCCTCGGCAATCCAGCACCGGATTGGAACGGGGACCTTAGGCCGGGGGACAACCTGTACACCTCTTCAGTGGTTGCCTTGGATCCGTCCAGTGGGCAGCTCAAGTGGCATTTCCAGTTCACACCCCACGACGTTCACGACTGGGATGCGAACCAGATTCCAGTACTCGCTGAGGCCGATTGGGAGGGCCGAAGCCGAAGGCTTCTAGTCATGGCCAACCGAAACGCCTTCTACTACATCCTGGATCGGAGGACTGGAGAGTTTCTCCACGGGATACCTTACGCACGACAGACCTGGGCACAGGGGTTGGACAAAGATGGCCGCCCGTTGGTTCTTCCGAACACAGAGCCCTCCGAAGAGGGAACCCTTGTCTATCCAAGCCTGCAAGGATCCACCAACTGGTTCAGCCCGTCCTACAGTCCCTCTACCGGTCTCCTCTACGTGAGCGTCAGGGAGATGGGAGCCCACTATTACAAGACGCCTGTCGAATACGAGCCCGGCAAGCCTTTCCTGGGAGGAGGAGAGCAAGCGCTCGGGGGCGACGAAGCCTATGGCGCCGTCAGAGCGTTGGATCTCCTGACGGGAATAGTGAAATGGGACTTCCGGCTTCACTCTCCCCCCTGGGCCGGGGTGATGTCGACCGCAGGGGGCTTGGTTTTCGGGGGAAGTAACGAGGGGAACATCTTCGCACTCGACGCCGAATCCGGTCAGGCATTGTGGGAGTTCCAGGCCGGCGGGCCGGTTCGCACCAATCCGATTTCATTCGAAGTTGATGGGGAGCAGAGAGTATTCAGCGCCGCCGGCAACGTGATCCTTGTTTTCGGTCTATCCGAATAGCCTTTACGACGGATCTCAGAAGATCTTTTAAATCGTAGTGCGAGGAGACATCAAATGAAAGCGCGGAGATTCGCCTATCCGGCTCAACTGGCCCGTGGGGTCGTCGGAGCCTGGCTGTTTTTCAGCAACTGCAGTCAGGGCCCCATCGAAGACGCATCCGTGGCTGCTGGAGTCACGATGGATACGAGCAATCCCAAGGTCGAGGAAGCTACCTTCTTTGCCTTCGACGATGTATCGGTGCCTTTCCTGAACAACCTGGTGCTCACGATGCACTCTCCTGAAAAACATTCCCGGAATCCGCTGGTGAAACTGGGAGGGCCAGGAGAACCAGATGAGTGGTCGGTTCAGTTCTACGGCTCCATCCTTCGGCACCAGGGCAAGTTCAAGCTCTGGTACGTAGCCGCTGACGAAGAGGCCTTCGACTTCTATAAAGGTGGACGCGGCTTCTATGGTTGGCAGCCGGCCTATGCCGAGAGCGAGGACGGTATCCATTGGGTCAAGCCTAAGCTGGGACTGGTCGAGTACAAGGGGAGTAGAGACAACAACCTGGTCCTGCTGGAGCCTCCCGGAGTAATGGGATTGCACCTGGCCGTCCTCCACGAGCCCGAGGATCCGGATCCCACCAGGCGCTTCAAGATGATGCTCTACGTTCGCTGGGCACAGGGAGACACCTCGGTACCCCTATTCAGCGAGGACGGTCTGAGGTGGCAGCTTGGCGTGGATGCCAGGTTCGAGAACTACAATCTCGTGACTGAGGACCTTGTCCTTCCCGCCCAACACTTTGAGCAGGGAGGCTTGTACAAGTGGAAGGGGCTCTACTACCTGCCGGGCCAGCAGCTTCGCCCTTGGGTGTGGTTGCCCGACGGACAGACGGCGGGTCGGTTGATGACCATCTTCCGCTCTCCCGATCTGATCCACTGGTCCGATACTCGGACCCTGGCCTTCGTCCGCTACGGATACCGTTCAGGTCCGGCCGGCTGGGGGGAAGAGGCCCATGAACCTGCTGGAGTCTGGAACCGGGGCAATGTCCTGCTGGCTACCTATGGACTCTGGCACGGAGCTCCCGCGACCCAGGACCGGTCCATGGACCTGGGTTTCCTGATCAGCAACGACGGCCTCCATTTCCGAGAGCCCGAGCCCGACTTTGTCTTCATTTCGAAGGGACCGGATGGGAGCTGGGATCAGGGTGGTCTGATCCACGGACAGGGCTACGAACAGGTCGACGATGAGACCTACATCTACTACGGTCACTGGGACCTGCGGCTCGGGACCAATTACCGGCCCCGGGGTGGACTGGGAATGGTAACGCTGAAGCAGGACCGTTTCGGTTCCCTCTCACCCAAAGATCCCGTGAAACCTGCGGCCCTGGTCACAAACTCGATGCGGGTCGATGGAACTGCGCGCGTATACCTGAACGCATCCGGTATCTCGGAGAGGGCTTGGTTCAGGGTGGAGCTGCTGGACGAACAGGAACGACCTTTGTCAGGTTACTCGGGCGAAGTGGCGTCGCTAGTATGGGAGGCGGGCCTCAGGGTTCCAGTGAACTGGGAAGGGCAGGACGGCATCTCGGGACTCGACGGGAACTTCAAGGTCCTCGTCAGCTTCGAGGGCGATCGAAAGCAAGACCTCGAATTCTATGCACTCTACATGAGCACCACGGACTGAGTTGGCAAACACTTGGACCATAGTGCGGGAGTCATCCACAATGAAATCGAAGTTCGGAAGCTCACTCACGGATCGTCCAGGACATCGGTGCAATAGGTAGGTAGAGAAACTCAATCTTTCCCATTCCGAGATGTTCGGCTACTTTCAAGAGGTGCTCCTCGCTGTGTTCCCCAAGGCAATCGTAGGAGTTGCATTCAATGTTCATTCCAAGCATGTTGACTGGGAGCGAGACGATCTTTTCCATCTGCCCTTCGATTCGTTGGCAGCTTTTCTGAAGAAGATGGTCAGCAAAGACTTTGTTTTCAGGAATGACTACGGACTCTATGATTATACGACCTATGTGTTTCGCCAAGATCCAGGTGACAGCTTGAATCAGACGAAATGAAGACAGCTGGTTCTAGATTTGAGAGCCCAGACGGAAGTTCAGACCGGCTGCTTTCTTCCGAAGTGCAATTGCTCCTATCCTGTCTTCGCACCGAAATGGACCCGATGAATGCCCACCGCATCACCGGTCTGGTTGAACGGGAGGAGATTGACTGGCTCTACTTGAGGCGGCTTGCACAGCGGCACGCTGTAGCGCCGCTGTTGGCCTACAGTCTGTCCCGGCTGTGTCCTGACGCGGCGGCTGCGCTTCCTGCGTTGGCAGAACTCACGCAACGCTTTCAGGCCAATGCTACCCGCCATCTCCATCTGACGGGCCACCTCTTACTTCTCTTCAGGGAGTTGGAGGAGCAGGGGATTCTCGCCATTCCTTACAAGGGGCCGGTTCTGGCGGCGACCATCTATGGAGACGTCTCTCTTCGGCAAGCTGGCGATCTCGACATACTGGTTAGTCGGCGGGATGCTTGGAAGATTAGAGATTTCCTTCTCTCCAGGGGCTATCGGTCTAAGGAGCAGTTCAGCAGGGAACAGGAAAAGGCCCTGGTCAGGGCCTATTTCAATTATTCGATGATCAACGATGCGGCCAATGTCGTTCTGGAGGTTCATTGGGCATTCGTACCCAGATACTACTCCTTTCAACTTGAACTCGAGGATCTGAAACCGCGGTTGCAGTCGGTCGAGCTGGCCGGCATAAAGTTCCTCAATCCCTCGCCGGAGGATGTTCTTCTGATCTTGTGCCTACACGGATCGAAGCACTGTTGGACCCGACTGCAGTGGATCTGTGACGTGGCGGAGTTGGTGCAGGCTTGCCCGGCTCTGGATTGGGATCAGGCGACCCAACAGGCGGCCGCTTTGGGCGGACAGCGAATGATCGCGCTGGGTCTTTTCCTGGCCCAGGATCTCTTCGGTGCAACCTTGCCGGATAGAGTCCGGCAGCAGATAGAATCCGACCCGGCAGTGTACCCACTTGCGGGGCAGGTGGGGCAGTACCTGTTCGACGAATCCACGCCTGCCCCTGGAGAGTTTGCAAGATTCCAGTTTCAAGTTAGGGCACGAGAGAGGTTTCGGGACAGAGTCCGCAACTGGTTCTACCTGGCTACCTCGCTGAACGAGAAAGACATCGTTTTCCTCAGGTTGCCCAGGTTTTTGTGCGTGCTCTATCCACTGGGCCGGCTGGTTCGGCTGGTGGCTACGTATACGTTGAAGCTGATTGCCCCGAAGCGATAGGCGCAACTCCGAGAACTTGCCCTCATTTCTCATCGCTTGTCGTAGCGAGGCGCCGCAAGGGCCGTCCTGGCAAGGCTTGCGACCGAGGCCCCCGCAGTCGTACTCGTGCAGTACGTCGAGGAGGCCGACAGAGCGCAACGCAGCCAGGACGGATGTTTGGGGCGACGCAGTAGACCAGCGGTGAGAAATGCGGGCTAGACCCCGGCTGGTACGACTGTGAACTCCCTGACCAGGAGATGGGTCTCTTCATCTTCAAGCCGCACCTCCAGCACCATCCGATAGTTTCCGTGAGGCAGTTGATCTAATGGGAGTCGGGCATTGATGTTGGCCGGACTGCTATTGTCGGGCGTGAATCTGGTCCACTGCCCCTCGAAGATGCGCTCCTCTTTGTGGTTGAGAAGTAGAATCCGGTAGCTTCCGGATTGAGCATCCTGGACTGCAATCTTGCCATGTAGATACAGGGTTTCCAGCCGGGTGAACTTCCCGCTGACACGAGGAATCAGGACGCGGTCCCGTATCTCCAGGGGATTCTGCACGATCGTGACGTGCTTGCCCTTCTTGATCCGGTACCCTGATTGAGAGTCAGGCGCTTTCCAGCCGCCCGCCAGAACGAGCGAACTGGGCCTGAAGCTACCCAAGGGTGGAAGTTTCAACGCCCGAACCGCTCGGGACATCAGGCCGGTTCGGTTGTCCCTGACAAAGGCAGTCAGCTGATATTCGCCAGGGTCCAGGACCAGAAGGTTCTGATACACAAAGCGGGTGTCCGATTGTTGGTCTTTCTGGGGGCGAATTTCCACCGTATCCCTGACACCCCCTTGCGTTTGCGCCAGCGGATCTCGAGCCAGCATGATGACTTCCAGGTTGAGCGCGTCGGCCCCTGAGAGAACCTTCAATTGTCGGTGATTGAAGGCCAGCAAGATGGGAATCTGGTAGCGTCCGGATGCGTCCGGGAAGTATTCGGCAGAAATCTCAAGGGGAAAGTCCGAAACCGACACATCATCCATGACGGTTTGAAGCAGTTTGAACTCCCTCTCTGGAGGAGTAAGGTTTCGGTAGGGCTTGTCGGCGTAGTAGCCCCTTCGATAGGCCAGATTGGGATAACTGATTCGAGTGCGGACCTCAACTTTTCGAAAACGCCCGTCAGCCGGGGGCGCCGGAGTATAGTAGCCAATCAGATAGTAGTGGCTAGAATCCTCTCGGGCCATTCTAAAGATCTGGGAGAGATCGTTGTCGTCCATCAGCGAGGATCCGCCGGTATCGGCGGCTAGGGCATAAAGGGTCTCCCTCGACTGGACCAGACTGGCCATCTGGTTCAGATCTGCCCTTCCGGTGTAGATTCCGGTACCTCCCCCTCCTGCCCGATGAGCCCCCCCTCCTGGGGAGAGGGCGACCAGGCCTCTGGCGTCGACCGCATAGATGCTGATGTTGGAGCGATTGCATAAGTCCGTCGTCCAGCGTATCTGGTCGTCGTTCTCGATGCCGCGGCTGCTGAAGCCGGACGAGAAGTAGATCAGGGCCTTGCGCCCCGAAACGTCGCGGAAAGCATCTGCCACCGCCTGAATCGCGCTCAATTGCTGGTTGGTCTCAAAGAGGGCGAACTCGGTTTCATCGGCGATGAATCCGCCATCTGAAGAAGCTTCAGTGGGATCGTCTTCGGGGAGAGACGCCTCTATTCCCTGATCACCGCTGGTCAGTCTTCCGATAGCCTGGCTCAGAATGACCCGGTCCGACGTGAAGTCGGTGAGCATTTCCAGTCCATTGTCGAACGCCAGGACTGCGACCGAGTCAGATGGGTCCAACTGTTCTTGCAGGAACTTGTGAGCAGCCCTCTTCATCATTTCTGCATCCTGCAGATCTGCAGAGGAAAAGCTGAAGAAAAGAATCAACAGTCTTTTGTCTGGAGCCATTGGTTGGTCGGGTTCCGAAGCAATGGACGGGGAGCGGGTGAGCTGATCGGGACGATCTACTTCGACCCGGGACGAGGTCAGGGGAAGAGAGATCTCCTGGAAGTGATCGATTGTTTGGACCTGTCCTTCTTCCAGCAGTGTGAAATCGTCGCGGGTCAGACCCTTGACGGGGCGCCCATCGGAATCCACGATCCGGACATCTACCAGGATGAGATTGGCGGATACTTTGAAACCAACCTGCGGTTCCTGAGCCAGGGCGGGAGCGCACATCAGAAGCAGGGCACCGGCAAGGAGTCTGGTGGCTCGTGTCCGACCGAACATGAAGATCGCAAGCATTCTCATCACAGTTCTCGGTCCAGGTGCATCGGTAGAGGGGTTCGGCGCCGGCCTAGTACCCTGTCAACCTCGAAATTGTAGGTTCTGAACGGCCCTGGCGGCCGATCTCTGTGTTGCGCGTCCTCGATGTAGGCCAAACTATGTCTACGGCCGCGCGCCTTCACCTCGACCACCATGACTCGTCCATAACCCACAATCTCGAAGTTGACAGGGTACTAGTTGCTGTTTCAGACTCTCAGTATATTTCAGCAAAGGGAAGGTGTGGCCGCTCAAAACATGAACCGAAAGCTGAGTTGGATCCGCCGGGTCTGCCCAACGGAGGTGACCTGCCCGAATCCTCTGGAGTTGACCACCGTGTCCAGTCCTGTGTAATTGACGTGGTTGAACAAGTTCGAGGAGGTCATCACGATCAGAATGCGCTGCCCTTCGTTCTTCAGGGGAATAGATCGGACCAGGTTCAAGTCCAGTGTCCAAGACCCGGGTCCCACGATCGTGTTGCGGCCAGAGTCGCCGAATGTTCCTGAGTCTGGAAGTCGGAAGGCGGCGGTGTTGAACCACTCCGATGAGCTGCGCTGCGACGAAGGGAGGCTTGTGGCTTCGCCGGTGCTGCTGGCCCTCTCGCTGGCCTGGGAAGCACTGCCACTGTTGTTGATCTGATTACCCAGAACTCGCGCTGTGAAAGGCCGCCCGCTGCTGGCGCTAAAGTTGCTAGTGGCGAACCAGTTGCTCAAGATTGTCTTCCATACGCCGGCGTTGCGAAACCAGCGGTGTCGGTCCCCGAAGGGAAGCTCCCAGAACAAGCCCAGCCGAAGCCTGTGCCTTTGGTCGATACTGGAGCGCCCCCATTCGGAGTCGAGGTCATCGTCGTTTTGGGCTACGATCCGGTTGCCTCCTGCCAGCGTAGAAGCGTTGTCCAGGGATTTACCGAACTCATACTGCGCGTTCAGGGAGAATCCCGACCTCATCCGGCGCATCGCCAGGACCTGAAGACCGTGGAAGGCAGAGGAGGCTCCCGGCGTCAGATATAGGAATTGAGCGGTATCCGAGATTGTGGCTTCGCCGTCAACCAGCCGATTCGGCGCCCGCTGCAATTCGAGACCGGTCCCCCGGGACCCGGCGTAACCCAGGCTCAGGAAGAAGTTGCGGGGAAGCGTCTGCTGCCAGGATAGATTCCATGTCTGCACGGTGGGAAGACGAAAATTCGGATCCACGGCATAGGTATTGGGAACGTCTTCCGCGAACTGCTCGGAGAAGGCCGACTGGATGTCGAGGAAGTCCCTCCCGGACACCGTTGTCTGGACGGCAAACCCAAAAGGAGGTTGGGATATCAGTTCGTTGGCAAAGAAGCCATACGATTCATCGGGATAAAAGACGCCGTAGTTTGCTCTCAGTACCGAGGGCGTCTTGCCTGAACGAAGCCGATAGGCGAGAGCAGTTCGAGGAGCAAAGTTGTTGCGATCGCTCTCGACCAGAGATCGGGGAAAAGTTCCGAAGAAACTCCCTGAATCGCCTGGGGTGACCGTTTCCGCGGCAGTGAATCCGGGCGCGACATCGAGATTGGCCAGACGGTCGTAGCGCTCAACCAGGGGTTCGAAAAACTGATATCTCACCCCCCACTGCACGGTTAGCCGTGAGTGAATCCTCCAATTGTCATTGAAGAAAATTGCCACCTCGCGGTTGCGCAGGTAGTGATCCGTATTGCCATATTGGATGCGGCTGCTCTGAGCGGAACCCAGCAGGAAATCGGCGAAGTCATACCCTGTTCCAGTGACAGGTAGGCCTTCGCTGTAGAGGCTGGTAGCCACGCCCGCGAAGGTTTGAGATCCAGCACCGAGGGGATTGTCCAGACGATTCCATCGGTTCCAAGTGACTTCTCCGCCGCCTCGAAAGAAATGTCCTGCCTTGGTCCACCGAATTGAGTCAGAGAGGGTATTGGTTTCGCGTGCGTTGAAAGAGGAACTTCCGTCCCTCAAGGAACTGTAGTTGGTGAACTCGATGGTCGGTAGACCGTAGTCGACGGGATCTGCTGATGTGTTCTGGATTCCCAGATCTGCACTGATGTCACGCTGGTTGGCAAAGGGATTGAGGCTTTCGTTCCGGTTTCGGTTCCAAACCACCCGCGGGTTGTGGAGTAGTCCGGGGCGGAAGGTCTGATTGAGGCTCAGAGAAACGTTCTGGCCGCGGCCACGCTGGGTCCCTCCCAGGTCGGGAAAAACATTGAAGTTGTCCGCTTTGGTCCGATTCAGGTTGTAACCCCCACTCAGGCGCAGGGACTCGGTCAGCGAATAAAAGAGTCGAGTGTTGACGCTAGTCCGAGAGTTGTCCAGCGACTGCTGGTTGAGAAAGTTGAGAAACGGGTCGATGCGGTTGGGCAGCGGTACGAACTCCAGCATGGAGAGGGCAGTGGGATGTATCTGACCGGAGGAGAGGCGGGCATTGGGGTAGGGCTCTCCCGAGTTGGGATCGAAGATTTGGACCGACGTCCCTGAAAGAGGGCCCGATCGGTATGCTGTCTGGGAGAAATCTCCCCCGCGCTCCAAAGCGGTCGGTACGGATGCGTATTGACTCTGGAGCTGCTGACCCCAGCTGGTATCGACGTTGACGAAGAAGAACGATCTTCTACGGCGGGAGAAGGAGATGCCCGAGGTCGAGTCAGAGCCCGGGAGCGGTCCTCCGAGTGACAGTCCGCTGTTCCACGAGACGTAGTCGGGATCAGGGGTTTCACCACCGTCCAGAGAGTAGGGCTTGGCGTCCAGGGCTGAAGAGGAAAATCCGGCGTTAACACTCCCCTGGACCCGGTTGGCTCGGGAGAAACCAATGCGGGCTCCACGAACGCCCCCGCGGCCGAATCCCCGGCCACCAAGGAGGCGACCCATGATCTGGCCCTCACTCATGCCGGGTCCCATTTCTCCCCGATTGGAAGCACCCAGTATCATCACTTCGTCCGACTGTCCCATTTCCGAACTCATGGCATTGGCCGGTGCTCCAGGCGTCTGAATTCGGATTTCCTGAAAGGGGTCCTCATCCCGTTGAGGCCTACGATTCCCGGCTTGTCGTCTTCGGGTTCGGGGGGGTGGCTCTTCTACCTTGAAGAAGTCCCCTTTGAATTCGAGATCCCACTGATAGTCTCTCCAGTGTGTTGACGTCTCCAGTCGAAACGTACCGCCGCCGCCCCCACGTGGAAATCCGCCGCCGCCACCGGGAAATCCTCCGCCGCCACGGCCTGGTCGTCCGCCCCCAAAGCCTCCACCGCGGCCTCCCCCGAAACCTTCCCTGTTCATCTTGACCTCTTGATAGAGGGGCATGGTGATCGGCTTCTCAGAGTCCCAGTCCAACTCCAGCATCAGCTCAACACCCGTAATGAAGGATCCCATACCAAAGCACATCTCTACCCGCAATGGCATCCCTGATTCCGGGTCCACCCAAAGTCGTCCTCGCTCTACGTGGATTCCTGATATCTTGGGCTTGACCTTGAGCTCGATGGCCTCTCCAGTATCCAGGTGGGCGGGGCCGATGACTTCTGGTTTCCTCAGGAAATCCCCCAGCGTGAGCAGGTCGGTCTGTAGCTCGGGGGCGAAGTTACCAAAACGTCTGCCCCGTCCGCCTCTCCCGCCTGCCGAGGGATCCACCGGTACCCCATTGCGCGTCGAACTGAGCACGTCTCTTCGCAGCTGTTCCGGATCTCCGTGATAGTGGACTTCGTAGCTCTCCAGATCTTGTTTTCCGAAGGGCGCGTCGATCAGCGTCTGATTCTCAACCTGGACCGAGTACTGGGTCAGCAGTTCCTTTCTAAGCGCCAGCGCCTTACGGGAGCGTTCCACGATGTCTCCGTTGCTGGAGCTAGCTGCTACTAGGCCCAGGGAGAGCAACGCCACCTGGCAGCAGTAGGCGAAGCGTTTCTTCGATCCCGACTCGGAGGATCGATGTGGCGTGCCCCAATCCGAACTTCGTGCAGGCGGGGTTGACGCGAGACCGGTCGTTAGACCGGTTCTTTGAGAGTGGATTCTCATTCTTTGTCGAACACTCGGAACAGCTCGAAGTCTCGCATCGGAGTCCGGGTCTTTATCTCTTGAGTCAGTTTCTTTCCGTCCTCGGACAAAGTCCAGCGCTGCTGCTGTTCGATCGTCATCGGCCCCCGAGGAGTTTCCCGTTCCCGGAGCTCATGAATGACCAACTCGCTCTCTTCCCAACGAGCTTCTCGGGTTACAAGACCTCGAGGTGTTTCAGTCTCCTCGGGGCCGGTTCCAATATCAAAGGATAGCTCCGGTTGGCCGTCTCCTGATTCGCCTGCGGGAAGCAGGTCCAGGCTATTCCCATCCTGTTTGATGACCATTTTGGAGTACAGCGGACCGCCAGGACCTCTCCGCCCTCCGGGGCCGTCCCTGCCGCCGGGGCCTGGCCCTCCCGGTGGACCGCCAGGTCCTCCGCGACCACCACCGCGGCCTCGCCCAGGGCCGCCAAACTGAGGTGGAGCGTCGCTCTCATCCTCGTTCAGGACCCAGGTACCCGAGAAGTCCGAATGATCCGCCGCAGCGACCGGAGCAAACAGGGGAGAGTGCAGAAGAGCTGCCATCATCATCAGCGCGAGTATCTTCTTGTCCCTCAAGTCCATTGGCTGCTTCCTCCTTCGTTGTGACAGGCTGCTAGGCTTCCTCCCCAGGCCGGATTCAGGGTGGCTCTCTCTCTGAGCTTACTCAACGGTTTAACTACGCCTTGCGGGCCGCTTTGTTTCAGGGAGGGCGGGGTACCTCATCTCTAGCGAAATGTCAGGATCAGGGGCGTGTGAGCCCATACCGACCTAGCGCGCGGGCGAATCTGGCTTGGTATGCGCAGTCTTTTGCTTCGACGTCAGTCGGCTGCACTACCAGTCGGAGTGCTTATATCTGCTAGCCCAGTTGACGCCCTGCCAGCTGGTCTGCTTGAGGGGATGTATGAAGAGAAGCCATCTGGGCTCCGACAGAGTGGGCTGCAGATAGTTGGGGCCATGCTCCCCTAGGTAGCGAACCGACATCCGCCGTGCGATCTCTACCCAGGCACCGCCTGTATTCGGCTTTTCGATGACGGTCGCCTCGCCTTTGACCAGCACGCGCCGGTTGTATCTGGTCGAGTCGTCGATACAAAGGCAGGCCTGCGGCCGGCGCTCAAGGTAGCCGGCCCAGGCGGAACGAGCCCGAGGGCTGATGTAGAAGCCATTGTCACGGTGCTCAAACCAACACGGGACCACATAGGGCCAGCCTTCGTCGTCCACGCAGCCCAGTCGACAAATGGGGTTACCTGACAGGAACGCATCAATCTCCGCTGGAGTCAGCTTTCCCACTTTCCCTCTCCAGCTGTTGTCTGAAGTCATGGATAGATTGTGATGCAGTTACCTGCGTGAAGCGAGCTTTCGACCAAAGTTCCAGCTCTGAGCTGAAACTTCATTCGCTAGAAGATCATGCGAGAGTCGCCATCTCTGTCAGGGTTGCTAGAGGTATTGATATTAGCTGCTAGCTCGCTCATTCTGAGAATTTTGCTCTCACATTCGTCTGGAAGCGTCGGTGCGGTGGGGACCATAATTCGGACAGCTCAGGAACTGGTCAAGTTGGCGAAAAGACAATAGCCCACTCTTGGCTCTAGGGCAGCGGGGCTCCCCGGGGTGGTTGAGGGGTCGCTCTCAAGGAGGCCGCTTTAGCGGTCTGGCGCGAAGCGCAATAGCCCGGTCCTTTCAGGGCCGGGTAGCCGAGCAGGTGGATGCCGGAGCCTGCTTTAGCGGGCTTCTCGAACAGAGGCTTCAGCCAGGCCGAAGGGCCCCAATGGCTAAAGCCGCAACTCGAGAAGGACCTTGAAAGGCCCTTCCGAAGGGGTGGTGTGGCGGCTGACCCCGGCGTAAACACCGGGGCTATTGCGCTCCGCGCCAGGCCGCTGAAGCGGCCTCCTACACAGGGCAACAAGGCAACGATCGTTAGCGTGCAATCGATGGGAACTAAAATTTCAAATATTTTTGGCTAGAGATAGGCAGGGACGGCGGCCTGGAGACCACCGCTACGACCCGGACACCAAACCGAAGCGGCCCCGTCAGTGCCAGGTCGCTTCTTGGCGAACCGGCGCCGACGAGGCCGAATCTCTGCGGAAGCTACCTCGACTGAACGAGGTAGCGACGCCGATCAATCTCCTACCAGGCAGAGGCCTGGGAAGGTGCGGACCAGGCCGCGCTGGCGGTCTCGATCTCCTGCTCCTGGTCACTGCACTGCGGCGTTCGGCGGAGGGTCGGGCGATTCTTTGGCTCCGGGAACTCCGCGCTGATCTTTTTCAGGCTTGCCTGGGCCTGCTGGAACTCCTCGGTGTCAACCAGCACCTCGTCCTTGACCGGGAGGTAGCTGATCTCGGCATACGTATCGACGATCCTCTCATAAAAGGCCGGATGGGTGCGGAAGAAGCTGGCCGACTTGACGTACCCCTTCTCGCTGGCCATCTTATCGAAGAACGTGATGAAGCCGGAGGGATCATATCCTGCATTCCAGGCGTACTGGGCACCCAGTTGATCCGCCTCTTGTTCGAAATCACGGCTGACTCCCAGAAGTGTCAGATTCAACACCATTCCGAGTCCCATGAATCCATACTGCAACGCGTAGTAGGTCCCGATCCCGGCGGCGCCTCCGGTCAGAATTACCGACGCCATCTGGGCTGCCTGGTACAGAATACTGGTGAGGCTGGCTTTCCTCTGCAGACGAGCTCCATGCCGAGCCGTGACGTGGGCAATCTCATGGGCCAGCACCCCTGCCAGCTTCGATTCCGTCTCAGCTTTCTCGATCAGGCCGGAATTCACGAAGAGGAATCCTCCCGGCAAAGCGAAGGCATTGATCTCGTCGCTGGCGAGCACTCCCACTTGGAGGGGAACCGTCAGGTCTGAATGGTCGGCGATACGCTGCGCAACCTGCTGCACGTATTCAGTCACTTCGGGATCGTCAACCTCCGGGGGCATGGCACCCATGGATCTCATTTCCTGAACCGCTCGCTGACCGATCTGAACATCTTCTTCCTGCCCTTCCTTTATTACCCGAATTCCAATGTCCTCGGCATCTCCGTAGCGGCGTTCCCGGGCCCGAGCCGAGTCGACGTCGTTTTCAATCTGAAGCTTCTTCGCCGGCCACTCCTTGATGAGCTCCAGCTTGGCCAGCTTGTTGTCGTAGCCGACAGCCAGCAGCTGCTTGCGCTCCGACTCCTTCTTCTGCAGACGCTCCTCCAGGTTTCGCACCTGGCAGTGCAGATCGCTCCTTTCCTGGCCCATGTCCAGGGTGTCTCGAGACTTCGATCGATTCAGCTCGGTGAGCTGTTCTCGGGTAGCCTCTATCTCCTTCTTCAGGCTTTTCTCCTCGCTCTTCAACTTTTCCTTCTCTGCCTTCCTTTCCGCTTTCAACTGCTTCTTGAATCCGTCCAGCTCCTTTTTGGAGAAGTTGAACTCATCCGCACTCTCGAGAAGGTCGAGATAGGATTCCTCGACTAGTACAGACAACGGTGGCACCGGATCGGGGTCGAGCCAGGCGGCCCACACATTGCTCCAGACTAGAAGAGCGCAAAGGCTGGTGGCTAAGAATTTGGCGGTGACATTTCTTGTGGCCATGACGATTCTCCTCCCCCAAACTGGGGTTCCTGGGTTGGTCCGGCAGATCCGGGAGGGACCTGTCTGGACGATTCGTAACTGCGACGACTCGAAACTGCGACGATTCGAACGGGCGAACTCACGATTTCCCCGTCCGAAGACTCCTTGGGAAGCCTGTAAGAGTGCCGATCTTGCGAACCGATCTAGTCTGAGTCCCAAAGACGGGAAAGACCGGCTGCAATTGTCAGCTGGGGACTGAGATGCACGATTTCGTAGCTGCTACTCATCCCTCTAACCTCTTCTAGATCCATCACTTAACTTTCGCTGACCTGGCATCGCCGGCTGATGTCCTGGGTTCTGCTATATAGAGGGGCCAGGGGGGAAAAAGGTTCGCCAAAGATTGTAAAGGGGATAGTCCAAGCTGACATTTCTTGACGAAAGGGGGATCAGAAAGGGTCTGGAAGACAGTGCCACGGCCGGCAGAGAGCGGGTCTCAGCGGGCCCGGAGATTCTGGGCAGAGGGAGTTCGGAGGTGCTTTCCGGGAGGAATCAAACAAATAGCGTCTCACCCGGCATGGACACTGGACTGGCGGGCGGTTTTGCGTCCCAAGCGTAGGATTCCGGTGAGAGGCTTTCCTGGGAATTGAGAGCCTCCTCCCAGGTGAGTGTCTTTCCTGTATAGGCCGACATGCGTGCCATGATGCCAAGCAGCGTGCTCTTGGCCATGTACTCGCCGTTGTTGATCACTTCACCCTTGCGGAGTGCTTCGTACATCACATTGTGTTCGAGTTGGTGCATGTCGGTTCGGTCGTGGGGCCAGTTCCAGGGAGCCTGTCCGGTTATGGTGTATTCCATCAGGTTGGCCTGCCCTCGGGAACCGAATACGATGTCGACAAACTCACTGCTGCACCGTGGCTGCTGGCGCGTGGCAGCGAAGTACTTCACGCCATTTTCGTACTCGAATACCGCACTGAAGTGGTCATAGATGTTTCCGTTCACTTCACCGACGCGGGTTTGGCGTCCGCCGGTAGCGACACAGCTAATCGGGTGCTGATCCTTCATCAGCCATGCGATCTTGTCGAGTTCGTGGACGAACTGTTCCACGATGAAGTCGCCGGACAACCAGGTGAAGTTGTACCAGTTCCGCATCTGCCAATACATGTCGGTATCGTCCGGATTCCGCTCAACCGTCCGGGAAAAGCCGTTGAAACGGGTGCTTTGGACCGCAAATAGATCTCCCACTGCGCCCTCGTGTATCTGCTTGATGGTTCGCTGCATGCCGGTCTCGTACCGCCAGCAGAGACCAGAAACGAGGGAAAGGTTCTTCTGCTTGGCCAACTCGGCAGACGCTAGAACCGATCGGATGCCAGGAGCGTCCACCGCCACCGGCTTTTCAGCGAAGACATGTTTTCGGGCCTCGATACAAGCCCTCAGGTGAATTGGCCGAAAATGAGTGGGTGTCGCTAGCAGGACCACGTCCACGTCCGAGGACAGCAGCTGCTGATAGGCGTCGAAGCCCACGAAACGGTGGTCCCGGGGCACGGCTACCCGATTCGCCACGTCCTCTGATTGCCCAAGATTGGTAAGGCTCTTGTCCAGTTGATCGGCGAATGCATCGGCCATCGCCACCAATCGGGTTTTGTTGTCTGCCCTCAGCGCCTGGGCTGCTGCTCCGGTCCCCCTGCCGCCGCATCCTACCAGCCCGATGCGTATCGTTTCGCTGCCATCGACGTAACCAGCTCTCAGGTTCGAGGCTAGACCGGCGGCCACGGCCGCTGCCGCCGATCGTTTCAGGAAAGCACGTCGTGAGCCAGAGGCACCCTTGCAATTCACAGGTCGGCTCTTTTCCATCTTCTTCCTTTCTGTCACCACGGAATGCGGTTAAAATGCGGTTAAGATGTAAACATTCTGGTCAAGATGTAATCATTCTAATTCTATACGAGGCGTCGTGCTTCATCAAAGGAGGTCCACGATGGACGCGCGAGTAAGGAGGGAGAACCTATGATGACCCAATTCGTTAATTGTTTGACTAGTCTTGTCGGGATCCGGGGCAGACACTCGAGGGGACGCAGAGTCTGGTCACGCATCCTCGGCCTGTTACTGGTGTTGGCGATCGCGGGCTGTCCAGCAGCCTGTCCGCAGGATCCAAAGCAAACCTTGATCACTGAGGATAACCGGGAGGAGCTCTACCAGAGTATTCGCAAGGGCAACGCGCTGACTTATGAGGAAGCCCAACTACTGGAGGCTTACCTGGAGCGGAACCAGGGCGAACTTGGGGACCGGAAACTACCACCAGGTAGGACCGTCGAGGAGCTACTTCAAGAACAGCGCTTGTTAGCCATTCTGGATCAGTCCAACAAAGAGGGCGATTCGACCGCGTCCCGGGATCCGCAAGCGGGCGGAGGGAACGAATCTCAACCCAGAGCTGGGGGCAACGAGGCGGCTCCGCCCGGTGGTCAGGCTTACTCCGTTACACCCAAGGCGCCTCCTGCTCCCAAGACGGCAGCGATCCCTTCTGGCACCGAACTGCAGGTTCGTCTGAACGAACCCGTAAGCAGCAAGACAAATCAGTCGGGTGACAGGGTTGAAATGGTGTTGGAGAAGGACATTGTCGTCGGCGAAAACCTGCTGGCTAGTGAGGGGAGCCGCGTGACCGCTGTCATCCGCGAGGCGAAGAAATCAGGGAGGGTCAAAGGGCGAGCAGAGATGTCGTTGACTCTGACCGAGCTTGCTCTCGGGAAGGAGACATATCTCCTCGACTGTAACACCTTGAAGTTCAGAGCCGAGAGTGGGCTCAAGAAAGATGTACTGACGACCGGCATAGGCGGCGGGGTCGGGGGGGGCCTGGGGGCACTGATCGGTGGCAAGAAGGGGGCCGTCCTAGGGGCCATTCTTGGAGGAGGCGGGGCCATCGTGGCGCTCCCAGGAGAGGAAGTGGAGTTTGCGGTCGAACAACTCTTCAAATTCATTGAATGCGCGACGAAAAAAGGCGTGAAGCTGCCAATCTTAACGCAGTGAAGCGCCCTTGAGCCCGAACCATTCTATCGGGTCAGAAACCCGGATTGTTCACGCTCGGTCCTTGTAGACTGGGCGTGAGACATCTGGGTTTTTCTTTGTTCCATGCGTATCGACACGATCGAAGTCTTCCATGTTGCGATGCCCTTGATCTATCCCTGGCGGACCGCCTATGGCGAGGACGCCGCGATAGATTCTGTGGTGGTGAGGATGGAGAGTCGCGATCTGGAAGCCTGGAGTGAGACGACACCCTTTGCAGCTCCCCAATATAGCCCAGAGTGGGCGCGAGGTGTGTTTCACTGCGTCCGTGAGTGGCTGGCGCCGTCGCTGATTGGCCGCGAGATCGGAAGCGGCGAGGAACTGCAACAGATCCTGTCTTTTGTCAAAGGCAACCCGTTTGCCAAGGCTTCCTTGGATATCGGTTGGTGGGTTCTTCACGCCCTGGAGAAAGGACAGCCTCTCCATCGCCTGCTGGGCGGGAATCGTTCTTCAGTCGAGGTGGGCGCGGACTTCGGAATCATGGATTCTATAGACGACCTGCTCCGGGGACTGGAGGGTGCCGTGGAGGCCGGCTTCAATCGCGTCAAGTTGAAGTTCCGGCCTGGTTGGGACCTCGAGATGCTGCGGCAGGTCAGAGCTCACTTCCCTTCACAGACTTTTCATATCGACTGCAACAGTGGCTACCAACTGAGTGACGTCGACATGTTTCGGCGGATCGATGAGTTCGACCTGGCCATGATTGAACAGCCGCTGGCTCATGATGACCTGGTGGATCATGCCAAGCTACAGAGGGAGATCCAGACTCCAATCTGCCTTGACGAGAGCATTACCTCAAAAGAAAAGACGAGAAAGGCAATCGAGCTGGGGAGTTGTGGCTACGTCAATATCAAGCCTGCTCGGGTAGGAGGACTGACAGTCGCCAGGCAGATTCACGATTTGTGCAGGGACGAAGGCATCCCCTGTTGGATTGGATCCATGTTGGAGAGCGCCATCGGTACTCGTGCCAGCGCGGCCATCGCGACCTTGGAAAACTTCACATATCCCGCTGATCTTTTCCCCACCAGTCGTTTCTACGAAAGAGACTTGGGCTCACCTCAAGTGGAACTGCTTCGAGAGAACGGTATTCCAAAAATCGCCCTTCTAGACCAGCCAGGAACGGGCACAGTGCCCGACCGGGAGATGTTGGAAAGCTGCTGTTTGTCGCGCGCCCTGGTGAACCGGCCCCTGTCGTTATAGGAAATTCCAAGGTACAAGATACAAACAAGTTCCAAATCACAAGCACCAAGGACTAAATCTCGGATTGAACCTTCCAGGTACTTTTAGAACCAATAGGTTACAGCTGACAGTACATTCCTGAAAACGCTCGAAACCAGCCAGATCTTTTTCTTGAGGGAGAACGACCATGAAAAGAGAAGAGATACTAGTTGGGCTATGGATCTGGCTCTTGGCCGGGCTTCCGGCCGTTGCACAATTCCCTCGCTTTGTCGCGTCCTCGAACAATAACACGATCGGAAAGCTTGATCCCCGGGGAAACCAATCGGAGTTCGCGATAGAGCGGCCTGGCGGTTAGGTGTTGCAGCGGTCGTCTCTTGCTGGCGCTACCACAATCCCGGCGGGGTCGAATTTCTTCGAAACGGTTGAGACCGTGCTGGACTTCGCCCGTCAGTGCATTCCGGCAGGCTTTTTCGGACCCGGGTCACGGCCGTTTTGCGGCATCATCCGCTTGACCGGATTTCCCTTTGAGGAGAATCCCTTTTTTAAGCCGGTCTCACAGACAGGAGTGGCTATCACCACAGGCGACCCCCCAAACCTGGGAAACGCGGACACAGTCGTGACGTGGAAGGATCCGTTCATCCCTAAGCCTGGTGAAACGGTGCGCGTGAAACTCGAGTTGGTCTGGCTCAGTCTCAAGAGTATAGATCCGATTAGGGTTACGTTTGGTGGAAATGGAAATCAGAGTTCAATCTGGAACGTCGAGGTGCAGGGTAGAGGGGACGGATGGGCCGAGGTTCACCAGACCGACCCAGGTGGTGGTGTCTTTGAAATGGATGTCTCTTTCCCCAAGCTCGTGGATTATGTTTTTATCAACACCAATAACCCGAACGATATCAAATTCTTCGATGCAGAGAGCTTCCCTGAGTTCGCGCTGCACATCCGGACCCCCAGGATTTTCGACGTTTCGCCCAATCCCCCTAGCTCCTTCGCATTTGATATCCTTGAGGACACCCCGGTCATTGACGAAACCGTTCGAGTCGCTTTTGGGGGAGAGCTATCTCCTTCCCCTCCACTCTTTGGCTTGGGCGTCGTCTTTCGGACCACCAGGGGCGGGACAATCCAGTACGACGTCAACCGCGTCCGCTATTCACAGGAGAGGTTCCTTACTGAGTCCGCGGAGCAGGCTCGGCGTCGAGAGTTCATCTCGGGCGATGAGATGCTGAGGCGTATCGCTCCACGTTGAGTCGGCTACTCGCGCTGACAGTGACCGAGCGAGCCCTCACCAGAT
Source organism: Acidobacteriota bacterium (assembly GCA_965219005.1). Classification (GTDB taxonomy): domain Bacteria; phylum Acidobacteriota; class UBA6911; order RPQK01; family JAJDTT01; genus CAUZIZ01. The sequence continues at coordinate 3,257,263 of CBDCMS010000004.1, read as the reverse complement.
CGAGCAGGTTACGCACAGGTCGTCAGTCTTCGTCAGACCTCGCGTTGTCGCTCCACAGACTCAAGATCTGGTATGTGGCTTATGTGGCTTCAATCATCTAAGCCACTTAGACGAATCGCCCCTGCCGGAGAAGTGCCGGGGCTAGAAGGCATTTCCAGAGCGGAAGGAGCCTCTGGTTCCCTGCAATCTCCGCGTAGTTCATTCGACGTTTCCAGGGGAAACTTGAATGTCCGCTTTTAGGGTGCGCCGTGGTAAGGCGGCGCTTTCCCAGTGGGTGAAAGCCCCACCCGGCAACCGCTCCAGCCGGAAGCAACCGGAGCAACTATGGAGGTAACGAAATGGTTGAAGCCTCTGGTGAAGCGAGTCACGAATTGGTGACCGCGCGAGTGTGCAGGCCGTAACGCGAGTGAACGCTGAGCAAGCCTCGAAAAGGACGATGCGCAGGCCGACCCGGCTCCTAGACCGGGGAAGGCTGATACGGCTGGGGAAGTGGGCGAAGTAGGCACCCAGTCGCTGCGCCGGGGTAGTGGCGACAGCATGTACACCAGGGAAGCGCACGCAACACGGGAAGCCCCTGGGCGTGGTCAGGGATGGCCAACCGGAGGCCCGTGAGGGACAGTCCGGGCGCCTGGGGGTGGCGGAGAGGCCCGTAGTACTGAGGAAGCCGGGTAATGCCGGTGGAGGGAAGGAGCCTTAGTTCAAGACGAATGCAGGACGTAGTGAGGGGACCAGGAGATTGGGCAACCTATCAACTCCGAAAAGGGTTCAGAAACTACAGAGGGCATTGCACGCGAAAGCGAAGGCTGAGCCCAGCTATCGCTTCAGCGGTGGCTGGGTGAACTGGCGTCAGACCACGGAGTTGGTGCAGCAGTTGAACCGCGCCCTGCGCGGCTGGGCGAACTACTCTCGGGTAGGGACGACCAGCCGAGCCTACCGGGCGCTGGACAACTACACCGCTCCGCGGTTTCGCCGGTGGCAGCGCCACAAGTACCAGGTCAGGGGACGCAGGGGCGGGACGTATCCACTCTCGCACCTCTACGGGCACTTTGAGCTCGTGCGCCTGACCCAACTTGGGCGCGGCGAGCCGTGGGTGAAGGCGTGAGTCTTGTCCGAGAGCCGGATGCGGTAGCTCCGCCTGTCCGGTTCGATGAGGAGGATGTGGAAACGGAGTGATGGTCCGGCTATTGAGGCACCGCCAGACGAAAGGGGCGGCAACAGATAGGCCGAACCTTAGACCACCGCGCCACATCCTTACTCTATGCGGTCGGTCAGGAGCGATCTACTCTGACACTGTTTATGGCCATTCTGTTCCAGCGAAGCCAGGGGGAAGGTATATCGGTGCGGCGGCGTGCCTAAATCTCCGAGGACAATTCGCCACACAGCCGGGTTCAGGACTGGATCTAAGCCTCACATTAGCCGTCACTTGGCTGCTATAATCAACGACAAGACTTAAGTGAATTGTTTTGAGTTTATTCGGTAGTTGAGGAGTAGACATCTGGGTAGACGCTCTACGTGATAAAAAGCAACCCTGTGCAGCCCTATTTCTTGATCCTATCCTTGGCCGTTGGGTGGGATAAGCAGAGCCCCTTGTCGCCCGGCGACGTATGCTCTTTGCCGTATATCTCCTGGTATTGGTCATAAGCACCAATGAGTGAAACTAGAGTTGAGAGTTAGATCAAGGTTTAGAATCAACAAGAAACAGCGAACGCACTTGGCCATCTCGGTTCTTGTTTGCCTAGGGGGACTCGTCTCGTTCGGATGCCAGGAGCGTTCGGCTCCGTCGGGGTCCGAGCTGGGAAAGATAGATTTTCCCACCTCCGGCTCACCCGAGGCGCAGGAGCACTTCATCCAGGGCGCGTTGCTGCTGCACAGCTTCGAGTTCGAAGATGCCGCCGAAGCTTTCCAGCAGGCACATCGTATCGAACCCGACTTCGCCATGGCCTATTGGGGCGAGGCGCTCACGCACAACCATCCTCTCTGGGAGCAGCAAGACGCTGAGGCCGCCCGCGAGGTGTTGGCGCGGCTGGCGCCCACGCCCGAGGAGCGCCTGGCCAAGGCACCCACCGAGCGCGAGAAAGATTACCTGCGTGCGGTCGAGGTGCTCTATGGCGAGGGCACCAAGGAAGAGCGTGATTTCGCCTACCTGGAAGCCATTCGGCAGATTGCCGAGAAGTATCCCGATGATCTCGAAGCCGCCTCCCTTCATGCGCTTGCCACCCTCGCCACTTCGCACGACGATCGCGACTTCCGCATCTACATGCGGGCGGCCGCGATTGCCGAGGACGTATTCGCCAAGAACCCTCTCCATCCCGGCGCCGTGCACTATCTGGTCCACTCCTACGACGACCCGATCCACGCTCCCATCGGCCTGCGGGCGGCGCGGGTTTACGCCAAGATCGCCCCGGCAGCTGCTCATGCCCTGCACATGCCGTCCCACGTTTTCGTTTCGCTGGGCATGTGGGACGAAGCTGTCGCGTCGAACGAGAATTCCTGGCAGGCCGGCGAAACTCGCGTCGAGCGCAAGAAACTAGGCATTGATGAGCGCGAGTATCATTCGCTATGGTGGCTCGAATATGCCTACTTGCAGCAAGGGCGCTATCAAGAAGCCCGCAAACTGCTCGACATCATCGAAGCGGATGCCGCGAAGAGCGGCTCGAAACATACTCGGCAGCACCTCGTAGCTCTGCGCTCACACTACCGCGTCGAGAGCCGCCAATGGCAGGCCGATTCGATTGAAATCGATACCTCGGGCCTGCGGACGGCGGCCGTGGCGAAGGATCTGTTCGTCCTCGGGATGAGTGGGGTCAAGACTGGTGATCTTGCGCTGGTCAAAACGCGGTTGGCGAGGCTGCGTTCTTACCTGGACGAAGAGCGTGAGCGAGTCGAGCAGGAATCGGGCGCCGGGGGAATGGCCTACGTCGGCCCTTTGCGCGCCGCGGACGTGATGGCGTTGGAGTTAGAGGCGCTAGTGCAACTGGCGGAAGGGGAAGTTGCGGGAGCCATGCAGGTCATGCAGTCTGCGGTCGCCGCCGAAGGCAAGTTGAGTCTGGGCTATGGTCCGCCCTATCCGGTCAAGCCGGCGCACGAGTTATTCGGCGAGATGCTGCTCGAGTTGGACCGACCCGAAGAGGCGCGAAAGCGGTTCGAGCAGGCTCTTGACCGTGCGCCGCGTAGAGCTTTGTCATTGCTGGGGTTGGCCCGCGCGGCGGCCAAGGTCGGCGACTCCCAGGGGGCGCAAGACACGTATGCCGAGCTGCTGAGCATCTGGCACGGAGCGGAGGACGACCTGCCAGAGCTAGCCGAAGTGCGGCAGGGCGCAACGGGAACTCAGTGAGGGAAGATCAGGTTGTGACGCTCCACAAAGCTGGTATTGCTGGTAGCCTGCCGCGCCGAGGTGCGCCTGTTTGGCGCAGAATTCGGCGAATGCTGCGAGACGGTGACTCAGTCCCGTATCGGGTCCCCATCGAGCCGGCGTTCGGTGTGCAGAGGAGCGTTCCGGATCTTCTGGATCGTGCCCGCGCTTCGGGAACTTGCCTCCGGTTTCGACTCCCATGAACCCCGCCGAATTCGACTCGCTCAGGCAGGTCGCCATTCAACCAGACGATCGGGCCTTTGGCTTCCAGCAACTCGGCCGAACGTTACTCGCTCTGAATCTCGGTAACTGTCGAGTTTGATCAGAACGTGAGGAGTAGAAGTAAACAGCGGTGATGTTTCTATAGTATACGTTTCTGTAGGATTCCCCAAAGGGGGCTTAAGCTTCATCTGGCAAAACCTGGGTCTGTAGCGTGTCCAGCTCGCCTTCATATTCATCGCACTGAGCCTTCAGCACGTCCCCGATCGACAGGATGCCGACTAGCTCACCTTTGTCCACCACCGGCAAATATCGAAACCTCTTTTCAGTCATTGTGCGAGCCGCAACCCAAACGTCATCCTGAGGGCTTGCGACGATAACAGTTTGGGTCATGAGTTTACCTACGGTTTGGTCGCACAGCTGCTCACTCTCCACGGCACCGCGGACAATATCTCGCTCTGAGAGGATCCCAACCGGATTCCCTGCGGTTCCCACCACGGCGATCGTACCGACATTATGTGTGACGAGTAGGCTAAGCCCAAACCCATGAAGGTGAGCTAGGTGGCCTGGGTGGAGGAGGAGCAGGCACCGGTCTTGGGTGCGGCGGCTTTGGTAGCGGTCTCTCTTTCATTTGGCCTATTCGTCGCTTAGTGGGTTCTGCAAGAGAAGGAAATAATCTTCCGCTATTCATCCTCCGTAAAGACACCAAGGTTTTCGGTTCACACTCCACCCCCAGCACCCACTGAGAGAACAGGCTGGGCAGTGCTTCGCCTGGAGCTTCCGGACGGCAAGCTCCTTTGCTAAGTACCGCATTTCATAATTACGATCACTAGTGTCCAATCATAAGTCAAATAGATTCAACTGGTTACATGAACCTCCCTGGTGATTCCTGTAATCGAAGCTGGTGAGTACTTGAATTAATGGGGTTTTCTCGAAAACAGTCAGGCTGAGAATCTGTAGAGTTGTGTAGAGGCTCAGCTCCAATTTCAGGCGTTTTTTCAGGATGGCAACGAGGATATACACGGAGATGGCGATCCAGATCTGAGTTTTGACGGCGTTCGGAGAAGTCCCATAGAAGGCTTTGATGCGCAGGTGTTGCTTGATCCATTTGAAGAAAAGTTCCACGCGCCAGCGGCAACGGTACAGCTGGGCGACAGTGAGGGCAGTCAGGGAAAAGTTGTTGCTCAAGAAGACCAAGTGTTTTTGGGTCTCGGCGTCGTAGTAGCGGACTCGTCGGAGTTTGTCGGGGTACTTGTTGGCCGTGTAACGGCCGCTCAGGACCCCGGTTTGATCGCTTCTTAGCCCGATGCTCTTGTCGACACGATGGGAGTACAGACGGCGGAAATTCAGGCGCTGGTGGGCACGAATGATGAAGAAACCGGAACTCTGGTGCAGCCGATAAAGACGTGCGAAATCGAGATAGCCGCGATCCAGGATGTAAATGGAGCCGGGTTGGACCAGCAGATAGTCGAGGATATTGACGTCGTGAACCCGCCCCTCGGTGACCTCGACAAAGGTGGGGATGTTGCCACGTAAGTCGAGCAAAGTATGCAGTTTGATGGCTCCTTTGCGTTTGCGGAAGCGGGCCCAAGGGAACACCGAAAGACACAGATCGATGGTGGTGGAATCGAGCGCGTAGACCGTTTTTTCCAGTTCCACGGCAAAGGGCTCGCCTGCGTACAAAGTCCGTGCCTCTTGGATCAAGACTTGAGCGAAATCGGCATAAATGCGCCAATCCCGATTCTCGTTGGTATGGGCCAAAGAGCTGCGGGCCACGCGGCCTCGAATTCCCATGTGGTAGAGTCTGCCTGCAACCGAACCTAGCGTGGCTTCGATATCCCGCAGACTCTCGCGATAGGTCAGCTGGGCGAAGACCATACACAGCCACTGCTTCCAGCAGGAGAAGTCTTTTATCTTGTAATCTCCTCGGTAGCGTTGAGCACAGAGTTGAAATTGATACCTGGGGACGCAATCCATCAGCTGGGCAAAGACGGTTCTGCGCATATCCATCTAGGCATCCTATCGGCTTGCAGGCCACAGGATTGGAGAACCGGGTCGGCACCTGCCACAGTTTCATATCAAAAAGTATCGAAAAAATTGGATTTCGATGTTAAAACAATTCTTACCAGTAACTTAGAGTTGTGCGATAGAACAACGTTTGGACACTAGTGAAATTACGGTCACGTTTGCAGATGGGGCTTGTGAGGCGAGGTCAAGGCAGGAGGAGGAAGACGATGCTTTGCCATCTTCGACGACGACCAACGCAGAGATCGTCCACAACCCCCATCTGCCCTGCGGGTGGCGACGGGACGGGCCGATGGCTTTGTCGCTCCTCCTGGCAATACGCAAGGGTATGGCTTCGTCGTTGCTTCGCGCCCTCGACGCCGTCGCGCTCGCCACAAACGTGATCGTAATTCACTAGTGTCCAATCATAAGTCAAATAGATTCAACTGGTTACATGAACCTCCCTGGTGATTCCTGTAATCGAAGCTGGTAAGTACTTGAATTAATGGGGTTTTCTCGAAAACAGTCAGGCTGAGAATCTGTAGAGTTGTGTAGAGGCTCAGCTCCAATTTCAGGCGTTTTTTCAGGATGGCAACGAGGATATACACGGAGATGGCGATCCAGATCTGAGTTTTGACGGCGTTCGGAGAAGTCCCATAGAAGGCTTTGATGCGCAGGTGTTGCTTGATCCATTTGAAGAAAAGTTCCACGCGCCAGCGGCAACGGTACAGCTGGGCGACAGTGAGGGCAGTCAGGGAAAAGTTGTTGCTCAAGAAGACCAAGTGTTTTTGGGTCTCGGCGTCGTAGTAGCGGACTCGTCGGAGTTTGTCGGGGTACTTGTTGGCCGTGTAACGGCCGCTCAGGACCCCGGTTTGATCGCTTCTTAGCCCGATGCTCTTGTCGACACGATGGGAGTACAGACGGCGGAAATTCAGGCGCTGGTGGGCACGAATGATGAAGAAACCGGAACTCTGGTGCAGCCGATAAAGACGTGCGAAATCGAGATAGCCGCGATCCAGGATGTAAATGGAGCCGGGTTGGACCAGCAGATAGTCGAGGATATTGACGTCGTGAACCCGCCCCTCGGTGACCTCGACAAAGGTGGGGATGTTGCCACGTAAGTCGAGCAAAGTATGCAGTTTGATGGCTCCTTTGCGTTTGCGGAAGCGGGCCCAAGGGAACACCGAAAGACACAGATCGATGGTGGTGGAATCGAGCGCGTAGACCGTTTTTTCCAGTTCCACGGCAAAGGGCTCGCCTGCGTACAAAGTCCGTGCCTCTTGGATCAAGACTTGAGCGAAATCGGCATAAATGCGCCAATCCCGATTCTCGTTGGTATGGGCCAAAGAGCTGCGGGCCACGCGGCCTCGAATTCCCATGTGGTAGAGTCTGCCTGCAACCGAACCTAGCGTGGCTTCGATATCCCGCAGACTCTCGCGATAGGTCAGCTGGGCGAAGACCATACACAGCCACTGCTTCCAGCAGGAGAAGTCTTTTATCTTGTAATCTCCTCGGTAGCGTTGAGCACAGAGTTGAAATTGATACCTGGGGACGCAATCCATCAGCTGGGCAAAGACGGTTCTGCGCATATCCATCTAGGCATCCTATCGGCTTGCAGGCCACAGGATTGGAGAACCGGGTCGGCACCTGCCACAGTTTCATATCAAAAAGTATCGAAAAAATTGGATTTCGATGTTAAAACAATTCTTACCAGTAACTTAGAGTTGTGCGATAGAACAACGTTTGGACACTAGTGAATTACGATCACGTTTGTGGCGAGCGCGACGGCGTCGAGGGCGCGAAGCAACGACGAAGCCATACCCTTGCGTATTGCCAGGAGGAGCGACAAAGCCATCGGCCCGTCCCGTCGCCACCCGCAGGGCAGATGGGGGTTGTGGACGATCTCTGCGTTGGTCGTCGTCGAAGATGGCCAAGCATCGTCTTCCTCCTCCTGCCTTGACCTCGCCTCACAAGCCCCATCTGCAAACGTGACCGTAATTTACCGTAATTCACTAGTGTCCAAACGTTGTTCTATCGCACAACTCTAAGTTACTGGTAAGAATTGTTTTAACATCGAAATCCAATTTTTTCGATACTTTTTGATATGAAACTGTGGCAGGTGCCGACCCGGTTCTCCAATCCTGTGGCCTGCAAGCCGATAGGATGCCTAGATGGATATGCGCAGAACCGTCTTTGCCCAGCTGATGGATTGCGTCCCCAGGTATCAATTTCAACTCTGTGCTCAACGCTACCGAGGAGATTACAACCTAAATTGAGCGATTCTACTCATTTTAGCAAGATGGAGGTCGCCCAGATGCGAGTTCCGACGGGAGGGAGTACTGGGTGAGCTCAGAAGGGTGGAGGGTGGCGATTTTCCCTCCCGAAAAGAGGAGAAACCCTGAGCCGAGGCGATATTGGACACACGGGGGCCGCGAGGCTGCAAGGAGGCTTTGGTTTTTTGCGATTTAGACCCAGGCGAAAGGCGGCGGGTGGGCGCTCTTTTGCCAGAGCCGGTCGATTTGAAGCTGCTTCCAGGTGGCGGCTGTGACTTTCAGGAGGATCTGGCCGGCATGGCGCACGATTTTCCCCGCCACGTCGACGATCCGCCGGCGTAAGGTCGTGGGGTAGCAGTTGAGCGGTACCACGGGCTGGCACACATCTTCCTTGAAACACTCGTAAAGGAAAAAGGCTACGAGCAACGTGTAGTAATAGGCCGCGTTGGCAGCAAAACGCTTAAACGGAAGAGTTTGTGAGGCAAAGTCCTTCAGGGCTCGATGCACCAACTCGTCGGCTCCGCGGCCATGATAGCCTTCCAGGATGGCCTCGGCTTGAAGCCAACGCTCAAGCCCCGCTTGCCCTAGCTGCTCGTCCACGGCGGAGCCGCAACCGAGATTGGTGTACAGGATCTGATCGGGACGGGCAAACTCCAAAAGGCGCTGCCGGTCCTCATAAGCCGGCCGGCAGAACAGGGCCCGGCGGCACTTCTTCCAGCTACCCCGCCGGTCTCCCAGTTCCACATAGCTCCACTCCTGATCGCCGTTGCGAGAGACTCCCCAGGCCGTTTCCTCCAGCTTCAAGATGTACTGTTGCACATCGCCATAGAGCTTGCCGGCGACGATGTAGCCGACCTGGAGTTCTTCCAAGACCTTCAGCAGCTTTTGATCGAAAAAGCCGGCGTCCAGACGCACGATCATCGGCACGTCGGAGCGGTACTTTCGGCGAATCTTCTGGACCAGATGACTCAGGGTCTTCTGGGCCGTGTCGGCGTGGTTGGAATGCTTGTCTCCTCCCCGAAAGACGGCATCGATGAGCAAGCGGCCCCAGGTGACCTGAAGCGGCTGAAACCCTTTGACCCGCTTGTAGGTCGGCGCCACGCCGTGGCGCTGGGGGGCCTCGTCGTTGTCCATCACCATGGTGTCCATCCCCAGCAGGATCAGGGCCGGCTGTTGCAACCGCAGCCGCCACAGAAACAGTTGCTGCAGGAGTCGGCGAAAGAGCCAGATGCGCCACATGGAAAAGCCGCCGAAAAAACGCTTGACGGCGTGAGAGGAGAGCAAGGCCTCTGGCTTCGTCTCGATCGCTCCCCCATAGCCCGGATCCTCCTTCAAGGCGTCGAAGGACACCAGATGGCGGCTCGATCCGTCCAGCAAGAAGCACAGCAACTGTTTGAAGATCTCCGTCACCGGCTGTCCCTTGCGGCTTTTGCGCAAGGAGCCAAACAGCCGATCCAGGTGGGGGTACAGACCCCGGCTCCGCACATAGCGGACAAACAGGCTCAGGCCGGCGCGTCCGGTTAAGGTCTCCGACGTGGGTTGCACGTCATCTATAATCCAGGAAACAGACCCCTCAGAATGACAGGGAAGGATGCTATCGTGGCTCATAGTTGTTTCACCTTTTGGGTTAGGAGCTTTTCGGTAGCGCATCTACCGCTAACTCCTAACCCGTCAGCATCTTAGCTCAAAGGTGTGACATCCCTTGGCCCACCAATCGCTCAATTTAGGTACAAGATAAAAGACTTCTCCTGCTGGAAGCAGTGGCTGTGTATGGTCTTCGCCCAGTTGACCTATCGCGAGAGTCTGCGGGATATCGAAGCCACGCTAGGTTCGGTTGCAGGCAGACTCTACCACATGGGAATTCGAGGCCGCGTGGCCCGCAGCTCTTTGGCCCATACCAACGAGAATCGGGATTGGCGCATTTATGCCGATTTCGCTCAAGTCTTGATCCAAGAGGCACGGACTTTGTACGCAGGCGAGCCCTTTGCCGTGGAACTGGAAAAAACGGTCTACGCGCTCGATTCCACCACCATCGATCTGTGTCTTTCGGTGTTCCCTTGGGCCCGCTTCCGCAAACGCAAAGGAGCCATCAAACTGCATACTTTGCTCGACTTACGTGGCAACATCCCCACCTTTGTCGAGGTCACCGAGGGGCGGGTTCACGACGTCAATATCCTCGACTATCTGCTGGTCCAACCCGGCTCCATTTACATCCTGGATCGCGGCTATCTCGATTTCGCACGTCTTTATCGGCTGCACCAGAGTTCCGGTTTCTTCATCATTCGTGCCCACCAGCGCCTGAATTTCCGCCGTCTGTACTCCCATCGTGTCGACAAGAGCATCGGGCTAAGAAGCGATCAAACCGGGGTCCTGAGCGGCCGTTACACGGCCAACAAGTACCCCGACAAACTCCGACGAGTCCGCTACTACGACGCCGAGACCCAAAAACACTTGGTCTTCTTGAGCAACAACTTTTCCCTGACTGCCCTCACTGTCGCCCAGCTGTACCGTTGCCGCTGGCGCGTGGAACTTTTCTTCAAATGGATCAAGCAACACCTGCGCATCAAAGCCTTCTATGGGACTTCTCCGAACGCCGTCAAAACTCAGATCTGGATCGCCATCTCCGTGTATATCCTCGTTGCCATCCTGAAAAAACGCCTGAAATTGGACCTGAAAAAACGCCTGAAATTGGAGCTGAGCCTCTACACAACTCTACAGATTCTCAGCCTGACTGTTTTCGAGAAAACCCCATTAATTCAAGTACTTACCAGCTTCGATTACAGGAATCACCAGGGAGGTTCATGTAACCAGTTGAATCTATTTGACTTATGATTGGACACTAGTGACCGTAATTATGAAATGCGGTACTTAGTACGTTCCAGTGTACTTAGGCGTAGAGGACTCTCCCCGACATCTTCGATACCCTTCTGAGTCCAGCTTGCAGCAGGGGCGATGGCGGCTGATCAAACTCCATGTTTACTGTGCGGCCCTTGCCTTACTGAGCAATGTGGCGGTAGAAGAATGACCTTCACTGATGGCCACCTTCAGAGGTGTCCAGCCATCCTCGGTTGCCACATTGATATCTGCCCCTTTGTCCAGTAGGAGCTGCGCGATGTCTGTGTGACCCTTCGAGGCCGCATACATCAAACCGGTCCAGCCTCGGTTGTCGGTTGTATCTACCTCCGCACCCGCGTCCAACAAGGTTCGCACCGCGTCGCTCTGACCCTCTCGTATGGCCAACGTCAAAACAGTCCCGCCATCTTCGGTCTTCGCACCGATATCTGCCCCGTTCTCCAGGAGGGACTGCACGGTCTTGGTGTGTCCCTTCGATGCCCCCTGCATCAAAGCGGTTCCACCATCTTCGGTCTTCGCATTCACATCCGCACCTTTTTCCAAAAGGCTCTCCACAATGGCGGTGTGTCCTTCCGCTGCAGTGATCAGTAAGGTGGTCCAACCCTGTTTGGTCTTCTCATTTGCGTCCCCTCCCTTAGCCAGTAGGGCCTCCACCGTACCGGTGTGTCCCTTCGAGGCCCCATGCATCAGGGCGGTCCACCCCTCATTGTCCTTCGCATTAACCCAATAATGCGCCGAGCGCGGCCAGCGCGCCTCTCCTTTGACCAAAAGAGCTTGGACCACTTCGGTGTGCCCTTCCTCCGACGCCCAGGTTAAGGCCGTCTTGCCCAGGTTGTCTTTGGCCTCTATGTCCGCTTCCTTGGCCAGCAGAGCCTCGACCGTCGCCGCGTCACCCTTTCGTGCCGCCCACGCCAAAGCCGGAGATCCATCACTGGTCTGGGTATTGACATTTGCTCCGGCTTCCAACAGGGCCTGCACCACGTCGACGTGACCTTCTCCAACGGCCACGATCAAGGCCGTCCCACCGACTCGATCCGCTGCTTCCATCTCGGCTCCCGAGGTCAGCAAGGCTTGCACCGTCTCGGTATGGCCTCCTAAGGCAGCCCACAGCAACGCCGTCCTACCCCGATTGTCTTGTGCTTCCAACGCAGCGCTGCCTCCCAACAAGGCCCGGACGACTTCAAGCCGTCCGTTCTCTGCGGCCACCATCAGGGCGGTCTGACCCTCGTTGTCTTGTGCATCAACCTTCGCGTCCTTCTTTATGAGGGCCTCCACTGTTTCTGTATGCCCGCCCGCTGAGGCTACAATCAGCGCTATTCCACCCTCTTCTGTCTTGGCATTGATCTCAGCTCCTTTGTCTAGTAGGGCTTGCACTGCGGCAGCATCGCCCTCGGCCGCCGCTGCCACGAGAGCTTTATTGACATCCCCTGTGCAGGCAGCGTGCAGAAGGACGATGAACATCCATCCCGTAATCCGGATTCCTCGCATGGTGCACCTCCTTTATGGGCATTGGCTCGGAAGCTCGATGAACAAGAGGCGAGAGTGGGATTGTCTAAGGTCTGGTCTTGCGACATTCGCACAAACACAAGCGGTCGATAGAGGACTGATTCCGCATTTTTCCGAGCGGGTTGAGGTTATTCTACTACGGCAACAGGAACATGTATAGGGGGGAGGGAGAGTCCGGAGAGTCCCGGGAACCGTTGGTCGTGAGCCTTGATCAGCATGACGAGACGGAGACTCTGTCCATCGGGTCTTTGAGCTCCATTCGCTTTGGGACCGACCGAAAAATCAACTTTCACCTTTCTGTGTCTAGCCTGCACCGTTTGCTAGCGGCAATTGACGGCAGGATTCTGCTCCACGACGCCAAGACCCTGGCGATGTCCCCCGCAACCTATAAGCTCCGTTGGTTTCCCTCTCTGCTGAGAAGTGTGCTGCGGCTCCTACCGCCGTTGGTGGATCTTCTTCACTTCCACCTGCGGAGGTGTTTCCAAGGCGCTGTTAGGGCGAAGAGAGTGTCGAAGCTTCAGGCTCCCATGAAACCACGAGTATCTCAGAATCCCTGAACGTTTCGGCGCTAGCTGCGGCGGTACTGACCTTCAGGGACGGAGCAGGCTCAACCGGCATCCACCCAGTGCCGTTAGACGGGCTTCACCTCATCGGGAAGCGCCTTGCGGACCCTGGGCGGCGGAGAACGCGGAAGAAGAAAGAGATGGCTGTGCTGGCTGCTGTTGACGTGGTAAGATCTCGCCGCAGGGAATGCCTATTCTGGAAATCATCTCCATTCTGACGTGCTCCCTTTTCGCTGGTGCAGCCATCTACATCAACCTGGTGGTGCCCTTCACATTCCTGGTCATCATGAGCACCAACAAACAGTTGCTGGATCCCGAGCGCGATCGGACGACGGCTGAGACGGAATGGCACTCCTCCGAAGGGGTGGGGTTCTCTGCATGCCGTCCGCAGCATCTTGAGCCTGCTGGCGGCCACCTTGTATGTGTATCTCGGCGTTGCTACCTGAGTATCTGAGGCGAGTTCGGGGCTGACGTTCTAGGTAGATGGAACTCTCCGGAGAGCAAGACTGGGAGAGATCAATAGAGGAGAGGAGCAAGACAATGAAGCCAAAGAATACGATTGCCTTGGGCGCGATTCTGGTTGTCGGAACCCTTGTGGTGGGCATGCAGGACTTGATGGGCCAGCAGGACTCGACCCAGTACCATCGAATCGATGGTGCAGTGATCTACGACCACGACCCCTCCACCCAGCTGGGGGATGACATCTTCGGCGACATCATCGCCGACTTCGAGAACGACGCCCCAGGGAGATGCTCCCATGGAGGTCCGGTCTGTCTGGAGTATCCCAACGGCTACATCGCGGCGTTCCATACCAACACCAGCGACCACAATCTGGATGGCTGGAGCGAATACGCCCTCAGCAGGGATGGCGGTAGGACCTGGAAGCGCCACAACAAGGTGCAGTACAGCTTCGATGCCTACGCGAAAGACCAGAAGTATCCCGTCTGGGTGGAGGAGGGCCTGGTCACAGAGAAGGGAACCATCATCCTGTTCCTCACCCACTTCAGAGGCGGCGGAAGCGCCATCAGGATCCGGCTGGGAACCATCAAGAGCTACGACAACGGTGCGACCTGGACGGCCTACGAGACCCTGGATGGAGATTTTACCGGATATCCCTGTTCCACGGCGGTGGCGGGCGAGACCAACTACGTCATGGTCGACAGCAGCGCTGGTCCCCACGTCCTTTACGTCAGCACAGACGACGGACGCAGCTGGAGCAAGCGGAGCGCCATGAGTCTGGACAACGACAAGTGGTATGGCACCATGACCATCATGGCAGACGGCCAATTACTCGCCGGCGCCTACACCGAGAAGGACGAGCAGCATTTCTACTATTGCATCAGCAAGGACGAGGGCCACACCTGGGACCCTCAGCAGAAGGCCTACATGGACAAGATGATCCGGGACCCGGAGCTGGCCTATCTCAGCGGCAAGTACTACCTACAGGGAAGATCGGGCCACGGCAAAGACGGGGGCCATCGCTTCGTTCTCTATCAGTCGGATGACGGTGAGAGATGGGGGAAGGGAATCATCGTCAGTGGCGATACCGAGAAGCCCGACGGGTACAGTCAGAACTGCATCATCAACAAATACGACGACGACGTTCCCAATGAGGTGATGGCGGTGTACAGCATCATCTACAAGGGGCGGGACACCAACGAGTATGTCTATTTCATCCGGCCGGATGGAAACTAGCTGAATCCGGCTACACATGGACCCTGGACTGAGCGCTGCTCACCACTGTTGATGCTTGGGCATTGAGATTTTTTTTCTTGGAATCTGCCTGCCTTGTCCCTTGGAATCTGCTAGGACGTCGCTTCAGCAGCTTCGGGTTCCCGGAACACGGCCCAGAAGATCACTGCGCAGAGCGTCGTGAGCAGTGCGGGAACTGCAAAGACAATACCGTAATCGGTGATCTCCCCTGAGGTGCATACCTCTTTCAGCCAACCCGCGAACAGACTCCCGCCAAAGAGGCCGATCCCCAGCACCGCCACGTTGATGAGGGACTGGGCCGAAGTCCGAATGTCTCGCGGCGCAACCATGTCCGTGTAGATGAAAGCTACGACGAAAAAGAAGACATAGCAGAAACCGTGCAGAGCCAGGGAGGCGATCGCGACCCAGATCACGGCTGGAGTGGTTTCGTGGAGCGTCCAGGCCAGGGCGAATATGACGTAGCGGACGGGCCAGGCCAGAATTCCAAGCAGCATCGATCTGCGCACTCCCCACCGCGAGAGGGCGTAGGGAAGCAGGGCTGCCATGGTGAGGATCTCGGCGATCTGACCAATCGTCATCCAGGCTGGCAGGTTCTCTGAAGTGATGCCTACAGCGGGTCCGATCGTCTGAAGATAGGGAAACGTCAGGACGTAGTACAGTTGTAGTTCGGTTGCCACCACGAAGGCAATTAGAAAGAAATAGAGGTAGTTCCGATCACGGAGAAGGGCCAGGGCACGCCGAAAGGCCAGTGGATCAGCCGCCTCCCTGGAGGGCGGGGTATGAGGCAGCCTCAGCGAAAAGACGGCCATCGCCAAGGAGAACACTCCCGCTAGTACAAAGGCGTCGATGTATCCGGCAGCCTCGGTGTCGTAGTTGACCCGCAGCAAGGTGAGAATCCAGTTGGCCACGATCCAGCCAATCGTTCCCCAGACACGAACCGGACCAAAATCTCTCTGCCCATCCTCCAGATGCTGAAATGCAAGAGCGTTGGTCAGTGCCAATGTGGGAGCAAAGACAAGGCAGTAGAGGAACATCAGGGCAAGCATCGGAGTGAGTGTGGAGGTGAATGCCATCGACAGCAGCAGGACTCCTCCCAACAGTTGGAATAAAGCCAGTGCCTTCTGAGTGGGTAGCCAGCGGTCAGCTACCTGTCCGGCAGTGAAGGGGGACAACAGATTGGCGAGCGGAAAAGCGGCATAAATAAGTCCCAATCCCCACCCCGTAAATCCAAGCCGAGCCTCCAGATAGCCTGCCAAGGCCGGAGCCCAAGCTCCCCAGATCGCGTACTGGAAAAACATCATCAAACTCAGTCTGGGATGTCGGAACATGTTTCGCATCAGTCACGGCCCTTCTGAGGTCGCAGGTTACAGGTTGCAGATTACAGGTCGCAGGTCGTAGGCCGCAAGTCACAGGTCACAAAGTCGGAAGGACCGCCCGCCAGGCCCCTGCAGGCGTCTGCCCGTCGTGAGTTGTTCGGGCACCGCGCCATGTTGGATCTGAAGAGACCTGCGACTTGTGACCTGTGACTTGCGACCCTGCATTGCCATTCACACCCTGTTCTGATCGCGCCACAGTTCCAGCCGGTCTGGTAGTTGCTCCGGCTTTACTGTCCCTGTCATCGCCAGCTGTTGAATGGTAAGGGAGGCCACCAGATTGGCGATCAGTGCCGCCTCGGGAAGGGTTGCGCCGCTGGCCAGGGCGAGCACGGCTCCGGCACAGGTGGAGTCCCCAGCTCCGGTTGGATCGGTAGGTCCCTCGATCCTCACAGCGGGCACCAGCGTCAGCTGCGGATCGGTGACGAGCGCGCCTCGCTCGCCCAGGGTGACGTAGACCGGTGCTCCGTTCTGGGCCCGGAGGTCGGGCAGAGCCTCTTTCACCCTTTCCAGCTCTACTCTTTCCTCGGGTAGCGGATTGGCATGATCTACGGCCTCGAACTGGTTGGGTTTGATGATGAGGTTTCGGAAGAGCCGAATGTGTGTCCGGCTATCCGCCAGAAAGACTACCTCTGGACATCTCTCGGCCCGATCGGCAAGCGTCTCACGCATTCTGGAGGTGATGATTCCACAGTCGTCGTCCTCAACCTGGTCGGCCACGACCACAGCATCGATGTCTGGCAGCAACCGATCGAGGGTCTCAATGACCGCTTCGATAGCTTCGTCAGCCGTGGGCTTCCGGTTTTTGGTGTCGTAGCGGTGGTGCTCGCCCGCCAAACTGGTATCCGTCATGTCCCTGGGCTTGAGGTAGGTTGGAGTCATCAGGAAGGGGTACTGCAGCAGTCCTGAGGTGTTACAACCGAGACGTTGAAGACCCTTCAGGAGGTCGTGAGCTTCGCCGTCCTCGCCGATCGCTCCGACCGTATGGACCCTCTCGGTTCCGAGCGACACCAGGTTGTTGACGATTGTGCCGGCTGCCCCAGGGGTACAGCGAATGGCGACGACCTGGTGCGCCGGCTGCCCGCTTTCGACACTTCGTTCCAGGATCCTTGGGTCGGTGTCGAGATACTTGTCCAGGAAGAAGTCCCCGATGACTGCGATCCGGCGGGAGCTGAATCCGGCGATCAATTCTTGCAGGCGCTCTGGTGTCATTTCTAGGCGGTTCGTTGTTAGAGCTTGGAGATTATCTCGTCATAGAGCGCGGGCATGGTTTCGCGATGGCGACCCTGGACGTAGTAGCTCTCTCCACCGTCTGCTACGGTTCGGACCAGAATCGTCTTGTAGGGGCGAAAATAGTAGCGAGGATCCTCTTTGGATGTTTCCTGGGAGAGTTTTTCTCCCAGCTCTACCAGGTCGAATACTCCGGTGGTGAACCGACTTATGGTGCGATTCTGCTGGGACGCCACGTTTCGGGTCATCGCCAGGGCTTTGAGATAAATCTCCGGGCCCATGACCGCCGAACCGATGTTCAAGAATACGCCTCTTTCCAGCTCCGTGACTGACTGCGTGAAGATCAAGAAGTCAGTGAAGGAAGTCGCTCCGGTTGCTGCCCCATCAAAATTGGGATGTTCGTGGATGATGTCCTGACCGATCGATACGTGGACGGTCACTGGCACGCCCAAGCGATATCCCGACGCGAGGAGGCTGTCGCTGCGAAAGTCGAAGCTGCTGTCTTCAATCATGCGGCCAATCGCCTCGCCCAGGCCGATACCGTCTCGGTGTCCCTCGGCAGCCGCTTGATTGATCTGCCCGGTTTCGGTCCACAGTCCGAACTGACCTTGCTTGATGTAGCGGGCCACACTCTCACAGGTCTCGCCGATCAAAGCCATCTCGAAGTCATGGATGGCCCCGGCACCGTTGAGGGCGATGTGCCGAAGCAGTCCACGCTCCATCAGGTCGATCAAGAGCGGCGCATTGCCTTCCCTCAAGACGTGGGCGCCGCAAGCGAAGATCACGGCCCGATTCGAGTTGGCGGCCTCAACGATTCTCTCCGCCAGGACAGACAGCGCCGGATGTTCGAAGGGAAGGCGCGGTCCCTTGGGTTGTTTCAGGACCGCCTGGTGACGCAGATCATGGTCACGCTCCTCGAGAGGCAGGAGCTTCAACTGAGTTCGGTCAAAGCTGGGAAAAGGCACTCTTTCTAGCTTTCCCTCCAGAGGTAACGAAACAACGCTTCGTAGTCTCGAAAATCAGGAATGACGAAATCTGCACCGGCCTGGATCAGTCGGTCTCGTTTCCAGGGGTCGGGCCGGCCGCTTCGTCCCGCCTCATCAGTCGCAAGGGCCACGCTGGTACCGCCAACCGACTTGACGTTTTCTATCTCTACATAGCCGTCGCCGAAGCCAATCAGGACGGAACCATCGATCTCGTTCTCACTCAGAATCCTTTCAATCACCAACCGCTTCGAAGAGCTCTTGTAGTCCGTCACAGCACCGTAGATTTCATCACCGAAGAAAACCTCGAGACCAAGCAGTTCCACCTCTTCCCGGACGTATTCTTCATCGGTTCCGCTGGCAAGGTATAGATCGACGCCCCGGGTTCTCAAACCCTCCAGGGCCTCCCGCGCAAATGGAACGAGCATTTCCTCGGGTTCCTGAGCTCCGCTGCGTAGGTTCTCTCTTCGACCCCGAATCTTCCGCATCAGACGCTCCAGGTATTCCTTCTTGTAGGTTTGTGGATCCTGAGGCTTGGTGCCGCGAGCCGCCACCTCTTCCGCCAGGTTGATCATCTGGTAGATCGTCTGTCGTCCTGTTAGTTCCTTGACGAACTCCGTGGTCAGACGAGTGAGGTCTGCTTCCGTTTCCTGGGTGCCAGTCTGCTGCAGAACCTCCACCATCATGACGATCATCACCTCGAGCCAGCCTTCCCGGATGAGGCTCAAGGTGCCATCGAAATCGAACAGCGCACAGCGGGGCGCCCGGCCTGAGGAAACCGCGCGGATCACTTCGATCGTCGATGCATTCAGGAGGAGCTCAGAGGTCTCTGGCGGGGGCGTTCGAGGTGGATAGTCTTTGTTTTGCTGCGATTCCATCGATATCTCCTGTCTGAGCAACGGAGTTGGGTTGGATTAGATTCCGTTGATTGAGTGATGTCGGTGATGAGGCCGGCTGAAGGACAAGAAGCGTCCCTGGGAAATAAGTCCTCGTCTTCTCTCAAAGCTCGCTCTCTGAAGAGGATGTAGCGACTCTTGCTACCTCCGAAACGGGTACTCTTTGTCCGTATCCAAGTAGGCTGAGCGATGCTAACAGAAGGCAGCGTGTGAGGCCACTGTGGTGCGGGTTCAGCTGACCGTGTCCGCTCAGGTAGCCGGAGGCGCGGCGGGAGTGCGCACTATTTGCTGATCAGTGGAGCCCCCAGCGGCGCTGGCCCCATTTGAGAAAGAAACTTCCCGAGCTATGGAAGCCTGAAGCGCGAGCGAGGGGTTGGGGACCTGAGTAAGATCTTGCCGATTCCCAACCCCTCGCTTGCGCTTCAGGCTTCTATGACCAAAAGATCACTGAATCATTGCGTTACACCCTTGTTCCTCAGGAAAAGCCAAATGCAGTTTCAGGTTAGGATGTCGTAAGACGAGGAGAGAGAGGCTTGACCTTGATGGAGTGGGTGATCGGCACTAGGGTCAAGCCTCTGTCTCTACCGGGGGCTCCGTTCGCCGTGTTGGCAGCATGCCAGTTCCGCCAGGAGAACGACCCCGGAAACAGGTGGGGTTTCGGGCTACAGGCCCCGGCTATCAGCTGTGCTGAAACCTGGGGCCTGAGCCGAAGGCAGTCGAATATCTAGAAGGGCCAGATATCTCCCCCAAAGGGAAAGAACCAATCTGACCAAATAATCGACCAAAAAAAGACGGTACCAACTAGCTTCCTCATCTCACATCCTCCCAATTTCAGCACAACTCTTGTTTCGTATCCCTTTTCCCTTCCGCCGTGTGAGCGGGTTCGAGGGGTAGGTAAGCAGGTCGGGGGCCAAAACTTTGACGCAGGCCGCCAAGAAAATGTTAACCCTTTTAGAATGAGTTTCTTAAGATCTAAAAAATGATTTAAGCGATCCCCTCTCTCAAAATTAAGGTGCCCGGGAAAGCGTCAACAAACCGACACCTCGCCAGAAATATGTCGGTTGCGGGTCGGACTTTCTTAAGTAGCTTTGGTCTCCAGGCCGAAGTAGAGCCGTCGAGCCTAGCTCGACCAACGGCGGTCTGGAGACCACCGCCACGGCGTGTAAGAACTTGGATTCGAGGGGCTGGATTGAGTAGCTGCCCTGATCGGGCGTCTCGGTCTAGGAACCGTCTTTCGGATCGAGGGAGGGACTCCAGCGGAGGATCGTTGAGCGGGCCGCGCGGGTCTCGTCGAGGCGGCTTCTCTTAGCCAGAACCGGTGCCTCACGGACCAACTCGGGCTGCTGCTCAGCTTCTTGGCTGATCGCGATCATCGCGTCCGCGAATGCGTCGAGCTCCTCTTTTCCCTCACTTTCCGAGGGCTCGATCATGATCGCGCCCGGGACGATCAATGGGAAATAAACCGTTGGCGGGTGGAAGCCGTAATCGATCAGTCGTTTGGCAATATCGAGGGTGCGGACTCCCAGTTTTTCCTGGTGTCTATCGGAGAGCACGACCTCGTGCATACAGGGGGTAGGGTAGGGCAGATGGAAGCGCTCCTTGAGGCGACTACGGAGATAATTGGCATTCAGAACGGCCGTTTCCGTGATCTCCTTCAGCCCTTCACGCCCACAGCTGAGGATGTAGCACAGGGCTCGGACGGCCATCCCGAAGTTACCCCAGAAGGCGTGCACAGGACCGATGGAGTCAGGGCGCTCGTAAACGGCGCGGTAGCTACCCTCTACCTCTTCGACGACAGGCAAGGGAAGGTAGGGGATCAGGTCCTGCTTACAAGCGACGGCTCCACAGCCCGGTCCACCACCACCATGTGGAGTGGAAAACGTCTTGTGTAGATTCAAGTGGAGGATGTCGATCCCCATGTCTCCGGGCCGAGCATACCCCATGAGCGCGTTGAAATTGGCCCCGTCCATGTAGATCAGTCCACCCTGGTTGTGAACAATTCGGCTGATCTCTTGGATATCTTGCTCGAAGATTCCCAGAGTGTTGGGGTTGGTCAGCATCAGACAAGCCACATCCTCGTTCATTTCCCGATCCAGGGCCCGGCTATCGATGCGTCCCGACTTGTCCGAGGGAATCGAGATGACCTCATAGCCCGCAATCGTGGCGCTGGCGGGATTCGTGCCGTGGGCGGAGTCTGGAATCAACACGTGTTTTCGCGGCCTACCCTGGCGAACGTGGTGGGCTCGGATCATGAGGATTCCCGCGAGCTCACCCTGGGAGCCGGCTGCAGGCTGGAGCGTGACCCCGTCCATTCCCGTCAGCTCCTGGAGACACTCCTGGAGTCGATGAATGATCTCAAGGTTGCCCTGAATCTGTCCCTCTTCCTGAAGGGGATGAGTGCCGGCTATCTCTGGAATCCGCGCCGTTCTCTCGTTCAGCTTGGGGTTGTACTTCATGGTGCAGGAGCCCAGTGGATACATCCCCAGATCAATGTTGTAGTTCCAGGTAGACATCCGGGTATAGTGCCGGATGATCTCGACCTCGCTCACTTCCGGGAAGCCCGTGACCTCTTTCCGCAGATATCTGGAATCGAGGATTTCCTCAACGGGCGTATCGTCGAAGTCGACCGGGGAAAGGCTATAAGCGGCTTTTCCAGCCGAGGATCGATCGAAAATCAGGGGCTCATCGATGTTGAAGACTTGCGTCGTACGGCTCATGCCAAAACCTGAACTTCCTGGAATACCTGGACGAAACGTTCGATCTGCGCGCGTGAATTGCGCTCGGTAACACAGACCAACAGCTGGTCGGACCGATCGGGAAAGTAGCGGCCCAGGTTCAGTCCTCCCACAATGGACTCTTCGAACAGACGCCGATTCAGCTCGTCGGGGTCATCCGTCCTCAAGACCACCTCGTTGAAGACGGGCCCAGAGAAGACCTGATGATCCTGGAGCTGTTTTCGCAAAAAATGGGCCGCTTTCAGATTTTGCTCAGCCAGCTCCCGGACGCCCTGTTTCCCCAGAGTGCACAGGAAAATGGCGGCGATGAGAGCGCACAGGCCCTGGTTGGTACAGATATTGGATGTGGCCTTCTGCCTGCGGATATGTTGCTCCCGTGTTGCCAGGGTCAGGACGTATCCCACCCGCTCCTGATCGTCGACCGTCTGGCCCACCAGTCGTCCTGGCATTTGTCGCTTGAAGCGGTCCCGAGTGGCGAAGAAACCCAGGTAAGGTCCCCCAAAGCCGAGCGGGATTCCGAAAGATTGGCCTTCCCCCACGACGATGTCGGCGCCGACTTCCCCGGGAGCTTTCAGGAGTCCAAGCGAAAGACCCTCGACCACGACGACAATCACCAGGGCCCCTTTTTTGTGGGCTAAATCTGCGATCTCCTGGATGTCTTCGATGACGCCGAAGAAATTTGGGGATTGCACGACCACAGCTGCCGATTGATCGCTGAGTTCCGCTTCGAGCCGAAGTAGATCGATTGTCCCCCTCGTCGAAAGCGGGATCGCGTCGACTCGAAGATGGTTCGCGGAATAGGTCCTCACGACCTTCTCGTACCGCGGATGGAGACTGGCAGGTATGAGGATCTGGTCCTTCTTGGTGACGCGTGCAGCCATCAGGGCAGCCTCGGCCAGTGAGCTGCTTCCATCGTAGAGACTGCTGTTGGCAACCTCCATGCCGGTGAGCTGGGTGATCAGCGTCTGGTATTCGAACATCGCCTGAAGAGTGCCCTGGCAGACCTCGGGCTGATAAGGGGTGTAGGCGGTGTAGAACTCGGCCCGGGAGATTATGGAATCAATTATGGTGGGGATGAAATGATTGTAGGCGCCCGCTCCCAGGAAGTAGCTGTAGTCCTCGGTGGAAGCATTCTTCTTACCCAGAGATTTGAAGTACTCCAAGAGGGAGGTTTCGGGTATGGCGTTTGGGATGTCTAGATCGCGTTCCAATCGTACGCCCTCTGGGATCGAGTGAAAGAGATCCGAGGTCCGCTCGACTCCGATGGCCTCGAGCATCTCTCTCCGTTCCTCCGCTGTTAGAGAGACATAGCGCACGGATCACTCCTCCCCGTGCTCTCTGGATTCTGCTTCCAGATACTCACGATAGGCATCCGCCGACATCAGACCTTCCAACTCGGCGGGGTTCTCGATTCGAATTTGGATCATCCATCCCTTCCCATAGGGATCCTCGTTTACCAGCTCCGGGGCATCTTCCAGCGCTTCGTTGACGAGCTCTACTTCGCCGGAAACTGGACTGTAGAGGTCGGAAAGGGCCTTCACTGATTCAACTGTCCCGAAGGAGGCCTTAGCCTTCAGGGAGGTGCCTGCGGCGGGCAACTCGACGTAAACCACATCGCCCAGCTCACTCTGGGCGTGGTCGGTTATCCCGACGGTAGCTACGTCACTCTCCACCGAAATCCACTCATGTTCACTGGTGTATTTGACATTATCTGGGACGCTCATGCCACCTCCGTCGTGGTTCTGATGGGGGTTTGAACTTCTGGGTAGGCGTGCGACTGAAAGGCAGTCGGACGCCGGCGGCCCGATGCGGGATCGAGTTTCGTGATGAGATGGTTTTCCCTCAATTCAAACAAACCCCCTACCGATAAGAGGTTCCTTTTATCCTAGTTCTCTGTGTGGATCAACAGGATTCAGGCGCGCTGATAAAATGGGCCTGATACTACCTCGGCACGCAGCTGCTTTGCCCGCACTTCTATTTCGATCAGCTGGCCTGGTTTGGCGTGCTCTGCAGGCAGATAGGCGAGTCCGATACTCTTTCCTAGAGAAGGCGCATAGCTGCCGCTCGCCACTTCGCCGACCCGCTTCGAATTCAGCCAAACGGGGTAGTGATCTCGGGCGATTCCGCGGTCCAGGAGTTCGAATCCCGCCAGCTTGCGGGAAGCACCCTGTTGCTTGAGCTTCAGCAGAGCTTCCTTCCCGACAAAGTCGGCGCTATCGAGTTTCACGATCCAGCCAAGACCTGCTTCCCAGGGATTGGTTGTTTGATCGATATCGTTTCCATAGAGGGGGTAACGAACTTCCAGCCGTAGGGTGTTGCGGGCTGCCAGGCCGACCGGCGTGATCCCAAGGGACTCTCCCTCTTCCAGGATCGCCCTCCAGACGGACTCGGCCTGATTTGAAGCCAGGTAGATTTCAAACCCATCTTCGCCCGTGTATCCGGTCCTTGAGATCAGGGCGGGTACCCCGGTGATCTTCCCCTGGAAACTCCAATAGTACTTGAGCTCGCCCAGGTCCCCATCAATCAAGGGGGTCAAAAGCGCTTCTGCCTTGGGCCCCTGGACCGCGAACTGAGCATAGTGATCGCTTTGGTCGCAGACCTCAGCCTCTCCCTCCCGGTGCTCGAGGATCCACTGAAAATCCTTCTCCTGGTTGGAGGCGTTTACACAAATGAAAATTCGCTCGGCATGGATTCTGTAGAGGACGATGTCATCCACGAAGGTGCCGTTCGGATAGAGGAGAGCAGAGTATTGGGCCTGACCGTCCGCCAAGCGCTCCACGTCGTTGCAGGTGATCTTCTGCACCAGACTCAGCGCATCCTTTCCCGAGACTTCGATCTGACCCATGTGGCTGACGTCGAAAATGCCGACTGTGGACCTCACTGCAAGATGCTCTTCCAAGGCACTCTTGTACTGAACAGGCATGTGCCAGCCCGCAAACTCGACCATTCGGGCTCCGAGCTCCTTGTGGACGGCGTGAAGTGGAGTGTTTTTCATGTTTACTGTGTCTCGAAAGTCTGGAATTCGGATCTCTGCGAAACCGATGAGAAAAACAACAGACTGCGCGGGCGAAATCCCTCGGAGTCTCCTTTTCGCCCGGCGAAGATGCGGATGCTCCGCTCGCGGCCGATTCGAGATTGGACGTCGTAGAGAGCATTCAGGCTTCTCATGTGCCCTTCTTCTTCGTTGGCCGGTTCAGGTTCGAGCACGATGCTCAGGGTCACCAGCTCAGTCCCCCCGTGCACCTGGTGTACTCGATAGTCTTCTCCCACGAGTTCCGAAAGCTCTTGTTGGATTTCAGCTGTGGCTTCCATGTCTTCGGGGGCAGAGGCAGGACTCGAAAAAAAGACACTGTAAAAGATCAGAGCAGGTAGGCCGATGGCAACGAGGATCATCACCAGGCTAGTTCTCATGCGCCCCGTCCCATGACTGTCAATTCTACCATGAGCCAGCGCAAGAAGTGGGCTTGAGAAGCGCGGCAAGTTGAGCCGGACAAAGGGCGGCGAGCGACCCGCCAAAGAGGGCGATTCTCAGGTAGAGAACAAGTATCCCGACAGCTCGGAGCGAGGCGTGCAGGGTTCGTGAACCCGTGATGAACCTTTGAGGGTGCTGTTCTATCTATGAGAGCAGTAACTCTGTTGGGCTTACACCCGGATCCCAGGTGGGATCGGGTGAACTAAACCGGGAGATGACATGAACGTACCAGATGAGATCAAAAGCTATCGGGATCCCTTGTTTGCCGCCGTCGGTGAAGGTCGTAAATCGGCTCGGGCTGTCTCCAAGCCTGAAGGCGGTGGGACGAAGACCTGGCCCCTCCTTGCCCTCTTTGGGATTGGCATGGCGGCCCTTGGATTTCTTCTGTGGCAGGCTCAGCAACAGATCGATGATCTGGGTGTCCGCCTGGTCGAGAGCCAGACCCAGCTAGGCGAGGTCTCCGAGAATCTCCAGGTCTCGGGGGAGAAGATTGAAGGCCTGCAAAAGGAGATGGAGCAGAGTGGATCGAAAATCAGCACTCATGGCCAGAAGCTCAAGCAACATCAAGGGACGCTCAAGCAACATGGAGGACAGGTTTCAGACTTGAAATCCGAGCAGCAGCAGCAGGGCAGGGAACTGGAAGCCGTCTCGCTGAAGAAGGCGGACCGCTCGCAGTTGCAGGAGTTGCAGGGACAGACTGAGGGGATCAAGAACGAAGTTGCCCTGGTCAATTCGGGTCTTGCCGACGTGCGGGAGGCTTCCTCTGCGAATCGAGCCAGCATCGGAAGCGCCGAGCAGAAGATCGCGGGCTTGGATCAGGGCCTGAACGATACCCAATCTCGTCTCTCCCGGGTTGCTGAGTCGTTGAAGAGGGACCGATACGATTTCGAGCTCCACGAAAAGGCGGGCTACGTCAAGGTACGCGAGGTTTCGCTGCGCCTGAAGGATGTGGATTTGAAACGGCAACGTTACGATCTGGATCTGGTGGTCAATGGAAGGTGGGTCAGAAAGCGCCATCAGAACGCCCACGAACCAGTTTCCTTCTATGTCAAGGGTGTAGAGAAGACCTATGAAGTGGTGATCACGAAGATCGACAAGAAGCAAGTCGCTGGATACCTCAGCGTTCCCAAGGATGTTCCTGACGCCTAGGAGCCTGTCCGAGTAATGGTGCGGGTTGCGAGAATGGGGCTTGCGAGGCGAGATCAAGGCAGGAGGAGGAAGTCGATGCTTGGCCATCGTCAACGACGACGAACGCAGAGATCGTCCGCAACCCCCATTCTCCCTACGGGTTACAGGCGGCGTCAGCCCATCTGCTGTGTTCGGGCTCCTCGACGATGACCGAGCATCGCCTGCGTCGCCCCGCCTTGCAGCTGGACCAACGGCGCCTGTAACGCAACCCACACCATTACTCGGACAGGCTCCTAGCTCCCGCCCCTTACATGCATCGGTGCTGACCGGTTGGTTGCCCCTGGCGCCGGCCGGTCAGCCCGGTGTGTGAGCCGACAGTCTCCCCACCGCTTTCTCCGTTCGCCAAGAAGTTTCACCCTGGTTCGGCCACCAGTAGCGCTGGCCCCATTCCAAAGGAAACCTTGGTCGGAGATAGGGGGGGATTCTGCTGTTGTCCAGCTCTCTCCTCGAAACGTGGGGGCATGCTGCTAACGAGTCAAGTCGTTCGCGGCTCTGTTGACTGCAGCTGATTCCGGTACTGCTCACTGCTCACTGCATCACTGCTCACTATTTAAGTCTCAGTTCTTCTTCCAACCGAGGCCGCTCTTTTAATTGACGCCGGGTGCGCTGGGGGCTCGGGTTCTGGCGGGCTCCAAGGTCGAGGTGAGTTGTTGGGATTCGAAGGCGACAAACGTTACCACCGATAGAACCAACAGTAGACCTGAAGAGGCGAAGGTCAGCTTGTGACTGGTGAGGTCGGTGAGAAGGCCCCACACTGGCGGGCCTACGAAGAAGCCCAGACTGGAAGCGGCAGCGTAGAGGCTCATTCCCTGTCCGGTATGCAAGGGATGAAAACGTTCAGAAGCCAGGGCACTTAGTGCCGGGTAGTAGACCCCGTGACACATCCCGCAGATGAGCCCCACAACTCCGAGATGCCAGACGCTGGGGCTCTGCGGAATCAGGGCCAGCCCAAGGGCGTAGACGACCAGGGTCGAAATGGCGAGGAGGCGGCGGTCGTGTGTATCCAGCCACTGGCTCAGACCTAGCCGGGTCAGCAGGGCTCCACTGCCGTATCCGAAGCCAAAGGCAGAAACTGCTCCAGGTCCGATTCCCGCTACGGCTGGAGCCAGGAAGCTACTCCAGATCGAGATACAGAAGCCGAAACAAGCGCAAAAGATGAGCACGGGTTTCAGCCGGGGTAGGTTGACGTGAAGCGCACGTAGAAAGGGCTCCCTTTTCGTGGTTGACAGGGGACGAGGTAGCCTGTGCAGGATCCATGCGATCAGCAGAGAGACGACCACGATCGTGGTGAAGGCCCCGACGAAGCCCGTGTATTCGAGCAGACCCTCTGCCAGAGAAGGCCCCACTCCCAGGACGATAAATCCGGGCAGGCCGAAGTAGCCCATCATGCGGCCTCTCAACTCCTGTGGCACCGAACGTACCAGATTGATCAGGGCACCTGCCAGAATCAGTGCGCTCCCTCCTCCATGGAGCAGGCGGGCGAGAAAGACCAGGTTGGGAAACCAGAGAACTCCCAGATAGCAGAATCCTGCCAAGAGCGTGATGCCGGCACCGAGCAAGGCTGTCCGAACGTTTCCGATTCGGTCGGCGAGGTGTCCGGCGAAGATCTGAACGGCCAGGAAGGAAAAGAAGAATAGACCGATAGCCCACCCTATTTTCTGCGAGGACCATCCGCCCTCGGCGAGCAAGAAGGGTAGAAACAGTAAAATGGCGGCGCTGAGATTTCTGAGGGCGCTAATGCCCAGGTAGGCCCAAAGCTTGGTGAAATGCACTTTACAGATGGCCTCTCAATACTCTCTTTGGCCGCTTCCAGAGTATATCGGCTGTGTCTGTAACAAACTTGAGGGGGAAAAATCAGGAGTCGTGAAGGAGTCGTGGGTGGCCAGGCCTCGATAACCAAGACCCGGAAGCGACGACCTGTAACCTTGACAGCTGTATCCGATCGGCTACCCTTTGGAGGTTCCGCCAGATGGAGACGAATATCCTCTCCGGGTACGTGCCTGCAGGTCGGGTCGGTCCTTGATCTTGACTCGAATCTTTCTCCAGCTTCCGTCACGAACGGCATTGGTCGAGCTGTAGGCAAGGGTGTACTGGAGCCGGAGATCGTCTGCGATTTCAGAATACACATGAGCCAGGTCGCCGATTCGGCGAGGTGAATAGGATCTGCCTCCCGTCTGATCCGCTATGGTGTCGAGTTGTCGCCTGGCTTCTTCGTAAACGCCCCGCTTGTTCCTGCTTCCAGGAATGATCGGTGGAGTTCGACCTCTCAGAATGTCGCCCAGGATACCGCCTCCAGATCGAGATCGACCCGCGTCGCGCTCCGTGTTCAAAAAGATCGTGTAGATAAGCGCGTCGTCTTCACGAATTTCTCGATAGAGCTCCTGAAAACGTGTCCGTGAGCCGTTGCTGTAGTCGCCAGTAAGCTGATTGTCCACGCCATCAGAGAACACAACCACCGCCTTCCGTCCCTCGATGCCCTGCATGTACTCGCTCACGCTGGTCATCAAGGCGTCGTAGAAAGCAGTTCCACCGCCGGAGCGGATCCTGTTGATGGATCGCCGGACGCGGTTGCGGTCATTGGTGAAGTCCTGAATCAGTCGAGTGTAGGAATTGAAGGTGGCCACCGCGATTCGATCATCGGTGTTGATCTCCCGCGTGAAATCGATCGAGGCCTTCTTGATCATGCTCATGTAGGAGCGAGTGCTCCCGCTGACGTCAAGGAGGAGCAGAAGGTGAAAAGGGGTCTCCGAGGTCTGAAACTTCTCGATCTTCTGCTCAGACCCGTTCTCGTGGACCAGGAAATCCTCCTTCAGCAAGTTGGGAATGGTGCGATTGCTGCGTCGATCGCGAACCGAAACATTGAGGTAGATCCAGTCCACATTTACTTTTAGGGCGTATCCGCTCTCGAAAGCGGGCTTATCCGCCTCGGGTTCAGACTGGGTCGAGGCCACCTCAGTTGGCGTGTTCGGTGTGACGCTTTCCGCCCTGGCGGCATCGGAGGGAGAGGATCGTTCAGAAGTTGCTGTCACTTCCTCCGGGACAGGGTCGGTCTGGTGTGAGACCTGCGTGACTGGTGCCGACGCGTCGGCGATATGGCTCGAGGGAGAGCTTAGCTCGCACCGGACATTCCCTTTGAGGCTGTTGGCATAGAAGAGAGGGCCACCCGCACCGATTTCTCGTTGGATCGATCCCTGTTGCGAGGAAACTTCCTGGCCCCAGGATGCTTTGCCTCCAGCGTGAATCCAGCCCCGAATGTTGAGGTCGTTCCTTAGAACGCAGTTGATATTCCCGCTGGTGGACTCCAATCGAACGTCACCAGCGGGCTGGGAGGCGCCTCGGTAGTGAATGTCCCCTCCCTGGCTCAGCAGGGAGGTGGATGCGGTCAAATCTTCTGCCGTAATCAGACCGGTGAGCGTCGAGGCCCGAACCGTGCCTTGGACACCATAGATCTCAATGGCCGGGTGGGCTCCCCAGACTTGAACGTTGATTTGTTCAGGGACCTGGATCTCCAGATAGGCCGACTCTTTCTGGTGTTCCCGATAGTGGGTCGATACCTGAATGAGATCGTCATCGCGCCGAATCTCAACCTCGATGTGCTCGAGTCTGTTCCCCGGGGCGATCTTACGAACCCTGATATAGATGTGCTTCTCTTCCCAGCCGTTGACCTGGATGCGGCCGAAATCATTCTGCACGACCAGCGTCCCATTGGGCTGGATGGGCAGACTATGTCTTTCGATGACCGCCGCCCCGCTCGCCCACAGCGCCGAGCCCTGGAAGAGCACAATTGCAAGAAGCTTGATGATTTTCATGGCGTCTGCTCGACTGTTTTCGATTCTTAGGACTAGACGCCGTGGCCCCGCATTAGGTTCAGAATGGAGCTCACCGACAGGGATGCCGCCCGGATCGACGGTTGAGGGATTTCACCCGCGAGCCAGCGATGCAGTAGAATCGAAGTGGAGGGCTGATTCGATTTGTGGAGACCAATCCTACTTCTGAGCGCCGTGCTTGGGTCGATGCCGGCGGTCCTGGCGCAGTCCGAGGGAGCGCTCTACCATCTTTACCTCTCCGACGCCCGAATCGTCACGATCGAGATCACCGATGGCCAGACCGTCATCCTCAATTACATCAACCTTGGAGACACATTCGACGCGGTTCAGCCGCCTTGGTTGGTTGTGGTCGATAGTGCGGGAACCCCCCATCGAGGGCACTTGATTGAGGTGGAAAACTCTTCCTACGAAGCTGGTAGATACAAGGCGTTCGATCTGATAAAGCCCAATTCGTTCGCCGGTTACACCATTCTGGGGAACTTCCGTTTCAAGGGACCTCCAAAAACTGCCTATCTAAAGGTCGGCGGTCGTATCCTGGAGTTGCAGCCCATATCATCGGACGACTTCGATCTGGTCGCTGCAAGGATAGGGGGACTGGATCTCGGATTGGAAAACAGCAAGGCCGCAGTCATGCAGGCCGGGTTCGAAAGTGGATTCGGGTCCATGTATCGGGCGGGCTCTGCCGAAAGCCGTCCTCTGGAATCGTTCTTTCCCGATGAGGACGTAGTGCCCACCGTCCTTCTTGTCAGCCCTGCGCCCCGACTGCCCTCTTCCGAAGCAGACCGTCCCGATCCCGTCGTGGTAGTGATGAGCGTTACTGTCAGTCCGGCAGGAGGGCTCTACGACCTTGAGGTGAAGGAGGGCATCAATGAGGTTTTAGATGAGCTCGCTGTCGAGACAGTGCGCAATTCTTGGGTTTTTCTGCCCGCTATCTCCAAGAAAAAGGTGGTCGAAAGCAGCCTCACGCTGAACGTCGCATTCCGCCGATAAGGGGACTGTACTGGCCCCATTCAAGAAAGAGACTTTGGTTCCCTCTCCGCTGATCCTCGCTAGCAACCCTGACAGATGCACTACTGCTCACTATTCAAGTTTCAGGTTAGCCTGGCCGATCCGGTCTCGTTGAAATAGCCGACGATCGCTTCCAGAAGATCCGGGATCGTGGACTTTCTTGCCTGGACCACGACCTGGAGTCCGTATTCTTCTGCTGTCTCAGCCGTAATCGGACCAATGACCGCGCAGCGATATCCCTTGAGTCGCTGGGGGTCTTCCGCCAGCGAGACGAAGTGGCGCACGGTAGAGGAACTGGTAAAGGTAAGCAGATCAGGCTCCTGATTGTGAAGCACTTGGGAGAGTCTTTCACGACTGCCCGGCGGGACAATCGTATCGTAGACGGCGAGCACGTCTACGTCTGCCTCGAGTTCTCGGAGTCGGCGGGGGAGAATGGATCGAGCTCGCGAGGCCCTCGGAATCAGGATCTTGACCCCCGACAGGGGTGGGGAAGTCCTCTCGAGAAAGCTCTCCAGAATGCCTTCTGCCTGGTAGCGTGAGGGGACCAGGTCGACGCGCCCGCCGTAATCCCGGATCCTGTCAGCGGTAGCCGGACCGATCGCACAGACCGAGGGACCTGTTTCGGCCTCATTCAAAACTGAGATGCCTAAGCCGCGCGCTCGCCCCAGAAGTACCTCGGCACCGTTGGCGCTGGTAAAAATGACCCAGTCGTACTCCGACAGCCTCTCC
Source organism: Acidobacteriota bacterium (assembly GCA_965219005.1). Lineage (GTDB taxonomy): Bacteria > Acidobacteriota > UBA6911 > RPQK01 > JAJDTT01 > CAUZIZ01. Next base: position 3,225,339 of record CBDCMS010000004.1, on the reverse strand, counting down.
AGGATTGCATCGATCTCCTTCTCGGGCCGCGGCCGGATCTCGATCGTAGGAACTTCCACGACGCTGGCCCCTTGGGCCGTGAGTAGATCGGTGAAACCCCCGGCCTGAGAAGGACTGCGAGTGACGAGAATCGTTCGACCCTGGAGATTGCTATTCATGATCGCTTGACCCGAGCTCTGCCAGAATCGAGCGAGCACCATGCGACAGTAGATACTCTGCGGCTTTGGAGGCGAACTCCGGAAGTTCCTCAACCCGACCGTGAGACAGGCTCTGGATAAAGCGACCGTCGGAAGGGCTGGCGATGAAGGCACGGAAAGCGGTGGATCCGTTGTCCTGATGAGCATGGGCGCCCATCGGTACCTGGCATCCTCCACCCATGGTCCGCAAAAAGCTTCGTTCGGCCTCAACGCAGCGATGGGTAGGTGGGTCGTTGAGGGGATGGATCAGGTCTCGCATCGTCGTGTCGTCGGAACGGATCTCGATCCCCAATGCGCCTTGTCCGATTGCCGGAACCATCTGGTCGACTGGAAAGACGTATGAAGCCTGGTCGATCAATCCCAGCCGTCTGAGTCCGGCAGCCGCCAGAACGATTGCCCCTAGACCGAGCTTCTTCATCTTGTCGATACGCGTGCCCACATTGCCTCGAATGGGGACCACCTGCAGGTCGGGACGCAGGTGCCGCAGCTGAACCTGGCGGCGCAGTGAGCTGGTTCCTACCCGAGCCGCTTCCGGCAGCTGTTCGAGGCTGCAGCAGTCGGAGTCGGAAACCAATGCGTCCCTGGCGTCTTCTCGGGTCGGAATTGCTCCCACGTAGAGCCCTTCCGGCAACTCTCCAGGGAGGTCTTTGAGACTGTGTACGGCCAGGTCGATCCGGTCCTCCAGTAGAGCCTCTTCAATTTCCTTGACGAACATCCGCTTCACGGAATCGTCCCGACTTGGCTGCGGGTTGGCTGGTTGATCGCCGCTGGTTCGGATGATCTCAATCCGGACTGTCAGTTTGCCCGGGTGATGAGCTTCCAGAAGCTCTCGGACGATCTGAGCCTGACGGAGGGCGAGGGGGCTTCCGCGTGAGCCCAGTCGTACCTCTCTCATGGATCTTCGCCCAGATCGAAGACTCTTTTGATCATTTCCAGATTGTGCAGATGCTGCTGGGGGTCCTGGTTGGGGTGCTTCATCTCCATGATGAAAGGATGCGCGATCTGGTGGGCAGTCTTCCGCAGAATCTTCTCCATTCGAGCGAGCTCTTCAGGACTCAGCTGCTGACGGTTTTTCTCGAGTTCCGCCAGACAGGTCTCCTCGAGTCGAAGCCGAAGGGCAGCGATCATCGACCCAGCGCCGTTGGAGGCTATCCGACGTAGGTGCTCCTTCGCCTCCTTTTGCACGATCTTTTCCGCAATCTGGGCCTCGCTCTTTCGCTCTTTGAGGTTCGCGTCAAGGACCCACTGAAGATCGTCGATGTCGTATAGAAAGACATTCTCAATCTCGTTCACTTTCGGATCGACGTTTCTCGGAACTCCCAGGTCAATGATGAATAGCGGAGCGTAGCGGCGTTCACGGATGGCACGCTGCACGCGGACAGGGTCGAGGATGAAGGACTTTGCCGCAGTAGAAACCAAGAGGATGTCACATTGAACCAGGTAGCGATCCAGCTCCTCCAGGTCAACCGAAACTCCTCCTACCTGATGGGCCAGCAGCAGAGACCTCTCTCGACTGCGATTGGCAACGTAGATGCTAGTGGCTCCCGATTGAACGAGATTGCGGGCTGCCAGTTGACTCATCTTACCGGCTCCCAGCAGCAGAACCGACTTGCCTCCGAGATCACCCAGGATCTTGTGCGCCAGTTCCACGGCTACCGAGCTGATGGAAACGGCGGCACTGGATACCTTCGTATCCGTGCGTACCTTTTTCGCCACGTGAAAAGCGCGAGGAATGAGATTCATCAGGCAGTTGCCGATGCTGCCGGCTTCCTGGGCCAGAGAGTAGGCCTGTTTGAATTGTCCCAGGATCTGTGGCTCGCCAATGACCATCGAGTCGAGACTGCTCGCCACCCGAAAAACGTGAAGGACCGCGTCCCGTTGCAGCAGGCTGTAGAGATGCTGCTCCAGGGAGGGCGGTTGCAGGGCGTGATAGCTATAGAGAAACTGCTTGATGTCTTCGATGGCACTCCGACCCTCGTCTCCATTGGCAATAATCTCGGTGCGGTTGCAGGTCGAAAGAATCAGCGCTTCGGGTAGACCAAACTCCTGCCTCAGTTGAAACAAGGCGTCGGGAACGGCCTCGTCCGAAAAAACAACCTGCTCTCGGATTTCAACCGGCGCCGTCCTGTGGCTCAGCCCTACGAGTACCGGAATCATGTCACGGTTACCAACAAGCTAGTTTCTTGGTTTCGCTCACATGCTAAAAGCTGTGGACACTCCCCAGATAGCTGGCTCCTGCAAACGTCAGAAGCACGGAAATGAATCCTGCCATGCTGATCACCGCGGCGCGTCGACCCCGCCAGCCGACCGTCAGGCGAAGATAGATCAGCAGTAGATAGATCGCCCAGGTGGCCGCTGCTACCACCACGGTTGGATCCCTTTGCCAACCCTGAACCCAATCCTGTCGCGCCCAGACAATCCCAACCAGGAGTCCCACCGACATGAAGCAGAAGCCCGAGATCAGAAACCTGAGAAAGAGGTCATCTAGCTTCCCCAGGGAAGGCAGCTGGTAGTAGAAGGTCTTCGGCTTCTTGCTCTTCAACTCTCGCTCCTGAAACAGGTAGAGAAGGGCGGCGATGAACGTGACCACGAACATCGCATAAGCCAGAAACAGAGAGATGGTGTGAAAGTAGATCCAGGAGCTGTTCAACACCGCTCGTGCAGGAGAGGACTCGAGATAGGTGGTACCCAACATCAGTGCCGCCACGACAGGAAGCAGAAACGGTCCCAACTCTGTAACCCGGTAGCGTACGTACGAGATTAGAAAGCAGAGTGAGACGGTCCAAGCGAAAAATGCCAGGGATTCCCGCAAATTGGTGATAGGGAAATGGGCCCCTTCGATGCCTTGATAGACCAGGAATCCCGTGTGCAGGAGAAATCCCGAGCCGACCGAGGCAACCGCTACCTTCAAGAACACATCTTTCTTGGAGACTACGGCCACCACGCTGTGGAACAGCCCAAGAAGGTAGAGCCCGAAGGCTGCGTTAAGGAGAAAGCCGCTCACTGCTGGACATTATAGCACCCGAAATGCTGTGATAAGATGAGCCTTGTGGAGCTTAGCCAAGTCGATCCTGCCTGGCTCGTTATCAATCTAGTCGTGCTCTTGTTTTCTTTGAGCGTTCACGAGTCCGCCCACGCCTGGGCAGCCAATCGCTTGGGTGATCCCACCGCTCGGGATATGGGCCGGATTACCTTGAATCCGATTGTTCATATGGATCTCATCGGAACCGTCCTTTTCCCAATCGTGGGATTGTTGAGTGGGGGTGTGGTTTTCGGGTGGGCCAAGCCAGTCCCAGTGAATCCCAACAACCTCAGGAGGCCCAACCAGGACCACGCTCTGGTTGCCGCCGCGGGGCCGGCAAGCAACGTCTTGGCGGCGGTCGGCTTTTTACTCGCTTCGAAGCTCCTGGGTACGTTGTTTCCCGCTCAGATTGTGTCTCAGCATGTCGTTTTCTTCCCTCTTTATCTGCTTTTCAGGGTTGGATTGATGCTCAACGTGATTCTGGCAGTTTTCAACCTGTTTCCGATTCCACCCCTGGATGGGAGCTGGATCCTATCCCGTTTGTTTCCCGGCCAGGTCGGATTGCTTATCGAGAGAGTCCGCCCCTATGGCTTCCTCTTGTTGATTCTCTTGATCTGGTCCGGCGTGTTCTCCTCGGTTATCGGTCCCATTCTTCTTTTTGTACAGGGTCTAGCTTGATCGACTCTTGGGAGACTTCCAGATGAAGAGCCGAGTTTTCAGTGGTATGCGTCCCACCGGTCGGCTCCACCTTGGACATCTTGTCGGAGCCCTTGAGAACTGGGTGAAGATGCAGGAGGAGTATGAGTGCATCTTCGGCATCGTCGACTGGCATGCCTTGACCTCGGAGTATGACAACGTGGACGCGATTCAGGAAAGCGTCCTTGAGATTGCCATGGACTATTTGACGGCAGGCCTGGATCCAGAGGTCTCGACGCTCATGGTGCAATCTCTTGTCCCGGAGCATGCAGAACTGCATCTGCTGCTCTCGATGATCATCCCCATCCCCTGGCTGGAACGGGTGCCCACCTACAAAGAGCAGATCCAGCAGCTTAGCCAGAAAGACCTGTCGACATACGGGTTCCTGGGTTATCCGCTGCTCCAGTCGGCCGACATTCTCGTCTACAAGGCAGGAACGGTACCGGTGGGAGAAGATCAGGTTTCTCATCTGGAGCTGTGCCGCGAAGTGGCTCGGAGATTCAACAACCTCTACGGCGAGGTTTTTCCAGAGCCGGAGGCCAAACTAACCCGTTCCCCGAGATTGCCAGGTACGGACGGCCGCAAGATGAGCAAGAGTTACCGAAATGAGATCCAGCTTGCGGAGGATCCCTCGACGATTCGCCAGAAGATCCTAACCATGGTCACAGACCCAGCGCGCGTGCGTCGCACCGACCCGGGCAATCCTGATGTTTGCCCCGTTTTCGAACATCACAAGCAGTTTACAGATGTGCCGGGACAGGAGTGGGCAGCACACGGTTGTCGGACCGCTGAGATTGGGTGCGTGGACTGCAAGAAGAGACTTCTCGATCATCTGCTTCCGGTAGTCGAACCTCTCCATGAAAAGCGAGTCGAGTTGGAAAAGGATGTCGATGGCGTCAAGGAGATCCTGATCCAGGGGAGCCGAAAGGCCCGAGTTCTGGCTCAGGAAACCATGCAGGAAGTACGTCAGGCTATGAAGCTAGAGTACTCTTGATCTGAACGTCTGAACGTCTGAACGTCTGAACGTCTGAACGTCGTGGGAGAAACCCTTTATCCTTGGAAAGTGGATCACTGATGTCGCTTCCAACTCAAAATATGGCCGAGAATCTGCAGCCAGGAGATGAGGCCTATAAGGTCCAGCTCGAGATCTTCGAGGGACCGCTGGACCTCTTGCTTCATCTGATTCGGCAGCAGGAGATCGACCTGTACGACATTCCGGTCGCCTCCATCACACAGCAGTATCTGGACTACATTCAAATGATGAGGCAGCTGAACATCACGGTGGCAGGCGAGTTTCTGGTGATGGCCTCCACTTTGATCTACATCAAGTCCCGCATGCTGCTTCCCTTGGAACCCGACTCGACAGAAGACGATTACGAGGGGGATCCACGCCAGGAATTGGTGGAGCAGCTCCTTGAATACGAGAAGTACAAGCAGGCCGCCTATCTGCTGCACGAAAAAGAGAGCATGGAGTTGGCCGTCTGGACCCGCGGAGAGAAGGAGTTCGAGCTGGATGAGAAGGAAGCCGTATCGGTCGGGTTGTTCGACGTCATCAAGGCATTTCACCAGGTAGTCCAGCGCTACCAGGATCAGATTGTCTGGGAAATTGAACGAGATCCTGTCACGATGGAGGAAAAGATCGACGAGATCAGGCGACTCCTCAAGGCTCGGCGGCGGTTCCTATTTTCTATCTTTTTCGAACGCAAGCTTTCTCGAGTTCATCTTGGGGTGACGCTGATGGCGTTGTTGGAGTTGGTTCGCCTGGGAGAAGTTCGTCTCTTCCAGAAGGGGATTTTCGAGGACATCCAGATCGTCGCATGCTGAAGGACCTCATGGGTAGCCAGATCCTGGCTATTCTCTTCGTCGCACAGGATCCGGTGTCGGCGGCCCAGTTGGGCGAAATCTTTCCGGACGTTTCGAAAGAAGAGTTGGCAGACGCTTTGGAACGCCTTGTCTGGGACTTCAACTCACTCCAGGATGCGGTTGAGATTCGAGAGGTGGCCGGAGGTTACAGGGTCACAACCCGGCCTAAACATCACGAGATCATCCGGACCTATCTGAGAACGAAACCCTCCTCCAAGCTGTCCCTGGCGGCTCTGGAGACACTTGCTGTTATCGCCTACAGGCAACCGATCACCTTGCCCGAGATTGCTGAGATTCGAGGTGTGAGAGGAGCGTCGCCTGTTCGCACCCTCCTGGAAAAAAAGCTGATCGAGACGAGAGGGCGAAAGAAAACCGTGGGGCGGCCAATCATGTACGGCGTTTCCAAGGATTTTCTCGTCCACTTCGGCCTGAAGGAACTCTCTGATTTGCCGACATTGGACGAATTTGAGGAAGTCCTTTCCCAGGCGTCTTCCGAGACAGATCTGGTTGACCCAGCCGAGTCATGAGACAGCGGCTTCAGAAAATTCTCGCCCACGCCGGCGTCGCTTCGCGCCGAAAATCCGAGGAGCTGATTCTGCAAGGCCGTGTAACGGTCAATGAGAAAACGATAACCCGCCTGGGTAGCCAAGCAGACCCGGCGACCGATGAGATCTGCCTGGATGGAAAGCCGATTCGCAAGGAGCATTTCGAGTACTACATCCTCAACAAACCAAGAGGAGTACTGAGCGCGGTTTCAGATCCGCTACGGCGGTCGGTGGTCACGCAGTTCGTACGCTCATCCAGCAGGCTGTACCCGGCCGGTCGTCTCGACTTTCAGAGCGAAGGACTGATCGTACTGACCAATGATGGAGAGTTGGCGCGCCTGATTACGCAGGCCGGTAGGCTTGCGAAGATCTATCATGTGAAGGTACAAGGACAACCCTCACAAGAAAAGCTTGAAAGGCTATCGGCCGGCATTCGTGTCGAGGGCGCTCGGATGGCTGCCCGGAAAGTCAGGCTCCTGGAGAGAGCTCGCAACTCCTGGTACGAGGTGACGTTGGACCAGGGCCGCAATCGGCAGATTCGCATCATGTTTGAAAGGATTGGGCATCCCGTGCGGAGACTTCGGAGAATCGCTGTCGGACCTCTCCGGCTGGGCGATCTACCTCAGGGGGCTTATCGAGAGATGACTTCTCGGGAGGTGGAGCTCATGCTCAAATAGGGTTTGTGCAAGAATAACTTCGAAGAGTTGGCGGAGATGCAAGAATGTGAAGTCATTCTTGCACAAGCCCTTTAACGGAATTTCACGATGTTTACTGGAATTGTCCGGGAAGTCGGAAAGATCCTGCAGATGCAGTTGTCAGATGAAGGAGCTCTTCTTCGGTTGGGCTGCAGCGCTGAACTCTATGGCGAACTAGAGATTGGGCACAGCATCAGTATTGATGGCGTCTGCCTCACCGTCTCCCAGAAGTCCTCCGGCGCGTTCGAAGTCGAAGCGACACCGGAAACCCTTCGCCTGACCAATCTCGGCGGCCGCGAGTCTTCCGATCAGGTCAATCTCGAGCCGGCGGCAAAGTGGTCTGATTTTATCGGAGGACATCTGGTCCAAGGGCACGCGGACGGAACCGGAACAGTGGCCTCCAGGAGCCCGGAGGGAAACTCCTGGGTCTTTGGAATCGAGGCACCCCGGAATGTCCTCGAACACTGTGTGCTCAAGGGGAGCATTGCCGTCAATGGCGTGAGTCTGACGCTGTCGGGAGTGAATTCAAACTCCTTTGAAGTCACAATTATCCCCCACACATTCGAGGTGACCAACTTTCGACTTCTCGAGGTGGGTGATCGTGTGAACCTGGAAGCCGATTTGATCAGCAAGTATGTGGAACAACACGTCGACCGTATTACTCGGAATCCTACTTAGCGCGATCCCGTTGGCGGGCACAGTCTGGGGAAACAGTTTCTCATTCGGCGTCCACACGGTGCTCGTGTACGGATCGGATTCGGGTGATCAGAAGAGCCAGCTCGTATTCCGATTGGCACGTTACCACCCGGATGTTTTCATGGAGTGGGAATCCAAGGTCCACCAAGGAACTGTACACCTTTTCGAGGAAGCGGTCGGCAAGGGCAAGAAATTCACCTTGACTCATCTTTTCGATGCGGGCGTCGACATCGAGTCCAAGGATGTCATGACCGTTTGGATCTCCAAATGGATGTACGATGAGCTCACCAATGAAGGGTCCGTCAAGATCAAGTCGAACCGTTTACCTCTGACTATGCGAGTGGAGGGGAAGGATGTCCACACGCTCGCCCTCAATCGGAGGGAGCTAGCTCTCCCGGTGCTGCGCCTGAAAGACAGCAGGGGAGGCTCCTGGGCCTTTCATGAAGATCGCGATAATCCCGTTCTCATGGAATATGTCCTGGGTCACTATCGGCTTTACCTGAAGTCCGTCTCCACGTCGCGAAAAAGTCTTCGCTGGATCCGAAAGTTGCCACCGGTGAAGTAGGGATAATGAAGTCGCAGTTAGCAAGTCGCAGGTTTCAGCGTGGGCTACGAGTTGCGGGACCTGCGACCTACGACTTGCGACTTTCTGATAGGAGCCTGTGTTCGTCATGAGCTTAGATCGAATCGAGGACGCAATTGAGGACATTGCTGCAGGAAAGATTGTCATCGTCGTGGACGAGGAGGACCGCGAGAACGAAGGAGATCTGACGATGGCTGCGGAGAAGATCACTCCCGAGGCGATCAACTTCATGGCGACGCATGGGCGGGGTCTTATCTGTATGCCCATGACCGAGGAGCGCCTGGACCAATTGCAGGTCCCGCTCATGGTCGTCGACAACAAGTCCGTTCACGGGACTGCCTTCTGTGTCAGTATCGAGGCTCGCCACAACGTATCCACCGGTATTTCTGCCGCCGATCGTGCCACTACCGTGCTGGCTGCCATCGATTCCAGGACCGGTCCGCAGGACCTGATTCAACCCGGTCACATCTTTCCCTTGAGGGCTCGCCCGGGTGGTGTGTTGGAACGAGCGGGACAGACGGAAGCGGGGGTTGATCTGGCCCGAATCGCCGGTCTGAACCCTGCGGGTGTCATCTGCGAAATCATGAACGAAGATGGAACGATGGCCAGACTTCCCGACCTCACGCGTTTTGCGGCGAAGCATGACATTCGGGTCGTCTCAGTAGTTGACCTTATCAGGTTCCGCCTGCGGACCGAGAGGTTTGTAAAAAGGATCGAGAGCGTTCCCTTTGAGAGCGAATTCGGCGAGTTCCAATTACACCTGTTCGAAAGCGGTTTGGACGGGAATCAGCACCTCGCCCTGGTCAAGGGTGATCTGGAGGGTGATGAAGCTCCTCTGGTTCGGGTGCATACGGAATCCGTATTGAGCGATGTTTTTCTGACCCCTGCACTGGATACGGGCAGGGAACTCAGGCGCTCCCTCGAGATCATCCATGCTGAGGGATGCGGTGTCTTGGTCTATCTCCGCCTGAAGGAGAAGGAAGCGCGGTTGTTGGACGAGGTACGTCAACATCAGAAGACGATGCGAGGCGAAGACACCGACGCCCAGCCGATCAGTTTCAAAGACTATGGGATCGGCTGTCAGATCCTGGCAGATCTAGGACTCAACCAGATTCGCGTGCTCACGAATCATCCCAAGAAGATCGTGGGGCTGGAAGGCTTCGGCCTGAACATAACGGAGCAGATCCCTATCGACCTGAAGCCCAGTGTCGTTGATGGCTAAGCTGAGACTTAAGAATCCCAAGAAACAAGAAACAAACAAGCTCCAAATCACAAGCACCAAAGGGTAGATCTGGGATTCTAGACATATAAGCCTATTTTAATCAATCAGTTAAGTGGATTTCTATTCGTCGATGTTACCCTCTAAACCGGCCATTTTCTAACATTTTGCTAACAACTCGGAGAAACTCGGGAGAAGCTCGCGAAAGCTAGGACCTCCAGCAAGTCATCACTGACGGGTTTGTGAGTTGTGTCGGGCAAATTGACGGAGGCCGGAAGGGTGGAGTCAAGTGCCGATGTAGAGAGCGTAGACGCGGATGTTTCGGGTCTCCGTTCCTTCGAAGATTACCTTGATCTTGAACGGTTCTCCCAAGCCGGCAATCCCTTCCTTTCCCAGCCAGGAGACCGGGACCCGGAGACCGGATTCACCGAGCACAGCGGCCTCTGCTCCCGAATAGCCGGGCAGGGGACGTTCGAGCTCGTCCAGCAGCTCCAGTCTCAGCCTGGAGTCATTGGATACCCCCTCGGCGTTGACCCACAGCTTCGTCGGTCCACCGGTTTGGATTGCAGAGGTCATGAAAGCAGCAGGAATCGAGCCTTCCCTGACAGAGAAGGATCCCAGTCGGTCACGCTCCAGCGTGGCCAGACCCACGCCGCCACGAGGCTCTAGCGATCCGGGGTCCCAGGTGCCGTACCAGATGTAGGTCTGCTCACCCACGTTCTCGAAGCCCTGACCCTGGATCAGGCCTCCCTGGTCCCATTCCTGATCCTCGCCCCTCCGGAGGAACATGAACTCGGTGACCGGCTCCCGGAAATGGGAACCGTCGTTGCTGACGACAAATCCCAGGTCGACGGTCCGCCCCTCCCAGTCGGGTGACCCATGCCAGATTCCGTACAGCCCCAGTAGAACGTTGCCTCGGTTCCAGACGCTGATCCCTTCGTGGGATTCCTCTCCGCTCCCGCTGCGGACCTTCTTGTACTGTCCTTCTCGGACGAAGGAGAGAGTACCGGTAGGATCCCAGTGGACAAAGTCGGCGGAGCGCAAGGTCGCTACCGATCGTCCCCAAGTGTCTACCGGAAAGACCGGGCGGGCACCTTGACCCGAGGCATGGAAGAGACCGTTCCATTTGTAGAGTCCCCCGGCGCACTCGAAGTGATACTCGGGCAGGACCATGCTTTCCTTGGGCAGCAGACCGTCGGTGGGAGTCCCGGGTACACCAAGACGCCAGCTGAGACCATCGGCGCTCAGCGCGGGCGCCAGAGTCCCTTTCCCCTTCTTGCCGCCCTCGCGCCACCAGGTGTGGATCGACATCTTGAATTGCCTGGATGGGTCGGGGTCCTCGGGGTCGTGGATCACCTTCAGATTGATGGCACCCAGCGGCGCCGGCTCCAACGGCACCAGATTGTTGTCCCGGCTGCCCTCGTACTCCACCAGGCCCAGCTCGGGGCGGGTCCACTGAATGCCGTCCGTGCTTTCAGCATAGGCGGGTCGCCACTTCAAGGGGACCACGTCCACCCGAGGGCTCCACATCTTGCTCTGTTCCACAACCGTGAAGGGTTCGGGGCCGACCGCGACGTACCACAGTTTGAACTTTCCCTGGTGGCGGATGACGGAGCCGTAGAACTGAACCCCGAATTCGTCTGGAGCCCCTTCGGGACCCCTGGGGAGGACGGGATTATCAGGATGTTTGCGGGGCTGGTTCAGCTCCAGCAGGAGGTTGTAGGTGTAGGGAATCGAGTCACTGTCAAAAGGAAAGAGCACCGCCTCTTTCACCGTAGGACGGCTTCCCACCAGAACCGTCACCCCTTCGGGTCGAGTCTGGGCAGGCTCCTCCTGTTGGCAGGAGACAGTCAGCGACACAGACAGAAGCAGAGAGTTCCTCATCCAGGATAGGGGTTTCATGTCTACCTTTCGGGAGCACCAATGCGATCCTGCGATCAGCGGACTGGGATTCCATCCCGATGCCAGGGGAAGGCATACGTAGGCTGGTTGGCAAAGCGGCGCATTCTCAGCTTCAGGCGGCCCACGGCCCCCTTCCCCAGTGACACGTGGAGCCACTTGCCGGCTACATCCATGACCTTTCCCTCGTTCGTCGCCTGGATGAATTCGTGCTCCCCGAACATTCCAGCCTGCAGAACGACTTCGCGGGACTCGCTTGGGTGTACATTCACTAGGACCACCTCGACAGCGTCTTCGGACATCCGGTCTACCAGCGCTGCCACATCCGGAGGGACACCGGGCCGCTTCCGCTGCGGATCGAAATAGCGCAGCCGGGTGTGCAGCAAGCCTCCGTGGTAGATGTGATTGGGAGCCCCCAGCATCGACTGCACGAGACCTTCCAGGATGACCGGGTTGCGCTGTTGCCAGTGGTGGACGTTCTGCTCATCGACACGCGACGTGTCGGTTCGGATCATCTTCAAACGCCTGAGAGATTCCTGATAGTTCGCCCGTAACATCTGAACCGGAAAACCCGGATTCCGACCACGGAGAAAGCTCAACCAGGGGCCCTCGTTCTTGTCGTCTCCTTTGGCCTTGCGATAGGAGAATGTGTCCCAGGACGAGACGTCCGTGATGTTCTCGACGATCTCCCAGTCGGCGCTACCGCCCGACAGATACCAGAGATTGATGGGGTACTGAGGTGCGATCGGCCGGTAGTCATACCATCCCCGGTCGTCATAACGGTGCGGGACCACACGCCTACCGTTTTGGACCTTCCCCCTGGAGAGAATCATCTCCAGTTGCGAGCGCGGCAAATCCAAGTACCGGGACTCGCCCGTCAACAGATGCGCATTCGCCCCTCCAATGGTGGTGGATTCTATGAGATTGGTGAAGCCGTGCGGCCAGCGCCAGCCGTAGTAGCCACCCCACCACTTGCCGTCCATGTTCTCGCCGATCTTTCCCGCAAGCCCCACGTTGTCGGGGATCACACCGCCGTTGTCGCGGACACGCTCCATCCACGCTTCCACGTACTCGGTGACCCACTTCTGGTATTTGGGATCCCCGGTGTACATATACGCGTTGGCCATCAGGCTCGTGGCGGTCAGATTGAGGGGGACATCGCCTCGCATCATGCGTCTGTTCATCGTGTCGAGGATGAACGGGAACTTTTCGTCGTCGACCCAGGCTTCGCTGTCGCTGACGTTCGAGATGTCCTCGTAGGGCAGGGGGTAGTGCGAGAGCACCTCGCGGTGGGTCGACCAGTCCTCGGCCGTGTTGACGAAGCGTGGTCCCCGGCTTCCGTTGATCGGAGAACGAATCAGCTTGTGCTCCGGGTCCCAGTTCTCCGCCTCCGGATCCTCGTTCAGATAAAGGCCGGCGAATCGGAGGGCGCGCTCCCTGTCTTTGCGGTTCGTGGGGTCGGCCAGTCCGAAAAAATAGTGATAGACGTAGCTTTCCCCGTGGTGCATCCAGTCGTAGTAGGCGTCGAACTCCTTGTAGACCTGCCCGTAGCCCGTGAACTGGCGGGTGACACCGTCCCACAGCTTTCGGGAGGCTTCGTGAATCTCCTCCGGTCCGCCCAGGACGTAGTACAGGGGAAAGTTGTAAAAACTTTCGTAGCCGTCGTCGGATCCGTCCATCCCGGGCCACTCGTCACGCCAGATGATTGTTCCGTCGGGATGTGTATAACGGTCGACGAATTCCCTTGCGGCGGGTCCGAAACGCTCCAACAGATACCGCTGCCACAGAGCCCACGACGGTGGAGGCGCAGCCTCGTCCATCTCGACGCGAAGTATTGCCGGGTCACCGCTCTCTTGCATTGTTCCGAAAGCCAGCGAGGTTGATACCCAGACGAGCGTCCCGAAAACGAGGATGAAGCGTGCCGGCATGTGTTCGAATCCGATCCTCTTCAAGTTGAGAACTCTGCGAACTCAGCATTTTACCAGGACACCTGGCAGAACGCGCGGACCTGCCGGATTTTCCCTATGAGCAGAGGTTCGCCTGGCTCCAGAGCCCTCGGCGACCTACATTCGATGTCCCACTTTCCGTCCGACGAACTCTGGCGACGCGTTGCTCGCCAGGTCCGGTTGCTGAACGTGTCACGCTCGGTCGCCGGCCTAGTGGCGGCTGGGAAGATCAAGCGCCAGCGAGCGGAAGCCTCGCACACGGTGAAACGTGATGTGCGTGCTCTTGGCTTGCCCGTGCCGGCCGCCCAGCGCCGTCCGCACCGCGAGCAGCAGGTCATCACCATCCGGCAGCAGCGAGGCGTAGTTGTAGGCCTCGCGAGGCTTCTTGCTCATCGCCACACAGCCAGCCTGGAACCAGTTGTGCGCATCGACGCTGTACATCAGGATCAGAATCCGCCGATCGTCGCCGCCCGGGGCCGGGCCCAGCGAGTCGACGGGAATGTTGCCCGCCATCCAATACAACCCGGAAGGTTCGTCGCGGATGATGTGAAACTTGTTCTGCGCCCCAGGTATCGGATAGAATTGCCCGAAGGTGTGTTTCAAGGTTTTCCCATCATCCTTAAGGTCGGTGACCGCTGCTAGTCCGGCGGTTGATTGGTGCGTCTGACCCCGAGCTGCTCCACCGGGAATGCGGAGCCGGTGGAAACCTCGAATCTCACTTTTCACCTCCACCAGATTGGATTCCAGCCAGTGGTCGGCGCGTCTTCCAGCCACCGGAACACGCGTCAACAGCCGCGGGGTCCCCGGGTACTCCAGACGGTTGGACATTCTCCAGGCAGCCGGGTCCAGGAGATTCCGGGAGAGGTCCGCAGCGATGACCACGCACCCCTCATAGCTCCGCAGGTTTGGCGTGCCGTCGGCGTCCTCGTGCAGATTGAAGGACCGGTAGAGACGCCCGTCCTTGATCAGCACTCCGGTAGGCGCGTTCCAGTAGCTTCCCTCGAACAACGTGACCGGCCCTGCCCACGATCGTCCTTCGTCGTCGGAACGCAGGATCACGATGTTGCGGCGGATGGCCACGTTTCCAAGAAGATATAGCTGACCCTCATGCAGGAACGGCTGAGCAGAGTGCAGATCGAGCGGAGGAAGCCGCTTCCAGGTAAGGCCGGCATCCTCACTGATGGCCAAGCGAAACCGGTGAGGTACCTCGGCGTTCGCGTCAATCAGGGTGTGCTCAAAGGTAACCAAAAGCCCGCCGCTGGGAAGCTTCACCAGTGCGGGTTCGTAGAGGAACAGCTTCCCCGGATCGGGCGACCCGGCGACCACTTGCATTTCGGCGTCGAGCATCGGGCCGGGCTTGCCGCCAGTAGCCTGCTGCGCCCGCGACGACGCCCCAGGCGTTATCATCCACCACAGCATCGCAAAAGCAAGACAATTGGTTTTGGCGGTCACCAGCCGTACGGCCCGGAATTCGCAGAATCCACGCCGTATGAGTCATCATAATACGGGGTCGCGTGTTGCGTTAGAACGATCAGCATCTTCGGCAGACGCCCGGCGACCCAGTGCTGGTACAGCTCGTACGCGCTCTCGGCTCGGAGCCGAAGCCGCTGCGACATCTTCTTGTTCTTGGGCGGCGGCTCCTCGCGGAAAAACGGTAACTCACTGTGAAAGTGTGTTTGCAGGTAAAGCACCGGGTAGCGTGCTTCCGGCTTGTCGTCGAATCCTTCGGGTACCAGCACGATCGCACTGATCTCTACCGGCTTTCCCCAGAAGCGTGTCAGTAGCTCGCTCCGCATCCGGAAGCGACGCATATACTTCGTATCCTCGGGTTTCTCGATGGCTGGGATCACCTCGGTTAGCTCGATGGAAACCCTTGACTTCCGGTCGATCTCGACCTGTCGGGGCTGGCTGTACAGGTTGCCGGGCGAGCGGGCCCACTGCTGGCCCTCGCCGTTGTCGGCGGGCAGGCTGACCGTGTGGCCATCGGCGCGATGGAACGTTTCGTAGACGTTGAGCACGGCCTGCACGTGGTAGGTGCCCTCGGGAAGATCATTCAAACTGAAGTAAGGGTGGCCGGTAGCCGCCTCGTCGATCATCGCGACCTTGCCCGGCTTCCAGCCGTCAACGTCGATCCCGAAGATCTGGGCCGTGGCCGTGCTCGGGTTGACCTGGAAGCGAGGCTCCCGCACCTCGCTCTTGGCGATGATCAAGATGATCCGGCCGTCCAGCGGGCCGTCGCTTGCATCCTTCGAATAAGTGATCTCGAACCGCGGCCCAGCGAACGCGCACGACAGCGCAGCCACGACAACGCCCGCCGAGAGCCAGACCCTTCGAATCACTTGACACCCCTCGCCGCTAGCAGCGTCAGACAGCCGCTGCCCAGGTTCCCTCTCCTTGTCACACTCACAAGCTCAAAGTATAGGATCAACCGGAGCCCGACGAAAGAATTCACACCAAAAACAGGGTGGCTAAAAAACCCTCCTGAAACCGTCCCGCTGGGTATTTTCCTACGCTTAAGGTGGCTATAAAAGCATAGATTTTTCGCTATCCCTATCTCCTAACACTTCAGACTCATGCCACGACAAAAACACGCACTGCCCTAGCGGACGTGTCGCCCGGTGGCAGGGCTCGCAGGTCCGTGGCGATGTCCTCGTCCGGACTGCTCGAACGTGACGAAGCTCCTCTCAGAGTCAGGCGGACGTCTATTCTTCACTCGAACCCAAGAGGCTCTCGACCGATTCTCTGATGTGAGACCACGTCACCGCGCCAGGTGCCATGTATTCGTGATGCGCTGCGTTTTCGACAACAATGTGTTTCACGTCGTCACCACTTCTTTCAGCCAGCTCTGCGTACGCGTTGCCATACTTGATCGGGACCGCCTGGTCGTGAGACCCAGTAATCAAGATTTGTCTGACGCCAATCGGGAGCATCTCTGCTGGGGATGCGGCGCGGAACCTTTGCGGCTCCTCTTCCACGGTTCCACCTACGAGTTTCGCAATAACCGCGGTACCGCAAACCTGCTCGTCAACCGCGTCAATTGCTGCCAAATCCCCTGGTCCACCGAGAGAAATGCTCCCGCGGATGGACAGCGGATTCTTGGCGAACAACGGACTGTTCGGTGGGATGCGATGTCGGCCAGCCGCCCACAGAGCGAGATGGCCGCCGGCAGAATGCCCAACTGTGATTAACCGGTTCAGATCGAGTGAGTGTTCATGTTCCAGCTCACGTAGGAAATCGACCGCGTGGCCGATATCAACGAACGTACCGGGCCAACCACCCCCCGGCTCATCGATCCGCCGATACTCTACATTCCATGTCGCAAATCCGAGATCCCTGATGGCGTCCGACAGTGCTGCGCTGTTTTGAAGGCTTGCGGAAGGGCTCCCACCTGGGAACATGGACACCCAACATCCGCCGTGAATCACGATCGCAACGGGATGCAGCGCTTCCCCTTCTGGAAGCCTCAAGTCCGCAAACTGGTTCGGCTCCCGTCCGTACCCGAAGGTCTGCAGGTTTGCTGGGAAGCTCTTTGATTTCCTGCGGCGTTAAGAACTGACTCGCGTAAACGCCATCTGAACCCAAGGTCAGGAGCGAGAGCACTGCGGTCGCGAGCATTTCACGGATTCTGTTCATCTGGGCTCCAATCTTTTGCGCGACGGTTCCGCCTAACTTCTGTTTATCTGGTTTCCAGATAAACCCGCTTCCTAAGGTTCACTTCCAGATAAGCCGCCGCAGCCGATTCCACCAAAGCCATTCGTCGTCCATCGGTTAGAGCCGCTCTTGAGAGATTCCGGCATCTTATATGGTTTTCCGCATAATACGCCGTTCGCGAGTCTCGCTCCAGTAGCCGCGAGACCGCCGAGTGGTTTCAAAGACGACCTCCCGCGCCAAATAGCGTGCAAAGTCTTACGCCAGATAATTTGCAAAGTGACACCTATGGGATAACCCCCTTGACGCGTCAGCCAATTAATGTAGAATAAAGGATGTTATTGTGCTCTAAATACAGGGTTTAGCGAGACTCTCCGATCGCTCTGGTCGGTGCCCTTAGCTCGCTGTCTCGGATTTCTTTGCCCGGTTTAAAACGGACGGTTTTTCCTGGCGGGATAGGGACCTCGCGCCCCGTTCTGGGGTTTCTCCCTATGCCGCTTTTGCGGGGCTTGATGATGAAGACGCCGAACCCTCGGAGTTCGATCCGCTCCCCGTTGTACATGGCCGCTTTCAGAACTTGAAAAACGGAATCCACAGCCAGCTCCGCCTTCACTTTTGGGATTCCCATCTTCATCGAGACGCGGGTCACGATGTCCTGCTTGATCACCAGGTGGCTCCTCTATATTCAATCGACATTCTGCTCCGAGTTTCTCTGATTTCCCAGTGGTGAATGAGCCGAACCTAGCAACCCTCCAACTTTGTGTCAATCATTCTGTCGTCATCTTGGATCACCAGTGGGCACCTACCATTGCGACTATCTCAAAAACACCCAAGAAACAGGGTGTCTAACAAACCCTCCGAATTAATCCTAATCTAACATTACGGCAAACAACCGCTCCCCTCTCGGGGGCGGTTTCCCTTGTATCCACAGGGACTTCCATGCAATAGAGTTGACAGTACAGCTATTCTGTTAGATTTCAGACACGCACTCGTGAAATGTTCCGACTGTGGCTTGCCGAGCCCGGCGAACGCATTGCTTTGCGACTGTAGCTACAACTTCGACAAGAACCCCTTAGAAACATGATCGAGAACCGTGCTCCAGCCATGCTGGTGGCTCGATTGGCTCGATTGGCTCGATTCTGGGAGTAGACACTAGGATATTGTTGGAACAGGGGGCGGCAGTGAGCACACAGTTTGACCCCCGCTGGACCTGCATTCCCTGCTCGAAAGACCCTCTTTTCAGGCACGCAAAATCGAGTTCGCTATCCGGGTGCGAGGGCGACACCAACCGCCTCACCGATTCTAGTGCTTATCAGACAAATCATGGTGTCTTTCAGGGTAGTATTGCGCTCCGTTTTTTGGCGAGGTTCAGGCTGCCGAGATAGCCAACCTGCGTGTGGCCAGGGAGGCGCCAGGATCTGCTGTTTTGACTCCGCAGCCAGGATGCTGGCAATACTTCAAAAAACTGGAGGGGCTTGCTTGATCACATCCTCCTCATTGAAGACGAGATGCCGGAGGCCAGCAAAGCGGCGGCCACGGTGACAGATTATTGCGCCATCGAAATTACGACCAGACGGACGGCAGCAGACGAGAGACTTTCCGATCATTGGCCGGTTGTTTTTTCAGTTGGACACTCGGGATCGTGGCTTAGCCTGTGGGCTGACAAAGTGTACAAACTTCTCCTGTGTCTTCTCCTATAATCGAGCCAATCGGACCAATCGAGCCAGTGGAGGTTCATATTGTTGAGCGCTCCGCTCTGATCTTCACAAACCTGGTCCCGCTGATCGCGGCTCACCGTGGCCAGTGCGGGCTTCCCGCTGCCATGGGTTCTGCGTGATGGAAAAGCCGTGTGGATTCCTGTGGACGGTATTGCAGTGCGGCTGATGGACGACGTCAGCTATCGCGAACAGAGTCTGATCCTCGAGCCTGGAGACGCGGTGCCCTTTTGTTCCGACGGCTTCGACGAGGCGATGGATGGCGCAGGCAGGCTCTTCAGTACAGATCACTTGTGAACCGTCCTCTCAGGGCTGGTCGGTGCAAAGCCGTCGACCGTTGACCGAAGAGCTTGTGCACGCCACGGACGAGCATGCAGGCGCGTGCCAGCCAGGACGACCACACAGTCATCGCGATGCGTGTCACATAGAGGGCCGCGGTAGGGACTTCAGGCGCGAAGAGTCAGGCTAAATCCAGCGGCCGAGAGCCTGGATGTTATTTGCGCTCCAGGATGACCTGATGTATCGTGGGCGCGTTTCCCGAGCTGGCACGTCATGCTTCACGGCGCCTTCGTTCTGGAGGGAGGAAGAAGGATGTACACACTGAGTCGTCGCATCGGGCTCCGTCGCGCTGTTGCGACCGAAGGCCCGTGGCTCGTCCTGTCGTGGGCTATCGCCGAGATCTTCTACAAGTTCCATAGCTTCACCCTGGAGTGCGGTGCCTTTCTCGGAACTTGGTTCGTCCTGAGCCTCTTGGCCTCGCTTGTCGATGGACAGCTGCGCCGGATCAAGGGCGCTGGACCGGCATCGACGAAGGCGTAGAACAACGTTAGCTGGTCTAGAAACTGAAGAGCAGATTATCGCCAAGCTTGGAGAGCTAGATATCCCTATTTCTACCAAACAGGCTATGGGCCCTGGCGTCCGGTGGTGGAGAAGACCGTCGAGCGGTTCCACCAATGTGGGATCCTGCGTCACGGATTTGTCCGCCTGCGCTGTTCCGACTGCCGCCGGGAGCAGTTACTGGCGTTCTCCTGCTGAAATGAGGTGAATGGGGAGAATCGATGGGGCCCCTCTTCGGTATTTCAGCCCCTTTTCGGTCTCCTGGGTCGCTTCCACCCTCCTTCCTAGAACTCGATCTAAAAGGAAAAGGTATAGATAGGGAAGCTGACCGAAGGGAAGCGAACCATTCCTTTGATGTAGGTAGTTCCTATTGATTCCTGATCGAAGAGGGCACGCACGAAGCCAGTAATGCGGTGGCAGGAGCAGGATCAGGGCCCGCAGTCGACCACAACCTCTGTCAGGATGGGGGAATTGCCGCCGTCGGGAGAGGTCAGGATCGCCCGGTACTGCAGCCAGTTGTGATCCTCGGGGACAGTGGGGAGGGTCTGTCCCGATTCCAGATAGAAGGACTCGCCATCCCCGGCCCCCCCCCAGCGGGAGGATTCCAGAACCCGCTGGCTCGGAGCAGTCCTGACCTGGAACTTGAGCCCCGTCCCCAGAGGGGTCTCCCCCGACCAGTTCAGCCGCAGGAAACGGCTACCAGCGGGAGCCTGGACCGGCACCGACAGGTAGTCCCATTCGGGTTTGCGGGTGTAGATGTTGCCGGCGTCTACCATGGCATCCAGGTGGACTCCGACGGTGGGCAGATGGGTGCGATCGGACCAGGAGAAACCGGTAGACGAGCCCCAGTAGATGTTGGTCCCGGCGCCGTGATCGAAGTCGACCTGGTGGTTGGAGACGACCAGGTCCACCCAGCCATCCCGATCGAGGTCCAGGGAGTCGATCGCCGAAGAGGACGACGCCCTCAGAAGACTGCGATTCTGAGTGCCGTAGCCGCGCCCACCATCTCCCCAGTAGATGAAGGCGGGAAGGTCCCGGGTTGTGCCCGACTTGTAGTTGGTGAGAGCAATGTCCAGATCTCCATCGCTGTCCAGGTCGGCCACCGTGGCATCCAGGCTGGTGAACCCTTCGAGGCGGGTCGGTTTTTCTGCCTGCAGTCCTTCGGGGCCACCCCAGTAGATGAGGCCCGGTCCATCCACGTCCCGGTACCTGGGACTTGCACTGCTGGTGAAGACCAGATCCAACCAGCCGTTCCGGTCCAGGTCGGCCGCGACCACGTGGGCGGCGCCATGGGCCTCGATGAGGAGCCGATTGTCAGGCCCGTAACCCTCTTCGCTACCCCAATAGATCTCAGAGTAGTCCTCGTAGCTCAAGGGAAAGATCAAGTCCAGGTAACCGTCGCGATTCAGGTCGGCGATGGCGTTGGATTCCAGCTCCTTTCGGCTGAGGTCCCACTGGGTGGTCCTGGGATTCTCGAAGCGGCCCTCTGCTCCCCAGATGACGATGCCCCGGGCGGTGTTGCGGCCTCTTTCGGGGCCAATACTCAACAGAAGATCCAGATAGCCGTCCCGGTTCAGGTCGGCTACGCTGCTGCTGCCGGGCGGGGGGAGGTCCAGGCGAGTTCGCAAATCGGTGCTGTAACCCTGGGAACTGCCCCACCAGATGGCAGGACCGTCGCTGTGGGTCAGAAACAGGTCTGGGAAGCCGTCGTCGTCCAGATCGGCGATGCTGTGCTCCATCATGGCGCCTGGTTCAAGCAGGCTGGAGGAGGTCGTGGAGTAGCGGTGTTCGGAGTTCCCCCAGAAGATGGAGGTGGGGAGCAGGCCTCGGCGGCCGCTGTGGTGGCTCACCAGAAGGATATCCAGGTATCCGTCGGCGTCCAGGTCGGCGACACCGGATCCGATGACACCAAATCCGCTGAGGAGACTCCGGTGGTGTTTCGAGAAGCCCTGGGCGCTGCTCCAGTAGATGTAGGAAGGGGCGTCGCTGCCCCGATCGTCGCGACTGTTTCCGAAAAGCAGGTCGGGGAGACCATCCCGGTTGAAGTCGGCAGCCTGTACGGTGGTCGCGGCGAGGGTAGGTAGACGCGTCCTGTCCGCTGGCGAGAAGCCGTGTGGAGATGCCCAGAAAATGTCAGATGGCGGCGGTGGACTAGAGTAGCTCCCCGCATTCGCGAATACCAGGTCGGCTCGACCGTCCGCATTGAGATCAGCCGCAGCCAACCCCTTGCAGGACTCCGCGGGAAGGCGGAGCGCACGGTCCAGGTGCAACCCGTCGGGTGAGCCGTAAAGCACGACACCGCTATGCGAGCCAGCGGCCACCAGATCGGAGAACCCATCGCCGTCCAGGTCGGAGGCCAACAGGGTGGTCATGCCGCTGGGGAACCCCCTTGCCGTCTTCTCCTCGGGCCGCAGCAACAGATCCTCGCGTTCCAGGACCAGACGTCTTTGCGGAGTGTAGTTGTCGCTCCCATCTCCCCAGTAGACGAAACAGCTCTGAACCTGGCTGTCGTTGTTGGCGAAGGCTAGATCCAAGTTTCCGTCTCGGTTGAAGTCTCCGATGGCCACGTCCTCGGCACTGATACTGGGGATCGAGCTCCGGCGATTGGGGTCGAATCCCCGCACATTCCCCCAGTAGATGTAGGACTCCAGGTGGAGTCGCAGTCCCAGGCTCTCTCCCAGCTCATCCCCTCGGTTGGCCAGGACCACATCCGGGTGGCCGTCCCGATTGAGGTCTCCCACCGCCACGCCGCCGGCTCTGAGGGCGGGCAGCTCGAGCCGGTTCGTGGGGCTGAAGCCAGCGGATCCGCCCCAATAGATGTAGGCATTCTGATCGGGACGATAGTTGTGCATGAAGTTGGTGAAGACGATGTCCTGGTATCCGTCTCCATTGAGATCGGCAATCCGACTCCGCCCTCCGCCCTGGCTGGGTAGGCGGGTGATCCTCGACGCGGCACTCTCCAGTGCCTTCAGGATGGAGAAGGGTGCCCGCAGCTCCCAGCCGTCGGGGAGCAGGGACTGATAACCCCCAGGACCTCCCCAGTAGATGAGAGAGTCGGGATTGTAGACACTGTCATGATCCTGGGTGAAAACCAGGTCCAGCTCAGCGTCCAGGTTCAGATCCCAGCGGTTGATGGTCTGGAGTCTTCCGCCGCGGGAGACGTAGAGGTTGGCTCCCGAGTCTCCGGCGCGGCCCAGGGACAGGTCGTCGAAGCCGCAGTGACGGATCTGACTGGAGCCACCCTGGATGCAGAGCGCTGCAGCCCACAGCATGGCGCCCGACACCAGGGCCCACCTCAAGCGGGAACTTCTGGGAGAGCCATGGCTGCCTGAAGGCTTCATACCCTACTTTCTACCATATCCGAATGGGGTAGGAAATCGCAGGCTCTGGGAACAGCCAATTACGAATTCGGAAGAGGGAACGGCGTACACCTGGCAGGGGTCGCTTCGAGACGTTCAGACTTTGCGACGTTCAGACGTTCAGACGTTCCGACGAATCGTTCGAGTTTCAGGTCAGGAAACTGGGGAAAACCCTTGCGGACAGTTAATATAGAGGGAAATGCCCGATGACGAAGCTGTCCATGTCTTTCCTCGAGAGCGCATCCCCGCAATTCGACAGGTGATGATGCCCAGAGACACGAATGCTCTAGGCACGATCTTCGGCGGCGTGATCCTAGCCCAGATCGATTTGGCGGCATCGGTTGAGGCCCACCAACACCATCCGGGAAGGGTCGTAACCGTGGCGATGGATCAAGTTGTGTTCAGACAGCCTGTTCTCATCGGAGATGTGGTCTCCTTCTTCACCGAGACTGTCCATATGGGGAGGACCTCGCTTGGGATCAAGGTTTCTGTTTGGGCTCAGCGGAGACACGGTGGTGGAGAGAACATCTACGTTACCGAGGCTTTGGTGACATTGGTGGCCGTCGACAAAGGGTTCAAACCCGTGCCCATAGGGACACCGGATCAGTCGGGTGACACCACGACGCCCTCGGCGTTCTCGCAGCGGACGGGGCGGTGAGAAATCCGGTGCTTCTCCAGGGAAGTGTTCTTGACCTCCCCCCAAGAGTCTCGCAACCCGTGATTCTACCCGGATTTCCGAGTCGTATGCTGCTATCAAACATGTATCTGGTTATGCACTTAACTCCGGAAAAAGTCACCACCACCTAGTAAAAAAGGTGAGAGACAGGAGGTGAGTGGATGTACGAAAAGATGAATTTGTTGGAGTTTCAAGAGCGTTTTGCCACAGAAGAAGCTTGTCTGAGTTACCTGATGCAGAAACGCTGGCCGGAAGGATTTGTCTGTCCCCGTTGTGGGGGTCAAGGAGGCTACTGGTTGCAGCACCGGCGATTGATG
Source organism: Acidobacteriota bacterium (assembly GCA_965219005.1). Taxonomy (GTDB): domain Bacteria; phylum Acidobacteriota; class UBA6911; order RPQK01; family JAJDTT01; genus CAUZIZ01. Next base: position 3,201,426 of record CBDCMS010000004.1, on the reverse strand, counting down.
GAGTGTCGCCAATGCCGGTATCAGGCTTCTTCCACCGCCGGGACGATTTTCCACAAGACGCGGGTGCCCCTGAGATATTGGTTTTGGACCATCTTCTTGATGAGCCGTTGCAAAGCGGGCTACACGATGAAGGGACTGCAGAAGCTGCTGGGAATCGGAAGCTATCGGACGGTCTGGATGATGGGACATAAGATCCGACAAGCCATGGCCAAACGTAATGACTGCTACCAATTAAGTCACCTGGTGGAGCTGGATGACTCTTTCTTTGGAGGCCGACGACGAGGGAGAAATCGTCGGGGTCGCAAGCGAGGACGAGGGACCGAAGGCAAGGCCAAAGTTCTGGCCGCGGTGGAGATAACGAAAGCCGGGGGGCCGAGGTTTCTAAGTCTGGATGTGGTCGATGACATAACCAGCGACAATGTGAAGCGGGTCGCCTGGGCGAGGATCGACCCCGGAGCTCAGATCCGAAGCGACGCCTATCACGCGTTTGTCGGTTTAGCTCAAGCCGGCTACCAGCATGAACGCGTCCGGCTCGAGTGGGTGGGGATGGGTTTTGAACAGTTCCCATGGGTTCACACCCTCATTTCCAACTGCAAGACTCAGCTCCAAGGGACTCAGAAAGCGGTCAGCCTCAAGCACCTTCAACGTTACCTGGCTGAGTTTTGTTACCGTTTCAATCGTCGTTTCTGGGAATCCGAGCTCTTCGACCGTCTCCTGACAGCCTGTTCGCTCTATCCCACCGTCACCTATCCGGAGTTAAGTGCATAACCAGAAACATGTATGAAGCGCAGCAGAACACGATCTCGCTGCTGTCCAAACCTCGATTGCTCCCTGAGAGGACAGTCCGGCACAGGCAACATCATCCGCCATTCCTTCTACGTCACGACACAGGATAGACGGCGGCACTACCGTTGCAATCACTGCGGCAGAACCTTCTCTTCCACCTTACGGAACACCCTTTTATCGGCTGCACAAACCCCGGTCTTTGTTCGATGAAGTCGTCCAAATGTGTGTCTACGGTCTTTAGGGCTTCTCAGGCAAATCAAGGGCCTTCCAGGGAGGGATCTCGCTCCGGGTGCTGGGGCCAACTGGGGGAGCAAATCTGGCTTTCTCGCTTCCCGGAATCGGACCAATCGTGCCAGGTCAGGGGATAGCCCGTGGTCGCCCTACTCGCTACCTGAATCTGGCTACCTGAACCTCAGCGAGTAGAGATCCGCATCCTTCATCACGAAGCGCAGCCGAATCGGCTTGCCGGCAATCCTGGCCAGGAGCTTATCTGAAGTCGCCTTGGCATGAGTCCGTTCCCACCGCACCGTATGCTCGATCTCATCCCCCCAGATCAGCGGTGATTCCTCCAGCGCAAACCCGGGTAGTGGGTTCCCTTGGGCATCCTGGATCTCCACACGGATGCTTCCGGCGGCGGAGGTGGCGAAGTTCAAGACCAGGTTGTTCCCCTGGAAGAGCAGGGGTTTGGTAACGAGTTCCCCTCCGGAGTATCTCGCATTCACCGAAACGAACCCATCGGCACGAATAACGAAGCGCTCCACGTGGATGGAGGGGAAGGTGTAATGCCGCTGCACGTAGAGAGAGATCTCGTCGGAAGCTGTGTGAAGGAGCCCCCAGGCAGGTGTATTGGCCCGGTGGGCCCAGTTGCGCACATTCAACCCAGGCCGAATGAAGGCTTCCAGAAAGCGACGGTCCCAGTGGATTCCATCGCGACTACTCATCAACACAACATCCGAAGCCCCCGGGGCAATCAGATCTTGGTAAAGGGGAAGCGTTCGCCAGGGAAGAAAACGCCGGGGGAACGCAAGATAGATGTGGGGAGCCCGATAATAGGGCGTGGTTGCGTTCGTATAGAGATGCTCCGCCGGGCTGTCACCGAATTCACACCACTGGCCTGCAGGCCAGTCCCGGAAATCCCGGGTCGAGGAGTGTCGGATGCTGCGCACACCGTGGCGGCCCGACCGGTAGATGGCCACATACTCGTCCCGCACTGAATCCCAGAAGACCACGTTCAGGGAGTCGAAGCGGCCGTCCGTGAGTAAGGGCTGTTGGTTGGCTGGCTTCCATCGCCTCCCATCGCCAGAGACGTACCCCATGAGCATTGGCTTGCCGTCGACACTAATGGCGTCCACTGCCTTGTAGAGCTCGCTGGCAGGAACATCTGGATTGGGGTCTCTGAACGGTGCAAAGCAGGAGGAAGAGGACCCTGTCAGGACGATGTTGTTGTCCCGGGATCCATTGAACTCATAGAGGCCCAGGGAAGGCCGGGTCCACACGATTCCATCTCGGCTTTCGGCCAGACAGGTCACCGTGGGGTGGTGCTCGATCACCACCTCCCCCTCGTCCAGCAAGGAAGTGGCCGTGTAGCCTTTATAGCTGCTACCCCGATAGTACATCCTGTAGTGATCTTCATCTCGAAAGACGGTAGCGTAGGCGCTCGTAACTCCCTCCCAAGGTTTGTCGAAGCTGAGAACCTTCCCAGCAGAGCGGGGTCGGTGCAGCTTCAGCCTGACACCATCCATCGACTCGATGAGATAGTCATCCACGAACAGCTCCAGGCGGGAGCCAATGTCCAGGGATTCCTGGGACTCGGCCGACTTCGCCAATGGAGCCACCAGGGAGAGCAGTAAACAACAGAAAGCGCCCAATACCTTCCGCATCATCCATCCTCCTTACTGGGGGAACCTTATTGAACCCCAGGCAGGCTACCCCCGATGGACGGGAAAATCAATCGGTCCAGCGTCAGGGCCCCGGAGAGTCCTGTCCCTTCGGGTGCGGTCGCGATCCCAGACCAGCCCATTGGAAAAGAGAGCGATTGCGTCGTTAGACCCGTTGGTAGGTGCCGATGAAGACTGCCTGCTCTAAGATATGCCCTGACATCGCTTCCGGGGCAGGCCAAAGCCTACATCCTGGCCGTCATTCTGGCGGCCATTCCGGTTTTCTTCTACTGTGCCTACTACGCTCTGAGACGACCGGATATGAACTGGCTCTATCTGGCCGGACTGACGGTGCTGGCCACCTGCTTTCCGGTGAGAATTGCGCTTTACAAAGACCGGATGTGGATCACTCTGAGTGATATCTTTGTCTTTGCTGCCATACTTCACTTTGGACCCCAGGTGGCGGTCATGATCGCCGTCATTGAGGCGCTCACGTTCAATCTGAGAATCCAGGTCAAGGGAGCCTATCGGCGAGTCTTCAACCTGGCCCAATCACGGTCGTGGCCTACCTGATGGGCCAGGCGGTTGCTCTGCTCCTAGAGAAGGTTGCTCCCTTAGAAGTCGCTCAGGTTGGGAGTGCGATCGTCCTCCTTGCCACTTCCCTGATCTGCGGTCTGCTCTATTTCCTGCTGACCTCTGGATTTATCGCTGGGGCAATGGCGCTCTCCAATTGGGACGACTTTGTCCCTCTCTGTAAACGAAGCTTGGCCTGGGCTCCGGTGACTCTCAGTGGAGTTGCCTTCGCTTCGATTCTGTTCTCTTACTTGAACTGAACTGTTCTGAGGGCGGCAACCTTCTGCATCCTCGTGTGGTTCTACCTGCTTTTCCTGAGGACCCTCCAAGAAGTGTCGTGTGTCGTCCAGTTATCGTCCAGTTAGAAACCTATCGGATATCGCCAGAAACCACTCGATCAATGCGAATTTGAATGTCCGCAGGCGAAAGCGGCCGATCCGGGGCGATCTACTGACATTGTTTGTACGGTCAGATCTGGATTATGACATCTTAGGCGATGTAGCGGGTGTCGTGGGATACTAGCCTCGTTGGTGACCGCTTGATGATTGCGACGACTTTCTCTCAACCTCGATAGGATGGAGAGTTAAGGGGGAAGCAGAAAGGAGTGGAAATCGAAAGTTCATCATTCGCTTCCCCGAGATCGACGCATTCAGGGTCAGAAAGCGGAGATACGAACCGCCGCTGTTGTGGAAACTGGCAGAACACCAAAACGGGGGCAATTCGCGAGGCGTGGGATTTCTTGGAGAATCAGAGCGACGGGGTCCTTCAGGGAATTCAACAGACCTGGAAAAAGTGGACTACTTGAGAGTACAGGAGCTCGGTGACGAGACAACTCGGAAGCCGCTCTGGAATGTACTTCCCCGGCGTCTCAAGCCCTGCTTTCGAACCTGACAATTGCCAATCCCCTGGAAAACTGTCTCCCAAATGTCTCCCACTGTGTTTCCTAATGTTTCCTAATGATCCGGCTTTTCGATTGGCGGAAAACCCGATTAACTGGTTGTGTTTCCTAACGTTTCCTAACGATTCGGCTTCTGCCGCCGCCAGATTTAGGATCTGGTGCATAGGAAACCGAGTCACCAGCCTGTATCCTGAGCAACGTAAGCGGCCCAGTTGAGAATCTCCCACGCCACGGTTCGTTTCCTGGCAACCCAAACAATTCAAACCGTTTTCTAACACTTTCTAACAAGACCAGCCAAAATGAGCGAACTGAGAGAAAATGAGATAAAGAGGTGGGGAAAGTCTAAGTGTCTACTTGCCAAACTGATTAGGTACTGAGAAGAAGTGAGCTGAAATGAGCTGAAAACCCCTCGTATTGGTCACAAGCACCAAGTTCCAAACGATCGCTTATCATCAACCTTTGGCGATCCGACAGAGCCGCGAACGACGTGACATATCGGCACCATGAGGCCAAGTTCCGAGGAGAGAGCTGGACAACAGCAAAATCCTCCCAACCCTCGACCAAAGTTTCCGTTTGAATGGGGCCAGCGCTTGCTGGGGGCCCTAAGATAAAACTCGAAAGATGCGTCGAAGTCGCCTGTCAATAACCTAGACAGCGCATTCTCAATCTTGGCTAGTCCTCGTCCTTCTTCTTACCCAGATATCCCCGGCGGTGGACCACTTTTAGCTTGTCCGGTTTTCCGTCGCCGTTGACATCGGCATCGACCTCAACCTTGATCTTCCGCAGTTTGCCGTCTTTCTTGGTGTTGGTGGACACGTACCCAAGCGAGTACTGATTCCTCAACAGATGCGAGATCGACTCGAAAATCGAACGAAACTGGGTGGTGAAACGGGGAAAGAAGGCTTCGCCGCCCGTATATTTTGCAATCTCCTTTAGAACTACGTCGGCCTGGTAGAAATCCATTCGGGTTGAGTCGCTCAGGCGATGTTCGTACCGAAGGCGTAGATTCTGGCCGATGCTAACCGGATAGATGACGGCATTGGTCCGTTTCACCTTCCGAAGGGCTTCGTCCATGTTCTTTTTACTAAGGGTATCCATTCCTGTGGAGATCAGGACGATTGCCGTCTTGCCTTCCATTTCCTCTATCCGATCCAAGGTATCGAAAAGGGTGTCGTAAAGGCAGCTTTCGCGAAAGCCGGGATAGTTCAAGCGGCGCAGGGCGGCGAAGACCTTGGACTTGTCCTGGGTGAAGTCGACCAGAATCTCAGGTCGGATGTCATAGGTGACCACGGCAATCCAATCATCCTTGCGCATGTTGTGGGCGAAGATCTGGGATCCCATCCAGGCCTCGTAGAGCATCTCCCAGGGCAAGACGCTGCTGTACTCCGTGATCAGGACGGCGGTCATGGGCCCCTCGATCGGAGTGAAGTGCGTCATTTCCTGCTGTACTTTGTCTTCATAGACCCTGAAGTTTCGCTTCTCCAGTCCCTGAATCAGATTGCCTTTCTTGTCCCTCACCGTGACGTCGACGCGAATCTGTTCGACTTTCACTGTCAGAGCCGCGCGCCCCCGGGGCCGCTCCTTGTCTTCCTCGATCTTCTTCTTGTCCTTGGGCGGCGAGCTGGCCGACAGACCGGGGGCGGCCAAGCACAGGAAAAGCGCCCCGGATACCATTAGTCCGATGGTTCTACTCATGATCTCGACTCCTCGCAAGGACCAGAGTGTGTCAGGCTGGGATGCGGTCTCAGCTGAACACATATAGCATAACCAACAGAGCAGTCGGTTAACAAGTGAAGGAGTACGGTATGGTAAGATTGGAAACCGTGACTCCGGAAGACAAAGAGGGTCGTCTGGTCGAATTCCTGGGACAGTATCGTCACGTCATCGTCGCCTTTAGCGGCGGTGTTGACAGCTCATACCTGGCCTTCATGGCCCATCGAGTCCTGGGCAGGAGCGCCAGATCGATAACCGCCATTTCCCCGTCGGTGTCCAACCTTCAGCGCGAGCTGGCACTGGGTTTTGCCGCCACCTACGAAATCAACCACAAGCTGATCTCAACTCAGGAGATGGAGAACCCCGACTACGCCAGCAATCCTACGAATCGCTGCTATTTCTGCAAGTCCGAACTGTACGTTCACCTCGAGCGTCTAGCTAGAGAATGGGACGTAGAGGCCATCTTCGACGGCAGCAATCAGGATGATGTGGGCGACTATCGCCCGGGTCGTAGGGCCTCCCAGGAGTTCTCGGTGATCAGTCCCTTCATTGAGGTGGGTCTGTCCAAGGACGAGATTCGCCTACGGTCAAAGAAGTGGGGCCTTCCCAGCTGGGATCAGCCAGCAATGCCTTGCCTTTCCTCGCGCTTTCCCTATGGGGTTGCCATCACAGAGGAGAAGTTGCGACAGGTGGACGATGCCGAGGCGTTTCTTCGTAGCCTGGGGCTGCGGAACTTTCGAGTTCGACACCACGAGGATCTGGCGCGGATCGAGGTGGATATCTCGGAACAGGAGAAGATCCTCGACCGGGAGTGCTTTGCCTCCATCAACCAGCGGCTGAAGGACCTCGGATACCAGTACGTCACCCTCGACTTGCAGGGCTTTCGGTCCGGCTCGTTGAACGTAGGTGTGCAGCTGGAAATAGACGCCAAGCCCCGAACAGCGGGTTCTACCTAGTGCCCTGTCAACTTCGAGATTGTGGGTTATGGACGAGTCATGGTGGTCGAGGTCAAGGCGCGCGGCCGTAGACATAGTTTGGCCTACGTCGAGGACGCGCAACACAGAGATCGGCCGCCAGGGCCGTTCAGAACCTACAATTTCGAGGTTGACAGGGTACTAGATCACAATTGGGATTCAGCAAGAGCTACGTTTGCGGCAGCACTACCATCCCCTTGATGTACCAAACGGTGGGTGAGGTGCTTGACCGTGCTCTTCACAGGTGGGGCGACCGCGAGGCTGTGGTTGTTCGCCATCAGGACATCCGCTGGAGTTTTCGAGAGCTTGCCGCCGCCGTCGATCGCTTCGCGGCGGGCTTGGTGGAGCTGGGCCTCAGACCCGGCGAACGGGTCGGAATCTGGTCTCCCAACAACATCGAATGGGTCACTACCCAGTTCGCCACAGCCAAGGCGGGCTTGATCCTGGTAAATGTCAACCCCGCTTATCGGTTGTCGGAACTCGAATACGCCTTGAAGAAGGTGGGCTGTAAGGCCCTGATACTGGCAGATCGTTTCAAGAGCAGCGACTACGTTGCCATGATCCGGGAGTTGGCTCCGGAGCTGGATCATTGCCCTCCCTCTCAGCTGAAGTCAGAGAAGCTTCCTCAGCTCCAAACCGTGATTCACCTTGGTGACAAGGCGATTCCCGGATTTCACCGATTCAAGGACGTGGAAGAACTCGCCGCAGAGGCGAGCCGGGCTGAGATCAAGCGCCTGGAGCAGGTGCTGCAGCCGGACGACCCAATCAACATCCAGTTCACCAGCGGGACCACGGGGTTTCCCAAAGGTGCCACGCTGACGCACTGCAACATCGTCAATAACGGCTTCTTCGTAGGTGAGGGCATGAAGCTGACCCACCGGGATCGGCTCTGCCTGCCGGTACCCCTGTACCACTGTTTCGGGATGGTCATGGGAGTCCTCGCCTGCTGTACCCACGGCGCTACTATCGTTTTCCCCGGTGAGGGCTTCGACCCCGCGACCGTCCTGGAAGCCGTCGAGGACGAAGGTTGCACGGCTCTCCACGGAGTTCCCACCATGTTTATCGCCGAACTCGAGCATCCTGATTTCGACGGTTATCAGTTGAGCCAGCTTCGGACCGGGATCATGGCCGGAGCTCCCTGTCCTATCGAAGTGATGAAGCGGCTCGTCAGCCAGATGAACATGGGAGAGGTCACCATCTGCTACGGCATGACCGAAACCAGTCCCGTGAGTTTCCAGAGCCAGGTGGATGATCCGTTGGAAAAGAGAGTGTCCACCGTAGGACGAGTGCATCCGCACGTTCAGGTCAAGATCGTGGATGAACAGGGTCGAGTGGTTCCGAGAGGAATCTCGGGTGAGCTCCTCACTCGGGGCTATGGAGTAATGCGGGGTTACTGGAACGATGATGAGAGAACCTCCGAGGCCATCGATCCAGCCGGCTGGATGCACACCGGCGATCTTGCTGTCCTTGATGAAGACGGCTACTGCGAGATCGTAGGCCGCTCGAAGGACATGATCATCCGCGGCGGTGAGAACATCTATCCGTGCGAGGTGGAAGAGTTCCTCTACCGACATCCCAAGATTCAGGACGCTCAGGTTTTTGGCGTTTCCGATACCACGTATGGCGAGGAAGTGTGCGCCTGGATTCGGCTCAAATCAGGGGAAGATTCCACTCCTGAGGAAATCCGCTCCTACTGCCAAGGCCAGATCTCGCACTACAAGATCCCCCGCTACATCAAGTTCGTCGGCGAGTATCCGATGACAGTCACAGGCAAGGTCAAGAAGTTCATGATGAGGAAGCAGATGGAAGAAGAACTGTATCCTTGAGCTTAGTACACTGGAACGTAAATACGGCAACGTTTGCAGATGGGGCTTGCGAGGCGAGATCAAGGCAGGAGGAGGAAGTCGATGCTTGGCCATCTTCGACGACGACCAACGCAGAGATCGTCCGCAACCCCCATCTGCCCTACGGGTGACGACGCGACACGCCGATTTCTTTGTCGCTCCTCCTCCAAGATACCAAGCATCGAGTTCGTCGTCGCTTCGCGAACTCGACCCGTCGCGCTCGCCACAAACGTTGCCGTATTTACGTTCCAGTGTACTTAGGCTCCTTCGGTAGCCTGGATCAGGGCGCGAATGTAGCCGAAGGCGAATAGTCTTCCCAACATGGTGTAGCCGGGCTCGCCTTCTTCTTCCCCCTCGAGTTGAGGGACATGATCGGGTCGAATCGGTACGTCCAGGCCTGCCTCGCGGTAGGCACGCATGGTCACGAGCATATCGGTTGGACCGTTGTCGTGGAAGGTTTCGACGAAGGATTCAGCGGTACCTCTCAAATCCCTGAAGTGCACGTACCGGATGCCGGGTCCCAGGCGCCGAATAGCATCCGGTAGATCGACACTCATGGCGGCAAAGGTGCCCTGGCAGAAGCAGATCCCATTGTGTCGACTCGGAACCAGATTCAGCTGCCGTTCGAAGCTTTCGACCGAACCCATTATCCGGGCCTTTCCTTGAAACTCACTCAACGGTGGGTCGTCAGGATGTAGCGCCAGATAGACTCCGTTCTCCTCGGCCACCGGGACCAGCTCTTTGAGCATGGTTTCCAGATTGGTCCACAGAGTGACCGAATCGATTGTTTGCTTCGGTATGATCTTGGTGGTTTCACTCAGCGAAACCGCAGATTCAACTTGATCCAGGTCGAACCCGGTGACCAGCGCGCCACCCCGTTCTCGCAGATCCAGCCGAGTGCGCACCCAATCGGTTCCAGGCATGAAGTTGTAGCAGAGAATTGGGATTTCTGCCTGACCCATATGGCGAATCAGTTGCTTCAGCGCTGCGATTTCCTGTCCGTCGTGATCTGCGCCGAGTTTGATCTTCTCAATCGGCAAGTGACCTTCGATGACGGAAAGCCGTAGCCCCTCGGATTCCGTCTTCTCCTTTACCAACAGAAGGTCTTCTAGTCGGGGTCCGGGATAGCGAGTGACGATATCGGTAACGCCGCACTGGAAGGCCAGTCGGAGGTTGGCGGTAGATAGTGGTGAAAGTACCGAGGTCAAACGCATGGAACGCGTCGATGTTAAAGAAACTCAGGTGGGAAGGCAACGCTGGTCACGCTTGGTCTTACCGTTTGCGCCGGCCGGGGCTACGAAGTAAATTGAGCACAGGGTCGGGAGTAGAACGCTCTTGACCCCGGCAACAGGAGGAGAAATGAGTATTGTCAACGGGAAGATAGCAGGTGTCCTGATCCTGGTTCTGTTTGGAGGCTGGGGCCAAACGGCCTCGGGCGGCTCTTCGCACAAGGACTCCGTCTCCGTTGTGATCGCCAAAGAAAACGGCCAACCACCGAGCGACGCTGTGATTCTCTTTGATGGCAGCAGCGCCTCCGCGTTTACCCAAATGGATGGAAGCCCGGCCGGCTGGCGGGTGGAGGATGGAGTGCTGGTGACCGGCGAGCAGGACATCGTCAGCAAGTACCGCTTCTCGGATGCCCAGTTGCACGTCGAGTTCAACCTCCCTGCAGACGACCCGAAACACGGAAACAGCGGTCTCTATTTCCATCATCTCTACGAGCTGCAGATTCTGGATTCCCACAACCCCAATCAGTTGGCACCAAATCAGCAGTGTGCCTCTTTCTTTTCAACCTACGCTCCGCTGGTGAACGCCGCCCGACCGCCGGGGGAGTGGCAGACCTACGACATCATCTTTCACGGAGCCAGACTCGACGGATCGGGAAAGGTAGTACAGCCGGCCCGCTTCACGGTCCTCCACAACGGAGTTCTGGTACAGCACGAGCGTCAGTTGTCACAGGGTACGGGAGCCGGGCGGAAGAACCCTATGATCTCCGAGGGCCCTGTAAAGCTCCAAGCCCACGGCAGCCCCGTTCGGTTTCGAAACATCTGGGCCCGATCTCTGAAGTAAGTCCCCGTCTTGATTCAGCGAAGTCAGCGTCGGAGTTGCCACAGAGGGACCGGACGATTTGTCTCTTGGGGCTGTCCTGCCTGTGCCAGGAAGGTCGAGGGATCTGCTTCAGTGTACGCACCTGCTCTAACTCGAAGACAGGTAAGCCACTGGTTTGACCAGTGAGACTTTAAAGGTTTGACATTTAGATTCAGTAATAGGATGCCTCCTTTGGGGCTTGGCGGTACCCACAAAGGAGGCATAAAGTATGTCATATGAGAGCTTAAGCCATACCCGATGGGACTGCAAATACCATATTGTGTTTGTCCCCAAAGGGAGAAGGAAAGTGCTGTACGGAAAGATTCGAGAGTTTCTGGGCCCGGTCTTCCGAGAACTGGCGAGGCAAAGGGAGAGCAGCATTCTGGAAGGGCACATGGTGGTAGACCATGTGCATATGTTGATCCAGGTGCCGCCGAAGTATTCGGTGGCTCAAGTGATTGGCTACCTGAAGGGGAAAAGCGCGATTGCCGTGGCCCGCCAATTTGGAGGCAGGAAGCGCAACTTCAACGGCGAGAAGTTGTGGGCGCGCGGCTATGCGGTCTCCACAGTTGGATTCGAGGAGAAGCAAATTCGCAAGTACATTCGCCACCAAGATCACCTCGACGGTAAAGACGACGGCTTGTTTTAACGACTAAGGATTGGCCGCCCTTGGGGCGGCTCACAACCGCCAAGCTCCCCGCTCTGCGGGGACGTTATGACTGTTCCAGAAGGAACCAGTGTTGTCTTGGCAGGAAGCAGTTCCCCATGGCAATCGATAAATGTCCAGTCACCCTCCACGCTCTTGAGAATCGATATGTCTGCTTCCTTGCCCGTTGCCAGGGAACCCACGGTCTGTTCCAGGCCGAGTGCTCGGGCGGGATTGATCGTGGTTCGTGCGATGACCTCCTTCAGATCGAGGCCGAGTGCCAGGAATTTTGCCATCGTGGTGGGCAGGTCGAACAGCACCTTGTGCCGGTTGCCAATGTGAATATCGGTGCTGATGATGTCGGGGGCAATCCCTTCCGCCAACAGGCGCTTGGCTGCGGCGAAACTGAACATATAGAGACCGTGGGCGAGGTCGAAGAGGACTCCGCGCTCGATCGCAGTGCGAACCTGGGGCAGGACGCTTCCGTCGGACTGCAGTAGGTTCCCGGCCAGTCCCGAGGCGCTGTGGATGATGATATCGCCTCGCTCCATGAGGTCCAGGACTTCCGGCGTCAGTGTGCGCAGTCCATGGGCGTCAAGCTGGTACCCCACGTGAGTGATGTGGCAGACCAGGGGGAGCCCCGCCATTACCGCACACTCCTTACCTAATGCGAGAGCCTGGACTCCGGACGATCCCTCGTCGGGACCGTAGGCATAGACCTTGATTCCCTTCACCAGATGAGAATTATCCTTCGCCAGTCTGGCGACGCCCGCTGGATCGATCAGTCGCTGAAGAGTCGCCCGCGGAAGATCGCTTCCCAGCCCGAGTGGGAGCAGGTCAAACCACCAAAGCGTCGAGATCCTCAGGAAGGACAGTACTCGGGTTTCTGCGTGCTGACCTACGTAGTGTTGAAAGGCAGTCAACGTATCGGGGGCAGCACTGCAGTCGACGATAGTGGTGACGCTGCTGCGCACTCCCACCTCGTCGGGTTCGATTCCTATAGGAAAGATATGTGGGTAGACATGAGCGTGCAGATCGATCAAGCCGGGGATCACGAGGCAATCGGAAGCGTCGATGATCCGGGTTGAGGGCCCTGCTGCCAGGTCAGGGCCCAGCTCTGAGATCGTCTCGCCGGTGACTGCGACATCCAGCTGCCCATCGATGTCTTCAGATGGGTCGATGACGTGGCCACCGCGGATGATCAGAGTCGGGTCCTGGGCGAATGTCTTTTGACTCATGAAGGTTGGCGCTCCCTGGTCGTTTTGGCCGACATTGAGAGGTGGCACTCCAACTTAGCATCTCTGGGTAGACGTGGCCAGTTTATCGCGTTGGATCCTGACCTGAAACCTAGAGAGCCCATAGCAGATTATAGACTCCTCGACCCTCGTGAGAACTCGGGAAGCCTGAAGCGTGAGCGAGGGGTTGGGTACCAGCGCAATGTGTCGACAAGCGGGCTTTGAAGCGGAGAGAGGCATCCGAGTTGGGGAGAATTCGTATTGCGGCCCAACCCCTCGCTCGCGCTTCAGGCTTCCATACGCTGGACCGTTTGCTCTGAGACCAATCGGTGATTGGTCTCAGGCCTCCCAGGACGGGACATGTGCTAGAATTTCGGTCAGTCTGATGCGCACCTCACCTCACCTGGATCCGCTGTTGAGTCCGCCCTCCCCGCAGATCTCGCTATGGATTGCCCTGCCCGTCCTGATAGGTTGCTTACTCGCTTCTGCGGAGGCTGGCGAAGGGAAGGAGGATTCCAGACTGGACCCCGAACTGGTTGCCGCTTCGCCTCTCGGGGGACAGCGCGGGTCAAGCTTCGAGATCTCGCTGCAAGGTCGCGACCTTGATGGAGCCTATGCCGTTTGGTTTGAATGTGACGATCTGCAAGCGAGCATCGGGAAGGTCGAAAGATCGGAGCCGCCGGCGGATGATAGAGGCTCTGAAAAGGATCGATACGGCAAAGTCACCAAAGAGAGCCCGCGTGAGCATCGAGCCGTGCTGAGGGTATCGGCGAGCCCGCAGACTGGTTTGGGGCTTCACGGATTCAGACTGGTGACTCCCCACGGGACCTCGAACGCCCTGCCCCTGCACATCGTGCCGGAAGCAGTCACCGAAGAAATGGAGAGTCCACATCAGCTCGCCTCCTCAGCGCAGCCTCTGAACTTCCCGGCGATTGTCAACGGCAGTATCGATGCCAAAGGGGAGGTGGATTTCTACTCATTCGAAGTTTCGAAGGGGCAGGAGCTGAGTTTTCAGATCCACACCGATTTCAAGATGGATGTCCCCTACCGAGCCAAGGCTGAGCTGACGCTTCATGAAGAGGTCGAGAGTTGGTTCCAGCAGGGGCGGATCCAGCGACTGCTGACCCAGGGTCCGGTTGTCTCCTGGGAGCCGATAGAGGCTGCCATGCGCTGGTTCAACAAGCGTGATTTCGTCTCCGAGTTCGTTCTCAATCCCGGCCTGAGACATCGGTTCCAGAAGCCAGGCCGCTATTTCCTATCCGTGAATTCTTTTATGGGCGGGGGTGGGCCGATCCACCATTATCAGCTGCGCATCTTGGCCTCCGATGTGCTTTCCGACTCCCAGGTGCGAGGATCCTGGTACGGTAGAGCAGCTCATCCCGATCCTGCCCACTGGATCGAGAGGGACTCTGCCACGCAACGCCAGCTGGGAAGCTTCAGTCGTCATCTGGGACCTGGATGGCTTCAAGAGCTCTGGTCGAGGTCGGTCAGGACGCCTCTGGAGACTTCTCCAGCAATCGAGGCCAGTGGCGGAGGCCTCGGTTCGGCGGAAGAGACACCTGAGCCGGTCCCCTCTGAAAAGGCCCTTCCGGCGACCCGGGAGGTCGACTCTTTGCCCGAGAAGGAACCCAATGACACACGAACGAACATGGTCCCGATCTCAGTTCCTATAGTGGTGGAAGGTTCGATTGGCCGGCCCGGGGACATAGATCACTTCAAGTTCGAAGTTCTGTCTGGTCAGAGTCTGGCCTTCGAGATAGAGACGCCCCGTCTTGCACCCCCACAATTCAATCCCTGGTTGAAGGTGCTGGACTCACAGGGCCGGGAGATCTTTGACAATGTATACAAGGAATACGGAGGAGATGGCGACGATGTCAACAAGAACATCGAGCGAAAAACCCTCCACACCTTCGCCGAGCCCGGCAGCTACTACCTACAGATCCAGGACCTGACTCAACGAACCGGAGGCAGCGATCTGGCCTATCGAGTTCTGGTTCGTCCTCAGATCCCCCATCTCGGAAGGCTCGAGGTCCACTTTGACGTGATTTCTACCGGTTCCCAGTTGGTCAATCTCAAGGATCACATCAACCTGCGGGCGGGTATGGCGAAAGAGTTCATCGTCGTCGGTGAATTTGAAGAGGGTTTTGAGGGCGATGTCGCTTTCAGGGTTCTGAATCTACCGCCGGGAGTCGAGGCGCTACCGGCCCTACCGGCCTCTTGGACAGAGATCCTGCTCCGCGGTTTGCAATATCGGCCTCTGGGGACCGATCTGGTCGATCCCAAGAAGTATCGCGCCCAGCGCAGGCCCAACACGATCGTCCTCTATGCCCGACCAGAGGCTTCGCCGACAAAGATGCCGCGATTGTTGGAAATCAGCGCCCGACCCATTGTTAAAGGAAAGCCTGGAGCCTGGATGGTTGCCGGCGGGATCCCCTTGATGATACTACCTCCAGAGCGTAATCTTGTTGCCGGAGACCACGTGAGCCAGTAGCACCATGGGAGTCAAAAATATCAACTCACTCGCCTTCAGCTTCTTCATGATCAGCGGCGCAATCGGGTTCAGCATTGAACCCGCGATTTCGTCGAGCAACCAGGAGTCGGTACCCAAGGAGCGCGTTGCACCGGATCCAGAAGCCGAACTCCTCTCCCTCCGTTTGGTGCCGGAGAAGATCACACTTTGGGGTCACGCCGCCTCGCAGCGATTCTTGGTGTTAGGCAGGTACTCGGACGGTCTGGAGCGCGACATCACCGGGAAGGGCGGCTTTTCGATCGCAGATCCTGGACGCGCCGCCGTGGACCAGCGGGGAAGAGTCAGGGCCCTGGCCGACGGCGAAACCATGATTAGAGTTGAAGTGGATGGGAAGTCGGCGATAGCGCCTATTCGGATTCAGGAAGCACAGACGGCTAGACCCTTCAGTTTCGCACGGGACATCGGTGGGATCCTTACGAAGCGGGGATGTAACACCAGCGAATGCCACGGCGGCGTAAAGGGACGCGGTGGATACAAGCTGTCCCTTAGCGCCTTCTACCCCGCAGACGACTACCAATGGACCGTCGAAGGTGGAGTTTTTCAGGTCCTGACCACCGAGTCGAAAGGCCCTGTAACACCACGGATCAATCTAGATGATCCAGAAAAGAGTCCCTTATTACTGAAACCCACTATGGGTTCCCCACACGTTGGCGGAAAGCGTTTCGGTGTTGACTCTGCCGATTATCGGACCCTTCTCGACTGGATCTCCAAGGGGGCGCCCTGGAGTGACGAACGAGGTTCGGAGGGCACCCATGTCGAACGGGTTGAAATCTTTCCAAGGGAGGGAGTTCTCAAGCCGGGTGAAGTCCAGCGGCTACTGGTGACCGCCCATCTGAGCAACGGGCGCCGCGAGGACGTTACCGACCAGACCCTCTACGTTTCCAACAACTCTGAGGTGGTAGAAGTGGGACCCGAGGGAATCGCGAGTGCAGTGAGGCTGGGCGAAACCTTCATCATGGCTCGCACCGCGGGCCACACCGTCAGCGCCCGCTTTGGAGTCATTGCGGATGCTGCTCCCGATCCTTCCGAAGCTCCTCGACACAACTTTATCGATGACTACGTCTTTGGCAAATTGCGTCGCTTCAACATCCCTCCCTCAGGGCTATCGAGCGACCAGGAATTCCTGCGTCGAGTCTGCCTGGATCTCACGGGTACCCTGCCGCCCGCGGGACGGGTGAAGGAGTTTGTCGCCAGCAGGGACTCGAAGAAGCGACAGAAGCTGGTGCAGCTGCTACTGAACTCATCCGAGTACCTGGACTACTGGACCTTTCGTTTCGGTGAGGTCTTTCGGGTACGGTCCAACGGACAGCCGGAACATGGCTATGCCTATTGGCGCTGGCTTAGAAGAAGTCTAGCCGAGGAGAAGCCGTACGACCAAATGGTGAGCGAGCGTATCAGTGCGCAGGGTTTCGAGGGGGCCACTAGACACTATCCCGTAGATGATCCCATTGCGGCTGATCTCATGGGAGAGTCGGTTCGGGCCTTCATGGGTCGACGACTGGACTGCGCTCAGTGTCACAACCATCCCTTCGAGGACTGGAGCCAGAACCAGTTCTGGGGACTGGCTGCCTTCTTCGGAAAGCTGAGCCGTACCGAGTGGCCTGGATTCGGGGCTGCCGTAATGTTCGACGATCCGGCGGGACCGGATCCCGACTATGGCGATCCTCCAGAGAGCACCAAGGTGATTCATCCTCGTACCAAGAAGCTGGTGCTCCCGACGTTCCTCGATGGACGAGTCCTGCCAGATCAGGAGCATCTAGACCCCAGATTGGGCTTCGCGAAATGGATGACTACCCATCCCTATTTTGCGGAAGCAACCGCCAATCGGATCTGGAGCTACTTCTTCGGTAGAGGATTGGTGGAACCGGTTGACGACTTCCGCTCTGCCAATCCCGCCACCCACCCCGACCTGCTCAGGGCATTGGCCAAGGATTTCAGGGAACATGGATACGATGTAAAGCATTTGATAGCCCGAATCACGGAATCAAGGACCTACCAACTCACTTCGGTTCCCAACTCGAACAACCCAAATGATCGCATCAACTACTCCCACCATATTCCCCGTCTTCTAGATGCGGAAGTGCTGTTGGATGCGATATCACAGGTCACGGGCGTGCCTGAAGAGTTCGAAAATTCGATGGGAGGGAGGGCTCCTCCAGGCACGCGAGCCATCCAGCTGCGGAATCCGGACCTCTACCCTTCGAAGTTCCTGGAGAAGTACGGGAGGCCGAGTCGGGACACACTGCCGGAGCGCAACCGCGATCCCAGCCTGGGACAGTCGCTGCACATGTTGGCTGGTTTTACCTATACCGAGAAGCTGAGGCAGCAGGGAAGTCGTTTGGAACTCCTGTTGGCTGCGGGGTCCCCTGACTCAGAGATCATCGATGAGTTCTACCTCGCCGCTCTTTCTCGCTTTCCGAAGAAAAGCGAAAAGGACAGGTTGAATAAACTCTTCGCCGCCAGATCTTCGCGGGACGAGGTCTTCACCGACTTCCTGTGGGCCCTTCTCGCTTCTCGGGAGTTTGCCTACAATCATTGATTTCTCGTCCAGTTGCTTTCCCTCGCCGGTCTGTGCTTTTCTTACCCTACGGCAAAGAGGTCTGTACCGGTTGTGCGATCTGTCGCCGTTTGGTGAATAGACAAGGATGTGACAGAACGACATGAATGAAACTGAAGGTGTCAATCAAACTGCGGAACTTCAGACCGCGGAACTTGAGATCACCGCCCCTGTTCGGGAAGGCATTCTGGAGCGGCTGGCAAGAGGCGAGAACCTGCTCGCCGAAGGTGCCATGGGGACGGAGTTACAGGAGTGTGGACTGGAGCAAGGAGACTGCGGAGAAGAATGGAACGTCAGCCTTTCAGACAAGGTGCGTGAGATTCATCGATCCTATGTTGAGGTAGGCGCCGACATTATCTACACCAACACTTTTGGAGCCACCGAGTTGAGACTCGCTGAACACCGCGTGAAGGGACGTCTGGAAGATCTCCGAGAACATGGAATCGACCCCGACGACCTTCGCGAGGTGACCCGATTGGTCAATCTACAGGGTGCCCAATTGGCCCGGGAAGCCTTTGAGGATGGGCTCCACCTCGTGGCAGGTGATATGGGTCCCGCCGTGGGCGACAAGTTGATCAACGGCGTCTTCACCGAAGAAGAGGTTTTTGCAACCTATCGGGATCAGGCCCGTTTTCTGAAAGAGGGAGGAGTAGATCTGCTGGCGATCGAAACCGTGTTCGATCCCCAGGAGTCGACGCTCGCCTATCGGGCGGTCGAGGACCTCGGGCTCCCGATCTTGGTGAGTCTGGCCATCACCCGCCGAAACCATCTGGGTCAGCCCGCTACGGATTTCGGGATTCTGGTGGACAAGATTCCCGAGCTCTATCCGAACGCAGATATTGTGGGCATCAACTGCGGTCAGGACATCGATCTGACGCTCGAGGCGGTGGGGACCCTGCGAGGGCTGACAGACAAGCCTATTCTGGCCAAACCGAACGCTGGAATTCCAGAGTACGTGAAGGGTAAGATATTCTATTCGCTCACCCCCGAAGATCTGGCCGGCTACGCCAAACGCTTTGCGGAATCGGGTGCCAACATCATAGGTGGCTGCTGTGGGACAACCCAAGCCCATATCGCGGCAATGAGAGCGGTTGTGTAGAGATTCAACGAAAAGTGTCGGGCCGAACGAGTCGCGGTGACATGACTCGTGAACGAGGAGTCCCGCGCTTCTCAAGAACAGTGGAAAGGACCAGGAAGAAGTGATCAAGATATCAGCTCGCATACAGAATCTAGCCGAGTCGGCGACAATCGCTGTCGCCAACCGCGCAGCTCAGATGCGGTCCGAGGGCATCGATGTTCTCAGCCTGGGAGCCGGTGAACCGGACTTTGATACCCCCTCTCACATCAGTGACTGCGTGATCGAGGCGATCAGGGCAGGGAAGACGAAGTATGCCAAGCCGGCCTCAGGAACCCCGGTGGTCAAGAATGCCATCATTGAAAAACTGCGCAGTCAGAACGGACTGGAGTACGACGCATCTCAGATCGTGGTCACGGTGGGAGGGAAAGAAGGCCTTTGGCTCGCCTTTGCCTCAATTCTGGACCCGGGGGATGAGGTCATCGTGCCGGCGCCCTACTGGGTCTCCTATCCCGAGCAGGTAAAGCTGGTGGGCGGAGTTCCGGTTTTTGTTGAGGCAGGTGTCAGCCAGGAATTCAAGATCACGCCGCAGCAACTGGAGAGTGCGTTAACGCCGAAAACTCGCGCTTTTGTGTTCAACTCTCCGAGCAATCCCAGTGGAACCGCCTATACGCCAGAGGAGACGATTGCGCTGGCACAGGTGCTTGAAAGCCGGGACGATGTCATCGTCTTCAGCGACGAGATCTACGAGCACTTTCTGTACAGTGGAGCTACTTTCAAGAGTTTCGCCAGCATCTCACCCCACGCTTACGACCACACCTTGACCTTCAATTCCGCATCCAAGACCTATTCGATGACGGGGCGGATTGGCGAGAGGGGCAACCGGTCTACGAGCACTTTCTGTACAGTGGAGCTACTTTCAAGAGTTTCGCCAGCATCTCACCCCACGCTTACGACCACACCTTGACCTTCAATTCCGCATCCAAGACCTATTCGATGACGGGATGGCGGATTGGCTTTGCCGCAGGCCCGGTCGAGTTGATCCGCAGCATGGGAAAGCTTCAATCCCAGACCACCAGCGGAGGGGCAACCTTCACCATGGATGCCCTGGCCGAGGCCCTGAGCGCCGACCAGCAGTGCGTCGAAGACATGCGAAAAGAGTTCGAGCGCCGTGGCGAATACTTGCACGAACGCCTGAATTCCTTTCCGGGAGTCATCTGTCCCAAGCCTGCTGGGGCGTTCTACGTCTTTCCCGATGTGTCGGGAACCTATTCAGGCCTGGGGGTCTCAGGTTCGGTGGAGTGGGCGACCCGGTTGCTGGAGGAGGCCCATCTGGCGCTGGTACCCGGTTCCGCCTTCGGCCTGGACAGCTGTGTACGACTCAGCTTCGCCACCAGCATGGAAAACCTGGTAGAGGGACTGGATCGGATGGAACGATTTCTAGGGACTGCTTAGTCCTGCTCCTGCGTCTTCTTCCGGCCTTCGAAATTCGCCTGTTTGATATTCTGCGGTTCAGCATTTCCACCGGTTGCCTTCTCGAGGGCAAGGAAAAAGGCTAAATCGCAAACCGCAGAACACCGAACATGCGAACGTCGAAGTGAATGCAACACCAGCTTTAGGCGCTCTCCCACCAGCTGGTGATGGAAGCTTCCAGTTCCAGGAAGTACTCGATGATCTCGTCGGCGACACGGCCGTTGTATGGGTCCCACTTGAAATCCCCTGCCCGCATCTTTGGCGTCTGGAATATCCCCTTACGAACCAGCAGCCGTTTGCCGAATGCGATCGAGACGATGAGCTCCTGATGGGAGAAACCCAGTACCGGCTGAAGACGGTTGAAGAGTTGGATGGCTCTCTCCCGGTCCCCGTTTCGGTAGTGCCGGTCGATGGCGGCAAATACCCGGACTGTGGAGCTCTCAGGAATCATCGCATCCACTCCGCGGTCGAGTGCCTCAATCATCTGGGCCGTGGACCAGCCCCCTGCGATGAAGATCTCTTCCCCACATCTATCCCGTACGGCAGAGTACTTCGGCCCCGCCGGGATGGACTCGATTTTCAGAGCGGACAGGGTGGGAAGCGTCTGGGTCAGTCTCTGGATCAAGTCCAGCTCGAGCCCAGGACCGGTGAAGTCCAGATCCTGTAGCATCATGGGGAGGTCGCCTGCCCCTGCGATGACCTCGCGGAAGAAGGGCTCAACCTGCTCCGGTTGACGATAGAGATCGGTGGGGACAGCGACCAGATAGGCTGCGGCTCCTACTGTCCGGGCCAGTTGCGCCTGTTCGATGCATGCCTGCGGCTGGGGCGCCGAGGCTCCGACGATGATCGGGACGCGGCTGCGGGCGACATCGATTGTCTTCTGGACGATGCTGCGGCGTTCCTCCGGGGTCAGACTGCCCACTTCGCTGGCAACCGCAGGTACCAGAAACCCCTTGACACCCCCGGCGATGGCCTCCTCGATCAGAGCCTCCAGCGATTTCAGATCTACCGCGCTCTCTTGATCGAAGGGAGTCTGGAGAACGGAGATAATGCCTCGCTCCAGGGGTAGCGGGTCGGGGGATGGACTCATGAGGTGAGCTTAGCAGATGTTACCAGGCGGGTGCCCATCCTACACCGGAATGAAGTGTCCGCTCAGTCCCCTGGGCCTCGGAAGGCGAAGCTGTACAGGGAAGCATCCTTGAGCTGGAAGCGGAGGGTCACCGGCTGGCCAGCCCATTGGGACAGATTCTGGCTGCCTGGGAAGGTCAGGTCCTCACGTAGAGAATCACCCGTGAAAGGACTCGAGGACTCCAATCCCTCGATGGGACGCCCGGCCGAGTCCAGTAGCTGCACGATGATCTTTCCCTGGGGGCGAGTCTGGGCATTGATCACCAGACGGGAGCCGCGAAAAGTGATGGGTACCGTGGTCAGGGTCCCCTCTTCAGGGCCGGCGTCTACCGAGACGAATCGATCCAGAGGCCAGGTAGCCAGGCCGATAGAAGCGGTGAAGCGGTCGCGTCCAGTGGGTTGCCCATCTTCGAACTCGGCTCGATATAGGGCTGGAGTCCCGTGCGTGTAAGTCGCGCCGTCGTAGTAGACACGGATCTCATCGCCAACCCGGAGAGCCCGATTTCCAGTTGCCTGATAGCAGCAGTCCCAGCCTCCCACCTCGCTCATGGGAATGACTGGAGTACGAAAAGGTCGTTCCCAGTGGAAAAGGTCTCTCGAAACCGCCAACTGGACTTCCTGGGGACCCTCGTGGTTTCCCCAACGGGCGTTGTTGTTGATGGTGAAGATCCAGGGAAAGCCGATGGTACAGCTCTCTGCGGTGTAGACTCCGATGCCGTAGTACTCGGTCCGCATTAACTGGGGATCGTCGGGACGGTCGAGGACCGGTCGGACGTGTTCGAGACGTGCCAGAGATCCGGCGTCATCCCTCTCATCCGTGGTCCAGGTGAGGACGGGCTCGGTCCACTCGACGAAGTTGCGGCTAGTCAGGGTGTAGAACAGACGCCGCTTGTGACCACGCCAGAAGGTCCGGGCCCGGCCTCCTACCTTCGGAAACATGACGAACAGCTCCCGGCGCTGGTCCCAGAAACCGGTAGTGGTGTCGCCCAGGTCGGGCCAGACCGATCGCTGGCTGTAGGGCAGCCAGTCAAGCCCATCCGGCGAAACATAGGTGCGACCGGAAGAGCCGATCATTTTATAGCGCCGGTTGGGATCCGGATCGCGGAGATCCTTGAAGACGTTCCCCAGGGTTGTCCCGGTGAGGACTGCATTGTGTGGCTTGCCGTTGCTCGAAGGCAGCGTGCCGACTAATGGTTTCTCCCATCGAATTCCGTCGCTGCTGATGGCATAGCAGATGAAATAGCGATGCTCGAAGTAATCCCTGGATTCCCCGGCATCTCCCAGGTACCACATCTTGAAGATCCGCTCGTCTTCATCGTAGATCACGCTCCCGTGCATCTCCAGGCGCCATCCCTCCCAGGGTTGGTCAGCCCGGACCAGGGGATTCTCGGGATGTGGCGTCCCGGAGTGCTGGGTGAAAAAGACCCGATGGCTGGCTTGGACCAGAACCCGGTCTACAAAAAGTTGCGCCCGGTCGGTCACATCGAAGGGAGAGTTCCCGGCCAGCGCGTGAGGTACAACGAAGAGCAGGGAAGCGGCCAGGCGAAGTAGTCTCATGACTCCGTTTCTAACACTTAGAATCGAACTCGACAATATAGTAGCACCCATTCTGTTGGGACGTTGGCAGGAGGCGACCCTACCCAGGCCCGTGTTAATCTGTCGGCGTGATCTCCTTTCCGCTAAGCTGAAACTTGAATAGTGAACAGTGCCGGAAACAGCTACAGCCAACAGAGCCGCGAACGACTTGATTCGTTAGCAGTATGGCCCACGTTTCGAGGAGAGAGCCGGACAACAGCAAGATCTCTGTTGACCCCGTTCCGTTCTCGAATGGGGCCAGCATCGCTGGGGGCGGGGCTAACCTGAAACTTAGGGAGACTAGAATGCTGGGACGCGCGTTCTTCGGGACACGTCCTTACGCCGAAGTAATTGCGTGTAGCGCAGGGTTGCAATGCGAAGCGAGCTACCCTGGGTCTAGGTCAGTCAAGAAAATGCCTTACCCCAAAGGGGTTATTGCCGACCGGAAAAGTATTGGCAACAACGCTTTCAGCGCAGAAAAGACAAGGGGAAGCTCAAACCCAGGGTGGTTCGCTTCGCATTGCCAACCTGGACTACTCGCAGAAACGCCTTCGGCGTATGGGGGAGGGCCCTCTGGGCTGAGGAAATTTCTTCCGAACGATCCAGCGGCGGCTGGGATAGCCCTGGCCTGAAAGGAACTGGCTATGATCCGGAAAAGACCGAAGCGAGAAATCGCTGTAATCACCCTGTTTCTAGGAGTCCTGATCTACCACGCCGGCTTCTCCAGCGAGGCTCAGGACCACTGGCTCATGGTCCGGCACCAGGACTATCTCCACCAGAAACTGATATTCGACTGGCCCTCGGAGCTTACAGCTTCAGCGCTGGACGTCGACCTCACCGTCGTCCAGCCCTACGGCTTCAGTCACGAGCTGACGGCGGTGGCTTCCAGAGAGGGTGATACGGGCGAACTGGAGATCGAGTTTCCCCTCCTGGATGAGGGGCGCTACGGTCCTCTTCCGGATTGGCGATGGGACATGGGGCGTTACCAGTTCCAGCTCCAGCTCTCGAGCCAGGGAAAGAAGGTAGGCACTCGCAGCCTACAGTTGGATCCACGCCACTTCTTCCCCATGCAGGAGGGGCGGCAGCAATCCCTGGCAGAGTCCAAATGGCAGATGATCGAGTGCAGCCCTGAGCGTCCCGTCTACATCGATCATCCCGAAATAGGCTATACGATTCGGACACTTCCTGATCGTGTGAAATCCTGTCGGGTTGAGGTGGACGTATTAAGCCCGGACCAGGCCAGAATCGCGGGACCGGTAAGATTCGACTTGGATCACAACTCGCAGCGGCAGAGCTTTGACGGAAAAGACTGGCCCCGGGGCGAATACTGGCTTCGAGTCCGCTTCTTGAAGAACGGGGCACCGATTGGCCCCTACCTGGTGCGCCAGTTCCGGATCGAGGACTCCCAGGAAGCCCGGGCTCCCCGCCTGCCCCTTCGGCCGGGCAACCAACCCCAGTACCTGCTCGACGACTGGATTCTGGACGCCTCCAGCGGGCTGCGGCACCGCCCCGACCGGCTGACCCGGCTCTCGGACGGTCCCATGGTCAAGCTAGATCAACCCTGGGAGGAGGGCTCTTACGTCGTCTCCATCCGATCTCTCTCGCAGGACCCAGCCTTGGGCCAATATCGGGCCACCTACTATGCCGGAGCCGTGGACGAGGATGCCTTGTATCGCCACTTTGGGGGATCCGTCGGGCGGCCGCGTTATCTTTGCCAGGTCGTCTCCGACGACGGTATCCACTGGCGAAAGCCCAATCTGGGACGGGTCGATTTTCGCGGCTCCAAGGCCAACAACATTCTGCGCGACCTGACCCGGGAGGATTTCCTCCAGGACGGACAGTCCGACAGCTATCCCTATCCCACCAAGGACCGGCCTACCCCTCGCCACTACCGCTTCCGTTTCTACGATCCCAGGCAGGACGGACCAGTGGACATGGACCGTTTCGTACTGCGCTATTTTGCCCGGAAGGTGGTCGATTCCCCGACCCAATATTCGGGGGACTTCAAGCCTCAACCGGCCGAATTCTGGCCCCTGGAGCGAAGGGGGGACCTTTTCCTGGCTCTTACCCGGGAGCCGATCCTACGCTCCGGGACCGGGATGACGCTGGGAGTTACGACGGAGCATGCTTCGACCTACCCCTTCGAGGGAGAGCCGAATGCCCTGTATCAGTCGGCGCGATCCACCTTCACTCACTACGATCCTGCGTCAAAGACGTTCTATTACTATTTCCGCCCTGAGTCTCCGCCTTACCCTCCTCACGGTGTCTCTCACGAGTACTTCAAGAAAAGTGCCCGACGCTCTCGGGGCCTGCTTTGGAGCCGGGATGGGCGAACCTGGAACCGACGCCATATCGTTTCACCGGATGAGTACGACCTACGCGGCACCACCTTCTACAGTTTCGGCTATGTGTTCCCCGCCGGCCATGTGGAACCAGATACGGGAGGTCAGCTCTACTTCGGCACGGTGGTCCACTACAACCTGGTGCTGCAGACCCAGTTTCAAGAGCTGATCTGGAGCCGCGACCGGATCCACTGGCACCGCTTCGACGAGGGCCGAATCCCCTGGTTGTCCAACGGACCGGTGGGATCCTTCGATGCCGGCTTCGCCAACAACCTGGCCGAGTACTATCCCGTCACCAACTCCGAGGGCGAGGAAGAGTGGTGGTTTCCCTACATGGGGAATCCTGCGCGCTATATGCTGGCCGCCGCCAGGGACACGGTCAGGAAGCGCCGAGTCAAACTCGGCGATCTGGGCCTGGAGTTTTTCAAGTCGACCTTTCCCCACTATAGCCGGGCTCCCTTCTTCACCAGCTGGGAGGATTTCTTCAAAGAGTCGCAGTCCTCAGTCTGGATACCGGGTCTTGCCCGCTGTAAGGAAGGGCGACTAGGCCACTTGGAGCCTACGTCGGGACAGGGTGAGTTCACGACCCATCCGCTGGTGCAGGAGGGAAACCGGCTCCTGATCAACGCTCAGACCGATCCGGGAGGAAGCATCCGGGTGGAGGTGCAGGACGCCGAGGGCAACGTCTTTCCCGGCCTGGGATTGGAGGACTGTAAGCCCTTTTCCGGAGATGCCGTGGCCCATCCGGTGGAGTGGAAGACGGCCAGCCTGCAGGAGGTCTTCGGGCGAATAGTCCGTTTGCGGGTGGTCCTGGACAAGGCCCGTCTCTATACCTTCAGAACGGAAATGTAGAACGGGCCTCAAGTCTCCAGCCTTTTGGCCACCTGAAAAGGAGCAAAATTATGACCAACCGGGTCAACCGTCGTGACTTCGTCCTGGCGCCGGCGCTCGCTTCCGCCGCTTTGGCGCGCTCGTCCAGGGCCAGCCACAGCAGCCTGGCTCTGCGTGGATACTACTTCACCTTCATGCGCATGCCCACCTACGGGCTTCCGGAGTGGAAACAACACCTCACCGCTCCGTAAAGGGAGCCGATCGAACAACTGGCTCAGGGCTTCATTGTCTTTGTGCCACGGGAACAGCAGGTTCTTCGCCTGCAACCCTCTCCCCACCGACCTCCCAACCCAGCATTCCCAGAGCCTGGAAACCTTCCCGCATGGCTGTTTGTAGCTCTTTCCGGAATTCAGGGTCCTCGGTCACCTCGACGAACCGCACCTCACCCTGGGAGGAAGCCAGGTGGCAGGGCTTCATTGACCGGGGGACCAGTGTCGGCCCGATCTGGAAGCACCTTCACAGAGAGCTCCCCTGAGTACCCAAGCTCCTTCAGACAGGCAGAGATCTCCTCGCCGATCAGCACCCTATCAGGCCCATCCAAATCTGCCTGGTCGAGCCACGAGGACCAGTCCGTGTTGTCTAGCGTCTCCTTACAGGCCAGGCGGAAGCGGGCCTTACCCTGGCCATGCATAATCATGGGAACCAAGGAGGGATGGTTGGCCGTGCGCTGGAGGATGTACTCCTCGAATCGCTCTCTGAAGGGGCCGTATTCGCGGACCATGGGGTGATTCTAAGGGATAGGGAAGTGAGGTTCCACGAGGTCTGAGCTCCTTCCTTATCCGTCTTTAGATTGTCTTCGTCTTTCGCGGTGCCTTAAGGTGTGATGGCACAGATCTGACCGTACAAAGAGCGTCAGAGTAGATCGCCCCTGAATGACCGCACCTAAAAGCGGTCGTTCAAATATATTTCGGTCCCCTTTTCGGTCGTTCTCACTCTCTTTCCTACAACTCAATCTAGAAGGAGATTCCTATTAATCTGCTGGGGAGTCGTGGAAAACGAAGGTTCAAGCGAGGGCTCTGCGCTCTCCTTCGGTTTGCCAGAATGTCTAGGCTACTCGGAAAGGTTCAGAAATAACGACCTTGACCAAGGAAGCACGAGCCATGGACCTGTATCGCCAGGATTTCGTAATTCTCACTTGGGATTCGCCCACAGTACGGCCTACCAGACACAGATTCGGTAGACCGTTCCAGCGTCGTTGGGGTACCCCATAGCTGAGTTACCTATACTGAAAAAATGGCCTCCACTCTCTTTCGCTCTCCACTTTGTTGTCGTGATCTGGGCCCCCCCACCTGCAAGCGCTCCCTGGGTCAATGAACCGCCGTTTCTGTCGTAGATACGAGCTCCCGCGTGAGAGAATCGGTTGGGAGTCCGGAAGGCAATGACGAGCGTCTGTCCAGCTTTTAGAGGCGCTTTGAAGTACCTGTGCACCCCCGTTGGTATAGCCTCCTCGAGAATGTATAAACCGGGAGGGATCGCTGCGGCGCTTTCGAAGGTGTCACCGCCACCGGGCATGCTGTCTTTTTCTCCCACAAGAGGACCGCATTCGGGTATCTGGCCGAGGTTGAATTGAGACTTTTCATCAGGGCCTGCAGCGGTAGCCTTCTCCAGATAGCTCTTGGCTTTGTCAAAATCACCGGTTGCCAGATGAGCGGCACCCAGATTGTTGAACAACGCCGGCACGGGCGCCGAGGTAGCGACGGACTCAAGCAGTGAGATGGCCTCACGAAAGTTCCCGGTTTCGACCGAGTCTGATACCTTCTGTAGCTTCTCTACCACCTCGGTGGCCAACTCTTTTCCGTGGATTCGTCGTGCTTGCTCAACGATCACCGTTACGTCGTTAAAGGCTATAGGGCCCGTAAACTGTGGTCCGGCAACATAGACGTTACCCCCCGCGCTTCCGTTCTTCAGCAGACCAATCAAGGCAGCGACTATAGGAACTACGATCAGGACAAGCCACCACCACTTCTTGGGGTAATCCATGGGTTCGGTTCCACAGGAGTTGTCAGGATTCATAGTACCCCTCCGTTCTGGCCAATACAACGCCCAGGCCGGGAAGGCGGGACGGTAGTGAAACGGTCCACTGAAACTTCGAAATCCCAAGCGCCAGATTCAAAACGGTCACTAGTCGGAAGTTTCTTTCTCGAATCTGGTTATGCACTTAACTCCGGATAGGTGACGGTGGGATAGAGCGAACAGGCTGTCAGGAGACGGTCGAAGAGCTCGGATTCCCAGAAACGACGATTGAAACGGTAACAAAACTCAGCCAGGTAACGTTGAAGGTGCTTGAGGCTGACCGCTTTCTGAGTCCCTTGGAGCTGAGTCTTGCAGTTGGAAATGAGGGTGTGAACCCATGGGAACTGTTCAAAACCCATCCCCACCCACTCGAGCCGGACGCGTTCATGCTGGTAGCCGGCTTGAGCTAAACCGACAAACGCGTGATAGGCGTCGCTTCGGATCTGAGCTCCGGGGTCGATCCTCGCCCAGGCGACCCGCTTCACATTGTCGCTGGTTATGTTATCGACCACATCCAGACTTAGAAACCTCGGCCCCCCGGCTTTCGTTATCTCCACCGCGGCCAGAACTTTGGCCTTGCCTTCGGTCCCTCGTCCTCGCTTGCGACCCCGACGATTTCTCCCTCGTCGTCGGCCTCCAAAGAAAGAGTCATCCAGCTCCACCAGGTGACTTAATTGGTAGCAGTCATTACGTTTGGCCATGGCTTGTCGGATCTTATGTCCCATCATCCAGACCGTCCGATAGCTTCCGATTCCCAGCAGCTTCTGCAGTCCCTTCATCGAGTAGCCCGCTTTGCAACGGCTCATCAAGAAGATGGTCCAAAACCAATATCTCAGGGGCACCCGCGTCTTGTGGAAAATCGTCCCGGCGGTGGAAGAAGCCTGATACCGGCATTGGCGACACTCCATCAATCGCCGGTGCTGCAACCAGTAGCCTCCTTGACCCCCACAACGGGGACAGACAAATCCTTCCGGCCAGCGTTTCTGCATCAGGTAACTCAGACAAGCTTCTTCTGTGGCAAAACGCTCTTGAAACTCCAACAAATTCATCTTTTCGTACATCCACTCACCTCCTGTCTCTCACCTTTTTTACTAGGTGGTGGTGACTTTTTCCGGAGTTAAGTGCATAACCAGATTCTCGAATGGGGCCAACTCTGCCGGGGTCGTCGGGGGCGGGGCTGAGATTGCTCTTCCGCATGCAAGATCTAAGATGTTGCAGATAGGGTCCCCGAGCCACTGCGGCTCATCGCACCCTTTCAGGGTTGAATCCGAGACTCAATGCCAATACCCAGGGTTCGGAAACCCTTATATGTGTTATTTGTTGAAAGGAATTCGGGTCAGAACGTCTGATCCGAGCCGACCACGAGATCGTGAAACCCTCGGTCCGTCGAGACCGGAGCCCAGCGAGATCCGTGGTCGGCCCATTTCATGTCAACCCGAACAGTCGCCTGGGCCTCCGTCAAAGAGAGAGCCCGAATATAAGGAAGGGTCTCCATGAAACAACTCAAAGGTAATCCTATCAACAAAACTTGGATGAGTCAGCCCGCAGCGGGCATGGATGTCAGTAAGGATCGGCTGGATCTGTGTCTGCTGCCAGGGGAGGAACACTCGGAGCACTCCAACGAGGGGGAAGGAATCGCAGAAATCCTCAGCCGTCTGGAGGGGATCGCGGGATTGGTCTCGGTGGTGGTGGAAGCCTCGGGGGGTTATGAGAAGCGGGTCCTGAGAGAGCTCAATGAGGCGGGGATCCCCGTCTGTTGCGTGAATCCTCGACAAGCTCGAGACCTGGCGAAGGGTCTGGGAATCCTGGCCAAGAATGATCGTCTGGATGCCCACGTCCTGGGGCGTTGTGGGCAGCTGGGGATTCATCGTATCAGTAAGCAGGAAACCGCGTACTATCAGCAGTTACAAGCCTACAATCGCAGACGCCGGCAACTGATTGAGTGTCGTAAGATCGAGCGGACTCGTCGCCATCAGTATGAGGATCAGGAGCTGCGTCAAGGAGTGGAGCGAATCCTTGGCCTGCTGGATCAAGAACTGAAAGAGGTTGAGCAGAAGGTGGAGGAATTGCTGCGGCTCGATGCCGAGCTACTTCGGCGCCAGGAGGTGGTGCAAAGCTGCCCGGGGATAGGGGAGCGAAGCAGTCAGATCGTGGTGTGTGAGCTGCCTGAGTTGGGCAGGGTCAATCGCAGAGAAGTCGCTTCCCTGGTGGGATTGGCCCCTTGGGATCAGGACAGCGGCGAGGGACTCCAGCCTCGTGCCATCTGGGGAGGACGGCGTCAACTCCGTAATCAGCTCTACATGTGCACGCTCTCAGCGATCCGACACAATCCGCAGATTCGAACCTTCTACAATCGCCTTGTCGCCTCCGGAAAAGAGCCTAAAGTGGCCCTGATAGCGTCCATGAGAAAGCTCCTCGTCACGCTCAACACGATGGTCAAAAACGATGATCTTTGGAGAGCACCGTTAGCGGCAGAATCTTGATAATGCTTGACAAAACCAACACAGTCGCTGGGCTGGAAGCCGCAATCCCGTTGGGATTGACCTCTCTTGATGTTCGAAATTCAGCGGGTGAGCACCTTCGGACGCTACGCTAACGTGAAGATAGCGATAGTCGGTGATTGCCTACCTGGATACCAGCGTCGTGCTCGGCGTCGTTCTTCCAATCTATCGGAAGCGGAGCGAGTAAAGGTCTGCGTCCTTCAGGCTGAAGCGTAGGCGGACGACCTGGCTCGCTAACGCACCTACGTCACTGCCACCCTTCCAGGAAACCACTCGCGTGATCTCGTCGCCGATGATTTCGGAGCACTCCTCCACACTGAAGCCGGGGATGGGCCTGCCCGACGCGTCCTGGATACCGACGCGAATTGAGCCGGCTGCTGACGTCGAGTAGTTGATCTCGAGCCGCTTGCCCTGGAAGCGGAAGGGTTTTGTTAGCATTTCTCCCCCCTCATACGGAGCCCGGACGGAAACGAATCCGTCGGTCCGCAGTCGGTAGCGGCGAATGTGAAAAGAAGGGGTGCCGTAATGGCGGTTTACCCACAGCGACATCTCCTCTGGTCCCGTGGGCAGGAGTCCCCAGAGGACGATATTGGAACGCGTTCCCCAGTTCTCCCAGCCTGGACCTGGACGTAGAAACGCCTCCTGGAAGATCCAGTCGAAATGAGTGCTCCCGGCCCGGCTGCTCATGAAGACGCCGTCCGATGAATCGGCGTTACGTCCCGGTCTCAGGCCGATCCGTTGAGCCTGGGAATCCGAGACCGTCTTGCGATCCTCCATGAAGCGCATGGGGAAGGACACATAGATGTGAGGGGCACGGAAATAGGGTTCGGTCATGCTGGTGTAGAGTTGGGCAGAAGGGACGACTCCGGTGCCGGTGAAGGTCATTGGGGTGGGCTCACTCCAGTCCATCAGGTTCGGCGAGGTCGACCGGAAGACGGATCGGAGGCCGCCCTTCCGGCTGGGCCGCCCCCGGGTGTTGACCATGTAACGAGAGTAAAGAACGTATCTTTCCTCTGCCGCGGACCAGAAGATACAGACCAGCGAGTCGAAGGCGTTGGGGAAGGTGGTGACCAGAATGGGATCGTCCTGTGTCTTTTCCCAGCGAGCACCGTCTGCGGAGAGGTGTAGGAAAAGTTCGCGTCTCTCGAAGTTTCCCCGGCGGCTGAATCCAGGAGTGATCCCCTTGATTCGGTGGGAAGCAGGAACGCCAGGCCTCTGGTCGATGAAAGGGATCATGAAGTAAGACCAGGTGTCCTTGCCCTCCACGATGGCGTTGTTGTCCCGTGTCCCCGCTACTTCGATGAGTCCCAGGTTGGGCTTGGTCCAGGTGATTCCGTCCCTGCTTTCGGCCAGGCAGCGTCCTTTGATGTCATCATTGGCCATGCCCCGGTAGTACATACGGTAGATTCCGTCGTGGTGAAGAACGCTGATTCCGAGGTTGTCGCCTCCCTCCCAGGGGCGATCCACCCGTATGGCTACCTCGGCAGGCTGGGGATGATGCAGTTCGAGACGGGCGCCAACCAGACGATCAACCAGGAAGTGGTCGACGAACAGCTCTCGTCGAGAACCGATGTCAAGAGTCTGCTCTGGATTTGACTGGTGGGCTTTCGTCTCCGCAAACGCAGGGAGCAAAAAGATAGTCGTCACACATAGGACCGCCACTCTTCGCATGGATACCTTCCTTTTTCTTCGACGGAGAGTATGGGCAAGTATGGTTTTGGTCAAGAGGAAGCCCTTCTGATTTGGCTGTCCCTGCGACGGGTTGTAAGATTAAGATGGGCTGTAAGATTAGGAGGTAAGGAGTTCGGGTGTCCACTCCCAAACCGTCCGTTTCCCAGATGTTTGCAAGAGCCAGTGCAGGGGATCAGTCGGCCTTGTCGAGTCTGGTTCCGCTGGTCTACGAAGAGCTGCGCAAACTGGCTGGCCGATACCTTCGCCGCGAAGGCCGGGCACCGACACTACAAGCTACGATGCTGGTTCACGAAGCCTATCTTCGCCTGCTTGGAGACGAGAAATTACAGTGGAAAGATCGGGCCCATTTTCTAGGGATCGCAGCGCGCTCGATGCGTCAGATTCTGATCGAGAGAGCAAGAGCCCGCAATGCGCAGAAGCGCGGAGGGGATCAGCGCCCGATTACGTTGAACGACGAGGTCATCGGCCAGCGTGAGCGATCCATCGACGTGCTGGCCCTGGAGGCGGCTCTAGAGCGGCTGGCCCAACTCGATCCGGAGCAGGCCAAGTTGGTGGAGTTGCGTTTCTTCGGAGGTCTGACCGTGGAGGAGCTGGCAGAGGTCATGGGGATCTCGCCCGCCACTGTGAAGCGCCGCTGGACCTTCGCCAGGGCTTGGCTCCGACGCGAGATGGAAGCATGAATCAGGAAAAGTTTGCCCGACTCCAGGAACTGTTCCAAAGGGCGTTGGAACAGAGCGGAGAGGGGCGAGAGGGCTTCATCCGCAAGGTCTGTCAGGGCGATGAGGATCTCAGATCGGAGCTGGAGTCTCTGCTTGCCGCGCACGAGAAAGAGACCGAGCTGCAGGAGACAGTGACTCTGAGTCCGCAAATCGGGGGCTTGAAGCAAGGCGAGCTGGTGGGTCCCTACCGAATCGAAGAGGAGATCGGTCGGGGAGGCATGGGCGCCGTCTATCTGGCGGAGGATACCCGGCTCCAGAGGACGGTCGCACTCAAGGCACTGGCCGAGGCCTTCGTCGTCGATCCCAAGCAGCAAAAGCGATTTCGACGGGAGGCCCAGGCGGCGGCTGCTCTATCTCATCCTGGTATCACGACCATCTATGCCTTGGAGGAAGTCGAGGGGCGACTCTATATCGCAAGCGAGTATGTGCGTGGCAAGACGCTTCGCTCGCTGGTCGAGGAGGGTCCCCTGCCGCTGGAGAATCTACTCGACGTGGCCTCCCAGATTTCCGAAGCCCTGGCTGCAGCTCATGCCAGGGGAGTCATTCATCGAGATCTAAAGCCCGAGAACGTAATGCTGGCCGACGACGGAAGCTTGAAGCTTCTCGACTTTGGGTTGGCCCTCTTATTGGAACCCCAGCCAGCCCAGGAACGTCTGACCGAGGTAGGAGCTCTTCTGGGAACCCCTTCCTACATGGCCCCCGAGCAGCTGACGGGAGATCCTGTCGATTCGCGCTGTGACATCTTTGCCTTGGGAGTCGTACTCTACGAGCTCGCTAGTGGCTCCAATCCCTTCAGTGGGAAGACGCCCATGGCCTCGATTGCCAAGATCCTGTCAGCCGATCCGGAGCCGAATCCGGGACTCCAGGAGCAGTCCCTCGACCTGGACCGGATCATCCGAAGATGTCTTCGGAAAGACCCGCAGGAGCGATACCAATCCGCGGAAGAATTAGCGACGGATTTGGGAAGAGTCCGCCCTGGCCAGGGAAGACTGATCGATGGGGCAGTCCAAGTCGATCCTGGGGAGGGAAGCGTTCAGGCTTCGGATCCGCCCTTGCGCAGTTTCTGGTGGGCAGTACACCAGGTTATCGTGATGTTGGTCTATAGCTGGATGGTCTATACTGTATGGAAGGTCAAGGAGGGGATCCCGGCAAGCTGGAGTCTGATACTCTTTTTTGGCGTGTTGGGCTGCGCCGTCGCCAACGGAACGCTCCGGACACACTTACTGTTTACCTCCAGGTTCAACCGCAGCGCGATGCGAACCGAACTGCGGCGAGCGACAACCTGGATGCGTCTAGTCGATGTGCTTTTTGTACTACTTCTGTTGGTCGCTTCTATCGCGGTTTCCGATCTAGGTCATATTACGGCAGGCGTCCTGGCCGCGGTTGCGGTAGGGTACGCGGTGGTTGCCCTGGTGGTCGAGCCCGCCACCGTTCGCGCCATCTTCGCCGGAGATGGCGATTCCCAGCAGGCTTCCACGGGCAGTATTAATTAGGTCTCAGAGCCGATCCAGAAAGTGAGGAAAAAATGGCAAAGGAATTATCCAAGGAGTTGGTTGAATTGTTGACGCAGAGGACCTTCGTCCACCTGGCGACTCGCATGGACGACGGGAGTCCACAGGTGAGTCCGGTCTGGGTAGACGTCGATCGCGGTTGCATTCTCGTCAACAGCGCCAAGGGGCGCTTGAAGGACCGGAATATGCGAGGCGATCCCCGGGTTGCCCTGTCGGTCACCAATCCCGAAAACCCCTACCAGGGAATGATGATTCGGGGCCGGGTCGTGGAGATCACCGAAGACGGAGCCGATGACCACATCGACAAGATGGCGTCAAAGTACCTGGGAAAGGATCGATACCCCTTTCGGGGTCCCGGAGAGGTGCGGGTGAAGTACTACATCGAGGCAGACCGAATCGCCCAGATTGGGTAGAAAGTCGCTTCAGCGGTAGCCTCCTTTGCCTACCGTATCAGTGGATCCCGTCAAGCCTGGGCCACCGGCTCCTACGTATCCGTGGCTGGCCCCGGAGGGATCGGGGCTGACCCAGAAGGAGTAGAGGCTGCCCTGTCGGAGGTGGAAGCGGAATCGAACCGGCTTTCCCGCTAGCTGAGAGAGGTCTGCTGCTCCTTGCCATCGGACGGCCTGCAGCGTGGAATCCACCCGCAGTGGGAGACAATTTTTCAGAGTGAAGGGTCGAATCAGCTGTCCGCCGCGGCTGAGGATCTCGACGCGCATCTCGCCGGCGTCGGCGTCGAGGTTGACGAAGAGGTGACGTCCCTGAAACACCACGGGGCGCGTGACCAGGGTTCCCGCCTGCGTTCGCGCATCCAGCGAGGCGAATCCGTCTCGGCGCAGCGTGGCCAGGCCTGTCGTGCGCTTGTCGGGGCTCCTGCCGGTGGTGTAGAAGTACAGCTTATCGCCCACAACCAGACAGCCTCCTCCCACCGACTGGACATTGGTCCAGTTCCAGTCGCCCCGCCGTTGGGAAACCGGCAGGAAGGCCCGCCGGTCCGGCCGGTGCCAATGAAAGCCGTCGCGGCTGAAGCCGAGGGTGACGTCGTTCATGTGCTCGTGAGAGCCGGGTGTTCCGTCGTCATTTCCGTGAAAGATGTTGAAGAGACCCAGCATCAGACTCTCGTAGGCTACCGCGTCCAGATTGTAGAGCTCTGGCTGTTTGTTGAGATTGGAGATGCTGCCGGTGTCGGATCCGGTGTTGCGTAGAGGATCCAGGAAGTCGGCGCCAGTCCAGGGAACCACGGGACCGGAAAGGAAGTTGTTGAGGAACTCGTGATCGGAGTCGGTCTTGGGGTCGCGCGCCAGCTTCCAACCCAGCCCCTGCTCCAGGTCAGGGTGCTCACGATAGCCGCGAAAGCGACCGGCGGGGTTTCCGGCGACCCCTTCCAACGGACGCAGGACTCCGTCCGATCCGGTGATGTCGATACCGTAGAGGTTCCATTTGATGCTGTAGACCCAGACCTTTCGGAAGGGATTGAAGAAGAACGTTGAGCGATCAAGGCACCAGCCCACTCCGGCATCAGATTCACTCCAGCGGATGCCGTTGGGTGAGAAGAACAACCTCATCCCAGATATGGTCCGGTGGACGTCCCGAAGGTACGGCGTCAGTGTCATCTTGAAGCGCTTCTTGGGCTCTCGCTCCTCCAGGTCCAGCCAGACGGTGGCAGTATCGTGATCAAACCGGTGGACAATATTGGTGCCCGGCTCGACGCCGAGGTCGGGCTTATCCCAGTGAAGCCCATCTCGGGAAGTCGCATGGGCGATAGCCTTCTTGCGGACTCCCTGATACCAGACCTTGAACAAGCCGTCGCGGGGGTCGTGCCAGACTCCACCGCTGAAGGGCATGGCGCCCGTCTCCCACTTCTGGTCCGGTCGCAGGACCGGGCTGGCGGAATGGTATTGGGCCTGGTGAAAGGTACGCGTCAGTGTGGTGTGCTCGATGAGGAAGTCGTCCACCAACAGCTGCCGTCCCAGGTCGATAGGAATCAAATCAGGAGGATTCTTGAGATAGGGAACCGGCATCGGCTCCAGGCTGAAGTACTGAGCCCGAGGAGGCCAGGGCTGGGGCAGCACGATGCCATTGTAGAGCTTCTCGCCGGTCGCCGACCCAGTGGCAAGAGACAGGAAGCCCAACAGGAGGGTCAAGGAAAACCTTCTTTTCCGACTTTGATCACTCACAGCTCGCACTCCTTCGGTGTGTTTTTTCCTCCTCCACTGAAAGTGTAACGCTTGCCGTGGGGACAGACCAGCGTGCTACCGGCTGGATTGGACTCCAATCTTTGACAATATTTGTATACGGCGATACTGTGTATCTGCAACAGGAGTATCGAAAATGCATATTTCCTTGACCGACGAGCTTGAGCAAATCGTTCGCCAGAAGGTCGCATCCGGGCTCTACAACAATGCCAGTGAAGTTATACGGGAAGCCTTGCGGCAGATGGCGAAGAATGAAGAGCTGGAGCGGCTAAAGCTGGATCGGCTCCGCGAGGCTGTTCGTGTAGGAGCGGAACAGGCAGAGCGAGGCCAATTTGTCTCCCAGAGCGTTGAAGAGGTTGTGGCAGAGGCGAAACGGGAAAAGTACGGGTGACCCGGTACAGGCTTACACCGGCAGCCAAATCCGACTTGAAGTCCATCTGGACCTATACCGAAGACCGATGGGGCACGGCCCAAGCAGATCATTACTTGAGCGAGTTGACACTCGGTATAGAAATGCTGGTCGGAGCACCGGAAATGGGACCGACTCGCGACGAAATTCGAAAGGGCTACCGCAGCCTTTGGCGTGAGCATCATGTGATTTTTTACCGAGTAACAAGAGCTCGTGTTGAGGTCGTTCGTATCCTTCACCAGAGCATGGATGTCTCGCGACATCTGTGAATCCTGATGCCAACAGCTATATCGTCGGCAGATCTTGGGAATCGCCTGGTGCTACGGGTGTTTACCGAAGAGAGATCGTGACCAAACTCATGATATTCTTGGGCTTTTGTACTTGAACCGACCAGTGAGGCAAGAAAGCTAGAAGTCATGTTTCTCAAAATCCTCTCGCATCCTGTATTCGTAAACCTCAATTTCCACATGCCGATGATCGTCGACTTGCAGCATCCCCTGATCATGCTGGAAGGGGAGAACGGTTCGGGCAAGTCGACGCTGCTCCACTCCATCTACTATGCCCTCAAGGGGGAGACGGTGGAGAATTTTGTCTACCGGCTCGATCCCAAAGAGGTGAAGATCGAGGAGGTCCATCTCTTCGACGCCGAGCAGCACAATCCTCGAAATCAGCTTCATCTCTTCGAAGGCCAACCCGAGATGAAGGAGTTTCTTCAGGTTGCCAGCCACGGCCAGGTCATGCTTTCGCTATTCAGCCAATCCTTCCCCAAGCTTCCCGATGGAAGCGTTCTTCTGCTGGACGAGCCCGAGATGGCTCTTTCCCAGTCGAATCAACGTCGGATTCTCAAGATGTTGATGGAACTCGTGGATCAGAAGAACATGCGGATCATAACGGCAACCCACTCGCCGGCGCTCCTGGAATCGCCCGACACCTACGTTATCAATCTCGATCAAGCCGTGAACCGGAACGTCCTGCCCGACGATCTTCCGCCCCCTGGGCAGAGCATGATCAACTGACCCCTCTTTTGCCGAGGCAGAGTCAGTCGGTGTCCACGCCCACCGGGCAGTGATCTGAACCCCTGACGTCGGCCCAGATGAACGCATCCCGCACCTGCTTTGCCGCCGAAGCAGATGCCAACACGTAGTCGATCCGCCAGCCGACGTTGTTCTCCCGAGCGCCTCCCCACTGGCGCCACCAGCTGTAGTGGCCGTTTTCACCAGGATACTGGGCTCGGAGGGTATCTACCCAGCCCGCGTCGATCCAGCGGGTCATCTCTTCGCGTTCCTCGGGGAGGAAGCCGCTGGTCTTGTGATTACTCTGCGGGCGAGCCAGATCGATGGACTCGTGCGCCGTGTTGAAGTCCCCCATGACGAAGACAGGGCCGCGCCCTTTGAGCTGTTCGAGGCGTTCGAACACGGCAGCGTAGAAATCGAGCTTGTAGGGCACCCGGCTGTTGTCGCGGGCGGTGCCGCTGCCCTTGGGAAAGTAGGCGCTGACAACCGCCATCCTGCCGAAATGAGCTATGAGCAGACGACCTTCGGTATCGAAGCGGGGCTCATCGAGTGTGGTTTCGATGCGCGTGGGAGCCTCACGCGAGAATACTGCCACACCACTGTAACCGGGCCGTTCGGCCGGAGCGAAATGGGCATGCCATCCCTCGGGAGATCGGGTTCTGGGCTCGAGCTGGTGTGGGAACGCACGCACCTCTTGCAGAGCGATCAGGTCGACATTGGAGCGATCGAGAAACTCGTGGAACCCCTTCCTCACGCAGGAGCGCAGTCCGTTGACGTTCCAGCTGACGAGACGCATGGTCGATGTCGACTCCCCGGTTCAAGGTCAGATAATCTTCTGATCGATGTTCGTGACGATATATCAGGGTTCGGCAAAGACAGCAAGGAAGAGCATCCCGCCGACGGCTTTGTGGATTGTCCCTGCAGTGATGTAAAGACGAGAGAGCAAAACTTGGAGTACCCTGGGAGCCCCATGGTCGTGGACGCACACCTGCATGTCTGGCGCTCGGTCCCTGATCATCCCCAACCTTCGGCAACGATTGTCAGTCCCTGCTCCGACGTGCCTGTTGAGTTACTCAGGCAGTACATGGGCGAGCACGGTGTGGACAAGGCGGTTCTGGTGCAACCGCTGTATCCGGGTGAAGACAATTCCTATGTGGCCGATTCTGCTGCCGCCGATCCTTCCCACCTGGCGGCCGTTTGTTATGTGGATCCGCGCCGTGAAGGAGCCGACCAGACCCTGCGTTACTGGGTGAAGGAGCGTGGATGTTCGGGCCTGAGAATTCGTCCGAGTGTACCCGGCGAGGAAGCAAGCTTTGGTCAGGCGAGTTCGCATCCGGTCTGGGAGGCGGCCCGGGAACTGGGTATTGCGATCAATCTCCTCATGGGATTGGAACACATTCCCGAGTTGGCGGACCTGGCAGAACGATTTCCCCAGGTCCCGATTCTGATTGATCATATGGCCTCTCCGGACGTCACTGCCGGAACCAGTAGCCCTGCCTTCAGGGAACTCCTGAACCTTAGCCGCTTTCCGCAGGTCTCGGTCAAGGTCAGCGGTTACTACTACCACTCCGATCAAGGGTGGCCCTATCGAGACTGCCACCCCATCTTCAAGGCCCTTTATGATGCCTACGGTGCCAAGCGCCTGATCTGGGGAAGCGACTTTCCCCACGTCATCCTCAAGAGCAGCTACGCCAGCGTCTTGGCTCTCCAAGAGCGGTTCTACACCTATCTGAGTTCGTTGGAGATGGCGGCCATCATGGGTGGAAACGCAGAGGCCGTCTACTGGTCCTCGCCGGGGTAAGGGAAAGAGCCCAGCTGTGCTGGTCCCGTTCGAGAAGGAAACCCTGTGAGACTAGGCGCCTTGTACTGCAGCGAGCCCAGGGTTGAGTGCCCGTCCCACCCACCAACGCCTTCGTCATAGATCCCAACCCCTCGCTCGCGTTTCAGGCTTCCCGAACTTTCGCATTAATCGGTGGCCGAAGCTCATTCGCTCGCCTGATCCGATTCGGGCTTGATAAAAAACACGTACTCATCGGTATCGTAACCGCTGTAGATGATGCTGTATTCGACCATCAGCTCGTTGGGGACATCGTCGTTGTACTGGTTGATGATGCAGTTGTGACTATATCCATCGGGGTGGCTCGGATCCCCGCTCACGATGATCCCACTCTGCCAGGTGATTCCGTCGTCAGACTGATACAGGACGAAGCGATCACGACCTTCCCCATACTGTCCAGACCTCCCGTGGAGATAGTATTTTCCCGCGAGATACGCCAATTCGGGATCACGCACCTTCTTGTCCACATAGGCACGCTTTTGTTCACCCCAGGTCTTCCCCTGATCCTTGCTGATGCAATAGTAGAAATTGTGTTCGTCTTTCTCGGTGTAGGCGCCGGCCAGCAGGCGGCCATCCGCCATCAGGGTCATTGCACCGTACCAGATGTCGTCGGCTAGCGGCAGCGTGCTTCTCTTGTGCCAGCGACTCCCGTCATCGGTGCTGACATACAAGACATGGGGACCGCCGCTAAGATCGAACAGGACGAAGTTGGTATCGCCTGTCACCGCTACCGCGCACGGATAACCCACGAAATTGCCGTCGATGGGTTCGTAGTCCGTCCAGGTAGCACCGTTGTCGCGGCTCCTGATGATACCGCTCTTTTTCCTGCCGCTGGTGCTGACATGTGTAAGAAACAGCACGACAGTCCTGTGTAACCAGGCCCTTCTCAACCCAGACGGGCCGCGTCCGGTCTTTCTTATAGGCCTCATAGGAGTACTTGAGTTTGTTGTATTTCTTCCAGGACTTGCCCCCGTCCTTGCTGAGTGCGTATTCGCTCCAGCCATCGGAGTTGTGGTCAGTCGTGTTGGCATAGAAGGCCAGCACGTCGCCGTTGGGATATTCCAGACACACCGGGCCTCCGTGCGAGCATCGCCCGGGAGCATCGTTCTTCAGATCGGCAATGATCGTTCCGAAGACATCATCTCCCAGCTTGGTCGAAGGATCGTGGTCATAGATCACGGCGTCATCGATCTGGTCATAGTGTATGGCCTCTTTCTCTGCCGCGTGATCCTGTGCGATCGCCACGAATGAACAGCCGATGAGGAATAGGAAAGCGGTGATCACACCTCTTCGTTTCATTGACATCTTTCTCTCCTTTTGTCTCGTCCGACCCTCACTGACGACCGTGTCCCCAAAATTAGGCGCGAGGTACCCACTTTATCATTCGCCGCAGAAGCTGGCTCACGGAGATCATGCTTCAGGAAAACACGGTGGCCTCGCTGCCAGGGGCGTCAGCACGCCTCCACGCCTGGAAAGATTGATGCTAGAATCGTCGAGCTTTGAATGGTCGAACCTACCGGAGAACAAGGCAAATGATGCATCGTCGTGATTTCTTGAAGCCGCTCGGGGTGAGCATGGCGGCCACTGCAGTCGGCTTCGATCGACTCTTTTCCCGTCGCTTGTTTGGCGGGCACGGCCGAGCAGCGAGCAAACCGTTTTTCGAAAAAACCTCAGTCTTTCTCCCTGATCACGGTTTCGGAGTCCGTTTGCCCGGCCTGTTGGTGACGCGCGGCGGGCCCGTGCTCGCTGTTTGTCAAAGGCGCAAGGGTGCCATGATTGATTACGGCCACGACACCGACATTCTGGTGCAACGGAGTGTGGACGATGGCCGGACCTGGGGCCAGCAAAAGCCCTTGTTCAGCGAGAATGGCACCTTCTGTCTGACCGGTCCGATAGTCGAAGACCGCGTCACGGATACGGTTTTTGTCGCCTTCTGGAAGTTGCCGACGACGGCGCCCCATGACTTGAAGTATTTTCCCACCTATGCCGAGACGGACGGGCGCTTCTGGCTGGTCAAGAGCACCGACCAGGGCCGCACCTGGTCCGAGGCCATGCCGTTCAAGGCCAGGCCGAATCCCGCCGGTTGGGTCGGCTGGTCAAACAACTCGGTCCACGGCATCCAGTTGACCACAGGCCCGCACAAGGGAAGGCTGCTGATCCCTGGCTTCCTTTTCAAGGAAGGGGAAGAAGGGCAGATTCCCGGCGTCCGCGGAGGAGT
The DNA here is from genome assembly GCA_965219005.1 of Acidobacteriota bacterium. GTDB lineage: Bacteria > Acidobacteriota > UBA6911 > RPQK01 > JAJDTT01 > CAUZIZ01. The sequence goes on along the minus strand of CBDCMS010000004.1, from coordinate 3,159,116 downwards.
TTTGTTCAGTGATGACCATGGTTCGTCCTGGCAGGTGGGAGGTTTCCTGCCAGCAGGGTCGGATGAAGTCACGCTGGCGGAAACATCTACCGGAGGCGTCTACGCCAACTACCGCAAGAACAAGCCCTACAACAACGCCTGGCGCTTTCATGCCTGGAGCAGCGACGGAGGAGAGAACTTCTCGCAGCAGGACAGTCAACCCAAGGACCTCCCCACTCCCCGCTGCCACGGAGGCCTGGTTCGGTATGCAAGCGGGAAGGATGGGGCAGGGAACACGCTCCTGTTCTCCCATCCGGCAGGTCCACGGAGAAGTCGGGTGACGGTTCGTGCCAGCTATGACGACGGCAGGACCTGGCCCCTGGCGAAGCAGATCGACGATGGACCATCTGGGTATTCCGATCTCGCTGTGACCGCCGACAAGACGATTCTCTGTGTGCACGAAGACAGCCTGGACTGGCCTGAGGAGAAGCTCGATCGCTGGTACGACAGCCTGACCTCATATGACTATGCGACCAGCAGGCGTCGCTGGTGTGAGCGGATCAGCATAGCCCGCTTCAATCTGGAGTGGCTCAAGGAGGGTGCAGCCACCTAGACCCTGGAATCCAACAGCAACTTCAAGAGGTGTGGTAGGCAAGTCGCAGATATCTTGGATGGTGAAGATTGGCTGGGAATGCCGTCAGCCCGACCCTACTGATCGGTCTCAAGGCCTAGCTCCCGTGCAGCCCTCCGGATCCGCTCAAGGCGATGCTCCACCGGGACGAGCCGGGTGCCCTCCGGGTCGGGACGGGAGACGTTGGCCATTTCGTAGACGTCGAATCCGGCGAGTCGCGGATCCTTGGAAACGGCCTTCATGTCCGAGACGTACTCATCGATTCCGATGGTCCGACTCACATAGCGGTTGAGGTTGTCAATCACCAAGGTATATCCCCCACCCTGTCACCAGGGTAATTCCCCCACTTTGGGAGTCATCATCATCTCGTCTCTCTCTGGTTTTGTTGGTTTTGGTTGGGAAAACTTTTCCCAACCAGTTGCCTCCTGGGAAGTTTGAGAGTCCTTCTGGGTCCTCAGCCAGCGCTGTTCTAGTCGCCAGATTTGCCACCGATTGAACGCCCGATACGCGTCCGAAAGAGGGTTGACGGCAACCTCCTCCAGGATGGGTGCAAAGTAGTGAAGGCTGCCGATGGGCTGTCCTTGAGCAGCATTGAGCCAAGAGACGTACTTGCGTCCGCATCCTAAGAGGATGGCCTGCTCGATATCCTCCAGCGGTACCTCCTGCTGGAACCACTGGGCGGCCAGTTGGCGATCTGCGGCCGAGTACCGACAACGGACACAGGGCCGGCTCAGCAACATCTGCTCGAGGGCCTCGACGTAGAGTCTTTGAGCCGATTGAGTCGAATCAAGAGCGTCCGTCCCGGGAGACCGCTCATAGGGCCAGTAGTCGTCTTGGATCTGAAGGGTCCCGGTGGCATGCTGGTTGGAGCTCAGAGCGATCTGGCAGAGCTGTTTTTCTTCGAGTTCTCTCAGGTACTTGCCGATCGAGCGACGGGACTTGTTCAGAGCCATCGCCAGCTCACCCTGACGAAAGACAAAGCGTCCGGTGCTTCGTTCGGCTCCCAGCGAGAGGTAAGCAAACAGCTTAAAGGCGCCATCGGAGAGTTTCTGCGCGGCGGATTGCCAGCTCCGGTCAGCGGCAAACCACCCGTCGCCGCTTTTGATCTTCAGCCGAGTGCTGGGGAAGGTGCTCATCAGGACACCTCCTTGTTCTTGGAGGTTTTTCCTGGGCGCTTGCGCCTTCGATAGGATTCTCCCTCCCACTCCAGCTGATGGGTGTTGTGGCAGAGCCGATCCAGCAGCGAGTTGGCCTGGATGGGATCGGGAAACAAGGCCATCCATTCCTGGACACTGCGATTGCTGGTCAGCATCAGTGACCCTTTTTGATAGCGTTCGTAGACGATGTCGTACAGATCATCGGCCTGCTGATCGGTCAGGGGCTTGAGTCCAAAGTCGTCAATGATCAAAAAATCGTAGCTGCAGTAGTGTTTCAGCAACCGGTCGCGGGACAGATCGGCGTGAGCGGCCTGAAGCGTCCGGAACAAACGAGGCGCCTGGATCTAGCGGACCTCAAAGCCGCGGCGGACCGCCTCGTGTCCCAAGGCCAGGGCGATGTGGGACTTCCCGACACCTACCGGCCCGCACAGACAGATGTTGTCTTTGTTCTCGATGAAGTGACAGGTCCCCAGATCATAGATGCGGCGGCGCTCAATGGCCGGATTGAACTTGAAGTCGAACTCTTCGAGCGTCTTGAGGTCGCTAAAGCAGGCTTTCTTGAGCCGGCGGGCGAACTTGCTCTGGGAGCGTCGTTGGAGTTCATCCTGAATCAGCAGACTCAGAAAGTCGAGGTAGGACAGCTGTTGTTTCTCTGCCTCTTTCAGCCGCAGCTCCAGGCTGTCCACCAAACCTCCCAGGCGCAGCTGCTTGAGTTGCTCGACGAGGTGTTGATAGTGACTCATTGGACCTCCTGCGTCTGCGAGTTGACGAAGTAATCATGGGGTCGGGCGAAACGACAGGCAGCGGGGGCCGGGCTCGTGGGTCGGGTCGGTGTCGTGGGTTCTCGCCACAGCCCTTTTTCCAGAATCTCCTTGAGACTGGCCAAGCGCAGATTGTCAAAGCTCAGAGCTCGGTGACAGGCCTGGTCCAAGGCGGTGGCTCCGTAGCGTTGGCCTAAGCGCAGCACCGCCTGGGCCTTGCGCACGTTTCTCATGGCATGATCGGCCAGGATGCGTCCCATATAGCGGCCGACCTCCGGCCCCAGCTGCTCCGCTTGGGCGCGACAATAGGCAGGGGTCTGCTCTAGATAGACCCGCTTGTCCGGAGGGTAGTCCGCCTCATCGGTCTGCCAAGTTCCGGGCTCGAAGACCCGGACATGGCTCTTGATCAGCTGATGCTCCCGATAGACCCGCAGCAGCTTCAGGTCGGCGCGCACCCAGAGCTTCTCTCCCCGGTACGGATACGGGATCGAGTAGTAGCACTTGTCCAGGATCAGATGGCAGTCCGAATGCACGGTACACTGTTTCCATTCGGGAGCCTCATAGGGTTGCGCGGGCAGGGGGAGCAGCTGCGGGGCTTCCTCGGCCAGAAAGACCTCATAAGGTTTGCGATGGGTGGTGCCGTGCTCTCGCAGGCCCACCTCTTGGAGGCACCAGTGCAGCGCTCTTCGGTTGGCCTCGTCGATGTCTCGGAACTCGCGTCCCGCTAAGATCTGTTGACGGACGACGGGCACACATCGTTCGACCTTTCCTTTGTGACGAGCCATGGCCACCTTGGCCGGGTCGGCCACGAAACCGTAGTGCCGCTCGAGCTCGGCGTAGGCCGGGTTGAGCGTCGGATCGTACAGATCCGGCCGCAGGACTCCGTTTTTCAGATTGTCGAGCACGATCAGGGTGGGGCAACCCCCAAAGAACTTCAGGGCGCGGATATGACAGTCCAGCCAGGTGCGGTTGTCCTGCCGAAACACAAAGCGCACGAAGCGATGGCGACTGTGGCTGAGGATCAGGATAAAGGCCCAGGCTCGGCGTAAGTTGCCGCTTTGTGGATCCCGCATCAGTCCGGCATACCCAAAATCGACTTGAGCTTGCTCCCCGGCTGGAGGGTGCAGGCGCACGGTCACCGGCCTCTCGAGTGGCTGGATGTGAGTGCGTACATAGCGATAGACGCTCATGTAGCTGACCCCCACGTGGTGATTCTCCTCGAGCAGCCGCTGCACTTGTCGAAGAGTCATGTCCGGCTGATTGAGCCAATCGACAATCTGCGGGTGGTAGGGCCGGATCCGTTCCCTCGCGGGCTGCTCAAAGACGGCCGACTTCACCACCGAGGCGACCATCTGCGCCAGTTGTGCCTCCCCGGGTAAAGGCCGTTCCCGACTCAGTCCCTCCTCCGCCAGCCGGCGCAGGTACTTGTGGATCGTCTTGCGGGACATCTTCAGAGAGTCTCGAATCCGCCGAACGCTCCGTCCTCGGTGCCACTGGTAGACCATCTCTAGATACTCATTCATGCTCAGCTTCCTTCTGGCCATCCATCCTCCTTCTGTTCGAAGCAGGATGGCCTTCGCCTCTGTCAGGTCCGAGATGATCAGGTGGGGGATATACCTTGGTGACGCCCCGGGGGAATTACCCTGGTGACGGGGTGGGGGATATACCTTGGTGAATCAGCCACCTAGGTGGGGGATATACCATGGTGACCGACAGAGGTAGACCGGAAGGTCCAGCTCCCCGGTCAACTCGAGCATGTCCTTGACCACCGGATCAGCGAGAACCTTCACAAGCCGACTCCGGTCTGGAGACCCACCGGGAGGATCCTCGATGGCTTCGAACCAACTGGTTCGCAGCGTAGCTTCATCCAGCAGGCCGGATTTCAGCCAATCCCGCCACTGGAACGAGATGTTGGCCGGGAATCCCATCAGCTGGCCGTGGCAGGGATCGGGTCGAAAGGCCTCTGCGTGTAGGTGTGCCTGCATCTTTCCACCGGCGCTACGAACACGTCGACTGGCCTCGCTGACGAAGTCGGTATAGTGCTGTCCCCGCAGCTGCGAGAGAAGCGTGAGGTCATACGAGCCGCTGGACTGGTCTCCATGGTGCTCGGCGTATTCCTTCAATACCGGTTCATTGAAGCCGTATTCGAAGGGCTCGTCCGTGAGGGATCCGTGATGGGAGACCCTCAGGTCGATCCCGTCTACTCCCGCTTCGATGAGGCGATCGATCCATCCCAACCACAGCTTTTGCACTTCCGGATAGACCTCGCAGGGAGTGCAGGGCAGGTAAGTGTTCTTCCCTCGGGCGAACGCCACGCAGCCGCCCCTTGCCCACCCATGACCTTCATTGGAGGTGTTGTCCTCGTCCAGCGTCATCTCATACGGTCCCAGGCCCAGATCGAACTCCAATCCTCCGGTCCTGAAGTTCCTGGGTTGAGTCCATATGGCACTGTGGGAGGCCACCACAATGGGAAGCGGATCGGGACCTGGTCCGTAGGCCTCGACCATCCCAAGGGCCGAGTTTCGGAAGTCACCCCCTCGATCCTGGAAATTGGTTGTAACCAGAATATACCGGTCATCCAGATCCAATCCCTCCAGTGTCAAGGCTTGGACCGGAGCCCCCTGGGTCGTCAGGAGATTTCCGTAGTAGTCGCGAACGTCTCGGTCGGCAGTTGTTACTTCTTCCCGCACTCGGTTGACCTTGATCCTGGGCTGGTAGCGATAGTTGGTGGGACTGGTCCAGATTTCGAGATTCTCGGCTCGGATCCGAGTCGGCGAATCGTCCTTTTTCAGCAAGCGGATTTTCTTGATGGGGAGTCGGTGTAGATCATCCGGAGGGTTCCAAGGGCGTCTCGAAACCCGGGTCCCAGGATAACGCTCGACAAAGGGGATGACCTGCTGGACGGTGCCGCCGATTCGGGTGATCCCGGTCGCCCCAGCCTCAGGAGAGCCTTCCGGATAGGTCCCAGACAGGCCAGTGTTGTAGGGTTTGAGGACTCCGTAGAGCTCCAGGCCATGCCGATGGGCCACGGGGACTGCAGCCCGGACAGGCTCGCCCAGGTTGGCCAGGGTCGGTGGGCCATACTTCATGTACTCGAAGAGATTCCCAGCCCAATAGGAGTCGGGATCGATATCGCCGTAGTAGAGCCAGTAGACGCGCCGGACGCCCATCTGGACAAGCTGCCCCATGAGCTGGTCAAGGAGTTCCAGATTGTAGGGCCCCTGGCCAACATCGTCCGGAAAATCCACGGTAGCTGAGAGCAAAAAGGGTTCGCGGCGCGACGAAGTCACGCAGAACTCGGAAACGAAGGCTCCCAGAAGAGAAAACCTGGCCAGAAAGTCCCGACGATAGAGCATGACTGAGTTCCTCCTGTAGCCTCGAGTGACAGCTGGAGAGGACGGTTTTGTCGTCGGAGATACTATCACCCTGGACGCACACATGCTCCCGCTCATCGAGTCGGTGAAGCTGGCAAGGACGGGTGAACCGGAGATGCCTCAAAGGGCTGGCTTTCGAGCCGGCTCCTCGCTACGACTGCTGATGAGAAGTCCGGGCCCGAGCTTTCCTTTCTTTCGCCGTTTTCTGGGTTGGAACGTTAAAGTGTTGAGACCAATTCTAGGCAGTGGTCCTTTGGCTAGGAGGCTCCTAGACCATTCTTCGTGGAATCGAGGGATTCTCTCAGGCTGTCAGGCCACCAGCGAAACCAATGTCAAAGCCAGCTAGAAAACCCGATCAGCAACTCATTCCCGTGGAGTCGATCCAGCAGCGGATCTACTTGATCCGTGGCCATAGGGTTATGCTGGACCGCGACCCCGCCGCATTGTATTGCGTCAAGCCCATAGCTATGCGACAGCAGGTCAGGAGGAACAGCAACCGCTTTCCGCCGGATTTCACGTTCCAACTGAGCCGAAAAGAGGCCGAGGCTTTGCTATCACAGAATGTGATACCTTCCCGCCGTAGTCTGAGAGGTCACCTCCCTTACGCTCTGCCAACTCATCATCACGCTGCGAGACGGACGCAGAAGCCGGTGCACCGGCTGGCTCATTGGACCGCGTACGGGAATGACCGTGGGACATTGTCTCTTTAGCCAGAGTGCGGGGGGTTGGGCGCGGTCGATCGGAGGTCATCCCGGGAATGGACGGTAGCCGAAAGCCTTTCGGTTCAATGGTCTCCCGCTCCTTCCGCAGTGTTCGGGGTTGGGTGAACGGGAAGAAGCCAGCCTACGACTATGGGGCGATCATCCTACCCCGGTGTAACTTTCGGCGGCTCGGCTACTTTGGTTTTGCTTCGATGTCGAGCCGTGCCTTCCGAAACCTGCTCGTGAACAATGCGGGTTACGCCGGCGACAAGCCCTTTGGGACGTTATGGTTCAACGCGGGTCGGATCCGCAAGGTAACCTCCCGGCGGCTTCACTACATGATTGACACATTCGGAGGCCACAGCGGTAGCTGCGTCTGGCTGGTGAAACGAGTTGGTGGCCGCTGGCAGCGCTACAGTGTTGGGATTCACTGCTATGGCGGCTGTCCCAACAAAGCGGTTAGGATCGTGCGGCCGGTTTTCGACAACATGAAGCGCTGGAAGGCGGAAGGCCGTTGCTAAGTCAGGGGACCACTTCACGTGGTTGTAATCCCCTCACCTTAGGGCGGAGAGAAAGGTGCGGTAATGTGGTCGCGTTATTCACGCGACCACGCCCACCTTCTCTTCTCAGATAGGCGTGACGTCATTTCAGGAAAGTAGTTTTGGGGTCGAAGACTCGAGGGCAGAGGCGAGGTCGCGCTCTGCCGACTTTGGGGTGCTGATTCCCGAGAAGAACGTCGTAGTTCGAGGTAGTGTCACTGGCCAAGACAAGACGTGATGCTTGCAAGGCTTATCGAAATCCAGTGACTTCCGGCTACCACTGACCTCAGACTCGGTGCCGAGAAAGTCCCGCCTTGATCCGACGGAGCCTTCGGAGGAGGGGAAGCCTTCGTTTCCACGCAAGCGCCCACTTCACGAAGCCAGAACCAGCGATTAGTTGACACGAAACTCGTGGAACACTAAAATCGTGCTATGCGGAACCTCACCATCACGATCGAAGAGGAAGTGGCTCGCTGGGCTCGTGTTTGGGCTGCGCGTGAGGATACCAGCGTTTCCCGTCTGGTGGGACAACTCCTGAAGGAGAGAATGCTTAGCGAGCGGGGATATGAAAGCGCGATGAAGCAGTATTGTGCCTCATCGGCGAAGCCTCTCAAGGGAAGTAAAGACGCTTATCCGGACCGTGAGGAGATTCATGAGCGTTCCCGTGTTCGTGGACAGTAATGTGCTCGTCTATGCCCGAGACGCTTCCGAGCTGGAAAAACAGCCTCGGGCCGAAGCTTGGATGCAGCATCTCTGGGCGACGCACCAGGGCCGCCTAAGCCGGCAGGTTCTCCACGAGTTCTACGTCACGGTGACCGGGAAGCTTGATCCAGGCCTGGCCCCGGCAGTGGCCCGCCAGGATGTCCGCGCTTTGCTGGCTTGGGAACCCTTGCCCCTGGACGCCAGGACTATGGAGGGAGCCTGGGACTTGGAGGATCGCCATTCGCTTTCCTGGTGGGATGCGCTGATCGTGTCCGCCGCGCGAGTGGCCCGCTGCTCTGTTCTACTCACTGAGGACCTGCAGGACGGGTACGACTTTGACGGGGTCCGGATCGTCAATCCTTTCCTGAACCCACTTCCTGAGAGGGAACTCACAGGTCAGTGATCTGCTGTTTGGGCTGCTGATCAAGGGAAAGGTCTTCGTTCTTCCGCCGACCCGCCCTGACGGCTTTCGAGGACAGTTGCAAATCTCAAGTGATTTTCCAGTAGCAGTGGGCGCCATCGATGTCTTGTTTCCCGAGGGACGATGGGGGCATGTACCCGTGTCAGTGAGTTCGCGCTAAGGATGCCTGTCAGCCAGGGAATTTTCCGGCGATGAATTTCAGAGCGCAGCACGGGCCAAGCCCACCGCGACAGGGTGGGTTTCTCAAAAGGAGGATCTTCGAGTGACACGGTATGGGCTTGGGCAATGGTTGCGCGTAGTGGTGGTACTGGGGATGTGCGTGCTCCTCGGCCCGGGCGTTGCCCGGGGGGAAGAAGCCCTGAGACTGAAATCGGGTCTGAAGCAACTGTTCATCGACGAGAGGTTCTTTGCCAAGCGGCAGGGGATCGAGCTTACCGTCAATCCGCCGGTCAAGGCAGGGCGTGTGCTGGCACCGGAGATGCCCTGGGAAAAGCGGGTGCTGGGTCTCTACACCACGGTCTTGGAAGACAACGGCATCTACCGGATGTGGTACGACGCCTATGTAGGGCTCGTGGAAGAGAAATACCGTTCTGCGCCGCGCAGCCTCTGCTACGCCAGCAGCGAGGACGGCATCCACTGGAAACGTGAAATGGTCAACCTCTATGACTGGTTCGGGCGTCGCGAGAACAACATCGTCATGCCCGGCGGCTCGGCCTCGGTGATGATTGATCCCAAGGCGCCTCAGGAGAGTCGTTATAAGGCCCTTGGTATCTTCTTTGCCAATGATCTCTGGGAAGGGGCAGAGGGCGCCGGCTGGCACAAGGCGGGCGGTGGGGTGCACCTCTTCACCAGTCCGGACGGCATCCGCTGGAAGAGGGTCCGGCCCATTGCTTCGCCCTTCTTCCATGATTCGCTCAACCTGCTGATGTACGACGGCCGGATCGGCAAATACGTGGCGTACCTGCGGACCGGGGAACCGGCAGCCCAGCGCGACGAGTCGATGATGTGGTTCGACCGCAGCGTGGTGTTCTGGGACTATGTCAACAGACGGTATCAGGCTGACTCCAGGGGCGAAGTGAAGTACTTCGGTCAGAGCCGGACGGTTGGACGCATCGAGCTGGACGATCCCATCAAGACCCCCTGGCCGTACCGCAAAACACCCCCAGGTCACACGGGAGGCTGGGGGCACGGCGATGCCTATGACTCGGTGATGGCCTGTGACGAGAAGGACCCCCCGGACACCGACGTCCAGATGGCTACGGTGACCAGGTATCCGTATGCACAGGACGTCTACCTGGCGATGTGGGTGAACTACCGGCACTTTGGCTATTCACCAAAGGCAGAGGATCTCGGCTTCCCTGGAGGGACCCGGATCAATGACGGCGTGCAGGACGTGCAGTTGGCGGTCAGTCGTGATGGCATCAACTGGTCCCGTCCCGATAGGCGTCCGTACGTTGACCTGGGACCGGCTGGCGGACCGGAGGGCGGCGTGCTCTGGCCCACGTACGGAATGATTCGTCGGGGTGATGAGATTTATGAGTACTACTGCGGTCAAGCCCGCACCCACGGCGACCCCCCGACATATGAAGGCCAGGGCGGTAACTATCGGCTGGTGCAGCGGCTGGATGGGTTTGTATCGGCAGACGCCGGCCCGCGGGGGGGATGGTTCACCACGCCGCCGCTGGTAGTGTCGAGCCCGAGACTGGAGTTCAACCTCAACGCCTCGGCTCTCGGCTATCTGGCTGTAGAGATCCAGGACGAGGAAGGAAATCCCATCACCGGCTACACGCTGAAAGAGTCGCTTCCCATCGACCGCAACCGCCTGGCCGCTCCGGCACGCTGGAGTTCCGGCAAGACCCTAGCCGAACTACAGGGCCGTACCATTCGCCTGCACGTCACCATGCGATCGTGCAAGCTCTATGCCTTCCAGTTCACGGACGCAGATTGAGGCGCTCGGAGGCGTACTCGCTGCAGTACGTCGAGGAGGTCGAGGGAGTGTAACGCAGCCAGGACGGACAGTTACGGCGCCGTGAGGGTTTGGGAGTGGTCCGCGCACCTCTCACATCCAACCTAGCAGATCCCCGGATTTCGATGCTGGCCCCAACCCTGGGAAGTCAGAAATGAAGGGACCAGGTTGCCTGGGCGTAGTCGTCGTTGCGGATCCCGAACAGGAATAGATCAGACGGTGGGACGCCGACGAACAGACGTGCCTGTACGTCGAGGGTCCAGCGAGAACCGATTCGCCGACTCGCTTCCACGTTTACGAAGCTCGCACTCGATTCCCGATCGACCGCTGCTCCCGCCAACAACTGGGTGTCCTGGACGTCATTGAATGCCAGCCGCAGGCCGACGAAGACGTCATCTTCGAGGAGGGTAAGCGCTTCTTCATCGCGTTCGTCGAAGTTGTACTCAGCGAGCACGCCGAGGTCGATACCCGAGGCCTTGATGTTCCCGAAGGTGTACTCCAAACCTCCGACGAGGGCCAGGAAGCGGTCGCCCTGGCCGTAACGGTTCGTCGTTTCTAGCTTCCAGAGCCAGCCGCCCTCTGTGATCTGAAGATCCATGCCGGTCTGGTTGATGAGGTCGTAGTGGGGTCGGAAGATTGTGCGCCCGGCTTGATCACTCGGCCCGAGTTGATCGCTCGGAAAGAAACGTGGGTCCCGGCTCGTGCCCCGGAAGTGATAGAGACCAATGTCGGCGGGACCGAAGGTGTTGAACCAACGGGCGGCAAAGTCGACGTGGCCCCTGCCGTTCTCAGCATCGAAGGTAGCGTCGCGGTGGTCGATCGGAAAAGGGACGCCGGGGCGGCCGTCGGATGAAAAGAAAGTCCGCGTACGAAATCCTGGTAGTATGAAAACGTCGAGGGTCCCCCAGTCTTGGATGAGTGCGAAGTTGACCATGGGTTGACCGAGCTTCTCTTCGCCGTCTATATTCTCGACGAAGTCGGTCTGGTTGATGATGTCGGCCAGGTGGTTGGATTCGGCTACACCCCAAAAGACCTTTCGGATCCCAAGCCGCAGCTCCCAACTCCGTTCGTTGTATTGCCAGGTTAGTTCGCGAATGTCGAGGTGGGTGCGATTGGCATCGCGTTGGTCGATGCGCCCGAACAGGGTGAAGGTGAGTGAATGCTTGCCGTTGTTCCAGTCCCGGTAGAGCTCCGGCTCCGCCATGAGAGAGAGGTTCGCGCGGTAGCCGGCTTCTTCCCTCAGACCCTCCTGCAAGAATAGCCGGCCCTCGAGTCCAATTTCGCCGCTGAGCTCCCATGAGTTGGCCTGCAAGGTAGTCAGCGCCAGCACCAGGGGAGCAAGTCGCAGAAGTGCCTCAGCTCTTCGGGAGATCATTCGGGACTACCTCGCGCGGCGTAGGCTGTTACGATTGAAGTCGCGCTCGACGAGATCAGTCTTGAACTCGTAGTTCTCCCAGAGGAGCAGAGTGCTCTTGCCGGTTTGGTGGTTTTCCATGAACTGTTTGTCCGGCCGCCAGAACTCGCCAAGATACTGGGTATAGTCCCGGAAGATGAGGGTCTTTAGCAGCTCGCCTTTGCGATCATAGTACTTGATCTGTTCCGGCCTATACGTCTCCTTGTCGAACCAGACTTCGTGGCGCGTGTAACCGGATTTCCTGTCGACGGGCACGCGTTCGACTACATACGCCGATCGGTCATTCACCACTTCTTCACGCAGGAACTTATATTCATATTTGTCGATTTCCTGTGAAGCGAGGTCTTCGTAGGCGAACTCGCTACCCATGAAGGGGCCTGACTTGTTGTTCGACGCAATCCGCTTGATCCGCTTGAGTGCGGGTAGATACAGCCACGGAAGAGTATTTGTCGATTTCCTGTGAAGCGAGGTCTTCGTAGGCGAACTCGCTACCCATGAAGGGGCCTGACTTGTTGTTCGACGCAATCCGCTTGATCCGCTTGAGTGCGGGTAGATACAGCCACTGGTCGTCGGGACCGGTGATGTGTGTGAAGCTAAGGAAGTTGGTTCCCTTGACGTCGCGCGGATGATCGAACATGACCAACAGCCTGTCTCCATCGCCATCCATCTCGAGCGACTTGCTCCGCATCTGGCGGGTGCTCTCTTGCCCATGGCGATTTCGGAGGAGCATCTTGAGAGTCGCGGTCATGTTCTGCCATCCGGTATCCCGTTTGTCCCATTCCGTTGCGATCTCGCGCCCGCGCTCTTCCACGCTCACGGCTGCCAGCCGTGGTCCCGACAGAGCCATGGTCAAAATGAGGACGATGGTCATGATGGATAGTCTGTTGTTGGTCATATTGTTTGCTCCTGAACGAAAGTAGTTAGCGAAAGTATTTGATTGCGTGTGTCAGGCGAGCGCCGGTCCAATATCCTGCCGCTCTTCCTTGATCCTGGACTCGCGCCCTTCGACCAGCATCAGTAGCGGTGGCAGCAGCAGCAGGTCTACGAGTAGGGCGAGAACAACAATCAGTGCCGCCATCTTGCCCATGTCACCGTTGAATCCAAACTTTGACTGCGCAAGAACCGTAAAGCCAGCAGCGAGTACGACCGAGGTCACGATGAGCGCCATACCCACTCGCTTGAAGGCGTATCGCACGGCGTCCTCGCAACACAGCCCGTGTTCCTGTTTCGCTCGAATGTATTTGCTGAGGAAGTGCACAGTATCGTCAACCACAATCCCGATGCACATGCCGCTGACAATTGACAGGCCAAGGTTTACCTCCCCGACCAACCCTCCCCATAGTCCGAAGGCCATCGCACCAGGAATCAGGTTGGGCAAGAAGCTGAGGAGACCGTACTTGACACTGCGAAGTGCGGCAATCAGCGCCGCGCCGATCAGGACGATGGCCAGCAGCGTTCCGATCAGCATCCCTCGTATATTGCGGGCCGAGATGTAGGAGAACATCACGCCGGGTCCAACTCCGTGGGTCGACATGTGTTCGGGAGCATTTTCCCGCAGCCACCTCTCACCGGACTGCACAAGGTTGATCAGCTGCTTCGACTTGACGTTTTCTGTCGTGACCATCAACCGCGTAGCCGATTTGTCGACGTTGATCGTGTCGTTGAGATCCAGGCCGTACGGGAGTGACATCTCGTAGAGCAGCAGGTATTGGGCCGCTAGCTCGCGGCCCTCTGGAATGCGGTAGTACTCTTCCGCATCCCCGTGCATGTTCATGTTGAGGCGCTTGAACACGTCGCTGATGGTAAAGACATGAACAACGCCCTGTTGCTGACGATACCACTCGGCGAACTCCTCCACTTTTCTCAGGTAGCCCGGTTCGCTGATGCCACCGCTTTCGCCCGCTCCCAATGAATAGTGGATCTGGTAGATTCCGCTGAGCTTCTCCATGGCGAAGTCCGAATCCCGACGGAAGGCCATCGAGTCATCGAAGTAATCAACAAACTGGTCGTTCAGATCGTTCAAGGGCAGCATCCCCACCAGAGCGAGCGCGGTGACCGCGCCACCCGCCAAGAGAACCTTGCGGTTCCCGACAACGAACTCAGCCATGGACTCAACAAAGGACGGTGTTGCCTGCTGCTCGCGAGGTTTGACTTTCACTGGCAAAATCGAAATCAGCGCCGGCAGCAAGGTCATAGAGTAGAACCACGCTGCTGCAACACCTGTGGCGGCGATGTTGCCCAGGTCGCGCAAGGGAGGCACTTCGCTGAAATTCATGCTCAGGAAGCCGATGACCGTGGTGATACTCGTCAGAAAAACCGGGTTCGAGTTGATCCTTAGGCTTTCCACAATTGCCTCATGCTTGCTTTTTCCGCGGCGCATCTCCTGGATCATCGACACGAGGACGTGGATTGAGTCGGCGACCGCCAGCGTCATGATCATCGTGATCGAGGCGGTCGAGGGCGGCGTCAGGGACAGCCCGGCCCAGCCGGCAAGGCCGAGTGCGGTCGTCACGGAGAGGCCGATTACTGAAACGGTGGCGAGAGTGCCGGAGACCGACCGAAGAAGTACCGCCAGGACGATGATGATGACGAGGTACATCAGCGGTGTCAGCGTCGCCATGTCGCTCATCGCTGATTCCTGAAAGGCATTGTTGAGCATGACCATGCCAGTCATGCGCACCTTGAAACCGGGGTGCTCCGCCTCGATCCTCGCGCCCAGGTCGCGAGCGAATGCCACAGCGCGGGCCGTTTCGTCAGCTTCCTTACGCGGCGGCTGCAGTGTCACATTGATGCCCACGACATCGGCGTTCTGGGGAACCATGCGATTGAGCACCATAGGTTCGTTCAGTGCGATCAATTTTCTTTGTTCCAGCTGCTCTACGCTGAGTCGCTCTGCTTCCGTGACAAGGTCCTCGACGATCAGGTCGTCTTCGCCTTCCGCATACGTGTGCTGAAAGTTGGTAAGCGAGTCGACTCGGATGGAGAAAGGAATCTTCCAGGCTTCGGCCGTGATTTCTTCGACAACTTCAAGGGTCTTTCTGCTGAAGGCGTCGTTGTCCGGGGTCTCGACGACAATCAGGATGTTGTCGTTCTTGGTATAAATGGCCTCAACTTCGTCAAATGCCAACAGCTGTGGATTGTCGGCGCCAAAGAAGACCCGATACTCGTCGATGAATCCCAACCGCGTGACGCCGCTCGCGGCCAGTACCCCGATCGCCAACGTGACGGCAAGTACGAGCCAACGATGCCGTACGACGCCTTCGGAATAGCGCTCGGCTAATGTGCGGAAATCCCTTGCTTCCTTCATTTAGTACTCCTCCAGAAAGCCGCTCCAAAATGCATACCATACGGTATGTTAAATGAGGCAGTCGATGCGCTCCTACGGGCGGTTGTGGACATCGGTTCTAACTATTGGACTCGGGTTGATCGGATCTGAGCGATGCCAAGAAGCGGTCGATCTCTTCTACACAGGCGACGAGAACATCCGGTTCACCCATGCCTTTGGCGAGGCCAGCCGCTCCCTCCAGGGAAGAGATAACGAAGGTGGCCGTTTTGCTGCAATCTATCTCTTCGCGAACGTAGCCTCGTCCCTGACCGCGAGCAAGAGCCTCGGCGACCTTTTCCCTCCAGAGGCGATAGAGGGCTCGAATCTTTTGGTTGAAGGTCGGATCCACCGGTGCCATCTCCTGAGCTAAGTTATTGAGCGGACAACCCCTTTCGCAGACAAGGCTCAACTCATCTTCAGTCAGTTTGCGAAGTGCGCCCTGTAGACCAGCGATCGGATCCTGGCTATCCAACATAGGCTTGATCCAGCGCGCCCAGATCATCTCCCGCAGGGTCTCGTCGATGAGAGCATGTCCCAAGGCGTCTTTGTTCGGGAAGTGGTGGTACAGGGCACCCTTCGTAAGGCCGGTGTCAGCCAGGATGCGCTCCAAGCTGGCGCCCCGGAAGCCATTGCCATGAACTTCCTCGAAGGCTGCAGCCAGGATGCTCTGACGCGTTTGCTCTGGATCTCGCTTAACCACCACAGCGTTTCTTTTCTGACACCCTGTTTTTGTACATACTGAACAGTATGTACAGGCTACTGGATTGCGTCTGCTGCGTCAAGGGAAGATTGCTCCCACTAAATTCTTTGGGCTTTGTGTCGATCTTGAGGTTTCGGTGCGATTGCTTTGGCAAGACTCGTGCCAGCCCCTTGTGAGCTCGTGTCGAAGGGGCGACCTGCCATACAGAACTTGTCGAAGCCGGTCGCTTCGCGCACGCCCACCACCGGCGCGTCGCAGACCACAGCTTCAAGAGCAGTATCACGATCGCCGTCTCGCGGGAGACTTACGATCTGGCCACAAGGGAGGTCAAAATGAGTTAGGTTGGGGGATGAATGAGGAGCCCAGAGTCGAGATTCTGTGACGGCGCTGAGAGTGGAAACGAGAGGAGGGGAGCAGTGTGGACCGGGAGGCAGAAGACAGACATAGGGATATTCGGCCAATCCGGGACCCCGTCCCAGAAGAGCGCGTCACTGGAGGCTCGGGTGGCGGAGGCTCGGGTGGCCGTCGCCCGCTTCGAGCAGCCGACCGCGGGCTACGGCTTCTTTGACCTGAGGGGCGAGCGACTCTTCCCGCTTCCTGGAACCTGAGAGCCAGGGTGGAAAATCTGGGTAACCGCGCCTACAGCAACCACCTTAACTCGAAGACAGGTAAGCCACTGGTTTGACCAGTGAGACTTTAAAGGTTTGACATTTAGATTCAGTAATAGGATGCCTCCTTTGGGGCTTGGCGGTACCCACAAAGGAGGCATAAAGTATGTCATATGAGAGCTTAAGCCATACCCGATGGGACTGCAAATACCATATTGTGTTTGTCCCCAAAGGGAGAAGGAAAGTGCTGTACGGAAAGATTCGAGAGTTTCTGGGCCCGGTCTTCCGAGAACTGGCGAGGCAAAGGGAGAGCAGCATTCTGGAAGGGCACATGGTGGTAGACCATGTGCATATGTTGATCCAGGTGCCGCCGAAGTATTCGGTGGCTCAAGTGATTGGCTACCTGAAGGGGAAAAGCGCGATTGCCGTGGCCCGCCAATTTGGAGGCAGGAAGCGCAACTTCAACGGCGAGAAGTTGTGGGCGCGCGGCTATGCGGTCTCCACAGTTGGATTCGAGGAGAAGCAAATTCGCAAGTACATTCGCCACCAAGATCACCTCGACGGTAAAGACGACGGCTTGTTTTAACGACTAAGGATTGGCCGCCCTTGGGGCGGCTCACAACCGCCAAGCTCCCCGCTCTGCGGGGACGTTATGACTTGGTATTTTGGCATCTCATCTTCACACCATCTTCGGCCGCTCCTCAGTCGCGAAATCCTCAACGTAGACCCGGCTATGCCTGCGGTTTCACTCAATCGTTCGACCCGGGATTGTTCATAAACCGATGACTGCACCGCGGCCATCATCCGCCCTGGCTGCTTTACGCTCGATCGGCCTCCTTGGCCTACAGTACAAGAACGACAGCGGCGGCTCGCCCTGAGTGGTCTCGGCCTCAAGCCTTGTCAGAACGGCACTGGCGACGCCTGGCTGCGAAATCCTATGAATAACTCGGACTAAATGATTTATACTGGGTATTCGGCTCACCGCGGTTCGGTAGCAGCAGTTTGCTTAATTCAGCAGCTCTGGCGGTGGCGCGTACAGATTTTATTCCGCCGCTGCCACCCCGACCGAAAAAGGGTATTTTCCTATGTCGAAGGGAACTCGAAGGAAGCTCCAGAGCTGCTTCCCTTATCTCTACGCCCTGGGATTTCTCAAATTCATCCACCGGCATCGAGATCGAATCGATGTCATCACGTACGACGAGCTCGATTGGGGCCAGGATTACAACTATCAGGCCTTCTACCCGGAAGAGCATCGCAGCTGGAAAGAATCTCTCAAGTCGGGCCAGAGGTCTGGAGAGAAGGTCTACCTGATCCTGCAGCACGATGTCGACCAGGAGCCAAACCAGACCCATGATTTGATCTCCGACGAACAACGCCTGGGCATCCGATCCAATGTCATGGTCTTCAATCGGAAGATCGATCGGCGGGTCCTTTCCAAGCACGGCGAGGTTGTGGTCTCGGACTATGAAGTGGACTGGCAGTTCCTCAGATCCTTCCAGCAGGAGGAGGGTTTCGTCATAGGCTATCACTGCAATGCCTATGAGAGAGCCGGCTTCGATCGAAAGCTGGCGGAGGACCTTTTCCTTCAAGATGTGAAAGAGCTTCGAAGGCGGCTCGAGATACGTTATTTTTCGCCGCACGGGGGGGTGAGAGATCAATATGGAGTCAGCAACGCATCCCTCGATCTACCTGGTGCGCTGCACCAGGATCTGCGCTGGGTGCACAATCGGTACTCGATTAGATTGGATGCACAATACAGCGATGGAGCCCTCAACGGTAAACGGGATCCTGAAAAGCGTGACCTCAGGGACTTCGTTCGGAGCTGGAAGCAAGGACGTCGCTATCGTATTTTGATTCACCCGCAATACTACGGCCGTCGCTTCGAGACTGCGAAGCGGCTTTCCGAGGCGAGTTGGTATCGGGAGATTGTGCAAAACGTGGCCGCCGATGAGAACTTCGATCCGTGGGAAAGTGTTCAGCTCGCCTTCTGAGCCGGGTCTCTCGGGCCCGGCCTCTCAAGCAGGGCCTTTACTCGACCCAGGATCAGTTGTAAGATAACGGGTCCAGAATCGGATGGAGTGGGTGTCCATCCATGGATACTCGGCTGATGCCCGTTCTGGTGAAAGTGGTTACGGGGTTTTTTCCTGCTGTGCCTGAGTATCTCCGGTTGGTCACCACGTTGCTTCGGGCACCCAATCGGGCGGGAGGAGGGAATTGCTGGCCTCCCAGAAGAGAAGCATCGATCCAGAGTGGTCCTCTGTGCAACCTCGGCGGATCAATGGGAGACGGCCCGGCATCGAGGCGATAGGACGAGCTTCCGAATGATATCTGCCCACGCTCTTACCTTTTTCGTAGCACTGGTGCTCGCCGCCTTCTTCACTCCAGTTGTCCGAGGGTTTGCGCTACGATTCCAGATCCTGGACCAGCCCCATCCCCGCAAGATCCACTTGACACCGAAACCGCTGCTTGGTGGTCTCGCCATCTACCTCGCCGTCGTTCTGGGATTGCTCCTGGTGGTCGACGAGCAGAGTTGGGGCCAGGCAATGGCCCTGACGGCAGGTGCCACGCTGATGGTCGCTGTGGGCCTTCTGGATGATTTCTTCTCATTGAACGCTCGCTTGAAACTGGTGTTGGCGATTCCCCTCGCCGGCCTGATTCTCGCGGTTGGGGGGGTTCGAGTCACTGCGTTTCCCTTCAGTCCTTTTGTGAGCCATTCGCCGAATACAGCGCTAGTCCTAAGTCATAACGTCCCCGCAGAGCGGGGAGCTTGGCGGTTGTGAGCCGCCCCAAGGGCGGCCAATCCTTAGTCGTTAAAACAAGCCGTCGTCTTTACCGTCGAGGTGATCTTGGTGGCGAATGTACTTGCGAATTTGCTTCTCCTCGAATCCAACTGTGGAGACCGCATAGCCGCGCGCCCACAACTTCTCGCCGTTGAAGTTGCGCTTCCTGCCTCCAAATTGGCGGGCCACGGCAATCGCGCTTTTCCCCTTCAGGTAGCCAATCACTTGAGCCACCGAATACTTCGGCGGCACCTGGATCAACATATGCACATGGTCTACCACCATGTGCCCTTCCAGAATGCTGCTCTCCCTTTGCCTCGCCAGTTCTCGGAAGACCGGGCCCAGAAACTCTCGAATCTTTCCGTACAGCACTTTCCTTCTCCCTTTGGGGACAAACACAATATGGTATTTGCAGTCCCATCGGGTATGGCTTAAGCTCTCATATGACATACTTTATGCCTCCTTTGTGGGTACCGCCAAGCCCCAAAGGAGGCATCCTATTACTGAATCTAAATGTCAAACCTTTAAAGTCTCACTGGTCAAACCAGTGGCTTACCTGTCTTCGAGTTATCTTTTCACTATTCTTTGGGTCGTCTCGATCACGAGTGCCTTTAGCATACTGGATCATATGGACGGACTCTGTGCTGGTGTGGCCGTTATGGCGTCCTGCTTCTTTTTGCTTTTCGCCCTGACGGAGCAACTGCTCCTGGTAGGGATCCTGTCTGCTGCCATGCTTGGTGCCAATCTGGGCTTTTTGACATGGAATTTCAAGCCGGCATCTATTTTCATGGGCGACAGTGGTGCCCTGTTTGTGGGTCTGATGATGTCGGCTCTTGGCATTATGCTTAGATTCGACGACGTGACAACCTACAATAGCTGGATGATTCCAGTCTTGATCCTGGCTATTCCGATTTTCGATGCCTTTCTGGTGGTCATCTCCCGGCTGCGTCGGGGACTGGTGCCGTCGCGGTCTCCAGGTAAGGATCATACCGCCCATCGCCTGGTGGCCCTGGGGATGAGTGAAGCCCGAGCGGTTCTACTTCTCTATGTCGTGGGATTGCTCTTGGGGGGGGCTCACTGCTCATTTCACACCTCAGCATCTTTCAGAGCTACCTTGTATTTGGCTTTCTCCTCTCTTGCTCGGTTCTTGCCGTGATCTCCCTGGAGCGTGCTCCCTATGAGCGTCAGAAGTCGGTGGTGGGTAGATGGCGGCGAGGAGCTGCGCATTCCTCTTGAGAGGCTATTGAGTGGCACCAATGGGGACCCGCTTCTCTATGTGAAGGGGCCATTGCAAGAACCAGCTCAGAGTTTCTTCGACAGCAGCGGCAACGGAGTTCGAGATGTGTTCACAGGGCGCCGTGTCTGCATGTTTGTCTACAATGACTTCCGACATGATGCTCGGGTACTGAAAGAAGCCAACTCCCTGCAAGAAGCTGGCTACGACCTCACTGTAGTGGCACTTCTCAGCGAGGGTCTGCCCAGACTGAGTCGACAGGGTGGGGTGAAGGTGCTTCGAGTGCCCAAGAACCCCATTCACCTTCGCTTCCTTAGAGCCCTGCGGACAGCTACTCTGCTGGACGCTGTACGGCGGCGCTGTAGAAGGGCGTTCTCGGCCTGCATGACTTGGCTCCCAGGGCCAGGCGCCCCGGACCAGGCAACTGTTCTCAACCCTGATCCAGCTACTCTAGGGTCCTATGTCAAATGGTTGGGTGGTAACGCCCTGAGTCTCATCTCGCTGTTCTTGTTTCCTCTGTGGGTCAGCGTCCGCCTTCTGGCGAGAATCCTGGGTACGTCTCTACCTGATTCAGGATTGCCTCGCCCAGACGATTGGGAGGACCTCCCATTCCAACAGAAGTTGCTCTGGCAAGCAAAGCGATTCGTGGCCTACGAGCGGCGCAGACGCCGCGAGCTGAAACGGCTTCTTGGTCTGTCGTGGAGCCGACTTGGACGGTGGCATCGACTCACCCGGAAGAGCCTGACCCTTCCCCTGCTCTGGGTCCGACAGCAGCGTCGCCTGCTGCGCAGCGGCTGGATTCGACTCAGCACTCCCTGGCTGCGTGCCGCGCGGCGTCGCTGGCGACTGAGCCGCAAGAGCCTGACCCTTCCCCTGCGTTGGGTCCGACGGCAGCGTCGCCTGCTGCGCAGCGGCTGGATTCGACTCAGCACTCCCTGGCTGCGTGCCGCGCGGCGTCGCTGGCGACTGAGCCGCAAGAGCCTGACCCTTCCCCTGCGTTGGGTCCGACGGCAGCGTCGCCTGCTGCGCAGCCGCTGGATCCGACTCAGCACTCCCTGGCTGCGTGCCACGCGGCGTCGCTGGCGACTGAGCCGCAAGAGCGTGGCCCTTCCCCTGCGCTGGGTCCGACGGCAGCGTCGCCTGCTGCGCAGCGGCTGGATTCGACTCAGCACTCCCTGGCTGCGTGCCGTGCGGCGTCGCTGGCGACTGATCTACAAGAGCGTGGCCCTTCCCCTGCGCTGGGTCCGACGGCGTCTTCGCCTGCTGCGCAGCGGCTGGATTCGACTCAGCACTCCCTGGCTGCGTGCCGTGCGGCGTCGCTGGCGACTGATCTACAAGAGCGTGGCCCTTCCCCTGCGCTGGGTCCGACGGCGTCTTCGCCTGCTGCGCGCCATCCGGCGCCGCTGGATTCGACTCAGCCTGCTGCGCGCCATCCGGCGCCGCTGGATTCGACTCAGCACTCCCTGGCTGCGCGCCATCCGGCGCCGCTGGAAACTTACCAAGTATCAACTGAGGCGCCCCCTGGGATGGGGCCGCCGCCGTCGCCGACTGCTACACAGCCAGGTCATTCGAATCAGCACGCCTCGAATTCGGGCTCTAAAACGCCGTTGGAAGCTGCTGCGACTGAGATCCAGTTGGCTACGTATATTGCTTCCAGGTCCGGCCAGTTTCAAATCTTTGCCGGCAGTCGGGAAGAGGGGAAACTGGGCTGCAATCGCAAATTGGGGCAAATCCGTTCTCCTGGCAACTAGAAAGGCGATCAAGACGAAGTCTCGACCGATTCGGAAGAAGGCGTACGATCTGGCCCTGGGTGTATTGATGCGATACCATCGGGTTCTGTGCTTCTTAGACTACTATGCACGAGCCTCTAAAGCGCTCACGGCCACGCCTGCAGATTTCTATCATGCACACGATTTGAACACTCTTCCGGTCGCATACTGGCTGGCCCGGAAGAACCGTGGCAAGCTCATCTATGATTCCCACGAGTTCTACCTTGAGCGCAACATGCCCAGGGCTTACAGCAGGTACAGCAAGTTTCTCCGCCAAATACTCGAGGGTTTTCTGGTTCGAAGATCTGACCTCACCATCACTGTGAACGAGACCATCTCGAACGAGCTTGGAAGGCTTTACAAGGTCCGACCCTTCAAGGTCATCATGAACACACCCTCGCTGGTACAGCCGGCCAGGCACGAGGTCCAGAATCTGCTCCGAGATGAGTTGCACATTCCCAATTCAATGAAGATCCTGCTCTATTCCGGCGCCATCACCTTCAATCGAGGACTTCCCCAGCTGATGGAGAGTCTCAATCAGCTGCGAGACTGCGTCGTCGTGTTGATGGGACCGGGTCGGGATCCCTTCAAGCAGCAGCTGCGCCAGGCATCGGAGGAACTGGGTGTTTCCAACCGAGTCTATTTCTTCGGCCCGGTTCCCTCTGACCAGGTGACCACCTATGCATCAGGAGCGGATGTCGGCGTGGCCCCAATCGATAATGTCTGCCTCAGTTATTACTATTGTTCGCCCAACAAGATTTTCGAGTACATTCTGGCTGGCTTGCCTGTGATTGCCAGCGACTTCCCTGAAATGAGAAGAGTGGTGCAAGAGTACGGAGTCGGATTGACCTTTGATCCGTCTGATCCGGTCAACATCGCTCGGGCAGCCCGGGGGGTTCTGGACGAACCAGAGCTTCGGGAGCGGGTCCGGCTCAACATGAGCGAGGCCTCCCGCGTCTTCAACTGGGAAAACGAATCCCGCAAACTGCTCGCCTATTACGAGGCAATCTGACGTCCTTCCCATGGTGCTCAAGTCCGACTACTTCAAGTACCTGCAACACTTCAGAGCCACGGTCCCGGTTTCGACCCTGGACTCGGATCGAGCCACTTCCAATCTGATTGCGCTGAGACACGATGTCGACTACGACCTGGACCTGGCGCTCGAGATGGCCTGGGGTGAAGCTCGCCTCGGATTCAAGGCGACCTATTTCGTCCTCCACACGGCAAGCTATTGGAAGGATCGAGACTTTCTCGATAAATGTCTGCAAGTCCAAGACTTTGGCCATGAGATCGGCCTGCACGTGAACATCCTTACAGAGTGGATGGAGGGTAGAATCTCCGATCTGGAGGGCGCGCTTGAGCAGATCCTGAAGCCGCTGAAAGATGTTGGTGTCTCGGTCGTGGGGATCTCTTCCCACGGCGACAAAGCATGTTACCGGGGCGGTTTCATCAACTATTGGTGTTTCAAGGAGTTTCGTCCGGAGGATCCCCACAACACCGAGAATGGGCTTTCCGCCGAAGGAATTCCCGGGGAGACGGATGCCTTCAGGATCCGCTATCCTCAGGACGAGGAGCTGATCCGCTTCGACAAGGTCAGGTTCCCGCTCTGGTCGGTTTCCTCGCAGCGACTTGGACTCCGTTACAATGCTTCGCAGGTACCCTGCGACCATTACTTCACCGACAGCGGCGGTGGTTGGAAGCGTTCGGCCGACCCCCTCCAGCTTTCTCTTGCCAGGGGACGCCATCAGGTGCTTATGCATCCTTCCTATTGGCGCGGGCCCAAGCGCGTCTTCTTCTTTCTTTCCACAGCCAGATCGGGCAGTAAATGGTTAGCGACACTCAGCGATCGCGCTACCTCGGCAACCGGCCGTCACGAGTTCAGTCTCAACCACTTCTTGGACGGAGCCGAGCTGGCCTTCCAGAAGAGGACAGGTTCCAACTTCAGGCAGCTGGTCGAAGAACGTGGTGAGTCGGTGGATCTCCTGGCGGATATCCGCGAGTGGCTCAAGGGGCTGACTGGAGACTACGTAGAGGCAAATGTCTATCTGGAGCAGTTCCTGCCGGAGTTGCGACAGCTCTTCCCGAAGGCCACATTCATCCATCTGCATCGCGACCCCAAAGCTGTGGTCCGATCCTTGGTCAACCGAGACTGGTACGATACGCCGGATGACGATCGACATCCTGCCGTGGAAGTTGCAGGCTGGGATGCCATGGACCAGTTTCACAAGATTTGTTGGTATGTCCGAGAGACCAATGAGCGCCTGGCGCGCAACTGCAGCCGACATCTCCGATTCGAAGATATGGTGTCCCATGGAGACTCTTTGCGGAAACTCTTCGACGACCTTGATCTGGCCTATTACCCCCGTTTGGCAAAGCCGATCCTCGGTACCCGAATCAATGCCAACGAGCGAAATGAATTTCCTGCCTATGTGAACTGGAACGCCCCGCAGAAGAGCGTCTTTCAACAGATCTGTGGTCCGGTTCGGCGACAGCTCCTCTATCTAGATGAATCCTCGAGCCTGTATCGCGTCTACTTGAGGTCGACTCTTCTGTTGAATCGGCTTCGAATTCTGCTGCAAGAAGCATTCACCAAAGGAGCCCGCTCCCAGGACCGTATCGTCGAGTCCCTCGTCAGGAGTAGCCATCGATGGCAAACCTCCGGCTGCACCCTGAGCCTGGGGAACTCGGGAATAGAGATTCAGCCGGAGGGCGGTCGACATGCGTACGTTCTTCTGGGTGGGGGGATCTGGAGAGAACTGAAGCCAGGGCAGGGCTGGCCGGTGAGACGAGGACACTTCTGTCAGATCCGGCTTGAGATCGAGACCGCTAGACCGGACGCTGTTCAGCTTTTCTGTTTATCCTATGATCGCGCAGGAAAGCTGGATTCCAAGCGCTCACTTGGTTTCGTGGATGGGACCGGGCGGATCCAGCGCGTCTCTTTCCGACCGAGGCCGAGATCGGAGCGTTTCGATCTGTCCCTCCATATGGCTCGAGATTCTCTGCCGGAACGGTGCCTGGTGCGCCGATTTGAGCTTGAGGCCATCCCCTTGACACTATTAGTTCAGTCCGACTCCCCTATCAATGACATCGAGGTCGGGGGCGGTGACAAACGGGGCTGGATGCGGCAAGTGCTTTGCCGAATCGTAACCCTCCTCGATCGACAGCCGACAAGCCGGGAGGAGGAGGCGGTCCTGGCAAAGGACCGGCAAGGGAGAGGAGCTTGACCAGGTCGCGTGATGCAGGCGATCCTGCCACCTCGGTCTGCATCATTTCGACAGTCCATCCCTGGAACGATCCGCGGATCTTCTGGAAGCAGTCGCGTACCCTCGTCGAGGCCGGTTACAGAGTCCATTTGGTCGTCTGTGACGAAGAAGGAGAATACAGAGGCCCGATTCAGCTCCACCGATTGCCCAAGACCTCGTATCGTTGCTTGCGTCTCAGCAGAGCTGCCTGGCTTGCCTACCGAAAGGCAAAACGGATCAGCGGGAGCATCGTTCATATCCACGATCCCGAGTTGCTACCGGTCGGACTCTTGCTCAAACTCCAAGGCAGAATCGTGATCTACGATGTCCACGAGGATCTGCCAAAACAGATACTGGACAAGACCTGGATTCCAAGAAACCTCAGAAGACCGGTAGCTTGGCTTGCCAACAAGGCTGAAGGGATTGTTGCCCGTCGCCTCGACGCGGTCATCGCGGCGACGCCGAAGATCCAATTGTGGTTCCCAACCCGGAGGCAACTTCATCATTACCGCCAACCTGGGACTAGGCGGGCGGTGGTAGTCGGCAATTTCCCGAGACTGGAAGATTTTAGTGACCCGGGCGATCCTTGGACGGAGAGACCGCTGCGTGTTTGCTACGTCGGTGTGATCGCTCAACCCCGCGGTATCTTTGAGATGCTCCGATCCGTCTCCCAGACGCCAGCTCGGCTAGTCCTTGCCGGAAGATTCGATTCGAAGCTGCTTCGTCAGCAATGCCTGCGGGAGTCCGGGTGGGATTGCGTAGATGATTTAGGCATCCTTGAACCGCAACAGGTGGCTGCCCTGCTTCGAGAGTCCCGGATTGGGTTGTGCCTACTACATGGGATCCCGAAATACCTGGATGCCCTTCCCACCAAGGTGTTCGAGTATATGGCGGCTGGGTTGCCCGTCGTCGCCTCACCGCTTCCCGCTCTTCGAGAAATTGTGGAAGGCTCGGGAGGGGGAATCTGTGTCAACCCCGACCAACCTCAGGAGGTGGCGGCGGCAATACGTCATCTACTCGAGAACCCCCAGGAGGCTCAGGCGATGGGGCAGAAAGGGATGGCCGCGGTTGCGCAGCGGTACCATTGGAGCCAGGAAGCAGCTAAACTGAGGACGCTCTATCGAGAGCTTGCTGAGTGCCAGGGAAGGGGAGTCTGAAGCGGTCGTCCAGCACGGGTTTCCAGGTTCATGTTCCGTGCCTGTACAGACAGAATGAAGAGCTAAACGGAGAGGCCTAGCCGGCGCTCCTGCATTGACCCTGAAGGAATCCTTTGCGAATTTGGATTGTCAATCACTATTTGGTGCCACCAAGTAGAGGCGGGAATACTCGTCACCACCAGTTGGCCAAGGTACTCCTGAGCCGAGGACACAGGGTTCTACTGGTAGGGGCCTCGAATCATCATCTGGCGTTTGAACCATTCAAGCCGCGCTCTGAAAGCTCCTCCTACTACGAGATCATCGAGAATGTGGAGTGCTTGTGGGTCAAGTCGCCGATCCGCGGAGTCAAGCTGTCGGCGAGATTCTTGAGCATGATCCTCTTTGCCGTTAGAGGAATGCGAGTGTTGTCCAACACCCCTCCTTTCACGCCAGATGTCGTGGTCGGATCGACGCCTCACCCATTTGGAGCCTTCATGGCCCAGCGAGTCGCCAAGCGCTATGCCGTGCCTTTTGTCTTCGAAATCAGGGATCTGTGGCCGGCTACACTGGAACAGCTTGGGGGTTTTTCTTCCCATAACCCGATTCTTCGCCTCATGTCTGTCATGGAAGCAAACTTGCTCAGGAGAGCCTCGTTGGTAGTTTCTGTGTTGGGCGGCATCGAGAGCTACTTGAGGCAGCAGAAACTAGCACGACCGTCGGTCGTATATGTTCCTAACATTGTTGATCTTGCCCTGGTCGAGAACGGGGAGCTATCCCTCCCTCCCAGCGGAGATCGAGACTCGCGCTTCGTGGTGATGTACGCTGGAAACCATGGTCTCTCCAACGCTTTGGATGACATATTGCGGGCCGCCATGATCCTGAAAGATTCTAATCTGGACGACCAGATCTGTTTTCGTTTTGTGGGCCAGGGAGCAGAAAAGAAGCGTCTGAAGGCAATGACCTCTTCTCTGGGCCTGAAGAACGTCTGTTTCGAAGACCCGGTTCCCAAGCCAGAGATTTTCAAGACTCTGGCTACTGCGGATGTCTTGGTGGCAACCGTCAAGAGTGCTGAAATCTACCGATACGGGCTGAGTCTCAACAAAGTACTCGACTACCTTGCTGTGGCCAGGCCCGTCGTCTTAGGAAGTGAC
The DNA here is from genome assembly GCA_965219005.1 of Acidobacteriota bacterium. GTDB lineage: Bacteria > Acidobacteriota > UBA6911 > RPQK01 > JAJDTT01 > CAUZIZ01. The sequence goes on along the minus strand of CBDCMS010000004.1, from coordinate 3,131,526 downwards.
TCCCCCAGTAATCCAGTCCTGGTTTCAGGGGCAGGTCTTGCCGTACCTCCAGAGAATCCGAAAGCCATGGCTGACGCGATTCTCAAAATTCGAGCGATGTCGGTCTCCGAACGTCAGAAAATGGGGGAAAAGGGCAGGGAGTTTGTCTATCAACTACATTCCAAGAGTGACACTGCTCTGGAGCTGGAACTGGCGCTGAAAAAGGTAATCCGGATCCACCGCGGCCATGTCGACGGCACCGCCTAGGTGCCTGTCCGAACGAAGACTCCTCCTGCTTTGATCTTCTCTCTCAAAGGAACTCAGCGATGAAACCTTCTCCACGTGCTGGTCCATCAAAGGAGTGACCCTCCATGGTTTGGCTGTGACAACGCGCTTTTCCTCCCTTACAGAGAAGTCCGGACGAGGATCTCGCAGCTCTCCAGGCTGGGCCAGGGATCCCCTCGCTGCGTGTACTCAGCCGGCGTCTTCATGCCTTCCAGGAACACCAGAACGGTATTGATCCCGTTCTGTACCGGTGGGTCATCCACCACCACCCACTCGTCTCCCCTCTGGTTCCGGATCCTGCCGGCTGACGCCAGATCGACCGGCTTTCCATTGACCACGCAGCGAATCCGATGGAAGGACTTCTGGGTGTTGGTGAGCTGGAGCCGCAGCTCTGTCTTCTTGATGCGGCGCTCGGCCTGGCCAGCGGCAATGTCGTCCTCCACCCGGATCTGGATGGCGTGGGCCGGTCCGGCCCCCCTCCCTTTCAACGACAGCTTGAAGGGAACCTGAGGGGCGTGATCGCCGTGGCAGTTCATGGAGCGGGTGTCGGCATAGTAGCACCGGTCCATCCCCGCCAGGCCTTTCGGGTCTCCGAGGTCGCTGAGGGTCTGGGGATCCCCCTCGGTGAAGCGTCCCGTCCACGGGGCTCCCACGGTCAAGCCCTTCAGGGATTCTCCTTCGACGACGGGCCCCTGGCGATGGCTGATGTAGCCATGGTTGAAGAGATGGACCCCCGCCGCGCCCTGTTTGATTTCGATAACGTAAAAGTGACCCGTTTTGGGGGCGAGTGATCGAGCAAAAGTGACCCACCCCAATCAGACCTCTGTTTTAGTCTGTTGTGATTGTAAACGACAGACGGAACGGAGGTTATAGGTGATTGGGATGGATCAGTATGAGCTTATCAGAACGGCGTCGCGTGTGTATGGAAAGAGCATCCGGCAGATTCGGCGAGAGACGGGACACCATCGAAGGACGATTCGCAAAGCGCTGGCCGGGAAAGAACCGAAGTATCGTCGGCAGAAAGAGCCGAGGGCACCGATCATGGATCCGGTCGCGAAGATCGTCGAGCGGTGGCTGCTGGGCGACCGCCAAGAGCCGCGCAAGCAAAGGCACACAGCTCGAAGGGTCTACACCCGGCTGGTGGAGGAACATCAGTTTACGGGAGCGGAGGTGAGCGTGCGGCGCTGGGTGCGGGAATGGAAAGCCGCTCACGGCTGGGGCCGGCGCGAGGCCGTGCTGCCGCTGGATCCGGAGGTGGCACGGGAAGCCGAAGTGGACTGGGGTACGGCCTGGGTCCAGATGGCCGGCCTGCGTCGGCAGGTCAAGCTCTTTGTGATGCGCCCTCGCTACTCGGGTAAGCCCTTCGTTCGAGCCTATCCCTGGGAGCGTCAGGAGATGTTCTTCGACGGCCATATGCACGCCTTCTCCTACTACGGAGGCGTCTTCGGAGAGCTGGTCTACGACAACCTCACGCAGGCGGTGAAGCGGATCCTGCGGGGCCGCCAGCGAGTGGAGCAGGAACGGTTCGTCTCCTTTCGCAGTCACTACACCTTTGAGGCCCGGTACTGCACGCCGGGACGAGGACAGGAAAAAGGAGGAGCCGAGGGACTGATCGGTTTTGCCCGGCGCAACTTCCTGGTGCCGCTGCCTTCTGTCGAAGACTTTGAGAAATTGAACCAACTCTTGGCCCAGCGCTGTGAGCAGTATGGGAGCCACCGGATTGGAGGTCGGGAAGATTCCCGCACGGTGGACGAACGCTTCGAAGCGGAACGCGGCTCTCTGCTGCCGCTTCCGGATCAAGCCTTTGAAAACTTCAAGCCGGTCCGGGTCAAGGTGGATGCCTATCAGACCGCCCGAGTGGATCACAATCGGTACTCGGTGCCTCGAGCCTACGTCGGATGCTGGCTCTGGGCCCACGTCGGTTGCGAGCAGATTCTCTTGTACGCCTCCGATCGGAAGGTGAGCCAACACGATCGCCTCTTCTGGAAGAGCCAGTGGCAGATCGATCCGCTGCACTATCTGGACCTGATCTATGAGCGGGTGGGCGCGTTTGAAAGCGCTCGAGCTATTGTCCAGTGGCGGCGGCAGTGGCCAGCGGATTACGAAGTGCTATTGCAGGCGCTGCGTCGCCGTCAGGGCGAAGGCCGGGGGACCCGCGAGTTTGTTCAGGTCTTGCAGCTGCATCGCCAGTACGAGAGCTCGCAGGTGGAAGCGGCCGTCCGCTTGGTGCTGGAGAAGGGCTGTCCAGGCTATGAATCGATCCGTCATCTGCTTCGAGCTCAGGAAGCACCACTGCTGTCGACGGAGCCCCTGCCCGCGGAGTTGATTCCCGGGGTGACCGATCAGCCGGTCCCAGTCAGTGATCTGAACGCCTTTAACGCCCTCTTGCCGGCAGCTGCGCTATGAGTCAACTCAGCGACACCGTCCTGCTGGAGGATCATCTCAAACGCTTGCGTTTACCGGCGATGCTGCGCGAATACCCGGAGTGCGCCCGCCAGGCCCGAGAGGGAGGCGAAAGCTACGAGGGCTTTCTGCTGAATCTGGCCACCCGAGAGCTGACTCAGCGTCAGGCCAATCAACTCAAACGTCGGCTTAAAGAGGCCCGCTTTCCGGTGATGAAAACCCTGGAAGGGACAGACTTCAAGAAGTGGCCGGGTCTGGAGGCGCTGCAGGTCCGAGAACTGCTGCAGTGCGATTACATCCCTCGGCGAGAGAATCTGGCGTTCATCGGCCGCCATGGCACGGGAAAAAGTCATGCCGCCACGGTCCTGGGCGTCGAAGCCTGCCGCCAAGGCTACCGGGTGCTGTTCTGGACGGCGGCGGAGTTGGTCAACACCCTGGTCGAAGCCCGGGAGGAACGACAGCTGCAGCGACTGCTCAAACGGTTCGACCGCTTTGAGTTGGTCATCATCGATGAGATCGGCTACATCCCCCTCTCCCAGGAGGGCGCCCAGCTGCTGTTTCAAGTCTTCGCCAATCGCTACGAAAGGGCCTCGCTCCTGGTGACGTCCAACCTAGCCTTTGCCGAATGGACGAAGGTCTTTGGCGATGCGGCCCTGACCGCCGCGCTACTGGATCGACTGACCCATCACTGTCAGATCTATCCCTTCGACTGGGAAAGCATCCGCCTGACGGAGAGCCTCAAACGGCACGGCAAAAAGCGCCTAAAGCGCGCAGTGGCTGCCCCTGCGCCCCCTGCGGGGGCTAATAAGGAAGCGGATCAAGAGGGGGCCCCAAACCCCGCTTGATCCTGACCTCTATTGATTATGAACTAGGAAAAACAACTTTAACCCGGGTGGGTCACTTTTACTTGATCACGCCGGGTCACTTTTACCTTGTCATTACGACTGTTTGTACCCGTTGAGCGTCGTTCCTCGCAGGAGGGTGACCGGGGAGCGCTCGGCGCCGTTCTGGGGAGAGGCCCGGTGGGTCCGTGTGTCGAACCCCGGATAGACCAGGACTCCGCTGTTCCGGGCTGCCTCCACCGCAGGGGCGACGTCGATCTGTTGGGAGAGGTTGCAGACCGCACCCAGGACTACGGCGTCCACCAGTCCCTCCCGGATCCAGGTCACGGTGTCCAGTCCCAGCTCCAGGGTGTGGTCGATGCTGGGAGGGACTCGGACAATGAGCCTCAGCTCCCGCCCCTTGCTTGGCTGGTGACGCTTGACGATCTCTCTGGCTTTCCGGATGAAGTCGGTCATCGTGGTGGCGTGCTTGTGGCCCTGCCCACTCCGGAAAAAGGGTGGCTGACGGGAGAAGTCCAGCTCCAGGCCGTCGAAATCGTAGCGGCTCAGGACCTCGTCGAAGAGGCCCAGGAATCGTTCTCGGACCTCGGCCTTGGCATAGTCCCACTGCCAGGAGAAGCCCCACTCGTCCGCACGGGCGGCGGAGCGGTAGGCGGCAGGGGAGCCCAGAAGCAGATCGGTCCGCTTCAGCTTCAGGGCGGAGCGGCCGTACCAGCCCCGATCCTCGTAGCTGGTGTGGCCGTCATTCATCCGAAAGGAGGCAAAAATCCCCAACTTCAGATCACGAGCCCTGTCGATGTAGATTTTCAGGAGGTCGTGTCCGTCCTCGATGATTGCGGCCATGTTTCGGTGGAGCCGTTCCACATCCGACATGTCCATGCCGCCCACCGAATCATTGGATTCCTTCCCATCGGGATTCCAATCCTCGGTGTTGTCTCCCCAGAGCTGGCCGTGGTCGCTGCCGCGCCAGGAGAGATCGTCGTCGATTCCGATAAGAACGCTGACGATGTCCACTGCCGTGTCCTGGAGAGCGTCCAGGATGGCAGTGAGGTCGCCGGTATTTCGTTTCGGGAGATAGTTGAAGACCCAGTTCCCATCCGTGTTGTAGATGACCCGGGGTGGCCATCCAGGAGTCGTCTTCAGGCTCTCCCGAGGTTCCTGGGGAACCTGGCAGGAGACGCACAGTGTGAGCAAGGCCAAGAGCGTGAACGTGGCTCCCTCGGACGTAGTGTTCCATGCCATGGTCGTCTTCTCCTGTTTCACCAACCAGGGGTCAGGGCTCGGCTGTGGCCCGACGCTGGAAGTGTCGTGACCTTCCCGGTCCGCTGACCTAAGATACAGTGTGGGATCCAGTATGAATGAGTTGGACTCCCTGTTAAAGCGCTGTCCAGCGATGGTCAACGGTGTCCTGTGGCTGTCCGGACGTATCGCCGGATTCATCTGCACTGCCCACACCGAGCAGCACATCGAACAGTTGGTTCGAGCCGCCCGCATCGCCATCGAGTCAGCCTACTGCGGGCCGATCGAGACTTCGTCGCCCGCCCCGCCACCAACACCGACAGAAGGGAATTCACGAAGTGATCGCGGACCAAACTAACCTGAAACTTTATTTGGCAAGTCCGCAGCGAAACAGGACCTAACCCATTGATTTAATGATGGATTAGGCGTATTAAAGACACGTCTTTACGCCGCAGGCGTTATTGCGAGTAGCCCAGGGTTGGCGATGCGAAGCGAGCTACCCTGGGTCCAAGTCGTCTTCCTCTTCTACGCTGAAGGCGTTGTTGCCCAAACGTTGCCGGTCGGCAATAACCCTTTCAGGGTACCGTGTTGTTGGGAATGACCTTGACCCAGGGTAGCTCGCTTCGCCAACCCTGGGCTACTCGCAATAACACCTTCGGTGTAGGTGACGCCCCCTGGAATCAGAGGGAAGTTTCTTTCTCGAATCTGGTTATGCACTTAACTCCGGATAGGTGACGGTGGGATAGAGCGAACAGGCTGTCAGGAGACGGTCGAAGAGCTCGGATTCCCAGAAACGACGATTGAAACGGTAACAAAACTCAGCCAGGTAACGTTGAAGGTGCTTGAGGCTGACCGCTTTCTGAGTCCCTTGGAGCTGAGTCTTGCAGTTGGAAATGAGGGTGTGAACCCATGGGAACTGTTCAAAACCCATCCCCACCCACTCGAGCCGGACGCGTTCATGCTGGTAGCCGGCTTGAGCTAAACCGACAAACGCGTGATAGGCGTCGCTTCGGATCTGAGCTCCGGGGTCGATCCTCGCCCAGGCGACCCGCTTCACATTGTCGCTGGTTATGTCATCGACCACATCCAGACTTAGAAACCTCGGCCCCCCGGCTTTCGTTATCTCCACCGCGGCCAGAACTTTGGCCTTGCCTTCGGTCCCTCGTCCTCGCTTGCGACCCCGACGATTTCTCCCTCGTCGTCGGCCTCCAAAGAAAGAGTCATCCAGCTCCACCAGGTGACTTAATTGGTAGCAGTCATTACGTTTGGCCATGGCTTGTCGGATCTTATGTCCCATCATCCAGACCGTCCGATAGCTTCCGATTCCCAGCAGCTTCTGCAGTCCCTTCATCGAGTAGCCCGCTTTGCAACGGCTCATCAAGAAGATGGTCCAAAACCAATATCTCAGGGGCACCCGCGTCTTGTGGAAAATCGTCCCGGCGGTGGAAGAAGCCTGATACCGGCATTGGCGACACTCCATCAATCGCCGGTGCTGCAACCAGTAGCCTCCTTGACCCCCACAACGGGGACAGACAAATCCTTCCGGCCAGCGTTTCTGCATCAGGTAACTCAGACAAGCTTCTTCTGTGGCAAAACGCTCTTGAAACTCCAACAAATTCATCTTTTCGTACATCCACTCACCTCCTGTCTCTCACCTTTTTTACTAGGTGGTGGTGACTTTTTCCGGAGTTAAGTGCATAACCAGATTCTCGAATGATCCGGCTCCCCCAGCCGGTGGGGGCGCTAACCTGAAACTTCAAACGTGGCTTCGGTCTCCAGGCCGAAGTTTTCCACTTTCGAGCCGTTGGCTCGACCCACGGCGGCCTGGAGACCACCGCTACGTTCCCCGACTGAAGTTTCTTTCCCGAATCGGGCCAGGGTCTTGCCAGGGACCTTACCAGGCTCACTCGGGCTGAAATAGCCGACTATCAATCCAACATCTCGACCCTGGCTGAGGAGATGTCCCCGAATTGCTCGGTGTTGGACATGTTTATGTGGGCCCAGACGACCAGCAGAATCTTCCCTGGGAGCTCGCAGACGGAAGGGTAGGTCACCTGGCAGCCCCAGTAGTCGTTGCCTTCACCGGGGACTGCGCTCTCGGCCAGGATGAGGGGTTTTCCCCATCGATCAGCGTCTTCTGTCAGGCGCATGGTCAAGGGAGTTCTTGATCCCAGCTCGCATTCATCATGGGTAAGCAGGACTCTCCCATCGCTGACTCGGAAGAGATTGTGGGAAGCCGCGGCCGCCAGCATCTGGTGACGTTTCGGTTTGGTCCAGCTTTCGCCCTTGTCTCGAGAAAGAACGGTCCAAAGGTGGCCATCTCCAGTTCGCAGAGCCATCAATATGTTCCCGTTCTTGAGCTCCGCAATCGTAGGCTCATCGATTCCCGCTGGGTTGAGGACCTGACCGACCCGACGCCAGGTTTGCCCCTGGTCGTCGGATTTCAGTACCCCCGATTCCTGACGGTTTCTGAAGTCGTGAGCCGGCAGCAACAGCTCACCCGTCGTCAAGCGGATTCCGTTGGAGCGACTTCCCGCGCTTTGGTGTTGCAGGCGCTCGTCTGACCAGGATTTGCCGAAGTCATCGCTCCAGCGAGAGTACAGATGGTAGGACTCGGGACCGATGAACTGGCTCTCGCCCTCGCGGCTTTTCATGAACGGGTAGCGGTTCCAGCGGCCGTAGACGTAGAAGAACCAGACCCGACGTCCGTCGACGATCAGTGCGGGATCGAAGTCAGAGGCTCGGGGCTGATCCTGAAGAACGAAGGGCTTCTCCCAGTTTCTGCCGCCATCGAAGGAGTAGGAAGCCAGGATCACCTGATGGACCGATGCCTCGAATGGGCCCGAAAACCAAACACATAGGAGACGACCGTCGTCGAGGTGAGCCACGCTGGGAGCATGGTTGAAGCCGTAGTGGTTGGTACGGTCGTAGGGATCCTTCTGGGGGTAGGAGAAAACGACCGAGCGCGACTGGATGCGCAGCGGCGGCTCAGAGGCCCAAGCTCCCTCAGTGAGTCCCAGGAGGGTAGCCGCGGCTAGGAATAATGCACGAAGTCGCCTTGGCATGGGTCTAAACGGTCACAATATTAAGTAGCTTTGGCCTCCAGGCCGAAGTCCTCTTTTTTCGAGCCCGTGGCTCGAAACACGGCGGCTTGGAAGCCACCGCCACGCGGAAGATCAAGCGGAGCGAAGCAGCTTCTTCTCCACCTTTCCTGCGACGTCGGTGAGACGAAAGTCGCGGCCCATATGGCGGTAGGTGAGCCTGGTGTGGTCCAGGCCCAGGCAGTGCAGGATCGTCGCCTGGAGATCATGGACGTGAACCGGGTCCTCGACGCCGTACAGGCCCAGGTCGTCTGTCTTACCGACGACCTGTCCGCCCTGGATTCCGCCACCTGCCAGCCACATGCTGTAGCAGCTCACGTGGTGGTCCCGACCCGGTTCGCCACCGTGGATCTCGGGCTCTCCCATGGGAGTGCGTCCAAACTCTCCTCCCCAGAGAACCAGCGTATCCTCCAGGAGTCCCCTTTGTTTCAAATCCTTGAGCAGGGCTGCCGTGGGCTGGTCGGTGTCGTGGCAGTACTCGTTCAGGCGCTTCTCCAAGCCGTGGTGGAAGTCCCAGTTGGCATGATTCAGCATTACGAAGCGCACACCGCGCTCGACTAGCCGTCTTGCCAGCAGGCAATTGACCGCGAAGGACTGGGCACGCTCTCCCTCCCGGTCGACCCCATAGGACTCCAGAAGCTTGGGCGACTCTTGAGAGAAATCCAGCAACTCCGGTGCTGCTCCCTGCATTCGAAATGCCAATTCGTAAGAGGCGATCCGTGATGCGATTTCCATGTCGCCGCTGGTGCCGTAGCGTTTCTGGTTCAAGAGACGAATGGCATCGAGGTGAACCCGCTGGACCTCCCGATTGACTCCGGGAGGGTTGGACAGATAGAGAATCGGGTCTCCGCTGCTGCGAAACGGGGTCCCCTGATAGGCGGAAGGCATGAAGCCATTGGACCAGTTGTTGGCGCCGGCGCTGGGAAACGCCCCGGTACTGAGGACGACGTAACCCGGTAGATTCTGCGATTCACTGCCGAGACCGTAAGTGACCCAGGATCCGATGCTGGGGTGACCTAGAAACGTCGTGCCCGTCGTCAAAAGCAGTTCTCCCGGGTCGTGGTTGACGGCGTCGGTATGCATGGCCCGCAGCAGACAAATATCGTCCGCGCAAGAGGCGGTGTGGGGAAGCAGTTCGGAGAATTCGGTGCCGCACTCGCCATGCCTGATAAACTTCCGAGGACTCGCCATCAAGGTGGCGCTCGGCTTGAGAAAGGCCTGTTTCAGGCCTTTTCTCAGCGATTCCGGAATCCCTTTTCCATGCCATTTCTGAAGATCGGGCTTGGGGTCAAAGAGGTCGATCTGGCTGGGACCGCCAGACATGTACAGAAAGATGACGCGTTTGGCAGTGGGAGGAAAATGGGCTGCCCGCGGAGCTAGCAGCCTGTCGGACTTTCGAGGTCACACCGAACGGGCATCATTAGTGTATGGCGAATCGATTTAGAACAGTAGATCGAGAGACTCCTTATCTGTTTCCTCCTTCGGTGCAGGAATGGCTGCCGGAGACGCATCTGGCTCGCTTCGTGGTGGAGGTGGTGAGCAAGCTGGAGTTGAGGAAGTTGGAGGATTCCTACACGAAACGGGGATCGGAAGGATACCATCCGGCGGTGATGCTGGCGTTGTTGTTTTACGGGTATGCGACGGGGGTGTTTTCGAGTCGGAAGTTGGAGCAAGCCACCTACGATTCGGTGGCGTTTCGCTACCTCGCCGGCAACACGCATCCGGATCACGACACCATAGCCCATTTCCGAAAGCGGTTTTTGGAAGAGCTGAAGCCGCTGTTTGTGGAGATCTTGCTGCTGGCCCAGGCGATGGGATTTCTGAAGTTGGGCCGAGTGAGTTTGGATGGCACGAAGGTCAAAGCCAATGCCTCCAAGCACAGTGCGTTGAGCTGGGGGCACATCCAGAAACTGGAAGCGCGGCTGCGAGAAGAAGTGGACGAGTTGATGCAGCTGGCCGAGGAAGCGGATGGACGAGAAGAAACGGAAGGGATGGACATCCCGGCCGAGCTGGCGCGGCGGGAAGCACGGTTGAAAGCGATCGATCAAGCGAAGCAGAAGCTGGTCGAGCGGGCGGCCGAGCGGCAGGCGGCCGAGCACGCCGAATATGAAGGGAAGGTGGCCAAGCGGCAAGCCCAGAGGAAAAGGGGAAACAAACCGAAGGGTCGCGAACCCAAACCGCCCCGAGGAGGAATCCGAGACCAGGATCAGATCAATCTGACGGATGAAGATTCTCGGATCATGCCGGTCTCGGGCGGGGGATTTGAGCAATGCTACAACGCTCAGGCCCTGGTGGATAACGACAGTCTGTTGATTGTGGCCGTTCATGTCACGCCAAACGCCAATGACAAGAAAGAACTGAAACCGGCCCTGGCGGCGCTGCACGCATTGCCGGAGTCGTTGGGTCGGCCCCAGGAGCTGCTGGCCGACAACGGCTACTTCAGTGGTGCCAACGTGGAGCTTTGTAGCGAGCATGCGGTCCTTCCCTATATTGCGGTCGAGCGGGAAGCCCACCACTTGCCGCCGAACGAACGCTGGAAAGAACCGGAGCCACCCGGGGAAGACGCCGATGCGGTGGAGCAGATGAGATACCGGTTGAAGACCCCGGCGGGTCGAGCCATCTACGGGCAACGCAAAGCTGTCCCCGAGCCCGTCTTTGGGATCATCAAATCGGTGATGGGCTTTGCGCAGTTCTCTCTCCGAGGAGCGGAGGCGGCAGACGGGGAGTGGACTCTGGCCAGCATCGCCTGGAATCTGAAAAGAATGTACAACCTCGCCTGCCGCCAGCCGAAGCTGGCCCGTGCCACCCTCTGAAGAGGTGGGCCAGGTCGTTTCAGCGGCCAAATCACCGCCGCAGATCAGACGATTCATCGATTTCGTGCTTGGTCGTGCAAGACTTTGGATCAAACGTCAAATTTCAGAAGTGCCTGTGAGTCAAGTCCGACAGGCTGCTAGAGGGTTGACTGAGGTATCTGCATTTGCAGCGGTGGCCAGCAGGCCCTCGGATGCCATCAGCTGTGCCAGTGCGATCGAACCAAAACCCCCGGCGCATTTCTGAAGAAACTCGCGCCGGTTCTGGATGGATCTGAAATCTTCGAAGGTCATGACTACTCCCTGGTTATGAACTCATCCAGATTCAAGAGTACTCGGGAAGCTCCAACCCAGGCGGCTGCATCGATTGGTTTGATGCCCGGGAGCTCGAGGGACAGCGTAGCCTCGGCCAGGTCCGGTTCCTTTTGGAGGATTTCTTTCTGCTGTTGGATCGCCGCACTTAGCCACTGTAGTTCTTCGCGATCGGGAGTCCGAGCCAGACAAAGTTGGAAAGCATGGTTCAGACGATCCTGGGAATTGTCGGAGGACTCGGCCAAGATTCGCACGGCGAGGGCACGCGCGGCCTCGTAAAAGACCGGATCGTTCAGCAGATTCAGGGCTTGGAGCGGGGTGTTGGATCGTCCCCGATGACAAGCTGGAGAGTAGCCGGGTGGCATATCGAAATTGGTCATGAAAGGATAGGGTGACATGCGCTGGTACTGAATGTAGAGACCACGCCGATAGCGATCGGGGCCCTTGCTTTCGACCCAGCTGCCGCGCTTCTGGACTGCTTTGGGACGAGGGGGACGTACACTCTTTCCTCCCACGGCCGGATTGAGAAGTCCGCTGACCGCCAGCGCCGAGTCCCAGATCAGTTCTGCCGACAGCCGTGTCCTCGACTGGCGTGCCAGTAGAACATTGTTGGGGTCCCGCACCTGTAGATCCGCTCGCGGTCTGGAGATCTGGCGATAGGTGGCCGACAACACGATGGTCTTGACCAGGTGCTTCATGCTCCAGCCTGTGTCGCGGAACTCTGCGGCGAGCCAGTCCAGTAGCTCGGGGTGGCTTGGCTTGCTCCCCTGGGTACCGAAATCTTCCGAAGTGGAGACGATCCCACGGCCGAAGAGCTCCTGCCAGAATCGGTTGGTGATGACCCGGGGAGTCAGAGGATTGTCCTCATTGACGATCCATTTCGCCAGTCGCACCCTGGGGGGCTGAGGCTGCCCGAGAGGCGGGTGTAGGAAGCCGGGCATCCCGGGTCCCACCGCTGCCCCGGGCTGTTTGAAGTTACCCCTCACGTAAAGGTGTGTCTGGCGCGGCTTCTTCTCGGTGGCAATCGTCTGGGCCTGACTCAGGGCAGGGAACGCGGCGTCCAACTCTGTCAGCTCTTTCAGTAGCTGGTCGAAATTGAGTTCTTCTTGATAGACTTTCTTGGGAATGACCTGAGAGCTGTAGCGAACGTAGTGATCGGTGAGGATCTTTGCTTCCTTCTCGCTTCGTTGAGCCGGGGGACTTCGGAGTATTTTCTCGCCCATGCCGTAGACCGGATGCATGTCTCCGACCCTCAGGGTTCCTACGGCCTTGTCCCAGTTCTGCCACTTCCCAGGATTGGCCATGGCCTCCAGCATCTTCTTTTCCCAGAAAGGCTGGCGATCCGGGACCCTGTACTTTTCCAGCAGAGCACGCCGCTTCCGGCGATAGGAATCCACCTCTTCCAGGTACGGTCCCAGCTCGCCCGGGAGGGGCGCGTCGATGTTCCTCTCTTCGGCGTCGTTGAAAAAGGCGAATAACTGGTAGTACTCCTTTTGACTGAGCGGATCGTACTTGTGATCGTGACACTGAGCACATCCCACTGTCAGTCCCAGCGACACCGTTCCTACAGCGTTGGTCCGATTGATCACCTGTTCGAAGCGGAACTGGTTCATGTCGGTCCCGCCTTCACGGTTGCTGGGGGTGTTGCGGTGAAATCCGGTGGCGACCTTCTGTTCGATGGTGGAGCCGGGGAGCACATCTCCTGCCACCTGCTCGATCGTGAACTGGTCGAAAGGCATGTCGCTATTGAAGGCTTCGATGACCCAATGCCGATAGCGCCAGGCATGAGGTCTGAAGTCATCCTGCCGATAGCCATCACTATCCGAGTAGCGGGCCAGGTCCAGCCAGTAGCGAGCCCATCTCTCCCCATAGTGGGGTGAGTTGAGAAGGCGGTCTACCAGATGCTCGTACGCCTCGGGTCTGTCGTCCGCCAGAAAGCTAGAGATCTCAGCGGTAGATGGGGGAAGTCCGATGAGATCCAGGCTGAGCCGCCTGATCAAAGTGGCCCTGTCTGCTTCCGGAGAGGGCTCAATGGCCTCCTTCTCTAGGCGAGTCAAGACGAAACTGTCAATAGCATTGTGCCTCCAGTTGTTCTTGCTGACGCTGGGCTCCCGAGGCCGCCGCAAGGCACGGAAGGACCAGTGTCCTGAATCTTGAGGGGCTCCTGTCAGCTTGGTGGTCGCTCCATCATCCGGTGTCCATACTGCCCCCTGGTCGATCCAGGCCCTGAGGATCCCAACTTGTGCGGCCGTCAATCGGTCGCCTGCCGGAGGCATGATCTGGTCGGGATTGATGGCCCCGACCAGGTGAATGAGCTTGCTGGCATCGCTGTTCCCAGGCAGGATGACCTTCCCGGACTCGCCTCCACGGAGCGCGTCCTCGCGTCGGTCCAGGCGTAGCCCCTTCATCTGCTGACCGGGTCCATGGCATAGGACACAGCGATTGCGAAGGATTGGTTCGACGTCTTTGGAGAAATCGACCGTTCTCTCGGCGGCGGGTGGCAGCGGGTTGGACTGAGCCAGAGTCGCGCCGCTGAGCAGGGTCCAGGCAGGAAGCAATGCCATGATGAGAATGCGCCTTCCGCCTACGATCTGCATACTCTACTAACTAAACGAAAACCGCCCGGGAAGTCAATGGACACGGGTGCCAGCAATGCCTGTCGTATTTCAAAGATTCTAACCTGAAACTTCATTTGTAGGTTTGGATGGAAAAAGGACGTAACCCATTGATTTAGAGTTGGATAGGGAATGTTGCAAGGAATGATCTGCCACGTCCATCGACGAAGTTGCTTTCTCGAATCTGGTTATGCACTTAACTCCGGAAAAAGTCACCACCACCTAGTAAAAAAGGTGAGAGACAGGAGGTGAGTGGATGTACGAAAAGATGAATTTGTTGGAGTTTCAAGAGCGTTTTGCCACAGAAGAAGCTTGTCTGAGTTACCTGATGCAGAAACGCTGGCCGGAAGGATTTGTCTGTCCCCGTTGTGGGGGTCAAGGAGGCTACTGGTTGCAGCACCGGCGATTGATGGAGTGTCGCCAATGCCGGTATCAGGCTTCTTCCACCGCCGGGACGATTTTCCACAAGACGCGGGTGCCCCTGAGATATTGGTTTTGGACCATCTTCTTGATGAGCCGTTGCAAAGCGGGCTACTCGATGAAGGGACTGCAGAAGCTGCTGGGAATCGGAAGCTATCGGACGGTCTGGATGATGGGACATAAGATCCGACAAGCCATGGCCAAACGTAATGACTGCTACCAATTAAGTCACCTGGTGGAGCTGGATGACTCTTTCTTTGGAGGCCGACGACGAGGGAGAAATCGTCGGGGTCGCAAGCGAGGACGAGGGACCGAAGGCAAGGCCAAAGTTCTGGCCGCGGTGGAGATAACGAAAGCCGGGGGGCCGAGGTTTCTAAGTCTGGATGTGGTCGATGACATAACCAGCGACAATGTGAAGCGGGTCGCCTGGGCGAGGATCGACCCCGGAGCTCAGATCCGAAGCGACGCCTATCACGCGTTTGTCGGTTTAGCTCAAGCCGGCTACCAGCATGAACGCGTCCGGCTCGAGTGGGTGGGGATGGGTTTTGAACAGTTCCCATGGGTTCACACCCTCATTTCCAACTGCAAGACTCAGCTCCAAGGGACTCAAAAAGCGGTCAGCCTCAAGCACCTTCAACGTTACCTGGCTGAGTTTTGTTACCGTTTCAATCGTCGTTTCTGGGAATCCGAGCTCTTCGACCGTCTCCTGACAGCCTGTTCGCTCTATCCCACCGTCACCTATCCGGAGTTAAGTGCATAACCAGATTCTCGAATGATCCGGATTGCAGGGCTAGAGTCCTGCCATGAACTGGAAGATCCGGTCATGAAGTCCAGGGAGGTCTTCGTGGCCGAAATCGGGAAAGATTGCGAGGGATTTCTTGCTCGCGATCTTGTTGTAGGCAGCAAACTGGGTTGAAGGTGGACAGATTTGATCCATGAGTCCCACTCCCAGAAACACCTCGGCCTCGATACGTGGGCACAGGTACTGGACGTCGATATATCCGAGCTGGGTAAAGACCTCTGATTCTCGCTCGTGGACAGGATCAAAATCGCGAAAGTACTGCTGCAGCTCCGCATAGGCATTGCGAGCCAGGTCCAGTTCCCAGACGCGCTGGTAGTCACAGAGGAAGGGGAAGACGGGCGCGGCGAGCCGCAGGCGCGGCTCCAACGCGGCACAGGCCAACGTGAGTCCGCCTCCCTGGCTTCGACCAGTGGCGCCTACCCGCTCGGGATCAACCGAGGGCATATCCATGACAATCCTGGCTAGTTGAGCTGTGTCCAGGAAGATCTGGCGAAACAAGAGCTGTTCGGCGGGTCCGTCGAGTCCGCGCACGATATGCCCCCTCAAGGTCGTGCCCGAGACACCGCCCCGGTCCTCGGAGTGTCCTCCCTGACCACGGCAATCCATGGCGGCTACGGTATATCCCATGGATACATAGGGAAGCTTGCTGAACCAGTCGCCGGAATTGCCAGCATAGCCGTGGAACATGAGGACTGCGGGGTGGGGATCTATCGGGTTCCTTGGCCGCAGCAGTTGGGCATGAACTCGTGCTCCTCCTACGCCCCGATAGTAGAGATGAAGGCATTCGGCGAAAGGCGTCTGAAATCGGGCTGGGACAAGCTCAATGGCCGGATCCAGCTCCCTCATCTCCGACAGACCTCGTTCCCAGAATTCGTTGAAGTCGGAGGGGCAGGGATTGGTACCCAGATAGGTTTCGAGCCGCTCCCGCGGCATGTCGAAAGTCAAAGGCATCTCTACAGGCTTCTCTCCAGCGGGTCGTTCCGGAGTGCTATTCCTCGAGTCCTTCCAGAGGCAGTTGAACTGAAACCAGTTGCGTGTTGCTTCGCGCGAATACGTGGGTTCCAGAGAACGCAGGGTGAGCCCAGGTTTCGCCGACTATGTTGGCTCGGGCGAGCTCCTGATAGCCCTTTGGGTTGAGCCGCGCCAGGATCAGGTCGCCGTCAGAATTGAGAATGATGGCCCGATCCTCGTCGTTGAGCCATACCAGGCTGGCGTGAGGATTTTGGCCAGAGGGCGTCATCTGATTGGAGTCATCCCAGATCTTCCTGCCGGTGTTGAGCTGGAAACACGTCAAGCCGTGTTTCTTGTCCAGTAGATAGCCGTAGCCGGCACGGTACAGAGGCTGGGACATGAGCGCCCGTAGGAAGCGACTCTCTTCCCAAAGCAGCTCAGCCGCGCCGCCCTCGGTATCCAGACGGATTGCCTTGGATCCTTTCCAGTAGCCGCTGACGAAGACCAGGCCCTTGCTGAAAATTGGAGTTGCTATGGAGACACCCAGACGCACTTCGTAGGGGATCTCCCAGAGTGGGCTTCCGCTCTCAGGATCCAAACCTCGAATGTGGGACGGAGACCAGCAGATCAGCTGCTGGCGACCGTTGTGCCGGATGATGATGGGGGTCGCATAGCCAGCCTGGTCCCCCAGGTTTTTCCAGAGTTCGCTGCCGCTACGACGGTCGAGAGCGATGACGCTATTTCCCTCGAGCCCACCCGGCTGAACGATCAGGATCTTTCCATGGATCAGGGGAGAGGCAGCGTAGCCCCAGGTGGGGAGGCGTCCCTGGTAGTGCTTGCGTAGATCGCGGGACCAGATCAGGTTTCCGTCCTCGGCACTGAGGCAGGAAAGATTGCCCATAGTGCCCAGCGAATAGACGCGGTCCTGGAAGATGGTCGGAGCCGACCGGGGGCCGCTGCCGTAGGGGAGATCGCCGTATTGCACTGGGTATTGGTATGTCCAAATTGGATCTCCAGTTCTGGCGTCGAAGCACAGGACCCTCTCGACCTCCTCTGGTTTCGTCAAGCGATCCATGGTTATGACGTGGTTGCCAGCTACCGAGACTCCGGAATAGCCGCTTCCGACTGTTTGGATCCACTGCCGTTTCAGTCCGCCCTGGGGCCAGGAGTGAGCCAGTTTGTGCCCTCTCCAGCTTCCGTCTCCACGGGGACCCCTCCATCTGGGCCAATCCTCCCCGTGTAGAGACTCGAGGGCAAAACAGGAGAATACGGTCAAAAAAAGTAGGAAGGTTTTGAAATGAGATGTGGCTATCGATGGGGACGGGCGAGATTGGATCCGGCGAGGCCTCGGAGCAAATACCATTTTGAGTTTCCCGCGGTGATCATAGCCGACGACCTACTCGGGTACAATCTTGGCAGTTCCAGCGTCCTTGAGTGTACTGCCAGGTCGGTGGTGCCCCAGCGGCAGTGGGTCATCCAGGGGAAATTTCAGGTCGGGGATGGGGGGATTGTGCTGTTGTCCGGCTCTCTCTCCTGCCTTCGTCGTCCTCGACGGCCGGAACTTGGGCTCATACTGCTAACGGGTCAGGTCATTCGCGGCTCTGTCGGATTTTATTTCAAGGTGTCGGAAACCTGAAACCTGAAACCCATTGAATCACTGGATCGCCGTCCTGGGTATAGGCTGGTCCGGGTTGAGCGCTGTGAGGGGCCGCTTTCCGATGACGTGATCCAGTTCCAGTCCGGAGAAAGAGAAACCGGGCTGTCCCAGTGGCTGTTTGCACACCAGGTCTGAAGCCAGGATGGTCTCGCCTGGTTGGATAAGGCGCGAGGCGCAGACTGCTACGTGGTAATTCTGCCGAGCAGCCATCTCTTCCTCGGCGATGCCGTCCGTGATTCCGCGAGCTTTTTCCAATCTCCGAATCCGCCGTTCCATGTCCGCGAATTCATTCGGTTCCAGGCTCAGCGCGTGATCCAGCCCGACCATGGATCGGTCCAGAGTGAAATGGCGTTCGATCATGCAGGCGCCCAACACAGAGGCAGCCAGCGAGACGTCTGTCCCTGTCTCATGGCCGCTGTAGCCGACCAATTGTCCATACCTTCGGCGTAGCTCGGTCATGGTATCTAGCTTGATGACCTCGTCGGGACAGGGGTAGGAGCTGATGCAGTGAAGAAGAACCAGCGGACTCATCTTGAGCATTTCAAATGCCTTGTCCCTCTCTTCCCAGCTTGCAGCTCCCATACTCACCACCAGGGGGATATGGGTGGAGGCTGCTTCCTGGAGCAGTGTGGAGTTGGTTATGCTGTGGCTAGCCAGCTTGAGTATCTCTACTTCAATCTCCAACGCCGTCTTCAGACTGGGCAGATCGAACACGGATATGGAGAAGGTCATACCGAGTTCTTCGGAGTGGCTTCGAAGCTCCTTGAACTCCTCCAACGAGAGTTCCAGTCGAGTCCGAACCTCGCGTTGGGTTTGTCCCAGTTGGGGACACTTTGGAAAGGGGGCATCCAGAAAAGCTTCGGTTGCGAGATCGGCCGGAGAGCGCTTCTGGAATTTGACGAGGTTGGCTCCCGCCCTGGCAGCAGCCTCGATGAGCTCGTGGGCGGTGGTGACGTTTCCGTTGTGATTCAGTCCAATCTCGGCGACCAGGCTGCAAGGATAGCCCTCACCCACTTCGCTGTTCTTCAATCTAATTTGTCGCTTTTGCATGGGTCGTATTTCCTTTCTGGGTGCTGCTCTGAGTACTCAACCATCCCTGGAAGGCTGCGCAGGTCTGCTCCGGTGGAGGAGGTAGAGGAGCGCCCAGGGCTCCTGGATCGATCTTCACCCTCTGGACTGCTGGGTGTTGTACCTCGAGGCGGGGTGTGGGTTGGGAGCCAGTGGTTTCGTAGCTCCCGTTTTCCAGGACGTAATAGTGAAGACCTTCAACGGGCAGGAGGTTCCAGGCTGAGAGACCCATCGCCGCATTGCCGTCACCGTCGACGACCACGACGGACAGGTCGGGACGGGCCGACCGAAGTCCGATCCCTACTGACAGAGCCTCTCCCATACCGTGCAGAAGGTAAAAATTCCCAGGTCGATCTGCCACGAAGCTGGCCTCTCGGGAGGTCAGTCCGTTGCAGAAGATGATGGCGGCATCGGGGTGCCGGTTTGCGATTTGGCGGATGGCGTCTGCTCTATTCATCTATATTTCCCCGATGCAAGAGGACGGCGGAGGCGCGGTTTTCGACGAAAGCTTGCTGGGATGCCTCGGCGATCGCTCCCAGGCCAAGGATCTGAACATCGAATACCGGAACATCCAGTACCGAAAGGTATTCGAGGGTTCGTTGGCCCCAATGCTGATGCTGTGGCTCCTCCCACTCGAGCTCACCTCTCCAGGTAACAAGCAGAAGAACGCCCATTCCATAGAGATGGAAGAGGCCATAGAGAGCATCTCCACACAAGCCCAGGCCGCTGTTCTGCATCATCACACAGGGGCTCTTTCCCCCTAGACGGGCTCCGAAAGCCGAAGCGATGGCATGGTTTTCCCGGGGAGCCGTCAAATAGGGCTCCAGGTGCGGTTGGACTTTTCCGAACATGCTGTCTGGAACACCTGTGAACCAGTCGCACCTTTCTTGCAGAGCCGATGCCAGCTCGGAGCTGGAGCAGATGAAAGGGTTGACCCCCCTGCCCCGGTCGTCCAGCCTCAAGGGAACGCTGTTCATGAGATCGCTATCCCTTCCCGAGGATGCCCCGCAATAGAGTTTCGAGGTCATGGTCCGAAAAGGGTTTCGGGTTGACGGACGGCAGGCCCGCGTCCTGGCGGACCCTCTGGACCATCTGGCTGATGTCCGAATCAGCGGGTTTCAGGGAGAGGTGAGTGGCAACACCCAATTTCTTCAGCCAGTGCCGCAGCATTTCGATTGCCTCTGGGTCTTTGGCGACGGGCGCATCGGTCATTCCCCCAACCAGGTCGCAGAGCCGGTGATCATTCTCTCCAGAGTTGAAATCCAGGACATGGGGAGTAATAGTCGCGTTGAGCAGGCCGTGGGGCAGGTCGGAGAATGGAGCCAGGGCCACCGAAAGTGTGTGGATCAGGCCAGTCCTGACTTGAGAGATCACCATTCCCGCGGTCGTGGAGGCTTCGGCCATTTCGGTTCTAGCCGAGAGATTCTGAGGCTGTGCTAGCGTCTGGGCGAGATTCCGGTAGATGCGCCGGGAGGTGGATTCAATCAAGGAATCCAGTCGGGAGTCCCGCTGCTGACTCAGGTAGGCTTCCAACAGG
Source organism: Acidobacteriota bacterium (assembly GCA_965219005.1). Classification (GTDB taxonomy): domain Bacteria; phylum Acidobacteriota; class UBA6911; order RPQK01; family JAJDTT01; genus CAUZIZ01. The sequence goes on along the minus strand of CBDCMS010000004.1, from coordinate 3,111,505 downwards.
TGGATCCAGGCGTCCAGTCCCGAGGCGAGCGTAAAACGAGGCGGGAGCCCGAGGGTAAGGCCTGGGTCGACGAGGGCATACCTGGGATAGAGAGAGGCGGTATTCACCGTGAACTTGCGCCCCGTCTCCACGCTGTTGATGACGCTGTAGGGAGTTGCTTCACTCCCGCTGCCCGACGTCGTGGGAATGGCGATGACGGGAAGGCTCTCCTGTTCGATGCTGACTCCCCTTTCGTAGTCGTGGCAGCATCGCCCGTTTTCGCTCGCGAGAGCCGCGAGCTTTGCCACATCCATAACGCTGCCTCCCCCAACCGCCACCACCAGCCGACACCCGGTTTCAGTGATCAACTGCAGGGCAGAGTCGACGGTGGTTGACGAAGGCTCCGGTTCCACGGCCGAAAATGCCACTGTTGGGATACGCGATAGCTCCAGGTGATTTTGGACTTGCTGGGCCAACCGTAAGGTGGAGTGGGATCCGCTTATGAGGGCAACGCGGGAAGCCTGCAAGACGGAGCAAAGATGGGGTAGCTCCTCGACCGCTCCGGCGCCGAAGCGTATCCGGGTGGGAATTCCCATGTCCGGGGGCAAGAGAGGGGTGAGATCCCGAACTCCATCTCCAGGGGTTACCCCGGCTTCAATGCTGTAGAGTTGTTCGATAGTCTTTGGAGCGTCGTATGTCAGCGGATGAGATGCTTGCACTTGGAGTCTCCTTGTAGTCTCTGCTTCGCAAGAATCACCAGCAAGGAGTGTGCCAGAGCGATATCCACTCAAGGTTGTGGGAGGTGGTTCCGCCTATGATCCTCGCTCGGCGTGCGGGCTGGAGGAGGTGGCAGGATCCCTGAAATCGGGTATTAGGCGAGAGAATCGTCAACAAGGAGTGGTCTGAGCGACAATCAATTGACGCCGAGTCAGCCCCGTTCTCAGATCGGTTGACTTGCATTGACCCAATTATGGAGCCTCAATAGAGTTGCCGGGAGCTTCATAGGGTTAGGGCAGTTAGAGCCGTCCGGTTGGCTGTACTGCAGAACGTATGTAGGAGGAACGATGAGGCTTTCTGGAAAGGTGGCGTTGATCAGCGGAGGAGCGCGTGGTCAGGGTGCGGAGGAGGCCAGACTTTTTGCAAGAGAGGGAGCGGCTGTTGTGATTGGTGATCTCAGGGAGGAGGAGGGAAGAAGTCTCGAGTCAGAAATCGTCCAGTCCGGTGGGCGAGCCCTTTTCGTTCGCCTGAACGTAGCTTCAGAGAAGGACTGGCAAACCGCCGTCGAGGGGATCCTGGAGGAGTTCGGGAAGCTGGATATTCTGGTCAACAACGCGGCAATTCTCCGGTTGGAGGGTGTCGAGGAGACGACTCGGGAAGGTTGGGATCAGGTAATGGGTGTGAATGCCACCGGTGTCTTTCTTGGCATGAAGCATGCCGTTGCCGCTATGCGGCGTGCTGGAGGAGGCTCCATCGTGAACATTTCCTCAGTGTCTGCAATGACGGCAAGTCCCTGGGCGGCTGCCTACCATGCTTCGAAAGGTGCAATACGGACTCTTTCACGAGTTGGAGCGTTGGAGTATGCGAAGGACAACATCAGGGTGAACTCGGTTTATCCGGGTTCCGTCGACACCGAGATGCTGACGGAGACCTATTCCCCGGAACACCTCAAGGGGACTCGGGGTGCCAATCCGCTGGGACGCATCGGGACTCCGCAGGAAGTGGCATGGGCAGTGTTGTTTCTCGCCTCGGATGAAGCATCGTTTATCACAGGAAGTGAGCTGGTCGTAGACGGCGGACACCACGCGCAGTAGTTTCCCTCACGGCGGGTCCCAGAGAGCGTCTTGTACCTCTACGGACACTGATCTATCATTTCGGTAACCGGTCCAGTAGTTCCTTGACCGGACGTTTCGATTCTTCAAGGGGGTTGAGATTAATGGGTGACCCAATCAAGTACGGCATGTTCATCATGCCCTTTCATCCTTCGGGAAAGTCCCTGGGCCAGTGCTACGACGAGGATCTTGAACTGCTCATCCGTGCCGATGAGCTGGGTTTCTCGGAATTCTGGATCGGCGAGCATCACACGATGAAGTACGAGAACATCGTGATGCCTGAGATCTTCATTGCTCGTGCTCTAGGAGAGACGAAGCAGATTCGAATGGGACCCGCACCCGTGTGTCTGAATCAGCACCACCCTGGAAACGTGGCATCTCGGCTGTCCTTTCTGGATCACCTTTCCAAGGGAAGGCTCAACCTCTGCTTTGGTCCCAGCAGCGTCACCTCCGATCAAGAGCTGTACGGGGTTGACCCCAAGCAGGGCGGGAAGATGGTAGGGGAGGCCATCGAGATAATACTCAAGCTGTGGGAGACAGATCCCCCTTATGAATACGAGGGAGAATTCTGGTCGATTCGTCTCCGAGATACGGTAGACGAGGAAACCGGTCTGGGGTTTATCCACAAGCCGCTTCAGCAACCCCATCCACCCATCGCAATACCGGGTATGAGCCGAGGCTCCTACAGCATGAAGTTTGCCGGTACGAGGGGGTATCAGCCTTTCGCGCACTGTCTCATTACGTCCAACGTTCTGGCCGATGTATGGCAGACCTACGAGGAAGCTGCGCTCGAGGCAGGCCGTCAGCCGGATCGTGCCGACCTCAAGATCGCCCGTGCGATCTTCCTGGCAGATAGCACCGAAGAAGCGACCCGCCTCGCCAGGACCAATACTCTGGGTCAGAATTTCGAATACATTGGCCGGCTCCTCGACAAGGGCTTGGGGCGCCAGCTCTACAAGCGCGACCCCGAAATGAGCGATGCTGACTGCAACCTGGACTTCCTGATGACGGAGCAGATCATCGCCGGTGATGTGGACGAGGTCCTCAGGAGGCTGCTTCTGATGAGGGAAGAGACCGGGCACTTCGGCACGCTTGTGCTGATGTCCTATGATTGGGACGACAAGGAAAGCTGGATCCGGAGCCTGGAGCTGTTTGCCAAAGAGCTGATGCCTGCCCTGAACAAAGCCGTAGGAGCGCCCGTTTGAGGCTGCGCCGTTAGGCCACGCCTTAACGCAATTCCACCCTTCCTTTTGGGGTGTCCAGGATCGCGACCAGTCCAGGGACTGGACCCCGATCGATCGGCAGATACAACCCAAGACCGGCAAGCTCCAGCCGGATTTCCTCCGGGGCAGGGTGGATCCCACACAGTTCTCTGAGCGAGCAGCCCTCGGCCGCACCTTGAGCGGGGCTTGTGGTTTCTCCCCAGTCGATAAAAAAGGGTATGAGGCCGCCCGGCGAAGGGCGGTGAGCAGTCAATCTCCAGGACAGGAGGGTTCCATCGGTCCGCTTTCTCTTGCCGTCGGAAATTGGACCCAGCTCAACACCGCGAATCCGCGCGTCCTCTACCACTTGCTCCAGATCTTCTGTTTTTACAGCCCAGCTAATCAGGGTCGGCTGATCCAGATCGCCAAGCCCGAAACGGAGGTCTGCCAAGGGGATACTCTGCTCCGGATCTGGCCCGATGATTTCCAGGTAGGTGGATTCTCCGAGTGCCATCAGGGCGTTGCGAGTCCCCCATCCGGGATGCCTTCCCCCCGGCGTGGCACGGACTCCAAGCAACGTGTTCAGGTGGTCGACTTCACGTTCCAGATCGGATGACGCGTAAACGAGATGATCGATGCGGGAAAGCAGGCTCAACACAACTTTGTCTCCTAGGATGTCCAGGGATTGCCCAGATCGATTCCGGAGACTAATCTAGCGGTCGGGCTGACACGGCGTCAAGATGTAACAGGATCAAGGAGAGTTATCGCAATGCGTCATTTGACAGAGCTGCAGGCGGGTGAGTTTCGGGTACTAGGAGCACTGATGGAGAAGGAGCAGACAACCCCTGACTACTATCCCATGACCCTGAATGCTCTGGTTGCCGCATGTAACCAAAAGACAAATCGAAACCCGGTCATGACGCTGACAGAGCTGGATACGTTGAACATCCTACGAGTTCTGCTCCAGGATTCCCTGGTGGAGCGCAGAAGCGCCGCGCGCACGGACCGCTGGTACCACCGGGTCGACGAGAGACTTCACTTTCGTCCGGAGTGGAAAGCCCTCATGACCGTGCTTTTCTTGAGGGGAGTTCAGACTCTGGGCGAATTGCGAATCCGAACCGAGAGGATGCATCCTTTCGCCTCTCTCTCGGAGGTGCAGGAGTCGTTGGGTGCAATGGCGAATGAGGAGGAACCCCTGGTCCTAGAGCTGCCCCGTGGACCCGGCCAGAAGGAGAGCCGTTGGGGCCTCACGGGACAGGACTACGCCGCTGTCCAGGTAATGCCGCTACGGGTATCTGACAGTATCTCTTCTCCCCTGGAAGAGCGCGTGACTCGCTTGGAGGAGGAAGTTCACGAACTTCGAAAGAAATTGAATCGACTACACGCCCCTGACGAACCGGGTCTCGTCTGAACCTAATCTGAAACTTCATTTAGCTGTTTCTTGAGGAACAAGGATGTAACCCATTGATTCAGTGATCTTTTGGTCATGGAAGCCTGAAGCGCAAGCGAGGGGTTGGGAATCGGCAAGATTCTACTCAGGTGCCCAACCCCTCGCTCGCGCTTCAGACTTCCATAGCTCGGGAAGTTGCTTTCTCGAATCTGGTTATGCACTTAACTCCGGAAAAAGTCACCACCACCTAGTAAAAAAGGTGAGAGACAGGAGGTGAGTGGATGTACGAAAAGATGAATTTGTTGGAGTTTCAAGAGCGTTTTGCCACAGAAGAAGCTTGTCTGAGTTACCTGATGCAGAAACGCTGGCCGGAAGGATTTGTCTGTCCCCGTTGTGGGGGTCAAGGAGGCTACTGGTTGCAGCACCGGCGATTGATGGAGTGTCGCCAATGCCGGTATCAGGCTTCTTCCACCGCCGGGACGATTTTCCACAAGACGCGGGTGCCCCTGAGATATTGGTTTTGGACCATCTTCTTGATGAGCCGTTGCAAAGCGGGCTACTCGATGAAGGGACTGCAGAAGCTGCTGGGAATCGGAAGCTATCGGACGGTCTGGATGATGGGACATAAGATCCGACAAGCCATGGCCAAACGTAATGACTGCTACCAATTAAGTCACCTGGTGGAGCTGGATGACTCTTTCTTTGGAGGCCGACGACGAGGGAGAAATCGTCGGGGTCGCAAGCGAGGACGAGGGACCGAAGGCAAGGCCAAAGTTCTGGCCGCGGTGGAGATAACGAAAGTCGGGGGGCCGAGGTTTCTAAGTCTGGATGTGGTCGATGACATAACCAGCGACAATGTGAAGCGGGTCGCCTGGGCGAGGATCGACCCCGGAGCTCAGATCCGAAGCGACGCCTATCACGCGTTTGTCGGTTTAGCTCAAGCCGGCTACCAGCATGAACGCGTCCGGCTCGAGTGGGTGGGGATGGGTTTTGAACAGTTCCCATGGGTTCACACCCTCATTTCCAACTGCAAGACTCAGCTCCAAGGGACTCAGAAAGCGGTCAGCCTCAAGCACCTTCAACGTTACCTGGCTGAGTTTTGTTACCGTTTCAATCGTCGTTTCTGGGAATCCGAGCTCTTCGACCGTCTCCTGACAGCCTGTTCGCTCTATCCCACCGTCACCTATCCGGAGTTAAGTGCATAACCAGATTATCGAATGGGGCCAGCGCTTCTGGGGGCCCCACTAACGTTCGTTTGTTCGGTGTTGTGCGGTTCATTATCTTGGCCTTCCTTACCCGAAGGCGGCAACCGCTGAACAAGGAACTGCCGAACATCGAACTGAATCACAAACCGCAGAATATCGAACAAGCGTATCGAAGGATAAGAGGCCTTGCCTTTGGTTGATGCACACTGTCTCTGTGAATAATTCAACCTGGCCTTGAGAGAGCTTCTGCAGGGCACAGTCTTTCGTTTACTCACCGGCTTGGCGGCCAGGCATTGAAACCGCAAGAAAGGGGATTTAGAATCGCCCTATGAGATCTCTGAGAATTGCCTCCGTCCTGTTGTTTTCAACTTGTTTCTGGAACGTCGGTACCACAGCTCGACCCTCTCTTAAGGAGGATAGCGACTCCCCTAAGGTCCTGGACCTAGGGTCCCGTCTCGAGCTCTTCGTCGACGATCACTTGATCGAATCGGCAAACGGCGTCGAACTGGAGCTCCAACATCCGCGCAGAGCCGAGAAGGTCTTCGTATTCGATCAGCCCTGGGAAGGCAATACTCCTTTCCACCTGGCTATATTCAAGGACGGAGACCTCTACCGCATGTACTACCGGGGTAGCTCTGCACCCGACTATTTGATCAAAGAGGACCTTGAGCCCAACGAAAAGTTTGTCCCTGTACATACGAAGGTGTCGTGTTACGCCGAAAGTCGGGACGGCATCAATTGGACTCGACCTTCGCTAGGTCAGGTCGAGTTCGACGGCTCCAAGGAGAACAATATTCTAGAGATTGGCGGGGCAGCAAAGTTCAATCCGTTCAAGGACGGCAATCCAAAGACCCCGGACGCCTCTCGATACAAGGGGATCGCCTTTGCCCGTGTGGGTGATAAGCGCGGACTGGTCGTGCTGGAGTCGGCCGACGCGGTTAAGTGGAAGTGGATAACGGAAGAACCCGTCCTAACGGATGGAGCTTTCGATTCTCACAACCTCGCTTTCTGGGATGGGGTTCGTGGAATCTACGTCTCGCTCTATCGGGACTTCAAACACGGGGTGCGGACGGTCAAATACGCCACTTCCAAAGACTTTGTCCACTGGACGCCAGGAGAGTGGGTGGACTATGGAGAGGCCCCGTCGGAACACCTGTACACCACGTCGACCGTGCCTTATTTTCGCGCTCCCCACATCTATCTGGCGTTTCCCAAACGATTCGTTCCTTGGCGCTCTCCCCAACACTCTCCTGCGGTGCGCAACTCGGAGCTTGCTGGCCTTTCCGATTCGGTGTTCATGAGCAGCCGCGACGGGAGGCATTGGCACCGGTTTGTGGAGGCGTTCATTCGCCCTGGACGTGATCGCCGCAATTGGATTCACCGGACGAATTTTGTGGTCCGTGGGATCTATGCCAGCGCTCCTGACGAGATCTCCCTATACGTGATGCAGCACTACACCTACCCAACCGCCCATGTAAGGAGAATGGTGATACGCATCGATGGCTTCGCTTCGGCGAGTGCAGGCTATCCCGGAGGGGAGTTCGTGACCCCACCCCTGGTATTCCAGGGTGAGAACCTGCGGCTCAACTACTCCACCTCGGCCGCCGGCAGTATAAAAATAGAAATCCAGGGGGCCAACGGTCTACCGCTGGGTGGGTTCTCGCTCGAAGACTCTATCCCTATCTGGGGAGACGAGATCGAAGGCATCGCGGCCTGGAGGCGTGGCAGGAGCCGCGACCGGGAAAATCAGCTGAAGCGGATCGTCGGGAGTGTGGTCAGGTTGCGCTTTGTGATGACCGATGCCGACCTCTACTCGATCCAGTTCAAATAGCAGGCGACTTCCCAGAGTCTTGCCGAGGAGTCTTGAGGTCGTGAAAAAGACGATCTACCCCCTGCCTGGAGGCAACCAGCTTGCTCGTTCAGGGTCATTGGCCGGGCCCGTTGCCTTTTCCAATGCGGTTCGTGTGAGTGGGGGCACGATGGTTTTCGTGTCCGGTCAGCTTGCGTTTGATCACAACCTGCAACTGGTCGGCAAAGGCGACATGAGGGCACAGGCGCGGCAGGTGCTGACGAATCTTGGGGATGCTCTATCTCAATCAGGAGCGAGTTTTCAAGATGTCGTTCGGGTACAGGTATTTGTGACCGATCTGAAAGAGTTCAGGGCGATCCACGAAGTGAGGCTCGAGTACTTCCCACCCGACCACCTTCCGGCTTCGACTCTGGTTCAGGTCACCGGATTGGTTCATCCCGATGCCTTGATTGAGATGGATGCCGTGGCAATGATCTAGTGTGAGTTGCTTGCACCGAAAAAATCGATGTCCTTCGCCTCCGAATCCGGTGCCCAGATTCGGATATCGCTGGCCATCCCGGTGTCGTCAAACGATCCCCATCCAATCCAACCCCGGCCGAAAGTCTTATCGTTGGCCGTCATGATGGGCTGCGCCATGTCGTTTATAAAGACCTCTATCGAGCCATTCTCAACATCCCTCTGGATACGCACCCGGTGCCACTCCTTTTCTCCCCAATCGTGACCCGAAGTGGTTGAGGTCGAAATCTTTATCCGGGGAGCCCCGTTCACCCGGAAAATGTTGTGGGCATGGTCATCCGTCTGGGTGGAGATGTGCGCGTAGTAGAAGTGAGACGGGTCTTGGAAGCCAAAAAACAGGCAGAGGTCTCGGTGGCCGTACTCTCTACCCGTTTGTTGGACCTGCATGTCAACCACGAAGCTGTTGAACCGCTGCCCGTCGACCAGGGCGATATTCACAGGTGAGCGATGCGGCGGCTCATATTGGCTCTGCTGAAACAGCTCGAGTGCGGCCTGCTCCTGACCGCTCTTGCGGTATCTCCAGGCCGCGGGGTCGGAGAATGCGAAATCTTGAACTGAACTTTCCCTCCCCATTCTCTGGAGGTAATGCAAACGATGGAGCGGAGGCAGCTCATTTGCCGGAAGCGGGACCGGATCGACGAGCACGGCCCCGGCCGTGCTAGGAAATAGTTCCGGCACGGGTAGGGTCACCTGGTCGCTGCCCAACCACTCCACGGTTCGGGCGAAGAGGGTCTGAAACCCTACGCAGTGAAGTGCATTTAGATGATCCTGTCCGGGCCAGAGGTGGCCCATCAGATTCGTCACGACGCGGCCCTTACCAAAGGGAATGTTCCATAGCAGAGGCTCGTGTCCAGCGGTGCCCCCCTGGCTGGGGTCCGAGAAGGCGGAAGCCAGTACGGTCATGTTCTGGGCCGGTCCCCGTTGAGCGTGATAGAGCTCGTCAGTAGCGTGCAGCCACTCTTCCGGGATGCCCTTCAGTATTGGATGGTCAGGCTGTCTCAGTTTGACGAGGTAGGAGTGTCGTAGGCCGTGGCCGGCTCCGATACCGGAGCCGGCAGGGGTGCGCAGCAGCTTTCCACTCTCGTCCTCGACGTTTACGGCCTCGCCGTAGTCTCGATCGCGCCAGCCCAGGCCAATCATTTCGTTGTATGCCCTCCAGCTCGGGAAGGAGTTGTTGGCCGCATGAATGATGGCGACACCTCCGCCGGATCGGACATAGTCGACAAATGCCTTCTGCATGGACTCTGGCCAAAGTCGTCCGTTGTAGTTACTCACGACGACATCGAATCCCTTGAAGTCGGGCTGCCAATTCTCCCAGATGCTCTCGCTGGCCTTGGCCGGTGGGCTGGTTTCGGTTACCACCTCGAACAGCCCGGCGCGTTCCAGGGTTCCACGTAGTGACTGGCTGGTCTCCACCCAGTTGTGGTTGTTCTGGCCGTCGACCAGCAGCACACGGATCTTGTCGACGGCAAAGGTGTTGCCACCCAAGAAGAGGAGGGTGCTGCCACCCAAGAAGAGGAGTAGGTAGATAAAGAGGCCTTTCCAGGTGCGGATCATGATCAGGTCCCCCGTTTTTTTCTTCGAGGGGATTCTAGCGGTATCCCGAATGGGGGACAAGCCGCGTTCCTCTGAAAGGTCAACAAGTTGAGTGTGAACCGATGCCTCCATTGAGGGGTATTCTGAAACAGACCGGTGGCATCCGGCCGCAGCCACGCCGACGATCGCGACTCGCGTTGACGTCATCGGAACGCGAGGAGATCTCGCGCGGTGTGGTCGCCGGCTGCTCGATCCGTTCGATTGCCAGAGGGCTAGGTCGCGCCCCCTCGACGGTAAGTCGCGAGCTCCAGCGTAACGGCGGCCGGCTCCGGTACCGGGCCAACCGGGCCGATCAGGCGGCTTGGGAGCGGGCACGCCGCCCGAAAATCTGTAAACTGGTAGAGAATCGGGAACTCGCCCACCGCGTAGCCTTGAACCTCAAGAAGCTCTGGTCGCCCGAGCAGATTGCCGGGTGGCTTAAGCGCACGTATCCCGATCACAAGGACTTTCAGGTGTCAGACGAGACCCTCTATAAAAGCCTCTTCATCCAGGCCCGCGGCGCTTTGAAGAAAGAGCTGTTGCAGCATCTTAGGCGGACCCGTGGGATGCGCCGCTCGCGCCACCATACACAGAAGACGGAGGATCACGGACGGATCAAGGACACGGTATCGATCCGTGAGCGGCCCGCCTCGGTGGAGGAGCGCGCCGTACCCGGTCATTGGGAAGGGGACCTCCTGATCGGATCAAAGCGCAGTCAAATCGCCACCCTGGTCGAACGTCAGACGCGCTACGTGATGTTGGTCAAAGTCAACAGCCAAGATACCGAAACGGCGATCAACGCCTTGAGCCAACAAGCGCGAAAGTTACCGCGGGAACTGTACCAGTCCCTGACCTGGGACCGCGGAAAGGAAATGGCGGATCACAAACGCTTCAGTCTCGATACCAATATCAAGGTACTGGCCCGACGAACGGTAGGCCGGTGAGAACAACCGTTGAGAGGAAGAATCGCTGCTTTGGATTTGTCACGGTGCCCGGAGTTTCAGTGCAACAACAGCGTTTGCCAGCGCAACATCAGTCTTCCGAGAGATCGTCGCCAGCGGTACTTCCCGTATGCTAGAGTACCCCCTAGATGAGATCCGTTCACATGTATGGAGCGGTGTTGTGTGTAGTGTTGTGCTCGGCCCCCATCTCTGTCCTCTCCCGAGGAACGAACGTACCGCTCGATGTGACCGTTCAAGTCATCTTGAACTCGGTGTGTCTCCTGCCATGGCAGCTCCACCAGATCAAGTGGATACTCGGTTGAAAGTTTAGAAGACATACTCGCCGGCGGCGCTCGTCACGGCCCCTCTGTAAAACCGGGAAATCCAGACGAAACTCCACTGGTTCAGGTTCTGCGGGGCACACTCGAGCCCCGGATGCCCTTTGATTCTCCCGATCCCTTGCCAGATAGTGACATTGAAACGATCGAGAGCTGGATCAGGGCGCTCGAGCCTGACGCTCAACTGGGAAACGTGGCCAGCCAAACCGATGAATTCGGACTCAGAGGAGTTGGGGAACCGCACATTCACGTTCGCGACGTGCATGCCACAATCCTGAACCTGCTCGGGCTGCAAGACGAGCGGCTCACCTACCTGCATGATGGACGTTTCCGAAAGCTGACCGATATTGGCGGTAGGCTTCTCACAGAGATCATTCTCTAGAAGGCAGCCTGAAAACGACACCTACTGTCTGCCAAGGCTTGCCTGGCGCGTCGACGAGTGACCCGAAGGGCCGTCGGATGGCCTGATCGATGTTCCTGCAGCGCCCATCAGCTGATCCCCCCACTGCGTTCAGGGAACGACAATGGAGCATACTCTATTTGTTCTGTTGCTATTCGCACTTCCTTTCCCAGTACGCGCCGAAGAACCTATCGACATCGGCTCGCGGCGCGAGCTGTTTGTGGACCGGCATCTGATTGATAGGCTCGATGGTGCGAGGCTTGCACTGCATCGGCCTGTCGAAACCGACGATGTCTTCGTGCATGACACGCCCTGGGAAGGCAACCGCACTTTGTATTACACCATTTTTCAGGATGGCGACATTTACCGGATGTACTACCGGAGCTCGCAGATCAACCTGGATGACGACTTCGGCCGACTTCCTCAACTGGACCGAACCGGAGTGGCTGGAGTATTCACCCAAACGCTGGCTCACGTTCTCGGCGAAGAAGACTCGCTTCTCACCGTTCGTCTAGTTCTATACCAATCAGATTCAACCCTATCACCGCGCGCCGCACATCTATTTCGGCTTCCCGACACGGTACGTCTTGGGCCGAGGTAAACTTGGGGAATTGAACAAGCGCCTCTCCGCGAGCGTCGAGTACTTTGGCATCGATTACACGGACGGAGGTTTCATGACAAGCCGCGACGGCCGTCGATTCGAGTTCTGGGACGAGGCCTTTATCCGCCCGAGCAGGCAAAGCAAGGGTCGCTGGGTCTACGGAGACAATTTCCAGGCGCTGGGCATTGTCGAGACCAAGTCGGCCACAGACTCCCCGGACGAGCTTTCGATGTACGTCAACGAAGGCTTCTGGCGTCAGTGCAAGCTGCGCCGCTATACACTCCGTCTTGACGGTTTCGTCTCCATTCAAGCGCCACTATCCGGAGGTGAGGTCGTGACGAAGCCCTTCACGATGCGGATCTCTACTCGTTCCAAGTTCGACCGCGGCTTCTCGGTGGCGAAGCGCGCTTGACTTCGAGGCCTTGACGAACTTAGAATGCCGTGAATCCAGCCGCTGCAATGCGTGGCCGCGTATAAGAAGGGGACGAGCCATGTCGACGCGATTTACCCGCTATTTTTTGCTCTTCACGTTTCTCCTCGGTGCCGCCACCGCCATCGCCGCCCCGAAGACGGCGGCGGAGGCCTTCGCCAAGAGGGACAAGGACGGCGACGGGCAGATCACCCGTGAGGAGTTCGTCGGCAAGAGGGAAGGCGAAGCCGCCGCCGCCGCCGAGGCTAGGTTCGACAAGCTCGACCAAAACTCGGACGGCGCCACCTCCTTCGAGGAGTTCAACGCTTTCGTGGTTGTTACTTTGTCTTTCGCGTCGGCCAGGACTCCGGAAAAGGCCTTCGCTAAAAAGGACAGGAACGGCGACGGGCGGATCAGCCGGGTGGAATTCATCGGTAGCCGGGTCGGGGAAAAAGCGGCCCGGGCCGGGAGGCGGTTCGACAAGCTAGACCAGGATCAGGACGGCGCGCTGACTCTGGGTGAATGGAAGGCCAGATTCGAGCGAAAAAGAGGCAAGAACAGGAAGACGTGAGGCAGATTGTCGCTCGATGCTAGCTTCTCATCGACACCGATTCATCTTCATCAAGACGCGCAAAACCGCGGGCACCAGCATCGAGATCTCGTTGTCTCGCTTCTGTGACGGTCCGAATGACGTGGTGACGCCCTTGTCGCCGGTCGATGAGCGTTTCCGGCGCAGCTTCGGTGTTCGGCCGAAGAACTTCCGGGGCGAGGCGGAGGGCGGCGAGCGGTTTTTCAACCACAGCCGCGCGGCTGGGGTCCGATCCAAGTTGGGCGAGGTGCTCTGGAACGGCTACACCACGTTCTGCTTCACTCGCAATCCATGGGACAGGGTCGTTTCGCAATACTGCTTCGGTCACGCTGGACGGCGAAATCGGGAGCCGGTGAGCTTCGAGGACTTCGTTGGCCGGAAGATGTTCACGCGGGAATTTCTACTGTACGGTCAACGCGGTGAGATCCTCGTCGATCAGGTGGCTCGTTTCGAGGATCTGGAAGATGAGCTGGGGCGCATCACCTCCGCGATCGGGCTGGACTGGGACGGGTGGCTTCCCCACGCCAAGCGTGGTTTCCGTCCCCCAGGGGTCCATTACAGTGAGTACTATACGCCGGAGCTGGCTGCCATTGTGGAGCGTCGTTGCCGTAAAGAGATCAAGCTTCAGGGGTATCGGTTCGAGCCCGCGGCGGCGTCGCCTTCCACAACGGATTCCGCTGGCGAAGCCACTGCGGACAGGTGATCAGAACCAAGTGGAATATGCGGAGTGGTGGTACACGCTAATCGGAGGTCACGCCAGTGAAAGCACCGAAGCTCCCTGAGCGCTTTCCGGAGCTCGAAGCTGAAGATCAAGGTGAGGACCTCCGGGTCCATCGGCGTGATCTATGGTCGGCGACGCTGAATCGGACGGCGGCTTTACTTTGGCGGGCCTGTCATGGCAGGACGCCTCTCTCGGAGCTGTCCGCAGCACTGGGCCAAGACGCCGGGCTAGGGCCGAAGGAAGCGGAAGAGCTCGCTCGTCGAGGACTGCAAGACCTCGCGCGCGCCGGGCTCGCCGGGCTCGTTGGACGGTCCGAGGTGCCGGACAAAGCGGCGCTCAGCCGCAGGCAACTGCTCAAGGTGATGGCGCTGGTCGGCCTGCCGGCTTCGCTCATACCCAGCGTCAGCCGTGCCGCGGTGACGGACGCTTCGGAAGCGGCGATCGTCGCTGAGACGAGCGAGGATCCGGCCCCCTCCGAGCTTTTCGGGCCGCCGACCACCACCACGACGACGACGAGCACGACGACGAGCACGACGACGAGCAGCACCACGACGACCAGCACGACGACAACCACCACGACCACTCCGATACCCGTCGAGCTTTTCAAGTTCAGCATCGAGTAGGGATGGGCTGGAGATCATCGCTTGGTCGTCGCCCGCCGCGCCCACCGTGCTCGTTGGTAGGGGTCTCGGAGAGGCATCGTGCTGTCAATCGTCATTCCGCATCGCAATGAGGACATGCTGCCGTTCACCGTTCAGCGGCTGCAGGAGACCCTGACGATCACTCACGAGATCATCATCGTCGACGACGGATCCGACCAGCCGTCCGAGGTCCCGGCAGGCGTCAAGGCGATTCGCTTCGATCGGCCCACCGGAGCGCAACGGGCCCGACATACCGGCATCGAGGCCGCGGGCTTCGACACGGTTCTGGTGATCGACGCCCACATGAACCTCTGGGACAAGGACTGGGCTTCCGGCCTGGTCGACTATAGCCGGAGCCACCCCAGCCACGTAGGCTGTCTGACCATGCTAGCGTTGGAACCGGGAAGGATGGCGATGGAGGACGCGAAGGGTAAGTACCACGGGGCCCACCTGCTCCCCTTCGACCTCTTTGATCAGCCCGAGGTTCATTACAGCATTCGGCGTCGCATCCTAGTGGACAAATGGAATCGGGCACACACGACCGGCGAGGTGGGTTGCGTCCTGGGTGGCGCCTACTTCTTCAATCGAGCCTGGTATCGCGAAACGCTCATGTGCCCGTGGGAAGAACTGCTGGGATATGGCTATCTCGAAGCCAACATCTCGATTCCGAACTACCTTCTGGGAGGCAAGAACGTATGCATCGACGTCGAGATCGGCCACATGTTCAGGCCTGCGGCCCCTTACCTGAACGACCTGAGCCGCTTCCTGTTCAACGAGCTCTATCTCGCACACGCGGTGATCCCGGACGATGGGGAGCGCGATCAGCTGATCGCTCAGCTGGAGCTTCCCGACGATCCGCTCACCCGGCGGGCCTGGGCCAACCTCGACCGCTCGATCTGCCGCTGGTACTGCGAGTATCTGGTGGAGCAGGGAAAGCGGAGCTGGGAGCAGTACAAGGAGGAGTGGATGGCCCCGGATCATCGGTACTGAGCTTCTAGGAGGCTGTCCGAGTATTCGGATGAGTTTTGGGTTGGCTACTAGTCGTTCCGCTTGCCCCCTGGGGGATCTGCCGATCTCGGGGACGGAAGGGCAGCTCTCGCTCAAAGTGATAGCCGAAGAGGTCGAAGTCTTTTCGATAGAGATCGTAGACGCGGTCGACCATCACCTCGTCGTAGGCCTCCGAGTAGTGCTCGTAGATCTCGCCGGCCACGGTCTTGGCGTGCCGGCGATGACCTTCGAGGCTGAGCGGAATCCCCACCATCTCGGACAGCCTCGGAACGTCGTCGGCGATGTGCTCGAGGCGGCCGAGGAAGTCCACGAACTGCTTTCCGTCGCGGTGGGTGAAGCGGTGCATCTCGCCGAAATGCCCCATGGTAAAGGGCCGGTTGCGGTGCAGCTTCCGTTCCAGCCGATCCAGGACGAACTCCCTGAACGTCGACTTGCGATCACCCATGCCGTAGTAGAAGGCAGACAGGATGCGGGGGAAAGGATTGCGCACGAACGCGATCTTGAGATGGAGATTCATCGACTCCGCACCATGGATCTTGAGGCTGGAGTAGATATCAGCGTGCTGCAGATAGATCCCCCAGATGCCATTCACCGAGAACGCCCGCGGCAGGTAGCCGACCATGAAGCGGACTCGACGGTCCAGCCATTCGGGGGTCAACTGGCAGTTGTTCTCCGCTCGAAAGCAGGGTTCGCGAAGCAGCTTGGCGAGATTGGTCTGGCGCAACGGCTGCAGAAAGAGGTGTTCTATCGTCGTTCCCCCACACTTGCCGGGGTGGTAGATCATGATCCTCTCGTTTTCGAACAACATGTGGAACCTGGCCGCTTTGAGCGGCGCTCGATCAGCTCAGGTAGTTGTATCCGAGGGCACGCATCACCTGCTCGTCCAGACGTTCGTCGATCCGCTGGGTCGCGGTGGGCGAGAGCTGATCGCGCCAGCGCTCTTGGAGGTAGTACTGGCGATAGAGCTCGAAGTTCTTCCCCGGTTCCTTCGTCGATTTCTCGACGTTTCGAAACGTCGAGCGTTTGAAGCAACAGGCGCAAAGATCGCGGACCTCCTCGAGACACGAGAGTGGATCGGCGAGCAATCGCTCGTAGGTCAAATGGAGGACCGGTAGCGAACCGTCCAACCGAAGATAAGAAGCATTCTTGCAATTCCACAGCTCCACCGGGTTGGGGAGCTCGGCGGCGGCGTTGTCTCGTCCCACCATGCCCCACGGTGACACCAGAAAGCTCTCGAAGTCTGGTTTGCAATGCCAGCGCCGGTGGTGGTAGGGGCGCTCGTGAAGCGACAGAAGCCACGAGTATGGGTTTTTGGAAAGAGTCACGAAGCCCAAACACCGCGAGCAAACGTCATACCGGAGCAATTCGTCCGGTGGCCTGACCAGCGAGTGCTTCCAACCTAGGTTCTGGGCGAAGGTCTGCTCGAAGTAGAGGTCTCTGAGAGACTCGGGGCTGGAGTTCTCTAGCTCGGCGGCCAACTCCCGCAGCCGCCTCCGCGAGGCGACTCCAGGCAGCATGTGGACGTCGAGATGCCGTGCGACGAGCTTCCTCAGATAGTTGGTACCCGTGTTCCGCTCGCCGTAGATCTTGAGCCGCGACTCTCGATCGTGCGCTGCTCGTAAAGGGGATCCGCTGGCAGATGCCTTGGGGGACGGGACCTCTATCTTCGCGCCAGCCATCGCCGACGAATCGTAGTCTAGAAGAGCCAATATGAAGTTCCTTTAGAATGTGAAGTTATTTTTGAATGGGCCCTAAGGTGACCATACCGACAGGGGAACCAGACTCGCGGCATTTCGAAAGTCTCCATCGGTAGTCAAGATGACGAGCCCATAGCGAATACACATCTGTGCAAGCAAGGCATCAATTGTACCGACCTGTACGCCCCTGCGCCGACAGGTGTTGCGAAGCTCCGCGGCCTGAATATGGTCTCTTCTCTCGGGAACCAACATCGGCAGCGCCCGGAATCGCTCGATGATCTGTTCTTGGGCTTTTGGCTTTGAAAAACCTTGAAGTAGTTCTTGCAATATGAGACCGGTGGTGTAGATGGAGTCACCAGCCTCGATGGCACGACCGAGTTCGCGGATTTCGGGTGCATCAGGGGGAGCGTCGCGCCGCATCGCCAGCGACCAGACACTGGTATCGACGAAGAGGCTCAAGCTCGAGAGCGCTCCATCTTGTAGTCGTAGTCGGAGTCCCAGTCAAGTTTCGCGAAAAGCTCTAGCAGGCGCTTTTGCTCGCGCCGAGCGATGAACTCGCGAAGTGCCTGGGTGACAGCGGCCTTCTTCGTCCGTTCTCCACTCAGTGCGAGTGCACGGTCGATAAGCTTCGGATCGAGAGAGAGATTAGTTGCCATATGTGTGAACCTCCACACAGTACCTTATACAATTGTGGGGACTCAGGGTAGGGTATTGTCAAGTTGACACCTACTGAACCCGTGGGTGCCAGGAGCGACATCCCTGACTGGAAGCGATCCCATACCCAAAGCCACGAAGTCGCTTAGTGTCCCCATCGGGGATGGTGGAAACCCCTCGCCTTCAGGCGAAGAGAAGGTTCCCGAAGTCCCAGGGGGAGGCCAGGGTAATCTCCGAGTGATGGGAAAGTTGGGAGAGTGGGTCTGTGACGTGGCTTTGGCCTCCAGGCCGAAGTAAAGCGGTCGAGCCTAGCTCGACGCAGGGCGGCCTGGAGGCCACCCCCACGACGAAGGCCGAGCACGCATCGAATTCGATTCGACATCGTTCGAAGCCCTCGGCTTGGAGCCGAGGGTCGACCTCAGTTTGTGAATTACGCGATGATCTGGTGCATCGGCTTGCCGTGGTCAATTTCCAGGCGCTTGTGACCGGGGACGTCCAGCTTCCGCGGGTCGAGCCCAAGCTGGTGCAAAACGGTGGCGTGAAGATCTGTGACGTAGTGGCGGTCCTCGATGGCGTGGTAGCCGAGTTCGTCTGTGGCGCCGTGGGTAACACCACCCTTGATCCCGCCACCCGCCAGCCAGCAGGTGAAGGCCGCGGGATGGTGGTCTCGGCCTCCGGTCTGCCCCTGGACCCCTGGAGTGCGGCCGAATTCGGTTCCCCAGACCACCAGCGTCTCGTCCAGCAGACCCCTCTGCTTGAGGTCCTTGAGTAGGCCACCGATGGGGTGGTCGACTTCAGAACAAGTGCGTCCATGGAGCTTCTTAAGGTGGAAGTGGGCGTCCCAGCCGATGGTGTCGGTTGAGTAGCCGTGGATCACCTGTACGAAACGCACGCCACGCTCGACCAGCCGACGAGCGGTCAGGCAGATCTCCCCAAAGGGTTTGGTGACCTCGTTGTCGAGTCCATAGAGTCGCTGCGTCCGGGAGCTCTCATCCGAGAACTTGAACAGTTCGGGGACCGAGGTCTGCATTCGGAAAGCAAGCTCGTAAGCCTTGATGCGGGCCCGCATGGCGGAATCGTGGGGATACTGTACGGCCTCCAGATGATTGAAACGGCGGAGCAGCGCGAACTCGGCTTCCTGTTCCTCTCTGTAGATGCCCTTCACCGGCTGGGAGAAGGGAAGCGGATTGGTCGGATCTACGTCGATGGTGATCCCATTGTTCTCGGGGCCGAGGTAGTTGCCCGAGACGCTTGCCGGACCTCCGTCGTGGGGAAGAATGCGTCCGCCGAGGACAATGAACTGGGGCAGGTTCTCGTTGAGCGATCCCAGCCCATAATGCACCCATGAGCCCAGCGACGGGAAGAGGCCTTCGAAGATATGCCGGCCAGTATGGAACTGGGTTTGAGCGGCATGATTGTTGTCGGTAGTCCACATGGAGCGAACCACCGCGATATCGTCAATTGATTCGCTCACGTGAGGCCACCAGTCGGTCACCTCGATACCGCTCTGACCCCGCTTGCCATAGCCCACCGGGAGAGGGAACAGTTTGTTGTAGGAGCCGCGATTCCGACCGAAGAACTGAACCGTATTCTTGTTGTACTTGGAATCGAGGACGTGTTTGTAGGGTGTCTCGTCAATGCTCATTCCGGCGTACTTGTTGAGCGCCGGCTTGGGATCGAAGGTTTCCATCTGGCTGGCCCCGCCCTGCATGAAAAGCCAGATGACGCTCTTGGCTTTGGGCGCAAAGTGAGGCAGACCGTCCGGCGGCGTCCACAATTCACCAGAGCTGGGTACGGCGATTCCATCGCGGTGCAGCATGGCGCCAAGGGCCATTCCCGCGACTCCCATGCCCAGATCGGAAAAGAAGGTCCTGCGATGGATGTTGAGGCAGCCCGGACCCCACAATCTCGTTCTCGCTTTCATATTCTGTCTCTCGATCTCAACATTCCTCACCGAATTGTGACGAACTCATTCCGATTGAACAAGACGTGCACCAGACTTTCCCGCGCCCTCAGCCACGGATCCACGGAAGGCGGAACCTCTCCCGGGACGGCCGCTTCGAATTGGGTCAGCTTCCGTGGATCCGCCAAAAGGCTCGCTTGCCGCTCCAGATATTCCAGACTGTCAGCCTTTTCTTCGGCACTGGGAGCCCGTCCCAGAATTCGCTCGAAGGTAGCTGCTACGAAGTGGTTCGCGTCCCTGCCTACTCTTCCCAGGGTCTTGCGTGCCAGTAGGTGCGAAAGGTTGTAGCCCATTTCGCTGTTGGACAAAGCCAGGGCTTGTTGGGGCACGATGCTCTCATGACGGCGGTAGCAACCATCGGCATCGGCCTGATCGAATAGCTTCAGGAACTCCATATTTTCATTTGGAGTATGCGTGAAGTAGAGGCTTCGTCGCCGCGATCTCTGTCCGGTGTAGTGGTCAAGCTCGGGTCCACCGATGGTGGTATCCAACTCCCCGGCAGCGGACAACATGCTGTCGCGCACGGTTTCGGCTTCCATGCGGCGCTGATTCATGCGCCAGAGATATCGATTGTCGCGGTCGGTCGCCAGGTTGGGATGGTCTGCTCGACTGGGCCACGATTGCATTCGGTAGGCACTACTTGTAACCATCAAGCGGTGGATGTGCTTCATGCTCCAGCCCTGTTCGATGAACTCGACAGCGAGCCAGTCCAGCAGTTCGGGATGGGAAGGGGCTTGTCCTGCCAGGCCAAAGTCCTCCACGGTAGCCACGATGGGATTACCGAAATGACGCATCCAGATGTGGTTGATGGCGACTCGAGCCGTGAGTGGATTGTCCCTGCGTGTAATCCAGCGGGCCAGTGCCGTGCGCCGTCCGGTGCTGGTTTTCGGGTAGAGCTTCCCGACGGGCGAGTATTCGTTCTTCCCCTTGCCCAGAGCCTGTTGAGCGGCCTTGACCTGCGCATTGGCGACGCTGATTCGCTTCTCGCGGGTCTTTATCAATGTCTCGCCGGTGGCTGGCGGGGCTCGCAGAGCATCCGCCAGCTTCCCTTGAGCGTCTAAAAGATTCATCTCGGCCTTGAGCAGGGTGGCAGAACGCTCGGCTCTCCGAGCGGCCTCAGCATAGTCCGCTGCCTTGGGATCGGGTGGATTGGAATATTGGGCACGATCGGCGGCAAGGCGTGCCTCCAATGCCGGCAGGTTCTCCCTTTTCCAGGCTAGTTTCTTCTCTGCTAGTTCGAGTGCTTCCTGAGCTTGGCGCAAGGCGAGTCGTGGATCTTCAGGCTGTAGTCCGTCGACCCAGTTGGCAAGTCGATCGATGACCGCCCGCGGTAGGGGAGGCGCCTCGGCGGGCATACGCGGTTGCTTGTCACCGCGGAGCCTACGAATGACGGAACTGATGTCGCTTTTACCCGGTATGATCCCGGGGCCGCCTCTGGTGCCTCCTTCGAGCAGCAGATCGAAGGTAAGCGGTCGAAAGTCGTTGCGATCGACATTGGGCCCGTGGCAGGTAATGCAGTGTTTGTCAAAAATGGGCTTGATCTCTTTCTCGAAGGTCGCTCGTCCCGAGGTCAAGATCCGCGATTTCGAACCCTCGGCGGCGCGTTGCTTCGCGAGGATGAGCTGCTTCCTGGCTTCGGCGTTTTCAGCTTCCGCCTGCTGGAGCTCCTTTCGCGCCTGCTGCAGTAAGTCGCGATGAACAAACGCTCGGATCGATGGATTGTAGCTTTCCAGGGGTAGCTCGATTGGTTCGATCTCTTCCCCCAACGAACCGAGGATCTCGGGCACTGCCGGGGAGAGAGGGTTGGCCTTGTCAGGGTTCTTTTCGTCTCCCCGGACGAAGCGATAGGTCTCTGCAAAGATCGCCGGTCCGTGGCGGCTGGCGGCACGAGGTTCCGAATCAAAGGCTCGAGGCAAACCCGCTTTGAGGATATCGGGCTCCCCCGGCAGGTGGTCGGTTCGAACGTCATGACGCTCGAAGAACGCGCGGAAGCGATAGTATTCTTCCTGCGCGATAGGATCTGTCTTGTGGTCATGGCAGCGAGCGCATTTCAGGCTGGTTGCGAGGAATCCGGAGGCGGCGTGCTCCACAGTCTCCCTCAACCAGGCATTCCGATTTGGACCGAACCAGTTTCGGACCAGGTATCCGGTGGCCCGTAAGGTCTTGGGATCGGTAGGAGCGAGCTCGTCGCCGGCCAGCATTTCCAGAATCATGCGATCGTAGCTCTTGTCCTCGTTGAGGGATTCGATGATCCAATCTCGCCAATGCCAAAGGTGCCTCTGACTGTTCTGGACCAGACCGAACCCCCGCAGGCCGTACCAGTCGCTATAACGCCAGATGTCCATCCAATGTCGACCCCAACGCTCCCCGTAGTGGGGGCTCTCGAGCAATCCATCGACCACTCTCTCATAGGCCTGTTCGGAGCGGTCTTCCAGAAAGGAGCGGAGCTGTTCAGGCGTTGGTGGAAGGCCCGTCAGATCCAGGTAGAGTCGCCTCAGCAGCATTCGCTTCGGTGCCTCGGGCATGGGCTCGACTGCGAGCCGCTCGTGCTCGGCTGCCAGAAAGGCGTCGATCGGATTGCGCACCCAGACCTGGTTTTCGACCTTCGGAGGATCCGGTCTGTTGGGAGGTTGATAGGCCCAATGATCGCTGCCGGGAAGGGGAGACTTCGGCTCCTCCGCCGATGCGATCCTGAGCTCGCTTGAATAAGGTGCCCCGGCATCCACCCAGGCGACCAGGTTTTGAATTTCCTCGTCCGAAAGTTGCTGGCTCTGGAAGGGCATCCCCGGCTCATGCTGGTGCCGGATCTTCTTGACCAGCAGACTGGCTCCAGGATCTCCGGGGACGACCACGTCGGTGTGCGTGTCGCTCCCCTGGAGAATTCTCTCCCTCGCGGAAAGATCGAGGCCGGCTTGGCGAAACTTGCCTCCGTGACAGTGCAGGCACTTGGTCTCCAAGGTCGATCTGACCTGGGAGAAGATTTGTTCTGAACCGGAAGTTGGCACTCGGCTGGCCGTGTCGGTGGCGGCGCCATCGGTGTCCGAGTCGAGGCTGCCGTAGGGAAAACCCAGATCGATCCAGAGACCTATGAGCGCCGCTGCCTGAGCGGGTAGCTTTTCTTTTTGGGGAGGCATCGCGGGCTGCTGTGAGTGAGTGATCACGCCGTAGAGAAGGCTTTCCTTGCTGTTACCAGGAACCACCGCGGGACCCAATTTTCCACCTTCCAACAGCCCCTGGTGGCTGGAGAGGTCGAGTCCGGCCTGTTTGGTCGTGGTCGAGTGGCACGCCAGGCAATGCTTCTCAAGCAGGGGCTGTAGCTGCTCCAGGAACAGCCGGGTGCCAATCTCTGCCTTGGATGGTGCTTTGCCAGTCGGATGCTCAGTAGGCTGCTGTGCCCACAAAGATGCCGTCACGAAAACCGCTCCACAGAGTGTTGGGACGAGAACTTTGCGGCAGCCGTATACGGAGAGGATAGACAACCTCAACTCCTTTGCAGACTATGAGATAGGTGTCCTCTTACACGATAGAGAAACCGTCCTGATGTGTCAATGGTTTGGTTGGGTGGTGATGGGTATCTGTTTTGAACTCTCTGTCCCTTGCCCTTGCCCTTGCCTTTGCCTTGACTTCATCTTTCGGAGGTATCCTGCTTGTCGCAGTATCTTCGGGCAAAGGCAAGGGCAAGGGCGAGGGAGGAAGAGGCGATTCCCTAAACAGTGGCTTTGACCGGGAAGAGACCTATGACTATATTGGTGTGCGTCATTCCAAGAGTGGAGCCATGAGAGGAAAAAATGGATCACAAGCAGTTCTTTGACGACAACGGTCACCTGACTGCAGAGGGAGTGTTCACCCAGGAAGAAATGGACGACCTCATGCGGCGAGTGAGTGCCCTGGAAGGCCGGCATACCCCCTTTCCCGAGAGTGATCTCAAATGGGAGCCTTCCAATCCTTCTGTCCTCCGGAATGCGTTTGGCCTGCTTCACCGCGACCCCGCTTTTCACGCCGTTGCCACCCATCCGCGATTGACCGCAATCGTCCAGGAGCTACTCGGCCATGATCTGGATATCTACGGCGATGGCATTTTTGCCAAGCCGGCCCGTGATGGCAGTGTGGTACCGCCTCACCAGGACATGTACTATTGGAGCTTCGAGCCCTACAAGATGCTGACGGCCTGGATCGCTCTCGAGGATGCCACCCGCGAGAACGGCTGTATGACCGTGATACCGGGAAGTCACAAGTTGGGCTTGCTCGAGCACGAGGAGACGGATGTCCCTGGTAATACCTGGATGTTGACACAGAAGGCTCTGAGCAAACTTGGCGATGAAATTCCGGTTGAGCTGTCCAAAGGGAGCGTGGGTTTCCACCACTGCCTCACCTACCATCGCAGCGAGCCGAATCGCAGCCAGCACTCGCGGCGGGCCTACACCGTGATCTTCATGACGGGCGACGCCCGCTGGACGGGAACGGGGGACTACCGTTTTCCGTTTCTTCACGTCCAGGGAAAGCCCTCGCCGGCCTACGAGGCCATGAAGCACGTGCAAGTGGAAAGATAGGGATTGCGTCACTTGGGAGGTTTGGTCAATGAAGAGACGTACTTTTCTCGGATATACCGTGCCGTCAGTGGCAGCCATCGGATCCCTCGGCAGGAGAGCCGCTGCCGGAAACGAGCCGCCGGGGTCGATCGGCAGCGCCGTGCCATCGAAACGCGAAGGGAATGCTGCTGCAGACGGGTCCATGGTCGTGGGGGCGATCTCTGGCCACGGCCACGCCGGGGGACACGTGCGCGTGCTCGATCAACTCTCGGAGGTAGGCAAGATCCATGTTTGCGCCGCTACCGAACTTGCCGATGTCGAGAAGCTCGCTGCAGAGTCGTCCAAGGTGGCTTCGAAGAGTACCGATCTTTCCAGGTTTCTGGCACGAGACGACCTGGACGCGGTAACGGTCTGTGCTCGGCCCGACCAGGCGCCGGGAATCCTGGAGCAGGTTGTTTCCGCCGGACTGCCGGTCCTGTACGACAAACCGGCGACGACCCATTCATCCCATCTGCGCAAGGTGGCCGAGCTGGCGGAGAAGAAGGGAGTGACTGCTGGAGCCATGCTCCAGTGGCGTTACAATCCAATGGTTCTGGACTTGAAGCGGGCCCTGGCAGACGGCGCGCTCGGCAATATCATGACTATTGAGGCTAAGCTGCTGAACGGGTTGCTGGAGTACCGCGACACTTCTACGTATCTCTTCGATCCCAAGATGGGCGCCGGCATCCTCTCCTGGTTGGGGTGCCATTGCTTGGACCTGGTTTTGTGCCTGATGCAGGAGCGAGTAGTGGAAGTCATGGCCATGGTGGGAAACCTGAATCCCAGGAAAGTCCCGGTCGAAGACACCGGTTTGTTGTTGCTGAGTTTCGAGAGCGGAAAAATGGGGACGTTCCAGGCGGGATATCACATGAAGGGAAGCAAGAGCGTCTACGACTTCTACATCGGGATGCGTGGAACCGAGGGTTTCTCGATCCTGCCGTTGGTCGAGCCAATACAGCATGAGAGCCAGAATGCAGCCACTGTGGGGGGAGCGTATAGCCTCTATAGCGAGGCCCGGCGCTGGGTCAGCGGGAGCCGCCACCGGAAGACCTACCGGATTCCTGAGACCCCCGGCTACGGTGGCATCATGGCAGAGGAGCTTTTTCGGGACTTCCTGGAAGCATCCAGGACCGGGGCTCCTGCGCCCTCGCCGATCCAGGACAACGTCCACATGCTGGAGATCATCGAGGCTGCCAAGGAGTCCTCGGCTACCCGACGGGCAGTGCGAATCTAAGCTGAAACTTGAATAGTGAACAGTAGTGCAGTGAGCAGTGAACAGTACCGGAAACAGCTACAGCGAGCAGAGCCGCGAACGACTTGACTCGCTAGCGGTATGCCCCACGTTTCGAGGAGAGAGCTGGACAACAGCAGAATCTCTCAGATCCCCAACCCCTTGCTCGCGCTTCAGGCTTCCATGGCTCGGGAAGTTTCTTTCTCGAATGGGGCCAGCGCTACTGGGGGCGGGGCTAACCTGAAACTTCAAACGTGGCTTCGGTCTCCAGGCCGAAGTCTTCTGGCTTCGAGCTCTTGGCTCGAAACGGCCGCCAGGAGACCACTGCTACAACTCGGAGCGCTCCTGAGCGGTGATCACCCGACCTGGACGGGTTCTCTTTTGGGAGTCGACTCGGCTACAATGCCATACTTCCAAGGAGGCACCCATGCCTGTCATCGACCATCGCAGCTTGGACGAGAAACCCTGGAGGCCTGACTACCACAGTTGGGACATCACCCGTGAGGGTGACGGGACCACGGCCAGCACGCTGTCCTGGAGTCTGGTAGGCGTAGGAGTCGGAGCCCCGCTGCATTTTCATGATGCAGAAGAGCTGATCGTGGTCCTGGAGGGCACTCTGGAGTTCCGGCTGGGATCGGAGGTGCATCGGGCAGGACCCGAGCAGACTGTGATCATCCCCGCCCTCATTCCGCATGCCTTCACCAATCCGGGGCCTGAAGTTGCGCGGATCATGGCCTTCTTTCCGGTTAAAGATCCATTTCGAGGAACCACCTACCTGGACGGAGAACCGCCTCAAGTCCATCGCCATCGGTCCCGCGTTCAGGACAGATCCCCGGAGCAGTCCTCTTGAGAAATCCTGACCACACTTTTCCTGGACTGAAATGGGCCGCATCTGCGTGAACGATCCCATGACCGATTCTCAGGTATATCCTTCTCCGCCGGCTTCGCTGGTCAAACCGACGGCCGCGTCGCTGCTCACTTATCTGGGTCCTGGCATCATCATCGCGTCGGTCACGATCGCCAGTGGAGAGTTGGTCTTCGCCTCCCGCAGCGGAGCCATTTTCGGCTACAGCATGCTGTGGTGTTTTCTCTACGCGGGGATCTTCAAGGGAATTCAGGTCTACACGGCTGCCCGACACATCGTCTTGACGGGCGAGCACCCCTTGGTGACCTGGCGTTCCATGCCCGGACCGGCTCTCTGGTTTCCTCTCTTGATCGTGTTACCAGCCGTGTTTCTGATGCTGGTCGGATTTTCGGCCCTTCCCGAGATCCTGGCTACCTTCATTCATCGATTGCTTGGGGGAGCAATTTCGGGTCCGGACGTAGGACCCTGGAATCATCTGGAGTATTGGCTCAATGTCTGGGCGACGGCGGTGCTCACGTTTTGTCTCATACTCGCCTTGATCTCGACCTACGAGCTGGTCGAGCGGATCTCTACGGTGATCCTGGGGATCATGGTGATTTGTATTGTGACCTCTTTGCTGGTGCTCGGTCCTGACATCCCGGCCCTGATTTATGGTCTCTTGATCCCCAGTGTCTCCGACTACCCAGGCTGGGTGCTTCAAGAGTACGCCGAGACTTTCACGGGACGCAGCCCCTGGCTAGAGGTCACGCTCTATCTGGGCGCCGTCGGTGGAGGTTCCCAGGACTACGTGGGCTACATCGGTTTTCTGCGGGAGAAGCGATGGGGGCTGGCTGGAAGGAGCGTTGCCAGCCTTGAGGAGTTGGAAAACGCTACGGCAGATTCATCTGCGGAAGTGGAACGAGCCCGGACCTGGACCCGGGCCCCTTTGTTGGACACCACCATCTCGTTTACTTTTGTAATTCTGGTGACTTTGATGTTCGCGGCACTGGGTGCAATCGTTCTGAATCCGAACCAGACGATCCCCGATGGCAGTGAGTTTCTCACTGTTCAGGAGTCTTTTCTGACGGCGCTGCACCCTCACCTGAAATGGCTCTATCGAATCGGGGCCTTCCTGGCTTTTGTCGGAACCCTCTATGGGGCCTTCGAGGTCTACTATCGGGTAGTAGCCGAGGGGGTGAGGAGTATTTTTCCACGGCTGGCTTCGCGACCTCTTCGGAACCTGCGGACGATCGTCATCTTCTATTGCTTTCTTGGAGGATTGGCGCTGGTCTGGCTTCCCCGGGAGATTGCCGGCAACGTACTCGGACGCCTCACCTTTACCAGCGTCATCAGTGGAGGGGCCGCCGCCTCCGGCATATGGTGTTTTGCCATGCTCTGGGCGGACCGTGTTCGCCTGCCGCCACCCCTGCGCATGAGTTGGAAGTTGAAACTGGCCACAGTCGTGGCGGGCACCGTCATGGTCGGTCTCGGAGTCCGGGTGATCGTTTCCTATTTTCAATCAAGCTAGTTGTGGGATTGGTCAATCCAACTAAATCCAACTGATAAATGTCTTTCCGAATTGAGACCGAGCGACTGATCATCCGGGAATGGTCCGAGAGTGATTTCTCACCGTTCCTGGAAATCGCTATTGACCCCGAAGTGATGCGCTACATCGGCACCGGAACTGCCTATACTCGGGAGCAGGTTCGAGAATTCCTGGGTCGTCAAAGCGAGAGTGTGGCAAGGCACGGCTTCTGCGTCGGCGCTTTGGAGTCCAAGGCCGACGGTCAGTTGTTGGGACACTGTGGAATTCAATACCTGGACCCGGGTGGTGATGTGGAGGTCGGCTGGTGGCTCGCCAGGAGCCAATGGGGCCAGGGGTTTGCCACGGAGGCGGGCCGAGGTGCCTTGACCTTCGCTTTTGATGAACTGAACCTCGACCGGGTGCTAGCTCTCGCCCATATAGAAAACAAAGCCTCTCGCCGAGTGATGGAACGGCTGGGAATGCGGTTTCACCGTTATCTCAGGGGAGGGGAGTTCGGTCTTCCCCCTCTGGGGGCAGAGAGGGTCTTGTACCGTATTCTCAGGCAGGAATTTGTCCGCGGAAGCAAAGATCAATCCGGATCTTCGGCAGAGTAGCTGCGGTGAAGCGACTCCAGGTCGATGCTGGCCCCATCTCCATCGTGCACGACCACCCGGTAGCGAAGGGTTAGAGTCTTACCCCCTTCGATGGTCAGACTGCCATCCCTTGAGGGATCCCCGTAAAAGTCGTGTTCCCCGAAGGGATTGGCCGAGAATAGGCCGTAGCCACGAGCATGCCAGTGGGTAGGATGCCTGGGGTTGGAGGGATGGTCGAATATCGCGATACCCGCCGCCTTTCCCCCGACCCGGCCGGAGTAGTCCACCCAGCGGGAGGCCTTACCCCAGATGTTTTCGGTCCCTATCAGGCCTTGCGCATTTCTCAATGTTGCTCCCTGATCCTGGCGAAGTCCCGGAGCGACGCGAATCGCGAAGGTTCCTTCTTCCGTATCTCCCATCTTCAGAGACTGGCCGGCGTCCGCAGTGAGGACCAGGGTTGCGTCAATCGCACTGTGGGCTCCCAGCTTGTGGAAGCGATAGTGGTGGCGAAGACCGCCCAGGCGGCGCTGTTCGGGCGCCACGAGGTCAAAGATTGCAGTGACGACGGCAGCCTCCTCCAGCTTCTGGACCCGACCAACGGCTCGCAGGACGATGGTCCCAACCGGGAGAGGAAATCGCGTCTTCTCGGGACCGATCTCGCGCCAGAAATCGATACCCTGTATGTCACCATGGCCAAAAAAGAGTCCGCGGTGCCAACGATGGTCGCGGCTTTCGCCTGCGATTTCCTCGACCGGGAAGCCACGAGTTAGCACCACGCCGGATGGGCTCCGAAGAGGATGTAGGAACGGTTTGGGCCAATTGGAGCCGAAGTGGAAGCTGGTGAAGGGTTGTGAATCGAGTTTGATATCGAGCCTGTCCCCCACCCGTTCGATCCCTACCTCGGGCGGTGTCGCTGATAGCTGAAGCAGACAGAAAAGGAAAATCGAAGCCGTTCTTGAACACCATCGACGCATCATATGAATCCCCACCACAAAAAGAGTTGATATGCCTGGTTGCCGGCGGAACTGCATGCGACGCCCTTTTTCAAGAGATCGGGAGACAGTTGTGCCAGCTTGTTGTAGGCACCTCTGAGCTTGAAGGAGAAGACAGGCTGCAGATCCTCACGCTTGAACAAAACGCGGTTACCAAGCCGTTTCGACAGATTTGTCGCTGGTTCCAGCGGTGTTTCAACCGCCACGTCATAGACTTGGGCCCTGAGGATTTTTTTTAAATATTTCTGTGAAAGTTTGTTGTCCTCGTGCACTGTCGTGTCTGAATTGTAAGCGATATCAGAAGTGCGCTGACGTAAATCCTGTGACGTGGCTCTTGCCTCTGGGCCGAAGGAAGCAGTCGAGCTTGGCTCGACCCACGGCGGCCTGGAGGCCACCGCCACGACGAAGGCCAGTCGTGTATCGAATTTGATACAGGCTCTTTTGATGGTGTAGGTAGCCTGTCGCTGTGATAAAAGAGTGCAAGATCGGGGGGGGGGGGGAAGATCGGGGGGGACAGATATCGGAGGACTTCCCAGAATGAGAAAAGGAACAATGAAGACCAGGAGTGGAAGATATACCCCGGCAGCCGGCATCTTGTCTGCCGCGTGTGTCCTGCTTTTAGGGTTTGCTGGGCGGCAGGAATTTCTGGAGGCCGGGACAAACCCTGACCGACTCGTGGCGGGCCGCTTTGGGTCGACCACTTTTCAATCCTGCAGGGCAACTCCCTCCCTGGATCCCGATGGTCCTCCCACCTTTGAACCCAGAACCCTAAAGCCAATTGGCCGCTTCGTCAGCCAGACGGGCAGTCTTCACGGGACCCTACAGTTTCATGGAGACGGAACCGGAATCGCCCTCTTCCGCGATTCCTCGCTGCAGCTCTTTCCGAATCCGGAGGATCCAACAGGTGTTCCGCCGAAAGCTGAAAACTCATCGAAGCCCGGGGTCCCGACAGGCCCCTCGCCGAGGCCCGAGTTTCCACGGACTCTGGATTGTGAAATGCTCTACGAGGTGGGGCCAGGCGGGCGCCTGGTCGTGGATTTTACCTGCGAAGTCGGTCATCTCCCGTCACTCCTTCACTTCACCGACGTGGGACAGATCAGCCTGGATCGACAGACTCTTGTCTTGACCAGTGTTGGCGGTACCATTGAGGAAACCGTCGATCCGGGTGGCGCTCTGATCCAGCAGCGTATCTGTCAGCGCAGCACAACCGCTGTTCGGATGGGACGATTGGGGTCCGGGCCGGGACCATGCTCTGACAACAGTGATTGTGGGAGTGCCGCATTCTGTCTCCGACCGCCGGGCAGGTGTGCAGGCGAAGGAGCATGCAGGAATCGACCCGAGGTCTGCACCGAAGAATTCAATCCGGTCTGTGGTTGCGATGGCGTGACCTACTCCAACGGCTGTAATGCAGCGGCTGCTGGTGTGAGTATTGCCCGGAATGGATCCTGTTCTCTGAAGCCTGTTGAATAGTCAGGCTCAGGGAGGGCTGGCGGCGGTTGTCTCCTCTGCCACTTGGATACCGCCTTCCAGGATCTCCAGGGCTTCATCCACCTGCTCCGTGGTTACCGTGATGGGTGGCATGAAGCGCAGCACCTGGGCCCCGGACATCTCCATGAAGCGTCGCTCGACCCGATCCGGCGAGCGCATTGGAATGGCGATGGGCAGCCACAGGCCGTGTTCCAGGCAGTAATTTGCGACCACCGAGGTGCCCTCAAAGTTCGGGGTGCGGCTCTTTTTGTCGGTCACGAACTCCAGTCCGAGGCAGAGACCGAGCCCTCTAGCCTCTCCCACGATCTCGAACCGCTGCTGCATTGCTTCCAGCTTCGCCTTCATGTAGTTCCCGACGACGCGCGCGTTCTCGACCAGGTTCTCCTGCTCGACGATTTCAATGTTGGC
This sequence comes from Acidobacteriota bacterium, assembly GCA_965219005.1. Classification (GTDB taxonomy): domain Bacteria; phylum Acidobacteriota; class UBA6911; order RPQK01; family JAJDTT01; genus CAUZIZ01. The sequence goes on along the minus strand of CBDCMS010000004.1, from coordinate 3,080,388 downwards.
CAGTCCGGTGGCGCACAACAGGGGATCTCCGGAATGTGAGGAGAATTGGCTAAAGCCCTTGTTCACGGCCTCGTCGGCGATTTCGGCGCTGGTGGTCACCGCACATAGTGGGACACCGCCACCCAGGCCTTTGGAGCAAGTCACCACATCGGGAACGATTCCAAAATGCTCGAAGGCAAACCACTTGCCGGTGCGCCCAAATCCGGTCAGGGCTTCATCCGCGACCATTAGGATGCCGCGCTCTTGGCAGATGCGTGCCATTTCCTGCATCCACTCGATCGGCGGGACGATCTGCCCGGCGGCACTCATCAATGGTTCGAAGAACACGGCGGCCGGTTTTCCCGAGGTTGCGGTGTCGATGAGGGTTTCAGCCGACTCGGCACATCCCAGGTTGCAGCTTCCTTCATTCCGACAGTACTGGCAGCGGTAGGGATAGGGAGTAGGGATGAAGCTGGCTCCGGTGGGCATGGGACCGTAGCCTTCACGCAGCATGCCTCCTCTGCCGGTAATCGATGCGCTGCCGGCGGTTTGGCCGTGATAACCGCGCATCACCGCGATGACCTCGAAGCGACCGGTGTATTTCCTGACTAGACGGAGGGCCAACTCGTTGGACTCCGATCCAGTGCAGGCGAAGAAAGATTTTTGCAGCGGATCCGGAGTCAGCTCTGCGATTTTCTGGGCCAGTAGCACCTCGGAAGGCGCAATGAAGAGGGTGCCGGTCTGGACGATCTTCTGGGCCTGCTGACTAAGCGCCTCGACGTATTTCGGGTGTGAGTGACCCAGGGTCACACAGAGTTGGCCGGACTGGAAATCGATATACCTCTTGCCCTCGACATCCCAGATGTAGATGCCGTCGCCTCGCTCCGGGACGAGGGGCGCGGTCCGATCGGGATGGCGGAGAACATATTGTTTGCCCAGCTCCAGCCATTCCCGATTGGTCCGCGGCCCCCGAGATTCTCGCCGAGCGCTTGCTATTCTTCCTCTCCTTCTACCTGCAACGGAAAGCCTCCGCCTGGCGCATCTGGCGGCAACGGCGTGTAGGTTGCGCTGCAGTCACCCGAGCTGAAGATGCCCGGAATCGTGTAGTTACCCTGTGCGTTCGTCTGGCCATCCTTGAGTAGCTGGGTGTTGGGGGCACCGGTTGCGCCAGTGCAGACAACGCTCACGTCCACGTCCGGTACTACGGCTCCACTAGGGTCGGTTACGTTCCCGGAAAGGGTGTTTTCGGCAGGGAAGTTGGGGAAGGCGAAATTCAGGATCGTATCCGCGTTGAACGTTTGGGTCGGAGCGGCGAATGGATTAGGCATGCTCCAAGTGCAGTTTTCATCCAAGGTGAGCGCCGTAAAGACGCTGTACGACTGACCCTGGATGACGTAGGGGTCGTAGGCTCCCGAGGACGCAAGAGACGAAACGCTTCCCAGGAAACCGGATTGAGGCGTAGCGCTCAGGATACTGCTCCTGGTATCGAAGAAGGCAACGAAGCCGTTCTTCGGGGATGTCTGAGCCTGCGTCACAGTCCCCGAAACCTTGACTACGGGGGGCGCTACGAAGTTGGCGATCTGACTGCCACTCCCCATGTTCAAAGTCCCGACGAAGAAGCTCGCGACGTTGGTCCCGGAGCCCCCTCCGCCTTGAACCACGGACTCACTGATTGTGGACAGACTACTCCCACCCGGGGCGAAGAGGAGGCCAACGTTGTAGGTCTCGTTTCTCGGTAGATCGACAGAGTACGGTACCAGCGCTCCTCCTCCCTGAGGGTGTGCTCCGCCGGTCGAGCTCAAAGGCCCAAAGCCGTCCAGTGCAGCAAAAGCCAGGATGCGGCCGTCTCCTGTAGTAAAGAGCAAGCTCTTCGAGAATGACGCCAGGGCCGCGGGGACGTTGCTTGTGTTGATCGTCCCAGACGCTGTGGCAGTCGCTGTGGTGGGGAGCGAGGGGTTTCGTGTTCCAGGAGAAGAGACTGACGTAGGATCTGTGAACCTCAGGAGAAGTGCCGTCGGGAGGGTTCCGGTTTGAGGAGAAGCATCCCGGCTCAGCGCGAAAGTGGTTTCGGTATAGGAAACCGTCAGATTACAAGGAACTCCCGTCGGTGTGACCACGATAAAGTCTGAACCAAAGGAGGCAGTGACTCCGGGGTAGACTTCGTTGTTGCATTCTGCCACGACTGAGGTGACGATCTGGCTGGTGGTAGGGGTACCACCGGTGCGCAGGAATGGGAGGGATAGCCCTGAGGTTTGAACGGTACCGGTAATCCTGCTTCCCAGGGGTAGCACCACATTTCGGGTCTGGTTGGTCGTCATACTCAAGGGGTCTATCCTGCGCGGCAACAAATCGGTGCCGTCCCCGGTGCCCGGCCCACCGTTTCCATCGGATGGAATCGGAGACATCGCGATAGTGGTAAAAATGCCGTCGCTTCTCTGCTGTCTCAGCGCGACCGCAGCCACAGTGCCGCCTTCGCAGTGCAAGCTGAAACACCCGTTATATGGAGTTGCCAGTCCCGGAATGAGCTCGTCCAGGAACCTGGCGATCTGTTGATTGGTACCGAAGTTGAGGTCTTCCGTGCCAGCCATTGTGCCGTTGGTCCGGTAAGCCGTCAGCGTGCAGGTAGTCGGGGATCCAGTGTTACGGGCGGCGACGCCCGTGTTGACGTCGCTGTCTACCTGTCCGACCCCGCTCCACCACCCATTGCCAGTGTTGGGTAGGACGCCTACGGTTGGCAAACCACTGAGGTTGAAGAGCAGGGTTGAAAGGATTCCGGCTGCGGACGATACACTGACCGAGCCTACCGTCAATGGCACTCCGGGTCCCCCCAGGGTGATCTCCTCGGTTGCCTTGCTGGGCACGCTGGTCGTCTGGCTTTCCCGGCTGGTGCCCGCCTGATCTCTGAGCCTGACGGTAACGCTGGCCGGGCTTCCGCCCGGATTCCAGACCAGGATCCGACTCGTGCCACTGGCTGCGCTGCCTCGAACGGCCTGGGCGTAAATTGCTGCGTTCTCACCCTCTGAGTTACCCATGGCGATGGTGGTAAAGAAGCCGTCGCTTCTTCTTTGTCTCAGGGCCACGGCGACGACGTCGCCCTCACAATGCAGGCTGAAGCAGCCTCGGTAGGGAGTCGGCAGGTTATTGATCATCTCGTCCAGGAACATCGCTGTCTGATCGTCGGCACCCAGCACGACCGGGGCGGTGCCCGCCAACGAGCCGTTGGCCCTGTATGTCGTCAAGGTGCAAACCGCCGGACCTCCTGTAGCACGGACGGCCAACCCTGTGTTGACTTCGTCATCCACTTGACCGACCCCGCTCCACCATGTGTTTCCCAGGACAGAAAGCACTCCGACCTCGGGCAAACCCGAGATGCTGAACAGGAGGGTTGCCAGAACGCCTGTAGTTGCCGATGTGACCTTGACTGAGCCGACGGTAAGGGAAACTCCCGCTCCCCCCAGGGTTCTCTTTTCCGTGGCCTGTGATGCCACGGAAAAAACCTGGGTTTCCTGGACGGTTCCAGCCTGGTTGGTAAACCTGATGGTGACGCTTGCGGCTGCGTCCGTCGGATTCCAGATCAGAATGCAGCTGGTCCCACTGTCTGCGCTGCCTCGTAAGGCCTGAGCAAAATACACTTCTGTCGCAGCCGAGAGGCTGCTTATCGAAATACTGAAAAGGATCAAAGTTAGAGAGGCCTTTAGCAATCTCAGAGCAGATTTTCCGTTGGACATTTGGAACATGCCTCCAATAGGTTGACAGCTTCGTAAATACTCAAGCCCAGAAAGAAGCTAAAAGCCTACATCATTGCGTGAGAAAATCAAGCTGTCTGCTTCCGAGGGTTTGCCCGTGGGGGTGGCCTCCAGGCCGCCCTATCTTAATCTGCTGAGTTCGACGGAAGGAACTTCGGCCTGGAGGCCAAAGCCACGGGACAAGAGCGGCTTTTTCACTATCCTTAGTGAAACCGGATCGAGTAGAGATCGGCGTCCTTCATGACGAAGCGAAGCCTGACGGTCTTGCCCGCCAGAGAGCTCAGATCTGAGCCGCCTTGCCAGGAAACCGTGCGCCGGATCTCGTCACCCAGGATCTCCGGACATTCGTCGAGTGAGAAACCAGGGATAGGCTGGCCCGGGGCATCCTGAACTTCGACCCTTAGACCGCCGGCAGCACTGGTAGAGTAGTTGATCTCGAGCCGACTTCCCGAGAACGTCAAGGGATGAGTCAGCATCTCTCCGCCCTGGTAGGGAGCGTGGAGGGAAGCGAAGCCGTCCAATCGAAGCGTCATCCGTTCGAGATGAGCGGTTTTCTGCCCGTAATCACGATGCACATAGAGGGACATCTCGGCGGGTCCGGTCTGAACCACACCACAGCTAGGATAGTTGGTGCGGGTAGTCCAATTGTTGATGCCGATCCCCGGATGGATAAAGCTCTCTCTGAACGTAAAGTCGAAGCGGGTCGTACCCGCCCGGCTTGTCAACAGGACCGCGTCGGACCGGTCTCCTGTGCCCCTTGTTCCCATTGGCTTCATATGTTCTATGACAAACTCACGGAGCTCCGGCGTCACGGTAAGCGCCTGCCGCCGAGCCGCCTCGATATCGTCCTCTCGGTTGATCGAACCCTCATCGGCAAAGAGAATTCGAGCCGGAAGGGAGACGTAGATGTGAGGAGCCCGAAAGTAGGGCTGCGTCTGGTTGGTATACAGCTGAGCCGAAGGCGTGGTGGTACCGGTGTCGCTGTAGGTCATCAGGGTCTGCTGGCTCCAGTTGCGAAAATCGGGAGAGGTGGCCCGGGCTGTTGCACGGCGTCCTCCCTCCATGTGTCGGGCATAGAGCACGTACTGTTTCTCTACCTCTGACCAGAACATGATGTTCTGGGAGTCGAAATTGTTGACCAGCGCCATCGGTACGATCGCGTCCTCTCCAATCTGACGCCAGCGGAGACCGTCAGCAGACAGGTAACCGATAAGAGCGTGGGGATCCTCAGGTCCTCGAGAGTTGGCCTTGTAGCGCTCTGAGTCCGGAACACCGGGTCGCCTATCGACGAAGGGCATGAACTGGCGAGCCGAGTCAAGAATGACGCCGTTCTTGGTAGAGCCGTCGACCGCAACCAGGCCCAGCTCGGGTTTGGTCCAATGGATACCGTCCGGACTCTCGGCATAGCAGGTCGTTCCAATCTTCCCATAGCGCCCTCGGTAATACAGACGATACTTGTCGCCGTCCTTGAAGACGGTCGAATAAAACGCCAAAGGACCTTCCCAGGGATCGTCGAATCGGACAGCGATTCCTGTAGGCACCGGGTGTTTGAGCTCCAGATCTGCCCCGACCAATCTGGAGATTAGAAGCCGGTCCACGAAGAGCTCGCGTCTCGATCCGATGTCGATAGCGTCTTCAGCGCTTACGGTAGCCAATGACGATAGTCCCAACAGCCCTGTCGTCGCGAGTAAGAATAGGTGTCTCATTCGTTTGTCTCCCAGGTTTGATAACCCGCTTGTGTACGATAGCGTCTCGTGCAACAATCGTATACCGACTCGCTTCCGGTTGTAAGTAGCACACTCCTGTTTGTCTCGGATTGACTCTCTGTTGCCAGTCTTGAATGTTGCAGTAGCTGAAACCTTGTCCTAGCAGCCTGTCGGACTTGACTCACAGGCACTTCTGAAATTTGACGTTTGATCCAAAGTCTTGCACGACCAAGCACGAAATCGATGAATCGTCTGATCTGCGGCGGTGATTTGGCCGCTGAAACGACCTGGCCCACCTCTTCAGAGGGTGGCACGGGCCAGCTTCGGCTGGCGGCAGGCGAGGTTGTACATTCTTTTCAGATTCCAGGCGATGCTGGCCAGAGTCCACTCCCCGTCTGCCGCCTCCGCTCCTCGGAGAGAGAACTGCGCAAAGCCCATCACCGATTTGATGATCCCAAAGACGGGCTCGGGGACAGCTTTGCGTTGCCCGTAGATGGCTCGACCCGCCGGGGTCTTCAACCGGTATCTCATCTGCTCCACCGCATCGGCGTCTTCCCCGGGTGGCTCCGGTTCTTTCCAGCGTTCGTTCGGCGGCAAGTGGTGGGCTTCCCGCTCGACCGCAATATAGGGAAGGACCGCATGCTCGCTACAAAGCTCCACGTTGGCACCACTGAAGTAGCCGTTGTCGGCCAGCAGCTCCTGGGGCCGACCCAACGACTCCGGCAATGCGTGCAGCGCCGCCAGGGCCGGTTTCAGTTCTTTCTTGTCATTGGCGTTTGGCGTGACATGAACGGCCACAATCAACAGACTGTCGTTATCCACCAGGGCCTGAGCGTTGTAGCATTGCTCAAATCCCCCGCCCGAGACCGGCATGATCCGAGAATCTTCATCCGTCAGATTGATCTGATCCTGGTCTCGGATTCCTCCTCGGGGCGGTTTGGGTTCGCGACCCTTCGGTTTGTTTCCCCTTTTCCTCTGGGCTTGCCGCTTGGCCACCTTCCCTTCATATTCGGCGTGCTCGGCCGCCTGCCGCTCGGCCGCCCGCTCGACCAGCTTCTGCTTCGCTTGATCGATCGCTTTCAACCGTGCTTCCCGCCGCGCCAGCTCGGCCGGGATGTCCATCCCTTCCGTTTCTTCTCGTCCATCCGCTTCCTCGGCCAGCTGCATCAACTCGTCCACTTCTTCTCGCAGCCGCGCTTCCAGTTTCTGGATGTGCCCCCAGCTCAACGCACTGTGCTTGGAGGCATTGGCTTTGACCTTCGTGCCATCCAAACTCACTCGGCCCAACTTCAGAAATCCCATCGCCTGGGCCAGCAGCAAGATCTCCACAAACAGCGGCTTCAGCTCTTCCAAAAACCGCTTTCGGAAATGGGCTATGGTGTCGTGATCCGGATGCGTGTTGCCGGCGAGGTAGCGAAACGCCACCGAATCGTAGGTGGCTTGCTCCAACTTCCGACTCGAAAACACCCCCGTCGCATACCCGTAAAACAACAACGCCAGCATCACCGCCGGATGGTATCCTTCCGATCCCCGTTTCGTGTAGGAATCCTCCAACTTCCTCAACTCCAGCTTGCTCACCACCTCCACCACGAAGCGAGCCAGATGCGTCTCCGGCAGCCATTCCTGCACCGAAGGAGGAAACAGATAAGGAGTCTCTCGATCTACTGTTCTAAATCGATTCGCCATACACTAATGATGCCCGTTCGGTGTGACCTCGAAAGTCCGACAGGCTGCTAGAATGAACCAGGAGGCCGATACCATTCAACCTGTGGATCGCCGAAGATTCCTTCAAGGCTCGCTGAGCGCTAGTGCAGCCCTATCCGTGACGAATCGACGGAGCGCCGCCGCTCCATCCGACAAGATCATCCTTGGCATCATGGGCGTAGGGGGACGCGGACGTCTCCTGCTGCAAAGCCTGGTCAAGAGATCCGACGTCAAGATCAAGTACATCTGCGATGCGGACCGCCGCGCCTACGGGCCGGCCGCTGAGATCGTGATGGACGGGCACGACAAGAAACCAGCCTTCGTTCAGGATTTCCGGAAAATGCTTGAGGATCCCGAGGTTGACGGCATTGTGATCGCCACCTCCGATCGATGGCATGCCCTGGGCACCATCATGGCCTGCCAGGCGGGCAGGGACGTCTATGTGGAGAAAGCCCTTGTCCCTGAGCATCTGGGACGGCAGGAAGATGGTTGAAGCAGCGCGGAAATACAAGAGGGTGGTGCAGGTCGGCACCCAAAGCCGAAGCGCTCCCTACACCGACAAGGCCGCCGAATACATCCGTAGCGGCAAGCTTGGAGACGTGTACCTTCCGCGTCTTCCTCATGCAGCAATCCCCTCCCATCAAGGTGCCGGCTCCGCAGCCGGTTCCGGAGGGCCTCGACTATGACCTCTGGTGCGGTCCCTCACCCATGCTGCCATACCGCCCCGGGCGCTGGTTCTGGCGGCATTGGGATTTCTGAAAACCGTGGGTGATTCCGGAGAAGGTGTAAGCGCTAGGTGGTGGGTGCCAAGCGTCTCCAATCGTAATTGCAGAAGCCGCTTTGGAAGCCATCCGCAAGTCAGGGGGATGAGATGTGTCCAGTAAACCGTAGGAAATTCATACAAGTCGGGAGTGCGGCTTCCCTGGGTATGCTGTCTACCAGACCGTCTCGCGCGGCGAACGATAGAATCGTGATGGGCATCATGGGACTGGGAGGTCGGGGCACTCATCTGGCGGAATCCCTTGCTCGACGGCCGGACGTGGAAATTGCGTATCTCTGCGATGTCAATACCCGACGCTTTGCCCGAGCCCGGGAGGCGGTGGAAGAGACACAGGACTCTCGGCCTAAACTCGTGCAGGATTTTCGCAGGATCCTCGAGGACGACAGCGTAGATGCCTTGGTCAATGCCAGGCCGGACCACTGGCATGCCCTGGGCACCATCCTGGCCTGCCAGGCAGGAAAGGACGTTTACGTGGGAAAGCCTCTAGCGCATTCCGTATGGGAAGGCAGGAAGATGGTGGAGGCAGCGAGAAAGTACAAGCGCGTGGTCCAGGTGGGAATGCAGTCACGCAGCGCTCCCTATGCGCACAAGGCAAGGGAGTACATCCGCGCCGGGAACCTTGGCGAGGTGCGCCTGGTCCGGGTGTACTTCATGATGCAGCACCCCAAACGAAAGCAGGTACCCGACCAGCCGGTGCCGAAAGGGCTGGATTGGGACATGTGGTGTGGGCCCGCCGCCAAGCTGCCTTACAATCCGGCTCGCGGCTGGTTGAACCAGTTGGAATACAGCTGCGGACCCATCGCCGGGGACGCCATCCACCAAATTGACCTGGCACGCTACCTGATCGATGACCCGCCTTATCCCAAGACGGCCGCTCACTTCGGAGCACTGTATTCTCTGCAGGACGGTCGGGATACCCCCGACACCCAGATGGCTATCTTCGAATACGATCATCTCTCCTTGACCCTGGATGCGGCTTTGTGGACGCCCTATATGAAGAAGACGCCCTCCAGCGTCCGAGACGCGGACCTCTTCCCCAACTGGCCTTTCAGCAGTACCAAGGTGGAAATCCTGGGCACGAAGGGTTTCATGTATTTCGGCCGCCACGGTGGTGGTTGGCAGGCTTACAATGCCAGCGGGGAACTGGTGAAGTCCGAGTACGGCCGCCAGGGTGGTTCCGAGCATGAAGACGACTTTGTGAACTGCATACGGTCACGCCAGAAACCTGCCGGCGACGTGGAAATCGGTCAACATTCCGTGATGCTGTGCCACCTGGCCAACATCTCCTACCAGGTGGGAAACCAGAAACTTGCCTTGGATCCACAAACCGAGACATTCACCAACTGTAACGAGGCCAATGCCCTCCTGAAGCGCACGTACCGGAAACCCTGGGTGGTGCCGGAGAACGTGTAGTAAGCATGAGAAAAAAGGGATGGCAGGCGGCGTACTTATTCCTGCTCTCTACCATCGCCCTGACCAGTACCCATGCCTCATGGTTGAAAATCAACGACGTCGAGATCCGGCCGGAACCCACCGAACGAAACCACGGTGGCCGTGTATGCTGATTTCTTGAACGAGACCAGCCACCATGGTGCAGGTTGGGATCCACGTATGGCGCGACCGGAGCTGAGTCCGAGGCGACGGAGCGTCCAGGCAATAGCCAGCGGGGTCAAGAATGCGCCCAACCCGAAGAATACATTTCCCAGATTCGTCGCAAAGGAGATCTCTGGAATGTCTGTGGCAAGAAAGGTGGGTGGCAGCAGTACATGAGGGACGAGCACGTTGATCACGTTGATCTGCGCCGACCAGGCGGCGCTGAGCAAGAGTACCGAGAACAGGGCAGCGCCGTATCCGCGCGAGCCAGCCAGTACCAATAGAGCGACTGACATCAGGACGGTCCCGCCGATCAGGATCACCTGTCGACCCATCAGGTCGGTCAAGAAGCCGACAGTCAGGATCACGGGTATCATCGTGAAGCCGAACAGTGACACCAACCCACCAACCTGGGCTTCGTCGATCTTCAGCTTGCGCGCCAACGCAAGTTTCACGCTGCCCAGCAGGGCCAGGCCCATCCCGGTGACGAGGAGGCAGGTGATGGTCGTCGGCAGGAGTAGATTCACAGCAGTCTCAATCGTAGATCTATCTCAGGAAAAGATCTTTCGGGCAGGGGCTCCCGAGACATCGGTCAGGCGGAAGTTCCGACCGGCGTGGAAGTACGTGAGCTTTTCGTGGTCGAGGCCCAGCGCGTACAGAATGGTGGCGTGGAGATCATGAATGTGCATCCGGTCTTCGACGGCGTAGTAGCCGAACTCATCCGTCGCTCCGTAGACTGTACCGCCTTTGACTCCTCCGCCAGCCATCCACATCGTGTATCCATAGGGGTTGTGATCACGCCCGTCACCACTCTCTGCCACGGGAGTCCGACCGAACTCCCCTCCCCAGACTACCAGGGTGTCCTTCAGCAGACCTCGTGCCTTCATGTCTTTCAGGAAGCCAGCGATCGGTACGTCGACTTGAGCAGCGGTTCGTGTATGTAGGCGAATCAGCTCACTATGAGCATCCCAGCCCACCTCGTTGCCCGGCCCATACTCGTGGGCAACCTGGATGAATCGCACCCCGCGCTCGGCGAGTCGTCGAGCCACCAGACACTGCCAGCCGAAATCCCGGCTGTGCTTCTGGTCCAGCCCATAAAGCCTCTTGGTGGCTTCGGTCTCGCCCTCGATGTCGAAGGCTTCAGGCGCTTCAGTCTGCATGCGAAAAGCGAGCTCGAAGGCCTCGATTCTGGCATCCAGACTGGGATTGTGCTCCTGGTTGAGAGCGCTGAGGCGGTTCATCTTCTGCAGCATGTCCAGCTCGTATCGTTGCTGCTCGGGGATGAGAGATAGATTCCTGAGATGCTCGATAGGCTCTTTCATCAAGTCTTCGACGCTTACGCCGCCATGTCCGACGGCGGTCCCCTGGTAGACGCCAGGAAGAAAGCTCGAGCTCCAGTTCTTGGCCCCGCCGTGGGACAGGCCTGGCTTCAGGGTGATGAAGGCGGGTAGGTTCTGATTCTCTGTGCCGAGACCGTAAATGACCCAGGAGCCCGTGCTGGGGCGAGTAAACGTATTCGACCCGGTGTTCAACTGCAGGACGGCGCCTCCATGAGCCACGCTGTCCCCCACCATTGAGCGAATGACGCAGATGTCATCGATACAGGTGGCTACGTTGGGGAAGAGCTCGCTGACCGGGATACCGCTCTGACCGTATCGACTAAAGCTCCAGGGAGATTTCAACAGCCCCCCGACATTTCCCTCGGCAAAGGTGAGAGGGCGTTTGAAGGGAAGCGGCTTGCCGTGATCTCGGTCCAGGCGGGGCTTGGGGTCGAAGGTGTCGATGTGCGAGGGTCCGCCGTGCATGAACATGAACACCACGCGCTTGGCCCTGGGTGCAAAATGGGGGTTCTTGGGCAACAAAGGGCCGAGAGCTCCGGTCTTGGCTCCGAGTTTCCCTTCCATCGCCAACAGATAGGTCAAGCCCAGCATGCCGAAGCCTCCGGCCGAAGTCCGAAGGAATGAGCGTCTCGATAGAAAGGAATTCGGTTGATTCTTCATTGCTCTCTTAGACTTTCAATCTGATCATTCGAGAATCTGGTTATGCACTTAACTCCGGATAGGTGACGGTGGGATAGAGCGAACAGGCTGTCAGGAGACGGTCGAAGAGCTCGGATTCCCAGAAACGACGATTGAAACGGTAACAAAACTCAGCCAGGTAACGTTGAAGGTGCTTGAGGCTGACCGCTTTCTGAGTCCCTTGGAGCTGAGTCTTGCAGTTGGAAATGAGGGTGTGAACCCATGGGAACTGTTCAAAACCCATCCCCACCCACTCGAGCCGGACGCGTTCATGCTGGTAGCCGGCTTGAGCTAAACCGACAAACGCGTGATAGGCGTCGCTTCGGATCTGAGCTCCGGGGTCGATCCTCGCCCAGGCGACCCGCTTCACATTGTCGCTGGTTATGTCATCGACCACATCCAGACTTAGAAACCTCGGCCCCCCGGCTTTCGTTATCTCCACCGCGGCCAGAACTTTGGCCTTGCCTTCGGTCCCTCGTCCTCGCTTGCGACCCCGACGATTTCTCCCTCGTCGTCGGCCTCCAAAGAAAGAGTCATCCAGCTCCACCAGGTGACTTAATTGGTAGCAGTCATTACGTTTGGCCATGGCTTGTCGGATCTTATGTCCCATCATCCAGACCGTCCGATAGCTTCCGATTCCCAGCAGCTTCTGCAGTCCCTTCATCGTGTAGCCCGCTTTGCAACGGCTCATCAAGAAGATGGTCCAAAACCAATATCTCAGGGGCACCCGCGTCTTGTGGAAAATCGTCCCGGCGGTGGAAGAAGCCTGATACCGGCATTGGCGACACTCCATCAATCGCCGGTGCTGCAACCAGTAGCCTCCTTGACCCCCACAACGGGGACAGACAAATCCTTCCGGCCAGCGTTTCTGCATCAGGTAACTCAGACAAGCTTCTTCTGTGGCAAAACGCTCTTGAAACTCCAACAAATTCATCTTTTCGTACATCCACTCACCTCCTGTCTCTCACCTTTTTTACTAGGTGGTGGTGACTTTTTCCGGAGTTAAGTGCATAACCAGATTTGAGAAAGAGACTTGAGTTCCCTTTCCTATGATCCTCGTTAGCAACCCTGACAGAGCCGTGACTGTGAAGGAGCGGGACCCGATCACAGATCGGGACGGTCGCTAAGAAGGCGGCCGAACCAACCACACGCCACTTGGTTCGTTGGTACCGTCATCGGAATGCCGGTACCGCTCCTTCGCAGTCACGGCTCTGTGTCTGGCAATTCTCGCATGATCGCCTAGCCAATGAAGTTTCAGCTTCAGTTGACATAGATGAAATCGTTGGAGGCAATCAGGGTACGGCAAAAGCTGGTCCAGGCCTGCAACCGCCCCTCCAAACCGGGTTTTGCACTCGGATACGCCTCGAGAAAATTGAGAGCTATCTCTATCTGCTCGGTACGTGGGCGCTTTCCCAGGACAACTCGATGAGCCTTCCCGATGCGTCCAACCTCATCCATCCGATCGTCTTCGAGCAGTTTCTGGGCCAAGGAACGCGCCCTTTCTTCGACGAACCCACTGTTCATCATGTAGAGGGCCTGGGGCGCCACGCTGGTCTGAAAACGCTTCGGATTGGTAGTGGTCGCATCTCCAAAATCGAAAAGGGTCATCAGGTTGGGGAGGTTTGAGCGGCGCAGGAATAGATAGATTGTCCTCCGCCTACTCTGGTTGGGATCCATGCTCTTTCGATCTTCGCTGAACTCTTTGTCGGTCCCTTCACCCGACATCAAGCTTCCACCCATTGTCAGGTCCAGAGACCCGTCCAGGGAGAGCAATCCGTCCCTGATTTCCTCCACCTGGAGCCGACGAAAGTTGAATCTGGACCAGAGTCGGTTGTCTGGATCCCGCGCCAGGTGCTGCCGGTCGGCTGCGGTGCTCATCTGGTAGGTGGTTGAAAGCATCATGAAGCGGTGCATCGACTTGATGGACCACCCTCCCATGATGAACTTCAGTGTCAGGTAGTCGAGCAGTTCGGGATGGCTGGGACGTTCTCCCATCTTGCCGAAATTATTCGGTGTCCGAACGATGCCTTCGCCGAAATGCCACTGCCAGATCCGGTTCGCCATGACCCGAGCCGTCAGGGGATTCTCGGGATCGGCCAACCACTCTGCCAGCTCACGCCTACCGCTGCCGCTGCTAATCGGAGGCTGATCTTCGCCGGCCAGCACTACGGGAAGTCCCTTCGGCACCTTGATGCCCGGGTTTCTGGGGTTGCCTCGAATCAACACATGCTGGTCCACATCCTCACCCTCGGCGACCGCACAGGCCAAAGGTGGCTTGGGGCCCGAAGTCTCCAGCGATTTCAGCTCAGACTTCAGGGATTGCAGACGTTTGTTGGCGGTTTCGCTGAAGAGCTGCTCGCGCTCCTTTTCGAGAATCGCAAAGGGTCCAGGCTCCTTCTCGGAGGAGGTCACCTGGGTGAAGAAGCGGTCTGTTCCGGACAGGAATTTCGGTTTTTCGGGAGGCGTCAGGCCAGCAGCCCGAGCCTCTTCCACCTGTTCTTCCCATGCCTCGATAGCTTGATCCCGTTGGGTCAGAGTCGCGATGAATCTGGCCTCGTAGGCATTTGCCACCCTCTCCAATTCTGGGGACCCGGCTGCATACCAGTTCTCCAACTGAGGCCGTCGTTCCTGAGTCGGTGTCAGATACTCTACCCAGCGCGGGAGGATTTCCACATCCAATGAAGCAGACGAGGCAAGATCGGCTGCCTCGGCACCTTCCTGATAGACCCTTCGCGCAGCGAGCATGTACTCAGCCAACTGTGGTGCCAGGAGCTTCCGGTATCGTCTCCCCTCTGAGCCGATGACAGAATCGATCTTCGCCTGTTGTTCTTCAAGCTTTCGCTGATGCGCTTCGTATTCTCGAGCTTCTTTCGCCGGGACCAGAGGACGGAAGTAAAGCGTGGAAACGACCGGCGAGCCTTCGAGTTTGCTCAGCTGTTTGGTGCTGGCAAAGATCGCAGCCAGACTGTAGTAGTCCCTGGTAGGTAGAGGATCGAACTTGTGATCGTGGCAGCGGGCACAGGCGAGCGTCAATCCCAGGAAAACCTGAGAGGTTACGTCGATCTGTTCATCGACGATGTCGTAGAACATCTTGGGTTTGTCGATCTCCGCCAGGAGTTTGGGGCCGAGGGCCAGAAATCCGGTCGCAACGATACCATTGACGTTGGCCTCTCCTGGATTCTGGGGCGGCATCAGGTCGCCCGCCACCTGCTCCCTGACGAAGCGGTCATAGGGAAGGTCACGATTGAAGGCTTCGACAACGTAATCGCGATAGCGCCAAGCATGGGGATAGCGATGGTCCTCATCCGCGCCCGTGGAGTCGGCAAAGCGGGCGAGGTCAAGCCAGTGTCTGCCCCAACGCTCACCGTAGCGGGGTGAGGACAGCAGGCGATCGACAACACGTGCGAACGCATCTGGTAAACCGTCGTTTACAAAGTCGTCCAGTTCCGCTTCTGTTGGGGGCAGTCCCGTGAGGTCGAACGTCGCTCGTCTCAGCAGCGTCGCCCTGTCAGCGGTGGGAGCGGGTTCGATGCCCTCCGACTCCAGTTTGGCCAGAATGAACCGATCCAATTCGCTCTTGATCCATCCCTTCCTCTGAACCTCCGGTGGGGCAATTGGTTTGAGAGGTCGAAAGGACCAGAACTTTTCTTCCCGCTGCTTTAAGCCTGTCTCGTTGGCCTCTGCCGAAGTGGCGTCTGGCTCCTTCGATCTCGAATCTGGCCACGGCGCACCTGTCATCAACCATCTTTCAAGGGTCGCGATCTCCCTATCGGACAATCTGTCCGAGGGAGGCATCTTGATGGGATCCTGGTATCGGACAGCGCGAAGAATTCGGCTGTTTTCGGGATTCGTGGGATCTACCAGGGGACCACTATCGGCTCCTTTGGAAAAGCCATCAGCGGTGGCAAGATTCAGGCCGCCGGTTTGCTGATCGTGTCCGTGACAAGCCTGACACTTTTCTACCAGAAGGGGACGGATTCGGGACTCGAAGAACTGGTCATCCACGGCACTACCGGACTGGGCAAACACACCACTTCCAGAAAGAAGCGGCAGAAGCCCGTAGAGCGGAAGGAGGGTGAGCAAAACGGCCAACCTATCGATGCGCCAAGTCATCATCAAATCCAAAGGTTGTGCAATTTCTACAGTCTACTTCATCCTCAGAAAGAACCCGGCATCGGGTTGATCCCGCCCGGGGTTGAAATCACTACTAGAGACGAACTGGTCTTTCGAGTGTTCAATCTTGTGCTACGCCGCCCAGGAGCTGGAGCAGAGTAGTGCGGACCTTGGCCTCCGCATCGACCGCCAGGTAGCTTGAACGGGCACGCCAGGTTTCATAGCCACCCAACTGGTGTTGCCGAGAGGTTGGCAAGTAACCGTTGTAGCCGTTGGCCAGTTCGATGACGAAGGTCGGTCGGAGCGGACTCTGCTGCTTGATCGCAAGACCAGTCTCGACGAAAGTTTCGCAGGGGCTGCTGACGATTCCCAGCCCACCGATGCGGAACGCCTGTAGCCGTACCGGCACCTTCTCAGGGTACTTGGCCAGTAAGACTGTCTCCCGGGCGTAGATCTGTCGTCGTTCTCGATAGGGTCCGGACCCAGCAGCGCTCAGAATCTTCTTCGCTCGTTTGAGATCTTCTTTGCCGGGCAGACGAACACCCAGTTCGATCTCGGCTTCGCGGGCTACCAAGGGTACCCAGTCCTGGTATTCGATGCGTTTGTATGCCCG
The DNA here is from genome assembly GCA_965219005.1 of Acidobacteriota bacterium. Classification (GTDB taxonomy): domain Bacteria; phylum Acidobacteriota; class UBA6911; order RPQK01; family JAJDTT01; genus CAUZIZ01. The sequence goes on along the minus strand of CBDCMS010000004.1, from coordinate 3,064,135 downwards.
GTATGCCGACTTGGCTACATCGCGGGCTACCAGGCGAATCTGCTCCAGGGGTTCACGGCGGACGCCAGCCTCAAAAAAGTTGATGTTGTTGATGTCACCGCTGGTGCCGTTGGACATGATTCCAACGAATGCTGGCTTGGCATTCTCGGCTCCAAGCAGTTGAGTGATTTCCCGAGCGAACTCGCCGAAATAGTCTGCCGAGAGCATGGTTGCCGGCACCCCACCCACATAGTGCAGCGAGTAGTTCGCCAGCAGTGCGAGCGGCCGGCCGTCGGCGGCCTGGACCGCCAAAACTGGAATCTCCGGGTCGATAGGGCCCGCCGGTTTGAGCAGCTTGCTGCTGCCGCGGGGCGGATTCATCCTTACTTTGTCGGTGCCGGCATCGAAAGGATCGGTGTATTCGAAACCGGGCCGCATGAACCAGCGGCGGTTGAAAACCTGGTGGGGATTGTTTCCCACTGCCCACCCCACCCGTGCCGGCTCCAGACGAGAGTCCGCATCCACGACGGCCTGGGCGATCCGGTCAATAAGAAACTTGCGGTATTCCTCTTCCGGCTCACTTTGAAATACCCCGCCTACGGTGACCGCCGTATGCGTGTGGGTGGCTGACATCAGCATGCTCTTCGCCGGGATCCCCGTGGCCCGGGACGCCTTTTCCTTGGCTGGATCAAAGATATCCCGAGGGATCATGCAGCTGTCGCTGACGACGATGACGATCTTGGCGACTCCGTTGTCGAGCACCAGGCACCGCGCATGCAGCGGATCGTGCGCCATCTGCGCCGAGCGGTCGCTCATGCCCCCGTTGGACGAAACTGGAAATGTCGGGGGGGGTGATGTCGATGGCGGAAGCGCCGGCGCGGAATGTCTTGGTGGCGGCCCGGATCTCGCTGCCAGCCGCGCTCGACGCGAGGCCCAAGAGGAACAGGCTCGAAAACGCGATTCGACGCCTCGTGATTGGTCCCAGTTTCATGAGCTGATAGTCCTCCTGGTGATGTCGCTACAGTGACTTTAGGACTTGTGGTCGCGGCTCTTGCCCTTGAATTCCGGACTGGAAAATGGGGTCTTGGTGCTTCCCGGCATCGCCTGGGGAAGGTACAGGAAGAAGGGACGGTTCTGGTTTTCGTCGATGAACTCAAGTGCCCTCTGGGTATAACGCCTGGTCAACAGATCTCGGTCGACCGGAGCCTCGATGACGGTTTCATTCTCCATCAGCGGAAGCGGGGGTCAATTCACTCCGTCCAGGCGTGCACCGATCCGCTGACCTACGGCTTGCGTCATGTCGTCGCTGTAGGGAATACCGAAGAACGAATCATAGGGGATTGTCCAGTCACACGCCCTCCTCCTGCTGCGGTCTTTCTACAGCCGACCAGAATTCCGTTTCTGGCCGTAAGAGGATTAGACGTTTCCTACGAGATCTTCGAGGAACCGCCTAGCTTTTTTGGCTTCCTCCAAGGTCTGGGTCAGAGTACCCTCGGCCAGGGTCTCGACGACCAGAGGTCCGCCCCTGAACCCACCCCGTCGGAGGCGGGCCAGGACGGCCGGGAAATCCACCAGGCCCGTGCCCGGTGTCACCGCCACATTCTTCGGATGCTGATAGTCCTTGATAGCCATACCAACTACCAGACCATCCACCTGAGCTGCGTCCTCTGAGGGGTTCAGGCTACCGCCAGAGTAGTAGAGAATGTTGCCGGCGTCGTACCAGATCCGGAAGTTCTGGTGGTTGACTCTTTCGACGGCCTTGCGACATTCTGGGCCAGTCGCGTTGAGACCGCCGTGGGCTTGAGGCTGATCCCCACTCCCTGTTCGGCAGCGTAGCCGCAGCATTCGGCAATCGCCGTGTAATAGGCTTCGTAAAGTTTCGGCTTTCCGGTCCCACCCATCACCAGATTGGTTCCGCCGGCAGCAGCACAGCTGCGAAGCATGCTTTTGAGCGCTTCTACTCCTGACGGGATGGACTCCTCCACGGAGATGTTGCCGGCCCAGACGCTGGAGACAGTCAGACCCCGATCTTTGACCTCTTCCCCCACCCTCCGTGCCTCCTCCAGGGTCGTTTGCGCCGAGAGAATCAGTCGATTCCGTGACTTCGTGGTCATCAGACCGACGTATCGGTAGCCCGCTTCGGCTATCGCGTCCAAGGCAAGGCGATAGTCGTACTTGGCCCAGGGACGTGTATAGCAACCTATTTGCCAGGTTTCTCGCAGTGAAGTGTTGTTAAGCTCGAGTGCTCCTGAAGTATCCTCTGCGGAAAACAGCAAACCTGCGCCGGCGGCGCCGGATGCGCGTGCCAGGAATCTGCGGCGCGACACCGGTTTCGGCCGAGTCAACTTTCCTTCTTCTTGGCAAATGCCAGCGGGAGTCCTGATTTCGGGACGATTCGCCGGGAACCAGGCATATCACCTCCAATGAAAAGGGTAGAAGTGTGACTACTATACCCAAAGCACAAGCCTGAAGCGACAAGAGGAGTTGGACACAAGAGGAGTTGGATCCGCGCCTGGGGCGCTCTCCTTGCCCTCGGGTCGTCCCCAAGATCCCGATGCCAAGCTACAGGGAAGAGCAGGCGTTGTGAATCGGCACCTCTCTCTCGCCTGCGGATTGCCTCATCCAAGAGGGTAGCCTTATAATCGACATTATTCGGCTCGGCCTGGTTTGGCTCGGCTCGTTGACAACCCCTCTCCGAGTCCCGGCGGAGCGGTGTGACGAACTGATCCATGCTGAGAAGCCATCCTCTACGGGAAGCTGAGCGAGCCCGGCCTAGAATCTCGCATTTCATGGCCGGCTGCCCGCTGTCCTCGCGTCGTGATTTCTTGTCAAGAATGGCCGGTTCGGCGATTGCCGCCGCACTTTCCACGCCCGTCTCTTTGGCACGGGCGGCTCCTGGGAGGGGACGGCTTCACTTGACGGTATTCGATCAGGCCTCGGCGAAGCCAATGCCCGCGCGTCTCCACGTCCAGCTGGTCGATGGTTCTCACTGGACGCCTGTCTCGGCCTCCTCGGACCACCAGCATGGAGAGAGGACCCCGGTACTGGTGACTGGCTACGATTTCAAGTCCATGGTGGCACCGGCACGCTGCTCCCTGCTTTCGACTCATCTGAGCCGTGGGGAGGCCGTCCTGGAACTCCCGGTCGGGAGGAGCAAGATTTTCCTGTCCCGAGGCTTCGAGTACCGTCCGGTCCAATTGAATAAGGAACTGGCCGCTGATTGCCCACAGCGGAGTGGTTTTTGCCCTGCGCCGGGGGAGGCCGGTTCGGATAAAGAAAGACCTCGAGTTTCTGCTCCAGTACACGCAGCGTTTTCGCAGCTTCGTCAAGCAAAATGGTGTCTTTGACATCGCCGAACGCCGTAGCCTGTTTCTGGCAAATATCGATGAGGCAGTGAAGATCTATGAACAGCGTCTGAGAGGCAGCTGAATTGATTCATCCCGTTTTTACCGCATCATCTAGAGATAGGGTCATGGGGAAGTCAAAACTTCTCCCCTTCGGCCTTTTCCTGTTCTGTGCGTTTTTGGCTCCGGCCAGCGCTGTGGTTCATGTCACCGAGAAGGGAGCAGGGAACGCCCTGAAGAACGTCCAAGACTTCGGCGCCACGGGAGACGGTCGTACCGACGACACTGATTCCATTCAGAAAGCCGTCGACTCTGGTGCAGGGGACATCCGCTTTCCAAAAGGTGTCTATCTCATATCGAGACCGATACGGGTCGAGCTGGATCGTTTCGGGCCGGTGTCAATCTCGGGAAATGGAACGGCACGAATCGTCATGGCCGGACCTGGACCCGCCCTTCGCCTGGTGGGGACGCACCAGGGCACGGCAGGACCAGACACGGTCGAGCCAAGGGTATGGGAGCGCCAGCGCATGCCTCTGGTGGATGGCATCGAGATCCTGGGTCGGCATCCACAGGCATCAGGAATCGAAGCGCAGGGAACCATGCAGCTGACCATCACCCGGGTTACCGTTCGCGCGGCTCTTCACGGCATTCACTTGATCAAGCGCAACCGAAATGTAGTCATATCGGAGTGTCACCTCTATGACAATCGAGGCATTGGCCTGTTCCTGGATGGAGTGAATCTGCACCAGATCAACGTCACGAACAGCCATATCAGCTACAACCGGCGCGGTGGGATCGTCTCGACCCACAGTCAGATTCGGAATCTGCAGATCGGATCTTGTGACATCGAGGGCAACATGGCGAAGGGCTCCCTTCCTGCCGCCAACATTCTCATCGATGCAGCCACCGAGTCGGTTCGTGAAGTCTCCATCGTGGGATGTACCATCCAACACCAGAATCTGGGGCCCGAATCGGCCAACATCCGACTTGTCGGTCCCAGTCTTGAGCAGGCTCATAAAGTGGGGCACTTCTTGATCGCTGACAACGCGATTTCCGATGCCGGAGTCAATGTTCACCTGAAGCATGTCCGAGGCGTCACGCTGATTGGCAATACCTTGTGGATGGGCGGAGCCTACAACCTCCTGGTCGAAGCCTCCTCCAACATCGTGGTGGGCCCCAACCTCTTCGACCGAAATCCGGACTACCGTCCCTATAGCAAAAGCAAGAACGGTCTTCTGTTTCGAGATTCTCACGATAGCACTCTATCTGGCTTGCACATCAACCAGGTGCTGGGGACGCCTGCGGCGCTGATCCTGGAGCGTTGCCAGTGGTTCAATGTCACCAACTGCACCATCCTCGACTCGGACGGCTGTGGACTCATGCTGAAGGATGTACACAACTCCCGCGTCTCGGGCTGCACCATTCGCAGCCCATCCAAGAAGACAGCCGGGTCTGAACCAATTTGCGTCAGCGGAGGGCAGGGAAACCAGATCGTCGACAACCTGCTTTCGCCAGAGTGAACTCGGTCGAAGGGGAGCTCATGGTTTCAACTCGGGTACCGACGCCGTTGTACGATTGTGCGAAAGGCAGAAGCATGAAGGCATCAATCGTCTCCAAGCCGTCCCGGAAAGAGGGTCAGTGGGTTCGTCTCGGGTCAAGCCTGATAGCAATTTGTTGGCTGGCCGGCTGTGCATCCACTCCCGAGCCTATCCCCAGGGAGCCGGAGTTCAGCGTCACCGAAAGTGAGGAGGAGATTCTCATCGTCGGCGCTGCTCTCGAGGCCAAGAGTCGGAAGCACGGCTATGTCAGCGGGATCGCTGGGGGCTCGTTTCTAGACAAGAAGACCGGTTTTCGGGACGTCGGTCACGGCCTGGACATCGCCGACTTCATCCTGGAACCGGGAAGTGACGAATCGTATCGAGATCAGCTCGCCGAAGAGTTGTATCATCGGCCCGACCCCCTGATCCACGGGATGCGTCCCAAGAGAATCATCGAAGGTCCCCAGATTTGCACCAGGGCCCGTCGGCTTTCGCCCCAGATCATCGAAGGCACGGACTTTGTGGCCGTGAAGATGGATTTCACCTACACCCTGGCTGCCCCGGGGAAGAAGGCGGGCTCCAGGTGGAGTCAGACGATTGTCTTTCCGGCGGGAAAGCGCTACTTCGTGTCGAGCGATCGGATTGATGCCGTCAACAGCAGCGACTCGATGTTTCTCCGAATCGACATGCCCGGCCACATAAAACACGAGAGGGGGAACACCTTCAGTGAGATCTAACTGAGCTATTTCGGAAGGATCCCGGCAGAGGAGTTCTTCACCGATTTTGGCCCCGACCAGAGGTTCAACTATCGGGCGGACCAGAACGAGTTGCCGCCGAGGTTTATCAGAGCGTACCGGTTGCGAGACCCCGAAACCGGGCGCCAAGGGCCCTGGCTGGCTGGAATGACGCTCGACCCGAAGGCGGTGCACGAAGCCTGGTGCCATCAACGTGGCTACGTGTGCATGATCCACGAGTTTGGAGGCAAGCCCGTCAGGGCTGGGGAATCCTTTGGTGCAGCCTTCGTTGTCGGTTACTTCGATTCGATTGAAGAGATGAATCAGGTCTACGATGAGTACGCCGGCCACAACGGGCTCAAGGTGGATGAGAGAGGATGGCAGTTGACGGCACTTGCCCGGGAATGAGCCGCGACCTCAGCAGATCAAATAGCTGAAATCTCATTTGAAAAGTCCGCAGGGAAGCAGGAGGTAACCCATTGATTTAGCGATGGATTAGGCGTATTCAAGATACGTCCCTGCGCCGCAGGCGTTACTGCGGGTAGCCCAGGGTTGCAATGCGAAGCGAGCTACCCTGGGTTCAAGTCGTCTTGTTCTTCCTACGCTGAAAGCGTTGTTGCCAAAACGTTGTCCGTTTGGCAATAGCCCCTTCAGGGTACCGTGTTGTTGGGGAATGACCTTTACTCAGCAGATTAATAAGCTGAAATTTGAGGGGTCTAGCATTCACTTCGGCGTTCGCATGTTCGGTGTTCTGCGGTTCGTGATTCAGCCTTTCTTCCTTGGTTTGGAGAAGGCAACCGATGAAGGCTAAACCGCAAAATATCAAACAGGCGAATTTCGAAGGTCGGAAGAAGACGAAGGAGAGATCCCTTGACGTTCGCTGCTCGTGCAGAAGTTTCTTTCTCTACTGGGGCCAGCGATCCTCGGGCGGGACTAAGATCATGAGAAACACCACCAAGAGGTCCAGAGACTTCATAGCCGGCTGCCGATCTGTACCATTTGTGGCCCTTTGCGTTTCGTTTTGGCTGGCGGGGGCCTCATTCGCCGCCAACCTGCCCAACACCCTGTTCTTGGAGATGGGAGGAGATCTCTCTCTACAGGTGCTGGCGGCGGTCGACCAATTCCTGCTGCGAGAGATCGCCAAGTCCCCAGAGCTCAGAAGAAAACGCTGGAGTTGGGACTATTCGTCCCGGGAAGCATATTTGCGCTCCATCAAGGAGAATCGAGACCGTTTTCGACTCCGCATTGGAGCCGTGGAGGAAAGGTCACCGGTCGAAGATTTGAAGCTGATTTCCACACTGACGAGTGGACCGTTGGCCGCCGAGAGCAAGCTTTTCCGTGTTTTTGCCGTCCAGTGGCAGGTCTTCGAAGGAGTGGACGCCGAAGGGCTGTTCTTGGAGCCGTCTGGAGCGGCCAAGGCCCAGGTCGTGGTTGTGCCCGACGCCGATTGGACCCCTGAGATGGTGGCGGGCCTGGTTGCGGGGGTGAGGCCACAACAACAGATCGCGCGGCTCCTGGCGGAAGCGGGTTGCCGGGTTCTGGTGCCGACGCTGATCGACCGTAGAAACACCTGGTCGGGGAATCCCAGGATTCGAATGACCAATCAGACGCATCGGGAATTCATCTATCGGCAGGCCTACTTCATGGGACGTCATCTGATCGGCTACGAGGTGCAGAAAGTCCTGGCCGCCCTGGACTACTTCACCCGTGACAAGACATCAGGGGGCGACGCAGCCTTACCCATCGGCGTTGCCGGACATGGGGAAGGGGGCTTGATTGCCCTTTACAGCGCAGCAGTTGACGAACGGATCCGAGCTACGCTCGTCAGCGGCTACTTCCAGCAGCGAGAGCGCGTTTGGGAGGAGCCCGTCTACCGCAATGTCTGGGGGCTGCTGGACGAGTTCGGCGACGCCGAGATTGCCAGTCTGATCGCGCCCCGTGCCCTGGTTGTCGAGGCTTGCCAGGGGCCGGAGATCCCTGGTCCTCCCCCTCCTCGGAATGGCCGGATGGACGCCGCCTCCGGCAAACTGCAGACCCCTCCGTTTTCCAGCGTCCAGGCTGAGTTCCTCCGCTCTCGGGAGCACTACCGCAAGCTGGGGCTTGAGAGCAAACTGAAGCTTGTCGTGAGTGAGTCGGGAGAGGGACCTCCCTTTACCCCTGATGCAGTTCAAGGACTCCTGGCCGCCCTGGACAGCAGGCTCGGCCTTCCCCAGGAAAAGGCCGACAGTCAAGCACTGCAGGATCGTCGACCCAGCTTTGATCCGGCTACACGCATGAAGCGCCAACAGCAGCAGCTGGTCGACTATTCGCAAAAGTTGATGAGGCTCAGTCCGTTTCCGCGTCGTCGATTCTGGTCGGAAGCCGATTCCTCCTCCCTCGACCGGTGGCGCCAGACTACTGCCTCCTACCGGGACTACCTGTGGCGCGAAATCGTCGGTTGGTTGCCCCCTGCCAGCCTGGAACCGAATCCGCGGACTCGAGAAATCTACGATACCGTCAACTGGAAAGGATACGAGGTAGTGCTCGACACCTGGCCTGGGGTCTTCAGCTACGGTGTGTTGTTGGTGCCCAAGAATCTGAATCCGGGAGAAAAGCGACCGGTGGTGGTTGCCCAGCACGGCCGTGCCGGTAGACCTCAGGATGTTTGTGATCCTGAGAAAGACGGGGGGCCTTACCATGCCTTCGGGGCCAAGTTGGCAGACCGAGGTTTTGTGGTTTACGCGCCCCAGAATCTGTACATCGGTGAAGAAAAGTACCGTATGGTTCAGCGCAAGGCGAATCCTCTCAAGCTGACCTTCTTCGCGCCCATGGTGCGTCAGCACGAGCAGGCCTTGAAATGGCTCGCCAGCCTTTCTTTTGTTGACGCCGATCGAGTAGGTTTCTATGGACTTTCCTACGGCGGCAAATCGGCCATGTTGATCCCGGCAGTGTTGGAGGGTTATGCGCTTTCCATTTGTTCGGGAGATTTCAATGAAGAAGTCTGGAAACACGTGAGTATCGATGCTCCCTACAGTTTCGTGCTCACCAAGGAGCACGAGCACAGTGAGTTCGACTTTGGCGAAAAGTTCAACTATGCCGAGATAGCCGGCCTGATTGCACCTAGACCCTTCATGGTGGAGCGGGGCCATCGAGACGGTGTTGGCGTCGACGAGTGGGTCGCCTACGAGTACGCCAAGGTGCGTCGGCTCTACGTAGACCTGGGGATCGGCGAACGAACCCGAATCGAGTACTTCGACGGCCCCCACGAAATCCATGGGAAGGGGACCTTTGAGTTCCTGCGCCAGCACCTGGATTGGCATTGAATGATTCGTCTGAACGTCGCACGTTGCTGAGGAAGATATTTATAGATGTAGGAGCAAGATACGAGCGCACGGCGCTGTCAGGATTGTTGTCGATGTTCATGCTAGAGAGACCGATTCTGGGTTGAATCAATGTCACTTTGTCGTACGCTGCAGTTGCTCATCGTTGTTGGCTGTACTCTCTTTTCGATATTCGGACAGGCGTTTTTCCAGGAGCGCAAACCGAATGTTGTCTTCATTCTCGCCGACGATCTTGGCTATCGCGAGCTCGGCTGCTTTGGGCAAGAGCTGATTGCGACTCCCAACCTGGACCACTTGGCCCACCAGGGGATGTGGCTAACGTAGCACTATTCGGGCAACGCCGTGTGTGCGCCGTCGCGGTGTGTGCTGATGACGGGTAAACATCCGGGCCATGCCTACATCCGCAGCAACAAAGGCACGCCACCGGAGGGGCAGGAGCCGATACCCTCCGGTGAAGTCACGCTGGCGGAATTGATGCGGGAGCAGGGATACGTCACGGGAGCCTTTGGCAAGTGGGGTCTGGGTGGACCGGGATCGACCGGCGAGCCGCTGCGTCAGGGAATCGACCGCTTCTTCGGCTAAAACTGCCAGAGCCATGCTCACAGTTATTACCCTTCGTATCTTTGGAGCGATGACCAACGGATCACCCTGCAGAATGATCCACCCATTCCAGGACATTCCAGCCTTTCCCAGGGCGCCGATCCATCCGACCCGCGCAGCTACGAGCAGTTCAAGGGGTGGGACTACGCACCGGACCGAATCAACAAGCAGGCTTTGGAGTTCATTCGCGCGAATCAGGACCGGCAGTTCTTCCTCTACTATCCAACTGTCATTCCGCATGTTGCGCTTCACGTCCCCGATGAGGAACTCAAGCCCTATCTGGCACTGGGTTGGAAGGATCCACCGTTCACGCGGTCCGAAGGCTACGGATACACGCCGCACTTTAGCCCGAGAGCCGCCTACGCGGCGATGATCACGCGGATGGATCGCTACGTCGGTAACATCTTGAGGCTTCTAGACGAGCTGAAACTGGCGGACAACACCATCGTCGTCTTCAGCTCGGACAACGGTACGACGCATCTGGATCAGGAAGTAGACCACAGGTTCTTCAAGAGCGTGGGCGAATCGCGGGGATTGAAGGGCTCTCTGTACGAGGGAGGCATCCGCGTGCCGACCTTGGTCCGTTGGCCGGGCCGGGTTGCGGCAGGCTCCATGAGCGATCGCGTCAGCGGATTCGAAGACTGGATACCTACCCTTCTCGAGCTGGTAAGGGCCTCCTCAGCCGCTCCGAAGGACGTCGACGGAATCAGCCTGGCTCCGACGCTTCGGGGCAGGAAACAAGAGCCGCGTCCTTTCCTCTACCGCGAGTTTCCGGGTTATGGCGGTCAACAGTCGATCCGCGTGGGCGACTGCAAGGCGATTCGGCAAGACATGAGCAGCGGAAAGCTCGACATCGAGTTGTACAACCTTGCCCAGGACATCGACGAGCGGGACAATGTCGCTGATCAGCATCCCGAGGTCGTCGTAAAGCTGGCCGGATTGATGGAAAGGGAACACACGCGGTCCGAGTTGTTTCCGCTGAAACCGTTGGATGGCGCGGCGGCCGTATCAAACAAATAGAGGATAGACTTCAGGAAGAAGGTCGGCGATGAGTAGATTACGAGCGGTATCCAGCTGTCTGGCGCTTATTCTGCTACTGGCAGATCCGGCGGCTCTGGCCGTCAAGCGCCCCAACGTCGTCTTTATCCTCACGGACAACCACGGTGCCTGGACCTTGGGTTGTTACGGGAATCGCGACATCCGGACGCCGAACATCGATAGGTTGGCGGCGCAGGGAATGCTCTTCAACCGGGCGATGAGCAGCAATCCGGTTTGCTCCCCGACTCGGGCGACCTATCTGACCGGACTGATTCCGTCGCAGCATGGGCTTCACTCCTTTCTCGACAACAAATATATGGTGGGCCCCGAGGCCTACTACACCCTGAAAGAGTTCGAGACGCTCCCCCGGATTCTGAACTCGGAGGGTTACGTCTGCGGCTTGAGCGGGAAATGGCATCTCGGCTCCAATCTGACCCCGCAGGATGGGTTTTCCTATTGGATTACGATGGTACGGGGAGGTACGCGCAGCCTCTACGAGGACATGATCATCGAGAATGGCGAAATCAAGAAGACACCAAAGTACATGACCGATCTCTGGACCGAGCACGCGATTCGTTTCATCGAACAGAACAAGGATGGAGAAAGACCGTTCTTTCTGTATCTTGCCTACAACGGGCCCTACTGTCTCGGACCCCTGTTGCTGGAACCGGCGCGCAACCGCCACGCGGAGTATTACTCGGATAAGTATCTGCCATCCTTTCTCAGAGACACCATCCATCCTTGGCAGTACAACAACAAGGCCTACCACAACAACATCGTAAGCATTCGTCGGGTGGCCGCCGAAGTGAGTGCGGTCGATGACGGCGTAGGTGAGGTCATGGACACGCTCGCGAAGCACGGATTGGACCAGAACACGATCGTGATCTTCGCCGGGGACCAGGGCTGGATGGGTGGGCAGAATGGGTTCTTCGGAATGGGCGATCACACGCGGCCGATTGGGGCACATGATCTGATGATGCAGGTGCCCTTGATCTTCCACCATCCTGAGGGAATCAAGCCGGGCAAGACCGATATCATGGTCAGCAACTACGACTTTCTGCCCAGCCTGCTGGAATACGTGGGGCTGGAGCACCGGATTCCCACAAAACCAAAGCTCCCGGGGCGCAGCTTCGCGGGGGCGCTGCGTGGCGAGCAGATCGAGTGGGAAACCCAGATGTTTTATGAGATGGAGGGCTGTCGTTCGGTCAGAACCGAGGACTGGAAGTAAGTGGCGCGCCGACAGCCGGAGGGGCCTACCGAGTTGTATGACATGGCGAACGATCCCAACGAGCGATTCAACCTCTACGGCCAGCTGCAATACGCGAGTATCCAGAAAGAAATGTCGGAGAGGCTCGGCCGTTTCTTCGACGAATATGCCGACGCTCAGTATGATATCTGGAAGGGGGGACGGTCCAAAGCCCGTCGGTTGCTGGCTCCCCCGGGCCATCCCGACTACCGGCCGCTGCGCCAGCAGTAGCTCGAAGTGAAGGAGATTCCACGTGTACCGAGACTGGTTGCCTACGTTCCTGACTCTGTTGGTTGTGGGTGGATTTCCGATCCCTGACAGATCTCTTGCGATAGCCCAAGACGGCGGACGGGTTTTTCGTGCCGGTGCCGCCACCAGCAACATCACACCGCCATTGGGCGAGTTGATTGTGGGTGGCTGGAAGCCGTTTCCAGCCACACACATACATGACGAGCTCTACGCTCGGTGTCTGATTCTGGACGACGGCGAGATGAAAGTCGGAATTGTCCTGTGCGACAACGTCGGAATTCCCCGAGAGGTTTTCGAATTAGCCAAGAACCAGGTCTGGGAAGCCACCGGCTTGCCCAAATCACACCTGCTGATGGCAGCCACTCACACTCACTCGGCCACGACTGCTCGCGGCTCGAGCAAGATGATCGAGCAGAGTGAACTGAATGAATACCAGAAGTTCCTCGCAAACCGCATTTCAGATGGTGTGCGCCGAGCACTGACTCAGCTGGAGCCGGCCCGAATCGGCTGGGGAAGCGTGGATGAGCCCTCCGAAGTGTTCAACCGCCGCTGGCATGTGGAGGATCCCGAACTGCGGTCGAATCCCTTCGGCGGCACCGATCAGGTGCGAATGAATCCACCGCGGGGGCATCCATCCTTGCTCCGTCCGGCGGGACCGATTGATCCCCAGATCGCTTTTCTCTCGGTACAGAGTGTCGACGGGCGTCCGATCGCGCTGCTGGCAAATTACTCGCTTCACTACGTTGGTGGGGTCGCTGCAGGCGAGGTGTCCGCGGATTATTTCGGGTATTTTGCAGAGTTCATCGAAGAAAAGCTTGGGGCGAAGGATCAGGTACCGCCATTCGTCGGCATACTGTCGAACGGGACGAGTGGCGACATCAACAATATTGATTTTCGCCAGAAGAATCCTGGCAGGGCACATTATGAGAAGATGCAGGAAGTCGCTGAAAAGGTTGCCAGCCAGGTCCAGAAGGCTCATCAGGGGCTTGCTTTCCACGACTGGGTTCCACTAACCGCGGCGGAAACGGAGTTGCGGCTCAGGGTGAGAAAACCCACTCCAGAGATGCTGGAGCATTTCGCGAGGGTCAGTGCAGGCACGAACGATGGGACGGCAGGCCACATCCGTGAACGCATCTATGCCAAGCGGATCGCGCTCCTGAACGACGCGCCCGAGGAGATCAAGGTGCCCCTGCAGACGGTCGGCATCGGCGACCTCGGCATCGCAGCAATCCCTTTCGAGACCTTCGTAGGGATCGGTCTAGAGCTGAAGGACCGCAGTCCCTTCCAGCAGACCTTCACCATTGAACTCGCCAACGGCTCGTTTGGTTACCTGCCGACGCCCCAACAGCACCAACTCGGTGGCTACGAGACCTGGCTGGGAACAAACTTCGTCGAGTACGAGGCATCAACGAAGATCGTTAAGGCGCTACTGGATCTGTTTGAGGGGTTGCCCAAGAACAGGACAAAAAACATGACAAAGGTATTCCATCACATCGGCCTTCCCACCCCAGATCGACAGCCAGACGAAGTCTATGTGGAAGACACCAAGGTCTGGGTCACGGATCCGGCAGATCATCCCTACCGCATTGAGTTTCTCCGCTACGAGGAAGACTCGCCTGTCACCGGCCCCATCCACGGTATGCCTCACGTTGCCTATCGGGTTGATGACATTGCCGCAGCGCTCAAAGGCAAGGAGATGCTCCTGGAAGCATTTACTCCCATGCCCGGCCTAACGGTAGCTTTTTTCGAAGAGGACGGAGCCGTGATTGAGTACATGCAGTTTGAAGGGGATGCTACCGAGTTCGACGATCTAAAGTAGCAGCGGATTCATCCGAGGAGGCTTTCCAAAGTCACCTCGCCTTGTTCGACAAGGGAACGCTTACCCGCCTCGAGTGCTGCGATGACTTCGACTTCTTCCTCGATCGGCACCGATTCCTTTCCCGTCTTGACGTAGTCCAGCACCGCCTTGAGCAGATACCAGTATAGGTTCTGAAGATCGGGCTTCACGGTCTGCCAGCCCTTCTTGCCGAAGAGACTGATCTGATATCCGGATCGCATCCACTGCCGCTCCCCCACCATCAATACGACGTCCCGATGATCCGCGAATCGAATGCGAACAATGTTGAGACCGGGTTGGCCCACATTGACCGCCGAAACTGCTCCGCCACCCAGGACCGCGTAGACCATCGACAGCGCATGGATCCCGTAGTATACCAACTCGTTGGCGCAGATGGCTTGAGCCAGATAAACGGGACCCAACTCGGAGAGTTGAGCACGCAGTTTGACAATATCGGGAACGAACCTCAGCGAACTGGCCGACATGAACGGAGTTCCGGTTTCACGAGCGACTCCTGCAACCGCCTTTGCCTTCTTGGCAGTCATCGCCAGTGGCTTGTCACAAAAGGTGGGAGTACCTTGCTTCAGCGGATGAATCGCATACTTCGACTGCTCGCCCGATCCGTCGTCGACAATGATCGCCAGATCGACGCCGTCGGCGCATTCTTCCGGTGTTTCGCAGACTGTCGGAATGTCGCAGGCGCTGGCGAGACGTTCGGCCCACACTCTTTCCTTGTCCCACACCTTGACGACCCTGGCTCCCTCGATCCGTTTCTTCGCTCGCACGAAAGTCCATTCGTGCTTGGTAACTTCCGATTCCTCGAATCCGTTGAAGGTGGAAGCGAAGGCCGTTCCGTGATTGGAACCGGGCCGAAACGGTATGTTCAGGTAACTGTAGCTGGCTGCTGAGATGAGACCGATACGCATGTTCGAATCCTAATCAATTGCGGCATCACTGCAGGATCCGCAGTTATGGGCCGACCCGTTCTGCCTGCGGCGAATTTGGTTCGCCTCCAGTTTCTCCGAGTCCTGCGCCTGCTTGACTCGTTGAGACTCAGCGAACTATTCTGCCATCGTGCTTCGGGTCGGCAGTAACCCCGATTGGGGTAAGGCATTTTCTTGACCGATCTAGACCCAGGGTAGCTCGCTTCGCATCGCAACCCTGGGCTACACACAATAACACCCTCGGTGTAGACGATAGCCCCTGAAGTCTTGCAAAGTTTCCTCCTGAATGATTCAGGGCTCCGGCCGACCAATCTGAAACCTGAGAACTGCAACGAGAACAAACACCATGGACAAGACAAGACACGGAGTCATCGGTCTGGGTTGGTTTGGAGAGAAGCATCTGGAGGCGCTGGTCGGCAACCCCGGAGCACAGATCTACGCCTTGTGCACCCGTAGCAGTGAACGCCTCGCCGAGGTTGCCGGACGATTCGAACCCCAAAAGACCTTCACTGACTATCGGAAAATGTTGGAGGATCCCGAGCTCGACAGCGTCAGCATCACGACCATGTGGGATCAACATCGTGACCCCGCCGTAGCCGCGCTCGAGGCAGGCAAACACGTTTTCCTGGAGAAGCCCATGGCCTCGACCGTGGCGGATTGCCAGGAAATAGTCGATGCGGCGACTGCCTCGTCCAAAAAGTTCATGGTGGGTCACATCTGCCGTTTCAATCCTCGCTATGCAGCCGCAAAACAGGCGGTGGAGCAGGGGAAGATCGGCCGAATAGTGGCTCTCTACGCCCGTCGCAACCTTCCCGCCTGGATCGGGTCTCAGGTGCTGGACAAGATCGGGCCGATCATCGGGGACGGCGTCCACGATACGGATCTCATGCTTTGGTTCAGCGGCGCCAAGATCATCAGCGCCTACGCGCAGACGGTGCAAGTTCACGGACACAAATATCCTGACGTAGGCCACGCGATGTACCGGTTCGACAATGGAGCCACCGGCGTGATCGAGGATGTATGGTGTCTGCCCGAGAAAACGCCTTTCCAGATCGACGAGCGCATGGAGGTGATCGGTACGGAGGGTTCCATCCAAGTCCATGACACCCATCCGAATCTGACCATCGTTGACGGGGAGGGCGTCCGTTGTCCAGACACGACCTACTGGCCGGACATCCACGGCGCTTGTTCGGGAGCGCTTCGGGAAGAGTTGAACTACTTCGTGCGCAGCATCATTGATGGGACCCCGATCGAGGTGATTACGCCCCAGGAGTCTCTCGAGGCAGTGCGGGCCTGCCTGGCCGCCGAGGAATCCGCCAGAACCGGAGAGGTTGTGAGGTTGGCGTGATTTGACGTGGCCTTGAAGTTCTCGCCTGGCTGGCTTTCCTCGAGTAATCAGAGGCATTCCCTGTCATGAGCCGATCAACAATCAGATTAGTCGTTGTCCTGTTCGCCGTGGCTCAAATCACCGCCGCGGATTGGACCTCCGTTTCGGTGCCCGGTGAACAGAGCTTTCGGGGCTACGCCTGGTATCGAACCTGGTTCAAGCCGATCGACCGATTCTTCTCCCAGCACGAACGGGATCTCTGGGGGGAATCGGTGATCCTGAACATTCGTGGGCTGACGGGAGCCCATGAGGCCTACATCAATGGAAAGCGGATCGGCGGTGGGGGTGCGTTTCCGCCGGCCTTCAAAGATGGTCGGGAAGGGAATCACCGGCACAAGGTTCCCTCGGGAAGCCTGTCTCCCAGCGCCTGGAATGAATTGGCGGTGAGGGTCTACAACCCAGAGGGCAAAGGCGGCTTTCTGAGCGAGGCACCCTTCCTGATGACCTACGATATGGAATGCGTGTTCGAGGGGCAATGGGAGTTTCTGACGGGGGACACCAAATCGCCGTTTGGTGGCGCGTTGAAAACCAGGCCACTCACCTCCGCATTCGATGAATTCCAGGAGTCAAACCGTGTGTTGGGCGAGGCAGAGCAGTTTGTCCACGGCGAGAAGCTGTCGCCTGAGGAATCCTTCGAAAAAATGAAGGCGGCGGACGATCTGGTAGTCGAACTGATGCTGGCGGAGCCACTGGTAGCACAGCCCACCCATTTCAGCTTTGATTCCCGGGGGCGCTTGTGGGTTTCGCAGTATCGGCAGTATCCCTACCCGGCCGGTTTGAAGATGATCAGCCGAGATCGCTATTTTCGCTCGCATTACGACAAGACTCCACCGGCGCCGCCCCATCACGATCGCGGGCGCGATATTGTCTCCATTCACGAGGACACCACCGGCGACGGCAAATACGACAAACACAAGATTTTCCAGGAAGGCCTGAACATGGCCAACGCAGCCGTTCGTGGTCGGGGTGGTGTCTGGGTGATGCACACGCCCTACCTCTTGTTCTATCCCGACAAGGATTTCGACGACATCCCGGATGGACCTCCCGTTGTCCACCTGCAGGGATTCGGATTGGAGGACTCCCATGCTGTCTCGAACGGGCTGGTGTGGGGAATGGACGGCTGGCTCTACGGGACCCAGGGCAGCGGAAGCAGTTGTCATGTGACACGCCCGGGCATTGACCCACCGGATGCCCCAGGGGTCTACTACCAGGGTTGTATGGTCTGGCGCTATCACCCTGAGACGAAGCGTTTCGATCTGTTCGCCCAGGGCGGCGGCAACAACTTCGGTCTAGAGCTCGATGCTGGCGGTCGCCTTTTTACCGGGCACAACGGAGGGCAATCTCGCGGCTGGCACTTCGTTCAGGGTGGAATGCATCTGATGCAGGGCAGGGCGCCGAACAAATTCGGACCACCCCGCAATCCCTTTGCTTTTGGGGATCTGCCGAAAATGGCAAACGAACAGGACGTCAAGCGGTTCACGCATTTCGCCACCCTGGTCGAATCGACAGCGATCCCGAGCAAGTATCACAGTTCATTTTTTGGCGTTGATCCCCTCCATAACTTTGTGATCGCCAGTAAACGCATCCCGGTAGGGGCCACCTTCCGGACGAGCGATCTGGGTAAGGTACTGACCTCAGATGATTTCGCCTTTCGTCCCGTATTTATCGGTAACGCTCCGGATGGGTCGGTCCTGGTTGCTGACTTCTACAACCACTACATCGCGCACGGACAGCACTATCAAAGCCAGATCGATCCCACCACCGGACGCATCTTCCGGTTGCGTGGAAAGGAGGAGCCACTGGAGCGGGACCTGAACCTTCACGCCAAGTCCACGGGGCAATTGATGGACTTGTTGGACCACCCGAACCGATGGCATCGGCAGACTGCGGTCAGGTTGTTGGGCGAGCGAAAAGACCCGAATTCTGCGCCCAGACTGCGGCACCTGGTCGCGGGCAGGGAAGATCTACAATCCCTGAATGCCCTGTGGGCTCTGTATCAGGCCTTTGGCTTGGATCAGGAGACCGCGCTGGCGGCATTGCGACATGGCTATCCGCCCGTCCGCTACTGGGCCGTCAGGTTGATCTGCGATGACGTCGGCTTTGCCAATGAACGTTCCACGTTTGGACTGGTCGACAGCCTGAGCGAACTGAGGGATGGACCCCAGCGGGTTCCTGATCGCTTGTTCCAGGCCATCCTGGTGCAGGCCGGTCACGAAACCGAAGCCGAGGTGCGATCCCAGATGGCAGGTTCAGCCAGGCGTCTGCCGGTGGATCAGGCCATGGCGCTGGTAACCGCCGTGCTAAGGCACGAGGAAGACCTCGATGATCCGTATCTTGCGCTACCCGCCTGGTGGGTGCTGGAGGCCAATCTGGATCGGGATCGCGAGGCCGTGATGGCCTTGTTTGAAGCTCCCGATTTCCGGCGGGAACCGATGGTGGTGACGCAGATTCTGCGGCGGCTGATGCGTGCTCTGGCTTTGAAGGGAAAGGACCGCGATTTGCGGGGATGCGCGCGCCTGCTCGAGCTAGCGCAAAACAAAGAGCAAGTGGATCAGTTGTTGAAGGGATTTGAGCTGGCCTATGCGGGGCGCCCCATGGGCAGGTTGCCGGATGAACTGGCGCATGCCCTGGTAGACAGCGGCCGCTCGTCATTGGAACTGCGGGTCCGACTTGGTGATGCCGGTGCTGCCGGCGCCGCGATTGAGCTACTGGAGAACCCCGAAGCCGAAGTTGACGACCGCATCGCGGTGGCGCGCACGCTAGGCGAAGTCAAGGCCAGCCAAAGCCTTCAGCCATTGCTTGAGGTTTCCGGAACGGCTGTGGATGCACGACTTCAACGGGCGGCATTGGGGGCTTTATCTTCCTTCAGCGACTCCACGATTGGCAAGCGGGTGCTGGCTCGGTTTTCAAAGTATTCGGAAGAAGTCAGGCCGGCTTTCTTCGACCTGATGCTTAGTCGCGCGGAATGGACCCGGCAACTGGCTCAGGGGATTTCGAGCGGCAAAGTCGCGCCGAAACTCATTCCGAGGGATGTTGCCGAGCGGCTGAGGAGACATCCGGATAAGGCGATCGCAAGGCTTGCGAAGGAAAAGCTAGGTACTGGAGAAAACCTCAATTCCGCCGATTCCAAGCGACAGATCCAAGAGCTGCGCGACATTCTGGCCGAGGGGACCGGTAATCCCTATGCCGGTGAGGCGGCCTACACCAAACGATGTGCCGCCTGCCACAAATTGTTTCACAAGGGTGGCAGCAGCGGTCCCGACCTGACGCCCTACCAGCGCGGGAATCTGGAGACGCTCTTGATCAGCCTGATCGACCCCAATGCGGAGATCCGCGAGGGCTTCGAGTACGTGACCTTGGTGACGGGGGACGGCCGCACGCTAAGTGGCTTTCTGACCGATCAGAACACGCAGGTTGTGGTTCTGCGCGGGATGGCGGGCGAGGATAGCGTGGTAGAGCTCAAGGATGTGAAGTCGATCGAACCGATGGGACGCAGCCTCATGCCGGAGAGACTGCTCGAGGGATTGAATGATCAGGAACTGAGGGATTTCTTTGCCTATCTGAGAATCTCCCAACCCATCAGCCGTTGAAGGCCTTCCAGCCACCGACCTTCGATGAGGAATCCGCTGAGGAGGAGCTGGACCGGAGTGTATTCCGGTTCCCAATCGCGCCAACATCAACTTGACAATGCCCTGCAGAGGACTTGCTAGTGTCCCAGCGGTTGACACCACTTGGATAGACTCAATCCAGACAGACGCCCACTGGTTTCAGAACTCGTAGCCGGTTTTCCGCTCGTAGGTCTTCAGCTCGTCGATTTCTCGGGCGGCCCGGGAGCGGAAGATGGATATTCCCCGGTGGGATAGAAGCAGGAAAAATTTGAGTCGTGGTCTTGCCCTTGAACTCATCTCAAAGCGAAGCATCACGCTTGTTTTCCGAGCGCGGTCAGCAACTCGACACCGCCTGTGACGAGTTGCCGAAGGGGCCTCCCCAGGCTCAGACCTTCCCGAACAGGTCTGATCCTGCGGTCAACCCTCCATCGATCACGAGGGTGGAACCCGTCATGAAACTCGACTCGTCCGATGCCAGGTAGACGGCCAGCGAGGCAATGTCCTCAGGCTGGCCAAGACGTCCCAATGGATACCACTTCAACAGTTTATCCTTGGATCCTGCCCTTTCGTCCCAATAGTCTCCACCTCTTTCGGTGTCGATGGTGCCGGGACAAATCACGTTGGCTCGAACTCCCTGTGAACCATGTGAGACGGCCACGTTCTTGGTGAAGGAAATCAGACCTGCCTTGGCGGTGCTGTAGCCGAATTCACCGATGGCCCACAGTCCGTTGACCGAAGAAACGTTGATCAGACTACCCCCGCCGCAACGGATCATTACGGGGACAACGGCGCGTGTGCACAAGTAGTGGCTGGTCAGGTTCAGCTTCAAATCTGCCTCCCAGGCACCTGGCTCGGTGTCCAACAGCTCTTCGGTCAAGGACCCACCGGCGTTGTTCATCCAGACATCGATCCCTCCAAGATCCAGACATCGATCCCTCCAAGAGAGGAGTCGGCCTGGGTCACCAGCTGGGCGACTGCATCTTCATCTGTCACATCCGTAGCGACAAACTCAGCCTGCCCGCCAGCGGCGCGCAACGACGCAGCCACAGCCTCGCCAGCCTCCAGGTCGAGATCGGCAATGACAATCTTGGCACCCTCCTGGACAAATCGAGTGGCCGTAGCTCGGCCAATTCCATGGGCTGCTCCAGTGACGACTGCACGTTTGCCTTCTAGACGCATGGCAGGGTTCCCGAGAGGATCAAGTGCGTCACGGCTGGGGCCAGTCGAGGTGCCGGTGGAGGAAGTCGAATGCCCCTTTCCCGTTGATCTCGTGGTTTCCGTTGAAGAACTCGATTTCAGTCTTGTCGCCCTGGCCCAGCTCGTCGTAGAGACGGCGCACTTTCGCATACTCGTGGGCCACCCATTCATCCAGTCCGACGCCGTCTCGGTGTCCCCGTTCCACCATGAAGGGGCGAGGGAAGATCAGATAGGCCATTTCAGCATAGTTGAAGGTGATCCCCAGACGAAATTCGGGCATCTCATATTCTTTGGTGAACATGTAGCTGTTGCGCCAGTCGACCGTAGCGTTCTTCCAGATCCACTCGTTGAAATCTCCGGAGCAGATGGACAGACAATAGTCCTCCACGATAGCGGGCACTCGCATCGCGGTCTTGCCTCCGTAGCTGAGGCCATAGAAGGCGATCCGGTCCTGGTCCACATAAGATAGAGTCTTGAGCCAGTTGATGATTTGTTGATGCTGGCCCACGATGAAGGAGAAGAGTGAAAGCTTCAGGGGATTGGCCTTGAACTGAAGGACTCTAAAGAGATCCTGGCCGCGGTAGGGATTGTGGGGAGCGAAGACGATGAAACCGCGGTCGGCAAGCCTGGCAGCGAAAGCCTGATAGGCGCGGAAGCTGCGACTCTCTTCTTCGATGACATCCTTGGGCAAACCCTCGAGTCCATGCTGGGCGACGACCACGGGTCGCCTCTCTCCAGGCTTCAGATCCTTGGGGATCAGAAGAATGCCCCAGGCAAAGACGTCGGGCCAGACATCCAGGACCACATCGTAGCCTGTCCACCGGGGTCGGTCATAGCGAAGGCGACTTCGCGGATTCGGGGGTAACATCGCATGGTCGACCTTGCCTATGACCTCTTCCCAGAAATATTTCCGAAAGGACTTCGTCCCCTCGGCAAACCGATCGGCGGAATCGTACGGAACCTTCTCCAGCAGAAACTTATCGCGAGCGACGGTGGCAACACGGAGGATATGCTGGAGGTGGTTCTCGATCTCTTTCAGCTGGCGACTCTGGCGGACCTCTTGATCGAATGTGGCGGTGACTGGTTGGGGAAGTGTTTGCGCCGATTCGGTGCCGATGCCTCCAGCTTGAGTCAGACCCGCCAGAAACGCATCCAGAGCAGCAGTCGAACCAGGTCCAACCGGTTCCTCAGGGACCGAAGGAATCAGTTTGGCGGAGTCATTCAGATCGGTGGGCAATTGCTGCTGCCATTTGTCCAGGCGTTCGAACTCAAGCTTGACCGCTGCCGCAGCCGGTGTCGCCAGACGTCCCGGGGCCGCGGCGTTGGCTTGCCAACTCTGGGCAGGAGGCCGACCCTCAATCATGGGAGTCGCGCTGTGCTCAATCACCAGATTACGAGGAAGGACCATGCTGGCAATCTCGGCGTCTCCAAATTCATGCAGCAGGGACCAGACATTCCGGTAGATGGGCTCTTCCCAGACACGCTCCCGGGGTCCGAAGTAGCCACTCACGAGGCAGGAGCTGATACGTGTATCCAGGGCCGCTGAGTAGAGTGCGATCAGGCCTCCTTCCGCATAGCCGGCTATGCCTATTCCAGCCTTGCCACCGAATTCCTCTTGCAGCCAATCCACTGCAGCCAGGACCTTTTGCACCTCGTAACCAATCAGATGGCGGCCCATCTCATAGGACATGCGGTAGAGCCACTCGCGGTGGGGCATGTTGGTCATCTTGAGGCGATCGGTGTTCAAATCCGGGTTTCCAGAGAATCGGCTGGAGCGGTTGATGAGGGTTGGCACGATGACCCGATAACCATTTTCGGCCATTCTCCGGGCGAACTGCGATCGGGGATGGATTCCGGGACTGAGACCGACGAGTTGTTCGGGGGTGTTATCTGCATCAGGCAGGGCCACGACCTGCCCCAGCGGCTCCCTCTTGGGTTCGACCAGGAGGCCCTCACCGAAGACGCCGTCGAGTACGGGCCAGCGGACCCGGCTGATTCGATACTGGTCGGTCTCGACCAGCAGCGGCGGGCTGCCGTAAGGACTGAAATGTTCCATTCCAGCAGAGAGCCTCGCGTCGACAAGGCCGATAACTCTTCGGAAGCGCTGTCGATTTGCTTCGAGCGATTCGTTGTAGGCTTCAGCGGACGAGAAATCGCGGCTCCAGTAGCGCTGTCGGGTCTGTACCGAGTCCGTCAGCTCTTGCGTCAGGAAGCGATCGATACCGGCAACCATGCGGGCCGACAGGTCGTCCTTCCACTGCAGCCCGGCTGTGTTGGAAAGGGTTTCGGCGCTCTGGGCCCAGACGGGGAAGTTGAGAGTCAGCAGAATTAAAACCACCAATAGCGTTGAGGGAATCATCGGAAATATTCCTCTTTCTCTCTTGCAACGAAAGAAAATCCAGTACAAGCGATCTGCAACTTGCAACTCCTTTTTCACGTTCCAGATCAGTGGGACCCCCAGGAACACTGGCCCCATTCGAGGACGAAACTTCTGTACGAGCAGTGAACCCCAGACGACCTCCCCTTTGTCTTCTTCCGGCCTTCGAAATTCGCCTGTTCGATATTCTGCGGTTCAGCCTTTCCACCGGTTGCCTTATCCAAAGCAAGGAAAAAGGCTGAATCACAAACCGCAGAACACCGAACATGCGAACGCCGAAGTGAAGACAACGCCTATTCAAGTTCCAGATCAGTCCCACTTCCAGCCGTGCGTCGAGCCAGAAGCTGGGAGAAAGAAGGATACTTCGGTCTGGAGACCAAAGCTACGTCCGAATCTCAAGTCAGATGGTCCGACCCAGAAACGGCGTCTGCAGGAGATCGGCCACCTGCTTGGCTTGACAGGAAGGACAAAAACAACGGGTTTTGCAGAAGAACGCAGGAGCGCCTGGTAGGGACATCGTTAGAAATATGAAAAGAGGTGCTTGCTCCGATGGGGGAAGGTTGGTAGCTTCATGCGGACCTCAGAGAAACTCGGATCCGAAGTGGATATGAGGAAGGTCGGTTGAAGGTTCTTTCTATGGAGCGACGTGGCTTTCTCAAACAGTCTCTTTCGGCCCTCGCCCTGGGTGTGGCTGGCAGATCCACCCGGGGAGAACGTTCAGCTGGATTTGCCGGGGCTGTAGACCCGGCCCAGCTGCACCGGGAAGCCATCGTCATCGACACCTACGGGAGCCTGTACCTGGAAGACTTCCGAAGAGGGCAGGTGGAGGTCATCGTCCACGGAATGGGTGTCGAAGAACTGTTCGTGAGCGATGCCCGGGAAGGAATCATCGATCCTCCCCAGGTGGCAAGAACATTATCGAGAACCTGTTTGACGGCCCGGAGGTGGTCAAGCGGGTCCTGCAGCGCGTCGACCAGGTGCTGCAGACCGTGGGGCGGCACCCGGATGCCGTGGAGCTGGCCCTTCGGTCGGCTGACGTGAAGCGAATAGTCCGAGCCGGCAAGATTGCGGTGATCCCCATGCTCAACGCGGGCTGGATCGACAACGATCTGGCCGTCCTGAGGATGTATCACCGCATGGGGATCCGGGTCTTTGCGTTGACCCATATTGCGGCTTTCAGCTGGGTTGACTCCAGCGGGGAGCTGAACCCGAAGTCCGGGTTGGATGATTTCGGCCGAGAGGTGGTTCGGGAGTGCAACCGGATCGGGATGCTGGTGGATGTCTCCCATGCCTCGGATCAGGCTTTCTGGGACACGATCCGTACCAGTTCCAGACCGGTCATCGCCACCCATTCCGGTTGCCGGGCTCTGTGCCGGGTGCAACGCAACCTTACGGACGAGATGCTGCGGGCCCTGGCCGGGAACGGGGGCGTGGTAGGAATCTTCACCGTTCCCTCCTACCTGGATACCAAAACCCTGGACGACATGATGAAGAGCAGCTTCCTCCCCGACTACTCGGACCGGGATCGGCGCCTGGCCGAAGAATTCTCCGATCCCTTCGAGCTGGCCGCCGCAATGAGGAATACGCTGGATTCACATTCCTACGTAGAGAAAATCCAGCTGCCTCCTATCGACGTTTTCCTAGACCACATCGACCATGCTGTCAAAGTAGCCGGAATCGACCATGTGGCGGTCTCCTCCGACAACGAGGGCGTGCAGGACCTGGAAGACCGATCCAAATGGCCGAACCTGACCCGGGGCCTGGTGGAACGGGGATACAGCGATCGGGACATCCGAAAGATCCTGGGAGAGAACTTCCTCCGGGTCTGGGACCAGGCGGCCAGGTCCTGAGTTCGCTTCTCCTCGGCTAGCATAGGTCGAGGACGCTGAGGGAGCGTAACGCAGCTCGCCGCAGTAGGTTGAGCGTGAGAAGTTCGGGATAAAGTCATCGGATGTGAGTCAAATGGGGCATTAGATCCAGGGCTGTCTCGTCATCCATATCAAGAATCATGCACGGAGGAAACCGATGGTAGAACTGAATTCGAGTTGGCAGAGGAGTTTTGATGTCTACGATAGGATCAGTCGACTGGGAGTCGATCTGGGGCAGAAGGAAGACGCAGTTCCGCCTCCAGGTGTGCAGAATCTTGCCCAAGTCACCTTTACCCCCTCGGGTCTGGCCTTTCTTTCCGGCACGGGCGGTGGCATGGGAGCTGTCACCAACGAGGATGCGGAGGTCGAGACGGGGATCGAGGCGGGTCGCGAGGCGGGTATCCAGCACATCCGTTGTCTGCACTGGGGACTCCATCCTCTGGGGACGCTGAACGATGTCTGGTACTGTGTCAAATGTCTCGGCATGGTCAACTCGGCCGGCGGTGGGGTGCTGACCCGCTCACACGAGGTCGTCGACGGATACTCCAAGGTCTTTCATGACATCTTCGGCGGACCGCTCTCTCAGTTTGCAGACGATGGCAGGGATCAATCTCTTTCAGGTTGGCACTCACGGAGTGCCGTCGGGGGGTTCGATCTGCCCGGAGGATACCGGATTGAGCCCGAGATGATTGTCCAGATCGATCCCCAGCTTGCTTTGAGAATCATCCAGGAGCGTGGCCCTCATGCCTAGTGTTTGAGGGAGGGGAAACTGGATCGGAACCGTAAGTCGAGAGAACCAGATCCAAGGCTGGACTTCTTCGTGCTCCTAGACTCTTCGAATGCGACTCATCCCAGTCGGGAAGCCTGGGGAAGAGCAGGTTAAACCATCTCAGCCTCCCAGCATGAGAAATGAAGTGGAGGCGATCATTGATGGAGAAGCGCAGCCCCAGCCATGTCCCTTGGCTGGCTTAGGATATGAGGAGGACGGTAAGATCTTGCCGTTTCCTCTCGCTTCGGGACATGGTCGCCCCCTGCGACGATTAAGCTTGTCCGCGGCTCTTTTCTTGTCTCGGATCAGAGTCCCTCTTGGTGACACATCTCTCAGGTCTCCAACCCCTCGCTTGCGCTTCAGGCTCCCATGGCTCGGGAAGTTTATTTCTCAGCTGCGGTGGTACCGTTAGGATGAAATTCAGTTGAAGAACACTGCTTCCGCCGTCCCGCGCAGAATCCATTCCCTGTCTTCGGGGGACAGGAAATCGAGCCGATCACGAACCAGCGCGATGCTATCTTCGTAGGGCCCGTTGGGGATCTGAAAGAGGCAGTCCGAGGCCCACATTAGCCGCTTTGGTCCAAAGGCGTCGTAGACTCGACGAATGAAGGGTGCCAGTTCCGGATGGGCTGCGTTTTGAAACATCTGAGTTGAAGTGACCCTTCTCGAGCCTCGATGCCGCCGACTTGTCCAGGATAACGATGCGAAATCCGCGCACGCCTTGGGATTTCAAGCTCTGCATCTGTCGGGCCAGTTCGGGAGATGAGAAATCCACGATTGCGATTCCGCGGAAGGTTTGTGGAGCTGCCTTAATGACGTCCAACATGTAGCGGTTGTTGGTCTGGTAGTAACTCATTTGTACCAAAGTGACTCTCGTGACGCCGCTTGCTTTCGCGTGTGCCAGGATGTGTTCAGGAAGAAAGCGGCGGGTCTCCATGTCCTCAACTCTAATTCCTTGAGCCAGAGGATAGTGATCGAAGGTATCAGTCCAGACATGCACATGAGAGTCGATGTAGTTCATGACGTCCCTCCTCACGAGGGGATGATCCCAGCCATTTTCTTTGGACTTACCGAGGCCTGCGCGCTCAGGTCAAGGCGTCGACTGATCCAGTTCCTCTTCCTTCCACGGCCGGGCGCGGCCGGCGGTCTCGCTACGGACCTGGCCGACGCTCGAAGCCTCGATAGGATCTGCGCGGTTACCCCACTCTGAGCGGATGTAGCTCAGAATGGAAGCGAGTTGCTCGTCGTCCAATTGAGAGGCAAAGGAGGGCATCAGTTCCTTGCCCTGCTTTCCTTGGAGCGTGATGCGGATCAGGCTCTCTTCGGGTCCCAGTACCCATCTAGAGTTCACCAGGGATTTACGCATTCCGTCTCCCGATGCCAGGTGGCAATTCCCACAGCTTGCGTTGTACTGCCTTTCTCCCAACTCGCGAAGTGCGCGCTGAGCATCGTTCAGTACGAGCTCTCCACCATCCTTTTCGTCCCAGGTACTCGCAATGACTTCGTTGAGCCCTGCATTGCCGAGTCTTCGCATGGTTTCCTGCTCGCGCACAGAGATCTCTTCTGCCGGGAAGAGACCCTGCCTGATCGAGTCCAGCAGCGACCGCGCCCAGGAGACCCGGTTGATCAAGACCTCCCTGGCAGTGCGGCGGAGTGGTCCATTCCAGCTCTGGTAGGAGGCTACGATAGCGGCCGGGATCTTCGAATCCTCGTAGTGCTGCAAGGCAGTAAGCAACTCTGTCTTGATGAGGTCGGACTGCTCCTGTCGCAGCAGGGCCAGGAAGGCCGGGACTGCTTCCGGAGCCTTCAGATCGGCTAGTGCACCGATGAGGCTCCTTTTTTCGGATTCCGAGGTCGAGGAGTCAACCAGCATTTCGAGTGCGGTTGGCAGCTTGCCCTTGTTTCCGGTCCGCAGTGCAAGGCTGTTCAAAACCGGGGACATGGGCTTTTCGACCAGGAGCTTGGAGATCTCCCGCTGAAGCTCGTCGGGAACCAAGCTCAACACCCGGCCCCTCAGTCCCTCCTCCATGCCCTCGATCAAGCGATCCACAGCTTCAGGAGTGGGAGCAAGGTGAAGCAGGCGGGCGCAGATTACCAGATTCTTGTGGCTGATCGAGGGTGTGTGATTGGACTTCCAAGGAGAGTACACGGCCTGATAGTCATCACTGAAGTCGTAGAACACCCGATCGCCCAGCTCGAAAGAGTAGCGTTGTGCCAGGCGAGGTGCGATGCTCTGGCTGAAGAGGGGAGCCTGCCACAATTCCTTGTCGTCGAACCAATCCACTATAGAGTCGAGGTTATCCTCCAGCTTCTCTTCAAGGGCCCACCAGAGGAGGAGGGGAATATGCGGGTCCTCTTGATCCTCCGGGCGCAGCATCAGTTGGCGAAGGACGGGAAGGGAGTCGTCGGTGGGCAGTCTCTTGCAGGAACTGGCCAGTTGGCTACGCACCACCGCGCTGCTTTCCGTCCGCGCCCGATGGACGAGCTTCTTCCGGAGACGATGGGAAATCTTCCTCGAGTCTCCCAACAAACGCACGGTCCAGGTTCGTACGTGTTCATTGGGATGATCGAGCTGCTCAAAGGCGAAGGCCTCGTCGAATCCTCCGCTGGCGTTCAGTGCCCACAATCCTTCCAGAGCCAGCTGTCCCCTATGGTCCCGAACCAGCCTCTTCAGCTGGGGAATCATGTCCTTGTCCCTTCGGTCTCCCAGCACCCGGAGGGCCTGGGCTCGAAACCATCGGTTCTGGTGTGAAAGGGTATCGATGAGCTCTTGACTGGTCAGGCCGGACAAGTCAAAAGGCTTGAAGGGTGCGGCGCCCTTGGAATTGAGGCGGTAGATCCTGCCGCTGTCCTTGTGCCAGGTGTCGAAGGGGCTGAGGTGACTCAGACGGTAGTCGTACCAGTCGGCGATATAGACGGCTCCATCGGGCCCAACTTTTGTGTCCAGCGGTCGGAACCAGATATTTTCAGTTAGGACGATTGCATCTGAATCGACCGTCCGAAGAGTAGAACCCTGGGGGAGCAGCCGGCTCGCTTGCATCCTGTTGGTCAAGGACATACCGGCGATCGTCTGGCCTTGATAGCCGGGAAGGGCACCCCCTTCGTAAACCTCCAGGCTCTGGGAAAAGCGCTCGCCATAGCCCTCGTGCTCCATGTGTTCGAGAAACCCAAAGGCAAAAGGATTGGTGAGTGGGCCGTGCTTGGAAAAGCTCTTGATGTAGTATCCTCCCTGGGCGTAGTGAACTCCCCTTGCCGCTCCGCGGTTGGTTCCAGAGAAAAGTCGACCCTTGCTGTCGAAGCTCAGGCTCCAGGTGTTGCCCCCACCCTCGGCGAAGAGTTCGAACAGCTTCTCGGTGGGATGGTAGCGCCAGACGGCCTGGCCGAGGAACTTGATTTCCTCTATGGTGGCCGAGGTGGTACTCCCCTGGGCGCCGTAGAGCCATCCATCCGGTCCCCAAACCAGGCTGTTTGCTAGCCCATGGGTATCCTCCAGGCCGAAACCGGAAAGGTGCACCTCGGGATCGCCGTCGGGTACATCGTCCTGGTTGCGATCAGGGTAGAAGAGGAGGTAGGGAGGGTTCAGCACCCACACTCCACCTCGGCCGATGGCCACGCTGCTGGCTATGTTGAGTCCGCTCACGAAATCCTTGTGGGAGTTGAAACTGCCGTCCCCATTGGTATCTTCCAGGATAGTGATCTTGTCGGCACCCCGGTCGTGGTTGGGCGGAGCCGGAGGGACCTTGTTGAAGACGGCCCTCAGGTATCGATCGTACTCCAAGATTGTGAGCCCGGCTGGGAATGGGTATTGAATGTACTGAACCACCCACAAGCGCCCTCTGTGGTCGAAGTGCAGATACAGGGGTTGACGGATCAAGGGCTCGCTGGCGATAACTTCGATCTTGAGACCGTCGCTTAGCCGGAAAAGGTCGATCGATTCCTGCGGAGATGGGCCCACCCTGTCACCAGCCCCATGGACTCCCTCGCCGAGCGACTTGAATCGTTTCACGAACTCGTAGAGGGAGGGATCGAAGCGGCCTTCTGGAGAGGCCGGGTCGTTTTCCTCTGTCTGCGATGCCAGGTTCACGTCCAACGGTGCCAGCAGTACCGCCAGGAGCAGGAGTAAAGAACTTAGTATTTTCAGCTTTATGTGACCTCAAAGCTGCCAGCTCTTGCAGCCCCGTCGTCAGGGGGACTGCATCGCAACCAGCAGAGGATGACCCAAGGTGTCGCCGTTCGGCTGGAAGCCGTTTCCGTCTACGTCCACATAGATCGGGTTGGTAAATGCAACCGGCGGCATCTGGGCTTCTGGGCTGCGGCCCCATCCCTTTTCCAGGGTGCTGGACTCACCGCTGGCGACCACGATCAGATGGGCGTCCCGGGGCAAGTCGACGCGGATCTGCTGCTCAAACTTGATGACACCGCTCTGGAACAACTGTCCATGTGAAGAACGCGTGTAGTTGTGCTTCGGAAGTGGACGGCTGTTGACAAGAACTTGAACCCGATCAATATCAATCCAATTGGGCGTCTGGACCCGCACTCGAAGCGTGACGCCGCCGGGAGAGGTCAGTCTGGAACCGATCGGCAGTCCCTGATCCGTTGCTACTTCGAGAAAGGGTCCGTTCGTGATCATCATTTGTCCGGCCTTGGAGTTCCGGATCACCTCAGTTGGATCGATGTCGCTGGGCTCATCGGTGGAACTGGGGACGTAGGTTCGCCATCCTCCTACTCCGCTACCCCCGAATACCCGGTGCGCATCACTGACGGCGACACACCAGACGTGCCTTCCCTGGTTGAGCAATTGCAGCCAACCGAAGGTGCGATTTTCAATCTCAACCCTTTCTCCGTTGCGCATCCGAAAGTAGGTCGGATCGGGGTTCAGAATCTCAGTGCTCCAGACTTCTGCAGCGTCGACCAGCGATTCGAAGCCGATGAAACCCCCGTCGCCGACGCCGTCAGCATCTCTGTCATTGAAGACCTCACCGACCCGAGGGTGGTTGGCCTGAACCCATCGATCCGGGCCCGCGTCGAAGAGATTTCTCAGGACGATCGCGTTCAGACGGGGGTCAAACTGCCATTCCGGGGCACCGCCGTCCTGGGTCAGGGGTGTGTACTCGAGAGGGAATGAATTGAAATGTTGGCCTCTCCCTGTCAGCTCGAGGCCGACAATGGTGGACAGCTCGCGGGACAAACCGAGTCGCTCGATATAGGGATTCCAGTCGTAGATGCGGTTGTGCTCGGTGGTGGGGATGAACTCCACCTGTTCGGCCGCGAAATTGATAAGGCGATCATGGGTATTGCAATGGTTGTCACCGCTGGGAGTGGAGTGGGAGTGATAATCGGTGCTGATCCATCCGGCAGTATCCACCGTGCGTGTCAAAGTAGCCTCGATGCGGAGCTCCTTCTGGGGTTCTACCTGAACCTCCCGCTCCACCAGATCGAATTCAGGACCTCTCGTGATTCTGATCAGGTAATCGCCAGGGGGGACCTGTTGGGTGAAGGCACCGTCGTGGGTCTGATACTGGTGGTCGCAGCCGTGAGCCCGGTAATTTGTCCCGAATTCGGGCGTATCGGTGCCCTTGATGCCAAGGAACTGCACTTTGGCGGGTGAGGGGCGACCGCCGCTGTCCCGAATCTGGAAAGACACGGCAGAAGCGGGAGGCGGTGAGAGCTCGAGCGCCGTCGTCTCATCCTGGGCCACGACCAACGAGAGCCGCTGCTCCGGCCTTCCCAGGTCGATGAGGATCCCTTCGTATTTTCCAGGCGGAAGAAGAAAGTCCAGCTCCCCCGCAGGACTGGGATACGCAGGCAACTGGACACCGTTGACGGAGACCAACAGGGAAGCGTGAAGGGCAGGTTTTCCGGCACGGTCAATCACGCTACCTTTGACCCGACCGCTGGGTCCGAGGAGACCGGAGGCCAGGCCGAATGCCTCCAGAGGCGAGTCAGCCACTGTCAGGGCTAGGGCATAGCTCCTCTCCTGTCCCGGCTGCAGTTGAAACTTTTCTTCTAACGGTGAAGCATTTTTCCGGGTGAGAGGTGCCCAGGCATAGGCGCGCTTGTCGAAGGGGTCAATGCTGTCTCCAACTCGGATGGCGCCGGCCTGCCAAACTTCCGAAAACTGGTTTAGTTTCTCGTATTCTGTGGGTGATTTCCATATCGGCAACGGCTCGATCTCTCTTGTCTGACTCGACTCGTTGCGAAAGGTCGAGAGGATTTCGAGGTGCTGCGATTCTGAGCCCAGGGAGTACACGTGTCGTGTATAGAGGCCATTTCCCTTTGCCGCTGTCGTCACCACTTCGATAGAAGCGGTATCTCCAGTGGCGGTGAGGATTCTTACGTAGCTCACGTGGCCACTCTGATGCCCGGGACGGAATGAAGTGATCTGGTCGTTGTCGGCTCCCACCAGATCGAGATCGAAGAGAGTACCAGGAATCGAGGAATCCCGATCGTGCATCATGTTTGCCCGCCGGTTGGGCAAGCCCCCGCTGATCAGAGCATGGATTCTCTGGCCACGCAGTACAAAGTCACCGATAATCCCATCTGCCTCTTTGCCTTTCGGCAGCAGGTGGGTGTTGTGTTTTCCGATCTCTATCGCCTCTGCATGGTGGCTAGATGAAGTCAACGCGAAAGCCAGGACGACAAAGCAAAGAGTGCAGGCGATCAGGATAGATCGCGGTATCCGAAGACGCAGAAGGCTCATTCGACTTTTCAACATGTTTCCCTTTCTCACTACCCTAAAGGCGTTCTTTCTCAGCGATCAAGTGTCCGATGGCCCTGGGATGGGTTCCTATGGGCCCGCCGTACAATTCGCCAGCCGTACAATTTGCCAGAGGTTTGCTTCCGAATATGTGTTGCAGCAGGAGAACGGCATCCAAAACGTCGATGTCGCCGTCGCCATTCGCCCCCAAACCTGTGAACTCAAGCCAGATGTGTCTGCAAAGGATACCTCACTCCAGGGCACATGAGAACCCAATTCGATTCGACATCACTTCGATCACAGTGGACCGGGGGTGCCCAGCCTTTGAAGGTATTCGAGTAGATCTGTCATCTTCCTCAGGTTGATATCTTCTTCCAGGCCTTCGGGCATGGTGGAGACGCTTGACACGCGAAGCTTGAGGATGTTTCTCCGGAGGATTGTTTCTTCCTCACCTTCCTCTCGTCGAAGCATCAGGGAAGTCGGGCTGTCCTGGGCAATGAGGCCCGTGACGGTTGCTCCGTTTCGAGTTTCAATCACGTAGGTCTCGAAGCCGGGTGTAATGTTGACGTTGGGGTCCAGTATCTTGGTCAGGAAGAACTTCTTGGGTCGACGCCCGATAACGTCCATCAGGTCGGGGCCGACCTCGTTCCCCATTCCGTCGAGGCGGTGGCAGCGGCTGCAATTCTCTCGAAAGACTTCTCGACCCAAGGGAATGTCGCCCTTGACCGACAACGCGCCCTGATATTGTGCGATCAGGTTTCCACGTTCCTGTGGCAGATCGCGGAATAGCGTCTCGGCTCGGCGACGAATGTCGTCATCTGGAGACTGGAGCAATTGATTGACTCGTGGACGGCTCACGGTCCAGGCCGGGACGGTTTCGTCCCCGATGGCGTCCAGCAGCGCCTTCAAGAAAGCTTTGCGGGCGAGGAGCCCGTTCCAGACTACCTTCCGAACGGCTTCAGTGTAGCTTCTCCACTTCGCCAGCAAGAGAGGGAGCACCTTGGGACTCCCGGTCTTGAGGAGGGCTTCTGCCGCGGCGACTTGAACCTCGCCGGCTTCCTGGGGACGCACTAGTTGACCAAGCACGGGAATGGTGGAATCGGTCGGATCCAGCGCCATGACTCGGATCGCGTTGATCCTAGAATCTGGTTCAGCGTGACTGCTTGAAGCTTCGACCGCAGCGCGAACCATCTGGCGGAGCGGCGGCGAGTCGGCGAGCAGGATGCTGTCGGCCAGATCCAAAGCTGCTGCGGCCACCTGCGGTGACGACGACTGGATCAGCCGGAAAAGTGAGCGCTCGCTGCTTCGGTCCAGGCGAATCTGCTCTGTCTGACCCTGTTTCAAGCCCTGCCCCAGTCCGGCCAGGCTGGCCTTGCGCCACCACTCAGCGGAGCCGTCGGGGCCACCCGCCGCCAAGGAAAGAACGTCGGCCACTTCGGTCTTGATCTGGCGAGCACCTAGAATCGCGGTGATCCTACCCAGAAACTCCTGCTTTCCCTTGGTGTCGGAGGCGAGAAAGTTGCTGTCTCGAGTGACCGTCCGAAACCATCGACTTGCCGTCTCGGACGCTGAAGTCAGGATGGCGATCTGAAACCATGAATCCTCCAGATGGCGTGTCAGAATCTGGGTGAGCGGCCGGAATGATTCTGATCCGGCGAGGAGTCCCAGGGTACATGCCAGTTGGAATTGAACTCGCTGGTCTGGGTCGGTTACCAGATCCAGGAGCTCTGGCACCAGCGAAGGGGAGTCAACGTGCTCAGAAAGCCGAACAGCGTGCTCCCGAACCGTAGCATCTTCGTCGCGAAGAGCCCGCAGCACCACGTCGGATCCCAGTTGGCCCAGTCCCTCCAGGGTCCAGAGAGCGTGGATGCGGTACTCGGGTTTGTTGGCTGTTCCAACCAGATCTCGCAAAGCAGCAACCACGGATTCATCCTGCCGCTCCACCAGCAGGCGCTGAGCCGTGATCCTCCACCACATGTTGGGGTGAGTAAGTGCCTCGACCAGCTGTTCGGCAGCAGCGCTTTGAAGTTCTGGTTCCTTCGCCGGCTGGCTGTTCTGATGGTGCACTCGATAGATACGCCCCTTGCCGGCTCCCGCGCGTAAGTCGAATTGGCCTTCTAGTCCCTCCGGCACGTAGTCGGGATGCTCGATGTATTTCCGGTAGTAGTCGACGATATAAAGGGCTCCATCTGGCCCAACCGTCGTGAAAACGGGCTTGAACCAGGCGTCGGTTGAAGCCAGGAATTCTTTCCGCTCAAAGGCTCGGCTTGCGGAAAAGGTAGCCCCGGCAGGAGAAAGCAGGTCGCTGTGCACCAGGTTGTGGAGGGGGTCACAGACGAAATAGGCTCCCCTCAGTCTCTCCGGGAATTGGGCGGCATTGTAGACGGAGTTCCCGCAGCTGGAGGTGAATTTTCCGACCTGAGACTCATGAATGTAGATGGGGCTTTCGGTAATGGGATAGAGGGCGGACTGGTTTTCGTGATCTGAGGGAAACTCCATGGCCGAGGACACACTCAGATAGGGATTGCGTGCCAGATAGCGGTGTGCGATGACGGGGTGACGGATGTGATTGTTGTTCCACAACGCAAAACGATTGCCCCACGCGTCAAAGGCGTTCCCGTATTGGGAATTCCCGGATACCGGTTGCAGCTTCAACTGATCGGGTCGAAAACGGAAGTCGGTGCCCAGGCTGGAGACGTCGACGGCCGGGACCTCTGGATGATCCGGAAAATGAAGCGGTTCACCCGGCTGTCCAAACTGCTTAGGATGGCGCCGGGAGGGCCCCACCTTGGGGTAGGCTCCGTAGATCCAGTTATCGATGCCGTACAGTAGTCCATTGACTCGAAGCTGGGGGTTGTACGGGTTGAAGCCTGTCAGGATTATGCGTGTCTCGTCAGCACGCAGATCTCGATCTTCATCGGGTAGGTAGTAGATATGGGGTGCAGCGGCTACCAGGACGCCGTCTCTCCAAGGCATCAGGCCGGTGGGGAAGGGGAGGTTTTCGGCGTAGACGCTGCGCTTGGTGAATCCTCCCTGGCCGTCGGAGTTCTCCAGGACGATTACCCTCCCCTGGGGTTCTGGCTGCATAGGATAGTCGCCCATTTCCAGAACGAACAGGCGGCCCTGGGCGTCGAATGCCATTGCCACCGGGTCGCCGATCAAGGGCTCGGAGGCCACAAGCTCGATGCGGAAGCCTTGCGGTAGGTGGAATGTTTGAAGGGCCTCCTGGGGTGAATAGGGTGGTGATGTCCCTTCCCCGCAGCCGATGAGGGTGAGTAACGCGAACGTCAGGCAAATGGTTTGGAGCGCGATTAGACTCTTCCAGGAACCGTGGCTCATCTGTCCTGCCACAACGATTCGAATCAAGCCCAGACAACCCGAAGGCCCTTTGGGGGAACCCAAAGGGGGTTGAGAAGGCGAGTGCAGCTACTGCCCACCCACGCTGCCGGCCGGCAGGCTGGAAGACTGGACGCCATTGATGGTCTTCAAACTGGTGACGGCGACGTCGGTATCACTGTGCACGATCAAGGACCCGGCTATCGGTCCTGCGGGCACCGCGTCGTCGGCGAAGAACTCCTGGAAAAACTTCGCCACCTGGTTCTTGCTATTCACCGTGGCTCAGGCACAAATAGAGAACTCCTCCAACTCTTCCGAACTTCATTCGGCAAATCCTCCTTGCGAGCTTGTGATGTGAGTGTAGTGCTGTCCCACCAGCATTACAATCCCCGCGTTATCTAGTACCTTGGGGATATCGAGGGAACCGGAGTACCACTAGGAAAGTTTGTCTGAAGTTTTTCGTGACTTTTGAGTCAAGTTTGGAACGCAAGACATAAAAGCCGCGACCCTCAGCTTATGGGTTTCAGGTGCCTTGGCCCAAGGGGGTTGAGGTCTTGAGCGTCGCAGACCAAGCGAGGTCAATCCCAACGGGATTGCGTATTCCAGCCCAGCGACTGTGTTGGTTTTGTCAAGCATTATTAAGATTCTGCGGCTAACGGTGCTCTCCAAAGATCATCGTTTTTGACCATCGTGTTGAGCGTGACGAGGAGCTTTCTCATGGACGCTATCAGGGCCACTTTAGGCTCTTTTCCGGAGGCGACAAGGCGATTGTAAAAGGTGCGAATCTGCGGATTGTGTCGGATCGCTGAGAGCGTGCACATGTAGAGCTGATTACGGAGTTGACGCCGTCCTCCCCAGATGGCACGAGGCTGGAGTCCCTCGCCGCTGTCCTGATCCCAAGGGGCCAATCCCACCAGGGAAGCGACTTCTCTGCGATTGACCCTGCCCAACTCAGGCAGCTCACACACCACGATCTGACTGCTTCGCTCCCCTATCCCCGGGCAGCTTTGCACCACCTCCTGGCGCCGAAGGAGCTCGGCATCGAGCCGCAGCAATTCCTCCACCTTCTGCTCAACCTCTTTCAGTTCTTGATCCAGCAGGCCAAGGATTCGCTCCACTCCTTGACGCAGCTCCTGATCCTCATACTGATGGCGACGAGTCCGCTCGATCTTACGACACTCAATCAGTTGCCTGCGTCTGCGATTGTAGGCTTGTAACTGCTGATAGTACGCGGTTTCCTGCTTACTGATACGATGAATCCCCAGCTGCCCACAACGCCCCAGGACGTGGGCATCCAGACGATCATTCTTGGCTAGGATTCCCAGACCCTTCGCCAGGTCTCGAGCTTGTCGAGGATTCACGCAACAGACGGGGATCCCCGCCTCATTGAGCTCTCTCAGGACCCGCTTCTCATAACCCCCCGAGGCTTCCACCACCACCGAGACCAATCCCGCGATCCCCTCCAGACGGCGGAGGATCTCTGCGATTCCTTCCCCCGCGTTGGAGTGCTCCGAGTGTT
This sequence comes from Acidobacteriota bacterium, assembly GCA_965219005.1. Taxonomy (GTDB): domain Bacteria; phylum Acidobacteriota; class UBA6911; order RPQK01; family JAJDTT01; genus CAUZIZ01. The sequence goes on along the minus strand of CBDCMS010000004.1, from coordinate 3,026,548 downwards.
CCTCCCGTGGCAGCAGACACAGATCTAGCCGATCCTTGCTGACATCAATGCCCGCTGCGGGCTGACTCATCCAGGTTTTGTTGATAGGATTACCTTTGAGTTGTTTCATGGAGACCCTTCCTTATATTCGGGCTCTCTCTTTGACGGAGGCCCAGGCGACTGTTCGGGTTGACATGAAATGGGCCGACCACGGATCTCGCTGGGCTCCGGTCTCGACGGACCGAGGGTTTCACGATCTCGTGGTCGGCTCGGATCAGACGTTCTGACCCGAATTCCTTTCAACAAATAACACATATAAGGGTTTCCGAACCCTGGGGAGGGAGTCGCCCCCAATCTGAATCAACCCGGAACGGGTTGCGTACCTGGGTAGCCCTGGTGCGGAATAACGCCTCTCGTTTGATCGTCTGTACGCAACCGCCGATGGGGTTGGAATCAAAGGGGGAGTCGGATACCCAGGGTTCAGAAACCTGGGCTGAAATACGGAATCCCTTCAGGATTCACGGATTCCTGAGTGCTCGAGTGCAGCGTCAACGAGGGAAAATGCCGAGGGCAGACTCCTCCCCTTTTGTTCGTGCAGAAGTTTCCTTTTTTGAATGGGGCCAGCGCATCTGGGGGATAGGGTGCGAAGCCTCACTACACCGCTCGTTGGTCTGAGGCCATGCCTCACTAGGCCTATTGGGATAACAGGTGCGATGGTATCATCCTGTCGAACAAGGTGGTTCTGACTCCGCGAGTACGAAGTCGAATGTCCAGAAGATAAGTGGATGGGTAGCTCATTCTGTATTCAAGATGCCAATCTTGTGGACGTCAGGGGAGGCACGATTCTGGAGCGAAGGACCGCGATCATTCAAGGCGATCGGATCGCGTCCGTGGGTCCGGCTCCCAGTGATTGGTCGGGACAGACTATCGACGGGACCGGCCTGTACCTCTGTCCCGGACTGATCGACTGCCATGTGCACTTCTTCCTGGACGCCGGAGGCGACCCGAGGGGAAGTTACATCGGCAGCGATGATGATGCGCGGATGGCTACCGCGGTGAGCAATGCCGGAATCGCCATCGAGGCGGGGATCACCACCATGCGGGACTGCGGAGCTCCGGGCCCGCTCATGTTCCAGTTTCAACGCCAGGTCGAACGAAACGAGATTTTGGGCCCCCACATTATCAGCTGCGGGCACGCGCTGATGAGGCCCAAGGGACATTGTCACTTCCTGGGTGGTGAAGTGGCGACAGTCGACGAGCTGCGCCGAATGATCGAGTGGCACCTCGAACAGGGCGCCGGTTTCGTGAAGCTGATGGCCTCCGGAGGCGGCCTGACTCCGGGCACGGTGCCGCACGAGGCCGATCTGGCGCTCGAACTGATGAAAGTCGCTGCCGACATGGCTCATGCCAACGGCGTACAGATCACTGCGCATTGCCACGCCACTGAAAGCGTCGAGCGGGCCATTGAGGCCGATCTTGACATGATCGAGCATGTCAGTTATGTCGAAGCGCCGGGCCGTTACCGCTACGATGCCGAGATCACGCAGCGCATCAAGGATAGAGGTATCGTCGTCAGCCCAACCGTCTACGGCGCTCTTCAGACCGCCCGCCGTTTCCGGCAAATGGGCGCCGCCCACAACCCCGGGGACGTGGCGGCCGTGGAGCGACTCGAAGGACGTTTCACCAATGCCGGACACTTCCACCGACTGGGTATGAAGATTATCGGCGGCACCGACTGCGGGGCCACCAATACGCCTTTCAATTCACTGGTCGACGAGATCGATTCCTACACTGAGGCGGGTCTGTCCAGAGCAGAGGCGCTCCGCACCGTGACCAGTGAGGGGGCAGCTCTCATGAAGCTGCCGAAGTTGGGGGAGGTCAAAGAGGACTATCGAGCAGACCTGACCCTTGTGAAAGGAAATCCGCTGGAAGACCTCGGAGTGCTTCGGACTCCCCACACCGTCATAAAGTCGGGAAGGATTGTCCATCAACGCTCCCCGCAGGAGTGATGTTGGTTTAGTTGACTCGCGGGGTTCCGAAGAGAAGCAAGTCTCATGTCAACACTACATTTCATCGAGTTGAAGGGCAGCAGCCGCCAGCGGGGGCAGCAGCATGGGCACTTGCTGAAGGCTCCCATTGAACGGGCCGTCGAGTTCTATCGATGGTTCTTTCGGCGCCACCTGGGATTGGAACCCGAAGCATTGCGCCAGCGAGCAGCTGCCTTTATCGAGCCCACCCATCGGCTGAGTCCCCTGTTGTTCGACGAATACGCAGGCATCGCAGAGGGCTCGGGGCAGACGCTGGAGGATATTCTGGTCCTTTCTGCCCGCTATGAAATCACGTTCGAAACGGTAGCACTGGGGGACTGTTCCAATCTCTTCGTGGGCCCGGAGAGATCTCAAAGTGGGAATACGCTGCTGGGACAAAGCTGGGACTGGCGACCCGAAGTGATGGATTTCAGGGCTGTCTTCGTGGCTCGATGTGATGACGTTCCAGACCACATCATGGTGACCGAGTGTGGACAGCCCGGGAAGTATGGACTGAATGAGCATGGACTGGGACTCGTGGCTGCGGGGTTGAGATGCCGCGAGAAAGCCAGCATCGGTGAGCAGTTGTTCGTAGTTTTGGGGCGAGAGATTCTGGCTCAGAAAAGCCTTGGCCAGGCATGTGAAGTCATGACCGAGTGCGCCCCGTTGGCGACAGTGAACATCCTGGTCGCAGACGATCGTGGCCGGGCGGTGAACTTTGAGTCCGCTCCAGGAAGAATAGTGCGTGCCGACCTCGCACCCTCACAGGTCTACTGGCATACGAATCACTGCCTTCACGAAGACGAGCCCTGCAGTTTCGAAAACAGCCGGATTCGAGGTCTCCGCTGGGCCCAATTGACGGAACAATCTTCACCCGTTACACCAGAAATGGCGCAGGCCTGGCTCGCCGATCGATCGGACGGGGGGAACTCGATCTGTCAGCTTGCCGATCCCTCACAGGCCGACACTGCCAGTTGGCTTCAGACTCTGTGCTCCATCGTGATGGATCTAGGACGTCAGACGCTCTGGGTAAGCGATGGACCCTCCTCTCAGAACAGCTACCAAGAAGTTGGATTCGAGACTCGCCGGATTGCCGAGGTGACGTGAACAGCCAGCGACCGGCGAACCGATCTGTTTTTCACGACCTTTTTCCTCTATTTTTCTTGGGTGTAGGCATCCTACTCGCAGTAGCCGGCTGTACTCAAAAGGAAGCGAACTGGCAGATACCCGAAACGGTCGAATCTCCGGCCGCCAGGGAGCAGTTTCTGGAGTTCGCCTGGGATCAGTTCATCGCCCTGAATTGGCCCACTTCCTCAACACCGGGCGAACCCGATACTGCAGCCGGCCTTGGCGATCAGGGAACTGTCGTCTGGGAGACCTGGAAAGAACCCTACGATGTTTTTCTGGACGGGGCCGGGGTTCCTCCCGACTGGGACGTCCCCGACCTTTTGCCGGATGATTGCAAGGGAAGTATCGAGCCAAAGAAGGATGGACACCGGGTCATCCGGATGTCCAGCAAGGTCAGCGGGCATGCCCAGGAGAACATCCTGGATGAGCGTCTGCAGGCCGTCGGTGGAGTGCTACTGGATCGCCGGGGAAGGTTGGCTCGCTACGAGGTTCGAATGAATCGGTTGATGTTCGAGTATATTCGAGGGAATCAGCTCTATAACGCTGTGGTTCAGTCCTCTTTTCCTATCAATTGGCCCCAGGGATCGATGGAGCTCAAGGCGTCCTGGAGAGAGTTGACGGAGAAGGAGGTCGACAATCTCGAGGACACCCGTCAGCGCTATCATGTCAGTGAGGCGGTCCTGCTGGACCCGGCTGGGGAGCGGTTTAACTTCCCCCAGAAGGACGATAGTCCCTGCCGGATACAGCAAATGGCATTGGTTGGACTTCACGTGGTCCACAAGATCCCGGGCCACGATCCTTTCATCTGGGCCACGTTCGAACATGAGGACAACATAACCGAGGCCTCATTCAACGACCCGGATTGTCCCGACGACTGTGTGATGCCGCCCGATCCGAATCAGCCGATTGACGCACGCTGTCGGGATTGCGTTCCGGAATGTCGGAATACGTTCCAGTACTGTCCCGACCAGACCAAGACCCAGGTTACTCGCCAGGTCCCGATTCCAGGGGACGTCGAGGCGTTCAACGCCAAGGTGCACAGCCGCAAGCCGGTCCAGGGGACGAAGTGGGCTCACTATAAGCTGGTGGGAGTCCAGTATCCGTCCGAGATCGACCTGCCCTTCGATCCTGAGAGTCTCGGTGAGACCTTTCTAGGTAACACCACCATGGAGACCTTCAACCAGACCGCGAGCAGCTGCGTAGGGTGTCACAGTTTTGCACGCTCCAGCAATCCCTTTAATCTGGCGGACTTCAGCTGGTTTGTGCGCAGGGCCAAGTTCCCGCCTGATGCGGTGCATGAGTTTCCACCGGGTGAGGTACAGAAGGGTCGGGAGTTCCCAGAGCTGAAACCCTCTCCCGAAGAGGTCCTGGAGATCGTATACGGCAAGCGTCCCAACGCTTTCACCGGACATACGGAGAAACCCTATGAGAACTGGGGCACCTGGCCCAAGGACGCCTGGAACAACTTCGAGATATCGTTGCGCCAGCCGGACGGGAGCAAAGGTCCGGGTGTAACTGGCGAGAGTCCGCATGGAAACTTCGTACGCATCTTTGTTAACGATGTTGGGCTCGAGGCCGTGCTCGCGAATTCGGAGGTATTTCCACCGGGAACCATTGTTCTCAAGGAGAACCTGCCGTTTCGCTTTGTGCCAGACGCCAGCAATTTCCCGACACCCAACCAGCCGCTTGAGGTATGGCAGCCGGCGGTGGAGCTCACGGTGATGTACAAGCAGGCGGAGGGATACTTCCCACAAGGGGGCGATTGGTACTATTTGAAGTCAGCTCCATTGAAGTCGGGCGAGACTCCCAACGTGGATCGTGCCGGTAAATCGACGGGTTGCGCCAGCTGCCATGCCTGGCAGGGAAATGCCGATTTCATGCTCACGTTCAACTTTGGCAAGCCGCCTGTGATTCGCACTCGCTGCGTCGACGATGCCGGCGGCGACAAGGACTGTGAGGAAGGCGCTTTCAGTGGAAACCGTTGAGAGGAGAGGGGCGATGATCCAATCAGCTGGCTAGATACAACGGCGACGACTTGGCGTACTGCTATCCTGGTCAAGGGTCCAGGAGTCAAACAGGCTCATCGCGTGGAAACCGTTCGGCTGCTGGATCTGGCTCCGACCATCGCGAGGATCCTGGGAGCAGAGTTTTCCGGGGCTCAGGGGAGAGTCCTCGAGGAGCTGTTCCGGTAATACGATCTTCACCAGGGCTCGCCACCAAAGCAGTCTGGCAATTGCACATAGACTCACGATTTGATATCACGACTCAACGCAACCGAGGGGCATTGAGGGACGATGACGAAACCTTTCCGGACGACGGTCACAGGTAGTTTTCCTCGACCGGTTCAACCCGAAGATACCCTGAGAAAGCCAGAGCTATCGCGCCAGGAGGCAGACGACGTGATTCGCTGGGCTGTGAGAGAGCAGGTCGAAGCAGGGTTGGACATCGTCACCGACGGCGAGGGACGCCGTGAAAACATGTACTACTTCGTGCAGAAGAGAGTCGGTGGCGTCAGTTTCGAGCAGATGTCCTTCCGTGCCTTCGGCCCCACCGGATTCGGCATTGAGCTACCCCAGGTTCTGGGGCCCATCGAGAATCCGGAAATCGGTCTGGCACACGACTGGCGGGTGGCGCGGGATCAGGCTCCACCCGAGGTTGAAGTCAAGATGACGTGCATCGGTCCGCATATGCTGGCCAGGTTTTCGGATAACCAGAGGTTGGATCTTTACGCCAATGATCAGGAGCTGGCACTGGCCTACGCCCGGGTCCTGAACCAGGAGTTTCGGGACCTGATCCGCGAAGGATGTGAGTTCATTCAATTCGATGAACCCGCCTGGACGGCTTTTCCGGAAGACGCGGTCTGGGCGGCGGAAGTGCTCAAGACTGCCGTCGAGGGACTGGGTGTGAGGGTCGGTCTGCACATCTGTGGAGGAAACGCCTACCGCAAGCGCTCTTACTTCGCGCCCTACACGGACATGGCCGAGGCCTTCCAGATCGCCCCAGTCGACCAGCTCTCGTTGGAGCACTGCACGCTGGATTACGACATGATGGCGTTGTGGGACAAGATAGATTACAAGGGCGAGTTCGCCGTCGGGGTTCTGGATCAAAGAAGCGACAGGATGGAATCGCCCGGCGAAATCACAGAGAGGACAAGGCCAGCGACGCGCTATTTTTCACCGGAACGCCTTCTACTAGCATCCGAATGTGGTTTCCAACACGTGCCGGTGCCAATCACCAGAGGGAAGCTGAGAGTATTGGTAGAGGGAGCGGAGCACGCCCGACAACACCTGAGCTGAAGCTTGAATAGTGAGCAGTGATGAAGTGATCAGTGAACAGTATCGGATACAGCTGCAGCCGACAGAGCCGCGAACGACTTGACCTGTCTGCAAGATGAACCCAAGTTCCGAGGAGAGAGCCGGACAACAGTAAGATCTCTGTTAACCCTTGGGGGCGGGACTAAGCTGAATCGCCATTTGTAGGTTTGGATGGAAAAAGGACGTAACCCTATTGATGTAGAGTTGGATAGGGAATCCTCCAGTCAATTGTCCAAAAACCGTGGCGGTGGCCTCCGGGCCGCCGTTTTTCGAGCCGAAGGCTCGAAGGAAAGAACACGGCGGCACGGAGGCCACCGCCACGTCCCTCGGCCAAAAGTTTCTTTCTCGAATCTGGTTATGCACTTAACTCCGGAAAAAGTCACCACCACCTAGTAAAAAAGGTGAGAGACAGGAGGTGAGTGGATGTACGAAAAGATGAATTTGTTGGAGTTTCAAGAGCGTTTTGCCACAGAAGAAGCTTGTCTGAGTTACCTGATGCAGAAACGCTGGCCGGAAGGATTTGTCTGTCCCCGTTGTGGGGGTCAAGGAGGCTACTGGTTGCAGCACCGGCGATTGATGGAGTGTCGCCAATGCCGGTATCAGGCTTCTTCCACCGCCGGGACGATTTTCCACAAGACGCGGGTGCCCCTGAGATATTGGTTTTGGACCATCTTCTTGATGAGCCGTTGCAAAGCGGGCTACTCGATGAAGGGACTGCAGAAGCTGCTGGGAATCGGAAGCTATCGGACGGTCTGGATGATGGGACATAAGATCCGACAAGCCATGGCCAAACGTAATGACTGCTACCAGTTAAGTCACCTGGTGGAGCTGGATGACTCTTTCTTTGGAGGCCGACGACGAGGGAGAAATCGTCGGGGTCGCAAGCGAGGACGAGGGACCGAAGGCAAGGCCAAAGTTCTGGCCGCGGTGGAGATAACGAAAGCCGGGGGGCCGAGGTTTCTAAGTCTGGATGTGGTCGATGACATAACCAGCGACAATGTGAAGCGGGTCGCCTGGGCGAGGATCGACCCCGGAGCTCAGATCCGAAGCGACGCCTATCACGCGTTTGTCGGTTTAGCTCAAGCCGGCTACCAGCATGAACGCGTCCGGCTCGAGTGGGTGGGGATGGGTTTTGAACAGTTCCCATGGGTTCACACCCTCATTTCCAACTGCAAGACTCAGCTCCAAGGGACTCAGAAAGCGGTCAGCCTCAAGCACCTTCAACGTTACCTGGCTGAGTTTTGTTACCGTTTCAATCGTCGTTTCTGGGAATCCGAGCTCTTCGACCGTCTCCTGACAGCCTGTTCGCTCTATCCCACCGTCACCTATCCGGAGTTAAGTGCATAACCAGATTCTCGAATGGGGCCAGCACCGCTGGGGGCCCCACTAACATGAAGCTAGGGAAGTCTGAATGATCACGGCGACCGGAACTCCTGGATAGCGATCGAAGGGTAACCTCATGGCCAGTGCTGAAATAGTGGCAATCGGCTCGGAACTTCTACTGGGCCAGATCGTCGACACCAACTCGGCCTGGATCGCCAAAAGGTTAACCAATATTGGGGTCAACCTCTTTTATAAGACGGTAGTAGGGGACAACCAGAATCGAATGGAAGAGGTGATTTCAAGGGCCTTGGATCGGTCCGATGTGGTCATCACGGGAGGCGGGTTGGGCCCAACTCAAGATGATGTAACTCGAGAGGTCATTGCAACGGCGACGGGCAGGAAACTCGTCCGTGATCCCAAGCTGATGGACGAGATCGAACAGCGGTTTCGGAGCCGGGGATTCATTATGACCGCCAACAACGAACGTCAAGCGGACATCCCGGAGGGAGCCATCCCGGTACACAATCCGAATGGCACCGCGCCAGCCTTCATCGTGGAGGATCCCAGAGGTGTGATCTTCGCCCTGCCCGGGGTACCCCACGAGTTGAAGTGGCTTTTTGAACATGAAGTGGAGCCTTATCTGAGAAAGAAGTTCGAGCTGGCAGAAGTAATCACCTACCGGATTCTAAAGGTTGCCGATATTGGCGAAAGCAGCGTAGACCACCAGATTGGGCACCTGATTGCTGACTCCAGCAATCCCACGGTGGGCGTGCTGGCCCATCCCGGCCAAGTGGATATTCGGATCGCGGCCAAGGCTTCGAGCATGGAGGCGGCTCACAGGCTCATCGATCCGGTCGAGCAGAAGGTGCGGGGCCTCTTGGGACGTCACATCTTTGGAGCCGATGAAGAGACCCTGGAACAGGCGGTGGGCAAGCTCCTGCGCGAGCGGAACCTGACGCTTGCGGTCTATGAGGATGTCACCAGCGGCATGGTAGCGGAGCGACTCCAGCGGGCCAGCGACGAGCACTTTCTGGGAGGTGTCATCTGCAACGATGCCAGGTCCATCGAGCGTTTGCTTGCCGCCGGCTCCGGCGGAGAGAAAATAGGCTCTCCAGACAGTCCGAACGCCTTGGCCGCGCAGCTGGCTTCTGCAGTTTGTGCCCGCGAAGAAGCGGACTGGGGACTTGCCGTTCACGGTGTGCCCGAGCCCGGCCAGCGCAGTCACAATCTAGGCAGAGGCGCGACCTATCTTTCCATCACCGATGGAAGGGATCACAGAACAAAGACCTACAATATCGCGGGACGGGGCAGGCCGGATCGGACACGAATCAGTCTGAGTGCGATCCAGCTGCTACGTCTGGCACTCCTGGAAGGGATTGCCACTTGACGTCGGACGCGCGACACCGTCCTTCACCCTTGGACAAAACGATCTACGTCAAGTGCCTGGGCATGATCAACTCGGCCGGCGGCGGTACGCTCACCCGATCCCCGGAAATCGTCGACGGATACTCCAAGGTTTTCCATGACGTTTTCGGCGGCCCCATGTCTCAGTTCGCGGAGGATGGGCGGGATCAATCCCTGTCAGGCTGGCACGCGCGCAGTGCCGTGGGGGGACTCGACCTGCCGGGGGGAACCCGCATCGAGCCCGAAATGATCGTCCAGATCGATCCCGAGCGGGCGCTGAGGATCATTCGGGAGCGGGGACCGCACGCCTAGCAGGCTGCTCGCCTGGAGTTGTTGGACGCTGGGCAAGAGGCTTGCCACGAAGCTCCAGGCTCCAAGGAGCGAAATCGCAATGGTGAAGCAGCACCGGGCCGACGACGGTTGACTCGGGCGTTTGTGCACTTCTAGACTCTCGGCATGCGACTCGTTCCGGTCGAGGCATCTGAGGGAGGAGAGAAGTCTGCTTCGTCGTTGGATTACTGCCGGCTTTTGGAGGAGGGGAATATCCTCCTTTTCGAGGACGTGCCTTTCCAGCTGCCCCCGGCTGATCTCCAGTTTCTTCTGAGTCAGAAACAGACAGGAGCCCAGTTTCATAAGAACATTGCCTATCGTCCCCACCTGGACCGAATCACAGGATTCAAGAAAGGATCTGAAACCGACAAGGAGCGTCTGCTGGAGGTCATGCGACGCTATTCAGGATCGGCGATTGGTTTTCTTGGGAAGCTGCTACCCGACTATGCAACCAATTGGAAGGTGGACTACGCCAGCTTTCGGCCTCAGGAGGAAGAAGGGCGGGAGGTCCGGCTGCGAGCCAGAAACGACTTGCTCCACGTCGATTCCTTTCCCACACGGCCGACTGAGGGAGATCGGATCCTCCGTTTCTTTACGAATATAAACCCGGATCAACAGAGACACTGGTTGACGGCCGATCCCTTTCCCCAACTCATCCAACACCTGAAAGGGAAGAGGGCTATTCCCAGTCATCTGTTGGCCGCTCCGGGGGTGGCAGCGCGAGGGTCGCGATACCTGAAGACGCAGCTCCGCAAGCTGGGACTCTCGGTGCGGGTGGGATCTTCCTACGACGATTTTATGCTCCGGCTTCACCACTACCTCAAGGAAAACCAGAGTCTCTTGGACGATTTCCCGACCTATTCCTGGGATTTTCCGCCGGGTGCAAGCTGGCTGGTTTTTACGGACATAGTCCCCCATGCGGCCTTGTCGGGTCGCTTTGCTTTAGAACAGACGCTAATCATCTCCCACCGCGTTCAGGTCCTGCCTCAGAAGGCCCCGTTAGCAATTTTGCAAGGGCTTCTACGCGAGGCTATCTCTCCCTAACGCCTGCTCTATCTGTCCGTTGCAACCGGATGGCAGCTGGAAGTTCGCTTACCGGGCGTACCGGATGTAGTTGAGTTATCTGTGATGCTGAGATGGGAATCTGTGAATAAGCAAATGTTCGAACGATGTGGTCCTCGTCTGAAATCAGATTTTCGACGAATGCTCGGGCGCCCGCTTTGAACTTCCCAGGAAAACGCCTGTTCCTCGGCTTCTTTCCGTGCATCGACTCGAGTATCTGGGTGATTTCATCGAAGTCGATATTGGCGACAACGAATATCGGAATGCCGCGAGATCGTGCATTCATGTACTCCTTGCCCGTCCAGCGGGAATCCAGTGCGTGCGGTGACAGGAAGAGCAGAAACGTCTGACTCACATCAAGAGCGCGAATGATCTCGTCGTGGACATGCTCGCCCTGTTGTATATGGGTTTCGGCGAGCCACGGTATGACTCCATGTTGGAGCATGAGAGTCCCCACGGCCATCATCGCCTCATAGTCGCGATGGCTATGAGACAGGAACACATCAGCCTGAGCAAGCTCCTCAAAGTCGCCGAGTGAGTCGTCGGCAAGATCATTCTTCGTGATGTTTTCCAATCTTCGTGATCCGACTTTTTCGATAGTGCCCCAAAGCACCTCTAAGGTCTTGCGGCTGGGCAGGCTGGAGTATCGAACTGTCGGCGCCAGGCCCTTGTCTTCGCAGTCCCTGCAATACGAAAGCAGCAATTGCTCGATCTGCACCCCGTCGACTCGGTCCCCTAGCCGGCGAGCGATGCCGCGGGCAGTGATCCATGGCTTATCGGAAGAGGCTGCTGCAAGGATCGAAAACACTCGATCAAGGCTGATTTCGGTCATTCAGATTCACATCGATGCGGCGAATCACAAAGCTCAACTGCGGACGACCGCCTATTTGTCCGACCAAACTGCCAGCTCATTGCCGTGAGGATCTAGAAAATGGAAACGGCGGCCACCAGGAAAGGAGAAGATCTCTTTGCATATGCGACCACCTGCGGCAACTATTCGATCCCTAGTGGCCTCAAGATCAAGAGCATATAGTACTATGAGTACGGCGCCATTGTCTGTTTGCGATCGAAGATTGGACTTGAAGAAGCCACCGCTCAATTTTTCGTCCGAGAATGCCCGGTAGTTGGGGCCGAAATCCGTAAATGACCAATTGAAAGAGCTGGAATAGAACGCTTCGACGGCGTCGAGATCTTCAGCCGGCAATTCGATGTAGTCGATCTTCTGATCCGTTGGCATTGCTTATTCCTTTTTTTCGTCTAATGTTCCGGTTCAGCGAAAACGTGGCGAGCCATCCGCTGCATCCGGATGTCAGGTAGAACTTGGCTCAGCTCGTGTAAAAACCACGACAGCGCTGACTACCAGGACCGCAATGAGAAATGCTCCACCACCTGAAAAAACAGCACGGGGCAAGAATGCTACCAGCCACTGCACCGAAGATTCGTCTCTTGCGCTTCGCGCACCCGCAACCACTCCCACCAGGGTCGGCACAAGGAGTATAGCAGCTACGCCTAGAACCCTAACTCGGTCCGTCAACGCCGGACGGGCAGCGTTCTTATCCGGTTGTCGGTACCACCACATCAGGATCCAATACCCGACGACCAGCAGGCCGATGATTCCACTCGAATACTGGACGTGCCTGGAGCAAGAAGATTTCATCGGATGGGCTGGAAGTTGGGAGGAAGTCTTGATGATCGCCAAGAAACCGGATGACCGTCGCCGGTTGTTTCGTCGCTTTTGATTAGGGATGGCAACCGGGCCTGGAACCTGGGAGGTGCTCCCTCGTCAGTAAGACCCGATGCGCTGGCTTCCTACATCCACTGTCGCCAGCATGGTGGCGTCAAAGCTGGCGTGCATCAGATCGGATTTGATTTGGCTGTGGCCGGGGTCGTCCCAGAGATTATTGAATTCCCAGGGGTCTTCTGAGAGGTCGTAGAGCTCGCCCAGTTGGTGGCCGTGGTAGAGGCATAGCTTGTGCTGCTGGTCACGGTACATGGTGGCGAAGGTTCCATCGCCAGAGCCGGGAATGAAGGCTGAGTCGAGGGCGTCGTAGTATTCGCAGCGGACGAAGTCGCGATGGTGATTCGGTGGCTTCTCACTCTTCAGGATCGGGATCAGGCTCTTGCCCTGAAGTTGATCCGGAGCTGGGACGCCCGCCAGGTCCAGGATCGTTGCTGATTTATCGATCAGTTCTACCAAGGCATCGCTTCTCAAACCCGCTTCAATCTGGCCCGTCCAGCTGAAGATCAGGGGAACCCGGACCAACCCCTCGTAGAAGCGGCAGCCCTTATAGAGCAGTCCATGATCGCCTAGCATCTCACCGTGATCGCTGGTGAAGATGACCACCGTATTCTCTCTCTCCCCGGTTTCGTCCAGGCACGCCAGAATCCGCTCGAGCTGGTCATCGATCTGGGCGATCATTGCGTAATACAAAGCCTGTTGTTGGTGCCCTTCGAACTCCGAGGGCAGCGTGGCCTGAGTCTGAAAATCGAGGGATCCGAGCCGCCTCTGCTGTTGAAGATCGGGCTCACGAAAGTGCGGACCGGGAAGGGAGTCGGCGTCGAACTGTTCCGCATAACTACGGGGAGGGATGAAAGGCGGGTGAGGATCGTAGACATTTACAGTCAGCATCCACGGTTGACTCCGCTCCTGATTAATGAACTCGATGGCGCAGTCCGAGGCCCATTTCGTCTGATGCACATGGGCTGGGACGCTGTCTTCACTAAGCCGGAGTGAGTCCAAGTCGCCGCCCTGGCGACGCACCCAGTCGGCGTAGTCATGGCCCTGTGCCCAGTCGTCACGGGGTGCGTGACTGAATCTCCAATAGCGGTAACCGTCATCGAGCCGAGGCTCGGTTCGGTTGGCAGCGCTCTGGAGATGGAACTTACCCACCATTCCGCAGTCATAGCCACTCTCGGCGAGTTGCTTGGAAATCAGCTTCGGGTGGTTGTTAAACGCCTCATTCCCGTTGCGGCAGTTGTGAATCCTACCCGGATACATTCCCGTCATGAAACTCGATCGACTCGGGGTGCAAATGGGACTCTGACAATAGGCGTGGGTAAATGCTGTTCCACTGGCGACCAGCCGATCCAGGGTTGGAGTTCTTACGTGGGGATTTCCCAGCGCGCCGATGGTGTCGAAACGTTGCTGGTCGGTGCAATACCAGAGAATATTCGGTCGATTATCAGCCATCGAGAAAGGAGTACCGGTATCTTTGATCTTGAGCGCCTTTATCGTACAGTAGGTTCACACTCAAAGGACAACGATGCTTGGAATCACGAAGAATAGACTCCTTCCCACGGCAATCGTCGGTTCCTATCCGAGGCCCCAGTGGTTTCAGGAGAGTCTCAGGGGGCGGCCCTTCAAGCTGGCATTGACAGATGCAAGGTATCGGGAGCAGTACCTGGATGCCGTTGCCTGCATCCTCAATGATCAAGTGCGAGCAGGGCTCGATATCTTGACGGATGGTGACTGCCGATTCGATCTGGACGTGGGTGGTAGATCCTGGTTCTTTTATCCCCTGGAACGAATCTCAGGCATTGAGGGGCACCAGGATATCGCTCCTGGTTGGTCAGAGCGCCTGGACCTTCGTCCAGGAAAGATTCTTTGGGAGGTACAGGAGGCCTACCAAGCGCCCACCGCAGTGGGAAAGGTCGAACGCGGACCCCTCGAGTATGCCGCGGTCTGGAAGGCCGCTCAGCGATTGGTTGATCGTCCTGTGAAGTTTGGCAGTATCAGTGCCCAGTCCCTCTCCAGCATGCTGTGGAACCAGGCCTATCCCTCTGACCGCGAACTGATCATGGATCTGGCGTCGATTTTCAACGCGGAACTGAAAGAACTCGTGGCTGCCGGTTGTGGCCTGATCCAGGTAGAGGAACCTCAGCACCACTTCCGCGCCTTGAATCCGAAGACCACCCGGGCCGAACTGGATTTTTTTACCGAGGCCTTCAATCGGGAGGTCGAGGGAGTAGAAGCCGAGATCTGGGTGCACACCTGTTGGGGTAATCCCAACCAGCAGAGCCTGTTCTGGGAGCGTCCCAGCTACGAGGCGGCCTTACCCCACCTGCTCGAGCTCAATGCCGACGTGATCACGTTCGAGTGTGCCAGCACCGGGGGACGGGATCTTCCTCTTTTCGAAAAGTATTCCACCGACAAGAAGATCGCCATAGGAGTCGTCAGTCATACCAACACCGTGGTCGAGCCACCTGAAGTAGTGGCTAAGCTCATCCGAAAGGCTCTGCGTCACATCCCAGTTGAGCGTTTGATGGTGACTTCGGATTGTGGTTTCGGCCGGGAAGGAATCTCGCGCCGCATCGCTTTCTACAAATGCGTTGCGTTGGTGGAAGGTACCAACCTGGTCAGGAGAGAGCTGGGTCTTCCCGAGGCTCAGATTCGCGCATCCTATTCCCACCTGGGTCCCAGGCCTACACCCAGCGATTGAGCTACGGGGCAGAGTGGGCAGGTAACCAATCATAGCGATGCAACTGCCTCACTGAGCACTGAGGGATCGTAGTACGGATTTATTTCCTTCAGCTTGCCGTTGCCTACTCGGAATTTGTCGAAGACGTGCGTCTTTCCGTTAGGCGTATGGAGGATGAATACTGAAGCGACATACTCTCCTTCTACAATGTGTTGGACGATTTCGGCACCCCGCATTAGTGGAAACAAGCCAGACAGAAAGTCGATCGCATCCTGACCTTGGATTCTTGGTGTGAGAGGGCTCTCGTAAGTAAGGTCTTTGGAGAACGGTACACTCGAGAAATCTCCAGAGCCGAGACCCGTGATATAGCTTTCGACGATTGAAACCTTTTCATCTCTGGTCATGTTTCCTTCTCGGCAGGTTTGGTTCCCAGTTGACAGAAGCCTTGAGTGCCTGGGACGGACCTGCTGTCCGTCTCAGCACCGATTCCGTCCATCTTTGCGACAAACCCTACTGATCCCGCCAACCGGAATTGGTGACGTCACGAGGGTCGAAGTAGTTCTCTTGCTGAACGATCTCGCCTTCTTCATTGACGGTGAACCGGTCGAGGATCCTCAGCGTGCAGGCCGGGTTGGTGACCTCGAGGTGAAACTCGACCGCTGCGCGCGTCAAGTCCTCATTCACGTAAGACTCTAGGACCTCGACCCCTCCCACCAGCGCAGGCAGTGGCGCCCACCATATGGTGCGTAGGTTCTCTCGGCCCTTGAGCGGATGCGTCGATCCGCCTGGAGCGAGCGGTGCGCGAAGGGACACCTCTGCGGCGTAGGGGATAGCGTCGAAGTTCCCTTTTCCCAAACCCTCAGTCACGTACCCACGGGCAATAGCGTGGAGTTGGATTCTTCTCTCGTTTCTATCGACAGTCTGTTTCGTTTCCATCGTTTTTGTCCTCCTTAAATTTCTGTTTCTTGGATGGGCCCGGTTCGCTCCGCTCAAGAAGCGATCAGGCCATGTACAATTCCCAGGAGATCCGGTCTGGATCCTTGAAGGCGACGTACTGTTTGCCGAGGGTCTCGTCGACTTTGATGCCGGTGTTCTCGATCCCGGCTTTCTCCAGCGCGGCGGTCACCCGCTTCAGTTCGCCTTCTTCCTCGCAGACCAGGGCCAAATGATCGAGCCCTACTCGGAACGGATTGAAGCCATCTCCATTTGGAGTCTGAGTCTCCGGTCCGCGAATCGCGATGGCGCTATTGCCGGCGAAGAAGATGAAGAGGTTGGGTTGCTCCAGGGCGACCGTGAAGCCGAGCGTATCGATGTAGAATCGTTTGGCCCGCTCGAAGTCGGTAACGCGGAGCGTGACATGGTGGATTCCGGGTGTCCGGATATTGATTCCGCTGCTTTCAGTGTTGGCGTCCGAAATCATCATGATGTCCTTTCTGGTTTCTGTTCCAATTTCCTGAGCGTCCCGTCCCGATCGACAAATAGGCCGGGCGGCAGTGCCAGGTGAGAGGGTTCCCATTGGTTTGGAAGTTCTCTCAGTTGTAATAGCGCGGAATCCGCTCAAATTGCATCATCCGGACTCAGGCCATAGGTAATGGACTGATGAAGAGCCATCTTGAAGCCTTCCGTCCGAACGTCGGAAAAAGCCTTCGGGTCCAACTTCTTTGTCAGTGTTGCCTCGAGATGTTCTCTGGCCTCTTTCCTATGCGGTGAAAGGGTGCCACCGATTGATTCCCGTAGTGCATCTGACGCTGCAAGAAGACACGCAGCCCTCTTCAGAAGGTTTCTCCGGAAGGCGGTGCTTGCCAGTCCCAGTAGGCATTCTGCGATACCGTCCTTGTCTTCCAGGTCGCGTCGTAGCATGAGACTCCGTCTCTGCAGTTTCAGGGCGCGCGCCGGGGCGTTTTCCTCCAGGGCAACCTCAGCCAACCGGCACAGGGACTGGGCGGTCCCCCATTTGTCACCCACCTCCTCTCGAATCTGGAGGCTTTCCTGGTAACTCTCCGTGGCCTCCTCGTACCTTTCCTGGCTCCACAGGACGTCCCCCTGGATACACAGCGCGATAGCCACACCATACTGGTCGCCGATATCTCGGAAAATAGGCAGGCTGGTGTCCTGTAAGAAGACAAGCGCTTGCTCGCTGTCACCCAGATGGTAAACAGCCTTAGCCTGGAGACTGGTACAAAACGCCAGGAGTTGCCGATCTCCGACGCTGCGAAACAATGTCTGAGCCTGCTCCAGGAGCGCCCGTCCTCTTTCCGCATCACCCTGCTCACAGGTTGCCCATCCCAGGGCGGTGAGTCCAAAGGCCGTTCCTCGTTCATCACCTCGTTCCCGCTGTAGGTCCAGACTCTCCTGGTGGAGACGACGCGCTTCGGAAAAGTTGCCTTGATGGTGTGCAACCCAACCCATGTTGTTCAGTGCCAGGGCCGTGCCCCGTTTCTTCCCCAGCTCGCGCTGCAGGGTCAGGCTCTCCTCGGAGAGGATCCAGGCTGGAGAGTAGTCCCCCAGTCGGAACGCCATCCAGCTCAGATCGTTGAGGGTGTCAGCAATCCCGTGTTTGTCGTCTCGCTCGCGATAGAGGGTGAGGCTCTCCTCGAAAAAAGAGCGAGCGATCGCGTAATAGCCGCGATTGTGGGCCAGTGTGCCCGCAGCGGTGAGAAGCCGGGCTCGCGTCGCGGGCGATATAGAAGAACCCTCATGGGCCAGGACCCGATCCAGTTGCTCGCTCCCCTCATTGAGATGCCCACGGACGAGCCAGAAACGCCACAGCGCGACGCCAAGCCGGGAGGCTGCCGGCGCGTCGGCCTCGAGTGCAAAGTCCAGTGCTGCTCGGAGGTTGTCTTGTTCCTGGGCCAAACGGTCGAGCCAGAGCCCTTGGTCTGGTCCTGTCAGGTGAGGCTCGGCCTGCTCCGCCAATACCAGTACATAGTCGAGATGGTTTCGCCGAACGGTGGCTTCTTCCCCGCTTGCCCTCAGGCACTCCAAGCTAAACTCCCGGAGGGTCTCGAGCCGGAAGAAGCGGGGCTCGCCGTCCTCCTGCTCCTGCTGCTGGATCAGGTTCTGATCCACCAATGAAGAAAGGCTTTCCAGCAACTCGGTCTCTTGTCCTATACCAGCCCTGAGCACTGCTGCTGTCGCCTGGACCGTGTGCCCACCTGCAAACACTGCCGTTCGCCGGAAGAGTTTCTTCTCGTCCTTGTTGAGCAACTCGTAGCTCCAGCCAATCGCTTCCCGAAGGGTTCGATGTCGGGCCGGCACTTCTCGGCCCCCATGGGTCAGCAGGTCAAAACGATGCTCCAGCCGAGCCAGGATCGCGCGAGGAGGAAGCAACTTGATCCGAGAGGCGGCCAGCTCAATGGCCAGGGGTAACCCATCCAGCCGGACGCAGACCTCGGCCACGGTAGTGGCGTTGTCCTCGTTCAATTTGAAGTCCGGTCGAACGGCTTTGGCCCGCTCCAAGAAAAGGGCGATGGCTTCGTACTCGGCCAGCTGCTTGGGCGAAGCAAGGTGTCCGGCCTCAGGAATTACCAGGGGTAGCACGGGAAACTCCTGTTCTCCCTGGACGTGGAGTGAGGCCCGGCTGGTGACCAAGATTTTGAGATCGGGACAGGCCTCAAGCAGTGACACCAACAACGGAGCAGCCTCTACGACCTGCTCGAAATTGTCGAGAAGAAGCAACCCCCGAACATCGCGCAGAAATGTGGTGAGTCGCTTGTGGATCGGTACTCCAGCCACCTCCCGGACCCCAAGCACCCTGGCTATGGTAGAGCCCACTAGACCGGGATCGGTGATGGGCGCCAGCCCGATGAAGCAGGTCCCATCCTGGAAGTCGTCGGCCACCTCGGCCGCGACCTGTAGGGCAAGTCGTGTCTTGCCACTGCCTCCACTGCCCATGAGCGTTAGAAGGCGGGTGTGGGAAAGCAGAGTCTTCACCTGTTCGATTTCTTGCTTCCGTCCAATGAAAGTCGTGAGAGACGCGGGCAGATAGTTGGGAAGGATGGGGCGAGACTCTTGTCGGTCTGCCTCGACACCGTGAGGAATAGGGACTAGAGCCGAGAGCTTCAAGTCGGCGATCAGTTCGGCCTCGTCCGCGTACCGACTATTTGGATCCTTGGCCAGGAGCCGATTGACAATCCCCTGGAGGGCTTTGGGGATGTCTTCGACACTGTGCGCCAGAGGTTCCGGAGTCCGCAGTAGTATGGAGGAGATCGTGGACGGTATGTCTTCGCCATGGAAGGGCTGGAGGCCGGTCAACATCTGGTACAGCACCACTCCCAGAGACCATAGATCCGTTCGATGATCGACCCGTTTTCCCTGCACCTGCTCTGGGCTCATGTACGCCACCGTACCCATGACGTTGCCTGTCCCGGTGGCATCGCCGCCGGCTACCTTGGCCACCCCAAAGTCAACGATCTTGACCGTTCCATCGGTGGTCAAGAGGATGTTGGCCGCTTTGACGTCCCGGTGGACGATCCCGTGCCGGTGAGCGACAGCCAGGCCCTCTGCCACTTGCCGAGTAATCCTTAGCGTCTCTTCTGTCGATAGTCGACCCTTCTCTAGCTTCTGCTTCAAAGTTTCGCCTGGGTAGTACGTCATGGCGATGAACATGAGTCCCGCCTTTGTCTCTCCGACCTCATGGACCGTTGCCACATAAGGATGGTCCAGCGCCGCGGCGGCTCGTGCTTCGGTCAGGAATCGCGCCTTCGATTGCGGGTCGGCGCTCAGGTGAGAGCCCAGGAACTTGAGTGCAACTTTGCGCTCAAGTCTGGAATCGTGGGCCAGATAGACGACGCCCATACCGCCGCGTCCAAGGAGGCGGAGAATCCGATAGGATCCCACCTGGCGTCCCTCGAGCGATGACGCTGCTTCGACAAGTGTGTCGAGGTCTTTGACATGGGAAATGGGCTTGTCGAGGAGAGTGAAATCGCCGGTGTGGGCGAGGAGGTAGCGCTCGATGGCGGCCCGCAGCTCCGGATCCCCTCGGCAGGAGGTCTCCAGGAAGCCTGCCCGATCTTCAGGCGGATGTTCGAGGGCTGCGTCGAAAAGTTTCTGGATTTGCTTTAGCCGTTCGGCGTCCATACGGTCATCTGGGTGTTGGCCTGAGATTCGACACCATTTCCCAGGTCCGGCGCGACTAGGAGCTGCGCGAATCTACGCCTCAGGCTCGCTGGTTGCCTGGCTCAATTCGTCCTTTAGCCAGGCCCGCGCCATGCGCCAGTCTCGTGTGACTGTGATTGGCGCGACACCTAACGTTTGGGCCGTCTCCTCGACGGTAAGTCCTCCGAAGAACCTGGACTCTACGATGCGGGCATGACGCGGGCTGATTTCTTCGAGACGCGACAGGGCCTCATCCAAAGCAAGCAATTCCGTGGAGCGTGCCTCAGACAAGGCTCCCCAGGATTGGTCGAACGTCACCCGGGTTGCCACGCCACCTCGCTTCTCGGTGCTGCGGTTGCGGGCATAGCTGATCAGGATCCTCCGCATCGCCTGAGCAGCCGCAGCGTAGAAGTGAGCGCGATTCTGCCAGCTCCTCTTCCGGCGGTCGACCAACTTGACGTAAGCCTCATGGACAAGAGCCGTCGTGTCGAGTGTGTGATTGGCGCGTTCCGTCTGTAGTCGCCTGTGCGCGATCCGGCGTAGTTCGTCGTATACCTGGCACACTATTTCATTAAGAGCTTCCCGTCGGCCACTGCCAAGTTCTTGCAAGAGCAAGGTCACACTGCTACGTGATGCCATAATCTACTTTGAAAGTCGGACATGGGCTGCTTGGAAGCGAGGCCCTTGGTCCGTCATAGCATAAGCGATCGGTTCATGTCCATTGATCCGAGTTTCTCAACTGTTACGCCTACTCCGTCGTCTTCAGGAGCTGTACGACCTGTCCCAGGTGGTAGGCGTTATGGTCTGCCAGTATCAAGGCCTCGCGCAAAAGTGTATGGCCTTCTTTGCTCCAGAGCAGTGGGGCGAAGATATCAATCGAGGGATCGGAAACAAGGTCGACCATCGCCGTCAAGTCATCCCGAAGGGCCGTGAGCATGGTCTCCCAGGCCTGACTACTCGGGGGCGTTGCACTCTCAGGCCAGAGTCCAGTCGGGAACTCAGGGGAGATGTGCTCGGGGTTGCGGCTGTACTCGAGCAGGTCCCACTGACAGATCCTCAGGTGCTCCAGCAACTGCCAGAGGGAGTGGGTTTTTCTTGATAGACGGGAGCCAGCCTTCTCGGCAGGAATGCCTTTGATCCCGTCTTCCAAAGTCAGGTGGGCCCAGTCGGTGGTCAACAGTCTGACCAGATGTTTTCGAAGTTCTCTATCGATTTTCACAGCGGTTCTCCCTTGTAAGAGTCTCAACGGAGGCTAGTCCGGATTCTGGCACTGGGAGAGCTTCGTGTCTCCCGAATCGTTTTTCTGTTCGACATTCTACGCTTCTTCACTTCGCGGTGGTCCCCTTTCCTTGGGAAGCAAGATCAGAGGAATCTCTGAGCAACCGTGTGGTAGTATGTCTCGGCTCTGGTGTCGTTCCAGCCATTATGAGGGAAGAACGTATGGAAGCCGTCAACCTACTACGTCCCAGTGGCCGCTATTTCAAGGCAGTAGCCCGTCTCATCTTCCTGGTCTTGGCTCTCTGGTTTCTTCTGGTTTTTGGTTTTCAGTTCCTTCTGGTGCTGATCCAGAGGGACCCGCTCGGTTCGAGTTGGCTGACCGATGCCCGTTTCATGGGTTTCCCCTTCCATTATTGGTTCACGGGACAGTTTGCAATCCTCGCCTTTCTTCTGCTCTGCCTGCTGTTCAACCAACGCTATGACCGGATCATTTCAAGGGAAAGTGGAACCGCCTCTGAGGCAGAAGGGAACTAACCATGGAAGCCCTTGAGGTGAAGACGGTTCCTGCTCTGATTCTGGCTGCAACGCTGTTGTTGTTCGTGCTGGTGGGAGTCCTCACCCGCGTGAAGAACCTCGATGAATACTGGGTTGCGGGCAGGAAGATCGGGCCCTTTGCGTCGGGGATGGCCATTGCCAGCAATTGGATGAGTGCCGCCAGCTTTTTGGGAATGGCGGGACTGCTGTACCTACAGGGATATTTTGGCCTGGCTTACGTCCTGGGCTGGACCGGTGGATACGTTCTTCTGCTGGTCCTGATGGCTTCGCAGATTCGAAACTTCGAAAAGTTTACGGCCCCTGAGTTCGTCGGCGATCGCTATTACTCGAAGGTCGCTCGGTTTCTGGCCGCCTTGATCACTCTGGCAATCTCCTTTGTCTATGCGGTAGGTCAGTACAAGGGCATTGGCGAGATGTTCAAGTGGATCTTCGGGATGGACTACCAGCTATCGATTATTATGGGGACCATTGTCGTTCTCTCGTATGTGCTGCTGTCCGGGATGTTGGGAGTCGTACGGAACCAGCAGGTGCAATACGTCGTCCTTATCACCGCCTTTCTACTCCCGCTGTTCTTCATCGCCAAGAAGATGGGTTTCTTTTACCTGATTCCGCAAATCGGATACGGAGAAGCGGTATCCCAGCTCCAGGCCAGCCATCCGGAATTTGTCCTTCCCTGGGGAGACGAGGGACTCTACAGTTGGGTGGCTCTTTGCTTCACGCTGATGGTGGGCACCGCCGGTCTACCCCATGTGATCCAGCGCTTCTATCTCGTCCCCAAGGCTAAAGATGCCCGTACCTCAGTCGTGTGGGGCCTGTTCTTTATTGGCATCCTCTACTGGAGTTCACCTGCCTTCGCCGCCTTTGGGAAGATTCTCAACCCGGATGGGGGCAAGGAGGTTGCTGATGTGATCATCATCAACGCGGCCGAGAATGCGGGTCTACCTGAATGGTTTGCTGGCCTTCTGGCAGCGGGTGCCATTTCGGCTGCGTTCAGCACGGTAGCCGGACTGCTGATGGCGGGCTCGGCAGCCTTCGCCCATGACCTCTACTTCGGACTCTTCAAGCCCACTGCCTCCGCCCAGGAACGAGTTCTGGTGGCAAGGATTGGTACGGTTATACTGGGATTGGCAATCATGGTGGTTGCCCTGAATCCACCGGCCTTGATTGGTCAGATTGTGGCCTGGGCTTTTGCCATAGCCGGCTGTACGATCTTTCCAGTCTTCGTGCTGGGTATCTGGTGGAGCCGGGCGACCCGAGAGGGAGGGATTGCCGGGATGTTGGTGGGGGCTTTCATCTCGATCGGGGCTCTCTTCTGGGGCGAGACATTCCTGGCAGCGTGGATTCCTGCCACCTCATCGGCCCTGATCGGCGCACCCGCGGCGCTGCTGACCATCGTCATCGTGTCCCTCCGCACTGCTCCCCCACCACCAGAGATCGATGACCTGATGAGACAAATCCACCGGCCGACCGAATAGCGATCCGTGGTGCTCCTTTTCATCGTAGGTTTGATCAGAAAGTAGCTGGACTCAGTTTCCGCTGCCGCCCTGAGGGATGGGCGCCATGGCAACGGCTACAATCGCATTGTCGATCGTTCGCTGAGTGAGGGTTACGGGGACCACGCTCCCTCTTTGGCAACTCAGGCTGAAACTTCCCTGATAGGGGATTGGCAGGCCGGGTATCATCTGGGGCAGGAAGCGGGCAGTCTGGAGTCGAGGTTGCAGCTGAATGCTTGTCGATCCAACGGTTCTTCCGTCGGTTCCTGTGTAGGTTTGCAGCTCGCAGTCGGCCGCATCGGGTCCGGTGTTCGCAACCGCAAGTCCAGTGTTCATAAGGCTGGACACATAGCCTGCACCGCTCCACCCTGGGGAACTTCTGGCGGGAAGTACGGCAACCGGGGGAAGCGTCACTCCATCGACCTCGACGGAGTAGAACGCGGTGCTCAGGACCAGCCCATTGGCGGTGATCTCCACCCAGCCCCCTGCCAGAGGAACATCCGACCCTCCCAGGATGATTTCCACAGTTGCTTTCTCTGCGAGGGTGACCGTTCGAATCTCTTCTTGTTCGCCCAACTGGGTGTAGAATCGCACGGAAGCGTCAACCGACCCAGCTCCGGGATTCCAGATCAGGATTCGAGTTGTGTGCTGCGCATCACCGCGAAGGGCTTGGGGAAAATAGAGTTCCGTGGATCCAAGGGAACTATCCATTGCGACCGCAGCGACCGACCCGTCGCTATCGCGTTGAGTCAGTGTGACAGGAGCGACCTCGCCTTTGTCGCAGTGCAGGTTCAGGCAGCCCTGAAAGGGAAGGGCTAGATCGGGGATCAGCTGGCTGAGAAATTGCGCTGTCTGCTCACCCGGCCCTAGCTGGATGA
This sequence comes from Acidobacteriota bacterium, assembly GCA_965219005.1. Taxonomy (GTDB): domain Bacteria; phylum Acidobacteriota; class UBA6911; order RPQK01; family JAJDTT01; genus CAUZIZ01. Next base: position 3,002,322 of record CBDCMS010000004.1, on the reverse strand, counting down.
TCGCTGATCCCGCCAGATCACCATCCGTCTTGTGAGCGGTCAACGCGCATTCGGCCTCAGCGGCTCCGGGATTGGCCAATGCGATTGCCGTGTTGACGGTGCTGGACTTTTCACCGACGCCGCTCCACCAGTCATTCGGGGAAACCGGCAGCACCCCCACTGGGGGAACCGAAACGTCTCCGACCTTTAGGGAATAGAATGCCGTGGCCAGGACGTCCTGATCGGAGGTTACTTTGACCCAGCCCACCCTCAACAGGGTGTTGTCGATGATCTGCTCTACGGTTGGTCCGCCCAGGGTGATTTCCTCGCTTCCGTTTCCCTCCAGCAAGCTGACCCGGGACTCCAGTTGTTCTCCTGCCTGATTGAAGAACTCAATGGTTACGGTGGCAGCTGAGCCGCCGAGGTTCCAGACCAGGATGCGCGTTGTATTGAATGAATCCCCACGGATCGCCTGGGGGAAGTACTTCTCTGTCGCCCCGTGTATGGTGTTGGGCAGAGCACTAGCCAGCGTCAGAAGAAGCGAAGTGAGTAGACGACTAAGTACACTGGAACGTAAATACGGCGACGTTTGTGGCGAGCGCGACGGTGTCGAGGGCGCGAAGCGACGACGAAGCCATACTCTTGCGTATTGCCAGGAGGAGCGACAAAGCCATCGGCCCGTCCCGTCGCCACCCGCAGGGCAGATGGGGGTTGTGGACGATCTCTGCGTTGGTCGTCGTCGAAGATGGCCAAGCATCGTCTTCCTCCTCCTGCCTTGACCTCGCCTCACAAGCCCCATCTGCAAACGTTGCCGTATTTACGTTCCAGTGTACTAAGCCACAGCTGCCCTGACATTGACCCTCCTCGAAAAGCAACTGCGGCAATCATGTCAGCCAGGCTAACGCATGGCATCGCGATGTCAAGCTCGTCCGGTGTACATCAAGTTGAAATGGCACAGGCTCGCAGGCCGCTCGGGCGCCAGCGATCAAGTGCTCGACAGCCCTGGGATGGACTCCTACGGCTCCACCGTACAATTCGCCAGAGGTTTGTCTCCGAATAGGTGTTGCAGCAGGAGAACGGCATCCAAAACGTCAATGTCGCCGTCGCCGTCCAGGTTGGCTGCAAGCAGAGATTCCCCTGTCAGGGAGGACTTTCCTGAAATGTCCCGCAGCATAAAGATCAGGTCGAGGACGTCTCGGGTTTGATCCCCATTGATGTCTCCTGGGCAGACCGTTACCAGTGCTGGCTCAATGGTCAGATCGAACTCTATCTGACCCGGGACGCCCGCACCGACCGCCATGACCTGGAAGCTTCCCGGTAGCAGATTGGCAGTGAATGGGGAAGAAGTTGCCAACCCATCTCCCGAGGTGATTGTAGTGAAGAGGACAGATCCATTTGCAAAGGTGCCACTGGCGCCAGAGATGGGAGCGGAGAAAGTAACCTCGACGCCGCCCACGCTGCCTTGCCCATTCTCTTCCACAAGCTTGACTTGCAGTGGACTTGCGAAATCGCTGCCGACCTGAACCAGCTGAAGATTCCCTCCAAACCTGGAGATCTCCAGATCGGCCGGAAGGTGAAGCGACACGACTTCAGCTCTTTCAGAGTCCGCGTTGTGGTGATGAAGAAGAATGAGTCGAGGAGGGTCGGCAGAAGCCGCCGCTACGGCGACCGGGTCCACGCTCACTTGGATTGGGCTTCCGTCGAGATGCAGGGGGAAGCCTGAAAGGCCCGTGGAGGTCATGTCAAAGAGAGGGTTGGCTGCGTCAAAGCTACCCCCGGCGATCTCGTCGCTGAGGTCGTCCCTGACCGTTGTCCGCGCCGAGTAGTCGAAGTTTGCAGACTCGACACTCAGGTCGAGACTATCGTAGGAGACCGGAAGGGTCATGACATTGTTATTGAAGAGTGCAGTATCAGCCAGATCCGGAGGAACGATGTTGATCAGGGAATCACGTGTGCGCTGACCCGTCTCCAGGTTGGTCACGGTCGTGATGAAGGTGTCGGTGTTGTTGCTCCCTCCAGCCGTTCCTGAATTCGAGGCGAGCAGCCGATAGTCATCGGTGCCATCCTGATTGGTATCGATCAGGATCTCGAAATCCAAGCTATTGGGGGTCGTCCACTCTTGCCGGGTGGCCAGACCGAAGTAGAGGTGGGCCTCGGAGAAAGCCTGAACGGAGTACAGGTCGCTGGCGACACCCACCCACAAGATATCAGCAGCGGCCTCCAGGAAGTCGGTCGAATCGTTGGCGGGGCTTTCGAGCCCGACCTCGAAGATGCTGACCACCGGTAAGGGATGGGCTGACTCACCGCTGACTGGAATGGAGACAGAGATTAGATCGGCCTGGCTTGAGCGCGAGAGGATATTCGAGGGACTTCGCGGGAGCGCCAGACGGGCGGCATCTACGTGCAAAGCTGAGGCGGCGCTGACGATTCCGTAGTAGGGAAGAGACAAAGGAAGCACTCCATCGTCGAAACGGATCTTGCCACTCATTTCGAAGAGAGTGTGGCGGGGTTCGCCCAGCTGGGTCAGCGGCGTGGTGGGGTCAGTCGTCCGGTCAAACTGGAAGGGGTCCGCCTGGAAGCTCAACACGGCCGTAGCAGTGGCGTTGGCGCTAACGGTGACGGTATCTTGGAGGGGAGTCAGGGAGGTGCCTGCTTCACCCACAGTCTCTTCAACATCAATGCTGAAAGTCTTTGCTTCGGAGCCATGATTCGTCAAAACGAGGGTGTGGTTTTTCGAGTAGACACGGCTCAGCCTGAGACTGCCCAGCGACAACGAAACCTCCCCTTGGCTATCCTGGGAGGCGATGGTCACACTGGTTTGGGTCGCGCGATCGACCCGAGCTCGACCAGCGCCGGCAAGCGATTCAGGATACGCGTTCCCACCTGCATCAAACAGGGTGCTCGCCGTATTCATCAGCGCCGCTTTGATCTGCTGGGCTGTCCAATTCGGGTGGAGTTGTCTCAGAAGAGCTGCCATTCCGGCGACGTGGGGACTGGACATGGACGTGCCTTTTCGGGCTCTTCCGCCCGTCCCGGTTCCCGCCAGGGAAGACAGAATATCAAAGCCCGGCGCCGAAAGCTCCGGCTTCAAGACGTTGCCTCTGGCGCTGGGACCTCTTGAGCTGAAGTCCCTGATCAGATCAGCCAGAACCGGCTGGGACGACGTGAGGCCGTCTTCCAGCTGAATGTCTACACCACTAGCAGCCTGTCGGACTTGACTCACAGGCACTTCTGAAATTTGACGTTTGATCCAAAGTCTTGCACGACCAAGCACGAAATCGATGAATCGTCTGATCTGCGGCGGTGATTTGGCCGCTGAAACGACCTGGCCCACCTCTTCAGAGGGTGGCACGGGCCAGCTTCGGCTGGCGGCAGGCGAGGTTGTACATTCTTTTCAGATTCCAGGCGATGCTGGCCAGAGTCCACTCCCCGTCTGCCGCCTCCGCTCCTCGGAGAGAGAACTGCGCAAAGCCCATCACCGATTTGATGATCCCAAAGACGGGCTCGGGGACAGCTTTGCGTTGCCCGTAGATGGCTCGACCCGCCGGGGTCTTCAACCGGTATCTCATCTGCTCCACCGCATCGGCGTCTTCCCCGGGTGGCTCCGGTTCTTTCCAGCGTTCGTTCGGCGGCAAGTGGTGGGCTTCCCGCTCGACCGCAATATAGGGAAGGACCGCATGCTCGCTACAAAGCTCCACGTTGGCACCACTGAAGTAGCCGTTGTCGGCCAGCAGCTCCTGGGGCCGACCCAACGACTCCGGCAATGCGTGCAGCGCCGCCAGGGCCGGTTTCAGTTCTTTCTTGTCATTGGCGTTTGGCGTGACATGAACGGCCACAATCAACAGACTGTCGTTATCCACCAGGGCCTGAGCGTTGTAGCATTGCTCAAATCCCCCGCCCGAGACCGGCATGATCCGAGAATCTTCATCCGTCAGATTGATCTGATCCTGGTCTCGGATTCCTCCTCGGGGCGGTTTGGGTTCGCGACCCTTCGGTTTGTTTCCCCTTTTCCTCTGGGCTTGCCGCTTGGCCACCTTCCCTTCATATTCGGCGTGCTCGGCCGCCTGCCGCTCGGCCGCCCGCTCGACCAGCTTCTGCTTCGCTTGATCGATCGCTTTCAACCGTGCTTCCCGCCGCGCCAGCTCGGCCGGGATGTCCATCCCTTCCGTTTCTTCTCGTCCATCCGCTTCCTCGGCCAGCTGCATCAACTCGTCCACTTCTTCTCGCAGCCGCGCTTCCAGTTTCTGGATGTGCCCCCAGCTCAACGCACTGTGCTTGGAGGCATTGGCTTTGACCTTCGTGCCATCCAAACTCACTCGGCCCAACTTCAGAAATCCCATCGCCTGGGCCAGCAGCAAGATCTCCACAAACAGCGGCTTCAGCTCTTCCAAAAACCGCTTTCGGAAATGGGCTATGGTGTCGTGATCCGGATGCGTGTTGCCGGCGAGGTAGCGAAACGCCACCGAATCGTAGGTGGCTTGCTCCAACTTCCGACTCGAAAACACCCCCGTCGCATACCCGTAAAACAACAACGCCAGCATCACCGCCGGATGGTATCCTTCCGATCCCCGTTTCGTGTAGGAATCCTCCAACTTCCTCAACTCCAGCTTGCTCACCACCTCCACCACGAAGCGAGCCAGATGCGTCTCCGGCAGCCATTCCTGCACCGAAGGAGGAAACAGATAAGGAGTCTCTCGATCTACTGTTCTAAATCGATTCGCCATACACTAATGATGCCCGTTCGGTGTGACCTCGAAAGTCCGACAGGCTGCTAGGCAGGACGGAAGACTCGAGGAGGCTGCCGGTTGTGAGAGAGATCATGACTCCAGGAATCGTGATGTCGGCGGAGTTTCCCGACATCGGAATCAAAGGAGTGTCGGCGTCGTTCTTGACCACGACCGCCAGGGCTCCAGCCTGCTGTGCATTCAAGATCTTGGTCCGAAAGTCACAATCGCCCCGTCTCAGCAAGGCGATCTTCCCACTGATTGCTGGGGCGTTGTTCAAAGCCGAACAGGATGTGTAGGGGTCCGCAAGGGACAGGCTTCCCGAAATGGGCCCGGTTTCTGAGAGAGCCTTCGTCAGTTGCCCCTCCTTGGCCTGGTAAAAGCCCATGATCTCGGCGGGGCTGGTTACCCTGATGCCCTCCAGGACAACTCCTCGATCATCCAAGGCGGCAACCGAGATGGCGGTCGGTGCCATGCCGGGTGCAGCGACGGCGTAGAAGGTATTCCCGTTATTACCGGCACTGGCTACTACCGACGTTCCCAGCTCGGCCAGGTTCTTGAGGATCTCCAACTCGGTCTCTGAAGAATCGAGACCATTTGCAAAGGGGACGCCTACCGACAAATTGACGACGTCCAGACGATCGCTGAAGTCTCCGTCAATGTTGGGATCGGCAGCATATTCCAAAGCAGCCATGACCAACAGGCTTGCGCCCTGGCAGCCGAAGACCTTCAGGGCATGGAGTTGTGCCCCAGGGGCGACGCCGGGTGCAATTGCGAATTCGGCGAAGTCCAGGTCCTCTGTGTAAGGACCCTCATAGCCATTTCCTCCGAGGGTGACGCCACCACCTGCCGCCGATCCCGCGATGTGAGTTCCATGTCCATTACAATCCAAAGGATCTGAGTCAGGAATCGGCGTGTTGATTCCCGGATCATTGGACGCCGCGTTATAGGCGTTGCCGACAAAATCGTGCCCGCCAACGACTTTCGTGTTGGGAAACGTTCCCGGCTCGATGACATCAGGGTCGTTTCCTTCAAAGTCTGGGACCAACCCTGATCCCCCAAAATTGGCGTGTGTGTAGTCGATACCGGTGTCAATAACGCCGATCGTGATGCCACTACCATCTTGAGGGATAATGGCGCTGCCCCAAACTACGGGAGCTCCCGTGTAGGGAACGCTGGAATCATGAGTTAGCTCATGCAGGGTCACGGGATCGATCCGTAGGACCTCCGGCATCGAGAGGATTTCAGGAAGACTCGCAGACGGTACTCTGACTTGAATGGCGTTGGCCAGCCGCTGATAGCTGAAACTTTGTCGAGCGCCCAGGAAGCGAAGCCGCGTCAGGACAGACTCCTGTTGAGCCCGAATCTGTGAGACTCTCTGTTTCACTCTAGCAGTCGAACGCCGGAACGAGGGCGTACGCGCTTCGAGGATGGTCCGAACTGCGGGATCCCCACGTAAGACCACATAAACGGGAACCATTTTCTCCGAATTCGGTTTGGAGTTGTTGACATGCTGGCTGGCTGCAGCGGAGCCTGCTTGTTTGCGAAGCCTTGCGGTGGCCGATCTGACACTGGCCCTGAGGTCGGATTCGAACGCCAGGAGTTGGGGAGCAAGCCAAAGCGACAAACAACCCAGGATAAGCACAACTCGCCCCTTCATTGGGTTCTATTCTAGTCGAATTGGTTTGGGCGGCAATTGCGCAACAGCGGACTGCCAGTTCTTCGGTGCGGGCTAGCTAGCGTAGAACATCTTCGCGATCTCCAGGAAATGTCGATCTCGTTCCCTGCGCCTGGCTTCGACGGAATCGGGAGGGTGATCATAGAAACCCTTTCCTGATTTTGCCCCCAAATGACCGGCTTCGACCAGGGTTCGGATCGATGAGGGAAGCTCTGCATTCGAACAGATGTGCGGAGCCAGATTCTGGAAGACGCTGGCGCCCACGTCGTGGCCTGCAAAGTCGGCGACTTCGAGAGGACCCATCGCGGCAAATCTAAGACCCACGCTTCCTCGAATAGCCCGGTCGATGTCTTCCACACTCGCGACGCCCTGGTCTAGAAGATCGCAGACCTCCCGAAGAATTGCGACCTGGATCCGATTGACTAGGAAACCTGGAAGCTCCCGGTTGAGAAGAATGGGTAGTTTCCGGATCCGCTCAGCCAACTCGACGACCGTCTGGGCTATCTCTTGGTCCGTGTTTTCTCCGGGCACAACTTCCACTAGCGGCACAATGTGGGGAGGGTTGAACCAGTGGGTGACGACCGCCCGCTGGGGTAGACGCATCCGCTCCGAGATCTGGGTCATGGGAAAGCTCGAGGTGTTACTAGCAAGGATGCAGTCGGAGGAGACAAAGTCCTCAATCCTGGAGAAGAGGTCTTGCTTGACTCCTAGATCTTCGACAACTGCCTCAGTGACAAACTGGGTACCCTCGAGCGCTTCCCCTTCGCTCTCACACAGCTGAACCCGACTCTCGATTTCAGGGACGGACTCTTCAGGGTAGAGCCCGGCTTCGACCATCTGCTCCAGATTGGCGCGGATTCTCTGAATGAGACTGCTTCGTGCCGCAGGGAGTTCGTCATAGCACCGAACCTGGCAGCCTCCGGCAGCGAAGCACTGTGCGATTCCATGGCCCATGGTTCCCAGTCCCAGAACCGAAACACGCTGGATATCTTCCGCTTTCATAGGATTCCTCAGATTTCAGGTCGGCCCCAGTCTCGGATGTGCTGGCCCTGTTCGAGAAAGAAACTTCGGTTGACTCTCCCATGATCCTCTAGCGAATACAGTTGCAGTCTAGTCCTCACCCCAAAATCTGCCCAACGATGTTCAGATTCACACGCTGGCTCCAGGCCTCGATGAGCCTTCTGAATATCGGTCCCTGTACCTCACCAGTCCCGATACGTGAACTATTGATTCGTGTTACCGGGGCCAGGCAGTAGGGAGTCGTAAGCAGGAGAGCTTCATCTGCGTTGACGACATCCGAGACCTGGAAATCCTGCTGCTCGAAGCCAATTCCCAACTCCGCGCACAGCTCTGTTACCGTAAGCAGGCTGATTCCGGGGAGAGTGTTGCGAAAAGTGGGTGCAACCAAGGTTGAGTGGCGCACGATTGCGAAGTTTGCCCCGCTGGTCTCGGTCACGTTGCCGTCAAGATCGAGAAACAAGCTGATTGCCTGGGGATCGACCTGGTGTGACTGCTGGTCACCCAACCATTGATACATTCGGCTTCGATGTTTGATCTTGGGATCAACACACTGGGGTGGGGGATGGCGAATCGAAGGAGTCACGACGTGGGCTCCCTCGGTGAAAAGGGACGTGAACCTTCTAAAGTGTAGGGGGAACGTGTGAATACAAAGCGTAGGGCTCGTGGGCACGTTCGAGGATCCCAGGCCGCCGTAGCTCGGAATTTCACCCGGTGTGAGGAAATGGACCAGGCTCAGTTCTTGCTCCTCGGGAAGGAGTGATGCGTTCTGAGCCACGACCTCTAGCGAAACCTCCCTCATCTGACTCCAGTCCAGCGGCGGAGATATCCCGGCATAGCGACAAGAGCGGAAGAGGCGCTGGAGGTGGTCGTCCAGGCGGAAGGGTTGGTGCTTGAACGTGCGCGTCATCTCGCTGACGGTCGCGCCAAACACGATTCCGGCATCGTGGATCGCCAGGGAAGCCTCGGTTGCGGGCACCAATTGGTCCCTGAGATAGACTATTGCTCCCATCTTCTCTCTGGGTATCCATTGGGGCGAGGGAGCATAGGGACTGCCGATGTCTGCTACAGTTCTTCTCCAAGTTGCTCTTCTTGAACCCGCTCGATCTGCTCGATCCAGCTGGGTTGGAATTCGAGGTTGGAGGCGCCGAGATTGTCCTTCATTTCTTCCACGGTCATCGCCCCGGGAATGACAGTCGATACACTGCTTGGGGTCAGACAATAACCGAGAGCCGCCTGGGATTCCGAGCAGTTCAATTCGTGCTTCAGAAATCCGAAGTTCTCGGCAGCCTCAACCAGGCTAAGGTGGCGCTCTCTGGGCCAGGTTGAGCGCACATCAGAGGCAGGATCGAATACTGTTTCTCGTGTGAAGCGGCCGGTGAGGTAGCCGAAGTAGAAGGGTTCACGGCAGATCACACCAATACCCAGGGAGTCTAGCTTCGCAAGAATACTGCGTCGAGGCAGCCAGGACAGGAGATTGAATCTCAACTGGACAATCTCAACTTGTTCGTCTTCGCAGAGGGGAAGGAAGAAGCGCTCGCTTTCTTCGTGGGAAGCAGGAAAGGAAATTCCAAAAGCCCGGATCACGCCCTTTCGTTTGAGCTCCTTCAGCGCCTCGAGGCCCGAGCGCTGGTAGAGTTCAGTTGATGGGGAATGAAGGACGTAGATATCGATGTAATCTGTCCCCAGGCGCTCCAGCGAGTCCTGGTAGTGGGCCATGATGTAATCGCCCGAGTAGTCACTCGTGTACTGTTCGTCCTCCAGGTAGATTCCGACCTTGGATGAGACGATGATCTGGTCACGGCGCCCGCGAAGGGCCCTACCTACCAGACGCTCAGAGTGTCCGTCTCCATACCAGGGAGCAGTATCAACAAAGTTGAGGCCGCTGTCGAAGCCCTGTGTGAGCATCGCAACAGATTCCGAGTCTTCGACCTGTCCGTAGCCGGATACTGTCCCGTCACGCCGCATGGGGCCGCCGATTCCCCAGCATCCAAGGCCGACTTCAGAGACCTTGATTCCCGTATTCCCCAGGGGCCTCTGCCGAATAGATTTCATCAGGCGTTCCCCTTTGTTAAGGCATCCTCTTCAGGCAGGTGACAGTGTAGATGATCTCGGCTGAAAGAGACAGATTACTCGGACAGGCTCCTAGAGACGATTGGATCGGCGAATGAGGAGCGCACTGGCTAGTCCCAGGGCCAAGGCAAGGAGGACCTTGAGCGGCCAGAGGACCAGGGTATAGAGGATGGAGGCCAGTAGCAGGAGCGCAACTGTCAGCAGGAGCCCCGCGCTGTAGCGATGCTCGAACTTCTTTTCCCGGGAAGTGTCTTGGCTGTTTACCATCGGTTACCACAGAACTACAAAGAGCAGATAGCAGACCACGAGGAGATAGAGAATCATCCACAGGCCTGGACGTCGAAACCAGCCGGTCCTGGCCGCTAGAGAGGGGAACTCGGGCTTGACCGGTGTTTTTAGAAGGGTCTGCTGCAGCCAGGTGCCCTCGAGGATTGAGAGACGCTTGCCCATCAACTCACGAACGTCCACTGCCGGCCTCCTTCGAGTGTAAACCAGACCTTCGATCTCCTCTGTGGTAGCGGGTCCCCTCCGCAGAGTGATCACTTTGGAAGCCACCAACATAACGGCTGCAGGAAGAATGATATTCCACAGGTAGGCCCACCACATATTCGTGTACCAGGAGGGAAGAGGCCATTGGAGGCGATCCCCTAGAATCGACGATATCCCGTAGGCGAGCCCCGTCAACAACCCGATGGATCCGGTCGCCCGGTGAACGCGCGTGAAGATGCCCAGCAACATGACCGTCATCAGCGGTACTGCGATGGCGCCCGCTAGTCGCAAATAGAAAACGAGCATCCCATCTCCAAGGAAAGGAATGTAGAGGAAACCGAGGGCAAGAATTATCGGGACGGAAAGCTTTCCCACCCGAGTGTAGTGGGCGTCAGTCGCTCCTTTGACCAGGAACCGTGCATAGACATCCCGGACGAAGAGGCTCGAGATGCCCATTCCGATCGACGCGAAGGTCGAATAGCCTGCTGCCACAAGCCCAGCAAGGACCAGCCCGATCAATCCTGCGGGGAGGTATTTCCTGGCCAATAGAGGATAGGCCGAGTCGATGATCTCCAGGTTCGGAAAGTCAGCCCGCGCTAAAGGCCCAAGGCTGACGTTGAACCACAGGCAAACCGCCGTGATAGCACTTGCCAGCAGCGCTCCCATCTTGAAGTCCCACTCCGATCGGGCACCCAGGAACCGAATAGCCTCGTACTGGTTGATAACAGCGTACGTCGTAAGACCCACGATCAGTCCGAAAACCACCAGCCAGGGCGAAGCCTCTGGCGGCGAATACCCTCCGACGTGCAGCAGGACGTCAGGAAGACTCGAGTCTACTGCAGACAACTTCTGCTCCAGTCCCTGCCAGCCGCCCACACGAAACCAGACGATTCCCCACAAGACCACAGAAGCGACGATCATGGCCATGGCCTGAAGGGCATTGGTGACGACGTCTGACTCCAAGCCGCCGGTGACGACGTAGAGAACTGCGGTAGCCGCGATGGCCACGACAATGCTCCAACTCCAGGCAGGGCTTAGCCCTCCAATGATGTTGAGCACCAGATAGAGTGAAAAAAAGATATTGCCCACCACGTTGGTGCGGGACTGCAGATTGATCAGGACCGCGACGATCCGGGTTGTCGGACCGAAGCGAAACTCTAGCCATTCGGCGTTGGTGTAGACGCCGGATCGATACATGGGAACGATGACAAAAGAGCTGAGCACGAACCAGCCGATGGCAATTCCAAGCCACCATTGAGAAACTTGAGAGAGACCGAATCGGTAGGCGCCCCCTGCGATGGCAACGTAGTCACCACTATCGACGGCGGTCGAAAAAGCCGACAGGCCGACGGCCCACCAGGGCAGCGATTTTGCAGCCAGGTACCAGTCAAAACTCTGCTTGATACCTTTGAAGGTGAGCAGTCCATAGAGGACGATTCCCAGGTTGACGACCAGGACGAGCAGCCAATCCACCAGCGTCATAGGTGTTCTCCGGCCACACAGAATAGCAAAAAGAGAGCAGGATACAACGGCTCGGGCAGACTCCTCACTCCGCTTCTCTTCACTCCGCTTCTTTCAGGGAACGGTGTTCTGCCCGAAACTCACGCATTTCTCGGGATGATCGGTAAGACGATGTGAGAAGGGCATCGTCGACTGTGATAGATCGAGTTGTCGGCTTCTACCTTCCGTCTGTTTCGACCCAGGGGTTCTCCGCTGTTTGGATTGACGTCGAACCTGGGAAAGTTGCTGGAAGAGACGTCGAGCCGGATGGCGTGTCCCTGTTTGAACAGGTTGCTGGTTGGGTAGAGAACCACCGTGAGAGGATAGATCTTGCCCGACTCCAGGAAGACCTCCTTTTCCCTGGAATTCGCATAGCGCGCTCTGAGGATGCTATCGGTCAGGTTCAAAGCGTAGCCCTGGGGATAGTCCGAACTGGGAGGGTAACAGTCGATCAGCTTGGCAGTGAAGTCTGTATCTGGAGCCGAGGAGGCTACCCACAGCTTGACTTCGATTGGACCCGTGATCTCCACATCCCACTCCAGGGGTAGGGTCTGGAATACAAGAACATCCCTGCGAGAACCCAGGGGTAGGAAGGGGCGCTCGCAGCCGAAGAACTGGTCAGACTCACACTGGTCGTAGCCTCCGGAGGGGGTGATTTCCTGGCGTCGTTCGGATCCGGCAAGCTGGTCCGGTGCTGCCTTTTGGGGCAGGGGACTGAGGAAGCTCAAGGAGGAGAAATTGCCACCGATCGTGGGGACCGGATTGTCCGGATCGAAGCGGTAGGTCGTATGTCCTTCGTCTTCGTCAGGGGGCTCTGTCTGTAGGGAACCATTGCCGTGAAGATAGAATCTGGTGAAGCTCGTTCGTGCCAGAGGCCATTCCGCCTCCTGTCGCCAGTTTCCACCGTGGTCGAGCTGCCCCGAGGGGGTCTTTCTGCCTGAGCCACCCCCCATCACGAAGATTTGGACGGGAGCTTCCTGATCGATGCCGGTGTTCTTGTTCTTCAGCCACTTGTCAAACCAGCGGAGGTGCAGACTATCGAAGCTCTCGAGAGCGGCTGTGTCTCCTAGGTCGATGTCACCGGACATCCGTTCTTCGGTCGTGTAGGTGCCGTGTGTCCAGGGACCGATGATTACCTTGATCGGACCCTTCTTGGAATGACTGAGAGCAGCGTAAGCGTCCAGTGTGGAACGGGTATACGAATCGTACCAACCACCCACCAGGAGTGCGGGAACGTCCGAGTGTTGATCCAGGAATTCTTCGATGGCAAAGCCCGGCTGCTTCCAGAAATCGTCGTAGGTCCCGCGCGTGTAGATATCGAAAACCCAGTCTTCGTAGTTGGGTATCAATGCCAACTGAGTTTGGCCTACTTGCAGTGGCAGGCGCTGCAGCCACTCCCGGAACGAGGGCCCCGTATTGAGGGCTGCCTGGACCCAAGATTGAGGTCTGAGCGTCTCACTGCCGTTTTGGGCTGAATGCCAGAAGGCCCAGGCCATGAAACGAAGCTCGAAAGCACCTCCGTGCCGAACGGAACAGGTATGAGCATTCCAGCCGCCCATGTTGGGAATCATGCAGCACAAATGAGGAGGATTCTGAGAGGCCAAAGCGCTCTGGGTCCAGGACATGTAGGAGGTCCCAAACGTACCCACGTTCCCGTCGCACCAATCCTGGTCTGCGATCCATTCGACCGTATCGTACCCATCCTCGGGTTCGTTGGCGAGAAAGTACAATTCCCCCTCGGATCCATTGCATCCGCGGCAGTCCTGAAGCACTACGGTGTAACCATGACGCGCAAAGAATGATGCTCGAGCACTGCGTTCCGGATCCTGTTTGTCATAGGGTGTTCTCTCCAGCAAAGCCGGGTGTCTCTTCGATGAAGCATTGCTCCGAGGGTGGTAGACGTCAGTAGCAAGCTTCACCTGGTCTCGCATTTCGACCATGACGTCACGCTCAATTGTCAGGTTCGATCCCGATCTCGTCTTCATCGATTGAGGTTTTTCCTACTTTTTGTTCGGACGACTATAGCATGACGGCTCAGTCCAGATTCAGGAGACGATTCGAGTCTGCGAATCAGGTCGAACGGAGAGGGGAACGCCAGGGGAATGAGTTAGACTGCTGAATTCGTGGGAATGAAAGACTCGGAACTGCTGGCGCAGCTGGAAGAAGTCATAAGACAGCTGGGAATCGAACTAGTGTGGGACGATGGCGAATTCAGGGGTGGGATCTGCAGAGTTGAGGGCAAGCAGCTCTTCCTCATGAATCGGGTACTTCCGGGTTCCCAGAAAGTAGAGATTCTATGCCGAGAACTCTCCTACTTGGATCTCTCCCAGATCTTCATCCTTCCACGAGTCCGCCAGCGAATAGAGCAGGCCAGGTCGCCAAACAACCGGGGTCGGGGATTGCAGCGAAAGGATGAGGAGCCGGTTCTTACCAAGACTTAGAGACGTCGACGTTGACCGATTCGACGAGGAGCCCGGCTTCATCGGTATCCTCGGCGGTGGATCGAATCCGTAGGTAGTTGACGCCCAGGGTTTCTCTGCGCAGGGGCAGGACAGATACTTCCTTCTTATCCAGCTGAACGGTGCAGCGGCTCCTCTTATTGTCCCACTCCAATGTCAGGTCGTACCAGCGATCGGACTCCAGGCGTGTTCTTCCTTCGAGTTTTCCCTCTTCGTCGATTGCGAGGTTGTAGAGGCTATGGATGTGATCCTCCTGGTCGAACGGGGTCGAGAAGTGATCGGTCAGCGCGATTAGAATCCCTTTGGCTCCTGGGAGACGCGAGATTCGTAGACTGAGACGGCCCTTCATTCCAAGCGGAAAGTTTCTCACTGCGGCTGCTGACCAGATGGCTTCAGGCTTTCGTATCTGAAGTACCTGAGCGTTGCGCTTTCCAGGATGGGGGACGAGAGACACTCCTTTGGTGCCGAAGGTGGACCAGTTGTCCAGCCCCTCTGAAAAATCGTCCTTCTGAGAGGTTTCGTAAAGCCAGGACGGATTGAAGAGAGCCAGTATCGTCTCTGTTTGACGCTTCCCGGCGGAGATCAGGATGTTCCCTTCCTTGGTTGCCGTTGTAAAAGGATACGCGATTCCGTGCCCAGCCATGGGCGCCGGCTCCGCTCGAAGCGGATCCCTCAGAACTTCTCGGTGATCGCGCCAGGTCTGCCCCTCGTCCTCGGAGATTGCGGCATGAAGAACCTGGCGTCCGCCATGAGCATCGGGAAAACGAAGACAGGAATTCCAAAAGAGGACGAGCTTGTCCTTTTCAAGGCGCATCAGGGCTGCAGGTGAGTCTGAGGAGAGCAGATGGGTTGGCTGAGCCCCTGACCAGGTGACTCCATCGGTTGAGAAGGACTCGTATAGACGTCCCATCTGAGTCCGCAGCAGCATCCACACCCGTCCATCCAGCAACTCCACCACGGCGGGTTCCACGGCGCCGAAAAGATTTTTCCAGTCTGGTGCCGGAGCCTTGAGCTCAGCAGACGACTGCTTCCAGGTTTTGCCCTCATCGTCCGAGTAGAGGGCCGTCGAGCTGAAGTGTCCCAGAAAGGAAAAGCTATCTGAACCCAGCCCGCGGTTGGCCCAATTGCGTCTGTTCCTGTAGGAGAGGGGTAGCAGGATGCGCCCGCTCCGCAGCTGAATCACCGAATTGAGGGAGGTAGTGTACCCTCGCCAGATCTCGCTCAATCCCTCCCAGACGTCACCGTCCCGGGACTTGAAGTGCCAGATATCGTTACGGCTTGTCCCCGCGTTGGCATTGTTGAGGAGAAAGACATGGCGTTCCCCGTTGGGCAGCGTAAGAATCGGTCCACTACGCCAAACACCAAACTCGAATAAGTAAAGAAGATATCGGGGTTCAGCCCAACTTCGCCCACCGTCTTCGGAGAAGCTGGCGACAAACTGGTAGGCTTCAGGTGTCCTTCTGACGAAGGAGGCCATGAGCCTGCCGTCGGGTAGTTGAAGGGGATATACGCGCTCTTTGAAGGTCCCAACCTCGATTGGAGCTTTCACCCTGGCTGAAACCGCTATGGCTGTGGGACTGAAGAGGATGGTCGCGCCCAAGGCGAAGGTGGCTATCCTTGTAAACATAGTGTTTTTCCCTGCGGAATCTAGTACCCTGTCAACTTAGAAGTTGTAGGTTCTGAACGGCCCTGGCGGCCGATCTCAGCGTTGCGCGTCCTCGACATAGACCAAACTATGCCTAAGGTCGCGCGCCTTGACCTCGACCACCATGGCTCGTCCATAACCCACAATCTCTAAGTTGACAGGGCACTAGGGACTGGGGCTGAATCCTGAACCGGAACTCGCCGGGGGAGCCTCCGCGCTGTCACCGGACAGCAGATCCTGCAGATCGATCTCCTCGATCTGTGAGCCTGATCCGATTCGTTCCACCGACTCTAGATCCTTGAAGCCATGCCCGGTAACGATGCAAACGCTTCGTTGAGAGGGAGTCAGGATCTCTTGTTCCAGGGCTTGGACATAGCCGGCATAGGCCGTAGCTCCGGCCGGTTCGCAATAGATCCCCTGCTGCACCAGATCTCTCTGAGCGCTATAGATTGCTGAGTCGCTCAGGGTCTGTCCCGTGCCCTGGGTGTTTCGCACCGCCTCGAGCGCAGCCTGAGCGTCAATCAAACTGGGCACCTGAAGGCCAGAGATCATCGAGGTACATTGTACCGCGACGGCTTTCGATTCCCCTCGGAGGAGCGGCTTGGTAACGGTAGCGCAACCCTCAGGCTGGACCGCGTGGATTCTGGGCAGTTGTCGAATCTTCCCTGCATTCAGGAAATCCGAGAATCCCCTAAATATGGCCGTCAGCAAGCCTCCACCGCCCACCGGGACAAAAACATCATCTATTTCTCCGAGTGAGTCTGCCAGCTCGTAGGCAATGCTCTTGACTCCGTCCATTCCGTCGGGACTGTAGGTGAAGGCCGAGATCTGCAGAGCGGCGCCCTGCTTGTCTGCACGTTCTCGCAGAAGATCCATGACCTGTTCGGTCACCTCGGCCGAGAGGCCGAAGCCACGAACGCGCCTCAGCTTCGCCCCGTAGGCCAACATCTGGACCGTCTTTCCAGCAGGTGTCGTTTCGATCAGGAAGACTTCGCATGGAATCCCCGCCCTGGCACAATATGCGGCGAGGGCCGAACCGGTGTTCCCCGACGAAGTGGCGAGGCAGACCCTCTTGTCCTGTTCCTGCATACAGGATACCGCACAGCTGGCAAAGCGGTCCTTGTAGGAGCCGGTGGGGTTCAGTTGTTCGAGTTTCAAGTACAGATTTCGCCCCAGTTCGCAGACTGGAGTATTTCCTTCTCCAAGCGTCAGAATATGGGATGGATCTCCGAGGGGTAGGAGCTCAGCGTATTTCCACATGTTTGTTCTACTCCGATTCTAGCCCTAGGTTCCTTGCCCTTGGCTGTATCAAGGCTACTGAGCAACCCAGCCAGCTTTGTCCTCGGGCCTTGTTCAGCCCGAACATGCCATGCCAGAAGCACGCGAGACGGCTGGTGGGCAAGGGCAAGGGCAAAGCGCTAGCAGCCTGTCGGACTTTCGAGGTCACACCGAACGGGCATCATTAGTGTATGGCGAATCGATTTAGAACAGTAGATCGAGAGACTCCTTATCTGTTTCCTCCTTCGGTGCAGGAATGGCTGCCGGAGACGCATCTGGCTCGCTTCGTGGTGGAGGTGGTGAGCAAGCTGGAGTTGAGGAAGTTGGAGGATTCCTACACGAAACGGGGATCGGAAGGATACCATCCGGCGGTGATGCTGGCGTTGTTGTTTTACGGGTATGCGACGGGGGTGTTTTCGAGTCGGAAGTTGGAGCAAGCCACCTACGATTCGGTGGCGTTTCGCTACCTCGCCGGCAACACGCATCCGGATCACGACACCATAGCCCATTTCCGAAAGCGGTTTTTGGAAGAGCTGAAGCCGCTGTTTGTGGAGATCTTGCTGCTGGCCCAGGCGATGGGATTTCTGAAGTTGGGCCGAGTGAGTTTGGATGGCACGAAGGTCAAAGCCAATGCCTCCAAGCACAGTGCGTTGAGCTGGGGGCACATCCAGAAACTGGAAGCGCGGCTGCGAGAAGAAGTGGACGAGTTGATGCAGCTGGCCGAGGAAGCGGATGGACGAGAAGAAACGGAAGGGATGGACATCCCGGCCGAGCTGGCGCGGCGGGAAGCACGGTTGAAAGCGATCGATCAAGCGAAGCAGAAGCTGGTCGAGCGGGCGGCCGAGCGGCAGGCGGCCGAGCACGCCGAATATGAAGGGAAGGTGGCCAAGCGGCAAGCCCAGAGGAAAAGGGGAAACAAACCGAAGGGTCGCGAACCCAAACCGCCCCGAGGAGGAATCCGAGACCAGGATCAGATCAATCTGACGGATGAAGATTCTCGGATCATGCCGGTCTCGGGCGGGGGATTTGAGCAATGCTACAACGCTCAGGCCCTGGTGGATAACGACAGTCTGTTGATTGTGGCCGTTCATGTCACGCCAAACGCCAATGACAAGAAAGAACTGAAACCGGCCCTGGCGGCGCTGCACGCATTGCCGGAGTCGTTGGGTCGGCCCCAGGAGCTGCTGGCCGACAACGGCTACTTCAGTGGTGCCAACGTGGAGCTTTGTAGCGAGCATGCGGTCCTTCCCTATATTGCGGTCGAGCGGGAAGCCCACCACTTGCCGCCGAACGAACGCTGGAAAGAACCGGAGCCACCCGGGGAAGACGCCGATGCGGTGGAGCAGATGAGATACCGGTTGAAGACCCCGGCGGGTCGAGCCATCTACGGGCAACGCAAAGCTGTCCCCGAGCCCGTCTTTGGGATCATCAAATCGGTGATGGGCTTTGCGCAGTTCTCTCTCCGAGGAGCGGAGGCGGCAGACGGGGAGTGGACTCTGGCCAGCATCGCCTGGAATCTGAAAAGAATGTACAACCTCGCCTGCCGCCAGCCGAAGCTGGCCCGTGCCACCCTCTGAAGAGGTGGGCCAGGTCGTTTCAGCGGCCAAATCACCGCCGCAGATCAGACGATTCATCGATTTCGTGCTTGGTCGTGCAAGACTTTGGATCAAACGTCAAATTTCAGAAGTGCCTGTGAGTCAAGTCCGACAGGCTGCTAGGGAAGTACATAGCTACTTGGCTGTCCGGTAGAAATAGCGCCGCACCAGGTTCTCTGGGGGTGGCGGAGTCAACTTGCTGACGACCACTACCAACGCAAACGAAGCGAACAGACCCCAGATCACAGGATCCAGGCCGAGCAGGCGATAGGACGCGAATCTGCCGTACACGGCGTATCCGATGACGTAGAGAAGCAGGTGCGACGAAAACCCGCCTAGCATCCCGGCGATTGCCCCTGCAGCATTGACCCGCGGCCAGTAGAGACCAAGAGCCACGGGTGCCAGGAAGCAGGCAGCCAGCCCACTTCCCGTGTAGACAATGATGTCTTGCAGGAACTGGGGGGGGCTGATGGCTCCAGCGACAGCCCCCAGACCCACCAAAGTCGTGCAGGCATAGCTCATCCATTTGATACGATTTTCGCTCACATCGGGATTGATATTGCGCTGGTAAACGTCGCGAACCAGGGCGGAAGATATGACCAGAAGGAAGCTGTCGACGGTCGACATTACGGCCGCGAAAGGAGCGGCTACCAGAATACCCGCCAGCCAGGGCACACCGGCTCCTGAGCTGAGAAACATGGCCGTCGCAGGCATGATTCGATCCGACTCCAGGTCCATCCCAGGCAAGAAGATCCTCGAACAACAGAAGATGATCACGAGCGGAAAATAGATGAGCGAATAGTAGATACTCACAGTAAAAATCGATCGTCTCAACGTCAGAGAGTTGTTGAACGCCATCAGCCGAACCATGCTGCTGGGTTGCCCTGAGCCAGAAATTGCCCACATGAAGAAGAAGGAAACGGCGAGACTGAGAGGCAAGAATCCCAGGTCGCTGTGTCTGTCGGGACCGGGGCCGGTCAGGTAGGTTCCAGGTTGGTCAGCACCGTACCGATAGTCTTCCATCTGGGTGATCGTGGCGCTGATGTTGGACGGCAAAGTGGGGATTTCATTCGCTTCCATGCGGCGCTCAAGCTGTTTGCCCTGTCGGTCAGTTGTGATCTCCAACACCTGGACATTCTCGACCTGGCGCATGCCTGCCGGGATCATTGCTTCGCCGCCAGTTCTTAGAATCCGGTCCTCGAATCCGTCGCGCAAGCGCATCCAGGTCCCAGCTGGAATAACCGTTCCCTGTGCTACGGGTTCCTCCAGCTCCAGACGTGCAGTGCCAATACGTGGTGGGGTCATCTCTTTGAATTGATCGGTGGCAGATTCCAAACCTCCTACCTGGATCAGAGCCAGCGGCAGCAGGATCAATACTCCCACCACCATGACGACTCCCTGCATGACGTCCGTCCACACCACTGCGTGAAAGCCGCCGTAGGTTGTGTAGACGATCACGGCCACAGCAAAGACAAGTAAACACAGAAGATAGCCAGAATCGACTCCGGCGAGTAGACTGCTTCCTTCCTTCAGCCCAGAAGTCTGTTGGGCCAAAGTTCGAAACAGGGGAACATCGTTGAGCAGAGTCTTCAGAATCAGACTTCCTGACTTGAACTGAGCTGTCAGGTTGATGGACATGAAGAAAACGATGAGGGTGGTGGCAAGCACTCCAAAAGCCGGGCTGTCGAAGCGGTCCCGAATGACATCGGGAACGGTGATTGCCCCCGTGCGGCGTGCTACCTGATTGATTCGTTTCCCCAGGATTCCCATTCCGCAGATGGGAACAACGATGTAGCTGCCAATCCAGAGTCCCAGAATCCAACCGTGACTGTAGATCTTTGAGGGAAACCCGGTAAAGCTACCGCCGGACGCACTGGTAGCGGCAAAGGTGAGGGCGAAAGCCCAGACCCCGAGGCTCCTGCTTCCCAGAAAATACTCGCTCAGGAAGCTCTTGGACTGGAGAAGGCGGTTCGACATCCAGGCGAGTGCAAACACACCCAGCGTGTATAAAAGGAAGATGAGCAAGGCAGAATTGGGAGCATAAGAGACGGCAGGAGTTGCTTCACTCATGGGGGGACTCCGAACGAGTTTCCCCTGATCTTTCGATATTCTGAGCCGCCTCTGAAATCTCAGGTTCCTGGCCTAAATCGTCGTCCGACATGTACCAGAAACAGAACCAGGCTGTGAATAGATCGGCAAGCAGCCAGGGTACTCCTATCCCCCAGAAGAGCCAGCTGGGAACACCCCAGATGGTATGAATTTCCTGGGGTGACAGGTTGTAGCCTCGAAGGTAGCAATACGGGACTGACCAGAGCAGACCCAGAGTCCAAACGCAAACGATGATGATGGCTTCCCGTCGCGAATGAAGGAAGACGGGATCGTATTCATCGCGAACCGAGGCGGCTCGGATTTCTGAACTCAAATTTTCTTCCTCCAATGGCTTGAGGCCGGGGATCAAACGGGCTAGATTCTATTCGCTTCGATGTCGGGTTGCAAAGAAGGACACCGAATCGAACCCGGCTGGCAAGTCGATAGGGGATCTTTCCCGAGCCGCTTTTCCCGGCCGACTGTGTCACACTAGTGTTTGAGCTACGGTAGGACTCAAGTGCGCGAACAGGAGGCCTGTTTGGGTGAGCCCGTCACCACAGTCCCTCCCAACTGGCCTTCGGAGGCATTCAACAGGACATTGGTTCCGCGATGTAGGAACACCAAACTAGAGCAGAGTTGCCGCAGGGGAAAGTCAGTTGAGCAGCAGTATTCCAAAAGGAGCCACACCCTCTTTTCGCTTCAGCCGGAGGCAATCCATTGCCCTCGTTGTTGGTTGTACTCTCTTCGGTGCAGCAGCACAGATCCTGATCAAGTGGGCGGCCAATGGATTGGTCAGTAACTCACCCTGGGCGATGCTTTCGAATCCTCCCCTCGTAGCTGGATACAGCCTCTATGCTGTGAGCACGGTCCTCCTTGTTCTCGCGCTTCGGGATGGCGAGCTCTCGGTTCTGTATCCCATTCTCTCAATGACGTACGTATGGGTCCTGCTACTATCACTCCTGATTTTCCATGAGAGTATCAACCTATTCAAGATTCTGGGTATTTCCGTGATCGTGCTCGGGGTTTCCTTTCTGGGCAGGGAGGACAGAGGATGAAAACCCCTTTTTCTTCAATGCTTCTGGTCATACTAGCTTCTATGATTGGTTCTGTGGGAGCTGTCTTCCTCAAGGCCGGAGCCGGCAGGCTGCACCGCCAGTTGAGCACGCTGCTCTTGAATTGGCGACTTATGGTTGGGGTAGGAATCTTCGTCGTGTCGTCCTATTTTTTCGTCCTGGCAGTTCGTGAAGGCGAGTTGACGGTCCTTTACCCCCTGGTATCGCTTGGCTATGTCTGGACACTTTTCTGGTCACGGATCTTCTTTCGGGAACCGTTTACTCGGAAGAAGTTCTTTGGCCTCGGTCTGATCCTTCTGGGAGTGGTGATTCTCGCCCTCGGCAGGAATTAGCTGTTCGAAGTGCTCCCCTGCTCCACGGAAGGAGTTATCATCGTGCGAACTGAAGTACTCACCTCTGGATTTCTGGCCTTGTGCCTCATCGCTCCTCTGCGGGGCGGCGTCCAGCCCGCTTCCGCCGTTTCCCAGAAGGCCCTGCGATTGCACCGGGAGGCAATCATCATCGACACCTATGCGGCGACCCAGTTCTACCGCCGGCCCGATTTCGGAACGGGCACCCCAGGAGGCAAGTACGACCTGCCCAAGGCCCTACGGGGCGGTGTCACTGCGGCCAACTTCGGCGTTGGCGCCGAAGAGCTCTTCGTCGGGGACGCCCGGCTGGGCCTGTTGGAACCTCCCCCTCGAGGAGTGAACGTCCTGGACGCTCTGTTCAGGGGACCCGACATCGTCAAGAGAATCCTCTGGGAGCTGGACGCCCTCTACGAGACTGTCCGGCAGCATTCCTCCCACATGCTGGTTGCCCGGAGCACTGCCGACATCCGCCGGGCCAAGGCCGAAGGGAAGTTTGCCGTCATCATCGGCACCAACCACGGCTGGTTCGACTCGGACCTGGCTGTGCTCCGCTCCTACCACCGCCTGGGACTACGGGTCCTTGCCCTCTGCCATGGGGACTCGCTGGGCTGGGCCAGCTCGGACCGGGAGCTGCCCGCCGTCGCCGGCCTGACCGATTTTGGCCGCGCCGTCGTCGAGGAGTGCAACCGCCTGGGGGTGATCGTAGATGTCTCCCACGCCTCGGAGGAGACCTTTCGGGACACCCTTGCCGTGACCCGAAAGCCGGTTCTGGCCTCCCACGGTGGCTGCTACAGCCTGACTCCTATCCAGCGCAATCTCACGGATGATGAGCTCCGGTCCCTGGCCCGCAACGGGGGGGTTGTGGGGATCGTTGCCGATCAGGGCATGCTGGACGTCGAGGTTCTGAAAGCCCGGATGGAGGGGGACATTTTCGACGAGATACTCCAGAGCCACCTCTCCCTTGCCGCCGCGTACAAGGACCGTCCCTTCGACTGGGTCCGGGAGACCCGACGGAGAGCCCTCGAGAGGAGTCTGTCAGACCCTGGGAGTGCCGCTCCGGCTCCGCCGGTGGCGCTTGAGCGGATGCTCGAGCATCTGGACCACGCGGTAGAGGTGGCGGGTATCGATCACGTGGCGATCGGCACCGATTTCGATGGGGGAGGAGAGTTAGAGGGCTTCGAGGACGCCTCCCGGTTCCCCCAGGTGACGGAAGCCCTGCTCCGGCGGGGTTACGATGTGGAGGAGATCCGGAAGCTGCTGGGCGAAAACTTCCTGCGCGTCTTTCGCCTGGTGACCGAGTGAGACGTCCTCCTTCGGGGATCGCCACCACCCTCGTGACAACGCTCGGACCGGGGAGAAGGATCGACCGAGCCCCAGCCTACTCGCTCTTGTCGGGCAGGCTGAGGGGCCTCCCGGCCAGTACGATGCCAGTGAGATCTGCGGTAGGCCCACTGTGTCTCGTAAGGGGCTTGCTATACGTGGGGCGTCCGCTTGCAGTAGAGTAAGCCAGATGCTTCCCCGAATCCTGCGCCCGTGCCTCGGGCATATATTTGGTTAGAGTTCTTTTGAGAAGACACGGAAGGTGAAGCAAATGAGTCCTTTCGTAAGTGCGCACAAGACCCGGTATGAGGAAGAAGGTTACCTGGTAGTAGAGGATCTCCTGACTGAACAGGAGCCCCAACAATTGCACCAGCGTACGATCGCTATTGCGGAGGGTCGCGTCGACTTCCCGCCAGAGAACATCGAATTGGAACCCGGTGCGGATCAGCGGAACGCGAAAACGGTGAGAAAGATCAATGGGTGTGCCGAAAATGATCCCGTCTTTCTAGCTCACGCTGAGAACGAAAGGATTCTGGATCTCGTCGAGACCCTCATCGGACCCGATGTGAAGCTTTTCGGAAGCCAGACCTTCATGAAACCGCCGGGTGGCGTCGAGAAGCCCTATCATCAGGACTCCGCCTACTTCTCTATTGAGCCTATGGCGTTGGTCACCTGCTGGGCCGCGCTCGACGACGTGACCCTGGAAAACGGTTGCATGTGGGTTGTTCCAGGAAGCCAGTATCTGGGCGTGCTCGACCACAGCGAGTCATGGCAGATTGGTGATCGCATGGACAAGCGGGTTCCTGAGAGTGCCTTCGCTCAATTCAAAGAGGTCCCCATCGCGATGGAGGCGGGCAGCTGCTCCTTCCACCACAGTCTGATTCTCCACAAGTCTAACGCCAACCAAACCCGGCACTCTCGCCGGGGTTGTGCCGTGCACTACATGTCGGCAAAGTCGCGCTGGACCCATCCTTCTTTGCCGAAGCCAGACTACAAGCTCCTACGAGGGCGAGAGTATCCGGGCTGTGTCTAGCCCGCATTTCTCATCGCTGGTCTACTGCGTCGCCGCAAACATCCGTCCTGGCTGTGTTACGCTCTGTCGGCCTCCTCGACGTACTGCACGAGTACGACTGCGGGGGCTCGCCACGAGTGGTCTCGGTCGCAAGCCTTGCCAGGACGGCCCTTGCGGCGCCTCGCTACGACAAGCGATGAGAAATCCGGGCTAGTGGACTGCAACATCTGAATCGCTAGTGCTCAGAACCCGATCGGTTGTCAAATTGTCCCAATTTCGACAGCCTCTGCGCAGCTTCCTGCAGCGTGTTCAGGTTGCGGCAAAAAGCAAAGCGCAAATAGTTGTTTCCTGCGGGATCTCGGTGGTAGAAGTTGTCGCCGGGAACGGCCGCAACCCCCTTTTCCTTGATCAAGAGCATAGCCGCATTCATGGGGGAGAGAGATCCGAGATCAGGGACCTGGCGATAGTCGGCAAACAGGTAGTAGGAACCCTGTGGTGAAGTGACGCGAAAGCCCACGGTACGGAGCGCCGCCAGAAGCGTGTCTCTCTTCGCCTCGTAGCTCCGCTTTATCAGTTTGTAGAAGTCATCCTCCATATCGAGGAGGCCGATGGTCGCCTTCTGCAGCGGCGTCGGTGCCTGTACCACTAACGTATCGTGAATCCCGCGTATCGCTTGGGTGTAGGCTCGAGGGGAAAGTACCCAACCGATCCGCCAGCCCGTTGCATTGCCCGTCTTGGAGATAGAGTTGACCACAATGGTGTGGTCACGCATGCCATCGAGTGCGGCCAGACAGTAATGCTGATTCGATCCGTAGAGAATGTGTTCGTATATTTCATCGGTGATGATCAGCACTCCGTGGCGCTTGCAGCTTCTTGCGATGAACTCCAACTCGCTTTGGGTGAACACCTTGCCGGTGGGGTTGTGCGGCGTATTCAAGATTAGGGCTTTGATATTCCGCCGTAGGGATGCTTCGAATTCCTCCCGGTCGAGCATCCAATGACCGGAGCGAAAATCTTCCTTCAGGGATATGAATTCTGGTCGAATTCCGAAAACCTTGGCCTGGGAGGGGTACATCTCGTGAAAGGGCTGGAGGATCAGAATTCCGTCACCTGGACTGCAGATTGCCCGCAATACTGCAGCCAGCCCTTCTGTGGCACCCAATACGACGGTGATCTCCCCTTCTGGATCCGGATGAAATCCGGAGAAGCGGCTGGTATAGCGTGCGATTGCCTGTCGAAGCTCGGGAAGACCGAAGGGGAATGAGTATTGGTTGAAGCGGTCACGGGAATTTTGAACTCGACTGAGGAGATCGCGAAGACCAACGGCGGACTGGCTTTCTGAGTCGCCATGTTCTCCCAGAATCTCTTTCACGCTCAAGGATTCAAGCTGGCCAATGCCCTCGTCGGTCCCGCCCAGCATTGCAGCAATGCCACCCCAGACCAGATCGTACGGGGGAGCTTCGTCCGTGAAGCCCTGTGCCAGGTTCACCGCATTGTGCTGGAGTGCCAGCCGGGTCATGCGCCGTATAACCGATTCCTGAATTTGCAGGGTCCCTTCCAGGTCCTCTGAGTGTCGCATATTCCCCTCAGAAAAGAGCAGGCTGTCCCTTCCTATACTACACCCAGGTCCTGGCACCGTTGATCTACTTCTTGAGCGGGAGAGCAGATTCAGGCGGGGGAATCGGGTGTGGTAAGCTGAGGAGCAATGGCGGACGATCGAAGTGGTACTTCAGAGAACGGGCAAGAGTCGAAGCGAAGCCGGTTTCCCTTGGTTCACACTCTGCTTCTGGTTGTCTTGCTGCTGCTGCTCGCTGGTCTTTCCTATCTCTTTCTGAATCGGCAAACCGGCATGGAGAGTCAGATAACTGATTTGAGCAAGCAGGTTCAGGACCTGCTTCAGCACGCAGAGGCCGTTGCCGATCAAGCGAGAGCTGCGCTGGTCCTGGCGAAGCAGGCGCAGGAGGAGGCTCAGATTGCTGCCGAAGGCCGGGCTCGGGCTGAGGCGGCTAAGCTGACGGCAGAGGCACAGGCTAAAGCAGCCGAGCAGGCGAGGAAGGCCGCCGAACGGCGGGCTCAGTCGGCACTCGACGAGGCGGCGAAGATCCGCGCAGAGCGGGTTGAGGAAATGAACCGGCTGAAGGATGCTCTGAGCCAGATTGTCGAGACCCGGAGAACCGCTTTGGGAGTAGTGATGAACCTGGGAAGCGATGCCATCGAATTCGACTTCGATAAGTCCATGCTGCGACCGGAAAACCGAGAGCTGCTCAGCAGGATCGCAGGGGTTCTTCTCACATCCAAGGGCTACCGCATCCAGATCTACGGCCATACCGACAGCGTCGGGACGGCGTCCTACAATCAGGTTTTGTCGGAGCGGCGAGCCCAGGCCGTTAGCGACTATCTGGTCGAGGCAGGCATTGAAAACAGCATTGTCAGCACCAAAGGCTTCGGGAAATCCAATCCCCTCGTGTCCGGCACCAGTAGCAGCGCGAGGGCCAAGAATCGACGAGTCGAGATAGGTGTCATCGATACGGTTGTCGACTATAGGCAACCTTTACCCGATCCGCAGTAGCCCTTTGTTGGATGGCAGCGAAGGCCGTTGAAATAAGGGGTGAGGTCCTCGTGATCCAGTCGCAGTAGCCACAGAACTGTGGCGCGAGACTCGGATTCCGTTTTCAGGAGGAACGCTATGACTAGATGGGTTTCATGCTTGGTCGTTTTGCTATTGGCCGCGATGACAGTTGCGCCGAGACAGTCGGCCTGGAGTGGTAAGACCATCAAGTTCCAGTCTCAACACGTCAACGTGATGACGCGATCCGATCAGATTGAGGTGGGGGACGAAAAGGGACATGCCATCGCTCTCTTTGAGGCAAAGGGTCTGGGCATCCGGCGCGAAGGACCCGCGGAGCCACCCTACAAAATTGAGATATGGGGGACCGGGGACTACCGGGGAGATGGGACTGGAAAAGGCAGCGGCTATGGGAAGTTCATTTTCGCCGACGGATCGTCCTACTACGAGCGTTGGACCAGCCAGGCGGCCGATGGTCATGATGTAGGCACCGCTGTGTACTTCAAGGGAAGCGGTCGGTTCACAGGAATGAAAGGCGGTAGCAAGTTTGACTGCACTTCACTCGGGGATCGCTTCGTCTGCGAAGTGGAAGGGACGATCGAACTGCCCTAGGGCTCGGTGCGCTATCGAAGATTCTGGGCACGGAGTTGCACTGGAGAAGCCGCTTACGACAAAGCAACTGCTAAAAGGCATCCACCTCGAGCTTAGCCCGGCCACCGGCCGCGCCGGATCGTACATGAAAGCAACTACTCGAGCCATGGAAGCCTGAAGCGCGAGCGAGGGGTTGGGCATCTGCGAGATTCTGCTGTTGTCCAGCTCTCTCCTCGAAACGTGGGGCATACTGCTAGCGAGTAAAGT
Organism: Acidobacteriota bacterium; assembly: GCA_965219005.1. Taxonomy (GTDB): domain Bacteria; phylum Acidobacteriota; class UBA6911; order RPQK01; family JAJDTT01; genus CAUZIZ01. The sequence continues at coordinate 2,974,618 of CBDCMS010000004.1, read as the reverse complement.
CGTTCGCGGTTCTGTTGGATGTAGCTGTTTCCGGTACTGTTCACTGATCACTTCACCACTGCTCACTATTCAAGTTTCAGGTTAGCGGATCCACGCGTTCTCTTTGACACTGTCCTTGCCATCAGCGCCGGAAGTGGATCAATCATTCCAAGGGCGACACCGGCAAGCTCGTAAATTCGCCTGCTGCCGAGCCCAATTCCAGAGCCGTCGCCGCAGCCTTTTTCTCATCGTCTACCTCTACCACCAGGGTTCCTTCGAAATCGTCGGTGTCAGCGCCGGGAAAAAGCTCGTCGATAAAGAGGGCCAGGTGTCCTCCTGGCGGGAAGTTCAAGCGACTTTCCTGGGCGATTTCCTGCCCTCCTCGTCTAAGCTTGAAACGCAACGAGATGGGCTCCGATTCCGTGTTGTGAATCCCGACCCCGGTATTGATCTCGCCCAGCTTGCGCTGCACCGGGGTTATGAATCCTGCCAGGGGTTCGCTTTCATCCACCCCGGCGCTACCGACGCCTGGGATTCGAAACCGGATGACTCCCCCCAGATTACGATCGGCCGTCACCACGACGCTTCCGGCCGTCAGATCACCCTGGCCGTCGGTAGAGATGGTGATGGCACTCAGGGGAAGAATCGAAAAGGAGACGCTACTGGTTACCTGGAAGCTGGGTGGAGCCCCTCCTCCCTGGTCACCTGTTAGAGTGCTGCCGACGATAAGCGGAAGGCCCCCGTCATCCAGGAAATCAGCTCTCCCGGAAACGGATTCAGTGGCCGAGGTATTGGTCAGAACCACGTCGGTGGTAGATCCAGCGCCGTTTCCGAATTGTGCAAAATATAATCTCCTGTCGAGGCTGAAGCCGTCCTGGCCGCCAGGCAGCGTGGCTGATCCGCCCACTGTGGTCACGGTAATGTCAACAGGACCGGGAGAAAGACCAGGGGGAACCGTGACCAGTATTGTCGAGTCGTCCTCTACGGCGATGTCGAGGCCCGCGATTGCATCGAACAGGACCTCTGCGCCTCCCGCTGCGAATCCCGTTCCATTGAGGGCGATACGGCTGCCTGGGGGAGCGTTTCCAGGCGTGCTGGACAGGATGGTTGGAGCCGGCGGAACAACCGAGACGGTGGTGGTGTCACAGACCTCCGCTGCCTTGCCGTCGTCAGCACAGAGCCGGAACGTCAGGCTCCCGGCGTCATTGGGGGCTGTGAAGGTTGCTACCGCCGAGTCCGCGTTATTGATCGTGATCTCATTCTCTGGGATTGCCTCTTCCAAGGTCCACAAGACGGCGAGCGGATCTTCGTCCGGATCTTCCACCGATCCTTGAAGTGTGGTGGTCTGGCCGAACTCAACTGTTTGATTTGGGCCAGCATCGACTTCGGGAGGGCGGTTGGCGGTAGAGGCTGTGCGGGCGAACCAGATGTCCACAAGAATGGAATTGCCGTCGTGGAATATGGTGTTGGGGTCGGTTGCGTCGACCCCGAGGCTAACGCGTGCGACCATGACGCGGGCGGCGTTGATGGGGAAACTAGCAGCCTGTCGGACTTTCGAGGTCACACCGAACGGGCATCATTAGTGTATGGCGAATCGATTTAGAACAGTAGATCGAGAGACTCCTTATCTGTTTCCTCCTTCGGTGCAGGAATGGCTGCCGGAGACGCATCTGGCTCGCTTCGTGGTGGAGGTGGTGAGCAAGCTGGAGTTGAGGAAGTTGGAGGATTCCTACACGAAACGGGGATCGGAAGGATACCATCCGGCGGTGATGCTGGCGTTGTTGTTTTACGGGTATGCGACGGGGGTGTTTTCGAGTCGGAAGTTGGAGCAAGCCACCTACGATTCGGTGGCGTTTCGCTACCTCGCCGGCAACACGCATCCGGATCACGACACCATAGCCCATTTCCGAAAGCGGTTTTTGGAAGAGCTGAAGCCGCTGTTTGTGGAGATCTTGCTGCTGGCCCAGGCGATGGGATTTCTGAAGTTGGGCCGAGTGAGTTTGGATGGCACGAAGGTCAAAGCCAATGCCTCCAAGCACAGTGCGTTGAGCTGGGGGCACATCCAGAAACTGGAAGCGCGGCTGCGAGAAGAAGTGGACGAGTTGATGCAGCTGGCCGAGGAAGCGGATGGACGAGAAGAAACGGAAGGGATGGACATCCCGGCCGAGCTGGCGCGGCGGGAAGCACGGTTGAAAGCGATCGATCAAGCGAAGCAGAAGCTGGTCGAGCGGGCGGCCGAGCGGCAGGCGGCCGAGCACGCCGAATATGAAGGGAAGGTGGCCAAGCGGCAAGCCCAGAGGAAAAGGGGAAACAAACCGAAGGGTCGCGAACCCAAACCGCCCCGAGGAGGAATCCGAGACCAGGATCAGATCAATCTGACGGATGAAGATTCTCGGATCATGCCGGTCTCGGGCGGGGGATTTGAGCAATGCTACAACGCTCAGGCCCTGGTGGATAACGACAGTCTGTTGATTGTGGCCGTTCATGTCACGCCAAACGCCAATGACAAGAAAGAACTGAAACCGGCCCTGGCGGCGCTGCACGCATTGCCGGAGTCGTTGGGTCGGCCCCAGGAGCTGCTGGCCGACAACGGCTACTTCAGTGGTGCCAACGTGGAGCTTTGTAGCGAGCATGCGGTCCTTCCCTATATTGCGGTCGAGCGGGAAGCCCACCACTTGCCGCCGAACGAACGCTGGAAAGAACCGGAGCCACCCGGGGAAGACGCCGATGCGGTGGAGCAGATGAGATACCGGTTGAAGACCCCGGCGGGTCGAGCCATCTACGGGCAACGCAAAGCTGTCCCCGAGCCCGTCTTTGGGATCATCAAATCGGTGATGGGCTTTGCGCAGTTCTCTCTCCGAGGAGCGGAGGCGGCAGACGGGGAGTGGACTCTGGCCAGCATCGCCTGGAATCTGAAAAGAATGTACAACCTCGCCTGCCGCCAGCCGAAGCTGGCCCGTGCCACCCTCTGAAGAGGTGGGCCAGGTCGTTTCAGCGGCCAAATCACCGCCGCAGATCAGACGATTCATCGATTTCGTGCTTGGTCGTGCAAGACTTTGGATCAAACGTCAAATTTCAGAAGTGCCTGTGAGTCAAGTCCGACAGGCTGCTAGACCACAGGATAATAACCATTGAAGGGCTGGGGCCATTGCAGCCTGTGCATTGGACCTCCAGCACACCGGGAGGCTTGGGAAAGGTCGTCTGAGGATTCGCTGAGCCTACCTCGGTGGATCCAGGCGCCCACTGCGGGTTCACGCGGTCGCCGATTTTGAAGGAGACTGCATTGATATCCTGAAGAGGGATCGGGTTGCCTTGTGTCCCGAGCATGCCGTTTGGGAGCCCCCAACGGTCTCCGGCCGGGACTGGATCGATCAGACCCTGATTGGTCACCACCTTGATGATGGGGCGGGGCTGGGACCTAGCAGGAAGACTCAAACCTAGCACTAGTAAAACAAGAATAGAGCTCTTGGAGCAGAGCCTTGTCAGATGCCAGTAATTCCAGTGGAACACGATGGAGCTCCTTTCAACTGCAACCAATTCACTTCGACGGCCGCTAGGCAGCCGCATTCGACTTTGTATCTTATTCATGAAATGGAACGCTCAACTACTTTTGCCAACCCAGACCGAAGCTGCGCTGCTCTCCTGGATCGTAGGCGCAGGTGACGACGAAGAGATCGTCTTCGCGGCAGCGCTCTGGCGGAATGTTGAGTTGCACATAGGTGAATCCCCTTGCTACCCAGGTCAAGTATCCGTCGCTCTCAGAGACGGAAACCGGACGACCGTTGAGACGAAGATCCGTGATCCGGGCCTTGGAGTAGGGGATGCGCAGTCGCAGGCCCAGTCCGTGTTCAATGGGTTCTTCCCGCGATCCAGGAACATTGCCCTTTTCCAGATGTAGATGGGCGTCGAAATGGCCGGGGGCATCCGGCAGACCCTCCACGGCTTGTGTGATCGCCTTGCCTTCCATTGCAGGATGTCTAGCGATCTTGGTTGCAAACCGAGGCATCGCCTTTTCAACAAGCCACTCCTGAGCTGCCGCGGTGGACGTGGCGCAGACGTAGAGTACAAAGCCTTCGGTCTGGGGGTTGTTGAAGCCTAGGGTGATCTGGTCCTGTTTATTCCACAACTCGACGCGGCTGCGCCTACGCTCTGAGGCATTGCGGCCATAGGCGGTGAGCTGATGGAAGCTGTTTTGCATAACGACCCGGGTTGGGTAGCCGGGATAGTATTCTCCCGGCCAGATCTCCTGACCGAACTGCAGCAGGCGGCGATGTCTCAGATAGCTGCTGCGCTCCCACACATTCTCGTTGGCGAAGCCCAGCGTGTGATATTTCGCGTACGCATACGTCGCAGCATAGAACAATGGTCTTCCCTTCCAGACCTTGGTTCCCAGATGTTCCAGGGCGGGGCCCCAGAAAATCCGCTCCTCGTCTTGCTCCAGCATGTCCGACGGATAGCCCTCCACCAGGGCTGCTTCGTCCATCTGGCGAGTGATCTCCTGTTTGTAGGAACGAAGCGCCACGTTCGAGTAGGCGGCCGCCGAATCCTCGACGTGGATGTAGCCTCGGAACTGCATCCCATTACCGTGATAGTCGGCGTGTACTTCGGGCTGGAACTCATCCATGAGCGTCTGGACCGCCACTGCTCCTGGCATTTGAGCTGGATCCTTGGGACCGTTCACGGTCCAATCATTGTAGGGATCCATTCCCACGGAATTGTGCAGGTTGGCAGAGATGTAGCCATCAGGATTGACGACAGGGAAACACACGACGACCTGGCGTTTGAGCGTTTCGCTCGCCTGGGGCTCAGCGGATAGGAGCTTCTGCATGAGGTAGAAGATGCCAGTGGCTGCGGATCGCTCACCGCCACAATGCTGGGCGGTGATGAGGACGTGCTCCTTGTCGTGGGCAGGGGCATCGGGATCCGTCAATACAGCAGCGACCAGTGGACGTCCCTGCAGGCTTCTCCCGAGGTCTCGCAGCTTCAGGAGACGAGAATGTTCTTTCCCCCACTTGTCCAATCTTGCCATCAGTTTTTCGAAAGAAGGGTAGATTGGTGCCCCGTAATCCGTGGCCGGGCCACCGAAGGACGCTGTAGTAGTCAAGCTGAGGGAAAGCAAGAGCAGTGCCCATCTGTTCGAGTTTTTCATGCTGAATTTCCTGCAGGCAGTGATTTCGACCGGGCAGGGCTAGCTAGTGCCCGTCCGGAAACCGGGGTTTTCAGACTGCAACCTGTTGAATCGTAACTACTTATTATACCTGAGGCCGCTGACAGACCGGCTCGACCCAGCTCGATCCTGAGCGAGGACCCTCGAGCGAGGGTACGCGGGCCAAAAAGCAGCGGTTCGGCGCAGACCTCTTCCCGAGTCGGAGCCACAAGGCAGTACGGTCAGCCACAAAAGGGCTACCACAGGAGTCGGGCCAGGACGACCAGATTATAGGTCAGGACGCTGGCATGGACGTAGCTTTGAAAGTGAGGCCAGCCTTTCCAGCTACAGCGGTGGAGACCAAAGGTGTGCTTGAGGGTCCCAATGCACCCCTCGATCCCGGCGCGGAAGCGTTTGAGTTCTTTGTAGACCCGACTGGAACGCACCATGCTCTCGACCGTCAACCCACACTTTTTGGCAAAGGCCACGTCTTCCACCCCCTGCTCTTTGGCCCAGCTCAGGTTGGCCGCCGAGGCGAAACCGCCATCCCAGGCGCTCTGGCGGGGCACCTGCCCGTACAGCTGTCGATGACGCTCTAAGAAGGGTTGGACATAGTTGCTATCGGCCGGATTCCCCGGTTCCACCACACAATCTAGGATCAGCGACGAAGGCCCCGTGCTGACAGTGGCCGAAAACCGTTTCCCGAGCTCTTCTTGATAATATCGGTGTGAAGATAGAACAGATCGCCGCCACGGCCTCGCCCGAAAGGACCCGTCGGAGTCCTCGATGACTTTGTGCACCGATAGTGTTGCGCCGCCCCGGCCAGACTGAGGGGATCGCTCCACCGCGCCGACGCTCCAGCGCCTGCTCGGCACCGTCTTGGACGCCACTTTGATCAGATCGCGGTAACCGCCAGATGTTCAGGACGCGCCGCTTGGCCCGCCGCGTATGATCGACGAAGCCGACCCCTTCCCGCTCCCGCAGCCGCCCTAACCACCGGGTGACGACCCGAATGCCGTCGTACAACAGCTCACTGTCGAGCGGATAGTGGACGTTCGTCTGGACCGCCGTGGCATCGACCCGAATCCGCCTTTTTCCAGATGCGACTGGGCCCACACATGGTCGAGGTGGCCGACTCAATCTTCCCCAGGTTCTCCGCCAGGGTGGCTTTGCCGCTCCGACCACAGCTTTGCGACTGAAACTCCAGCTTGCGATAGCTGAACTGATGCAGCTGTTTGATGGGCACAACGCAGCACCTGCTCGCCGTCAGGGGGCCAGACCGGAATACCCTGTCAGAGAGATGTACTATCAGCTCCAGCGTGGGGATTGTCGTCCACGCGAGATCACCTTCAATTCATTGGCCAGGTGGTGATCGATGGCGGGGAAAGGGGGCGTGTTTTTCACGCTTTTTACGCATCTTCGAACTCCTGAAATCGTCGTAAGTTGTTTCAGTCTAATCGTTTCTAGCAAATAGACTAGCAAACGACCCTGACAATTTCGGAGCTTGAAAAAGCCCTCTTTCCCCTTCCTTATCAATTACTTACACATTTCCGGACGGGCACTAGCTAGGGTGAACCGCTGGATGGGCCCTCTGACCGAGGTAGAATTTCCTGGCACCAATGATCAGAAGCAGAATCAGAAGCAGCGCAACGATTGGCGCAATGATGGCCACAATCGAGGCTGTGACGGCTCCACCAAGCTCGACTGAAGAGAGCAATGGATTCGCGAGGCCACCGGTAGTCAGTGTCGATGCTCCACGTAGGGCGACTGTGGTGGTCTGGACTGTACCGGCGGCGGCGCCACCGGCGATCAGCGCAATCGCCCAGGCCAGCATGGGACTGGTGCCCGTGACCATTGAGGTCGCGGTTGCCGCTCCCGCCACGACTGCGGCAGGCGTAGCCAAGCTATCCATGAAGTTGTCCACGACCGGAATGTAGTAGCAGAGAATCTCGAGGACCGAGGCCGCCGCCAGTGTAATCAGGGCCGGGTAGGTGGCCACCCAATCAAAACCTGGAGACAGTTCCAGGTGTCCCGAGAGCGCCGCGATGCTGACGATGAGAGGTGGGACAAAGACGCGAAAGCCACATGCTGCGCTGAGTCCTACCCCGAGGACCAAGCTCAGGATCGTTTCCGAGGGCAAGAGCATGCCTTCTCCTTATCCTCCCCCTCAGGCCTCAAAGGAGGCCCGAGTGAGCTTTACTGCCCACTCTTGCTAAGGATACCATAGGAGCCAAGATAGGCCGATGGCGGGAACTTGATTAGCAGGTTTTCTTCTCAAAAATGAGGCCAACTCAGCTGGGGGTGGTATTGATATGAAACGAATGTTTGCTCTGTGGGGCCTGTGGCTAGGCTCGACGCTCTTCGCGTCGGCCGGTCCCGTGATAGATATTGGCTCTCGCCTGGAACTCCTCGTAGACGACTATCTGATCGAGAAGATCTCTGGAGGTGCTCGACTGGAGCTGCACCCTCCGGTTCGACGAAACGTCGCTCTGGTCACGGACAGGGCCTGGGAAGGGAACGCCTGTCATTACCGAACCGTCTTCCAGGACGGAGATAAGTACCGAATGTACTACGGGGCCTATCAGTATGACGTTTCGGCTACCGGGCAGACGTATCCCCATGATGCATTTCTCTGCTACGCCGAGAGCCGAGACGGCATCCACTTTGAAAGGCCGAATCTGGGGCTGGTCGAGTTCCGAGGGAGTCGCAGCAACAACATCATTCTTACCGAGAAGACGCTCCCGAGCATTGAGGCGGACCCCGGCCATGCGGCGATCTTCAAAGACGAGAATCCCGAGACTCCTGCGGATTCACGATACAAGATGATCATTCGATCCAACGGCGAAAAGGGTCTCTTGGCCCTCAAGTCCCCTGACGGTATTCGATTCACCGCCATGACCGACAAGATCATCATTTCCGAGGGTGCCTTCGACTCTCAGAACCTCGCCTTCTGGGATCCTCATCAAGGCCAGTACCGGGCTTACTTCCGAGGGTTCAAAGAGGGAATTCGAGACATCCTGACCGCCACCTCGTCGGATTTCCTCAATTGGACCAAACCGGTCTGGTTGGAGTACCCGGAAGCCCCTCGCGAGCATCTGTATACGAATCAGCTGCGGCCCTACTATCGGGCGCCGCACATCCTGATCGGCTTTCCCATGCGCTATACCGATCGAGGACGTACTGAGTCTACCTGGCGCCTGCCCGGGTCAGAGGTGCGGCGGCACCGAGCACAGGTTTCCCAACGATACGGCACCACCGTCACGGATGCCCTCTTGATGACGGGGCGGGATCGGCTCAGTTTCAAACGGTGGGGAGAAGCCTTCATTCGACCAGGGCCTTCGCGAATCGATAGCTGGGTATATGGAGACAATAGCATCGCCTGGGGGATCGTAGAGACCGCCTCCGACCTGCCCGAGTCGCCCTCCGAGCTGTCCATCTATGTGGTTGAGGGCTATTGGACCGGAACCCACCTCAACGTGCGGCGCTATTCACTTCGCATGGACGGATTTGTGTCTCTCAAGGCTCCGCTGAGCGGCGGTGAGATGGTCACGAAACCCATCCGATTCGAAGGCAGCAAGCTGCTCCTGAACTACGCCAGCTCGGGCGGTGGAGGACTATGGGTGGAGCTGCAGGACGAACAGGGAAGGCCCCTCAAGGGCTTCACCCAGGCGGATGCGGATGAGGCCTTCGGAGACCATATCGAAGGCTTGGTGAGCTGGAAGGGAAGCCAGGACCTCAGTTCTCTGGCCGGCAAACCGGTCCGAATCCGGTTCATCCTGAAGGACGCCGATCTCTACTCCTTTCGCTTCGGCGGGAAATCGAAATAGTCTTTCGCGTTGAGGTAGCAGACACGGTACACTAGCTTGCCCAGCAGGTCAGTGTCCCGGGGTAGGCGGCCGGTCTCGGCATCAGCTCCCAGAATGTCACAGAAAATGCGGCGAAAGACTTCGTGTCTGGGGAAGCTCAAGAAGCTGCGAGAGTCTGTCAGCATGCCCAGAAAGGTCGATAGCAACCCCATGTTGGAGAGGTCTTCAATCTGTCTTCGCATCCCGTCTTCCTGATCGAGATACCACCAGGCTGAACCCCATTGGACTCGTCCTGGCAGGCCACCACCCTGGAAGTTGCCGCACATGGTCGCCATCACGGCGTGATCTGCCGGGTTGACGCTGTAGAGGATGGTTCGTGGAAGCCTTCCTTCCTGATTCAGACCGTCGAGCAGTCTTCGTAGGCCAGGTGCCTGGCGCCAGTCGCCTATCGAGTCGCCGCCCGCATCGGGGCCTCGCTCCTGGAATAAACGCTGGTTCGCATTGCGCAGGGGACCGAGATGCAGCTGCATGGCCCAATTGGCAGCATGATTGAGGAAGGCGACGTGTCGTAGAACCACCAGCGTCAGGGCGTCTCTGGCCTCGGAATCGGGAGTTTCCTTGGCTAGAAGTTGTCCTACGGCTTTCCGGGCATCTTGCTCATCCGGGGTGAGATCAGGCACGAAGGGGAGACTATGATCACTGGCCCTGGCTCCCTGATCTGCAAAATGACGGTGTCGTCTGGAGAGGGCTTCCAGAAGATCATCGAGTGAGCTGATGCTGATATCTGCGACCTTGCCCAGCTGTGCGACCCAGACATTCCATTCGGTCGGGTCGTGTTGCAGGTTGTAGCATTTGTCGGGTCGAAAGGTGGGCACCACGCGCGTACTCAGGTCGGAAGTCGAGATGCTGGCGTGATGATCCAGCGTGTCAATCGGATCGTCTGTGGTTCCAGCAACCTCTACTCGGAACTGTGACAGAAGATCCGTGCAGGGCATCGTTGCCAACTGCCGGTTAGCCTCCTCCCAGATCTCTCGTGCAGTGTCTTCGCTGAGTAGCAGATCGATGCCAAAGCAGCGTCGGAGTTCTAGGTGCGTCCAGGTATACAGGGGATTTCGCAGGGTCAGAGGGACGACTTCAGCCCAGGCAAAAAACTTGTCCCAGGGATCGGCGTCACCTGTGATCAAGACCTCCTCGACGCCGATCCAACGAAGGGCTCGCCACTTGTAGTGATCATCCTCCAGCCACGCCTCGGCAAGATTGTCGAAGACGCGTCGGTGGGCGATATCCCTGGGAGGCAAATGGTTGTGATAGTCAATCAGGGGAAGTGAGGAAGCGACCTCATGATAAAGGCGCTGAGAGGTGGCGGTTGAGAGCAGAAAGTTGTTGTCGAGAAAGTCCATTGTCGCCTAGAAGTCAGATTCGAATCTGTCACACTAGTTCATCCCCTCTGCTCTGTCGAGTGCACTGGACCACGCGAGGCGGGGGCAACCGATGGGTGACAGAGCGCTAGACGCTCTCGAAGCGGTAGAGAGTAGGTGATCGAATACTGCCATGCTATGATTCATCGCAATTCAGCAGCCGTGAAAGAGAAGATTCCCTATCCCTCTGGACTGGACTGTTCCGGAGGCGTGACTTGGTGGAGGAACCATGAGCGACGTAAAGGGAGCACGCCCTGAGCATCCCATTCACGAACTTCTGGCACAACGCTGGAGTCCATATGCTTTTGATCCGCGTCCAGTAGCACCGGGAGACCTGGCATCGTTGTTCGAAGCGGCACGATGGGCGGCGTCATCCTACAACGAGCAGCCCTGGCGCTACCTGGTCGCGACCCAGGATAAACCGGAGGCATTCGATCGGATCCTGTCCTGCCTGGTTGAAGCCAACCAGGCCTGGGCGAAATCGGCTCCGGTGCTGGCGCTGGCGGCTGTCAGTCTCCGTTTTGATCGCAACGACAAGCCCAATCGGGCCGCACACCACGACCTTGGACTTGCTTCAGCCAACCTCGTCATCGAGGCAACGAGCCGCGGTTTGCATGTCCACCAGATGATCGGAATCCTGCCAGAGCGTGCCCACGAACTCTTTGCGGTCCCGGGTGGCTTCGAAGTCCTCACCGGGCTAGCCATCGGCTACCGCAGCACCGATTCGAGTGTAGCGGAGGCGTTGAGACAGAGGGATGAGGCGCCACGGAGCAGACGGTCGCTGGGGCAGTTTGTCTTCTCGGATGAATGGGGACGGTCTCTTTACTAGGGAGATGAGACGACAGACGAATTTTCGTATTAATAGGTGACCTGGACGGGTGACTTGGAGGTACGAGGTTCCAATGAATCTAGCCTCAGATCGGTTAGGGTTGGTGTGGTGGAAAATCTCCTGAGGATTGAAGCTCTATATGGCCTTCTATCACGTTTCGGCGTGGGTTCTGACAGGTCTCGTGTTGGGCAGGTTCGTGGAGCCTCCCCAGGAAACTGGAGGAGACCGTGACTCAGTCATTACACGGTAAGTCTTTTCCAAATGAGGATCAGAGCTATCGAAAGGCAAGGAACGATCTACTCCTGGCGGAAGCAGATCTAAGGACGAAGCTGCACGAAGTAGCCTCTGCCCGGCGGCAGCTGCCCCTTGGAGGCGCCACCAAGGAAGACTATGTTTTCGACAGGCTGCTCGATGGTGAGCCAGGATCAGTCAGCCTCTCGCAGCTCTTCCAAAGGGGGCAAACCTCATTGCTCATCTACAGCTTCATGTATGGGCCTGATACCCAGCATCCGTGTCCGATGTGCACTGCATTTCTAGATGGTCTGAACGCCAATGCAGCTCACCTCACCCAGCGCGTCAACCTTGCAGTTGTGGCCAAGTCTCCGATTGCACGGGTTCAGGAATGGGCCGACCAGCGAGGCTGGAATCATCTACAGATGCTGTCTTCACAGGGTAACCGCTACAATCGGGACTACTTCGCTGAGACGCCGGAGGGCGCTCAGCTTCCCATGTGTAACGTCTTTGTCGACAGCGGGGACGGGATCAGGCACTTCTGGGCCTCGGAGCTGTTCTTCGTGCCCTTTGAAGGGGGGCATCCCCGACACGTTGACCTGCTCTGGTCTCTCTGGAATGTTCTCGATCTGACTCCAGAGGGGCGAGGTTCCGACTGGTTTCCCCAGCCCAGCTATTGAGGACATCGTTCTTATACACAAGACTTCGTTCCCGAGAGGAGTAGCCATCACGCAGGAAGAATCTCTGGGATCCTGGAATCGGAGGCGGTGGATGGCTGCGGCAGCTGGGGTAACCGGGCTTGCCAGTGTCCAAGACATGGCGCTGGCTTTCCAGCCAGGGGCCTACGGGGTCAAGCGCAGCGGGACACCGCGAGCCTCAGGTCCAAGCAGCCGGATGCGGATCACCTCCTTGAAGCCGACCCTGGTGGCGTCTCCAGATTACGCTCTGTTGAACTCCTGGAACGTCCACGATACTCACTTCAAGCGGACGATTCTGGAACTGGAGACAGACGATGGCTACGCGGGTGTGGCTGAAGTCTGGGGAGGAGCTCTGAAGGCGCTCGAATCAGCTCGCGAGCTGGTGTTGGGTCGAGACCCTTTCGAAATCGAATTCTTTCGCCGTAGCCTCGCGCAGCGAAAGGAGTTCTCACCTCTGGAGAACTCGGAGTCATTTGCCGCCGTTGAGATTGCCTGTTTGGACCTGATCGGCAAAGTAGTCAATCGGCGGGTAGTGGATCTGATCGGCGGACCCTTTCGGGAAAAGGCCTCCTTCTCTGCCTACAACTTCTTCGTCATGCCCACCGATGAGGGGCCAGACATCACGACACCCGAAGCCCTGGCCCAGGAGTTTCTTGATTTCAACAGGGACCACGGTTTCCTCACCTGCAAGTTCAAGGGAGGTGTCCTCGAGCCTGAGAAAGAGATCGAGGTGTTGCAGCGAATTCGCAAAGCCTTGCCAGAGGCCCGGCTCCGCATCGATCCCAATGCGGCCTGGAGCGTTCAGACGGCCTTGGAGGTCGCCAAGAAACTGGAACCCCTGGGAATGGAGTATCTGGAGGATCCTACTCGCGGACAGGAGGGAATGGCGGCTGTCCGGCAGGGGACATCGATTCCCCTTGCCACCAACATGTGTGTCACCCAGATAGGGCATATCCGGCCCGGATACGACAAGAAAGCCATCGACATCGTGCTCCTGGATCCGCACCACATGGGTGGTCTCAACAACGTGCGCTTCTGGGGTGCGCCGTGGTAAGGCGGCGCTTTTCCCAGTGGGTGAAAGCCCCACCCGGCAACCGCTCCAGCCGGAAGCAACCGGAGCAACTATGGAGGTAACGAAATGGTTGAAGCCTCTGGTGAAGCGAGTCACGAATTGGTGACCGCGCGAGTGTGCAGGCCGTAACGTGAGTGAACGCTGAGCAAGCCTCGAAAAGGACGATGCGCAGGCCGACCCGGCTCCTAGACCGGGGAAGGCTGATACGGCTGGGGAAGTGAGCGAAGTGGGCACCCAGTCGCTGCGCCGGGGTAGTGGCGACAGCATGTACACCAGGGAAGCGCACGCAACACGGGAAGCCCCTAGGCGTGGCCAGGGATGGCCAACCGGAAGCCCGTGAGGGACAGGCCGGGCGCCTGGGGGTGGCGGAGAGGCCCGTATTACTGAGGAAGCCGGGTAATGCCGGTGGAGGGAAGGAGCCTTAGTTCAAGACGAATGCAGGACGTAGTGAAGGGACCAGGAGATTGGGCAACCTATCAACTCCGCAAAGGGTTCAGAAACTACAGAGGGCATTACACGCGAAAGCGAAGGCTGAGCCCAGCTATCGCTTCAGCGGTGGCTGGGTGAACTGGCGCAAGACCACGGAGTTGGTGCAGCAGTTGAACCGCGCTCTGCGCGGCTGGGCGAACTACTCTCGGGTAGGGACGACCAGCCGGGCCTACCGTGCGCTCGACAGCTTCACCGCTACGCGGCTGCGCCGGTGGCTGCGCCATAAGTACAAGGTCAGGCGACGCAAGGGCGGGACGTATCCACTCTCGCACCTCTACGGGCACTTTGAGCTCGTGCGCCTGACCCAACTTGGGCGCGGCGAGCCGTGGGTGAAGGCGTGAGTCTTGTCCGAGAGCCGGATGCGGTAGTTCCGCCTGTCCGGTTCGATGAGGAGGATGTGGAAACGGAGTGATGGTCCGGCTATTGAGGCACCGCCAGACGAAAGGGGCGGTAACAGATAGGCCGAACCTTAGACCACCGCGCCACATCCTTACTCTACCGGCGATCTGTGAAACCCTGGGCTGGGGGTGCTCAGGGCACAGCAACAACTACCTCGGAATATCGATGGCGACCCAGATCCACATGGCCTGCGCTATCTCCCATATCACCTATGACGTGGACAGCCACTATCCCTGGACCACGGAAGACATCATTCGGGGAGACAGGCTGGAGTTTCGGGAAGGAAAGATGGCCTTGCCGGATGCCCCTGGTCTGGGAGTTGAGATCGATCCCGACAAGAAAGCAGTTCTTGCTGAAAATGTGAGCCGAGCCAAGCCGCGACACGACCTCCTATACCAGTGGGATCCGAACTATCCCCGAGACAGCCACGGCGTGCGCTGGTAGGTTAGTCCGGATTTCTCATCGCTTGTCGTAGCGAGGCGCCGCAAGGGCCGTCCTGGCAAGGCTTGCGACCGAGGCCCCCGCAGTCGTACTCGTGCAGTACGTCGAGGAGGCCGACAGAGCGTAACACAGCCAGGACGGATGTTTGCGGCGACGCAGTAGACCAGCGATGAGAAATGCGGGCTAGTCATCTTCCAGCCCGTAGTCGAGCTGGTTCGGAGGCGGATCTCCTCCCGGACCCTGCAGATAGTGTTCCATCCAGCGAAGCATGCGCATGTTGTAGTCCAGGCGAGCTGCCGCTTTGCGGTTGCCGTGGCCTTCTCCCGGGTAGAAGACCAGACGGACTGGCGTTTTACCCAGGACTTTCAGGTTGCGATAGAGCTCCATGGACTGGGACGGGTGCACCCGGGGATCTTCCTTGCCGTGCAGGATCAGGATCGGTGTCCGCGCTTGCTCGACATAGTAGATGGGACTGCGTTTGAGGAAAAACTGCCAGTCGTCCCAGGGCCGTTTGCGGGCGTGGACCAGAAACATCTCATTGGCGATGTCGGTGGTTCCTGACTTCGAGATCTGATCGCTGATTCCAACAAACATGACACTGGCTGCAAAGCGGTCGGTATGGTAGGTGGCACACCAGGCGGAAGCAAACCCGCCATAAGAGCCACCGGTGACACCCACTTTGTCCTTGTCGACCAGACCGATCTCTATCAGGTGGTCGACGCCGTCGACGAGGTCGTTGAACTCCTTACCTGCGTAGTCGGCCTGGTGTGCTTTGGCGAAGGGAACGCCGCGACCCGTGCTTCCCCGGTAGTTGGGAAAAAAAACGGCGAAGCCTCTGGCCGCGGCAACCTGTCCGGGATAGACGTAGCGGGTGCGCCAACCGTTGGAAACGTGGGTTTCGGGCCCACCGTGAACCATGAGGATCAAGGGGTATCGCTGTCCGGGCTTCGGGTCCAGGGGATGGATCAGAACACCCTCTATGGTTTCACCGTCTCGTGCCGTGTAGCGGATGACCTCCTGCTTGGCGAGCCGCTTCTGATCGAGCCAGGGATTGCTGTTGGTCAATCGCTTCGGCGCCAGGTTGTCGGTACCTGAGAGGAAAACCTCGGAGGGATGTTTGGGCGAGGATCCGTTAAACGCGGCTGACTTGGCATCGGCGGCCGGTGACACAGACCTGATGATCGGTAGATCCGTCTCAGTACGGGCATCGTGATCGGTCCCGTCTTTGGAGACCCAGCCGTATGCCGTATGGCAGCCGTCGCCTGCCCAGAAGATGATCGTCTCCGAATCGCGCCAACCGATGTTGCTGATGTCGGGCAGATAGTCGTTCATTATCGCCCGATACTCGCCGGTTGAGGTTGACGCCAACATCAAACGGCCGGGTGAGGGATCGTGGATGTTCTCGCCGGAGGAAAAGGCCAGGTTTTTTCCATCGGGACTCCAGCGAACAGAGCCCAGCTTTCCCGGGTTGTCGATGTTGAGCAATACCTTGCCATCCTGAGCATCGACAATGCGTAGCCGTCGGTACATGTATTCATCGTCAATCAGTGGTGTAGGAGCCAGCGCCACGACCAGCCGTTTTCCTTCCGGGCCCCAGTGGAGCTCCGAGGCCGAACCCTCCAGGGGTAGAGCCTCCGGCTTGCTATCGCCGACAGGCACCGTCGCCAACCAGACCTTCAGATTGCGCAAGTTTTCTTCGTAGATCTCGGCTTTGAAGCCCTTCTCTTTCAGCTTCTTCCGTTTCTTCGGTTCCGGCTCCGTGGCCAGGAACGCCAGCTGTTCTCCGTCGGGGCGCCAGGCATATGAGGCAATCGAGGTTGAGTGTTCAATGAGACGGCGGGCCTCACCTCCGTCGGCGGGGATGACATAGAGAGCCCTGTGCTTGCCTTGGTTTCGCTTGGCGAGGAACGAGATACCCTTTCCATCTGGGGTCCAATCAATCTTAGAGACGTTGACTTCTCCGGTCACGAAAGGACGGGAAGTAGCCTCGGTGTCGACGACGTGCAGCTCCGACCAGGCTCGCCCATCCTCATCTTTGCCTGGGCGTCTGGGGACGCTCAATGTATAGGCGATGAGGTGGCCATCCGGCGAAACCTTGATGGAGGTGACGAGCCGCAATCGGGCGACGTCGTAAACGGTAAGCATGTCGTCGTCCTTTGAAGCCGCTGCCAATCGTGGGACGAAAAGGGTACCCAAGAAGCTGATCCCCAGGGCTAGCGAGAAAAAACGGCGTCGGACTGTCGTCATCAGTGCTGGCCTCCAGATAAGTGATGCTCCAGAATGTCGAGTCGACTGTACACGATAACATGTCCAATGCCCGCGGTAGGTCTGAGACGGTATTCGTGATCTTGGCTTCGCAACCGCGGGTCGGTTAGTCTTCAGGAGGAGAGTCATGGCTGAGTTCGAAGGCAAGAACGTGATCGTTACCGGGGGTGCCAAAGGCATAGGGCGCGGACTGTGTACGGCCTTTGCCCAGCAAGGGGCGTATGTCCTCTGTACAGATTTGGACGAGCTGGCGGGCAGACAGCTTGTCGCCGAATCCAAAGGCCTGACAGGGAACATCTACTTCCGGGACGCTGATGTGTCACTGGCGAGCGAGTGTCAGAGAGTGGTTGCTACCGCAATCTCAGAAGGGAAGGGAGTGGATATCCTCTGCAACAACGTCGGGATTCAACCCGTGGACAGCTATCGTCCTGCTCACGAACTCCCGGAGGAGCAATGGGATCGCATCCTGGACGTCAATCTCAAGAGCTGCTTCCTGATGACCAAGTACTGTGTGCCTGAGATGAAAAAGCGTGGCGGCGGTGTCATCATCAACATCGCCAGCGTTCAGGGTCTGCAATCCATGAAGGGTGTGTCGGCCTACGCGGCCAGCAAGGGCGGAATGCTTTCCTTGACGCGACAGTTGGCCGTGGAGTACGCCCAAGAGAATATCCGGGTGCTAGCCATCAATCCCGGAAGCGTTGACACTCCGATGGTAGCCGATGCTATCGAGGCCACAGGTACAGATGGGGAGAAGGCCCGGGAGCTGATGGCGGAGGCTCACCCCCTGGGTCGGATCGGGCAGCCCGAGGACATCGCCAATCTAGCTCTTTTCCTTGCCAGCGACAGGGCCTCATTCATGACGGGTGAATATGTTTGTGCCGACGGAGGCCTGATGGCCCTTGGTGCCTGGGCCTAGTGTCGCCATTGGGTGGCTTTGGCCTCCAGGCCAAAGTATTTGCGTCAAGCGTAGCTTGGTGCTTGGCGTCCTACTTGCCGTCGCCCTTGCCCTCGCCTTCAAACTTGCCTTTGCCTGTGCCTTTGCCTTTCCCCTGACTCCTTTCCCTCTGTACAAGAACAGTCCTCATCGGGCGCTTCCGCAACCGAGAGGTTTCTAATCGACCAAAGGAAGCGTGAGGGGAAAAAGGAAGGCAAAGGCACAGGCAAAGGCAAAGGCAAGTTTGAAGGCGAGGGCAAGGGTTAGGCGCTAAACCGATACCTAGCTCGACGCACGGCGGGCTGGAGCCCACCGCCACGACGAAGGCCAGTCGGTAGTGAGTCGAACCTCTCTACGACGACAGAGTTGGGTTAGACTGGGGGCACCATGGTATCGATGTCGAAGGTCATATTTGTCGCCTTGATCGCGTTCCTGCTTGGCGCGGTCACGGGAATAAGCATGTATGGTGCAGTGAGAGCGCTGGCCGTGCAGGCGGTTCTGATCTGCTTCGTTATTGTTGTTATTGTTCTGGTGGCAAGTCTAATCAAGCGATGAAATCCCTACTGCCAAGGTTCCTGGAGGGTTCCCGTCACCTGAGCTAGTCCTGTCCCAACCTGGACTCGGGGTCGCTTCCGCAGAAGAACTACTCTGCCGTCCCGCTCGGTCACGACTTCAGCCCTGGTTTGGCCGAAGAAGTTCCGGATGGTTCCCAGACGTTGACCCGCCCGAACCTCTTCCAGCAACGAGACCTCGGACTTGAAGAACCCCGCCGCCGGCGCTGAGATGATCACATCCAGATTTCCATCTCCTATCAGATGATGGGTCATCGGACGAGGGCGAGGCACACCCGGCAGCATCTCGAGGTGCTTCATCACATTGAGTGCTCCCTCGACGTAGCAGGCGACGTCGTCAGGCGTAGAACGCCCGCCGCCCGGTGTTTCGGTGTAGAGCCAGGGAATGGCAAAGCTATTGGCGGTGCTGACGCTTCGTCCCGGAGGAACCGGCGGTGGGTGCCCCCATAGTACCGGAGCGCCGAACGCCCTGGCCGCAGCCTGAGCCTGTTGACCCAGGGTATCCTCGCTGTGTAAATAGCCGACCAGCGTCGGAATGTCGGAGTCCTCGTTTCCACTGTGGAAGTCAATGAAGCAGTCCGCCGCTTGGATGAGTCTATGGGTGAGCCAGTAGGCGATTCTCTGCGTAATGGTGCCCTCGGGATCACCGGGAAACACGCGTGCGAGGTTGAGGCCATCGATGGGGCTGGAACGAGTCCCCGCCTCGTAGGCTGGCATGTTGCAGACGGCGATCATCACCAGGGTTCCCCGCAGAGTGTCGGGTGCCACCTGGTCGAAGATCCGGGGGACGGCTTCGACACCTTCATACTCGTTACCGTGGACAGCGGCGGTGACCGCCAGCGTGGGACCAGCGGCAGCTCCCTTCACGTAGAGGAGAGGCAGGCGCCAGCTGCCGCCGTCGGCACGAGACGCAACCTCGAGCCAGCCGGTTGCCTTCTCGCCGGAAGGAAGCTTGGAAATGTCGAATTCTTCGAAATGCATTGTTTGTCCTTTGCTCGGAACTCACATTGAGTGGCTAATTGGGTGACTGAATTCTGCGAGAAAGCGGCCAGGATTGGTTCAAATCCAAGACCGCGTCATCCCCGATGGTTTTTTGCCAGGCGCGGATCCGGGCAGTCAGCTGTTGCACCCGTCCCCGTTGTTCAGGATGCAAGAAGAGGTTGTGCCGTTCGCTACGATCTTGGGAGAGTGCATACAGTTCCCCACCTCCCACGTCATTCAGCGTGAGCTTCCAACCTTCTGGCGTGATCAGGGTGCGCAGTTGCGCGACGTGATTTCGATTCCACCTCTGGGCGAAACCACTTATGGAGCTGATGACGACGACGTCTTTGTTGGGCACTTCGAGACCCTGAAGCAGGTGGGGGGCGAGACTTCGTCCCTGTAAATGGTCCGGAAGCGGCTGCTGCATGAGCTCGAGCAGGGTCGGTAGCAGATCCACCTGACCTACCGGCTTCGCAATTCTGCGACCTCCACTGACTCCCGGAACCTTCAGCAGCATCGGGACGCGAATGGATTCTTCGTAGGTGAACTCTTTCGACATCAAACGATGGTCCCCCATCATCTCGCCGTGCTCGGAGGTGAAAACGATGATCGTATTCTTTTCCAGCCCCAGTTCTCGCAACCGTTGAAGGACCACGCCCACCATCTCATCGACCAGCGTCACCAGTCCCCAGTAGCGGGCCTTGGCTTGCCGGTACTCTTCGATTGTCTGGGGATAGGCGACCGGAAACTCTCCCCGAGTCAGCGAGACCCGGGCTTCCCGCTTCGGGTATGAGACGGTCGGGTCCATCGGTTCGAAGAATGTTTCCGGTATCTCCATTTCGGCTGGGTCGTAGAGGTTATCGTTGACATTGTCGAAGGGCGGCTTCGAATGGTCGGCAAAGGCATGGGGCTCCAGGAAGCTCAAGTAAAGCACGAAGGGACGGTCACGATAGCGCTCGATGAATTCGACTCCCATCTTGGCCAGATAGGCCGGCTTGCTGAGTTCCTTGGAAAGACGGTTCGCCAGATCCCGGGAGTGCCCGTAGGGTCCATCTGACTCTACGCCTCGCTCGGTCAGGAAGCGATCGTACCCCGAGCGATGGTTGTGATCCTGGTCCTGGGACCAGCTCTTCTGGTAGATCTCGGTACTTTCGAAGTGGGCAAAGCCTCTCTGGCGGAAGATCTCGTTGCCTAGATGCCACTTGCCATAGTAGCCAGCCACGTAGTCACCTCGTTCCAGCATATCGATCAAGATGGGGACGTCGGGACTCAGAGGGATGTTGTTGCCTCGCACTCCATGTGTGTGGGAATACAGTCCTGTTAAAAGGGTTGCCCGAGATGGAGAACACATAGGGTTGGCCACGTAGAAGGCTTCGAAGAGAAATCCTTCTTCGGCCAGCGAGTCCAGATGGGGCGTCCTGATCTGCTTGTTTCCGTATGCCCCGAGGGTATCCGCCCGTTGCTGGTCGGTCAGAATAAAAAGAAGGTTGGGTGGATCGGTTGAGGGCTCGGTGGCCGCCAGGACAAGCCTGCACAGCCCGAGAAACAGAATCGCGGCCCAGTAGAAGGAGAAAAGTTGGACGCCAAAACTCCTGGTGCTCGTGAGCCCATCAAATTTCGTGTCTCGGTTTCCTGTTATTGCTAGATGTAGGCGCTTCAGCAGAGACTTACTCCCCGTCTCTTCGAGATATCTCAGCTGCATACGAGGTCGATTCAATCGGCCTTGAGCCGAGGAGTGACTGCCACTGGATTCCTGAGCCACCGCCGTGGATCAATCTCACTTCCCGAACGATCTGTTGCCCTGATCAGATGAAACGGGTCGGAGGTCTCGATCAGCCACTCCTCCAGCCTTGCGGCAAGTTGACGTTTCACCTGCCTCGCCTCTGAGCGATTCGCCAGGTTTTCCATCTCGTAGGGATCGTTGAGCAGGTCGTACAGCTCTTCGCCATGGTGAATGTAGCGATTGTATTTCCACCGTCGTGTCCGAACCATACGAATTGGGACCCTCCAGGACTGCTTGCCATAGTATTCTCCAAAGACGATGTCTTGCCAGCCAGACTCTTCAACTGATTGTCCTTCCAGCAGCTGTCGAAGAGAGCGGCCGTCAATGTCGCCAGGCGGAGCAATCCCGGCCAGGTCGCAGAGCGTGGGAAGAAGGTCTATCGAACTGACGAGAGCGTCGCTCTCGCCCGGCAGGATTCTGTCAGGCCAGGAAATCACCAGCGGCACCCGAATCAACTCCTCGTACATGGCTGGACCCTTGTAGGGCAGGCCATGGGCACCACCCAGGTCGCCATGTTCCGACGTAAATACGATCAGCGACTGGGGAGAATACTCATCGACTAGATCAACAACTCGGCCCACATCGGCGTCCACTTCAGTAGTCAACTGGTGATAGAAGCGCACGTAGCGTCTCCATTGGTCGTCGGTGTAGCCAATAAACGGCACCCCCTGGTCGGCTTCCAGGAAGTGGCGGTGTGGAAAGGGCTTGCTCGAGAGGTCATCCCGCAGGCTGATCGGCAACTGGGCCTCGATATCTGTCCGCACCTGAGTCTGGGGATCGTTGATAAAGTAGATGTCGTGTGGATTGGTCCAACTGACGATCAGTAAAAGTGGCTTTTTTTCCGGTAGCTGCTGGCGTGTTCGAAAGAACTCATCAGCGTCCAGGCTGAGGTTGGGGGCGGCTGTGACACGAAAGGTTTCAAAGCCATGCTCGCCCGGACCGCCTCCTAGATGCCACTTGCCGAAATAGGCAGTCTGGTAACCGGCCTTGGCAAACAGCGAGCCTAGAGCGGGAATCGAGGAATCGAGAGGCCCCGACCTTCCCGCCGTCACCTGCCCATTCGTAGCGTTTCCCACGACACCAGTCCGGTGGGGAAAGCGACCGGTCAGGATCGCAGCTCGGGTGGGTGAGCATTGGGGCGTTGGCACAAAGCTGTGTGTAAACATGAACCCTGTGCTGGCCAGGAGATCGATAGCAGGGGTCTCGGCTCCGGGTGTGCCAAGAACGCTCAACTCGTCGTAGCGATGCTGGTCGGTCATCAGCAGAATGACATCCGGATGCTTTGCAACTGTGCTGGAGGTTGCCAGCAGAACCGCCAGCATGAAGAGAATGGAGCCTTGCATAAGACTCATAAACGCACTCCGCTCAAGAGTCAAACCAGCGCGAGCCGCTCGGTGTGCCTCAAGTTATTCCGACTTGTTCCAGGATAATATTTTCAACCCATATTAGGTTTTGGAAGTTGGAAACACAAGGACTGAGGTCCACCGTTCGAGATGCTGACAAGGCCTCGCTTTTGAGGTGGATAAAACGCGTTTCGCCTACATTCGAGCTCTTACTGCCCGCTACCGCGGGGACTCCACAGCCGATCGAAGCGCTCTGAACCACGGTGGTGGCGCTGTCTGGGTCCCGACTTCGAAACGGATTGGAGTGTAACCTGGGCCAATCACCGAGCAGAACGGATTGGGTCCATTCAGAATGAAAGTCGATTGCCGTCGAAGGACAGAGACCGGGACTTGGTTCGGCGTTTCATCTCAAGTCCCCCGTTCTCTCGTGGATAAAATAAAATATGATGGCCTGCACAAACCCAAACGCCGTCGGTCTTCAGTGCTTTCCGACAGGCCTGCTCTTTACACGGCCATACCCAGAATACGGTGGGTTTCGTCTGGGGTGAGCTCGAGATTCTCCGCTTGTAGATCGTCCTTCATATGCTGCTTCTTGGTCGTGCCGGTGAGTGGAAGCATTCCCACCTCCAGGGCGAACCGAAAGATGACCTGAGCGGGAGTTGCGTCGAGACGTCGGGCAATCTGCTCGACCTCAGTATCGCCCAGCACACCACGGTTTGCCGTCAAGAGTGAGAATCCCTGGTAGATGATTGTGTTGGCCTGGCAAATCTTCCTGACCTCTTGATCCCACGCCAGGACGGCGAAGCACCGGTTCTGCACGACCATGGGTTTGATCGTTGCTCGTTCACACAGAAGCTCGAGCTGTTCAGGGTTGACGTTGCTTATGCCGATCATCTTGGCCCTACCGGACTCGTAGATCTCTTCAAGGGCGGACCAGACTTCCCAATCGGCTTCTCCCAGACCCACACGTGAATAGGGTCCATGCAGCACATAGGAATCAATGTAGTCGGTATGAAGGTGTCCAAGGGAGTTTTCGAAAGACTGTTTGACCTGGGTTGTGATTCCCGCAGAGGCATCGTAAGGGGTCCGATGATCCTGTCCGCCAGCCGGGGTAAATTTGGTCTGCAGAAAAAGGGCTTCACGGCTGATCCCGGTGCCCGCAAGCTCAAGCAGGGCTTCTCCTACGAGGGCTTCATCGTAGTGGATGATTTGATTGGCCGTGTCGATTGCCGTGAAGCCAGCGGAAACCGCCGATAGAACGAGTTGAGTGGTGGATTCTTTCTTCCACGCGGTCCCGTACATAAAGGAGGGAACTGATATCTGATTGTACGTCACATGGCTATGCATTTCGGGCCTCCTGGAGCACGTCTGCTAGCGCCGAAAGATCTGGAAGAGACTCGCAGTCCTCCAGCTGCCAGTCACCGAAAGGATCCAGGAGCAGCGCGTGGAGACCGGCATCGCGGGCTCCCTCGATGTCTGCGTAGTAGAGATCGCCCACGTGGAGGATGCTCTCTTTTCGGGCTCCCGATTCAGAGAGGGCATGCTCGAAGATCCGTGGGTCTGGCTTTTCATAGCCAACAATTGCGGAGTCGATAACCGTAGAAAAACAATCCCTCAGGCCAGCTTCCTCGAGGCTGAGCTCGGCCGTGCCATCGGAGTTGCTCAGCGCCACAAGTTGGATGCCCAGAGTGCGGAAGCGCTCCAGCGCGTCCGGAACACCCGGCATTACGCAGCGCCAGAGCCGATTCGCTTGGCCTTCGGTTGCCAGTGCGAGGGACAGGTCAGCAGCCAGGGAGCTGATCTCCTCTCTTCCTGGATTCTGTGAGAAGCTCACTTTTGAGAGGACCTCTTCCAAATAGCTTGCTAAGGAGTAGTCAACCTTTCCCAGTGTCTTACCCATTCTGCTGGAAAACCCAGGACGGGAAGCCGCCTCGGCTCGTCGCAAATCCTTGGGGCTTACTTCGAAGCCTCGGGGTTGTAATTCCGAGGAAATGCGGGGAAAGTCTATGGAGATAAGCGTATTGCCGATGTCCAGGGAGAGGGTCTCGATTTCTCCGTAAGGGATCATGATTTTCGGGGAAGGCGAAAGCCTTGGAGGCCATTGGTCCCGTCTCCCCGGCGAGCTTCGGCAAAAGCCAGGAGGAAGGCCAGGATAGAGATTGGGGCCAGTCGAGTATGCGGGCTCAACATTTTCATCTCCTCGGCAGTAGTTTAAGCTGCAAATCCTTGGGGCTTACTTCGAAGCCTCGGGGTTGTAATTCCGAGGAAATGCGGGGAAAGTCTATGGAGATAAGCGTATTGCCGATGTCCAGGGAGAGGGTCTCGATTTCTCCGTAAGGGATCATGATTTTCGGGGAAGGCGAAAGCCTTGGAGGCCATTGGTCCCGTCTCCCCGGCGAGCTTCGGCAAAAGCCAGGAGGAAGGCCAGGATAGAGATTGGGGCCAGTCGAGTATGCGGGCTCAACATTTTCATCTCCTCGGCAGTAGTTTAAGCTGCGATGAATCGTCTGATCTGCGGCGGTGATTTGGCCGCTGACCTGGCCCACCTCTTCAGAGGGTGGCACGGGCCAGCTTCGGCTGGCGGCAGGCGAGGTAATCTAATAAACTACTTTAGATCAGCCGGAGTTAGCTGAAACGGCGTGATTATAGCCTGTCCTAGAAGGACCGATCCACAATCCTGGCTTTTAGGTGAAAAACGAAGTGGGGAAGCGTCGAGACCTGGCAGCAGGATAAGAGATGATTGGTTCCGAAGGGCAAGGGCGCGGGCACAGGCAAGGGAATGAAGAGTTCTCGCCATCGAGATGATAGAAACAGAGATTCGACAGACCCTGACACTGGCAGGTCCGATCGTCCTGGCCCAGCTCGCCCAGATGTCCATGATCTTCGTAGACACCGTCATGATCGGTTGGCTTGGCACGCGCCAGCTGGCGGGGGTTGCTCTGGGGGGAGCGGTGTTCTTTCCAGTGCTAATCGTCACTTTGGGAATCCTGATGGCAGTGGGTCCCATGGTGGCTCAGGGCTATGGGAGGGGCGATCGGAGCGCCGTCAGGGACGCTGTGAGCCAAGGACTCTGGTTGGCCACCCTACTGGGCGTCGTTGCTTCTCTGGTCCTGTGGCAGGGCTCCTGGCTACTGCGCTGGGCGGGTCAAGAGGAGGAGACGATCGTTCTGGCGGAGGGCTATTTGCGCGCCGTCACCTGGGGAGTAATACCCAAGCTCTGGTTCGCGGTTCTGCGTCAATTTGCGGAGGGTCTCTCCCGTCCCCGAATAGTCTTGGTCATCACCACGGCAGGCTTGCTCATCAACGTGGGCAGCAACTACGTTTTAATGTACGGCAAGCTGGGTTTCCCAGCGCTGGGCCTGGTTGGCTGCGGATGGGCGACTACCCTTGTTTATTGGACTATGTTTCTGATCATGGTGCTCTTCATTCTCAAGAGCGACTGGCTGAAACCTTATCGAGTCTTGGCACGCTTGAGCAGACCGGACTGGCGTCGTTTTTCTGAGGTCTTTCGAATTGGATGGCCGATCGGTGTGATGCATGGTTTCGAGGTCGGCCTCTTCTCAGCAACAGGTCTTTTGATGGGTCTGCTCGGAAAGACGGCGCTCGCGGCGCATCAGATTGCACTGCAATGCGCCTCATTCAGCTACATGGTTCCGCTGGGACTTTCCCTGGCGGTCTCGGTTCGGGTCGGGCAGGCGGTTGGCCAAAACGATCTCGAAGGAGCCCGCCGCGCCGGCCAGGTAGGAATGGGTCTTGGGGCCAGCTTCATGGTGGTCGCTGCCCTCTGCCTCTGGCTCTTTCCCAGGAGCATCGTCTCGATATTCCTTGATATCGATAGTACCGCCAACGAGGCTGTTGTTTTCCACGCCGTTGGATTCTTGGCGGTGGCCGCCATCTTTCAGGTCTTCGACGGTCTGCAGGCGACTGCTGCAGGAGCTCTGCGAGGTCTGAAGGACACCCGGACTCCGATGATCGTGGCGCTGGTTGCGTATTGGATGGTGGGTCTGAGCAGTGGCTACCTTCTGGCTTTCCGGTTTGGTTGGCAAGGCACTGGACTCTGGTGGGGTCTGGTCCTGGGGCTCTCAACCGCAGCTCTGTTGCTGTCCTGGCGCTTCAATAGACAGGTCCGCGCGTAGCGAAGCGGAATTGGCCCATTCGAGAATCTGGTTATGCACTTAACTCCGGAAAAAGTCACCACCACCTAGTAAAAAAGGTGAGAGACAGGAGGTGAGTGGATGTACGAAAAGATGAATTTGTTGGAGTTTCAAGAGCGTTTTGCCACAGAAGAAGCTTGTCTGAGTTACCTGATGCAGAAACGCTGGCCGGAAGGATTTGTCTGTCCCCGTTGTGGGGGTCAAGGAGGCTACTGGTTGCAGCACCGGCGATTGATGGAGTGTCGCCAATGCCGGTATCAGGCTTCTTCCACCGCCGGGACGATTTTCCACAAGACGCGGGTGCCCCTGAGATATTGGTTTTGGACCATCTTCTTGATGAGCCGTTGCAAAGCGGGCTACTCGATGAAGGGACTGCAGAAGCTGCTGGGAATCGGAAGCTATCGGACGGTCTGGATGATGGGACATAAGATCCGACAAGCCATGGCCAAACGTAATGACTGCTACCAATTAAGTCACCTGGTGGAGCTGGATGACTCTTTCTTTGGAGGCCGACGACGAGGGAGAAATCGTCGGGGTCGCAAGCGAGGACGAGGGACCGAAGGCAAGGCCAAAGTTCTGGCCGCGGTGGAGATAACGAAAGCCGGGGGGCCGAGGTTTCTAAGTCTGGATGTGGTCGATGACATAACCAGCGACAATGTGAAGCGGGTCGCCTGGGCGAGGATCGACCCCGGAGCTCAGATCCGAAGCGACGCCTATCACGCGTTTGTCGGTTTAGCTCAAGCCGGCTACCAGCATGAACGCGTCCGGCTCGAGTGGGTGGGGATGGGTTTTGAACAGTTCCCATGGGTTCACACCCTCATTTCCAACTGCAAGACTCAGCTCCAAGGGACTCAGAAAGCGGTCAGCCTCAAGCACCTTCAACGTTACCTGGCTGAGTTTTGTTACCGTTTCAATCGTCGTTTCTGGGAATCCGAGCTCTTCGACCGTCTCCTGACAGCCTGTTCGCTCTATCCCACCGTCACCTATCCGGAGTTAAGTGCATAACCAGATTCGAGAAAGAAACTTCCTGAGCCATGGAAGCCTGAAGCGCGAGCGAGGGGTTGGGGATCTGCGAGATTCTGCTGTTGTCCAGCTCTCTCCTCGAAACGTGGGGCATACTGCTAACGAGTCAAGTCGTTCGCGGCTCTGTTAGCTGTAGCTGTTTCCGGTACTGTTCACTGATCACTTCACCACTGCTCACTATTCAAGTTTCAGCTTAGGTGGTCTTGAAACAGAGCCGTAAGTTAGTTGGAGCGCGGTAGTAAGACTGAGTCGATGAGGCTATAGGCTTGCTCACGCATTTCTTTTGGGAAGTCGTGACCGCAATCGGGGTGCTCGATGATCAGGTTGGTCTCTCCACCCAGGAGCTTGTAGACAGATCGGGCTGCCGCGGCGCAGGCGTCGACGCTTTTCCACTGAAAGTTACCATCACCCAGTGGTGCATTGACAAAAAAGGGACGGGGGGCCAGTGCTCCGAGGAGCTCGTGGAAGTCGAATGGGATCGTCTCCAGTTCTCCCCGGTAATCGGCCATGTGGGGCATGTATCGGATCTGGCACCATCCCTTGCCGAAATACCAATTGTCCTCCTTGCCACCCTTGTAATCCAGATAGGAATCAAATCCACAGCTGCTGGCCAGGACCGTGATTCGCTGATCGAAGACCGCTGTGTAGATGGCATTGTGCCCACCCAGAGAGTGACCAATGGCAGCGAAGCCTCGCGAGGCTTCGACATAGGGCAGGGAAGCGAGAAGATCGAGGCCACGAGAGTTATCCCAGATAGCCTTCATGGTCCCACTGACATAGCCGAGTTTGCCCAACTTCGGCCAGTAGTTGGCCATGTGGGGGTAAGCCGGCGACAGGGTGACGTAACCTCGCTCCGTCAATTCGGAAGCGTAACCACGGCCGGCTTTACCACCAAGACCCACAACCACCTTGTGTCCCACCTTCATGTCCGTAGGGTGCGGGCATAGCACAGCCTGCGCCTTGCGCTCACCGGACAACACCTGCTTGGGAATACAGAGATAGGCGGGGGTACGGCAACCAGGGTCGGATTGGTAGGTAATCAGCCGACGGATGTAGCTGCCCGCATCCACGCTTTCCTGGACTTCTATTCGGAGAGGGACACGTCGTTCGCTGTCCGGGAGGGTTCCCATGACCTTCTGTATCCCATCCAGGATCTCGAGCCGCCGCTTTTGCCAATCTTCCGCGGTCTTGACCGTCCGGACCTGTCCACCATCGTCGTGGTACTGAAGCAGGTTGTTACGGTCTAGCCTGAGGGATTCCCCGATGGCTGGGAGCGAACAGCCCAGGAGCAGTGTCAGGACTGTCAGACCGAGTCGATAAGTGGTCATGTCAACTTCTCGGCTGCGAGTCAACTTCTCGGCCGCGGGATGGAAAACAGCTGGCCTGCAATCGAGTTCAAGCATCACACGGGGGGTTCTTGCCCGCAGGATTTCAGCTCGGCGGATATTACTGTAGCCGGATCGAATACAAATCCGCATCCTTCATGACGAAGCGGAGCCTTACCGGCTTGCCTGCCAGGTGTTTCAAGGGTTCCCGGTCGGTTTGCCCGCTAGGACGTGGCCACTCGACCGAGCCCGCGATCTGGTCGCCGAAGATGAGGGGGGAATCGGTAAGGGCGAATCCGGGGATGGGATGTCCGTGGATATCTTGAATCTCGACTCGGATACTACCGGCGGCGGAAGTGGAATAGTTCAGGACGAGGCCTCCCTTGTCGAAGGTGAGCACCTTGCTCAGCATCTCGCCGCCCTCATAGTCGGCGTGAAGGGAGACGAAGCCGTCGGTGCGCAGCACCATGCGCTCGAAGTGGACGGATGGAAAATCCCGTTCCCGAAGCACGTAGATCGAAATTTCATCCTCCGACGTGGGCACCACGCCCAAGGAAGCCAGATTGGTTCGGTGCATCCAGGCTCGCCGTTGGCGCCCGGGTCGAATGAAGGACTCCATGAAGCGCCGGTCCCAATGGACCCCGTCGCGACTGCTCATGAAGACGGTATCTGCGATTCCCGGCCAGGGAGACTCCTTGTTGAGCGTCTTCCAGGGCAGAAAACGGCGGGGAAAGGCCACGTAGATGTGAGGGGCGCGAAAATAGGGTGTGGACGCGTTGGTATAGAGATGATCCGACTCGGCGTCGCCGAACTGTCCCCACTCTCCTGGTGTCCAGTTCAAGAAATCGGGAGAGGTGGCGTGCTTGATGGTTCGAACGCCGTTGCGGAAGTCCCTATAGATGGACACGTACCTGCCACGCGCGGAGTCCCAGAAGGCAACGTTCAAGGAGTCGAACTTACCGTCGGTGATGATGGGCTTCTCCTGGATCTTTGCGAAGTGAATGCCGTTGGCAGAGGCAAAACCGTAGAGAACCGGCTTGCCATCACGAGAACCGCTTCCCACTGCCTTGTAGCGCTGGGAGGACTTGGCAGCGGGGTTATCGTCTCGAAAGGGCGCCAGGTTATGGGATCCGTCGCCTTCTAGAATGATGTTGTTTTTCTTGGACCCGTTGAATTCGACGATCCCCAGATCGGGTCTGGTCCAGCTGATACCGTCGCGGCTTTCGGCATACACCGCGAACTGTGGATGCTCCGGCTGGACCACTTCCCCGGGCTTCAAGAAGGAGGGGATGGTGTAGCCCTTGTGGCTGCTCCCGCGATAGTACATTCGGTAGCGATCCTGGTCCTTGATGACCACCTGATAGTCGCAAGTCGCTCCTTCCCAGGGTTTGTCCAAGGTCAGGACCTTGCCCGCAGAACGCGGGCGGTGGAGCTTCAGTTCGAGTCCATCCATGAACTCGATGAGGAAGTCGTCCACGAAAAGCTCCAGTCGAGTTCCCAGATTCAGGGCCGGGGGAGGGTCTGCAGTTGCAGCGAAGGCTGCTATCGGCGTCGTCAGGATGATTAAAGCGTAGAGCAATCGTCTAAGCACGGGTTTCTTCCTTTCTTTTCAAATCGCTGGTCTGCTCCAGCTCAGGCCGGGGCCATCTCGAGCAAGACGGTCACACCCATGTCGAGGTATTTCTGCCGCGTGTCCGGAGTGCCATTCCGGTAGCAGACCGTGGTGTCGGTATCGCGGAGCTGTTCGACAGTGTGCTGGATGCAATCGTCCCGGGTTTTGAAAGGGTGGTGAGGGTGTGCCTCCAAACTTAGCGTCAAGTCCATGGGCCCGAAGGAAAGACAGTCGACCCCTGACTTGGCCAGTTGCCGTGCTGCCGTCACCGAGGCGACGGACTCGACCTGTATCCAGAGGACCCCGGTCTTTGCCCACCAACGACGGTATTCTCGGTGATCGCCACTGGGATCCCAGTTGAGTCTGAAGCGGCCTCCCCAGCTCCGAACGCCCTCAGGAGCATAGTAGAAGTTGGCTACGCCCTCGTCGACGGTTGCCTCGGTTTCCACCTGCGGGACCTCGATTCCGGTGAGGCCAAGGTCGAGCATATTCCCGACCAGGTAGGTATGGCGAGTGTGTTTGATCCGGAACAGGACAGGCAGGTCGAGCTCGGCGGCGAGGTCACAGAAGGACAGCAATCTCTCCTCGCTGACGGGAGAATGCTGACCATCGACCCAGATGTAGTCGTAGGGACCGCTATCGCGTAGAGTGGACAGCTTGTCCTTTGAGATGTCCGCTGGCACCGTCACGCCGATGATCGTCTCCCGTGCGTTGATGCGTTTCTTGAGCGATATTGCTTGCTCGCTGAGTAGTGGCATTCAGGTTCTCCTGACGGGATGGGTCGTGAGTTGTTTGCAGGGCGCATTATACATGCAAAATCGGTCGTTTTCCGTAAATCTTATGATTTCACTTAGTTGGAGAAACTAACTGTGATTGCTGCCCTTACACAATGAGATGCTGGGTCACCCGTGAGACTTAAAATACAAGTAAGAAGTAAGATCTGGCACCTATTTGGCACCAGGGAAAGGTCTATCAGCTTGAGAAGTTCAGCGGCTGGGATCAGGAAGAGTAGGTTGATTTTCCTCTGATTAGCTATTTGGCTATCTGAGGCTAGAAGGCAATCGTATGCCCGGCAGCATTCGAACCTGGCTACCGTAGCTTCGCAATCGGGATTCGCAGGAAGAACAGACCCGGTCCTCCCTCCTGATCTTTGTCAATGTCGTAAAAGACCACCCCGATGGTTTTATCGTCGAGTTGCACGGTGCGGGGACAGGCCCGGCCGTTGATCGCCCGGCCAGGGTTGTAGTACTCAAACACGCCATCCCATGTCTGCCCGTCGTCGTATGAGAGGCGATAGCGGATGTGCTCCCCGCCAAAGCCGGGTCCGAGAATCTCCGAGGCCAACAACCAGCCGTTTTTCAGACAGACCATTTCGTGTCGCCAGCCCTGCGAATTGATGTCCGGAAAGCCTTTGATGGTCTTCCACGTCTTGCCCTTGTCCGTTGATCGGATGCCGGCACCGCTGACGAACGTGCCTCGCGGAGTCTGCACAATCGGGATCAACCCATGCACACGGCCATCGCCGAACGGTGTGGCTTTGGAAGTGGCCGGATCAAACACAAACGTCCGGTCCCACAACGACACGAGCCATTGCTTTGACTTCAGCTCGGTGATGGGGTGTCTGATGACGGTTTTGACTTTGGGATCACGCGGGAATGGCTGCGAGTCGCTCCACGATACTCCGTCGTCATTCGACAGTGAGTACAAAACAGACCGTGGTTCTTTCTGAGTGACCGGCGTATCCCAGCGGTTCCAGCAATGCAACAGGCGGCCGTCACTCAGTGTCGTCAGCGAGCCCGGATAATACGTTTTCTTGACGGTATGGACAAACGGAACCGGTTGGGACCATGTCATTCCTCCGTCCGACGATCGAGTGATGCGGAGGTCCACGTGATTCACTCGCCCGTACGTCACAACGATCGTCCCCGAGCGGCTGACACAGACCGCCGGGTGAATGTGCCCGTTGACCGGGACAGCAACCCGGACCGGTTTCAGTTGGTGGTCGCTCGCGACGACCGTTGACGCAGCGAATAGCAACAGCACGGCGAGTAGGCTCATCAGAAGTCTCCAGATGTTGAACCAGGGATCCTGTACCAAAAGATTAACTCAGACGCTATGGAATAAGGTGTTAAGTTTCGTCAATCCATATCTGTAGTATATTGATCTAAAGCATTATAGCAGTTCGACTTTGGTTCATTAACCCTACTGTCACTATCTTTGAAAGAACCAGATAGGCGAAGCGCCGCACCGCCTCTGTGGGTTGCCGGCAGCGGACGGTTTTCGCTACCATGAGCCAATAGCACAAGGAATCGCCTGCTGGCGCATGATTCACTTCCACGGAGAATCAACGATGAGCAACTCCGTCATCAATCAACGCGCGTTTTTGTCTCGCTCCGCCGGAGCCGGACTTGGCTTTGCCGGATTTCCCGAGGCCGAAGAGCTCATCATCAATATCGTCAAGGACCAGCTTACCGCCCGGTTTGAGCACCCGCCAGATCTCTTTCGCCGCGCCGACGGGATCTGGCGGATGCTGAAACAGAAGACGCGCATACGCAAAATCAAACCGGTTCCCTTCTCATGAGGTCCACCTTCGCTAGAATGACTCTATGAGGGAACTGGATCCAGAAGGGCCAGATTCAACACAGAGGCTGCCGGAATTGATGGAGGGTCCTTCCTCTGCAGGATTGCCCGGCACTGCCCTGCCCGGGGTCTACGTTCTGCAACCGATATCCAGATACGGAAACGACATCGATTGGAGCTGGCTTGCCCGCTACAGGGACAACGTCGTCCATCGTCGTTGGCTGATTCTGTCGATATGCCTTCTGTCGATGCTTGCGACTTTTATCTATTCGGCTCGCCAAGAGCCCCTGTATCGGGCCGCTGCTACTTTCCTGGTGGCTGATTCTAGGACTCTCAACTCCCGAGGACTACCTCTGGAGACAATCTTGAGGAGTCACCCCCGCTTTCTGGCAGAACACGCTCTAGACCAAGAACTCCTGGATCCCCTTCTAATGCAGAGATTTGATCTGCCTGGAGTGGACGCTCCCGTAGCCCTCCTGGACTATTTGGGCATCCAGAATGCTAATCTGGAAGATCGTCTCTACTTCGGGCGTTCAGTTCTTGCTCGCTGCACCGAGGTGAATGTCCCCGATCCGAAGCTCCCCTTTGTCCTCTCGGTCAACGTCACACTTGATTCGCCCGAGATGGTGTCCCAGGTCACCAACAGTCTGGTCGAGCGGATCATGGAGGCTGCCCGTATACGACAGGAAGAGAGTTCCAGACAGCGCACTTCGTTCCTGGACTCTCAGGCTAAAGCCGCGGAGGTTGATCTTTGGGCTGCTGAAGAGAAATTGGAGAGGTTTTTGGATACCAACCGTAAGACGTCCTCGCCTCGACTCACCCTTGAGAGGGAGCGCTTGGAGCGCGATCTAGCACTAAAAAGAGAGTTTTTCGTAGAGCTTCGTGTCCAGGAGGCGGTCTCCAGACTAAATGAACGTGGGAGCATATCTGCCATCTCGATCCTGGAGCGTGCCTATCCGCCTCGGGAGCCCTCCACTCTCCGAATGGGGACCAAAGTGACTTTGGCCGGTGTCGGCGGCCTCTTGCTGGCGGTGGTCCTGGTCTGTGTGGCAGAGTCCGTTGTATGGGGTCGGTTCCGATCCTAAGAGCTCCACCCCAGAATACGATGTCTCCAGAAGAGTCACCGGTCCTCCGGACAGGAACATTGTTCTTTCAGGTTGACCTTTAGGCTTTTCAGGTTACTTGCGGTTCCCGAGGACGGATCTAGCCGAAGCTGCACCGTATTTCGCCAGCAGCCGCATCGGCCGAAGCAGGTAATACGAAAAGCTGAGGGTCTCAGGCAAGGGAAAAGTCTCCCGATCCGCCAGGTGGGGTGTCAAGGTCAAGCGAAAAGAGTGAAAGCATTGTCTCAACTTTTCTCTGGGGTGTTCAGCAGCGCGTATTCTAAACTTGAGTTTAGTGAAAGTCGACTGTCGTAGATACGGCTCTCTAAAGAGCTTCTGACAGGTTGCCGCTGCCAGCGATTGGACCGCCTTGTCCGCTCCCACCATCACCGAGAATCGGTTGGGAAGGTCTGCGCCCAACAGATCCTGGGCCAATGAAAGACCCAGGAAAAGTGTCCGCCTGCCTCCTATCGAAGTGGCCCGGCTGACCACCTTGTCCCAATCCAGGCTTGGGAAAGCCCGGATGAGTTCGGCTATGTCACACACCCATTTAAGCCTCTCCCAACAGTGCTTTAGGCCATGGATACAGAGAATCAAGAGCAGATCCTCGGGACTGAAGTTCAGAATCGTCTCGCCCTCAAAAGTTGTTTTTTTGACGCGCTGCCAAAGTTTTTCATGGTCAAGAGAGACAGGGAAAGACGGAGGGACGATTCTCCAGTGGATCTCCAGGTGGGTTAGTGGATCGTCCAGGTTGAAATTGTACTCGCACTGGGAGCTGATCCAATTCGCCTCTTGAGCAGGCGTCATTCTGAGCTCAGGCTGGTAACCGAGGGAGATTACCAAGTCTTTGACTTTCAGCACATCCTGCCTCCGGACGAGAATGTCCAGATCGCCAGGCACCCGAAGCCAGGCTTCGGGATAGACGTAGCTGGCCAGGGCTGGACCCTTGAGAGGGATGGCTGGGACCTGATGCTCCTGCAAGTACTTCAGAACCTTGAGTAACTCCGTCCTGGATACCAGGCTCGCAAGAGTGTATTTCCGGATTTCTTCTTGGAATCGATTCAATACCACTTCGGGAACAGCACTGGGATATGTCGCCGTAAGGTTTCGGTAAAGCAGCGGTGTCAGCCGGTGCCAAGTCGAGGATCGGAGTACATAGTCCCAATCGAGACTTTTTCGCAGCAGCAGCTTGATTCGGGCAGCGGACTCGCTGTCCAAAGCGGCCCGAGCGCAACGGAGAATCAGTTCCGCTTCGGATCTCCATCCTCCTCTTGAGAATGGTATCGGGCGTGTCCCAGGCGTGCCGTTCATGATACTGGCCCAATCCGGCCCTTTCGAATCAATCGGTCGTGCCCCGTGCTCCTTCCGACTGTCGGCTCCCGATGTCCAACCTCACCGTCGGGTCGCCTAGCAGAATCCAGGTTCGGCGTACGTCTTCGTCATTGATCGCTGCCTTGGCGCGGAGCACAGCCTCGCCTAGCGTCAGCGACTTCCCGCTGGAGTCGTCGCCAGAGAAAAGTGAGCGATATAGTGCCTGGTTCATCACGGCTTGCTCACTCGAGATCGTCTTGCCCGAGGAGGCCCAGACGGCCACGGCCCCGCCTTGCTCGGCCTTCAGCAGCGTCTCGGCCAGGCTGTCCAGGGCCGCGTCCTGGAAATAGCCGTTCAGACACGTCATCATCACGAAGGTCGAGAGACTATCGGCATTGGTCAGTCCGCCCACATCGGCTGCAGTCAGAAGTTTGCCGCGCCACAGGTTTACCGAGCCGTGCCCGGTAAAGTTGACGATCTGCGGTCCCCGGTTGAGATTCTCCAACAGTTGGCGTCTGGCGATGGCGGTATCCAACTTGCCACTGTTGATGGATGCCACTTCTGTCCCGACCGGCAGGAGGGTACGCAACTGCTCATGGGCTACTTCGAAACTGAATTGGCCGTCGTGGTGATCGGCCACCAACAGCACCCCACCGCTAGCGTTCTTCTGTTGCTCGTAAGCGACGATCTTGGCCACCATGTTGTCGGCCTCAGTCGCCGTCCGAACCGGCAGCCGGCCCACAGCCAGTTCGGCCAGGCCATCGTCGTCAAAGTCGGCAAACCAGTCGTCGCTAACGGTCTCCATGAGCCGGGTGTCCAGCACCCGGGTCGGGACGAAGTCGAAGTTGCCGTGGCCCTGGTAGTTCTTCGGATCCACGCTGGCATCGCCGGCCAGGAGAACGAAACGGGGCGAAGGGGCCCAGTTGCTTGCCGCAAACCCCAGGAAGTCCCGCAGCGCTGCAGGCAGTTTGTGTCCAAAGCTGAACTCGTCGAAGATATCTTCGACGTCCACCACCTTCACGCTCAGGCCCTGACTTTCCCGCAACGCCTTGAGAGGTGCAGTGCTCTCCACAAAGTCGCGATGGCTGATGATGATCAGGTCGGCGCCGGTATCGCCCTCTCGCCAATCCGACGGCTGGTTGGCCCTGATTCGAGCTGGGCTCATGACGTGTGCGTCGGTGAAAGCCAACAGTGTCCGTTTTCCCGTCCCCGGCGCCTCGACGCGGACTGCGTAGCCGGACTGCTCCTGGGTCACGGTCCCTCTCACCCGCTGCACGAGATCCGGATCGGTCAGGTCCATCACCTGGACGCCAGCCTGGCTGAAACCACTGATTATGACCCCTTGCTGCCCCTGCGCCGTGAAGCGAAGCCCGTCTTGTTCAGCATTGTAGCTGTGCGGGTAGGTCAGGTGGATGGTGTCGATCAGGCTGACATCCCGCTCGGTGCTTTGGGTGGTCAGCCGGACCTGGTTTTCGCCCTCTCGTAACAACGCCGCCGACACTGTAAACCGGACGATACCCTGATTGTGGCCGGCGAAGGCGAGCTCGCCCAACACCTCTTCGTTCAGACTGATTTCTACACGATGCTTCCCTTCGGTCGCTCCTTGCAGCGTGATCTCCAGACTTGCACTGCCACTATCAGGTACCAGATGCTGCACCACCAGCACCTGCTCGACGGCCTTCTTAGAGGTCACCGGAGGTCCAAAGAAGTTCTCCCGCTCTCCGTTTCGCAGCGACGAGAAATAGAGGGTCCGGTCCTTCCGCTCGACGGTATAGGGGAAGCTGGCGGGTGCGATGCTCCCACCCAGCCCCTCCTTCAGCCTGATGCGGAGACCCGGTTGGGTGCCAGCGACTAGCCAGTAGGTCCGTAGGTCAGTCGACGCGACGTCGATTCCCAGCCCGTAGAATTCGATGGCATCGGCCGGACCGAATCGCCCGTCCTCACTGCTCGTCACCAGGATAGGCAGTTGCTGAGCATCGACAAATAGTTGCAGATAGCGCGGATCAGCCTCTGGATCGAAACCGGCCTCGACCAGCTCGGGCTGGGTAACGCGGTACCAGCCGGTCTGTTTGATGGCTAGCTTGATGGCTGCTTGGCCGGCCAAGTCCGCCTGCTGTGCCATCTGGGCTCTGCTGGCTCGAGCCGGGGCCGCGACCGGTTCAAGCGGGCGTGACAGACGCTGCTGACCACTCTCATTGCCGATCTGACTTAACAACTGAGACCGTTCGCGCGGCGGGGACTGGAGGCGGACCGCTCACCGTGGACCGCTGACTGCTAACGGCCAACGGCTGGACCTCGATCGGTCCATGCCAGGTACTGTGGCCGTCGAGGTCAACGTCTTCGAGCCAGTACTTGACCCGCTCCCCATCCGGCGACTCGGCATCCCACCAGCTATAGGACTCGCCGGCGCCCAGGACGGTTCGCGACCTCGTCAGCAAAGCGGAGCCGGCCACCAGCTTCGGGGTGATCAGTGTGCGCTTGCCGGCCACCTCCCTGTAGAGGTTGAAACCGAGGTTGTCCTCCTCGAATCCGGTCTCCCATTCGAGTTGAACGCCGGCGTCATGGGGGGTAGCCGTGAACGTTATCAGCTCGACGGCGGCTGCCGCTGGGACCAAGAACAACCCCAGAAACAATGAAGCAAACGGTACCTTTGTCGCTCGGCAGGATTCGTTCACGACACTCGCTTCCGGCGCACCATAGATTCTACCAGCGCTACCGCTGTCACCGGCCTACTCTGCGAACTCATTTCGCCGCGTGGCCGGCTCATCGCTGTGTCCAAGAAACCTGCTGAGCGTACTTTACTTGACCTTGCCAGCGGGCAATTGCTGCACCTCAATCGGACCATGCCAGGTGCTGCGGCCGCCAAGGTCAACAGCTTCCAGCCAGTATTTGACCTCTCCTTCGCCCGGTGTCGTGGCGTCCCACCAGATGTAGGAGCCGCCGTAGGCTGGGACGGTGCCCGGCCCTGCCTTCAGAGCCGAGCCAGCAACTAGCTCCGGAGTGATGGGTGTGCGCTTGCCGGCCACCTCCCGGTAGAGGTTGAAGCCGAGGTTATCCACCTCCAATCCGGTCTCCCATTCGAGGCGAACGCTGGCGCCATCGGCAGTGGCCGCAAACGCTATCAG
Organism: Acidobacteriota bacterium; assembly: GCA_965219005.1. Taxonomy (GTDB): domain Bacteria; phylum Acidobacteriota; class UBA6911; order RPQK01; family JAJDTT01; genus CAUZIZ01. The sequence continues at coordinate 2,935,999 of CBDCMS010000004.1, read as the reverse complement.
CTCGACGGCGGACGCCTGCGAGGCGCAACCCCCCAAAGGGCAGATGCAATCGTGGTCCCATGTAGTCCCATGTCGGCAAATCTTCGGGCTTCTGGTGGTCATGCCAGGTGAAATTGTCCTTGCCCAGCGAGGAGCTTTGGCTGGTGCAGGCCCGAGTCGTGAGGCTTGTCGGTGCGGTGCAGTTCGCAGACCCGCTGGAGCACTGCGTATTGCGGCGAATCGCCATCTGCATGAAGCGTTTCGGACCTGTCACGTCGTCCCCAGTGTCAATGAGATGGTCGGGGCCGGGAAGGGTGCCCAGGCGCTCAACGATCCGGTACCAGTTCCACGACTGGTCTCCGTCGCCGGTGCTCTTTCCGCCGACGTTTTTCCAGTCGGAGTTGAAACCTGACGAACCTCCGTCCTCGGAAAGACAGGGTGGCACTGGCGGGGTTCCCGACAAGTTAGCGCCCGGGGCGTCGCAGGTGGTTGTGTTCGTGCTGCCTGCCTTGTCCGCATCGGCCCCGGCCACGTCTCGATGGGGTGCGATCGGAGAGGTTTCGTCGGAGGCCTGCCAGTTGCCGCCTCCGTCCGGGCCACCACCAGTTGGCAGGCCGCCGACATCGGTATCGCAATTGTCGTCGGTGGTCCCGAGGGTGCCGTCGGTGCCGGCGCTGGAAACCACATGAGTGGTAGCGGTATCGTAGAAGTAATACAGGTCTTCGCGTTCGCTCTCAGCGGGTGAGTCAGTGTCGAGAAGGAGAATAAAGTCGCGACCCGCGCCGGTCGAGTCGTAGTTCCAGGTCTCTACCGTCTCGAGCTCGAAGTATGAGAAGTCCGCGTCGTTGCCCACCTTGTACTTCCAGATGTCGGCGTCACAGGCGCCGTTGGTAGACTGCCCTGAGCTCGCGCAGGGGGTGGTACCGGTTGGATAGCGTAGCGTCTCGTACACATCGCGTTGGTTGCCCGAGCCGTTGTAGTTCTGGCACAGCGCAGGTATTCCGAGGTCGAATGTAGGACCCTGATCGTCGGTCTGGTTGGCGGCGCCGGTACAGTCAGTGAACGTGCTAAGGCTGTCGCTGTCGTCGGTGCAGTTCCAGCTAGGGTCAGGCTGGGGAAAGAGAGCGGGCTGCCCCGACACAGGGCCGAGCGCCACGAGCAGATACATCATCAGCCAGAGTCCGGCAGATCTCCGGCCGGCAATCTGGAGTCTCCTTTGCATTGCTTCAGGTAGTTCGGTACACAGTTTTCTCATAGTATGTATCTCCCTCGCTCTCCCAGACGATAAAACCAACGATTGGGAAGCGGAATTCGGCGGCATGCGCCAGAGACCGGTCGAAGACGAAAGCGTGATTGCAATAGCATTCATGGTCCAAGCTTGTCGACGATCTTGGATGGGGTCAGAGGCCTAGTCTTGACATCGTATGTCTGTTGCATCACCTTGGTTTCCCCGGCGGTCGACTCGATAAACACTGTCTAGACACAAAAGCCCATACTGCAGAGACCGGAACAGCATTCAGCGGAGCTGAGACAGATCGAACCGCTTGCCTTGCAACTGTCTGCCAGGACCGCTTCCGGCGCCACCAATGACGTCACCAACGGCACCGCCACCGCCGCCGCCCGGCCCACTCTTCGGAGGGCCTGCCGCCGCGTGACGCCGTTCTCCTCCGCTGTCGGAATTGCCTCCAGCAACAGATTGGCCTTCGCCAGTTGATCCAGGGCCAACCACACCGCAGCCTCCTCCACCGGTGGCGGTAACTCCTGCTCGAGAATCCGCACCATCTGGGCTACGCTGGTCTCTCCGTCGCAGTGCTGCCAGACCAGGCGGGCGGTGGGGTTCAGGCAGTGCGCCTGGTGTGTGTCCTGGTCGTAGACCAGCACTTCATCCGGTAGTTCCTGGATCACCAGGCCAGCCTCTCGCGCACGAGGTAATGGTTGCTTCACTGCTTTTTCCATGAGATCTCCTGAGGATAGTCCCTTGATACTTTTGGATCACCAGGATTATCCAGGTTTTCCAGAATCCTACGGGCCACTTGCTTGGCCTCTCCGCGCTCGCTCCCCAGAACCGGCGCCCCCGTCACCACCTTTTGGAGCGTGGCGAATGCCATTTCCGGCTGTCGGCGTGCCGACACTGTATTGGCCAGCAGCGCCAGTGCTCCTGCTCCAGCGCTGAGGCGGCGCGGTTGCCACCGGGCACCAACTGTGTACTCACTGACGACCACCAGCCCCACTGACAAGGGCTCGACGCCCGGATCGATCCCGAGATCGGCCAGCCGGCGTTTTGTCCCCTTGGTCGAGCCCTTTTCTCGGAGGGAAATTGGTCTGGAGTAGGGATGCACGAGTCCCTCTGCATCCAACACAGCGTATTCATCTGAGTAGTAGGTCGCGCCTGCCCGCACCAACTCGGCCACCAGGGTGGATTTTCCGGTGAAGCTGCGACCGGGGATGAGGATGGCCTGTCCCTGCCAGCCGACGACACCGGCGTGCACAAACAGCCGATCGGGCGCAAATTCGGCCACGTACAATTTGAGGTCGGATTCCAATGCATCGAGCACCTTGTCCAATTCCATGCTGCGCCCCAGCCGGGCGGCGTTGCCGTACAGCAGGTGGAAGCGACGCACGTCCGGTCGCGGGCCCGGCCCACCGACGATCAAGGAGTACAATCGCTCCACGGCCTCCGACGATGCAGGCTCCCAGCCTGGTGGCAGGCGATCGGCCAGCTGGTCGATCACCTCGGGCTGGCTAACCCGAACCCCGACACGCACACCGTAGGCGGTGACGGAAAGGCCGGCCGCCCATCCTAGGCGGTCAATCTTTTCCAGTCAAGTCGAAGTCTGCTTGAGCCGAGGCAAGTCTCGGGAAAGCATCTGGATTCCTTCCTCCAATGCACAGTCCAGGTACTTGTCAGAGACTCGGTGTAACGTCTCTAGATGCAGCAGCAAGAAGACCGATACCTGACAGCGAGAGTAGCTGAGTGCACGACCCAGTGCACAGCAAGCCCAAGTCTCTCATAGAGCTTGAGTTATGTCAATATCCGTGTAATAGAATCTAATAGAATTGCTCTGGAGTAGCGGAGTATCTGACGGAGTCGTCAGGTTCTTCACTCAATAAGAGGAGGGGTTTCTAGTCGCATCACCCATCGTTATCCACTTGGCTGAGAAGGTCTTCGGGTGAGTTACACTACTTGGAGGAGATGACTCGATTCCACGTCGTACTGGCTTTTCTCCTTGCCGGTCTCATCTATTTTGACAACCCCTTGATCGCACAGCCCCGTGTGATCAGTGTCAAGCCTGTGGACGGCTCGACCGGGGTCGCCTTGTATGCGGCGGGTCTCATCCAGATCGAGTTCGATGAGCCGATGGATAGAGATAGCGTGATCCAGGCAATAGAGACGGAGTCTGATCCGCCTCTGTCACCCTTTGTGCAGGCGGTCAGGGTCTTGATTATCAAGCGGCAGTACACATGGACCGCGGATCGGCGAACCCTGTCCTTTGTGCTGCCAGGCAGGAGCGATACGCCCGCCTGTGCTTTGAGGGCGGATACGGAATACACCATCACGGTAGGCACTGCCGCTACCAGCTTAGAGGGGACTCCCCTTACAGAGCCATTTGTATGGACGTTTCAAACGGCTCCAAGAACGGTTCTTGAGGAGAATGTCGAAGGTTTCTTGACGTCGGCCTTTCTGGGCCATTTCGGGTTGGCGATTCCCAGGCCGGCTTTCATCGAGAGTCAAGGCAGCTTTCCTTATTGGACGAGTACCGCCTATATCGGTGACATCTTGTTCCGTGTCTATCTTCTGGAAGATGGCACCGTCCTTCCCAAGGCCTCTTTTCGGGGTGCGACTTACTTCGATTTTCTGCCCAGGGGAACCTTCCGGGTGATTACCGTAGGCATCGACCATGGCAACGTAGGCCTCCAGGACGCCCTCGATACTTTGTGGGTAGAGACACAGGCAACGATCAACCTTCACCATTCCACCTTTGCACAATCTGAAGGCCTGGACGAACCCCTGATTGCGTTCGACAATCTATCGAATATCCTGGCGTCTCCGTCCGAGATCGCTAATCCCAGAAGCTCGGCTGAGATATTCGCCTTCCTGGAGGCCAGGGGTTTTCCCAGACAGGACTACGACCTGGTTATCGTCCTCGACCTCGATGCCGATCGTGTGGCTGGAGGATCTGCAAGTCCTGGGGGTTTTGTGTACATGGGCTGGTTCTTTGGCAACCAGGCCAGAGAGATTACGCCCGCCCGGGCCGAAGCCCTGGGTTTTGCCACCTACCATCATGAGGTGGGCCATCATTGGGGGTGGGAACACGAATGGTCGGGAGGTGAGCGGGTCCCTGGAAGCCCCTTCATCACGGCTCCCAGGCTGTTCGGCTGGACAGACACTGACGGCGACGGCATTCCAGAGATCTTGGATCCGACTCCGTACGGCCGTCCGGACCTGCAGCCCATCAATAGCCCACCCGTCCCGAGCGCGGGTGCAGATCAGACAGTGCGGCCGGGAAGCACCGTAGTTATTGGTGTTTCTGGATCTGACCCGGATGGCGACACCCTGACGTTTTCCTGGAATCAGCTTCTGGGCCCGCAGCTGGAACTGGTTGGCATCGACACTCCCACCCTGTCCTTCACGGCACCGGAGGTCATGTCTGCAACGACCTTTTCGTTTCGGTTGGCGGTGAGTGACGGGTTGCTGACCGCAACCGATGAAGTGGTAGTCCTGGTGACGCTTCCAGGGGAGTCAGCGAACCTGATCTTCCCCCAATTCGTGAACGGACAGACTTCACCGGCTGGGCAAGAGGCAGTTGCTGCCAGTGCGACTGAGAATCGGACAAGCATCATCCTGAGGAACAGCAGTGATCTCGTCGATACTGGAAAGATTCACTTCCGAGACAGCAGCGGACGCCTGACAGAGGTCCCCATTGGAGGGGTGCCGACTCACACTTTCCTGTATCTGCTCCTGCCCTGGGAGACCCTGGAAGTGGAAACGGACGGCACCGGAGTGCTAACGAGTGGCGTCATCGAAGTGGTGTCAGATCTTGGGCTCCAGTCCCAGATCGAGGGAACAGAGGTGTTCGAAGTCCTGGGCAATTTTGTCTCGGTGAACAGCGCACCTCCGCGGATTCGGCAGCAAACCTACGTGAGCGTTACAGCTGACGAGAACACAGGTATAGCCCTGCACAATCCTCACAGAACGGAGTCCACTACCGTAGATTTGATCCTTGTAGCAGGGGAGGAACAGGCGACAAGGCAGGTAACTCTAGGGCCCTTGGAACAGCTGGTAGCATTCGTTGGCGAGGAGGAGCTTTTCGGAGAGTTCCTGGCGTCCATGAATGGAGTGTTCAAAGGGACTCTCCAGGTGCAAGCGAGAGAGAACGGCGTCTCGATGCTCGGATTGATTCAGAAGCGGGTTACCGGAGCACTGATCGAGGTGTCCGCGAGCCCAAGTGCCTTCACTCCGAAAAACTGAGCTCCACGCTTCCCTGGGAATTGGCTGAATCCAGGCCAACAGTTCATCCTGTGTTCTCCTTCGGCGCCCGCCGAAGCTCCCCTCATCCTCCCTCGACCCGGTGCGTGAAAGGGGAATCCGGTACTGATCAACCTCTACGCTGGCAATTCGCATGCTGTGTCCGCTGGTGATTCTACCCACGGGACCTTCCGACCACCTTCCACACTGAAGGTGAATGGGCTGTAGTCGCGCTCGCCGACTGCCAGCTCGCAGAATTCCTGGCACTGTTTTGGGTGATTTCTTGCTACAATCCGACTTGCTGCAATCCGAAGAGAATACTCAACGCAAAGGTGAGGAAGTCGCGTGATCACACTCGTAGTCACCCTCAGCCTGTTCGGAGCCCCCGAGGAGCCCGGTCAAAACCATATCGACTTATTCGAGAAGAAGATCCGCCCGGTGTTGGCGGAGCGGTGCTATCGGTGTCACTCGGCGGAGGCCGCTCGCACCGGAACGCTGATGGGGAAACTGCAACTCGACACACGGGCAGGTGTCCAGCGGGGTGGGGCGCGGGGGTCCGTCGTGGTGCCGGGGCGACCCGATCATTCGATGCTGATCGAGGCCCTCAAGTACGCGGACGACAACCTGCAGATGCCACCCGGCGGCAAACTGCCCGACGAGGTCATCGCTGACTTCGTCAAATGGGTGACCCTCGGCGCGCCCGATCCGAGAGATGCGAAGGCTATTGATACGATGGCTATGGATCTCGAATCAGGACGTCGACACTGGGCCTTCCGCCCACTGCATCCTGTCGATCCGCCTCCGGTGCCGGTCCCAGCAAGTCCGGATGAGGCCGCGTGGAGGGATTCGCCGATTGATCGTTTCGTCCTCGCCAGGCTGCACGAGAAGCAGTTTCGCCCAGCGCAAGAGGCAGATCGGCGGACGCTGATTCGCCGCGCCTACTTTGACTTGCTGGGGTTGCCGCCTGGGCCCGGCGAAGTCGAGGCATTCGTTCGAGATTCCTCGGCGGACGCCTTTCGCCAGCTGGTTGACCGGCTGCTTGCGAGCCCGCACTACGGCGAACGGTGGGCACGGCACTGGTTGGATGTGGCTCGGTTTGGCGAGAGCGTCGGGGCACACGGCGGGCACAACCAAATCCGAGAGGACGCCTATCGATTCCGCGACGCCGTGATTCGCGCTTTCAATGACGATCTGCCTTACAACGAGTTCGTCCGCTACCAGGTTGCCGGCGCTCCGAAAGGTCTACCTGCCGACAGGCGGGACCTGGGCAGGTTCGTTCACCTTGGAACGAACCTGGGCAAAAACTCCAACCCGAACGATCGCAAGTTTCACCGCCTCGACGACATGGTGTCAACGACCGGTCAAGCGTTCCTTGCACTGACGGTCGGGTGTGCGCGTTGCCACGACCACAAGATCGACCCGATCACGGCCGAAGAGTATTACCAGTTGACGGCTGTGTTCTTCGACGAAGTCGAGGTCAAGCCAGCGGCAGGCGGCAACTACGTCGCCCTGAAGGTGGCCACGCCCCATCTTCTGGCCGGCGGCAGTTGGCAGCGAGCCATCAAGCCGGTCGAGCCGGGGTTTCTGCGCGTTTTGATGCGGGGTGGTCGCACCACGAAGGCTTGGCGGCCCGATCGCGATGCCATCGATGGCCCGGACGCGCAGCTCGAGGCGTCGAAACTTCGGACGCTTGCCAACTGGCTGACCGACGTCGAGCATGGCGCCGGCCCGCTGCTGGCTCGGGTGATCGTCAATCGTCTCTGGCAACATCATTTCGGTCGCGGCATCGTCAGCACCCCGAATGATTTCGGCAGACTGGGTACCGAGCCCACGCACCCCGCTCTGTTGGATTGGCTCGCTTCGAAGCTGATCCAGAAGGGCTGGCGCTTGAAACCGATCCACCGTCTGATCATGAACAGCGCCGTGTACAAACAGGCGGCCAGCATGAAGCTGGCGCAGGCGCAGCACGACGCTCAGAACGAGTACCTGTGGCATCGCAGGCCCTTGCGCATGGAGGCTGAAGTCATCCGCGATCACATGTTGAGTGTCTCCGGCGCTCTGCGCACGAACATGTACGGGCCGAGCATTCCCATCGGCAGCCGCAAGCAACCTTTCGAAGACACGCCGGACACCTGGCGCCGGTCCGTCTACCTGATGTCGCCGCGCCTCATCGTCCATCCGGTCCTCAAGATCTTCGACCTTCCGGACAACTCGCGAAGCGTCGGCGCTCGTGACATCAGCACCACACCGGTCAGCGCGGCGTTCATGCTGAATGCGCCATTCGTGTGGGAGCAAGCGAAGCGCTTCGCACAGCGGGTGTGGGACAGAGTCGGAGGCGATCCCGGCGCACAGATCGAGTCGGCATACCGGATTGCTCTTTCTCGGCCACCGACGGTGGAAGAACGCGAGATCGGCCTGTCGTTTCTCGGTCAACGGCGCGCTGGCGCGGTAGAGGAAAGAAAGGCGGCAGGGTCTTTGGATGCTCAAAGCCCGCTGGTACAATACTGCCATGCCGTCATGAGCCTGAGCGAGTTCATCTATGTTCATTGACACTTATGAAACTCGACCGGTTGGGCGGGACCGCCGTGGGTTCCTCAAGGAACTCGGCCTGGGCGGCATCGCTCTGGCCAGCCTGCTCGCGGACCAGAAGGTGAGCGGTGCGGAGGTCGTGCCGGCGGCCAACCCCAGCGCGCCACTTGCGCCCAGGCAGCCCCACTTCGTGCCCAGGGCGAAGAACGTCATCTTCCTGTTCATGGTCGGTGGAGCAAGTCAGCTGGAGACGTTCGATCCGAAGCCGATGCTGAAGAAGCACGCCGGAAGATTGGCGCGAGACATATTCTCCATAGAAGACCTGAACGGCCTCAGCCCGGAGAAGAATTACGACAACTCGCGCATTGTTCCTCCGGTGTTCTCCTTCAAACGCTATGGTCAGAGCGGCGCCTGGGTCAGCGAGATCTTCCCGAACCTGACGAAGGTGGTCGACGACATCGCCTTCATCAACTCGATGCACACCGACTCAGCGCTTCACTCCGTCGGCCAGATCCTCATGCACACGGGTTATTCCAGACAGGGTCACCCCAGTCTTGGCTCGTGGGTGACCTACGGGTTGGGGACGGAGAACCAGAACATGCCGGGATTCGTGGTGATGGCGGACGGCCGACCGTCCGGCGGGCGCGCGCTTCACGATGCCGGATTCCTCCCTGGTTTCCACCAGGCCACGCTGGCGGACATGGAGCCCGGGAATCCACCGGTACCGCACATCGAGGCGCCGGCATTTCTCAGCCGAAGCCAGCATCGCACGCAGTTGGATTTGGTGCGGAAGTTGAATCGTCTCCATCGCGACAAGCATCGCACGCAGCCCGAGCTCGACGCGCGCATCGCTGCATTCGAGACGGCATTTCGCATGCAGACGGAAGCGCCGGAGCTCTTCGATATCGGGAGCGAGCCGGACTCGGTGAAGGCGCTTTATGGCGACACCGATTTCGGGAGGAAGTGCCTGACGGCGAGACGGCTGGTTGAGAGCGGCGTCCGTTTCGTGGAGATTCTCGACGGCGCGCACGGGCGGCGATGGGACGCGCACGGCAATCGCGGCGGGCTCATCAACAACCACCGCACGAACGCGGCGCGCACCGATCGCGGCATCACGGCCCTCATCCTGGACCTGAAGTCGCGCGGTCTGCTCGACGACACGCTCGTCGTCTGGGCTACTGAGTTCGGTCGCACGCCGTTTGAGGAGGCGAATAAGGAGGAATCCCTCGGCCGCGGCCATCACCACTACGGCTTCTCCATGTGGATGGCGGGCGGCGGCGTCAAGCCGGGGATCACGCACGGCGCGACCGACGAGCTCGGCATGCACGCTGTCAAGGATCCCGTCTCGCATCACGATCTCCACGCCACCATTCTCCACCTGTTGGGCCTGGATCACGAGCGGCTTACCTTCCGTCACAATAGCCGCGACTTCCGCCTGACCGATGTCCACGGAAATGTCGTGCACGAGCTCATCGCCTGACGGAATTGCAGTCATTGGTGGGTCAGCCAGGCTTACCTCCGACGATGCTTGTGTTGGCCATCGCCCTGTAACGATGGGAGCCAGATATGTCTATTGAGCTCTCCAAGGAAACGGAACAACGTCTGATCACCTCCGTCAAGCGCTACTTTGTGGAGAACATGGAGGACGAGATCGGTGATCTGAAGGCAAGGTTGTTGCTGGACTTCTTCGTGAAGGAACTTGGCCCATCCATCTACAACGAGGCCATCACGGATGCCCAGGCGTACATGCAGACCCAGGTCAGTGATCTGGACGGATCTTGCTACGAGCCGGAGTTCACCTATTGGGAGAACCCGTGAACCTGTAGGATCGAGCCCGAGTTCGATGAGGTTTCATATGATAAGTAGAATACTGCCACTTCTTGCCTTGCTTGGCTGTGTAGCTCCCGATACATAGGTAACAATATCTCCCGGGCACATGGGTTACACTTTTTGGAGTCTCGGGTCATAGTGTTTCGGGTTTTCGGCCCAATCGTTTGACAGGTAATACCCGCCCTATCCGTTCATCGAAGAGGCCGACTGTACACCGAGCTGTGAGCGCGCAGAAGTATCCACGATGTTGACCGCGGGCAGATCCTTCATTCTTACCGCTGGAAGCAGCCATCAGCGGGCTTGTTCAAAGTCTCATATCCCTGATACTCGCGAACGTCAGCTAAGGGAAGCGGACATTCAAATCTTCCCCTGGAAGGATAGCGGTCACATCTGCCTCACTTTTCAGGTCTGCGAGGGTGTCGTGAGCGGGGCCGCTGAGGGCATTGCTGTCGTCAGTGTTCCCGGTTGGTGGGCGATGGGTATTGCGGTCGAAGACTGATTGCCAGTAATCACCCGAGGCTTTGCTCCAGACGAACGCTCCCATCCGAGCGAAGCAATGAGAGTTGGTCCAGCTGTATCACCCATCCGGGTCGAAGATCCTGAAGTAGTCCTAAACTCAACCTCCTTTCATCCGAAGAGTAGGTTGTGCTAGCAGATTGCGCTACGGGTGGCGAAGCCCAACGCGCAGTGCAGCAGGCAGTTAGAGCTCCGATAGTGCGACGGTGGCGCTTGAGCGATAAGAGGCTCGACAACACAATTTCCCGAGAGCCCTCCTCGGCGTGCAGCTTATGCCCATTTCATGGTCGCTTAGTTGAGGGCGAGAGACAGAACATGAAAAAGATTTTTTGGAGCTTGACATTTTTCTTCCTGTGCACGGCCGCCTATGCAGTCTCGGATACTAGTTCTCAACGGGACGTCCCGAAGAATAATTTAGACGACCCTGAAGCTCCGAAGCTGAAGGCCAAGGTCGGACTGACCTACTACCTCGATAGCCGCGAGTACGAGACCCTTGCCGTGTTCTCGGCGGCAGACGGTTTACCGTTCGGCTTGCGCCTTTGGGGATTCACCGACATTCACGGCTACCAGGATCACCAAAATGGCCGCTTCCGTCTAGATCGTTACTTTGCGGAATATCGGGTTCTGCTGCCGCTGAAGTCGGATGGGCTCTTAAATCGCGACGGATTCGGGGCGATAGTCGAGTATAACGACTTCAACGGGCCGAGCAACAGCCTAGTGCGCTTCGGGCCCTACTATCAACACCCCTTACCGCTCCTCGGCGACCGGAGTGGCTCGCTTCAATGGCGCGTCTTCCCCCTGGAGACCGATGGCGGAGGATGGCAGGCCAGTGTCAGCTATGCAATCCCGTTAGCCGACCGGGTGTCAATCACCGGCTTTGCCGACATTAACTTCGCCCAAATGGGAGCTCATCGCTGGGTGGTCGAGCCTCAGCTCAACCTACGCTTGAGCCGCCGATTCTCAGCCGCTGTAGAGCTCCGGCACAACGGATTCGAGCAGTCGAATAGTCTTCTGGAAGGCACAGGTGTAGCGGGCGGGCTACGCTACAGTCCCTGAGGAGCCTCCTCCAAAGAACAGCGCTCTAAGATGAGCTGTTCCATTGAGTGACTTTTGAAAGGCATCACAGAATGGAATCTTTAACAGATAGAAAGCAAAGTCTTGACCGCGAAAGAGATGCGGTCTCGAAGGCCGGCAAACTGCATCTGATTCACTGGAGTGTGATTTCTCTTTCACTGCTCCTCACCTTTGCCGCCTGGTATTTCTCGAAACAGCAGGTAGACGAAAAGATCGAGTTTCAGTTCACCCGGGAATCGGATCAGGTGGTCGAACTCGTCTCGGAACGGATGCGGAAGTATGAAGACGGGCTCTGGGGCGGTGTATCTGCTATCCAGGCCCGAGGCGGGGATATTTCCTATAAAGATTGGCTCACCTTTGCCAACAGCCTTCAAATCGATCTCAAATACCCTGGAATCAATGGGATCGGCGTGGTCCACTATGTAGCGCCCGATAAGTTAGGTTCATACCTGAAGGATCAAAGACAGGATCGACCGAACTTCCACCTCCATCCAGAACATAAAGAGACTGAGTTCTGGCCCATTACCGCTATTGAACCTGTCAGCCTGAACGCCAAGGCGATTGGACTGGACATGGCCCACGAAGAGAATCGCCATACTGCCGCAAAACGAGCACGTGATTCAGGCTCTGCCCAGATTACGGGCCCCATTGTATTGGTTCAAGACGAGGGAAGGACTCCGGGTTTTTTGTTCTACGCGCCTTTCTATAAAGGTGGCGTTTATGAGACGCAAGAAGATCGCAGAGAGAATATCACAGGGTTGGTATATGCCCCTTTCGTCGTCAAAAAACTGATGGCAGGCACCCTTGAAAAAGACAAGCGACATGTTGGGATTAGCATTGTTGACGGCAATGAGCTTCTCTACGATGAGCACGTGGAAACCGAGACAGACTTCGATCCGGATCCTTTGTATACGAAAACATATTCAGTTGAGCTGTATGGAAGAGAATGGTCATTCGACATTCGGAGTACGAAGTCCTTTCGACATGCTGCATCCAATAGCCAACCGCTCATTATTCTGGCCGGGGGTATCTTCATTGACTCCCTTTTGTTTGCACTTTTCTTAGTGCTCTCAAGAGCGAACCGCCGGGCAATTGCGTTCGCTGATCGGATGACAAGCCAATTGCGAGAAACGGTAAAGAGGGTCGAGAGCACGAACGCAGAATTGGCTCGAAGAAACGCTGAGCTGGACGAATTCACCTTCGTGGCCAGTCACGACTTGCAGGAGCCGCTACGCAAACTAATTTCTTACGGCGAACTGCTGGAGGAGGACTTGGGCGACAACCTGACTGACGAAGCGAAGGAGGACCTTGGATTCATTAGCGATGCAGCTTCCCGCATGCAGACACTTGTTGAAGATCTACTGACACTCTCCCGTGCGGGTAGAGCAGAGATCGAACGAGCGCGATTTCCGCTGGACAATAGTGTCAGCCTGGCGCTAGAAGCGTTGGCACTAAGAGTTAAAGAAATCGACCCTGTGATTAATCGAGATGATCTGCCAGAGGTCCGGGGCGACGCCAACCTGATGAGCCAAGTCTACCAGAACCTGATTGGCAACGCTCTTAAGTTCAGAGGCGACAATCAACCCCTGATCCGCTTGACCGCCGAAGCCGACAACGGGCACTGGATTCTAGGTGTCCTCGACAACGGTGTCGGTATTGACCCCAAGTATGCCGAGCGAATCTTCACTCCTTTTCAACGTCTCCACGGGCGAGGCGAGTACCCGGGATCAGGCATCGGCCTGGCCATCTGCCGCAAGATCGTGGAACGTCATAATGGGCGAATCTGGGTCGAATCCGAACTTGGAGAGGGCTCACACTTTAGATTCACGATGGGCGAAAAAGGCACGTATGACCAACCAGAGAAACAAGATGAGTAACCCCAACAGAATAAACGGAAAACCTGCTGTCATCCTGCTCGTTGAAGATGATCCGGGTGACCAGAAACTGACACGTCGAGCTCTCGACAAAGGCAAAATCAAGAATGACCTGCGCATCGTTGAAGATGGCGAAGAAGCTCTTGACTACCTGCTGCGTCGAGGCAGGTACTCCGACCCCGCTAGCTCTCCCGTTCCCCACATCGTTCTGTTAGATCTGAATCTGCCGAAACTTGGCGGCCGCGAGGTTCTAGCTCGAATTCGACAGACGCCAGATCTGCGCCGAGTACCGGTTGTGGTTCTGACGACCTCTCAACAAGAGGAGGACGTACTGCGCAGCTATGATGTGGGAGCGAACTCCTACATCACCAAACCCGTTCACTCAGACCAGTTTCTGAAAACGATTCTAACTCTGGAGGATTACTGGTTTCAGGTCGTCCATCTTCCTCGAGGTGCGAATTAAGTGAAAGCAGGGTGCCTAACCATCGTTGCGATTGACGATGACCCCGTCGACCTCAGACTTCTATCGCGCAATCTGGAGAAGATTGCCGACTTTGATACCGACGTGGTGTCTTGCAGGGATTGGGAGTCCGCAAGGGTTGAGTTTCAGCGCTTGGAAGTCGATGTCGTTTTGATGGATCAACTACTTGGCGCAGACAGGGGAGTTGAGCTCATTCCCAAGATCCGCGGAGCGGGAGTCGAATGTCCCATCATACTCCTAACTGGCCAGGGAAGTGAGGAGGTAGTTATCGAAGCGATGCGGGCCGGAGCGGCTGACTATCTGTCTAAGAGCTCGCTGTCTCCTGTAAGCCTACGACGCTCAATTTCAAACGCACTAGAAAAGCATGATTTGAGCCTTTCGGTCGCGCAAAAAACCCAACAGCTCGAAGAGTCCAATGCTCAGCTTGAAGTGCAGATCGAACAACGCAACCAGCTGTTGGCGGATCTCCGGAAAGCGAATCAGGTAAAGGACGATTTCATTGCCAATGTTTCGCATGAACTTCGCACACCCTTGGCTACAATTTCTATCGTCTTCTCGAACGCTATCGAGGGCGTCTGGGGTAGCTGCGCCAGCGAGTTAAGACAGGGCCTAACGATAGGCAAGACCAACTGTGAGCGACTAGCCGATCACATCAGTAACTTGCTGGACATATCCAAATTCGATTCAGGGAAGCTCTATCTAGAAAACTCCCTTGTCGATGTCTCTACATCGATTCGTTCGGTAGTCCAGTCATTCACGATCAAAGCGAGCGAAAAGGAAATCTCTCTTGTTTGTTCAGGCGATAATCAACCGGAGATCGTTTTCTGTGACTCGTCTAAGCTGACTCAAATTGTGATTAACCTGATCGGGAATGCTCTCAAGTTTACCCCGCCAGGCGGCAAGGTTTCGATAAGTCTAGCGTCCAGCCAGAGCGAAGTACAGATCAGTGTTGCCGATACCGGAAAGGGTATTCCCGAGGAAAGCCGGGCACTGATCTTCGATCGCTTCTGGCAATCGGGCCGAAACAAAGGAACGGGCTTGGGGCTTGCGATCAGCAAGGAACTCGTGGAACTCCACCAGGGAAGAATCTGGGTGGAGACCGAAGAAGACAAGGGCTCGGTCTTCCATTTCACGCTTCCAAGATACGACTGCCTCGCGAGGTTGGGCCGGACCGTGGACAGAGTGTTCAGGGGATGTGCGAAGACAGGTCAGCCTTTTTCCGCAGTGGTGCTACCGGTTAGTGACCCTCGTGGGATAGCCGAGCAGATACTCCTCTCGATACCCGAAAGAAATTTCGAGCTTTCACTGCAGAGTGCACTGGGCAAGATGGCGATTCTTTTCCCCGGTGCCTCCAAGAAGGATGGCCACGAACTCAAAGGACGAATCGTTGAAGCGGCGAAGCCAAGCCAGAGACTTTCCTCTTCGTTGCTTAGCCTCGCCTCTTATCCTGAGGACGCCAAGGATACCAACAGCTTCGTAGCCCTTTTGGAAAACCTGCTTAAGGAGAACGTTCATGAAGCAAGTATTAATTGTTGAAGACGAGCCTGACATTCTGTTTACGCTCAAATCTCGTCTGGAATTTGAAGGTTTCAATGTCGCTTCAGCCATCGACGGCGAGCAGGCCCTGCAGAAGATCAAGGAAGAGAAACCTGACCTGATTTTACTAGACGTCATGATGCCCAATATGAATGGCTATCAGGTCTGCCGAGAATTGAGGAACAACCCTGAGACGCAGGCCACTCCCGTGATTATGCTGACGGCGAAGTCACAGGAGAGTGACAAATTCTGGGCGTATGAGACCGGTGCCGATTGTTATGTCACCAAACCCTTCGACATGGAAGAGTTATTGAAGAAGATTCGTGAGTATCTGGTGGCAGCCGAAGAAACTGTGGTTAAAGAGGTCAGAAGGCATGTCACGGAACATCCCGTTAGAACTCCGTAAGCGCGTCATGCTCTTGATTAGCGAGGCAATTCGATTGCCCCTGCTCTTGCTTGGCAGGCTAATTCGGTTGTCTTTGCGGTGGAGGTGGCGAAAGAGGAAGGCCCGCTGGTTATCCGTATTCCGGCCAATTTACCAAACCAGGCCCGAGAAGGCCTTGTCCATGGTCCTGGAGGTTGCAGAATCGTTTCCGCTCCCCATCGTAGAGGATGTTTTGGATGAACTTCGATCGTGGAAGCTAGCTGGCTCCATAGGGGACACCGTTGATGAGAGCTACCATCAACTTCGATTCGTTGATCGCCACGTTGAGAACTTGAAGCACGCCAAGTCCTGTTCGGAGCGAACTCGAGCCGTAGAAAGGTTGGGTCAAACCGGCCATCTCCGTTCAGTGTCCCCACTTCTCTCAGTGCTGCAGGACGACGCCGAGTCTCGTGATGTCAAAATCGCAGCCATAGAGGCTTTAGGGACAATTCGAGATGAGCGAGCCATAGACTTGATGATCGAAGTCTTGGGACTGCCGGATCCGTCGACAGGTCAGCCTTTGGCCAATCTCCTGGTGAAGTTTGGAGAAGCGGTTTGCCAACCTCTCTCAAAGGTCTTAGCCTCCTCTCGGAGAGAAATGCAGCGCCTGTGGGCGGTCAGAGTCTTGGCGGAAGTGGGAACAGTGAATTCCTCTCCCGTGCTTCTCAGTGCTCTTCGAGATCGCTCTCCCGAAGTCCGAGCCGAAGTCGCCACCGCGCTGGGTCGATTAGGGGTTGCAGATGCG
Organism: Acidobacteriota bacterium; assembly: GCA_965219005.1. GTDB lineage: Bacteria > Acidobacteriota > UBA6911 > RPQK01 > JAJDTT01 > CAUZIZ01. Next base: position 2,919,544 of record CBDCMS010000004.1, on the reverse strand, counting down.
GAGGCACCCCTAAGCACGATGTTGATGGAAGATACCTTTCCCCAGGTTCGAGAAACGGCAGCTCAGGCACTCGGAAACATTCCTGTTGATCGGGTTCCCATTGCCTTAAAGAAAGGAATCGCTGATTCCGACCACAATGTCAGACTCGCGTCGGTAGCTGCAGTGGAGAAAATCGGGAAGGAAGCTGCACCGCTTTTCACTGATCTATTGAGCAGCGAGTCAGAAGAGGCGGCGGCGCTTGCTGCGAGGGCGCTAGAGCGCATGGGGGTCGTGGAGGAACATATTCAGAATTTAGTCGGAGCGGAATGGAAGCTGGCGTGGGAGTTCCTTAGAACCATTGCCAAGCATGGTGAAGTAGCAACGCTAGCCAGGTATCTAACAGATCCTCGCTTGCTGATGCGAATACGCATCTGCCGCGCTCTAGCACAAGGAAAAGGCTCTCGCTGTCGCGATGCTCTCGCCGAGCGTGCGAAAAGCGACCCTGAGTGGGTGGTGCGTTTAGAGGCTCTCCTGGCATTGGTGAATCTAGGCGGATCGGAATCAGACTTGCTGACACGCGCGCTTGATCAGGAGGAGGGAATCTTTCGAGAGCGTTTGTTGGCGGCCCTCCAAGAAATCCCTCAAGGACTCTTAGACCCGCTAGCTGAACCAGTAGGGCGTCTTGTCCAGGACACCAACCTTAAAGTGCGCCTCGAAGCTATTCGGGTACTGGGTAAGATACATTCGGACAGCGTCTTGCCGAACCTGCTCTCTGGACTCTCCGATCCGGCACCACAAGTCCGTCAAGAGGCGGCCTCGGTTCTTCATAACTATTCCAATCAAAAGGTGATCGAGCCATTGACCAGCGCCCTGCAGGACGCGGACCCGCGAGTGCAAGCTGCTGCAGCTAGGAGCCTGGGTAGTCTCAAGGATTCACGTGCTATCCGTTCCCTCGCGAATGCTCTCGCGAAGGTTGATGGAGATCTTTGGGATGAAATTGTGCGTGCCTTGGCTGCCATTCCTAAGGAAGACGTGTTCGAGTTGACGGTTGACCTACTGATGGGGCTTCCCGATCAGGCTCGATCGAAGGTTGCCTCCGCTTTCGGAGTGATCGGTGATCCGAGGGCCATCCACGTTCTAGGCACTTTCCTAGATGATCTGGAACCCTCGGTGCGTGTCTCTGCGGCGACTGCCCTGGGAGACCTTGGAGGAGAGAAAGCTGTCAAGTTGCTTCTGACCCGGCTTTCTGATCCGATCGGGGATGTCCGTGCCGCGGTCGCGATCGCACTGGGAAGATGCGATGATAGCAGGGCTGTCCAGCTACTGATTTCCATGTTGAAAACCGAAGGGGACGCCGCAGTGTCTCAATGTGTAGCTCTGTCTGTGTCATGTCTGCTCAATGAGAGCGAGACAAATTTAGGAGAGCTGTCGCAGCAGAATGTAAGCTTGCGAAACCGACTCATCGAAGCAGTGAAAGGCCGGCGAGAGGATGGAACGGCTTCAAGGGACCGCGCTGTGGAACTGATCACGCTTGCGCTTCTTAAGGAAGACTCTTCGTTTCTCAAGATTCTAGAAGCGAGACACGAGGCAAGGTTCAGGGAGACCTTGAAAGAGATCTTAGACAAACTCAGCGCAGTGGCACAGAAGCGGTTTTTTGCCTTTCTCCTGCTTGACTCACAACTGTTCTACGGAGATGACGAGGACAGAATCCGCGAGAATTACAGCAGCCTTCTACGCTCAAGCCTTGCGATATCAGATCGACTTCGTGCTACAGAGGGATTGGCAGCCCTCAAGACAGCGGCGAGTGTTTCCGACTTGGATACAGCACTTGCCAAGGATCCTAGCGCTCAAGTCCGGGCGGCTGCTTTGGATGCTCTATCCAACGTCCTCCAAGGAGAAGAGCTGGTAGCCAGGATAACCCAAGCCACACAGAATCGTTCTGGTGAGGTCTGGTCAAAGGCAGTGCAGATCCTAGAGCGTCTGTGACCTGAGGACATGGAAGATGCGGAACAGCAACTGAGTCCGCTGCTGCATCACGCCGAAGAGGACATCCGACAGCGTGCCGAGAAACTGGTGGCTCGAGCTGTCGCTTGAGCTATCTTGAGGTCGCCAATTTGGATCATGAACTTGGACGGGTAGCTGAGATGTGATAGTCGGCACCCGATCTTTCAGAGACCGTCCGATTTGATAACCGCACGTAAAAGCGGACATTCAGAATTCTCCGCGGAAGCGTCGAATGAACTACCGCAAACGGGCCAAGAGCAGTCATTCCGCGCAGACCAAGAGGGAAGTGCCTTTTGCGCGGCCATATTTGTCGTTCCCCTGGCTCCTATCCACTTCGGAATCAAACGCGATCTGACCACCCCGGGGATCGGCTCGGTTCGATCGGAACCAGTTGCTCGAAGAAGTGGGAACACCGCGGGGTTCGATTGCAGTCTCAACATGGGCGAGGCGCTACACGCCGTGTAAGGAGAGAAGACGATCATGTCCATCGATTCCGGAGACCAAAACGAAAGAGGCTCGCTCGGGATTCGTCTTGCCAGTCTCCTATTCGATCGTACCATCCTGCTGTTGGTGATCATGTTTGCCATAGCGATCGCCCTTTTGATGTGGCATCGGGCGCGGTTGGAGCATCGGCTGGTTGAAACAACGGCGGTCGCGGAAGCGCAACGCTACAGCGAAGCGCTGGCCACCTTCCGCACGCTCTATACTCGCGAAGTTGTGGGAACCGTGGCGAAGCACGGTATTACAGTCACCCACGATTACGGCGACCAAAAGCATGGGGGAAAGGCGATCCCGCTGCCAGCCACCTTAAGCATGGAGATCGGCAACGAAATGGCCGAGAAAGGCCTGGGCGGTCGAACGGCCCTGTACAGTGGCTTTCCTTTTCCGCATCGGGAAGACCAATGGAGAGAGCGGGACCAATTCGCCAAAGATGCCTGGGAAGCCTTGAATGACGACAAGGATGAGCCGGTTCACCGCTTTGAGCGGCGCGGTGGCAAACGATGGCTGCGCTATGCCAGGGCAGACTTGATGCGTCCAGCCTGTGTGCACTGCCACAACACGCATCCCGAAACTCCGAAGACGGATTGGAAAGTGGGTGACGTCCGAGGCGTGCTGGAGGTCAGCGTGCCATTGGATTCCGCTGAGGCCGCAGCAACGGACAATTTAGAGGAATCGCTTACGCTTACGATCGGACTCGGAGGGCTGGGACTGGTTTGCCTGGTAATCGTGATCGCTCGCTTGCGCCGCTCGTCGGTCGAGTTGGGACAGCGTGTGCAGGAGCGCACAGTGGATCTATCTGAGGCGAACGAGAGATTGACACAGCAGAGCGAGGAGTTGCAGCGGTCAAACGTGGCCTTGGAGCAAAGCTACGCCGAGCTGGACGAGTTCACCTTCGTGGCCAGCCACGACCTGCAGGAGCCGCTGCGCAAACTAGTCTCTTACAGCGAACTGCTAGAGGAGGACTTGGGGGACAAGCTGACTGGGGAGGCGAAAGAGGACCTTGGATTCATTACCGACGCAGCAAGCCGCATGCGAACGCTTGTCCAAGATTTATTGACGCTCTCCCGTCCCGGTAGAGCAGAGATCGAGCGAGTGCGGTTTCCCCTTGACCAAAGTGTCAGGCTGGCGCTGGAAGCGCTGGAAATAAGCGTTAAAGAGACTCGCCCCGATATTAGCCGCGACGATTTGCCTGATGTTTGGGGTGACGCTAGCCTGCTCAGCCAGGTCTATCAGAACTTGATTGGCAACGCTCTCAAGTTCGCTGACGACCATCAACCTCTCATCCGCTTGACCGCCGAAGCCGATAGCGGCCACTGGATACTGGGTGTATGCGACAACGGAATCGGCATTGATCCGAAGTACTCCGAGAAAATCTTCGCTCCTTTTCAACGCCTACACGGCCGCGGCGAATACTCGGGATCGGGTATCGGTCTGGCCATCTGCCAAAAGATCGTAAAGCGCCACAACGGGCGAATCTGGGTCGAATCCGAGCTCGGCAAGGGCGCACACTTTAAATTCACGATTGGTGAAAAAGGCACGTATGACCAAGAGGGAAAACAAGATGAGTAGCCCCAACAGAATAAAAGGGAAACCTGCTGTCATCCTGCTCGTTGAAGAGTAGTGTGCCGCGCTCCGATTGATCTCAGCCGTGCTGGCAGAGATTCATGACGAGTGGACCACCGGTTGCCTCTATCAACCTGGAGTACTGGGAAGAAAGGGAGGATCTCCTCCCGCAGCCAGCCTGGCGATCGAAAAACTTGGCCCGGGGGAAATCGCCAGACGAATTGTTTGCCTTCAACAACCACGAGTTCAGGGAGGCTGTAGGCAAGTAGTTCGTTCGACGTTTCCTGGGAATCTGAATGTCCGCTTTTTCCTGTAGAAAGGTGAAACGACCGATGTAGCCGAGTCGGGAGCAGATGATCTGATGAACCGAGATTTGCGCGGCGAATCTAGTCCGAGATCGCTTGCCGGGTTTGCTCAGTGATCTCGAACTGAACAGATCGTCCAATCTTCTGCTGCATCGCCGTCGCGCGGGATACTACCTGGTTGCCTTGCCAGACATCAGATACTCTCAATCTGAGAAGATCGCAGGCCCGAAGCTGCGAGATTGAACAGTGCCAAGTCGCGATGTTTCTCATCGATCTGTAGGTGAATCCGCATCGCCCAAATCTCCTTAAGCTTCAGCGGAGGCTTCTGACCCACCAGTTGGCCTTTGTTCCAGGGTGCTTTCTTGGCTGTGTGTTGAAACAACGAATACATGCTTGACTCCTTTCGTTTAAATGGATCTTGTATCCTCCGTGACTGAAGTAGGTCGGAACCGGTGGAGCAGTCCATTCTTCGAGCGCAATGCTGAAATCGACCCGAAGCGGCAGTGGGATGGTGCGATTGACGGAAAGCTAGATCTGGACGGACAATGCTCTGACGCTGGACTCTAGTCTGGACCAGATGCGATCCTTCATCGTATTCCGAAGTCGGATTCTAGTCGAAGGAGGGACGATGCAGAGAACGAGACCCCTGTCGTTATGGTTGACGTGCCTGGTGCTCTGCCTGCCGTTCTCACTGCTGGCGGCGGAGAGCAACCAGGAGTGGGAGAAGCAGGCCAGAGCTTACTTGAAGAGCATTCAGTACACGCGTGCGCAGCTGGAAGACTGGATTTCAGGCGGGGCCAGCCTGGGGGAGGCCTACGACGGCCGGCTGGGGTGGTTGTTCGCCGACAGACGGGTCAAACACGGAGTCGATGGGTCGATCTCTACCTATCGGTACTCGGGTGCCCGTCGCACCATCATGTACGGCGACAGCCCCTGTCGGATCAACACCTACGGAGACAGTTTCACTCATTGTGACCAGGTCAGTGACGGGGAGACCTGGCAGGAAGTGCTCGCCGCCCATTTGTGTGAGCCCTTGCGCAATTTCGGAGTCGGTGGGTACTCCGTCTATCAGGCCTACCTGAGAATGAAGCGGGAGGAGACTCGTGCCCCCGCTCCCTACATCATCTTCAACATCTACGACGACGATCACTATCGCAATCTGCATGGTTGGCGAAACATCCGCTTGGGTTATACGACCGGAATGTGGCCAGCAGTAGTCGGTGTCAATCACCAAGGTATATCCCCCACCCTGTCACCAGGGTAATTCCCCCACTTTGGGAGTCATCATCATCTCGTCTCTCTCTGGTTTTGTTGGTTTTGGTTGGGAAAACTTTTCCCAACCAGTTGCCTCCTGGGAAGTTTGAGAGTCCTTCTGGGTCCTCAGCCAGCGCTGTTCTAGTCGCCAGATTTGCCACCGATTGAACGCCCGATACGCGTCCGAAAGAGGGTTGACGGCAACCTCCTCCAGGATGGGTGCAAAGTAGTGAAGGCTGCCGATGGGCTGTCCTTGAGCAGCATTGAGCCAAGAGACGTACTTGCGTCCGCATCCTAAGAGGATGGCCTGCTCGATATCCTCCAGCGGTACCTCCTGCTGGAACCACTGGGCGGCCAGTTGGCGATCTGCGGCCGAGTACCGACAACGGACACAGGGCCGGCTCAGCAACATCTGCTCGAGGGCCTCGACGTAGAGTCTTTGAGCCGATTGAGTCGAATCAAGAGCGTCCGTCCCGGGAGACCGCTCATAGGGCCAGTAGTCGTCTTGGATCTGAAGGGTCCCGGTGGCATGCTGGTTGGAGCTCAGAGCGATCTGGCAGAGCTGTTTTTCTTCGAGTTCTCTCAGGTACTTGCCGATCGAGCGACGGGACTTGTTCAGAGCCATCGCCAGCTCACCCTGACGAAAGACAAAGCGTCCGGTGCTTCGTTCGGCTCCCAGCGAGAGGTAAGCAAACAGCTTAAAGGCGCCATCGGAGAGTTTCTGCGCGGCGGATTGCCAGCTCCGGTCAGCGGCAAACCACCCGTCGCCGCTTTTGATCTTCAGCCGAGTGCTGGGGAAGGTGCTCATCAGGACACCTCCTTGTTCTTGGAGGTTTTTCCTGGGCGCTTGCGCCTTCGATAGGATTCTCCCTCCCACTCCAGCTGATGGGTGTTGTGGCAGAGCCGATCCAGCAGCGAGTTGGCCTGGATGGGATCGGGAAACAAGGCCATCCATTCCTGGACACTGCGATTGCTGGTCAGCATCAGTGACCCTTTTTGATAGCGTTCGTAGACGATGTCGTACAGATCATCGGCCTGCTGATCGGTCAGGGGCTTGAGTCCAAAGTCGTCAATGATCAAAAAATCGTAGCTGCAGTAGTGTTTCAGCAACCGGTCGCGGGACAGATCGGCGTGAGCGGCCTGAAGCGTCCGGAACAAACGAGGCGCCTGGATATAGCGGACCTCAAAGCCGCGGCGGACCGCCTCGTGTCCCAAGGCCAGGGCGATGTGGGACTTCCCGACACCTACCGGCCCGCACAGACAGATGTTGTCTTTGTTCTCGATGAAGTGACAGGTCCCCAGATCATAGATGCGGCGGCGCTCAATGGCCGGATTGAACTTGAAGTCGAACTCTTCGAGCGTCTTGAGGTCGCTAAAGCAGGCTTTCTTGAGCCGGCGGGCGAACTTGCTCTGGGAGCGTCGTTGGAGTTCATCCTGAATCAGCAGACTCAGAAAGTCGAGGTAGGACAGCTGTTGTTTCTCTGCCTCTTTCAGCCGCAGCTCCAGGCTGTCCACCAAACCTCCCAGGCGCAGCTGCTTGAGTTGCTCGACGAGGTGTTGATAGTGACTCATTGGACCTCCTGCGTCTGCGAGTTGACGAAGTAATCATGGGGTCGGGCGAAACGACAGGCAGCGGGGGCCGGGCTCGTGGGTCGGGTCGGTGTCGTGGGTTCTCGCCACAGCCCTTTTTCCAGAATCTCCTTGAGACTGGCCAAGCGCAGATTGTCAAAGCTCAGAGCTCGGTGACAGGCCTGGTCCAAGGCGGTGGCTCCGTAGCGTTGGCCTAAGCGCAGCACCGCCTGGGCCTTGCGCACGTTTCTCATGGCATGATCGGCCAGGATGCGTCCCATATAGCGGCCGACCTCCGGCCCCAGCTGCTCCGCTTGGGCGCGACAATAGGCAGGGGTCTGCTCTAGATAGACCCGCTTGTCCGGAGGGTAGTCCGCCTCATCGGTCTGCCAAGTTCCGGGCTCGAAGACCCGGACATGGCTCTTGATCAGCTGATGCTCCCGATAGACCCGCAGCAGCTTCAGGTCGGCGCGCACCCAGAGCTTCTCTCCCCGGTACGGATACGGGATCGAGTAGTAGCACTTGTCCAGGATCAGATGGCAGTCCGAATGCACGGTACACTGTTTCCATTCGGGAGCCTCATAGGGTTGCGCGGGCAGGGGGAGCAGCTGCGGGGCTTCCTCGGCCAGAAAGACCTCATAAGGTTTGCGATGGGTGGTGCCGTGCTCTCGCAGGCCCACCTCTTGGAGGCACCAGTGCAGCGCTCTTCGGTTGGCCTCGTCGATGTCTCGGAACTCGCGTCCCGCTAAGATCTGTTGACGGACGACGGGCACACATCGTTCGACCTTTCCTTTGTGACGAGCCATGGCCACCTTGGCCGGGTCGGCCACGAAACCGTAGTGCCGCTCGAGCTCGGCGTAGGCCGGGTTGAGCGTCGGATCGTACAGATCCGGCCGCAGGACTCCGTTTTTCAGATTGTCGAGCACGATCAGGGTGGGGCAACCCCCAAAGAACTTCAGGGCGCGGATATGACAGTCCAGCCAGGTGCGGTTGTCCTGCCGAAACACAAAGCGCACGAAGCGATGGCGACTGTGGCTGAGGATCAGGATAAAGGCCCAGGCTCGGCGTAAGTTGCCGCTTTGTGGATCCCGCATCAGTCCGGCATACCCAAAATCGACTTGAGCTTGCTCCCCGGCTGGAGGGTGCAGGCGCACGGTCACCGGCCTCTCGAGTGGCTGGATGTGAGTGCGTACATAGCGATAGACGCTCATGTAGCTGACCCCCACGTGGTGATTCTCCTCGAGCAGCCGCTGCACTTGTCGAAGAGTCATGTCCGGCTGATTGAGCCAATCGACAATCTGCGGGTGGTAGGGCCGGATCCGTTCCCTCGCGGGCTGCTCAAAGACGGCCGACTTCACCACCGAGGCGACCATCTGCGCCAGTTGTGCCTCCCCGGGTAAAGGCCGTTCCCGACTCAGTCCCTCCTCCGCCAGCCGGCGCAGGTACTTGTGGATCGTCTTGCGGGACATCTTCAGAGAGTCTCGAATCCGCCGAACGCTCCGTCCTCGGTGCCACTGGTAGACCATCTCTAGATACTCATTCATGCTCAGCTTCCTTCTGGCCATCCATCCTCCTTCTGTTCGAAGCAGGATGGCCTTCGCCTCTGTCAGGTCCGAGATGATCAGGTGGGGGATATACCTTGGTGAATCAGCCACCTAGGTGGGGGATATACCTTGGTGACCGACAGTCGGCTCGACCATGCCCTACGTCGAGGCGAATCCCGCGACCGGGCACTTTGCAGAGTTTAGAAATCCCTGTCCCACGCCGGAATCCGTCTACAACCTTAGCGACCTCGACTGGGTGTTCCAGCGCTTCAAGGACGACTTCGTGCTGAAGCTCGTACTGGCCCAGAGGCCTGGAGGCAGCAACTCTCCCCAGGCGAGCTATGATCTGGAGACTCTGGCCCGGGAACACGGCCTGCAGGTCAACATCGAGAGCCCGGAGAAGCTGCTGGAAACCACCCAGAACCTCTACACCAGAGCCGCCTTGTTCGCCTCTATGAGGATCGTCGAGAAGATCGAGCAGTTTGCATCGGCTCAGGAAAAGCGACTCCTGTTTGTGCTCTCGTACGGGGAGAGAAGAACGGCTCAGGCGTTGAGAACCGGGATTCGGTTCGACCAGGAGTTTCTTGATTTTCTGGAGGAGAAGAGGCTGCCCTACGTGGACTTGGTGGAGGCCCATCGGAGGGATTTCGCTCAGTTCAAGCTGAGCGTGGACGAGTACATCGATCGCTACTGGATCAGTCACTACAATCCGCGGGGTAACTTCTTCCAGGCGTTCGCCATCAAGGACAGCCTGGTCGAGCTGCTCGATCCCAGGCCTGCCAGCTACTCGACCGACCGCTCCAGCTACATCGAAATGAAGCCCAGAACTTCCCAGGAGAAGTAACAGTTCAAGCTACTCAGAAGCAGAAGACCTCGATCTTCATGAGGGCGAAGATCTGGGAGGTACCGACCGTGTTGACAGAAGTTGTCGTCAACTCTAGTGTGCGAGTAGCCGAATGCATTCTAGTTGGAGGTAAGTCAAATGACGAAGAAGCTGTCAATAGTTTTCTACTGCGCGATTATCGCAGGTCCACTAGTGCTGTCCGCTGCGGCAGAAGATAGGGAAGAGGTCGGGCTACCGAACGACCTATTTGTTGAGCCCCGGACGGGTCTGCTTGAACATCGAGCTGGGATGGTCCAGCTGCTGGGCCTCGACATTCCGTGATTCGCAGACGGTTCCTCGTCATTCTAACTTGTCTCGGTTTGTCCGGATGCTTCTCTGCGACGGTTGATACGGAAAGAGTTGACCCGGACAGACCCCCGTCTCTCGTGATCCACGATGTGACTCTCTTCGACAGTGTGAGTCGAGAGCTGGTGCCTCATCAGACGGTCGTCGTGAGAGGCCAACTCATCCAGGAAGTGGGAGATGTCGGGGAGATTGAATTTCCGACCGAATCAACGCTCGTCGATGGGTCCGGAAAGTATCTCATCCCGGGTCTAATCGACGCCCACGTCCACTTGACACATGTCCTCTGTCAGGCCGGGATGACCGGCGACGAGATACTGCCCTACTTTCTTGCGAATGGGGTCGTCGCAGTTCGAGACACGGGCGACAATATCGTCGGCCAGAAGTTCGTCCAACGGTATGCCAGCAACCATCCGCAGATTTCGCCCCGGGTCTTTCTTTGCAGTCCGCTCATCGGAAACGCCCCACCGATACACCAGGACATCGGCTGGACGCTGACGAAGCCGGAGCAGGTACCCGAGCTTGTGGCGCATATGAAGACCTGGGGGGTCACCTCGCTCAAAATCTACGCCAACTGCCGGCCTGACGTTGCCAGGAAGGTCATCGAAGAAGGCCATCGTCAAGGCTTCATGGTATTGGGACACCTTAGCAGCTACCCGGTGGAGCAGGCGATTGCGGACGGGATTGATTCCCTGGAGCACATCGAGTCCGTGTCTGATTTTCTTCGCGCCAGCCCCCGGGATCGCCACAGTCTGGATCTGTCCAGCAAGAAGGCTAAGCGGATAGTGACGCAGATCGGCAGGAGTGGCGTTTTCGTCGATCCCACGCTGACGGTCTTCTGGGGCATGCTGTTTTTCGTCGACGTCCCTGAGATCGTCAACCACCCGGACAACACCAAGATGCCGAAACGACTTCAGGATTTCTGGAGCAAGGATCGGAAGACCCGTCTAGACAACTACAGCGATAGCCCCTTGGAGACAAGGCAGACGACTTTTCGAAAATATCAGCAATTGGTGTCCATGTTGTATCAGGAGGGAGCAAACATTCTGGTGGGAACAGATGCGCCGGAACCACAGGTTCCGCCGGGCTACTCCCTGCACCAGGAAATGAAGCTGCTGGTCGAATCAGGTCTTCCCCCGGAAGCGGTTCTGCAAGCCGCCACCTTGACCAATGCTCGAGCCTTGAAAGAGGCGGACCGTCTGGGAAGCATCGAGGGAGGAAAGCTGGCGGACATGGTCCTGCTGGAGGACGATCCTCTGGATGACATCGGCAACACGCGCCGGATTCAGTGGGTTATCAAGGACGGCGAGCTATTGGATCCAGCGGTTATTGCCAAGAGCTTTCCTGAATGAACGAGTCGTCTTGGTCCGTGGAGCCGATCCTTGGAGAGGAGAATTGGCATTCGAAGCCAAGTGTCGGAGAGATGACCTGATGTATGCCTGATCCATCACTAAATCAATGGGTTATCGTTGCGGACTTGCCAAATGAAGTTTCAGCTTAGGTGTTGCATCGCCCGACTGAATCCGCACCAGAAGCGGACCTTCAAATTTTCTCTTGAAATGTCGAACTCGCGCATTCTGCATGTGAACGGACCAAATCACAGTCCACTAGGTTCGAAACCCATCTGGCGGCGGTGGTGTCCCTCCCTGGTATCGTGATCGAGCCAAGGCGCGGATCCCACTCGAACCGACCAGGCTGTTTCGGAGTAGCCGGTGGTGCTCGGAATCGAAGCGAATTTCACCTGCAGGAGGCTTCCGGCTGCGACTGGCTGAGGCGGGTGTACGGGTGCCAGAAACTGGCCCCAGTGAGTCTCCGGTGCGTCGGGTGCGTTGGTGAGGACCAGGCCATCGCCGAAATCGGCCCAGAACCAAGAGGCCAGTGCGTTTACGACGGCGTCCCGATCGATGCGGAAGGTTAGATCTGCCGTTAGTGGTTGTGACGCGTGTTCAAGCGGAAAGCCGACCATCTCAAGGCTCCACAGTTTGCCCGGTTCTGCCAAAAGTCCCTGTGGAGAGACGTCCTGCATCGAGGTCGGAAGATCTTCACCCATGAGGCTCATATCCAGGTCGTAGGGTCGATTTAGCCAGAAGTTTCTGTCCTGTTCCAGGTCCGGGTTGGAAACGGGCGTGAGCCACACGGTGACCCGGTCGGGCAGCATCCTACCTCCAGGCTTCAGCCAGCGATCCCGGGCCGTCAAGAGGGGAGTCAGGAGGTTCTCGTTGACTCCATAGACACCGAGCCACTCAGAGAGGATGACATCTACCTTCTCCGGAGGATTGACGTTCTCAATATCGTTCTGGATGATCTCAATGCGGTCGCTCAGTCCGTTTCGCTCCACCATTTCCGCGGCGAACTCTGCGATGTTGGTTCGCTCCACGGCGTAGACTCGCCTGGCTCCGGCCTGGGCGGCAAACAGGCTGAGAACTCCCGTTCCCGCTCCCATATCGAGGACCACGTCTCCCGGCTTGACTGAGGAGAAGATTGCCTGTTGGTAGACCCGGGTCCGGGTCGTATCCCGCAGCATTCCCCGGTGGACTTCCAGATCCTCGTATTCCTCCAGGTAGTCTTGGCTGTCCTGCTGTTGGTCGGTGTTTTCGATCCTAGTCATCAAGAAGCCATCTTTTCGTAGAGTTCCCGAGCCTTCTCGAAGATTTGGATCACCTCCTGCCGCTGCAGGGGATCTGGAATCTTGGCCTTTCTCCTTGCCCAGACCAGAGCCTCCTCGACCCATTTGAGAAAGAAGGCGGCGTCGCGGGGCGAGGTCCGGGGCTCAGCGTCGACGTCAATATAGATCGGACTGGTGTGGGCCATCAGCGGGATTCCCATCTGATAGGGGAGTTGACGTCCGCGGGCCCGTGCGGCAATCCAGGAACTGCTTCCAACCGTGGCTCGTCCGCGCAGGATCAGGTCCCGGCTTCCGGCCTCGTTGTCCCAGGCAGCGATAATCTCTCCTCCCTGGACAATCTCGATCTGGTCGACAGGGATCCGGGATCGTACCGAGACCTCGAAGTCGATCTCCTCCCCACGGGAGGTGCGTATGGTTTCTCCCAGGTTTTTGCCCGCAGCCTTGAAGCGAAGAAGAGGTCCGGTGGTGACAAAGGTACGACCCGCGCGGATGCCTTCCAGCCAGCTTTCGTAAGAGAAAGGGCCCTTCACCTGGACATAGGTACGCGGGATCCCTGCGACCTGGCTGTTGGCCATCTTGTCGGTTCCGGCCGTGGCAGGCAATTTGAAGCCACAGTTCAAGAAGCCGTACCAGATCTTGGCCCCTGGCGGGCGGCCGCCGCGGGGAGCAAAGGGATCACCCCAGGTCATCAGATCGACCGAATCCACCTTCCCAAGGGCCACATCCACGGCAAGTTCACCGTGCGGACCAGGGAAATGGGCCCAGCCGACAAAGCCTCCCTGGGCATGGGTTTTGTCGGCTTGTTGCGCCATCGTAGGGTAGTCCAGTCCTCCCTCCACACCCTCATCCGGCCCACCCCAGGTCAGGGGATAGACCAGATTCTTGAGGTTCAGCAGAACCGTGTGTCCGAGGTAGTCATGGCGGCATTCTTCGTTCACATAGACGATGTGGTCCGGCTCGGAGATCAGATCGGGAGCACCCGTAAAATGCTCCACGTTGGTGATCAGCTCATCCCATTTGGATGCCAGGATGTTGACCACATTGAGTTCCTCCGCCTGGGCTTCCAGAAGAGCGCCATTGGGGCTGACGAAGTGGACGTGGGTGTCGCCCGAGTACCAACCCTCCTGCTGCAGGTTGGACCAGCGCTCGAGCTTCACTTCGAGTACGCTTGGACTAGCACCTTTCACGCTGAATTTCGATTGATACGGCTCATATTCCAGTCCTCGCAGGACCTCCAGACGGTAGTCGCCATCGCGAAGGGGCAGGATGAAATCCGCTGGGACATAGGCATAGGTCTTGTCTTCGACGATCACGTCGCCGCCCACGTCCTCTCTCCAGCCCGTAGAGATTCTTTTCTGATGACCCTGGGGTGGCCAGTAACTGTCGCTACTATCCACCGCCCGGACTCTGGCGGCGAGGGGAAGTCCGGTCTCTGCATCCCGCAGACGCACGGGCAGGAGGTGGAGCTGGTGTTGCTCGGGCAAGTCCACCCTCAGGGCAGGAGGAAGCTCCGGACGTCTCTCGCTCTCGATGTGGTGGATCAGCCACTGCTTCCCATTCCTGCGTAGGGTAAGCGTCAGGCCCGGTTTGGTGACGCCGCGGGAGCGATAGATGAAGACGGGGTGAACGCGGATCCCTTCAGCGACCTGATTGAAGTAGGCGAAGCGCAGCCAGATATGTGTAATCTTGTGCATCCCGAGCCGCAGGCGTTCCACGTACTCGTCCCGAGTCTCTCCTTCCGCCGTGGTCATGTCGGGTGCCAGGACCAACGCCATAGTGTCGAGATCTCGGTTGAGAAGGGCGTTGGCCCATCTGTGTACCGCCAGGCGCGCTTCGACCATGTCCGGCGTGGTGTGGCTCAGCAGGTGGGATTCCGCGCCGATGGCCACTATCAGCAGCAGCGTCGTCCAGGTTCTGATGTTCAAGCAATTACGGTTCATGCCAGCCTCCTCGACTCATTCTAGAACCTGGCGTGCTTTAAGTCTCCCTGAGAATAAGCTGAAACAGTTGCCCAGTTCTTCGCCCCTCTACAAGGGTGCAGGAAGCCTGAAGCGCAAGCGAGGGGTTGGGGTACAGCTAGAGGTGTGGATGGAGAGGCGTGAGACTTACGCAAGTAGTCAAATCGGGAAGAGTCGTCGTGCTCCCAACCCCTCGCTCGCGCTGCAGGCTCCCATGAATCGATAGTGCTCGCTCAGCGTAGCTGGACAAGGGTACACTCTGTCCCGACTAGGAGGGCTACGCTGTCCAGTTCTCCTCGCGGGTGAACACCCACTTGTCCGCCGAAGACAGACTCTCGTTATAGGAGTAACCACGCTCATCGAATGCCTTGATCTCTTCCGCGTCTTGGAGGCGATTCTTGATGATAAAAGCGCTCATGAGTCCCCGGGCTTTCTTGGCATAGAAGCCAATAACCTTGTACTGGCCCGCCTTGGCATCCTTGAACTCCGGCGTAATGATGCGAGCGCCCAGCTTCTTGCTGACAACAGACTTGAAGTACTCGTTGGATGCCAGGTTGATCAGCAAGCCATCCTGTTGACGCAGATCCGCGCTCAAAGACTTCGTGATCTTGTCACCCCAGAACTGATAGAGATTACTCCCTCGGGCGGTTCTCAACCTGGTTCCCATTTCCAGCCGATAGGCCTGAATCAGATCGAGGGGCCGCAGCACTCCGTACAGTCCGGAGAGAATCCGCAGGTGCTCCTGGGCGAAGCCAAGATCGTCAGTGCTGAAGGTCTGGGCGGATATGCCCTCGTAGACGTCACCCCGGAATGCCAGCAGCGCCTGCTTGGCATTGTCCGGCGTAAAAGGAGTTTTCCACTGGCGGTAGCGCTGGTAGTTCAAGAGCGCCAACTTTTGGCTGATGCCCATCAACTCGGACAACTCTTCCGGGGAAAATTTTCGCGTGGCCTTGATCAACTCGCGAGACTCCTTCAGGAAATCGGGAGTCGAGTGATCCTTACAGTTTCCTTGCGGGCTGAAATCCAGTGTCTTGGCAGGTGAAATGGTGATCAGCATAGCGCTTGCCCCTTTGATCTGGTCCGTATCCAGGCGCGACGGCTTCCCGTGACGGTTTCCATTGTAACGCAAGGGGGCTGAATGTCGACCGGGAGCTTGGGGCTCCAGGCCGGAGAAATCAGATGAAGTGTCCGGACGCGGTGCGCGTTGGAGAGGGAAGTTGCTGGGAGTGGCTGAACCGCTTTGCCTATCCCTCGGCTGGACCGAAGGATCGTTCGAAGAGCTCTTCGATCGCACTTCGGCCGGCATCATTCAACAATCGGGTTCCGGTCCCCGTGAACCGTGTCCGTCGAATCCAGGGAGCCTCGATCTCCTCCCAGGCTCCATCGCTCCACTGGAACCAGTGGCCCTTGGACTGGTCAAAAACGTAGATTGTTTTATCGAAATGTCTAGCCAGCTCAGCCCCCCAGCCGGTGCCTCCCTTGACGGTCTGGTCCTCGAGGATCTCACCGATAACGAAGACTTCTCCCGCGGTTGCAACCTGGTGCCAGATGCTCTTGAGGATTCGCTGGAATTTCTCGGTTTTGGGAAACGAGCGGTGTAGTTGAGCCTGGATGTACGAGTCGCTCACGCCACCTCTTTCGAGCTCTTCCTCACTGAGCTCGACGACGCCGCGCTTGCGTTCGGTTTCACGCCCGGCAAAGGAGAAGTGGACCTCACCCAGCCCCCACCTTTCGGCGGCGTCCCCGAACATTGCCTCGCTGCCCTTGGCTCCGCCAGAGAGCAGGGTGAACGCCTTCGGCGGAAGCTTCACCCGCCGATCGGATCCATCGTCAGAAGCGAGCCTCATCGTGTCGCTGTGCAAGGTGAGATGAGTTTCTTCAGGTTGTGGGTTGTCGTGATCTTTGAGTAGACGCACTGAGATATCACGGCCTTCCGGCTCGAGGAACACCGCAACCTCAATGAGATCGCTGCAGGTCTCACAGGGGGCCATCAATTCGGTTGGATGCTGGGGCGTGGCGGCTCGATAGGTCTGTGCGGTGATCCAGAGCTCGGCCTGGAGACGTTTGGCAATGATCTTGAGCGCACCGAGCTCGGCCGCCCTTTGGACGATACTGCCACTTTGCCAGTCGAAGTCGTCGATAAGGATCGCGCTGGGTCTGAATTCAAGGCGATCCTGGTAGAGATCCACGACCTCGTCAAGGCGCTCATGAGGCAGCTCCGAGTCCGGATAGGCCTGAATCAGCCGGTGTGTGTTGACCAGCGCACGCACCTGTTCACGATTATCGAGAGCATTGAGCTCAGCCAGATCGTCGAAAAGGGCGTCGTACCAGGAGTGCACGTGCTCCAGCTTCTGCCCGAGTGCGATATGAAGGACATTGCGTTCGCGCATGGCGTCGTCGAGTCCGATCTGAACCAGAAAGGCAGTCTTGCCGACTCCCGCTCCGGCCATGACGACACCCAGGTTGCCGGGTCCAAGACCGCGTTTGGTAGAGCCCTCGAGAATGCGAAGAGGGCTCTTCTGATTGACTTCTTTTCGATACATCTCGCTTGGCTCCTCAGCTTGCCTTTTTGGCTTTCTCCGTAGCTTGGGCGACCAGTTCCTCTCCGACGGCTAAGGGTACCGGCAGGTAGCGCGCGAATTCCATTGTGAAGTCGGCTTTCCCCTGGCTTGCAGAGCGTAGCGTTGTGGCATAGCCGAACATCTCAGCCAGCGGAACTTCTGATTCGGCTACGGTCACGGGGCCGTCTTCCTGTTGGCCGATGATCGACCCACGCCGCTGCATCAGAGTGGTCAGTACTGCCCCAGCGAACTCGCTGGGTCCTTCCACCACGACCCGCATGATGGGCTCGAGTATCTTCGGTTTGCCTCGGTCGTAGGCTTCTCTCCAGGCGGCGCGCGCCGCTTCCTGGAAGGCGACGTCTGAGGAGTCGACCGTGTGGTGGTTGCCATCGTTGACCACGGCACGCACGTTGACAACCGGGGCTCCGATCTTTCGTCCCTTCTGGAGCATCGATCGGAAACCCTTTTCGACGGAGGGGATGAACTGCTGCGGGATCGCTCCGCCCTTGATCTCGTTCACGAACTCGAAATCCTGCTCTGGGTTCGGTTCCAGGTATCCGACCACCCGTCCATACTGTCCGGATCCACCCGTCTGTTTCTTGTGTGTGTAGTCAAATTCGGCTCGCCGCGAGATAGCCTCTCGGTAGGCTACCTGAGGAGGGGAAGTCTCTACCTCTACGCTGTACTCGCGCTTCATCCGTTCCAGGTAGACCGCCAGCTGAAGCTCTCCCATCCCTTGAATCACCGTCTCTCCCGACTCCGGATCGGCTCCCGCCCGAAAGGTGGGGTCTTCCTTGGAAAATCGGGTAAGTGCTTTGCTCAGATTTACTTGTGACTTGTTGTCCAGAGGGTGAACCGAGAGTGAGATGACTGGAGCAGGCACGTGGATCGAGGTCATGGTGACTCTAAGCTTACCCTCGCTGAAGGTATCACCAGAATGGCACTCCAGGCCGAAGATGGCAACGATATCGCCTGGGCCTGCCGACTCGATGTCTTCCATATCGTCGGCGTGCATGCGTACCAGCCGACCAACCTTGGTCTGCTTCCCGCTGCGTGTGTTGGTTATGAAGCTGTCCTTGTTGAGGCTGCCCTGGTAGATACGCAGGTAGGTCAGCTGACCGTAGCGTCCGTCCTCGAGCTTGAAGGCCAGGGCAACGGTGCTTTCCTCTGCGTCATTGACCAGAGTGATCGTGTCTTGCTCACTTTCGCCGTCGAGATCGATGGCCTCGTTGGTGATGTCGGTTGGGTTGGGAAGATATTGAATGGTCGCATCGAGAAGCGGCTGGACCCCCTTGTTCTTGTAGGCTGAGCCGACCAGGACTGGCGTCAACTGTCTGGATAGCGTTCCCAGTCGGATCGCTTCGTGGACGAGCTCCTCCGTCACCTGATCTTCCAAGACGGCTTCAATCAGCTCGTCCGAGAACATCGAGACGATGTCGAGCATCTCTTCGCGATGAGATTCGGCTTCCGCCTGCAGGTCCTCAGGAATATTCTTTTCTACCACCTTTTCGCCGAAGTCCCCCTCGAAATAGAGGGCGCGCATGCGGATCAGATCGATGACCCCTTTGAAGTTATTTTCGAGGCCGATCGGAAGTTGCAGGAGGACGGGGTTGTGGGCGAGTTTTTCGCGCAACTGGTCACGAACCCGGTGGGGATTGGCGCCGACACGATCACACTTGTTGACGAAGGCGATACGCGGAACCTTGTATCGATTCATCTGCCGGTCCACGGTGAAGGACTGGCTCTGGACGCCTGCCACCGAGCACAGTACCAACACGGCACCGTCCAGAACCCGCAGACTCCGCTCCACCTCGATGGTGAAGTCCACGTGGCCGGGAGTGTCAATGATGTTGACGTGGTGGTCGTTCCAGTTGCAGTGGGTGGCAGCGCTGGCGATGGTGATACCCCGCTCGCGCTCGAGTTCCATCGAGTCCATCTTCGCGCCCACGCCGTCTTTGCCCCTGACGTCATGGATGGTGTGAACACGATCCGTATAAAAGAGGATTCGTTCGGTCAGGGTCGTCTTACCACTGTCAATGTGAGCTGAAATCCCAATGTTTCGAAGGGTCTCAAGATCGTCAATCACTTCTACCTCGCTTGATACTCTGGTCGCAAAAAACCCTAGATGCTAGGTATCCGTGTTTGGATTCGGTGACTTCTGAAAACAGCGCGGGTTGGCTGTGGCCAGGTCGTCGGCGGGAATGGCCGTTTCAGGGTTATTCTTCCTGGATATCGGCGGTGATCGCAATGTCAATCGAGTCGCGGACGCTCATGGCCGCGGGACATTTCAACAGGTGCGTATCGAGTGCTCGCTGGGCTCGGTCCCGAGTTCCCTCAGGAATAGCCAGGTGGTATTTGACGCGTATGCGGGTAATTCGGATGACGCCGTCGACGTTCTCGATGTCGCCTTCGACTTCGCTCCACACCTTGTCCGGATGATTGGGAATCTTGCGAACTGCCAGGGCCCCTGACAGTGTCCCGGTCAGTCAACCACCGACCGCCGCGATCAGGTGATCCAGCGTCGCTGGAAGATCGCGTTTCGGTTCCATCCCATAGAAATGCTTGATTCCGCCGTGGACGCCGAACGTCAAGGGATCCTTGAAATCCTCAACGTAGGCCCGTCGCTCGGGGGGCGCATCCTGATAAATACGGATGTGTGATGTATGAACCAGCTCAGCCATCGTCTCGACTCCTCACCGATACGAATTGATACGATGTAACCTGACAAGTCTACACCAGTTTGAGTAGCGATGGGTTGCGGGTCGGCAAGCCCGACAGATATCATTGGCGCTCGGTTGCAGAAGGAGCCTTTTTGACTCGAAGCATCAAGATCTTCTTGCTCTTTGCACTGCTAAGCGTTCCCCTATTAGCGGCGAAGTTCTGGGAAAAGAAACCCTACGAGCAATGGTCGAAGAAAGAGGCCCTTGCCGTCCTGGAAGATTCGCCCTGGGGGAAGGTTGACAAGGTTCATTCGAGTAATTTTCCACCGCCTGGAACGGATCTTCCCGGTCCCGACACGACGCCTAAAGACAAAGGTGGTGGGGATCGTGAGACGAGTCCCCTCAATCGTCGCCGTTTGTTCAACATCAGGTTCCAATCGGCCAAACCGGTGCGCATGGCTCTAGCAAGACTGTCTCTTCTTTATCGTAGACGAGACCATCGGCAGGCTAGAGAGTTGGTTCAGAGGCGCCCTTTCGGGGATCAGTACATTGTGGTGGCGGTTTCGGGAGCCCAGGGCGAAAACCACCGAAGGGTGCTCAACGAAGCCAATCTCAAGCAGCTGGGGGGCCACACCCACCTGGCGCTGAAGGCCAGTGGCCGGCGCATCAGGCTTGAGCGCTATATCCCTCCCAGGGAGGCAGGTGGGGACGAGGGGTTTTTCCTGTTTTTCCGGACCAGCGAGGACGAAGCTCAGGTGACGCTGAAGGAGAAAGAGATCCGGTTTGTTTCTCAGTTGGGCTGGCGCACGAGACTAGACCGCAAGTTCAAGCTGAAAGACATGGTGTTCGACGGGATCTTGGAGTTCTAGGTTGCTCTTCGGCTGATGCAAGTTGCGCCTCAGGATCGACACGGCTATTTCTAGGAGGTAGTAGCATGACGGACCCAATCCATTTACGGGAATTCCAGAGAAGACTGTCACTGATGATTGCTAGCGCCGCTGTGGGTCTGGCAGTAGGCTGTGCCCCAGAGGCAGTTGAGGCTCCGGCCCAGGGCTCTGAGGCAGCTCTTACCAGCCCCAAGACCAGTGGGATTGTCAGCGTCACTCGGGGAGACGCAGATTTGAGTGTCCCACCCGACACTCCCTCAGAGAAGAGCTGGCGCTACGGACTTATTTTTCCCTTTCAGGTGGCTCCCAAGATGGCAGCCGCATTTGTCAATATCCGGATCCGAAACGGTGTCATGGCTCCCGCGCGCAGTGGCGATGACTACGAGGTTGGAGGGGACGTCGTCCTCTTCGATGACGTTTCAGGGACCGTCAACTCTCCGCCAGTACCCGTATTCCGCAACCATGAGGAGGCCAATCCCAATTCGACGCCGCCCAACCAGCCGTCGATCATGGTCAAGTACCCGATGCGCGGGGGATTCGTTCCTGCTGGAGCGAAGAGGGCAGATGGCTCCCCTCATCCGCACGCGGGGACAGGCTTTGGCATCAATATGGCGATTGCCCGGCACCCCGGTGACCCCAAGTCGGAGTCCGGGGGTGGCATGTATGAGGAAGGCGAGTCGTACTCCTATCTGGAATTGTTCCAGTTTGCCTACGAGGACGGCCAATTTCAGGTGACGGGATCCGAACGGATTCCCCAGCAGGAGCTCGTACCCGGTTGGTGGATGGCCAATGGAGGACTGACCAACGCCATTCCGGATGGCGACGACCTGCTGGTAGCCATGTCGGCAGGCCGAATAGAAAAGACGCCCCAACCAGGAGAGAGTGTGCCGATCGGCGCCGGTGTCATGCGCTGGCAGCGCAAAAAAGGGATCTGGCGTCCAGTTTCCTTCGTTCAAGCTACCGGGAACGACTCCTCGACTGAAGCCAGCCTGATCCGAGATGGGGATGGCAGACTGCTTCTTTCGGCCCGTGGCCAGCAGGACAGGGATGACCATGCGATCCGAGTGTGGCGCTCGAGCGCTGATGGTGAGAGCTGGGAGAAGATCATCCATGTGGCAGACGTGATGTCCAGCGGTCCGATCACCCTGAACCAGGCTGCGGACGGGACTCCCTACATCGCCGCCAACATCTTCATGGTCCCGCTCGATCCGATTCCCAAGCGCTTTCGGATTCCGGCAGACGACCAGGGGCGGGTGCGCGGCGGCGGCTGGACTCGGCAGAAGCTTTATCTCTGGCCCCTGACGGAGGACCGAACCGGCCTGGAAGCCCCGATACTGGGCCGGCACTGCAAGGCCGACTTCGGACCCGCTCCCAGCGGCTCCATGTGGCGCGCGGATCACCCGGTGGCAGCAACCGTGCGGCTAGCCGATGGAAACTGGCACAACATCATGGGATATCGCATCCACGACGATGTGGAGAGCCACGACCTGGAGGCTCCACCACAGACGGGAGCGTACCTCGAAGAGGTAGTCTCTGCCGGTAAACCCATCCCCACCTGGACGTTCTAGCCGACACTGAAACTTGGAGAAATTGCAAGGTACAAGAAACAAGATACAAACAAACTACAAATCACAAGCAGCAAGCCGCCAGGGTTGTCATTCGATAAGGTTTCGCTTCTGGAAGGAAGGAAAAGAGAATGATGTTGAGAAACAATCGAAAACGCATCGTGCTTGTGTGTCTGATTTGGATGTCGAGTACCTTTGCCTGGACTCAGAACCAATTATTCACAGAACGCCTCAAGTTGGATGACCGAGATCCCCTGGAATCTGCGCGGCTGCCAGAGGTGACGGCAGCGTTATGGCGGTGGCCTCTTTCCCAGGTAGCGCTGAGGGAACCACCGATCTGGTTTCCTTTGATTTCCCTTTTGGCCTGATCCGCGGCGAAACCGGGTCTCAGGTTGTCACCCGGGACCTTGCTTCGGGGACTGTCTTCGCCTTGAGCAAACAGATTGTTGAATTTGCCGGACGACTCTTCATGTCATACGTTCACAATGGCCAACTTAGACCTAAATTGAGCGATTCTACTCATTTTAGCAAGATGGAGGTCGCCCAGATGCGAGTTCCGACGGGAGGGAGTACTGGGTGAGCTCAGAAGGGTGGAGGGTGGCGATTTTCCCTCCCGAAAAGAGGAGAAACCCTGAGCCGAGGCGATATTGGACACACGGGGGCCGCGAGGCTGCAAGGAGGCTTTGGTTTTTTGCGATTTAGACCCAGGCGAAAGGCGGCGGGTGGGCGCTCTTTTGCCAGAGCCGGTCGATTTGAAGCTGCTTCCAGGTGGCGGCTGTGACTTTCAGGAGGATCTGGCCGGCATGGCGCACGATTTTCCCCGCCACGTCGACGATCCGCCGGCGTAAGGTCGTGGGGTAGCAGTTGAGCGGTACCACGGGCTGGCACACATCTTCCTTGAAACACTCGTAAAGGAAAAAGGCTACGAGCAACGTGTAGTAATAGGCCGCGTTGGCAGCAAAACGCTTAAACGGAAGAGTTTGTGAGGCAAAGTCCTTCAGGGCTCGATGCACCAACTCGTCGGCTCCGCGGCCATGATAGCCTTCCAGGATGGCCTCGGCTTGAAGCCAACGCTCAAGCCCCGCTTGCCCTAGCTGCTCGTCCACGGCGGAGCCGCAACCGAGATTGGTGTACAGGATCTGATCGGGACGGGCAAACTCCAAAAGGCGCTGCCGGTCCTCATAAGCCGGCCGGCAGAACAGGGCCCGGCGGCACTTCTTCCAGCTACCCCGCCGGTCTCCCAGTTCCACATAGCTCCACTCCTGATCGCCGTTGCGAGAGACTCCCCAGGCCGTTTCCTCCAGCTTCAAGATGTACTGTTGCACATCGCCATAGAGCTTGCCGGCGACGATGTAGCCGACCTGGAGTTCTTCCAAGACCTTCAGCAGCTTTTGATCGAAAAAGCCGGCGTCCAGACGCACGATCATCGGCACGTCGGAGCGGTACTTTCGGCGAATCTTCTGGACCAGATGACTCAGGGTCTTCTGGGCCGTGTCGGCGTGGTTGGAATGCTTGTCTCCTCCCCGAAAGACGGCATCGATGAGCAAGCGGCCCCAGGTGACCTGAAGCGGCTGAAACCCTTTGACCCGCTTGTAGGTCGGCGCCACGCCGTGGCGCTGGGGGGCCTCGTCGTTGTCCATCACCATGGTGTCCATCCCCAGCAGGATCAGGGCCGGCTGTTGCAACCGCAGCCGCCACAGAAACAGTTGCTGCAGGAGTCGGCGAAAGAGCCAGATGCGCCACATGGAAAAGCCGCCGAAAAAACGCTTGGCGGCGTGAGAGGAGAGCAAGGCCTCTGGCTTCGTCTCGATCGCTCCCCCATAGCCCGGATCCTCCTTCAAGGCGTCGAAGGACACCAGATGGCGGCTCGATCCGTCCAGCAAGAAGCACAGCAACTGTTTGAAGATCTCCGTCACCGGCTGTCCCTTGCGGCTTTTGCGCAAGGAGCCAAACAGCCGATCCAGGTGGGGGTACAGACCCAGGCTCCGCACATAGCGGACAAACAGGCTCAGGCCGGCGCGTCCGGTTAAGGTCTCCGACGTGGGTTGCACGTCATCTATAATCCAGGAAACAGACCCCTCAGAATGACAGGGAAGGATGCTATCGTGGCTCATAGTTGTTTCACCTTTTGGGTTAGGAGCTTTTCGGTAGCGCATCTACCGCTAACTCCTAACCCGTCAGCATCTTAGCTCAAAGGTGTGACATCCCTTGGCCCACCAATCGCTCAATTTAGGTTAGACTCATCTGGCGGCCCGCAGACGGGAGTACGTCCTGGCAGGCGCTATTGGTGGCCCCGGAGCAGGTCTTTGCCGGCTCGAATCTGACTCTGACCAGGTTTGGCGTGCTGGTGGGTGGCTTTGATGCCACCGCGAATGATATCAAGCTCTACTTCTCCAGGGACGGTTCTAGTTTTCCGTTTCACCGCAGCATTGCGCCTCCGGACGGGGTGATCCTGGGAGCAGTCCGTGGAGGGAAGAGATTCGCCATGGCAGGAGGGGCCAACAGCCTCACCTATTGCGTTGTCTATGGGGAAACCTTCACGGGTCTGACGCAAATGCGGGTGAATTGTGAGACCTTCCCCGCTCTGGGCTTCGATGGCGCTCCGCTTCCAAGTACCGGGAATGATACCTTTCCACTGGCCGAGGCCATCGACCCTAGCGACCATCCAATCAGTGGGCTCAAGGACCTTGCCGAGACAGGAGCTCCGCATCTTGAGACGGGTCTGGTGCTCATGAACAACGTTAATGGCACGTACGCTGGATTGTGTTTTTCCGATTTTGATTTTGTGAGCAAGTCTACTCGAGTATCAGCTTTCGACGGCCTCACTGGCAGGCTCTTCGACCTGAAGAACTTTGATCAGCCCTCTTCGGGTAGCGGTTTCCCGTATCTCGATCTCTGGCTCTTCAAAGATCGCACGGCTTTGACACATCCAGCCGGGGAGGGGCAGAGACTTACTTTATTGAAGCTTGGGGCGGATGGCAAACTAGAAGTAGTTGGGAATTGGCCTCTTCCGGATCCCTCAATGGACTCCATCCCAGCGCCAATCTTCGAAGATGGATTCGAGTCTGGCGATACGTCATCTTGGAGTACCAGTATCGGGGACAGCCTGGACTTTCTGACATTCACAGTTCCCTTCAATCTCTACTTTGCCCAGTTTGCCGGTGGAGGTGGTCTCTTTGGCCAGATCATCCTTTACGCTCTTCAAAACCAGGTCGACACCGAGGTGGTGATGACGCTGAAGGATAACGATGGGAATCCCCTGACAATCGGTCTCAACGGGGAGGAAGTCGTCGGAGAGCTCAACGCGGTGATTCCCGCGGGTGGCCTCAGACGCTTCAAGACGGATACTTCGGGAGGTGTGAAGGTGGGCTCCGTGACGGTTGCCTCGAACAGGCGTCTGGCCGGGGTCGTCGTTTTTGGAGGAGCCAGTGGTTTGGCCGGGGTCGGAGCCAGTGCGCCCTTGGAAGGTTTTTCGGCGCCCATGGAGACGAACGATCAAGAGCAAACCAACACGGGCATTGCCATCATGAGCCTGGAAGAGGAGGAAGTGACACTGGAGTTGCGACTGTGCGACCGGGATGACGAGCTGGTAGCCTCGGCTCAAATCAAGCTGGTGATGATGGGACACCTGGCCAAGTTCCTCAACGAGTTTCCTTGGGATGAGGCAGATCTGGATCTCACCGATTTTGAGGGAACCTTGAAAGTGACTGCCACGGGCAGGATTGCTGCCACCGTCATTCAGACCCGCCCGGATCAGTTCGCCACCATGCCGGTCGCCGAGCTCTAGCACGCTGTAATACACAGCCCTTGAGTTGGATTCAAGAATGCTGGTCGCGTCGGGCAGGAATCGGGTTCGACTTCAGCTCCCGGATCAGATCCACCAGCCCCTGAACAGCCGCCTCCAGAAACTTCTCTCCCTTTTCCCGAGTGGCCTTGGTGGCATCACCCATGATGCCGCTGGCCGTGAGAGCACTCCAGTAAGGCATCAGACTGGCACTGGCGCTGCCCGGCATTCCTCCGGCCAGGAGATCGAACTGGAAGCTGGAAGACAGCGGCGAACGTTCATCCACGGCCTTGTCCATCTCGACCAGCTCGGGCTTGAGTGCCAGATAGAGAGATGTCTCATATTCCCCCGCATGCGAGGTGCCGCCAATCTCTGAATCCCGTAATTCCTTGCCGGCTTCTTTCAACCTACCCAGCCCCCAATGATTCACCGAGGCACAGAGAATCCTACCCTCAGATTCGATGATGGAAAGCCGGGCCGCCAGGTCCAGGGGAGAGGTGTTGCTGCCGTGGCCGTTGACGATCAGGATTCGTTTGAAGCCATGATGGGCCAGGCTGTCACAGACGTTCTTAACGTAGCGGATAAAGACATCCCAGTCGATCGTCAGCGTCCCATGGAAGTCCATATGATGGGGACTGTAACCGTGAGAAACCGGTGGAACCAGCACCGCCTCGGATGGAATCTGACTCACCGCCCGTTCACAGATCTGGGTACAAAGCACGACGTCCACGTCGACCGGCAGGTGAGGGCCGTGATCCTCGTAGGTCGCCACCGGAAGAATGGCAACTCGGTCTTGCTGTGCCGCATCCCTTATTTCATGCCAGATCATTTCAGCAAACTGATACTTCATCTCTTCTCACCTCCCGATCTTGACCTCGAGACACAAGCCCATGGAAGGCCAGCGCCCTTATTGAAATGTGAAGCTGTAGAGGGTCGCCTCGCCTTCCAGACGGAAACGCAGACGGAGAAGGCCCTGGGACAGAGTTAGCCTTTTCCCGGTCTCCCAAAGGATTGGTATGTGAACTCCGTCCTCGGTAACGGCATGACTTGTGGCCACTACCTCGTCGTCTGCCAAAAGGTCGACCCGGATGCGGCCTCCTCTCTCACTGAGGCCTTCGGCGTTGAGTTCAAGAGCTAGATCGCGTCCTGAGGGCTTCAGCGGAATCGTGGAAAACGAACCGCTGGTCTTTCCCTCCTGCACATCCAGGCTCACAAACCCGTCTCTTCTGATGGTGGCCAGTCCCGTTTGCATGGGCATGTCATACCACTCCTCATAGTGTCCGCCGATGGTTCGAGGACCTCCTGAGTAGTAGACCCAGATCTCGTCTCCCACCATGACCGGCACATTGGTAGGCGAGATCCAACCGGAGTCCCACGTGCCTTGCTTGCCCAACTCAATCGCAGCCTGGCCGTCGAAGACGTGGAAAAAGTTCACGCCATCCCGGCTGGCCATCAGGTACTGGGGCTGCACCTGGGTATGCTGCCAGCAGTCGACCAGGCCCAGGTACATTCCCGCCTCGATCCAGACCGAGATCATGTGGTACTCGGCTGCCGTACTCGCCCGAGGATGGGCGATCGGGTTACGGGGATCGGAGGTCCAGTGGATCAGGTCAGCGCTCCAGTCTCGACAGATCTTGCGCAGTCCAGAAGGAGCCCGAGAGCCGCAGTGGCTGTAGACCTTCCACGGTTTGCCGGGATCTGTTTCCAGGGAATCAAAGAAGAAACTTCTCTGATCAGACCATCCCTTCTGCTGGACTCGGACACCCTCGCTCCAGTGGATTCCATCAGCCGAGAAGTGAAGGGAGTTTCTTCCACCCTGCTCGACGATCATCTTGAAACGATGCGCGGGATCGGTTTCCCTGTCGTCGTGAACCACCATTGGCATGTAGGCATGACCTCGACCATGTTCGCGCTCTCCCAGATCGACGATGTTGTTGTCGAGGGAGCCGTTGAACTCGTACTGACCCAGAGACGGTTTTACCCAATGGACTCCATCCTGGCTCTCGGCGTAGCCGACGTGATGCCCGGCGGTACCGCTGAAGAGGGGGTTGTCGTCTTCCAGCGGCCAACCGGAATACCACATGTGGAATTTTTCTCCGTCGTAGTACACCTCCCCGTACGCGTGGGCTCGTCGAGAGTCGAACTTCCCAGGAGGCCCAGTTCCAAGGACCGGGTTGGCAGCGTGCTTCTTCATGGGATGAAAGGACTCCACCAGTCCTTTCACGGTATCGACTTCGGCCAGATCGAGGAACAACACCTTCCGACCCGGTTTCACCTCGAGTTGGGGGACGCTCATCCAATCGAAGTAGACTGGTCCGGAGGCACTGCTTCCGGAAATTGCCAGGCCGATTGGTGCGCCAGGACCTGGTTGACGTTGAACTGTGTGAAACGGAGCCAGGGTGGGTCCGGTGTCGGTGGCTCGATCGCCCGGAGCCAGGTCGTCGATCACGGTCCGGGAAGAGTAGGGAGAACTGAAACGCGTCCCCAGCCAGCGCGAGAAAAAAGTATGACCTCGACTGAGATTGGCCCAGAAGACCCAGGCGCTGCCTTGTTGGTCACGGACCAGAATCGGGTTGCGATAGACCTCCTCGGTCGGATTGAGTGACCGATAGTCCCAGCTGGTACCGTCGAAGTAGGCGTAGAGGGGGATATGCTCGTTTCTTTCAAAGACGACAAGGGCTCGCTCGCCCCATCCCACGACGCTATAGGCGGCGTATCCGGTTCCCGCCCAGAGAGGGTAGGGGCGGGTGGCGGTCAGGTCGGTCTTCTGCTCGAACAGGGAAGCGAAGTCTGGATGGTGCAGATAGTAGAGGTGAGCCCGAGGACTAGCAGAGACCAGATGCAGGCTGCCCTCGAGGTCGAGGTCCACGACCGGCCGCAGATAAGGGCCGGTTAGTGTGATTCGGCTGCGTTCGAAGCCTTCCGGACTGGGTCTGGCCATCCACAGTTCATACCCTTCCTGACTTCCCAGGATGAAAGGGCGGTCTTCGCCCTTGATGTCAATGGGATACCGGTAGCCGGGTTCCACCTCCACCGCCTCCCTATAGGCGATCCAGAGATCACCTGAGGGACCCAGAGCCAGATCCCCCAGGGAGGCGTTCCGGTCAGGGGTACCCAGCCGCACCGCTTCTGGGCTGTCACCCAATCCCTTCCAGTTTTGACGACGCTTGATGTGTTGTGCCGCCTCGTCCCCACCTACGTCGCAGCGGCTGTACCAGAGACGCTGAGGCTCGCTGCTCTCCCAGAGCAGGTGCATTGCGTCATCGCTGTCGATGACGAAGCTGGCGAGGCGCACTGGTCCATCGCCTGAGGAGAGGACACCGCTGTCGTCGCCGGAGACCAGTTTAAAGCTAGGATGAAAATCTCCTGAGAACCGAGGATCGGCTGTCTTGGATACGGCCATGAAGACGGCACTGCCCTGCGGGGACTCACCCTGGAACGCCAGGAACCAGAGGCCAGCGGAGCTCTGCCCGATCTGGCGGCCGTTCAGGTGCGGGAAGGGCTTTGTACTGCCCGTCTCACCTACCTTGAGCACGACAATGCCGTTTGCACTTGGTGCGACGAGGAAGATGAAGAAGTAGACTGCGACAGAGCAGAGAAGGTGTGGCCTTGTGCCCCGAGGCCTGCTCTCAGCAGGAGCACCTGGGGCTGTGTTTCGGATCCGAGGCATTGCGCACTCTCCCAAGCGAGACAGCGGTGGTGAAGACCCTGGGAACTTGGCTGGCGACTATACCATAGGGTCGTGCAAGCGAACATTCGAACACCCCCTTACGCTCGACTTTGTGACCTGCTACCATCATCGCGTCATCTCGCCGCGCGCAGAGGCCGCCGGTCTGCAGTAAGGAGAAGCAATATGTCTGAGGACATCAAAGTCGGAATCATTACCAAATATCGAGGCCCTCACCTGAGCTACTACATGAAGTCTCTGGCGATTGCCAAGGGGGTGAAGCAGGTTGTCCTGGCCGATTCCACCGGAGAACACTTCCCTCAGGCGGAGGAGTTGCTGAGGGGTCGCTTTCCGGAGCTCAAGACCTACAAGGACTATTCCGAGATGTTGTCGGCCGAGAAGCCAGACATGGTGCTGGTGACGATCGAAGCACACATGGCTCCGGTAAGGATCCAGGCGGCATTGGAGTCAGGTGCCCACGTCATGTGTGAGAAGCCTTCCTGCACGCGTGCAGAGGACTTCGAGAAGCTGGTGAAGCTGGCGGATTCGAAGAATCTGTGCCTGATGTTGGCCATGGCCAATCGTTTTGCTCCACCCGTCCAGAAAGCCAAGGAACTCGTGAGCTCAGGAGCCCTGGGGAAGCTCTACAGCGCCGACTTTTTCCTGATCTCCGATCAGACCCGTTTAACACGTCCCAGCTATCAGAAGTCCTGGGTGGTCCAGAAGGATCAGTCCGGGGGTGGACATCTCACCTGGTTGGGAGTCCATTGGTTGGACCTGGTCAACTACATCACAGGGGACCGTGTTCAACAGGTGAGTGGCTTTGCCCGCAACGTGGGCGGACAACCCATCGACGTCGAGGACGCGGCGGCTCTAGCCATGCTTTACAAAGGCGGAATGGTTGGGACGATGCACTCGGGGTACTATCTGGACAAAGGATCCCATAGCCACCTGGCCCTCTGGGGAGAGAAGGGTTGGCTGCGTTTTGATCTCACTTCTCAGAAGCCTCTGGAGTGGCAAACAACGGTCGAAGGGGCTCCGGAAGGGATTCAGACCTTCTCCTACACTCGGGGAGACGATCTTTATCTTGGGGCAATTCAAGCAGCCGTTGACTGTGCTCGGGGTGTTGGGGAGCCAGAGATCACGTCGGAAGAAAGCCTGGCTGTCCTGAAGACGATCCATGCTCTCTACAAGGCGGCAGAAACCGGGCAGGCGCAGACGATCGACTAAGGGCTTGTCAGGTCCTCATTTTTCCCCCGGACCACCTTTACAGGCAAACCGACTTCGATAGCGGACCCGACCCCCGTATCCCTAGATGGATGTCGAAGACAATGGTGGAACTATTTGGCCAACCCCTGCTTCGCCGCCGCTTTTTGCAAGACGTCCTAGGGGTAGCAACTGGTCTTTCGGCTAGCCGGTCTGTCGCCGGGAGACACGTCGTGAAACCACAGATCATCGATAACCATGCTCATGTGGGTGGACTCGAGCCCATTGATTTCGTGGAGGGCTACGATCCAAATACAAAACTGGGACTATCCCATCTGAGAATGCTGAGAGTTCTGGAGGCAACCGGCGTCGACAGGGCACTTCTGCACAGCCTCCGTCCCTGGGCCAACAAGTACCATGCCAGGGTCGTACGCGAGTATCCCAACAGGTTCCTGGCGGTCTGTAAGCTGGATGAGCCAAAGGCCCACACCACGCAGGAGCTGGACAATCTGCAGATGTACGTCAGGGAATGGGGATTCAAGGGGCTTTATTACGATCCTCCACCGGGTTCGGATCCTCACGACAATCTGAACGCGCCGAAGTATGAGTCCCTCTGGAAGCTGGTCCAGGAGCTTAGTATTCCGGTCTCCTTCGTGTCCTATGGACGCAGCCACTCGTCCATTTCCTATTCCTCGAATTTCGAGACACTCTGGCCCATTCTTCTGAAGTTGATGGACCGGTTCCCGGATCTGAGGTTGGTTGTCGTCCATGGAATTTCGCCTTTTCGCTGTCTTCAGGAGGACGGCTCTGTGGTGATTCCAGAATCAGCCCTGCGTCTGGTGAAGAACTTCGACGTCGTAATGGACGTCTTGCCCAGGACCACGCAGGACTACGGTCCGAACGACGAGGTGATCCGAAGCTTCTTCGAGACGTTTGGAGCCTCGAAGCTGGCCTGGGGAACAGAGTTCATCAAGACGGAATCGGATACCCCCGAGGAGTACTCCCGCCGCCGCCACTACCTGCAGCGACGATGTTCCTACCTGTCTTCCGTGGATCTAGAGCAAATCATGGGTGGCAACGTCCAAAGGATTTACAATCTCGTCTGACAACGACACGGATCTGAGTAAGGTCGTGAAGTGGCGTCGAGCCAGGGGCTCGATAATCACGGCCTGCATGGGCGTGCCACAGGGAAGTTTCAGGTCAGCCCCGCCACCGGCTGCGCCGGATCGCACAGGAAAGAAACTTCCCGAGCCATGGAATCCTGAAGCGCGAGCGAGGGGTTGGGGATCTGCGAGATTCTGCGACTCTGGGAATCGCCGGACGAGTTGTCCAGCTCTCTCCTCGAAACGTGGAGCATACTGCTAACGGGTCAAGTCGTTCGCGGCTCTGTTGGCTGTAGTTGTTTCCGGCACTGTTCACTGATCACTTCACTACTGATCACTATTCAAGTTTCGGGTCAGGTCTACATGAATAGCATCACGGTGTCCCAGGGAGGTCCAGGATGCGGCGGGCATTTTCTGCCATTATCAGACGATCCTCCTCGGCCGAAAGATCTGCTTCATAGTAGATCCCCAGGGCGAAGGCGGGAACGATCAGATCCAGATCGGTTCCGAAGACGACCCGCTCCTTGCCGACGGCGTCGATGGCACGCCGTACATCTCCGCGGTCAGGATAGGTTCCCGAAAGCTCCAGGTAGAAATTCGGTCTTTGCCGGGCCAGCTCCACGCCTTCCTTCCCGAGACCGTGACCGAGGATGATGGGCAGGTCTGGATGGCGGCACCCGATCTCGAGAAACATCTTCAGGTCGGCAGCGGTGGCGGCGCGAAGGAAGGGGGCATGAGCCGGACCACGAGGCCAGCGCAGCAGCCGCAGCTCGTCCCACGACGGGCCGTTGAGAAAGATCGGCACCCGTCTTTTGGCTGCGGCCTCGAACAGCTGCATGTAGGATTTGGCGCCAGGTTCCTCTCGAACCGTCTCCATCGTGATCGTGGCGTGGGGCAGCTTGGGGCCCTGGGAACACCGATCCAGCCAGCGAATCGACGCCTCCAGATGGGTGGGACTGATCACAGGGCTGCCCAACAGCCGAGGATGCCCATTGATGGCGTCGAGCATTTCCTGATTCCCAGCATCCAGGTCCTCGTGATAGGCCACGTAGGATGAGCAGATCGAGTACTCCATATCGAATCGACTGGAAAAGTGCTCGATCGCTTCCAGATCCCGAACCGTGGCGGAGATCATGGGTATCGTCCCCAAGTGAGTATGGACGTCAATGGGCCGCGTGGAGGGTATCTTCAACTCTGGAAGGGGAGTTGCTTGGGCTTCCAGCTGATCTGCCTCCTGCGGCTGTCCGAAGAAGCGAAGAGCATTGATCCCTAGAATCCGGCGCTTGTCCTGTTCCCCGATCTCTGCATCTAACACCGTGTTGAGTGCGGGCTGGATAGGACGCAGCGTGGAGCCGCTGCCAAACAGGATTCGTGCGACCCCCGCGTGACGCAGCAGCAGCTCGATGGCACCGGGGGTAGGCACCCAGGAGCAATCCGCGTAGACATGGTCATGCTCTTCCAGGACAGCCAGCAACTCATCGAACAACAGATATGAGGTCCCAGCCAGAAGCAGGGGACAGTCCAGATCTCTGGTAAGGGCCCCGAGTGTCGACGGTATTCCACTATGAATCACCCCACAGGCTATCAACGGCAGGCCGGTTGCCGCAGCCTTCTTGAGGGTTGCACGAAAGGAAAGAGACGCAAGGGACGCGCCCTCGGTGACGGGAAACGCCAGGGCTGAGGCCCCGTTCCGCATGCAGTCGCTCAACAGATCTTCGCTCTCGAGCGTGCTCGCCTGAGGTCCCAGGACTCCGACCGGGATGATCCTGTGATCCTGGTACGCAATCCGGAACAGATCCGCATTGCCTTTGCGTGCATCCGCGTGAAGGGCCCGCAGGCTGATCACCGCCGATCGGCCGACACCTCGCTTCTGCATGCCCTCAAAGAGTGGCTCAAATCCCAGCGATTCAGGACGCAAGGTGACGCTGCCGGCCAACGTGTAGGCATCCACGATCGAAGGGGTTGTGGGAGTCACGCAGTCACCCGTCCGCGGCACCGTACTCCCCTACTGCTCACTACTTCACTGCTCACTATTCACGGTCCCCATTCATGGACGATCTTGCCGTGGACGTCGTGATGCCGAAAGGCAATCATGGGACTTCCATCCCTCCTGAAGACCTTCACCGAGAGGAAGCCGCCCTTGACCCGGAGGAATTTCTGCCATTCGGGTTGGTCAGGGTTTCCCCCGGCGTGGAGATCGCTGGCTGGACCACAGGAGAATTCGCGGAGATCTGAGGTTGGATCAATCGACATGTATTGCCAGTGGCGGTCGCCACAAACCGTGTAGAAGTTCTCGAGTTGCTGAGCTTTCGTCCATTGGCGGAAGTGGTTGCCCTCGTAAGCGAAGGCCTGGTTGGAGTGATTGTCGTTCTTGCCCTTTCCGCGGTCCGGGCCTACGATCGGTGTGGGGCTGATCAGCACCCGAAAGTCGGCATCGCTCTCCAGAATCGTACGCTTCAACCATGCCAGTTGCTCCTTCCCCCAGATCGTCTTCTCGGACCCGTCGTCCATGGTGTTGGGGGAACGATAGAGGCGACCCTCTACCATCCAGATCTGCAGCCCCTTGCCCCAGCGTACCGAACGGTAGGTCTGTTCACCCATCGGCACCTGCTCGCGATAGATGTCGAATCCCTCTTCGAAGGTGAGCGGGTTCATCCAGGGCGCATGTATCGTAGGCCAGCCGTCATTGGCCCAGGAATCATGGTCGTCAACTTCCCAGTAGCCGGGCACGTAGCGGTGAAACTCGATATGGCGGGGCAGGGAATACATTCGATGCCAATGGTATCGAGCCAGTGCAACGGTACGGGCTCGAGGCGCCTCGCTGTCGAGATAGACGGTGTCGCCAGTCGGTACGATGAAGTCGGGCTTGAGCCGCTGCATGGCCGGATAGATGTGGTAGCCATCCCTGTGGTCAAGATCCCAGTAGGACTGTCCCGTCACGACGGTAAAGCCAACGTCCTGCCATTGATCGGGGCTGGCCGGTGTTTTGAAGCCTCCGCTGGCCGCAGCGGATACCTGTTCGTTTCCCGAATCCCGAGCTACCACCTGCACCGAGTAGCTGGTTCCCGATTTCAGTCCGTTGAGTCGAAACTGGTGAACGAAATCGTCATCGGCCGTGACTGCGACCCAGTCGCTGTGTGTCAGCGCCCCTCCTGCCGATGGTGCATAGCTGACACGGACCTGGCCCGGAGCGCCGACAACCTCACCCTGGCGGTCCGCGACGTCGGTCTTAGAAGGCACATATTCGTCTACGTATGGCTGACGTTTGGTTGGTTCACGATAGCCCTCCCAGTTGCGTTCGCTGTCCTTCGTGATGCGGGTCCAGATGATCGCTGAATCCTGGGTTACCTCACCCACTCGAAAACCCATCGCCATTTGCGCCCCAGCCGCCTCCCAGCTCAAGAGCGAGAAGGCGCCGAGAAGCCAAGGTATGAGAAGCTGACGCTGAAGCGAGAAGCTCTGCACTGGGACCGTCCTTTCGCTGGTTGCAGGTGATTCTCTGGAGGCTATCCAAAGGACCAAGAGGTGTCAACGGGGACTGAGCCGAACCAGGAAGCCCCCAAAGGTTGGTTGACAGATGTAGCGCCATACGCTCAGATAGGCAAGACGGGGAAAAACTCTTAGGTGAGCACATGATGCAAGCTTTATCGCGCACGGTTTTTCGACTGGATTGTCATCCAAACCTCGCAAGCCAGAGGCCCAGGGGTGAGAGCAAACCTAGCCGGGGGCGCTGGCCAGGGCGAGGCCCTGCTCTTTTGTGCTTCGCCCTCACCATGCCGATTGCGTCCCCCAGGGCCGGCTCATCCGAGGTAGTGACCCATCTCTTCACCAACTGGTCGAAGGTTGATGCCGGCAACGCCATCTTTCCCGTGAATCTTGACCATGTCAGCGAGAAGGACCAGAGACTGATCGAGAAGGTGAACGACTACTACAAAGTGACGATGAAGGTGGAGAAGGGCGAGCGCTCCCCGAAGCGGGTCAACACCCCTACCGGGGTGAAGATCAAGATCGAGAAAGGGAAGCTGGTAGGTCCCTGGCTGCAGTCCGAGCGGCCCTGGGAGAAGGCTGGAGCTGGCCCTCTTTCGGTGATTCAGGAGGGCGATCGCTATCGCCTTTGGTACGGTTGCTCCTGGACCGTACGCGACCGAGCTGTAGTGGCGCCCGATGGGCGCTTGAAACTGGGCTCGGAGGGAGGAGGAAGCGGCGTCTGCTATGCCGAGTCCTCAGACGGCTTCAACTGGCAAAGACCCTCGCTGGGGATCGTGGAGTTCGAAGGAAGCCAGGACAACATCATCTCTCTGAACGGACTTCAGGGAATTACCGGCCACGTTTTCCTGGATCCCAACGCTCCCGAGGAAGAGCGGTACAAGGTAGCTGGACTTACCAATATCCGCACCTATCGACCCGAGGCGAAGAGCATGAGTGGGATTATGGGCGCGGCCGTTTCGCCTGATGGACTGAATTGGAAAAGACTGCCCGAGCCTTTGTGGGACTCCTACTATAACAATGATGGCGGCCCCAGCATCTATTTCGACCGGAAGCTCGAGAAGTATGTGCTCTTCACCCGACAAAACTATCCCCGCCGACGCAGCATCGCCAGAGCCGAGACGGACGACTTCAGACGCTGGCCGCATCCTACACTGGTCCTGACGCCAGGACCTGAGGAGGCGCCCTCGGACGATTTCTACAGCAATACCTACATTTCCTATCCGGGAGCTGAAAAGGCTCATCTGATGTTGACGTCCGTCTATCATCGTGACACCAGCCTGGTGGATATCCGGTTGGCTAGTAGCGTCGATGGGATCGCCTGGAACTGGGTCAGCCGGCAACCGGTCTTGGATTTGGGCAGGCCAGGGGTTTGGAACGGGGGCTCGATGTACGCCGTACCTTCGCTGGTAAAACTTCCGGACGGGCGGGTCGCAGTTCCCCTGGTCGGTTCGAGCTGGTCGCACAACGAATGGTGGCGGGTGAAGTTTGAAACCCATCAGAAATGGCCCCGGGGCATCGGCTGGGCCACTTGGGAGGACGGTCGTCTAGCCGGAATCGAGGCACAGCAGCAGGGTGAGTTCACAACGCACCGGTTCACCTATGGCGGTAAGAAACTGGAGCTGAACCTGAGGACTGGAGGGCGCTCTGGCTCGGTACGTCTGGAGTTGATGGTCGAAGGTGAGGCGGAGCGGCCACCGCTGCGTTCACCGGATATCGTGGGCGATCATCTCTGGGTTCCGGTGTCCTGGGAAGGGAACCCTGATCTGTCCAGCCTGGCGGGAAAAACGGTGAGGCTTCGTTTCCAGCTTTATAATGCTAAAGTCTTCGGCTTCCGAAGTGAGGGAATGGTAGGATTTGATGCTCAGTCGCCACCACCGGCACCGAAATGACAGGCGTCCTGGTCGGCGTAGCGGTGGTCTCCAGGCCTCCGTGGGTCGAGCCAACCGCTCGAAGGGAGAAAACTTCGGCCTGGAGGCCAAAGCCACTAGGAAGTCGGGGGGTGAGGGCAGCATGAACGGACGGGAAATGGCCCCTTCCCTCTTTGCAACCCTGATGATCCTGGCGCTGCTGCCATCGCCTGCGGCAGGATCTGTCCCCACTAAGGAAGCGGTTTCCCCGGAAGCGCTCGAGTTCTTCGAGAAGCAGATTCGCCCTCTTCTGGCCGATAAATGCTACTCCTGTCATGGACCCAAGGAACAGCTCTCCTCACTGCGCCTGGATTCTAAAGAGGCAATGATCGAAGGGGGAACGAGAGGGACCTCTCTCGTTCCTGGAAAGCCACAAGAGAGTCTCTTGTTTCGCGCGGTTCTTCATCAGGAACTCAAGATGCCGCTGGGGACCAAGCTTCCCGAGTCGCAAGTCGCTGATCTGGAACGCTGGATCTTGATGGGTGCTCCCTGGCCAGATGCTACCCCGGCCGCCGGGGAAGATGAAGCGGACTTCTACGAGCGCATTTCACGGGAGCACTGGGCGTACCAGCCGATGCGCGACAGCTCCGCACCCTCTGTCGAGCGTCTGGATTGGTCCAGGAATACCACCGATCGATTCGTCCTATCCAAGCTCAAGGAGGCTGGGCTGGAGCCGGCAAACAGGGCAGACCCACGCACGCTTGCCCGTCGACTCAGCTTTTCCTTAATTGGGCTTCCGCCGGATCCGGACGCTGTTGATGAGCTCGTTGCCGATCCCTCCAGGGCAGCCTATGAAGCATTCGTCGATCGTTTGCTTGCCTCGAGTCAGTTCGGCGAACACTGGGCGCGTCACTGGATGGATGTAGTGCGCTTTGGAGAGACCTACGGCTACGAATGGAACTATGAGGTACTTGGCGCATGGCGCTATCGTGATTACCTGATCCGGGCGTTCAACCAGGATCTGCCCTACGATCGATTCATCCGGGAGCACATCGCCGGAGATCTGTTGCCGAGTCCTCGGGTCAATCAGGAGGAGGGAATCAACGAGTCGCTTATCGGCGCCGCCTTTTTCCGGTTTGGCGAGATGGGACACGACGACTGCGTCAAGTTCCGGGAAATCCGAACCGACGTCGTGGACAACCAGATCGATACCTTGACCCGTGGATTTCAGGGGCTGACAGTGGCCTGTGCCCGTTGTCACGATCACAAACTCGATCCCATTCCTACGGAAGATTACTACGCTCTATACGGAATCCTCACCAGCTCGCGGCAGGTCACGCGGACCCTGGACACGGGCAAGATGCATCGGGATTTAATGGCGTCCTTGCAGCAGTTGAAACCCATGATTCAGCAGGAGCTGGCCGTGAAATGGAGTGTTCAGGTGGATGACATTCCTGCCTATCTGCTGGCCGCCCATGAGGTTCGTCTCAGTAGTGCCGGCGGGCCCGATCTGCGGTCGGGTCTAGACCGGGAGAGGCTCCGGCGCTGGTGGCAGGCCCTTGAAGCAGGAAGCCTCGATTCTGAGAGTCCGCTTTTTCCCTGGGCCGTGCTCGCGTGTGAAACCGGAGCTGGAGGCGATGGGTTGGCTGCGGCATGGAAGAGGGAAGCTGCTCGCTACCGGAACGAGAAGCGTTCGCGGGACGCTTTCAACCGCCAGAACTACACCCCTATCGCCGCCGCGGTAGCTGACTGGTATCGAGACGGCCTGGGGCTAGAAGGACTCTCCGTCGGTGGGGATTTCGCCCTGTCGACGACGGCTCGCGAACTGGTGAGAGGTGTCTACCCAACAGGCATGTTCAGCCACCTACTTTCCAGCAGGCTCAACGGTGCCATCCGGTCTCCCTACCTACCGAAGGATAAGAAATTCGTGAGTCTGCGCGTCGTAGGGGGGCAGCTGGCGGCGTGGCGGGGTATCGTCGACAACTGCATGCTGGGAGAGAACTACACGGTGCTCGACAGCGACTCGCTTTCTTGGGTCAAGATCCCTAACAAACACGAAGAGGAAGAGAAGGATCTTCCCTTCTATGTCGAGTTGGTGAGCAAACACGACAATCCTCGTCTCCCGGATCGGCCCGGAAGGGTTATGGATTTCAAGCCCGAAATGCTGCGAACGCCCGGATCCTATTTCGGGATCACTGATGCGGTTCTACACGACGTCGATGAGCCTCCTCAAGAGGATCTGTCTTACGTCTTACGGCTTTTTCAGGGGTCGGCTCCTGAGGATGCTGAAGAAGTAGCTCTTCGCTACGCCAGAGTCTGCCGCGAAGCGGTCGTAGCCTGGACCGAGGGTCGCGCGGACGAAGACGATTTGAAGTGGGTCGATTGGCTGGTGCAAAAAGGACTCGTAGACAACTCTAGCGATCTGAGTCCGCGTCTGGCTGAATTGGTGGGCCGCTATCGAGAGATTGAAGCGCGTCTGGCCCGACCACAGGTGATCAGTTCAATGGCCGATCTTGACCCGGGCTACGATTTCCCGGTCTTGCTGCGAGGCAGTGCCAAGAGCCCCGGAAGGCCGGCTCCCCGCCGCTACCTTACGCTGATCAATGGGGGAGAGGACGGATTCGATTCTTCTGGCAGTGGAAGGAGAGCCTTAGCCGAACTGGTAGCCTCGCCGGGCAATCCGTTGACGGCACGAGTCTTGGTCAACCGCGTGTGGCACCACCTGTTCGGCCGCGGCATCGTAGCGACGGTCGACGATTTTGGGCGGTTTGGGGAGGCGCCATCGCACCCTCGTCTGCTCGATTCGTTGGCACTTGAATTCGTGAGGAAGGACTGGTCCATCAAGAGGCTGATCCGATCTCTGGTCCTTACCCAGAGCTTCCAGCAGTTGAGCCAGACCTCGTCCCAGGCGGAGCAAGTGGATCCCCAGAATCGCCTGCTGCACCACTACCCGGTACGCCGCTTGGCGGCGGAGACGATCCGCGACTCGATCCTGTCCACCTCGGGCCAGATCAACCTCAACCTCTACGGACCCAGTATCCAGCCCTTCCGGCCAGCAGCCAAGGACTACCGTAAACTCCTCTCGGGGCCGTTGGATGGAAACGGCAGGCGCAGCCTCTATCTCAAGGTTACTCGAATGGAAGGACCTCGATTCCTGGAGCTGTTCGACTTTCCTATTCCCTCTGTGGTTCGGGGACGCCGAGATGTTACCAACGTCCCCTCCCAGGCATTGGCGCTACTGAATGATCCCTTCGTCACCGAACAGGCCGCGCGCTGGGCGGATCAACTCCTCGGCGCTGGCGAATCGAGTGTGGAATCCCGGATCGACTCTATGTTTCAAACCGCCCTGGGCCGACCGGCCGAAGTCCATGAACAGGAACGGTTTGTGTCGCTGGCAGGGGAGCTGGCTAGCTTGCGCCAAATCCCGGAAAGGCGTATCCTCCAGAGTAGGATCGTTTGGCAGGATGTCGCTCACTGCCTCTTTAATCTGAAGGAATTTATCTACTTACGATGAGACCGAAAAGCAGAACCCATCGCCGCCATGGGACCGAAGAGAATAGTTGCCCTGGCTGCGTCGGTGTTCCGGTTACTCGCCGAGAGCTATTGCGGCAGACAGCGAATGGATTTGGCATCACGGCGCTTTCGGCTCTGATGGCGGATCCGGCTTACGCGGGTCTAGCCGGGCCTCTGAAACCTCACTTTCCACCCAAAGTGAAGAATGTGGTCCTCTGCTTCATGCCGGGTGGCGTCTCTCATATGGACACCTTCGACCCCAAGCCTAAGTTGGCGGAGCTCCATGGTCAACTCTCGGGTGATGGGATCCGGACCTTTACCCGGAGCCCCTGGTCATTCCAGAAGTATGGAAAGTCGGGAATCACGGTCAGTGAGCTTCTACCCCACATCGCTACCTGCGTGGATGATCTGGCGGTGGTCCGATCCATGGTCTCTGAGTTTCCGCTGCATCCGAGAGGGAACATTCTGTTCCATACAGGTCGAAATGTCGGAGGCTACCCGAGCCTCGGTTCCTGGATTACATACGCTCTGGGCAGCGAGAACCGAAACCTTCCCGGCTACGTGCTCTTGCATACAGGGGCCAGCATCCCAGGAGGCCTCGAAAACTTCTCCAACGGTTTTCTGCCGGCGACACATCAGGCCCTGCCCATGAAGGCCGATGGCAAGCCGATCGAAAATATTGAGGCGGCCGACCCGGAGTTGATTCAACGGAAGAAACTTGAAGCCCTTTTGGACCAAGATCAGGAATTCCTCGCCTCCACCGGACAAAACGATGCGGTTGAGTCGGCAATCCGCAACTATGAGATGGCCTACCGGATGCAGTCGTTGGTACCGGATGTTCTAGACCTGGACAAGGAGAGCAAGGCAACTAAACGTCTCTATGGTCTGGACACATCGGACAAAAACCAGCGGTTGTATAGTCTCCAGTGCCTTCGTGCTCGCCGTCTGCTAGAGTCTGGGGTCCGATTCGTGGAGATTACCTGTCCCGTCCTTTTCGGTCAGAATAACGGGACCTGGGACCAGCATACCGCACTGAAGAAGGGTCACGAGGCCAACGCCAGGGTGACAGATCAAGCGGTTGCGGCGCTGATGAAGGATCTCAAGGCTCGGGGGCTCTTCGAGGAGACACTCCTCATCTGGGGCACCGAGTTTGGCCGCACTCCTGACACGGGTACCGTTGATGGGGATGGGCGCGATCACCTGGAAACCGCCTTCACCATCTGGATGGCCGGTGGCGGGATCAAAGGCGGGACCCTGTATGGCACCACCGACGAGATCGGAAAGCACGCGGTAGAGAATGTCACCACGGTACACGATCTACACGCCACAATCCTCCACCTTCTGGGCTTGGATCACAAACGACTGACCTACCGCTTCGGTGGACGCGACGTGAGCCTCACCGACGTTCACGGGGAAGTGATTTCACCGATTCTGGTCTAAAGGAACTCATCAGCTTAAGGAGTTCCCCTTCATACCCTGCCTTTGGTATCGAAGCAGGCATTTCTGGATCATGGAAGCCTGAAGCGCAAGCGAGGGGTTGGGCCGTAGCTCCAAGCCTGTGCTGCGGCCCAACCCCTCGCTTGCGCTTCAGGCTTCCCTAACAATCGCGCCAATGTTTGGACTACCATGACGTAGCTCGATTGACAGCGCCCAGAGGAATTGCTATCACAGTGCGGTGCAGCAGCTTGCTCTAAGTTTTTCCGTCTGCCTGAGACCTGGCTTCCTGGGCCTGTTTGCACTGACGCTCTCGGCAAGCTTCTCACTCCAAGCACAGGAGTGGCGACAATACGGTGGCGATGCAGGTGGGACGAAGTACTCGTCGCTGAAACAGATCACGCGGCAGAACGTCGCACAATTGAGACCAGCTTGGACCTTCGATACTGGCGATTTCAGCGACGGAACCGAGTATCCCCCCAAATCCGCCTTTGAATGCACTCCTCTGATCGTGGACGGGGTGATGTATGTCTCCACCCCGTTTCACCGGTTGATCGCTCTGGAGCCAGAAACGGGAAAGCAGCTGTGGGTGGTCGACTCCGGATTCGATCGGCAGAGCCGGTTGGGACTTTTTATCAACCGAGGAGTGGCTCACTGGCAGGAAGGAAGCAGGAGCCGCATCTTCCTGGGTACCCAGACGGGGCAGCTCCTCTCCATCGATGCCAAGACAGGTAAGCGGGATCCTGCCTTTGCAAAACAAGGCGAGCTGGATCTCAGGAAGGGTGTCGCCGACAAGTTTCCCCATCTGAGCTATGGACTCACATCACCGGTAGCGGTGTGTGGTGACAGACTGATTGTGGGCGGTTGGGTGAGTGACGGAGAGCCCCAGGGCCCCAGTGGAGATATACGGGCTTTCGACGCCCGCAATGGCCGGCAGGTCTGGCGCTTTCATACCGTGCCGCGGAAGGGCGAATTTGGAAACGACACCTGGCAAGACGAATCCTGGAAGGATCGGGGCGGGGTGAATGCCTGGTCCACGATGAGCGTCGACGAAGAAAATGACATGGTGTTCGTCCCTCTCACTTCCCCCGCTTCCGACTTTTACGGTGGGGATCGCAAGGGAGCCAACCTGTTCAGTGATTCCGTGGTCGCGCTCGACTGCCGAACCGGCAGCCGGGTCTGGCACTTTCAGACCATTCACCACGACCTTTGGGACTGGGATCTGCCCGCGCAGCCAGTTCTGGTGATGGTTCGAAGGGACGGAAAGAGCATTCCCGCTGTAGCCCAGATCACGAAGACCGGTTTCGTATTCGTGTTGGATCGGCTGACCGGGGAACCTTTGTTTCCGGTGGAAGAGCGAGCCGTGCCGGCAAGTGCCATCCCTGGCGAGGAATCCTTTCCCACCCAACCTCACCCGGTAAAGCCTCCACCGTTCGCTCGCCAATCCATGACGCGCGATGAGATTACCGAGGTCACTCCCGAATCGCGAGAAGAATGTCTGGAAATGCTTCGGGATGCCGTCATTGAAGGTCCGCTCTTTCGGTCCATCGGCAGCAAGTTGACCGTGATGTTTCCTGGAACCAACGGGGGTCCCAACTGGGGTGGTGCTTCCTTCGATCCCGAGACCGGCCGGCTGTACGTGAACTCAATGGATGTCGGTGCCTTTTTCAAGATGGTACCCCGCCCCGAGGGCTCGAAGCTTCCCTATCGTG
The DNA here is from genome assembly GCA_965219005.1 of Acidobacteriota bacterium. Taxonomy (GTDB): domain Bacteria; phylum Acidobacteriota; class UBA6911; order RPQK01; family JAJDTT01; genus CAUZIZ01. Next base: position 2,875,627 of record CBDCMS010000004.1, on the reverse strand, counting down.
TCCGGGGTACGAAGTATGGGAGATTCTGGGACTCCAACCAATATCCCTGTCAGAAACCTCCCTGGGGTGCCCTGACGGCGATCGATCTGAACCGAGGCGACTTTCGCTGGCGAGTGATCTTGGGTGAGTTCGACGAGTTGAAGGCCCGGGGAATTCCCCAGACGGGCACCCCCAATCTGGGAGGCTCGATCGTCACCGCAGGAGGCCTGGTCTTTATCGGTGCCACCAACGATAGTCGTTTTCGCGCCTTTGATAAGGATTCGGGTAAGGAACTGTGGACCACCAGGCTCCCAGCCAGCGGTCATGCAACCCCGGTAACCTATCTGGGCAAAGACGGAAAGCAGTACGTCGCTATCGCTGCGGGTGGTGGAAACAAGTACAACAAGAAGTACACGGGCAAGCTGGTGGCTTTTACTCTCCCCTGAAATCGTTACCCTCCGCAGACCGATGCGATTGCAGCGTACCAAGATCCCACCGTCCTTAGGTTTGGTGGAGGGACTGCTCCTTTTCCTGCTGTTGTTTGTTGCTTTCGGAATCAACGGTTCGGGTCAGACGCCTCTGGTTTATAAAGGAAAGTCGGAGCAACTACCGCGAGAGGTAGCTCCCCAACCAATCCCTTTCAGCCACGAGCTTCACGTTTCCAAGGGGATATCCTGCAAGGGTTGTCACCTGGGCGCAGACTCCAGCGAGCGCGCAGGCTTTCCTGCTCTTCAGAAGTGTATGTTGTGTCACAGCAGCATCAAGGCAAAAAGTGCCTCCATCCAAAAACTAGCCAGGATGGCCGAAGAGGACAGGGAGCCTGCCTGGATAAGAGTCTATCAACTGCCCGACTTCGTCTTCTTCAGTCACGTCAACCACTCCAAGGCTGAGGTGACATGCGCCAAGTGTCATGGCCCGGTCGAGACGCGGGAGATCCTGTCACAAGAGATCTCCACCAGTATGGAGACGTGCATGAACTGCCACCTCGCCCGTCAGGCTTCCACGGACTGCCATCTCTGTCACGAGCTGGGAGAGTAGACCGGCCGAAGAAAAGCGATTGCGCCCGCCGACTTTTTGAGTGAGAATGCTGCCAACGGATCCAGCACTTAGAGCCGGGACTCCGAGGGCGTACTAGCTTTAACCAAGGTTCCACGACCGCCAGCGCACACCGACCCGTCGGATAACTTCAGCGTGGGGTGAACTACCCTGGCTGGATAATTGTTCAGAAAGGAGAAGCCCAATCGTGGCGAAGGAGAACAGGGAAGAGATCCTGGCCCAGTCGAACGACATGACACCGGTGGCAGGGACCGTTGATGTCAATATTCCGATTCACGAGTTGTGGGAGTTCTTCACCCACGCCAATTGGTGGTCCAGGTGGAATCAGTGCTTCTTTGCGGTTCTCAACAAAGACCTGGTCCTGGGAAAGCAGCTGATCTGGGTCTTTCAGCCGATTCGCTGGTATTACCTGTACCGGATGTTCGCGATTGCCCGGATTGTCGAGCTTGAAAAGAACCGGAAGGTGACCTGGGAAGTCACCGCCCTACCCGGATTCTACGCTCGCCACACCTACCACGTCGAGGATCTGGGAGAAGGGCGAACCCGCTTCGGCTCCTGGGAGAAAGCCCACGGTTGGGGCTTCCGCTTGATGAAGAAGTTCTGGATCGCTCACTTCACCTTCGTCAAGGATCTGTCTCTGGAAGGAGCCAAGTTTCTGGAATACGCCTACCGCCGGGATGGCAAGCTCACCGAAGGTGGCCTACGACGCAAGCCAGGTGGGTGCTCTTGTTCGCTGGTTCTGGTTCTGATGCTCCTGCTCTTCGTCGGCGGTGTCCTGGGCTTCGGTTGGTTCTATAGCTCGTTCGTGCGACAGACGAGTATGGAGCTGGCTCCAGGCATCCACGTCGTCTTCGGGGGAGGCGGTAATTCTTTGCTGGTACAGGATGGAAAGGAAGTGCTCCTGGTCGATACCAAGTTTCCTCCGGGCTCCAAGACACTGGGAAAGTGGGTCTCTGGGCATTCGAACGCACCGGTTACAAAGATCGTCAACACCCACTACCACTATGACCACACCCGGGGGAACAGTCTTTACCCGGAAGCCAAGATTTTCGCGCACGAGAGGGTTCCTGGCCTGATGAAGCTGCACGATGAATCCTGGTGGTCGGACCATCCGGAGGGCGTGCCCAAGGCCGATGCCCTGGTCGTTCAAGCCCGGACTCTCCAGGTGGGCAAGCACGAGGTAGTGTTGGCCCACTCCGGGATCGCCCACACTCACGGTGATATCTTCGTTCACCTGCCGAAACAGAACATCATCGCCACCGGCGATTTGCTTTTTCACACCTACTATCCTTTCCTCGATCTTGGAGAAGGCGGCGTTTCCATTCCCGATTTTGTCCCCGCGATAAGAAAGATTGCCGACGATCATCCCAACGCCATCTATGTCCCGGGTCATGGACCTCTGGCTAGAGCCGCCGACCTGCGCCGGTTTGCTGATTATCTGGAGGCCCTCTACGGCGCCGTCCAAAAGGCGCACAAAGAGGGATTGACCGAAGACCAGGCGGTCAGCGAGATCGATCTGTCGAGATGGGATCTGTCTATTCTGCCTTCGGTACACGATTCGATCTTGCCCGAATGGGCTACCGCCGAGAGCAACATCCGATGGGTCTACCAACTCGTGCAACGCTCGTCTGGGTAGATACTCGTTTCACTCTATCGAATCCGACAAAGACTGCACCAGGAATACATCCGCAACGCGAGTCACGCGCTGAAGGGATTCCAACAGGAGGAGGTCTGATGAACGAACAAAATCAAGGTTTCCAAGAAGCCCTTCGTTATCCGCTTTTTAGCTCTATTTTCAACCGGCGCTCCCGCAGAATCGGCAAAGGCATTTCATCCATTCCCGCTGGCAGCCTCAGCTACACTTCGGATCAGGATCCACAGCCCCTGAGCCCGCTGGAGGAAGCGCTGCTGATCGCCTCTACCGGGATCACCGGTATCACCATGCCGGACATGCCCTTCAAGACAGAACAAGGCAAGCCCCTGGTGGGTTCTCCCATGTTGGAGATTGCCGGCCGCACCGCCAGCAGTCCCGACAATGCGCAGGCAACCCACTTTTTTCTGATCAATGACGGCGGGACCTATTTCCTCAAACAGCCCGACGACCTCGATCCCTACTACCTGTCCCACGGAGAGCTGACCCCGGACAAGCTCATCGAATACGCGGAGCAGTGCAAGGTCAAGGTGTTGGACAAGCGATTGGACTTCCCTCGAGAATATCCCTGTTACCTGGGCCGCAATCGCTATGTCTCAAACGTTCCGGGCAGCACCATTCTGGTCCCTGTCATGGACATGACCAAGCAATACATCAACGGCCTGATGTACCTGCTTTCCCAGGACGATGGATTTCGGCCGATGTTTATCGACGATTGGAATTTCTACCGACCCGCCGGAGTCAAGAAGTGGGTTCGGAGCGGCTTTTTGAACAAGAAGCTGCCGATTCCCATGGGTTACATGGGCACCTTTCGCATCCACATCGAGGCCGATCTACTGGTCCAGAATGCGCTCCTCGCTATCCAGGCCATGGGGCTAGGGGGCTGGGTACACGCAGCCTTCGCCGGACCCATACTGATGGGTGACCCCGAGTATCGTGATCGATACGGGCCGGGCCTGAGCTTTCGTTACGAGGAACCCAACAAGCGGCTCAGGAGACTCTTCCGATTCCTGACGCCCCTACCTACATGGCGTCCCAATCCCGTAGGATTGGACGGCATCCTGGAGGCGTACACCCCCCCCTACTACAAGGATATGTCCGAGGCGATAGACGCGCTCCTGGAGACCAAGTACGGACCCAAAGGTCACTACAAAGATCCGAAGGGCTTCGACGGAATCTTCAAGGAGGGACTGGCTGAGCGATTCCTGGACGAAGTTCCCCACTATAGTGACGACGTAGTGGCTTGTGCCAAGGACGTCTGTAACTACATCTACGACACCTACGGGCGCTTTCCCGCGCACATTGACGCCATCTTTGTTCCGGGAGTCTGGGTCCAGGCTCACCATCTCGATCTGGACTACTATGACCAGCTCTACAAGGGCGGTTACAGCGAGAGTCAGGCGAAACACCAGGAGCGCTGGCACGCTCACGATTGATGGTTAAGGAGATGCAAGTGGCTCAGAATCTGATCCACCAGAGGATGATCTACTCGATCGGGATAGCACTTTTGTTTTTAATACCGGCTATTTATCTCTATCTGCTTCCAGGAGTTTCGATCAAGCGTTCAAGCTATTGCCTCCTCTTCTGGACCTTTAGCTTCGTTTCCTATCTGGTAGTGGATCCGCACGCAGCGCACGGGTGCCCAACTCTACATCACACTCACTTTCTATCCCACAGAAACCACGAGTTCATCACCCTCGACTGTCACCGCATAGCTTCTGACGCGTACACCAGGATTGCAGAGCGCCTCGCCGGTCTTGATGTCGAATTCCCAGTTGTGCCAGGGACACCGGAGGATTTCGCTTTCGCGCTGATAGGAAACCTGATAAGGACCGTCTGAGACGACCAGCGGTCGTAATCGGCCTTGGCAGAGAGGACCCCCCTGGTGGGGGCAGAGGTTCTTGAGCGCGTAGAAATGGCCCGCGACGTTGAAAATACCCAGGCTCGTTTTCTTATCCAAGGAGACGATTTTCACCTCACCCGGATGCAGGTCCCTTGCTTTTCCAACGACACGGCGCTGCATCTCTGATCCCCTGTCAGGGCTGCCCAACCGACGCTGGAGCTGGGATGCGGAGTCTGTCGCCGTAGAGCTCCTGGGCATTCTCGGAGAAGACCCGTCGCCGCATGTCGGCCGGGATTTTTTGCCAGACCTTTGTTGGTTCATCCCAGTCCCAATGCGGGTAATCGCTGCCGAACAACAGTATCTCGTCGGCGTGAAGCCACTCCAGGAAGACCCTCAAATCAGAGGCCTTGGGTGGCTGCTCCAAAGGTTGTGAACCAAACCGGATGTGCCCTCGAATGTATTCACTGGGAGGGCGCTTGACCCAGGGAGTGTATTCGCGGGTTGATTTCCAGTCGGCATCCATGTGCCACATCAGCCCTGGGACCCAGAAGGTATCGTGCTCGATGAAGAGGAACTTCAGCTTGGGAAACTTCTCAAAGACACCCTCGCAGATGAGGCTGACGGCATGGGCCATCGCCGTCTGGGGACGTGCCATACGCATTTCCAGATAATAGGAGGGGTAGCCGACTCCGGTGGGTGGACCCGAGACTCCCACACCTTCGGCACCGAAATGCACGCAAATTGGCAGTCCATGTTCCTCGGCTGCGTGGTAGATAGGATCATAGAAGCGGTTGCCGAAGGGCATTCGCGCCCCGGCGGGAGTGATGACCTGGACCACGGCTGGATGCTCTCCGAGTCGATGGATTTCGGCAGCGGCCTGTTGCGGGTCGACGGGTGCGACCGAGATGGAGGCTCGAAAACGTGGATCGGCGGCTATCCAGGTAGCCAGCGTCCAGTCGTTGAAGGCTCGGCAGAGAGCGGCTGCGTAATCTGCGTTGGGATGTACCGCGGCCCCATAGACCGAGGCCCCAGTCAGTATCGCTGCCTCGATGCCATAGACATCCAGGTGTCGCCGTCGGGCGACGTCGATATTCGTGGCCGGATGGATGTCGTCTTCAAACAGATCGGCCCGCGCCCCCTGCCTTGGCATGTTGGTGTAGCCGCTGGAGAAGTTTGCTCCAGGCAGCATGATGCCGAAGTCCTTGATTTGATCGACGAAAAAGCGTGGTAGGTAGGGGAAGAGATCGTCCACCTTCGGATTCAGATGGTGGATGTCGCAATCAACTATGGGGAAGTCGAGAACACCGCTGGTCTTCGTCTCCTTCGGAGAACTCTCAAGTGTCTTCATGACAAGGAGAGTTTGCCATATCCGGCTAACAGTCGCCAAGAGAGAACTTGCTTTGATCCACCAAGCTGAAACTTGAATAGTGAGCAGTAGTGCAGTGAGCAGTGAACAGTACCGGAAACAGCTACAGCCAACCGAGCCGCGAACGACTTGACTTGTCTGCAAGATGAGCCCAAGTTTCGAGGAGAGAGCCGGACAACAGCAAGATCTATGTTGACTCCGAAAAGTTTCTTTCTCGAATCTGGTTATGCACTTAACTCCGGATAGGTGACGGTGGGATAGAGCGAACAGGCTGTCAGGAGACGGTCGAAGAGCTCGGATTCCCAGAAACGACGATTGAAACGGTAACAAAACTCAGCCAGGTAACGTTGAAGGTGCTTGAGGCTGACCGCTTTCTGAGTCCCTTGGAGCTGAGTCTTGCAGTTGGAAATGAGGGTGTGAACCCATGGGAACTGTTCAAAACCCATCCCCACCCACTCGAGCCGGACGCGTTCATGCTGGTAGCCGGCTTGAGCTAAACCGACAAACGCGTGATAGGCGTCGCTTCGGATCTGAGCTCCGGGGTCGATCCTCGCCCAGGCGACCCGCTTCACATTGTCGCTGGTTATGTCATCGACCACATCCAGACTTAGAAACCTCGGCCCCCCGGCTTTCGTTATCTCCACCGCGGCCAGAACTTTGGCCTTGCCTTCGGTCCCTCGTCCTCGCTTGCGACCCCGACGATTTCTCCCTCGTCGTCGGCCTCCAAAGAAAGAGTCATCCAGCTCCACCAGGTGACTTAATTGGTAGCAGTCATTACGTTTGGCCATGGCTTGTCGGATCTTATGTCCCATCATCCAGACCGTCCGATAGCTTCCGATTCCCAGCAGCTTCTGCAGTCCCTTCATCGAGTAGCCCGCTTTGCAACGGCTCATCAAGAAGATGGTCCAAAACCAATATCTCAGGGGCACCCGCGTCTTGTGGAAAATCGTCCCGGCGGTGGAAGAAGCCTGATACCGGCATTGGCGACACTCCATCAATCGCCGGTGCTGCAACCAGTAGCCTCCTTGACCCCCACAACGGGGACAGACAAATCCTTCCGGCCAGCGTTTCTGCATCAGGTAACTCAGACAAGCTTCTTCTGTGGCAAAACGCTCTTGAAACTCCAACAAATTCATCTTTTCGTACATCCACTCACCTCCTGTCTCTCACCTTTTTTACTAGGTGGTGGTGACTTTTTCCGGAGTTAAGTGCATAACCAGATTCTCGAATAATCCGTCAATCGATCGTCAAAACCCGCAACAGGTTGGTACCCCCTGGGACGCCGATGGGCAGCCCGGCGACCAGGACGACACAGTCTCCTCGGGAGACGCCTGGAAAGTTGCGAGCTCCCTGCTGCGCTCGCGCGAAGAAGTCGTCCACGTGTTCGATTGCGCCCGTGATCACCGGCTGAACACCCCAACTTAGCGTCAGGGACTGTTGGGTGTGCCGGTTAGGTGTGAGGGCTAGTATCGGTGTTCGCGGTCTGTACTTGGAGACCCGGTGAGCGGTACTGCCGGACTCCGTGAAGGCGACGATTAGAGCTGCGTTCAACTGGTGGGCAGTCTGACAGGCATCATAGGCGATGGCATCATCCGTCTGGCGCTCGAGATGTTGCCGCTTTTCCACCAGCATCGAATCGTAGGGGAGCGCTGCCTCAGCCTCTACCGCTACTTCAGCCATAACCTCTACTGCTTGAAGCGGGTACTTCCCGATCGAGGTTTCGCCGGAGAGCATGAGCGCATCGGTGCCGTCAAACACCGCATTGGCTACATCAGCTACCTCGGCACGAGTAGGCGAAGGATGTGCCATCATGGACTCCAGCATCTGGGTGGCGGTAATCACTGGCTTGCCCAGGTGGTTGCAGGCACGGATCAGATCCTTTTGAAGGATAGGGACCCGCGCCAGGGGAACTTCAGTCCCGAGATCCCCGCGGGCGATCATGATTCCGTCGCTGGCAGCCAAGATGGATTTCTGATCGGCAATCGCCTCCGCCCGTTCGATTTTCGAGAAGATGGCACCCCGGTAGTCCAGCTTGCCCAGAATTTCGCGCGCCACGGTTATCTGCTGTGTGGAGGTTACCGTCGAGAGGGCGACGAAGTTGGCCTGATGTTCGGCAGCGAAGGTCAGAGCTCGGCGCGCTTTCTCGTCGGGGAAGGGCTGCGAAGGCAGGACGCCAGGGGTGCTGACGCCGCGTCCCTTGGTGATCTGCCCTGGTGTAAGCGCCTCGCAAAGAGCGTCTTCTCCGTCGACTCGGATCACCTGAAGAGCAACAATTCCATCAGCGAGTAGGATCCGGTTGCCGGGAACGGCGTCGCGATGGATCCCCGGAGGTAGGACCGGAATGGTTTTCTCGCCGGACTCGAAAGTCTGGCGGCTGCTCAATACCACCCGATCCCCTGGTTCGAAATCTACCCGTCCTTCTGGGATGGGACCCGTGCGATATCTGGCTCCTGGGACGTCAACCAGGATCCCGACGGGTTTATCTAGCGCCTGGGAGATAGCCCTGACGGACTCCACGGCCTTCGTGTGTTCATCCAGGGTTCCGTGTGAGAAGTTGAGCCGGGCCACCGTCATGCCCGCCTCTATAAGCGTTTGGATAGCTGCGACGGATTCGACTGCAGGACCCAGAGTGCAGACGATCTTCGTCTTGAGTCCGTGGGGCTGAGGAAAGGGAGTCATGGTATTATCCTACCCGGCCAAGAATCTCGAAGCTAGCTTCCCAAGGTGACAAAATCAACCGAGGCGTCTTGGTGGGGAATGCCGGGCGCGCATCAGTTGACAGAGGAGTGGGTATGATCAGCGCAGCTTTGCGGAATCCGTACCTTGTTGTGGTACTGGCGCTGCTTCTACTGGTGCTCGGTGTCGTCTGCTATACCGAGATTCCGGCGGATCTCCTCCCCATCTTCGAGACCCCCGCAGTCCAGATCGTCACTTTTTATCCGGGGATGCCACCCGAAGTGATGGAACGCGACATCATGTCCCGCCTTGAGCGCTGGACGGGGCAATCAGTGGGAATCTCCCATCAAGAGGGAAAGGCCATGCTGGGTGTCTGCGTGGTCAAGGACTTTTTTCGGGAGGGCATCAGCTTGGATACGGCGATGTCCCAGGTGACCTCTTACGCCATGTCTGACATGTTCTATCTGCCTCCGGGGACGATCCCTCCCATGGTGATGCCTTTCGATCCCACGGCGTCTCTGCCTTTGGCGCTGGTAAGCGTCTCCAGTCCGACGATGAATGAGCAGGAGCTGTACGACGTTGCCTACTTCGAACTGCGCAATCGTCTGCAGTCGATTCAAGGCGTCATTGCCCCAGCGGTATATGGGGGTGTGCTGCGGCGGGTGCTGGCCTATGTGGATCCGGAGAAACTCGAGGCGCGTCGTCTTTCACCCCTGGACGTCGTGACCGCCCTGCGGCAATTCAACGTCTTTATCCCAGCCGGCGACGCTAAATTCGGGAATCTCGACTATCAGATTTTCACCAATGCCATCCCCTCCCGGGTCGAGGAGATGAACTCGATCCCGATCAAAGTGGTAGATGGACGGCCGGTTCTCATTGGAGATGTCGGGAAGGTGGTGGATAGCCATCAGATTCAGAGCAATATCGTTCGCGTCAACGGACGCCGACAGGTCTATATCCCGATCTACCGGCAGCCGGGCGCCAACACCATCGAGATTGTCGATTCCATCAAGGATCGGCTGCAGCGGATCCTGCAGCGGATCCGCGAGATGGACCCGCGGGCGAAAACGCTTCAACTGGAAGTGGTAATGGATCAGTCGGTGTATGTTCGCGAAGCCATCAAGGGACTCCAGTTGGCCGCGGGCCTGGGTGCGGTCCTGGCTGCACTGGTCGTGTTCCTGTTTCTCAGGAACTTCCGACTGACCTTCATTATCTTCCTGGCGATCCCCTTATCCATTCTGGCCGCGCTGATGGGCCTCTTCTACTCTGGCGATACCATCAACGCCATGACGCTCGGCGGACTCGCACTAGCGGTTGGAATCCTGGTAGACCAGTCGATCGTCGTGCTCGAGAACACGATGCGTCACTATCAGAATGGCAAAGGGCGGCTGGAGGCGGCCCAAGAGGGTGTACGCGAAGTGGCGTGGCCGGTGCTGGTCTCGACCATAACCCTGGTGGTGGTGTTCTATCCAGTTGTCTTTCTCTCCGGCCTGGCCAAGTACCTGTTTACGCCGCTGGCCCTGGCCGCCACCTTTGCCATTGGGGCTTCCTACCTCATCGCCGTCACCGTGATTCCAAACTTCTGTGCTCGGTTTTTGGGGAAGAGGGCCGAGGCGCAAGGCACCCCTGAAGAGGGCAGGGAGGACGTCCCTCGCGGCTTCTACCCCGGTGTTCTTGGCTGGGTTCTGCGGCTTCGTTACCTGGTTGTTGTGCTGGCCGGTCTTCTGGTGGTGTTCTCCTTTCTGCTTCTGAATCGCAGCGGATCAGAGATGTTCCCCAGGGTGGATGCAGGGCAGTTTACCGTCTTCGTCCGTCTCCCAGCGGGCACGCGGATCGAGAATACTGAGAAAGCGATCGCCGAAATTGAAGAGGCGATCATCGAAGTTGTGGGTCAACCCGATGCCGAGTTTCCCCAGGTCGAGCGGCATCCGGACTCCAACCTTCGCATCCTGATCTCCAATATCGGAGTGCTTATGGATTGGCCGGCAGCCTACACTCCCAACACCGGTCCCATGGATGCGTTTGTTCTGGTTCAGCTCAAGCAGAAACCGGAATTGCTTGATACCTTCGAGTACGTCAGTCGCTTGCGGGAGCGTTTGAATCGCGATTTTCCCGGAATCCGGTTTGCCTTTGACACGGGGGGCATGTTGACCGCGGCTTTGAACTTCGGCGAGCCCTCTCCCATTCATGTGCAGATCAGTGGAAGCAACTTCGAGACCTCTCACGAAATCGGAGAGCTGATCCGAAGGGCGGCCGCCCAGGTTCGTGGAGCCGTGGATGTCAGGATCGCGCAGACCCTTGACTATCCGATCATCGATGTCGAAGTAGATCGCATCAAGGCCGCTCTTTCCGGTCTGACCGTAGACGATGTAATGAAAAACATCGTCACGGCCACCAACTCCAGCATCAACTTCGATCCAGCCTTCTGGATTGACAGCAACAACGGCAATCACTACTTCATCGGAGCACAGTACGCAGAGGAAGGAATCCAGTCGCTGGAAACGCTGAAGGATATTCCCATTCGGGGTGCGAATGGAGTAGCCCCCGTTCGGCTCAGGAACCTGGCGCGATTCAACCGAAAGACGGGACCAGCGGTCATCAATCATCGCAACATCACCCGCGTCATCGATGTCTTCGCCAATGTGGACCAGGGATACGGTGTCGGCACGGTCATGAACGGAATCGAGGCCAAACTGCTGGAACCGGCTGAGTTGGGTCTGGTGCCAAAGGTGTCGGAACGGGGTGGCTACTATGAGGTCGATGGTCCGGAGTATGCGGGGAAGGGTTATAGCGTCGAAATCATGGGCGAGATGGCTCACATGCGCCGGGCCTTCGTCCAGTTTCGCACGGGTTTGATCATCGCGGCCATTCTGGTTTATCTGGTGATGGTGGCTCACTTTCGCAGTTTTCTGGATCCCCTTATCGTGATGCTGACGGTTCCTCTGGGCTTCATCGGTGTCGCCCTCCTCCTGTATTCGACGGGAACAGCCTTGAGCATCCAGTCCTTCATGGGAATCATCATGATGGTAGGCATCGTGGTGGCCTATAGTATTGTCTTGGTGGATTTCAGCAATCGGCTACTGGAACAAGGACACTCCCTCAGGGAGGCGATTCTGACGGCGTCCTCGCGTCGAGTCAGACCCATCCTCATGACTTCGCTGACGACCATTCTGGCCCTGCTGCCGATGGCCATCGGGTGGGGTGGAGGAGACGCGAATATCCCCCTGGCTCGTGCGATCGTGGGTGGGGTCATTGCTGCAAGCCTGGCCTCTTTGTTGGTGGTCCCCTGCTTTTATCTCATATTGAAACGAGAGCCAGTTCGTTCTCAGGCCGGCTGAGGGCTTCAAGGATCTGAAATGACAAAATCGCGAAAACAGGTTTTGGGAAGCCGCGCTTTCGGAAAGTGGATCTGCCTGACCCTGCTGCTTCCGATGCTGCAAGCGGGCTGCGGGACAGATTCGACGACAGCCGATGAGCCCAATCAGGCATCAGAGCAAGTGCCTTCGATCCCAGCAGGCGTCGATGTTGAGGTGACCCGACCTGTTCGAGAGGAGCTGATCCATGAAATCAGCCTTTCTGGAAGCGTCGAGCCCTTTGAAAAAACGATGCTTTACAGCAGGGTCGGAGGATACTTGGAGTCGATCCGGGTCGACATCGGAGATTCCGTGAAAAAGGGCCAGGTCCTGGCCAAGATTCTGGTACCCGAGATGCTCGATGAGTATCAGGGCCTCGAAGCGGAGTTGGAAGGTGCCAAGGCAGACCACCAGAACGGCTTGGCGGAGCTGGAGAGACAAAAGGTAGACCAGGAACTGGCAGAGCTGACGTATGAACGGGTGCGGAGCGTCCGCGAGGAAGGACCCGACATGATGCCACAACAGGCCGTGGACGAAGCGCGAGCCAAGTTTCACGTCGCTGGAGCTCAGCAGCAGGTCATCCAGACTCGAATCGTTCAGGCCCAAAGTGGAGTCAAGCGTGTGGAGGCTGCCTTGCAGCGACTCCAAACACTGATGGAGTACGCTGAGATAAAGGCGCCCTTCTCAGGGATTGTCACCGAGCGTTTCGTGGACCCGGGCGCCCTGATTCAGGCGGGCACTACATCAGGCGCCATGCCGCTGATGACGATCTCGCAGTTGGACCGGCTGCGGCTTTTCTTCGAAGTTCCCGAGGTCAAAGTGCCGCTGGTCCAGATCGGCGACGTAGCCGAGATCACGGTGGACGCGTTGCCAGGTAAGCAGCTTCAGGGAACAGTCGCTCGCTTTGCCAACGTACTGGATCCTGAGACAAGGAGTATGAAGACCGAGGTCAACCTCAGGAACGCCCGGCGCCTGCTGCTCCCAGGCATGCACGTCAGAGTTCGCCTGGTTCTCGAACGACGCGCAGACGTAATCCTGGTTCCGGCAGAGGCCTTGCGCGTCAAAGAGGGGGCGCCATTCATCTATGTGGTCGACGGGGATGCTGCTCGCAGGATCGGGATTGAGACAGGCCTGGACGACGGCATCCGAGTGGAGGTTACACGGGGACTCAGCGGCCAGGAGAAGGTTATCGTCACGGCTCGGGAATCCCTGGCCCATGGCGTCAAGGTCAACCCCTCGAAGTGGGTATCCAAGGGGGGATAGATGAAGCGAAGCCTTCTGGTTCTCCTCCTCTTGGTGAGTAACATTTGCGGGAGCCTGTTAGGGCAAGGCTCAGGGGAGACACTAACGCTTTCCCAGGCGATTCAGAACGCACTGGAGCATCGACCCCAGCTGTTGCGGATCGACGAAGAAATCAAAGCTGCTCAAGCCCGGCTGAAGCAGGCCCGTTCGAGCTACTTCCCTCAGATCGGATTTGGAGGAATTGCCAAGCAGGGCCTTTCGGGTGCAGGAAGCGCCTTTGGCCTCCAAGGCCTGGCCTCTTCTCCCTTTCCACGGGATCTGGCGGCCTCGATCAACGTCTCCTATGATCTGCTCGATTTCGGCCGAAGGAAACACAGGACCGCGGCCCACCGCTTGAGAGTGTCCGCTCTGAGAGAGTCGAGGAGAACGGATCAGGCCAGGGTCACTCTCCAGGTGAAGAGGGCATACTATTCCGTTCTGGAGTCGAAGAAGCGGATTGAGCTAGGCAACCAGACTCTCAGAGAGCGCGAACTCACGGTGAAACAGAGTTCGGTCTTCTACCGCGCTCAACTCAAGTCCAAGCTGGATGTGAGTCTGGCCCAGGTGGAGCTGTCTCGTGCCCGGCTTACCGTGGTCGAGGCCGAGAGCGCCTTCGGCCAGGCGCTCATCGGCCTGAATCGTGCCATGGGTACTCCTTACTCTGGAACCTATATCCTTCAAGAGCCGGTGGCATCTGCCCTACCCAAAGCCAGTCTGCAGGCTCTCGTCAAAGGAGGACTAGCGGAGCGACCCGAGCTCAGGAGCCTGGACGCCCAGATCTCAGCCTATGAGGAGTGGCTGCGAAAGGCTGAGAGTGAAAAGAAGGGTAGGATCATGGGGGCATTCAGCGGAGGAATCACCCGGTTTGCCGAGCTGACAGCGGGCAGGCTGCTGTTCGGGGGGATTGGCATAAGGCTACCCATCTACACCGGAGGCCGTCTCGAAGGCGAGATAGAAGAAGCCCGGCACACCCTGGAATCATCGCGAGCTCGTCGTCAGATCCTCAGCCAGGACATCGAAGAGGAAGTCGCAAGAGCTCACAGCCGGCTTACAGCAGCCCACCATGCGGTGGAGGCCAACCAGGACATTGTCACCCAGGCTGAGCAAACTCTCGAACTCGCCAGGCTCCGCTACAAGGCCCAGTTAGGGGACTTTGTAGAGCTTGCCCGAGCGGAAACGGCTCTCTCGACAGCCGAAACCGACTTCGCCGAAGCTCTCTATGATTTCAAATTGAGTGAAGCGGAGCTGAGCTATGCCACGGGTTCGGTGACCGACTCAAGGAATTAGGCCGGCTGACGTTGGTAGCGGTGGCCTCCAGGCCGCCGTGCATCGAGCCAAAGGCTCGAAAGATCAAGACTTCGGCCTGGAGACCAAAGCCACGTCAGCAAATGAAGTTCCAGCTTTAGGCGATCACCGAACACGACAGCTAACCCCAGATCACTTGCTCACTTCACGACTGGTTTTCGATGACTCCTCACCTGGGCGTGGCATCTGGGAGGCCGCCATCGACGGGAATGGTAGCCCCGGTCGTCGGGGTCTGGCGGGTGGCCAGGAAGAGGACGGCTCGCGCGACATGGGTAGCCGTTATCTTGGCCCTTAGCAAGTTCCGATTGCGGTAGTATTCTTCGAGCCCCTTCTGATCCAGACCTCGCGCCCGCATGCGATCTGGGCCGACTGTGGCCCAGAGGCCGGACTCTCGAGTACCTTCAGAGAAGACTGCATCGGGGGCAACCATGTTCACCCTCACCCCGATTTCGGCCATTTCGAGACTCGCAATCCGCGCCAATTGATGTGCTGCCGCCTTGGTGGCGCTGTAGGCCCCGAAACTGGCACCCGGAGAGAAAACGTTCTTGGTCGAAACCAGGACGACATCGCCTCCGGTTCCCTGGATCCGGAAGTGGCGAGCCGCCGCGGAGAGGCAGTGTAAGGTCCCTTCGACATTGACTCGCTGTAGCCGGCCGAAGGCTTCTGCCTTCATCTCTTCCAGGGAGGAAACCAAAGCGATACCGGCATTGAGGATCAGCAGATCGACCCCGCCCCAGGCGGCAATGCTCGTATCGAAGGCGGAGCGCACCGAGTCCGGATCGGTGACATCGAGAGGGACTGCCAGGACACGTTCCCCAAACTCAGAACTCAGATCGCTTTCGAGAGTGTCGAGAGCCTTTCCGGGCAAATCGGTCAGAACCAGATGGCAGCCCTGAGCCAGAAGCTGGCGGCTGATACCCGAACCAATCGCTCCGGCTGCACCAGTAACGAGGGCAACTTGTCGTCGTAGGGGTAGCTCGTCTGAGGCGTCTAATTTGTAATGTTGAAGGCTTCGGTACTCCATCCCGAAGAGGTCGGATTCACTCAGCCCTTCATACCTTCCCATGGAGGCAACCTGGGCCTTGACCTTCAGGGTCTGGCGAGTGATGTCACGGACAATGCCGGCGGCCACAATGTCTTCACCAGCACAAAGTGCCCCGACACCTGGGATCAGCACAACGCGGGGGTTGGCATCGAACCGCTTGACCCCGCTTGCCAACCGAGGAGCGTTCCTCTTCAGGTAGGCTTCGTAGTCCGAGCGGTAGCGGTCGAGCGCTCCTCCCAAGACGGCTCCGAACTCGCCGTCGTCACGGGGAAGGGAATCGATCCAAAGGGGCAGGGCTTTGGTTCGAATCAGATGATCTGAAGTCAGAGGCGGTGACAAGGCGATATCTCTTGTCTTGTCCGAGTCGAGGAAGGCCAGGGTTTCGCGATCGATCAAGGGCGTCAGAATAACCCGCCGATAGGGTCGGTCCGCGTCGCCACTTGGCTGCGCCAGGAGGCCTCGCAGCCGAGGCGCGATTCGTAGCCATCGTCGTTTGGCGGTTCGCAGAGAGGTTGTAGTCGAGAGGGCGAGTGACCGGGAAGCCCGTTTTTTCAGGTAGGCTTCGGCTTTGCTCACGAGCTCGATCGTTTTCTCATAGGAAACGCGGGGCTCCTCGCCCCAAGTGACCAGTCCGTGGTTCAGCCACACCATGCCCTTCGCCTCGGGCGCAGATTCGAAAGTCTCCGCGGACGCCTGAGCCAGTTGGAACCCTGGTTCGACATAGGGCAGGATCCCGACGTCGTCATCCAGGGCTTCCCGAACCAGTTCCTCCCCTTCGGGCTGATTGGTCAAGGCGAGGATGGCATCAGCATGGGTGTGATCTATGAACTTGGTCGGCAGAAAGGCGTGAACCAGCGTCTCGATGGAGGGC
Source organism: Acidobacteriota bacterium (assembly GCA_965219005.1). Lineage (GTDB taxonomy): Bacteria > Acidobacteriota > UBA6911 > RPQK01 > JAJDTT01 > CAUZIZ01. Next base: position 2,859,201 of record CBDCMS010000004.1, on the reverse strand, counting down.
GTCGCCGAAGTCGAGGTCAGAAAGTGGATCCGGAACTGGTCGACCATCTCGTCGTCGGAGAGACGGGACAAGCCGCGGAGTCGTCTCAAGGCCTCCAGGTCCAGACCGGAGTGCCCTTCGGGTTCAATGCGGGAGAGATCGTACCCGGAAGCCTTGACGAAGAGGCCATCGAGACTTTCTCCCAGTAGGTTTCGATGCGCGGTCTTGACGGAGGTGTTGCCTCCACCATGGAGCACCAGAGACGCTTCCTGACCCAGAAGTCTGGAGCTATAGGTTCGAAGAGCCAGATCCTCCCCCCAGGCCTTGGCGTAGGCCTGAAGGAACCGATCTGCCTCCTGATTGGACCATCGGCTTTTCATCTTGGCTGTCAGCTAGAAGTGCGTTTGAACGGCCCTGTCTAAGCAGCCCCTTTCACCGCATCCAGCATCAGGCGTGCATTCTCCACGGGATTCCGGCCATCGAAGACGGCGCTGCCCGTGACTACCAGGTCGGCCCCAGCTCGGACGACATCAGCCACATTGTCACGCTTGATCCCTCCGTCCACGCAGACGACGATCCTCTTTCCGCTTTCCTCTACCCTACGGCGAACCTGCTCGATCCGGCGGAAGGTTGCCGGAATGAAGCCCTGTCCGCCCCAACCTGGATTGATAGCCAGGAGCATGATCATCTCGATGTCGTCCATGAGTGGCTCGAGGACGGCAACAGGCGTACCGGGATTCAGGGCAACACCCCTCACCAGGCCCTTCGACTCATCGTTGGTATTGCTCAGCTGCCCTAGTCGCTGCAGGACTCGGTGAATGTGAGTACAGGATTCCGCATGCACCGTGATGATGTCGGCGCCGGCCGCGACGTAAGCCCCAATCTTCTCCAGCGGATCCTGGATCATGAGGTGAACATCCTTCAACAGCGAACTCGTGACGGATTGAATCAAGGGGGGACCGAGGGTCATCGTGGGCGTAAAGCACCCGTCCATGACATCGAAGTGGAGCAGGCGGACGTTCGTCTCCTCCAAAAGGGCCACCTCGGAACCGAAGGCGCTAAGATCCGCGGTCAGGATGCCCACACTGATGGTAGGACAGGATTCTCGCAGCAGCTCCGAGACGGACATCAGGAGACGGCTTCCACCTGGGTGCCCTCGTGCTTCAGGGTCTGGAACAGATCCAAGGCCTGTTCTGGTTTCATCTGCTCGTGGACGACCTTCCGGATTGCCTGAATCATGGCCTCAGGGGCATCCGACTGGAAGATGTTGCGGCCCATATCAACTCCGGTGGCACCCTGATCGATGGCGTTGTAGGCCATGGTCAAGGCTTCCAGTTCGGGTAGCTTCTTTCCACCGGCCATTACAATCGGAACCGGGCAGGAGGCGGTCACGGTTTCGAAGCCCTCTGGCACATAGTAGGTCTTGACAAAATGGGCTCCAAGCTCGGCGCACATCCGGCAGGTCAACCGGAAGTACTGGGCATCACGCGCCATTTCCTTGCCTACAGCGGTGACCGCAAGGATGGGGATACCGTGACGGTTTCCGAGATCTACCAGGCGTGTCATGTTCAGTACCGACTGAGCTTCGAACTCTGCCCCTACGAAGACTTGCACTGCAAGAGCTGAGGCATTCAGGCGCACCGCATCCTCGATGTCCATGGCAATCTTTTCGTTGGACATCTCTTTCAGGATGCTGGGCCCGCCGCTGGCGCGAAGAACCGTTCCCTGGGTGAAAGTGGAGGGAATCGTCGTGCGAAGCATCCCGCGCGTCAGCATCAGCGCGTCGCAGTAAGGAAGAATCGGAAGAATTCGAATGTCGACGCGCTCCAGTCCCGTGGTTGGACCCATGAAGTAGCCATGGTCGATCGCCAACATGACAATTCGTCCTGACTTCGGATTGTAGAGGCGCGAGAACCGGTTTTGCATACCCCAGTCCAACGAATTCGAACCGCGTAGAAAGAAGGGCTCATTCCTCATCGGAACATCTGTATAGAACTGCTTGGCTTCGCTAAGGCCATCTACGTCAGGCATCGCTGATCTCTCCTTTTGATAATGTTTACTCGGTCAAGAAAGAGAATAGCTGCCGAAGAGGGGTATTTCAAGGAAGTGGTCAATCCCAGGAGTGAAGATAAATTCCAAGATACAAGATACAAACAAATTCCAAATCACAAGCACCAAGCCGGTGGAAGCGCCACAAGTCACTTACCGGCTCGCTGATGCTTTGCCCAGCTGTCGCGGAGGGAAACGGTGCGGTTGAAAACCAGACTCTCTTCGGAAGAATCTCGGGAGTCGACGCAGAAGTAGCCGATGCGTTCAAATTGGTATCGGCTTCCAGGAGCTGCGGTAGACAGACTGGGCTCCAACTTGGCTGAGCTCAAGATTTCCAAGGAGTTTGGGTTCAGGTTGGATCGAAAGTCCTCTCCTTCCTCGGTCTCGTTGGGGTTTTCCTTGGTAAACAGATAGTCGTAGAGCCGAATCTCTGCATCCACCGCGTGGGCTGCTGAGACCCAATGCAGCGTTGCCTTTACCTTGCGTCCGTCCGGGGCATCGCCTCCCTTTGTGGCGGGATCATAATTGCATCGGAGCTCTATGATCTCTCCCGTCTTGGGATCCTTGACCACGCTGGTGCAGGTAACGAAGTAGGCATAGCGCAGCCTGACTTCGCGACCGGGCGCAAGGCGGAAGAACTTCCTGGGAGGATCCTCGCGAAAATCATCCCGCTCGATGTAGAGGACTCGGGAGAAAGGGACCTTTCGGGTGCCAGCTTCCGGCTGCTCTGGATTGTTGATCGCGTCGAGCTCCTCGGACTCGCCTTCAGGATAGTTCTCGATCACGACCCGCAAAGGACGAAGCACCGCCATCACCCTTTGCGCTCTGCGGTTGAGATCCTCACGTAGGCAATGCTCTAGGAGTTGAAACTCGACGATACTGTCTTTCTTGGAGACACCGATACGATCACAGAAGGTTCGGATCGATTCGGGCGTGAAGCCGCGTCGGCGTATTCCTGAGAGCGTGGGCATGCGGGGATCATCCCAGCCTTCCACATGCTTCTCCTCGACCAGCTGCACGAACTTCCGCTTGCTCATGATTGTGTACGTCAGGTTCAGCCGGGCAAACTCGATCTGCTGGGGATGGTAGATGCCCAGCTCATCCAGAAACCAATCGTACAGAGGGCGATGATCCTCGAACTCCAGGGTGCAGATTGAATGGGTGATCCCCTCGATTGAATCCGACTGTCCATGGGCAAAGTCGTAGGTCGGGTAGATGCACCATTGGTCACCGGTTCGATGATGGGTTTCGTGCAGGATGCGATACATCACCGGGTCCCGCATGTTCAGGTTTGCCGAGGCCATGTCGATCCGAGCCCGAAGCACGTGCGCACCCCGGGGGAACTCTCCGGCTTGCATGCGCTCGAAGAGGGAGAGGTTTTCCTCTACGGATCGATTGCGGTAAGGACTTTCCCTGCCGGGCTCCATCAAAGTTCCTCGATGCTCCCTGATTTCGTCGGCGCTGAGACTGTCAACGTAGGCCTTGCCCGCTTTGATCAATTGGACAGCGAAGGCGTAGAGACGATCGAAGTAGTCGGAGGCGAAATACAATCGGTCGGCCCAGTCGAAACCCAACCACCGAATGTCCTCCATGATGTTCTCGACGTACTCCGTCTCTTCCCTGGTGGGGTTGGTGTCGTCGAATCTCAGGTTGCAGAGACCGCCGGACTCGGCAGCGAGACCGAAATTGAGGCAGATTGACTTGGCATGGCCGATGTGGAGGTAGCCGTTCGGCTCCGGAGGAAACCGGGTATGGACCCGGCCCTCGAATCGCTTCGTTTCTGTGTCGGTGGTAACAGCACTTCGGACAAAATCGACTGATCGGCCTGGTTCGTGGTTGTTCACCGGTTTGTCCCGGTTGGTTCGGATTTGGGACACAGCAAATCTCCGATTGAGTTTCCAGCCTACCAGTCGAGATCCGGTTGCCGCAAGGCGACTGGAACTCCCGAGGAGACGTTTGAGGGTTAGATTCTCTTGCTTGTAGGGCTATGCTAGCATGAAGAAACCTCAGAATACTGGTCTCTTGGATTCGGAGAACTGTGATGAAGCCAATTGGTCTACTGCTCGTTGTTTGTGGATTCTCGGCTTCTTGGATCTACCCCGAACAACTGCCGAAGATACATGAGGTCGAGCCCCAGCCCTTTGTTGCTCAGGTTGTGCGGTTGTCAGAGGCCATGACCTTTCTGGGGAGTAGCCTGCGACCCGATGACCTGGAGCGCATCCAGCGGCTCAGAGACGAAGACCCAACGGTCTCGGTCGTAACCCGGCTTCAGGAAATCCTGGATCCCTACTGCCTTGCCATGGTGGATATCAACCCCGAGGCCCGGGTCAAGGTGATCCGCGGGTCGGCGAAGACCCAGCTCATGGAGGGGGGATGGACCAGTTTTCTGGTCAAGGTTCACAACGCAGCGGCGGTCAACTCGGCGCTCATGGTCGAGAGCCCCAACGCGCTTCCTTCACTCCATAAGTCCACCGGCGCCAAACGAATGGAGGAGAAGAACGCTATCTCACAGGGTGAACTGGCTTCCCGCTTTCTGGAGTTGTCGCTGTATCGCCGCCGCCCGCTTCAGCCGAGTCTCTCCGGCCTCCAACTCGAGTATGTAGTTCTCCAGATCTATTCCAGGGAAGCAGGACTGCGGGAGGCAAAGATTGGATTCCACGTAGGGCAGGGTACTCAGGACATCGGTTTCCGAAACGCCATCGATGTTCTGTTCAACTGTCTCCCCTCGGTGCCGGTAACCCTCAGGGTGAAGGATCACGATGGCTCGCCGACCATGGCGTCCTTCATCATCACCGATGGAATCGAGAGGATTGCCGAGGACCCAGAGACGAACCCCCTGCCAGGCGACTATCGCCATGCCCTGGCATTGAAACAGCCCTGGGACAGGACTCGGGGGATTGGGGATACTCCAGTACAGGCAGGTCGCCTGGTCGGTGTCTATCCATTGCCATCTCGAAGATTGGCGCGAGGAGATGATCCGGACTTCTTTTTCCACCCCCAGATCTACCGTGCCGATGGAGAAAAGGTCAAGCTGCCGCCGGGAACCTACAAAGTCCAGTTCGGGCGCGGTCCAGAGTATTTATCGCAAAGCCAGCGGCTGATCGTCCCTGAGAACGTAGAAGCGTACGAAGCAAGCTTTGAACTGAAGCGGTGGGTCCACATGGCAGCCCTGGGTTGGCACAGCGCCGATCACCATGTGCATGCTGCCGGCTGTAGTCATTACGAGAGTCCCGACGAAGGCGTCCGTCCAGAGCACATGTGGCGGCAAGCTCTGGGAGAAGATCTCAACATCGCCTGCGTTCTTACCTGGGGCCCTTGTTGGTACCATCAGAAGCAGTTCTTCGAGGGCAAGGTTCATAAACTCTCTGGCCGCGACAACCTGATGCGCTATGACGTCGAGGTCTCGGGCTTTCCTTCTTCCCATGCCGGACACCTCTGCCTGCTTCGCCTGAAGGAAGACGACTATCCCGGCACCAGCCGAGTTGAGGAGTGGCCGAGCTGGACCTTGCCCATTCTGAAGTGGACCCAATCTCAGGGTGGATTGGCAGGATACTCGCATTCCGGTTGGGGGCTGGAGCCTCTGCAGCCCACCCATGAGCTTCCAAACTACGCCATGCCCAAGTTCGATGGTATCGGGGCCAACGAGTTCATCGTCACCGTGACTCACGATGCCGTGGATTTCATCTCGGCCGGGGACACGCCGCTACCCTGGGAACTGAACATCTGGTACCACACCCTGAACACTGGATTTCGCACCCGGATCAGTGGGGAAACGGATTTTCCCTGCATCTACGATGACCGGATCGGAATGGCGCGAAGCTACGCCAAGCTGGAGGGGGCACTCGACTTCGACCGCTACATGGACCAGATCAAGGCGGGGCGCAGTTACGTATCGGACGGCAAATCCCACATCGTGGATTTCTTCGTCGCAGGTCGCGAACTAGGGACCCATTCTAGCGAGCTCAGACTCGATGCTCCCGCAAGCGTGAAGATCAGGGCCAGGGTGGCGGCCTACCTGCCGTCCAACCAGGATGAGGTCGGGGCGATCATTGCCGGCCGCGATCCGGATCAGCCTCCCTATTGGGACATCGAGCGTGCCCGCATCGAAAAGACCCGGAAGGTTCCCGTCGAGTTGGTGGTCAACGGAGAAGCTGTGGTCCGGAAGGAGATAACGGCGTCCGGAAATTGGGTAGATCTGGCTTTCGAGCACGACGTCAGGCGATCCAGCTGGGTAGCCCTGAGAGTGCTTGCCAGCTCCCACACGAACCCTGTATTCGTCATCGTCGGGAACAAACCGGTTCGAGCGTCCCGTCGCAGTGCTGAGTGGTGTCGGCGTGCGGTTGACCGCTGTTGGATGATGAAGCAGCAGAAGATCCGAGAGGATGAGCAAGAGACGGCCAAGGCAGCCTACGACCATGCCCGCGAAGTCTACGATCGCATCCTATTGGAGTCCGCGGAAGAATAGGCCGTGCCCCGAGTCGAGCGAAGGATCAGGCAATCTATCGGAGAAGGGTTACCCGGATATTCCGCCAGCGGCACTTCGCCCCTTCCGGCCATCCCTTTCCGCCATGCACTTGAACGGCGATCCGACCTTCGGCTCCCAGATCCTGGGCAATCTTGTTCCGGTCGTAGCGTGGGTGCTGGAAAGTAGTGCCATCGAATTCAGAAACCTTTACCTGGTTGATCCAGGTCGTGATCTTGGGCGGGTTGCCTACCACTCGAAGCCGGGCGGTGTTCCAGTCGCCCCTCTTCCAGGTTTGGATCCAGCTCTCTCCGCTGATCGTGTATTCCTTGGAGAAGGTGGTGTCCAGTGATTTGCTGCTAAAACCGATCAGCTCCTTCTTGGCATCGTAGAGTCCGTTGATATCGAAGGGACGATTGTTGAAACCTCCCGTTCCTTCCCCGTAGATGTGGCCGATGTTCCCCTTGTCGTGATAATCCACCATCATCTGCAGACATTGCCCCTGGTCGTTACCCCGTACGAATACGCCGCTGCAGACCCCCCAGTCCGGCTTCATTTCAATGCTGAGTTCAAAATCGCCAAATTTCTGGTCGGTCAGGAGGATGCCTCCATTTCCACTGCCGGGAGGGTCCTGTTCGCCGACGATTGCACCGTCCTCGACACTCCAGCGACCGCCGGTCCCGTGGCCAATGGGTTCAGGGTTGGTATGCCAGCCTTCCAAGCTGCTTCCGCCGAAGAGAGCAATGGATCGATCATTCTCTTTGGATACGCTGCAGCCGAGGGGAAGGATGAGGCAGAGGGGCAAGATGAACATTTCGCTTCGCATCAGTTTGATCCTCCCTTTGAGACGGGGTTAAGAAAGCTGCTATTGCAGGATCGGCCAACCCATCCAGCGAAGAGTCTTCAAGGCTATTTCAAATCTCACTCTCCGTCAACGAAGGGACCGTTTTGAGTCGTCGCGTTCACCCTTGCCCGTGCTTTTGCCCTGAGTTCAATCTTGCATCAAGGTTCTGGACCAACCCGGTCAGTATCGACGCTATGCAAAAGAGGAGACCTTCTCGCGCCGGAACCGGGACGGGCAAGGGGTAAGGGCAAGGTGGGAAAAGGAGAGTTTCACTCCATCAGGCTCGGGTTATAATGACAACCCCCACAATGCGCTCTAGGGGGAAGGCTGGTCCATGTCCATGAGTCGTCAACTGTTGAACTTTTGCCGTCGGCCCTGGGGGGACCAATGGCTCTTTCTGCAAGCCTACACCGGCCTAGGGATGGCGCGTCTGGTCATCCAGGCCATTCCCTTTTCGAAGCTGGCCCCCTTTTTGGGGAAGCACATGACCGAATCGATCGACGAGGTTCCAGTGGAGAAGATGGAGCAGGCCCGGCGAGTGGCATGGGCAGTACGGCGTGCCAGTCCCTTCACTCCCTGGACCAGTGACTGCTTGCCCCAAGCCATCACCGCCAAGTATCTGTTGCGTTGGCGCGGCATCGATTCCACTCTCTACCTGGGTGCCACTCTGGACGACGCCCGGTCCCTCAAGGCTCATGCCTGGCTGCGTTGCGGGTCTGGTTATGTGACCGGAGGTGCCGGCCACAAGGAGTTCGGGGTTCTTGCCAGTTTCGCAGAGGAATAAGCTGCGATAACTGGGACTATAGCCAAGGTATCTAAGGAAATACTTCAAGTTGGCCAGGCCGAGAGTATCGACCAGGTCGTGGCTCGCTTGGATGAGATCATCGAATGGTCGACTGCCAGGCAATCCCGGCTGGGTTACTTCCCGGCGCTTTATCGCAAGGTAACACTCCAGGTGCAGAAAGGGATCTTAGAGGGTGTTTTCGATGACGGAGATCGGATGGAACGCCTGGACGTCATCTTTGCCAACCGCTATTTGGAGGCCTTCGATCAATATCTCGGAAGGGCGAGCCCCACTGGAGCATGGGATTTTGCCTTCAGGGTCTCCAGCCAGTGGTGGCCCATCGTGCTTCAGCATCTTCTGCTGGGTATGAATGCACACATCAACCTGGATCTCGGAATCGCTGCGGCAAGGACGGTAGAGGCCGATTCTCTGCCGAGGCTTCAGGGAGACTTCAACAAGATCAATCAGGTTCTAGCCTCCCTAGTAGGCGGGGTGCAGAAGGAACTGGAAGAGATCTGGACACCTTACCGAGTCCTGGACCGAGCCCTGGGACGGGTCGACTCAGCGATCATAAACTTCAGTATGGAGAAGGCCCGAGACCAGGCCTGGTTCGTTGCCCTGCAGCTCGGACCCCTGAATCGAGAGGATCAGAAGCGGGAGATAGAGCGTCTCGATGCCAAGGTAGTCCACCTGGCACGCCTGGTACGACATCCCGGCCTCATCTGCAGTGCTGCAACCCGAGTTATTCGGTTGGGTGAAAGAGAAACAGTTCCGTCCACCATTGAAATCTTGAGGTGATCCCAGCTCTATTTGCGAGGCGGTCTTCCCGTCAGCTTCAGATAGGCCTGCACCGCCAATTCGTCACAGCGTTCGTTCATGGGGTGACCGGAATGCCCTTTTACCAACTCGAAGGACACATCGTGCTGGTCGGTCAGCCCATCGAGCTCCTGCCATAGTTCCACGTTTTTCACCGGCCTCAACCCATCGCGTGTCTTCCTGCGCCAGCCCCGCTGCTTCCAGCCGTGGATCCAGTTGGTGATTCCCTGTTGGACGTAGGAGCTGTCGGTGACGATATGAACCCGGGTCCTGCGCTTCAGAGAAGCGAGGCCCTGGATCACAGCCTTAAGCTCCATTTGGTTATTGGTTGTTTGTTCCTGGGCGCCGCTTTGTTCCTTCTGGGTGCCCGTGGGAACGTGGTCCAGGACGAACGCCCAGCCGCCAGGACCTGGATTTCCGCTGCAGGCTCCATCCGAATAGAGGATGACCTCGGCGTCATTGAGCTGATCGGCAGCCATCTATCCTTTGGTCCTTTCCAGTGAGCATCCAGTCGGGGTCTCCCTCTCTCACGTTCTGACGTCGTTCATGATATCAAACTGTTTTGAGCCAGGTGGAGGTGAAAGCAGGAAGACTTTCCCATCGGTTCCAGGCTGAAGTAAATACCGCCGGAGTCACGCGAGAGGCGATTGAATTCCTCGGCCAACGCACTCAGAATAGAAACTCATGAGTGACACTGACCTGGCCTACATGAGTGCCCACCAGCTGCGACGTCATATTGTGGAGAAGGATGTCTCCCCAGTGATGGTGATTGAGGCGACACTCGATCGGATCGATCGATACAACGAGGCTCTTGGCGCCTTCATCACGGTCTGCCACGATCTAGCAATGGACCAGGCCCGGGAGGCAGAGCAAGCAGTGCTGCGAGGCGAAGAGTTGGGTCCGCTACACGGCATTCCCGTACCTATCAAGGATCTCGAGGCTGTCAGGGGAATTCGGTTTACTCACGGATCCGTCCCGGGCGAAGAAGTGGGTACGACCGATGCGCTTTGCGTAGAGCGAGTGCGCGCTGCCGGAGGCATCATCATCGGCAAAACCAATACGCCCGAGTATGGTTATGCCGGCACGACGGACAATCGAGTTTACGGAGCCTGCCGAAATCCGTGGAACACAGAGCGGACTTCAGGAGGCTCCAGTGGAGGTTCCGCTGCAGCCGTGGCTGCCGGTCTGACCGCCATGGCGCAGGGAAGTGACGGGGGTGGAAGCGTGCGCATCCCCAGTTCCTTCACGGGTATCTACGGAATCAAGGCTACCCAGGGCCGGATACCCCGAAGACATGCCGATGCCCAATCCTGGAGCCCGATCAATAATTCTTCTGTAGGCCCCATGACCCGGACCGTGCGCGACGCAGCTACTCTGATGGGCTGTCTAGCAGGGCCTTCTTCCGACGCCGAGTACGGGACCCTGGAGGAGAGGCCTCCGGACTACGAAGCAGCGATCGGCCGTGGTGTGCGAGGGCTGAAGATAGCTCTCAGCGTCGACTTGGGAGGAGCTGCGGTGGATCGCCAGGTGGTCGAGAAGGTGCAGAGCGCCGCACAGTTTTTCGAGGAGCGGGGCGCGGCTGTGGAGGAGGCCGACTTCAAAGCCGACGATCCGGAAGCTCAGTTCCGCACCTTCTTCGATTTCTTCTGCGCTCGCGGCTATGTCTCTTACGGCGCACTGGTCGACGAAGCGGAAAGCCGGGATCAGCTCACGGATTATTTCCGCTATTGCCTCGAGCACGGCCGTTCATTGTCTGCCGCCGATTTCGTATCGGCGCTGAACAAGATCGGTCGCTATCGATCGTACGTATCGGCTTTCTTCGATCGGTACGACCTGCTCCTGACGCCGACAACTGCGGTTTCCGCTTTTCCGATCGGTGAGCCTCCAGCCGAGATTGGCGGGAGCCCCTGTCCTCATCCCAACTGGGACTTCTTCCCCTTTACCCCTCTCTTCAACCTGACCGGCAACCCCGCCGCCAGCGTTCCCTGCGGCTTTAGCGAAGACGGCTTGCCGATAGGTCTACAGATCGTGGGTCGATTGGGGGACGAGGAGACTATAATAGCGGCTTCGGCCGCCTTCGAAGAGGGAAGACCCTGGGCAGAGAACCAGCCGGAGCGGTTTCCTTGATGATGGGGGATAGCAGTCTGAGCCGTCCAATTAACCTCGAGTGGCCCTCTCCTGCGTGCGCTGAGCAATGGAACATCTAGCCAACAGAAAGAAGGGTAAACCGTCCTGGCCGACCGCCAGGTACGCCTTCAAGAACATTATCTGGCCCCGCCGCCGGCTCCTTTTTCTGGGTCTGGTCCTGATCGTCATCAATCGAGCAGCGGCCCTGGTGTTGCCAGGTTCCAGCAAGATCCTGTTGGACAAGGTCATCCCCGAGGACGACTATCAGTTGCTGTACCTGCTTTTGTTGGGTGTGACCCTGGCCATCCTGGTTCAGGCTTCCACGGCGTTCTTCCTGACCCGTTTGCTGAGCGTGGAGGCCCAGCATCTGATTTCTCTGCTCCGAGCACAGGTACAACGCCATATCCTCTACCTCCCGGTACGATTCTTCGACAACACAAAGTCTGGGGAACTGGTTTCCCGCATCATGACCGACGTCGAGGGGGTTCGGAACCTGGTGGGCACCGGTTTGGTGCAAATGTTCGGGGGTGTTCTGACGGCTATCGCTTCGTTGGTACTACTGCTGAAGATCAACGCCATGATGACGCTCTACACCCTGGTACCCCTCGGCCTCTTTGGCTTGGTCTCGCTAAAGGCGTTTGGCTACATTCGTCCGATTTTTCGGGAGCGGGGGAAGATCAACGCGGACGTCACCGGACGCCTCACGGAGTCGCTGGGCGGGATTCGGGTCATCAAGGGATTCAACGCCGAAAAGCAGGAGGTCCAGGTCTTCGAGAAAGGAGTCGACCGGATTTTCAACAACGTCAAGAAATCACTGACCGCCACCAGCCTGGTCACCAGCTCGTCCACGCTGCTGCTGGGTCTAGCCAGTGTTGGCATCATGGGTCTTGGGGCGTCGATGATCATGAGCGGTGACTTGAGCGTAGGCGATCTGTTCGCCTTCACCCTCTATCTGGGATTCCTGATCGCTCCGATCGTGCAGATGGGAAACATCGGGAGTCAGATCACGGAGGCCTTTGCCGGCCTCGATCGTACTGACGAGATTCTGAGTCTGAAGCCCGAGCATGACGAGTCGACAAGGACTATTACGCTGGGCGAGTTACGAGGAGAGATCCGCTTCGAAGACGTCGATTTCTCCTACGAAGAGGGGAATCCGGTTCTGACCGGCGTCAGCTTCGAAGCCCCAGCCGGCAGCGTCACGGCCCTGGTGGGGAGTTCTGGCTCCGGGAAGACCACGATTGCCGGACTGGCAGCTTCCTTTCTGAGACCCAACAGCGGCACGATCCTGATTGACGGACAGGACCTCTCCAGGGTGACGCTTGACTCTTATCGATCCAGGCTGGGCGTCGTCCTCCAGGACGATTTTCTCTACGAGGGAACGATCCGGGAAAACATCAAGTTTGCCAGGTCGGAAGCAAGCGCGGCGGAGCTGAGTGAGTCGGTGGCCGCTGCCCATGTTAGCGAGTTCACCGATCGCTTCGACGAAGGCCTGGATACCCTCATTGGCGAGCGTGGTGTCAAGCTTTCAGGCGGACAGAAGCAGAGGGTAACCATCGCTCGCGCCCTGTTGGCCGATCCTAGGATCTTGATTCTGGATGAGGCCACCTCGAACCTGGACACCGAAAGTGAGCTCTACATTCAGCAGAGCCTGGAGCAGCTCCTCAAGGGCCGAACCACCTTCGTCATTGCCCACAGGCTCAGCACCATTCGCCGCGCGGACCAGATTCTGGTAGTGGAGAACGGTGAAATTGTCGAACGAGGGCGCCACGACGAGCTGATCGCGGCGAAGGGTCGGTACTACCAGCTGTATACCTACCAAGCCCGGATCTAACCTGAAACTTGAATAGTGAGCAGTGGTGAAGTGATCAGTAACAGTACCGGAAACACCTACAGCCAACAGAGCCGCGAACGACTTGACTCGTTAGCGGTATGCCCCACGTTTCGAGGAGAGAGCTGGACAACAGCAGAATCTCGCAGATGTCCAACCCCTCGCTTGCGCTTCAGGCTCCCATCGGCCTGGACCTGATGTTGTGCTGATCGTGAGTCTTGACTCCGCTCAGGAGAACTGCGAGGCTTTGATCAGGAACCAAAATGAACCGACTCAAGGATAAAGTTGCGATTGTTACCGGCGCGGGACGAGGCATCGGACGTGCCATCGCCATTGCCTTTTCCAAGGATGGTGCCAACGTAGTCGTTGCCGCTCGCAGCAGTGACGAGATCAAGGCGGTCGCGGAGGCGCTGGAAACGCGGGCACTGTCGATACCCACTGACGTAAGCGACCCCGCTCAGATTCAGCAGCTGGTGGATCGAACCATCGCCGAATTCGGCAGGCTAGACATCCTCGTGAACAATGCGGGGATTGCCTTCCAGCGTCCGGTCCTGGAAACGACGCTCGAGGAGTGGGAGCGTCTGATGAACATCAATCTCCGGGCGGTGTTTCTTTCCAGCCAGGCCGTCATCCCCCAGATGAAGCATCAGAAAGGTGGAAAGATCATCAACATCTCCGCCGGTTCCGGCTCCGTCGCCTCCCGTGACTTTGCCGCCTACAGTGTTTCCAAGGCGGGCCTGATCATGTTCACGGAGTGTCTGGCTCTGGAGATGAAGCCTTTCAATATCGATGTCAACGCGATCGCCGTGGGTCGGACCCACACCCAGATGGCTGATGAGTTGGCAGCAGCCCGCGGCGGGGCGGACTATCAGCCGGAGCTATTGATGCGACCTGAGGACATTGCCCCGATAGCGGTGTTCCTGGCCAGCGACGAGTCCTGTTGCATTACCGGGGCAAATGTTTTGGCCCGTAAGCACGTTCCACCTGGTTACTATGGCGAAGGCAATCTGCCTCCTCATGCCTACTGAGCTTCAGGCTCAAGCGCCGATTCGGACCACGAACAGGGTGAGCAAGATGATGACGATCACGCCCAACCAGGCGACTACGAAACCCACTACGGATTGCTTCGAAGGTCTTCGGATCTCAAGGTCCCACATGTTTGACGTTCCGCTGCTAGTCGTTTCTCGAAACTAGCTCGACCGACTACTCCAGCTCTACCTTGATCCCTGCATCTCGCAGCTTCTGCTCCTCGCCTACCGGGGTGTGGAGGATGGTATAGAAGCGATCCAGGCGTTTCTTGTCGGTGGGGGGTGTCGCCAGGCTGACAACGATCATGGCGACGAAACCGCCGCTCAGATAGAGGGCGAACTGGTCCGCCAGCTCCCAGTCCCAGAGAAAACGGGATAGATACCAGAGCGAGCAGGAAGCCAGAACCGCGGCCCAGGCTCCCCTTGCGTTGCACCGGCGCCAGAGGACTCCTCCCCAGAATGCAATCCCGAAGAACGCCGTCAGCGACCAGGTTAGTTTCAAGATGCCGACGACGGAATCGGAGGTCAGCGTCACCACCAAGCCTCCCGCCACCACCACGAGTGCCACCCACCGGCCCACGGTCAGATAGTGGGAGTCGGGCGCCTCACGCCGGATGTAGCGTTTGTATACGTTTTTGACCACCAGGGCCGAACCGTCGACCATCAGTGAATCGCAGGTGGACATCACCGCCGCGACCATGGAGGCAAGCATGACGCCCACGAGGCCAATGGGGAGCAGGTCCCTGGACGCCATTCCAAAGGCGTGTTCGGGGTCCTGGAGATTGGGATAGAGGGCTACGCATGCAACGCCGACAAAGGCCCAGGCTAGCGTGCAGATGCGCTTGAGCATGTTGCCGTAGGTGAATCCGACTCGACCTTCTAGCTCGGTCTTTCCCGCGCCACCAATCTCCATATGATGGGGTTGGGCTACGATTCCTACCAGTGCATTGATTACGATCATCAAGATGTAGAAAAACGTGACCCGGTCGTATCCAGGGGGAGGATCCCCCGGAGCGATCAAGCTGAACATCTCGCCTGGCACCTGCTGATGCAACCCGCTGAAGCCTCCCACCTCGGCCAGAACGAAGGGGACCAGCAAGAATGAGAGGACAATGATGAAGAACCCCTGAATGAAGTCGGTGATGATGGCCGCAGGCAGGCCTCCGGCAAGACCGTAGGCGAGAAAAAGTACCGTCATGACGGCAATCGCAAACTCCGGACTGACCGCTCCACCCGTGATGGCACTGGCTGTTTTCCCAGTCCCCAGGAGCATCAGACCGATCTGCAGGGAAATGTAGATCAGACCGTAGATCGTGTAGAAGATTGCCAGGGGCTGACTAAAGCGGTCTTCGAAGAAGTCCGCGGTGGTCAGATACCGCATCCGGCGAAAGAGTGGGGCGATGAGCCAATAGAAAGGAGTCGTAAAGAGGTAGAGCCACTGGTACCAGATGCCGGCCATGCCCAGCTTGTAGGAAGCGCCGGCAACCGAGACGGCGTGGTCGGTGTGAGTACCCGTCCCGAAGGCGTGCATCAGCATGAAGGCCTTGCCGAACTTTCTCCCACCCATGAAATAGTCGCCAACGGTGGCGATCTTGCGGGCGGCCCAGAGCCCAGCGAAAGTCACACCCGCGAGGTAGAGCAGAAGCGTGAAAAGGTCGAGTGAATGCAATCCGAACATGCGTTTTCCTGGCAGGCATTCGCGCCCACATAGGTCTCCCGAGATCGGCCAGCGGCCAGCAGGCAATCAGGCGAGGAGCTGGTGGACTACTTTACCTGCCACGTCTGTCAGGCGGAAATCCCTGCCCTGGTAGCGATAGGTGAGCTGCTCATGGTCCAGACCCAGGCAATGAAGAATTGTGGCGTGAAAGTCATGGACGTGGATTCTGTCTCTTACGATGTTCAGACCCAGATCGTCCGTCTGGCCCACGATCTGTCCCCCCTGGATTCCGCCGCCTGCCATCCAGAGCGTGAAGGCGAAGGGATGGTGGTCACGTCCTCGATTGTCACCGTCGACGATCTTGCTGCGTTCGACCATGGGAGTACGTCCGAATTCGCCTCCCCAGATGACCAAGGTTTCGTCTAACAGACCTCTCTGCTTTAGATCCTTCAGGAGCGCCGCAGTCGGCTGATCGGTCATCTCACAGTTGCTTTTCAATCTCTTGTTGAGCTCGGTGTGATCGTCCCAGCTGGAATGGTTGAGCTGCACAAATCGGACACCCCGTTCCACCAATCTGCGCGCCAGGAGACAATTGATAGCAAACTGATTCGAATTGGTTTTTCTGGCAGTGGCATACGAGTCAGGCTGCTTGTCCACACCATAGAGGTCCCGGATATGTGCAGGTTCCTGGGTAAGGTCGAGGAGCTCCGGAGCCGCGCTCTGCATCCGAAAAGCCAGTTCATATGAAGCAATTCGGGAGGCAATCTCCATGTCGCCGACATCGGCGAAGTGTTTTTGATTGAGGTCGCGGAGCGCGTCGAGTCTGGCCCGCTGACTGTTCTCGCTGATTCCCTCTGGATTGGAGAGGTACAGAACCGGGTCTCCACCGCTTCGGAAGGGTACGCCCTGATAGCTGGAGGGAAGAAAGCCGCTGGACCAGGCCTTGCTACCAGAATGGGTTGGATCTCCCGAACTCAGCACGACGAAACCAGGCAGGTTTTGGGACTCGCTTCCCAGACCGTAGTTAACCCAGGAGCCCATAGCCGGCCGACCAGCAAGTGGTGCTCCACAGCTGAACATCAACTGGCCCGGATGGTGGTTGAATTGATCTGTATACATGGAGCGGATCATGCAGATATCATCGGCGCCTTCTGCGGTGTGCGGCAGCAGGTCCGAGAATTCCATCCCGCATTCTCCATAGCGACGGAACTCCCGCTGACTGGCCCAGATTTCGGCCGTGGGTTTGATGAAGGCCAGCTTCAGGTCTTTGGTCATGGACGGGGGAAGGGGGGATCCCTCCCACTTCTTGAGCTCCGGCTTGGGGTCGAACAGATCGACCTGGCTCGGCGCTCCCGCCATGAACAGGAAGATCACGTTCTTCGCGGTGGCTGGAAAGTGTGAAGCCCTGGGATGCAGGGGATTCAGCTGAGGAAGCTCAGTCGGAAGTCTACCGGCACGGCCTTCCTGGGACAGCAGATTCCAGAGAGCGACCAGCCCCACCCCTCCCGCGCACCTTTCGAAGAAATGCCGACGCGTCTGGATCTGTGTGAATTCCTGTAGATTCACTCGGTCACTCCCTGGTGATGAATTCCTCGAGATTCAACAAGACGCTGCTGACGCCAACCCAAGCGGCGGCCGAGGCAGGGTCCGCTCTGTCCAGAATCTCCGGAGGAAGCACCTTCGCGATCGATGCGGGTTCCTGCCGCAGAATCTCCCGCTGCTGTTCGTAGTATTTCACAAGACGATCCGCTTCAGTGGCATCTGGGTCCCGAGCCAGACAAACCCGAAAGCCGTATTCTACCCGCTTTTGCGCTGAACCGGATTCTTCCTCTTGTAGGCGGACTGCGAGCGCCTGAGCGGCCTCGAAAAAGACAGGATCGTTGAGGAGGTTCAGCGCCTGCAGGGCAGTGGTAGATCGTTCCCGGCGCGTACACGATTCCTGAGCGTCGGGGGCATCGAAAACCATCAGCTGCGGATAGGGGGCAGTACGCTTGGCCAGGACATAGAGGCCGCGTCGGTAGCGCTCCTTCCCCTTACTCTTTTCGAACCCGTCGAAACGGTGTCCCAGATCGGCGAGATTCTGGGGCAGGGGTGGCAGAACACTCTCGCCGCCCACGGCGGGATTGAGGAGGTTGCTGGCGGCCAGAGCAACGTCTCGAACCAACTCCGCCGGAAGACGTAGGCGAGATTGACGAGCAAGGAGGCGGTTGGCCGCATCCCGCTGCTGGAGGTCGTCCCTCTGCTTGGAGGATTGCCGGTAGGTCGCAGACTCCACGATGAGCTGATGTAGTCGCTTGACATCCCATCCCGTGGCCATGAATTCAGTGGCCAACCAATCGAGCAGCTTAGGGTGGCTGGGCCGCTCACCTCGGACGCCAAAGTCGCCTGCGGTGGAGACCAGACCAGTGCCAAAGAACTCCTGCCACATGCGGTTCACAGTGACACGGGCCGTCAGGGGATTGTCCTTGGAAACCAGCCATTGGGCCAGGTCCAGACGGTTGGGACTAGGCCGGTTAGGATTAGAATGGGAGGGCAAGGGATGCAGAACTGCCGGCGTTCCCGGGCGTACCTCGATTCCGGGATTGCGGAAGTCTCCTCGCATCTGCAGATGAGTGGTCTGTGGTTGGGGATGAGCGATCAGCGTCTGGGCTTCGCTCAGCGAGGGGAACTCGGCCCTCAGTTTGGCCAGCTCCTGGTTCAGCTCTTTGAGACCCAGTTCTTCATAACGTTCTTGATCGACCACGTGATTGTAGGAACGAACGAAGTAGTTGGTGAGTTGATCCCTCTGTTTTTGAGTTCGCTGAGAGGGATCCAACCGAAGGATCTCCTGCCCACGGTCGAACGACCATCCGACCTTCCGCCAGGCCAATGTCCAGATGAGATCCACCTTCGAATCGCTGGCAGCCTCGAGCAACTTGGCTTCCCACTCGGCCTGAAGGGCGACGGCTGGAACCTGATCCAGGAGCTCACGTCGGCGCTTCTGATAGTCGGGTTTCTGCCGCAGGTAAGGACCCATTTCGCCTGGGAGCGGGGCCTCGATATTGACCTCCTTGTCTCCATTGAAAAAAGCGTAAAGCTGGTAGTACTCGCGCTGGGTAATCGCATCGTATTTGTGATCGTGGCACTGGGCACAGCCGACGGTCAGACCCAGCCAGACGGCTCCGACCGTGTTGGCACGATCGACGATCTGCTTGACTCGAAATTCCTCGCGGTCGGTTCCGGTTTCGCGCTGCGTCAGCGTGTTGCGGTGAAAACCGGTTGCCACCCTCTGCTCCACGGTGGCGTCGGGCAGCAGATCTCCGGCCATCTGCTGAATCGTGAACTGATCAAAAGGCAGGTTGCGGTTGAGCGCCTGGATGACCCAGTGGCGATAACGCCAGGCATAAGGTCTGGGACCGTCATTGTATCCGTCACTATCCGCGTACCGGGCCAGATCCAGCCAGTGTCGCGCCCACTTTTCCCCGTAGTGTGTCGAGGAAAGGAGATGGGTGACCAGCCGTTCATAAGCATCGGGACGATGATCGGTCAGGAAGGCCTCGAGTGCCTCTGGCGGCGGCGGCAGCCCAATCAGGTCCAGGTAGAGCCGGCGCATCAAGGTAGACCGTTCGGCTTCCGGTGAGGGAGTCGTTCCTTCGCTTTCAAGACGAGCCAAGATGAA
The DNA here is from genome assembly GCA_965219005.1 of Acidobacteriota bacterium. Classification (GTDB taxonomy): domain Bacteria; phylum Acidobacteriota; class UBA6911; order RPQK01; family JAJDTT01; genus CAUZIZ01. The sequence goes on along the minus strand of CBDCMS010000004.1, from coordinate 2,839,969 downwards.
CGAGTCAATGGGGCCGCGAACCCAGGAGCGGAGCATGACGTGGGGCAATTCGGGGCGCTCCGGTGGTAGCAAGGACCAGTGCGTCTGCTGTTTGGGAGCTTCGGTCGATGCTGGACTCTCGGATGCAGTTGTCTCTGGCCAATCCGCGCCCTGATCGATCCACGCCCGTAGAAGGGTGATCTCCTCCCTCTTGAGTCGGGGACCATCCAACGGCATCAGCTTGCCTTCGATTTCACCGGCAACCAGGTGGATCAGCTTGCTCCGGGTACTCGCACCCGGCAGGATGACAGGGCCGGAATATCCTCCGGCGAGAGCGGCCTCTCGCTGGTCCAATCGAAGTCCACCGAGTTGCAGTTCCGACCCGTGGCAACGATGGCACCTTTCGCTGAGGATCGGGTCTACGTCGGCTTCGAAGTCAACTGTGCGAGAAGCGGACGACGATGACGGGTTCTGAGTCAGATCCTGTGCGAGTGCTGGTGAGAATAGCAGGGTCAAGGAAGCGAGGAAGATCGCCAGCTTTCGCGGAGGAACGGGAGGGACTGGAGCGGACCCGAGTTGGCTTTCCGATCCCTTCAAAGTTGTTGCCTTATAGAGGAAGATCTCGTCAATGTCTTGGAGAGCTAAGATAGGACAGGACCGTTTCGACTGTCAAGGACAGGCGGAGACCGGACGGATAGAGACTGGACGGGTAGACACAAGATGGGTAGACACAAGACGGGTCGCCCAGACTTGAAACTTTCTTGGCTTAGAAGTTATAGTTTCGCCCCTGATTTAGAGAGACGGGATCTCGTCGAACCAAGGTTGATTGCTTGAGCCTTGACGGTTGTAGGATTGCACCAGTTAGTATCAATCGTTTTAGGATCAATCGTCGGATTTTCGGAGCAGGGCTGAAATAAGGAGCCTCTATGAATGCAGAAGAGCGTGTCAAAGAACTCAAGCTTGAACTACCTCCCGCCCCTAGCCCGATGGCAACCTACCGTCCTTCGGTACGTGTCGGAGACCTTCTCTACGTTTCGGGTACGGGGCCGTTTCGGCATGACGGCAGTGTAGTACAGGGAAAGGTTGGCGTCGATCTGAATCCTGAGCAGGCGTATGAGGCAGCCAGATTGGTTGGCCTCAATGTGTTGAGTACATTGCGCGCAGCGCTCGGAAGCCTGGATAAGGTGGTGAGGATTGTCAAGGTGTTGGGCTTCGTCAACGCCACGCCGGACTTCGGGGAACAGCCTCGGGTCATCAATGGATTCAGCGACCTCATGGTCGAAGTCTTCGGAGAGGAGATCGGCAAGGGAGGCCGTAGCGCCGTCGGGATGGGATCGCTTCCGATGAACATTCCGGTTGAAGTCGAGGCCATCTTCGAAGTCACTGACTCTGAATAGTGAGCAGTAGTGCAGTGATCAGTGCCGGAAACAGCTGAAGCCAATATTTCGGTCCCGACCAGCGATCGCATTTCCCAAACCTTTCTGAAGGAGGCGATAGACGATGTCTAGCCAGAAAGACCGTCGGCAATTTCTGACCGGCCTGGGAGCCAGTGCAACGGGACTGTGGAGCGTTGGGGCCAAAGCGACCCACTCATATTCTGCTAACGAGACCCTGAACATCGGGTGCATCGGGACAGGGGGGCGGTGTCGCTCCCTCATGCGGACGATCAGGAAGGTGCCCGGCGTCAGGCTGGCCGCCGTCTGTGACATCTGGGATGATCACCTGGAGAAGGGGCGAGAGCTTGCCGATCCAAAGGCTTTCACCAGCAAGCACTACCACGATCTGCTTGACAGCAAAGATATCGATGCGGTGATCATCGGGGCGCCCGACCACTGGCACGTTCCGATGACAATCGACGCCTGCGAGGCAGGCAAAGATGTCTACGTCGAAAAACCCCTGACGCACGATCCAAGCGAAGGAGAGGCAGTCATTCGCGCTCAGAACGAGCATGGCAGAATCGTGCAGGTGGGCATGCAGCAGCGAAGCATGCGTCAGTTTAGGAAGGCGTACGAAATCGTACAATCGGGTGTCCTTGGCAGAATCCACAAGGTCCATCTGACCTGGAATCGCAACAGCCAGAAGGTGCGCAAACGATCGCCAAACATTGATCCCGCCAGCCTGAATTGGAAGCAGTTTCTAGGATCGGCCAGGGAGCAGCCATTCGACCCATACCGCTTTCGAAACTGGCGCTGGTTCTGGGATTTCGGTGGAGGAATCCTTACCGATCTCATGGTTCACTATCACGATGTCGTCAACTGGTATCTCGACTTAGGCCGTCCCAGCACGGCGACCACCATTGGGGACAATTTCATCACTTCCGGTCTCTGGGAAACCCCCGACACCATACAAACCTTGTTGCGTTTCGAAGAGGAGAAGGTGCAGGTCTACTTCGAAGGCACCTTCGTAAACGCAAGGAACGCCGCGATGCTCGAGTTCATGGGGACCGAAGCCACACTCTACCTGGACCGGGGACGCTACGAAATTCTACCCGAGAAGGAAAGCAAGCTCGCTCCCTCACACATGATCCTGGGTCGCGGTTCCCGAGGCGCCGACTTCTATAATCCCCCCGCGTCGACGCAGCTACACCTGCAGGATTGGGTTGACTGCATTCGTAGCCGCAGCCGACCCAGAGCTCCTGCGGAAGTAGGCGTAAAGGTAGCCGCCGACGCCCACCTGGCGAACCTCGCCTACCGCAACGGTAGAGTTGAGAGCAGCTACGCTGAAACTTGAATAGTGAGCAGTGGTGAAGTGATCAGTGAACAGTGTTCGGAAAGAGGTGTTGCCGTGCACGAATAGACTGCCAGCATTACGAAGCCAAGTCCGACAGAGCCGCGAACGACTTGACGTGTCTGCAATATGAACCCAGATTCCGAGGAGAGAGCTGGACAACAGCACAATCTCCCCTATCCCCGACCTGTAGTTTCCCCCTGAGTGGCTGAGCGCTGCTCCGAGCCTGGCAGATTAGAAAGGACTGACCGAAAGCACTTCTTTGGCGTAGACATCCCAGAGCTTGCCCAGAAAGAGTCTGCCAAAGCGGCCTAGTGCAGAGGTGCGATCGGCGAGGCTAGGAGCCTCGACTCTAAAGGTACTGAGCTGCTTCAGGAAGTCGAGCAGATGGATCCTGAGGATTCCGGACGCCAGAACCTCGGCATCTGAATCCTGGTCGGGTGTCACATGGCCTTTGAGGATCCGAGTGTACAGTGTGGTAGTATCACTCCACAGATCCAGGCCTGGATCGTCCTTGATCTCCTTGAAACCCGTGAGTGTAAGAGGCTCCCCATCGCCGTGCCGAAAGTGAAGCCGATACAGCATCTTTTTCTCGTCCGGGTCCGCCTCATCGACGAACAGGTTGAAGATACCTTGCTCGACAGGGAGCTGGCCTCCCAGACTCTCACAGGTGAGGTAGCCCTCGGCTGCCGCCTCGTGTAGAGGGCGAGTGATAAAACGGTTGACGCCGTCCACCCGAATCGTGAGGTTGAAAGAAACGTAAGACTTCTTCCGCTTCCCCGCGTCGTGTCCACGGTGATAGTCCGTCTCTCCGAAGTCCAGGTAGCCCTTCATCTCCTCGCTGAAGCTCAGCTTGGTTAGAGTTGTATGGACGTCGATTGGATAGTCCGGCTGAGCGTCCAACAACGCGATCCCTTCCTGCTTACACCACTCGCGCCCACGCAGGACTCCCAGGTTCACGGCCTCCACGACCCGATCAGCGCTGAGATTCAAGAGGTAGTGTAGGGGCACTTCCGACTTCAAAATCTTGAGTTCTATATGGCGGCCGAACTCACCACTTCGCCCCTCAGCCAAGGCGGCATTGTTTTCTTCGATGCGCCGGATGATCCGCCTGAAGTGCCCGTTGGCGGCAGTCTCGATGATCTGAAAGTATTGGGCTAGAAAGCCGTTGTGCCATTCACTTCGCTCGCTCACGGTCCAGATGATCCAGAGCTCATCTGCACCCCGTGTGATGGCCTCCTCGATGTTGGCATCACTGATGTAGACCGAGTCGATGTAGGTCTCACCGTTGATGATGACGGGGGGAAACCACATGGGTAGTGAAACGCATGCAACCAGGAAATCCTCCGTCATCCGGTCGGGGGTGATTACCTCCAACTCGTGCTTGCTGAAGTTATAGACGTTGAAGGTAGCCTCTCGCTGTGTCTCTCGAATCAATTTCCAGTCCAGTCCCCAGCGCGGAAAGACGTTCTCACGGAAACTATCCAGCTTGAACATGGATTCGGCGAAAAAGAGATTGGCGTATTGTTGCCAGTTGAACTCGATTCCCAGATTGGGGTCGAAGTTACGCCAGTTGTCGGCTATCTGGGTGCCATTCATTCCCTGGCAATACATGGCCAGGTTGAAGACTCCGCCGCTGGCTCCATCGGCATGATCGAAGCTCAGACCTGCCTCATCGAGCCAGACCTGGAGAACCCCGGCCTGCAATGCCACCTTCACGCCTCCGCCGGCCATGATCAAGGAGCGCTTCTTGGGCTTGGGATCGTTCATGCTGTCATTTCCCCTTACTCGACAGAGCACGTTATGGCGCTCGGCAGCGCTCTGCGGGGCACTGGAAGCAAGCTTACCCTAAAGTCTCCCGATTGTAACCAGGCATCGGTTGATTGCTCGGACGACTTCACAAAGTGAGGGTTTGCTGCTAGGATAGGCTTTTGGTCGAGGACCGAAGTAATGGGTAGCGTACTCAAAAAGAAAAAGAAACGGCGGGGGAAGCTCCGCCGCAAACGTCGCCATCAGATTCGAAAGAACTCCCACTCGAAGTAACGGGCTCCGCTAGGGGACCCGATTACATTGGGTTTAGGGGCATTTCGTCTGGTGCTGTTTCGGTGAGGGTGTTGCCCCCCCCCATCCGTTCTTCCAGCATCCCTCAGCAAACCGTTTCGTATTGTTTCGGTATACAGATTCTGCCTTCCGCCTCCACAGCAACTGCTGCCGTCTTTCCTCAAAGTTGAGCAGCGTCTCTGTTGTCTGGACACAGGGCCAAGCTGGCGCCTGCTGGCGCCAGGTTCGGTTTTCCCCAGGCTCGTCCTTTTTCGGTTGAAACGCGTGTTGTCAAACCCTATAGTGAGTGAATTGTTTCCTGCCAACTACAGCTTGTGAAGGAGGAGCTATGGCGAAAGAAAAGATAGGAGAGCAATTGGCGTCGGACCTCTCGAGACGCGACTTTCTGAGAGGGGGAGCGACGGGTGCTCTGACCACGGGCCTGATCGCTACCATGGGACCACAGGCAGAAGCTTCTTCCCATGGCAAGGTAGTGGGGCCCGGTGCTGTCTCGGTTCAGCTGAAGATCAATGGGAAGCTACGGCCGCTGGAAGTTGAGCCCCGGACAACGCTGCTGGACGCCTTGCGTAATCGGCTGGACGTGACCGGAGCCAAGAAGGTCTGCGATCGGGGAACCTGCGGAGCCTGCACCGTGCTTCTCAGTGGAAAACCGGTCTACGCCTGCAGTGTGCTGGCGATCGAAGTTCAGGGCCAGGAGATCGTTACAGTCGAAGGACTGGGCTCGCCGGAGCAGCTCCACCCTTTGCAGGAAGCTTTTATCGCGAACGATGCTCAGCAGTGCGGATTCTGCACGCCGGGTTTCATCGTCGCCTGCAAGGCCTTCCTGGATGGAAACCCGGATCCCACGATGGAGGAGGTTCACAAGGGATTGGGAGGTAACCTTTGCCGCTGTGGCACCTACGCCGGGATGGGGCCAGCCGTTTTGGAGGCGGCAAAAGCTCTGAAGGGAGGCGAAAGGAATGCCTGAATACAACTGGCCAGCACCCAACAAGAGAAGGCACATTGGTACCCGCACCTCACGGCTCGACGGGCCTGATAAGACCACAGGACACGCGAAATATTCGTACGACATCAACCGTCCAGGAATGCTCTTTGCGAAGATCCTGTGCTGTCCTCATGCCCATGCCACGATCACCAAGCTGGACATTTCTGCCGCCAGGAGCATGAAGGGTGTCAAATCGGTTCGAGTCATCCAGGACGTCGGAACCGAGATTCAGTGGGAGCTGGACGAAATAGTAGTAGTTGCAGCGACCAGCGAGGAAGTGGCGGACGACGCCGTCCGGGCAATCTTGATCGAATACGATCTACACCCCCACTTTGTCACCGAAGAACACAAGGACAAGGCTCCCAGCTCGGAAGTTGCCAAGGAGGAGTCTACCGGCGATCCAGATGCAGCAGCGGCAGCAGCGGACGTCAAGATTGAAGGCTACTATGGCCTTCCGGCCATTGCCCACTGCTGTATGGAATCCCATGGGCAGGTATGTGAGTGGGAAGATTCGGATCATCTTACGGCGTGGTGTTCGACCCAGGCAGTTTCGGGCTTGCCAGGACAGTTCGGCGATAAGCTCGAGATTCCCACTTCCAATGTTCGGGTTCTCACCCAGTACATGGGGGGCGGTTTCGGCAGCAAGTTCAGTGCCGACCGCTGGGGCATCGATTGCGCCGAAATGGCCAAAGAGGCGAAGGCTCCGGTAAAGCTTTTCTTGGAGCGAAACTCTGAACTGGCTGTGGCGGGGGATCGTCCCTCGGCCTACGCCCTGATCAAGGTGGGCGCCAAGAAGGACGGAACGCTCACGTACTGGGCCTCAGAATCTTGGGGATCGGGGGGCATTTCCGGATCCCGCGGCAGCCCGCCACTGCCCTACGTGGTAGAGGTCCCAAATCGGAGTCAGAAACACATTTCGGTGGTGACGAACTCGGCCACGGCGCGTGCCTGGAGGGCTCCCAATCACCCCCAAGCCTGTTTCCTGACAATGTCGGCGCTGGAGGATCTGGCTGCGGCTCTCAAGATGGAGCCACTCGATTTCTTCTTGAAAAACGTCAATCTGATGGGTGAGCGAGCCGACATCTATGAGTCGGAGCTCAAGAAATGTGCTGAGCTGATCGGATGGAAGGAGAAATGGCATCCTCGTGGAGAAGGGAAGGGCCCGATCAAGCAGGGCATGGGCCTGGCGTTGCACACCTGGGGTGGCCGCGCCCACCAGAGCAATTGTGAGGTCGTCGTTTATCCCGACGGAAACGTGGAAGCCAAGCTAGGCAGCCAGGACCTTGGCACCGGCACCAAAACCGTGATCGCGATGGTGCTGGCCGAGACCTTCGGCCTCGGTCTTCACGACGTCAAAGTCCACATTGGTGATAGCCGCTACCCCGCATCCGGGGGCTCAGGTGGCAGCACCACCGTCGGCGGAGTGAGCTCTTCTACTCGACGCGCCGCGCTGAATGCCTTGGCCCAGGTTTTCGAGAAGGTCGCACCCGGGCTGGATGTGCCAGCCGACCAGTTGGAGATAGGAAACGGGACGATTCAGGTCAAGGGCAACCCGGATCGGAGTCTTTCCTGGCGAAAGGCAGCTGCTCGTATTGGCCCCACTCCGATCACCGCTTCAGGCAAGAATCCCGGACCGGGAAAACTGAACGACAGCGGCGTGGGTGGAGTCCAGATGGCTGATGTCTCAGTGGACGTCGAGACCGGTATCGTCAAACTTAACCGAGTCGTGGCAGTTCAGGACTGTGGTCTCATCATCGATCTGAAGACCGCAGAAAGTCAGGTCTTCGGGGCCCTGATCATGGGCGCTGCCTACGCCTTGATGGAAGAGAAGATCCTGGATCCAGTCAGCGGACGCATGTTGAACGCTGACATGGAGTTCTACAAGCTGCCCGGTATTGGAGATGTAGGAAAGTTGGAGGTGCATATGATGACCGGGGAGCGTCACGATAAGCGCGGCGTGATCGGTTTGGGAGAGCCTCCTGTCATATCTACGGGTGCCGCAATCTCGAATGCGGTGGCTAATGCCATCGGCGTCCGTGTACCCTACCTGCCCCTGACACCCGACCGGGTGTTGGGCGCCTTGGCGAAAGGAGGATCAGCCTAATGCGAGCTTTCGAGTACGCAAGCCCCGAAACCAGGGAAGACGCTGTCAAACTTCTGAGCAGTAAGGCAGGTGAGACGGCGATTTTGGCCGGAGGTACGGATCTGCTCAGCCTGATGAAGGATGAGGTTGTTACACCGGGCCGTGTCGTCAACATCAAGTCTGTGGATGGACTGGGCGGCATCAGCTATGACAGCCGAAGCGGTCTGAGGATCGGCCCTCTTCTGAAATTGGATGATCTCGAGGCTAATAGCCGAGTCCAATCGGACTACCCGTCGCTTCAACAGGCAGTCGATGGTGTCAGAAGTGCCCAGATCCGATCGATGGGAACGGTTGGAGGTGATCTCTGCCAGCGCCCTCGTTGCTGGTACTACCGCCACGGCTTCGGGCTTCTTGCCAAGTGGCAGGGCAAGGCGATGGTGCCAGACGGCGACAACCGCTACCACGCCATCCTGGGCGCAGGGCCCGCTTATTTTGTGAACCCTTCTAGTCTCGCCCCGGCTTTGGTCGCACTGGGTGCAAAGGTCAATATCCTTGGCCCCAAAGGTGGTCGAACAGTGGACTTGGCAGGCTTTTATCGGGCTCCTTCTAGGGACGAGGAATCCGAGAATGTCTTGGCAGCAGACGAGATAGTGACGGATATCCTGGTTCCAGTTGCGACGGGTGGCAAGAATGCCACCTACGAGGTCCGTGAGAAGGAAGCACTCGATTGGCCGCTGGCCGCCGCGGCTGTGTCACTTCATATGAGTGGCAGCACCGTCAAGGACGCAAACGTGGTTCTGGGACACGTGGCTCCCACTCCCTGGATGTCCAAGAGTGCCGGCCAGGCATTGAAAGGCAAGTCCGTCAACACGGATTCTGCAATGAGAGCAGGCGAGGCAGCGGTAGCAGGTGCCACCCCTCTCAGCCGCAACAAGTATAAGATCCAACTGGCTCGAGTTGCGGTAAAGCGGGCTGTCTTACGCGCGGCCGGAATGGAGGAGATCTGAGCCATGCAGGATATTGAGAAGATCAGGTTTCAACTGTGCCGCCGTCTCCGCTGGAAGGGCATGTTCGTAGAAGCAGCGCCAGACCCGACGGTTCCACCCAGCAATGACGCATTCTTCTGGTGTACGCATACCATGAACTGTCTGGGTCCGGATGGCAAGGTTTGCAACGAAGAAGGCTGCCAATCGGAAAGGCACTGCTACGAGGCACTTTGAGCCAAATCTCTTGAGCTCGAAGTCGCTCGGAGGCGGCGCCTGACGTCTACCCGTACGGATCACCTCAATCTGGTAGACTAAGCCCAAGACTGAAGACAGCCCTATCTGGGATTGGGATTTGATTTTTGGATCTTGGAGTTTAGCTAAAAGGGGGCCATGGTTATGAAAAAGGGAATCGTTCTACTCGGCATCTGTCTGCTCTGGACGCTGCCCTTGTCGGCGCGCGACGCCACCATCAGCGGCGACTATCTAGAGGTCCGTACGGGAGATGTCTACACCGGGCCGTGTTTCGCAAATGCCGAGGTGAACCTGACGGGCAAGGAAGGCATGCTGGCATGGCGAGTTCGGGAAGGTAGCTGGCGTGGAGTGTCTCTCGACGGCTTGAGCGTTCTCACCGTCGTCAGGTCCAAGGCGACGTTGGGAGATCCGTTTGCCGTCGATCGAACCACCAAAGCCATCATCGTGGTCGACGAAAGAGCCAGCGCAGAACAGCGCGACGCCCTGGTCGATCTAGCCCGGGCCGAGTCCGGTGATCTTCTTCAGGATGTCGTCCGGATCGAGGCAGCACCAATCGAGATTCAGTTCGGAAAGGCTCGGACCTTCGCTAGTCTTAAGGCTGGGAACGTGGTCGAGCTCAAGACTCGGGCCTTGAATCATGGGGATCATATCTGTGGGAACGAAGAGGTGTACTATCCCCCGCTGACCGAGGTGACCCAGGCGAAGCCGGCTTTTACCTTGATGCATCAGTTCAAAGGAAAAGGTCTCAACGGCAGCTGGTCCACCTTCGGAAGCCGAGGCGCTTTCGTCGGAACATTTTCTCGCTAGCATGTGATCTGCAGGTTTCGTCCTCGACGAGACTCGCGAGCATCACCTGGGCAGTATTGGACAGGAAGCCGCCGCTAGACGGCTTCGTTTATCGTCCGGGCTCAACTCGTTCTGTTCCGAGCCCACCCTTCCGCTCGGGCTCTCAGAGATGAAGACAAGGATGGGAAAATTTTATTTTGCCAATGGTTATCGATTCTTGACCGGACTTCTGGGTCTGGGGATTCTTTCCTTCTTGGGTCTCAGCCCAGAAATCGTTTCCAGGCTTGAGGCGGCAGACCTGACGGTAGAGCCGTTCGAAGCCGCACCAGCCGAGGGCGTCTCGGATAGTATTGTCGCAGTATTGGATAAGAACGGGTTTCGTGTTCTCAAGAGTGGTGAAGTCGTGGCGGAGTTCTGGCTCCGTCCTGAGCTGCCGCTGCTGGAGCAGGCCTCGACTGAACTAGGCGTGGGGTTCGGACAACTGGAAGAAGGGACCCTGATAGGTCTGGTTCATTATCCCCTGGACTGGTCCGATTACAAGGATAACCGGGTTGTAGCAGGGGTCTACACACTGCGTTATGGAGTCCAGCCGGCCGACGGGAACCACATGGGAGTCAGTCTTTATCGAGACTTTCTGCTCTTGACGCCCGCTGCGTCCGACACCGAAGCCGACCTGAAGTACAGCCACGACGAGCTGGCCGAACACAGTAGCAAAGCGTCAGAGGGCCAGCATCCGGCAGCGCTCAGTCTTTTTCCTGTGTATGACGAGATCTCGGAACCCAAGCTGATGCGCAATGAAATGGACCAGTGGATGGTGGTGAAGAAGGTGGGAACGTTGACCCTCGGTCTGGTCATCTCCGGACACGGAGAAATCTAGTCGATCGGGAGGCGCGTCGGTCAGCTGGTTTTGCAGAACTCTTTCAGTCCACTCGTGTTCAATTCACTCGTGAAACTGGCAGCGTGGCTTTGGTCTCCGGGCCGAAGTCTTTTTTCTGCGAGCCTTCGGCTCGACTCAAGGCAAGGGTAGGCACGCCAGCGGAGTCTGGCCCAATCCTCACCCAAGTGTCCAGCTGAACGGTCCAGCCTGGTCGATCCACTTGGCTTGTGATACAAGATACCCCTCAGCCAAAAGCCCGAGAGGAGGACTGACGTGAATCGGAGAAAATTCCTCAAGCAAGCCGGCTATCTGGGAGGCAGTCTAGCAGCAGCCGATCTGGATGGCTTCTCGGCCGCGGCTCACTCTTCCAAACCCTCTTCAGTGGTATCAGCCGGCGCCGAAGCCGAAAAGATCCGGGTTGGACTCATCACCGAGCCGGGAGGCCAGCACTTGAGCAGCTTCACCAAGGCGTTGGGCGTCCTGGATGGGGTCGAGATGGTGGCTGCCGCGGATCCCTCGGGAGATTTCCTGCCCAAGGCACAGGAGTTGCTCGGAGCAAGAGCATCCAGTTATCAAAGCTTTACCAACTACAAGCAGATGTTGGGAGAGATCAAACCCCACCTCGCGCTTCTGGCTCTGGAACCACACCACACCCCTCCCGTCATGGAGGCGGTACTGGAGGCAGGAGGACACATTCTTGCCGACAAACCCGCCTGTGTCAGGTTGGAGGATTTCGAGAGAGTGGTCCGTCTGGCTCAATCCAAGCGTCTTCAGGTCATGCTGGGCCTGACCAATCGCGTCAGTCGTCCGGCGAGAAGAGCACGTGAGCTCGTGAAATCAGGGTTGCTGGGCAAGTTGTACGGCACCTCCGTGCACCTGGTAGCAGACCAGACCCGATTGACGAAGCCTGCCTATTGGAAGACCTGGATGGCATCTCAGGAGAGAGCCGGCGGTGGTAAGCTGATCTATCACGGCCTCCACTATCTGGATCTGGTTCACTTCATCGCGGGGGACCGGATCTCGGAGGTCACCGGGTTCACCAGGAACGTCGGGGGGCAGCCGATTGAAGTCGAGGACTCGGCGGTATTGGCCTTTCGGCTTGATGGCGGCGCCGTCGGTACTCTGAACACAGGTTACTACTTGAATAGGGGCTACAGTACCCTGGTAGCAGTCTGGGGTTCCCATGGTTGGCTGCGCTTTGATCTTGCCGCCGGTCCACCCATGACCTGGGCCTCGACCCATCCGGAAGCTCCCAAGGGTGTGCAGTCGTACCATTACGAGGTCGAGCCGAATACTTATCATGTGATGATAGAGGACGCCGTCAATGCAGCTCGGGGACTGGCAGAACCTCCTATCACTTCGGAGGAGAGCCTCCAGGTCCTCAGGGTCGTCTTCGCCGCCTACCAGGCAGCAGCTGAAGGGACGACTCAAAAAGTCTCATAGCCGACATGGCCTCTGAAAAGTTAAAGACACGTGTGGCGTTGGTCACGGGAAGCTCCCGCGGCATCGGACGGGCAACGGCGCTGAAGCTGGCCCAAGAGGGAGCATCGGTGGCTGTCAACTACCAGCGGCAAGAAGCCTCAGCTGAGGAAGTTGTCGAGCAGATTAGCCGCCAGGGAGGACGTGCGATCGCGGTCTGCGCCGATGTTGGAGACAAATCGGCTGTCGCAGAGATGGTCAAACAGACGGCTGACCTTCTGGGACCCATCAGTATTCTCGTGAACAACGCTGGAATTGTACGCCTCGGGGATCTCACGCACTACAGCGAAGAGGAGTTCGATTCAATGTGGCGAACCAACGTCAAGGGCGTGATCCAGTGCACGGCTGCGGTCGTTCCCGCGATGATTGAGGCCGGTTTTGGCCGGGTCATCAACCTCTCCTCAATCGCTGGCCTGGGCACATCCTTTGCGGGGACTACCTTCTATGGCGCTACCAAGGCTGCGGTCTTGAACCTGAGCAAGAGATTTGCCCTCGAACTGGGACCCCATGGCATCTGCGTAAATGCCGTTTGCCCGGGATTGATCAACACGGATATGCCCTTTGAGGGAAAAACCCAGGAGCAGATCGATGAAATGCTCCGCGTCTTCTCAGACAGGAGCATGCTTCGGCGAACCGGTGAACCCGAGGAGATCGCCAGCCTGATCAGCTTTCTTGCATCGGACGAAGCCGCTTTTATCACGGGCCAAACCTTGACGGTCGACGGAGGCCGCATGGACTACCTGACACACTGATCGCTCGCCTATCTTGATCGGGCCAGGGTGCTGGCCGTCAACCAGCCTTGCGGCTCATTTGAGTAGGAGCAGGAACAGGGCAGGAGGCAAGATGAAGCTCTCCCTCTCGGTTCGCGTCGCTGAATCGTTTAGCTCCAAGGAAAAGGCAGACCTGAAGTTGCCGCAGCTGATTGAGCTGGCCCTGAAGCATGGGTACGAGGCTCTCTGCATGCGCGCCTCCCAGATCGGCATTCAGACCCCGTCAGCGGAGACGCAGGAGGCACAGAAGCTCATTGGACAAGCGGGTCTCGAAGTATCCATGACAACGGGTGACTTTGCCGTTCCCAGGAACGATGCACACGGTCCCGACGGCCTGAGGAACATCACCCCTTATCTGGACCTGGCCGCGGTACTCGAGTCTGATCTGATCCGCATCTGCATGAAGAAGGAAGAAGACATCCCCTGGGCGCAACGGGCCTCAGACCAGGCGGCTGAGCGGGGAATTCGACTCGCTCACCAATCGCACTGCGCAAGTCTGTTTGAGACCCTGGAGGGATCCTTGAGCGTTCTTGAGAGAGTAGATCGACCTAACTTCGGGATCATCTACGAACCCGCCAACTGGATGGTCGCGGGAGAGGACTACGGAAGAGAAGCAATACGACGGCTCGAACCCTTCCTCTTCAATGTCTACGTGCAGAACCACCGCTTGGACCCTGAGGGCTCCGTGCTCATGCGCACCTGGAAACGGGGACAGGTGCCAGCTGAGCACATCGGTCTCTGGGAGGAAGGGGGCGTCGATTTCGAAGAGGTCTTTCTGGGTCTCGACGAAATCACCTATGTCGGCTTCGTCACGGTGCACCAGGCTTTCGCCGGTGTTATTCCGGTCGAAGAGGCGGTTCGCAAGAGCGCCGAATTTCTGAAGACTTTCGGATAGGCCAGGACGGGAGTATCCATGGAAAGCTTGAATCGACCGGATCGGAACTAGCGGATCCAAGGCCTTCCTAGTCCTAGTCGGAGTTCGAATCAACCAGCTCAATTGGCACGGGCGTCGCGGGGATGCTCGTCAGCTGGAAACTCAGCTCGGCGCCCGCGAGTATCTCCTGTCTGAGAACGGTCAGATAAAAGCCCCTGTCTGATTCGACCTTCACCGATCCAGTGAAGCTCGCCGGCACTCCAGAGAAGACTTCGTTGAAGAACTGGGCTCCCTGAAAATCTTCCCTGGTGACGGTCTCCAGGTGTATTCCGGCGCTGTCGTAGAGGGAGTAGCGCACCGGAGCCTCAGGCCGGCGAATCGCCAGCCCGGTGTTCAAGCCGGGGCGACGTGCTACCGGGAACCAGACCGCCGCCGTCAGGGCAGCGGGCGCGACCCCCGTTGAGTCTGCCAACTTGTCGCCCGAGGTAAAATTGTAAAAGAAAGCCGTGGCCAGTTCCTCTGCTCTAGCTTCACCGTTTGGTGTAATCTCGAGCCAACCCGAGAAAGGCCCTTGACTGCTTCCCAGCTCAACTCGTTTCGTCTCTCGCGAGGCAAGCTCCAGGTCGAACCCGGAGTTTCCAGTCTGATCGATGCCGTCCAGGGTCCAGGTCCGGTCTTCGGGCCAACTGCCGGCATCCAGTTCGGCACGCCCCGTCCAGTTCTGGTCGCTCATGTTCGTAACGAAAAGGATCACATCGAATCCCGCTCCCAGTGCCAGCTGGGGATACATCGTGAACGGACTTGCCGCAGGACGCACGATCGCATCATCGAAACGAGTCTCAGGAGACGGCGTATCCGAGGCAAAACGGCAATCCATCGAGAAGCTGATCCCCTGGGTAGTATTGGGGATGGGGTCGGTCTTGGTGACGCGTCTGCTCCAGATGCCAGTCGGGACGCTGGGCAGAAGGAAATCTTGCCGACCGATGAGATTGAGGCATTCGCGGTCGGAGTAGAAGCCGGTGAAGATCAGACAGGATTCGGGTGAATAATTCAGCGGGTTGATGGATCCGCCAACCTCGTAGGACTGGCCGGGAAGCTGGGCACTGACATCGATACATTGGAACACTAGTGTCCAAACGTTGTTCTATCGCACAACTCTAAGTTACTGGTAAGAATTGTTTTAACATCGAAATCCAATTTTTTCGATACTTTTTGATATGAAACTGTGGCAGGTGCCGACCCGGTTCTCCAATCCTGTGGCCTGCAAGCCGATAGGATGCCTAGATGGATATGCGCAGAACCGTCTTTGCCCAGCTGATGGATTGCGTCCCCAGGTATCAATTTCAACTCTGTGCTCAACGCTACCGAGGAGATTACAAGATAAAAGACTTCTCCTGCTGGAAGCAGTGGCTGTGTATGGTCTTCGCCCAGCTGACCTATCGCGAGAGTCTGCGGGATATCGAAGCCACGCTAGGTTCGGTTGCAGGCAGACTCTACCACATGGGAATTCGAGGCCGCGTGGCCCGCAGCTCTTTGGCCCATACCAACGAGAATCGGGATTGGCGCATTTATGCCGATTTCGCTCAAGTCTTGATCCAAGAGGCACGGACTTTGTACGCAGGCGAGCCCTTTGCCGTGGAACTGGAAAAAACGGTCTACGCGCTCGATTCCACCACCATCGATCTGTGTCTTTCGGTGTTCCCTTGGGCCCGCTTCCGCAAACGCAAAGGAGCCATCAAACTGCATACTTTGCTCGACTTACGTGGCAACATCCCCACCTTTGTCGAGGTCACCGAGGGGCGGGTTCACGACGTCAATATCCTCGACTATCTGCTGGTCCAACCCGGCTCCATTTACATCCTGGATCGCGGCTATCTCGATTTCGCACGTCTTTATCGGCTGCACCAGAGTTCCGGTTTCTTCATCATTCGTGCCCACCAGCGCCTGAATTTCCGCCGTCTGTACTCCCATCGTGTCGACAAGAGCATCGGGCTAAGAAGCGATCAAACCGGGGTCCTGAGCGGCCGTTACACGGCCAACAAGTACCCCGACAAACTCCGACGAGTCCGCTACTACGACGCCGAGACCCAAAAACACTTGGTCTTCTTGAGCAACAACTTTTCCCTGACTGCCCTCACTGTCGCCCAGCTGTACCGTTGCCGCTGGCGCGTGGAACTTTTCTTCAAATGGATCAAGCAACACCTGCGCATCAAAGCCTTCTATGGGACTTCTCCGAACGCCGTCAAAACTCAGATCTGGATCGCCATCTCCGTGTATATCCTCGTTGCCATCCTGAAAAAACGCCTGAAATTGGAGCTGAGCCTCTACACAACTCTACAGATTCTCAGCCTGACTGTTTTCGAGAAAACCCCATTAATTCAAGTACTTACCAGCTTCGATTACAGGAATCACCAGGGAGGTTCATGTAACCAGTTGAATCTATTTGACTTATGATTGGACACTAGTGACATTGGAAGAGCCTTGCAAAGAGGACTCCTTCCTCTCCAAGATCGGCTCCACCCTCGAGCTGGGCGGCACCATCCGGTGTCAGGTCCCCTTCGTCGGGAACGTGAGATAGGCTGGTGCCGGGGTCCACCACCCAGGCACTGGTATCGACTTCGAAATTGGGATTCAGCAGCAGGTTTCGACCTGATCCCAAAGAGTACGCACAGAACGCCAGCCCAACGATAGCGGTACTAAAGTAAGCCCTGGTCATACGAGCCGCTTTCTAGCTCTTTAGGCTTCCACTTGGGAAATGAGATTGCCCTGATCCTATCACAACCAAGGCTCAGGGGAGATGTTTCTGCATTCCGAACGTAACAAATGAGCCATATCACGAACTATTCCATCAGAAGGTCGTGAAAGGATTATGAGTTAAAGGAGGTTAACCAGATGCAAGATAGACGAGTTCAAATGAGATCGGTCGTTTTCATCACCGCTTTTCTTCTGCTGGCTGCCGTAGTTTTCCAGAATCGCTCGGAGCACACAGCAGAGGCTCGCGCCTCTGGAGCCGATTCCTCCCAGAAGGCGGTTACCACGTTTGCGGGTGGGTGCTTCTGGTGCGTTGAGGCGGATTTTGAAAAGATTGAGGGAGTCTCTGAGGCGATTTCAGGCTATGCTGGTGGAGACGAGGTCAATCCCACTTATAAGCAGGTTTCCTCGGGAAGGACGGGCCATACAGAGGCGGTTCAGGTAATCTTCGATCCGGCTAAAGTAAGCTACTCAGCGTTGCTCGACGTATTCTGGAAGCACGTTGATCCCACCGATGAGGGTGGGCAGTTCGTGGATCGTGGAGCACAGTATCGAAGCGGAATCTTCTATCATGATGAGACTCAAAAGCAGATCGCCGAGAAGTCCAAGGAGCAACTGGCCGCGTCCGGTGTGTTTGACAAGCCCATAGTCACTGAAATCAGCCCACTGGAGAAGTTCTATCGGGCGGAAGAGTACCACCAGGACTACTACAAGAACCACTCGATTCGCTATCGCTACTATCGATACGGATCCGGACGAGATCAGTTTCTTGAAAAGGCCTGGAAAAACAACGAGAATCGATTCGAGGTATCCGAGATGAATCCAAAGACTGAGACCCAAGTTGAATACCAGAAGCCGGACGATGCTACCCTGCGTTCCAGCCTCTCCCAGATTCAATACCGCGTGACACAGAAGGACGGGACCGAGCCACCCTTTCGAAACGAGTACTGGGACAACAAAACAGAGGGAATCTATGTGGATGTTGTCAGTGGTGAGCCGCTTTTCAGCTCCGAGAGCAAATTCGAGTCGGGTACGGGTTGGCCCAGCTTCAGTAAGCCAATCGATTCAGAGGGCGTTGTGGAAAAGCAGGACCGAAGCTTCTTTACGGTTCGGACCGAGGTCCGCAGTAAGAACGCAGACTCTCATCTGGGCCACGTCTTCCCCGACGGACCCGGTCCTACGGGTCTCAGGTATTGCATCAACTCTGCGTCCCTTCGGTTTATTCCCAAGGAGCGGCTGCGCGCAGAAGGCTACGAGGAAGAGGCGCGTCTTTTCGACTGAGCCCGGCAGGTAGTAGCCTGTCAGTAAGGAAGAATTTGGCCTGGAGACCGATCGCGCTTCAGGCTTCCCGAATTCTTAGCATTCCGGTCACTGCTGGTGTTGGATTCAACGGCGAGGATTGATCATCGCCGATAGCATCCCAACGGCGAAAGTGACCGATGATCCGATCAGCACGTACCAAGGCCAGGCGACCGCGCCGCTTGTGTGAACCGTTACCATAACCAGTAATCCTGAGACCATGCCGACCAGACCGCCGGTCTCTCTGACTCGCGTGGACCAGGAACCCAGAGCAAAGATTCCCAGGACACTGCCCATGGTGATGCTGGTGATCGTCAAGCCCACTTCGAGCACCGATCCCCAGTTTCGAGCCAGCAGAGAGATCGCTATCACCACACCACACCAGACCAGCGTCAAGATCCGCGACACCTTTAGCTCGCGTGAGGGGTTGGTTTCGTCGGTGGGACCTGGTTCCGACGAGCGTCTCTTTCGGACATAGGGCTTGTACAAATCATGGATCGACGAGGAAGCCAGCGAGTTGAGGGAGCTGCTGAGTGTTGACATGCCGGCGGCAAAAATGGCGGCGATGATCAGTCCCGAGATTCCGGGAGGCATTTCCTGAACGATGAAAGTCGGAAAGATTCGGTCGGTTTGCGCCAGCGGACTCTCGAGTGGGAACAGTTGATAGAACCTGTAGAGCATCACTCCGATCACGAGGAAGAGCGAGAACTGAAGGAAGACGACCACGCCACTGGCTACGAGCGCCATCTGGCTCCGGCGTAGCGAGCCAGTCGCAAGGTAACGCTGGACCATCATCTGGTCCGTCCCGTGGGTCGCAAGCGTCAGGAAGGCGCCTCCGATCAGACCCGACCAGAAGGTGTAGGGGGAGCTGAGACTGAAGCTGAGGTCCAGGACCAATAGCTTGTCCGAAGTTTCCGCCCAAGTCAGGAAATCAGACCAGCCTCCGGGAAGCTTTCCCAAGATCAGCTGAAAGGCGATGATGGCCCCAGCAAGATAGATTGCGAGTTGGATGACATCGTTCCAGACCACTGCCAGGAACCCCCCGTAGAACGTGTAGATGGCCGTGACTGCGCCGATCAGCAGGACCGCCCAGGTGTCAGGAATGCCGGTGACTACAGAGAGAACCAGGCCGGTGGAGAAGAGTCTCACTCCATCGGCCAAGGAACGAGTCAAGAGGAATAGAAGCGCCGAGAAGCTTCTGACCCGGTTCCCGAAGCGCGAGAGCAGTACCTGATAGGCCGTCTGGATCTGGCCTCGGAAATAGGCGGGCAGGAACAGAACACCTGCCAGAATCCGCCCCACGATGTATCCAAAGACGACCTGCAGGAAGGTCAGGTTGCCTGCGTAGGAGAGGGCTGGAGCACCAATGAAGGTCAGAGTGCTGGTCTCGGTGGCGACGATTGAAAAACAAATCATCCACCAGGGAATGGCCCTACCCGCCAGGAAATAGTCGTTGATGTTTCTTTGGCCCCGACCGACCAAGATCCCGAAGAGGGGGGTGCCCGCCAGGTAGAGAAGAACTACGACGTAGTCGAGGGTCGTGAATCCCATAGACTCAAACTCACAGCGTCAGTATTCGCAGCAGGAATACCTTGGGTCTTTCGAGGAAGCGCAACACAGCAGACGGCGTTCAAGTCCGCAGAATTATGTGGTGAATTTCCGGGACATAACACTAGGGCTCCGGTTCCAGGATTTGATCGAGACCCGAGCATGTCAGCAGGTAGGATGTGCGAGTCCGCTCCCCTGGGTGAATGAGAAAGTCGCTGGCGATGTAGCCTCGTCCGAAATAGTGAAGGAAGAGGTCCCGGGTCTTCGTCTGCCAGTCGAGGGCCAGGCTCAGATCTTGACTTCGGATTTTTCCAAAGTCTCCGGGAATCTCTACAAGCAGGCCAGGATCCGATCGGCCCAACTCGTAGTCAGTTAAAGACACCAACTCTGGCTCCGAGGTCGATGCTGGTGTGACCTTGGTGACCGAGGGTGGGTCTGGGGCTGAGGAAGGGGAGGCGGGTGCAGTCAAACGTTTTTGGACTCGCCGAGAACGCACATACCACGAAACCCAGACCCGGTCTGAAGCCAGGCCCCCGGTGAACTCACTCTGCAGGTCTCCATAGTAACTGGGGGCATAGACGCTGATGACCGCCCCCAGCTTCCTCAGGTTGAGATTGGCATTGGTGCTCAGCAGGGGATCGAAGGTCCATTTGACCAGATCCAGGCCAGCCAGTAGTGCGAAGTCTCGCTGATAGAGCTTGAGCTGAAAACCGATGCCCAGGTGCCGGTGTGTGGTCAGCACCCCCACCAGCTGGCTGTGCAAGTAACGCATTCGCGATTTCTGCTCGACGCCCTGCCAGGCCGCCGCGAAGGCTACTAGCTTCTCTCCGGAGAAGGCCCCGGCAACCAGGCCTCCGCTCTCCGAAAAAGCGAACAAGGCACGGGCCGGATAAGGAAGGTCGGCACCGGGCCGGCCATATCCCCAGATTTCCTCTTCCAAGCGAACGACTTCCTTCATCTCAGGCATCGTGGTCAGTGCCTGGATGCGAAGGGCGCCGGAAGGTGTATCGACGATCCGGCTGGGGAGGGTGTCCTGGTGTCGTCTCAATGGATTCCTCCGCCCTTGTGGGGAGGTGGACCTTGTGGATTTTGCATGGCTTCAGTCAACCGCCCCTCAACTCCGTGTCAAGCGGCTGCCGGCAAATCCTGTGGATTATACCAAAGACAGATCGCGGTACCTGCGTGCTCGAAAGCATCTCATGGCGCAGACGGAGGCGCTGGGCTCTTGACGCGTAGCGGGGCAGCCCTGACAATATCAGCCATGATTCTGGCCGAACGAATGTCGCGTCTGGGTACAGAAACAGCCTTTGAGGTTCTGGCAAAGGCCAAGGCGTTGGAGGCGAAAGGCAGAGACATCGTGCATCTGGAGATTGGAGAACCGGACTTCGATACCGTGGAACCGATTGTGGATGCCGCTGTAAGCGCTCTCCGGGACGGACAGCACCACTACACACCTTCGGCTGGAATCCTGCCTCTGCGAGAAGCAATCGCCAGTGAGATCTCTGGCTCCAGACACATCGATGTGGATCCTGATGAGGTAGTGGTCACTCCAGGTGCCAAGCCGATCATGTTTTTTGCGCTACTGGCGCTGGCCGAAGAAGGATCCGAGGTGATCTATCCCGATCCTGGCTTCCCCATCTACGAGTCGATGATTCGATACGTAGGGGCTCAGCCGGTACCGGTGCAGCTGAGGGAGTCCCTGGATTTTCGTATGGATGTTCAGGAGCTGATTCAGTCAGCCAACGATCGGACTCGGCTGATCATCCTGAACTCTCCCAACAATCCCACGGGATCGGTGCTTCTGAAGGAAGATCTGGAACAGTTGGTCGAGAGGTTTGCAGGAAGTGGAATCATGTTTCTCTCGGATGAAGTGTACAACCGAATCATCTACGAAGGGGAAGCCCACAGCATCGCCTCCTTTCCAGGAATGAAGGATCAGACGATCATTCTCGATGGCTTTTCGAAGACCTATGCCATGACTGGTTGGAGGTTGGGATACGGCGTCATGAAGCGCCAGCTGGCAGAGCAGATCACCAAGCTCATGGTGAATTCAAACTCCTGCACGGCAGCCTTCACACAGTTCGCCGGAATCCAGGCTCTCAATGGTGATCAGAGCCCGGTTGTCTCGATGGTCAATACTTTTCGCCAGCGGAGGGACCGGGTGGTTGAACTTCTCAACCAAATCGAAGGAGTCTCCTGTCGCCTGCCCCGAGGAGCGTTCTATGTCTTTCCCAACGTTCAGGCGTTCAACCTGAAGTCTTCGCAGCTGGCGGACGACCTGCTGTATCAGGCAGGGGTGGCGCTTCTTCCGGGGACCTCTTTCGGTGAGCTCGGAGAGGGATACCTGAGGCTATCGTACGCCACCTCGATGGAGAAGCTCGAAGCAGGGGTCTCGCGAATCGCCGAGGCACTGGAGCCGCTTCCCAAGCAATATCTGGAGGACAACGCATGAGCAACTTACGTGTCTTTGCTACCTGTGATATCGGGGAGGCAGCCCTGCGTCTACTGACCGATCGAGGATATGAAGTTGAAGTTTATCCCCAGATGGATCCCCCTCCGAAAAGCCTGATCCTGGAGCGTGTCTCCTCTGGCATCGATGCGCTGATCACGACCCTGCGCGATCCTATTGATGAGGAGGTATTTCAGGCAGGCGAGGGGACGCTGAAGGTGATCTCGCAGATCGCCGTGGGGGTGGACAATATTGATGAGGAGTCAGCCAAGCGACATCGAGTCCCTTACACACATACCGCCGAGGTACTCACCCACGCGACCGCCGAGTTCGCCTTCTTCATCATGGGTTGCGTCTCAAGGAAGCTGTATCCCAGCGAACGCCTGGTTCGGGAAGAGCGATGGACCACTTGGCATCCCTATCTCCCTTTTCTGGGCGATGAGGTAACCGGGAAGACGGTTGCCGTCGTGGGCGTAGGTCGGATTGGCAGAGCTTTCCTGAGCAAGTGCACCGGCCTCGACATGGATATTCTCTGCTGCGACGTGGTGCCCGAAGATCGAGATTTCGTGGAGGGAGTGCAGACTCTCCTCAACCAGAAACATCAGCTCGGTTTGAGCACGCGCGCCAGCACGATTCGGTGGGTATCTTTCCAGGAGGCCTTCGCGGAAGCGGACTACATTAGTCTACACGTGCCCTTGACGCCTGAGACTCACTACCTGATCAACGATGCGGCCCTGGATGCCATGCAGCCTACTTCCTACCTTATCAACACTTCGCGGGGTCCGGTAGTGGATGGAGACGCCTTGTATCGCGCCCTCAAAGAAAACAAGATCGCCGGGGCTGCCTTGGACGTGTTCGAGCAAGAACCACTGCCACCGGATTCACCGCTGAAGGATCCCGAGCTGGAGGACCGGCTTCGGATCTTCCATCATTTTGCCAGTGCCGGCCGCAACACTCGTCTGTCCGCGGACCCCAGCGTGGGAATGGCTGGACGCACGGCCCAGGGAGTCATCGATGTCCTGGAGAAGAATTACGATGGCGATCCCTCAAAGATGCCCTACGTCTTCAACAAGACCGCGTTTCTGTAGGGTGGGAGGACAGAAGTGAGTCTCACTTGAGTGACTTGATTGTGCCCGTCTGGAGCAACCCTAGACCTAGAAGGGAGCGAAGCCTAGAGCAAAGAGGAGCGCTCCTTGGACGTGCTCCATTTGACGCTTGCTTAGGCGAGTGACTACTGCTCCGAGCCTGCCTTTGGAGACCGTTTGAATGTGATCGAGATTCACCGCACAGTCTCTCTGCAGTCCGTCGTCGCGACCGAGGATTACCTCGGTGGGGATCTCGCGCACCGTGCTCGTGACAGGAGCGACCGTTACCTCGCCTAAGAACTCGATTGCAGAATCCCGTGTGAGAATCAGGACAGGGCGCTTCTTATCGGGTTTGGCAAAGCGGTACCAGCGGATCTCCCCCCTTCGCATCAGTCAATCCAAACCTGTTCGTCTTCCCAATCACCGAGCTCCCCGGGCTGCACCGGATGGCGCAGATAGCCCTCTCTCTGGCGGCGCTCCATCTCTTCCGCATCCACCTTCTGAATCGCTTGTCTCAAGGCAGCTCGTGCAAACTTCGACCTTGAAGTGCCGAGTCTTTGGACTACGCGATCGACTTCCCGAACCAGATCCTCGTCCAAAGTCATTTGTACCGTCCTCATGAATTACACTATCTTTTCTAGCTATAAAGATCGCTAGTATAGTTCAGGCGAGGGCCCTGGTGCAAGCTTGAGCAGAAGCCAGCGGGGCCAGCGGGTGGGTCGGTTGACTCTGAAATGAGAAGTAGGCTAGCCTGCTGAGCACATCCTTTCCTGAATACTGCTGCGTTTGCAGATGGGGATTGCGCAGCCAGATCAAGGCAGAAGGTGGAAGGCATAGCGTTTGTGGTCGCTTCGCGAAAAAAACGCAGCAGCCTTGATAACGCGGCGTACAAGGACTAGGTGATCCGGATCAAGTCGCTCAACATGATTGGCCAGACCCTCTTGCAGTACAAGATCCTGGAAAAACTCGGTGAAGGCGGGATGGGAGAAGTCTATCTGGCCCAAGACACCTTGCTGGACCGTAAGGTCGCCCTTAAATTCCTGCCCCAGAAGATGCAGCAAGACGAGGCGGCAAGAGAGCGGTTCCGGCGAGAAGCCAAAGCCTCTGCCGCCTTGGATCACCCCTACATTTGCCAAATCCACGGCGTGCATGAGATCGATGGGCAAGACTTCATGGCGATGGAATATGTCCGGGGAGTGACCCTCGAGGATAAGCTTCGCGAAGGACCTCTTCCCCTTGAAGAAGCCCTTCAGATAGCGGCAAAGATTGCCGAGGCGATTGAAGCGGCACACAAACAGGAGATCGTCCACCGGGACCTGAAACCGTCGAACATCATGACTACGGCTGGGGGATACCCAAAGGTCATGGATTTTGGCGTCGCTAAGAGATTGACTCCCCCAGGGGAGAAGGGTAGCAAGGGAAGGGTCAAGCTAACCGAAACAGGTGTCAGGTTGGGCACGCTACCTTATATGTCCCCCGAGCAAACGCGTGGACAAAGAGTCGATATGCGATCCGATATCTTCTCCTTTGGGGTTGTCCTCTACGAGATGCTCACCGGAGTCCAGCCCTTCCAGAAAGATTCTGCGGTGGAGACCTCGGACGCTATCCTCAAGGAAACACCAGCTCCGGTCACGAATTATCTGGACGGCACACCAATTGTGCTCCCGCACACGGTGCGGAAGATGCTGGCCAAGGACCCGGATCGACGCTATCAGCACGTTTCGGATGTCCGGATCGATTTGGAAGAACTCACCAGTGATGCGGCGGACTCGTCATTTGGGGTCCAACCTGCGGGGCAGGAGGCAACAACGACACCGGGTTGGTGGCGACATCCCATCCCGTCAGTCGCGATTGGTCTGCTGATTCTCCTGATGGGTGTGCTCCTCGGCTTTCTCCTCTGGAATCCTGACTACGATGAACAGCGGTCACGACCTGTCACCCGGTTCTCTATTGTTCTGCCTGATGGTGAAACTATTCCTGCGGCGCCGTCGTTGGCGCTATCGCCAGATGGTACCCAAGTGGTTTACGCTGCCGCCCGAGACGATACCCAGCAGCTGTACCTGCGTGCGACAGATCAACTTGAAGCTAGCCCGATTCCCGGCACTGAAGGTGGCTGGGCTCCGTTTTTCTCCCCCGACGGGAAGTGGGTAGGCTTTTTTACGGATCCCAAACGTGCCACGGGCGAGTTGAAGAAAGTATCTCTCTTAGGTGGAGACCCCCTGACAATCTGCGAGGTGGGGGTGGGCCGGGGCGGGAGCTGGGGAGAGAATGACAGGATCATTTTCGGTAAGTGGGACGGCCTCTGGCGGGTTTCTTCAAGCGGGGGTACTCCGGAACCACTGATCGAAGAGGGAAGGATCAAATGGCCCCAGATCCTTCCGGGAGGCAGAGAAGTGCTCTTCCAGATCGATCAGGAAACACCGAGCATTGGGGTGCTCTCCTTAGACACTGGCCAGCAACGTATTCTTGTGGATAGGTGTACGAAGGGCCGTTACGTGTCCACCGGGCACCTGCTTTGCGCTCAGGGCAGCTCCCTGCTGGCGGCACCTTTCGATCTGGATTCCCTGGAGGTTCAGGGGCCTGCTGTGCCGGTGCTGGATGATGTGTGGATGGCAGCTTGGGGGGCGGTGCCAATCGCCGAGAGTGGAGCACTCGCATATGTATCCGGACTGCCGGACCCCGAGGACGGGTTAGTCTGGGTCGATCGTCGGGGAGTTGAGGAGTCCTTTGTCGAAACCCAGATGCAGCTGTTTCAGCCGAGGCTTTCCCCGGACGGCAAGCGTCTGGCGATTCTAGGGATCAAGGAAGGTCGTCAAGGGGCCATCTGGACTTGCGAGATCGAGCGATGCCTCCTGACCCCAGTGACGACTCTTAGCGCTCAATCCCCCGTTTGGAGCCGCCCTAATGGTACTAGTACCTTGTAACAGTTATATTTTCGGATAAAGATGTTTCAATTTGACCCGGGCATCATCGGTGAAAAACTGCCAGTCGATCGTCGACTGCCGATTATTTCGGTCTTGTTCCCAAGCGGCGATGTGGCCGCTCATGGTTTCGAGGTCAGGAATGCGCCAATCTAGGCATTGCCCGATCAGGGCGCTCAGTTCGATCTCTGCCATATTGAGCCAACTGCCATGTTTAGGCGTGTAGTGGATGTCAAGACGCTCGGCCAACCTTCGGGCTTCCTGTGCCTCAAACGTCTGATAAAGCGAGACGATCGCGTGAGTGTTGAGGTTATCCACCACCAAAAGGACCCGAGTGGCCTCCGGATAGCGTTCGTCGAGCATCCCTTTGATCCACCAGGCCCAGTCCTCGCGAGTCCGACGCTCGCTGACCGCGACATGACGACGACCACTCAACGGTTCGACTTCGAGAAAGATCTGAGCCACCCCGTTGCGGATATACTCGTGGTCGTATCGTGCCGGTCTGCCGGGAGTAGCGGGGATCGGTTCGTGGACTTCCCCGATCAGTTGTTTACAGGTTTCATCCATGCAGAGGACGGGAAGCAAGGGATTATAGGACCGTTCGTACACCGCAATGATATCTTCCATGTGGGCTACGAATGCGGCGCTCTCCTTGGGCGGGATTCGCCAGCACTTGCGGAGGTGAGGTTTAAGTTCGTTTTTTTAGGACGCGCTGGACCGTCATGTGGGAGAGGCGAGGTGCGAGGTTGAGTTCGACCGCCTTCTCCGCCAATAACCGCACCGTCCAACGTCTCCGTCCGTCAGGCGCTTCCGAACAGGCCAGGGCGATCAATCTCGCTTCGAAAGCCCCATCGAAGATCACTTCTCGTGGGGGCTTCTCCCGCGGCCGACGCTGCAGAGCTGCCTCCAGACCCTCCTCGACAAACCGTTGCTTGAGATGCTCGATCGTGCGCGAGGTGACCCCCATCGCCTCCGCTACTTGGGCGACCGGCCAAGCCGGACCCTGCGGACCCGCATCGCAAAGGAGCAAAGCCCGTGCGTAGAGAAATCGCTTGGCTCCCGTCTTCCCGCTCTTGGTCAACGCTTGTAGTTCCTGGTGCTCTTCCGGCGTTAGGGTCACCCGATAGCGTGCGTTCATGGCATACCTCCCTAGGATGCCATGATTGTACCATACGAAATAATAATTGTTACATGTTACTAGGCTCTTCTTTGCGCAAAAGACTGTAGGAGGACGAGATATATGGTGGATACCCACGGACGGCAGGGGTCAGGCTGAGCAGCTTTTCGAAAGAGGGCACGCGCAGTTCCCCTTCTTCTGCTCTCCCGACGGGAAGGTGCTGGCCTTTGCAGAGCGGAATGAGGGGGGTGATTTTGACCTTTTCACGCTTCAGTTGGACGGGGGCTCAAAGCCCGAACCCTTCCAAGCAACCCAGTTTCACGAACTTCGACCCGTCTTCTCTCCAGACGGACTTTGGATCGCGTTCACCTCCAACCGTTCAGGGAGCTTCAATGTGTACGTCAAACGCTATCCGGCCAAAGGGCTATCCATTCCGATCTCAACGGACGGTGGCAGTTTTCCACGTTGGGCACCGGATGGCAAAGAGATCTTCTTTCGCGACGGTGAGCACACGATGGAGCACATGATGGCGGTTTCTGTTCAGACGCAACCGAGTTTCAGAGTAGGCAAACCGAGGGTCTTTACGTCAGGGTCTTATCGTGGTGATTATGACATAACGCCGGACGGTCGCCGGTTTCTGATGATCAAAGCAAGCACACAGGAGTCTGCAACACAAATACAGTTTGTCCTTAACTGGATCGAAGAACTCAAGCGGCTGGTGCCTACGGATCGGTGACTCAGTCCGAGACAATGGAGATGACCAGAACCTTGGTGTCGGCGCTGCGTCCGAGGAAATATCCTGCCGCGGCCCCGCCTGCGACCAGTCCGGCGACAGCGCCTCCAGTTGCGGACGTGGCACCCCCTTCGTTCTCGGCGAGTTGGTAAGCAAACGCGCCGACAACAGCCGCTGGCGCCGCACCAATTGCGACCCCGATCGCTCTCCAATTGCCGCTTGTCTCCTTCACACGAACTACCGAAACCAAGCCTCGGCCAACCGAATTCTGGCCTTTCGGATAGGCCCGCTCATGGGTCGTCTTCTTGACCTCGATGGCGAGGGATTCAGCCCCTACAGTCGTCACTCTTCCTTCCAGGATCGCCCCGTCGGTTAGCGCCACCGTTGCCTTCTTTCCCGTGACAACCTCTCCTAGTTGACTCCACTTCAGTTCTATTTGTTCTTCCTTGGCCGCGAAGGCAGGATTGGTTTGACCGAGCCAAGCAATGCCGACAAGCAGGAAGGCTCTCGCGGCGTACCTGGCCAGACTAATGCGACCCCATGATTCTTTGAGAGCGTATGTACCTCGTCCCATATCTTGTATCTCCTCCAGATTCCGATGCTGTTTGGCAAGAACCACACTTACGTCCTTTACTTAAAGGAGAACGGGCCTGAAGGTTACAGATTGATCTGGCCTATAGCACGACGACTGTCGGACTCATGGTCGCAAGTTCGAAGCAGATGCCAGCAATGAGACCCACACGGTGCGTGGAATCGATCTACGGCGTATCAGCTGGATCACGAAGACCTCAAGAAGAAAGAAGACCCAGCAGATAGCCAATCTCCTGATCAACTTCCCTAGGGTCGACGACCGTTTCCGCAATCTGATCGCGCAGGATTTGGCCGAACCTCTTTCGCATCCGGTGGACCCTCACTTTGACTGCCTCTTCGCTCATGCCCAACTCCTGCCCTACATCGCGATAGCGCACACCCACATTCTCTCCGGTGAGGAATCCCTTCAGTCGATCGAATTCCTCCCCGGCACCTTTCTGGACTTCTTTTCGAAGTCTCGTCAAAGCAACTTCAAGCACTCGGGCAGCCCAGCGTCGTTCGAAAACAGTCTCGGGGGTTACTCTCTCAGTGGGCTCAGAGTACTTGGCAGCTGCATCGTCGAGGTCGAGCTGGCCAAAGACTGATCCACCACCCCGCCTTTGAGCCTGCTCACGATCCCACTCGTTGGCAAGATAGTGCTTGACTGAAGCCAGAAGGAACGAAGGGAACTTTCCCCTTTCGGGATCCGCGGCCTTGAGGTTCTTCTTCTCGAGCAGCCGGGTGAAGAACCCTTGGGTCAGGTCCTCCGCCTTGGCTTGGTCAGACCCACGGTGGCGAATGAAGGCATAGACCGGAGGCCAGTATTCCCAGCATAACCTTTCCAAGGCCTCCTCGGACCTTGGATTTTGGGTGTCGGCAGCAGCCAGGACAACACTCCAGTTAGTGGTGGTAAACCGTCTCCCTCTACCCACTGGCGTCAAGTTTGTCCTTTACTGAAGTACGTCACTGATTCGATCAAGCCCTCTGCGAGGAAACGAAGTGGCGACAGTATAACAAAGCGGCCTCGGATCCTCTCACGCGGGTCCTCGACATCCCTGTGTAACCTTCGCCGATTTTTTCTTTAGAAAGGACTTGGATGGCACGAAAGATGAAGATTCAAGCCTGTCACGTTGCGACCTCGACCGTACCGCTGACGACCGCTCACGGAGTGACGCGGAAAAGCTTCGGGAGCCGACGGGAGCCTTGATCTTCATGACCGTGAAATATGGTGACTACATCAGATCTGTAATCAGGAGCTCAATGGGAGACGCGAGCTTGGGGGAAGGGCGCGGGCTTCCTTCTCAGAGGGAGTAATGGGAAACCTACCCAAAGGGCGTCGATGGTGTGATTGGGCTCCCAGCTTTGAAGCTTCTCCGCCTTCACTTCGATTGTCAGAACAGCGTTCTCAGTTGGGAAGGGGCGACGACATGAAGATACTCCTCTCTTGTCTTGTGACGGCGGCCTTTCTCTGTTTGCTTACTGTAGCGCCCCTGAGTCCCTCAAACCTATGCGCAAGTGCGAGGCGAATTCCTGCGACTAGCGACGGGCAGATTTCGGAAGTCAGATTCCAACAGAAACAACACCATATTGTTGTGTCAGGTTCAGTAGGAGGACGACAGAACGTGGAATTCTTGATCGATACCGGAGCCAGCTGCAGCCTGGTGGATCGGCGCCTGGTTGAGGAACTCCAGCTGAAACCACAGGGCCCGGCCCAGGAGATTACAGTCTTTGGTCGGGTCGTCCAAGCCGGAAGAGTCGTCTTGCCTGCAATGCAATTTGGGCAAATTCGTGGTGATGTGCCCTGCTTTGTCGTCAACCTTCCCGAGGGCAGGAATGTCCTCGTTGGCATGGACCAGTTGCGTCGCCGCAACTTCACGATCGACTACAAACAGGGGCAGCTGAACTTTGGAAAACGGCAGCACTTCGCCTCGGCTGTCTCTTTCGAAAGAAACTCCCCGTATGTGATCGTATCCATGGACCTGGGGGAACGCGCGCTTCGCCTGGTGGTGGATACCGGAACTCCCGACACGGTGATTCTTCCAACGCCGAAGCTCGCGTGCTGGCTTGCCGACAACCTGATCTTTGCCGGGGTCTGGTGCATGAGAGACCTGACCGGATGTGCGCTGGCGCCGATAGTGGAACTGCCCAACGCGCGGCTGGGGAACCGGAGATGGAAAGGACTGAAGGCTGGAGTGCGAGAGAGTCCCTTAGGATTTGCTGACGGCTATCTGGGTGTATCCAGTTTGAAGCTGAAGCAGATCTACTTCGACTTCGATGAGCATTTGCTCAGCTGGAGAAGGTAGTCTGGAGAAGGTAGTAAGGTTATAGTGCCGATTTGATGATCAGATGGACCGCTGCTTGAGTTGTGATTTTGTGATCTTGCCCATGGCGTTTCGGGGCAGGGAATCCAAGAAGGAGATGGCTCGAGGGCGCTTGAAGGAAGCCAGGAACTCCTCGCAGTAGGTTTGCAACTCAGCTTCAGTGGTTTCGCCTTCGGAGACGACGAAGGCTACGACCTTCTCCCCCAGGTCGAGGTCGGGGAGTCCGACGACTGCTGCTTCCTGGACCGAAGGATGCCTTAGTAGGACTTCCTCGATTTCCCTGGCACCGATGCGATATCCGCCTGACTTGATCATATCCAGGCTGAGTCGACCGAGGAGGTGATAGTAGCCCTCCTCGTCTCGATAGCCGACGTCCCCAGTGCGAAACCATCCCTCGCAAAAAGCCTGGCGGGTTGCTTCGGGGTCCTTCCAGTAGCCGGAGAAGACATTGGGTCCCTGGACACAGACCTCACCGATCTGATTGGGCTGTTTCAACTCGGCGAGTTCTTCATCCAGGAGACGGATGTTGACGGAGGGCAGGGGCAGACCCACCGATCCCGGTTTTCGCTTTTCGAAGGGATTGGAGGTGTTCATGATCGTCTCGGTCAAGCCGTAGCGCTCCAGCACGGGCTGACCGATCACTTCCTGACAGCGCTCGTGCAGCTCTACGGACATCGGCGCCGAACCGCTGATTGCGAGTCGCAGCGAGGAAAACCTGTCCGCTTTGCACTCGGGGCTTGCCAGCATGCGGTGGTACATTGTGGGAACGCCCATGAACAGCGTGCATTGACGGTCCGCCACAAGACCGAGGACCTGTATCGGGTCGAACTGCGGGGTCAGGACCAGCGAGCAGCCCGTCAGGGCCCATCCGTGGAGACCGAGGACCAGGCCATGGACATGAAACAGCGGTAGGGTCAGCAGGAGTCGATCCCGATCGGACCATCTCCAGACCTGGATCAGGTCTCGAAGGTTACTGCGCAGATTGGCATGCGTGAGGATCACTCCCTTGGGACGAGCCGTGGTGCCGGAGGTAAAGCAGAGCAGGGCAGGAGCATCTGGGTCTCGGTTTTCAGGAATCTCGTCGGCCGCCTGAGGCAGCTCTCGAAGCTCCTGGGGTCGAAGTGCGAGCTTCAGGGGGACCGGGGAGTCGGCGGAGGACACGAGTGCTGAGAGCTCGGCTTTTTCTGCTACGTAGCGAAACTCTGCGGGCGGAGTCTTGGGATTGATGGGAACCGTGATCAGGCCCAGGAGATGATTCCCGAAGAGCGCCACGATCAGTTCGGCGGAGTTGGTCAAGTAGAGACCCACTCGGTCGCCTTGCTGCAGGCCTGAGCGGTGGAGCTTCGAGGCATAACGCCGGACCCAGTTGTTGAGTGTCTCAAAACCGAAGCAGACCGGCTCGGAGTCGGGTTCGGAGAAGAATTCCAGCGCCGTTTTCGTCGCCGGCTGGGGCGGCAGATACTGCATGGAGTAGCAGATCAGTAGATGCAGTCGACGTACATTCCCAGAACCTCACGGCAGCGCTTGCACTTGAGCGTTTGTGGAATCTCGGCGAAGCGCGGCACCGTTTCCCAGATCTCCAGGTGATACGGACGGGCTTCTTCATCCTCAGGGGTGATGAGCTCCTCGCGCCGTCTGACCTGCTGCACCTGGTACTTGTAGAAGCCCGTAAAGTCGCAGCGCGAACAGACGATCTTCTTGAAGCAGGTGCCCAGCTCGACCTGATGAA
This sequence comes from Acidobacteriota bacterium, assembly GCA_965219005.1. Lineage (GTDB taxonomy): Bacteria > Acidobacteriota > UBA6911 > RPQK01 > JAJDTT01 > CAUZIZ01. The sequence continues at coordinate 2,807,587 of CBDCMS010000004.1, read as the reverse complement.
ATCGGTCTTGATAAAGGACCCAACCGGGGCGACGACTTAATCCACGGGCATCGAACACCATTGGTCTAGGATAGCCAATCCGCCAGTCTGCTTTCAAGAAAGTGGCTGCAGCGGGAGCATCTCGAGGTAAGGGGTTCAATGGAAGAGAAAAACTTGCACTTCGCATTCGCCAGACCGTATACTGCATTGTTTCCCGGACGACGGTCTTTGGGGAGATCTTTGACAACTAGGCAGGATGGGACCTTGGAAAGAACCTGAGAGTTTGATCCTGGCTCAGAATGAACGCTGGCGGCGCGCCTAACACATGCAAGTCGAACGTGAAAGTTCTCTTCGGAGGGCGACTAGCGTGGCGAACGGGTGAGTAACGCGTGGGTGACCTACCCTTTGGAGGGGGATAAGCCGGGGAAACCCGGTCCAATACCGCATGAGGCCCTTTGGGGGAACCTAAAGGGGGAAAGCTTGGCCGACTTCGGTTGGTCTGGCGCCGAAGGAGGGGCCCGCGTCCGATTAGCTCGTTGGTGAGGTAAAGGCTCACCAAGGCAACGATCGGTAACCGGTCTGAGAGGACGGGCGGTCACACTGGGACTGAGACACGGCCCAGACTCCTACGGGAGGCAGCAGTGGGGAATCTTGGGCAATGGGCGAAAGCCTGACCCAGCGACGCCGCGTGGAGGACGAAGGCCCTCGGGTCGTAAACTCCTGTTCTTGGGGAAGAGAATGACGGTACCCAAGGAGCAAGCCCCGGCTAACTCCGTGCCAGCAGCCGCGGTAATACGGGGGGGGCAAGCGTTGTTCGGAATTACTGGGCGTAAAGGGTGCGTAGGCGGCTTAGGAAGTCTGAGGTGAAAGTCCCCGGCTCAACCGGGGGAGGACCTCAGAAACCCATAGGCTAGAGAGCTGGAGAGGGAAGCGGAATTCCCGGTGGAGCGGTGAAATGCGTAGATATCGGGAGGAACATCGGAGGCGAAGGCGGCTTCCTGGACAGCATCTGACGCTGAGGCACGAAAGCTAGGGGAGCGAACGGGATTAGATACCCCGGTAGTCCTAGCCGTAAACGATGGGTACTTGGTGTGGGGGAGACAAGTCCTCCGTGCCGGAGATAACTCGATAAGTACCCCGCCTGGGGAGTACGGCCGCAAGGCTGAAACTCAAAGGAATTGACGGGGGCCCGCACAAGCGGTGGAGCATGTGGTTTAATTCGACGCAACGCGAAGAACCTTACCGGGGTTTGAACTGTTGGAGAAGGCCCCAGAGATGGGGAGATACCCTTCGGGGACTGCAACAGAGGTGCTGCATGGCTGTCGTCAGCTCGTGTCGTGAGATGTTGGGTTAAGTCCCGCAACGAGCGCAACCCTTGCTTGCAGTTGCCATCAGGTGAAGCTGGGCACTCTGCGAGGACTGCCGGCGAAAAGCCGGAGGAAGGTGGGGATGACGTCAAGTCCTCATGGCCTTTATGTCCCGGGCTACACACGTGCTACAATGGGCGGTACAGAGGGCAGCGAACCGGCGACGGTAAGCGAATCCCAGAAAACCGCTCTCAGTTCGGATCGCAGTCTGCAACTCGACTGCGTGAAGGTGGAATCGCTAGTAATCGCGGATCAGCATGCCGCGGTGAATACGTTCCCGGGCCTTGTACACACCGCCCGTCACATCACGAAAGCGGGCTGTACTAGAAGTCACTGGGCGAACCTCTTCGGAGGACGCAGGTGCCGACGGTATGGCTCGTGATTGGGGTGAAGTCGTAACAAGGTAGCTGTAGGAGAACCTGTGGCTGGATCACCTCCTTTCTAACGGAAAAACCATACGGTTAGTGTTTTGTCTTGTCCCCCCTGCCTAGTTGTCCAAGCTCTTCCCGAGCTCCGACCTAACCACACACCCATCCAACAGAGCCGCGAACGCCGTGACAAGTCGGCAACATGAACCCAGGTTCCGAGGAGAGAGCAGGACAACGGCTCCTTCAGCCTGGATCACACCCACGCGTTGCTCCTCCAGGTCTCCAGAATTTCCTCCACTTGCGGCGCCACTACAGCTCGCTCTTCGAGACGATCGCGGACCCCAAGCCAATGGTTCGTCGTAGGATATGTGTTGGTGGCGCAGGCGCAGTGCTTACCAGGCACTGGACCGCGCCCAAGCCTACGTGAAGGCTGGCTACGGCTACGTGGTGGATCTTGATTTGGAAAAGTTTTTCGATCGAGTCAACCATGATCGCCTGATGAGCCGGCTGGCGCAGGAGATCGGGGACAAGCGGGTGCTGAAGCTGATCCGAGCGTATCTAAACGCAGGGATCTTGCAGAACGGCCTGGTGAGTGTGCCGAAGGAAGGGACGCCGCAAGGCAGCCCTCTATCTCCCTTTCTCTCGAACGGGGTGTTGGATGAGCTGGACCGGGAATTGGAGCGCCGCGGTCACCGTTTTGTCCGCTACGCCGACGACTGCAACATCTATGTGCGGAGTCGGCGGGCGGGGGAGCACGTGATGGCGAGTGTGAGCCGATTTGTGAGCCAGCGTCTCCTCCTCCCACCAGTCATTACGATCAAGGAATAGTCCCGCGGGTCTCGCGTGTATAAGTCTTCGCTGTTGCGATAGCCGAAATAACCGAGCCCGATCGGCTTGGCTATCTAATCTTGAGTGAGCGCCGGTGTAACCCACAAACCGGTGAATTCGATAGAACTTCACCTTCAAGTCGTGCCCATCTCTGTTGGGTCGGCAACGCTTGGGCTAGGATGGTAGACCGTATGGAGTTTGGTGCTTTGTGATTTGGAACTTGGTTGTGTCTTGTAAGAGCGAGGGAGAGCCACCATGAATCAATCCCACAATTCAACCCGCAGAAGTTTCCTGGGCCAGGTTGGTCTGGCTGCCACGCTGGGAACCAGCTCACAGCATAGTATGGGAAGGGAAAGGTCGGCTCGGAACCAGCCACGAATCCGCATCGGAACCCGTGTCAATGGCAACTGGATGAAGAGCGAGGACGACGTGGATCTTCAGTTCCTGAAACAGATCGGTGTCGACCACGTGGACATTGTCCTGAGCATGGTCGAGGGCTACAGCGAAACCGGGGGGTTTACCAAAGCTGCCTTCAGACGGCTCACCGATCGACTCCAACGCGTGGGTCTTCGCATTGAACGAGCCAATAGTCTGGGACCACACTATCTTGACGCCCACCTTGGGCGACCCGGTGGGCAGAAGCAGATTGACAACCTCAAGCGGATCGGAGAGATCCTGGCTGAGGCCGAAATACCGGTGTACGGCATCCAGGCCTGCCAGGCGGCCCTTCATTTGGAAAACTCAAGGATCGCCTGGACGCGCCCGAAGGGCCGTGGAGGCTATGAATACTATTCCTTCGACCTGGAAAGATCCAAGGCGGCTTCCGATCCCAAGTACCGAGTGAGCTCGCAACAACTCTGGGACGGCCTTCTGAACATCTATCGTCAGGTCATCCCTGTCATCGACGGGAGCAACACCCGCGTCGCCATGCACGGAAACGATCCGCCCCTGTACGAATATCTCGGAAATCCCCAGATTATGTGCAGGTATAAGGACTTCGACCGACTCTTTTCAGAAGTCCCCAGCCCCAACAACGGGATCACCTTCTGCGTCGGCACGCGATACGAATCAGGCGAGAATGTTTTCGAGGGTATCCGACATTTCGGACGCCATGGCAAGCTGTTTCACGTCCATTTCCGGAACGTTCAAGGGACCCTCCCGGCAAACAGAGGATACTCCGAAGTAGCAGTGGACCAAGGCGACATGGAGATGGCGAAGGTACTGCGTACCCTGGCTGAGGTGGGTTACGATGGCGTCATCGACTACGACCATGCCATGGGACTCACGGGAGACGAACCCCTGCCGAAGCAGTATGTCGCCTTCGCCGTAGGCTACATGAGGGGCCTGCTGCACAGCATTCCTGGATAGTGGCACACCCGCATCCGAGACGAGCACGATTAACCCTGAACGGCGGTACGGCTCCAGAAGCATCCATCACGGAGTGCTGAGCTCAGGCATTGGCCTCAACAGGCCGTCTTTCACGAGCCAGCTAGTTGCGATAGAATCGTGGCGTCTTGGTCGGTCCGGCGATAAAGCATTGCGGGGTCCGCGGCCACACCGGGGCGGGCGTACGGGTGTACCTTGAGATGAGTTGAATGGGGGGGGCACATGCCAGTTCTGTCTCGCCGCAGAGTTTTGGAACTCACATCCCTGGGCTTCGGCCGAGTGGTACTTTCTCATTTGTTGGCGGACGGCGGCTTGGCTTCCCCCCGACCTGGGCCCGGTACTGCGGTCACCGCCTACAACGATCTCAAAGCCCGGCAAGGCCATTTCCCCGCCCGGGCAAAAGCCGTAATCCAGCTCATCCAAAACGGCGGCCCCAGCCAGATGGATCTGTTCGATCCGAAACCCCTGTTGGCGAAACTGGCCGGACAGCCTCACCCCGACGGAGTAGAGATCCACCAGCCCGGCAACCAGAATACTCTGATGCCGACGCCCTTCGAGTTCCGCAAACACGGTCAATGCGGGATGGACATCTCCGAGGCCCTGCCCCACCAGGCCGAGATCGCCGACAAGCTCTGCTTCATACGATCGATGCACACCGAGCACAACAACCACCTCGAGGGGTTGAACATGCTGCTGACGTGTAAGATCTTTGCCGGCCGGCCGGTTATGGGGGCCTGGATCAGCTACGCACTGGGAACCGAGAATCAGAATCTGCCCGCGTATGTCGTTCTACGCGACCCGAAAGGCTATACGGTCGGCGGGAAACAACTCTGGGCCAATGGCTACCTACCCGCCCTCTATCAAGGGATAGAGTTCAACATGAGCGGCTCGCCGGTCCATCATCTGCAGCCGTTTGAGCCGCTGCCGCCGGGGATCCAGCGGGGCAATCTCGGCTACCTAGCGCGTCTCAATCGTATGCACAGCGAGGGCCGCTCGGGCGAAACCGAATTGGAATCCCGAATCAAAAACTTCGAGCTGGCCGCGCGGATGCAGGTCGAGGCGATGGACGTGCTCGACATCAGCAGCGAGCCGACTTCGGTGCGAAAACTCTATGCGGTCGACGACCCCGTGAGAGGCTCCTATGGGATGCGATGCCTGATGGCGCGCCGCCTGGTTGAGGCCGGTGTCCGCTTCGTACAGGTCACCACCCGGCCAGGACAGCCGTGGGACCAGCACAGCAAGCTGAAGAAGTCTCTGTCGCAGATCGCGGCCGAGACCGATCAGGGCGCGGCGGCTCTGGTCCGCGACCTCGACCAGCGCGGCCTTCTCGATAGCACGATCGTCATGTGGGCCGGCGAGTTCGGACGCCTTCCGACCACCCAGAACGCCGACGGGCGCGACCACAACCGCAACGCCTTCACGCTCTGGTTCGCCGGGGGCGGCTTCAAGCCCGGGCTCATCTACGGCGAGACCGACGACTTGGGATACAAGTCGGTCGTCGATCGCGTCAGTGTACCCGACATGATCGCCACGGTCTTGCACCAACTCGGGCTCGATCACCGGAAGACGAAGTATCCGCACGGCGGCCGCATGGAGACGCCCTCGGACGTAACGGTCACCGGTGCCCGTGTCATCGGCGATCTGGTGTCGAGCGAATTGCACGCGACGTAGCGTAAATGAAGATCAACTTGGGCGCTCATTACCGAACCTTGATCGGGATGCTGTTGTTTCCCGCGGTGTTGCACGCCCAGAGCTCGGCCGGCGCGCCGGTGTTCGAGCGAGATGTCCTGCCGATCCTCTCCACCTATTGCTTCACCTGCCACGGTAAGACCTCGCCCGAGCTGGGGATGGACCTGCGCACTGCCGCCTCGGTCCTGCGAGGCAGCCACAACGGGCCCGTCATCGAAAAGGGCTCACCCGAAAGTAGCCGGCTCTTCCAACTGGTCACGAAGCACCTGATGCCGCCGCCCGCCTTCGAGAGCATCGTGCCTGACCAGGACGTCGAGACGATCCGCCGCTGGATCACGACAGGCGCACACTCATCGCAGTCGGAGGGAGCCATCCCCGAAGTGGCTCGCCGACAGATCAGCCGCTTCGAGAAAGAGATCCAACCGATCTTCAACGCCCGCTGCTCCGTGTGTCATGGCGGCCAGACCCCCCAATCGGGACTCGACCTCACCTCCCTCACTTCTGCCTTAAAGGGTGGGAAGCACGGGCCGGTCATCCTGGAGGGGTTCTCCGACAAGAGCGTTCTGATCCGGCAACTTCAGAGTGGCGTCATGCCCCCGGCCGGAGCGGGCGAGCCGATCAAGAAAGCGGAACTGGAACTCATTCGCGGCTGGATCGACAAGGGCAACTTCGCCGACTACGTCGAGGTGGGAAACCCCCTCGACCGCGCCTTTACCGAGACGGAAGCGCCTGAAGTGACGGCCGAAGATCGTCGATACTGGGCGTTTCGCAAGCCGGTCGCTGCCGCGTTACCCAAGGTCAAGAGCGCGACTCGAGCGCAGACTCCGATCGACTCCTTCATCATCTCCGAGCTGGAGTCGCGCGGCCTCAGGCTGTCTCTCCCCGCTTCGAAGCGGACCCTGCTGCGACGAGCCTACTTCGACCTCTGGGGTCTGCCCCCCACGCCGGAAGAGGCGCAGGCATTCCTCGAAGACACCAGGACCGACGCCTACGAGCAGCTCGTCGATCGTTTGATGGACTCCCCGAAATATGGCGAACGCTGGGGCCGACACTGGCTCGATGCGATCGGCTACGTCGACACCACGGGCAAAGACCACCAGGCAGACCTAGTCGAGCTTGCCGAGGGGATGTGGCGCTATCGCGACTACGTGATCCGGTCCTTTCAACAGGACAAGCCATGGGACCGCTTTCTCACCGAGCAACTTGCCGGCGACGAGCTCGTCGATTGGCGAAACGCCGAAACCTACACCCCCCAGATCATCGAACCGCTCGTTGCCACCGGCTATTTGCGAACCATCCTGGATGTCACGAACGAAGACATCTCCGACCGACCGTTGGACCGCTATGACGCTCTATTCGCTCTGCTCGACAAGGTCTCGTCGAGCGCGCTGGGGTTGACGCTCAGCTGCGCTCGCTGTCATAGCCACAAGTTTGACCCTATCCCCCAACGCGACTACTACCGCTTCCTCTCGCTGTTCACGGCGGCCTACAATCCGTCCGCCTGGATCCAGCCCAAGAAGCGGCTTCACTACACCGTGTCGAAGTCAGAGCGGGAAGAGATCGAGAGCCACAACCAGGAGATCGATACGGCGGTCGGGAGGCTCACCGACGACATCGATCAGATCCGCCAGCCGTATCGCGAACAGCGGCTCGCCGAGAAGCTGGAGAAACTACCCGAGGTCGTTCGTGCCGATACGAAGCTCGCGCTCGAAACCGAGGCGGACGACCGCGACGAGGTTCAAAAGTATCTGGTCGAGAAATTCGGCCCGCTCGTCGAGATCACCGATGAGGAGTTGGACGCATTGATCACAGACGATCAACAGGAGGCGCTTTCAAGCCTGAAACAGAAGGTGACCACCTGGGACGGCTATCGGCGCAAGCTGCAGCAGATCCAGGCACTGTGGGACGGCGACGGTATGCCCACGATCCGTTTATTGCAACGTGGCAGTGTCGAATCGCCGGGCCCCAAAGTGACGCCGGGCTTCATCACGGTCTTGTGCGCGAGCGACAAAGATTGCGGCGCCAAGCCGTCCGCGAACCGGGCGGGAGCGACCCAGGGCTACCGTCTCGCGCTGGGGGAGTGGCTAACCGACCGGGACCATCCCCTCACCGCGCGTGTCATCGTCAACCGCATCTGGCAACACCACTTCGGCACGGGAATCGTCGCAACGCCGGACAATTTCGGCAGCACAGGCTCGCCGCCGTCTCACCCGGCGCTGCTCGACTGGCTCGCCGTCGACTTCGTCCAGCAGGGTTGGAAGGCCAAGCGCCTGCACAAGATGATCATGACCTCGGCCGTCTATCGACAGTCGTCTCGCCCATCCAGCAACCCGGGCAGCGAACGGGCCGCCGCCGAAGACCCTGACAACCGCCTGCTGTGGCGCATGCCCATGCGACGGTTGGAGGCCGAAGCCTTGCGCGACTCTATCCTCGCCGTGGCCGGCAGGCTCGACGACACCGTCGGTGGCCCGGCGGTCGAGCTTAGAGTACGTCCCGACGGCTTGCAGCTGGTTTCCGAGACCGAGTCGGCGGGCGGACCGAGGCGCCGCAGCGTCTACCTGCTGGCGCGGCGGACGTGGCCGTTGACCTTTCTCTCCGCCTTCGACTTTCCGATCATCGACGCGGCCTGTAGCCGCCGTGTCCCCTCCGCTACTCCACTGCAATCGATGACCATGATGAACAGCGAGTTCGTCACAGAGAACGCGCGCGAGGCGGCGAACCGGGCCGCCGCGCTCGCTGGAGAACGGTCCAACCCCCACGACCTTGTCGAAACGACCTACGGCTTACTGTTCTCCCGCAAGCCTTCAAGGCAAGAGAGCGAAATCGCCCTCGATCACCTCGAGTCGCAAAGGCAACTCTACGCCAAAGCCAACTCGTCGGCGGAAGAAGCCTACGAGAAGTCACTAGCGAACCTCGTCCACATGCTCATCAGCTCGAACGAGTTCCTCTACGTAGACTAGGTGTCGAAGCGCAAGATTCTCCACGACGAGCGATCTCTGATTCGGAAGGAGCAGGATGGAGAGAGGTCGACCCCAAGAAACGAAGCATCTCATCTTGCCCATATTGTCCATCAAGGCCCTGGCAGGGATTGAGTCCGTCGCGTCGTAACAGATTGAATTCACGCGGCTACGAGGTTTCGGCGACGGAAAGGGTCTTTCGAATTCTGCGAAGCGCGTTGACAAGCGTCACCCCGCTCCCGTAGAATTGCCGTTTCCGAGGTCCTCCGGGACCGTGTTCTTTGACAATTTGGGATAGAGGGCAACCACAAGCAAAGCTGGGATTTTTTGAGCCACAAAAAATTCTAGGTCAAGCTACTAAGGGTAAACGGTGGATGCCTAGGCGCGGAGAGGCGATGAAGGACGTGGCAAGCTGCGAAAAGCTCCGGCAAGCTGCTAGCAAGCGAAGACCCGGAGATGTCCGAATGGGGGAACCCGTTCCCGAGTAATCGGGATCATCCGTTTCTGAATTCATAGGAGGCGGAAGCGAACCCAGGGAAGTGAACCATCTTAGTACCTGGAGGAAGAGAAAGAAATTCGATTTCCTGAGTAGCGGCGAGCGAAAGGGAAACAGCCTAAACCCGGCTAACCTCTTTGAGGTAGGCCGGGGGTTGCGGGACCCGGCACCCGTTTTCTGAAACCTAGTCGAATCGTGCTGGAAAGCCGACTCAAAGAAGGTGAGAAGCCTGTAGACGAAAGGGGAAGGAAAACGCTGGGGATCCCAAGTACCACGGGACACGAGAAATCTTGTGGGAATCTGCGAGGACCATCTCGTAAGGCTAAATACTCCTCCGCGACCGATAGTGAACCAGTACCGTGAGGGAAAGGTGAAAAGTACTCCTGCGAGGAGAGTGAAATAGTACCTGAAACCGTTTACTTACAAGCAGTCGGAGCCTCATTTCGATGGGGTGACGGCGTGCCTTTTGCATAATGAGCCGGCTAGTTATTCTAGGCAGCAAGGTTAACCTGCAAATAAGGGGAAGCCGAAGGGAAACCGAGTCTGAATAGGGCGTATAGTTGTCTGGAATAGACGCGAAGCTGAGTGATCTACCCTTGGCCAGGGTGAAGGCAGGGTAACACCTGTTGAAGGCCCGAACCAGTGTCGGTTGAAAACGGCTTGGATGAGCTGAGGGTGGGGGTGAAAGGCTAATCAAACTCAGTGATAGCTCGTTCTCCCCGAAATAGCTTTAGGGCTAGCCTTGGGTGTTGCGTTCTGGAGGTAGAGCACTGAATGGATTAAGGCCCTTCACCGGGTACTGACTCCAATCAAACTCCGAATACCAGAAACGTCAGCCCAGGAGTCAGACTATGGGGGCTAAGCTCCATGGTCGAGAGGGAAACAGCCCAGACCGCCAGCTAAGGTCCCGAAGTGTGTGCTAAGTGGGAAAGGAAGTGAAGTTGCAGAGACAGCCAGGAGGTTGGCTTAGAAGCAGCCATCCTTTGAAGAAAGCGTAACAGCTCACTGGTCAAGCGACTTTGCGCCGACAATGTAACGGGGCTCAAGCACACCACCGAAGCTGCGGAACGTCCGCTTTTAGCGGGCGTTGGTAGGGGAGCATTGTCTGGGCAGTGAAGCGGATCCGGAAGGGTCCGTGGAGCGTAGACAAGAGACTCTGCCGGCATAAGTAGCGATAAAACTTGTGGGAATCAAGTTCGCCGTAAGTCTAAGGTTTCCTGGGGAAGGTTCGTCCGCCCAGGGTTAGTCGGCCCCTAAGGCGAGACCGAAAGGTGTAGTCGATGGGAAACAGGTTAATATTCCTGTACCACCGAAAGTCCGTTTTAAGTGATGGGGGGACGCAGAAGGATAGGCGGTCCGGGTGTTTTGGACGTCCCGGTCCAAGCGCGTAGGCAGGTCCCGTAGGTAAATCCGCGGGATCATTAATGCTGAGACGCAATGGGGATTTCCGTAAGGAATGCAAACCCGCTAACTCCACACTGCCAAGAAAAGCCTCTAGCAAGGATCTAGGTGACCGTACCGCAAACCGACACAGGTAGACTGGGAGAGTATCCTAAGGCGCGTGAGAGAACTCTCGTTCAGGAACTCGGCAAATTGCCACCGTAACTTCGGGAGAAGGTGGGCCTCCATTAGGTGAGATACTTCGCGTATGGAGCTGAAGGAGGTTGCAGAGAATAGGCCCAGGCGACTGTTTACTAAAAACATAGGACTCTGCAAAGTCAACAAAACGACGTATAGGGTCTGACGCCTGCCCGGTGCTGGAAGGTTAAGGGGAGAGGTTAGCTCTTCGGAGCGAAGCTTTGAACCGAAGCCCCAGTGAACGGCGGCCGTAACTATAACGGTCCTAAGGTAGCGAAATTCCTTGTCGGGTAAGTTCCGACCTGCACGAATGGCGTAACGATCTGGGCGCTGTCTTGACGAGAGACTCAGCGAATTTGTAGTACCGGTGAAGATGCCGGTTGCCCGCGGCAAGACGGAAAGACCCCGTGCACCTTTACTACACCCTAGCCTTGGTGTCCGGTGCAGTATGTGCAGCATAGGTGGGAGGCTTTGAAGCCGGACCGTCAGGTTCGGTGGAGCCACCCGTGAGATACCACCCTTTTTGTACTGAGCATCTAACCTCGTTCCCTGAATCGGGGCGAGAGACCGGGTTAGGCGGGTAGTTTGACTGGGGCGGTCGCCTCCTAAAGAGTAACGGAGGCGCGCAATGGTGGGCTCAGGCTGTTTGGAAATCAGCCGTAGAGTGTAAAGGTAGAAGCCTGCCTGACTGCGAGACAGACACGTCGAGCAGGGACGAAAGTCGGCCTTAGTGATCCGGTGGTTCCGCATGGAAGGGCCATCGCTCAACGGATAAAAGGTACGCCGGGGATAACAGGCTTATCTTGGCCAAGAGTTCATATCGACGCCAAGGTTTGGCACCTCGATGTCGGCTCATCGCATCCTGGAGCTGAAGAAGGTTCCAAGGGTTCGGCTGTTCGCCGATTAAAGCGGTACGTGAGCTGGGTTTAGAACGTCGTGAGACAGTTCGGTCCCTATCTGCCGTGGGCGCAGGAGATTTGAGGAGGCCTGACCTCAGTACGAGAGGACCGGGTTGGGTGTACCTCTGATGTACCGGTTGTTCCGCCAGGAGCACCGCCGGGTAGTCAAGTACATTAGAGATAAACGCTGAATGCATCTAAGCGTGAAACTCGCTCCAAGATGAGATCTCCCTTCCGAGTAATCGGAACTGAAGGCTCCTCGGAGATTACGAGGTAGATAGGCAGGAAGTGGAAGTCCGGCAACGGATGCAGCTGACCTGTACTAATCGGCCGTGAGGCTTGACCTAGGATTTTTTGTTGCCCAAACCAGCGGTTGTACAAACCAGCTGGGGTTGTCCTTTTCCCAAATTCGATCCCGACTTTCCGGCGATTATGGCGGAGGGGCCACACCTGTTCTCATCCCGAACACAGAAGTTAAGCCCTCCAGCGCCGATGATACTGCATGGGCGACTGTGTGGGAAAGTAGGTCGTCGCCGGGATCTTAAAACAAAAAAGCCTCCCGCTTTCTGCGGGAGGCTTTTTTTGTTTCGAGTCCAAGTCCCAAGGGTCCAAGGGACCGATTCCCAGCCTTAGGGCGTGGTATGTGCTTAGGGTTCTCCCTTGCCTGTGCCCGCGTTCATCTATGGGTAACATCCATACCAGAGGATGGCGAAAACGAATGCGCGAAGACTCCCAGGCACGGGCAAAGTCAAGGGATGACGCTAAACACGGACGAGATGAGTCTCTATGGCAGCGTCGGTTCCGTGGTCGTGTACTCAACGCTTAGCTCTTGTAGGAAAGCCAGAAGGTCTGCTCTTTCCTCCTCCGTTAGCTCGGCCTCCTTGGTTTCGCGGAGATTCTCCTCGCCGAGCCACTGGTTGGGTTTGCCTCCGTCGAGCATCTGATCGACGGCTTCTTCCAGCGTGGCTGTGCTGCCATTGTGGAAGTAGGGCGCCGAATCGGCGATGCCTAGAAGTGTGGGTGTTTTGAAGGCGCCGGTGTCCTTTTCTTCACCACTGACTTTGGCGCGGCCGATGTCGGGCTTCTCCGCGTCCATGCCGATGCCAACATTGTGATATTGCAGATCGGTCAGCAGGAGGCCGTCGTGGCAATTCGTGCACTTGGCCTTCTCATCGAAAACCGCGTAGCCGCGGACAGCCGCTTCGCTCAGAGCGGATTCGTCGCCGTCGCGAAAGCGGACCCAAGCGGAGCCGTCGGCGACAATCGTCCTCATGAATGAGGCAACGGCCTGCGCCACATTGTCTGGGGTGGCATTGGAGCCGAAGACCTTTTGAAACTGCTCCAGATAGCCAGGGATTTGATTCAGATTGGCACAGATGTCATCCATGCTGGGAGCGTCGCCCTTACCCGAGGCACCCATGTTTCCGCCCTTCCAGGCTCCCTTGACCTGGGCCTCGAGTCCGTTGGTGCGACCGTCCCAGTAGAGCTCAGAGTGGTAGCCAATGTTCCATAGGGTGGGACTGGACCGCGTGAGGGTCTTGTCAAAAGCGCCAATGGCTAAAGGCTTGCCATCTGTCAGGCCATTCTCCTTGAGATGGCAGCCATAGCAGGAACGCGCCCCGTCGCCGCTCAGTCGCTGGTCGTAGTAGAGCTGCTTTCCCAACTCGACTTTGTCAGCGGTCATTGGGTTGTCCGCCGGGATTGCCATGGCCTCATAACCTGCCAGGGATGGCCATTCAGGCCCTTGGACTTTTTCCTCCGGCGGGGGCGCTTCGCCGCACGCCGTCAGGCCTACCAGCAGAGCCGTTGCCAATGTCCATGCGAATCTACTTCCGTTTGCACCAGAATCTTGGGGTCGACTCATGCCTCATCCTCCTGTGGGTTTTGTTGAAGCTCCATTCTAGCCTCCGATCAAGCAGGCCGCAACAGGGGCGATGGGGCTAGAACTTCCATGAATCCCTGAGCAACTTCCAGTTCCCATCCTCGAGTTCCAGTTGGGCCGTGGCGATCCCCTCTTCGCTTCCTTTTCGACCTTTCACCTTTACAAGCGCTTCTGCACCAGAGACTTCGCTTCCGAGGATCTCGATCTGTGTCGGATTCGTCGACTGGGAAACTTCGATGATCTGTTTCATCATCGCAGGTTTCATCCGTTTCACAATGGTACTCGACAGGTATTTCTTGAGTTCCTCGACGTTCCCAGCCATCAGGGCGCTATAGTAGCTGGCGTAGGCTTGGCTCGGTAGGTCATCAGTACCCGTTACTTCAACCGCTACTGCCTCGGGCACGTTCCCCTGGTCGAGGGCTACCGCAAACGAGACTTTGTACGCGTAGGTATGATCGCCGAAGCGGTTTTCTTCTGATGTGGCTAGGGTCCCCGAAATTTCTCCCTCGTCGAATTTGGAGAGGGTCAAGGCACCGTTTCCGATGGTGCCCAATTGTCCCTCCCAGCTGGGGTGGTAGATAGCGTTCATGCCCCGTGCCAACCCTTTTGTCACTTTGGACACAGAGAACGCAATCCCGCGTGCCTTGTCCTCGACGGCCAATTCATAGATGCCGAAGGGCACTTGATCTTTCTGCAGCGCCTGTCTGTGATCACCAGAATGATGTCGTTCCGGACCATCGTCGGCGTAGGCGTGCTTCAAAAGCGTGTCGGAGCCATCGACCCGTAAGCTTCCTTTGACTGTACCTTCAGCGAGAAGCAGGGGCGGGCCGAGGAGTAGCAGAAATGCGACAATCCTCAGGAGCGGCTCTTGCCCGATCGATTTCATCCTGATTGCCTCCTTGTTATCCCTCGTCCCGCTGGCTTCGTTGAGGGAGACAGAACTCGGGCAGCAGGATACGGCTGGGCGCCGGAGCCGTCAACCAAAGGCCCAGCTGAATCGTCCAAGAGACGCTCGAGACCCATTGCCTCGCCACTCTCTCCGCGGCTAAACTCTTGGCGTGAGTGATCGGGAACCCTGGTACAAAGACGGGCTTTGCTTTAACTGTACGCAGTGTGGCGACTGTTGCAGCGGCGACCCTGGAGTGGTGTGGGTTGAAGAACGGGAAATCAGCGAGATCGCCGTTTATCTTGGAGAATCCCCCTCCCAGGTGAGAAGTCTCCATGCCCGTCCGGTCGGCGACCGACTCTCTCTGACGGAACATAGCGACGGAGATTGTACGTTTCTGGACGGGGAGACTCGCCGCTGCCAGATTTATCCGGTGCGTCCTCGCCAATGCCGAACCTGGCCTTTTTGGAAATCGAACCTCAAGAGTCCGGCGACCTGGCGCGAAACAGAGCGTATTTGCCCCGGTACAGGCACGGGATCGCTGGTTAGCCTCGAAGAGATTGAGGCAAAGTTAGAGTCGATCGATATTTGATGGACCCACTCGGCGCCAGCCGAACAACAGGAGATCGTTCAAAAATGAGTAGAGACATCAAAGGCAAGAGAATCGTTATCGTCGTCTCCGTGCTGACGTTGCTCCAGACGGTCCCCGCTCTCCTCAGAGGGCAGCAGTTTCCCATCGTATCCCCCCAGCACAAGGAACTATTCGTCGACGACCACCTCATCGGAAAGCTCGTCAATCTGGAACGCACCCTGCACCAACCCGTCAAGCATGGCCCCATGCTGCGGCCTGAAAATCCCTGGGAGAATCTGGCGGTGCAAACGCGCAATGTTCCCTTCTGGGTGCCGGACGAGAAAGTGTGGAAGCTGTACTACCTGGCCTTCGCACGGAAAGGGAAGCGAGAGCAGCACACGACTTCCCTGGCGACTTCGAAAGACGGGCTCACCTGGGACAAGCCGGCATTGAATCTGGTTGAATGGGATGGGTCCAAGGCCAACAACCTGGTCGCGCGCCACGACAGCAGCGACCAGTTCCTCTATCACGCACTCTACGATCCGGCTGATGTACCCGAGCGCCGCTACAAGGCTCTCTTTGGCATCGGCAAGCGTCAGCCTGCGGTCTCGGCCGACGGGCTTCATTGGAACCTGCTGCCCACGCCAGCTGTACCCAGTGCCGATGAATCTCAACTGATCTACGATGAGCTCGGTAAGCAGTTTCTGAGCACTGTGAAGCATACCGGTCCCTATGGTCGATCCGTCTATATCAGCACCAGCAAGAATTTCAACGAGTGGACGGAACCGGAACTCATCTTTCACGCCGACGGCTATGACCAGGAACTGGGGCGGAAGCGATTGGCTGACCGGATGTCCAATCCCCGCTGGGTTCCGCTGACCGTCAACCAGCCCTCCCACTACAACGTCGACATCTATAATATGCCGGTTTTTCCCTACGAGGGAATCTACATCGGTCTTCCCATGAAGTTTCACCAGAGTGGTCCCACGCCGATAGGAAACCAGGACGGCTTTCACCTGGTCGAGATGGTCTCGAGTAGGGATCTGCACCGATGGTCTCCAGTGGCAGGTCGGCGCGCCTTTATTCCTCCCTCTTTTGCGGGACCCGGAGTCTACGACACCGGCACCGTCGTTCCCCCTACGCGGCCTGTAGTGAGGGATGGTGAGCTTTGGTTCTACTACACAGGGCTGAAGCGGCGTTTCCAGGAGGCCAACATAGCCACGATGGCGGATGGGAGTCGCCGCTACCGATCGGTTCCCGATATTGGCGCCGTCTTGCTGGCCAAGCTGCGTCTGGATGGTTTCGTTTCGATGGATGCCGGGAAGGTGAAGGGAAGTCTTCTAACGGTGCCCCTCGAGCTCGAGGGACGACGTCTGTTCGTCAATGTTGATGCCCCGGATGGTGAAGTTACGGCTGAAATCCTCGATTCGAGAGGTAGGGAAGTGCTGGGTGCCTTTTCGCTGGAGCACAGTCAACCTGTCCGCGGAGATCACTTGAACGCAGAATTGAAGTGGAACGGGGAAGCCGACCTCACGACTCTCAAAGGTAAGCGTGTGCGAATCCGCTTCCACCTCCGAGAGGCACGCTTCTACGCTTTCTGGGTCACGGATTGAATCGGCACGAGGAAGCCAGGGCTGCCCGTAATTCAGATTCGCTTGAAGCCTCTCAGCACGTCTTCGATGTTGACACGCAGGATAATCGGTCTTCCATGCGGACAGGTGTAGGGATTCTCGCAGGCGAATAGTTCATCCAGCAGCCACTGGATCTTTTCTCTTGTCAGAGAGGTGTTGATCTTGATCGCGGCTCGGCAGGAGAGACTGATCGCAATCTTCTCACGCCGCCGCCTGACGCTGTTTTCCTCCGGCAACAGAGGGGAGTCAGCATCCTGGAATCGGTCCAGAATCTCCTGTAGGACCTTGCGCCCATCGCAATTTGAGGCGATGGCCGGCACTCCCCGGATCACAGCCGTACTGTCACCAAACCAGTCCACCACGAAACCGTTGGCATTCAGCTCATCCAGGAGCTCGTCCATGACCACCTTCTGTTGGGCAGTAAGTTCTAGCGTCACAGGCTCCAGCAGCCGCTGCACTGGCCAGGTCTGTCCCTCATCGAAGCTGCGTATAGCACGATCGTAGAGAATCCGCTCGTGGGCAACGTGCTGGTCGATGAGCAGAACTCCCTCCCGGTCTGCCGCGACAATGAAGCTCTCCACAAATTGGCCTAGCACGACCGGCGTCGGGCTCAAGTGGTAGGTCTCGGGAATGTTGTCGAGATGAGGGTCACTGCTCTGGGCTTCCTTGGAGAGACGTGCGGAAGAGAGGAACTGGCTGCCCAGGTGACTCGGTGAAAAGGCGTGGGCGTCGGCAATCCTAGGGGCCGAAAAGAGGTGGTTCGCCGCCGCCAGCACAGACGTATCGGCGCCCGGCACGGTCTCTGCCGACGTGATGAAGCTAGCAGGAACGTCGCGAGCAACATTCCGAAGAGTCTGACTCGATTTGAGCAAAGCCTCCTCTATTCCGTGGTAGACAGCGGTGTGAACCGAATGGGTGTCCTTGAAACGGACCTCGGTCTTGGCTGGATGGACATTGACGTCAACCTGCCGGGGATCGATTTCCAGGAACAGGAGCACCACGGGATGGGTCCTCGAGGGAATCAGATCCCGGTACGCAAGATGGATGGCGTGGGTGATGACTCGGTCGCGAACCATCCGCCGGTTAACAAAGAGGAACTGCGAACTGGCATTGCTGCGCTGCTCGTGGGGCAGGGACACCAAACCATGCACCCGGACCCCCTCCTTCTGGTGGTCTACCGGTACCAGATGGCTCAGGAATGCATCACCCAGCACCTGGAATACTCGCTCCTTCAGGGTCTCAACTGCCGCTGCTTCCAGCAGCGTGCGTTCCCCATGCTGGAAGGAAAACTCCACCTCCGGATGGGCCAGGGCGTAGTGGGTGATCTGTCGGCTGATGTGGCTCAGCTCGGTGCTGGTGGTTTTGAGGAATTTTCTCCGGGCTGGCACATTGAAAAAGAGATCCCGAACCTCCACCTCGGTACCCCGAGGCCAGGAAATCTGACGGACCTCTCGGAGCTCTCCCCCTTCGTATTGAACCTCGGTCCCCGGCACGGCCGATGCCCCGTTCTCTGAGGCCTCGACGGTACGCAGGCGAAGGCGGGAGATGGACGCAATTGAGGGTAGAGCCTCGCCCCGAAACCCGAGGGTCTGGATACAGCTAAGGTCTTCGAAGGTCTCCAGCTTGCTGGTGGCATGATGCTCGAAGGCCAATCGAGCGTCCTCATCACTCATCCCGATTCCGTCGTCCCGGATAGATATCAGACGCTGACCTCCTACATCTGCCTTCACTGCAACCGAGGTGGCTTCTGCATCCAATGCGTTCTCCAGGAGCTCTTTGACGACTGATGCAGGGCGCTCGACGATCTCCCCTGCCGCGATCTTGTGAGCCAGGATTTCGGGAAGCAGACGTACCCTACCCATATTGATCAGTATAGCTTCGGCTACTGACTTGAGGGGGAAAGTTCCAAGTCTCAGCCTGGCAAATGCTCAGCTACGGAACAGATCGAATGCTACGTTGTCGGTCCGAGTCCGCGCAGTAGGGGCTTGGCTCAGGATCACTCGAAGTGCTGGTCACTACTCGCCTTTCGAGTTTCTCCAGCTTAGAATCTTGCAGTTTCAGGCCCCATTTCTCACACTGGCCGATCGCCCTTGATGGTCACTCGCAAGCCGTAGCGTCGGTTTGGGTAGTAGTCCCACATGGCGTGGTGTTGGGAGCAGCGATTGTCCCAAAACGCCACCGAGTCCGGCTGCCACTGAAAACGGCACTGAAACTCGGGTTTCTCCAGGTGTGTCAGTAACATGGCCAGCACCGCATCGCTCTCCGGCTTCGCGAGTTGAACCAGACGAGTGGTAAAAATCCGGTTGACGAAAAGCGCCTTGCATCCACTCACAGGGTGGGTGCGAACCACTGGATGCTCGGCCCGTGGGTAGGTTTTGCCCTCTTCCTTGGCGCCCTGGTAACGTCCGCTCGTAATGACAAGGTAAAAGTGACCCGGCGTGATCAAGTAAAAGTGACCCACCCGGGTTTAAAGTCGTTTTCCCTAGTTCATAATCAATAGAGGTCAGGATCAAGCGGGGTTTGGGGCCCCCTCTTGATCCGCTTCCTTATTAGCCCCCGCAGGGGGCGCAGTGGCGGCCACTGCGCGCTTTGGGCGCTTTTTGCCGTGCCGTTTGAGGCTCTCCGTCAGGCGGATGCTTTCCCAGTCGAAGGGATAGATCTGACAGTGATGGGTCAGTCGATCCAGCAGCGCGGCGGTCAGGGCCGCATCGCCAAAGACCTTCGTCCATTCGGCAAAGGCGAGGTTGGACGTCACCAGGACCGAGGCCCTTTCGTAGCGATTGGCGAAGACTTGAAACAGCAGCTGGGCTCCCTCCTGGGAGAGAGGGATGTAGCCGAGCTCGTCCACGATGACCAACTCAAAGCGATCGAACCGTTTGAGCAGACGCTGCAGCTGTCGTTCCTCCCGCGCTTCGACCAGGCTGTTGACCAACTCCGCCGCCGTCCAGAACAGCACCCGGTAGCCTTGGCGGCAGGCTTCCACGCCCAGGACCGTGGCGGCATGACTTTTTCCGGTTCCATGGCGGCCGATGAACGCCAGATTCTCTCGACGCGGGATGTAATCGCACTGAAGGAGTTCTCGGACCTGCAGCGCGTCCAGACCCGGCCACTTCTTGAAGTCCGTCCCTTCCAGGGTTTTCATCACCGGAAAGCGAGCCTCTTTGAGCCGACGTTTGAGTTGATTGGCCTGGCGCTGAGTCAGCTCTCGGGTGGCCAGATCCAGCAGAAAGCCCTCATAGCTTTCGCCTCCCTCGCGGGCCTGGCGGGCACACTCCGGGTAATCGTGCAGCATCGCCGGTAAACGCAAGCGTTTGAGATGGTCCTCGAGCAGAACGGTGTTGCTGAGTTGACTCATAGCGCAGCTGCCGGCAAGAGGGCGTTAAAGGCATTCAGATCACTGACTGGGACCGGGTGATCGGTCACCCCGGGAATCAACTCGGCGGGCAGGGGCTCCGTCGACAGCGGGGTCGCTTCCTGAGCCCGCAGCAGATGACGGATCGATTCATAGCCCGGACAGCCCTTGTCCAGAACCGATCGGACGGCCGCTTCCACCCGGGAGCTCTCGTACTGGCGATGCAGCTGCAAGACCTGAACAAACTCGCGGGTTCCCCGGCCTTCGCCCTGACGGCGACGCAGCGCCTGCAACAGGACTTCGTAATCCGGCGGCCACTGCCGCCGCCACTGGACGATAGCACGAGCGCTTTCAAACGCTCCGACGCGCTCATAAATCAGGTCTAGATAGTGCAGCGGATCGATCTGCCACTGGCTTTTCCAGAAGAGGCGATCGTGTTGGGCCACCTTCCGATCGTTGGCGTAGAAGAGAATCTGCTCGCAACCCACGTGGGCCCAGAGCCAGCATCCGACGTACGCTCGAGGCACCGAGTACCGATTGTGATCCACTCGGGCAGTCTGATAGGCATCCACCTTGACCCGGACCGGCTTGAAATTTTCAAAGGGGTGATCCGGAAGCGGCAGCAGAGAGCCGCGTTCCGCTTCGAAGCGTTCGTCCACCGTGCGGGAATCTTCCCGACCTCCAATCCGGTGGCTCCCATACTGCTCACAGCGCTGGGCCAAGAGTTGGTTCAATTTCTCAAAGTCTTCGACAGAAGGCAGCGGCACCAGGAAGTTGCGCCGGGCAAAACCGATCAGTCCCTCGGCTCCTCCTTTTTCCTGTCCTCGTCCCGGCGTGCAGTACCGGGCCTCAAAGGTGTAGTGACTGCGAAAGGAGACGAACCGTTCCTGCTCCACTCGCTGGCGGCCCCGCAGGATCCGCTTCACCGCCTGCGTGAGGTTGTCGTAGACCAGCTCTCCGAAGACGCCTCCGTAGTAGGAGAAGGCGTGCATATGGCCGTCGAAGAACATCTCCTGACGCTCCCAGGGATAGGCTCGAACGAAGGGCTTACCCGAGTAGCGAGGGCGCATCACAAAGAGCTTGACCTGCCGACGCAGGCCGGCCATCTGGACCCAGGCCGTGCCCCAGTCCACTTCGGCTTCCCGTGCCACCTCCGGATCCAGCGGCAGCACGGCCTCGCGCCGGCCCCAGCCGTGAGCGGCTTTCCATTCCCGCACCCAGCGCCGCACGCTCACCTCCGCTCCCGTAAACTGATGTTCCTCCACCAGCCGGGTGTAGACCCTTCGAGCTGTGTGCCTTTGCTTGCGCGGCTCTTGGCGGTCGCCCAGCAGCCACCGCTCGACGATCTTCGCGACCGGATCCATGATCGGTGCCCTCGGCTCTTTCTGCCGACGATACTTCGGTTCTTTCCCGGCCAGCGCTTTGCGAATCGTCCTTCGATGGTGTCCCGTCTCTCGTCGAATCTGACGGATACTCTTTCCATACACACGCGACGCCGTTCTGATAAGCTCATACTGATCCATCCCAATCACCTATAACCTCCGCTTCGTCTGTCGTTTAGCAATCACAACAGACTAAAACAGAGGTCTGATTGGGGTGGGTCACTTTTGCTCGATCACTCGCCCCAAAAACGGGTCACTTTTACTTTATCGAAATCAGTCCGCGATAGGTACGTTCGCCGTCGTGTAGCGCCGTCAAGTTCTCGAGGAAGTGCTGCATCGGCGTGGAGAGCGCTTCGAAGGCCGCGTACATATTCGCGAAAAGGGTGTCGCCACCGACCGGCGGGACCTCAAGCATCTGCAGAATCGTGCCCAGTGGAGGCTCGGGGTCGCAGGAAACATCCGAGTGCCAGTCCTCGCCAGCAATACGCTGGGTGTTTTCGTCGCTGTAGATCTCCATGATCTCGGGGTGGCCGTGGAGCAGCCTGGGTCAGGCAGGATGAATGTGTAGTTCGCCGAAGTGTCGGGCCAGGGTCTTCTGTTGCTCCGGAGTCATCCTCTGGTCGCGGAAGAACAACACACAGTACTCGGCAAGCCCAGTCCGAAGCGCTTCTACCATACCTTCGGCCAGTGGCTGCGTCAGGTCGACACCCTGCACTTCGGCGCCGCAATGCGGAGTTACCTGTCTGAATTCAGGCTTCTGGGAAGGCATATCTTCCGTCATCACGCTGCGCAGTCTACCCCCTCAGAGATAGGGGGAATACTGCTGTTACCCAGCTCTCTCCTCGGACCTTTGGCTCACATTGCAGACAAGTCAAGTCGTTCGCGGCTCTGCCGGACTTGGCTTCGCGATACTGCTCAGCTCTTGACCTGGATGTGCAGCTCTCGATGCTGGTGGGGACTCACCGTTGACGGAGAGCCTGACATGAGATCCACAGCCCGGGCTGTCTTGGGAAAGGAGATCACGTCCCGCAGTGAGCGGCCCCCCGCGAGCAACATGATGATACGATCCAGACCAAAGGCAATACCTCCATGAGGAGGAGCGCCAAAGCGCAGTGCTTCCAAGAAGAAGCCAAACTTTTTCTGGGCTTCCTCGGGTAGGATGCCGAGGGCTTCAAAAACCTGTGTTTGGAGCTCCTGTTGGTGGATTCGGATCGAACCTCCGCCAATTTCGGTTCCGTCTAGAACGACGTCGTAGGCCTTTGCTCGGACCGCTCCGGGATCGGTCTTCAGCAGTTCGATGTCCTCATCGTGAGGTGAGGTAAAGGGGTGATGGCAAGCCAGGAAACGTCCTTCCTCCTCGCTCCATTCCAGCAAAGGGAAGTCGTAGACCCAGAGACACTGATGCTCACCCTCGGGAATGAGATTCCGGGTCCTCCCCAGATGAAGTCGCAGTTGCGACAAGGCTTCGTTGACGGTGGCAGCGGGACCGGCGACCATCAATAGAATGTCTCCCTCGCGAACGCCGGCACGATCGGCCGCCTGTTGCAGGGCCGTCGCCTCCACAACCTTGGGAAGGGAGCTTTTCCTGCCGTCGGCTGTGGACTTGATCCAGGCCAGACCGCTGGCTCCCAGCTCGATCATCCTGGCTGTCAGATCGTCCAGCACCTTCCGGGAGTAGTTGCCCCCACCTGAAACCGGAATTCCCCGAATCTGTCCTCCCTGCGCTAGAATCTGGCGAAAGACCTCGAAGGCGCTCTCGACGAAGGCGTCGCCCACGTTCACTATCTCCAGTCCAAAGCGGGTGTCGGGGCGATCGGTCCCATAACGGGTGATGGCTTCTTCATGTGTCAAGCGAGGGAAGGGAAGCGCCAGATCCAGGCCCGCGACCTGAAAGGTGCGTGCCAGGAGCGACTCGACCAGTGAAAAGACATCCTCGCCGCGAACAAAGGACATTTCGATGTCGATCTGGGTGAACTCGGGCTGACGATCGGCGCGCAGATCCTCGTCGCGGAAACAGCGCACAATTTGAAAGTAACGATCGAAACCCGCCACCATCAGCAACTGTTTGAAGAGTTGGGGCGACTGGGGCAGGGCATAGAACTGCCCGGCATGGATCCGGCTCGGAACCAGATAGTCGCGGGCTCCCTCGGGAGTCGACTTCGTCAAGAACGGCGTCTCGATTTCGGAGAAGCCCTGACTATCGAGAAAGTTCCGAACCTCCAGGCTAACCTCATGCCGCAGTCTCAGGTTGTCCTGAAGCCGCGGCCGGCGCAGGTCCAGATAGCGATACTTGAGCCGTCTCTCTTCGGCCGTGCCCTCTCCATCCGTGATCGGAAAGGGTGGTGTCAAGGAGGCGTTGAGCAGCCGGATCTCCTCTGCTTGGACCTCGAGGTGGCCCGTCGGTAGCTGAGGATTGACCGTCTCCTCGGATCGTTCCACCACACGGCCAACGACTGCAATCACATCTTCAGAGCGGAGCTCCTTGGACTTCTTGTGAGCCTTCGAGCACTCGGGATCGGCGACAATCTGAAGCATGCCTTCGCGGTCTCGCAAATCGATAAAAACCAGGTTGCCTAGATCACGGGAGCGGTCAACCCATCCCATCACCGTGACTCTCTGATTGATATGCTCTGCGCTGATCTCGCCGCAATAACAGGTACGGCTCAGATCTCCCATGGCCTCAATGGTAAAGTGACTTCGACTCGTACCGCTGGTCTGTTCTGATGATGCCACTTGCTTACATCCTTCCGCGCTCTTTCCAGGAATTTTCCTGGTCAGATTCAGGTCTAGACCCCTTGTCTTATGTAATCCGCGATCGCGTCCCGTGGAAGCTTCTGCTGGATACCATCCGACATTCTTTTCAGGGAAAACTCGCCACTGTTGACCTCTTCCTCCCCCACCACGCAAACAAACAGGGCCTGAAGTCGATTGGCGAGCCGCATCTGAGCTTTCAAGCTTCGTTCTCCGAAATCGACGTAGACAAAAATGCCATTCTGTCGAAGCTGGCGTGCCAGTAGCAGGGCTGCTCCCAAGGTCGGTTTGTCCAGGTAGGCCAGAAACAGCTCTGGCTCGGGAGGCACGTAGGTCCCCTCCAGGTCCTGCTGGTTCGAGAGCAGAAGCACCAGTCGCTCGATTCCAAGGGCAAAGCCGAATCCCTGTGTTGGAGGACCATTCAGGAGTTCTGAGAGGCCATCGTACCGGCCTCCTCCCAGCAGCGCGTTCTGTGTCGGACCCAGGCGGTCACTGATGATTTCAAAGGTGGTCCGGACGTAGTAATCCAGACCTCGCACCAGGCGCGGTGCAACCTCATAGGTGATGTCCACCAGGTCCATATACTCGATAAAGAGGGCGAAGTGCTCGGCACAGGTCTGGCAGAGGTGGTCTTGAATCGAAGGAAGGCGATCAATGATCGGTTGGCAGGCAGGCACCTTGCAGTCGAGAACCCGTAGTGTATTCGTCTCCATCCGACGCAAGCACTCAGGACACAACGAAGAAGCATTCTCGCGGAGTGCCTCACGCAACTTCTGGACATAGCCGGGGCGACACTCCGAGCAGCCCACTGAGTTGACCAGCAGCCGAACACCCTCCACGCCAAGTTCTTCAAGCAGGCGCGTCAGCATCTCAATTACCTCAGCCTCAATGGCCGGATTATCCGATCCCAGCACCTCTGCTCCCAGCTGGTGAAACTGTCGGTAGCGGCCCTTCTGGGGTCGCTCACGTCGAAACATGGGGCCGATGTAGTAGAGCTTGCTCAGGAGCTGCTCACGATCCAGGCGGTGCTCAATATAAGCACGAACCACCGATGCCGTGCCCTCTGGCCTCAGGGTAATTGGTTTCCCCCTATGACCAGGCAATGTATACATCTCCTTTTGGACAATGTCGGTTTCCTGGCCGATGCTGCGCGAGAATAGTTCCTGCTCTTCCAGAATCGGGGTCCGCACTTCTGCATAACCGTAGAGCCGGAAGAGCGACCGGGTGGCCGCCTCGATCTTCTGCCACAGCTCTACCGATCCTGGCAGGAGGTCGTGCATGCCCTGTATGGAGCGAATCATCATGGTCCACAACCAAATCGAGGATTGTAACATGCTCGTGTCGACTGTTGCCGTGGAGTGATTCAAACCCTTTTAAAAGTGAGGGTTGTCGTCTTTCTGAGAAAATGATGCAATGCTGGTTCCGGTGGGTGCAAGGACGGCTCAACTACCCCGGAGAGCGCACGACTGTAGTTTTATTCAGTCTGCGGCGGTTTGTGAGACGCTCATGGACAGGTGGGGTTAGCGGGCGAACCTGGCTACTCTATCGTGAATGATTGGAGTACTACCGGCGTGGCCGGATTCCCCTGCTGGAAACAATACAGGTGTCGCGGAGTCCCGCAGAGAGGGGTGGAAAAGCTCGACCATAGCAGGGTCGTGACCGACGTCTGACCGATTCTGCCGGTCGTCACGGCTGATGTCCATTCAGAGCAAAAGGGGCCGGACGAATTGCCGGAGAAAATCGTCCCGGTCCATGCAAAAAAGGCGACCGGACCGCCTCCTGTTTCGGTCTGGTTGATGGCGGCGTCTAGGTTTGTGGTTGTGATGGCCTCCTTTTCAATCGGAGTATGAGTCTTCCCTAACTCTCCGACAAGACAACAGTCGTGTCAGGGCCTGGTGCACGATGGGGTCGGATACTTGGTTAGCTATTCGTTAACTATTTGGGATGGCGAAGTGAGCTAAGTTCTTTAGTGTCAACATCGGGCAAGAGTGGTGCCAGGCGTTCCAGTATGCGCTCACGATGCGTGCCTCCCCAATAGATGCGGCAGCAAGTAGGGCAACCGCGGAAATGGGACTGCTTCTCGAAAACGTACGCCGGGACGCGGTCGCGGACTGCCTCCCTGCTCAGGGTCTGAATCCGGTCATTGCACTCGACGCAGCGTGAGAGTACGCGTTCCGGATCCACCTGCTCTCCGATGGTGTTCAGGACCTCTTGAATCTGGAGCAGGAGGCTATCGTCGCTGATCAGGATGGCGTGCTGGAGGCGACTCCGCTGAGTCAACCTTACATCGCGCGTCAACGCGATGCGTCCCTCCGCTGCGCAGCGGAGGATCAGATCATCGTCCTCAATCTGATTGTCGTAGAGTGTGTCGTACCCCAGGATCCGCAGCCATTTGGCCAATGTTCCCAGCATCACGTCGGCCAGGAATCTGGGTGAGCCCGGGCAATCCTGACTTGCGCTTTCGGAATCTCTAGGTTGGGCCGGTCTCCTCAATAAACTGGCCTATGTGTCGGAACTTTTCGTAGCGGCTCGCCACAAGATCTTCGGACCCGAGACCCTCGAGATCGTCCAGATGTCGAAGTAGAGCAACCTTCAAGCGACTTGCCATCTGGTCCCAATCGGCGTGTGCGCCTGGCCGGGGCTCAGGTAGAATTTCATCGATGATTCCGAATTGTTTCAAGTCATTGGCGGTAAGCTTCAGGCCCTCCGCCGCCTCGCGCACGTGTTCCTGGTCCTTCCATAGAATGGCGGAGCAGCTCTCGGGTGAGATTACTGAATAGATAGAATTCTGGAGCATCATCACTCGATCGCCCAGGGCAATGGCCAGGGCTCCACCACTTCCGCCCTCTCCCAGGATGGTCACAACTATGGGGGTTTCGAGGCATGCCATGGAGCGGAGATTGTGTGCAATCGCTTGAGCCTGACCCCGCTCTTCGGCGCCCAATCCTGGATAGGCACCCGGCGTATCTACGAAGCTGAGGACGGGGCGATTGAACTTTTCAGCCAGCTTCATCAGGCGCAGCGCCTTCCGATATCCCTCGGGCCGGGGCATTCCGTAGTTGCGGTGAAGGCGTTCCCGCGTGTTGCGTCCCTTTTGATGTCCCAGAACCAATACGGGTCTGCCCTCCAAAAGCGCCGTGCCGCCTACTATAGCGGGGTCGTCGGCATATCTCCTATCACCGTGAAGTGGCCGGAACGAATCGAAGATACGCTCGATGTAGTCGAGGGTGTAGGGTCGAGACTGGTGGCGTGAGAGTTGAACCCGATCCCAAGCGGTAATGTCCTGCTGTATTTCGTCTTCCAAGCGGGCGATGCTCTGCTTTAGGGAGACGATTTCCGCCTCCGACTCCGCAGGAAGCTCCTCCATTCGCTCCCTGAGGGCTACTAGCTGCTCTGTCTTGCTCACAACAAACGAGATTCCAGATCGACGATCGCTCGACTCGGTTTCAAGGTCTCAAGTATACAGTTTCACCGAGCTTTCGCCAAAGAGGTGCTCGACCTCCGAAATGAAGGCGGGAATCGGATTGATAGCGAGATCGTCCTGAGGAATGAGACGGATACGGTAAGCCTGATTGTTGACCAGCTCAAAGTGCAGCGGGCACCCTCCGGGGTGCCGCTGGAGCAGGGATTCCAGTTGTTCGGCTTTTTCCTCGTCCAGGTGGGGCAGGGGGATGGTGATACTGGCTTTTTGTACGGAGCTGCTCCAGAGGGTAGCGAGAGGTTTTATCTCGGAGCAGAGCAGACGCAGCTTTCCTTTGGCGTCCGCTTCGCAGCGTCCCAGCACCAGCATAGGCGCGTCTGATTCCAGAAGAGAGCGGTAGCGTTCATAGCTGTTGGGCCAAAGCAATGCTTCTACGGATCCCGTGAGATCTTCAAGCACAAAGGTGGCCATCTGGTTTCCCTTGCGGGTCCGAAGCAGCTTGACCCCGGTAATCAAGCCGCCAATAGTCACGTCTTTGCCTGAGACCTCCTCGGTCAGTTCATGGGAGTGCATCTGGCTGAATTGTTCCAGCTCAGCGCGGTACTGCTGGAGGGGGTGACCCGTGAGGTAGAAGCCAAGGGTTTCCTTCTCGTAGGACCAGCGTATCGCGTCGGGCCACTCCTCAGGGCTCTCAGCCTCAACAGCAGTGCTAGAGGTTGCGGATGGCATGGCCTGGAAGAGACCCTTCTGACCACTGAGTCGGTCCCGCTGAGCCTTCTGGCCCTGGTCGATTGCCCGATCGAGCCCTTCCGTCAAAGCCCGGCGGGAGCTGCCCATGGAATCGAAGGTCCCGGCCTTTATGAGCGCTTCAAGGACGCGCCGGTTGACCGTCCTCAGATCCACCCGGTCGCAGAACCCATCGAAGCTCGTGAAGAGACCTGCCTCCGCTCGGCAACCGAGAATCGCTCCGATCGCCGATTCACCCACGTTGCGGATCGCCGCCAAGCCGAACTGGATGTCCTCGCCCCGGGCTGAGAAATGGAGGTCTCCACTGTTGATGTCCGGTGGCAGGACCCGGATGCCCATTTCCCGGCACTCATTCAAGTATTGGACGATCTTGTCCGTGTTCGAGGTTTCACTGGTCAGCAGGGCCGCCAGGAACTGGACCGGGTGGTGTACCTTCAGATAAGCCGTCTGGTAGGCGAGCAGGGCGTAGGCAGCAGAATGACTCTTATTGAATCCGTACCCCGCAAACTGTTCCATCAACTCGAAGATTTTCTCGGCCTTACGTTTGTCGATGTCCCTCTCTTTCGAGCCCTCCAGGAACTTCTTCTTTTGCGCCTGCATCACACTCTTCTTTTTCTTTCCCATGGCCCGGCGCAGCAGGTCGGCTTCCCCTAGCGAGAAACCGCCCAGTTTGCTGGCGATTTGCATGACCTGCTCCTGGTAGACGATGACTCCGTAGGTCTCCTGGAGGATATCCTCGAGCTGGGGCAACTCATACTGGATCTCGACCTTGCCGTGTCTGCGATCGATAAAGTCATCGATCATGCCCCCCTGGATTGGGCCGGGACGGTAGAGGGCATTGAGAGCGATCAAGTCTTCGAAACGACTGGGCTGCAGCCTTCGTAGGATCTCGCGCATCCCCTGGGACTCAAACTGGAAGATGCCCGTCGTCTTTCCGTCACAGAAGAGCTCGAAAGTCTTTTCATCCTGCAGATCGATCTCCGACAGCTCCAGGGCCTCCTGCTGGCCCTCGATTTGGGACAGCGTCTGTTCGATCACGGTCAGGGTGGTCAGGGCCAGGAAGTCCATCTTGAGCAGACCCAGTCTCTCCAGGTCGCTCATGCTGTATTGGGTGGTGATTTCGTCCTTGTTGCTCTTATAGAGGGGAATAAGCTCGATCAAGGGCCGGGGAGCGATGACCACACCTGCCGCGTGGGTGGAGGCGTGCCGAGCCAGGCCCTCCAGGCGCTGCGCCACCTGAATCAACTGTTCATAGCGTGGATCGCTCTCGGACAGTTCTCGTAGCTCCTTGACACTCTGAAGAGATTTCTCAAGGGTGGCATCGGGAACTGAAGGCACCAGGCGCGCCAGGCGATCGACTTCGCCATAGGGAATATTCAGGCCGCGTCCCACGTCACGAATGGCTCCCCGAGCCGCCATGGTCCCGAAGGTGATGATCTGGCTGACGTTGTCACGCCCATACTTGTCTGTAACGTAGTCGATAACCTCGTTACGCCGGTGCATGCAAAAGTCGATGTCGATGTCGGGCGGATTGACGCGCTCGGGGTTCAAAAAACGCTCGAAGAGCAAGTCATAGTGAAGTGGGTCGACATCGGTGATCCGCATGGCATAGGAAACCAGACTCCCCGCTACCGATCCCCGACCCGGCCCTACTGGGATTCCCTGCTCACGTGCATGGCGAATGAAGTCCCACACGATCAGGAAGTAGGCGGAAAAACTCATCTGCTGGATCATCTCCAGTTCCTGCTCCAGCCTGGGCATGTACTCTTCGAGCGAGTGACGAAGCTTCCCTTGTTCTTCTTTCTTCTTGAGCTGGGGCAGCCGATCTTCGAAGCCAGCCCGGACCACTTTCTCGAAGTAGGAGTCGGCGCTGTAGCCCGAAGGGACTTCGAAATCGGGAAAGACGGACTCCCCCTCCTTGAGCTTGAATTCGCAGCATTCGGCTATCCTGAGGGTATTGCTGAGGGCATCGGGCATGTGCCCAAATAGGCCGGCCATTTCCTCCTCGGTCTTGAAGAAGAACTGGTCGGATCGATAGGAGAGACGATTCTCGTCCTGGACGGTCTTGCCGGTCTGAATGCAGAGCAAGACATCATGGGGAAAAGAGTCTTCCGGGGACAGGTAGTGGCAGTCGTTGCTCGCGACCAGCGGTAGGCTCAATTCTTTGGAGAGCTGCAGAATCCCAGCATTGACCTTCTTTTGCTCCTCCAGACCATGATCCTGAACCTCGAGAAAGAAGTTATCCTTTCCAAAGATCTCGGACAACATGCCGGCCTGTTCGCGGGCTTCTGCATAGCGTTCCTGCATCAGATTCCAGGCGACACTGCCTTGCAAACAAGCGGAGAGAGCAATGAGGCCGTCAGAATACTGCTCGAGCAGCTCCCGGTCGATCCGGGGACGATAGTAGAAGCCCTCCAGATAGCCCAGGGAGACAAGCCGAACCAGATTCTGATAGCCCTTTTCATTCTTGGCCAGGAGGACCAGGTGATTGCTCTGGGCAGAGCGTCCCTGCTTGAGCTTCCTACCTTCGCGAGCCACGTACACTTCACAACCGATGATCGGCTTCACGCCGTGCTTGTATCCAGCGTCGTGAAACTGGACGGCTCCAAAGAGATTGCCGTGATCGGTCAGGGCGATCGCAGGCATCCCCAACTCAGCAGCCCGTTGGACCACGGCATCGATCTTGTTGGCTCCGTCAAGCAGGCTGAAATGGCTGTGAAGGTGGAGATGTGCGAAGTTAGATTGGTTCATACTTATTCCCACTCGATCGTGCCTGGTGGCTTGGAAGTGATGTCATAGACAACACGATTGATGCCTCTTACCTCGTTCACGATGCGATTCGAGATTCGGCCCAGGACTTCTTTAGGCAGGGGCACCCAGTCGGCAGTCATTCCGTCGACACTGTAGACGGCTCTGAGCGCGACGACATCCTCGTAGGTGCGACTATCTCCCATCACACCGACACTCTTGATAGGGAGCAAAACCGCAAAGGATTGCCAAATCTGGTCGTAGAGTCCGGCCGCTCGGATCTCCTCGTCGACGATAGCATCCGCCTCTTGGAGCAGGGTCACGCGCTCCTCGGTAACCGGGCCCAGGAGCCGTACGGCCAATCCGGGACCGGGAAAGGGTTGTCTTCTGATGAACTCCTCGGGAAGGTCCAGTTCACGACCTACTGCACGAACCTCGTCTTTGAAGAGCTCCCGTAGGGGCTCGATTAGCTCCAGGTGCATCTTCTCGGGCAGCCCTCCTACGTTGTGGTGACTCTTGATCACGGCTGAAGGTCCTCTCACCGAAACCGACTCAATGACATCCGGGTAGAGCGTGCCTTGTACCAAAAAACGAACCTCGCTGCCGAGCTTTCGAGCTTCGGCTTCGAAGACGCGGATGAACTCCTCGCCGATGATCTTACGTTTGCGCTCGGGATCGTCCACACCCCGGAGGCGTTGGAGGAAGCGATCGCCTGCCTGCACGCCAACCACATGCAGACCTAGACGATCTCGGGTCGTGGCCAGTACCTGGTCGAATTCCCCTTTACGCAGCAAACCGTTGTCCACGAAAATGCAGGTGAGCCGGTCCCCAATGGCGTGGTCGACCAGAGAAGCTGCTACGGTAGAGTCTACACCACCCGACAGGCCACAAAGGGCCCGTTCCTCGCCGATCTGGAGCCGCACTCCACGCACGGTTTCCTCCACAAAGGACGCCGGTGTCCACTCTTGCCGGCAACCACAGACCTCCACGAAATTCTCGAGGATCTTGTCGCCCTGGGGTGTGTGAACCACCTCGGGATGAAACTGGAGACCATAGCGCCCTCGTTCAGCATCCTCCATGGCCCCGAGAGCGTTCGGCGTCGAAGCCGCCAGCCGAAAACCAGGAGGCAGCTCTTCGATCCGATCTCCGTGGCTCATCCAGACCTGCATACTCGAGGGGAGTCCCCGGAAGAGTCCCTCGTCGCGCACGGCTTCGAGCTGCGCCTTGCCGTACTCCCTCTCGGTAGCCGGTTGGACTACACCGCCGAAGTGATAGGCCAACAGCTGCATTCCGTAGCAGATTCCCAGGAGGGGAACTGGCAGGTCGTAGACTCGCTTGTCGGGATGGGGAGCATCTGCTTCGAAAACGGACCTGGGGCACCCCGAGAGGATCACTCCTTTGGGATGCCGCTTTTCGATTTCAGGCCAGGCCGTGTGATAGGGCAGGATCTCGGAGAAGACTCGCGCTTCTCGAATCCGCCGCGCAATCAGCTGGGTATACTGAGACCCAAAATCCAGGATGAGGATAACTTCACGATCGCTCACCGATGCCTCAACAGTCAGGGGTGAAAATGCCGGGATTGGGTGGGAAGTGCTACTCCCTTTTGCGACCCCGCTCAAAGGTGGAGTATAGCATGTCCTTCCGACGAAGCTGCAGCAAGTGAGCCTCTCCCGAATCTGGGATCGTCCTGAGAAACTCAGTCCAAGTTTAGCGTTCTTCGGGGACTCTCACCTCAAGCTATGTCGTACGAAATTTCGGGGGAATGTAGCCTCTCCCGAGCCTCCGAACAGGAACAAGTCGAGCCGAAAAGAGCTTGACTCTTGATGGGCGAAATCTGACCATGAGGCGCCATGTCGAATGATCAGTTAGTGCAAGCGGCGGTCCTGGGATTCCTCCAGGGTCTTACTGAATTCCTTCCCATCAGTAGCTCGGCACACCTGATCGTCATCCCCTGGATCATGGGTTGGTCTCCCATGGGACTCAGGTTCGATGTCATGGTTCATCTGGGAACGCTGCTATCAGTGCTCATTTTCTTTCGCAGGGATTGGTGGAGGCTGATCCGCCACTACACAAGTCCCTTCTGGGGAGGACCATGGCGGCCGGCGGAACCCCTCTCAGTTGCTCTGCTATTGGGCACGTTGCCCTGCGTTTTGGTGGGCCACTTTTTCTTTCCTGTGATCGAAAAATACCTGAGAGGCCCCCTGCTCGCGGCGACGGCCCTGGCCCTGTTCGGGTTGATTCTTCTCTGGGCCGATCGCAGGAGCCAGAAGGATCGGTCTGTGGAGGGGATTCGTTGGCAGGATGCCCTTCTTATTGGGATCGCTCAGACGTTGGCGTTTATACCCGGGGTCAGTCGCTCAGGTGCTACCGTCACGGCAGCGCTTCTGCTAGGTCTGAAGCGCCCCGAAGCCGCACGGTTCTCGTTCCTGCTTTCCGCTCCCGTGATCGCCCTGGCCGGAGTCTCGCAGTTCTATGCACTTACGGCAGAACCAGAGCCTGGAGGTGCTGGCCTGGCCTTTCTGCTTGGTGTATCATGCTCTTCCATCAGTGGCTTCTTATGCATCAAGTACTTTCTGCGCTTTCTGGAAAGGCGCACGCTGCTCGCATTCGTAGCCTATCGACTGCTGCTTTCTGCGTTTATCTTTGCGTTAGCGGCTTGAGCGCCGAGAATACGGGTGCGGATCGCGAATCCGAGAAGAGGGTAGCCGCCGCCCACCAGAACCCGATTCTTCGAAGACATTTTCGACGCCAATTCGCCACAACCTTTGATTCTGGCAGCCGCGGTCCTGATGATCCCTTCATGGACCGTTACATCGACGCCCAGATCGCTCACTACCTCAAGAACGTAAAAGTTAAACTACTTCGAATGAAAGTGGGCTACAGCACTGCTCGCGAAACCATCGACAAGATTGTGGGTGTCCCCAGGAAGCAACTTCCTGAAGTGCAACGGCAGCGGCTGAAGAATGCCTTGAAGAACCTCGCGGACGCTGCCAATGGGTTGCACTCCATGATTGAAACCATCCTGTTGGGAGGCCTCGAGGGAAAGGGCGATCTCAGGCCAAGGGTGGGATCGAGTGGAAGGGAAACCGCCTTCGCCACAGAAATGAAGTTTCTGGAGGACGAGATCGGCCTGGCCGAAGACCGGATACTCGGTTACTTCTTTGCTCGAGACCACACGGTGGAGGTCGACGAAATTCGGAATCAGAACATGCTCGTCCATTTGTATCGAGTACGGGAAATGGCAAAGAAGGTGAGGAAGGCGCTTTGATTCGGAACGTTTCCGCTATTGGTCCTTCAGGAGGTGAGTCATGACCCTTTTTCTTTTGCTGGCGCTGGCTGCCCCGACTGGGGTGGGAGTTGAAATCGAGCCTATCCATCATGGATCTCTGGTACTGAAATATCGGGACAAGGTCATCCATGTGGACCCCTGGAGCCGAGGGGAATACGACGGGGTTGCCAAGGCTGACCTGGTGTTGATCACCGACATCCACTCCGACCACATGGACCCTGATCAGATCCAGAAAGTGACGAAGCCCGGAAGCACAATCATCGCCCCCGAGGCCGTTCAGAAGACGGTCACAGAGGCCCGGGTTCTGCGAAATGGCGAAACCACCGAAGTGCTTGGCATCCGGATCGAGGCCATCGCGATGTACAACCTGAAGCGCGGACCAGGCCCGGGGAAGCTCTACCATACCAAGGGAAGAGGAAACGGATATCTCCTGACCTTGGGACAAGAACGGGTCTACGTTTCAGGGGATACCGAATGCGTCCCTGAGATCAGGGCTCTCAAGAACGTCGACGTCGCATTCATCTGTATGAACCTGCCCTACACCATGACGCCCCAGGAAGCCGCGAGCTGCGTCAACAGCTTCAAGCCACGTGTGGTCTATCCCTATCACTACCGGGGGGCGAAGCTAGAAGAGTTCAAGAGTGGCGTCACCGCAGCAGGTACCGAGGTGCGCATCCTCGACTGGTATGGTGAATAGCGTGCTTATTCCGACGACTTCAGGACCTCTTGGGGCTCGGGCTCGCTCAGTCCTTGTGGTTTGCGGCTCTGTTTCGACTCAGCGCTCCCTCGACTCAGGGCGAGGCAGCCAGTGCGATGGATATCACGAATGCCGTAGACCCGCATACTCTGTAAGAAACCGTCTATCTTCTCCGGCTTGCCTGTGATCTCGAAAATGTAGCTACGGGGACCGACGTCGACCACACGTGCCCTGAAAACCTCAGAAAGCGAAAGTATCTCGGCGCGATTGTCCTCCTTGACACGCACCCTGACCAGGGCCATGTCCCGGAGTATTTGAGTGGACGCATCGTAGGGCACGACCTTGATCACATCGATCAACTTGTTCAGCTGCTTCACGACCTGTTCTGTTCCAGTCGTCTCAGTCGAGGTAGACAAGGTGATGACCGACATACTCGGCTCTTGAGTCGGAGCCACGTTGAGAGTCTCGATGTTATACCCTCGCTGGCTGAACAATCCCACCACGCTCGCCAACACACCCGCCCGGTTCTCAACCAGCAGGGTAAGCACTTGTGCCATTGCGATCTCCTCAATCAGCTCGCCTCGTGAGCTGCTTCAGCTCGCCTCGTGAGTCGCTTTTCGTCAGTTTAGGATAAGAAGTCTTCCCTCGGGAGTCAACGTGGGGACGGCGAAAACCCATCATGAGAAGCGTGTCTTGCTACGTCGCGCATCGTTCCTGGAAGTCTTTTGATTTATGATGAAATCATGACGGGAGGATCCGTGTCGACAGCGACACTCAAAGGCAGCTACGGCCGAACCAGGCTCGGCATCGAGCAGCGCTTTCTGGCCCGGACGGATCCGGAAGCAGCCCTGGCTGAACTGACTCTGGCAGTCGATGACCTGGTAATCCAGACAGCGACGCCGTTTCAGCAACAGAGTGATTTCAGTCTGATCGCTTTGGGTGGCTATGGACGCCGTGAGATGTATCCACACTCAGACGTGGACCTGCTCATCCTCTTTCGGGAAGCGAAGCGGAAAGCCGTCGAGAACAGTGTTACTGAAATGCTCCATCAACTTTGGGACCTGGGGCTGGACCTGGGGCACCAAGTCTGGTCGATTGATCAACTGGAGGGTGCTCTGGAACCGATCGAGTTCGGCCTGGCTCTTCTTGATGCCAGACTGCTTTCGAACGGTCGGGGGCCGGGACAAACCCTCCTGGATTCACTGCTTCCAGGTCTTCTTTTCCAGAACCGATCCAGACTCGAAGAGAGAATCATCTCGTTCGCCGAAGAGAGACATCGTAAATTCCGTGACACAATCTACCAGTTGGAGCCCGATCTAAAACAGGCTCCCGGCGGGCTGAGAGATCACCTGACAGGCAAATGGCTGCTGCAGTTGGGCGGGACTCGCCCCTTCCTGACCCAGAGTCAGGCCGAGATCGAAGAAGCCGCTAGCTTCATGAGAAGGGCCAGGATCTGGCTACACTTTAACAGCGGTCGGAATCAGAACCAGCTCAGACACCCACTACAGGAGGCACTGGCTCTAGCCTTGTACGGTTCGAAGAGTGGAGACCCTCCGGATGTCGAAACTCTAATGAAGGAGTATTTCCTGAATGCCCGCATCTTGAACAGTTTTTGCAAAAAGCTGATTGAGACCCGGAGACCGGTGCAATCAGTTTCGGAGATTGTGGTCACCGAGATTGCCCCCCAGGACAATGCGGCGGCAGTCCTGCAGATCTTTCTGCAGTCCATTCAAGAGTCACGTCCTTTGGGCGATGCCACCCGCAGTGCGATTGTCGGAGCTCTTCCCGGCTTTCGGGCGAGCGTTCACAAATCTCCGCTGAAGAATCTGCTGCGCAGTCTGTTCCAGCCCCGTCCGGGACTCTATCGAAGCCTTACCGAGATGTACGAGTTAGGTGTCCTGGAATCTCTATTTCCCGAGTTTGGTGTCGTCAAAGCACGCGTCATTCGAGACGACTACCATCAGTTCACCGTTGACGAGCACAGCCTGTTGGCCATCAAGCACGTAGAGCTGCTGTTGGGAGATGAGGATGAGATAAACCAGCGCTTTGCGGGACTTCTAAAAGAGACACCCGAGTCCGAGTTCCTGACCCTGGCGCTGTTACTTCACGACGTGGGCAAGAGTGATGAGGAAGGGCACGCCACTCGAAGCGCCGACATGGCTGCAGCGGCTCTCAAACGACTGGATTTCAGTTCAGAAGAGATCGATATCATCGTTTCCTTGATCCGAAATCACCTAGCGATGTCGTCGGTCATGTTTCGTCGAGATCTAGATGATCCAACGGTCATCGAAGCATTCTCCGATCTGGTGCAGGGCCCGAAAAGGCTGCGTTTGTTGACGCTGCTGACGTATGCCGACATCAAGGCCGTCGCTCCCGGTACCTTGAATCAGTGGAAGCGAGATCTGCTGTGGCAGCTGTATGTAGAAAGCTACCGTAAATTGACGTACGGCTTTGGCGAAGAGCGGGTACAGGAGGAGGACGTAGAGGAACGCCTCCTGGCAGCTTTACCCGAAGACCTCGACACGGAAGGATTCGAGAGTTTCCTCGAAGGGTTTCCCCTGAGCTACGTGAAAACGACGTCCGCTGCCGAGGTCTACCAGCACTATCGTTTGGCTCGCCGTCGGACTCGAGACGATCCGGTTCAATTGGCCTTGACCTTTGACGGGAGTTACTATCGGCTCTGCGTGGTCGCCCCCGATCAATCCTATCTCTTTGCCAAGATTGCAGGCGTGCTCTCCTACTTCGACATGAACATTTTTCGAGGCTACGGATTTGTCAACCGGCAGGGTACCGCTCTCGATCTTTTCCGATTCTCGGATACCCGAAAGGTCTTTTCCCTCAATCCGACAGAAGAAGTGCGGTTTCTTCAACTGCTGCACGAGGTCATCAGAGGGGAAGTCCCGGTCGAGAGTCTCCTGCGGGTAAAAGAGACCAGCCTGGTGCATCGGAGGCGCTTTAGGAGCGCCCAGGAGCCGCGACTCTACTTTGACAACGACGCGTCGCAGGGTTATACGATCGCGGAGATCCTGGCACCGGACTCAATTGGTCTGCTCTATCGGATCAGCCAGGAGATCGCAGGCGTAGAGTGTAATATCGAGCTTCTGCTCATCAACACCGAAGGCAGCAGAGCGGTGGACGTCTTCTATTTGACGCATGAGGGACGTAAACTCGGACCTGAGTTGCAAGAACGATTGAGAAAAAGGATCATCGATTCCCTATCGATTCCATGAGGATATTGCTATGAAAATCATTGTGGCTATAGTCCGGCCCAGCAAGGTTGAGGAGATCAAGGATGCTTTGAGCGGTCTCAAGGTCTCAGGCATGACGATTTCTGAGGTGCGAGGCCATGGCCGACAGAAGGGACACACAGCCATCTATAGAGGCAAAGAGTACAGCGTCAGCTTGTTGCCCAAGATGAAGGTGGAAATTGTCCTACCTGACGAACTGGTGGAAGAAACAATCGAGACCATCATCCAGACCGCCAGGACCGGGGAGATCGGAGACGGGCGAGTCTTTGTGCTACCCGTGGAGCAGGCCTACAACATTCGAACCGGGGAAAGGGACGTCCCGTGAAGTTCCAAGATACAAGATAACAAGATACAAACAAACTCAAACTCCAAGCATCAAATGGTTGCGATCACCAGAGAATGCTGAAAAAGGCGCAGCTTGCTGGTGTGAGTCTCCGCTCTAGATCGTTTGATATTTGGTGCTTGTGATTTGCAATTTGTTTGTATCTTGTATCTTGGGATTTTCCGGACCGCTACCGGCAGTAGAACCGCCGGTAGACCTGTCGGGTCGAGTCTGTCACCGATCGGTATCGATCCAGCAGGGCGCTGGCTGAATTGAAACCGAGAAGCCGGGCTAGAGTGGCTGACTGGTCGGGCTCCTGCGGAAGGCTGTTGGTGGAGCGTTCGTGAAGCAGTCGTTGCATGGCCTCGATTGCGAACAGGAACTGGAGCGCGGTCTCCAGGACGGCGCTGTCGGTTCGGTCTAGGTGTCCTTGTTTCGTCAGGGTCTCGATTGCCCGCAAGGTGTTCCGTTCTCGCACCTGGTGCTGGATCTGCAGGTACTGGACAACGAACTGAATGTCCATCAGTCCTCCCTTTCCCATCTTGAAGTCGTAGCATCCCGACATCTTCTCCTTCCCGATTTCCAGTTCCTTGCGGAGTCGGATTCGATCCAATTCAGAACACTCGGAGGTCGAAAACGTCTTTTTCCAGATCAACGAGTCCAAGCGAAATGGCGAACCAACGGAAAAGACCGGACGGAGCTTGACATAGGCCAGTCTCTCCCAGGGTTGAGCCCGTTCCTCGAGGTACTTCTCCAAGGTACCGAAGGCAACCGCCAGTGAGCTGAGCCCACCTTCGGGACGGAGACGGAAATCCAATTGGTATGCCTGGCCTAACTCCGTAAAGGCCTCCATTTCCCGGCGAAGTTTCTTCAGCAGGCGCGCAAACAACTCGCCGAGCTGGCTCGACTGGCGACTCTCGAAAACCAATAGCAGATCGAGATCGGAGTGGTAGGTCAGTTCCTGGCCACCCAACTTGCCCAGTGCCAGCAAGGCAAAGCGCTCATTTCGTAGCTCGGGCAACTCCTTCAGCAGCTCCTGGAAGCAGTGGCCCAAGCAAGCGTCTGCCAGTTGGCTGAGTCCGAATCGAGTATTGCGCTGGCCCGGTTCGAATAGATCTCCCAGAGCCAGCTTGAACTCTTCCCGGCGCTTGAACAGCCGCAAAGTGTCTCGGAGTGGCTCTCCCTTGATCTGCCCTTGTTCCTTGAGTCTCGAAAGAGCGTCTGGATCGGCTTCGGCGGGGACGGGCCTCGAAATGGCATCGAGCAATTCCGGTCGCCTGATCAGAGTCTCCGAAAGGAAGTCGCTGCTACTCAGGACCGTCAGGAGACGGTCACATAGGGAAGGATTCTCGATGAGTTCGGTGTAGAGACTGGCCCGCGAGCCCAGGCTGCTGCAGAATCGATCCAGCCGATTGAAGAGGAGGCTAGGTTCAGGAGTCAAGCGGCAAAAGACGATCAGATGAGGCACCAGGTTGGCCAAGAGATTACGCAGCCGATTGGGGGAGTAGGGAAAGGCAGATGCGCCCTTCAACATCTGGATCCCCTCCAGAATGGGAAGGGACTCCCGGATTCCATGGGTCTCCAGAATGGCGCTGCCCTCCTCCTGGCTCAGAATTGGATTGAGAACCAACTCCTGCAGGCCTCGTTTCTGCGAAGGCGTCTCGAACAGGGTCTCAAAGATCCTTCGAACCCGCTGTTGGTGGCGCTCAAGATGGCGGCGGAAGCGTCCCACTGGATCTTCTTCATCCGGTCCTTTTCGAAATCCCAGTCGGTGGGCGCAACGCGCCAATTCTGAGTCCAAGCGGGGCAGTTCATGGGTTTGCAGGTCTTCGACCAATTGGAGCTTATGTTCGAGATCACGCAGAAAAAGATAGGCTTTTCGCAGCACCTGATAGTCATTCTTCTCTATGAACTCGTACTCCAATAACCGGTCCAGCGCCGAGAGGGTTTGTGGAGTGCGGATCTCAGGGTGAGAACCGCCGTAGAGCAGCTGGAAGGTCTGGACGAAGAACTCGATCTCGCGGATGCCACCCGGGCCCAGCTTGATGTTCCGCTCGGTGGTTTCCAGTCGTCCCAGTTCACGGTCGATTCGTCTCTTGAGCCAGCGGATCTCCTCCACGGCACCCTGGTCGAGGTACTTCTTGTACACGAAGTCGCCGATGGATTGGAGAAATCGCCTGCCCAGTTGCGCGTCTCCAGCTACATATCGACACTTCAGAAGGGCCAGACGATCGAGCGTATCCGCCCAGGTTTCGATGAAAGTCGTGTAGGCTTCGAGAGAATAAATGATCTCTCCTGCGCTACCCATAGGGCGCAGACGCAAGTCTACGCGGTAGAGTCGTCCTTCCTCAGCGAAGGCTCCCACGGTCTGGGTGAAAGTGCGTGCGAACCTGGCCATGAGTTGGGGTTCACTATCATCTGCCCGGAGATAGATGAGGTCGATATCGGAACTGAAGTTGAGCTCGCTTCCACCCAACTTGCCCAGGGCCAGAACTGTAAAGCCGGCAGGGGAGGGAAGAAGGTCCTCGGCCAGGATCAGGAAGAGTTGCTGCAGCAGCGACTCAGCAAGATGGGACAACTGAAGCGCAGCGGCGGCGGGACTACTCCCCTCGCGTATATCCTGGGTTGCGATCCTGAGTGACTCTCGGCGCTGATAGCGCCGCAGGGCATCAATGGCCAATTCAGGGGACTCGAAGGGGAGGATGGCCTCTCTTGCATGATCCTGGAAATAGTCTAGCCCTTCCACACGCTCGAGCCGTTCCTCCCCCAACAGCCAGTAGAAATATTCAGGATTACGTAGGAGCAGTTGGGCAAGATGGGACGATGTCCCCAGGATCTGGATCAAGATCTCCAGTGCCTGGGGCTGCGCTTGGAGGAATGCCAGAAGGCCTAGGGGATTGGGAATTCTCTCAACCAGACTCTCCAATCGCAGCAGCGCCGCGTCCGGATCGGGCGTCTTCCCAGCCTGCTCCAGAAGCGGATCCGCTATCTGAGCCAGAAGTGCACGATCTCCAACGCGGTCTGCGATTTGCTGCAACTGGCGATCGCTCTGTTCCGGTTGCTGGAAGCCGTATCCTGTGAGGAAGGAGCGGACCTGCTCGGCGGAAAGCTGGGGAGAAAGCACAAGGTCCCGAGCATGCATCCCAGCTCATTCTAGCATGCGTAGAGCCCTTGTTGGTGCGGGTCTTCTCCCTGGCTATGGTCTCTAGCCCGCATTTCTCATCGCTGATCTACTGCGTCGCCGCAAACATCCGTCCTGGCTGTGTTACGCTCTGTCGGCCTCCTCGACGTACTGCACGAGTACGACTGCGGGGGCTCGCCACGAGTGGTCTCGGTCGCAAGCCTTGCCAGGACGGCCCTTGCGGCGCCTCGCTACGACAAGCGATGAGAAATCCGGGCTAGGTTCGTCTGCTAAGCCGTGAGACCCTGCGGAAATACCTTCGACCAGTATGTTGGCCACGAAGTCTAAATGTCGAAGTAGAGCGCGAACTCGTGCGGATGAGGCCGCAGGCGAACAGGATCCACCTCGTGGGTGCGCTTGTAACTGATCCAGTTCTCAATGACGTCCGGAGTGAACACATCGCCCTTCAGAAGAAAGTCGTGGTCAGTCTCCAGGGCATCGAGCACCTCTTCCAGGCTTCCGGGTGTCGAGTCTACCTTCGCGAACTCCTCCGGCGGCAGATCGTAAAGGTCTCGATCCATTGGGTCAGGCGGCATGATCTTGTTCTGTATACCGTCCAGCCCTGCCATGAGCATAGCGGTGAAGGCTAGATAGGCGTTACAGGATGCATCCGGCGGACGAAACTCAATCCGCTTGGCCTTTTCGCTCCGTGAGTATGCCGGGATCCGAACACAGGCGCTGCGATTGCGCATGGAATAGA
This sequence comes from Acidobacteriota bacterium, assembly GCA_965219005.1. GTDB lineage: Bacteria > Acidobacteriota > UBA6911 > RPQK01 > JAJDTT01 > CAUZIZ01. The sequence goes on along the minus strand of CBDCMS010000004.1, from coordinate 2,765,232 downwards.
TCAGGTTGATCGGTGCTTCATAACCGGGAACCAGCCGGCGATAGGAGTTGGTCGTAGGAGCGCCAAAAGCCAGCACTGCTGCAGCGTGCTTGAGCAAGCCCCCAATATAGTAGACAGCGGTCTCGCTCAGGTCTGCATAGCTACCAGGTCCGTAGAAGAGGTTCTTGCCATCCTTCCAAAGACTCTGATGAGTATGCATTCCGGAGCCGTTGTCCATGAAGATTGGCTTCGGCATCAGCGTCACGGTCTTGTCGTATCGACGCGCTACGTTCTTGATGATGTACTTGAACTTGAGCAGTTTGTCGCCCATCGAGGTCAAGGAGTCGAAGCGCATATCGATCTCACACTGGCCGCCAGTTGCCACCTCGTGATGGTGAACCTCTACTTCGATTCCTGCCTCTTCCAGGGTGAGAACCATCTCCGTGCGAAGATCTTGAAGTGTGTCCATCGGCGGCACCGGAAAGTAGCCTTCTTTGTAGCGTGGCTTGTAGCCCAGGTTGGGTTTCTCCTCACGGCCGCTGTTCCAGAAGCCCTCAACTGAGTCGATGTAGTAGTATCCGTGGTTGTAGGACTGGGAGAAGCGTACGTCATCGAAGACGAAGAATTCGGGTTCGGCACCGAAGTAAGCGGTGTCTCCAATCCCGGTGGAGGCCAGATACTTCTCGCCCTTCTGGGCGATGTAGCGCGGGTCTCGGGAATAGGGCTCGCCGGTGATGGGATCCACCACATTACAGATCATGTTAAGCGTCCTGGCTTTGGTGAATGGATCCTCGAAGCAGGAGCTCGGGTCTGGGATCAGCAGCATGTCGCTCTCCTGGATCTCCTGAAACCCGCGGATGCTGGAGCCATCGAACCCGAACCCTTCCTGGAAGCTTTCCTCGGACATCTGCCTCGGCGTCAACGTAAAATGTTGCCACAGACCGGGTAGGTCGCAAAAGCGCAAATCAACCGCCTGAATCTCGCGATCTTGGATCAACTTGATGACTTCTCTGGCATCCATAAACTTCTCTCCTCCTTGCTCCTGACTTCCTCTCGCTTATACCTATGCTTGGAACCCAAAAGGACCCCTCGCGAACAGCAGCTATTCTGAACAGACCGAGGGGGTCGCCGCAAGCCCTATTTCAAAAAAACTGATCAAAAATCCAGCCCCGGCAGCTGAGCTCAGCGCAGAAGGGAACTGCGGTCTACACCATCTAGTTTGGCGGGTGCCGAAATGCCAAGCAGGGAAGCCAGCGTGGGAGCCAGATCCGCCGTTCGGACTCGGGGTTGCCGTATTTTCTTGGCGGGCATTCCAGGCACGCGCAGCAGCAAGGGTACGTGGGTGTCGTAGTCGTAGGGGGAGCCGTGGGAAGTCCCTCGCCCGCCAGACGCCAGGAGGTGGTACTTCTTGACCTGAAGGAACAGATCTCCACTGCGTTCTGTATGGAAACTGCGGGAGAAGAGCTGCAGAAAAGGATCTTGACTTCCCGTCGCGCCCTCGACCTCGGTGCGTGTCCAGACCTTTTCCACAACGGCGCAGGATTCGAGTAGGGTTGCGATCTCACTCTCGATGTCTTGGCGTCTCAAGTTGCGGCGGCCCAACGTCGAGTAGTTGAGGTAGAAACGGGAGGTCCACCAGGTGTCCTGGCCAAATTTCTTTTCAAATCGTCTCATGGCGCTCTGGAAGCAGACGACGTCGTTCACGTCACCACGGCCTCCCGGTTTCTGCTTCATCGCGAGATACTCAGGAAGCGTCAACACGCCATGATCGGCACTGAGAGAAATCAGGACCCGACCCATCCCGACCTTCTGGTCCAGAAAATGGAACAGCTCTCCCAGACCCTCATCCAGCCGGATCCAGGTGTCGAGCACCTCGCGGCTGTTGGGGCCGTGACGATGTCCCACCGAATCCAGGACTGAAAGGCCTACCCCCACGTAGTCCACACCGTCATCCTGACCCAGCTGTTCGCCTTCGATCAGGTCCCGAACAAACGCCAGTAGATAGTCTTCGAAATAGGGCGAGGATCCGAAGTCTCCATAGAACCTGCTGTTCGGGCGTAGCGAAGCGCCTCCGAGAGGGTAGGGGAATCCCCGCTTGAAAAGCCCCTCGTCCACTTCCTCGATGGCCAGCCGTTTGAGGGTCTCGGCGTCCACTGGTCTGGCCTCCCAGGTCTGACTGAAGTAATTGTCCGGGATGTTCTGATCGAGAAAGTTCCGCATCCACTGGGGGTACTGGTCCAGGTAGTAGCGACTCGTAATCAGATCTCCGTTCTCACCGTCGTACCAGAAAGCGGCATCCGCCTGCTTACCCCCCAGCAGGATAGCGGAACGGTCCTTGCGGCTGACGCCGAAGGCCTTGGAGCGGGGATTCGCCTGCTTCAGCCAGTCGGGCAAAGCAGTGCCGAGCAGATTTCGGGGAGACCGGCCTGATGAAGATTTGGCTGGACTCGCGTTCGAGGGCCCGACGGTAGTCGGAAGCAGTGGTGAAGCTTCGTCACCGGCACAGTACATCTGCCGATCTAGCTGTCGATCGAACCAGGAATTGCCCACAATTCCTGAGTGTGAGGGATAGAGGCCGGTCACTAACGTAGCATGACCCGGTCCAGTACTGGTCAGGGCATGGTCTTGATGAGCATCGGTAAACTGCATCCCCTCGTCTAGAAGTCGCTTCATGCCCCCCTTGAAAATCGGGCGCAGGCGTTCTAGGTATTCGACGCGTGCCTGATCAATCACCAAAAGCAGGACCAAACGTACTGACTCCGCAGGCTTGGCTTGCCCCACGCCATCCGTTGCCCAATAAGGCACAATCAAACAACAGATCAGCAGCAGCGGGCTCCGGCGCCTCTTTCTCCAAAATCTCCTCAGTGACCTAAGTCCAGTTCTACTCACCGTCCTCTCCTTCTCTCGACTCTCTTGCTTGTCCTTCTTGCTGCTCGCCTTCCATGAAGTAGTAGCTCGCCAAGTGCAGAATCAGAAAGTGGGCCTCCTCGATATGGCCCATGTGTGAGGATTCAACAAGAATCGGGTAACGGGCAATCTGGCCCAATTTGCCACCTGGTTGTCCCGTCACTCCTACAGTCAAGATCCCCTCTTTTTCTGCCCACTCAACCGCTTGAACGATGTTGGGCGAGTTGCCGCTGCCACTGAAGGCGATCAAGAGATCGCCGGGCCGGGCGAAGTTTCTCAGTTGATCCACGAAAATCTGGGCATAAGTGGAGTCGTTGGCAAGCGCCGTGATCCAGGCAATGTTGTCCGTAAGCGAGAGCACTCGAAATCTCAGATCCCGTCCGACAGAGGCGCCTTTACCTAGATCGTTCGCCAAATATGACGCGGATGCGGCGCTTCCTCCGTTGCCACACACGAAGATCTGTCCACCTTCTTGGCGGGCCCGGGCCAATAGCTCAATCAGGGCTGCAACTTGCTCCTCCGGAATCGCTTCCATCGTCGCTAGGGCACGCGCCTTATAGGATTTGATATACGCCGACACTAGTGTCCAATCATAAGTCAAATAGATTCAACTGGTTACATGAACCTCCCTGGTGATTCCTGTAATCGAAGCTGGTAAGTACTTGAATTAATGGGGTTTTCTCGAAAACAGTCAGGCTGAGAATCTGTAGAGTTGTGTAGAGGCTCAGCTCCAATTTCAGGCGTTTTTTCAGGATGGCAACGAGGATATACACGGAGATGGCGATCCAGATCTGAGTTTTGACGGCGTTCGGAGAAGTCCCATAGAAGGCTTTGATGCGCAGGTGTTGCTTGATCCATTTGAAGAAAAGTTCCACGCGCCAGCGGCAACGGTACAGCTGGGCGACAGTGAGGGCAGTCAGGGAAAAGTTGTTGCTCAAGAAGACCAAGTGTTTTTGGGTCTCGGCGTCGTAGTAGCGGACTCGTCGGAGTTTGTCGGGGTACTTGTTGGCCGTGTAACGGCCGCTCAGGACCCCGGTTTGATCGCTTCTTAGCCCGATGCTCTTGTCGACACGATGGGAGTACAGACGGCGGAAATTCAGGCGCTGGTGGGCACGAATGATGAAGAAACCGGAACTCTGGTGCAGCCGATAAAGACGTGCGAAATCGAGATAGCCGCGATCCAGGATGTAAATGGAGCCGGGTTGGACCAGCAGATAGTCGAGGATATTGACGTCGTGAACCCGCCCCTCGGTGACCTCGACAAAGGTGGGGATGTTGCCACGTAAGTCGAGCAAAGTATGCAGTTTGATGGCTCCTTTGCGTTTGCGGAAGCGGGCCCAAGGGAACACCGAAAGACACAGATCGATGGTGGTGGAATCGAGCGCGTAGACCGTTTTTTCCAGTTCCACGGCAAAGGGCTCGCCTGCGTACAAAGTCCGTGCCTCTTGGATCAAGACTTGAGCGAAATCGGCATAAATGCGCCAATCCCGATTCTCGTTGGTATGGGCCAAAGAGCTGCGGGCCACGCGGCCTCGAATTCCCATGTGGTAGAGTCTGCCTGCAACCGAACCTAGCGTGGCTTCGATATCCCGCAGACTCTCGCGATAGGTCAGCTGGGCGAAGACCATACACAGCCACTGCTTCCAGCAGGAGAAGTCTTTTATCTTGTAATCTCCTCGGTAGCGTTGAGCACAGAGTTGAAATTGATACCTGGGGACGCAATCCATCAGCTGGGCAAAGACGGTTCTGCGCATATCCATCTAGGCATCCTATCGGCTTGCAGGCCACAGGATTGGAGAACCGGGTCGGCACCTGCCACAGTTTCATATCAAAAAGTATCGAAAAAATTGGATTTCGATGTTAAAACAATTCTTACCAGTAACTTAGAGTTGTGCGATAGAACAACGTTTGGACACTAGTGATACGCCGAGGCTTTTTCCATGGCTACGATCCTCGTTTTCGACCACCAAATAGTCTACTTCTAGTTTTTCCGCGATGATAGGGATCGAGTAGCTTCGTCCTGAATTTTCCCCGCGTGTCGCATGCTTAGGGCCTTCATCGATCCTAGATCGTCGATTGTAGAGCTTCTGAGGACGATCTTCTGATCTGGTTCGAGCAGCAAGAACGACTCTGGGGAACTTTTTCGTTGCCTCTGGGCTTCGCGCCGTGCATGATGTCTGGCGCAACGTTCCCTCAGATCGGCCCGTAGCAGCCTACCGAAGCGCAGGCCCAGGAGGTTTTGCCGGAGGCTACAAGAGCAACCTAAGTACACAGGAACGTAAATACGGCAACGTTTGCAGATGGGGCTTGTGAGGCGAGGTCAAGGCAGGAGGAGGAAGACGAGGCTTGGCCATCTTCGACGACGACCAACGCAGAGATCCTCCACAACCCCCATCTGCCCTACAGGTGGCGACGGGACGGGCCGATGGCTTTGTCGCTCCTCCTGGCAATACGCGAGAGTATGGCTTCGTCGTCGCTTCGTGCCCTCGACACCGTCGCGCTCGCCACAAACGTCGCCGTATTTACGTTCCAGTGTTAAGTCTAGGGAGGAAAGCGGATCATGCAGGAAGCAATCTCCGAGATGGAAAAGGGGTGGAATGAAAAGATCGTCTTCAGTTTCAGCACGTTTCGCGGAAAGAATTACGCTGACATACGTGTCTACTATGAAGACGATGAGGGAGAATGGAAACCCACCAAGAAGGGTGTCGCTATTTCGGTAGACCGATTCTCAGAGTTCAAGGAACGTCTAGGCGAGCTTGAATCCTATCTAGAGAGCAACGGTCATCTCTCCGGTACCGCCGAGGAAGAATAGGGGCGGCAAGGATCGGGGAGGGATCGACTGGTCCCGGACGCGGGAGACAGCCTTATTGAAATAAGGTCGTATAATAAATATTATGTAAACTATTATCCTTCGAACTCGTCTTCTGCTGCATTTTGTCTTCGCTCTTCCTGAGCCCGGTCTGTTCCAGGTTTCCGTAATACAAGAATACAAGCGCTCAAGGGTCGTCCTTGGTAGGCCCTAGCCTCTAGCTCGAGTTAGAGAAAGTCTAGCGCGATCCCCGGTGATTGCTGACCCATTCGAGAATCTGGTTATGCACTTAACTCCGGAAAAAGTCACCACCACCTAGTAAAAAAGGTGAGAGACAGGAGGTGAGTGGATGTACGAAAAGATGAATTTGTTGGAGTTTCAAGAGCGTTTTGCCACAGAAGAAGCTTGTCTGAGTTACCTGATGCAGAAACGCTGGCCGGAAGGATTTGTCTGTCCCCGTTGTGGGGGTCAAGGAGGCTACTGGTTGCAGCACCGGCGATTGATGGAGTGTCGCCAATGCCGGTATCAGGCTTCTTCCACCGCCGGGACGATTTTCCACAAGACGCGGGTGCCCCTGAGATATTGGTTTTGGACCATCTTCTTGATGAGCCGTTGCAAAGCGGGCTACTCGATGAAGGGACTGCAGAAGCTGCTGGGAATCGGAAGCTATCGGACGGTCTGGATGATGGGACATAAGATCCGACAAGCCATGGCCAAACGTAATGACTGCTACCAATTAAGTCACCTGGTGGAGCTGGATGACTCTTTCTTTGGAGGCCGACGACGAGGGAGAAATCGTCGGGGTCGCAAGCGAGGACGAGGGACCGAAGGCAAGGCCAAAGTTCTGGCCGCGGTGGAGATAACGAAAGCCGGGGGGCCGAGGTTTCTAAGTCTGGATGTGGTCGATAACATAACCAGCGACAATGTGAAGCGGGTCGCCTGGGCGAGGATCGACCCCGGAGCTCAGATCCGAAGCGACGCCTATCACGCGTTTGTCGGTTTAGCTCAAGCCGGCTACCAGCATGAACGCGTCCGGCTCGAGTGGGTGGGGATGGGTTTTGAACAGTTCCCATGGGTTCACACCCTCATTTCCAACTGCAAGACTCAGCTCCAAGGGACTCAGAAAGCGGTCAGCCTCAAGCACCTTCAACGTTACCTGGCTGAGTTTTGTTACCGTTTCAATCGTCGTTTCTGGGAATCCGAGCTCTTCGACCGTCTCCTGACAGCCTGTTCGCTCTATCCCACCGTCACCTATCCGGAGTTAAGTGCATAACCAGATTCGAGAAAGAAGCTTTCCGAGCCATGGAAGCCTGAAGCGCGAGCGAGGGGTTGGGGACCTAAAGATCACCGAATCAATTAAGCTATAAACGGTTTTCAAAAAAAGATTTTAGGCTATCCATCTAAGCGCGGATAAGCACGGAAAGGGTTGATCGGGTAAGCAGAACTGATAGAGTGAATTATGGTTGGGTTTGGTAACAGATAAAAAGTCTTATCAGTGGCTATTTAGAAAGCAAAAGCTAATCTGTCTACTAGCAGGGTGGACTAGAACGTCAGGGCCACACGTACCCGGGCGGAAGGTCCGCTGCTATTCGGCTACATCTTATACTTACCTAGATCTTCAGGGCTCAAGTTCTCCAACCACTTGCGGACCTCCTCGGGATCCAGGTTCTCTTTGTCCAGTGTGATATTGCGGCTGTTACTGATCACGTCTTCGGTGACGAAAATAGGTGCGTCCGCTCGAAGCGCCAAGGCAATGGCGTCGCTGGGGCGGCTGTCGATCGTCATCTCCTCGCCCTCCAGGGTGAGATGGATGAGAGCGTAGAAGGTATTGTCCTTGAGCTCCGTCACCACTACCTTTTCGATGTCGGCGTTCATGTGAAGGAGAATATTCTTGATCAGGTCATGGGTCATGGGCCGTGGTGTGTCGATCCTCTCCACTTGAAGAGCAATCGCGTTGGCTTCGAATATGCCGACCCAGATGGGGAGAAGCGTGTTCTTTTCCACATCCTGAAGGATGACGATGGGAGAGTTGGTAATCGGATCCATCATCAGACCGCGAATCTTGAATTCTCGCTCTATCATAGGCTCCGCTTTAGTATATCGCTTCAGCCTGGCTTCGAGGTTACAGCCCTACCTTCTGGCCTACCAGGCTGTTTGGTCCCGTGTCTGTGACGCGAACTTGAACGAAGGAACCGGCCGGATCGTCGCCGCCGAAGTTGACGATCTTATTGGTGGTGGTGCGGCCGAATCGCTGCTTTCCGTCCCTGGCGATGCCTTCACAAAGGACTTCGAAGGTCTTGCCTAGATAGCGTTCCCCGTGGAGCCGCAGTTGGATTTCCCGCTGCAGCTGCTGGAGCCGCATCAGCCTTTGACTCTTCTCGGTTTCGGGGACCTCATCTTCCCAGGATTCGGCCTCGGTAGAGGGCCGCGGCGAGTATTTGAAGGAGAACATCGACTCGAACTCAACCTCTCTGACCAGGCTCAGAGTTTGCTCGAAGTCGTCCTCGGTTTCTCCGGGAAAGCCCACGATGACGTCAGTGGAGAAAGCAATTGGGCGATTGCAGGCTCGGAATTTTTCTACGATTTCGAGGTATCTTTCACGCGTATATTGCCGACGCATTCGGCGCAGCACAGGGCTTGAACCGCTTTGGACGGGCAAGTGCACCTGATTGCAGATGGTCGGAAAGCGACTGATGACGGCTACTGTTTCGTCGTCGAATTCGCGTGGATGGGGTGAGGTGAACCGGACCCGGCGAAGACCCGGCAGGCTTGCCACGCGAGCCAGAAGATGAGCGAACTTGATGCCCCGATTTTCAGGGTCACGGTAACTGTTGACGGTCTGTCCCAGTAGCTGCACCTCAACATAGCCCGCGTCGACAGCCAGCCGTGCCTCCTGCAGAATAGCGGCAGAGGTTCGGTTGCGCTCTTTTCCCCGAGTAAAGGGAACGATGCAGAAGCTGCAATGCTTGTTGCATCCCTCCATGATAGTGATCTGGGCGCGAAAACGGTTCCGACGAAGCACCGGAGCAATCTCAACCGGCGCGGGCTCTTTCAGAAAATGCGTAAAGGATCGAGACTGCACTTGCCCCGGTGGCTGGCTGTCCAGTTCATCCAGGACGTCCGGCAGCGTGTGATAGAGGTGAGTGCCAACCACCAGATCGACGAATGGAGCCTTCTTTATCAGGGCTTGCCCTTCTTGCTGAGCAACACAGCCCACTACCCCAATCTTGAAGTTTGCTTCCGTTTGCTTCCTCGCCTTGATCTGCCCAAGACGGCTGTAGACTTTCTGCGCGGCCTTTTCCCGAACGCTACAGGTGTTGAGCAAGAACAGATCCGCCTCCTCCAGCGAAGACACGGGAATCATGCCACGATGCACCAGTAGACCGGAGATTTTCTCCGAGTCATGCTCGTTCATCTGACAGCCGAAGGTTTCTATAAAAAATCTCTGGGTCATTTCAGCGCGGCCATTCTATCCGAATTCAAATAGGTGGACAACAAATCCTGAGGCCGGTTTCAAGTCAGGGAAGCGGGAGCGAGCGAGGTTTTAATTGGATTCTCGACAGCCGCCTCCGGGTGCGCCCTGGCCAGGAGTTCACGGGCCTGCTTTCGCGTCGTTTCGGTGATGGCATCACCCGCCATCATGCGAGCCAGCTCATTGACCCTGTCCGAGTGCTTCAGAGACGCGATCTCGACCACTGTCCGTTGATCTTTCGCTTTCTTCGCGACGTGGAAGTGGCGGGCAGCGTAAGCGGCTAGCTGGGGCCAGTGCGTCACACAGAAGACCTGGTCCTGGTTGGCGATCCCGGCCAACTTCGCTCCCACGGTCGTCGCTACGCGGCCACCAATTCCGGCATCGACTTCGTCAAAGACCAACGTCTTTGGATAGCTTTCAACGGAGACAATCGACTTGAGGGCCAGAACAATCCGGGAGAGCTCTCCTCCTGAAGCGATCTTACCCAGAGGTTTGGGAGTTTCCCCGGGATTGGGGCTGATGAGAAACTCCGCCAGATCAATTCCCTGCTCCGACTGATTCTCGTCATCACTTTTGAGGTCGACCTCGAAAATCGTCTTTTCCATGGCAAGGTCTGCCAGTTCACGCTCCACCCGGCGGCAGAGGCTTTCCGTGTCGCGGCGGCGCTTTTCGGACAAGCTCCGAGCCAGTTCGAGAAATTTCGACCCAAGTGACCGCTCCTGCTGGGCGAGTTCTTCCGCCTGCTGCTCTGAGTCGGCGATGCGAACCTCTTCCGCCCGAATCTCCTCAAGGTAGGAGAGCATCTCTTCTACAGTCGCTCCGTACTTGCGTCGAGCTTTCTGGATCTCCACCAATCGTTCCTCAACGCTGTCGAGGCGAGCGGGATCCCGCTGCACCCCATCGGCATAGTCACGCATGGCGTAGGCGACCTCTTCTAGCTGGAAGCGCAGGTCCAGCAGTTTGGAAGCCTTGGTTCGAAAGTCCGGATCCAGGGCCGCTAGCTCTTCCAAGCTCTTCTGTGCTTGATCCACCAGGCTTAGGCCACTGCTATCATTCTCGTACAGAAGTTGGTAACCGAGTGCGGCCAGTTGTTGACGCCTCTCGCTGCTAGCCAATAAATCGCGCTCTTGTTCCAGTTCCTGCTGAATTCCCGGCGTGAGCTGCAGTCCTTCGATCTCCGCGATTTGAAATCGGAGCGTGTCCAGCTTCTGAAGTCGATCGCTTTCATTCTGATGGAGCCTTCCGAGGAGCTGTTTGACCGATTGAAGTTCCCGAAAGGCCTGGCCCACCTGCTGGCAAAGCTCGTTGTTCTGGCCAAAGGCATCCAGATACTGGAGATGGGTTGCGGGGCTAAGAAGCGTCTGCTGGTCATGCTGTCCGTGGATATCGGCTAGCAAACGACCGATCTCCGAAAGGAATCCGAGTGTGGAAAGGTGCCCGTTGATGTAGACCTTGTTGCTTCCCGAGCGCGCAATTTCGCGCCGGATGACCACTTCCCCCTCGGAAACCTCGATTCCTGCCTCGAGAAGACGATCCCAGGCTGGATTCTCGCGCGGCAAGCTGAACACGCCTTCGACGCGGGCTCGATCGAACCCCTCCCTCACCATTTCCTGTGAAGCCCGCTCACCCACCAGCAGTGCCACGGAGTCCACCAGGATAGACTTGCCCGAGCCGGTTTCCCCCGTAATCAGGTTGAGACCGTCCTCGAATTCGACCTCCAGATGGTTGATCAGGGCGAAGCTGTCGATGGAAAGGACTCTCAGCATAGACTTTTGGATTCGGCTGACATCATTATTTCTGGAGCGTTATTGACCAAGTATGCCAGGGGTCCATTATAAGCTACAAAAAGGGCTTAGAGGGAGGGTCTGACGATGACAGCGCCTGCGTTGCTCGTTTACAATCGGCCTCGAAGGGAGATAGATTGGTAACCTCGTTACTGATGCAGTCCGGATTCGGCGGTTTTTGGTCGCTCATAACCCAGAGTGGGCCTATTGCCCAATTGGTGTTGTTGGTTCTTCTCTTTTTCTCGATTCTCTCCTGGACCATCATCTTCTCGAAGATACGTGCGTACCGCAAGGTGGGTCAGCAGTCTCTGGAGTTCTACGACCTGTTCCGGCGCAGTGCCAGCCTATCCGAGATTCATCGTAGTTGCGAGCACTACCCCCTATCTCCTCTGGCCGGCATTTTCAAACGCGGATATCGAGAATTGGAGCACTGGATCCAGGCCAAGGAAGAAAGCCAGGAGTCGCCCCCATCGAGCCAGTCGTTCAAGGGCCTGGCTGGTTTCGAGAGGGCCCTCTACAAAGCAGCGACCGCCGAGATGACTACGCTCGAACACTCCCTTAATTGGCTTGCAACCACCGGCTCGGTGGCGCCATTTATTGGGCTTTTCGGTACCGTGGTCGGGATCATCAACGCGTTCCAGGGATTGGGCCAAGGAGGAACTACGACGATTCAAGCAGTTGCGCCCGGCATCAGTGAGGCCCTGGTGGCCACGGCGGCAGGTCTATTTGCCGCCATACCAGCCGTGATCGCCTACAATCATTTCGTTCACCAATTGAAGGTCTTCGGTGCGGAGATGGATGATTTCACGGTGGAACTGCTCAATTTGATAGAGAGGAGCTTCTCCTAGGAGGTCTGATGGCCTTTGGCAATCTGGGTCACACCCGACCCTCGATATCTGAGATCAATGTCACTCCCCTGGTGGATGTCGTGTTGGTCCTGCTGATCATTTTCATGGTCACGGCGCCGATTCTGCAAACGGGAATAGAAGTCAACTTGCCTCAAACGCGAACTGTGGCGAGTGTGGATCCGGAACAGCGGGCGGTGATCACGATTGGGCGCGACGAGAATCTCTTCTATCGTTCCTCTCCGCTGAACTTTAACGAGCTAGGGGATGTCCTGCGCCGCGAAATTGGTGACTCTGGGCTTCCCATTTTTCTTCAGGCAGATGAGGATGTCCGGTGGAAGACCATGGTAACAGTTGTGGACGAGATCCGGATCGCCGGCTACGAGAGAATCAACCTCGTCACTAAGCCCTACACCCAGAAGCGGGATTAGCGAATGACTCGAAAGACCATTCTTGACCCACATGTGCAGAAGGAGAGCCTGAGATCACCGCTTGTGGTTTCGGTTCTTGGCCACGCTCTGCTAGCCATCGTGTGTCTGATTACAGTGAATCTCTTTCCCCAGGTAAAGGTCATTACCATCGGCACTGGACCGGGGGGAGGCCAGGGCGGCGATTTTGTTTCGGTGGCCTTGGCTGACGCTCCCAGCGGGGGTGCAGGCATGTACAAGCCGGCGCTAACTACCCGGCCAGCAGCGGCGCCTCCGCCTCCGGAGAAGAAGCCTGAGGTAGCCCCGGAGCGACCTAGTAAGGAGGTCTTTCAGGAGAAGTCCTCTCGTAAGAAAAAGAAGAAGACAACGAAGCCCGCGCAGCGCGCAGATTCCCGCAAGAAAAAAAAGAAGGCTCCTAGCTCATCCCAGATCCCGCGCAAGCCAGATCCGGGAAGCGGTGGTCCCGGAGGCGCAAGCAGCGGTCTGGGAGGGGGCTTTGGCGGAGGACAGGGAGTCCGCATCGGCGCCGGAAGCGGAGAAGGTCAGGTGGACTCCTGGTACGCACGCCAGGTCGAACAGCGGATCGGAAACAATTGGTTGAGCACGTCGCTGGGACAAACGGCACGCAGAGTGGAGACGGTCCTCAGCTTTGAAATCCGAGCCGACGGGCGAATCGAAGGGGTTCATCTGGAAAAAGGAAGTGGGATTCGAACGATAGATCTTGCGGCCGAAAGGGCCATCCGGGCCAGCAGTCCCCTGCCCCCCATACCTCGTAGCTTCGGGGGCCGACGAGTCAAATTCGTCACTCACTTTAGGCATCCCCCTCGCTAGTGGGACGGAGCACCAGATTCTCCATTTCACAATCTCATGTAACTTCTGGAATGGAACCAAGGAAAGGAAGCCGATGAAGTTTCCGATAGTGGGCCTGACAACTCTGATCCTGAGTTCCGGCCTGCTGGCCGCTCAGAGCCCCGATGTCGTGATTTACCCAAAGCCCCGTGAAGCAACGCGTCTGGCGGCGACCGATTTCGTGGCTCGAAGCGTGTCCACTCCGCAGACGGAAACTGCAGCCAAGGTCTTTAACGACGTCCTCTGGGGAGATCTGAAGTTCTCAGCATTCTTCGATATGCCTTCCAAGAGCTTTTATCCGCTGAAACCGCTGCGCAGCCCCCTGGAAGTAGACTTCGATCCTTGGCAGGTGCCCCCGGTCGACGTCGACTTCCTGGTGTTTGGTAACCTGCAGGTCGAGGTCGGAGGAGTGGTGGTCGAGGCCTACCTCTACGACGTGAAAACGAAGGGTCAGGTACTGGGGAAACGGTATTCAGTTGGAGACAGCACCCTGGTGCGGAAGATCGCTCACGAATTTGCCGACCAGATCGTCTACCAGCTCTCGGCCGGAACCAGTCGTGGGATAGCGAGCACCCAGATCGCCTTCAGCTCCTTGAAGGGTGACAGCAAAGAAGTCTATATAGCCGACTACGATGGCTCCAACTCGCGCACGGTGACAGCCAACGGTGGCATCAACAAGTTCCCCGGTTGGTCGGCCAACAATGCCGAGCTGGCATTCGTCACGATTCTTCCTGGAAAGAGTCGCTGGGAGCTGTGGATTCAAAACCTACAAGGAGGCCGCCGGGTTCTTCCGATGTCGACCTCGTATGTCTCTTCCCCCAACTTTTCAAGCAACAGTAAGCTAATCGCCTTCTCGACACGCGCCAAGGGCGCTTCCAATTCTGATGTTTACGTGGCAGGGACCGATGGCAAGAACCGAACCAATTTAAGCAACCATCCGGCTATTGACACCTCCCCGACCTGGAGTCCAACCTCGCGCCAACTCGCCTTCATTTCCGACCGCTCTGGCACACCCCAGGTATGGGGAGTCGACTCTGACGGATCCAACCTTCAGCAGCTGGTGACCGAAGGTGGCCACTGCGACAGCCCCGATTGGTCACCTGATGGACGCCTCATCGCCTATTCCTGGCAGGCTCCCAAGCGCTGGGACCACGATATCTACGTCGTGGAAGTAGCCAGCAAGAAGATTTTCCAGCTGACCTCGGGTCGAGGGAGCAAGGAGAATCCTCACTGGTCGCCAGACGGACGGCACCTCGCTTTTCAGAGCACCCGGACCGGGACCAAACAGATCTTCATCATGAACGCAGACGGCGAGAATCAGAAGCAGATTACCGCTTATGGTATAAACGAGGGTCCCGCCTGGTCGGGTTACCTTGGCCAACCTTGATTTGGCCGGGACAATAACGGAGGAATTCGAATGAAACGCGGTTTAGTAATCAGCCTGAATCTGGTCCTGTGCCTTGGCTTGGTCCTGGTCTCGTCCAGTTGCAAGAAGAAGAGCCAGGCTACGGCTCGACCTCCGGCGCCCCCTGCTCCCTACCTCAATGACCGTCCCTCGACGACGAAGTCGTCGCCGACAATTGAGCTCAAGGCTTCGCCCAGCACGATCGAGAGAGGCAGTCAGACCACTCTGAGCTGGACTTCGACCGGTGCCAACTCCGTCCTGATCGACGGCGGCATCGGAAACGTGGCCGAGACCGGCACGCTGGTGCTCTCTCCGCGGGAATCCACTACCTACACCGCAATCGCCAAAGGAAGCGATGACGATACTCGCGCTAGCACCCGCGTCACCGTTGTCGACCGAAAGGATCCCAGTGTAGTTTCCAGCGATCTCGAAGGTCTGCAACGTGCCATTGAAGAGGGAAAGGTGCGGCCGGTCTTCTTCCAGTATGATCTCGCTGAATTGAGCCCTGAAGCAAAGCGCATCCTGACCGAGAATGCCCGCTGGATCAGTCAGTATCCGGCGGCTGTCGCGATTATTGAGGGACATTGTGACGAGCGGGGTACTGAGGAATACAATCTGGCGCTAGGCGATCGTCGCTCTCAGGTAGCGCGCGATTATCTTCTCGGTTTGGGTGTTGTCGCAGGGCAACTGGAGGCCCTCTCTTTCGGGGAGGAGCGTCCCTTCTCCGCTTGTCACGAAGAGTCCTGCTGGAAGCAAAACCGAAGAGCCCATTTCGTAGTCAAGCGTTAGATATTTTGGCTTTTGATCGGCGCGCCTGATTACCAGTACAATGCCACGACAGCAATGGGGGCAGGAATGAGAATTTTTCCCGTAATACTCCTGGTCATGAGTCTCTGCACGCCCCTGTCAATACTGGGCGGGACCAAGGAAGAGATCATCCGACTGCAGAGCGATGTGCTGCAGCTGCAGAACCAGATCAGAATGCTCCAAAAGAGCATCGATGACAATGGCGCCGTCTTCAAGTCGCTCTTGGAACAGCTCAATGATCAGGTAGCTAAGGCAACCCTGAGCATGGACAGTTTGAATCGGTCGCTGCAGAAGCAAGAGTCCGGAGTAAGCAGCACTGTCGATGGAGTGCTCGAGGAGATCCAAAACCTCAGCGTCAAGCTGGACGACACCAACACTCGGATATCGGCGCTCCAACAGAAAACCGAAGAAAACCAGCTCAAGATCAAATCGCTGCGCACACTGCCCACTTCAACCGGGGGCGAGATCGAACCGGATCAGGCGTATAGTGCGGCCTACAACGATTTCCTGATGGGAAACTATGACCTTGCGATCGCCGGTTTTCAGGACTTCCTGAACACGTATCCCAACAGTGAATACGCCGACAATGCTATCTATTATCTGGGAACCTGTTATTCGGAGCAAGGCCGTTGGGAACAGGCAATCCAGACCTTCGACCAGGTCATCTACCTCTACCCAAGGGGCGACAAAAGTCCGGTTGCCTTCTTCAAGAAGGCCGTCGCCTATCTGCAGCGCGAAAGAAACACGGAAGCCATCGCGACCTTTAAGCAACTGATTACAGCCTATCCCGAGTCTCAGGAAGCCGTCAGAGCCAAGCAAGAACTTCAGCAACTGGGAGTCGAATTCGATCCTAAGCCGCATCGGCGCTAATAGCCTCGTCTGGCTCCAGTACTAGTATCAGCAGCAAACGCCTCAAATAGACATGTCTTCTGACCTTTCCACCGAGAGAAAGAAGCGGATATTAACGGCCTGTATCTGCCTCTGTGCCTGCACTCTCTTGAGTCAGACGGTGGCGGCTCAAGCGGTGCCAGGACTGCGATTCGACTTCAAGACGCGTACTCTCAAGTTTCGGATACAGGCCAAAGACCTACAATCGGCCTACCGGGTCACGGCCTCTGGGGGTATCCAGATGCTCCCTGCTTCGCAAACGGCCGTGGTTGTCGATGAAGCCGTGAAGATCCATGTCGAAGAAGGTCCTGAGGGAAACGGACGATTGAGGCTCGAGCGCGGTGGCTCCAGCTATCAGCTGCTTCTGCGCCCCGATAACGGCTTGGCCGGAGCGACAATGGTGACAGGTCTGCCCTTCGGCTACCAATTCCTGCCGAAGGAGGGTCAAGCGAACTCCGGTGAGAGCTGGACCCAGGAGTTTCCAGCACCTGAGGCCGCCGCCGGTCTGAGGGTCCATGCTGCCTACAGGTATACCCTGATCGCGGGAAAAGGCGTTCCCGGCTGTGAATTGTGTGCCACAATTCAGATCGAGGGTACACGGCGCTTCCTGCCGGGTCCGAGCCTGGATCGAGCATTAGCGAAGCTTCCCAAAGTGCAGTCGGCCGAATTCTACACGAAGGACCGGACCTTCGCGGTAGGTATGGTCTTATTCGATCGGAAGGAGCGTTTCATCCACCGCTTTGAGCTGAACGCGAATACTTCGCTCTTGACGCTACTCCCCATCCCGGGACTGATGCGACAGGTCATTCTTGAGTATCCGCAAGTAGCATTGGAACAATGAGAAGTACCCTCCGGAGTAGATGCCTTACATCGTTTCTCCTTCTGGTATCGGCTCTCTGTCTCTGTGGCTGCCCAGCAACAACATTGAAGGAACTAATCGAAGATCACTTTAGCGACTTCACCGGGCTGACGGTCACTCTGGATCGAGAATACGTCGTTGGCCTCCAGACGGCTCCTGACTTTTCCAACTTCCATTGCTGTTGGGTGGGAGACCGTTCCGGTTGGCAGCAAACAGCGGGAACCTGGAGCTCAGAGCAGCCGACGGAGGTGGCGGCTGGCTCCCTGGCGCTGTTTCAGGTCTTTTCCTCAGAAGTCTCTTCGGACAACGTCAGCTATGTAGAGGTCAAGGCAGAAAGCTTTTTGGAGGATCAGCTTCTCAACCTCCGGCACTTCGAGCGAGAGCACTGCTCCCAGCACAGCGCTATGCCCTGCTCTTCCGAAATTTGCACTCATGCCCTCAAGGTAGGAAGCCTTTCCGTCTCGATGCTGACGAAGCTGGAGCGGCCTGGCCCCTCGACCCAGAGCCACAGCCTGGAAATTGTCGAATTGGAGGGAAAGGCCTACGCCAGGGACTCTCTCAGCGCAAACGATATCATCGTTGGCTATAGGATGGCGAAGACCCTCTGTGGTGACCAGATTGCCTGGGGAGAGAATCGAAGTCCGAGTTCGAAGTTGATACAGGTCGAGGTCGATAGCATCGGAAGGACCGAAACCTATGAGGATCACTTTTTTCGTTTCCAAAAGGAGATGGAGGCGAGAAACCAGGCTCGCTCCTACGAATTCCATCTTCCCAAGGAGCCTCTTTCGATTCTTGCTCCTTTGCAGACCACGGCAACAGCGGTTTTCGGTCCCCCTGCGGGCCAGGTCACTTCGGGCCAGCCCATTCGTTTGACTGCGGTCAACGCCAATTTTCAACCCAGCCTTGCTAGAGAGGGCCTCTCGATCACCGAGATCGACCAAAAGGGAGCAACCCATACTCGTCAGGTCCAGACCGATCTGAGGGCCGGTGCCTGGATCATGGTCGGCACCGAGACAAAGACGCTGACGATCGATCTCGAGGGAAAGGAGGTCTATTCCAGAGAAACCGTCCAGGCCCCTGGCTTGTCCCAGAGACCACCAACCATTGATGTCGTCACACCCTTCCAGAGCGCGGGTCCCGAAGGAATGGTGGAGAGCGGATCTCTCGCCCAGATTTCGGGTCGTCACCTGGGTCCGGCAACCGAACTCCTGATCGAAGGTAAATCTCAAGTTCCTCTGGTGGCCGGCGCCGATTATCTTGTCGGTTTCCTCGAAGGAGTCGGCCCTACGCGTATTGCCGTCAGGAACAGCCAGGGTTTGACGAGCCAGGAGAAGACGATCACCCTGGTTCACATTTCCACAGAACAAGTCCCTCCGTCCTTATTCAAACGGGGACAGAAGGCGGATATCGTTCTTCGGATTGAGGGCACAGCGGACGCGATTCCAGTCGATTTTGCGATCGACTCCAAGACGATGCGGTTTCTCAACGAAAACCAGTTCACCACTGGTACCAGCAGTGGCGGTGAGCAGAACACGGTTCGTGTCACCATCCAGGCACAGGGAGCAGGACCTTATCGGATCAATTTCCGGCTGGCCGATCCAAAAAGGGAGCCGTAATGATCGCAACCCTTCCCCAGTTGAGCGTATTCTGAAAGAAACCGCTGGCATGCGGCTGCTGCCGCGCCGATGATCGCGACTTGTGCTGGCGTGTGCATCATCACTTTCCAAGGATTCATGATTCCTGTATACAGAACAGGTTGGAACAAAAACGCAAAACACGATTGGAGAGAATATGAACAGCGAAAGCAAGTGCCCGGCGTTGGGCGGGCCTCACAGACACACGGCGGTTGGGACCACGTCGAACCAACACTGGTGGCCGAATCAGTTGAACCTGAAGATTCTCCACCAGAACTCTCGCCTGTCAGATCCTATGGGCGAGGATTTCAACTACGCTGAGGAGTTTAAAACACTTGACCTGGATGCACTGAAGAAGGATCTCGATGAGTTGATGACGACGTCGCAGGACTGGTGGCCGGCCGACTACGGCCACTACGGGGGGCTCTTCATTCGGATGGCGTGGCACAGCGCAGGCACGTACCGCATCCACGACGGCCGCGGCGGCGGCGCCTCTGGTACACTCCGCTTTGCGCCCCTCAACAGTTGGCCCGACAATGTGAGTCTCGACAAGGCACGCAGGTTGCTCTGGCCGATCAAGCAGAAGTACGGCCGGAGAATTTCGTGGGCCGATCTGATGATCCTGACCGGTAACTGTGCCCTGGAGTCGATGGGCTTCAAGACGCTCGGCTTCGCCGGCGGGCGCGAGGACGTCTGGGAGGCCGAAGAGGACATTTACTGGGGGCCTGAGAGCGAGTGGCTTGCAGACGAGCGCTACAGCGGCGACAGGGAACTCGAGAATCCTCTTGGCGCCGTTCAGATGGGCCTGATCTACGTGAATCCGGAGGGGCCGAACGGTAACCCCGATCCACTCGCTGCAGCCCGGGATATTCGAGAGACGTTCGGCCGCATGGCGATGAATGACGAGGAGACGGTTGCGCTCATCGCCGGCGGACACACGTTCGGCAAAGCCCATGGTGCTGCCAATCCGGACGAGTACGTCGGTCCCGAACCCGAGGGTGCCAGCATCGAGGAGCAAGGCCTCGGCTGGAAGAACAGCTTTGGGAGCGGCAAAGCCGGCGACACGATCAGCAGCGGATTGGAGGGCGCATGGACCACCAACCCCGCGAAGTGGGACAACAACTACTTCGACAACCTGTTCGGCTACGAGTGGGAGCAGGTAAAGAGCCCTGTGGGTGCGACGCAATGGACTCCCACGGATGCATCTGCAATGGACACCGTGCCGGATGCTCACGATCCTTCGAAGACGCACGCCCCCATGATGTTCACGACGGACCTCTCACTGAGAATGGACCCGATTTATGCGCCGATTTCGAAACGCTTCCACGAGAACCCGGAGGAGTTTGCAGACGCCTTCGCCAAGGCGTGGTACAAGTTGACGCACCGCGATATGGGGCCCGTCACGCGGTGTCTCGGCCCGCTGGTTCCTGCGGAGCCGCAGTTGTGGCAAGACCCTGTCCCTGACGTCACACATGAATTGATCGAAGAGCAAGATATCGCTGGCCTCAAGGGCAAGATACTCGCATCAGGGCTGTCCATTTCGCAACTGGTCTCGACCGCCTGGGAGTCGGCGGCAACGTTCCGCGGCACCGACAAGCGCGGTGGGGCGAACGGGGCACGCATTCGCCTCGCGCCGCAGAAGGATTGGGAAGTCAACCAGCCGGCCGAACTGGGGAAGGTGATGCAGACCCTGGAGGAGGTTCAAAAGGAATTCAACAGCTCGCAGTCCGACGGCAAGATGGTCTCGCTCGCTGACGTGATCGTTCTGGGTGGGTGCGCAGCGGTCGAGAAAGCTGCGAAGAACGCCGGGCACGACGTACAGGTTCCCTTCTCGCCGGGGCGCACCGACGCGTCGCAGGAGCAAACCGACGTGGACTCATTTGCCGTGCTCGAACCGACCGCCGACGGGTTTCGCAACTACCTCGGAAACGGACACCGGAGGTCGGCGGAGGAGCTGCTGGTGGATCGGGCGCACATGCTGACGCTGACCGCTCCTGAGATGACTGTGCTCGTCGGTGGCATGCGCGTCCTGAATGCAAACGTCGGGGAGTCCGAACTCGGCGTCTTCACCAAGCAGCCCGAGACGTTGACCCATGATTTCTTTGTGAACCTGCTCGACATCAACACGGGGTGGCAGGCGTCCTCCACATGCGAGCACGTGTTCGAGGGACGCGATCACGGGACGGGCGAGCTCAAGTGGACCGGCACCGCCGTCGACCTCGTCCTTGGTTCGAACTCCCAGCTCCGAGCCATCGCGGAAGTCTATGCATGTGACGACTCGCAGCAGGCCTTTGTGCGTGACTTTGTGGCTGCGTGGGACAAGGTGATGAATCTTGATCGCTTCGACCTTGCCTGATCCCAGCGAGGTGCTCGTAACGGTCGTCTCCTGTTACGTCGGGGCTGACTGAATAGAGGAGCGCTTGGGGAACTCGACGCGCAAGAGACCTTCCCGCTGCAAATCATTTTGCAAACGGGGGAACCCTGACAGGGGGCTTACGTGATAGATAGCAAGAGCACATTCCACGCTCTTGCCTCCCAAGCTGATGAGCCCGAGCCATTTTGGCCGGGCTCATCAGGCTAAGACCATCTTCAGGGCTCTCTTATCGCCGTGATCTCTCGTTAATTACGCTGGAACATCTGCAATGACGGCGTATCTGCCCAACGGAGACCCCAATCAGAACGGAATGTCATCGTCGCTGATCTCTACATCTCCCTGACTACTGGTTGCTTGGCTCTCAGAGCCTGATTCGGGTGCTGGTCCAGATGGTCCGGATGGTCCGGATGGTGCGGATGCGCCCATTCCCTTTCCCTGCTCCTCCGAGCGGGAGCCCAGCATCTGCATGTCGGAGGCCACGATTTTAGTAGTTCGCCGTCGATTCCCATCCCGATCGTCCCACTCTCGAGTCTGGAGTCGCCCCTCGATGAACACGAGCTTGCCTTTGTTCAAATACTGACTACAGATCTCAGCCAGCCTGCCCCAGACCACAATCTGATGCCACTCGGTGCGGGTTTGTCGCTCACCACTCTGATCCTTCCAGCGCTCGTCTGTAGCCAGGGAAAAATTCGTGACCGGAGTGCCCGAAGAGGTGAATCTTTGCTCCGGATCTTTGCCCAATCTTCCTACCAGGAAGACTCGATTGACCATTGTAGACCTCCCATTTGAGAAATGTTGAGTGCCCCACTTCGAAAGCGGCTAGGTAGTTGCCCTTCCCTACTTCCAGTGTACTAAGTCACTATAACGCGCACCCCCGAAAAAAAAGGAAGAAAACTGCAGAGCGGGTAACACGCACTCGGAACGCCCTGATCGGAAGTCGGATGAGAAAGGCGATGATCGAGGTTTCCGGGAAGGGAAACCATCGTGAAAGGTAGACTCTAAAAACGCATTTTTTGAGCTGGTTTATACCCTACCAGTTCAATATCTTTCTTGATTCTATCGGCTCCTCGAAACCAGACGGCGGAAATACTTCCTCCCGGACGCTTGGACTCCAGAATGCGGACAATGTCCTCCTTCGAGCCAATCGCTTCTCCGTCCAGTTCCACCAGGACGTCCCCACCGATGATCACGACGAGATTTCTCAATAGGACTCTGCGGTCACCTCCTCGGATACCGGCTTCTGCGGCGGTGCTTCCCCGCTCCACCTGCTCGACCAGGAATCCTTTCTCCACTGACAGTTTTAGAACCTGGGCAAGCCTCGGGTTCAGAGCGCGTCCGTGGACTCCGAACCAGGGTCGTAAGACACGTCCATGAGCCACCAGGTCGGGGACAACTCGGTGGAGGGTACTCACAGGGACTGCGAATCCAATACCCGCGCTCTCACCAGTACGAGAGTATATTGCGGTGTTGATGCCGATGAGTTCACCACTGGTGTTCAGAAGGGGGCCTCCGCTATTGCCTGGGTTGATGGCAGCGTCACTCTGGATCACGTTCTCGACCACGCCGTAGTCCGTCTTCAGGGTTCTTGCGAGGGACGAAATAATTCCAGTAGTAAGTGTCCTTTCCAACCCGAAGGGATTGCCGATAGCGAGAACTTTTTGACCCACCTTTAGATCATCACTGCTGCCCAAGTCGATCGGATAGAGCTTTTCGACCGGGCTATCAATTTGCAGAACGGCCAGGTCATTGAAGGGATCCTGACCCAGGATCTTCGCTTCGTAGGTGCTCTTGTCGAAAAGAGTGACCTGGAGTCGGTCCGCGTTCTTTATTACATGAAAGTTGGTGACGATTCTGCCATCGTTATCGACAACGACTCCGCTCCCGACCCCCTGCTGCGGGACAACATTGAACCAGTAGTTTAGTTCCAGGGTCGTACTGATCACATTGACGACGCCTTGGCTCAGCCTCTCATAGATCTCGATATTGATCCGTTCGTCCTCTGTGAGGGCAGCCTTCGGACCCGCTGTGACAGGAGGAGCGAACTCGGCGCGAGTCGTAGGAGCAGAGGGCCAACGCAGGAGAAAAGCAGTCAAGCCAGCCGACACGAGGCTACTAGCCAGCACGATCTTCCAGAAATCTTTTCGGTTCATTATGCGATCTATTATACAGCTTGGGTTGTGGGATTGGGGGTCGAGGCAATTCGTTCGCACGCCTCGCCTTGCTCCTGCCTTCCGGCCCCTGGCTGCGCCGGACCGTAGAGGAAGCAGCTACTCGAGTCATGGAAGCCTGAAGCGCGAGCGAGGGGTTGGAGACCTGCGAGATCCTGCTGTTGTCCGGCTCTCTCCTCGGTACTTGGGCTCATCTTGCTGACAAGTCAAGTCGTTCGCGGCTCTGCCGGATTGGGCCCGTAATACTGGCCGCTTGCCAGTTCACAGCAGCAGCTGTTTCCGGTACTGCTCACTGTTCAAGTTTCAGGTCACACCTGGGACCGCGTGTCATACGGTTCGCGGATTGCCCGAAAGAAGAGCAGGCTGGAGACTATCGCGCTGAGTGCTACCAATGCCGTGACGCCGCCGAATCCGAATTGACGGTTTAGACTTCCCGCCCCCAGGACGAAGACGGCGATACCCAACTGGGAAGCGGAATTACGCAGCGCCAGGTAGGCACCACGACGCGGCTCACTGACCAGCTCAGTCTGAAGCGTGTGGAGAGCAGTCTGTCGGAAACTGACGCAAAGGCTGATGAAGAAGAAAACCAGCATCAGCGCGACGCCCCAGGAAAATTGGTGGACCCCCAGGAGGGCTAGGGCAAATAGAGAATTGAAAACCAGGAAAACCTGCCGCTTGGTCCAGCGGTCTGACACCCAACCCGAGATCAGACTGCCCAGGAAGGCGGCGATACCCGCAGTCAGGAATACCCAGGAGATCTGAAACGGACTCAGTCCGAAGCTCTGGTGAAGGTAGTTGGAAAGAAAGACGAGAAAGGCCAGCGTGCCTCCCGCAACCACAAAAGAAACGAGCAGGGCCGCGCGGGTATCACCTTGTTTTAGAAAATCCAGATAGATCTTGAAGTGCACCCCTTCCGATGGCCTCGAATCCGTTTGGCGTGGTAGTCCCAGCGAGACCAGAATCAGCGCACAGGCCAGCACGCCGGAGCAGAAGAACACCGTTCTCCAGTGCCATCCCTCGGCTATCCAGGTACCCAGCGGAAGCCCCAGGATCAGAGCCGCGAAGTAGGAGCTTAGCACGATGCCCATGATCCGCCCTCTTCGTTGATAGGGAAAGAGATCCCCTACCAGCCCCGCCGTGCAAGTGGAAAGCAGACCTGAAGCGATTCCGGTGCCGGCTCGCAGCCATAACAAATCGCCATAGTCCGAGGCGCGGTAGGTTGCAAAGGCCAACACGCCAAAACCGACCAGACCCAGTTTGAGAAAAAGCACCCGCCCCCAGCGGTCTGTTAGGGGGCCCAGGAGGAGGTTGAAAACACTGGCCGAGATTGCGTAGAGGCTGAAGATCCATGCGACTTCCTCCGCCGTTACCTCGAACTCGCTACTCAGAGAAGGCAGCAGAGGGATCAGCATCTGGTTGTCTACCGAGGCCAGGAAGAGAACCAGAAACAGCGTGGATGCCAGGAAGATTGGCTTGACTTGACTCATATGATCCATCCAGGCGAATGCTCTCAGGGACGCCTGTTGAGCTTGGCGTCCGAGGGCCTGAGATAGTTTGCTTGGATCTGCTCTGCCGAGAGGGTAGTTCCGTCGACCAGACGCCGGTAGGCCAGCAAGCAAAGTTCGCTGAGGATGCAATTGTCCGTGTCGAGGAGCCGCGCCCCAGGGTGTAACGCCATGATCGCGGAGCGGCAATGAGCTACTCCGTCACCTACGAATTGGTAGGGCCCGGGCTCCAGTTGCTTGAGCCAATCTGAGGGTGTGGCAACAGTTTCTGGTTGTTGGATTGAAAGAGTAGAATTGACGACCTGGTAGACCGCTGCATAGATCTGCTGCCGCCGGGCATCGATCAAGGGCGCGATGGGTCCTTCGAGATATCGGAAGCGAAAGGCCAAGGCCTCCAGTGTCGATATTCCAGCCACCGGTTTTTCCAGCCGCTGACAAAAGGCTTTGATCGTAGCCAGGCCTACCCGAAGCCCGGTGAAGGAACCTGGACCGGTTGCCACGGCGAAGCAACCGATTTGGGCGATATCGAGCTCATGCTGGTGCAGCAAGAAGTCGACGTAGTTCAGAATGCGCTCAGAATAGCGAAGCGGAGTCTTGAGCATGGTCAGTCCGATCACTTCCCCGTTTCGCCCCAGGGCTACCCCTCCGCTGTTGGTGGCTGTGTCGATGGCGAGGATGTACATCGTAGAAGCCGAACACGCTGCGGAGTGCTACTCTAACACGTCCGAGCAGCCATGATTTGGAACTTTTTATTTCACCCTGTACTGGTAAAGTAGACGTCGTGGAACGCCTGAGTCCGATGATGAAACAGTACCACGAGATCAAGCGCCAAAACCCCGGCGTTCTGCTCTTTTTTCGACTCGGCGATTTCTACGAAATGTTCTTCGAAGACGCGATCCTGGCGAGTCGCGCTCTGGAGATTACGCTGACCTCGCGGAACAACGATGGCAAGGGAAAACCCATTCCCATGTGTGGGGTTCCTCATCATGCGGTCAAGAACTATTTGGCCCGCCTGATCAAGCAGGGACACAAGGTGGCTCTCTGTGAGCAAGTGGAGGATCCCCGACTTGTCAAGGGGATCGTCCGGCGTGAGGTCATGCGAGTCGTGACTCCCGGCACGGTGATTGAAGAGGAGGTTCTGGAATCCAAGGAAAACAACTTTTTGGCCAGCCTCTATGCCATCGAAGGTCGAGTGGCAGCTTCGTTTCTGGACGTATCGACTGGAGAGTTCTGGGTCAGCGAGTTTTCAGGACCGCAGGCCTGGAGCCACCTCGAGGAGGAGCTGTCTCGCTTCCGACCACGAGAAATCATCTTGCCACAGGGGGCTGAAACGGATCTGATGGACCATCTGTCCCAAGAGGGAAGGCAGTCTGCGGTGCGGACTCTTCAGGAGGACTGGATCTTCGACGCCGAGTACTCCCGCCGGATTCTGCTCGAGCATTTCAAGGTATCAACGCTGGAGGGCTTTGGCCTGAATGGACAGAGTGCCGCCATTTCCTCTGGAGGAGCACTGCTTTCCTACGTTAAAGACACACAGCGGGCGTCGCTGGGACACATCACAGACATGCGTCTGCTCCGGAAGGATGATTATCTTCAGCTGGACGAGACCACGGTTCGAAACCTGGAGTTGGTCAAGGGCCAGGACGGAAACCGACGCTGGACCCTGCTGTCTGCCTTGGACCATACCAAGACCTCGATGGGGGCCCGATTGCTTCGCCACTGGCTGCTCCGGCCCCTGTTGAATCTGGAAGCGATCGACGGGCGACTGGAGGCCGTGGGAGAGCTGCAATCCTCGGTGCTGCAGATGGACACACTGGGTAAG
This sequence comes from Acidobacteriota bacterium, assembly GCA_965219005.1. Lineage (GTDB taxonomy): Bacteria > Acidobacteriota > UBA6911 > RPQK01 > JAJDTT01 > CAUZIZ01. The sequence goes on along the minus strand of CBDCMS010000004.1, from coordinate 2,738,697 downwards.
GTACTGAGCTCGATCCAGGACCTGGAGAGGTTGCTCGGCCGGGTGATATTGGGAACGGCAAATGCTCGAGATCTGCTGGCTCTCAAGATATCGCTCCGGGTTCTTCCTGAACTGTCTGCGGCCTTGGCGGAGTGCAGCAGCCAGCTGCTGCGTCCCCCAACAGACCTCCTCGAGGACCTGGTCCAGTCTCTCGAGCGAGCGATCTCCGAGACGGCTCCAGTGCTCCTCAATGAAGGGGGCATTATCGCTTCAGGCTTTGACGCGAAGCTAGACGAGCTGCGCCTGATCTCCAGCTCCGGAAAGTCCTTCATCGCGAGCCTGGAGGCTCAAGAGCGGGAGCGGACCGGCATCGCCTCGCTGAAGGTCAAATATAACCGGGTTTTCGGATATTTCATTGAAGTGACGAAGGCACATCTGGAATCCGTACCCGAGGATTACACTCGGCGCCAAACACTGGTGGGCTCAGAACGCTTCGTAACTCCTGCGCTCAAAGCCTACGAGGAAAAGGTTCTGACTGCGGAAGAGCAGATCTTCGAGCTGGAGAAAGAGTTGTTTCTGAAAGTGCGCCAGAGTGTTGCCGGAGAGGCCCAACGCATTCAGCAGGCGGCGGGCGCGGTGGCACGACTCGATGTCCTGCTGTCCCTGGCTACGGCGGCCCGGCGCCACAAATACGTTCGTCCCCGGTTGGACCAGAGCAGCAATCTCGACATTCTGGACGGGCGCCATCCCGTACTCGAACTGCAAGGGGGAGAGCCCTTTGTCCCCAATACCCTCTGCTGCAACACCAGCTCTGACCAGCTTCTGATTCTGACCGGTCCCAACATGGGCGGTAAGAGCACCTACCTGCGCCAGAACGCGCTGATCGTGATCCTGGGGCAAATGGGTTCCTTTGTGCCGGCTGCTCAGGCCCACATCGGGCTGGTCGATCGCATCTTTACCCGTGTAGGCGCCAGTGACAACCTCGCCCGCGGCCAATCCACCTTCATGGTGGAAATGATCGAAACCGCAAACATCCTCAACAGCGTCACCGATCGAAGCCTGATCCTGCTCGACGAAGTCGGCAGGGGTACGGCTACTTTCGATGGCCTCTCCATTGCCTGGGCGGTTGCCGAGTTTCTGTTGACCGACCCCTCGCGTCGAGCCCGAACCCTGTTTGCAACCCACTATCAGGAGTTGACTCAGCTGGAGAGAATCTTCGAAGGGGTGAAGAACTACCAGGTGACGATTCGGGAATCGAATGGGCAGATTCTCTTCTTTCACCGGGTGATGCCGGGTATTGCGAGCAAGAGCTACGGCATCGAGGTTGCGCGGCTGGCAGGTCTTCCAGCTCAAGTCGTGGGACGGGCTCGGGAAATCCTTTTACGCCTCGAGCGAAAGCAACTGAATCTTTCCGGAGGGTCCCAGGGTCGGCCGGAGGCTGAGGTCTTCGACGAGTTTCAGAAGACTCTCTTTTGAGGAGGGGTACGGCTGCCACATCCCGACCGACAGGGCCCAGATCCTGAATACCAGTCCTCAAAATCGGTGATCTGTTACCTCACATCGCAACGCGATCTGCTGTTCGTCGACCGTGAGGGGACTCCATGAAGGCGCGTAGTGTGGGGGCACTCTTGCTCCTGGCTCTACCTTTCTTCACTTCCCTGGGTGCCCCTTCGGTCTGGGACTCGAATGAGGCCTACTATGTTCAGACGCCGCGTGAGATGGTTGAGAGAGGTGACTGGATCGTTCCCTACTTCAACGGCGAGCCCCGGCTGAACAAACCTCCCCTGGCCTACTGGGCCGTGGCAGTGTTCTATCGCTACTTTGGCGCGTCGTTCTGGTGGGAGAGACTGGTGATGGCAATGTTTGCCTACGCCTGTCTCTGGATCGTCTTCTGGATGGGGCGCATCCTTTTCTCGGAGCCAACTGCTCTGCTGGCGGCAGGAATTTTCGCGACCTCGTTCCGATTTCTCATGCTCTCCCGGCGACTCCTTATCGATGTCTTGCTCCTGTTTTGTGTGCTGGCCGCTATAGCCTGCCTCCTTCATTGGTGGAAGCAAGGGGATCGGAAGGCCTTCCTGTTCTCTTCCCTGTTCTTCGGGTTGGGCTTTCTGACGAAAGGCCCGGTGGCCCTCCTCCCGGCCGTTGCCTTGCTCTTGTATTTCCTGCTATCAGGTCGGCGGACACGTCTTCGGTCGGCACCCTGGCCTCTGGCAACCCTGCTCTTTCTTTCCGTGTCCTCCTCCTGGTTCCTGGTTCTGGGATTTCAGCTGGGCTGGGAAGGTGTCGCAAATTTCTTGTGGACCGAAAATCTGGGCCGTTTCACCCACATCCCGTTCGGACCCGAGCGCGGCCCCCTGTTCTACATCGGCGCCTTTCTTGTGGACTACTTTCCCTGGTCGTTCTTGTTCGTTGGGGCGGTACTCGAGTGGGTCCGTTCTCGACGCCGGCGAGACCCGAGTGTAGAAGACACCCAAGCCACTGCAGTGGACATTTCCGACGCCAAGGACAGCGAGTCCTCAGACCCCAGTGCATCGATTGGATTGCTGGGATGCTGGATTCTCATCTACCTTCTGGTCTTTTCCTTTTCCCAGAACAAACAGGAGTACTACATACTCCCGGTCTACCCAGCGGCCTCTCTATGGCTGGCCCACTACCTGAGACAGGCGAGTCTCGGTCTTGCCGTCCGCCTTCTGATCACTGCGATCAGTGCCATTCTGGGAATCTTGCTCTTCGTCCTGGCCCAGAGTCTGTTTTCGGAGGCTTGGGGCTGGTGGATACCGTTTATTCCTTTCGCAGTCTTCATTTGGCTGGCTGCTCGAGGCCAGGCAAAGAAGATGGTCTGGGCTCTTTGCCTCTTCTACTTCGGTGTCTTTACTCTTCATCTCGGTCCTCTGGACAAATACCGGCCAGTCCACCATCTGGCTCGAGCAATCCGGGAAAAGATCCCCCCCAGCGGGACCTTCCTGGCCGGATACTACCGTTATTCGGCGCCCAGCCTGACCTACTACTTGAATCGCCCCATCCTGGAGACCTATCGCTTCCAGGAGACCGTCGACACCTTACGTCGCGATTCGCCGGTCTATTTGATCATCGGGAGTTCTGATTACGAGGAGCTTAGGCAAGCCGTCGGCCAGCGGCTCGAAATCGTGGAAGTCCGACCCAACCTATCTACCAACGGACGAGAACTCATTACCGGATTGATGAGTGGCCAAAAGATCAGCTCTGACACTTGGACCCGCCCAATCTACCTCGTCAGCAACCAGGGCCAGTGAAAAACCAATCCACCTCCCCGGGGCAGAATCACCTGGCTCAGACCCGCGTCGACCGAATAGGCACTTGCGTCTTTCTTGACTGGCGTCTAGCCTACTTCAACCTATGACACAGATTCTGGACTGGCTCTTCGAAACCACTACCTTGATCTCGGGTTGGATCTGGGGGGTTCCCATGGTCGTCCTCCTCTTCGGCACGGGAATGCTGCTCACCTGGACGACCCGCTTCGTGCAGGTCCGACATCTGGGACGATCCGTCCGTCTGGTGGTTCGGGGAGCCCTGCACAGGGAGGACCCGGAACGACCTGGTGAAGGCGATATCACACCCTTTCAGGCTCTGATGACTGCGCTGTCGGCGACGGTGGGAAACGGAAATATTGCCGGAGTGGCTACCGCGATCGCAGCCGGCGGCCCGGGTGCTGCTTTCTGGATGTGGATAACGGCCATCTTTGGCATGGCGACGAAGTACTCAGAGGCGGTGCTGGCGATACTCTTCCGGCAGAAGATGGACGACGGAACCATGGCCGGCGGACCCATGTACTACTGCCGCGACGGAATTCCCCAGAAGCGCTTGGGCAAGTTTCTAGGCTTGATGTTTGCCATTTGTGGTGCCGCTACCGCCCTGATTGGTACGGGCAACATGTTCCAGTCGCAATCGATGGCGCTAGCTGTCCGGGAACAGTTCGGTGCACCTCCTTGGCTCACCGGACTGGTCATCAGCGTCCTGGTAGGTCTGGTCATTCTGGGCGGTATCCGCAGAATCGGAGCCGTGGCGGAACGCCTGGTTCCGATCATGATCCTGTTCTACTTCGCGGGAGCCCTATTGGTCATCCTAACCCACATCGACAAGGTACCCCAGGCACTCTGGCTGATCGTCAGTTCCGCCTTAAGTCCCCAGGCAGCCATGGGTGGAGCCGTGGGAATCGGCATCCAGCAGGCGATTCGCTTCGGAGTGGCGAGGGGCATCTTGTCGAATGAGTCGGGCTTGGGAAGTGCGGCCATCGCCCACGGCGCGGCTCGGACGCGGAATCCCGTGACCCAGGGGGGCATTGCCATGATGGGGACTTTCATTGACACCATCATAGTCTGCACCCTGACCGCGCTGACCATCACGCTCTCCGGAGCCTACCAGAGGGCGACCTTCATGGTGGAGGGCATCGGCCTCTCCGGTGCGGATCTGACGGTGACGGCTTTCAACACTGGGATGCCCGAGGCCGTGGCTGGTTGGGGCGGGACCGTTGTGGCCCTCTCTTCACTGGTTTTCGGATTCACCACGCTTATTGGATGGTCCTATTACGGCCAGATCTGCATGGAGTTTCTCTTCGGGATCAAGGTCGTGCGCCCCTACCGCATCAGCTTCGTGATCCTGCTATTCCTGGGCGCCCTGCTGACAGGTCGCTATGCCCCAATCATCACGAATCTGGGAGACATCTGTAACGCATCCATGGCGTTTCCGAATCTGATCGCATTGATCCTGCTGAGTGGACACGTTGCGCGGGTGACGCGGGAAAACAGGAGCTAGGCGAGAAGAAGCAAGCTCCAAGATATAAGATATAAACAGATTCCAAATCACGAGCACCAATGGTAAAAGTGATTGAGTCAGGATAGCGTCGGAAGATTCATCTAACGAAGGAGATTGTTCTAATGTTCCATACTCCCTTTCCCTTGTTGCTCCTGCTTTTTAGCCCCTTTGTGATTGCGGCTGCTCTCGGATCCGGCAGTGAAGCGAAGGCTGAGGTGCCAGAGGCACTCGACTTCACCGTGATGTCCCTGGACGGGCAGCAGGTGGAGCTGAAAGATTATCTTGGTCAGGTTGTGATGATCATCAACGTGGCCAGTGAGTGCGGTCTCACCCCTCAATATGCCCAGCTGCAGGCGCTGCATGAGAAGTACTCCGATCAGGGATTGGCAGTTCTGGGCTTTCCATGTAATCAGTTCGGCGGCCAGGAGCCCGGGAGCGCAGCAGAAATCCGTACCTTCTGCAGCAAAAACTACGGTGTCGAATTCGATATGTTCTCCAAAATCGACGTCAATGGCGACGGAGCGGCCGGCCTGTACAAGTTTCTCAAGTTGCTGGAGACCAGTCCTGAAGGACCTGGTGAGATTAGCTGGAACTTCGAGAAATTCCTGCTCAGTCGTGTGGGAAGAGTAGTCGCACGGTTTGCACCGCGGACTCGACCTGACGATGCTGCCGTAGTGGAGGCCATCGAGCGCGAGCTAGCTGCCCAATACATCGCCGGGCAATCACAGTAGAGTTTCCATCCACCAGAGGGTGATCACAAGACCGGTCCTCGGCCCCAAGCCGAGAGGTTCGAAAGATGTCGAATCGACTTCGACTACACGGCTAGCCTTCCTCGTGGCGCTGGCCTCCAGGCCGCCGTGGTCGAGCTATACTCGACGGCTTTGCTTCTGCCTGGAGGGCAGTACGTGTTGGGCGTCCTACTTGCCTTTGCCCTTGCCCTCGCCTTCAAACTTGCCTCTGCCTTTGCCTTTCCCCTTACTCTTTTCCGTCGGTACAAGAACAATTCTCATCGCGTGTTTCCGCAACCGAGAGCGATCGCAATAGACCAAGGGAAGAGTGAGGGCAAGGGGGAAGGCAAAGGCACAGGCAAGTTTGAGGGAAAGGGCGAGGGCAAGGGTTAGTTGCTAGACAGGAACGGAGGCCAAAACCACATCGCAGACCGACACCAGCATCTCTAGTTCTACTGGATCAGGGTAGAAAAAGAAACCGTATAGTTTTACACCGCATATAAGTATGCTATCGTGAATCGTATGGCTTCCGAATTATTTCCCTTGGGCATCGCCACCGGTGCCGCCTTCTGCAACCGTCAGAACGAGCGCAAGAGGTTAATCCAGAACATCAAGAACGGCCGACACACGTGGATCATGGCGCGCCGGCGGTATGGAAAGAGCAGCCTGGTTGCCCAGGCCCTGCTCGACCTGAAAGGCGTGCGGAGCGCTGTCCGATCGGCAACACTCGATCTGCTACTTACCTACGATGTGGAATCGCTGGATCAGGTGGTTCGGGATAGCGTAGGAGCGCTTGCCGGGCGGCTCTTACCGCGGGCCCAAAGGCCGATGCGTTATCTACGCAGCGTGTTTGGTTCCCTCAGACCAGAAATCGTGCTTGGGGAGGATGACATCAAGATTAGGCTGCTCACGGGCGATTTGGCTCCCGGCAGCCTGGTCGACGCCCTGGGGGGCTTGAATCGAATTGCCTCTCGTCACAAGCGCCGTGCCGTGTTGGTCTTCGACGAGTTTCAACAGCTCGGTTTGATCAAGGGTCACGCCCCGCTTGAGGCAGCCATACGGCATGCGGCGCAAGAAGCAACACATGTGAGTTACGTTTTTCTTGGCAGTCAGCAACATTTGCTGTCGGAGCTATTTGAGAATCCAGGACGGCCCTTGTATCAGCTTTGTGAGCGGTTGAAGCTCCACAGAATCTCCGAAGAGTACTACGCCCGGTTTCTCGTGGCCGGCTCCACGAGACGGTGGAATCAGAGGATCTCCGAGCGAGCATCGCCGCCGTTTTCGCCAATACGCTCCGCCATCCTCACTACCTCAACGTCCTCTGTGGAAAGCTATGGCAACGGCGTCGGCCACCTTCCTCTCAAGCCGTTGATACGGAATGGGGTCAGTACATTCAGGACGAACGGCATCGAGCCGTCGCTGCGATCGTCCGACTAAGCACGAATCAGCGTGCCGTGCTGGGTGGGGTTGCCAAATCGGAGGTTTCGCAGCCCAACTCGCAGGCGTTCCTGCAATCACTTCGGTTGTCCTCGGCCAGCGTCCGCCAGGCTCTCGATGTCCTCATCAGAACAGATCTGGTGGAGAAGGATCCGGGTGGCGTGATAAGGGTCGTGGATCCCGTCCTGGCCACCTACCTGCGGAGCTCCTAGGTGGCCTAGCGTGATTCTGAGGTGCTAGCCACCCTTGGTCTAGGTCTCCATGAGGCAAGATCTGACGCTCCTACGGTTTCGAAGCAGGCAAGCTTGACGGGCCAGTTTCGGGCCACCGAACTCATGTCTTTCCCGTTCGGCGATGCGGATCACCTGAGGAGACTCATGTGCGGCGGTTGATACTCCTGACAAATAGAGTGTTGTACTGTTCGTCCCTCACGACGGGTTGGCAAGTGAAGACGTCGGTCATCCCACCATCCCAAGCCCCCGTTCACCTCCAGATTTGCTTTTGGTGCTTGGAACTTGGAATGCGTTGGTATCTTGTATCTTGGAGCTTTTTCAAGTAGCCCGAGCACGGGGAAGTAGACCGGCATCCTCGATGATCTCGGCCACTAGTTCTTCCTGACGATAGGCCATGACGTGAACTCCACTTACCCCGGAGATTTCACGCACTTGTTGGATCATTTCGATACAAATGCGCCTGCCCTCCTCCTTCTGCTTGTCTGTGGGAACGCCTCGAAGTCGCTGAATAACCTCATCCGGAATCACCACGCCGGGAATTCTGTTTCTCATGAACTCGGCTGTCTTGGCTGAACGGAGAGGACCGACGCCGACCAGGATGAAGACTCGTTCCGGCAGACCCAGATCTCGGGCCGCGGCCATGAAGGTCTCCAGACGCGGTAGGTCGAAGCAATACTGAGTTTGAATGAAGTCGGCCCCTGCCTCTACCTTTTTGGCGAGGCGAAAGGGTCGAAAGTCGAAGGGTGGAACGAAGGGGTTGGCGGCTGCCCCCAGGAACAGCTCCGGGGGTGATTCCAGCTTGCGTCCGCTGAGGAATTCCCCTCGGTCTCGCAGGATCCGGGCGGTGCGCAGGAGCGAGATCGAATCCAGGTCGAAGACCGGCTTGGCGTCAGGTTGGTCTCCGACCTGGACTCCATCGCCCGTTAAGCAGAGTACGTTACGAACGCCCAGGGCTGACGCTCCCAACAGATCCCCTTGCATGGCGATGCGATTCCGGTCACGGCAAGAAACCTGCATGACCGGCTCGTAGCCTGCCCGAGTCAGGAGCGCGCAGACAGCGGTGCTGGACATATGCACGTGAGCGCCGGAGGCATCGGTCGCATTGATCGCGTCACAGACGGTCGACAAGACCAAAGCTCGATCGTAGACCGCCTGGGGATCTGCGCTATCAGGAGGGTTCAGCTCAGCCGTGACCGCGAAGCGGCCCGACCGCAGCACCCGCTCCAGTCTCGAACCAGCCTTCATCAGTCTTCGACGGATTCCTGCCAGCCTTTCGGGCCTTTACCCGCATCGTCAAAGTGGTGGATCCAGGCGGAGGTTCCGCTGTAACTCTGATCCAGTGGTGGGAGTACTTTATGGATCTCCGACCCGTAGACAGGCATTCTTTGAGAGCGTTCCCACGCTTCAACCCAGACACATGTCTTTTCGGGCAACACTTCACAATGCCCGTCCTGTCTCACTCCGCCGCAGGGTCCATTACGAAGGTTCTTGGGACAGGTCATGGGACAGGTCATACCCGTGCTGTGAAGGACACACTGCCCGCACATCCGGCAGTCGAAGAGGGATCCCTTCGTCAGGCTCTCAGTTCGAATCAGCAGGCGCTCCACCCAGCCTCCGCGCTTCAACCAGCCACAGAAGGGTCGTAGGAACCTGTCTGCCGCGGCATAGGTTAGCTCCAGCAGATGGGGATAGCGTTGAATCCAGCTCAAGAAACCGTCTCCTCTCCAGGCAGAATAACAATCCAGGCAGAATAACAAAGTGTATGCGCGTCGCTCCTGCCTAGCCAGCGAGCCTGGGGACCCCAGCAAAGTGCATCGGTTATTCCCTGACAGATCCTAAGCCGCTAGACAGCTGGGGGTTCCATGGGCTGGAACATGCAGCCTTCCACGAAGATTTCGAAGAAGTCGCTGGTCGTTTCCAACTCGACGTGTTCGATCTTGGACATCATCTCTTCGATCGTACCCCGCATCTTGGCGGAAAGTAGCATCAGGGTGGCACCCTCTAGCGACGCATTACCCACTTTTTCAATCCGTTCCAAAGGCAGGTCCGGAATGAAGCCAATGGCTACCGCGTTCTCAACTTTGATGTAGTTGGCAAAGCCGCCCGCAAGGTAAAGCTTGTGCAATTGCTCGACCGGTACACCCAGGCGGCGAAGTAGAATCCATTGGCCGCTATAGTTGGCAGCCTTGGCCTGGGCCAGGGCGCTGATGTCGGCTCGGGAAAGGGACATTCCTCTCTCAGGCACGAAGAAGAATTCCCTGCTCCCATCGTTCAGCACACCTAGGTGGTTCATCCCTTGGCTGCGGCGCAGTTCCGCCAGGAGATCGATCAGGCCGGATCCACAGATGCCCTGGGGTTCTAGTTCCCCAATGGTGTGCCAACGGGCCTGGCCGTCTTCCAGTTCCACCGACTCAACGGCGCCCTCGTAGCCCGGCATGCCGTAAAGAACTTCCCCTCCTTCGAAGGCGGGACCCGCCGGGCAGGAAGCGGCCAGCATTCTGTGACGGTTTCCCAGGACGACCTCCGTATTGGTTCCAACGTCGACCATCATGACGACTGCTTCCTCTTGATCCATTTCGATCGCTAGCAGGTCGGCAGCGATGTCGGCGCCTACGTGGCAACCGATTAGCGGCCCCCCGTAAACGTTGGCGCCCGGAAAAACGTTCAAGCCGAGATCGCCGGCTTTGAAGTTCAGCACCGTAGTTGCCCGCTCGCCCTCTGTCATCTCTAGCTGGGTCAGGGACTGATAGGGCCTCTCCCCGATGGACTGGACATCAAAACCAAAGAAGATATCGCGCATTGCCGCGTTTCCCACGACCACCACTTCATAGATCTGCTTGCGCGGTACTCGGATCCGCTGACACATGTCACGAATCTCGTAGTTCAAGCCCGCGATCACCGCCTGGTGCAGCTCTCCCTTGAATTCTCCGCCATCGTAGGAGATCCGATGCATGATGTCGCTGCCGCCGAATCTCTGTGGGTTTTCGAAGGAGCTGGTATGTACGACTCGACCATCTTCAAGATCGACCAGGTTGAAAACGATCGTCGTCGTACCCAGGTCGACTGCCAGGCCATATATGTTTGCTCGAGAATCGTCAATCCGTTTGTCCAGGAACCAGATTCCGCCATCGTGACGGGTTGTCAGGGGGTCGAGAGGCACGTTGCGCCGCACGGAGTGCTGAAGGATCTTGGGCTGACGTCGTAGCAGCGAGAAGTCAATAGCGGCGCTACTATCGATGACCCGAGCCTGGCAGGCGAGTCGATAGTTGTCCCTCAGGAACTTCTCCGCCTCCGAGGGATCGCTCAGTGCTTCCATGCCCCGGCAGATCTCGACGATGCACTCGTGACATTCACCACTGCGGCGACAAGAGGTGGGGACGCGGACCTGAAGGCTGTCGGCGTAGTCGAAGATAGTCTGGCCCGCGGACAACTCCAGCTCCTGGTTGCCATAGTAGAGAGGAGCCATTACCTAAGAACCTCTATTCTGTCTGCTGGGGGAGGCCTGGGCTAGACTTCCCAGGCATCGCGGTAGTCGAGTTTGTCGCTTCCCGTACACAGGGGTAACTCTTCGGGAGCTTCCCGGGACTGGTGGCGACAGCCGAAGCGGGCGGTACAGCGGTTGTTGCGATCCTTGTAGGGACAGCGCCAGGTGGATACCTGGTTGGCAACCTCTCCAATCTGCCGGTAAATGTCGAAAAGATGATCCAGACTGGCCTTGAGCCGTTCCCTATCTACTTTGCTGAGCGGTGCGCAGTCCGTCTTTACCTTCGAGGTCCCTTCCGTCATAGGTTCCTGGGGAATAAAGCGGCGGGTGCTATCCCGACTCCGAAGCGGTTGAGACGGGAGCCGGCTCCTCTGCCGCTCCGACCCCGATACCAAGCAGTTCCTTGGCCTTCTCCACACACTCTATCGCGTCTTTGCCGTAGCCATCCGCTCCCATGTCATCTGCGAACTCCTGTGTGACCGGAGCACCGCCTACCATCATCTTTACCTGATCTCGAAGTCCGGACTCCTCGAACGCCTGAATGGTCTTTCCCATGTTGGGCATGGTAGTGGTCAAAAGTGCGGACATCCCTACGATCTGCGCATCGTGCTCCATCACCGCATCCATGAACTCATCGGGTTTGGTGTCCACTCCCAGGTCATGCACGACGAAACCGGATCCCCTCAGCATCATGATGCAGAGGTTTTTGCCGATGTCGTGAAGATCTCCCTTTACCGTTCCCATGATGACGGTTCCCGGTGGCGGAATATCCGACGCCGAAAGAATCGGCTCCAGGTGTGCCATGCCAGCCTTCATGGCTCTCGCCGAGATCAATACTTCAGGCACAAAGATTATGGCGTCGCGAAACTTGATGCCCACGACGGCCATTCCGGCAATCAGCCCATCATCCATGATCGTGTTGGCCGTGAAGCCGGATTCCAGGGCCTGTTTGGTGAGGCGATCCACCACGTGCTGATCCCCAATGATAAGGCCGTGGCTGATGTCTTGCATCAGTGGATCTGTTCGTTCGAAGAGCTTGGTCAAACGCTCCAGTTCGGCTGGACGAGTGACGTACTCCAGCTCCTTCTTTACTCCCTCGTTAACTATGGCCATCGAAGCACTTCACCCTCTAGTTGCAAAAGTTGAAAAACGCCCCAATTATCCCCGTTCATGCCCGGATTTGTCAAACCCCTGAGGTGCGACAAGTACCTCCTCGTGTTCCTGGAGACCGAGGAATTTCGGAGATTCACTTCCTCGCCTAACCTGAAACTTGAATAGCGAGCAGTACCAGAACCGCCGGGGCCAACAGAGCCGCGAGCGACTTGACGTGTCTGCAAGGTGGACAGACAAAGTTTCTTTCGTGTACGATCCGGCGCAGCCGGACGGTGCCTGGAGGCCGCCGCTACGACAGCCGTCCTCCGCGCCAGGCCTGGAGATAGTTTGCACAGAAGTCATCGTGTCCCAGAAGCATCTCCTGAGCCAGACGGACTGGCTCCTGGTCAGTGTCCAGGTCGAGAATCGCTCCAATCTTGCTCTGCACCGGATCGATGATTCCCGTATCAATCCCGGACGCGAGGGACATGTTGATGAACGTGTCGTTGATCAGCTTGCGGCTGGGCAGTCCGAAGGAGACGTTGCTGAGTCCACCCGTGATATGGACCTCGGATCCGTAGGTTTTCCTGACCTCCTTGACCGCATCGAGGAAGTGAAGTCCATAGTCTGCAGCTACCGAAATAGGAAAGACCAGGCAATCGATCGTGACATCGCTCAGGGGAATGTCGTGGGACTGCACCGCCTCCATGACGGCATTGACGTTGGCCACACGCTCCGCATCGTCCTGGGGCATGCCTTCGCTCCCCGAAGCCGTGACGATGACTCTGGCGTTGTTGGCCTTGACCAGCTCCAGCGTCTCCAGACGCTCCAAGGCCACCGAGTTGATCATAGGCCGTCCTGAGCGTCCATCGTACACTTCCAGCCCCGCCGCTATGATGTCAGGGTTGGATGAATCGATGCTGGGAGGAATAGGCGAGGTCTCCTGAACCGTTCGAACCAGCCAGGCCATAGCAGGCTTCTGAATCTCGAGGTTGTAGGACACCTCATCGACATTGAGGTCGAGAAAGTGGGCTCCGGCCTCACATTGGCGCCTGATCTCAAAGTGAATGTAGGACCGGCCCTGGGCTCGTTCCACTGGATCTTCATCGAGCCCCTTGAGGATGGCTATCATGAAGTGCTTGAGGTGGCCCTGCTCGTAGGCCTGGGTTTTCTTGAAACTCTCTGGCACCCGCAGGTAGCGGGTCTGGCCCTCCTCATCAGTGAAAACGACGGCCTCGGTGCCGTCTTCGAGAGTAGTGGCACGCTTGCCGTTGCGAAGAACCACTCGCGTCGCATGGATGTTCTCGCCGATGATTGTGAAATCTTCTGGACGTTTGATCATAGGCCGCATCGATGCTCAAGATTGAGCACAAAAGGGGTTGATAGGGAGCTGTGTAGATCCCCTCTCCCGCGGTTTCCCGACGTCTTTACTAGTTGGTGTTGTCCCGGCACCAGTCTTTGACCGCCTTCGGGATCTCCAGAAGATTCTCCAGCTTGGTCGCTAGAGGAATGGCACACTCCGGCGAAATCAGATCAACACCCGCCTCCATACAGGCATAGACCGCCTGACGAACCTCCTCAGGACCTCGGGCATAGAGGAGTTCAGGGTTGTTCAGATTGCCGACCAGGCGAATCCGTCCATCCGCGATCTCCATCGCCTTCTTGGGATCATTCTTCGAGTCGAAATGGAAGCAGGCCATGCCGGTCTGGGCAATGTAGTCCAGACGATCCAAGGTGGCACCGCAGATGTGAAGGATCAAGGGACAGGGAATGCGCTCCACCATTTCCTTGTGTAGTTCCAGCAGAAATTTCCGGTAATACTCTCCGCTGACCAGGTCACCGGTTGCGTGGTCAGGAAACGTGAGCGCGTCCGCCCCTGCATCGATCTGGGCTTTGGCAAAAACGACCGAGATCTCCTTGAGACGGTCCAGACATCGCATGGTCTTTGCCGGGTCGTCGATCGACATGAGGAGGAAGCTCTCGACGCCGAAGACGTGATAGGCCAGTGTCCAGGGTCCCATTGCCTTGCCAATGATGGCGACCTCATCGCCGTACTCTTTTCTCAGGCTTTCCAGCGCCTTCAAGACGCAGAGATTGTCCGGGTGAGTCAGGAAGTCCTTGGGAATGTGGACGTCCTCTGGTTCCTGCCAGATGGGACGGTACATCCGCACCGTGGGCCAGTTGTCCTTGACCTCCCACTGCATTTCACAGCCTAGCGCGGACGATTCCTGGATGATCGTGAAAACGGGCATGATACTGTCGTATCCCAGCTCGGTGTAGCCGGTAGCCGCCAGCCGGGCGTTCAACTCGGGATCACGGCAAGCGTCTGGAAAAGGAGCATCCACAAGGTCCATCAACTCGACGGTCGCGACGTTCGTGGGGTTTGAAACCGGAGGCCGATCCACAGGCCTTCCGGCCAAGGCATTCAACACCCTTTCCCTGGGCTTCATGGTCTCGATAAAGGCCATCAGTCTCTCCTCTGTCCTAAATCGGCGAGAATCCTGCCGTCCCAGTAGTGAGCTGTCCCCGCATCGCGGAAGCCTCCAGCATGTCTTCTACCGCGGAGATATTCCGTGAATAAGGAAGCAGAACTCGAAGCAGCGAGTCGTGCCGGTGACCACAGGGGAACGACACCGAGTTATCGCCCACCTTTTCCATTTCTCCGTAGCGCACGAAACCGGCAATGATTGCGCGGAGCCTCAGGGGAACATTGGGAGCTTCGCCCTCCGCCGAAACCTGGTAAATCCATCGATCCCCGATTTGCTGACCAGAGACCTTCAAAGTCAGCTTTGTCTTGGTGTCCTTTATCGATATCTCGCCAGACGGCAAAATGTAATCAGGCGGTTTCTCTACTGCCAGGGTCGTAAGAAACTTGACCGGTCTGGTGTGCAGATGGCCGCAAGCAAAACGGGCCTGGTTATGCGTGGATTCAACGGCTACTAGTCCTCCGAGCTGTACCATTTGATCTCGAATCGTCCGGATACGGTCCTCGACGCCTGCCTTGTTGCTAAAGGTCCATACCGTGATGATCTTGTCTTTGACGTAGAGTGCCACGGTGATGGAATGAAAATGAGGATCCATCGGTACCAGTTCTAGACACCGCCCATATTTTTTGAGTACAGCGGTGATCTGGGGCTTGTCACCCGACCCGTTTTCTACCATGGCTAAAGGCCCTTTCTCGGGACTCGGACCGCCCGGAATTGCCCGACCGGCCGCAGCATCAGGCTACACCAGGGGAGGAAAATTGTAAAGATTCGAGGACGCTTCCGGGTCGCGAGTTGCACCCTGCAACCTTGACTTGGAACCTACCGCTTCTACACAATGCTCGTGATGAACGTCTACGAGGAGGTGGTTCGGGTTCGGAAGCAGGGAGGAAGGGCCGCCCTGGCAACGATCGTCCGCCGCCTCGGTAGTACACCGCGAAAAGATCATGCCAAGATGCTTATCCACGAGGACGGATCGTTCGCCGGTACCGTCGGCGGTGGGTGCGTCGAGGCAGAGGTCTGGGAAGCGGCAAAACGGGTCATGGACAGCGGCTCTGCCACTTTGCTGAGCTACGAGCTCACACAGGATGATGCCGAAAACGAGGGTCTCATCTGTGGCGGAACGGTCGAGATCTTTGTGGAACCGATTCTTCCTGATCCTAAGGTTGTGCTCATGGGAGCCGGTCATGTCGGCCAGGCCATCGCCGAAGCTGCCCATCGCGTCGGATTTCAGGTTGCCGTTCTCGACGACCGTGAAGCTTTTGCCAATGCAGAGCGTTTTCCGCACGCCCAGGAAACCATTGTGGGTCCTTACGAATCAGGCCTCGAGCAGATCCCGATAGGCCCGACTGCCTTCGTTTTGGTGGTCACACGGGGACACAGCCACGATCAAACCGCTCTCGAGCAGGCGATTCAGACCCAGGCTCGATATGTCGGCCTGGTGGCAATCTCAAACACCGCAGCCGCCGCAAGATCCAACTCATAGTCAAGAACCTGATCAAAAAAGGATATGCTCCAGAAGCATTCGATCGGCTCTATGCTCCGATTGGCCTGGCGATCGGATCCGAGACGCCCGAGGAGATTGCGGTCAGCGTTGTCGCCGAGTTGATCGCCATTCGAAAAGGTGCTCACCAGCGAAGCGAGAAGCAGCTCTTCATCGTGAAGATTCTTGACAAGGCGAAAGAACAAGCACTCCAGGAAACCCGCCCACCTTCCCAGAACCCGCCCGAAGAAGTCCAGGTAGGCTAGCGGAGTCCCCAGCCGGGCCGGACCCATTCGCGAAAGAAACAGATCCCCAACCCCTCGCTCGCGCTTCAGGCTTCCTCAGTTTTCGCAGTAATCGGCGCCTTGGACGTGGGAGATTTCAATTGAAGTTTCAAGTTAGTGGGGCCCCCAGGGATGCTGGCCCCATTCGAGAAAGAAACTTGTGTTTGAACGGTGAACGTCAAAAGCTCTTTCCTTCGTCTTCCTCCGGCCTTCGAAATTCGCCTGTTCGATGTTCTACGGTTCAGCATTTCCACCGGTTGCCTTCTCCTAAGCAAGGAAAAAGGCTAAATCGCAAACCGCAGAACACCGAACATGCGAACGCCGAAGTGAAGGCAACACCTATCAAGTTTCAGCTTAGTCCAGTCTGCTACCCCACCCTCAGTAGACTTCGAACCTTCTCTGCCAACTGCCCTTCTCGCACTATCTGGGCAGGCTCGGTACAGAGATCCACGACGGTGGACGCTCGAGTTTCTCCCATTTCAGCCGCTTCCAGGAACAAGTCCACGCGGTCGCCAAACAACGAAGCGAGTTCTTCGATGGAGCGGGGCAAGGGTCGCCCCGAAATGTTGGCACTGCTAGACACCAGCGGTGCTCCGATGGCCTCTATCAACGACCGTAGATAGGGGAGTTCCGGTTGCCTGAGTCCCACTTTTCCTTTTCCGCCAGCGATCAAGGCCGGCAGTTCTGGACTGGCCGGTAAAAGGAATGTCACGGGGCCCGGCCAGAGCGCCTCTGCGAGTGGAACAAAGTCTCTTGGCACCGAGCGGGCGCAACGCTTCACCCAGGCAATATTCGGGATGAGCAGCAGTACTCCCTGGTCTAGAGACCGTTGTTTCAGTTCGAACAGCTTCGTCAAGGAGTCTGCCCTAAGGCCGGAGCAACCTAGACCATAGATAGTATCGGTTGGGTAGAGCACGATACCGCCCGCTCGAACTACAGCAGCGGCTGCTTCGATCTGAAGTGGGTCCGGGCGGAACCGGTCGATGTGAAGCCGTCTAGAGCCCCCTTCTGATCGCTTCATTATGGTCTCGAGCTCGCCACCAGAAAAACCCGTTTCATCTTGTTCCCCTGGTTCTTGACCATGTTAGAATACCACCGTCGTGCCTTCTCTCCCTGCGGTGATTCGAAGCCGCGGTAATAAAAGATTCAAAGAATGGAGCAGGTTCGCTGAGAGGCCCCAAGAACCGGACTGCCCCTGGCTTTGTGCCGAGGGATGGAAGTTGGTCGAAGATCTTGCCCAGGACCACCCGATCAAGCTGCTCCTCTTCTCGAAGAACCTCGTCCAGAACCCGAATAGTCGTCTAGACCGCCTTTTTGAAAGAAGCCAGGAGTCGATTTGTCTCAGTGAGGCGCTACTGAAATCTCTTTCCGACGTTGAGACTCCACAGGGAGTCCTCGCCTTTTTCCAAAAACCCACCTGGAGTTGGGATGATCTAGGATCCTATCTGCTATACGCCCACGAGATTCAGGATCCGGGCAACCTGGGGACTCTGCTGCGAACCACCGCCGCCACCGGGCTCTTCAGCTTGATAACCAGTCCTGGGACTGTGTCCTGCTTCAACACGAAGGTCATCCGGGCCTCTGCAGGCGCGATCCTACGAGTGCCATTTCTGCAGGGAATCGACTGGACCCAGCTCAAATCCCGAGGGGTACGTCTTTGGCTAGCAACCCCACGGCGTGGCCAGTCACTGTTTCAGGCACAGTTTCGGCCTCCGCTAGCCGTCGTCATCGGTAGCGAGGGATCCGGCCCCGACAGCTCCCTGATGGAGAAGGCCGACGAGCTGCTTCAGATTCCCATGAAGGCGCAGGCCGAGAGCCTCAATGCCGGCGTTGCCGGCGCAGTCATCCTCTACGAGGTGTATCGCCAACACGAAATACATGGATAGATCCCTTTTCCCCGATCAAGATCCTATCGAGGAGATCGCCTCCTCTTCGGCACCTCTTGCAGACCGCATGCGGCCTCAATCTCTGGACGAAGTGGTTGGGCAGGAGCATCTCCTGGGGCCTGAAAGGGTGCTTCGTGACATCATTCGATCGGGAGAGATCCCTTCGATGATCTTCTGGGGCCCTCCCGGTGTGGGCAAGACCACCCTTGCCTATCTTCTGGCCCGCGAGACCGAGTGCCGATTCGCCTCGTTGAGCGCTGTTTTGTCGGGCGTCAAGAACGTCAAGAAGGTGGTAGAAGAGGCTGAGTTGGAGCGCCGCAAGGACCACCGTCCCACCGTCCTTTTCGTAGACGAGATTCACCGCTTCAACAAGGCACAGCAGGACGCCTTTCTGCCCCACGTGGAACGAGGCACCATTATCCTGGTCGGAGCCACCACCGAGAATCCCTCCTTCGAAGTCATCGCACCCCTCCTCTCCCGAAGCCGGGTCCTGGTCCTCAGAGCACTGAAAGACGAGCACATCCTTCAGATCTTGGAGCGGACCCTACAGGATCGTGATAGGGGTCTCGGAAACTGGAACCTGTCAGCGGATCCGAAGATCCTTGTTCAGCTTGCCGGCTTCGCCAATGGTGATGCCCGCGTCGCGCTGAATTCTCTGGAGCTGGCTGCTCAGCTTGCCCGTACCCGGAGCTACAAGAGTCCCAAGATCACGACAGAGATTCTGGAAGAGGCGCTTCAGAAGCGGACCTTGCTCTATGACAAGTCGGGAGAAGAGCATTTCAACCTCATCTCGGCGCTGCACAAGTCTTTGCGTAACAGCGATGCCGATGCCTCGCTCTACTGGCTGGGGCGCATGCTGGAGGCAGGGGAAGAGCCGATGTACATTGCCCGGCGACTGGTGCGTTTCGCTTCCGAGGACGTGGGCATAGCCGATCCAGCCGCCCTGGGATACGCAATTGATGCCATGCAGGCCGTTCATTTCATTGGGCTTCCCGAAGGAAAGCTGGCCCTAGGACAGATCACCGTCTATCTGGCCCAGGCGCCCAAGTCCAACGCCCTCTACCGAGCCTATGCCGAGGTCGCCGAGGACGTGGCCAAGACCCGAAACGAACCGGTTCCTCTGCAGCTTCGCAACGCCCCGACTCGGTTGATGAAGGATCTGGATTATGGAAAAGGCTATCGCTACGCCCACCAGGAGCCCGACCACGTAGCCGATATGCAGTGCCTTCCCGAGAATCTGGCAGACCGTCGCTACTACAAGCCCACTGAGGAAGGCTTCGAAAAGGAAGTAGCGGAGCGGTTCCGCAGGTTAGAGCAGCTCAAGAACGAGCCAGAGCCTTAACCAGCTAGTGCTTCCCCGGGGGGGCAAAGGCCAGAACCGTGGCCGGATTTTGGACCAGGATTCGATTGACGTCCTCCTCTGTGAAACCCCGGGCTCTCATCCTTGGCAAAATATGGACAAGGATGTAAAAATAGCCATGTCCACCATATTTAAGCAGCTTATCCTTAGAAGCCACATCATGTGATACCAAGATCTTTTCGCCGAATCCCTCAGCGATCATGCGGGCAATCAGCTCCATCCTCCCGGCGTCACTGGGCAGGTCGACTCGAGGATTGTTGGGAAAGTAGGACCGCTCGTAGGCGAAATGGTCCCACTGTAGATAACAACCTTGATCGGCAATGTCGCGCAGCCGACTCCAGTCGAACACGGTTCGTTCGAGGTGACCGATAATGGTGCGATGCAGATTTGCCCCTGCCCTTTCGAGAACCTCCAGGATCTCTGCCGGCGAGCGTTCGTCGCGGCCCGGATGGATGGTAATAGCCGCTCCCGTTCGTTTCTGAGCCGCCGCGGAAGCTCGTAGAACCTTGCGTTCATTACTGGTCAGCGGCCAGGAGCAGCCGACCTCCCCAATGATCCCTGAGCGGACATCGGTGGAACCAGCACCGTTGACCACATCCTGGACAATCTCATCTGCAATCTCATCTTCCGAGCGACTGTCCATATCGGGCGGATGTGCTGCGTCTACGTAGTAGGAAGATCCCATGACGATGTGAAGTCCGGTCGCCCTGGAGACCCGAGCCAGGCCTAGAGGATCCCGGCCGAGTCCTCGGCTCGAGACTTCGACCACTGTCCCGCCTCCATGCTCGCGGTACAGGTTGAGCTCATCGATTGCCGATGGGATATCGTCCAGCCGCAGAGTGTCTGCATTGGGTAAAGAGTAGAATCTCACCATTCCGACGTTGGACTGGCTGAGCGGCTGGTAAAAGAGCTCTCGCTCGCTGGCCTCGGTTGGAGGTGCAGCGATCTGCGAAAGATCCGATAGAATGTGCTCGTGCATGAGGGTAACGCCCAGTTCCTCGCGCGAAACCGGTCCCAGCACGGTTTGAATCGATCCTAACTGTGAAGGGCGCTCCAAAGGACTCCTCCTGGCTTTCAGCTGAAGTAGGACAACTCACCCATTTTCTTCAACGGCCGTCCCAACTCAACTTCCGTCCCAACCGTTGATGATCGTTTCCCGCAGATCGAAGCCGAAGGCGCGAGCAGAGACGGCGACGATGGGTGCACCCTGAAGGCGTTTGTAAACGGAGACATTCAGCGATCGGTAAAGCTGTCGAGCCAGCTTTCCAAAGCTCTCCTGGTTGTACTTGTCGTAAACAGTTCCACCTTGAATCGAGTATCTGGCAGGACTGAGCTGCTTCTTCTGGAATTGCTCCACCAGATCCCGAGGGCTTATCCCTCTCTCCACGAAGTCGCTGACCATTGGACCTACCACCTCGTAGTCAAAGGGGTCGGTTTGATCTGCCTTCAGTTCGGCTGAAGGCGGAATCGAGAAGACCTCTTCCGGAATCATGGTCTGATCCCACCGGCGGTTGATGTAGCGGGCGAGTCGATAGACGTCCGGCTTGGGTAGATCGCCGATCACGGAGAGACCTCCGACCATGTCACCGTAGAGGGTCGCATAGCCGAGGGCGATTTCGGTTTCGTTGCCGTTGGTCAGGAGCAGCGCCTCCTGGTCATTGGATTCGGCCATCATGATGAGGCCTCGCACTCGAGCCTGTAGATTCTCGCTCGTCACCGACTGATCTACCGGGTGGAGATAACGTTCGAAGTCTCCGACGATCGCGTCGACCATCGACTGAATAGGCACTTCGTGGTAATCCAGCTGAAAATTCCCTGCTAGTTGGCGAGCCGCCTCCAGCGTCTGGGACGAGTTGTATTTGGAGGGCAGACTGTAGACGGAGAGAAGCTCCCGCCCCATCGCCTCATAGGCGATTGCAGTCCCCAGGGAAGAATCGATTCCCCCGGAGATCGCCTCCAGGACGCGCTTAAAGATGCCCACCTTGTCGAAGTAGTCACGCACGCTCATGACCAGGGCGCCGTAGATCTCCTCTTCCCGATCGAAAGGCGGAAGCGGGACGACGTCAGAATTTCCCTGGTTGAAGTCGACGGACTGTTGGTCTTCTTGAAACTGGCTCAAGACACGGGCCGGGTTTCCTTCCCGATTGAAGGCAAGGCTCATTCCGTCAAAGGGGATGATGTTCTTACCGTTGTCTCCCACGCCTACGGTATTGACATAGATAACGGGAATCCCATGACGACGGATCTGTTCTCGTATGATCCGCTCGCGGACAAAGCGCTTGCCGTCCCTTTCTCCCGGACTGCTTCCGACGAAGGGACTTGCATTGATACAAAACAGATACTCCGCACCCTTGTCCCGAAAGACTTGGCAGGGACTGGAATCGTATCCGTGTTCCCATAGGTCTTCGCAGATGAGCACTCCGATAGATACTGCCCCTTCCTTTGCCTTGACCTCGATCGGCTCGACTTCTTGCCCTGGCTGGAAGTAGCGTTTGTCCTCGAAATAGCGATAGGCCGGCAGCAGGCGCTTGTGAACGATCTGAAGCAGCTTCCCTTCCCCCAGAACAGCCGCGGCGTTGTGCCTTATCACGCGTTGATCAGGCCCCAGCTGCTCCTCGTCGAAGTCGAGGAAGCCGACGATGGCCGCAATCTCCTGGCAGGCAGGCCGGATCTCCTCCAGCAGGATGCGTTTGTTTTCCCGAAGGAATTGGAGATTGATCAGAAGCTTCTCATCCAGACAGTACCCGGTCAGGCACATCTCGGGAAAGACCACGATGTTGCAGCCGTCCTGTCGAGCCTGGGCAATGCCTGCCAGGATCTTGCGGGCGTTCCCCCGAAGGTCTCCGGTCTTGGGGTTGATCTGAGCGAGCGAGATCCTGAAACTCATCTTCTACCTTTTCTCTGCTCCCTCGGACGCGGCTTTATCGGACGCGACCGTGTTGTGTCCTGGTGACGGAAAGGTTCATGAAAGCACAAATCCCGATGGCCTGTCCACGGCTGCCTCTGCGCTTCTACCCACGGTGGCGCGGCCTGTGGTATCGTTTAGGGAGTATCCGAGGTTGAAGACTTACCGGGGCCTGAGTTCGAGTGCCGGCGACTGAAAGCGACTCAATTCGAAAGGGCTTGAAAATGCGTTATCTCATGAGCTTGGGAGTGACTTGTCTGCTCTTGAACCTATCACTGTTTGCCGACGACAAGGATGTGAAAGAACGATTACACAACGCTGCCGTCGTCCTGAAGGCAATCCTCGATACTCCAGATGAGGGGATACCGAGCGAGCTGTTGAACAAGGCGGAGTGCGTTCTGGTCTTCCCCGGTGTCAAGAAAGGCGCTCTGCTCTTTGGAGCCAGTTATGGCAAGGGCGCCATGGTGTGCCGCGGGAAAATAGACTTCTCCGGTCCCTGGGGTGCTCCCGCGATGTACCGGCTGGCGTCCGGCAGTATCGGCTTCCAGATCGGAGGGAGTTCGACCGACTATGTCCTCCTGGTGATGAATCCGACAGGTGTGAACTCTCTGTTGAAGAGCAAGGTCAAGCTGGGGGCGGACGCAACTGCCGCCGCAGGACCCAAGGGCCGGTCCGCTGAGGCAGCGACTGATGCCGCCATGGGTGCTGAAATCCTTGCCTACGCCCGTGCCAAGGGTATATTCGCGGGGGTCTCTTTGAAGGGTGGCACTTTGCGCCAGGACAACGGGGCAAGCAAGGACCTCTATGATCAGAAGATCTCGGCCAGGGAGATCGTAGTCGATAGGAAGGTATCGGTTCCCGAATCGGGCAAACCGCTTGTGGATCTTCTCAAGAGCGCCTCACCCGAGAATCTCTCCAAGTAGGCTGGAAAGGAGTCGACCCTGCCGCGCGTCCAGGGGTCCAGAGAGTCAACCTGGTGACCAGGAATCCACGGGATCCATGCAATTACCTGGTTCCACGCCGGTTACTGCTCCGGAGCGCAGGTCCAAGTCAGACGTCGACGTCGGTCTTATCGACTGCGATGTTCACCACTGGCTGAAGAACCTTGACGAGCTCCTCCCCTACCTTTCAAGCGCCTTCCAACGACAGATCAGGGAACAGGGATTCCTCTTTCCCGGATGGGGCTACTTCAATGCTCCTCGTCAGGCCGTCCGAACCGATTTGGCCGACGGCTTCAACCTGGAAGACTACAACGGACATGAACAGGGCTGGGATCTAGACCGTCTTCGTGAGGAGCACCTGGACCGCTGGAATATCGACTGCGCTGTTCTCAACAGCGGGGTTGTCTATACCTCTTCGGTGATTCCCGACTGCGATTATGCCGCTGCCATTTGTAGAGCCTTCAACGACTGGTCACTCGAGCATTGGATTGCACAAGAGCCTCGTCTCAAGCTGGCCATGTCGATCAGTACTTCCGACCCGCAGTTGGCGGCGGCGGAGATTGATCGTATCGGCGATCATCCCGATGTGGTGGCCGTCCTTCTGCCTACAGGAGCCAGGCGGCCCTACGGCAACCGCTTCTACGATCCCATCTGGGAGGTGTGCCAGCGAAACGCACTGGTGGCGTTTGTGCACCCAGGCTGCGAGGGCGCAGGAATAGCAGGCGCCCCGACCGGCGTCGGCTATCCTACCTACTACCTGGAAGCTCGACTTGCCCGCTCTCAGATGGCGATGGCCCATTCTGCCTCCCTGATCTCGGAGGGAACCTTCGAGAAGTTTCCGGAACTTCGTGTCGCCCTCCTGGAGGTTGACCAATACTGGGTGGCCGGTCTGTGCTGGAAGTTGGATGCGGACTGGAAGGCTCTACGAGATCAGACGCCCTGGTTGAAGCAGCCCCCCAGCGAGTATTTCCGCAAACACATCAGAATCGGCTCTCAACCGATGATGGAACCGGAGCAGCCCGGGCATCTTCTGAGACTGCTAGAAGGCATGAAAGCCGAAGACACCCTGATCTACTGTTCCGATTGGCCCCACTTTGACTGGAACGATCCGGTCACCGCTCTGCCCGGCATTCCCCAGCCGCTGAAGCGACGCATTCTTTCCGAGAATGCCCGTGACTTACTCGGTTTGTAGCTGGGGCGAAGCGGCAGAGCAAGACCTGGACCTGTGTACTTAGGAATCAGCCGGAGGCGCAGAAGCAGGGGACCGAAAAAGTTCTTCCGTCTCAGAGTTGAGCAGGACCCAAAGCCCAAATATCCCAATCGCCGTCCCGATAGGTAGGTTGAATAGGTGAAGAGCGGAAATAATGATGGCGACGACCCTGGCCCAGGGCCGCAAGTCGAGTAGGCCGATCCCGGCCACCAGTCCTGGGACCGCGACCAGCAGGATGATCGCGGAAAGTAGGGCGCCCACCACCGCAATGATCAGTGCTGCCAGAAGCGCCTGTGGATCCTGGTGGGCTGTCATTCGGACCATGGTTCCAGCGAACACGAAGAGCACAAAGATCAGAACAGCACCCAGAGAGCCCATGGCACCCAAGGCTACGTAGAGCCAAGCCAGAATCTTGACATAGTCCCGCACGAAGGCACCCCCAATGTGGGTCTATTCTACTCGTCTTGCCCGCAAAGAAGAATCCGGAGTACGCGATTCCCTACCCCGGCCTGCTTCTGGTAAACTGCAGGAATATTTTTGTGCGCTCGTAGCTCAGTTGGATAGAGCGCTGGTCTACGAAACCAGAGGTCGCAGGTTCGAATCCTGCCGGGCGCGCTTTTTTAACCCCTTTACTGTCAGTGTTTAGGGTCACTTCCCTTCCCCTACTTTTAGTAAGGTCGGCTGAGCTTGTTTCCGTTTTGTTTCCGGTTCAGATCGCGCCTCAGTTGCCTCTTTGCTCTGTCCCCCTTCCAGAACCTTCAGGATCTTCTTCGCCGAATGCTTCGGCGAGAACTGAGCGTAGTACCGTTCGGTCGTGGCCACACTGGCGTGGCCCAGGACTTGCTGGATGTCGTGCATATCCGCTCCGTTCTCAGCCAGTCCAATCGCAAAATGCCGGCGAAGGTCCTTCACCTGCATCTGCGGTAGCCCTACCTTCTCTCTCGCTTCGATCCAAGGCCCTTTACAGTCGTACCAGCGACAACTCCTTTTCGGGTTGTAGAAAATCGTCGTCGAGTCCTTGAGTCGAGGTAAGGTGTTGACCGCCTCCAGGGCTGTCTCAGTCAGAGGAACGTAGCGGTACTTCCTCGATTTCGTACCCTCACTGAAGACGACCAGCCTTGCTGCTTCCTGCACTTGCCAGCGTTCTAGTGACAGTGCCTCCTCCCGGCGGCAGCCCGTCTCACGAAGGAAGCGGAACAGAGGACGGCACTCCGGTCTCGCGGCTTGGATCACGCTCTCCACTTGTACGTCCGTGAATCGGGGTCGCTCTTTCTGATCTTCTTGTAGCTTCTTGAACCGGTCTAGTGGATTGGAGTCGATGATGCCACATTCTGTAGCGTAGGCGAGTAGGTGCTTGAGAATTGTCAACTCTCGATTGATCGTGGATCCTGACAGTCCTTGCGACTTGCGGTGCTGTACGTACTTATGGACGTGAGCTGGGGTGACCGATTCGAGTTCGAGCTTTCCCATGAACTGGTTCAGGAATCTGATTGCTATCCCCTTGCGAATCACGGAGCTTCTCTTATTACGGGGTTGAGCATATTCCTCAAGATACGTTCGACTGTAGTCCCGCAGGGTTACGAAACCTCGACCCCGCAGTGCTAGCTGGCTCTTGAACTTTCGCCACGATCCATCCGCAACGGAAGCGTTGATGCGGTCGAGCAATTGCTTGGCCTGGGTTCTGTTGGGACACACTCGGAT
The DNA here is from genome assembly GCA_965219005.1 of Acidobacteriota bacterium. Classification (GTDB taxonomy): domain Bacteria; phylum Acidobacteriota; class UBA6911; order RPQK01; family JAJDTT01; genus CAUZIZ01. Next base: position 2,712,700 of record CBDCMS010000004.1, on the reverse strand, counting down.
GGTCCGGGTACTATCCGGCCAGTGCTTGTCAACTACGATCTGTCCTCGATATTTGCGAATCCCCATTGGTTACTCCTCCTTTCCTGGGATTCGAGGACAGACCGGATTACCAGTGGCGAGTATAGCCAGGGCCTGCCCCTTCCTCCAGACACTTTCATTATTCTCCACCACATCGGGCAACTCTGAGACGAAGTCATCCAGCCAATCCCTGGAGTAGATCCTGTCACCGCTCGGAAGTCTCTTCGCTTTTACCAGGCCCAGGTCGGTGTACTTTCGCAGCGTATTGGCGGAGAGCCCAAGGTACTGAGCGGCTTTGGAAACCTTGAAGTAGAATGGATCTGGTGTCGTCATGATCCGTTGCGTCAAAAGCCTCTCTGATCGGGTTCGATCCTGCGTTCTATCTATCTGTTCCGATCCGGCAGGTTCTGGTAGTCATCAACTCTTCGTCGCGTGATGGGGTCCTCTGACTCCACCAGTCCCGTAGCATCACGCCCCCCGATGAATGGTTCGCCACCTCCTTCAGAGCGGGGATTTGGAACCACGGCTGTCGTGGAGGCGGTATCCCCATCACGCGGCAAAGAGTTCGCCCCGCAGCGAGCGAAGCGAGCGAGGACCTGTTCCCTGTTGTACCCGTCGAACTTCCTCGGCAGCATCGCTTAGTTCGGCGCAGGAACAGGGTCTTCGGACTGAACATGTGCAGGCTCATGGTCCGATTGGCTCGATTGGTCCGTTTCTATGAGGAGAAGAGAGTCCCTGTGAAGGTGGAGCACCTCCCTTCTTGCTCCTTCTAGTGTTTTGCGAATCAAAAGTCGATCTCTGCGTTCTCTAGTCAGGAGTAGCCCGCGTTCACTCAAACGCTTGTGGAGGGTTTTGCTCGCGATGGGGAGCAGCTCTCCACTGTCCTTTGCTGCCCGCTGAGCGCACTGGTACGATGCTTCTGGTTCTAAATAGAGGTCTTCCCCGTCGATCCAACCGATTCTTTTTCCTTTAGGACTGGAGACACCAAAACCTCCGAATTGCCATCCGAATGCTTCTGGTGGCTGGGGTGCGTTTCCGTCAGGTGCAGCTATGTGCGCTGCACCACTACCAAGGGCAGCTCTCACTAGCTCGAGAAAACGTTGGGTGGGTTCACTTGCCGACTGAAGCTGCGGTTGAGTCCTAGCCGTCTCCTTCAGCGCATCCAAACATCTTCGCTCAAGAAGCGATTTTTCCTCCCCACTTATCGCTTTAAGTAACTCCGCATAATCTAGGAAGTAGCGGAATCCAACGACAAGGTTGGCAACGATGGTGGCGGTTCGTTTGTGTCCCTCGTCCAGCAACTCCTGCCTAAGTTCATGGATCTCACCTTCGAGTCCTGAACTGACCTCGTCGTATCGAGTGGAGAGCCACGAAACAAAGCTCGCCAGTGTCTGTGAAAAGACTCCCTCCCTTGCCCTTCCTTGGCATTCGGTTATCTTTGTCCAATCTAGGTCACCGGGACTAACGTTGATGATGAGCATACGGGCACGAAGTGACTGTCCACGAGGTGTGTCTTCGCCAGTTGACAAGATCAATCCACGGGGTGGCTTTTCGGGTCGCAAAGAGGTATCAGCACGCATCCGTTGACGGCCAGAGGCGTTTCCCTGAGCACGCATTACCCGATCAGCCTTGAGGTGCAGCCGTGCGATGTCTGCTGAAGTTCCCGAGGGAGCGAAGTCGTCTATGATCAATAGGGCATCCTTGGCAGCAAAGGCCTGACCCTCAATTGCGTTATCCGCCGAAGACCAGTTACCAGGAAGATGGTGGTCGTCCATCCGGGCACCAAAGTGTTGCTGAGCCAGGGCTGCTATCGCGGTCTTTCCAACCCCGGTTGGTCCACTTAGATACAAGCTGAAATCTGGGTCACCCAGGATGGCCCGGAAGATTGCTGCGTAAAGCGGAAAAGTGACTCTGTCGGGTCCTACTTCAAGCAGTTTTAGGCTCTCCCATACAAGAGCTGGCAAAATGTCTTGGAAGTCGAGGTAGTAATTGGCAAGTCCTCCCTCCAGTCGAACCTCTACTCCAGGAATCGGACCACTCGGACCAATAGCACCACGAGCATGCAAATAGATCCACTTGTTTTCGAGTTTTCTCCAACCTGTATGGGTGAAGACACGCCGCTTCGGAACATCCCCAGACAGCAGTTGAATGGCGGCCCGTGCGTGATCTTTTGCTCCCTGTCCGGCTTGAACGACTGCCTCGGGACCTAGTTGTCCCAGCACCCAGTGCATCCCTGAAAAATGATCAGCCGGGACCGTAAACTTGTGCGTGAGACGCTTCAGCTCTGCTTCGATTTCAAAGACGTGTTGAGTCTCGGCACCATCGTCGACTACCACATCCGAGCAGATGCGGGCCGTGAAATTCGTTAGTGGAACACACATGCGGCCTTCCCTTGTCGATTTCCACTGCACAAGTCCAGACGGCGTGGCTTGGTAGGGGATGTGAGGCCGATTCTTAGTTTCACCTTGGGGATTCTTGGGGATTTCTTTTCTTATCTTAGTCATCTGAGGCTCCGGTGAAAGGGGTTAGAGTGCGACCAGGCCTTTGAGTTGGCGCATGTCGCTTACGAAACGTCGTAGCGGGATTGAAACTGGCTCATCGTTGCCCCAGCAAAGGAGGTCCTCGCGCAGGTCTGGGGTGTCGGGGAACACGAACACTCCCCTGCCGTGATCGCTGCGTACGTCGGTGATTGTGTGGCGTCGGCTTGCCAGAAATGCCGCAAGAGCCAGATCCGCTGTGGCATAAGTGTTCTTGTTCATGCTTCTTCTCCTTTGCTTGATTTCTGGGTTATTAGGTGGGTGGGCTTTTGTCATCTCGTTTTAATCTCCAGTCTTCCCCGGACCATTCCGGTATCCACTAGGATTCTGTTGTTTTCTAGATTTTGTCTGCCGAGGAGATCCAGTAGGGAATGGGCGTTGGATTAAGGAATCGATCTATTTTCAATCACTTGGAGTGCTCTTAAAAAAATAGATAGGAGGGAGAAACAGAATTAATTTGGGTCTCGAACAGAATCAGGAGTGTTCTTCGAGGTTATTTGGATAGGCCGAACCAGTCCGTGTGCCTTTGTACGTCCCGAATCAGGAGATTCGTCGCACGATGGTCCGCGTATGTTTCTAGTAATCCAACCCAACTGTCGTAGTTCTTGTAGGGATCATTCTCTCCGAACTCGTGCCTACGAGACTCTGGAAGCTTCACGTCTCGTTTGTCCAAATGCTTGTAGAGTTGTTTTCTCTCTATAGGGTCTCTAATCAGCTTACTGGCTTGTTTCACGTTCGAGATACCTCGTTGCTGAAAGAACTTCGCCATGGCCTTCCGACGCTTCATCACATTCGGGTCGGGATTTCGTCCGGCTCCGCGAGGGTTCTTCTTTTCATCGAGAGAAATCCCCTCCTTCTCGCCGATGGCCTTAAGCTCCATCAGATGCGTCTCGTATATCTTGGAGATTCCTTCGTAGGTTCGAAGGGCGCCAAGGTAACCATCAAGCAGTTGCTGGTACAGGCTCCGGTTAATCTGGATATTCGGTGGTGCGTGAGACGATTGGGAAGCATCCGTTTCAGTTGGCTTCTGCTGTGCGTCAAGGCGGTCCTGGAGATTGGGGTACGTCTTGACGAGTTCATCTATTGCACTCTTGAATGATTTCACTTCCGCTTTTGCGTCCAGCAGCTTGTTTGAACTGGTGTCAAAATCCTGTTGCAGCCGCGCGCGAAGATCCTCTGGCTCTAAATTTGATCTGGCTTGCTCAAGTGCGTCTCGTTCCTGTTTGAGTGAGCGGTACCGCAGAGAGGTTTCGCTTTGCAGGTGATGGAGCCAGTTTTCCAGGTTGTCTACCGAGGACTCGAGATTGTCCATTCTGACTTCTCCGGTTGGATGAGATGTAGTCGTGAGAACCATTCTAGCGACGAGTCCCTCGCTTCTCCAAATTCAATAGAGGTGATCAAAATTCACTCGCCTGGTAGTTGAATGCTCTTTAGAGCAGTCGGCTGCCAGGGCCATAGCGCCTAGCTGGAGTGTCGGGATCCAAGGATCTATACTCACTTGGACCATTCGCGTGGGTAGGGGATGGCTGCACTGTTCGGCGAGACCTCGATCACGTTGATAGTCCAGGGTCTGACCCTACAAACAGTGTCAGAGTAGATCGCCCCTGACAGACCGCTTTCGCCTATAAGCAGCCACTCAGATCGTCCCTTGGAAACGGCGAGCGAACGGCCGCAAACGGCCTGTGGATTCAATCGATCGATGCAACACATTGGTTAAATCGTTCGGCTGGCGTTTCGAAGTCTAACGTTTTTCTCGGGCGTTCGTTTAGCTGTCTTGCGACGGCATCCAGTTTGTTTTGGTCGACGTTTGAGAGATCCATTCCTTTCGGGAAGTATTGTCTAAGCAGTCCGTTGGTATTTTCGTTTGAGCCGCGCTGCCAGGGGCTTCGAGGATCGCAGAAATAAACCTTTATGTGGGTATCGAGACTGAAGCGTTTGTGATCAGCCATTTCCTTTCCGCGGTCCCAGGTCAGGGACTGGTACAGTTCTCGCGGTAACTTGCGAGCTTGTTGGGTCAAGGCCTGGATCACCGTTTCGGTGTCTTGGCTGTTGACTTTGACCAACATCACGTAGCGCGTCTGACGTTCGACCAGGGTGGCGATTTGACTGCGCTTTGATCCGATCAGGAGGTCCCCTTCCCCATGACCGGGTACGGCGCGCTCCTCCACCGAGGCGGGCCGCTCACGGATCGATACCGTGTCCTTGATCCGTCCGTGATCCTCCGTCTTCTGTGTATGGTGACGTGAGCGGCGCATCCCACGGGTCCGTCTCAAATGCTGCAACAGCTCTTTCTTCAAGGCGCCCCGGGCCTGGATGAAGAGGCTTTTATAGATAGTCTCGTCTGACCCCTGAAAGTCCTTGTGATCGGGATACGTGCGCTTAAGCCACCCGGCAATCTGCTCGGGCGACCAGAGCTTCTTCAGGTTCAAGGCTACGCTGTGGGCGAGTTCCCGGTTCTGGACCAGTTTACAGATTTTCGGGCGGCGCGCCCGCTCCCAAGCCGCTTGATCGGCCCGGTTGGCCCGGTACCGGAGCCGGCCGCCGTTACGCTGGAGCTCGCGACTGACCGTCGAGGGGGCGCGACCTAGCCCTCTGGCAATCGAACGGATCGAGCCGCCGGCGACCACACCGCGGGAGATCTCCTCGCGTTCCGATGACGTCAACGCGAGTCGCGATCGTCGGCGCGGCTGCGGCCGGATGCCACCGGTCTGTTTCAGAATACCCTCAATGGAGGAATGGCCGCGGTCAAAGAGCCGCGCGATCGAGCTCAGGGACTCGCCTTTTTGCCAGCGGTCCCACATCAAGGCCTTCTGTTCTTCCGTGTAATAGATCCTCGTCCGATACTTCATTTGCAACATCCTCCTCTCTATCGCTAGAGATTAGAGGTGTTGCATCGACCGATTGAATTCGCAGCCCAAGAGCAGTCATTCCGCGCAGACCAAGCGGTCATGCGACGACGAAGAGAGCGTGGCTGAAAAGAATGGGTCACCTTTTCCAGAAACAAGGACGAGGACGGCAGTTTCAAGCACACGACCAGCTTCGCAGCGAACGGCATTCCGACTGTCAGCGGAAAAGGCGGATTGAGTTCCGCCTCTCCTTCCGATTTCTATATATGCGGTCCTCTGACATTGCCCTTCCAGACCCGAAGATCTAGTATTGCCACATAGATTTCTCAGCAGTCTGGAGGCTCGTTGATAGGCCAGACCATCTCCCATTACAAGATCACTGAAAAGATCGGTGAGGGCGGAATGGGTGAGGTCTACCGAGCCGAGGACACCACCCTGAAGCGGGCAGTCGCCATCAAGGTCCTGCCGGAGCGATTCACCCAGGATACTGAGAGGCTGGCCAGGTTCCAGCGCGAGGCTCAGGTCCTGGCCTCACTGAATCATCCGAACATTGCCGCCATACACAGCTTTGAGCACTCGGATGGAGTTCATTTTCTTGCGATGGAGTTGGTGGAGGGTGAAACCCTGGCCGAGCGACTAAGCAAGGGGACCCTTGCCTGTGGAAGAGAGGTCCTGGAAGTCTGCCACCGGATCGCCGAGGGTCTGGAAGCAGCAGGCAGGTATTCGGCGTCGTTTTAGTACCCATCGCCAATAATTATCAGCGACTCGAACTTGATCGTGCTCACAGGAGGAGAAGACAGTTCCGGTCAGCATCATCGACCAAGATTGATAGGGCCGACTAACTACCACGAAGACCCCCGATCGTTTTGGCTACCGGGGCCTTCTTCTTCCCGTTCGTTCTTAAGAAATCTATCGGCCCACCTGGGGTGGGGGTGTGATCTCGATCGAGTGGGAAACTGGGCGAAAGTTCAGGAACGGAGTTTCCTGAGGTCAGTGCGCATCGGACGGAACTTAGTCCGCGACGGCCCCTCCAGCAGCCCAGATGTACGCAGTAGTGGTCCCGCTGAAAACAGTCCCATATCCGTTGAAGAACTGGAACTGAGGAGCGGCCTTGAACGTGGCACCATTGTCGATACTGTAGGATACAACGACTTCATTGCTCGCATCGTTGATGAAGAACCTGAGCGATATCGAACCACTTTGAGGAAGTGCCACTGGGTCTGATGCCAGGATCCCCGTCCCATCGACAACGATTACCGACGTAACATCCTCTAGCCTGAATACAGCGAACCATATTACGTTCTCGCCCTCTCCGACACCGATCCCATAGACCTGTTCGGCATTTGGGGTATCGGCCCGGAATGAGGCTGTAACCTCTGAGTTACCTCCACCAACATTCAAGGGGAGATCTAGGATTGCGACATCTATCGTGTGCGAAGCGTCCGAGAGTGCACCGTCAGCACTCCGAATTCGCAGGAACCCACCCGATTCCGTCATCGGCGAAGCAACGTAGAAGGAAGAAGTGGGGAGAGTGCTTAGAGAGCCATCGTTGAAGTTGTCGACAAAGTCAAGGTTGTTGTCCGGGTTTCCTTGACCCTGAATGTTGCCGTCTACTGTCAGAGAGTCCAGGGCGAAATCGAAAACTCCTGGGTCCGGAGCAGGGGGCCCCTGTTGGACACAATAAATACGAAAGGTGGCCGGGCAGTCTGGATTCCCCCCTGCTGAAGCGGGGATGAACACGTGGGTCCATCTCGCATCTGTCACACTCGTTGCCCCCACTCTACCGTTGACCGTAAAAACCGCCCCCACGTCGGTCGTCCAATCGTTGCAGTGGTTTTGGTCGGCCGTGCCGTCTGGATCTGTGCCGGTCCAAACGAACTCGCCGAGTTGCGTCGGATTTGCGTTTTCGTCCAGGTTGATTGTGTTGTTCAATGTTCCGTCGATGAGATCCGCCCAGTTAGCGGCCAACTCGGCCCCATCCGTCCTGACGTATGGGCCGGTCGACTGTGTAAATGTGGTCGAGGGTGACGTTGTAGAGCTTGAGAGCCAGGCTTTATAGGTGCCGTTTGTTGTGTCAAGCGGTGGGGTGGCGTTGGCTGCCAATCGGTTACAGATGTCATCAGCACCTTGGATGCCGGTGTTCAATGAGACCGGGTCCTGGATGGATCCGTCGGTCTTCTCACTTGTGACAAACACGATTTTGGTCGCGCGTGCCCATGAGGTCAGCAAGACGGTGCATAGGGCGATCGCCGCAATCTGGGTAGCAATCGCAGTTCTACCTCGGTGAGGCATCTTCAAACCCCTTTCAGCTATAGACCCGATCTGAATTTCTCTAGGAGTCCCTGCGGCGGGATCTGCCTGGTCCTCGCCCTGTCGAGCTGGCGGCGGGTCCCGTACACATCGGTGATTACGACATGTCCTTGCACGTGGGCTTCCCCAGTATTTTTAATCGTATAGCAGATCCGCCGCGGGATAACAGCCCTCTCGTAATCGAACACGTTGAAAATACGGACTCCTTCTGTTGGGATCCTGGCGCATCTCCGATTTACTCCCGCGGGCCCTGCGAGGGTGTGGTTGCCCACAGGGGCAAATAGCCGGAGGGATGGTTCGAACCCGCCTGGCGCGGGCGGGTCCGCCTGTCCCTTCACAGACGGGGCAAGGAGCGCCAACATCGCCATGGTGCCGATGAAAATTCGTATCTCCGGTCTCCGCAATTTGTCCTCCATTTTGTTCGTCGTTGTGGTGCTATTTCGTTCTATTTAGTAATAGCGCAGAAACGTTCCCATTTGCGTCATCAGGCTGCGCCGTCTTTGCGATCAGATTTCTGCTATCACATTCGATAGGGCGAAGATTTGGTGAAGAAAACTGTCAGACCCTCTACCCTCCTCTGGAAGAGTTGAATCGGCTTGACTTGGAACCGTCTTGTAAGAGAGTTGCCCTGGGTATCCTAGGTCCTTCAAACAGGCAGAGATCTCCTCGTCGATCAGCACCCTAACAGGTCCATCCAAAAGCTGCTTGGTCCAACCAGGACGACCAATCCGTACCGTCTAGTGTCTCCTTACAAGCGAGGCGGAAGCGGACCTTACCCTGACCATGCATAATCATGGGAACCAAGGAGGGATGGTTGGCCGTGCGGCTGAGGATGTACTCCTCGAATCGCTCCCTGAAGGGGCCGTATTCGCGGATCATTGGGGTGATTCTACGGCATGGGGAAGTGAGGCTCCAGGAGGTCTGAGTTCCTTCCTTATCCGTCTTTAGATTGTCTTCGTCTTTCGCGGTGCCTCAAGGTGTGCTGGCACAGATCTGACCGCAAAAACGGTGTCAGAGTAGATCGCCTCTGACTGGCGGCTTCCGCCTACAACCGGTCGTTCAAGTTTTCCTCGGAAGCGTCAAATGAACGACCGCTAACGGGCCCCAGAAGCGGACATTCGGGTTTCCCACGGAAACGTCGAATGAACTACGGCAAAGGTCCGGAAACAGACGCTCGCACCTACGCTGCCAAGATTTCGTAGACCTGGTTGGTGACATTCTCAGGACTGGAAGAAAAGCCCACTAAAATCGAGGGTCTGAAGCCCGCATAAACATCGGGCCGATTCTGGCTCGGAGCGATTCCACCAGCAGTCCTTCCTCAGCTTTCCCTAAAGTTTCTCCTCCTCCGACCGAAAAGGATCAGCGAGGAAGGGAGTCTTGAGATCAGTATTCACCACTCCCCGTTAACAATTTAGTTTTCGCAGCCCACAGCGAAAAGGCTACCCGAGCACGAAAGGCACGGGGCGCAAAGCTGAGACCTACGTCGCTTTGTCGATAAGGTTGATCAGTTGCCGAAAGTGGATGCGCGAAACCTGCGGAGGTTTTGTCATGAAACGCTTTTGGTCCAGACTCCCAGCAATCCACATTCTCATCATCTTCTCTGTTCTTCTTCTCATTGTCCCCAGCTTCGGAGGTCCCAAAGGAAAAGGTCAAGGACCCAAGGGTCAGGAACCCAAAGGCCAGGGACCCAAAGGCCAGGGACCCAAAGACAAGGTCGCGCCCGGCCTGGCCAAGGTCTTGGAGGTCTTTGAAGCCAATCCGGCTTACGCATCCGACGTTCCCATCATCATCCAGATGGATCCAGACTCGTTTCACCCCCACGGGGGACCTCCGGGCCTGATGAAGAAGAAGGTCCTGGGGTTGGTCCAGGGTTTTGCCGGTACGATGAGCGTCAAGGGGATTCGGGGTCTTGTGAATTCTCCCTTCGTGGAGTACGTCACCCTGGACATGCCGCTTGAGACGACCGTTGCCTCTTCGACTCTCTCCTCCAATCCCTTCACCAGCGCCGTGGGAGTCCAGAATCTTCAGGAAGAAGCCGCCTATGGCACCCAAACATCGCCACTTTACGACCCGTTTTTTGGAGGGTTGGTTGAGGCTTACAACTACCAGGGCAATGGTGTCGCTATTGCCGTCTTCGATTCAGGCCTCAGCGATCATCCTGATCTCCTGGGCCGGGTGCTGGGAAGCTTCGATTTCACCGGTAGCTCTCTTACATCCTTCCAATTCCAGCCGGCTCAAGACCTTGCTCAAGACAAGGATCCGTACGGCCACGGAACTCACGTCGCGGGCATCGCAGGTGGGAATGGAGCCACCGGCAATCAGTACACCGGCGTTGCACCCGGTGTCGACCTGGTGGACGTCCGGGTGATCGATGCAAATGGGAGTGGTCTGACGAGTAATCTCATTCAGGCCATCGAGTGGGTAATCAAGTACCGAGAAAAACTCAACATCCGTGTAGCCAACCTTTCCCTAGGCCATCCGCCAATCGAGTCCCCTACCGCCGATCCGTTGTGTCAAGCCGTGCGTGCCATGGTGGAGGCCGGAATCGTGACCGTAGTGTCAGCGGGCAACCTGGGAAGAACCAGCGAATATCCCGAGATCTGGGGCGGAATCACTAGCCCTGGTACGGAGCCTTCGGTGATCACCGTGGGAGCCGTCAATACCCAGGGGACCGCCACCCACTACGATGATGTGGCGACCACCTACAGCTCCCGGGGGTTTACCATTCCAGACGGATTATTCAAGCCTGACCTAGTGGCTCCCGGCAATGCCATCCCTTCGCTGAAGGCAGCCAATTGCAAGATCGCCAACGACTATCCGGAATTCGTGCTCGACGAGCACCACATGGTCTTAAGCGGTACCAGCATGTCTACCCCCTTTGTGAGCGGCGTGGTGGCTCTGATGCTGGAGGCCAATCCTAATCTGCATCCTAATCTGGTCAAGACGATTCTCCTCCTGACAGCGACCAAGATGGATGGCGTCCATCCCCTGGAGCAGGGCAACGGCTTTCTGAACGCCTACACGGCCGTTAAGCTGGCCGAGGTAGTCGAGGTCTCTACCCACAGCCTGGCGGCCAATATCGATCCCCACTGGATCCTGGAAGGGGAAAACGGTCCGGAAGAGGTCGTCTCGGGAGGCGCCTTCGTCTTCGGCGACCGGGTCTTCTACAGCGATATGGTGGATCCGAACGCGGGTCTGTGGGGCAACTCCATCCTCTGGTCGGACTCGATTCTGTGGAGCGACTCCATCCTGTGGAGTGATTCGATCCTGTGGAGTGATTCGATCCTGTGGAGTGATTCCATCCTGTGGAGTGACTCCATTCTCTGGAGCGACTCCATTCTGTGGTCGGACTCGATTCTGTGGAGCGATTCCATCCTCTGGAGCGACTTCGAGGGAGACTGATCACGATGTGGAGAAAGAGCACCTCATTTGTACATCAGATAAGCAAGCGGAGAGATAAAACCATGAAGGCAATACTGAAATCCAATAGAACTAAGAAGAGATGCTGCCGGATCGCAGCGGGAGCTCTGGCCGGACTGTTGCTGGCCGCAAACCTGCAGGCCGGACTTCCCCCCGGGATCGCCAAGAAACTGTCCCCCGCTTTGAAAGAAGAGGTCGAGTTTCTTTCGGCCAATCCCCACTACGACTACCCCATGCGGGTCATCGTGCAGCTCAAGCAGGAGAGCTTCGAGGCTGGGTACGATCCGACCAATCCAGATACCCTGGCCCTGGTCCACGGCTATGCGGCTCAGCTGAGCGCAGGTGAAATCGACGTCCTGGCCGGATCGTCCGATGTCCACTACGTGAGCGTGGATCGGGTGGTCCGCCTCAGTGGCAAGCCGACGAAAGGGAAATCGGCGACGAGCAGGGGACCCGAAAACGGTCAGTCAGCAACCGGGGAGGACTCAACGGATGGATCCCAGGGTGACTCAACCCAAGATGACTCGAACCAGCAGGATGACTCGAACCAGGATGAGTCGACGAGTCACCTGCGGGCGACACTGGGAGTCGACGCGACGCCGTCCTCCCCAGATGGCACGAGGCTGGAGTCCCTCGCCGCTGTCCTGATCCCAAGGGGCCAATCCCACCAGGGAAGCGACTTCTCTGCGATTGACCCTGCCCAACTCAGGCAGCTCACACACCACGATCTGACTGCTTCGCTCCCCTATCCCCGGGCAGCTTTGCACCACCTCCTGGCGCCGAAGTAGCTCCGCATCGAGCCGCAGCAATTCCTCCACCTTCTGCTCGATCTCTTTCAGTTCTTGATCCAGCAGGCGAAGGATGCGCTCCACTCCTTGACGCAGCTCCTGATCCTCATACTGATGGCGACGAGTCCGCTCGATCTTACGACACTCAATCAGTTGCCTGCGTCTGCGATTGTAGGCTTGTAACTGCTGATAGTACGCGGTTTCCTGCTTACTGATACGATGAATCCCCAGCTGCCCACAACGCCCCAGGACGTGGGCATCCAGACGATCATTCTTGGCTAGGATTCCCAGACCCTTCGCGAGGTCTCGAGCTTGTCGAGGATTCACGCAACAGACGGGGATCCCCGCCTCATTGAGCTCTCTCAGGACCCGCTTCTCATAACCCCCCGAGGCTTCCACCACCACCGAGACCAATCCCGCGATCCCCTCCAGACGGCGGAGGATCTCTGCGATTCCTTCCCCCGCGTTGGAGTGCTCCGAGTGTTCCTCCCGTGGCAGCAGACACAGATCCAGCCGATCCTTGCTGACATCAATGCCCGCTGCGGGCTGACTCATCCAGGTTTTGTTGATAGGATTACCTTTGAGTTGTTTCATGGAGACCCTTCCTTATATTCGGGCTCTCTCTTTGACGGAGGCCCAGGCGACTGTTCGGGTTGACATGAAAAGGGCCGACCACGGATCTCGCTGGGCTCCGGTCTCGACGGACCGAGGGTTTCACGATCTCGTGGTCGGCTCGGATCAGACGTTCTGACCCGAATTCCTTTCAACAAATAACACATATAAGGGTTTCTGAACCCTGGGTATCCGACTCCCCCTTTGATCCCAACCCCATCGGCGGTTGCGTACAGACGATCTAACGAGAGGCGTTATTGCGCACCAGGGCGACCCTTAGGTACGCAACCCGTTCCGGGTTGATTCAGATTGGGGGCGACTCCCTCCCCAGGGTTCGGAAACCCTGGGCTACAATACGCAATCCCGTTGGGATTGACCTCGCTTGGTCTGCGACGCTCAAGACCTCAACCCCTTGGGCCAAAGCACCTGAAACCCACAATCTGTTGGGTCGGGGGTTTTCTGTCTTGCGTTCCAAACTTGACTCAAAAGTCACGAAGAACTTCAGACAAACTTTCCTAGTGGGAAAACCCCCTCAAGTCCCGCAGGTCCCGCACAGGTTACTATTCCATCACGACTATTGAGACCGCGCTGATCAGGGCGTAGGATGAAGTAACGGCATGATCGGCAAAACCATCTCGCACTACAAGATTACCTCCAAGCTCGGTGAAGGAGGGATGGGTGAGGTGTACCGCGCCACCGATACGAAGCTCAACCGTGATGTGGCCCTGAAGGTCCTGCCTGAAGCCTTTGCCGCCGATCGGGAGCGCATGGCCCGCTTCTCCCGTGAGGCCCAGGTACTGGCGTCGCTGAATCATCCCAACATCGCCTCCATTTATGGTCTGGAAGACTCCGACGATAAGCATGCTCTCGCCTCCGAATGGAACATCGACAAGGACCGCATCGCGCTGACCGGCGGTAGCGCGGGAGCGTGCACCTCGATGTGGATTCTCCTCCACGACGATCTGGCGGATCCGAAGGCCACCGATCCCGTACTCCGGGAGTCGACTCGGGTGACCGCGGCGGCCGCCCACGCCGGGCAGACGTCAATTGACCCAAAAGTGATCGAACCATGGCTGGGCCCGAACGTCCTGAAGCATCGCATGATCAAACATGGCGGTCGGTGAAAAGACCATCGAGGCCGCACTGAAGAACTACGAGAAACATCGGGCGTATCGGAGTCGGCACAGTACCCAAGCGCGACGCAGTTCCTGATGGCAAAGCTGTTGGCGCCATCCCATCGTTAGAAAAGCCCCTGACTGCTCGCTGTTCTTGCCGCAAAGCTCTACAAGCATCTGCTGAAGCGAAAATCAATTGGAATTGCTTGATTTATTCGCTTCCGCCATACCATTTCAAGTAATCTGGACCTCGGCACGGAGATCCCTTTAGCCCGAGTTTTCATCACGGGTCGTCTCGAGGCAGCAAAAAGGGTTGTGTCGGCAGGGCTTGCGACCTAGCCTAGCAGCCTGTCGGACTTGACTCACAGGCACTTCTGAAATTTGACGTTTGATCCAAAGTCTTGCACGACCAAGCACGAAATCGATGAATCGTCTGATCTGCGGCGGTGATTTGGCCGCTGAAACGACCTGGCCCACCTCTTCAGAGGGTGGCACGGGCCAGCTTCGGCTGGCGGCAGGCGAGGTTGTACATTCTTTTCAGATTCCAGGCGATGCTGGCCAGAGTCCACTCCCCGTCTGCCGCCTCCGCTCCTCGGAGAGAGAACTGCGCAAAGCCCATCACCGATTTGATGATCCCAAAGACGGGCTCGGGGACAGCTTTGCGTTGCCCGTAGATGGCTCGACCCGCCGGGGTCTTCAACCGGTATCTCATCTGCTCCACCGCATCGGCGTCTTCCCCGGGTGGCTCCGGTTCTTTCCAGCGTTCGTTCGGCGGCAAGTGGTGGGCTTCCCGCTCGACCGCAATATAGGGAAGGACCGCATGCTCGCTACAAAGCTCCACGTTGGCACCACTGAAGTAGCCGTTGTCGGCCAGCAGCTCCTGGGGCCGACCCAACGACTCCGGCAATGCGTGCAGCGCCGCCAGGGCCGGTTTCAGTTCTTTCTTGTCATTGGCGTTTGGCGTGACATGAACGGCCACAATCAACAGACTGTCGTTATCCACCAGGGCCTGAGCGTTGTAGCATTGCTCAAATCCCCCGCCCGAGACCGGCATGATCCGAGAATCTTCATCCGTCAGATTGATCTGATCCTGGTCTCGGATTCCTCCTCGGGGCGGTTTGGGTTCGCGACCCTTCGGTTTGTTTCCCCTTTTCCTCTGGGCTTGCCGCTTGGCCACCTTCCCTTCATATTCGGCGTGCTCGGCCGCCTGCCGCTCGGCCGCCCGCTCGACCAGCTTCTGCTTCGCTTGATCGATCGCTTTCAACCGTGCTTCCCGCCGCGCCAGCTCGGCCGGGATGTCCATCCCTTCCGTTTCTTCTCGTCCATCCGCTTCCTCGGCCAGCTGCATCAACTCGTCCACTTCTTCTCGCAGCCGCGCTTCCAGTTTCTGGATGTGCCCCCAGCTCAACGCACTGTGCTTGGAGGCATTGGCTTTGACCTTCGTGCCATCCAAACTCACTCGGCCCAACTTCAGAAATCCCATCGCCTGGGCCAGCAGCAAGATCTCCACAAACAGCGGCTTCAGCTCTTCCAAAAACCGCTTTCGGAAATGGGCTATGGTGTCGTGATCCGGATGCGTGTTGCCGGCGAGGTAGCGAAACGCCACCGAATCGTAGGTGGCTTGCTCCAACTTCCGACTCGAAAACACCCCCGTCGCATACCCGTAAAACAACAACGCCAGCATCACCGCCGGATGGTATCCTTCCGATCCCCGTTTCGTGTAGGAATCCTCCAACTTCCTCAACTCCAGCTTGCTCACCACCTCCACCACGAAGCGAGCCAGATGCGTCTCCGGCAGCCATTCCTGCACCGAAGGAGGAAACAGATAAGGAGTCTCTCGATCTACTGTTCTAAATCGATTCGCCATACACTAATGATGCCCGTTCGGTGTGACCTCGAAAGTCCGACAGGCTGCTAGAACGGCGAGGACGGGTGATTCGGTGCCAGATTAGACTGACCATCGAAAAAGCGGTCTGGGGTTCGCAGCGATTGCGCACCCGTTTTTCATGGGAGTTTCCTCATGAGAGTCTCAGCACAGTGGGTGTTCGTAATCAGTTTATTCTCTGCAGGTCTCCTCGGCGAAGACCTGCGAAGCGTTTCAACTAGCGACACCTTCCCTCTCGGCCCGGGAAGTCAAATCTCAATCGAAAAATCAGCGATGTTCCCGGAGCCGCTCTGTCCAGGAAGCGCCATCTCGTACGAGATAACACTGAACAATCAATCGGGTCAGGGATCGCCCACCCTACCCGCCTCGATGGAGGACCAGGTCCCCGCAGGCACCACATATATTTCAGACAGCGTCAGCGAAAATGCTTTCTTCGATATCAGCAACAATCGGATCGTCTGGACGGGAACCCTCGGGTTGGGAGTCGTCGCAGGAATGGGGTTCCCGCAGACTCATACCATCTCCTTCTCGGTGAGGGTGAACCAAGGCGTCGTTGATGGGACGGTGATCAAGAACGTCGCAAGCGGGAGGGCTTTAGGCGTCGATCCCCCGGTGCAAGTCGAGCTATCCTTGACCATCGCTTGCCTTCCCACGTCGGGGCCCGTCACCTGGACAGGAGGAGGTAGTGACGGTGACTTTTCCGATCCCGACAACTGGGATCCACCGTTAGTGCCTGGGCCCGGCCATGATGCGGTGATACCGGGGGATATCGGGATCATCACTGTTTCCCAAACGCAAGAGGTCCGAAGCCTGGATCTGGGTGCGAATTCGACGTTGAGAATTGAAGGTGGCAGCTTGACCCTGAGGGAGGACAGCAGCATAGACGGGCTGTTGGTCAACGGTTCGGCAGCACCCTCTTCAGAGGCGTCGGATACCCAAGGCGTTGCTTTCGGAAGGTTGTTCATTCAAGGAGACGTGTCCGGGATGGGGAGAATCACGAATCTGGACCGGATGAACGTTTCTTCGGCCAATCTTGACGTGGAACTGGAGACAGCCGGCAATGTCGAAATCAACGGGCTAGTCAATCTTATGAAGCCGTCTGAGAACCGTGGGACCTACTCACTAGACAGCGAGGACAGCCTGCATTATCAGGGGAATGGCCACAATCTGGAAATGACACTAATTGGCCCCCCAAGCAACCCTTCCGACGCAGTTGTCTTTCTGCAACAGGCCACGACGGCCACTGTCCAGATCGACTCATCAGCCTCGGCCAGCGTGACTGGCCCGGTAGAGGTTCAGGGTCTCCTGACCGT
Source organism: Acidobacteriota bacterium (assembly GCA_965219005.1). Taxonomy (GTDB): domain Bacteria; phylum Acidobacteriota; class UBA6911; order RPQK01; family JAJDTT01; genus CAUZIZ01. The sequence continues at coordinate 2,695,856 of CBDCMS010000004.1, read as the reverse complement.
CATCATCTCGGGAGGCCCGGCCGCCAGCAGTAGTTCAAGCCCGCAAACCAGCTCGAACGGTTTCGGCAGTGCCACCTGGAGCGGTGGCAGCATCGATCTGGGTGACGGTTCCAACCTGAGAAACCAGGGGACCATGACACTCAACGAGCCGGGAGATGGCTCACCAGCTCTGGCGGTACGGAACGGGGCAGAGTTTAGCAATGCCGGCACGGTCATCTGGGATGGGGGCACGATTCTGGTGGAGGGCAATGGCCAACTCGTCAACGAGGCATCGGGCGAGTTGACGGGAAGCGGAACTATCGAGGGGAGTGTGCAAAACGCCGGAGTATTTCAGGTGGGAGGCTCTGTGGGCGGCATTACGGTCACCGGAAAATACAGCCAGCTCGCAACCGGAGATTTGAGGATGGAGCTTGCTGACACAAGCAGTTTCGATGTCTTGCAGGTGGGGACGGCCACGGGCGAGAGTGCGAGTCTGGGCGGGACCCTGTCCGTTGCACTGATCGATGGCTTTATTCCCGCTGGTGGCAATAGTTTTCTGATTGTGGATGGGCCCACCGAAGGAAGTTTTTCCAACTGTGTGCCTTCGGAACTGACCTGTAGCGGATTGCCAACGCTGACGCCGGGACTATTTAGGGAGGTCATTTATGGTTCGGTGAGGTTGAGCGTTGCACTGCCTGGTGCTGACCTGGAATTGAAGAAGGTGGTGGACGAGACCAGCGTGGAGGTGGGCGAGACAGTGACATTCACGGTGACGCTGGAGAACAAGGGACCCGAAACGGCCACTAACATTCAGGTCAGCGATCCAGTGCCTAGCGGACTTACCGATATCGTGAGCTCCATCGGCTACGACCAGGCTACCGGAATCTGGACCGTTCTCAGTCTGGCCCGGGATACCGCTGCCGTGCTGACACTGACGGGGGAACTTTCTTCCACCGGAACGATAACGAACACAGCAGAGCTCATCGCCGTGGATCAGATGGACCCCGACTCGAGTCCGAACAACGGCGACCCGAATGAAGATGATCAGGCGTCGGCGAGTGTGAGTGTGAACAGGCTCGCGGATCTGGGTATCACCAAGCTAGCCGACGCCGATCCCGTCGCCCCGGCAACAACTCTGACCTACACACTCGGTGTTACCAACAACGGGCCTTCTGAAGCGACCGATGTCACCGTCACCGACAACCTGCCCAATGGCGTCACCTTTGTTTCCGCTGCCGGCTCTGGTTGGAATTGTGACGAGGTGGTCGGCACCGTCACCTGCACCCGAGACTCCCTGAGTGGCTCGGAGTCGGCTCCCGATATTAATTTGGGCGTTGTTGTGGATCCCTCGACAGTAGGACAAGTGGAGAACACGGCCACGGTATCTGCAAATGAGGAGGACAACGAGCAGGAAAACAACAGTCGAACCATTAGCACCACCGTCGCCGTGTCGCCGCTCTACTTTGCCCAGTTTGGAGACGGGGAGATCGCTTCGGCAAGTCTCGCTCAGACGCTGGGGGCAAGCACCGTCCAGCTTTCCAGTGAGTTCTTCCTGGTGAATCCTGGGAAGGCCATCGAGGCCGCGGCAACGATTACGGTCAAAGGCGACGACGGCGTGCCCCTGGACAACGTCGACCTGAATGGAGCTGTTCTGCTCCAGGGAGAGGTCGATATCACAATTCCCACATGTGGCATGCGTATCCTGCGCACCGATGGCGAAGGGCCTCTGCAGGCAGGATCTGCGACGGTGACTTCGGATAAGCAACTATCCGGCGTCGTGGTTTTCAACAGCGGCATCGGAGCCGCCGGTGTGGGTGCTAGCCCGGCACTGCCGGCGTTCGTAGCTCCTATGCTAAGGAACGCTGAGATCAACACGGGAATCGCCTTCCAGAATCCAGGGAACGATCCGGTGTTGGTGAATCTCGAACTGCGGGATACCGATGGGGTGCTGTTGGCCACGGGTTCGATCACCCTGGCGGGCATGGGCCATCGGGCTCTCTTTGTGGACGAGATTGGCTGGACTCCAGGCTTGGGCGTCAGCATCGACTTTACCGATTTCGAAGGAATTGTGAAGGCAACTACATCCACAGGGGGCGTTGCCGCGACCGTGATCCAAACCCGGCCCCAGGAATTCGTGACGATGCCCGTGTCGGCGCCAACGGAGTTCGGCAATCTTGAACTTCTCTTTGCTCAATTTGGAGACGGTGAGCAGAGCGGAGTCAGTGTTTCCAGCGAGGTCATCCTGATCAACTTGAGCAAAACGATGAGCGCCCAGGCGACGATCACGCTCAAAGATGACGATGGTCTCCCCCTGAGTGGCATCGATCTCGACGGCCAGGTACTTGCCGATGGAACTCATGACCTCATGATACCCGCCTGCGGTATGCGTATCTTGAGGACAGATGGCGAGGGCCCTCTTCAGGTTGGATCTGCTACGGTCACCTCTGACAAGCCTCTGGCCGGTGTGATCGTCTTTAGCGGCAGTGCTGGAGCCGCAGGTGTGGGTAGTAGTCAAAAGCTCCCCGGTTTTGCAGCCCCAATGCTCAAGGATGGCACAACGAACACAGGCATTGCGGTTCAGAACCCGGGCAACGATCCAATGACGATCGACCTCGAGCTGAGGAGTTCGGAGGGGCAATTGCTGGCCACAGCTTCCATCACCCTGGCAGGCATGGGCCATCGGTCTCTTTTCGTGGACGAAATTACCTGGAATCCAGAGCCCGATATAGCGCTAGATTTCAGCAATTTTGAGGGGCTGCTAAAGGGTGTCACCTCCCAGGGAGTGGTCGCTGCCACCGTAATTCAAACCCGAGGAGCGATCCGCTTCGTAACGATGCCGGTCAGTTTCTCGAAATAATCTGAGACTTAGTACCGCATTTCATAATTACGGTCACTAGTGTCCAATCATAAGTCAAATAGATTCAACTGGTTACATGAACCTCCCTGGTGATTCCTGTAATCGAAGCTGGTAAGTACTTGAATTAATGGGGTTTTCTCGAAAACAGTCAGGCTGAGAATCTGTAGAGTTGTGTAGAGGCTCAGCTCCAATTTCAGGCGTTTTTTCAGGATGGCAACGAGGATATACACGGGATGGCGATCCAGATCTGAGTTTTGACGGCGTTCGGAGAAGTCCCATAGAAGGCTTTGATGCGCAGGTGTTGCTTGATCCATTTGAAGAAAAGTTCCACGCGCCAGCGGCAACGGTACAGCTGGGCGACAGTGAGGGCAGTCAGGGAAAAGTTGTTGCTCAAGAAGACCAAGTGTTTTTGGGTCTCGGCGTCGTAGTAGCGGACTGGAAGTTTGTCGGGGTACTTGTTGGCCGTGTAACGGCCGCTCAGGACCCCGGTTTGATCGCTTCTTAGCCCGATGCTCTTGTCGACACGATGGGAGTACAGACGGCGGAAATTCAGGCGCTGGTGGGCACGAATATGAAGAAACCGGAACTCTGGTGCAGCCGATAAAGACGTGCGAAATCGAGATAGCCGCGATCCAGGATGTAAATGGAGCCGGGTTGGACCAGCAGATAGTCGAGGATATTGACGTCGTGAACCCGCCCCTCGGTGACCTCGACAAAGGTGGGGATTTGCCACGTAAGTCGAGCAAAGTATGCAGTTTGATGGCTCCTTTGCGTTTGCGGAAGCGGGCCCAAGGGAACAAGAAAGACACAGATCGATGGTGGTGGAACGAGCGCGTAGACCGTTTTTTCCAGTTCCACGGCAGGGCTCGCCTGCGTACAAAGTCCGTGCCTCTTGGTCAAGACTTGAGCGAAATCGGCATAAATGCGCCAATCCCGATTCTCGTTGGTATGGGCCAAAGAGCTGCGGGCCACGCGGCCTCGAATTCCCATGTGGTAGAGTCAAAACCGAACCTAGCGTGGCTTCGATATCCCGCAGACTCTCGCGATAGGTCAACTGGGCGAAGACCATCCACAGCCACTGCTTCCAGCAGGAAAGTCGATCTTGTAATCTCCTCGGTAGCGTTGAGCACAGAGTTGAAATTGATACCTGGGGACGCAGTCAGCTGGGCAAAGACGGTCTGCGCATAACCTAGGCATCCTCGGCTGCAGGCCACAGGATTGGAGAACCGGGTCGGCACCTGCCACAGAGACGAAAAAATTAGATTTCGATACCGTAACTTAGAGTTGTGCGATTTGGACATAATTACGTAATTCACTAGTGTCCAATCATAAGTCAAATAGATTCAACTGGTTACATGAACCTCCCTGGTGATTCCTGTAATCGAAGCTGGTAAGTACTTGAATTAATGGGGTTTTCTCGAAAACAGTCAGGCTGAGAATCTGTAGAGTTGTGTAGAGGCTCAGCTCCAATTTCAGGCGTTTTTTCAGGATGGCAACGAGGATATACACGGAGATGGCGATCCAGATCTGAGTTTTGACGGCGTTCGGAGAAGTCCCATAGAAGGCTTTGATGCGCAGGTGTTGCTTGATCCATTTGAAGAAAAGTTCCACGCGCCAGCGGCAACGGTACAGCTGGGCGACAGTGAGGGCAGTCAGGGAAAAGTTGTTGCTCAAGAAGACCAAGTGTTTTTGGGTCTCGGCGTCGTAGTAGCGGACTCGTCGGAGTTTGTCGGGGTACTTGTTGGCCGTGTAACGGCCGCTCAGGACCCCGGTTTGATCGCTTCTTAGCCCGATGCTCTTGTCGACACGATGGGAGTACAGACGGCGGAAATTCAGGCGCTGGTGGGCACGAATGATGAAGAAACCGGAACTCTGGTGCAGCCGATAAAGACGTGCGAAATCGAGATAGCCGCGATCCAGGATGTAAATGGAGCCGGGTTGGACCAGCAGATAGTCGAGGATATTGACGTCGTGAACCCGCCCCTCGGTGACCTCGACAAAGGTGGGGATGTTGCCACGTAAGTCGAGCAAAGTATGCAGTTTGATGGCTCCTTTGCGTTTGCGGAAGCGGGCCCAAGGGAACACCGAAAGACACAGATCGATGGTGGTGGAATCGAGCGCGTAGACCGTTTTTTCCAGTTCCACGGCAAAGGGCTCGCCTGCGTACAAAGTCCGTGCCTCTTGGATCAAGACTTGAGCGAAATCGGCATAAATGCGCCAATCCCGATTCTCGTTGGTATGGGCCAAAGAGCTGCGGGCCACGCGGCCTCGAATTCCCATGTGGTAGAGTCTGCCTGCAACCGAACCTAGCGTGGCTTCGATATCCCGCAGACTCTCGCGATAGGTCAACTGGGCGAAGACCATACACAGCCACTGCTTCCAGCAGGAGAAGTCTTTTATCTTGTAATCTCCTCGGTAGCGTTGAGCACAGAGTTGAAATTGATACCTGGGGACGCAATCCATCAGCTGGGCAAAGACGGTTCTGCGCATATCCATCTAGGCATCCTATCGGCTTGCAGGCCACAGGATTGGAGAACCGGGTCGGCACCTGCCACAGTTTCATATCAAAAAGTATCGAAAAAATTGGATTTCGATGTTAAAACAATTCTTACCAGTAACTTAGAGTTGTGCGATAGAACAACGTTTGGACACTAGTGATCGTAATTATGAAATGCGGTACTTAGGATTCAACTAGCTACAAACACAGACCAAATCACAAGCACGAGGGCAATGGCAACAATAGCTCTCTTGGGAAGGATCCTACCGGCTCTGGTTCTGTGCCTGGTTTCCTTCGATCTGGTCTCGGCGGCGACGGAGTTTTTCCTTCCCCAAGCCGTCCGAGGCGATTCCCAGAACACGACCCGGATCCTGGTCTGGAACACAAGCCGGACTGTGGCCAGCATCACCATCGAATTCTTCAACCAGTCTGGGGCCCAGCAGGAGACGCAAGAACGGACCGTCGGGTTGGATGCGACGGAAGAAATCATCCTGGGCGACCCGAGCGTCTGCCTATGGGTGGGCTCTATTTAGTGCGGACGCTGCGGCGCTTGGCATCGACCTTGGGCGGGGAACATCATCTCCGAGCTCGCCCGACCCGGCTACAGGCGGAGCGCACAGGGCAATCACAAGTACATCCCTACGTCGACGAACATTCAGGCACTGTTCTGTATAATTTTCTCCAAGAATGCTTGTGCTAGTAGTGTGGAAAACCTGACTTCGATATTACCTGACCAGTCTTCGCAAAACGTCGATGCATCGAACTCGACGCAAAGTGTATTTTCATTTTCGAGAAAGCAATTCAAGCTCTTGATTCTATCGTCATCCCAGGAAACCCCAATTATTGGGTTCGAATAACGAAACGCCAAAAAATGTTCTTTCGTTAACACAATAGATCCGCTGAACCAGCTACGTTTCCAACTGAAGCGTTTCCCAGGTGCACGAAATTTCCTGAGAGTCACAGACCCACCAATTCCTTCATCTTGAAGAACGATGCCTTCCTTGTGTATCTGGTGTCGGACATCTTTCGGTACTTGCCCGATCCCAAATATTCGATAGAGAAGTGTTTTTCTCATTGGTGTGGGACGACTGCCTGGCTATTGATAGTACCGTTTGACATCACGGCGGGTCTAGCTCTGATCTCCCAAGAACATTCCGTCCTGGTGGGTCTCTCTGCGCACGTGCGGAGGTAAGGAACGGTTTTTTCAGGGCGGTTCGCCTAGCAGATTCCTACCACAGAAACGCCCGAACGACCGGGTACGCCCGACAACAAGAAGCACGTCCTCCTGAATCCGTTGCTTTCGGCAAGATTCCAGCGGCGTATCAAGAAATCTCTGAGCCGGACGCGGAAGAAAAATCGCAACTCCAGCTATAAAGGAGGACTCTAAAATGAAAAATCGAAGTCTCGCCGGCCTAATCACCTCGCTCGCCCTACTCACCACTTCCGCTCAGGCAGGAGCAATTCCGGGAAGGTGGGAAAAGGTAGGCATGCTCCCTCCAGGATCAGAAATAATCATCACCCTAAAAGGGGGAGAGCGTGTTGAGTCTGTTTTCAGGAGCTTGAGCCCGAACGAGCTGACGGTGATTGACCCAGCCGGAAGAGAACGAAAGTTAGTGAAGTCTGGAGTTCACAGAATCGTCCGGGAGAATCACCATGACAGCCCGGTGGACGGCACCCTGATTGGGGCTGGAGCAGGTTCAGCCGGCGGACTCGTCCTCAGCTTTGTTTGCTTTGCCGCTTTCCAGCACGGTTCATGCTTCGTATGGACTCCTCTTGGCGCAGGAGTGGGAGCCGCGGCGGGAGTGGTCGCAGACAGCTTGCACAAGGGGAAAGAATTACTTTACCAGGCTCTTTGACGCGCGAGGATTCTGCAGAAAACGTCGCAGCCCGGTTGATGAACACCATGCTAGGATCATCTCTGGAAATGTGTCCCCGTAGTCGGCCGAAGTTTCTTTCTCGAATGGGGCCTCCGCTTCTGGGGACAGGACTAGGGAGGAGATAGTTCAGCTGAGCCCTGCCCCTCCAACCGAATCAGGGAGCGAAAAAACAGTGCTGAAGCCATGCCGTAAAACCCTTGATTTCCTGGGGGTACTTTTCTACGCTCAAGGTGGCTATTAAATCTAGGGCCTTTTCCCAGGAGGATGGGTAATGAGGACAGCAGTATTTTCTGTTTCGGTGGCTTCCTTGGTGTTTTCGCTGGCGGTGGCCGGTCCATCAGCAAAGTCAGACGAATCCCTGGACATCGGTTCCCGCCGGGAGCTTTTCGTGGACGACTACCTCATCGATTCGATGAAGGGGACGGCACTGCGACTGGGTCGTCCTCTCCCAGCTGAGGTCATATTAAAGGTAGACCGTCCCTGGGAGGGTGCTTTCAACTTCGGCAACAACGTGATCCTTCATCAGGGTCTCTACCGCCTTTACTATCGGGGCCTGGACACGGATGTGGCAAAGTCATTCCTCTGCTACGCCACCAGCAAGGACGGCATTTCCTGGGAGAAGCCCAATCTGGGGCACTTCGAGTTTCAGGGTTCCCGAACGAACAACGTGATCGTCGATGGAAAGGGTCAGCCCATCTCCCCCAACGTTTTTCTCGACACCCGTCCGGGGGTGCCGAAGGAGGAGAGGTTCAAGGGAATCGTGCAGGATGACCGTCGCGGACCGGGATACACGCCTCATGTCATCGGATACACCTCCGCCGATGGAGTCCGTTTTACCCGTATGGCGCAACAGCCCGAGCTGACCTGCACGATGCACAACTGCTTCGATGGCGATTTCGCTGCCTTTTGGTCCGAGGTGGAGGATTCTTATGTGGCCTACTTTCGCTTCATGGACCCGTGGCGCAGCGTCCTGCGCAGCACTTCCAGGGACTTGATCTACTGGACGCCTCTGAGGGTCATGAGCTACGGAGACACCACTCGGGAACACCTCTATGTCAACCGGACAATTCCCTATTTTCGTGCCCCTCACATCTACGTGGCTTTCCCGGCCCGTTTCATGTACCAGAGGAGAGTCGTGACCGATGATCAACTTTCCCATATGGCGGTGGTCGGCTATGAAGGACACATCTACTACAACGACTGCTCTGAAACCGTTTTCATGACCACCCGGCCGGGAACGACCCGCTACAACCGCACCTTCATGGAGGGTTTCGTGAAACCGGGTATGGGCTCGGAGAACTGGGTCTCCCGCACAAACTACGCTCTGCAGGGCGTCTTCCAGACCGGTCCGGCCGAAATGTCTTTCTATGTGAACCGGCACTACGCCCAGAAGTCCTGGCACATCGAGCGACAAACGCTGCGGCTGGACGGTTTCTCCTCACTCAATGCGCCCTACGAGGGCGGTGAAATGCTGACCAGGCCCGTTCGATTTTCAGGCAAGGAATTGAGGATCAACTATTCGACTTCAGCTGCAGGAAGCGTCCGGGTAGAGATTCTGGACGGTGAAGGGAGTGTAATCCCTGGCTTTGCAGCTTCGGGCTGTCCGGAGATCATAGGGGATGAGATCGAAAGGGTGGTTTCCTGGCAGGGAGGGAGTGATCTCAGTCGGATTGCAGGTCAGGCTATTCGTCTGCGCTTCGTCATGAGGGACGCCGACCTGTACTCCCTGCGTTTCCAGTGAGCCACGAAACGCGGCTTGATGTCGAATGTCCTGTTCAGGTATGAACCAGGCCTTCCCCAGAGAGGAAATCCAGATGACTTGGAATCTGAAGTTGGCATCGACCCTGATCACTTCAATTCTGTGCTTGAGCCTACCTGCCAACCTGTTATCGGGCATCGACGACCACCGGGTCGTGCTGAAGGTCGACAAGAAAAAGACTATCGCACCCGCCGGGACGCCAAAGCGCGGAATGATGAGCATGGTGCGGCACCCGGACCGGACAATCTACCTGAACTTCCAGACCCAGACCCCGACCCTCTACAAAAGCAACGACAACGGTGAGACCTGGACAGCCGCGCCGGTCGGCCTGGCCCAGGCACATCAGGTGGTACAGGGATTGGGCGTGAACCAAAAGGGCCGGTTGTTTTTGGTCCACCAGTCTGCGGGTGATCAACCGCCGAACATCCCGAAAAAGCTCTACGGGCAGAATCTCTTCGTCTCCTACTCCGACGACGGCGCTCAGACCTGGAAGACCTCCCCCACCGATTTTGGTCGGATCCCCCCTGGCATCCCCAATATGCAGTTTCACGAGGACGGACTCCGCACTTTTATCGAGCAGCCCGGCGGGACACTCCTGTTCACCACGACCATCGTGCCTTCCCCCGAGTACGCCAGACAGCACGGAGCCTATGAACAGCCCTACAAGCGGCCGAATTACCAGTTCGCCGGAACGCCTCGCGACTTCTTCAGCGATGTCGTTCTTCGCAGCACTGATGGAGGTGAGTCTTGGGGCGATCCGACTCGTGTCTACCCCCAGTTGAGTCCCCACGAGTCGGCTCTGGCCATCGATCCACACGACGGAAACCACATCCTGCTCATGACGCGGATTCAGACCTCTGAAAAATGGTACACCGAGACGCAGCAGAAAGAGTTGATGGAAGAGACCGGTAACCCGAGACCCCACTATAAGAACGGAGCATTATTTGAATCGACTGATGGCGGTCGGACCTTTGGACTGGCCAAGGGTGGCATGACCGACTGGTATGGTCATCGAGGGACGATCTACTGGTCCAGAAGCAATGTGGTGGTCGTAACACACGCCGCGGGCGGGCGGGATTCGCGGAAGGTCGCGCGGATCAGCCTTGATGGCGGCAAGACCTGGGTTGACGACACGAAGACAGGTACAGCCTTCATGAATCAATCGATCAAGTTCGTGGTAGATCCAGAAACCTCGTTTTCTTGCCCTACTGTTGAGCGCTCCAAAGACCACTTTTTCTCGGCTATATGGCACTATGTTGGGTCCGGCGGAGAGATCCTTGGGGTGTTCTGGCACTTGGAGAGGCCTTACCAGGAGTGGGCTCCGCAGTAAGCCACCTAGCAGAAGGGCGTTCGAGTCGCGACCAACCCGAGGGAGGTGATGCCGGGGAATAGAGAGGATCCTCGATGAAACGTCCGCCGGCAAAGGAAACCCAGCTCGAACCGACGCCGTCCATGGACCGTCACAACGGTCGTCTGTACATCCTCTCCAACATCCTGGTGTACCTGGCCGCTCCAGTCATCTACGTGGGTGTGGTCCAAGCGGCTTTGTGCGACAAGCTTTCAGCTGGCTTCCCCGCAAGCTTTGTCTTTGGTTTGGTTACCGCTGCTCTGTCACTGGTGCTGCTGTTGGGACTTCCCCGGAAGGCCCCGCACAGACCGAGCCTGTGAGCATTGCCGGATCCGCCGTGGGTCGACGAAATGTCGAATCGAATTCGACTACACGGCTGGCCTTCGTCGTGGCGGTGGTCTCCAGGCCGCCGTGGGTCGAGCTAGACTCGACGGCTTTACTTCGGCCTGGAGGCCAAAGCCACCTCGCAGACCGACTCTACCACTGTCTACGGGGAGTGATTTCTACCTGGCTGCAAAGCACGATTCTGAGAGCAAGTCCCTGAAGGGTCGTAGATTTTCGCTCGCCTTCAGCTGGAAGCCGAGGTGGCGCTCAAGATTCGCCAGCGACGATCTGCATCACAGGCTTCATAGAAAAGGCGGTGGCGACCGTCGTCCAGATCAATGACACAGGGCTCCGAGGCATGGATCTGATCCCAGGGTCCGCCTATGTCCAGGCAGGGTTCGGGATGCTTGGTCCAGCTGAGGCCGTCTGGGGATACGGCGGTGAAGAGCCGGCCGTGCATCGGCGCATAGGTCCAGGCGGCGTAGTACATCCGGTAGCTGCCGTCCCCAAGCCGAATGACTTCAGGGGCATAGACGGCATAGTCCTCGAAGCTGTTCTCCTGCGGGATCCGGACACCCGGCTCCGGTCGAAAATCGAGACCGTCATCGGAGATGGCGCTCACGATGTGGTTCTGGGATTCCAGACCGTGCTCCATGGGATGGGAGTAATGGTGGCAGTAGAGCCGGTAGCGGGAACCTCCTTCCTTCCCACCCGCTTCCTTCCCAAACGGAATGTACAGACACCGGGGCGTGCCGTAGGACCATTTGCCGTCTCCGAATCGGATTCCCGGTTCGGGCCGCCAGTCGAGGCCATCTTTAGAGACGGCACTCAGAACGGTCGTGGGACCCTCGAAAGACCGGGCCTCGTAGTACATTCGGTAGCCCCCGCCTGCTAGAGGAATGACGTCGGGACACAGAGTGCGTCGGCTTGCGTGGGGAGCGTGCACATCCAGCCGGATCCCTGCGTCCTTTCTCCAAACGACAGCGTCTTCGGAGTACGCACTGAGGATATAGCCCTGCGCGTCGGCCACGGGCCGGCCTGGTCCTAGACCCGTGTAGTACATGCGATATCCGCCGCCGGGCAGACGGATGACGTTGGGAGTCAGGATCTTGGTGGAGTCCAAGGGTGTGTCCTGATCCAGCGCGATTCGAGAATCCTTGACCCAGTCCCGTCCCGGGTCATTCTCACAATAGTGAACCGAGCGGATGCCGGAGAAAGAGCCGTTCATTTTCTCGTCGTCTGACTCCCTGGTGGCTTCTGGAGATGCGCTCCCGGACCTCGCTGGAGAGGTACAGCCAGCAGCCAGCAGGGAGCCTCCTGCCAACAAGAGTTTGCGGCGTGTGAGACCGATCTTCTCATTTCTCTTCGATCGGTCGGTCAATGGTTCTTGCATCCATTGTTGTTGCTGAGGGGCCACCCCTCCCCACGCTGTCCAGGGAAAAGAGACCTGTGACTTGCGACCTGCAACTTGGGACCTCTTCTTGAAACTTCACCTCAGTCCCCGAACTTCCAGGCCGGGACTGGTTTGCCCGCAGCATGGACTTCCTCCACGTAGGTCCCTGACTGAGGAGCCGGCCCCAACTGCCGGATGATCTCTCCTAGCTCTACCACTCGCATCACCAGGGCATTGTGCCAACGGCCGTCCCGTAGCCGCAGGTTGGTGGCGACCGGATGGTCCGCGTTCCAGTTGGAGCCTCCCGGAGGAAAACCGAACTCGTCGCGGCAGTCGCGAGCAATGATGGGTGTCTCCAAACCCGTGCGATCCTGCTTCAAGGGCCACAGCGCCAGGGTTTCACGGAGCCAGCCTCCCCCCCTGGGGTTACCCTGGCGGTCTCGGGGCAGCGTGTAGGTGTGAGGTCTGGGGTGAAGCAGTATCTGATACATGTTGGAGGCTACGTAAAGCGATCCGTCGGCCGCCTGGTTAAGACAGATGGGAGTACTTCCAACGATGCCACGAACGTGAATGATCTTTTCCCAGCTACGACCGACGTCATCGGAACGCCAGATGCGGACGTCGTTGTAGTCGGGTTCACGTCCGCCCCTTACGCAGAAGAGCAGAGATCCGTCTTGATCCCGGGCTACGCTGGGCTCGAAGGAGCCATCGCCTGGGGAAACAGGAGTGATTTCAATCGCAGACCAGCGTCCCTGCTGGCGCCGCCATCGGACCAGAACCGCGCCAGTATCTGACGCTTCCCGGCTGCCAGACTCTGATGACCTTTCCGCCACCATTCCCATGAGCAAGTCTTCACCGTCGGGAATGGCCGGGCCCAGGCCCCGGTTGTGGATCCGCCAGCCAGACAGGAGTTCCGTCTCACCAACCTTGAGGTTTTCGGTGACCTTGAACTCCTTTCCATCATATTGGTACTGAGCTACTTCGAAATAGTTGAGATACTCGTCTCCCTCGAAGGGCCCGATGCCACGTGGATCGTTGCTCCACCAAACCTCACCTCGAATCTGGTCCCCCACGGCCGCAGGCCAGGACAACGCGCTGGCCACTCCAAACCCGGTGCCAGCGTGCGGATGGGCTGAGCCGTCTTCCTGTAATGCACCCAAGGGCACGAAGCCTGGCTGGACTGGGTACTTGACCATGATCGATGGCTTTCCCGGAGGTCTCGAGTTGGGATTGGGCTCCTTGTGATTGCGGGAAACGACAACCGCTCTCTTCGCGCTGATGCCGGAAAGGTCATCGAAGAGGATCACATCCGTTCCAATCTCGAAATCGACTCCAGGCCCGTACTCTCTGCGGATGTTGCAGAATAGACCCGCTTCAGTAGGCCCGATCTGAAGGGCGAAGCCAAGACCATATCTCCAGGTTCGGTCCTCCGGCTGGCTCGGAGGAACCTTGAGATCCGCTCCGCCTCGCGTAATACCGATGATTCCGACTCGGCCCTCAGACGACCCGGATTCCGCGTCTCCGATTCCAGCCAACAGGACCAGACCAGTGCCGTACCATAGGATTCTTCTCACCTTGTGCATTTTGCTTCTCACTTTAAGAGGAACTTGGAGACGCGCCAGTTGTGGATCTCCGAGACATACAGTTCTGACCCTGTTCCCAGAGCCACATGGTGCGCAAAGCGAAACTCGCCTGGAGCCCTTCCGGAGCGGCCGAAGGTGGCTAGCACACGTCCTTCCCGATCCAGCTTGGAGAGACGCTCGTTGTGACCATCAGACATGTAGAAGTGCCCGTCTCTGCTCAGGGCTAGACCCCAGGGAGATCCTGCTCCAGCCCACTGGGTGAGAAACGTCCCTTCCCCATCGAAGATCTGGATTCGGTAGTTCTCTCGGTCGCCAACAATGAGCCGTTCCTGTTCGTCCACCAACACGGTGTGAGGCGTGTCGAACTGGCCGGGTCCCGTGCCCTTGGTTCCCCAGGCTTTCAGATAACGTCCTTCCTTGGAAAACTTGACGATACGGGAGTTCCCGTAGCCATCGGCCACGTAGATCTCCCCACCTGAACCGAAGGCCACGTGGGTAGGTCGATTGAACTGGGTCTCGGTCTCACCCGGTGCATCTTTCTGCCCCAGGACCATCAAGACTCGACCTTTTGGGTTGAACTTGATCACTACCTGGGCGCCCATGTCGGTGACCCAGACATTGTCCTCCGCGTCCACTGCCAGGCCATGGGATGTCTTGATAATCCCGTCTCCCCATGAACGGACGAATTCACCGTTGGCCTCGAAACACATGATGGGATGAGGCCCCCGATGGAAGATGTAGACCCGGTTCTGCGAGTCCACATCCACACCCGAAATCTGACCAAAATTCCATCCCTCAGGGAGATCAGGCCAGTTGGGGACATGTTGAAGCTTCAGCTGCGAAGAATCGGTAGGTGCGCTCAGGCCCAGGACAAGGAGTCCGGCCAGTGTCACCAGCAGCAGTGCTTTCTGGGATCGATGCATGAGATTCTCCTTCCGGTACCGCAGAGCCGGATACCATGAAAACTATCCGAAGTGCTAGTCAGATATCGTAGCACGCAGCCTTCCAACTCGACGCGTTCCTGTCCCCAGAGACCGGCATAGCTGATCGAGAAAAGGCAGTGCTTCACGATGGGTTCGGCTCGCTTGTTGTGCCATTGTCGCCCATGCTTCTTCCCGGTTCAACAGTGTCCGCTCTCTTCTGGACTTCGGTAGCCAAAATCAGTACCGGGATCGACAAGAGCTGAAGCGACCACTCGATTGCAAGTTGGGGGAGCCTTGGCTAGTCTCCTTCAGGGATGTATCCCGGACCTGCTTTCCGAAGCGGTCAAACCAGGAGGTGAGAATATGGAAGAGGTACGATACGAACGACTGCGGCCTGCCCAGATTGTGAAGCGCCGCCGGGCCTTCCCGCTGGCCTATCTCCCCCTGGGTGTCATCGAGTGGCACGGCTTCCAGAACCCCCTGGGTCTGGATGGCCTCAAGGTCCACGGCGTGGCCACGCGTGCTGCCCAACAAGGCGGAGGTCTGGTCTTCCCTGTCCCCTGGTACGGCGCCCACCGGGAATCCCATCTGCTGGAGTTCAGCGCTCCTAGTCGGGAAGCGGTGGCCCAGGCGCTGGAGCTACCCGCCGGGAGCTTCCACCCGGGCTACATGGGCGGCGAGACGGTGACCTCCCAGGCGTTTTTCTATCAGCAGTTGCTCTTTCACATCTACCACGAAATCAAGAGCTACGGCTTCGAGGGTATTTTCGTGCTCTCGGGCCACGGACCTCTCAAGCCTTACGCGGTCCTCACCTCTCAGATCTTCGAACGCCAAACAGGCATCAAGATGGAGGTCGCCTGGGCGGCTGAGCTGGTAGAGGGATATCAGGAGGATCATGCGGGTCGTTTTGAGACAGGCGTGATGATGGCGCTGGAGCCAGACCTGGTCGATCTGGCAACCTTATCCGATGAGGCTTCCACGCTGACCGGAATCGGTGGACCGGACCCCAGAGAGGGTTCGGCAGAGCTAGGGGAGGCTTTTCTGGACGTCGCTGTGGACGAGCTCGTGCGCCGATCACAGCGGCTGCTGGAGCGACCTGCCTCGGACGGATCGATGGAGATCGAGTAAGACGGCAGGAACGCTCGAAGCCTTCCCAGCGGTTGGGCCAACACTCGGACCAGGTGCCCTTCGACTCCCTCGGTGGCTCCTAGCCAAGCACCTACCCGCCAAATAATGATTCCCGGGGTGCCTGGTACGCAATCTTGAGCTCCGGAGTCTCAAGTCGCCGATGTCCGGCAACCTTCGAGTCCAGACACCGATCGAGCATGGCACTCGATATCTGGGTGCGTTCCACCGGGTAGGGTGCGCCGCCGGAGACGATCATCCGTTCGATCTGGGCCACCAGGCAGGCGGAATAGGTGACATTTGGCGTGGGTGGAAGGAAGAACTGCGTGGAGAGTATCTCGCCTGTTCCGAGGCGCGCTGCAAAGGTGAAGTCCCTCATTGCGCCGTTGAGCATCAGGAGCGTGGTGCGCAGTCCGTCGTTGCGTTCGATGAAATAGGCCGCCGGGTTCTTCACCAGGCTCGGAAGTTGCCCATTGTGAGCAAGATCCTGGGGTCGGGAGTCTAGCAGGGAGTAACCTTGGAGCGAGTCCGAGCGAGAGAACGCGGCTTCCAAGAGTCGTTTCGACCAGCGGCCTTCTTCGCCTGCCTTCCAGACCGCATCGCCCTCTAGCATCTGGACTGATCGGATCCCCGTCTCACCCCCCTTTCGTCGCTCGACCATGCACTGCATCGCCTCAAGTGCGTGATAGTCCATCGCGTCCGAACCACCCACGCCCAGCATCAATGCCTCTTTCACTTCCGCCCCATAGGGGATTTCGACGGGCGGCAATCGCCAGGTCACTGGAAGCGATGACCCCGCCAGGAAGGGGAACCCAAGACGCTTCGAATCGGAGACCATCTTTTCTGCCTTCTGCCAGCTATAGGAGAGGTGCTTGTCGTTGAATACGGGCACCGATCGTCCGCTTTGCTCAAATACGCGCACCACTTGTTGGAAGAACTCATAGCGCGGATAGAGCTTCTGACCCTTCTGGTTAGACGGGTAGCTGCCATGTTCTCCGATGATCACAACACCGTCGACCGCCAACTCGTCGCTCCCGCAGCGTAGCGTCTGCGCGATAGTAGGATAGATCCTGAAGCCGTGCTCCGCAGCACGCTGCCCGCTCAGGTCTCCCTCGGGCCTCTGATCGACGTACAGCGAGACCACCTCCAGCGGTGGCTCATGCCACTTGCCAAACCGCGGGTAGCCCACCAGGAAGCGGTCTCCCATGTGCTGCGCATGGGACAGATACGTCCAGATAGTGGTGATGATCGCGACTCGCTTGGGGCCTGAAGCTTCCGCCAAGCTGGGGTGGGTCGACACCAGTGTGGCGCCGCCGAGCGCTTCGAGAAAGGTGCGTCGGGTGAGCATCTAGCTTCTCCAAAAAGTCGATTCGCGGGTGGGCTGGTAACGGATCGCCAAGTGCGGCGTCTCCAGCCGCTTTTGCTTCTGGTAGAGCGACTCGATGCCCGCCGCCGTCATTCCGGTTGTCAGCAGGGTCCGCTCCAGGGGATAGGGTGCTTTGCCTGTAAGAAACAGCGATTCGATGTGGTGGACCTGCGGGCTGAAGAAGTTGCGCATCGAATAGTAGGGGAGGTAGAAAAGAACGGAGAAGACGTCGCCTCCCTTGAGCCTTGCGGCAACATTGCAATCTCCTACCACACCGCCACCCTTCTGCTTTGGTGCCGCCTGGAGCTGGATGATGCTTGCTTTCAAACCGTCGGCATATTCAAAGCGGTAGGCGTACGCGTCCGGAGCCAGGCGACGCAGGTCCTCATTTGCAGGAAAGACGTTACTGTAAGTGGCACGGGCTGGGTTGAGCTGGTTGCTTCGGCAAAGGGCGGCTTCGAGCAGTCGCTTGTCCCAGCCACCCGACTCCCAGGAGCCGGACTCCAAGGCTTGCCAAAAGCGCTCGCCACGCACCGCCTGGACCGCTTGTATGCCAGTCTCGCCTCCGCGTCGGCGTTCGACAATCGACTGGAGAGCCTCGAGCGTATGGATATCCCCGCCGTCGATGCCGCCCGCCCACACGCCCACCGCCTCCTCGACCTCGGCTCCCCAGGGTAGATCTATCGACGGCTGACGCCAGGTAACCGGCAACGACGATCCGGCCATGAATCCGAAACCCATCTGCTTGGCCGTGTCAGCCATCTCACGCGCGTACTCCCAGTTCCACGACAGGTGTTTGTCATTGAATAGCGGAGCAGTCTTGCCGCTCTGCCGATACACCTCCACTACTTGTTGAAAGTACTCATGGCGGGGATAGAGTTTTTGGCCCTTTTCATTGACCGGGTACTTTCCATGCTCGCCGATAAGCAGCACACCATCCACCGCCAACTGGCTGCCACCTTGGGTCAGGGCCTCGGCGATGGTTGGGTAGATCTTCATCTCGGGGTGCCGCCTCGTACGCTCGCGGCTCAGATCGTTGTCCCCAACCTGCTCCACATAGAGAGAGACCACATCCATGGGAGGCCGGTGGTGACGACTTTCCCAACCGTATCCTTCGAGGAATCGATCCACGATGTGTTCAGAGTGAGAATACTTGTGGTAGATGGTTGTCAGAGCGGCGATTCTGGGTCGGCGGTCAGCGCCCTGTGTGGCCTCTCCTCGGGGTAGCGTTGCCGCCATCCCCGCCAGAAAATCACGTCGTGAGCCCCGCATAGTGAAACTCATGATTACTTCTTGGGATTACGATTGTGTGCTCATCCTACATACTTTTGGAAAGAATAGACAGCTGTTGTAAGGTCCTTGTGGACGAGTGTACCCTGGCGAGAGATCAGAGGAGGCACGAGCGAGTGGCTTCGGTCCGAAAAAAGCTTCTCAGGGCAGAGAGTTCCCGGCTCCGCTGGACGTGGATCCGAGTTCTTCTGGGTCTCGCAGCTCTGGCTGGTACTCCGGTTACTGGTCAGAGCAAGGTTGTCCAGCCCTTGTCCGAAGATGAGATTCCCAGCCGATTCAAACCTCCGAGCATCGTCGAGTCCGAGGTACCCTTTCGCATCGATCGGCAGCCCCAGCTGCTGGTCGATACGCATCTACTGGCAGACTGGTGGCGTCTTCGGCGGATTCAATACAGGGTTAGAAAGCACCCGGACAATCCCATTTTGGAACCCGATCAACCCTGGGAGGAAACCGCTCGCAAGAGTGCGGGAAGCTTCCCCACAGCAGCCGTCTACGATGGAGAGGACGGCCTCTTCAAGCTCTGGTACCAGATTGAGCAGGAGACCGGTGGGAACGTCATCGGGTATGCCGAGAGCAAAGACGGCATCCATTTCCAGAAGCCCCACCTGGGGCTGGTGGAGTACGGGGGATCAACTTCAAACAATGTGTGTCGCGTCGAACCCTACGGCAAGCCGGTCTGGGGAGCGATTCACATCATCCAGGACCCGCGACCTCGCTCTCCGGAGCGACGCTTCTGGGCCGTCGGCCTACCGCACTGGAGAGATGGCAGCACTCGGATTCGCCGATGGGCGGGTGTAGCCTACAGCGCTGATGGCAAGACCTGGCATATGGCTGAAGGCGGCATCCTGGAGGGAGCTGGTGGGGGCAACCCGGCTTGTCTCTGGGACCCGAAGCTGGAGCGCTACGTTCTCTTCCATCGCCAGCTATACGAGACCGCCGGCGGAGGGCGGTATATCGTCCGTCAGGAGAGCCCCGACCTGATCCACTGGACGCCGCGTCAGACTGTTTTCAACCCCGTTGGAGGCCGTTGGCCCGAGGTGGAGAGCATGATGACCTTCTATCATCGGGGCGTGTTTTTTGGATTACCCCAGATGCTGGAGAACCAGCGCACGGGCGAGGTTGAGATTCATCTCATCACCAGCCGTGACGGGATCCGCTGGGAGCATCCCTTCCCCGACGAGCCCTTCATCCCCCGTGGATCCCCCGGCGATTTCGATGACATGATCACCTGGTTTCCCCAGACAGTGGCCCAGGGCAAGTGGATCTTCTTCTACTATGGCGGAGCACGATACCCGCACAACGCTCGCCATTGGAAACAGCTCCCCTCCCAGCGCAGAATGAACAAGGTAGGTCTTGCCCGGGTGCCAATGGACCGATTGATCGGATTGCGTGCCGATCGACCGGCCGGATCCTTCCTGACAAGGCCCATCCTTGTCGAGGGACAGGATCTGTTTATCAACGCCGACATCTCCGATGAACTGGTGGTCGAGGTACTACCCACTAGCATTCCCCTGACCCTGAAAACGCTCCGAGACCAGGAAGGTAGTGTCCGCTACCATGAGTACGAGGGAGAGCCCGGCCCCTTCCCGGGTTTCTCCTACGATGACTGTCAGCCCGTCGCAGGTGACAGCAACCAGCACAAGATCACCTGGAAGGGCGGTTCATTGGGCAGCTTCAAAGGGCAGTCCGTTCGTCTGCGCCTGCGCGCCCGGCAAGCCAGTATCTTTGCTTTTCAGGTCCGATGACGGGGGCCGAATCCTCTCCCCCACCTCGAACATGAGAAGTGTCCTGGCAGCATTCTCTCAGTTTGACAAGAATGTCCATTGTGAGGAAGTGTTCGGCGGTAGCCCTTCGCGCTCTCCGGGAAGCGGCTTCGACACGGGGTTCAGACACCTCATTCTTGTGCTCTCAGCGCGTGGCCAAGTAAACTTCTTTCAACAAGTCTCCGGCTGCGCTAATTTCAGGAGGTCGCCATGGGATCAACCACCACGTACTGCGTCGCATATAGCCTGCTTTTCTCTTGTGTCTTGCTGCCAATCCAAGCCTTTACCTACCCCCAGCTGGCTTTGGGGGGTGGCTTTCAAGTAGTTGTCATCATCAGCAACAACACTGGGCAGCCGTGGCAGGGCACCGCCCGGCTGAGGGAGGGAAACGATCAGAATTGGTCTACCCAGTGGGCTGTGAACGGAGCAGATTCGACCGGGACCACCGGATTTGACATGACCGTTGCAGCCGGATCGGCTGAGAAATTCGTGCTAACAAGCAGCGCCGATCTCAAGCCTGGCTACCTACAGATTCTTTCCGCTGAGGGCCTCACCAGTGAGGGAATTACTCTTTCCTTTTTCTATAACTTCCTGCAAGAAGGTCAGCTAGTCGACTCCACAGGCGTCGCCGCTGGCAGCTTCAACACCAAGTTCGTCTTCAACGTGGAGAAGACGGCTACGGTGAACACTGGGTTTGCCTGGGCTCCCTTTTCCATGACGCACCAGTTCAAGGTCGTGGCCACTCTTTTGGACCAAGACGGCAATGAGATCGGGAGCAAGGAGATTACTTTCTCAGGGCACCTTGCCCAGTTCTTCACCGAGACCTTTGCGGGCATCCAGGATGGCTTTCTCGGGTGGATCCGTATCAGCTCAGAGGAGAACATTCACTTGACCGTTCTCAGACTGGAGAACACCTCGTCAGGATTCCAGCTGACTAGCGTTCCGCCTCGGCCTGAGCTCCTGCTCCACAGCCCGGCCTTCGCCGAAGGGGACTCTATTCCGACTATCTACACTTGTAGCGGTCGGAACGATTCTCCTCCATTGACCTGGCAGGGAACGCCAGTGGGGGTAGCTAGTTGGGCCTTGATTTTGGAGGATCCGGATGCACCCTCCGGCACTTTCGATCACTGGATCGCCTTCAACATTCCAGCGGGAACTCGCCAATTGGGTGAAGGTGATTCACCCGACGGGACCCTCCCCAACGGAACACTGCAGGGCAGGAACGATTTCGGCACCGACGAATACCTTGGACCCTGTCCCCCACCGGGAGCCCCTCACCGTTACTTTGCGAAGCTGTTCGGTTTGGACATCCAGTTGAATCTCGCAGCGGGGGTTACCAAGCAGCAGGTGGAACAGGCCATGAATGGGCACATCGTCTGCTCGACTCAGCTGATGGGAACCTTTACGCGGTAGTTCAGGGTTTCTCTCGGATGTTCTCTCACGTCCGTGTAGAGATCCATTCGGCGGCTCCTGGGGATGGACAGGGCTTGCCAGGAAAACCCAGACGAGAAGTTGGCACAACCGGTGGCACAGGCGCATCGAGGTACCCTTTCCAGAACGCAATCTTGTGTCCTCACAAAAGCACATGAGTTTCCTCTCAATCTTTGCTACCGATAGCGGTTACGACGGGCACGAAAGAGCTGCTAAGGACTTGCCGCACTGGGCCATTCAGGAAGAAACTGTTTCCTCCATGGCAAAGACCCTGCCGATTCATGGAAGCCTAAAGCGCAAGCGAGGGGTTGGGGAGCGCCACAAATCCCCCTACTGGGTGCCTGCCTGCATTTCAGGCGCCTTCGTCCAAGCATCTTGCTGCACCCCAACCCCTCGCTCGCGCTTCAGGTTTCCTTCACGTTGCCAATAGCCGAAGAACTGGCGAACCAAGCAGGTTAAGTTTCAGGTCAGATCGATTAGAATCTATTCGGACGCTAAAGTCATGATCCAATGCGAAGACGAACCAGCCCTCGCTTTTCCTCGGCGACCCTGGCAACCGTCGTTCGACGTAAGCTCCCGTTCAAGACATCGTCGGGCTCTCACTGCTCTCTTCACCCAGAAGTGTGATGTCCTCCGTCGTTCGTGACCAGGCCAGGCGTACCCTGCAATTGGCAGGGCGAGGACGGCGGGTCGTCGCCGCTCGCTAAGGAAGGCTCCAACCGTGAATCGCGACAGCCAGGTTGAGATCGAGGGGTTGTTCCGGCGTGAGTCGGGCCGCCTGATCTCGGTACTCACACGCATCTTCGGACCACAGAATCTGGGCCTGGCCGAGGATGTCGTCCAGGAGTCGTTCGTGGTGGCGTTGAGCGCGTGGTCCGAAGGGGGGATCCCTGACAAACCTGCAGCCTGGCTGCTGACCACCGCACGAAACCGAGCAATTGATGCCATCCGTCGGGAACGAACTTGCACTACCTTCGCCAGCGACCTCACCAAATACCTGGACAGCGACTGGACTCTCACCTCAACCGTGGATGAAGCCTTCGAGGAGTCGTGGGTTCACGACGACCAATTGCGCATGATCTTCCTCTGCTGCCACAAGTCGCTTACGCCCGAGAACCAGGTGACCTTGATCCTGAAAACCATGTGTGGCCTCAGCGTACCTGCTATCGCCCGTGCCCTGCTTACCACCGAAACCACGATCAATAAGCGCCTTTACCGGACCCGAAGCAAGCTACGGGGTGCGGAGTTCGTCCTCCCGACAGCTGAGGGACTCCCGGCTGCAAGAGAGATCCTGCACACGGGGTTGTATCTGCTGTTTAGCGAGGGTTACCAGTCCACCAGCGAGAAACCCATTCTGTTGGAACTTTGCCAAGAGGCTATGAGACTCACGAAGCTCGTCGTGGACGAGCCTACTCTATCCAGCAGCGAGACGGCCGCCATTCTGGCGGTGATGTGCTTCAATGCAGCCCGTATTGAATCTCGGCTTGATCAAGCAGGACGCCTGATCCCGCTCGACCTACAGGATCGATCGCTCTGGGACCGCGATTTGATCAACCAGGGATTTGGCTATTTGAGAGCCTCATCGAGGATGGAGACAGTGGTGGCAGGCCGCTATCACCTGGAAGCGGCAATAGCGGCCCGCCATTGTTCGGCGACAACCTTTATGGAGACGGAGTGGAGCTCAATCTGTAATCTCTACGACCGGCTGCTCGAGGTCGCTCCTTCTCCGATCGTACAACTCAACCGGGCCGTCGCCATTTCGTATCGCGCTACCGCCGCCGAAGCCATACCGCTGGTAGAGGCTTTGCACCGTGGGCGCAAGCTGCCACATAACCCGGAGATCGCAGCCGTTCTGGCCAACCTATACACCCGCGCGGGTGCTCCCGACCAAGCCCAACCCTTCTTGGACGAGGCGCTCGACCAAGCACGAACAAAACATGAGCGTTACTTGATCGAGCTCCAGATCCGAAGGTCGGGGACTGAACTGTAGCCCGAGCTAGGAGCCTGTCCGAGTAATGGTGCGGGTTGCGAGAATGGGGCTTGCGAGGCGAGATCAAGGCAGTTACAGGCGGCGTCAGCCCATCTGCTGTGTTCGGGCTCCTCGACGATGACCGAGCATCGCCTGCGTCGCCCCGCCTTGCAGCTGGACCAACGGCGCCTGTAACGCAACCCACACCATTACTCGGACAGGCTCCTAGCCCTCCATAGCAAGCACTGGGCGGACGAGAATATTGCCGTTCGGATTGTGCCGCAGGAAGGGCCCTCCTTTGGCAAGGCGGGTTGCTTCATCCAGGGTTGCTGCCTGAATCACGGAGTAGCCCCCGATGAGCTCCTTGACCTCAGACATCGTTGTATCTGTTTCGATTCCATTTGACGTCTGGGAAAGCACAGCACCCCCTGGCGCTAGCGCAGCCCCAGGGTTGCGCAGGTTCCCCGAGGCTTCCAGCTCTTTGAACCAGGCGCCCCATTCTTGCATATGCGCCTGCATCTCTTCAGGTCCCGCTTTTTCCATCCAGTCAGAATCACCGCCTTGGTAGAGAAGTAGAAAGTCCGTCATGTCATTCCTCCTGCTAGTTTGATGTTGAGAACTTCATTGTTCTCATCCTTAATGACGGATGAGATAGACAGAATGAGACCCGGCTAGAAGTTTTTCTTGGTGCGGTTGCCGTGGAGAACAGTAGAGTTTCGATTCTCCTGCCTATCGAAACCGAAGCGAGTACAGATCAGCGTCCTTCAACTCGAACTTGAGTCGTAATGGCTGCCCCGATAGCCGTTTCAGGTCAGAGCCTCCCTTCCAGGTCACAACTCGCTCGACTTCGTCACCATAGATGGCACCGCAGTCCTCGAGCCCGTAACCGGACAGTGGCTTCCCGTTTCCATCCTGGATCTCGACTCGGATGCTGCCGGCTGCTGAGGTCGCGTAGTTGACAATGAGCTGACTGCCGGAGAACTTCAGGGTCCGTGTTACCATGCTGCCGCCCTGATAAGGGGCGTTCAGGGAAACGAATCCGTCCAGTCTCAGGACTCCCCGTCGGATTACCAGCTTGGCGGTCTTGGCGTGCTCGATGAAATAAAGGGACATCTCCTTGTCGCCGGTGGGAACCAGGCCGGTACCTACCTGAATGGACCTTTCGTGCCAGGCTTCGATGTGCCTGCCTGGACGCATGAAGGCCTCCATGAATCGGCGATCGAAGCTCAGGCCGTCGCGGCTGAACAGGAAAACAATGTCTGAAAGGCCGATGTTCTTCCAGTCGGGATCGAATTTCCGAGTGGGGAGGAAACGCTTCGGAAACATGAAAACCATGCTGGGATCACGGAAGTAGGGGGTCGCGGAGTTCTTGTAGAGGTGCTCAAGCGGTCCCGATCCTAGCCCGATGTATTCCTGGGGAGACCAGTTTCGATAATCGGTGGAAGTGTAGCGTCGAATATCGCGGATATGAGTGAAACTGCGCTGCTCACCCGAAGGCAGCTTCATGATGATATTGTCCGCGTCCCGGTCGACGCGCTTGGACCCGGGTGGAGGGATGCCCCGGCGAAACCAGCCGCGAGCATAGATCGTGTAGTGCTTCCGAGCCGCGTCCCAGAGAGCGATATTGTGGGAGTCGTACTGCGGGTCCTCAGGCACCGCTCTCAACATCGCTTCTTTCTGAAGATAGTGCCAGCGTAACCCATCCGGAGAAGCCAGACCGAAGATGACTCCCTGGCGTACACCCGAAGCCGTCTCCTCATACAGGTTGGTGATGGCCTTGTATCGGGCCGCCGGGCCAGCTGCTGGATTCTCGTCCCTGAACACCGAGAAGGATCTGCCGTCGGCTCCAGGAATCGGCCAGACGATATTGTTGTCCCGGGAACCTTCGAACTCGATCAGCCCCAGATTGGGCTTGACCCAGTGGATGCCGTCCAGACTCTCGGCGTAGGCAGTATAGAAGGGCCGCTCCACGTACTTGGCTCGATACCACATCCGATATCGATGGCCGTCCTTGATGACAACCGGGTTGTAGAGGTAAATATCCTCCCAGGGCTGGTCCTTTCGAATCGCCGCCTCGCGACGATCGGGACTGTGGAGGACTGGCCGGACGTTGTCCAGAGACTGGATCAACCAATCGTCAAGAAACAGTTGCAGCTTGCTCCCGACACTGCGCACGTCGGCTGCGAGCATCTCGGGAAGCGCAGCCGTAAGAAATACCGCTGCTAACAGCAACTTGGGCAAGAGGGATTGAGTCATTCTGATCTCCCTATAGGATTCGTTCAAAAACAACTTTACATTCTGGCATCTCATCTCTACACCATCAGTCACACCAACTGTGTAAAGACCCGGTTCCTCGTCGTCTTACTGAAGGGCTGTGAGTAGTGGAAGACCTGACAATTCTCGGGATTTTCCTTGAGAGGAGTGGGCTGTTCCACCACGAAATCAGCGAAATCAGGCGTATTGAAAACGACAAAGGCCAGACTCAAGGCATCAATCTCGGGGTCGTGCCGGCGGGAAAGATCGGGATAGGCGACCGGTCCCGTGTCGACCTGGTACACCTTCTTTATCTGGCTGATATTCATGGTTTTGGTGGGGCACTCGATGATCGCTCGCAAGCCTAGCTCCGAGTTCCAGAGCTCTGTCTGTGTCACCAGGGGGGTGGCCGCTGCGGTAGCCTCGTGGATCTGATCGTAGCCAACCAACTCCCTTACCTGGTCAGCCTGCTTCAGCACCAACCTCGGAGGTCCCCAGAGGATTTCTTCTGATCCCGTAGTCGTACGGTATCGCTGATCCACGAAGGCGTGACGACGGAAGATCAATATCTGGCCGTCACCGAAGATGGGAAGAAAATCGTAGTTCTCTTCGACGAGAAGATGCTTTGTGGCAAATGTGTCTTCGCTCTTACAGGAACCGCACTGGTAGTAATCGGTCCAGCCGCCTTTCTGCTCGTCAAGAATGCGGGTGCGGCTCTCGATCCAGAAGCGCACGGAGTTTTCCGGCGCCTCGTGACAGATAAAGGAGCGACCATAGTCCAGTGGGATCATCTGAAGACCGGATTCTTCCGAGGGCAAGCTTTCCTCGGAGCCGCAGCCGGCAAACGAGAAGGTAGACAGGGCCAGGGCCGAGCTGGCACTGCCCTTGAGCCATTCACGCCTTGTTTTTTTCATCGCTGAAGACTCCCCCGCTATCCGCCTTTCTTTATATCGCCAACCGAATCCGCCAAATGTACCCCTTCCCCACCCCAACCTCAACAGAATTCCCCCAGGTGCGGCGGGTCTGCTGCGTTAGGCTGAAACTTCGCTGGAATCCTGCCCTCCCCAACCCCTCGCTTGCGCTTCAGGCTTTCATGGTTCGAGTAGTTTCCTCTATGTACGATCCGGCGCAGCCGGTGGCGCGGCTAAGCTGAAACTTACGGGAGCTAGAAATGCGGTGAAATAACGCCTTCGGCGTAGCTGATGGTCCCCTCAAGGGCCACCGCTACGCCCCTAAGGACGATGCAACCAGGCCTTCGCACAAGCCCCAAGAACTGTGACGAAGGGCCAAGGTGTAGTACCGTGTGACCATGCAGAATCTTACAGCGAAAGAAGAGACATTGCTTTCATGAGGAACCGTATCGCTCTGGTCACGGGAGCTGGTCGGGGAATCGGAAG
This sequence comes from Acidobacteriota bacterium, assembly GCA_965219005.1. GTDB lineage: Bacteria > Acidobacteriota > UBA6911 > RPQK01 > JAJDTT01 > CAUZIZ01. The sequence continues at coordinate 2,668,722 of CBDCMS010000004.1, read as the reverse complement.
GGCAATCGCTCTTGCTTTTGCCCACGAGGGGGCTCGTCTGGCTATCACTGCTCGCAGTCAGGACCAACTGAGCAGCTTGGCCCAGGAGGTTCAGAGCATGGGCGGCGAGACCATGGTCATCGTGGACGACCTATCCGACGATTCGGCTCCGGCGCGCATCGTCGACCAGGTCACCAAGGGTTGGGGCCCAGTTGAGGTTCTTGTCAACAATGCTGGTATTGGCAGCAGCCAGGACCCGAAGCCGCTGGTGGACTTCAGTGACGACTTCTGGAACTTGACCCTGCGCGTCAATCTGACAGCACCTTACCTTCTTACCAAATTGGTACTTCCGGCGATGATCGAGCGGCACTGGGGTAGGATCCTCAACGTAGCATCCATTGCGGGTAAAACAGCCGGTTTCCACAGCGCCGCCTACTCGGCTAGCAAACATGCCCTCATCGGTCTAACCAAGTCGACTGCCACAGAGATGGCGTCAGCAGGCATCACAGCAAATGCCATCTGTCCTGGAGTCACACGCTCGGAGATGAACGACCAACGCCTGGAGTATGACGCAGTCCGGCTTGGCACAACCTTCGAAAAACTCGAAGACGAGTCGACACCCCTTGGACGGCGGCTCGAACCCGAGGAAGTTGCAACCCTCGCCGTCTATCTCGCAAGAGACGAGGCCCGAGGAGTGAACGGCCAGTCCATCAACGTCTGTGGCGGAGCCGTCCTGTTCTGATGTCGACTGTGATCGCCATTCGAGCGGGCTTTGTCGCTACCTGCCTACTTCTCCTGATCCAACAGGGGCTCCCGAAGACTCTGGCTGCGGCGCCGATCGGGCAGGCCGGAGCATCGGTTGGCTCCCGTGTGGACTATCTGCGTGACGTCACGCCGATTCTGAAGAAGAACTGCTATCACTGTCACGGAGCTCAGGTCCAGACCAAAGGCCTGCGGTTGGACTCGAGAGAACATACCTTGCGCGGCGGAGACTCGGGAAGACCCCTGATCGTACCCGGAAAGAGCGGCGAGAGTCTCTTGTTCCAGGTGTTATCCGCTTCCGAATCGGACAGCTTAATGCGGATGCCTCCCTCCCCCAGCCCGCTCGCGGATGGGGATATCGATCTGATCCGTCGCTGGATCGATGAAGGTGCGCACTGGCCCGACGAAGCTCGAACCTCGCTGCATTGGGCCTTCGTAAAACCCGTGCGTCCCCGCCTACCCCAGCTTGAGGATCGAGCGTGGATCCGAAATCCGATTGACGCCTTCGTTCTCGCTCGGCTTAGAGCCGAGACTCTGGCTCCTTCAGCCGAAGCTCCCAGGGAGGTCCTTGCCCGGCGTCTCTACCTGGATCTGATTGGTCTTCCACCCACCATTCAGGAGTTGAACGTCTTCCTCCAGGACCGCAACTCCGGAGCCTACGAGAGGCTGGTAGACCGACTTCTGTCCTCTCCCCACTATGGTGAACGGTGGGCCAGGCACTGGCTGGACGCCGCTCGCTACGCGGATACCAATGGTTATGAAAAGGATCGAGTCCGATCCATCTGGCCCTATCGGGATTGGGTCATCGATGCCCTCAACCGCAACCTAGCCTTCGACCAGTTCACCGTCGAGCAACTGGCGGGCGATATGTTGCCGCAAGCCAATAGGGAACAGATCGTGGCGACCGGCTTCCATCGCAACACCATGCTCAACGAGGAGGGCGGTGTCGACGTCGAGGAATTCCGCTTCGCTTCGATCGTCGATCGGGTCAACACGACGGCGACGGTCTTCCTCGGTCTGACCCTCAGCTGTGCCCAGTGCCACGACCACAAGTACGATCCCTTGTCGCAGCGGGAGTATTATCAGTTCTTCGCCTTCCTCAACAACGCAGACGAGCCTGAGCTAGAGATACCTGATCCTGAGATAGGGGCGAAGCAGGAAATCATTACGAACAAGATCTTGAAGCTTGAGTCGGAGTTGGTTTCCAGGTTTCCCCCAAACGGGACCAGGACAATATGGTCGGTCGTCAGGCCAGAGGGACTCTTCTCGGCCGAAGGGGCGTCTTTTAGTCAAGGCGACGACGGATCGATCGCCGTGGCCGGACCCAATGCCGAAAGTGATACCTACCAGCTCACGTTTCGCCCGGCGATCCGGGCGTTCGATCGCCTCCGAATCGAACTCCTTCAGGATCCTGACCTCCCCGGCCGGGGGCCGGGAAGGCATCCGGATGGAGAGGCTATTCTGTCAGAGCTTCATCTGGACCTGAGAGATCGCGGCGATGAAGTCGGGCGCCGCCTATCCTTGCTCGATCCCTCGGCGACCCTGGCCAACAAAGATTTCGAAATCGGGAAAGCACTGGATGACGATCCTGAAACGGGGTGGGGCGTCTTCAAGATCTATGGTGACCATCACGCCGTGTTCAAGCTGGATAAGCCTATTCGTGGCACACCGGAGAAGTCCCTGGTGCTGACGCTGAAACAGCTATCAGGGATGGGGAAGAATATTGGTCGGTTCCGCATTTCGACGGGGCTGGAGGAGAAGACCCACTATCGGCCTGAAATCCCCGAAGCACTCCAGCGGCGAAGGCACCTGGAGGCGAAGTATGAGGCCTGGAGGGAAGCGAAGAGGCGGAGTGCCCGTCGTTGGATTCTCCAACAGCCCCAGCAGCTGGCATCAGAGAACCACGCCACGCTGTCGCTTTTGGAAGACGATTCCGTTCTCGCTAGCGGCGACCGACCGGACCGGGATACCTATTCCTTTGAGCTCGATCCACCGCCGGATTCAATTGCTGGACTCCGTCTCGAGTTCTTGGAACATCCGAGTCTACCCGGAGGTGGGCCGGGAAGAGGAACCGTCATGGAAGAAGGCAACTTCCTGCTCAGCGAGATCGTAGTGCGGTCGATTTCCTCGACCAGCGCAGGATTCTCAGAACGTCATCCGATAGTCAGAGCCAGCGCAGATTCCTTCCACCGGCACCTACATTCAGGCCTGACTACTGACGGAGATCGCGAAACGGGTTGGTCGATCCAGCTGGACAAGGGAGCTCCGCAGAACGCCGTTTTTGAGTTCCAGCATCCGATTCGGCTATCCGAAGGTGAAAGACTCGGGGTCACGCTGGTTCAGAATCATATCCACACACACACCATTGGACGTTTTCGAGTCTCGCTGACCGCAGATAAAGCTCCTCTCCGTGTCTCCGGTCTAACCGCGCAGCTGGAAGACCTCTTGTTGAAATCCGAAACTGCTTCCGCTCAAGAGGACGAGCCACTCAGGCAGTTCTTTCTACTCCAGTCCCCCGATCTGGAAGAACGGCACCTCGAGATTGCGAAGCTACGAGCTTCCCTGCCCCAACACCCGAACACCCTGGTAATGGAGGAGCGTAAAGTCCCTCGTGTCACCCGACTTCATCATCGCGGAGAGTTCTTGAACCCGACCGAGAAGGTATCAGCTGCGGTGCCTCGACTGCTACATCCCTGGCCTGAGAGTCAACCCCGAAACCGCTTGTCGTTTGCCCGGTGGCTGGTAAGCAGGGACAACCCCCTGGTGGCTCGGGTAACAATGAATCGCCTCTGGTCCCGCTACTTTGGTCGTGGGATCGTATCCAGTCCAAACGACTTCGGGATGCGCAGCGACCCGCCCACACATCCCGACCTCATGGACTGGTTGGCGCTGGAATTCATGGACCGCGGATGGGATCTGAAAGCCATGCATAAACTGATCGTGATGTCAGCGACTTACCGTCAGACGTCAACGGTCAGCCCAGGCCTGCTGGAGCGAGATCCGGACAACTCCCTCTATGCCCGAGGCCCCCGCTTTCGAGTAGACGCGGAGACGATCCGAGACATCTCCTTGACTGTTAGCGGCCTCTTGAATCGCAGGATCGGAGGTCCCAGTGTCTTCCCGCCACAGCCTCAGGATTTTACCAAGCTCGCTTTTGGCACCGTAGACTGGCAGGTGAGCAAAGGCCAGGACCGCTACCGGCGCGGACTCTATACGTTCTGGAAGAGAACAACGCCCTATCCTGCCTTCACCACCTTTGACGCCCCTTCAGGCGACACGACCTGTGTGGGTAGAAACCGCTCCAATACGCCGCTGCAGGCACTGACCCTGTTGAACGATCCTGTCTTTGTAGAAGCGGCACGGGCTTTTGCTCTCAACATCCTAAAGGCGGCACCGACCTCGATTTCGGGTCGGATCCGCTACGCATTCCAACGCTGTATTTCACGCTATCCGGCACCGGCCGAGGCGGAGGCGGTCGAGTTGTATTACCATAATCAAATGGCAAGAATCCGTGGGGGAGAGGTCGATCTGGCAAAAATCATCTCGGAGATGGGCGCGGTGCCCCCTGGAGTCGACCACAAGCAGCTAATGGCCTGGACAACCGTTGCCCGAGTTCTTCTCAATCTGGACGGAACAATTTCAAAGGATTAGTTCTAGTTAGGCGCAGCTCGAAAAGGGTTATTGTGCATGAGCGATGGCTAAGAGAAACGACCCGGAGGCATTTCTTCCAGGAATGCGGCGTGGGCCTGGGCAAGATCGCTCTGGCCTCGCTTTTCGCCGGTCCACGAGTTTTTTCGGCGCAGCTGCAGAAATCACAATCGCTTCTTACGAGGCCACCCCACTACGCGCCTCAGGTCGATCGCGTCATCTTCCTTTTCATGGCCGGTGCTCCCAGTCAACTCGACCTGTTTGATTACAAACCTGCGCTGAGCAAGTATGACGGAAATCCGGTCCCTGCCGAGGTCGTCAAAGACCAACGCTACGCATTCATCGAGCGAGACGCCAATCTGATGGCTTCGCGCTTCTCTTTCGCGCGATGGGGACAATCCGGAACCGAAATCTCGGAGATCATTCCTCATCTCAGAGAGATCGTCGATGACATCGTTGTCATCAAGTCGATGACGACGGATGTCTTCAACCACGCTCCGGCCCAGATCTTCATGAATAGCGGTTCGCCACGGTTGGGCCGCCCCAGCATGGGCTCCTGGGTGACCTACGGTCTGGGGAGTGAGTCCGAAGACCTACCGGGCTTCGTCGTTTTGAGTTCAGGATCGGGCACCAGTGGAGGTCAAGCGAATTGGGGATGTGGATTCCTCCCCACCGTCTATCAGGGTGTTCCCTTCCGTTCTCAGGGCGAACCCGTTCTCAACGTCAACAACCCGCCCGGATTCGACGATCGGCTCCAGCGGGACTCCCTGGATCTGATCCGGGAGCTCAATCAATACCACGCGCACACAGTTGGCGATCCCGAGATTTCAACCCGCATCAGCGCCTACGAAATGGCCTACAGGATGCAGAGCAGCGCTCCAGATCTGCTGGATCTTTCGGGGGAAGACAAGAGAACGCTAGAGATGTACGGCGTTGAAGCGGGCAAGAGTTCCTTCGCCAACAACTGCCTGATGGCACGTCGGCTGATCGAGCGCGGTGTCCGCTTTGTGAATGTCTATCATAGTGGTTGGGACCACCACAGCGACGTTTATGGCGGACTTCAAGAGCAGTGTGGCATTACAGATCGCGCGACCGCAGCGCTGGTCAAAGACCTGAAGCAGCGAGGTCTGCTGGATCGGACCCTGGTCGTCTGGGGCGGTGAGTTTGGGCGTACCCCCATGGTCGAAAGCAACCCCTCGCTGGGAAGGAAAATGGGCCGGGACCATCACCCTCAGGCCTTCACCATGTGGTTGACCGGGGGCGGTCTCAAGGTCGGCCAGACCATCGGCCGAACCGACGAACTCGGTTTCCACGTCGTCGAAAAACCGATACATGTGCACGATCTCCAGGCCACCATCCTTCATCTGCTGGGACTCGATCACACCCGACTGACCTTCCGCCACAAGGGACGAGACTTTCGCTTGACCGACGTCTCCGGGAACCTGATCCAGGAGATTCTAGCCTAGGAGCCTTTGCGGTAGAGCCTACACGGCCGTCGCAACCAGGGACAGACCCAGCACCATCACGGCGGCAACGGTGAGCCTGAAGGCTCCCCGCGTCTCCTTGAGCCAGAGCCACCCGACCAGCACCGCAATCAGCATACTGGACTGCCTGAGAGTGACTACATAGCTCACCTTCTCAGTCTGCATGACGTGAAGGATCAGGCTGTACGACGCCAGTGTTCCGAGTGCCGCCAGGATGGCTTTCGGCATTTGCTCTCTCGCAACCACGCGGATGCTGGACGCCGCTTGCCACCAGATATAGATGGCGTAGAGAGAAAAGGAAATCACGCTCTCGATCAGAAAGTAAACGGGCCCCCGCATCACAGGTTTCAGGGCATCCACCTGGGCGAAGACCACCATGGCCGCCTTGTCGACTAGCGAATAGGCAACCACTGATGCCAGCGTCAGGAGGGCCCAACGAACACCGGCGACGTGCCGAGATCTTGCCTGAGAATCACCCTCAGCCGGCCTCAAGTGGAGCAAGACGATACAGGCGGCCACCAGCCCAATCCCCAAAGCCCCTCTGGTGGAAATACTTTCCGCCAAGGTCAGATAAGCCGCCATTGCTACGAAGGCCGGAGAAGATCGTGCGATCGGGTAGACGACCGACAGGTCGCCAGTCCGGTAGGCACTGCTAAGGGCCAGGATGTAGACCGCATGGATCAGGCCCGACAGGATGGCGTAGAACCAGAGCTCCTCTGGAAAACTGGCAAGCGGTACCATCGGCAACACAGCAGCACCGATGACGGCGATGATAATGCCCTTGACGGCACTGAAGGCGCGTGGGTCTCCACTCGACTTGACGAGCAGATTCCACCCCACATGGATCGTGGCAGAGAGCAGAATCAGAAGGATGGTTGTGACTGCCATTGGTACTGAAACTTCAACGACAAGTCGCACCAATGAAGGCGAAAATCATGGAAGCCTGAAGCGCGAGCGAGGGGTTGGGGCTCTGGCTCGGGAAGTTCCAATCCGACAGATCCGGCACAGCCCTGTCAGCGATCAAGGATGATTCAAAGTGAACACCGGAGTCGAAGCAGTGCCACCTTGAAAGTTCTCGGCTGTAGCCACGAAGCCAGCAGTCACACTAAGAGATCCTCCTTTTTCAGACCACCGTGGTCGTCTGTCGAGTCGACGGTCTACATCAGAAACCAGCTCAACAGGAGCAGGATACAGAGCCAGTGAAAAATCAGTGCGGCGACGATGCTTTCCGAGCGTTCGCGTGCCATCGCACAACAGATCCCGAAGAGCAGTGTTCCCGTCAATTGAAGGCCGATAGCAGCCATGCCCTGAGGTAGCCACCACTGCTGCCAAAGATGTGAGAACACGTCCAGACGCGGCACCAACCCCGTCATCGATGCCGCTGAGTAAAGCGCGGCTGAGGCCAAAGCCGGCCAGGACAGAAACCAACGTCCACCGTGACGCTGAGGGCGTAGCTCATCGGTCAGTACTCCATGTGCGACCGAGCGGAAAAAGATCTCGGCTGCCCCTGCAAGTAACAATGGCCACAGCAACAACTCCAAACCCACGTCCGTATTGCCCCGACCCTCGATCAGACCAGTCGGAAACCAGCTTCCGCCCAGCGCACCACCTACGAGGGCGCCCGGTAAAAGCAGCAGCCAATCTCGACCCAGGGGAAGACGAAGTCCATAGAGGCGTGGGTACTGCCGTGCAAAAAAGAAAAGCAAAAGAACACTAGTGATGCTTAGAGCCGTTGAAAAGGCAGCGATCCGGTCGTCCCAAAAGTGGGTAGCCACCCAGCTCGTGAGTAGCCCTACAAAAGTCATGGACAGAGCCATGACCGATGCCGAGAGGACCTCCATGGGGGTAGGCTTGTGGAAGGCGCGGAGGAGGGCATCTCCAATCTGGCGTACCGTGAGCCGGGTTCCCCTGTCTCGGGGAGAGCCACCGATATCGTCGGAACCGCCCCATCGATCGTCGCCTTTAGCGCCGGGATCGATCAGGTTCAGCTGGGAATAAACGCGCTGCAGGTTCACGGGCAGAAACAGGTTTCCCTGGCGCAGTGTGTATTGGCCTTCGCTTCTCTGGAGGACGATGATTCCGAGGCGATCCTGATGGACTTCCATCAGCTGCTGCTCCACTTCGTAGATTCCCGCTTGCGAGTGACAGATTACGGCGATGTGGGCTTCGGTGATCTTGACGCGTGCGATTTCGTCAATAATCTTGAAAGCATCGAAATGGAAGGGCGAGTAAACCATGGAGTCGATCTGGCGCAGCCGCTCCACCGTGTAGTCCACAAAGCTGATCTCGGCCCACTCTCCGCTCTTCTTAAGCGCGATCTCCTGTTCCATCAACTGCGCGATCTGAGCGCTCGCTTCCTCGTGCCTTTCAGGAGCAAGGCAGGCCAGTTCCTGCATTTCCAGGCCATGGACATCGATGACTCCTTCGAGTCGAACCAGAGGCAGGATCTTGTTACGAATCTCTCCCGCTTCATCGTTGAGTCGGGGATGATTGAGTATGATCCAGATCGCTAAGAGGGTGTCCAGGTCCGGCTCGTTAGCGTGGATTCTCCAGTCGCGCTCGCGCAGCTGAAGCCCTTTTCGAACCATGATGTAGGCCTGCTCGCAGCTCGACAGCGTGAAGGAACGGACACAGCCCTCGTGGTGATCTAGATTGTAGATGTGTTTTTCAGTATCCAGGAAGGGTGGGCCTTGGGCCGCACCATCCAGGAATATCGCGCCTGGGTCTATCTTGCGAGCGTTCGCCGTCGAGACGGTCAGCCCCCGCTCAACCTGCACCATGATGTTGGGAGTTTCACGGCAGCTGAGTACCGCTTGCCCCGATTCGGTGGTCTGTCCGACGTAGCGATCTGGAAGAGGCACCGACTTCTCGTTATCGGCTGAGATATGCGTTTGGTGCTCTTCCGACTCCGGCTGTTCCGTAGTCTGGGACGACAGAGAAGCGTTCCCAGGAACGCCGTCGGCTTCGAGGGATTCGTCCGACGCCGGAGGTACTAGCGCCATCTGGGGCGACTCGTCCCTCGCCCTATTCGCTGCCATGGGTCGATCATAGCAGGAAACAGCGACGCGTAGCATTCAGTCAAACAACCAACCTTACATAGCGTTGGTGGATGACGTGGTCCAGCTGAGTAGCATAGAAGGTCACCAGGATGGAACCGTCATCCAGGATTTGGAAATCTCCAGCCATGCTTGTTCTCCTATTCACCTCGTTTCTGCTATGAGGGTGTCCCGGAGCACTCGAAGGGACGTTTTGCACTCAGCGCAGTGCTGGACACAGTCCGGCAGGCGAAGACATGGTTTGTGAGGTCTGGTTGTGGTAAGAGAAAGGCTGGAATAGCCGGAGTAGAAAGGCACTTCTTCATGGATTCGTTGCGCCTCCGCCAAATGACGCCTGATGATCAATCAGAAGTCTCGGAACTGATCTATGCCTCGATTAACGCTTGGTACGGCCTGCGCGGAATGGGTCAGCCTTTTCAGGGCTCTCCAAAGGTAACCGAGGTATTCTATCAGGTCTACAGCGGCATCGGGACGAGCCGATGTGTCCTCGCCGAGAATCCCCGTACCTCACGCTTGATGGGTTCCTGCTTCTACCATCCACGCGAGTCTCACGTCGGCCTCGGAATCATGACCGTTCATCCCAACTACTTCGGTCATGGGGCGGGACGAGAGATGCTCAAGTATATCTGTGACTTCACCGATCGGGAGGGTTACAGGGCGCTTCGCCTCACCCAGAGTGCCCTGAATCTGGACTCGTTTTCACTATACAATCAGGCTGGATTCGTGCCCTACCAGGCCTACCAGGACATGATGTTGCAAGTGCCTAAACTGGGCCTCCAGGACCCGCCAGCTGGACTGGAGAGGGTCCGCCAGGCAAGGCTGGAAGACATTCCCGCCATGGCCGCACTGGAGCTGCGGGTAAGCGGCGTTTCCCGAGAGGAGGACTACCGCTTTTGCATCGAGAACTCCCTGGGCTTCTGGCACACTTCGATCTACGAAAGCTCCCCCGGAAACATCGAAGGTTTCCTCGCTTCCTCTTCTCACCCTGCTTTCAACATGCTCGGACCCGGAGTCATGCAGACCGATGCAGAGGCCGCGCCCCTCATCTTCAGTGAGCTCGACCTGCACCGGGGAAAATCTCCTATCTTGATCCTACCCGTTGATCAGTCCCAGTTGGTGCAGAAGATGTACAGCTGGGGTGCCCGCAACTGCGAGCTCCATTTCTGCCAGGTCCGCGGGGAGTATCAGCCCTACCAGGGTATCAACATGCCAACGTTTCTCCTGGAAACGGCGTAGCTTCTGAGCTTGGATAGTGATCAGTGGTGCAGTGATCAGTAGTGCAGTGATCAGTGAACAGTACCGGAAACAGCTGCGCCCGACAGAGCCGCGAACGACTTGACTTGCCGGCAACATGGGGCAAGTTCCGAGGAGAGAGCTGGACAACAGCAGGATCTTCCCTATCTTCTACCCAAGAATTTCTTTGTCGACTGGGGCTAGTGCAACGCGGTCAAAGCGGGCAGCGGGCCAGCTTGATGTAACGACCACCGATGAGCCACTCGGAAACGTAGAGGTTCCCCTCGTGGTCCACTCCTAGACCGTGAGGGCTGTTGAACTTCCCCGCTTCGAGACGATCGCTGGGAACGATCTGGCCTCGGGCGTTAACGGTGTTGGGCCAGCCATCCAGATAGGAAACCGACTCGTTGTCACCGAGGTAACCCAACAATCTGTCCTCGACGTCCAACAGGGTGAGCCGGGCACGCAGCTCGGCAACTACCATGACATCCTGGTACGTAACCATGGCGCTGGGTGTGGTCAGGAATTCGGATCCGAAGGCTCGTTTAAAGACCCCCTCCAGGTCGTAGACCTGAAAGCGACCGTTGCTGCGGTCGGCTATATAGAGCTCCGGCTCAGATTTTCGCCGGTCGATGAAGATCCCGTGCGGACAATCGAAGCGGCCCGCACCCTCCTCACCACTGAGGGAACCCAGGTAGTGTCCTTCCTTATCGAATCGGTGAACCAGATAGGCTCCATAGCCATCGGCGACCCAGACATCGCCATTGCCTCCGCGCACTTCCTCATTGACCACAACCCCTGTCGGCGAGAACCTGGTCTCCTCGTAGACGGGCAGGTGCGGCTTCTCCAGCTGCGCCAGGACCTCTCCTTGCAGGGAAAACTTAACAACACGGCCAGAAATCTGGTCGCTTCCCGGCGGATTATCATAGCCGTCGCGCTTGAGCTTCTTGCTTCCATTGTCGACTACCCAGAGTCGGTCCTCACCGCCTTCGTGAGAGAGAGTCAGCCCATGTCCTTCCGCCAGATCTATGGGCCATTCCCTGATCAGAACGCCTTGCTGATTGAACACCAGAACGGAGGACTTCCCTGGATGAAAACCGATCAGGGCATTCTCAGAGGTGCAAGCGAACCCATGGTGAGACCACCCCTCCCTGAGCGCCGTATCATCAGGAATACGCGCCCAATCTTCAATCCATTCATAGCTGTGCGGATCGAATCCAATTCTCATAGTCAAACTCCTGCTCTCGGTCATCCGGTTCCAGTATAGAGCAGGAAAGAAACGCCGAAATGCTTGGGAATCAGGTCAGGATTTCCTCTACCACCCTGGCCGGATACTGATCGGTCAGCCTTTCTTCCAGACCGTGCCGATTGTAAACCAGCTTCCGGTGGTCCAGGCCCATCTGGTTCAAGAAGGTTGCATGAAAGTCGTGCACGCTGACTCGGTCCTGGGCAGCCTTGTGCCCGATGTCGTCGGTGGCGCCGTGGATATAACCTGCCTTGACGCCTCCACCGGCCATCCACATGCTGAAGCCATCCGGCCCATGGTCTCGGCCTACGTCGGCGCCAGCCCGAACCTGGGAGATGGGCATACGCCCAAATTCGCCTCCCCAGATCACCAGGGTGCTGTCCAGTAATCCTCTCTGCTTCAGGTCCTGGACCAGCGCGGCCGAAGGTTGGTCGGTCTTGCCGCAGCAGTATTCCAGATTTTTCTTCAAATCGCTGTGGTTATCCCAGATTTGGTACTCGATAAAAATCTGGACAAAGCGGACACCTCGCTCTATCAGCCGACGCGCCATCAGACAACGCCTGCCATAGGAAGCGGTGACCTGGTTGTTGAGGCCATACATCTCCTTGGTGGCCTCGCTTTCCTTGGACAGGTCCAGGGCATCGCTGGCAGCTAGCTGCATCCGAGCGGCCAGCTCGTAGGAGGAGATACGGGCATCCAGATTCGGCTGCCAGGGACGGTCCCTGCGGTGCGATTGGTCCAGGTTGCGCAGCAGCGAGCGCTCCGCCTCGACCAGAGGATTGGGCAGTTCCTGCTTGGGGCTGAGATTGAGCACTGCCGGGTGCTTCTCGCGAAAACGAGTGCCCTGGAAAACCGGAGGCAGCCAGCCGGACTGCCAGTTCTGGATTCCATTGACCGGAAGATTCTTATCGTCGAGCACCACGTAACCTGGAAGATTCTGATTCTCGGTACCCAATGCGTATGTCACCCAGGCGCCCAGTGTAGGACGACCCGAGATGAGGCGGCCGGTGTGAAAGAGGTTGATAGAAGGCTCGTGGTTGAAATGCTCCCCGTACAGGGAACGAATCAGCGTAATGTCATCCACGACTTTGGCGGTATGGGGGAGGAGCTCGGAGAGCTCCATGCCGCACTTTCCGTGTCGGGAAAACTTGTAGGGCGAGGGCATCAGGGTCCCCGCCTGATCCATGTTTTCAATCTGGTTCAGGAGGTCCCTCGGTGCCGCGGCTCCGGCCATCCGATCCAGAGTCGGCTTTGGGTCGAAGAGGTCCACCTGGCTGGGACCCCCGTTCATGAACAGGTGAATCACCGACTGAGCCTTGGGCTCGAAATGTGGAGGACGGAGTTTCAGGTCGAATCGGGGGGCAGCCTGGTCAGGCTTTGCCGAGGCAAATAGATCCTGCTGCAGGAGGTACGCCAGCGCCGCTCCATGAAGGCCATCTCCAATTCGGGAGAAGAAATCTCGCCTCGTACCCAGGCTCCCGGTTTGATGGAGAGTCATTTCGCGCCTCGCTCAGTCAATATACAGGAACTCCGCCGAGTTGAGCAGGGTCAAAGCCACCGAACTCAATGCCGACCAATCTGCCGTCGGGCCTCTGGGTCCCGCCTCGTTTCTCTTCTCCAAATGGACTTTCCATTCCTCACCTAGAGTGTCGAGCGATGCCAGCACTCTCTGTTTCTCGTCCGCTCTGGGATAGCGGGTCAGTACCCGCAGATAGAGGTTCTCAATCTGCTTCTCAGGATCACCCGGCGCTTGATCCATGAGGCGACCAGCCAGATAGCGTGCGTGATTCCGCATCAGCTCGCTGTTCATCAGCTGGAGTGCCTGGACGACCACGGTGGAATGCCGACGCTCGTCACAATTGGGCATCATCACTGGATAATCAAAAGCCTCCAGGGCGGAGACCGGCATTCGACGTCTTTTCAGTAGGTAGATAGCCCGTCTCCAGCCCCTCTCCGTAGCTTCGGGGATCACCTCACCACTGGGTTTCTCTTCCACCGCGACTGGGATTCCGAAGGGCGTCGGATCCAGACGATCCGTGACCCGCAGCACAGAATCGTGAAGAGCTTCGGCGTCCAGGCGTCGCAGAGGCATCCGCGACAGAAGAACGTTGTCGGGATCACCCTCGCGCGCCCTTCGACCCACACGAGAACTCTGCCGGTAGGCAGTGGATGTCATGATCAGGCGGTGCATGGCCTTCTGGCTCCAGCCTCGAGCTACGAACTCAGTGGCCAGCCAGTCCAGGAGCTGCGGATGCGACGGTTTCGATCCGGTTCGGCCGAAATTCCCGGGCGAAGTCACCAGGGCGCGTCCGAAGTGGTGCGACCAGATCCGGTTGACCTTCACGCGTGAGGTCAATGGATGGTTGGGCTGGGTCAACCAACGAGCCAATCCCAGACGGTTCCCACTCGTGTCCCTTCCCGGTACCTTGACCGGACGGTAGGGCGTGAGCTCGGTTCGATTGAGGACTGCCGGGACACTCGGGTAGACACGTTCGCCGACCGATTGAGCTTGACCTCGCTTCAGGAGATAAGCTGGAGAGGGCTCGCCCCCCATCTCGTAGAGAGCTCGGATACCAGGCTTCAGCAGGAACTTGGTCTTGTCCTTGAAATTGGTCTCGGAGCCGTATTTCACATTCTTGATATGTTCGATCGACTTTTGTGGCTCGGCCGCGTACTTCTTGAACTCTGGAAATCGGTCCCCCAATGCGGCGTAGGAAGGCTCGACCGCATCCTTGAACTTACGGGCCAGATATCGCTGAAGCCCGGTCCGTTTTTCCTTTGGGGTTGCCGCCACCGCCTTGAGATCATCCCGGACGTCCCCGGGTAGGGCGGCCAGGGTTTCCTTCAGAAACTTCTCCTTGAAGGGACGGGCCTTTTCTTTCAGCTCAGCCTCCAGCTTCTCGAGCTGGATCTTGAGAGGGGCGTTGTGCGACTCGACGGCCTTCAGTTCCGACTCTAGGGCGGTAGGGAGTACCCGCTCGGTGGGCGGACGCCAGTCATAAGGGTCCAGGGCGGTCTGGAAGATCGCGCTGAGGCTGTAGAACTCCCGCTGTGTCAAGGGATCGTACTTGTGATCATGACAACGTGCGCAGCCCACCGTAAGACCCAGTAGCGACGAACCCAGAACCTGCATTTCATCGGCAATGACATCCATCTTGTCCTGCAGGGATCGGTTGGGCTGAGCATAGGTGCCATCGGTCGTGAGGCGCAGGAATCCAGTTGCCGCCAGAGTGTCGATCAAATCCTGGGTGACCTTCTCTTCCTTCTTGTAGTCGACCAGTTCGTCGCCGGCCAGCTGCTCGGTGAGAAATCGGTCATAGGGTGTATCGCGGTTGAGAGCTCGGATCACGTAGTCGCGATAACGCCAGGCATGAGGACGTACTTTGTCTTCGTCGACAATCCCCTCGGAGTCGGTGTAGCCAGCAAGGTCCAGCCAGTACTGAGCCCAGCGCTCACCATAGCCTCGAGAATCCAGAAGCCGATCGATCAGTCGTTCATAGCCCGACGCTCCTCGATCCTCCAGGTAGGCGCGAGCCTCAGTGGGTGTGGGGGGCATGCCCGTCAGATCAAGGTAGGCTCGACGGAGCAGGACAAGAGGCTCAGCCTCCGGCGAGAAACCCAGGTCCTTGGACTCCAGCTGCCGCAGCAAGAAGGCGTCGATGGGATTGCGAACCAGCTCCTGCTGACTGACCTTGGGGACTTCCGGGCGTTGGGGAGGGCGGAAAGACCAGAAATCGCGATCTTCCTGGCTGACAGCCGACTCCTCAGCCTCAGCGCGCGAAACCGGGTCGGCAGGAGCGCCGGCCTCGATCCACTGACGGAGAGTCTCCACCTCGGCTGTTGTGGGGGGGCGAATCTCGTCCAGGGGCGGCATCTCACGCGCAAGAATGCGAGCGTAAAGCAGACTCTTGCCGGGCTTTCCAGGGATGAGGGCCGCACCCGAGTCGCCTCCCTTGAGGCGGCCGGCCTGGGTGCTCAAATCGAGTCCCCCCTCCTGCTTACTCTTTCCGTGGCAGTTGACACAGTGCATCTGAAAAATCGGAAGAACGTCCTTCTCGGTAGCCCTCGCCAGTTTCGTCTGCGTGCCCTGGCGATCGATCCAGAGTCGAATCAAGGAGATCTCTTCATCGGACAAACGGCTATCTCCCGGAGGCATGGAACCAGAGGTTACCTTGCTCACCAGAAGGCTTTCGCTCGAATCACCTGGTACCAGCGCTGAGCCCGACTTACCCCCAGCCAGCAGGGTCTCAGGCGTCCGCAGATCCAGCTGCGCTTGAGGAGTTGATTCGCCGTGGCACTGCAGGCAGTTCTTTTCCAGGATGGGCCGGACATCCCTTTCGAAGTCCGGGGACGGCAGCTCGGCGGCCGGAAGCGTGCTCCATAGTGTCGCGAATAGAGGAATGTTTAAAAAGAATCTAGAACACATGGTAGCGCTACTTCGAGATACCCCGAATTATACTTTCGGGGGCTGCCTAAATCAAAACGCTCGGATCTCGGAGACACTGAAACGGAGAAGGACAGGATCAAGGCTGTGCTCAGCCTGCGTGCTGCTCCGACAGGTCAATCATCTTCTGGCTCGACTGTCCCACTTTGGCGCGTCGGGCAAATGCATACCTCCTCCCAACTTGGCGTCATCAAACCTCTTATTTATTGTGTTCAACCGCCCTCGCCAGCCTCACCCTCGCCAGCCTCACCCTCGCCAGCTTCCCCTTCAGCCTCATGGCCTTCACCTTCCTCCTCTTCTCCTTCTGCCGCCTCTTCTCCTGTCGCTTCCGCTGCTGCTTCTCCTGCCTCTGTTGCCGCTTCTGCTGCTGCCGGTGCTGCTTCTGATGCTGCGGCTGCTGGTTCTGCGGCTGCTGGTTCTGTAGCTGCTGGCTCCTCGCCCCCTCCACATGCCGCGAGGAACAAGATCATGGCCAGGACGCAGATGATTGCGAAGCCTTCGAGAGGTCTTGATTGCATTTCAACCTCCTAGCAGCCTGTCGGACTTGACTCACAGGCACTTCTGAAATTTGACGTTTGATCCAAAGTCTTGCACGACCAAGCACGAAATCGATGAATCGTCTGATCTGCGGCGGTGATTTGGCCGCTGAAACGACCTGGCCCACCTCTTCAGAGGGTGGCACGGGCCAGCTTCGGCTGGCGGCAGGCGAGGTTGTACATTCTTTTCAGATTCCAGGCGATGCTGGCCAGAGTCCACTCCCCGTCTGCCGCCTCCGCTCCTCGGAGAGAGAACTGCGCAAAGCCCATCACCGATTTGATGATCCCAAAGACGGGCTCGGGGACAGCTTTGCGTTGCCCGTAGATGGCTCGACCCGCCGGGGTCTTCAACCGGTATCTCATCTGCTCCACCGCATCGGCGTCTTCCCCGGGTGGCTCCGGTTCTTTCCAGCGTTCGTTCGGCGGCAAGTGGTGGGCTTCCCGCTCGACCGCAATATAGGGAAGGACCGCATGCTCGCTACAAAGCTCCACGTTGGCACCACTGAAGTAGCCGTTGTCGGCCAGCAGCTCCTGGGGCCGACCCAACGACTCCGGCAATGCGTGCAGCGCCGCCAGGGCCGGTTTCAGTTCTTTCTTGTCATTGGCGTTTGGCGTGACATGAACGGCCACAATCAACAGACTGTCGTTATCCACCAGGGCCTGAGCGTTGTAGCATTGCTCAAATCCCCCGCCCGAGACCGGCATGATCCGAGAATCTTCATCCGTCAGATTGATCTGATCCTGGTCTCGGATTCCTCCTCGGGGCGGTTTGGGTTCGCGACCCTTCGGTTTGTTTCCCCTTTTCCTCTGGGCTTGCCGCTTGGCCACCTTCCCTTCATATTCGGCGTGCTCGGCCGCCTGCCGCTCGGCCGCCCGCTCGACCAGCTTCTGCTTCGCTTGATCGATCGCTTTCAACCGTGCTTCCCGCCGCGCCAGCTCGGCCGGGATGTCCATCCCTTCCGTTTCTTCTCGTCCATCCGCTTCCTCGGCCAGCTGCATCAACTCGTCCACTTCTTCTCGCAGCCGCGCTTCCAGTTTCTGGATGTGCCCCCAGCTCAACGCACTGTGCTTGGAGGCATTGGCTTTGACCTTCGTGCCATCCAAACTCACTCGGCCCAACTTCAGAAATCCCATCGCCTGGGCCAGCAGCAAGATCTCCACAAACAGCGGCTTCAGCTCTTCCAAAAACCGCTTTCGGAAATGGGCTATGGTGTCGTGATCCGGATGCGTGTTGCCGGCGAGGTAGCGAAACGCCACCGAATCGTAGGTGGCTTGCTCCAACTTCCGACTCGAAAACACCCCCGTCGCATACCCGTAAAACAACAACGCCAGCATCACCGCCGGATGGTATCCTTCCGATCCCCGTTTCGTGTAGGAATCCTCCAACTTCCTCAACTCCAGCTTGCTCACCACCTCCACCACGAAGCGAGCCAGATGCGTCTCCGGCAGCCATTCCTGCACCGAAGGAGGAAACAGATAAGGAGTCTCTCGATCTACTGTTCTAAATCGATTCGCCATACACTAATGATGCCCGTTCGGTGTGACCTCGAAAGTCCGACAGGCTGCTAGGTTTGAAAAATGGATCCATGCACAATATAGGAAAGAGGGACGCATTGCCGGCTGGTTTCTCATGGTTCGAAACTCCTCAACAAGTCCGGTCGTTTGAGGAGAAAAGTTTTCCCTTCCGGGAACAATAGCATGGGTAAAAAGGGCCAGCAAGGATGCTCGATCCGCCAGACGAGACCAGGAATCTCGCTTTGACCCACATTGCGGACGTTCCCAATAGACTCCCAGGAAGACACTTGGGACATGGGCAGCTACTGTACCTGCCGTGGAGGAACAGTTTCTTACGGGAACTGTGAATGCCCGATTGATATCATTCGACTTCCAACCGGACAGTTCCGATGAAGATACTTCGGCCTGGAGACCAAAGCTACGTCAGGTCACCGGTAGGTGACCCAGATGGGTGAGGACCAGGCGACGTGTCCGTCTGACTGCTGGATGCGGACATAGTAGAAGTGGGTAGCGGGGCTTAGGTCGGCTTCCACAAAGGAAAAATCGACCTGCCGTTGATTCGGTGTCTGGGAATAGACGACGTGATTGTCCCGGATCAGCACCACGTCCTTTATCGAATTGGTTCCTTCGGCGTGCAGCCGCAGAGTGGGGCTGGAAACCGCATCGAAGGCATCACCCATGATGTAGGTCCGATCGCTCTCCTCCGCCCGGAAGTCGAGAATGATGTTGTCGGTGGCAGCGTAGGCGTGGCGCCGCCGCATGGCGTCCATCAAGCCTTCCGGATCGAAGCGCTCCACCAGCAGACAGGCGTAGGAGTAATGAGTCGACCAGTGGTCGGAGCTGGCCTGGACTCCCAACCGATATCCTTTCTCCCAAGCCTTCCAGACGAAACCCTCTTCCAGATATCCACCCCGATGAGTTGACGCATCCTCTCGAACCGCTGCCAGCGGGGCTCCTGGATACTCGTAAGAGGTCCGGTCACCCTGAAAAATCTCCACTAACGGCTCCACGTCTCCAGCATGATCCCGCCAATCAGTTCCCATGGTAGGCGTTCCTGAGGTGTGAGGCATGGAGAGCCCCCGGTACTTCCTGAGATAGTCGTAAAGAACCGTTCCAGTGTCTACATTCCCGGAGCGCTCCTCGGGCCCAGCCTTCAGGACCGGTGCACCCCTGCCGGCAAAAACCACGTTTCGATGACCATTGGGATAGCCCAGGTTTCGTTCGTATCCCAGCAACGGGACAAAGGTACCAGGAATATGGAAGCGTTCTACCGACTTCTGAGTCTCCCACCAGACATATTCTCCAGGGTGGTGGTCCGTAATAGCCAGAAAGTCCAGTGATGCGGCGTCCAGGGCATAGCGGTAGGTTTCATGCAACGAGCTGTCCAGCGCCCCGTCGCCGGAGTAATCGGTATGTCGGTGCATGTCTCCTCGAACAATTCGGTAGGTCTTCTCATCCAGGCCAATGCGGTAAGCCCGGATCCGGGATAGATCACCTGGCTCGTCGGCATGGTAGGGCTTGATCGGCTCGTCTATCCCCTGGTAACGCTCCAATTGTTGAGCCCTTACCTGGCCGGAGAGATCCAACCTTCCCACCACGACATCCTCCTGCAAAGAGCCGGAGTCGGGATAGGACTCGTGAATTGAGCGGTGATCTGTAAGCCAGGCCATCCAGAGAGTCCCCTCGGCAGAGCCATCCAGTCCCAACGGCATATTCAGTCTCCCCGCACTGTGGGGCAGCACGAACGGAGTAGCCCAGGAGGAGCCCTGATAGAAGGTTGCGTACACCTCCCAGGCCGGGCGGTAGTTGGACCCGTCACCGGCAGTCGACTGCTGGTGGCGAAAAAAGAGCCACATGCGACCCTGACTGTCCCAAACCAGACGAGGCAGATCGTTGTCGTTACGGAATCGGATCTGCTCTGTGTTGGGGGGACGATAGAGCCGCAGTCCGCTGCGTGACAACTCAGAAAAGTACGATTCAAGAACATCGGACAAATCTGCGATCGGACGACTCCAGCGGTCTCCCTGGTAGACCGCGACGCGGATACTGCGCTCGTCCTCAAAGGTCTGTCTCGTGCGGTCGACCCAGAAGCCGGAGTCCTTTCCCCAGTGGGGACCTGTCTCATTCCAGGCAACCCAGACCCGATCCTGGTCGTCACACGCCAGGTCGGCGTAGGCCTCGAAGTTCCGGGAGCGAGCCACTGGTACGATCTCTCCCATGCCTCCCCTCCCCGTGCGTCTCAGGAGAAGATCGTAGTCACCTCGGTCATAGCTGTCCCAGACGACGTAGACACGACCCTTGGAATCCACGGTCAGAGCCGGCTTCCAGTCGTTGGCGGAGGAGCTACTGACCTTCCTCTCTGCGCCCCAGACACCGGCCTTCAGGGATTTGATGAAGATGTCCGACTGCCCTCCACGAAACCCCTGCCAGACCAGGTGGACCTCACCATCTGGACCTGGAGCGGCCCTGGGGTAGAGGTCGGGGAGAGGAGACTCGGTGAGGCGCTTCACCGGCTCCAGTACACCCTTCCGCTGCGAGCGACCGTAGAGGTCCCAATTCCCGTCGATCTGCTGTGACCAGATCCACCAGATGCTCCCTTCTCCACCCCGAACCATCTGGAGACCGGAGAGATCCTTGCCTCTCTGGATCTCCAGCTGGGAGGACCAGGTTTGATCTTCCAAGCGACGGCTCAGGATCCGCTGTTCTTTGTCTCGGTACTCGACCCAGCCGATCCTGCACTTCCCTTCCTCGACCAACAGGGCAGGAAAGTCGTCGTAGGTCTCCGCTCCAGTCATTACCTGCGACAGAGGAACCTGGCTAGCGACGACCCGACCTTCTAGATAGGATCGCCTCAGACCCGGCTCCAACTGGCGGGTATCGATCGACAGGGACCCTTTTGGAGTCTTCAGAGTCAGCTCCTGTGGACCCTCTGTCGTCACCAGCAGACCCGGCCACATCAACCGAGAGTAGGCGCTGGTGCTCCTGAGGACATCTTTCCCGACAAACATCTGGTTCTCAGTGGGTTCTTCCCAGTAAACAGCAGTACGAGGATCGTACCTCAGGGTCCGGGCATTCCAGGAAAGGCCCGGTCCCAACAAATCCTCCCGGGAGAAGTGCCAGGGTGCCAGGCGAACGTTGCCCTCCGGTGTCTCCAAATGTCCGCTCCAATCGGCAGGCTTGGGATCGTCGAGTCCCAGTTCGATCAAGAAGCACCGATACGACGAATTCAGATCCGACAATAGAGCACCCGTTTCTCCCAGCTCTCTTCGACAGGTGGAGGCCATCAGTAAGGACAGAACGAGGAGAACGATCCCGTGTTTCACCTGCCTCGGGTTACGAAACCTCAGTGACGAAAATCGGAGCATATTGGTATCCCTCCCATCATCGGTCTGCGGGTCAGCCACCTATCCCTAATCGCCAACGTAAGGGTTCATCGGCAAAGGAATGATGTGATTCCATGGGTTCATTGTTGCCGAGACTCGCTCAAATTGACAGTACCGAGGAATGAGATTACAGCTCAATCGCGAGGAAGACCTGCATCTCCTCCTTGCCTACGATTGCTGAGTTTCATTTGTTAAGCTAGACATCGACATGGCCAAGAAGACCCAATTGCTTCTTATTGCGTTCGACGCCCTCGACGTGGATCTGATGCTGCGTTGGACAAGCGAAGGTCACCTACCCCAGCTCAAAGCTTTCGAACGGTTGTCCCGATTCCAAAGAACCCGAAATCAACCCGGCGTCTTTTCCGGGTCCGTATGGCCCTCGATCGGTTCCGGTCTGGGAGCTGGCCATACAGGCCGCTACTATACGACCCAGACTGAGCCCGGCGGCTACCGCAATCGGCGCTTTCTTCCTCGGGACCTGCCAGTGAAACCGTTCTGGGATGAGCTGAGTGCAGCCGGCAAGCGCGTCGCGGTTCTGAATGTGCCGAAGTTCCCGGCTAGTAGGGGGCTGAACGGCGTGCACCTCACTGGTTGGTCGACCAGCCACTTCGATGGCCCTATTGATTCCTATCCAAGGGATTTCGTGTCCGATGTGATCAAGAGATACGGTGGGCATCCTCGACAGAACAGCAGTCAAGTGATCAGGCAGCGGGATGGAGCTAGAAAGTTGGTCCGCCTCCTGCAGAGCAATCTGGAGCGTCAACAAGCTCTGGCCGTCGATCTTCTGAACCAGGGTGGCTGGGATCTCTTTCTCACGACGTTCTCCGAGTGCCACTGCGCCGGCCATTTTCTCTGGCACCTCCACGATCCTGAACACCCCAATTACGATGCGGCTCTGGTCGCAGAGCTCGGGAATGCTGTACTGCACATCTATCGCTTGCTGGACAACGTCATCGGCACCCTTCTCAAGAGCGTGGGGCCGGAGGTCCCTGTCCTCATCCTATCCAGCCATGGCATGAGGCCACTCGCCAGCGCAAACCATCTCCTTGATGACATTCTCAGACGGCTCGAAGGAGAACAGAAGCGGGCCGACACATCAGTACGAGAAGTCGTCCAGAACATAGGACGAAGAATGCCAGAGTTTTTGAAGGCTTCGCTACGAACCTTTGCAGAACCTCTGGTCGAATCAGAGATTAACAAGGACAGAAGCCGTCGAAAATGCTTCGCCGTTAAATCCAACACCAACAATGGTTGCGTGGGGATTAATCTTGCTGGGCGCCAGCCCAACGGGCAGGTGAAGCCAGGCGCCGAATATGATCGGTTCGTCGACAGACTGATAGCTGACCTCAAGCAAGTGGAGAATGTCGAAACTGGCGAGAAGATCGTCGCGGGTATCTGGCGTACGAGAGACATTTTTACGGGTCCATTTCTCGCCCACTTGCCCGACATCATCATGGAGTGGAATGGCGATGGGCCGATTTTCCGCGTACGTTCAAGCAAGATTGGTGAGATCGAAATGCCTTTAGTTGGGTGGGATAAATGGGGGGATCACACGCCCCACGGTTTTATGATGTATGGCGCGCCAGATCTGACACCACATCGAGTCAAAGAGACCGCTTCGGTTCTCGATATAGCCCCTACTATCGCTGCGCGTTTTGGAGTTACTCTGGAGCAGGTAGAAGGGCGCGTTTGGCCGCTTGATACCAGGTCTCTGGTGGCCACTTAAAAAACGACAATCCTTTCATCCATCGTTAGATGCTCCACGCCCTACTTCCTAAATGCTAGTGTGCGAGGCGCGACGATCACAGATGAGATGTACGGCGAAACTAAAGCTGAAGACCCACCGTTGGTCAGTGTAGTCATCAAGAATTTCAACTACGGTGAGTTCCTGGGAGATGCAATCCGAAGTGTGCTCGAGCAGGGCTATCCGCACGTGGAATCGATCATCGTGGATGACGGATCTACGGACCGCTCTCGTGCCCTGACGGAGCGATACCGAGATCGCTGCCGCTTTATCTTTCAAGAGCACCGGGGACAGGCAGCCACCATCAACCGGGGATACGAGTGCTGCAACGGCGAAATCGTTATCTTTCTAGATTCAGATGATATGTTGCTGTCTAACGCCGTCGAGTGCCTGGTTGAGGCATGGAAGCCCGGTCTGTCGCTTCTCTGCTTTGATCTCGAGGCTGTTAATGCTGCCGGCCGCTCTCTGGGCCTTACATTTGGAACAGGGGTCGACCTTGGCCTTTCCCCGAAAGAGATCCTTCGAAGCTACGGCGCCTGCTCCATCTCACCGAATAGCGGCGCCTATTCCAGGACCGCTCTGGCGCGCTTTATGCCGATGGACGAAGTCGTGTGGCGCCATGGGACCCACGCCTACATGAACATGTTGGCACTGCTCTACGGAGAAGTGCTCGGCCTAAGCGCTGTGCTCGGCCAGCGACGGATACATGGTGCGAATGAGTCCCAAGCTGTTTGGAGCAATATCGAGAGCCTTCAAAGCCGTCTCTTGAGCCAGCTGGAATTGCCCGCAACAATCGCCCATCACGCCAGCCGAAATGGCTTGTGGTTGGCTCCGACGGATATTCGGGTGCGACCGGGTCTCTACAAGTTGCGCATACTATCGTGGCGCTTCGGTGCGCCGAATCATCCAATAACGGGCGAAAGCCGATGGATAATCGTCTCGGCAGGGATAGAGGCAATCTGGTCTTTCCCAGCCTATACGTTCACACGGCGTGTATTCACGACGTGCGCCTTCCTCGCGCTTGCCTTGATCCCCAGGACCTGGATCCGAAAATACTTCGCAGGGATCGCTGCCTACCCTCGGATGCGGAGTTGGATCCACCCCTAGTGAGTCTCCCCCGACTCGTCTGAGGCCTTTACAGCGGTTCTTGGTCGGACTTGCCGGCGTTAGGAGACTAGACGTTGGACAGATGGCGTACCTGCCCGGTACTGTCGCCGACGCTTTCCACCGGCACTCCCAACTGGTTCAGCACCGTCATGTACAGATTCGTGAGCGGGGTGTCCTTGGGATACCGGAGGTGGCGCCCTCCCTTGATCTGACCCATGCCCCCACCTGCCAACAGCATCGGAAGATTGTGGGCGTCATGAAGGTCGCTGTCACTCATGCCGCTTCCATAAAGGAGGGTCACGTGGTCGAGCAAGGAGCCATCACCATCGGGCGTCGATCGTAGCCTCTCTAGGTAATAGGCGAACATTTTCATGTGGAGGATACTGACCTTGGCCAGTTTCTCCAACTTCTCGACGTCGCCCTGGTGGTGCGACAATGGGTGGTGTGGATCTGGGACACCGATTTCGGGATAGGTCCGCTTGCTGAGTTCCCTGCCCATCATGAAGGTAATGACGCGGGTCAGGTCAGACTGGTAAGCCAGTACCTGTAGGTCTAGCATCAACTTGGCGTGCTCTTCGAAGTTGGCGGGAATCCCGCCGGGACGTTCTAAGACGATCGCCTCTCCCTCGCCTTGCGCCTCCGCAATCTGAATACGCCGCTCGACGTCGCGCACTGCCTCCAGGTACTCGGTAAGCTTGCTGCGGTCTCCCGTCCCGATCTTTCCCTGGAGCTCGGCGACCCTTTGGGTTACCGAGTCGAGAATGCTCCGTTTCGCGCGGATCCGGCTCAGCCACGTCGCTGGATCAGTACTGTTGTGGTCCCCAAACAGCCGTTCGAAGACCGCGCGTGGGTTGTTCTCGGTTGGCAAAGGCGTGGTAGAACTACGCCAGGAGAGCGTATTGATGTAAGAGCAGCTATAGCCGACGTCGCAGGCACCTGCCAGATCGGTAGCCTCCAACGCGAGTTCCAGGGATGCTAGTTGGGTGTGTTGACCTAACTGAGCTGCCGCAATCTGGTCGATCGATACGCCGGCTTCGACATTTGCCCCCTCCGTCGGCTTCACGTGCACACCTGTCAGGAAGGCTCCACCGATCCGCCCGTGTCCGCCCGCAGGTTCGCCCGGTAGAGCAACGCCAGGCTCGTTGCTGAGTCCGCTCAGCACCAACAGATCATCTTTAAAGGGAGTCAACGGTTCCAGAATCGGCGTGAATTCAAAACCGGGACCCGCTGCTGCCGGGGTCCATTTCTCCATCACCGCTCCGTGCGGTACGTAAACCACTCCCAGGCGGCTCGCGGGCGTGGCCGCCGTCTTGCGGGTGGTGGCCAAGGCAGGCACCATGCTGTCCAGCAGTGGCAACGCGATGGATGCGCCGAGACCGCGCAGAAAAGTGCGGCGAGGCAGGTACTTTTTGCTGATAACCCTCGTGGCTTTGACCTCATGGCCTTGACCTCTTCATTTGAAACGGCAGGCTCTTGGCAATACCCAGAATAATCGAGGACCAGCGGTAATCGCTGGGCGCCGCTTCCCTCATGATCCCGCGGACCGTAGGTTGATCATAGTACTCGATACCGCGGCCGATGGCATAGGTAAGCAGCTTTCTAGTTGTGTTCGCGACGAATTCATGCCGACGACTCAGCAGCAGGTTTCTCAACTCGATCGGCCCCTCAAACGTCGTCCCATCGGGCAGGGTCGCCAGCGTGTGGATGGGTTTCTTGTCTTCGTCGAGGGTACGCCACCTGCCGATAGCGTCGAAGTTCTCAAGCGCGAAGCCGAGCGGGTCCATCCTCGAGTGGCAACTCGAACAGGCGGGGCTTTTTGTGTGCTGCTCCAGACGTTCTCGCAGAGTAACAGGTTTGTCTCTCTCACTGTCCTCCGAGAGCTCCGGCACATCAGCGGGCGGAGGAGGCACCGGGGTTCCAAGGATGTTCTCGAGCAACCATTTACCCCGTAGCACGGGGGAGGTGCGATTGGCATATGAGGTCACTGTCAGGATACTGCCCTGCCCCAATAGGCCTCCGCGCCTGCCATCGCTGAAACTCACCTGCCGAAAACGCCCGCCGTAGACATTGGGAATTCCGTAGTGCCGCGCCAGCCGTTCGTTGACGAATGTTTGACTGGAGGCCAGCAAGTCCACCAGACTGCGATCCTGGCGTAGCTGGCTGCCTACGAACAGCTCCGTCTCACGCTGAAGCGCTTCGCGCAGGTTGTCGTCCCACTCGGGGTATCGGTTCACATCGGGCGTAACCGAGCGTAGGTTACGAAGGTGCAGCCATTGGGCCGCAAAGTTACTCACCAAGGCATTCGAACGAGCGTCGGCCATCATCCTCCCAACCTGGTATTCCAGAACCCCTGGATCCTTGAGCTTGCCGCCGACGGCGACCCCTAGTAGCTCGTCGTCCGGGATGCTGCTCCAGAGAAAGAATGACAGCCGCGTGGCCAGTTCCACATCGCTGAGGTAAAAGGCCACAGAGGGCTCTGAAGTTGCTGGCTCATGCTGTATGCGGAAGAGGAACTCGGGGTCGACCAGGATTCTCTCGACTGCCGATTGGATGCCGGTGTCGAAGTTTCCCTGGCTCCGACCCTCTCTATAGAATTTGAGAAGTGTCAGGACATCGTCCTCTGCGACTGGCCGTCGATACGCCCGGCGGGCGAGCGTGGACAGGATCTCTTTGGCGCACGTCAACTCGGCTTCATCCTGGCTACTTGCCGGATGACAGACGAAAATCCGTTGGCGGCTGGGCGTCTCGCCGGGTCCCTGGGCGTGGTAGGGACCATCGATCTGAACGCTGGCCACTCCCCAATCGGTGAACCCGCCCCTGAGGCTTCCCACGGGCACCCGCGCCGGACGTACACCTTCGGCCACCGAGGCGCTTTGAAGAAACGAGACCCCAAGTATCCGCGTCCCCGCTTTTGCCTGAAAGTGGACTCTCGGATTCTCTGCGACAGGCTGCCCGTAGGCCGAGCTCCCATCCCCGCCCTCGAGCGCGATCAGCTTGATTCGTTTGCCATCCAACCGGATGTCGAGATGTCGGGGCGAGCGAACTCTTCTTCGTTGAAGTCCGACCTCCAGGACGTATTCGGCATCTAGCGGAAAGTGATGGCGAATCGCCAGCCCACCACCTGACCCGAATGGAAGCTCCTCACTCATGCGACCGTCCTGTACCAGAAGCGGCGAAACCTTGTATGTCTCAAGAGTCGGCGTGATCCTTGGATCGCCAATGGCGAACCGACTGATCTTCTTCGCCGCCGATAGATATCGCTCTAGCAGCAAGGGAGAGAAGGAGAGAGTGTCGGCAATGTTGTCAAAACCGTAGCCCAGGTCGTCGGCTGGCAGAAGCGATCGGCTGTCAATCTCCAGCGCCAGCAGATCTCAAACAGCATTGGCGTATTCGCTACGGTTGAGACGATGAATGGCGGGTCTACCTGGATTGGGCGCCGCCGCGGCTGCAGCGTCGAGTGCACTCTCCAGCCAGGAGACGAACGCTTTGTAGGCGGGCCCATCGGGCCGTGGTAAACCCGCAGGAGGCATCGCTTTAGTTTGAAGTTTTTGCACCACCTTTTCCCATATCTCTGCGTTATCACCTACCCGCGTGACATCCATGGAGTCGAGCTCGAGGCCGGCCGTCTGGAGTTTCTGGTCGTGGCAGCCGACGCAGTAGCGATCTAGCAGCGTGCGATAGCGGGACGCAGATGACGAGACTGGGGCGGACGCCTGCAGCTTGACGCCAAACTCAACAGCCCTGGACGCGGCCACCTCTGTGGCCTGGAGACAGACGGCTCCGGCCAGGGCGACGCCGATGCAGCCTACAAGGGTCCTGGGGTTCATTGATTCCCAATCGGAAGTATTTCCAAGTATTATGGCACCGCCTATCCAAAGGGTGCAATCAAGTCTAACCTGAAACTTGAATAGTGATCAGTGAGCAGTACCGGAAACAGCTACAGGCGTGGCGAAGCCAAGTTCGGCAGAGCCGCGAACGACTTGACCCGTTAGCAGAATGCCCCACGTTTCGAGGAGAGAGCTGGACAACAGGAGAATCTCGCAGACCCCAACCCCTCGCTCGCGCTTCAGGCTTCCATAGCTCGGGAAGTTTCTTTCTCGAATGGGGCCAGCGATCCTGGGGGCGGGACTAAAGAAGAACTAGGATGCTTGCCAACTTGAGGTTCCACAGAAGCGGTTGGATCGTCGTTGTCCTGGCGCTGGCCAACCTTGCAGCTTCCACGTTCGTGATCGGCGCGACAGGGGAACTAGAGGGAGAGTTCCGAATTCCCTCCTCACCTGGTGATGTGGTAACGGCAGCCAAGCAGCAGGACAAGGTAATACTGCGGGCGCTGCTGGACAGACAGGCCGACGTAAATGCGGCCCAGGCGGACGGGGCTACGGCGCTCCATTGGCTCGCTTACTGGGATGATCTGGAAACCGTAACCCTACTGATCGCCGCCGGCGCAGATGTCAACACTGCCAACGATCTGGGCGTCACGCCTCTCTCGCTGGCATGCAACAATGGAAACACCTCTCTGATAAACGCCCTGTTGACGGCTGGAGCCGATCCCAATGCCACGCCTTTCAATGGCGAAACACCCTTGATGGCGGCCGCTCGCAGCGGCAGCCAGGACGCCGTGAAGGCTCTGCTGTCCCGTGGCGCTGAAGTGAACACCAGAACCCCATTGAAGGCGCAGACAGCCTTGATGTGGGCACTATCCGAAAAACACCTGGAGGTTGTTCAAACGCTGATCCAGCAGGGTGCGGATATCTCAGCCCGTTCGCGGGATGGATTCACACCGCTGTTGTTTGCCGCTCGCCAGGGGGATCTCGACGCGACCCGAATGTTGTTGGACGCCGGGGCGAACGTAAATGAGACTTCCCCGGACGGAAGTGCCCTGCTAGTGGCAACCATCCGAGGCCAGGTTCCACTGGCCATTTTCCTTTTGGAACAGGGGGCTGACCCGAACGCCGACGAAACGGGCTATACGGCTTTGCACTGGGCAGCCGGTTCCTGGGAGACTGAGATGACCGGCCCCAATGGCATCCAGCCACCAGTGGATCAGGAATGGAGAAGGATGGTTGGCCTGCAGGAGGGTAAGCTGGAACTGGTGAGGGCGCTCCTGAAGCACGGTGCGAATCCCAACGCAGCTCTCGAGAAGCAACCTCCGCGTGTAGGCTATAGCAAAGAGAACGAAAAGCCGATCGGCGCCACACCCTTTTTACTGGCAGCCATGGCTGGAGATACCAACGTCATGCGCGTCCTCGTAGACGGCGGTGCTTCTCCACTGCTGATGTCCCGCGACAAGACGACGCCACTGATGATGGCGGCTGGCGTCCACCGAGACCTATCTGAGAGTCGGGTGAGTGAGGGCAGTTCGCTGGAGGCCGTCAAGCTTGCGCTGAAACTGGGTGGGGACGTGAACGCTCGTAATGACGATGGAGACACTGCGCTGCACGGCGCTGCCCGAATCAAGTCCGACGCGATGGTTCAACTACTCGTGGACCACGGTGCAAGAGTGAACGCCGTGAATAAGCTGGGACAGACTCCGCTTTTTATCGCCGAGCGCTACTTCCATCCGGGCTCTCCTCCGCTGCTAGTCCAAACCAGTAGCGCGGATTTGCTGCGTCGGCTGAGCGGCCGCGATGGCGTCTCGGAAGAGGACGGGAAATAAGGGCCTGGGAGGCTCGCGGAAGGAGAGTAAATAAATGACAAGTGTTCTGGTGCGGTCCACGTTCGGCCTGATTGTCCTGGCTTTGTCCAGCTTCCCAGCCTTGGCGGAAAACGGCCATCAGTGGACCATAAAAGGGTCCTATGCGATCGTTCCAACCGAACCGCTGCAGATTGGAAATCAACGCCAGCTTCTGCTGGACAACTACGTTGTTGAAGACCTGCGCGCCTGCCGTAGGAAAGTCCACCAGCCCGTTAAACATCCGTCGAATCCGCTGTTCTCGACCGGACCGGATGGCCTCAACCCGGACTGGACCGCACCCTATATAAGTGTGATCCGCGACAGCGACACCGGCTTACACCGACTTTGGACGGGCAGCAACATCCTCGTCGAACAACCGACTCCACCCGGCTTCTATTGGTTGAGCCGGGGGCGCTACTTTGAGTCCTCGGACGGTCTACATTGGCGAGCACCCAGCCTAGGTATGGTGGAGGCGGACGGCAGCAAGGACAACAACATTTTCCTTGGTAGTCCGAAATTCACCTACGACAGCCTCGGCGTCAGCCCATCCCCAGAGAAATGGCGGCAGCAGGGCCGCTACTTGATGCTCTACAACCGCGGGCCCTCAGGCCGCGACCCGCACCCGGAGTTGATTGCCGGGGGCCAGGAGCTTCGGCTGGCCTTCAGCGACGACGGCGTACGTTGGGCCGACCAGAAGGAGAATCCTATTTTCAGGGGCCAGAGCGATACTTCTAACAACGTTACCTACAACGTCGAGCGGGACGTGCTGATGTCCTATCGGCGCCCGCCGATCAATGCAGGCGAGATCCGTCGCATCGCCTATTCCGAGAGCGCCGATCTGGTTCACTGGAGCCAGCCCGAGCAGGCTCTGGTTCCGGATGAATTGGACCCCTACTCGCTCTACTGCATGCCGGTCATGCGCTATCAGGGTGTTTACTTCGGCTTCTTGCACATGTTCTACCAGCGCCCGCCTTTCGACCCCAAGGCTCCGCGTGAAAAGAATATGAAGATCGACGTTCAGCTCGCCTGGAGCCGGGACGGAAGGCATTGGAACCGACATCCTCAGCGTCCCCTCTTCCTGGAAACCGGCCCCCAGGGATCCTACGACGAGGGCCGGGTCTATATCGGCAAGGGGCTGATCGAGCACGAAGACCGCATCGATATCTACTACACCGGCCACCAGAGCCGGCATATCTCGAAAGAGGTCCAACCCGGTGACAATCACCTCTGCCTGGCCAGCCTGCGCCGTGATGGATTTGTTTCTCTGGAAGCACCTGATAATGGGAATGTGCTCACCAAACCCATCACGTATCCCGGCGGACGTCTACACATCAACGCCAGGACATCCCCAGGCGGTTCGGTCCAGGTCGCCATTCGGCGAGGCGATGGCGAGTTCGATGGCCTGCCACTGCCTCAGTGGAGCTACGAGCAGTGCAACACCTTCAGCGCCGATTCGATCGATCACACCATCGAGTGGAAGGAGCAGGACGACCTGAGCAGTCTAAAGGGAAAGGCCATCCGCCTGGAGTTCAGCCTCAAGCAGGCGGAGCTGTTTTCCTTCTGGTTCGAATTCTGAAAACCATGGCTTTCAGCTCATACGGTCGCTTCAGCAGGCCCGCTCGAGTCCCTGCACTTCTATCGAGATCCACTGGGCCTGGAGGTTGTCACTCCTTTGGCCTCAACAGAAACTTTCTTGGCTAGCGGTTCCAGGTTGCAGGTTTCCGGAGTGCATCCTCCTACCAGAGGATTTCGACTTCGTGTTTCGTCAACATACGATCTGCGCTCACCAGAACCAGTCCCTCCAATTGACTCTGCGCGATCAGCATCCGATCGAAGGGATCCCGATGAACACTTCGGAGAGCCCCCGCACGAAGCGCGTGCTCCAGACCCATCGGAAGCACCTCAAAGCGAGCTCGACGCAGAAGACCCGCCAGGTCGCGGATAACCTCCCGTGCCTCGTCGAGTTTGCCCAGCCGATGTTTGGTGGAGATTTCCCATGCCGAGGCACTGCTAACCAGGACATCGTTGGCGGGATTGGCAATGGTGGAGCGGGCAGGCTGGGACAGAGCGCTGTCATCGAAGAACCACCAGAGCAGCACGTGTGTGTCCAGGAGGACCCTCACCGTTCCCAGGCCTGCATCTCTTCGTCGGGCAGAGGCTCGAAAAACTCCTTTCCGATCCGACCCTTGGCAATCCCAGGAGTTCGGGGCATGTCCTGATCCAGCGGAACCAGACGCGCACAGGGGCGTCCCGCCTTGGCCAGAATGATCTCCTCCCCTGCCCGCACTCTTTCCAGAAGACGGGAAAGATGAGTCTTTGCTTCATGGACATTGACAATCGAAGCCATGATGTAAAATCTAGCTTAGTTATATGACTTAGTCAACCGATAGGATGGATCATCCATCCTCACTACACCGCTCGTTGGTCTGAGGCGCTGCCTCACGAGGCCAAAAGGGGGTGGAGGAATTCCATCGCCGCGCGCACCGACTCGTTCCATGTCGTCTTGCGGTAGATTTTTACCGAGACGTAGTGCTCGTAGGCGATCTCGTCGAGCATCGCCAGCACGGCCTTGAAGTCCAGTCCCGCACTGCCGAAGGGCCCACCGTTCGTCTCACAGAGATGGAAGTGGCGGACGTAGGGTCCATGCGTCCGAATGCACTCCAGGACGTCGCGTTCCTCGATGTTGAGGTGGATCGTATCCATCATGTAGGTGAGAGCGGGCGAGCCGACCCGTTTGATGATCTGGACGACCTCGTCGGCGGTGTGGTTGAAACCCACCTGCAGGTGGTTCACCGGCTCGATCACAATCGGCGTACCTAGATTGGCGGTGGAGTCGCAGACGCGCTGGAAGCAGTCGACGATGCGGTCGTTAGCCTTCTCTTCATCCGGCTCGTCGCTACGCAGGCCTTGCATCAGACCGACGACGAGGACAGCGCCCAGCTGGGCGGCCTGTCCGGCATAGCCGATGAGCCGCTCCACCGCCTGTTCACGAACCTTGGCATCGGGACTGGAGAGGCAGAGCCCCTCGGCGCCGTAGGACCAGCCAGAGAGCAGCGACACGACGGGCAACTCGTGTTGTTGGCTCAGGGAGATGACGTCGTCGATAGAAAAGCCGAGCGGATGGGTCACCGTCAGCTCGATAGCGTCGTAGCCGAGGCCTGCGACCAGCTCCATGCGGCGCGCAAGCTCAGCGAGGTCCGGCAGTGGTTCGTAAACCAAGTTGCTAATCTTTAATCTGGACATGTTGCTCTCCGAATTCTGGACTCCTGCCCCTCGCAGGTGGTGCCGGCGAGGAAGGTCGCTCGGGAACCGCTTGAAAGTCTAACGCTAGGTCGCAATACTAGAAAGTCATCTTACGTTGAGGATTTCGCGATTGAGGAGCGGCCGAAGATAGTGTGAAGCTGAGATGCCAGAATGTGAAGTTATTTTTGCACGCGCCTTAGAGGACCAGGAGGTTCCGTGCCGACTCAATTCTCTCGTCGACGGCCCTCGCTAGCATGGCAGCCGTCGCCTTGTTCACGGCTCTCCATGAGGTGGGGTAACGGGGGTTACGTGCCCATCCACCAAGCGTTCGTGGGGTACATGTCTCCCGGGAACGCCGCTCGACGATCCTCCAACTATTTGAAAGTGCTCACCGGGTAAGAAAGGACTTCCGCATGTTGAAAGCTATCGTGTTCGCCTCGCTCGCCTCTTTTGTCGGTCTCCTCGCCTCCAAGCCTGATCCCATGACTCCGGATCCGAACGGCGCGCGACCGATTGGCGCCGCGGACACCGTGTTCATCGAGGAGATGACCTGGATGGAGATTCGCGACGCGATGCGGGCCGGCAAAGATACCGTGATCATTGCCACTGGCGGAGTCGAGCAGAACGGCCCCTACACCGCCACCGGCAAGCACCAATATGTGCTACGGGCAACGACGGAAGCCATCGCTCGTAAACTCGGCGACGCTCTCGTGGCGCCGATCGTGCCGTTCGTGCCGGAGGGCGACATCGATCCCCCCACCGCCCACATGAAGTATCCGGGGACCGTCAGCGTTACCACGGAGACTTACGAGCGGCTGGTCAGCGAAATCTGCGCGTCGTTTCGCACGCATGGCTTCGCGCACATCGTGCTGATCGGTGACAGCGGAGGCAATCAGGATGGTCTCAAGACGGTCGCCGAGCGCCTCAACCAGAAGTGGGCCGGCGGCAAGAGTCGGATTCACTACGTCGCGGAATACTACAACTATGGGGACGTCGCCAAGTGGCTGGAGGACCAGGGCATCCAGCAGGATTCCGAGGGTTACCACGACGATTTCGGGATGACAGCGGTCCTCATGACTGTCGATCCAAACTCCGTGCGCATGCGAGAGCGTATCGCGGCCGGAAAATTCAGTATCAATGGTATCGAGCTGGCGCCGGTGGCCAAAACGATCGCTATCGGCAAGCAGATCATCGACTTCCGAATCGACGCTGCAGTCGCGGCCATTAGCAAAGCACGCGGGCGATAAAGTGGCAGTCACGCAGAGTATCGTGAGTCTCCTCCGGTTTAGGGCTCCGAAAACGGAAGCGTGCGCGTAGACACGACGCATCATGTCCTGGTCGTCATCGTCGGGGCTGGGAAAGGAAAAGGAGTCCAGAAGGTTCGCTGGGACGGAAGTTTCTGCTACGTCGCTGCTTCGGCAGTTTGCGCATCGGTTCAGCTGAATACGCTCATGTCTTGCGGAGCAAAAGCAGTCCGGTCGAGTCGGTTGACGACAAACTGGTACTTGGATCGGTCGCGGATGGGGACCCGATCGACCAGATGGACACTGACGATCATCTCCTCTCCCAACCTGAGCTTCAACACGCGGACCAGATCCCGGCCCACCTGGTCTACATAGTCTGGAGTAGGAACCAGATAGACTTCGACGCTATTAGGCTGAGATTGAACCAGTTGAGAAAAGCGAATTCCCGAGAGTCCGAAGATGGCGCGGCGCAGACCGGAAACCCAATCACCAGAAGAGCTGAGAAGATAGTCGTCGCGGAGACCCGAAATCTCCTCTACCAGCGGAAGCGTCCTGCCGCAGGGACAGACCCTGTCGGAAACCACCGCCGTATCCCCTGTATCATAGCGGAGCAGAGGAAACGCCCGACTGTGCAGGCCAGTCGCTACGATGCGTCCCTCTTCTCCCGGTTTTGCCGGTTCTCCGTCGGGCCGAAGAATCTCCACCAGTCCATACTCCGCATGGATGTGGTAGCCGCCCTGGAGACACTGAGTGATCAGGGCATTGTGTTCCGAGAGTCCGTAGCTATCGCAAACCCTGACCCCTGAAAAGTCCCCAATGAACTCTCTCTGGGATGGCAGCAGGGACTCCGAGCAGCTCACGATAGCGAGGGGTTTCAGGTCCTGGATTCCGGCTTCCTCCAGACATTTGCAGAAGATGTAGAGGGAAAGAGGGTGGCCTCGCCAGAGGACCGGTTTGAAGCGTCGCACCAGCCGCGCCAACTCGACGATGCGAACCTCATCGATGCCGTCGGTCGTCATCTCGAGAACGCGACAGGCTGCGTGCCATCGGTAGCCGAGAGGAGTATCCATCAACCTGCCGCGAAGGTCCAGCATCGTCTGTCCCAGTCGATACCCCTGCCACGACATGTGCCGCCACTGACAAGCCAGCTCCATGATATTGGATCCTTTGTCCCAGTAGACTGTGAGGGGAGAGCCGGTCGTCCCGGAGGTGCGGATCGGGCGGGGTCGATAGTGACTGAAATCCTGAGCCTTGAACTCCTCGAAGTGGTGCCAGACGGCGTCCTTCTTCAAGATTGGAATCTCCAGAAGATCCTCCAGTCGCCGGATTCGAAGGTTTCCCAAATGCTCTTGATAGTAGGGTACTCTTTCGCGACAGTGTCGCACCAAGCGGGAAAGCAGGTTCCACTGCAAGGCCTGGAGCCGACTTGGCGCGAAGTACTGACTCCGCCAGAGGGTATATCTCCAGTAGGCGAGGCTCAGTGGGTGCAGGTAATCAGTGGGAAAGAATTCCTTCATCGACGGCGTCCTACTGTATATCAGAGTAGCCTGCCAGTTGCTGACCGTGTCACCCTCAGTCCCTGGCCTAATAGCGGCCGGGAAGATCAAGCGCGAGCGAGCGGAAGCCTCGCACACGGTGAACGTGATGTGCGTACTTTGCTGCGCCTGCCAGAAGCGTGCCGTTGAATCGGCTGACTTTTGAGGTTTGACCCCCTCCGCAAGAGCTGCGACCCCGCTCCTCGGAATCAGCTCCTCACCGCCTTGACATAGAGCGCGTAGAGGCGAATGGTTTGGGGGGAGTTGCCCTCGAGTCTCTCACATTCGAAGAGTGGGGAGTCCGTTGCCTTACCGAGAAAGAATCGCGTGGCCAAGCCGCCGCGGCTTCGCGCAGGTAGGCGGCGTTGAGCCAACTTGATGAACATGGAAGGCTTGCCGGCAAGTTCGTTTCGCACCGACCGCTGGTAGGCAATTCCGCCTGTTCTAACGTGATCGGAGATATCCTCGCATGCCTCGTTCTGACAGTGGCCGCAACGCGTTCCCTCACGCCGACTCTTCCCCCACAAACCGGAGAGCTTCCTGGCTTCGCTTTCGCCCCAGACGTCGACGAAGGGACAGCGGGTCCAAATCAGAGAATTTCCTCAAGGTCGCCAGAAAAACTCCTCTGAAGACTCACATCTCCTCTCGTCCTTCGTGGTCACAACGACCACAACTCTGGAGCTTAGAAACTCTCCCCCCTTTATCCGTTCCTCCCCCTCTTCGGACAGGGTGATAAATCCATACATTCCATCTTCGCTCACAAACGTCGACCACAGACGACCTACTGGCAGATCGCTGCTCCCAAAAGGGATCCTTACTGGAGGCGTTATCAGGTTGTTTGATGCTTCTATAAACCACTCGATTGTCTTGATTTCTTCGGGCGACTCGCTGGTCGTTAGATGAAGGTCAAAAACAGACGTTGTCCCAGAGGAAGAATGTGTGCCGCTATTCGAGATCCGGTCGGTATTGTCAGCGGATGACACTGCGATCTCGACACTACAGGTCCCGTCAGGCCGTGGAGGTGTGAAGCCGAAGTCTCGGAGAGTCTCCGAATCGAATCGTGAGTGCCAATCCAGGAGTATCCTGTCAATGATTCGGTGTGCCCGCAATCTGTCAAGATAATTGTCGCTGTAGTGAAAAGTGAAGGCACATTTAAGAAAGGGCAGCAACTTCAACGGTTCGTAAGGCCTTGACTGCTCGTTCAAGGTGTTGCGCACAAAGAGTGTCCAAGACTTGAGGGAACCATTGAAACCGGAGCTCGATTGGTCGATCAAGTCCAGTAGATCGTCAAAGTCGTCTCCCAAAGCCGCAGTCGACAAGCCAAGCCAAATGACAAGTGCCATTTTCTTCATCTCGTTACCCTCCTGAAATCAGATGATGGGAGCTAGTGTCCCTATGACCAACCCCGTCTGCTGGAGTGCCACGATGGTGATTCTGCCCGACGCTTGAATTGACAGGGTCCCTTGAATCGCACCGACGTCTTCGAACAGCTCCGAGATGAACTTGGCTTCCTGGCTCAAAGCCGACAGGATCAGATCCAGGCTGCCAACAGTGTTCCCGCTTTCATCTCGTAGCGTCAGGCGCACCCGAATTGGGCCGGACTCGGACAGGTTGGCAATCGCGACGCCGGAACTGGAGCCTTCCTTCTGGTCTACAAAGACCGTCGAACTTCGGATCGCTCCCGAGGATTCGACGGCGGCCTGGGTTACCAGCTCACCACTGGAGCGAATTTCAAAGAGTGCTTGCGCTCCCACCGGCTGATTTGAGACGAGCCTTGCCCACCCACGTTGGACGGGATCTGTCGTTCCGGCAGTTTCTAGCTTGACCATCCCTCCGGCGGGCACCGTGACCGTGAAGCTGGAGTCCATTTCCCCATCTATAGTTAGTTTGAAACTGCTCCCATCAGGCTTAAGAAAGCGAATGTTGGCCACTGCGTCTGTTGTCCCGTCATTGCTCACGAGAAAGACGGTCCGAATGCCCCCTCCGTCTCCGACCTGCGCGAAGTCGTGGAAACTGGAAGATTGCCCGGCGTAAAGGG
This sequence comes from Acidobacteriota bacterium, assembly GCA_965219005.1. Taxonomy (GTDB): domain Bacteria; phylum Acidobacteriota; class UBA6911; order RPQK01; family JAJDTT01; genus CAUZIZ01. The sequence goes on along the minus strand of CBDCMS010000004.1, from coordinate 2,630,851 downwards.
ACGCAGGAAGACACCCTAGCGCGACCATCCATGTCAGTAACTTGACTCGCATCTTGGTTCCTCTCCTTTCTAAAGGACGATACAGATTCTGAACAGGGCCATTTTCAGGTCAACTCCTACACTACTACGCAGGACTATCCCGCGATGGCATCACCAGACTGCATATCCGATTGCTTCGGGCGGAAAACGACGGCCTCGGTATAGTGATTCCATCTGATGATTGTCGCTGCCCCCGGACTAACTTGACAATACCCGCGTATCCCTTTGTCCCCTGATTCTCCCCTTCCTTCAACGAAAACTCCCTCTCGACGCTTTCATCCGGGCATTTCAACCCATCTTCTCCTTCAACTTGCCTTTGCCTGTGCCTTTGCCTTCCCGGTTCTCTTCCTGCCTATTCCAAATAATCTTCCTCCCGCATTTCCTCCACCGAGAGCGTTGACGGATGGGAATCTGAGGCCTGGGGAACAGATCCTGCTTGAAATCGTGTCGAGGCGGACCGGATGGATCAAGAGCCTGGAGGCAGGCAAGGGATGGGACAAGATCAAGGGGGAAGGCACAGGCACAGGCAAAGGCAAGTTTGAAGGCGAGGGCAAGGGCAAAGTCAAGGAGGACACGAAACACAAAACAAGCGGCCTCGAATCCGGCTGAGGTTCTGTCCGGGGCTTTCCTCCTTACGGCAAGGGTTCCCGTAAGGTAGGACAGGAAACACCCACTCTCCCGACAAGAACTACCTGGAAACCCCCAGCCAGAACGGAGTTTTATGGTTTGCTACCTCAGGAGGAATCTTGGAAACTTCAGCTTGTCACTTTCTTGTCGTGCACCCAGACAAGTACCCATTCTTGACTTATAACGTCATGCGTTATACCCTTGCAGCTTGATCCGGACGTTCAAGTGCCGTGACAGTGAGCGCCTTTTCCACCGGTTTCGCCCTCGGAAGCTCCCATCGGACATCCATCGAACAGCTCTACGCAAGCTTCGGATGTTGAACCGTGCTCAAACGCTTCAGGATCTTCGAGTACCGCCGTCGAATAGGCTCGAGGCTCTCAAAGGTGATCCTAAGGGACAGTACAGCATCCGAGTCAATGATCAATGGCGCGTGTGTTTCAGATGGGAGCGGGAGGATGCGTTTGAAGTCGAGGTCGTTGATTACCACTAGGAGCCTTCAAAGATGACAAAGGAAAAACTAGAGCCAATTCATCCCGGTGAGGTCCTGTTGGAGGAATTCCTGAAGCCCATGGGGCTCAGCCAGAACCGCGTTGCCTCAGAAATCGGAGTTCCACCCCGGCGGATCAATGAAATTGTTTTAGGGAAACGGAGGATCACGGCGGATACGGCGCTTCGACTGGCAAAGTATTTCGACATGTCGGCACAGTTCTGGTTGGGACTGCAGATGGACTTCGACCTCGATCTGGAGATGGATCGCCTGGAAGACCGGCTCGATCACGAAGTGGGCCGCCATTCGCGAGCGGGTTAGGTTAGTGTCCCCATTGGGATGCTGGAAACCCCTCGCCTTCAGGCGAAGAGAAGTTCCCCGAAGTTCGTCTGAGAGCGAAGCGAGGTGGGGTCTGCGACGTGGCTTTGGCCTCCAGGCAGTAAAGCGGTCGAGCCTAGCTCGACCCACGGCGGCTCGGAGGCCACCGCCACGACTAAGCCCAGCCGTGTAGTCGAATTCGATTCGACATCCTCCGAACCCCCCGGCTTGGAGCCGAGGGTCGGCCTGAGTTGGGGTGAGCACGTCCATCCACCTAGCTCGGTGATGTGACAATCCGGTACCGTTGCCTTAAAGTGGTGGTCGGCCTTCAGCCGCCGATGGTCCTATCGGATAGGAGTGAGGTATGTTAACGCAGGCACAGATTGCTTTCTATCACACCAATGGCTATCTCGGTGTTGAGAATGTCCTTTCAGCTGAAGAGGTGGCCGAACTGCAACGTGTCACCGATGAATTTGTCGAAAAATCCCGACAAGTCACCGAGCACACGGATGTGTTTGATCTGGAGGCAGGCCATACGCCCGAGGCACCTCGCTTGCGCCGCCTCAAGGATCCAGTTGCCCAGCATCCCGTCTACGACCGGGTGAGTCGCCATGAGGGCATCGTCGATATTGTGGCACAGCTGGTCGGGCCAAATGTTCGGTACAGCAGCGGCAAACTCAACATGAAGTCGGCTGCCTTTGGCAGTGCGGTCGAATGGCATCAGGACTGGGCCTTCCAGCCACACACCAACGACGATTATCTGACCGTTGGAGTGGCCATTGACGGGATGACCATCCAAAATGGCGCATTGATGGTGATACCCGGCTCCCATCGAGGTCCAATCTATGACCACCATCAGCACGGTCGCTTCATTGGGGCCGTTACTGAGCCTGATTTTGGTCAGAGCAGAGCGGTGCCGATTGAGGTCGGAGCGGGTGGTATTTCAATCCATCACGTCCGAGAGTTACATGCCTCCGCACCCAACATCCATGATCGCCCTCGCCGCCTATTTCTGATCGACTACTGCGCCGCTGATGCCTGGCCGCTCATGTGGGCACTTGACTGGGCCGACTTTACTGCTGGCGTTATCCGTGGCCAGCCGACCCGAGAGGCGCGGATGGTCGCCGCTCCCTTGCGCCTTCCTATACCCGGTGACGGTGACGGCGTTATCTACGAGCTCCAACGCGAGCTGGATAAGCCAATCCTTGGAAAAAAGGCGCGCTGATCTCCAGAGTCGTGCGGAGTTCTCCCAGGGCCCGTCCTGAACGCTCCAGTCGTCGTTGACGACCGTTGCGAGCGCTGGCTGACTGACGCCATCTCAAATCAGTTCACCATCGACTGATTCGTGACCGGGCATTCATTGATTGCCGCGAGACGACGTGTGTCTCCTGAGTTGAGCGAATCGGGTTCAGCAAATCGGGTTGAACGAATCGGACGAGCGAATCACGCGCAGACGCCCCTTTCCTTCCAAGCCGCCATGGTGCTTGATCGCTTCACGAAAACCGATATACCACTGTGCTCTCAGAACTCCGATTAGGTATCGGCCATGGTGTCGTTATTTCTCCAGGAGTGTAGAATTATCGGCTATATTGCCTGGTGCACTTGGAACGTCCTGGAGAGCGGAGATAGCAAAATGCAAATGAACGTGGCTCGTGTCGACGATCGGGATTGGAATGCGCTGACCCTTGGAGACCAGATCTACCAGATCGAGGTGGAAGGCTATCTTATGATGCCCAATCTGCTCTCGGCCGAGCAGGTGCGGCAGCTCAAATCCGAGACCGCACGCCTGGAGACCTTCCCGATGCCCTACAGTGTGCACCAGCGAGACCGCGTCCTCCAGCCGGGTCCCAACCCCTACCCGGGTTCCAGCTGGGAACCCTACCGTTTCGGGCGGCAGGGAGGCGCCATCACAGACCTTATTGCCCATGCTCCCATGGTGGACTTTCTGGAGAAGCTGTTCGGCGATCAGATTATCTTCATGACGTATCTCTACGCTCGCTCCGAGCCAGGACATCCCGGCATCAGCCTCCACACAGACGGCCAACCCTATGGGTCCGAGGTCTTCGGCTACGAGTGCAGTTGTCCGGTCATGGTCAAGGTTCTCTACTATCTCGACGTCGCCCGCAGGAGATGGTGCAGCTAGGATACCGTCCCGCCTGGGCCGGCCCCATCCGAGAGAAAGTGCCCGCCTGGGACCCAGAGGACCTCGTCCTGTTACCCGATCAAGTGCGCCGACTCTTCACCGACCGTAACAGCAGCAGCTACCGTGACGACGGCGATCACAAGCCGGCGGACATGCCCAGCCGGGCCGACTGGATCAGCCCGTATCGCTGGAAATGGGAGTGAGGTTCGGCTGTCGGCACCAGTCGCTTGAGTTCCTCAGCCCGCAAAGACTCCTTTGAAGAAGAAGAAGAAAAAGGCCGCCAGGCCGGCACCGATGGGCAGCGTGACCACCCAGGAGGTCACAATTCCCAGAATCACCCTCAGATCGATGGCCGCAATCCGGGGTCCGAGTAGCAATGGAACGAAAACCTGGTGTTTTCGCCTCGTCCCGGGGCAATTACAGCTCCTGAATTGCGTCTCGCGGGTCTCTGAGGGCTCACCGCGTTGCACCTCCTCGGGCAGGCTGAAGTAATAGCCCCCGTGCATGTTGATAAACTCGTGCACCAGTGGGGAAAGACGCTCGATGTCCTCGGGGTGGGCTCGCCGGCGAAGCGGCCGTAGCGTTGCTCCTGCGCAGTCGTGAGGAAGTCAACCGGCATACGCGGAGAAGGCCAGAGCTACGAGAGATAATTCGCTAGTATCTCTTGTGAATACCCCTCGACTGTAGGTCACGCAAGGGTGTTAGGGCGCGAAGAGCCGAACGAAGCCTGAGGATTATCTCTCGTTGGGACCCCCGATGGCCTCCTCCACTCGTTTCCACTCCTCGAAAACGACCCTCGGGGCCGCCGTCGAGGCCTTCTTTGCCGACCGTGATCTGGCGCCGGCGACGCGCCTATCGGGCGACCTAGGGTTCCCTGATCCAGGCGTTCGGTACCGAGATGCCGGTGACGGCACTCACGGCTGTCAATCTCCAACACTGGCTCATCCGACGCTGGGGAAAGAGGTCCCCGGCGTCCTGGAACGCAAGACTCGCCGCGTCCCGGGTTCTGATCGGCTACTGCCAGCGCCAGGGCTGGATCGAGCACGACCCGACCACGAGCCTGGAACGGCGTCGCACCCCGCGGGATGAGACACGGGCGATCCCCTTCGCCGCGCTCGATGCGCTGTGGTCCCGCGCGCATATCGGGCTGCGCGAGAAAGCCCTGTGGCGCATGCTCTACGCAACGGCCGCGCGGGCCAGCGAGGTCCTCGCCCTGGACGTCGAAGATCTCGATGTAGGCCGTAAACGTGCGGCGATCCGCGGCAAGGGCGGCCACCGAGAGATCATCGTGTGGGACGCGGCGACGGCCCGGCTCCTACCCCGCTACCTGGCCGGCCGCCGCCGAGGGCCGCTCTTTGTGACCACGGGTCTGCCCAACATCGTTCCGGCCGAGCTCGATCGAAGCCCCGACGGCCGGGGGCGGCTGTCCTACCAGCGGGCGTGGTCTTTGTTCCGTGAAGCATCGGGAGGGCAATGGACACTGCATCAACTCCGCCACAGTGCGCTGACCCATCTCGGCGAGGACGGCGTCTCGGCCCCTCTGCTCATGGCCAAGTCACGCCATCGAGACCTCCGGACGCTCTCGCGCTACGTGCGTCCGGGGACCAAAGCGGTTGCCCGACTCACCGCCGAGCACGACCCGGCAAGGCGTGGCAAGCATCCACGCCGCTAGAGCTGTCACGCACAGAAACGGCATGATCTCCGAAAACACCAGGTTTTCGTTCCATTGCTACTCGGACCCCTGGTTCTCGGCTTCCTGCCGGTCGGTGGAGACTCTCGTATAGAGGGCGACCCGAGTCATGGTTCACAAGGTACTCCTTTTGGATCAGTCTCTCCAGGCGCCGAGGAACCCATGAAACCGGGTCTCTCCAGCTCGTCATCGGGCAGACCCTTTTGAACCACCCCCTAGACCATCCTCGTCAGGATCGCTGAGCGTGCGCAGCTCGCCTCCGAGCTCCGGCCGCGAGAAGCCGTAGCGCCCCTGAGTGTTCACGTGAGCTCGGACGAACGGCGAGAGTCGTTAGGCGTCCTTGCCGCGTGAGTTCGTCCACCGCAGCCTGCAGGTAGCGCGTAGGACCACGACGTTCAGTACCAGGCCGAGCGCACCGATCTGGTCTTCCTGACCCTCCTTGTACCGCTGGCGAAGCTCGCCGCGGGGTACGTCCCTGGCATCCGGAAGGAACCGGCCCAGGGCGCGAACCGAGCAGAGCTGTACGGCGTACCCCAGGCGGTTGGAGTCACGCCGTCGCCGATCAATGTGACTTCGGTCCTCGTCGTCAAGGAAGAAGTAGCGCAAGAGCTCAGCCTCTTCGACCTCGCCACCGTACGCGGCGGCCTGGTCGTCGTTGAGGAAGTCTACAGGCACCCAGCAATGGTATCGAACTCCCGATCGCTACCCTTTAGCGTGCGTTTTCGTTCCATTGTTCCCCAACCCCCGACTCCCCGGCAGCAGTTTCCTCCTTTTCCCTCGCCCCAGAACTATGATGGTAGACAATGCCATAGTTCTTGATCTCAAGTACCTGAACGGACTGGGTTATCAGGGAGAGCTCCGGCGGCATCGGGTCCACAGCAGTCGGCCCTCAAGCCAGAACCCCGCTCAACAAAGGCCGGGGTATGAACCCCGGCGACACCTGAGAGGCCGACGACCAACAGGTCGCGTTCCTTTATCGCTCAACAAAGGCCGGGGTATGAACCCCGGCGACACCCATCGCCCACCAGACTCCCGCTGTTCACTTCTCGGGTCGCTCAACAAAGGCCGGGGTATGAACCCCGGCGACACTCGTAGATCACCCTGCTGATCGGGGTGGACCCACCAACGCTCAACAAAGGCCGGGGTATGAACCCCGGCGACACTCGACACCTTCCTGGGACTTTCCGCAAAATGTGCACGCTCAACAAAGGCCGGGGTATGAACCCCGGCGACACCGCTAATTCTACAAAAATGGCGATCCCAAGACGAAACACAGCCTTTCCACAGACATCGCAGCCTCGTCGGTGACGTGTTGTGGCCATTTTGGCGCGAGTAACAAATAAAACTCATTCAAATGATCCTCATAAGTGGGCGAAACTACTCCTGACGAGGCCGCTCCGACGCAGCCCCCTAGGATCACCGAGGGTTCGCAGACGAGTCAGAACACCCAGGGTTGCCCGAGTTCGTGATCTTGGCTTCGACCAAAGCGGCGTCTGGCGTCTTCCATGCGCCCTGGGAAGCGATACACGATCACCGAATCAAGATGGCTGTCGATGACGTCCTGGATCTCACCGATCATGTGAGCCAACCGCGCTGGAGACAGTCGGCATTCGAAGACCGAAAACTGCACTCGCTGGCCGTACTTCTCGCATACTTGGGCGATGCGCCTGAGCCGGGATGCTCCCACCCCTTCCGTGTCGGCGATGTCGTAGGTAACAAGGATGTCCATATCTCAAGGTATAACGAACGGTGGATACGCTGGTAAATGAGGAGAAGACAGAAACGGAATTTAAAGCACGCTAAGCGGCTGCGGCGGAGTTATGTGCCCGGGTGCGGAGCGGCCGAAATTGATCTGGACCGAGGGTCGGCGATGTTTCCCAGTGGTAATCGCCGGTAAGATTGATGTGCTCCCAGCCGAGTGGCGACAAATGGGCCAGATCACCCGGTGCGGGATGTTGCCTTTGATCGCGTAGGTGATCGACGGCGCGTTGCAGGTAGGTCGTATTCCATAGAATGAGGGCCGCGACGAGCAGGTTTAGACCGCTGGCGCGGTGGCGCTGGTTCTCATAGGAGCGGTCGCGGATTTCGCCGAGCCGGTTGAAGAATACGGCGCGGCGGAGTGCATTTTGCTGCTCACCCTTGTTGAGGCCGACGTGGCTACGACGACGCAGCTCGGGGTCCTGCAGCCATTGAAGCGTAAAGAAAGTCCGTTCCAACTTTCCCAGTTCGCGCAGCGCGAGGGCCAGGCTGTTCTGCCGGGGATAGGCCGCGAGCTTGCGCAGGATCACTGAGGCGGTGACCGTTCCCGTTTTGATCGACAGGGCGAGGCGCAGCAGTTCGAACCATTGATCACTGATGGCGCGAACATTGATGGCGCCCGCCACCAGAGAAGCGAACTCGGGCGGCACGGTCATGCCCGGCAATAGATAGAGTCGCTTTTCTTTCAGGGCGCGAATGCGCGGCGCAAAGCGGAAGCCCAGCAGACGGCACCTAGCAAACACGTGATCCGAGAAGCCTCCGGTGTCGGTGTAGTGCTCGTCAATGACGAGGCTGCTCTGGTGATAGAGCAATCCGTCGAGGACATGGGGCGCCTCCTTAGCGGTCGCGGCGATCACCTTGGTGTGAAAGGGCCCAAACTGATCAGATAGATGAGTGTAGAACTTGACGCCTGGGTCCTGACCGTCGTGCAGGTTCACCAGTGCCCTGACTTCGCCACGACCGCCAGCGCGAAAGAACTGAGCGTCCGAAGATGACGTGGTGCCGCTGCCCCAGTGCGCCGCCAGGGGCTGGCGATGCTGCGCATCGATCAGGCCGGCAAGGGCCTGCGCATAGCACTCCTCGCGCACCTGCCAATCGGCCGTCCAGCAAAGCTGTCGCCAAGTCCTCGCGTGACAGGCCTCGGACCTGCGCGTGAGCCCGAGATTAATGCCATCGGCCAATACCGCAGTGAGGAGAGCCTGCCTATTCTTGGGCGGCGCCTGGGTGCGGAGATGCAAGAACTGATCACCCCTACTCGTCCACTGATCGACCTCGGCTAGCCGTTCGGTAATCTTGACGTGAGGCATCAACGCATCTGCCTTTTCAGCGAAGACTTCTGCGGATTCAGGGGTGTTCTTGCGCAACGGGGTGATGCGCAGTTTCCCATCCGCGAGCGTGACATCGGGCAATGTCTTCTCTCGTGCCTTTGACGCAACCGTGCTCAGGTTGTCTTCGAGCCTCTGCCGGCACTCCGTCAGGGAGGACGGCAATTGCGTGTCGACGTCGAGGGGCAGGGGTTCCTTTTGCATCGCTTTGAAGGTCGCGGCTGGAATCAAATACGTTTCGAAATCCCGGTACTGGCGACTCCCCGTCACCCAAATATCTCCGGCGCGTAGCCGGTCACGCAGTTCCCCGAGTGCGCACCGTTCGTAGAAGTGCCGATCCACTCCGCTGGATGGAAACACATCGGGCCGCCAGCGCAGTTTCACAAAACCGGTCGGCACGTGCTCGGGCAGCGTGCGCTTGCCGCTGGCGTCCAGGTCGCGGAGCAGATCGAGAGCCTGCAGCAACTCGGCTGCGGCGGCTGCGGCATGGAATTTAAAATGCGCGAGCAGGAGCGGCGCGAACTTACGCACGCTACTGTAGCGATCGTCGAGCAGCGCAAGAAAGTCAAATGCTTCCGGCTGAGCGAGTGTCTGCGCTTCAGCCACGGTCGATTCAAACTTGGGCCCTGGCAACACGGCCTCGATAGCGGCAAATACATCGCCTCCGCTGAAACGCGCCTGGATGAGCGCTTGGCCTACCCGGGCGTAGAGCCGCACCTTCTCGTTGATTGATTTGCCGCTGGCGTGGAACTGCTCGGCGGGCGTGCGTTCAGATTTCTTGAACAGCTGCCCGACTAGAGGCTCGAACATTCTGAGTGCCTCGTCGGTCAGTGTGGCCTTGAGTTCCAGCCCCAGGGCCGTGAGTGTGGCGTAGCGCCTCAGTGGCTCGAGCTCCGCCAAGTGCTGCACGGTACTCTGGCCGCCCTCGCGAGCGAGCTTAAGCCAGTAGTTCTGGTGAACCCGCGAGGCGCGCTCGGGCTCGATGCCGAGGGCGCGAACCAGGCTCAGTCGTTCGATCAGCTTTGGGAAATTGCCAGTCGTAGCTGCATAAGCGGTCTGCCGCAACCACGCCAGCGTGCTTTGTCCGCCCCCGACACGGACCTCGAGCAGTTGATCGAGTGATTGGCGCTGCTGATCGGTCAGTTCGTCGGCGAGCTGCCGCCACAGTTGCCGTTGCTTGCGGGCTCGAACCGAGCCAGCTCGCCGTTCGATGGCCGCCAGTGGTGGGCAGACGATGCGCCGCGCGCGCAGTTCCTCAAGCAAAGTGGCCACCAGCGTCGGCCCATGATCGGTGGCGAGCGCCGTCGGCAACAGCCACGCCGCGAGTTCCCGATACAGCCCGCGGGTCAATGGGCGAAGCCCCAGGGCATTTTCAATCTCAAGGACGTGCTCGCGGCGAGTTTGATCTCGTTTGGCGTAATCGCCGAATTGCGTCGCAGCGAGGCTCAGTTGCTCAGCGACGAAGGCGCATAGAGCAGCAGGTGGTTGCTCACCTTGTTGAAGTATCCGCCCTGGAAAACGCAGATAACAAAGTATGAGCGCGAAGCCAAGACGATTGGGATCGCCGCGGCGACGATTGATCAGAGCTAGATCCTCGGAGCTCAGCGTGTAATGGCGCACCCTCCCGCGCTCATCGCTCGCGGGAGTTTGGAGACTGAGCCGCTGCGACTCGGTGAGCAGTTCTCGGTGGGGCAGGGTCGTCCCTGTTGAAGTATAGTTTGAATGGACCAACGCTTGGCCCACGAAATGCCCTGTTCCGGGGTCTTTGGCGCGAAGGATTCCATGAGGGTTCAATTGGGACAGTCTGCAGCACTGTATTGCCGGGTCTCCACCGCCGACCAAACCTGCGCCCGCCAGGAGCGGGATCTACGCGCCTTCGCCAAAAAGGCGGGCTATAAAGTCGCTGGGGTCTGGAAGGAAACCGCGTCCGGGGCGAAGAATGAGCGCATCGAGCGGAAGAAGGTTCTGGCGTTGGCGCAGGCCCGCAATATCGACGTCATCCTGGTCACTGAGTTGACCCGCTGGGGCCGCTCGATGCTCGATCTGTTCCATACCCTGCAGGATCTGCAAGCCTGGGGCATCTCGCTGGTCGCTCAGACCGGCTTGCAGTTCGATCTGCGCAGCGCGCAGGGCAAATTAATTGCCTCTCTGATGGCGGCGCTGGCGGAGTTCGAGCGGGATCTACTGCGGGAGCGGGTCCGGTCAGGAATCGCTGCGGCTCGCAAGCGCGGGGTGGTGTTCGGCCGCCGCCCCGGTCAGCGCGTCAAGGCGGACCGTTTCGCGCCCAAAGTGCTCAAGCTCGTCGCCGAAGGCCAGTCGTACCGGGAAATAAGCCACCGCCTCGGGCTGAGCAAGAATACGGTCCTGGATATCGTCAAGCGCAACCGCGCTCCTTAGCGTGCTTTAAATTCCGTTTCGTGTCTTCTCCTCCGGTGCTCTGTGTCGGCAGGTTATCACCTGATCCCGTACAACGTCGGCAAGCAAGATCCTCTCCAAGACCGATGTTGAAAGAGGGGACTGAGAACTTCGGAATCCACTTCGCCCATCGAGACCGAGCCTGTGCAGACTGTGTCGATCCCCCAGGGCTCTTAGGGATCGCTAGCAACGCATTGATGTACTGAGCCGACTGCGAACCTACTGCCATGGCACTATGCTGCCGAGTTGCGGTCCAACGTCAGCATCAGCAGCGGCGTACAGTGCGCCCTGGTTGATCCGGGGGAGGTCCACCTGATCGTCCCCCATATGCACTGGAAAGATCTCCGCTCTTCCCGGTCAGAGAAAAAAGGCCATCCGCCTCGAGTCCAGCCTCTAGCAGACAAAGCTGTTCTCCTTCTGGTTCGAGTAGGGCTATATCTAGGCAAAAATATTTGAAATTTTAGTTCCCACCGATTGAACGCTAACGATCGTTGCTTTGTTGCCCTGTGAGGCCGCTTCAGCGGCCTGGCGCGAAGCGCAATAGACCCGGTGTTTACGCCGGGGTCAGCCGCCACACCACCCCTTCGGAAGGGCCTTTCAAGGTCCTTCTCGAGTTGCGGCTTTAGCCATTGGGGCCCTTCGGCCTGGCTGAAGCCTCTGTTCGAGAAGCCCGCTAAAGCAGGCTCCGGCATCCACCTGCTCGGCTACCCGGCCCTAAAGGACCGGGCTATTGCGCTTCGCGCCAGACCGCTAAAGCGGCCTCCTTGAAAGCGACCCCTCAACCACCCCGGGGAGCCCCGCTGCCCTAGAGCCAAGAGCGGGTTATTGTCTTTTCGCCAACTTGACCCGTTCCTGAACTTTCCGAACTATGATCCCCACCGAACCGACGCTTCCAGACAAATATGAGAACAAAATTCTCAGAATGAGCGAGCTAGCAGCTAAGAGACATTTTCACCTTTGTTTACAGCTAGTTAGAATCTAGACAATTAGAAACGTTCTTAGCTTTGTAACTCCTCCCACAGCAGCGGCTTACTGAAGTCATCAGTGCTCTTGTAGGGCTCATAGACGCCCGACACGGCTCGCTGCGACGTGCGTCTGATGGACCGTGTCGAAGTCGAAATCCTTGGAGAGAATCTTCAGATGAATGTCGGGGTCCTTGTCCGGTGAAACCGATGTAGCGAACCTTGTCGGCCTCCTTGCCTCGATCGCCGCTTCCACGGCGCGTCCGGGTGAGAAGATCATGTCCGGCACTTCCGGCCACACCACCAGTGCCGCTACACCGGTCTGAATGAACTGTCTTCGGTTTCGACCAGGATCACCCATGATATCTATCCTCCGTGGAGACTCCTTCTAGGTCGGGGAACCCCGATCTAAAGGCCAGACTTGCTCTCAAGGCTAGCACCGCCCAGACTTCGCTGTCCAACCTCAATTGCTCGACTCGACCATCTGAAACCGCTGCTTTACGCGGGTAGGCTCGGCCAAGTCCACCAACACGTCCAGATCGAACGACGGAAAGAGGCCCAGGCAGAATAGCTCCGGCCCCTGCTCATAGGGGACCGGTTCCTCCAAGAGGGCTTTCAGGCTCTTCATCCCTTCTTCCACCTGGATCTCTGAGAAGAAGTGCGGCTCCAAGGCAGCTCCGAGCAGGGCCACTACTTGGCTCCGCCGTCCTCTGGATTCGATTCGTACCTGCGAGGAACCGTGATTCTTCTCGAGCCAGCGGGCCAAGGCCAGTAGATGAGAGACGCGGATGCCCAGGGGACGTTCGCCGACGGTAGCCAGGAGCTGGGGATATCGGTACGATCCAGATCTTGCCGACTTCGGATGCGCCGCTGCATCCCCGGTCAGGATCAGGTCGGTCAGCAGCACCTGCTCACCCCGGTTGATCCGGCCCGAGGCAACAGACGTCGCCGCTTCCTTTCCCGTATCCGAGAGAATGATGGATGTGGAAGCAACGCTGCTGGTTCCAATCGCCTTGCCCCAAAGTCCCGATGCCACCAGTCCATCGGTGAAATGGAAGCGATAAGACCGGCTTTCGACGCCCCGGTTCTTGGTGTTGAAAAGGGCCCAGGCGTGCTCCACGTCCACTCCGCGGAGACGAACCACTGATCGAAGCCGGGCTCTGCGGATGTCTGGCCGCTGGCGAAGATCTGCCGAGCCTGAGCCGGATTCGCGCGGAGCCCTGGCCGCCAGCAGCCGGGCTACCCCAAGGAGGGTAAGGTTGTTCTCGGGCAAGCCGACAATCAGTTCCTCATAGCTTTGAACCTCTCGATCCACGGGAGTCTCCTGTTCCCACTTCGCAAGATCGAAGTGCTGCGCCAGAAAATGGTAGGCCTGGAGACGATTGTCGAGGTGGTAGTTGTGGGTCGAGGGATCGGTATTTTCGTGCCAGCCCAGGTGCTCTTCCTTTCCGAAGAGTCGAAAGAAGGGCCTTATCTGGTCAAAAACGTAGGGCCTCACCAGGGGAGCCCTGAAGCAACAGTCGTCTTCGGCATTGTAGATCAAGAGCGTCGGACGTGGAGCCCGCATGGCTGTCAGGGTTGAGTAGTCCTGGCCCCACAGCAAGTCGGTGGCGTTCTGCTCGATATCGCCGATATCCTGAGGACGTTCCAACCTCGATATCAGTGCTGAGTACCCGGCCACGGGCACCGCTACCGCCACCCTCTCGTCCAGGGAGCTGAGAACGATAGTCTGCCAACCGCCGCCGGAAAGCCCTGTGACAGCAAGGCGACGGCTATCGGCCCGGGGATGTTGCTCCAGGTAGTCAAGGCCCTTGCGCATGGCCAGGTAGAAGAGACCCATCGCGTTGGCCCCTACCAGATCCAGGTGCCCCCCGAACCAGTGCGCGTTTTCCGGATGAGTCAGCTCGCCGTAGGCAAACCACTCCAAATTCAAGGCGAGAAGCCCTTGACGGGCCAGGCTGATGCACCGTTTCTGTTTGTACTCGATGGCCTTGCCGCGAGGACCAACGTGACCGTTCACATTGAGGACGGCCGCTAACGAGCTCGCCTCTCCGAGTGGCTCGTAAAGAAGGGCCGGGATCTGCAGGCCGGGTAGGACCTCGAGAAGGAGCTTCTGAAGAAGATACCCTTCGCGCTCCTGGGAGGTCCCGACCCTGCTGAAGCGGAGTGGGGCTTCTACCCACTCCCGGGGCCAGCCCTGATAGACCACCTCCTGCAACAGCTTCTGCCGGATCTGCCGGGCTTGAGACGTCCAATCTTCGGCGCGACTGGGAACCGGTGGCAAGCGGGAAGACCGCTCCTTCAGGTACGCTTCGAGACGGTGTCGAACCAGATCCGGTCCCAGAGTCTCGACTTCCAGCATTGATTTGAGCTGACCGCTCGTGCTTTGGGCTTCCAGGAAGACGATCCAGGGCATGAAGAGGCAAAGTTTCAAGAACGAATTCCTGAGCATTCTATTCCCCCGTTGACTACTCCAGCACTCGATCAGGAGACCTACGGTCTAGGGTTGTGGCTCCAGCTCGTTCAAACGTTGCATGAGGGCGGTTTCTTGCTGCCGAAAGGACTTCAGATCGGTCTCCGCTATGAGGATGTGACCGCCGCGGATCGCTTGCTGACCTGGTTCCAAATCCCCAAACCAGAGGAGCAGATCGGTACAGGGAGCGTTTTGGTTGGCCAGTACCGCCAGGGAGTCGTTCGATAGGTGCGCCGTGAGGAGGTGGCCCTTGTTTGTGATGTTCCAGCAAACCACACCGGGGAAGCTCACCGGAGGGGCCGTCATCGATCCAGGGCGAACCCTGCTGTACTCCTCTTCCCTTCCCTCTACTGGTAGAAAAGTACCCGGGCCGACTTTCGGGATCATCTGGTACTCGGTCCACGAAGATCCGACCTTGAGGTAGGGTCGATATCCGGTAACCGGCGTGTGGAAGTGATCCAGGCAAACCCAGGTGTACACGTCTCTCCAGGTCTCATCAGAGCCATTGGTGACCCCAACACTGTAGTGGGCTCCCATGGAATCGGTGTAGATGCTGGCGTCCTGCTGACCCAGGACGGGTTTCTGCTCTGCGGCCGCTTCGAGATAGCATCCCTCGTTCGGATCATTTTTCCAGAGGCCGTTCAGATTCTTCACGGGACTGTCGGCGTAGGACCATCGCTCCCCTTCCAATTTCCACTCCATCCCCACCTGGTAGTGGAGCTTCTTCCCATTGATATAGATCTGTTCCGGAAGCCTCACGATCCAGGAAGCTTTGGCGGGCCGGTCCTCCCAGCCAATCCGTTCCAAGCCGTCGACCGTAATGACCACGACCTGGGGGGCCAGGCCGTCGTGGTAGCGACGGTAGGTGGGATAGGAAGAATGGACCTGGGGCTCCACCTTCAGCTTGTGGAACTTCATCCTCACTGGAGGAGGCGTCCCCATCTGCCGTTCGCCTTCCGAAGAAGAGCAAGCCTGAAGCATGAGTAGTACTAGAAGCACGGCCTGTGCGCAGCTCGAAGATCGCTCCTTCATTCTCCCTCTCCCTCTCATTTCTGAATTTGCCGGACTCTGAGGACCTTATCAGACGACGCGCTCACGATCTCTAGACCCCTGGGATTTTTCGGGAGGGCACCACTTGCGAGGGCCGGAAGTAGCAGCCTCGGAAGCAGACCGCACGGTACCGCCGAAGGGAGCCTGAAGCGCGAGCGAGGGGTTGGGCTGTAAAGCGATCCGTCAAAAAAGGTGTCTTGAACCGCAGCAGATCATGCGAGTCGGCAACTACAGCAGCACGATTACCGAAAGCGCAGCGAGTAGAGATCTGCGTCCTTCATGACGAAGCGCAGTCGTACTGGCTTTCCCGCTAAAGGACCCAGTTGGGCTCCGCTCTTCCATTCCACCGGCCGGTCCAGCTGATCCCCAAAGATCTCGAAGGAATCTTCCAGGGCAAAGCCTTCCAGCGCACGACCAGCGGAATCCTGCACTTCGATCCGGATGCTCCCTGCAGCCGAACTGGCAAAGTTGATCTCCAAGGTGTCCCCGGCAAAGATCAGTGGACGCGTCAGCAATTCGCCTCCCCGCATGGGTGCCGTGACTGAGACGAAGCCATCCACCCTCAAGGTGTAGCGCCGGAGCCGGTCGCTCTTCCCGGTCCAATAACTCTCGGTAGCGTAGAGAGAAATCTCCTTGGGGGCGCCCGGGATGGCCGAATCGGTCTCCACCGCGTGCCAGGCCATGTAGTGGTCGCCATAGGCCCAGTTATTCGGATGCTGGGGACCCGGCCTCAGGAAGGACTCCCCCCATCGCTTGAAACTGAGGCCGTCTCGGCTGGACATAAAGAGGGTGTCGGTGATAGCGCTCCCATACCGAACGTGGCCCTGAGTGCGCCCTTTTCGATGCTCGAATTGGGGCAGATTCTTGTAGTGATCGTCCCAGACTCTCTCGCGGTAACGCACGGGAAAACCGATGAAGATGTGAGGCGCCCGATAGTAGGGTGCGACCTGGTTGGTGTAAAGGGGCTCATCGGGAACGTCGGGAAAGCGGACCATGACCGGATCCGTCCAGTGGATGAAGTCCTTGGAAGTGGATGTCCGAACATCGCGGATGTTCTCTCCAGTTGATGCGTGCGGATGGAAATCGCGAATGTAGGCCCGGTATTCCTGGCGCAGCGTGTCCCAGAAAGCGATGTTCTGAGTGTCGAACGCGCCCTTCGTCATGACGGCTTTGCCGCCATCCATGAAGGACCATCGGATGGCGTCAGGAGATCGAAAGGCCCGCAGGCCCTTGGAGCCTGCCCAGGCCCAGGCCAAAGCTTTGTATTTTTGCTCAGCAGTCGCGGCAGGATTGGCATCGATGAAGGGCGTCAGATCGTGTCCCTCATACCCAGCTCCATCCCAAACGATATTGTTTTTCTTCGAACCCTCGAACTCGATGAGGCCCAACTCCGGCTTTACCCAATGGATCCCGTCCAGGCTCTCGGCGTAACAAGCCAGCGGAATGTGAGGTCGGGTCAGCTCCTTGCCCTCGACCTGGATCTGCCAACCGCGATAGTAGAGACGGTAGCGACCTTCGTCCTGAAAGACCTGATGGTAGCCACAGCCACTTCCCTCCCAGGGTTGGTCGTGGACCAGGACCACTTCTCGAGGAATGGGGTGGTGAAGCTCAAGTCGGGCATCGGTCAGGCGATCGATCAGCAGGTCATCGATGAATAACTCCCGACGCGAGCCAATGTCGACGGCATCAGCCTCCGCGGCCCAACCAACCGCCGAGAATGGAGATAGCAGAATGACTGAGAACAAGCAGCGGATAAACAACATTTTTCCTCCGTAGGGTGACCATTCTAGAGCAATAGCTGTTCACCCGACAGCTTTTGGGTCATGGTCGATGATTTGAATCTGCCACTGCCCCATCTGAGAACATCCCAGAGCGGTGCCGTATAATCCTCCGAATGCAGCCACCCAAGATCGGTGGAAGAAAAAAGCTGCTCTTCTACGCCCTGCTGATCGCTCTGGTCTATCTCGGCACCGAGCTGTCGGCGTTTTTTGGATACATGATTTGGCGGAGATCCTCTTTTTCCTGGGAAGCTACTCAGACAAAGCGAGCAGGAATCGGTAGATCTTCGGGAGCCCACTTCGAGGATCACGATGGAGGCCCTCTGGTTTATCCTGGACTCGACCCCCTCATCTTGGATGAAGTAATCCATCCCTATCTTGGGTACGTCCTCGATCCGACCGCCCAGAATGGGATTTCCGATCACGGATTTCCGACCGAAGAATCGTTTACTCCAACCGATGCCTCGAATCACCAGAAGATCGTCATCGGTATTTTCGGGGGATCCTTCGCTATAGGCACTTCGCACCTGGCTCGCAGCGTGCTTCTGGAGCAAATTCAGCGGGTTCCAGGGTTTCGCGACAAAGAGTGCATCGTGCACACCATTTCCCTGCCCGGTTACAAACAACCCCAGCAACTGATGGCGCTCAGCTATTTCCTCTCCCTGGGCGCCCATTTCGACATCGTGATCAATCTCGATGGATTCAACGAAGTGGCTCTACCCGCCTCCGAGAACATACCCAAGCAGGTGTTCCCCTTCTTTCCCCGTGCCTGGTTTGGGAGGGTACATCACTTGAGGCGTCCTGAGCTGTTGGCAATGATCGGACAACTAACACTGCTTCGGGAACGGCGTAAAACCTGGGCGCTAGTCGGTTCCCGCGTCCCCTTCCGTTACCACATCCTGAGCAATGTTCTTTGGGAGTACTATGACGCCAGACTGGTCAGGCAGCACTCAGACCTTCAGTTGGCGCTGAATCGGTACGAGATCAAATCGAAGGACCGGCTGAGTTATCTGGTAACAGGACCTTCCTTTGATTACGAGGACGAAGTTGCACTGTATGAGGACCTCACGAGGGCTTGGCAGAGATCTTCTATTCAGATGCAGGCGCTGACTGGAGCGAACGGCGGGGAGTACTTCCATTTTCTCCAACCAAACCAGTATCTTGCTGGCTCAAAGATCATGACAGAAGAAGAGCGGAAGGTCGCTTTTTCGGAGAGCGAGCCCTATAGAGAAGGTGTTGAGCGAGGCTATCCCCTCTTGATCGAGGCGGGCAAGGAACTCCCGCAACAAGGGATCAGATTTCACGATCTCACCATGCTCTTCGCGAACCACGAGGAACAGCTCTATATCGACTCCTGTTGTCACTTGAACGAGAGGGGCTATGAGATGATCGCCGAGGCAATTGGGAAGGTACTCTACGAGGAGTTGCGCTAAGGGCTTGTTCTTCAACCCGTGAACCAGATTCTCTTGGACTCGATCTTATTGGAGAAGTGGAACTGAATCAAGGACCCTTACCCAGTGGCCCTTCCAACGCAGGGCGGCTTCGCCTCGCTCGGTGGATTGCCCCGAGCTGTCTGGGCTTGCTTCTGTTCTCAGCACCACTCGGCCAGGAATCATCCTCACTGGACGTCCCTTTTCCTACAGTCGAAGAGCTGGCGAAGAAGGTACGAGAAAACCTCCACAGCGACCGCTACCTGCTGCGCCAATACACTTACAACGAGAGCCAGGAGGTCATCGAGCTGAACAAGAAGGAAGAGCCCCAGAAAACAAAGGTGAGGAGCTACGAGGTCTTCCCTTCGACGGTCGAAGAATTGATCTATCGTCGTCTGGTCTCCAAGGATGGGAAACCGGTGGAGGAGAAGGAACTCAGAAAGCAGGACAAGAAGTACAACAAGAAGGTCGAGAAATACGCCAGGAAGGCTAGAAAGAGGGGTTTTCAGGCGGGCTCCGAGTATGAGGCTGGAGAGGCAGAGGCTCTGAGAGAGGAGCAGGCGCTGATAGACGAGGTGCTTCGCCTGTACCAATTCGAGATCCAGGGTCGGGAGTTGCTGGATAAGCACCCTACCCTGGTTGTGGGTTTTACTCCGCGCCAGGGGTTCAAGAGCAAGATCAAGGACATCAAGATCCTCAAAAAGATCAAGGGTCGAGTCTGGGTTAGCGAGCAAGACTACCAGCCGGTCAAAGTGGAGGCCGAGACCCTCAAGAGCCTCAAGTTCGGATGGGGTATCGTCGCCAAGCTCAACACTGGAGCACACATGGTCTTCCAGCGGCTCAAGGTCAACGGCGAAGTCTGGCTACCCGCCTGGGCCTCTTTTCGAGGATCGGGCCGCTTACTTCTCTTCAAAGGATTTCGCTTCCAGGCCACTAGCCTATATTCGGACTACAAAAAGTTCACAGTCGCCAGCAAGATCTCCTTTGCACCGGCCGGTGAACCGGCACCAGCTGCGGTCCAATAGTCATCCCGCAGATCTCCGACCCCTCGCTCGCGCTTCAGGCTTCCATGACTCGGTCAGTTTCGTTCTCGAATGGGGCCAGCAGCGCTGGGAGACCCACTAATCTGCATCATCCAACGTATAGAGGCGATAGTGCGAGGCAATCTGTTGCTAGCGGGGCAGTGTAGCGTGTACCATGTCCATCCTAAGACGTCGCCGGAAAAGGGGTAATGCTGGACACAAGAAGTGCGACTTTCCTTCTGCCTTTGACGCTTCCTCGGAGCATCTTCACTCGCTTCTTACTCGGGCTGTTCCTTAGCAGTACACTATCCTCAGCTGCCTCGGTGGACACCATCGACTTCCAACGCGAGGTGCGGCCGATTCTCTCCGACAACTGCTTCAGCTGCCATGGTCCCGACGCTCAGACCCGCATGGGGGCGCTGAGACTTGATACCCGGGAAGGAGCCTTTGCCAGGAGCATTCGCGGCAGTGCCATAGTACCGGGTGACGCCCAAGCCAGCCTGTTGTACCAGCGCGTCATCACCCGCGACGGTGGACGGCTGATGCCGCCAACCTTCTCAAAAAAGCAGCTGACAAAAGAGCAGATCGACCTGCTCGCACGTTGGATCGATCAGGGCGCTTCCTGGGATCAACACTGGTCTTTCAAGGCGATCCAGCCACACCAACCCCCGGCGGTGACGAACGAAAGCTGGGTGCGCAACCCGATTGACCGGTTCATTCTCGCCCGGCTCGAGGAGCAAGGCTTGGCGCCGGCGCTGGAAGCCGACAGACGCACCCTTGCGCGCCGTGTGGCTCTGGATCTGACGGGGCTTCCTCCCGACCCCGGCATCCTCGAAAGCTATCTGAACGATAGCTCGGCGAAATCGTACGAAAAGCTAGTCGACAAACTGCTCGCCTCCAAACACTGGGGCGAGCACCGAGCACGCTATTGGCTTGACGCCGCTCGCTACGCGGACACCCACGGGATCCATATCGACAACTATCGTGAGATGTGGCCCTACCGCGACTGGGTGATCCGAGCTCTGAATGACAACAAACCGTTCGACCAGTTTACGGTCGAGCAGATCGCCGGGGACTTGCTGCCTGACCCAACACTCGATCAATTGGTTGCCACCGGCTTTCACCGCTGCAACATAACGACCAATGAGGGCGGCGTGATCCCCGAAGAATACGAAGCGATCTATGCCAAGGATCGAGCCGATACTACCGGCACGGTCTTTCTGGGACTGACGGTCGGATGCGCTACTTGCCACGACCATAAGTTCGACCCGATCGCACAGAGCGAGTTCTACTCCTTGACGGCCTTTTTCAGGAACACGACCCAGTACGTGATGGACGGCAATATATCGGATCCACCGCCCACCCTGGTCGTACCCAGCGACGAGGACCGGCAGCTCTGGAAGGATCTGCGCCAGGAAGCAGGTGAGCTCGAAGTAGAGATAGCAGGGCACGCCGACTCGGTGGACGAGCCCTTCGCCGCATGGCTTGCCGAGGGCCATTATCGTTCCCTGTCGACCCCCCTTGAACCGTCCGCAGAGTTACTGACACTTGTTCTCGGCGAGGAACCTGGGGTCGACACCCAGGGGAGCCGGAGAGGGATCACGCTGCAGCAGGGTGCGATGGTCGCAGAAGGACCCTACCCTAACCAACCGGCGCTGCGGTTCAAGGAAGAATCGTGGACCGAACTGCCTCCCTTGGAACTGGATACCGACACTCCCTTCTCGATGGCCCTCTGGATCTACCAACCCAAGGTCGTCGGAAACTTCACCGTTGCCGGTCAGAATGACCCTGAGGACCATTCTCGCGGATGGGCGCTAACCATCCAGCAACGCCAGCTCACCTTTACCCTGACCGGAGAAAAGGCAGTAGGCGAGAAGAGTCCCTCGGCGGTGAAGATCCTGCCCATCAATACCAAGCGAATGCCTCCCGGTATATGGACGCATATCGTGGTGACCCACGACGGCTCCGGTGAGCGAGGTGGCTTGCGTCTCTACCGGAACGGGGATTTGGTGGAGGAGCAAGGGAGCGAGTTTTTTGCCAAGGTGGACGGAAGCATTCGGACTGCGCGTCCGCTTCAGCTGGGTAGAGGATTCGGCAAGAGCACAGAGCGGGAAGATCCCAAAGTCAGTAATTTCTCAGGCGGTGGGATAGCCGATCTTCGATTCTTCAATCGCCCGATCACGGTTCAGGAGGCCAAGGTCGTTTCCCTGTGGCACGTTCTCCAGAACGCCAGAGATCACAGACCGGAACAATTGAATGACGACCAACGTGAGGCGCTGCGCCTCTACTACCTGAACGTCGAGGACACGGAATATCGCGGTCTGGTGGCGCGCAAGCAAGCAATCGATCGGGAGTGGCGAGAGATCCGGAGGCGCGGTGGTGTCACACACGTCATGCAGGAGAACTCCGATACCGAGCCGGAGGCTTACGTGCTGCAGCGCGGCATGTATGACCAACCCCGTCAGCGCGTTGCCGCCAACACTCCGGCGGCTCTTCATCCCATGCCGGCGTCGTTCCCTCGCAACCGAATGGGGCTGGCCAAGTGGCTGGTTGATGAGGGGAATCCCCTGACGAGCCGCGTGATCGTGAACCGCTACTGGCAGCAGGTCTTCGGTACTGGTCTGGTCAGGACCAGTG
The DNA here is from genome assembly GCA_965219005.1 of Acidobacteriota bacterium. Lineage (GTDB taxonomy): Bacteria > Acidobacteriota > UBA6911 > RPQK01 > JAJDTT01 > CAUZIZ01. The sequence continues at coordinate 2,608,697 of CBDCMS010000004.1, read as the reverse complement.
ATGACTTCGGCTCGCAAGGCGAGCCTCCGTCCCACCCACAGCTTATCGATTGGTTGGCACTCGAGTTCCGCCAGTCAGGGTGGGACATCAAGCAGTTCTTCCGGCAGCTGGTCACCTCGTCCACCTATCGTCAGTCGGCTCGGTCTAGTCCGGAAAAGCTCGAAAAGGACCCGGAGAATCGCCTGCTGTCCCGGGGGCCACTTTTCCGTATGGACGGAGAGATGATCCGGGACTATGCCTTGGCGGCAAGCGGTCTCCTGGTTCGCAAAATCGGCGGGCCCAGCGTGAAGCCCTACCAGCCTCCAGGTGTCTGGAAAACGGTGGCAATGCCCAGCAGCAATACTCAGATCTACGAACGGGACTCCGGCAGCAAACTCTATCGGCGCAGTTTGTACACCTTCTGGAAGCGGTCCGCCCCGCCGGCCTCCATGGATATCTTCAATGCCCCTACACGGGAACACGCTACCGTGCGACGGGAACGCACCAACACACCGATGCAGGCACTCGTCACGATGAACGATACACAGTTCGTCGAAGCCTCACGCTATCTGGCACAGCGTGCCATGCGCGAAGCCGGAGATGGATTCGATCGCCGCTTGGACTTCGTGACGACCCGTCTACTGGCACGCCCCCTTGACGAAAAAGAACGTGCCATCGCCAGACGGACGTACGATGGCTTCATCGTTTTCTACCGCAGCAACGCAGGCGAGGCGAGAAAGCTCCTTTCTACCGGCGAATCTGCTCCCGATGAGGCGCTGCCACCGACCGAGTCGGCAGCCTGGACCATGCTGGCCAGTCAGATCATGAACTTGGATGAGGTGTTGAACCGATAGCGGCCTGATCCCTGGAACCGGAGTCTTCTGTTTTCCGGAGAGGTTGACCATGCATCCACACAAAGAGGCAATCCTGGCAGAAACCAGACGGCAGTTCTTCGCCCGCGGAGCCAAGGGTATCGCTGGAATAGCGCTGGCCAACCTCATGGCCGACAGCGGACTGGGCTCGATCATGGGTGACAAATCGTTTGGCGGGCTACCCCACCTGCCCCACTTCGCCCCTAAGGCGAAGCGGTGCATCTACCTCCACATGATGGGTGCTCCACCGCAGATGGATCTGCTCGACTACAAGCCCAAGATGAGGGAATGGTACGATCGGGACCTGCCGGAGTCGGTACGCCAGGGCCAGCGCCTGACCACCATGACGTCCGGACAGGCGCGCTTTCCGATCGCTCCGTCCGTCTTTCAGTTCAAACAACACGGTCAGAACGGCACCTGGATCTCCGAGCTACTGCCCTACACAGCGAAGATGGTCGATGAAATCGCGATTATTCGCTCGATGAACACCGATGCAATCAATCATGAGCCAGCGATTACCTTCATCCAGACTGGCCGGCAGGTCGCCGGCCGACCCTGCATCGGCTCCTGGATTTCCTATGGACTCGGCAGCATGAACGAGGATCTGCCTACGTTCGTCGTCATGAACGCCGAGAAGAGTCATCCCAAGTCGGGCGTACAGGCGATCTCGGCGAAGCTCTGGAGCTCCGGTTTCCTTTCTCCCAAGTACGCAGGCGCAGGGCTGCGTTCGGGAACGGACCCAGTACTTTACCTCAGCGATCCAGACGGCGTCTCCAGAGAGGTCCGCCGCAAGATGCTGGACGGTCTCGGCGAGCTGAACCAGATCCGGCACGAGAAGATCGCCAATCCGGAAACATTGGCACGGATCGAGCAGTACGAGATGGCGTTTCGAATGCAAGCTTCGGTCCCGGAGATGGCGGATCTCTCGAGCGAACCGGAAAGCACTTTCAAGCGCTGGGGCGAAGAGGCGAAAGAGCCGGGCAAGTTCCAGAACGCGGCGCTCCTGGCGCGACGGTTGGTCGAACGCGGCGTACGCTTCGTCCAGATCTACCACCGTGGCTGGGATGTCCACAGTTCCGCGCCCGAGGTCCTACCGGCACAGGCGCGGGACGTCGACCGGGCCGCCTGGTCCCTGGTCCAGGATCTGAAGGAGCGTGGACTCTTCGAAGAGACGCTGGTCATCTGGGGCGGTGAGTTCGGACGAACCATCTACTCGCAGGGCACACTTACCCCCACCGACTATGGCCGCGACCACCATCCCCGCTGCTACAGCCTCTGGATGGCTGGCGGTGGCATCAAAGGCGGAGTCGTTCACGGGGAGACCGATGACTTCTCCTACAACATCGTCAAGGACCCGGTCCACATCCGGGACTACCAGGCAACGATCCTGCATCTGTTCGGTATCGACAACGAGCGCTTTACCCACAAGCACCAGGGTCTAGATGCCAAGCTGACCGGCGTGGAACCGGCGCATGTGGTGAAAGAGATTCTGGCCTAGCTCCTCTGGAGTAGTAGGGCTTCCCTAGCCCGCATTTCTCATCGCTGGTCTACTGCGTCGCCGCAAACATCCGTCCTGGCTGTGTTACGCTCTGTCGGCCTCCTCGAGGTACTGCACGAGTACGACTGCGGGGGCTCGCCACGAGTGGTCTCGGTCGCAAGCCTTGCCAGGACGGCCCTTGCAGCGCCTCGCTACGACAAGCGATGAGAAACCCGGGCTAGCGCGCGAAATCATTCGAAGATCCGGTTGAACTGGATGTCCTCACACGCAAGGACCAGGGCGGTTGGCGGGTAATCACGAGTTCTCTGGAGCAGATCGGAGTAGTATCTACCATACTTCTCTGGTTCTTCCTCCTCTTGCGGCGGACGGATTCCGAGGAACACCAGGTCTGCATCTTCAGAAGTCTCTCGAATCGTCTGGAAGATATCGGTGTCGTTTTCCCTGATTACGACCCTCGGGACCGCCTGCAACCTACCCTGTCTCACAAACTCCTGAAGTCTCGCGATAGCCTGCTCCTGCTCCCGTGACGTGGAAACGATCGTCCTAATGGTGAGCTGGGATCGCCTCCAGTCTGGACTCCTGCCCAGCGAGTACGCCAGAGCCAGCATGAGGCCAACGTTCTGCTTTTGCAGCCCCCACCACACATCGATACGCCGGTTTCTTCCCATGGTTGATGGAACCGATCCCTCGCGCACCATGACCAGATTGCGCCGGGAGCGTTGGATCGTGCGAATAAGCCGAGCGAAGGGCAGGATGTTGGATTCTTCCTCGGTCTCACCCAGCAGGATGGTATTCGGAACCAGTGGGCCTAGCCCGTAGGTGGTCACCAAAGCTTCGATCCCCTGCATGGGCTGGTTGTTGACGTGTACTTCTACCAGGGCGGTAACCCCTCGCTTCCCCAGGTACTCTCGTATGGTGGACTCCGTCTTGTGGGGTTGGAGCGCCGCAGACGATCCCTCTGGAACCACGGCCGCGACGCTCAGGAAACCTCGCCCGTGGGTGATTGCATCGGCAAGTTCGATTAGATACCAACGCGAGGCGGGCGAACCGCTCAGTACCAGAATGTTGGGGCGCCAACTTTGCTCGACCGGCCGGGTCTCGGCGAGACGGTAGACGGCATATCGCGCCAACAGCATCAGAATGCCGTGGCGGGCATCCCCCCAATGAGCCCTGAGACGCCGCCTTTCCATGACGTAAAAGACCGCAAGGCAAAGACCTGCCGCCACAAAAGTTACGCCTGGATTGATCATGAACATCGTCGCCACGCATCCGAACGCTCCCAGCAAAGAGAGACCCCAGGGAGTTCGGAAGGTGGGCCGCCAGAATGGGCTGGCAATCAAACCCTCGATCCCGGCCGAGAAATTGAGCACTCCGTAAGAGGTGAGGAAGAACATGGTGAGAATGGGGGCAATCAGGTTCAGATCTCCAATAAGCACTCCGACCAGCGCAATCAGAAAGGTCACGCCAGTGGCAATCCTTGGTGCGTCCATGGGTCCCGAACCTCGTCCCAGCATCCTGGGTACGACTCCATCAATCGCTAGTGCCTGGAGGGTCCGAGGGGCTCCAAGAAGCGAGCTCAGCGCGCTTGATAGAGTGGCTCCCCACACCCCCAGGGTAATCGCATCACCCCACCAGGCGACCTTTCTCATGACCAGCGAATCCGTCAGCAGGATTTCCTCGGGAACCACGCGAACCAGAAAGATCGGGATGACCATGTAGACTGCGTAGCCAGCGAGAACCGCCGCTATAGTGCCGAGGGGAAGTGACCTGGAGGGATTCTTGAGATCGCCGGAGAGCGTGACACCTGAAAGGATTCCCGTGACCGCGGGAAAGAAGACGGCGAAGACCACCCAGAACGAGCTCTTGTCGGGCACCGAGCTGATGCTCTCGAAGCCTCCCTCAGGCGGTCCCCCCGCAAACAGGGAGACCAACGATATCCCAATCAAAGCCAGAACCACATATTGAACCTTCAGAGCCAGGTTGGCCGAAACGTAGGCCAGAATGGTCAGAGCAACCAGGGTCAAGACGCTGACCACCTTCGGAGCTAGCGCGGGGAAGAGGGTGTTGACCGACTCTGAAAAGCCAACGACGTAGAAGGAGATGACGATCGCCTGTGAGAGAAACAGAGGCAACCCGATCGCGGCTCCAGTCTCCAAGCCCAGAGAGCGGGAAATCATGAAGTATGCCCCCCCGATGCCGACCCGTGTATTCGTCGCGGTGGCTGCGATCGACAGGGCCGTCAGCAGGATAATGGACGAAGAAAGAGTGACGATGATCAGGGTCTGGGCAAGGCCTACGTTGCCCAGCACCCAACCAAATCGGAGGTACATGATCACTCCGAGAATGGTCAGGAGACTCGGTGTGAATACTCCCTTGAAGGCCCCGAATCCTGACTCTTCTGTTCCTGGCTCTCTCATTGAAACGAGGGCTAATCCTGGAAGGTGGAGCAGCAGGTGTCAAATGGAATCTTGAAGAGTTTGGAAGCACTCGTCAGAGGCTGGTACATCCATCGCCTAATCCGGCATTGCGCACGACACGGCTGTAGAGATCATTGAGTTTAGGAAGTGTTGTGGTTGACCCACAGCCCCATACTACCTTCGCCTGTTCTCTTGACTGCAGTTCGTTTTCTCGACTACCATCCCATGGAAAGCGCCATCCCGTTACTCTTTCTGATGGATCGTCGTAATTTTTTGCAGGCAGGCTTGACGGGTTCGCTCAGCTCTGCTGCTCTGTGGGCCCAGAAAAAGGAAGACGCCATGCCAACAACTCCTTCGCCGCCGTTCGCCCAGGAGCGCAGCAAGCTGAAGATCACCGGTGTCCGTATGGTTCGCCCCAGGCCGAGGCGGCCGCTGCCCTCCTATGAACCGGCTCCCGGTTCCTGGTCGACCGGCAGCGTCGAAGTGGCGAACCCGATGTCGATCTATCCCGAGTACAAGGCCCGCCGGTCGCTGTTCATGGCCCCTGATCTGGGGCCATCAGCAGTAGAAATCACGACGGACAAAGGAGTTCGAGGAATCGGCTACGGGGGCCCGGGAGCCGGGTTCGTGATTGAGAAGCACCTCGCGCAGCTGCTGATCGGTGAGGATCCGTTCAACCTGGAGCGACTTTGGGACATCATGTGGCGCTCGACCCTGTACTACGGTCGCAAGGGGCTGGTGGTGCACGCCATCAGCGCGGTCGATAATGCCCTTTGGGACCTGGTCGGGAACGCCCTGAAGATGCCGGTGTACCAGCTGTTGGGGGGACAGACGAAGTCACGCATTCCGGGTTATTGCACCGGCAACGATCTGGAGCAGCACATCGAATTCGGCTATACCAAGCTCAAGCTCGCCATCCCATACGGACCGGCGGACGGCCTTCAAGGAATGAAGAAGAACCTGAAGCTGGTAGAGCGCACGCGCAAGCTCCTGGGGCCCGATGGCGAGATCATGCTCGACTGCTGGATGGCTTTCACGGAACGCTACACCCTCGAATTCGCCGAAGCCCTGGAGCCCTATCGTATGTATTGGATGGAGGAGTGCCTACCACCCGATAACTACGCCGGTTTTCGACGCCTCAACGCCCAAATCAGCTCGACACGGATGGCCACCGGGGAACACGAGTACACACGCTACGGCTTCCGTTTGCTGCTGGAGTGCCAGGGTGCCGACATCTGGCAGCCGGACATGAACTGGTGTGGGGGACTTACCGAATTGCGTCGGATAGGAGCCCTGGCTGCAGCCCACGACATTCCCGTCATTCTTCACGGTGGCTGGCGCGGAGGGGGTCCACACTACATCATGGCCACACCCAACAGCCCCTGGTGTGAGATGTTCCTGCCGCCACCCGGCGGCCCTGACGAGGTCTACGAGCGCTTCGAGGAAGAGAACAACATCAGCCGCGGCCCGGAAGGAATCTACATGCGCCCCTCAGAGCGTCCGGGTTTCGGATGGGACCTGGTTGTGGACTGAGGCCGCTTCTCTTCACATTCCACGATCGAAAGCCTCCAATCCACGATCTGGAGTTGGGAGGCGGCTGTCCCGATCGTATGGGGGGTCCTCATGGGCAGGAACCTCCATGTCGGGACACTCTGCTTTCCAATCCTCTACCGTCAATTTGTCGGCGTAATACTTCAAGTAGAGTTGGATCTCCTCTTCGCCGTAACCTCCCAGGATGTCGAAGTTCCAGGCGCCGTTGGCGCTGACTACCTCGGTGGACAGCTCACGGATTTCGGTCTCACGCAGGTGCTCATAGAGTTGACGGTCGCTAAGATGATCGGTCTGTCCCAGGTAGATGCGCCGCTCTCCCAATTCTTTGATGATCTCCCACAAAATCCGAGATACTTCCTCATCTCCACAACCGCTGATGCCTGGCATCTCGACAGGAGGAAGGCGCAGCTGATTCTGTGGAAAGCGTTCCTTTTCCTCTGTTTCAACTACCTGCCTCCAGAATTGCTCTTGAATATCCGCGGGCATCGCAGGATCTTCAAACGTCAACATCTCTCCACCGCTGAGTTCCTCTGCTCGTTTCTTGAGGCGCTTGATGCGCTCCCGCAAATCAAGAGAGTCCAGTTGGCTCCAGTCATAGGGATGGTCGGCAGACGACATGATGCTTCCTCCTTGAGTTCCGTTGTTCTGCTTGACTAGAACGCCTCAGCCGAAAAAACTACGAAATAAAAAGTGGGTCCCGCGGTACGAAACCTGTATCGCCTGCTGGGTCTGCCGTACCGTGTCGACGATATTCTCGTATAAATGCTGAGTTTCTCGACCGGCAATGAAACTGAACAACAAGGCTCGTGGTTCACTACCTTTTCGGCCAATCACCAGTGTCCAAGCGGGTCTGTTACGGACTCGTGACTCCAACTCCCACTCCGGTATCTTCCGGGTACTGAGATGATACGATCGTGCTTGGGGCCCAGAGCGATCCTTTTTCGGTAAGATTCGATACATCAGTTCAGATAACACGTGCCACAAGTCAAGGCTGAAAGGATACCTCCATCAGTATGCATCCTGAGCGTCCCCACCAACATACGACAGTCGCCAATAAGACACCACCACTCACCGATCAGGACCTCTCCGCCAAACCGATCGTGGTAATCAGCAAGTGCCTCGGGTTCGAATCCTGCAGGTACAACGGCGACATAATCTCGGCGCCTTTTGTCCAGAGCCTGGCTGCCTATGTGAGCTTCCAAGCCATCTGCCCTGAGGTTGAGATCGGCCTGGGAACGCCCAGAGATCCCATCCGTCTGGTTGTTGATGGGGAAGAGGAACGACTGATGCAGACCATCACGGGAAGGGATTTGACCAGGAAGATGGCACAGTTCAGCCAGGAGTATCTGGGATCCCTTCCGGCCGTGGACGGGTTTGTATTGAAAAACCGCTCACCCAGCTGTGCCGTAAAAGACTCCAAGATCCACCTTTCGACCGGGAAGGGAGGTGTGACCGGCAAGGGAGCGGGGCTCTTTGGCCGCGCCGTACTCGAGCTGTTTCCCTATGCAGCCATTGAGGACGAGGGCCGGCTGACCAACCCCTGGATTCGAGATCACTTCTTGACGAAGCTCTTTATCCGAGCTCGCTACCGGATCCTGTGTCAGGCACCCAGCAGCCACAAGCTGCTCCAGTTCCAGACGCAGAACAAACTCCTGCTGATGGCCTACAACCAGACCAAGATGCGTCTTATGGGACGAATCGCGGCTGGTTACGATGGGGAGAACCTTTCCGACTTGCTGGACCAATATGGTGAACAGCTGGCGGCCGCCTTCAGTCGCGCCCCCCGATTCATTTCCAACATCAACGTGCTGATGCACGCCTTCGGCTACTTCTCCGACGAATTGACGAGTCGAGAGAAGACCTATTTCCTGGATTCGCTCGAGTCCTATCGAGAGAAACGTATTCCCCTGGCATCGGTTATCACGGTCCTTGAGGCCTGGATTGCTCGCTTCGAAAACCAGTATCTGGAAAGCCAGACCTTCTTCCGACCCTACCCCCGCGACCTGGTTGAGCTGCCTCAGGAAATGAGCATGGGTGGGTCCTGAGCAGTTGCGAACGAGTCCCCCCTCTCAGGCGCCATGAAGGAAAGCGAACAGGCAGGCAAGGGTCGGAGCTGGTTGTTTCGTTCTTTCTTGATCTTCTCAGGGAGTCTGGCGGTAGGACTGGGAATCGCCGGAATCTTCCTTCCACTCCTGCCGACCACCCCTTTTCTGCTGCTGGCAGCCTATTGCTACGTCCGTAGTTCAGAGCGGCTGTACCTCTGGTTGATCAGCAACCGCTGGACCGGAGAATATATACGAGACTATCGCGAGGGAAGAGGGATTCCCCGCAAGACCAAGGTCTTCACGCTTCTTCTACTCTGGGGAACCCTGGTTTGCTCGGCTTTCTTGGTGGAGGCGACTGCGATTCGTCTACTTCTCGCCCTGGTTGGAGTGACCATCCCAATCTTCATTCTCAGACTACCGACTCGTGACCCCTGACGGCTGTCCTCTCGGATTCTGAGCAGAGGTGGGCAGATCTCAAGGCGAACGCGGAAACAAAGCTTGAATTTCTAGCATCAGGTTTACGTTCCAGTGTACTTAGTTAAGTTAGACACGCATGATTCGAGAACTGGTAGGATCAGAAGGAAAGCACTTTTGATAGTGGTGTGGCAACGACTCTCAGCCGGGATGGGAGTGCGGTTGAATTTCGTGGACTGCAGCCTTTGCGGCCAGAATGTCACGTAACGGGCTGGGCATCGACAGGAGGAATGTTCGGGTCAAGCCCTCAACTCTTGTGCTCAATCAGGAGATCAACCATGTCGAACTCAAACGAACAAACAATCGAAATGCTTGAGACAGCCTACTCCATGGAGCTGGAGACCGTCATGAACTACCTCTCGAACAGCGTCAATCTGGACGGCGTTCGAGCCGAGGAAATCAAGAAGTCTTTAGACGCCGACATAGCGGAAGAGTTGCTTCACGCCCAACAACTGGCGCGGCGAATCAAGCAGCTCGGTGGCTTCGTTCCTGGTTCTGCTTCCGTCAAGATGGGCAACCAGATGCAACCATCATCGGACACCACCGATGTAGTCCACGCCATCAAGGCCGTCATCGAGGCCGAAGATACAGCCTGTGAGCACTACAAGAACATCATCAGGGCCACGGACGGCGAAGACTTCGTCACGCAGGACCTATGTATTCGGCTACTGGCGGACGAGGAGGAGCATCTGGTTCTGTTCCGAGGTTTCCTCAAGGAATATGACAAAGAGACGAGGTGACCCGGCTCAGAATACGGCATCGGAAGCTGCCGTTGAAGGGATAACTGCAGAAGTATGCCTCTTGAGGGTTGCCGCCACCAGAACACTGCACCTCAAGAGACGACGACCCCCCCAGGGAGCTGGTACAACTACCGAGGAAGGCGGCCAGCAACGAACTGCCTGCCCGAGCACGGCAACGATCTGGACCCGAGCATAGCCATCAGTACATCAGCGCAAACAAACTGCTGTACTTGTCAGACCAAAGGATGCGCTCCGCATCTGCTTCCGGAAACACCAATCCATCCTGGATCCTCGGCAGCCTGAACAAGTCTTCCCGAGTCGTTAATATTGCCCAGTCTGCACCGTACTGCTCGAGCTCGCCGTCGTCCGTCGAAAAGATGCCTGCAGACATCTTGAAGTGGTCGGCAAGACCCCACACCAGGGGAGCAAGGTCGAAATATAGATTCGAAATGTGGATCAGGACCGTGCCCCCGGGAGCCAGATGCCGTCGATACAGCGCAAAGGCCTCGAGGGTAAAAAGATGAACCGGAGGAGCGTCCCCATTGAAGGCGTCTATGACCAGAACATCGAAGCCCTGGGTCTGTTCGGCTTCCAGCGAAATCCTCGCATCGCCCAGGATCATCTCGATCTTCGCCTGGCTCCGCTCCAGATAGCTGAAGTGCTCCCGAGCGTATTGAACTACCTGAGGGTTGATCTCATAGAATCGCAGCGTGTCCCCTTTTCGGGTAAGCCCTGCGATCGACCCGGCACCCAGTCCGATCGCACCGATATGCCTGCCGACTTTCTTGGGATAGTGACGAATCACGACGCCGAAACCACTTTCAGGTCCGTAGTAGGTGAGAGGAACGGTCTCACGTTCGGGATCACGATACTGGGCACCGTGAATGATCCGGCCGTGCTCAAGGTATCGAATCCAATGAGAGTCCTCCTGTTTCTCATCACGCACTTGAAGTACCCCATAGAAGTTTCGATCCTTGGCGATCAGACCCCCGCGACGTCGATGGACGAGGACACATCCCAACCCGTGTAGGCGACCAGGACGACGTACGATGCCATGGGGACGATCCTGGCCGGGAAGCTCCTTTCGAGTTGCAGCTTTTTCAGTGCTCTCGTAAGAGGATCGCGCATCAGCAACAGACCGATCAGCGCTACACTGAGACAGAGTCCTACCGGGAGCTCGGCGTAGGATCGAAAGACTCGCGGCGCAAAAAGGGCGACAAAGAGTCCGCCGGCAGCACCACCGCTTGCAATCGTCAAGTAGAAGCTGGTCAGCTGAAGCGCTTCCGGTTTGAGCTTTGCGACCTCCCCATGACACAGCATGCAAAACACAAACAGTATCGCGCACCACAATCCCACGTCCACGCTCAGTAGTGCTTCTTCCGAGAACCAGGCCGTATATCGAATCGAGTAGAGAAGGATTCCAGCGAGCGGAACCCACGCAACACGCTTGTACCATCGGCTGCTTTCAAAGGTGAGGATGAAAGAGAGCAGATAGAGGCTTAGCGGAGCGACCCACAGGAAGGGGACCACCGCTACGTCATGACAGAGCTCGTTGGTGATTGCCAACAACAAAACCGAGGCGCAAAACGGCAAGGAGAACCATAGGAGCCGAACAGAGACCGGACGTCCCCGGTTGTCAGGCGAGGGGATTCCCTTGGAAGTTGTAGAGGATGCTTCATTCTCCATCCTGGTGTTTCTCAAAAACGCGAATCCCGCCGCGATGCAGAGCAGCAGAAAAACCAGGTAGAGGCCGGACCATAGATAGGCTTGAACGTCCAACGAGAGCGCCGGCTCGAAGAAAAATGGGTAACTGAGCAGCGCCACCAGGGAGCTAGTATTGGACCAGGCATACAAGCGATAGGGCGATCGATTCGGGTATCTTCGGGCATACCACGTCTGAATCAGCGGGGCTGTGGATGCCAACAAGAAGTAGTGCAGGCCTACCAGGGTCAGCAGAAAAGCCAGGATGTGCACTGTTGGGTTAGCGATCTGCTGGATCTTCCAGACATCTGAAGGAATCAATGGAAGTAAAAAAAGGCTCCCGACTAGAAGCGCTGCGTGCACAGAAAACTGACTCTTCGGCCGAAGAGCCCTGTTGAGCCAGTGTGCATAGGCGTACCCAGCCAGAAGCAGCGTTTGGAAGAACAGCATACAAACGGTCCACACGCCAGGTGCCCCACCGAACCAGGGTAAGGCAAAACGGGCCACCAGTGGCTGCACCTGAAACAGGAGAAAGGAACTGACCGTAATCGTGGAGACAAAAAGGATGGCAGAGCGTTGCGACCCGACCCTCATTTCTCAGCTTCCCTGTGCAGCGACCACTCTAAGGTCCAACTCGGATCTATGGGGCAAGAGGATGAGCACTTCTAGTTGATGTCTGTTGAATCCCATGCCTCGGAAAGACGAACTGCAAGACCCACACGAGTCTAGTCTTGCAGCCTGAGATAGTCGAGGTAGCACTCTCCACCACAGAGCACCTAGCTTTCTGCCCGCCCCAATCTTGACTGGAGCAGTGAGAGGGGATAAAAACGAGAAAGCAGACCTTGCCTTAGGCTTGAGTTAGAGATATGGAGCCTGAATCTCTAGGAAGGGTGGGAAGATGAAACACGGTATTGCCTATCTTGTGCTTTCTTGCCTGCTTCTTTCGCCGCTGGCAGCGTTGGAAGTCGACACGGAGACAGACCCCAGCAGAGCGAGTCAGCTTCCAGAGCTTGATGCGTTGGATCAGGAGATCAGCTCTGGAGCCAACCCAGTAGAGGTTCAAGAAATCCTGGGTCGGATGCAAACTGGCGAGCAAGGACTCGTGAGCGGCGAGGAGAGCCTGATCCTGGCAGCGGCGAAGAAGAGAAAAAAGGCAACGAAGAAGAAAGCCAAGAAAAAGACCAAAAAGAAAAAAGCTACAAAGAAGAAGGCCGGAAGTTAGCCGTTGCGCTCAACGACCACATTGTGTCCCGAGCATCGGTTAATCGGCCGCAGAGGGCTACATCAAAGGGCATCCTCGAAAAAGTGTTGGATGGTGCCCAGCATATAGTGGGTGACCGGCGCGAAATCATCCGTAAGCAGGGGAAGGTCCTCGGGAATGTCCCCCTGCCAGCGGTGCTCCAGATAGGCGCCCAACTCTTCGTCTTCGCTGCCCAGAGCGGCAGGTTGCCTCCCCTTTAACGCTACGATTATCAGGTTCTGAGGAACAGTACTCTCTACCGGATCGTCGACCGGGAAAATACAAACCTGTTCAAACAAGGATCGATAGGTCCGATAGAGCGCTCTGAGTAGGCGTCCCTGCGGACCTTCTATGGCAGAGAGCACGTTTACCAGGAGCAGGCCGTCGCTGAGGAGGATCCTCCTGACCTGCTTCGTAAACTGCACTGTAGTCAGATGAAAAGGCACCGTTGCAGCCGAAGTGAAGGCGTCTAGAAACACCACATCGTAGGCTTCGTTGCTGCGGGTAACAAAGGTTCGTCCATCCTCATGGTAAATGTTCAGACGCGGATCGTTGCGTAGAAAGAAGTAGGATCGGGAGATCTCGGTCAAGGCGGGATCCAGCTCGACAACATCAATTCTGGAGTGCGGATTCCTTCGGAGATAGTCGCGTGGATGGGTGAAGGCACCACCACCAATCAGAAGAGACCGGCGCGCATCTGGCCTGAAGTGCTCCGCAAGTCGATAAAAGGGGGTGTAACCTTCGTACAGTGTTTCTGGATTGTCCACGTACACCCCAGACTGAGAAAACAAATCGTCGAAGCAAAGCAGACGAACCCGCAGCCCTGAGTCCTCCTCGACCATCTCCTCGATGATGACGCGATTGTAGTCAGTATCAATCATAGTCCTACCCGTTTCCAAGACGGGGGCCAACCACACCCGTCCCAGAACAGCGAGCACAACCAACACGGCCTTAGTGCCAATCTTCGAACCGCTCATGCGTCCGCGTATTAGAAGCGCGGCCATCACAAGCAGAAGCGAGAGCACCAGGAGAATCCGCGTAGTCCCCAAGTAGGAAATGAGAAAAAAGCCCGCCAGGAAGGTTCCCACGATGCTCCCGATTGTCGAGATTGCGTAGAGGCGGCCGACCAGAGCACCAGATCCCCTCACATCCTCAATCTCGAGGCGTACAGCGAAGGGGATCACCATGCCAAGAAGCACACTGGCCGGCGCAAACAGGACCAGCGCGGCCACTACCGAAGCCAGCCGCAGATCCGAAAAGAGACTCCGTACCACTGCCAGCGATGCGTCGCCGCCATACGCAACCAGGACCACGAAAGCTGCGGCTCCAAGGATGATTGAAGAGAGGAGGCTTTGCTCGGGTCGACGGTCAGCCAGCTTCCCACCGTACCAGTAGCCCAGGCTGAGACTGCCGAGGATAACGCCGATCAGGCTGGTCCAGACGTGGATCGAACCTCCCAGGGACGGGGCCAGTACCCGCGATCCGACGAGCTCGAAGATCATGACCACCGCACCCGTAATGAAAACGACGGCTTCCAGGCGGATCTTAGACATCAGATATCAGCCGGCCCTTGTGCTGTCGATATCCAGTAGTCAGCGACTACGGCTGTATGACGCAGTTGGGACGCAACTTCGGGACAGAGCTCGTAATGGATTCTGGTCCCAGCCGGCAGTGTAGTCAAGCAAGCCCGAAGACTCTCCAGCTAGGAGGAAAAAGAGGACACGGAGGAGGCCATACGAACATGGCCAGACTCTATAGACTGAGTCGTGCTTGATCAATGCGTGTAGTATAAGCCCTCAGATTCTTGTGGAACTCTAAGGATGAACCCTGGCTGGGCCTGACCTTGTCAAGCAGCTGGTCGGAGACCGCAGGAAAAACAACTTGGGAGTGACCCAAACATTCAACTGAAGATCCACCATCATGGAACAGGTTCATACCCTTCAACCGGTGCTACTCTTGCTCTTCGTCGGCATTGTAGCGGTCTTCCTGGTGCGTCCGCTGCGCATGAGCCCCATCGTGGGTTATCTGGTAGCAGGCGTAGTGGTTGGCCCCTACGGTCTGAGCATCATAGTGGAGAGCGAAACCACTCATCTTCTGGCCGAGCTCGGCGTGGTGTTTCTGCTTTTTGATATCGGCCTGCACTTTTCTCTCCCACGGCTCTGGGAAGCGCGTCGCGATATCCTGGGCCTGGGCCCCCTTCAGATGGCGCTCTGTACCTTTGCGCTGAGCCTCGTGTTGGTGAAGGGAGCAGAGCTCACCACCGAGTTGGCAATCGTGCTCGGAGCCACTCTCGCCTTGTCCTCGACTGCCGTCGCGACTGCAACGGTCAAGGAGTACAGTCAGCAGAGCTGCCCGGTGGGCCAATCGGCTACCGCTGTCCTCATTTTTCAAGACGTGTGCGCCATCTTCCTGCTGATTCTGGCAGCCTCGATGGGCAGCGGCGAATCTTCCCTGGCACTCGACCTTGGATCGGCTCTGGTCAAGGCCGCGCTCGCCTTTATTGGGGCAATCGTCGTCGGACGTTATCTGATCGGCCCTCTCTTCGCCTTCCTGTCCAGATCCAAACACGAAGAAATCTTTACCGCCACGACCCTTCTCGTTGTCCTGGCAACCGGCGCCGCTACAGCAGCGGTCGGTCTGTCGCTGACGCTGGGTGCTTTTCTCAGCGGGATGATTATTTCGGAGACGCCTTTTCGTCATGTCATTCAGACAGAAGCCAAACCCTTTCGTGGTCTCCTGTTGGGCTTCTTCTTCATCACGGTGGGAATGGCACTGAATCTCCAGATATTGGCGCTTCACTGGCCGAAGGTCTTGCTGGCGTTGCTGCTTTTGCTTGTTGTCAAAACCGCGTTTGTTTACCTGGCAGCATGGGCGATCCGCATGCCCTCATTCATCTCGATTCAGATCGGCGTTCTGCTTTCGCAAGGAAGTGAATTCGCCTTCGTGATCCTGGCCTTACCCCTGCTCAGTGGTGCAATCGCATCCGAATTGTCGTCGATTCTGATTGCCGCAGTGGCGGCGAGCATGGCGCTGACGCCATCCCTCTCCGCCTTGGGTCATCGCCTCACAGCACGCCTGGCTAACGAAGCCTGGAAGGAGCATGCCGGCGAGCTTACCGGGGAACAGGAGGGACCCGCCGAGGTCGTCATCATTGGCATGAGCGAGGTGGGCCGACAGCTCACCCATGCCTTGGACGATCACGGCATCGCCTACAAGGCCTTCGACTTCGACCATGACAGGTTCGTGACCGCCAGAATCGACGGCTATGCTGTGGCCTTCGGAGATCTAGCGGATTTACGGTTGGCAGAAACCATCCAGATGGCGGATGCGAGAATCCTGGCGATCGCTGTTCCCCGCGAGCAGGTAGCCGCTGAGGTGGGCCCCATAATCTCGGTTCGCTACCCCAACCTGACACGTTTTGTCTCCGCCACCACGGGTGAGGAGGCGAAGAGGTTTGAAGCCTTAGGGGCAACTCCTATTGTGTCCTACAGCTTTCCCGAGGGTGTGGATCTGGCCAGTGCCGTCCTGCGTGCCTTAGGGATCTCCAGCGACAGGATCGAGAAGTGGATCCAGCGTCAACAAGACCGTGCCCTTGAGATAGATCCGGAAATCCAGGTCACGCAATCTGCCGCTTGATGTCCCATCGGGGATGGCGAGTAGAGGCGCCCTCTCCGTAGCTTCGGTCTCCAGGCCGAATTATTCCTGTCGAGCCTAGGTCGACCTACGGCGACCTGGAGACCACCGCTACGCGAGCGATTTGCCCTCGTCGGGCACCCAGCGTGGGTGGTCTGCCCCCTGGTCATTCAGCCCGTCGGTGAGGTGCCTCGGCTGGGCGCTGTTCCCTTCCCTCAGCCAGATTTCCGGCATCTTTCCGGTCTCCGCGCGGCAGAACAGGATGGAGTCTCCATCTGGAGACTCGGTTGCCCGAAAATCCCAGACCGGCGGATCGCTTTGTGTCAGTCGCTGCACTTCAGCGCTCAGGGGATCAACCTGACAGATCTCCGTTCCACCTCGTGCCAACTCCGGTTTGTAGTCTCGGTTGAAGTGGTCCGTGTCTGGCCGACTCGGTTGAAATTCCCAAGGCACTTTGCTGTCCGCCAACTTTCGTGAGAAGAGAATTGTCCCGTCTTGCGTCCAAGTGAGCATATTTGAACCGCTGCCGCGATTCCCCGGACGGCCATAGCTGGCGCCAAACCAGTGAGGCTGGCTCTGGGTAAGGATTCGTTGCTCGGACCCATCGGGACGGCTGACGCAGACGTCGGACCAGTCATGACCTGGATCCTGTCGACGGTGGCAATCCTGGTAGGCAAGCCAGTCTCCATCCGGCGACCAGCTGGGTCCAAAGTAGAGGTGGTCTTGGCGGGCGGCTACCAGGCTCCGGTTCTGACCTTCGAAATCGCTGGTCCAGATCTGATAGCCCGAAGGACCGGCCAGATGAAAGGCAACACGCTTGGTCTCCCGGTTGAGGTCGAAACCGTAGGGTAGACCTTCGCCAGCACCCGTGAACTCGCGGCCCTCGCTGCCATCAAGATTCATGCTGAAGACCTGCCCAACCTTGTTGAGAGCCACTTGCACCAGCATGCGTCCGTCGCCGAGTAACAGCTGAGGCGTGTAGAAGACTGCCATCCGCTTCTTCGTGGCGATCTCGGTCAAGCTCTCATCCTCGAGATCGTAGACCCAGATATGCGTAGGAGTCTGCGTGTAGTACTCGTTGAAGGGTCGGCCCGGACCATCGCGCCGGGCCTCCATGCTCAAGAACAGGACTCTTCGGCCATCACGGAAGAAGTCAGCCGGTTGCCAGGTCACTTGATCGGGCTCGTTGAAGTCAAGCAGACGCAGGCCGCTGCCATCGGCGTTCATAAGGGCAGTTTTGCCTTGGCTGATGAAAAAGAAGCGGGCTGTCGGCTGGGGTTCGACGCCCGGATTCGGTTCCTTGCAGGAAAGCCCTGCCAGGGTAGATCCAGCCGTCAGGGAAGCCATGAACTGACGACGCGAAAGGTTGTTCTTCACAGCAACTGTTGTGGCACCGAGGGTCCTGTGCTTGGCTTTACAGCTACTCTCCGGCCGGGCTATCGGCCTTGGACCGATCTAGTCATCTTCGATCTACCCATCTGGAGGAGTCGCCCTTCGGCGAGTCCAGATCGTCAGGTTGGTCAAATCCTTGTCAGGCTGTCCCGGCAGGAGAAAGCTGAGCGCGTATCCCAATCCCAGCAGCAGCAAATTGGCGAGAACAATGATCCAGAATCGGTCGGGGAACAATCGACTGACGGACGGCAACAAGCGGGCACCCGCCTCGCTCCCAACAAAGACCCAAAGGCAGACCGTTCCCAAGACCGTGAGCGTGGCAGCCAGAGCCGCGCGGCTGTCGACCCTTCGGGTCAAGAAGCCCAGCAGGAAGAGACCCAGTAGTCCTCCACTCAGAATGGACATGATCAGGCTCTGAAGGTCCATCAGCGTCTCGGTCCGAGTGAAGTAGATCAGTAGCGCCGCGGCGATCATGATCGCGCCAAAGAACACCGACAGCCAACGGCCCACCGTCACGTAGTGTCGCTCCTCCCGGTGCGGAGCGAAGAGACGCCGGTAGAAATCGGTGGTCACCGTGGCCGAGGACGCATTGATACTCGAATCCAGAGTGGACATGGCGGCTGCTAGCAACCCCGAGATGATGAGACCTGCCAATCCAGCCGGCATTCGGGTCAGGATGAAGTAGGGGAAAACCTGCTCGGGCTGGAGACTCCCCAGTGCGGGTGTGGGAAAGTGGTTGTAAAAAACGTACAGCGCCGTCCCTACGAAGGTGAAGTAGAGCCAGACTCCAACCGTCGAGAAAGCCCCTATGATAACTCCCTGCCGGGCATCTCGATCCGTCTTCATGGCCGAGTAGCGCTGTACCGTCATCTGGTCGGTGCTCAAGACCTGCAGGAAGAGAAAGAAATAGAGGAGCGTGTTCACCCACAAAGTCTTCTCGGTCCAGGAGAAGGCAGTACTTCCTACGGAGAACTTCCCGGCAGCCTGAGCTTCAACCAGAATCTGATCGAGTCCCCCTGGCAGCAAACCGGCCAAGATCGGCACGCATAGGAGCCCTCCACCGACCAGCGCACACCCCTGGAGCACGTCGGTCCAGATCACTGCCTCTAGCCCACCGGCCGTGGTGTAGAACGCAACCAGAATACCGAATGCAATGATGATCCAGGGAAGGGGCAACCCACTCAGGGTCTCAATGGCCAGAGACACGGCATAGAGAATGACCCCCAGGCGGAACATCTGGAACAGGATGAATCCAGCCGCCGCGTATATCCTGGCCCAGGGTCCGAAGCGGCGTTCGAGATATTCGTAGGCAGAGCTGAAGTGCCCAGCTCGAAAGAAGGGCAGGAACAGGAAAAGGGCTGCCCCGTTAGCGACGAGATAGGTCATATGACCTGGGATGTAGCGCCAGTCCTGCTGAAAGGCAAAACCGGGCATCGCCAGGAAGGTCATGGAACTGATGATCGTCGCCATCAGCGAGATCCCGACGACCCAACCAGGCATGCTCCGGTTGGCTAGAAAATAGGCTTCTGGTGACTTGCTCTTACGGGAAGTGTGTACCCCGATGGCGATCATCACCCCGAGGTTGAGAACGATCACAAAAAAGTCAATGAAACTGAGTTGCTCGAGCATGATGCGTTTTTCGAAGCGACGGAGAGCACTCTACTAAAAACGAGGACCTGGGGCCAACGGCGATCAATGTTCAACCTCAGAATACGGCCTAGGCTAGGAATCCAGGGGGTCGGATTGAATTCGACTCAATCTTACTGGCCGTCGTCGTGGCGGTGGTCTCCAGGCCGCCGTTCCGATCCAAAGGCTCGAGACGATAAGACTTCGGCCTGGAGACCAAAGCTACGCCAAAGACCGACTTTGCCATTTCGGGGACGTCATACGGAGGTGTCACCGCTCAGCGAGACCCTACCGCGCCGGACTGGCCTCGACCCGTCGAATATAGGTATGGAAACCGGCCGATTCCAGACGTTTCTGTGTCTTCGAGGCTACTTCGATGCTCTCGTAGCTGCCAATCCAGACGAGGTAATACTTATTCCTTCCCCCAGGCTCCTGGATCCTCGCGTCATAGCCACCTTTCTTCAACCGCGAAGTGAGTTCCTGAGCCGACTGGCTGAGTCCGAAAGCTCCGACTTGTACGGTATAGCCAGCTGTGGTGCGAGGACTTGGACGCGTCGAAGATTCGGGCACACCCGCAGCGTCACCGGCCCCTCCTGGCGAGGGAGTCGACGTGTCGGAAGCACGCTGGCTTTCCAAGCCCCCACCCTGTCTTTTCTCTAGACCTGCTTCGGGAGGTGAAGATGAAGAGTCCGGTTGTTGGGTTCCCGGGTCCACCGACTTCGCCTCATCTGAGCTCCCGGGCTCCTTTGAGAGACGGGAGTCAGGAGATTCATTCCCACCTTCCGAAGGCTCAGGGACGGAGCCAGAGCGCACTTCCTCTCGTATTTCGGCTCCTCTGCGCTCCCTGAGGTACTGCGGCCATTGCCAAAGAAGTAGCGCAGCGAGCGAGAGTAGAGCCAACACGATCAATCCAGCTCTCCAGCGCCGCTTTTCGGGAGATCCTGCGACCGGCATGTTCGATTCTCCTTCGTCGGCCCCAGCTGCCATCGGGCGTTTCTTGGCCCGCAAATCGGCAAGAGTCTCCTCGATCGTTGCTGATTGCTGAGGCCCTCCTTCCAGAAGCTGATCGAGGATCTCCTTGACGGTTTTTGGTCGTTGAAAACCTTCGTTACCGAGACAACTGAAGACGAGCGAGTTCAGGCCGGCCGATATGCCGGGGACGGGCAACAACGCCGCTTCCTGTTCTACTTCGGGGGACTCCGATTCTCCCAGAAGCATTTCCCTAAATAGCTGGCCAAGTGAGTGGATGTCAATCGAAACTGAGCGTTCTGCATCCATCCCCGTAGAGGAAAGCTTCTTGCTGAGCCAGGAGATTTTCTTTCGGGCTTCCGGATGGGATTCATCGATCACCGCATCGATCCCGAAGTCCAGGATCTTGATCCGGTTCGCGGAAGTGAGCAGGACGTTGTCAGACGTCAAGTCGCGGTGGGTGACTCCTTGTCGATGTGCATAGTCGACGGCGGATAAGATCTGTTCTGCGAGAGCACGAAAACGGTTCTCTTCACGGAAGGACTCAGGGTCGCTTGAGAGCAGCTCACGCAGAGTCTGGCCTTCAACCTGTTCACTGACGAGAAAGGCCGCACCCGGATCCCGGAGCAAGCAGAAGTCGTAAGCTGAGACAATCCCCTCATGCTCCAGTCCCTTCAACCTTGCAGTTTCTTTCTCAAGCCTCTCAATCGTAGCGGCATCCGTGATGATCTCGGGAGCCAGTTCCCTAAGCAAGACTTCACCTCCGGAGACCTCGTCTCTGGCCAGAGACACCGGTCCAATCTTGTCTTCTCCAAGAGGCTGAAGGATTTTGTATCGCTCGCCAATCAGAGTTGGCTTTTCACTGCTCAAGGCTATGCTGATTGAAAGGGAATGGCGGCACTCATCGGACCATTCGGATTCTAACAGATGCAGCTATCTCAGGCCATATAACCCCCATCGATGGGCAGCGCGTGTCCGGTAACAAATGACGCCGCATCTGAGCAGAGCCATACCACTGCCTCGGCGACCTCTTCGGGGGTGCCAAACCGTCCCAGGGGATGTTCCGCAGTCATTGCCTCCCTGGCCTCGACATCGTCTCCCAATAGTCGCTCTGCCATCGGAGTTTCAATAGCACCCGGGCAGACTGCATTCACCCGGATTCCCTGTGAAGCGTGCTCCAGTGCCGCGGTTTGGGTAAGGCAAATCACGCCATGCTTACTAACCCCATACGCTCCCAATCGGCCCCTGGAGCCTACTGGTCCTGCGGTGGAGGAGGTGTTCACAATGGCTCCACCCCCCAACGCCAGCATTCTCACAATCTCGAACTTCATGCAGAGCCAGAGGCCTTTGAGGTTGACCGCCATCACATGATCCCAGACCGCCTCCGAGTATTCATGAAGAAGCGCCCTCTGACCTTCAACGGCCGCGTTGTTGTGAGCACAGCTCAGCTTCCCATAGGTCTCTACGGTCCGTTCAACCAGAGACTCAACTTCGGACGGCACCGAGACATCGGCACGAATGAAGACAGCTTCCCCGCCCCCAGACCTGATCCTCTCCACGGTCTCTTCCCCACCCGATACGTTCACGTCAGACACCACGACCCGAGCTCCTTCACGGGCAAAGGCCAGCGAGGTTGCCCGACCGATGCCGGAGCCCGCGCCCGTCACTAAGGCCACCTGATCGTCCAGAGTCCTCGACATGCTTTGCTCCATTTCAGTTCCCACTGTTCGACTTCACTCCGGTGTCACGTAGGCAGATGTAATGCCTCCATCAGAAAGAAACGTACTCCCCGTGACGTAGGAAGATTCGTCGGAAGCCAGAAAAAGAGCCGCTCGAGCCATCTCACTAGCCTCTCCGAAACGCCCCATGGGGATGTGAACCAGCCGGCGCTGTCGTTTTTCTTCGGTGTCGAGAACCTTCATCAGCAGCTCCGTCCGCAGTGGGCCGGGACAGAGGGCGTTGACCCGAATGCCCTCCTGGGCATGGACGACTGCCAGCTCTCGACTCAGGGCCACCACGCCACCCTTGCTCGCCGTGTAGGCGATCTGCGGAGTAGCCGCCCCCATGACCGCTACGAAGGAGGCTGTGTTGATAATAGAACCGCCACCGGCTCTTCGCAGGGCCGGAATCCCAAACTTGCAGCCCAGGAAGACACCTTTCAGGTTCACCGCGAGGGTCCTCTCCCACACCTCGTCCTCAGTGTTGACCGCGTCCCCGTCGGCTGGATCCATGATGCCAGCATTGTTGAACAGGATATTGAGCCTGCCGTAGGTACTCTCGGCTTGCGCTACCATCGCCTGGCAGTCCTCGGTACTGGCCACATCGGCTTGAACGAAAGTGGCAATGCCTCCCTGCCCTTGCACGGTTTCCACGGTCTTTCGTCCCCCGTCCACATCCAGATCAACCACGATGACACTGGCGCCCTCGCGAGCAAACAGTAGCGCCGACTCGCGGCCAATCCCGCTGGCGGATCCAGTGATCAGGGCAACTTTGCCTTTCAGTCTCAGGCTTCACCTCCTTCACCATTGGCGGCCCCCACGAGCTGATCGAATAGAGACTGCTGTGCTGGATCCTGGGCTGCGGACAGCTCGGGATGCCACTGGACGCCAATCAACCAGGGATGAGCTGGCAGCTCAACCGCTTCAATGGTGCCATCGGGAGCATGAGCGACTACCTCCAGGGCATCAGCCGGAGTCTGGATCGCCTGGTGGTGCCAGGAAACCGGGCTGCAGTCGGAGCAGGACAACACGCCTGACAGTAGGCTGCCCGATCTCACGGTAACAGGGTGCGGTGTGGGAAGACGGGGTGGTAAACGATGTTTGACGGTGTCGCCGACAACGTCGGGGAGGTGGGAGTGCAACGATCCACCCAAGGCCACATTCAGAACCTGGATGCCGCGACAGATGGCAAGGACCGGAAGATTCTGGTGGATCGCTTCCAGAATCAACGCAGTCTCATTGCGATCGCGTTCTGTGTCTACCATGTAGATTGATTCGTGGGACTGGCCGCCATACAGTTCCGGATCCAGATCGCCTCCTCCAGTCAAGATCAGACCATCGCAATGGTCGATCCAGTGCCTCGCTTCCAGCCGGCCGTGCGAGATCAGTACCGGGACCCCGTTGGCTCTTTCTACCGCCTCCACGTACTCGGCCGGAAGGTGGAACTCATTCTTCTGGTCTCGAGCGTAGGTGGTGACTCCGATCAGCGGTGGGGTCATATGCGCTCGAAGTACCTCTTCCTTTCCCAATCGGAGACGGAGCGGTCGTAAGCCTCCTGCTCGGTCTGAAAGAAATGAGCATCGAGACGCTTGCCCATGAATCTCCCATAAAGATCCGTAAAGGCCACGATTACCGTGATCGATCTCGTCGGCCTCTACCAGGCAGCGAAGACCTTCCAGATCGAGCATGCCTCGTAAGTTGGGTTCGGACATCAGAAGAAAACACTGTCCAGCCAGCGAAACCGTGCTCGCAGGCGACGGCTCACAGGATACGGCGCGTCTGAGGGACCGTCAACAATCACGGTCAGGGACATCTGTGGGGATGTATCCACTCAGCTCTAGTTTGGACTAGAATTGCTAATAATGTCTGAGGCTGATTGCAAGTTCTCTATCGGTCAACTCGTACATCATCTGCGTTTCAACTATCGCGGTGTCATTGTCGATGTCGACGCGACCTTCCAAGGAACCGACGCTTGGTATGAGCAGATGGCAACAAGCCGTCCGCCCAAGAACAGGCCCTGGTACCATGTTCTCGTAGACAAAGCAGAGCATACGACCTATGTAGCGGAGAGAAACCTTGAGCCTGATCCGCTAGACGCGCCGATTGAGCATCCCCTCTTGAACTCCTTTTTCAGTGACTTCGACAATGGCCGCTACATGCGCAAATTCAACTAAGCACGCTGAGGCCGACCCTTCGCTCCAAGCCGAGCGATTCGAAAGATGTCGAATCGAATTCGACTACACGACCGGCCTTCGTCGTGGCGGTGGCTTCCAGGCCGCCGTGGGTCGAGCCAGGCTCGACGGCTTTACTTTGGCCTGGAGGCCAAAGCCACGTCGTAGACCGACTCTACCACCGCGTGGTTCACTCGGAGATGAGACACGGAGAACCGATTGATCGTGCGTGGGTTGGTTTTGTGTCTACTCTTACTCTGCGGCTGCTTCGGCTCTCTCCCGGCTCAGACTGCCGGTGACTACGCCGGTAAGGTCGTCAGCGTCCAGAATCGAGTCGAGGCACGGAATGGCGCCTGGGCGCCGGCCCGCACCGATCAGGAACTGGTCACAGGTATGGCCGTGCGCACTATGCGTAAGAGCCGGGCGGTGCTTCTCCTCGCCGACGAGACACAGCTGAAGCTCAATGCCAACAGCTATCTGGAACTCAAAGCAGTTCGCCGCTCGAGTACTCTTCTCACTCGGATTCGGCGGTCGGCAACCAGTTCTCAGGAGAGCGTCTTGAATATCGGTCGAGGACGCGCGTGGTTCCGCACCAAGCGCCGATCGTCCAAGGTAAACGTGGAGACCCCCGCCGTCACAGCGGCAATCCGGGGAACCGAGGTCGAAATTCGGGTCGAGGCCGATGGGGAATCCTTCGTTAGCGTCCTCGAAGGCGGCGTCGAACTGAGCAACGACCAGGGTAGGCTGCTTGTGAATGCTGGTGAGCAGGGCAGAGCTCGACCGGGCGAGGCCCCGACCAAAACCATCTTGGTGAATCCTAGAGATGCGGTGCAATGGACCTTGTACTATTCGGCCGCCATCACCCCACGTGACTACCCATTTCGGTTTGCCTCTATCGACGAGGCGCGAAAGGAGCTCGAGACAGTCAAGGATCCACTGGTCGCAGCGGAGCTCCAACATGATTCCGGAAACCTGCCGGCGGCCCTGGCAAGTCTCGGATCGATCGACACGCCTCGCGCCGCCGAGATTCGGGGGTGGATCTTCCTGGCACAGAACCGACTACAAGACGCCATCCGGCAGCTCCGCCAGGCCCCGATCAACTCGGCTAGAAGGCGTCTCGGTCTGTCCTTGGCCCACTATCGCCTCGGTGACTGGGAACAAGCCTATCGACTCGTCGAAGATCCAGGCAACCTTGGATCGCTCCGACTACAGAAGGCCATGCTTGATCTCCTGATCGGGGATGTGCGAGAGTCCCGGGCGCTCTTGGAATCGGTTGCGCCAGACCAAGCGTCATATGCCCTCGCTCAGGGGCTGCTTGCCGAGATCTCCATCCTTCAGAACCAAGAAGACCTCGCCCTGGAGTCCGCACGGCGGGCTCTGCGGGTTCGCCCCGACTCACCCTCTGCCCATCTCAGCCTGAGCAGGGTTCAACAGAGTCGATTCGATCTGAATGCTGCTCTCAGATCAGCTCAAAGAGCCCTTGAGCTGGATCCAGATTTCTTGCAGGCTCAAGTTCAGTACGCGAAACTGCTCTTCGGACAGGGGCGAAACGCCCGGGCTGAGCGAATGGTAAGGGAGGCGCTCGATGGAGCCCCCGAGTCGCCTGAGGTGCTTTCGTTGCTGGGGTATGTTCTTCTGGCAAAAGGCAAAACCCCCGATGCGCTGGGCCATTTCCAGCGAGCTGTGGAGCAAGACCCCAACTCGAGCGAGGCGCGAATGGGAATGGGGATTGCTCACATGCGGCAAGGCAAGAAAGACGAAGCCGCACTCCGAATCCTGGAAGCGACGACTCTGAACCCACGGATTTCACTGTACCAGAGCTATCTGGGAAAGGCTTTCTACGAGCAGCGCGAGTTCGAGCAGGCCTTTGTTGCTCTGGACACCGCGAAAAAGCTCGATCCTCGAGACCCGACGCCTCATCTCTACTCCGGAATCTTCTGGAATGATCTGAATCAACCCGGAGAGGCGGTCCGCGAATTCAGAGAATCCATCCGTTTGAACAACAATCGAGCCGTCTACCGCAGCCGTTTTCTTCTTGACCAGGACCGTGCCACCCGCAATGTTCGCCTGGCCAATGCCTACAACCGGCTAGGACTCACGGAATGGGCAAACCGCGAAGCCATCCGCTCCACTCAGTCCGATCCTTCGAACCATTCCTCTCGACTCTTTCTAGCCGATACCTTTGTGAACCTGAAGGGGCTCACGCTGGCTGCAGGATCAGAGCTGCTCTGGGCCAGGCTTCTTCTGCCGGCGAACGCCAATTCCTTCAACTCCTTCAACGACTACACCACACTCTTCGAGCTTCCCCGTCTAGACGGAACTGTCGAAGGATCCTACGGAAGTTTTGATGCGGCTCGTGGGACTCTTGTTTCCAGCGGCGGAACCTCACGCTACGCTTTCGGCAGCGAGCTGACCTACGACCGGACTGCCGGGTTTCGGCCGGTCAACGATTTCAATCGGGTATACACGGGATTCTCTCTTTTCAAGTATGCCCTGACGTCAACCTCCGACATGTTCTTCTCGTATTCCTACCAGCAGAATAACCGTGGAGACCCAGGGGCCAGCCCGCTCGTGAGTGACCGTACCGATCGGAACATCCGCGTGTTCAACAGATCCCACCTTGCCGAAGTCGGGTACCACCACCGGGTGAGACCCGGCTCAGATGTGGTTTTCTTGTTCTCAGCACGCGATATTGATCGGCTGGTCGACGATCCTGACTTTCTACGCCGATCGACAGGCCTGGGATCGATCGACGTCGCGCTTCGGCGCTCACAACGAGCCCCCAACAGCAATCTCCAAGCCGCTCACCTGCTGGACCTCGAAAAGCTTCGCCTTCGATACGGAATGGATCTCTTCGAGGGCCGGTCCAGAACCCGAGATCTGTTGAGTTTCGAGTTTCCGAGTGATCCTCCGATTCCGGTTCTCCAAGAGTTTCAGCTGACGCGAGAAGAGATTCGCTACAGAACAGCCTTCGTGCAAGCCGACTATGACTTGAACTCGAGGCTGATCCTCACCCTGGGGCTCAACTATGACTGGGCGAACGATGACAATCGCCTCGACGATGATCAGCACTCCACTGCACGCTTGAATCCACAGGGAGGTCTGCTCTTCAGCCCCTTCGACCAGACGACCTTCCGCTTGGTGGCCGCCCGAGTTCTTCAAACTCACCTGCAGGAGAGTCTGGCTCCTGTTCACATCAATGGATTCCCTTTGGATCGGGACGAAAGCGAGATGACGCGAACCAACGCCTATCACTGGGCTTGGGATCAGATTCTCGGCTCGAAATCCTTTTTGAGAACCTCGGCTTTTTACCGAGACAACACCACCCCGATCGCCGACTCGTCGGGGATCCTCGATCTCAGCGGGAGCACTTACGGCGGCGAAGTCGTCTTTAACCGTTTCCTTGGGGATGAATGGACGATGGTGACGAATTACAGCCTGGAACACAGCGAGGTACCCTCGAGTGTGCGCCGTGATCACCAGGTCGGACTGTCCATGTTCTACACTCATCGCCGAGGCTTCGGTTTCAGGGTCCGAGAGGAGTACTTCAGTCAGGATGGGCGCTTCGGTCTCATTTCACCTCAAGTCGACGTCTGGACGACCGACGCTGCCCTGTCCTACGAGTTTCCTGGCAAACGTGGATTGATCGCCTTGGAAGTGAAGAACCTGTTCGACAGGCGCTACACATTTCTGGCGAACCCCCTCGACCGAGATCCGCGACAGCCCAGGCGAAACGTGAATCTCTTGCTGCGATTCAGCTTTTAAACAACATTTTCCTATGTACGGTTCCCGTTACTTGAGCGCCGCAATCATTCTCGCCGTCAGCCTGGCAATCATCGGACTCCTTTCCAGCTTTACTCCTTATCTGGAGGTCCTGGAACTGAAGAGCTACGACTTCATGATGGCGACGATTCGAGGACCGCTTGAACCGCCATCGGACATAGCTATCGTGGCAATAGACGAGGATTCCATAAGCGAGTTTTCGAGCACTCTCAAGCTGAACTGGCCCTGGCCAAGAAGTGTCCATGGAGAACTCATCGCGATCTTGAATGAGGCAGGAGTCAAAGCCATCGTCTTCGACATCACTTTCTTCGGAGAAAGCCGTTTTTATGGACGCCATTTCCCGGAAGAGGACGCTGCCTTGGCGGAGTCAATCCGCCAAAGCGCGGCTCCCGTGGTGCTGGCCGCTGCCCGCGAGGTCATCGACGATCCAAGATTCTTCCAGGTCAGGATGCTGTACCCGCTGGAAGCCTTGGTTGAAGCAGGAGCCAAAGTGGGCTTTGCAACCCTGAATCGAAGCAGCCGCGACCCTGTCATCCGTCAGGCCCGACTGTCCGTGGCAGGGGAGCCAACATTGGTCACCCAGACCTTGAACCAGTTGGACCTCGCACTGGATCCATCCAGAATCCCAGTGGCTTCGTATGAAGGGGATGATCCCCAAGTACTCATTAATTACGCAGGCGGGGCCAGATCGATCCCAACAGCCAGTTACTACCAGGCAATCGACTATAAGGAGGCGTTACCAGAAGGCTTCTTTCAAGGAAAGATGGTCTTCGTGGGTAGCTCCCTGACGGCACAGGCACTCGGTGGGGGTTCGAACCAGGCTGATATGTTCCCTTCCCCCTTCGCCTCGGGAGGGGCTGCTGCAACGTCCATGCCCGGGGTGGAAATTCATGCCAATACCTTGAATACAGTTGTCCGCAACAATTTCATCCGACGACTCTCGCCACTTGCGACCTGGGGACTGATGCTACTGTTGGGGGGTCTGATCACCGCTCTCGTTCTACTCCTCGATTCCCTCCCCCTCAAGATTGGAATCTCGCTCTCCTCGATGCTCGTCTATTTCGTGGCCTCCTCGTTGGCTTTCGCCTACTGGAGCTTCTGGATGTACACGGTACAGCCGCTTGCGGTCATGCTGGTGGTCTTCGGAATCAACACGCTGCACCACTATCGCGCCTCTGAACGCGAAAGGATTTACGTGCGCCGTGCTTTGAAGGGTTACGTATCCCCTCAAGTTCTGGAGGAGGTCCTCAGTGACCCGGGCAAGCTGGAGCTGGGTGGGAAAGAGGTCACAGCTACTGTCCTTTTTTCCGACATCGCCGACTTTTCCACCATTTCAGAAGGCGTGAGCCCAGCCGAGTTGGCCCATCTTCTGAACAACTACTTCACTCGCATGGGCGATGCGGTCATGAAGAACCAGGGCATGATCAACAAGTATATCGGTGACTCGATCATGGCCATCTGGGGTGCACCTCTGGCCAGTGCCGATCATGCGGTCCTGGCTTGTCGTTCCGCTTTGGAGATGAAAGAGCTTGTTCGGCAACTGCATCCTCTCGCGACTCGAATCGGAATCAACACCGGCCCCATGGTGGCCGGAAATCTGGGGCACCAGGACCGCATGGAATACACGGTGATCGGTGATTCCGTGAACCTGGCCTCAAGACTCGAGGGAGCCAACAAAGTCTTCGGTACGGGCATACTGATCAGCGAGTCGACGGAGGCGCTGGTACGGAGTAAATTTGCCATCCGGCCGGTCGACTTGATTCGAGTGGTTGGAAAGGAACGGCCCGTTCGCATCTTCGAAGTGCTGGCACAGTTCTCCGATTCGCAGTCCGATTCGGCGCAGGCCCTGATTGAGTCGTTCTCAGGGCTTCTCCGGCTCTACCAGGAGGGAGAGTGGTCGGCGGCTGTCTCTTCGGTCCTGGAGCATATACGGCGATTCCCGGATGATCCCGTAGCTAGCGTCTATCTGGAACGCTGCCAGCGCTTTGCGCGGACACCCCCAGAAGCTGACTGGGACGGCGTGGTCAACCTGGAGTCAAAGTAAGACCACTTGTGGCGCCGGTCTACAGGCCGCCGTGCGTCGAGCCACGGGCTCGGGGCTAATGGCGCTTCGCATCCCTGTCAAACAGGACGGGCGAAAGCTGGGCTCCTCCCGGAACGCCGTCGCCAGTTAGCACCGTCAGGACTTCCGGCTGGATTTTCTCGCTGGTTTCGACGCGGAGCGTGCCCTCATGCTCACTCCCTAGCTCGGAAAGTGCCTCCCTGACGAATTGGGCAATGGGTCCCGTGGCAGTTCCTTGTTTCGTTACCGTTTCGCCACCGGACAGAGACCAAAACTCCAAGGTGTAGTCGTAGGGCTCGGGGCTACAGGGTGCCATGGCAAAGGCTGTTTCGCGCGTCCGGTTGTTGAGGGTCTTCCGTTCCACGAAGAATTCGAAGCTGGTTGAGGGATTTGATGAAGTGGTCACACCGACCAGATCCACGATATCTCCCCCCAGGCTTACCTGGATCTTCCCGCTGGCGGCGAAGTCACTGGTCCAACAGCCAGGACCGGGTTCGAAAACGGCGAAACCTTGGGCGCCGCCGGCCGGACGATCGCAACTCAGGGAGGTTCCCCGAGAAGGGCCCAGGGTGATGTTATGCTTTCCCAGAGGCGCTAGCGTGCCATTGCAGCGGACCAGCCCTATGGGATTGAAGTTGTCCTTGTAAAAGAAAAGTGTTCCCGTGCAGGTCTTCTTGGTGAAGTTCTTGAGGGTCACGAGGGAGGTAAAGCCTGTTCCAGCAAGGTCTCCCACCACGAAACGGGGGAAGTATATTTTGTGGTCGCAACCGGATTCGTCTTCTATCACAGAGCCGGGCAGGGGCGACCTTAGATAAGGAAACTGGTTTTCGAAAAAGCTGGCGTTGTTGGGGGTCTGGTCGGTGAAATCCAGGTTTCCCGAGGGTGCGTCGGCCGGCTGGCAGGCTACGAATAATGGATTCTCGGAAGGGTTGTTTACACAAAAAACTCCCATCGCTACGCGCAGGAAGTAGTCTAGGACGTCGTCCCCAGGGCGCCGTCCGTTGGGAAAGCCTGCCTTGTCGCCTCCCCCGACTCCGAGGGAGTGCTGCCCAGCAGCCGGCACCGATGGCGTAGCGGTGTTGAGGCGCAGCATCTCGGCGCGGGTTCCACCCTCGACGAAGTTGATTTCGGGAATCCCTACAAGGAAGAACCAGAACCAGTCGAAGCGCGGGAAATTAGTGGGGGCTTGGACGCCCGGAAAGAGAAGTGGGATTAGCGCAGGCAGCGACGGGTTGCTGAAGTAGTCGAGGAACTGGTTGTCCTTACTTGGGTGGCTGGCATTGTACAGGTTCTTATCCTTCAAACCAATGACCAACTCGTTGACCAGTGGCATACCCAGGCGAGAGACCTGGACGAAGTCGCTCGAGTGCAAGGCTGGCCGGTCGAAGGTAGGCTCCTCGTCCAACTCGCTGGTGCGCGGCAGGAGGGCGGTGGTCCATCCCCCAATGACGTCGCCTCCATTGGTGAGACAGTCAATCGGAACCTCTAACGCCACCGAGCTGATGTTCTTGTCCGCTGTGGAGGAGGGCTTGGCTGCAGGATCACCAACAGGGTTTAGGTTACCCAGGTCGAAGAGCTCACCTAGCAGCCTGTCGGACTTGACTCACAGGCACTTCTGAAATTTGACGTTTGATCCAAAGTCTTGCACGACCAAGCACGAAATCGATGAATCGTCTGATCTGCGGCGGTGATTTGGCCGCTGAAACGACCTGGCCCACCTCTTCAGAGGGTGGCACGGGCCAGCTTCGGCTGGCGGCAGGCGAGGTTGTACATTCTTTTCAGATTCCAGGCGATGCTGGCCAGAGTCCACTCCCCGTCTGCCGCCTCCGCTCCTCGGAGAGAGAACTGCGCAAAGCCCATCACCGATTTGATGATCCCAAAGACGGGCTCGGGGACAGCTTTGCGTTGCCCGTAGATGGCTCGACCCGCCGGGGTCTTCAACCGGTATCTCATCTGCTCCACCGCATCGGCGTCTTCCCCGGGTGGCTCCGGTTCTTTCCAGCGTTCGTTCGGCGGCAAGTGGTGGGCTTCCCGCTCGACCGCAATATAGGGAAGGACCGCATGCTCGCTACAAAGCTCCACGTTGGCACCACTGAAGTAGCCGTTGTCGGCCAGCAGCTCCTGGGGCCGACCCAACGACTCCGGCAATGCGTGCAGCGCCGCCAGGGCCGGTTTCAGTTCTTTCTTGTCATTGGCGTTTGGCGTGACATGAACGGCCACAATCAACAGACTGTCGTTATCCACCAGGGCCTGAGCGTTGTAGCATTGCTCAAATCCCCCGCCCGAGACCGGCATGATCCGAGAATCTTCATCCGTCAGATTGATCTGATCCTGGTCTCGGATTCCTCCTCGGGGCGGTTTGGGTTCGCGACCCTTCGGTTTGTTTCCCCTTTTCCTCTGGGCTTGCCGCTTGGCCACCTTCTCTTCATATTCGGCGTGCTCGGCCGCCTGCCGCTCGGCCGCCCGCTCGACCAGCTTCTGCTTCGCTTGATCGATCGCTTTCAACCGTGCTTCCCGCCGCGCCAGCTCGGCCGGGATGTCCATCCCTTCCGTTTCTTCTCGTCCATCCGCTTCCTCGGCCAGCTGCATCAACTCGTCCACTTCTTCTCGCAGCCGCGCTTCCAGTTTCTGGATGTGCCCCCAGCTCAACGCACTGTGCTTGGAGGCATTGGCTTTGACCTTCGTGCCATCCAAACTCACTCGGCCCAACTTCAGAAATCCCATCGCCTGGGCCAGCAGCAAGATCTCCACAAACAGCGGCTTCAGCTCTTCCAAAAACCGCTTTCGGAAATGGGCTATGGTGTCGTGATCCGGATGCGTGTTGCCGGCGAGGTAGCGAAACGCCACCGAATCGTAGGTGGCTTGCTCCAACTTCCGACTCGAAAACACCCCCGTCGCATACCCGTAAAACAACAACGCCAGCATCACCGCCGGATGGTATCCTTCCGATCCCCGTTTCGTGTAGGAATCCTCCAACTTCCTCAACTCCAGCTTGCTCACCACCTCCACCACGAAGCGAGCCAGATGCGTCTCCGGCAGCCATTCCTGCACCGAAGGAGGAAACAGATAAGGAGTCTCTCGATCTACTGTTCTAAATCGATTCGCCATACACTAATGATGCCCGTTCGGTGTGACCTCGAAAGTCCGACAGGCTGCTAGCAGGAGAGATCTCCGGGTTGATGGTGCAGCTCATCAACGGCGTCTCCAAACTACGAGTCTCGGGCGCGGAGGAGCGAGCCTTCGCCCATTGGGGAACGCTGTTCAGCCGGTTGCAGACACGCGACCTGCGCATGCAACACATCGAGGACAATATCAATGTCCTGAATGCCGTGCTGCCGACCTTGATTTCGGCCCTTCTCTTTGGCTCCGCGATCCTGATGATTCAGACAGCGGGGGGCAATTCGGGCCTGGGACTGACAGCCGGGACTTTTCTAGCCTTCAACGCCGCGTTCGGCATCTTCATCGGTGGTGCTACAAACTTGAGTAACGCGGTCATCGATGTCCTGGAAGTCACCACCTATTGGGAGCGAGCCCAACCCATTTTCACAGCTGAGCCCGAGGTGGATGCAGAGAAGACCGATCCGGGTAGACTCTCGGGAAAACTGTCCCTGGAGCATGTGAGTTTCCGTTACCAGAAAGACTCAGATCTGATCCTCGATGATGTGAGCATCCGCGCCGAGCCAGGGGAGTCGATTGCGCTAGTTGGACCGTCTGGCAGCGGAAAGTCTACTACCATGCGCCTGCTACTCGGCTTTGAGACGCCCGAGGCGGGCAGTGTCTACTATGACGATCAGGACCTGAGCCACCTCGATGTTCACGCGGTTCGTCGCCAACTGGGAGTCGTCGTTCAGCATGGCAAGATCATGTCGGGGTCGATCGTCGATAATATCTCTGGCGGCGCTCTAATCTCGATGGACGAAGCCTGGGAAGCGGTCACGCGGGCCGGCTTCGCCGCCGACATTAAACAGATGCCGATGGGTCTACATACCCATATCAGTGAGGGGGGCACTAATCTATCCGGCGGACAGCGCCAGCGGCTACTCATCTCCCGAGCCCTGGTCTTTAAGCCCAAGATCCTCTTATTCGACGAGGCTACCAGCGCCCTGGACAACGGCACACAGGCGATTGTCACCGAGAGTCTGGAGAGACTCAACGCCACCCGGGTCCTGATCGCGCATCGCCTGAGCACCATACGAGGCGCAGACCGCATCTACGTCATTGCATCGGGTCGCGTGGAACAGGAGGGCACCTTCGATGAGCTCGCCGGTCAACCCGGTCTATTTGCCCGCTTGATGGCACGACAGATGACTTGAGCTGAAGCAATAGTGATGCAGTGAGCAATGAGCAGTGTCGGAAACAGCTGCTGACGCGAACGGTTACATGCCAGTATGACGAAGCCAGGTCCGCCAGAGCCGCGAACGACTTGACTCGTTAGCAGTATGCCCCGCGTTTTGAGGAGAGAGCTGGACAACAGCACAATCCCCGCTCCCTATAGCTCGATCACCAGTCCCTCCCTGGCGGCATCGACCGCCGCCATGTAGGTGCGCGCCTCACCAACGATCCCGCTCATGGCTTCGTCGTCGTGGAGGGGATCGTGATGAAACAGTAGCAGACGCTTCACCCGGCACTCCCTGGCCAGTCTCGTAGCCTCCCGCCAAGTGCTGTGCCCCCATCCTTTGTGCCGCGTATATTCTTCTGGCGTGTACTGGGCATCATAGATCAGGATGTCGGCATCCTGAGAATACTCTCTCAGCACCTCATCCAGCTTTCTGTCTCCGTGCTCTAGATCGGTTGCGTAGACAAGCACCTTACTAGCTCTTTCAAACCGATAACCAGTCGCTCCCTGGGGATGGTTGAGAGGAAAGGTTCGCACTATCAAATCACCGAGTTCCATGACCTTCTCGACCGGAAGGAATTCCTTCACCGATGGTGTTTCCCTCAAGCCGAATGGAAAATACGGCCGCCGCATCTGGCCACTCAATACCTCCTCCAGACGATCGCTAGGACCATAGAAGCTAAGACGGCTCTCGGGACGATAGAGCGGGTCAAAAAAGGGAATGCCCTGGATGTGATCCCAGTGGAAGTGGGTCAGGAAGATGCGGATAGGAGTCGTTGTTCCATTCGATTCCGTTAGCAGCCGGTGACCCAATTCTCGAATGCCGGTTCCTGCGTCGAGCACAATGACCTCATCATCTGGCAACCTGACCTCGACACAGGCGGTGTTTCCACCAAAACCGAGCTGTCCTGGTCGAGGTGTCGGAAGCGAACCTCGTACGCCCCAGAACCTCAACCGCATCCCGAAACCACCCGAGTCGGCCATGGAGACCTCCGGCTTTGACGTAGAAGTGTGATCGGTAAAGTGGTCAGCTAGACCTGGCAGGGCTAACCCGCACCAGCACCCTCCTCAGGACCTGACTGAATCGACAAATCATAGATTCTGACTGGTTCGGTCTTTCCTTTGACCACTACTTCGCCCAGCTCTTGGCGTGGATACTTCTGCTCGAGCATCGCCAGAGTAAACTCGCTGACAATGATTTCAGTGGAGTATTCCTTACAGAGCGACTCCAGCCGCGCTCCCAGATTGATGGCGTCGCCGATCACGGTGTAGCTGCGAACCGTCTCCGATCCGACATTGCCCAGAATTGCTTCGCCGCTGTTGATCCCGATCCCAGATTGGAAAGTGGGCCGACCTTGCAGCTCCCACTCTTGGTTCATCAGCTTCAACTTGCGCGTCATGGCACGAGCACAGCAGACGGCATTGTCGGCATGCGAAGGATCGTCCAGAGGGGCATTGAAAATCGCCATGATCATATCCGCCACGAACTTGTCCACCGTACCCCGGTGCTGGAAGACAATGTCCACCATCGCGGAAAAGTACTCGTTCAGCTGCGCAATGAGTCTCTCCGGCGGCATCTTTTCCGACATCGTCGTGAAATTCCTCAGATCGCTGAAAAGGACCGTCACCATCTTTCGGCTACCACCAAGCTCAACTGCCGCCGGATTGCTGAGAAGCTCCTGAAATACATCTCGAGATACATAGTGGGAGAAGATGCGCTTGACCTTCTGCTTCTCCGCACCTTCGATCCAGTATTGATAGGCGAAACCCAACACCAGTCCCAGAGATCCACAGATCAAGACCGGCATCACCGGAAGCTGGAGCCGGTCCTCGAAACTCAAGTAGACGCAGGCCAGATAGATAGTCAACGTGGCGAGGACCAACACAGAGGCGATCCAGATCCTGGCGTACAGAACCTGGAAAAGCACTAGCACCCCCGCAGTCAAGACCAGAATCCAGTTGACCGTGGGAGAAAGCGCCCGCAGATAGCGATTGTGAAGCAGATCATCCAGAACCTGAGCGTGGACCTCCACACCAGGCATCTTGCCCAGTCCGGGACCGTCTCCGGAACTTCCGCTGTAGGGGGTCGTGAACAGGTCATGAAGACCGGCGGCGGTGATGCCAACCAGAACGATCTTGTCGGCAAAAAGCTCAGGATCCAGAATCGGGTTCTCTCCCTCCTGGATCTGTAGCTGCGAATAGAAAACGTGACTGTAACCGTAGCGTTGATAGCTCCCCGGTCCCCCATTGAACCAGATCCGCAGCCGCCCATTCTGGTCGAGTGGGGCTTTCACGGATCCCACCATCACTGTATCGCCACTGACGCGGACCGACTCGACGCCAAGTCCCTGAAGCGCCATCGCAGCCGCCAGGCTCAACGAGGGAACCTTGCGATCCTGATAGCCCGCGAGCAGAAGGTAGCGTCGCCATGGCCCATCCGAATCCAGCACCGCCACAACGTGACCGAGTCCCTGCGCTTGCATCGCAATCGAGGTGAGAGGAAGATCGGCTTGAATGAAGTCCCCTTCCCCTGCTTCCGAGACCATCGAGTGCTTTTCCAACAACTCCCTGTCCGGCGAGCCGGTATCCGAGAAACCAAGATAGAGGGCGTGGACCACGTTGCCAGCCCCACCCGTCGACTCGGCCAGTTCTTGATCTCCCTGGGGATGCTGCTTGTCCTGCTCCAGGAAAAGAAGATCGAAAACCACCAGCCGCGCCTTCGCCTCTCTCATATACTCGAGAAAAACAGCATGAACATCACGAGGCCAGGGCCATCGTCCAACTTCCGGTTCCAGATTCTTGATGCTGGGATCATCGATCTCAATAAGGACGATATCGGACGAGGCCACCCCCTGGTCGCCCAGCAGTCTGAAACGAAAGTCCAGCGTCTTCAGTTCGAGGGTTTGAAAAAAGCGGGTCTGGTTCGACAGCCAGGCAATCGTCAGGCTCACTGCGGCCAGAAGAAAAAGAACCGTCAATTTCCTTAGGCGCTTCGACCCAGGCACCGGGCCATATTACCAGGAAGTAGATCGCGGGGAAGTCTTCCAGGAGGAGCGGATAGCAGGCCTACCGTACCCCTGCCTCAGCCTTCTCCGAACCAGGAACTCTGATAGAATCCTCGCTAGACCTCGGGAGGTTTTTCCGGTGAAACGTTCTGCGATCGCTCTGTTTACGGTCCTCTTGCTCCAAGCTCCGGTCTATTCGCAGTTTGGATTGGGGAAGCTGAAGAAGGCCATGAAAAAGGTCGGATCGGTCTCCGACCTCAAGATGAGCGAAGAAGACGAGATCGCCCTGGGTCAGGCGGTCAGCGAACAGATCCGCAAACGCTACGGTGTCCAGCAGGATCTCGAAGCCACCCGATACCTTACTCTGGCAGGAAGGGTGCTGGCGGAGAAGAGCAGCCGCTCACATCTTCCCTATCAGTTCATCATTCTCGATTCAGACGCGGTCAACGCCTTTGCGGCGCCCGGTGGCTACATTCACATCACCCGCGGCGCCCTCGCTTCCCTGAAGTCAGAGGCGGAGCTGGCAGGGGTATTAGGGCATGAGATCAGCCACGTCACGGAAAAGCATACTCTCGATGCAATCCGCAAGATGAAGAGCATCGAGTTGGCAGAGGAGCAGACCTCTCTCGGCCAGAACTCCGAGGTGTTTCAACAAGTTGCCAACAAGACTACAGAAGCAGTGCTCCAGGGTTTCGGCCGCTCTGAAGAGCTGGAAGCAGATCGAGTCGAGGTCCATCTGGCCTCGAGTCCTGGCTACACCCCACAGGGGCTGGTCGGCTTTCTTGAAACATTGAGCCTACAAAACGTGGCTGACGAGGCAGGGGCGGGGCTCTTCGCTTCACATCCCGAGACTAAAGAGAGAATAAAGAAGCTCGAAAAGGAGATTCGGAAGAAGCACCTACAAGCCTCCAATCAAGCAACGCTTCATGACCGGTACAAACTCCATATCCGCTACCAGGTCAGGGAAGCGAGTGAGGAAGATTTGCTTCTGGAAGGGTCGCGCGGTCTGTCAGGATCCCAGAAAGGTAAAGAAGGCAACCAGGAAGATAAGGAGAATCAGGCAGAGAAGAAGAAGGAAAAGAAGAAGAGCCGCTTTTCCCTGTCGCGTCTAAAGAACCCGCTAGGTTCGGGCGACAAGAAGGAATCCGCCGAGGTAACTGGATCTGGTGGCGGTCGGGCCGTGGGAAAGGAAGACGACGCCGAAAATTCGAGCGGCTCTAGGAACCCCAAGCAGGTTGAGGTCGAGATCTCGCCAGAGGATCTGCAGAAGTTCAAGCAGGATGGGAACCTGAAATAGATCGGACTCGCTCGCCCGTAGCTTTGGTCTCCAGACCGAAGTTCTTTCTTCCCTCGAGCCTTTGGCTCGACGCACGGCGGCCTGGAGACCACCGCTACGCAATCCATCAACGAGGCAGTGACCAGATCACCGCTTTGGTGGAAGAATTCTTCATCGCCACGCCTTTGTCACCGCGTGTGTCCTGCTCGCCGTAGACGATGTAGTAGGCCGTCACGATCTTCCCGTCTGCACGCTGAATTGACACCGGGTAACCCAGGTCTCCATGATCGCCGTCCCAGGCCAGCAGGATCTTCTTTTTCCGGTCCCAACTGACTCCCTCATCCCGACTGAGCATGGCCTGAACTCCATACGGCTGGTGGCGCACGCCATGGGACATCAACAGATTCCCATTCGAAAGGACCAGGAGGTCGGCCGGATGCTCTGCCCTCCCTGTCACTTGATTAGGCTTACTCCAGTTCCGGCCCCCGTCCTCTGAAAAAGAGAGAAAGGTTGAACCCGAGTCACCTCGCAGGGCGGCTATCAGTTTTCCCGACGGAAGCTGAGCCAGACAAATCTCATTGAAGTGACGAGCCACTTCTGCGTACTCGCCCCAGGTCTTGCCGCCATCCCGGGAGCGCACGACAAAACTGGTATGGCCTCTCTCATCGACCTTCTTTTTCCCGGCCCGGTCCAGGTAGGCTCCATAACCCGCTATCAGGACGCTTCCATCCTTCAGCTCCACCGTGCGGCCGAAAGGATAGAGCCAATCAAAGGGTGTTATCTCCAGCTTCTTGGGTTCGCTCCAGGTCTCACCCTGGTCCTCAGAGCGGAATACATAGGTATCGGCCTGCCAGCCCTCTCCGCCGTAGGTGTCACCGGACCAGGTATAGGAAACGGCGGCCGCGATCACGGTCCCGTCGGAAAGGCGTCCCAGCAGATCGATGGCGTCGTCTCGACCAGGAAGATCAAACACCGTAACCGGCTTGCTCCAAGTCATGCCACCATCGCGGGAGCGAACGACGTCTGCCCTTCCCGACTTACCCACGTGGGCAGCCCCGGACTTTACGGCCACCAGCAGATCCCCGTTCTTGAGCAGCTCCATGCGCGGGAAATAGCCCCCCGAAGCCACGACGACGCGGCTCGATTCGAGTTCGTGCAGAACAAACGCTTCCTGTCCCGATACAGCTTCGGCAGCAAGCACAAATAGAGCAAAGAGGGTAATGCTGATTCTAATCGTAGATTCACTCATGTCTGTTCTTGTGCCGACACTATCTCGGGTTTGGCTCTTCATGCCGTCAGCCTATTAGAAACAAACCATGGACACAAGCTGACAGGAATTCTCATGCCCAGTAGCTACTCTGGAACTTGAATAGTGAGCAGTAGTGCAGTGAGCAGTGTTCGGAAAGAGGTGTTGCCGTGCACGAATAGACTGCCAGCATTGCGAAGCCAAGTCCGGCAGAGCCGCGAACGACTTGACCCGTTAGTAGTATGCCCCACGTTTCGAGGAGAGAGCTGTACGACAGCAGAATCTCGCAGATCCCCAACCCCTCGCTCGCGCTGCAGGCCTCCATGGCTAGTACCATGTCACACATAAAATGACGGGTTTGCAGATGGGGCTTGCGAGGCGAGATCAAGGCAGGAGGAGGAAGACGATGCTTGGCCATCTTCGACGACGACCAACGCCGAGATCGTCCGCAACCCCCATCTGCCCTTCGGGTGGCGACGGGACGGGCCGATGGCTTTGTCTCTCCTCCTGGCAATACACAAAGGTATGGCTTCGTCGTCGTTTCGCGCCCTCGACACCGTCGCGTTCGCCACAAACCCGTCATTCTATGTGTGACATGGTACTAGGGAAGTTTCTTTCTCGAATGGGGCCAGCAGCGCTGGGGGACCCACTACTCTGGAACAGTAAACGTCCGAATAGGTCCGAAGCCCGTTCCTTCTCCATTGACCCCAACTAACCGGTAATGGTAGGTAGCTGCGGGCTCTAGTTCCCGCAGCCCCGCGTACACGGTTCGAGGCGTGATATCAGTTCCCGCGTAAGCCAGGCGTGTCCTCTGCCCGAGAGCGGCATCACGACCGTATTCGAAGTAGTAGTAGCTGGGAAGTCCCATAGGGCAGAGCCTTCCTTGAAGCTGGGCTAAACCTGGATTCACTCGTCCCACCTCCCCGGTAAGAACCTGGGGGCTTCGGTCGGCGGAGAGCGTCACGCTTCGATCCTGACCAGGGTGCACACCCTGTTTGTTCCTGGCCACTAAACGGTAGTGGTAGGTCTTGCCCGGCGACAAGCTCCGGGCGTCCTGGGTCACCTGATACAAGTCGTCATCGGGAAGCATGGTAGCTCCATCACCGAAGGCCTCGATCTCACCCAGTCCCCAGTACTGGGATTCGTAACCAGAAAGAAGGATCACCTTCACATAGCTTGCCTGCGCCTGCAAACCTTGGGCCAAATGGAAGCCAAAGTTGTCGTTGGGCTCGCCCTTTCGGGGTAGAGTCGCCTCGAAGAGAGGTGTATAGGACTCTCCATCCAGCGAGGTAGAGACGTTGATCTGCTTTGCCGGCCAGGAAGGATTCTGGTGAAGCTGCACCGATCGCACCGTAACCTGATTCTCGAATTCGTAGACCAGTTCCTGGGGCCCTTCGGGGTTCCCAGCACTGTGCCACATCTTCCCTTCACCATGCCTCCACCCATCGCTCAGGGTGCGGGGATCCTGATCCGAATCCGAGGGCCAGATGGCCAGACTCCCGCCATTACTGGGGATCAGGAGTGACCGATTCCGATAGGCCAGCTCGAATTCGTCGAAATCAATGGACCCAATCGGTAGATCCTGCGGATCTACGAAGGCCAGCAAGTGGAAAAAATTGTTGTTCACATGGCCAAGAGATTGGTCGATAGGCCAATATTCGTACCTCCGGGCGCTTCTTCCCTGACCAATATTCTGGCCACCGTAAGTCCACAGATTCGTGTTGTTCTGGAGCCGATACCTGGCTTGGTTCCATTCTCCATCCAGCAGATACTCCGTGAGGTTGTGACCGTTGTAGGCCCAGTTGGCACGCCGCCAACCCGGATTGTTTTGCAATTCCAGGTTGCTCTGGCTCTGCAGCCACCAAATCAGCTCCGAGCCTCTCGGCTCCCATTCATTCCCACGCACCCAGATCGAAACCCTTGCCCCTCGAAGATCAGGATTTCCTCCACCTAGAGCGGAATTCCCTTCCTCCTGCCACCCATCCTCCAAACCCGTCCTCAGAAACGTGGTCAGATGCAGAATATCTGCCATCACATGGTTGAAATCGTTTCTGGCGGCGGGCTCCTCCCACTGAATATATCCTCCCGAGACTCCGCCCGAGGGATGGTGGATCTCAGGCTGCTCCCAACTACCCCAGCCCCCGGCACCCTCGTCCCAGGTCTCGCGATAGAAGGCAGCCAACTTCGGGGGAAGCGGCAGCTCCTGGGTTCGGGAACCGTAGGAATCAGTTGTTCCATACTCGAAATAGTAGGTGGTATGGATCCCCTCCGGATGAATGCTGCCGTTCAGGCTCAAGGCTCCCAGACCCAGGGGCGTCGCCGCTCCAGTCGTAACCGATGGGCCGCCGCAAGAGCCCAATGCCAAAGCAATCAGGGCCCATGAGCTAGCCCGCCAGCTCTTCCACAGATAGCGCATCATTCTCTGCCCGAGACAGCGAAGGAGTAGAGTTTGGTATTGGTCATCAGCAGTCGAACTTTGACGACCTCTCCCTGAAGCGAAGACAGATCCTGCTGCCCCTGCCAACTCGCGACGTGGCGAAGTGAATCTCCTCGAAAAACATCCGAATCGGAGACAGCGAGGCCTTCCACAGGATCACCCTGAGCATCCTGGATCTCGACACGAAATCTACCCATTGATGCATCCGCGTTGATCAACAGCCTCTGGCCGCGCAGGGTGAACGGTTTGGTTAGCAACACTCCCAGTGGAGAACCGCTGTCCAGGGAGACGAACCCGTCCCGACGGGAGATGGCCAGTCCCCCGAAGCCACGGCGTCGCTCCAGCCAACTCTGTTCGGACAAAGATTCAGGGGGCTCCGCGGGTGGGTGGGTCAGCAGAGGCAAATCCTGCTGCGTCAAGGCGTGAGCTTCATTCTCTGCGGCATAGTAAACCCTGATTTCGTCTCCTACTACCAGGGGCTTCAGAGCCAACAGTATGTGGGAATCGAACTCATGAGGAAGACCGTAGGTCAGGACAGGGTGACGTCGACCCAGACGCCGCCAGCCTAACCCATCCCGGCTGAATGCCAATTGCACATCCATCATCAATGAATTGGGATGGTAGACCCACAACAGACCGATATAGACCCCTCGGTCCCGAAAGACTGACATTCCGTAGAACTGAGTCCCGGGCGAGTCGAGCTCGTCCGGGACCAATACCGGGGTAGGAAACCTCCAATCAGTGAAGTCGGAGCTCTCGGATCGACCGATGTCCCTGAAACGGCTGCTGGGTCGCATATAGGCAACATAGCGGCCCCAGTGATCATCCCAACCCAGGATGGTGTGTGTATCTCCGATACCCGGATGCGTACCACCACCTCGAGGTTGACTCAGAAGTGGGTTGTCAGGATGTGGAGTCCAGGCAAGACCATCGGCGGAAAAGCTTATCAGGAGTCCCCCTGGCGATCCTTCCTGCACTCTGCCGTAGCCCACGGACTTGAAACGCCGGGACGGCTCAGACT
The DNA here is from genome assembly GCA_965219005.1 of Acidobacteriota bacterium. Taxonomy (GTDB): domain Bacteria; phylum Acidobacteriota; class UBA6911; order RPQK01; family JAJDTT01; genus CAUZIZ01. The sequence continues at coordinate 2,565,505 of CBDCMS010000004.1, read as the reverse complement.
CTCGAGTATCCAGAAAGACACGACCGACGGCGTAAGGAAGCAAATTGTTCTGGCGAGAACCCTGATAACTGGTGAGGCCCAGCTGGGGCCGTTCCCAGGCGATACCGTCGGGAGAGACTGCGTAGGCCGAGCGAGACTTCCGGCTGTGGGGATTCCATCGTTCCTCCAGACACGAATACCACATCTTGTAGAGTCCGTCAGAGTCATCGTAGAGGACTGTGCTTGGAAGAGTGTACTGCCCCTCCCAGGGACGTTCCGGGCGCAGCAGTGGGTTTCCCTCATGCTTGATCAAGGGATTCAAATTGCGCTCCAGGGCCTGCCTCGACTCCAGCACAAAATCGTCCATCAGGAGCTGGGTCTGGGTTCCGATTTCCAGGATCTCTGCCGGTGGTGGCTCGCTCTGAGCGCAGGACGAGAAGACGAGGATTGCATAGCCACAAACAACGGCGTTCGACGGCAACCTTGCCTTGGGATTGAACCAGAATCGCATTTCGAACCAGCCTACCATCTGAACTTTGGAAGAGATACAACCCGCCGTCCCCGACAGCGGTTTCAAACGCCCGGTTTGAGAAACCGCTGGGTCCCCGAAAGGGGTAGGTTCTGCAACTCATTATTGGGAACGCTGTTGCCAATCCCTCATTGGAGCGATATTTTGGTGCGTCCGACGGCGTGGACGTCGGATAGGTGCCGCTACCGCTCTGTCAGTCAGGAACGGTGATCTCCTCCATGAACAACAAGATCCCCCATTCAACCTACCCAGTCTTGATGACCGCGCTCGTCCTCATCAACTTGCTGCCCGCTCTGGCTCAAGGCAACAAGAATGTGATCGACGAAGGGTCGCTGGTTCGACTCAGCCAATCTCTGGAAGAACTGGCGCAGCGCGTCGGCCCCTCGGTGGTTCAAGTTTTCGCAACCAGCTTCTCGCCGATCGAGGGAGGGGCGCTTCTGAGCGCCACCAGTTTGTCCAAACAGCATGCCGTCGGCTCTGGCGTAATCCTGGATCCGGCTGGCTATATCGTAACCAACGCGCACGTGGTGGAAAGAGCACGACTGGTTCAAGTGCTCCTCGCCACACCCATGGCCGACCAGGGCCCGGCCCGTTCCATCCTAAGACCCAAGGGGAGGCGCATCAAAGCCTCTATCGTAGGCAGGGACGGGGAGACGGATCTGGCAGTGCTGAAAATCGAGAGGCAGGACCTTCCAGCACTCGCACTGGCAGACTCTGACCAGCTCAGACCAGGTCAAATCGTCATCGCTTTCGGAAGTCCTTTGGGTCTGAGAAACTCGGCGTCGCTTGGGGTGATCAGCGCCACCGCCAGGCAGCTTCGATCTGACGATCCCATGATCTACATACAGACTGACGCATCTATCAATCCGGGAAGCAGTGGAGGCCCTCTCTTGAACGCTGCCGGCAAGGTAGTGGGCATCAACACCCTGATCTTTTCCCAGTCAGGAGGGAGTGAAGGTATTGGCTTCGCCGCACCCAGTAACATCGTGCGGCATGTGCTTGACGAGATTCGCGCCAATGGACGGGTCAGGCGTGGCCAACTGGGTGTTCAGGTCCAAACGATCACGCCCGCTCTAGCGGACGGACTGGGGCTAACTCAAGAGTGGGGTGTAATCATCTCAGATGTCGTCCCCGGAGGTCTGGCTACTCTGTCCGACCTCAGAATCGGCGATGTCATCCTCACGTTGAACGGAAAGATCATGGAAAATGCCCGACAGTTCGAGGTCAACATCTATCGAAGTCCTCTAGGTGAGCTGGTCTCCCTGGAACTGCTCCGCGGTCCTGAAAAGCACACTGCAAGAGTCCCGGTAGCGGAGCGCCAGGATCAGCAGGATCGCTTTCTGGATCTGAAGACACCTCAGGAAAATCTGATTCCGCAACTTGGGATTTTCGCCGTCGATCTCACAGACAAGGTTCGGCAAATGCTGCCTCTCCTGCGCAAGGAGGCTGGGGTTGTTGTCGCGGCCTTAGTGCAAGATGGACCAGCCTGGGGCGATCGCTTCCTCCCAGGGGACGTGATCTATGCTGTCAACAAGCAGCCAATAGCCAGCATCGCCGCCCTACGCACGATCGCCGAAGGCCTCGAAACCGGTGCGGCCATGGTCTTTCAGGTGCAGAGGCAAGCCAGCCTGATCTTTGTCACCTTGGAGATCAGGACTATCGCCTGAAATTCTGCAACGCTAGCCAACTCCGGCTCTGTCGTACATCCACTCAACAATCCCCTCGTAGAAGAGCGCCGACCTACGTTTCTTCTAAGGCTGCCAAAGGAACTCCCTGCCCCTGGATGCTGGTGCTGGACGCATCACACCAGATCACGATTCGCCTCGGCGCAGACTCCCATGGAAGCCTGAAGCGCGAGCGAGGGGTTGGGAACAGCGACCGGAATCAGCAAGCAGATGAACAGGGTATTGGCATATCTCCTGACCTGGACCACATACGGTTCCTGGCTGCCCGGAGACAAATGCGGTTGGATCCAAAAACCCGGAGAGTGGAGGGCGCCAGACGCAAGGGAAGAGTCCCACAACCTAATGCGAATGACCGAACCGGAGTTGGTTCTCAGTCTTGAAGAACGCGATATCGTCGAGAAGACCATCGCCGAGCATTGCCGCTTTCGAGGATGGTGGCTACATGCTGTCAGCTGCCGCTCTCAGCACGTCCATGTGGTGGTGACTGCCCCTGAACGTGCGCCCGAAGAGGTGTTGAACCAGCTCAAGGCTTGGTGCACGCGGCGGGCTAAGGGAGCACCAGTTCACCAGAGTAGAGAGACAACAAAGACGACGTAAATGGTGGACTCGAGGTGGCAGCAAACGGCCTCTGTACGACGATGACACCCTTGAGGCCGCTGTTCGATACGTGCTTGAAGACCAATAACTAGGTGAAGCCGCCGCCAGGCGAGCTTCGTCTTCAATTGCAGGCTTCCCTGTCGAAAAACGCCGCTGTTCTCCAACCCCTCGCTTGCGCTTCAGGCTCCCATGGTTGAGGATAGTAAATTGAGCCTATGGACCTCCCAATCTCTAGAATCATCGCGCTCACGCTCTTCGCTGCCGGCCTTCACAGTGGATGTACTGAATCACCTCCTGTCGAGACCGGCGACGCATTCCACTTCCCCGGCCTCACGGCCCCGGTAAAGGGAGAAGCTCTGCTGCTCGGAATCGACGATCATCTCCTGCCGATCAGGAGGAATCTGTCTCTCTACTACTCCAAGCCCAAGGTCAGGCTGAAGCCGGTCCTCACTCCCAGCCGCGACGATCCGAACAAGCCGGACTATATCGCCACCCATTTCTACGGGACCGTCCTTCACGATGAGGGCAAGTTCCGGATGTGGTACTACGGCGTAGGCAAGCTGGAAACGGAGCAGCGAATCCTGCTGGGTCCCACCTGCTATGCCGAGAGCGAAGACGGCATCGAATGGACTAAACCCAATCTCAACCAGGTCGAGTACAAAGGCAGCCGTGATAACAACGCCTTCGATCTACCCGGCGAGCAGATGTATGGGGGACACCTGATCAAAGACGAGGAAGAGCCCGACCCCCAGCGTCGTTACAAAATGATCTACAACCTTCACAACGGAACGACCTGGGTATTCCGTTCCGCTACCAGCCCGGACGGGATCAACTGGAAGGTGAGCGAAAAGGATTCGGTCGACAAGTTCATCGAGATCTCGGGCTTCTTCAAACACGGCGGGATGTACTACGTGCACGGACAGGCCTCTGGCCACAGTGAGGGAGGAAACGCCCATGGCCGTCAGGGCTACGCCGCCGTTTCCGCGAATTTCGATGATTGGGTTTCTGGATTTGGCGAGGCCTTCCACATTCGAGAACCCGTCGACCCTGAGAATCGGGGTGGGCGAAAGCCCTACGACCAGGTTCATCTGGGTGTCGGTCCCGCCAGCTTCGGCACTGTTGCGATCGGGCTTTTCGGGCTGTGGCACAACTTTCCTGGCGACGAAACCCGAAACATACCCGCAGCCTGGTTCGGTCACGGTAAGATCTCTGCCGACTTCGGCCTGACGATCAGCAACGACGGGCTCCACTTCCGCGAGCCAGCCAAAGGGCACTTCTACCTGGACCGCCGTGATTCTCCCGTCACCAACGAGAAGGGCAAGAACTACCCCACCATTCTCTGCCAGTCGGGGAACGGGGTTCTCAATGTGGGAGACGAGACGCGGATCTACCACGGCCGCTGGAGAAACGCAGAGTACGGCGAGGAGTACTATGCAGAGGTGGCGCTGGCCACACTGCCGCGAGACCGCTGGGGAGCCCTGGGTCTCTATCCCGAGGGATCCAGCCGCCTGGACAAGCCCGAAGGCTGGGTCTGGTCCGCTCCGGTGACCCTTCCAGCGGTAGGATGCAGAGTGGTTCTCAATGCCGACCATCCCGAGCTGATGCGGGTAGAGATATCCGACACCAGCTTCAACCTGCTGCCCGAGTACTCCGATGCGAACAGTGGCACCCCACAAAAGGGAAGTCTGGACTGCGACGTTGACTGGCCCTCCGGCAAGCTTTCAGCCCTGGGCCGAAAGCAGGTTCGGATCCGCGTCCATATGCGCAGAGAGGGTGGTTCGGAGCCCCGGCTCTACGCGGTCTATCTCAGATCGGGTAGCTGATCCTTCAAGACCCGTCCGAAGGGGAAAAAAGAGTGAAGACAAAACAAACCTGCGGTCTTTCGATTCTCCTCATCGCCCTGGGCAGCTCCGGCTGCCAACCGACACCCGACATAGACTCCGCAGGGAAACACCAACAAGCTCAACTGGAGGTAGGAGACCCCATCGTACTTCCACAGCCGGATGAGCCCGGTCTCTTCTCCGGGGAATACCTATTGAGTCTACCTGGTGGAAAGCTGATCCTGGCGTGTGGAAAGATTTCGCTCCACTCGCAGGACTCCGGGGCGAGCTGGCGAATCGGCCCGGGCCTTCTCTACGGCAAATCCATTTCCGCAGGTACTGAGCCCTCCGGACGTGTGCTCCGACTGGCAGACAAGTCCTATATCGCTCTCGCAGGACGGGCCCAGAAAGGAGCGAAGCCAGGTCTGTTCTCAGGCAGGTGGGCACGCTTCGCTTCGCTCGAGGAACTGATTTCCGCCGGAGAGAATCCCTGGCAAGAGACGTCTCTGGCGGTCGAGCGTTGGAGCGCGCTCACGGCGGACGACGACACCGAGGTTAGCGAGCTTCAGGTAACCGGACCGATGCTCGAATTAGAAGACGGGATCCTGTTAGCCGCCACCTACGGGAACTTTCAAGGCGATACCGTTCCCATGGTGGGATTCGTGGCCAACAAGGGTCAAAAGTGGTTCAAGTACCGAACCTATCTCCTCGAATCCAGGGACGGAGGGGCAAGCTGGCAATACCTCTCGACCATAGCCTACGACGGGGACACCGGGCAGGAGAGCTTCTGCGAGCCTGCGATGGTCGACCTGGGGTCGGGCGAGTTGCTGGCAATCATGAGAACGGGCCGTTTTGCCCCCTTGCACCAGGTGCGCTCCCTGGACGGCGGTAAGACCTGGGGAAAGCCCGAGTCCAGCCACATCCTGGGCCTGGCCCCGCAGATGGTCCTACTTGAGAATGGCGCCCTCGTCTGCAGCTTTGGTTGGAGACCGATGAAAGTCGCTTATGGTCTGGACATGACAGCCGAAGAGGGCCCCTACCCTGCCGCCGCCCGCGACTATCAGAAGCGCTACCGCGAAGACGTAGGCATCGAAGACCCCTCAGCTGAGGCTGGCGACTACGTGATGGTGAGCTATGACAAAGGAAAGACCTGGTCTCAGCGGCGCCGCATCGCCGATCCCCTGACCATCGGATACACTCTGTTGGCCGCCACCGGTCCGGACAGCTGTCTGGTCATCTCGCGGAGAATACAGATTCCGGGCGAGTCAGCAGAGAGCGTTGCGCAGAAATGGCGAGATTCATGGCCGGACTGGCAGGACAAATCTCACGTCGCCCTGGAGGCTCGCCAGATCCGCGTGGGTGCGCCACCTGAGGGTTCCTAGGGAGCTCCATGGACCTCGGCGTCTACATTTTCCCAACCGAGTATTCGATTCGCGTGGATGAGCTAGCGCGGGCGCTCGAAGAGCGCGGGTTCGAGTCGCTGTTCCTCCCCGAGCATACCCACATCCCCGCCAGCCGGCGCACTCCCTGGTTTGGCGGCGACCCCATGCCCAAGGAGTACGTCCACCTCATGGACCCCTTCGTGGCCCTCAGCTGCGCGGCTGCCGTGACCACGCGCCTGCGCCTCGCTACCGGTATTTGTCTGCTGCCTGAACACGATCCAATCGGGGTTGCCAAAACCGTTGCGACCCTGGATGTGCTTTCCAGGGGCAGGTTCGAATTCGGCATAGGCGCCGGCTGGAACGCGGAAGAGATGGAGAACCATGGAACCGAGTTTGGCACCCGCTTTCGGGTCATGTCGGATCGCGCCCGTGCTCTCAAGGTGATCTGGACCCAGGAGGAAGCCAGCTACCACGGTGAGTTCACGGACTTCGAGGCGATCTGGTCCTATCCCAAACCGGTGCAGAAACCTCATCCCCCGATCCTGATCGGGGGGGAGAGCGATCACACCCTCAGGCGGGTCGTCGACTTCGGAGATGGTTGGCTGCCGCGGACTCGTATGATCGATCCGTTGACGAGGCTGGAGACTCTCAGATCCATGGCCGCCGATGCGGGTCGGGATCCGGAGAGTATCTCGGTTTCCATCTTCGGTGCTCAGGCCGAGGCTGCCATCCTGGACGGCTACGCCGAGGCCGGTATTCGACGAGTGCTACTTCAGCTTCCTGCCCAGAGTCGGGAACAGGTCCTGCCGATCCTCGACAGCTATGCCAGGCTGATCCCGTAGGCTAGCGGCAGAAAGCCCTCCGCCCGCGGACTTCTAATCCGTAGGTCGCAGGTTCGAATCCTGCCGGGCGTACCAGCTTTTTCAACGGGTTACAGCGGCCCTTACTTCCCAAAGACCCCTATAAGCTGGAAATTGTCACCAGAAATGTAACCGCGCCAGCCCAACTCCAGCCAAGGGATTGGACCAGATGGCCGAGTCAACAGTTCTGTTTGGATGTGAAGATGAGGTGTAGTAGCCCTGATCTGACCGTACAAACAGTGTCAGAATAGATCGCACCTGAGCGACCGCTTCCGCCTGCGGTTTCAATCGGTCGATGCAACACTTCTAATCTCTAGCGATAGAGAGGAGGATGTTGCCAATGAAATATCGGACGAGGATCTATTACACGGAAAAACAGAAGGCCTTGATGTGGGACCGCTGGCAAAAAGGCGAGTCCCTGCGCTCGATCGCGCGGCTCTTTGCCCACCACCATTCCTCCGCGGAGGGTATCCTGAAACAAACCGGTGGCATACGGGCGCGGCCGGGGCGACGATCGCGACTGGCGCTGACGTTATCGCAACGCGAGGAGATCTCGCGCGGTGTGGTCGCCGGCGGCTCGATCCGATCGATTGCCGTTAGGCTGGGTCGAGCCCCGTCCCCGGTCAGTCGCGAGCTCCAGCGGAACGGCGGCCGGCCGCGCTACCGTGCCCACCGGGCCGATCAAGCGGCCTGGGAGCGGTCGCGCCGCCCCAAGATCTGTAAACTGGTCAAGAAGCGGGAACTCGCCGACCTGGTGGCATTGAACCTGACGAAGCTCTGGTCGCCCGAGCAGATTGCTGGGTGGCTCAAGCGCGCGTATCCCGAGGACGAGGACTTTCAGGTGTCACAGGAGACTATCTATAGAAACCTCTTCATCCAGGCCCGCGGCGCCTTGAAGAAAGAGCTGTTGCAGCATCTGCGGCGGACCCGGGGGATGCGACGCTCACGCCACCATACGCAGAAGACGAAGGATCACGGACGGATCAAGGACACAGTATCGATCCGCGAGCGGCCTGCCTCGGTCGAAGAGCGGGCCGTACCCGGTCACTGGGAAGAGGACCTCCTGCTCGGATCCAAGAACAGTCAAATCGCCACCCTGGTCGAACGTCAGACCCGCCACGTGATGTTGGTCAAAGTCAACAGCCAAGACACCGAAACGGTGATCAACGCCTTGACCCAACAAGCTCGAAAGTTACCGCGGGAGCTGTACCAGTCTCTGACGTGGGACCGCGGCAAGGAAATGGCCGCTCACAAACGCTTCAGTCTCGATACCAAATACAAAAGCTGCCTTTCCTACTCGCCAAGAAGCTGTCGAACACTGCCTTAACTTCGGCAGGAAAGTCATAGACGGAGGGGTGCAAAACTCTTCTATAGCTGATCTTTAGCACACCCTTGTCGCCTTCCGTCCACAAGCGCGACAGCCGTTCTCCTATGGTGAACCACCTCCCCTCCTCCTACTGAAGGAGCTCCGAGATCTAGAATCGACCACAATTTTCCGCGTCGCTTGGAGTCGGCAATGAAAGGCTCAAATTGTCGCCCCCGAAACCAGCGACGAGATCAATCTCGGTGAGGTAGAGCGAATGTGACCGCCCTTTGAATTGGTTCTCACCTCCTGAGCTGAAACAGAAAATAGAAGGCTGTAGCGATGGCGAACACGAGGGCGAACACTATTACCAGGCTTTCGACAGAGGGCTCGACTCCAAAGGCCAAGACGACGCTCAGCATTAGGAGGACGGAAACTAGGGGAACCGCCGCTCCCCACGGCTTGATCCCCTCATAGCGGAAGGGGACCACGTCCTTCCGCGGTTGCAAACACAAAAGCAGACAACCGAGGATCAGGACCAGGCTGAGCCAAAAATATAGGGACGGGACCATAGAGGAGCTCGACTAACCTCCAGGCTCACGAAAATGATGATGGTGGCCGTTACGCTTTAGGAGGGTTACTGCGTGGAGCAGGAAGCGGCCGTACCCAACTGTCTTCATCCTAACCGAACTCTGACCCCAACTTCAAAGCAGTGTGCCTCGAGAGATTCTTGGGGGTCGGCCTCCATCGGCCCACGAGCACTCAACAAGGTGGCGGCGGGCTGGGGGGTCTGGGTGGAGGCGGAGCCGGCACTGGTTTTGGGTGCGGCGGCTTCGGTACTTTGTCTTGCATTTCCCTCCATCTTACTCCTCCAGCGCCACAGCCGCTCTCTACCTTCCCCCTTTCCTGCCCAGTGCCGGCATATAATCAGGGGTGGGAGACAATGATGCTCACAGTGACACAAGAGGCTGGTGACTATCTCGCCCAGAGGCTCGCTAAGACTGCACGTTCTGAGAATGCCGTCATCCGGATTATCTTTGATCATGCCAGGTTCAAGATGAGGCGCGACAAGCAGCGCCCTGGTGATGCCACGTTTAGCTATAAGGGTCACGCGGTCTTGGTGCTGGATCAGAACACTTTCCAGCTCTTGGAGACAAGAACCCTGGACGCCCTCCGGATTAACCGAGATGTGAAACTTGCATTGGACTAAGAGAAGCTGCTGCTGTCTTTAGGTCCGAGGCTCTGTCAAGCCTGTAGCCATGCAGCAGAGATCTCGCTTTCTGGAGTGATTTGCGAGGAGGCGCTATGAAAGTACTTGTCGAGATGATAGCGAAGGCCTTGGTGGACAATCCCGATCAGGTGAGTGTAACCGAGGTGGAGGGTCAACAGACTACTGTATTTGAATTGCGGGTCTCCCAGCCCGACGTGGGGAAGGTCATTGGCAAGCAGGGGCGGACAGCCCTCGCGATCCGCACCATTCTGGGGGCTGCTGGAATGAAGCTACGGAAGCGATTCGTCTTGGAAATCCTCGACTAGCAGTAGCATTTCGGAAAGTTCCACTTCCCTTCCCTTTCCCACACCTTATCTTGGAACAACTGGGAAGTCGCCCCGTAGTAGGAGGTAGACAGGAGGTCGCCACGACAGTACCGTTTATTATTGCTGCTATCTTTATGGCTGTCGTTATCTACTGGTTGATCGGGTCCCAGCAGAAGGCAGCTCACCATCTGGAGGGCCTGCACATCACTCCAGAGGAACCTGGAGAGCGCAAGAAAGACTGAGGGAGTAGGATGGAGCGAAATGGCTGACCGACCGCCGCCAAAGCCGCCGCACCCACCCAGCCAACCTCCGCCGCCTTCTTCGGCACTTGAATCAACTACATGACGACAGTAACATCTTAGATAATAAGAGTTTAGTTTTCATTTACTGAGGCGGAGCAAGGTAGGAAAGAAACTCTTGCGCGCGTGAAGGCAAGTGGCGGTTGAGAGGGTGATGGACCCAGGCCACCTAGCCCACCACCACCTTCTTCGCACTGAACACCGCCATTTGAATCAGATGTGACCGCAGGAGTGTTTTACCTGAATCGAGAGAAGGAGGTTCCAATGAAACTTTCCATCTGGTCAGTTGCACTGCTGGTTTTCTCCTTGGGGATGGTCTCTGCTGAAGGTCAGGGCAAAGAGCAACCAGCGGAAACCGAACAAAAGGCAATTCAGGTCATTAACACCGCCGGAGGGAGCGTCCGAGAGATTGCCCAGAACGACGACCGCCTCGAAGTCGATTACCAACGGGGATCCTCGTCACCGATTGAAGGGCAGGCTCCATTGACTGACGAACACCTCGCGATTCTCAAGGAGCTGCCCAAGATTGTTTACTTGTATCTCGGGAGGACAAGCGTTACCGATCAGGGTCTGTCGCACTTGCAGGGATTACCCAATCTCAGCAAGCTGAATCGAGAGGGAACCAAAATCACCGACGGGGGATTGAAGCACCTGGGGACTCTAAAGAACCTTACCCACCTGAATCTCTACGGAACTGAGATTGGCGACGCTGGTCTGCTCCATTTGAAGAACCTGTCAAAGCTCAGAAAGCTGTACTTGTGGCAGACCAAAGTGACTAAGGCCGGCGTGGCTGACCTTCAAAAGGCGCTGCCCCAATTGGACGTCAACACGGGCTGGGAACTCGAGTCGGCCAGTGGGGCCGGCGAAAAGAAGGGTACGATCGCCGAGAGCGAGAAATGAATGTTTTGCTACCGGATTTGATAGAGATAGAGATCCCAGTGATCTGGTCTGGACTTGGCAATTACTTTGGTCTGTCTGACAACTCTCCAACCTGGGATTTCACAATCGATGGAAACAACTCTCGCCCCTTCTCTCAGTTGCTGCTCCATGATTGGTGTAAGTCGTTCCAGTGATTTGGGCAGCAAATAAGCAATCACGACTGTGGCCGAACTTAGGTCCTGTTCGAAGATGTCGCCGCATATTATTCTTGCTCGTGGCTCCAACTGGAATTCCCGGATAGCCAAGGAAGCCTGCCCGCACAAGGTATCGTTCCATTCTATTCCCACTGCCTGGGCCCCGAATTTCTGGGCCGCCGTGATAATAATCCGCCCATCGCCAGAGCCCAGGTCATACACAAGATCGTCCTCTCCTACCTCTGCCAGAGCCAAAACGGCATCCACGACTCGAGTCGGAGTCGGGACAAAAGGACCCAACCAATTAGGGTGCTCGAGGAACTGCTGATGGCCATCACCGGGATCAGAGGCCTGGCCTGGCAAGGACGGTGGCGTGGTGCTTGGCCCCTCCCGAACTGCTTCGGGCGACTGGGCCGTCCTACCTTTGGGGCAGTCATTGGAGAGGCCAGTGAGAGCGAGCACCGCCAGTACGGTCCCGATCGGATTCAGGAATGTGATGTCCTTTGTCATTGTCGATGAGAAGATGATAAATTTTGGCTCACGATACCGCAGTAGTCCTGGATCGGCTTCAGATCGAAATCCGTTTTACTTCGTCCAGGATGACCTCCGGTGCAGTCGTAGAGTCTTGAGCTTGATTATACCCTTCAAAAGCGATGAGCCCGCCGAATGGGCGAGTTTATCGAGCCTTGGAAAAGTAGAGCTCGGCAATAGCTCTGCTAAAAACCAACTATAGGGAAGGGCTTTCACAGGATGAGACTCTCCAGCCAAATAAATGACGGCTCGTGTCCTCCGAGACCCCAACCTACTGCTAGAGCACGCCTTCTCAGAAGACCATATGGGTGAGCGACTCTCAGAGTTGAAGGGCAGACGGCTTATCTTCTGGGGAAGGTCCAGCGGTTTCTGAAGAATGAGTGGGTGGTGGAATGCGTACTAAGCTGCAAAAGAAATTTTCGGTGCTAAAGAATCCCAGAATTCGATGGGAACTGATCATCCTTGGCTGCATGTATCTTGGGTACGGGGCGCTGATGCTCTGCCGAACCGCCCTTGTTGTCTCGGGTCCCGCAATGATTGACGATGACGATTTGCTCCTGACCAAGACGGGATTTGGATCCATTCTGGGTTGGGGCATGGCCGGCACGCTTTTGGGCAAGCTTACGTGCGGTATTATCGCGGATAGATTTGGTGGACGGCTAGTCTTTATCGCCGCCCTCAGCATTATGGCCCTTGCCATCGTTTCTTTCGGTGCCTTTTCGGAGCTCACCGTTTTCTTTTTTCTGTATTTCCTGGCTCTTCTGGCGAAGTCGGCAGGATGGCCTTCGATGGCCAATTTGATCCGAGTTTGGTTCTCCAAGCACAAGCATGGGAGAGTGTGGGGGATCATCTCTACCAGCTCTCGTGCCAGTTCAGTCATAGCAACTCTCCTTTTGGGGAGCCTCCTGTTCCTCGTCTCCTGGAGAGGGTTGTTTGTTGTGGCTGGAGGAATAACGGCGCTCGCAGCGTTATTGCTATTTAAGACCCTTAAAGGGGCACCAAGTGAGGTCGGATTAGCACCCCCCGACGGCGTTGAGGATACAAGCTCATCGCTCGGCACTCAGCAAAAACACCCACTGGACCATGTGACTCTCTCCGGAGCACTTGCCACATTTGCCAGGAGTTACCGTGTTTGGCTGATTTGCATCAGCCTGATGTGCCTGACCGTCTTGATGGAATTTCAAAGCTTCATTCCGATCTATCTAAAGGAATCCTTTGGTCTGTCAATCGCAGAGTCCGCCGTTGCGTCCTCCATATTCCCTATGGGCTGTCTGGTGTCTGTTCTAGCGGGAGGGTTTATTTATGACAAAATCTCCAAGAAAGCCCTGATGGTGGTTCTGGTCAGTTTGCTCGGAGTGGGCCTGATGTGCCTCTCCCTTCTGTGGAGATTACCCAGATTAGGGTTTTCACCGGGAATGGAATTGGCAATGGCAACCGCTGCAATTCTCTTTTTTGGAATAGCCATTACTCCGTCCTATTACCTTCCCATGAGCGTATTTTCCATTGATTTTGGGGGCAAGCGTTGCGGCGTACTGATTGGGCTCATTGATGCCTTTGGTTACTGTGCCGCTATGGTTTTCGACTTTGTCGGGGGCTCTGTAGCGGATCAACAGGGAGGCTGGCAGAATTTCCTGGCTATCCTGTGGGTGGTTGGGGTAGCAGCCATAGTTTCGATGTCCTTCTTTCTGTATTTGGATTATCGCGCATCGATGCGACAGAAAGAAATGGTTCCACTGCAAGGATAGTATTAGAAGGCATCCATTTGCTTTTTCGTCCCCGCGCCTCTTCCGAAGATAGGAGTTTGCGCCAGGCAGGGGAGCCTAAAAGCCTTTATCTAGAACACCGGTAAGGGAAGGACTCTAAAACAACCGGGGGTGCAAGCGGCTGGTCAGGTCCTGATTCCAGGTCTGCACCACTTTCGTGTCTGATCACAACTCGAATTGTCATTGGATGTTGCCGTGCAACCCGGCTTTCGGAGAGGTTCCTCAAATCGAAACCTGTCCCACTGATTTTCGGAGCCATTGGAGGGTGCCTGACGAGAACGAATACAGATACGTACAAATGAAGCCCGCCGCGATGACCGGCGTTGCGAAGGGCACGAGCCAGGCCACCACCAGCGCGATGTTCACGAGCCCAATCGCAGTCGCCGACTTCGTGAGCGAACGAATCAGAAAAGGCATCCGAAACGGAGCGAGCATGGACACAGCATGCAGCGCAAACACCACGATTAGAACCGGTCCTGGATTGAATTCATGATTGTCCGTCAGCAGCAGAACGAACATCAAATGACGGACCAGTTCGTTCGTTGGTGAACCGGTTCCCATGGCGGATGGCAGTGACAGCCGACAAACGACCCGCAGAACGACGGCTGTCGCTGCCACAAGGCTTGCGACGACCACGGCCACTGCCGCGAAGTCAACTCTTTCCCAGAGGCCGGCGAACTGCATCCCGACCAGCATCACGAAAACGCTGTGCGAAAAGGCATCGCAGACGTTGTCCAGAATGGCGCCGAACTCGCTCTTGATGTCCAGCTTTGCGGCGAGTATGCCATCGAGATCGTCCATTATGTTGTTATAGACGATCAGTGGAATCAGATAGCCGTAGCCGTCCTGCAGAAACAGGAGACAGAGCGGGAGGACTCCCAGAATCGAGACGCCGTTTGCAAGGTTGTTGTAGACCGGCCTCCCGAGCGATTTTCTCATCGCTATCCTCAGCCTGAACTCCGTTGGTCACTTCTCGAAGCCAGGCGGCTAGCTGGCCGCTGAGCCCGCCTCGTTCCCTCCGGGCGGAACGACAGCGTCGGGCCGCAAGAGGAAGAAGTGATTTGTCAACTCCGGATAGGCCAGTCCGAGTACACGCGGAACGTGGATGATCCAGGGATACCCAATTCGCAGACCCCAATAGAGCACACAACCTACGACTGGAATCATCTGCAGTGGAACCGGTACAACCGACTTCCATTTCTTCACGAGTTCGCAACCCATCTGGATCAGAACATACGGCGTGTTGCGTTTCGTTTGCACCACTGAAAGCCCGCATTTGTTGAAAATACGAGTGTACGACGCGACGGACCGGTAGATCGCTTGATAGTCTCCCTCTCGGGTCATATCCGTTCTTCGTACCGTGGTCTCGCGACACACGATCACCCCACAGGGGGCAAGGCTGCCGACCAGTTTTCGGAGCAGCGAAACGGCGTCGTTCTCGTTAAGGTACATCAGCAGACCACCGAGGAACACCAGCTCGACGCTGTCCTCCGGTTCGAACGACACGACGTCGCCCTGCACGGCCTCGACGTTGGAATACTTGGCACAACGCTGAACCAGTGCCTGATACAGCGGCCTGCTGGCCTCAACGGCGACAACCTTCGCGAAATGCTGTGCGAAGTGTTCTGTCCAGAAGCCGATACCGCTTCCCAGGTCGAGCACCGTACCGGCCGGATTCAGTCCCCGAATCAGCTGTTGCGCAATCCGGGTTTCTGCTTGAAAACGAAAACGGCCGGCAACGGCGGGGAATCCAAAGCCGTCCATCACGTACGGCCCCAGGATCGATGGCCGGGCATTGTGCCAGTATTTGTTGACCGCTCCGTAATTCAGTTCCGGCATGTTCTGTTATCCGTCGGTCCGCCAAAGAGCAGCTCGGCTTGATCAAGGTCTTGAGGCGTATCGATCTCGTACCATGATCCGGGATCAAAAAAGACCGCTTGAAAGGAGAGTCTGCCGTCGGTCACCATTTCCGCAAAAACGCTCTCGTAAAACCTGTTTACGTGACCCTCGGCAACCTGCCGCTCCAATTCCAGAATGATCCGCCGCCACGACTTGAGGGAGAGACTGCAAATGTTGACGGTCTTGTAGCGCAGCTCTTCGGTCGGATGCTCCTCGCCAAGCTGAAAAGCGCGAACCGACTGGAAAACGTCGACTGTAACAGTGCTGCCGTTCATCCACAGTCGCATTGATGAGACGGCGATCCTGTCGGGTTGTAGAAGATCAGCGAGTAGCGACGGCTGGAAGAGAACGTCAGATTCGACGAGCAGAAACGGTTCCTGGATGACGTCCCGTGCCAACCACAGTGAATATAGATTATTGGTCGTGCGATATCGTGGGTTCACCACATACTCGATCGAGACGCCGTCCCTTTGCTCCCCGAGGAACTCGCGGATTCTGTGCTCAAGGTGTCCCACCACGACCACCAGACGCTCGACGCCCTGCTGACCCAGGCAATAAACCAAACGCTCAAGAATGGAGATCCCGTCGACTTCGGTGAGGCACTTGGGCTGATTCTCCGTTAGCGGTTGTAGCCTGCTACCGATTCCTGCCGCAAGCAGCAGCGCGGTTGCCACCTGATTGCATTCTGTATCAATGTGCATCGTGTGTTGTTTCCTCTGACTGTCTTTCCCGTGAACGCCGCAAAGGGATCACGTGTTCGGCCGCCTAAGTGTCGGAGAGTTCCGTCTCCAGAAAATTGACGATCATTTCCTACGGTGAACAGATCCTGGAAGTACTCGACTCTAGGATCTTCGGCGAGCTTATCCGCTGCATGGAACACCTCGCCCACTCACGACGGCCAAAAGCAGCGTCATCAAACCGCCAAAGTGCGGTTCACCCTACGCTCACTAAAAACAAATCCTCACGCACACCTGGAATGAGAGCGTGCGAGGCGTAGAACACGTTGCGGTGGTGCTCGAATAGCTTACGACGCAATCAGACGCGAGTTTCTGGCAGCGCTCTTGCGCTGATCGGAACGGGCTACCCTCGGAACGCTTGTAGCGCTCGGCATGAATGAACCAGAATGCCAGACCGCCCGTGTTGTGGCTGGGTTTCGACGGATTTCTGGCGGCCCGGACACCCAACGATCCTTTTCGGCCAGTTTTCCGCCAACCACGGTTACAAATATTAATTGTATGTCCTTTTTGCCGGGAAAGATATCGTCAAGGCGACAACGGCCGGCCCGCTGACTTCGGTCGCTTACCAGTCGGTGGAGTTTTGGCACTCTACGCGGTTTTGAATGCGACCACCTGAGCGTAGATCTCCCGCGCTTCCGCCCGAACCCGCTCTGGGCAGACGATGCCAAAACATTTGCGACGAAACAAGCGACGATAAGGAACACCATCGTGACTCTCATGATCTCCCCTCGCGACGACAGACTGGACCAGGGTTCATTCCGTTGGTTTTCTAGACGTCTAACGAATAGGCTGACTTGCACGGCCAACTGTGAACAAGCGTTGAATTCCCAAACCACCCGACGCAGGCCGTGTCAAGTTGAGCGGCTCGTTAAGCGGGATTCTCAGCGAGATCGAACAGGGCACGCCATACCGCCAGCCAGTCTTTGCCCTGCTTCGCGAAGACCCACAGATCGCGACCTGTCGCCCGGTAGCGCTCTCCATAACGCTCGTAGACCATCTCATAGGCGAAAGTGACCACGGCGGTGTCGCCAGTCACATCGACTTGGAGATCATGTTCCCGGAATTCGTCAACAGTAGCGTGCTGGCCGAAGTCGACGAACCCCGCAACGAAAGCTTCCCGTCCCTCGACCCGAGCGCTGGAACCGGGCATCACCATGACGATTCTAGGGTGGAGCATCGGATCCAGTTCCTCGGGTCGACTGTCAAGCCATGCACGGTTGATCCGCTGCATGGTTGAGACCACGAGCCCAGCTGGCCTGCCCTCCCCGCTTCCCCTACACACTTTCATCAAAGCAAACTAGCTCAACAAGATTGCGTTCCGGATCCCTGACGTACAGAGAACGCCAATGAACCCAGGTGTGCTCAGCCGTTTCCACGTTCAATCCAAGCTGTTCAAGTCGTTTCCTCTCGCCGTCAAAATCCTTCAGCCGGATCATGAAAGCGAAATGATCAATCGTAGACTCCTCTGGTTCCACACCTCTATGGTCCGCCTCTTGTGCGCGATCAAACAGTGCCAGTATCTGTGTATGCCCGCCATAGCCCTCTGCAATCTTGAAGAAGGCAGCATGAGGAAATCTCTTCATCAACTCAAGGCCGATAACCTCTTCGTAGAACCGCTGCATCAGGTAAAGGTCTTTGACATGCAGAGCGATTTCTCCAAGTGCTTTGACGGCTCGCTGTTGGAACATCTATAACCTCTATTCTCGAGAGAAGAAGCGCCTAACTTCTGTTTATATGGTTTCCCGTAAGCCCCACGGCCTGGTTGCACTTCCAAAATAACACGTCGGATTCGATTCCGCCTAAGCTCTTTGAAGTCCATTCATTACAGTTGCCCCTGCGATACTTCAGAGGCTATCTGGTAAGGGTGCTGGAGGGGGTTCGCCCGTCTCAAGTACACAATTCGCTGTGGGGTAGTGGATCGTTCCCATGGCGACCAAACAGTTCTTTGGAAGCCGATTAAAATAGAACGTAACACATTTCCGTGTGGCCTGCACCAATCATCTACTAGGACTTTCAGCGGAAGCGGGACCCAACTATTCTGCCCGAATTTGGAAGGTCAAGGGGAATCTCGCAGGACTCACCAGTTCGGCGATTGCCTTCAGCTTTTCATCTGTAACCGCTTCGACCAATGCCCCCTTGATTTGATCGAACCGGTCACCTTTGTTCGCTGCCATTTTGACGTTGCCGCTTACCAATCCACCGACCCCGCCGGAAGCCGTCTGTGTAACGGTCTGCAAGGCCACTGATCCACCTACGTCGTCATCTGGGTCACTGAATAGTGAGTGGCGGCGCCGGCCATAAGGGCTCACAGTCGACAAGTAGATCAATGCCGGAAGCACTGCCGCGGCGGCCAGCAACTGCTCGAGGGACTTGAAGAACAACTCGGCGATGATTCCAAGACCGGCAACGAGCAGGATGGCCGGAACAGGCGCGGAGGTTGTCCTCGATACACTACGCAGCTTCGAGTTGCCGATGAGTGCACTATCTCGTGCCATCGCGTAGATCATTCGTGAGCCAGATGCCATGATGACCAAGCTCCTTGAAAAACCAACCTGGTAAACCGCTCTACGTCATCACAAGAATCAAGTTGAGCGAAACGGTGATGACCACGGCATTTGTGAAGTCGAGTAGAAAGCCGCCCACCAGCGGAACCACCAGGAAAGCGCGGTGAGAGGGGCCGAAACGCGCGACTAGGGTCGCCATGTTGCCCACTGCCAACGGGGTTGCTCCCAAACCGAAGCCGCAGTGCCCACCGGCCATGACCGCAGCATCATAGCCACTCCCCATTACTCGAAAGGTGATCAAGAAGGCGAACAGCACCATCACCAACACTTGCACCGAGAGGATGATCAACATCGGCAAGGCGGTCTGGGCAAGCTGGTCCAGCTGTAGTGTCATCAGAGCCACGGCCAGGAAAATGGCCAGGACCAATCCCTTCAGCCCTTCCACCACTTCGGTCCTGATCCAGGACCGGCCCGAGAAGTCGAGCACGTTTCGAAGGACGACACCTGCGATCATCGAGCCTATGTAGACTGGAAAACTGATTCCGGATTCTCGAATAAGTGCACTTAGCCAGGCACCCGTCTTCATGCAGAAAAGCAGAATCAGCAAGTGCCACAAGGCCGGGGCTCCAAACCTGAGAAATCCGCTGATTTCCGCCATGAAACCGGCTTGGGATCGACTTGATCCCGCGAATTCAGGCAGGACCTGCGCACTCGCTTCCAGCCTCCTGCTGCGAATCAGGCGACCCGCTACGGGGCCACCCACGAGTCCGCCCAATACCAAACCAAAGGTCGCGGCCGCCGCACCAAGGACTCCGGCTTCCGGCAATCCTGCCGCCGCGATGCTATCTGCGAAACCTGCCGAAGTTCCGTGTCCCCCGGTCATGGATACCGCTCCGCAAACCAGTCCCAATAGCTCGGAGACTCCAAGCACTCGTGCCATCGCAATGCCTAGCGCACTCTGGATCAGGGCCAGGACTGATGAAACCAGCAGAAACAGGGGGACCTGCCAGCCACCTCGTTTGGCAATCAGCCAGCTCGCGTTGAGTCCTATGCAGGTGAAGAAAGCTACCAGAAAGGGCCGATTCACCGAGACTGACTTCTTGACCTCCCATTCCTCCTGCACTGTGACGATCCATCCCCACCAACGATCGGAGACCAGGGTCTCCAGGGTCATGGTCGCGAGGCCACTGGCGTTCACGACCAAGACAAGCATGGAGATCAAAAGCCCTCCCACGACCGGAGCTGGGATGTTGAACCTGACCAGGAAAGGAATCCTACGTACAAGACCCTGACCCAGCAGCAGAACCGGGACGGAAAGAGCCAGTACAAACCAGGGGTTGATTTGCATGGATTCTATCAATTCCTCCTGAGACTGGTGATCGAGAACACACCTTACCGCTTCTGCTTCGATGACAACGGCGCTATGATACTCAAGATTGTTGGAGCTTCAACCGATCAAGGGAATTTCACAAGTCTGGCCGAGCGCCAGAAAGGCAAGGTTATGGATAATCGAATTGCTGTTAACATGCTATCGCAATTGACAAAACTACTACTCGTCCTATTCTGTGTGAACTCGCTGGTTGCCGCCGAGGCAAAGAGTTGGACGACCTCAAGCTTCCTGGACCTGGTTGACGGAAGTTTCAGCGATGGAGGAGCCAACACCTATGTCACGGCCAGCGGAGAGGTGGTTCTGATCAATCGTAGGAACCTCAACCGTGAGGGTCACCCCGACATCGTGTTTCCCAACGATCACGATCCCAATGAGAAAGAGGACCTTCTCATCTACTGGGGAGGTGACGGATTCTCGACCCAGAATCGGCAGCAACTGCCCACCGATGGCGGCCACGATGGCCTTGTGGTGGATCTGAACCTGGACGGTTTCTCCGATCTGATCGTCGCCAACAACTTCAACGGGACCAAGACCGACTTGGACTCCTACATCTATTGGGGCAGTAAGAACGGCCTGGACGCGTCCAGACGAAGCGGGTTGCCCACCAGGGGGGCCCGGGCGGTCGCAGTCGAGGACCTCAACAAGGATGGCCATCCCGATATCGTCTTCGCAAATAGCGGCCTCAGCTACCACGTCACAGTGGATCGCGACAACCGCTCTTTCATCTACTGGGGTTCATCTGAAGGATACTCGGCCGACCGTCGTCTCGAAGTCAAGACCATCAACTGCCGTGATGTAGCGATAGCCGACCTGAACGGAGACAAACACCCCGAACTCATCTTTGCCAACGAGGGCAACAGCGACGAAGAGGGCGGGGCTCTGATCTATTGGGGCAACGGCACTGGGGACTATACCCTGGACCGGAGCAACCACCTGCCGGGCGAGCGCAGTTCGGCCGTCACCGTAGCCGATCTCAACCAGGACGGCCTTCCCGATATTGCTCTTGCGAATGCCTATCGCTTGAAGACTCGCGAAATGGGAATGTACAACATCGTCGATACAACCTCCATCAATTCCTATGTTTACTGGGGTTCAAAGAATGGCTTCTCGGTCGAATCGAGGACTCTACTGCCCACCATAGAAGCCTCGGACGTGGAGGCATCTGATCTGAACCAGGACAAGTACCCGGAGCTGATTTTCGCCAACAAATCGGGGAACATTTCATACATCTACTGGGGCGGTGCTCAAGGATACCGTCCCCACCGGCGTAGCGCCCTACCCACACACCATCCAAGCCGCTGCACCGTAAAGGACCTGGATCAAGACGGTCATAAGGACCTGGTCTTCGCCCAGCGAGACGCCGAGCCTTACCAGAGGCCTGAAGCCTACATTTACTGGGGAAGCGAGGACGGCTTCAGTACCGACGTGCGCTCGGAGCTCCCCACCTCGGAGGCAACTGGGGTCCAGGCGGGCGACCTCAACGGAGACGGTGCTCAGGACCTGGTATTCATCAACGCTGCTGACACCAACCGGCCTGACCCCACCTACATCTACTATGCCGACCAGGATGGGAAGTTCGATGCCGAGCGACGCAGGGTCCTGCCCAGTGGTGGAAGCTTCTGCTCCACCACTGACATCGACAATGACGGTGACGTAGACCTGCTTTTCGCCTCCATCGCCGATGAGGAAAATGGCCCAGGAATCTACTGGGCGGAGCACGGAAGCTACTCCTCCCGCAACCGCACCATCCTGTCGGATCAGATGGCTTTTTCCTCCCGGGTTGCTGACTTCAACCGAGACGGCTATCTGGACATCTCACTCACGCAGTGGGCACCGGGCCAAGAAGCAACGGACCTCTACTGGGGTGGTCCCTCCGGGTTCTCGGGCCAGAACAAGTTTGTCTTTCCCATCGGGAGTCTCCGCGGACACGTCATCGGAGACCTCAACCGAGACGATTGGCTCGACATCATCTTCAGCACCACCAACGACCAGGTTGTCATCTATTGGAACAGCCCTCTGGGCTTCGACAAAGACCGCAAGAGTGTGCTGCCCTCTAGAGTCGCCGTTTCCGCCGAGGTGGCAGATCTCAATCGGGACGGCTTCCTGGACGTGATCATCGCCAATCTCTGGGACGCTGTTCCAGCTCCCGGAAAACCCCAGTCTTTCGGAGGCTCGCCGCAAGGGGACACCTTCATCTACTGGGGTGCCTCCGGAGGATACGACGCCTCCAACCCGACGATCCTGCCCTCGATTGGAAACTCCGACGTAGGCGTGGCGGACTTGAACGGCAACGGCCTGCTTGACATGGTCCTGACCAGCTACCATGCAGGCTATACGCGCAGTTATCCGTCCACCATCTACTGGAACAGCGCCTCGGGTTTCGACGCCTCTCGAACCCAACAGCTGCCCACCAACTCGGCCTCAGGGGTCCACATCAATGATTTCAATCGTGACGGTCACGCCGACATTGTCTTTGCCTGTCATTCCAAGGATGGAAACCACCGAAACGATGCGTTCCTCTACTGGGGAAGCAAGGAGGGTTTCTCGACCGATCGCCGAACCGAATTACCTGTACTGGGTCCCCACCATATGACCTCCGACGCAGGTCACATCTACGATCGGGGGGATCGCTACGACTACGTTTCCCCAGCCTTCGACGCAGGGGCGAAGACAAGCCTGGAAAGCATCCGCTGGCGGGGAGAGACGCCCTCCGAGACGGGCCTGGAGTTTCAGGTCCGTTCGGCTGATAGCAGAGACGGGCTGGCATCGGCGACCTGGCAAGGACCTGAGGGACCAAAGAGTTACTACACCGAGTCCGGGGCTAGCCTGGCGGCGAATGCTACCGGGGGACGTTGGATCCAGTACAAGGCATCCCTGGTCAGTCCAGGCTCGGCCAGTTCTCCGATTCTGAAGTCGGTATCGATTCGCTACCGGCCTATCGAGTAAAGCCGATGTTGAAGACCTTTTGCGCCGCTGCTCTTTTGGTAACTCTGACTTCAGGAGTGTTTGGCGGTGAAGAGGCTGTACCTGGCCTTTCCCGGTTCGGGGAGCTTTTCGACGAAGGACCCCGCCTCAAGCCCTGGCGCATGGAAGGCTTGGGAAGGGTTGAGTTTTCCATCACGACTTCGAATCCCAGGGCCCAGGAGTGGTTCAACCAGGGTGTCTCCCTGCTCCACGTCTATTTTCGCAACGAGGCCGAGCGAAGTTTTCGGTGGGTCCTCAAGCTCGATCCCGACTGTGCCATGGCCTACTGGGGGCTTTCGATGTCGACGCACGGAGAACGCGCCCGCCAATTCCTCGACATGGCCCTCGAGCGTAAGGACAAGGTGAGCGAACGCGAGCGGCGTTGGCTAGAAGCCTGGGACGCGCGTACGGTCCCGGACACTGCTGAGGAACTGACCCAAGGGGTCCAGACCCGCCCGCTCCGCGAGCGAGAGTTTACGCGAAGGCTCGAGCGGCTGCTGCTCGACTATCCGAATGACGTTGAGTTCCGCGTTTTCTACGGACATGAGTGTTATCGGCGAGCTCGTAGCGGCCGACACTCAGACGACACTCGGGCGCCAGACCGCCTCGCGTGTGATACGGTGCTGCAACAGGTCCTTGAGGCCAGCCCTGAACATCCCGGAGCTCACCACTACCGCATTCACAATTGGGATGGCCCAGATGCCACCGTGGTCATCAACAGCGCTCGCCACTTGGGAAGGATTGCTACAGATTCGGGCCACGCTCTACACATGCCGGGTCACATCTTCAGCGGTCTCGGCATGTGGCACGAGGCGGCCATTGCGCAGGATACGGCGAATCGCACCGAGCTAGCTTACCAGCGAAAACACAACATGCTGCCCTCGGCCTCTTGGAACTATAGCCACAACCGCGACTATTTGTGTTATGTGCAAGAGCAACTGGGAATGGTGAAGGAAGCAGTGCGGGGTGCTCGAGAGTTGTCCCGTGCCGCGTTTCTGTATCGGGAAGCTCACTCGTTGCAGCGTGTCTTGATCAAGTTTGAGCGCTGGGAGGAACTGCTCGGGGAGAATGCCCCGCCATGGGGAGATGAAGGCCTATGGGAGCGAATCCACAAGACCTACGGGCGTACCCTGGCTCAACTCAGCCTCGGAGAGAGTAAGAAAGCATATGAAGAGTTCGATGCTTTCCTCAAGCTTGAGAACGAAGTTGAAAAGAGTGGCCCGACCGACAGGATGCTCTATAGCTTTCAGTCCCTTGAGCTTCGCGCACGGTTTGCCTTGGCAGAGGACAAAGTTCACCTCGGCTTGCGACTTCTGACCGAAGCAGCCGAAGAGGAAGCGGAGTTTCGGGAGCGTGTCAACGACCCACCCTACGACCAACACTTTCTCTACAACGCCCTCGGATGGGAGTACCTTGACCACCACAGCCCCGCCCTGGCTGGCCTGGCCTTCGAAAAGACACTCGATACTATCCGCAACGATGGCTTCGCGTTGGCAGGTTTGGTCGAGGCGTACCTTGGCATGGGCGAGCGCGACAAGGCCCAGGAAGCCTATTCGCAGCTCCTGGACGTGTGGTCGCAAGCCGACCTGGGGCTGAAATGGCTAGTGCGCGCCACGGCTGCCGCTGAGCAAGCCGGACTCGATCCTGTTCCCAGCGAGGTCTCTCCCAGCAGCCAGCGCCCGTACGATCGCAGCAAATTGACCTCCGTGGGACCCAACGAATGGCGGCCTAATCCGGCTCCCAGGCTAGAAGTCATCGATTCTGAGAAGAAGAAGGTAACGCTCGACGATTACCGGGGGAAAACTATCGTCCTGGTGTTTGCCGCCAGTGCCGATTGTGAGTCGTGTTTGTCGGGCCTGGCGAAACTCGCTGAGAAAACTGGAGAACTGAAGAAAAGGAATGCGGTTGTTGTGGCGGTCAGTCCCGAGGAGCCGGAACTTCTGGCCAGGGTTAAAGCTGAACGGAAGCTTCCGTTTGCGCTGCTTTCAGACCCTCAGTGGAATAGCGGAAAGCGCTTCAAGTCCTACGACGAGTTAGAGGAAATGCGTCTTAATTCCACAGTGCTGATCGACGCTCAAGGTGGTGTCCACTGGGGGAAGTACGGGGGCAAACCCTACGAGGACGCAGACAAGCTTCTCGAGTTGATCGAGATAGTCAACCGATACGTGAAGACTGAGTCGAGTCCCACCTTTTGAATCCTGCAACGCCGCTCTCGAAGTCCGCCTGTTCTCAACTATGTGAAGGATAACCTTCTGGCTCCACCTGCTGATACCTTGGCTAAAGGAGGCTAGAGATTGTCGGTTTAGGAAAGAGAACATCAATTGCCCGTGAGTAGTGCACCACTCAGATCCGACATTTGAAAACGGGCAAAAGCCCCCTTCAGTTCACGCTTTGCTCGGGTTTTTTCAGCAGTTCAGCGGTCTAGAAATGTTGGTTTTCCGTGGCGAGCATCAAAGCAATTTCCCCCTGAACCGATGTATCACAATCCGCTTCGGCCTCCACCAGGACGTGCACTGTGATGGTATGACCTGAATGAACTAGCTCAGATTGCAGAAAACCAGAGGCTTCTTCCGCTCTGGAAATGGCTTTTGGTCGTAGCGAACCTCATACCGCCGAGTAGGCTGAACGGCCGTTGGGCGTGTCTGGGGCAAGAGACCGCTTCAGCGGTCTGGCGCGAAGCGCAATAGCCCCGGCGTTTACGCCGGGGTTTGCTCGGCAATCCATCCTTCTTGAGGTCCCTTCAGGGGCCTTCTCGAACAGAGGCTTTAGCCAGACTATGATCTAGAGCCGACAGACCAGACGCGTTCCAGCCGATCGATGGTTCGACCCCGGCGATGGTGCTCCTTCTGGCGGCGGATGTAATCCACGACAAACGGCAGATCTCTTCGACTGAAGGATACGACGCCGAATCCTCCCTGCCAGGCGAACGGGATTCGGCGGCGCAGCCTTTGATTGAGGTCGTGAGTACTCGAGCCCTTCAGCTTCCCAACCCAGTCGCTGATCCCCAACGTCGGGGCAATCCTGACGGCCAGGTGGACGTGATCCTCGATGCCTCCGATTTCGTGGAGGAAGGCTCCCCGCGTTGCAGCGATTCGATCCCGCAGAGACCCGTGAATCTGTCCTTCGACGGGTCCTCGCAGGATCGCGCAGTGGGACTTGGTGTGCCAGGTCAGGTGGAGATAGATCTCAGAGAAGACTTGCGACGCCATCAGAGCTGTCCTGACGGGACCGACACCGGTGTCTGCAGTCCCAAACACTAGAACGAACAGCGCAATGAATCTGCGAAATCCATGCCAACCGGACTCACATTTTCGCGATGGAAAACAGGGGCATCGGGCTAAAGCCTTTGGTCGAGAAGGCCCTTGAAAGGGCCTCTAGTAGTCCCATTCAGCGCCAACCCCGGCGTAAACGCCGGGGCTATTGCGCTTCGCGCCAGACCGCTGAAGCGGCCTCTTGTCCCAGACACGCCCAACGGCCGTTCAGCCCTACTCGGCGGTATGAGGTCGCTCGCTACGACCAAAAGCCATTTTCAGAGCGGAAGAAGCCTCCGGTTTTCTGCGATCATAGCGTGGTTCATTCGATCTCCTTCGTACGATCTGAACATCCGCTTCTAGGTTGCAAAGCTGCCGATCAGGGGCGGTCTACTCTGACACTGTTTGTACGGTCGGATCTGGCCTACCACACGTTATAGTAAGGATGCAGGAGATGATTAGGTGATACCGCAGCATGCCTTGGCCTACGATGATGGCAACGGCAGACCTTCACGATCAGCCCCGGCGGCAGCATGCCCGTCACGCTGACGAGCTTCTCTGTGGACTAGGAGCCTGAAGGCCTGTGTTTCCTGTTGCTTAAACCGATGAGGTAGTCTGTGCCCAAGAAGCGCTACGCTTCGTTGGACGTTCCTCCATCACCCAAACCTCAGCTACCTGAAGCTCAGGGAGTACAGATCCGCATCCTTCATGGCGAAGCGAAGACGGACAAGCTTCCCCGCCAGACTCCCTACATCTTTCCCCGCTTGCCAGCCCACGACGCGCTGGATTTCGTCTCCGACGATCTCCGGACACTGGTCGAGCGCGAATCCCGTGATGGGTGCTCCCTTTTCGTCCTGGATCTCCACCCGCAGTCCCCCGGCGGCCGACGTGGAGTAGTTGATCTCCAATCGGTCTCCTTCGAATCTCAGGGGATGCGTGAGCATCTCCCCTCCAGCGTAGGGGGCACTCACCGAGGCGAATCCGTCCAGGCGCAGGGTCATCCGCTGGATGTGCCAAGTGGGGTGCCCATAGTGGCGCCCCACGTAGATGGACATCTCGGCCGGCCCGGTCTGGACCACGCCCTGGAGCGGGTAGTTGGTGCGCGAGACCCAGTTCAGGACGTCCGGGCCGGGGCGCACGAAGACCCCCATGAAGGTTCGGTCGTACAGGATCCCTCCCCGGGAGGTCATGAATGCAGCGTCCGAGCAATCCTGGAGCAGCCAATCCTGGGGGTAGAAGCTGGGGCCAACCTCGATACCGGCCTGGACAGCCCTCTCCTTGGTTAGAGCCGAGCGCCCGCGCATGAACCGGGGAGGCGTTGCCACGTAGATGTGGGGGGCCCGGAAGTACTGGACCGTCTGGTGCTCGTAGAGGTGCTCCGGGGGTACGATACCTCCCGTGGTGTACTCCATGGGCTCGGGATCGGTCCAGGTGAAGAGATCCTGGGACGTGCTTCGGGCCACCGAACGCTTGCCGGTCCCATCGTTGGCCGTCATGAAGCGAAAGTAGAGGTTGTACTGATTCTCGCTTTTGGACCAGAAGATAGACTGGATACCGTCGAAGCCGTTGGGCAGGGTGGTGGTGAAGACCGGCTCCTCCTGGACCTTTCGGAAGTCCACACCGTCGGTGGATTCGTACAGGTACAGATCCACGTACTTCTTCCCGTCGAGAGGGTGCTCGTTCTTCCACTCCGGCCGGTCCCGATAGATAGAGCTCGTCGCCTTGATCCTCAGGTCTGGTGGTACTCCGGGACGGTTGTCCACGAAGGGAACCAGACGGCCCTGCAGGATGATGTTGTTCTCACGGCTCCCATCCATTTCCACCAGACCCAGACTGGGCTTCTCCCAGTGAATCCCGTCCTGGCTTCGGGCATAGCTGATGGAGCGGATGAACCGCTTCTCGTTCTCCGCCCTCTTCCGGGCCAGGTAGTACATGTGGTAGCGACCGCCCTCCTGGAAGACCTTGTAGCCGTAGTTGAACCTGTTCTCCCAGGGCCGATCGGCCTCCAGGACCTTCTCCGCCGGCTGGGGCTCATGCAGCCTGAGGCTGGTCCCGTCCAGGCGAGCAATGAGAAAACGGTCCACGAAGAGCTCCCGACGGGATCCGATGTCACAGACGGTGTCGGGCTCCGAACCTGCGGCCAGACCACCTGGGGATAGGAGGGTTGAGAAGATCAGAGTGATCAGGCTGAGGCTTCGATGTTGTTTCATGAGCGTCCTTCCTTGATCTTTCTCCGCCCGCAGAGAAAGGCCTTTCCAGCAAAGGTGTTCGCCCGCCAGATGTAGTGTCCCAGGGTGCCCTCGAGCAGGACTGGCTCGCTCCACTCGCGTCCATTTAGTGACCATACTGCGTAACCGAGCTGCTCGTTCAGTTCGAGATCCTCTCGACACAGGTCTGGACCCTTGCAGTACCAGGTTCCCGAGTAGACGAACAGCTTGTTCTTGAAGATCAGGAAATGTGGGTCGCGAGTATCGCGGTCCTCGACCCGAAAGCGGTGCACCTGCTCCCATTGGGCCGCGTCGTCGCTCGCGAGGATGATGACCGAGGCCGAGGAGTGGACCCCGTGGCCATCGGGGCAGCTGCGAAAGGTGAGATAGAACGTGTCCCCGAATCGTATGAGGTCTGTGAAGGCGTTGTGCTCGCCATTGTGGAACACGCGTCGGATGTTGGAAACCTGGACTTTCGGCGGGGGTTCGGCGCAGATAGGAGCCAGGACAGCAAGAGCGACGAAAGCGGTTACCAGACCCCTTTTCATGCTTCCAGAGTGTGAGGTAGTCGACGCCGGAGTTCAAGCAGCTTGATTCCCCAACGCGATCCCCGCAGACTGGCTGGTCAGGACCGATGCGGCATTTCGAGAGCCTGAAAACAGATCGTACCGGGAGGAAGGACATGATCAATTGATCGCGGCAGATCGCCCTCGGCGCCAGCCTGATTGTGGGGATATCTCTTTCTGAGTTGCAGGGAGAGAAGCAGGACAGCGATCCGATCGAGCTGACGTCCCAGGTTCAGCTCTTTGTCGACGATTTCCTGATTCAGGAAATGCAGGGGGTTGCTCGCTCCCTTCATACGCCTTCGAAGGCAAGGGAGAACCCCGTTCTGGTGGCTAATCGTCCCTGGGAGGGAGGCTTGTCTCTGGAGGCTGGCACCGTCCTCTATGAGCCCAGCCAGGGAATTTTCAGGATGTGGTATAACGCCCTGCCTAGTCGGGACAAACCAGACGTGGTGGAATCTCTCTGCTATGCAACCTCCACCGACGGCGTCAACTGGGAGAAGCCCAATCTCGGTCTGGTCGAGTTCGAGGGATCCCGCGAGAACAACATCCTGCTGAAGGGGTCCAATTGGTATCACTCCGTGCTGCGGGATGACAGCGATCCCGACGTCGACCGTCGCTACAAGCTTGCCTATTGGCAGACCCGCGACCGAAATCGTTGTGGAATCTGGGTGGCCTTTTCGCGCGATGGCATCCGCTGGGAGCAGCATCCGAACAATCCAGTGATACCCTGTTCTGCCTCTGGAGACACTTTCGCTGTGACCCAGGACCCCGCCACTAAGCACTACTATCTCTACAACAAGTCGCGGATTCGTCCCCTTCGAAAGGTATCTCGAATGGTCAGCGATGACTTCGTCCACTGGAAGGACGAGCAGCTGATCCTGGAACCAGATGAGTTGGATGAACCGGATACGGAGTTCTACAGCATGGCTGTGTTTCCGTATGGAGCTCAATACTTGGGATTTCTTAGAGTGTTTCACACCTACTCGCAGCTGATGGACGTGCAGCTTGCCTCCAGCCGCGACGGGATCAATTGGGAACGAAGCGCTCGCCGCCGAGTCTTTCTCCCCCTCGGCTTCATGAGGAACGAGTACGGTGGTAGGAGCTTCGACAGCGGCATGAATTCGGCCCTGGCGCCGGCGATAAAAGACGACCAACTCTGGATCTATTACCCGGGCTTCGACAACCTGCACAATGCCCCCGCCCTGGACCACTACGGGAAGATTGGATTGGCCAGGTTGAGACTCGACGGATTCTGTTCCCTGACCTCCACCAGTCAAGCTACGTCCAGACCAAGCACCTGAAATTGCGCGGTAACTCGTTGTTCATCAATGCCGTAGTGCGGTCGATGGTTGGGGATGGCGAGGATCCGAATCCTACTTGGGAAGGGTTGTTCACGAACGCACCCGGAGGGCAGGGTTCAATTCGGATCGAGATCCAGGACGAAGGAGGTCAGACAATATCAGGCTACGAGGCGTCCAGCTGCAAGCCGCTCCAGGGCGACGGGATCAGGCAGAGGGTCACCTGGAATGACGGGAAGGATCTGGCGCCCCTGGACGGGAAAGTCGTTCGGCTGAAGTTTGTCCTTACCAACGCCAGTCTCTACTCCTTCCGGATCGGCGAGTGATCGGCCCTGTGAGCGGCTCTGTTTCGCCCTTACGGTTTACTCTTTGGTGCTTGGAACCAATTGATCTTAATCATGTTGTGGCAGCGCCAGAAAAGCTCAACCGGACGGTGGTGCTCCAGCGTTCCTAGTCTCAGCGTCCATCTGGCTTCCAGGTTTTGGCACTTCGGTCGATTCCAATCACAACTGGCTGAGCTGGGTTGCGGATGAAGATCCATGCTGCCCCCAGATTCGGTCGACCCGCTTCTCCTACTGATTGGAGCTTCACTACGACATGCTCGGAATCGGCCTCGGGCACCGGGATCGAAGTATCTCGAACCGACTGCCTGGTCCCTAACGACTTTATTGACCCTGACTGATTGTCGAAGCTGAACCATTCATACTCATACCGATCCGTAAGCGGCAGGCCAGTCTGTTTTCCTAGATCCTTAAACCCTAGCCGAAAGTGAGGACTCTTCGTCACCTGAAATTCTACGAGGGGATCGATCTGGGCTAGATAGTCTCGGACGATCTTATCTCGGCGCTCGATTAGAGTTTCGACCAGGTAGTTCTCTGCGGCTGGATCTACCAGCTGCCCGGTCTCCACGATGGCGCGGACGGCTGCATCATTGAACCTCATCATGATCCGGACGGCCCAGAAGGCGTCTTCCGGCTGCATTCGTTGGAAGGCGGGGTTGGGGTACTCGGGCCTCCAACGCGCGGGGTCAAAGTAGTCGGCCTCGAATCGACCTATCGAAGGGTATTCCGGATAGGAAACCTCGCGCCAGGAGCGGTCCCAAATCCCCAACGTGAAGGCCGACTTCAGGAGCGGTCCCCACTCAGCCAGGTATTCGTTGCCTGCACGGCGGCTCTGAATCTTGATGGTCCCGCTGCCCAGGCAGGAACCAAAGTCGATCAGATGGTGCTTCACGTACCCCACTTCGCCCTGACGCAGATACATGTCCAGCGTGTTGATGCTGGGGGCATCATCGTGATTCAACCAGGCGGCAAAGAGGCGAAGCCCTCTCAGCTCGCGCCGCTGCTCGTGGCGGAAGATGTCGTTGGCATCATCGCTTCGGGTACCCCGATACTGGAACGGACCCAACGGTTCTCCAGGAAGGCGCCGGCTGGCTAGCGCCTGCACGCTTCCGTCGGCCAGTCGCGGGATCTTGAGGAAAATGGCTTCCAGATCTGCGGCTACCATTTTCCTCTTGAGACCCTTCTCATCGGTGATTCGAGCCTTGGACCCGATCTCAAGATCTCGCAGCCTTATTCGAGCGATATGGTTCTCTGGGACGTGGTAGCCGAAAGCGTGAAAGAATTTGGTGCAGATCACCTCGGCGGAGGTGGCCAGTTGGGCGTGTCCTAGAGGGTCGAACTTGACGAAAAAGATCTCTCCAGTGCGATCGCGAATCGTGAATCCTGGCGTGATTCCCTCTGACTTGGCGGAGATGACAGTCCATGGATGAGACGTTTCAGGACCGCTGGTCTGATTGGGGCCCCTGACCAGTTCAGAGACACTCATCGTCGTCTTGCTCATTCGATTGGAGAACCAGCTGGAATCCGGAACCTGTCCCAGCGTGTTGACGTTTTCCGCCGGAGTCATGTCGCCGGAACCTGGTCCTGGTCGCATCGAGTTGCGCATAAAGTCCGAGATTTGACTTCCCTTTCGAACACGCGGTTTGGGAATTGGCAGGCTATCGACATCGACCCAGAGAGGATCGTCGGGCAGAAATCTTTGTGCTTCGGAAAAGGCTGTTGCGGCCAGAATTAGGAGGCTTACCAGAAAGACTCTCATAGCGATCTCAAAAGGATGGTCCGATCGTGACGTGGGTGCGTGTGTCCTCCCGGCTCTTTGCAAAATCGAATCTCACCAGGACCCTTCTGTGATTCTTGAGCCGGATTCCCCACCCAATACTCTTCTCCATTCCGGAGAATCCAAAGTCAGATCGACTGTCGAACACCTTGCCGGCATCGTAAAAAACAGCGAGCTCCAGGGCCGGAGCCGCCTCCCAACGATACTCGCCCGACAAATAGATCAAACCATTGTCCCGGAAACGCTGGTCCCGGAAACCTCGCAATGTGTTTGCACCGCCCAAAGCCCGCCGTAGATAGAAGGGCACGCTGCTGTCCGTTCCGGCATCGTCGTGGGAGGTAAAAAACCGAAACGCCAACACTCTCTGTACCGAACCGAGGGAAAGGTAGTGTCGCGCATCCAAGGCGAAGCGGTTGAATTCGGATTGATCTCCGTCCCACTGGTCAAAGCGGGCGAAAGAAAAGCCCACAAAACCTCCGGAGTGGGGATTGCCCGGGCGGTCTCGACTGTCCAACCGAAGATCGGCTCTCAGTCGGAGGAAATCGGGCTGCTGGGAAAGGCCAGGCGCCGCGGCATCGTCGAATAGCTGCTCCACCTCAGGGGTGAAGCGATCGTTGCTGGGTCCTGGGTCCACCTGGAGGACACCCAATCTCACCTCAGCGGACAGCAGCCGCGAAGGACGGAAACCGCCCACGGCATCATAGAAAACCTGCTTCAGGCCGAACGCCGAGAGGTTCGACCGCGAGGACCCAGAACCGACACCAAAGAAGTGCTCCTGAGGACGGTCACGGTAGGCGAGATTGGCGTACAGAGAAAATCGGTCCGGTGTCCTGACGGGTTCTTGCGGGGAAAGGCTGAACGGACTGGATGCGTCCATTGCGATCTCAGGATACGCTTGTGCTACCTTTCCCAACTGGAGGTTGTAGTCCTGGTAGTGTCGGTTGGAATAGGCAGCCGATCCCTGAACATCCAGCCAGGTGCCACCTATACGGGGCTGCCAGGTGCGAACCCCCAGAGCGAACGCAGATCGCTGAGCGAGATTGCCCGCTCGGAGATAGACGCCTCCGTAGTTCATTTTCTGGATCTGCCCCAGTCCCCTCCTCTCAAACCACAGAAAACTCTTTCCAAACACGGTGGGGCCTTCAGGTGTCACCGTCTTCTGTTTCTGAAGGCGGCGCTGCTTCCAGAGTTCGGCTCTGCTTGCGGAGCCTTCTGGAAAACTCCAAGAGACTAGAGACAAGATACAAACAAATCTCAAGCACCAAACGCCAAAGCCAGAGTGTAATTTCGAATTTCCCTCCATAACGCCTCTCTCTAGGTGAAGAGGTTCTTGCTCACCTACTCTCTGTGGTATGAACAATCAAGTGACACCACGAAAAACAGATTTTACAGGAAAGCAAACACGGCAGTTGGGCTTGGTTGGCTGTGTCAC
This sequence comes from Acidobacteriota bacterium, assembly GCA_965219005.1. Lineage (GTDB taxonomy): Bacteria > Acidobacteriota > UBA6911 > RPQK01 > JAJDTT01 > CAUZIZ01. Next base: position 2,531,782 of record CBDCMS010000004.1, on the reverse strand, counting down.
CCTAGCCCTGAGAGGACCCTACACACATGGTATTTGAACTCAGACAGTATCGAACCAAGCCCGGACAGCGCGAGCGCTGGGTGCGATTCATGGAGGAGGTCATCATTCCCTTCCAGATTGCAAAAGGGGTGGTGATCGTTGGCAGTTTCGTGGGTGAGGAGGAGGACGACCTCTACGTCTGGATACGGAGATTCGACAGCGAGGCCGAACGGGAGAGAATCTACGAAGCGGTCTACGAAAGCGAGCAGTGGAAAAAGGTCATGCTGCCCCAGGTGGTTGAAATGCTGGATCGCGAGAAATCAGTGATTACGCGTCTCGAAGCTACGCCTAAGTCGGTTATCCGGTGATCTTGCCGGGCCATCCTGTCTCCAGTATTGCTGGCCCCAATCGAGAACGAAACTGACCGAGCCATGGAAGCCTGAAGCGCGAGCGAGGGGTTGGGGATCTGCGAGATTCTGCTGTTGTCCAGCTCTCTCCTCGAAACGTGGGGCATACTGCTAACGAGTCAAGTCGTTCGCGGCTCTGTTGGCTGTAGCTGTTTCCGGTACTGTCCACTGATCACTTCACCACTGCTCACTATTCAAGTTTCTTAGGTTCGCCCTCATCCCGCTGCATCGATGAATTCCTGATAGAGTTCGGAGATACGGGCTTCGTCCGCATCGCCGTCGTGGACTACTATCCGCAGAGCGAATTCTAGATGCCCCCCTGGTGTCAAGGAGTACGCTCTGCTGGCAAGTGGATTCAAGTTCAGGACCCCCCAGCCGGTGGCGTGCCAGGGGTGCCCTTTTGTCGAGGCGTCAGGAAACATAGCGACTCCCGCCCTGACCCCGGATCCCAGCGTACCGGAACAGTCCAGCCAGTCTGAGGTCTGTCCGTTGATAGCTTCCACGCCCTGATGTTCCGGATCTCGCAGAATGGCCCCGTGCGCGGCGGTGAGGGCCTCGGTCATCCTCACTCCGAAGAAGGCGTGTCGTGTGGGTCCCAGCTCGAGTTCCCATTCTGTGGCCCGCAGGCGAGACCGAATGTCGAGAAGGTTCGCCTGCTCGCCCGGACGAACATCCATGGTCCTGGTTTCTTCGATCAGAATTCTACCTTCCGGGGCGCCCCACTCGCACGGTCCCCGCCAAACCAGACTCTGGGTGAGCCGCAGATGCTCGGGGCCAAGCTGCTCGTGCTCCAGGACGGTGCCGCGGATTCGGCCTGCTGCCCTTCCCTGAAACGTATTGTTTACGTAGAAACCGTAGGTTCCTTCCTCGGTTTTGGACTTACCAAAGGGAAAACGACAACGTACCCGGTCGGATGCGATCCAGATGGAGTTGTGATGAGGGTGATCTGCTGGACTCTCGGAGGTAACGGCGAAGCCCCTCGGAGTGAAGACCGGAAACAGGTAGGATCGGCACGGTCCCTGGCTTATCGAAAAGAGACGTCTTCCCCGCCAATGAACCCCGACGCGACGTGCTCCTGTCCATGCCCCTCGGGGCAGTTCGACCTCTTCCTGCCGGACAACAAACTCTTCCACTGACGCGATTCCTCGGCGACGGGTTTACAAGTGCTCCCACCCAGTCCAGAATGGCGATTCGGCTTCAGACCGGCCCTGTCAGACAACCGGGAATCAATCATGCCTGAGCCAACATCGGAAGTCCAAACCGACCACCAGCTACTACAGCAAGCCAGAGCCCAGGGGCGACCCGCTACTCTGAAGGCCTACATCAAGCTCTCAGGACCCGGCTGGCTGCAAAGCGCACTGACACTGGGGGGCGGATCCCTAGCCAGCAGCCTCTACCTGGGGATCCTGTCGGGTTTCGCTCTCCTCTGGCTCCAACCGTTGGCGATGCTCTTCGGCATTGTGATGCTGAGCGCGATCAGCTACGTGACGCTCTCTACAGGAGAGCACCCGTTCCAGGCCATCAATCGACACGTGAGCCCACTTCTCGGCTGGGCCTGGGCGATTGCCACTCTTCTCGCCAACATGGTCTGGTGCCTCCCTCAATACAGTCTGGCTACCAGTGCCGTGCAGCAGAACCTGCTTCCCGGCCTGGTTGGACCCGAGGGACCCATCGGTGATCTCGGCGGCAAGGCAGTTACCTGCGGCATCATCCTCGCCATCACCATCTCATTCACCTGGCTCTATGGGCAAGGAGGTCTGGGGGTAAAGCTGTACGAAGCGACTCTGAAGGTGGTCGTCGCGCTGATCGTTCTTTGCTTTTTCGGCGTGGTTCTCCGACTGAGCCTTTCTGAACAAGGGCTCGACTGGGGTTCGATTTTTTCTGGCTTCATTCCTGACCTGAGTACCCTGTTCGAGCCGGCAGCCACCTATCGACCTTTCCTAGAAGCGGTGGAGGAAACCTCCCGAGAATTCTGGCGGAGCAGGATCCTGGGAATGCAGCGAGACGTCATGATCAGCGCCAGCGCAACCGCGGTGGGCATCAACATGACCTTCCTTCTGGGCTACTCGCTGATCTCTCGAGGCTGGAATCGCGATTTCCGCGGCCTGGCCGTCTTCGATCTCTCCACCGGAATGCTGATCCCCTTCTTGCTGGCCACCAGCTGTGTCGTTATCGCCTCGGCCAGCCAGTTTCACATCCGTCCTGCCCAGGGTCTCCTGGTCCAGAACGCGGTTCCACCCCCCGCCAATCTGATGGCGGGCTACCAGCGCCTTCTGTCCGATCGAGTCAAGACGATCTCGCCGCAGCTGGACGATACAGGCGTCAAGGCAGCTGCGGAAAACCTTCCACAGGCCGAGAAGAGCCTCGCTGCCATGCTGGTCAAGCGCGATGCCTTCAATCTGGCACAGTCACTGAAACCGTTGACTGGCAGTGTGTTTGCCAACGTCGTTTTCGGAATCGGCGTCGTGGGGATGGCGATGTCCAGTATTACCATCCTGATGCTCATCTCCGGCTTCGTCGTCTGCGAAATGTTGGGACTTCCCATCGGCGGACGTGCCTTCCGACTGGGATGTCTGGCTGCCACGGTAGGTGCCCTGGGTCCTTTCTTCTGGAAGGATGCTCAGTTCTGGCTGGCTGTCCCTACTTCGATTTTCGGCATGGCACTGCTGCCAATCGCCTATGTCTCCTTTTTTCTACTAATGAACCAGAAGAAACTACTGGGGAACAACCTCCCGCGGGGACGGGCACGGATCCTTTGGAATGTCCTGATGGTGCTGGCGACGAGCTTCGCCAGCTTCGGATGCCTCTACAGCATCTGGTCACGGACAGGCACCGTCGGTCTGGCCGCTACGGGCGGATTCGTGGTGCTGGCCATCCTTACGCATTTCTGGCGTCGGGATCCCTCGGCCGCTTCTTAGGGTTCGGTCAAGAATAACTTCGCAGAGTTGGACCTCAGATTTACGCCAGATTTGGTCGCGAACGATTGCCTGCAACCTCCAACGAGTGGTTTCAGTTTCAAGTCAGCCGTTTTCGGTTACAATGACCGAGGAGGTTTCGTCCCAATCGCCATAGTTCAGGCGTGGTAGAAATCAGCTCACATGCGAGATCAAGATCGGGATTCGGGTCGTTCCTCGGTTCGATTTGGGCTTCCTCTCCTTCTTCTGGCTATCTGCGTTCTCGCCGTAATCCTCGGCTACGGCTGGTGGCAACAACACCAGGTTCGCGAATCCACCGATGATGCCTACGTTCACGGTGACACTCCTCTCATCAGCTCTCGAGTACCCGGAGCCATAACTGAGGTCCTAGTCGAAGAGAACCAATATGTACAAAGGGGAGAATGCCTGGTGCGTCTGGACTCGGCGGAGGCCAAGGTGGCAATCAGCCAGGCGCAGACCGCGATTGATATGGCTGCGTCGCGGCTAGAGGCAGCTCGGGTCTCGGTTCGCTACAGCCGGGACCACGCCGACGCCGAGGTAGAACACAAGCAAGCTCTCCTCCGCACCCTTCGTCAGCGGATCGAATCCGATCGGGCACAGCTGGAGCAGCGCCGAAAGGAAGTCCAGGGATGGAATGCGGCTCAGGAGAAGTCTCAGCTACATCTGTCGAGGATGAAGTCACTGCACGAGACCGGAGTAGTATCGCGGGAAGCGCTGGATGATGCCATCGCGGAAGAGCGGATGGCCAGGGCCAACCTGGAACGCTCCCAGGCTGCGGAATTGACCATGGAAGAGATAGCAGAGGGAACGATTCGGCAGATGGACGAGGTCCAGGCACAGATCGCTCAGGCGAAGACAGGGTTTCTGTCTACGGAAATTCGCTCGATCGAACTCCGCTCATTGGCTTCGGCACTGGAAAGCGCTCAAGCCGATCTAGGGAAGGCTCACTTGAACCTCTCCTACACCGAGATCTTCGCTCCCACCGACGGATTTGTCAGCAAGAAGAACGTGTATGTCGGCAACAATGTGCAGCCGGGTAGAGCTCTGATGTCCATCGTGCCTCTGAGAAACGTCTGGATTCGCGCCAACTTTAAGGAAGACCAACTTGAAGAGATCCGAATCGGACAACCAGTAGAAATCGTAGCCGATGCTTATGAAGAGCCCTATCGAGGTAGGGTGCACAGTATCAGCTCGGGTACCGGAGACGCCTTTTCCCTCCTCCCCCCAGAGAACGCCACCGGCAACTGGGTCAAGATCACGCGTAGGATTCCCGTCAAGATCGTGTTGGATGAGCCCCCTCCCGAGGAATTCCCTCTCCGCATCGGAATGTCCGTCGAAGTGAGAGTGGACACCCATGACCGCTCCGGCCCTCGCCTGACAGGGCAGAAGTTCCGAGCCAAGAGCGGCACCGACTAGGCGACTCATGTCTCCATCTGTCGATGGCTCCGCAGCGAATCTGAACCCGATCTCTCCCGCTTCCAGTAGCCCAAGAGAAAAATGGCTGACCGCCTTCACGGTCCTGTTCGGGTCCGTCATGGTCCTCACCGACGTGAGCATTGTCAATGTGGCTCTTCCCCATCTGATGGGGGCCTTCGCTGAGACACAATCGGCAATCACCTGGATCGCAACCAGCTACATCATCGCCGCTGTCATCTCGTTGACCATGGCCGGTTGGCTCTGCACTGCATTCGGACGCAAACGGGTCTACCTGGTCTCCTTTCTCGTCTTCATCGGAGCCTCGGTGATGGCGGGCGCGGCTCAGACCTTCGGCCAGATGCTCTTCGCCCGGACACTCCAAGGCATCGGCGGCGGGAGCCTGATTCCCATCAGTCTGGCCATTGTGCGGGAAACCTTCTTGCCCCGGGAGCGGCCCATGGCCATGGCCTTCTATGGCATGGCTCTAATGGTCGGCTCCGGGTCTGCGCCAGTGTTGGGAGGCTGGATAATCGACCACTATGGATGGCCTTGGATCTTCTACATCAACCTGCCCATAGGGATCGTCGGAATCTTTCTGGTCAAGATCTACCTCCGGGATCCCGTCTATCTAAAACGCGGACTAAAGCGAATCGACTGGATCGGCATCCTGCTGCTGACGATTGGCCTCACCGCAAGCCAAATCGTCCTGGAGAGGGGCCAGGAGAATGACTGGTTCGAATCGAGGGGCATCATACTAGGCGCCTTGATAGGGACGACGGCGCTGTTGGCTCTGATCTTTCACCAGCTGCGCTCTTCCCAACCGGTGATCAACCTTCGACTCCTCGGCAACGGCACCCTGGCAGGCGGCTGCGTGATCGGTGTGACTCTGGGGACGACCTACTACGGAACCACTTTCATGCTCCCCCAGTTCACCCAGAATCTGCTGGGCTATCCTCCCTTTCAATCCGGGGTTGCCCTGCTACCCAGAGCCATTGCGCACATCATGTTCATGCCACTGGCGGGCTGGTTGTACCCCCCCGGATCGGCCCCCGAATCTCTGCGATTCTGGGGTCCCTGCTCCAGGTGTGGAGCTTTCATGAGCTCTCCCAGCTGTCACTGGAAGTCGGCCTTTCGACCTTGGCACCGATTCTCATGCTGACAGGCTTGTCGCTTCCCTTCATCCATGTGGCCGTCTCGACGGCGACGTTCGACCGGATTCCTCGGCAAGACATGACCGAAGCTTCCAGTCTCTTCAGCCTCTCCTTCCATGTGGGAGCCAATCTGGGCTACGCGTTGATGTCTACTGTGGTTGCGAGGCGAACCCTGTTCCACCGCTTGGGCCTGATATCCCATATCAGCCTCCTGAACTCGGCCTTTCTGGAGAAGAGATCGGCGCTGAGGGAGCGGTTTGCTGAAGGGCTGGAAGGCGGTCTGGCCGACGAGCGAGCTCTGGCCCTTACAGACTCGCTGGTAAACGCTCAAGCATCCGTACTAGCCTACAACGACGTTGCCTGGCTTCTAGGAGTCTTGACCCTGGCCGCAGTACCCTTCTGCTTCTTGTTCAAAAAGGTCAAGCTGGAACCAGATCCCTGGTAGCGTCAGCCCCAAACAGGGCGTTGGGAAGATTGCCAATACCCCATTCCAGAGTCTGGGCTCACCTGCAGACGATTCGAGTCGTGACCGGCTCTGTTGGACTCCAGAGAGCGCTCAGGCTGGTTGCTTACGGGCAAGGACTACCAGATCCTGCGATTGCAGTGGCAGGAAAGGACCCGCATCCATGTCACCGTGAATCTCCTCGACTTGCAGTCCAGCGCTTTCCAGAAAGGGCAACAGCTGTTTCCGTCGCCAGCCCCTCAGTTCCACTGTTCGCGACCGCATCACTTGCAGTGGAGGATCTGACTCAGGATCGTACTTCAGGGTGCTGGGGCAGAAGCGGACGTGATCGTCTTCCAGGGGCTCCATGATTCTCAGGAAGATCGCTTCTCCCCCTCCCTCCTCCGGACGGAAGTTGAGAGGCAGATAGCGAATCGTCCCGTCGAAGACCGGCTCGTAGTTCAGAATCTGGAAGAGCAGGACGCCGTTATCCTCAAGAATTTCTGCAACCCCGACGAGGGCGAGGCGCAGATCCTCTTCTGCGGTCAGGTGGACAAGCGTATTGCCTAAGCAGATGGCAGCCCCGAAGCGCTTCTCGACTAGAGTACTCATGTCCTGGAGTTCGCCAAGCAGAAACTGCAGATTGGGCGGCAGGGGCTGCTCGTGCGCCTTTGCCAGCATCGAATCGGACCGATCCAGGCCCACAACCGAGTATCCCTCCGCGGCCAGAAAGCGACTGTGCTCGCCGCTGCCACATCCCAGATCGATCACGGATCGACTCGGAATGTTGGTCAGTACCTGGCGCAAGAAAGGGGCTTCCCTCTTGATCCGACGGGGCCAGGCAACCATCCTCCTGTAATCCACCCGGGAATAGGGATCGTCTTCCGGCTTCGCTTGGCTGGTCGATGCGAGCAGACTCGCTTTTTTGTCGCTGGTTCCTTGCTCTCCACTCATGGCTCGATCCAGAACGAGAACAGGTGGGCTTCCCTCAGGTGGAAACGGAAGCGAATGTTCTGTCCTCTAAGCTCTTCGATTCCCACGTGTCCCCGCCAGGAGAGCTCTACCTGCAGCTGGTCGGAATCAACGACCTGGGAAAGATCCTTGGTCCATCCTTCCAAGACCGTCCGTCCTCGCTCGTCTATTACCTCGGCCCGGAGCTCTCCTCTTGAAGCATCGGCGTTGACGAAAAGACGATTACCTTCGAAGTCCAGGGCTCGCGTCTCGACGAAACCGCCACTCTCGTCGGCCCAGAAGGACGCGAAGCCATCACGCCGCAGCCGTGCAAGATGGATGGCTCCCTTGTAGGCACCCTCCACCGGATAGCGAACGTCCAGGCCACTGTAGTAGATCCAGAGTTCGTCTCCCTTGGGGATTGGGCGAGAGAGAGGGAGTACCTGGGCTGTGTCGATCACGCCCTCACCCAACTCGGAAACCGGTAGGAAGACGTCCCGGTTCCCAACCTTGACCCAATTGCGAAGATCGCGACTGGTGGACAGCTTGGCCGAGTTTACTCCGTCCTGATTGTTGTGGTGAGGCGGAGTGATCCCGCTGGACTCAAAATAGTTGGGAAAGCCGACGTAGACCCCTTCGTAGGGGAATACAGGCATCTTGTAGATCTCGGTGTTGTACTGCGAAGGTTCGTTGAACAACGGGGTGTAGAGGTTCGGATTGACCATGTGCTCTCGGATCCGCTCCGCACCCAGCTGCTGATCCAGGGCGTCGGCGTGAAAAATCAACTCGGGCTCGGTCCAATTCCTGAAGTCCTTGCTGAGGCTGAGAAAGACCGACCGACCGAAAGGGCCTCGATGCTTGACCGTAAGGATGAACTGCTTCCCCATCTCGTCGAAGGTCAGTTGAGAGGTATCCTGGCTGGGAATGAGCGGAACGTCCAGGACGGTGAACTCGAGGCCATCGGCTGATACCGCAGGATTGCGTCCTCTGGGCCCGTTGACGAGCCCTTTGTAGCGCTCCTCACCATCCGCCGTCGGATCCCAGACCACATGTGCCACCGAGCCCTCAGGATCGCCCTTGACCGCCACCAGATTGTTGTTCCGGGAGCCCTGAAATTCCTTCTTTCCCAGGTTTGGCTTTTCCCACACGATGCCATCCCGGGACCGGGCGAATCCGGTACCACTCCGGCTGCCATACCAGATTTTCCAGACCTTCTCCTCGGGATCCCAGATGGGAGCGCTGGTGGCCTGGATGTGCTCACTCTGGAGGGCTGTCTTGCCCGGAGCGGCGTACCGTCCGGGCGCCTTCTCCCAAGGCTGATCAGCCCGTATTACCGGATTTCCCTCATACTTGTGGGGCTGATGAATCCTGCGTTTCACCCGATAGAGGGCCCCCAGATTGAAGTCGTCCAAGAAGAGCTGACGAACGCCGGACTCGAGAAACACATATCGGAGAGATTTCTTGGCGTTCGTTTCCTGGCCAGCCAAAGTGAACTGACACAACAAAACCGCCAAGAACAACTGCAACCTGCAGCGCACAAAGTAGCGCACAAAGTAAGGTTGAAACATGGATGGTAGTGTAGCCTCACCCCAGACAGCTTCAAAGCTCCGAAGCCGGAGGCAGAACCAATATTTGAGCCGGAAGACTGAGGGAGGCGTAGCCTGGCGAGTCAGGGCTGGGTTACGTGTACTTTAGAGCAGTCCAACTCGAGCGCTGCAGACAGGATGACAGTCCTCATCTAACCTCTGGTTGAGGACATGACGGAGTTGTCCCGTTTTCCAACAGCAAGGGCAACGGAGACGGAAACGACGGGAAAACCTTTTGTCCTCCCGTCGAGTTTCCTACAGACCCTCTTTGAGGCCAGGTGCGGCCTTGAAGCCTACAGTCTTGCTCGCCTTGATCTCGATCGCAGCACCTGTCTGCGGGTTTCGGCCCGTACGAGCCGCACGGTCGCGCACGGTCCAGGTTCCAAAGCCAGCCAGAGAAAAGCGCCCGTCTTGCTTGATCGCTCCGCTAATCGTGCCGAACACCGCATCAACGACGTCCGCTGTTGCCTTCGAGCTTAGATCCAGACCAGATCCTTGCCGCACCGCCTCAATCATTTCCGCCTTGTTCATGAGCATTCCTCCTTTGTTTCTTTGATCCAACCGGAGTCTCGCACTGTGTTTGCTCCCGGTAAGCTCTAAGAAATACCGTCGGAGTCTACACTTCCGGTATGACGTTCGTGCAGTCGAGCGTGCGCCAAGGTCGCTGCACTCGACTAGTCCTCGGCATTTCAGCACCTGACCACCGGTATGGTAATCTCCCGTCGAGAGACTCTCGTTCATGCCTCAACTTAGCATTATCATTCCCTGCTACAACGGGGAACAGCATATTGGCGAAGCAATACAAAGCGTCTTGGATCAGACCTTCCAAGACTTTGAGATCGTTGTAACCAATGACGGTTCCACGGATGGCAGTGTCACTCGGATTGAAGAGTTTAAGGATCCCCGAATCGAACTCGACAACTTTGACAGGAACCGCGGAGTCGCCGTAGCCACAAACAATTGCATCCGGCATGCCAGAGGGAAGTACATAGCGATCCTGGATGCCGATAATGTCTTTTTGCCAACCAAGTTGGAGACGCAGGTCCGATTCCTGGAGAAGCATCCGGAAAGAGGCGCAGTCTTCTCCTGGGTCAAACTCATTGACGACAGCGGCACGGAGCTCAGGGATACGGGCCATCCTTATTTCACCCTGTTCGATGAGCCCAATCGGACTCGCCAGGAATGGTTGAACCACTTTTTCCACCGAAATAATTGCCTCTGTCACCCTAGTGCGATGATCCGGAGAGAGTGCTACGAGGCGGTTGGGCATTACGATACCCGTCTCTCGCAGTTGTTGGACTTCGACCTCTGGATAAGGCTATGCAGACAGTACGAGATCTTCATCCTCCCGGAGAAGCTACTGAAGTTCCGGATTCACGATGACGATTCGAACCTGAGCGGACAAAGCATCGGCGCACAGTCCCGTCACGATTGGCAGGCAAGCCAGATCCTCAACAACTATCTCTCCATTTCCAGCGCGGATGAGTTGCTGGAGATCTTTCCCGAGGTCTCTCGCTTCGGTCCCCGATTGGACGACGATCTGGTTCCGTACTACCTTTCGATGCTGGCGTTCGATGGTGACTATACATCGGCTAAGCTGTGGGCCCTGAACACTCTGAATGGACTGCTGGGAAGTCCTGTCGCCAAGAAGTTGAGAGACGCTACAGGGTTCGAGGAAATTGATTTCATCCGGCTCACCTCTGATCCGGATGTGTTCGACCTCGCCAGAAGGGTACGTCTGCAAAAGAGTCAACTCCACGAACGGGAAAAGATCGGTCACCAACAAAGCCATTTGATTCAGCAGCAACGGCGAAGAATCGAGTCCATGGAGAACAGCTGGTCATGGAAACTGACCAGACCGCTTCGAGGGCTCCAGGCTCAGTGGCGCCGCCTTTCCGGTGGCGGAAGGTCAGTCCACAATATCCTGCTTGAATGTGACAGGATGACCTGCTCATCCCAGTCTATTGACGTGTCCGGCTGGGCTTTGTCGGAAAAGGGGATCGATCGGGTCGAGGTACATCTCAACGGGATGTTTTTGGCAAACGCAGATTACGGCATCAGAAGAGAAGATATTCGAGAAGCTTACCCCTCGATTACGGGCAGTGACCGTTCTGGATTTCACTTGAACCTGGAGTTCTCCGAACCTCCCGCCAAAGATGCGCCTGAGCAGAGGGCCGTTGTACGAGCAATTGACCGCGCAGGCGAGCATCGTGAGATTTCGATGGTTCTGAGATAGATAGGCTCGCCCATCGAGAAAGAAACCTCCCGAGCCATGGAAGCCTGAAGCGCGAGCGAGGGGTTGGGGACCTGAGAGATGTGTCACCGAGAGGGCATCTGATCTGAGACAAGAAAAAAGCCACGGATGACCTGAATTGTTGCAGGGGAGCACCACGTCCCGGAGAGAGGGGAAACAGCAAGACCTTGCCGATTCCCAACCCCTCGCTTGCGCTTCAGGCTTCCATGACCTAAAGAACACTGAATCAATGGGTTACACCCTTGTTCCTTAAGAAACAGCCAAATGAAGTTTCGGCCTGGCTCCGACCCCGGCTGCGCCGGATCGTATCAGAAAGAAACTTTGATCGGGGATAGGGGAAATTCTGCTGTTGTCCAGCTCTCTCCTCGGACCTTGGGCTCATATTGCAGACACGTTAAGTCGTTCGCGGCTCTGTCGGACTCGACTTCGTACTCCTGGCAATCCATCCGTTCATGGCCCTGTTGCCTCGAGCCGTTTCCGGGACTGTTCACTGTTCACTGATCACTGTTCACTATTCAAGTTTCGGCCTAGGCCCGCCCAACCCCGCGTCTGGATTCTTAGGAACGGCTTCCCTGTTACAATTGGGACAATTCCAGACAGACTTCAAGGAGGTTCTTCGATTAAGACGCTACTCTCAGGCCTTGTACTCACTCTGTGGCTGACGACTTCTTCGCTACTTGCGCTTACCGAAAGGACATCCACGGCGCAGACCGGCTGGTGGTGGTTCTACGGTGTCTCGGAGAATCGAATCAACCAGGAAGTCAAGAAGAATGGGGCCCGACTCATCGATATCGAAGTGGTCAAAGCTTCCCCTCCTCGCTTCAATGTGTCCATGGTCAAGAATGCCGGCGTCCACAAGAAGGTATGGTGGTGGTGCTACGGGCTCACCGAAAACAAGGTGAATGCCCTGGCTAAAGAGAAGAAGGCGCGAATCCTGGACGTGGAAAGATATCGGGTGGGTGGCAAGACCCGCTTCGCGGTGGTCCTGATTGCCAACAAGGGATCCGACAACCGAGGCTGGTGGTGGTATTACGGGGCCTCAGCAGGCAAGGTCAAGAGCCTGATTAGCAAGAACAAGGCCAAGCTCATTGACCTGGACGTGGAATCAACCTCGCCTCTGCGCTTCACCGTGGTCATGGTCAAGGAGTCGGGCCGCTCGTGGTGGTACTACGGCAAGTCCGAGAAAGAGTTGAACGCTCTGCTCGGCTCCAAGAAAGCGAAACTCATCGATATTGAGCGGTACAGATCGGGCGGTAAGACCCTCTTTGCAGCTGTCATGCGCCCCCACAAGGGCTACTGGTGGTGGTACCACGGTCTGAGCACCGGACAGGTGACGCATCTGTACAGGCGTAATGGTGCCAGGCTGGTCGATATAGAGTCGAGCGGGAGCAAGTACTCGGTTGTGATGGTCGACAACGGGATCAAGAAATCGGGAAAGGCCGTACCTGGCTTGAAGCCGATCGAAGACCGCGTGATCGCCACGATGAAGCAGTACAGCATCCCGGGGGCGGCCCTGGCTGTTGTCAAGTCCGGACGCTTGGTCCTGTCGCGAGGCTATGGATACGCGGATATCGGCAAGCGAAAGGTGGTTCAACCCAACAACCTTTTTAGAATCGCAAGTATTTCAAAGCCGGTGACCCGATCTGCCATTTTCAAGCTGCGGGATCAGAAAAAATTAATGTTGGGCGATAGGGTATTCATCAAACACCTAACCAACCTCAAGCCCTCCAAGCTGGCCGACAAACGCTACAACGACGTGACCATCCAGCACCTGATGGACCACAAAGGAGGCTGGGACATCACCAAGTTAGGATTTGACCCCCAGTTCTATTCGAATCAGATTGCCAGCAAGATGCGCACTCCCAAGCCCACCAGCGGCGTGAACATCATTCGATACATGCTGAAGTACAGGAAGTTGAACACCAAACCGGGGACGGCCAATGCCTACTCCAACTTCGGGTACAACATACTGGGTCGCGTGATCGCGAAGGCCTCCGGCATGTCCTACGATGCGTATCTCAGGAAACGGATCCTTGCTCCTGCCGGGATCAGCAGAATGGCAATCGGTAAGACCAAAAAGTCCGGCACGGCCAAGGGCGAGGTCCTCTACTACATGCCGCCGTTTGCATCGAAGATAACCAGCGTGCTCCCCTCAGGGCCGAAGCAAGTTTCAGCACCCTATGGTGGTTTTTATGTCAAGTCCTTCGATGCCCATGGAGGATAGATTGCCTCAGCGGTGGATCTGGTCCGTTTCGCCAAGAATGCGAAGCCTGCTCCCTACTCCGGGGACTGGAGCTTCAACGGCTCGATGTGGGGAACCCGAAGCCGAGTGACGAGGAAGAGCAGCGGGGATCTCATCATGGCGGTGGTTTTCAATTGTCGGCCCAATGGCGACAAGGCCTTTGGCGATGCCGTCACCCAGGCCCTCGACAAAGGCAGTGCAGCCGTTAAGAGTTGGCCCGGCCACAACCTCTTTGGCAAGGCCAAGAAGGCAACGAGAGTCCCTGGACGCGCCAAGAAAAAGGCCAAGAAGAAGAAGCGCAAGTAGCCGGCGTGCTCTGTTGGCGGTGTGATCGCACGCACATTCGATTTCGCAGGATCGGTGTAGGATCCACTCGCGGGTGAGGGACTGTTGGCCTGTCATGGCGGGCAGCGTCTACCGATCACCCGGTCCCAGTCCACGGAAGCGTACAGGTTTCTTCCGGGATGCACTCCGTGTCTATTGCCAAAGGATCGAAAACTATGTCGTCGGTTTGGAACGCTTCCACTTCCCTCTGTATATTCCTTCTCTTTACGGGCTTTGTTTCAGCTCAACCTTCCCCGAGCTTCGAAACCTGGAAGGATGATCCCGGGACCTATCATCAGCCCGCATACCCTCTGGTATTTGTCGCCAGTTTCAGGGACCCCCAGATCAACAACGGAGGGAATTTCGGCACCGACGTGCTTGAGGCAGGTGCACCCAGCCGCGGCCAGGAACTCTGGATGCTGCTTTCCGACGGCACCACCGAGCCACTCTTTCCCCTGGCCGGAGTGCACGACGGTCTCGTCGACTATCCACTGGGTCCCACCAATGGCCGCATCAATGGTTCCGTAACCGAACCCAGCATCTCGATCGATGGCCGACGCGTCTACTTTTCCTATTTCCATGATGCGCTTAACTTTCCACCTTTTTGCTGCGGGACGACCGGGCACAGCAACTTCGACGGTTGGCCTCTGGGAGGAGATCTCTACGCCATCGACATTGGCCCCAAGATCGATGATCCGAGCTTTCCAGCCGATCAACTGCGAGTTTCACGCCTGACCCAGACAACCGACTGGTATGCCTATGCCATGAACCCAGGGGTCACCTCCACCACCGAACTGCACACCGGCGGAGTCGTCCACAGTGGCGCGATCGAAGTCGATACCGAGCTGGGACGAAAACTGGTTTTTGCCAGTGATCGAAAACAGCTGCGAAACTCCAATCAAGGACAGGGAAAGAAGAACAAAAACTTCAATATCTTTACGGCGCGAGTAGTGGACGATGGGTACAGTCTTCGCCTGGTCAGCATCAGGCAGCACCAATACTACACGACCACCTCGGCCCTGAGCCCGAATCGCCTACGCGTTGGCTATGCGCTTTCCTACCAGGCAACGACCGAAGAGCCCAGACAATGGCATATCCAGGAGGTGCGCGGGAACAAGTGGGGACCTCTCTATGGCTACGGTATCGTGGCCGAAGCAGCCCACCTGTCTAGTTTCTGTGTCAAGTCGACACCGGGGGTCCTTCCCCCGGGCGACTACGAGATAATCACCCAGTATTACAACGCGAACAACAATGGCATGGGCTTCATCGCCGCCCAGGACATGTCTCAGCTGGGTCTGAACACCTACAACAACTTCTCCAGTGCCGGTGTGGGCTATCTGCCCAAACAGGTGGGTTCCTACAATCTTACGCCGGGCGTGAAGAAGGGAGACTATCCCAGCCCCGTAGGGAAGTTCACGGCGCCTGCTTGTGGGGGGCCTGATGAGCTGTACCTGACGTACGATCCAGGAGTGGCAAACCACCGCAATAGCCCCTATCCGTACCACCCCCGGATCGTGTTCAGCAACCTGGATCCAGGCAACCCGGCAAACCCGGGCAACTATACGCCCGTGATCGCTTCGGTAGATCCAGAGTGGGGAGCCCTGTGGGCCAAACCCGTGATCGACTGGAATCATCGCCTCAAGGGATTTCCTCATCCGATAGGCAAAGCCAGACAGAAGAGGCCCAAGAGCGTGACCGACAAGAGCAGCCCAATCTCGGCCGGTGCCCCCTACGCCGTGTTCGGAACATCCTCCCTCGCCAACACCGATGTCAAACCAGTCGACTGCAAGGATGTTCATGGCTACTACAACCCCTATGAGGCCGGCAATACAATAGACCAGATTTTCAAGAACATCGACAGCCTGTCCCGGGTCATGATCGATGCTCCGGGGAACATCAATCTTCAGACCGGATCCTGTAGCAAGCCGACCGAAGCGGACATTTTCGGGATCGCCATCTATCTCACCAGCAACAAGATCAACAACAACCACGTCAAGCCAGGCTATTCCACCGGCGGATCCAAAATGAAGGAGAGCAAGCGCTTGCTGGGAACCTTTCAGGTCGGCATGAACGGAGAGTCCGATAGCTCCTTTAAAGCGGTGGTTCCAGCCAACGCACCGGTGGACTTTCACCTGCTGGATCGCAACGGGTTGAAGCTCGCCGACGTCCGCACCTGGCACAGTTTGAAACCCCGTGAATCTCACAACGATTGTGGTGGCTGCCACAATCATCGCCCGGGAGAAGCGGTGCCCTGGTCGAGCAGCGATTCCTCAGATCCTGATCTAGCACCCCTAGACATGGTGACCCAGACCACCCACGTCAGCTACGACGCCTTCTGTCAGCCCGTCCTGCAAACCAGCACTGAGGCAGTCCTTGGACCTCCTGTATGGCAAGGCCTTTCGGCCGACTTCCACCTCTACTGCGGATCTTGCCATGCACAAAACGGAAGCAGTACGACAGCAAGCTCACTGAACGCACTCAGTTACGATCCCAGCAAGCTCAACGGCCAGGAGCCTGGCTCACCTGTAAAGGAAATGCTGAACAAGAAATATATCGATAAGTTCAGCGCCAACGAAAGCCGGCTGTTCTGGGCGGCCTATGGCGCCAGGACCGATGGAAGAGACAATAGCCGGAACCAGTACCAGCCTTCACCCCCTGACTATAGTGGTTGTGGCACTAGTGGCACCAATCTGACCAACTGCGGCTACAAATTCAGTTCCATCCATGAAAATCTGAGCCTCTGCGATGGAAGCAGTCCTGGTGCCGCGGCTTGGGTGTACCGCCTGGGCCAATGGATCGACAACCATGCCCCGGTCGACACAGGAAATAACTACGACTACGACGACGATCGGTATCACCCCACCGTGGATAGCGCCTTCGCAGGCGGACCAGATTGCCTCCATCCACAGTCGTTCAACATCGGCTTCTGGGACGATAGCGGCGGCCTCAGCGAGCTTGCTATTGACGTCAATGACACCCGCTGGCGAACCCTGACCAACCCGGCTACTCTGCAGAATGGAACCTACTCCATAGGCCTTGGCCAAGCCGACATGACCCCGATTCTGGGTATCAGAGTCAAAGTGACCGCAACCGATCCTTCAGGAAATACTCAGCGATATGAGAAATCTATAGCCGAGGTTGCCCTCGAGTGTATTGCTGCGGGTGGCAGGCGTCCGCGAGCCACTCAGCAAACCGCCAGCCCGAAACCGATCCGGAAAGCTTCGGGCGGCTAATTCGACTGGCTTCGCCTCACAATCGCGTGTGCCTCGCTACGTGACGTTCTGCAGATCCTATTGGGCTATATAAGGTCATCAGCGTCTCCTCAGCCAACATATCCACAACGGCTTCCAGGCTGCCGGTTCGATCAGGGCACTGGCTATGGTACCTTGATCGTCGAAACGACGTGTCGCTACGAACCGATCTGCTCTTGCTTTTGTTGATCCTGACGCCACTGGCCTGCGGAGACCGGGAAAGTGGTGGGCCCGGAGGCGATCGCGCGGACCCTCTTTGGGAAATCGTCGACCAGGTCGTCCCAGTCGAGGGCGAGAACGGCATGGTCGTGAGCGGACATCCACTCGCTTCAAACTCGGGTGTGGAGGTGCTCAAGAACGGCGGCAACGCTATCGATGCGGCGGTGGCGGTAGGACTTACACTCGCCGTGGTGGCGCCTGACGCAGGCAACCTGGGAGGAGGGGGGTTTCTAGTCTATCGGGACGCCGATGGTAAGGTTGAAACCCTCGACTACCGGGAGACGGCACCTGGAGCAGCTACCCCGGACATGTACCTCGACAGCGAGGGGAATCCGACCGAAGCCAGTATCACTGGCCACCTCGCCGCCGGCGTTCCTGGATCGGTGGCCGGGCTGTATGAGATGCACAAGAAGCACGGGAGCTTGACCTGGCCCACGGTCGTAGCACCTTCAATCGAGCTGGCTCGAGGACACACCCTTGATGCAGCGCGGAGCGCTCGCCTCGCCGAATCGGCCGAGAAGCTCAACAGCTTTCCCGCTTCCAGCGAAACGTTTCTTGTCGCCGGAGAAGCCCCTGCTGAGGGCACCCACTGGGAGCAGCCGGAGCTGGTCGCGACCCTGAGCCTCATTGCGGAGCAAGGCGCAGATGCCTTCTATCGAGGAAAAGTCGCCGAGCTGATCGCGAATGAGATGGAACGAGGCCAGGGGCTCATTACGCTGGAAGATCTTCGCGCCTACCGTCCGGTTTGGAGAGATCCAATTGAGATCTCGTACCGGGACTACAGCATCTACTCGATGCCACCTCCCTCATCCGGAGGCGTCACCCTTGCACAGATGCTGAATATCCTGGAGGGCTTCGAGGTATTGCCTCCTGCGGGAAGCCCAGAGTTGATTCATCTACAGGCCGAGGCGATGCGGTGGTCCTTTCACGATCGTAATCGACATCTAGGGGACCCCGATTTCGTCACGATCCCACTGGATCGACTCCTCTCTAAGGACTATGCTGCCGGACTGCGCTCCCGGATCGACCCCCGGCGAGCATCGGTGACGCCTTCTAGTGCCGAACCTTCTTCTAGCAGTAATTCTTCTAGCAGTGATCACACTACCCATTACTCGGTCGTAGACAGCCAGGGTCGAGCGGCGGCGATCACCACCACCCTGAACGGGCTCTTTGGCTGTGGCGTGACGGTCGCAGGAGCCGGCTTTCTTCTCAACAATGAAATGGACGATTTCACCACCGCTCCCAACCGCCCGAACCAGTTCGGCCTCGTGCAAGGCGACGTCAATGCCATCTCTCCCGCTAAGCGCATGCTCTCGTCCATGACTCCAACCATTGCTGTGGGCGCCACGGGCGAGCTGGAACTGGTCCTCGGCACCCGAGGAGGGCCCCGGATCATCAGCAGCGTTTTTCACGTGATCACCAACCTTATCGATCAGGGGATGGGGATCGGAGAAGCAGTTGGCGCTCCGCGAGTCCATCATCAAGCTCTTCCCGATGAGATCCTGTACGAACCTGCTGGTCTTTCGCAGGCCCAGAAAATCACGCTCCAGAATATGGGTCACCGACTACGGCAGAATTTCCAGACTTTCGGCGACGTCAATACCGTTTGGAAGAACGGGGACTCCTGGATCGGCATCGCCGATCCCAGACGCTCCGGGGGTGCTGTTGGCTACTGAGCTGAAACTTGGATAGTGAGCAGTGGTGAAGTGATCAGTGAACAGTACCGGAAACAGCTACAGCCAGCAGAGCCGCGAACGACTTGACTCGTTAGCAGTATGCCCCACGTTTCGAGGAGAGAGCTGGACAACAGCAGAATCTCGCAGATCCCCAACCCCTCGCTCGCGCTTCAGGCTTCCATGGCTCGGGAAGTTTGTTTCTCGAAATGGGGCCAGCGTTTCTGAGGGCGGAACTGAGCTGAAGCTTCATCGGGCAGTGACCGGTTCCACTATTTGTGGTTCCCTGAGCGAGGCGTGGAGCACGCTATCTAAACATTCAGATCTTCGACGACCTGACCAATGCTCTCTCTGAGGACTTCGGCGACCCGATTCACCTCGTCCTCATTCACCGTGAAGGGGGGACTTATGGCGATGTGATCGCCTCTCGCTCCGTCCACCATGCCCGGGGCTCCTGGCATTACCAGCACACCCCGTTCGAAGGCTTGATCGACCACCATCGACGTGACGCCCTGGTTCGGATCAAAAGTAGCCCGTGTCGCTTTGTCGGCCACGAACTCGATGCCGATCAGCAGTCCCTTTCCCCGCACCTCTCCTACCATCGGGAGTTCCTCCAGGGGCTTTAATTTCTCCAGCAACAGCTCGCCCCGCTGGGCACATCTGGCAATCAGATCGTGGGTCTCGATATACTTCTGGACCGCCAAGGCCGTGGCACACGACAACGGATTGCCACCATAGGTGTGACCGTGGACGAAGGAGGAGGACGATTTGAAGATGGCCTGGTAGATCTCCTCATTGGCGACGGTGGCCGCAATCGGGGTATAGCCGCTGCTCAACCCTTTCCCGGTCGTCATGATGTCCGGGACCACTCCCCAATGCTCCATGGCAAAGGGGAGCCCGGTGCGACCGAATCCGGTAACGACCTCATCGGCAATCAAGACGATATTGTGGCGATCACAGATCTCCCTGATGGTCGAGAAGTAGTCGGGAGGAGGTGTCACCCCTGCCGCCGACGTTCCCAGCACGGGCTCAGCAATGAAGGCCGAGATGTATTCGCTTCCCTCCTGTTGAATCACGCGCTCCAGTTCACTGGCACAGGCTAATTGGCAGTCGGGATAGGTCTTATCGTAAGGACATCTATAGCAATAGGGTGGCGGGATATGGGGACAGTCCAGGAGATAGGGGACGTAGTCCTGGCGCCAAGACGTCCGTCCCGACATGGATAGAGCGCCGATGGTATTTCCATGCCAGCTCTGCCAGCGCGAGATGACCTTGTACTTTTTCGGATTACCGGTTTCGATCTGGTACTTGCGTGCCATCTTGAGGGCTGATTCAGTAGCCTCGGAGCCACCTGAGATGAAGAACACCCGGGATAGCCCTTCCGGTGCCATCTCGGCGATCTTGTGGGCCAGGTCGAGCTGAGGTTGAGTCAGAAAACGGCTGTACGTAAAGCTGACCTTGCAAGCCTGATCCCGCATCGCTTCGGCAATCTCCGGCACGCCATGGCCAATGCTCACGACATGAACGCCGGCACAAGCGTCCAGATAACGTCGACCTTCGGAATCGAATAGATAGACTCCCTCTCCGTGCGTGATCTCTCGCCATTTTTCGCTGCGACTCCGATGAAACACGCTGTCTTGTCCGCCTACGCCCTCCATGATCGCTCCTTTTCAGTCATCAAAGTGGCAGCCCCTCTACTCATTGAAAAAGATCTCCTCCATCATCGACCAGGACTTCTGTCCTGCCAGAGGAACCTGCAGCGCATTACAGACCTTGAGCCACTCCTTGTTTCGGGGTTCCGCAGACAACTTCTTGCGGTCGCCTTCGTAGTCCGTTCCCGTGTACTCGTAGTAGGCGAATTCGTACAACCTGCCTTCGATTTCCTGAAGATAAATCGAGAAGTTACGGATGTTGTACTTTCGAAGCAGGTCTCGGACTCCGGGGTTGGTGGCCGCATGCAGTTCCTTGTACTGCTGTAGGGTGTCGGGTTTGAGTCCGATTACCATACCAAAGCGCTGGACCTGCTGGGGTGTTCCACAACCCGCAACCAGGACTGCGGCAATTCCGAGCATCACAAAACCCAACCTTGAGGATCGCATCATAATTACCCTTCCTGGAAGTCAGATGACTCCCTTCTTCCCTAGCTTGGCCAGATCGCTCTCGTCCAAGTCCAGCCAATCACGATAGACTTCGGCGTTGTCCTCTCCAATCGCTCGGCCCAGATGCTGAATTTTACCTGGGGTCTCGGACAAACGGGGGACAACACCCTGAACTGCCAGATCGCCAATTCGTTCGTCCTCCACCCGAGTCAGCGTCTCCCTCAACCAGAACTGCTCTTCCTGGAAAATCTCAGCAATGCTGTTGACCGGACCACAGGGCACTTCCCCAGCGCCGCAGAGTTCGATCACCTCCTGACGTGTCCGCTTCGAGGTCCAGGTAGAGACGATCTGGTTGATTTGGTCACGCTTGGCCAGCCTATTGGAGAGTCGACCGTAGCGCTCAGGCTTGGCCAGCTCTGGCTGGCTCATGACAATCGCCAGGCGCTCGAACATCCGGTCGTTGGTACAGGCGATTGCAACCCATTTGCCGTCGCGGCTGGGATAGTGGCTGTGGGGAGCCGAACTGGGAGCCTCGGTACCCATTCTTTCGCGCACCGTTCCCTCCCGGTCATAAACCGAAGCAATTTCATCGAGAAAACGAAAGATTCCATCCTGCAGACCGATGTCAATGTACTGGCCTCGGCCGCTGCGATCCCGTGCTCTCAGAGCAATCAGAATGCCGTAGGCGCCGTAGAGTCCACTCAGATAGTCAGCCAAGGTGGTCGACCCCGCGACCAAGGGAGGCGTTTCTGGAGTGCCTACCAGATAGCTCAAGCCGGCATAGGCCTGGGCAATCCTTGCGAAGCCGGGCAACTGGTTTTTGGGGCCGATTTCGCCATAGGCTGACAACCGCAGCATGATCAGCCCGGAATTGAGTGCGATCAAGTTGGAGAAACCGAGGCCCCACTTTTCCAGCGTCCCCGGGCGAAAGTTCTCGATGACGATATCCGCTTGGGACACCATTCTTCGAAAGAGCTCGGCCCCTTTGGCCTGCTTCAAGTCCAGGGTGATACATTTCTTGTTACGGGCTTCGCTGAGCCAGAGGTAGGAATCGCCGGTTTCGCTGGGAGTCCCCAATTGCCGCAGAGAATCCCCCACACCGGGTCTTTCGATCTTGAGTACCTCGGCACCAAACTCCGCTAGACAGGCCGCAGCGAAGGGTGCACCGACAAAGGTGGAAATGTCCAGGACTCGCAGATCTCCGAGTGGGGGGGTGGCAATCATTTCGGTTTCGGGTTCAACCTGCGTAGTGAGTAGCAACCTTTCTGACGGCGGCAATCTGGTCCTCTACATCCTGATCGGTGTGGAACTCGCTGACTACCAATCTCACCGAGGTCTCGAGAATGGCCTCGGCGGTGGGACAGAGTCCGGTGCCGTAATCGACTTCCGCCACCGGCCACTCGGTCCCCGGAAAGACCTGCTTCTTTGCCAACATGTCCCACTGGTAGATACACTCTTTGATATAGCCCGGGAGAGTGGGAACGCCCTCGGCGGACACTGACTCGGCAAACCGTCGGTTGTCGATACCGAGAACAGCCGGATCGATTCGAAATAGATAGAACCAGTAGCTGGACTGAGAGCCTTCAGGGGCCAGCATCGGATACAACCCCGCGATCCCTCTGAGTCCTTCGGTCAATCGCGCGCCATGTGCCACTCTGCGCTCGACGATGTTGTCCAGTTTCTCGAGTTGCGCCAGGGACACGGCCGCCTGAAGCTCAGTCATGCGGTAGTTGGCTCCCAGGTAGGGTGGAGAGATGCGCACCTCCGCCTCACGATCATAGAACTTGTCGGCAAAAAGGCGTACTCCTCTAGCAAGCTGATCTGAATCCGCTACCACCAGTCCTCCATCTCCGCAGGAGATCTGTTTGTTCTCGTTCAGGCTGAACGTTCCCAGATCCCCCAACGAGCCCACCGGACGTCCCTTGTACGTGGCTCCCCAGGCCTGGGCGCAGTCCTCGATCACAAGACAGTCCCTCTCCCGTGCGATCGCCAGGATATCGTCCATGGGACCTGGGGTCCCTCCGAGATGAACCGGCATCACAACCCGAGTCCTGTCGGTAATGGAATTGGCCAGAGAATCCAGGTCGAGGGCGTAGGTATGAGGGTCGAGATCTGCGAACAGAGGCACTGCTCCCTGGAAGAGAATGCCAATCACGGTTCCCGCATCGCTGATGGGAGAGGTTACAACATGATCTCCAGGACGGACCCCCGCAGCGGCAAGCGCGCTGTGCACGGCGGCGGTACCACTGCTGACGGCAGTCGCATGACTAACGCCGAGACGTGCTGCCGCCCGCCGGCAGAGGTCGGTGACCTTCTCTCCATCCGTATAGAAAAGCGTCTGCTGCGCCAACGTTTGGCGTAGCTGCTCTAGCTCCTCATCGCCATACCGCTGACCAGTGCCGAAGGGAATCTCCTTGACCCTGGGTCCCCCATCTATGGCCAGTGAACTTTCCAGTCTGCTTTTCGTCATTCTTCTAACCTCTCAGATGGGACCTTGCGTGCGCGGCGCCGCTGTCTGAAGACGTCCGGCATGTTACACCCAGGATTCGATTTCAGACAACTGAGCCCCAACTATCGCTGCCTGGAGCGATCCCTCTTCCCAAGTCGGCTCACCAGTGCGAAAACGAGCACGTTGGGAATGAGGCCCCACGCGGTGGCGTGGAGGGGCACCCAGGCCTTACAGCTATCGACCAGGTCCAACAGTCCCAGGAGGATCGGCTCAATCGCGGAGCCCGCCATGGCCGAAGTCAGCGAAGCAAAGAGCGAAGTAAAACAAAAGGCAACTACGAGTCCCGTCGTCAGGCCGGACGAAGCCCCCGCGGATGTCCCTCGGTGAAGAAAGAGCACGTCCAGCGTAAGGGGCAAGAGCTGAATGCTGAAGGCAGCTGCAAACAATCCCAAGCCGACGATCATCTCCATGATGCCGGCCAACGAGCTGCCTTCCTCCCGTCCCGCGAGCACCAATGCCAGGGCAAAAGCGGTGGCGCCCAGAATGACCAGACGGCCCACCCAGACTCTCTCCCGCTGACCTGCTTGAGGCCTCACGAACCGATCGTAGACATCGCGTGTCATCAGGGCACTCAAAGCGTGCAGACTGCTGTCGGCAGTACTCATGGCGGCAGCCATGATAGCCACGATCATCATGCTCGCAAAGAGAAGCCCCAGTGCTGGTCCCAGCAGCTCCGGCAGCGTCCTCTGAATTACCGCGACCAGGATCTGATCGTAGCTTCCTACTTCAGGATGGGGGCGGACTCCCCCTGCCCCATCCAGCTCGGGGGGGAACAGGACCTGGCCACCAAGCCCCACCAGCATGATACCCAGCAGGAAGCAGCCGGTCAGCAAGATGACGAAGATCAGCGCGCTGCGCCGCAGGGTCTCCCGATCTCGGGCTGCGTAGAAGCGCATCCACTGGGCGGGTTGAATGATTCCTCCTATTGGCATGAGAAGAGATACCGTGAACAAGGTTGAGATGCTCCAGAAGCCGGTATTTCCGGGAACCGTCAGAGAGCTCTCGGGCAGCTGACTGATCGCCTGCGCAAAGGCGGACAGGCCGCCGAAGAAACTTACCAGAGCCACTCCTGAAAGGAGCATGCCTGACACCAGGAGCAGACACTGCAGAGCATCGGTCCAAGCCACGCTGCGCATTCCCCCAATCATGATATACAGGGTGGTAATCCCGGCTAAAATAACCGCACCCAAACCAAAAGCACCCGCATAGGAATCGAACATCACGGCTGCCAACTCTCCTCCAGCTTTGAGCTGCATCATCACGTAGGGAATCGTGAACAGGATGCCGACGAGGACGACCAGCAGACGTAAGGCCACACCACTTTCATAGTAGTCGCAGATCATGTCGGCAGGGGTGACATAGCCGCGCATCCGACCCGCCTCCCAGATTCTGCTCCCCAGCAGGTACACGCAATAGCCTGCCACGGGAACGTTCAAGCTGACCAGAGCGAAGACGACCCCTTCTCGGTAGACCATTCCCGGGGCACCCAGAAGCGCAAAGGAGCTGAAAAAGGTGGCCATTATAGTCAGCGAGGTGACAACCCATCCCTGGCCGCGACCGGCCAGATAGTAGTCTTCCTCGCCGATCTGGCTGCGACGATAGCCTAGCCACCCCAATCCCAGAAGGGTCACCAGATAAACGACAAGCACCACATAGGGGATGAAAGCCAGACTCGGTTCCTGGGGCCAATTCGGAGACATCACTCCCGCTCCCGATCACGCCGTTCATGATCTGGAGGCTGACGCCATATACAACGATAAGCGGTGACAACTATCACGATGTGGACGGCGTACCAGACGAGGGCCCAGGTATAGATTCTCGGTAGTCCAAGGAGGGTGTCCGGACGATTCACCAGGAGCACCCCGGGACCGACCCCCATGATCATCGCCAGGGCGAAAAGCACTCCCAGGAAAAGACCGAGAGGGCGGCGGAACCTATGGTGTGTATCCATGACCTGGATGGCCGGCAGGATACACTCTCCCGAAGAGAAATCCAATAGCGACGTTGTAGTTCCTCCAGTATGCGATTACCATCCCAGCGTCGGCAGGACACACTCCGTCGATGCGAAAGCTGCCCCCCATCATGAGGGTTGATTCTATGAAGAGCCTGAAGACACTGCCTTTCCTGCTCTTGCTGCTCTCTGGGTGCTCGACCGATGAGCGTCCTCTTCCGATGTCGGCAGAAGAGACGCTCGAGACCTTCCGGATCAGCGAGGACTTTCGAGTAGAGATCTTTGCCGCCGAGCCCCACGTGACCGATCCGGTGGAGTTGGTGTTCGACGAGATGGGGCGTGCCTGGGTGGCCGAGATGCGGGACTACCCCTACGATCCCCCAGAGGGAGAGCCCTACAAAAGCCGGGTCCGTGTCCTGGAAGACCGGGACGGAGATGGGCGCATCGACCACTCCACCCTCTTTGCCGAGGAACTGCCACACGTCAAAAGCGTGCTTCCCTGGAAGGGGGGACTCCTGGTCAGCGCGGCGCCCGACATTTTGTATCTGAAGGACACTGACGGGGATCTGAAAGCGGACGAAAAGACAGTGCTGTTCACCGGCTTCACTACCCTGGTAGATCCCGAAGGGCGCGTCAACAACCTGCGCTTTGGACTCGATAATTGGATCTACGTCTCAAACGATAGTCAGGCGGGCGAGATCGAGTTTTCACGAAGTCCAGAAGCATCTCCTGTCTCGGTCCTGGGAACGGACTTTCGTTTTCGCCTGGATCGGGATCTTTTCGAGGCCGCCTCCGGCGCCACCCGCTTCGGCCAGACCTTTGACGTCTGGGGTCACCGCTTCTTCTCGCAGGCAGGACGACACGCCAACCACGTTGTAATGGCCAGGCGCTACCTGCAGCGCAACCCGTTCTTGACGGCACCCGAGGTTTCCGTTCATATCTCGCAGCACGATCAGCGCATCTTTCAACTCACGCCACCGGAACCCTGGCGCGAGACCCGTACCCGCATGCGGCAGCGCCGCTACAAAGAAATCGGTATGGAGCGGGAGATGCAGTCGAGCGGTTTCTTTTCTGGAGCGGCGGGAGCTACCATCTACACCGGCGATACCTTTCCGGAGGCGTATCGTGGCAACCTGTTTACTGGCGAAGTCTCAGGTAATCTAATCCACCGGGACATCGTTTCGCCCGCGGGTGCCAGCTTCGCCGCCAACCGCCCACAGGAAGAACAGGACAAGGAGTTTCTGGCTTCCACCCACCGCTGGTTTCGACCCTCCAACTTCACCGTCGGGCCCGACGGAAACCTCTATGTGGTTGACATCTGTCGCGAGTTCGTGGAAACGCCTGCTTCGATCCCGGAACCGATCCAGAAAGGCAAGAATTTCTTCAGCGGCACCGATCTGGGTCGCATCTATCGGATCGTCCCCAGGGACCATCCCTCTGGGTCCATGACCTGGCCAGCTCTGCATCAGGCGGAAACTTCGGAGTTGGTAGAGAATCTAGGCCATACCAACCAGTGGTGGCGACTCACTTCTCAGCGCCTGCTGTTGGAGCGCCAGGACCCGTCCGCCGTGCCTCTCCTGCAGGAGATGGTGTACAGCCGCGCCAGCCCCGTAGCTCGCCTTCACGCCCTCTACGCCCTGGAGGGTGCTGGCGCTCTGGAGGCATCCTTGATCTCAACGGCTCTAGAGGACACCGAGCCGGGAGTCCGAGAGCATGCCGTCATCCTGGCCGAGGATTTCCCTGAGCTTCTCGGCAAACTGACGGGAATGACTTCTGATCCTTCACCCAGGGTCCTTTTTCAGCTCGCACTCAGCCTGGGCCAAATGCAGGGTAAAGAGGTGCAGCACGCCTTCCGACGATTGGTCGAGCAGAACGGGGAAGACAAGTGGCAACGTACCGCGATCCTGAGCTCTGAGCCGGGTTCTTCTCTGGATCTGTTGGTGTCGATGATCAAGGAACCCGCGTACTTTGAGTCCGAAAGCTCCGGTAAGACGAGCTTCCTCGAAGAACTGGCGGCTGTTATTGGAGCTCGGAACTGGGGGAACGAGCCTCAGCGCCTGGTAGGGCTCCTCGCCTATGACAGGGCCCTCAAGAACGACTCCTGGCAGGTTTCCGCTCTAAGAGGCTTCGGCCAAGGGTTGGAACTGGGCCACGTGCACCGCTTGGAAGGCCACGGAGCCGAGCGCGCGCTAAAGGCTCTCTTGTCAAGCTCCTCTGAGGCTGTCCGAGAAGAGGCTGCGGGGGTTGCACAACATTTTCGGATCCCCTCACTTCTAGCGGCAGCCAAAAGACAGGTCCTGCGGAAAGAGGTAAAGACGGCCCAGCGATCCAGCGCAGTCCGCATGTTGGCTGGGGCACGATTCCAGGAAGTCCGGGAGATCTTTGCCAAACTTCTGGCTTCATCCGCAGAGTCCGGCCTGAGACAGGCCACCTTGGAGACTCTGCGACACTTCGACCATCCCACCGTCAGTCAACTGATTCTCGTCCATTGGGACACCTTCACACCCGCAGAGCGAAGGCAGACTCTGGGCATCCTCCTCAACCACAGCATCAGAGTCCTCCACCTGCTTGATGCCCTCGAAGCAGGAAAGATCGAAAGGGCTGCCCTGGACCATCAGCAGCAGGAGATCCTCAGGCAGCACCCTGACCCCCAGGTACAAGAACGCGCTCTTGAGCTTCTTCAGCGGGAAACTGGAGATCGAGAAAAGGTGGTGAAGGGCTACACTTCGGCGCTGGATCTGGAACCAGATCCCCTGAATGGCAGAGAACTGTACAATCAAGAATGCGCCCGCTGTCACAACGTTAAGGCCGGGATGCGGGTGGGTCCTGCCCTGCAGGGATCGGTTCAAGGACACACCCGAGCCCAGCTGCTGTACGACATCTTGAACCCCAGCGGAACCATTCTCTCCCTCTACCGGAGCTATATCGTGACCACTCACGACGGAGGGGTCTTCGGCGGCATCATCGCCGGAGAAACCCCCGGTACTCTGACACTTCGCAGCGGCCCTGGCGAAGAGGAGACAATCCTACGCGGCCGAATTGCCGAGATCCGAGCCTCAGAGGTCTCGCTGATGCCGGAAGGCTTCGAAGACAATCTGAGCCGTCAGGAGATCGCCGACGTAATTGCCTTCATGCAAGCTGGCTATTTGATTGCAGAAGGCCAGGGCGCGGAATCAGAGAGTGAACAGTAATGCAGTAAGGCAGTAATGCAGTAAGCAGTGCCGGAAACAGCTGCAGCCAACAGTTTCACGAACGGATGGATTGCCAGTATTTGGAAGCCAAGTCCGGCAGAGCCGCGAACGACTTGACTTGTCTGCAATACGAGCCCAGGGTCCGAGGAGAGAGCTGGACAACAGCACAATCTCCCCTATCCCCGACCAAAGTTTCTTTCCCGAATGGGGCCAGCGCTTCTGGAGCGGAACTGACCAGGATCGAAACCCGGATACTGGACGTCGGCGTCGGGAAGGCGTACATCAGGCAAAACCGGTTTCGCGAGGTAAAACCGGCTTCGCCGCGTCGTTGGAGGGCTTCCCAAGCCAACGACACGGCGAGCACGACACCTGAATCTGAGATGAATTGATCGGGTTGCCGGCTAGAACCTGAAGTTGAAGTTCAGTTCCCTACCCGGCATGACGTAGATTTTCGCTTTCTTCACGCGACCGTCGGGAGCCACAATTCGCACATTGTGGGTACCCGGAGTCAGCACGGCGGTGCTGCCGAAGACGCCTCCATTGTAGTCATCCGCGATGCCAATGTAGGCACCATCCACAAATACCTGCGACTCCTTGGGCTTGACGTTGAAATCGACTCTGCCTCTGGGACCACCTCGGTAGTGATGCCCCCCATAGTAGCCGAATCCGTATGAAGCATGTCTCCCATATCCACCGTACGCGAAGTACACAGGAGCCCGCCGAACCGATGCCCGAAACCTATGCCCTCCTCGCCCCCTGGCATAGGCCAGGGGCGCCAACGACGTGACCAGGATAGTCGAAGCCAACACCACTGATGCAAACCATTTTCTTCTTGTCATCTCGCGATCTCCCTTTCCGCTTCCACAGCTCCCTAATCACATCCTATTCTGATGCATATTTGCACGAAGGGGTTCATTTGGCGACACCTCCCCCACGGCTTCAAGGCCAACCTTCTTCACAAGACATCCTTGAATTCACACGTTCCGTTTAGGGAGATGCCAGTTGCCCAATTCCATGAGATCCATATGTATAATTATTCAAGTCCGGAAATGCCCTGCCTTAACCAAGCCGGTACTATTCTCTGATCTTGATTGAATCTCCTCAGTACGACAGATACAATCCTGGCTCCCCTAGAGTCGACAACTCGAATCTGGAGCGTACACATGTTTAATAGCCGAGCGAATCTCCTATTCCTAATCATTGTCAGCTTTCTTTTGTCACAGGATGCGATATCTCAGACCGTCCACTACGCGGCCAACGATGATGGAGAGCACGAGGTTGGGGTTCAGTCGACTCCCGGTGAAGGATGTACGTTGCCCTTCTTTGGTGACGGCGGAAGCGCTAACTTAGCCTCGATCGGGGACGAGTGGCAAGCTGAAGAATTCCAATTTGCCCGCTTCGCAATTTTCTCTTTCGATATGGAGGGATGGGTTGCGGGCGATACCTACCAGCTGTTCCTCTCAGAACAGGGGCGTGAGGGAACACCTTTTGCTGACCTAGCAGCCTGTCGGACTTGACTCACAGGCACTTCTGAAATTTGACGTTTGATCCAAAGTCTTGCACGACCAAGCACGAAATCGATGAATCGTCTGATCTGCGGCGGTGATTTGGCCGCTGAAACGACCTGGCCCACCTCTTCAGAGGGTGGCACGGGCCAGCTTCGGCTGGCGGCAGGCGAGGTTGTACATTCTTTTCAGATTCCAGGCGATGCTGGCCAGAGTCCACTCCCCGTCTGCCGCCTCCGCTCCTCGGAGAGAGAACTGCGCAAAGCCCATCACCGATTTGATGATCCCAAAGACGGGCTCGGGGACAGCTTTGCGTTGCCCGTAGATGGCTCGACCCGCCGGGGTCTTCAACCGGTATCTCATCTGCTCCACCGCATCGGCGTCTTCCCCGGGTGGCTCCGGTTCTTTCCAGCGTTCGTTCGGCGGCAAGTGGTGGGCTTCCCGCTCGACCGCAATATAGGGAAGGACCGCATGCTCGCTACAAAGCTCCACGTTGGCACCACTGAAGTAGCCGTTGTCGGCCAGCAGCTCCTGGGGCCGACCCAACGACTCCGGCAATGCGTGCAGCGCCGCCAGGGCCGGTTTCAGTTCTTTCTTGTCATTGGCGTTTGGCGTGACATGAACGGCCACAATCAACAGACTGTCGTTATCCACCAGGGCCTGAGCGTTGTAGCATTGCTCAAATCCCCCGCCCGAGACCGGCATGATCCGAGAATCTTCATCCGTCAGATTGATCTGATCCTGGTCTCGGATTCCTCCTCGGGGCGGTTTGGGTTCGCGACCCTTCGGTTTGTTTCCCCTTTTCCTCTGGGCTTGCCGCTTGGCCACCTTCCCTTCATATTCGGCGTGCTCGGCCGCCTGCCGCTCGGCCGCCCGCTCGACCAGCTTCTGCTTCGCTTGATCGATCGCTTTCAACCGTGCTTCCCGCCGCGCCAGCTCGGCCGGGATGTCCATCCCTTCCGTTTCTTCTCGTCCATCCGCTTCCTCGGCCAGCTGCATCAACTCGTCCACTTCTTCTCGCAGCCGCGCTTCCAGTTTCTGGATGTGCCCCCAGCTCAACGCACTGTGCTTGGAGGCATTGGCTTTGACCTTCGTGCCATCCAAACTCACTCGGCCCAACTTCAGAAATCCCATCGCCTGGGCCAGCAGCAAGATCTCCACAAACAGCGGCTTCAGCTCTTCCAAAAACCGCTTTCGGAAATGGGCTATGGTGTCGTGATCCGGATGCGTGTTGCCGGCGAGGTAGCGAAACGCCACCGAATCGTAGGTGGCTTGCTCCAACTTCCGACTCGAAAACACCCCCGTCGCATACCCGTAAAACAACAACGCCAGCATCACCGCCGGATGGTATCCTTCCGATCCCCGTTTCGTGTAGGAATCCTCCAACTTCCTCAACTCCAGCTTGCTCACCACCTCCACCACGAAGCGAGCCAGATGCGTCTCCGGCAGCCATTCCTGCACCGAAGGAGGAAACAGATAAGGAGTCTCTCGATCTACTGTTCTAAATCGATTCGCCATACACTAATGATGCCCGTTCGGTGTGACCTCGAAAGTCCGACAGGCTGCTAGGCAAGATGCTGGTCGAGTACGCGGACCGGAGCCAGCGTTTCCCCGGACGATTCGGCGATGCCATGACCCTCCTCGCCAGCCTCACAGCCGACCAGCTTTTTTCCAGCGAAGGAGTCGACATCGGCACCACGATCAATCAGGTCCTTTCAGGTCCACACGAAAGATATCTTTATCTCCGACTGCGCTTTCAGAACTGTAGCGATGGCGATCAGGAAAGCGAGAGTACTACCGTTTGGACGGGAGGCATTTCCAACCCAGATACAGCGATTCGAATCGTTCAGGGCACTACAGTGAAGAAGCTTTCTTTCGCCCAATTTGGTGATGGAGCAGAGGGCGGAGCGAGCCTTTTCAGCCAGTTGGTCCTGGTGGTGCTAGATCCCAGCAAGGCAGCCAACGTGACGGTGCTCCTGAAGAACCCGGACGGTTCGCCCATGACCGTGGACCTGAATGGCGTCGAGGTAGTTGGGGAAACACAGTTGGTGATTCCAGTCGGCGGAATCCGAATTCTGGCGACCGACGGCGTGGGCACGCTCCAGCGCGGGTCCGTCACGGTAACCTCCGATGTGCGTCTCTCCGGAGTGGTGCTCTTCGGGGGCTCCGTCGGTTTCGCCGGCGTGGCCAGCAGCGATCCCCTGACCAAGGTGGTGACACCCATCCAGACCGCAACCCCAGGGGTAAACACCGGCATTGCCATGATGGGCCTGGGGGTCCCCCAGAAGCTGAAGCTGGAGTTATTCGATGCCGAGGGACAGTCCGTCGCAAAAACGGAGTTCGACTTCGTCACTGGAGAAGAGCAGGATGCCCGTTTTGTGGATCAGTTCAGCTGGGACAAGGTCGTGGATTTCACTGACTTCACGGGGTCGCTTGTGATCTGCGGTGAGTCCGAATTCGGGGCTGTCTCCATCCTGCTCCGCCCTGGTCAGTTTGCCACGCTGCCGGTTTCGGAGAAGCCTGCTGTAACTCAGTGATTGGCCGCTTGGACTTGCAGTAATCAGTAGCAGTGCCGAGCGTCGGGCGGAACAGCTACTCCAGTCCCAGCCTATGAGTAGAGGTCGCTATCTTCCCGGAAAGCTTCTGGCGCAAGACCACAACCAGATCGTAGCTACCCTCGGGCGCTGGTTTCTCGGCAACCGATGAAAAATCTCTGTAGCGCAGGAACTCGTCCAGATCCTTCTGGCTGAAGTCGAGGTCGATCCTCTCGGCGAAGAAGAAAGTCTCTCCGACCCACTTTCCGGAGCCGTCAAAGATGGCGCCGAACATCTCTACGACGCAGCGACGCTGGTCACCTTCAGATCTGAAGGTGACGGCCTCGGTTGGAATCTGAGCTGAGACCCTCAGTTTTCCGGCCTCGGTGGAGACCTGGGTCTTGATCGGAAAATCCCTGAAGAGATCGGGAAACTTGAAGGCATTGGCCAGATCTATCGTGACTGCCTGGTTCGGATCTTCTTCGGTATAGCCCTTCCGATATCGTATTCTGACACGCTTCCGCTTCTTCTTCAGCTTGACTTTGATCTTGTGAAACTTGCCCACTCTCCTTTCGGACTTGGGCACATATCCAATCAGATAATATTCTCGACCATCGCGGTAGGCCTTACGAATCGGCCGACCCAGATCGTTGTCGTCCGCGAACCAGAGGCCTCCGGTCTGAAGAGAGAGAGAAGAGAGGAATTCGTGCGGCGCCGTGATGTCCTCAGTTGAGTAGGAAGCATTCATTGGGCTAGCGGCTCCTTTGATGCTAGCCAAGCCCGTTGAAGGAGCCATAAGCCCGCGCGGATCAATGCTGTAGATCGCAACGTGGGATCTATTGGCTTGGTTAACCGCCCCGCTGAGCCTCCTGTGCAGATCATTTGCACGTCCCGCCCCAGCCATGAAGTTGTTCACAGCCAGGTGGATCAGCGTAATCTGGGAAGGGGAATAGGCCATGGCCCGTTGCATGATGATCCGGCTCAAGGTCCGTTTGGCGCTCAGGGGATAGCCGTTGGAGATATAGAGGAGCTGCTTGCGCCCCGGCAGCGAGCGCAGATGACGCGAAAGTGCTCCTATTGCGGCGCAAGTGAAGTCTACCCTCAGCTCCAGACTCACCAGCAACTCACGGGCCTCGGAGGCAGCCTGGGAAATTGTGCCCTCGGGGGAGGGTCCAGCCTTGCCGGACCTGCGTCGGCTATGTCGCCCGGATCAAAGGTGTCGAGAGCAATTCCCTCGAGAAGAGAAAAGAGTTGCTCAACAGACTGTACGAATCGAGAAATACCGACGTGTTCATGTGCTCTGAAGCTCAGGGTCTCCAAGGCACTCTCCATCTCCGCAATGTCACTGGTGAAAGGAAGGTGTACACGCAGACTGGGCTCCACCGTAGCTACCATTACTTGATCTGTCGACGCCAGCTGGGAGCTGATAAAAGTCCGGATGGAGTCCTTTGCCCTCTGTAGTCCGTGGAAATCCATGGACTGCATGTCGAAGAGAAAGACCAAGTACCCCTGGTCAACTGGAGAGGTGGGAAGTGCTCCTCGGTCAAAGGAGAGCGTAGAATTCGAAAGATCGCCGACTGGCCCTTTTGTCGCAAGCTCCTCCTTCGACGCAGCCCGCCTCCGAAGATCGAAAAAAACGATATCCTGGAGTTTGCCATCCTCGAAGACCTCGACATCCTCGGGCTTCAGGTCCCGGACGATCTCTCCCTTCCTGTCACTGACCACGAGGTCCACTAAAACCAGCTCCGACTGGGACCGGAAAACAGGCCTTTCCTCCTGCGCCGCCCTCACCACAAAGGTCAGACAAAGCAGTACAAAGGCCCACGACAGGTGCTGATTTCGCCTTCTCAAAAGATTCCTATTCCCTTCTGGACCTGCTCAATGCTCCGCCTTCGAGCGGAAGGGAAACTTGCTTGGCTACTGTCGCCAGATTCTATCAGTTTGTCGCGGAAGGTGGAAGCCGGACGATCTCAGGAATCTGGTGATAGGGTCATAACCCGGTTACGCTGGAAACAATCCGGGGTGGACCCTATACTGGCGACCCTTGGATCGAGGAGTGAACAGCCACTGGTCCTCATGCAGAAAAGTTACGATTATCACTTCGTCACTCGATGGCGGGTCGAGGCTACTGCCCAGGAAGTCACAGACATTCTGGATGACGCCCCAGATCTAGTGCGCTGGTGGCCCGATGTCTATCTCGAGGTGAAGGAGCTCAAGAAGGGCGATGACGACGGCATCGGTCAAGTCTGCAACCTCTACACCAAGGGTTGGTTACCCTACCGCCTACGCTGGAGTTTTCGGGTTGTGGAGTCGCGGAAACCCTTCGGCTGGACCCTCGAGGCCTGGGGTGACTTCGTGGGGCGCGGTATCTGGACCTTCGAAGAGGAGGGGCGCTGGGTCAACATCACCTATGATTGGAAGATCCGGGCAGAGAAACCTCTGCTTCGTTACCTCTCATTCCTTCTCAAACCGATCTTTGGTGCCAATCACGGTTGGGCCATGGCCCGTGGAGAAGACAGCTTGAAACGAGAACTGGTCCGCCGTAGGGAGGCCGCCTAGGTCCTGTTGGAACCGGCTTTGAGACCGGCTCTACTCTCCTTCGTATAGTATATTGGGGTACGGAGAAGCTAAAAAAAGGGAAATCCTTAAGCGTCAGTCTACGGTAGCCCTGGCAGGTCAGGACTTATGGAACGATGAAGGAGATCGAAAACGCGTACCGCATCCTTGAGCTGACGGTCGGAGCAAGCTTCAAGGAAGTGGCCGAGGCTCGCGACGACCTGCTGATTCTGTGGAACACCGAGCGGCTCGCGCACCATCCCCGTCTTCGCTCCCGGTCAGTAGGTAAAATCCAACAGGTCAATCAGGCCTACGAGACCCTGATGGAACACCTCGGCCGCTCAGAGGTCGGCCGAGGATCGAGACCCACTACCGCTTCAGCCCCCACTCGGAGCCAGGCCCGGCCCGACTCCGCCCCAGGTTCCGAATCCACTGGAAAAGAACAGCCGTCAACCTCCCTTTTCGAAGAAGTCTTTTCCGGCGGCGAACCACAGCAAGGCCGACGGATTCCGGTTTGGCTGATCGTCGTCCTGGTCACCACGGCGGCGTTGGCCATCGGCTACGTTGCTCAGTCCACCCGGGGAGAAAAACAACAAAATAACCAGACGGCAGATCCTGATCCGGTACCGAAGCCCCTGGAACATTTTGGGGCAGATGCCGACTCCAGCGTCGAGATGCTCACTGGGAGCCCAGGAGACCCAGATCAGCTGAGCACCGCCAGCCCTGGCCCTGGTGAGAATCAGTCTGGGGAATCCCAGAATCTTGAGTCCCAAGAGCCCACCGCCCTCTCGCCCAAGGAGAGGTTGGCGACGAAACCTGCTTCAAGTCCTCCCAAGCCATCTTCGCCGCCAGCCTCTGCGCCAAAGCCAAAATCGAAAAAGAAGAATGCGACAAAGGCAGCTGCCCACAAGTCCGACCGCCCCGTCCTGGTCCGACAGAAGGCCGATTCCGATGCCCAGCCGTCGGCTGTCCAACTGGAAGAAGACGCAGCCGAGAAAAGACAACGGAAGGAAGAAGTGGACACTGCCTACCAGCTTCTGATGATCAATTCCGTCGTCGCCAAGCAACTAGTCGCTGGAGAGTCGCGGCTGCGCTTCGTGGAGTGGAAGGTAATCAAACAAGAGGCACCAGAAATCTGGATCGATATCATCGCCAAGCAGGCCGGCGACGAGTTGCTGCACTTCATCTGGTCCGTGAACCTCAAAACCGACGCTATCCGGCCGCTGAGCGAAGCGGCTCGTAACCCCGGTAAGAGTCAATGACTACTTCTGCGACGGTTCAAGAACTCACCCTCGAGCAAACACTGGCGCGCCTCGAACTTCAGGGATGGTGTGTTCTCGAAGGCGTTATCCCCAGTGACAAAGTAGCGCTGATTCGTCAACGGGTCGAGTCCGCGGTGCAGAACCACGGAACCTTCAACGAACTGAAAGGACAGGGCGCCCGAAAGGGTTTAATCGCCTACGAGCAGTCCTTCGCACCATACTTGGCCAATCCGCGAATCCTGGGAGTCGCCCATTCCCTCTTTGGGCCAGAGGTCCGCATCTCATTTACCAGTGCCCACATCAGCTATCCCGGTTGTGTCCGAGGCACTTTGCACGCGGACTGGCCTTTTAATCAGAACAATGCAGGACACGTTCCAGCCCCCTACCCTGATTCGGTTATGCACCTCACGACGCTCTGGATGCTCTCCGCGTTTGCTCCCGAAACTGGTGCCACGGCGATAGTCCCGGGGAGCCACCGCTCACCCAACAATCCTACGGGAAACAACGGAGTCGATCCCTCGCAGCCCTACCCCGGTGAAATTCGTGCTACTGGAGAAGCAGGGAGCGTCCTCATGTTCGACAGTCGCCTCTGGCACACTTCTATGCCCAACACCAGCAATGAGGCCCGGGTGGGAATGGCGGTGCGATACGCGCCCTGGTGGCTGAATCTCGAGATTCTGATGCCTGGTTCGCCGGCACGGGTCCGGATGGTAGAAGAAACCGGCAAAACGGAAAACGACGTGGTTGCCGTACCGCCCGATGTCTACGCGGCGCTTCCTGAGAACGTCAAGCCCCTTTATCGCCACTGGGTGAGGCCCGATCCCACGTGATCCGAACGGTTACCGGCAAGATCCAGAGCGATCAACTCGGCCCCACTCTGGCTCACGAGCACCTCTGCTGCGACATCTCTCACACCTCTGGCAGGGCAGACAACTGCATGCTGGACTGGGAACTGATCGTCCAGGAGCTCGAGTTCTTCAAGAAGGCTGGAGGACGCGGCATCCTGGAGGTCACTCCCGTCGACCTCAAGGCTGACCCGGGGGCACTACGTCGCATCGGGGAAGCTTCTGGCGTTCATATTGTCCGCGGGATCAGCTTCTACCAGGAGGATTGCTACCCGGAATGGCTCCGCTCGGCTACCGTCGACCAGATCACCGAGTTCTTCGTCCGCGAGATAGAGGAAGGGCAAGAGGGAGTTCCGGCTGGCTTCATAGGCGAGATTGGAACCCACAATCAGCCGCAGCCAGACCCGGCCGGTTATCGACTGAGCGAACCGGAAACGAGGGTCTTCCAGGCGGCCGCGCGAGCTCAGAAACGAACTGGCGTTCTTATCTCAACCCATGCCAGCCTGGGACGAGCCGGCCACGCCCAGTTGGATGTCCTGGAGGAAGCGGGAGCCGATCTTTCAAAAGTCGTCATCGGGCACTGCGACACCCACATACTGAGTGAGGAACAGGAAGATCTTGATTACTATCTACCCATCCTCGACAGAGGTGCCTATGTCGAGTTCGATCTGATCAGTTGGAATCGTGAGTGGCCCGGTGGAATGACAGATGGAGAAAGAGCTCAACGACTGTCCACGCTGATCCGCCTGGGCTACAGTAAGAAGCTCCTGATAGCCACCGACACCTGCCGCCTGTCCCAGCTTCGCCACCACGGCGGCCGAGGCTACGACTACATCTGGACGCACTTCCTACCTCTGCTGCGCGGTGAGGGAGTTAGTCAGGAGTCCATCGATGACATTCTGATCGAGAATCCGAGCAGAGCCGTGGATATTCCTTGAATTTCGGTCAGACACCCTTCGGATGGTCGAAACCCCAGCCAATGCCGGATCAAATCAACAGTTTATCGACGACCTTCCCCCCCACATCGGTGAGGCGAAAATCTCGTCCCATATGGTGGTAGGTCAGCTGCGTGTGGTCGAAGCCCAGACACTTGAGGATTGTGGCTTGCAGGTCGTGAATATGGATCTTGTCCTCAACTACGTTCAAACCGAGTTCGTCCGTTTTGCCGATGGTCTGCCCGCCTCGGATTCCTCCGCCGGCCAACCACATGCTGAAGCAATCTGGATGGTGATCGCGCCCCGGCGCCTGATCGGGACGGCCAGCCTGGGACAAAGGTGTCCGGCCGAATTCGCCGCCCCAGACCACCAGCGTGGAATCCAGTAGCCCACGCTGTTTCAGGTCCTGCAAGAGCGCGGCTATGGGCTGATCGGTGATCTCACAGTTCTTCTTCAGGCCCTCGTCGATCTTGTCGTGATCGTCCCAGCTGGCATGGGCCAGCATGACGAAGCGCACGCCGCGTTCGACCATCCGTCTTGCCAACAAGCAATTGGTGGCGTAGGGCCCGGTAGGCTCTTTGTCGACACCATAGAGATCCAGAATATGTTTGGGTTCGTCCGAGAAGTCCAGCAAGTCTGGGGCCGACATCTGCATCCGATAGGCCAGTTCGTAGGATGCGATTCGAGAGAGGATCTCGCGATCTCCCGTTTCCAGAAACTCTTCCTGGTTGAGGTCACGAAGAGCGTCCAGCCGGGCGCGCTGCATCTGGGGGCCGACTCCCGGGGGATTGGGTAAGTAGAGGATCGGGGCTCCTTTGCTCCGAAAAGGGACTCCTTGGTAAAGTGATGGAAGAAAACCGCTGGACCAATTGTTGGACCCTCCGCTAGTCCCTCGACCCGAGTTGAGAACGACGAAGCCGGGCAGGTCCTGGTTTTCGCTGCCCAGTCCATACACGACCCAGGAGCCCACGGTGGGTCTACCGAATTGGGTGGTACCGCTCGTCAACAGCATCTGACCCGGATGGTGGTTGAATGCCTCGGTGTGCATGGAACGAATCAGACAGATGTCGTCGGCCTTGGACGCCGTATGCGGCAGGTAGTCGGAAAACTCCATGCCGCACTCCCCGTATTTCTTGAACTGCCGAGAGCTGGCCAGGATCTTTGCCGACGGCTTGATGAATGCCAGTTTCAGATCCTTGGTCATCGAGCCGGGCAGCGGCTTTCCGTGCCACTTCACCAGCTCCGGTTTGGGATCGAACAGGTCGAGCTGGCTGGGTGCACCGGCCATGAACAGGAAGATCATGTTCTTGGCGGTGGGGGCGAAGTGAGGCGATTTGGGAGCCAGAGGATTGGTGGGGGTCAGCCGACTCGAAGCGGTACGCCCCTCCAACGCCATCAGATGCGCCAGGGCAACGGTCCCGATTCCGCCGGCACATCTGCTGAGAAAATCACGACGGGTCTGAGAGACCGTGAATGTTTCCAAATCCATCTTTCTACTCCCGGGTGACGAACTCGTCCAGGTTCAACAGGACGCTGCTCACACCCACCCAGGCCGCTGCTTGGATCCGATCGACGCCGTCGAGATCGAGTGGAAACAGCACCTGGGCAGTTTCAGAATCCAACATCTCCTCCTGCTGTCTGAAGTACTCCGCCAACCTCTTGCGCTCGCTCGATCTAGGGTTACGCGCCAGGCACAACCGAAAGGCATGTCCTAGCCGAGCATCAAAACTCTCCGGGACCTCCCTCAGCGTCCGGGTGGCAAGTGCCTGGGCTGCTTCCAGGAAGACAGGATCGTTCAGTAGGTTCAGAGCCTGCAGTGGTGTGTTCGAGCGGTTCCTCCGGCAGGAGGTGACATTTTTGTCGGAGGCATCGAAATTCATCAAGAACGGATACGGAACCGTCCGCTGGAAATGAATGTAGAGTCCACGGCGGTAGCGATCGCTACCTCGACTCTCTTCCCACTCGACCGAATTCCCGAAGCCGACATCAATTACCTCTTCCGGTTGGGGGGGTCTTACGCTCTTTCCTCCGATCGATGGGTTCAGGAGGCCACTTGCTGCCAGCGCCACGTCCCGGATCAACTCAGCGGAAAGCCGCAGACGCGATTGGCGGGCGAGCAACACGTTATCCGGGTCGCTCGACTCCAGCGACGGCCTCGCCTGGGAGGACTGACGGTAGGCAGCCGAAGTTACGATGGTCTTGATCATCGCTTTGATGCTCCAGCCGCGGGCCATGAACTCGTCTGCCAACCAGTCCAGAAGTTTCGGATGAGACGGTCTTTCCCCCTGGGTTCCGAAGTCCTCGGGAGTCCTTACGAGGCCCTGACCGAACAGTTCCTGCCAGATGCGATTCACGGTAACTCTGGCGGTCAGGGGATTGTCCCCAGCGGTGATCCAGCGAGCCAGCGACAGTCGGCTGGGCCAGGGGTCAGAGGGTATTGAATTCAAGAACTTGGGTGCTCCCGGTCGAACTCGGATCCCCTTTGCCTGGTAGTCCCCGCGGAGATGGATATGTGTTTCGACCGGGCTCTGGCTGGTGGCAATCGTCTGAGCCTGACTCAAAGCCGGGAAGGATTCCCGCATTTCGACAAGTTTTTCATAGAGCTCTTTGAACTTGAGCTCCTCCTGGCGCTCCTTCCTCAGCACCCGGTTGTAGTTTCTCGCGAAATGATCCTCCAGCGCAGTCCGCTCCTTGAGCGTGCGTTTGGCCGGATCGGTCCTCAGAATCTTGTTGCCGTTATCCAGGGTCTTCTCGAAAGCGTCGTAAGCCTCATCCCAGTCGGTCCACTTACCCGGATTGGCCGCCGTCTCCAGCATCCTTTTTTCCCAGGCGGGTTGAAGTGCGGGAGCGCCGTACTGTTCCAACAAGGCCCGGCGCTTTTCCAGGTATCCAGGAAGAGCTTGCAGATAGGGACCCATTTCCCCGGGGAGTTGGGCATCGATGTTGACCTCCTCGTCACCGTCGAAGAAGGCAAAAAAGCGGTAGTAGTCTTTCTGGGATATCGGGTCGTATTTGTGATCGTGGCACTGAGCGCAGCCCACGGTCAGTCCCAGCCAAACCGTTCCCACCGTGTTGGCTCGGTCGATCACCTGCTCGAAGCGAAACTGTTCAATGTCGACGCCCCCTTCGCGGTTGGTCAGCGTGTTGCGATGGAAGCCGGTGGCCACTTTTTGTGCTGTGGTCGCTTTGGGAAGCAGGTCGCCCGCAATCTGCTCGATCGTGAACTGGTTGAAAGGCACGTCTCGATTGAGGGCGTCGATGACCCAGTGTCGGTAGCGCCAGGCGTGGGGCCTGACCCAATCTTTCTCGTAGCCGTCACTGTCGGCATAGCGTGCAAGATCGAGCCAGTGAGCAGCCCACTTCTCCCCGTAGTGCTCAGATTCCAGGAGCCGATCAACCAGACGCTCATAGGCATCCGGGCGGTTGTCGATCAGAAACTTCGAGATATCCTCCGGGGCTGGGGGAAGCCCGATCAAGTCAAGACTCAGCCGACGAATCAGCGTGATCTGATCGGCTTGTCGAGAGGGAGCGATGCCTTCCTCTTCCAGCCTGGCTAGAATAAACGCGTCGATCGGGTTCCTGAGCCATTTTCGGTTCCCGACCCCGGGAGGCGGAGGTCGCTGAATCGGCTGGAAGGACCAGTGCGAGCTCTTCTTGCCGGAGGAGTGGGTGTCAGCCTCTGCTTTCCCGTGATCCTCGACTACAGGCCAGTCCGCACCACCGTCAATCCAGGTGCGAAGGATTCCTATTTCCTGACGGGTGAGTCTGTCTCCCACCAGGGGCATCACTTCGCCTTGCTTGATGCCGGCCACCAGGTGGATCAACTTGCTTTGGGCGCTGGTTCCCGGTTGGATCGAGGGTCCGGAATTACCTCCTCGGAGGGCATCCTCGCGCCGGTCAAGGCGTAGGCCGCTGGATTGCTGTTGGGGACCATGACAGCTGTAGCAACGACTCTCGAAAATGGGCTCTACGTCACGGACAAAATCGACGCTGCTGCCTATCGGCGGTGGAAGCTCCTGGGCAGTCCCGCCTTCGGGATCTTGCTGGGTGAAGGAAAGAAGCAGGAACCCCGAGAGGGCTACCACTCCCAGCCGCCTCGAGTTCATCGGAACTGATGTAGAAGGTGCGAAGACAACTAGCTTCGCTCCATTTTCGACCTTCTGGTATGGGCAATCAAGGGCCTTGCTCACGTCTGTCTTAGCCCGCGCTGCACCCTGGATCATCCAAGAAGACACCTGAGTCAGGGTTGTGGCGATGGCCTCCAGGCCGCCGTGCTCCTTGTTTCGAGCGTTTGGCTCGAAAACGGCGGCCTGGGGGCCACCGCCACAAGCCGTCAGAACGTAATGCTCCATCTTTGCGATTCCAGGTACACGTCCCAGGCCACACCCTTCAGGTAATCGTAAGCGTAACAATTCAGGACCGCCAGAGCACCCAGATCAGACGGGTCCCGAACCACCCTGGCCCAGTTCCCGATGGCTGATTCTAGAAGGCTCAAGGCTCGCTGCAGCCTTTCGTGAGACTCCGTCACGCTCTTTTCGTACCCGGCTGCGTCCTTTGACTCCCGACTCCCCTGCGCTTCGAGGTACGCCAATCTTGCCCGTCGAACCTCTTGGACCGCCTCAATGTATTGAACGCTGGACTTGAGCTGCCCCAAAAGTTGTTCTACGTAACTCTTCCCCTGGGGCCGGCTCTTGCTCAGCGCCGATTCCAGTAGGGAGCTCGCACGGCGATAGTCCGCTGTCAACAAGTCCCACGCGCCCACAGGGCCAGAGTCGTCAAGCCAGTGCTTTCGCATTAGATTGGGCACCGGAAAGAGAAAGCCCATGGCCGACTGATCCGACTTGAAAGTAGCCATTTCCAGTATCCGGTAAGCATCGAGCATTTCGGCAACCGATGCCGGGCCACAAACCTGTTCCACCTGATCTCTGTAGACGGATTCGGGTGTCAGGTCCGATCTCCAGGACGCCTGAGCCAGGTAGGCGGTAGCGGCTTCAAGCTTCGTGACCAGGAAGTTCCGGCCAAAGAACCCGTGAACCCTGTAGCGCTTCATCGCCTTCAAGATGCGGTGCAGCGACGGGGTGGGTAGCTGTGGGAGAACGCCGATATTGTCATCCGCCAGCGTGGCCATGACTCCCACCTGCATAGGAGTCGAGGCGGCGAAAGAGAGCATCTCGGTCCGCTCCGCCGCCAGGGAGGAAAGATAGTCCATTTGAACCTGGAGCATGACCCGCTCTGGAAAGATCTCAGCCATCACCGGATAGAACTCATCGCTGAAGGTGCTGGCAACAATGGTTGCTTCAGGGTTCTCGGTGGAATCGAGAA
Organism: Acidobacteriota bacterium; assembly: GCA_965219005.1. Classification (GTDB taxonomy): domain Bacteria; phylum Acidobacteriota; class UBA6911; order RPQK01; family JAJDTT01; genus CAUZIZ01. The sequence continues at coordinate 2,488,242 of CBDCMS010000004.1, read as the reverse complement.
TCTTCTCTTCATTGATCAGCTGGTCCAGAACACCGGCGTAGGCGATCGCGGCTTTCAGCTCATGCAGGGGCCGCTCCCCCTTGCGCACGCCAACCGGCTGGGTGTTGGTCCGGGCGGAGTGGATCAGCTCGTCCAGCTTGAACTTCGGCTGGAGCTGGTACTTCCTGTCCAGACGTTTCCAGATCGAGAGGTACTCCTCGCCCGATTTGGGCAGCTCCGGTTGGAAGATTCCGTAATAGTCTGCTTCCGGATAAGTCCTGACGTGAGCCCGGATGATGGTCCGGTTCAAGTCGGCCATCACAGGGTTTCCAGGCGTCAGATAGGAAAAGAAACTGGGGTTCACTCCGAATTCCGAAACCCCCAGACGGGCGGTCCTAAATCCCTTGATGGCTTCGATCGGGATGTATTCCCGATCCGACCACTCTGGTAGACGCCGGTTGAACTCCGAGGTGAACTGATTGATCCAGAACATGAGGCCGGTCTGCATCCCTCGACTCTTCGCGTAGGCGAAGATGTTGTGGAGCAGCCTCTCAGCAGCAACTACTCTCTCCTGATAGCTCTGAGCAGCTTCGAATTCCGGATTGGTGAATTCACTCATTCCCCTGAAGAGCTCCCGCCCGATGGTCTGGGAATGGATCGGCAGCTTCCAGCCGTAGTGCAGTACCCCGGTGGTCTTCGGCTGTCCTCGAAACTCGTAGTGGACAAAGGGCTGGGAAGGATAAGTCTGAACATAGAGCACGTTGAACTTCAGCTTCGCCAGCTGATCGATCAGGTGCCGATAGTCCTCCATCCCGTAGAACACCAGGGATGTGGCGAGGTCATTGATACCGCGATAGGACCGGAAACGGAGTTCAGGTTCTTGAACCAGGTCCAGTTTCTGGGGAGGGAAAGGCGCCGGTTTGTCCGGGAGAACGTCCTTTTCCAGTAGGAAGCGCACACCACATAGCTGGACGAAGTCGTAGACTGCCCAGAGCGTTGCCACTGGGCTGCCTCCTCCGATGAGGAGAATCGGCCGTCCCTGCCTGCCAACCCGTTTCAGGACGATCCCTTGATCGCTGACCTCAGGCCAGGACATCGAGGAAGGAGCAGCTTCGAAGGCCGGGTTGGTGGCGGGGCTGCCCAGGAGGATGGAGAGTTCTTCCACAGGTCCCAGCGAGGCAACGATCCGGGCCTGAATTCCGTAGAGGTCGTCCAGATACCGCTTCAGCTCGCTGGCGGCGAATTTCTCCAGATCCGGTGCGTCGGGCGACAGGACAAGCGCAAGGCTCTTCCCATCCAGCGCGCTCTGAGCCTCGATTGAGGCTTCCAGACTTGGGCAAGGAAACAGTAGGCAAGAAAGGACCGCAGCAAGAAGCCTCTTGTTCATGCACTACTTCCTCAGGGAGTTGGAAGGATCAGGCTCATCCAGCGAATAGAAGATGAAAAGACCTGCCATGGCATCGATCTTTTGGTCGGTTGGATTCTGGTAAACGCTCTTCACGCGGTAGGTCTCGCCTGAACGAACTGGGTAGCCCTCAGCGTTCGAATAGACTCCCATGGCCACCATCTCACCTCGTTCGTCGGTCTTTTGCATTCCCTTCCAGACGCTTTCCTGACGCGTCACATTACGCAGCTCGACCGATTGGCCATGAGGATGGATATGGGTGCCCATGGCGTGAATCCGGCCGTTAAAAGGAAGCTTGAAGGTGCTTTCGTGTTGGTGCCGACCGGGAGGAACGAAGAACAGGTGAGGCATGTTCACGCTCCGCATGATGGCCTGGAGCGGGCGCAGCTGTCGCTTCACATTCTTTTCACGGATCAAGAGCACCTTACACTTCATGCCCACCCGCACTGGGCGTTCGGTACGGTTGTTGAACAAGGGCATCCAGTGCAGTGACTCTCCGGCTTCCAGGCGCATTCCAAAGCCGTCAGGGAATCGAATCTCCTGGGTGAAGGCATCCGAATAGATGGCCTTCATCACCTGGTCGTCGTCCTGATGGACCATCTGATCCCCGAAGAAGGTATGACAGAGGTGGTTTTCCTTCGGCTTCTTGCCTTGCCAGTCCAAGATCTCCGACCGGTAGCCGATCATCCACACCGGCTCAGAGAAGCTGAAGTTCTGCATGGATCCGACCGGAGAATGGGCCAATGCGTCGGGCTCCAACATCATCAAGCCCGTCGAGAAGCTCACTCTGCTGACAATCCCGAAGGCGCTGCCGACAGAGGAAGGCTGAAAATCGGTCAAACTGCTCGATGAGGCAAGGACGAAACTCGATCCCAGGACGAGAACGAAGATTGCAAAAATACTCCTACCCATCCAGATCTCGCTCCTTAAGCAAGAATTCCCTGAGCAACCTTTCTCCGCGCAGTACGTGAGGAATGAACACCGACGATTTCTCCTCACGGTAAAAGATTCTACACGGCGGCACCACCAGCTCTCGATACGGCGAACGTGGTAACTCCCCGACACGTTTGCCCGAAGCAGGAAACAACTCAAGACCTTCCACCGCATGAAAAGCGTTGGTGACATATCGTTTAGCGGCATCGGGCTTGTCGAGGCTGATGTAGTCTGCAATCGCGTGTAAGTCATCCAGAGCAGGTTCCGTCCAGACTACTCGAGCCATCGCTTCATTCTGTCCCGAGCCTGTTTTCCAGAGAGGGTCTTGCCTTCGCGGACCGCCTTTTCTCCTCGCGCGATTCCCTCCAGGATCTGCATTCGATCCTTCATCAGTTCGAATGTTTCCACATCGACGAGGTAGGCGCTGGGCTTGCCATGTTGAGTGATCAAGATCGGTTCACGGTGTCTATGAAGTTCCGAGAGAAGGTCCGTGGCCTTCCTCTTTAGCGTCGTAACCAGTTCGGTTTTTACGAGTGATACAATAGTGTCACTTGACGCCGATTGTCAACTTCTGGCCGAACCCTCCCTTGCCTTTGCCCGTTCCTTTGCCCGTTTCCGCCAGTGGTCTGGATGCTTACCGGGGTGGCCAATTGCCTCGATGCAACCGCCGGGTCAGGAGGGCAAAGGCAGTAGGGGACAGAGCGCGTCAGACCCTTTACCTCGCTTCGAGAGAATCACTTCCCTCCGTCAGCCACTCGATATTGAAGCGGGCCAGGACGATCTTGGCGTATTTGTCTACCTCGTATAGACACGCGATCGTCATATCAGGGACTACCGCAAGGTCAGAGTAGGCTGACCCGCCCTCGTAGACAAGTCTCGAAATCGGCCAGGTCTTGCCTTCGTCATAACTGACCCTCGCCGTCATATGGGTTCTCTCTTCTGTGTTGGAGGGATGGGTGAGCAGAATACGGTTCTTCTGGTAATGGTCCTGGTGGGTGAAACGCACCAGGCCGGCTTGACAGGACGGCTCCGGGAGCGTTTCGTCGAACTGGACTTCGGACCAGGTTTTTCCCCCATCCTGACTTCGGGAATAGGCGCGCCGGTGTTTCTTTTGGCGGCTGCGCATGTTCATGTAGATGGAACCATCCACAGTCTCTACGGCTTCGCACTCATCCGACATATCGTTGGTCAGGGTTTCGCCTCTCTGCCAAGTGGCTCCGTGGTCATCACTGAAGAAGGCATAAGAGAACTGGACCTTACCCCAGTTGGGCTTATCGGGCTTCCAGGTCGCCGGGCCGGGGCTGGTGTCTCCCCAGCTGGGAATCAGCAGCCTGCCGCTCGCCAATTGGATTCCGTGCCCCGGGCCGGTTCCCAGATATTTCCAGGTGGGGTCCTTGACCGACTCGGTGATCTCGACCGGCTCCGACCAGCTCACTCCGTCATCGGTGCTCTTGGTGACGAAAACCCGTTGGTTGTTCTTGGTATAGGGCAGCCAAATGGTCTGGGTTGTCTGGTCTACCACGGGGCAGGGATTGCCGGCGGTATGGATCCCGTCATCAACGACTATCTGCAGCTCACCCCAGGTTTTTCCATTGTCCAGACTTCGCTTGAGGACCAGCTCGATGTCAGCATCGTCCCGGCAGATGGTGTTTCTGGCCTCGGCGAAGGCTAGGAGGGTGCCCTTGGTTGAAGTCACCAGGGCGGGGATCCGGAAGCAGAAATAGTCCTTCTCTCCCTTTTCGAACAGGGTGGTTTCTTCGAAGAGCGGATTCGTCCCCTTCGGCTCTTCGGTTAGTTGTTCCGGCTGGGGTGAGCCGCACGACGTTAGCACGCTGACACAGACAAACAACAACAGCCACGATCTCAAGTCCATTGTTCCCTCCATCTCCCTTCTGCTTATTTGCCAAGCCGTCGAGCCAGAACCTCGTAGTTCATCTCGTAGGCAACCTGACTGGGGTCCATCGCTACGGCCGAGGAATATTCTTCCAAGGCGCTCTCCAGGCGTCCAAGCGAGGAGAGGATGTTGCCCATGAGATTGCGCAACGTAGCATCACCGGGCCACAGCTCCTTCGCTTTTTCGCCATATAGTAGGGCACGCTCCGCATCTCCTCGTTCGTACCAGAACAGCGCCATCAAGTATCTCCCCTCGTAGGCATCAGGAGCAAGCTCTTCCAGCTTTTTAAGCTGCTGGCGCGCCTGTTCCCAATAACGCGAAGAGATGTAGAGTTTGGCCAGAAAGCTATGGGCCACCCAAAGATCGGGATCGACTTCTAGAGCCTGATGGAATAGATCGAGGGACTCCGAGAGCTGTCCTTTCTCGAGTTGTGTCTTCCCTTGGACCATCAGATACTGAAGCCTGCTTCCCTTATCCTTTTCGCTCTGCTGGGACGACATCAACGCTTCGAACTTCTCCAGGTACTCATTCGCCTTCTCTGGTTTGCCCACCTTCCGGTAGGCCCTCCCCAATGCGCGATACAGCTGCGGCAGCTTGGGGCCAGCCGCGTCGGCACGCTCTAGATACTCGATTGCTTCTTTAGCTTCCTGGCGCGCAAGACAGACTTCACCCAGCTGGCGAAGGTATTTGGCATTCGACGGATCGAGCTCCACAGCCTTGAGCAGCGCTTCTTTGGAACCATCCAGCTCATTCTTCATCCACAGCGCAAAGCCGAGACCATAGTGGGCACCTGCCTCGTCGCTGGAACGTTCCAGAGCCTTTCGAAAGGCGAACTCGGCAGGCTCGAGGTTCCCGGCAGCCAGATAGATCTCCCCCCGGTGAAGTTCCAGGCGCTCGTCTTCGGGATTCTGCTCGGCAAACCAACCCAAGGCCCTCAAAGCCTCGTCGAACTTCCCCAGGCGAAAATAGACATCGGAAAGCAGCCAAAGACGTTCCTTCGCCAGCTGTAAGGCATGGCTCTGCTCCTCAAAGGCCTCCAGAGCCTTGACCGCAGCGGTATCGTCTCCCAGGCTGGCGAGCACGTCCGCATAGACGAGTCCATACCTCGCTGTCTTGGGGGCCAAGCGAGTCGCTCCTCTCAGCTCTGCGGCAGCTTCGCTCAGACGTCCCAACTCGGCTAGAGCAACACCCGAATAGAAGTAGGGATTGGGATCCTTGGGAAGCTTGCGCTTGGCCTCGTCGAAGAAAGTCAAAGCTTCCGAGTAGCGTTTCCCGCTCAGCAGTCCCCGAGCCTTCTCCAGCCAGTCATCGGAGCTCTGGGAGAAGAGGCACGGAGAACAGAGCAACAGGATTGACAGTCCAGGGACGATTCTGCAATGGAGGGTCCGACCTTGGCTCATTCTCGCCTCACGGAGCCACGCCTTCCAAGTGGGCCTTCCGGGCAAACTGTGCCTCCGCAAGTTCCTCTTTCCCCAACCGGTGATAGATCAGACCCAGCTGATAGCGATACGTGGGCGAAGTAGGTTGCAATTCAACCGCCCGCTTGAGTTCTACCAGAGCATCTTCGGCTCTCCCCATCGAGCTGTAGACCCTGCCTAGCAGCAAGTAGATCTCGGCGTCCGAGGGCGTTGCCTTCCGAGCACCTTCGAGCAGGCTCAAAACCTCTTCCTGGGGGGCACCCTGCTCGAGCAAGGACTGGGCCAATAGCACCTGAATCATAGGGTAATCGGGCTGTCTGCGATGAAGACGGCGAAGGGTCTTTGTCGACGCTTCTGAATTTCCCGATGAGGTGTAGGCATCCGCCAGCGGTCTGTAAGTCTCTAAGCGATCAGGAAAACGCTGGGTCAACTCCTCCAGCACCTCGATGGCGCCGCCGAAGTCGCCCAGATTAATCAGATTCAATCCCAGTGCTAGCCTCAAGTCTCCCGACTCCGGGATCCGGGTGAGACCCTTTCTCAGGACGGTTGAAGCGGCTCCCTTGTCATCGACGTTCTCATGGACTCGTGCCAACGAAACGTAGAATCCGTCAATCTCCGGATCCAGTTCGGCGGCACGGGTGAGATACTCAACGGCCTTTGCCGTCTCTCCCAATGCGGCATGACTCTCCCCTACCACTGAGGCCGCGGCTGCCTTTACACTGGGTGCGAGGTTGGTTTTGCCGACGACTGAGAGCCCTCTCTCCATCGCATCCCGAAAGGCACCGGCCCTGCTTGCCAAACGTGCCAGCCGCAGGGCAACCTCAGGATCTATCATGCCGGACTGATGGGCACGGAGGAACTCGGCTAGAGCCAATGCCTCGAGCTCTTCGGAATAGAGAACCTGGCCCAGTAGCTTGTGTAGCTGGCCATCGGAAGGAAAGCGCAGGGCTGCCGATCTCAAGACCTCCTTCACCTTAACTTTATCTTTGCGGGAGACGTTGAGTCTCAGCAGATCGACCAGGAAAAGGGGGTTCTCAGGATGCTCTTTGGCCAGGCGTGTGAAGAAACGCTGCCCCGCCTCATACTCCTTCTTCCCCACATATACGGTGAGGGCCCCTGCGTGAAGTTTGAGGGAAGTGGGCGCCAGGGCAATCGCCTCTTGCAGAGCAGTCTCGACCTCGGAAGCTTGCTGGGACTCGAGCCGGATCAAGGCAAGGAGCAACCAGCTTGCTGGATCTTTCGGCTGCCCTTGGATGGCCCTCTCGATGCTTTCCAAGGCGGCAGTCAGATGTCCGCTGCCCAGCTCGGCCCGGGCCAGCAACAGGTAGAAACGGCCTGGTTGCTGACTTTGGGAGGTCCCCGTTTTCAGTGGCCGCAGCAAACCGAGAGCCTCGCGATCGCGGTCCAAGCGAACCCAGGCCTCTGCCAGTTCGAGGGCATAGGGCTCCTGAGACGGATCGAGTTTGTGGGCCAACTCCAGTTCCTCTGCCGCCGCCTCCAAGAGGTTCGCCGACATCAACAATGAACCCAGATACGCGTGAATGGACGGGTCTCCTGGATGTGCCTTGGAGAGATCTTTGGCCTGCTGGAGAACCGCGGCCGTCTGATTGGCGGCCAGTTCGACTTCGATCGAACGAAGTTCGACCCGGGCGTCCTTGGGACTCATCGACCTCGCCTCGGCCAGAGCTTGACGGGCCTTGCCGAACTTCCCAAGAGAGGCTTCAATCTTGGCGCGAGCCAGGACGATGTTTATGTCATCTGGGGCCAGCCGAGCGGCCTTCTCGAGGGCCGCATCGGCCGGGCCCAGATCACGCATCGCCATGAGTGCCGTGGCCAGACCGAGGTAGGCCTGAGCGTTGTCGGGAATCAGTTCCGTCAGACTCTGAAAATACTTGGCCGCCTGCGGATAGTCTCGACGCTTCAACTCCTCCTGGGCCTTTTGAATGAGCTCGGCGGCCTGAGCTCGTTGAGTCCCGGTCAAATCCCTGGCGCTCTTCTGCGGGAGCGCCACCGCGATCAGGGAGATCAGGGGCGCGAGGAATAGGATGACGACCGTTCTTCTCATATGGCGTTGCACCCAGAACATGCTATTTCACCGAGCACCTGACAGGCAGGACCGAGTTCAGCTCGTAGCCGTCGCTTCGCATCCGGTCCCGCTGCAACGGCTGCCATTTGCCGGTGCTGTCCTGGGCCTGACTCATCAGGATGAAGTCACCTGGTTCCGCGTTCCAATCGTAGTTCCATCTGACCCAGGTAAAGGGTCTGGAGGAGGCCTCGAGGTTGACCGGGTTCCATTTCGTGCCACCGTCAACGCTCACCCGAACAGCTCGGACTGTCCGTTCTCCCGCCCAGGCGAATCCCGACACACGATAGGTCCCAGCGGCCAACCGCGACTCGGAGCTGGGGAAAGCGATGGCGGATTTCAACAAAATCTGGGAGACGCGCGTCGTGACCTTTTCTTCTGTATTGCCCTTGAGCCAGCGGTGGTAGAGCAGATCCATACCGCTTGCGTAGTAGACGTCCGGCCAGTCGGACGGACCCAGCACCACGATGCGCTCGAGCCACTTCACGGAATCCATGGCGTACCATCCGGGAAAGAGGGCACGAGCTGGGAAGCCGTTCCTGGGAGGAAGGAAGCGCTCGTTAAGTCTGAAACTCACCATCGCTTCCGGTGCCAGGCACTTGTCGAGGGGCAGTACCCGTGCGAAATGGGAGGGCCGACTCTCGCTCAGCAGGGATCCTGAATCAGCACCGACCAACATGACCCGCTGCGCCTCCGGTAGCGGCACCGCCTGCTTCAGGAGATGGGACAACGGCACCCCCTCCCAGAGTCCATTGCTGATGAGAGTGTTGGTGTTCCCAGCGCACTCGAGCAAGGCTTCCTGCTTTTTTGTGGGCGCTTCAATCAGGTCGCTAAAGCTAAGCTCTAGAGGTTTGCTGACCTTGCCTTCGATGCGAAGCTTCCAGTTCAGGAACGAGACTTCGGGTTCAGGATGGTGACTGCGAACGAAGAATCTATTCGCCGGTGTGAGGGTCCCCTCCACATCGGAAAGAGCGCTGGCACGGTAGCCATCATCGCTGAGATGTGTCGAGGACGGGGCTGTCCGCTGGGCTCCTTGGGATCGAGTCGTGGCTGGACCAGAGCGGCCGAAGCTATCCCAGAACCGCAGCACTGAGGCCAGGATTCCCGAGAACACGGAAAACCATCTTCGCCGAGAAATGCCCTTGCGCTCTGGAATCTGCATTGTTATTTCAGCTCCGCCGTCTTTCCTAATTATCAACAACCATAGACGCTCTTGCAAAAACTTACCAACAATCCGAGAGCCCCGTCATCCCTGGGAAGTCTTGGTATCCAAGAAACCTCCAATCTAACTCAAAACACACGAGTCGTATTACAATCTAGTTCGATGGCGATCTCCTGGCTACGGCCCTTCGGTGTCCTCGCCCTTGTCTCTTGCCTGGCCTGGCCTTGGCTCCACCAAACCTCAGGTCAGACGCAGCAAAAGTCGGGCGTCGTCTCCGGTGAAGCCCACCCACCTGTCTACGACAAGGAGATGCGTCCGATCACGGCCGGCGGTTTTGTCGACGACGCACCAGAGATTTTCGCCGATGTTACCTCACAAAGTGGATTGGGTCGATTCATTCACCGCTCCGGGTCCAAGTCTAAGCGCTATATTCTTGAGGTCCCATCAGGTGGAGTCGCGCTGATCGACTACGATCGGGACGGATGGCTCGATATCTATCTGGTCAGCGGCTCCACTTATGAGGCCCTCGAGGGCAAAGAGGATGCACCTGGATCGGCTCTTTTTCGGAACAATCGGGATGGCAGCTTCAAGGAGGTGACCTCAGAGGCCGGGGTGGCCAACCAAAGATGGGGTTTCGGTGCAACCGTTGGTGATTACAACAACGACGGCTGGCCCGATCTCTATGTAACCAACTTCGGCAAAAACCGGCTCTATCGGAACAACGGAGACGGGACCTTCACGGATGTGGCAGAGAAAGCCGGAGTTGCCCTGGGCAACTGGTCGACGGCCGCCTCCTTCGGCGATTTCAATCGTGACGGTCAGCTGGATCTGTTCGTTTGTGGCTATCTGGAATTTGACCCTGCCAGCCTCCCCGATCCGGAGGCCAGTTCGGTCGACGACAGCTTCTGCCAGTTTCGGGGGAAACCGGTGATGTGTGGTCCGCGGGGCCTGGAAGGGACTCGCGATTTTCTGTTTGTAAACAAAGGGGACAACACCTTCGAGGAGGTGGCAGCCGAAGCCGGAGTGGACGATCCCAAAGGGTACTATGGCTTCGCCGCAACCTGGGTAGACGCCGACGACGATGGTTGGATTGATCTGGTCGTGGCCAATGACTCTACACCCAACTACCTCTACCGCAACCAGGGCGACGGGACTTTTCAAGACATCAGCTTTCGATCCGGCTTTGCCCTTAGTGAGTCGGGGGCGGAACAGGCCGGCATGGGAATTGCCTTGGGAGACTTCGACAACGATGGGGGAGTCGATTTCTACATCACGAATTTTTCCGACGACTACAACACCTTGTACCGAAACGAGGGGGACGGGTTCTTTGTAGATGCCACCTTTCGGTACGGTCTGGCGCGCGCGACGATCCCCTTCCTGGGCTGGGGAACCGGGTTCCTTGATTTTGACAACGACGGCTTCAAGGATCTATTCGTTGCCAACGGCCACACCTACCCTGCAGTTGACCATTACAACTGGGGTACCAGCTGGGCCCAGCGCCCCCTCCTTTTTCGAAATCTGGCCGGGAAGCGATTCGAAGTAGTCCCGCCTCTGGCTGGGAGTGGCCTATCAGTAGTAGTACCGGCAAGGGGAGCTGCCTTCGGTGATTTGAACAATGATGGAGCGATCGATGTGGTCTTGAACTGCGTCGACGGCTCTCCGAAGATCCTGGTCAACCGAGCCGGCGGCAGCAACAATTGGATTCTCCTGAACCTAATCGGGGCCCAAAAGAGCCCACGCGATGCCATCGGCGCTACAGTGTTCGTGACTGCCGGGGGCAAGAGGCAGAGAGGCGATGTGATTAGTGGAGGCAGCTACGCCTCACACTCGGATCTACGTCTGCACTTCGGGCTGGGCTTGGCCAAGAAGGTGGAGAAGCTCGAGGTCCGATGGCCCAGCGGCAAGACTTCTACCAAAACCGACCTGCCTGTGAACCGGACCGTCACGGTTCGGGAAAGCGAGTTCTAGCCTGTCGTTACGACCACAGTAGCGGTGGTCTCCAGGCCGCCGTGCCTTCGAACTAAAGGCTCGAAAGCAGGAGACTTTGGCCTGGAGACCAAAGCTACGTCCGTGTCTTGAAAATCACACGTAATCGATCGAGATATCCACGCTCTGCAGTACCGGATTGGGTCTCATCTGGGGATTGGTCTTGGTCATGTGTACCTTCAGCGTGTTCTTTCCACGGTTCAGTGCCTCTAGCGGAATCGGATACTGCACCCGAGAGAAGTTGTTCATGATGTAGACATCTCGGCTCGAGCGGGTGTCATCGTCTAGAAGCGTATCGTTCAAGGTCACGGTGAACCGATCGGGATGGGTGTGATTCACGATCATCATCGTGAGCGTCGCCTTGGGATCGAATCCGTACTCGGGGGCCGATTGCAGATGGTCGGAGATCCGGAACGGGACCTCATGCCGGCCGACAGAGAGTTCCACCGGCAGCACGACGTCGTCGAGTCCTCGGTAGAGCCGGCTGCCTATCTTGCCGCTCCAGGGTTTCATCGTCACCTCGTGCGGGATCGAATCCAGGATGTACCGCTTGCTCTTGAACTGGACGGCTCGTATATCTCCGATCTCGTGCAGGGTGGTGTAGTAGTCTGGCGGAGCCTCGTCGTACCAGACCGAATAGGCACTCCCGCGCCAGTTGGACCCTACGGGAACCAATGGCGATTCAGCCGCCCGGTAGCCGAATATCAGATGGCCCCAGTTGAAGAGGTAGAGACCGTGCGCTCCTTCATCGAGCATCTGCAGCGCCCAGGCACGAGTGACATCGGTCTGTTTCCAATGGTTATTCGAGGGATAGATCCAACACTCCTTGCCTTCGACCAGCTCCAACCAGGGCTGCAGATCCAAGGTAAACGGAGCGTAGCCCGCTCCCGGAATGATCACCTGCACCAGGCCTTCCTTTACCCAAGCCGGGATATCCAATCCACGCTCTTGACAGGTCTGGAGGTTGGCAACTCCCCGCACCATCAGTAGCTGCTTCTTCCCCCGCTGGGCCTGAACCTTGTCCAGAGTCGCCCTCACCGACCGGATCAGGTCGGTCATTTTTTTGGTGTTCTCGGGCTTGGCCCCTCCTCCTTGCGGAGGCCAGAAGTACATGGGGTCTCGCTCGAAATCCAGCATGACTCCATCGTTATCCCAGCGAGTAGCGAACTCATTGATGATGGCCAACTTGTGATCCCGGACTGCCTTGTGAGCGTAGTCAAACAGGCCCCAGGTAAAGGCCTTCATGGTATCCAGCCCGTATTCCTTTTGAGCTTTGATACCTTCCTCCCAATGAGGATTGCCCAGCAGATACTCGGGATGGTTCCGCTTGAAATTGCTGACCTCGTGCCTGAAGTTGAAGACCTGATCGTGGGGATCGTTCATCCGGATGACCGCGAGGACTTTCATCCCGTACTTTTGTCCATACTTGACGGCCATGTCGGGTGGGTTGGCACCCGCCTTGATCAGGCCCTTGGTGTTTTCTCGGTACCTCCAATACCAGGCGTCTTCAAACTGCTCCACATTGTCGAGTAGCAGTTCCCCATTTTCGAGCTGCGCGACATAGCCGTCGCTGCTGCAGACGTTGTAGGCCAGAGCGTCTACGTGAGTGTTGGCCAGGGGCGCCAGGGCTTCTTTTGCCCATCTTTCTGGGGTCAGTGGATAATCTGAGCAGGGCACATCGTTCCACTCTCCCTCCCAGATCAAGCGAAATGGGGCTTCTCCTTTGCTGCCGTGCGACTCGGTGGTGGCAGCAGGCTCTGGGACCGGGGATGCCGCGAGTGTCCCAGCCGCAGCAGCCGTTCCGCCAGCCACAGCCACGTTCTTCAAGAAATTTCTTCGGTTGGAAGACATGGTTCGTTTCCTCCTTCGGCCAAGTTGAAAATAGACCTGTGCAAGAGAAATCTGGACTCGTCTCAGTCACACGGATCGAATGTTCTCAGCTGAACTTGAACTAGATTACACCTGGAAAGTTCGGTGTGGTCAAGAATCCAGGCTCGAACCGTTAGAAGGCGGACTCATTCCGCCCCGGCCCCAAAGAACCAGCTCCGGATCCGGCCTGGGACCGCTCATCACAAGACTGGCCAGATATCCGACTCCTGCACAGATCCCGAAACAGAACGGGAAGTAGTAGATAAAGTGGACTTCGGTGAAGTTCTGCAGCCAGGCTGATGCTGCAACCGCCAGTACCAACCCTACCAGCCAACCCCGGAAATGGGTTCGCCGGGTCAACATCCCCAACATGAAGAGGGCCAGGATCGGCGCCGCAAACATACCCAGAAAGGCCTGGGACGCCTTCAGGACCTGTCCAATCATGACGGCGTAGAAAGCCGTTATCAGGGCAAAGGCTCCGATCACGGCCGTCAAGATCCGGGCCAGCTTGAGATCCTGCTGGTCGGTCGCGGCGCGGCGGCGCAGAGGCCTCACGAAATCGTTCACGATCACCGTCGCCAGCGAGTTCACCCCGGAATCGACGCTCGACATGGCTGCGGCGAAAATGGCGGCGAGAAGCAGTCCTGATACACCGGTTGGCAGGGCGTGAATAATATAGTAGGGGAGGATCTGATCGCCCGTAACATCTGCAGACAGCCTCTCCGGGAAAGTATGGAAATAGGCGAAGAGGCCAGTGCCCACAAAGAGCAGTATTGCCACGATGAAGAGATCCGAGAGCGAGTTGAAGAACGCCGCCTTGGCCATACCCTTGAGGTCTTTTATGGTGAGCAGTCTCTGCACCGCGACCTGGTCGGTTCCATAGTCCTGCATCAACTGAAAGAAGTAGGAAATGACCACCGCGATGCCCGTCATCTGGAAAGGATCGAGTCCTCCTTCCCAGACGTTCAGCCGAGAGGTGGTCGAGGCGATCTCCATGATTCCCGAATATCCGCCCGGCACTTCCTGAACCAAGCTCACAGCCACCCAGATCGCTCCGCCCACCAGCATGATGAACTGGAGAACGTCGGTCCAGACCACCGCCGAGATCCCGCCCAACATCGCGTACGCGGTCGCGATCGTAGCAATCAGCAGGAGGCAGAGCGACAAGTTCATTCCGGTGACTAGTGAGAGGACTAGAGACGGGGAGTAGATGACGACCCCCAGCCAACCCAGGCGTGCCAGGCAGAAGAGACCCGACACCGCGTAGCGGGCGGGCCGACCATAGCGGCGATCGATGTACTCGTAGGTGGTAGTGACGCCCAGATTCCGATAGAAGGGGTAGAAGATATAGACCAGAAACGGAACCACCACAGGGCTGGTGAATCCCAGGACGATCAGGGCTATGTTCTCGCGGTAGGCTATACCCGGGATCCCGATGAAGGAGGAAGCGCTGGTGATCGAGGCGAACATGCTCATCCCCACCGCCAGCCAGGGCAGGTTTCGCCCCCCCAGGAAATAATCTTCCGTGCCCTTCTGCCGACCGGAGAACCTGAGACCGATGGCCACCAGGACCACCATGTAGACGACTAGAATGAGGTAGTTCCAAGTGTCGAACATCCGAATTACTCGCGGGTAGGAAACAGGAAACTATGATCCTAAGGATCGTTTTCTGACTATCTAGAGAATGGGTTCTAGGTCCCTAACATCTCCACCAGTTCGACGATGACCCCCTCGGGGTCACGGCAGTAGGTCATCTTGGCGCCGCCGTCGGGCGAAACCGTTGGCGGAGCGTGGAACCGAATTCCCTCAGACTTCAGCTTCTCGTACAAACTGTCGATGTCATCCACCTGGAGTGCGACGTGGTTGCATCCCACATCGCAAGACCGACTGGGCGAAGGAAGGCCCTGAGGATGCGACAGGTACTGAAGCAACTCGATCGACACTCCATCCTTGGCCTTGAGCTTGATCATCCAGATGTGGGCTCCCGGGACTTCCGTGACCGACTGCAAGATCGGGTTGTCGTCCTTCATGTCGGCCCAGATCTCCATTCCGAGAAGATCACGGTAAAACCTCAAAGAGGCTGCCATGTCGTTTACAACGATTCCGGTGTGTCTGATCGCCGTGACGGTCATCGCGGCGATTCTATAGCTACACAAAGGCAGGGGTCAAGGTCATCTCAGCGAGGTTCCACAACTGTGTGATAGCGGCGTAGCTCCAGCGGCGGAAGCTTCTGGGATCCCCCGCTGGGCCACGAAACCCGGATCTCCTCCATTTTCTCATCGGCCTGAAGACCGAAGATCAAACGCCGGTCATGTCCTGCCTGATAGCTCCCGCCACCATGCAGCTGCCGCACGATCTCTCTACGGTTCGTCTTCAGCCTGACAGCTGCCCCCACGGCATCCCGGTTGCTCGAGCTACCAATGAGGCTCAATCCTAGCCAGGCGCTCTGATTCCCCCCGTCATTCCGAAGCAGAACCACCGATTCGTTGTTGTTTACGAACAAGAGATCACTGTCGCCGTCGTTGTCGTAATCGCCAACGGCGAGTGCTCTGCCGACCAACTTCCTCGACCAGATTTCGCCGGCTTTTCCACCCATGCTGGCAAAACGCCCATCTCGGTTTTCGAGCAGGAACGGTTTCTCAGCGTACTCGACGGCGGATTTGTAATGCGCGATATTGTCGAGCACGTGACCATTCAGGATGGTAAGGTCCAGATCGCCGTCGTTGTCATAGTCGACAAACCGAACTCCGAATCCACTTTGCAAGAGACCCACGTGCCCCGCGCCCGATGGAATGGTCCTATCCGTGAAGTAGCCGCTTCCCTGGTTGGCATAGAGGTTGTTCATCTCATTGTCGATATTGGTGACGACCAGATCGAGCTGCCCATCGCCATCGAAGTCGCCAAAGTCGGTGCCCATTCCCGATTCCGGTCTGGCCGCGATTCCATAGGCCACTTCCGCCAACAAGCCGATTTCTTTGAAAGTCCCGTCTCCCTGGTTCATGAAGAGGAAATTGGCTACGGCGTCATTGGCCACGTAGAGATCAGCGTAGGAGTCGCCGTTGACGTCTCCGCTGACGACACCGAGGGCTTTTCCCGGAAGATCGACCCCCGCACTTCGGCTGATATCAGTAAAGGTTCCGTCACCATTGTTCCGAAAAAGAACACTCGCAATGGGATTGAAAAAATCGGGATGGCAATAAGATCGGTGGCCTTCCTCTCCGCAGTGGACGTTTTTGTCGAAGTCCCACTCCAAATAGACGCAAACGAAAAGGTCCAGGTCGCCATCGTTGTCGTGGTCGAAGAAGGCGGCACTGGTTGACCACAGATCCACCGCGACACCTGCGCTGGCGGTCACGTCGAGGAAGGATCCGTCACTCTGATTCCGATAGAGGATGTTCCGGCCGAAGCCAGTCACGTAGATATCGGTCCAGCCATCGTTGTCATAGTCTCCTACGGCGACGCCCATTCCGTATCCAGAACCCGAGACTCCGGCCTCTTTGGTAACTTCGGTGAAGGTACCGTCTGGGTTGTTCTTGTAGAGTGCGTTCTGGGAAGAGAGCTCGTGGTTGGAACGGGCGTGGGACCCACTATTGACGAGATAGATATCCAGCAGGCCATCTTGATCGTAGTCTAGAAAAGCCCCGCCGCCTCCCATCGTCTCGATCAGGAACTTCTTCCCTGTCTGGCCGTTCTGATGGGTCCAGAGGATCCCAGCCTCCTGGGTGACGTCTCGAAACTTGAGTAAAGATTCCCCGGAGCAAAGGTTGACAAACAGGCAGAGGGCAAGAAAACTCCGGTACGGCATTGCGGCCATTCTAGCATCGGCCTGATCTCACTATTGTACGATGACCGGATCCGCTGGGGCAGGAAGCCCTTTCGAATCCTCCTGATCGTCGGCCAGGCACCACAGCCTCCGGGGAGTAGCGGAGACTGTAATCTCGAGGTCCTCTTGTGAGAGAATCGGATGGAACGAAGGGTTGGTACCTCCGCTTTCCCAGGATCTGCGCCGGGAGCAAATGGTCATTCCTCACTTGTCGTCGCGATCAAGGCGTGCTGTTGGACACTCGCATGGACCCCTGTTTCGCGCTTTGACATTTGCTCTCCTTCTTTTCACTTGGACCTCTCGCGGCGCGGCCGGCCACGGAACCCTCGAGGAGCTGGTTGAACATCGCGTCGCGATCGCAGTAGCGACGGGCAATATTGATTTGGAAGTCGAGCTGACCTTCCATGGCAAGTATGCGCAGGCTGAACGACATCGAATGGACAGGGACCAGGATGGGACGATCTCTAGCGCCGAACTTGCCACATTCGTGGCAGGAACGCCTCGCAGACTTGTAGAAAGGATTCGACTCCAAGCTGACGGTCGTGAGCTCGAGACTTTTCAACTTTACAATCCTGAACCAGACCTCTTGGGGAATAATCGGTCCGGTTCCCATCCCTTCAAGTTGCGACTTTTTTACTTCGCCCGCGCGCCGCGCTTTCCCCTCGCGGCGAGGATCCTTGAACTGGAGGATCGGCTCTGGTCGGAGGCGCCGGCATTGTGCTCCCCTGGGACGGGAGGTCGGGACGGCCTACGTCTGGCATCGATACACTACGCCTCTCCGGTTCGTAGTTCAGGGAAGCTCCGTGTGTTCCGCTTCCATTATCCAGCTCAAGGGAATGAGAGATGAATCTACTCCGCGCCGGTTCAGACGTCAGGGAATCAATTCGCTGGAGAACAAGTGGGTCGACAGCTGTACTCGTAGCGCTTCTACTCCTCTGTACTACCGGCTTCTCATCCGCAAAACACTTGTCGTCAGATCCAGTCGACTTCGTAGGCACACTGCTACGTAGGCACACCTACCTATTCGAGGAGACGACGTTGGTAGAGTTGGACTCGCTCAACCGCAACCTGCGCGAATCGGTGACTGCTAGGAAAGAAGCGGACACTGAACCGGCCAGGAGTGACTCAGAAGCAGCAGCCGATGCGCAGGAAGAACGGCTGGTCACCCTATTGCACGGAGTGCCCTCGACGGTAACCGTAGATCTTGCGCCCGATAGGTCCAACCAGGCTTCTCGGATACCCGTGCTCCTACCCGGAAACGTAGGAGGCTTGCTACTTCGGATTGTGAGGGGAGAAGGGGAGCACCATTACTTCATGATTGATTACACCCTGGCGGTGACTGAGAACTCGGGTCCAATTGCTATCGAAGTCGCCCCGCAAGGAACCACTTGGGCGCTGGTGAGTCTCACTGACGTTCCTGTGGGAAGAACATCCCTCCTCTTTGAATTTCGAAGTAAGACTCTGGGACGGGTCAGGTGGCCGTTGGATGTCCAGGTACCGAAGCCCGCCCGGCTGAAGATCAATATCCTGTCGCCGGACACGGGCCGGCCAACACCCGCCATGGTCCGTTTGGTGTGGAAGACCGATGGCCTCGACTATAGACCCAGCAACGCCGTCGACTTCACGTCTCAGTTTGACGGTCAAGGGAGAACTTCGAGTCGGCGAATGGCCTACTTGCCCGGGCGGCTTCGTGGACACTATTGGTGTGTACCGGGACCCCTTGACATGTCGGTCCAACCAGGAGAGTGGGAAATTACCATCCGCCGCGGATTGGAGCACGTTCCGATCTTTGACTCCATCTCGGTGCCGGAGGGAAAGGCTCTGGAGAAAACCTACACGCCCCGACGCTGGGTCGACATGCCCGCACGTGGATGGTTCTCGGGTGACGACCATGTGCACTTCAGGATAATGAGCGACGATGATGCTCGACGACTCATGACCTGGGTGCAGGCGGAAGATGTACACCTGGTCAACGTTGCCAGAATGGGTGACGTCAGTCGAACCTTCTTCGAGCAGCGCGGCTTTGGCCCCCAGTACAGGATCATCGACGGCGAGTTCATCCTGTCCCCCGGACAGGAAGGTCCTCGCACCCATGGCGGGCAGCGATTGGGCCATATCCTCGGTATGAACATCACCAGCATGGTGCACGACACCAGTCGCTACTTCTTATACGACTGGGTTTTGGATACCTTCCGCAAACAGGGTGGGCTGGCCGGCTACGCACATGGCCACAAGTACTCCCACGCCGAGCTGGACATGAGCATCAACATTCCTGGGAATAGAGTCGACTTTGTCGAGATAATGCAGGTCGCTGTTCTGGGTACTGAGATCTACTATGAGTTTCTCAATCTCGGTTTCAAGTTGACGGCTTCGGCCGGATCCGACGCTCCTTTTGCTGGAACGGTGGGTGAGGAGCGAGTCTACGCCTTTCTTGGCACACAGCCCTTTAGCGCGGATTCGTGGTTCAAGGCCTTCGGGCAAGGAAGGACATTCGTGACGAATGGTCCTATGATCGAGTTCGCTGTCGATGGAGCACTCCCCGGGGATGAAGTCACGGTCGAGGGGGATCGCAAGTTGCGTGTGAATGCTCGAACTTGGGGAGATCCCGAACGGATGACACCGACACGACTGGAGATTGTCCGGCATGGAGAAGTGGTTCAGCGTGTCGACGCCGATAACTCTGGTGAGAAAGAACTGACAACCAGCTTTGAACTGGGCGCAGACGACGGTTACTGGATCGCCGCTCGAGCCGAAGGCAGCGACGGATCGAAGGCGCATACCACCCCTGTCTACGTGGTGCGCAACCCCCTGCGCTTCTGGAAACAGGAGGAGGTCGGCAAGCTGATTGACAAGAGGCTTGCGAGCCTGGTCCGAGTACGAAAGATGGTGGCGGAGGTCCTGGAGCACCCAGCAAGAACCAAAGATGCGGATGGCAACGTTTGGGAGTGGTGGCAGCTCGAGAGGCTGGCGCAACAGGGTCCGGAGTTATTGCAGCGGGTAACCGTAGCGGAACAGACCTACGAGGAGCTCAGACGAATCCATGCACAGGAGAGAGTTCTTCGTACTACGGCCCGATGAGAATCGTCAACTAAACAATCACAAACGCACAGGAGCACAGAATGAAACTCGCGGTCATCTCACAGAATCTGCTGCACTTCGAGACAGCGGGGGAAGGGCTGCGATACGCACGCGACCTCGGTTTCGAGGCGGTCGAAGTTGGAGCGTGCGGACTCTGGAACAAGAAGTTTTGCAATCCCGAAATGTTGATCAAGGACCCCGGCGAGGTCCGCCGCTGGCAGGATCGGTTTGCCGAAAACGAGCTCGAGGTGAGTGCTTTGGGTGGTCACGGCGCGCCATTGATGCCGGACAAGCGGGTGGCCGAGCAGTATTCTCGCGAGTTTCGCACGACCTGTGAGTTCATGGAGATGGCAAACGTCAAGCGTATCACGCTGTTGTCGGGCCTGCCGGAAGGGGCTGAAGGTGATCGTGCACCAAACTGGGTAACGTTTGCCGAGTGGCCCCATCTGCGCGACACTCTCGAGTGGCAATGGGAAAAGCGGCTTCTCCCCTACTGGCGTGAACACGGAAAGATCGCGGCGGATCATGGAGTGACCATCTGTTTCGAGATGCACGGCGGAGATATGATCTACAACCCGTCGCTGATGATGCGATTGCGCGACGAGATCGGCCCTGTGGCAGCGTGTAACTTTGACATTTCGCATTTGTGGTATCAGGGCATCGACCCGAGCGAGGCAGTCCGCTACCTGGGAGATGTCGTACAGCACGTGCACGCCAAGGATATTAGCCTGCATCAGCACCATATCCGCCTCAAGGGCCTGATGGACAACAGCACTCCGGAGAATCCCGCTGACCGCTCCTGGAACTATACGCTCTCAGGTTGGGGGCACGGCGCAACCGAGTGGACAGAGTTTATTACGACGCTACGCCTTATCGGCTACGACCATGTCATCTCCGTCGAGATGGAATGCGAATTCATCGACGTCGAGGAAGGGTTGAGAAAGTCCCTTGCCTTTCTCAAGCCGCTGGTGCTCGAACACCCGCCGGGCGCGAAGTGGTGGGAGCACGTCGGCATGGAGCGTGCTGGCGGCCTTGCCATGGATCGCGGAGAAGAGTGAATGCCCTTTTCCCAGCCACCTCCATCTGCTGCGCCCTGAGGGGATATTGATGGCAGTTCATCTCGAGTGGGTCGGCATGGCGTGTTTTCGGCTCTGGCAAGACGGGGCGGCGGCGATAGCCATGGATCCCTACACACCAGCAGCGATCGGGCTCGAGGACGACCGGCGGCGGATCGCAGCGGAGACGGTCATTGTCAGTTCCCTGACCGATATCGCCCATGCCAACGTGGGACTCGTCGAGGGCGATCCGAAAGTGATCAATGCCCTCGACGTGGCTCGCGGCATCACCGCAGCGGAAATCGGCGGCGAGCCGTTGGTCGCGCTGGAAGCCGCTGAGGCGTCGGATCATCCGGACGGCGCAGATGACAACGCGCTGTATGCAATGAAGGGCGGCGATTTTTGGTTTCTGCACATGGGGGACCTGGGCTATGGACTGACCGCCGACCAGCTGGCGCCGTTTGCCGGGCACTGTGACGTCCTGCTGGCCCTGACTGGCGAAGGATTGACGATCCGCTTCGACGAACTGGACCCGATGATCGACGTCTTGGATCCGACGTGGATCGTACCGATGCATTACAACTTGCCGCCCGTCTCCGGTATCAAGCGACGGATGACGCGTCTCGAGCCTTTTCTCGAGCTGCGCGGACGTGATCCGGTGGTCTTTCCGCGGCATCACACGGTGACGTTTCCGATGCCGACACCTAACGCAGGACGCCCAACCATCGTAGTGCCGGAACCGTCCGGCTACGATCCGGTTCGGGGTGATTTTGAAGATTGGCGTCAACTTCTGGATTGATGGCGCCCTGAATTCATACGAAGGAGGTGAATCCTGAAGGGATTCCGTATTTCAGCCCAGCGACTGTGTTGGTTTTGTCAAGCATTATCAAGATTCTGCCGCTAACGGTGCTCTCCAAAGATCATCGTTTTTGACCATCGTGTTGAGCGTGACGAGGAGCTTTCTCATGGACGCTATCAGGGCCACTTTAGGCTCTTTTCCGGAGGCGACAAGGCGATTGTAGAAGGTTCGAATCTGCGGATTGTGTCGGATCGCTGAGAGCGTGCACATGTAGAGCTGATTACGGAGTTGACGCCGTCCTCCCCAGATGGCACGAGGCTGGAGTCCCTCGCCGCTGTCCTGATCCCAAGGGGCCAATCCCACCAGGGAAGCGACTTCTCTGCGATTGACCCTGCCCAACTCAGGCAGCTCACACACCACGATCTGACTGCTTCGCTCCCCTATCCCCGGGCAGCTTTGCACCACCTCCTGGCGCCGAAGTAGCTCGGCATCGAGCCGCAGCAATTCCTCCACCTTCTGCTCAACCTCTTTCAGTTCTTGATCCAGCAGGCCAAGGATTCGCTCCACTCCTTGACGCAGCTCCTGATCCTCATACTGATGGCGACGAGTCCGCTCGATCTTACGACACTCAATCAGTTGCCGGCGTCTGCGATTGTAGGCTTGTAACTGCTGATAGTACGCGGTTTCCTGCTTACTGATACGATGAATCCCCAGCTGCCCACAACGCCCCAGGACGTGGGCATCCAGACGATCATTCTTGGCCAGGATTCCCAGACCCTTCGCCAGGTCTCGAGCTTGTCGAGGATTCACGCAACAGACGGGGATCCCCGCCTCATTGAGCTCTCTCAGGACCCGCTTCTCATAACCCCCCGAGGCTTCCACCACCACCGAGACCAATCCCGCGATCCCCTCCAGACGGCTGAGGATTTCTGCGATTCCTTCCCCCTCGTTGGAGTGCTCCGAGTGTTCCTCCCCTGGCAGCAGACACAGATCCAGCCGATCCTTACTGACATCAATGCCCGCTGCGGGCTGACTCATCCAAGTTTTGTTGATAGGATTACCTTTGAGTTGTTTCATGGAGACCCTTCCTTATATTCGGGCTCTCTCTTTGACGGAGGCCCAGGCGACTGTTCGGGTTGACATGAAATGGGCCGACCACGGATCTCGCTGGGCTCCGGTCTCGACGGACCGAGGGTTTCACGATCTCGTGGTCGGCTCGGATCAGACGTTCTGACCCGAATTCCTTTCAACAAATAACACATATAAGGGTTTCCGAACCCTGGTTCAACGGCGTCGCCCCTGGATTCCAACCCTGAATGGGTTGCGTACAAAAGGGCAACGACCGGGTCAGGACGCAACCCTTGCAGGGTTGATTATTAAGGGGTTGAATCTCTCACCCAGGGTTGGGAAACCCTGGGCTGGAATACGCAATCCCGTTGGGATTGACCTCGCTTGGTGTTGGTGATTCTTGTTGGCGTAGACGTGAACCTAGAATTCAAGACGCTGGTGGATAGGTTGGGCCGGTTCCGCGACGCGATGTGACGCGCCCGGTCGCCATCAGAGTGTAAGGTCGGATACAGGATGCTCGACAAACCGGAATAAACCCATGTTTCAACTTTCAGTCTGCGCAGGCACCTTTCTACAAGGCCTTCCTTTTCTCCAGCGTGTGCGTGAGATTGCGCGTGCTGGCTTCTTGGTCGATCTTTGGGGTTGGGAGGATAACGCACTGGGCGAAATCGCTGCCGATTCAAACATCACGATCAGCTCCCTACCGGGTTGGCGCCAGGGAAGCATCGTGCACCCGGACGGTGTGAAGAGCTTCTTCGAGGGAGTCCGGTACAACCTTGACGTTGCCGCTCAACTCGGCTGCCGGAACCTGGCGATTGCCACCGGAGAGATCAGCGCAGAGGGGAAGATCGTTCATTCGATTGCTCAGCATCCGGCCACGATGTGGATCACGGCCTACAAGTCCTGTTGCCGATTGGCCGAATTGGCCGAGAAACACGACGTTAACTTCAGCTTCGAAGTGCTGAACACGAAAGTCGACCACGCCGGATACCCGCTTCCGTTGGTCGAAGACGGGCTACGGTTGATCGAGGAAGTGGGCAGTCCGCGTATCAAACTGCTGTTGGATATCTATCACGCTCAGGTCGAAGAAGGCAATGTGATCGAACTCATCCGTCAAGCAGCGAGCCACCTTGGCTATGTCCACGTGGCGGATGTACCGGGCCGACATGAACCAGGCACGGGTGAGATCAATTATCCGCGTGTCGCGCAAGCGCTGCGCGAAGTTGGCTACGCCGGGCATGTGGGAATGGAAGCGTTTCCGGAAGGCGATGATTACCGGGCTATGGAGCGTTTCCGAACGGCGTTTTCGTGAAGCTGAAGAGGTAAGAGACAAGCGTTGATCTGATTTCAGTGCATCAACATCCCACCGTTGACGTGAATGATGTCACCCGTGATGAAGCTCCCAGCGTCGGAGGCCAGCAGTACGGCCAAACCCACTAGATCGTCGACCTTGCCATCCCGTCCCAGCGGAATCAGCTCGATCAGTTTGGCGTATTGGTCGGGTGGAGTACCATCACGGTGAATACGTGTGTCGATGATGCCGGGGGCGATTGCGTTAACGGTGATTCCACGGGGGCCAAGCTCATAGGCCATGTCTCGTGTCAGAGCGTTAACCGCTGCTTTGGAGGGACCGTAGGCGGGTCCTCCCTTTCCCGAGAATGCGCCGATCGAGGTGATGTTGATGATGCGGCCAATCTTGTCGGGTAGTTGCGCAATCGCTGCCTGGGAGCAAAGGAAGACTCCCTTTAGGTTCACTGCGATTGTCTTTTCCCAGATGTCTTCGGGCATGTTCGCCGTACTCAGTTTCGGGGGCACCAGGCCGGCGTTATTCACCAAGATGTCCACGCGGCCGTATTCCTCGACGGCCCGCTGAAACATTGCTCGGACTTGCTCCGACTGGCTCACATCACAGCGGACCGCAATTGCCCTACCGCCCTGACTTTTGATCGCGGAGACTGTTTCCGTGGCCTCTTGCTCACTGCGGCTGTAGTTGACGACGACGTTGGCCCCCTCGGCTGCCATCCCCTGTGCAATAGCAGCTCCGATTCCAGTTCCACCACCTGTGATCAGCGCGGTTCGCCCAATCAGACTCGTCTCCACGATCCACCTCCTTGCGTCCTTTGGTCTGTTCAGAACTCGGCTGGGATCTTAACAGAGGTGAGTGCTTCGGTCTGCCCTGGCAGGGAGAATCCCGTCGAATCAGGCTCCGGAAGCGTTTCGGATCGGTTTCGCCGTGGATGTTTGCTGAGTGACTCGAGGACGCTTACCGTCTCCGACGCCAACCAGCGATTCCGCTTGGACACCCGACGGGAGTGTGGGCTCGATGGGCGAAGTCGATTCGGAAGTGCTCACTGGCCTCTTTCAGCATCTGGCCGCCTATATCCTCCGCCCCAGTTTCGCCGCCAGCCGATTGCAGTACGATCCCGAGCAGGGTCGGATCGAATACCGCACTGCCAAGGGTGTCAGCCGCACCCTGGATGCCCTGGACTGGATCGCGTTGGTGACCTCGCATATTCCCGACCCGGGAGAACAGATGAGTCGTTACTATGGCCGTTATTCCAACGCCTCGCGTGGGAAGCGGCGCCAAGCCTCCACCCCGGCCTCGGCCAAGGGCGCCTCCCCGGCCGCGGACTCGGAGGAGCCCTCAGCCGCCGAGCAGCTCTCCCAGCAGCGGCGTCGCAGCTGGGCGAGGTTGCTGCGCAAGGTGTATGAGATCGACCCTTTGGAATGTCCTCAATGCGGTCACGCCCTTGAAATCATTGCGGTGATCGAACAAAGCAGCGTGATTCGAAAGATCCTCCAACACCTCGATCGTTGGGAGCAGCCCCAACGCGCTCCCCCACCCCGACTCTTCCCTCAAAAACTCGAAAGCTTCCTGGCTTCGCTTTCGCCCCAGCAGGCTCAGGCCATCCGAGCCTCCAGTGACGCGCTCTTCTGGGACGAGGTCCCGGATTGGCCCGACTGAAGAGCTCGACCTCTTCAGTCGGCATCGAATATCCCTGTGTCCGTTTTCTGCCTCCCTCTCCGCGTTTCTCCGTTTCTCCCCTGCTCTCGTTCCCACTGTCAGCACCGTCACAGGATCTCGAGCCCTGGCTCCACATTCCTCCCCCAACCCACCTCATTTCAACCCCTTTTGGCCTGATTCCACTCTCGTCCTAGAATCGAACCAAGAACCAAATTCCTATTCATCCTTTCAATGACGGTGATGAGGATCTATGTTACTTCTATGCCTTTGCCCCACCTCCCCTAGAAGCAAGTAAGGTGGAAACCCAGGGCTGGCATCAGGTTGAGTTTCGGTAAGAGGATAAGGTCGATGAATATCATAAAAACGGAGGTTAATTTTTCTCCAACAATGCATTTTCGACTATGTCTTCTAGGAACTATGTTTCTCTTGTTATTCCATAGTTGCATCACTGAAAAAGAAATTAAAGTAGATAAGGAGGCTAGTTGGATAGCAGGTGACCACCACATTCATAGCCGGTTTAGCGTCAGTTTTAACTCTGAAACCGACCCTCTTAGGACTTCACCTATTATTGGTGGTGGGGCCATTTATCCGATTCCAATGAATGCACTCATGGCCAGACGGTCTGGGCTTTCCTGGATGGTAGCAACTGATCATGGTGGTCCTAATCACAGTAAAGTCAACTTGGAAAAAGCTTATCCAGAATTGATACTTTCTCGGGAGCTTGTCCCTGAAGTAATTCAGTTTTTTGGACTCGAACTGAACTCTCCAGGAGCTGATCATAGTAGTCTCATTATTCCCAATGCTGACAATGAGGCACAACAGCTAGCTCTAATTGAGTCAAAATTTGACAGAGCTGAAGCATTTCCTATTGACCCAGAAAGGGACACTGAGCCTAGAATGATTCAAGCTCTTGAATTCATGAACAAGTTGAAACCAAAGCCTATTCTGATCGCTAATCATCCCTCTCGTTCTGCCCAAGAAGGTAAACAATATGGATTAGATGATCCAGCTGAGCTCCGGAAATGGAATGACACCGCACCCGAAGTCTCAGTTGGCATGGCTGGGGCTCCAGGCCACCAAGCCTCCACACTCAATCCAGACGACACACCCAAACCGGAGGGTTTTCGTGGTGGCTACAGCCAATTACCAACTAGAGGTGGATTTGATCCTATGACCGCCCGGCTTGGCGGTTTCTGGGATTCAATGCTGGGCGAAGGTCGGCATTGGTGGATCACGGCCAATTCTGATTCTCATGTGCACTACACCGAAGGCGGATCTGATTTCTGGCCTGGCGAATTCTCTAAAACTTATGTCCATGCTGAAAAATCCTATGATGCCATTCTAGAGGGAATCAGGTCTGGCCGCGTCTTTGTCACAACTGGCGACCTGATCTCGGAACTTGATGTATCAGCTCAGTTCGGAAGCAAAACTGCTCAAATCGGAGGTAGTCTTGAAGTTTCATCTGGTACTGATGTAGGAATTACCATTAAGCTGAGGGATCCTGAAAAAAACAACCACCATAAAGATAATCCTGTAGTAACACGAGTTGATCTCATCATAGGAAAAGTTACTGGGCTAGGCCCCGACCCTACTCATGACCGCAATCCCAGCACCCGTGTACTTCATCGCTTCAATCAGGATAATTGGTCTGTTAACGCTGAATATAAAACAATGACTTACAACCTGGAAAATGTAACTGGCAACCTCTATCTGCGTGTGCGAGGAACCAATACAACACAGTTGGAACCTGAACCAGATCCCCCAGGAGAGAATCCCTGGACAGATCTATGGTTCTACTCCAACCCTATTTTCATTCAAGTTCAATAAGTCAGTTGTTGACTCTCTGGAGTTTATTCAAATGCAAACCTTTGCCCTTAAAATCGTGATTATCCTGCTTCTCCTAGGAGAAAGGTCCGTTCGCTTTTTGGGGTCTCGGGCTATTTCATTCCGCTTTTTCTTTCACGTCCTCTCCCGGATCCGGGATATGGGAGGTCACCAGTGCGATCCAGGAGCCCCGGCAGCGACTTGACGTGGAATCCTGAAGGGACGACTCAACGGTAAGATCGAACACGGTTTCTTTCAGTCATCCCTCCAGGATGAAAGAGTATGTGCGCCCTCTTCCCAGCGATGAATCGCTGGGCTATCGTTCATCCCACCCCGCTGGGGTGGAGCAGCACCGAAACGCGTCCTTGCAACTGCAGTAGCCATTCTTCCCGGGTGAACGTCACCATGTTCAGTTTCGCCGGCTCGCTGTCGGTCACAGCTCTGTTTCGCAGGTAAGATTTTCGATCGGCCAGCACCCTAAAAGAATGATCCACTCATTAGCCTGATTGAGGAATACATGAAACTAGCACTGGAAGGTGGCACACCGGCGGTAACTCCCGATCTGCTGACTCACGACTGGGAGCGTTACCGCAAGGCCAATGACGAAGAAGTCGAAGCGGTCAGTGGGGTGCTTCGAAGCGGACACCTGAGCATCGCCATGCCGGTGGGGATGCCCCAGGCGGATGCGCTGGAGCAGGAATTCGCCCGCTGGCTGGGTGCCAATCACTGCCTGGTGGTCAACAGCGGCACGGCGGCCCTGCACTGTGCTGTGGCCGGCGCGGGAGTCGAGGCGGGTGATCAGGTCATCGTTCCGGCCATCACCTTCGTGGCTTCTGCCATGGCGGTGCTGCACCACAATGCCATCCCGGTCTTCGCCGATGTCGATCCCCTGACCCATCTGATCGATCCGGTCGCGGTCGAAGCCCAGATCACCGATAAAACGAAGGCCATCATGGTGGTTCACCTGTACGGTCTGGCCGCCGACATGGATGAGATTCTTCAGTTAGCAAAGCGCCACAACCTGCGGGTGATCGAAGATTGTGCGCAGGCCTACGGGACCGAGTACCGGGGACGCAAAGTCGGAACCCTGGGAGACGCTGCCGGGTTCGCCATGACCACCACCAAGCAGCTCATGGTCGGGGAGGGGGGACTCTTCACCACCAACGATCCGGAGATATATGAGCGGGCGGCCATGATCCGGCTCTTTGGCGAACGAGGGACCGACATGAAGTCTCCGGACCGGGAGTATATGTCGCGCATCGTGGGCTGGAATTACAAACTGCCGGAAGTCAACTCGGCTCTGGCTCGGATTCGCCTGCGCCGATTGGGCGAATCCCTGGTGGGTTACCGTCGCAACGCTCGATATCTGACTGGAAAACTGAAGGAATTGAAAGGCTTGATCCTTCCCTCGGAGCCGGATGACGGCACCCACACCTACTATCACTACATGGTGCACGTGGACCCGATTCCTCTGGGTCTGAAGGTGGAACCGGGCCAGCTGCGCAACGGTGTGCTGCGTGCCTTGAAGGTCGAAAACGTGGATGCCATGCTCTGGCAAAAAGTTCCGGTTCCGGCCCAGCCGCTGTTTCAGCAGAAGACCGGCTACGGCAAGGGCAGTCCCTGGAACGGCCCGGGAGGGGAGGTCTCCTACCATCTGGACCAGTATCCCCAGTCCTTCCGGTGCCTGGAGAAGGCCTTCGCCTTGCGCCGGCTGATACCTCCCAACGACACTCCCTTGCTGGATGCCTACGCCCATGCTTTCGAGAAGGTGTTCTCCCAGATCGACCGGGTGCTGGCGTCCTACCAGGAGGCCGAGCAATATCAACCCTTGGCGGCCCGGCTAGAGGCTTTGGCCGGCAGTTCGTAGGGAGGATGTGGGCTGGGACTTTCCCGACCGTCCCTGGAGTTTAGCCCTTCAAATATCGGCAAGCCGGTTTGCCCGTGGGACAGCCTCCCAGGCTCCAGGCGGTGCCATTCGGGAAGGCGAGAGCGCCGGCAGGGATACCAGCGCCACGCTCGGCCCTCGTGGTGTGGCCATCTAGGTCACGAATTGCTGGGGTAAGGATGAGCTTGTCCCAAAAAACTCGGATTGGATGGAGTTTCGTTTGTCAGGGTGTGTTTCCCAAATGCCGTTGATCGTACAAGTCCGGTGAGATTCAACCAGCCTTCGATCTCGAGTCCCGGCAGGAGCGAAGGAACACCAGCCCAGGGCTTCACGCCCTGGGTCCGGCGACGGTTTGTCGTGGAGTCCTGGAGAGACGATTTAACGGTTGGTGCACACACGGTTTTTCAGTGGCTGACTGAGAGGACTGACAAACAATGACGACAAGAGTAGTTCGATGGGGAGTGCTCGGCTGCGCCCGCGTAGCCTGTAAGGCTATGATCCCGGGCATTCAGGGGTCATGCAACGCCCGAGTGGTCGCGCTGGGCAGCCGCAGCCTGGACAAGGCGCGCACGGTAGCGGCGGATTTTAGTATCGAGCGCTCATACGGCAATTATCTCGGGGTTCTGGAGGACCCGGAGGTGGATGCCGTTTACATCCCATTGCCCAACTCCCTGCACAAGGAGTGGACCATCCAGGCCGCCGAGCATGGCAAACAGGTGCTTTGCGACAAGCCGCTGGCCGGAGACGCCGGGGAAGCTGCCGAGATGATCGAGGCCAGTTCCCGAAACGGAGTGCGTTTGATGGAACTGTTTGCCAACCGATTTCATCCCCAGAACCTGGAGATCCGGAAGCGTATCGAGGACGGTCAGATCGGCCAGGTCTTGTGGATGACGTCCACTCACTCCTCTGATTTCCCCCCGACTGGAGACATTCGGCTGAGTCGCGAGCTGAAGGGCGGAGTCCTGATGGACAAGGGCTGCTACAGCGTGAACACGGCCCGCTTCCTGTTTGGAGCCGAGCCGGTGCGCGTCTACGCGCGCATGCAGATCGACCCCGAAGCCGGGGTGGATGTCCGGACGACGGCCACTCTGGAATTTGTCGGTGGAGGCAGCGCCCACCTGATTGCAGCTTTTCCCTGGGCTCGGGCGTCTATAGCCAAAGTTATCAGGTTTTCGGAGAGCGGGGACAGATCTTCGCTCCCAAGGGCTATGCCCAGGTCGAGACCTATCGAGAGGCAACGCTGGAGGGCTCCAGCTACTACCTGAGTGACAACGCGGCGGTCAATCCGTCCTGGGAAAGGATCGATTGTGAAGGGGTGCACCAGTGGCGCCGGGCGGTGGAATTTTTCTCCGACGACATACTCCAGGACCGCCCCCTTTCGTTTCCAGCCGACAACGGCCTGGCCAACATGCGCGTCATCGACGCCATCTTCCAAAGCGCCCACCTAGGAGCACCGGTGTCAGTGTCCGCGGAGAACTAATAGAACCTCCAAATAGAGGTCCTATCATTCTTCGATGGCGGCTTGGAGGGATTCGAAGGTGGGGGTGTCTATGGGGTAGCGCTGGAAGTAGTTGTGGTTGGGGACCAGCTGCTGGCTGGCGCGCGGCAGCTTTTGCAAGACCTGGAGCGCTTCCTCCCAGGAGCAGCCGATCTGCTGGGGGCGATAACGGGTGCGACAGGTGTCCAGCAACGATTTGGCTTCCTCGAATCCCCAGCCATACACGTAGCAGCTGATCAGGGTGCCCAGAGCCACTCCCCCCCATGCAGCACTTCCCGTGACTGGACCCAGCGCCGCCGATGCCCGTACAGCGCCCTCCAAATCCAATTTAAGCGAGCGCAACTAGGCCGTATACCCTTATGCATAAAGGTTGTAGACTCTCGCACAGCACCGGAGAGCGAGCGACAGCGCCCTGGATAGTCAACTAAAGAGCTCGAGCTCTTCAGTCGGCAGTGTTACTCCATCGAATCAATTCCCCTTTGGCGAATCGATCCAGCCCGAATATTTTCAGCGCCTTGGGTTTCATTCCCTCCGCCATGAAACTGGCCATCCGCTTACCCACCCAGGGTGAGGTCGAGAATCCCCCTCCACTGAAACCGATGGCAAAATAGAGCTCCCTGACAGATCCGGCCCTATCCAGGATTGGCATTTCATCGGGAGTAACGTCGTAGGTACAGGCGTAGGTGCGGTGCACGAACCCATCGCTCATGAAGGGGAGGGTGATTTTCAGATTCTTGTGCATCTCCTCTAGGGAATGAAAGTTGGCCGTCTGCTTGTAGTTGTCGGGATCGACGGGTGTGCCGTTGCTTTCGTAATAATCGCTTTCTCTCCGGCCGACGAACATTTGGGACTCAGCTTCAGGACGCATGTACAAGTTCGCTCGGGCGTCGAAGATTGTACGGTTGAGGCGGTAATCTGAGTCGAGAGGAAGCTGGAAGAAGGCCATTTCCGCAATATGGGGACGCACCGGAACATCAACGCCAAGCCGGGCCAGTTGTGGCTGCCCCCAAACAGAGGTGGCGATCAGGATTATGGGGGCCTCGAAGATTCCTATCGCACTCTCTACTCCGTAGACCTTCCCATCTCGCACCAGAATATTGCCAACTTCGCATCCTTCGAGGACGCGCACTCCCAAACTACGGGCTGCGAGGAAGAAAGCATGGGTGGCCGGCATCGGATCCACATAGATCCCACCCGACTCGAAGAGGTAGATACAGCCTTCTTCCACACCCAGCCCTGGTTGGAGTTCTGCCGCCGTTTCGGCATCAATCCGTTTCAACTCGCAGCCGGCCCGGTTGGCCACCTCAAACGTGCTGTCCACGTGTTCCCGCTCGTTTTCGGTTGCCACCAGCATATACCCAGTCTGGTTTACCCGGATGGGAATCCCGTAGCGTGCTTCAAAGGACTGAAGGAATTTCTGCCCCTCGAGCTGTGTCTCTGACACCGTCGGGTGTCGAACCGTCCCGCGAAGGACACCGGCCGCACGTCCTGACTGCCCGGACCCGATAGAATGCCTTTCCAGAATCACAACATCCTCGACACCCAGTTCTTTCAGGTGCAAACCGGTGCTCAACCCGGTCACACCTCCACCTACAATGATTACATCCGCTTTCCGGTTCATTCCTCCTCCAGGCACGCTTGACTCAGGCATCACCCCAGGTCATCCACCGCTTTTCTAACGAGGTTCCACTTCTTCTGCGCCTCTATCGGAGTGGTCTCGAAAAGAACCACTTCCTTACAACCCGAATCCTTGGCCGCTCGGGCCCGTTGCAACATGCTGCATTCTTCGTCTTTCTTGTAGACTTGTAGCTGTACGCCGTTATAGAGCGCTGGCGGATGGACGCGGCTGCGTGAGTCGCTGACCATGTCGCGGATACGCTCCTTGGTGGGACATCCCTTGAAGTCACCGTAGGCCGTGACGAACTCATCGATCAAGCCGTCCCGTGTCCAGGTATCGTGGTCCTCCAGGTAGGCTCTCAACGGGTCCGCAAGCGGGATCATCTTGTCGTTCGTGGCCAGCCCCGGTCGGCCCCGGGGGCAACCGAACACGCCGATCTTTGCCTTCGGGTGCTTCCCTCTCTGGATCTCGCGAACCTGACGAACGAATCCAGTCATATAGTCTGCTCGGAACTGCACCCACTCGATATCGCCGTTCGGAATCTGAAAAGGGTCGCGACCCGTCTTGGTCTTGAACGCATCCACGGCCGGCGCATCGTAGGTGCAGTACCACACACCCTTGTCGTCGAAATGCGCCGCGATTCCCTTGCCTGGTGTGCTGGTCATGCTCTTGACGAAATCGAACATCAGCCCGTCCACTCCTAGACTCAACACCTCAGCCGCCAGATCCACCCGATGCTGGACTGCCTCCGGAATGGCCCAGGAGAAGCGACATGCCGAGCGCCGGGAATCCCGGTTCAAGGTCAACCACTCGGGATGTTCCAGCGCCTTGTCGCTGATCTGACCCACCGCCCCATGGTCCTCGGCGTGCTCGTGCCAAGCCCAGAATTCCAGCCCCGCCTGGTGAGCCAGATCGCGGGCCACGGTGACCGAGTTGAACTTCGAGAAATCAAAGGCACGGCCGCTGTTGATGAAACTCTCCAGGATGTGGAACTGTTCGGGAA
This sequence comes from Acidobacteriota bacterium, assembly GCA_965219005.1. Lineage (GTDB taxonomy): Bacteria > Acidobacteriota > UBA6911 > RPQK01 > JAJDTT01 > CAUZIZ01. The sequence goes on along the minus strand of CBDCMS010000004.1, from coordinate 2,454,897 downwards.
ACCGCTCGGCGTCCACGACAAACTGCTGGGCGGCATTGGTGATCTTGCTGGGATAGAGGGTCTGCCCACAGCCGTCGGTGGTCCGCCAGTACACACGGCTGAAGCCAGCCTCTGCCATGCGGTCGATGATGTACTTGACGGCTTCGGCGGGTTCCTGCTTGAAGCGATGGGCGGAATGATCGCTGACCGCCCAATCTCCGGCGGTGACCATGCCGGAGAAGCGCAACCCCTTTTCTTCCTCGGCCGTGACCCTGCCTGGCCAGCCCACCGCCAAAGCAATTGCTCCGGACTGCTTGATGAAGTCACGCCGCGTCCGAGAGACCTTCGACGGTTTGCTCATGTTCAGATCCTCCAAGATAAGTGTCGTGCTCGTCGTTCCTTTGTGGTAAGAAAAAATAACGTGGACGCGTTTCCCGTATCGCCTCTGGATTTACTTGAGCTGGACAGGAACCTCGACCATTCTCCGAATTTCCTCTACAGTTAGCAAGACCCTGACAGATTGGTTGGATTGAGAGGGCACTGTGCAAGAGCGGGCAGGATTGGGATCTGAGGGGAGCCGGGGCACGCCGGACCGGTGGCTCCTTCTGACGCTCGTCTCGTTGAACTACTTTGCCCTCTATGTGCATCGCAACCTGATCAACTATTTTCAACCCCCGCTGCAGGATGATCTGGCGCTGGACCAGTTCCAATTGGGTCTCCTGCGATGGGGATTCGTGCTCCCCTACTGCCTGGCTCAGCTCTGGGTGGGATATCTAGGAGACCGCTATCGGCGGCGAACAGTACTCCTCGTCAGTCTGGTCGCGAGCACGGTCGCGTTGGGACTAATGGGGCTGGCTCGAAGCTTCGAAAGCTTGCTGGCACTCCGCATTTTGCTGGCGCTGGCGCAGTCACCCAGTGTTCCTGCCATCGCCAGCGTGATTGCCGATTGCTTCACTCCGCGAACTCGCTCGACGGCAGTTGGGATCTACCTGGTCTCGTACAACTTCTCGCTGGTGGTGGCGGGCTGGCTGGGTGGAATGGTGGCTGACAAAGCGGTCTGGAACGTCCCGGCCTTCTTCTCAGATTCGCCTGACCTGGAGGTGGCCGGATGGCGTATGTCGTTCTTTCTGTTTGCCGCTGTGGGAGGAGTGGTCGCTCTGGTTCTATTGATCTTCTTCAGAGAGCCTCGGAGGACAGATCGAGGGGATGAAGTCGACGATGGTAAGACCGAGATGGGCCGCTGGCAGGCGGTGGGTTCGGTCCTTCGGATCCCCACCTATCGGGCGATCGCTTTCGTCTTCGTGAGTACAGGGGTAGTCATCAGCGCAGTGCAGTACTGGCTTCCGCGGTATCTGACCGATCACTTCGGGTTGAGTCTAGCCGACGCCGGTCTCCAGGCGACCATCTGGATTCAATCGGCCACCGTCCTCGGCCTCTTTTGCGGTGGAAAGTGGGCAGACAACTGGGCCGTTCGATCACAGACCGGCCGAACAATAGTGCAGTTGATCGGGTTGATCGGCTGTGGACCCGCACTTATTGTCATCGCGACCACGGAATCGCAGACCGTGATGGCGGCGGCGATGCTCGTTCTCGGTTTTGGCGTAGGGATGTATCAGGCCAACCTGTGGACCTGCACTTTCGAAATCGTGGATCCCAAGGCCCGGGCCACCGCGATTGGATTGCTGAACCTGTCATCGGGGGTCTTTGGATCCTGGGGAGACCCGATTATTGGCCGCGTTGCTGACTCCGGGGTGGGTCTGGACCAGATCCTGGCATCGATTGGTGTGGCTCCGATACTGTCAGTGGGTGTCATGTGGTTCAGCATTAAGTACCTATTGCCTCACGACTACCAGACACCGAGTGGCCAGAGTGCCGCCCGCGGCTAGTGTTTGGCGCCCTCTTCTTGCCCGTGCCCTTGCCTTTGCCCGTTCTGGTGTTCTGTCTCGTCACGCTCGCGGTAAGTAGCGACAAGATATGCGAACTTACCGTCGACTCAATGTGACCCGTTGGTCGCGATCCTGATGCAGATCAATAGATGAAGTCCGGGCAAAGGCACGGGCACCGGCAAGGGGGATCTAGAGCGGGCAGGTTGGCTCCTGCCTGGACTACTCCTGGGGAAGGGTCAGTACATACAGGTCCTTCTGTTCGATCTCCTCGGCTCGGGCGGCGATCTCTTCTAAGCCCCAGCGAACATCCAGATGGCGCCCGGTCAGCGCGTCCGCTTTACCTGAGGCAAGAAACAAAAGTCCCTCCGAGGAGGTCTCGGGGGGCACGGAGAAGCCCGTTTGGAATGCCTTTCGGATGGTAGCAGTGGCTACTTCAGGCAGCTCTGGTGATCCTTCCATGAAATCCGTCATCTCCGTTCTCACCAGTCCGGGACAGTAGGCAAAGACACTGACTCCGTACTCCCTGGTCGCATCTGCCAGGGATCTGCTCATGTTCGTGAGCGCGGCCTTGGAAGCCGGATAGGACGACAGGTAGGGATTGGACTGATAGGCGGAACTGCTCGAGACGTTGACGATGCGGCCGCGCCGCCGCTTGATCATTCCCGGCAGTACCGCCCAGGAGCAGAGGAACGGCCCCCGCACATTGATCTCAATCACTCGCCACCAGAGGTCCGGGTCGGCCTCCCAATCGCGGCCAGGGGCACCGGGCACCCCCGCGTTGTTCACCAGGAGGTCGATGGGGCCGAGATCACGCTCGACCGCTGCCACCATCTCCTCTACCGCCGATCGATCAGAGACGTCTGCAGGGAAGGCCTCAGCACGACCACCACTCCCGGCGATCAGCTCCACCGTCTCAGCCAGCTGCGCTTCGGTCCTGGCGCTGACGGCCACCGCTGCGCCCGCCGCTGCCAGCCCCAGGGCCAGGGCGCGGCCGATTCCTCGTCCTCCGCCGGTGACCAGGGCAACCTGCCCGTTCAAGTCCGTCTCTTCGGTCATGTCAACTGCTCCTGATGTCGCGGTGGTTGGAACCGAGGTATCGAAGACGATTACGGAAACATGCTAACATACGGTCTTCCCACATCACATGGACACAAGGAGATTCCAGCATGATTAATCCCATCAGATGTTCCTTTGGCCTGTTCTCTCTGGGTCTGATGACCTGCAGTTTGATCCTATTGATCAACCTGTCGTGCACCACTCGGCCTGAGGGCATACAGGTCTCGACGACACAGCGCGTTCACCCCGTCCTGATTCGGAAGGAACATAATGCGCTGATCCAGGTGATCGTCCAGGCGGATCAGGAGGGAGTCCAGGCGCAGTCCTTCACCTTTACGCTGAGCGGGACCGACGATATCAAGGAAGTCGAATCCGTTCAGCTGTTCTACTCCGGAACAGAACGCGAGTTCGCAACCGCAACCTCTTTCGGGACTCCGCTGAAGCCCTCCCAGCAGCTGACCTTCGAAGGAGATCAGATGCTGAGTGCTGGGACCAATGTCTTCTGGCTGTCCTGCAAGCTGAGTCCAACGGCGGATCTGTCCCACCGGGTGGGTGCTGTCTGCACCTCGGTCGGAACATCGGCCGGTGAACTCGCACCCGCAGAAGACGACACGCCAGGAATCCGCAAGCGAGTTGGGGTGGCCCTCAGACAGCACATGGATGACGGAGTCCACACCTATCGCATCCCCGCCCTGGCGACCACACCCAAAGGAACACTCCTCAGTGTCTACGATATGCGCCACCGCAAGTCCCGCGACCTGCAGGAAGACATCGACATCGGACTCAGCCGCAGCACCGATGGTGGACGCACCTGGGAGCCCCAGCGCGTGATCATGGACATGGGGGAGTATGGGGATCTGCCACCGGAAGAAAACGGCGTCAGCGACCCCGGGATCGTAGTGGATCAGGAGACCGGAGAGATCTTCTGTGCCGCCGTCTGGATGTGGGGCAAACTCGGCAAGCATCAGTGGGTGGACGACGGCTCGGAACCCGGATACGAGATCGGCAAGAGCGCTCAGTTCCTGATGGTGCGCTCGAAGGACGATGGCCTGACCTGGAGCAAGCCAGAGAATCTCACCCGCAAACTCAAGAAGCCTGAATGGTGGCTTTTCGCCCCGGCACCCAACCAGGGCATTACACTGCGAGACGGTACTCTGGTGATGCCCAGTCAGGGAAGGGATGAAAATGGCTATCCCTTCTCCAACATCATGTACAGCCGCGATCACGGGGCAACCTGGACGCTCAGCAACCACGCCTTTAGCGGCGGCAACGAGTGCCAGGCGGTCCAACTCAGCGATGGGTCCCTCATGCTGAACATGCGTAATATTGACAACTCGAAACCCTATCGTGCCGTCTACGTCACCCAGGATTTGGGGCAGACCTGGAGCCCCCACTCCACGGATCACACCTTGATCGAGCCGAACTGCAACGCCAGTTTGTATCGATTCGAATACGAGGAGGAGGGACAACCGAAGAACATCCTGCTCTTTGCCAATCCGCACACCAAGAAGGGTCGCACCCACCACACCCTCCAGATCAGCTTCGATGAGGGCGAGTCCTGGCCAGCAGAGTACCGGATCCTGTTGGACGAAGGACTTGGGCGTGGGTATCCGAGCATCAGCCGCGTAGACGACAGCCACATCGGCATCGTCTATGAAGGCAGCCAGTCCGACCTGGTATTCGAGAAGTTCTCCCTGCAGGAGCTGTTGACGAAGAAGGAGCCGCAGTCTTAACGCGAATCAGTGAACAGTGAAAAACAGTGAGTAGTGAACAGTACCGGAAACAGCTGAAGGCAACAGAGCCGCGCACGGCTTGAAAAGCTTGCAAGAGGAGGCCAAGTTCCGAGGAGAGAGCGGACAACAGCACAATCCTCGGGGTCCCCGGGCAGAGTATCTGATCGGCTGATCTTACCGCTCTGACTTGAGCGCCTGTTCAGGCTCATTCGAGACGGGCACGACCAGCCGGGCCGAAACGGGGGGAATCGCATAGGGAACCTGTGCCTCATCTCTTCCTGCAAGGGTCGAAGAGGAAGTCAGTTCGATGCTGAACTCCCCGGGTTCAACCGATTCACTTGCCTCGCAGGGGACCCGAAACTCGACTTCATTACCCAAGACCTGCGTCGACTGGCAAAAGACTCCGAGAGGAAAATCTTCAGGCTTGATAGTAACCACCTGGCTGAACAGCGGGTTGCGTTCCAGTTTTCCCACCAACTCGGCTCGGCTCCCGGGGCGCAGAATCACGCCCTCCGGTGAGGGTATGATCCTGTAGCCTTGCGCTACCTCAATCGTGGTGGCCGGCGAGTAGATCGTGTGCTTGCTGCCTTGAATCTCCACTTCACCAGACGCTACCAGATTGAACTTCCCGACTTTGGTGCCCATCGTCGTGTCCACGTACACCACTCCGGTTTCCTTGTTTTCGGCGTCGGTCTCAGGGATTCTCACGTTCACCTCGGAGGCGCCATAACTCTTGGTTTCTACCTGGAGCGGGGGCTGGATGCCGGGGTCTCTGGATAGGAATTGCCATTTCAGCGCGTAGGTCATACCCTGCACTAGCTGGACCTGGCGAGGTCCCTCAACCACTAACTCGACGGGTATCTCCTTGGTGACCATCAGCGGCAGACTGAAACCCAACCACGGGGCCGTGAACCGTTCTTCTAGATAGCGAAAAGTTGTGTCGGGGATACCCGTTCCAGAACGAATCTGAGTGATCAATCCTGGACCGGGCGCTCGACGACGGATGACGGACCCGTCCGGCAGCACTCCCTCGCCTATGAGGGTCAACTCGGACCGATCCAATTTGGCTCCCTGTCGCGCGGTCAGGGTCAAAACGCCCTTCCTTGCGCTAGATCGACGGTCCGCGTCATCCAGCTCCGAAGGAATGGCGCCCCCTTCCACGATCAGGTCGTTTGGGACGTCAGAGAAGCTGAGCCTAATCTGGCCCATATACCCCCGCCGTTGGGCGGTGACGTCGACCAAAGCGGTGCCCCCTTCGGGCACGTTCACATAGGCTGTATCCAGCGCGAGGGTAAAGTCCGGGGCCTGCCTTTGGGCGGAGAGGCGATAGCCGAAGAGGGGCCCCCCTCGGTCAACCAGATCCTCCACGGTCACGGCGACCTCATGGACTCCCGAAGGGACCTTGAAGTTGAGGTACGGATCCGGGCTCGTTCGACCGTGGACGATCAGGGCTCCATCGGCCCCCTTCGGGACTTTATCCCCAGCCGAGTCAAGCCTGTTGTGGTTCTTATCAAAGACGGTCAGCCTGCCGAAGAGGCGAGACGTCCCTAGCCCCGCAGCCTTCAGCTCGAGTCGCCACTCTTCTCCTGGAGTGACCGCCAGACGGTAGCGGTCAACCTCCCCTGGCATGGAGATCTGCCCGTGCACCTCAGTCGCCGGCTGCAGAGACATCAGTTTCTCGTCCGGGCGCTCCAGAACCTGGGGCAAGCCACTGACCGCAAAGGGGATGGGAAGCCCTCCGGGGGCACCGGGAACCGAGATCATTACGAAATCACCTTGGACGCCCTTTAAGTCCACTTCGACTTCTGTGGGTTCAGTAAGATTCCCCCCCAGCAGACGGACCGAGGCCTTTTCTCCTCTTCTCCAGCCCAGTGGAAAAAGACCCTCTGCATAGCTGAAAGAGCCTAACTTGAGCCGGTAGAAGTTCTCGTCCTGGCGGCTGAACTTGGCATCATGAACGACCACGTAATAGAGGCCGTCTGACGGGAACAGGACGTTCAGACGGCAGTCGACTCCCAGACTGAGGGCATCATTGTTCATGTCAAGCTGCCGCTTGTTGGCATCGAGGACCCGGATTACCGGATCCAGGGCGGAACCCGCCCGGCGCGCCTCGACCTCGATCACGAAGCGCTCTCCATGCTTTGCCTCAAACCGGTAGACATCCTGATCCGGACCAGCCAGCGTCCCGTTGACCGTGCCCGGCACATCAATCGGCTCGCTAGTCTCGGGAGAGTCGTTGCTCCGATCCGAGCCCATTTCCTGCTCCATTCGCTCCGGAAAGACACCCACACTGAACAGCAGGATGTTTGACAGCCCCCGAGGACTGGCAAGTCGAATCGGGTACAAACGGGGATCGGCCTCAGAGTCCAGCTCTACCAGAAAAAGCAGCTTTTCCTGAGTCGTCTCCGAGTCGCCTCTCTGGGGTGAGGTCAATGGCGTGAAGGTAGCAGGAAGCTGTGAAACGATTCTCGTACTCTCTCCCAGGTTGCGGCCCGTGAGGGTCAGCGTGAAGGATTTTCCCTGCTGTGCCCCCCGGGGACGCATCTCGTCGAGATAGGGGCTACCCGCCAGCAGCTTGGCCCAGGAGAGTGCCGTAAACAGTACAACAAGAGATCTTAGGATCCACCGTGCGCTCTGTTGAGATCTCAGGATCTTCTTCATCATTCACTCACTAGGGCTTCTTTTGAAGACTGTCGGCTCCATCGGTGAGCCATTCGACATTGAAGCGAGCAACCACAACCTTGGTCTTCATGACGTATCCGTAGCCTGGAACCTGTTGCGGGCCTTGAGCGGTTTCGCGACGGGTATCCTTCCCGTAGATCAGAAGAGCCGTCATGTCTTGGGCGATCGCAAGATCAGAGTACTCGCCCGGCCCCTCGTAGATCAACTTGTTTACGGGCCAGGTACGGCACTCGTCATAGCTCAGGCTCACCGTCATTCGCGATCGCTCGGTGGTGCTGAAGGGATGAGAGAGCAACACGCGATTCTTCTGAAATCGAGTCTGATCCGTAAAGCGGACCAGACCGCCCTGGCAGGACGGTTCCGGGAGCGTCTCGTCGTTCTTCACATCTGACCAGGTTTCTCCTCCGTCGCGACTCCAGGCATAGGCACGCCGATGCGTGTCGTGGCGACTGCGAGCGTTCATATAGAGCGAACCATCGGCGGTCTCAACGACCTCGCACTCGTCAGACATGTTCTCGGTTGCTATTTTTCCTCTCTTCCAGGTGGCTCCATGATCGTCGCTATAAATCATGTAGGAGGACTGGACGTTCTGTCCGATCCAATGGGGACTCCAGATGATGGGGAGGGCCAGTCGGAAAATCAGGTCGAGCATCTTCCTGGACTCAGGTCCCAGGTCGCGGGCCCACGGCATGGGCGCAGGCGTGACGTCGGTCCAACTGGGCACCACCAGCCTGCCGCTCTTCAGCTGAATGCCATGCCCTGGACCGGTACCGACGTAGCTCCAGCCCGGGTCCGCTACATCGTCGGTGATGTCCACAGGCGTGGACCAGCTGGCACCATCATCCGTGCTCTTCATCATGAAGACACGACGGTTGTTCTTGCAGAAAGGCATCCAGATGGTGCCGGTTGTGTGATCGACTACCGGGCAAGGCTGATTGACACTCTCCAGGCCTTCGGTGGCGATAACTTCCATGTCGGTCCAGGTCTTGCCGTTATCGAAGCTTCGCCTGAGCACCAGGTCAGTGACGTCCCAGTCTCTGCAGTCATTCTTTCTAGCCTCACTGAGAGCCAGGATGGTTCCCTTCGTGCTAACCGCAATGGCTGGGATCCGAAAGCAGACGTAACCGTGCTCGCCACCCGTGAAGAGAGTGACCTCGTCGAAAAACGGCTCCTGCTTCTCAGCTCGAGCCTCCCACAAATCGGCTCCTGAGAAGGTGCAGGCTAGCAATACGATGAACAGCAGGGGGGGGCGCAAAGCAATCCTGGAATGGGTCATTTGATGTCTCCTTTGATTGATAATCACTTAGTCTATCGCGATCATTTCCAGCGCGATTCCAACCGTCAACAACTATGGATGGAACCGACCGATCTGAACAAAATCGGTTCGTGTTTTGTAACCCGAATCCTCTCCGCCGATAACATAGAGCCGTCCCTGGACATAGACGCTGCCGTGATCCGCTACTGCCAGGGGTAGGGAGTTCAAGGTCTGGTAGCGGTTCTTCTTCACATCATAGAGCAGACTTCGGTTGGAAAAGAAGGCGCGAGTTCGGTCATCGGGCGTCCGCTCCCTGGGGATGGCCAGCTCGATACCCCCCGTGATGAGGAGGCGATCGTCACCTACAGCAATGCAACTGGATGATCCAAGTGAAATGGGAAGCGGCTTGATGGCTTCCCATTGACCGCTCTCAATATCGAAAGCAATCGTCTTTGTCTGCGGAATCCAGGGTTCGAAGTTGTGCCAGGCTCGCACGAACGAACCCTCGGACGAGCGGGGATCGGGAGCTTTCAGACCCCCGAAAAGGTAGAGTTTCCGGTTGCTCACCCCGCCTGCCCGCCACTCTATATGAGGGGTTGGACCTGGCTTCAAGCTGGCTATTCGGCGCCATCCCTGGGTCGGATCGCGCGTATCCAGCGCCAGCAGATCAAAGGCGGGACTAACACCTCCTTCTTTCGAGAGATCTCCTTGGGTTCCAGCGACGATGTAGATCACACCATCGACGGAGCCTCCCTGATCTCCCCAACGGGGTTTGGGTAATGGAGCGGAAGACGTCCACTTCGGGTTCTGTTGTCCCAGGTCGAGCACGAACGTCTTCGCGTAACCCCGCTTCTCGCTTCGACCACCGATGACGAAGAGCTTCCCGCCCAGGCCAACCGTGAATGCGTATCCGATCGGCAGAGGGTAGTCGGGAAGCCGACTCCACTGCATCGCTTCGATATCCAGACGATAGACGTGATTGAACCAAGTCTTGCTGGTGGATCCGTCCTGGGCCTCGACCCAAGTGGTCCCACCAACGACGACGATGCTGCCATCCACCAGTGTGGTCCCGAGAGCGGTCTGCGCAACCGGCAATACGGGTCCGAAGGACCAGCTGATACTCGGCGGCTCGGCCCAGGCCGAGTTGACCAACATGATAGCCGCCGCCAGCGCGATCCCCATCTGCATTGAGCGAGCCTCCAGGAAATACGTCGTGACACCCGAGTTTGAGCGTCTGGCGAGTCTAGTTCGCCTTCCCGACCGGAGTCAAATCCATTATTCGGCGTGATCCGGAATTCCCGTTGATGACAGGCCATCGCAAAGCGAGGGAGCTCGAGCGCTCGAGCGTGGCGAGCTTGACAGCTAATTCCTCACAGCCTAGCCTGGATAGCACAATTCAGACGGCCTGAAACCTAGCATTTCTGTGGAGCATGAAAATGACTAGAGAAGACAAGCTTGCTCTAACCCGCCGAGGTTTCGTCAAACTCGGCGCCACTGCGGCCGCCACCTCAGGACTGCGACTGACAAGCTCGATGGTCTTAGCTAAGGGCGAACCCGGCGTGCGCCACGAAGGTTTCGTCCTTCCGCCTCGACCAAAGGTACAGGAGGCCACGCTCTCGCAGCTCAACGGGCGCTACTGGCTGCTCTTCGGCGAGAACTACAAAATGGTCGGAAAATTCTCGGACGACCATGGGCGTACCTGGGGCAAGACGACTCCCTTGCGAACCGGGGACGGCAAGGGGATTTCAACGGCGCGCAACAACTGCCATCACAGCCTGCTCCACCTCAGATCCGGGAAGTTGGGGTTGGTTTACGGTGGACCCGTAAAGCGTCCCGGACGGGACGGCACGGTGGAGTTCCGGTCATCGGAAGATGAAGGTAAAACCTGGTCGGCTCCGGTCGTCATCGAACCTCTGTTCGCGTTGTGTCGGACTGCTTCCTGTCGCGTCTTGAGCAGCGGCCGGATCGTCGCGCCCACGCTGAAATGGATCAGCTGGGTCGGCAGTGGCAAGTCGGAGAGTGAGGAAAACCAGTTCGTCTACAGCTGGGTGAACTATTCCGACGACGAAGGTCAAACCTGGAAGAAGAGCCTGAGCGAGCTTTATGTCAGCGTCAACAAGGGTCACGACGGCTTTTACTCCTTCGACGAGCCCGGCCTCGAAGAACTGGCCGACGGGCGGCTGATGATGATCGCCCGCACCCAGCTGGGCCGTCCCTATCAGAGTTTTTCAGAAGACGGCGGGGTTAGTTGGTCGAGCCCAGAGCCGGTGGAACTGGCGTCTGGAATCGCTCCCCAGCTGCTGATCGGTATCCCCGGGACGGATCACCTGTTGCTGGTGTGGAACCAGATTTCGACCACGGAGATGATGAGCGGTCAGATGCGTCATCGCCTTTCGACCGCCGTCTCCAAAGACAACGGCAAGACCTGGACCCATTTTCGCAACCTCGAATCGCTCGATGATCGTACCCGGATCCAGCCGCCTCCACCAGAGCCCAGGCAGTACCTGATGAAGAACTATGCCTATACGCAACCTCAAGACCGCAAGCAGTACCCCCATGCGCCGGGCTGCCTGCGCGTTTGTTATCCGACCGCTACCTTCTGGAATGACGAAGTTGCGATCACCTACGATTATGGCTATGGTGGTCCCGGTCCCCTGCAGAAGGGACACGCAACCAAGATCAAGGTGGTGTCGTTAGACTGGATCTACGAACGCGTGTAGAGTCTCTGAACGTGGCGGTGGCCTCCAGGCCGCCGTGCTTCTCGTTTTTCGAGCCCTTGGCTCGAAACGGCGGCCTGGAGGCCACCGCCACGTCCAAGTTTCATCGTAGGCCATGATCACACTGGGAGAGCACTGATGGGAATCGCTGTCAGCCGACTGAAACCTCACCCGACTGAGCGAGTCGAGACGCGCTGGCGTCGCATTGTCACTCCCATTCCGGTTCCCGAGTCGCTGCCGATCATCGAGCGACTGCGTGCGGCCGAACCGCGCTCGATGAGCGGCATGCCGCCGGTGCTTTGGGATCAGGCTGAAGGCTTTCTGGTGCGTGACCGGTTCGGCAACCAATGGATCGATCTGACCAGCAGCATCATCGTAGCCAACTCCGGCCACTCCCATCCCCGGATCCTCGAGGCCATCCGCCGGGCGGCCGACCACAAGCTGCTCACTACCTACGCCTTTCCGCAAGAGCCACGGCTTCGCCTGCTGGAGAAGCTGGTGGCACTGTCACCCATTGAGGACTCGAAGGCAATCCTATTCTGCTCGGGCACCGAAGCTACCGAATGCGCCATTATGCTGATGCGCCGCCACGGCATGAAGATCCATCCCGAGAAGGTCGGCATTCTCAGCTTCGAAGCTGGATATCACGGCCGCACGCTGGGGGCCGATTCGGCCTCGGGCAAGCCGAATCCCAAAGACTGGATCGAGCGGGGCCGGCTAAACCACTACCAGATCCCCTACCCTTTTGGACTGCGCTGGCCCTGGGGAGATGTCCGAGACGATCCCACCGGCGAACGGGCCTTTGCGCAATGTATCGAGTCCCTCGAACAAAACGGCATTACTCCCGACAAAATCGCCGGCTTCATCGGGGAGTCGATTCCGGGTTGGGCTACCTGGCCGATCCCTGAAGGATTCGCCCGTGCTCTCGCCGACTGGGGGCGTCAACACAATATTCTGATCTGCTTCGATGAGATTCAGTGTGGATGTGGCAGGTCCGGCAAGTTCTTCGGGTTCGAACACTTCGGCGTTACACCCGACCTGGTGACCCTGGGAAAAGGGTTGTCTGCCAGTCTGCCGGTGTCGGCCGTTATCGGCCCGGCATCGGTCATGGACGAACCTGAACCCGGCGAGATGTCCAGCACTCAGGGTGGAAATCCTGTGTGCGCGGCTGCCGCTCTGGCCAACCTGGAAGCCTTCGAAGACGAAGGCCTGGTCGAAGCTTCGGCGAGGACCGGCAGTATGGTGCTTGAGGCCCTGCGGGGACTGCAGCAGGAGTTCTCCACGCACGTGCTGTCCGTCCACGGTCCGGGGCTGTTCATATCGATCCATTTGCAGGATCCGGAAACTGGGGAACCAGCGATCGAACTGGCCGACGGGATCGCCGTCGAAGCCGTCCGCCGTGGCGTCCTGATGTTCACCACCGGCCGAGGAATGCTCAAATTCACCCCACCCCTGTCGATCGATCCCGAGGCCGCCATGGAGGCGGTCCAGGTGATTCGGGAAGGCCTTGCCGCTGGCCTGGGGAAGTGATGCCCGGTCGCCTCCAAAACAGAGTAGCATTGATCACCGGAGCCTCCAGGGGGATTGGTAAGGCCACCGCCAGACTCTTCGGCAGAGAAGGAGCAGCGGTAGCCATAAACTATCTTCGAAGCGCCGAGGAAGCCTCCAGTCTGGTCGAGGAGGTTCGCCACGACGGAGGGAAGGCGCTGGCTGTTCATGCCAATGTTGCCGAGAAGCACGAAGTCGAGGGGATGGTGGAGCGGGCCGTGTCGGAGCTGGGCCCGATCGACATATTGGTTAACAACGCAGCAATCTACTACTCGGGCACAATGCTGACCCTTGACAATGAACAGTTGGAGGAGATGATCGCCGTGAATATCAGGGGCGTAATCTCCTGCTGCCAGGCAGTCGCGCCTGCGATGATCGAGCGGCGGTATGGAAAGATCGTGAACCTTTCGTCTCTAGCCGCCATGGGGACCTCGTTGGGTGAAACCACGCCGTACTCAGCGACCAAGGCCGCGGTCATCTCGTTGACCAAGCGATCGGCTCTGGAGTTTGGTTCCCATGGGATCAACGTCAACGCGATCTGCCCCGGGGCTATTCATACGGATATGCTCAACCTCACCTCTCAGAAAGGCAAACTCGACGAGGTCAGCAAGAAGTGCGTTCTGGGCCGAATGGGAACCCCTGAGGATGTCGCCTACTGCGCTCTGTTTCTTGCCAGCGATGAGTCCAGTTACGTCACCGGTCAGATTCTCACCGTGGATGGAGGGCGAATGAATCTCCTCAGCCACTCGGGGTAGGCAACCCATCAAAAGGAGCTTGAGTCATGAAACAGATCATCTCAGTAATTCTTACCAGCCTTCTTCTGAGCTGCAGCGGTTCCGAGCCGCCAAAGTCGGATCCGGAAAGTCAAGAGAGCTCGGGGTCGCCAGTTGAAACGGCTTTGTTCAAAGTTGGAGAGGGAGGCTACTTTCTCTACCGAATTCCCGCGCTAGCGGTATCGAGCAAAGGGACGATCCTCGCCTTCGCCGAAGCCAGGAAGAACGACGGCCATGATTGGGACGATACCGACATTGTGCTCAGACGAAGTTTCGACAACGGCCAGACCTGGGGAGAAATGCAGGTCGTGGCCGACGATGGGAAGCACACGATCGGCAATGAATGTCCGGTAGTGGACCATCAGACCGGAACCATTGTGCTCCTCTACTGCAAGAACAACCGCCAGGTCTTCGTGAAGAAAAGCACAGACGATGGTGAGACCTGGTCGGAGCCGGTCGAAATCACCGATGACGTCAAGGATCCCGTCTGGAGTTTTCTTGGGTCAGGTCCGGGGCACGGCATCCAGCTGAAGAGTGGCCGGCTTCTGATACCGGCCTGGGGAGATGAAACTCCGGGACCCGTCGAATTAGCAGAGGGCGCCGAGGGCCAACTAAAGGACGTGATCGAGATGGTCTACTCCTTGATGCGACCCGTGATCTGGAGGCAGTGGCGCCCCCAGAATGTCCAGTGGTCCTATGCCTTCTTCAGCGACGATCACGGAGAAACCTGGAAGCGAGGCGAAATTCTGACCAAGGACAAATCCGATGAGTGTGAGGCCGTAGAAACCGTTGACGGTACCTTGTACATGACTCTGAGGAGCCGTAGTGCTAAGCAGAGGTGGCCATCATCTAACGTGATAGATCAGGGACATCGCCGCGGCTATGCCTGGAGCAAGGACGGTGGGGAAACCTGGTCGGAGGTTAAATACGACGAGACGCTCCCCGAGCCTTCCTGTCAAGGCAGCGTGGTGCGCTTCACCGATCAGGAGAGTTTCAACAAGAATCGTATCCTGGTGTCCAACCCGGCCAGCACGACTGAGAGATCCCAGATGACGATCAGGCTCAGTTACGACGAGGGCAAAACCTGGCCGGTATCGAAGGTCCTCTACCCGGGATCGGCCGGCTACTCGAATCTTGCGGTTGCGCCTGACATGAGCATTCTCTGCATTTACACCAAGGACCTGGTCTGGACTTCGGGTGCTGGCTACCCCGGACCGGACGCCACGGTTTCGGTCGCTCGCTTCGACCTGGAATGGTTGACTGACGGGGCTGATAGCTTGCAGAAAAAGGCTCCCTGAACGGGGTCGTGGCAGTGGTCTCCAGGCCGCCGTGCGTCGAGCCAAAGGCTCGGAACAAAGAATACGGCGGCCTGGAGACCACCGCCACGTCAAGCGAGAACTTTCTTCACCACCTCGCCAGCCACATCGGTCAGACGGAAATCCCGTCCCATGTGGCGGTATGTCAAACGGGTGTGATCCAGGCCCAGAAGGTGCAGAATCGTGGCTTGCAGATCATGGACGTGTACGTTGTCCTCGACGATCCTCAAACCGAACTCATCGGTTTTCCCGATCACCTGACCACCACGGACTCCGCCTCCTGCCATCCACATGCTAAAGCAGTCGGGGTGGTGATCACGCCCCGCACCCTCATTTTCCCGGATGATCTGAGCCAGGGGAGTGCGGCCGAACTCACCTCCCCACACGACGAGCGTGTTGTCCAACAGGCCTCGCTCCTTTAGATCCTTCAACAGAGCCGCCGTGGGCTGATCGGTAATGGCGCAGTTCTTTTTCAACCTCTTGTCGATCTGCTCGTGGTCGTCCCAGCTGGAGTGTGCCAGCAGGATGCAGCGGACCCCCTGCTCGACCATTCTGCGGGCCAGCAGACAATTGACAGCGAAAGGCCGGGTTGTTTCGTCGTTGACACCGTAGCTGTCGAGGACGTGTTTGGGCTCATCTGAGAAATCGATCAACTGTGGCGCAGCCGCCTGCATTCGAAAGGCCAGCTCGTAGGAAGCAATGCGCGAGGCGATTTCACGATCGCGGGTTCTCAGATAATGCTGTTGGTTCAAGTCCCGCAGGGCGTCCAGCCGCTCCCGCTGCATTTCCTGGCTCATCCCCCCAGGGTTGGACAGATAGAGAATCGGATCACCCTGATCCCGGAACGGCACGCCCTGGTAAACAGACGGTAAAAACCCGGAGGACCAGTTGGTCGTTCCACCACTGGTTCCCTTTCCCGAGCTCAGAACCACGAACCCGGGAAGGTCCTGGCTCTCACTGCCCAGACCGTAGGACACCCAGGACCCCAGAGTGGGGCGGCCAAACTGCATGCTGCCCGTCATCAGCAACAGTTGGCCTGGATGGTGGTTGAAGGCTTCGGTGTACATCGACCGTATCAGACAGATATCGTCGGCACAGGTTGCCAGGTGGGGCAGGTAATCGGAAAACTCTATGCCGCTTTCCCCGTAGGGTTTGAAGGTTCGAGAACTGGCAAAGACCTTGGCGCTGGGTTGAATGAAGGCCAGCTTCATCCCCTCGGTCATCGACGGAGGCAGCGACTGACCATGCCATTTCTGAAGTTCGGGTTTGGGATCGAACAAGTCAATCTGACTGGGGGCTCCCGCCATGAACAGGACGATCAGGTTCTTTGCGCTCGGTTCGAAATGAGGCGGTCTGGGAGCCAGGGGATTCTCGATCGGCAGTTGGTTTCCCTCTGCCCGTCCTTCGCTGGCCAACAGTTGGGCCAGCGCAATCGTTTCGATGCCGGCGGCGCAGCTTCCCAAGAAGTCCCGGCGGGTTAGGATCCTTCTGAGCTCGTCTAATTCCATAGCTATTCTCTGGTAATGAACTCATCCAGGTTGAGCAGGATACTGCTCAGGCCGACCCAGGCCGCAGCCTCGATCCTGCTCTCACCTTCCAGATCGATGGGAAACAAGGACTCGGCAGAACCCTCGTCCAAAAGCTTCAGTTTACGCGCAAAGTATTGTGACATGCGCCGCTGCTCGCTCGGGTAGGGAGGGCGGGAAAGGCAAAGCCGGAAGGCATGGTCTAGTCGGTCGTCAAAGCTCCCGGACACATCCCTCAGGATGCGTACGGCCAGCGCCTGCGCCGCTTCGAAAAATACCGGATCGTTCAACAGATTTAGCGCCTGCAGCGGCGTGTTGGACCGCTCCCGGCGACACAGCGTCACGGTGAACTCCGGCGCGTCGAAATTCTGTAGAAGGGGGTAAGGCATCGAGCGCTGACGATGGACGTATAAACCTCGACGGTAGCGGTCCCGGCCCTGGCTTTCCTCCCATGTGAAGTTCAAGTGCATCAGACCCGTCACAGCCTCTGGTTGCGGAGGCCGCACGCTCCTTCCCCCGATGGCCGGGTAGAGCAATCCACTAACGGCCAGAGACGAATCGCGAATCAGCTCGGCCGGGAGTCGGAGTCTATTCTGCCGGCTCAGCAGGATGTTCTCCGGGTCGCGGGATTCCATTTCAGGACTTGAGACGGGTTCAGGACTTAAGACGGACGATTGTCGGTAGGTCGCTGACGTCACGATCCGCCTCACGATCCTCTTGAGACTCCCACCGTGACTCAAGAAGTCGTGCGCCAACCAGTCGAGGAGTTGGGGATGGGAAGGCCGCTCTCCTCGGCTGCCAAGGTCTTCCGAGGTCCTCACAAGGCCGCGTCCGAACAGCTCCTGCCAGAGTCTATTGACGGTGACTCTAGGGGTTAGCGGATTGTTCGGGGAGACGATCCAGCGCGCCAGCATGAGCCGTGAACCCTTGGAATTCTGCGGCATGGGATGTAGAAAACCAGGAGTTGCCGGCTGAACTTCTATCCCCCTGTTGCGATAGTCCCCTCGCAGGTGGATGTGGGACTTGCGGGGATACTCGCTTGCCGCTAGCGTTTGAGCCTCACTCAAGCCCGGGAAGGCCTTGTTGAGAGTGCCTAGCTCCTTCTTCAGTTTCTTGAGATCGAGTTCTTCCGCGCGTTTCTTGGTGATGACGCGGCCATAGTTGCCGACAAAGTGTGCGGTGAGTGCTAATTGCTGCTTACGGGTGCGCCGCTCTGGATCGGTGGGCAGAATGGTTTCGCCGTTATCCAACAACAACCGGAACATCACATAGGCGTCGTCCCAAACCGGCCACCTTCCAGGGTTGGCAGCGGCCTGGAGCATCTTCAATTCCCAGGGCCTCTGCAGTTCAAGCATGCCGTACTCCTGCAGAAGCTGGCGGCGTTTTTCGTCGAACTCAGGTCGTCGCCTGGCGTAGGAGCCCATCTCTCCGGCAAGGGGCGCATCGATATTGACTTCCTCATCGGAATTGAAGAAGGCAAGGAGCTGATAGTAGTCTTTCTGCCTAATTGGGTCGTACTTGTGGTCATGGCACTGGGCGCACTCTACCGTGAGTCCCAGCCACACGGTCCCCACCGTTCGGGTCCGGTCGACCAATTGCTCGAACCGGAACTGCTCGACGTCCACTCCGCCTTCCCGGTTGGTCAGGGTGTTGCGGTGAAATCCGGTTGCCACCTTTTGTTGGGTAGTCGCTTCCGGAAGAAGGTCGCCGGCAATCTGCTCGATGGTGAACTGGTCGAAGGGCATGTCCCGATTGAGAGCATTGATGACCCACTCACGATAGCGCCAGGCATGAGGTCGTACGCGATCTCCTTCGTAGCCGTCACTGTCCGCGTAGCGGGCCAGATCCAGCCAGTACAAAGCCCATTTCTCGCCGTAGTGCGGTGAAGAGAGAAGCCGGTCGACTAGACGTTCGTAGGCATCTGGATGCTGATCGGCCAGGAACCTGCTGAGCTGGTCTGGCGACGGGGGCAGGCCTAGGAGATCCAGGCTGACTCGTCGGATCAGGATGCTTCTCTCGGCCTCAGGAGAAGGCGAAATACCCTCGCTCTCGAGTTTCCTCAGAACGAACGCATCGATGGGATTCCTGACCCAAGAGCTGTCGGAGTTCGCAGGCACTGACGGAGACTCGATCGGCCGGAAAGACCAATGGAGGCTCTCGTCGTCGACGACGGAGTTTCGCTCCCGGGCCTCGGGCAGCGCAGCCAAGAGCCCGCTTGGCTGCTGTAGGGGAAAGAGTACGATCAAAGCCAGGAGTAGGATGGTATAGGCTGAGGGCGTTGGAATCATCAGAATATCGTTGCTATCAAGCAGTATAGCAGGCGCTCTTCACTAGATCCCTCTGATCGGACCCATATGGGAAGCGTAGACGTCCGGGTCGAGGCGGGCGTCTATCACTGTCAGCCGATCCGAGGACAGGGCTTTTCGAAAGGCTGCATCAAAGTCCTCGAGGGTCCGGACCATCCAGCCGCGTCCACCGAAACTCTCCGCCAGGCGAACGAAGTCAGTCGAAGCAAGGTCGACCCCTGCCCTGTGATAGCCCTTGGCCCGCTGTTTGATTCTTATCAGTCCCAGGGTTCCGTCATCGAAGATGATGATCACCGGAGCCAGCTTCAAGCGCAGCGCTGTCTCCAGCTCCGACGCCCGCATCAGGAATCCTCCATCCCCAACCAGTGCTACCGTCTTGCGATCCGGTCGAAGCAGCGAAGTCCCAAGGGCAGCGGGAATCGAGTACCCCATGGTGTTGGCTCCGCTGGAGCCAAAGTAGGTTCCCGAAGCTGGCACCTTCCACAAGTACAGGTTCACCGCATTATAGATCCCGGTCTCCGTCGTCAAGATGGTCTCTTGAGGGGCCAGCTGTCTTGCCCTGGCCAAAAGCGAACCAGCATTCAGATCACCCTTCCTGGCGCCAAGAGCATGTCTGACTTCGTCCCAGAACACTTCAAGGGCAGCGGCGTCCCAGATGCGCCGGTCGGAGAGTCGGCGGCTGAGCGATTCGAGCAAGTCGGTAAGTGGGCCGTACGCCTTGACGAGGGGTTGGCCTATCTGCTCCTGCTCGGGAACCGGGATCGCGTCCAATGACACCATGGGTTGTGGATAGTCCCAGGGCGAAAGGAGCTCCATTCGGTCCAAACCGATAGCGACAACGAGGTCACTCTGGTGGATGATCTTGCCTTCAAAGGTCCTCTGCCCGTAAGCACCCGTAACGACGCCTGCAAAACAGGGGTGATCCTCACTTATGACTCCTCTCGCCTTCGAGGTGACAAGCGTCGCAAGCTGCAGCTTCTCAATCAGGCCAAGCAGTGCCGACTCTGCCTTCTGACGTTGCACCACCGGACCGACCACCAGGACAGGTCGAGCCGCCGCCTCAATCGTATGGGCCACCTTGTCCAGGTCTCCTCCCTCCGGCGCCGGGTAGGCCGCACTCGATGGAAGAGAGGCTCTGGGGGGACGGGTCTGCTGGTCCATGATGTGGAGGGGAAGGTCGACATGAACTGGCCCAGGCCTCTCACTGCAGGCACGTTGGATGGCTTCCTCTAACTGTCGGCCGGGCGCGCCGGACTCCAAAGTCACGGATTGCTTGGAAAAGCCACCGAACAGTTGGGAATGATCCATCTTCTGGATCGACATGGATGGAGCCTCGGTGAAACCATAGGTCTCCGTCATCGCCAGCAGCGGATGCCTTTCCCAGTGGGCGTAGGAGGCCCCCCCGGCCAGATTGACAGCTCCCGGACCCATGATCGAGAGACAGACACCGCAACTATCGGTGAGTTGACCGCAGACGGCCGCCATCATGGCGCTGGTGGTTTCGTGCTGAGCCAGGACAAAGGGAATGCCCTGCCGTCCACAACTCTCGATCAAATCAATCGAGCTGCCGCCGCCCGGGATTCCAAACAGGTATGGAACCCCCTTCGCCTTCAACACCGAAGCAACTACTTCAGCGACCCGAAGTTTGTGTGCGGTTGGGACAGATGAAGGCTTCATGCTTGCCTCCGAATTCTTCGACTGTCTGATCCCATCGTCTTCCACCCGTAGTGCGTGCCTAAACCTACTGGGGCACAAAGACTCATCCGCTTACGGCGAGCAAACAAGCCGCGTTCTCTATCGCTCCTTTTCCATGATAGCAGCCATCGCCCTCGTTGCTTCGCGCTCTCGACACCCTCGGGGCTCGTCACATTCATCATCGCATTTTTATGGAGTGGAGCACTACGTACACTGGAAACGAAGTAAGCTTGAAGCAGTATGGGTTCCTGTGGCAGCCTAGATTGTGCGGAGCCCTCTCGGCATGTCTTCGTGGGAGTCTGGCCGGGCAGCTCGAGCTTTGGTGTTTCCCACGCTTTCTTCGACGCCCCCAAGGAGACGTCACTTCATGGCTGCTACTGAGTCTGCTTCCTATCTTCGGATCCGGGGTTTAATCAGCCAAAACAAGTGCGTCATTCTCGACGGAGGTATGGCAACTGAGCTGGAGCGGACCGGAGCGGACGGCTATCGTGTCAGCGATCAGAATCTGTGGGGGACCTGGGCACTATACAACAGCCCCAGTTCGGTCCTTGAAGTTCACAAGGGTTACCTCTCCGCTGGGTGCGACATCATTTCCACAGACACCTGGGGAATCATCGACGCTCCACAGCAGGAAGTCCGTACCCAGCTGCAACTCCGGGGAGATAGCTGGATGGACGTGGGCCGGCAAGGAGTACGATTGGCTCGCCAAGCAGTCGAGGAAGTGGGCCAGAAGGATCGCGGTGCGGTGGCGTTCAGCCTCAACGGCGACATCGTCCAGCCCCAGCACGTAGAGACACTCGAGCTACTGACTCGGGTGCTCAAGAGCGACCCCCCGGACCTCATCTTGATGGAAACCATGACTCTCATCCGGGACGATCTCACCTTCCCGGCAGTAGAAGTCCTACTGGGTACAGGGATTCCCCTCTGGCTGAGTTTCCGGCGCTGTCGGGAGGGCGTCTGTGGCCTCTACGGTCAGCACTGGGGCGGTCCCGAGGGAGATCGCTTCGGGCGCGCCGCTCGAAGATTCGAGGAGATGGGCATAAGCGCTCTCCTCGTCAACTGCCTACCAGCCAGCCATGTTACTGGGATGCTCCCCTGGTTGAGAGACTTTACAGATCTGCCGCTGGGTGTCTACCCCAACGTCGGACACTACCTGGACCCAGGCTGGAAGTTCGACGAGGGAATGGGTCCGGAGGCTTACGCCTCACTGGCTCGGACGTGGCGGGAAGAAGGGGCCCAAATCATAGGTGGCTGCTGCGGAGTGACACGCGAGCATATCGCTGCCGTCCGCAGGAAACTGACAGAAGCGGCGCCCAGTCGGGCCAGGAAGGTCTCTCAGGAACCGACTGAAGAAGCCGTCGCTGCAGCCGCGACCCAGCGGAGTGAAAGGCGCCCAGAAACGTGGCACGACACAAAAGGACGAAACCTCTATCCGCTTCCCTTCCCCCAGATCGTAGCCGACGCCGGCGTGTTCCGGCCCACCCAGGGCAGCTTTCTGACTTGGAAGCATCTCCTGGAATCAGGCGCTGGACACAACCAGCGCTGTCTGGATGTGGGTTGTGGCGCTGGAGTTCTGACGGTACAGCTGGCACTCAACGGAGCCCAACACGTCCGTGCGATTGATATCCAGCAGGAAGCCGTAGCCAGCACCCTGGCCAACGCCTTCCGTAACGGTGTGGCAGACCGAGTCAGCGGGGAGGTCCTGGATTTGTATGCCTATTTGCCCGAGGAGAAGTATGACGTCGTGGTGGCGAGCCTCTATCAGATGCCCGTCGACCCTTTCGGGGAACCGACCGGTCACCGACCCCTGGACTACTGGGGGCGCAACCTTCTGGATCACTTGATCTCTCTTTTGCCGGACCTTCTCGAGCCGCACGGAGTGGCTTATGTCATGCAAATCTCACTCTTGAGTCAAGGACGGACCGCCGAGCTCCTACGCGACAGGGGCCTGGATTCCAAGGTCCTCGATTATGCCTTCTTACCCTTTACTCCTACCTTCGACCACCATTTGGAACAGATCCAACGCGTGGAGCAGCTCTCGGACGCATATCACCTCAGCTTCGGAGAAGAGAACGTGCTTGTCATGTACCTACTGGAGATCCGGTATCGGAGAGAATCATGAATAGGTTAACGGTGCTGTCCCTCGCAGCAACCTTCGCCCTGCCCAGCTGCTCTGCTCCTTCGACGCGAGAAACGGTCGAGGTCACCGATCCACTAGAGGTGAAAGTCGCGGCCACGATTGCTTTCACCGAAGGGCCTACTGTCGACGCCCAGGGAAACGTCTACTTCACCGATGCCCGAAACGACCGCATCATGAAGTGGTCGACCGAGCGCAAACTCTCTACCTTTCGCCAACCCAGTAACCGAGCTTTGGGTCTCATTTTCGATCACCAGTGGCGGCTGGTTGCAACTGAAGCCAGTGACCCGCAGACGGATCGGCCACGCGTCACCAGGACCGACATGGAGACAGGTGAGATCGAGATCATCGCCGCGAGGTTCGAAGGAAAGCGGTTCCATGGCCCCAACGATCTCAGCATCGACAGCCTGGGACGAATCTACTTCACGGACCGTCCATCACCCAATCCGGCGGCCGACCAGACCGGCGTCAATGCAGTCTACCGGATCGATCCGGAAGGGACGATTTCTCGTATTCTCGTGGAACCGGTTATCGTCCAACCGAACGGGATCGTGATCTCCCACGACGATAAGACGCTCTACCTGGTCGAGGATGGTGCGGAGTCAGAAACCGGGCCCCGAATGATCCGAGCCTACGATCTGCTGAGCGACGGCAGCGTCGACAACATGCGGGTGTTTCACGATTTCTTCCCGGGTCGTAGCGGAGATGGTATGTGCGTCGATACAGAAGGGAACCTGTACGTCGCGGCCGGCCGAAATCGACTTCGGGTTGACACCAAGGAAACTCTCGACACCAAGTGCGGGATCCACGTTTTCTCGCCGAGCGGTGGACTTCAACAGTTAATTCCTATTCCCGAGGACACCTTGACCAACTGCGCCTTCGGTGGCCCCGATCTCAAGACACTCTATGTGACGGCGGGCAAGACGCTGTTTGAAGTCCGAGTGGAAATTCGAGGGACTGGGCGCTGAGCACCGAAGCCTTAACCGGAATAGGCTCAGATCCACGACTCCGGTAGCCCCTTGTCATATTCCACTAGAATCTCTAGGTTCTTGAGTACCGGTCTTTCAGACATCTGTGGGTTCAACTTCCGCACGTCGATCTCAACAGCATTGTCCCCGAGGTGCAACAGCTCTCCTGGAATCGGATAAGTCACCCAGGTCTCGTTGTTCATGACGAACACGGCCCGAGTCCGGCGGGTCTTCTCGGACAAGACAGCTCCGTTAATTGAGACGTCAAATGCATCTGGCTGAGTATAGTTGACAAGCTTTAGCCTTAAGGTAACCTGAGGCGATATGCCGTTTTGCTGTGCCTTCCTCAAGTCGTCTGCAAATCCGAAACCCACTCGACGTCTCCCCAGCCCCAACTGAACGGGGAGAACAATGTCTCCGATCGCCCGATAGTCACGGTTGACCTTGCCCTTGTTTCCTTCGAGCCCAGCCTGGTGCGAGACGGATTCCAAGACATACCGTTTGTTCTTAAACTCGAAGCTCCGGGTGTTTCCAATTTCGTCGAGTACGCGATAGTAGTCGGGGTGAGCTTCAGAAAACCAGACGGTGTTCTGTCGTTCTGACTGAGGCGGGGTCTGGGCATCGTGACCGTGCAACAAGTGTCCGTAGTTGAACAGGTTCACTCCGTGAGCACCCCGCTGATACATCAGCATAGCCCAGGCTCGGGTCTCTTCGGTGGTTCGCCAATGATTGCTGCTGGGATAGATCCAGCAGTTCCTACCATCAATCAGTTCCAGCCAGGGTTTCAAGTTCAAGCTCACTGTCAGGTAGCCCGCGCCGGGTGTGATGGCATCCACTAATCCTTCCTTCACCCAAGTCGCCACATCCAGTCCTCGCTCATAACAAGCCTCGATCTTTGGGATCACCCTCACATGAAAGTAAAGCTGTCGCCCCCGTTGTTCCCCGGTTCGGTCGAGAATCGCCTTTATCTCGCGAATGAGATCGGTCATCAGAGCCGCGTTCTCTGCCTTGCCGTATTCCTTGAAATAGCGAGGATCGCGATCGAAATCCAGCGAGATCCCGTCGTTGTCCCAACGCGTAATGAATTCCTCGATGATCGCCAGCTTGTGCTCCCGTACCTCCTGATGACCGAAGTCGAACATACCCCAGGTGAACGAATCCATTCCCTTCTTGAGCTCCGGAGGCAATCCTTTGAAACCGGTCTCCCAATTAATGGGGTATTTGCCGTAGCCCAACAGGAGATGGGGATTCCGCTTCTTGAATCGACTGACTTCGTATTTGTAGAACTGGTCGTGGGGATCATTCATGCGCACGATTGGAATGACCTTCAGCCCCGCTCGATGGCCATACTCGACAGCCAGCTTGGGGGGATTCGCATCGGCTTCGATCAATCTCTTGGTGTTCTCGCGGTAGCGCCAGACCCAGGCATCACCCAGTTGGTCAAAGTCGTCCATTAGCAACTCACCATTCTTCAGCTCGCAAACATAGCCATCGCTGGAGCAGAGGTTGTAGAGGAGCGTATCTACCTGTGTGCCAAGCAAAGGATGAATGCACTCCTCTACCCAACGTTCCCGGGTCAACGGAAAATCTGAACAAGGCATGTCGTTCCATTCGGCTTCAAATATCAAGCGAAAAGGCGGTTGGGTTCCGGTCTTTGGGGGAGTGGCCGCCTCCGTATTTCTAGCCTGGTGGCCGACTGCCAGTGCAGAGGCGGTCGCGACTGTCTTGAGTGAGGTGTTTAGAAAATTTCTCCGGCTCTTGTTTGCCATTCGAAGCCTCCCTTGCTTAACCTGAATTAAATTAAGTTACAACTTAACTTATAGCTCAAGCGAATACTAGATCACTCGGCCTGGAAGGGCACTCTCGAGCAACCGTGGCGTTCCCGCCACGGGGAGTAGATACCCTAGTGGCGTTCGAGTGCCCTAAGGCAAAGCAAACGCCACCAGGTAGTCACCCAGCGTCGTGCCCCACCCGGAGTGGCCTCCGGCCGCGATGACGACGTATTGTTTTCCATCCATTTGGTAAGTCATGGGAGTCGCCTGCCCGCCCGCCGGGAGCTTCGCCCTCCACACCTCTTTTCCATCTTCGATGTCGAGCGCGCGCAGAACGTCCTCCTGGCCAGCTGCGACGAAAACCAGCCCCCCGTTCGTAACGATGGGGCCACCGGCATTGAGCGAACCCCACTTGGCTGCGTCGGGATGATCTTTCGCCGCAGGCATGATTCCCAACGGAGTTTCCCAGAGCACTTTCCCGTTCGCCAAGTCGATCGCGACCGTGGTTCCCCAGGGCGGTGGATTGCAGGGCAGCCCACTGGGTGAAAAGATGCGGTTGAGGGCCATTCCGTAGGGCGTGCCCTCCATATTGACGGCTGCGGCTTCCTCAGGCAGCCCGCGGCTCTCCTTTTCCAGTTCGCTGTGTGGGAAAAGCTTGATCCAGTCGGGGAACCGGTTGACGTTGACGACCAGGATGCCTCGTTCAGGGTCGGCAGCTGCCGACCCCCAATTGATCCCACTGGCCAGGCCGGGGTAAAGCAGGGTCTTTTCCAAGCCGGGTGGTGTATAGATGCCCGAGTAGCTCAGCTCTTCCAAGAGTTTTCTGCAGGCGGAACGATCTTCTTCTGTGATCCCCCAGGCTTCCTCGGGTGTGAGCGAGTGGGGATGAAGAGGAGGAGGGAGAACCGGGAAAGGCTGTGTGGCCCAGGCCTTTTCTCCGGGCACACCACTGGCACGCACCGCGCGTTCCTCGATCGGGAAGAGGGGGGCTCCCGATTCTCGATCCAGGACGAAGATGTGTCCCATTTTGGTGGACACAACCGTGCCGGCGATCACGCTCCCTTCGCGGGGAACAACCGTTAGGGTCGGCTGCGCCGCTATATCATAGTCCCAGAGATCATGATGCACGGCTTGGAAGTGCCAGACGATCTCACCGGTGGAAGCCCGCAGGGCAACCACGGAGTTGGCGTGAAGGTTGCTGCCGAGGCGTTCGCCACCATAGAAGTCAGGACTGGCACTCCCTGTCGGGATAAAGACGAGATTCCGCTCCGGATCGGCCGAGATGATGGACCAGGCATTGGCGCCCCCAGTGTGTCGGGCTCCCTCGCCGTCCCAGCTCTCCCATCCGTCGGCCTCAGGACTCCGCGGAATCGGGTCCCAACTCCATCGCAGTTTTCCGGTACGCGCGTCAAAGGCGCGGACTACCCCGCTTTCGACCTCCACTCCGCGGTTATCCCCGACGAATGAGCCGACCACGACCAGGTCGTCGATGACTGCCGGAGGCGAAGTCACTCCGTAGTTGATGCGCTCGACGACTCCCACTCCTTGAGCAAGATCGACCTGCCCATCGTTGCCGAAGGCCAAACAGGGCTTTCCACTGGTCGCATCCAGGCAGATCAATCGTGCGTCCTGGGTCGCTAGGAAGATCCTCCGTTGGCAGGGCGCCTCACCTGTAGGAAGAGGGTTCTCCCAGGCAGCCACTCCCCTGGAGACAAAGGCCCAGTAGCCGGCGGAAAGATCCAGTCCCGGATCATAGCTCCAGAGGAGATCGCCGGTGGCCGGATTCAGTGCAAGCACCCGGTTAAATGGTGTGCTCAGATAGAGGATCCCGCGAAAGAGAATGGGTGTCGCTTCGAATCGACTCTGCGATTTCCACTTCGTCCCATCGGAAACATCGCCCGTCCTGTGCGTCCAGGCAACCTGGAGACGAGCAACACTCTCGCGATTGATCTGGCTGAGCGAGGAATAGCGAGAACCGCCGGGGTCTCCTCCGTAGGCAGACCATCCACCGGCATCGATCTGGACGGAAGCGGGGGAGTGACCGGCAGTCCCCTCTGGATTCGAACAGGCGGCGGCACCCAGCGCCACTGCGAGGACCCAGAAAGGGCTCCAAGTCATGTATCTTTTTCTACCTGATTGTGCTGGTGCTCCGGCGACGATCGCGCCACCGCTAGTTGGATCCAGAATTTGTGCTGGCGGCCACCTGGGCTGGCGCGGCCGCAATTTCGAAATCATCGGCCACCACGACTGTCCGGTCGCTGATCTGGTCCTTTACCATGACCTGCATCCGGTACCTTCCAGGTTCGATCCCGAGTACTCTTAGCGTCTTCAGCAGCACCAACCGCTGGCCCGAGTGGAAATATAAGGATCGAGCTGCCTGATCGACTAGCTGCAATACTGTCTTGCCTGCCTGGAGGATCTCGTAAATCACGGATATGGACGGAGCCAATGTGGACTGATCGATACTCGCGTTGTAGACCTGTAGATAGATTCCCAGCGTCTCTTCCTCAGAGAAGGTACGATTCAGCCGAGGGCGGACTTTGACGTCACCCAGGATAAACATTTCATCGTCCCCAGTGATCCCTTCTAGAGGTTGAACCAAATCAGCGAGGATCAGCGAGCTGGCCGCTAACTCTTCCGGATCATAGGCCGGGAAAACAATCCTCTGCTGAACCAAGCCGACGTGGTTACTGTTCAGGTCTTTGAGAACCAGATCCAGCTTGTAGCGCTCCTTCCTGTCGAGCAGCACCAGCTGCTGGTAGACCGAGCGAGACAACAAGCCGGACTGGAGTTGCTGAGGCAGATACGAAATAATCAGGTCCTCTTCGAATTCCTTGACGACCCGATTGGTGATGCTTGTGACAATCCCGTACATGGCGATTCTAGCGACATGGACACCGTTTTCCTCGCCGAAGGTCAGGTCCTTATTTTGCAGCTCCATCGTGATCGGAACCAGCGACTGTCCTTCATTGAGTCGGAAGTAGTGTTGGCTGGTCTTGAAAGGAAGACTGTTATAAGAGATGTCAAACTTGACGATCTCTTGAAGGTCCTTGTACTTGATCTTGGGCGGACGTTGTACCAAGGCCCAGGTTTCATAGCGGATGAAAGGATTGTCCTGCATGCGGCGTGACATGAACGGATAGTTGTCGCGGTCGTAGGGCGAAAGATAAGGGTGGTCTTTCCTGTCCGACATCCCCATCATTTCCGCCAGCGTGGAGGTACTCACCCCACCACTGAACATGAGGGCATCCTTTTCGGCAGGATGAATTGCCAGGTGATACTTGCCGGTGTAGGTCTGATCGACAAATTCCAGCTCAACCGCACCAATCCCGTCGATGTGGCGATACCACCAGACCTCGAAAGGATAGGTGGTGACCTGCCCCCCGCCTTCGTTGGCGGGTCGATCCATGGTGCCGCCTGAGGGGTGGGATTCGATGCTGTCGGCTGGACCGTGAATGATATAGACACGTCCACGGTCGCTTCGCCAACCGGGGCCGCCGCTCCTGAAACGCTCATTGGCGTAGGCGATACGCCGATAGTGCTCTGCTTTGAATTCGTTCGCCCCCGATCCCGGATCGGGATCACGTCGATACCAGAACTGCTCTATAAACTGCTCTTTTTCGTCGGCCGTCGTCAGCTTTTCGAATACTGCTTTTTCGTCGGGGGAGATGATGTAGACGACATCCGACTTAAGCCACCGGTCAAAGTAATCTTCCTGTTCCTCCTTTTGAATCGCTTTGCTCTGTTTGGTCTCTTTCTTGTCGCCCTCGGAAGAACCAGCCAGAAGCGATTCGAACTGAGGCAGAAGCGCGAGGGAAAGAGCGACGATGTGGAAGAGAATTTTTGTCATCATAATAGGAACCCCTGCTTCCTATCGCAAAGGAATCACAAAAGCGATAGAAGTAAATCTATAATAGCGCTGGTGTGGTGTCAAAGAGACTACCCGCCTGCGACGAGATCCAAGAGGCACTCGTACGCCGCGGGAATTCTGTTCTTACAACTCTTTACGACAAACAACCCTCTCGGAATTGCCCAGCACGATTGGCACTTCAAAGATGTCACTCAGCGCACCGGAGTGGACCTGGTCGTCAGCTCGGGAACGCCGGAAAAGGAGTTTCTGGTCGAGACAATGACGGGTGGTGTTTGCGTGCTGGACTTCGATGGAGATGGATGGCCCGATCTGTTTTTCGCAAACGGCACCGATCGTCGCTCCTGGAACATGAAGAAGGGACCCAGCGACCGGCTCTACCGAAACAACCGCGACGGAACATTCTCTGACGTCACTGGTCCAGCCGGACTCCGGGACAGCGCCTGGGGCATGGGCTGTGTCACCGCGGACTACGATAACGACGGAGACACTGATCTCTACGTGACAAACTACGGTCCCAATTTCCTCTACCGTAACCAGGGGAGCGGAACCTTCTCCGAAGTTGGAGTGATCGGGGGCGTGGCAGACTCTGGCTGGAGCACCGGTGCAGCCTTCGGCGATTACGACAAGGATGGACATTTGGATCTGTACCTGTCCAACTACCTCGAGTTCGACTTCGAAAAAACATCCGGTGATCCTCAGTACTGCGCCTACGCTGGCGTGGCCGTTGCCTGCGGTCCGAGAGGTTTACCGGGAGCGCAGGACCGGCTTTTCCGCAACAACCGGGACGGAACATTCAAAGACGTCTCGGATCAATCGGGCATTTCGGCGAGTGAAAGGTCTTACGGCTTTCAACCGGTCTGGACCGACGCCGATCTCGATGGAGACCTCGATCTGTTTGTCGCCAACGACAGCAATCCGAACTTTCTGTGGCGAAACAACGGGGACGGCAGCTTTACCGAGATCTCACTCCTGATGGGGGTGGCCTACAATCAGGACGGCCGGGAACAGGCCAACATGGGGGTGGACGTCGGAGACTATAACGGCGATGGCCTGCTTGACCTCTACTCGACCAACTTTTCGAACGATTACCATGTGCTCTACCAGAACAGAAAAACCTACTTTGCCGACGCGACGTTCTCAGCGCAAGTTGCCCAGGACACCTTTCGCTACCTGGGCTTTGGAGCGCTTCTAGCCGATTTCAACAATGACTTTTTACCGGATATCTTCGTCGCAAACGGCCACATCTATCCTGAGGTCGATCGCTTCAAGCTGGGCACTGAATATAGGCAACCCAATCAGTTGTTTGAGAACCGGGGGGACGGCACCTTTGTTGAAGTTGGGGAGTCGCTCGGGGAGGGACTCGGGATCGTCAAGTCGTCTCGAGGCTCAGCCTGCCTGGACTGGGATCGCGATGGTGACTTGGATATCGTCGTCGTCAACCTGGACGATAGCGTCGACCTGCTGCGCAATGACGCTCCCAGCACATCCAATTTTCTCCAGGTCTATCTGAGAGGCCACACCTCGAATCGAGACGGCATCGGAGCAAGGGTCACCGCCACATTGGGAGAAAGAACCCACTCTCAGGAGCTGCACGCAGGATCGAGTTATCTGTCTGACAGTCAGCGGATGTTTCACTTCGGGCTGGGAGATCGATCCATCGTGGATCGCCTGGAGGTCATCTGGCCCTCGGGCCAGCGTCAGGAATTCGAGGACGTGGCGGCTAACCGACGTGTTCTTCTCGAAGAAGGAAAGGATCTTAGAGCCATTCGATAACAGACGGCTGCGGTCTCGTGAGTCGGCTTTTTCGATGGGGGTCGATCTACGCTGAGGTTGGAAATTCTACATGGGCAACTTTGACCAATACACTATACACGTGCGTTGGGATTGGATTGTACGATTCGGCACGTCGCTGCTAGCTCTCCTCCTCACTGTCCAGATCTACGCAATCCCCCAGGACTCGACGAAAGCGATTCTGGGTCATCTGGAAACGGCCAAACGGGCTTTCATGGAGGGTAGACTCTCGGCCGCCGTGTCGGAGTACGAACGGGCGGTTCAATTGAAACCTGACTCCAAGGAGCTCAAATATCTTCATGCCTGGAGTCTAGTGACATGGGGGAAGTCGTTAGAGGCTGAGTCTCATCCGGAATCTGCCAGGCAGGCATGGAATCAGGCTTTGTCCAGATACCCTGGCTTTGTGCCCGCACTGGAGGCGCTGGCGGAGCAGGCCCTGATGCAGAAAGACTTCATGACCACCGAACAGCACCTGGCCTCTGCCGAGATGCTGGAGCCTGGGAACCCGCGCGTAATGATCCTACGCTCTCAACTGGAATCAGCACGGGGGCGGCTGGAGAAATCCTTCGAACGGCTCACTCGCGTGCCGCTCCAGCAGTTGGATGGTCCGACCGGACTGCAGCTTCTGGGACAGCTTCTTCGCCTCGATCTAGAACAACAAGCCACGGCTTTATTGAAGATGCTGACTCTGAAGCCGGAGGAAAAGATGGAAGGTGTCCATCTCTTCATCAAGTTCGGCAAGTACGATGAGGCTGGAAAACTCCTTTCGTCTCTACCAGTCTCGACGTCAACCCGGCTCCTTCTGGGCCTTCTCCATACTCGTCAGTTACGCTTGGACGAGGCTGAGAAGGCTCTCAGAGAAGTAATCGCAGGAGACCAGAGCAACTGGTCAGCCTACTATTACCTGGGGCAAGCCTACCTCCAGGCGGGGGAAGCGAAGCGGGCCATACAGGCACTCGAAAAAGCCCACCAACTGAGCGCGAACGATGTGAAGATACTGGCGGCCCTGGGTCAGGCCACGAGGCGCGCGGGCCGGCACCAGGAGGCCCTCGGCTGGCTACACCAGGGACTCGAGCTTCAAGGGACAGCTTTTCAGGTTCATCTCGAGCTGGGACAAACCTTTAAAGCAATCAATCGGTTCGAGGAAGCTCGAAAACACTTTATGCAAGCCCTCGAGCAGCAGCCCAATCACAGTCAGGCGCACTATCTTCTGGGCCAACTCTACCAACGGACCGACCAGGCCGAAAAGGCGGCGGAACACCTTCGCCGATTCCAGCTGCTCAAGACCTATTCGAAAAAAGAACAGGCACGCCTCAGGGCCGCGAAACGTGCCCTGAAAAGTCGAGTGCCTATCGTGGAGAACCACCCCGAGCCACCCTCTCAAAGTCGGTAGAGAGCTCGTTCCACATACTGTTTCCACCCGGTGGCGGGGCCCATTCCCATGAGCCCCCAATAGTGCCAGCAATGTCCCCCGTCGATCGAGCGAAGCAGGAAGGAGTTCAGTGTCCCTCCGATTCTGACAGAAGCTCAGGGATAACCCAAGAATCCCGTGCGCGGCCCTGTTCGACGAGAGATTGGAGAATTTCAACCATCGATCGGTTTTTTGGATCGATCTTCGATTTTGACTAACTTGTTGAAACACCGGTTCTTATGCTGGGTCAGCTCCAACTACGCGGTCCAATATTTTGGATTCTGGTTTCCTGAGAGGAGTTTATAACCCTTTTTATATCAACATTTTAGATTACTGGGAGCGTGTTTGGCCCGCCGCTTGCAGAACGGAATAATTATTGTGTCGGTGACCGTCGAACCACATGCCGTGCGCCCTCTGTTGAACTCACAGGGCTCCATGCTGCAACAAGAATGCAATTTTTTTTGTTTTTTATCGGTGTACCGGTGTACAATGGCGAGCGACTTTGAACTTTGACTACGTTTGACTACGTATGTTTGAACTTTGAATGTCCCCTACGTATGTTTGAATAATGTCCCCTAAGAAGGGCGACGGTAACACCAACTGGGAGGCCTCCACATGAGTTACTGGAAGTTGAGTTCATGGTTGTTCATCACGGTATTGATTGCGCCTTTGTTTTTCACGAACGTAGGGGCCCAACTGGGCGGAGCCGCGATCTTTGGTCTCGTCACTGACGAGACCGGGGGCGTCGTCCCAGGAGCGGATGTAAACGCAACCAACGTCGGGACCAACAAGGTCAACGCCACCATCACGGGCAATGGGGGGTTCTACGAATTTCCACTGCTGCCTCTCGGCGATTACGTCGTGACCGTGGAGATTCCGGGTTTTCGGAAGGCCGTCAGCTCACCGATCATCCTGGAATCCGGCACCCGGCCCCGAATCGACTTTCAGCTAGAGGTCGGGGCGGTCACGGAGGAAGTGGAGGTGGTTGGGACCACCCCGCTGATTAACCGATCCAATCCGCAGCTTGGCGTTGTCGTGGACGAGAAGACCACCAAGGAGCTGCCCCTGAACGGCCGCAGTTTCTTCGACATGATCAATCTACAACCCGGGGTGATCGCTTCCAACGCGGAGCCTGGATCCGGAAGCGGAACCGGAAGTCTGTCCGGCCAGCGGGGCGGCGTCGAGTTTTACGGTGCTCCCGGATACGGCAACAATTGGCTGCTCGATGGCGTTGACATGTCCTTCGGAGAAAACAACGCGGCCGGCGACCAGGCCGCCGGGACCGGCGGCAATGGAGCCGTCATCAACACCATAAGCATTGAGGCCATTTCCGAGCTCAAGACAACCGGCAGTTCCTTTTCGGCTGAGTTTGGTCGCGCCACCGGTGCCGTCATCAATATCAGCACCAAGTCGGGCACCAACGACTTCCACGGGACCGCCTTCTATTTCTTTCGCAGGGACAGGTTCAACGCCAATAACTTCTTCAGCAACGCCAATGGAGTGCCCCGGCCCGACCTGAAGCACGATCAATATGGTGGAAACATCGGCGGCCCCGTCGTGAAGGATCGGGCCTTTTTCTTCTTCAACATCGAGAATGCAAAGCTGGATCGCGGTCGATCGGTTACCGGGAATCGCTTGACAGACGAGGTGATTGCAAACAACCTTGGTATTGACAGTGCAACCCTGGTGGATCCTGAAATAGGAAGAATCAGACACGCCACTCCCAATCCCATGCTCGCGGACCTGTACCGGCAATTGACCCCGACAGGCTGCTCGCCCACCAGCGATCCCAGAGTCTGCTTTCACGCGCGCAACGCTGCGGCCAACAACGACGAGAAGACTTATCTCTGGAGAGGCGATGTCGAGCTCACCGACACGCAGCACTTCCAGGCACGCTACAGCTTCAACAACCAGGATTTCGTCACCCCGAATTTCACGGATTTTGAGGGTCATACCCGCCAGTTCCCGACCCGCTTCAGAAATCTCGCAGTTCAGCACAATTACACCCTCTCACCCAGAGTGCTCAACGAATTCCGTTTCGGCATCAACAGCAACCAGCTGACCCGTCTGCAGGGCGCTCTGCGTGGCTCGTTTCCCGCCGGAGGAGGTTCGGCTCGCAGCTCGGGATTGGGCAATATCGACGGGCAGTGCATCATCAACTTCAAGACGAAAACCTATACGCTCGCCGATAACTTCTCCTGGGTTCGGGACCGTCACCATCTGAAATTCGGCTTCGAGGCCCGAAAAATGGACTCCAAGCGGATCATCGCCGAGAACCCGATCATTCGCTACGCCAGTGTGGACGATCTGCTCTTCGAGAGAGATCCGCTGTATCTGCAGATCTGGTTCGGCTTTCCCGATGGGTTCGACGGATTCGATCACTGGCAGACGGGTTGGTACGTGAATGACGACTGGCGGGTGAGCGATCGTGTCCAGCTCAACCTGGGACTGCGCTACGAGTATTACACGGGATTCGTAGGACCCTGGAATATCGCCGGCTCTGATATATTTGGGGCTTTCATCCCGAATCGGCAGACACCCATATTTGACCCAGACAAGAACAATTTCGCCCCCCGTCTCGGTGCCGTGATCGATCTAAACGACGAAGGGACGACGGTCTTGCGGCTCGGCGGAGCTGTGACTTACACCCCTCCGCAGCCTTTCTATTACTTCGACATGGCTTTCTTGCCAGACCCCACGTTTCCGTCTTTCGCACAGTTCGCTCCGGTCGATATTCCGGCCGCTTTCCAACCGATTCGGTTTCCCTTCCCCTTTGAATTTCAAGAAGCGGTCATCGACGGTTTGAAGAGTGGGGACCTGTCGCAGATCCCGTCATCGATACTGGAGCTCCCCTCCACTCCTTCGCCCGCCGAGCGCGACCGGGCTGATGAATACGCCTCTCACTGGAACATGAGCCTGGAACGTCAGTTGACGCCTTGGCTGGGCGCCACGGCTTCTTATGTGGGAAGCGCGGGAAACAAGCTACTGACCAACTTTTTCCCGAACCTGATCGATCCCGCGACCGGGCAGCGTGGAAGACCCGATTTCGGCCCGATTCTGATGCGCCTCAGTGATGGCCGGACCGATTACCATTCCATGCACTTCAGTTTGAGGGCGCGAAGAGATGACCTCACCTTCCTCACCAGCTTCGTGTTGGCAAAGGCACACACCTACCATTCCATCGATGCGGGCTTTGGTACCGGGGACCGGTTTACACAGGATTTCAGCAACATTGGTGCCTCCTACGGTCCCAAGAGCTCAGATACACGCCGTCGCTTTATGGGAAACTGGATATATACGCTTCCTGGCGGCGCATCAGACTCGGCCGCGCGCTTCCTCACGAACGGCTGGAATCTGTCGGGAATCATGGGTTGGCGGAGTGCCTATCCCATCAACGTCATCAGCGGATTCGATACCCGCGGCGATGGATTGGGCTTTGGAAAGCGTCCCAACAGGACCGGCGCGAACGTTCAGTTGACTGGGCCGGACAAATTGGCGTGGCTCAACCCAGCCGCTTTTTGCTTCCCCGCGCCAGGCGGCGGGTGTACCGCCAGTGGGAATGCTGAGACGAACGGAACATTTGGGGATGTTGGACTCTTCTCCGAACGTGGGCCCAGTGCTTTCTGGCTCGACTTCGGACTGACCAAGGACTTCTACTTCAACGAGTCGCACCGTCTCCAGTTCCGTTGGGAGATGTTCAATGTCTTGAATCATGCCGTGCTGAGAAACCCTGCGGGTTTTGGCGGTGCCGCCTTGACTTCTTCGACCTTCGGGCGGATAACCGGTGCCGCCGATGGGCGCAGCATGCAGTTCGCTCTGAAGTACATCTTCTAGAGGAGGCTGTCCGAAGGCAAACTTCCAAATTCTGTTTCACGAGTGGCGGGCCTGAACAGCCCGCCACTTTTTTTATCCGTGGCTTTGGATCAGTTGGCGTGGCGATGACTCAATCCAGACGGGGATTCCTTCGCACGACGGCTGTTGGTGCCCTATCAGCAGCCTCCAGCGAACTTGCACAGGCTAGCAGACGGCTGTTTCTTCAGGACCAAGATCGAGTCACCTCCCCGGAGCAGTCGTTGTTCCGAATCAGCCCAACGGAACAGATAGACCGGGGCGCAAATCCCATTAGAATAGACGCTGCCGGGGTCGAGGGGCCCATTGAATTCTGGACGGAAGCTATCAACGTGGCTCATCCCGGATTCAAGCCTCCCGGCGTCGAAATGCCGGTGATCGACCCGAAGGATGCCGTCTTCGGAAGAGGTTGGCGGAAGGAGAGATCGAGCAAACCCTTCGTCCTCACTCGAGGTCCGGAGACGCTGCTCAAGTTGAATACCGAGGATCAACTCACGGAATGGAAACAAGATTCTGAGAGAGATTTCGAGCTAACGGTCTCCAGACCCGGTCTCTTTCGGTACCAGGTGCGTTTGAAGGCGGAGAAGGAGATGGTCACGGTCGAAGCGAGGCTGGAAAACCACAGCTCCTGGGACTGGCGGGATGCGTACGTCTATTTTCACTGGGGACTGGTCAGCTGTCCCACCTTTGCAGAGTTGACGGGAGAGCGTACGTATGTAATCACCGCTCAGGGCCTGCGGAAGATGACCGAACTCAGACGCAGCCTCTGGAAGTCTCCCATCAATATCGATCGCTACCAGCTGAAACCGTGCGAGGACGGCAGGGATTGTTTCCTTTTTCGTCCCACCGCCCAGTACTACGAACCGGAAGGCCGCCCGATGGCAAGAACCGAAGACGGATTTTCGTTCGATATGTGCGGAATCAGCCCCGACCGTGTGAATGCGGGTGTCATCCTACGACAGTCGAAAAAGGGAGACCGGGTCCTGGCAGCCACCGCACGCCGTTTCCGCGCCGTCTTCGCGGATCTGAGCGATTCACCCAAAGGCTCTCAGTGTCTTCACGTCAATCCGACTGCCGGCGATCTTCTTATGGGTGAGACTGCTGTGCTGCGCGGCGCGATGTTTGTCCTGAAGGGAAAGGTCGAGGAGGTCGCCCGTGAGGTAGCCCGCCGAAGGTCGATTCCATTGTATCCGCCTGTAAAACAGTGAGCCGTATCGCTCTCAGGAGAAGTGCTAATGTCAGGAAGAACCGTCTACTTCAATGGTGAGTTCGTAGAGGAGTCCGAAGCACGGGTTTCCATCTTCGACTCGTCTTCGATGTTTGGGGACATGGCTTTTGAGATGACTCGGACGTTCCAGGGGAAGCCCTTCCGGCTCCGCCATCATCTCGATCGCCTCTACGGCTCTCTACGTTTGCTGGAGATCGATTCGCGAATCTCGCTGGAGGAGATGGAGGAGCTCACCCACCAGACCTTGGAGCGGAATACCCCCACCGAGGCGGCTGACGTAGACTGGCTGATCATGCACAATGTCTCCAGAGGACCGTTGTCCCTCTACCACACCGTCTTTCCTCAGGGGGTCAGGCCGACAGTATCCATTAATTGCTGGCCGCTCATTACCCACATGGGCCGGTTCGCCCCCAACTACGACCCCGGAGTCGATCTGGTCATCGTCCCGCAGCAGGCAGTGCCGGCCCATATCGTGGACCCGAAGGCCAAGACTCGCAGCCGGCTCCACTATCAGCTGGCCCAGCTGCAGGGAGCCCGGATGGGAGCGGACAAGTGGCCGGTTCTTCTCGACCCGGACGGGTTTCTGGCAGAAGGTCCCGGCTGGAACCTGTTCCTGGTCAAGGACGGTGTCCTGATCAGTCCCGAAGGCCGGAACATCTTGCTCGGAGTTTCCCGGAGTGCCACGCTGGATGTGGCCCGGGAATTGGGAATTCCCACGCGCGAAGCCAACCTGGGACGCTACGAGGCGCTCCAGGCCGACGAGATCCTGTGCACTGCCACAACCTACTCTCTGGTACACGCCCGCTCCTTCGAGGGCCAGGTAGTGGGAGGCGGCAGGCCGGGACCGGTGTTCCAACAGCTGATGCAGGGATGGAAACGTATGGCGGGCGTGGACTTCGTGAATCAGGCTCATGAGTATGCACGTCGTTTACCCGACTGGGAAAAGAAAGAGCTCGAACCGTTCCAAAGCGCCGCCATCTGAAACTTGAAAACCAAGCTCGGCAAGTTTCTTTCTCGAAACGGGGCCAGCGCGATCCAGCAGAGCCGCGAACGACTTGAGCCGTTAGCACTATGAGGCCAGGTTCCGAGGAGAGAGCGGTCAACAGCACAATCTACCCTCCTCAAAAGGCTTCCTATTGATTCTTTCGTACTGCGTGCAGCTCCAATGCGGTTACAGTGCGCGGAGCTGCTGACGTGGCCGCGCGTTTCACGAGCTGCACGGACACAGGGTTCGAACCCTGTCGCAGCAAGGTGGCCGTAACGGGTGCCGTCAGGTCATTCGCGTCCCGCCGCCAGTCGGTCAGCAGTTGGCCGGCCAGGCGCACCTCGATTTCATCATCGGTCTGCAGATTCTGCACCTGCATCTGGAGGGTTAACTCCACGCCCTCGGGAAACCGCTCGAACGCCCGGATCGTGGCCTGCAGCGGCTTGTCCAGAGGTAGCGCCTCCGGCAACACGCAGTGCAACCAGTTGTGTTCATAGGACCGCTGCGGCCGGCCCCGATCGGCGGCAAACATGATGTGCTGCTGGCTGGCAC
This sequence comes from Acidobacteriota bacterium, assembly GCA_965219005.1. Lineage (GTDB taxonomy): Bacteria > Acidobacteriota > UBA6911 > RPQK01 > JAJDTT01 > CAUZIZ01. The sequence goes on along the minus strand of CBDCMS010000004.1, from coordinate 2,415,861 downwards.
GCAAGGCGGCGGGATCCCCCAGATGCTTCATCAATCCCGTCATGTAGGGACCGTGCTTTTCACTATTATTCTTCGGATGGGGGAACCAGTTGAACAGATAGATGCCGTCGGCACCCTGTGCCCAGTAGTTCAGGGCCAGCCCGGTGGCCAGCTCGGCTGGGATCGGATTGTATTTGCTGGGCCAGCCGTAGAGGCAGGGATAGACATAAACGCCGTGCCTCGAGGCCAGCTGCTTGAACTCCTCGACCTCGATATCCATCACGCCGCTGCCGAGCGCGATCATGTCGACCAGGTCCTGCTCGATCCAGGCCCGCACATCAAAGCCGTCCTGCCGGCAGGAATGTAGACTTTCATTGACACGCACTGCCAGCCGAATTGGCCGGCCGCGTTCCGCTCCCCGCGTGTTCAAGTGTTCGCGGATCCGTTGCAACAACCCGGTCAGGAGAGGAGCGTTTTGGGCCTCCGTGCCCGGCATGAAATACGGCGAGCTGCGCAGGAAATCTACCTCCAGCCCGTCGAAGTCGTACTTCTGGAAGATTTCTTCGACTATCTTGAACTTGAGGTCGCGGACCTGGGGCACGGCGAAATTCAACGCGGTCGGAAAACTGGTGACACTCCCATAATTCTGCTCGCCGAGCATCCAGTCCGGATTCTCTACTTTGAAAGTCGGCCGCTCGTCCGGCATGAAGGAGTCATGGATATCGTTGATTCGGAACGAGAAAAAGACGTCCAGCCCGCGCTGGTGGGCTTCTCTCACCACGACTCGCGGTGGGTCATTCCCCTCGGCGATCCATTTGTCGATGTAGGTACGTGGTTTGCCGGCACGGGCTCCGGTACGCTCCAGCACGTCACTTTCGTAGTTGGCGGTGTTGCCTCCCGCACCATCGCACCAGAACAGTGCGTCGACGTGGCTGTTCTCCAGTGGCCCGAACAGATTCTCGATCCACTGGTTGAGATCTCCCTTCGCATCCTTTGCCACTGCGTGTCCGTCACAATTGAAGATGACTCGATAAGGCTTGGCCGGATTGCCCTTCCCGCTGGCGCGCGCTTCAACCAGCACGGCCAGCAGGAGGGCCAGGCAGCAAACGATTATCTGAGATCGACGGATCATGCTCTGCATGAGTTTAACGGAATAGACCTGCTGATTTCTTGAGCTCGCCCTCAATGTCTTCTCCTTCGTAGAACCACAGTCTTCCCTTTGCCCGAACTTCCTCTCCAGGCGGGCAATCCGCAAACACGGGATCGGCGTGCAAGCAGGGAACGTCCTGGTTGCCTCCCGGGACCTGGCAGTAATCCCAAGCGATCAAGATCCACCGATCTCCCTTTAACGATCTGACCGCTGATACGGGACAGCGAAAGATCTTATTTTCCTTCGTCTGAGTGTTGAAGTCGGGGGCACCCTTGAGCATCAGACAGACGGCGGCCCGCACCTCTTTGAGGGTCTTGGTGGATCCGTTCTTCAACCACAACTCCAATTTCACCTGTTCTCCATCGGGTCGAGCGGCGGATCCGAAGGATACCTGATTCGGTAGAACGCGCTCACTCTCCACACCGCCATTGGAGGTTCGGCTCCAATCGACGTTCTCCAACCATTGGTTCTGTAGATTCCAGATCGTGGGGACGTGGGCATGGGCGAGAAAGATGAGCTGCTCTCCCTCCGCCTCGAAGGTCTCCGGAAGATCGATCACGGCATAGCCAGCATCCTCCCAGGGCAGGAAGATGCTCACCTTGGTGCCTCGCATGGGATCGATGGCCGCCTCCAGGTGGCCGATGCGTGGATGACGCCCTCCGGGGTAGGGACGAATCCGGAGTCCCCCTGTCGAAACGCCTACAGATAGCTTTTCCAGTCCCAGCGTCTGCGCCTTTGCCTTCACCACCGCCGGGCTGAAACCGGTCACTTCTGCTGCCTCCTCCCAGCTGTATCCGTGGTCCTGGATCATGTTTTTCAGCCAGAACGCCAGTTCCTCTCGGGTCGATTCCATCTCTTCCGGCAGCGAAAGGCGGCCTTGTTCCGGTTCCGGATGTCGCGAGGGCAAAGCGGGATCTTGCTCCGCGGTCGACCAGCTGAAACGATGGCCTAGATCCCGCATGGCGGCCACTGTGTATCCCTGCTCTTTCAAGTGAATCATGAACTTCTTGAACTTCTCAGTGGCGATACTTGGTGCGACTTGATTCGTGTCCCCGACCGGACCAAAACGCAGTACCACAATCGATTCGCCAGTCGCATGACCAATCGACTGAAATCCTCTTCGGTCCAGTCTGAATCGCTGCCGGACGTTGGAATCGCAAGGGGATGATGGAGGGTCGGGTCGAATCCGGGACTCGGAGGCCGAGGCTCGACCCCACGGCGTGCAAAACGGTACCCGCGCCTGCCAAGCTTTTCCAGTGCTTCCGGACCGAAGCTGTCCTGGCAGTAGGCAAAACTGATCGGTCGCGACACTTCTACCTTGTCCAATTCGAACTCAACCAGGGCGAGATCGCCAAGGAGTCGAGCTGCGTTTCTCGGCACGGAAAGGTCGAGACAGCTCCAGCCGCGATTTCCGATCTCGAAACCCATCTGGTCGATCTCGGCGATTTCCGACCAGGTCAGGGAATCGGATCGGTCGTTCGATGGGTCGTTCGATGGGTGGTCCGATGGGTGGTTCACGAAAAAGGTTGCACCCAGACCCAGCTCCTTGAGAAGCGGTGCCACTAAGGTCCGGTGCGACTTGAAGCTTCCGTCAAAAGTCAGGATGACGATTCGCTCGTCGGTCGAAGCTGTGCAGCCGAAGGGGACGAGAAGCAATAGGGAGAAGATCAGAAAGACGTTGTCAGCACTCGATTTCATTTTCCCTAGAGAATAGCATCCTCTTTCCATGAGAGACACGCGATTTTTGGACTTAGTACCGCATTTCATAATTACGGTCACTAGTGTCCAATCATAAGTCAAATAGATTCAACTGGTTACATGAACCTCCCTGGTGATTCCTGTAATCGAAGCTGGTAAGTACTTGAATTAATGGGGTTTTCTCGAAAACAGTCAGGCTGAGAATCTGTAGAGTTGTGTAGAGGCTCAGCTCCAATTTCAGGCGTTTTTTCAGGATGGCAACGAGGATATACACGGAGATGGCGATCCAGATCTGAGTTTTGACGGCGTTCGGAGAAGTCCCATAGAAGGCTTTGATGCGCAGGTGTTGCTTGATCCATTTGAAGAAAAGTTCCACGCGCCAGCGGCAACGGTACAGCTGGGCGACAGTGAGGGCAGTCAGGGAAAAGTTGTTGCTCAAGAAGACCAAGTGTTTTTGGGTCTCGGCGTCGTAGTAGCGGACTCGTCGGAGTTTGTCGGGGTACTTGTTGGCCGTGTAACGGCCGCTCAGGACCCCGGTTTGATCGCTTCTTAGCCCGATGCTCTTGTCGACACGATGGGAGTACAGACGGCGGAAATTCAGGCGCTGGTGGGCACGAATGATGAAGAAACCGGAACTCTGGTGCAGCCGATAAAGACGTGCGAAATCGAGATAGCCGCGATCCAGGATGTAAATGGAGCCGGGTTGGACCAGCAGATAGTCGAGGATATTGACGTCGTGAACCCGCCCCTCGGTGACCTCGACAAAGGTGGGGATGTTGCCACGTAAGTCGAGCAAAGTATGCAGTTTGATGGCTCCTTTGCGTTTGCGGAAGCGGGCCCAAGGGAACACCGAAAGACACAGATCGATGGTGGTGGAATCGAGCGCGTAGACCGTTTTTTCCAGTTCCACGGCAAAGGGCTCGCCTGCGTACAAAGTCCGTGCCTCTTGGATCAAGACTTGAGCGAAATCGGCATAAATGCGCCAATCCCGATTCTCGTTGGTATGGGCCAAAGAGCTGCGGGCCACGCGGCCTCGAATTCCCATGTGGTAGAGTCTGCCTGCAACCGAACCTAGCGTGGCTTCGATATCCCGCAGACTCTCGCGATAGGTCAACTGGGCGAAGACCATACACAGCCACTGCTTCCAGCAGGAGAAGTCTTTTATCTTGTAATCTCCTCGGTAGCGTTGAGCACAGAGTTGAAATTGATACCTGGGGACGCAATCCATCAGCTGGGCAAAGACGGTTCTGCGCATATCCATCTAGGCATCCTATCGGCTTGCAGGCCACAGGATTGGAGAACCGGGTCGGCACCTGCCACAGTTTCATATCAAAAAGTGTCGAAAAAATTGGATTTCGATGTTAAAACAATTCTTACCAGTAACTTAGAGTTGTGCGATAGAACAACGTTTGGACACTAGTGATCGTAATTATGAAATGCGGTACTTAGGTGTCCTGGATGCCTTGAACTGTTATGGTTATGACTGTCTGAAGAGGTGCGGCTACATGTGTCTGGAATCGCAAAGGTGAGAAGAAAGGTGAGGAAAGGCTGAGTATCCAAGGGATTGTTCCGGTTCTGGTAGCACCATTCGATGCTGGGGAGGAACTCGATCTGGACTCTCTGCGCTGCCTGGTCAAGTTTTCTGTCGACAAACAACTCTCCGCCGTTTGCCTGCCTGCCTACGCAAGCGAATTCTACAAGCTGAGCATGGACGAACGGTATGCTTTGGTGGAAGCCGCCGTCGAGACTTCGGACGGGCGACTCAGCGTCGTCGCGCAGTCCAATCATTATTCGGCGAAGCTGGCGGCCGAGATCGCGAAGAGGAATGAGGAGTTGGGTGCTGGAGCTATCTCGGTGGCTGTGCCCCGTCTCTTCGCACTCCCGGAAGGGGATATTTTTCGCTACCTGGCAACCGTCCTGGAGGCGACTTCCCTGCCCGTGCTGATTCAGGATTTCAACCCTGCTGGGTCGACACTAGGTCCCTCATTTGTTGCACGGCTCAACCGGAAGTATCCACACTTTCGCTACCTCAAGCTGGAGGAGCCACTCATGGCTCCAAAGCTGCGACAGATCCAGGAAGAAACCGAGGGAGCTGTCGACGTATTGGAGGGTTGGGGAGGACTCTATCTGATAGAGGGGATCCTGTCCGGCGCCTGCGGATCAATGCCGGGACTGGGGATGGCGGAACTCCTGCAGGAGGTCTTCTCGCTCGCCAAGGCCGACGATCTCAAGGCCGCCCTTGACATCTTCTCGGACGTTCTTCCCCACATTGTGTTCAGTCTCCAAAATCTGGAGTTGTATCTGTATATGGAAAAGCTGCTGCTCCTACAGCGCGGCTTGATTTCCAGCGGCATGGTACGCTCAGCCACCTTCACTCCGGATGAGGATACCGTGAGGTACGTCCAGATCCTGACGGATCGGGTCCTTGAGGCTCTGCAGAGGCACGACGAGAGACATGCCATTGCCGATCCAACAGAGCCGCGCACGGCTTGAATCGTCTGCAATATGGGGCCAAGTTCCGAGGAGAGGGCGGACAACAGCACAATCTCACAGGTCCCCAACCCCTCGCTCGCGCTTCAGGCTTCCCCGCGAGGACGGTCGGCGCCCCTGCTCTGAGCACTCTCAAACCCGACCGTACAGCCAATCCAGAGACACGATCTTGATCTTGGTTGCCTGGGCGTCTTCGAGCTCACCGGCGCCGTATCCGTAGTCGTAGGCGAAAGTCACCTCGTCTCCGGCAAAAACAACGGTGCAATAGCTCACCCGAAGTGGTCCTGGGGCTCGATGATAGCGCTCGCGATCAGTCGGCTGAGTGTAACTTCCTGATTTGATCACGCGAAGTGGACCCTCTGGAGGTGGAACATGGGTGGTGTCATCCAGCGACTCTAGGTTTCTGTGATGTTTCCAGGTCTTGCCCTCATCCTGCGAGACCGCGCAGGACAGTCGGTGTCGATTCAGCCCGGCCTTGATCTCCTCTTCGGAGACCTGATTCCAAACCAGCAGCAGGTCGGAGGTCGCCGGAATCCGAATGAGCGTGCAGGGCGCATCAGATGCGGCATGGGGCAAGGGGGAGGGGACTGCCCAGGTCGTCCCTCTGTCTTCGGAAACACTCTGGTAAAGTCGCCCCATTTGGGTGCGTGCATACATCAGGACCCGGCCATCATTCAATTCTTCCACGACCGGCTCATCGAAGCTCTGTGCGCCCAGGTTCATTCTGTCCCAGGGAATGATCAACTCGCTCAGGGCACGATTCCACGATTCCCCTTCATTGTCGGAGTAGAAAACCAGGGTAAAGAAAAGGGTACGTTCCACGCTTTCCGACGTCGGTCCCGCGTCCGGGCTGATCCAGGTCACGACCGGCGTCAGAATGCGTCCGTTGCTGAGGACTCGAACGCTTCCGGTCCGGCTGAGCGAAAAGTAGGGATCCACGGTCACCGGCGCCGACCAGCTCTGCCCTTCGTCTGTGGATTTGCGGAACAGGACGGTCCCGTCCCGCCCCGATCGGGCGTAGGGTCCCCCATGGATCAAACCCAGCGCGCCCGAAGGAAGCCTGAACAGGCTGTGGTGGGGGGTGACCCGCGCCGTCGCGATCGGCGATCCATCCTTGGTCTGCAGCTGCATCGTCTCCTGCCAGGAGCGCCCCCGATCGTTGGAGAACCTTCCCTTCAGAAAACCCGGATCTTTGTAATGAGAGGCCTCGCCCTTGGAACTCTCCCCAAAAAGGAGCCAGTAGCGGCCATCCTTCAACTTCGCAAGCGTCGCTTCCTGAACGCTCGGTCTGGGCGCGATTGCATATCCTTCGTGGAGGACGCCCTTCTCACCGCTGGAGGTGCCCTTTGACTCTGCGGATTTCCCGATCAGGCCGGTTCCCGCTGCCAGGGTCAGGCCGGACTTAACGAAGACTCGCCTTGAAGACTTCATCGAAGATCTCCTTTCTAATCGATGTGGTAGCATGGCCCCCCACCAACGTCAAGATAAAATACTCCAACCACATGGGCAATGCACAACGTTCCATCGTCTGGCATCATGACACAGTACGGTACGCATATAGATATCCTCTAAACCACAAGATCAGGATCGTCACCATGGACCGTCGGACATTCCTACAACGCGCCTCAGCCTTGGGGCTGACCGTCGGAACTTCGAGCTGGCGGCACTCGCTGGCCGCTCCGGTGAGGCCGGCTGAAATCACCGGGCACGTTCTTGCGGGGACAAAGCGGAGCAGCGCCGAGTCGAGGGTAGGAGAGATTGGCGAAATCGTGGGCCGTCCGGGACATTTGCCGGAAGCTAAAGCGACGACACTGGAAGTGAACCTGTTCGACGGCACCGACCAGACTGAAGTCCTTGCCCACATCGACGATCGGCCGGTCAACCCTTTAAGACCTTCGGAAAGTTCGCTGTATTTCGCCAATCTCAAGCCAGCCCATCACTGGGAATGGACGATCCCGGCGGAGACGCTATCCAAAGGCCGACATAAACTGACGATTCAGGCAAAGGAGCCAGGCCAGGCAGCAGAGACATTCCAGCATTATGTCATAGTCTGAGTGCTCCATTCGTGAGTAGTCAGTCCTCCGGCTCCTCTTCGAATCCGGGGACGTGTAGCTCGAACTCCTTGCGGTGCAGATCGTATAGGTCGACAGGTTGGTAGGGGCGCTTGGCTGCTTCCTCTTCATTGAATTCGATTCCGAGGCCTGGCCGATCGGTAATCTCCAGCCAGCCGTCCTCGATTGAGAAAGAGTCGGAGACAACACTTTCGCGCCAGCTCTCGGGAGGGAAGTATTCCAATACCAGAAAGTTGGGGACACAGGCGGCAAGTTGGACAGTCGCGCTGTGTCCCACGGCGCCGTTGGGGTTGTGGGGCGCCATGGCGACATAGTGAGTGTCGGCTATGGCGGCGATCTTGCGAGCTTCCCAAATTCCACCGCAGTGGCAGAGATCGGGCTGGACGATATCCGCTCCTTCAAGCTCCAGGAGTTGCTGAAACGTAAATGTTGTGAAGAGGCGCTCGCCGGTCGCCACGGGGATATCGACCTTGCGGCGAAAGTAGGCCATCTCCGAGAGGTTCTCATGGGGGATCGGCTCCTCAATAAAGCCGATGTTGTACGGTTCCAGTAACTTTGCTACCCTGACCGCGTTCCCGACGGTGTTGAAGACGCCGTTGCAGTCGATGTAGAGATCGGTGCTGGGACCTATCGCCTCTCTCACGGCTGCAACGCAATCGACACCAGTCCAGAGGATGTCGTTGTCCAGGCGGTAGAAATCATAACCCTCACGGCGGATGAAGGGATTGAACTTGAGTCCCTTGAATCCCCGGGCTACGGTCTCTTTGGCCTGGCCCGCCATCTCTTCCGGTGAAGCACCGCCTTTGTACCAGGCGTTGGCATAGAGCTTAATTCGGTCACGCACACGACCGCCCAGGAGCTCGTAGACCGGGACGTCCATAGCCTTGCCCTTGATGTCCCAAAGCGCCATGTCCACCGCGCTGATGGCGCTGTTGAGCACGGCCCCCCCGGTCCAGAAGGCTCGCCGGTACATTTCCTGGAAGTGGCGCTCGATCTGAAAGGGATCCTTGCCCACCAGGTAGCGCTCCAGCTCGCGGATAGCAGTTTCGACGCTCTGTTCGCGACCCTCGAGTGTCCCTTCCCCGTAGCCGGACAAGCCGCTGTCGGTATCCAGCCGCACGATCGTCCAGTTGCGCCAATGTGCGTTTACCAGAAAAGTTTGCAGTCCCGTGATGCGCATCCGTTCCATTTTTCCTCCTCCGCCTTCAAGCCGCCCCTTGCGCCTCACCTCGTCGCTTCCTGTCCCCGAACTCCCAAGTCAGGCTCAACAGCGCTACCACAGCACTTAGAAAGGGCACGATCCAAATTGCGGACTCCAGCCCGCCGAGTCTCTCTCCCAGAAATCCCACAGAATAGGGTCCGGCCGCAGCACCCACTTGGGAGAAACCAACCAACAGGGCGAAAGCGAGGGCTCCTTCTTTTTGGAAACGGGAGCCCACAAACGAGAAAATGGCGGGACCACTTCCGGCAATGGCGGCTCCTTCCAGCGTCATTAAGACCAAACCGAGTGTATATTCCTGACTCAAAATGACGCCGATCAGAATGACCGTGGCGCTTCCGCAGCAGACGGCCAGCAGAAGGCGATCGTTGTAGTTCCGCCTGCTGGAGAGCCAGGAGAGAATCAACAGTCCGATCAAGTATCCAAGTGAATTGAAGCCGAGCAGAGAACCCGCCTGGGCATCGTCGATCGAGAGTCGGTAGCGGTAGAGCTGTCCTACCCAGGAACAGATTGCCAGCTGGGCCATGGCGTAGAGAAAAAAGCACAGACCAATCAACCAGAACCCACCCTGAGCGATCAAGGATTTGAGACCGCCGTCCTGAGCTGCTGTTTCCTCTTCGGCCTTCACTACCGGGTCCAGCCCGCTGCGTAATAAGAGCAACAGTCCACTCCCAAGGATTGCGCTTACACCCAACCCCAAGTAAGCAGTGCGCCACCCGCCCGTGTATTCCGTCTGCTCGAACCAGGTTCCGAGCAGCGGCAGAGTAAGGAAAGACCCTGCGGACAGGGCCGCATTAGCCCACAGGAAAAGCGACTGTCGGCGCTCCTGGAAGTGAGAGGAAATAAGGGTGCTGTAGACTATCGTCATCCAGTTCATGCCCGCACCGAACAGAAAGCACCCTATCAGCAAGACCCAGAAGAGTGGTGCTCCACCGACAATTGACATGCCCAGGCCAAGTACCAAGAACGTGCCGGACGCTGCTCGCTTCAGGCCCAACTTCTTCGTCAGCCATCCGCCGAGCGCAGCAATGACGATCCCACCCACGAAGAAAAGACCCCAGGTGCTCCCCTGTGCCTGGAGCCCAGCGGTAAATTCTCTCTCAAAGTGGGCGTAGGTGACGGGTAGCCAGTTGATGGTGGCGCCACTCAAGAAGGCCAGCCCAATACTGACGCTGAGGACTGTAACCTTGTTGACGCCAGGGTTATCAGTAACCATTTCTGTTCAATGGTTTATCAGAGAACGTTTTGACTCTGGGGACCCTCGTTTGGGCGGGTTGTCCCGCTTTACTCCAACCCGAGCATCGCCAAGGAATCTCTGTGGATGATTTCCTCAATCGCATCTTCCGGCACCCTTGGTAGTTTGGTGCCCTCCAGGATGTCGTTGATACCGCGGAGGCGGTCGATGGTCTCTTGAGGGGTCATCACAAAGGGGTAGTCGGACCCGAAAAGGAGCTTGCCCAGAATCCCCCACTCAGTGGCCAGGCGGAGGAAGTTGTACGCCATCCAAGGCCTCAGAAGGACCCCCGAGACGTCGGCGTAGACGTGGGGATGCTTTCGCACCATGACGATGCAATCCTCGACCCACGGGTGTCCCATATGGGCCATGATCATCTTCAGGTTCGGGAATTCCAGCGCTACTTCATCGAACAACGCGGGACTCGCGTACTTCAAAAGAGAGCGACGGAACGGAACCGTCGCCTGATGCAGCATCATCGGCAGACCGTGCTTCTCGGCGAACGCGTAGATGGGCTTCATCCTGGGGTCCAGGGGATCAAAGTTCTGATAGATGGCGCTCATCTTCACGCCTTTGAGTCCCAGTTCGAAAAACCCTTTCTTGAGATCCTCATAGGCTTCGGGCAGGTGTGGATCCACCGTGAGGAAACCGATAAACGTGTCGGAGTATTTTTCGACAAATTCGGCGGCCCGTTCGTTGCTGACACGGACGCCCAGTTGGCTCCAATAGAAGGGAAGGAGGATGGCCCGGTCGACCTGGGCTCCGATCGTTTCAGCCACCTCTTCATCACTGGCATAGTGAGGCTCTTTTCCTCCAGCGATCCTTTTCTCCTCTTCCTTGATATCCGGCTTAAGATACTCCGACTTTCCCAGGTGGCAATGCACATCAATAATCATGTCTTTCCCCTCTCTTTCCCTTGCCTCTGCCCGTGCCCATGCCCGTCGTCCATTCTTGAACGGCGGCGTGTATGGCGATTCACTGCGGCCGGCTAAGAGTTGTTTTGAAATGGTATCAGTGCCGACAGCGTTGGTCGAGTGCCTCGATGCACCAAGAGATTAGGCTAGGGCAAGGGCACGGGCAAAGGCAAGGGAAAGAAGAGGACCCTAAACACATACGATGCCTTCTAGAGCGGCAAATGGATGGGTTTTCCATCCGCTGCAGACTGATAGGCGGCCTGCATCAGTTCCACGCAACGAAGGCCGTTTTCCGCGGTCAGAATCGGCTTCGTATCTTGCTGGACCCATTCGACAAAGTTCTTCAGTTCCAGGCGGTAGGCTTCATTGTAGCCGTAATCCGAGAATTTCATCTCTTGTCTTTCTCCTCCGAATTCCTGCCAGACCACGGCGATCTGCTCAGGATCGTACAAGGCGGAACCCTTCTCGCATGCTATTCGAGTAGCAAAGGAGTTCTGGAAGGAAAGCATCTGATAGTTGAACGCGACCTGAAGGCTGCCGACCGCACCGCTGAGAAACTGTAGTGACACCAGGATACTATCTGGCCAGTCATGCTCGCTGCTGATCCGCGGCCCCTCAACCGCGAAGACAGTTTGCACATCCCCCATGAGAAACCGCAGGAAGTCGAGGTCGTGGACACCGGCACAGTGTAATTCTCCCCCCGAGCGCCCCTTCTCCGACCACCATCCCCGATAGTAGTCCGAATAGTGAAAGCCGGTTACGGTTGCCGCAACCGGTTTTCCCAATTGTCCGCTGTGTACGATTTCCGCCAGTCGTGCATACTCGGGTCGTAGGCGCCGCTTATGGCCCACCATGAGCTTGACTCCATGGAGCTCGGCCGCCTCGATCATGACACGACATTCGTCTACAGTGCGCGCCATCGCCTTCTCACAGAAGATGTGCTTGCCGGCTTTGGCCGCCATCACGGTCAGCCGTTGGTGGGTATCGTGCGGTGTGGCAATTAAAACCGCGTCCGCTGAAGGGATGCCGAACATCTCCTCGACACTACTGACCACCGGGACAGCCAGCTGCTCTCCCAGACGCTGGGCCGCAGCAAGGTCAACGTCATAGACAGCCCCCAGTCTCAAGCCTTCAACATCCTGAAAAATCTCGGTGGCAAGATGACTGCCGAATCCCCCGCAGCCGATCAAGCCCAACTCAACGGATTGATTATTCGCATTCATAGCGCACGGTACTGATGGAGCAGCTAGTGAGTGTAAGGCGTCAGCAAGCCGGACAGCTCCTCTTCAGAAATGGATCCAGCAGGCGCGAAGTCCTTGGAAAGCGCATACCGGAGCAGGATGTCCAATAGATACACGACTGCGGGTCGGGCGTCGTCCAAGTTCTCGCGCAGACGTAGGGTACAGATGAGAAGCCTTCCCTCCCCCACTCCGGTCTCTGACAGCCAGGCCAGCCGGCGGTAACCCCCGCCCGTGTCCCCCCCCTGTTTTGCAGTCCCCAGACGATCGGCGTCATTCGTTCGGCCAGTCGTTTGTCGCTCCTTCCCTGTCCCAAGTCGCCTCCCACACTGGTCATCCAAAGCTCAGGGGTTTCCGGTATACGCAGAGCGTTTCCACCCTCCATGAGATCAAAGAACTGAAGATCGCAATAGCCCTGGTGCGGGTAGTCTGACAGAGCAGGATGTTCAGGCGCGACATAGGTGCCCATCGACTTGCCCGTGAACGGGAAATAATCGGTCGCCACCTGCTCGTCGAACTGATTGGCCTCGACCATCAAAAATACCCGTCCGCCTCGGCGCAGGTAGTCGAAAACACTCCAGTCCAATCGTGATGCAATCACCAGATCTGCCCCAGGCGGAATCCGGGAAGACTCCGTCAGGAACGGGTAACGCTGCATCAGATAATCCGATCGGACACCCTTCAGGCTGATCAGCCCCTCGGGATGCTCCAGGACGGTGTTGGGAAAGGCCCAGAAGCTCCAACGATTGGTCTGTCGAAAGCCGTCTTCTGTCAATTTCACCTGCAACTGCAGCCGCTCGGCCCGATCCAAGGCGAGAGGGGGGATCGTAACAGTGGTGACGTCTTTCAACTGCCCCGTCCGGACCCGAATGTCTCTGGCAGTTCCCTGGTGAAGGGTCTTCTCTCCCAGCCTCAGCTTCCAATCCAGCCTGGCCTTCCGAAGATCCTTGGAGGAGTAGTGGGATATCGACAGGTCGACCGTCTTTCCTCGGTCGGCCCAGAAGGCACGATCCTCTACTCCGCTGCCCATCAGAACTACTGTCGGTGCATTGATCTCCCGCATCTCCTGCTTGGTAATTGCCTTGGGCTCGCCAAAGTAGTTCAGCAGCCCATCCTCCCAGGAGTCCTGGTAGTGGTCCGCGGGAGAATCGATTAGAAGCCAGAATTGGTAACCGGAGAAATCCGGTATGCTCCGCACCCTCTCAAAATGCCACTTGCGCACCAGCTGCTGGAGTCGCTCCGAGTGTTTTCTCAGTGTGGGATAGATTGCTTTAAGGCCATTCTCTTCCACCCAACGGCCGCGCTCGGCCAGCTGGTCTGAATTGAGTACCCCCGTGAATCTCGCTGCCAGGTCGATGTCGGGTAAGGAGTCGTGATAGCCACCGGACTCGTGTTTGAGCGTGGGGACACCGGCGATGGTGCCTTTATAGCTGGCTACCAGGTCGCTGGGGAAAAGAGGGTATCCGGCATTGGACATAATGAAGACGTGAGGGGCCAAACGTGTGCCCAGCCGGTGCAGGTCCTCAACCGTGGATAGGAAAGCCGACTTCTCCTTTTCGGTGTCAAAGTCGCAATGGAGATTGAACTCATTCCCAAAAGCGAGAGCAAAAAGCGAAGGATGATTGCGATAAGCCAGCAGGATTTTTTCCAGCTCCCGCCGCAACAGATCTGTGTTGGGCATGAACCAACCGGTGAACATCACTGGCGATTCGACGTGGAGAAGGATTCCAACTTCGTCGGCGGCCTCGAATGCCTCCGGCGGTGGGGTCATCGAGTGGTACCGGACATGGTTGAATCCATAATCTTTCGCCAGTCGAAATTGCTTCAAATAGTAATCCTTGTGAACTGGAAGCATCCCCTCCAACGGATCGCCCCTTCCCACTGAATAGCCTCTCAAATAGTAAGGCCGATTGTTCAGGAGGAGGATGTTATCGCGCTTGGACAGTTTCCTGATTCCGAACCGGCTCTGGACCTCGTCAAGCGTCTGCCGGCCAAGCCGTATGCGAGTGCGTACGGTATATAGAGCCGGATCTTCCGGGGACCAGAGATGCATTCCCGGTACCTCCACGCCCAGGGACACCGGCACCAACTCGCGTCCCCTAAGGATGAAATCCCGGCTTTCCTGGGCCACTACCTGGCTCCGGGGGCCCGTGAGAGTGACGCCTACTTTTACCTTTTGGTTGGCCCGGACAGAACGATTCCCGATCAGGGCGGTAACCGTAATCTCTTGGCGATCGATGTCCGTCTGCACCGACTGCTGATCGACCCAGATCCTTTCTGTGCTTTCTAGAAAGACACTGCGATACATGCCTCCCCAGTTTCCGACGAAGTTGAAAGCTCCCAGCGGAGAGGAGTAGTCCCACTTTCGTGAAGGAGTGGCACCCTGGGGAACCGGAGTATACTTTCCGGATCGCATCCGGTTATCCACACGGATCACCAACGAGTTGGACTGGCCCGGAAAAAGAGCATCCCTCAGGTCGACCCTGAAGGCCGTCATCATTCCGTCATGGCTGCCCACCTTTTTCCCATTGAGATAGATTTGGGCGCGACGAAGGATGCCCCCAACGTGCAGCCAAATCTCGCGCCCCTTCCACTTGGCCGGAATCGTGAAGGTGCGCTTGTACCAGACTGCGCCCTGGTAGTCATGTCGGAGCTGGCCGCGGGGTTCGCCGAAACCTTGTGTTTGCCAAATACCGGGTACCCGAATTGTGTTCGAGAAAGCACTGCGGTCAGAACCCCACCCCAGCTTCTCGCCTTGATCGTCGGGATCGAGCTGAAATTGCCAGATTCCATCGAGATTGAGGCGCTGCCTCGCTGAGCTCACCAGCCCCTCCCCGAAGGCGCATGTCAGAGTTGCTGCTAGCGCAAAGGTGACGAAGTAAAGCTGTGGCAATCTAGAGACCTCTCTTGTGCTCCGGGGAGCTGTGACCTTTCGACTTAGGGCTGCTTAGTACCGCATTTCATAATTACGATCACTAGTGTCCAATCATAAGTCAAATAGATTCAACTGGTTACATGAACCTCCCTGGTGATTCCTGTAATCGAAGCTGGTAAGTACTTGAATTAATGGGGTTTTCTCGAAAACAGTCAGGCTGAGAATCTGTAGAGTTGTGTAGAGGCTCAGCTCCAATTTCAGGCGTTTTTTCAGGATGGCAACGAGGATATACACGGAGATGGCGATCCAGATCTGAGTTTTGACGGCGTTCGGAGAAGTCCCATAGAAGGCTTTGATGCGCAGGTGTTGCTTGATCCATTTGAAGAAAAGTTCCACGCGCCAGCGGCAACGGTACAGCTGGGCGACAGTGAGGGCAGTCAGGGAAAAGTTGTTGCTCAAGAAGACCAAGTGTTTTTGGGTCTCGGCGTCGTAGTAGCGGACTCGTCGGAGTTTGTCGGGGTACTTGTTGGCCGTGTAACGGCCGCTCAGGACCCCGGTTTGATCGCTTCTTAGCCCGATGCTCTTGTCGACACGATGGGAGTACAGACGGCGGAAATTCAGGCGCTGGTGGGCACGAATGATGAAGAAACCGGAACTCTGGTGCAGCCGATAAAGACGTGCGAAATCGAGATAGCCGCGATCCAGGATGTAAATGGAGCCGGGTTGGACCAGCAGATAGTCGAGGATATTGACGTCGTGAACCCGCCCCTCGGTGACCTCGACAAAGGTGGGGATGTTGCCACGTAAGTCGAGCAAAGTATGCAGTTTGATGGCTCCTTTGCGTTTGCGGAAGCGGGCCCAAGGGAACACCGAAAGACACAGATCGATGGTGGTGGAATCGAGCGCGTAGACCGTTTTTTCCAGTTCCACGGCAAAGGGCTCGCCTGCGTACAAAGTCCGTGCCTCTTGGATCAAGACTTGAGCGAAATCGGCATAAATGCGCCAATCCCGATTCTCGTTGGTATGGGCCAAAGAGCTGCGGGCCACGCGGCCTCGAATTCCCATGTGGTAGAGTCTGCCTGCAACCGAACCTAGCGTGGCTTCGATATCCCGCAGACTCTCGCGATAGGTCAACTGGGCGAAGACCATACACAGCCACTGCTTCCAGCAGGAGAAGTCTTTTATCTTGTAATCTCCTCGGTAGCGTTGAGCACAGAGTTGAAATTGATACCTGGGGACGCAATCCATCAGCTGGGCAAAGACGGTTCTGCGCATATCCATCTAGGCATCCTATCGGCTTGCAGGCCACAGGATTGGAGAACCGGGTCGGCACCTGCCACAGTTTCATATCAAAAAGTATCGAAAAAATTGGATTTCGATGTTAAAACAATTCTTACCAGTAACTTCGAGTTGTGCGATAGAACAACGTTTGGACACTAGTGAATTACGATCACGTTTGTGGCGAGCGCGACGGCGTCGAGGGCGCGAAGCGACGACGCAGCCATACCCTTGCGTATTGCATGGAGGAGCGACAAAGCCATCGGCCCGTCCCGTCGCCACCCTCAGGGCAGATGGGGGTTGTGACGATCTCTGCGTTCGTCGTCGTCGAAGATGGCCAGGCATCGTCTTTCTCCTCCTGCCTTGATTTCGCCTCACAAGCCCCATCTGCAAACGTTGACCGTAATTATGAAATGCGGTACTAAGGACTCGATTCTCTTTCGAGTAAGACTATAGGGCCTCTGCGAGGAAACACAATCGGAAAAACGACCTGGTCAAAACTGGAGACACCACGAAATCCCGGCCCGTCCTTGATTGACTCTCTTCGATGGTCGAGAATGGCAAGCTAGTTGGCTCTCACGAGTGATCAGGAGATCAATATGATTCGTTTACACCTAAGATGGCTGTTACTGTGCGCCGCCTCCGCTTTCTTTGTGGCGGGCGCCGACCTGGGGATTCTCACGCGAGAAGCGAGAGGCCAGAGTCCCGAAAGCTTTTTCGAAACCTTGACCCTGTTTCGAGCCGGAGAAAACGGTTATCTCTGCTATCGAAACAGCTCGCTGATCGTCTCGCCGAAGGGTACCGTTCTGGTGATGGCTGAAGCCAGGAAGCGCAGCTGTCGAGATTGGGACGACATAGACGTCGTCCTACGACGGAGCTTTGACTACGGCAAGACCTGGACCGACATGCAGGTGATCGCCGACGAGGGCCCTCATACCATGGGGAACACCTGCCCGGTGGTGGATCGGGAGACCGGGACGATCTGGTTGCCCTTTTGCAAAAACAACCGGCGAGTCTTTGTCATGAAGAGCACCGACGAAGGTGCGACCTGGTCCGACCCAATAGACATTACCAGTTCTGCGCGAGACCCGGCCTGGGGCTATATCGGAACCGGTCCGGGACACGGGATTCAGCTGAAGAGTGGCCGCTTGGTGGTCCCAAGCTGGGTAGACGTCACGCCCGCGCCAATGCCGTGGGCTGGCGACCTGGGACCTGATTCCAGCAAGATGCTCGACCTGATCTTCCGACTGGCCCTCCCCCTCATTTGGAGTCCCCATTGGATCGGACAGAGCGTCCAGTCCTCCTACATGATTTATAGCGACGATCACGGAGCCACCTGGAAAAGAGGACAAATAGCAACCGAGAACACCTCGGACGAGTGCGAGGTCGTCGAAACCGTCGATGGTTCGCTCTACATGAACGCGCGTAGCCGCCACAACAAGCACCGACGTTCTTATGCCCGGAGTCGCGACGGAGGAGAAACCTGGTCAGAGGTGAAAAACGACGAGACGCTCCCGGAACCGTCCTGCCAGGGCAGCCTGATGCGCTTCACAGATCAAGAGAGCTTCCGAAAGAATCGTGTGTTGTTGGCCCATCCTTCCAAGACGGATGCCAGGTCCCACATGACCGTGAGGGTCAGCTACGACGAGTGCCGTACCTGGCCGGTGTCGAGAGTAGTCACCACCGGACCGGGAGGCTACTCAGATCTTGCGGTTGCGCCCGACATGACCATGCTTCTCTCCTATAACGTCCCACCGCGAAAATTCGGCAAGGCGAAGGTAGACTGGGGGACGGATACGCGAATTGACCTGGCTCGATTCAATCTTGAGTGGTTGACCGATGGCACTGACCACCTCGAAGCAAAGGGTAAGTAGCTCGGCGCAACCCATGATCAGCCTCTTTTCTTTCCCTTGCCCTTGCCTTTGCCCGTGCCCTTGCCCGTTCGCAGTAGGTCATAGCAAAACCAAAGAACCTGCCGCCTCAGCAGCAGTTGGCGCATGAACGACCAAAGATATGGCCTTGATGGCACAAGAAGACGAGGCTAGGTCGCGGCAAGAGCACGGGCACGGGCACGGGCACGGGCAAAGACAAGGGTAGGAGATGGACACCGAACCCCCAGGGCAAATCGAAATCCCGCAGGAACCGACGCTTTACGATGAACCTTGGTCCTGGCGGAAGCTGACAGCCCTACTGCGGACGTTCGGTCCCGCCGCCATCATCGCTTCGGTGAGTATCGGCGCCGGCGAGACCATCATCGTGGTGCGGGCGGGCGCTTGGGCGGGCTACGATCTGCTCTGGCTGGTCCTCTTGAGTTGTCTGACCAAAGGGGTATTCGTCACTTACCTGCTCGGAAGGTACACGGCCATCAGCGGCGAGAGTATAGGGCAGCGCCTGGTCAAGTTGCCCGGCCCCCGGGGATGGCTGCTTCTGTCCATCGTGGTCCTGGAAATGCTTGGCGCTCCGATGGGCTTCACAGGGGTGGCCAAGCCCTGGGGAGACCTGGCCTACTTCCTGCTGGAAGACGTTCTATCCGGTTTCGGTTCGCGTTTTCTCTGGCAAAATCTCTTTACCACTGCTTTCATGCTCTCGGCTGTCCTGATTGCCTTGCGTCTCTCGTTCGCGAGACTGGAGAAGCAGCAAATTGCCATCTGCGGCGTCCTGGTACTGGGTACGATCGTTGGAACCATATTGGTGCGACCAGACCTTGCGTCGACGGTGAAGGGCACCCTGAGTTTTGGACACCTACCCGATTTTCCGTCGTGGGCTCCGCCAGACGCGGTTCGGCATCCGCTGCTGACGATGGCGACGCTCTTTGGTTACGTCGGCACAGGAGCGCTGGGTTATCTGGCTTACTCCAGCTGGGTCGGTCTCCATGGCTGGGGGCTAACCAGGCAGCGGCGCGTCGAATCGATTCAAGATCAGGCCTCTCAAGGAGACCAGATCGACTACCTGCCGCAAGATCAGCAGCAGATCGCACGAGTTCGGAGACTCAGCTTGCCACTGAAATGGGACGTCGGCATTGGCGCTCTGGTGTTGTTTGGCGTTACCGTTGCATTCATGGTTTCCGGAGCCGCCGTTCTTCTGCCTCTGCAACGCGAGTTTCAGGGCTGGAACCTGCTGACTAATCAGGCAGACGTGTGGAAGAACATTCATCCAGCGTTGGTTTGGGTCTACTACGTCTCGATCACAGTGGCCCTCTGGGGAAGTCTACAGGCTACTCCAGAGATCTTCGGACGCGTGACTCAGGACGTTTTCCGGTCGGTCTGGCCTGCTCGCCAGTGGAGTTATCAAGGTCTGAAGAAATTCTTTGGCCTCTACCTTTTCAGCGTGGCCACGATCCTGGTTTGGGGCGACGTGTCGTTCGATGTACTCAGTCAGGTCTCCGGCTTTCTCAACGGAAACCTGGGTGTGACCTTGGTCATGGTGGCGGGTCTCTATTTGAACTTCAAGCTGCCCAGGGCCTATCGGACTCATCCACTGATGCTTCTCGGAGCCGTGGCCACGACGGTGATCCTGATCCTCCTGGCTGCCATCAGTGCCTGGGGTCTTTACAGCAAACTCTTGTGATGTGACAGAGGTTGTCAGGGGATATCGACGCTCCCGGTGCGTCCCCTAAGAGCTACAAAGCCCTTTTTTTCATCCCTTTGATACCAGCACCAGAGTTGGAACAATTCGGCTGCCAGATCTTTCAAGCAGCAGGCCGCAGCGGCCGGAGGGGGCTGACTCCCCCGCTCGCTGCCCTGCCAGTGAAATTCTGATTCGCCGGTCACGCTCCCTGGTAATCACTTTTCCCCTGCCCCTCTCCCGCCGGCAGCGGGGACGCGCTCGTAGAACCAATCTGCTGCAATCCGCGCCACATAAAATCCATCGCGCTTGTGGTAACCGACCAGGGCCATATCCTTCAAGAACGTGAGAGATGGGTAGCCGTAGTCGTCGCTGGGATCGCCGGCGATGATCCGTTGGTGCACCCACGTCTGACCCTCGTCCTGGGAGATCGCCGAGACAAAGGGAGTGCGCATCCCGTCTGCACCTCCGGCGGATCGCACCAACAATAGTTCGCCGGTTGTCGGGATCCGCTTGACGTTCAGCGCCGAGGAATTGGGTGGCAGCGACAGTTCGGGGACTGCCGTGCCCTTGCTCCAGGTTTCTCCCTGGTCTTCGGAGTAGGCTTTTCCGACATATCCACTGTAGGTTCGCACAAGCATCAGCAAACGCCCGTCCTTGAGCTCGACGACGTGTGGCTCCTGCGCCTCGACCGGGAGCATGTTTACCTCGTTCCTACTTCGGCGCCAACTATAGCCGTCGTTGTCCGAGTAGTAGACGCAACTGACATAGCCACGGTGGTCGCCGCCGGTCACCTCGAGTTCTTTCTCGACAGGGACAAGCAGCCGGCCCGAAGAGAGTTGCGTTACTTTATCGTTGTGCGCCGCGTCCAATGCCATGAACAACTGATCGCCCCAAGTCTTGCCGTCGTCAAGCGAGCGCCGGTAGTAGGTCACTTTGAAGACGGGACGCGAATCACGCACGTAGTAGTTGTAAGAGAGTAATAAGTCGCCGTTCGCCAACCGAAAAAAACTGGGGTGATGGTAGGCCGCCGCGCTGGGAGGATTCGGACGTGCGACCAGACCGAACTCCGGGCCCCACGACCTGCCTTGGTCGGTAGAAGCACGTCCGGCAATTCCACCGGTGTGTTCACCCGCGGAGTCATATTGCGTGTAGGTCATCAGCAGACGACTGTCATTCAATTCGACAATATCGCCCATCAAACCACGATAACCGTATTTCCGGAGCGGTAGTTTCACGGCGTGCACTTCCTCGAAAAACCCCTCCGAGCGTAGATCTTGGTGCGTGGCGGCGGGCCGTGGGGCCTGGGCAATTATCCAAGAGGCGGGCGCAAGTAAACATCCCGCCAAAATCAGTCGTGTGGAAAGGCGTGTCAGCAGCGTCATTGGTTTCGTTCGACTCCCTAGTTCGACACCCCCACTTTGGAATCAGCAAGCATATTTAACTAAGAATTCGCCAAACCTGCCAGCCCGGGCTACTCTCAATAACATCTTCGGTGCAGTCGATAGACACCGAAGTCCTCAAGTTTCTTCAGCGGCGTGTGTTAAGCGGCATCAATGTCGAGCTTGCCGACCCTGTTCAGGTTGATGCGTTTCCTGGCACGCCACAGATCATGGTTGTACTGCATGGCCAACCAACTCTCGGGACTTCTGCCGAGCGTCTTGGACAACCGCAACGCCATGTCTGGCGTAATGCTCGTGTCCCCTTTCACTAGACGGCTAAACGTCGAGGGAGCAACGTCGAGCAACTCAGCCACCCGCCGATAACTCACCTCGAACGGATCAAGATAGATTTCCTTGATAAACTCTCCAGGGTGCGGAGGATTGTGCATACGCATCAGTGATAGTCCTCGTAATTCACGTCGTACACGTGACCTTGGTCAAATCGAAACGTCAACCGCCAATTCCCGCTGACGTCTATTGCCCGGAATCCCCGCCGGTCGCCTTTCAGTTGATGAAGCCGAAATCCCGGGATGTCCATATCGTCAATCGATTGAGCCGTATCAAGCGCCGCCAGCTGAAGCCGTAGCTTTTTCCGGTGCCCAGGTTGAATACCGGCGGTAGTGCCGGACTCAAAGAACCGCCTGAGGCCCTTGTGCTTGATCGACTGAATCACGTGACAAATATAGCATGTTGCGCATCATGCAACACACCTCGGAACTTGTCTCGGTCTGTCGCCCCTTATTGAACCCGTGTATAATCCTAGCACAAGAGCTACAAAGCCCTTTTTTTCATGCCTTTGATACCCGCACAAGAGTTGGAACAATTGGGTTGCCAGATCTTTCAAGCAGCCGGTACGCGGGCGCCGCAGGCGACAGAACTGGCGAACGCGCTGGTGGAATCAAATTTGACAGGTCACGATTCGCACGGCGTCCAGTACATACCGCCCTACGTCGAGGGAATAAGGCGGGGTTGGATTGTCCCCTCAGCCACACCCATCGTAAGTCGGAAGCGTGCCAGCACCGTGGTGGTGGACGGCTGTTGGGGTTTCGGACATATCACTGCCCGTTTCGGCACCGAGGTCGCGGTGCAGCAGGCTCGAGACAAAGGCGTAGCTGCGGTGAGTGTGGTTCGCTGCAACCACACGGGACGGGTAGGTCGCTATGCTGAGCAGGCCGCAGCGGCCGGATGCATCGGTGCTTTTCTGATTGGCCGTACCCATCCTCCCGGTTCCGTTGCTCCTTTCGGCGGCGCTGGTCGTGCCCTCACGCCCAACCCCATCTCCTTCTCTGTCCCGGCAGGCGAGTCTCCACCTATGATCATTGACTTCGCAACCTCCACCGTCGCGGAGAGCAAGATCAAGGCCGCCCGTGCTCGTCATGACAGGATCCCGCTCGGTTGGATTGCAGACAAGGAGGGTAATCCGAGCTCGGATCCCGCCGATCTGTATTCCGGCGGCATGCTCCAGACCTTCGGGGAGCATAAGGGATATGCGCTGGCACTGCTGGCTGCGGTCCTTGGGGGAGTGGCGACTGGAGCCGAGGCGTTGGAGGAGGACAAGCCGGCACCGGATAATCCGTGGGGTCACGGCGGGCTATTGATCCTCTGTCTGGATCCAAGTGCATTCGTGGATAGTGAAACCTATGGCGCGGCCGTTGACCGGTTCTTTCACAGAGTCAAGAGCGTCCCACCGGCGACAGGATTCGAGGAGGTACTGATTCCCGGCGAACCTGAGCTCAGGGAGAGAGAGAAGCGACAACGAACCGGGATTCCAGTACCAACCGAGACCTGGAATGAGATCCTAGCGACGGCACGAGATCTCGGTGTGGATATCTCGTCCGCTCGGAATGCAGACAGCGCGCGAGGCAAACATTGAGGTATCTCGTCTACGGTGCAGGGGCAGTGGGCAGCGTGACCGGCGCTTATCTGCACCTGGCTGGACTTGATGTTCTGCTCGTAGCAAGACCCGGCCACGCCGCTCGGATCAATGAAAAGGGCCTGATCGTTCGGAGTCCTTCCAAGCGGTATCGAGTCTCCCTTAGAGCTGTGACATCTGCCTCTGATCTGGCACCTTTCCAATCCGACGACGTCGTGCTGCTGACGGTCAAGTCGCAGCATACGCAGACTGCCCTGGCGGAACTGCGTCAGGCCGGACTACCCTCGAGAGCCGCCCTCTGCTGCATGCAGAATGCTGTGGTCAACGAACGGTTGGCCGCGAGTGTTTCCCAGAATGTATACGGAATCCTGGTAGCGATGCCGGCCTTGTTTCTGGTGGACGGCGAGGTTGCGGCTGCCGACCGCGATCATCCGGGTACGCTGGAGGTTGGACGATACCCGGAGGGCCTCGACGAAACCGTGCACAAGCTGGCTCTCGACCTTGAGAAGGCCGGTTTCCTGGTGATGACGAATCCCAGAATCATGCGATCGAAAAACGCCAAGCTTCTGTTGAATCTGGCGAACGCAGTCGTGGGTATCGTCGGGCTGGACGATGATCTAGAAGAGAGAGCTGCGTTCATAGAAGAAGTGGGGGAGGAGGCCAGACGAGTCTGGGAAAATGCGGGTATTGATTTCGAGCCGGAACAAAAACTCAATGAGCGCGTTGTCGATCACGTGATGAAGCACAGCGTCCTTCCTGAGGACACCCAATATGGCGGATCCACCTGGCAAAGCCTTGTAAAGCGTTCGGGGAGCGTGGAGACGGAGTGCCTGAACGGCGAGGTCGTGAGAGTCGCACGAAAAACCGGCATCGCAGCTCCTCTCAACGAACGCTTGTGTCGGGTTGCAGAGGAGATGGCGAGAAGGGGTTTGGAACCTGGCTCCTACAGCATCCCCGATCTGCGGCGGCGGGGGTAAGGTGGTAGTATACTGGAAGGAGCAATCACCATGAAGCAAGCTGCCTTCTTTTTCTCGGTTCTTCTTCTGACCAGCGCTTCGATCGCCGCCAATCCACAAGGGATCCGCCCCAAGGGAGAGGTAGACCGGTACACCGCGTCCGGGGGAGAGAATGGCCACAACGTTGGGGCACACCTGCTCTCGGATTTGGAGGTGCTCCAAAGGTTTTCGAGTGATCTGAAAGACACCTATCTGGTCGTGGAAGTGGCGCTCTACCCGGGGGACGACGAGCTGGATGTGGGGGTAGGAGACTTCGCGCTGCAGGTCTCAGATAAGAAGCGAAACCTGACGCTGCCAGCCGAGGATCCGGCGCTTATCGACGCTCCCGAGAGGAAGGGTGGCATCGCGGTCCTCTCGAGCCGGTCACAGAGAATGGGATACCCGTCCGGCGGCTCCGGTGGTTTAGGGAGGCGACGCTCGCGGGGACCGAGACCCATTACGAGCACGGGAGTCGGTGTTGGACAGCGAGAAACGGTCCCTGGCCGAGTGAAGTTGCGAACTGGGACCGAGGCTGAGGCGAAGGGTCTCCCGGAAGGAGTCGCACTGGATTCCGTGGCGGGCTACCTCTATTTCAAGCTGGAGAAACGCGAGAAGAAGGCCCGTTACGAGCTTCAGTACACGTTAGAGGGGAAAACAATCCGCCTGGAGTTGCCTCGCCGTTGATACGATTCCCTGGATCACGTCACGGATTGTAATAGCCGAGATCTGACCGTACAAACGGTGTCAGAGTAGATCGTCCCTGATCGGCCGCGCCTCGAAGCCGACATTCAGGTCTTCCGCGGAACGTCGAGTAAACTACCGCAATTGTCGAACCGCGCGCTCGTGCACACGGTCCGTCATCAGATCCACTCCCGCTGCGTGGCGAGCCCAAACAACAGACAGTTTATGATGATCAAGACGGACGTCACCAGCAGCACCGCCGTGACCCAATGCATGCGTAGACGACGGTCGGTGTGAAACGCCATCCAGCAGATGCCGATCATCGCCAGGGGCGTGCCGATCAGTCCGATGATGTATTGGCTGAGGATCACGAGTTTCTCCGGACTTTCCGGCATCCACAGGGTAATCGCCAACACCGCGGTGAGGAAG
Source organism: Acidobacteriota bacterium (assembly GCA_965219005.1). Taxonomy (GTDB): domain Bacteria; phylum Acidobacteriota; class UBA6911; order RPQK01; family JAJDTT01; genus CAUZIZ01. The sequence continues at coordinate 2,390,730 of CBDCMS010000004.1, read as the reverse complement.
AGGGTCTGAATGACTTGATGGGATTGGTGCACGGCACGCGGCTGATTTCGATCCAGGAAGCCCGCACTGCAGAGAAAATCCGTATAGACCCGGCCACTGGCCATGGGACCGACCACCAACGTCGAAAACAACGTGCAGAATGCCCCTAGCAGGAACAAGCCCCGGGACCATTCACCGTAGGTTTGCGTAAAGATTTCGGATATTCGGACCACGACTTCGATCCCCTCAGGCGCCCGATCCCGCCCGAAGAGGACCGCAGCCCCGAGCAGGAAGTAGGCAGCCGAGATGGCGGTTGCCAGCAGCGTGGCCAACCCGACATCGACCTGCAGCATTCGCACCCACCCGCGCGCACGTTTCAGCCAGCCATCGGAGTCGCTCGGCCCCAGGTGCCTGGCATAACCTTTCTCCATAACCCAATACGGGTAGACGAACAGCTCGATCCCTGCCACACCCAATCCTCCCATGAGGCTGATCACGGCGTATGCCGCCAGATTCGGCGTTTTCTCACCCAGCGACAATGTCAGGCCGGACAGGACCTCATCGGCACTGACCCAGTAGTCCGTCCCCTGCAAGATAATCAGCCCCACCACCACGGAGATGCTGAATGCGGCGACCAACACCATGACGAGCCTCTCCAGATGCGCGTAGAGGCTCTTCCATACGATCAGCTGCGTGACGACGATGACGACTACCGCCCAAATCTGAACGGATCGAGTGGGATGAACTTCCGCGGCCAGCGGCTGCAGACCGTGCAGCAGGCCGGCGATCGCTCCCACAATGCCGGCTGCTCCGACCTGTGCCAACGTCCAGGCGAAGACGAAGAGCCAAACGATCCACGACGTACCGCGCAACTTCGGACCGGGACACGCGCTGAGCGCTTCGAAGGCTGTGCGATTGTGGACCAGGCAGTGCCGGCCAATCTCGACTTGGAGAAAATACTTGATCAGACAGGAAACGATCACCGCCCAAAGCAGCACGAATCCAAACTTCGCGGCTTGGACCGGCGTGTTGATCAACTCGCCGCTACCGACCACGCTCCCGGCGACAACGATGCCCGGCCCCAATGTGAACACCATGGGGAAGAATCGGGTGGGTGCTGCACGGACCGATGGGCTGGCGGGGCGGCTCATACAGTGTCCACCTTCAAACCATGACTTCCGCTTATCCGGCCTGACGAGTGTCGCGCCTGCGGCGTGACGACAACGGTTCGTGTCCGGCAGGTTTCGGCCGCTGGTTCAGGAACTGGCCCTCCTGAAGACGCCGACGAAACTCAATGATTGGCTCGAACATGGCAGACCGCACCTAGTGGAGGATCTAAGTGGAAAGTGTTGATCGTGAAGTATATGTTGTCAAGCGGGAGGGGGGTCGGCCGAAGGTCGATCGGTGCTTGGACGAGCTCGTGGTAATGAGCTGTGATAGTCGGCACCCGATCTTACAGACAGCGTCCGATTTGATCGAAATCGAACGGCCGCTTTCGCACCTGAGGCTGTGTGAAAAGTCATTCATGATTTCGGATTTGAAATCTTGACTTCATAGGATCGCGTGAAAGCCACGATCTCCGTCGTAGGAAGGGTAAAGAGACCCCTAAATCAAAGAGGTCTTGGACTTTTCACACAGTAGAGTAAGGATGTGGCGCGGTGGTCTAAGGTTAGGCCTATCTGTTACCGCCCCTTTCGTCTGGCGGTGCCTCAAATAGCCGGACCATCACTCCGTTTCCACATCCTCCTCATCGAACCGGACTTGCGGAACTGGAGAGTAGCAGCGGGAATCCCCTTTCGGGTACGTCCCGCCGCCCTCGCAGAACCGGACTTGGTGCGTTACACCATCCGGCCCCCAGCTGGAGTCATCCACCGGGGCTTGGCGCCCTCTGTGTGAAACGAATCAGTCGAGTTGTCATGGGCATAGTCCGCTCAGTGTCGGGCCATGTTTCTCCGACTCGTTCTCTCCAACCGACACCCCTTCGCTCCGTCCGCATTACCGGACCTCATCGCTACTATGGGTGTCTCCGACTTCCGCCAGACTTCGCCCTCTTCCTCGCTGTTTAGGCTTGTCCAAAGGTGCGCACCCGCAGGTGCGCCGGCTGACGGATCTCCCTGGTTACCACGCATTCTCGTTGTGAGGCTCGACGCGACCTCAGATCCCGGGCTGTCCGTTGACACTCGCCCTGTCGCGTCAGCGGTTGTTGCCTACTGGGTGCGATAACCCATCGGCCAGATCCAACGATGCCGTTTTCGGGACTCCACGTCTTCAGGGTCAGCATCACCTGTTACCTTTGCACCTCGCCTCCTTTCGTACCTACGCATCAAGCGCCCTGTTATCAGGACACCTGCAAGGCTCGATACCAGGCCTGTGGCTAACAGTTACCTGGGTGGGACTTGCACCCACTAGAATACGCGGCCTTGCCAGGCCGCAACCCCGCATCCGGCTCTCGGACAAGACCTCACGCCTTCACCCACGGCGCGCCGCGCCCAAGTTGGGTCAGGCGCACGAGCTCAAAGTGCCCGTAGAGGTACGAGAGTGGATACGTCCCGCCCCTGCGTCCCCTGACCTGGTACTTGTGGCGCAGCCACCGGCGAAACCGCGGAGCGGTGTAGTTGTCCAGCGCCCGGTAGGCCCGACTGGTCGTCCCTACCCGAGAGTAGTTCGCCCAGCCGCGTAGGGCGCGGTTCAACTGCTGCACCAACTCCGTGGTATCGAGCCACGCCCTCGAAGTCGCCGTCATCGCATGGATCTTGCGAACCATGCGCTGGATGCTCTTCTTCGACGGACGCATCCCGAGGCGGGCCTGGCCCGTCCTCGCTCAGTACATCCGCCCAAACGTGTAACCCAGAAAATCGAACTCCTCTTCCGGAACCGTGCAGATCCGTGTCTTTTCCTCGTTGACCGTGAGCTTCAGCTTGCCCATGATCTCGCGCATCGACCGCAGGGCGTCTTCCGCCTTGCCGCGCCGACACAAGATCACCCGGTCATCCGCATAGATCACGAGACAACTGCCCAGGCGTCGATCAACGATCCGGCGCGCTAGCGACTCGAGCAGCTCGGCATGAGGAAGGCTGCCAAAATAATCCGACAGGTCGGCGTCTACGACGTCCCGCTGGCCGCGGAACAGCCTCTCTTCCACCTCCACCACCGCCTGCTGCGCATTGCGCTGCGGGCGGTAGGCATACAGTTCGGTCGGAAGATCGGCCTCGAAGATCGGTTCCAGCACTAGCATTGCTGCGGTCATGCAGACCCGATCCCGCAGGGTCGAGATGCCCAAGGGCCGGAACTGGCCATTGGCTTTCGGAATCAACACTCGTCTAATGGGGTCCGGTCGATATCTCTCCTCTCTGAGCGCTTGCGCCGTTCACCCAACCACCGCTGCACCCCGTACGCCTCGACATCCGCGAACTCTTGTCCATCTACGCCCGGCGCGCCCCGATTGGAGCGGCACTGGGCATAGGCAGCGTCAAGAATATCCTCGCGGTACAGCTTGTCGTACAGGGCATAGAAGCGATAGCTGGGCTCAGCCTTCGCTTTCGCGTGTAATGCCCTCTGCAGTTTCTGAACCCTTTTCGGAGTTGATAGGTTGCCCAATCTCCTGGTCCCTCACTACGTCCTGCATTCGTCTTGAACTAAGGCCCCTTCCCTCCACCGGCATTACCCGGCTTCCTCAGTACTACGGGCCTCTCCGCCACCCCAAGGCGCCCGGTCTGTCCCTCACGGCCTCCGGTTGGCCCTCCCTGACCACGCCTAGGGGCTTCCCGTGTTGCGTGCGCTTCCCTGGTGTACATGCTGTCGCCACTACCCCGGCGCAGCGACTGGGTGCCTACTTCGCCCACTTCCCCAGCCCTATCAGCCTTCCCCGGTCTAGGAGCCGGGTCGGCCTGCGCATCGTCCTTTTCGAGGCTTGCTCAGCGTTCACTCGCGTTACGGCCTGCACACTCGCGCGGTCACCAATTCGTGACTCGCTTCACCAGAGGCTTCAACCATTTCGTTACCTCCATAGTTGCTCCGGTTGCTTCCGGCTGGAGCGATTGCCGGGTGGGACTTTCACCCACTGGGAAAGCGCCGCCTTACCACGGCGCACCCTAAAAGCGGACATTCAAATTTTCCGCGGAAACGTCGAGTGAGCAACCGGACGCAGTTCATTCTGATCGATGGGACGAAATGTCTCGGGTCGAGGATCCGACTGGTTACGTTGGAGCCGACACTCGATCCAGTCGCACTTCTTGTACCGATCCCCCTGGTTGAGGCGTCGAAACGGCACACTCAAGGATTTCCAAGAACACTCGCTTTCGGGGACTAAAAAGGGGCGGGGGCCGTCAGTCATGCTTTACATGGATGGAAAAAGCCGACTCTTCAATTAAGTGGAAATTTTTTGATGTTTTCGACTTGCATTCAATCCTGTCCTGTTGTACCATTACCATACCTGGTACATATGGGACAGAATATTTTATGGAAATAACCATCGATATCGACGATCCAGTCCCTTTGTTTGCTCAATTGATTGAGCAGATAAAAGCGGCCGTTCTCGCGGACAGAATCGGCCCAGGCGATGCCTTGCCTTCTATCCGACAGCTGGCAAACGACCTGGAGCTTAACAGCAAAACGGTGGCGAAGGCTTACCGTTTATTAGAGCGTGATTCAGTCATTCAAACCAAAGGTTATCGCGGTACCTTTATTCACCCAGATGCTAGGGTCAACAGCACTGTCGATTTGAATGCCTGGGTGATGACGAAATTGGGCGAAACGATAGCGGCATTCAGAGAGTCGGGCGTAACGGACTCAGAAATTCGGATTGCATTCGGCGATGTGATGAATCGTCGCGGCAGTTGAGGAGACAGACATGCCAGAGCACATTTTTTTTCACGTTGTATTTTTAAGCCAGATTCTCCTTATTTCGTTTTATTATCCAAGAACGATACTCAGCCGAATGAGGTATATGTTCGAAACATATCCGCCATCGACGTACCCTAAGCTCTACCCGAAACCGATCGAATATTACAAGAAATCACAACGCAAATACCGGATTATAAATCTATCTATACTCCTGGCCGGTTTGTTGATACTGGCAGTGCTGTTAGTTTATTCACGCAGTGGTAAATGGGACCATGCTATTGCGGGGTGGTATTTCATGGTCCAGTTTGTCCCTGTGATGCTCTTGGATTTATCGGAGCTCAAAGAATCCAAACTTATGAGAATCGCTGATTCACGTACTACTCGTAAAGCAGAACTGCATCCTCGCCGCTTGTTTGATTTTATTTCGCCCACAACTATCGGCATGGCGATAATCACGTATATCGCCTTTATATTGCTCGTGCTCTATATCAGACAATTCGAATTTCCTTGGTTTGGTGGATATTGGAATATAGTTGTAGTGACGACATTCAACCTTTTCTTCGCAGGAATAATTCTCCGGTTCATGTATGGAAAAAAACTGAATCCGCACCAGGCATACGAAGATCGAATAAGGCAAATAGAGATCATCGTGAAAATATTGGTGTTGGCAAGCATTGCATCTACTATGTTCATAGCATTAAGTATAGTGTTTGCTGCATTGGATTTGCGTCATCTCCAGCCTATCGCCCAGAGCTTGTTTTTTCAGTTATTGGCTGTGATTTGCTTCCAAGCCTACCGAATAGACTACACAAATTTTGAAGTGTACAAAGAGGATCCGACGGCCACATAGGTTTTTACCGAATGTCGCCCTGCATCGACCCCGGAGTCACTGGCGTACCGACCAACTAAGTGCTGAAGCAAACCGTTGATCGGCCCTATGAACAGCTGAGAGGAAGCTTGATAGGTGAGGGTAGGAGACAGCACAGCGTGAGCCGTAAGGAGTTGTAAAATGACGAGAGTTTTCAGTGCATTGACCTGGCCTCGAGTGAGAGAACTCTTACTTCCCGGAAGAGAGGACCGAGACAAGGAGTTTTGCGAGGAGGTCGCCAGCTTGTCAGTTACGGGGTTACGGACCGTCGCCAGCGTCTGTCTCGGTGTGCCTGCTCTTCTGTGGGTCTCCCGCCTTGGGTTCCACGCCGAAACCTTGATTCAACCCTGGCTTGGTGCAAGCGTCATGGCCGTGGGACTAGCGGCCGCTGGTATGTCCTTTGTTCCTTCCGCGCGTGACTCGGCCCGGCTGTTGAGCTGTCTGATTGGTTATGTGGTGGCAGCAATGGTCATCGTGTCTTCACTGTCAGCCTCATGGGATTTTGCGGGGGTCGAACATTACATCCCGGGAAACATGACCCTGGTGATGCTGGTTGCCGTTGCTGCCTTACCTCTAAAACCTCTCCACACGCTGATGCTCGGTCTGTCGATCTCTGCCACTTACACTGTTCTTCTGGTCGAAGCACCTTCGGTAGGGATTCCAGCCCACTTCAGGTTGGCCGATCTAATCCTTATGGTTACTGTTGTAATGGTGTGCACGGCTCTTACGACACTGATCTACTTTCAACGGAGAGCCGCTTATGACGCCCGGAAACAAGTTGTCCGCTCGCTCGAAGAGCTCCAAGTCGCTCAGGCACAGCTCCTGATCGCTGAAAATGCCACGTCTCAGGGCCGCTTGGCCGCCACCCTCAGTCATGAGCTAAATTCTCCGATTGGAGCTCTCAACAGCATTCTAGAAACCCTGCCACGAATCCTAAGGCAGCAGCAGGAAAATCCCCGTGAAGCTGTCAAGCGAATCGGCCGGGTTTCGGACATGGTGCGCACAGCCCAGGAGTCGTGCCGGCGGTTGACAGAAATCATCAATCGAATGCAGCGATTTACCAACTTGGACGGTGCGGCGATACGATGGATTGACCTCAATGAGCTTCTGAGCACGACGGTGAGTCTCTTGGAATCCGAGCTGAGGAAAAAGGCGGAGATCAAGCTCCATCTCCAAAGCATTCCGCCGGTCAAGTGTCGGCCACATCAGCTGAACTTGGTCTTTCTGAATCTCCTGCGTAATGCGGCTGCGGCTATTGAAGATAGGGGAAGAATCCTGGTGAATAGCGAGCAGCGCGAGGCTGAGATCGTGATTACTGTCCAAGATACGGGGAAAGGGATTCCGTCCGGGCGTCTGCCCCATCTGTTCGAGCCCGAGTTTGCCATCAAGGGCGGACGAGTGTCGACGAGCAATTGGGGATTGTTCGGCTCCCCCGGAGTTTTAATCGTCAGAAGCGTGATCGTCCAACATGGGGGCCGTATAGACATCGATAGTACTGAAGGAAAGGGGACCAGCGTCACAGTCGTATTCCCAGCGAATCAGGTCCAAGAGATGAGTCAAGATGGTTTCCCACCTCATTGGCATCACTCGCAGACGTCCGGGCTGAGAGCTTGTCATGACCTGGGCTAACGCCTTCCACCGATGGAAACTACCTTGAAAGAGCCCTTCTTGAGCGTCACCTCACACGTCCTGGGTGCTTTCTTCGATTTGTGTTGAAATAGCGAATACATGCTTGATTCCCTTGTTTTGAATGGAGACCAGATCTTGTATCCTCTCTGGCTGAAGTGGGTCGGGAACCGGTCGTTGGAGCATTCTTGGAGCGAAATGCTGAAATCGACCCGAAGCGGCATTGGGATAGTGCGATTAACGGAAAGCTAGACCGGTTAGGGATTGAGATGAGCAACGACCTAAAGCAAAACAGATGGAACGCCCAGGCGTTTTACGACCTGATGTTTCATCAGTGCCAGCCCCGCGAAGCAATCGAGAAATATGCCGGCGAGGTTTATATCCAACACAATCCCGAGGTCGGAGACAAGAATGAGGCTTTCGTCGAGTACTTTGAACGAATGGCCGCGGAATACCCGGGGAAGAAGGTTCAGTTCAAGCGATCTATCGCAGAAGCCAATCTCGTCGTGCTCCACTGTTACCAGGTGTGGCCAGGTGATCATGTCGTAATGACAAGGTAAAAGTGACCCGGCGTGATCAAGTAAAAGTGACCCACCCGGGTTAAAGTTGTTTTTCCTAGTTCATAATCAATAGAGGTCAGGATCAAGCGGGGTTTGGGGCCCCCTCTTGATCCGCTTCCTTATTAGCCCCCGCAGGGGGCGCAGGGGCAGCCACTGCGCGCTTTAGGCGCTTTTTGCCGTGCCGTTTGAGGCTCTCCGTCAGGCGGATGCTTTCCCAGTCGAAGGGATAGATCTGACAGTGATGGGTCAGTCGATCCAGTAGCGCGGCGGTCAGGGCCGCATCGCCAAAGACCTTCGTCCATTCGGCAAAGGCTAGGTTGGACGTCACCAGGAGCGAGGCCCTTTCGTAGCGATTGGCGAAGACTTGAAACAGCAGCTGGGCGCCCTCCTGGGAGAGGGGGATGTAGCCGATCTCATCGATGATGACCAACTCAAAGCGGTCGAACCGTTTGAGCAGTCGCTGCAGCTGTCGTTCCTCCCGGGCTTCGACCAGGGTGTTGACCAACTCCGCCGCCGTCCAGAACAGCACCCGGTAGCCTTGGCGGCAGGCTTCGACGCCCAGGACCGTGGCGGCATGACTTTTTCCCGTGCCATGGCGGCCGATGAACGCCAGATTCTCTCGCCGAGGGATGTAATCGCACTGCAGCAGTTCTCGGACCTGCAGCGCCTCCAGACCCGGCCACTTCTTGAAGTCTGTCCCTTCCAGGGTTTTCATCACCGGAAAGCGGGCCTCTTTAAGCCGACGTTTGAGTTGATTGGCCTGACGCTGAGTCAGCTCTCGGGTGGCCAGATTCAGCAGAAAGCCCTCGTAGCTTTCGCCTCCCTCTCGGGCCTGGCGGGCGCACTCCGGGTATTCGCGCAGCATCGCCGGTAAACGCAAGCGTTTGAGATGATCCTCCAGCAGGACGGTGTCGCTGAGTTGACTCATAGCGCAGCTGCCGGCAAGAGGGCGTTAAAGGCGTTCAGATCACTGACTGGGACCGGCTGATCGGTTACCCCGGGAATCAACTCCGCGGGCAGGGGCTCGGTCGACAGCGGGGGTGCTTCCTGAGCTCGAAGCAGATGACGGATCGATTCATAGCCTGGACAGCCCTTCTCCAGCACCAAGCGGACGGCCGCTTCCACCTGCGAGCTCTCGTACTGGCGATGCAGCTGCAAGACCTGAACAAACTCGCGGGTCCCCCGGCCTTCGCCCTGACGGCGACGCAGCGCCTGCAATAGCACTTCGTAATCCGCTGGCCACTGCCGCCGCCACTGGACAATAGCTCGAGCGCTTTCAAACGCGCCCACCCGCTCATAGATCAGGTCCAGATAGTGCAGCGGATCGATCTGCCACTGGCTTTTCCAGAAGAGGCGATCGTGTTGGCTCACCTTCCGATCGGAGGCGTACAAGAGAATCTGCTCGCAACCCACGTGCGCCCAGAGCCAGCATCCGACGTAGGCTCGAGGCACCGAGTAGCGATTGTGATCCACTCGGGCGGTCTGATAGGCATCCACCTTGACCCGCACCGGCTTGAAGTTTTCAAAGGCTTGATCCGGAAGCGGCAGCAGAGAGCCGCGTTCGGCTTCGAAGCGTTCGTCCACCGTGCGGGAATCTTCCCGACCTCCAATCCGGTGGCCCCCATACTGCTCACAGCGCTGGGCCAAGAGTTGGTTCAATTTCTCAAAGTCTTCGACAGAAGGCAGCGGCACCAGGAAGTTGCGCCGGGCAAAACCGATCAGTCCCTCGGCTCCTCCTTTTTCCTGTCCTCGTCCCGGCGTGCAGTACCGGGCCTCAAAGGTGTAGTGACTGCGAAAGGAGACGAACCGTTCCTGCTCCACTCGCTGGCGGCCCCGCAGGATCCGCTTCACCGCCTGCGTGAGGTTGTCGTAGACCAGCTCTCCGAAGACGCCTCCGTAGTAGGAGAAGGCGTGCATATGGCCGTCGAAGAACATCTCCTGACGCTCCCAGGGATAGGCTCGAACGAAGGGCTTACCCGAGTAGCGAGGGCGCATCACAAAGAGCTTGACCTGCCGACGCAGGCCGGCCATCTGGACCCAGGCCGTACCCCAGTCCACTTCGGCTTCCCGTGCCACCTCCGGATCCAGCGGCAGCACGGCCTCGCGCCGGCCCCAGCCGTGAGCGGCTTTCCATTCCCGCACCCAGCGCCGCACGCTCACCTCCGCTCCCGTAAACTGATGTTCCTCCACCAGCCGGGTGTAGACCCTTCGAGCTGTGTGCCTTTGCTTGCGCGGCTCTTGGCGGTCGCCCAGCAGCCACCGCTCGACGATCTTCGCGACCGGATCCATGATCGGTGCCCTCGGCTCTTTCTGCCGACGATACTTCGGTTCTTTCCCGGCCAGCGCTTTGCGAATCGTCCTTCGATGGTGTCCCGTCTCTCGCCGAATCTGCCGGATGCTCTTTCCATACACACGCGACGCCGTTCTGATAAGCTCATACTGATCCATCCCAATCACCTATAACCTCCGTTCCGTCTGTCGTTTAGCAATCACAACAGACTAAAACAGAGGTCTGATTGGGGTGGGTCACTTTTGCTCGATCACTCGCCCCCAAAACGGGTCACTTTTACGTTATCGAAATCAATCATGAATACGTGGAGGGATGATGCCTTCGTTCGAATGTGTCGGTCACCATGGTATATCCCCCACCTAGGTGGCTGATTCACCAAGGTATATCCCCCACCCCGTCACCAGGGTAATTCCCCCGGGGCGTCACCAAGGTATATCCCCCACCTGATCATCTCGGACCTGACAGAGGCGAAGGCCATCCTGCTTCGAACAGAAGGAGGATGGATGGCCAGAAGGAAGCTGAGCATGAATGAGTATCTAGAGATGGTCTACCAGTGGCACCGAGGACGGAGCGTGCGGCAGATTCGAGACTCTTTGAAGATGTCCCGCAAGACGATCCACAAGTACCTGCGCCGGCTGGCGGAGGAGGGACTGAGTCGGGAACGGCCTTTACCCGGGGAGGCACAACTGGCGCAGATGGTCGCCTCGGTGGTGAAGTCGGCCGTCTTTGAGCAGCCCGCGAGGGAACGGATCCGGCCCTACCACCCGCAGATTGTCGATTGGCTCAATCAGCCGGACATGACTCTTCGACAAGTGCAGCGGCTGCTCGAGGAGAATCACCACGTGGGGGTCAGCTACATGAGCGTCTATCGCTATGTACGCACTCACATCCAGCCACTCGAGAGGCCGGTGACCGTGCGCCTGCACCCTCCAGCCGGGGAGCAAGCTCAAGTCGATTTTGGGTATGCCGGACTGATGCGGGATCCACAAAGCGGCAACTTACGCCGAGCCTGGGCCTTTATCCTGATCCTCAGCCACAGTCGCCATCGCTTCGTGCGCTTTGTGTTTCGGCAGGACAACCGCACCTGGCTGGACTGTCATATCCGCGCCCTGAAGTTCTTTGGGGGTTGCCCCACCCTGATCGTGCTCGACAATCTGAAAAACGGAGTCCTGCGGCCGGATCTGTACGATCCGACGCTCAACCCGGCCTACGCCGAGCTCGAGCGGCACTACGGTTTCGTGGCCGACCCGGCCAAGGTGGCCATGGCTCGTCACAAAGGAAAGGTCGAACGATGTGTGCCCGTCGTCCGTCAACAGATCTTAGCGGGACGCGAGTTCCGAGACATCGACGAGGCCAACCGAAGAGCGCTGCACTGGTGCCTCCAAGAGGTGGGCCTGCGAGAGCACGGCACCACCCATCGCAAACCTTATGAGGTCTTTCTGGCCGAGGAAGCCCCGCAGCTGCTCCCCCTGCCCGCGCAACCCTATGAGGCTCCCGAATGGAAACAGTGTACCGTGCATTCGGACTGCCATCTGATCCTGGACAAGTGCTACTACTCGATCCCGTATCCGTACCGGGGAGAGAAGCTCTGGGTGCGCGCCGACCTGAAGCTGCTGCGGGTCTATCGGGAGCATCAGCTGATCAAGAGCCATGTCCGGGTCTTCGAGCCCGGAACTTGGCAGACCGATGAGGCGGACTACCCTCCGGACAAGCGGGTCTATCTAGAGCAGACCCCTGCCTATTGTCGCGCCCAAGCGGAGCAGCTGGGGCCGGAGGGCGGCCGCTATATGGGACGCATCCTGGCCGATCATGCCATGAGAAACGTGCGCAAGGCCCAGGCGGTGCTGCGCTTAGGCCAACGCTACGGAGCCACCGCCTTGGACCAGGCCTGTCACCGAGCTCTGAGCTTTGACAATCTGCGCTTGGCCAGTCTCAAGGAGATTCTGGAAAAAGGGCTGTGGCGAGAACCCACGACACCGACCCGACCCACGAGCCCGGCCCCCGCTGCCTGTCGTTTCGCCCGACCCCATGATTACTTCGTCAACTCGCAGACGCAGGAGGTCCAATGAGTCACTATCAACACCTCGTCGAGCAACTCAAGCAGCTGCGCCTGGGAGGTTTGGTGGACAGCCTGGAGCTGCGGCTGAAAGAGGCAGAGAAACAACAGCTGTCCTACCTCGACTTTCTGAGTCTGCTGATTCAGGATGAACTCCAACGACGCTCCCAGAGCAAGTTCGCCCGCCGGCTCAAGAAAGCCTGCTTTAGCGACCTCAAGACGCTCGAAGAGTTCGACTTCAAGTTCAATCCGGCCATTGAGCGCCGCCGCATCTATGATCTGGGGACCTGTCACTTCATCGAGAACAAAGACAACATCTGTCTGTGCGGGCCGGTAGGTGTCGGGAAGTCCCACATCGCCCTGGCCTTGGGACACGAGGCGGTCCGCCGCGGCTTTGAGGTCCGCTATATCCAGGCGCCTCGTTTGTTCCGGACGCTTCAGGCCGCTCACGCCGATCTGTCCCGCGACCGGTTGCTGAAACACTACTGCAGCTACGATTTTTTGATCATTGACGACTTTGGACTCAAGCCCCTGACCGATCAGCAGGCCGATGATCTGTACGACATCGTCTACGAACGCTATCAAAAAGGGTCACTGATGCTGACCAGCAATCGCAGTGTCCAGGAATGGATGGCCTTGTTTCCCGATCCCATCCAGGCCAACTCGCTGCTGGATCGGCTCTGCCACAACACCCATCAGCTGGAGTGGGAGGGAGAATCCTATCGAAGGCGCAAGCGCCCAGGAAAAACCTCCAAGAACAAGGAGGTGTCCTGATGAGCACCTTCCCCAGCACTCGGCTGAAGATCAAAAGCGGCGACGGGTGGTTTGCCGCTGACCGGAGCTGGCAATCCGCCGCGCAGAAACTCTCCGATGGCGCCTTTAAGCTGTTTGCTTACCTCTCGCTGGGAGCCGAACGAAGCACCGGACGCTTTGTCTTTCGTCAGGGTGAGCTGGCGATGGCTCTGAACAAGTCCCGTCGCTCGATCGGCAAGTACCTGAGAGAACTCGAAGAAAAACAGCTCTGCCAGATCGCTCTGAGCTCCAACCAGCATGCCACCGGGACCCTTCAGATCCAAGACGACTACTGGCCCTATGAGCGGTCTCCCGGGACGGACGCTCTTGATTCGACTCAATCGGCTCAAAGACTCTACGTCGAGGCCCTCGAGCAGATGTTGCTGAGCCGGCCCTGTGTCCGTTGTCGGTACTCGGCCGCAGATCGCCAACTGGCCGCCCAGTGGTTCCAGCAGGAGGTACCGCTGGAGGATATCGAGCAGGCCATCCTCTTAGGATGCGGACGCAAGTACGTCTCTTGGCTCAATGCTGCTCAAGGACAGCCCATCGGCAGCCTTCACTACTTTGCACCCATCCTGGAGGAGGTTGCCGTCAACCCTCTTTCGGACGCGTATCGGGCGTTCAATCGGTGGCAAATCTGGCGACTAGAACAGCGCTGGCTGAGGACCCAGAAGGACTCTCAAACTTCCCAGGAGGCAACTGGTTGGGAAAAGTTTTCCCAACCAAAACCAACAAAACCAGAGAGAGACGAGATGATGATGACTCCCAAAGTGGGGGAATTACCCTGGTGACAGGGTGGGGGATATACCTTGGTGATTGACACGAATGGGACCATGAGCTTCCAAGACTGTCCGGTTGCAGGCTGGATCTACGTTGGATCACGCAGCAGGACGCACCTGAGATTTTTACGATCTTCGGCGATTCTGAGGTGATGCGGTTCTGGAGCATGCCACCGCTACGGAATCTCGACTCAGCGAGGGAACTAATCGAGGAGATCCATCAACTCTTCCGATCGCGAAAAGGTTTCCGGTGGGGTATCTGCTCGCGGGAAACTGACGAAGTGTTCGGAACCTGTACGCTCTTCAACGTCGATCTCGGGAATCGACGAGCCGAAGTCGGCTTTGCGCTTAGTCGAAACGCGTGGGGACACGGTCTTGCGACGGAAGCACTAGAAGTGCTGATCAAGTTTGTGTTCGACACGCTCGACCTGCATCGACTGGAAGCGGACGTCGATCCGAAGAACGAGCGCTCGCTCCAGGTGCTCGAGCGCCAAGGATTCCGGAGAGAGGGCTATCTACGAGAGCGATGGCATCAACTCGGCAACTTCCATGACACCGTTTTGCTGGGCCTCCTCCAAAGGGATTGGTCGAGGACGAGCATGGCCCAACCGGGTGGGCAGCGCAACAATTTTTCTGTAATTTCAAACGGGCTGCGGGACAAGATCCTCCTTTTCTTGACTCTCCAGGTCCAGATAGCGTCGGCCTGTGAGCCAGTCTTCGTGAATCTCCGCCATCACGGCTGAGATCAGCCTCAGCGCTGAGGCCTCGTGGGGGAAGATTCCTACGACGCGAGTGCGGCGGCGAATCTGTTTATTGAGATTCTCCACGTGGTTGATCGTCCGGATCTTCTTGTGGAGGCTGCGGGGGAAGGCATAGACGGTCAAGCCTTCACGCAGGTTGTCTTCCATCCACTGAGCCAGCGCCTGGTTGGTTTCCGAAAACGCTTGGATCTTTCGCTTGAGCATGGCTTCGGCGTCCTCGAGCGTGGGGCTGTTGAAGATGTCTCGCAGCGCTTGACCGATGACGCCTCGCTCGGGCAGGCGACGGGCAAAACGTTGAGCGTTCTGACTCAGGTGAAACTGGCAACGCTGCCAGGGCAGAGCCGGAAAGACCGCGCGTCGAGCGGCTCTCAGCCCGGCGTGGTCGTCGCTGATGAGCAGCTGGACCCCCTTGAGACCTCGCGAGGCCAGCTCCTCTAGAAAAGCCCTCCAATGCACCTCGGCTTCACTCAGCCGGGCGCTCAGACCCAAGACTTCACGGTGACCAGAAGCCTCAACTCCCACCGCCTTGAGGATCGCCAGGTCCTGCACGCGTCCATCGACACGGACCTTTTCGTAGTGGGCGTCCAGGTACACGAAGGGGTACTCGCCACTGAGCGGCCGGTTGCGGAACTTCTCTAGCTCCTCGTCCAGCAGGGAGGCGACCCGCGAGACCTGGCTGGCGGAGATCTCCGTGCCGCACAGCTGCTCGGTGATCTCACTGACTTTACGCGTGGAGACCCCCATGACGTACATCTCGGCGACGGCCAGCTTCAGCGCCTTTTCTGAGCGGCAGCCCTTCTCCAGCGACTGGGGGTAGAACGACAGCCCTCGCACCTGAGGGATCTTCAGTTGGAGCTCTCCCACGCGGGTGGCGATTCTCTTGTCCTTGTAGCCATTGGCATGGCCCCGTCGTCGGCTCGTCCTCTCGTAGGGCGCGGCTCCTAGAAACTCCGATCTCTCCACTCCCATGGCCAGGTTCAAGAGCTTCTCCATGACCTTACGGAAGGCCTCCGTTCCTTCCTCGATTAACGCCTCTAGGATCTCTCGTGGTACTCTGTTTTCCAGGTCTGGGGCCATTGGATTCTCCTTTCATTTTGGATGAATGGTTTGGAAAATCCTGTCCCAGACCTCTGACTTCTCAAGGCTCATCTAACCGCCTTAGCACCCTTTCCAGGGGGCCCGGCGCGTAGCGCCGAGCGGGTCAGTCTCCAGTCGGCCTACGGCCTCCTTCCACCTGACCCGCTCAGTTCCTCATCAATTCACTACTTCGGTAACCCGAGAAATTCCCTCCTAACGGAAAATTACAGAAAGAACGAGCCTGTTGCCGAAGCCGGTAAGGTTGGCGGAAGTATCGGCTGCCGATTTAGCCACACTTCGTTGAGCACCGTCCGAAGCCTCCGGGGGATTGTCGGAATAGACGCGCTCGAATGATGCGGAAAGGAGTTTGGGAAAGTGCGTAACGTGAGGTCCGGAACAGAGAGTGGGGATCTGCTTAGATCTGGCATCGCCAGGGCCTGCTCCTGAGGGCAAGGAGCTTCCCAGGCTGAGAGTAACCTTTTAAGGTTCTGGACAGAAGCGATCAGCAGAGCTTGGATCTTCATGTTGTCCAAGCCCCGGCAACGGGCTCGTCGTAAGCCGTGAAAATCCTTTGCTTCTGCGATCACCCATTCGGCGGTGCTCTTTCTCCGCTGGAAAGTTTGCCGACCTTCGGGTGTCTGCAAGTGGGCCTCTGCCTGCTCGATCGCTTCCTGGTGGGGAGATCGGATGACCGTGCGAATGGATTTGGGGCTGGGGCACTGGTCGCGGATTGGGCACTCCTTGCAATCGGAGACAAGCGGACGATAGTGATAGCGGTTCCAGCGGCGATCGTAAGCCGCCCGGCGCAGATCCTTGCCTTGGGGGCAAACGTAGACATCCCGCTCGGGATCGTACGGGAAGTCGGAAAGAGGCAAACGTCCTTCCTTGGGACGTCGCGTCTGGGGCGATCGCCGGGGAATCACCGCCTGAATGCGGCGACGTTCCAGGTCCGCGTATACCGGTGCCACTCCATAGTGGCTGTCGGCACAGAACGCTTGAGGGGGTAGCGGTTGACGATCCAGTAAAGTCGACACCACTGCGGAATCTTCCTCGACGCCCGAGGTAACCTCGACGGCCGTGATAATCCGAGCTAGGTCGTCCACCGTAAAGTGTTCCTTGTAAGCTAGTTTTGTTTTCATCCCCGGGCGGCTCACGACCGCCGCATCGGGATCGGTTCGCGAGACCTGTAAGTCGTTGCGACGCGGCCGGGGCGGCTTGGGCTTTCGGCCCCGTTTGGAGCGGCTCTCGTCCTCTGGCGTCGGGGCCGCCTGCGGCTGGTCGGCTGGTGATTGGGCCGTGCTTTTTGGGGTCCTCTCCGAAGGGTCCGGGGGATTGTCGGAATAGACGAGCTGGAGATGTTCCGCGGGACTGTGTTGGACCGGAAAAACCTCCTCGCGAGCCGCCAGCGATTGGATGGAGGCATTGGCGTCCACCAGCGTCGAATCGGCAAAAAGCTTTTCTCCACTCACCAACCCCGCTTGCAGGCAGAGTTGGAGCACTTGCTCGAAAAAGGCTTCGAAGACCACTTTGCCGAAGCGGGCCCGAGCCTTGGAAAGCACGGAATGATCGGGGGTCGCCTCACCGAAGTCATAGCCCAGGTACCATCGGAAGGCCAGGTGCAGCGAGCATTCCTCGGCCAGCCTTCTTTCGGACGTGATTCCGTAGAGATAGCCCAACAACATCATCTTGAGCAGCACCACCGGGTCCACCGAAGGCTGACCCGTATGGGAGTAGAAGGGAGCGCACAGTTGGCGCACGAAGCTCAAGTCGACTACTTTGTTCAAGCGCCGGAGCAGGTGATCAGCGGGAACCATCTCCTGTAAGGAAAGCGAGTGGAACAAGCGGGGAGCCAAGCTCTTTCGACCCATCATGATCGCGTTCCTCCGCTCTGCTTGAGACTCTGAGCGTTGTCTCGTGCCAGCTGTTGAGTCAACTGCTTGAACTGTTTCCAGGCCTCGACCCCCTCACGAAACTCCCCCAGCTGCGCTTGAGGGACGTACATCATCTGAGTGCGCCCCCCTTCCGACCAAGACAGGTAATGGCGCGGGTGTCGGTGCTCCGTATGAGCACATCGGCAGGAACTCTTGCCGCAGCGGCTTTCGAGGGTGAGCAAAGTTCCTCGCACCATGACTTGGGCGAGTTGAGTCATTGAATCGAGCAGAGCACCATAACTGATTTGTTGTTTCACAAATCAGATCATAAATGAGGCGGGTGACACTTCGGCAACAGGCTCGAACGGTACACTCCTACCGGGTGTACACGATGGACGTGACTCAGAGGTGGATTCAGGTGGCTGAAAGGACTTCAGGTAAACACTCAGAGGCGAGAAGTTGCGTAGATTATCCGCAACCGGAGAAGTAGTGACAGTAGTGACCGTGGCGGGGATCCTCACAGCGATCACCTCTTGCTGTGGGTAAGGTCCAAATGGGCGGATGGGTTGGGCCTGTAAATAGCTCCGATCTAGCCGTACGAACAGTGTCAGAGTAGATCGCCCCTGACCGACCGGTTCCGCCTATAACCGGTCGGTCAGATTTTCCCTGGAAACGTCGACTGAACGACCGCTAACGGGGACAAAAGCGGACATCGAATTGAACCTGAATGGTGTGCCTATTCGCCCACGAAGGCTTCAATCTCTACCAATGGGTCCGGAAGTACCAGTCAATTCACGCCAAGCAAACTTACAATACGGAGGTCCAGTTACTCCCCAGTCGGCACTAGCCGCTTGAGCTCTTCAAACCAGTTGGCCCAGTCCCACGACCATCTCCAGTTTCCTGCGATTGTTCCGGTTCCAGCCTGCCCTCGGCCAATGCCCACAGGGCCCCGAGACCGCCACAGCTGGCGCCCAGCAGTGGAA
The DNA here is from genome assembly GCA_965219005.1 of Acidobacteriota bacterium. Classification (GTDB taxonomy): domain Bacteria; phylum Acidobacteriota; class UBA6911; order RPQK01; family JAJDTT01; genus CAUZIZ01. Next base: position 2,372,246 of record CBDCMS010000004.1, on the reverse strand, counting down.
CGTAGCGGTACAGCCGCTCAGGTGTCGCTCCCCCTTTGCTAGAATCCAAACATGGGACGCAGGTGTTCTATCTGCCTTCATGCTGATCGGGAGTCCATCGACTCCTCGCTGATTCGGGGGGAGCCGCTGCGCAGCATCGCCGCGCGCCACGGGCTCTCGGCCACCGCCCTGCATCGCCACAAGAATGCCCACCTGCCCAAGGCCCTGGCCAGGGCACACGAGGTAGAAGAGATTGTCCAAGCCGACAGCCTCCTGGAAGAGGTCGGGGCGCTGCTGGCTCGAACCGACACCATCTACGCCGAGAGTGTGGCCAACGGCGACATGCGGCTGGCCCTGAGCGCCATCCGGGAGAAGCGCGGCTGCCTGGAGCTGCTGGGCAAGGTCACGGGCGAGCTCGACGGCGCCGAGCATGTACCCGACCCACGACCCATGTTCGCCCTGCCCGATGGGAGCTACCCCAGAGTCAGGGTCGAGATCGAGCGGGATACCGCCATAGATATCACACCAGAATTACCGACCGGCGACTGAGGGCGGGCACCCCCCCCCCGAAGTGACGGGCACCTTTCTGGGAGGCTGCCGGGGGAACGGGCGCGGGTTGTGCACGGAGGGTTTGATAGCACGCTCGTTATGCCGTGGCTGGCGCGGGAGTCCACCCGGTTTCTCGCACCGGCTGATAGGAAGCTGGATTTGCAGCGGGAGGGGTTTTCCCGTGACTTTATAGTCTGCGGCGGTCGCGGTCGAAGCCAGGAGAATCCAGACGATAGCCCACAAACAGGCGCTGCAAGACGAACGGATGATGAATGCGCTCCTCCCAAAGTTCGCCGCGGCTCTCACTCGACAGCGAAGCTGTACAGCTTCGCCTTCTCGATGAGGAATCGCAGCCTGACGGTCTGCCCCTCGAACTGGCCCGCATCATCCCCCTTCCACATCACTTTGTGCGCGAGTGCATCTCCCACGATGGGAAGACAGGCCTGGCGGTCGAAACCGGCGATCGGCTTTCCGGCCTGATCGAGCACCTCGACGCGCAGGCTGCCTCCCTCGGCCACGGCCGCGTTGAGTTTCAGCGCCCGCCCCTCGAGCCGCACGGGCACTGTGGTCAGCTCGCCGCGCTCGGCGATCGCCTCGGCGTAGCACACCCGCCCCCGCGGCGCTCGGGCCACCGCCGGGAGATGGCGCGTTGACTTGCAGTGCTCCCAATACTCCTCCCAGTTCGTGAACCCTGGCACCTCGGCACGGCTTGGATACTTGGTTTGCAATTGGGCCAGCGTGAGGGTCTTACCCAGGCCGGTGTAATCATGATGGACGGTGTTGGCAGCGACATACGGAAACCACCATTCGTCGCCGAACGGGTGATATATCTCGCGAACCAAGACCATGCCGTAGTTGTAGCTGCCCGGCTGCCCGTTCTCGATCAGCTTGCGGCGGGCGGCGAACCGCTGCCAGTGGATTAGATCGCGGGTCCACAAGGCTTCAGACCAGATTCGCCCGGCCTTGGCGTCGAACACCCACGTCGCCCCCAAGTACACCTGCCCGCCATCAATGGCGACGTTGAACCTGTGGCCTTCCCAGGCCAGAGCCGGCCGCCCGCTGACAGATTCCTGCGCCTCGGCGAACAGCGAGATCATATACAGTTGCGCACCCGGCGGATCCTGGTCGTCCGGCACGGCGATCAACCTGCGCTCCCAATGCATGCCGTCGCTCGTCCACATCACGCCCAGGCAGCGGCGGGTCATGTGCATGTTGTCGTAGATGGCATCATGCGGAGCATAGGCCGGCGCGCCCGGGCGGAAAAAGTAGTACAGGATGCCGGTGGACTTGTCTTCGACGTGCATGCGGATCGCTTCGGTGGTGTGGTACAGGTCCATACCCACCCCAAGGAACAACAGGGCGCTGGACGTGAGCACCAAGTACTCGTCGCCGCGGCGCTCCATCGGCCAGGAGCCGACGCGATACGCCTGCGCGCTCGCGTGACGGCAACTCTCCACGAAGGACTGTTTGACGGCCGTGACAAACACCTTCTGCAGGTTGACCGGGCCGTCCTGAGCGGGATCATAGGGGCGAAAGCGGGCCCGCTCCAGATTGTGATCGGGCGGCAGCGTTGCGCCCGGTTTGCCAGTGGGAACGTGCACTTGTTCTTTGGGTAGCAGGTTGTTGGCCCGTGAGCCCTGCATGTCGAGCAGGCCCAGCTCAGGCTTGTGCCAGGCGATCCCATCTGGGGAGCGGGCCACGGCGATCGTGGATGGCAAGCGGGCGAATTCCTGTTTTCGCGCCACATCGCCACGAAGGCCGACCCCATACTCCAACACGTATTCCCGACGCTCTTGATCGAACCGCAGCGAATTAAATTCCAACAGTTCCGACTCCCAAGGCTTGTCCATCACCACCAGCGGCGCATCGGGGCGCTTGTCCAGCGGATCGACCTCAAAGCGGATGCCTTGCACTGATGAAAAGCCGAGCGGTCCGGCCAGGAGCTGGGGGCGCGATCCGATCCGCCAAGGTTCCTGCGAGGCCGTCTCCGGCGGCAGCATCTCTTTCCACACCTTGCGGACCACGTAGGGCCCGGCCGGCTGTCCGTTCCGCAGCAGGCGGATGCGGATCCAGTATTCGCCGCGGGGCCAGCCTGAGGTGTCAAACGCCTGCCGCTGGATCGTGCCGTTCAGGTCGAACGCCCACGGGCCGGCGAGTGGCTCCTCCTGATTAGGCCGGACCACATCAACGATGGCACGGCACTCAGCGACGCGGAGCGGCAGTGTGCGGATCGTAAAACTCATGCGGTCACTGTCGATGTAGGCTGGACGATCCGGCGAGCATTCGATGAACTGTTGCGGGTACGTGCCGACGATCGGCCCGTAAGCGTCCCGCAGGCAGACGCTCATGGGATCGAACGTGCCTTCGGCCGTTTGCACGACCCCTGCGCCGCTCCGCAGCTCGGTCGTGAAGCGGTACTCTCCCATGTTCCAAAAGCCATTCCAGGTTCCAGGCTGGACGTCGAAGCGGCCTTCATCCACCAACGGATAGACGAGCTGCCAGCGGGCCGTGCCTTTTTCGAAGCTGGCTTTGGCTTCTAGGACTTGCGAATAGCCCAGCGGCTGAGTGACGGTCGTCCGCGCCACAAGCGGCCCCTCGACAGCCAACTCGACCTGGCAAGACAGGTTGAGCGTCCAATAGTCCTGCGGTTGAATCTCAACCGGAGCGGCAAGAAGCGGCGTGCCCAGCACCTTTCCGTGGGACGAGCCTTCAACCTCGGTTCCCAGGGACGGGAGCAGTCCCGCCGTCAGGGCTCCGGCCGTTCCTCCTCGGAGGAAATCACGCCTGGAGAAATCCGAGGCGCCTGGCTCTCCCCTTTTCTCTTTTGCCATAGTTTCTCCATCGCAAGCTGCGGTTGGCAGGGAACAATCTATCCAATATAGGCCGTGGCAGGAGCCAATTCAGCTGGAAAAGGACAGGCGTAGAGCGCGAAGGCGAGTCGCAACATGGGTGGCATCCTCCGGTGAAGGTCTACTCTCAAGAAACAGCTTCTGCATATCGTTGATGGGTGCTGAAAGCTGTTTCTTCCAGCCGGAGCCAAAACTTGTTTTGGCGAGGGGCTGACAGGAAACTGGATGTGCAGCGGGAGGGGTTTATTCATTGGATGCAATGTGGCCCCTTCCACCAGTATGTGACTCTAATGAAGTATCATGACAGTAATTCAGAATGACTGAGGGCATCTTTCTAATTATGTCACGGTTTTTAGCCGAGTATCGCCTACCAAGGTTCTGCACCGTCTCGAAACTGAACCGCTGTGAGAATCATTGTTCGGCCGGCGGCTGCGGCGGACATTGAAGATGCCTGTCGGTGATATAGCGCTCGGCGTTTGGTACCGAGTACATACAGAGTTCCTTCAGGCCGTCCGAGAGGCCGGCATGCGCATTCTGGCGAATCCAAAGGCATCAGCATGGCCAAGGCCGCGACGTTGTTCATGACGGCGAGATGGTCTGCCCCACTGATATGTACCACCTAAATTGAGCGATTGGTGGGCCAAGGGATGTCACACCTTTGAGCTAAGATGCTGACGGGTTAGGAGTTAGCGGTAGATGCGCTACCGAAAAGCTCCTAACCCAAAAGGTGAAACAACTATGAGCCACGATAGCATCCTTCCCTGTCATTCTGAGGGGTCTGTTTCCTGGATTATAGATGACGTGCAACCCACGTCGGAGACCTTAACCGGACGCGCCGGCCTGAGCCTGTTTGTCCGCTATGTGCGGAGCCGGGGTCTGTACCCCCACCTGGATCGGCTGTTTGGCTCCTTGCGCAAAAGCCGCAAGGGACAGCCGGTGACGGAGATCTTCAAACAGTTGCTGTGCTTCTTGCTGGACGGATCGAGCCGCCATCTGGTGTCCTTCGACGCCTTGAAGGAGGATCCGGGCTATGGGGGAGCGATCGAGACGAAGCCAGAGGCCTTGCTCTCCTCTCACGCCGTCAAGCGTTTTTTCGGCGGCTTTTCCATGTGGCGCATCTGGCTCTTTCGCCGACTCCTGCAGCAACTGTTTCTGTGGCGGCTGCGGTTGCAACAGCCGGCCCTGATCCTGCTGGGGATGGACACCATGGTGATGGACAACGACGAGGCCCCCCAGCGCCACGGCGTGGCGCCGACCTACAAGCGGGTCAAAGGGTTTCAGCCGCTTCAGGTCACCTGGGGCCGCTTGCTCATCGATGCCGTCTTTCGGGGAGGAGACAAGCATTCCAACCACGCCGACACGGCCCAGAAGACCCTGAGTCATCTGGTCCAGAAGATTCGCCGAAAGTACCGCTCCGACGTGCCGATGATCGTGCGTCTGGACGCCGGCTTTTTCGATCAAAAGCTGCTGAAGGTCTTGGAAGAACTCCAGGTCGGCTACATCGTCGCCGGCAAGCTCTATGGCGATGTGCAACAGTACATCTTGAAGCTGGAGGAAACGGCCTGGGGAGTCTCTCGCAACGGCGATCAGGAGTGGAGCTATGTGGAACTGGGAGACCGGCGGGGTAGCTGGAAGAAGTGCCGCCGGGCCCTGTTCTGCCGGCCGGCTTATGAGGACCGGCAGCGCCTTTTGGAGTTTGCCCGTCCCGATCAGATCCTGTACACCAATCTCGGTTGCGGCTCCGCCGTGGACGAGCAGCTAGGGCAAGCGGGGCTTGAGCGTTGGCTTCAAGCCGAGGCCATCCTGGAAGGCTATCATGGCCGCGGAGCCGACGAGTTGGTGCATCGAGCCCTGAAGGACTTTGCCTCACAAACTCTTCCGTTTAAGCGTTTTGCTGCCAACGCGGCCTATTACTACACGTTGCTCGTAGCCTTTTTCCTTTACGAGTGTTTCAAGGAAGATGTGTGCCAGCCCGTGGTACCGCTCAACTGCTACCCCACGACCTTACGCCGGCGGATCGTCGACGTGGCGGGGAAAATCGTGCGCCATGCCGGCCAGATCCTCCTGAAAGTCACAGCCGCCACCTGGAAGCAGCTTCAAATCGACCGGCTCTGGCAAAAGAGCGCCCACCCGCCGCCTTTCGCCTGGGTCTAAATCGCAAAAAACCAAAGCCTCCTTGCAGCCTCGCGGCCCCCGTGTGTCCAATATCGCCTCGGCTCAGGGTTTCTCCTCTTTTCGGGAGGGAAAATCGCCACCCTCCACCCTTCTGAGCTCACCCAGTACTCCCTCCCGTCGGAACTCGCATCTGGGCGACCTCCATCTTGCTAAAATGAGTAGAATCGCTCAATTTAGGTACCAATCACAAAGTTAGGCCTGGGGCCCATTGACCTGCCCCGGAAAAAAGTACCAGCCCCTGGGTTAGTATTCTCAGGGCGGAGAGGGCGAAATCCCCGTCCTGTGGGCTTCTAGGAGACTCACGGGACTCACGTCAGTTCCTCGCCTTCGTTTGCCCTCGCTAGCGAGGGCAAAAGCGCTCGGCGTCTGGTCCTGGAGCGAGCTGTGGGGACGGTGCTGGTTGTAGTCCACCCGCCACCGCTCGAGCTTGGCCTGGACATCCGGGATCGAGAAGAAAACCTCGACGTTCAGAAACTCGTCTCTCAGTCGTCCATTGAAGCTTTCTATGAACCGATTCTCGATGGGCTTTCTCGGCCGGATGAACTCCAGCTGAATCCCGTGTCGATAGGCCCAGGCATCCATCGCTCGTTCGTGTGCCCTGGCCAGGGCCTTGGGCAGGTGGGCATTCTTGTGGCGATGCAGGGCGGTGGCCGAGAGCCCGTGGCGCGCGGCGATGCTGCGCAGCGGCTCCCCCCGAATCAGCGAGGAGTCGATGGACTCCCGATCAGCATGAAGGCAGATAGAACACCTGCGTCCCATGTTTGGATTCTAGCAAAGGGGGAGCGACACCTGAGCGGCTGTACCGCTACGTTCCACTGCTGGGCGCCAGCTGTGGCGGTCTCGGGGCCCTGTGGGCATTGGCCGAGGGCAGGCTGGAACCGGAACAATCGCAGGAAACTGGAGATGGTCGTGGGACTGGGCCAACTGGTTTGAAGAGCTCAAGCGGCTAGTGCCGACTGGGGAGTAACTGGACCTCCGTATTGTAAGTTTGCTTGGCGTGAATTGACTGGTACTTCCGGACCCATTGGTAGAGATTGAAGCCTTCGTGGGCGAATAGGCACACCATTCAGGTTCAATTGGATGTCCGCTTTTGTCCCCGTTAGCGGTCGTTCAGTCGACGTTTCCAGGGAAAATCTGACCGACCGGTTATAGGCGGAAGCCGCCGTTCGATTGCGATGAAATCGGACGCTCTCGGTAAGATCGGACGCCACTTCTATATGGGCGCCCTATCGGCCCTTTTTCTTTAGAGTCTGATGTAAAGTTTGTACCGTGTCCTGGCGAACGGGGTGATCTTACTGGCTCAGTCCTAAACCGGCCAAGCTGGTACCTTTTCTAACCCGCGTTAACAGCCGCTGCGTCACGCTGTGTCGTTCGTCTTGAGGGACTTAGTCCTGCTCCCGTTCGCGGAATTCTTCGTACCAGTTCTCGACGACTTGGATAGCGGGCGGTCTGCCTCCCGGCACCGGCTCCACGACCACAAACTGCTTCCCGTCAGCCGAGACGTCATAGCTGCGTCCTCGGTCAGCAAATGCACCCTTGCCTTGAAAAAGCAGCGTCGGCATTCCTGCTGAAAAAGGTCGGTGTCGTGCTGACCCGTACCGCTATCAGCGCGTCCCCTTCTACATAGAAGATTTCTTTCCCGTCCCCACTCCACCTCGGCTGCGGGGCCAGTTGCTGTATCAACCCAGATCTGAGCATACAAACAGTGTGAGAGCGGACTCTCCTGACCGGCAGCTTCCGCCTCGGAAGCTGCCGTCCGATTTGATCGCAATCCCAATGGCTGCTACGGCTAGAACCGGTCATTCAGGTCGTCTGCGTGGAACGAGTGCTCTCCAGCTTCATGAGCGGGGGAAACAGGGTAGATTTCCCGGCTGGGGAAGGGTGTAGGCTGAGTTGCGGAACGGTCAGTGTCAGTCGGCTTGGGAGGCCTCTGTGTCGGGTTCTTCCTCTTCGGCGGCCCCGGTGGTGTTGTCTTCGTCGATGGCGAAATCCAAGAGCGGCAGGCTCTTCCAGGTCTCCCCGAGGTCGCTACTGGTAAGAAAGCCCTGGGTCTGGGTTGTCGCCATCTTCAATCGACGACATCACAGGTATCTACCTCGACCCCCGCCCATCGCTGGAGGATGACAGCACGGTTGCCGCAACACCTCTTTCCCAGCTCCTCGATTCAGCCCAGTGGGTGCAAGGATGGACCTTTGAGGACACTGCTGATAGGTTAGCAAATGGGGGCTCCGGCGAGATCAAGCCAGGGAAAGAAGGAGTTTGTTCGATCACTCTCGACGAATACGGCGGAGAGCGTTCGCGAACCGCGGCTGCTTCGTGGGTGGCGACCGAACGGATAGATTCCTACGATGGGTTCTTCGATGAAAGGAGGCCGAAGATGAAGAAACTTGAGAGGGATATTGGCAGACATTCGCAGCGGGAGAGACGGGTAAAGGTACCGAGTCGTCGGACCTTCGTGACTTCATCGCTCGGCCTCGCCGCTGGGGCAGCCTGGAATCCCGCCGTCAGCTCCTCGGCGTCATCGACACCCTTGGCCAGACCTGCGGCAGGCGAACCGTCGCTCAAGATCACCGATATTGAAGTTCATGAGGTCACACTGGAGTACCAGGACTGGATTGCCTATCAACTCAATCACTACTACGGTCCCACCACACGGACTGTCTATGTGGCCCACACCAATACGGGACTGGAGGGACTAGGCGAAGGCGACAGGGAGCCGAAGGAGGTCGTAGAGAAATATAGGGGTACGAACCCCTTCGACTGGGTGGGAGACGAGACCTCTCTCCCCCTGGCCACGGCCATGTACGACCTGATGGGCAAAGCGGCGGGCGTGCCCGTCTACAAGCTCTTCGGCCAGAAACGTCGATCCTGGGTCCCGGCGGGAAGCTGGACCGTCTCCACTCATCCGACCCGAATGGCGGAGGCCGTCCGGAGATACTCCACGCAGGGCTACACCTGGATGAAGTTTCACCCTTCTCCCTTCGAAAACCTCTTCGATCAGATCGAAGCGATGGAGGGGGTGGCACCCGAGGGCTTCAGGATCCATCTCGATTTCACGCAAGGTGGAACCGACGACCATATGGTGGATCTCCTGGAAAGACTCTCGGCATATCGGATTGTCGGTTGCTTTGAAGACCCGCTTAACGTCCGAAACATAGATGCCTATATCAGTCTGCGGAAGCGATCGAGGCTTCCCATCGTTCAACACGCCACCCCCATGGAGAAGACCCGCGAGGTGTTGATGGGTGTCGCGGACGTCTACATGCTGGGTCACTACAAGATTGGACAGGCCATGCGTCGCGCCGGCTTGTTCGAAGCAGCCAATGCATCGTTCATGATTCAGAACGTTGGGGGTCACATCACCCGGGCCATGACGACCCACATGCAAGCAGCCTTCCCCACCGCAGACTTTCACTTTATCTGCGACGCGGAGACCTGGAAATCGGATGTGGTGAAGGAAAGGTCCGAGCCCGTCAATGGTTTCCTTCGGGTGCCGGAGACCCCTGGCCTGGGTGTGACGCTTGATCGTCAGGCCTTGGACCGACAGAAGAACCTGGTGCTTCCGGAGCAGCCGCGGTGGATCATCAGGTCTCGGTTCAAGAACGGGACCAAGATGTTCAATATCGCGGATCCCAAGCGGTCGCTGTTCATGGTAAGGCCGGATCGCGTTTCCCGACAACTGAGTCCCATGAGCTACTGCTGGCCCATCTCAACTGAATACTGGGACGACGATGGCTCCCTGGCGTACAAGGGAATGTTCGAACGGATCGAACGGGAAGGCATGGTCCTGGAGCGCTAGTACCCTGTCAACCCAGAAACCCTTGGAAGAGTTCACAAACTGATCAAGTATGGGAAGCGCTCCCTTGCCTTTGCCCTGGCCCTTCCACGTGCCTTTGCCTTTGTCCTCACCTCTGCCTGTGCCTCACCCTGAGTCAAGACCACAGGTGATTGAGGAAGCGGCGACGAAGGGATCCGTGGGTGACCACCGGTGAAAAATCGGTTTGACCGGCGAGAAGTGCAGGAGCTCCACTTCCGAAGTGTGCCAACGATCTGGTCGTCCTATCGCTCCGCGCTCCGCGCTCTTCCCATCCCGGCATCAGCTGCTCGATCGTGTCGCGCAATGCGTCCACCGCGTCGCAGATCTGCTGCTCGCTGATGACGAAGGGCGGGCAGAACACGGAAAAATCTCCCAGCAGATCGCTGTCGATGTAGCGGCAGGTAGGCAGGAGAAATCCCCGCTCCAGCATGCCTTCCCAAATCGACTGGATCACGTTCGCCTTGGCGGGGTAGGCCTTCCGTTGGTCACGGTCAGCAACGTACTCTATTGATCGGAACTGGAAATCTCGCCAAAACGTTCGAGGTCATTCAAGAAGGTCTGCTTGGAACTGCACAGTCCTTCGAACCCTACCCGTCAGCTCACCGGCGTTGGGGAAAAGCTCGTAGGTTTGACACCACCGTCGTTTCCGGTAGGGCATGTCTGCGACGGCAACCTACCGGCCCCGCCATCCCGAGAGGACCCCCTTCTACCAGTGTCTGGAAGACTACTGGGAGGAGTTCCAGCAGAGTTACCCCTACTTCTATGAAGCGAAGTATGGACCGGGAAAAATCCAAATTGCTGAATGTCGCCTTCGGCTCGGGTTCCACACATTCTTGTGGTTGCGAGCTGTCAGCTCGACGTGCGGCTGCTTGAGGACTCGCGGCTACCCCCTGCACATCCTCTGTGTCTCAAGCCAGCACCTTTTCGACCACTTCACCGGCCACATCGGTGAGACGGAATTCACGACCCTGATGTCGATAGGTCAACTGGGTGTGGTCGAGTCCCAGGCAGTGGAGGATGGTGGCATGCAGGTCGTGGACGTGAACCTTGTCCTCGAGAACGGCGAATCCAAGCTCATCCGTCTTCCCAATCACCTGCCCGCCCTTGATCCCGCCTCCCGCCATCCACATGCTGAAAGCCAGTCGATGGTGGTCCCTGCCCCGGCCATTCTTATCGTCGCTGCGGTTTTCCACGATTGGAGTGCGCCCGAACTCACCTCCCCAGATTACCAGGGTGGAGTCCAGCAGGCCCCGCTCTTTGAGGTCCTTCAACAGGGCGGCCGTAGCTTGATCGGTGGCGCCACACTGCTTCTCGATTCCCTCGTTCAGCTTTCCGTGATGGTCCCAACCGCTGTGCAGGAGCTGGACAAAGCGGACGCCGCGTTCGACCATGCGCCGCGCCAGGAGGCAGTTGGTACCGAAGGGGCCACTCAGCTCGTTCTTGATGCCGTATCGCTCTAGAGTTCGAGGGGATTCCTTTGAGAAATCGAGTAGTTCAGGACAGCTCGCCTGCATACGGAAGGCGAGCTCGTAGGAGGCAATCCGGGCCGCTATCTCGCGATCTCCAGTGCGAAGATAGCGCAGCTCGTTCAGTTCGCGGAGGACGTCCAGGCGAGCGCGTTGCTCCTGGCGGCTGAGACCGGGTGGATTGGACAAATGGAGCACCGGGTCCCCCTGGCTCCGCATGGGGACGCCCGCGTAGCTGGAGGGCAGGAAACCGCTGGTCCAGTTTCCACGGCCGGCGCTGCTGCCTCCGCCGGAGCGGGAGATCAATACCACGTAACCCGGCAGGTTCTCGGACTCGCTTCCCAGACCGTAGGTCAACCAGGAACCCATCGCGGGGCGCCCGCCAAGGCCGGAGCCGCAATTCATCATCAGCTGGGCAGGGTGGTGGTTGACTTGCTCGGTGTACATGGAGCGGATCAGGCAGATGTCGTCCACACGTTTTGCCGTATGGGGCAGAAGATCGGAGAGCTCCATCCCACATTCTCCGAAGGGCTTGAAGCTCCGAGGGCTGGCCCAGACGTTCGCCGTGGGCTTGACGAAGGCAACGTCGATTGCGTTCCTCATCGACTCGGGTAAGGGCTTTCCCTCCCACTTCGTCATCCCGGGCTTGGGATCGAACAGGTCCAGGTGGCTGGGGCCTCCCACCATGAACAGCAAGATCACGTTCTTGGCGGTTGATGTGAAGTGAGGGGCCTTCACTGCGAGAGGGTTGACGCTGGGCAGTCCTTCGGCCCGAGCTCCGGCGTGGCCCTCACGGGCCAACAGGTTCCACAGCGCAATAGATCCCAGCCCCCAGCCCGACTGCTGAAGGAACTCACGGCGGGTAGGAATGCGCTCTATCGATTCCAGGTCCATAAGCTTACTCCCTGGTGATGAACTCGTCCAGATTCAATAGTATGCTGCTCACGCCAACCCAGGCGGCAGCCTCAAGCGGTTCGATCCCATCGACTCCTTGTGGAAGAAACAACTGTCGGACCGCCTCTGGATCCTTGGCAAGGGTGTCTTTTCTATCGGCAAAGTAGCGGAGCAACCGGTCCTTCTCCGGCGCACTCGGAGCACGTGCCAGGCAGACTTTGTAAGCATAGCTGAGCCGATCCTCGTCCCCACCCTCTTTCTCCCGGATGATTCGGGCAGCCAGCGCCTGTGCTGCTTCCAGGAAGACCGGGTCGTTCAACAGAGTCAGCGCCTGCTGCGGAACCGTGGAGCGCTCCCGCTTGCTGCATGTTGTGAGTGAGTCGGGTGCGTCGAAAGTTATCAGCTGAGGATAGGGATTGGTGCGCTGAAAGAAGGTATAAAGACCCCGGCGAAAGCGATCGCCTCCTTTGCTCTCCTTCCACCACTTCTGATGAGTCGGGTCCCCCACATTCTCCGGTAAGGGAGGATACACACTCCTTCCCCCAATCGCCGGGTTCAGGAGACCGCTGGCAGCAAGCGTTACATCCCTGATCAACTCGGCCGGGAGGCGAAGGCGATCCTGACGGGCCAGGAGCCTGTTCTCAGGATCTGCCGAGTCGCGCTCCCTACTTGTGTTAGACGATTGGCGGTAGGTGGCCGACTCCACGATCAGCTTCTGCATCGCCTTCATATCCCAGCCTATAGCAACGAATTCCGTTGCCAGCCAGTCCAACAGCTGTCGATGGGACGGCGGTTCCCCCCGCAGGCCGAAGTTCTCGGATGTCTTCACCAGGCCCCGGCCGAACAACACCTCCCAGATTCGATTCACGGCAACCCGCGCCGTCAGCGGGTTCTCCTCCGAGACCAGCCAGCGGGCGAGCGTGAGACGGGACGGGTTGGGATCGGACGGCATCCCGTTCAAGAACGCCGGAGTCCCGGGCCGGACCTCGACACCCGGCTGACGAAAATCACCTCGGATCAGGATATGAGTCGTGGGAGGCCGGGGATTCTCGGCCAGGGTCTGCCCCTCGCTCAGCGGCGGATACTCCTGAGCCAGCAGCACCAGCTTCTCACGCAGTTCCTTGAACTTGACTTTCTCATACTTCTCCTCGCCCACTGCCAGGTTGTAATGCTCGAGAAAGTGATCGGTCAGCTGATCCTGCTCCTTCTGGGTGCGGTGCTCCGGACTGAGTCTCAGGATGTCCTGGGCATAGGTTCTGGAAGGATCCGCATTGGCAGGATTGAAACCAGTGACGGCTTTTCCCTGGCCCGTATCCGGGTCAAAGCTCGGGCTCAAGCCGCCCGTGGGCCACTTGGGACAACTGGCACAGGCCCTGGCCTCGAAAACGACCGCTAACGATTCCCAGGCGTGATTCCATTTGGGGAAGTTCTTGTCGCCCGGGTTGGCGCCAGCTTCGAGGGTCCTCTTCTCCCACTCGGCCTGCAGCGCCGGAACGTTGTATTCCTCCAGCAGTTCGCGTCTCTTCCGATCGTACTCCGGTTTGCCCCAGAGATAGGCCCCCATCTCTCCCGGCAGGGGGGCTTCGATGTTGACTTCGATGCCACTGTCAAAGAACGCGAAAAAACGGTAGTAGTCCTTCTGGGTGATGGGGTCGTACTTGTGATCGTGACACTGTGCACACCCCAGGGTCAGTCCCAGCCAGACGGTACCGACGGTGTTGGTTCGATCGACCACTTGCTCGACGCGAAGCTGCTGCAGATCCAGTCCTCCCTCCCGGTTGGTAAGCGTATTGCGGTGGAACCCGGTGGCCAGCTTCTGTTCCACGGTGGCATTGGGCAGCAGGTCCCCTGCCATCTGCTCGATCGTGAAACGGTCGAAAGGAGTGTTCCGGTTCAACGCGTCGACCACCCAGTGGCGGTATCTCCAGGCGTGGGGCATCGGGTTATCGGTTAAATATCCAATCGTGTCGGCATAGCGTGCCAGGTCGAGCCAGTGACGTCCCCACTTCTCGCCATAGTAGGGAGAAGCAAGGAGACGATCGACGACGCGCTCATAGGCATCGGGCCGGTTGTCTCGCAGGAAGCGATCCACTTCATCCGGGGTGGGTGGCAGACCGATCAGGTCCAGGTTCAGGCGCCGAATCAGGGTGCCGCGATCGGCTTCCGGTGAAGGCCGTATCCCCTCCCTTTCCAGCCTGGCCAGAACGAAGGAATCGATCGGGTTTCGTACCCAGGCCTCGTCGCGCACCCGTGGCGGCCCGGGTCGCTTCGGTAGGATGAAGGCCCAATGGACCTGGCGGACCTTGGCCCTCTGGGTGGCTGGCTCCTTGGCGGGCTCTCTCTCGGCTGAAGTGGGCTCCGTCCAGGGCGCCCCCTGATCGATCCAAGCCCGCAGCAGTCCCACCTGGTCCGGTGTGAGCCTCTCGCCTTCCAGCGGCATGACCGTCTTCTCATCGATGCCTGCCACCAGATGGATCAGTCTGCTCTCGGCGCTGTTGCCGGGAATCACAACGGGGCCGGAATAACCGCCCGCCAGGGCTGCCTCGCGGCTATCGAGCCGCAAGCCCGCGAGCTGCAGTGCCTGGCCATGGCACTTGTGACACTGGTTCTTGAAGAGGGGCTCGACGTGCTGCTGGAAGTCGATCTGAAGCTGCGACGCCGGTGGGAGCTCGGGGACTTCGGCCTGAAGCGCAGCGGATCCCAGCAGGACCGAACCGAACAAGATGGCACCGAATTGATGAGCAACCAACACTGGAACTCTCAGGCTCGCAACCTCACTCGAGGCAGTGGGACCTCCCAATGCCTCGCATCCCATGGGAATGTTCCCTGGATTATACAGGTTCGCAGGTTTCAGGTCAGTTTTCCCCCCAACTGCGCTGTCCCATTTCTCTGGCGCCTCTTTCATAATCTTCTAGCCATTCAAGTTTCAGGATAGCACTCCCACCGGCTGCGCCGGATCGTACCGGAAAGAAACTTGGGTTGGCTACAGGGAAAGTTCTGCTGCTGTCCGGCTCTCTCCCCGGAACTTGGCTCATATTGCAGACGAGTCAGGTCGTTCGCGGCTCTGCTGGATGCAACTGTTTCCGGCACTGTTCACTGATCACTTCACTACTGATCACTATTCAAGTTTCAGGATAGTCCCGCTCCCAGAGAGAGGGTAGCGGCGGTCTCCAGGACCGCCGTGGATTGGCAAGATCTTGCTGTTGTCCGCTTTCTCCTCGGAACCTGGGTACGAAACCCTACTATCTGTACCGCTTGTTGGTCTGAGGCCATGCCTCACTAGCCTTCAGCGTCGCAAAGGGGCTCAGGCGGCGTGCGACGAATCGTTGACGTGCGAGAGGCCTCTTCATGCCACCCAGAACCGATACAGTGGCTTCACGTCCTCGGGGAGAGTTTGAGGATAGGAAATCGCTTTCTTGGACGTCGGGTATTGGTCAGCATTTCGGGTTTAGCGGGGAGTGAAAAATGGGGTCGAGGGAGGAGGAGGAAGAGCTTGGTCGGGGAGAAGGAGAACAGAGGATGAAATGCCCCCGATGAAGACGTCGAGATCGAAAAAAGGGCGAGAATCGAGGCGGAAAAGGATAGACGGATCTTCAATCCGCTCGGGGGGTGAGCGGCTCAGTCTTCCCAGGTCGGGACCTCGTCCCAGAAGATCGCGTCGCTGGAGGCTCGAACGGCTTGAGCCTGCTGGGGCGAAAGCGAAGCCAGGAAGCTTTCGAGTTTCTGGGGGAAGAGCCGGGGCGGGGGAGCACGTTGGGGGAGTTGCCAGAGATCCAGGTGTTTGAGGATCTTTCGAATCACGCGAGGGTCCTCGATGAAGGCCAGAGTCCTCATTGGATGAGCGCATCGAGGACAGATCAGCGGCTGGACTTCGTAGATTCACTGGTGGATGTGAACGTCCGCTTCTCGGGGCGAAAGCGGTCGTTCATTCGACGTTTTCAGCGGCAGAACCTGAATGTCGGCTCTTAGGTGTGGATTCAACCGATCGACGCAACACATTGGTTAAATCGTTCGGCTGGCGTTTCGTAGTCTAACGTTTTTCTGGGCGTTCGTTTAACTGTCTTGCCACGGCATTCAATTTGTCTTGGTCGACGTTTGAGAGATCCATTCCTTTCGGGAAGTATTGTCGGAGCAGTCCGTTGGTGTTTTCGTTTGAGCCGCGCTGCCAGGGGCTTCGTGGATCGCAGAAGTAGACTTTTATGTTCGTATCGAGACTGAAGCGTTTGTGATCGGCCATTTCCTTTCCCCGGTCCCACGTCAGTGACTGGTACAGTTCCCGCGGTAACTTGCGAGCTTGTTGGGTCAAGGCCTGGATCACCGTTTCGGTGTCTTGGCTGTTGACTTTGACCAACATCACGTAGCGCGTCTGACGTTCGACCAGGGTGGCGATTTGACTGCGCTTTGATCCGATCAGGAGGTCCCCTTCCCCATGACCGGGTACGGCGCGCTCCTCCACCGAGGCGCTCACGGATCGATACCGTGTCCTTGATCCGTCCGTGATCCTCCGTCTTCTGTGTATGGTGACGTGAGCGGCGCATCCCACGGGTCCGTCTCAAATGCTGCAACAGCTCTTTCTTCAAGGCGCCGCGGGCCTGGATGAAGAGGCTTTTATAGATAGTCTCGTCTGACCCCTGAAAGTCCTTGTGATCGGGATACGTGCGCTTAAGCCACCCGGCAATCTGCTCGGGCGACCAGAGCTTCTTCAGGTTCAAGGCTACGCTGTGGGCGAGTTCCCGGTTCTGGACCAGTTTACAGATTTTCGGGCGGCGCGCCCGCTCCCAAGCCGCTTGATCGGCCCGGTTGGCCCGGTACCGGAGCCGGCCGCCGTTACGCTGGAGCTCGCGACTGACCGTCGAGGGGGCGCGACCTAGCCCTCTGGCAATCGAACGGATCGAGCAGCCGGCGACCACACCGCGGGAGATCTCCTCGCGTTCCGATAACGTCAACGCGAGTCGCGATCGTCGGCGCGGCTGCGGCCGGATGCCACCGGTCTGTTCCAGAATACCCTCAATGGAAGAATGGCCGCGGTCAAAGAGCCGCGCGATCGAGCTCAGGGACTCGCCTTTTTGCCAGCGGTCCCACATCAAAGTCTTCTGTTCTTCCGTGTAATAGATCCTCGTCCGATATTTCATGGGCAACATCCTCCTCTCTATCGCTAGAGACTAGAGGTGTTGCATCGACCGATTGAATCCGCAGGCGGAAGCCGCCAGTCAGGGGCGATCTACTCTGACACTGTTTTGTACGCTCAGATCTGGGCTATTTCACCTCATCTTCACATCCAAACAGAACTGCTAACTCGGCGATCTAGTCAGATCCTTTTGGCTGGAGTTGGCTGGAGTTGGGCTGGCGCGGTTACATTTTTGCTTACAATCCGCCGATTTCAGCCTCCTTCAGGGAGGGACCAAGGTCTGTAACCCATTGAAAAGAAAGTACCCGGGGTGGGACTCGAACCCACACGAGCTTTACAGCTCTCAGGATTTTAAGTCCTGTCCGGGGGAACATGAAATCTAACGAAATCTAACGAAAACGTCTTTCGTTTCTGGGTTTTCGCCGCATCGATCGAGTGATTTCTGACGATATCCGGTAGGTTTCTAACTGGACGATAACTGGACGACACTTCCCGGCAGCCAAAAAACAGGATTCCGGGCAGCAACTCTCGTGTGAGTACTGAATCTGGTAGGGGAAATTGTTGGGGTGATCTTGCCTAACACGCCGAAGCCAAGATCATTCCTTAGGCACCAGCCGCTTGACTTCTTCGAACCAGTTGAGGACGACGTTGATTTGGGTTGAGGTTCTCTGTTTTTCCTTGATGATCACGAAGCGCAACCTGCCTGAGTGTCTTCGACATTCTCCTCGCTCGCGCTGGTCGCCCTATCTCACGCTGCTTACTAACTCCACGTCTGAGTCACGAAGTCGTCTGCCACTGAGCGGCATTACCGTGCTCCTTCAGCTACAAGTTCCTGAGAAACCTCTCAAATGCCTTCATTCAAAATGGGTCTGGTGGCTCTGGATTTGCTGATATCGCGTTGCACTCAGGGGCGTTCGTGGAGGTCCAACAGAAGTTGCCTCCCTGGTCAACGAAGGTGCCGCCAAGACTGTTGTCTAGGTCGATTGCGTTACTCTGAAAGTGAGATCCCGCCAGCGTGATAACGCTGGAGTCAGTTGATGCAAGGCCGACACGGTCGTTGCTTAAAAAATGCGTACCCGTCAGCGATGCTGTCGACCCGCCCAGGGCGAACACACCGTCCCCGAAAAGACTCATCGTGTCCGCTTGGTTGTGAATGAAATGCGTCAATGCGATCTCGATATTCTGTGCCGAGTTAAGGAAAACTCCAAAGCCCCTGTTACTGATGAACGAGGACATGGAGATGACTACTTTACCAGCACCGCCCGTAATCTGAACGCCACCTCCTTGATTAAGGGCGATAGTACTGTTTTTGACTAGGTGCTCTGCGTCACGAACAAAATTACAAAGGACGAGGCCAGCGCCTTGGTTGTTTGTGATAAGCGAACCGTTGATTTGCACCAGGCCAGAGCAAATATGAATCCCGTGAAATCGACTGTTGGCGACTTGGAGTCTCGTCGCCTCAAGAGCCATTTCCCCGCTAATGCCTCGATCAGCCGAATCGGTGATGAGCACATCCGTAAGTCTCACAACCGGCCCCCCCACCGCGCTAACACCGTTCCCGCCATGGATCCGGAATCCCTTTATCGCGACCCTGACGGGCCCCACAATCGTGATCACCGGCCTGCGCTCTGGACCCGCAACCTGGGCGCGAACGCCGCGCCGTCCTGCGCTAGGGCCTATGAGCCTGACGTTCTTCGATATTCGAAGGGACTCTTCAAAAACCCCTGCTTGGACGACCACTTTACCGCCATCCGCTACTAGATCGATCCCCTGTTGGATCGTCGGCACTTCACGCGGTACGTTGACGGTCCGAGGGGGAACGTCAACGTGCTTCCCGTAAGCAGTACCGGTGAAAGAAAGGACGAGGGCAGCGACAAGCGAGATTCTTCCGAACGGCTTCATTTATTTACCTCCGCATGACAAGAACTTGTTCTTGGAGTTCATGACTCACAGAGATCAGTCACTTAGCTTCTCGCTCAAACCTGGCCAAACTCTGTGGGTCTTGGGTGAACTGCTCCGGCAGTACCTTGATCGTCACCTCACGCTCCAGGGTGGTATCCTCGGCCCGGTAGACCTCGCCCACTCCGCCTTGGCCCAGCTTCGCCGTGATCTTATAGTGGGAGATGGTTTGGCCTTGCAACGCCCGGTCTCCAGACTGCTGGGGAATCTATGTGGCAATACTAGATCTTTGCGTCTGGAAGGGCAATGTCCGGGGACGGCATATATAGAAATCGGAAGGATAGGCGGAATCGCCTTTCGGTAGCGTTGAGGAAAACTGAGATGAAATCTCGCTTAAGTACTGTTGTAACTATCATTTGGCTCGCTTCTTCTCCGGCTCTTGCTTTGCAGGTCGAGGTCTACGTGCCGCAACTGGTGGCCGGTCAAGGCTGGAACACGGAGATAACCATTGTGGCTACAGCGCAAACGGAGGGAACGGTTTCCTTGTTTGACTCCGCGGGAAGACCTATGACTTTGGATTGCTACTTTAACCCGCCTCCCAGCGCATCCTCGTTTCAATCCAGGACATTCTCTCTTCCTCGCGGCCACGGCCTCTTGATACGTACCCTCGTAGGTACTGGAGATCCTATTTCAGTGGGTTACGCCAAGATCGAATACGACGCTGAGGCGGAAGCAATAATAAGTAGCAGTCTGTATCTTTCGAGCGGCGATGGGCTCAAGGCCGCGGCGGGGATGCCAGCCGTACCGATCGTCGAAAGCTCTGTGATCCCAGTGGCCGTCTATCCGGGGTTCCGGAACAATGTTGGGATTGCTTTTGTCTCCACTGAGCCGAATCAGGAAGTGGGATTAGAGTTGCGTTTGCTTGGCGGTGCTCTCAATAGGAGCGCCACAATTCGCATCGACAGACACGAAGCAAGATACATCACTGAGATCTTCCCTGAGAGATTCTCTGATCCGACCAGCTTCTTTGAGGGCTACGTGGTGATAACGGGTGCTGTGGCAACTTCAGCACTTGGAATTTCTGCCGACCAAAATGCTTTTTGGGCACTACCAGTCACGCCATGGTAGTAGGCCGCCGCTTCAAATCCTTTCCGATCCGCCTGGAGAAAGGTTTCTTCCCCAAACAGGTAGAAGACTGCGAAGGGGCGCAGCAGCCCTGCCCGTCGAGCTCATGGATTTCTACATCGACGGCGACGACTCATCCGGGTCCGACGAGGAGGAAACTACCCCACGCACCGAGCACGAAAGGGCAGACTGACCCCGCCTCCTCGGGCAACCCCGCCCGCACCCACCCGGACCACCGCCGCACAGTGGGAAGAATTGACACGAACATGACCATCTGTAGCCAAACGTAGCCCAGGAGCAGACCCAAACCGGTCGGGGTGCTCCTTCATCACACGACGGTGGTAGCCGTGGAGGTAGCGGGAGCACTGGAGCACCTGCATGTCGACGGCGACTTCGCACAGTGGCGCTGATCCGTGTTGTGGCACTGACCAAGGACCACTGACCAGGAACGGGCTGCTCGGCGGCGATCCCGTCGACCATCGGAGCAACGCAGGCGCGCAAATCCGTGACGTAGAATCCCACATTGGAGGAACCGCTCGACGGCTTTCTCCACCACTGGACGCCAGGGCGCATAGTCCCTTTCGTAGAAGTAGGGATACGCCTCCTTGAACTGCTCCCAGTAGTCTTCGAGACACGGGTAGAAGGCGATGTTCTCGGGATGACGGGCCCGGCAGGCGCCGGCGTTCGCGGCCCGTGCCAGGCTTGGACCGCCAGCGCTTCGGCGACGCCACTCAGCGAGTCAGGTAATAAAGGTGGCCGTCTTCGCCTCCGACGAGCAGATCGGGGACGCTATTCGAGTTGAAATCGCAGCTTGTCGGGCTGCTGGTGTGCCCGGACACCTTTCGTTTCGCGATGGGGCCCGTATTGCTCAGGACCACCCGGCCATTGTGCGCTGCCAGGTTGCGGTAGAAGTCGCTGTTCTCGCTGTTGACCAGCAGATCCAGACGGCCGTCGCCATCCCAGTCCACAACATGGATCTTGCGACGACCGCTTTTGCCGGCAACGCGTGCGTTGAGCCTGTGCAGAGCCCCAGTTTCGTCGACGAAGATGCGTTGACCGGGCCGCAACCGAAATGTGGAGCCGGAACGACTTCGAGGGAACAGAGCAAGGTAGCCTTCGTGGTCGAGCATCACCAGGTCGTTGAGTCCGTCACCGTTCCAGTCAACAACCTGCGGCGTCGTTCGCCATTGGGTCACGAGCTGCTTTCCTTCCGGGCCCCACCATGTCCAGGCTGGTTTGGGAGTCGCGGACGGCCAGTCGACGGTGATCGGACGGACGGCCTGCAATTCGGGGCTGGTTCGCGTGCCCGTGTTGCGATACCAGACGACCCTGCCCCAGATCGAATTGGCGATGACATCGGGACGCCCGTCGTGATCCCAGTCGGCGACGCTGATCGTTGTGTAGCCCCATTTTGCTTCGCATGGTCCCTGGATCGAGCCGTTCGGTCCGGCCTGAATGCGGATCGGTTGGCCGTCGGCTCTGAGCAGTTCGGGGGCGGCCCAGCGGACCGGGCTGCCACCGAGGTTTTCAAACAACCCGATGTGACCGGCCGTGTTGCCGCAGAGGATGTCCTGGTCGCCGTCGTCGTCCCAGTCGTGGCAGTACGGAGTCGCCAGCGCACCAAACTTCAGAAGATCGGCCTGCTGCCGGAAATACTGTGGCGGAAGAAACCGTGGCATCCCGTTTTCAATCTTGCCGGTGTGTTGGACCAGTGCCACTCGCCCGTCTTCGTCGCCCACGATCAGATCGATGTCGCCGTCCTGGTCCCAGTCAATTGCCGACGGGACGATCATCTGGAGGTCCATCTGAAGCGGGCGACCCTCGTGCATCAGTTGCCTGCCGGCGGTATACCACGGTTCGGTCGCTGAGCCTACGTTTTCGAAGTACGTGAATTTGTCCAGAAACTCACCGCACAACAAATCGAGATCTCCGTCGCCGTCAAAGTCGGCGAAGTTGGGAGACGGCCAGCCAAACGTCTCGATGACTTTCCCCTGTGCGGTGAGCCGAACCGGAGTTTCATAGTGCGGAGCGTGGTTGGTGCCTGCGTTGTGTGCCAGATAGACAAATCCGCGCAAGGGCCCGTTCGTCCATTCACCCCGCTCATTCCAGGCGTCGTCCCATCCGTAGTCGTGCCAGTCGCCGACTCCGATCACTATATCGAGAATTTCGTCGGCGTCGAAATCCACGTAGTGCCACTGATTGGCACGAATCCTGTGCCCCCTGGTGTGAACGTTGGCGGGCAACGAGAGACTGACTTCATCGGTGAAGCGTCGTTCGCGGAAATCCCGGAATTCTCGGGCCGGTGTAAGCACGCGCGGCTCACCGTTCACAAACGACACTCGGATATTCTTATACCCGTCGCCAATGCGGACCGCCGGTTTGAGCACCGGCAGCGTCTTCGCACCGGCCGTGTTCTCGAAAAAATACGTGCCGTTGTACGGTATGTCGGGACACGACACGATCAGGTCGTTGTCGCCGTCGGAATCGAAATCCATCGGGATCGGCCACGCCCACAGCCCAACACCCAGATCAACGACCAGCCCAGGATTGTTGTAGCGCAGCGGCTTGAGATCGGCGGCGGTGGCCGGACGCAGCGCCATGCACAGGCTGACGGCGGTGGCGAGGAGCGTCTTTTGCATGGTTCGGGAAAGAGGGGAACGAGGCAGCAGCAAGCCGACATTCCTCATCTCAATTTTCGGATCCGAGTTCCTCTGGCCTCCCCGTGAGGAATGATCACAACCTATCAACCTTCCCCCATTGGAGCAAACACTATTTCTCATATGGAGACACCTCTCAAGCCGCTTGATCGGAAAAAACGGGAATGTGGTCGGGCGCTTTTCCCGCGTCAAGGGCGCAGCACAAATCGAATTCACCGTCAGTCCTGTTGTGAATGAATCCTCCTGGTTCGCCTTGCGTAGCTATGCGGCAAGGCTCAAAGAGAATACGATTGCGACTCCTTTAGTCCCACTAAAGCTTGCCGGCTGTTTCGATCTCGGGGCCTTGTAGGCTGGGTTTTTGCGGAGCGACGGGAAATGGGACAGTCAGGAAAAGTGCTGATCTGCGGCTGATCTAAGGGTCGAGTCCCCGGATCCGGCCCAGCTCCATACCGCGGACCATGCCCTCGAGACCCGCTCTCTGCCAGGCCTCAAGACTCAGCTGGGGAGATCGGGAAAACAGAGGTCACCGCCGAAATCAGGTAGTCCGGAGTCGATGACCCTTCAGGACGATCAGTGGAATGGGGGGGATCGTCCATTTGGCTTCTAGGGAAGTCCACAGAACAAATCTCTGGCGCGCACAGAAGCGGCGATTCTCTATCACCTGATTGGTAGCGTCGGCCTCACCGGAGCACCCCTAGCTATAGCTGCCATACTCCAGCATCAACCGTCGCGCTTCGCGCGCGACTTCCCACAGGTCCCACTCCCAGTGCCTGGGACTGACAAGCTCTGACGACCAGGTGCCTTCGAATCCGGTCGCCTTGACCGCAGCACACCACTCCTCGAGCGGAATGTTGCCCTCGCCCGGTAGATAGCTGCGGCACTCGGTCTCTTCCCACTTGCGGTCCTTGGGAATCTTCACGCCGTCGCAGAAATGTACGCCATGAATCGTATTCTTGTCGAGCTTGGCGACTTCGTCGGGCGTCGTCTCCTCGCCCGCCCAAAGGTGCCAGAAGTCGATGACCATGCCGACGTTGTCCTTATCGACCCTCTTGATGACGTCAAGGCCCTGTCGGAGCGAGTGGATCGGGGCCCAGGCGACGACCTCAAGCTGAAACTTCACATTATGACGGGCCCCGATATCGGCGAGGGCGCTGATGTTCTTGCAGGTGAGCTCGAAGCTCTCCTCGTACGGGAGGTGCTGGAGACCCTCGACGGGCACCAGCTGGATGACCGGGCACTCGATAACTTCCGCGGCAGCGCAGAGGGCTTCACACTCCCTCAGCAGGTCGTCTCGTTCGGCGCCGATTCTCTCCACCCGTGCCAGTGCGTTGATGCAGCGCGCCTCGATGCCGTATCTGTCGAGGAGCGTCTTGAGGTCCTGAGCGGTAGACTGCGCCAGGTAGCGCGTCAGTTTGCTCTCGAAAAGTTCGATACCCTGGTAACCCGTCTCAGCGGCAAGGCGGACCTCCGTGGCGCAGTTACAGTGCATCGTGCTCATGCCGTGCATCGTGACGATCATCGGTCTGCTCCTTGTTGAATGAATTCCTGTAAACTCAGTCAGTGAGGAGAGCCTCGACACAGTCCCAGGAGATCCTGGCGGCCGCAAGCATGTCTTTCTTGAGCACTTTCTCCCAGTAGAAGAAGGATTCGAATTCGACAATGTAGGCGCCGTCGTAGCCTACGCTGTCCATGGCGGCGAAGTACGCCTTCCAGTCGATCTGCCCCTCGCCGAGCAGCGGAAAAATGAAGGAATCCCCGTCGTATCCAGGGAGGCCAATGGAATCCTTCAGGTGGGCGTGCTTGATGCGCTGACCCCATTGCCGGACTACCCACGGGATATCATTGCGCCAGAGATTGCCGTGCGACGGATCCATGGTAATGGCGATGTATTCGCTGTCGTACCGATTGATCAGCGGGAGAGTGCTGTAGTAGTCGTGAGTCACCATGCCCCAGACCCCCTCGACTGCCAGATACACCTCGTGCTTCTCGGCGACGGGAACGATCTGATCAAACGCGTCGAACGCCATCTCCCAGGCGGTGCTTTCGGACATATCCTGGGGAATGCGGACGTGATTCGGCATCCAGCGCTGAGGTCCCGGGTGGCAGTTGATAACGTGAACACCGATGTCGGCCGCTGCTTCGATGCACTCCTTCGTCAATTCGATGTTGTTTCTGGTGAGTTTGTCATCCTTGGTGATGTAATCGAGGGCAACGAAGACATTGCTGACGATCATGCCGAAGTCGCCCGCGACGGTGACGAGCCTCTTGAGGTCGGCAGGAGACATCTCTCTGGGTTTGAAGTGCAGCCGACTCCACTCGACCGCCCTGTAGCCGATGCCGGAAAGCTCCCGGCAGATATCCTCCGGAGACCACTCCTCGAATCCCTCGCGGGGAAGAAAACCAATCTTGAGATCGTTGATCGAAGTCAAAGTCCTAGTTCCCACTTCACAACGAGCGGGCCGAACTGATCGTCCGCGCCGGCAGGAGCACTGATAACAGTGAGCCCAAGTATACCTACCCTTCAAAGGGATTTCAGAACGACGTGCATTTCAGGCCGGGCAATCTTCGTTGTCTCGATCTCCCCCATGGCGTAGCCCTTTAAGAAAGGGGGACACATGCCAGAGCAGGGACGGAAACAGAGTTGCCTTTGCCCCGTCCTGCACCAGGAGCGTCACATGATGGATTCCTACCACGCTCATTGGATTCTCCTTGCTGGCTGAGCCTTCACGCCTTGCCGGTGTCTTCCAGGATCTGCATGACCTCCGTCCTGACGCCACCCGGAGCTTCGAAGAAGGCGAACTTTCGAACCCCGAATTCTCCTTCCACGACCTGGGGTCCCATCAGGAACTGGACGCTCGATTCACGCAGGATCCGGATCTGGGCCTCGAAGTCGTCGACCTCATAGACCACGTGGAGGAAACCATTGGGAAGCTCGATTCCCAATAGCTCTTCATAGGGAGCCTTGTCGAACAGGATCAAACGAGTTTCCCCTACGCGGATCAGGTTGTAGGTGCATCCCAGGACCTCGCTGCTGATTCTAAGCTCAGCTCCGAGACACTCCCGGTAGAAACGGGTACTTTTCTCCAGGTCGTCTGTCTTGACGGCGTAATTCCACATGCCCTTAACCATTGAGTCCTCCTCGAGCTCGCGCAGGCAGCGGGCTAGATCGTTCAGGGAATAACTTCTCCCCCTCCTGCATCCGCCAGCTTGCCTTCGCCTTTACCCTTTTCGCTTCGGATGAAGTCTCTACCCAAGCAAACGGATGTCTCTTGCCTCAAAATGTCGGAACAGCCTCTGCATTCAACCAGAGTGCCGATGCGGCGGATCCGCAACCACTTGAACGCGCGGGGAGCGGAGCGCGGCAGGCCGATTCGGCTGGCGGTGTGCGTCAATGAAAGTCTACATTCCCGTTTCTTAGCGGGAGTGGACCCTGAGGGCAAGCCCCCTACAGATCGGCTTCGTAGGCTTCCACTTCCGGAAATCGGGTCGAGCCCCTCAACAGTCTCCCCAGCCTGGGTTTATTGTCGTTGTACACTTCCACCGCATCGGCGTCGGCGTAGCGTACTAAAAGGATCCGGCGATCCCGGTTCTTGGAGTAGTTTCCACAAGACTGGTGAAGCGTCCAGCAGTTGAAGAGGAGGCCATCCCCGGCTTTCATCGGTACGGGAATCGCCAGGGACTCATCTACTTCCAGGTTGATTTCCAACTGGGATCGCTTGGCTTCCGCGTTCGCCAGCTCACCCACGTCAATCTGCTGTTGCCGATGACTGCCGGGAATGATACGAAGGCACCCGTTCTCTTCGTCACAATCATCCAGCGCGGTCAGACAGCTGATGGCATTGTAGGGCGCCAACTCGCCGTAGCCGTTATCCTGGTGCCACCCAAAGTCCATGGTGTTGCCCCGCATCTTGAAGGTAAGCTGGCTGGTCACGGCCTTGATATTGGGAGCTATGATCTGCTCGGCAATATCCACCAGAGGTCCTTCAAAGTAGTAATCCCTCACGACCGCGGATTTGCGGTGAATATTGGGTAGAAGCGAGTTCTGCAGCCACGTCTTCCTAGCGTCGAATGCCCTCTTTTCGCCTTCCCACGCGGCCATGCATTCGTCGCGCATGCGCGCCAGTCCCTGATCCGTCAGTAGGCCTTCACAATAGTGGTATCCGTTCTCCCTGTATTCTTGCAGCTCTTCCTCGGTCAGACTTCGGTAGACGAAGGAATCGGTGGGTCGCTGGACAATCTTCATACCGAAACCCACTGTACCAGACTGGATCGAGGCGGGTAACGGCCCTCTAGTACAGCGTTCTGTAAATACCGATTCCTCCTCCTGCCTTGATCTCGCCTCACAAGCCCCATCTGCAAACGTATCGGTATTTACAGAACTCTGTACTAGGCCACTCTCCAGTATGAACCCTGTATACAGGTGATTCCGTCCCCGTCCTCACCGTAATAGATCGTGAAAAGGCGCCCAGGAGCGTATTCGATCGTGACGGGATAGCCGAGGTTTCGGTTGGGAAAATCATCCCGGATGACGATCTCCCTCCCGTAATCCCAGGTCCTTCCGTCATCCTGGCTGAGGCAGGCTCGAATACCGTAGGGCGAACGGCGATGCCCGTAGGTCGCCAGCAGGCGTGTATCGCTGAGCCGAAGCAAGTGGGCAGGATAGCCCCAGATGGGAGTTCGTCGCGCCGGGCTCCAGGTACGTCCACCGTCGGGTGAGTCCACTTGAAACAAGTACTGCACGTCGTCGTCTCGGATGAGCGTGACCACGCGATCCCCGGGGAGCACCACGGCCGTGGGCTCGGAAAAGTCCTCCGGCGGTCTTTCTGCGATGAGGATCGGTCTTCCCCAGCTCCTCCCGCCGTCCTGCGAATGAACGGCGAAGGCCTGCCGATTGACAGGGTGATCTGCGGTACACATCAGGACGGTACCGTCGGAAAGCTGGACCACGCCCCGAGGAGTGAACCCACCGATGTAAGGAGAAGTGTCAATCTTCACCGTTTTCTTCCACGTCCGCCCGCCGTCCGAGCTCAGGTGGACGAAGCAGCCACCGTTGGCCCGGACCCACGGATAGGCGCTTTCCGACCACTTCGCTTCGGGACCGGCCAGCTTCCAACCCTGGCCCCTGTTCAGCCAGATTTTCTGTCCCTCAGCCGCCATCTTCTTGCCCAGATCGAGCGGGTACCACAAAAACCGCCACTGGTTGAGTACCACCGTGCCATCCCGTAGCTGTGCGATACCCGGGACCTCCACACCATACCAGTCCCAGTTGGGTACAACTTGCGGCACACTCCAGGTTCGTCCCTGATCGCTGGAGCGCGACAGCAGATTCCTGAAATGCGGATCCGAGGGCGGATGCAGATACGGATCGCGGAGCTGGCTCTCGGTAAATGCCGCCACCCACTCCCCGTTGGCGAGGCGGACCATGCAGGCATGGGAGCAGTAGGCGAAGCGATCCCGGTAGACGACGATGTCGCGGCGATCGGCTGCCGGGATGGTTTCCTGATTCGCCTTTTTCGTCCCCTGCTCGCTAAACAAGGCCGCTCGTGGCTTTCCCAGAGCCGCCCCACTCAGGGCGCTTGGAAGCCCTGCCGCCAGGGACATCCGTCGTAAGAAACTTCGTCGATCCGCGGGCTCTTTCATGATTACCTCGCTGTCCACCAAGATCAGGGCCGAATCCATTGCGGTGTCAAGTCCTCTTCTCTGAGTCGAAAATCGATTCGGGCCTTGCCGTCTTGATCAATAACCTGAAGGGTCACGGTACGATTTCCCTTCACACCTGCGAATCTGAGCAGGCCGAAGTTGTAACCACGATACTCCTTCTGGGCAAACTGGTGAAATCGGTGTTTGCTCGCTGTCTCTTCTGCGAAGGCAGATTCGAAGCCGGCGTTTGAACTGAGCAGTTCGTAGAGGGGGTAGGCATCCTGGCCGCGGTGGAGGCGGTTCAAGCTTCCCACATGCCAGTCTCCTGCCACAAAAAGGACTCCGGTGATTCCTTCCTGGGACAACCAGGCCACGAAGATATCGCGTTCGTTGCCAAAGTTTGCCCAGTGTTCCCCGGGACTGCGGCGGTCGACCAAGAGGGTCCCACCACTGACGATGACCTTGAAGGTAGCGGAGCTCTTCTTGAGGCCACTCTTCAACCACTCTAGCTGATCGGGTCCGAGCATCGTCTTTCGATCGGGAGCCTGGTTGGGGTCACGATAATAGCGATCGTCCAGCAGGAAAAACTCGGCGTCCACGATGCGAAAAGTCGTGAAGATGCCCGGCACACTCGGCAATCCAGCCGAAGGATTGGGGTAGTAACTCTTGAAGAGGGAGAGACTGAGCTCACGCCATCGGAAGGTTCGATCGGAATTGTCCGGACCGTAGTCGTGGTCGTTCCAGATGCCGTAGGTCGGGGTCGTGGCCAGAACCGTCCGCAAACCCGAAACGTCCCTCAGATAACGGTGATAGCGAGCCATGGCAAACCGGACCACGTGCTCGCTAGTGTCATAGGCCCCCTGCACCATGGGCATGTAGTTATTGTCGCCTGTGAGAAGCAGTGCGTTGGGGCGGTGCCTCGCCAGTTGACCCCATATCGGCTGGATGGGCAGTCTGGCCGGATACATGCAGGAGGCGCTAGCGACCGAGAACTCGGCCAGCTGATCCGCTTCGTTCCCAGACAGAGTCGGAGGCGGCATCAGGCTGAAAACCTGGGGAGTCTGTGGTCGAATGGGTCTGCCGTCGATCTCCAGTTCATAATAGACAAGCCAGCCTGGATTCAGATTGCCCAGCTGCACCACGCCCGTGTGGGGAGTGCTGCTCGATGTGCTCCCTTCGGCCGTCCCCTTCACGATAGGTTGTCCAAAGGAGCGGTCGTAATTCTGCTGAGGCTCCAACCAGTAATGGACTTTCACCGATGCGGGAACATCGGTCTCGATCCAGATGCTGGCCGAGTCGGTGGTCGTGGATCCAACCATCGGTCCACTCAACAGTTCAGTCGCCCGAACCGCAGAGCTGTTGATCAAGACACCCGCGGTAAGAAGAATGAAGGTGTGCACGGCTTCCCGGCTGAAAAGGATTTTCTTCATTTTCCGGAGGAGAGATCAAAGGCAGCGATCAAGGGAATGTGATCGGATGCCGTAGAGTCGAGGGGAACCGGAGTACTTACCGACTGAGATACCAACGTCTTTGCAAGCCCGGGTGAGGCGAAGATGTAATCGACTGGATGTTTCGGATCGACTAGCTGATCACCGGTTTGCCTGAGCATGGTCTTGCGGTCCGCCTGAGGCAAAGTCGCGTGAACATCGATCAGTTCAACTCCATCCTCGAGCCGCGTCAGAGCTCGATAGGTTGAGCTTTCGGGTACATCGTTTACATCTCCTACGACAGCCACGTATGCAGCAGGATCGCCCTTCAAGAGGGCGGCGACTTTGGCATACACCTGCCGGGCCTCAGCCAGGCGCCACTTCGTCGATCGAGGATCCGAGGATCCCGATTCAGCTCTGGATTGGGCTTTGAGATGTAACACGAATACGGTCACATTGACGCCGGGGCTGGGCTCCAGCGACACGCGCACCAGGTCGCGCACGAAGGTCCAGCCTCGCTCAGCCCCTGGGGCGGTAAACCGATCGAAAGGGTAAACCGTGACGTCCCGAACCGGAACGCGAGATAGGAAGGCGAGGTTGATGGCAGTCTTCTTGCCGGAGCGCTGGTTGACCCATTGATAGCGGTAGTCCAGGTCGCCGAGAAAGCGTTGGTTAAAGTCCGCCAGCACGCCTTGGTTTTCAATTTCCTGCAAAGCAAGAAAGTCGACATCGATCGAGCGGATCGTCTTCGCGACAGCAGCCATCGCTTCTTCCGACTTCGGTGGCAGCTTTTCATCGTCCGTGTAGGGATCTTCGTGTCGATCGCAGAAGTATTCCACGTTGTAGGTTCCAATCGTCAGTCGGACGGTCTCCCCCGCCGTAGCGAAGGATCGTGGTTGGAGCAAGCAGAGCAAACCAACTCCGAAGGCGAGTAATCCGGTCAGTCGTTCTCTGGTAAACATGGGGCCTGACCTCCATAAAACGCCGCGGGCCGACCTCGACGACCGAGTACGACGGCATTGAGACCGCTTCGGCTCTAGGCTAACTTCTTTCGGAGCCAGATCCAAGCCAGCCGATGAGATTCGATGAATCGCTGCAATCCAATGTTGAGGGGTCGGCTCCGGCCTGAGGACGAGACTTGCGGCCTTGGTGGGTCAAGGCTTACCCTCTGGGGTACGCCACAGAAGCTGGTTGAAGCAACTGCACCAGTGACGTCGGAGCTGGCTGCAGCTGGGGATTTCCGATGGGCTGATCCGCGTCTTCATCGGCATAGAGGCAGCGGACGACATCATCGCCGATTTTCGCCAGGCGCTCGATGGCCATTGATTCGAGCTCTGGCTGCGGTTAGATTGAGACTCAACAGATCGGCCGTAGGGAAAGGAGTCAGGTTTTGCCTAAGGATCCAATCATCGCGAATACGGACTGGGGCCGTCTCACGTTTGGACAGCAGGTCCGTCACCTGGAAGTCGAGGGATACGTCGTTCTGCCTGGAATGTTGTCGCCAGAAAAGGTGGCTCAGCTGCATACCGAGTTGAAGCCGATCCCGACCGAAAGCCCTGACTACACCGACAGGAAGAGGGCTCACAACGACATCCAGTGGGCCGGTGGTACGATTACGGAGCTCATCGCACATCCCCCGATGATCGCCTGGCTCGAGCGGTTGTTCGGTGATCTCCCGGTGCTGATGACCTACGATTACGCTCGCTCGGAGGCGGGCTGTCCGGCGATCAACCTTCACTCCGACGGACAGCCTTGGGGATCGAAGATCTTCGGAGCCGAACAGAGCTGCCCTCGTCTGGTGCGCGTCTTGTACTACCTTCAGGATCTTACCCCTGAGCGTGCTCCTTTCAGGATCGTTCCCCGCTCACATCTGAGCTTTCACAACCATGGCAATCCTTACCTTCGCTACCGCGGGCATCGGGAAGAGGTGATGGTGACCTGCGCCGCGGGCGATGCTTGTCTGATCAACCAGAACGTCTTCCACGGAAACTATCCGAATCGAACGAATCAAGCTCGCGAGATGCTTGGTCTCGCCTATCGGCCGCCCTGGGCAGGTCCATTTGAGCCCGTGGCTTCGTGGTCGAAGAAAGAGCTTTCGAGAGTTCCGGAGGCGGTGAAGGCCGTCATGACCGACCGTAGCAGGCGCATCTGGCTCCCAGATGCGGGGAACGTCCACCCTGATATGCCCAGCGACGCTGACGGTATCGACCCCAGCCGCTGGGACCTGCCGTGAGACTTCCCAGCCTTTACGTCGTCACTTCGGACGGCCTCGATCATCTGAGGCCGGGAGTCCTTCAGGACACGCTATGAAGAATCTCGTGCTGACTTTCGCACTTCTGAGTTTGACCCTCCCGTGGGTTGACGGATCCAACTCGGGTGTCGAGGACATTGGAAACCGGAAACAGCTCTTTTTGGACGACCACATAGTCGAGAGTCTGGTTGATGCGCAACGGGTGCTCAATCCGGCGGTCAAACACCCAACCAATCCAGTACTCAAGGCGGACCGAGCCTGGGAGGGCCATTACATCGGCCTGGGCCAGGTCGTCTACGATGAAGACAAAGGCATCTTCAAGATGTGGTACAGCAGCACCGGTAGCTTCACTGCCAAGAAGGGAGGAGACCGGTTGAAACCCTACCGTTGGGACTATTTGGAAAAGGGAGGGAGAGCCGTCAGGGAGAAAGTCGATGAGATCTACGGGTACTCGGAATACGCGGGCCGAAGTGACTGGATCAATCTGTATGCGACTTCACGAGACGGGATCCACTGGGAGAAGCCAAATCTGGGTCTGGTAGAGTTTCGGGGCTCCCGGGACAACAACATCCTGCCCTCCGAGGGTTTTGTCCCCTCCCACTACGATCCCCACGAGGCGGACCCGGCCAAGCGCTACAAAAAGGTGGTCATACGAGAATCCAGCCGCAAGCCCAAGAGCGACCCCGGCCTCTATGCCTGGGACGGTGTCCAAGTCGATTTTTTCTATTCCCCCGATGGGATCCATTGGACTCCCTACCCGGACAATCCTCGAACAGTTGGAGAAGGGGACCCCTGGTGGGTGCGGCGCTGGGGTGGCTTCGTCGGCAACTGGGACCCCCTGGGGAAGACCTACGTCAAGTACCAGGAGAACTGCCTGCACCGGTACTGCCCCCTGGGGAAGCGGGTGATCGGCCGGGCCCAGAGCCGGGACATGATTCATTGGTCCGCGATGGAGACCATTCTGATTCCGGATGAGAAGGACTTTCCCGATACCGAATTCTACGGAATGCCCGTCTTCCACTACGAGGAATTCACCATCGGCCTGATCTGGATCTTCAGGACGACCAACACCCTGCACTATCCCACGCTGGCGGTGAGTCGCGACGGGGTCCACTTTCAGCGGGAGTTTCGCGAACCCTTAATCCGAGTGGGGGACTATGGCGATTTCGACGAGAGCACCGTCTACGTGAAGAAGCCCTGGGTCCATGATGGCAAGATCTGGATTTTCTACTATGGAGGCAATTGGAGAGGTCCGGAGGCTCTCTACGAGCAAGGCGATAAGGCTGCCTTTGCCGTGGGTCTGGCTACGGTTCGAGAGGATGGGTTCGTCTCGGTGGATGCCGGCAAGATTCGCCCCGGGAGGCTGGTGACGCGGCCTTTCACTTTCCAGGGAAAGACCTCGGTCGTTAATTTCCAGGCATCCAAGCACAATCACGGAGCAGGTCAGGCCGAACTCAAGGCCGAGCTTCTCGGTGTGTCACACGAACCGATTGGCGGATTCACGCTCGATCAGTCGGACCCAGTGCGGACGACCGGTAACCACGAGATGCGGTGGGAGGGAAAGGGTGATCTGGGAGCGCTGGCTGGAAAGCCGGTCCGGATTCGATTCTCCCTCAGGAACGCCAAGCTGTACTCCTTTCGATTCCGATAGCCCCGGTGCTCTTTCAGTTAGGGGAAGGAGGTTGAGTACTCGGTCAAGAGATTGTCCGGGCACCTCGCGAGAGCTTTTTTGGTTCAGTGTTCACTCCTAGGCAAGTCACTCTTCCCTGTCCGAGCAAATTCCGACTTTGCCGTCTGGGCTCGGAGCTGTGCGCGGATCAGTTCGCCCTGCTCGCCGCTGAAGCACAGATCACCACGAGCTGCCCTCTGAAGGACTTCCAGGCTCCAGTCGTGCGTCATGATTCCATGCGTGGTGTGGGAGAGGTACGGAAGCAGCTGGTGTCCGATCTCATGAGCCATGACGTGACCTAGAAGTTGGGCCTCGGTGGGCGCCCGGATAGAGACGGCCTTGGTCTTGTGGACCAACTTGTTCAGACGGTCGTAGAAGATCGACACCAGCCGACCCGGCTCGTTCTCGGTCCGCGGGGCATAGCCCAGGACGGAATCCTTCGGATGGTACTGCTTCGCCTTGGGGAGAATGTGGACGCTTAGCGTCAGATTCTTGATGGGCGCAGCCGCTAGGATCTCAGCAATCGTCCGCTTTTTTTGGGGACTTCGACGTCGCGCCAGACGATCTTGACACCAATCCTGCGGAACACGTCGGCCGTCTCTCTCCGCGCTCGCGCCACCAGGTATTCCTCGACGTCAGTGTAGTTGAGAAGATGCACCGTGAGAGTCAACTCCGATGACGAGGGCTCATCTTCGGCAAAGACTGCCGACGAATCGAGAGGGTGAGGAGTAATAAGGCAAACCAGTGTAATCAGTTTCTTCATGGCATTGACCTCCTGGGCCGGTTGGTTTGGGGCCCTTACCCGCGGTTGCGGGAAGGACGGCCCAGGAGTGCCAAGCCACGAACAGATTTCTTCGGGAGGGAGGGCCGGTGCTATAATCCGGGCATCGATTCGCATCCAGACTCAGGTCGAGAAGGCACGCTATGACGTCTGCTGCACTACCGGAGGTCACGCAGCTCCTCCTGGCCTGGAGAGGTGGGGACCAGGCCGCCCTGGAGCGACTGATCCCCCTGGTCCATCAGGAGCTGAAGCGTCTCGCCCACCGCCACCTGCGGCGCGAACGCGTGAACCACACGCTGCAAACCACAGCCCTGGTCAATGAGGCCTACCTGCGCTTGGTGGAGTGCCAGAAGGTAGATTGGAAGAGCCGGGCGCATTTCCTGGCGCTTACCGCCCGAATGATG
Source organism: Acidobacteriota bacterium (assembly GCA_965219005.1). Classification (GTDB taxonomy): domain Bacteria; phylum Acidobacteriota; class UBA6911; order RPQK01; family JAJDTT01; genus CAUZIZ01. The sequence continues at coordinate 2,337,536 of CBDCMS010000004.1, read as the reverse complement.
AGGAGGATCTTGGTGGACTTTGCCCGCTCCCGGAGTACTCGGAAACGAGGGGGCGAGCAGCAGCTAGTGACCTTGGATGAGGGGCTCATCGGCTCCTCCCGAGGTCAGGACCTGTTGGCACTGGATGCGGCGCTGGCCTCGCTAGCGGCCGAGGATGAACGAAAGGGACGCGTGGTAGAGCTTCGCTTCTTTGGGGGGCTGGGTGTGGACGAGACCGCGGAGGTGCTTAGGACCTCGCGGCGCACGGTTTTGCGGGAATGGAAGCTGGCCAAGCTCTACCTGATGCGGGAGCTAGACGGGGCGGACGATGGCAAGGACTGAAAGGCAGAGGAAGGTCGAAGGTCTCTGTCTGGCAGCTCTGGAGCTAGAGAAGAGCCAACGAGCGGCGTTTCTGGAACAGGCCTGCGGGGATGATGCGGCCCTGCGGCGGGAAGTCGAGTCCCTGCTGGCACAGGAAGGCAAGGTCGAGAGCTTCCTCGAATCACCGGCCTTGGAAGTTGCAGCGGAAGCGATGGCCCAGGATCAGGTGAAGTTCCTGCTAGGGAGAGAAGTGGGCCCCTATCGGGTCCTGTCGCTGCTAGGTGAAGGTGGGATGGGTCAGGTCTATCTGGCCCAGGACACAGGGCCTCTGGATCGTAGGGTTGCTCTGAAGTTCCTGCCCCAGGCAATGGAGGATGACGAGCTGGCCCGGGCCCGCTTCGTCCGGGAGGCGCGTTCCGCGGCGGCTCTAGATCATCCCTTCATCTGCAACATCTACGAAGTGGGAGAAGAAGAAGGCAAGTCTTTCATCTCGATGGAATATGTCCCAGGCGAGACGCTCAAGGACCAAATAGAAAAAGGCCCGCTTCCTCTCCAGGATGCTCTCGCAAAGGCCACGGAGATTGCTGAGGCACTGAAAGCCGCCCACCGGCAGAACATCATCCATCGGGATCTCAAGCCGTCGAACATCATGATCACCCCCGACGGGCACGTCAAGGTGCTGGATTTTGGGTTGGCCAAGCGTCTGACTCCGGCCGAGGGAGGAGACAGTCAGGAAAAGACACTCACCGCCAATCTGACCCAAACGGGTGACACGCTTGGGACCGTGCCTTATATGTCTCCGGAGCAGTTGCGAGGGGAAGCAGTAGATGCTCGCTCGGACATCTTCTCGTTCGGGGTCATGCTCTATGAAATGCTCACCGGCATTGACCCCTTTAAGCAAGCGCAGCCCGCGGATACCGCCAGCAGCATCCTCACAAAAGATCCCCCCCCTTTGTCTCGGTACATGAATGAGGTTTCTCCTGTACTCCAGCATACGGTGAGGAAGATGTTGGCCAAGGACCCGGATCGCCGCTATCAACTCATCCACGAGGTAGGGACGGATTTGGGAGAGATACTCTATGGTGGCAAAGATTCTCTCGAGATAGCACCAGCAGCAGAAGGATCGTGGAAACGGTGGATTCCGTGGGGTGTCGCAGCTTTGGCAGTGCTGACTGCTGCCACCCTAGCGACCTGGAATCGCCTCCCTGACACTATTTCACGGAAGCCCCCAGGCATAAACCGGTTCACCATCGATTTACCAACGTCCTATATGGTTGGCCCGCCCGTGGCGTGGAGAATCGCTCTTTCGCCAGACGGTCGTCATCTTGCCTACGCGGGTCAGCACGCTCAGGGTCACGCCATCTATCACCGGGCAATGGATCAAACCGAGGCTCTCCCTCTTCCCGGAACCGAGGGGGCTTCGCGCCTCTTTTTTTCTCCGGATGGGGAGTGGGTCGGTTTCTATGCGGACGGCGAAATGAAGAAGGTCTCGCTGAAAGGCGGCCAGCCCCTGGTCATCAGCGAGTTAGATCCCTATTTCGGCGCCAGCTGGGGGAAGGATGGAAACATTGTTTTCGGAGGCGTGTCTTCGGGCCTTTCACGTGTTGCGGCCACCGGAGGTATCCCTCAGAGAGTCACCACGCCAGACGAGAAAAAGGGTGAAATTGCACATGCGTGGCCCAAGATCCTACCGGGTGGACATGCGGTTGTTTTTGATATTCGGCTACCTGGGACGGTGGGGACTGGTCAGAAGAAAACGCCACTCGGCGTCCTCTCGCTGGAGACTGGAGAGTGGAAAACAATCGCGGAAGACGGCCGCTATGGTCATTATTTGCACTCCGGATACCTTACATATCTTCATTCCGAACTCGGGCATATGGTGGTGGCCTTCGATCTCTCACGACTTGAGATGATCGGTGATCCCGTCCCACTGGCCCTTGAAGGCCACGATTACGCAGTCTCAAATGATGGAACGCTCGTGTATCGATCTTCTCACGGCGACTGGGGGGAACTGGTATTGGTGGATCATCGGGGAGGGACTCAGGCTGGGGGGAAAGCGGCACACAGGTTTGCGCAGCCGCGCTTTTCACCGAACGGCGAGTACGTAGCGCTAACCGTGAAGAAAGATGAGACCCGCAAAACAACCTTCTCAGGGACAAGCGACATCTGGGTCTATGAGATCGCCCGTGGGATACTCACGCCGGTGACTTTCACAGACAGTAGTAGTGAACCTGTCTGGACGCCAGACGGTAAACGCATCACATTCCGTCGGTTTTTGCCGGAAGCTAGCAGCCTGTCGGACTTGACTCACAGGCACTTCTGAAATTTGACGTTTGATCCAAAGTCTTGCACGACCAAGCACGAAATCGATGAATCGTCTGATCTGCGGCGGTGATTTGGCCGCTGAAACGACCTGGCCCACCTCTTCAGAGGGTGGCACGGGCCAGCTTCGGCTGGCGGCAGGCGAGGTTGTACATTCTTTTCAGATTCCAGGCGATGCTGGCCAGAGTCCACTCCCCGTCTGCCGCCTCCGCTCCTCGGAGAGAGAACTGCGCAAAGCCCATCACCGATTTGATGATCCCAAAGACGGGCTCGGGGACAGCTTTGCGTTGCCCGTAGATGGCTCGACCCGCCGGGGTCTTCAACCGGTATCTCATCTGCTCCACCGCATCGGCGTCTTCCCCGGGTGGCTCCGGTTCTTTCCAGCGTTCGTTCGGCGGCAAGTGGTGGGCTTCCCGCTCGACCGCAATATAGGGAAGGACCGCATGCTCGCTACAAAGCTCCACGTTGGCACCACTGAAGTAGCCGTTGTCGGCCAGCAGCTCCTGGGGCCGACCCAACGACTCCGGCAATGCGTGCAGCGCCGCCAGGGCCGGTTTCAGTTCTTTCTTGTCATTGGCGTTTGGCGTGACATGAACGGCCACAATCAACAGACTGTCGTTATCCACCAGGGCCTGAGCGTTGTAGCATTGCTCAAATCCCCCGCCCGAGACCGGCATGATCCGAGAATCTTCATCCGTCAGATTGATCTGATCCTGGTCTCGGATTCCTCCTCGGGGCGGTTTGGGTTCGCGACCCTTCGGTTTGTTTCCCCTTTTCCTCTGGGCTTGCCGCTTGGCCACCTTCCCTTCATATTCGGCGTGCTCGGCCGCCTGCCGCTCGGCCGCCCGCTCGACCAGCTTCTGCTTCGCTTGATCGATCGCTTTCAACCGTGCTTCCCGCCGCGCCAGCTCGGCCGGGATGTCCATCCCTTCCGTTTCTTCTCGTCCATCCGCTTCCTCGGCCAGCTGCATCAACTCGTCCACTTCTTCTCGCAGCCGCGCTTCCAGTTTCTGGATGTGCCCCCAGCTCAACGCACTGTGCTTGGAGGCATTGGCTTTGACCTTCGTGCCATCCAAACTCACTCGGCCCAACTTCAGAAATCCCATCGCCTGGGCCAGCAGCAAGATCTCCACAAACAGCGGCTTCAGCTCTTCCAAAAACCGCTTTCGGAAATGGGCTATGGTGTCGTGATCCGGATGCGTGTTGCCGGCGAGGTAGCGAAACGCCACCGAATCGTAGGTGGCTTGCTCCAACTTCCGACTCGAAAACACCCCCGTCGCATACCCGTAAAACAACAACGCCAGCATCACCGCCGGATGGTATCCTTCCGATCCCCGTTTCGTGTAGGAATCCTCCAACTTCCTCAACTCCAGCTTGCTCACCACCTCCACCACGAAGCGAGCCAGATGCGTCTCCGGCAGCCATTCCTGCACCGAAGGAGGAAACAGATAAGGAGTCTCTCGATCTACTGTTCTAAATCGATTCGCCATACACTAATGATGCCCGTTCGGTGTGACCTCGAAAGTCCGACAGGCTGCTAGGGGAATAAGAAGCAGCATATACTGGAAGGCTGCTGACGGCAGTGGTATTGCTGAAGAACTAACATCTGTTCCAGGCCTAATTCCGACCCCCCACTCCTGGTCTCCCGACGGCAAGGTGCTGACGTTTACGACGGTGCAGCCGCAAACCTCCAGTGACATTTGGGTGTGCTCACTCGAAGGCGAACGAAAGCCTCAGTTATTTCAGGGGACCCGATTCCTCGAATGGCATCCAATGTTCTCACCTGATGGTCGGTGGATCGCATTTACGTCGAACCGCTCTGGCCGAGCTGAGATTTATGTGAAAGCCTACCCAGGCGGGAGTGGACTGACACGCATATCGACAGAGGGTGGAAGCCAGCCTCTGTGGGGAGTTGACGGGAAGGAGCTCTTCTACCGGAACGGGAGAAAAATGATGGTCGTTGCTGTTGGCACGGCAGCCCCTTTCACGGCCTCCCCATCAAGATTCCTGTTCGAGGGGCGCTACCTCGTCGGAATCAACGCCGCACTTGCACGGAATTACGACATCTCGCCGGATGGTCGTCGGTTTGCCATGATCAAGGGGACGGCAACCTCTCTGAGACAACTCAACGTTGTTCAGAATTGGTTTGAAGAACTCAAACGCCTGGTCCCGACGGGGAAGTGATTTCACCCACCGTATGGTAGCTGAGAATCGTCCCATCTATCTTTCGGATTAATATATAAACCATCCCTCAGATTGCCCTGCCAGACCAAGGCTCTAGTATTCTCGAGGTAGACTTCCCTCAATCCTGGAGACTTCGTTTGATAGGCCAAACCATCTCCCATTACAAGATCACCTCCAAGCTCGGCGAAGGCGGGATGGGGGAGGTCTACCGAGCCGAGGACAGCGGCCCCCTGGACCGAGAGGTTGCCCTCAAGTTCGTGTCCCCGGACATGCAGGAAGATCCCGCTGCCAAGCAGCGCTTCCTACCTAAGGGTTCGGTCAAGAATAACTTCGCAGAGTTGGGGCTCAGATTTACGCCAGATTTGGTCGCGAACGATTGAGCGAAACCGCAGGCGTAGGCAGGCCTACGTTGAGGATTTCGCGATTGAGGAGCGGCCGAAGATGGTGTGAAGATGAGATGCCAGAATGTGAAGTTGTTTTTGACCGAGCCCTAAGGGAAGATGATGATCTGCAGGATGAGTGGGACCCGCCCCGCTCAGGTGCCACGGGCCATCCCTTCAGCATGGTCACCGCGTCCGGACGGCCAATGCTTCAACCCTTGTAGAACCAGTTCAGAGGCAGGATGTGCAATCTGTGTTGAAGCGAACCCAGCTTGTGTCCCGTCGACGTCCGGCGGCTCCTGTCCTTGATCAGGTGTCTCCACCGCGCCGGCACCTCGTGCGTGCGCCAGGGATCGGTACGGTACCAGTAGTCGTGCTCGATGAGCACCTCATCCCCGACGAAGAAAAAGTTCGAGTAGGAAGCGCGGAGTCGGCCCTGGATCGGATTGTTCGGCAAGGGGCCGCCCGGGTGCGTGTCGGAGCTGGGACGTGTGAATCGTGGCGGCTCGGGATCCGAGACGCGAGGGGACTCGTCGAGCCCTGGACTGACGTGGATGTTTCTGAAGTTCGTCCAGCTGCGTCCGCTGTCCTTCGAGATGGCTGCCGACAGGCGCTCTCGGCCGTAACCGGCCCGGTGCTCCGCCGCGGTGACCTGGTTCCAGACGACCATGAGGTCTCCGGTCGCTGGAATCCGCCTCACGCGGATCGGCGCGTTCGATGAGTTCAACTCGCTGAGTTCTGGAAGCGTCCAGGTCTCGCCCTGGTCGTAGGAGAAAGACTGGACGGCGCGCATCTGTCCGCAACGAGCCAGGAGGGCCAGGCGACCGTCCTTCGCCTCGGCGACAGTCGGCTCGTGCATAGCGTCGAGGTTTCCCCGCCCTCCCTCGATCCACAGCATGAGCTCGTCCTCGGAGACCGACCACCTCTCCCCCTCGTCATCGGAATAGTAGATCCTCGTCGGGGTCAGGCTCTCTGGATACCAGAGGTGACCGATGCCCCGGTCCAGTCCTTCCACCCTCGGAGGATTGGTCGGCGTGTATCCTTCGACGCCGCCGTAGCAGGGCCAGATCAGCCGGCCGCTCTGAAGCCGGATCATCGTATCGTGCAGCGCGTACGAGAGGATGACTCCCGGACCCGCGACCCTGTGCGCGGGGCCCCAGGTCTCGCCCTCGTCGGTCGACTTGCGGAAGAAGAGCGCTCGCTGCTCGTCTTCAAAGCGAGCCCTTCCGGCGGGCCCGAACTTCGGCAGATCGTCGGGCGTCACGGGGCCGAAGTAGGTCATTCCGATCGCGCCGGACTTGAGGCGCAGGACGCCGCCCGGGTCGCCGTGGCCGATGATCTGCTCACCGTTCGCGAGAATCGGTTCCGGCTCGGAATACGTTCGTCCGCGGTCCTCGGAGTAGAACTTCAAGAGGCCGCGAATGACTCCCATCAGGCGGCCGTCCCTGAGTTCGACCAGGCCGCCCTTTTGCGCGGGGTATCGAAGGTATCGTTCCATGACGGTTTCACTCGTCGCGGGTCGGTGAATCAGGCGGTCGACACGACCTGCACCTTCTGCTCCATGTCACGGCGCTCGGACTCGCTCGCCCAGAGATTGGGTGTGAACCAGCGGCTGTAGTCCACGCAGGTCATTCCGTCCAGGAAGTTCACGTTCGGGCGCGAACTGCACACGATTCCGCGAATCGTGTTGTCGGGAACCTGGCCGGGGAAGGTGTTCTCTCCCTCCCGCACGAAGCCCGGCGGTTCCGTGTCCGTCACGCGGGACACCGAGGCCATCCCGGGAGACGTCTCGAGGCTCTCGAAGCGCTCCCAGGTCTTCCCCGAATCATGAGAGACCGCCATCGAAAGACGACCCCTACCGAAACCATTGCGTTGCTCCTGCGCGCTCGCCTGATTCCAGACCAGGAGCAGATCGTCCGTCTCTGGATGCCGGACGAGACGGATGGGCGCCTCGGACGTGCAAAGGTCGGTGAGCTCGACGTAGCTCCAGGTGTCGCCACTGTCTTGGGAATAGCTCTTGAGGATGCGCATGTTGGTCGAAGACGCAAGCATCATGAGCCGCCCGTCCTGCGTCTCCGCGACGCTGGCCTCGCCACAACCGACGAGGCCTCCGTGGCCGAGGTCCTTCCAAAGATACAGTCCACCCGAATACTGCCAGCTCTTGCCCTCGTCGTCCGAGACGAGCATCACGGTGGTCCGGTACTCCGGAATCCAGGTGCTGCCCAGTCCCCGCCGCCGGCCCGCGTACCGGTGCGAGAAGCGCGCGTAGGCCGGCACGATCAGGCGACCGCTGCGGAGCTGGACCATGCTGGCGTGTAGCGCGCTGAGGTCGTCCGCGGGAAGGGGTGTCAGCGTGCTCTCGTCGGACCAGGTGCGGCCATCATCCTTGGAGGTCCGCAGAAAGATCCCGTGCCGTCGACGCTTCCCGTCCTGACCCGACCGGCCATAGCTCAGTGCGACCTTACCCGAGGCAAGTCGCAGGAGCCCGACGACATCCCCGTCCGCTCGAACCGGCTCACCGGCATTCAGGAGAGGCTTCGGCGGCGACCAGCTCCTCCCTCCGTTGTCGGAGATCGAGGAGGTCACGCCCCGGCCCATGAGCACGAGCTGGCCGTTCTGCCTCCTGAACATGGAGCCCGCGAAGGGCAACTTGTCGATATGGTGATCCGTGTGGACTCGCCGAGCGCCGGCGAGAGCGGCACCCGTGGCCAGGCCGGCGGTCTTCAAGAAGTCGCGTCTTTGCATTCGGATCGCTCCACTCTTCAGGCTGCGCGCGAGCCGAAGGTCCGGCTCTCCCTACCGGGCCTCCAGAAAGAAATGGGAATCTACCGAAACTGTATCGAATAAAGATCTGCGTCGGTGATGACGAAACGGAGACGCACCGGGGTGCCTGAGAGGCGCTCCAGAACCCGCTGATCGGTGCGGCTAGCCTTACGCTTCCAGCGGGCCGGCCCCTCGATCTCGTCTCCCCAGATGGGAATGGACTCCTGGAGTGAAAAGCCTGGAACCGGATATCCGTTCACGTCCTGGAGCTCCACCTCGATGCTGCCGGCGGCCGAGGTTGAATAGTTCAGGATCAACTCCCGGCCCTCGAAGATGAGTGGCTTGGTGATCAGCTCGCCCGCCGGGTATCCGGCATGCACCGAAACGAAGCCGTCGGGTCTCAAACTGACGCGCAGCGCGTGAGCCGTGGGATAGGTGTAGTGACGAGTCAGGTAGAGCGACAATTCATCCGGACCCGTGGCTAGAATCCCCCGCCCCACGGCATTGGTCCGATGGATCCAGTTGCGGCGCTCCCTGCCTGGACGAATGAAGGCCTCCGCGAAGCGGTGCCAGCGAACGCCGTCCCGGCTCGTCATGAAGACGGCGTCGGAGAGCCCGGTCCGGTTGGGGCCCTCTCCTCCCTGAAGATGTAGGGGAACCCTCCAGGGCACAAACCGCTTGGGAAAGGCCAGAAAGATGTGGGGTGCCCGGAAGTAGGGCACCGTGGCGTTGGTGTAGAGGTGTTCGGGGGGAGTATCCGGGTATTCCACCCACTGACCTGCAGTCCAATTGACGAAATCACGCGAGGTGGCATATTTGAGGGTGCGGACTCCGCTTTTGAAGTCGCGGTAGAGGGCCACATAGAATCCTCGTTCTCCGTCCCAGAAGGCTACGTTCTGGGAGTCGAAGGCACCGTCGGTGATGACCGGCTCCGGGTGGAGCCACTTCCAATGGATGGCATCGTCGGAGTAGAGGGGAAGCAGACCCCTCTTCTCACCCTGGCGGATGAAGCCCACGGCCTTGTAGCGATTCTCGTCCCTCGCCTGGGGATTGGCATCCTTGAAAGGGACGAAGTGGGTGGCGCCCTTCAAGTCCAGGATATTGTTTTCCCGCGAGCCTTGGAACTCGACCTGTGATAGAGCGGGCCGGACCCAGTGGATGCCGTCCCGGCTCTGGGCATAGCACTCCGCCCTAACGTGAGCCGCCACCACCTTTTCTCCCGGCTCCAACTGCCCCTCGACGACGTAATCGGGTGCGCTGCTTCCCCGATAGTACATCCGGAAGATCTCACCATCCTGGAAGACGCTGATCTGAAAGGGTGTGTTGCCCTCCCAGGGCCGATCAAAGTGAAGAACTCTCTCCTCCTCCCGCGGCTGGTGGAGCCGGAGACTCAATCCATCAAGCTCCTCGATCAAATGATGGTCCACGAAGAGTTCGAGCCGGTTTCCCACGTCCACCGCCTCCGGCGGATCCGATTGCTCCTGCAGGCCGGAGGAGAGGATCGAAGCAGTGGACGCGAAAAGGGGCACCAAAACAAAGGAAAAAGCGAATCTCTTCATGCGACAGATTCTAACTCAGACTCCAACTTCCCACGAGCCTAACATTCCGCACCACTCGCGCGGCAGGAATTGCCCGCGTCGGCGGGCATGTGGGGTCAGGTGGCCCCGCGGCGAGGAGTAACCACATAGATGATGAAAAGGCCGAAAACAACCGTGAGCGTCGTCCAGCGGGGAGTTCCGAATTGCTCAGCAGAGTGTCTGCCCCATCGCAAGCTTGACATTTTGCCCGCCGCTGATCAGCAACTCGGGGTGAAATCCAACCGGATCGAGTTCTTGAGGACCACGACCGTCTTCCAACCCGAATCCCACCACCTCTAAAAGCGGTCTCTTATTGACTTCCCTTCATTCGCGGACAAACTGGAAAGCATAGAGCTTGGTGCTTCGCATGATGAATCGGAGCCGTACGACTCTACCCGCTAGGGCGCTCAGATCGTCTTTTCCTTTCCAGTTGACCAGACGTTCCACATAGTTGCCGTTGATTGAAGCGCAATCGTTCTGGCCAAAACCCGGGATGACGCGACCCTGCTCATCCAGAAGCTCGACACGCGCCGAACCGAGAGCACCCGTATCCACGTTGAGGATCAGGTGTTTGCCCTCGAATACCATAGGTACTGTGGTCAATTGTCCGCCGTTCCAGGCCGCGTCGGCCGAGACGAAACCGTCCAGGCGCTGCACCAGGCGACTCACAACGCCCAACCTTTTTGCCTTTCTGAAATCATAGGCCCCATGGCGCGGCTGGTAGCCCGTATAGTACATCCACAGTTCTGCGCCCTGACGCAACATGCCGACGGTCATGTACATGGCACCGCCATCCGCACTCCCTTCGATCCCAAGGCGAACATAGGGACGTCTTTCGCGCCGGTCCCATTGAACACCGTCGCGGCTGGTAGCCAGTTGGATGTCGAGCGCACCGTCGCTACCAGTCTCTTTCTTGGAAGTGTGGAAAAATGCACTCGGGAACATGAGGTAGACATCGGGGGCGTAGGGGTACTTTATCACGCAGGGATTGTAGTGATCCGACTCCACCGGGTCGTCCTTATCATAGGCGAGAACGATCTTGGGGTCTTCCGGCCAATGGCCGAGATCTGAGCTTTCTGAACGCCCTACCTTGCGCAGGTTTGTTGGATCCGCCGCCAGTTCGAAGACCTGCGAATAGGGGATACTTGCCAAGTCTGCGCTATTGATGCCGTCGCTGCCGCGGCGGACATAGGCGACATACTTTCCGATTCGGTCGTCCCAGAAAACCTGGTTCTGTGTATCGAACGGACCTCTGCTCAGAATGGGCCGGCCGAGATACTGATTCCATCGAAGGCCATCGGGAGAAGCCCAGATCCAGAGAGCGAAGCCACCACCGATACGACCCGCATACTTGAACCGGTTGCCATCCGACTGCTTGGGGTCAAGGAAAACAGTGCCAGTCGTGTTGGTCAGGACGATGTTGTTCTGCTTGGAACCACGAAACGCGGTCACTGCCAACTCCGGCTTTTCCCAGTGAATACCGTCACGGGATGTGGCGTAGCAGACAAATTGCCGTAGATGCTCATACACATAGGTATGTAAAGCCTCGCCGTCGAGGACTTCCGGTTGGGCTTCGCTCTCATCCTCAAACAAGTGGGCTCCGTACCACATTTTGTAGACGCCTTCGTCTTCAAGGACCGTGTTGTGAGAGCTCAGTCCGAGATCTTCCCAGGGAGAGTCAGGGATGATGTTGCGTTCGTATGTCTTCACGGGTGGATTCATGGTCAAAATGACGTTCTGAGCCCTCGAAATCAGCAAGTTGTCGATAAACAGCTGTTTCGCTGAGCCTACTCGGAGGATTGTCTCAGACCTCTCAGAGTTTTCCCCGCCGCACGACATAATCGGCAAAGTAAGAGACCCAAGAAGGACGATGATCGAGAGAACTGGCAAAAACCGAGATGCAATCGGGTGCAAGCGCATTTGATTTTCAGAATTCGCTGCAGCGCATGGAAATGCTAGTGCCCCAACTGGGTTTGTCGTGGCACATGGCCAAGAGTGCCTCCCAGTCACCTTCTAGACGTGCCCGGTTCCATGGCTCCATAACCTCTTGGACGGCCGACACCGAATCTGGAGTACCGGCACTCTGCTCCATCTCATCCTCCTTTGAGTCTCGCTTCGAATTGGTAGGATCGGTCGACGATAGTACTAGCCTACGATGCCATCAAGCTCAACCGGTTCCCAGGGTGGAGAGACTCAGGCGACAGGGTATTGGCGCTTGAATCGAGGCTCCGTATCGTAGGGAGAATCGCCCCAATACGCTGTTAAGTTATGCTATAAGCTTGAAGAGGAGGACCTTTCCTGAGCGTACGAGCCTATCTCATTGCGGAAACAAAGGTTATAGATTCTTCCATAACCTCCGTTCAGGATTGCTTGGGGCCAGTGGCTCGACCAACTCCGAGGGCGACCAGAAGAGGATTCGCGTCGATCGGCCTTTCCACCCCCTGCCGCGCTTCTTACTTAATCACTGGATCGATGCCCCCCCAAGATCTGTCGATTGTGTGCGAAGGTACCTTTGTGCCGATACCCCTGGTGGGGAGGGACATCCTAGCCCGTACAGGTGAAGAACACGGCACAGGTCCGACAATCCTTCCTACTCCGGAGACTGCCTTCCCACCATAAGACAAGATTAATCAGAGGGACCGGCTGGGCGTTTGCAAATGCGGCCTCATACTGATTCCCCAATCCATCGGTTTTGCTGAGCTATCCTCGTCCTTTCTGCTTCCTACTGGTGCCTGAATCCTCTTGTAATGCCCTTCTATTCTCGCCTCGACAATACTTGCAAGTACCTCATGAACCATTAGTTATCTCCGACTCCACGCCACTCATCTGTTGGAGTACGGCTTTTCGGGGTCCACGAGAGGGTCTTGGACCTGAAATGCAGGCAAGCACCCAGTCGGGAAGATTTGTGGCGCTCCCCAACCCCTCGCTTGCGCTTCAGGCTTCCATGAATCAGCAGTACCTGCCCTGGAGGAAACAGTTTCTTCCTGAATGATCCAGCACGGTAGGGGCGAGACTGACTTGAAACTTGGACGTAGCTTCGGTCTCCAGCCGACGTGTGCTGCTTCTTTTTTGGCTCGAGGCACGGCAGCCTGGAGACTACCGCTACGACCCGATTTCCTATTTGGTATCTCCAGCCTCGCCTGGAGCAATTTCGATATGGCTGATCGCGGTTTTTTGATCGGTGTTGCTGCCGCTCAATCGGAGGGTCACCCTCCAGCGACTGCCGGGCAACGAGGATACCGAGAAGGCGTTGTCACCATCAAGAACTTCGTACCAGCCCGATTCTGCCTCTGGGTTTCCGTCGCCGTCGCTGTCGCTTTCCAGGAGTAGCCTACCCCTGGCGCCGCCAAAGGTGTACTGCTCTAGATCGGCCACATCTGATTCCCTGTCGGCATAGTAGGCCGCCGCCACGAACGTGTTGTCGACGCGCCGCTTGATATCGCCGTAACCGGTGTCCGTTCCGGGATGCATGGGGCCATGCAGCAGTTCCGGACCCTGCCAGGAGCTGCCGTTATCGTCCGACCAATAAACGACGGGCTTGCGGGTATAGCCCCCTCCCATGCTGTGAATGCCGAAGCCCCAGAGACGCCCCTCCGCTCTGCTGTAATCCAACACATTGTTGTGCTGAAAATAGGGATTGCTTTCCTTGTATATCCGAGCTCTTTGCCAGAGACCGTTGGGAACGCCGCCGTTGATCTTGGGCGAGATCTCTTCCAGGGGGGCGAAGGTGGCACCCATGTCGGTGCTGATGGTTTGCCAGGTATGCCGATTGCCGGCTCCGTCCCGAAGGATCGCTACGATCGTCCGATTGCCCACATACTCGATCGCTGGCTCATAAGTGGCTCCGCTCTGAGGCTGCTTCTCGTCCGACAAGGGACCAATCCAGCTGAGAAAGGAATAGGACTTGCCATCGTCGGTGGAGCGCGCCAGCAAGGTACCCGCCTGAGAGTCATATTTATAGTACTGAAACGCCATGTACACGTGAGTGGGGTTCTCCGGATCGACGAAGTAATCCTCGGTCCCAAACGCCCGGTCATCATCAGCGCCCACCACGCCTTCGACGCTGATCCGATCGATATCCAGATCCCAGGTCTTTCCCAGGTCCTGAGAGCGCAGCTGCTTAGTGCCGGTACTGTAGGAGGTGCGCCAAAACTGGAGAATCAGGTCTCCGCTGGGCATTCGGAACAGGCCTGGCTCGCTGTGGGTGTAGCCGTCGTCATAAGGCATGCCGTCAATGGGCGTGCCATCGAACCAACGATTCAGTCCCCCCCAGGTCCTCCCCTCATCGGAGGAGGTGAGGATGTGAATTGCGTCCCAGTCGTCCCAGGAGATGTGGTCGACTCCAGACCGGAAGGCCATGACCCAACGATTCTCATCGAGGATGGCAATCATGCATCGTCCATACCAATCGTGGGGGATCCCTTTGGCGTCCGTGAAAGGTTTCTCCGAGCCATCGACCAGCACCTCGATGGTCTTGGCACCGAACAGGTCCAACCGAGCGGTCGTCGTCACACGAGCCGATTCGATCGGACCCGACCAGTCGTGCCATCCGCTCGTCCAGGAACCCTCGGAGGCACCCTCCAACACCAATCCACCTTCGCCTACCGCGACGCCCTGGGCAGAGTCGCTGGCCTCACGCCAGTCGGCTGCCGATTTCAATCGCCAGGGTTGACGGAAATCTCCGCAGGCTCCGAGCGCCACTACAAGCAGCGTGGACAGAGCGACTAGTTTGATCATGATCCTCTCCTCCTCTAGCAGTCGTCTTCAGTCCCCGGAATCTCCTTCAGCTCGTCCTCTATGACTTCGGCCAGCTCTACCCAGTTTCTGCTGTAGAAGCCCGAATGCTGAAGTTCTCGGTACTTGCCAACTTTGGGAACTGGCCATTTTACGGATCCGCACCATCGAAGCTGGATTAATAGCATGACCGATTCGGATGGGCGATTCCAGCACCCGGGAAGATGCTGTTAGAGAGATTCTTTTATTCCGGGAGATCGGTGCTTTCTATTTTGCATCACGTGACGACCTGACTTCAGGTTGTCCTCAACTGGTTCGAAGAACTCAGCGGAAGGCGTCTCTGGTTTTCTGCAATCTCAGCGCAGCCCATTCGACGTTTCCGCGGGAAACTTGAATGTCCGCGAAAGCGGCCGGTCAGAGACGATCTACTCTGACACTGTTTGTACGGTCAGATCTGGGCTCTTACAATCTCATCTCCCCAGATCCTTTCTACCTGAACCTGAGCGAGTAAGGGCCCACATCCTTCATCACAAACCGCACGCGAACTGGTTTGCCGGGCAGTCCGGATCAGGGGCTCGGAGCCAGCGAGGGCCCAGGCAGACAAAGCAGGCCGGAAACGGTCCCAGCCACCCGAAAGGCTGGCTTGGCTAGTGTCACTTTAAACAGTACACTCCACTGAGTGATGATCCTAAGGCAGACAAGGAAAATCAGATACCCCATTGCGGGCTGGGTGCCTCCATTGAGCAATCTGGGCTTGCTGCTGAGTGTATTCTTCTTTCTCTGGGGCTCGAAGGCTTCCGCCAGCACGCAGCAGACAGACACGCAATCACCTTCCGGCCCGGCGCCGGCGCAAGTCTTCGAGACCGAGATTTTGCCTATCTTCGAAAATCACTGTGTTCGCTGCCATGGCTCAGAGCTGATGGTAAAGGAGCTCAACCTGACCCAGCTAGAAGCGGTGATGAAAGGGAGCGAGTCCGGTCCGGTTGTTGTTCCAGGAAAGGCCGAGGAGAGCAAGCTCTATCAGTTGATCCAGAATGGTGCGATGCCCCCCGATCGGGAAGGGAGCATCCCGGAGGCACAGAAGAAAGCGATCCGGGCTTGGATCGAGCAGGGCCTAGCGCGTGAATCAGAGGGGGAGCTGGCTGACCAATCGCTGAATCAACATGACATCATTCCGATCATACTTCGCCACTGCACCACCTGCCACGGCCTACGTCGGCAAGGAAACGACTTGGATCTCAGGACCAGCGCCTCGATGCTGCGCGGAGGGAAGTCGGGGCCCGCACTGATCCCCGGAAAACCCGAGGCGAGTCTGATGGTTCAAAAGATTCGCTCCGGCGCTATGCCTCCCAATAAGAGACTCTTCGAAGTGGGCGTGACGCCTGTTTCGGAAACGGATCTGGCAAAACTCGAACAATGGATTCTGGAAGGCGCTCCAGAGAAAGACATCAAGCCCGATGTTGCCGGACACGGCCCCGATCCTTTGGTTTCTGACGAGGACCGACAGTTTTGGGCCTTTCAGCCGCCCGAGCAGGTTGAACCTCCCTCAGTCGAGCATGAAGAACAGGTCTCGAATCCCATCGATGCTTTTGTGCTTCGGAAGCTGGAGGTCCAGGGCCTTTCTCTCTCGCCGGAAGCGGATCGCTTGACTCTGATCCGACGAGCCGCCTTGGATCTAACGGGCCTGCCCCCGGAGCCTTCTGAAGTCCAGCGATTTCTTCGGGACCGAAACCCTCAGGCCTACGAGCGACTCATCGACCGCTTGTTGGAGTCCTCCCGCTATGGGGAACGTTGGGGGCGTTACTGGCTGGACCTGGCGGGTTACTCCGATCACGAAGGGGGAAAGGTCAATGTCAACGGGCCAGCCAGGAAGAACGCTTGGCGCTACCGGGATTACGTCATCCGCTCGCTGAATGCGGACAAACCCTACGATCGTTTTCTTCTGGAACAGATCGCTGGAGATGAGCTTCTCGATTACGAGACCGCACCGGTGATCACCGAGGAGATGGTGGAAAATCTCGTTGCCACCGGCTTTCTGCGTATGGGACCTGACGGCACTGGGTACGAGCTCAGCTTTGTGGAGGACCGCTTCGACGTCATCGCGGACGAGATTGAAATCCTGAGCACTGGCATTTTGGGAATGACCCTTCAGTGTGCACGATGTCACAGCCATAAGTTCGACCCCATCCCTCAAAGGGATTACTACCGGCTGGCCGATGTCTTAAAGGGAGCTCTAGACGAGTTCGACTGGTTGGCGGGTACTCCCGTCAGCGAAGTGGTCAAGTTCGAACAGAGGGTTCTGCCCTACGTCCGACCGATGACCAACCCCATCCGACTATTGGAGGAGGAAAAGGAGCGGAAGGCCAAGAATCAGAACTTGGAGGGGGAAATCAAGAAGCTGCAAGCGGTCCTAGATGACAAGGCCAAACCCCTGAAGCAGAGACTTCGGGAGCAACGTCTCTCTCGTTTCTCCGGTGATCTCTACAAAGAAATGAAGGAACTAATAGTCACTCCGGAAGAGAAATACAGTGAGAGGCAAAAGGCTCTGGCGAAAGAGTATTCCCTGTTGTTGGCCGTCAGTCCAAATGAACTCAAGGAAATGGATGTTGCCTATCGGCGAGAGGCCGAGGAGGTGGAGCGACAGATTGCCTGGCTGCAGTACGAGCAAGGGGCGGAGCCCCACATCCGCGCGCTTTGGGATCGGGGAGCGCCCTCTCCCACCTACCTACTTAAAAGGGGAGAGTACTCTAGCCCGGGTCGCTTGGTCGGTCCCGGCGTCCCCTCCGCGTTGACCGATGGGAGAACACCTTTTGAGGTGAAACCGCCCTGGCCGGGATCCAAGAAGACCGGAAGACGTCTAGCTCTGGCCAAGTGGTTGGTGAAACCGGACAATCCCTTGACCGCTCGGGTGATGGTGAATCGGATCTGGAGGTACCACTTCGGCCGGGGGATTGTAGAGACCTTGGGAAATTTCGGGAGATCGGGGGCTCGTCCCACCCACCCCGATCTCTTGGACTGGCTGGCCGTGGAGTTTGTGAAGCGGGGATGGAGTGTCAAGGTCATGCATCGGTTGATGATGACATCCAGGACTTACCGCCAGTCTTCTAGAGTGCGCCCGGAGCACGATCGGCTCGATCCAGAAAACCGTCTCCTTTCCAGGTGGCCCCTCAGGAGAATGGATGGAGAGGCACTGCGGGATAGCCTTCTTTGGGTTAGTGGTCGCCTGGACGAATCGCAATATGGTCCTCCCGATCCGATTCTTGTGAGGGCCGACGGGCTGTCAACGGCTTATCGGAGAGACACGGGGTGGCGCCGAAGTATCTATCTGCGGCAGCCCCGTTTTAATTCTTCGACCACGCTCGATCTGTTTGATTACCCTCAGATGAGTCCGAACTGCGTCGACCGGGCACAGTCGACCGTGGCGCCTCAGGCGCTGCACCTGCTGAACGATTCTACCATCCGCCGGCTGGCAGATTCTGTGGCGGAACGGGTCAGAATGGAAGTGGGAGAAAACCTTGCAGACCAGATCGAGCGAGTTTATTGGGTTACTTTGAGCCGGCCCCCCACCGGCGAGGAGAGACAGATCAGCCTGGAATCTTTCGAAGCGGCTTCAGAGTCCTTGACGGATCGCGATGACCATCGTCGACAAGTGTTGGCCAAGTTCTGCCACACACTCTTTAATTCAGCCGCCTTCGTCTACATCGACTGAGGACTCAAACCATGTCCCAGGCATCATCGAAAGTCCGGGCGCTTCCCACGACTCGCCGCAATTTTTTTGAACGGATGTCGGATGGCTTCTACGGAATAGCCCTGACCCATCTGCTTTCGCGGGATCTATTGGGCTTCTCTGAACTTCCTGGATCAAGGCAGGTGCAGGCCATGGGGCGTCGCAGCGTCTATGACGTCAAGCCCAGGAAGCCACATTTCGAAGCCAAGGCCAAGTCGGTCATCCTGCTGTTCATGAATGGGGGCCCCAGTCCCATGGATCTTCTCGATCCCAAGCCGATGCTCGATAAGCACCATGGCGAGCCTTACTTCGATGAGGTTGCGGTCGACGTACCCTCTCCCCAGCAAGCTGGCGGGCTCCTGCGCAGCCCCTTCAAGTTTGCCCAGTATGGCCAGTCAGGCACTTGGGTGTCGGAGATCATGCCTCATCTGGCCCGGCAGGTGGACGACATTGCGGTCATTCGCTCCATGCATACCACCAGCCCGGCTCATCCGGCGGCGCTCTACAAGCTTCAAGGCGGACGCATGCTCCCAGGGTTGCCAACCTTGGGGGCCTGGGTTGTCTACGGACTCGGAACAGACAACCAGAATCTCCCGGCCTTTGTGGTGCTGGATGATCCCCAGGGACTTCCCATTAACGGGATTGCCAATTGGCAATCGGGTTTCTTGCCGCCGATCTACCAAGGGACGCGTCTCCGCTCGGTGGGCGATCCGCTATTAAATCTCCGTCCGGAGCTTGAAGAGCCGACCGCGTTGGCGAGGATGGGCACCAACCTCCGCCGACAGCTCGACCAAATCCATCGACGGGACCGTCCCGGCTTGCCCCAGCTGGATGGTCGGATCGCCAGTTACGAGTTGGCCGCGCGCTTGCAGCTGGAAGCTACGGATGCGCTGGATCTTTCCCAGGAAACCCCCAAGACCCTGGAGATGTACGGTGTGGGTCGAAAGCCCGCCGTGCTTGGACGAACCCATGTTAATCCTGGTCCAGACAACTATGGCCGACGCTGCATCATGGCTAGGAGACTGGTGGAGCGGGGCGTGCGCTATGTCCAGGTATGCGTCAGCGGCCAAATCTGGGATAGCCACTCCCACCTAGAAGATGACTTAAAGGCTTGTTGTGACCGGACAGACCAGCCGGTGGCGGCACTCCTTAGGGACCTGAAGGAACGGGGACTACTGGAGAGCACGCTGGTGATCTGGACCGGCGAGTTTGGACGGCATCCGATTGCCCAGATCATGCCCAAGGAGGGAGTTGCAGGCCGGGATCATAACCCCCGAGGATTCAGCCTTTGGATGGCGGGGGGAGGTGTCAAACCGGGAACCGTCTATGGAGCGACCGATGACTTCGGCTATCGGGCCGTCGAGAACCCCGTCAGTATTGAAGACTTTCATGCCACCGTCCTCCATTTGCTGGGACTTCACCACGAAGAGCTCTTCTTTGAGCGTAGCGGGCTCAACGAGAAGATCACGTTCAACTTTAAACCTAAGATCGTCAAGGACATCCTAGCCTAGTACGCCAAAGGAATTGCAGAGTAGATCGTCCCTGATCGGCGGTTCTCAGCAGACGTTGTGGTCAGTGACGAGCCGAGGCTTCGACCCAGCAAGGAGACCAACCATGTCCATTGCTCCAGCTATCGCACATGAGATTGAAAGCCGCCAGGAGTCGGTTCGACACTTCGTGGATCGGGAGGATCTTGGGGCTTTGCTTATCTACTCCCCCCCGATGGCCAATATGTGGGGACAGACCGGTCACGTAGGTTACCTCAGCGGATGGGCCAGCCATGATCGAATCGTCGATTCGGCCCTGGTCCTGACCCGAAAGGGCCCTCCCGCCCTGCTGGTCGCAGGACTGCCCTTTATGCTGGAACAGATCCGCGAGGTCTCACCCATTGAGGACCTTCGCCTCGTCCAGGCCGTCGATCCGAATGCGGTGGCGATTTCCCGCGGTGCTGCGGCCTCGGGTCCTCGAGACTTTGCCAGCGAGACCCTGGCCATCCTGGAGGAGAACGGACTGGGCGGAAAGGAGGTCGGAGTGGTTGGAATAGACAATATGCCCCAGCCCTTCTACCAGGGTCTCTCCATTATTCTGGGCGAGAGGATGAGACGGGTTGACGACGTCGTTTCCCGGGTTCGGGCGGTCAAGAGCTCTGCCGAGATCGAAAACATGCGCAAAGCTGCGAGTCTGAGCGACCTGGGGTTTGAACGGATGCTGGAGGTTGCCAGGCCGGGAATGAGGGGGATCGAGATCCTGGCCGAGATGGAACGGGCAGTCCGCCGCGAGGGTGCCGACCACGCCAAGTACTGGATGGCTTCGGGCCCACCGACGAGCTGGGACGACTCACGGCTGGATATCAAGCCCCATGAGAGAATGCTGGGAGAGGGAGATCTCATGGCCTCCTGCTCTTACGTCGTCTACCGGGGATACTGGTGCCATGGGCAGCGTACCGGTACGTTGGGGAAGCCTTCACACTCGCTGGAGAGCCTCTGTGAACGCGCCCGACAGGCCCAGGACGCCGGCCTCGCCAATCTCAAATCCGGCGTCGCTATTCGAGAGGTGGCTCGCGCGGTCCGGGAAAGAGGAGTGGAATTGGGCCTCGAGCTCCAGGGTGGACGCATCGGCCATGGCATCGGCATGGATTACAGTGAGCAGCCCGTACCCTTGAGCGAGGCGAACCAGCAACCGCTCAAGTCCGGGATGACTGCCGTCATCCACGCGGCTTTCTCATTGCCCGACTCAGGTAAGCTGTTCGTCCCCCTGGGTGATGTCTGCCACGTCACGGATGAAGGTCCCGAGCTCCTGATGGACTTCCCACGCACATCCTTCCTGGCTGGCACATGAGTGGCTTCGGCCTCCAGGCCGATGCAGCCGGTTCTAAGCGGGAAGGCGGGTGCGGCTGGAGGATCCGTTGGTCACATAGGTTTTTACCGAATGTCACCCAGCTGACCTTGTTTCTCTCGAATTGACTTGGCCTACTGCGGCCTGAATTTGAAACAGCAACAGCGAATGTTTTCACGGAAACGATGACACCGCGTTCCGCCTCTAGATCCTCCAACATCTCGAAGACTGAATGTGACGGAGGTCGCCAAATGCGCTTGACGAGACGAGAGTTCGTAGCGATTGTCGCAGTCACACCCTTGGCTCGGCCAGGAGAATCTCACTATCGGGTTGGCATCACGACCAACACTCGCGGTGGCTGGGAAGATGACGTGTTTCTCTCATTTCGGGAGGCGCGCGAGGTCGGCTTTCGCCATGTGGAGTCCTTTATCCACTACTTCACCGCTTACTTGGATCGACCTGACGAATTGCGGAGAAAAGTCGCAGAGATCGGAGTAGCGTTCGAAACGATTTCCAACGGAAGCCCTATGGAGCGGCACTTCGAGGATCCCTCCAAGCACAGGACCATTATCGAGGAGCATATGCGGCTGGTTCGTTTTATCAAGCGCCTGGGTTGCGATCATTTGAAGATCAACATGGGACCGAGGCGGCCTGAGGGTACGACAGGGGAGGATCTCAGGAACATGGCCGAGGTGTTGAATGAGCTGGGCAAACGTATCAGTGATGAGGGGCTCAAACTGGGCGTACACGCACACATGTGGAATCAGTTTGAGAACCGAGGGGAAATCGACGCGATCATGGACGGTACCGATCCCCAGCATGTCTGGTTTGTTCTGGATACGGGACACATTACGATGGCTGGGATCGATCCCGTGGAGCTCACTCGCGAATTGGGTCATCGCGTCATTGAGTTTCATTTTAAAGATACGAAGCCCAAGCATCGTGGCGGTGCAAAGAAGCGGATCGATCGGCCGGACCCGATGAAAAATCCCGTCTTTTTCGAGTTGGGCAAGGGCGGCGTAGACTATCACGCGATCAAAGCGCACTTGGACAGGATTGGCTGGCAAGGCTGGGTGACGGTAGAGTTGGATTCGTCACCTTACCGTCCGCCCATAGAGAGTGCCCGAATCAGCAGGGACTATCTGGACAAGAAACTAGGCCTGCAACTTTAACTTCTACCATCTCATCCATCCCACAAGCCAGAAGCCCGCTCACGCCAGCCTGACCGTGTCGGACGAAGCCGCCGCTGATGGCGATGTGGCTCCAGGCAAGGCCGATGGTGCAGTTTCACCCAGAGTCGTCGAACTGCTGGACGGTACCCAACAGTAGCGGAACTCTCTGGCCTCGCTACATCGGTGGCCCTGAAAGGCCGAAGCCTTCGCTAGCGCTTCAGGATTCAATGCGGCGGCAAGGGTTGAAATCAGGTGAGGATATCCTTGACGACGTTGCCGTGGACATCGGTGAGGCGGAAGTCTCTCCCCGCGTAACGATACGTCAGGCGGGTATGGTCGAGTCCAAGCAGGTGCAGGATGGTGGCGTGAAGATCGTGGATGTGCACCTTGTTCGCGACTGAATAGTAGCCGTAATCGTCGGTCGCTCCATACTGGAAACCGGGGCGGACACCCGCACCGGCGAACCAGATGGTGAAACCCTCCGGATTGTGATCGCGTCCGTCCGATCCCTGGGCGACGGGCGTGCGGCCAAACTCTCCTCCCCAGAGGACCAGAGTGTCTTCGAGCAGCCCCCGACCCTTGAGATCCTGGATCAAGCCAGCGATTGGCTTGTCAACTTCGCGGGCGGCTTGAAGGTGGGCGCGGCGCAGTCGTTCGTGTGCATCCCATTTGTAGCTGTGGTTGACCTGCACGAAGCGAACACCCGCCTCAGCCAGTCGTCGCGCCAGAAGACACTGGCGCCCGAAATCCTCTGTCATCCGGTCATCCAGTCCGTAGAGTTTCTGGGTGGCGGCAGACTCCCCGGAGATATCCTGCAGTCCAGGTGCCTCTGTCTGCATTCGGAACGCCAGCTCGAAGGATGCGATGCGGCCCTCCAGATCTGCTTCCGATCCCGCCGCTGCTAGATCCTGTTGGTTCAGCTGCTGAATGAAGTCGAGTTCCCTTCGCTGGATGTCGCGCGGAATCTCGGCATTGGTAATGAAGGGGAACTTCGCCTCCCTAGCAGGAGTCCCCACAGCTCCCAGCGGGGTTCCGGCATAGGGGGCCGGCAGGAAGGCCGAGCTGTGGTTATTGGCACCACCGTGATTGTAAGGGGGACAGATGGTTATGAAGCCGGGCATGTTCTGGTTTTCGCTTCCTAGACCGTAGGTGATCCAGGAACCCATGCTGGGACGGATGAAGGTGTCGCTGCCGGTATGCAGTTCCAGCAGAGCCGGACCGTGATTCGAGTTGGAGGCATGCATGGACTTGATGAAGCAGAGATCGTCGACGATGCCTGCGACGTTGGGAAACAACTCGCTGACCCAGGCTCCGCTCTCCCCGTACTGCTGGAATTCCCAAGGGGACTTGAGCAGGTTGAACGTCGGGCTGGAAACAACCTTAGGCCGCTTGAACGGAAGGGGCTTCCCATGGTCTCGCTGCAAGAGAGGCTTGTAATCGAAAGTATCGATTTGAGAAGGGCCCCCGTACATGAACAGAAAAATGACTCGCTTTGCCCGGGCAGGGAAGTGGGGAACTCTGGGAGCCAGGGGGTTGGAACGGCCGGGAGTGACATCGCGGATCGCCGCCGCCGCCTGCTCGCCCATCAGCGCCGCCAAAGCCAAGCTACCAAAGCCCGCGCTGGTCCTGCGCAGCATCTGGCGGCGCGAAAGCCGTTGTCTGGGGAAAGAGTTCCAGTGACTATTCATACTGCCCCGTGGGAAACGGATCGCGGGCATTATAGACCAAGTTGTCGCTAGCCTGAAACTCGGTAGGTGTTGACTTCACTTCGGCGTTCGCATGTTCGGCGTTCTGCGGTTCGTGATTTAGCCTTTCTTTCTTGCTCTGGAAAAGGCAACCGACTAAGGCTGAACCGCAGAATATCGAACAGGCGAATCTCGAAGGCCGGAGGGAGCCAGAGGGACTCAGCGCAGATAAACGAATTCGTTCGACGCCATCAGGGACCGACAGAAACTCTGCCAGGCCCGAAGCCGGCGCTTGGGGGGGGGTGCTCTTCACGGTCGGAAAGAGCTCCCTCGATCTCCTGGATGAAACTCAGGGCTCGTTCGGTTTCATCCAGATCCGGAAGGCGTGCGAAGGCCTGTTCGTAGGCTCTCCTAATGCGGTCAGAATCATCCAGGTCCCGTCGCTCCAGAAGCTCACTGGCCCAGCGGCGCGAATGGTCGAGCACCACCGAACCGTTCATCATGAACAGCGCCTGAGGTGCAATCACGCTCGATGCTCTGTTTCCGTTCAACATCGAAGGATCTGCGAAGTCAAAAGCGCGGAAGTAATCATGCGTGGAGCTTCGGATTACCGGGAGGTACACCGCCCGCCGATTTTGATCGTAGTCAGTCTTTTTTCCTTGAACGTAGTCTCGCTCGCAGGGAATCCCATTGCACTCGATGCCCAGAATCGACCCTCCCATCTGAAGATCCAGACCTCCGGAGACCATCATGATGGCGTCCCGAATGGCTTCTGCCTCCAGGCGCCGCCGGTCCATTCGCCACCGTAGCCGGTTCTCGGGATCCTGCTCGGCAGCCACGGGCGAGTAATCGCTGCTCATCTGATAGGTATTCGTGAGCATGATGAGCCGGTGCATCTTCTTTATCGACCAGCCATTTTCAACGAAACGGAGTGAGAGCCAGTCCAGCAGCCTGGGGTGGGAGGGTCTTTCCCCGAGCTTACCGAAGTTGTCTGTCGTGGCAACGATGCCGCGGCCGAAATGCCAGCGCCAGATTCGATTCGACATCACTCGAGCAGTGAGCGGGTGGTCTCGTCGCGTGAGCCAATGGGCCAGCTGAAGACGACCGCTCCGGGAGTTGTCGGTCAGCTGCTGTCTTTCCTGCAGGCCAAAGCTGAGAAAACCCCGGGGCACCAGCTCGCCTAGATTCCAGTGACTTCCCCGAACATGCAGTGGAAGATTCCCGATTTCCTTGCCTTCCCTGACCCCCATGGCTCTTGGGAACTCGGGCTTGGTATCTTTCAGGGCCCTCAACTCGCGCTCAAGTTGAGCCAGAGCCTCCAGCGCCTGCTCTGAATAGTAGGGTTTAGAATCCAGGGGCGGGCGGAACGGTCCCCACTCCTCATACAGGATCTGCCTCATTGCCTCCAGCGCCGGGTCGTCGAGCCCTTTTTCGGTTTCTTCTTTCGGTTCAGAGCGAGCCTCGTCCTCCCCTCCCTTCTCCGCGGCTTCTTCGAGCTCCCCGCAGAGTGTTTGCCAAGCCTTCAGCGATTGGCGAAACAGAACCTGGTAATGGTGGGCCAGGTCGTTCCGACTAGCGGGTTGAAATCCTTCGAAGAGGCTGGACGCAGGCGAAGTCCAGTCGTCGAGTGAGGAATCGGTAGCGAAAGCGTGCCAACAATAAAAGACGGAATGAACGGCTCGCCGGCTTCGGCGCAGACGCTCCACCCACTGTTTCAGAAAGAAAGGATTGATCTCGTACTGCCGCGCCACCTGAACGCGGGTTCTGGGAACGGGTCTGCCTGCCGGAAGCGGATTGGGGGCGATCAGCAGTTCTTCGAAATGGGGAAAGAGCTGTCGGTGCTCGAGCCGAATGGTGTTTCTGCAGGCTGCCATGGGGAAGACTCCGGCAACGGACCAGCCAGCGGAGTCGGGGGAGGGACGACGGTTCTCGATCGCCTCGAGTCCCGCCTTCATGAGTACCCGGTTGACCATGAGGTCAGCCGTTTCCTTCCCGGTCTCGATCTCTAGCAGCTGAACCTGGTATTCCCCTGGCGAGGCTAGTTCGAAGTCGTACTCGGCGAAATAGGGACTCCGTCCAGGGTCCTCCCGGTCTGCCTTCTCGGGTACGTTGTTCTTGCCCTTTTCGAGTGGGTTGACGTTGCCCCGATCGAAATCGAAGGCCCGACGCAGGACCCAACCACCCTGCTGGGTCACGCCCTCTTGTGGAAGCAGCGGGGCAAGGCCTTTCTTCTCGAACTCCAAGAGATCCCCAGCGGCCATCAGGTACGCGCCTACTCGGTCCCGGCCTCGGGCAATCAGCTTCTGGTTCTCCGCCTTGGTAAGACGCGAGATTTCCTTCTGCTTCGCCTTTATCCTCTCTTGGTGGAGCCTGAGGCTCTCCTGATCTTCCTCTGGTGCGAGCACGTACTCGTGACATTGCGCCACCCCAGAGACCTTGAAGGTCTCCATGGTTTTCGAACTCTTGAAGATCCCAGCCATGCCGTAGTACTCGTCGGTGGAGATGGGATCGAACTTGTGATCATGGCAGCGGGCGCAGCCCATGGTGAGGGCATTGAAGGCACCTAGGGCTGTGTCCAGCTGCTCATCGACGATGTCCATCGCCATCTTGACCGGATCATCTTCGGCCAACATCTTGGGGCCCATCGAGAGAAAACCGGTGGCCTTCCAGCGTTCAAATGTGATGTCCAGGTTGCCCGGATCCGCCAGCAGGTCGCCGGCAAGCTGCTCCTGGACAAACTGATCGTAGGGCTTGTCTTTGTTGAAGGCTTCGATGACATAGTCCCGGTAGCGGAAGGCATTCCTGTAGAGAGCGTTCTCGTCCATCCCATTCGAATCTGCATAGCGCGCCACGTCTAGCCAGTGCCGACCCCAGCGCTCTCCGTAATGAGGCGAGCTCAAGAGGCGATCGATCAATTTGGAAAGCGCAGCATCGCTTTCGTCGCTCAGAAAATCTCGGATCTCTGTGGGTGTCGGCGGAAGACCGGTCAGATCAAAAGTCGCCCTTCGAATGAGGGTTCTCTTGTCCGCTGCTCTTGCTGGTCGTAAACCCTTCGCTTCCAGTGCTGCCAAGATGAAGCGGTCGATGGGTGACGCGGCCCAGGACGTGTTCTCTACCCGCGGGAGAGGGGGCTCTCTGGGAGGCTCGAAGGCCCAGAATCCGGTACCGGAAGGCTGCCTGCTGGGGCCGGCCAACCCCCAGGGAGCGCCCATCTGGACCCATTGGGCAAGGGTTGCAATCTGGGCTTCTGTTAGCTTGCCCGTTGGGGGCATCCGGAGCTTCTCGTCCTGCTGCCGGACTACCTTGATTAGTAGGCTCGATTCTGGATCGCCTGGCTCTATCGGGGCTCCCCTGGTGCCACCCCGGCGAAAGGAGGCTTCCCGGTCGAGAATCAGGCTCCCCATCACGGGTTTACTTGTACTCGAGTGGCAGGTGTAGCAGTGCTCGGCCAGTAAGGGCCGCACCTTCTTCTCGAAGAACTCGGCACCGTCGTCCTGGCGACCCTGTGCTGCGAAGCAGAAGAGGGACAAGGCGAGAATCGTCAGGGCGGAACGGACTTGAATGCCCCTTGTTGCTTTACCCAGGCGGGTCTCGTTCACGGGTTAAGACTCTTGAAAACCTTCTAGATGTCACCCAGATTCTAACACCAGGTAGGGGAAGTTGAAAAACTCAGTCGAGGAGACGCTCCAGATAACCTCGTAGGTTTGAGGACGCCGTCGTTTCCGGTAGGGAACGTCTCCGACGGCAACCTACCAGCCCCGACATCCCGAGAGGACCCCCTTCTACCAGATCGGTTGATCATGAGTAGCCCTATGCAACCTCCCAGTAGGAGCCCTGGATACTGGTGGTTCCGTCCGGTTCTTCGCCGTAGTAGATGGTGAAGAGATGTCCTGGCTGGTATTCGATCGTAACGGGGTAACCGAGGTTTCGGTTGGGAAAGTCTCCGCGAATCACAAACTCTTTGTCGTAGTCCCAGCTCTGCCCGCCGTCCCGGCTCAGGCAGGCCCGAATCCCGAAAGGCGAGCGGCGGTGACCGTAGGTGGTCAGCATCCGGCCATCGGATAGGAGCAGAAGGTGTCCTGGATATCCGAAGATGGGCGTGCGGTGGATCGGGGTCCAGGTCAATCCCCCATCCGAGGACTCGCTCTGGTGGAGATAGTGAGTACTGCTGCGGATCATGGCGACGATCTTGCCGCTGGGAAGTTCAACGGCTGTGGGCTCGGACATATGGCCCTCATCGACCTTACCCAGGACTACGGGCTTGCTCCAGTTGAGACCTCCGTCCCGGGAGCGGACAGCATAGACGGTGTGATTCAGGGGGTGGTCGGCCGTGACCATGAGTACCGTCCCATCTTGAAGCTGAGCCACACCCCGAGGGGTGTAGCCACCCATGTAGGGCTCGGTGGGAATCTTGACACTGCGATCCCAGGTCCGGCCGCCATCGGAGCTCAGCTGGACATAGCAGCCGCCGTTGGCCCGGCACCAGGGGTAGAGGTTGCGGCTCCAATCGGTGTCCGACAGGGTGGGAACCCAACCTTGTTCGGTGCTGGTTCTGAGCCAGATCTCTCGCCCCTGGGAGGCGAGCTTCCGACCTTGGTTCAGGGAATACCAGAGGAACTGCCACTGGTTGAGCACCACCGTCCCGTCTTTGAGCTGGGCCAGCCCGGGACATTCGACTCCATACCAGTCCCAGTTGGGAGTCGCCTGGGGAGGGCTCCAGGTCTTGCCCTCATCGTCGGTCCGTGAGATGAGGTTGTGGAAGTGGGGATCTCCCGGCGGATGAGTGTAGGGCGTCCGCCGCTAACATTCGTTGAAGGCAGTGATCCACTCACCGTTGGCCAGGCGGACGATGGAGGCGTGCGAGCAGTAGGCAAACGGGTCCCGGTAGATGACGATGTGGCGCCGATTGGGGGCGGGCCGGGTGTGGGGATTGGGTTCACCCGGGTCCCCACCCTTCTGGGGTGCTGCCGGTGCTATCGAGAGCGCGACCGCGAAGGCCGCACCGTGGGTGAGAAAGTCTCTCCGATCCCAAGGCTTGGTCTGATGCATGTATCCTCCTCCTGGTGTTGGCCCAGTCTAACGCCCATGTTCCGGGCCGTCCAGAACGGTGAATACGGGACCGACAGAGCCGCGAACGACTTGAGCAGCTAGCGAGATGAAGCCGGCGAGCGAGGAGAGAGCCGGACAACAGCAAAGAACAACATACCAACGCCCGTAAAGCCACCATCCAATCTCCCACAACTAATATCGCGCAGCAGCCGGACCTGCCGTTATATAGAACATGCACAGTCGTGCATCCTCCTACCCCTTAGCCTACTTGTTGACCTTCACCTGCTACGGCACGCGCCTCCACGGCGACACCCGGGGGACAGTTGACCGGAAAAACAATAGGTATGGCATGCCCCTTCTGCTCCCGGAATCCAGGAGACACAGAGCCTCAGCGTCGCGTATGAAGCACCTCGCTTACTCCCTCGATCCGCCCGGCCAAAGAGCGGTGAAGAACGGCATCCGGCATGGTTGTGCACGCCGAAACTGGAAGTTTCATGCGGCTCATGTCAGGTACACCCACGTCCACGTGGTGCTTTCCGCGCTGTCCGACCCCGAGCCTGTCCTGAATGCTCTCAAGTCCCACGCGAGCCGGGGCCTCAACCGATGTGGAATAGATAGAGGACGAATCAGACGCTGGGCTCGCGGCGGCAGTACTGTGTACCTGTGGACGGAAGAGGCATTGGCCAGTGCTATTCGCTATGTTGTGGAGTTGCAGGGCGCCCCGATGGAGGTGTTCAACGCTTCGTCGGATTACTGACTGGGAAGGACTTCTTGGAACGTGGATGATTGTGCTGTTGTCCGGCTCTCTCCTCGCTAGCTTTGTTCATATTGCTAACGGCTCAAGTCGTTCGCGGCTCTGTTCGGATCAGCTTTCATCCTTGTGGTTCCGGCAGAGGCACCCCCAACTCGTCCGAGAGACGGTGCAGGATCTTCCAGGTTTCCTCGTCCAAAACAATGCCCTCCTCGAGACTCCTCTGAATTGCTCGCCAGTCGGGCTCTCCCGGGACCAGGATCTCGTCCACACCGGAGATCAGCTCCGAGGACTTGAGCTGTTGGATGTAGTCCTGGATCCGGGAGAGGAAGAGCTCCGGTTCCATGAAATGCTCAACCGAGATTGCCAGGAAGAAGTGACCGGTGTCCTGGGGTTCCGAAGGAGCGGGCGTGGGGGAAACATCCCTGCCGAAAAGGGCTCCGGTCAACACCCCGCTCAGAATGTCCACCATCACCGCCAGGCCGTACCCTTTGTGATCTCCCAAAGGAGATGGCATGCCCTTTAGGGCCTCCTCGGGATCCGTCGTGGGTTGCCCTTGCCGATCCAGGACCCAGTTCCGGGGAAGCGGATCGCCACGAGAAAGGTAAAGCAGCACCTTGCCCCAGGCGGCGCGGCTCAGGGCAATGTCCAGCATCAGCGGGTACTCGCCGCTGCTAGGAACTGCAATCGCCAGAGGATTGGTTCCGTAAGTGGGCGTCGTACCCCCCCAGGGTGCCATCGAGGCCCCGGTATTGCTAACCGAGAGACCGATCATCCCCTCCTCCGTCGCCATCCTGGCGTAGTAGCCGGCAGTTCCATAGTGGTTGGAGCCGCACACGCCGGCGACTCCAACGCCCAATTCCCGAGCCCGGGCGATCGCAAGTGTCATGGCCTTGTGCCCGGCGATCTGTCCGGGTCCCCCGTCACCGTCCAGAAGGATCGAGGCTCCTCGATCGGAAACCACCCTCACCTCCGCTCGGGGGTTGATTCCTCCCCCCTGGACCCGGCTGACAATGGGGCCGATCCGCACTAGCCCGTGGGAGTGGACCCCTCGTAGATCGGCATCCAGAAGATTGTCCACCACGCGCCTCGAGTCGGTTCCCCTTAGACCTGCCCGCACCAGGATGGTTTGAGCGAATTCCCTCAGATCAGCGGCGGGGGCGCGCCTGCTTCGCCCACTCATGAGCCCCCTTGCTGGTCTTCCTCGGGGTCAACCCCACCTGGATCGCCTGGTTGGATGGGGTCAAAGTAGCCGTTCTCATCGTAGTCCACCCAGATGGGATTGGTAAACGCGAGCGAACGGAACTCGGTAAAAGGAGGTTTCCAGGGCCGTTCCGAGGTCACCAGGACCAGATACCAGGTGTCCTGGCCCGACTGCACCCGGATAGCCTGCCGGAAGCGGACCCGCTCAGAGCTCGCGTCGACGGGGAAGGTGTGCAGAACTTCTCCATTGGCGATGATCTGGACGCGGTCCACCGGAATCCAGGGAGCAGCCTGGACGTTGACGTGAAGCGTGACTGCGTCGCCCGCACTGCTGAGGGTCGAGCCCACGGGTTTGCCGTCGTTGGCCGAGAAGCGGATGAAGGGGCCCAGAGACGCCGTAACTGCTTTCCTCTTCAGTGCATTCACCACCTCGCTGGGCTCGACTTCCCAGGGCTTGTCCGTGTCCGAGAGAACGTAGTTGCGTGGGTATCCCGGCAGCTCACTGGGATAGAGGTGGGCATCGGTGTTAGCGACTCCGGCGATGGCGATGCCCTGGTTCAAGAGGCCGAACCAGTCCTTCAGGTTTTGATCCACCTGGCTGCTGGGACCGTAGGTGGGAATCTCAAAATCCTCACGATCGGTAATGGCGTTGTACACCTCCATCTGGTCGAACGCGGTCTCGAAAAAGGGATACTCGATCTGCGAGGTATCCCGACTGAGCCGGAGGTTGAAGTAGCCGCCTTTCGGGGGTCCTCCCGTCCCTTGCTCGAAGCGGGGATGATTGATCTGGACGATCTCGTCTCCCGGATCCTCCTTCACTATCCGGAGAAACTCTCGCGGCGTCCGAATGGAGTGCCGATATCCCCTCTCCTGCCAACGATCGTCCGTCAGGGGAAAGCTGTTGAAGTGCCCGAATTCGGTGTCGATCTCGGAGCCCACCACGGAGGTCATGAAGCGCTTCAGGTTCAGCTCGGAGATGTAGGGGGAATAGTCCTTCAGGATGTTGTGGTCTGTAGCCGTCAAGAAGTCCAGTCCCTCGGCCGCAGAGACAATAGCACCGTCCCTCATGGCGAACTGGAGGTGAAGGTGAAAGTCCGCCGAGATGAACCCGGAGGTGTCGATGGCCGGGGAGAGCGTGGATGTGAGGTGCGTCAGCTGGCCTTCTTTGATGCTGATCTCCTGGTGGTCCAGCGTGTACTCGGTGCCGCGAGTGATGTAGACATCGTATTGTCCCACCGGCACGGTCTTGACCTCACGGCCGGAGGCGGTGACCAGAAAGTTTTCGAAGCGTCCGACAATCGGCACCTGGTCCCTGGGTTCCTTGTGGGCAAAGAAGAGGCGACCGGGAAGGTGGACTCCCGTCTTGTCCTCCAGTATCTCGAAGGAAAGGCGTCCCGCCGCATGCCCCGACTCAAGGACAAACCGCTCGTCAGGATCCAGCGCCGGATTCGCCGAAGAGGAAACCACCTCCCCGTCAGGCAGCAGGATCCAGCAAAGGCTCAGGACGGCAACAAAGCCAACTCTCAGAAGCAGGTTGGTCAGAACACGTTTCATTTCGACCTCCTTGGTGGAAACGATTGTACGCGATCAAGCAGGACCGAGAAAGAAGATGAATAAGTTGATCCTGTGGATGTGTCAGCAGCCGTTTAGCGCTTTGCCTTTGCCCTCGCCCGTTCGTGTTCCCACGATCGTCTCGGCCTTCCCGGTCCCGGAGCCTTGCAGCAGATCTACGCGGACGGAGGCAGCCAACCGGTCTGGTCACAACGGTGGCGTGAGTTGTTCTATCGGCGCGAAGACGAAGTCATGGCAGTGTCGATCAACGCTTCGGCAGGTTTCGAAACCGGTGTCCCCAGGTTGCTGAAGGGACCTCCGTCGACGATGCGATCATCTCTGGGCGCTTTGTTCGAGGCTACGGCGGGACGCTGGACAGCGAGCGATTGCTGATCGTTCTTCCGGCACCCGACTCGAAGCCCGCGAAACCGAGTAGGAAGGATTGTCGGACCTATTCACCGGGAAGCTGGAAGCTACTACTACGCCTATCTCCAGCGCAGGCTAGCCTGACAGGAGAAGGCCAACAACTGCTAGTCGGAGCAGCGCAGGCGAGCGAAGGTTAACCGATAGCCTCGGAGCCACGCTCACCGGTTCGAATGCGGACACATTCCGGCAGATCAACGACGAAGATCTTTCCGTCACCAATGCTTCCCGTCCGGGCACCCTCGACAATCGCGGCAATAGTCGGCTCCACGAAATCCTCATTGACGGCGATTTCGATCTTGACCTTCTTCAGTAGATTGATGGTGTGGATGACACCACGATAGGCTTCCGTGTAGCCCTTCTGCTCGCCAGCTCCTAAGGCGTTACTGACGGTCATCTTGTAGATCTGGGCATCAAATAAAGCCCGCTTTACGTCAGGCAGTTTGTGCGGCTGAATCATGGCAACGACAAGTTTCATTTCAGCTTCCTTTGTTTGCTGACCGAGCGGGCGCCGGCCAGCGGTGGGTGCCGATGGCAGCTAGTCACTCGTGAAGATTTGAAAACCGGAGTAGGCCTCCATGGCGTGCTCTCCGATGTCCAGGCCCTTCAGCTCCTCATCCTCAGACACGCGAATGCCGAGCAGCTTCTTCAACAGCCAGAAGATGAGCAGGGCGACGCCAAAGGTCACCATGCCGTAAGCCCCGATGCCCATCAACTGCTTCAGCAGAGTGTGTTCCTGGTTCACGCTGAAGATCCCGACCGCCAGAGTCCCCCATATCCCACACACCAGGTGAACGGAAATGGCGCCTACGGGATCGTCTATCTTCAACTTGGAATCGATGAGGATGACCGATGCCACCACCAGGATGCCGGCGATGAAACCGATGATGACGGCGGAGAGGACCGAAACGGTATCGGCTCCTGCTGTGATTCCCACCAGCCCCGCCAGACAGCCGTTCAGAGCCATGGATAAGTCGGGCGCTTCCTGGGCCAATTCCGACGTGAAGTAGGCTCCCAAGATGCCGGCGGCTGCGGCCAGGCAGGTGGTTACCAGTGTGAAGGACACCCCTCCCGGATCGGCCGAGAGAACCGAACCACCGTTGAAGCCGAACCAGCCGAGCCAGAGTAGAAAGACACCAATCGAAGCCAGCGGCATGTTCGAGCCGGGGAAAGCGTGGGTCTGGCCGTGGAGATACTTGCCCAGTCGGGGTCCCAGGAGGAGTGCGCCGGCCAGGGCGCCCCAGCCTCCTACCGAGTGCACCAGAGTAGAACCGGCGAAGTCATAGAAACCAAGTTGGTCCAGCCAGCCCCCGCCCCACTTCCAGCTGCCCACCAGGGGATAGACGAAGCCTACGAAGAGGGTGGTGAACAGCAGAAAGCTGCGAAGCTTGATCCTGCCTGCTACCGCTCCCGATACAATGGTGGCGCCGGTCGCGGCGAACATTCCCTGGAACAGAAAGTCGGTCCAGTAGGTATAGTTGCCGTCCGCGTAGCCGATCAGCCCCGCGGCGCCCTCTGGAATTTGTAGCCCGAAACCGCTGAAACCAAACCAGCTTCCAAGGATCCAGGCCTCGCCCGGATACATCAAGTTGAAGCCGCAGAAGGCATAGGTCAACAAGCCGATGGCGATGATCATCGTGTTCTTGAAGAGTATGTTGACCGTGTTCTTGGCCCGGGTCAGACCCGATTCCAGACTGGCGAATCCCAGGTGCATGATGAACACCAGAAAGGTGGACACCATCATCCAGGTATTGTTGACCGTGAACATCGCCGCCTCGGGAGTGACGGCGGCTCTCAGCGAGGCAAAGCTGATCAGCGAGATGATCGCCACCCACAAGAACTTCATGCTGAAACCTCCCCGAGATAAGAGTGATCCCAACAAGGCTTGCCTTCTCACTTCTCTTCTCCTCAATTTTCGGTCTGTGGTCAATTCCATTGAGTGCATCATCCGTAGCCTTCTCCAGCGATCGCTTCTCAGTAGTTTAGAACTCCATGCTCAACGTAAGGCCGCCCCAAACCGTGTCAGCCGCGGAGTTCGGAGCGCCCGCTGTTCCCCGCAAGACTCGGCGCGGATCCAAGTATTGGTGGTCGCGAAAGTTGCCCAGCAGCGCACTGTAGGTCACGAAAGGAGAGGCAGACCACTTCTCGCCCAAGTTGACGGGTAGAGTGAAGGTTAGACTGTAGTCATGAAGTCCCGATTCCTGGGCGCCATAGAAGTAGTTTGCAAAGCCCCCATTGGCGAGGCCCAACGAGGTGGAGATACCCAACCCGGGGAAGCGGCTGTGCCCGAAACCGAACTTGTGTTCGGCACCCAGCAGGAAATACATTCCCGTGTCACCCGCAGCTCCCGTCTCATCGACGTCGACATACAGGGTTGCCGAGGGTGTCAGTGGCAGGGTATCCAAAGAGACCCCGAGATAGACTTCGGTGGTGGAAGGCAAGGAGACGGAGCGCTCCGGAAAGCCGTAGACGATTGTCCCCGCTTCAATGCCGACAGCCTCAAACGAATGAGCATAGGAGAAGACATAGTTGACTTCGGAGAACTTCCCCTTCAAACCGCTCTGGCCCGGCAGAGCGGCTGGGTTCTCCGGCACAAGCAGCGAGTCCCCTTCGTTGACTGCGGCCATATCGAGGTTACCCCAGAAGTTGAAGGAAAACTCCCCGACCCCCAATGTAATCGAAGGCTGCAGGCTCCAGTCGTTGGTCGCCCGCTGACCGCGAAAGATATACTTGCTCACCACACCCGTGTCCACGGCGAGTGAGTGGGAAACACCTCTCTGGACCTCTTGCTGCTGGGTGTCTTGTTGCCGGGTGTCTGGTTCCTGGGCGTCTTGCCCTCGCAGCAGCGGCAACGAACCAGCGGCCATCAATAGAAGGTACAGTGCAGTGCGTTTCGTCTGTCTCATACGTCCTCCGAATTCCGACACACAAAAAGGTGTCCCACCACCCCTCCTGGTCGTCCGACGACCCTGCTAAGAAGCAAATCCCGTGCCAGTACCCTGAAAGTTGGGAATGTGCAGCTGGAAAGCCCTGTAGCACTGGCTCGCAAGGGACATGCCCGGTCCCTACAAAACTGTCATTGATGGATCTCAAACCGACAAATATGTAATTCTTTGGGATAAGTGTCTGTGTTTTCAGCCAATAAGCGGCGATTACTGGGAGCTGGAAGCCAAGAATGGCGGATGACCGTCTAGCTCGGACAGCACCAGAGATCCATTGTAGATCCTTGAAAAGACGTCCAAAAATTGATATATACAAAAATGTATCCTCTTAGGCGCTATTTCTACAATTATGTCGTTCGCTCGCATCAAGCCAAGGAGACCTGATCCCATGTCCTCTACTCCCTCACTGCCCGCTGAGTTTCCGGAGCTCAGCACCCTGGTCGAGATCACCCGGACGGTGGCTGCCACGGTCAATCTCACGGCCCCATTGAACCAGATCCTGGAGATACTGGAGGAACGTCACTACGTGATCCGAAGCGCGGTGACGCTGCTTCAGGACGATAGTGGGGAACTGCGGATTGAGGCCGCTGTCGGAATCACTCCTCAGGGCCGTAGCGCCTCTTACCGTGTGGGGGAGGGCATCACGGGCCGGGTGGTGGAGAGCGGCAAACCGATCGTGATTCCGCAGATCAGCCGCGAGCCCCTTTTTTTGAAACGGGCGGATCAGAGAGGCGAGTTGAGCCAATACGAACTGAGCTTCTTTTGCGTGCCTATTTCGGTGGGCCGGCGCACGGTGGGTGCTCTCAGCGTCGACGTTCTCTTCGAGTCGGGTCGGGATTACGAACGGTTGTTGAAGTTCCTGGACGTTGTGGCCGCGCTGATCGGGCAGGTAGTCAAGACCCACCGGGCCCTGCAGAGCGAGCGAGCGAGTCATCTGGAGGAGAACACATACCTGCGCGAGGAACTGCACGAGCGTTACGACTTCCCCAACATCGTGGGGACCAGTAGCGAAATAAACGACGTTTACGAGCAGGTCAGCCGGGTGGCCCGGACCGGCACCACGGTTCTGATCCGAGGAGAATCAGGGACCGGCAAGGAGTTGATCGCCCACGCCATTCACTACAACTCCCCACGGGCCAAGCAACCCTTCGTGAAGGTCAACTGCGCGGCGCTTCCCGAGACGCTGATCGAGTCTGAGCTGTTCGGCTATGAGAAAGGGGCCTTCACGGGGGCCCAGTCACGTAAGCTGGGGCGTTTTGAGTTGGCCGATGGTGGCACCCTTTTCCTTGACGAGATCGGTGAGCTGGACCCCGGCACTCAGGTGAAGCTGCTGCGGGCGTTGCAGCAACGCGAGTTTGAGCGCCTGGGAGGCGTGGAGACCATCAAGGTCAATGTCCGCTTGATAGTGGCCACCAACAAGGATCTCGAGCAGGCGATGTCAGAGGGGCTCTTCCGTCAAGATCTGTACTATCGGCTCAATGTCTTCATCATCTTCATGCCCCCGTTGAGGGAGCGGAAGGCGGACATTGCGCTCCTGGCCGACCACTTCCTGGAGAAGTACTCCTCGCGTCAGGGCCAGAACATCAAGAGAATCTCCACACCCACCATCGATATGTTGATGAGCTATCACTGGCCGGGTAACGTCAGGGAGTTGGAGAATGCCATCGAGCGAGCCGTTCTGCTCTGCGACAGCCACGTCATCCACGGCCACCACCTGCCGCCTACGCTGCAAACTGCCGAGGCGTCCGACACGGTTAGCAGCATGTCCCTCTCCCAGTCGGTACAAGCCTATGAAAAGGATCTTTTGCAGGACGCTCTGAAAACGACTCGGGGCAACCGTGCCCGCGCCTCCAAGCTACTAGATACAACCGAACGCATCATCGGTTACAAGATTCAAAAATACAATATTGACTGCACTCGTTTCCGCCGCTAATGGAATGGAGCACTAAGTACTGGTCAAACCAGTGGCTTACCTGTCTTCGAGTTAACAGCGCGTCCCAACCATCCTCCCTACCATAGAATACTCTTACCTATTGAATCTAAGAGCGTTGTGGAGAAGTATGTGGCAAAGGCAAATGAGGGTCTCCTTCTACTAACGGTCGAGGCTGGGTGGCTAGTCTGTCTGAAAGGGAGATTCAGGGCTCACACGAATGCCTATGCGGTCAACCGTTCGGGCAATCGCCCCTCTCATGAGGGAGCCCCCGAGTGGCTGGATCGAAGTATCGAGTTGGTCCGAGAGGCGGGTTTTCGCTCGGTGCGCCTGCGCGGAGACACGGATTTTTCGCTGACGAGACCTTTTGACCGCTGGGCGGAAGCGGGGGTGGAGTTTGACTTCGGGATCGACGCCTATCCGAGCTTCATCGAGTGGGCGGAAGCGTTGCCCCAAGCGAGTTGGAGGGAGCTGGTGCGTCCGAGCCAGGGGAAAAACAAAGGGAAGAAGCAGCTTCTGCCCCAGAGGCGCTATTACTTTTACGTCACGAATATCCCCGCCGAGAAGCTGGGGAGGGCAGGAGTGGTTCGGGAAAACAACCGGCGCTGCAACCAGGAGAACGTCATTGAGCAGCTCAAGAACGGAGTCGAGGCGCTGCGGATGCCCTCCGATACGTTGGTGGCGAACTGGGCCTATCTGGTGATTGCGGCCCAGGCCTGGAATCTGAAGGCCTGGATGGGGCTGCTTCTGCCGGCTCGACTGCAGGCCAGGCAACTGGTGAGGATGGAATATCGCCGTTTCCTGCGAGAGGTTATTGAAATGCCCTGCCAGATTCTGCGGACCGGCCGACAGTTGGTCAATCGGCTGCTGGAGGTCAATGGCTGGAGCCGTCTTGTTTTGGAGGGCAGTGCCTGGCTGAAACGACGAGCGGCTACCTGAGCGGAGAGGGAAAAGCGCCGAACGTTGCGGGAGCGGGGGCGAGGTGTCTCCAAAAGAGCCCCCCAAGGGGGCAAAATGGCTCCTATTATGCAATTCGCTTGCGGGAGAGTGGAACAGGAGACCAGCTTTGACTGGCTTGGCGTAGAAATCTAGAATTTCGGCCTCCAAAATGGCTCCCAGGAGTCGCGAAGGGGTCCATTTTCGCAATCGCGCATATTTTGGGTCTAGGTTGGTGTGGGTTTGAGGAGGAGCCAGCACGAGAAGAGGTGTCTCACCCACCTTGAGACGGCGGGACCCGCCATCGGACCACGCCCATGTGATAGCGCTGGTGCATGGGGATGCGCTGGCAGTAGTAGGCGGTGACGATGGTCCCGTCCTTCAGTTGCACACTGGAGGGATACCCACCGTCCACTGCTCCAGGGGCCGTGCCGGACTTGCGTACAGTCGTGCTGAAAAGGACGCGGGGTGCATCCCAACTCAGGCCCTCATCGCGGCTGATGCGGGCATGGACACCGAGCGCGCCCCGAAGGCGTGAGCCGTAGGTGAGCAGGATCGACCCATCTTGCAGTCCGAAGAGATGCGCAGGACACTGTTTGAACAGCGACACGGGACCGCGATGCTTCCAGGTGTGCCCGCTGTCTTCGGATGCTGAGATCTCCGTATGCTCTTTCTTGAGCGTGCGGCTGGCGGCCAGAAGTTTTCCGTTGCCTGTGGACAGGAGTGTCGTTTCGTTGTAATTGTCCAGACCGATGACCCGGGCATCGCCCCAGGTTCGCCCGTCATCGTCGCTGAAGAATACCCAGGCCGTGTTCCTCGTTACGTGGTCTCCGGAGTAAGCCGAAACGGCGAGACGCCCCCCCGGAAGCGTGGCGATATCGCCGAAGGGAATGACGTCGTCCACACCCGGCGGGATCTTCAGACCTTCCGTGCGGGTCCACGTCCTGCCTCCATCCGTCGAGTGGCAGACCAGTGCAGCCAGGCAACACACCAACTGAACGCCGGTAGGCGGACTCGGCACCCGGCCGCCGCTACACAGAACGACGAAGGCGCCACTGGCAGTGGGGCCTGCCGCCAGATTTCCGCGCCAGGTTCCCGGCTCGTGCGGCGCAGGGACGCTCAAGAAGGTCCAGCTACGGCCTCCGTCTCGGCTGATCCAGCACTCGGCGTCACCTTCGCAGGTGCCGTGACAGGGTTGGCCGAAGATCGTGGCCACGATACTGCCGGCAGGCATGAGCGTCAGATTGGGCCAGGCGCACTTGTCGTCGATGGCGACGTACCGTTCCAAATCATCCATGTGCAAAAGCCGATTCGGATCGTCCTCGCCTCCCATTGAGGCCAGTGCCCGAGCAGCCGCACTCTGGCCCAGCCCCACGCCGGCCAGGCTCGCCAGGGCTGATCTCATCAGGCGACGACGGTTGAGACCTTCAGACACAGACGTTGATCTCGTTGATCTCAATGATTCGCTCCGTTTCTCGAACACGTTCTTGCTTCCCATCTGCTCACTCTGCATATAACTAAACGCTCACTCCCAGGGACTCAGCTGTCTGTACGACCTCGGCCCAGGTCGAATCGGGAATTTGAATACCTTGTTTGAGGCGACTGGTGCGCGCCCTGTGCTCAAAGTCACCCGGCGCCATGACCTCGGTGAATCCCGCTGCCGGTGGCACTGCTTGAATTCGGCTCACCAGTTCGGTGGTACGCTCAACGAATTGGCCGGAGGAGGAAAAAGAGCCGCTGTCGACGGCGATCAGAGTCACACCAGAATGGCGGAAACCGACGCCGCCGTGGTGGGTATCGGAATATGCATCGGCACCCGACAGGATCCGCCCCAGGATCTCAGCTGCTACCATAATGCCAAACCCCTTGTGCTCACCAAACGGGAGTAAGGCTCCCCCGTTGAAAAAATCGTCCGGATTGGTGGATGGATTGCCCTCTTTGTCGATGAGGCATCCACTTGGAATCTGCTCACCCTTTGCCCTGGCCAGCATGACCTTTCCGCCAGCCACCTTTGTGGTCGCGAAGTCGAGGACGACAGGATGACTGTCACGTGTCGGGAAGCCCATCGCGATAGGGTTGGGTAACAGCAGAGCCTTGCTGCCTCCATAAGGTGCGGCCGATTGAGTCTCCTCAGAGAAGCAACCGGCCACCATTATGGCAACCACACCCTCTGCGGCTGCCCGCTCTACATATTCGCCGAGGCGACCGATGTGGTTGACTTCTACGGCGCTGACCAAGGCAACTCTGTTCTCCCGCGCCTTTTTGATTCCAATACGGGTGACGAAGTCAGCAGTGACGTGCCCCCAACCCCAGCGTCCTGTCACGAGAGCCGCACTGGCTGTCTCCTCGATTATTTCAGGATTCGCGGTGGGCACGATTTCGCCTGCCTGCACCTCCTTGATGTAGTGTGGAAGATGTTGGATGCCGTGCGAGTCGTGTCCGGCCAGGTGTGAGCCGACAAGAATATCGGCAAGCACTGTAGCAGCCTCGGGAGGCGTCCCGACGGCCTTGGAGATACTTTCGACAGCCCTTCGTAAATCGTCAGCGGTCTTGGTTGGCATTGGATCCTCCCCTTTTTAATCGACGCCCATCAATCGCCCCATATTGCCTCCGACGATACGACCGATCTCGTCCTCTGTGAGGAAGTCGAGGTTGACCCTCAAAGATTCGAGGCTCTGGCGATACGTCACAAAGCGCATCACCATAGGAATGTCCGTGCCCCAGATGAGTCGGTCGACTCCGATGTTCTCCGCGACCTGTTCAAGTGTGGTCCTGATCTGCGGCATCGGGTAGTCCCAGACACCGCCGAAGAAGATCGCAAACAGCAACTGAACGTAGAAGTTGGGGTGGTCCGACGGCGCCGCGGCGAAGACCTCATCTGGCAGGCTAATGCCGTCGCTGTGCATGAACGATCTCCACGCAAACCCGTGAGTCAAGACGACTTTGATCTCGGGGTACCGGTCCATCCACCTGCGAATAGTCCTGAGCTTTTCGAGGTACGCCTCCAACGGCTCACCTCTGGGGATGGGACCAGTTCCATCCATCTTCAGTGAAGGAAACAAAACTGCCGGCGGAGTTCTGTGGGTCGTGCTCCAATCGGACGAGTCCCAGCTGCATGAGTCTGTCGTCGGGGGTAATCTCCAATTCTGGGTCTCTCCGTCCTCAGAGACCAGTACGCGGATCTTGCCGTCATACGAGACGTGTTGGTAGCCTTCGCGAAAAGTACAGTAAAACCGATCCCGCCAGCGGATCAGGTCGGTGAAGGCGTTGTGTGCGCCATGATGCCAGAGTCCTTTGACCTCCACCTTCTCTACGACTATCGGCGGATCAGCCCCGAGAGCGGGCACCCAGAATAAGCCGACCATTAAGAGGATAACTGGGATTCTTGAAGCGAACGCCGAG
Source organism: Acidobacteriota bacterium (assembly GCA_965219005.1). Taxonomy (GTDB): domain Bacteria; phylum Acidobacteriota; class UBA6911; order RPQK01; family JAJDTT01; genus CAUZIZ01. Next base: position 2,295,670 of record CBDCMS010000004.1, on the reverse strand, counting down.
TCTTGCATGGTAGGGTCCAGAGTGCCAGAAACAGGTTCAAAACGCCAATTCAGATGGACGTGGTCTGTCGGGGTCTTAGCGACTTGGGTTTTACCCTATCCAAACAGGACAAACCATCTACAACAGCAGTTCAACGTCAATCCGAAGAACCTCAGCTAACTTCTTCAGAGGACAACCGGCCCGCACGAACCTGGGAAAGATCCATATCCTGCCCCCCATGAGAAAGGTTCTCCGTGAGTACGAACAGTACTGTCGGGATCGACTCCAACTGCGGCCGGCAACCCTTCGAATGCGAACCCGAGAGCTGACGATCTTTTTGGAGTTTCTCCAGACCAGGAAAGCGAGGACCCTGGAGCAGATTCAGGCGCTGGATCTGTCCGAATTCGTCTCTTCTCGCGCTCACCTCACACCGCCGTTGCCCTAGGCGGCCGTATCCACCAGTGTGACCGCTTCGGATACGAGCAGATCTCCTACAACTCGTGCCGCGATCGCCATTGCTCCAAATGCCAGGGCCTGGATCAGGATCGATGGCTCCAGGCCCAACAGCAGCACCTGTTACCCATCGAACACCACCATGTCGTCTTCACCATGGCATTCACCTCAAAGTTTCGCCTCCACCCTGCTGCGGGTTTCGGCGGTTCAACACGGCCCACGAGGGCTGTGAGTGTTTCGGAGAGAAGGCCGGCCATAGGACCGCAACGTTAGCCGGTCCGTCGGCCTTGAATAAACATCGAACATCGAATGACTGCCGCGAGAAGGCAGCTATAATGTCTAAAGAGGAGGCCCCCATTCTCTTTCGAAAATACGTCATCCTTGCAATTGTCATCCTGTTTTATGTCGCGGTGCCACTGATTGGATGGGGGCTCGACGACGTTGCCGGTTTTTTCGCGAACGGATGGCGCGCTGCCTTATGGGGCATGGCGATCGGCATGATCGTGGTCGCCGTTGCGGTCATGCGCCGCATCGCTTCGGAAGGCGGACTCGGAAAAGGGATCGAAGAAAAACGGATCAAGCGCCAAAGCCCCACAGGCTGGCTTGGGCTGGTGCTTGGGGCCATGATGCTTGCCCTGTTCCTCCTCGCCCCGAACGGCGACCGAAACCACTATGCCCGATTCACTGACGTCTCGTGGATCCGGCCTCTCGGCGTGTTGTTAACGGGATGGGGCTATGCCTTTCTGCTCTGGTCGAATGCTGTCTTGGGCAAGCAGCTCAGTGGAGAGGTGACCATTCAAGAAGGGCATGAGCTCATCACAACGGGCCCCTATCGTTGGATCCGGCATCCCCGATACCTGTTCATCGTCGTTTCGCTGATGGGGTACGGTCTCGCGTTCGGCTCCTGGCTCGGCTTCGTGTTCGCCCCGGTTGTGCTCGCCGTGTTCCTTTTCCGCATTCACGATGAGGAGCGGCTCTTGGCAACCGAGTTTGGCGATCAATGGCGGGCGTACGCCCAACGATCCTGGCGACTTGTGCCTTTTGTCTACTGATCGGTCAGGATGGCGGGCCGGTGTGGGATCCTTCAGTCGGACCAGTGACCAATCCTGGAGTGGATTGAAGCTCCCTCTCCCTCTCCGGGGTCTCATACTATGAACGTGCTCCCTGGCAGGAGACTTCGAGCGCTGTTTCTTCAGTCTGGCAGCGGCCAAGCGGATAGTCGCCTGGCTCTTCCTGACCCGCTGTTGCACCTCAACTTAAGGAATACCGCCCATTTGAACAAGCTCGCAAGTTTGCCCGCGATCTTGGGCTGGGAAAATCCAAAGAGTGGAAAAAGTTCTGTAAGGGTGAGCTGTCCGAGAAAGGTAGATTGCCTCAGGAAATACCTTCCAATTCACAACGTACCTACAAGAACAAAGGCTGGGTCAGTTGGCCGGATTGGCTGGGAATCTCAAGACGCCGAAATGAGGAGTGAGTCGCGTTTGCAGAAGAGTACAACTGATCTGTGATAGCACAGATCTGACCGTACAGACAGTGTCAGAGTAGATTGTCCCTGATCGGCCGCTTTCGCAGGCGAAAGCTGCCCGTGATCAAATCGGACGCTGTCTGTAAGATCGAGTGCCCACTATCACACATGGATTGGGATTTCTACCAGATCTCGGTGCGGAGTAGAAGTCCGCAGGCCCCACCGGCAATGAGTTCATTGATGTTATCTGGTGGAATGCTGGTCAACTGAAAGCCGCTTACCGTTTGTTCCTGCCGGAGCACCGTCATGTAGAAATCGGTGTCTTCATTTGTCGGCTCGACCTGCAGCATCCCAAGGAAGTCCCGGGGAAGATCCGTCCAGATCTCATTGATGAAAAGAGCCGTATGTCCGTCATTGTCCAAAGTCTTGGTTCGAATCGCCTCTCCCCCTCCGTCGTAGAGCGTCAGCCGTATCGTGCCATTCGAAGCCGCGGGAAGTCGAAGGCCGTGTGTGACCGCTATGCCTGTGTTGATTCCAGGTCTAAGCTCGATCGCGGCAGTGTATTTGTAGGTGAACTCATCCCTGCTGCTGATAACGGCTGTGGTGCGAACGCTGGTAGGAGGAACTCCAATTGAGTCTATCAAAGCTCCCTCACTGACCAGGTTATAGAAAAACGAAACAGACAGCCTGGCCCACGCGCCTCCTTTGGAAACGACGTTGAGATAGCCTGATCGCGCTGGACCGTTCGCACTCAGCACCATTTTTCTGATCTGTTTCGGCCCAAGCGGGAAGGTGAACTCCGATCCCGCCTGAGAGACCCCGTCAAGCTTCCAGAGCCCGTCCCAGGGATCGGCATTACCCTGGCGCAGAAAGACGTCCACATCGATCGTGTCAGCTGTCTTGTTGGCGACGAAAAGAAGTGCCTCGAGTCCGCCCCCAATGGCGAATTGAGGCACCACATATCCCGTTCCCTGCGCTGAAAGGATTGCAGAACCAATTAGGCACAATGCCGCGCATTGAAAGATCGACTTTCCCATGACCCAATTCCTCTCTTAGAAGCAAGATTCGATCTCGAGCATCTCTGGCAGGTTCTTAGCAGCGTCTGGGCAGGGGCTACTCTCTCAGCTCGGACCGTTGGTTGGAGCTCGCGACCGGTGTCACCTTTTCAATGAGGCCTTGGGTTTCCCAGGACAGCAGATGTTGTCTCACCTGGTCTCCTCGCGGGTCCTCCGGCGACATCTTCAGGAACTACCTGAACTCCGTCGCGGCAGAACCATACTCGCTTTTGGAGGCGAAGATCGCTCCCGCCAAGAAGAAGCTTTGCGGGGACTGTTTGGAAGGCTCATGCTTCCTGTATTCATATATGGACTGCTCGGCGAGATCGAGTTTTCCTAGCTTGAAGTTTGCCATCGCTCTCAGATAGTGTGCTTGGCTGATGTAGGGGTTGAGTTCAAGGACTCGGTCGACTAGCCGAGCAACTTCCTGCCAGCGGTTCTTTTCTCCCTCCAGCATGGCCAGCGACAAATAGGGCCTAACGTATTTGGAGTCGGACTCGATGGCTTGCCGGAATGCCTTTCGCGCGCCCTCCTCATCTTCCAGCTGCAACCGGGTAGTTCCCAGCAGGTGCCAGGCGGTGGCGTATTTTGGATAGAGCTTGACGGCCTTCTCCAGCTCCTTGATCACCTTGGAGTACTTGACTTTCTTCTTCCTCAGCTCCTTGGTCGCCTTTTCATAGGCTTTCCGGGCCTTTTTCGGAGCGGAGAGGGCACTGAAGCTGACGGTTGAGCCCGCGGCCTTGTCCAAGCGGCGCAGGACGATGTGACCCACCTCAGAATTGTCGAGCGCTCTTCTCATCCCCAGTTGGAGCCGATCCGATTGAAAACCAGGCAGCACGGCTCGCAGCTCGCAGCCAGCCAGATTCATCGAGACGTCGGCCGAATCGAATCCACTCTGACTTGACCTGTTTCGTTCAAATGGGTTCCGGGTTTCGTCACTTCCTGGATTGCGGCCAGCGCCACCGACGCTGGCATCGGCGAAAGCCAGGCTGCGGCGCGCACCCACTTCAAAGCTAAAACTGCCGTTGCCGAAAGTGAATGCCTGCTGCTGCACGGAGCCAAAGCACCGCAGTTCGACATTCACCGAGCCGGGCAGCGGGCTGCCGTCGTCCAGGACTACCCTGCCACGCAAAAGAACTGGCCTGCGCTCTGAGCCCTGACGAAAGTCTCGCTCCCTTTGGGGCGCCTGGGGCTGGCGGCCCTGGTCCCCTCCTTTGTCGCCGCCTCCCGGCTTTTGCTGTTGGGCCCGAATAAGATCCGAGAGAGACAGGGTCAGGAGTAGTGTGGTGAGAAGCCAACCTACTTTGGTCCTCATTGGGAACCTCCACAAGTCTAGTAGAGAAGATTTAGATCCTATACTAACATACGAGAGCCGATTCCTCGCTCCGACTACTTGGTTCTTGCCAGAAGCTAGAGGATCAAGCAAGCAGCGGCGCGACCTTCGCCCGGATGGTGTTGGTCAAGAGAACATCCTCGATAGACACAAAAGGTCAGCTCAGGGCTTCCCGGACGCCAGAGGACGTCGGGGTCGACGGGAAAAATCTTCAGGGGAAACGTAGACCCCATAGAGATGTGCGGTGGGGACGGGGTCGCCGCGGTTGCTATAGTCCACCATGTAGATCCGGCCATCTGGCAGCTCCACCCAGGAGGAATAGCCGTTGTCTGGCCTGTGCTTCTCGGAGGGTGGATTGCTGTGGAGTTCGAGCATGTGTTCGATTTGATATTGGTCCGGGTATTTCCCAAGCCGGGCCTGCCACCCCCACAGATGATCCGGTTCCGTCTGGTTCTTCACGTGATAGACGAAATCCCGCCACCAGATGTCGCCGGCATCTTCCGGGACCGTCCCAAACCAGGTTTCTCGAAGGCGCATTTCGTCCCGGACGATGCGGTAAATCACGGGCTTGCCATCTACTCTCACCGTGACCAATCCCTTGTTGATTTCCAGGCGGAGCCGGTGGAACGAGGTCATATCGACCAAATGTCTACTGTCCGCCCCCGATCTGCCAGGTCGCCTCTCGTCACGGAGCCAGATCGCATTGCTGGAAATCTCCAGGCTGACACCCAGACGACTGATCTCCATCTTTGCTATTGGTTTGTCCGCAGGCCCCTGCACTCGCAGTGTTGTGGCCATCAAAACATCACTCCTGAAACTTTCAGGGGGTAAGAGGACGTACCTCGTCACCGCCTTCGGTCTGGCGTGGATGTGCAGGGTATCGGACTCCAATGTTATCTGATCTCCGTAGTGAGTTCCGCCGATCTGATAGCCGTAATCCTGAGTCAGATCTCCAATCCAACCATGGGTCCCGCGGTTGCCACATCGGTTTCGATAGGTAATGAGCACTCGCCCATCTGAAAGCTCTTTGGCATAGGGCCGATCTCCAGAAAACGGCATCGGTCTGGAACTGGACCAACTCTTTCCCTGATCGGAGGAAAAGCTGACGAAGGAAGGGTAACCGTTGTGGTTCTCATTGCGCATGACACAGGCCAACAGGCCGGTCGACAGAACCACGATGGCACCCTCCGTATAGTTCTGGACGGAGTCTTTGGCGATGACCGTCAGGTCCTCCCACTGCACTCCTCCATCCTTGGAACGCATCATGACCATTGCTTCTCTCTGGGTATCCTTGTGGACAACGGTGGCACACGTGAGCAGCGTCCCGTCCTGGAGTTCGACAATGCGATCCGGCTCGATTCCCGGCAGGGGGATCAAGTGTGGCTTTGTCCAGGTCCGTCCCTCGTCGGAACTGAACCAGATCCAATTCCCTGGAGACTGGTCTTCATGGTAGTGCGCATAATCGTCATGGTCGCAGATGACGACCAGGCGGCCGTCCTTCAGCAGGCTCAAGCGCGGAGTGACCCAGCGCTCTTCTCCCTTTCTGACATCGGCTTCGGCCACTACCCTGGAGTTCCCCCAGGTCTTACCGTCGTCGCTGCTTTCCAGCGTTGTGATGCGACTGATTCCTTCGGTCCAATGTTTTTCCACGTCACAGAAAACCAGCATCATCTTGCCGGAAGGAAATCGGATGAGGTCGGGGTTCTTGGTGAATCTCCCCGGAATCCGCCACACTTCTACATGGCGGTCGGGAAGGTCTTCCAGGGATCTAATCCGCTGCGCGACGGCGGTATGTTTTCCAGGTACGGCCTGAGCTCCTCCAAGCCTCGCGGACAGGCCCGCTGCCCCCGCGAGTGTGTTGCGCAAAAAGAACCTTCGGTTCATGAAATTATCCCTCCACTACAAATCCAGGTCGCACGCCCAAGACACAACCCCGACAAGCCTTCGGCCTTCTCGTTCTCTTGGCTTGCCAATTCTACCGAGGTAGAGTTGATAAGAACGTGACTATTCCTAGCAAGGCCAGCATGAAAGATGCTATCACTAAGCTCGAGATCCCACACGCGGCTCAACTAGTTCGCAGGGCCGGGCCACCGCAGAAGCCGACTGCGTTGTTGCGAATGCTCGGAGAGGCATGAAGTTCGAGAACGGCGTGCGGAACAATCTGAGACATCTAGGACTTCTTCTCGAGCGACTCGGACCGGGCGCCGGCGCTATCGTGGCGTTCGTTCTGATTCTGTTGGTGGGAAGCCTGATCTCCCCGAGCTTTTTGACCGAGCGGAACATCTTCAACGTCCTTCGTCAAACTTGCGTGCTGGGCATTGTCAGCGTGGGGATGACCTTCGTGATCCTGAGCGGTGGGATCGACCTGTCGGTGGGTATGGCGCTCAGCTTCTTCAGCGTTGTGGCTGCGCTGCTGTATGACGGCGGACAGGGCCACCCCCTACCTCTTGTGATCCTCATGACTCTGACATTGGGTGCCGCGGTAGGAGCCTTCAACGGGGCGATCATCGTCTGGCGCGGTGTGGCACCCTTCATTGTTACCCTGGCCACCATGGCAATTGCGAGTGGCGCTGCCCTGACCGTTGCAGGTGGCAAGCCGATCGGAGGCATTGTCGGGAGCTATGCTTGGTTGGGAAGTGGCTTCATCGGACCTGTACCAGTACCAGTTGTTATCATGCTCGGAACCTTCTTGCTAGGTGGCCTGACACTCCGCTATACGCCCTACGGCCGCGAGGTGTACGCCGTAGGTGGCAACGAAGAAGCGGCTCGACTCTCGGGTGTCGCGGTGAACCGCGTAAAGCTCATCACCTATATATTCAGCGGAATGCTGGCAGCTCTCGGCGCCATCATCTTCACTGCCCGGGTGACCGTGGGAGACCCCTGGGCCGGACGAGGCCTGGAACTCGATGCTATTGCTGCGGTCGTCATTGGCGGCACCAGTCTTTTTGGAGGTGTTGGCTCCATGTGGGGCACCCTTCTCGGAGCCCTTATCATCTCCATGATCAACAACCTGCTGAATCTACTGAATGTGTCACCCTATACCCAAGGCATCGTCAAGGGTTCGATTATTCTGATTGCCATCGCTCTGTACAAGAAGCGAAGGTCGTAGCGTCGCGGAGATCAAGGCCATGAACAGACTGTATAAGAGACGGGAGTTCATCGGGAATTTGGCAGGAACCGCCCTCGTCCTTCCTCTTGCAGGGTGTAGAGAGTCCACTACGCTCGACTCTGGCGAGGCAGTCGATGGCTTTGAGAATACGCGCTGGATGATCGGCTTCAGCAACGCTTCGGAGATGAATACCTGGCGGACCGCTCTTCGCGAAGCTATCGAAGAGGAGGCTGGCAAGTACCACAACGTCGACCTGATCATCACGGATGCTCAGGAATCACCGGGCAAGCAAATCGCGGATCTGGAGGACCTGCTTGCACGAGGCGTCAGTGGGCTCATTATTGGACCGGTAAATCCTCAGGTAGCCAATCCGATTCTGGCGGAGTGTGAGCGGGAGAAGATCCCGACGGTGATCGTGGACCGCAAAGTCTCGAGCGACAAATACACCACTTTTGTCTCGAGCGACCAGAGCTATATGGCGACCAAAGTCCTCGAAAAGCTGATTGAGTTGATTGGCAACGAGGGAGAGATCGCCATCGTAGAAGGAATTCCGGGTGCGGGACCGGCGGTCGAGAGGAACGCGGCTTACGATTCCGTCCTCGAGAAATACTCCGCCGTCAGCGCTGTTCGTCAAGCAGGTGACTGGTCGCGAGCGAGTGGCCAGCGAGTCACGGAGAACATCGTCACAGCCAATCCCCATCTGAAGGGAATCCACTTCGACGGCGGGGAGATGGCACTGGGTGGAATCCAGGCGCTGAGGGAAGCCGGAATTACGGATGAGATGATCCGGTCGAACCGTCCGGTTCTCACCTGGCTGGACGGCTATAACGGAGGCTTGAAGTTGATCCAGGCAGGCCTGGGAAAGTACGCCATCCAGCATCCACCTCGCCTGCACGGTTCTGAGTCGGTGAAGGCGCTGATCAAAGCCCTCAAGGGCGAACCGCTACCGAAGCGGTTGCCAATGGCCCAGGCAATCATCACACCTGAAAACGCCAGCGATTACGTTGCCTTGGACAAACCCGATGATTACTGGCCGATGTGAGGGACCAGCGCACTCAAGCAAGAATGGGAACATCAAGAGAAGTCAATCCCAACGGGATTGCGGCATCCATCCCAGTGGGGCCACCAGCAGGCGCTGGATCATTCCAGTATCTGGTTATGCACTTAACTCCGGAAAAAGTCACCACCACCTAGTAAAAAAGGTGAGAGACAGGAGGTGAGTGGATGTACGAAAAGATGAATTTGTTGGAGTTTCAAGAGCGTTTTGCCACAGAAGAAGCTTGTCTGAGTTACCTGATGCAGAAACGCTGGCCGGAAGGATTTGTCTGTCCCCGTTGTGGGGGTCAAGGAGGCTACTGGTTGCAGCACCGGCGATTGATGGAGTGTCGCCAATGCCGGTATCAGGCTTCTTCCACCGCCGGGACGATTTTCCACAAGACGCGGGTGCCCCTGAGATATTGGTTTTGGACCATCTTCTTGATGAGCCGTTGCAAAGCGGGCTACTCGATGAAGGGACTGCAGAAGCTGCTGGGAATCGGAAGCTATCGGACGGTCTGGATGATGGGACATAAGATCCGACAAGCCATGGCCAAACGTAATGACTGCTACCAATTAAGTCACCTGGTGGAGCTGGATGACTCTTTCTTTGGAGGCCGACGACGAGGGAGAAATCGTCGGGGTCGCAAGCGAGGACGAGGGACCGAAGGCAAGGCCAAAGTTCTGGCCGCGGTGGAGATAACGAAAGCCGGGGGGCCGAGGTTTCTAAGTCTGGATGTGGTCGATGACATAACCAGCGACAATGTGAAGCGGGTCGCCTGGGCGAGGATCGACCCCGGAGCTCAGATCCGAAGCGACGCCTATCACGCGTTTGTCGGTTTAGCTCAAGCCGGCTACCAGCATGAACGCGTCCGGCTCGAGTGGGTGGGGATGGGTTTTGAACAGTTCCCATGGGTTCACACCCTCATTTCCAACTGCAAGACTCAGCTCCAAGGGACTCAGAAAGCGGTCAGCCTCAAGCACCTTCAACGTTACCTGGCTGAGTTTTGTTACCGTTTCAATCGTCGTTTCTGGGAATCCGAGCTCTTCGACCGTCTCCTGACAGCCTGTTCGCTCTATCCCACCGTCACCTATCCGGAGTTAAGTGCATAACCAGATTCCAGTAAGAAACTGTTTTCTCCAGGGCAGGTACTGCCGGTTCATTGAAGCCTGAAGACGATCAAGTCTTTCTCGCCGGCTGCGACAACCAGTAATCCCGGTAAAGTTGCTCACAGGCCTCGCCGCAGAAGAGCAGACTCTTCCCTTCCACTTCCGTGACCCAGAACATCTTGGGCATGATAACGCCGCAGAGGCTGCAGTAGTCCGTCTTGAGCTCATACCACTTGGCCGTGTTCTCTTCCCAATGCCCCATGCCTTCTACTCCTCGGCTCGGTAGATCTGCCGCGTCCTATCGAGGGAAGCAAAGCCCTGTCGGATATCGGTCTCTATCTTCTCGTCAGTGCGCTCGCCGAGGGCCCCGTAACCTCCGCCACCTGGGGACTGAAGCATCACCTGATCCCCTTCGTGTAGGACGATCCTGCTGAATTTAGAGTTGGAGATGGTGCCGAAGGCCTCCGAGAAGGTTCGGAAACGTGTATCCCCCTTTTTCTTCACGAAAATACCGCCTTTGGCTCCCTGAGCACCTCCGAACAGGCCCCAAGCCTGGGTCTTCGTCCGATCCATGAGTGCACTGACCGTCATCTCTGGAGCCAGGATCTGCATCACCCTGGTACTGCCGAGGCCACCACGATATTTTCCAGCTCCCCCAGAGTCGGGACGGAGCCGGTACTCCAGTGTGAGCATTGGGAACTTTGTCTCCAGGACTTCCACCGGCGTATTCCGGCAGTTCCCATTTTCAGGACACATGACGTTGTTTCCGTCGTGGTGGGCGGTGGCACCCCAACCGCAGCCCTCGATGTGATAGTTGGTGTAGTACTCACCCGTCTCGGGGTGGAATCCGCCGAAAAGAAAGTTGCAGGCACTGGCTCCCTCCGCCGCGGCCGTCCTCTCGGGAATCGCCTGGCTGAGCGCGGCCACGACGACGTTCTGGATGTGGGGGTGCGTTTCGGTGTTCCCTCCCACTGACGGGCCCGGATGGCGAACGTTGACGACGCTGCCCGGGTTGGTGACTAGACGGATGGGCCGGTAACAACCGGAGTTGCGAGGAATGTCCTTGTTCGTCACGTGTAGCAGTCCGCTGTAGGAGGCGGCTGCGGTGACGACGAAGGTAGCGTTCACCGGTCCCCTGGCTTGAGGATCGGAATCGGTCCAGTCCGCGATGACCTCATCGTCTCGGACCACCAGCTTCAGTCGAATCCAAACCGGCTGATCGGTGACTCCGTCATCCTCCATGCAGTCGCTGGCACGATAGGTTCCATTAGGAATTTCCCTGATTTCGGCCCTCATCCAGCGCTCGGAGTAGTCCAGGAGCTGATCTGCCGCCGCCGTCAGAAAAGGGGCTCCATAGCGCTCCAGGAGCTCCAGCACGCGGTTCTCCGCAATGCTGAGAGATCCGATCATGGCATGGAGATCTCCCCAACTGGTCTTGGGAGTGCGGTGGTTGCTCAGGACGATCTTCCAGATGTCCCGCACATGCTCCCCTCGACTCATGATCTTGACGGGCGGGAGCCTCAGACCTTCCTGATAAACCTCAGTCGCATCGGCCGCAAAGGAACCGGGAGCCATACCGCCGATTTCACCGAGGTGGGCGATGTTGGCTACGAACCCCCACAGCTCATCCTGGAAGAACACCGGTTTGAGGACCATATGCTCGGGCATGTGGCACTGGCCCCGATATGGATCGTTGTGAATCACCACGTCCCCGGGTGCGAAGGATTCCAGGCCCAGCTCGTCAATGGTCCATTTGACGGCATACTGCGCGGACCCCAGCATCGTGGGGCAAAACTCCGCCTGGCCTATCATCTCTGCCCGGGTGTTGAAGATGACGCAGGAAAAGTCCAGCCCCTCGTTGAAAATCGGAGAGTAGCTGGTCCTCATCATCGCCGTTCCCATCTCACGACAGATATTGGTGAGACCGTTGTGGATGACACTCAAGGTGACGCTGTCGATCTGTTCCATCTTCCGATCCTCTCTGGGGCTAGCCCGGATTTCTCATCGCTTGTCGTAGCGAGGCGCCGCAAGGGCCGTCCTGGCAAGGCTTGCGACCGAGGCCCCCGTAGTCGTACTCGTGCAGTACATCGAGGAGGCCGACGGAGCGTAACGCAGCCAGGACGGGCGGCGTACGGATGATTGCGGCGAAGCAGCAGACCAGCGATGAGAAATGCGGGCTAGACATCTATGATGATCACTCCGTAGCTGTCGACAGAGAGAGTTTGCCCGGGGTGGACCAGGATGGTGGAGTCCACCTCTTCGATAACGGCCGGTCCGGTCAGGGTGAAGCCGCTGCCCAGGTCTTCCCGGTGGTAGACCGGACAAGGAACAGCCCCTTCCCCTTTGAATTCGACCTGGCGGGTTCGCCGCTGCGGTGGTGTTCCGTTGCTCGACACAGTCTGAAGCCGAGGTTTGACAGCATGCCCGCTGGCCGTGACCTTGAAGCGGATCAGTTCGATGACTTCTCCGCTGATCGAGTAGCCATAGAACTGCTCGTGAAGCCGGTGGAATTCCGAGAAGGCCTTTTCCAGGGTCTCCTCGGTGACGGTTGGATCCTCGATCTCTACCTCGTGCTCGTAGTTCTGACCCGCGTAGCGCATGCTGATGCTTCGCTCCAGATGTGGCGTTCCAGCAAAGCCCTCTCCCCGAAGCTCGTCCAGGGCCATTGCGGTCAGTTTCTGGAACTGTTCGTCTACGACGGCGGAAGCGACGCTGTCGGATCTAAAATGCTTGCTCCAGACCTTGTCCACCTGAAAGTCCGAAATCACCGCACCAAAAGCCGAACAGAGACCGGGGTAGAGAGGGATCACGACGCGAGTCATGCCCATCTTCTGGAGGATCCCACCTGCATGTAGGGGACCCGCTCCCCCGAAGGCAACCAGAGCAAAGTCTCGCGCGTCCAGGCCGCGCTCAATGGACACCAGTCGGATGGCATTAGCCATATTCTCGTTGGCTACATCGATCACCGCCTGGGCCGCGTTCGAAGCGCTGAGATTAAGCTGGTTACCGAGCACCGCCAACTTTTCCAGAGTCTTACCCAGGTTCAATCCCATCCTTCCTCCCAGGAAGAAAGCGGGGTTCAGCCGGCCCAAGACCAGGTTGGCATCTGTGACGGTCACGTCCGAGCCCCCTCGGTCATAGCAGACCGGACCCGGATCGGCTCCGGCACTCTGGGGTCCCACCTGCAGAAAGCCCCCTTTATCGATCCAGGCGATGCTTCCACCCCCGGCACCGATCGTGGTCAGGTCGACAAAGGGGGCGCTGATCGGCAGGCCCCATTCCACTTCGTAGTTCGTAATGTAGGAAAGGCTCCCCTGCCTCACCACCCCCACATCGCAGCTGGTCCCACCCATGTCCAGGGTGATGAGATTCTGCTCCTGAGCAAGCTCTCCAAAGTACTTGCCACCGATGATTCCCCCACTCAAGCCGGATATGAGGATGTTTACCGGCTGACCCTCGGCAGCTTCAGCGGTGGCATGACCACCGTTTGATTTCATGACGGCCCAGGGACACCCTACACCCAGACTCTCGAGACTTTGGCGAATGGCACCCACGTATCGCTTGAGAATCGGCTTGACGTAGGCATCTGCTACCACCGTGCTGCCCCGTTCATACTCCCTCCAGATAGGCGCAACTTCGTGAGAGATGGAGACCGGGACCAGGGGAAAACGGGATGTCAGATAGTTCTTCAGATCTATTTCGTGTTGGGGGTTGAGGTAGGAGAACAACAGGCAGGCCGAGATAGCCACGTCCTGGCCTTCGTATTCAGCCAGTCGCTCCTTAATCCTCTGACCCAGTTCTTCCAGCTGCTCGGAAACCAGGGGGACCAGCACTTCCCCACTGGCATTGATGCGCTCCCGAACGCCCAGGCAGTTGCGCCGTTCCACAAGAGGAAGCGGCTTTACCCACTCGAGCGAGTAGTGATATCTCCGGTTGATACGCTGGATATGAAGGACATCTTCGAAGCCTTCGGTGGTCACGAAGATGACATGGGCGCCACGACGCTGAAGGAGTGCGTTGATCGCTACCGTTGTTCCCAGAACCAGGAACGAGAGGTCCTGGGAGGCCAGGCCTGACTCTTTGGCGACACCGACGATCGACTCCACCGGGTTTGAGGGTGAAGAGGGCCACTTGGCCACCACCAACTCACCACTGCTGTCGTCGAGGCCAACCAGATCCGTAAATGTTCCGCCAGTGTCAATGCCACATCTGACACTCATTCGCACCCACCTTCATTGATTTCAGGACTACGAGCGCCTCCCCTCACCTTCTTGGCATCTTCGAGGTGGCTGACTACTGGATAGCATAGTTCAACACCTCATTGTCACTGGTCTCCTCAGGGGAAAGATGACCGGTAACTCGTCCTTTGCTCATCACGATGATATGGCTGCTCAGAGACAAGATTTCAGGTATTTCTGAGGAAACCATCAGCACGGCAGCGCCGTCCCGGGCAAGCTCAGCGATGAGTTGGTAGATCTCACTCTTGGCTCCTACATCGATGCCGGCCGTGGGCTCGTCCAGAAGGAATATCTTTGCTTGCGTACCCAGCCATTTGGCGAGTGCCACCTTCTGTTGATTTCCTCCGCTTAGATGCTTTACCACCTGGCTGAGCCCTCGGGCTCGTAGGTTCATTCTACCCGTCATTTCGCTGGCAAAACGCTTTTCCGGAGCAAGCCGAAGGATTCCTCGCTGTGAAAATCGGCGGAGAATCGGCAAGGTCACATTGTCGGAAACGGTCAAACTCATGACTAATCCCTCATGCTGCCGATCCTCTGAGAGGTAGGCGATACCATGGGCCAGCGCTTCCCGAGGCGACCTGATGACGGCGAGTTTGCCATCCACGTAGACGCTACCGCTATCGAAGACTGTGGCACCAAAGATGGCCTTGCAAAGTTCGGTCCGGCCCGATCCAACCAGCCCGGCCAGACCGATGATCTGGCCTGACTGGAGTGTGAAGCTCACCTTCTCGAACGATCCCCTTTTCGTCAGATCCCGGACCCGCAGTAACTCGCGGCCCGAACTTCTGGCTGTATCTGGGAATTGATCGCTCCATTTACGCCCTACCATCTTACCGATGAGAAAGCTGCGATCAACTTGCCCATCGAGATCATAGGTGCCTACGTGCCTGCCGTCCTTCAGGACAGTCACCCGATCAGCGATCCGGAAGATCTCCTCCAGACGATGCGAGGTATAGATGATGGTCTTGCCTTCGCTCCTGAGCCTGCGAATCGTCTTGAAGAGCTTCTCCAGGTCGCTCGGGCCCAGCACCGCTGAGGGCTCGTCCAGGATGAGAACGCGCGCCGAGGCCGAGAGGGCCCGGGCAATCTCGGTAATTTGGCGACCAGCTGCGGTCAGTTCCCTGACACATCGGCTGATTTCGAGGTCGAAATCCAACCGCTTCACCAATTCGTCCGCTTCTCGAAAGAGTCCTTTCCAATCCACGAGTCCGAGCCTGGTTCTCGGGATGTGTCCCAGAAAAATGTTCTCAGCGACTGTCAGTTCGGGTACCAGACTGAAGTGCTGATAGACGACGGCGATGCCTGACTGCATGGCCTGCTGAGGACTCTCGAGCCAGACCTGGCGACCCTCTATGAAGGTGCTCCCACGGTCAGGCTGAAACACCCCTCCAAGAATATTCAGAAGAGTCGACTTGCCGGCGCCGTTCTCGCCTACCAGGGCGTGTACCTCGCCCGGGAGCGTGGCGAAGGTTACCTGGTCCAGGGCGCGCGTGCCGCCGAAGTCCTTGACGATGTTTCTGGCTTCCAGCACCCAACTCGGCATCCAGCGTTTCTCCCAAAAATCATCGGGGTGGTGCGATTTTCGGATACTGACCCACCTCGCTCTCCTTTGCCATCGCCTGCCAGTCGTGCTGCGGCTCCCACCCGAGCATCTGCTTCAGCTTGGAGCAATCGATCAGACCTGTCCGATCCGGCAGTGTGCTTCGGATGTCCGTGATGTGTGGGTAGAATTCCTTGAGCAATGCGGCCGTCGAGCTGGTCACACAGACATCCTCGGCCGCCACGTTGAACGCCTCGAATCCGCTTCGATTCGACTCGACCCAAGCCAGACAAGCGGTGGCTACGTCCCGCGCGTCCACGTAGGCCCACAGAGCATCCGCCGCTGCCTGATCCGTCTGGGTGAACTTTCGAAATCGCCACTCGTAGGAACCCTCGTACACAATGCGCTGCGGTCTGAGGGCGGCGATTGCCGTCCCATGCCAGCGGACGTAGTGCCGGCCAAGAGTTTCAAGGTTCTGCTTCACGGCGCCGTAGATACTCGGCGGCTGCGCTGGAGTGTCTTCATCAACAGGCAGGTAGGGGAGGTTGCGATACTCTCCGTAGATCTCGGGACTGCTGGCCATCACCACGCGAGGGATTTCCAGATTGGCCGCCGCCTGCAGAACGTGGTACCCCCCCAGCGAAAGATTGCGGTAGGCCGTCTCCCACGACGTCCACGAATCGGTGGGCAGGCTGCCGAAATGGACGATCGCGTCGGCTCCGGCGAACACGTCGTGCAGACCCGCCCCGTCCTCGACATCGAGCTGGCGATAACCGCTTTCCCAGACATCACAGGGCTTGAGGTCGACCCCCGTGACTGCATGTCCGGCTTCCCGGAAGACCTTTACAATGGAGCGACCGGTTCCCCCTTTGGCACCGGTAACCACGACCTTCTTCATGATTCTTGAACCACATTCGACCTCAATCAACTGGTCCGTGAGCAGTCGAAAGCTCCTGAACTTTGCTCAGAATCGGTGGAATCGAAACGAGTGTATTTTTCGGGCCGACCCAAGTCAACCGGCGGTGCCCAAGAGGTGAATCCACGAGTGGTCTGCAGCAACCTGCTAGGATAGGTGCGACCAGGTCATGAAAGATCCTCCTCGATCGAGGCAGCTCCTGATGATCACGACCGCGCTCCTCCTTCTCGCGGCGACGGCCACCACGGCGGGTACTCCCGATTCCATCGAAGTCCTAGACTCCGACGTCCTGCTAGAGCTACCGCGAGCGGAGCGCATCCCCCTCGGCATACCGAGAAACTACAAGCCCCGCGTGGTACGAACCTCTATTGGCGAGCTCTTGGGGGCTATTCACCGGCGCTTGCTGGAAGGTGCCCTCGGGCAGGAGCCGCAAGAGCTTGCCAGGCTTCGCGAAAAAGCCGTCAGACGACAACGGCGCCTCATCTACAACAACGACGGTGGCGACATCGGGCACGCCGATACGGTCGAGGGGATCATGGCACTGAGGAACGAGACCGTCCTCGGTACACAGGTCGACACAATTTTCTACGGAACCGGCGCCACGACGGCCTTCACGCATCTTGCCAGGGTCGGTGAAATCTACGGCGAATTCGGCGGTCCCTGGGGCAAGAACATCGCCACGCTGCGGAGCACCGGACACGACGTGCTGGCGACGACGATCGAGTTCTGCCGCCGGAACGGGCTGGAGGTGTTCTGGACGCACCGGATGAATGACGTCCACGACTCCGCCCCCGACGCCGAATGGATTCTTTCCGGCTGGAAGCGCGACAACCCACGACTCCTGATGGGGACGCGCGAGGATCGCGACAACTCGGGCGGAATCGTTTCGCCCAGGTACTGGTGGTCCGCACTCGACTTCGAGAAGCCGGAGGTCCGGGACTATCTCTGCCGCATCCAGGAAGACGTCTGCCGCCGCTACGATATCGATGGCATCGAGTGCGACTATTTTCGTAACCCGCTTCTCTTCCGCCCAAACCTGGACAAGGAGCCGGCAACGCCGGCCCAGGTCGAGATCCTTACGAACTTCCAGCGACGCCTCCGCATGATCCATCGTCGCGAGGGAACTCGTCGCGGACGGCCGATCCTGACGACGGCGCGCGTCCCTCCCACGGTGGCCACCTGCCTGTACGTCGGTATCGACATCCGGCGCTGGCTCGAGGAAGGGTTGGTGGATCTCCTGAGTGTCTCCGGTGGATACCTCCCGCACACTGAGCCGGTGGCCGAGATCATCGAGCTCGCGCACCGCCACGGTGTCCCGGTGTTCCCCTCGATCAACACCCCTATCGCGCTGAGGAACTCGTCGGCCCCCCACGAGGCCTTGCGAGGGGCGGCGGCCAACCTGTTTCACGCCGGTGCGGACGGCATCTTGCTCTTCAACCACTTCAAGCCCGACTTCATGTACACGAAGAAGGTCCACATGACCGACATCGGCGCTCCGGAAACGCTCATCGGCCGGAACAAGCGTTTTGTAATCGAGAACGGCCGCTGGACGAAGGGCTCGTATTCGCACGCTATCGTCCAGTCACAGGTGCTGCCGCTCCCAATACCTGGCGACGGCCGGCCTCTGATCGCGTGGCTGCCAATCGGCGACGACATCGCGGGGGCTTCGAGAAAGGGCGAGCTCGAGAGTGCCGACCTGCACATACGACTCGGCGAGCCAGGAGCGATCGACGCAGTCGAGGTGCGCCTCAACGGAACGATACTCAAGCCAGTCGAGCGAAAGGAGACGACCGGTCAGCTCGTCTTCCGGCCTTATGCCAGACACTATCAAACCGGGTCCAACCAGATCGAACTCCGGGCGCGATTCCCCTCGAAAGATGCCGTTGAGCTCGCGGACCTGATCGCGGTGGAAGTGCCCGTGATCTATCGGTGATGTACAGCGGACGGTCGGGTAGATCAGGGTCTGATGCCTTGGATCTTCAAACGGATGCGGTACAAACCCGTGCGGGCGGTCATGTAAAGGGTCCTTCCGTCGCTGTCTCCCCAGGCAACATTGGCCGGCGACTCTTCCGGTCGAATCGTGCCCAGGTGTTCGCCCTGAGGATTGAACATCCAGACGCCACCCGGGCCAGTACAGTAGAGATTTCCAATCTGGTCTACCTTCAACCCATCGGGCACACCCTCGGACGTCTCAGCAGTCGAGTCATAGAAAACGCTGCCTTCTCCAAGGGTGCCACCCTCCTTGACTTCATAGGCCATCCAGACTTTTCTGGCTGGATCGGAGTTGGCCACGTACAGGGTTTTCTCGTCGGGTGAGAACGCGATGCCATTTGGCCGAGTTAGTCCCCTCTCCAGCAGCTCCAGTTCCCCGTCCGGGCTGAGGCGGTAAACGCCGCTGAAGGAAAGCTCCTTGGCGGGATCCTGATCGTGCTTCGCCAATCCGTAAGGAGGGTCCGTGAAATACAGCCAGCCATCCGACCTGTAGACGGCGTCGTTGGGGCTGTTCAACCTCTTGCCCTGATAGCGGTCCACCAGCAAGGTACGAGTCCCGTCTGCTTCGATTCGTGAAATGCGACGATCCCCGTGCTCACACAGCACGAGCCGTCCTTCTGAATCCAGGGTCAGACCATTGGACCCGGCAGACTGTGCTTCCCCCTGCTGTTCTTCACAGACTGGCTTCAGAAATTCCCGGAGCTTCGCATCGGAAGTCCATTGATAGATCGCATTGGCCGGAATGTCACTGAAGAGTAGAAAGGGAGTCTTTGCGGTGACCCATACGGGTCCTTCGGTGAAGCGAAAGCCACCGTGCAGTTTCTCGATCTTGTGGTCGCCTGACACGATTTCATCGAAGCCTGGAGCCATCCGAAGAATGCTCCCCGCCCCATGGTGTTCCTCCATGGTTTCCTCAACCGGTCCCGGATTACCGCAGCCAACTAGAATCACCATCATAAAAGACATCGTCTCCATCGGGGAGAACTTCCACATGCTTACCTCAGCCGAATCTCGTGAAGATCCAACGCTTGCTTTCCCGATTTGGAAAGGACTCTGATCTCCAGAGTGGAGTGCCCCCGCCTCAGGTCGAGAAACCCGACACTCTGAGTCCGCCACACGTCCACAGCCGGTGTCGGCTCGACCGCCACTTCAATATGGTTGCCTCCTGCCGCGATCTGAATTCGAGAGCCATCGGCAGCGCCACAGCCATACTGAAGGATCACCTCATAGCGCCCTTCCCGCTCCACATCGAGGTGCCATTGGACGAAATCGTTGGGGTCCTGCCAACCCGTGATCTTGTCCCGAATCAACTTTCCGTATCCATACCGGAGTCCCTCGCCATGAAGGTCAGCCCAGGCGATATCGACCACGGTCCCCCCCAAGAACATATTCGACATGATCGAGGGGGTGTCCTCTCCACTGACGGGGACGGGGAGCCTCAACAGATCCTCCTCACTGACCACCTCCTGAGCCCATCGATCGAAGGCCTGTTGTAAGTCTTTAAGCATCTCGGGATGGCGGTCGGCCAAATCCTTCTGCTCGGAAGGATCTCTACTCAAATCGTATAACTCCTTGCCGGCTACCAGCTTCCACCGTCCCTTGCGCACCGCGTAGTTTCGGCGGGGAACACTCATTCGGGGACTGGAGCCCTCGGTCACAGGCGCGTCGCTCCAGAAAAACAAGGTCTCGTGAAGCCCATCTCCGCGCCCGGCTCTCAGAAGAGGAGCCAGGCTTTTGCCGTCCAACGGCGGACCTTCGGGAATAGGAATGCCACAGAGATCCAAAACGGTGGGGAGCACGTCGATATGAGCCGCCGCCACGTTCACGGTTTTCCCCGCCGGAAGATGACCCGGCCAGCGTGCGAAGAATGGCGAACGGATTCCGCCCTCATACACGGTGGACTTTTCCCCCCGCAAGTTGGCGTTATACCGGGCAGCGCCCTTCCACAGGGAGTCCATGGCTTCCCACTCTGGAGATCGGAACTGCTGCATCTGCCGGCTGGTTTCCATTTGGGAACCGTTATCGGACAGGAAGATTACGACGGTGTTTTCATCGAGTCCGAGCTTCTTGAGGGTCTCCAGGATTCGGCCGATGCCATCGTCCATGCAGGTAATCATGCCGTAGACTTTGGCCAGGTGAGGAGACAATCCTCGCTCGACGTACTCCTGTTCATATCTTTGGGGAACCTGGTTGGGAATGTGGGGAGCATTGTAGGATAGGTAGAGAAAGAAGGGATGGGTTTGATTGGCCTCGATGAAACGAAGTGCGGCTTCTGTCAAAGCATCCGTGATGTAGTTGCCGATCCGGGCAGGTTGGCCATTGTGCTCCAAGGCGGTGTCGAAGTAGTCGTCGATCATGCCATCCCGAAAACCGAAAAACTCGTCAAAGCCGTGGGTCGAGGGACTGTATTTTCCGTATCTACCAAGGTGCCACTTCCCTACGATCGCGGTCCGGTATCCGGCTTCTTTCAAGGCTTCGGCGATGGTCACCTCCCGGTGTCTCAACACTTCTGCACCCCGAAACGGCCAGAGCACCCCGGTTCGCTGGTTATACCGACCCGTCAGTAGACTCGCCCGCGTTGTCGAGCAAAGCGGCGTCACGTAGAATTCCTTGATGCGTACCCCTTCCTCGGCCAGACGATCCATGTTCGGCGTTCGAAGAACGGTGTTCCCGTGCACGCCGACATCCCCGTACCCTTGATCGTCAGTCAAAATCAGAATGATGTTCGGCCGCCGGGAAGAACTCGCAGAGCAGACGAAACTGGGAAGGGCTAAAACCACAAGGAACAGGCTCGCGCACAGCGCTCTGCATTTCGGCATACCGGAAGCCTCCTCGGAACGTCCTTTCCCGGAAGCATACCTCAACGACGCACCAGAATCACGATCAAGCTACCGCGGCCGCCGTCCGCTGGCGTCATCTCGAGGCGAGGTTCTGGGCCCTGAGCTGAAACTTCACTGGAATCGTCTGCACGTCTGAACGTCGCACGTCTCTTGTCACTGCACAGCGTGGCGAGAGGGTTTCCCAGGAACGGGTGAACCAGTATTATGAAACCATGCCCGTCGGAGCCGCGAACGACGTGACCGGTTAGCAATATGAGGCCCACTTCCGAGAAGAGAGCCGGACAACAGCACGATTTCCAGGGACTCGATCCAATGTTTCTTTCCTGTATCTGGTTATGCACTTAACTCCGGAAAAAGTCACCACCACCTAGTAAAAAAGGTGAGAGACAGGAGGTGAGTGGATGTACGAAAAGATGAATTTGTTGGAGTTTCAAGAGCGTTTTGCCACAGAAGAAGCTTGTCTGAGTTACCTGATGCAGAAACGCTGGCCGGAAGGATTTGTCTGTCCCCGTTGTGGGGGTCAAGGAGGCTACTGGTTGCAGCACCGGCGATTGATGGAGTGTCGCCAATGCCGGTATCAGGCTTCTTCCACCGCCGGGACGATTTTCCACAAGACGCGGGTGCCCCTGAGATATTGGTTTTGGACCATCTTCTTGATGAGCCGTTGCAAAGCGGGCTACTCGATGAAGGGACTGCAGAAGCTGCTGGGAATCGGAAGCTATCGGACGGTCTGGATGATGGGACATAAGATCCGACAAGCCATGGCCAAACGTAATGACTGCTACCAATTAAGTCACCTGGTGGAGCTGGATGACTCTTTCTTTGGAGGCCGACGACGAGGGAGAAATCGTCGGGGTCGCAAGCGAGGACGAGGGACCGAAGGCAAGGCCAAAGTTCTGGCCGCGGTGGAGATAACGAAAGTCGGGGGGCCGAGGTTTCTAAGTCTGGATGTGGTCGATGACATAACCAGCGACAATGTGAAGCGGGTCGCCTGGGCGAGGATCGACCCCGGAGCTCAGATCCGAAGCGACGCCTATCACGCGTTTGTCGGTTTAGCTCAAGCCGGCTACCAGCATGAACGCGTCCGGCTCGAGTGGGTGGGGATGGGTTTTGAACAGTTCCCATGGGTTCACACCCTCATTTCCAACTGCAAGACTCAGCTCCAAGGGACTCAGAAAGCGGTCAGCCTCAAGCACCTTCAACGTTACCTGGCTGAGTTTTGTTACCGTTTCAATCGTCGTTTCTGGGAATCCGAGCTCTTCGACCGTCTCCTGACAGCCTGTTCGCTCTATCCCACCGTCACCTATCCGGAGTTAAGTGCATAACCAGATTCCTGTAAGATCCGGCGCAGCCGGGAGCGGGTCTGACGTGAAACTTCACGTGGCTTTCTTCGAGCCCGTGGCTCGGAGTACGGCGGCCTGGAGACCGCCGCCACGCCCGCTCCTCCTGAATGATCCAGCGCCCGTTGGTGGCCCCACTGGGCTGCTGGCGGACCTGATCTGATAGAATTCCCCGAAGACCAATCTACCCGCCCATGAAGATACGACCAGGCCGACTCCTCACCAGCGTGTTTTTCACCCTATGGACCGCTCTGGGCATCGGCAGCTTATGGCCGGCATCAGGGATCGAGCAGATAAGGCAAGAGGACTACCGCGGTCGTCCCGCGCTCGTGCTTGACAACGGCGTGCTGGAGTTGACCGTCCTCGAAATCGGTGGCGCCCTGGTCCGGTTGGTCCTTCAGGACGACCCCCAAAGACTCAATCCCTTGTGGGATGCGCTGCGAGCGGATCATGAAGCGGGCCGCCCCGACCGCGTGAGCGGGATCACCGGCCACTTTACCTGCCTCGATGGGTTCGGGCTTGTTTCTGAAGAAGAGCGGGCGGCGGGGTTGCCTGTCTCCCACGGAGAGGCGCATTCACTCCCTTGGGTCACCCGGAGCGCTAGAAAGGAGGGGAATGCGACGGTCGTCGTGCAGACGGTCCGTCTGCCGCGAGTTGAAGAGGTCTTGACCCGGACCCTCAAGCTGGTAGACGGAGAAAACGTCATCTATGCCCACAGCCTGCTGGAGAACCTGCTGGCTTTTGACCGACCCGTCTCTTGGGTCGAGCATGCAACGGTGGGCTCTCCCTTTCTGGAGCCGGGTGTTACCGTGATCGACCTGTCCAGCAATCGGGCCATCACACGATCTCGAGAGCGGAAGGTTCCCCTCCCCCAACGGCTGGCCCCGTCCCGGGAATTCACCTGGCCAATGGCACCTGGAGTCGATGGCAGACCGCTGAACCTGCGGCACCCGCCGGAGTCTCCCAACTCCATGGACTGGACCGGACACCGCTGGGATCCGGGTCGGGAATTCGCTTTTGTGACTGCGCTTCACCCCAAGAAACGGCTTCTGCTGGGATACGTCTTTCGCCAAGCGGAGCATCCCTGGATGCAGCTCTGGGAGTCCTACCCTCCCCGCGGGATCATGGCCCGCGGGTTGGAGTTCGGCACCCAGGCCTTCGACGGGTCACGCCGCCGGACCATCACCCAAAACAGGCTCTTCAACCAGCTGCTGTATCGCTGGCTGCCGGCCAAATCCAAGATTGAGTCGAAGTTTCTGCTCTTTTGGACCCGCACCCCAGAGGGATTTCAGGGTGTCGATGAAATCCAGGTCCAGGAGGGCCGGCTCGACATCCGCGACAAGCGGTCCGGAAGAAGCTTCACCTTGAAGCTCTCTCAGCCTTTTTAGGAGCGAAAAAGATGATTCTCAGCTGCGATTGTCCAAAGGCTCACGGTCCCCTTTGCCCGCCGGTCATACGAATCGGTCTGGCCGTTTTTCTGCTCGCCACAGTGCCATTTCTGGCTGCCAGCAGCGGGTCAGGAAGCATCCAAGCCCCCTCACGGCCAAGTGGAATTTCGATCATCACCGGCCAGAATGCTCCGCGGTTGGAGAAACTTGCGGCTGCGGAGCTGAGAAGCTACTTGAAGAGGCTGTACGGGGTCGAGGCCGAGCTTCGAAGCCAACTACCAACTGGCGATGAGAGTGTTTTTTTGATTGGCTCGCCCGGGACAAACAGACTGCTGAAGCAGTGGATCCCTGAATGGCCCCAGTTGAGCGATCAGGGTCTGCTCCTGCGCCGGGTTGAGTACGAAGGTCAAGTGGCAATGGTGGTTGGAGGGGGAAGTCCGCTCGCTACTCTCTGGTCTGTCTATGAGTTGGCAGAGGAATTCGGGGTGCGCTATTCGCTCTGGGGTGATCAGCTGCCGGAGAGACCAGGCCAGTTCCGGCTGCCGGATATCGACGAGCTCAAGGAGCCCATCTTCCGGGAGCGGGCTTTCAGGGGCATCAACGACTTTGTCATGGGCCCCGAGGCCTGGAGCCTCCAGGAGTATGAGCGCGTCATCAAGCAGCTGGTGAAAATGAAATACAACCATCTGTGGCTCTCGTTCTATTCCTATCAGCCGTTTGTCGACTACGAGTTCCGAGGGCACAGAAAGGAGGTTGCAGAGCTTTGGTTTGGCTGGCAATACTCGATTGGTGAAGACACGATCGGGCGGGAGCTATTCCCAGACGCAACCGAGTTCGTGCATCCTGAGTTCGAGGGAGCCGTCACCTACGAGCAAAAAGTCGCGGCGGGTGAGCGATACGTGCACGGTATCCTGAAGCTTGCGCGCGATTTCGGGATGAAGACCGGCATTATTTTCTCGGCCACCGATCCTCCCCAGGAGTTCAAGCAAAGGCTGCAGGAGTGGACCCCTCCCGAGTTCAAGCGGGAACTGTCCCCGGAGGAGACTCCTAACTTCGGCTATGTTGGCGTTAAGACCATGGGGGCAGATCCTCGCAACACGGCCTTTCAAAACGTCTTCAACCCGGTCTTCGCCGACCTGGCAGAAGTGATCATTCAGGCGCACGTGAATACCTACCCGGAAGCGGACTACTTCATCATCCACACGCCTGAATTTCGATCGCCGGTTTCGGGATTGGAAGCCTGCTGGCAACGTCTCGATAAGAAGTATAGCCTGGATTCAAAAGCCTCGCTCGAGAAGATGCTGGACTCGGCTCGTGCCCGATCGGCCCGTGCGGCACGCGAGCTGGGCGGTGACATTGAGTTCCTCTACTTCCTCGATCACCTCTTCACGGAACGAAAAGTAATGGCCAAGACGAAGCACCCGGAGGCCACCGTGATGATCTCTGGTGTCACGCGGGAACTGTTTCCGCTGCTTTCGACCGTTCTGCCGTCCGGCTTCGAGGCCCTGGTGGCACCGGGTGTTTACACCACGGTCGAGTCGGCAAGGGCGCTTGACACCCTGGCGCCTTTCGAGCAGAGCTCGTTGAACGCTTACTTCTGGTTGACCCTGCAGGGCGACAGCATGTCGGTCCTGCCTCAACTGCCCAGCTCTTCCGTCTATCAATCGCTTCAAGCCATGCGGCAGTACGGCCTGGACGGCTACATGGTGCGCTACTGGACCCTGGGCGACATGGTTCCCACCTCGGCCTATCTAGCAAGCGCTTCCTGGGAGCTTGAAAGCCCGGAGACCTTCTATAGGGAACACTTGAAACCAATCTGTGGAAGGGAGGCAGTCGAAGACGTGATCCGTGGGTTTGACGCAGTCGATGAGGCGACCCGCTTCCTGGCTCAACGCCGTCATGGAAAGTGGATCATCTACGGCAACCCGATGCCGGGCCTCTTGGAAGAGCACTACCACGTGGAGAAGGCAGACTACCCGGAGCTTGACCAAGCCCTCGAAACCTATGAGCGGGCCCTTCGCCATTTGCGGAGCGCCTCCGATCATTCAACGAAACAGGGGAAGGAATACCTTGAGTATTTCGTGGCCCGGTCGGAGATGGCTATAGACTACCTGCGGTTGCTAGAAACGATCCGGGCACTTGGAATCGCCTTCGATGAAGGTCAACAGGCTCGCCGGCACCGAGATCCGGCAGAGGTTTTGAAGAAGCGAATAGAAGTCAAGAAGCTGGCGGCCCAGTCGGTAAGGTTGGCTCGCAGCGCAGTAACCCACTTTGCCGGCGTGGTGCGGGACGAATCCGACCTCGGAATGTTGTTGAGCATCAACAATGTCCTCTACCGGCATGCCAAGTCCCGCGCCTTCATCATGGAACAGGAAGCGGAGCGGGGATTCCCGATTCGCGGGGCTGCCAAAGACTCTCGCTAAGGTGAACTGGATTTGTAGATTCGGGGGCAAGAAAGGCGTAAGCGATTGATTTGGCGATGGACGGGCGTACTTGAGATATCTTCGTACACCGAAGGTGTTATTGCGCGTAGCCCAGGGTTGGCGACGCGAAGCGAGCTACCCTGGGTCTAGATCGCTCATCTGCGATACCCCAACGGGGTTATTGCCTCCGGGTGTATGTTCCTTCGACCCCCTAGGGAACGTTCTGGCAACAACACTTTCAGTGTAGAAAGACACGGGTTGACTTGGACCCAGGGTAGCTCGCTTCGCATCGCCAACCCTGGGCTACTCGCAGCAACGCCTTCGGCGTAGGTGACCAGTGACCTGAAATCTGGAAAATCGGTCTTACCTGGACCCAATCTACTCTTCGTCACGAATGGGTCGAAAGCGGTCAAAGATAAACAGTCCGATGCTGCCGATGATGCCAATGGTGGCTGCGGTGTAGAAGGGTAGTGAGGACTGAGTTGCGGGATCCCATAGGCCGTCGGCTGTCCAACCGTAGATGGCGCTGCCCAACCCGGAAAAGGTAATGGCCACGCCGATTGCGGTCGATCGCAGATCGCCGGGGAGGTGCTCTGAGAGATAGCCCGCATGAGACCAGCGCATGAACTGGCGCACGAATTCAAATGTGGCCACGAAGAGAAATAGCTGCCAGGCAAAGCCAGAGAGGCCGATGGCCAGGGTGGACAGGGCGTAAATGGCGAGTATCGACACAGCGGCGACCCCCGCTGCCCTGCGACCTGCCAACAGTCCAACGGCCACGCCGCCCGGGATCCACATCAGGGTCTTCAGCAACTGGAGCCAGATCCAGCCTTGATCCTGTGATCCAGTAATAAGTCCAATGTCCTGGGCGCGGTAGGGGAGGAACTGGTTCGAGGCTTGAAACAGCGGACCTCCCAGCAGACAGAGGCCGACGACCAGGGCCCAGAACTTGCTGTTTCTCACCAGCCGAGTCAAATCCTCCAGTGTCTGATTCCAACTGAAGGCAGACTGTCCCCGGTAGCGACCCTTTCTCTGTCCCCAGACACCGACCAGGATGGCGCCGCTGAAGGTGATGGCAGCCAGCAGCAAGAACACCAGCTCGAAGTCAACGACGACCGGCCTACCGGTCATCGGCTGGAAAGCGAACAGCTGACTCCAAACTTCAGTCCAGCGTGCCCCGGACGCCAGATCACCGAGTTCCTGCCGATTCAGTAGTGCTCGACCACAGACCGGGCCGAGCAGACTGCCGACTCCGAGAGAGGTCATCATCAGCCCGTTGGAAAGACCCTTCCGGCCGGGCGACACCATCTGTGCCAGGGAGATTCCCGAAATCCACATGAGTGAGCCGGTGCAGCCTTGCCAAAGCGCCAGCAGGCGAATGGCGACCGGGTCCGGGTAAAGCACCAATATGAAGGGATCAACGACCTTTCCCAACAGGGCACCGCACCACACCACTCTCTCACCGTAGCGTCGTGCCAATAGTCCCGCCAGGGTTGGCCCAATGATCCAGGGAGTCACGCGGTACATGACCAGCTTCGACCAGATATCCGCCGGATAGCTGTCTCCGGTGGCCGCAGCGACTTCGCTCAGCGCGCCGAAATACAAGGGCACCAGGTAATCCAGAATAGCGGTGTAGAAAAAGCTGATGATGGCGACAACTGCGACGACTGGGAGTCGAGCCGTTCCCGCGTTGGGGTCGGTTGGTTGCGAGCTTAGGTCAGTCATCGGCTTGGTCGGCCCACATCCGCCCTAGCCGCTGAATCGGCGAAAAGATGCCCATAGTGTTGGTCCAGCCAACGGATGCTGGTGCGGATCCACAGATCCGGGTCCTGATCTGGCAGGGGAGCGATTTCCAGACACTGGGGTAGGTTCTCGGGGTCCGGTGCTTCCGCACTCAGAACCTGCATGATTGTGTCAATGTCCACAGAGCCCTCGCCCAGTGTCGAAAGCATGATCTTGGGCTCACCTTCCAGGGTTTTCGGCTGGACACGCATATCCTTTACGTGGGTCATGACCGTCCAGCGCGCGACGGCCTTGACGGCATCTACCGGATCCTCGATGACGCTGAAGGAGTTGGCGAAATCGAAGTTTACCCGGAGCCAGGGAGAATCCACACCCTCGATCACCACGGCAATTTCCGAGCAGCGGTAATCCATGTGGTTCTCCAGGGCCATGACGATTCCGATGCGCTCGGCCTCCTGGCAGAGCTGGCGGAAGTTGACGATCAGACGCTCCATCTGGACCTCGACCGGTGGGTCCTTGGAGAAGTGATTGTGCTCGATGGCCCCGTTGTGTACGGCTACGATCAGGTCGGCCCCCGCTGCCTTGCCTAGCTCCATATGGCGGACGAACTTGGCTCGCTCTGCCTCCCAGGTAGAACCTTCGGCGGCAAAATCAGCGTTCCCGCCGGCGATCAATCCAACTCCCTGCTCCTGGAACTGGTCCTTCACACGGCGCGCGTGTTCGTCGCTCTCCAACCAGGTCGAAGTCATATAGAGGGGGGACAGGTGCAGCTGCGCGCATCTCTCGATCAGCCATTCAATGTGGTTTCCTGGGGCCGGACCCTGAAGCGAATTTACATACGGAAGCGGACGTCCATAGTTGAGGAAGGCCGGATCCGTCACGTTGAACAGGTAAATACCGGCGTTGTCATGACGAAGCGGGGGATAGCACAACCAGCGATAGGATGCCTGCGACAAGCCTAGTTTCATCTTCTTCTCCCATTCTTCTCCCGCCGTGGAGATTAAAGCAACGGCGTGGAGCCGTCCACGGTGGTGTAGCGGGTAGCCTCCATCGGGAGGTGTTGACTGCGTGAGCGGACGAGCTCCATGTCGAGTTCTACGCCCAGCCCTGGATGCTGGGCAAGTTCTGCGACCTTAATATGACCCTGTCGGACCGGAATCTCAACCCGCTGCACCCGATGAAACCAGGGCTGGATCGGACAGTGTTCCAGGATCAGGAAGTTCTGCATGGCCGCGGCGGCATGAGCGCATGCTGCCAGCGCGACCGGACCGTAGGGATTGTGCGGTGCCATCAGAATCCCGTAAACCTCGGCGAAGTGGGCAATCTTCATCAGCTCACTGATTCCACCGACATGGCAGGTGTCGGCCTGGCAGACGTCAATCGCCTGCTGCTCGAACCAGGGGCGGAAGTCCCAGCGGGTGATCAATCGCTCTCCCAAAGCGATCTTGACGTCGGGGTGATCCCGCTTTAGTCGCCGTGTCGGCTCGATGGTGTCCATGCTTGTCGGCTCTTCAACGAAAGTCATGTCCAAGGGCCGTAACCCCGCAATCAGACGGTGTGCAGACTGTGGGTCAAACATGGCCGCAGCATCGATCATCAGCGCGGCCTGGGGACCCAGGATCTCCCGTACCCTGGTGTGCTCCGCGATGGCTATTTCCGTCTGTCGATGCATGTCGTAGGGTTTCGTCACCATGGCGAAGCCCAGTTTGAATGCGTCGAATCCCATTTCGAGAGCAGCCCGCACGGCATCTTCGAGAGGGACCCCATAGAACTCGGGGCCATAACGGACATAGCAGCGAACCTTCTCTCGAACCGCGCCACCCAGCAGTTTGAACACGGGAAGTCCCGCAGCCTTGCCTTTGATGTCCCACAGTGCCTGGTCGATACCACTCAGGGCACTGCAGTGCACGACACCTCGCCGCCACCAGAAGTCCCGGTATCCGAGCTGCCAGATCCGCTCGATGTCGGTTGGGTCCATACCCAGCAGCCGGGGCTTCAGTTCCGTCTCGATCTGGGTTTTGATAGCCAATTCGTGGTATTCGGTGGTAGCTTCCCCGATTCCCGTGATCCCTTCGTCGGTAAAGACCTCAACAAAGATCCAGTTGCGCAAGACCCCGCTGCCATCGGGGCGGGGAACGCTCATGATGTGCACTTTGATGTCACTGATCTTCATGGAGTCCTCCTGAAATCTCCTTTCGGATTGACTCGGAATCGGGATTGTCCGGGCCGACCTCTCAGCTAGACACTATCACTGGATTCGTGAGCTTCAGTCCTTTCACACCGGTTCCGTCGAAACGGTGGACTACCAGGTTGTCCAGAGAAGCGGCCAGCATGATCTCACGGTCGGCCCCCGCGAACGAGACATCCGTCGGCCCTCGCAGCGCCTCTCCCGCCCAATCGTGACAGAACAGCTCCAGGCGTTTGGAGCCGAGATCGAAGCAATAGATCGCGTCAGGGCGATGGCAACCGATCCAGAGTCTTCCGTCCCTGTCGAAAGCGATGCCGTCGGGCACGTGGCGCGGCATGTGTACCACTCTCTCGAAACCACCCGCCGAACCATTCTCATTGATCTCGATCCGTGCGATGGCACCGCCGTGGGTCTCGACGAAGTAGAGGTACCCCTCGCCGGCATCGAGTGCAATGGCGTTTGGGGTGTCTACCGGCTCCGGGTACCAGAGTTCAGCCTCTCCTCCTCCGGGCTTCACCCGGTAGATGTGGCCGTTGATCTTCTCCGACCAATCACCACTGTCCGATAGATACATATTTCCCCGCTTGTCGAAGGCAGGGTAGTTGGTGCAGAGGAAAGGTTGGCCGCCTGGCCCCGTAGCGTAAACCCGGGTCTCCCCGTCGGGCGAGATCTTGAGGACATTACCCGCGGTGTGTGCCAGATACAGATTTCCCTGCGAGTCGACTACGGAGCCCAGGCAGCGAGATTCAGTTTGAGCGAACTGTTCCGCGGTGTTGTTGCCCAGGTCCAGGCGATACACCTGACACCCGGTCCCGGTAGTATATGCTTCACCACCGGGTCCAACGCCGATGGACTCGGGATGGTCCACGCCCTTGATGTGGACGATCCGGCGCTTGTCATACTTCGGCAACCCTTTTGGCTCAGAGCTCATGCGTAGTCGATCTCAATCTCCACGCTATCGAGGACGGGATCCACTCGCATCTGGGGATTGGTTTCATGCATCTCAATCCTCAGCCGGTTCTTGCCTCTCTCGAGTGCTCCCACCGGAAGGGGATACTCCACCCGAGTGAAGTTGTTCATGATGTAAACATCTCGAGTCGTACGGGTCGCGTCATCCAGAGGGGTGTCGTTCAGTGTCACGCTGAAACGGTCTGGATAAGTGGTATTGACGATCACCATCTTGAGCCTGGCTCGGGGATCGAAGGCGGCTTTCTGAGCTAGCGCGAGATCGTCGCCGATCCGGAAGGGAACCTCGTGCCGGCCGACCGAAAGGGTGATGGGCAGAACCACGTCATCGATCGCCCGGTATTCGCGGAACAGCTTTCCGTGGGTTCTTCCATGTCTCTCGATCAGCTCGTGCGGATGCGAATCCAGTAGGTAGGTCTTGGCCTTGAACTGCACCTTCCGAATGTCACCAATCTCATTCAAGGTGGTGTAGTAATCGGAATCGAGCTCACTCCTCCAGACCGAACCGCCTTGATTGCGCCATTCCGTGCGTCCCAGAATCGGGGGTGGTGGTCGGTCTCCCGGCCGGTACCCCATCAGAAGATGACCCCAGTTGAAGAGGTAGAGCCCATGGGCTCCCTGGTCGAGCATCTGAGCGGCCCAGGCCCGCGTCTCCCTGGTGGGCCTCCAGTGCCAGTTTCCTGGGAAGATCCAACATTCCTTTCCTTCCACCAGCTCCAGCCAGGGCTTCGGGTCCAGCGTCAGGGGAGCGAAGCCTGAGCCGGGAATAATCACCTGGACCAGACCTTCCTTAACCCAGGTGACGACATCCAATCCCCGCTCATGGCAAACCTCGATGCTGGGAATCAAGCGTACCATCAGGAATTGCTTGTTTCCTCGTTCTGTCTCGACTTTGTCCAGGGTGGCACGCACGGATCGGATCAGATCGGTCATTTTCTCCCGATTCTCCCGCTTGCCTCCACCGCCCTGAGGCGGCCAGAAGAACATGGGATCCCGATCGAAATCCAGCATCACTCCGTCGTTATCCCAACGGGTTGCAAACTCGTT
Organism: Acidobacteriota bacterium; assembly: GCA_965219005.1. Lineage (GTDB taxonomy): Bacteria > Acidobacteriota > UBA6911 > RPQK01 > JAJDTT01 > CAUZIZ01. The sequence goes on along the minus strand of CBDCMS010000004.1, from coordinate 2,263,510 downwards.
GATGATGGCCAGCTTGTGGTCACGCACCGCCTTATGGGAGAAATCGAACATACCCCAGGTGAAGCACTCCATCCTATCCAGTGGATATTCCTCTTGCTCTTTCTCACCCCAGTGGGGATTGCCGAGGAGGTTTTGCGGATTCTTCAGCTTGAAGTCGCTGACCTCGGGAAGAAAGTATTGGTCGTGGGCATCGTTCATGCGGATGGCCGGGAAGATCTTCAACCCATGCCTGCGACCATACTTGACCGCCAGATCCGGGGGATTGGACCCCGCCTCGATCAGTCGTTTGGTGTTCTCCCGGTAACGCCAGATCCAGGAATCGTCAAACTGCTTCACATTGCCGAGCAGCAGCTCGCCGTTCTCGAGCTCCGCCACATAGCCGTCGCTGCTGCACAGGTTGTAGACCAGGGCATCGACGTCGGTGTTGACGATCGGCGCGATCGACTCCTGAGCCCACTTTTCCGGAGTCAAGGGGTAATCCGAACACGGAATATCGTTCCATTCGCCTTCCCAGATGAGTCGAAAGGGAGGGCGATTGTTCTGTGTCGCGCCAGGGCTACCCGGTCCCTGAACTGCTGATACCCCCGCCAGAGCACTGGACGCTGCAGCGGTTCCCCCTGCTGCTGCAGTTTTTAGAAAGTTCCTGCGGTTGGAAGACATGAGACCTCCTTAGTTGGATCATTTTGTAGAACTCCAGATTGGCTCCAGGCAAGGAGCGCTTGCGCCAGCGGCCACTCTGGAAAACTTCAGTTCCCCTTACTCCTCGGAGCTGGGGGTGATTTTGCTGACATTCAGCTCCCTGCGCGGCTGTCGCGTGCGGACGTTCAGACGAATGGTTCAAGTGCCAGGTCAGTTCCTTTCGTCTCCCGCAGCTACTACCCAAGGCTCCAGGATGAGCGGTTCTCGCTCGTTTCGCAGCCGTTCTCTTAGCTTTCGCGTCGGCTCCAGATCTAGTTCGTGTGTTATCGGGTCGACGACAACACCGTATTGGACTTGGGCCTGCTCGAGGCTGACCTTCTCTTGAACAACGTCGCTCAGGACAGCTTCTGGATCTCGTTCCAGAGGATCCCCATAACCTCCGGCACCCGCCTGGACCAGGCGGTAGACGTCTCCCTTGGTCAGCTGTTTCAAGAACTTGGAGGGAAGAACCTGATTCTGGGTGCTGGGGTTGAGGATGCTGTATGTGCGGGTACCCGGGCCTCCTCCGCGCGTTCCCCAGGGTAGAAATCTGGTGCGATCGGAACGTATCTGCACAGTCGCCTCATCTGCCAGAAGCTCGTACTCACGTTCCATCGCTAGTCCCCCCCGGTACTTGCCCGCTCCACCGGTGTCGGCGACGAACCCGTAGCGCTTGATCAAGAGAGGCTGCTCGGCTTCGATGCTCTCGATGGGCGTGTTCGCCATGTTCGTAATCGGTGCGGCGGCCCCATCCGCACCATCGAAATAGGGTCCTCCACCCCGAGGGCCGTCGTTGTTGAACTCCAGGAACACGAAAGGTTTTCCATCCGGAAAGTATCCGCCGAAGCTCACCCCTATTTCCCCTCCACCCCAGGCGGCGGGCACTCGATCGGGTAGAGCCTTTGCCATCGCTCCAAAAACGGCGTGACCGATTCGAAATCCTCCCAAGCCTCGCGCGGCTACAGCTGCGGGATGCTGGGGGTTCACATAGCAACCCTCAGGCGCCCGGACCGTAATGGGACGGAAGAAACCGGAGTTAGCATTGATATCGGGATCGGTCAGACACTTGAAGACGGCATATACGGTCGACTTGGTGTAGGCGAGATTGGGGTTGATGGAACCCTTGGCCTGGGGCGAAGTGCCGGCGAAGTCCACGACCATCTCATCACCTTCAATTACCACCTTGACCCGGATGGCGATCGGGTCGGGGGTGATTCCATCGTCGTCGATATAGTCGGTGAACTCCCAAGTTCCGTTGGGAAGGCGCTCAATCTCAGCCCGGGTGAGTCGTTCCGTATGATCGATAATCTCCGTCATGTAGTGGCGAAGCTCCTCGAGGCCATACTCCTCCACCAGCCGGAGCAGGTCACGCTCTCCCTGGCGCAAGGCTGAGGTCTGGGCCAGAACGTCACCCAGAACCTTGGAAGGAACCCTTACGTTTTTCTCCAGAATTCGCCAGACGGCGCTATTCCGAACGCCCTCCTCGTACAGTTTGATTGGCGGAATCCGGAGACCCTCCTGATAGATTTCGGTGTTGTCACAGGCGTTCCCACCTGCCACCCGCCCACCGATGTCGGTCTGATGGGCAATCACGCAGGTCCAACCCACCAGCGTTTCCGCCTGGAAGGCAGGTTTGAACAGAAAGATATCCGGGAGGTGGCTGGCTCCCTCGTAGGGATCGTTGTTGGCAAAAATGTCGCCAGGCCGGACATCGGTCTCAAAGTTCTCTATTACCGCGTCTAGCGCCGGCTTCATGGCTCCTACATGGAAGGGCAGTGTTAAGCCCTGCGCAACTTGCTCAGCAGCCTCATTGAAGATGGCAGTCGAGAAATCCATCCCGTCCTTGACCACCGCCGAGCAGGCAGTCCGAACCACGGTGAGCGCCATGGTATCGGCCGCGCTGTAGAGATAGTTCTTGATGATTTCGCGGGTCACGGGATCGGTTTCTTGAGATCCTATCATAGACGCTCCTCTGATCGGCTAGACGTGCTCCAGCGTGATGTTATTGAACGAGTCCAAAGCGGCGAGCCAGCCAGGTGGCACAATCGTAGTTGAATCATACTCTTCTACCACTAGCGGTCCTTCCGTGGAATTCTCAAGTCCTGAACGGCTCACGACCGGCGTCAGCACCCATTGGTGCGGCGATCCGAAAAAAACCTGGCGCTGTCCGGGACCAGGCTTGGGCACTGGAGTGATGGAGTTGACGGATTCCGGGACTCTTGACTTCAACGAGATGCCTCTCGCTACGGTTTTGAGTCCGCACAGCTGAAACGGACCATCGAGGCGATAACCGTAGGTCCGCTCGTGCTCCTTCTGGAAGCTCTCGCCCAACTGTGCCAGCGAGGTAGAATCAAACTCCTTCTGGAGCAGGTTCACCGGAAGGTGGGAGGTCTGCCCCACATACTTCATATCAACCTGGCTCATGATCTCCTGTCGTTCCCGCGGGAACCCCTCGGCCAACAACAGGTCTCGTCCCTGATCAACCAGATCCTTCAACATCTGATTTACCCGTACCAGATCGAGGTTTGAAAACTCCTTCAAATAGCTACGGGAAAAGTGGTGCTCGACGTCCGCAAACAGGAGCCCGAAGGCGCTGAAGATACCCGGGGAAGGCGGGATGATGATTCTCTTGATACCCAGGGTGCGTGCCAGGCCGGTGGCGTGGACGGGCCCTCCTCCCCCGAAAGCGACCAGAGTAAAGCGACGTGGATCTCGGCCTCGCTCCTGGGAAACGGCACTGACGGCACGCGCCATGTTGGAATTTACCAGTCGATGAATACCGTAGGCGGACTCGATGGCATCCATACCCAGAGGTTGCCCCAGATCGAAAAGCGCCCGTTCTGCTCCTGATCGGTTGAGAGGAAACTCTCCGCCCAACAGGTGGTCAGGATTGAGATACCCCAGAAGTGTATTGGCGTCGGTGACCGTCGGGTCGGAGCCGCCTTTGTCATAGCAGACCGGGCCAGGGACAGCCCCAGCGCTCTGGGGTCCGACTTGAAGGGCTCCTCCCTTGTCCACCCAGGCTACGCTGCCGCCTCCCGCACTCACCTCCGCTAGATCGAGGGTGGGCACTCGAAGAATATATCCACTGCCCTTGAGAAGACGATGTCCGACACTCATCCCTCCTCCAACCTCGTACTCCGGCGCCCGAAGCATCTCCCCGTCTTCGATGATCGAGGCTTTGGCAGTGGTACCTCCCATGTCGAACGTGATCATGTCGCTGAGACCAAGCCGGCGACCAAGATGAAAAGCGGCCACCACACCCGCGGCCGGTCCCGATTCAACACAGTACATCGGCTTTTCGACAGCTAACTCCACGGGGGACAGGCCACCGCTGGACTGCATCACGGTCAGCGGCACCCGGACTCCCATTTGACCCACTTTCTGCTCGAGCTCGGTCAAATAGCTGGAGACGATCGGACGCACATAGGCATTAATCACGGTCGTGCTGGTGCGCTCGTATTCACCCATCTCTGGCAGCAGGGAGCTCGAGACCGAGAGGCTCAAGTCCGGAATCCTACTCTGAAGAAAGTCTGCGATCCGATTCTCGTGATCCGGATTGGCATAGGAATGAATCAGAGAGATCGCGACCGATCGGATACCCTCCCTGATGAGAAAATCGGCGGCGCGTTCCACGTCGGACATTTCCAGGTCGGAAAGCACTTCGCCCTGGAAGTCTACGCGCTCCCTGACCTCGAGCCGGAGACGCCGTTCAACGAGAGGGACTGGCTTGCGATAGTACAAGTCGTAGAGCCGAGGGGTTCGGATGCGAGCCAGCTCGAGGACGTCCCGGAACCCTTCGGTCGTAATCAGCGCAGTTCGTTCGCCCCTACGCTCCAGGATCGCATTGCTGGCCACCGTGAACCCATGGCTGACCTCGGCAACCTCTTCCGGTTCGACATCAAGTTTCCGGAGCGCTTGCGAGAGCGCGTCGACAACGCCTTGGCTATAGTTTTCAGGCGTGCTGGCAACCTTCATGACGAGTACCCTACCATCGTCGCCAATCACGACGACATCAGTGAATGTTCCACCGATATCTGCTCCTGCCCTAACCGATTTCATGGCGCTGAGAATACCATCTGCTGCTCGATCGCGGGACTTCAGATCCCAGCAAAGTTTGGTTGGAGCTTACGAAATCCTTGCTGTTGCGCCCAGATGTCCAGTGGAAGCGCCGCCAATTCGTCCACTTCAGGCACGGCCGCAATTTCCCTCGACAGATCGACGCTGTGGAGATAGGTCTGACAAGCCTCGCAAGCGACCACCTGGATGTGATCGAAGCCGGATGCCGCATAGTGAGACATCCTCTTCTCATCGTCCTCCCCGCAGGCCGCACATTTCCCCCGAGGAAAGGGCCACTCGTGCAGGCAGAGAGAACAGACCAGCGAAAGCGCCTTGCCATGGCCTTCGGGCCTCAAAACCGAAACTTGAGGTCGGTGGCCGCAGCGTGGACATCGCTCAGGAACGGCGGATGCCGACTCCGGATCCAGCTTGATGGTATGAGGTTGCAGCAACACTCTCGCGAAGAGGCTATCGGCCGAGCAGGTGTCTACTTGACCCCAATAGTCTTCGAGTGCCCTACGAAGGCTGGCCTCGCCCAGGATCGAGGCTCTCTCGCGCATCGGCTGGGGACCGATTCTGTCAATCAGACCGACCAGTGGAGTGTAAAGGGTGGACAAGGCCCTTCGCTCCCCGAGCTGTTCGAAGATACTTTGCTGAAATGACACCAGTCCGACGAAGAAATCCAGGACCTCCTGGGAGGACGGATAGCGACCAGAAAGGGATCTCGCCCGGGATATCCGGCTGACACTTAGCGCTTCGAAGTCTCTCGATACCATTTGGGATGATGGGAGGCAGCCCAGCGCGGGCCAACCCATCCACGGATCATGCCGCGAAAGGCGCCAGGGACAGCGGCGGTACCCATATAGATGTGTACGATGATAGCCACCAGGGACAGCACGGCGATTGCTGGATGTATCAGGATCGCAGCAAGGCTAAGCGATCGGGGCATGAAGGTCGGCCACCAGAGCACTACTCCACTGGCGAAGAGCAGCAGGGTAAGGAAACACTGGGTCCAGAAAAGCATCTTTTGGCCGGCGTTGAAGCGACCGGATTCCGGAAGACCCGACTCGTCGTGGACGGCATAGCGGTGGGCCTGGCGAAGCCACTCTCGGTCTTCCTTGTCCAAGCGCATCTGGCGGGCCCAATTGCGGAACATCAGCCCCAGGATCAGGCTGAAGACAATCCCTCCCCAGGGATGCCAGGCGCGCACAGTGACACCTCCTCCAAAAATCGAGGCCAGCCAGTAGAGACGATGCGACCATAGGGCGAGCCCCGTCAACCCGGCATAAACGAAGCTCAGTGCCGCCATCCAATGAAGGCTACGCTCGAAGAAACTGAAGCGCTCGATCCTTTTCGAGTCACTTTTTGGCATCAGATTCCTCCTTGGGACCATAGCGCAGATAGTGGAAGAAGGTCCCCAGTACACCTCCGATAAGGGCCGCGCTGCCCAACCACTTCAAGGGGCCCTTCCAGAGCGCGACCGTCCAGGCTATCTGGGGATCCCTGGGCAACCCATAGGCCTCAACCCGGTCGGCCTGGGCCAGGACGTAGAGCACGTTGGTCCCTCCGACGCCGGCCGGATTGTACACGCCGGCCTGTTCGATGCCGTCGGCTTGCAGCGTCTCGACGCGACTCTCGGCCTTGGCTAAAAGGTCTTCCCTACTCCCAAAGGTCAGGCAATTGGTGGGACAAGCCTTGATACAGGCCGGCTCCAATCCGACCGCTGTGCGATCGGAGCACAGGGTGCATTTGTACACCTTCTCCGTCTTGGGACTAAGCCGCGGCACATCGAATGGGCAAGCCGTAATACAGTAGCCGCAACCGATACAAACATCGTGGTCGAAGTCCACGATTCCGTTGTCCCGGACGAAGATGGCGCCCGGAGCAGGACAGGCGGCCAGGCAGCCAGGATCCGCGCAGTGCATGCACTGGTACTTGGACATGAACCACGATATCTGACCATCTCGCTCTTCTTCGGTGAACTTGATCAGGTTCCAGAACTCGTGCTCCAGATCGGGCTTTGTCTGATAGGTCCCGGGCAGATCGCTCAGGGTAAACTCGTGATCATTCCATTCCTGGCAGGCGACTTCACAGGCCTTGCAACCGATGCAGGTGGTCGTATCGATTAGCTTGGCGACGATCTGGGATCCACTCAACGGTTTATACCTTCTCCAAGTTCACCAGGAACCCTTTGTATTCCGGCGTCCCCGAGTTTGGATCCATGACTGAGGGACTGAGGTTGTTCACCAAGGGACCTGTGACACGACCCAGAAACCCCCAGTGGATGGGTAATCCGACATGATAGACCGTCTTGCCGTCCACCGTGAGTCCCCGCATTCTACGGGTGACCAGAGCTCGACCCTCCACAGCACCTCGCGCTGAAGTAACACGGACCAAATCTCCGTTTGCGATATTCTTTTCGTCGGCAAGTGCCTGCGGCAACTCGACGAAGAAGCTGGGCTGCAGTTGGGACGTGGCATCGACGTTCTTGGTCCAGTAGTGAAAATGCTCGGTCAGCCGGTAGGTAATCGCCACGAAGGGAAACTGCTCGCGGGATCCTAAAGTGTCCAAGTCGCTTTTGTAGATAAGGGCAGCCGGGTTTCGACCGACATTCGGATGCATCAGATTGTCAACGGGGGATTCGACCGGCTCGTAGTGCTCGGGAAAAGGGCCTTCGGCGAAATCAGGTGTAAACAGCTTGGCGGCCCCTTCTCGAAGCATGATGAAAGATCCAAACGAGTCAGGAGCGGCATCGCTCTTGTAATCGGGAACATCTCCCTTCCAGCTCTTTCCGTCCCATCTGATGCCAGCCCGGGTGGGATCCCAGGGCTGCCCCTTTTCATCGGCTGAAGCCCGGTTGTACAGGACCCTTCGGTTGGCCGGCCAGCTCCAGGCCCACTCATGATGGAATCCCAGCCCGCTGGGATCCTCGCGGCTTCGCCGTGCCATCATGTTGCCAGCCTCGGTAAAGGATCCCGAGTAGAGCCAGTTACCACAGAGGGTGGAGCCGTTGTTCTTCAGCTGTCCGAATCCATCAACCTGCTTTCCACTGTCGACATATCCCCCACTGATCTCCTTTGCCACCTCCACCAGTGACGGCGAGGTCTGATTGGAGTAGTCCCAGGTCATGTCGAGCAGCGGCTCGGGAGAGGTGCCTCCCTCGGTGCGATAGAGCTCTCTCAGCCGGAGAAAAACCCTGGCGATGATCTCCTGGTCCCTCTTGGCTTCGCCCGGTGGATCCAGGGCCGCTTCCTTCCACTGAAGCCAGCGGGAGGAGTTGACGAAGGTCCCATCCTTCTCGGCAAAGCACCCTGCCGGAAGCAGGAGAACCTCGGTTTTTATATCCTCAGGATCCAATTTCGACGAATAGTACTCACCAGCCAGCTGGCTGGCCTTCCAGAAGGACGAGGTCTCGGTTTCAAAACATTCGGACACGATGAGCCATTTCAGCTTACCGAGCGCTGAGATCATCTTTCCCGTGTTGGGGCCTCCCGCCACCGGATTCATGCCGAACGAGATGAGTCCTTCTATCTTGCCCTCGTACATCTTGTCGAAGATATGTCCCCAGCTGTGATTCTCATCGGGACCGATCTTGGGCAGGTTGTGGTAACCGAAGTCATTGGCTTTGGTGGCTGAAGCACCGTAGTAGGCTTTTAGCAGACTCACCATGAACTTCGAGGTATTGGACCAGTAGTTCATGGCGTCCGGCCGCAGAGGACGCGGCGAGTTCTCGTTGTTGTACTTCCGGAGCGAGGTCTGTGACTCCTTCGGAACCTTGAGGTATCCAGGCAACATGTTCCAGGCGCCCAGATCGGTGGCACCCTGAATGTTGGAATGGCCCCGTTGAGCGTTGACCCCACCTCCCGGCACGCCGATGTTCCCCAGGAGCAACTGCAGCATGGCGGCGGCATGGATGAGTTGAACCGAATGGCTGTGCTGAGTCCAACCCAGCGCGTAAAGCACGGTGCCTCGCCGGTCTGCCCTACCGCTGGAGCAAATGATCCTGGCGGCACCGAGAAACTCCTCAGAAGTGCAACCACAGATGGCCGCCACCTTCTCGGGAGTGTAACGAAAATAGTGCGTCTTCATCAGTTGAAACACGCTGTTCGGGTGCTCCAACCTGGGATCCGTCTTGGCATACCCTCGGTAGTCCAGCTGGTACTGCCAGGTCGACTTGTCGTAGCGCTCCTCTTGGACGTCCCAGCCACTGAAAAGTCCATCGGCAAAACCGAAGTCCTCTCGGACCAGAAAGGGCGCATTCGTGTGCAAGCGCACATACTCTTCGTGGTACAGACCCTGCTCCAGTGCATACCGGATCAGGCCTCCCAGAAAGGCAATGTCGCTTCCGGCACGGATCTGGGCGTAGTAGTCCGAAACGGCTGCAGTTCGGTTGAAGCGCGGATCGATGCAGACCAGTTTGGCTTTCCGGTTTTTCTTGGCCTCTATCGCGAAGCGGAAGCCCACCGGATGATTCTCAGCTGGGTTCCCGCCCATGACCAGGACCACGTCGCAGTTGGCGACGTCGGTCCAGCCATTGGTCATGGCTCCCCGGCCGAAGGTGGCGGCCAGACTGGCCACCGTTGGACCGTGTCAAAGGCGGGCCTGGTTTTCGTAGGCTTGGATTCCGAGACCGAAGCGGAGCTTGCCCAGAAGATAGTTGATCTCGTTGGTGTCGGTACAACCGCCAATCAGGGCCAGATTGGAGAGTCTGTTGACAGTTCTTCCCTCAGGGTCCTGGGCTTCGAATCCCTTGTCCCGCGTCTCCTTGATCAGGCCGGCCATTCGATCCACCGCCTCTTCCCAAGGGATGACCTTCCATTCCTTGGAACCCGGAGCCCGGTGAAGCGGCCGGGTGAGGCGTCGTTCATTTACGATGAACTGCTTCAGCGAGATTCCCTTAGAGCAGAGTGTGCCGCGATTGATGGGACTGTCGGGATCGCCCTCAACGTGAACTACGGTGGGCTCCACGTTCTTGGACTTATCCCCCAGCGTGTGGATGACGACGCTGCAGCCCACCGCACAGTAGGGACAGACACTGCGTGTCTGTGTCGTACGGGAGATCTTCAGCTCCCTGACCTGTGCTGCAGCCCGGGTCAGGTCGAAACCAAATCCGGTAACAGTTAGAGCTGCTCCTGATTTAAGGAAGCCACGCCTGGAAATAGGTGAGGATAATTCGGTCACTATGCTACTCTACTCCGGGGCCAGAAAAATATCGCCTGATCAGGCGGCCGAATCCCTGGCCCTGGGCCAGGCAGTCAGATTCATTCTAGACGGCCGCACACGTTTGTCAAACAGTCCCAGCGACAGCGTTTGCGGAGCGGAAGGGCGTCGGCGCTCCAGTTCTCGCCCGGTGAGGGCCATCCCGATCTCGGGACCCGATTCCATGTTACCATTCTGGCGATGGTCAAGCCCAACGACGAGGAGCTCATCGAGCATTGGCTGGAGGAGCTAGCTCCTCTACTTCCCCTGCTCCACGCTTTCCATGATCGAGACGGACATCTTTCTTCCGAGGCCATAAGAGCCGTTTCAAGAGGACTCAAGATTCCGCTAGCCGACCTCTGGGGTACGATTACCTTCTACCACCACTTCTCACGCTCCTCGCCCGGCCAGAGCCTTCCAAGGGTCTGCACCGGTCCCATCTGCAAGTACCACGGCGCCGACCAACTTCTGGCAAGCCTGGAAGGAGCCACCCCGATGCCCTGCGCCGGACTCTGCGACCATCCAATCCCAGTCATCCGCGGAGATCAGGTTCTAGTTGGCCTCTCAGCAGACGACCTACGGCAACAGCCCACCCCGATGCCAGTGATCAATCCCGGAGACATCGAGGAATGTGTATTCGCGGCTATCCGCGAACCCAATCGACAGATCCTGACAGGATATCGCGACAGTGGGGGCTACGAAGGTCTACTTCGAGCCTTGGATGAAATGACTCCTTCTGACGTCCTCGAGCAGATTCACAAGAGTGAACTGGCGGGACGAGGAGGAGCCGGCTTTCCCACCGGCCGCAAATGGCAGGCGGTCTCTGATGCTCCGGGTACCCCCAAAACCATCGTCTGCAATGCCGACGAGGGTGAACCTGGCTGCTTCAAGGACCGGGCCATCATGGACTATGACCCCCATGCGGTGATCGAGGGGATGCTGATAGCCGGCTATGCTACCGGCGCAAGCCGTGGCTTTATCTATCTGCGCTACGAGTACCCCGAGACTGCGCGGACGCTCTCGAGAGCGTTGGTCGAGGCGCAGGAAGCTGCCTTATTGGGAAGGAACATCCAAGGAGGCGACTTCTCCTTCCAGATCTATTTGCGCCGAGGCGCCGGAGCCTATATCTGCGGGGAGGAGACATCGCTGCTGAACAGTCTCGAAGGAAAGCACCCCTATCCGCGCAATCGTCCGCCCTATCCCGTAACCCATGGGTTCGAAGACCTTCCCACAGCTGTGAACAACGTCGAGACCTTGGTCTCGGTGCCCCAGATTCTGCGCCGGGGAGCCGAATGGTACCGAGGCCTTGGCCAGAACAGCCAGGCCGGGACCAAAGTGATTAGCCTCTCGGGTGACATTCAAGAGCCGGGCAACTATGAAGTTCCCCTGGGCTTGCCGCTCAACACCCTACTCTACGACTGGGCGGGCGGGCTAGCTCCCCGTCGCTCTATCCAGGCGGTCACGATGGCAGGACTCTCAGGCGGTTTCCTTGCGGGGGATGACCTGGACGTCACTCTGGACGAACCAGGGATTCGGGAAAAGGGTTCTTTCCTGGGTGCCGGCGGAATCATGGTATTCGACGACACCCGTAACATGGTCCAGGTGGCACACCAAGCCATGGAGTTCTTCGCGGAGGAATCGTGTGGTAAGTGTTTTCCCTGTCGCATTGGAACCCAGCGTCTGACCGAGCGACTCGGGGGACGCCACGGACCAGGGGACCCAAGCGCCTGGATAAGCGAAGTCACCGATCTGGGCCGCACCATGAAATCCGTTAGCGCCTGCGGCCTGGGGATGGCAGCACCTCTAATCACGGAGAGCCTGATGAAGTACTTTCCAGAGCAGGTTGTAGAGCACGTGAAGCAGAGAGGGGAGACCGCATGAGCGACGGTACAGGAAGCCCTCTGCCGACGGTCGAATTGGACGGAGAAAAGGTCTCTTTCACCGAAGGAGACACCCTCTACGAGATTGCCTCACGCCACGGTCAAGAGATTCCCACTCTCTGTTACGATCCCCGACTGAAGGCCTTCGGCAGCTGCCGCCTCTGTGTGGTCGAGGTGGACGGTATCCGAAACCCGGTAGCTTCTTGCACTACGCAGGCTACCGAGGGCATGGTGGTACGGACAAAGACCGAGACGGTGGAGGCTCTGCGAAAGATCCTGCTGGAAATGGTGGTGTCCGAGAACCGGGAGGTCGAGGTTCACCCGCTGCGCGGGTATGCCTCCCAGGAACTGCAGCAACTTGTAGAGCGGTACGGGGCGCGAACCGGACGCTTTTCGGGGGAGCAATCCGGCGTGAGTTCTCAGGAGGACGACAACCCGTTCATCCTGCGAGACTACGACCTCTGTATTTCCTGCAATCGCTGTGTCCGAGTGTGTGCTGAGCGAGAAGGCGACTACGCCATCAGCATCATGAACCGTGGCTTCCACACTCAAATCATCACTGAATTCAATGGAACTCTGAGGGACTCGGCCTGCACTTTTTGCGGGCAGTGTGTTCAGACCTGTCCCACCGGTGCCCTTGCCGATCGCAAGGCGTTGGCTGTCTTAGACGAGAGCACCCCTCGCGGAGAGGAATCATCACTATGACACTGGCTGCATCCGGTATTCAGAAAACTCGCTCCATCTGCCCCTACTGCGGGGTTGGCTGTTCGGTTGATCTGTTGAGCAAGGATGATCGCCTCATTGGCATCCAACCAGCCATGGACGGACCGGCCAATGAAGGGGCCCTTTGCGTCAAAGGACAGTTCGCGTACGATTTCGTCCAACACCCTGATCGCCTGCGTGCCCCGCTGCTCCGAGGTCCCGACGGGGAGTTGCACCCGACCAGCTGGGACAAGGCCCTGGACCGAGCCGCTCAGGGCTTTCAGCAGGTGGAGGCCCAGTACGGCCGACACAGCATCTACGGCATCGCCTCCGGTCGCACGCCTAGCGAAGCCAACTACATGATGCAAAAACTCATTCGGGTCGGATACGGAAGTAACTATATCGACAACTGCAGCCGTGCTTGACACGCCCCCACGGTTGCCGGTCTGGCAGCCACCATCGGTCGCGGCGCCATGTCGAATCCCCTGGCCGACATGGAAAAACCGGATGTCATTTTCTGCATCGGCACCAACATGACCGAGTGCCACCCGGTGGCGGCTACCCGATTGAAAAGGGCGCTGGATCGGGGGGCGAAGATGATCGTCGCCGATCCCCGAAGGATCCAACTGGCCGAGCTGGCTCACGTATACCTGCCGCTGCGTGTGGGCTCGGACGTCGCACTGCTGCTGGCCATGGCACACGTCATAAGTCGCGAAGGGTTGGTCGATCGCGAGTTCGTCGAAGACCGCACCGCGGGTGGATCTGAGTTTCTGGAGCACGTGAAGGATTTCACTCCTTCGTGGGCGGCAACGATTACTGGACTACCCGAGGAAGATATCGAAGCAGCCGCCCTGCTCTACGGGAGTGCCGACCGAGGGGCTATCTACTACACCCTGGGTATCACCGAACACATTTGCGGCGTCGACAACGTCAGGAGTCTCTGCAATCTGGCTCTTATGACGGGCAACCTGGGACGGGAAGGTACCGGAATCAATCCCATGCGGGGCCAGAACAATATTCAGGGGGCAGGCGACGCTGGCGCACTGCCCAACAACTATCCTGGATTTCAGGCCGTAACCGAACCCTCCCACCAGGAAAAGTTCGCCAAGCTCTACGGACGGAAGATCGATCTGGAAAAGGGTATCACCAAGGTGAGGGCCCTCGAGACAGCGGGAGATCAGATCCGAGCCATGCTGATCGACGGGGAGAACACCTTGGTCTCAGACCCCGATCGAACCCATGGCGAGCACGCCTTGAGGAGCCTGGACCACCTGGTGGTGATCGACATTTTCCTGACAGAGACGGCCGAGTTGGCCGACGTCGTTCTGCCGGCGACGGCCTGGGGAGAAACCGACGGTTGCTTTGCCAACACCGAGCGAAGAGTCCAGCGAGTTCGTGCGGCCGTTACCCCTCAGGGCGAAGCCAGACCCGACTGGTGGGTGATCAGCCGGCTAGCCCAGCGCATGGGCTTAAAGGGGTTTGACTATGACAGTGCAAGCGAGGTCTTCAACGAGCTCTGCAGCGTCTCTCCGATCTACGCCGGTTTGGATTGGGATCTTATCGCAACCGGACAATACCAATGGCCGGTGCCCTACAAAGGACATCCGGGCACGCCCATCCTCCACCGGGACGAGTTCATCAATGGACGAGGATTGTTTTCCGTCCTGAACTATCGTGATCCTGCCGAAACCATCGACGGAGAGTTCCCGGTCTGGCTGACGACTGGTCGACGACTCCAGGCCTACCATACCCGCACCCAGACGGGGCGGGCTCGTGGCATCGACTATCTGCTGTCCGAAGAGTCCCTGGAGGTCCATCCCGATGATCTGGTCGAATGGCATCTCAAGGATGGAGACTGGTGCCAACTATCGAGCCGCCGAGGCTCAATTCGAATCAAGATTAAATCGACACGCAAGTCGCCACAAGGTACTGTTTTCTCCAGCTTCAGTTTCAACGACGTTCCCATCAATGTCCTGACAGGGTCAGGTTACGATCCCATTACGGAGACGGCAGAACTAAAGGTCTGTCCGGTAAGGGTCCAACCTCTGGAACAATGACCTTTCCCGAGGGGGGCGGGCGCTTCTGGGGGCGATACTAACCTGAAACTTCAACTACGAAGGAATCATGGAGAATCGGAGATTGACGGAGCCGTGACCGTGAGGGAGCGGGATCTGATCACAGATCGAATTCTCATTGACTTCATCAACTAGAGCGCCTCTCTGTCCCCCGGGCACATTTTTTCCAACAATGGGTATGTCGGGTCCCGCTCCCTCACGGTCACGGCTCTGTCAGGGTTGCTAGCGAGGATCATAGGAGAGGGAACCGCAGTTGATTTCTTGAATGGGGCCAGCCCTTCCGGGGCCCCCCACTAAGCTGAAACTCAAACGTGGCTTCGGTCTCCAGGCCGAAGTTTCCTTCTCAATGATCCAGCTCCGATCAAACAAACTGGCAGGCCTGCCAGTTTGTTAGAATCAACTTGTGTCGAAGAAAGTCACATTGATCCACGGAGATGGAATCGGCCCGGAGGTCATCGGCGCTGCCGTCCAGGTCCTGGAGGGCGCTGGGGTCACGATCGACTGGGACCTCAGGACGGCAGGCGGTGGAGCGCTTGCCGAGAATGGGAAACCCCTACCAGAGGAGGTGGTTTCCTCGATCAAGAAGAACAAGGTCGCTCTCAAGGGACCGCTTACGACCGCGGTCGCCGAGGGTTTGCGAGTGCCAACGTTGGACTTCGCAAGGAATTGGATCTCTACGCAAATGTCCGACCCGTCAAGAACATCCCCGGTATCGATTCCCGCTTCTCCGACGTGGACCTGGTCGTGATCCGCGAGAATACAGAGGACCTCTACGCCGGAATCGAACACACGGTAGCCGTCGGCGTCACGCAAAGCCTCAAAGTGATCACCGAGCGCGCCTCCAGGCGAATTGCACAGTTCGCTTTCGAGTACGCCAAGAAGGAGGGGAGAAAAAAAGTCTCAGCCGCTCATAAGGCCAACATCCTGAAGGTCAGCGATGGACTGTTTCTGGAGACCTGTCGCAAGGTCGCCAAACAGTTCCCGGAGGTCGAGTACGAGGAAGTCATCGTCGACAACCTGGCGATGCAGCTGACCATGAGACCGGAGAGATTCGACCTGCTCCTGTTGACCAATATGTACGGCGACATCATCTCAGATCTCTGTGCCGGACTCGTAGGGGGATTGGGCATGGTTCCTGGAGCCAACCTCGGAAAACGCTGTGCGGTCTTCGAATCCGTCCATGGAAGCGCACCCGATATCGCCGGAAAGAACCTCGCGAATCCGATAGCAGCAACCCTTTCGGCCGTGATGATGCTGCGCTATCTGGATCTGAACCAGGCGGCGGACAGAATCGAACAAGCCCTGTTCGCGGTGACAACGGAAGGAAAGGTCCTTACGCCGGATCTGGGAGGAGCGGCGACTACTACCGAAGTCGCTGAAGAGATCATCGCACGACTGGACTGATCCCAATCGTCAGAGCCCACAAACAAAGCAGCATCAAGTCAATCGACTTCGGTTACGGGTAGGACTGCAAAGTGCCCCGGCTCAGAGCGTATGGCCATGCCGTTGATCGGCGCCTCTGCCTCGACCATCATACCGCCTTGGAAATTCGACAAATCGATGCCCTGGTCGGCATAGATCTCGTTCGGAAAACGAGCGATCTGTCCCTTCGCTGGCAACGTCATCATGGCCCCGCCATTGGGAACCGGGTTGCCATCAGTTGTGAGCAGAGTCAGGGTCGCATCTGTAGCCGTCGACCAGGGGTTGGAAAGCCCCACCCCCGTATTCAGATCTTTGGCGCTGTCCAGTTCGAGGGGCAACACGAACTTGGTCAGAGGTTGAACAGCTCCTACGCCCGCTACACCAAAACCGCCTGCGAACAGGATTGTGGCTCCCACCCGAGTCGTAGTCGTCACCTCTGCTGAGCCCACCATCAGTTCACCAATTCCATCCGTTCCGAAGAAGGCAGTGCCGAGGGGAGGTATGTTGAACGTAAAACTTCCCTCCTGCACCTCTCCATTGATGTCAACTGAAAGTGGATTCCCTTCAGGGTCATAAATCCTGGCGGTTCCCTCAGCCGGCTCAGTGGATGAGGAGTTGGAGAAAATCAGGGTCGAAGAGACACCGTCACCATCCCCAAACTGGGCAAAAAAGAAGCGGAAGATGTCCGAAATCTTGGCGAAGAAGGCATCCAGCCGCCCACCGATGGTTGGCTGTAGAGCGTTTGTAATTGCGATGTCGGTGGAACCAGTAAACCCGGTGATGTAGACACCATCTAGCGAATCTACCGCCACCCCGCGTCCCACGTCGAATCCGCTTCCGCCGAAGTAGGTTGAGTGGACCAATTCCACGCCCGACGCGGCCAGCTCGCTCAAAAAGGCATCGGACAGGCCGCCCAACTCTCCCTGGATGGGATCCTTTGTTGGAAAGTCGTCCGAGAAGGTACTCCCGATGACATGGACTTCTCCGGAACCATCTGTCGCGATCCCAAGACCACTATCGGCATCGCTTCCACCGAGGTACGTGGAATAGATGAGGAGAGAACCACTAGGAACAAAGCCCGTTATGAATGCATCCCGATCGCCCGCCAAAGCAGGCTGAAAAGGTACTGCAACGGGAAAATCAGTAGAGAGGGTAGAGCCAGTCACGTAAAACTGCCTCGAAGGCATCACATCAATTGCCCTTCCGAAGTCGTCACCTGTCCCCCCCAGGTAAGTCGAATAGACCAAGGGTGTGTCGCTGTCATCCAGCTTGGCGACAAACACATCGCGCCCACCAGCATTGGCTGCTTGCAGCGGAATCACCGTGGGAAAATCGATCGAGACCGTCTCTCCTACCACATAGACGTCTCCCATCCCATCGACATCCACTCCATAGGCACCGTCGAAGCCAGTCCCTCCAAGATAGGTTGAAAAGGACACGTCACCGGCCGGGTTGAGGCAGGTTACGAAGGCGTCCGTGTCCCCGGCAATCGCACCTTGCAGAGCGGCAATGGTTAGAAAATCAGGTGAATTGGTCTCTCCCGCGACACAGGCCATACCGTCGGGTCCGAGGGCGATGCTTCGAGCTCGGTCCACACGCGCCCCTCCCAGATAGCCCGAATATTCGAGGGCATCCCCCGCGGCACTCAACTTCGTGATGAAGGCATCAGTTCCACCTTGTTTAAAGAGTTCAATCGGATTCACAACGGGAAAGTCGCTTGAGCTGGTGATGCCACAAACATAGGCACTCCCCGCATCGTCGACGGCAAGACCACCGATCTCGGAGATCGTGTCCGTCCCGGTGCCTCCGAGGTAGGTGGAGTAAACCAGAGATTTGCCATCACTGCTCACCTTGGTAACAAAGATATCCTCTGGCTGGCCCGTGTCTTTGACGCCGCCCAGAATTGGAAAATCCAACGAGGAGGTCACGCCCATGTAGTAGGTGTTGCGCGAGCTGTCCAACGCCACCGCAATACCCGAATCATCCGAGCCTCCGCCCAGGAACGAAGAATATCTCAACACCGGGTCGATCGTCAGGGGTCTGCTCCGGTCGTACTCGCCCACTTCAAACCCCACCCGGCCGGATCCACGAAGCACCCAGCTCCCCTCAATGACCTGGGTCCCAACCTGCGTCTGCTGATAGAGAACCGGCCGGTTCTGGTGCACGACCCCACCCGCCAACTGAAGCCGGAGAGCGCCTTGCTCCGACAGAGCAAAGTTTTCGACTCCTTCGAAACGGAGCTCAATGATGCCTGGATCGACCTCTGGACCAACAATGAAATCGTATTCGAAACTCCCTTGGTTACCGTAAGCGACAAGATCGATTCCCGGGTAGATACTCTGGTACCTGACCCGGGCAAAATGACGGATATCGGTCCGCCATTCCTCAGATCGATTCCCGATAAGATAGTGGCTTCTGCCGGGGAGGGGCTCCAAACCCTGCAGCTGCGCCTTCGGGTTCGCTCCCACCATTAGCAACTCCAATACCATGGGCTCGACACGCTTGTTCGCAGTAGTCACGTCCGAAGGATCTGCCTGGCGGGACTGGTTCATCACCAACATGATCTTCGACGGCGCCAGAAGTAGAGCGTAACCGCTACCGCGAGCCAGAAATCTGGCCTGACTGTCGGTCTGTCCCTGGTTGGTTTCGAAGGAAAGCGGTAGTCCCTGATAATGCTCCGTCAGGCGTGTCTCGGTTGTCTGATCCGGAGTGACAGAAGCGGCGAGTACGACTCCCGAATGGAAAATGACCGGAACAACCAGCAGAAATCTTTTCGAGAATTCCCAGAACATTTCCCCTCCTCGCCTTCCATCGATCTTCACCGGATTTCTAAGGCATACAAGTCTTCAGTGTAGCTCACACCACTGTCGTAGATTCAAATCGATTCGATTCGTGTTGGAGACATAACCCTAGATCTGGCTGGAGCCTACGGCTTCTTCAACGGGTCCAGCTAAGCCAGCGAGAAAACACTCTCTTGACGCCTGGGGTAAGGCGCGCGCGGCTGTAACTATCGGCCACCTTCTTGATAGCCCCTCTGAGTTGCCCAATTATGTTACCCTCCTCGGAACGAGGTGGGAATCGAGGCTTTGGGCTTTGTTCTCAGACAATGAATGTGACGGCTGACAAGCTCAAATACATCTATATAGTCTCGCCTCGGTATTCGGGCTCTACGTTATTGTCTTTCTTGTTTGCCACCCATCCGGAGGTAAGCACAATCGGCGAACGGAAGAAATTCTACGTAAAGTCCTTGAAGCCGGATCAAGATGAATCTCGTTGCTCCTGCGGACAGGATTTCGTCGAATGCCAACACTGGAATCGTATCAAGCAGCGCGTTTTGAAGAGGGTTTCAGCACCGCAGCTAACGACCAACGTTACGGATTTTGTGGTGCACAGAAACAAATATGTGAACTACCTCACGCACCGCATGGTGACTTGGGTAGTGATCAACGAACTACCACGGTTCTTGCTTCCGTTCAGATCCAAGGTGGGTGAACTGTGTCTCGTCAATCGGATTATCGTTGAAGAGGCTCTCAGGATTGATGACAATCGGATGTTCCTCGATTCTTCCAAGCCAATCCAACACGCCATCTACTTATCCCTGATCGCAGACTTTGATTTGTACGTCATCAATCTGACTCGCGATCCTCGAGCTCAGATTTCATCGGCCTTGAACTACAACGATTGGAGCGTCGAACGTGCAACCCAGTATTGGAGCAGGGAGATGCGTCAGAACCGGCGGATTCTCAAGAAATGGCATGTGAAGCAGCTCAAGGTTCGGTACGAAGATCTTTGCCAAGATCCAGGCTGGCAAATGAATAACATTTTCGAGTTTGTCGGTCTCGATCCAACCAAATCCTCTCTCGATTTTCGCGCTCAACCGCGGCACATCATGGGCAATGGCTCAATGAGACTGGGAAGCACTGCAGAGATCGAGGAGCGAAAAGACTGGTTACTTCGGCTCAAAAAGGATGAAATTGAGCATATCGAGAGAAATACGGCCGGTTTCAGGGATCTATACTCGGTCCAATAGTGCAGGAACTGGTCCAACTCGCTAAACGATTTCCATCTTAGTGGCCCGGTTGTGGATAGTCGGGCGGGATTCAAGTGTGTCGAGATCAAGTCGCTGGAAGATCAGACAATTCAGGATTTTCTCAGAAAGTGGTCAACAGCGTTGTACCCGGAGTGTCCTTCACCCGCGGCCTCTTCAGCGGGTCCAGCTAAGTACCGCATTTCATAATTACGGTCACTAGTGTCCAATCATAAGTCAAATAGATTCAACTGGTTACATGAACCTCCCTGGTGATTCCTGTAATCGAAGCTGGTAAGTACTTGAATTAATGGGGTTTTCTCGAAAACAGTCAGGCTGAGAATCTGTAGAGTTGTGTAGAGGCTCAGCTCCAATTTCAGGCGTTTTTTCAGGATGGCAACGAGGATATACACGGAGATGGCGATCCAGATCTGAGTTTTGACGGCGTTCGGAGAAGTCCCATAGAAGGCTTTGATGCGCAGGTGTTGCTTGATCCATTTGAAGAAAAGTTCCACGCGCCAGCGGCAACGGTACAGCTGGGCGACAGTGAGGGCAGTCAGGGAAAAGTTGTTGCTCAAGAAGACCAAGTGTTTTTGGGTCTCGGCGTCGTAGTAGCGGACTCGTCGGAGTTTGTCGGGGTACTTGTTGGCCGTGTAACGGCCGCTCAGGACCCCGGTTTGATCGCTTCTTAGCCCGATGCTCTTGTCGACACGATGGGAGTACAGACGGCGGAAATTCAGGCGCTGGTGGGCACGAATGATGAAGAAACCGGAACTCTGGTGCAGCCGATAAAGACGTGCGAAATCGAGATAGCCGCGATCCAGGATGTAAATGGAGCCGGGTTGGACCAGCAGATAGTCGAGGATATTGACGTCGTGAACCCGCCCCTCGGTGACCTCGACAAAGGTGGGGATGTTGCCACGTAAGTCGAGCAAAGTATGCAGTTTGATGGCTCCTTTGCGTTTGCGGAAGCGGGCCCAAGGGAACACCGAAAGACACAGATCGATGGTGGTGGAATCGAGCGCGTAGACCGTTTTTTCCAGTTCCACGGCAAAGGGCTCGCCTGCGTACAAAGTCCGTGCCTCTTGGATCAAGACTTGAGCGAAATCGGCATAAATGCGCCAATCCCGATTCTCGTTGGTATGGGCCAAAGAGCTGCGGGCCACGCGGCCTCGAATTCCCATGTGGTAGAGTCTGCCTGCAACCGAACCTAGCGTGGCTTCGATATCCCGCAGACTCTCGCGATAGGTCAGCTGGGCGAAGACCATACACAGCCACTGCTTCCAGCAGGAGAAGTCTTTTATCTTGTAATCTCCTCGGTAGCGTTGAGCACAGAGTTGAAATTGATACCTGGGGACGCAATCCATCAGCTGGGCAAAGACGGTTCTGCGCATATCCATCTAGGCATCCTATCGGCTTGCAGGCCACAGGATTGGAGAACCGGGTCGGCACCTGCCACAGTTTCATATCAAAAAGTATCGAAAAAATTGGATTTCGATGTTAAAACAATTCTTACCAGTAACTTAGAGTTGTGCGATAGAACAACGTTTGGACACTAGTGATCGTAATTCACTAGTGTCCAATCATAAGTCAAATAGATTCAACTGGTTACATGAACCTCCCTGGTGATTCCTGTAATCGAAGCTGGTAAGTACTTGAATTAATGGGGTTTTCTCGAAAACAGTCAGGCTGAGAATCTGTAGAGTTGTGTAGAGGCTCAGCTCCAATTTCAGGCGTTTTTTCAGGATGGCAACGAGGATATACACGGAGATGGCGATCCAGATCTGAGTTTTGACGGCGTTCGGAGAAGTCCCATAGAAGGCTTTGATGCGCAGGTGTTGCTTGATCCATTTGAAGAAAAGTTCCACGCGCCAGCGGCAACGGTACAGCTGGGCGACAGTGAGGGCAGTCAGGGAAAAGTTGTTGCTCAAGAAGACCAAGTGTTTTTGGGTCTCGGCGTCGTAGTAGCGGACTCGTCGGAGTTTGTCGGGGTACTTGTTGGCCGTGTAACGGCCGCTCAGGACCCCGGTTTGATCGCTTCTTAGCCCGATGCTCTTGTCGACACGATGGGAGTACAGACGGCGGAAATTCAGGCGCTGGTGGGCACGAATGATGAAGAAACCGGAACTCTGGTGCAGCCGATAAAGACGTGCGAAATCGAGATAGCCGCGATCCAGGATGTAAATGGAGCCGGGTTGGACCAGCAGATAGTCGAGGATATTGACGTCGTGAACCCGCCCCTCGGTGACCTCGACAAAGGTGGGGATGTTGCCACGTAAGTCGAGCAAAGTATGCAGTTTGATGGCTCCTTTGCGTTTGCGGAAGCGGGCCCAAGGGAACACCGAAAGACACAGATCGATGGTGGTGGAATCGAGCGCGTAGACCGTTTTTTCCAGTTCCACGGCAAAGGGCTCGCCTGCGTACAAAGTCCGTGCCTCTTGGATCAAGACTTGAGCGAAATCGGCATAAATGCGCCAATCCCGATTCTCGTTGGTATGGGCCAAAGAGCTGCGGGCCACGCGGCCTCGAATTCCCATGTGGTAGAGTCTGCCTGCAACCGAACCTAGCGTGGCTTCGATATCCCGCAGACTCTCGCGATAGGTCAGCTGGGCGAAGACCATACACAGCCACTGCTTCCAGCAGGAGAAGTCTTTTATCTTGTAATCTCCTCGGTAGCGTTGAGCACAGAGTTGAAATTGATACCTGGGGACGCAATCCATCAGCTGGGCAAAGACGGTTCTGCGCATATCCATCTAGGCATCCTATCGGCTTGCAGGCCACAGGATTGGAGAACCGGGTCGGCACCTGCCACAGTTTCATATCAAAAAGTATCGAAAAAATTGGATTTCGATGTTAAAACAATTCTTACCAGTAACTTAGAGTTGTGCGATAGAACAACGTTTGGACACTAGTGATCGTAATTATGAAATGCGGTACTAAGCCAGCGAGAAAACAGTCTCTTGACGCCTGGGGTAAGCCGCGTGCGGCTGTAACCATCGGCCGCCTTCTTGATGGCCTCTGCCTGGGTTGGATAGGGGTGGATCACCTGGCTTAGGGTCTTGAGACCCAGGCCTCCGACCATCGCCAGGGTGATCTCGCTGATCATGTCGCCGGCATGGCTGGCCACGATCGTAGCACCCTGAATCTTGTCACTGCCCTTCCTTACGAGAACCTTGGCGAATCCGTCTTCTTCCGAATCTGCGACGGCGCGATCCACCTCGGAAAAATGCGTCACGAAGGTGTCGTAGGGAATGCCTTGGCTCGATGCTTCACTTTCCGACATCCCGACGTGTGCCAGTTCCGGGTCGGTATAGGTACACCAGGGAATGGTGAGGGCACTGGCCTTTTTGCGTCCCAGAAAGAGCGCATTCTGGATCGCGATACGCGCTAGCGCATCCGCCGTATGCGTAAACTTGTAGCGAAAACAGATATCCCCGGCCGCGTAGATGCGATTGTTGCTGGTCCGAAGCTAATCGTCGACTTGAACTCCTGACCGTTCATCGTATTTCACCCGGGCAGCCTCCAGATTGAGCCCCTGGACATTAGGCGCTCGGCCGACGCTTACCAGCATCTCGTCTACAACTACTTCGTGGCTCTTCTCCTCACTCCCTGCACGCACAACTTTCTCTGCTCCCCGCCTTTCGACCTGGCGGACCGGACTCTCGACGAACAAGTGGACCCCATCCGCCTCGAACGACTTCTGGACCAGCTCGGCAGCATCTCTATCCTCGCGACTCAGGATGTAGGGCTCGTCATGGAACAGGTAGACTTCCGATCCGAAACGACGGAACGCTTGGGCCATTTCCGCTCCGATGGGTCCTGCCCCAATGACTGCCAGCCGCTTCGGTAACTCCGTCAGCGAGAAAAGGGTCTCATTGGTCAGGTAGCCCGATTCGGACAACCCCTCAATCGGTGGAGCCGCCGCCCGGCCTCCGGTGGCGATGAGAGCCTTGCTGAAGCGAAGCGTCTTTCCCGCCACCGTAATCGCATCCGGAGCCGAAAACTGTCCCTCTCCCAGAAACACGTCGACGCCCAACTTCTGAAATCGGTCCGCCGAATCGTGTCTGCTGATGCCCGCCCGCAGCCGTCTCATGCGTTCCATCACAGCTGGAAAATCGACTTCAGGGGCAGCGGAGATGGAAACTCCAAGAGGTCCGGCATCGCGGATGTCAGCCTGAACCCTGGAGGAGCGAATCAAACACTTGGATGGAAACGCAACCCACGTTCAGGCAGTCCCCACCCAGTAAGTGTTTTTCCACCAGGGCCACGCGGGCTCCTAGTCCGGCCGCACCCGCGGCTGAAACCAGACCTGCAGTTCCCGCTCCAATGACGACCAGGTTATAGCGCTCAGCTGGTTCTGGATTCACCCAATCAGGAGGGTGGGTGTTCCCTACCAATTGCCGGTTGTGTGAATCCATGGGAGGGACTTCGATCCGAGCACTCAGCGACATCCAGTCCCTCCTCAGGAAACTCTTTTTTCAAGTGCTTGTCGTGCGACGCGGGTCACAAAGACCGTGACCACCACCGTCGCCAGAAGTCCAACCAGATACAAGGCCCACTCTGCGGGTGTGCGAGATCTGCCATCTCTCCCCAGTGTAGCCAGGTCGCCCGCCAGGGAGCCGATATAGACGTACATTACCGTACCCGGCATCATGCCGACCCAGGAGGCCAGGAAATAGTCCCGGAGCGAGACCCGGGTAATGCCGAAAGCATAGTTCAGTAGATTGAACGGAAAGATCGGGGAGAGGCGGGTTAGACCGACTATCTTCCAGCCTTCACGGGCGACAGCCTCATCGACCGGCTGGAACTTTTCGTGGCCTTGCATCTTCTTGGCCACCCAGTCTCGGGCCGCGTAACGTCCGATGAGAAAGGAGCAGGTGGCACCCAGAATTGAGGCGATGGAGACGAAAACCGAACCCCACACCACGCCGAAAAGAAAGCCCGCTCCCAGAGTCAGGATGAAGCCCGGTAGGAGAAGCACGGTAGCAGCGATATAGACGGTGATGAATGCAACCGGGGCCCACGCCCCCAACGAGGAAATCGTCTCGAGTACGTCTTTCAGAATCTGCTGGATATCGTATTGCCGCAGCAGAACCAACAGGCCCAGCACCACGGCGACAACCACGAGAGGCTTCAGCAAAGGTTTCAGTCTAGCGGTCCACCCCTTCCGATCAGATTCATCTTCCATCTCTCTTCCTCTCCCTTCATCTCTGTGAACTCAACACTGGGAATACTCAGGCGGCCCAGCACGGGCAGATGCCCTCCCGTTCAGAGCACGGACGTGGTCTGGCTAGGCCGAACACGGTGACTACCCGTGTAGATGTTGAATCGCCCATCGCGAACGAAACCCATGAGCGTCATTCCGAACTGGCGAGCCAAATCTACTGCGAGGCTCGACGGAGCGCTGACTGCAGCCACCATCGGGATGCCCGCCATCATTGCCTTCTGCAGGATCTCAAAGCTGGACCGACCGCTGACCATCATCAAGTAGTCGTTCAAGGGCACCTTCTGGGCGAGCAGCTGATTACCTATCAGCTTGTCCACTGCATTGTGACGCCCCACGTCCTCGTACAGACCGATTAGCTGCCCTTCCACGTCGAAGAGACCGGCAGCATGCAGGCCACCCGTCTTTTCAAACACAGATTGTTGCTGTCTCAACTTTCGGGCCAGCTGTCGAATGACCTCGTCCGCGACCAGAGGCCGGTCCTTGGGAATCAGGGGGCACTGCTGTACTTGAAGGGCTTCCAGGGAAGCCTTACCACAGACGCCACAGCTGGAGGTTGTATAGAAATGACGAGTGAGTTTCGAGGAATCAAACTTCACGTCGGGGTTCAATTCGACCACCAGGGTGTTACAGCTTTCGTGGCTTGAACGAACCGTCTTTGCGGGCCGTATGCCTGCAAAATCTCCATGGCTCTGAATGATTCCTTCGGTCAGCAGAAAACCCGCAGCCAACTCGGTGTCGTTACCCGGGGTGCGCATGGTGATTGAGAGGCTTTGCTCAACCATTTGACCCTGATCGTGGAACTTGAGGCGGATCTCCAGCGGCTCTTCGACGGCCAGAAAATCCTTCTGGGAGTCCCATTGATCCGCTTCTACTCGTTGCACCTGTGCAGACTTCGTAGCAGCTCTTGCCATACCTAGACGGTCGCTCCGAGTTTCTAGAAAAATACCACGTACTTTGGCGGCGTATCCTTTTGGAATCCAAAGGTTTTCTACCACAAACGACAACCTCATTCCAGCCAGCCTCCCCCCTCGGGTCCCCAGAGTTGAAACGTTGACAATGGCTCCGGGCCTGCAATCTGCTGTTGTGAGCCAACCTGGAGACCGGCGCTGCCGCGGCTTGTGGTAAAAAAGAGAACGAATGTCAAGCAAATCAGACGTGAAGCTCCGCCTGGACAAATGGCTCTTCGCAGCCAGGATCTTCAAAACTCGAACCCAAGCTACCCGTGCCTGCTCCCTGGGACGTGTGCAGGTAAATGGACAAGTCGTCAAGGCTCACCGTCCTGTCAGTCCCGAGGATCAGATCGAAGTGCGCCGCCGGCATGGGGTACGGACCCTGCGGATAAAGGAACTCCACGACAAGCCATTGCCCAAGATCGAGGCGCAGAAGCTCTACGAAGATCTAACTCCAGTTCAGCCTAGAGACCCGACTAGCAGAGCGATGAAAGAAGCCCCCGGAGGCCGCGAAAAAGGCAGCGGACGGCCCAGCAAACGCGAGCGCCGCCAACTCGAGCGTTGGGAAGAGGGTGAATCCTGGTGAATGAGCGACGTGGTAGTGGCTGCCAGTCACACCGGATGCTGGAATCCGGCCACCCATTCTACCGTTGCCCAGGCGGTCATGAAGGACAGGAGCAGTAGCCAGGATAGCCGCAACACGCGCCTGGAACTCCTCCGTCCAGGTCCCGTCCATTGAAGATCGGCCCTTTGCCAATGACGCATGAAGTTCTCACGCAAACCTAGAATGAGGGAGAAGACCAACGCGTAGAACAGGGCGAAACCGAAGGTAACTAGGAGGACCAGACCCCAATAGCTTGTCCAGGTCACGGTTTCCCTTCCGACGGCGGCGAAATGAGGCCAGAGACAATATTATTCTAGCCGGGCTGAGGTCAGGTTCATCGAGGCGATGAATGGTAAGTCTCGATATCGATCTCGGTAGTCCAATCCGTACCCGATCAGGAATTCACGGCTTACCTGAAAACCGACATAGTTGAGAGGCAGCTCTGCCAGACGCAGTTCCGGCCGATCCAGCAGTGTACACAGGCTAAGCGACGCAGGTTTCCTCGCTGACAGCAAGCCACACAAGTAGTTTCCGGTCAGGCCGGTGTCAACAATATCTTCAACCAGCAGAACATGTCGACCGGCAATGTCTTCCTGCAAATCCTTCACGATTCGCACCTTCCTTGTTGGGCCCTGGGCGGCATACCGACTGATCGCCATGAAATCCAGATGCAGCGGGATCTGCAACTCTCGTACAAGGTCGCTGGTGAAAACCAGGGCCCCCTTCAAGATTCCAACAACCAGGAGTTCCCTGCCCGCGTAGTCGGTGCTGATCTTGAGCCCCAGCTGTGCGACTCGAGTGCGAATAGTCTTCTCGTCGTAGACGACTTCGCCGGCCTCACAATCCGCCCCTGTCTTGCGATAAAGGCTCGCCGGAAGACTCACTTGAGGACTCCAAACTTGAAGAGAAGCTTCCGGTAGTCTCGCCCATAGAGAATCTTGACGTTGATCTCGGGATAGAGATTACGCATCTTGCGCATCTTGGCGTTCTTCTTGGTGACCAGACTCTGCTTCATGGTGGTCAGTTCGACAAACAGGTCGAACTCAGGAAGATAGAAATCGGGGGTGAAGCTCTCGACTATTCGACCATCGGACCTGCGTTCCAAGGCGAAGGAAACAGGCTCATAGCGCCATTCCACTCGATAGAAATCCAGAAAGCGCGCAAGCTCCGCTTCACTTTCGTGAGCGAAAGGCATCGATGGAACCACCGTGTCGCCACTAGCCCGCATTTCTCATTGCCGTCTATCCGGACGCAAGCCTTGCCTGGACCGCCCTTGCACCGCCTCACTAGAGCTCGCCGTGAGGAGTCGGGGCTAGCGGTATTGAGGCTAGCGTAATCTACCAAAGGGATCTGACAGGTGCTGCCTGGCACTCGGTGGAAGAAGGGAGGGTCAGGTCCGGACCCGAGAGCCTGACCGGAAGCTGGCAAGAGAGGTCTCTATTCTTGAACCCCGGGAAGTACTGCCGAGAGAAAGTCCATCCCATGATTGCCGAAAAGTTCTTGTGCAACTACACCCTGAGAAGCCTCCAATATGATGTACCCGCCGTTGAGGCCGGCACTCTCAGGAATCAGATTCTCAAGGGTATCTGAGAGCCTCCGATGCCGACCCAATACAAACTGCATTTCACCTCTTCCAAGACCTTCCGCGCTGAAGACTCGAAGCGCAACTTGTACTGGCTCGTCGTTGGGATTGAAAACTGCAATTCCAGAGAACATATCGGTGGAGAGGTCTAGTGGGTCGACCACCCCGTTCGCAACCTGGCTGAAGACGGCTCTGGTATAGAGTATCTGCTGCAATGGTACAGCCGCGGCAAAGTTGATCCGCTTCGGGTCCCCGAAAACCACATCCCCCAGAATGCCCGGACCGTCCACCTGAACCTCAATCGATCCAACCGTCAAGCTTCCCACGCTGGGACCCAGAAGAAAAACCTGGCTGGCATCTCTCTGAAAGGCCTGGCGAGGAGCCAGCGTCAGCGGACCAACGATCCCCACGATCAAACCGTCCTCCCGATAGGCAATCACGGTGGCCGTCCGAGGCTGATCTGAAACATTGAGAAGTTTCAAACTCGTGAAAAAAGTGGTCCCGGAATTCGGGTCGCGACCATTGGCGAGCTGGGCCGAATACAGCCGCGTCGCATCTGCCTTCACCGTGGCATTGAGGCCAAGAACCGTATCTGATAACTCGATCAGCTCAAATCCAATCGCTCCCGCTCCAGACACAACTTCCACCATAACCGAACCATCCGATACTGGAAGCTGCAAGCCGAACAGCGTGGCCACGGAGTCAAACAGAAGACCGTGGGGGGGTAGCTGTCTCGTCAGCAAGTTGCCCACGGGCTGCCCCGTCGGATCGAAAAAAGTCATGGACAGTGTGATTCCTTCTTCGTTGGGATTGGCAATGCTCAGAAAGGTTCGGGCATCTTGAGGATCCTCAACAGCTGGAAAACTATCTGGACCTTCGTAAATTCGAGTGAAATAGAAGACTTTAGCCTGCTCCCTCCACGCGATAGAGCCATCCATCTTCGTGAGAGGACCCGAGAGCCCGTTTCCAAACTGAAAAAAGCTGGTCAGTTCAGGCGTGGAAGACCCCATCCGAATCCACCCTTCTTGGAGGGTAGTGGAGGAGACCTCGAAAAACTCGCTGCCTAGTCTTGCCAACTGCTGGTCCCGACCCACCGTCTCAATGTGAGGGTTCCCTGGAAAGAGCAGGGGGTCCCCGGCCGGAGAATAGCCCTCCACCAGGACTACGCCGTCTGCAGGCGAAAGGTTGGCAACCGCATAGCCGGAGAACCGTTCGCGATCGGCACGGTACATCGGAAAGAGCAGTTCCTCACTCGAGGCCTGAAAGAGGAGGCGCTTTCCCTGCAGGTCAAAGGTGCCGTCGGTAAAGACTTCGTAGACTCCCTGATCCTCGAAAACGACGGCGGAGGAGCCCGAAGAGAGGTCGGTCACGTTACTGGCTCCTCCCCGACCCGGCGCAATCCCGACGATGGCCTGCAAGCCGTCAGGGTCCGCCGTCAAGTCGACCTGGTCGTATTCGAACAAAATATCTCCACTCGCAAACAGCGTGACCGAAAAGCTGTTTCCAGGCCGCGCTTCCGAGGCCGAATACTCAGGAACTGCCTCCCACGCCAGCGTTACACTTCCGGTTCCGAAAGAGGCCTCAACCTGTCCCCCTTTATCCGGATTCAGATCTGTAAACAAGGGTGCAATACGGGGGGGGACCCGAGAGAAATCGGGCTTCGCTTCTGGCCAGCCCAGGCTGGCTGTCGCCGCCTGAAAAGGTGAGATTCCCGTCGCTGTTCACGACCACCTGGGTGTAGCTCTTACCCCAGAAGGGAAACGAGAACCCCTCTGGGAAGGTGAAGAGCATCTCACCATCGTCCTCCAGCAGTGCCAGCTGATTGACGGGCTCGTTCAGGATCAGATCGATCTCCGTGACGGTCTCTCCCGGTCCGACGTCGATCAGGGCCAGCTGGCTAGGATCATCCCCGAGCAAATCGGATTCTCCTTCACCGTTGTAGTAGTCCTTGGGAAAATTGGTAACGCGCGTGTCGAAAGGACCGACTGAGCTTCCGCCCACGAAAGCTGGATCTAGAGGTTCTATAAAGACAGCATACTGACCCGGCGTAAGACCGGGAAGTTCATAGCTTCCGTCGCCATTGATCAGAAAATCGGAGACCACCGATACCATCTCCTCTGAGGACTCAACAATGGATTCGTCGGGTCTCAGGGAAACCTGAACGGCAACCACGTTCGCACCCGCGACTGGGGTCCCTGTAGGGCGCGAAATCATGCCCTTGATCGTCCCCGTAGTGGCCGCGAAATCCTCTTCCGGATAGAGCCAGGAGAACCAGGCTACATCGTCGCGTAGCGGAGCATCGGGACCGAACAGCTGGGCGAACGGATACATCACGGGAACCAACTTGTTGTCTACAAGGATGCCTCCGGCCATCGCCCGACCTGCCTGAGTGTGGTCCAGCCCCAGCAAGTGACCGATCTCATGCAGCGTCACGCTCGCAAAACGCGTTGCTTGCCCGGTCTGAAGGCCATTCAGAAGCGCAAATCCAAAGATATAGTTCAACGTCTGAGAGTCCGAGGCCCTTATCCCGGCAAAACCGAGGACGGTGTCACTGGCTCCCACACCCAGCAGGTTATCGATGATGCTTCCGTCGGCGTCGAAAACGATAGGGTTCTCTGGGCGCTGCAGAGTTGTGATCGTGCCGAAGTTCGCGACGGTTACATCCTCATCGAGGAAGCCCGAGCCAGGATTCTCGATCGTTAGGGAAGCCGTCGAAACCTCTTCCCACTTTGAAAACGAGTCCCGGACGATATCGGCAACCCCAGCCCATTCCCCATTGGACAGATCTTTATCCATCAGGTACTTCACGGGCTGCCCTGGATTCCAACGAAAGACTCTTCCTTCAGGCAATAAAGTGCGGGGGCCGCCTCCTATAAGGAGCGGTATCAGAAACCAAAGAAGGGAAAACGAGAAGAGGGTCCTGAGGTAGCTGGGTCTAAGCCTCAGTCTCGTCCCGCTGCTGGGAAGACAACGGATTCTTGTCAAAGCGGAGTGGTTCCGCATCGACCCGCGGCAGCTTCTGGAGCGTGAGTGTGCACGAGAAGGCACTGGCTGCCGACCGTCGCCATGGGAAACTCTCATTGTGTCGAGTGGCCCCTAGCGGACCAATAGCTTTGAATCTTCTCAACCAAAGACAAGAAGCGCGCGAGTGGAATCGGGTTCTCCTGCTGCAACGTGCCTTGCTCGTGGTCGGTGAGGCCAGAGCCGACGGCCAATTCGGCTGATACGTTGTGGGCTAGATTCCGGTTGCCCAGGCTGTTGCTCACTGCCAGGAAATCCTGAATCTTCTCGACCTGAAAAACTCCCTGAGAGAGGCCTACCGGACTGGTCAACCCGATTCGGCTGTCGGCAAGGAGAAAAAGCAAGGCCTCTTGTCCTTCATGGTATTGAGGGAGACCGGGAATACCAAATCCCTTCTGGCCTTGGCTGATCTGCCGAAAAACTACCGTTTCACCGGCACTTACTCCCTTGATCCCTTCTCGAACCTCGAAGGTATAGGCCGTAACCCGAAGACCAGTAGTCGCATCCTGCTCTGTCTTCATTTTCTGGCACGTGCCCCAGAAGACTCGATCCGCCAACCTGACCATCTCGAACAAGTTGACGGTTTGAACTGTGGTTGCCCAAAGCTGCGTTCCAGATAGGATCAGAAACCAGAGCCAGACTCCCCGCCCGGCGCGACACCTAGACATCATCAATTCTCCCTACCCATGTCCCTTCCAACAACCCTCAGTGTGAACAGAAGAACCTCTCAATGTAAGCGCAGGCCAACGCGGCTTGACGCTCCTGCCCACCTTTCCTATTCTAGCGGGAGTAAAGGTTCGGAGTTGAATGAAATTCTTTCCCTTCTGCTTTTCTCCCGTCCAGTTTTTACTTATTGATGCACTTCAAGAGCTTCCGTTGCAATAAGAGCTCCGATGGCAAGCCCGAATGAAGACTCCCACCCTGAAAGATGTCGCTTCACAGATTTTCGGTCCAGAATACCCAGAGGCGGAGGCGGCCTGGATTGAGTACTGGGAAAAGAGTCCAGAACGAGCCCGAGACCTCCTGGGCGCCTTCGAGCCCCTCACCTGGTTTGATTTCAGTGGCAAGCGCGTGTTCGACATTGGATGTGGCATTGGAAGCCTCTCTAAAATCCTCTCTGATCGAGGCGCAGTGTACGTCGGCGGTGACTACACCTTCCACGTGTTGCAGTTCGCGACTCCCGGTTCCGCCAGGTCCTATATTCAATGCAATGGCATCAAGCTTCCCTTTCGCGATAGCTCCTTCGACTACATCTTCGCCTTCGACGTCATCGAGCATCTGATTGGTGGTACCGCTTGGCAGCTCCAGTTTCTCCGTGAGCTGCGCAGGGTGCTGCGGCCCTTGGGGATGATCCTCCTGACCACGCCAAACTGGTGGTACCCCTACGAGGCGCATTCAGACCTTTTCTTCCCCCAGTATCTCCCAGCACCCCTGCGGGATCCTTATCTCTCATGGCGCAATCCGGCGTTTCTCCGCGAACATGGATCATTCTCCCACATCCGGTTGATGAAACCGCTTACCCTACGCCGATGCCTGCGCGAGAGCGGCCTGACCTTTCTTCACTCCTTTCCCTGCGGTCTAGACAGACGTGACTATGCGAAGCTTTTTCCGTTTCGCGGTTTGCTCGCCAAGCTGGGCCTGGGATGGCATCTACACGCCGAGTTCTGGGGAATTCTGGCCCGACAAGAAGCACACGAACATCTTAGGCTGAAACTGAAGAATCGGAAGCCCCATGGTCAGAGTGAAGCCTGGGATAGCTCCCAGGTGGATTTCTTGCCCGCTATCGATTTTGACAAGGGGACTTTCGCCAACCAGCTGGGCCCAGGATGGTACGCGCTAGAACACGCTAGTCCCTCCCTGCGTTGGACCAAGCGAGAAGCCGTGTTCTATCTGGAGACACGTGAAGCCACTCCCTACTTCCATCTCCATGGCTACAACCCTAGAGAAAACCACCTGGAAGTCTGGGTGGACGAAAGACGCATCGGCGAGCACCACATCGAGCCAGATTCGGACTTTCGGCTGAAGTTCCTGCTTCCTTTCGAAAGGACCAAAGACCGTATCTTCCGAGTGAGCCTGCGCTGCGAAAGGGCCTTCCGGTCATCCGATGCGAGGGATGAAAGAGAACTGGGCGTGATCGTCTTTACCGCCGGACTGAAGCAATGATACGAAGGCTGATCCTATGGACCCTGCTCCTGCCGGTACAAATCCTCATTGCTCTGACCTTGGGCCTCGCTGAACTGCTCCGGATCCTACTTCCAGGTGCCTTCCGGAAGGGCAATGATCCGGAAGGAGAGACGCTTGAGCGCCCTCTTTGTTCCATTGTCGTGCTGAATTGGAACGGCCGTCACCTGCTAGAAGAGAGTCTCCCTGCGGTGGAGCGAGCTGTTGCCTTCAGCCAGGCAGAACATGAAGTCATCCTGGTGGATAACGGGAGCTCCGACGATAGTCTGGAGTGGCTCCAGACTCACCATCCCACGGTCAGAACTATCCGTCTGGAGAAGAATATCGGTTTCGGTGAAGGAAACAATCGAGGAATCGAGAAGGCCCGCCACAAAATTGTGGTTCTTCTGAACAACGACATGATTGTGGCAGAGGATTTTCTGCCTCCTCTGCTTGAGCCCTTCTCGGACGGAGACGTCTTTGCTGTCTCCAGCCAGATTGTCTTCCCTGAGGGCAAGCGGAGGGAGGAGACCGGCAATGCCCAGGGCCGACTCAGACGGGGATTTCTCCATCTGTCGCACGAGCCATTGTTGACCTGTCACTCGACGCGACGATTCTTGCCCGTGCTTTGGGCTGGAGGAGGATCCTCCGCCTTTCACCGACGGCGTTTCATGGAGCTGGGAGGCTTCTCCACCCTCTTCTCCCCTTGCTATGTCGAGGACACAGATATCGGCTACCAAGCCTGGCGACGGGGTTGGAGGGTGCTGCTGGCTGCCGAGAGTACGGTCTTGCACAAGCACCGCAGCACCAGCACCCGAGTCTACAGTGAGAAGCAGATCAAACAACTCATCGAAGAACGAAAACTCTGGTATCTATGGAAAAACTTTCAATGGCGCTCCCTGGTGTCTCATTTTCTCCTCTTTCCGATTCACTTGACCCGAGAGATGAACCTCAAAGGCTACCTGCGAGCCCTCCGAAAAATCCCGAGAATCTTCTATCTGCGAACAATCGAAGCGCCACGCTCCCTGAGTGACTCGACGATTCTGGAGGGGACTACCAGACCCCTCTCCTACTTGCAGAGGGGCTTGCAGAGGGGTGGCCCGAGTGCGCTGTCCTTCCCAGCCCGGCCCGAGCGGCTGCGGATCCTGGTGGTGAGTGCCTATCTCCCTCATCTGGGCTACCATGGAGGAGCCGGTCGCGTCTTCCAATTGATACGTCAAGTTTCCAGGAAACACGATATTACGCTCGTCACCTTCGTCGAAAGTGACAAAGAGCGTGAACAGTTTTCCCAGCTCACGCCCTATATCCGCCGGCTGGAGCCCGTCGACCGCCGCGGGTACTCCCCTGTCTCCTCCTTTCCCTACGAGCCCTTCGAGGAGTTCAATTGCCTGGACCTACGATTGAAGCTAGAGGAAATTCTGGCTGAAGAGGATTTCGACGTGGTTCACTTCGAATGGGCTCAAATGGTCCAGTACGCGGACCTGGTTCCCGCCGAAACCAAGCGCCTTCTCACCGAAATCGAGGTCAACTACGCGGCTCACTTCACGCGGATCAAAGTGGAGCGACGGGCCGCTGCCAAGATAAAGAAATTCTATGACACACTTCAAACCCTCTATCGAGAGCTCGAACTTTGCCGCAGGGTTGATCACGTCATCTGTGTGACCGACCTCGATCGGGACTATCTCGGCGGCTTCCTGCCCGCCGAGCGACTCGAAGTGGTGAACACGGGTGTAGACACCAGGTATTTCGCCTACCATGACTCTGAGATCGAGTCTAATAGCCTGGTCTTCGTGGGCGCCTTCCGCCACGATCCCAACCTCGATGCCATGACTTACTTTTGCGAGGAGATACTGCCAGAGGTCCTCAAAAGCCAACCCGACGCCCACCTCTATATCGTTGGTTCGTCTCCACCTTCTTCAATTCGAGACCTGGCAGATCACCCGCGGATAACCGTTACAGGGTTCGTCCCCGACATTCGAGATTACTACCGAAAAGCTCAGGTAGTCGTGGTCCCGCTGAGAACAGGCGTGGGAATCCGAGGGAAGATCCTAGAGGCCTGGTCTGTGGGCAAGGCGGTTGTCGCCACGTCGCTGGCCTGTCAGGGAATTCGAGCCGTTCACGGGCAAAACGTCCTTCTTGCCGACGACCCTGCCGACTTCAGCGACTGGACCAC
This sequence comes from Acidobacteriota bacterium, assembly GCA_965219005.1. Taxonomy (GTDB): domain Bacteria; phylum Acidobacteriota; class UBA6911; order RPQK01; family JAJDTT01; genus CAUZIZ01. The sequence continues at coordinate 2,227,751 of CBDCMS010000004.1, read as the reverse complement.
CGCGCTGCTACGTCAACCAGATTTCGCCGCGGAGCTGGGTCGCGCCGGCAGAAAGACCGTCGAAGAGCTCTATGACTGGGAAGCGATCGGAGAGCAGATGAGTCACCTCTATGAATCGATCGTCCCAGGGAGGTCGCAGGTGGCCGAGGAAGACACCGCCGGACGGTGAGCTGAAACAAATCAGTGTCGCGAGGGGCTAGCCTCATCGTCGCTACGCCCCCTCGGCCTCGCTACAAACGCGATAGAATTTGCAAGATGGAACGCTAGGATTCGCGGAAATTCCGCTATTCGACTGGATCCGCGGAGGAATGGAGATGGACTAGCTTCCACTCTCCCTCCTTCCGCTGATACACTTCCGTCCAACGGCCTGTTTGCCGCAGAAACTGCTCCTTCATCTGGTAGGCCATAAGGTATTGGGAGGTGATCCAACCGACATCCCCCTCAACTTCAATCTGTATGTTCTCTGTGAACAGCGTCAGGTCCTGTATTTGGGCGAAATACTGCTGCAGCGTGTTCTCAAAGGTCTTGAAGTCTGAGAAGCGAGGAGGCGGTACCGTATTGAAGACGACAACATCGTCGGAATACAGCCTACGGAGGTTGCCTAAACTCTTCTGCTGCCACGCCTTTACGTGATCACGGTGAAAGTTCAGTAGGATTTCTCGTGGATTGTTGCGCATTAGTTAGCTGTAATGTGAGCAGGCGGCAGGATACCAGAAATCTGCCCTGAATTCCAGCGCGATCTAGACACCGAGTACCTGAGCGACAAAGCAGCAGCGCACGGTCGCTGAGAAGCCCTGCTCTGAGCTTGCCCAAGGCTCGCTATGACCTGCTCTCAGGCTGATATGGTAAGATGCTTACCGATATCCAAGGAGGTCCACCGTGCCCGGACTCTGGTCAGGATCGATTACGTTTGGCTTGGTTTCGATTCCCGTGAGACTCGAAGTTTCGCAGCGCAGGCGGAATCTTGGATTCAACCTGCTGCATCAGGACTGTCTCCAGAGGATCAATCAAAAATACCACTGCTCCAGTTGTGAGACCGATCTCGAGCGCGGCGAGTTGGTGAAGGGCTACGAGTACGAAAAGGATCGCTACACCGTGGTCGATCCCGCCGATTTTGAAGCCGCCGACGGAGACGCGTCTCGACACATCGAAGTGGTTGCTTTCGTCGAGCACTCAGACCTCAAACCTGAGCATCAGAACCGAACCTACTACCTGGTACCTGAAGAAGGAAGCGAGAAGAGCTACGTCCTGCTACTCCAGGCCATGCAGGAGACGAATCGAGTTGCCCTGGCACGGTTCATCATGCGGGGTAAGGAGTACGTCTCGGCAGTGGTTCCGGCCGAGGGCGGGTTGATGCTTCACATTCTTTTTCACCAGGGCGAGTTCAAGCACATCACTGACGTGGTGCACCTTCCTCCGGTGGAGCTCAAGGAGAAGGAGCTGGATCTAGCAAGACAGATTGTGGAGAATCTCACCGAAGAGTTTTCCGAGGATCTCCTCGTCGACGAGTACCGCGAGCGATTGCTGGAGATCATTCGTGCTAAGGTCGAAGGCGAAGGGGTCACCACAATCCAGCAGCGGAAGCCGGCAAAGGTCATCGACCTCATGGACGCCTTGAAGCGCAGCCTGGAAGCCACGGCTCCCAAGAGACCGGCCGCGCGGATGCAGGCCCAAGCTAGACCGGCACGTGTCAAAGCGCGAGCTGGAGCCGCCAAGCATAACTAGGTGGCCTCATAGATATGATGATGTTCGCAGATGGGGCCTGTGAGGATGCTTCGCTACTTTAGCGAAAAAGAAGTTAGCCATATTCTGGGCATCAAATCCAGTCGTCTGAAATACTGGAAACAAATCGGCCTGTTGGAGCCCTCCCGACACAAGGGGGCCCTTTGCTACGATTTTCAGGATCTCATCTATTTGAAAACCACCCAGGGACTAATCGCTGGTGGTCTGCCCGCTACCTCCGTGAAGCAGAGCCTCGAGTCGCTGAAGCGAAAGATTCCCGACATCGGAAGAAATCTCAATAGCCAGCGAGTCTATGCTTCTGGCAACCGGGTTCTGGTTCGTCACAGAAACCGGCTAATGGACACCCGGTCGGGTCAGCTCGTCTTCGAGTTTGACGTCGAAGACCCTACCAAGACAACTTCGGAGAAAGTGGTTAAATTCAGTTCCTCGAAGACAGCCGAAGAGTGGTTCGAAGAGGGCCTTCGCCACGACTCACCCGAGGGAAGCTTCGAGCTTGCGCTCGGAGCGTATGAAGCAGCAATCCAGATCAATCCCAATTATGTTGATGCCTACGTCAACATAGGAACCCTGTATTACGATCAGCAGAAGTTCGAAAAGGCTCAACGATACTATCGTCAGGCCCTCGCTCGAGACCCTCATCACGCCAAAGCCTACTTCAATCTAGGCAACGTGCTGGACGAACTCGGCTGCTCCGATGAGGCGGTTGAACTCTACGAGAAAGCCATCCAGGTTGACTCGAGTTTCTCGGACGCCTACTTCAACCTGGCAGGAGCCTGCGAAAAGCTGGGCATTCAAGATACGGCAATTAAGCACTGGACCAGCTATCTTAAACTGGACTCCAGCAGCCAGCACGCCGATTTCGCACGGAGGCGACTGAAGCTTCTTCGGTCGTTGTCGCTGACTTCGTAGCGGATCGGCGCCCCAAAAGGAGAGCATGGAGTTCAGACTGTCTTTCATGACAAATCCATTCAGCTTCCGAAGCTGGAACCGGCCTGCGTGACTAAAGAAATGGCCGACTCAGGAGACAATCCCAGCGTGGCGAAGAGACCGCCGGCGATCAGCCGAGCGATGGAAGACTACCTGAAGACGATCTACCAACAGGTGAGTCACGATGGCAGAATCTCGACTTCGAAACTAGCCGAGGCCATGGCCTGTTCTCCTGCCAGTGTGACCAACATGCTGCAGAAGCTCTCGGATCTGACTCTCGTGGAATACACCCGCTATCGGGGAGTCAGCATGACCCCTGCCGGCGCGAGGATTGCGCTCGAGATCATTCGTCATCATCGGCTGATCGAGCTCTATCTTTCTGAAATACTCGGCTATACCTGGGACAAGGTTCACGCCGAGGCAGATCGGCTCGAACACGTCATTTCAGAAGAGTTTGAAGAAAAGATCGACCAGGCCCTGGGACGACCGCGTAAGGATCCTCACGGACATCCCATCCCAACCAAGGACGGCAGGATCGACGTCGAGCACGCCTCTACTCTCTGGGAGGTGCCGGAGGGGCAAACGGTATTGGTACAAAGAGTGAGCGATCGCGACCCTAAGGTCCTCCGCTATCTTGCCTCAATCGGGATCTATCCGGAAGTCACCCTCGAGGTCACTAGGCGATCTCCGTTCAACGGCCCCGTCTACGTTGAGGTCGAAGGCATGGAGCACGGGCTGAGTGAGGAACTGGCTCAGCAGATCCACGTCGCCACGCCATGAAGGTTCCGCTCACGCCGATCCGCTTCCTGTACCGAGCACGGGCACAGTTCGGTAGCAAGCGAGCGGTCATCGATGGAGAGAACTCCTGGACCTACTCGGAATTCGCCGATCGCTGCCATCGGTTGGCCGCCCTGCTGCTTTCCTGGGAAATTCCCAGCGGGGGTCGCGTTGCCTTTCTGTCCTACAACTCGCACGCCCTGCTAGAGGCCTACTATGGGGTGCCGCTGGCCGAAGCAGTCCTGCTTCCTCTGAACGTCCGCCTCACCGCCAACGATTTCCGCCTGATTCTCAACGACGCAGAAACGGATGTCCTCTTCTTGGATCCAGATTTCCTGCCGCTGATCGAGGAGATCCGAAAGGACCTGGCAACGGTCAACCGATTCGTTCTGCTCGAACCGGGCTCTCAGAGGGATTGGATCGAGCCGCATGCTTACGATGAACTGATCCAGCAGCAGTCTCCCGCTCCCGACAAAGACATCCGACCGATTGACGAAGATGGCCTGGCAGAACTCTTTTATACCTCGGGAACGTCGGGTCAGCCCAAGGGTGTCATGTTGACCCATCGAAATCTCTATCTTCACGCATTGCAGCTGGCCTTGATGCTAGGCACACGCGATGACGATGTCCAATTGCACACCATTCCCTTGTTTCACGTCAACGGGTGGGGAGCCCCACAGTTCCTTACCTGCGTGGGAGGGTGCCATGTCCTGATGCGGAAGTTCGAGCCGCAGACAACCCTTCAATTGATCCAGAAGCACGGTGTGACTCTTTTCTGTGCGGTCCCAACAATGGCCCTGTCCCTGCTGAGCTACTCAGGAAGAGCTGACTATGATCTCTCTTCCATGCGCCTGCTCAACCTGGGAGGCGCTTCCTCCACCCCCGACCTCGTGAGGCGACTGGAAGAGGCCTTCTCATGCCAGTGTATTGGCGGATACGGATTGACCGAAACCTCGCCGGTAGTGACCCTTGCCTTTCCCAAAGCACATCTGGGCGAGAAGGGAGAAAAGCTACTCCAAACGAAAGCGATGACGGGTTATCCGATTCCGGGAGTCGAATTGGGTATCCTCGATCATGCTGAGCAGCCCCTGCCCTGGGATGGAACCACGTCTGGAGAGCTCGTGGTTCGAGGCGACTCTGTCATGAAGGGCTACTGGAAAGAAAAGCAGGACGATCTAGAGACGCCGACAGGCTGGTTCCGCACCGGTGACTTGGCAACAATCAACCCGCACGGCTACGTCAGGATCGTCGACCGCAAGAAGGACGTGATCATCAGCGGCGGCGAGAACATTTCCAGCCTGGAGTTGGAGAGGACGTTGCTTGGCCATCCAGCGGTTCTGGAGTGTGCGGTGATCGCAGTCCCCAACACTCGTTGGGGAGAAGTTCCCAAAGCCCTGGTCGTTTTGGGCGAGGGGCAAACCACCAGTGAAAAGGAACTCTTGGCACACTGCAGGCAACAATTGGCAAGGTTCAAGGTTCCGCGGAGTATCGAGCTGGTCCACAGCCTGCCCAAGGGAGGCACTGGGAAGGTCCTCAAGCGAAAGCTGCGCGAGCGCTATTGGGACAGGTAGGACCCGAGTCGGACCTGGGGAGATGTTGCTGTTTCCCGGCTCTCTCTTGCTCCTACCTCGCTAGATGCAGTCCCTGGCGACGTTCAGACGTTCAGACCGCTTCTTCAGGTTTCAGATCGCCTCGCCACCCTTGACCCAAACGCGGCCGTGCTATACTCCGGCCAGGAAACAACCCCCAAGGAGTAGTGAAATGATTGTGGTCATGAAGTCCGACGCCACACCCGATCAAGTCGAGAAGGCGATGAAACGTATCGAGTCCCTCGGCCTGAAGCCTCACCCAATCCATGGGGTCGAAAGAACCGTCATAGGTGCAGTGGGTGACGAACGTGGCAAAAGCGCCTTCGAGAGTCTGATCGAAATCGAAGGAGTCGAGAATGTGATTCCGATCCTCAAACCTTTCAAACTGGCTTCGCGGGAGCTGAAGTCCGAACCGAGCGAATTCACAGTGGGTTCAGTCCGGATCGGAGGCAAGGGATTTGCGCTGATCGCCGGTCCCTGCTCGGTAGAAAGCGAGGAGCAGATACTGGAGGTGGCAAGGCAGGTAAAGGCAATGGGCGCCAACATGCTTCGAGGAGGTGCGTTCAAACCTCGCACCTCTCCCTACAGCTTTCAGGGACTGGAAGACGAGGGACTGAAGCTTCTAGCCAAGGCCAGGGAGGAAACCGGACTCCCCATCGTGACCGAGGTCCTCTCATCCGAAGACGTGGAGCGGGTCGCTGAGTTCACTGACGTCTTACAGGTGGGCGCTCGCAACATGCAGAACTACTCGCTCTTGAAGAAACTCGGGAAGGCTGACCGAGCTGTTTTGCTCAAACGAGGAATGATGTGCACCATCAAGGAAACCCTGATGGCAGCAGAATACATCCTTACCAGTGGCAATCCCCGCGTGATGCTGTGTGAACGTGGTATCCGAACTTTCGAAGATTCGACCCGCAACACCCTCGACCTGGCTGCCGTTGCCCTGATGAAAGACTGGTCTCATCTGCCGGTCATCGTGGATCCAACGCACGGCACAGGAGTGAGGCAGCTAATTCCTCGAATGTGTAAGGCGGCAATCGCCGCAGGGGGCGATGGCCTCATGGTCGAAGTCCATCCCCATCCGGAAGAAGCACTATCAGACGGTTTTCAGGCCCTCTTGCCCGACCAGTTTCTGGAACTGACAGCCGGCATCGAACCCTATTTGGCGATTGAGGGCAAACAGATCTAGCCCGCATTTCTCATCGCTGGTCTACTGCGTCGCCGCACGGTCCTCGTCACCACCCATCCGCTAAAGGTACGCAACTACACGGTTGGCGCTTCGCTCTCGGCGCTGGCAATACCAACGGTACTCGCTTGGGGCTGCGCATGAGCGCGCTCCTCCAAGTACCTCTCAGCGTCAATCGCCGCTTTACACCCGGCTCCTGCAGCCGTTATTGCTTGACGATAGACCTGGTCATGGACATCTCCCGCCGCGAAAACTCCTTCGAGGCTGGTCCGAGATCCTTCGTGGACGACCAGGTAGCCATTGTCCATCTCGAGCTGCCCCTCGAACACCTCGGTGTTGGGTTGATGCCCGATCCCCATGAAGACGCCATCGGCGGGAAGCAAGGATTCGGCCCCCGTCTTGATATTCTTGAGCCTGACCGCCTCTACCCGCAGTTGATCCGGGTCCAGGATTTCTTCGATCACGGAATCCCATACAAAGTCGATCTTGGGATGATTGAGAGCGCGCTCGCCCATGATCTTCGATGCCCTCAGCTGATCCCGCCGATGCACAATCGTTACCGAGTCCGCGAACTTCGTCAGAAAGAGGGCCTCCTCCATGGCGGTATCGCCTCCGCCTACCACAACCACCTTGAGGCCCCGAAAGAAGTACCCATCACAGGTGGCGCAAGTGGAGACCCCATGACCGAGCAACTTCGACTCCGACTCCAGGCCCAGCAGCTTGGCCGAAGCACCGGACGCGATGATCAAGCTCTCCGACTGAAACGTATTCTGGTCGGTCTTGACCGTAAAGGGCGGGTTCAGGTCGACCGATCGCGCAACTTCCATCTGGTACTGTGCACCAAACCGCTGCGCCTGCTCCTTCATCTTTTGCACCAGATCAGGGCCGTCGAGCCCGTCCGGAAATCCAGGATAGTTTTCGACCAAAGTGGTCAGGGTCAGCTGTCCACCGGGCTCATGGCCTTCCAGGACAAGCGGTTCCAGATTCGCGCGCGCTGCATAGATAGCCGCCGTTGACCCAGCACATCCGGAGCCCAGAATAATAACCTTGTGTACCATTGCAATTCCTTTCTGCGTCGCCCCGTCTCAAGACAGACGCTGTTCTTTTCAGTCCACTCATCTTACGGTGAACAGTGAATCAGTAGTCAGTGAATCAGTAATCAGTGAACAGTGAGCAGTAAACAGTAATCAGTAATCAGTGAGCAGTCATATCGGTGAATCAACTACCAGTCCTCACGTCTCTTGCTTCTTCACTGACTTACTGATCACTGATCACTGATCACTGATTACTGACTTACTGACTTACTGCTCACTCTATCCCGCGAAGGCGGCTGGCTGGCCAAGGAAACCAGGGCCTCCCTGACCCGGATGACCTGCTCCGCCGTCACCTTCAGGTAGCGGTCTCCTCGTCGACCGCCGGGTCTCAGCTCAGCCATCCCCTGATCACTGATCCTGAATTCGCCCGTCTCGGAAAGCCCGAAATAGCCCTGGTCCGGTCGGACTGCGTAAAGGACACTGGTCAGATCCCAGGTAGATCGGTCGTAGGGCATCGTACCGAAGAGTTCGTAGCCCTCCTTCAACGGGTGGGACTCCTCGTATCCGAAATCCTTCTGGATACTCTCCGCCGGATACTGGATCTCTTCACCGATCTCGTAACCGCTCATGACAACGGGAGTCGGCCACCGTGCGAGCACTCGCCTCGACGATCCCAGATCCGTTCGGATGTTGTACTCTCTGAATCCCTCGGGCCTGGGGGTTCCAAAGTGCCCTCCCATCATGGACAACAGCCTTACCTTGCGCGAAACCAGTTCGTGTCCGTTCAGGCGAGAGTGACGATCCGGGGGAGAGTTCAGCAGACGAGCCAGATTGGTCGCGAACCCCACCACGACCACCGTGACAGTACCATCCGGCTGAGCAGAAAGTGTGTGGCGTAGTAAATCGGTGGCATCCATTACCTGATTCGGACGCAGGATCTTACGCGGGTAGCGCAGGGTGCTCCCGTCGCGCGTCTCTGAGAGCTGCTTTACATAGCTTCCAGGATCCGGGGTCATTCCATCCCGTACCAGCCCTACCGGAATCTCGGGCCGTCCGTAGAAATGGTTGACTAGGTCGGAGAAGGCAGCGGCGTAGAAATTGTCCTTACTGACGGTGACGGCCAGAAGGGTGCACTCTTCCCTGCTCTGCAAGGCGTGGATCACACCCAGAGCCAAGGCATCGTCGATGTCGTTCCCCATGTCGGTGTCGTAGATGATCCGCACCGGTCCATCCGTTCCACGCCCCTGAGCTTGACCCTCCCTGGAAGCGACGGATCCGATCAATAGAACCATGAGCAGCAGGTGTGGAAGCGACTTCCCTGCTCTACCCATCCACCAGACATACCGCATCGGGACTCCGCTATCCAACTGGGCAAGCATAGAGCGACACATCTCAATCGTCACGCGATCAGAATTCATCGACGCCGAAGACACCACTCGACAGCATTCCTCATAAGACGTTGGTACATGGGATGCAACAGCGGCTCGACCGGATGCCCGCTGGCCAGATGACAAACCCGACCACCGCCCACTTCACGAACCCAGCCAGCCGGCACGGCAATCCCGTTGTCCATGCGACTCTGAAGGATTAGATGTACTTGAGTCTCGTCGTACAGGACGGGGGTGTGTTGCTCGTCTGCGGTACTGAAGTCACTGACCCCTTCCGTGATCGGGTGGTTCTGATCGGCCACTTCAATGCGGAATCTCTCGAAGGGACCATGACCGATATAGCGCCCTCCTACCAGCTGCAGATAGGGGCCGGCAGGTGGATACAGGCCCAATGAATTGTGCAGGTTCAAAAAGGCACCACCTTTCTCGACGAAGGCGACAACCGCTTTCTCCTGTTCCAGGGTCATCCAGGTCTGGATCTTTCCATGGAGAGGATCCTCCAACTCTCGGAGCTTATCCCGTCGCCCATCCGTGCGGGGAACCTGCCGTCCGTCGCGCAGAATCAAAAGCAGCTGGACCTTTGCCAGGTTCCCAGCCGAAAGGGCCTCCACATCGACTGAAAAATGAGGAATCACTCCCGTGGCCTCCAGCACCTTCCCCAGGACCGCTTCAATTGGCGCCGGTGGGTGGGGTGAATCCCCGAAAATCACCAAGGCGTGCGGTCGCGGGTCGGCGGGTTTGGGAGGATCGTCATGGAAAGGTGCTGACGGGACCGTCAGTTCCCGAAAAACATGCTCGATAAGATTGGACCTTGGCCTGGTGTGGGTGGTCCAGAACAGCAGATCGTAGGAAATTCGCACTCGGCTCTGGATCTCCTCGAGTGAGTAGCCAGCGGCGATGTCATGGGCTACCTGAATCCTGAGCTCTCCAAGAAGCGAACGGAGCCGGCCTAGCGTGTTCCTGCCCTCCCAGGAACCGAAGCCCGGAACCACACGCTTGGGAGCCAGTTTCTCAAGTTCAGCTAAAGCCGAGATCCAACGAAGAGTGTTCTTCCCCGCGGGCACTGCATGACTGCCGTTGAAGACCAGTGGCCCACCGAAGAGGATCTTCTCCTTGGGAAGCAAGACGACCCCGGCACCCTCCAGTCTTGCTGGATCCATGGTGATGAATTCGACTGCACGCGACGCGTCGCCAATCGAGCTCCGGGCCGAAACAGTCTCAACCTGGGAAGAAGAGATTTCCTCCGAGGCCCGCAGCAGACGAGCGCTAATCTTGGGCGAAGTAATGATGCGCTCGACTCCACTGCGCAGCAATGCTTCAACAATGGGAAGCGCCGGGTCCGGAGTGAGGCGACGACCCGGTTTGTACCACATTTTCCTTTCGGGATCATAATCACGGTTCAAACCCCAATCCGGATCGCCCCAGAGGTGGGTCAAAACCAGCCGTCTTACCGGCTTACTCGTTCCCTGGGAAACCTGGTCCAGAAAATTCGAGACGGGCGTTCCTCGTGGGAGATCCACCAGTAGGATATGGTCTTCCAGCTCAATCCAGCCGCAGTTGGCGTTGCCGTATTGATAGGAAAAGCCCGCAGCGTGTACGCCAGAGGCCAAATTCTCCCGATGGGGGAGTATTTGCTTACCTGGTTCCGCGCCAGACGCTAACCCAGGCAAGGCAAGGCTCAACGTGAGCAATCGAAGCCCCAGTCTCCGTACGAGCCCTATGCCTGGCGCAAAGTACTGGGAGCCCGTGGAAAATAGGGGGGCGTTGGACCTCGAAACCAATCGGGAGAAAATCTCCCTCGGTCCACTTTCAACAGTTGAGGCAACCTTGTGCATCAATTTTCTCCAAACGGTAAACAGGATGGCATTCTGAAATAACATCACTCGGGTAGGCCGATTCCAGCCAGCATCACCGTAAACCAGATGATAGCGCCGACGCAGACCCAAGCCAGAACAAATCCGCCCAGGCCGATCTTGCTTGGCCTCGGGATTTCCAGATCAGCAGCCGGAATCAACTTTCCAGTTTCCATGGGCAAGGGATCCTCAGGCAAGGTGCAGGGCTGGTCGACAACTTCACCGGGGCGAACCGGGGTTCGGATCAAACGGAAAAAATGGTCCAGCTTTTCCTTGGGTGTACGGCGGGTGAGCAAACTCGCGGCAACCCCGGCAATCGCTCCCGAGGAGAGATAGATCAGGATCTGGTAGGGGAGCCGCGTCCGATAGGTCACTACCCCCTCGCCAGCAGGTACAGACTGCATGATCCCGGGAGCTTGGAAATAGAGCCATTCACGGACCAGGCCCGGGAAATAGTCGACATTCTGTTGCCAGAAATCGGAGCTCCCCAGCGCCGCGATTGCCTGGAACGGATTGTGGACCTGGGTAAGGTACCAGGCGCAAGCAGTAGCCAGGGTCGAAGCCCAGACTGCCTTGACCGTGTATCTGCGCCAGGTGATCCCGAACCAGAAGGCCAGCCCCATAAAGGTAGGGATGGGCTGCACGTAACGCGTCAAAACCTGGATCACGTTATCGAACTGGGTAAGCATCAGGAGGGCCAGTCCGACCAATCCAAGGCCGCTGAATCGACCTACGCTGAGGTAGTGAGAACCTTCTTTTCCGGGATTGAGAAATCGCCTGTATAGATTCTCGGTGAAGAGTCCCGACCCTACCACCATCTGAGCGTCACAGGTACTCATGACCGCCGCCAACAAGGACGCCATGAGGAGGCCTACCAGGCCGTGTGAAATCGTGGGAAGAATGTCGTGAGCAGCACGACCGAAAACCTGATTGGCAAAGGCGGTAAAGGCACCGGAATCGCTCTGGATCCTCTGGATCTCGACGGCCGCCAGGTAATCATTTCCAGGCGTCAGGTAGATGATGACGCAGGCCAGACCGGTGAAAGTCCAAGCGATCGTACAAAACCGCTTCACAAAGTTGCCTACGGTGAAGCCAAAGCGCCCTTCGAATTCGGTCCTCCCGGCTCCACACACTCCCATGATGTGAGGCTGGACCACAATTCCAATCAAACCGGTCAAGGCCAGCATCACCACATAGAAGAGCGTGATGGGCTCCTGTCCCATCTTGCTGGTTACTTCCTCAGTCAGGGTCAGGCTCAACAATTCGGCTCCGGATCGTCCCGGAACCCCCAGGTGGAGTGCCTCGAAACCTCCGAGGGCCCCTGAGACTCGGGACGCTACCTGTAGGGCGAAGGGCAGCAGCAAGAAGGAGAAGATGATGGTGAGGACTCCTTGAACGAAGTCAGTGATGATAGCAGCTCCAAGCCCCCCCGCCATTCCGTAAAGCACAAACATGAAAGTCATTCCAGCGATGGCATATTCCATCGGAAAGTAGGCTCTGCCAGTGCTTGGATCGATCCCACCGGCCAGCCCCTGGATCATCTCGCCGCTGCCATAGAGAACAGCGGCCATGAAAACAACCGACATGATGATGCCCAGGACCGAGTAGAGCGTTGCCGTGGACGAGTCGTATCGAGCCTGAAAGAAATCGCTGGTGGTGAGAGCCCGCATGCGGCGAAAGACCGGAGCAATGATCCAGTAGAAAGGTGTGGCCCAAAGCCACAGAAACTGATACCAGATTCCGGCAAGACCATAGCGAAAAGAACCGGCGGCCACGCTTACGGCCTGGTCACTACTGGTTCCAGACCCGAAGGCGAAGAACATCATGAAGACCTTCCCGAATCGGCGGCCCCCCATGAAGAAGTCCGACGCATCCTTTACCTTCCGATAGGAAAGGACCCCGATAAAGGTCACTCCGATCAGGTAGGCCAACAGCACCAGCCAGTCGATCCAATGAAGCCCAAGGAGATGGGCGCTGGCCAAAATCATAGGTTTCTCCTAGTCAATCCCAAAGGCTCGGTTCGATCCACTCGGTTCATCCCACTAGACACGAAACTACAGACTCAGAAAAACGATCAGCCAGACACCCGGCTACGAAGGAAACCGGGATAATAGGCAATCCCAAACAGCTGTGATATCGTGCCCTTCCTGGCGCGATCTGGATGTCGGCAAACGAAACACCTGCAGTATACGCCAAGCAACTCTGTGCACCCAATCTGAGCGCCTGAGCAATCAAAGCCGGTCGAAGGAGTCCGTCCTGCACGACTGGCCAAGGATTCTGGTTCATAAGTGGACAAAGACGCACTGCTAGATCAACTCAGGGAACTTTATTCGTTACTCAACGAACATCGTACCCTGCAAGTGCTATTGATCATCGCCCTCTCCCTGACCGCAGCCAAGGGGGTCGACTTGATACTGAGCAGGGTGATCCTGCGTCTGACTCGGAAGACGGCAACCGAGATCGACGACATCATCGTCAGCATGTTGCACCGTCCAATCTTCAATACGGTGCTGCTGGTGGGAACCTCTATCGCCTGGTCGGTAGCCGAGATCCCCCCTTCCATCCAGAAAAACGGCTTCGCTGTCATCCAGACCCTGATTGTCCTGTTATGGCTGATATTCGCAATACGCCTGGCTGGCCTGGTCCTCAACTGGATGAGCGGCAACCGGCGACGTTTTCGAATGGTGCAGCCGGTAACGCTGCCTCTGTTCCAGATCGGCGTGAAACTTTTCATCGTCGGGGGGGCTGTCTACTTCGTTCTCGTTTTCTGGAACGCGAATCTTACGGCCTGGCTTGGTTCAGCCGGCATCGTCGGCATCGCCGTTGGATTTGCGGCCCGAGACACGCTGGCAAATCTGTTTGCTGGAGTCTCCATTCTGGCCGACGCCCCATACAAGATGGGGGACTACGTCATTTTGGAGACTGGAGACCGGGGAGAAATCACCCACATCGGTATCCGCAGCACCCGCATGCTGACTCGCGACGACATCGAAATCACCATCCCGAACGCCATGATTGCGAACTCCAGAATCCTCAATGAGAGCGGTGGACGCTGGCTGAAGGAGCGGATTCGGATCCCCGTGCAAGTGTCCTTTGATTCCGACATCGACCTGGTCAGGCAGGTTCTAGTGGATGCCTGCAAGACAGATGATCGGGTCTGTGAAGATCCCGAACCCCGGGTGCGCTTTCGTGAGTTTGGGGAATCCGGCCTGTCGTTCGAGCTGTTGTGCTGGATCGAAGAGCCGGTCTTGCGAGGCCGGGTCAAGGACTCGCTGAATGGCGCCGTCCTGAAGGCCTTCTACCAGGCCGGTATCAAGATCCCTTACCCGAAGCGCGACGTTTACCTACAGGGTGCATCCGCCGACGCCTCCGAGGAACCAACAGACTGAGCGACCCTCGGCTCCAGGCCAAGCGGTTTCAAAGAATTCGGAACCAAACTCGACTGCGCACGTGTGGCTTCACGGTGGCGGCTGCCTCCAGGCCGTCGGAGGTCGAGCCAGACTCGGCAGCTTCAGTTCGGCCCGAAGGCCAAAGCCACCTAGACCCTCAGGACCTCAGAATTAAGTTAGCTGGGTGAATTCCGTGATAGATTTTTTCTGCAAACTGTGTCATAATGTCGGTTGCATCTCTTGCGTTTCCGAAAGATGGTCACGGTGACTTGATCGGGCTTGTTCCCACTCTCTGTCAGTGCGATCATAGATTCAGCTGAGTACAGGGCGAGGCTCAACAATATGATTCCCTTTATTTTTATGCTGTTCTTCAGCGGACTCCTGGTTTGCCTGGCGCTCTTTACACTCTTCACCCGCGTCGAGGCGGAACAGATCGACCTGGACGTCCTGCGTGAGAGGAATCTCTACGCGCTGCACATCCTGAGGATCATGGAGAGCCGCGACTACCAAGAGTTTTCCGAGCAGAAGAGAAAGGGCCATGACGATCTGGTATTGAGCTATGCGAGAAGCCTGAAGAAGGACATCCTGGAACTCCGGCAACTGTCGTTAGGCCCGGCCAGTTATTTGTACTTTGTCCTGTTTTCTCTCTTCTACGGACTTCTACGCCTCAAGAACAAGGTGAACTCCGGCGCAGAGTATCTGCGAGTGCTACTAGGCATTGAACTGATGCTCGTCAAGAAGATGCTGCGCTAGGAGCTTTGCGCGGCAGCAATCGATCTACTGGCGCAGCGGTAGAATCGGTCCAGCATTCCCCCGATTCTTACAGCAAAAGAGAGCGACCATGGACCTCGCAAGCGAGAGAATCTGGACTCGATTTCACCTTTGCTTTCCACCCTCATTTCCATCACGCAGACTCCTAGAGCCTTCGTCTCGCGTGCTGCATGCTAACGATTGATCTGCGCGGTCCCTGGGATCCGTACGTTAGAACACTCCCTCCTGCCTCTTCTAGAGTTCCAGGACCATCCCAACAGCAACCCCATCCGGGTCGCGTCAGCGAAAGGAGACGGGCGTGAAACGACAGTTGGCAGCCACGATCCTCATGGTGCTCCTGAGCCCACTTCACTCTCGTGCAGACGAGGGCATGTGGCTCTTTAACGATCTACCTCTCGCTTATCTCAAGGAGAAGTACTCTTTCGAGCCCTCTCAAGAATGGATCGATCGGGTCTCGCAAGCATCTATTCGCTTCAACAGCGGAGGATCAGGCTCCTTCGTTTCGAGCCAGGGTCTGGTCCTGACGAATCATCATGTCGGCGCAGACGTGCTCCACAAGCTCTCGACCTCGGAGAAGGACTATTACCAGGACGGATACTACGCTCGAACGCCGGAAGAGGAGCTTCGGGCTCCGGATCTGGAGCTAAACCAACTGGTTTCCATCGAAGATGTCAGCGAAAAGGTACTCTCTGCTGTGCAGACGGGCATGTCGACGGCCGAATCCAATGCGGCGCGACGGGCCGCCACTGCGGAGATAGAGAAGAATTCATTCGACCAGACCGGCCTACGCAGCGATGTAGTGACTCTTTATCGCGGCGGAGCCTACCACCTGTACCGCTACAAACGCTACACGGACATCCGGCTGGTCTTTGCCCCCGAGGCTGCAATCGCCGCCTTTGGAGGCGATCCCGACAACTTCGAGTATCCTCGCTATTGCCTCGATGCCTGTTTCTTCCGAGTCTACGAGAACGGAAAGCCGGCCAGCATCAAACACTTCCTGAAGTGGTCCCCAAGCGGCGCCAAGGACGGAGAGCTGATCTTCGTCTCGGGCCACCCAGGTCGAACCAGCCGTCTGTACACCACCGACGCCCTCACATTCCTGCGCGACGCGCGGCTTCCCTACACACTCAACATCCTCCGCCGCTGGGAGATCCTGCTTCAGCAGTATGGCTTCGAAGGGGAGGAACAGACACGACTAGCCAAGGACGAGCTCTTCTCGATGCAGAATAGTCGCAAGGCTCTCTCCGGCATGCTTCAGGGCCTGCAGAACCCGGAGCTGATCCTGACCAAGAAAAACCTAGAGCGTGAGTTGAGAAAGAAAATTGAAGCAGATCCTGAGCTTCGTTCTCATTCCGACGCCTGGGATCGAATCGCTTCCGCGCAGAAACACTACGCTACATTGATGAAAAAACGGGCTCTCTTGGAGCTTGGAATGGCTTTCCGTACCAATCTTTTCACCATGGCCCGCACCCTGGTCCGCATGGCGGCGGAAGACCAGAAGGCCAATTCAGAGCGACTCGCAGGATATCGGGTGTCAGGACGTCCCTCTTTGGAGCAACGGCTCTTTTCGCCGGCACCGATTTACAAGGATCTTGAAAAGGTGAAACTGGCAGATTCTCTCGCTCTGCTGGTTGAGGGCCTGGGCGGCGACGATCCGTTGGTTCAGAAAGTCCTGGGCGGCAAGAGTCCACGGGCAAGGGCCGCGGAGCTAATCGATAACTCGGACCTCCATGAAGTAGCGAAGCGGAAAGAGTTGGCAGAAGCTGGGGCCTCGGCGATAGAGTCTTCGGCGGATCCCATGATCCGTCTGGCCAGCTTGGTCGATCCGGAGTCCAGGGCCCTTCGGAAAGGCTATGAGGAGAATGTGCAGGAGGTGGAACGCCAGGCCTATGCTGCGATCTCGGATGCCATGTTTGCCCTAAGGGGAACCAGCAGCTATCCCGACGCGACGTTCACGCTTCGGCTTTCTTTTGGTACCATCAGCGGCTACCTGGAAGGGGGGACGCAGACCCCCGCCTGGACCACATTGGGTGGAGCCTTCGAGCACGAAGCAAATCATGGAAAGGAGAAGCCCTGGCGTCTACCCTCTCTATGGCATGAGAGAAAGGACAAACTAGACCTCTCCATTCCCTTCAACTTCGTCAGTACTGCGGACATAATCGGTGGCAACTCGGGTAGCCCCGTTGTCAACCGCAAAGGAGAACTGGTTGGCCTGATCTTCGATGGCAATATCCACTCTCTCACGGGTGACTATCTGTACACGGATGAACTTGCGCGCGCTACTTCGGTGCATTCCAGCGCCATTCGAGAATCGCTCAGAACCGTCTATCAAGCAGACCGAATCGTCAAGGAGCTGGGTCATTGAGAAGATCATTTCGGGGGAACGTGATATAAAGAAGAGTAACACCCTGGACTCACGGGCCAACATGCCTCGAACCCGATACTGCATTCACCCACCCATACCAACTTTTCGTTGCTCTGGGTGCCCGAACGCACAGGAGGTAGGAAAGGGATGAATTACCACCAAGGTCGACAAGTAGGACTTTCGGTTTGGCCGCTTCTGCTCGCCCTCGTCGTGATCCTGGCTTTCGCTGGCTCCCTTTTCTACGTTGAGAGTCGCTTCGATGAGGTCAGCCAGCAGGTGTTCTTGCTCAGATCCTCCCTGGACGCTGGACAAGATCGGGCTCAGCAGCTTCAATCCAGTCTTTCCGGCTTGACCGACAACTCGCAGAAGCTGCAGGGTCAGATTGAAAAACAGGATCAGCAGATCAGCCATCGGCTGAGATCTACCTTCGAGAAGCATCTTGAGGAAATCCAGAACAACCGCAAACTACTCCAGGATCTTGAAAATAGCCTGGTCAATTTGACCGATCAACTCAGGGACGTTAGAGACGGACACGAGCAACTCTTTGCCACCTCGACTTCCACTAGCCGAATCCATCGCAGAGAGCTCGATCAGAGCACAGGAGCCCTCCAGGACCTTGCTTCCAATCTTGAAAAGCTGAATCGAGAAACTGCTGTGCACTCCTCACGGGTCGCCGAGCTCGCAGCGGATCTAAGCCGCGCGATCAGAGAAGCTGAGGTGGCAAGGGAAGGAAATCTCAGGGAGCTGGCCAACGTTCGAAACGACGTGAAGGTTAAGGTGGACCGATTGAACCTGGATGTCCGGGATTCCAGATCTCTGCTTCACGACCTCACCGCTAAAGTGGAGAGACTGCGCAGCCAGAGTGCCTACTGACGAAGACGTCTTCACGCCAAAGTCCTAGACCCCATTTCACAATAATCTACTCTTTTCTGCGGTCTGGTCCAAGTTCACGGTCAGCCCACGTCAACCCATTTCCCTTCTCGCGCCGAGAGAAGCACACTGTCGTGGACCTTCTGGGTCTCGAGTGCGTCGCCGAAACTGGGATGAGTCGGCTTTCCGGTTTCAAGAGCACCCAGAAAGTCGGCCAGAGCGTTGATGAAAGTATGCTCGTAACCGATGACACAGCCGGGAACCCACCACTTGTTCATGTAGGGGTGCTCGAAAGCGGTCACCATGATCGTCCTCCAACCTTGGAGATGCGAGGGGTCGTCATGATTGAAGTACTGTAGCTGATGCATGTTCTCCAGATCGAAGTACAGAGATCCCTTCTCGCCATTGATCTCGAATGAGTTGTGGTTTTTCCTGCCGCGAGCGTAGCGAGTCGCTTCGAAGGTGCCATTAGATCCGTTTGCAAACTGGATAAGAAAGGCACAGCTATCGTCGATGACGATCTGCTTGCGCTCGCCCGGTTGGTCCTGTACCGGGCGCTGCTTGACGAAGATCTCCGTCATTCCACAGACCGAATTGACGCCTCCATTCAGCCAAAGAGCAGTATCGATGCTGTGGCTCGCAAGGTCGCCCGAAACACCTGAGCCGGCAACATCTCCATCGAGTCTCCAGAGCGTAGGCCCACCCGCGGGCACGTCTGGAGAAATGGTCCAGTCCTGTAGGTAGGTGGCCCGGTAGTGGAAGATCCTCCCGAGCTTGCCCTCATCAATAATCTGCTTAGCCAGCGCGATGGCCGGAACCCGGCGGTAGTTGTACCAGACCATGGTCGCGACTCCGGCGCGTTCCACGGCATCAACCATCTCTTGCCCCTCTTCGGTATTCATGGCGAGGGGCTTCTCGCACAGAATCATCTTGCCCTGATCCGCTGCCGCCCTGGCAATTTCATGATGAGTGTTGTTGGGACTGCAGATATCGATGACATCGATGTCTTTGCGCTCGACCAAACGACGCCAATCCGTTTCGGTGGATTCCCATCCCCAGCGCTGTGCGAAATCCTCCAGCTTCTCCGGACTACGGCCACACACCCCTTTCAGCACCGGCCTGTGGGCCAGATCAAAAAAATGATTCACTTTCCGATATGCATTGGAGTGGGCTTTGCCCATGAATCCATACCCTATGAGTCCCACGTTCAAGGCTGTCGTCATCTCTGACTCCTCGTAGTTGTTGCTCCCTCATCAGGCAGTTATCGCAAGCAGAGGAAGGAATTGATCGCTATCAGAATTTCCGAAACCATCGAATTATAGCCACCCGATCTCGGGGAAACAACGCTGCTTGTGCCGATTTGGCGATTGCTATAACCTCTTCGGAAGTGCAGATCTGGGAGCCAAAATGAAAGTAGGAATGAATCTGTTGCTTTGGACAACGGAGGTGAGCGAGGAACACCAGGATCTACTCCGGGAGATCAAGGACTGGGGATTCGATGGAGTGGAGGTGCCGATCTTCAAGGCGGATCCCAATCGCTACCGGGATCTTGCTCGGCGACTGGATGACCTCGGTCTGGAGCGGACCTCGGTGACCGTGGTTCCTCCTGACGCCAACCCCATCAGTCCCGAGCTCCAGACAAGAACACGCGCAGAAGACTACTTGAATCGAGTCGTCGAGATGTCCACGATTCTCGGGAGCAACCTCCTCTGCGGTCCACTGCACTCACCGGTGGGTACTCTGGTCGGCCGGGGGAGAACCGAAGAGGAGTGGCAGTGGTGCCTGGAATCATTGGGTCGGGTCGCCGTGAACGCGGAAGCGGCTGGGGTAACCCTGGCGCTCGAGTGCTTGAACCGCTTCGAGTCCTATTTCCTGAACTGCATCGCCGACACCACCACCTTCGTCGATCAGGCCGGACATTCCGCCCTCCGCCTGCTGTATGACACGTTCCACGCCCACATTGAGGAAAAGGACCCGGCGGAGGCCATGAGAAGAGCTGCCCATCGTCTAGCTCACGTGCACATCAGCGAGAATGATCGCTCCACACCCGGCGAGGGTCAAGTTGATTGGAAGACAACCTTCTCTTCCTTACACGAGATCGGCTACGACGACTGGTTGGTGATCGAGGCCTTCGGCCAGAGGTTGCCCGAGTTGGCCGCTGCTACCTGTATTTGGCGCAGAACCTTTCCCTCCGAAGAACATCTGGCGCGAAACGGACTGGAGTTCATCCGACAACAGTGGACAACCAGAAGCTCCTAGTCTGCCCGACCCGTACAGACGCTCCGGATCTCGTTTGCGATCTGATAGAATGACTGAGTTTGCGGGATCTTGTTCACAGATACTGACTTAGAGACCGTGATGGACCTCGACCTCAAGCAATTCATACGAGATATCCCGGATTTTCCGTCTCCCGGAATCCTGTTTCGAGACATCACCCCGTTGCTCCAGAGTCCCGAGGCGATGGGAGCAGTGGTTGATGCCTTTGCGCTCCATTGCCAGGAGCTCGAAGTCAATACGATTGCCGCCATCGAAGCGCGTGGATTCCTCTTCGGTGCTCCCTTGGCCCATCGGCTCGGGATCCCTTTTGTTCCGGTGAGAAAAGAGGGCAAACTGCCTTTCGAGACTCATCGCCAGGAATACGCTCTGGAGTACGGATCAGATGCGGTTGAAATCCACAAAGATGGAGTGACCGCAGGCGATCGGGTTCTCATAGTCGACGATCTTCTGGCAACCGGTGGGACCCTCGCAGCAACTTGCGCGCTGCTGGAGAACACGGGCGCTACCGTGGAAGCAGTTGCCCTCGTGATCGAGCTATCCGATCTGAGCGGTAGAGAGAAGCTGCCCGGCTATAACATCTTTTCACTCGTTCAGTACTGACCCAGGAGATCGCACTTCAAGGCGATCATTTCCTAACTATCTCCCCTATCCAGCAGCCGATCCACCCGCCGTCCGGCAATGGGTAGCCGTCTCTCTCAAGACGCTGTGAGCCCTTTTCTTCAACTTTGCCACATTACCGGCTATGAAAAGATTGGAGGTCCCTGGCCGATCGGCATAGCCCGGCGCCAAAGGAGGGAATATGAAACTGCAACAACCCCATGTTCGCCAGCAGCACAGTCTTCTGGCTTCTATAGAAAAAAGGATACTGATCTGGATTGCCCAAAGACTGCCTGCGAATGTCAACTCAGATCACCTGACCATCCTGGGATTCCTTGCCATGCTAGGGGTTGGTTTGTCCTACTCGGCGTCTGTCTGGGATCCCCGGGCGCTTATCCTCGCCATCTTCGGTCTGGCACTGAACTGGTTTGGCGACAGTCTGGACGGCACCGTGGCCAGGGTCCGAGACCAGCAAAGGCCACGCTACGGTTTCTACGTGGATCACGTTGTCGACATAGTGGGGGCACTCTTCCTTCTAGGAGGGCTGGCCACATCAGGGTACATGAACCCGCTCATAGGGCTCGGTTTGCTGGTCGGATTCCTCATGGTGTCTGCCGAGCGCTATCTCGCCACCCATGTCCTCGGAGTCTTCAGACTTTCCTTCATGGGAATGGGCCCAACTGAGCTACGCATCCTGCTGGCGATAGGAACCCTTTTCCTGCTCTACAAGCCCGTCGTCAAGCTGGGGGGGCTAGGCAGTTTCAATCTGTTTGATATAGGGGGTGCCTGCAGTATCGCCGGTATGGCCGTGACCCTGATCGTTTCATCAATCCAAAATGCGCGTTTTCTCTACCAGGCTGAACCCCTGGCACGGCGCTGAGGTCTAGGATCTAGACAGGGAAGACCCAGATGTGTCCGCGATCGACTGGTCTGCTCCGTTGGTTTCGCTTCAACACCGTGGGTTTGATGGGCATAGCGGTCCAAGTCACCACCCTGTTTGGCTTGCGCTCTTTGCTGGAACTACATTACCTACCCGCGACGGCACTAGCAGTGGAAACCGCGATTCTGCACAACTTTCTATGGCACGAGCATTGGACCTGGTCGAAGGTCAACCAGCCGCCGAGCCCCGGAGCCTGGGGTCGTCTGCTCCGCTTCAACCTGACCGTAGGCACCGTCTCGATCCTCCAAAATCTATTTCTGATGCAGCTCCTGGTTGCAGAGCTGGGCCTGCACTACCTGCTTGCCAACCTGATCTCCATCAGTTCCTGCTCGATCCTGAACTACTTCCTCAGCGACTGCTTCGTTTTCCGATGGCTGCAAACCGCTTCTAGCTTTACCAACTCTCAACCAGGAGAATTCCAATGAAATCGCGAATCACAATCAACCCGGAAAGACCAAAGGCTCTTTTGTTCATCGCGTTCATGACCTTGACCCTGGACCCGCAGCTGGAGGCAGGCAAGCCCAAGGTTGAGACGCTTCGGGCCTGGGACGAGTACGTTCGACTCACCGAACAAAGAATCGACCAGGAGCTGCAATCCGAGACGAGCTTTTTCGCCCGTGACAGCCAATCTGGTGAGACCGCTGAAGCCGAAGGAAAGACGCTCTCTTCCAGCGAAGTCACTGTGGCCAAAATGCGTACGACAGATCCCCGTGGACGTCATATCAAAGTGCCTGGCGGGGCAATCCACCACTGGCGTGGAACCGTCCTCATTCCCAATACGGATCTGGAAAGAGTTCTGGCATCGGTTCGCAATCCCGGTGAAGCCCTGCAAGAAGACGTCCTCGAAGCCAGAGTCCTAGAACGTGGCAAGGATTCCCTGAGAGTCTTTCTGAAGCTAATTCGGCAGAAAATCGTCACGGTCGGCTACAACACGGAACACCTGGTTCGCCTCCGGAGACGGGAGGGTCAGCGAGCCTCAAGTCGCAGTATCGCCACCCGAATCGTCGAACTACAGGACGTCAATACACCCGAAGAGCGAGAAAAGCCGCCAGACCAGGACCGAGGATTCCTCTGGCGGCTAAACTCCTACTGGAAATACGAAGAGCGGGGCGATGGCGTGCTCGTCGAGTGCGAATCCCTGACCCTGAGCCGGGACTATCCTTCGTTTCTAAAACCGGTCCTGGGGCCGATCATCTCCTCGGTGGCACGAGAATCCATGCTGCGGACACTGACATCGATGAGAGACAGGCTTGCTGGAAGCCAGTTCCAACAGCTGCTCCCGGCATCGGGGTCCTGAGACCGCCCCCGATCCCCTTCTCAACATTGCGTTCACCCATCGCTATTGCTACCGGGCGCTTACGATCTCTCCATCTCGCATTTCGATGATGTAGTTGGCTACGGAGGCTGCGTCCCGGTCGTGGGTAATCATCATGATGGTCTGCTGGTGTTTCCGGTTCAGTTCTTTGAGCATCCCCAGAACCTTTTCTGAATTAGCCGAATCCAGGCTTCCCGTCGGCTCGTCAGCCAGTAGGATGGCTGGTCGCGTGATTACCGCTCGGGCGATCGCAACCCGCTGCTGCTCACCTCCTGACAACTGAGAGGGTCGGTGCTGCATCTTGTCCTCCAACCCGAGCAATTTCAGGGTTTCATGGGCAGTCTCTTCTTCATGCCGCGCGCCTCCTCGGATCTGTCTCGCCAAGTCGACATTCTCGGTAGCGGTGAGCGCGCTGAGAAGATTCCAGTTCTGAAAGACAAATCCAATCTTCCGGCGCCGTATTTCGGTTCGCTCGGCGTCGCTGGCGGAGCTCATCTCCACCCCTTCCAGGTAGATCCGACCGGAAGTGGGTTGCAGCAACCCCCCTACGAGGTGAAGCAGCGTGGACTTGCCGCAGCCACTTGGGCCCATAATGGCGGCGAAGTCACCTCGCTTGATGACGATGTCAACGCCGCACAGAGCAGGTACTTCAACCTTTCCCGACTGGTAGACCATCTTGAGCTCTTCGATGACAACAGCGTTTGGAAGCTCTGCCAACCCCTGGCGGGGCGTGGTCCGATCCAGCCGATCACTCCATCGGTCCAGCTGATCCTTCTCCGACGCAACCCAGTTGGGCATGGACAGCGCGTGTATTCCTTGCACAATCTTTCCTCCGCCCACCAAACATTGGGCCCGCGCACCTCCAAAGGCCAAGTAATCGCCCTGATTCCAGGTCGGTTCGCCGCCGGAAGTCAGCAAAGCAGGCCAACTTCTAGTTCTTTTGACGGATAATGTGAAAAGTCGTTTCAAAACGGCTCGCCGATTTTCTCTGACCGAGCCAGTAGCCGATTCGGAATCGGGCAGAGTAGTTCCGACACCTAGACGAGACTCGGAGAAGCCTGGCACATCAAAACCGGGAACAGGAATGCATACGAAGGACATGGGCCTCGAGCTGTCTCAGCCGTTGCTTTTCTGGCAGAACAGGGCTGAGATACAGGGTATAGAGCTTGTACAAGCGGCGGAATTCGAGCCTGTGGTCGTCGGCTTCGGAAGCATTCCCATCCCCGCAATGTCTCCAACTCGTAGACTCCCTCGCTACTTCCCGTCTCCAACAACAGGCCGAGAACCCGGCGCTTGTGGGCGATTGGGGGCGTTACACCTAGGCCGAACACCCAAGACCAGCCTCTAGTGGATGAGGCCGAACTGACCAGGGTCGGGACTTCGGGGAAATATTCTGAAGTGGGCGTCTAACAAACCTATCCAGCGAACTGCCTTCGGCTGGCCGCTCTTGAGTGTGCGGAGGTAGGGTCGCTACAGGATGCCACCCGTCATTCCTTGCTGTCCCAGCTCGCAAGTTGTTGCAGGCGGAAATCGCTGATAATGAGGGGTTTGCGGTGGTACGCCCGGCAGGATTCGAACCTGCGACCTTCGGCTTCGGAGGCCGACACTCTATCCAACTGAGCTACGGGCGCACAATCTATCTTTGCAGGAGTTTACCAGAACTGGGAACTCGGCGGGACTCCGAATCTATTTCCGAACTGGGTTTGCTTCACCAGCACTGATCGAGCGGCTCAGCCGCGTCTCCTCCAACCACCTTTCATTCGGTCGCATCGGTGAAGACCCTCATGACAGCCTCGAGTGGTCCACGTTCAAATCGTCGTCGCCAGACAGATGCGAAGGCGACGCCTGCTCCGCAGAATAACACCGAAACCCAAACTGCAAACTGAAGAGTCTGATTCTCCAGGAGGCCGATCGTCTCGAGCACTCCCATCCCGACAATGACGTGTCCGACGTACAATGTCAGGGCGACTTGACCTGTTGCCAGAAAGGGACGGAGCCAAACCGAGGAACCGTAACGCTCACCGAGGGCAATGGACGCGGCGATGACGGCACACGCGCTTCCTCCCCCTGCAATCATATACAGGGGCATCGGCGGCATCGGCTCGGTTCCGAAGATTGCGGCGATACCGCTATGGTCTATGGGGTCGGCTTCTGCAGACAGGGTGTAAACAAGGAACCGACTCACGAGTTCGGATAGGATCGCTACGCCTGCACCCCAGGCGAAAACACGCCGGCGCATGGCAGGGGAACGCATGTCCGCGCGGCCGAGGATCATGCCCAGCAGCAGGAACGCCAACCAGGGAACCACCGGGTGAAAACCATTGAAGAACAAGTGGCGGAACATTCCTTCGGGCGTCCAGAGTCCTTCGTAAGACAAGGTACTCCAGTCCCACCCTCGCTCGTAGTCCAACAAAAAGATCAGCACGCTGAAGGCCAGTAGCAGTGAGCTGCTCAACGTCCACAAACGAGCAGTGGGCGTCGCCAGTAAAAACGCCGCAACGGCGATATATACACCATAGAAGTGAAGAATGTCGGCGGGCCAGATCGGGGTGTAGAGCAGACCGATGACGAAGAGAAACAGCGCCCGTTTCAGCAGGGCGAGTCGATCTTGTAAGAGAAGGTCTCGGTCATCCAGTGTGCGCCCCTTTCGGGAAAGAAGTGAGATTCCGGCGCCGGCGAGGACGACGAAGGTAGCAGCCGCTCGCCCCTCGAGCAGCCCAACCAGGTTGACGAGCCAGTCTGGGCCCTTCTCACCTGCACCCATCACGATTTTGAAGTTGACCACCACCATGCCGAAAACGGCAGCAGCCCGAGCAAGATCGTAACCAATGATCCGATTCCCCAACAGATGCTCCTCGCTTCGTGACTGGTACATCCTCGCGGGCAAAGGGCTCGCCTGAAGAGCTTCAGCGGAGAGGCCGTCCGCTGTATCGCTCCGTTAGGACGAGTTCATTATGGCAAAGGCCTCGAGCGGACGAAACGCGAGTGCGTAATCTTGAGCTATCGGCGGAACAGTTCGACGACGGGATCTGTATAATTGAAGGGAAAAATCTGAGACGCACTCAGTACACTGGATCATGAATACGGTGCGGCCCTGGATCAGTGTACCTGGATTGAGCTACAACGATGGAGGCATGCGGATGAAGCGTCTGATGGTTCTTACAGCGTCTACGATTCTACTGTTAGGAGGCGCAGGCTGCCCTGGCACGCCCGAAAGCGATACTCCTTCCCCTGAAACTTCTTCCAACCCGCCAGAGCCTGAGGGAAGCTTCAGCGCATCCAACCCCTCCGACCAGGTGGGAATACAACTCTCAAACATCGCCGACGCAATTGAAAAAGTTGACGACGAGGCCAGTGCCCAGGCGGCGGCTCAGGAGATCGCAAAGGCCAGTATCGCATTGGAAGAGCTTGGGAAATCTATGGAAGGCATGTCCGACGCAGAACGTACTGCCGCTGCGCAGTACTACACCGCTAAATACTCACAGCAACAGGTGAGAATCATGTCGGCGCTCCGGAAACTGGCACAAAACCCGGAATGGATGACAATCATCACAGATGAAATGAAAAAGATGCCCAGCATGGGACGAAAACTGTAAGGCGTCTCCCCAGGCTGGCAGTGACAGGTTTGCGCCGCAGCCCCGTTGGGATTGACTTCGCCAGACTTGTCATCCATCGGCTACTACCAGGATCGGATAATCGAGAAACCTGCAGCCCCCAACGCTCTAGGAGAAAGCCAGCCAGGTGCCGAGATTCTTGGCTACGGCCTGGTCGTGAATCGCTCTCGCTATAGTTGTGTCCTGAATGCCTATTCCCACCCCATCGTACATCGTGATCTCTGCCTCGTCGGTGCGACCGGCTACATCTCGGTTGATCACTTGTCCCAGACTGCCTTGATAGCAGTCCTTTCCCAGGATCCCCCGCTCGACCGCCTGACTGGCCTCACCCCGCTGCAGAGTATGCTCGATGGCGTCAGCGAATAGGCGGCAGCGTGGAAGCAGGCTCATCTCACACTCGATCTTCTCGTGCAGGTCCGATCCCATACAGCAGAGATGAGTGCCCGGTCGGACCCATTGATCCATGACGATGGGCTGGCGGCTATTCGTGGCTGTCACAATCACGTCAGCGCTACTGCAGGCTTCTGCTGCATCAGCCACTCCAATGGGAATCTGGCCTGCGGCGCTTAGATCGGCGGCTACCTGCTCGGCAGCCTCCAACCGCACATCGCACAAGTAGATCTTCTCGAAGGGCCGCACCGTACTCACCGCCCGCAGGCACTGGCGTCCCAGCTGTCCGGCTCCCACGATTGCGAGCACGCTGCTATCCCGTCGACTCAGATGCAGTGTACTGACTGCCGCCGCTGCAGCGGTCCGGTACATGGTAGGCAGGGTGCCGTCGCAAATCATCAAGAGCTCACCTGTTTCGGGATCGAAAGCGGCGATCCAGCTATTGGTGGTGGGGAGACCTTTCTGGGCATTGTCACTGCGCTCCTGGCCCACCTTCATGGAGAGCAGATCAGCCGCCTTGGTATAGCCGGTGATGCAGGCAGCCATGGCCCCGCTGTCTCCGGCTAATGGAAGTGAGTAGATCGCTTTGGGAGGCAGAAAGTCCTCTCCCTTCTCGAACTCTCCCATCGCATTCTCGATCGCCGGAATGGTCTCGACGATATCGATCTGGGAGCTGATTTCCGGGCGAGTCAAAATGATTGTTTTTCGAGCCACGGGATCATCCTTTCGAAGGCCGCTTCGATCTGCTCCATGGAGGTGGCAAAGCTGATGCGAAGCGCGTTGTTGCACGAATCTCCGAACGCACCCCCCGGAATCGTGCAGACTCCAATCTCTTGCAGCATGCGCATCGCCAGGTCGAACCCATCCACCTGAGGAGGCAGGGATGGCATGATATAGAAGGCGCCGTCAGGCCGGTATCCGGTCAGATGCGGAGATTCCTCAACCAGTTCCACGACCCGATCGCGCCGTTTCCGATATTCCTGGACCATATCGGTAACGCAGCTTTGATCTCCCTCCAAGGCAGCAATTGAGGCCCACTGGGCGGGCGTGTTCTCGTTGGTGCTGATGAACATGTGATAACGCTGAAGAGCGGTGATGTTGTCGGGGCTGGAAATAGCCCACCCCATTCGGCATCCCGCCATAGCGTAGGTCTTGGAAACACTGTTGGCTACGATGACATTGTCGAGCGTGGGAGAGCAGGTCAAGGCCGTAGAGTAATCTCCTCCGTCTAGAATCAGCCGCTCGTAGACTTCGTCGCTGATCAACGCCAGTCCATGCTCAGATGCTGCTCTGCAGATACCCTCCACAGTGGATTTGGGATAGACGGTCCCGGTGGGATTTCCTGGCGAGCTGAGCATGATCGCGCAGGTTTTCTCATTGATTGCCGACAGCACCTGCTGCAGATCAAGCTGATATCCATTCTCAGCAGTAGTGACGACCGGTCTCGGTATCGCTCCGGCCATCCTGATGATGTGCACCAGGACGAAAACCGGCTCTACTACAATGACTTCCATCCCCGGCTTCACCGCTGCGGTGAGTGCCATGAACATCGCCTGACAGCACCCGGTTGTGATCAGGACATTGTCCGCGCACAGATCGATACCGTAGCGCCCATTGTAGGAGCTGGCAACGGCGTCTCGCAGTTGGGGTAACCCGGCGTCGAGCTCGTAGCGGGTCTTGCCTTCGCGCAGAGCCTTTACATAGGCTTCGACGATGTGGGGAGGTGTCGGGAAGTCCGGCTGCCCGATAGAAAGATGGACGACATCCTCCATTTCAGATGCCGTATTGAACATCTTGCGAATAGGCGAAAACGGCAAAGCCGCTAGCATTGGATTCCAGTCAATACCAGATTTCATGGCATCCTAGCTTAGCCGAGCGCGGGTGGTTCCGCTACCCTCTGCTTCCGGCCGAACGGTCATACTTTCCCTTCTATCGAGCCCGTGCTATCAGCGCCTTGTGGTGAGACCCAACCCCTCGCTCGCGCTTCAGGCTTCCTGACTCAATGTTCGCCTCTTCCGGAACATCTTTGTCACCAGTTCCCTTCCCTCCAACGCGAGACTGAACAGGGTTGGGACAAGCACCAAGGTAAAAACGGTGGACACCAGCAGACCCCCCAATACCACGCTGCCGAGACCGCGATAGAGCTCACTGCCTGCGCCCGGGAACAGTACGAGTGGGGCGAGGCCAAATACAGTAGTCGCGGTGGTCATGAAGATGGGACGAATCCGAGTACTGATCGATTTCAAGATCGATTCGTTGGCCGAGAGCCCGTCGAAGCGGAGGTGGTTGAGCGACTGATGGACGATGAGGATGGCGTTGTTGACCACGGTACCCACCAGAATAATGAATCCCAGCATCGTGAGTACATCCAGGGCCTGAGGGGGTTGTCCCTGAAGCCAGAGATAAACTCCCAGCAGCTTCAGCCCGAGAATACCCCCTACGGCACCCAGCGGGACGCTCAGGATTATGACCAGAGGATAGAGCCACGATTCGAACAGTGCCGCCATCAGAAGGTACGTGATCAGCAAGGCAAAGAACAGGTTCCAGCGCATCGCCTCCCAGGTGCCCTGCAGTTTGTCCGCGGTCCCACTCAAACTGATCAGGATCTCTTGTCCGAGAGATTCGCGCTCCCGTAGTGGATTGAGGATTTCCTCATTGATGAGATCAATTGCTTCTTCGAGAGCCACTGCTGGAGGCGGAATCACCCGGATCGTGATGGCTCGGAGCCTTTCTCGGTGATTGATCTGTTCGGGACCATAGCTGATATCGATATTGGCCAGGGAATCCAGCCGAACTGGAGCACGCACCTCAGGTGTCGCCACATAGAGGCCCCTCAGGTCCTGGGTTCGGCCTTCGTAGTTCGGATTCCCGATGAGCGTCAGGTCCACCCGGTGTCCACCGACGAAATAGTCGGCCGCATAGGCCCCATCAACCAGCGCGTCGACCATATAGCCCAAATCTTGGGCACTCACACCCATGTCCTTGGACTGAACTAGCTTGGGTGATACGTGCACCTCGGGCGAGGACAGGTCCAGACTTGGAATCGGGCGAGCCTGAGAGTCGGGGATCACCTGGCCGACCTGCCCCAGAATCTCTTTACCAAGTTCCACCAGCGGTATCAGCTCTGGTCCTGAGATTTCGATATCGATATTTCGCCCGACCGACAAGCCGCGTTGGAAGAGACTACTCTGATTGGCCACGATGATGGTCCCTGGCAATTTGTCCTGCAGCCCTCGAATCAGCGGAATCAGCTCGCCAGCCCGGGTGGGGTCGGCCGATCTCAGGCCCAGGAAAGCCTCCCGACGTCGTGCCACATAGAAAAAGTCGCGGATAGCAGGATAGTCGAGCTGTTGGGCCTCTTCGGACTCGGGATCTATGTCCCAGTACTTTCTGAGCGCGTCTTCGACGCTCTGTCCCATTTCCATGACACGGTCTGCATGGTATCCGGGGGGAGGCATCAAGAGACCGATCACCAGGTTTCGGTTCCCACTGGGCAGGTACTCAATCTTGGGCCAGAACAGAAAAGTCAACAGTGTTGCCAAACCAACCAGGACTCCGATGACCACAACGCGTCGCCTCAGACCTCCCTGAATCCAGCCATTCAGTTGGATAACATGCCGCACAAACTCAGAACCCCAGGTGTCCAAACGTGCCAGGAACCTACCAATCCCTCCTGAGGAAAGACGCCCTGAGGGCACCACTTCCGAGCCTTCTCCGCCTTCTCGAAACAGTCGGGAGGCGGAGGTAGGAATCACGGTGACGGAGATCAAGAGAGAAAGCCCTACAGCAGAACTGATCGCCAGAGCGATGTCGCGAAACAGTTGACCGGCTTCCTCCTGGACGAACAAAATCGGGAGAAACACCGCTAAGGTAGTCAAAGTGGAGGCTACCACGGCTCCCCATACTTCCTTGGTTGCCTTCTCGGCGGCATCAAAAGGACTCTCGCCCATCTGATAGTGGCGGTAGATGTTCTCGAGGACCACGACTGCATTGTCGACCAGCATCCCGACGGCGAATGCCAATCCAGCCAGGCTGATGACATTGAGGGACCGCCCCATCAGATAAAGCATCAGGAAGGATCCGATGATACTGGTGGGGATGGCCAATCCGATCACCAGGGTCGACCGACCGCTGCGCAAGAACACCAGGAGGACCAGGATCGTCAGCAAACCGCCGACGACGATGTTCTGATTGACCAGTCTGATCGCGGAATAGATGTAATCGGTCTCGTCGTAGACCTGAGTCAAGATGAGGCCTCGGTCTTTGAGAATGGTTTCGTTCAGGGTCTGGGTCTGGCGGCGCAGCCCTTTCATTACCTCCAGGACATTGGCACTGGTTTCTCGCTGGGCATTGATTGCCAGACTGGCAGAGCCGAATCGACGGACGAATCCATCCGGTTTCTTATGGCCCAGCCGGATCCCTCCCGTCGCGACCACGTCGCGGAGGTACACCGGTGCGCCATCATGAATCGCCAGGACCTGTTCGGCGACTGCTTCGGGTGAACGAAACTGACCCAGGGTGCGGACGACGTAGCGCCGTTTCCCCTCCCAGAAGTCTCCTCCGGAGGTGTCTTTGTTTTGCCCCACAAGTACTTGGCGAACCTCCTGCATCGTCAGCTGGCGGGCCGCCAACTTGTGGGGATCCAGCACCACCTGAAACTCCAATTCCCGCCCGCCCAGGACGTTGGAATTGGAGACACCAGGAACCCGCTCCAGTCGCGACTCGATAACATCTTCGGTAAACTTTCGCAGCTTCGGGATTTCTATTTTCGGAGGCAGAAGCTGTCCCACCTCGGGATAACGGCCCGTCAATCTCCGCAATCGCAACTCCGCCAATCCGGGGTTGGGAGCGTCGAGAACCGCATCAAGCTCTGCGGCCAGTTCGGATCCAGGATCGATTCGTCGGAGCTCTTCCTGAAAGGCCTCGATGGTCTCTGCCGGAGGCATGCGTGCGCTGAGGATAAACCAGGCAATGGCACGATCAGACGCGCTCGACGTGCTGATCACGGGTTCGTCGGCATTCTCAGGATACTCTGGTACCTGAGAAAGCCGGCTATTCACCTTGAGGAGCGCTTCATCCATGTCAACGCCCACCAGGAACTCGAGGTTGATGCGCCCCAACGAGTCCTGGCTCTCGGAACTCATCTTGGTGACACCCTCGACGCCTTGCAGCTGCTCCTCCTGTTCCTGGACAATCTCCAGCTCGACTTCCTGAGGGCTCGCACCAGGCCAGCGAGTCTGAACTGTGATGGTGGGTATCTCGACCTCCGGCGTCAGCTGCATCGGCATCCGAACCAGCGAGATCAATCCGAAAAGCGCCAGCAGAATCACTCCCACGGCGATCTTGATCGGGTTCCGGAGAAAGGCTTTGATGAGATGCATGGTTAAACTGCTGAGCGAGTAAACGGAGCTGCCACCATGAGGGAGAGGGGCCTATAAGTGGGTCTGCTTAGGGCGCTTCGCTGAGATTCGAAATCGCCTCAGCCCTCCTCTGGCTCAACCCTCATGACCCTGACGACGGCGCCGGGACGAAGCCTTTCATTACCTTCAACCACCACCTGGTCGCCCTGCTGCAACTTGCCGCTAACCTGAATCAGCGCGCCCTCCGCTCGACCGATCTCCACCTCGACCGGGTGAGCCGTAGTTACACTGGTCTCCGCGTTGTTCTTGAGAACAAAGACGCGGGGCTTGGGTCCGCCGAGAACCAGGGCGTTCTTGGGCACAAGCAGGGCAGAGTGTGGCTTGGCGACGGCCAACAACACTCGGGCCAGCATGCCGGCCTTTAGCAGATGGCTACTGCCCTGTCGCGGGTTGTTGACTCGGAGCTTGACCGGAAAGGTACGCGAGCGCAGGTCGGCCTGAGGAACGATCCGTACCACTGTTCCCTGCAGCGGCCCCTCCAATCCTTCGAGAATCTTTCCATTCAGTGCTTCTAGCTGTACCGGCTGGATCGTCCCCAACTCGACGTAGGGAATGTAAGTTTCCGGAATCGAAATCTCTATTTCTACCGGATCCAGCTCGATCACATCGACTACTGGATCTCCCCGGCGAATCCAAGCGCCAATCTCGGTGTGCTTCTTAACCACATACCCATCGAAAGGCGCCCTAATGGTGTGTTTCCCGAGGCGATCCTTAAGGAGTCGAATCTCCTCTTGCTGGGAACGCACCTGGGCTTTGGCTCGCGCAATCCTTTCTGGTCGAGGTCCCTGTACTGCCAGATCGTAGGCAGCCTTGGCACCCAGCTGACTTTGTTCTGCAGCGAGCCAGGACGAGGTCGCTTCGTCCAATTCATCCCGGGATACGGTGCCACTCTCGAAGAGTGACTTCATGCGCTTGTATTGGGAAAGGGAGTACTCCATCAGAGCCTGGGCATCCAGGACCCGGGCCTTGGCCTGAGCAATCTCCTGCGGTAGGGATCCATGCTCTAATTCCACCAGTCCCTGCTCTCGGACATCTAGCTGAGCCTGAGCAGCCGCCAGCTCGATCTCCAGGGTCTTGGAGCGAAGTCGTGCCAGCGGATCACCCTTGTGGACTTCTTCTCCGTCGTTGACGAGGAGCTGACGAACTCGCCCATCGGCACCGCTCCCAACAACCGTTCGCCGAGCAGGCATCACACTTCCTATGAACGTCTCTACCGCCGTCACCTCACGCTGGACAACCGTCGAGACCACGACGGGAACACCACCACCCTGAGCCCATCCAGAGTAGGATAGGAACAGAACCAACAGGCCTGGAAGAAAAACGGTCATAATGACCGGTAGTCGCCGAGAGGAGGAAAGACAAGCTGGAATGACGGGATTGTTCCCTCGGAAGATTTCCAATGGAGTCCTCATCTTTCGAGCATAGTAGCAGGTTGAGTAGAGCCTCGTCGGCCCCAGGGACCTGATCGCTGCCCAATTCTTGCGAGATACCCGAAGACTTCAGGCGGGTCCTGAAAAACGCTTTCTATTGTTCCAACACACTCTTCAGGAACTCTTGAGTCCGGGGATGCTGGGGACGCGTAAAAATCACCTCCGGTAACCCCGCTTCTACGATCCGTCCCGCTTCCAGGAACACCACACGATCAGCGATATCCTGGGCAAAGCGCATGTGATGGGTCACGATCAGCATTGTGATGTCGCTTTCCCGTGCCAGCCTCCGCAAGACGTTGAGAACCTCCCCCACCAATTCTGGATCCAGCGCAGAGGTCACTTCGTCAAAGAGCATGATCCTGGGTCGCATCGCCAGCGCCCGGGCGATGGCCACACGCTGTTTTTGCCCTCCGGAAAGCTGCAAGGGGTAGGCGTCGACCTTGTCGGTCAGGCCGATCATGTCCAGCAGCTCCAACGCGCGTCCACGGGCCTTCTCCCTGGATAAGCCCAGAACCCTCACAGGCGCTTCGGTCAGATTTCGGAGAACGTTCATGTGGGGAAACAGATTGAACTGCTGAAAGATCATGCCCACCTTGCGACGAATCTTTCGCAAATGCTGCTCATCCGCCGGGACCTGTCTCCCCTTCCGGAGAGAGGTCCAGATGCTCTCCCCTTCGATCTGAATCTCTCCTGAATCGACCCTCTCAAGCGTCATCAAGATGCGAAGGATCGTGGACTTTCCGGAACCGCTGGGGCCTATCAGAGCGACTTTCTCCGAGGGCGCCGCCTCGAGATCCAGATCATCCAACACCAAGAGATTGCCATATGACTTGCGCACCCGCCGCATGCTGAGGATCGGATCGACTGCAACGCTCTGACTAGTCTGTTGGGACAAATCGTGCCTCCAGCTTCTCAACCAAACGGGCCGACAGCAAACTGGCAATCAAGAACAGGATACCCACTATCGTCAAAGGCTCGAGATAACGAAAGCTCTCGGCACCTATCAGTTTTGCTGTTTGCAGCAGCTCGCCGACCGTAATCGCCGCCAACACGGGCGTCTCCTTGAACATCGCCACCAGATAGTTGCCCAAAGCAGGAATCATGGGTGGAATAGCCTGCGGCAAAACGACTGATCTGTAGGTATCCAAGCGGCCCAGATTCAGGGCCATGGCTGCCTCCCACTGACCTCTGGGAAGGTTTTCAATGCCTGCCCGGTATACCTCGGCAGTATAGGCACTGTAGTGGAGTCCCAAGGCGATCACACCGGTGACCAGAGGAGACCAGGTAAGACCGTAGGACGGCAAAACATAGAACAAGAAGTAGACCTGGACCAAGAGCGGAGTGCTCCGGATAAACTCAACCGCCCAGGTTGCCAACCAAGCAATCAGACGATTGTTGACACGCCGCAGGAGAGCCCAGACGAGACCGAGCAAAAATGCCACTACCATTCCCAGAAGACTGGCCTCGACCGTCACGAGAAACGCTGAGAGCAAAGCTGGCAGGATCTCCAGCACCAGATTCCAGTCGAAACTCACTTTACGCCACCGTAGTCCTGACCGACCGCAAGCCTCCGCTCCAGGCGTCTCATCCCGAATGCGATGGACTGGGAAAGCAGAAAATAGAGCAGCAGAATCAGACCAAAGATTTCTCCAGACCGAAACATCGCGGTACGCAGCGTTTGTCCCCGAAATGTCAGCTCACTCAGGGTGATCAGGGAGACCAGGGCGGTGCCCTTGAGCAGTTCGATGAGCAGGTTTCCGAACGGAGGAATCATGCTGAGTATGGCCTGTGGCAGAATGATGCGCCACAGGGTTTGCCGTTCGCTCAGATTCAGGGCGATGGCTGCCTCCTCCTGTTCCCTCGGTACGGACCGGATCGCTCCTCGCACGACCTCAGACCCGTAGGCTCCCACGTTTAGGCCAAGGACCAGGATTCCGGCGACCATTGCGTCGAGGCTGATTCCGAATAGGGGCAGAGCGAAGTAGACCCAGAAGAGCTGCACCAGGGCTGATGTGCCCCGGAAGATATCAACGTAGATTCTCGCCAGCGAGCGCCGGAATCGACTGCGGGAAAGGCGTCCCAAACCCGCGATAAAAGCAACCAAGAGTGCGACCACCGACGCTCCCACCGTAAGCTGAACGGTGACAATCACTCCCGATAACAGACCCGGTAGGAGATCTAGCGGTGGAGGCATGGCGTTCCGGAATCCAACTATTCAGGGCGCCGGAGAACGACACAATTCTTCCCTGCTAACGCCAGCGGGAAGCTCCGTCTCAGTGAATCCGAAGGCCCCTATCATCTCGAGATGCTGATCTGTCCCGATGAAGCTTTTCAGATGGCGATCGAACTCCTCCAGAAACTGAACATCATCCTTTCGAAACCCTATTCCGCTGCAGAGATGAGAAGGCTCCCCGGTAACATCCGGAATGTCAAAAGGCTGGGCCCTTTCCAGGCTGGGATCACCGGCTTTGCGGAGCATATCCTTGTGTGCAGGAACCGGACCTGCCAGGGCATCCACCCGATCGGCTTGAAGTCCCGCGATCGCGCTGGGCGCATCCGGAAAAATCAGGATTCGATCCTGGGCCAGTCCTACAGCACGGGCAAAGCGAAGCTCGACCCCGCCCGCGACTACCGCCAGCCGAGCCCGTGGATGCCTTGCCACATCCTCGTATCCATGTAGGTCGAGCGGATTTCCAACCTTGACGATGAATCCCTGCCCAATGCAAGAAATAGGTTCGGAGAAATTGATCTCCCGACAGCGAGGTGGAATGATCCACATTCCCGCTGCAATGACGTCGAAACGGCCGGCCTTCAGTCCCGGTATGAGGGAAGCGAACTCGGTGAGGACTCCCTCGAAGTCAGCTACTCCCATCTTCTTCAGGATGTGCCGCGTTACCTCAACCGACTCACCGACGAGCTTGCCGGTTTCGTGGTCGTAGTACGCAAAAGGGGCCTCATTGGCATAGCCGATCCGAACTACCCCGTCGCGGCCGAAACCCTCTTGCGAGCCTCCGTCAGGACCGCTGGCAGAGCAGCCCGTCAGAATCAGGAGGGTGACCCACCGTGCCGCCGACCAACACGCTCTCTCTCGAGGAAGCGATGACCTTCCCGAAGAGCCCAAACCGGTCGGGATCGCGGGCCGCCGGCACAGAAAGGCTAGAGACGAAGTGTACTTCCGGCAGCATCGCGGGAACATCGGGCGAGCAGTGTACACGGGGGGCAAGAGTGCACGCAACACCCCTCGTTCTCCCGCTCCACCCAGAAAATAAAGGGATGCCGCAGGAGTGTCCCGATTGACTCGTCCTTCCCCTCCCGACTACAATTCCCCCCTCACAACGTCAACTTCGCGACCATAAGCTACTTTCGTGGGCAGCACCTTTACCACACTGGACTTACTTGTCTTCTTCGGATCGCTGATTGCGGTCATGAGCATCGGCCTACTTGCCGGACGCAAGGAAGAAACCTCAGAAGAGTATTTTCTTGCCGGCAGAAGGATTCCCTGGTGGGGAGTAGCCGGATCAATCTTTGGCAGCAACGTCAGCGCCAACCACATGATCGGAATGATGGGGATCGGCTTCAGCGTTGGCTTTGCCCAGAGCCACTTCGAACTCGGAGCAATCGCCGGCTTGATGCTCCTTTGCTACGGCTTCTTACCGGTGTACCGAAGGCTGAAGGTCTACACCCTCTCCGAATACCTGGGACGCCGTTACGACGACCGGAGCCGCATCGCCTATGCCGTCACCATGATCTTGATCATGGCTGTGGTTCAAATGGTTCCCGCACTCTATATCGGGGCGCGGTCGACCTGCATCCTGATGGGTGGAGAGGCGATTGAACAGGTATCACTCGCAGTTGAACCGGCGCCAGACTCACCCCCCTCGTCGAGCACCTCTACCCGCTCAGATCGAGTCGAGAATCGACCCGATACCAAACTCAACGTAAACCGATTCTACTATGCTCTCTTCGTCATCGCCCTGGCCGCCATCTCAGCCAGCTACACTATCTTTGGAGGCTTGAAGGCCGTCATATGGACGGACGTCATGCAGTCCTTTCTGCTGCTGTTGGCCGGTATTGTTTTGGCGCTGCTCACGTTCGACCAGATCGGTGGCTGGAGCGAGATGATGCTGCGAGATCGCGCCGGAGCCGGAAAGATGCACCTGTATCTTCCGAGCGATCATCCTGAGCTTCCCTGGACCGGCGTGCTGACTGGACTGATGGCGTTACACTTCTTCTACTGGGGAACCAATCAGTTCATCGTACAACGGGCCCTGGCGGCACGCAGTGACGCCGACGCACGGATCGGCATTGTCGTCGCGGGCTTTCTGAAGCTGCTGATTCCTTTCTTTGCCATCGGCACTGGCGTGGCGGCTTTCTACCTGTTTCAGGAGCGCCTTCCAAATCGTCAAATCGCCCCCGATACCGCCTTTACGGAACTGCTTTTGCTGGTGGTTCAACCGATCGGTTTTGGCATCATCGGGTGTATCTCAGCGGGGGTCATCGGAGCGATTCTTTCCTCGATCGACTCGATGATGAACTCTGCAGCGACGATCGTCACCATGGACCTATATCGAAAATACGTCAATCCTGACGCTACCGATGCCCAGATGATTCGGGTTGGCCGGCTTTCCATTGTGGTATTCGTGACGCTCGCGGCTCTGATGGCGATCTGGGTTCTCGACCCCAACTCGGAGAAAAACTTCTTCCTTCAGATCGTCGACTACCAGGGCTATCTGACTCCAGGGCTGCTGGTCGTGTTTCTGCTGGGACTCTTCTGGCGCGGCGCCACGGCCACCGGTGCCTTCGTCACAATTCTGGCTGGGGTTTTCTTCTCCGGATTGGTGGAGCTTGCGTACAACTCCTACCTGGCATCGTTTCCCGCCGTGGCAACCCTTCTCGGAAAACAGCTCAACTTCTTTCACCGTGTCCTCGCCGTGATCCTGTTGTGTTGCGCTGTCCATTTTCTGGTGAGTAAGCTAAGCGGGGCGGGTCAGCAGAAGCAGCCACTGGTGTGGGCCGGTCTCGGGGACCACGACCCAAAGGCCCTCCGCCGTTTGATCGGCTTTCTACTACTCTGGATCGCTGCTCTGGTTGGGCTCGGCTATGCCCTCTACGGCGAGCAGATCTCACCGACTCTTGGAGCCTGGCTGGGCGCGCTGCTGACACTGCTTCTCCTGCCCTTCGCGCGGGCCGCCGGCATCGGTTCGAATCGTGGAGAGGATACTCCGGGCAGTACGACCTCGACTTCAGGGCTCGGGCTGCTCAAGGACGACCTCACTTGGGCAAGCGTGCTTTGTTCCGCAGCCGTGTTCATGATGTACTACTTCTACTGATCGCCTAGCCGAAAGCAGAGTCGTCCTCTTTCTGGACGATAGGGCGAAGCCTCACTACACCGCTCGTTGGTCTGAGGCGAAGCCTCACTAGGCTGAAACTTCGTCGCTGGGGGGGGAATCACGCAGAGACCGCCCTGGACTTCGGACCTTACTCCTCTGAGGATTCCTCGAGTTCATCCTGAATCCAGGAAAAGACAGCCACAGTTGAGGGGAGACCCAGGGTCGAGGCGGCTAGGGCCACCACCTGCTCCATTTCTTCTCTCGAGATTCCCAGTGCTCCGGCCTTGCGGACGTTGGAGTGAACCGCGCCTTCTCTCATCGCCCCAATCGCGATGCCGAGCTTGATGAGCCTCACGGTCTTTCCGTCCAGCGGTCCTTCCTGACCCTGCTCCGCCATCAGATCCCAGGCCTGGCTCAACTTCGGATAACGGCGGACGAATTTCTGGTACATCTTTGGGGGCTTCGGTGACACGCTCATCCTCACATCCTCACTTTCGATTGGTGAGCTTGAATCGAGAGACCGGCGCCCTCAGACAAGCATCTTCTTGACGACCTTTCCCCCAACATCTGTGAGACGGAAATCCCGTCCCATGTGGCGGTAGGTCAAATCTGTGTGCTCCAATCCCAGGCAATGTAGGAGGGTCGCCTGAAGGTCGTGAACCAGGACTCTATCCTCCACGACGCTCAGGCCCAGCTCGTCGGTCTGACCGATTACCTGACCGCCCTTGACCCCGCCCCCGGCGAGCCACATGCTGTAGCCCTTGGGATGATGGTCTCGTCCAGCGCCGTCCTCGGAACCCTTGGCGGTCTGGGATACTTCGCCCATGGGTGTGCGGCCAAATTCTCCTCCCCAAACGACCAGGGTCGAGTCCAGTAGGCCCCGCTGCTTGAGGTCCTTTATCAAGGCGGCGGCGGGCTTGTCGGTGATGTCGCAGTTCTCCTTGAGCTTCTCG
Organism: Acidobacteriota bacterium; assembly: GCA_965219005.1. Taxonomy (GTDB): domain Bacteria; phylum Acidobacteriota; class UBA6911; order RPQK01; family JAJDTT01; genus CAUZIZ01. The sequence goes on along the minus strand of CBDCMS010000004.1, from coordinate 2,187,593 downwards.
TTGAGTTTGTTGTGTTGATCCCAACTCGCGTGAGCGAGCATTACGAAACGCACCCCTCGCTCCACCATCCGTCGAGCCAGAAGGCAGTTGGTTCCATATTGCTGGGTGACTTCTTCGTCGATACCGTACATCTCTCTGACGTGCTGGGGCTCGTCGGAAAAATCCAGCAGGTCCGGAGCCGCGGACTGCATGCGAAAGGCCAGCTCATAGGAAGCGATCCGTGAGGCGATTTCCAGGTCTCCGGTGTCCTGGCTATGACTCGAGTTGAGATCACGGAGCGCGTCGAGTCCCAGTCTCTGCATCTCGGGACTGATGCCTGGCGGGTTGGAAAGAAAGAGGATCGGGTCTCCCGAGTTTCGAAAAACAACACCCTCATGAGTCGAGGGAAGGAAACCACTGGACCAGTTGCTGGCACCTCCGCTGGTGCCCCTGCCAGAGCTGAGGACGACAAATCCAGGTAGGTCTTGGGATTCGCTTCCCAGTCCGTAGGTAACCCATGACCCCACAGTTGGCCGACCCACGAGGGTACTCCCGCTCATGAGTAGCGATTGGCCGGGATGATGATTGAAGGCTTCGCTTTCCATCGAGCGGACCAGACAGATGTCATCGGCGATGGTTCGAGTATGGGGCAGCCAATCGGAGATTTCCATACCGCTTTCACCACAGCGTGCGAACTCGCGAGGACTGGCCATGGCGGCGGCATTGGGCTTGATGAAGGCCAAGTGCAGATCTTCTGTCAAGGAGGAGGAAAAGGGTTTACCATGCCACTTGCGCAGTTCCGGCTTGGGATCGAAGAGATCTATCTGGCTGGGTGCACCCGCCATGAAAAGAAAAATGACGTTCTTGGCTCTGGGGCTGAAGTGAGGCGGTTTTGGAGCCAGAGGATTAGCCGACGCGATACCGCTGCCTGCAGCCCGGCCTTCGGTTGCCAGCAGATGTGCCAGCGCCACGCTCCCCAGTCCCCCAACGCAATGGTTCAGAAAACTGCGGCGCGACTTAATGCGTAGGTAGTGTTCAAGATTCATCGCTCTACTCTCGCGAAATGAATTCGTCGAGGTTCAAGAGAATTCGGCTCATCCCCACCCAGGCTGAAGCTTCGACGCGGTCGATGCCGGTGAGCTCGGCTGGAAACAAGGCTTTCGGAGCGGCAGGGTCTTTCTCCAGCAGCTCCAGTTGCTTCAAGAAATAGGTGTGAAGGCGTTCCTGTTCCCTCGGTGAGGCGGCGCGAATCAGGCAGAGTCGAAAGGCGTGGTCAAGGCGTGAGCGGAAGTCGCTACCGGGAGCTTCCCACAGGACGCGAGCCGCCAGGGCTTGTGAGGCCTCGAAAAAAACGGGATCGTTCAGCAGATTCAGTGCCTGCAGCGGCGTATTGGAACGCTCCCGGCTGCAGGCTGCGGTGCTGGCCTCGGGAGCATCGAAGTTCGCCAGAAAGGGATAGGGGACCGTTCGCTGATAGTGAATGTAAAGTGAGCGGCGGTAGATGTCTGATCCCTTGCTGGTCTTCCATTTGATGCCGCTCCCATAGCCCAGCTTGGCAACACCCTCCGGTAGGGGAGGTCGAACACTCGGCCCCCCGACCCTCCTATCCAGAAGGCCGCTGGCCGCCAAAACACTGTCCCTAATCAGCTCGGCCGGCAGCCGCACCCGCAGCTGTCGGGCCAGCAACACGTTCCCGGGGTCACGCTCCCGCAGCTCTGGTCGGACCCTGGAGGATTGGCGATAGGTTGCCGAGGTGGCAATCAAGCGATGGATATGCTTCAGGCTCCACCCACTTCGAATCAACTCACTGCCCAACCAGTCGAGGAGCTCCGCGTGCGAGGGTCGCTCCCCCTGGGTGCCGAAGTTATCGGAGGTTGGGACCAGTCCCCGGCCGAAGTACTCCTGCCAGATCCGATTTACGGTCACGCGAGACGTCAGGGAGTTTTCGGGAGAGACCAGCCAGCGTGCGAGATCGAGCCGGGTGGCACTACTGGAAGCACCCAAGCTACCCAGAAACTCGGGTATCCCGGACTTTACTTCCAGGCCGGGTCGGTCCCACTGCCCCCGCAGGTGGATATGGGTCCTACGAGGAGTCGAGCTACGCCTGATGATCTGTGCCCGACTCAGGCCCGGAAAGGACTCTTCGAGAGCATCCAGCTTCTCGCCGAGCTCCTTGAACTTCGTCTGCTCAAACTGCTCTTCCGTCAGCACCCGCTTATAATTCTTGACGAAGAACTTGGAGAGCAGATAGGCATCCCGGGGCGTCCTTTCGCTGGGGTCGGTATGCAGGATGCGCTGTCCATCTTCACCGTCGTCCACATAGATGCGCAGGATGTCGTAGCTGAGATCCCAGAGTGGCAGCTTTCCAGGCGCCGCTCCAGCTTGTCTCAGTTTTTCCTCCCAGGGAGGCTGAAGATCGGCCACTCCGTATTGACCCAAGAGCTCCCTTTTGTTCCGTTCGAACTCGGGAAGCGCCTGCAAATAGGGTCCCATCTCACCCGCAAGAGGTGCGTCGATATTGACTTCTTCGCCACTGTTGAAGAAAGAAAAAAGGCGGTAGAAGTCCTTCTGGGATACCGGATCATACTTGTGATCATGACATTGGGCGCAACCCACCGTCAGTCCCAGCCAGACGGTCCCCACGGTCGCCGTTCGATCGATCACCTCTTCGAACCGATACTGATCCACGTCGACGCCCCCCTCGATGTTCTTGAGGGTGTTTCGATGGAATCCAGTGGCGACCTTTTGCTCTGTGGTCGCCCCGGGCAGCAGGTCGCCGGCGAGCTGTTCGATGGTGAACTGGTCGAAGGGCAGGTCTCGATTCAGGGCATTGATGACCCAGTGGCGGTAGCGCCAGGCATGGGGTCTTGGGTTGTCCTTTTCGTATCCATCACTGTCGGCGTAACGTGCCTGGTCGAGCCAATGCCGAGCCCACTTCTCACCATAATGTTCGGATTCCAGCAGCCGGTCGAGCAGCTTCTCGTAAGCCCGGCCACTGTCTTCACTCAGGAACTCAGACGACTGCCTGGGGGAGGGCGGCAAGCCTGACAGGTCCAGACTCACACGGCGCAGCAGGGTCAGCTTGTCGGCCTCTGGAGAGGGTTCGATCCCCTCGGATTCGAGCCTGGAAAGGACAAAGCTGTCGATCGGGTTTCGCACCCAGGCCTGGTTTCGAACGACGGGTGGCTGAGGCCTGCGCAGCCTCTGAAAAGCCCAATGACCTTCGTCTTGGGAAGAAGTGTCGGTCTCTTCAGCCAGCAACCGTCCTTCCGGCCAATGAGCTCCCTGGTCGATCCAGTCACGAAGCCGACCGATTTCTTCGTCCTCGAGTGGATCCCCAGAGGGAGGCATGATTCGATTCTTCTCCGCTCCCGAAACCAAATGAATCAACCTGCTTTGAGAACTGCTGCCGGGGACGATGACGGGACCGGAGAGACTCCCTCTGAGAGCATCTTCGCGTCGATCAAGCCGGAGTCCGTTCATCTGCTGGGCAGGACCATGGCAGGCGTGGCAGCGAGCCCTCAGGATGGGTCGGATGTCACGCTCGAAATCCAGACCAGCCCTGGTAGAGCGAGCGACTTCTGAGCCCTCGGTGCGGACGCATGTCACGACTGCTAAAAATGCCAGAATCAGAGTCCGGACTCTAGTCGATACAGTTAGAGATCGCATTCCGTCTCCATTGCAGCCACGATTCTACACCCCAAAGCTGCTCTGAACCAACCGTTGACACCACTCGCAGGAGGTTACTTCTGCGATCTGAAGCCTGTTGAGGCATTCAACTGGTTTGGAATTAGAAGACAGCCCAGATCCGCGTCGGTCCGCCCGATCCATCCTCGATTTTGATGGGAGCCACGATGGTCCAGGCCCCGCTTTGAGGCACCCCAGAAAGATTGGCGACGTTTTCGATATGCTAGCCCCCGGAAGAGTGGACAATGTGATGAACCGCGAAGTCGGTGGAGCGCCCGAAGTCGACGCTGAGGGTGTCGATTCCCAACCCTTTCACTGCCCTGCCTTCAACCAGAAATCGGGCCGCCTGCGGCGAGAATCCTGGAAAATGGAGCTTTCCCGAGTCATCTTCATTCTTGTATCTCTCGAAATCTTCCCAATGGCGACCCCAACCCGTCAGGGCGAAAACCACCGAGGCTGCGGGGATGGCCCCCCACTTCCCTTCCCAGCTGTTGAGATCCTCCACCGATAACTGATAATCCGGGTCGCTCGCGCAAGCCGGTTGAATATCAATCACCACCGCAGGCGCCACCAATGACGTCAAGGGTATTTCATCGACGGAGGCCTGGCCTGCTTCGAAATGATTGGGCGCATCCAGATGAGTTCCGGAATGCTCTGGTGCCGAGAATGCCCCTGAATAGACCCCATCCTCCTCCAACCGCGCTAGAATCTCGAAGTGGAAGGGGTGATAGCTCTCCCCAGGCCAGTGTGGATTCTTCTCATTCAAAGCGTGGCATAGATCTACGATCTGGGATTTACCCTGCGCGATCTGTTCCAAGCTGGGAGAGGTAGGCTCTTTCCCCGGTTTGGGTATCGAGGGTGAGCAGGAGCCACAGAGAACCACTGAGAACAAGAACCCACAAGCGACCAAAGCCGACCTTCGGTGCACTCCCCCCAGATTCAAAGGCATCGTCTTCGTCCTCCTGCCTTGATCTCGCGTCGCGAGCTCAATCCTGCAAACATTATCCTGTTTATATCGAAGGGAGCACTAAGTACACTAGACCCACGATGAAATATGACTTGCTCATCAAAGGCGGAACACTGGTCGATCCGGCCGAGGGCATTCACGCCGACAGGGATATCGGGTTTGCAGATGGCCTTGTCTCCGAGATCGGAGACAATCTGCCCGAGCGAGAAGCGCGGCATGTCCTGGACGCCAGAGGCAGGCTGGTGACGCCGGGAATGATCGACTTGCACGTCCATGTCTTTCCCGGTGTCAGCCATTTCGGAATCGAACCAGACCCGACCTGCCTTGCACGGGGCGCCACCACCGTCGTCGACGCCGGATCCGCAGGTGCCGATACCTTTCCGGGTTTCCGTAAGTTCGTAATCGACGTCAGTGCCACTCGTATTTTCGCTCAACTGAATATCTCATCTCAGGGCATGTTGACCGAGGAGATCGGGGAGTTCGAAATTCCGGAGTATGCGAACGTCGAAAAGGCCTGCAAGATGATCGAGCAACATCGTGACCTGATCCTGGGTGTGAAGGTTCGACTGACGCGAGAAACGATCGTCAGTGAGCGCTCGGGAATGCTGCCTCTGGAGCGTGCCCGCGAGGCGGCAGATGCTTGCGGCCTTCCAATCATGGTTCATCCTCAAGCGGCCTGGTGTGACTCGATTGACGACATACTGGGAGTGATGCGCGAGCGCGACATCTTGACCCACTGCTTTCATGGCATGGCGTGCGGCATTCTGGATGAGCAGGGTCAGGTGCGTCCTTCGGTTCATGAAGCCATGGACCGAGGCGTTATTTTCGACGTGGGCCACGGCGCCGGCTCCTTTTCCTGGAGAGTGGTTGAGAGTGCTCTAGAGCAGGGAGTTCAGCCACAAACCATCTCATCGGACCTCCATATCTACAATGTGAACGGACCGGTTTACGACCTGGCCAACGTGGTCACCAAATTCTTGCACCTGGGTCTGTCCCTGGATGAGGCCATTGCCAAAGTCACTTCGATTCCAGCCCGTACCATCCTGATGGAAAACAAGATAGGAACCCTCGCTGCTGGGGCCTGGGGTGACGCTGCGATTTTCGAGCTGCGCCAAGGCAGGTTCGATCTGCTGGATGCCCAGGGCGAAACTCGATCAGCAAGCCAAAGCCTGGCGCCCGTGGGCGTGGTCAAGGGCGGGAAACTCTACCGCCAGGCAAGGAACCAGAAGTCTAAGCAGTAGACATGGTAGAAATGATCGTAGCCTATGAACTTTTTTGACAAGCTAGTGTTCCTCGTGGGTCTAGCGCTCTGCTGCTTGGGTACCCTCGGGCTCATCGGAAGTCTTGGAAATCTGGTGGACCCAGGAGAGGCGTCTGCGTGGACGTACGTTCTCGCGACCCTGTTTCTGGGCATCATCCCATCCGCTCTTGGCCTATGGGTCTGCCGTCATGCCAGACGAAAGGGGAAGCGACGATCCCACGAATCCACTGAAAGAACCATCCTCGAGCTGGCCCGTGAGCGAAGCGGGAAACTCACAGTTGCCGACGTAGCGATGAACACCTCGCTGTCATCTTCCGAAGCCAAAGAAGCACTGGACCAGCTCAATCTCGATCGGCTCGCAGATATGGATGTCTCCGAGTCGGGCGTGGTCGTGTATCACTTTCACGGCGTTGACGGGGACAACAGATAGCCCCAATAGGTCGGAGCCGAAAGCGTCTCAGACCTTTTAGTTTCCACCTGGTAGCCCTACTCCGAGCCTGTAAACCGAAACCGCCATCAACTGTTTTGGCAGCAACGCCGTCACGGAAAGTCGGCTGCCTCTTATTGGCCAAATGAGCTCAGTGAGTCTGAGGATCCTCAAGCAAAGCAGGGGCAATAGGGCTTAACAGGCGTGTCGAAGTCCACCCTCTTCACTCGAATTACCCGGTTACAGACTAAAGATTTTCGGGCGGAGTGTCGAAAAATACTAGGGAGCAGGTTGGACATCGACTACCTCGCACCTGTAGGGCATTATGGATATCGCAACTATCGTTGGGCTCATCTCTGCATTCCTGTTGGTCGCACTTGCGATTGTGGTCGGAGGTCAACCCCAGGTATTCATTGATCCACCCTCATTGTTGATTGTCTTCTGTGGAACTGCTGCCACAACTTTCGTTCGGTTCCCGACCGAACGCGTGAAGCGGACGGTTTCCGTCGTAAAGAACGCATTTACATTCTCCATCAGGACACCTGAAGACCTAATCGAGGAACTGGTAGAGCTGTGCCGGACTTCGCGCCAGAAGGGACTGCTCTCACTCGACGACTACCAAACCGATGATGAATTTCTCAAACAGGGCATCCAGCTTGTTGTGGATGGAACGGGTGAAGAAGCCGTTTCACAGATCCTGTCCCTCGAGATTGCCCATCTTCAACGTCGCCATCGAGAAGGGCAAGAGATCCTGAAGGCGATCGCAGAAACGGCGCCGGCGTTCGGAATGATCGGGACCCTGATTGGTCTCATCATGATGTTGGCTAACATGGACGACGTTAGCAGCCTGGGCCCCTCCATGGCCACTGCCATCACAACCACACTCTATGGAGCTTTGGTTGCCAATCTGGCAGCAACTCCTCTTGCCAAGAAACTGGAGATCCGCAGCCAAGAGGAAACACTGAACCGAGAACTGACTCTGGAAGGTCTGCTCAATCTGCTTAGAGGCGAAAACTCTCAGATTCTGCAGAGCGTTCTTGGAGCCTTCCTGGCCCGAAAGGAGCTAGGTGAACCGGCTGCTGAAGCGCCTGAAGCGAAGGCGGCCTAAATACACTCGAATATTAAGGCGGTAACATTTGCAGATAGGGCTTGGGAGCATCCGCTTGGGCGCTACCTCTCTGATAAAGCCCACTCTGAGTTCGATCGATAAGAGCAACTGAGGCAACGACCTATGTCCAACTTTCCTGAACAAGTAGTCGTCGACCGGCAACTATCCCCTATCCTGGTAGTGGATGACGAGCCGATGATCCGAGATCCTCTGGCTGGATACCTCAGTGGTCAGGGCTTCTCCTGTGATACCGCAGGAACCGGCTCAGAAGCATTGAACAAGCTTGAGGAGGCCGAGTTCGCTCTGGTCATCGCGGATATCCGAATGCCGGGTTTCAGCGGTCTCGAGCTCCTGGACAACCTGGCAGTGGACTACCCTGACGTGGCGGTCATCATGATCACCGCGGTTGCCGACGTTCAAACCGCAGTTCACACCATGAAGCAGGGCGCCTACGACTACATTACCAAGCCCTTCAACCTGGACGAGGTTCTAAAGAGCGTTCATCGTGCGCTGCACCTGCGGCTTCTTCGTCTGGAAGATCAGAAGGTCGAGGAGAACCTCCAAGGCCTACTTCAGAGCAAATCTTCGGCTCTGAACTCCGCCCTACAGGATTTGAGTGAGTATCGCGAGATCACACTCGAGACACTGATGAAGGCCCTCGACGCTCGTGGACACGAGACTCAATGCCATTCCCAGAGGGTCCAGGCGTACAGCATTCATCTGGCGCAGCACATAGGAATCTCAAGCGATCAGCTCACTGCCCTGGCCCACGGTGCCCTTCTTCACGACATCGGCAAGATCGGGATTCCGGATGAGATACTCCTCAAGGCCGGTCCCTTGACTCCGAGTGAGTGGAGCACCATGAAGCAACATCCCGTGATCGGATACGAGATTGTCAACGGCACCAAGTTTCTGAAAAGGTCGACTAATGTAGTTCTTTGCCACCACGAACGTTACGACGGGAAGGGCTATCCCAACGGAGTGGAGGGAGACGATATCCCACTGGAGGCACGCATCTTCTCGATCTTGGATGCCTACGACGCCATGACGACCGATCGGCCCTATCGTCAAGCACTTCCATCCGCAGTAGCGCAGTCTGAACTACGAGAGCACTCGGACTCCCAGTTCGACCCCGACGTACTTCAGGAGTTCCTCAAGATTCCCGCCGAGGAATGGCAATTGATCGGCTCCAGCTGCGAATAGTAGCATCTCAATCCCAATACTCAGAAATTGGTGCGCTTGTCAGTCATCCCTTTTCGTTAGCCGACCTCTTCGTTAGCCGACGACTTCTGGTCACCTCCGCCCACATCTTCGCGCAAGCCCCTACAGTTTCTCTCCTAGCGACCGATAAGAAAGAGTAGTGAAAAAAGGGTCCGCCGGTACCCATGAACTGGCGAGGGGCAAGGATGCCTCGGAGAATCTTCAAGGAGGAAAGATGAGTAGCACATTCAGTGTCATCACCAACCTTCCGAGTTTGGTGGCACAGCACAACTCCACCCAGAACCAGCAAGGCCTGCAGAGAACGCTCTTTCGGCTCTCTACGGGCCAACGTCTGTTTCGAGGAGGAGAGGACCCGGCCGGACTGGCTCTGGCCGACGGCCTGAACGGCCAGATTCGGACGCTGGAACAGTCGATTCGAAACGCCAACGACGGCGTTGGTTTCGCCCAGGTGGCGGATAGCGGTCTGGGCCAGGTCCAGAACCTACTGTCCAGGGCGGCTTCGCTTCTAGCCGAGGCAGAATCGGACACCAACAGTAGCGGAGTCGTGGCCATCGAAACCGAGCTGGGGCAGATCTACAGCGAAATCGATCGAATCGGATCCGCCACTTCCTTTAATGGGACCGGCGTGTTCTCGGATACGGCGCGAGAGATCTTTGTGGGAGATACCCAGAACCTGGCCAGCGCCAACGCCACGATCTCGTTCACGACCAGCGCACTCAACACCAGCGGGTTGGGTATCAACGATGGAATCGCTGGCAGTGGGTCGAGTATCACAGTGGATATTTCGGGCACCGACTCGGCCACTTCAATGCTGACCGAGGTGGAAGCCGCTATCGATCTGGTTGCCGCCAGTCGGGGTCGTCTCGGAGCGTCAATGAATCGTCTGGAAAACGCCGTTTCGGTGATGCAGTCTCAGGTCCAGAACCTGACGGCTTCCGAATCGCAGATCCGCGATGCGGACTTCGCTGCGGAGATCGCGAACCTGACCAAGTTCCAGATTCTATCGCAAGTGGGCGTCGCAGCCATGGCCCAGGCCAACGCTGTACCCCAAGGAGTCTTGTCCCTCTTCCAGTAGGGAAAAGAGACACTTCACCACCACTTGGGCCGGGCTGAGGCCCCTAGGCACTCTGTCCGGTCCAGGTGAGGGAGTGGAACCATGGACACAGGATTAACAAATCAACTCCAAGCCTCGGCGGTCGGAACGAATGTTTCCGTCCTAAAGCAGGACGAAGAGTTATCCGCGCGTAAGACGCAGTCGCGGCAAGATCCTCCCAAGAAACTGGCACCTGCCGACAAGCTGAATTCCGTGCCGGTACCTGAGACTAGCCGTTCAGTGACTTTCGAAGTGGATAAAAAATCTAATCAGCTCTACATCTAAGGTCGTTGATAAAGATACGGGAGAAGTAGTCCAACAGATCCCTCCCGAGGCGCTTCGGGCAATAGCCAAGCAGATGGAGCAGCTGACGGGCAACATTCTTGACACGACTGCCTGAGCAGTCAATTTTCTAGGAAAGAGATAATGGGGAGCTTCGGAGGTGCTATTGGCGGTGGTCTGGATGTTCAAGGGCTGGTCCAGCAAATTCTTTTTGTTGAGGCCGCTCCTATCCGACGATTGGAAACGGAGAAGGGCGGCATTGAGAGTCGCATCAGCGCTTACAACTCGCTGACCTCGAAGCTAACCTCACTCCAATCCACACTCGAGAGTCTCAACACTGCCGAGAGTTTCGGGGCACGACTGGCTAAGTCCTCTGACGAGGATTCGCTGACTGCAAGTGCTACCAGCGATGCCGCCGTTGGAACCTATCAAATCAACGTCAGTCGCCTGGCCCTATTCGACAACTACGCCTCTGATTCCAGCTTCGCAACCTCGGATGCCGCTATCGGTACTGGGAGCTTCGATCTCACCGTCGGCACCACGACGAGCACCATCACCATAGACTCGACAAGCAACACACTGGCCGGCCTCAAGAGCGCCATCAATAATTCCGGAGCAGATGTCAACGCCGCCATCGTGAATGATGGATCGGGCTTCAGGCTCACAATCACCAGCGACACTTCGGGCTCGGAGAACGCCATCTCGATTTCCGCCAACACCCTACAGCTCGCAGACACCTCTCCCTTCACCTTCAGCAGAACTCACAGCATTGCCTCGACCTCAGAACTGGACGCGAGTCTGACCGTAAACGGCCTGAGCGTCACCGGTAGCAGCAACACTGTCGAGGACGTCATAGAAGGCGTCACTTTGAACCTCGCGGGAACTCCTGCCAGCACCATCACCCTGACGGTGTCCAACGACACCGAGACGGTCAAAACCAAGATCCAGGAATTCGTCGACGCCTACAACGACGCCTACAGCTACATCAACGATCAGTTCAGTTACAACGCTGCTGCCGAACAGGCTGGGGCTCTTGCTGGAGACGGTACGCTTCGTCGAATTCAATCGAGTCTTGCCTCGATCGTAAGTCGCTCTGTTGATGGGCTTACGGGCTCTCTCAACAATTTCAGCACTGCGGGTATAGAGCTTCAGAATGACGGAACGCTTGAGGTTAATTCGAGCAAACTGGACACCAACCTGTCGGACAATTTTGCCGACATCCAGAAACTCTTTATTGCCTCGGGGGCGGCAACCAACTCGAACGTAGTCTTTCTTGGCGTCGGATCGACAACCGAGGCGGGCACATACGAGGTCACCATCTCTCAGTTGGCAGAGGCCGCCACAATCACCTCGCCCAACGCCATCCCGGGCACGCTTGGAACCAACGAGACACTCACCTTTACGTTAGGGGCCGACACCTCAATCTTCAATCTGACCTCTACGATGACGATCGATGACATCATCAGTGGGCTCACGACCCAGTTTGCGACGGACAGTATGGCTCTTACGGCATCCAAGGATGCCAGCGACCACCTGGTCATAACTGCCGATAACAAGGGTGCTAACGTGTCCTTTACCGTAGTTTCAGATGTGGACGGGGTGGGAACGGGAATCGGGACTGCCGGCATGTCCGACGTCGGCCAGGATCTGGACGGGACCATCAAAGACACGGCGACATCGATAGTTTACGCTGCCCGTGCCAGCGCCGACGATATTCTGATAGGCGAAGAAGGACCGGTCAAAGACCTCCAGATTCAGTTCCTGGGATCCACGACCGGCATTTTCGGAAATCTTAGTGTCAGTCTCGGCTATGCCGAACAGCTCGAGCGCCAGCTGAAACAGACCACGGATTCCCTGGAAGGTCCGCTCGCCGATGCGGTTGACGGGCTCGAAGCCTCCATCAGACGCCTGGACGACAATATCCGAGACCTTGAAGACCGCCTGGACCTTAGGGAAAACATCCTTCTGCAGCAATTTGCACGGGCCGATCTAGCCCTACAACAACTGGGCAGTCTGCAATCAACCATAGGCAGCCAGCTCCAGTCGAGTCTGTTCTAGAGTTAGAAGCAGACAAAGGAAAACATCAACAACATGGCACACGCACCGAACTACGCGAACTACTACAAGAGTATGGAGATCAACACCGCCGGTCCCTTCGAGCTGATCTTGATCCTCTACCGGGGAGCAATCGACAACCTCAAGAGCGCCAGACGGCATTTTGACGAAGGTAATATCGAACAGAGAGTCCTGTGCGTCAATCGGGCAGTGGGCATGATTGGGGAGCTTCAGTCCGCTCTCGACTTCGAGCGGGGAAAAGAAATCGCGTCCCACCTGGGACGGTTGTACAGCTACATGCAGGGGCGTTTGATAGACGCCAATCTGAAAAGGCAACCGGAGGCATTGGACGAGGTTGCAAAACTGTTGGAAATCTTGAAATCTGCGTGGGAGGGAGCTCAACCACGATCGGCGCAGCAAGAAAACTCACAACTCGCAGGAGTCGTCGCCAGGTGAGCCACACCTTCCAGCCCTACCGAACCCTTTCAAAACTGCTTTCCAGTCAGGCAAAGGCTCTAGAGGTAGAGGATACTCAGAAACTCTGGGCGCTCAGTCCACTGATCGACAAGTATTCGGAACAGGTCAGCGGACAGGAGTCGGAACTGCAACACCTCCCTTCGCAGGAGAGGGAGCTTCTCAGGCACCTCTTGACGGACATTCAACAACAGATTGCGAGCAATCAAGAAGGGTGGAAGCGGTATCGCAGCCAGCTGGCCGAAGCCCGTTCCCTCCTTCGGGGGACACGCCGCTTCGCTCAAGAGGTCTCGAGTCTCTCCTCACCAAGAAGACCCCGCTTTCAGCAGACCGGTTAATTCCAGGTTTCTCGCTTTCCTGCCTTGCCTGCGCCCCTCATCCTTGCCTCTATCCTGGTCTCTGCCCTCGTCCACCATTCATCTCTCGTTTTTCCAAACTGAAACTTCAATTGGAATCTCCCACGTCCAAGGCACTGATTAATGCGAAAATTGAGGAAGCCTGAAGCGCGAGCGAGGGGTTGGGGCTCTGGGAGATCCTGCTGCTGTTATCTGCTCTCTCGCCGAGACCTGGGGCCTCTCCGGTCAAATGCCCTTTTCGTGACCCATCTCGCAGATTTCCAACCCCTCGCTTGCGCTTCAGGCTTCCCTAGCTCGGGAGGTTCCTTTTTGAATGGGGCCAAAACGGTGCACTTGCTGAATGCAGACCGATCGATAGGCCAAAGGCGACTAGAGGACTCCGCTAGAACAGCAAGCTCGTCAAAATTCTGTCGAGACCGCCACAGGCGGTGATGGCCACAACCCCAAAATCCACTAAGCCAGCAACCCCCGCAACCGCTAATGTCGGGCTAATCGCCTAATCCCGTGCCGGAAACCCAAGCGAGACCGTGATTTGGCACGCCGCTTGCTACGCCGGGGGTGAAGAGAAAGGTCACGATGGAAGAAAAAAACCTGATGCAACAGGCCCTCTATGAAACCTACTTGTGTGGTCACGATCTGCAACGAGTCTGCACCAACATCCAGGAACAGATTCAGCAGGGTGACGAAGGCAAGGCACTCGCAAACATGAAGGAGCTCCTGGACGGGGTCGGCTGGATCTCGCAGGCGCTCCACATGACAGCGGCGGTCCACCAGGACTACCAACTCAGTATCGATCTGCATGACTTGCCGCGGGTATTGAATCCGCTGGTGGAGGCTCTTGAGAATCGGGACTTCGGATCCATCGATGAGATCATCAGCTACGATTTCCTACCGCTTTTGGACGGTTGGTCGGCTCAGCTGGCTCGAATCGAGCCTGCAGGGACGGTCAGCGATACCGGGACGAACAGCCTGTCGACATGATCCAGATCGAACACGATCAGGCCCAGAATGGCCAACCAATTCTTCGCGCCGTTGACCCAGACGGCCGAAAAGTCCTGCTTCACAGCCGCTACGATCCGGATAGGGAAGCGCAGCAGTGGTGCGACCAACTCGATTGTAAAGATCGGGACGCCATCGTCTTGTATGGACTCGGCCTCGGTTACCACGTGAGGCGACTTCTCTCCAGGAGGAGTAGACCCATCTTCGCCATCGAACCCAATTCAGAGGTGATCGACATGAGCAGGAAGCTGAATCCTGCCTTCTTCGATGACGGCGATATCCATGTCGTAACTAATTGGGAAGAGTTCAAGTCCGCCTATAGCGAGACCGCAAGCCCCTGGCAGAACATATTCTTTGCCACGATTCCCAGCTACCCAAGGGTCTACGAGGACCACTACCGAACCTTCACCGAAAAACTGAAACGCGAAATGCTGCGAGTACAGGCAGACCGCACTACGGCGATCCTGCACAGCAAAGCCTGGCAGACGAACTTCCTCAAGAATCTCCGTTATCTGGAAGAGAGTTCCCCGGTCGCATCGGCGTTTAAGGAATTCGTCAAGCAGCCGGTCATCATCGTGTCAGGGGGACCGTCCCTGACGAAGAACATGCACCTGCTCAAGGAAGCCAAGGGTAAGGCCTTGATTCTAGCCGTGGGAGCGGTAGTCAAACTCCTGATCGAGAACGACATTCGTCCGGATCTGATCATCTCCTTCGACGGAAACCTCGATAACTATAAGCACTTTGAGGGCCTGGAGCTTCCGGATGTCACGCTCATCTACGATCCCATCATTCACTACAAGATTGTCGAAGAGCACCTCGGCCCGAAGTCGATCATGATGGTCCACGAGAACTGGCTAGCAGGTGTCCTGGGAGAATCGCCAGGAGAGTTGCGGCCGGGCCCGTCGATCGCCAACACGGCCTTCGACCTGGCCTATCAGTTGGGTGCTGATCCCATCATCTTTATCGGGCAGGACCTCTCCTACGAGGACAGCTATCACGCCGAAGGTATCGGGACCGTTACCGACAATCGCGAACTCACCGAGTTGATCCCAGGTCAAGACGGAAATACCGTGCGCACCAGTAAGCCCCTGCTGACGTTCCTGCACTGGTTCGAGGAACTGTTCAGGAGTCTGGGAGGCGAGCGCACCATCATCAACGCGACGGAAGGGGGAGCCAACATCAGGGGAGCTCAAAATCTTCCGCTCCTTGAAACTCTGGAGACCTATTGTAGTCGAGACCTGACGGAACCGATCGACCGACTCAACCAGATCCTGCGGCAAACTCCTGCCTACGACACGCCCTCGGTCATTCGCTCCTTGGCTGTCGCCTACCGAAGATCCCAAGCACTGACGGAAATGTGTAGCACCGGGGCACGTCTTTCCCAGAAGCTGATCGATCACTTCTCAGATGGGAAAAGGTGCGACGTATCAAAGATTCTGAAAAAACTCAGTAGGATCGATCGAAAGCTCCAGGCAGCTAAATTGGACCTTCGTCCCCTGGTCTACATTCTCTACCCGATCATCCAGATTTCCGAATCTACCCAGATCGATCCGGACCAGAGACAACTCGAATCATCGCGTCACTTCTACTTCCTGTACTGGCAACTGTCCGCGGCGCTCAGATGCGCTAGTCCTCTGCTCAAGGAGCTCCTCGATCACTACAAACCGAAAACGGCACCTGCCGAAGAGTTGACCGCAGTCCACTGATGAAAGCCAAAACCGTTTTTAGATCAGATTTTCGAAGCAAGATTTGAATTCGAGGACTCATGATGATTGACGGCAAGACCATCCTGATCACCGGAGGCACTGGATCATTCGGCCGAAAATTCGTGGAGATTGCTTTAGCCCGCTATCGGCCGAAGCGATTGATCATCTTCAGTCGAGACGAGCTCAAGCAGCACGACATGGGGCTTCAGTTCGACGATCCGCGTCTTTCCTTTTTCCTGGGTGACGTCCGGGAGGTGGGACGACTTACCAGAGCGTTCCGGGCGGAAGTGGATGTGGTCGTCCACGCCGCTGCTTTGAAGCAGGTCCCCGCCTGCGAGTACAACCCTTTCGAGGCCGTCAAAACCAACGTCCTGGGCGCAAAAAACGTCATCGATGCTGCTATCGATTGCTCTGTACCCAAGGTGATCGCCCTGAGTACTGACAAGGCGGTGAACCCGATCAACCTGTACGGGGCTACCAAGCTGTGTGCCGAAAAACTGCTGGTCCAGGGAAACTCCTATGCCGGGGGAGACGGCTCCAGATTCAGCTGCGTCCGCTACGGAAACGTCTTGGGAAGTCGAGGCAGCGTCCTCCCCATCTTCCTGGCCCAGCGAAGTCGAGGAACAGTCACTCTGACCGACCCCAGAATGACCCGCTTCTGGATCACGCTGGAGGAAGCCGTCGAGTTCGTGATCCGATGCATTGATGTGATGCAGGGGGGTGAGGTCTTTGTCCCTCGCATCCCCAGCATGACAGTGTCGGACATGGCAAGGGCGCTGGCCCCAATTGCCTGATCAAGGTAACGGGCATCCGACCCGGTGAAAAGCTCAATGAGACCCTGGTTTCATGTGACGAAGCCCGCCGCACCTTGGCTCGGCCCGAGATGTTCATCATCAAGCCAGAGCACCATCCCTGGGGCAGCCTCGACTGGGATGGCGAGACCATGTCCGAGGGATTCGAGTTCGCTAGCGACTCCAATGATCGCTGGCTGAAGCCCGGGGACCTTCTGCGCCTGGTAGGAGAAGATGAAGAAGAACTCAAACTTAGCTCTGCACGGGGGTGAGCCAGTCCGCCAAACGGCTCTCCCCTACGGGACGCATAGCATCGACGAGAGGGATATTGAGTCGGTCGTAGCTGTCCTTCGGTCGGGCTGGCTGACCACTGGACCCAAAGTCCCCGAATTCGAGCAGGCCTTTGCCGATTTTGTTCATGCGCCGCACGCCCGCAGTGTCAGCAGTGGAACCGCCGGCCTGCACGCCGCTATGTACGCTTTGAAGGTCGGCCCAGGCGATGAAGTCATCGTTCCGGCACTGACCTTTGCTGCCACCGCGAATGCTGTGGTCTACCAGGGAGGAACACCGGTTTTTACCGATGTTGATCCCAAAACGCTGCTACTGGATCCGATTCAAGTCGAGAGCAACTTGACATCGAGAACCAAAGCAATTGTGGGAGTGGACTATGCCGGCCAGCCTTGCGACTACAGGTCTTTGCAAGATCTGGCCGATCGTCGGGGTCTCGGTCTGGTTGCCGATGCCTGCCATTCTCTGGGCGCTCGAGACCTGGGTCGACCGGTGGGAAGCCTTAGCCACCTCTCGGTCTTCAGTATGCATCCCGTTAAGTCCATCACTTCAGCCGAGGGCGGAGTAGTCACTACCTCGGACACGGCCATGGCCAATCGAATCAGCCTGTTTCGAAACCATGGACTCAGCAAGGATCATCGTCAGCGAAGCGAAGAAGCGTCCTGGTTCTATGAGATCAGGGAGCTGGGTTACAACTATCGGTTGAGCGACCTTCAGTGTGCCCTGGCGACGAGTCAGCTTCGTAAACTGCCCTCGTGGTTGGAACGAAGAAGATCCATCGCGAAGCGCTACGACTCGGC
Organism: Acidobacteriota bacterium; assembly: GCA_965219005.1. Lineage (GTDB taxonomy): Bacteria > Acidobacteriota > UBA6911 > RPQK01 > JAJDTT01 > CAUZIZ01. The sequence goes on along the minus strand of CBDCMS010000004.1, from coordinate 2,170,099 downwards.
GTTCGCAGATTGCGGCCAGGTCGTGCCGGTTCAGACCAGAGCCGGCGTCTCACATGCACACCACCTTTACGTCATCAGGCTGAGACTCGATCGTTTGAAAGTAGACAGAACTCAGGTGTTCAAGGCTCTTCAGCACGAAGGGATCGGGGTCAACGTTCACTACATTCCAGTTCATCTGCATCCCCTCTACCGGCGTGTGCTAGGCACTGGACCTGGACTCTGTCCAGTCGCCGAAACCGCTTATCATGAGATCATTTCCCTACCCATCTTTCCGGCGATGACAGACCAGGATGTCGACGACGTGGTCCAGGGCCTTCTCAAGGTTCTGAACGCCTATTCTCGGACCCGTTTCCACCAACTGGATAGGAGCTTCGAGATGGAGAGGCAGACCCCTTCTCCTCCCTCCTCTGGAGATACTGGCAAGGCTCAGTGGGTCCACCCGCTCTGAAGACTGGCTAAAGAGGCGAGATGTCATGACGATCCGGAGACAAGACGGAAGCCCCGACCTCCCCCAAGAGCCCGCGGCCTGTCGGTTCGTGGCTGAGGTGTCGAGCAATCACAGTCAGGACCTTGGGCGATGTCTTGAATTCATTGGGCGAGCCGCCGAACTCGGCTGCAGCGCGGTCAAGTTTCAGTTATTCCGAATGGACCAGCTCTTTGCTCCCGAGATCCTGCGCCACAGCGCTGAACACCGTCAGAGAAGTGCGTGGGAGCTCCCCCCTTCCTTCCTGCCAGACCTGGCAGATAAATGTCGTGCCAGTGGCATCAAGTTCGCCTGCACGCCCTTCGATCTCGAGGCGGTCGAACAACTCCAGCCTTACGTGGACATCTATAAAATTGCGTCCTACGAGTTGCTCTGGCATCCCCTTCTGGAAGCTTGCGCCAGGACCGGTAAACCTCTCGTCGTGTCGACCGGCATGGCTACCCTGGACGAGATCCGGGTTGCAGTCGATCAAATCAGATCAGCTGGGTGCAAGGACCTTACCCTGCTGCACTGCCACTCCCACTACCCCACGCCGGTTGAGGACTGCAATCTGGCAGCCATCGAGACCATGCGGCAGGCATTCGGCTGTCCTGTTGGCTGGTCCGACCACAGTGCTCGACCGGAGGTGATCTACCGGGCCGCCTATCGTTGGCGGGCCTCTATGATTGAGTTTCACTTCGACCTCGACGGTCAAGGTGAGGAATTTGGACCCGGCCACTGTTGGCTCTCGACCGAGATTCAAGAGGTCATTGCCTCAGTTCAATCAGGCTTTGCCGCCGATGGCAATCCCCAGAAACTCCCCACTGAGCGAGAGCAGCAGGAACGCACCTGGCGGGCCGATCCCCGTGATGGACTGCGCCCCTTGGAGTCGACCCGCAGACTCCTGGCCCAGAATCGGCCTCAGCCCGGAGTCATCCAGGGCGGAACCGACACTACCACCCAAAGCACAGCGCCTGAGAAGCGTGTGATGGCAATTGTTCAGGCCCGGATGGGCTCAACCCGACTTCCGGGAAAAGTCATGAGACCGATCCTGGGGCGTCCCATGCTGTGGCACGTCGTCCAGCGAGTAAGGCAGACTTCGGGCGTAGACAAACTGGTCGTGGCAACCTCCAATCAACCCTCGGACGAGCCGATCCGCCGCTTCTGTAGAGAAAACCAGATCGCCTGCACAGCGGGCAGCGAGCAGGATGTCCTCGACCGTTTCTACCAGTCAGCCTGCCAACATAAGGGTGACCCGCTGCTGCGAGTTACGGCGGACTGTCCCTTTGTCGACCCGAGATTGATCGAAAGGCTCTTGGAGCTTTTCCGGTCTGCCACCTATGACCATGTTGGAGTCGCCACAGGAGCGGGCGTCCTTCATTCCGAACACGGCCGTTTCCCTGACGGACTCGACACGGAGTGTTTCAGCTTTGAGGCCCTGCGTCGGGCCTGGAGCAAGGCTACCAGGTCTTCCGACCGAGAACACGTGACCCCTTACATGTGGCGAGTTCCGGGAAGATTCCGGAACGGAGCCCTGTTCCCTTGCAGAAACTATTGTCAGCACCGCTGGACCGTGGATACGGAATCTGATTTCGATCTGGTGTGTAGGGTTTACGAAGTTCTCTATCGGGAGGAGCAGGCCTTTTCAATGGATGAGATCCTGAACTACTTGTCCGAACACCCTGAACTGGCCCTCCTCAACCACGATCTCATAGGCGCCGAGCAGTACCAGACAGTTTGGGGTTACCAAGAGAGTTCAGGGCGCTAGCAAAACTCTCGAAACTCGCAAGTGGCGCCCGGGTGGTTGCGTTGGGCGCGTCCGGAACAGAGCGCCAGGGAGAAGATCTCGTGAAAGGACAACTCCTGTATCAGAAGGCCAAGACATTGATCCCGGGAGGGATCCAGCTCCTGTCCAAACGTCCCGAGCTCTTTCTGCCCGAGCAATGGCCCACCTACTACCAGTCGGCCAAGGGAATCGAGATAACAGACCTGGATGGTCAGACCTACCTGGACATGAGCATCATGAGTGTAGGCGCCTGCGTTTTGGGCTACGCAGATCCCGATGTGAACAGCGCGGTGCAGGAGTCGGTTGAGCGTGGATCGATGTGCACCCTCAACGCCCCCGAAGAAGTGGAGCTGGCCGAGCTACTCTGCGAGCTTCATCCCTGGGCACAGATGGCAAGGTATGCACGCTCAGGCGGCGAAGCCATGTCGGTTGCGGTCCGCGTGGCCCGTACCCACACCCGGCGGGACAAGGTCGCCTTCTGTGGATATCACGGCTGGACCGACTGGTATGTGGCTGCCAATCTGGGCAATCGCACCGCCCTGGACGAACACTTGATGTCCGGGATCGAACCAGCCGGGGTGCCCAGCGGCCTGAGCGGAAGCGCTCTCCCCTTCTCCTACAACCGTATCGATCAACTGCGAGCCATCATCGAAGAACATGGCAGCGAACTGGCGGCCATCGTCATGGAACCTCAGCGCGATCCCAACATCGCCCCTGGCTTCCTGGAAGAAGTACGGCAGCTCGCCACCGATTCCGGAGCCGTTTTGATCTTCGACGAGATCACCTCTGGATTCCGCATGACGGTAGGGGGCATCCATCTTCTCCTGGGAATCGAGCCTGATCTCGCTGTTTTCGCCAAAGCGATGGCAAACGGCTACGCGATGTCTGCCGTCATCGGATCAAGCCGTGTGATGGAATCAGCTCAATCTTCTTTTATCAGCAGCACCAACTGGACCGATCGGGTAGGACCCGCCGCGGCTCTCGCCACTATTAGAAAATTCCGTAAACACAACGTTCACGAGCATCTCATTCGCATCGGTGGCCAGGTGATTCAGGGTTGGCAGCGGGCCGCTAGACTCACCCGATTGCCTCTCGAAGCTGGGGGCCTTGCACCACTCGCCCACTTCAGCTTCAAGACCGAGCGCGACATCCTGCTCGGCACTCTTTTCATCCAGATGATGATGGAGGAGGGATTCTTGGCCTTCACTCAATTCAAACCCTCGTTCGCCCATCAAGATCACCATGTGGAGAGCTACCTGAAGACCCTTGAAAAGAGTTTTCGGGTCCTCGCTGAAATCAAGTCTGATGAGGAGTGCCAAAACCTGCTCAAAGGACCACGAGCCCGCCGAGGCTTTTTCCAGGTTCACTAAAGCACTAGTACCCTGTCAACTTCGAGATTGTGGGTTATGGACGAGTCATGGTGGTCGAAGTCAAGGCGCGCGGCTGCAGACATAGTTTGGCCTACGTCGAGGACGCGCAACACAGAGATCGGCCGCCAGGGCCGTTCAGAACCTACAATTGCGAGGTTGACAGGGTACTAGGTAAGTCGAGAAGCAAAGGCTCCCCATGAATCGACATCCATCCATCCTCTTTCGTTGCAAAGCCTCTCCCGAGATCGGGATGGGACACCTGGTACGCTGCCTGGCACTTGCAGATGAGATGGGAACAGCTCACGGCTGCCAGATTTCGTTCGCCATGAACCTGGACCCCACGGGTCTTGAGCTGGTCCGCAGGGAGGGCTATCCACTCCATGCTCCAGGTACGAGCGCGGGATTGGTCGAAGACGACTGGCTCGAAGGCGTTCTGCTGGAGGTCGACCCCGAGGTATTGATACTGGACGTCAGGCATGGCCCTTCCTCGGAGTTATTGAGCCACGCCCGATTACAGGGACGCCTTATCGTCACCATTGACGATCCTGAATCAAAAAGACTTTCGGCCGACCTGGCCTTTTATCCGGGGGCTTCCCAGGCGTACCGCCTCGACTGGACAGGATTTGGGGGGCGGTTGTTTGCGGCTCCCGAGTGGGTGATCCTACGTCGTCACTTCAGGCCGAACAGAGCAAGAGGTGATCACACGCCCCTCCGCCTTCTGATCACCACAGGAGGTAGTGATCCGGCCGGTCTCGCCCTCAAGGCGGTGAGGGCAATCGATCAGGTCGAGGAGCGCTTGGAACCGGCTATCATGTTGGGGGCAGCCTTCTGCCATCTTGGAGCCCTACAAGAACTACTGACCGAGACCCTTAAAGACTTCCGAATTCACACCGACCCAGCCGACGTCGCGGGGCTCATGAGCCAGTCCGATCTGGCCGTCGCCTCCTTTGGGGTCACCGCCTACGAGTTGGCAGCTCTGGGTGTCCCCACTGTCTACTCTTGCCTCTCAGACGACCACTCCGCCTCAGCTTCCGTCCTGGATTCCCTGGGCGTTGGGATCAATACTGGAGTCCACACCGCTGTTACTTCCCAGGATCTCTTGGCCGAAAAGATCTCCCTCCTGGTTCGAGACGGGGACTTGCGAAGGCGTATGTCGGCTGCGGCGACGTCAACATTCGACGCCCTGGGCGCCAGCCGAATCGGAAACCAGATCGTCTCACAACTTGCTCTGCGAGGTAGCTAATGGGCAACCAGCAAACGCTCGTCACCATTGGGATCTGCGCTTATAACGCCGAGCCATTCTTGCGACAGGCCTTGCGCAGTGCGCTGTCCCAGACCTATCAAAATCTAGAGATCATCCTGTTCAACGACGGGAGTACGGATCAGACGCTTTCCATCTTGGATGAGTTTTCGGATCCGAGAATCCACTTGGTCGATTCGAACCGGAATCGCGGTGTGGGATACGCACGGCAAGTTGTCAAAACGCTGGCCAGAGGAGAGTACTTTGCCTGGCTGGACGCTGACGACATCTATCATCCCGATAGAATCGAAACGCTGCTCAGCCACGCTCTAGATCACGGCTCCGACCTCACCTGTGACGTTTACCGTTTGATGACCCACCAGGGCGAGATCACCAGGCAGACCTACCGAATACCCGAGAAGGTCTCATCTGACCCTTACTTCACTCGATTGTTCGAGCGCAACGTCATGATCCCTCACCCCCTTACCAGCGCCAGATGTCTGAAGTCAGTCGAATATGACACCAAGCTCAAGGTCTCAGATGACTACGACTTCTGGTTGAAGGCCTGTTATCGGGGATATCTGTTCTCGTTTGTGGATGAAATCAAGCTCGACTACCGCCTGACTGAGGGTTCGCTGACGTCGGATCCAAGGCGCAGCCGAGCCGAAACCAGGGACATACTCGGTAAGTATCCGGTCCCGGAGCTCGCGGCCCTCTACCGGAAAAGAGGATTCTCCCAGGAGCACATCAACTACATGCAGTGTCTGCAGTACCTGTTTCGTGAAGAATATGAGTCCGCACTTTCGTTTGCCTTCCAACCCTGGCCAGACGAGGAGGATGTCGATCAAGACTTCTACCAGGGAACCCTCCTTCTCCGTGACAGCCAACTGCCCGACGCCAGAGAACACCTGGAAAGGCATCTCTCTCGACACCCAGAATCGCCCGCAGGTAGAAACAATATGGGGGTTCTTCTCCGGTTGACGGGGGAGACAGGAGAATCCAGTTTCAGTGACGCTCTTAGCGTTCTCCCCGACTATCAGGATGCCGCAGAAAATCTGGCTAGCGGCGGCGGGAGGATCATTACCGACACCCAGATCCGGGTGTGAACATCGCCTCGGCACCGCGCCAGGCGGGAGGCGAGCCAGGAGGCTCAATACGATGCTTTATAAGAAGATGGACTTCGAATGCGAATGCGCAATCGAACTCTTTACGGCCTGCAACTATCACTGTGACTACTGTAGCGGCCCCAGGGCGAAAAAGCTGGTGCGACGGGGTCGGACCCCGGAGGACGTCGATCGCGTGATTCGCTTCTTCAATGATTCTGGTAAGAAGTGGCTGATTGGAATGTCAGGCGGGGAGCCGACGGTCCATCTCTTCTTCGGCGACCTGGTCAGCGGTCTGAACAAACAACACTCGTTCTACTTCTTCACGAACCTCACTTTCGAAGTCGAATCGTTCATGAAACTGGTCTCCGCAGACCAGGTTCAGTACATGAAAACATCCTTACATCCCGAAGCCGACGTCGAAACCTTCCTGGAAAAATATGAGCTTCTCTTCGGATTCGGCTACAACCCGATCCTGATCATGGTGTCTGCGCCCGACACCTTCGACCGGATCAAGTACGTCTCTGATTTCTGCCAAGCCCGGCAGTACCCCTTCACTCTCTCGGTCATGGAGGGACCCTACCAGGACAAGAACTACCCCAACGACTATAGCGAGCCCGAGGAGCGCTTCATCGAGTAGCACACCGCTGAGGCAGGGAACCTGATCCGACTATTCTCGAAGACCCCGGGTGGACTGAATACTTTTGGACTCTCCTGTCCTGCCGGGCACCAAAGCTTTGTCCTCGATCTCGAGAGCGGCAATGTATTCAGCTGCGAATCGGTCAACCACATCCACGGAAACATCTACCAGGGAACCTTCTCTCCAAGCTCCCAAGACATCACCTGCCCTGCCGTGAACGGCTGCGTGGGCTACGACCGCTCTCCCTTCTTACCGGGAGCCTATAAGGATTTTTTCAACGAAGGCTGGAACTACTGGCACCTGAAAGACATCAAGAGCGATCCCGACTACCCCAACAATCTGCATCAAACCATCCAGGCCAATCAGAAGGCATCAGCTGAGATTGTCGAGACTGCCCTAGAGGCGATTCATCAGCGGATCTCGGGCAACGAAACCTTGTTTTGGGGCGCCGGCATCTATGGAGCCAAGGTTCTCTACAACTTCCAGAAAAAGTTCCCCAAGGCATCCAACGGAAACTCTGCCGGCAACGTCATCGGCTTCATCGACTCACTGAAGGATCGCCGGAAGGTTACGGTTCTGGGGCTTCCGGTCTACAGTCCTCGGGACGGAATCGTCAATCGCGCCAAGAAGATCCTCATCACCTCCTATGCCTTCGAGCGGGACATTCTCGAGGTCGCCGGAAAACTAGGGTTGAAGTCGGAGGTGATCGGGCTACATCGCGACATCCTGAGTCCCATCGGCATCCGTTATGCCATCTTCTAAGTCCAGCGAGACTAGAAATCAATGAAGACCCTGTGGGTGATCAGCGGCGGGGTTGAGGCGATCCCGACCATCCGTCGAGCTCGGGACCTGGGCTTACGCGTCGTTGTCAGCGACGGGAATCCTGAAGCTCCAGGATTTCGCTTCGCAGACACCGCGATCATAGCCAGTACCTACGATGCCGAAGCCACTGTCCAGGCAGCTCGTCACTACGTTCGAGCGAATCCGAGAATTGACGGCGTCCTGTGTGCGGCTGCCGACGTTCCCGTTACGGTAGCGAGCGTAGCTCAGGAATTCAGACTGGCAGGAGTGTCGCTCGAAACCGCGCGTCTCACCACCGACAAGCTCGCCATGAAGGACCAGCTGCGGGCGGCAGGGATCCCCATCCCGTTCTACCGTCCTGTACATTCGACCTCGGACCTCCGGCAAGCGGTGGAGCTGAGCCAGCATCCGTTGATACTGAAACCAGTGGATAGCCGCGGGGCCCGCGGCGTCTTGAGGCTGACGGGAGAAACCGATCCAAACTGGGCCTTCAACCATTCGCGCGAGTGCTCACCCACGTCGCGCGTGATGGTAGAGGAGTTTCTAGAAGGCCCCCAGATCAGTACGGAAACGATTCTTGTCGATAGTCGTGCTTCGACCCCTGGCTTCACTGATCGCAACTACGAATTCCTGGAAAGGTTCTCTCCCTACGTCATCGAGAACGGGGGACAGTCACCCTCCAATCTAGCTGAACACGATCAAGCCGCAATCACCGATCTAGTCGAGGAGGCCGCGCGCGCCCTGGGCATACGAACCGGTATCGCCAAGGGAGATATGGTCTTGACACAGGACGGCCCCAAAGTCATCGAGATCGCCTCCCGTTTGTCGGGAGGGTATTTCTCGAGCCATCAGATACCCCTGGGAAGTGGTGTCGATTTCCTGGGTGCCGCGATTCGGCTTTCCCTGGGTGAAAAAGTTCCAGCAGAGGAGCTGTGTCCGCGCTTCGCTAGAGGAATTTCAATTCGGTTCTTCTTCCCCGAGACAGGCAGAGTGAACGCAATCAGAAATCTGGACCAATTTCGGTCCATCCCATGGCTTCCCATCCTGCATCTCTCCGTGGAGGTTGGAGACGACACTGCGGCGATGACCGATCACACTCAGCGGGCAGGTGTCGTGCTGACCACAGGGAGGGATCGCAAAGAAGCCGTCGGCCGCGCAGAAAACGTAGTAAGCACGATCCAGATCGAAACCACTCATCCTCAAATCGAGAAAGGCATCTTTTCTGATGGAAGGACTTCAGCTGCCTGCGGCTAGTACGGCGCCGGAAGCTCTCACTGCATCTTCGGGTTGCCTGAGCCTCTATACCCTCTTTCATCTCAACCTGGCCTACTCGTCAATCGAAGAGGATCTTCGGCCCCAGGTCATCCGCTGCTGCTATTGGCCACTGCTGGAGCTGACTCGACGACTTGAGATTCCGTGCGGCATTGAGGCTTCGGCCTACACCCTCGAAACAATCGCCGCCCTGGACCCTGGCTGGGTCGACGAATTGAGAGTTCTGAGCGCGGCGGGAAGGTGCGAGTTCGTTGGCAGCGGCTACGCTCAGCTGATTGGCCCCCTGGTCCCCGATGAGGTCAACCGTATCAACCAACGTCTTGGCCGCGAGGTATATGAAGAGCTCCTTGGGTTTGCCCCGCGCCTCGCCCTCGTGAACGAGCAAGCCTACTCTGCCAGCATGGTGAGCCTTTACCGCCAAGCGGGGTACGAAGCCATTCTGATGGAGTGGGACAACCCCGCTTCCGCCCACCCAGAGTGGGACCCCAGCTGGCGCTACCTACCCCAACTGGCGTGCGGACCTGGCGACGAGGAGATCGGTCTGATCTGGAACACCTCCATCGCCTTCCAGAAATTTCAGCGTTACGTCCACTCCGAGACCAGTCTGGACGAGTACCTGACCTATCTCCATGGACACGCCGACCTACATACCGGGGCCTTCCTACTCTATGGAAACGACGTGGAGATCTTTGACTTTCGACCGGGTCGATACCATACCGAGGCGCCGCTTGGCAGTAGCAGCGAGTGGACGCGAATATCCGAGCTCTTCCAGGCTTTGAAGATGGACGGTCGCTACAGTTTTGCTTTACCCAGCCAGGTCCTGGACTTGATGGGAATGCCCGGATCCGGCAACCGACTCAGTCTGGAGTCAGCAGTCGAGCCGATTCCGGTCAAGAAGCAGAACAAATACAACATTACCCGTTGGGCCGTCACGGGTCGAAACGATCTGGCAATCAACACGGCCTGCTGGCAATGCTATCGAGCGTTGCTAGAAAAAACCTCCCCCGGTGACGATCTCTGGCGCGAGTTGTGCTACCTCTGGAGCAGCGACTTCCGTACCCATATCAGCCCAAATCGCTGGAAAAGCTACCGCAAACGGCTTGCCGCTTTCGAACGAAGGCTCTCCGTCCCACGGCCGGTGGCGGTTGATTCAGGAGAGACTACGTCCGCTGGGATCCCCCGATCACCGCATCCGGAAAGCATCATCGAGAAGCACGGTAGCCATATCATCATCCGTAACGACCACGTCCAGATTTCCCTGAATCGAAGACGGGGGCTGGCCCTCGACCACCTGGGATTTGAACCAGCCGGAGAAACCAAGCTATGTGGCACCCTACCCCACGGTTACTACGAAGACATTGCTCTGGGATCGGACTGGTACAGCGGCCACGTGACTCTGGAGTGCTTCGGTCGTCCCAAGGTGACTGATCTGGAACCGGTCGAAGCAACAATAGAAAAGAGCCCAGAGTGGGTACAAGTCAGCGCAGAGGTGCCCACTCCACTCGGGCCTGTACGCAAAAGAATCAGGGTTTTCGCTGGCGTTCCGAGAGTCGAGCTAAGCTACGACATCGACTGGCGAAAGGTACCCATCGGAGCGCTGAGAATGGGCCACTTCACCCTGAACCCTGAGGCGTTCGACCGTTCTCGACTCTACTACCGGACTCATCTCGGTGGGCAGGAACAAGAAAAGTTCCGTTTGTGCGGGACAAGGATGGACCACACAGCACCGGTTTCCTTCGGCGTCTCTGCATGCCATGCCATCGGAATAACGGGTGGCTCCGTCGAGTTCGGAGATGGTTCCACCAGGCTGCTGCTGAAGATCGACAAGGAACAAGCGGCTTTGGTGGGGATGATCATCTATCGGGAAGTAGACGACAGTTTCTTCTGTCGGCTGGCGCTCTCTGCGCAGGAAGTAGACGAAACCAGGAGGGGCCGAGTCGATTCGCTGAGGGTCCGGTCTACCATCACCCTGAGCGCCTGACCGTGCAGCTTCCCCTACCCAAGGCGCCCGCTTCGATTACGCCGCCTGGGAATGGAGGCTAGTACCCCCGTGACCGGGTGACTGACCGCCCTCTATCAGCCTCCTGCCCACCGTGTCGAGCAAGCAGTCAAGTTCATCGGGGTCGCTCACCTGCACTAGGCGTTTCTGCAGATTCTCCAGGTTGGAGTATTGCTTCAAGTAGCGAGTGATGTGCTTTCGAATCAGGATGAGGGATCTGCTCTGGCCGTAGAAATCGGACATCCGCTTGAAGTGTCGTCGGATGAAATCAGCTTTCTCGGTAAAGTCGACTTGAGATCGATCCCGCCGACCGAAAATCCAGGGATGCCCCATCGCCCCCCGTGCAATCATTACGGCCGTACATCCGGTGTGACTCTTCATCCGATCGATATCCGCTACACAGCGAACGTCGCCATTGCCGATCACAGGCACGGTGGCGATCTCGACGACGCGGGCGATGGCATCCCAGTCGGCCTGGCCACTGTAGGCTTGCGTTTTCGTTCGACCATGAACCGCCACCAAGCTGGCTCCGTTATCCTGCAGGGCGCGGACAACGTCCAAGTAGTTACGCGAATCGTCGTCCCAGCCCAGCCGAATCTTCCCTGTGACCGGAACTTTCAATACACGGGACAGACGGGAAAAGATTCGGCCAATTTTCCGAGGATCTCGAAGCAATCCGGCCCCTGCCCCACGTCCGCTCACCTTGCGCACCGAGCAGCCCATGTTGAGGTCGATAATGTCGGGCGTCAGTGCCTCGAGACGCCTAGCCGCCTCCACGATTCGATCCTCCTCGCTGTCGAAGATCTGGAAGGTAACGGGTCGTTCTTCAGGACAGTAGGCAAGCATCTGCAGTGTTCTCTCTCCTGGACCCGCCAGATAGGCCGCGACAGAAACGAACTCGGTGTAGCTCATAGCGGATCCGTACTGCCGGCAAAGGGAGCGATAGGGAAGATCGCTAAAACCTGCCATCGGCGACAGGATGAGGTCTCCATAGACGGGTATATCCCCGACTCGGAATACGGGCGCTGCGGTTCGACCCCGGGTGAGGTGACTATCAGCCATCATCTCAATAGGATAGGCCTTGATGGCGTGATTTCGCAACATCGAGGACTAATCTGAAACTTGAATAGTGAGCAGTAGTGCAGTGAGCAGTGAACAGTGTCCGGAAAGAGGTGTTGCCGTGCACGAATAGACCGCCAGCATTGCGAAGCCAAGTCCGGCAGAGCCGCGAACGACTTGACCGTTCAGCAATAGGAACCCCAGTTCCGAGGAGAGAGCCGGACAACAGCAAGATCTCTGCTAACCCCGAAAAGTTTCTTTCTCGAATCTGGTTATGCACTTAACTCCGGAAAAAGTCACCACCTCCTAGTAAAAAAGGTGAGAGACAGGAGGTGAGTGGATGTACGAAAAGATGAATTTGTTGGAGTTTCAAGAGCGTTTTGCCACAGAAGAAGCTTGTCTGAGTTACCTGATGCAGAAACGCTGGCCGGAAGGATTTGTCTGTCCCCGTTGTGGGGGTCAAGGAGGCTACTGGTTGCAGCACCGGCGATTGATGGAGTGTCGCCAATGCCGGTATCAGGCTTCTTCCACCGCCGGGACGATTTTCCACAAGACGCGGGTGCCCCTGAGATATTGGTTTTGGACCATCTTCTTGATGAGCCGTTGCAAAGCGGGCTACTCGATGAAGGGACTGCAGAAGCTGCTGGGAATCGGAAGCTATCGGACGGTCTGGATGATGGGACATAAGATCCGACAAGCCATGGCCAAACGTAATGACTGCTACCAATTAAGTCACCTGGTGGAGCTGGATGACTCTTTCTTTGGAGGCCGACGACGAGGGAGAAATCGTCGGGGTCGCAAGCGAGGACGAGGGACCGAAGGCAAGGCCAAAGTTCTGGCCGCGGTGGAGATAACGAAAGCCGGGGGGCCGAGGTTTCTAAGTCTGGATGTGGTCGATAACATAACCAGCGACAATGTGAAGCGGGTCGCCTGGGCGAGGATCGACCCCGGAGCTCAGATCCGAAGCGACGCCTATCACGCGTTTGTCGGTTTAGCTCAAGCCGGCTACCAGCATGAACGCGTCCGGCTCGAGTGGGTGGGGATGGGTTTTGAACAGTTCCCATGGGTTCACACCCTCATTTCCAACTGCAAGACTCAGCTCCAAGGGACTCAGAAAGCGGTCAGCCTCAAGGACCTTCAACGTTACCTGGCTGAGTTTTGTTACCGTTTCAATCGTCGTTTCTGGGAATCCGAGCTCTTCGACCGTCTCCTGACAGCCTGTTCGCTCTATCCCACCGTCACCTATCCGGAGTTAAGTGCATAACCAGATTCTCCTTTGATGCTGTTCTTGGTTGTCGTCTTTTCACCCGGCACCCCCCTTTCTGGGGTCGATCCGGGCACATCCATCGATCGGTCTATTGATCTTGAGGCGCGCCTTCGCTCCCACCCGGAAGCAAGGCGGACTCGGTGTCCGGGGGTCCTACGGTCCCGCTCGTCCCAGCCCCCCCTCAGCCTCCGGCCGCGGCTCAATCTCCTGGATTGGCTGCAGGGTGCTACCCAGGAAAGCCATCAGCTCAGTCGCCTCGCGGATCAACATGAGCTGTTCCAGTGAGCTGAACTGGGTCAGCTGCGAAACGAACTCCGCGTTGTCCATCGGCTCCAGCGGGTTCTGATTGTTCACCTGGGCCATCAGAAGCTCCAAGAATTCGGACTTATCTAGCTCCGGCCCCAAACTGACCGTACTGGCGGGTTGTCCTATCAGATTCGAAATTGGACTAATGGAACCCATCTCATACCTCCTTTCGAACGACTCGGTTGTTACTCTCAGGTCGGTTGTTACTCTCAGGCAAAATAGTGAATCCCCTCACCCTCAATGGTCTCCGGCCACTCCGGCCACTCCTCTTCCACCTCGTCGGCGCCAAGCTGTGACCAGGTTTTCCCCGCACCAGTCTGGTCACGCCGCTGACCTTCTTGCTGCTGCGTGTCGGATTGGGAGTGGGAGCTGAAACCATCGACCTTCAGCCGATCAGGTTCCACACCCATTCCCTGGAGCTTCTCGACAAGCGCCGGGATCCTCCGCTCAAGAGCCTCTCTCACATCGGGGTCATCCACTCTGATCTCAACCGTCAGTTGGTTCTGGTGATTGACCGAGGTCTTGATTCGAATCTTGCCCAGAAACTCCGGGTTCAATTCAATGTCAAACCGAACCGTCTCGCCGTTCCTCAGAAAGCGGGAGTGCTGAACAAACTGATTGGCCACAGCGTCAACAAATGCTGTGGGACTCTGGAGCCATACCGGAATGGATTGACGACTCAACCCAGATCCGTCGTAGGAACGGCTGCTGCTGTTGCTGACATCCTGGCCTTGGGAGGCGTTTCCCGCCTCAAGAGAAGTTCCCTTCGGTGGCAAGGACAATTCCACTGTTCTATCGACTGTTCCAGCCTGGAACAGGCCCTTCTCGCCAGCCTTCCAGACTCGCTCTGAGGAAGGATCTTTGGGGTCGACGGACTTGTCCTCGGTTCTGAGCGGTCGGTTGCTATCCTCCAGCTCCGAGTCGAGGAAGGCCTTCTTCGGCTGACGCGTGTCTGCTTCAGGTTCAACAGGCTCTTCGGGTTTCGGGGGAAGCCCTTCCCCTCCCCGGATCGATTGGTCCGGCCACAGATTCGAGGAGACAGGACGCGTCGCCTGACCCAGGCGAGTTACCTGCTCCAGCGAACCGTTCTCTCGGGGAGATTGCTGCTGTCTTTCGCGGCTCTCTCCTCGAAGGTCCTTGCCCAGCGTAATCGGGGTCCGCACCCATGGCTCCGCCGCCGACTTTGCATTCTGATCCACGACGGGATCGCTCTGCTCAGGCACCGGGGAAGCCTGGACCTGCACCTGGGCGCGCCCTTGGGGGATTTCTCTTACACCTCTTCCAGCTTGAAGGGTTACTGGATGCGACTGAGAAGCAGGCAAGGTTGGTCTTGGTCCCAGCCCCGCTTTCAGGATGTGCCCCTCGAGGGCCGAAGCCTGAGCCGGCTCGGGCTGCGCTCGAGCAGACCTAGCGACCACCTGTCCTTCCCTGGTGAAGATTGTCAGTCGGATGCGCTCCACCGCTGCATCAACCGTGGAACCACCCATTTCCTTGGCCCAATTTACTGAACTCTTGCCAACCGACGATTCACCAGGGACACGGCCAGGAGATGAAGTCAACGAGACCTTCTCTCCCCTCGGATCTCGCGATTGACTACGCGAATCCCTACCCATCCGCACAGGGTTGGCTTCGTCGGGAAGATCTTCTTTAGAGCCTTGCCGGGAAATCTTCCAAGCGACATCGCGGGTTCTGGATTCCGGAGACGACTCCGGCACACTCCGGGCTCCCTGTTCCGCTCGTCTACTACTTTCTACGGTACCGACGAGAGGCCTGACGGTGGCATGTCGCCCTGATCCTTCCAGCGAGACACTCGGCTCGACTGTTCGCGGTGGTCCACTTGAAGCTTCCGTAGGCCCAGCACTCCTCGTAGTGCTTCCCACTGCCCGCTCCTGGTCGACCCCCGTTTCGTTGCTTCTCGCTGACCCAACGCTCTCTGCCAGCGGAGTCTGTCTTGGGGAGGAAACCGTCTGCGGACGGAACGATCTTTCCAGAGGATTCACGCCCTTTGGCGCCTCGTTAGAGAAGGATCGTGGACGAGATTGCGATGTCCCCTCGCTCTCCAGCCCTGACTTAGCCTCCGATCCGGATCCAGGTACACGCTTGGACCGACCGTCTGGTGCTCGCTCCTCCCCTTCGACCTGCTCCTCACCTCCAAGCTTCGCCTCTGGTGTCCTCTGAGCCTCGAACTGAGGGGGAAGCTTGGTCGCTCTTTCCGGATTCTGAACAACCCGTTCAGAAAAAATCGCTTCGGTGCTGGAACGCAATCCGGTCCGGTCCAGTGAAAGCAAAGTGCTCTCGGTAGAGGATCGGCCACTCGACTGGCTAACGGGTGCATCCGGTTGGAGGGACTGACCCTGACGATTCGAAGAAAGAGCGGTACTGTCAGCGGGAGATCGGCCACTCGACTGGCTGACGGATGCCTCCGGTTGGGGGGACTGAGCCTGACGAGTCGCAGGAAGAGTGGTACTGTCGGCGGGGGGTCGGCCGCTCGACTGGCTGACGGATGCCTCCGGTTGGGAGGACTGAGCCTGACGCGTCGGAGGAAGAGTGGTACTGTCAGCGGGGGGTCGGCCGCTCGACTGGCTGGCGGATGCCTCCGGTTGGAGGGACTGAGCCTGACGAGTCGCAGGAAGAGTGGTATTGTCGGCAAAAAGTCGGGCATGTGGGAGGTCGATTGAATTCTTCAGCTGGACGAAGTCTCCCTGACGAAACGCAGGTAGCCAGGGGCTATCACTAAGGCGTCGAGCACTTGACTGGTTGACGGGAGCTTCTGGTTGGACTGAGTTTCCCTTCGTCTGGACATCGGGCCCAGCCGGAACCCTCGAGGTTTCCGTTCCAGGCTGTGTACTATCCCGAGAAACCTTCCCCTGCCCCTTCGCAGGAACGGTGACCTCACCGAACCCGTCTCTGGTACTCGGGTAGCCTTCTCGCCCCAGAAAGCCCCGCAGCGCTGGTCCCAGATTGGGCGGCAAAGCCAATCGACTCAGGGCACGCCAAACATCGCTGGACTTGTGAACGGGTCGGCCGAAACTGTTGTTCTCTGATGAGTTCACAGATCCCCTACCGGCTTCCAACCGTGAGGCGCCAGCTTCCACCGGACGGCGAGTTTCGCCATGCTCTTCGCCGTCACTCCCGGCCATAGGGCTTGGCCTTGATGCCGCTGTATCAGGACGTTCCCTGGCAGCGGAGATCGGAAGACGTGCCGTAGACTCCTGCCCCCCATTGGGACTCGCAGCCGCAGAGCTCGGTCCTGACGCCGACGAAGAAGGACGTCCCGTCGTAACGGCTTCTTGAGAGTGTCGAGTGACGTCTGACCTCTCACTATTGCCTGCAACCTCAGTGGTTGTTCTCGGGGCTGGCACGGAGGGGCCTCCAGTGGCTGTCTTATCGCCCTTCCCGGCCCGCTCCATCCATTGCCCGGTAGCTCCCTCAGCCAGGTTGACACCCCCGTTGGGTAGCCACAGCCGTTCTTGGAGAATCTGCGTATTCTTTGCCACAGCGGAAGAATTGAGTTGACTGACTAGATTCCTGGAGTTCTCAACGACCTCTACCTGGCGCGATTCTGTGACGCTCTGACGTCTTGCCGAATCCGCGATCTCCGAGCTGCCTGGGCTGTTCGCGATCTGGTGTCGTCCTGATCCCTCATTTGCTTTGATTCTTTCCGAAGCGACGCCAATCAAACCTTCTGTCTCACTCGCCGGTCTATTGCCCAGAACTTCAGCGGGATTGCTGCCCAGATTCCAGGCGATTGCATTGCCCTTACCCCAACCAGCAACGGCTGCATTGAATCCGCCCAGACTTAAGGAGATCGGTTGTCCCGCGGGCCGGACAATGCTCCGTCCTGGGAGAACCGTAGCTCCAGCTTCGGAAGAACGGCCTTCCCTGTTTTCTGAGTCGGTGGGCTGGCGATCGACCCGAAGCCCCTCCTCCGTGGGAAAGAGCGCCGGGGTCTGAGCAGAGCTTTGAGGGTTCTCTTGGCTGACCTCAGGGAAGGAGACAGAGACTCGAGTGGCCCTGGAGTCCTCAGTCTGGGATTCCAGAAACAAGGGACTCTCGGCAGATCCGTCCGTCTCACCGAAAAGCGAATATCTCCCGTGCTCGCCGGGCCCACCCTTCGCCGAGTACCTCTCCAAGTCAAGATCAAAGGAGAAGAGTTCAGCTAGAAAGTCACCTCGCCATTCTGGTCCTTGCGTCTGCCCCCGTGTGCTGGTCCCAGCCTCGGGGCTCAGAAAGGTGAGATCTAGACCAACGTGGTTCATATATCCATCTCTCGCTTCGACGTGGACCTGAGCAAGCCCTGTGCCAAAGAACGAAAGAGTCATGCATTTCCCTTAAGTCATTCTTTTAGAGATATTTACGGCTGTATATCGGAAGAGCTGAAAACCCCGTTGTCGAGAGAACGTGGGCAAATGTTGCCGACCTGGAAGGCAAAAGGAGTCCAAGCTCGGTCGAGCGGCAGCCTGTCCGATGCGCTGACCTGGGAGTCGAACAATCGGTCACGGGTCACAGATCACAAGTCGCAGGTTGCTGGCGAAGGCCCTCTTTCTGTATGAGAGCAAAATACAGCGGTCCACGGGGCCAAAAGCCAGGAGCATCAAACCTGGTTCTGAGGGAAAGAGGGACTGAAGTTTTCAGCTGAATGAACCAGCCGGGCTCCACTCTAGCCGATTGATAGGGGCGTCTGACCTTTCCAGAAACTTCATGGGGTAGAAGATGATACGAGAATCGCCAGAGTCAGAGCCGTGATTGCGAAGGAGCGGTACCGGCATTCCGATGCTGGTACGAACGAACCGAGCGGCGTTTGGTTGGACCCGTTTCTTAGGAACTCACCGCATGCCCCGATCTGTGATCGGGTACCGCTCCTTTGCAGTCACGGCTCTGCCAGGGTCGCCAACGAGGATCATAGGAGAGGGAACCCAAGTTGCTTTCCTGTACGATCCGGCGCAGCCGGTGGCGGGGCTAAGCTGAAACTTCAATTGAAATTTCCCACGTCCAAGGCGCCGATTACTGCGAAAACTGAGGAAGCCTGAAGCGCGAACGAGGGGTTGTGAATCGGCAAGATCTTGCTGTTGGCTGGATCCACGTCAGCGGTTCAATCATCCTCAGGCATGTGGGCCCTTGCGGTCCATTGAGCTTGAAGACTTCCAGGTGCAGCCAGCCGCCCGGCCCGATGCTGTAGATGAAGCTCATCCATCTCCTGCTGCTCGACGCGCTCGACGACCTGCTTGTGCTCTCTCTACTCTCGGTCTTTGAGAGCCTCAAAGACTTTGCGCTGACGGCTGGCAGAAACGAGATGGTCTCTCTGATCGGTAGTCAGGGTCTCGAGCTTCACCGCTTGGGTTCCCAGCTGTTTGACCTGTTCACGGAGATGTGACTGATAGCGATCAGAGGTAGTCAGTTCCTGCGGAGAAAGCTCTTTTCTGCTCCTCAGCTTCTGACCTGCACTCTGCATCGCCTCAACGTGCTTTTTGATCGCCGATTCGACTTCCGTGCCCTGACGAAGCAGGTCATTCAATTTGAGCAGCTCCAGCTCTTCTCGAAGGCTGTAGAAGTCGAGTACCGATTGAAGTCTAAACGAGAACCTCTTCATTTTCTGGAAACTCAGGCCTTGAGGAGGCTGACCTGCTCACGCAGGGCCGTCTCCCAATCCACCATTTCTTCAGCGTCCTGCTGAAGGTAGAGATTGATTCGGTCAATTTTGCTCAGTGCCAGATCGATCTTTGGATTTGTCCCTTTCGAATAGGCACCTATGTTGATCATGTCTTCGGCTTTCTGGTAGACCGCAAGGAGCTCTCGAATCTTGCGCGCCGCGACCGATTGATCGGCTGTGACCAGGTCAGGCATGAGTCGGCTGATACTGGAAAGCACATCAATGGCCGGAAAATGGTCTTTCCATGCCAACTGCCGGGAGAGGACGATGTGGCCATCGAGCAGCCCCCGTACCGCATCGGCGATGGGCTCGTTCATGTCGTCCGCCTCTACCAGAACCGTGTAGAAACCCGTGATGCTCCCCTTCTCGAAGTTTCCGGCTCGTTCAAACAAGCGCGGCAGAAGCGAAAACACCGAGGGTGTGTAACCCTTGGCAGAAGGAGGCTCTCCCGCTGCCAAAGATACTTCGCGTTGGGCCATGGCTACCCGGGTAACAGAATCCATAACGAGTAAAACATGGTGGCCTTGGTCCCGAAAATACTCGGCAATCGCTGTTGCTCCGAGGGCGGCTCGCACCCTCATCAGCGGAGGGCTGTCCGACGTGGAAACCACGACGACGCTGCTCTTCCTACCTTCTTCCCCCAGCTTGCTATCCACAAACTCGCTGACCTCTCGACCTCTCTCTCCGACCATCGCAATCACCGTTATCGAGGCTTCGGTATAGCGAGCCATCATGCCGAGCAGGGTACTTTTTCCGACGCCGCTGCCGCCGAAGATGCCAATACGCTGGCCTCTGCCCACCGTGGTCAGACCATCGATGGCGCGTACACCACTACCCAGGGGTGTTTCGATCTTCTTGCGCCCCATTGGGTTATAGCCCGCTCGCTGCAGGGGATAACGATCGCAGCTAACCACCGGTCCTTTGCTATCTAGCGGATTGCCGTTGGAGTCCACGACGCGGCCTAGCAGGCCCTCTCCTACACCAATCGTGGCCCGAAGTTTTTTCGAAACCACGCGATCACCCAGTTTTACGCCACCTACTTCACTTATCGGCATCGAGAGGATGGACTTGCCACGGAAACCGATTACTTCGGCCAACACCGGGTCGCCACAACCCTCAGAGTAGATCTCGCAGGTCTCACCTACGCTGGCAGGCGGGCCATCTGATTCAATGACCAGACCCACTGCCTGGCGGACACGCCCCCAGACCTTCAAGGGCTCGCTTCCTTCGAGCCGGTCCCGGTACACCTTGAGGTCCACCGTTTCTACCGGGGTCTCCTCCTGGCTAGACTCGATCATGAGAAACACCCTGAAATGTGAAAAGGCAGGGCCCACGTTTGTCCGACATCACAAACCCGACCTTCAATTGCCATGCTACTTGGGAATCGAATCACTAGAAATTTGCGAGGAGGTCTTTCTCAATTTCCTGGAACTGAGCCGAGATTCGAGCATCCGCGCTTCCATATTGAGATTCCACCACGCAGTCCCCCCGCTTGAACTCAGAGTTAACCTTGAAGACTACTTTCCAATCATCCCCTTCGGAGGCAAGTTCACCGAGATGATTCTGCAGGACCTCCTGGTCCTGTGAATTGACCCAGACCGTTATCTCGCTGTTTATGCTGAGCTTTTCGAGGGCGACTCGAACCAGGGTCACAATGATCTCCTCATCGATCTGTACCTCGCGGTGGACCAGCTTACGCGCGATCTGGAGCGCCAATTCGACCAGGTCCTTCTCGGTATGTGTGACAATCTCGTTCCTCACACGAGCTACTTCTTGCAAGGATTTCGAGAAGCGCTTCAACGCGACTTCTATTCTCCGTTCCGCCATTTCCATGCCAGATCGCTCTCCAGCGGCGAAGCCCTTCTCATAAGCTTCCCGCTCGATCTCATTCAGATCTCGCTCTTTCTTCCCTGAGCCGGGCCCGCCAGAGTGCCCTCCATCGGGTAAGGAGTCTCCGAGAGCATTCAGGTTGGAAAAATGGAAAATCTCAGCCTGGTCTGCATCCACTACTCTCCTACCCGGCACGGCTCAATTCCTCCCTGCTCTGGCAGCATCAGAACGCAGGCTACACCACATACTCATCTCCCCCCGAACCACCCAGTTCGATAAGGCCGTCGACCTCCATCTGACGAATTTCTCCCAGTACCTCCTGCCGAGCTCCTTCCACTTCCTTCATCTGGATCGGACCGAGTGCTCCAATATCCTCTCTTAGCATGTTGGAGGCGCGCGTCGACATATTGCGAAAGAATTGCTCCGTAAGCTCCTCTGGCGCCCCTTTGAGAGCTCTGGGGAGGGCTTTCTTATCCACGCCCTGGATGACTTTCTGCATCACCGCATCATTGAGGAGCAAAATGTCGTCGAAGGTGAACATCAGATTTCGAATTGCCAGGGCCAGATTCCCGTCTTCCTTCTCGATATCTTCAAGAAGAGTGCGACTCATTCTTCGCTCCATACGATTGAAAATCTCGGCTACGGAGCGGAGTGGACTATCCATCTCCTGGTCGTACTGACCTCCTGTCCGGAGCTTGGACACGATAACCTTGGTAATCGTGTCCTTGACCGTCTGGGAAACCTGGTCCAGCTGTGCCAGCCTCAGACAGATGTCAGGCCGGCCGGCGTCCGGAAGCTGACGGATGACCTCGGTTGCCTTGGCTGGGTCTAGCTGGCCCAACATAGCTAGGACAACCGCAACCGTCTGAGGGTGTTCGTCTTGGACCAGCGTTGCCAGCGTCTGAGGGTCTGCCTCTCGCAGCATGCGAGTGTCCTTGTTGGCCAGCCGAGCTTCCAGGGAGATCTCTCGAACCATGCTTCGAGCTACATCCGGGCTGTAGGCGGACTCGATGACCTTTTTCATGTAGTCCATGCCGCCCAACAACGTCTTGGGATCGCCCTGCAGCTGATAGTGGGACTCCTCCACTACCGCCTCAGTCAGCGTCTCGTCGACAACCTTCAGGTCGGCGATCGCCTGACTGACTTTCTTCACGTCGGCATCATTCAGATTCTTGACTACATTTCCGCTGAGATCCTCCCCCAGGAGGAGCAACAGCACACCCGCCTTTGCAGGTCCGGAGAGATCTTTGAGGATTGCGGTTGGATCGCCTTCGCTAGGCGTGGTGGGTTCACTCATTGCTGGATGCCGGCTCTTCTGATAGCCAACTCTGGACTAGATTGCTAACACGCTCGGGATTGTCCTTTGCCATGGACAAGAGCTCGGTCTTGGTGGTCGCTGCCTGCTCCGTTGCTTGAGGATCTCGGGCTCCTGCCCGACCTCCTGACGCCGAGTCGGTGGTGCCCAACTGTCCTTGGATTTGGCGCGCCAGCTCGAGATCGCCACCCGCGGCAGCCAATTGGGAAAACTCTGGCTCGGAAAGCTCGACATAGGAGAAGACCCTTTTCTTCACAGGCCTGAAGATGAGGAGATAGAAAAGGATAAAGAACACCAGAATCGCTATGTATCTGGCGGCGGGCTGAATAAGGGGATAGTACTGCTCCCACCAGGCTTCCTCACCAATGGGTTCGACTACGACCTGCAAACCGGCGAAGGGAACATTCTCGACGGTGACCACATCTCCACGTTCGGCGTTAAAGCCGATGGTTGCACGAACCAGGTTGGTCAGGCGCTCCATCTCTTCTGCGCTTCTGGGCTCGCCCGGTGTGGCCGCCTGACCCTCTGCCGCTGGCGCCCCCATCTTGTCGTCGACAACCACCGCCATGGAGATATGCTGGATACTTCCCCGCGGGGAATTGAGCTCCCGAGTTGTCTTACTCACATTGTAGTTGACGGTATTGCTTCGCCTGCTGCGCCCCTGGGGCTGAGGCTCTGTAGTCGTGCCGGGGGGGGCTTCTCCCGGGGGGGTGTTGGCCTTGAAGGGAATCCCACTCTTGGGACCCTCCTGGGGGGCAAACTCCTGACTGTTGGTCTGGCTCAGGATGACTGAGCCGTTGGGATCATAGATCGTTTCGGTTTGCTGCATCTCTTTGAGGTCGAGCCGCACCGACGCCGTAGCACGGACTCCGCCTCTCCCCACCAGCGGCTGCAACAGCGAAATGACTTTGGTCTCCAGATCGCTCTCGAGTTTGTGCCGGTGTTGGAGTTGATCGGCTTCGTTAACCTCATCGCCACGATTGGGCTGGGAGAGAAGATTGCCGTGGGCGTCAACCACGGTCACCTGCTCCGGAGACAGTCCTTCTACCGCAAAGGCAACCAGGTTGGAAATTGCCGTAACTCGATTCGCCCCCAACTTCACCCCTCGATCGAGTCGTACCGCCACTGAGGCTTTGGCCGGCTGGGTATCTCTCACGAACAGAGACTCCTTCTCCATCACCAGGTGAACACGGGCAGAGGAGATCTCGGCCAAGCTCACGATGGTGCGCTCCAGCTCCCCCTCCAATGCTCGTCGATACTTCACTTTTTCGGCGAACTCGGTGACTCCCCACTGGGTCTCGTCGAAAATCTCGAAACCAATGCGACCCCTGTTGGGCAGACCTGCGGACGCCAGCTCCATAACCACCTGGTCGATGCGTCCGGCAGGCACCAGGATCGTCCTGGACCCATTCGAGAGTTCATGGGGAATATCCAGTTCCTTTAGCTTCTGGACAACCGAGTTAGCGTCTTCGGCATCCATCTCGGTAAACAGAGTCTGATAGGGCTCCTTGTGTAGTAGATAGACGAAGCCGAGGACACTACACACGATGACGGTGCCCAGTGCCGCAATCGAGAGAAGTTGATTAACGGAGAGCTTTGCTTTTAGAGCTCGTAATTGAGAAAGAAGACCGCCTGGCATTTAACTCGCCTCCCAGACCCAAGAGCTACACCTGCATGCGCATGATTTCGTGATAGGCCTCGACGAGCTTGTTCCGGATCTGCATCATCATCTGAAATGACAAATCCGCTTTCTGCATCGCGATCATTGTCGGTCACCATGGTATATCCCCCACCTAGGTGGCTGATTCACCAAGGTATATCCCCCACCCCGTCACCAGGGTAATTCCCCCGGGGCGTCACCAAGGTATATCCCCCACCTGATCATCTCGGACCTGACAGAGGCGAAGGCCATCCTGCTTCGAACAGAAGGAGGATGGATGGCCAGAAGGAAGCTGAGCATGAATGAGTATCTAGAGATGGTCTACCAGTGGCACCGAGGACGGAGCGTTCGGCGGATTCGAGACTCTCTGAAGATGTCCCGCAAGACGATCCACAAGTACCTGCGCCGGCTGGCGGAGGAGGGACTGAGTCGGGAACGGCCTTTACCCGGGGAGGCACAACTGGCGCAGATGGTCGCCTCGGTGGTGAAGTCGGCCGTCTTTGAGCAGCCCGCGAGGGAACGGATCCGGCCCTACCACCCGCAGATTGTCGATTGGCTCAATCAGCCGGACATGACTCTTCGACAAGTGCAGCGGCTGCTCGAGGAGAATCACCACGTGGGGGTCAGCTACATGAGCGTCTATCGCTATGTACGCACTCACATCCAGCCACTCGAGAGGCCGGTGACCGTGCGCCTGCACCCTCCAGCCGGGGAGCAAGCTCAAGTCGATTTTGGGTATGCCGGACTGATGCGGGATCCACAAAGCGGCAACTTACGCCGAGCCTGGGCCTTTATCCTGATCCTCAGCCACAGTCGCCATCGCTTCGTGCGCTTTGTGTTTCGGCAGGACAACCGCACCTGGCTGGACTGTCATATCCGCGCCCTGAAGTTCTTTGGGGGTTGCCCCACCCTGATCGTGCTCGACAATCTGAAAAACGGAGTCCTGCGGCCGGATCTGTACGATCCGACGCTCAACCCGGCCTACGCCGAGCTCGAGCGGCACTACGGTTTCGTGGCCGACCCGGCCAAGGTGGCCATGGCTCGTCACAAAGGAAAGGTCGAACGATGTGTGCCCGTCGTCCGTCAACAGATCTTAGCGGGACGCGAGTTCCGAGACATCGACGAGGCCAACCGAAGAGCGCTGCACTGGTGCCTCCAAGAGGTGGGCCTGCGAGAGCACGGCACCACCCATCGCAAACCTTATGAGGTCTTTCTGGCCGAGGAAGCCCCGCAGCTGCTCCCCCTGCCCGCGCAACCCTATGAGGCTCCCGAATGGAAACAGTGTACCGTGCATTCGGACTGCCATCTGATCCTGGACAAGTGCTACTACTCGATCCCGTATCCGTACCGGGGAGAGAAGCTCTGGGTGCGCGCCGACCTGAAGCTGCTGCGGGTCTATCGGGAGCATCAGCTGATCAAGAGCCATGTCCGGGTCTTCGAGCCCGGAACTTGGCAGACCGATGAGGCGGACTACCCTCCGGACAAGCGGGTCTATCTAGAGCAGACCCCTGCCTATTGTCGCGCCCAAGCGGAGCAGCTGGGGCCGGAGGTCGGCCGCTATATGGGACGCATCCTGGCCGATCATGCCATGAGAAACGTGCGCAAGGCCCAGGCGGTGCTGCGCTTAGGCCAACGCTACGGAGCCACCGCCTTGGACCAGGCCTGTCACCGAGCTCTGAGCTTTGACAATCTGCGCTTGGCCAGTCTCAAGGAGATTCTGGAAAAAGGGCTGTGGCGAGAACCCACGACACCGACCCGACCCACGAGCCCGGCCCCCGCTGCCTGTCGTTTCGCCCGACCCCATGATTACTTCGTCAACTCGCAGACGCAGGAGGTCCAATGAGTCACTATCAACACCTCGTCGAGCAACTCAAGCAGCTGCGCCTGGGAGGTTTGGTGGACAGCCTGGAGCTGCGGCTGAAAGAGGCAGAGAAACAACAGCTGTCCTACCTCGACTTTCTGAGTCTGCTGATTCAGGATGAACTCCAACGACGCTCCCAGAGCAAGTTCGCCCGCCGGCTCAAGAAAGCCTGCTTTAGCGACCTCAAGACGCTCGAAGAGTTCGACTTCAAGTTCAATCCGGCCATTGAGCGCCGCCGCATCTATGATCTGGGGACCTGTCACTTCATCGAGAACAAAGACAACATCTGTCTGTGCGGGCCGGTAGGTGTCGGGAAGTCCCACATCGCCCTGGCCTTGGGACACGAGGCGGTCCGCCGCGGCTTTGAGGTCCGCTATATCCAGGCGCCTCGTTTGTTCCGGACGCTTCAGGCCGCTCACGCCGATCTGTCCCGCGACCGGTTGCTGAAACACTACTGCAGCTACGATTTTTTGATCATTGACGACTTTGGACTCAAGCCCCTGACCGATCAGCAGGCCGATGATCTGTACGACATCGTCTACGAACGCTATCAAAAAGGGTCACTGATGCTGACCAGCAATCGCAGTGTCCAGGAATGGATGGCCTTGTTTCCCGATCCCATCCAGGCCAACTCGCTGCTGGATCGGCTCTGCCACAACACCCATCAGCTGGAGTGGGAGGGAGAATCCTATCGAAGGCGCAAGCGCCCAGGAAAAACCTCCAAGAACAAGGAGGTGTCCTGATGAGCACCTTCCCCAGCACTCGGCTGAAGATCAAAAGCGGCGACGGGTGGTTTGCCGCTGACCGGAGCTGGCAATCCGCCGCGCAGAAACTCTCCGATGGCGCCTTTAAGCTGTTTGCTTACCTCTCGCTGGGAGCCGAACGAAGCACCGGACGCTTTGTCTTTCGTCAGGGTGAGCTGGCGATGGCTCTGAACAAGTCCCGTCGCTCGATCGGCAAGTACCTGAGAGAACTCGAAGAAAAACAGCTCTGCCAGATCGCTCTGAGCTCCAACCAGCATGCCACCGGGACCCTTCAGATCCAAGACGACTACTGGCCCTATGAGCGGTCTCCCGGGACGGACGCTCTTGATTCGACTCAATCGGCTCAAAGACTCTACGTCGAGGCCCTCGAGCAGATGTTGCTGAGCCGGCCCTGTGTCCGTTGTCGGTACTCGGCCGCAGATCGCCAACTGGCCGCCCAGTGGTTCCAGCAGGAGGTACCGCTGGAGGATATCGAGCAGGCCATCCTCTTAGGATGCGGACGCAAGTACGTCTCTTGGCTCAATGCTGCTCAAGGACAGCCCATCGGCAGCCTTCACTACTTTGCACCCATCCTGGAGGAGGTTGCCGTCAACCCTCTTTCGGACGCGTATCGGGCGTTCAATCGGTGGCAAATCTGGCGACTAGAACAGCGCTGGCTGAGGACCCAGAAGGACTCTCAAACTTCCCAGGAGGCAACTGGTTGGGAAAAGTTTTCCCAACCAAAACCAACAAAACCAGAGAGAGACGAGATGATGATGACTCCCAAAGTGGGGGAATTACCCTGGTGACAGGGTGGGGGATATACCTTGGTGATTGACACGATCATCGCCGAGTGCACGTCCGTGATGTCCCCACCTAAAACCTTTTCTATCTCCTGGTGAGACTCGTTCTGCAGGTGATCGATCTCCTCCATCGCCTGGTTCAAGACATTCCCGAACTTGCTATCCTCTACATCGTTCGTCTGAGCTTGCTTCTGGAGCTCGCTGAGCTGTTGAAGAGGATTAGTCTGATTGATGAACAGATCACTCATCAGTACCTCCTAAGGGCTCGCACAACAACGGTGGTCATCTGCCTAGTTCGATCGACCGCTGAACGATTTTCTTTATGGCCTCGAAGGCCCTGACATTGGCCTCGAAGGACCTTGTAGCAGCAACAAAATTCGCCATCTCTTCCAAAGGATTAATGTTGGGATAGGCGACATAGCCACCCTCGTTAGCATCGGGATGACCGGGAGCGTAACGTAGAACTGGCGGAGCCGGATCCGTGACCACCCGGGCGATTCGGACTCCCTCCAGAAGCTCCTGTCCGTCCTCCGTTTCCAGCAGAACCTCCCAGAACTTCTTCTGGGGCTCGCTCGCGAACACCACGTCCTTACGCTGATAGGGTCCCCCCTTCTCAGTACGCGTGGTTTGTGCATTTGCGAGATTCGACACCAGCAGTTCCAAACGCCTCCTCTGAGCCATCATGGCTGAGGAACTTACTTCCATGGCTGAAAACAATCCACTCATCAGACTCTTCCCTCCCTGATGCTGTACTGAAGCAGGTGGATCTGCTTCTCCATCATTTGTGCTACCGTCGAGAACTTCAACATGTTCTGAGCGAGATGACTCAGCTCCCGGTCCATATCCACGTCATTGCGGTCATTTCCCAGGGTTCCCGTCTCCTCTGCTCTCACCTGGTCGCGAAGTAAAACCGGCCCAGTCTGGTGCCGTGGATCGGTGGTCCGAAGGCCAGGATGCTCCTGATGAGCCCGAAAGACTTCCTCGAAGACTAGCCGTTTGGTTCGGTAGCCGGGAGTCTCCAGATTCGCCAAATTGCTGGTGATCACATTCTGCTGTTGGATCGAGACATCAAGAAACGATTTCATCCTCTCCAACAGCGGCCCATCCATCATAAGACCTCCTTTGACCCTGCGGGTTCTGGCAGGATCCTTCAGCTACAAAGTTATTCCAGCCTCACGGTACTCACTGAGCTTGTTTCGTAGAGTGCGCAGACTGATGCCCAGCATCTTCGCTGCCTGGGTCCGGTTAGAACGAGTCTCGTGAAGGGTTACCCGGATCATCTCCCGCTCCAGCTCTTTCAAGGACACGCCTGGCTTGAGTTCCAGAGAAGGGCCAAGCACCTCCTCCTGCAGGAAGAGGTCGGTCGAGGAGATGACCGGACTTCGGCAGAGTGCGAACGCCCTTCGCGTGACGTTCTCGAGCTCTCGGACGTTTCCAGGCCAATCGTAACTCTGCAACAACTCGAGGGTGTCGTCCGAGAATCGCTTCCCGTTCCCCTGCTCGTATTTCTCACAGAAGTGGCCCACCAGAAGAGAGATGTCTCGCTTCCGATGCCTAAGAGCAGGGAGTCCTAGCGGAATCACATTGAGACGGTAATAAAGATCCTCGCGAAATCGCCGATCGGAGACCAGCTCCCGCAGATTCCGATTGGTCGTCGCAATCACCCGAACGTCGATAGGGGTAGGCTTCCAACCTCCTACCCGATCCACCTCTTTTTCCTGCAGGACTCTCAGGAGTTTGGCTTGAAGCAGCGGAGCCATCTCACCGATTTCATCCAACAAGATGGTTCCGCCGTCTGCCAGCTCGAACTTCCCTGGCTTTCGGTGATTGGCCCCGGTAAAGGCACCCTTTTCATATCCAAAGAGCTCGCTCTCTAACAGATCCTCGGGGAGCGCTGCACAATTCACTCCGATAAAGGCCTTTCCGCTTCGTCTACTGCAGTTGTGAATGTAGCGAGCCAGAAGTTCCTTTCCGGTACCACTTTCGGCTTCAATCAACACCGTGAAGTCCATCTGTGAAGCTTGCTCGGCCAGAGCCAGGACCTCCTCCATTTTGGGATCGCAAGTAATAATGTTGTGGCTCCTCGGCTTGTCACTTCTCCAAACGAGACTCGTCGCTCGCTCCATCACCTCGGTCAGCCGCTCGGCGGAGAAAGGCTTCATCAAGTAATCGAAGGCACCGTGATTGACGGTTCCGTGACCCGTCAGCAGAATCACGGGAGTTCCGGGTGAGAGCCGCTTAACCTCTTTCAGGAGTTCCATCCCATCCAGTTCCGGCATACGAACATCGGTAATCACAGCTCGGTAGAACCTGTTCTCGAGTTTGCGAAGGGCTTCGACGGCGCTGCTCGCGGTGCTGACGGTGTAGCCCTTTCGCTTGAGCGTTTCTTGCAGGGCAACGAGAATTTGCTGTTCATCGTCGACGACCAGAATCTCATTCACGCTCAAGGTCCTCCGAGGGGAACGTCATGCTAAAGCACGTACCCCAGCCTTCCCTGCTTTCCACTGCGATCCGACCCTGGTGAGCCTCGACCAGGCGCTGAACGATGGCCAGGCCAAGGCCATTCCCATTCCGGGTTATGCTGAATTGGGGCTCGAAGATCTCTGCCTGACAAGGCTTTGGTATTCCCAAGCCATCGTCACGTATCGAGACCGTAACGCCCTCTCGGACATCGAAGGTTCGCAGATAGATCCGCCCCCCTTCCGGAAGGGCCTGTAAGGCATTGAGAGCCAGATTCGTAAACACCTGGTTCATCATTTCTGGGTCCAGCTCGAGTGTTCTGCAATCCGCCTTATCCCAAACAATTTCGATATGCCTACGCGCGAGTAGTGGACCCAGAAAGGAGAACACTTCTGCCAGAAGGTCTGAGATTACGATGGTCTGTCGACGCGGGGTCGGGTTTTTGGAAAAGCAGAGCATGTTGCTCAGGATCGTGTTGAGCGAACGAATCCCGATCTGCAGATTGTCCAGGTAGCCCCCTCGCTCCTGAGCCGAAGCGTCCTCTTCGCGAAGCAGCGAGGCAAACAGCTCAAGGCTGCTCAGAGGATTACGAATCTCATGAGCCAACTCGACGGCCATCTCACCCATGGCGGCGAGTCGCTCCGTTGCTCGCATCTGGTCCTGCAATCGCTTTACTTCCGTCACATCCTGAATCACGACCACTCGTTCCCGATTTCGCATCGCTGACCAGGCGCAGGTAAGCACGCTGCTCTCACCCTGCTCCCGATTCAGAGAGAGTTCTTTTGGCTCGAACTCGGAAAGAAAGAAGGAACGAAGTTCGTTCTCGTGGCGGCTTGCCGTCAGGAGGGCTTCGAGATTGCACGGTGTCAACGCTGCGGAAAGGGAAAGCAGCCGGCGTGCAGTAGGATTTGCCGCAGTCACGCAACCGTCTCTACCCAATACCAGGACGCCACAAGGAAGGCTGTCCAGGACGGAGCCAAGATAGTAATTCGTTTGCTCCAACTCGCCCGAGAGCAGGTGCACCTTCTCCAGGAGCTCGGAATACGACTGCTCCAGAACTCCTGATGCCTGGGTAAAGGACGAGAAGGCTGCCTGAAGCAGCAATTGGGCCTCCTGGGAACCCATCCCGTCATGACCCTTGTCGCTCCCAGTGCCCCAACGAACGGGCTCCTGACTTTCTTCTCCTTCGAGTCGAACTGCACTTCTCACAATGACCCTCTCACAGATCTGAAATCCAGCCCCGGCTCGAACAGCGGACAGTCACGTGTTCGACACACTCCACCTAAGACACCCGAGAGGGCGGCATCCTCGCCGGCCCTTCTCCTGATCTTGGAGGCCCTTTGCCGATCAGACACTTCGGATCAAGGGCTCGGGTTCAGATCGATCATGTACTTGCTGGGAAGATATTCGGTTACGGACGCTTTCTTCAGACCGGACAGCCGTTCTGTGACATCGCGAATGCGATGAACGTTACTCTCGATATCCCCTAGAAACGTTGCGAGCCTTGGTTCCGTCTTACCTAGCTCCGCCGAAGCAAGTTGGGTAATGAGACTGATATTGCACAGAGGATTGTTGATTTCATGCCGGACACTGATGGCCATCTGTCCGACAACCGCCATACGCTCGGCCTCCAGGAGCTGATTCTGGGTGGCCATCAGCTCTTCCTCGGATTTTATGACCTCGTAGTAGAGGCGGCCGTTCTCTATCGCGATGCCCGCGTACTCGGCGAAAATCTGGAGCAGTCGCAGATCACGTGAGGTGATCGGGTGCGATGGACGCTCACCCATTACCGTTCCAATGAGCTGGTCCTTCACCACCATCGGAACCTTCACGAAAGACTTACTAAATGTCGAGCGAACGAAATCGGGTAGAGGACCGCCGCTCTCTAGGTCTACCAGGTGAGGCCGGCTGTCGGCCTGTAATCGGGCCCAAATCGGGTCATTCGGCGTGATGCGCCAGCTCGCCTGACCCAGGTCTAGCCCCAGATCACGGACGCCGATAGCGAGCTTGATCTCTTCGATTTGCTTTTCGGAATTGACCAGACCGAGCAAGACCCGATCCAACCCTACAGTGTCCCGAATTCCGGTCAAGATACCCCTCAGAATCTCCTCGATTAGAAGTGTGCTGGTAATCGACCGGGCACTCTCTCCGATGGCCAACAGATCCTTGATGTCTTTCTTGAGACACCGAACTTGTTTCCTGAGCTGCGTGTTCTTCGCTTCCGTCTTCCTCAGCCCTTCCAACAGAAGATCACGATCCAGGGCTCCACCCACAGACGCGATAAGTTTCCTCTTGGACACGGGTCTGACCAAAGCATCGCGAACTCCCATCCGGACTGCGCTGGCAGACTGCTGCTCATCCTCGCACAGGGCGACTACCTGTACGTTGGGCGAGATCCAACTGGTCAGCTGCCTGACGCTGGGCCCAACCGCACCGGTGAAAGCGGTGAGATCCAGGACCACCACCGACGATATGCCGGTTAAGCGGTCCTGAATCTCGTGTGAGGAAGGAGGAAGGTAATGGACGGTACAACACGAGAAGTGCTCTTGAAGGAGTTTCAGTCTGTGCCGGCTTCCGCCGATCAGTGTGATCTCTTTCAGTGAACCATTCATCGCTACCATCGTTCCGTCCGCCGCCAGCTGTAGCAATAGGTGTGCCAATTTCCACAATTGGTCGGTCGGACGCACCTGGAAATCCCTCACAACCCAGGTATCTATTGACTTTTTGTTTTTCAGATGGGTCCGAACAGATTCGGTTTGGGTCGGATCCGGGTAGCCTCAGAGTCGAAATCTGGTCAACTCGGTGACACCTGTAGTCAAAAAAAAAGCGGCTTGGCGGAAGGCCGTTTCTCGCCTTCCAAATCGGGGGAAGTGCTCGGGACCGAAATTCGAAATTTCGGGCTAGCCGTTTGGAGGGGAAAAACCGAGCCGGTCATCTCGACCGGCCGTCAAGATCTTGGCACCTCAGTCAAAAAAGTGTTGATAGCCGGAGGGGAAGCTCCCTTCGTCTCCAAGGTGGGCTCCTCGACGCGAGGAAAACGGGAGCCGATCTCGTCGAGCTTCCGATTCATCTTTTCGAACTCGCGCTTGATGTCGCGGTTGACCCTCATCAATTCTATTCTCTCACCCTGCAACAACTCCAGCTTGCTGTAGATCTGATAGAGGCGTTCCTCGGCCCTTCGCGTCTGGTCGACGAGCTTCAGTTTCTCGGTCATGTTGCGAGCCAGGATATCAATCTCGTCGAGGCTGAAGGGCTTCGTGATGTAGTCGTAAGCGCCGATTCGAATCGCCTTCAGTGCCGTATCCAGCGAGGCATAGCCGGTCATGACCGCACCTAGGGTATTGGGATCCCTCTGCTTCGCGGCCTTGATCACATCAAGACCATCACCGTCTGGCAGCAGCACATCGGCGAGGACCAGTTGAAAGGATGCGTCTGGCTTGGAGAGGGCCGCTCGAGCTTGCTCGCAGCTACCACAAGCCTCTACTTGAAAGCCGATATCTTCGAGGTGCTCTCTCAGGGGATCGCGTAGATCCGCATCATCGTCTACCAACAAGAAAAACAGAGGCCTGGCTGGCTGGTTTTGCAAGAAAGTGTCCCCTCAGTGCCCGGAAACTAGTTGCAAAGAAGAATCGATGTACTGGGTGTCAGAGGCTCTAAACTATTGGAAAAAATCGATGATGTGTTCTCGAGCTTCCTGATTGAGATGAATGTTTCCCTTCGGTACATACTCAAAACTGATCACACCGGAGTACTCGTCCGACGCGACCGGCTCGGGGAGCACAGGCGTGATCGCAGCAACAGAATCATTCGTGTGGTTCTCACCCTTTGTCTTGTGCCCTGCGCTCTCGACCCTCCCGGTACTGCCACGCCTTTGCCAGGCAAGTTCTCGGTGATGGTTGCGAGACAGAGAATCAATCTGTCCGCCAAATTCGACCACGTTCTCTTCGTCCTTGAGTAACCCAACCGTCAGAGTATTTATCGTCAGACGACTAGAATTCTTTAGGCCTGATTGGTTGATTGTTGTCGCGTCTGAGCCGCGATCTGAGATCGGACTCTGAGGTAGATAGAGAAGAGAGAGTACATGCAGATAGGTATGGCACAATTTCCCTCGGCAGCTACAAAAAGCTGAATAAGCAACTAACCGAGTCTACAGGCATCTCTAAACAAATCAACGAGCGAAGTCGTCGTTTTATTTAGCAACTTGTGTTATTAATAGAGAGTGGTCGGTGCCCCTGTATTCTTATAAGGTTGGCAGCCGGCCAGCCACGCTGCACATGCATCCTCTGTTTTCAAGACAGAGATTTCTGGCACATAGCGTGCATACAGCTTGACGTTGGATTATGTAAGACCCGTGCGAGCTAAGTAGCAGGATCTACATTTCAAGGGGAGAGAGGCAAATGAAAGGTTTCCACGAAGAGATTCAGCGATCAGTCCTGATTCTAGAGGATGATGAGCAGCTGCTCTCGGACCTCAAGTATTTCCTTGAGGACGAGGGTTGGCGTGTCGAGTGTGCTGAAACTGCCGCGGAAGCGAGAGCCAAACTCTCTGAGAATGTTTTCGATTTGGTTCTAGCCGACTATAGTCTTCCCGACGCGGATGGACTCTCAGTGTTCGAGAGCATTGTGGGCCGTTCCCCTTTGACAAAGGTCATGTTGATGACAGGGGTTCGAGACATGCAGGTGGCGCGACTTGCCTTGCAAAAAGGTGTCGTCGACCTGCTCCCGAAACCGTTTGGACTACCCGAGCTTCAGGAAAGCATTGACCGATCGATGGAGGAGAAACGGGAGCAGCTGGAAAGAGAGCTAGAGCAAACGCGAGCGGCCGATTGCCCGAAGTTCCGAGAGATCGTTGGTCAGAGTCGGGCCATTAAGAAGGTACTTCAGTTGGTTGAGGCCGTGGCCCGGACCAACGTGACTGTGCTCATCACTGGAGCAAGTGGAACCGGAAAAGAGTTGGTAGCCCGTGCCGTTCACCAGCTCAGCCATCGCAGCA
Organism: Acidobacteriota bacterium; assembly: GCA_965219005.1. Lineage (GTDB taxonomy): Bacteria > Acidobacteriota > UBA6911 > RPQK01 > JAJDTT01 > CAUZIZ01. The sequence continues at coordinate 2,135,479 of CBDCMS010000004.1, read as the reverse complement.
AAGCATCCTTTGTGGCAATCAACTGTGGAGCCATCCCCGAGAACCTCTTGGAGGATGAGCTATTTGGCCATGTCCGAGGTGCCTACACCGATGCAAAGGGCTCGCGTAGCGGAAGGTTCGAGCAAGCAAACGGGGGAGCGCTCTTCCTTGACGAGATTGGCAACATGAGCGTGTCTCTCCAGGTCAAGTTGTTGAGGGTTCTAGAGGAAAGGGAGTTCGAGCGACTAGGCAGCAACCAGAAAGTGCAGGTCGATGTCCGTGTCGTGGCTGCCACCAACTGCGATCTGGACGAGAAGGTCAGGAACGGAGAGTTCCGGGAAGACCTCTTTTATCGACTCAATGTAGCGCCCGTGCGGATGCCAAGCTTGCAGGATCGAAAGGATGACATCCCCCTCCTCGTAAACCACTTTGTGAAGATGTTTTCGGAGCACTACGACCTTGGGGAAAAACAGGTAGACCCTGCTGCCTTGAAGAGACTTGCCGCCTATAGCTGGCCGGGCAACATCCGGGAGCTGCGGAACGTTCTCGAATTGGTTTGTGTTCTTGCCGGCAAGCGCTCGATCATGACGGCGGCAGACTTCTCGGCGCTTGACGATGCTAGCCGATCCTCAGCTTCAAACAACTCTCTCGAGACCCTGGTGGAACTGCCGGAAGAGGGGATTAACCTGAACCAGGTCGTGAGCGAAGTCGAGAAGAACCTGATCTGCCAGTCTCTAAAGAGAACCGGGGGCAACAAGGGCAAAGCAGCACGCCTCCTCTATCTCAAGCGGACCACCCTGGTGGAAAAGCTTCGCCGAATGGATCTTCTCCACGAGTTTTCCTGATCTGTGGTTGGGAGCGAGGGAGACTTCGCTGTTGTCCAGCTCTCTCCTCGGAAGCTGGCCTCATATTGCGAACAAGTCAAGTCGTTCGCGGCTCTGCCGGGCTTGGCTTCGCGCTACTGACGGCCTACCCATTAACGACGCTGTCGAGAAAGAAACTTCCCTGACCCATAGATCACTGACAACTCACCTTGGTCCATGCTCCACTTCAAACCCCAGTCCCACGGATTAACTGATGTGCGCTTCACAAACCTTCCTTCGGTTTAAAACGCTCGGAAATTCGTCCGTGTAAACACTGCCGCACCTGTCCTCCTAAACTTGTCTTAACCTACCAAAATAGGGCATCATCGGAAAAGGTCACCGGCTGGGATCCCAGAGCGACCCTTTCGGGGCACGGTCCGGCCGGGACAATCGAGGTTAGGTGAGAGTAGTTCCACGGCATCTACTTTACTTCTGCGCCTGGCTCATCTATTCGACCTCTCCTGGCAACTCCCAGCAACTTCCCCGCTTCACCACCCAGGCTGACTACGTGAGAGTCCCGGTTTCGGTCTTCGATTCGAAAGGAAGGTTGCTCTTGCAGCTAGAACGAGAGCAATTTACTTTGTTCGACGAGGGAGAGCCCCGCCAGATAGATAACTTCCTGCTGGACGAAAGCCCTATTTTCGTGGTCCTCCTGCTTGACGTCAGCGGGAGCGTCAAGGACGAGCTCGAACCCATCTCTGAGGCCGCTTTGGGCTTTGCCCGTGCCTTTGGACCTGATGACCGTTTTGCTGCACTCGCCTTCTCAGATGAAGTAGTGGTCCTGCAGGAATGGACCAACGACTTTAGAAGCCTTCGCCGTTCCATCAGGAAACTTCGGCCCGGATATCGAACCGCCCTCTACGACGCGCTCTTGAGCACCGCCCAAGAAAAGCTCAACAGAGTCCGTGGAAAGAAGGCCATCATTCTCCTCACCGATGGGATGGACAATGAAAGCAACTCCAGCCATGAGACCGTAGTTGGCGAGCTGATCTCTTCTGCGGTCTCAGTCTACATCATCAGTCGAACTCGCTTCGTTCGGTCCGAGGTCGAAAAGAGCGAGCGGGTGGCGTTTCTGAATCGTGTCATGAACGATGTGCTCCAAGATGACAGCGACTTCGTGGAGATCTACTTTCGCGAAAAGGAATCCGCAATGAGCCAACTCGCCGAGGCGACTGGTGGACGGGCTCTCTTTCCAAAAGGGCTGGATGAACTGAAAGGGACCTACCTGGAAGTCGCCCGCGAGCTCAAGAATCAGTATGTCCTGACTTTTCGCCCGCCACTTGAATCTGAACTGGAGTTCCGGCGCATCGAAGTCCGGTGCAGCGAAATTGAAGGCAGAGTCTCTCATCGCCGTCAATACCACTGGACCCCTCAACTTTCCCGACCCAAGTAGGTCCAGTTATTCCAACTTGGCCCGGTCAGAGCCAACCCGGCAAAACCAACCTGTGTGGGCCAAGAAGGTTCCCACCGCTACTTCGCCAACTCGAGCGTTATTAACAGCACGTCGTGTGGACTCACTGGGAGAAGTCTTTCATGAGTCAGGTGCTGAGACGCCTGACGACCTGCTGCGTCTTCCATCCATGCCTGGTCCTAGCAGCCATCCTGGCGCTGTTGATTGTTCTCTTCTTCCCACCCCAGCGTCCTCATGTTCAGTTCGACAGATCTCGAATCGTGAAGCTTGGGGGAAAAGTAGACACCGCACCGATCAGATTGGATCAGGGTCTCTACCTGGAGTTGTCCGTCCTTTCGATCTACCAGGAGGATAGGAAGATCGACTACCCGGGTCGCGTTGCCGTCCACATATACTCCACCGACGACTCCAAACAGTACTTCGATCCCCCTCTCTCCTATGGAGACAGCCTCAGCCTGAGTGTCTATCTGGAAGACCCGCCTCACTACGGGATTCCCGGGGTCCCTGACTTTCGCCAGCTCTTTTGGCAAAGGGGCATCTTGCACTTGGTCCGAATCAAATCCTATCGACAGATTCAGCGGACGACGCCAGCTGCAATCTGGACTCTGAGGGGAGCTCTCTTTCGGTACCGAAGTGGATTCGAACGGTTCTGCGGGGACAGGTTTGAGCCCGCTGTCCAAAAGCTCATTCGCAATGTCCTGCTTGGTCAGCACCGATTACTTGGGGAAGCCGAAAAAACGCGATTGAAGCGGCTGGGCGTCTTTCACCTGTTTGTTGTCTCGGGTTTTCATGTTGCCGTCCTCGTCTTGTTCCTTCACTTTTTGGTACGGCCTCTCGGTCCATTTGGCAAACCGCTGGTCCTCGTCGGCGTGTGGTGCTACATCGTTCTAGCGGGCGGCACACTGCCGACCGTTCGAGCGGGTTTGATGGGCAGCTGCTCCTACTTGCTGCTTGCCTTCGGCGTCTCCCACCGCTTCCTGAACAGTCTGGGCATCGCCGCACTGTTGACCCTTCTCACTTCTTCTGCCTCTCTCTACTCAGCAAGCTTCCAGTTCTCTTACCTTAGCCTTCTCGCCATTGGAATCTTCGTTCTACCCAGGCAGCCGACACTCCAATCGCTGTCCCTGGCCTGGAGAGATGTCTTCTCCGATCGAGTGATGCTGGGACAAGCCTCTCAAGGAGAGCGGAGACGCCGCACCCGCTACTTTCTTGAATCGGCGTTGGAACCGCTTCCTTCCAGGTTCTTGATTCCCTGCTTCAGGCTGGCCGCCAGGCTGGTAGCCTATTTCATGGCTTTGGCCATCTGTAGCTGGTTCGTTCAGCTGGCCACTCTTCCCTTGAGCTTGTACTACTCAAATCTCTGGATCTGGACCCAGTGGATGGCCAACCTGATATTGGTGCCCTGCATCGCCCTCTTCTTGATGGGATCACTGATACTGTTTGCAACCTACTGGCTGCCTTTGGTATCCACGCTGGCGACCGCGCTCGGCATCTTTGCTTCCAGCCTGGATCGACTCATCGAAGGATTGGCATCGGTGGCGTTGGTCAACTACCTTCCGCAACCTGGTGGCCTGATGATTGGGCTGTACTTTCTCCTTCTGAGCTGTTGCTGCTGGCGCACCCGCAGTTGGAGAAGGCTGGCCTGGGTGAGTCCGGGAGTGTTGTTGGTGCCTTGCATTTCAGCTCTGAGCCAGCCCCACAAGACACTTCAGGTGACCGTGCTGGATGTCGGCCAGGGAGAAAGTATCCACCTCCGGTATCCGAATGGGAAGCATGCCCTGATCGATACCGGAGGGAGCTGGGGCCGGGCCTCGGGAAGCAGCCAGTTTGTTGGAGAGCGATTGGTGGCTCCGTATTTGTGGAAACAGGGATGTCGTCAACTGGCTTATGTGCTGCTCACCCACCCTCACACCGATCACGTCCAGGGCTACGAATTCTTGAAGCAGGCCTTTCGCACCGAGGAGTTGCTCTATTCAGATCCAAGGCGAAGTTACTTCAGCTCGCCCCACCGGCAACTCGCTGCGGGAGATACCTTCGTTCTTGGAGGAGTCCATCACCGGGTGCTGCATCCGTCGCCACCTCAATTGGATGCCGACTCCAAGCTGGATGCGAACGACCGATCAGTCGTGCTGCTCCTGCGTTACGGCCAATTCTCAATACTCTTCACCGGCGACATCACCACCACGGTCGAGCGACAACTGGCAAGACACCTTCCCGGGGTTACCGTCCTCAAGGCCGCCCACCATGGGAGCAGCTCGAGCAGCTCAGATGTATTTCTGAAGGTGGTTCAGCCAACGGTTGCGCTGATTTCGGCGGGAAGAAAAAACGCGTTCGGACATCCCGCGCCCTCAACCCTAGCCCGATTCCGTGATAGCCGAATCATTGCCCTCTCCACTTCCAGGTGGGGATCTCTCCGAATCGAGACCGACGGTGAGCAATGGCAGGCCTTGCACTACTCGATGCCGAAAGAGGAGTTTTGTCGGGTCCTGGGCGACCGGAAACAGACGCAATGACCGCTTGGCCCCCTAGAACTCAAAGCCCGACTCTCCGGAGGCCGCTTCCAGAAGGCTGAACTCGGGAAGTCCGTATCGCTCTCTCGTCTTTCGGGCCAGGTAGTTGGCTTCAAGCTGACGATACATGTCGGCCGAAAGATGTTTCTTGTAGATTTTCATCTCTTTCCTGGTTTGAGCTCGGAGCTCCTTCAGTTCAGCTGCATCCATCGTTTCCTGCAGAGCACCGGCGACCCGTCCCCCAATCTGATTGAGGTCGCGATCGATCTGCTCGTAACTTACCTCGCTATTCTGCGCTGCGACTTCCGAGCTGAGGGCGGCGACCAGGGACCTGACTCTCGTAAATGCCTCACCACTCTGCTGCTGCAAACAGTCCTGCAGATCCTGGAGGTGCTGGATCAGCGCCTCCTGAGAAAGCGGATCCCTGAGTCCTGTTTCCCCCGCGCCAGGAGATTCTCCGACCATGGCCTGGCGATATTCCTCGAACGCCTCCAGCACGGCGGGATGGCAGTAGGACAAGCTGCGAGGGGGCTTTTTTCCGGCACTCTCGATACCCTTGAAGCTGCGGTCGATACCTCTCAAGACAACATGCAGAGGGATCTCGTTCTCCTTCCACAGCTCGATCAGACACCAGTCGAGCGGAGACACCAGAAGGTGCGTTCCTCGTTTTGTGAGAAAGTACTCTTCGATTTCGGTGAAATAGTTGAAGTAGTTTTTCATCGACGACCAGCTGCCTGGCAACGACTGGCCTTCAGGAAGACCACCTCGAATCCTTGCGAAGGTCTGGGCGAGGACAGAAGTTACGTTCTGGGCTTTCCCTCTTGCGATCGATCCCAGAAGATCTGCAATCCGTATAGGGTCAAGTCCTCTTCGATTCTATCGATGCCCTCCGACTGCGAGCCGATCAACTCAGCAAACCCTCCCGTGGCCACCACCGGAGCGTTGGGTAGTTCCTGTTTCATTCGCCGCAGTATCCCCTCTACCAGACCCACATATCCGTAGTAAAGACCAGACTGAATACTCGTCGTAGGGGAGTTTCCGACGACTCGGGCGGGTCGCGTGATCTCGACACGAGGTAGCTTGGCAGCCCTGAGAAAGAGTGCCTCGGCCGAGGTCGAGATCCCGGGAGAGATGATCCCCCCCAGATACTCTCCCTGGGCCGAAATCGCATCGAAGGTAGTGGCGGTGCCGAAGTCCACCACGATCGCAGGAGCTCCCACCAAACGGAGGGCTGCCAGCGCATTCACCACCCGATCAGCTCCCACGTCGGCAGGAGACTCGTAAGAGATGGGAATCAGATTCTGAAGCTGCGGCTGAACGAAAACCGGTTGCAAACCGAAGTGTCTCACCCCCAAAACCCTGAAGCAATCGTCCAATGGAGGGACCACGGAGCTGATCGCCATCGCCTCGACTTTCGAGGGATCAAATCCCTTCAACTTACAAAGATCATCACACAGCACTGCGTACTCATCAGGCGTTCGATCCCGACGAGTAGCAATCCTCCAGGAATGGACCAACGCGTCGGCTTCAAAGACCCCGAGAACGATGTTGGTATTTCCGATGTCGACGACGAGTAACATTGAGACGTCTTCAAGCCGTGGGCAGGTCCAAGAACGACGGCGGCCAACCCGTGTCGTGAACAACCCGCTGGGGGTTGGGGAAATCCACGATGGAGACCACGGCTACCACGGTCCCCTAATGTCTGAAGTGGCGTATTCCAGTGCGAACCATCGCAATCCCGTGCTCGTCGGCGGCTGCGATGACCTCATCATCGCGAACGGATCCACCTGGCTGAATCACGGCGCGCACGCCAACCTTGGCAGCCTCATCGATTCCATCGCGAAAGGGGAAGAAGGCATCGCTAGCCATCACACAATTGTCAGTGGACAGTTGTGATTTCTCGGCCGCGAGCTTTACCGAGTCGACCCGGCTCATCTGACCGGCGCCGATGCCTACCGTCTGTGCCTGGCGAGCGTAGACAATTGCGTTCGACTTGACGTGTTTGCAGACCTTCCAGGCGAATAGGAGGTCTTTCACTTCGCTCTCGTCCGGTTCGCGCTTGGACACTACCTCGAGATCGCCGGCCGTGATCCGGGCTACATCGAGATCTTGCAGAACATAGCCTCCCGAGACCTGCTTGAGGTCAAACCCACGCTCTAGAGGCGACGCGGCCGGCAGCGAGTCCGGATCCTTCTGCATGACCCTTAGATTTCCCTTGTTGGAGAAGAGATCAAGGGCTGCCTGATCGTACGCCGGCGCGATAATCGCCTCCACGAACAGAGATCTCATCTCCTCGGCTGTTTCAGCATCCACGGTTTGGTTGAAGGCAACAATCGATCCGAACGCAGAAACCGGGTCGCAGGCAAGCGCATTCTTGTAGGCTTCACAGGGACCCTCTGCCAGTGCGGCTCCACAGGGGTTATTGTGTTTTACGATGACGCAGCAGGGCTGTTCGAATTCGCCGGTAAGGCGCCCGGCAGCTTCCAGGTCCAGATAGTTGTTGAAGGAAAGCTGCTTGCCTTGAAGTTGTACCGCCGACACCAGCCCCGAAGGGTCACTTCGCAGTGGACGATAAAGAGCGCCCCTCTGGTGCGGATTTTCGCCGTACCTGAGGGTTTCCTGACGTCCCAGCTTGAGGTTGAGGGTGGGAGGCAGTTCGTCCTTTTCGGACGACTGTGCTTCGATCCCCTCCAGGTACTCCGATATGGCAGCATCATAAGCGGCGGTGTGTCGGAAGGCCTTACGTGCTAGGCCCCACCGGGTTTTTCTGGAAGTTTCTCCATTGTTGCCTCTCATCTCGGACAAGAGATTGGGATAATCAGCCGGGTCCACAACCACTGTGACGTGTTGGAAGTTCTTGGCCGCCGCCCGGATCAACGTAGGGCCTCCAATATCGATCTGTTCGATCGCCTCCTCGAGAGAGACAGGCCCCTGACTCACCGTCTCCGAAAAAGGGTATAGGTTGACGACCACCAGCCCGAGACGGAGAATGTCATGCTCTTCCAATATCTCGGCATGCGCTTCTTGATCATAGCGTGCAAGGATTCCGGCATGGATGCGCGGGTGAAGCGTCTTTACTCGCCCATCGAGAATTTCTGGAAAGCCCGTGTATCGGGACACCGGAGTAATCTCCACACCAGCCGCCTCGAGCGCCTGTCCGGTCCCTCCTGTCGAAAGGATCTGGATACCTATTTCTCTGAGACCTACTCCCAACTCTGCCAGACCTTCGCGATCAGACACACTGATCAAAGCGCATTCAATCATCATGTTGTCGGCACCCCAGCCAACCTCAAAACGCCTCCAATCCGCTTCACCGGAAAGACCAACTACCCTGGAGCAATTGCTTCTCCAGCACCCTCCCAACTACTGCGTTCATGTTATGGCTGACCAGGCCCAATGTCCAGGGCCCCTTTCGCTCTGAGAACGATCCACTGGCGCTGACCCAGGTGGTTCCTCCTAGTGTAGTGTCCCGTAAATACGTTGATGTTTGTGGCGAGCGCGACGGCGTCGAGTTCGCGAAGCGGCGACGAACTCGATGCTCTGCATCATGGAGGAGGAGCGACAAAGAAATCGGCCCGGCCCCTCGCCACCCGGAGGGCAGATGGGGGTTGTGGACGATCTCTGCGCTGGTCGTCGTCGAAGATGACCAAGCATCGTCTTCCTCCTCCTGCCTTTATCTCGCCTCACAAGCCCCATCTGCAAACATCAACGTATTTACGGGACACTACACTAGCCAGCCTGGCTATAATATGCGGGTGGCGAACGTTAGTCAGACTCTGCGTAGGATTCCCTCCGTCAGCCAAGTGCTGCTCCAAGAGCCCGTTCGGGCCCTGCTCGAGCAGTATCCGAGAAAACTGGTAGTCGAGGAAATTCAGAACCTGCTCGAGCAATTTCGGACGGCCATCCTACAGAAAAAATCGAGCGACGAGAACCTCGAGAAAGAATTGCAGCAGCTGGACCAGTGTCTCCATCGACAGCTCGAACAACGCCTTCTGCCCTCCCTTCGCCGGGTGGTCAATGCCAGTGGAGTGCTCATCCACACCAACATCGGAAGGGCCCCAATCTCGGAAACGGCGAAGCGGGCTGTTGCGGAAGCTGCTGGGAGCTACTCCAATCTCGAGTTCGACCTGGCCGAAGGCGAGCGGGGACACCGGGATCAGCACTTTGAGGCACGCATGGTAAGACTTCTAGGCTGTGAGGCCGCCACCGTTTGTAATAATAATGCGGCGGCTGTTTTCCTGGTTCTGAACACCTTTGCCCAGGGCAAGAAGGTTTTGGTATCTCGCGGGGAACTGATCGAGATCGGCGGTTCTTTTCGCCTTCCCGCCATTCTGGAGAGGAGTGGAGCCAGGCTCACGGAGGTTGGCACCACCAACAAAACCCGTATCGCGGACTATGAAGATGGGATCGACGAAGAGACGGCTCTCATCCTGCGAGTCCACCCCAGCAACTTCAAGATGGTGGGCTTCGCACAGAGACCCGAGCTGGCCGATCTCGTTCACCTCGCTTGCCAGAGGCGTCTGATTCTGATCAAGGACGCGGGTAGCGGCTACCTTTTCTCAACGCCCCATCCCTCTCTGAGATCAGAACCCACGGTACAGTCAGCCCTTCGTCAAGGTGTAGACCTGGTTTGCTTCAGTGGGGACAAACTCATGGGCGGTCCCCAAGCAGGAATCATCGTCGGCAAGGGGGAGTTGGTGGAGGCGGTACGGAAGAACCCCTTAATGCGAGCTTGTCGCGTTGACAAGTGTACCTACGCAGCCCTCGATCACACTCTGATCGAGTACGAAAAGGGCACCTACACCTCCACACTCCCCGTTTACCGGATGCTCTCAGCTCGCATTGAAGATCTGAGACTCCGTGCCCAGAATCTCCACGATCAGCTGGACCCGGCTTTCTACGAAGGGGAGATCACGGATGGCTTCTCCCTGATCGGAGGCGGAGCTGCCCCAGAGGAACCTATCCCCACCTGCCTCTTGGCCATCCGTTCTCAGCAGCTGTCGGCGCAGGCTTTGGAGCGGAAACTGCGCGCGCACGCAGAGCCCATCATCGCTCGGATAGAAGGAGACCGACTCCTGCTGGATTTCCGAACTGTTTTCCCGGAAGAAGACGAGATCCTGCTTTCCGCTCTGGCAACCCAGGCTATCCCAAAGCCGGGTCTGTAACGCCCTCTCATGCTTCAAAACCCTCTTTCCCCTCCAACCGATGGTGCGCTCCTGGCCGCATTCCTATCGCACTCTGCAATCTCTCCGAAAACACCACCGAAACAGCTACTTCGGAAGATGCTCCAGGCCTTTTCCAATCTTCCCTATGAAAACCTCACCAAAATCATCAAGCAGGCCAATCTAGGCAGCGGAGAGCGCTGCAGGCGAGGGCCCACGGAGGTCGTGACCGATCATCTAGCATTGGGTACTGGAGGAACCTGCTTCTCCCTGACAGCCACCCTGCTCTACCTTCTTCGGAGCCTGGGCTGGCGAGCGGAACCCATCTTGGCCGATCGCCACTACGGAGAGAACACTCACTGCGCGGTCTTGGTCTGGATCGATGACAAACCACACCTCCTGGATCCTGGCTATCTGATCGTCACACCCGTTCCCCTGACCGGGGCCAGAAACGAGATAGAGATCGAAACAGGTTTCAATCAACTCCTTCTGTCCCCTTCTTCCGGAAATGGAAGGAGAAGCCTCCACACCCTCCAGCAAGGCAGTGCCAGCCACCGTCTGACCTTCAAGATCGAGCCAGCTGACTCTGGAGAGTTCTTGAAAGCATGGGACGCGTCGTTCGATTGGGACATGATGCAGTATCCCCTACTCACGCGGACTTGTGGTCACGAACAGCTATATCTGCGTGGCAATAGGCTTCAGATCCGAAGTCATGACTCGCTCCAGCGCCAAGAAATAGCACCTGGCTTGCTGGTCCAGCAGATCGCCGCGCAGTTCAATCTCGACACCTCGATAGCTATTCAGGCCCTGTCGATCCTGAAAACAGTGAGATGAAACGCGATGGCCAAGCCCCAGTTGGTTGAACCAGTGAAGCTGCTGGTAGCAGTCCTATGGTCGGATCAGACCGTTCTGCACAAGGCCCTCACTCAAATTCAGGAGCGTTGGGGAGCAATCGATTTCAACGGCCAGGATCGTCCCTTCGACGTGACAGACTACTACCAGCCAGAGATGGGATTGGACATCAAGCGGCGTCTCGTATCTTTCTCAGAGCTAATCGCACCCGAGGCGATCGTGGCGGCAAAATTGAACTGCAACGACATTGAAGGAGCGCTCTGTCGCAAGCAGCGACGCCGTGTGAACCTGGATGCCGGGTATCTAGACCACAGCAAGTTTGTCCTCGCCAGTTGCAAATTCGCCGGACAGAAGATTCATCTGGGAAAGGGAGTCTACGCCGATCTCATGGCGCGGTATCAGGCTGGGCGCTACCGACCGTTCGAATGGACCTTTCCCGATTTTCGCGACGGTCGCTACGACACCGAGCTGAATCAGATCCGTCTCACCTATCTGGGACAGCTTCGCTCCGGCAAACCCATTCTCTGACTCGGAGCCAGTTCTCGAGAACTGGTTCCCCGAATGGAATAAATTCATCTTCCGCAAGAAAATGCTTGACTTCTCTTTCGTCGAAAAACGACAGTACTAGCATGGCAAACATACAACACAGCAAAAGTCCGCTAACACGGCAAGAACTGGAGATCATGAAAATTGTCTGGAGCCTGAAGACGGCCACTGTGCGGGACGTCTACGAAAAACTGAGGGAGAAGCGAAGGATCGCCTATACCACAGTGATGACCATGATGAGAATCATGGAAGGCAAGGGACAGCTCAGCAAGTGGCAGGAAGGACGTGCATACGTCTATAAGCCAAAACATCCCAAGGGAAAGATCATCAAGGAAATGGTTCAGGAGTTCGTCGATAGGGTCTTCAATGGCTGTCCTGAGCCCTTGGTCTCCCAGTTGATCGATACTTGCAAGATCTCTTCAACCGATCAAAAGAAGATCAAGCGGATGATTCAGAAAAAGGAATGACCCCTTCGATTCTCGTCGAGAACCTCTTTGCGTACACCTGCCAGATTGCCCTTTTGGTGATAGTCGGGATCTGGCTGCCCAGGATCCTCGGGTTCCGGGCTCCCCGTAGCAAGCTGGCGGTCTACCAGTTCCTTCTGCTAGGCTGCCTGCTTCTCCCTTTTCTTCAGCCGTGGGCGAAACTGATCGCTCCCCTGCCCGTGATCGTCTCCGAACCACTGATCCCAGCCGTACTGCAAGCAGCTCGCCCTGCCCCACGCGTGGAGGCCGAGCCCCGCCAGGCGGCGCAGGTCACTACTGAGAGGACAGGCTACTCCACGAACCAAGTGATCCTCTTGATACTTGGGACTGGGATCTTGCTCCGACTACTCTGGCTTGGCCTTGGGTTGTTACGGATCAAGCACTTTCTCCGAAAATCGCATTTGCTCAGCCGAATTCCTCCCCCGGTAGGAGAGATGCAGGAGCTGCTAGGCGTCTACCCTCGCCTCTATCGCTCTTCTCGACTGAAGAGTCCCGTTTCCTTCGGGCTCTCCAGGCCGGTCATAATCTTCCCCAAGCGGTTCATGGTGCTGAACCAGGCAGGGCAGTCAGCCGTTGCCTGCCATGAACTGCTGCACATCCGCAGACGAGACTGGATATCGATTTTGGGAGAAGAGATCGTCCGCTCGATCCTCTGGTTCCATCCTGCGATATGGTGGTTGACTCGGGAGGCCCGTCTGGTTCGGGAACAGGTTGTGGACCAGCAGGTAGTCAAGATCACCGGGAGTTGGCGAACCTATGTTCAAACCCTGATCGAAATGGCCACTGATTCAAATCAGGCCAGAAATATCCTGGCTCATCCGTTCTCGCGAAGAAGTCAGTTGGTGCGAAGGCTAGACTTGATCATCTCCGAACCCAGGCTGTCCAGATTGAGAATCGCGATCTCCCTACTCGCCATCGTCGGTACTCTACTACTGACCGGATTCATGAGCGTCTCGAGCCTTCCTCTGACCGCATCTTTGAACTCTCCAGTGGCCGTGGAAAGTCAGGTTCTAGTCACCCATCTCATAGTCAAGGTCGAACCGGTCTACCCAGCGGCTGCCGATGGCATTCCCGACCGAGAAGTCGTCCTTCGAGTCCTTGTGGCTTAGGACGGAGTCGTAGTCAGTGTCGAACCTCTCAGCGGCCATCCAATCCTGCGAAGAGCCGCCAGCAAAGCCGTGAGTGCCTGGCGGTTCAAGCCGATTAAGGTGGGACAGCGAGCAGTACCAGTAGTCAATCAATTGAGGCTCAGGCTGGAAGTGGGTGGGCGAATACGGATTATCTCGGGGAGGCCCCTAGGCCTGGCCATGGATAAGACAGGCAAACTAAGGGACATCTTCCTCAATTCTCTCAGCGACGAGGATGTCATCAAGGGCCTGAAAGGCGCCCAGTCCGCGACCCGAGTCTACGTCAGCGATGAGGCGCCATTCGATGTCGTCCAGGAAAGAGTGCGACTGCTGGAACAACTCGGGGCTGCTACCATAGAGCTCTCCCCCGAAGTGATCGTGTCCCGAGGCCAGCGACTCTTCTACTCGATGCAAACCCGGGGTCTTCGACCCCCCGAGATAAATCCCGAAGATTTGCTGGATCTCAAAAGCCAGGCTCGATTGCTTGCGCGAGAATCCGATGGACTTTCATATCGAGTATTCTCTGACAGCAGCGGTCAAATCGTGTCGGTCGATCACCGAGCAGGGCCTCGATCCATCTCAATTGAATCTCAACTGCTTCAGCTGAAAGTGTCACCGGGTCACCTCGGGGTAAACCCAGTCCCAGTCGCTTTTCTGCTCAATCTCGAGACTGAGCCTGAGGAAGACGCGACGGCATTGCAGGTCATCCTACCTGAATCGTCCCGTCTGTTCACGTATAGGGAAGGCCGGCTCTTTTATACCCACACTACAGAAGGTATCCTTCCTCCTCAGGTTGACCTCGATTATCTGGACTATATCGCCGACCAAGCTCGTGGAAATCCCAATTCCCCGAGGAACCTCTTGTTTCGCTTGTTTTGCGAAGAGACCGGTCGGGTGGCTTCCATCGAACGAATCGGCGGCTCCAGCTTGCCGCAAATTGAAACGGACCTGACCAGAGCGGTGATCAGCCCTGGGACCCTTAGAGGAGTCCCCGTCCCCGTCGTTTTCTTCGTGACTCTCTGGCTGGATGATTCGCCTCAGGAATCGGCCGTTTCAATTGCCGAACCTGAATGGACGTATGACCAATTTATGCGACAGGAATGGAGGACCCGGAGAGTGGTCCTGCAAGGGCTACCCTGGGAGACGGTCTCCGAGTTGAAGCAGACCCATGTTCACCGCTATCTCGCCCAGAGTCTCTCCTCACTCGACCAAGATCAGATCCGACTCATCGGGGACTATCTCACCTACCTCGAGGGAGACAGCTCCGGGCACCTGATCCCGAATGAGTACTGGCGGGAGGAGGTTCGGCGCCATTTCACTGATCAAGAAAGCCGCTCGATCTTTTCATTGAACGGAGAGCCTATCCATAAGAACAACTGAAGTCCAAAAAAGGGAAGAACAGAATGAAGAAAACGCTCGTACTACTCTCACTGTTGGTAGGCACAGCCGCTCTGCTCCAACCCTCAGTCCTGGCCGCACCCGGAGACGCCTGCACTCAAGCGGGAGAGAAGGCCTGTGAGGTCACGGAAGATGAGATTGGGGAAGCCACCGCCGCCGCCGACCTGGAGTCCTTTAGCCGAGTCCGGGAGATCCTGGACCGTGAGTCCCTCGCCGCCACTCCGGTTAACGGTCAAACCCTGTTCGCACTGTCATTCGAAGACTCGCTGTGGGTATGTGAATGCATCGACAGCTGGGATTGCCCTGGGGGATCGTACTGCAGCCACGCCGACTTGTGCATGCCTTGGCCGGGATGCGGAATCGGTGGCTGGAGCACTTGTACCGGCGTCTGCATGTGGTCGGAGAACTAATTGCTTGCTCAAAGATACTATTGGTCAAGCACTTAGTATCACCTACGCTTCAGTTTTTGCTTGAGATCGGACCAGAAGGCGTCGACGTTGTTCTTGCGAATCACCTGAGCTGGAATGTTCAAAACACCGTTCTCAGGTAGGACGGATCTGTCACCTCGAGCCAATCCGGCCAGGATTCTCACGGACTCGTAGCCGTACAGATAAGGCTGTTGCACCACCGTCCCATGGACGGATCCATCCTGGATGCCTTGGAGCGTCTGCTCGGCTTCGTCGAATGCAACTAGCTTGATGTTCTTTGATCCGGCCTCGTTGATGGCCAGGAGACAGGCGGGTGGGTTGTACTCGAACAGACCCACCATGCACCCCAGCTGGGGAAAGCGGGCGATGGCGTCCTCGGCGTTGGCCTTGGCTTTGGACCGATCAAATTGATCGGTCCGAGTGTCCAGTATGGTGTAGTTGTTTCCCTCGAGCACCTGGTTGGGTGGATCGACCGGTCCTCCGCCTTGGTTCGGTCTACCCAAGACTTCGTCGATGACCCCTTGACGTCTTTGCTGTGCGTTGAGCTGCTCCAGCCGGCCGACGAAAAGGATGATCGAGCCGCCATCGGGCAAAGCCTCCTTCACCAACTGCCCAACCAGTCGCCCCGCCTGGTAGTTGTCCATCCCGACATAGCAAAGGCGATCGGTCTCGGGGGCATCCGAATCCTGGGTGATCAGGTTCGTGCGCCTGGCAGATTCATTGATAAGATCCTTCTGATTGTCCGGATCGATCGGGCTGATCGCGATTCCGTCCACTCCCCGAGCGAGGAGATCCTCCAGTATCCGTTTCTGGTCGATGACCCCTTCGGCCGGCATCCGCACATCGACCTGCGCTTTAAAATCCTTCCCGCCATCGAGGGCTCCCGCCTGCGCGATTGTCCAAAAGCCGGCAATGCCATTCGTGACATATGCGAGCTCTGGCATTTCAGGCTCGGTCTCGGAGAGGGACCCCTCACTGGATTCACCTCCACTACATCCCCAAAACACAAACAGAACAGCAAGGATTCCAGCTCTGGACACTGGCAGCATGAATCGGAGCATCGATCGTCCTCCTAACCGCAGGTTCTTTTGGAAATCCCGGTTTGGCGGGCAGTCTAGTGGAACCGAATCGAATCGTCAATCGTCGCCTGGGCACTTGGTGCGTGGGGTTGAATCCGACGGCTACGATACCTTGCGCTACTCAATTCTCGCCGCTCCGACCTCGACTACCCGATTGTACACTTCACGGGTATGGTGAGAACCGAAATCCCAGTTCAGAAACCCCGCTAGATCGATGATTTCTAGATCAAGTTCTCACCTTGGAGATTCATTGTGAAAACTGGCACTGCCCTCGTCGTGCGGTTATGCTAGACTTCCTTTCTTAATTCGTTGCGCAAACCAAGAAGGTGACCTCCTGAAACTGCGGAAGGTCGCTAAGGAGAGGCCGAGAATGACCAACAGTGATCAGGCAAATGTAACCCTCGTATCCTTAGCCCTAGGGCATCACATAGCCGGAGAAATCCCGGAAGAGATCGTTGAATCGGCGCGAGGAGAGCTCCAGGACAGTCGCTTTAGAGGCGCATGGGTTCAGGCATTCGGCGGCGATCTCCATCTCCACCTCACCACTTTCAACGGCGATTTTCTAGTCGGCGGCCAGGACCCGATTGAAACAGCCATGAAGAGCGCGCTCAGGGCGGGACTGGCAGCTCTGGCGACGGGTGTCGACTCGAAGCTAGCACAGCCAGGCGCTGAGGAGATTCTATCCCAGTCAGCCGACCGTCAGAGCGAGGCTTTGCAACTCCGGTTCCTGAGCCTCCCGTATACCGAGCGAGGAGCAGAGCCGATCTTCGTAGCCAAAGCTATCAACGGCGGAAGCGGCTTCTTCAACCGTGCCATGTTCAATCTCTTCTTCAACCCCGACAAGGGGTCGGGCCGCCGCATCGAGGGCAACGATTATCTCGGCGTGGTGGAGTCCATCGAAGACCTGACAGCGGGCAAAGAGAACGTTCGCACCTACGAGTTCGGACCTGGTGATCTGAATGAGCTTGTCGCCCTGATCGCCGATGCCGAAGAGTGGCGCCTGAGTCGAGTCTACGCAGTCAAGGGGAAGTTTGGCATGGGTGATCTGCAGGGAGAACCCGCGGCGATTGTCGACGGGAGCTTCAATCCCGTCCTCATCGGACGATCCCAGTCCGGCCTGCCTGCCGTCGGGGAATTCACTCAGATCTCTGGAGAGTTCTACTTTGGACCCGGTGGAAGAAACAGTCAGTACCGTGTGGGCTTGATGCCGGTCAACTTTGACCAGGCACGGGCTCGTCTGAGCGAGCCGGGAACCGCACGGGTGGTAGCCTATGCCTACCAGTCGTATGACAACGGACGAATGCCGGCTGAATCCGACATTGTAGACGTCTTTTCCCAGAATCGTCCGGAGACTCTCTATTTCCAGCGTGAGGCCGGCAAAGTGGTCCAGCACATGGTGAGCCACGGCGAGTTCGAGCCCTATCTCAATCCCAAGACGGCTGAGGCGCGAGCACAAGAGGAGGCGAATCGTCTCGCCAGTCGACTCCAGGATATTCCTGACCCGGATCCCATCATTGAGGCTGCCAACGCCAATGCTTCTTTTACCCTCTCCGACATCAAGGCAGATGGTGGCGGAAAGGTGGGCCACACCACGCCACCGAACCATTTTCGAGGAGTGGCGGAGGCTAGCCTGCAGGAGGCCGCCAATTCCGGTCTGATTTCAGCGACCTCGGAAATCATCGAAGTCGGGGACGATGAGCACCTGCTGATGACCCACAGCCGAGGAGCCGACGACAATGCGGTCCACCTTTTTGCATACCGTACTTTCTTCCGTCAGGTCTGGGTGGCGAAGACGCTGGACTATCAATGGTATGGACTGGGGCAAGACCTGATTGGTGACGCCTCCGCCGGTCGAGCCATCGAAGAAATCGCCAACCTGACAGACGAGTTCATCGCTCTGCTGCCGGACTTTTTGCCGGCGGCCGAAAAGGCTCAGATAGCTCGCCTACAGGGGGCCTACAGTGATTGGAAACAGGGCCTGGTCGAGGCGCACGAGCCCGCACCTGTCTTTTCGGGAAATGTCTCCGGACAAGGACCAGGCTTTGCCGAAATCCCCCTGAATCGTCCCCAGAGATTCGGGCTGCTGGCAATCGACAAGTCAGGCCCCTCGGCCTTCAACCTTCCTGTCTGGTGGAGCTTGAATCACGCCTTTCGCTGTGGCTCTCTGAAATCCCACCTCCAGACTATAGGCGAAGCTGGCGCGGTCCTCGAAGTCTGGGATGTGGAGCACCATCGCCGTATCTTCCTGGATCTGGAGAGCGATTGGTCCAGTGCTGAGACCCTGTTGGGGGCGGTGGAAAAGTTCAACGTCAAGAGAATCTGGAGTCGCAGCGCCGAGGGTTGGGATCCTGATCGACCCGGCGACGCGCTGGGTGAAATTCTTCTGTCCGCTTCCACTGAGAAACTGGCCGTCATCTCCGGTGGAGAGTACCTGGGCAAGGATGATCCGGTCTTGCTGGCGGTTGAGCCCCTGGCGGAAGCACTCAACCTCTTCATGCGCGACCGCTTCTACATGACCCAGGGTGATGGCCGTGGCTCCCATTACATGTGTCCCGCAGCCTTATCCTTCCGAGACGCGATCGCTACCATCTCCAGTAGAGGCGTGGCTGTATCGGCCTGGATCACCTTGGACGGATCAGGAAGAATCACCGAGTTCCGCGACGTTTTCGAGGACCCTGTCTACGAGGCGGCGCGCGATCGAACCTTCACTCTCAACAAGGCTATCTGGGATGCCCAGGGTGGGAACTTCATCCCGGTCGGAGTAGGAGCCGCCAAGGTGGAGCAGTCTTATCCTCTGGCAAAGACCCTGGCCCGGATTACCGCCGAAGATTCCAACTATAAATCCGATCGTTACCCTCGGGTCAAGGTGGAGGAACTGGTCGCCGAAACCTCCTGAGAGACTTGAATAGTAAGCAGTGATGCAGTGTGTAAAACGCGGCAAAGCTCGGCATCGGCGCTCTATTCGATTCCGGGGCGCGGATTCTAGCGTATTCTCCTCATCCCTCATCCGGTGGATACGATATCTGAGGAAATCCGCCTACAGGGCTGGGGTGCACACTGACCTCGGTCTGGTAGGTTTCCCGGATGATCTCGGGGGTGATCACCTCCGCAGGGCTTCCCCGCTTGATCAATCGACCCTGATGTAGCAGCGCAACTGAGGGACAGAAGACCGCGGCGGCGGTCAGGTCGTGCAGTACCGTAATGATCGTCATTCCATGGCTGCGGTTGAGTCGGCGCAGCAGGCGAAAGGTCCCGATCTGATAGTTAATATCGAGATGGGCTGTGGGCTCGTCCAAGATCAGGATTGAAGGTGTCTGGGCGAGGGCCCGCGCGACCAGAACCCGCTGTCGTTCCCCGCTGGATAGGGCGGAAACAGGCCGATCAGCGAGATCTTCCGTGTGAGTCATCTGCAGACACTCATCCACTACTTGACGGTCATGCTGGGACGTCCTTTCCAGCCGCGCCTGGTGAGGAAATCGGCCCATGGCAACAACGTTACGCACCAGGAAGGGAAACTCGAAATGCTGCTCGGAGGAAATCACCGCCACCCTTCGGGCAAGTTCCAAGGAAGAAAAAGTCTCCAAGGAGTTTCCCTCCAACAGGATTTTTCCGGTGTCAGGCTTAAGTGTCTTGCTCATCAATCGTAGCAGGGTGGTCTTACCGCTGCCGTTCGGACCAATCAGGGCCAGGAAGGACCCTGCCGGGATGTCCAGGCTGACCTCTTGCAGGCCGAACCCCTGGAGATACTGGAAGCTCACCTTATCAACTTCGAGGGAAGCCATCAGAACTGGCCCTCCCGCTGCCTTCGGCGCAATAAATAGATGAAGTAGGGAGAACCGATCAGCGCAGTTATGGCCCCTACCGGGATCTCCAACGGAGGAATGGCAGTGCGTGCCATGCCATCTGCCAAGAGCAGAAAGACGGCACCACCCAGCGCGGATGCTGGCAAAAGGATACGGTGATCCGGTCCCATGATGATCCGCATCATGTGGGGAACGATGAGCCCGACGAAACCGATCATGCCGGCGACTGCAACTGCTGCCGCGACCATGGCCGAGGCGGCCACGAAGAGGATCTTCCGGATCCGCTCTACCTCCACCCCCAGATGCTGTGCTGCCTCCTCACCTTGGGTCATCAGGTTCAGCTCCCGGGAATACAGCCAGGTCAGGGCGAAACCGAAGACGATGATGGTCGAGGATACCAAGATCAGGGTCGGCTCGCCTTCGGTCAGGCTGCCGAGAAGGTAGAAAAGGGTCGTGAAAGATTCGCGATAGAAGATAGAAAAGACCAGAAAAACGGCGGCGTTGAAGAAGAGGCTCACGACCACTCCGGTCAGGACTAGCGTCTGGACCTGCGCCCTACCCTGCATATGAGCAATCCGATAGACCAGAAAAATTGAGAACAGAGCAAACCCCAGCGACAGAAAATAGAGAGCAGAGTAGTGCTGAAAACCCAGTACGCTGGACATCATGACCCCTGCCGCGGCGGCACTGGAAGTCCCGAGAATAAAGGGATCGGCCAGGGGATTTCTGAGCACACCCTGGAAGGTCGCGCCCGAAGCCGCCAGACCACTGCCCACGATCAAAGCCAGAAGAGTGCGGGGAAACCGGATGTCCCAAATGATCTGCCAGGAGGCATTCCACACGGGCCCAACGAAGAGCGAGCCGACCAGGACCAGCACCGTGATCGAAAGCAACAAGACAAGTTTCAAACCGCCTGACTTCACTGGCACGGGGGGATCATCCTCTTCAAGGCAGGGACTCGGTCAGCTGCATTACTCTTTGTTGGAGCTGTTTCATTCCCTCCACCAGACGATGGTTGCCATGGGTGAGAAGGTCGCGATCCAGATCGTCAATGATGGCCCCATTACGGACCGCTCGAATTCGATGCCATCCCGGTCTTCGGCTGATCTCGGAGGCGCTCGCATCGAAGGACACGATGATTTCGGGATCCTTCAGAACGATAACTTCCTTCGAGGCCTGGAGAGCCGGCCGGTTTACATCTCTGAAGATGTTTTGGGCACCACAGAGCGAAATGGCTTCGTTCACAAAGCTCTTGCTCCCGACGGTCCAGGACGGTGGATCGATTTCGATATAGACTGTAGGACGACGAGGGAATGACTCGCCCTTCTCACGGATCCGCTCAACTTGATCCATCGTCGACTGTACCAGCCGCTCCGCCCTTTCCGCCCTCCCAATCGCCTCTCCGGTGATTCGCATCAGCTGGTAGATCTCGGTCAAGGAAAAGGGGCTTGGTGCCTCCACCACATTCAACCCCAGCCGTCGCAACGTGGGAACCGTCTTCGAGGACGTCCAGCGTTCGCTGAAGACCAACTGCGGCTCCAAGCTCAAGATCTTCTCCAGGCTCGGATTGATGAACCCTCCGATCTTTTCGATCTTTTCGGTCTCGGGTGGGAAGACGCAATAGGTCGTCACACCGACGACCTGAGAGCCCACTCCCAGCTCGAACAGAAGCTCCGTCAGATTCGGCGCCAAGGACACGATCCGCCCAGGAGGCTCCGGGTCCGACGACGCCGCTCGGAGCCCGAAGTAGCCTGATCCCAATAGAAGCGCCCATACTACAGTCAGTAGTTTGTATCTGCTACGCTGCATGGCACCTCTCTGGCTCCCGGCGAAAACGTTCAAACTCTCCTGTGTTACTTGTGCTTCTACCATATATAATAGCGAGCCCGTGTCAGACACCGAAAACACCCTGAAGGACGGCAGCATCTCAGTCAACCTCGACTGCTGTCGGGCGTTGGTCGGCAAGACGCAATTGAATCTGACTGCTACCGAGTACAACCTGCTGGTCTACTTGCTCGAAAACAGCGGTATTTCCCTCACCCGGGAGGAGCTGATCGAGGGAGCTTGGGGCGACTCATATCAGGGCACCTCTCGAACGGTAGACACCCACATGCGGAGACTCAGACTGAAGTTGGGGCGGACCGGACGTCGGATTCGTACAGTTCGCGGAGTCGGCTATCAACTGGCGTCTGCCCACAGAGGGCGTGCAAAGGCACAGCGCAAGACTCGATAGAGTTGTCTTGTCGCTCACCTTCGGTCGGATCAGCAAGTTCCCCAAAATCCCACGACTCGTTTGTCCCACGACTCATTGCTCCCCGACTCATTTGTCCCCGACTCATTTGTTAGCATCCTGAAAGCTGCACGGATCGCGCTGGACTTGACGACGGCGAGTACAACCGACAAGAATGGCTGAGTGACCCAAGAAATCGTCATCGAGAGACGCGCCCAAGAACCCTTCCTGAAGAACGGCTATCTCGTCTCCCTACCCGGCAGCCCGGAGGCCATCTACCTCGACCCGGGAGACGAAGCACCTGAAATCATTCAGCATATAGAAGAACATGGGTTTCGGCTGACCGCGATCGTGAATACACATGCTCACCTCGACCACATCAGTGGGATTGGACTCGTCAAGCAGAAATGGGACGTTCCCATCTACCTGCACCCTGAGGATCAATTCCTCTATGACGGTCTAGCCGAACAGGCTCAGTGGTTCGGTCTCAACTGCGATCCAGCTCCGCCTGTCACCCACACCCTGAAGGAGAATGAGGATCTCCAGTTAGGTCAATTCGTTTTCCGAGTACACGCCACCCCGGGTCATTCGCCCGGCAGCGTCTCCCTGGAAATCGGAGAGCACATTTTTTGTGGCGACGTCATTTTCGCTGGATCCATAGGAAGAACGGACCTGCCCGGCGGGTCGCTCGAAATTCTCATGGGAACGATTCGGGAAAGCATCCTGCCGCTAGGCGACTCGAAGATATTGCATCCGGGCCACGGACCAGATACCACGATCGGTCAGGAGCGTCGTCACAACCCTTTCCTCACGGGCCAGGCCTAATAACTGCTCTTTTACGTCTTAACATGCCCACGAGCCTGCGGAGCTGTTCCGAACCTCCTTGGGAGATACGTTGGATCTTCTTCGACGCCGTGGGTACGCTCATACGTATTCGTGGGTCAGTAGGTGAGATCTACGGACGTCAGGCGGCTGCCTTCGGCTTTGAACTCGCCTCTTCTCCTTCTGACTACCAAATCATCGAAACAGCTTTTCGCCAGGCGTTCCGGGACATCACTGTCCGCTACCCTCAGAAAGCGACGGTGAACAGTCCTGAGAGCGAGCGACAGTGGTGGAAAAAAGTAGTGGTGGGGACTTTTGGCCGCATCGCTCCCTTCCCCCAATTGAATCAGTGCTTCGAGCAGATCTATGAGGTATTCCGCACCGACGAAGCCTGGGAGTTGGAGCCGAGTGCCCAGGATTTGTTGTCTCTCCTCTCGAAGAGCAGAAATCTCGGAATCATTTCCAATTTTGATTCTCGACTCGAGGATGTCCTGAGCGCGCTAGGCATCCGACCCCTGTTTCAGCAATTGACGATTCCCGGTCTTGCTGGTACTGCCAAGCCAGACCCGGAAATCTTCCGCTACGCGCTGGATCAGGTCGAAGCCGATCCAGTTGAGTCTCTCTACGTCGGTGATGAAATCGAAGACGACTACGCTGCGCCCCGAGCGGTCGGTATGAGGTCGCTGCTATATGATCCGGGAGATCGTCACCCGGAATGGCCTGGAGCCGACAGAATCAAGTCGTTGGGAGAAATACGTCAGTTTCTGGTATAGTCCCGTGTTCGATCATGGCAACAAAAACGATTCGGGTAGCACACAGTCCAGACAGCGACGATGCCTTCATGTTCTACGCTCTGGCAACGGGGGCAATCGATACGGAGGGTCTAGAATTCGTTCACGAACTTAACGACATCGAGAGCTTGAATCAGTGCGCCCGAACAGGCCAGTACGAGGTCACCGCGGTGAGCATCCATGCCTATGCCTATCTGGCGGAGCGCTACAGTCTACTCGACAGCGGTGCCAGCATGGGGGAAGGCTATGGGCCGATCCTGGTGGCAAGAGAAGAACTCGCGGTAGAACAGGTTTCGCAGAGCCTTATTGGGATCCCGGGAGAATGGACCTCGGCCTATCTGGCTTTGAGGCTGCTGGAACCAGACTTCCGCTATCAAGTAATTCCCTTCGACCAAATCATCCCGGCAGTCCAAGAAGGAATCATCGATGCGGGATTGATCATCCACGAAGGTCAGCTCACCTACCGGGATTTGGGACTGCACTGCATCGTCGATCTGGGGCAATGGTGGCAAGAGGATACAGGCCTGCCGCTTCCGCTCGGGGGTAACGTCATTCGCAAAGATCTGGGACAAGAACTGATTGTCAAGGTGGGCCGTCTGCTCAAGGAGAGTATCCAGTACGCCCTGGAGAACAGGCAGGCAGCGCTGGACTACGCCTCTCAGTTCGCTCGTGGACTGACCCAGGAGCAAGAAGATCGCTTCGTCCAGATGTATGTCAATAGTCGAACGCTTAGCTACGGAGAAGACGGAAAACGGGCGGTTCAATTGTTTCTGGATCGAGGCTACCAGTCTGGACACATTCCCAATAGGGTCCCAGTAGAATTCGTGATCGGCTAAAGCACTCCAGCTACCTCCATCAGAACAACCCTCTAAGGCCGTAAGACGTGCCCTAGAACGATGCTCTGGAGGGCTACTCTCAGCCTGCCAGATCCTTGACAAGCGCAGGGGGGCCATCTCATAATAACCTCGAAGTTGACTAAATCGGTAGGAATTGTTTGCAGCTTAATTTCAGGGAGATTCGGAAAGACCAGCACGAACGCATCTCTGCTGGCGGCCTACAACACTTCCAAGGGAGAGAGCCAAGGAGTCCAATGAGAATCACTGCTCGAGTCGATTACGCTATTCTGGCGGTATTCGAGCTGGCGCTTCACGCCAAAGGCCGTCGGATGCAGGCACGGGAGCTGGCAGATCAGCAACAGATTCCGTTGAGATTCCTGGAACAGATTCTGATCCAGCTCAAGAAGGCTGGCCTGGTCGAGAGCGCTCGCGGTTCCAGTGGCGGCTACATGCTGGCCCAACAACCTGAGCAGATCTCTTTGGCCGAGATCATCGCCGCGGTGGAGGGCGACGTTACCTTGATCGATTCGAGGGTGAATCCCAGCTCGGTTCTATGCCAGGTGTGGAGAGAAATCGAGGAATCGTTGGTCACGCACCTGCAATCTATCTCTGTACAGGATCTGGTGCGTCGCAAAATCCAGCAAGAGCAGGTGATCGTCTACCACATTTAGAATAGAACCATGTCGCTACAGCCGGTTGTCGAGAAAAGAAAGGACCTTCTTCAGAGCATCGGCAATACGCCTTTGGTAGAAATCCGCAACTTCATCCCCTCGGACCGGGTGCGAATCTTTGCCAAGCTTGAATGGTTTAATCCGGGAGGCTCGGTGAAAGACCGACCGGCCTATAACATGATCCGAACGGCCGAGAAGGCAGGCCTCCTCGAGTCCCATAGGACCCTCATCGATGCCACCAGTGGTAATACGGGTATCGCCTACGCCATGATAGCTGCGGCCAGGGGAATCCCAGTCCTACTAGCCTTGCCGACCAACGCTAGCATGGAGCGAAAGAAGATTCTGAAGGCCTATGGAGCCCAGCTCATGCTCACCGATCCGCTGGAAGGATCCGATGGAGCGATCCGGGCAATCAGGGATCTCTACCAGGGGTCCCCCGAGAAGTATTTCTATCCTGACCAGTATAGCAATGAGGCCAACTGGAGAGCTCACTACCTGACCACAGCCGTGGAAATCCACGATGAATTGCAGGGAGAGCTGACACACTTCGTGACGGGACTCGGAACCAGCGGAACTTTTGTCGGTACCACCCGGCGACTAAAGGAACTGGATCCTACGATCACGGCCATCT
The DNA here is from genome assembly GCA_965219005.1 of Acidobacteriota bacterium. Taxonomy (GTDB): domain Bacteria; phylum Acidobacteriota; class UBA6911; order RPQK01; family JAJDTT01; genus CAUZIZ01. The sequence goes on along the minus strand of CBDCMS010000004.1, from coordinate 2,109,855 downwards.
CATTCATGCCTAATTCCCCTTTCCATGGCCTGGAGGGGCTCAAGCACATGCCCACCGCACTTGTCCCGGAAATCTATGAGCCCGAGCTAGCAGACGAGAACCTGGAGATTTCGACCGAGGCTGCCCAACAGATGGTTCTGAGGCTGGCTCGCGAAGAGGGTTTGTTCGCCGGCATCTCTTCTGGAGCAGCCATGGTGGCGGCCTTGAAAATCGCCAAGAACATAGACCGCGGAACGATTGTGACCATCTTTCCGGATGGTGGCGACAAGTACCTTTCCGAGCAGTTCTGGGAGTCAAGTACCCTGTAACACAGATAATGATCTCCCTGGAAGCGAATCAACTAGATCAGATCAGGCGTATTGGAGAGAACGTCTATCCGAACGAATGCTGTGGAGTGCTGGTTGGGTCAGTCCGCGATGGAAACAAATATGTGTCGGAGGTGATTGAGGCAGAGAACCAACGCAGCGACAGTGCGGCCAACCGATACTTGATCGCCCCCGACTTTGTTCTGAAGCTGGAAAGGAGACTAGGTGGAACCGGGAGCGAGATCCTGGGGTTCTTCCACAGTCACCCGGATGTTCCAGCCAAGCCATCGGTTTACGACAGGGAGCACGCATGGCCCTGGTACTGTTACCTCATTACTTCCGTGAGAAAGGGAAAAGCCGAAGAGGTCCTGGCTTGGCAGCTCAAGGATGACCGATCCGACTTCGAGCCTGACGAGTGGAAACTTCGAGAACCAAGTGTTCCGTAGAATCCATAGATGAAGACGACATCTCCGATCACTGGCACCGGTGAACTCCGAGTCGGCGGCGCCAAAATCGTTGATTCTTGAGTCGTCTCAGCACGAGCAGAAACAGAAGAAAAGCTTTAGCAGGAGGAAGAACATGTCAGTCAAGGTGCTAATCCCAACTCCACTAAGACCTCACGTGGGGGACCAAGAGTCCCTGGAGTTGGAGGGCAATACCGTCAAAGAGGTGCTTCAAAGCCTGACTCAGCAGCATGAAACGCTGAAGAAGCACCTGTTCAATGATGAGGGCAAGCTCAGAAACTTCGTCAACATCTACCTCAATGATGAGGACATCCGCTACCTGCAGCGGGAAGACACCCCGATACAGGACGGAGATACGATCAGTGTCGTACCGTCAATCGCAGGCGGAGCGGTGGGAACCGAACCGGATCTGGGTGCCTTGAGCCACGAAGAGATCAGACGGTACAGCAGACATCTGATCATGCCCGAGGTCGGAATGGAGGGCCAGAAGAAGCTGAAGCAGGCGAGCGTCCTCTGCATCGGCGCCGGAGGCCTGGGTTCACCTCTGGCAATCTACCTGGCCGCCGCCGGAGTCGGACGACTGGGTATCGTTGACTTTGACATCGTGGACGAGAGCAATCTTCAGCGACAGATTCTCCACTCCACACAGGACGTGGGGCGCTCGAAACTGGAGAGTGCTCGAGACAAGTTGGAGCAGATCAATCCCAACGTGAAGGTAGAGACCCACGAAGTACGTCTCAGCTCGGAGAACGCTCTGGATCTGTTCAAGGACTACGACATCATTGCAGACGGAACCGATAACTTCCCCACTCGTTATCTGGTCAATGATGCCTGCGTGCTCAGCGGGAAACCGAATGTCTATGCCAGCATCTTTCGCTTCGAAGGACAGGCCTCAGTTTTCGCCGTTCCGGGTGGACCCTGCTACCGATGCCTCTACCCCGAGCCTCCTCCCCCCGGCCTGGTTCCCTCTTGCGCAGAAGGCGGCGTACTGGGCATCTTGCCTGGTCTGGTGGGGGTCCTTCAGGCCACAGAGGTAGTCAAGCTGATCCTGGGCCAAGGACAATCCCTGGAAGGGCGCTTGCTCCTATTCGACGCCTTGGCAATGAAGTTCCGAGAGCTCAAGCTTCGGCGCAACAGCGAGTGCCCGGTCTGCGGCGACAGTCCGCAGATTCGTCAGCTTATCGATTACGAGCAATTCTGCGGAGTTCTGCCCGAGACCGAGCATAGCCAGGTAGACGGTGTCGAGGAAATCACCGCGCTGGAGTTGCAGGAAGAGATGAAACAGGGAAAGGACATCTTCCTCCTGGATGTCCGGAACCCTCAGGAGTACGAGATTTGCCAGATCGAAGGTTCCCATCTGATTCCTCTGGGGGATCTGATGGCTCGCGTTCACGAACTGGACAGTGCCCGTGACATCGTTGCTCACTGCCGTTCCGGCGCACGCAGTGCCAAAGCGATCGAGATGCTGCAGCAGGCTGGATTTCGGAAGCTCAGGAACCTCCAGGGAGGCATCCTGGCGTGGTCACGAGATGTCGATCCCTCTATTCCTGCCTACTAGTACAGCGAGGAATAGGATTGCTGACTGTTCGAGGACACCTTTGCACAGCGGTTCGGAATCCTCTGGGCTAACATGAAAACCGATGTGGTGATCATCGGTTCAGGCTTTGCAGGCGCCGCCACGGCGTTCCACCTGAGCGGCTCGTTTACTGGATCGATCCTGGTCATCGATAAAGAACAGGTCCCTGGTTTTCATGCCTCGGGCCGAAATGCATCGCTGGTACGTCAGTCCGTCGATCCACCAGAGATCCGTCGCGCTGTCGCTGCTAGCAGCGAAGCCTACCAACAGCGGCCATCGGAGACTGGATTCACTCGATCCGGCTCCCTCTTGCTCGGCACTCGTGATCAGCTCGAATTGGTTCGTGAGACCAGTCTCATCGATTCGTTCTACGAGGACCCGGAAGAGGTTCGGCGACAGGTCCCACTACTCCGGAATCACGAGTTCGAGTCGGCGCTTCGCACGCCCTCCGATGGCGTGATGGACATCGCCAAGCTGCTTCAGTTCTACCTCGGACAGGCGCAGGCCCATGGGGTTCGTTTCCTCCTCGACTGCATGCTTACAGGTGTCGGAGGAAGCGGGCCTTTTCACTTGCAGACCTCTCATGGGCAGATTGAGGCGGACTATCTGATCAATGCCGCTGGTGCCTGGGCACCGACGGTTGCTCGAATGGCAGGTGCCGCGGATTTGCCGCTAACGCCGCTGAAGCGGCACCTTTTCGTCCTCGATAGTCCTTTGCCCATCGGCTCCGGATGGTCCTTCGTATGGAGCCTGGATCAGAACTTCTACTTCCGACCGGAGTCGGGTGGATTGCTTTTCAGTGTCTGCGATGAGGAAGTCTCCGCGGGTCTCGAACCGACGGTAAGTCCGAACATATCCCAATCGATGGTGAATCTGGTTTGGGACCAGCTGCCCACTCTGAAGGATGCTTCTCAGCGACAGGTCTGGTCCTGCTTTCGAACCAATTCTGCCGATGGCTCCTTCGTGATTGGCTGGGACTACAAAGTCGATCGATTTTTCTGGGTAGCAGCCCTGAGCGGCCACGGCATGGGGGGAAGCTGGGGGATAGGCCAGCTGGCAGCCCAGCGATTCATGGAACAAGGCAGCTCGCAACCCCATCCCTGCGATCCGATACGCTTTGCAGAACTCGACAATGCTTGAGATAGCCTCGCGTTACACACCCAGATGTTAATCCCAAGCTACCGTTTTCTCGTATCTTGTGCCTTGGTGCTCTTAGCTAGACCTAGTTCTCATCCGGAAAAGGATAAGTAGTTGTAAATAAAAGGCTTAGGTCGCATCTTCGACCTCAATTGTTGTCGTGGTGTCTTGTTATAATAATGTCTCAAAGCACTGAAACAACAAGACTTACGGCAAACACAGGAGGTCAAAGATGCGTCAAAGTCGTGAAAATCAGCTGCCGCTGACTCCCCTCTGGCCCGATCATCAGCACGCCCAGGAGCTGCGGGAGATTTCCAAGATCCTCGATGAAAATTCTAAGCTGAACGAGCTGGTCTGGCAAGATCTCAGTGAGGCAGACTCGACAAAAGGGGCTCCGGGGATGAGCGGGGAGCAGGTGTTGCGCTGTGGTGTGATCAAACAGATGCATCAGTTCTCCTATGACCGCTTGGCCTTTCATCTGGCCGATTCTGTGAGCTTGCGGGCCTTTTGCCGTCTGCCTTTGGGCTGGACGCCGGCTCGTTCCACCCTGGCCGAGAACCTCTCGCGCATCCGCCACTCGACCTGGCAGGCCATCAACGCGGCTCTGGTGGACTGGGCCTGTGAGCAAGGCTTGGAGAAGGGAGAGAAGGTCAGAATCGACGCCACTCCGGTGGAGAGTGAGATCCACCACCCCACCGACAATCAGCTGCTCTATGATTGCGTACGGGTGCTGGCCCGTTGGCTGGGACGACTTTCTTGTTTTGTCGACTTCCCTTACCGGGATCATGGCTTGCGGGCCCGCCGCCGCTGTCTGGCCATCAGCAATGCCCGCCGTCAGACCCTGCGCATCGGCCCTTATCGCGATCTGCTCAAAGTGACCCGCAAGATGGCAGGCTACGCCCGGGCAGCCCTGGCGGCGTGCCAAGACTCCAGCCATCCCCGTGTTGTGCGAGTGAGGAGCTTGCTCGAACACTACCTGGAACTGACCGATCGAGTGATCGATCAGACCGAGCGTCGTGTGGTGCGGGGGGAATCGGTCCCGGCTGGCCAAAAAGTGGTTTCCATTTTTGAGGAGCACACCGATCTGATTCGCAAAGGCGGCCGGGAAACGGTCTATGGGCACAAAGTTTTTCTATCCTGTGGCAGATCCTCTCTGATCCTGGATTGTCTGCCGGTGCGGGGTAACCCGGCCGATAGCACTTACCTGGAGACGATGCTGGATCGGCACTGCCATCAATACGGCTCTTATCCGCGTCAGGCCAGCTTGGACGGAGGCTTTGCATCCAGAGGGAACTTGGCCTTGGCCAAAAGCAAGCCCGGCCTCAAGGATGTGGCTTTCGCCAAAAAGTGTGGACTCACGATCGAATCGATGGTGTCCTCCAGCTGGGTGTACAAACAGCTGCGCCGCTTTCGGGCCGGCATCGAAGGCTGTATCTCGATGCTCAAGCGCGTCTTCGGGCTGGACCGCTGCCACTGGAAAGGCTGGCAGCACTTCCAGCAGTACCTGCAACTCTCGACGCTTTCCTATAATCTGCTGGTACTGGCGCGCCTGCGATTGTAGAGGTGCTCCTGCGGCTGACATCTCGATCCGGCTGGCAAAAGGCCGAAGTGTCTCTTGAAATCGACTCTGGGTGATCCGTTTCGGTCCCCAGCCCACTGCACACAACGGATTGCCAGCGGCTGATTGGGGCCTGCTCGACTGCGAGCGTCTTAAAAAGCCGATTTCCGGATGAGAAGTAGACCTAGCCAGTGAACTGGCTGGCCTCAGCCGGAGTGTTGATGTTCACCAAAATTCCCGGATCCTTCACCGGCACCAGAAAGGTGGATGCTGGGTTCCGATGGACAACCCAACGCGCCCCCTCTTCCAGTGGTGCCCTCCTCAGATCGAAGAAAAAACGCTGGGGAAAGAGTACGGGGTGGCCTTTCCGCCCATGAACAGCCGGCAGCAGAATAGATGCTGGCAAACGACGATGGTGCTGAACCAGACACTGTATCGTCCCGGGCAACACGAGTGGATGATCAACCGGATGAATCAGAAGGCCATCCGATTCACCGAGGTGGCCCAGCGCAATCAGCAAACTCGAAAGGGCTCCGCGACTCGGCTCAGGATTGACAAGGACGGTGGTATCCGACAGATCAACTTGCTCTGCAACGTGCAGGTTGTGTCGGCCCAACACGATGCAAACAGGCAATGAACACACCTTATGACGGTCAACGATGGTCCTCAGGAAACTCTTCCCTCCCAAATCGAGCAACGGTTTAGGACTGCCCATTCGACGGGAAAAGCCAGCAGCCAGAATCACCGAGGCAAGACTCTTGCTCATCAACCAGTCGATATCACGGATCGAACCGTCCCGCAACCTAGCAGGTCGCGCTGCCGCATCAGCCGCTTGACATACTCTCCACCTTTGGGCTACACCTTTAAAGGAACCCTAGAAGAATCCGAGGGGAAGAGATCTTTCGGGGGACAGCCAAGGCGGTATTTGAAACTGACTCGACAGTTGAGCGTCTTACAGGTTAGTCCTCGGTTTAGGCGAGACTGAATAGAAGACCATGTCGATTCAAATCACAGAGCAAGCCGCGCAGAAGATCAAAGAGGGCCTGGAGGCCGAGGGCCTCCTGGAGGGAGGCCTGAGACTGGGCGTCAGAGGAGGGGGTTGCTCCGGTTTAAACTACGTCTTGAGATTCGAACCCGAAAAGAAGGCTGGCGACAAGATCTTCGAGGAGTACGGAGTCAAGGTCTTCGTCGACATGAAGAGCTACCTCTACCTGAAGGGTATGGGCCTGGACTGGCGTGGATCCTTGATGCAGGAAGGCTTTACCTTCATCAACCCAAACGCCTCCAAAACCTGCAGCTGCGGTCAATCCTTCACCGTCTAGGTCGGATCCTGCCGTGCTACCGTCTACCCCCCCAACTCCTTCTTGATGAGTTCAGCTTCCATCCTGCGCCGCTTTCTGATTCCTTCGAGTGAGTGATCCTGCTGCATCGACCCGATCAGCCTGGCGACCTCAGCCCAATCATTGTCCTGGATAGGCTGCTTCAGGACCTCGAGCGCGCGATTACCGGTCCCCCGGTTGTAGCCAATTGAAAGAAGGGCGGTCTGAACCGACCCCAACTCCGCCGCAGCGAGGTCGGGGAAGCGTCTGACGATCGCCTTCCAGTAGGGCTGTGCGGCATACTGGAAGATCGTATCCGCCTGCGACCTGCTGATCCGAATACTTTGTAGGTCAGCACTACCCTCCAGCGCCGCTTTTGCGGCATCACCCTTGATCCCAAGCACGCTTTTGGTCGCCTCGAATTGCAATGCAGTTAGAAGATTCTCATAGGCCGTTTCGATCAGGCGCGGCTTCGCATGGCCCAGGTCGACACCTGGATCGAGGGTCACTCCCGAGGCTCCGCCCGGCCAGTATGCTTTTCCCGCATGTCCTTCCGAGCGTGAACCCAGCTCAGATCTCCCCGAAAACCTTGCAGCAAGGAAGAGCTGTCCGAGTCCTCTTCTCGGTCCGATTGCGGCTGGACCTCAATGCTTCCCCCTAGTGCTCCCCAGGTTCCAGGACCCACTATTCCGTCGGCTCCCAGTCCTCGAGCAGCCTGGAAGGCCAAGACGGCGTCCTTGGTTCCCTGACCGAAGAGCCCATCTGCCTCCACTGGGTAGCCCTGCGACTGCAGGGCTTGCTGCAGGGCCATCACATCGTCCCGCTTCTCAGGCGATTGGCTGTTGAAACCATCACGAAATCTCAGTGTCTGGTTCGCCATGAACTCAGCTCCTTTTCGCTTCCGATTCGCATCGACATCCTTAACGTAAGAATCGTCGACATCCTGCGGTGATTCAAACTAGAACCCCAGTCGCATCAGGATCTGCCGCAGCTCCCCGACCCGATTCTCCGTCATCTCGGCTTGCATCACTAGGTAGACAAGAGGATACATAGAGCCTCCGGTCACCTCGCTCGCCTCGAACTCTGCGGTCGCGTCCCTGAACGTGATCCAGGCTCGCTGCGCCAGCTTCAGCTTCGTTTGACGGCTCTTGCTCAACTTGAGTTTCAGCTCCTTGTAAACCTGGTTTAGCTGCCGGTCCGCGGTCTCATAGCGCTGTTTCGAACACTCCAACATCTCCACCGTGGTCAGGGCATCGTCGCACGGCCTACTTGGCTTCTGTGTCCCCCCTGCCAAGGCCAAGCCGAGCGACAGGAGGACCAGGGACGATACCACCAAAGAAACGTTCTTAGCCATAGCCAATATCCTTCCTACGGCACTGTTGGATCGACAGGTTCTTGGGGATGATAGTCGATCAATCGGAACTCGCTGGATTCTCGTGGTTTTCAGGTTGGTCCCACCTCCAGAAGCGCTGGCCCCATTCGAGACAGAAACGTGATTGGCCTCGACACCCCATTCCCAGTCGTAGGAAGCCTGAAGCTTCAGCTGAGGATGCATCAGTAAACGAGTTCTCTACATCCGGACTGCTGCCCATCAACAGAAGTAGAAGCAAGATCACCATCACAATCATCATAGTTCTCCAAGAGAACGTAAGAGGTCTTCGACCCCCAGATAACCCGGACAGGAAGAACTCTAGAAGGGTCTCACGAAGAACTACCCAACAAGGCAGCTTCCACAGTCTCCCGGTCCTCCACTGACAGTCTGCCCAACACTTCCTGGGCAACTTCACGCCCGTTGGGAGACATCTTCAACCAGGTCTTCTGCAGAATATCCTGGACCTTGTTCCGATCGTGTTTGCCGGCAAATTCTGAGAACTCATTTTCCAGGAACACCAGACAAATCGCGTCCTCAAGAACCTGCACTTCAGGATCCAGCTTCAGCCGGAACTTCTGAAGAAGGCTTTGGACTCGCCCGATAGCCTCCGAGTCGTATCCGACCTCACCCAGGATCTCTGCCGCCTGCTCGGCATGAAAACCAGCAAGACGCTTGCGCCACCGTTTATATCCCGACTTCCCTGGGGGGTACTGGCCTCTGGGAATGGTCCAACGACGAATATGCTGGCAAGAGGCCGCTAGTCGTAGCTCTTCAGACGCCGCCGGATTCAGACGATGAACCCAGTGGACCAATCGCTGGTGGTAGAAAACGGACCACGGCACCTGTCTCTGATCCACCGAAACCCGTCTGGGATCCTCCAGATGTGCGGCTTGGAATCGGTCAGTCGCCTGCTGAAAACGGGAATCATCACTCTTCATGGAAGCTGAGCCTAGGGCTCGGATCGCTCGATCCAGGCTAACCCTGCCACCTCGAAGGATTTATTCCAGGAGCCTCCGTGGACATGTTGTCGGGCCGATTGGGGAGATCGTACTCGATGCTGCGGGAGTTCAAGCTGCCGTAGAACCGACGAACCTCTGCGGGAAGCGTCTGGACCTTGACGGGGTCGTAATCTTCGACTTCACCAATGGGGCTAGCCCATGTCGGTCGATAGGCGACTGCAAGCATCTGCCGGGGCCGCTCACTGTAGTTCGGATAGTTACCGTGAAAGACCTTCTGATTGATCACCACAGCCGATCCGGCCTTGCAGGTAACCATGACCTCCTCATCATGGGCAAGATACCGCTGATAGGGATTGGCATCACGATGCAGCGAGAGATGGGATCGGGGAATTACCTTGAAAGGCGAACACTCGGCCGTCAGGTCATCCAGATAGTACAACACTCGAACCAGACAGGGGGAGCTGGCCTGCACGCCAAAAATATTGGAACCGTAGGGCTGGGAGTCGGTGTGAATCGCTATCCCGGGATGGCCGGGCTCAGAGAGCGCGTATTGGCAGGAGGTGCAAATCAAGTCATCTCCAAACAGGCCACTCACAAAGTCGATCATCTGGGGCAGCGCGATCACGCTGATCGCGCTCGGAGAATCCGTCCATTGGACATTGACACAACCTCGCTGGTGCTCGCTGTAGTCAACCGCCGTGGTCGGCAACCTCGCCATCTCCTCCCGGATTTCCTCCAGCAATTCTGGTGATAAAAGGTCCGGTACTAACACATAGCCGTCCAGCTCAATCGATCGAATTTGCTGCTCTCTGGAAAGACTTGACCAATCGACATCCGGGGTTCGGGCCTGTCCAACGCTTTCTCGAGTGTTGGTAAATGACGTATCCATGCCTTGATCTCCTGCAACGCAAAGACAAGGCTTGGTGAAGCCGTTCTTCGCAGCAAACTGGTGAACTCTTTCTAGGGATCCAACTCTGTTTCCTACTTGCTAGCAGCTACTGGCAGCGATGCCGCCACCTGGAACTTGTCCCTTGTTGTGATTTTCTGATCGCTGATTCGATCGTGAACCTCGACCTCGATCGAATACTGCCCCGGCTCCAGGTCCTTGATCGGAAGGCTGGCAATCAGAACCACCCTTTGACCGGAAGAGAACTGAATCGACTCCCCTTCTTCATCGGTTAAGTCAATGACAGTCTCCTCGCCACGCGAAACCTTGTAGCGCGCTTTCAGCGAGGGCTTCAAAGTGGCCTGGTCGAAAGCGGCGTTGTAGACCTGAAGATAGACTCCCAGAGGCTTGGTGGGAGAAAAGCTCTTGCGGATGCTGGGCCGAACGTGCACGTCACCCAGGACAAACATATCCTTGTCGGGCGCTTCATCCAAGATCCAAAGCGCCTCGGACAGAATCAGGGAGCTCGCCTTCAGTTGATCCCCGCCGTAGGCCGGGGCGGCAAGAGCCGTCCGAACCACTCCCACCCGCCCGCTTCGAACATCCTTTACTACCAGGTCGATTCGATAGCGCATCTTCCGATCGAGCGTCAGGATCTTCTGGTAGGTCGACCTCTTCAGCAATTGCTCTCGGAGAACCTCGGAGGAGAACGACTGATAGACATCGTCGTCGAATTCGTCGACCACGCGCTTTGTGATGCTGGTTACGATCCCGTAGACCGCCAACTTGGCTACCTGCTGTCCCTTCTCCGGCGCGAAGCTGATTTCCTTGTTGTCGAACTCGATGGTCACAGGAACCAGAACAGCATCATCGTTCAGTTTGAAGTAATCCTGTCGAACTTCGAAGGGCAGAGTCTCGTAACCAACCGAGATATCGACCAATTCCTTCAAGTCGTTGTATCTGATTGCCTTGGGGGCCTTGATCTTGGTATAGAGCTCGAAGCGATCGAACGGATCATCCTTCTGGCGTGTTGCCATAAAGGGATAGTTGCGTTGTCTGCCTGGCGAAAAAAACGGGCGATCCTTCTTCCCCAGGAGGCCCCGCTCCTCGGCCAAAGTCAGACCAGCGCCGGGCAGATAGAGAAGCGCATCCTTTTCCTCCGCATTCAAAGCCAGACGGTACTCCCCGGTCATCGACGCGTCCACGAACTCCAGTTCGACTTCGTCTCCGATTCCTTCGATATATCTGTAGCGCCAGACCTCGAACGGATAGGTAGACGTCACTCCCCCACCTTCGTGCATGGGCCGTGCATAAAAGCCACCGCCGGCGCGGGAAGTAATCTGGGTCGGTGGACCGTGGATGATATAGGTACGCCCTCGATCGGTCTTCCAACCGGGCAGACCACTCGGGAATCGCTCATTGGTATAGGCAATGCGTCGATAGTGCTCCTCTTTGTACTCGTTGGAAGCCGTGCGGAGATCGGGATCGCGCCGATGCCAGAACTGCTCGATGAACTCCTCCTTCTCGTCGGCAGTTGTGAGCTTACCGAAGACCTTTTCCTCCTCGTCGGAAATGATGTAGACAACGTCCTCGCTCAACCACTTCTTGTAGTAATCTTCGTACTCTTCCTGCTTCAGCGCTTCGGTTCTTTTTTCCTTGTCTTTATCCTTCCCCAGTAGCTCCGAGGTTGAGCAGAAAGAAACAAAGGCCGCAGCAACTAGAAGCAACTGCACGACTATTCCAGACATGTCGCACCCCCTTGGCTGGCTTCGATGGAGCGAGAACTCCAGGTCGGCGAGGCTCACGGCAACAATTATATTACAAGTGAGACTAGGCTGCCTTGAGAGTTGACAGCTTCCCTTAGACTCTGGGAGACTCTGGTGCCTTCGAATCAGCAACTCTAGGGGGACTCGTGAAGAATCAGCTACGAGGAACGATCGCCAACCTGCCAATGGTCTTCACCGACCAGGATCGAATCGATGAAGAAGCCCTTCGCCAGAACATCAGGTCTTATCTGGAGAAGGGGTTCAAAGCCATCTATTTGTTGGGAACGAGTGGGGAGTCGTTCAATGTGTCCCCGGAAGAATATCGTCAGGCAGTGCGGGCCTTCGTGGAGGAGGCCGGTCAGGATGTTCTCAAGATAGTCGGCTGTGCGACGCCACGATTGGGAGAGGCCATCGAAACGGTCCAGTGGCTTGCTGAGGCAGGGATCGATTGCGCACTCACCGTCCCCCCCTACTTTATCCCCCTGAGTTCGGGCGAAAGGACTGCAGCCCTCCGCACGATCGCCGAATCGTGCCCAGCCCTGGGCATCGTCCACTACAACACGGACTATGCCCCCGGTGTCCGCTTTCAGCCGGAGGACTACGCCTCCTTACTCGACGTCCCAAACTTTTGGGGAACCAAGCAGGGCAATATGGACCAGCAATACTGGGAGGGTCTTCAGCAGCACGCATCCTCACTTCGACATCTCACCCTGGATGACTGGATGGTTCGCTCGATGAAGAGCTTGGCGGCTACGGTGCCTTCTCGTTAATGACGAGCATTACACCCCACTTCGTGCTCCGCTGGTTCGAGGCCTGTGAAGCTCAGGACTGGCAAAAGGCAGAGGCCATGGATCAGGAACTCCAACGGTTCATGGACGGGCTATATTGGCCCCTCAGTCGCAGGGGTTACACCGACGTGGCTGTGGACAAGGCCCTGATTGAGTGCTTCGGATTCCTCAGATCCAGCGATCCTCGCCCACCGTTAAGACCGCTGTCTGCGGAAGACAAGAAGTGGGCCACCAGCCAGATCGATAATGAAGGGTATTTTCAAGATTCCGCTTGAGCTGGAACTTCACTGGCAAACGTGGCTTCGGTCTCCAGGCCGAAGTCTTGTTCTTTCGAGCCGTTGGTCGACGCCCGGCGGCCTGGAGACCGCCGCCACCAAAAAAAGCGCTATCTCCCGGTGTAGCCACCATCCACCGGAAGCAAGACTCCCGTGACCCAGCGGGACTCGTCCGAAGCCAGATAGACCGCAGCATGGGCGATGTCTTCAGGTTCGCCCAGCCGACCTAATGAGTGAAGATCAAGCATGTCCTTCCACCCCTTCGAATCGGCCTTCAGCTTATCGAACATCTCGCGATTGATATCGGTCACGACGAAAGAAGGGTTGATGGCGTTGACCCTGATGTTGTGTTTCCCAAAATCAACCGCCATCTGTAGGGTCAGAAGAGACACGGCTCCTTTTGAGGCACAATAGGCAGGTCGCACTGGAAGCCCCACCAACCCCGCGATCGACGACATGTTGATGATGGACCCGCCTCCCTCCTGAATCATCCGAGGAATGATGGCGCGGCTCATGAGAAACGCCCCTTTGGCGTTGACTCGCAAGGTCTCGTCCCAATCCGCTTCGGTTGTCTCGACCACGGTCTCCCTGGACGGAATCACCCCGGCATTGTTGACCAGAACATCAATGCCCCCAAGGAGACTCCCCGCTTCCTCGCTCATTCTTTCGACGTCCGAAGAGCTTGCCACGTCTCCGATCACCGAATATGCCTGTCCGCCCTGATCCCTGATGGACTGGACTGTTTTCTCATTGGGCGTTGGTTTGACGTCGACACAGACAACTCTGGCCCCCTCCAGCGAGAAGCGGCGCGCTACTGCCTCTCCCAATCCCATGGCCGAGCCTGTGACTACCGCCCTCTTCCCTCTCAATCGTCCGCTTCTCACAGGGCGAAAGCCTCCGCTACTCGATCTTGAAGGAGTAAAGCCGGGCCCGGCTAAAGATGAACTTGACCCTTACCTCTTTCCCTCTCAACCCGTTGACGTTCTGATTCGCTCCCCAGGAGACCTCCTGGTACACCCCTCCGGTTGGGGACAACTTCGAACTCGAGGCATCATAGCCGCCAATCGGGCTGCCTCCCTTATCCAGGACCTCGACCCGAAAATGGCCATCCGAATTGGGATTGTCGTTGAAGATACCCTTCCAGGAAGCCCTCGAGTCGTCATTTCCGCCAGGCAGAACACCGACGTTGACATAGAGGCTGCTTCCTTTGAAACGAAGCGGCTTCGTCAGGACGTAGCCGTCTGCAGTCGCGTCCAAGGAAGTGAACCCATCCTCTCTGATCTTCATCAGGCCGACTTGCCCGGTATGTTCTTCTCCGCGTTGTGAAGATTGTCGAAGCCGGAGTAGTAGATCCAGACCTCGCCATCCTTGACTACCGGCTCCGATACCGGGAAGACCATCCCACTGTCAAAGCTCTTTCCGACATAGTGGTTCACCATGTATCCGAGCACGATAAAGGGTCTGCGATAGATGCTGCGTTCCCACTTGACACCGTCTCGGCTGGAGACGAGCTGCGCGTACATGGTCTGTTGGGCAGTGTGGAACACCCAGACCAGCCCCAGGTATTGTGATCCATAAGGGAACGCCGACAGCCCATAGAACTCGGTTCCGGGCGGGTCGTTTTTATCGGGCTCGAGAACCAGACGGTCATCCCTCCAGTGGACGAAGTCGTCACTGACCAAACGGGACACCTTCCGTGGTCCTCCGGGGCTGGTCTTGTGATACAGCCAGTACTGCTTGGAAACAGGATCTCGTGTGACGCTGAAGGTGTCCCCTGAAGCCCAGCAGGGAACCACCGGGTTATTGGGAATATCGGTCCATCGAATCCCGTCAGGGGAGAAAGTGGACCAGATCCCGCATCGGTCGCGGTTCTCGGTCTGCCAATAGACCATCTTGAAACGACGGTTGGGATCGGGGTCGTTTCCGTCGTCGATGACGGCGTGGGTCCAATTTGACCAGCGAAACAGGATGTTATTCGCCTTCGAACCCTGAAACTCAACCAGGTTTAGTTCGGGCTTTTCCCAATGGACTCCATCCTTGGAAACCGCATAGCAGATGAACTGCTCGATATCGGAGGGAGCGCTTGGGGGAAGAGTGTTGTACCACATCTTGAATAGCTGCTCCTGCGCGTCGTAGATAACGCTTCCCGGCTGCAGGACGAGGTATCCCTCCCAGGGACGATCCGGCTTCATTATCGGGTTTTCCGCGACCTTCTTGGGTCTGGTGTTGTAGGCTCCACCGCTACTCAGCCAAACTCGTTCCATTCGGTCCACGAGGACCTCGTCGACGAAGAGCTGGGCGCGGCTATCTATCTCGATTGAATCTTCCGACTTCGCCTGTCCCAGACTACAAACTAGGGCGCAAGCGAGGGAAAGAATCGCAGGGCACCCCAAAACACCGAACCTGTTCATGGTCTCTTCCTTCCTCTAGTTCTGGTTTTTTCGGGATTCTATGCTCGAATCAGAGGGCGGTCAACCCACACCACGACGTCATCGCAACCATCGAAACCAGAGCGGAACACGGCCAAGGCGGATGATTGCGCCGCCGCAGTAGAAAACTTTGAATGAACCGGGTTAAGGCTGGCATCCCAAGTGTGCTACCGTACGCGCGATACCCTAGACCCATCTCAGAGCGAAGCCATGACAGTCGATCAGTCTGGAACCACCACCATCACGGCGAGAATGGATCGAAAGAACTCTCGCGTCTTCGCCGCCTCCAACATGCTGATCTATTTCGCTTCACCCGTGGTCTATGTCGGGATCGTGCAGGCCGCTCTCTGCGACAAGCTGGGAGCCAGTGCCACTGTCGCCAACCTTCCCGCCTCAGCCTACTTTTTCGGATTCTTCGCTCCAGTCCTTCTAGCCTGGATTATCCCCTACCGACTGGAGAAAAGTGCGGTGGTCACGGCCAACCTGGTCACCTCGTCGTCCCTCGCACTCGTAGCTCTGTCTCTTTTCCTTCCGTTTGAGGACAACTTCCGGCTGGTGACGGTAATCGGCCAAGGCTTGATCCTCGGCTTCGCGGACTCGATCTCCATCGTCTACATGTACCAATGCCTGAATCGCGGAACCAACCTGCCGGCTCGGGCCACAGCTCTGAAATGGAGCTTTTCGCTGGGTCCACTCTTTGCGGTTGCCGGGAATCTTCTCGCCCAGTTCATCCTCTCTGGAGGTATTGCTTCCCTACCCCATCCGGCCGACTTCGCCGTGCTCTACCTGATCGCCTCGGTCTGCACTGCTGGCGTGGCTGTTCTTTCAAGTATCTGGTTATGCACTTAACTCCGGATAGGTGACGGTGGGATAGAGCGAACAGGCTGTCAGGAGACGGTCGAAGAGCTCGGATTCCCAGAAACGACGATTGAAACGGTAACAAAACTCAGCCAGGTAACGTTGAAGGTGCTTGAGGCTGACCGCTTTCTGAGTCCCTTGGAGCTGAGTCTTGCAGTTGGAAATGAGGGTGTGAACCCATGGGAACTGTTCAAAACCCATCCCCACCCACTCGAGCCGGACGCGTTCATGCTGGTAGCCGGCTTGAGCTAAACCGACAAACGCGTGATAGGCGTCGCTTCGGATCTGAGCTCCGGGGTCGATCCTCGCCCAGGCGACCCGCTTCACATTGTCGCTGGTTATGTTATCGACCACATCCAGACTTAGAAACCTCGGCCCCCCGGCTTTCGTTATCTCCACCGCGGCCAGAACTTTGGCCTTGCCTTCGGTCCCTCGTCCTCGCTTGCGACCCCGACGATTTCTCCCTCGTCGTCGGCCTCCAAAGAAAGAGTCATCCAGCTCCACCAGGTGACTTAATTGGTAGCAGTCATTAC
Organism: Acidobacteriota bacterium; assembly: GCA_965219005.1. Classification (GTDB taxonomy): domain Bacteria; phylum Acidobacteriota; class UBA6911; order RPQK01; family JAJDTT01; genus CAUZIZ01. The sequence goes on along the minus strand of CBDCMS010000004.1, from coordinate 2,093,630 downwards.
GTTTGGCCATGGCTTGTCGGATCTTATGTCCCATCATCCAGACCGTCCGATAGCTTCCGATTCCCAGCAGCTTCTGCAGTCCCTTCATCGAGTAGCCCGCTTTGCAACGGCTCATCAAGAAGATGGTCCAAAACCAATATCTCAGGGGCACCCGCGTCTTGTGGAAAATCGTCCCGGCGGTGGAAGAAGCCTGATACCGGCATTGGCGACACTCCATCAATCGCCGGTGCTGCAACCAGTAGCCTCCTTGACCCCCACAACGGGGACAGACAAATCCTTCCGGCCAGCGTTTCTGCATCAGGTAACTCAGACAAGCTTCTTCTGTGGCAAAACGCTCTTGAAACTCCAACAAATTCATCTTTTCGTACATCCACTCACCTCCTGTCTCTCACCTTTTTTACTAGGTGGTGGTGACTTTTTCCGGAGTTAAGTGCATAACCAGATTCAAGTAAGTACGAACTGATCTCTATCACTTCAATAAAGGAACCGTTCTTCCAGTCCATGCGTGCGACGATTCGTTCCTTTCTCCAATCCCGTACTCTCGCCTTCCTGTGGCTCGCTTACCTCCTGTTCTTCATTGCCCTCAACGCCATGACAAATCTGTCCCTCTACTCCAAAGAGGCGATGGGCGAAGATCCCAAGGAGTTCGCGGGCTACATGAACGCCTTGCGCTTTGGATTCAAAGCGATCACCGGATTCGGCCTCGGTCTGATCCTCGCTCGCTGGGGCATCCGTGCCCCTCTGGTCACGACTGTGCTGCTGGTGGCAACCGGGATTCTCTGGGCCTGGACCGTGCCGGGGTACTTCTATCTCTTGGCCTTCGGCCTGCTGGGTGGCGGAGAGTTGGCCGGTGCCTACTTTCCGAACTACGTCGTTTCCATCTCATCCCCGGCAACCAGCGCCCGGAACCTGGCATTTCTCACGCTGGTCACTCCCATCAGCAGCTTCGCACCTGCGGTTTACGGTGCCCTCACCGACAGCTACGGTTTTTCTGCCAGTTTCATCCTGGATGTCTCCCTTGCCCTCCTGGCCCTCTGGCTCGTCTTCAGACTGCCGGCCCACGCCCAGAAGACGAATGGTGAGCAGTTAAGGAGTGATCAGTGAACAGTGCCGGAAACAGCACAGCCAACAGAGCCGCGAACGACTTGACTTGTCAGCAATATGACCCCCAGTTCCGAGGAGAGAGCCGGACAACAGCACGATTTACCCCGATCCCGACGCTGAAGATTTCCGGGAATAATCACCTACTGCTTTCTCTATTCCTCTGTGTTGTCGTGGAATCTCTCGCAATCGCGCAGCCAGGAGATGTCCCCTTTATAGCCACCCACTCCTCAGGAGTCCCGACCTCCGTCACTCCAACAAGAACTCAAACCCCACCTTCCTCCTCTACTCCGGAGGTCACCCAAGCTGATCGTGAGAGTGAGCCTCCGGAGCAGAACGATTCCGGTACCGAGAGGTCGGACAAAGAAGATCCCGACTGCAAGGACAACGACGGTCCGCGCAGCAAACCCGACGCCGTTGCCAAACCCCCGGACAGACGTTGGCACTTTCTTCCCCACGGATTGGTCTATCGATCCTACATAGCGGGGGAGAAGGAACCTCGTTTCAGCTCTGTCTGGTTCTATGAGACCGGAGTGGGATGGATCTGGGAGTCGGCTTTGGGGGGACGCTTTCCCATGGTGCGCTACGGAACCGGTGATGCGACTAATCCGGAAGGCTGGCAGTTGGAACTGGAAGGAGGCGCCTTTACCCGGGTCGACGTTGGAACGGGCACCGACGTGGACGCTGTCGACTTCAGAGTCGGTGTGACGATGACCTGGCGAAGCGGGAACACCGCCTTCAAAGGGGGTACCTACCATATCAGCTCGCACATAGGTGATGAGTTTCGGGACCGTAACCCGGACTTCGAACGAAGAGATTACGTCCGAGATGCTTTGGTCGCCGCGATTACCCAGGACCTCAACGATGATATCTCCGTCTACGGTGAGATCGGATACGCCTATGGAATCCAAGGAGGCGCCGAGCCACTTGAGTTCCAATTCGGGGCACAGTATGCCCCCTCCAGCGCCTCCGGCTGGCGAGGGACACCGTTCGCGGCCGTCAACGGTCATCTGCGTGAGGAGTTTGACTTCGGCGGAAACATCAACGTTCTGACCGGTTGGCAGTGGCCTAGCTCCTAATCAGGTCGGGTCATACGGACAGGAATCCAGTATTTCAGAGGCAAAGCCCTACAATATGAGTTCTTCGACAAGCACGAAGAGCTCTTCGGAATCGGGGTTTGGTTCGACTTTTGAACGGTGCCATGGGTCATTCACCACGATACGCACTGTGTACCTTTCTTTGCGCAGCGGGAGTCGGGACACTCTCCAACCCACAACACTTCAACGACAGAACCAAGGAATCCCTGCTGATCCCCCCAGGCCTGGTCGTAGCGCTCAGACATAACCTTCACCATGAAGGAGTGCAAGGACGCTATGAAGCGATGTTTTCGGCGTCTGAGACGGCACCAGTCGAGCGTATGTTTGGTGGTGACTCAGGTGCACCTCCACAACGTGGGTACGAGTGGTGGGCGGTCAAACCGACTGCCGACAGGCAGAGTCAAGACCCCGTCATCCTTCCACCTGGGCTTGTTTTCTCTCTCAGACACAGCCGGGTTCAAGGCAGCTGGGGCAGTAGAGTCTGGCGTACGCCCGTCCGTCGGATTTTCGGAAGGAAGCTCGAGGAGACCGATGAATTGCTGGAGGCTCCTTACGGATCTCTCAGCCGGCAGTTTGGTGGGGATCTGGGTTCAGCGGAGAAGGAGGGCTTTTCCTGGTACGAATCGACAGGGAACGGATTTTCAAGCTGGCAGCTGATTGACCGTCTTCCAAAATGGACGGTGGTGGGGTTGAAGCACTCACGGAACCAACACGAGAAGCGACTTCAATGGAACGGTGACGTCTACGATCCGGCGGATCCGGATGGCACTCCACCTGAGGGATTTCGACGAGTCTTTGGCGGAGATCACGGAGGTCGTCGCGGAGAGGGATTCTATTGGTACGAGAAAACCACTGGACCCGAGCTTATCCGAAAACCAGGACTGGAGACGGTCCTGAAAAGAAGTCTTTTCACGACCCAGAGCGATCCGCTTTCATTGGACCGAGACCAGGACGGTCTGGTCGATGAACTCGAGAACCAGCTGGCTTCGAGCTTCCGCCCCTTTCTTATTTTCGACGATACCGAGGGGTCGAGACTCAGCCATGAGCCGGTGACACTCTTTCAGGTAACCAGTCTGGTCCAGGGAAAGTACGGACTGCGCAAATCCTGGGTCTGGAAGCCGATCCCGGTACCTGAGAGCGGAACTCATCTGCTTGGGGTAATGTGGGTCTTTCTATTCCAGCAAGACAGCGGCTATGGGTCCAGATCGGACTGGCATTGTGTCAATCGAAACTCCCACCAGGGCGACAATGACGATGCACTCTTTGTTCTGGAATCCACCGACGAGGGAAACTCCTGGCGGCTGGTTTTCGTGGGTCTCTCGTCAAGAGGAGCAGATCGGGTCCAGGGATACCCTGTCTTTCCATCCAAACATCCGATTTGGCCTTTCAGGTCGCGTCTGGAGGTCTACGATCTCACCCACCCCGTCATCTATCTTTCGGCCGGCAAACATCACCAACACCTCACCCGAGATCTAGATGGTCAGGACTCCCCTTATGGGGGAGTGCCCATCCTTGACGACTGCGATGATGACATCAACGCCCTGGGAGAACGCTTCTTCGCCGACATCACGTCCCTGAACCCACCCAACTTCAACAACGTTGGAGAACTCGAGAAGCCCCTATCCGACGATCTGAGCAGATTCTACCCGGCTAAATCCGCCTGGGGAACACAGCCGTTCTTCGAGGTGGGACCCATCCGCGCAAAATGGATCAAGTGATTCTCGGTACGATCGGACCTAATGCTTTACTGCTTAATCTGGCTTGGGCTAACCGTCTGCGTAGCGGCCCAACCCAAGTAAAAGGAAGACTCGAACTATACCGTCGAAGTCGTCGGCGTCTCTCCAGTCCTGGGTATCGGGATCGAACGAAGTCGAGTGCCTGCCAACATCCAAACCATCGATCAAGATGAAATTGGGGATCGAAGGGCGCTATCCCTGACCGATCTCCTGAATCAAAAACTGGGCAGCGTCAGCCTCAATGATGTCACCACCAATCCCTTCCAGCAGGACCTGCAGTTTCGCGGCTTCACGGCCTCCTCTTTGCTGGGTCTCCCCCAGGGAGTCGCCGTCTATCAGAACGGAGTGAGAATCAACGAGCCTTTCGGAGATACCGTCCAATTCGACTTGATCCCAGGCTTTGCCATGGAGACCGTCCAGGTGATTCCCGGATCCAATCCTGTCTACGGCCTGAATGCACTAGGTGGAGCTTTAGCGGTGCAAATGAAGAATGGCTTCAACTCCCCGGGCACCCAGGCAGAGGTCTACGGTGGATCCTTCGGCCGCCATACCCTCATCGGCCAGCATGGGTTCCAGGCTGGAAACTGGGGAGGCTACCTGGGATTGGCGAATACGTCGGAAGAAGGGTGGCGCGACCATTCAACTTCGCGGCTGACACAGCTCTTCGCCGACCTGGGCTACCAGAATAAGAAATGGGTCTTGGGAACTAGTTTCACCTATGCGGACACCGACCTGAACGGAAACGGCCCAGCTCCTATGGAACTGCTGGAAGTCGATCGCCAGGCCGTCTTTACCTTCCCCGACAACACCCGCAACAATCTTTCCTTTTTCCAGGCTCGCGGCAGCCACTCTCTAACGGAGCAGCTATCACTTCAGGGAAATGCCTACTACCGTAGTGGTAGACGCCGGACCCTCAACGGTGACGAGGGTGAGTTCAAGGTTTGTGAGGCAGACTCCAGACCCCTGGGCGCACCACCGACCTCGCTCTGCGAGGAGACAAACGGCTCGGCTATCGTGGGCCTCGCCACAGGAAACTTCGTAACGACCAACGAGGCCGCCGGGGATGGCGTCTTCAACCGGACCAACACCCGGGCGAGCGCTTCTGGAGTGTCGCTGGAAGGAGCCTATACTCGAAACCTGCTCGGACTCCAAAACTACTTTCTGCTGGGAAGTGCTCTGGACTTTTCCAATGTCGACTTCGGACGCAATACCGAAATCGGAACCCTGACACCAAGCAGAACAGTGAGTCCCACCAGCATCTTCATAGGCGAATTCGGCCTAGCTCCGGACGATCAGTTCAATGTGGATCTGCGGTCGAAGAATCGTTTCTCAGCTGTTTACCTAAGTAATACCCTGTCGCTGACAGACCGACTTCACCTCACCCTGGCCGGCCGCTATAACAGCGCCCGGCTGGAGCTGTTCGACCGGCTCGGAACCTCCCTGGATGGCAACCACCGCTTCGGCCGTTTCAATCCGGCGATCGGGGCGTCGTATCAGTTTTCGGAGCAGGTCACAGCCTATCTCAGCTATGGTGAGGCCAATCGGTTCCCTACCGCTGCCGAATTGGGCTGTGCCAATCCCCAGGAGCCTTGCCGCCTACCCAACGCGTTCATCTCCGACCCTCCTCTTGACCAGGTGGCGTCCCGGTCCATCGAAGCGGGAGGGTGGGGCGAGCTACTGCGTTCCGGAGATCGGGTGGTCGAGTGGTCGGCGACCGCTTTCGGCTCACGCAACTCGGAGGACATCATCTTTGTCGCTTCGCCCTTGCTGATCGGATCGGGTTTCTTCCAGAACGCAGGGAAAACCCAACGCCTTGGAACAGAGATGGGGCTCAGCGGTCAGACCAGCCGAACAGCTTGGTACGCCAACTACTCTCTGATCTCAGCAACCTTCGAGTCGAGACTCATCCTACCCAGCAACAGTAGAATCAACAGTGCTGCCAATGCCGACGGGGAACTTATCGTGGAGCCGGGAGATCGCCTTCCTGGGATTCCTCTGCACTCCGCCAAACTTGGGCTCTCCTATACTTTGCTCGGGAGCTGGACGATCGCCATCGAATCGATTCTCTCTTCCAGCCGTTTCTTCCTCGGTGATCAAGGGAATGACCAGGAACCGATCGCAGGCTACGGGATTCTCAACCTGAGATCGAGCCTCCCTGTCAACGACCACTTCGAAATCTTCGTTACCGTGAACAATCTACTGAATCATAGATACGAAACCTTCGGGGTTCTGGCTCAGCTGGAACTGGATCTGGTCGAGGCTCCTGGAATCGAGGACCCCCGCTTTGTAGGTCCAGGTGCTCCCAGGGGCATCTGGGGGGGTCTGAGTGTGCGCTTCTAGATCCGGGCACTCGGCCACCTGAGCCTAGGCTGAAACTTGAATAGTGAGCAGTGATGAAGTGATCAGTGAACAGTACTGGAAACAGCTACAGCCAACAGAGCCGCGAACGACTTGACTCGTTAGCAGTATGCCCCACGTTTCGAGGAGAGAGCTGGACAACAGCAGAATCTCGCAGATCCCCAGCCCCTCGCTCGCGCTTCAGGCTTCCATAGCTCGGGAAGTTTCTTTCCTGTACGATCCGACACCGCCGGGGACGGGGCTACTCCGCTGCCTCGTAATCCCCTAGGATGGTCGTGAATTCGAGCAGGTTGCCGAAGGGATCTCGACTGAAGAACCGGGGCCGGTTAGGAATCGGAATCGTTTCCTCCACCGGGTAGCCAGCCTCCAGCAGGCGGGTACGGACGGCGTCGACGTCCACCACTTCCAAGCACAGATGTCGACGCGAAGGATCGTCAACGGGGTCTTCCCGAAAAAGATGCAATTCCTGATCACCCAGCCGATACCAGATCAAATCCAGTCCTTGAATCGATTCAGGCGGCAGTGCTTCTTCTAGCCCCAAGACGCCTTCATAGAACGCGCGGGTTTCCTGCTCGCTGCCGGGGGGTCGGGGAAGACTGACGTGCTGCACTCTGAGACACTGCATGAGGCAACCGATGTTACCATGCCAGGAATCGATCCATCGAGAACACCATGAAATCACTAGTGTCCAAACGTTGTTCTATCGCACAACTCTAAGTTACTGGTAAGAATTGTTTTAACATCGAAATCCAATTTTTTCGATACTTTTTGATATGAAACTGTGGCAGGTGCCGACCCGGTTCTCCAATCCTGTGGCCTGCAAGCCGATAGGATGCCTAGGTGGATATGCGCAGAACCGTCTTTGCCCAGCTGATGGATTGCGTCCCCAGGTATCAATTTCAACTCTGTGCTCAACGCTACCGAGGAGATTACAAGATAAAAGACTTCTCCTGCTGGAAGCAGTGGCTGTGTATGGTCTTCGCCCAGTTGACCTATCGCGAGAGTCTGCGGGATATCGAAGCCACGCTAGGTTCGGTTGCAGGCAGACTCTACCACATGGGAATTCGAGGCCGCGTGGCCCGCAGCTCTTTGGCCCATACCAACGAGAATCGGGATTGGCGCATTTATGCCGATTTCGCTCAAGTCTTGATCCAAGAGGCACGGACTTTGTACGCAGGCGAGCCCTTTGCCGTGGAACTGGAAAAAACGGTCTACGCGCTCGATTCCACCACCATCGATCTGTGTCTTTCGGTGTTCCCTTGGGCCCGCTTCCGCAAACGCAAAGGAGCCATCAAACTGCATACTTTGCTCGACTTACGTGGCAACATCCCCACCTTTGTCGAGGTCACCGAGGGGCGGGTTCACGACGTCAATATCCTCGACTATCTGCTGGTCCAACCCGGCTCCATTTACATCCTGGATCGCGGCTATCTCGATTTCGCACGTCTTTATCGGCTGCACCAGAGTTCCGGTTTCTTCATCATTCGTGCCCACCAGCGCCTGAATTTCCGCCGTCTGTACTCCCATCGTGTCGACAAGAGCATCGGGCTAAGAAGCGATCAAACCGGGGTCCTGAGCGGCCGTTACACGGCCAACAAGTACCCCGACAAACTCCGACGAGTCCGCTACTACGACGCCGAGACCCAAAAACACTTGGTCTTCTTGAGCAACAACTTTTCCCTGACTGCCCTCACTGTCGCCCAGCTGTACCGTTGCCGCTGGCGCGTGGAACTTTTCTTCAAATGGATCAAGCAACACCTGCGCATCAAAGCCTTCTATGGGACTTCTCCGAACGCCGTCAAAACTCAGATCTGGATCGCCATCTCCGTGTATATCCTCGTTGCCATCCTGAAAAAACGCCTGAAATTGGAGCTGAGCCTCTACACAACTCTACAGATTCTCAGCCTGACTGTTTTCGAGAAAACCCCATTAATTCAAGTACTTACCAGCTTCGATTACAGGAATCACCAGGGAGGTTCATGTAACCAGTTGAATCTATTTGACTTATGATTGGACACTAGTGCCATGAAATATCTATTGCATCTTCCTATTGCTGGCCCTCAGGCCACACCGGAATGCCTGGGAGCCCTGGCTCGCAGAGCCGAAGAACTCGGCGTCGACGTGCTGGCGGCCAGCGAGCGCCTCATCCTGCCCCGGACTGTCCGGTCTTGTTATCCCTACGGCGTCTCCGGAGGATTCCCGGGCGGAGAAGCGAGCCAACGCACACTCGAGATGCTTACTGTCCTGGCTTTTCTCGCCGGACAGACCTCTCGGGTACAGCTGCTGACCTCGGTCATCATCCTGCCCTATCGAAATCCCCTCCTGGCGGCAAAGATGTTGGCCACCCTTGACGTTCTTTCAGGAGGCCGGCTCATTGTTGGCTGCGGCGTCGGCTGGATGCGGGAGGAGTTCCTGGCACTCGAGGTACCGACTCGCTTTGAAGACCGAGGAGCAGTCTCCAACGAATACATCGAAGGACTGAAGGAGTTGTGGACCAGTCCAGATCCCACCTTCAAGGGACAATTCCTCAGCTTCTCCGACCTCGACTTCACTCCCAAGCCGGTTCAGACTCCGCATCCGCCTTTCTGGATTGGTGGCGAGAGTCCGGCAGCTATGCGACGTGTGGCTCGTCTGGCTGACGGCTGGATGCCGATTGCCGGAAATCCCCGCTATCCTCTCGAAAACTTCCAACAACTCGAGAGCGCGATCCAACGGCTTCGTGTGATGGTGGAAGCGGAAGGCAGAGATCCGAATCGAGTCAAGATCCGCTTCGGAGGAGCCTGGAGCGACACCAAAACAGAGACTGAGGCTGGGCAGCGCCAGGCTCTTACCGGGAACGCAGCCCAGGTGGCTGAGGACATTCACAGCTACCGGAAGCTAGGCGTCAGTCACCTATATGCGAGCCTGCTTGGGTCGGACCTCCAGGAGAGTCTGGAAAAAATGGAACACTTCATGACCGAAGTCGCACCTCTGGTTTAGTCCTGTCCCGTTGCCTTCAACCAGCATCCTTTGCTTCATTCCCTAGCCGTCACGCCGCATCCACACTACAATGCGCAGCGGAACAACACGAACGGTGCCTATAGAAGCTGTAACTGGAGGTCGTATTGAAGAATGCCGGACTGGCTTGGATCGATTGGCTGATCATCGCTGTATACGCCTGCTCGACCATCGTCCTAGGGTGGTATTACAGCCGGCGGCAGAAGGACGCCAAGGAGTACTTCGTCGGCAGCGGCAGTATGAACCCCTTCTTGGTGGGAGTATCCCTGTTCGCCACTCACCTCAGCGCAATCTCCTACCTTTCGGTGCCAGGGGAGACGATCGCCAAAGGCCCCATTTTCATCCTGCTGATCCTCCCCACCTACCCGGTATCCTATCTGATCGTGAGCCGATTCATCCTTCCCCTCTACATGCGACACCGCGTGACCAGTGCCTACGAGTTGCTAGAGGAGAGGCTGGGTCTAGGCGTTCGGATCTTGGGCGGGGTAATGTTCATCCTGGTGCGTCTGACCTGGATGTGCCTGCTGGTGTACGTGGCGGCCCGAGCCATGACGGTGATGCTCGGAGTCGACGAGAGTTGGATCCCCTGGATCGTTCTGGTCACCGGCTTCGTTTCCATCATCTACACTTCTCTCGGCGGACTTGGAGCCGTGGTGATCACGGACTTTCTCCAAACGGCTCTGCTGCTGGGAGGAGCGATTCTGGTCGTGGTCCTGGTAACGATCGAACTCGGCGATCTCAGCTGGATTCCCACCTCCTACCAACCTTTTTGGGATGTTCAGCCTGTCTTCAGTTTCGACCCGCAGGTGCGCGTCACCATGTTTGGAACTTTCTTCTCGGTGATGGTGTGGACCGTTTGCACCGCCGGCGGCGACCAACTCAGCGTCCAGCGATTCATGGCCACGCGTGATTTGAAGGCCGCCAACCGCGCCTACCTTATCCAAACCCTGGTAGCCACTACGGTCTTGGGGACCCTGCTCTTTGTCGGCTTTGCCCTCATGGGCTACTTCCAGGCGAGGCCCCATGAACTGCCGCTGGGACTGAGCCTGGCGGAAAACGGCGACCAGATCTTTCCCAGGTACATCTCCTTCCACTTGCCGATAGGCATCTCGGGATTGGTGGTCTCCGCAATGTTCGCGGCGGCCATGTCCAGCCTCGACTCAGGTATAAACTCCATAACCGCCGTAGTTACCAATGACTTCCTGGACCGCTTTGGCCTGAAGCCAAAGACCGAGAAGGGACACGTTCGGATGGCCCAAAGCCTGGCCTCGGCCTGGGTGCGGTCGTCGTAATCGGCAGCTCCTACATGGGCAATGTTCCCGGCAACATCACCGGCATGACGCAGAGAACCACGAACCTACTAGCCACGCCTGCTTTCAGCCTTTTCTTCTTTGCCCTCTTCCTCAAGTTCGGAAAACCGGCTGGCGCGATTGTGGGTGCGCTCTATGGCATCGTGGCCGGTGTGCTGATCGCCTTTTCAGGGAATTTTTACGACGTCCTGCAAACGCTACCGGCTCTCAGCTCTGCAGGCGCGATCGACGCCACCCCGCTTAGCTTTCAGTGGATCAGCCCGGTGTCGCTGACGGTCAATCTCGCCTCTGGTGCAGTCCTCAGTAAGGCAATCCAAAAAGAGGACTCGAGGCGGCGGATTGTCCTCAAATCGGCCCTTGCCCTTCTTCCGCTGTTGGCTCTCGCTAGTCTCATCTTGGGCTGGCCCTGGATCGACCAACTTTTCCTGAACTGAGCCTGGTTCCGGCTCCAAGCCGAGGGGTTCGAAAGTTGTCGAATCGAATTGGACTAGACGGCTGGCCTTCGTCGTGGCTTTGGCCTCCAGGCCGCCGTGGGTCGAGCTAGGCTCGACCCGCTTTACTTCGGCCTGGAGGCCAAAGCCACGGGGCACTCCCGGATCCAGTGGCGTAGAATGCGAAGAATAAGGAGAATCGCATGCAAGATCGAATTGAAAAGCTGGTCCAGGCCTACGAGAAAGGTGGGTTGACTAGACGGCAGTTGGTGCTCGGGCTCACTGCCTTGTCCAGCGGCACCGCCACTGCCACCTCGCCCAGCACCTTTACGGCCACAGGCCTGAATCACGTTGCCCTTGCCACGACCGATGTGGGCCGATCCCGGGATTTTTACGCGAAACTGCTGGGGATGCGAGTGAACCGCGAAAGTGCCGACAGTTGCTTCCTTACTTTCGGAGACAACTTCGTCGCCCTCTTCCGACGAAACCAAGCCGGCATGGACCACTACTGCTACTCGGTGGAGGGCTATGACGTCCAGAAAGCGGCCCAGAAACTCCGGGAGCAAAACCTGGAGTCCCGGGTTAGAGGAAATCGAATCTATTTCGATGATCCCGATGGACTCACCGTCCAGCTGGCTGCAGCCGAACACCGTCCCTAGTGATGTTTTATCTAGCGCGCCCTCGAATTCGCTCTTGGCTGGGTCTCGCTTGCCTTAGCCTGATAATATTGGCAACCTCGGCACAGCCCAAGGGTTCCAGCGAAGGCAGTTCTTCACCCAAGCTCGCGCTCTCGAGCACCGTCTCAACAATGCTGCCACCAAGGCAAATGGAAAATCTCCTTCCCGGGCTTCATCCCCTGACGATTCGTGATCCCGAGGGCGAGGAGCTTCGCTTCACAATCTCGATTCCGGCAGGCTATTCGGAGAAGAAACCGACGCCCCTGATCCTGGCACTGCACTATGGCGGGCGTGTGACTCCGTTCTATGGCGGCGGGATGATCCAGATACTGGTCGGGCCCGCCTTGGCCGAACTCGGCGCCATCATCGTCGCTCCTGACGCGATTGTCCGCGGTTGGCGAAGCGAACCGAATGAAAAGGCTGTGCTTCACATCCTGGAGCTCGTGCAAGAACAATTCAACATCGACCAGAAGAAGACACTGGTAACGGGCTTCAGTATGGGCGCGGCGGGCACCTGGCATTTCGCTGCGAATCACCATCGGCGCTTCTCAGCAGCAATTCCAGTATCGGGACGGGTGCCCGACAACCTGGACTGTAACCTCCCCACCTATGTGATCCACTCCCGGGACGATGGTCTCATTCCCCTCGATCTCGTCGAGCAATCCGTCAAGAAGCTGCAGTCACAGGGCTGCGATGTTCATCTCGAGGTGGTCGAGGGAATCAAACACTTCCAGACCGGCCTATTCGTCCAACCGTTCAAGCAGACCGTTCCCTGGATCAGGAAGGTCTGGAAGCGGCAAAAAGACTGACGCTGTCTATTTAACCCGGTTTCGACTCGACCGCGGATAGCTCGGGATCGATTCCGGAAGGAGGGTCAGAATGAGAACACATCTGCCGCTACGTCTGTCGGTCGTGATTCTGGGCACTCTTGCTCAATTGGGAACGGCTCCAGCCCAGAAGCTCACCTCCAGCAGTATCGTCCGTCAACCTCCGGTCCGCGAGATCGGTTCCGAACGACAGCTTTTCCTGGACGATTGGCTGATCGATCGTATGGAGAACGTCGCCCGTTGGGTCCACCAGGCCTCGAAGGTACCGGCCAACCCGATCCTGAAGCCGGAGAGACCCTGGGAGGGAAAGCGGATCCTCTACTCCAATGTGATCTACGACGAGAAGGAGAAACACTTCAAGCTCTGGTACAACGTGCGGCCTCAATCAGAGAACCTGCTGTGCTTCGCCACTTCCACTGACGGACTCCGGTTCGAGCGACCCTCCCTGGGCCTGCGCGAGTTTGACGGCGCTCGCGACAACAACCTGGTCCTCCTACCCGCAGGAGCAAGCGAAGCCCGAGTCTTCCGAGACGATCACGACCCCCAACGAAGGTACAAAATGGTCTTTATGAAGTCCAAGACCTATGGGATCAGCGTCGCCTGGTCCCCCGATGGACTCAGATGGACCGCCCACGAGTATCCAGTCATCGTGCCCACTGGAGACGGTCTGTCCACCCCTTTCTGGGATGATCGCAGACAGCGCTACGTCTACTATCACCGGCCCAACGGACGACACATGCTGCGCTGGTCAAAGGTAATCGACCCGGCGGCCTTTCCGACTCGACGAATCGGCCTGGCCGAGAGTTTCAACTTTACCCTCTGGTCAGATCTCAAAGAGGTTGTGGTTCCAGATGACAGGGATGGCTCCGGTACCGACTTCTACTATATGCCGGTCCTGCCCTATCAGGACTGCTATGTCGGATTCCTGATCATCTACCACGAGTACACCGGAGATCCCGATTTCATGGCGGGCTTCAACTACACCCTAGACGCCCAGCTCACTTTCAGCCGAGACGGCCAGAAATGGTCTCGGGTAGGTGAACGGCAGACTTTCCTCAGCGGCAGTTCGGAATCCTGGGACGAGAAAAGAGTCTATCCGGAGTGTGCACTGGTCCGGGGCGATGAGATCTGGATCTACTATCGCGGCTCGAGCGTCCCCCACAAAAACACCAGCAAACTGGCAGGAGAGGTGGTCAGGGGCCGAACCCTGCTGGGAGATGCATTGGGTCTGGCACGGCTGCGGCTGGACGGCTTCGTCTCCGTCCGGGCGGGGAGGGAGGAAGGCCGGCTGACCACCTGGCCCTTGACCTTCGATGGCGGAGAACTCTGGATCAACGCCGAGGCCTCCCAAGGTTCGCTACAGGTTGAGGTGTTGGACCTTTTTGGGAAGCCGATCCCGGGCTTCAGCCGCAAAGACTGCCGCATCCTCCAGGAAGATCAAGTGAGTTGGAGAGTCGAATGGAAGGGAGGTCGAAGTCTTCCGGAGCTGAATAAACCACTCCGACTGAGATTCATCTTCAAGAGCGCCGATCTCTATTCGTTTCAGATTCGCCCCTGAAACTTGAACAGTGAACAGTAATGAAGTGATCAGTGAACAGTACCGGAGACAGCTGCCCAGAAAGACAGGAATGAGTTGGACACAGCCAGTTGCGATAGCCGGTGTCGTTTGCCTGTTGATACTGTGCTCGGCGTGCGATCACACCGTTCATCGATCAGATGGAACAGAAAGCGGAAAGAAGACGGTCACGTTCAACCGAGATGTCGCTCCCATCGTGTTTCGCCATTGTTCGAGGCGCCATCGACCACGGGGGATGATCAGTTTCGCAACTTTGTCGTACCGATTCCCATGGAACAGCCCCGATGGGTCCGGTCGGTCGAGCAGTGGATTGGAGCCTCCAACGTGCTGCTCGAAGTTTGTGGCCTGATCGACGCCATGCGCAAGAACATCGCCACGGAAAGCTTCAAAGCACTTCAGTCCAGCAGCAGATCCGGACCCTACGATCTCCTGGTCGAGTCCCTGTCAAGGCTGGCTCTGGAGATAGGTGCACCCGACCTCCACCAGAGGGCTTTCGATGTAGTGGAGAGATCCAAGGCTCGCTCTCTGATCGAAGCGATTGCCGCTGAGGCTCAGCAGAAGGCCGAGGAATCGGGCTTCCAGTTTGGCGGCACGACATTCTATTCCCTAGATCCCCGGGAAGAGCTTCCACGCCTTGGCTTCACTCAGATCCATGAGATGCTGCTCCAGGAAGCGGAATAGTCCGGCATAGCGGTGGTCTCCAGACCGCCGTCCCAAGCCAAGGGCTCGGAAGAAAAAGACTTCGGCCTGGAGGCCAAGGCTAGGTGAAGTTTCAGGTTGGGTTTCACCTCGGGGACTTGTAATCAGGATTTCTGACGGCAGAATGGGAGGGCAGCAATACTTGACTTCCAAAAGGGGGAGAGACGAAATGAGAACTCATGTTTTCCTGGGAGGCTTCTGCCTTCTGGCATCCTCCATCCTCAACACTCAGGCAGCGAAACTGCCTCCGGCCGTGTTGGAGATCGGAAACCGCAAGCAGCTGTTCATCGACGACTACATGATCCAGAGCCTCACCGATGCCCGGCAGGTTCTGAACACGGCTACCAAGGCACCCAACAATCCCGTGATCAAGCCGGATCGTCCCTGGGAGGGCAGCCTGAGTCCTGTTGCCAAAGTGATGTACGACGAGGACAAGGGCCTTTTCAAGATGTGGTACTCGACCACGCAGCAGTGGAAGGCCGAGCGGGGCGGTCAGCTATCCGACTACCATTGGACCGAGAAGGGCTCGGTCCGAGAACGTGTCGACGCTGCCTACCAGTACGTCGGAGATCACAACGAGTACACCTACAGACTCTGCTTTGCTACCTCCAAGGATGGTTTCAACTGGGAAAAACCCGATCTGGGTAAGGTGGAGTTCAACGGCTCTAGATCCAACAACATCCTACCCAAAGGCAGCCGGGCTCCAACCTTCCTGGACCCCAACGAGAAGGACCCGGCCAAACGCTACAAGGCGATCGGCCACACACGCTCCAAGGATCCTCCGGGCATGCAGCTGCACCTCTACTACTCCCCAGATGGTTTCGAGTGGACTGCCGAGCCCGACAATCCGGTTATGGACACCACACCCGAGCCGGGACGTTGGGGACCGACGCACTACATGGGCTGGGATCCGATTCGTCGGGTCTACGCGGCTCACATCGAGAACTGCTTGCACCGAAAGTGCCCGCTGGGGGTGAGAATGGTAGGAAGGGCCGAGAGCCCCGACTTGAAGAGCTGGAGTCTTCCCCAGAACATCATCGTACCAGACGAACGGGATCATATAGACAGCGAGTTCTACCTCTTCCCCGTCGTCACCTATGAGGGTACCTACATCGGGCTGCCCTGGATCTTCAGGACTACCAACACACTCCACTACCCTACCCTTGCCTTCGGCCGCGATGGGGTGCACTACGACCGCAGATTCCGCGAGCCGCTGATCCGGCCGGGAGATGAAGGCAGCTTCGACACGGTGAGCCTCTATGTTCAACCGCCGATCATGCACGGGGGCAAGGTCTGGATCTACTATACCGGTGCCAACTGGCGAGGCCCGGAGCAGCTCTTTCTCATGGGGGACTCGGCCCTTCGGGCACCTGCCCTGGCCACGCTTCCGGAGGATGGCTTCGTTTCCATCGACGCGGGCAAGCTGCGCCCCGGCGTCCTACTCACGCAGAGCTTCAGTTTCAAGGGGTCCAATCTCTGGGTCAATCTGGAGCCGGCCCGGCACAACGACGGGTCCGGCGTCGCTGAAATCAAGGTGGAGATCCTGGATCACCAGACCCAACCTATTGCAGGCTTCTCGCTTGACGACTCCGATCGGTTCACCAAGGCGGGCCGATTCAAGGCAAGCTGGGGAGGTCAGAGCGACCTGAGCTCCTTGGCAGGGCGCCCGCTTCAGCTTCGTTTCTGGATCCGTAATGCCAAACTCTACTCGTTCCAGTTCGAATAGAGAGCCTACAAGTGCGCTGCCGGCTAGTCCCTCAAGAGGATTCGAATGCTGATCAAGGGACTAGCCGGGATCGCCCTTCTGATCCTTCTGATCCTGGTCCCAATTGGCGATCTGGTTCAGCTTTTGGATCCGAAGAACATCGAGAGATGGCTGCAAGAAGCCGGCAGTTTTGCCCCCGTGCTGTTCGTTCTCCTCATGACCACAGCCGTCATCCTCAGCCCCATTCCCGGCCTCCCCCTGACGCTGGCCGCTGGCGCCTTCTTCGGCCCTTTTCAGGGAGGCCTCTACTCCATTCTTGGAGGCGTCCTGGGATCCAGTCTGGCATTCCTGATTGCCCGGTTTCTCGGGCGTCAATTCCTGGAGCGTGTCCTCACGGGACACATCAACTTCTGCGTGGAATGTTCAGACAAGCTCTTGGCCCGAGTCGTGCTGGTCTCGCGACTCCTACCCTTTGTCTCGTTCGACATTGTCAGCTATGGTGCGGGGCTAACCGGCATGTCGCTGCGCCGCTTCGTTCTCGCAACTGCCATCGGGATGACTCCCTTGACCCTTGCCTACACCTACTTCGGTTCCATCCTAAGCATCGACCCGGTTACAACCGTTCTAGTCGGAGCGACCTTCGTCGCCCTCTTTTTCATCGTCCCGGGTTGGATCGAGAAGCACGATTTTCTGGGTCTGAGACACCATTTTCGGCATGCGACGGGAGAAGACGTCAATCCCGATCCGAGTACTTGACGAAGGGCCCGCTCATCATCTTTCATGGCAGACAAAGGAGAGAAACATCATGAAGCAGACTGATCTTTCCCGACGTGACTGGCTCAAGAGTGCGACTGTCCTGGGTCTTACAGCCTCGAGCTCCACCGCGCTCACCGCTCCCGGCACTGCCCAGGCGGGGGCAGCGGGAGCCCTTGACATCGGCTCACGGCGGGAACTGTTCCTCGACAACCATTTGATCGATCGTATGGAGGGTGGGGCGTCTCTGCGACTTCACCATCCGGTGCCGCGAGAGCGTGTTCTGGTCCACGATCAGCCCTGGGAAGGCAGCGGCAGCGGCTATCACAGCGTCTTTCAGGACGGTGACCTCTACCGCATGTACTACAAAGCTTGGCACCTGGAGCCCACTCAGGGAAAACTCAACAACAAGAGCCACCCTCTCTACTGCTGTTACGCCGAGAGCAACGACGGTATCCATTGGCGGAAACCGGAGCTCGGCCTGCACGAGTTCCAAGGTTCCAAGAAGAACAACATCGCCATTGCCAGTGGCCCTCGGGGAGCGCTCAATGTCGACGCCGGCCACCCCGCCGTCTTCAAGGATACGAACCCGAACGCCGGCTCTGACGCGCGCTACAAGGCGATCGTCCGGTCTTCGGATCCGAACGCTCTGCTGCCCTTCAAGTCCCCCGACGGAATCCACTGGTCACCCATGACTGACGAGCCGATGCTGGCCAAGTTGGGTGCGTTCGATTCCCAGAATCTAGCCTTCTGGGACCCGACGATCGAAAAATATCGCGCTTACTGGCGGATCTTCAAAGAGGGAATCCGAGACATCCGGACGGCGACCTCCGACGACCTGGTGCACTGGAGTAAACCTGTTGACCTCGTCTACGAAGACTCACCCGCGGAGCACCTGTACACGAATCAAGTGAAGCCCTACCATCGTGCCCCGCACATCCTGATCGGCTTTCCTACTCGCTACATCGACCGTGGCTGGTCCGATTCGATGAAGGCGTTGCCAGAGCTGGCGCACCGGCAAGTGCGAGCTTCGTCGGTCGAGCGCTACGGTACCGCCGTCACCGAAGCACTGCTGATGGCGAGCGGGGACGGCCTCAAGTTCAAGCGCTGGAACGAAGCCTTCCTACGACCTGGCATCGAGCGAACAGATACCTGGCACTACGGACATCAGTACATCGCCTGGCATCTGGTTGAGACCAGTTCCGATCTGACGGATGCGCCCAACGAGCTGTCCCTCTATGCGGTCGAGAGCTATTGGACCGGCAAGGGTAGTGCCCTGAGGCGCTATACCTTGCGTCTGGACGGTTTCGTCTCGCTCAACGCTCCAATGAGCGGGGGCGAGGTGATCACCCCGCCGCTGAAGTTTTCTGGCTCTCAACTCACGCTGAACTTCGCAACCTCGGCAGCCGGAAGCGTCCGGATCGAGCTGCAGGATTCAACCGGGAAACCCATCGACGGCTTCTCGTTGGCAGACTGCTCCGATCACTTCGGCGACACAATCGAGCGTCCGGTCACCTGGAAGAATGGTGGTGATCTGACCGCGCTGCGGGGTAAATCCACCAGGTTGAGGATTCAGCTGCGCGACGCAGATCTCTACTCAATCCGGTTCCAGGGGTAGGACCGGGAAAATCGGAACGCTAAAACACTTTTCCTTGTGGAGGAAAAAGCACGATGTGGACTAGAAGGCAGATGCTGATGGCAGGGGCCGGGGCGGCCTCCCTTTCCCTGGAACACTCGTCCCTGATGAAAGCCGCGCCGGCTGCCGCCAGCGAAGTGGGCAAGGTCAAGATCGTGGACGTGAAGACGGCTTCGGTCGAGCTCTCCTACTATCCAGCACACCTGGTGAAAATCACAACCGACTCTGGGCTCTACGGGCTGGGAGAGGCCCACATCGGTTCGGCAATCCCTGCCCACATCGATCGACTGCGTGCGCTCATATCCGGCGAAGATCCCCTACAAGTCGACTATCTCTATCAGAAGATGGCGGAAACCCTGCTTTACGAGGGATCTCGATCCGGCGATCTGAGCGGAGCCATCGGCGGAATCGAGACGGCTCTGTGGGACCTCGCCGGCAAGATCTTGAACGTGCCGGTCTACGTCCTGCTAGGTGGCAAGTTTCGAGACAAGCTGTTCATCTACCACGACGCCGATGGATCAGACACTGCAGATCCTGCGGCTTGGGCGGAGGCAGCCCAGCGCTCACTGGAGGCGGGCTTTCAAGCTATCAAGGTCTCGGTCGGGGGAAAGCTCGACCCAAAGAGGTTTCGGGAGAGGGAGTGGAACAAGAGTCCATTGCCCTCGGAGTTCAGGCAATGGGCCAGGGTGCTGGAGAAGATCCGTGCAACTGTGGGAGAGGATTTCCCCTTCGCTGTAGACGTTCACTGGAGATACAACACGGGTGACGTCCTCCGCTTCCTTCAGATGATCGAGGATCTGAATCTCTGGTTCTTCGAAGATCCCATCGCACCGGACGACGCCGATGCCTTCGCTCGGATCACGGCGGCCTCCAAAACCCCCATCTGTACTGGGGAAAACCTCTATGCCCGGCAGAGTTTCAGACCTTTCATCGAGAAACGAGCCTGCGACATCATTCAACCCGACCTGCAGAAAAGTGGCGGACTACTCGAGACCAAAAAGATCGCCGACTGGGCCGATATCTACAACATTCCCATGGCCTGTCACAATATGTGTTCTCCGGTGGGAACCATCGCTTCGGGACATGCTTGCATGGCAATCCGTTCCTTCCTGACCCTGGAATCCGACAGCGTCGACCTGCCTTACTGGCAGGACATCATCCTGCGGGACGGACCCATTTACCGGGACGGTTATCTCGAGATCTCAGACGCTCCGGGGCTGGGGGTGGAGTTGAACGAGGAAGTCTGCCGACAACACCTGGCTCCAGGAACCGGGTTCTTTGAATGAGGTGAGCTCGAAAGATCTTGCTGCTGTCCGCTCTCTCCTCGGAACCTGGCCTCATGTTGCTAACGAGTCAAGTCGTTCGCGGCTCTGTTTGCTTTGGCTGTTTCCGGTACCGGTCACTGCATCACTATTGAAGGTGGCAAGTAAGGTCAAGGATGGTAGTAGGGGTCTCTCAAAAGTCGCGCTTTGGTTTCATCGCCCGAGGTCCGCTCTCTCAGCTCCTTTGAAATCTCACAGCCTGGCCAACTGACCATGTAGGAGGGGCCGTACTGATAGAGTAGCCACAGCTTTCCCTGCGAGCTGGAAGCCTTCATCGCGTGTGAGAGGCTCTCGCTGAAAACAACGGCGGAGCCCGCCGCCAGAGACAGATCCCTCAAAGCTGCTACCTTTTGCAGATTGGCCTGCGAATAGGGATGAGGGAAATTGCTCTTGTGGCTCGCGGGAATCACACAGAAGCTCCCATCACCGCTGGTCGTGTTGTCGAGAGCGACCAGACACGATACCATCAGGCAGCGCATCTCACCCTCGATGAAGCTACGGTAACGGGTGTAGCGCCTGGGATCGGCCAGTCCCCCCTGCGTAATCTCAGCCGTGATACCCGCTTCTCTGAGAATGGCACGGGAGGCTACCAGGCGGATTTGACTCCCCCAGATTAGCTCCTCCATTACCTTCACGAGGCGATTCGACGCTATCGCATCTTCCAGAACGCCTCCGCACTCAATCACATTCAACAGCTCGACTTCGGGACCGTTCTGCTGCCGCTTGACCTCAGGGGAAGGGTTGGAGAGAGCCACTTCCAACCTGCCCCGCGCTTCGCTCACCTCGTCGGCCGTCAGCAGACTCTCCAGCACCAGAAATCCTGTAACGTCAAAGGCGTAACGCTCTTCTTCGGACAGATTGCGCTGACCAGTACCGACCTGGAAAGGCCGGACGTTCTTCTTTTTTCTACTTCTTGGCTCCATGTCTCGATCTAATCGGATGCGGCATTCCTGACCGGTCCCTGATTGAAGCCCCCAGCCCCGCCAAAAGGGGATGGGCCCTGGACGAGTTCCAGCTGCCTGAGAGTGGCCCTCTCCTCGAATCCTTCGGCCATATCCAGTTGATCGTCCCAGGCCGCCTGAAAAGCGGGTGCATAGGAGGCGAAGATCGTGCGCCGAAGTTTGCCGCTTCGATTCTGCACGGCGCCGTGAGTCAGATCCTCGGAAAAGATCACAGCATCTCCGGTCTTGCAGGGACAGGCCTGAACCAAAGGATGGGTTTCATCCGGTTCCTCCAGGTGGTAGGGATTGGCGTAGCTGCTCTTGTGACTACCTGGGATCACGGCAAAGCACCCGTTCTCCACCGCGACATCCGTTAAGGCATAGCCGATCTTCACGCTCACGCATTTGAATTCCCCATTGGTCACCGCGAATTCGCTGTAGGATAGGAGTTCTGAATAACCGTGGTGAAAAACCGTGGACCGGCCCGATTGGCGCACCAGAAGGTGCAGTGCATCCAAGCGGGTAGGCTCGCCGATCATGGCTTCGACGCTGGGAACGGTAGCCGGCCAATCGATTAGCCGTTCGAAGACCTCACCGCACTTCAGAAGGGGACACGAATAGTCGACGGGCAGTTGGTCCCCTTCCTCCCGATAGTAGCCTCGAGGAGCTCCCAGTGCGGCCGCTTCCTCGTTGCTAAGCGCTTCGACCCTGTCGATTTCACCGTTAAGATCCCTGACCAGATCCCGGGGCAGAACCTCCCGCAGGATGAGATAGCCATTGAGATCGAACAAGTAGGCTTCTTCCGGTGTCATGTCTTCAACCCCTTGACTTGATGCTGCGTAGGAACTATTACCGCTCTTATAATCCATTGGAGAACTTCGGGGCAAATTCGGATGCTGAAACTGGCGGTAATTGGAGTTGAAGCGGGTAGAATGGGCATTCCTACCCGTCGAGAAAACAGACGGGCAAGAATGCCCGTCCTCCTACTCTCAACTTTGGAACCAAGGGATCGACTCTGATTCGAAGAAAAGTTTCTTTCTCGTGAGATCCGGCACAGGATATAAGCAGTGCTAACACGTCGATCGCTCGACTTCTGGAGACTAGCAAGATGAACGATATCACACCCTATCTTTACAATATGAAGCTCCTTTCATTTACCCTTGGCCTCTTCCTCTTTACCTGTGGCATAGGCTGCTCGGGATGGCTGCACTCCCGTGCTCTGGGACTCCTTTCCACAGGCATCGCGGGTGTCACTGTGATGGCGACGCTTGGAGTCTTCATGTTGATGATGCTGAGTGTTTAGCGATTGGAGAGATAGCTATGAACCTGACCCGCTGTATCGTTTCATTCACGTGCTTAGTCAGCCTCGCCTCCACGGCCATGGCACAAGCGGAAACCAAGATCTCGGAAAAGCGAGGGACTTTCGACGGGACCGGCCATATTGTCACCGAGGGCAACATCTCCGGTTCAAAGTATGTCAAAGGAACCTCGATCGAAGGCTCCTACGCGTTGGGACCTACCCGACCCCTGAAGCTGGGCCATGAGCGTCAGCTACTGATGGACAGCTATGTAGTTGAAGATATGGCGGGCTGTCGGAGGGTCGTGCATCAACCGCTTCGACACGCATCCAACCCTCTCATCCGGGGCAAGCCCTTTCTCGACTACGAAGATACTGAAGGCCTGGGCACTCCCAGCGTAATCTATGACAGCCAGGAGAAGCTTTTCCGCATGTGGGCCAACAGCTGGAGAAGCTACCGGGACGCCGACCATCACTACGGACTCTACTACGAATCTGAAGACGGTATCAGCTGGCGCTCGCCGAAACTCGAACTCCACCGGATCGAGGGTGTCGAATCACCGAACATCTTCTTCAACCAGCCAGGACGGAGTACTTCCGTCGCCGTAACCGAACTACCCCAAAAATGGCGTCACAAGGGCCGTTTTCTCATGACGTACCACAGTGGTGAGCTGGGGCGAGACCCTTCCGCGCTGAGGATGCCCGGTGGGGGCATGGAAATCCGTATCGCATTCAGCGACGACGGTGTCCACTGGAAAGATCAAAAAGAGAACCCCATATTCAGGGGTCAGAGTGACTGCGAGAACCAGATTCTCTACAACCCCGAGCGAGATGTTTTCATGCTCTATCGGCGCCCGCCGATCAATGCGACTCAAATTCGTCGCATTGCCTATTCTGAAAGTTCCGACCTGGTTCATTGGAGCCAACCGACGCAGATCATCCGACCTGATGAGCTGGATCCGTTCTCCCTCTATGGAATGACTGTCAGCCGTTATCAGGGCGTCTACCTGGGTTTCCTGGAGATGTTCTACAAACAGCAACCGCTCGACTGGAACGCCAAGCCGGAAAAACATATGCAGGTCGATCTGCAGTTGGCCTGGAGCCGCGATGGAATCCACTGGGAGCGCCACCCAGAGCGCCCCATCTTTCTGCCCACCGGCCCCGCCGGCAGCTACGACTGGGGCATGGTGTACCCAGCAGTAGGCCTGATCGAGCGCGAGGATCGGATCGACTTCTACTATGCCGGACGGGAGCAGCTGCACGTGCGTATGCCCGGAAACTCCAACATCTGCCTCGCGAGTCTGCGAAAAGACGGGTTCGTCTCACTCGAAGCGCCCGAAATCGGGTTCGTGTTGACGCGGCCCCTGGAGTGCCCTGGCGGTAGGCTCCGCGTAAACGGCAAGACATCCGGAGAAGGTTCGATCCGGGTGGCGATCCGCCGTGGAGACGGCGAGTTCGATGGGAAATGGCTCCCGGATTGGGATTTCGACCGAGCGCTGCCATTCACCGGAGATTCTTCGAATCAGATCCTGACGTTCACAGAAGCCGGGAATCTGGATTCCCTGAAGGGGCAAACCGTCCGACTCCAGTTTCGGCTGCAACAGGCCCATCTATACTCTTTCTGGTTCGACTAGGACTCCCGTTCGCAGAAACCCCTCGTAGAAAAGGCCACAGAGCGATGTAGAATGTGGTCATGGTCAATCATGTCCACCCTTCAATAGCAACCTCCAGTCTTCACAGTACCCCCTCCGAGTGGAACTCGACTTCTCCACGTCTTATCTTGCGCCGGACAAGATTTGCGTGCCGAATTCTGACAGTCTTTCTCATCTTGCTGAGCCCTTCCCTCGCCGCCAGCAGTACGCTGGTCGTCGACACACCTATGGCACCTCCCACCTGGGCCCTGCTGGAGCGGGCGCTGCTTCGGTCTTCGTCCGAGGCTTGTCGACTGCTGGCCGAATGGGCTCTCGACGACAGAGGATACCTGCTCCACCGCCCCCGCTGGGGTGTCATCGACGGTCCTGACGATGCCATCGAGACCTTCAACAACTGGCCTCTACTTCACGCGCTGGGTGGCGCCGATTCGGTTCTGGAGAACTACCACCGAGCGCAGGAAGGTTACTGGCGCCAGTACTCTGAGCTGCGAACCGTCAAGACCGACCTGGCTCGGGAAGGGACCTACTTTCAGGAATTCATCACGATGTCTGATTGGGCTCACACGCTGGAAGGCACGCAGTCCTTCCTTTCCCTTGGGCTTTCGGCGCCGGAAGACCCGATCTTCAGAAAGCGCATGAAACGCTTTGCCGGACTCTACATGAACGAAGATCCGGCGGCCCCCAACTACGATCCCGTGCACAAAGTGATTCGGAGTCTCTGGACCGGCAGCAAGGGTCCCATGATGCGCAAACCGACGGTCTACGACTGGGTCGGAGATCCTCTCAGCGGGCGCTTCCACTTCCTCCACAGTGCCGCCGGTACGGGGCAGATGATCGACTTCGACGAACACTATCCGAAGATGCTGGCTCACTGCGAGAACTACATCGATAGTGCGGGCGACAGCCACTTGAATCTGTACGCCACCAACCCTGCTATAAACGCCTACGCCCTCACCGGAGAAAGGAAGTACCGAGATTGGCTTCTGGAGTATGTCGGTGCCTGGAAGGAGCGAATCGACTCAAACGGCGGGAACATCCCGACCAAGGTGGGCCTGGACGGCAAGCTGGGTGGCGCTTCGGGACAGTGGTGGAAAGGCTTGTACGGCTGGAACTTCAGCAACTTCGACGCTGAAGTGGGTTACGTCAAGCATCGTGGAAACTTCTACCTGGGCCTGGGACGGCTTTGGTAATGCCTTCCTGCTGACTGGCGATCCCGCCTACATTGCTGTGCTGCGTCGCCAGCTGGACAACCTCTACGCCCTCAAGAAGGTCGTCGCCGGGAAGACGATGGTCCCCTGGAACTACGGCGATCCTCGCGGCTACAAGTACTCGGAGCGGGCCGAGTGGTACAACTGGACCAACAAGCTGCCCCACAACCTTCTGACCGAGATCTTTATGTGGTCGATGGATCGCCGAGACTTGAGGCGAATCCCCAAGAAAGGCTGGATCGGTTTCCTGGAGGGGAATGATCCCGAGTATCCGGAGAAGACTCTGCGCCTCGACCTGGAATCAGTCAGAAAGGCCGCTCGCAAGATTGATGAGGACCCGACGACGCCTGACACCCGGCTGGCGGACTGGTTCATGTCCTTCAATCCAGCCCGAACCGAAGCCCTCAACAACCTGATGCTGGGCGGCTATTACTCGACCGGTGTCGTCCGGACTCTGCACAGTCGGTTGCGCTACTTCGATCCTGCCAAACGGCGCTCGGGACCTCCCGAGGACGTGGCTGCCCTAGTGGACAAGCTAACCGCCGATTCGGTCAGTGTGACGCTGGTCAATCTCAACCCGGTGCATCCCCGAGAACTTATCGTTCAGGCCGGGGCATATGCAGAGCATCGGTTCACAACCGTGAAGCGAAAGGGCCAAGAAGAGCGGATTGATGGATCGTCCGTAACCATCCGCTTGAAGTCAGGTTGCGGAGATCACCTCACATTCCAGATGCGGAGATATGCCAACCAGCCTACCCTGCTTCCCCCGTGGAGTCGCTAGAGTCCTGGTGCCAAGACAACGAACCTCAGACAATCCAGACTCTGCCGCTAACCTCTCTCTCTCCGAGTGGTGCGGGTCTGCCGGCGATTCGGAGCCCGGCGGATTGCGCCATGCCTTGGGCGGGCTGGTAGACTCACGACATCTCAATACCGAAGTAGACAAGGCCAGGAAACTAATCAGCAATGCCCCCGGGCGTCGGATCTTTGTGGACGGAGAACCCCTTGCTCTAGTCCGCTGCCCGGACCGTGCCCGCATCTTCGGCGGTCACTGCGATCTACCCTCCATCGGAGGAATGTCGGTAGATGTAGCAACTCATCAAAGCTTTCTGGCTCTGGTCCAGCGCACCACAGACGGTCGGGTCCGGGCCGAGAACCTGGACTCGGTCCATCCGTCTCTGGACTTTGGGATCTCAGATGCCGATGCGCTTCCCCACAACACCCAGAAGATCCGAGGGCGATCGGATTGGCTCCGCTGGACACAGCAGCAAGATACAAGCCATACCTGGGAGGGTTTGATCAAAGGGACGCTCGCGTTCATCCGGACCGGCTGGTTGGATTCGGAGGGTCACCGCCAACGGGCACTCAGGAACCAGGGTCTGCGAATCCTGATTTCGGAAAGCGATCTCCCATCTGGCAAGGGGTTGAGTGCTTCCTCCGCACTCCCAGCAGGCCTGGGCATTGCCCTGAACGCGCTCTGGGAGCTATCCCAGGGGAGTTCTGGACCTCTACTGTCTCCCTCAGAGCTCAAGCAGCTGGACTACGCAGCTTATCTCGTGGGAGATCAGGGAGGCATGTCGGACATCACCGCCATTCTTGAAGGCCGCCGGAACAGGGCGACCGTTCTCTGGTACTCACCGGACCACCTCGAGCAACGACCCCTCATCCCATCCGATCTGCGCGTCTTCGCCGTTGATTCGGGCGTGAACCGAATGGAAGGCCAGGGATCAGACCCCTGGCTCAGCAGCTTCTCTAGACATACCAAGACGCTAGGTAATGTAGCTCCGCCCTTGGCAGTCCTCTGGATGCGCCACCTCTCGCGAACCGTAGAGGATCTCCGTCCCTTGGAGGAGATCCTATTGTCGAGTGGAAGCCAGGTCTCGCGTTGCGGACTCTTGCGCGAGTTGACGCCGGCCGGAACACTTAGAGATGACTCCTACCCAGCCCGAGTCAAACAGCTTCTCGAGCGGATTCCCAATGATTGGACGCTGGAGCGAATCCAAAGGGTTGCTTCAAGCGTCGCTCCCCGAGTTGCAGGAAGAGCTGGTAGCGCTAGCCGCTGAGCTGTCGCCGCTCGGCTACCAGGCTGTTTCAATGGCCCGTATTCCAATGCGCCAGATGGCTTGTTACGCGATCCAGGAGATCAGACGGGCATCGCTCTATATCGATGCCCTATCGGCCGGAGAGATCTCCACACTGGTTCGCCTCTGCAATCAGGCTCACGATGGAGATCGAGCCATCTACGATCCATTCGAGAAGACTCCCGAGGGTCTGCCGTCGCTGACCGATTGGGGCCGAACCGAACCCCGAGAAGCTTTCCAACGCAGCCTCCCCAGCATCGATGCTTCAGTAGATGATTTCCGTGAATTCATGGACAAGACCTGTGGCCCAGACCAGGCCAGCGCACGCATCAGTGGGGCTGGTCTGGGAGGTCTGATCTCAATTCACGTCAGGGACCAGCACCATGAGAACGCAGTTGGCTGGTGGAAAACAGAGGACACACGATCATCCAGATCGACCCCAGCGAAGGCGCAGCCTGATCCGCGTCCGCCGCTAGGCTGAAACTTCATTTTGCCATTCCTGAGAAACAAGGGTGTAACCCATTGATTCAGCGTTCTTTAGTCCATGGAAGCCTGAAGCGCGAGCGAGGGGTTGGGAATCGGCAAGATCTTGCGGTTTCCTCTCTCTCTCTGGGACGTGGCCCCCCCGCAAACAATACAGGTCATCCGTGGCTCTTTTCTCCTCTCCGATCAGGTGCCCTCTTGGTGACACATCTTTCAGGTCCCCAACCCCTCGCTCGCGCTTCAGGCTTCCATGGCTCGGGAAGTTTCTTTCTCAAAATGGGGCGGGCATCAGACCGCTTTAGTGGCCCGGCGCGACCTGACCCAGATAGGCGGCGAGGAGTCCCACGTTTCGGGCGAACGTGTTGGAGCTGATGATCCTCTCCGAGGGTCTTTTCTCGCCTCGGAAGACCGAGAGCGTCTGGTTCTCTCCTAGGGGGAAGGCTCTATCTCCGATAGTCACGACCATTTCTTCCGCGGCGAAGAGCGACACCACGTTGTCTGCTTTTCCAATGGAGCCCTCCTCCACCCATGCCCCCCTCGAGTCCAGGCTCGCCAGAGCTTTCCTTACCTGGGTTACTAACTCGGCCTTCGAAGGGTTCAGGGGTCTACCTGCCCAGGGTGAGAGTCCATGGAGTCGCTCCTGTCGTCGCACTGTCGCCGGATCGGCAGAGAGCAGACCGCGCTGCTCCTCGGCAATCTGGTCGAGCTCTCTGCCACTGGTCCAAAGGCCATAGTGGGTGATGACCCTTTCATCGCTGTACGTCAACTCGTACCCATCCAATAGATCGCTCTTCCCTCCCCTTACCCGGACCCTGCTGCCCTTGCTGATGAAAAGGGGACGATTGGTTTGAAGCTCGTAGAAGCGTGCCAGACAAAGCTCATCGGGGGAACATCTCTTTCTTCTGCTGAGAGCGGGACTACCCTGGACGTCCAGACCCGATCTCCTCAGATAGTCAATTGTTCGCCTCACCGGGTCAAGATATTTCTTCTTGCCGGTCTCCCGATACAGCACCAGCAAAACCTTCAAGACAGCCTGGGACTCGGAACCGGTCACCGAGGGAGGCTCGAAGATTCTCCCCCAGGCCGGGTGCATGTCGACGTCGTACTGTTGGGCCCAGGCGGGCTGAGGCTCAGGCATCTGAGCTAGAAGCAGGAAGTCGCCACCCTTTTCCGCCGCCGCCTGATAGCGAGGTTCTTTGTAGATACGCGCTGCTTCGAGGAATGCGTCGATCATGTCCAGCATCGCGTTGTCGTTGAGGGTGTAGTGGCTGCGGTAGTCCGGCCCTGGCCAAGCTCGCGACCAGGAGTCAGGAAAGCTAGCAGCCTTCACCGGAAAGGCATCTGGATCCGGGAACTCAAAGTAGCGCTGGGGCCAGGCACCGTTGGGATATTGCGCCAGAATCAGTTGGTCCAGAGCGTAGCGTGCAGCCTGATGGATCGCCTCGTCCTGAAATGCCAGCTCCCGATCCACCCGCATCAAGAGCCTGACCGCGGCCTGTGTGACATTGTCGTCGAGAGTGGTCCGAGGAGGGGGGTTACCTGCGTCCGCATCCGACTCCGGCGCGAGCCTCTCCTTGCAGTCACCTTCGACGCGGTAGGGATAGTCATTGCGCTTCACGGGATCCAGTTCGATAATGTAGTCCCACCCACCGGAACAATGCTGGCCGTGCGCCAGAACTTGAGCCGTTTCTCGAGCCGCCTCCAAATAGAAAGCATCCCCTGTGGCTGCATGGGCTCGCAGGTAGGCGAGTCCTACGACGGGAGTACCCCCTCTCTGAACCGTCACTTGAGAGGGTCCTTCGGCAGCCTCGGAACGGCCGTACGACAGGTCAGAGCTGTATCGGAAGTGGTACCCACCCTGGTTTGAGACGCTGGTCCGGAAGAACTCGACGGCCCGGCGCAACTCGCGCTGGACTTCTTCCCTATCGATCGAGTCAGACTCGTCGACGGCCTCCCCGGACGAGCAGGCCGAGAGTCCCAACCCAGCTAGAACGGCAGTGAGAAAGCAAGGGAGCATCTTCCCTCTACGACCTGAGAGTGCGAACATAGGAGTCTCAATATTGACCCCTTGGAACGAGTTTCACAAGAGGCGGCTGATACGAGGATAATCGAAGATGAAAGCAGTAACTGTTCTACTTCTTGCCACCGGTCTTGCCCTGAGCCTGATCACGCCAGTCGAAGGTCTGGAGAATGTCGTGGAGATCGGATCCCGCCTGGAGCTGATGCTGGATGAACACCTGATCGACCGTATGAGCGGTGGTGCAGCGCTACGGCTTCACAAACCTACGCCTCGCGAGATCTCGATCGTCCACGACGAGCCTTGGGAGGGAAACTCGTGCTCATATCACACCGTGTTCCAGGATGGTGGACTCTATCGGATGTACTACAAGACTGCCTCCCAGGAGCTCGTGGGAGAGCCGCCCTCCCATAAGCCTTTGGTTGGCTACGCCGAGAGCAGGGACGGAATCCACTGGACCAAGCCAAAACTAGGCCTGTACGAGTTCGAGGGCTCCGACGCGAACAATATCGTCTGGAATGGGAGCGGCCTGAAGGCCATGACCACGGTCGGATTCGCTCCATTCAAGGATACGAATCCCGATGCCAAACCTGGGGAGCGGTACAAGGCGATGGCGGGAGACCCACGCAAGAGTGAGGTTGCTGGAATGTACGCCTTCAAGAGCAGCGACGGCCTACGCTGGGAGCCCATGAGCGAGAAACCGGTCTTGCGCCCCACGATTCCAAACCACTTCGACTCGCAGAACGTAGCCTTCTGGGATAGCGTGCGGGGTCACTACCTCTGTTTTCAACGAGCGATGCGAGACGGAAAACGGGACATCTTGGTCTCCCAGTCGTCGGATTTCCTCCATTGGAGCGATCCGGTCTGGATTGAGTATCCGGGGGCTCCCAGAGAGCAGCTCTACACCAACCAGATTCTTCCCTACTATCGAGCTCCTCACATCCTACTGGGCTTTCCCACCCGTTATATCGACCGGGGCTGGTCCGATGCCATGGAGGCCCTTCCCGGACTGAAACATCGAAAGCTCCGCCGTGAGACCTCAGAGAGGGAAGGAAGCGCACTGACCGATGGCCTCTTCATGAGCAGCCGAGATGCCAGGAATTTCCGACGCTGGGACGAAGCATTCATCCGGCCTGGCCTCCGGCCCAAGGACAACTGGGTGTACGGGGACAACTACCAGACCTGGGGAATAGTCGAGACGGAGTCGGCGATCGAGGGGGCACCCAACGAACTATCGGTGTATGTAACGGAAAGCTACTGGACCGGCACGAGCAGCCAGCTGCGACGCTACAGTCTCCGCATCGATGGGTTCGCCTCGGTTGGTGCTCCTCTGGGTGGAGGCGAGTTTGTCACCAAGCCACTGAAATTCCAGGGACAGAATATGGTGATGAGCTTTTCTACCTCTGCCGCCGGGGATATCCGGGTCGAGATCCAGGATCAAGCTGGCCGACCGCTGAACGGCTACTCTCTCGCCGACTGCGGTCCCATCTTTGGTGATGAGCTGCACAGAATCGTTCGTTGGCAGAGCGGCAGCGCAGTGGGACAACTGGCGGGACGGTCGATCCGTCTGAGGTTCGTGATCCGGGATGCCGACCTCTACTCTTTCCGGTTCAGGTGACGAGATCCGGCCGCTAGCCAGACTCGACATCGTAGTGCCAGCCAATTCGCACGGCTACAGCTATTTCCGCCACTGCTCACTATTCAAGTTTCAGCCTAGCCCCGCCACCGGCTGCGCCGGATCGTACAGGAAAGAAGCTTTGTCTGTCTTCACCTCGATCAGTATTTTGCCAGCGAGATCAACAGAGCCGCGCGCGACTGTCAGGGTCTTTAAAATAGAGTCAAGTTCCGAGGAGAAAGCGGACCACCCACGCGGTTTCCAACCCGCACAATTTTCAAGCGAAAGCCCAATGACGTCCCAGTTGACAATGACCCCCACGCGCGAATCGGATTATCCCAGAAGGAAAGCTCTGGCTCAATAAACGGGGAATGGTACAGCTGACCGGTCGCTCCTCGGAAATGCGGTCCACCTTGCAGACACGTCAAGTCGCTCGCGGCTCTGTTGACTGCCGCTGTTTCCGGTACTGCTCGCTATTGAAGTTTTAGGTTAGTGGGGCCCCCAGCGGTGCTGGTCCCATTCGAGCAAGAAACTTCCCGAGCTAAGGAAGCCTGAAGCGCGAGCGAGGGGTTGGGCACCTGAGTAAAATCTTGCCGATTCCCAACCCCTCGCTTGCGCTTCAGGCTTCCATGACCAAAAGATCACTGAATCAATGCGTTACACCCTTGTTCCTCAGGAAAAGCCAAATGAAGTTTCAGGATAGCCCCGCCTCCGGCTGCGAGCCTGATCCTTCAGGAACCCTGTCCTTCGCAGACAGCCGATTGTTTCGGCCCGCGGTAGGTTACGGCGAGTTCCGGAGTCTCGACTAGCCTATGTCCTTGCTCGCGGGACCTCATGATGAAGTCGATCAGACCCGAGGCCAGGAGCGTGCGCTCCACCGGATTGGCCGATTGGCCAGTGATGAAAAAGTCCTCGGCGTAGCGGACCAGGCAGCTGAAGCTGTTGGCGTTGACCGATACATAGTAGGCGTGCGTGGACAGCGGATCGGGACGCCCCCTTACCTTGGCAGCCAGGGTGAACCCGCCCACCAGCCCAGCAGCACCCACCACTGCGGCCTTGAAGCCGTCATTGTAGTGCAGCAGTATTGCCATGGGGTCTGTGACTCTTTCGCGGGCGTCTCCAGCCGGGAACCGGGTACTCCGGGCAACGGCCGCTTCGAACAGCTCTTGAGACCAAAGGCCTTCTTCGCCTGCCTTCCAGACAGCGTCGCCCTCCAGGAAGCGCTCGCACCCCGGTCTCCCCTCCCTTGCGCCGCTCAACCAGGGATTGAAGCAATTCCAGGGCATGAAAGCTTATCGACTGGATATGGGCTCCCGGGATCGACGCTACCACCAAGGCATCCTCGATTTCCGTCTCCAAGGGGACGTCGAGCGGCGGCCTCCGGTGGGTGATGGGGATGGTCGAGCCCCCCATAAGCGGGAAATCCAACTCGGCGGCCTGATCGTAGATCCACTTCGACTCCTCCCAGCGAGAGGAAAAGTGCTTGTCTATGAACACTGGGACCGACCGTCCACTCTGCCGAAAGACCCCGACGATCTGCTCGAGGAACTCACCGTAGGGATTCTCACCAAAGGAGTAGAGAACCGGCGGAGATTCGGCGACGACGACGACCCCATCCACATCCAGTTGGTCCGAGCCCAGACAAAGGGCTTCTCGGACACTGGAGTAGATCTGCGCCCCATGGGCTTGAGCAGCACGGCGGCTGACATCGTAGTTGGGCACGGCGTGGGTGTAGACAGAGGAAATCCGGCAGCGGGGCGGATAGAAGGTCTGGTTGATCCAGTAACCTTCCATCAGGCGCGTCACGATGTTGTCCCCGTGCCATCTGATGACATAGCCCACCAGTATTGCCGCCAGACGCTTAGGCGAGGTTGAGGGGGAGAGACTCGTCAGACCCGGAAAGGCTGCCATCAAGGGAAGGCGTTCGAGAAATCGCCGTCTGGTCTGCGCGGAGAAAAACTGTTGCACTGTAGTCCTTCGCAGATCGTCCACGATCTCACCTCTATGACGCGCCGGTATGAAGCGCCGGCTAGAACGTCCTGGTGCCGAGGCTCAGGATGGGGATCGAGTACAGAGAATCCCCGGCCGTAATGTAGAGAGTCTTCTTGCCGTAACCCCAGATCAGATTCGATGCCGGCTCAGGTAGACGAACCGTACCCAGGTGTTTCCCGGTCGCGTCGAAGACCCAGATCCCACCGGGGCCGGTGCTCAGTACATGCCCGTCTTGATCGGTCTTGATGCCACCGACCGATCCCGGCCGCCTCGTCGCGAGTCGGGCGAATAGCCTGCCCTCGTTCAGCGAACCGTTGGGTCTGAACGTGTGGAACCAGATGCTTTGATCGCCGGAGTCAGATACATACAGCCTCCGCTGATTCGGAGAAAGGGTCACTCCCGTGGGAACAGAAGCCGGTGTCGTGAGAAGCCGCAACTCTCCTCGTGGAGTGATCTGGTAGAGAGAAGCCGGCAGACTGGAGTCAGCAGCGGGACTCGCGGCATTTCCCGCGGTCGGATCAGTGAAATAGGTGCTTGCATCGATCGCATGCACGACGTCTCTAGGGCCGTTGAATCCCTTGCCTTGAAAATGCTGCGCCAAGACCACCAGGGAACCATCTTTCTCCGTCCGAGTGACCCTCCTTGCCACCCTCCGCAAGCGATGAGCCTTCCCTGGCGATCGAAGGTCAAGCCTCGAGCTCCTCCGCCGTTCTCCCGATAGGCGACGGGGGCGGTCGCTGATCCAGGGGCGTACTTGAGAATGCTCCGAGCGGAGGTGTCGCAGAAAAGAAGGAACCCCAGACGGCTGAAGATCGGCCCATCGGTCCTCCCGAGTCCGCCGAAGATCTTCTCAACCTTGGCATCCCGGGCAAAGACCTTCAGGAACTCGTCTGCCTTGACCTCGATGTCCTCGACGTTCGAGGCACACCACAGTGGAGAGAGAAACAGCCCGAAAATCGTCAGCAATCGCAGATTCGAGATAGTACCTTCCAGTTTGGCACATTCGGCGTCCCTAAGCACTCCGACTGCACCTTCAGTCGCAGAACGCCTGGAAATACGGTAGAAAACGGGCCTTTTCTTCGGATCGCTGTTCGCAAGCGGCGAGTTGAATCAGGGCATTTGCTTGTCAAACGAAGTGTGGGGTGTCCCGGAGTGGCACTTAACGATCCAGGGATAGCTGTCCGTGACGTAGTAGCCGTATTGGCCACCGACCGTCATGCCGTTGCACTCGTCGAGATCGCCGGCATTGGTAAACTGATAGTCTTGGACATAGGTGCCATCGTAGGCCCCTCCGGGGTTGCCCATGCCCCCCGGTCGCGTTCCCGTCTTGAGGGTATAGCCCGAGACGGCCTTGCGAACCGTTCCCCCGTCCAGAAAGTAGGTCCCATAGATGGGGAAACCGTCCGCAGCGAACCCGATGACCGGCGAGCCGTTGGCGCCTGGGTTATCGTCGAACATGGCCATTGGGCCGCCATGGTAGTGGTACCTTCCGTCAGGTTGGGTATGGGCATTGTGGGAGTCCGCCCCGAATCGGTGGTCGGTTCCCAGGGGGTCAAGCCGCCAGGGGACATTGCCCATGCAACCGATCAGAACCGTCCCGTCCGGACGCGCCATCGGACTATTTGGGCTGTAACAGCCCTCGGACAAAAGATCGACGGCCACGCCATTCAACATCACCGCATTGAAGCGGCTCGCCACCAGATCGGTAGCGGTCCCCGCGATCGACGGATTTTGCAGGATGGTAAAAGAGCTCTGCACCTCGGCAACGTTGTCCCCGAAGTCCGCGATCTGGTCGTTGAAGTCATGGTTCGGAATCGAGTTCGACGCAATAACACAACCAGACTGCGTCGCCGTTATTGAGATGTCGGCGACGAAGCCCAGCCCCCGCTGGATGTCCATCACGTTTGCAGAATACTCCCCCGCATAGCTGGCGCAGTCCGCACTCCGCTCGGTGAAGATCCGATCGGTGATGTCGCCGCCGCCTGCGTTGGTGCCACCTGAGGAAGGAAAGACACTGCCCACCGATAGGTTCCCACTCACTGGATTCTGGCCCAGGGTGATCGCGGCCACTTCAGCACTGCAATCGAATGCGGCCCATCCGAAGCCATCAGGCAGCCCAGCGATGACCTCGTCAAAGAAGAGGCCCCTGCCCTGATTGCCGCCCGCTTGGATTGCCTGACCCTGGATCAACGTGCCTGAGCTGTCACGGTACTCCACGCTGCAATTGAATCCATTACCGGTGGTATCCGCGATCGCGATCCCATTCCTCGACTCAGCCTTTTCTGAAAAGTTGACAGTGAATTGCAGGGTCGCCTCTTCGGGGTTGACCCTAACCTCATCGGTTGTGCTGCCTCCCACGCTCAGCTGCATGAACAGGGAGCTGATGACCTGTACGTCCTCAGGTCCAGTAATCCTGAGCTCAACAAAACCGACCTTCAAATCGTTATCTTGAAGATTTGTGACATTACACCGGGAACCTTGCAACTGGTTCTGCTCATCATGGAGAGCTTGACCGGTCGTGCCGTCTCGAAAAATGACCCGTTCGACCACGGACATGCTCCCGGTATTGCAGCTGCTGATCGTCGAGGTAGATCCGTCGCCGAAAGCTGCCCGCCCGAAATAAAATGATTTGGTGACATCTCCAGAAATGAGCGTGCTTGTGGTGCAAAATAAAACCGCAGTTGTAAAGAACAACACTTCCTGTTTTTTCATACTAGTGGTACCCCCAGCGGTGCTGGCCCCATTCGAGAAAGAAGCTTCCCGAGCTATGGAAGCCTGAAGCGCGAGCGAGGGGTTGGGCACCTGAGTAAAATCTTGCCGATTCCCAACCCCTCGCTTGCGCTTCAGGCTTCCATAACCAAAAGATCACTGAATCAATGCGTTACACCCTTGTTCCTCAGGAACAGCCAAATGAAGTTTCAGCTTAGGATCCTCTTAATCGAACACATGGAATGGCGTGGGGCGGAATAGGAGACTATAACGGGTTGGAGGCTACGTCAAGACCATCCAGATGCCCAAGCCGAGCGCCGAGGCGACGGTCCCTCGGTCTCTTTTCAGAGCGGACTATCAGAACATCGAACAAGCGAAGTCCGAAACCGAATCGATTTGTTTGCTATTACACCTTCCAAGTGGCAAGACTGTCCCCGCTGGACGGATTTGAAGACATAGCAGCGAGATGAAAAACACCGAGGCCGAGTTTCGAGAGGAACATACCGAGTCCTATCGTTACGACGACGAAGAGTTGGATCTCATGGACACGGTTTCTCCCCCGCGTCTGAACCCCTGGATCAGCCTGCTCCTCTTGATCCTGGTAGGTTTTATCTACGTCTGGATCTGGGAATACGTGCTGCGGGGCTAGTACCCTGTCAACTTCGAGATTGTGGGTTATGGACGAGTCATGGTTGTCGAGGTCAAGGCGCGCGGCCGTAGACATAGTTTGGCCTACGTCGAGGACGCGCAACACAGAGATCGGCCGCCAGGGCCGTTCAGAACCTACAATTTCGAGGTTGACAGGATACTAGTGTCGCTATGAAAGAGTTCGAACCTGCCTGGTGGCTCATAGGCGTCTACCTGACCCTGATGTTCGGGATTGGAATCTGGGCGGCCCGAACCAAGGTCAGAAGAATAGAGGACATGGCAGTCGCCGGTAGAAGTTCCGGCACCTGGCTAATCGCCTTCTCGGTAGCCGCAACCTGGATCAACGGGCCTACGCTAATCGGCATTTCGGGATTGGCCAAGGACTTCGGACTGAGCGCCTACTGGACCGGGGGCTCATTCGTGCTGGCGACCATCTGGATGGCCTATTATGTAGTCCCACGATTGAGGGCCACTCGGATCATTACCATCCCCCAACTCTTTGATCGCATGTTCGGCCCCAAACATCGAGTTCTCTCCCTATGTCTAATCATCCTCAGAGATCTGGGCGCAACCGCTGCAGTGATGGGATCGCTGGCCGTCGTGACCTCTCAGCTTCTCGATCTTTCCCTGCTCCTTTCGCTGGCCCTGATGGCGACCTTGACTCTGGTCTACGTCTTCCTGGGAGGGATGTGGGCGATCCTTGTCACGGACGCGATCCAGTTCTTCATTGTGGTAATCGGTTCAGTATCCCTCGTCGTTCTTGGTTTCCTGGAGTTGGGAGGCTTCTCGGTGGCGGGATCCATCGACGAGCCCAGCTTTCTTGGCACCTTTGGAACAGGTGGGCCAAGTCAGGTCTTGGCCTGGATTACGATCGGGGTAACCATCACCTTCGGCTATCAAAGCGTTATTCAGCGTGGGTTGGCTGCAGCGAGTACAGAGGCCGCGCGTAAAGGGTTCCTGTATGGCGGAATCATTTCGACGATCTGGTACATAGTACCGCCGCTCATCGGGATCCTGGGACGGGCGATCCATGGGGCCGAAGTCCCCGGCGAAGACGTCTTCCTCAGATTGACCTTTACGGTCGCTGGAGGCCACTTTGCAAACATCCTGATCGTGAGTATCCTGGCGGCCAGCATGTCGACCCTGGACTCGACGATCAACACCATCGCTTCGAACTTCACCATCGATGTCTACAGACGATTCATCAATCCCGGCGCAAGTGTGGGCACCCAGCTCTGGCTCTACCGGTTCAACGTGATTCTCGTCGGAATACTGGCTGCTGTGATCTTCTATGTCTTCCCACTCATGGTCGAACTCTTCTGGCTAGGGGGACGAATCATGGCCGCCTCGGTGGCACCGGTCCTGGTAGCGTTGGTCCTGTTTCCCTCGGTGAGGCGCGCCCCAAACACCGTCTTCGTGTCGATGCTGGTGGGCGCCTCTGTCATCCTCTTACTCCAACTGATGGGAGGGGTCGAGGAAGTGGGTTCGATTATGGTGGTCTGGACCATCGATCCCATCCTGGTTGGTCTCCCCACTACACTGGTCGTCCTGATGGCAGGAACCCGCTGGGAGACGGGAGGGCACACCCCAATCTCCCACTAGCTTCTTCCCTCACCTTTGCCCGAGTACGCTAAACAGGTACCCTGCCAAGGCAGGTTTAGCGACAGACGAGATGACTCAACCCGAGGAGCCCTGATCATGAAAATTGCCGATCTCAAGACCTACGTTGTAGCGAATCCACCCCCTCACCACGGGGGAGCCTATTTCGTCTTCTTGAAGCTCACCACAGATGATCAGATTGAAGGCTTCGGCGAGGTCTACGGAGTCCCGTTTCATCCTCACAAGGTCGCACAACTAATCGAAGACGTGGTGGAGCGCTATGTCATCGGCTGCGACCCGTTCAAGATCGAACGGCTCTGGAGAATCATCTATTCCAGCGGCTACACCCAGCATCCAGATCTGACCTTGGGTGGCGTGCTCAGCGGCATCGAAATGGCTTGCTGGGACATCGTCGGTAAGGCCCTCAATCAGCCCATTTACAATCTCCTCGGGGGCCAGGTGCACGAGAGGCTCCGCTCCTATACCTATATTTATCCGGCCAGCGGAAACGCAGCAGACTCCAGCGAGGAACAGGACGTCCTGGCCGTAGCCGATGTCTTCGGTGATCCCGATCTGGGACCGAAACGAGCGCTCCAATACGTGGAGCAGGGTTTCACCGCGCTCAAGTTCGATCCCGTCATGCCCATGTCCGCCTTCGACCCCAGACAGCTTTCGCTGCAGGCCCTCGACAATGCCGAAGTGGTGGTCAAGAACATACGAGATGCCGTCGGTGGCCGCTGTGACCTCCTGATCGGAACCCACGGCCAGATGACAACATCCAGCGCGATTCGCCTGGCCAAGAGGTTGGAACCCTTTGATCCACTCTGGTTGGAGGAGCCGGTTCCACCGGAGAATCGGGAAGAAATGGCTCGCGTCGCCCGCTCTACCAGCATCCCGGTAGCCTCAGGCGAGCGCCTCACGACAAAGTATGAATTCGCCGAGTTGCTACAGAAACAAGCGGCGGCCATCATCCAGCCGGCCCTGGGACGAGTCGGAGGTATCCTGGAGGCGAAAAAGATCGCCGGTATGGCGGAAGCCCACTACGTTCAACTAGCCCCCCACCTCTATTGCGGACCGATCGAGGCAGCCGCCAACATCCAGATCGCTACCTGCAGTCCCAATTTCCTGATTCAGGAGAGTATCGAAACTTTTGGAGGTTTCCATACTGAGATCGTCAAGGAACCCATTCAATGGGAAGACGGGTACATCATCCCGCCGACCAAACCCGGCCTAGGCATCGAGCTGAACGAAACCGTAGCGGAAGAAAACCCCTACAGCGGTCCCATATTCATCGAGGTGGAAGATACGCCGCTCTAGCCCGCATGAGTGGGAGCCCCAGGGCTGATGGCCCTATTTGAGAAAGGAACTTTTCGAGGTTAACAGAGATCTTGCTGTTGTCCGGCTCTCTCCCCGAAACTGGGGCTCATCTCGCAGACAAGTCAAGTCGTTCGCGGCTCTGTTGGCTGCAGCTGTTTCCCTTACTGTTCACTGATCACTTCATCACTGTTCACTATTCAAGTTTCAGCTCAGCTGATATGGGCTCCCTGGGTTTCCACGTAGACGGAATAAAGCGACTGGCTGGCAGTCATGAAGAGTCGATTCCGCTTGGTGCCACCGAAGCAGACGTTGCCGCAGATTTCGGGTAGCCGAATCTGACCGATCCTGTCTCCATTGGGGGCGAAGATGTGGACCCCGTCGTAGCCATCACCCACCCAGCCGGCACTAGCCCAGACGTTGCCGTCGACATCGGCGCGGATACCATCCGCGAAACCTGCCTTTCCCTCGAGCTCCATCGAGGTAAACTCGCGTCCGCCAGTGAGTTTGGTTCCGTCGCTGATCTCCCAGACCCTGATGTTCTTGGGCGCGTCCTCATAGTGGGAGGCACCTGTATCCGCGACGTAGAGCTTCTTGTAGTCGGGTGAGAAGCAGAGTCCGTTGGGTTTGAAGATTTCGTCGGTCACCAGATCCATCTTCCCTGTTTGGGTATCGATTCGATAAACGGCTTCCTTGATGTGAAGCTTCCCCTTGTGACCTTCGTAGTTCATCAGGCTGCCGTAACCGGGATCGGTAAACCAGATGGCCCCATCGTCGGGGTGGACGACAGCGTCGTTGGGGGCATTGAGCGGCTTACCCTGCCACTGGTCTGCAAGAACCGTGATGCCCCCGTCGTGTTCGTAGCGGACCACGCGACGATTCCCATGCTCGCAGGAAATCTGACGTCCCTGGTAGTCGAAGGTGTTCCCATTGCTGTTCCCTGAAGGATGGCGGAACGTGCTGACATGGCCATCCTCTTCCAACCAGCGCATCTGAACGTTGTTGGGAATGTCGCTCCAAACCAGAAATCGTCCCACGGCACTCCAGGCCGGCCCTTCCGCCCACAGAGTTCCCCGGTGCAATCTCTGGATGGGTGTATTGCCCAACTTATACTTGGCGAAACGTTTGTCCAGGACCACGATGTCCGGGTCCGGATAGCGTACCGGCGCGGCACCCGGTCCGTAGTCACGCTGGCGAGCCGCGATGCCCACGGCAGCAACAGTCGCCGCGATGAAAGACCGGCGTCCTATGTTCCCACATGAGGCCGCGCCTGGAGCCGTTACGCCCGCCGTTAGTTCCCTGCTTGAGATCAACGCCATACCTTCTCCTCCTTCGTCCTATACACCAATCGACCTGGACTGAATCCGCGCTCTGCGGATCGAGCCTAATGGATGCCCGGCCGGAGCAACCGGTCAAGATTATCACCGAGCTTGCCCTCGGGGTCCAGTTTTTCAAGACTTCGGCCTGGAGGCTAAAGCCACGCCCTGAGCTCTTGATTCGCACTGAGTTGTTGACGTATCTTTACTAACCTGGCTGGGTTTCTTCGAACCGTCTACAGAAGGCATGCAGGAGCAGAAATTTACCATCGGACATCGCGCATCGGCTGGACCTGCGTTATTCCATGTTGCGCTACCTGGTGTGGCTGCTGCCTACCCTGGGCTTCATTGGTACAGTGGTGGGCATCGCCGGAGCACTGAGCTTCGTGAATCCAGAGA
This sequence comes from Acidobacteriota bacterium, assembly GCA_965219005.1. Classification (GTDB taxonomy): domain Bacteria; phylum Acidobacteriota; class UBA6911; order RPQK01; family JAJDTT01; genus CAUZIZ01. Next base: position 2,052,137 of record CBDCMS010000004.1, on the reverse strand, counting down.
ACATGAATCTGGGCGGTGTTACCGGTAACCTCTCGGTGGCCTTCAACACCACGATCATCGCCCTGGTAGAAGCTGCTATTGTCGTACTCGGGCTCCACGCGACTCAGAAACGAGAAGAGCAAAGTCTCAATCTGGCCGGCAACTATTGCCTCAGGAATCTCGTCAACCGTATGTACGTCGGCAGCTAGTACGCGGTAACACGATACCCGTCTCTATGAAGCCAAGGAACCGGGAGGTCAACATCTTCAACATGTCGATGCTCGACGTGATGTCGGGTGCCCTGGGGGCTATCCTCATCATCATGGTGGTCCTCTTTCCCTATTACAGCAAGGAGGGCACTCCCGAGGAGATCGCAGACCTCAAGAAGCGGCTTGCTGAAGCTGAAAAGGATGCGAAGAAAGGGAGGATTCGGAATCCCATTCTGATCATGGCTGAGTGGTACAGCAAGCGCCACGATATCGACATCTTTGTGGACGATGGATCGAAGAAGGCTCCTAGATTCGATCCGCGCAAGAAAATTCAAAGCCTACTGGCCCGGGGACGTCAGGACCGAATTCAAAACTGGACCCGGACACGAATTGTGGCTGATGCGCGACACTCCACCAGCCAAATACAAGATCTACCTGAACCTCTACGATCGCAGAGGCAACGCCGAACCAGGCCGGGTCACTCCTTTCGTTGTTTTCGGCAGCGAAATTTTCGCGATGCCAGATATGAAGCTCACACAGGAGAAGAAAGCGGTCCAGATAGGGACTCTCATCATGAACGAAGACCGTAATCTCAGCTTCGAAGGAGCGACGACCGAGATCCACCAACGATTCCTGGAGATGCAGAAAAAGCGCAAGCAAAAACAACCCTAGCAGAGACGTTTGTCACTCCCTGAGTCCTGCTGCAGGGGGTGCAGAGAAGCGAGTGCAGAGAAAGGAAGACGCATGGCAAACATGGAACAGTGCTCGGAAGGACACTTCTTTGATTCATCGAAGCACACATCCTGTCCCTGGTGCGGGGTTGGGACGGACCCCGATCGCACCGCAGGCGGAGATCAGGACAAGACCAAGAACCTGCAGGGTGGTCCTGGCCCAACTCCGCCTCCTCCTCAGCCCAATCAACCTCAGGGTGGAGGGTCTGGGGCGGCGACCCGACGCATCGTACCATCTCCTGATGAGCCCAGCGGATTTGATCCGGTTGTGGGTTGGCTGGTGTGCACTGAGGGACCCGATCGCGGTCGCGATTACCGGCTGAGAACCGCCAAGAACTTTATCGGAAGGGCTCCCGAAATGGACATCTGTATCGCCAACGATGAAGCCGTCTCGCGGGCCAAACACGCAGCGGTTGCATTCGAACCTGAGCAGAAAAAGTTCTGGCTGCTGCCCGGTGAAGCTCAGGGACTGGTTTACCTCAACGGCGACGTGGTCCACACCCCAACCGAACTGGGCTCGGATGATGTGATCAAGGTCGGACAGACCAGTCTCATGTTCGTTCCCTTCTGTGGTGAACGATTTCAGTGGCAATAGCCGGATTCGTTGTCCGACAGAGCTTTGGCCGCCTCGCCCGGACTCCGAATGGCTTGCTTGCCTCCATCACAACATGACTCACAGTAGCCGCATCCGCTACAGACAATCTTCCTGCGCTGGATCATCCGCGAGCCACAGTAGGGGCACCACTCCTTGATCTCACAAGCTGCTTCCAGAGTATCTGTTGAGTTTCCCAAGTGTCGTCCTCTCCAGTGGGTTACGCTGTCTCAAAAATCTGCGCGACGTAAACGTTTTGCTACCTTACCTCAGCAGGGTGTCAGTAGACTGCCTGGCAAAGTAGAAATAGTTGCGACTCTTGCCGTTTCCGCTGGCCCAGGATAGAGGTTTTTTCCGAATGAGATTCGTGCCCGGAAACGCCCAAGACATCGGGACCAGAGAGAGCCAGCAGGACTCTTTCGCCTTCTCCCACCCCGATGACGATGAGTTTCGGAAACACGGGGGTCTACTGGCACTCATTGCCGATGGGATGGGCGGTCTGGAGCAAGGCGAAGCAGCCAGCCGAACCGCTACCAAAGCATTCCTCGCAGCCTACTCCTCCAAGTCTCCTGAAGAAAGCATCCCAACCGCACTCGAGCATGCTACCAGGGAGGCAAATTCGGCAGTCTACGAATTGGGTAGGCAGGAAGGAATGGCCGGCGACATCGGTACCACCCTGGTGGCAGTGGTGGTCCATGAAGAATCCCTCTACTGGGTCGCAGTCGGGGATAGTCCGCTGCAGCTTCTTCGAGAGGGTGAGTTGACCGTCCTGACACTGCCGCATACCTACGAGCTGGTTCTCGATCGAAAGGTTCTGGAGGGACAGATATCCGAAGACGAAGCCCGTGAGGATCCCGAGCGTGAATACCTGACCAGCTATCTGGGAACGGAAGAGGTCGGCGAGTTCGACCGAAACCTCCGAGCATTTCCCTTGAGGGTGCATGACCGGGTGCTACTATCGAGTGACGGCCTGACCAAGACCCTCTCCCCCGAGGAGATTGCTGCCGAGCTCGGGGGAGAGTCGCAGGATAACTGTGAGGCCCTGGTCCAAGGGGTTCTGGCCAAGGGCCACACCCACCAGGACAACGTCACCGTCATTTCCTTCAACCTCGAAGCCGAAGACACTGCTGGCAGCACCACAGACGAGCTGGCCGATTTGCCACCGGATACTGCAGTTAATAGAGAGACCGTGCCAACGCCTATAAGAACCGAACCGACACCGACTCGTCCGAGCCCGAAACGGACCATCCAGATCCTCGCCTGGTCCGCCCTGTTCGTCTTTCTGCTGTTGGGGTCCTGGTTTCTCTGGCAGTATTCCCTGGATCAGTCTGACGAAGATCAGAGCTCCCAGGATTCTGAGATCAAACCTGCCGACGAATCAGAGGACATCCGAGGGGGGGACTCCGAGCCGGGTTCAGCCCTACCGGTGGAAAAGCAGGTACCCCCTCCCACAGAACAGGTGCCCCCTGCCGAGGAAGAAGGGACTATTTCAGAGTAAGACGATCGTAATGCGGGCAAGCATCTTCCGATTAGCACTGACGGTTGCCATTGTGCTGACAAGCCTTGGCGCACTTCGTGCTGAGACTCCGATCCCGAGGATGAAGGAGCAGACGTTGTCGATCTTGCTCGGCATCAAGGTACGACAGCGCTCGAAGCCGGTCATCTTTACTGGAAGCGGTTTCGTCATAGCTGACGGACGCCACATCGTCACCAACAATCACGTCTGTTGCGGTAGTGCTCCCAAAGGCATGACCGAGACCGGTAGAGCCCTCTTCGTCCGCATCAGCCGTGAGGACGATGGGCTCATCCCAGCCACGGTATTGTGGGCCAATCCAAAGAAAGACCTGGCTATCCTGCAGTTGGAAAAGCCACTCGACCGTCCCCCGGCTACACTCGCCTTAAGCAGTACTGTCAAAGATGCCCAGAGAGTATTCGCGATGGGGTTCCCTGGAGGCGCTGGCGCAGTTACCGATTCTGAAAGCAGCCTGGTGGTGAAGATCACCACGGGAATCATCAGCGCCAGGGTCCAGGGCAACTCTCGCGCAATTGATTCTCAGTTGTACCAGATCGATGCGCCACTCAATCCGGGAAACTCGGGCGGCCCACTATTCGACGAATGCGGCCGGGTGATCGGGGTCAATGTAGCGAAAGCTACCGACGACGAGGGAATCGCTTGGGCTATCCGAGTGGATGAGCTGCTTCCCCAATTCGCAACCCTGAACATCGGCGCGGAGGTGACCGAGTCCGAGTGTTCGATCGAATCCGGAGGCTCTTCGACGACGTTGATGGCACTTCAAATCGTTTCAATCCTCCTGGCCCTGGGCGCCGCCGCTTTCGCGGTGACCCGTCGTGGTCGCACCTTCATCAGCAAGAGACTGACCACCTTCCGAACCAACGCGGGCAACGGCGGGCGGCAGAAGCGTTCGCCGGCGCCTCCTCCAGTTCCGCCTACGACGGCGAAGCCCGTGCTAAGGGGCCTGGCTGGGTACTACGATGGCACCACCGTTGAACTTTCGGATCGCCCCTGGGTTCTGGGACGAGATGCGCGTGCTTCGAATCTGGTCTTTCCACCAGATCAGGTGGGTATCTCCAAGCGCCACTGCCTGGTCAGCTACGATCCTGCTCAAGAGGTGTTCCTGCTGGAGGATGCCTGGTCCTCAAACGGCACCTTTCTTCAGGATGGAAGCAGAGTGTCGGCCGGTCAGGTCCAGGAGCTTCAGGCCGGCAGCCGCTTCTATCTGGCCGATGAGAGCACCCTCTTCGAACTCACCCTGGAGTCGGATTGATGCATTTTCTGACCGACATGCTCACCAACGTCGGAGGAAGGCAGGTCAATGAAGATCGCTGCAACTTTCTCGAGGCCGAGGGAACGACCTGTTGGGTCATCACCGATGGCCTGGGAGGCCAGGGTGGGGGCGACGTAGCCAGCCAGCTGGCTACGGACGCAGTATTGTCGCGTTTCCAGCAGAATCCCAGGCTCAGCGCCGAAGTCCTCCGCACCAGCTTGCTCGAGGCCGATAAGACGGTCGCCTCACATCAGGATCGGAAACCGAGACTGGCCGGCATGCGGACGACCGCAGTCGTCCTGCTCGCCGACCCTGAGCAGGCCCAGTGGGCCCACATCGGTGACTCCCGCCTCTACCACTTTCGTGGTGGCCAGGTGGTATTTCAAACCGAGGATCACAGCGTGACCCAGGCGCTGGCGAAAGCGGGACAGATATCCCAGCGTGAAATCCGATTCCACGAAGATCGCTCCCGCCTCCTACGAAGCCTTGGAGGCCAGGAGGAGCCACGGATCAGCATTCTCGACGTACCCGTGACCCTTCAGCCAGGGGACGCCTTCCTGATGGCGACCGATGGTCTCTGGGAACACGTTACCGAAACCGAAATGGAAGCCGAGCTGGCCAAGTCTGATGATCCCGCGGGATGGCTGAGGCGCATGCAAATCCGGCTGCGTCAACGGGCTGTGGGAGGATATGATAACTACACTGCGATTGGCGTGTTGGTTCAGGAATAGTTGAGCAGAAACTTGCTTGTTCTGGAGAAGGAAACCGATGAATCCTGACAACCTCTGTATGGGTTGCCTCGAGGAAAGAGGCAGTGGGAAAGTCTGTCCCAATTGCCAGTGGGAGGAGGGGACTCCACTCGCCTCTCCGCTCTACCTGCCGACCCGTACCGTCCTGGCTGAGCAGTATCTACTGGGCCGCGTCCTCGGTCACGGAGGATTCGGTATCACCTATCTGGCCTGGGACCTCAGATTACACCGACGCCTGGCAATCAAGGAATACATGCCCCAGGGCATTGCGGGACGAGCCCCTGGGAATGCGAACGTGTCGATCTACACCAACAAGGAAGACTACCAATGGGGACTGGAGCGCTTCCTGGACGAGGCTCGGGTGGTGGCCAAGTTTGCCGACCATCCCAACGTCATGTCCATCATCAACCACTTCGCCGACAACGACACCGCGTACATAGTGGCGGAGTACCTGGATGGCAGCACCCTCCTGGAGTACACCGAACAACAAGGGGGCACGATACCCTATGAAACAGCCGCCAGGATCCTGATGCCCGTGATGGATGCCCTGCGCGAAGTCCATAAGTCGGGCATCCTCCACCGTGATATCAGCCCCGACAACGTCTCTATTACCCGGGCCGGGTTGGTCAAATTACTCGACTTTGGAGCCGCACGCCAGGCCCTAGGACAGAAAAGCAAGAATCTCTCCGTCATCCTCAAGGAAGGCTATGCTCCAGAGGAGCAGTATCGTACCAAGGGGGACCAGGGTCCGTGGACTGATGTCTACGCGACGGCAGCGACGCTGTACCGTGTCATCACCGGGAAGATTCCCCCTCCGGCAACCGATCGGGCCTATCAGGACGAGCTCGAGAGTCCATCCTCGCTCGGCGTGACGCTGCCTCAAGGCGTAGAAGCAAGCCTGCTCAAGGCGCTTGGAGTCCGTGCCGAAAACCGCTTCCAGTCGGTGCAGGAATTCCAGACAGCACTTCTGGGCCAAAGTGAGACCCGGCTTTCTCCACCTCCACCACCTCTCCCACCCCCACTGCCCACTCCCGTGCCTGATCCGATTCCAGACCCCATCCCGAAGCCGATTCCGAAGCCGAACTCCCTCCTAGAGTGGATCGAGCAAGTGCCCAGATGGCTGTGGGGAGCGGGAGGCGCCGCCGTTCTAATTCTATTGTTGGCCTACTGGCTCGGCCCAGAACCTGGAGAAACTCGGGGACCGGACCCCAGGCCGACGCCAGGCCCCTCGGACGCTGAAACTCCAGGAGTCGAACCCCAGTTGGCTGGAATCTGGCAAAACAACTGGACCGACGGCAGCAATCGCTACGCCTGCCGCGCCCAACTCGATGCCAACGGGAATTATGCCTACCTCTCCGGCTGCCACCCAAGCATCGGCAATGAACAGGGAACGATGCGAATCTTGGACGGCACTTTTCGCATTCTCTCCAGCAGCACCGGCCGCACGGATTCGGGGACCTACCACATTGTCAGCGCCAACCGCCTGGAAATGTCGTCCACTGTCAACGGTATTACCACCCTCTGGGACCGAGTTGCACAGTCCTCGGTGGAGCCTCGCCCGACGCCACCTCGATCCGAGAGAGATCGGCCCGACCGACAGCCCACCAGGGTGCCTCAGGGCGCCCAGCATGAGATTCTAACCCAACAGGCCGCCGATCACCTCAAGAACCGCCATGCACGCCAGGCCCGACCGCTGTTGCAGCAAGCGCTAGAAATTAACCCCGACTACGCCCGAGCTCATGCCCTGATGGGCTACATCTCTCTCTATTACGATGGCGACATCAACAAGGGGGGACGGTCGTACCGAAAAGCTTACGATCTGGGCGGTACCATCAACTTCCGGCTACTTCACGACCTGGGGGATGGCATGTTTATACGCAGTCGTCCAGGGACGCTCGAGGTCTCGAGGGAAAGAGTGCTATTTCGAGGTGACGACGGCGTCAGGGTGTTCAACACCGGTCAATCCAACATTCGCGAAGCAAAGAAAAACTCCAAGATCACCGGCCTCTTCAAACGGCCGCGAGCGAAGAACTCGTTTCACATCAAGATTGGCGGAGACAACTACAACCTGGCTCCGACTACCTCATCCGGCCGGCAGGAGGTCGATCTGATTCTCAGCTTCTTGCGAGGTTCCAGATCCAGGCGTTGACTGTCCGCCAGCCCCTAAATTGCCCCAAGAGAAAGAGAAGATAAATGGAAATGACCTGGGAACTGCGGGACTACGACAAGGAATTCTTCGAGAAGGAACTGGACAGTTTCGTACCGGACCGAATCTTCGACGCCCACGCCCACCTCTACGAGAGAAGGCACTGGAAGAATCAGGTCCCGCTGGAAGCGGGCCCGGAGACCGCAGACCTCAAGGTCTTTCAGGAGCAGATCCAATGGATCACTCCGGACCGGGAGACTCGTGCCCTCTTCTTCGGAGGGGGACTATACGAGGACACCTACCGCGCCTCCAACGAGTTTCTCGCAGCTGAGGCCGCGCAAGACCCTGACTCACGGGGACAGCTCATCGTGTCTCCCCGCATGGACCCTGAGGAGGTCCGACAGGAGAGTCGCCGCCTCGGCATGGTAGGCCTCAAGGTCTATCACCTTTTCGCCGACAGGGCGGACACCCCACAGGCTGAAATCGAGGAGTTTCTGGTCGAGGAGCACGTAAGGGTCGCGCACGAGGAGAACTTCACCATCACTCTGCACATGGTCAAGAACCGGGCTTTGGCAGATCCCGGCAACCAGGAACGGATTCGATACTACTGCGAGACCTACCCCAACATCCGACTTATCCTGGCCCACGCAGCAAGGGGCTTCAACCCGGGACACACCATCGAGGGAATCCACTCACTCGAGGGATTGCCCAACGTCTGGTTCGACACCTCGGCCGTCACCGAGGCCGGTGCCTTCGAAGCCATAGTGGACACATTTGGGCACCAACGGCTGATTTGGGGATCCGACTATCCGATCAGTCATTTCCGCGGCCGCTGCATCGCAATCGGAGACGAATTCCTCTGGCTCTATGAAGATACCCTGGACTGGAAGACCATATCCGGAGTTGAGATAAGGCCCTATTTGATCGGTCTGGAATCCCTCCGAGCGCTGAAGCTGGCAGCCCAACGCCTACGGCTTTCTGATTCGCAGATCGAGGATGTCTTCTACAACAACTCGCTGCAGATGCTTGGGCTGAGCTGACTCATGCACTGAGACCAGATTAGTGGGCCCCCAGCGGTGCTGGGCCCGTTTGAAAAAGAAACATCCCGAACCATGAAAGCCTGAAGCGCAAACGAGGGGTTGGGGACCTGATTAAGATCTTGCCGATTCCCAACCCCTCGTTTGCGCTTCAGGCTTCCATGACCAAAAGATCACTGAATCAATGCGTTACACCCTTGTTCCTCAGGAAAAGCCAAATGAAGTTTCAGGTTAGTCCGGAAGCCACTTCGAAATTCGCTCGTTCGATATTACGCGGTTTAGTATTTCCAACGGTTGCCTTCTCCAGAGCAAGGAAAAAGGCTAAATCACGAACCGCAGAACGCCGAACAGGCGAACGCCGAAGCGGCTTCCTAGCCCGCGATAAAGCGAAGCCTCACTCTGACACTTGAAAAGGAACCGGCCCTTCCAGCAGACGTCTCTGCTGGGGCGTTGCCCTGGCCTCGAACCCAACTGCAGTGGGAGCCTGACCCCGCCAGCTGCTGTGAAAAGAAGGGGCATACGAATAGAACAAGGTTCGGCGAACCTCGGAGCCTCTGTTGTGAACGGCACCGTGCGACAAATCCTCCGAAAAGATGATGCCGTCCCCAGCTCGGGTTGGAACTGGCTTTACCAGGGGATGGTCCGGATCGGGAACGTGCCCTACCAAGGGATTCTGGAAATTGCTCTTGTGGCTGCCCGGAATCACCGCGAAACAACCATCCTCTACACCGACATCAGTCAGCGCGTAGGAGATTTTGACGCTCACGCAGCCAAAGGCGCCGTCTTCAAAGGCATACTCAGAGTACGGCAAAAGCTCGGCATAGCCATGATGAAACGCAATCGCTCCACCCGGGTTCCGACACATGAAGGTGGTGCCATCCAGACGGAAAGACTCCCCTATCATCGACTCCACATACGTGAGCACTGGAGCCCAATCGATCAGATCCTCGAAGAGACCACCATAAGCCAGAATGTCGCAGGTGTAGTCACTAAACCCTCCGTGCACAGCCCCACCCAAAGTAGCGTAGGGGCTGCCTTCCGTGTATCGCCGCTTCACTCCACGGACCACAGCGTCTTCATCGGTTAGGGATTCCATCGCGTCCAGGGCCTGGTTCAGGTCGGAAACCATCACCGAAGGGAGCACCTTTTCGAGGACCAGATAACCCTGAAGATCAAACAAGTACTTTTCTTCTGGTGTCATCTTGCAATAATGCCCTTCAGATCCAGGAGCCGCTGCCTTGAGATTATAGCGGAACGAGTTGGACACCGGTATCTGACGGTGCCTCAACCTCTGGGGACATCCATTGATTCACCTACGGTAAGGACATCCCAGAGTTGGAGCCGGGAGTCGCAGCTTTAACAGCAGAATGCTGCTCTGTTATGCTGAAGGGATACATGAAAGAACCATTTCCAGAAAGATGTCCGAGACAGAAAGCACGTAAGCGCGGGAACATGTTGAAACTGAATCACCGGCCGAGAGGGGGCTTCTGGGATTTCTCAGCGGCCCGGAGGCTTCTGCTTCTCCTAGCAGCCTGTCGGACTTTCGAGGTCACACCGAACGGGCATCATTAGTGTATGGCGAATCGATTTAGAACAGTAGATCGAGAGACTCCTTATCTGTTTCCTCCTTCGGTGCAGGAATGGCTGCCGGAGACGCATCTGGCTCGCTTCGTGGTGGAGGTGGTGAGCAAGCTGGAGTTGAGGAAGTTGGAGGATTCCTACACGAAACGGGGATCGGAAGGATACCATCCGGCGGTGATGCTGGCGTTGTTGTTTTACGGGTATGCGACGGGGGTGTTTTCGAGTCGGAAGTTGGAGCAAGCCACCTACGATTCGGTGGCGTTTCGCTACCTCGCCGGCAACACGCATCCGGATCACGACACCATAGCCCATTTCCGAAAGCGGTTTTTGGAAGAGCTGAAGCCGCTGTTTGTGGAGATCTTGCTGCTGGCCCAGGCGATGGGATTTCTGAAGTTGGGCCGAGTGAGTTTGGATGGCACGAAGGTCAAAGCCAATGCCTCCAAGCACAGTGCGTTGAGCTGGGGGCACATCCAGAAACTGGAAGCGCGGCTGCGAGAAGAAGTGGACGAGTTGATGCAGCTGGCCGAGGAAGCGGATGGACGAGAAGAAACGGAAGGGATGGACATCCCGGCCGAGCTGGCGCGGCGGGAAGCACGGTTGAAAGCGATCGATCAAGCGAAGCAGAAGCTGGTCGAGCGGGCGGCCGAGCGGCAGGCGGCCGAGCACGCCGAATATGAAGGGAAGGTGGCCAAGCGGCAAGCCCAGAGGAAAAGGGGAAACAAACCGAAGGGTCGCGAACCCAAACCGCCCCGAGGAGGAATCCGAGACCAGGATCAGATCAATCTGACGGATGAAGATTCTCGGATCATGCCGGTCTCGGGCGGGGGATTTGAGCAATGCTACAACGCTCAGGCCCTGGTGGATAACGACAGTCTGTTGATTGTGGCCGTTCATGTCACGCCAAACGCCAATGACAAGAAAGAACTGAAACCGGCCCTGGCGGCGCTGCACGCATTGCCGGAGTCGTTGGGTCGGCCCCAGGAGCTGCTGGCCGACAACGGCTACTTCAGTGGTGCCAACGTGGAGCTTTGTAGCGAGCATGCGGTCCTTCCCTATATTGCGGTCGAGCGGGAAGCCCACCACTTGCCGCCGAACGAACGCTGGAAAGAACCGGAGCCACCCGGGGAAGACGCCGATGCGGTGGAGCAGATGAGATACCGGTTGAAGACCCCGGCGGGTCGAGCCATCTACGGGCAACGCAAAGCTGTCCCCGAGCCCGTCTTTGGGATCATCAAATCGGTGATGGGCTTTGCGCAGTTCTCTCTCCGAGGAGCGGAGGCGGCAGACGGGGAGTGGACTCTGGCCAGCATCGCCTGGAATCTGAAAAGAATGTACAACCTCGCCTGCCGCCAGCCGAAGCTGGCCCGTGCCACCCTCTGAAGAGGTGGGCCAGGTCGTTTCAGCGGCCAAATCACCGCCGCAGATCAGACGATTCATCGATTTCGTGCTTGGTCGTGCAAGACTTTGGATCAAACGTCAAATTTCAGAAGTGCCTGTGAGTCAAGTCCGACAGGCTGCTAGCACCTGCCCTCATCGAAACCACAGTCGCCGAAGCACCCAGGGTCTCTATCAATCTGCGCGATCGATTGCCTTATATCATCGGTGGGGCTCCTTCCGCACCCGAAAGCTACCCCTGGATGGTGGCCCTCCTGGACACGGAGTTCCTCGCCGACTCGGATCCTTTCCTGGCCCAATACTGTGGAGGCACCCTGATTTCGGGCCGTTGGGTCTTGACTACCGCTCACTGTCTGTTCGACGCAGATTTGATCAATCAGCTCGAGCCTGACCAGATCAAAGTGCTGGTTGGGACCAACGACCTTCTCTCCGGCGAGGGACAGATACTAGATGTGGTGAGGGTAATACCCCACCAGGATTTCAATTCTGACCTGAACACGGTAGAAGCCGACATTGGGCTCCTCGAGCTGGCAACTCCGGTGTCCCTGGATCCGCTTTCACTCAATCGGCTTGCCGACAATCCTTTAGCCTCGGAAGGGACCCTAGCCTGGATTACAGGCTGGGGCTCCAGAGCCTTCGACGGCACACCCAGCGACTTCCCTGCCGACCTCCACGAAGCCCAGGTCCCCCTGTTGTCAGTTTCTTCTTGTCAGGCACGCTATGCATCGAGTGAACTGACTATCCTGGACAGCCACCTATGTGCTGGATTCCCTGAAGGGGGAGTCGACACCTGCGTCGCCGACAGTGGAGGCCCGATCTTTTTATCCGATAGCGAAGGCGGATTCCTCCAACTCGGCATCACCAGCTCCGGCGAAGGCTGCGCCGGGACCTTCCCCGGGGTGTACACCCGGATTTCCAGGTATATCGAGTGGATTGACGACAACACTGCCAGCAGTCTCTACTTTGCTCAATTCGGCGATGGTCAGGGGTTCTCGTCCGAAGTGGTCCTTTTCAATCCCTCGTCCGTGGCTGGAGTCAAGGGCAGCGTCATCTTCCGGGATGGACCGGGGAACAGCGTCGAGCCCACATCGATCCTGGTACCGGGAACCGGTCTCCTGGGAGCCGAAACGGGGACAGCTTTCGACCTCTCTCCACTGGGCTCCGTGACGCTCACGACCACGGGGACCAGCACCACTCTTATCTCGGGTTCCGCCGAAGTGGTGTCGGACGGCGACGTCGCCGGTGTGATCCGATTCCTATCGCCCGGTGTCGGAATTGCTGGCGTCGGATCGAGCCCGGTCGGCGCTTCCATGATCGCGCCGGTACGTCGAAAAGGGGCTCTGAGTACCGGCGTAGCCATCCGAAACACGCTTCAGGGCGAGCAAGTCGTTGACCTCAGCCTGAAGAACCAAGACGGAGTTCAGGTTCCCAACGGCAGCGCTCAGGTCACGATTCCCGGTCAGGGACAGCTCGCTCGCTTCCTCGAACAGCTCTTTCCCGAGGCGGACACTCAGAACTTCCAAGGAACGATCTGCGTCCGCTCCAGCAATGGAAGACTAGCGGTGGTTGCAATCGAACTGGGAAGTGAGGCAGGAGAATTTACGACGCTGCCAGTAACAATCCTCGATCCCAACTAATCCAGGTTTCTGACTAAGCCAGGTTTCTGAACTCATTTGAAATCGAGCGATAGGCCGCTAAACAAGCTTTACTTCAGCACAATACCACCCTGGCCAGGAGCAGTGGTGTAGTCGGGAACGAGATTATCTCCTTGAACCACTGCCATCGGAGTGTAGTTGCTAAAGCCGGGAAAGATCTGTCCGAGTCTAGGATTCCCCAGCCTGCGAATCAGCACCTCACTGAGAACCCGGCGAAAATCAGTTGTTACTTGTAGATCCGCATTATCGAAGAGCTGATCGGGACCCAGACCTGGCCACTGGCCGTAGAGACCTCCATTGACTGAGCCTCCCATAACCAGCATGACGTTGCCGTGTCCATGGTCGGTTCCGCGGTTCGCGTTCTCCCGAAGCCTCCGACCAAATTCGCTTTGCAGCACAATCGTAAGGCAGTTGGCCAGGTTGCCGTTGCCCCCCGAGTCCAAGTCGCGATACAAGGCGGCGAGTCCATTGGCCAGAAGAGACACGAGGTTGGTGAAGTATCCGCCATTCACTCCCTGGTTGTCATGTGTGTCCCAGCCACCCACATCCACTGTGGCGACGCTGAGGCCTGCTTGCAGCTTCATCAACTGGGCGATGATCTGCAAGTGATCCCCGAGCTCCCCCTGTGGATAAATGGCGCCGTTCGTCGGCTGGTAGTCTTCCGTGACGAAGGCCTCGACGAAATCCATGGTATCGAGGGCCTGGGCACCCGATTCATGAACGACCGAGTTTCGCAATTCATAGAGACGCCTCAGGGCAAGCTGTTGAGCTTCTTTCCACTGATAGTCCGTACTGTTGAGTTGGTATGACGCCGTGTCCGTCAGCACCAGGGTTCCGGGATCGCCCAGCAATGAAGTGGGCCTGAGGGCGCCCAGGGAAGTAGAGGCAATCCTGCCCTCTCCCATCGGGCGACTCTGGAGATGCCGGGACAGCCAACCCGCGCTGCCCCCTTTCTGTCCGGGAGTACCCAACTCAATGAACTCCTGGGCATCGAAATGGCTGCGAGTATCGTGGTCCATTCCGACAGCGTGGACGATTGCCAACTTGCCGTCCTGGTACAGGGAGTGCAGGGGAGCCGCGCCCGGGTGTAAACCAAACTGACCATCCAGTTCCAATGCTGAATTGGGGCCGGTGGCGGCAACCTTGAGAATGGGCCGCGCCTCCTCGTAGGGACCTCGGTCGGCACCGTCGACGGGAGACACGAGACTCAGCCCGTCGATTCCACCTCTCAGGAAAACGTAGACCAGAACATTCTGCTGCTGGGCGTTGCCCCCAGCGCCGAACACTAGATGACTCAATCTTGAGCCCGCCATCGCTGCGATGGCGGTCGAGCACCCCACCAGAAAGTCGCGACGAGAGGCCTTTAGAAGCATTGGGCTACTACCCTGAAGAGCTGCATCAAATCAACGCCAGTAGAATTCCGGCGACATTCCAATCAGACCGATCATGGTGCGGACTCTCCGTTGCACCGCGTCGTCGGCAAGGGAGAACGGAATCTCGGGATCACGTCCCACCGACAAAAAGGCTACGATCTCCTTGCGATTTTCGGTTTTCATCGGCCGGCCGAGCAGCCGCTGGATCCAAAAATCGGCGAGGGCGTTGGACGTGCGAACACCATCAGGTGTGTCAGAGACCGGATCGAACCAAAGGACCTCATCCTCGCCCCGAACGTTGAGCAAATAGTTCATCAGTCTCCATCCCTGGATCAGGGAGGCCGCACCGAGCCAGTGTTGCTGTGTATCCGGATAGCCATCGGGAGTCTTCCAAGCAAAAGGAGCGTGTCCCGTCTTGGACATCAGGAACTTGAGCCCGGCACTGATCAAATCGGTCGAAAAGTCTGGATGGGAGGCGGACAGAAGCTTCAAGTCTGCTCCCAGGGCCCGCAGAAAACTTGAGATCACCTCGAACGGCCGTTTTACCTTCCCTCCCCAGGTACTGCGAAACTCGCTGGAAAGCAAGATGGACCGCACGACTTGTGCCAGCTGGTCAGGCGCATCTTTGGCCGCGATAAAAACACCAGCTGTGTCTTCGACCAGGCGGGCTGAGGGGCTGTCAGAGACGAGACGGCGGCAAAGCTTTCGCGCGACGTATCGCGCGGTCCCGGGATGGTCTGCCAGTAGGTCGAGCACATCCCTACCATCTTCGAGAGGCGCCTGATCTTGAGGCAAGAACTGGCCCAGCACTGATTTTTGGAATCGATCATGCCAATCGCTGCGGTAGAGAAACACACCTCCGGCGTCATCGAATGTCCATCCTGTGAAGCATCTAGTCGCCTCGAAGACGTCGGCGTCCACATAGCCCACTGGAATACCGGCTCCGTCTCGAGGGACCTCACTCTGAAGCCCCACACCCAGGTAGTTCTCTGCTCCCATGGTATGCAGCTCAAACAGCTCCCGCGCAAAGTTTTCGTTGGGACCGCTGTTTCTGCTCGCAACATTGTCCAGATAGAAAAGCATGGCTGGGCTGGTCGCCACTGCTTCCAGCATTTCGCGAAAGTTTCCCAGCACGTTAGCCCGGATCACATCTTGCTCGTAGTGGGAAAAGACAGACGTCACCAGAACGTCCTCCGGGAAGACGTTGAAGTGGTTGAACCAGAAGTCGGATAACACCTGAACCAGCTGCCGCTTGCTGTGCACTGCACGAAGAAAGACTGCTGCCTCGCTTTCGTGGAAGGGTTGATTCTGAATGAGATAGTCACCCCCGGCCCCTAGAAGGTGATCGGTCCAGAGCTGGGAGACTGATTTTTGCAACGTCGGAAAACCCGCTAACCGCGAGTCGAGGTCGGTATCATCGATCGATCCGGGATCCAGCTGCTGCTCAACGTACGCTTCGAACCGCTCGTCCTCGGTGTTGCCCAGTGCCTCGAAGGCGTCCAGGTCGCCCGGGCGTGGACCGAAAGCCATTCGGTTCAAGGCGATAATACTCAAAGGGGGTGTAGAAGGACGAGAAGGCTTTCGTCCGAAAAGCCGCCGGGTTCCAGATTGATCCTTACGACCTTGACCGCGGATCTTGATGCTCGCAGTTGACTGCCCCATGGAGATTCGCCGGGATCAAGACCTCTTCTGGCTTCCCCTTCCAAGCCCTCTATTGGACCGGAAATCCTCCGCCTCGATGCCAGCCTTGTCAACCTCAGTGGATGGGCGGAGCGAGTCAGTCTAGGCCTGGTAGGCATTGTAGTGTCGCGTGCGTTTTCGGGTCAAGCTACAGCTATAGCTGGCAGAAGGGCACACGGTCCAATGTATGGAAGCCTGAAGCGCGAGCGAGGGGTTGGGCACCAGCGTGAATTTTTCGGGACTCGTATGCCTGTCTTCGCTTCAAAGCTCGCTTGTCGACACATCGCGCTGCGGCCCTACCCCTCGCTTGCGCTTCAGGCTTCCATGAACCGACGAATCGAGGGAAGATTCGACTAGCTCCATGGGGGAGACGGCGTCCACTCCCGCGAAGTGTCGGATCTGGTGACGACAGGAGAATCCGCTCGCCACGACCACCGATTCGGGCGCCATGGCCTCCAAGGCCGGAAATAGTTTTCGTGCTCCCACAGCTTGCGACACTTCATAGTGTTCGTGTTCGTAGCCGAAGGAGCCCGCCATTCCGCAGCAGCCGCTGTCGACTTCGCTGACCTCAGCTCCAGGAATTCGGCATAGCAGACTAAGCGCCGGCTCGGTGCCAACCAGAGCCTTCTGATGGCAGTGACCGTGCACCAAGATCTTTTCGGGTCCGGCCCCGAAGCGGCTGCCGGCCTCGATTTGAGGTCCACTACTACCAGGTTCCAAAACGCTCTCTACCCACTCTTCAAACGTCACGGCAGCGGCGGCTACCTTCTTCGCATCTTCCTTCAGCGATTGCCCAACCAGAAAGGCATGGTCATCTTTAACCGCCGAATAGCAGCTCGGCTCACAGAACAGAATAGGAAGCCCCTGTTCGGCCAGGGGCTTCAGAATCTGGGTTGTGGCCTCCGCCTGGCGGCGAGCCTCCTGGAGAAAACCCTTGGAGATCAGAGGACGACCACAGCACACACGCTGGGGAACAGTTGTCCGTACTCCGAGCTGGTGAGCCACACGCACCGCGGCCTGTGCGTGTTGAGGCTCATGGTAATTGGTGAAGGTGTCGGCGAAAACGGCCAATTGAGGAGCCTCTTCCTGGCCTCCATACTGCTCACCGTTCCTTCGCCACCAGTCGAGAAAGGTCTCACGTGCAAAGGCCGGCGGCAGACGCCGCCGATCCAGCCCCAACAGCTTTTCATTCAGCCACCGTACCAGGAAGTTGCTGGCAACCCAGTTGGACAGCGGAGCAAAGCGGCTGCCCCAGACTGCCAGTGTATCGGCGTTGGCCAGCATTCGAGCCCGCCAGGAGGCACCGTGGCGCAGCTGATATTGGTGGAGAAACTCGCTCTTCAACCGAGCCATATCGACTCCGGTAGGGCATTCGGTCTTGCACGCCTTGCACTCCAGACACAGGTCCAGCACTGGATACAGATCCTTCTGGGCAAGACCATCGGCTCCGAGTCGGCCGGAAAGCGCTAGCCTGAGGGCGTTAGCTCGTCCTCGGGTGACATCTGATTCGTCCCGTGTTGCCATGTAGGAAGGGCACATGGTCCCGGTCAGCGTCTTCCTGCAGGCCCCTACTCCGGTGCACTGCTCTGCTGCTCGGGCAATACCGCCAAAATCAGAAAAGTCAAAGCCCGTCCTGGGTTCCATGGTGGTGTACTGGGAAGGAAACCTCAGATTGTCGGTGATGGGCGGGGCGCGAACGATTTTTCCGGGGTTGAAAATCCCCTTTGGATCAAAGGTCGACTTCAACTGGCAGAAGGCCTGGTAGAGCACGGGCCCATACATCTGCTCCTGGAACGGGGCTCGAACCAGACCATCTCCATGTTCGGCAGAAAGGGCTCCTCCGTATTCGAGTACCAGGTCGGCCACTTCCTGGGCGATTCGCGTGAACTTGGCAACACCATCGGCCGATTTCATGTTGACTACAGGACGCACGTGCAGCAGTCCGACCGAGGCGTGAGCATAGAAACCTGCACGGGTGTCGTGCTTCTCCAGAAGAGCCATGAAGCGTTCGATGTAATCCCGGAGGTTCTCGAGTGATACCGCCGTATCTTCTACGAAGGAAATGGCCTTGGCATCGCCCCGCTGGGACATGGACAGACCCAGGCCGGCCTTTCGGAGCTCCCAGATACGAGCCTGAGCCCGTGAATCGATGGCACGGTGGAAGTGATTGCCGATACCACGTCCACTGAGATCGAGCTCCAACTGCTCGATCCGACCCACCAGATCGTTAGTGTCATCGCCATGAAACTCCACCAGGAGAACGCCGCCAGGATCACCTTGAATGAAGTCACGTAGGGGTTCGTAGGCGATCTTGCCACGCGTCGTGTCCAAGATGAACCGATCCAGCAGCTCAACTGCGGACGGATCATGCTCGAGTATCAGGGGCGTCGCGGACAGCGCGTCCAATAACTCTTCGAACTGAACTACACACAGAACTCGCGCACCGGGCACTTCCACGAGGCGCAGCTTGGCCTCCACTACCATGCCCAGTGTCCCCTCCGATCCCACCATCATCCGTGCCAGATTGAAAGGCTGAGAGGGAGAGGTGAAATCGTCAAGATTGTACCCCCCGACCCGACGCATGATCTTGGGGTAGCGACGTTCGATCTCTTCGGCGTGCTCTCCCGCCAGGTGCCTCACCACCCGGTAGCACTGACCCTCCAGGTTGGTCTGGGAACACTTGGAGTTGAGACTGACAACGTCCCGAGGCTTCATCTGGACGACACTGCCGTCGGCGAGCACAACCGTGAGCTCGAGGACATAGTCGATCGTCTTTCCGTAGACGACAGACCGCGTCCCTGCCGAGTTGTTGGCGATCGCTCCTCCAACCGTGGCGCGGCTCGAGGTAGACAGATCCAAAGGCAGCTGCAGACCATGCCCCTCCAGAGAACGGTTCAACTCATCCAGGACGATGCCGGGCTCCACGGACACTTCGCGCCGCTCGACGTCCAGATCGATGATTCGATTCAGATACTTGGAGCAGTCCAGCTGCAGCCCTTCACCCACAGCCTGTCCCGCCTGCGAAGTCCCCCCCCCTCGGGCGGTGATCGAGACCCCATACTCGCTCGCGATTTTCACCACCTGGATGACATCCTCACGCGACCGTGGAATGACGACGCCGGCAGGAATGATCTGGTAGACACTGGCGTCGGTCGAATAGATGCCCCGCGAGACCAAGTCGAATCGGATCTCACCCCGAATCGAGGACTCAAGCGCTTGCTGAAGGGCCCGAGCGCGATCGGCCGAAAGCTGATCCAAGGTCGAGGACTTCCTCGCCGTGGAACTCGTCGCTCCCGACTCCCTAATCTCCGTTGCGTCGGATCGGCTCTCTTGGACTGGCATGATTCTAGACAACACCTAAGACCCACATGAGGCAGACTGCCAGGAAAGATACCACGCCTCCGACCAGCGTGGCTCCTCCGTAGCCAAGAATCGCCTCCCGAACCGTAAGCTTGCTGAGAGACGTGCACACCCAGAAATAACTGCTGTTGACGTATTTGACGATCACCGAGCCCGAAGCCCCTGCGAGAAGCGCTGCCTCCGGCGAAAGTCCGAGGGTATCCAACATCGGCGCCATCAGTGAAGCAGCCGTGATAACGCCCACCGTGGTCGAACCGGTGATCATGTTGCCCATGACCCCGATGGCGAAGGGAAAAAGGATTGCTGGCAACCCAGACGAGGCAAAGGATTCTGCCACCGTGGTGACCGCCGGCGTGGCTTTGAGTATCTCGCTGAGCGACCCTCCCAAACCCGTCACCACCAGGATCATGGCTGAGACCTTGAGACCCTCGTCGACCCACTGGGTCCTGGCCTTCACTCGATCTTGCTTATTCCGGATATTACGATAGGCCAGTCCCAGCCCGAGGGAGAGCGCCACAACAGGCCATCCCAAGTAGAGCAACAGATGCCGCACCGGATTCTCTTCGGAAAGCAGCAGCGGAGCGACGCTCTGCGCCGAGATCAGGACCAGGGGCACCAGAATGGGGGCGTAGGAGCTCAGAGTCCCGGGTAGCCGTTGCTCCGGGTCGTCAAGAAGGTCACTCCCGGCAAACTCATCTGACGGAGGCGTGAGCAGATGCGGCCCCACCAGGTACTGTCCCCAGATCCAGCTTGCGAGGGACCCGAACAGACAGGCTAGCCCACCGTAGAGAATGCTCTTCCCCAGATCGGCACCCAGCAAAGCAGCAGCGGCCAATGGGCCTGGAGTCGGCGGAACGATAGCGTGAGCAAGCTGTACTGCGCCCACCAGCCCGATTGACATGACACCGATACCAACGCCCATTGCTTTGGCTGAGGCGTGAACCAACGGGTTTAGAATGACGTAGGCAACGTCTGAAAAGATGGCGATTCCTACAATGAATCCGGCCAGCGTCAATGCCAGGGGCATGCGCGCCGCACCCACCAACCGGATCATCGAGCGCGTGATTACCTGGATGGCGCCAGTGTGTCTTAATGCTTCGGCCATCATCGAACCCAGAAAAATAATCACTCCGATCTTGCCAAGAGTCCTTCCGAAACCGGTCTCGAAGGCCTCGATGAATTGACTGCGCTGAATCCCGGGAAGGGCACCGAAAAGGAGGATCGGAAGCAATAGAGCCAAAGCCACATGCCATTTCCACCGGGCCGTCAGAAGCAGCAGCAGAATGATGACGACAGAGAAGCCGACCAGCGCAAGGACTGGATTCGTCACGACCGCCTTTGAGAGATCCATTCTGATTCCCTATTCGTGGCTGGCTAGAAACTTAAGGGGCTGAGCTTGACTGCACCCAAAAATCAACATGATCGGCCTCACCTACGCCGAAGGCGTTACTGCGAGTAGCCCAGGGTTGCAATGCGAAGCGAGCTACCCTGGGGTTAGATCAACGTGTCCTTCTACGCTGAAGGCGTTGTTGCAAATACTCCGTTGCTTAGCTGCAATAACCCCGTTGGGGTAAGGACTTTTTTTTACCGACACTGTACCCAGGGTAGCTCGCTTCGCATTGCAACCCTGGGCTACACGCAATAACACCTTCGGTGTAAACGAAGTCAGTCGAAGTTTCACCCTCCATGATCCAGTGTGGCGGGTGGCGGCAGCAATCTGTGGTCCGCTCATGAAGACGCACTGAGTAGATTGAGGGCGGCGGTGACGCCCCCCTTTTTGTGAGGCACAGCCGCCAGATCAAGACCCATCTCCACACCGGAGAGAGTCCCGGCCAGCATCAGCTCATTGAAATCACCCAGATGTCCAATCCGGAATAGCAGGCTCTTGACTTTACCCAACCCTGTGCCGAGCGACATGTCAAAGCGGTCCAAAATCAGACCACGCAGTGCATCAGCGTCATGCCCAGGGGGCATGCGCACAGCCGTCAGCGTGTTCGAATGCTCCTGCTCTGTCAAACACTGGAGCTCTAGCCCCCATGTGCTGACAGCACGGCGCGTCGCTTCGCCTAACAGCTGATGGCGGGCAAAAACGTTCTCTAACCCCTCTTCCCACAACAGCTTCAATGACTCCTCGAGTCCAAACAACAGGTTCGTCGCGGGAGTATAGGGGAAAAAGCCCTTTTGATTAGCTCGAATCACCGGCTCCCACTCCCAGTAGGAGCTAGGTAGAGTGGCTTTCTCGGAAGCTCTCAAGGCCTTCTTGCTGACGGCGTTGAAACCGAGTCCGGGTGGCAGCATGAGTCCTTTTTGAGATCCCGCAACAGTAACATCCACACCCCATTCATCGTGCTGATACTCGATCGACGCCAGCGAGGAAATGGTGTCCACCATCAGCAAAGCAGGGTGGTCTGCGTTGTCAATTGCCTGCCGGACGGCCCGGACGTCGCTAGTCACACCCGTCGAAGTTTCGTTGTGGACAATCGCCACCGCCTTGGTGTTCTTTCCACTCGGCTCGCGCAATCTGGACTCGACTGCATCAGGCACAACCCCACGACGCCAATCCCCGGGAATCAGGTCGACTTCCAGGCCAAGACGCTCGGCTATCTCCGCCCAAAGCAGGGCAAAATGACCGGTCTCAAACATCAGAACGCGGTCACCGGCAGACAGGGTGTTGAGCAGAGCTGCCTCCCAGGCACCTGAGCCAGATGAAGGGTAGGTAACCACGTGATCTCGAGTGCCGAACAGCGTCTTTAGCCGCTCCAGGACAGCGAGGGTGAGGCGCACAAACTCGGGTCCCCGATGATCGATGGTCGGAGCCTGGATGGCTCGTAGAACGCGATCGGGAACATTGGTGGGTCCCGGAATCTGCAAGAAGTGACGACCGGACCTTCGGGTGCTTTGGTTTGGCATAGTCCTTTTATGGAAGGTTGTAGGTGGTGGGAGACCCTCTATTCGAAGCGCAGCGAATACAGGTCCGCGTCCCTCATCACGAAGCGCAGCCGCACCGGCCTTCCTGCGATCCGCTCCAGGGGTACTCGGGAATCTGCCTGGGCATGACTGCGAGACCACACCACGGTCTGTCGGATTTCATCGCCCCAGATCAGAGGGGAGTCCTCGAGTGAGAATCCCGGAAGCGGCTGTCCTTGAGCGTCCTGGATCTCGAGGCGGATACTGCCAGCCGCTGAAGTCGCGAAGTTCAGGTGCAAATTACTGCCCTTGAAGATCAAGGGTTTAGTCAGAACCTCTCCACCGGCATAGCCCGTGTGGATCGACACGAAGCCATCGGTGCGAAGCACCATCCGCTCAATATGGATCGAGGGAGAGGTGTAGTTTCGGTTGACGTAAACAGAAACCTCGTCGAGGGCCGTAGGCAACAGCCCCCAACAAGGGGTGTTCGCCCGCTGAACCCAGTTGCGCGGATCGAGCCCAGGACGAATAAAGGATTCCAGAAATCGGCGATCCCAATGGACGCCGTCGCGACTGCTCATGAAGACCGCGTCCGAAGCTCCGGGATGGTCCGAATCCAGATAGAGGGTGCGCCAAGGCAGAAATCGTCTAGGAAAGGCCAGATAGATATGTGGGGCCCTGAAATAAGGCGTGGTGGCAGTCGTATAGAGGTGTTCCGAGGGTGCGTCGCCAAAGTCTGCCCACCGGCCCTCCGACCAATTTCGAAAATCCTTCGAAGTGGCGTGCTTGATCGACCGCACCCCGTGAAGGAAGTCCCGGTAGATGGCCACATAGGTACCACGCACCGCGTCCCAAAAGGCCACATTCAGGGAGTCGAAGGCACCATCCGTGATCACTGGCTCAGCATGCCGCTCCTTCCAGTTGACTCCATCTTCGGAGATCAGTGCGATCAAGACGGACCTATCCTGGCGGCGAACTCGGGTGATCGCCTTGTACCGCTCAGAGGCAGGCGCGGCTGGATTGGCATCCCGGAAGGGGGCGAAATTACTAGCACCTTCGCCCATCCACACAATGTTGTTTTCGCGGGAACCTTGAAAGTCGAAAAGGCCCAGAGTGGGACGAGTCCAGTGGACTCCATCCGTACTCTCCGCATAGCAAGCAACCGGCGTATGTTCTGGGACAACTGCTTCATCCGGCTTCAGCAGAGAAGGGACCGAGTAACCCGCGTGGCTGGTTCCGCGGTAGTACATGCGAAAGCGCCCCTCATCCTCAAAGACCAGGGCCTGGGCACTCGTAGCACCCTCCCAAGGCTTGTCGAATGTGATCGCCTTGCCGGCCGAGACTGGCGAATGCAGCTTCAACCTGACTCCGGCCATAGACTCGATGAGATAATCATCTACGAACAACTCCAGTCGAGAGCCCAGGTCGAGGGGCTTGGCATCCGCAGGCTGTTCGGCAAAAGTAACCTCGAGACCCAGACAGGCCAGGAGAAACGGTCCGGCAAAGATTTGCAGCTTATTCAATAAAGAACTCCAGCGGTTCATTTTAGCAGGGCTGGCAACTCACTCAAGGTCGGAAATGGGCTGCAACTGCATGTGTAAACCGATTTCGGGGGAGTTTGCAGAGGGGAATGAGATCTTCTGGTATCATCGCTGTCGTTGCTCAACTCGGATGTGGATCTGGTTACTCATCGCTCTAGCCGCAGCTCTGCTGATCCGATTCTTGTCTGGAAGACGAGACAGGGGTCCTGCACCTACATCCTATAGAGATCAGACCACGGAAGTCTCAGATTCTGATGATCTCGATCCGGTCGTCCTGCCGATCGAACCCTTTATCGACCTGCATGCCTTCTCTCCCAAAGACATTCCAGACGTCGTAGAGTCCTACCTGGAAGCCGCCCAGAGCGAAGGCTTTGCCGAAGTAAGACTTATCCACGGACGGGGAAAAGGGGTGCAGCGGGACCGGGTTCGCAGTCTGCTCGCCCGCCATCCCTTTGTCCTCGACTTCCGCGACGCCCCTCCCGAGAGAGGCGGATGGGGGGCCACACTGGTCCAGCTGGAAAGAAAGGATTGAGTTCTCGCCGACGAAGAAGAACACTAGAGGACATCCTGGTAATGTTTCTCAAAGACCTCGCGACAGACCTGTGACTCCGCTTCGCTGAGGCCGACGTAGGGCGGCAGTATGCGATTGGAGAAGCTGGGGTTACGCAGCCAGATGAAGGTCTTGTCGAAACTGCCGTCGATCATGTCTCGCTCGCAGTGGCCAAAGAGCCGATCGTCGACTTCCATGAAAAAGTCGGTGATTCGGAACAACTCCACCAGATCTTTCTTGATCCCTGCCTCGAAGAACCGCCAGGTGGTCTTGGGAAACAGAACTTCGAAGCTGCACAGCAGGGAACATTCCCCGAGGGTGCACCCCATGGCGAAATTGCCTTCCAATAGGAAGTGCTGAAGCTCCGGTGAATGCTTCAACAGATCACGGGTTCGAGCATAGTCGGTCGAGCTGTTCTTCGTTGCCACCAGATTGGGGACATCTTGGGCGATGCTGTGGTATTCGGCACCGCGAATGATCCGTTTGGCACGGGGCAGGTTGTAGTGCAAGAAGCGGCTGTCAGGAAACTCACCGCAGACCGTCTTGAAGAAGAGCATCGTTTCCATTTCGTCCAACGCTCCCCAACTGGGAAGTGAGATCTGGAACATGCGTATGCCCAGGTCGTGGGCCAGAGCGATGCGGCGCATGATCTGTTCCATGGACAACCCGATCACACCTATCTGGGGATCCAACCCTTTCCCTGTCGTCCTGGCCGCGAAGATCTCGACAACCTGTTTGAAGCGCGATTCAGAGAGGGCGTATCCTTCGCCTGCGGTCCCCATCAAGTACAGAGACTCGTATCCATCGTCCACCGCCGCCTGGACCTGCTGCTCGAACACGGACACATCCAGTTCGAAGCTCTCGGTCCAGGGCAGCATGCAGGCGGCCAGGTTGCGCCGAGGGTATCGTTTCTTGACCGTTCCAGTTTCGCTCATTGGTTTACTATCCCTTCAGGTGTATCCCACTGCGCATCACGGTAAAGGGCAAACTCTGCGTGGTCAAGGCGGATCTTGGTTGAAACCCATATGCGAGAAGCCCGCTGAAGCGGGGTATCTGTTTAGCGCCTAATCCTTGCCCTCGCCCTTGCCCTCAAACTTGCCTTTGCCTGTGCCTTTGCCTGTGCCTTCCCCTTTCCCCTTACCCTTTTTTTCCTGCTATTGGATATCTTACCCTGGGTCTACTATGAGCGGTCTCGGTTGCGGAAACGCCCGAAGCAGATGGTTCTGGGACAGACGGAAACGATAGAGATAGGGGAAAGGCAAAGGCACAGGCAAAGGCAAGTTTGAAGGCGAAGGCAAGGGCAAGTAGGACGCTAAACACATACGAAGCATCTCCGAGGTGTATGATAAGACGGTTGTGAGAAAGTCCCTCTTCTTGCTGAGCCTGTGCATCCTTTTCGACCTGCTTCTGGCTGGCTGCAGCCGCTACGCCGAGGAACCCTCACGGGTGAGCACTCAGTCGGCGAGGCCGAGGAGCGGTCCCAGTCAGCAATCTTCAGGGGGCCCGGAGGGCACAGCGGCCGAGCTGTTCGACCTCTCCCCTGGCACTTGGGAAATTATGACCGAAAAGGACAGGCGCGCTCACCTGGAGTCCCTGATCCGCCAATACGAAAGCAGATCCGCGGAGGACCCTGCCGCGACACGTAAGTTCCCTGCCCTCTATTTCGCCTTGGCAACGCTTCTTTCCCGCTCCGGAGAGGGAGCCGAGGCCCTCCAGATCCTGGATCGAATCCCACTCCATCCTCAGACTGATCCCCTCCTACACCTGGTCCGTGGCCAGGTTTATCAGTCGATGTCGAATCCAGCCAAGGCGATGAACAGCTACCTCATGTCGTTTTCGATGGACGCCCAGCCCTGGACCTGGCAAAGGCTCGACAGTGTTGGCAAGCAATTGGGCTATTCTCAGCAGCAGACGCTGGAGCAAGTGCGCAGACTTCTGGGGCAGCAGGCCCAGACCTTCGCTTCCTTCGACCTTGCCACGCCTGAGGGCCAGAAGAAAACGCTCGCCGACTTTTCCAATCAGGCTATCCTGATCAATTTCTTCTTCCCCGGCTGAACTACCTGCGAGGCGGAGTTTCCGCATCTAGAAAACCTGGTCAGGATCTACGGAAAAGCTGGCTTATCGGCAGTTGCCATCAATATCCAACCGGATCTTGACGAAAAGGTCTCGGAGTGGAGGCGAGACCACGAGTTTCAGATACCCGCTCTGGTGGGAGCCGATCCAGACAGGCTAGAACAGGCGTACGGTGTCACCGGAGCCCCGGAGACGTTCTTGTTGAACCGATCCGGAAAGATCCTATTTCGCCATATCGGTTTTTCCGCGGGTGAGGAGAGAATCCTTGAAGCCCAGATCCGAGTGCTCCTGGACCTGGAACCTTTTCCTGCGCCGCCGGGAGGGCAGGCTGGCAGGTCCACAGGGTAGAGTTCCAGATGTCTCACAAAGGGAATCCAAATGAATCTTATCATCCGTGGTCTGATCCTATCAATCATGGCGTTCCTTCTCGTGAACTCAGCTGAGGCCCGGTCCGCCGAAAAATGCCGGGTACTCGTCGCCGGCGCCAGTGCGCAGATCGAAATCTTCTCGCTTGATCTGACAACGGGCATGCTCAAGAAGGACGGCGCGGGAAGCATGCGGCCTAAAGGAGAGGCGGGTGGCTCCCCTTATCTAGCCTGGGATCCAGGGCAGCGCTTTCTTTTCTCTCTGGATCGGCTGGAGCCCACCCGAGTCGTCTCCCTGACTATCGATCAGAACACAGGCGGTCTGAAGCTGATCAATCGGGTCGAGATCGGCCCTGGATCTCCGCCGCATCTTTCAGTTCACAAGAGCGGACGCTGGGTGCTCGTAGTACATTACAACGCCAGCGAAGGTGGCTATGCTTCCGCTATCCCGGTTGGCCCCGATGGGAAGCTGGGAGCACCCCAGGGAAGAATCCCGGTAGGTCTCAAAACCCATATGATCATCTCTGATCCTACAGGCAGATTCGTCTTCGTCCCCTGTACCAACTCCCACTACATAGCCCAATACGTTTTCGACGCTGCCAGCGGTAAGTTGCGTCCCAATGATCCTCCCACCGCAGCCACCCCTGCCGGAGCCGGCCCGCGCCACATGGCCTTTCACCCCACGCTGCAGCTTGCCTACGTCATCAACGAGACCGCCAGCACACTCAGTTCCTATGTCTACGACCCGGACAGAGGAACACTCTCAGAGCCCGAAACTCTTGACACGCTTCCCTCCACTTTCGATCGAAAGCAGAACAGCACCGCTCACATACTGGTCTCGCCCTCGGGCAAGATCGTCTATGGTTCGAATCGGGGTCACAACAGCATCGTCATCTTCTCGGTGGATCCCCAGACCGGGAGACTCCACCGAATCGGCTGGGAGCAGGCGGGAGGGAGAATAAGAACGCCCCGTAACTTTGCCGTCGATCCATCGGGGAAATTCCTACTGGTTGCCAACCAGGACTCAGACTCGGTGATCGTGTTTCGGATTCGGGAGGATGGGAGTTTGTCTCCTCAGGGCGACGCCGTATCCACGGGTCCCCAGCCCACCTTTATTGGGGTCTTGGATTCGCTCTGAGGAATGGAAACAGATGATCCCGCCCCCTGCCGAGTTGCCTCAATCGAGAAAGAAACTTCTGCACGAACAAAGGGGAGGAGTCTGCCCTCGGCATTTTCCCTCGTTGACGCTGCACTCAAGCACTCTGGAATCCGTGAATCCTGAAGGGATTCCGTATTTCAGCCCAGCGACTGTGTTGGTTTTGTCAAGCATTATCAAGATTCTGCAGCTAACGGTGCTCTCCAAAGATCATCGTTTTT
Source organism: Acidobacteriota bacterium (assembly GCA_965219005.1). Lineage (GTDB taxonomy): Bacteria > Acidobacteriota > UBA6911 > RPQK01 > JAJDTT01 > CAUZIZ01. The sequence goes on along the minus strand of CBDCMS010000004.1, from coordinate 2,024,051 downwards.
GACCATCGTGTTGAGCGTGACGAGGAGCTTTCTCATGGACGCTATCAGGGCCACTTTAGGCTCTTTTCCGGAGGCGACAAGGCGATTGTAGAAGGTTCGAATCTGCGGATTGTGTCGGATCGCTGAGAGCGTGCACATGTAGAGCTGATTACGGAGTTGACGCCGTCCTCCCCAGATGGCACGAGGCTGGAGTCCCTCGCCGCTGTCCTGATCCCAAGGGGCCAATCCCACCAGGGAAGCGACTTCTCTGCGATTGACCCTGCCCAACTCAGGCAGCTCACACACCACGATCTGACTGCTTCGCTCCCCTATCCCCGGGCAGCTTTGCACCACCTCCTGGCGCCGAAGTAGCTCGGCATCGAGCCGCAGCAATTCCTCCACCTTCTGCTCAACCTCTTTCAGTTCTTGATCCAGCAGGCCAAGGATTCGCTCCACTCCTTGACGCAGCTCCTGATCCTCATACTGATGGCGACGAGTCCGCTCGATCTTACGACACTCAATCAGTTGCCGGCGTCTGCGATTGTAGGCTTGTAACTGCTGATAGTACGCGGTTTCCTGCTTACTGATACGATGAATCCCCAGCTGCCCACAACGCCCCAGGACGTGGGCATCCAGACGATCATTCTTGGCTAGGATTCCCAGACCCTTCGCGAGGTCTCGAGCTTGTCGAGGATTCACGCAACAGACGGGGATCCCCGCCTCATTGAGCTCTCTCAGGACCCGCTTCTCATAACCCCCCGAGGCTTCCACCACCACCGAGACCAATCCCGCGATCCCCTCCAGACGGCGGAGGATCTCTGCGATTCCTTCCCCCGCGTTGGAGTGCTCCGAGTGTTCCTCCCGTGGCAGCAGACACAGATCCAGCCGATCCTTGCTGACATCAATGCCCGCTGCGGGCTGACTCATCCAGGTTTTGTTGATAGGATTACCTTTGAGTTGTTTCATGGAGACCCTTCCTTATATTCGGGCTCTCTCTTTGACGGAGGCCCAGGCGACTGTTCGGGTTGACATGAAATGGGCCGACCACGGATCTCGCTGGGCTCCGGTCTCGACGGACCGAGGGTTTCACGATCTCGTGGTCGGCTCGGATCAGACGTTCTGACCCGAATTCCTTTCAACAAATAACACATATAAGGGTTTCTGAACCCTGGGTATCCGACTCCCCTTTGATCCCAACCCCATCGGCGGTTGCGTACAGACGATCTAACGAGAGGCGCTATTCCGCACCAGGGCTACCCAGGTACGCAACCCGTTCCGGGTTGATTTAGATTGGGGGCGACTCCCTCCCCAGGGTTCGGAAACCCTGGGCTACAATACGCAATCCCGTTGGGATTGACCTCGCTTGGTCTGCGACGCTCAAGACCTCAACCCCTTGGGCCAAGGCACCTGAAACCCATAAACTGGGGGTCGTGGCTTCTATGTCCTGCGTTCCAAACTTGACTCAAAAGTCACGAAGAACTTCAGACAAACTTTCTTAGCAGCGTCACCGGCTGCGCCGGATCGTACATGAAAGCAACTACTCGAGCCATGGAAGCCTGAAGCACAAGCGAGGGGTTGGGGAGGGCAAGATTCCAATGAAGCTTCAGCTTAGAGCGCGCCGTCGATCACGATATCCAGAAGGGCGGGTTTGCCTGATTCCAGGGCGGCGTTAACGGCGGCTCCGATCTCAATTGGATCTTCGATCCTCTGCCCGAAGACGCCCTGAGCCCGGGCCATCGCAGCCAGATCGAGAGGCAGCGTAAAGTCCATCCCCAGGTACCGGCTGGGCTTGGATCCCTCGTGGACCAGATTCCGGTAGGCATCCATGTTGAGTTTCAGAATACGGTAGGCTCCGTTGTTGCAGACAATATAGACAATCGGCAGATTTTCGTTCGCCGCCGTCCACAGACCCTGGGCCGTCATCATGGCGCTGCCATCGCCGACAAACGCCACCACGGGACGGTCCGGGAAGGCGAGCTTCAGACCCAGGGCTCCCCCCATTCCCCAGCCGATGGCTCCCCCGCGACCACCGTAGATGCTGCCTGGCTTATCAAACGCCAGAGCATGCTGAAGGGCCGAACTAGAGGTAATGGCATCATCGGCCACTACCGTATCGGAGGGCAGCACCTTTGCCACCTCATACATCATCCGGTCTGGCGTCATCGGAGCCTGCTCCCACCGCTCCCTCACTTGCTGCTCTCGAAGGTCTCTCAGCGACGTCTTTTCGTCTCCTATCGAGCGGGATCGCGCGCGCGCCTGCTGCCGCATCGAGCTGCTCATTTCCGCCTCCACAGCCTCAATCAGCTGCGCCAGGGCAAGTTTCGGATCTGCCAGGATGGCCACTTCGGTAGCCTGGCTCTTACCCAACTCCCGCGCATCAGAATCCAGATGGATCAAGCCCGAACTGGCCCCGAAGTAGACCAAATCAGGTTCGGACAGCATGTAGTAACCGCTGCTGATTCGACCCACAGCCAATACCACGTCACCCTTGGCAAGCTCCTGCTTGCCACTCGCTACACCCAGACGTAGGTTCCCCAGGTACTGGGGATGATTGGTCGGGAAACCCATTTCCGAATAGTAGGGTGTGTAAACTCGAGCGCCGATGAGTTCAGCCAGTCGGACGGCCTCCGCGCTGCCTCCCGAGGCCGCCAATCTGTCAGCCACCAGGATAATCGGGGTCTTAGCACTCGAGAGCAACCGGGCCGCATCCTGAATCGCCTTGAGATCGGGAGCAGCACGAGGGGGACCCGGGGAGGAAGGCCGAATCTCTACATCGGCCTCGTCGTCCAACCCATCCGCCGAAAAGGCGACGAAGGTCGGACCTGTGGGTGGAGTCCTGGCCTCGTTGAAGGCTCTCCTGATGGCGTAGGGAACCTGTTCGGGACGGGTCACCTCCGCGCTCCACTTGGTGAACTGCCGAACCATCCCGACCAGGTCTGTCCGCCCATGGGCCAGCTCCCGGCTATCCTTGTTTCCAGCAGTCAGAACCAAGGGTGCGCCGCCTTCTGCAGCGTTGTGAAGCAGGCTGATTCCGTTGGCGAGTCCGGTTTCGATGTGCAGGTTGACAAACGCTGGTTGTCCTGTGGCCCGTCCATAGGCATCAGCCATGCCCATAGCCACGCCCTCCTGCAGGACCAGGACGTACTTCAGGTCGGGATAGGACTCCAGGGCACTCATGATGGGACTCTCGCTGGTGCCTGGATTCCCGAAAATGTACTTGACGCCCTCGGCTCGCAGCATCTGCATGAGAGCGTGCTTGCCCGTCAGCCTGGTCATCGCTTCGTCCCCGGATCCCCGATCACCGTTGCCAGGATGCCATCTCGGCTCGCAGCTCCGGATCCAGTTCCATCTCGTAGGAGGCCATGGCGTTATCGATGTGGTCGTACTTGCGTGTCCCCACCAGGGTGCAGGTTACATAGGGACTGGACATCACGAAGGCCATCGCCAGCCTCACCATGGGGAGCCCCATTTCTTCGGACTTCTGCCGCAGCCGTTCCAGCATTCGGAAATTCTCGTCCTTGAAATAGATGTTGCCGTGATCGGGGACGATATGAAACCGGGTACCCTGCGGTAGCTCAGCATCGGCCGAGGTGTACTTTCCGGCCAGGAATCCAGCACCCAAGGGGCTGTAAGGCGTCACCGAGATCTCCTCCTCCTGGCAGAGGGGAAACAGGTCCTCCTCGACCTCCATCTGGGCAAGATTGTAGGGAGGTTGTGTGATCTCGAACCGAGCGTAGCCACGCGACCGGCTTATCTCAAGCGCTTCGCGCAGCTGAGCGCCGGAGAAGTTGCTGCAGCCGATCGCACCGATTCGACCCGCGTTCACTTCCTGGTTGAGAGCTGCCAGGGTCTCCTCGATGGGAGTATTGGGGTCCGGGGAGTGCAGCTTGTAGACATCGGTCGAGTCCGTCTGTAGACGTTCCAGACTGGCTGCAAGCGCTCTAGGGATGTTCTCGGTAGTGGATCCGGAGTTTATTTTGGTGCACAGCGTAATCTCATTACGGCATCCTCGGGCCTTCATCCAGCGTCCGATGATGTTCTCCGATGAGTGCATTTCCTGGGTCATTTCGCGATGATCGTCGATCCCATACGATGCGATCCGGCCCGCCTGAGAGTTTCCCCCACCGTAGGCCTCCGCTGTATCCACGAACGTGATTCCCTTTTCGACGGCATAGTCCAGAATTCGCCAAGACGTCTCTTCATCGATCTCACGTCCCAAGGTTGCTGTTCCTAAACCCATGGCGCTGATGCTGCGCCCGGTTCGCCCAAGCGGTCTTTGGTCCACGATGCCCTCCCTCAAATGGCAGTAACTGAAAACCCAACTTCAGCCGGTGCTGCAATCAGCCCGACCCAGAAGGTCTAACCACTCATTCCTTTTCGAGGGCATACTGTATCGGTGGCTTCTACTGCGCGTCAAGACGCGCAGCGTTGTCTGCTGAAAGCATTGAAGTGTTCGGCTTTGATGAATTACAGTGAGGGCCATGAACGACACCGAACCGACCGCTGCATTCAGAGTCCTGAATGTCGACTGCTACTTCATGCCCTTCGATGGCTACGCCTACGAGAAGGGCTGCTTCGAAAAACTGGGAATAGAGCTGCTCCTGCAGAAGGCCGAGACCGAGGATGAGATCATTCGACTAGCTCCTGGAGCCAGAGTGATTCTTACTGAACGCCTCGATACTCCGATGACGCGCCGCGTGATCGAGACACTGGACGACTGTTGGGCAATCGGCCGCTACGGTATCGGTGTCGACAGTATCGACCTGGCGGCAGCCACCGATCACGGCATCATCGTTTTCAACACCGCCGACTACTGTGTTGAGGAAGTCTCGGATCACGCCGCGGCACTTCTCTTGGCTTCTGCCCGGCAGGTCGTCGGGATGAACCGGCATGTCCAGGACGGAGGCTGGAGCCTTCCGGACTCGAAAGACTGGGGGTTGCGCCGGCTCAGCCAATTGACTCTGGGTCTGGTTGCCTTCGGGAACATCGCACGCTGCCTGGCACGAAAGCTGAGCGGGTTCGGAATGACCATCCTGGCGTCCGACCCTTATATCTCGTCTGAGGTTGCAGCCGAATATGGAGTTGAGCTGGTGCCCTTCGAACGCCTCCTGAAAGAATCAGATTTAATCTCGGTCCACACACCGCTCACCGCCGAAACTCGCCATCTGATCGGAGAAGCCGAGCTTCGTCAGATGAAATCGTCGGCACTCCTCGTCAATACCAGTCGAGGTGGCGTCATCGACCCAGACGCGCTGATACGGGCTCTCAAGGAAGGTTGGATCGCCGGCGCCGCACTGGATGTGACCGAACCAGAGCCTCCGCCAGAGGACAGTCCCCTTCGAGGTATAGAAAACCTGATTCTCACGCCTCACCAGGCAGCGTCATCGGCGGAGTCCTGGGATCACGTACGCCGCAGTGTCGTAGACGCTGTCTCCTCGGTAGCCCGGGGGCACTGGCCTGCCTTTCCGGTGAACCCCAAGGTCGAGCCCAAGGTGAGCCTGAAACCCTACGAGGCGAATCTTAACCCTCTCACAGCTGTAGGAGAATGAATCATGATGGAGTCCATCGAGCACACGACGTCAGATGAGCTGAATGACAAGATGGATTGGCTACTGGACTCTCCTAAGGACGGCGGAGTCGTTCGAGGGATTGTGGTCAGGCCGGCAACCGACGAACGCGAGGAACTGCAGGAAGCCAGGCTGAGTCCCGAAGGGGGAGTTGAGGGAGACCGGTGGGCGTCAACGGCTCAACGGAAACTCAAGGATGGGCGTCTCAACCCAGATGTCCAGGTGACCCTGACAAACGCTCGCCTCATCGAACTCCTGGCCAAGGAAAGATCGCGCTGGAGTTTGTCCGGGGATCAGATCTACGTCGACATGGACCTGAGCATGGAGAACCTGCAGCCGGGTCAGCGACTGGCGATCGGCAGCACGGTGCTGGAGATCTCCGAGGTTCCCCATCGAGGCTGCAGTAAATACAGGAGCCGGTTTGGCCAGGCGGGCTTCGATCTGGTGGACTCCGCCCGGGGTAGAGAGCTTCGCTTCCGCGGCGTCTATGCCCAGATCGTCAAGGAAGGGACGGTTGGTGTAGGAGACCAGATCCACAAGGTTTGAGAGACATCATCCGCCTATGGACAGGCACCCAGCTGACACTGCCACAGCGGTAAGAACTTCTCCGCGAACAAGGGCAAAGAGTCTTCCCTTCGACATTCGCATGTTCGGCGTTCTGCGGTTTGTGATTCAGCCTTTTTCCTGGCTCCGGAGAAGGCAACCGATAAATGCTGAACCGCAGAATATCGAACAGGCGAATTTCTAAGGCCGGAGGAGGCGATTCGTTTCGCGTCTATACCGGCGGGACTCCCACTCAAGGACCTGATTCGCGTTTCACTTCGGTGACTCGGTCCGGATCGGCGGGACTCCAGACGACCAACCCCTTTAAACGGTCTAGACTTGCTGGGGGGGAGAAGCAACTCAGTCCGTAGCCCAACACGAGGGTGACCACGCATCCTGCCGGGCCGTACCACAAGAAGCTCGCCGACGTCCAGGCCACGATCGAGGCGACCGTGGCGAAACCGACCAAAGCACCTGTCAAGGCTCCCATCGCCGTGGCCCTCACGGTTAGCAATCCCAGCATAAAAACTCCCAGTAGGCTTCCGCTGAAAAGCCCCGCCAGGGTCTTGGAGGCGGACAAGATGTTCTCGAAATATTGAATGTAGAGAGCAAGCAGGGTAGCACAACCGCCCCAAAGAACAGTGAAGAAGCGAGAAACGTTGAGCAGGTTTTTCTCACTCTTGTTGCGCCCAAAACGACGCTCGTAGAAGTCCTTCATGCTGGAAGTGGACAGTGAATTGATGACGGAGTCGATGGTAGACATTGCCGCGGCGAACATGGCCGCGATGAAGACTCCCGAGATGCCGGCCGGAAGCTCGTGGATGACGAAATGCGGGAGCACGGCGTCGCCAGTGCTGACGTCTCCGAGCCGAGCCGGATTCTTCAGATAGAAAACATAGAGAGCCCCCCCGATGAAGAGCAGTACCAATCCCACGGGAATGGTCAACAGGGCGTTAAAGATCATCGCATTCCGACCCGAGCGAATATCTGGAGTTGTCAGGTAGCGCTGCAGTGTAATCTGATCGGGACCGTACTGGGACAGGTTCACGAAGATCCCGTTTATCAGCACCGCGCCCAGAGAAACGGTGGCCCAATCCCCCCAGGAAAGTTGGACTCGGAAGGGGCCCTCCTGAGTCCCTACGGTGATGATTTCCGCGACTCCTCCCTCGATCCGGGAAACCAGGACGCCGACCACCAGGATCAAGCCACCCAAAAGCACACAGGCCTGCACAACATCGGTCCAGATGACGGCTTTCATTCCACCCAGAAGCGTGTAGAAGGTGGCGAGCCCTCCGATCATGAGGATTGTCCACTTGAGTTCGATTCCAGTTGCCGTTGAGAGAACCAGCGACGGAACATAGATGACCACTGCCAGGTAGCTTCCGCGCTGAAAAAGGAAAAGGACACTTGCCGCAAGACGCACCGGCGGACTGAAACGGCGCTCCAGATACTCGTAGGCCGTGAAGACCTTGAGGCGATGAAAGAAAGGCAAAATGACCCAGACCACAACCGGGGTGACCATCGGTATGGTCACGAGAGTCAGGCCGAGCGTTACATCGTGATCATAGACCCAGCCCGGACTACCCATAAGGCTGATCGCGCTGAAAAGAGACGCGAAAATCGAGATACCAACGGGCAGCCACGGCATCGAACGACCCGCCAGGAAATAGTCCTCGGTACTTCGCTGTCCTCTGACAAAGGCAGCGCCCATCGCGACCACTAGAATCAAGTAGATGGCGAGCACCGCATGATCCAGCGGTGTGAAACCCTGCACTACTCTATCCTCGCTCTCACTGGGGCCAGAACTGCAGAGTTGGAAATTGGATCAGAGGCCCTCGGCCCTGTCGATCCCTACTAGACAACAGACGGAATCGCCCAGTGGTTCTCTCGATAGCGACGCCCCAGGAGCTGATTGGCCTCTTTGTCCCCGATGATCTGCTCCGCCACCGGATCGAATCTGATCGAGCGTCCGGTTCGAGCCACGATGTTTCCCAAATGAGGAAGAGCGGACGAAAGGTGGCCAATCTCAATGTCAGCATTGGTCCTGCGTTCACCCGACCGAATGGCATCCAGGAAATCCTTCAAGTGGTCTTTATTCGTAGCGCCGTACTCCTCTTGGCGGAGCGGTTCGTTATCCTTTCCATAGACCCGAATGCCCCCGCTCCCCATGGTCATCATCCCTTCGGTCCCATAGAAAAAGAGGCTGTTCTTCTCTGCATCCTGACGATAGGGTGACCAGTCACGCTGCTCGTAGATGAGAACCCGCTTGCTGCCCACCTGGTTGTCCCCTGGATACTCGTAGGTGATGCTATAGGTGTCTGGAAACTCCTGGTCATCATCGAAAAACATCTTGGATCCATAGCCGGAAACGAAGCTGGGATGGGTCTCCACACCCAGTCCCCAGCGAGCGACGTCTATGCCGTGGACACCATCGTTCCCGATATCGCCAGTCCCGAACTTCTCGAACCAGTGCCAGTGATAGTGGACAAAGTTGGACTGATAACCTGCAAATTCGGCCGGGCCCACCCAGAGATCGTAATCCAGATGAGAAGGCGGCTTCGACGGCTGCTGAGTGCCAATGTTGACACGCTTTTGACTGTTGACACTCTTGGCGATGAGGACCTTACCGATGAGACCCTCGTGCAACATCTGGATCCCCTTCTGGATCGCCGAGCTGGAGCGACTCTGGGTGCCGTGCTGCATGACTCGCCGATGAAGCCGAGCTGCCCCGACCATCAAGCGACCCTCGCGTAGATTGTGCCCACAGGGTTTCTCAACGTAGACGTGCTTGCCCGCCTTACAGGCGAGAATCGCCGCCGGCGCATGCCAGTGATCACAGGCGGTGATCACGACGGCGTCCACGGAATCATCCTCCAGAATTCGACGCAGATCCCTCACGCCGTGGTCCGCTCCCGTGACCTCCAATGCCTGATCAACCCGCTGCTGATCTGGGTCACAGACATGGGAGACCCGTGCGTCGCTAAAGGAGTTGAGTTCCTCCCCCAGACGGCGTCCACGACCTCCGCATCCAATGATTCCCAGAACCACACGATCGTTGGCACCTAGAACGCTCCGACCACTGCCTAGACTGGCAACCGTGGCCAGCCCCAATCCACCTTTTTGCAAGAAGACTCGACGACTCTCAGCACACATCACACACCTCCAACCTGTTAAAGGCTCGTGTTAAAGGCTCCTGCACGGATCCGGTACGTATGGTAGCGCCCCAGCCAACTCGTCACAAGTGTGCCAAGCAGAACCCGGTTGAAGGGCTTCAACCTGTAACCTGTAACCTGTAACCTGTAACCTGTAACCCGCAACCGAGGAGTCCCTTATGAACCTGACGGTAAAGAGCATCAAACGAACCTGGTTGGATGTCCCTTATCGAGAAGTCCCCCGTCGGAACATGATTCGCGAACTGCCCCACTGGACCATCTTCGAACTGTGTCAGGTCAAACTCGAGTGCGGAGTCGAAGGCCTCGGTGAAACGATGTGTTTCTACACCTGGGGGCAGTTTCCGACGAATCTGTAAGCCGAGCAATCGGAGGATCGGCCACCGAATTGATGTGGGACGACTCCCTCGGAGCGGGTCTCCAGATGGCCCTCTTCGATGCCGTCGCCAAGGCGCTGGAGACTCCGATCTATCGACTGCTCGGCAATCGGGTCAGAGATCAGGCCCACATCTCGTGGTGGTCAATTGAGATGTCTGCTGAGGATTGGCTCTCGGAATGCAAGGAAGCCATTGCCTGCGGCTACACCAGCTACAAATTCAAGGCCAGGCCTTGGTTCGACCTGAGGGAGCAGCTGCGAATGGTCACCTCCGAGGTCCCAGAGCACTTCGAGATCGATCTGGACTTCAACACCCTGTGCAACGATTCGGCTCACGGTGTCCGGCTGCTGTGCGAACTGGAGCGTTACCCTCACGTCAAGATCTACGAATCCCCGATTCCCCAGAGCGACGTCGCTGGCAATAAGTACCTACGGGGTCACACCTCGGTGCCCTTGGCGATGCACGTGGGAAATCCACCTTTGATGACGGCATTAAAGGAAGATGTCTGTGACGGATTCGTGGTGCACGGTGGTGCCAGCCAGATCCTGCATGAAGCCCACATCATCGCCGAGGCTAACAAGGTTTTCTGGCTACAGCTGGTCGGAACGGGCATCACGGCCAGCTGGGCCCTTCACTTCGCGGCCGTGTGCAGCCACGCGCGCTGGCCTGCGGTCAACTGCCACAACCTCTACCAGAACAGCCTCCTCACACAACCCATCAGGGTCGAAGGGAGCCTCGCTCCCATCCCACAGGGTCCGGGGCTTGGAGTCGAGCTGGATTGGGATGCTGTTGAGCAGTTCCGGATTGACCCGATCGCGAAACCCTATCCCCATCCCAACCTACTGATCCGTGTTTCCTGGCCTGCCGGAGAAGCAGACTACTACGCCCACGGCCTGCAGTATTGGGACGACTTCATGAACGGCCGACGACCCATCTTCGCTCCAGGGGTCAAGATGGAAGTCATACCCGACGACGGTTCCGATCAATGGAAGCAACTCTACGCCGAAGCCCTGAAAAAGCCCAGCTGGGTAATGAGTCAGAATTAGCTATGGGTAAGCTAAAACTTGAATAGTGAGCAGTAGTGTAGTGAGCAGTGAACAGTGCCGGAAAGAGGTGTTGCCGTGCACGGATAGACTGCCAGCATTGCGAAACCAAGTCCGGCAGAGCCGCGAACGACTTGACCGTTCAGCAATAGGAACCCCAGTTCCGAGGAGAGAGCCGGACAACAGCAGGAGTTTCTTTCTCGAATGGGGCCAGCGCTGCTGGCGCCCCACTGACTTGAAACTTCATCAAGCAGGGACCGGCGTAGGATGGGTACTCTTGCCGTCGGCGTTCTCGACGGGCAGGAGTCCCCATCCTACCAGATGCCGTCAACCGATACTGCTTCCTCGTCCCCCGGCCAGGGTGGCATCGTCAGGATGATGAACCGCAGAGGTTGGGTACCCGTGTTCCTGAACTGGAAGTGAGTTGCTAACGGCAGGTCGAGGGCGGTTCCAGGCTGCACTGGGGTCACCTCACCGGACGACGCCCCTGGAGCCCTACGCCAGACTTCTCCCTGCCCCTCGATGAAGTACCACAGCTCCTCCACCGTCCGGTGCCGAACAGGCTTCGATGTTCTGCCCGCCGCAAGACTGCAGTGCACGATGCTTCCGCACTTGCGGGCCAGCAGAAGGCGGATCTCGGAGCCGTCAGGCGCCAAATCATCATAACCGGCGCTGCCCACGTCCGCTGCGGACTCAGAAACAAGCTCCGCGGAAATCTGTTTGGTCTGGATATTTTCCCCCTCAAATCCTACCCATGCGCACACCGCTCAGCTGTCCTCGACGGCGCTCAATCCCACTGGACAGGTAACCCCGGTGCCGCCCAGGCCACAGTATCCATGAGGGTTCTTGGCAAGGTACTGCTGGTGATAATCCTCAGCATAGTAGAACTCGGGTGCGGACGTGATCTCCGTCGTGATGGCAGCGTATCCGGCCTGGTCCAGCATCTCCTGGTAGGCACTCCGTGAAGCCTCTGCCAGGCGCGTCTGTTCTGGAGAACCCGTGTAGATTCCCGACCGGTACTGGGTACCCAGATCGTTCCCCTGCCTCATCCCCTGAGTGGGATCGTGGTTTTCCCAGAAAACTCTGAGCATCGCCTCGTAGTTGGTAGAACCGGAGTCAAATACGACGCGTACCACTTCGTTGTGTCCGGTTCTCCCGCTGCAGACTTCCTGGTAGGTGGGATTCGGCGTGAGCCCAGCGGCATATCCCACCGCGGTCGAGAAGACACCCTCAGCCTCCCAGAACTTGCGCTCAGCACCCCAGAAACAGCCCATCCCGAAGAGAGCCAACTCCATTCCCTCCGGAAAAGGGGGACTCAAAGGACTTCCCAGCACAAAGTGAGACTCCGCGACAGGCATCTGTTCCTGGCGCCCTGGAAGCGCCTCATCCAGCCTCGGCAAATGCAGTTTAGAGAGTGGGTTCATAGGGTTTCTCCTTCCGCTTGAAAACCTGGCCCGCTGGGTTGGAACGGACGGACCGCTTTATCCGTGATTCATTCTCGGCTGCTCAGATCAACCAGCCAAACGTCGCCCGTCATTTCTCTCAGCGTAAAGACGATCTTGTCCTGGGCCACGTTGATTCTGAGGGAGCCAGGTGAGACGCCGGAAAGCGACAGACGAGTATCTTCGAAGTGCCTAACCAGGCGCGGTTCGCCTAGAGGTTTCTTGCTGCCGGGTTCGAGTCGCTGAACCCAGATACCCCGAGAACCCTCTCGGTCGGATACGAAATACAGGAAGTTCCCGTTGGGCGACCATCGGGCCATCCCGTCCCAGCGCTCGCCGTCAGTCACGGGCATCCATTGGGAGGTAGGAATACTCTTTTCCTTCGACAGATCCTCCGTCTGAAAAGGAGCGATGTAGACTCTGGCCCTGAGTGGCTCTTCCTCCACCGTAAAAGCGACCCAGCGGTCAAAGGGATCGGGGCGAGCCTGAACCACGTCGAATTCCGGGTGCTCCAATAACTTCACCTTCTTGGAGGTCGCTTCCTCGAGCATCCAAACGCTCTGATTGGATTGGCCGCGAACATAGAGAATATAGTCTCCGGTCGAACACCAATCGAGTGGCCGGCCGCAATCGCCGCAGCTCTTCCTTCGGGTAAGATCCCCCTCTGTTTCTACCGTGTAAATGGTCCAGTCCTCGTCACTTCGAGTGCGGGTACCGTAGGCCACCCTGGAGCCGGTCAGTCCTGTCTTGGGCCAGCGTTCGTCCCCCGGAGTGGCGGTCAGGTTGATCTCTGCCTGGGTCTGCAGATCCATCAACCAGATATCGGGATTTCCGGACCGAGTCGAGACGAAGGCAACCTTGTTGCCGTCCGTCGACAGGGAGGGATGGGAGTCCTCACCGGCGTGATTGGTCAATCGCTTCAATTCAGCCCCTTTGGGAACTCGGCCGGCATCCGCGTCGATGTCGAGGCTCCAGAGGTCGAGGTTTTCCATTTGTGTCGAGAACACGACCTTATTGGAGGCCACCGCGTGGGGCTGGAGTTCGGGGCCTACGCCTGCGGTCAGCTGTTCCAGTGGGCCAGCGATCGACCTCGACAGACTCGACACCGGAACCTGCCAAAGGTTGGTGCTGTCCCCCCGTGTCGCCGAAAAAATCAATTCATTGCCCTCTTCAACCCACACACTGGGAATCACCGGCTGACTCAGCCCACGCCTGGTCAGTCGTCTACCCATACCCAGAGCTTGGGTCTCGCCGTCTTCGAGACTCACCATCCACCAGTCGAAATCCTCATCTTCCATCGAGTCGGCTTCAGCCCAACCCCGAAAGAGGATGTACTCTCCATCGGGCGACCAGACCGGGTGGCTTGCGACCGCGAAGTCTGGGACGAGCCGGACTGGAAGGCTCTCACCAGTCAAGGGGATGGTATAGAGGCTTCCCCGTTTGTATCCCGATCCGATCTGGCCAATCCAGTAGGCAATCAGGCTGCCGTCAGGTGAAACTCGAGGGCGGCGGCCTTCTTCCACTACCAATCTGGGGCTAGCCTCATCGCCCAGGGTCGTTGTCCAGTAGATCCCTCCGCTAGCCCTCTCGGAGCGAAAGACTACTTTGGTGCCATCCGGATGGAATGAAGGTTGGCGATCGTCGGCCTGGTGAGCAGTTCTACGCGATACGCCTCCACCGATTTGTTGTATCCAGATATCCAGGTTGCCTTCGCCACTGCGATCGGAAGCGTATCCCAGGAGGCTACCGTCTCCAGAGAATACCGGATCGATGGTGAGCCCCGAAACCGAGGTGACACGGCTGAGAACCGGCTGCCGGTGGTGAAGTCGGTGTCGGCTCCATCGGTAGGTCGACAATCCCAGAGCCAGAAGCAGCAGGAGACCCAAGGCAACCGCCGTCCGCTTCCAGAATCGAACCGACCCGTCCCGACGCTTCTGAGCAGAAGGGACTTCCTGATCGTGAAGGCAATCCTCCAGGGTCAGCCTCAAGTCCTGCACGTGCTGGAATCGGCGTCCGGGTTCTTTACGAAGACAGCGGGCGATGATCCGATCTACCTCAGGTGGTGTCCCCTGGACGATGTCGCTGATAGGCTTCGGATCCTTCTCCAGAATGGCCGCCAGGACTCGCGTCTGAGTGTCACCCGAGAAGGCCTGTTGGCCCGTGATCATTTCGTAGAGTAGCGAACCAAAAGAAAAAATATCGGATCGGGGATCGAGCGGCTTTCCCTCAGCCTGCTCCGGACTCATGTAGGGGGCCGTGCCCAGAATGACACCCGCGCGAGTCGAGTCGTGGGTAAGCGTTGGGGATCGGGTCAGATCGACCCTGGGAGACCCCTCCTCCAGCTCCAGCGCCTTGGCAAGACCGAAGTCCAGCACCTTGACCCTACCGTCCGGCGTCAGCTTGACATTGGCTGGTTTCAAGTCCCGATGAATGACTCCCCTCTCATGTGCAGCCTCTACACCCTCGGCGATCTGAATCGCGATGCTAAGAGCATCTCTCAGGGGAAAAGGTCCTTTTTCCAACCTCTCCGCGAGCGTCTCACCTTCAACCAGTTCCAGGACGAAGAACTTCTGGCCTCCGGCTTCCTCGTAACCGTAGATCGCTCCGATGTTGCTATGATTCAGGGAGGCCAGCAGCTTGGCCTCGCGCTCGAAGCGAGCCAGCCGTTCCGGATCCTCAGTGAACTCGTTGGGCAGCACCTTGATGGCCACCTGACGATCCAATCGGTTATCGCGGGCCCGATACACCTCACCCATTCCACCAATCCCGAGAGGATCGAGAATTTCGTACTCGCCCAACTGCTTGTTGGAGAGGCTGGTCTTGCCTGATCCGCTATCGCTTGCCATGTCTGCTGGTCAATCGTAGGTTCCGGACACGACGGAAGCAAGACACAAGTTCGCAGCGATGGCCCTGGGGTCTGACTCTAGTGGGAAGTAGCACGGGTGTGCCATCTATGAAAACGAAACCTGACATTCGGGACGGCGGTTCTCCCGCTTCAAGCGATTCTCTCGACCAGGAGCAAGGTAATGTCATCAGTCTGGGGCATGCCTTGTGTGAATTCATCGAGTGACTCCAGGATCTTTTCCTCGAGGACCTCCCCACCCGAGGATCCGAACTCCTGCACCGCCTGGATCAACTTAGCTTCTTCGAACATGTTGCCCTCTGGGTCCATCGCCTCGGTTACACCGTCGGAGTAGACAACCAGTAGATCACCGATCTCGAGCCGAAAAGGGATGGTCTGATAGGTGACGAAATCGAAGGCTCCCAAGATTGGATCCTTAGAGGGCAGCTCCTCAATCTCACCGCTCGACAACCGTAGCAAATAGGCTGGGTTATGACCGGCACTGATATAGGAACCCTCTCCGCTACCGTTGAGGCTGAAGACAAAGAGGGTCACGAATCGATTGCTCTGTGTTTTCTGGTGGAGGTGGCGATTGGTGCGATTGAGGACATCATCCAGAGGTGCTCCCGACTGATACTCGGCCTCCAATACCCCCTGCAGAAAGGAACTCAAGAGTGCTGCCGACACATCCTTCCCGGAAACATCCGCCAGGACACCTGTCAAACCTCCCGACCCCGCGTCCAGAAAATCGTAGTAGTCTCCACCAACATAGCGGGTGGGACTGCTGTAGGCGTGGACTGAGAAGTGCTCCGAGTCCGGTATCTCCTGCGGGAGAAGTGACTGCTGAGTCGCTTGAGCCAAGGCCAATTCCTTCTCAATGACTCTTCCCTGCTCCAGGCTTTGGATCAGCTCCAGTTTTTCGAAGACGTTACCGACTTCAATCGAAATTCTGGTTAGAATCTTCTGGTCGAGTCCGGTCAACGTGTGCATGGTTCTGGTACTGTCGAGGTAGAGAATGCCCCGTATTTCCAGTACCTCCGACTGGGAGGACAGCCATTTCAGCGGCATGCAGGCCACCGCACGAAGCTGAAGGTCGACGATGCTCTCCTTGCTGGCAAGATCCTGATCGATCCCCTCGGTCATGAAAAGCGACTTTCCCTCCCGGGCCACCTGGTCGACGACACTTCGACTGGTCTGGAACTCGGACTCGGAAAGAAGATGGCTCTCATGGTTCATTCCCGCGACATAGCTGAACCCGTCAGAACTTCGATTCAGAAGAAAGCCGCGCTCAGCACCGCTCACATCCAGAGCCGATCCCAGGAGGTGCTGCAAGGTTTTTTCCCCGGAAAAACTTTTCTCCCACTCGTATTGGAAGTCGAGGACGTGCGAGATTTTTTCCAGATCAGAGGATTTCGTCGGAACCGAAGGCAGTACGGTGGACAATTGGAGAACCGATTTCTGAAGATTACGATCCGCCATCACCGTGTGGTGAGCCCCCACATAGCCTGGGGAAAGAAAGATCAGCTCAACGTTTCCCCTACCCAATTGAATACAGTCCCCTTCTTTTAGACGCTGCTCCTGGACCTGGAGGCCATTGACGAAGGTACCATGCGTACTGTCCAGGTCGACCAGGACATAGCCCTCTTCGTTCTTGACCAGCTTGGCATGCCGCCGGGACACATAGGGATCCCGCAGCACAATCCCGGAGTCCGACCTGCGCCCAATAAAAATCTCCTCCTGGAGCAGATCGAAGGTCTCGGCCTTGTCGGCTCGACTCCACTTCAGATAGTAACTGCCCATCTCCTCTCCTGACACTTGCTCGCTCTTCTCTTCTACCACAACGCGACCGGGAGGACGACGCCTGCGTCCTCTTTGGCAGGATCGATTCTAGCCGGAACGCCTGGTATCCTAAGGCTTCGTTCAAGAATAACTTCGCAGAGTTAGCAGGCCTAAGTGAGAATCAACGAACGCATTTCGGTTTCGCTAGTCCTGATAATGCTGGTCGCACCAGCATCGACGGTAGCCAAGACCCTCACGCCTCCCAGCATCCTGTGGATCATGTTGGATGACGGGCGGGCCGATGCCCTCGGATCTTACGGCCGGCCCTGGGCCCGGACCCCGAACATGGACAGGATTGCCGCCGCCGGCGTCCGTTTCGAGACGGCTATCGTCCAGAACCCGGTCTGCATCCCTTCGCGAACCTCGATGAAAGCAAGCCTCTACGCCCACCAGACGGGCATCATGGCAATGGGGAGTCCTGCCCAGACACGAGGTCTCTACCGCAAGGCGGTGCGAGCGCAGTATCCGTCGCTGCTGAAGTACTGGAGCAAAGCAGACATCCAACCGGAGAACGTGGGAAAGGTCCACGCCTTCAAAGAGGATTGGCTCCATCACGGGGACGCTCCTGCGGACCTGGACAGTCACGGGAAGCCAACCGAACACCTGAAGCTCGAGTGGCGGGATCGACTCCTTTCCCGGGTTCTCACGAAGACCCACGAGTGGATGATCGGGGGGCTGTTGGACATACCGGCCTCCCAGCTCAGGACGTCCAGACTGGGCGACAGAGCCGTCAGGCGCTTGAAAGAATTGACGGCGACCAAACGCCCCTTCTTCCTCAGAGTTTCCTTCCATGCGCCGCACGTTGCCTGCCATATCTCTCCCTCACACTACGTCGATCCCAAGACAATCGATCTCCCCCTGCCCGAGGCCGCGGAACTCGCGAAAAAGCCTCGCTACGAGCGGGAAAACATACACATCTACGGCGGAGCTCCCGACCTCAGCAGAGAGGAAATACAACTGGCCCGGGGAACCTATTACGGGATGATCCGACTGGTTGATGATCAGGTGGGAAAGCTGCTGAGGGTCCTCGAGGAATCCAATCGACTGAGCGACACCATCATCGTCATCAACTCAGACCAGGGCTTTCAATTGGGAGAGCACGGCGTCTGGAAGAAACGGGATTTCTACGACTCCAACGTACGGGTCCCGTTCATTGTGAGCGGCACCGACCGCCTGCCCGCCGGGAAGGTCGTCCGGCAGCCGGTTGAGATGGTAGACTTCCTCCCAACCCTGCTGGAGCTTTCCGGTTTCGATTCTCCTCAAAACATTCAGGGGAGAAGCCTCCTTCCGTTGATTCGCGGGGAGCTGCAGCAATGGCGCCCGGCTTGTTTCAGCGAGCACGACTATAGCGAGGACGCCTACGATGAACTTCGTAGGGATGGCGGACGCAGGGTAATGGTGCGAACCCGGGAATGGAAACTCGTCTTCTTCATGGATGAGCGCATCCAGAATGCGGATAGATCTCTCTACAACCTGAGCAGAGATCCTCATGAGCAGCACAATCTGGCAGGGGATCCGAAGTATGAGGCAACCCTGAAAAAGCTAGAAAACATGGCACGCCGCTGGAATCGAGGCACTTGACCAGCTGGTCAGGATCCCATAGTTTTTGCTTCCGCAACTCGAACATGATTTCATATTGAGAATTGTTACCTCTTCAAAACTTTGGGAGACGACCGATATGAGGTTCGCGACACTTCTTTCCGTAATGCTTTTGATTGGGTCTTCCGCTGGAGCCGGTAACTGGGGCCAGTGGCGGGGACCACACTTCAACGGATCCAGTGAGGAAGAGAATCTTCCCAGCAGCTGGAGCAAGACCGAGAACATTGCCTGGAGCGTCGACATGCCCGGACCAAGTGCGGCAACGCCGGTTGTCTGGGGAGACCACGTCTTCGTCTCGAGTACGGATACCGACAGCGAAACACTGAAGGCGCTCTGCTTCGATCGGAGCACGGGAAGGCTGCTTTGGCAGCACACGCTATCCCAGGGACTCCGACGCGACCACCGGAGTACCTATTCGGCCCCCTCCCCTGCCACCGACGGCAAAGTGGCCGTCTTTTTCTATGGCAATGGCGAAATGGTCACCTACGACTTTTCGGGAAGACAGATGTGGGCCCGCAACATCCAGAAGGACTATGGCGAGTTCGCCTTCGGTTGGACGTTCGCCTCGAGCCCGGTCTTGTACGACGGACGACTCTACCTTCAGGTCTTGCAACGAGACGTGCCGGTGAGCGGACGAGGCCTCAAGGATCGGATGAACGAATCTTATTTGCTGGCAATGGATCCACAGACCGGAAAGACGCTATGGCGCCATGTCCGACCTAGCGAGGCCCGCGCCGAATCTCGAGAGTCCTTCACCACTCCCGTTCCCTTCGAGCACGGAGGACGTAGCGAACTTCTGGTGATCGGCGGAGACGATTTGAGCGGCCACGACCTGGCGACCGGCAAAGAGCTGTGGCGCTGGGGGACTTGGAACCCAACTCGGATCGAACACTGGCGCCACGTACCCTCGCCAGTCGCCAATGAAGATGTCATCCTGGTTTGTGCACCCAAGCGCGACCCTGTGTACGCCATCAAAACCGGTGGTTCGGGCAAATTGGATGACAGTTCGATCGTCTGGGTCAGCAAGGACAAGGAAGCACGGGCCGTCTCATCGGACGTTCCTACCCCTGCCTACTACACCGGCGATTTCTTCGTCCTCAGTGATCTCCGAAAATCACTCTCGCGGGTCGAGCCCAAGACCGGCAAAATCAAGTGGTCCATCCAGACTCCGGGAATGGCTAAGTACGAGGCCTCACCGCTGGCGGCCGACGGAAAAATCTACCTGATCAATTTCGATGGCGAGGTTGTGGTAGTGAGCGCGGCCGAGGGCAAGATTCTGTCCCAGATCCCCATGGAGGGTCCCTCTGACTTCCCGGTCCGCTCGTCGGTCATTACCGCCCAGGGTCAGCTCTTCATCCGCACCAACGAAAAGCTGTTCTGTGTGGGAAAGGCTGGGCCCCAGGCTTCGAGACGCTAGTGCAGCTCGCCATAAGTTCTGAGCCAGGGGGCAGTAGTCAATCGTTGTCGCTGGCTAGGCGTCGCGAGCGAGTCATATCGGGCTCTATGTCGAGTCGAGCGCAACAACGCCAGCGGCGACGAGGGGCTGCTGAACCCTGGTTCAAAACTTGTGGCGCGCTGCGCTAGGGCAGCACGCTGCCTTCGACTAGCGACCTTACCTTTGGGGGGAATTCAGATGCTTCGGAACCCACGCGCATGGACTCTTTGTACCCTGCTGGCATTGACGTTTCCAGCCCCGGCCATCAGCTCGGGTCTCAAAGACATCACCTGGGCAGCAGGAACCCCACTGCCCTGGCCCACCAAGGGACAGGCTCAGGCCGTCCTGGGCGATAGGATCATTGCCGCCTGTGCTCCGGGCTATCCAGGATGGGACCCCAGCAAGACAAGGGATCGGGGAAAGCACAACAGCGTCTGGCTCTTCGATACCCGGTCAGGCAGCTACCAGATCCTGCCCGATGCCCCTTTGGGTCTCGTCTGGCCCCAAGGAGTCGCGGTGGGTTCGGACTTCTACCTCCTTACCGGCGGCATCCGTTGGCCCAAAGGCGAGTCGGGAATTACCACCAACCGAATGTTCCGATTATCCCTAACGTCAGGACAATGGCGATGGAAGGAGATGCCTTCTCTCGTCACTGGCCGCTTTCTCCCCGCTGCCGTGGCATCCACTACAAAGATCGTCGTTCTGGGGGGCCAGGCCTCCTTCGGAGCAGCGCGCTTCACCGGAGACCATCCCGGTGTCGATATCAACTCAGTTGAGGCCTTCGACACGACCAATCCCAGCCAGGGTTGGCACGAACTACCTCCCATCCCTAGCTACGGACGCGAATCAATGGCTGCCGCCGCCATCGGAAAGAAGGTCTACGTTTTTGGTGGATTCTATGTGAACTACCCGGAAGCCGGCGAGGATCTTCATCCACATCGTCGGCACGGGGGCGACGCCTATGTCCTCAATCTCGAGACCCTGCGCTGGAGGAGACTACCTGATCTACCCTTTCCCGCAGGGGGCTGGGAGGCTGCCGTGCATCGGGACCGATACATCATCATCGCAGGCGGCATGAGAGACTATCCCGTGGATCACACCTATCAGTACAGGGACCGGATCCCTTCGATTCCATCACCCAATTTCGAGGTGCTCGTCTTCGACGCGGAGAGCGAGGGGTACAGCGTCATGCCAACTGCTCTTCCCCCCTACCAGCCCCCTCCCGAGAAGCAGCAGCAGGCCCTGGAGGCGAAGTGGATCGACTTTTCGAAAGGGGTCTATCGACTGGCTGCGGAGTTGAGTGCGGTTGGGGGCCGGCTCTACCTGGCTGGAGGAGAGGTGATCAGTCCTGCCAATGTCACTGACGAGGTACTGGTGGGTACGATAGTCGAGGAGTAGTCTAGAAATCTGATATTCGATTCCAACAGCAAAGCAGAAAGGGAGACAGATGCCAAAGTTGAGCGTAGAGGGTCTGGCAACACTTGAGATCGAACAGGGAAAGCGGTTGGTCCTGGCCTTGGTCGATGATGCAGGAGTGGACCAACTGCACGCCTGCGGCGGAAACGCACGCTGCACGACCTGCCGAGTCGAGTTCGTTGAAGGCGAGCCCAGCCAGATGACCGCTGCAGAAAAGACCGTCCTGGAAGCCCGTCAGGCTTCCGGGGTTCGATTGAGTTGTCAGATCCCCTGCGAACAGGACATGGCCGTGCGCATCATCAGTAGACTGGAAGGCAGCGGAAGAAACGACTCAGGCCCAAGACCGAGCGACCAGATACAGCCTCAGCCGGTAGAGTGGGTGGACAAAGAGTAGCCGAATAGTGAACAGCAGCCTACGCCCGTGGAGCGGCTCCTATCGATGTAAGGGCCAAACGCAGCCGCTGGCCTCTCTACTGCGAGCGGTAGTTGATGAACTGCATGTCGATATCGAGTTCGCGCTTCTTCAAAACCGCCATGACTTCCTGTAGGGTGTCGCGGTCCTTGCCTGAGACACGAACCAGATCCTCGTTGATGGCTGCCTGCACCTTGAGCTTGGTGCCCTTGATGATCTTGACGATCTCCCGGGCCTTCTCTGTCGGAATGCCTTGCTGTAGCGTCACCGTCTGACGGACGCTCCCCTTGGCAGCCGGCTCGATCTTGCCATATGTCAGCGCCTTGAGTGAGACTCGGCGCCGAGCGAGTTTCTGCTGAACGATCTGGTCGACGGCCTGGAGCCTGAATTCGTCGGCCGAGGCCAGAACCAGCTTACCTTCAACTTTATCGAACTCCACACTCGAGCCGCTGCCCTTGAAATCAAATCTCTGCAGGATTTCCTTGGAGGCCTGGTTGACCGCGTTCGCGACCTCAGCGAAGTCCACCTGCGACACTATGTCGAACGAGTTCTGTTTGGCCATCTGCCTAGACTATCAGAAAATGCCCGATTGTCGCCTTTGATACGTCAAAAATGACCTGTTGCTGGACAGGCCCAAACAAGCGCATCTAAGATGGGCCGACTTGGACAAGGACGGCCGCGGCGAAATCATAGCCGCTTTTGCCGGAGAACAGAGGGCCCTCCTCGGTGAGGTATCCTGTGCGACCGGCGAAGCCCTGGAGATCTGGAAGGCCGTCCAGCGATGAATCCTGCGGATCCCATTCGAGAACGAAACTGCCCGAGCCATGGGAGCCTGAAGCGCGAGCGAGGGGTTGGAGATCTGCGAGATGCTGCTGTTGTCCAGCTCTCTCCTCGAAACGTGGGGCATACTGCTAACGAGTCAAGTCGTTCGCGGCTCTGTTGGCTGTAGCTGTTTCCGGTACGATTCACTGATCACTTCACCACTCTCACTATTCAAGTTTCAGCCTAGCAGCCTGTCGGACTTTCGAGGTCACACCGAACGGGCATCATTAGTGTATGGCGAATCGATTTAGAACAGTAGATCGAGAGACTCCTTATCTGTTTCCTCCTTCGGTGCAGGAATGGCTGCCGGAGACGCATCTGGCTCGCTTCGTGGTGGAGGTGGTGAGCAAGCTGGAGTTGAGGAAGTTGGAGGATTCCTACACGAAACGGGGATCGGAAGGATACCATCCGGCGGTGATGCTGGCGTTGTTGTTTTACGGGTATGCGACGGGGGTGTTTTCGAGTCGGAAGTTGGAGCAAGCCACCTACGATTCGGTGGCGTTTCGCTACCTCGCCGGCAACACGCATCCGGATCACGACACCATAGCCCATTTCCGAAAGCGGTTTTTGGAAGAGCTGAAGCCGCTGTTTGTGGAGATCTTGCTGCTGGCCCAGGCGATGGGATTTCTGAAGTTGGGCCGAGTGAGTTTGGATGGCACGAAGGTCAAAGCCAATGCCTCCAAGCACAGTGCGTTGAGCTGGGGGCACATCCAGAAACTGGAAGCGCGGCTGCGAGAAGAAGTGGACGAGTTGATGCAGCTGGCCGAGGAAGCGGATGGACGAGAAGAAACGGAAGGGATGGACATCCCGGCCGAGCTGGCGCGGCGGGAAGCACGGTTGAAAGCGATCGATCAAGCGAAGCAGAAGCTGGTCGAGCGGGCGGCCGAGCGGCAGGCGGCCGAGCACGCCGAATATGAAGGGAAGGTGGCCAAGCGGCAAGCCCAGAGGAAAAGGGGAAACAAACCGAAGGGTCGCGAACCCAAACCGCCCCGAGGAGGAATCCGAGACCAGGATCAGATCAATCTGACGGATGAAGATTCTCGGATCATGCCGGTCTCGGGCGGGGGATTTGAGCAATGCTACAACGCTCAGGCCCTGGTGGATAACGACAGTCTGTTGATTGTGGCCGTTCATGTCACGCCAAACGCCAATGACAAGAAAGAACTGAAACCGGCCCTGGCGGCGCTGCACGCATTGCCGGAGTCGTTGGGTCGGCCCCAGGAGCTGCTGGCCGACAACGGCTACTTCAGTGGTGCCAACGTGGAGCTTTGTAGCGAGCATGCGGTCCTTCCCTATATTGCGGTCGAGCGGGAAGCCCACCACTTGCCGCCGAACGAACGCTGGAAAGAACCGGAGCCACCCGGGGAAGACGCCGATGCGGTGGAGCAGATGAGATACCGGTTGAAGACCCCGGCGGGTCGAGCCATCTACGGGCAACGCAAAGCTGTCCCCGAGCCCGTCTTTGGGATCATCAAATCGGTGATGGGCTTTGCGCAGTTCTCTCTCCGAGGAGCGGAGGCGGCAGACGGGGAGTGGACTCTGGCCAGCATCGCCTGGAATCTGAAAAGAATGTACAACCTCGCCTGCCGCCAGCCGAAGCTGGCCCGTGCCACCCTCTGAAGAGGTGGGCCAGGTCGTTTCAGCGGCCAAATCACCGCCGCAGATCAGACGATTCATCGATTTCGTGCTTGGTCGTGCAAGACTTTGGATCAAACGTCAAATTTCAGAAGTGCCTGTGAGTCAAGTCCGACAGGCTGCTAGGAGCACTCCACCATGCGGATGAAGCTGTACGAAAGAGGAAGTCTTGGCAGCCTGGCGTGTTGGCTTGGGATGGCGACCCTGTGCACGTCCATGGCTCTCGGCCTTCCCCGGGGTCTTCTTCGTAGCGAATTGGAAGGATCCATTCGGAAATGGGTGGTCAGAAATAGCAGGGGGCTCGTCTACCTGCTGTCGCCCTCGAGCGGTCCCACTGCCCAATCCGGCTTCTCGCTGCGATTGTCAGACGGAATCTCTCCGCGCTCCCTCGATGACTTCCGTGACCCCCTTCTTCTGGTCCCGCCTGTGGGGGATCAACGAATTTTCAGTGTCGGCATGAGCTTTGACCGCAGCGACAGGCTCCACCTGATCTGGAGCACTCAATCAGGGCTTTCCGGGTACGCTTTGTTACGGCTTGAAAACCATGCGGGAAGCCCCGCCCTCACATGGCATCATCCCCAGACCAAGTCTGATGGAGGGTTGATCCTGGCCCCACAATCTTCCCGTATCGGAGATATTTCCAGGGCTCCGGACGGCAGGATCTGGTTCGTGTGGACCGAGTCGAAGGCCAACCATGAGGTCTCGATTCAGCTGGGCCATGTGAATGAGCATGGCCTGATATCCCAGGAGGTGACGCGGGGTCACGGGCTCTTTCCCCCTAGCTTGCTCCTGGACAATCAGGGACGCTTTCACCTGGCCTGGCACGATATCTACGAAGAGGCCTACTATGCTTTCGGGCTACTGAATCAGGTTGAGGCTGGTGAGAACGTTGAGGTTCGCCGGCTGCAGGGCCAGTCTTTCCGATCAGTTCTGGCAAAGACCCAGAGCCAGCTGCTGGCTGTCTACGAGGACACCTACTCCCATCTAAGGACTACCATTCCCGCAGAGGCAACGCAACCTTCGATCTCTCTGACTCGCGCCCGGCCCAGATTCGCATGGCACACCTTTCACTCCCAACAGATAACCCTGGATCGATACGGTATTCCCTGGCTCTTCTTTGTGGACAGTGCCCGTCAACATGTCTTCCGGACCCGCTGGCTGGGTCAGGAGTGGGGACCCATCCACCGCACTGCGAAGCTGACCTGGAATTCCCCTCGTATGGAAGACAACCACCTTCCTATCGATCGCCTGGCCGTAGAGGGGGATACGGACAAGACAGCTCCCGACTTCGGCATCCTACTGACACATGGAGCCCATCAGGCCTTTCACTCCATCCCAGTGCCCTCGCTGAAGGCCACTCCCGGAAAGAAGGTCCTCTTTCTGGATTTGGCGGAGATCCAGAACCTGAAGGGTATCGAGCTGAAGCTGAACCAAGCGGAGAAACACCAGGACAATCCAGTCATCCAGGCAGGAAAACCGGAGGATCCCGATGCCCACGGAGCCGGCAACTTCCTGCGGGTCTTGAAAGAAGACAACGTCTATCGGATGTGGTATTCGGCTTTTCGGCGAGATCGCAGCCGTCCCTGGTGGGAGTGGTACCAGGTGGCGTATGCCGAGAGTCTGGATGGCTACCATTTCGAAAAAAAGAGGCTGATCCAGAACGCCCCCTACGTTCCCATGGTCCTCAAGGATCCTCAGGATCCGGATCCCGGACGCCTTTACAAGCTTCTCAAGTTCCCCACGCACGGCAGCCGGGCTGAGGCCGCCCGTGCTGGCCATTACGACCCCTGGCAAGAGACGAACTCGGGAACGATCGCCGTTTCCCCAGACGGCTTCGAGTGGACTCAGGTCCCAATAACGATGGTTTTTCCCGGGGGACGGCCCTTTTCCCTCATGCCCCAGTCCTTCTTCTACGATCCGGAAGAAAAGGATCCCGGCAAGCGCTACAAGACCTATGGCTTCTCTGCTCTGAACCTTGCCCGTCGAGGCGGCGGCTACGCCTACAGTCCGAACGGCACCGATTGGACCGCCCACCCCCAGAACCCGATGCTGGACCCTTTCGCCCGAAGCATTCCGGTGGTTCGAGGAGGAAAGGTAGAGCAGATTCACGACTGGGTGGTTTGGAAGGATGGAGACTACTACCTCTCCCTCTACCAGTACCAACACAATGGCCGGGAGCTGGATCTGGAACTAGCAGTCAGCCGTGACGGCGAGAACTTCGTCTTCGTCCAGCCCGGCGAAAAGGTGGTGACCTCGAGCCCTTCCGGCGACTGGGATTGCGATCACATCGCGCCTTCTTTGCCCCTGGTGGACGAAGAGGAGATCAAGGTCTACTACGGTGCTATCTGTGGAGAGGACAAACCCACTGAGAGGCGCTCAGGCGGCGTGGCGATTCTCAGACTGGACGGATTCACCCACCTGCAGCCTGAGGAAGGTCAGCGTGGAGGAAGTTTCACGACCATCCCAGTGAACCCAGGCCAGGCCTCCTACCTCGACCTCAATGCGGCCTGCGGCAGGCAGAGCTACCTCGAGGCGGAGCTGTTGGACGCCGACAGCGGAAAGCCACTTTCCGGCTTTGCCAGGACCGACAGCGTCCGGTTCGAAGGAGATTCGACATCCCATAGGATGACGTGGAAAAGCACAAAGGACCTATCCTCTATCAACCGTCCCTTCCAGGTGCGCTTTCACTTCGTGGGCTCGGAGGGATTTCCCAGATTCTATTCCTTCAGCTTCCGCTAGACGGTGGCTGTTGCATGATTTCCGCGCCGCTGAGATTCAACCCTTGTGCCGCTCCAAGAGGCTGGACTCATTCGAGGAAGGAAACTCTTCGGGGTTAGTAGGAGATCTTGCTGCTGTCCGACTCTCTCCTCGAAACCTGGGCTCATCTTGCAGACGAGTCAAGTCGTTCGCGGCTCTGTTGGCTGCAGCTGTGTCCGGTACTGCTTACTGATTACTGCACCACTGTTAACTATTCAACTTCCGTCACCGCTTGAGCCAAGTGGATCCTGGCAGTCGTGCCCATGCCCTCCTGGCTCTCGATCTCGATACGCCCGCCGTGATTGACCACGATGCTCTGAGCAACAAAGAGACCCCAGTTGGTCGTGCCGACGCGGTTTCTGTCAACCTGGAAAGAGGGATTGAAGAGTTGGGGAATTCGATCGGCGGCGATGCCCTTGCCTGTGTCTCGAACCTCTAGAATGAGCTCGCAGTCGCCTACACCGCTCGTAACAACAATGCCACCCGAAGTCTCGATGGCAGCCGCCGCGTTTCTCAACAGGTTCGCAAAAACGGTGCTCAGCTGCTGCGGATTCCCCTTGAAGTCAGGCAGCGGGCTCAGCTCGAGTTCGAGGTTCAAGTCCTCTCCGAACTCGGCCCGGATGAGGAAGACCGTATCTTGCCAAAGCTGGTTGAGATCCATCAGCTGAACCCCGGCCCGACCCAGGTTGGTCAGGTGCTTCATCCTATCTATGGTCTCCGTCAGGCGGCCAGAGGCGGCCCGGGCGGCCTGAAAGGCCTGGGAGGCAATCTGAGGATCTGGAGATCTCCCCTGACGCTGGCGCTCGTAGACCGTCGCCAGCGTGTCCAGGGCACTGCTGAAAGCACCCAGGGGCGTATTCAATTCATGCGAAAGCGCGGCCGCGAGCCGACCCTGGGAGGCGGCCGTCTCGGAGACCAGAAGTCTGGATTGGGTCTCCTGGAGCTGCTCGAGCGCCTCGACTGCCTGCCGACGAGCCCGAAAGGCGACCAGGCGCCGTTGGTAGATCACCGCCGTCAGTCCGGTACTGATGAGAATCACCAACACCACTAACACCGAGTGGGTTAGATGGTAGTTCATGTCGATCGTTTGGCCTGCCAGCGGGACTAGTATCCAGTAGCTAACGAGCAGCGCCGATCCCAGGAACGTCGTCTGTAAGGGACGCATCGGGAGAGCCGCTATTGCAACCAGCATAATCATACTGACGTTGCCCGGGATGTGATGCACTGCACCCACGTCACTCTCTGGTCCGGTCAGTGAAGCCCAGAGTTGATTCATACCCACCAGATAACCGACGCCGATACCGATGAGGTGGGATACGGGTTGAGCGGGTCCCCAGCGAGACAGGGCCGCTGCCACCACCCCAAGGGTGAGGATCGCGTAGGAGGCGAGGAGTCCTGAAGGCTCGAGCAACTTCGGCACACCCATTACCCCGAACAGCATTATGAAGAGCGGAGCCCCGATGCAGACCAACCCAATCGCCAGCAGACCCTTGCTGGCGAGGCTGGTCAGCTCATCTCTGAAATCCGGATCCTCTTCGACACGAGAGACAAGAACGTAGTCCCAGAAACGCCACTTTCTCCAACTCATGGAACTGACTCGATGAGTCTCAAGGAATTAGATGGTCCTGGGGTTTGATGCCACGACGGTGGCCACCAAAACCAATCGGAGAGGTTGTATAAGCCCCCACCAGGTCCACCTGGCTTAGGGCCGGGATCTGATCCTCCATCCCCGCACCCCAATAGCATGCATTCACCACCAGTCGCCGAAATCCCTCGTTCAGCAGGTCTTCGGCGTGGCCCATAGTGGTGGTAAAAACGCGTGAAATCTCGCCCGTTTTGCTCTGATGTGTCTTCGTCCAAGCCACCGGAACGAGCTCTTTCTCCGGATGCGGCGCGTCCTGGGAACTCATTCCCGTCAGAACCTGGCCCAGAATCAAGGGTCGGCTATCTCCAGAAAGCGTGGTGATGGCATAGACGTCCGACGGTCCCCAGATGTCCTGGCAGCCCTGGACGATCGGATGATCTTTCGCCCCTTCCGCGATCAGCCCGCGCGTGCTTTCTTCCTGGTGTTTTCCGTAGTGCGCGACCCAGGTCTCTCCCAGAATCTGTCGCCCAAATCCCCCCTTGGGTTCCGGGCTGTCAAAGCTATACCGGGCGTAGGGACTATCGATCCGATCCTGGTAACGGAAAGCATGCGTCGCCGTTCTCAGCGCCACGACTCCCCGCCCCGACTCTACGAAATCCATGATCCGCTTCATCTGGGAGTCGGGAAGCTCCCGAAAGCGGGCGAAGAGAACCATCAAGTCGGCCTCCTCGAGGGCCTCTAGACCTGGAATGTCGTCGACCACCTCGGGATCGATCACCCCTCTTGCCCGATCCATGGCAAACAGGACCGTGCACCTGAAACCATGGTGCACCGAGAGAATCTTGGCCAGTTGAGGAATCAGCTCCTCCGATCGGTATTCGTCATCAGCAGCGATGAGCACCACATTCTTCCCGGCGCCCGGACCCTGTTTACCGAGATAGCCGATCCACAGATCGGGCGCCTCCCGGGTATCGCCGCAGGCTATCGAGAGTCCCATGAGTGTCATCAAGATCACGAGGCCAAGGGCTTCGCTACGCCATCCCAGTTTGTGCCAGCCCGGTTTGTTCAAGCCCGGTTTGTTCAAGCCTTCATACCTGGCGGGTTAACGTTTGAATACCACGAAAAACTTGTCCTCGAACAAATCGATCTGCTCAGACCGCGGGAATCCAGCGGCCTTCATCCAGCCCACGACCGACTCCAGATCGATCTGCAGCTCGGGATCGTCCTTGTGCCCATCAATCATATCGATGACGACAACCCTGCCGTCTGGTTTCAGATGTGATGCCAGCAACTTGAGGTAACCCTCACGATCTTCGATGTGGTGCAATGTATTGTGGAAGAAGGCAACATCGACCTCGTTGGTGGGTAGTTTGGGATCCTGGAACCCTCCGAGCACGGTTACGATGTTACCGAGCTCCTCCTGCTTCGATCTCTCGTCGATGTAGTCCAACAGTTCCTGGTCGACTTCAACCGCAAGCACCTTGCCCCCAGGCGCAACGGCTCGGGCCATGGGCCGGCTGATAGCGCCGCTGCCGGCTCCGATGTCGGCAACGATATCGCCGCTCTCGAGGCCCAATTGGTTCAGAATATCGTCCACTCTCATGCCGGCCAATCGGTCCGGTCGCTCCAGCCGCTCTATCCATTCTTTCGCAGAACGGCTCCCCAGCTGCCACGCTCCCAAGTCCGATTGCAACGTCAGCGCAAGACACAGACCTAGCAACGAAACAATGCACAGACTTGCTTGAAGCTTCATAAGATCCCTTGATTGGAGGTGACACTCCTCTTCCCGACTCGCTCCCAACTCCCGAAGTCACGGGACAGACGCAAATGGAACGTCTAGAGTTTCAAAATCCGATCCTTCCATTGCCTCTGAAGATCCAGCGCTTCGTCCAGGGCCTCGAAAGGCTTATACACCACCCGTACCTTGAAACTGTAACGACGACCGACTTTCGGGTTGGGTACCACAGCTTGATAGTCCCAAGCAGGAACTCCAACCCCACCACCCTGGCTATTGAAGGCGGGCCGGATCTCCAGATCCTCCGAAGGTTGAAACAGGAAGGCCAGCAGCATGCCGTGGACTCTACCCGCCATCAAAGGCTCCACATAGCGAACCGGAGAGAGATCGTAGATCAGCCGCTTGTTCGTTCCTCTGAGGCTAACTCCGACAGGTCCCTTTTCGGCTCCAATCACGCCGACCGTCTCCTGCTCGAGGGCGTCGTAGATGTTGTGCCAGGAGGCCCTCCTCCGCGACGGCTCTCTACCCCAGACATAGAATCCAGGATTGCGCGGCGCCTGGATGTAGCTTGCCCAAAAGACCCCTAGAAAATCGCCAGGGATCCTGTCCTCTCGAGTCGGGGTAAAGGAATGTTCTAGATCAACGAAGTAGGGCGCCTCCAACCGAAAAGTGGTTTCCACCTTGATACCCCAATCTTCACCCGCGTCGATCTCCAGACGTGCCTCGTGATCTGAGATACCCTCTACACGAGAAGGCTGGGCCTGAAATCGCTCAATATCTTTCCATCGAGGTTCGAACGACCACCGTTTCTCGTCGAAAAAGAACTCACAGTTCAGACCGGATGCAGAGGTCAGGAACGGATGAGGCGAGTCCTTGTACTGGAGCCGTGGAATCCCGTTGTAGCCATTGAAGCGCTCCTCGAAGGGAACGGTGCAGTAGAGGTGTCCCAGCTTACCCGGCACCTGAGGGATGGCCGCTCGTCGCTTCTTCTGCTCGTCGCCCGCAAGGCCATCGTGGTTGTCGACTGCCATGGCCTCCAATTCCCCCGCCCTGAGCGTGACGCGGTGATCCGAAGTCGAAGCTGCGGTGCCAGTTCCCAAACCCTTCAAACTCGAGCTGCCCAGTGCCCCCGCGGCGGCCAATCCGATCCACTGCCGACGTGAGAAGGACGTATCTAAACGCTTGTCTTTCATTGCTCTAACTCCCTATCGCCAACCCGGTCCGGTCCCTCAAAAGAGCGCTCTCACCGAACCTGGACGAATGATCCGAAAACCGTACAGCGTAGCTCTCTTCAGGTAGAAACGCACCCGGAAAGAACCCTGCTTCACCACCCTTCTAAGATTCTCCTGACCCTTCCAGGAGACTTCCAGCAGGGTTCCCTGCCCGGTCACGGGCTTGCAGTCCTCCTGGGAAAATCCGGAAATGACGCTCCTCTCGGCGTCCAGAAGCTCGGCCCCGACCTCGCCCCCCGCAGCATCGACATTCAGGAGCAGTGATGGCTCGGAATGTTTCGCCAGTAGAAGCCGGGTCAAGAGCGTTCCGTCAGTGGCAGCCCTCCAGCCTGCAAAGGCTCCCTGCTGGAACACAGCCAGACCGACTCCCCGGGTTCCTTCCCAGTCGTGAAGACTATGGTCACTACCGGTATAGAATACGGCCATCCGCCCGTTCACCACCGCTTCTGCTGGAACCGGTCGGACCGAGCCTGCATCCCAAGTACCCCGGGTGCCATTGAGAAAGTGGCCACCTTGAAAACGGTGCCAGTCGATCCCATCGCGGCTCAGCCCCAGCTGTCCCCGAAAGACATCCGACCGGGAATCGAAGCCCTCACCGTACATCACATAGACATCCCTGGCCCGACTGTACTTGAAGATACCCGGACCGTAGATCTGCCAGTCAGGAGGATCCTTGTCGTCGAGTCCATGCACCGTCACGGGAGCGGACCAATGGTAGGCGTCGGGACTGGTGGCCCGGCCGATGGAGCGCTTCCCCTGGACGTGGGTGCGGAAGTAGCCCACGAACTCACCGATTCGATCGTCCCAGAAGAAAAGGTTGTGGGTGTCGAAGCCTCCCAGGCGATTCACGTAGGAGGTGAATTTCCACCGAATCCCGTCGGGGGAATACCCCATTCCAACCCCACGCCCGCGGAAGTCCCAACGGTTGAGCATCATCTTGTAACGCTGTTCTGGGTCCCGCTCAGCATAGTCCTTTATCACCCAATAGACCGGCGTTCCTCGAGGGCGCTCGGTGGGATCCAGGAAAAGTATGTTGTTTCGCTTTGATCCTTGATAGTCAACCAGGCCCAGATCCGGCTTCTCCCATCGGATGCCGTCGCGAGACTCGGCATAGAGACAGTGACTCTGGTTGACGCCTTCTTCGGTCCTTCCCAGAATCTGATAATACATCCGGTAGAGACCTTCTTCTTCATCGTGAAGAAGTGCGACGTAGTTCAGTATGCCCCTCTCTTCCCAGGGGCGATCGATAACGAGCAACGGATTGGCGGGATGCTTCCGCAGCCGGACAGGAATCAGCTCCAGAGCCTCTCGTTCCTCCACAAACCGATCGTCATGCAGTAGAAGCTCTGCCTGGCGGTTGAGGACGATAGGCTCCTTCTCCGTTTCCGATGCCATCGCCGCTCTGGAACCGAAGCAAAGCAATACCGGCATAGCCCCGAATAGCAAGGCAAGCGCACTGATGCACACCCCTTCAACCCGTCCCTTCAGCTTCCCTCTCCCTATCTCTCGGGACACTGCCACCCGCATAACAGACGAATTCGCTCAGGCTGACCGTCAGGTTGTCCTGAGGAAGGACAACCCCAACTACTGCACCCAGATATGATGCTGATGCCTGGCTGGAATGTAAACCTTTTGGCTCCACGGAAGAACCGGGGCGCCTCGGTATCGGACTAGCGTTCGGCGAGGAGTCGCTGGATATCCTTCTCGATCTGATCATAGTGGCCAGCACCCACATACTTGCTCACCAAGCGCCCCTCCGGATCAACCAGAAAGGCCGTGGGCAAGGCGCTGACCGTGCCCAGAGGTTCCAGATCGACCACGGTTGGAAGCAGTAGGGCCGGCTCCGGTTGAGGTCTGACAATCCGAAAATTGATCTCGGCACGTCTGGCAAGGAAGGCCTGCACCACCTCCCAACCACCCTCATCGACGTTGAGACCGACAAGTGCCAGTTCGGCTCCGTAGGTCTTCTGCAGCTGGACGAGTTTGGGGATGGCGGCGACGCAGGGTGAGCACCAGGAAGCCCAGACGTCTACGAGGACAGCTTGCCCCCTGAAATCATCCAGCGAGAGGTCTTCCTCCCGCGTACTCAATCGCAGCGCACCGACCGGAACTCGCAGCGACTCCTCGAGATACTCGAGCTCGGTCTTACCGGCCGTGATGTAGTGATAGGCGGATCCGACAGCAACAACGACCAGGATCAGAACGATTGAGAGGGCAATTCTGGACCACGACATACGATCTTATTCTAACGGATCGTACTCAAGACGAAACAAGGCACCATCCGAAGCTGAAACCTCAACGACAGGTCGCACCGATGACATGCGCAAGCCATGGAGGCCTGAAGCGCGAGCGAGGGGTTGGAGATCCCTGCCGGCCCCACTGCTCGGGTCTCTCTTTCCACCCTCGCAAGCGACCCTTCATCAGCGATGGATGCTTCGGCGTCTGAACCAGCAACTGATAGTCGGCATCGGCTATAATCGGCGACACTGTGAGTTGGAATACCGTGAAGATGCTCCTGCTGGGTCTTACCCTCCAGGCCTGCTCTTCTCCTGCTCCCTCCAACCAGACGCCCAACCACGAGGTGGTCTTCGATGCCAGCCCCGATGAGTTCCCGAGACTCCAAAGGGAGGCCCGGCAGCGAAGCCGGCGGATCATCTTCAACAATGACGGCGACGACGGCCTCTACTTCCCCGAAGGGAGCGCGGCCACCGCCCGGAATCTCCTGGCAACTAGAACCCTCCCGCTGCTGGGCACTCACGTAGACACCATCTTCTACTGTACGACCCAGAGCTTTGGCGCCTACAGTCACCGGACCGAGGTGGCAGAGCAGCATGTCCAGGACATTCCCAGGAAGGGATTCCGGAACGTGACCCGTGAGTTAGCCCAGCAGGGGACCGACTCCCTCTCGATAATGGTGGAGTACTGTAGAAAAGAAGGGATCGAGATCTTCTCCAGCGTGCGCATGAACGACATCCATGACGGCGCTGGCTATGCTTCGCTCGGTTCCGAGTACAAAAAGAGAAATCCCGACTATTTGTTCGGGACTGAGAAAAAACCTCCTCCCTATGGAGTCTGGACAGGTGTGGATTTCGGTCGCGAGGAGGTCCGAGATCACGCATTTCAGATCCTGGAAGAGCTGCTCAAGAACTACGATATTGACGGTCTCGAGTTGGACTTCTGGCGTCATCCGCCCTTCTTCAAGAGGCATGCCTGGGGTCAGCCGGTGACACCTGAGGAGCTGGAAGACATGACCGAGCTCCTGCGCCGGGTCCGCCGGGTGGCTGACGCCCAGGGCCGGCAGCGGGGAAGACCCCTTCTTATCGCTGCCCGGGTGCTGGAATCCCCGGAGATGAGTCTGGACATGGGTCTAGACCTGGTCACCTGGCTTCAGGAAGATCTGATCGACCTCGTTATCGTGGGAGAGGTCTCGCTGGTGCCCTGGGAGGAGACCATCCAGTTGGCCCACCGCTTCGGCGTCCCAGTTTTTCCTTGCCTGAGGCGAAGTATGGTCGAGGCCTACCGTGGCTCCATGGAGGCCCTCCGGGCTCAGGCCTTGACCGCCTGGAAACAAGGAGCGGATGGAATCTACCTCTTCAACATCTTTCCAGAGGTGGCCAACCCACAGGTCTTCAGCGAGCTGGGTGATCCGGAACTCCTGGAGGGCCTGGACAAACTTTACAGCCTGGACCCGGTGGGAGGCGAAGGCTTCAAACGATATCTCCCTCAGTTCTGGAGGCACCACATTCAAAACCTCTTTTCCCCTGCTTCCCCGCTGGAGACCGAGGTAGGAAAGCGCTACCAGATCCCCATCTATCTAGCAGATCAAGCCCTGGGGACGAACGAGGCCAAGGCGGTCCCAGAGGTATTGCTTCGCCTGCAGGCAGAGCGGCTCGAGGGGGGAGATATGTTGAACCTGTCGGTGAACGGAAACCCACTCAAGCCCACGGACAGGGTAGGGACAGAAGTTCACTATCCGGTTGTGGCTGGCTGGTTGAAGACCGGATACAATCTCTTTCAGGTACATACTCAGCGTCCTTCGCGGTGGCGGTTGAAGGACATTGTCCTGGAGGTCAGCTATCCGGACTGAAGTCCCTTCCAACCGAGCAATCTTTTCGGCTTGGAGCCGGTGGGCTGGCCCCGGCTGCCCATTCGAGGTTGAAGTGATGATTCGGGTTGGATTCGCCGCAATATTCTTCCTTCTCTGCGGCCTACCTCTGCAAGGCGAGGATTTTGCCCGCTATAATCGAGTCACCCAGTATGACAAGCACTTTTCCAAATACTCCAAGCGCAGTTTTGGACCCGCCTTCGACTGGCGACATTTCAAGGCTCAGGCGGTGGCAGAATCGGGCCTACGGAAAGATGCCCGGTCTCACGTAGGTGCCTTGGGATTGATGCAGATCATGCCTGCCACCTTCGACGAAATAGTGAAGCGGAATCGCCATATCAGAGGTAGTGGGAAGGAACCTAAGTGGAGCATTGCCGCGGGCATTGATTACAATCGTTCTATCTGGCTTCTCTTCAAGGAAGAACGCCCGTTTCAGGACCGTCTCGACTTTATGTTTGGAGCATACAACGCCGGAAAAGGGAACATTTTTCGGGCACAACGCCGTGCCAAGAAAAGAGGCCTGAATCCCAACCGCTGGCGCACCATGGAATCAACTCTTCCAGCCGTCACCGGAGGACATAGCAAGGAGACAATCAACTACGTGGGCAAAATTAAGAAGGTGAAAAAGTTACTGAATTGAGGTCTATATGGAACTCCAGATTGTGATCGCCAATTTTCTATACGCGATGGTAGGGGCACTGTTCAGCATTGCCCTGATGTTGATCGGCTACAAATTGCTGGATTGGATCACGCCGTTTGACACCTCTAAACAGCTGTCTCAAGGGAACGTGGCTGTCGGTATCGTAGTCGGTTCAATGTTTGTCAGCCTCGGCCTGGCCGTTGGTCTGGTGGTAGGGCTGGGCCTGAACTAGAAAAACGCACAGTACCCAGCGCTCTTCGATCCTGGACCCACTTCTACCTGGACCCATTTCTAAGATAAACCGCGTAAAGTCTGGGATCGGATCCCACGTCCTCCCGACGAAGGTGAACGCGGAATCGGACCAGGCCGCCGGTATTTTTCGGGTCTCGTCGCCGGGGAAGTTGTGCCAAAGCCCGAAAAGACCCACGGCAACCGATCCATAGCTGGCAGCCCCGATGCCCAGATGGACCTGGTCATAGGGCTTGCGCCCCCCCCTCTCTTCCGGGTCGGAAGGCTCTCGGATCCGGCTCCTTC
The DNA here is from genome assembly GCA_965219005.1 of Acidobacteriota bacterium. Classification (GTDB taxonomy): domain Bacteria; phylum Acidobacteriota; class UBA6911; order RPQK01; family JAJDTT01; genus CAUZIZ01. The sequence goes on along the minus strand of CBDCMS010000004.1, from coordinate 1,987,342 downwards.
TCGTCTTTGATGAGGTGCCCACCGTACATTCTCTCTCCCGGCAGTTTGAAAGCGTTGTTATCCAGACTGCCCTTGTATTCGAGCTGCTGCAGCTTAGGTTTGCTCCACTGGATCCCGTCCTCGCTCTCGGCATAGCAGACAGGACCGAAGGTGAACCCGCTATCGGTGTCCCCTGTTCCCAGACCGTAGTACCACATGCGAAACTTCCCCTGGTCGAACAACACCGTTCCATAGAAATGGGTCGCGATGTAGTCAGGCTTAGAGGGGTCGTCGCGGCTGGGTGTCAGGACTGGCTCCGGGCGGACCTGAGGGGTCGAGTAGTAGAGAGGGAGGTTCCGGTTGATGGGGAGCAAATGGTTGTCAATGGCCAATAACAGCGCCTGTCCCTCCACTCCATGAGGCACCTCGGCGAAACGGAATACGCCGGAAGCGGACTCGGCAGGCTGCGGCCCCGAGCAACCGGCTGCCAATACAGCACCGAACAGAACGAGATTGGCTAAAGCGATCCTGGTGGTTCTATTCGTCATGGGACCTCCCTGGAGTTGGGTTGTCGAGAAAACTTCGCCGAAGCGCACATGTTACTCCCTGTGTGGCTTCGGTCTCCAGGCCGAAGTTTTCCGGCGAGCCTTTGGCTCGATAGACGGCGGCTCGGAGGCCACCGCCACGAACAAACGGTCTACCCACTTGGACTCGATTCGAGTAGCATGACTGAATTGTAGACTGCGACAAGAGCCAGGGACTGGGAATCCCTCCTAGAGAAATGGAGAGGCAAGAAGGGGAACCTGAAATGAGAGGACGAATCTTCATACTAGCTTTGACTCTACTGCTTTTAACCCTGGGACGCCCCCTGGCGGAAACTGGCCATGAGGAGGAAGGGCATCCTCTCAAGATCGGATCCAGACTGGAACTCTTCGTGGACGACTACCTTATCGAGTCCATGGACGGCCTCCGACTCCAACTTCAAAAACCACAGTCCGGTGGCACGGTCCTGAACTTCGATAAACCCTGGGAGGGGACGACTAGCCTCTATCATACCGTCTTCAAGGACGGAGACATCTATCGCATGTACTACCGCGGCAGCAGCCATGCTGGTTACACATTCCCCTCGCTACTGGAACCGGGCGAAAAGCCGATTCCTGAGCACGAGCAGGTAGCCTGTTATGTCGAGAGCAAGGATGGCATCCACTGGACCCGTCCCTCCCTGGGGCTGATCGAGTTCCAGGGGTCCAAGGACAACAACATCGTCTGGATCGGCAACCAGAATGGAGGTCACAATTTCGCCCCCTTCAAGGATGGGAACCCAGCCACCCCGGCCTCCCAGCGTTACAAGGCCGTGGGTTCGGGTCGGCTCGACGGGAAACCGGTTCTCCTCGGCTTTGTCTCTCCCGACGGCATCCACTGGAGTAAGCTTCAGGAGAAGCCCATCATCACTGATGGTGCCTTCGATTCTCTGAACGTGGCCTTCTGGGATCCGGTGCGCCAGCTATATGTGTCCATCTATCGACAAGGTCTCGACGGGGTCCGGACCATCAAATTTGCCTCTTCCAAGGATTTCATCAACTGGACTTCGGGCCAGTTTGCCGACTACGGCGACACCCCTCGGGAACAGCTCTACACCAACGCCACCAGGCCCTATTTCCGGGCTCCCCATATCTACCTGGCCTTTCCCAAGCGCTTCGTTCAATGGAGGACCTATCACGAGAACGCTTCCGGCGTGGGCGTCTCGGAAGGAGTTTTCATGACCAGCCGGGACGGGGTTCACTGGGATCGGCGTTTCATGGAAGCCTTCGTGCGTCCGGGGCGGCATCCCAAGAGCTGGGTCCACCGCACCAATATGATCTCGGCTGGGGTGGTCCCCACCGCCGATGATGAGGTGTCGATCTACGTTGCCCGCCATTACACTTCTCCCAGCGCCCACCTGGAGCGGATGTTTCTGCGCACCGACGGTTTTGCTTCCCTGCATGCGGACTACGCCGGTGGCGAGTTGCTGACCCAACCCCTGCAGTTCCAAGGAAATAATCTGGTCCTCAACTTCGCCACCTCGGCCGCTGGCAGCATTCAATTGGAGATCCAGGATATCGAAGGCAGACCGCTCCCCGGCTTTGCCCTGGAGGATTCACCACTCATCTGGGGTGACGAGATCGAGCGTACCGTGAGTTGGAAACGCTCCCATCCCAAGGCCACCTCCGACGAACCCCTGAGGCAAATCGCCGGGAAGACAGTCCGACTCCGCCTCGTCATGAAGGACGCCGATTTGTACTCGCTGAGATTCAAGTAGCGGAAGGCAACGGCCCCACATCCGCCGCCAGGAGATAGACCCGGACAGTCTTATAGTGGCGGTGGCTTCCAGGCCGCCGTAGGTCGAGCTCGGCTCGACCGCTTTTCTTCGGCCTGGAGGCCAAAGCCACAAGATGAGCGTCCGTCAACGAGCTTGACGAGATTTCTCCCTAATGGATTTCTGCATCTGCTTCACTAGTGTCCAAACGTTGTTCTATCGCACAACTCTAAGTTACTGGTAAGAATTGTTTTAACATCGAAATCCAATTTTTTCGATACTTTTTGATATGAAACTGTGGCAGGTGCCGACCCGGTTCTCCAATCCTGTGGCCTGCAAGCCGATAGGATGCCTAGATGGATATGCGCAGAACCGTCTTTGCCCAGCTGATGGATTGCGTCCCCAGGTATCAATTTCAACTCTGTGCTCAACGCTACCGAGGAGATTACAAGATAAAAGACTTCTCCTGCTGGAAGCAGTGGCTGTGTATGGTCTTCGCCCAGCTGACCTATCGCGAGAGTCTGCGGGATATCGAAGCCACGCTAGGTTCGGTTGCAGGCAGACTCTACCACATGGGAATTCGAGGCCGCGTGGCCCGCAGCTCTTTGGCCCATACCAACGAGAATCGGGATTGGCGCATTTATGCCGATTTCGCTCAAGTCTTGATCCAAGAGGCACGGACTTTGTACGCAGGCGAGCCCTTTGCCGTGGAACTGGAAAAAACGGTCTACGCGCTCGATTCCACCACCATCGATCTGTGTCTTTCGGTGTTCCCTTGGGCCCGCTTCCGCAAACGCAAAGGAGCCATCAAACTGCATACTTTGCTCGACTTACGTGGCAACATCCCCACCTTTGTCGAGGTCACCGAGGGGCGGGTTCACGACGTCAATATCCTCGACTATCTGCTGGTCCAACCCGGCTCCATTTACATCCTGGATCGCGGCTATCTCGATTTCGCACGTCTTTATCGGCTGCACCAGAGTTCCGGTTTCTTCATCATTCGTGCCCACCAGCGCCTGAATTTCCGCCGTCTGTACTCCCATCGTGTCGACAAGAGCATCGGGCTAAGAAGCGATCAAACCGGGGTCCTGAGCGGCCGTTACACGGCCAACAAGTACCCCGACAAACTCCGACGAGTCCGCTACTACGACGCCGAGACCCAAAAACACTTGGTCTTCTTGAGCAACAACTTTTCCCTGACTGCCCTCACTGTCGCCCAGCTGTACCGTTGCCGCTGGCGCGTGGAACTTTTCTTCAAATGGATCAAGCAACACCTGCGCATCAAAGCCTTCTATGGGACTTCTCCGAACGCCGTCAAAACTCAGATCTGGATCGCCATCTCCGTGTATATCCTCGTTGCCATCCTGAAAAAACGCCTGAAATTGGAGCTGAGCCTCTACACAACTCTACAGATTCTCAGCCTGACTGTTTTCGAGAAAACCCCATTAATTCAAGTACTTACCAGCTTCGATTACAGGAATCACCAGGGAGGTTCATGTAACCAGTTGAATCTATTTGACTTATGATTGGACACTAGTGCATCTGCTTCCCGAAATCTTCCCGTCCCGTGGCAGGGTTGGACTGGTGCCGTGGAAACGGAGATACGCCTGTGGCTGGCTCCGTAGAGCGGACACCCCACTGATCGGAGCGGTGCTTGATCACGTCCAACCAACGGGCGTTGGCCTTGTTCCGGGCTAGTTCTCCATCCGGGTCAGGAAGGGTAAAGGTGTAGGAGTAGAGCTTGGCCCGGGTGAGATACAACTTCAGGCAGACTCCCCCGTACTGTTCGACGCTCAGATCGTAGGGCGACCTCCCACCTTTCCAGCTCAGCTTCTGCTTGGTATCGTCAACTTTTAGAGGAATGGAGTCTGCGCGAGCGAATCCCTCGACGACGTCTCCGTAGGGCGTGACCAGCTCGGCCTCAATGGACCCACCCGCTACATCGGCATTGACGAAGATCTCGTAAGGCGGTCCCCACGGTTTGGTCATCACCCAGCCTTCATCGGCCCCAGCATCCAACGACACCCAATGATCCTCAGGCATGCGGGCCAGCAGCAGGACCGCTAGATCGCGGGTCCCTTTTGAAAAGTCATAGCTGAGCCAGTCCCACCAGGTGTGGCTGATGCGGTTGCCGGAGTAGTAGATCCAGGTTTCCCCATCCCTCACTATGGGATTCTCAGCGGGGAAGATCACACCTCCGTCTTGATCTCCCGGCTTACCAATGGGAACTATCGGCGAGCGATCATCAGGGCGGTGCCACTTCTGTCCGTCTCGGCTATAGGCCAGGGAGATCTCTAACTGGCCCACCTTCCCTTTGGGGTAATCAGGAGGCTTGTGATAGGCCCCATAAGTCGGGGCGAAGGGATGAACGTAGTAGGGATTGATCATACCCAGGAAGAAACCCTCGTAGCGGAAGACGGGCATGTCGTAGATATTGTAGAGCTCGGGAGGATCCAACTCGTCGCCGGCTACCAGCACCCTTCCCTTGTCCTCCCAGGTGACCAGATCGTAGCTCTCATACTGGGAGATGTCCCGTGGGGTGTTGGGAACCCTTCGCGTCGTCAATACATACTTGCGGCGATCCTCATCATATAACAAGGTGCAGTTGTCGTCGCTGATGCCTCGCAGTACCGGGTTGACGTGTCTGGGGCGTTTCCACTCGAGACCATCATGGGAATAGGCCAGGTTAAGGGCAGAGTGGTGTCCCGCCCAGTGGGCCTCCTCGGCGTAGGTGCTGAAGATCATCTTGTAACGGCGGGCAGCAATGTCGCTGGGATCCTTGATGATGGTGTAAACGAAGTTGCGCTTGAAGCCGATGATCATGTTGTTTTCACGGGAACCGTCGACTTCGACGAGTCCCAGGACGGGCTTCTCCCAGTCGAGGCCGTCCTTGCTGGTGGCGTACGCCACACCCCGAGGACCGTCCGAGGTGTTCCCCTGCCAGCGCATGAGCGTGTACCACATCTTGAAGATCTTCTCTTCCTCGTCGTAGAGGATGCACACGTAATTGAGCTAATCCCGGTCCGTTTCCCAGGGAGCATCCAGCGTCAGCACCGGCTCCTTGCGCTTGACGGCCTGATTGACCTTGCGGCGTAGCTTGTGGCTCTCCAGCAAGGGCTGGTCATCGATGACCAGAAACTTGTAGCGGGTTACTGGTGGGTCATCTGCTCCCTCGGACCCGGCCCAGACGGGCTGTGTCAAACCAAGGACGAAAGCCAGCAAGAGCTGGGAACAGTACCGGTGCTGATGGACGGCTTGAATCATTGTGGTTTCCTCTCCACGGGTTTGTCTGGAAGGACTATAGAGGAACCTCCCAGGAACCTCGGTCAATTGGATCCTCTGTTTGAAGTTCGGTATCTCTCAAACCAGGCCAGAATGTGGCTCACTTTTGCTATCAAGTGGCTGGGACGCTCGATAATGCCGTGTGAGGCTTCCGGAATTCGAACCATCGCGGCGTCGACCTTTCGCGCCTTGAGTGCCTGGTAATACTGCTCTGTCTCAGAGATGGGAGTACGGTAATCGGATTCGCCGGTGAGCAGCATCGTCGGGGTGCTGACGTTACCCACCAGAGAAAGTGGCGAGAGCTTCCAATAGGTTTCGAAGTCCTCCCAGGGCGGCGCCGGCATCCAGTATCGGATAAACCTCAGATAGATGTCGCTGGTGCCAGCCACACTGATCCAGTTGATCACCGGCTTGGCAGCGACGGCTGCGCGGAAACGGTTGGTCTTGCCCACGATCCAAGCCGTCAGGACGCCGCCGCCCGAGCCTCCGGTCACATAGAGATTCTTTGGGTCCACAAAGCCCTTCCGGATGATGGTGTCGACACCCGCCATCAGGTCATCGTAGTCCTGGCTCGGATAGTTTTGGTGGATAAGGTTCGCAAACTCGGAGCCATAGCTGGTACTGCCTCTGGGGTTGAGGTAGAGCACTACGTAGTCCTGGGCTGCCATCAGCTGAAGCTCGACTGCAAAGTAGGGTCCGTAATAGGCATAGGGGCCGCCATGGATCTCCAGAATAAGCGGGTATTTCCGCTTCGGGTCGAATCCTGGCGGGGTCACCAGCCAACCCTCGATCTCCCGGTTGTCGACCGGGGATCGATAGGTCAGCCTCTGAACCTCACCGAGCGTCCTGTGGCCCAACAGGTCCTCGTTGAGTTGGGTAAGTCTGGTCTTCTCGCCTCGGGTGTTTGCGAAGGCAACCTCGGAAGGCCGCTGAGTTCGGGTCGAAGGGTAGACAATGCCCCCTCTGCCTGCGTGAAAAGAGCCTGCTCCGTAGGGGCGGCCCAGGGCCAGGCCTCCTACGTCAGCTACCAGGTTTCGGAGCTTCCCCTCGAGGGTGACAAGCGCCACCCGTGTCAAACCCCGGTCGCCGTACATGACGTAGATCCCCTTGCCATCGGGGTCCCACTGCGGAGTCGAGACCGAACGGTCGAGGCTCTCGGTCAAGCTTCGCCGGTTTCCTCCGTTGCGATCCATGACATAGAGTTGAGCAGGCTGATAGCTCAGCCCCTCATCGTCGAAACCGGTGTAGGCGATCGAAGATCCGTCGGGGGAAACCGCGGGGCTGGTGTCAGGGCCTTTCCGATTGGTTAGAGCCTTGATCTGGCCAGCAAGCGAGACCTCGTAGATCTCGGATTCTCGGGGTTCGTACTCCCACTCCTCCGATCGATTGGATGTGGTCAGGATTCCCGACCCATCGGGCAGCCAGACGGGTTCACCTGTATGGTTGTAGTCCCCTTCTGTGAGCTGGCGCGGAGTGCCTCCCGTCGCAGGGAGCAAGAAGAGATGCGAGTGTCCGTCTTCCAGGAATCCCTGCTCATCACTTCGGTAGTGGACGCTCTCGATCACCTTCGGCTGAGCCGCCCAAGTGGCGTTCCCAGGCTTTTCCGGAAGCCTGACCAGCGGCTCCCGGTGCCGCGGCACGAACATGGTAAACGCGATCCACCGGCCGTCGGGAGACCAGCTGGGATTCGAGGGCGATCTGACGACATTCGTCAGCTGGGCAGTCTGGCCGCTATCCATCCAGCGCACGTAGATCTGTTGGGAGCCCGCCTCGTCGGAGAGGTAAAAGACCCGGTTGCCGTCGGGGGAGAGACGGGGCGAGGAGTATTGTCCCGTCCCCGAGAACAGGGGTCGCTGATCACTCCCATCGGTCTTGATTGTCCAGACACTGGACCGCCGGCGATCGGTCATCACATCCATCGAGTTTCGGATGTAGATCGCGCGCATGCCGTCCGGCGAAAGTCGTGGTTCCGACGCCCATTCGAGTTGGAAGACGTCCCCCGGCTCGAACCTGACAAGGCCAGACCCGTAGGCCGTCGGCATCGTAACCAAGCCCATCAGAATCAACAGGTGCAGGGACAGAATACGGGTGCGAAACATAGCCCCTCCTTGATATGGGACCACCATCCTAGCGGGGAGTTCTGAGGGAGACAAGGTGCCGGGGGCTCTCACAGATCAGGAGCGTTCAAAAATAGAACTTCAAAGCCAGCTGGACCTGTCGTGCCGGCAGCGTCTGCGCCAGCACCCCAAAGCCACTGGTTCCGTACTGGAGGGTCTGTTGCCGGCCCGTAACTATAAAGTTGGAGCGATTCGTGGCGTTGAAAGCTTCCAGTCTCGCCTCGAATCTTCGACTTTCGCCCAGGAGAAAGGTCCGCCGAAGGGAGATGTCTAGATTGAACAGGCTTGGAGCCTCTACGACTCCCCGCCCCGCATTCCCGTATTGGAAAGCCGGAGGGATCTCAAAAGCGGCAGCGTCAAACCAGCGGGCAGGAGTCCTCTGGGAAGAAGGTAGATTAGCGTCGCGGGTCCGATCCGGCCACTGGGAGGCCTCTGACCCGGCATCCAGGGGATCGCCAGGCAAGGTCACGGTGCGCGCACCCCCGTCCTGAAGATTGGAGATAGCCCGTACGGACCATCCCCGCAGAACCCGTGAAGCCAGGCCGTTGCGAAGCAGAGCCTTGTTGGGACCAAAGGGCAGATCGAAACCACCGGAGAGCATCAGCCGTCGTGGAATGTGAAAGTCGGCCACTCCCCGGGTCGCGGCCAGAGGAAGGTTGCGGGACCGGAAGACGTTTCGAGAGCGGAAGCCAGTCGTCCCTCCTCCGGTTTGAATAAGTTGGGACCAGCTGAATGAAGCCAGCAAATAGAAGCCATCTGGTCCAGTCGCCCTTTCCAGCTGTAGGTGCATGCCGTGGTACCAGGAATCGGCGTCAGCCAGGGGGAAGTAGACAGCCTGGAGATGGGACCAGGGTCGCCGGAGCTGCCGGTCTCCTTTCCCCGGGACCGCATCGTTGAGGGAAACCGTCTCAATTCGATGGGTCGAGTGAGAGCCGTGGTAGCCGCTGTCGAGAAACCACTGAGAGGTAATCTCGCGCTGAAGGCTCAGACCCCAGGACTGGGTTCTGGAAAGGGGTATCGGTGTCTCCATTCCGAAGTGATCGGGGACGGCCTCATCCGCACTCTCCTGAGGAAAGGGATCAGAAAGACTCAAGGACGGTGTCTCCAAGGCGCTGTTGAAGATGAGCCGCTGAACTCCGGGGCTCGGGTTGCGACTCAGCCGCAGTACGTTGTTCAGATCCGGCTCGTTGGAGTAGATACCGTATCCGGTGCGTAGAACGGTCTTCTCCGTCAGCCGAAGAGACAGACCCAGCCGCGGCAGCAGTCCCCCCATCTTGTTCCAGCGGATCAGCGGATGGTTGGGTTGGAAGCGACCGGTTTCTCCGGAGCCCAGTTCGAGATCCAGCAGCGGCGGAACCAGCCGACCCGTCGCGGGATCAAGGTTGGACATGAAGCCTCGCTTATCTCGCCAGGGAAGCCTCAACTCGTAACGTAGCCCCAGATTCAGGGTCAAACTGGGGCTCGCCTTCCAGGTGTCCTGCACATAGAGATAGTAGCTGTCCTGGTGGAATCTCCCTCTGGAGGCCTCACCTCCCAATTGGCTCTGCGCCAAGTGCCCCAGGAGATAGTCGGCAAACCCATTGCCGGTGTAGCGATCAAAAAAAGTGAATCGGCTCCGCCGCTCGCTGACGTACAGATTGTAGTGCCTGCGGAAGTGAAGACCCGTCTTCAGGGCATGATCCCCTTCGACCAGAGAAAGTACATTCTTGGCCTGCCAGTTGCCCACACTCGAGGGCCCGAGAAAGGTGTAGTCCCCGATCCCCGTGTAACCTTGTATCGCGGTAATCGGGACACCAGTCCGGTCCACCTCGCTGAGTAGAAGTTGCGGGATCCCGAGATCTTGTGCCACCTCCCGCTGGGAGGAGCTGGCCTCATAGGGCCGGCGAAACCAGTGGAGACTGGTTACATTCTGAGCCTTCGAGCTCAGACTCCGGCTGTAGGAGAGCACTTGTCCCCACGTGCTCAAGGGGTGTCTGGAAGAGAAGGTGCTAATGGGCCGGGTCGAGGTGAAGTGGCTGGAATCCCAGACGAAACGGCCCGCCCAGCGGCTCACGCTAGAGGTCTTCAGATCGATACGAGCGATAACCTGAGGGTTATCCACCGGGCTGGTGGAGTCGGGGCTGGTGAAGTTCAGGGCGCCGGGTGTGTTGGGCTCGGGCCAGTAGGGGAGAAGCTTCAAAGCTACCGGATCGAAGCGGGCCGAGGGGATCTTGTTTCCGGGAAAGAGATCCCCGGTGAGGGGATCCCGGATAGAAGAGGCAAACTGCCCTTGCTTTTCTTCCCGTGTGGGCACTACCCCTGTCAGGGGCTTGGTCTCGCGAACCGAGCGGAATTGATAGGACAAGAAGAACCAGGCCTGGTCCCGACCATCCAAGAGGCCGGGAAGAAAGAGGGGACCTCCCAGTGTCGCCCCCAGTTGATTGCGCTTGAACTCGGCCTTCTCCTGCTCAAAAAAATTGCGGGCATCCAGGTTGTCGTTCCGGTGGAACCAGAAAACGCTGCCGTGGAGATCGTTGGCGCCACTCTTGGTCACCGCCACGATCTGCCCTCCGGGCCGGATGCCGTATTCGGAGGAGTAGAGTCCGGTCTTGACATCGAACTCCTTCAGGGCGTCCGGGCTGGCCTGGAAGGCGGCGGAGCCGTCACCATGGGTGAACAGTGTGCCGTCGATGTAGGTAAGGTTATCGCTGCGCCTCATGCCGAACACCTTGACGCTGCGGCTCCGGCTTTCACTGCTGGGCGCAGCACCTGCGGCCAGACTGGCCAGCTGTCCCATGTCCCGGGTGTTGACCGGCAAGCTTTCCAGCTTCTCCTGATCGATGACCTGCCCGCGATCTTCCCGATTGGAACCCGAGAAAACCGACTGGCTTCGGCTTGACTGACTAGCCCCGGGAGCTCCTGGGACTAGATAAAAATCTTCCTGTCGGTTTTGCCCGACCAATAGTTGGACATCCGTCCGGATCTGAGTCCCATAGCCCGGCAGAGATGCCCTGATCTCATAGCCCCCGGGAGGAAGTCCGCCCCGCCGGTAGTCGCCCTTGGCGTTGGTCAGGAGCAGAAAGGTCTCGTTGGTGTCGACCTTCAGGATCGCGACCTCGACGTTGGGAGCAGGATCGCCGGTCTCTTGCTGGACGGTTCCGAGAAGGGTTCCCGTGCCCATCTGGGCCCACAAACCGAGGGGACTCCAGATCATGATTCCAAGCAGGTAGAAAACTTCGCCAGGCGAGATCCTCAAACAGCTCTTCCTGATCCACCGACAGCGCTTCAACAACATCTGAAAATCTGCGTCAAATAGGCCGGTCAAGTCTACCACGCTGGATGGACCATGAAGTCCCAGGTCAGCGCCCCCACCGGTTACGCCGGATCGTACAGGAAACAAACTTCCCGAGCTATGGAAGCCTGAAGCGCAAGCGAGGGGTTGGGGACCTGAGTAAGATCTTGCCGATTCCCAACCCCTCGCTTGCGCTTCAGGCTTCCATGACCAAGAGATCACTGAATCAATGCGTTACACCGTTTGTGGGAATGTTCCCTATCACTGCAAACATCAATCAAGCCCTTGCGTAGGACTGTCGTTTCTTGGAGACTCGGTCTACAGATAGCTCAAAAAGAAAGGTAAGACTCCATGAACCGAAGACACTTTTTCGGCTCGCTGCCCGCAGCAGCCGTCGCCGGTGCCAACCTAACGGCCACCGCGGAGGCGCACGAGGCCTTGAGCTCTATGCAGATCACTCGAATCCGCTTCTTCGAAGCACCCTCCCGCGCAATGTTCAACCAGAGCGCCCACGTTTCCCTCATCGAGACAAACCAAGGCATCACCGGTGTGGGCGAAGGAGGCTCGGCAGATACCATTCGTCAATGCGCAGGCCTTCTCATTGGAGAAAATCCAACGCGTATCGAGCATCTCTGGCAGCTGATGTATCGAGGCCACTTCTATCCTCCTGGCCGCGAGAAAATCCATGCCTTGGGGGCACTCGACCTCGCGCTCTGGGACATAAAGGGAAAGGCACTGGGAGTACCGGTCTATCAGCTTCTTGGTGGTCCGGTGAGGAACCACATCGAGTGTTACTCGACGGGCTTCCCCGGCTACAAGACCCCAGGCGACGCGGCACGCGCTTGCATTGACGCCGGATTTCGGGCGTATCGAATCAGCACCGTGGGTTCAGGCCCAAAGTTCAACCCGCGTCAGTCCGTGCGCGACACCTACAAGCTGTGCATGGAGGTCCGCAAGGGCATGGGGCCCGACGGTGATTGGGCGATCGACTATCACACCCGTCTGGACATGCCCGATGCCATCAGACTCTCCTCGCTTATCGAGGAGCTCGAGCCCTACTTCGTCGAGGACCTAGTTCGCAGTGAAAACCCTGGAGTCTACCGACAGCTGCGTCCAAGAGTGAAGGTGCCGATTGCCGTGGGCGAGCAATTCGGTGACCGCTGGGACATCAACGAGCTGATCGAGGAGCGTCTGATAGACTACTCACGCATCTCCCTGCCCAACGCCGGTGGCATCACCGAGTTCATGAAGATCGCGGCGCTGTGCGAGACACACTACGTCGGACTCGTGCCGCATTTTACTGGGCCGATCGCCACTGCCGCCTTGGTTCATGCTTGCAACGCCTTCCCCGGACCTGTCCTGATGGAGATGTTGGGTGGCCGTCAGCAGGAACTAGCTTATCTACCCGAGAGCTATGACTTTCAGGAGGGTAAACTCTGGCCCAGTCAGCGCCCGGGTCTTGGTGTGGAAATCGATACGGACAAGCTGAAACTGATCGCCGAAGTCACAGAGCGGGTGGAGGGCGCGCCGCTTAATCGGCGACCCGATGGTTCGATCACCAACTGGTGAGTAACAAGAGCCGCAACGGCGGACTCACGGCGTCACAGATGCCCACCACAACGCTTGCAGTGCACGGCATCGTACTCGTGCCCCTCGGCCATACAGTGGGGGCAGGCCTGTGTCGAAACCGGCCGGCTCAGCCTGGAGCTGACCAGCTCCGCAGAAACAAATCCGGTGGGGACAATGATCAGACTGTAACCGACCATGATCAGAAGAGCCGAGAGTAGCTTCCCCAGGTGGGTCTTCGGAACAATGTCGCCGTAGCCGACGGTTGTCATGGTGACGATAGCCCAGTACATCGCCTGAGGGATCGACGTAAACTGACTCGGTTCGCTCGCGCTGGCGAGAGTATTCTCGATCACGTACATCGCCACGCCCGCGACCGTAACGACAATGAGGACAGTTGCCAAGAACACGACGATCTTGCCGCGCGCCGCCCAGAGGGCCTGCCGCATCGTAGCCGCCTCGGAAAGCATACGTGCCAGCTTGAAAACACGAAACGCACGCAGCAGCCGGAAGGCGCGAATCACGACAAGGGAGCGGGTCCCCACATCAAACAACGTGAGGTACGTCGGCAAGATGGAAAAGAGGTCGACAAGCCCAAAGAAACTGGTTGCATACCGAGTGGGCCGAGGCACGCACAGCAGCCGCAGAACGTACTCCAGGGTGAAAAGAATGGTCAGAACCCACTCGGTTGCCTTGAACGCCGAGTCGTATCGATCGAATCCCTCAACGGTCTCGAGACTCACGACGACGATGCTCAGCAGAATCGCCACCAATAGAATAATGTCGAAGAACTTTCCTGCGGCTGTGTCGGCCTCGAAGATGATCTCGTGAAGCTTCTGGCGCCAAGGGGCCACCGTCTTGGAAGAGGACGAGGAGGGCATAACGCCTGAGTCTAAGCGACTTGTGTCACTTAGTACACTATTTTACACCGCTTCATAAATTCTCCCAGGTTTACAGATGCTGGTGGCGACCTCCTACGACTCGGAAGCTATCTCAGCCGTGTGCCGGACGGCGAATGCTTCCTCGGGCGAATACACCAGTGTCTTTCGACCGTAAACTCCGAAGTAGATGATCCCGGACGCGAACCAGACGGCGCACCCGTAGACGCCGACGCGATAATCATCGTTCAGGAAGAGGAAGATCAAGGTGACGAAGGCAATCGAGCCGGCCACGATAGCTCCAGCGTTGCCCAGCGGGCTTACATAAGGCCGTTCGATGTGGGGCAATTTCCGGCGCAGAAGGACAAAGGCTAGCATCTGCATCAGATAGGCGATAACCGCTCCAAAGACCGCCATATTCAGCAGGACTGCACCTACAGGAACATCGCCGAAGACGGCCGCGCCAAACTCGATGATGAGTGCCACGATGAAGCCTAGAGCCGCGCCCAGAATCAGAGCGATGTGGGGAGTATTGCGGCTGGCGTGAGTTACCGACATCCAGTGAGGGAAATAGCCGGCACGCGATAACGAGTAGATGTTTCGGCCATAGGCATAGATGATGGTGTGGAAACTGGCGATCAAACCCGCGACCGCGATCAGCGCCAGCAATGACGAACCCACTCCATCACCGAAAATGGTCTTGAAGGCTAGAAACAGGGGTTCGTCAGAGCGGCCGACCACTGCCGCACCGGGTGCAATCCCCGAGTTGAGAAAAAGCGTCAACACCGACGCAATGATCAGCGTCAAGATCCCCCAGAGCAGTCCTTTCGGCATGTCATGCTTGGGATCCTGCGACTCCTCGGCGGCCAACGGCAGCTGCTCGATGGCAAGGTAGAACCAGATGGCGAAAGGGAGGGCTGCCGCCACTCCCTTCCAGCCGAAGGGCAACCACACACTGCCCCCTTTTCTGGGCCGGATGTTGAGCGCCTGGTCCCAGGAAAAATGGGGGATGGCACCAATCCAGAAAACCAGGAGGATCAGGAGGGCGAGAAGCGTGATGAAGACTGAGAACTTGAAGGTAACCTCGACACCCCAAATGTTGAGACCGACGAAGATCGTATAGGAAATCAGCCACCAAAGCGGGGCAGCGATATCAATCCCGAGTAGGTCGTTGAAGATTGCGCCCATGTAGCCGCCAATCCCGACTACGATCACCGCCGGCGTCAGCACATATTCCATCGTCTCCGCCAGGCCAGTGATGAAACCGCCCCAGGGCCCCATGGCTGAACGACCGAAGGAATAGGCGCCGCCCGTATGCGGCAGTGCCGGAGACATCTCGGCGATCGAATAGCACATGCCGATGTACATCACGGCGATGAAGACAGTTGCGATTGCCAGACCGCCGAAGCCGCCGACACCAAGCCCAAAGTTCCAACCGAAGAAATCGCCTGAGATCACCGCTCCGACGCCCAACGCCCAGAGCGACCAGACACCGGCGTAACGCCGAAGCGTGCGCTTTTCAAAGTACTCCGAGGCGGCAACCTGGTATTCCACGCTGCCGATTACCTGCCTCTTCTTTCGATCCACTCCCACCACTCTTTCGGATTCTCTCGTCAAAGCCAAGCGAGGTCAATCCCAACGGGATTGTGTATTTTAACCTAGGGTTTCTCAACCCTGGATTAGGGGAGTCAACCCCTTAAAAATCAACCCAGTAAGGGTTGCGTCCTAACCCAGCTTCTGCCTTTCTGGACGAAACCCATTCAGGGTTGAAATCCAGGAGCGCCGCTGTGCACCCAGGGTTCGGAAACCCTTGGCTGAAATACGGAATCCCTTCAGGCTTATCCTCATTCCGATGCACTCAGGACACCCTCACTCCAGAAGTGGACGCCAGTTTTCCAGACTACCCCGTTCGAGCAAATCCTGAACCAATCTGCCGTATTCACGTTCCAGTGTACTTAGTGCCCCATCGCCGAACGGCCAAAGCGACCAAACGCGGGGTAGCAACGAAGTGTCCACTTTTCGAAGTAGTCACGTCGGCCAGTTGGGACTACAGCCAATCACCTTTTTCTGCTTCTCATCCTTCGATCTACTCGCACTAGACGGGCTGCTCGCTACTCGGTCGCAGTCCCCGGTGAAGGACACTGAGCCGATGGCGGACCGCGTCTTCGAGCTTGCCCCTTGACATCTGTTTCTCTATAGCCAATCCTAACGTCTGGGTCGATTACATCTCTTAGCCGCCGCGAGAACTGATGGACGGGTAACCTTGAACCAGATTCGTGAAGACAAGGATCAACAGCGCCGTTGGGTGGAAACGGACACGCAAAAGCGGTGGCCGGTCAGCCTCCCCTGCCAGTTTTACTGGCAGGGCAAACAATATGTTGGGCACCTGCAGGACCTCTCCGAGAAGGGAGCCTTTCTGGTTACTCCCTTTGTCATCCCCAAGGGCTCGAAAATACGTTTTGCGTTCTGGCCTAGAGAAACCGAAGAGTTTCACCTCGACATAATCGTGACCCACTCTGGAGAATACCTCTACGAGGGCATGGACTGCCCTGGTATGGGGGGCAAGTTCGTGGAGCCTCACAGTGCCACACTCCTCCTGCTTCAGCAGTTTCTGAACCAAAGGGCGATTCAACATAGAGATTGATCCTGAAGTCGGGCGTGATCCCGATTCGGAACATCCACCTGGCTTTGCTCGAATCGTCATCCTGGCTCTTGCAGTCGCTGCTTCCGCCTGCCAATCCCCGCCCGAACCGGTCCAGCCGAGCTTCGTCATCATCTTCTGCGACGACCTGGGCTACGGAGACCTCGGAAGCTTCGGACATCCCACCATCAGGACTCCGAATCTGGACCGAATGGCCGAGGAAGGCCAGAAGTGGACCAACTTCTACGCCGCGGCCAGCGTTTGCACGCCCAGTCGCGCGGCTCTCCTTACCGGCCGACTGCCGGTTCGCAGTGGCATGATGAGTCCGGAGCGCCGTGTGCTGTTTCCTGATTCTCCCGGAGGCATTCCTGAAGCGGAGATCACTCTGGCAGAGGCGCTCAAGAATAGGCATTATGCCACGGCTTGTGTAGGGAAATGGCACCTCGGACATCTGCCGGAGTATCTTCCCACCAACAACGGCTTCGATTCCTACTTTGGCATCCCCTACTCCAACGACATGAACCAGGTCAAGAAGGTACCGACGAAGGAACTCCTGTCCCCAGCCCGGATCGAGTACTGGAACGTTCCCCTGCTTCGAGACCAACAAATCGTCGAACGACCGGCCGACCAGAGAACCATCACCAGACGGTACACGGAAGAGGCTGTCGAGTTCATTCGTAGCAATCGGGAGCAGCCGTTCTTCCTCTACCTTGCCCACAGCCTGCCCCACGTGCCCCTGTTTACCTCTGACGCCTTCCTCGGCAGCAGCCGGCGCGGTCTGTACGGGGATGTAGTCGAGGAGATCGACCACGGCGTGGGGCAAATCATGGAGACGCTCACCGAACTCGGTATTGCCGAGAACACGTTGGTAGTGTTCACATCGGACAACGGTCCCTGGCTTCCCTATGAGGAGCACGGCGGCTCTGCGGGACCGCTACGAGAGGGCAAGGGAGCGACCTGGGAGGGTGGCATGCGCGAACCAACGGTCTTCTGGTGGCCAGGGAGACTCAAGTCGGGTGCCGTGATGGAGATGGGATCGACACTTGATCTGTTCGCCACCTTTTCCGCCCTCGCTGGTGCCGAAGTTCCCGCCGACCGAGTGATGGACAGCTACGACCTGACGCCGGTTCTGTTCGGTACCGGCACCAGCTCGCGCAAGAGCATGTTCTTCTACCGGGAGTCGAAGCTGTACGCCGTCCGCCAGGGAGAGTTCAAGGCCCACTTCATTACCAAACCTGTGTATACCGGCAGGAAAGAGAATGAGACGCATCACGACCCTCCACTGCTCTACCATCTTGGAAAGGATCCAGGAGAGCAGTACGACGTGGCCCAGCAACATCCTGCGGTACTCGAAGAAATCGCGGCGCTCGTTGCCGCCCACCAGGCGAAGATGGACCTGGGAAAGGACATGCTCGCCGCTCGCGGCGACGAAGAATTCTGAGCAGTGCAGGTTGCCTTCGTAGCGATGGTCTCCAGGGCGCCGTCCGTCGAGCCGCCAGGCGCGCCAGGAATACTCCGGCCTGAAGAGCGACCAACCTGAGTAACTGGGTACGCCCTCGGCACTCTGAACCTGCGACCTTGATCCTTTGCCATCTGCTGAGATAGGCTACCTCCACTAGATTTCCCCAAAAGGAGGACCAAGAATGAGGACGGTTCTGGGCGGGTGCTGTGTCTTGCTTACCCTGACAGCTTTATCAGCGGAATCTGCCGAAGTCGACGCCCCTGTCGAGATTGGCTCCCGACTGGAGCTCTTCGTCGATGACTGGCTGATCGATTCCATGTCGAACCTGGAACTGAAGCTTCACTCCCCGCGTTCCATGGGAAAAGTCCTGACGTTGGACCGACCCTGGGAAGGAGTTACTAGCGAGTACCTGACCGTCTTCAAAGACGATGATCGCTACCGCATGTACTTCCGAGGCAGCAATCACGTGGGCTACACCATACCGTCGATGCTGGAGCCCGGCGAGAAGGAGGTCCCAGAGCACGTCCGAACAACGTCCTATGCGGAGAGCTCGGACGGCCTCACCTGGAGCCGACCCTCGCTGGGGATCTTCGAGTTCAACGGGTCCAGGGACAACAACATCGTCTGGATGGGCAAGGAAAGCTGTTGTTTCGCACCTTTCAAGGACGCCAACCCAGGCGCTCCGGCTGAGCAACGATACAAAGCCGTCTCTGCCGCCAACCGGGACGATAAGCCCGTGCTGGTAGGTTTCGTATCCCCTGATGCTATTCACTGGAAGATGATCAGGGAAGAACCCATCATTACCGACGGAAAATTCGATTCCCTCAACGTGGCTTTCTGGGATACCGTGCGCGGGCACTACGTGGCCATCTACCGGGACTTTCGCTACGGTGCGCGAAGCATCAAGTACGCCTCCTCCGAGGACTTCATGAACTGGACTCCGGGTCGATGGGGAGAGTTCGGGGACACGCCGGTGGAACATCTCTACACCAATGCAACCACGCCCTACTTCCGCGCTCCACACATCTTCCTGGCCTTTCCAAGGCGTTACCTCCCCTGGAAAACGAAACTGGACGAGTCGCCCTTTCGGGGAGCCTGCGACACCGTGTTCATGAGCAGCCGAGACGGTGTCCACTGGGATCGCCGCTTCATGGAGGCCTTCATCCGCCCGGGTCGCGACCCACGCAATTGGATGCACCGTACCAACCTGGCTTCCTGGGGAGTAGTGCCCACGAGCCAGGACGAGATCTCCCTCTATGTCGTGCGCAACCGTGATTTCCCCAGTGTTCACGTGGAACGGTCCGTACTGCGACTCGATGGCTTCGTCTCGGTGCACGCCGACTATTCGGGAGGGGAGCTGGTGACGCGCCCGCTCGTCTTCGACGGAGAGAGCCTGGTCCTGAACTTCGCCACCTCAGCTGCGGGCAGTATCCGTCTTGAGATCCAGGACGCCCAAGGCAATCCCCTTCCCGGCTTTGCGCTGGACGCATCGCCCCTGATCTGGGGAGACGAGGTTGAACACACGGTCCGCTGGGATCGGACCCGCTCCAGAAAGACCTCAGAGGAGATGCTGCGACGGATCAAGGGAATGCCGGTACGGCTGCGCTTCGTGATGAAGGACGCAGATCTCTATTCCCTGAGGTTCAAGTAGGCTTGATCCTGTGAACAAGCGGGTGCTGAGCAGTTTCCTTACCGCTGGCATGTCTTCTGGGGCCCTTGATGGTAGCTATCTGGGACGTTCCATCCCCTAAGCTGAAACTTGAATAAGTGAGCTGGAGATTTCGGACTTTTCACAACGGAAACCAGATACAGGGTACCTTTTCCGTTAAGTCCAGCCCGACCGTCTCCCGTGCTTCAGCCCAGATCGTCGTGACCGGATCGGACCGATTGAGCGAGGAAAAACGATATGGGGTTCGAGATTAATCGTAGGGTTTTCCTGGGGACGGGTATGGCCAGCCCAGTGGCGGTCTCTCGACTTTCTCAGCAGCAAGTAGCGTTGGACGTGGGCAGCCGGGCTCAGTTGCTCCTGGACGATCACCTTGTGGAGCAAAAACAGGGCGTTAGGCTCAGGGTAGCTCCGGCCCGTGCAGACCACGTGAGAGTGGTATCACCAGACAGTCCGGTGGATTTGGACGGGGTGTGGGCCTGGGTGACGGTGGCGGACGAATCGGGCCGGGTGAGGATGTGGTACTCGGGTCGTGCTGTAGGCGATCCGGCCGAAGTCAGCCGAGTCTGCTACGGCGAGTCGGAAGATGGCGTTCACTGGGACAAGCCGGCTTGTGGGGTGACCTCGTTTCAGGGCAGCAAGAAGAACAACATCGTCCTCACGGTCCAACACGAAGGGGGCGTGTTCCTGGATCCCACGGCGAGACCAGGCGAACGCTATAAGTGCGTCTTTGGAGAGCGCGACAAAAAGCGCGGATATGGGCATCGGATGGTCCTTCGGGATCGGGGACGGGTTCTGGATTGGCTGGGACCCACCATCGAAGGAGGGACATCCCCGGACGGGATCCACTGGACCAAGGGGCCCGGTCCGCTGATGGACTGGTACACCGATACCTGCAATGTCTGCTACTACGACGCCAGCCGGGGGAAATATGTCTGCTTCGTTCGGGACAACCAATACCCTCGCTTCAAAGGGGGAGCTATTCGCTGCATCGGCCGTACCGAAAGTGAGAGCTTTGGCGAATTCCCTCGGCCCACAAGGGTCCTTGCACCAGACGAGTTAGATCCCCCGGGGATGGATCTGTATAACTCAGCTGCCCAGCCCTATCCCTTCGCCGACGGCATCTCCCTGCTCTTTCCAGCTGCCTACTATCACGACACCGACAACCTGGAGATCCAGATCGCCACCAGCCGTGACAGTATCCGCTGGCATAGACCCGACCGCACCGCCTTCTTGAGTCCGGGTCGGGAGGGCGCCTTCGACAGCCGGATGGTCTACATGGGTGTGGGGATGATCCCCCGAGGAGATGAGATCTGGATGTACTACGGTGGCTTCAACGTGGGTCATGAAGAGGTCAAGCGGGCGCCTGGCATGGGTGGTGTCGGCCGGGTAAGATTCCTGCGCCATCGCCTGATCGGCCAGGCAGCAGGATCGACCACTGGGCACCTGCTCACGAAACCCATGACCTTTGAGGGCAGACAGCTGCGTCTGAACGCGGATTGTGGAGCCGGCGGCCAGATACGGGTCGGTGTCGTGAGATCGGATGGCACTCCGATTGCGGGTTTTGGCCAGGAAGAGTGCGAGCCCCTGATCGGCGATTTCTTGCGCGGTGTTGTCAGCTGGAGGTCCGGATCTCAGCTTTCCAGCCTGGTTGGAACACCGGTTCGGCTCAGCTTCCGCCTGGATAGAAACGCACGTCTCTACGCCTTTCGCTTCCACTCGACCTGATCAGCCGGTCTGCGACGTGGCTTTAGCCTCCAGGCCGAAGTAAAGGGGTCGAGCCTAGCTTGACCCACGGCGGCCTGGAGGCCACCGCCACGACGAACCCCTCGGCTTGGAGCCGAGGGTCGGCCTCAGTCGAACGCGAGTTTCACATCTTGGTTGATCCGGAGTGCATCCAGCGTCCTTGTATCCAGGAGCTGGGACGTGTTCTGATCCAGCACCAAGACCGCGCTACCCTTATAGCTGAAGGTGGCATCGCCAGGTCGCTGTTCGTCGCGCCTCATCTTGAACTTGGCGCGATCAAAAATTATCCGGATGACCGGACTCTCAGGATTTGCTGTCTTGGCGAGCATCCGGGCCAGATAAGCACCAGCCTCCCTTGTCACTGTAAGCACTATTGTCTCCACCCCTGATGGTGCTATTGGGGCTGGAAGCGGAAACCAGACCGCCTGGAACGGCGGCCCTTCCCGGGAGCCCGTCCACCTCTCCTGGGCCGGTCGGACTGCACCCCGAACCGCGGCCTGGGTACCCGGCCTTCCTCCAACCGGCTCTCGGGGAAGTGGATCGCTGAAAAGCCTTCCACGGTCCTACGCGGAATCGGGGCTCCGATCCGGCGTTCGACGGCACCCACGAACTGACGGTCATCAACCGTTACAAAGGTATAGGCTTTTCCCTCCCGCTCGGCCCTCCCTGTCCTACCGATTCGATGAGTATAGGCATCAACGGTAGAGGGCACATCGAAGTTCACCACGTGTGAAATCCGCTCGACATCAATCCCTCGGGCGGCAATGTCGGTGGCCACCAGGATATCGAAGTGGCGCTGGCGAAACCGCTCCATCGCCTTGACGCGTTGAGGCTGGCTCATATTGCCCTGCAGAGCCACTGCCTTGTGACCGGCACGCAAAAGCTGCTGTGCCAGCCGCTTGGCTCGGTACTTCGTCCGAGTAAAGACGATCGCCGAAGCGAATCCCTTCTCAGAGCAGATGTGCTTCAGGAGAGTGACCTTGTCGCTACTGTCGATTGGATAAAGTGTGTGTTTTATGGTGGATACCGGCCGTGAGTTGTTTAGATCCACCACATGCGGATCCCTCAGGATTCCGTCCGCAAGGTTTCGAATCTCACCCGGCATAGTTGCCGAAAACATGAGGTTTTGCCGCTTCGCAGGCAAGGCGGCGATGATACGGCGGATATCCGGCAGAAACCCCATATCGAACATGTGATCCGCCTCGTCCAGGATCAGGATCTCGACCCGGTCTAGACGCAGCACCCCCTGCCCGTGGAGGTCGAGCAGACGGCCGGGACAAGCCACTACGATCTCCGGATCCTTCCTGAGTGAGGCGATCTGAGGTCGGAAGGAAACACCGCCGAAAACAGTAGCCGTTTTCACCCGGGTGAACTTGGCCAGCAGCCTGATTTCCTCATTGATCTGGCTCGACAGTTCGCGGGTCGGGGCTACGATTAGCACACGTGGTCCCCGCCGCTGCGGTGACGCCATGAGGCCCTCCAGGATGGGCAGTGCGAAGGCCGCGGTCTTCCCGGTGCCGGTTTCGGCAAGACCCAATATGTCGCGTCCTTTCAGCGTTGCCGGGATGGTTTGCACCTGAATGGGTCGGGGACTCACAAAACCGGCATCGGAAATTCCACGCATCAGGGCATGGTTCAAACAGAACTTTTGGAATCCGGTATCGGATTCGGTTCGAATACTAGACATAGATATATCGCTTTCAGGCAAACCGGGGAGGCTGCGTGTAAGTAGAGACAGACGCACCGCGGTGCCAGTTCCTACCCACACAACAGTAGTAGACAAGGGGTGTTGATTAGCGGCGTGATCTCGTGAGAACCTGTTGTTCGCCGCAGGCTGGGGGATCCCAGCCATGGACATTCTACCAGAAAGCCAATCGGAGTGCGAATCTGCACCGCAGGGGGGGCTGACCGGTTTCTAATGATTCCTGTGAGCTTGCTGCCAGCATTGTCGCCGACTGCCGCTTAACTTGAGAGTGCCCTTCTGGTAATAGTGAATGCAAGCGTATACTTATCGAAGCTTACTCACTGGAGACAACAAAATGTCCCGAAATCGACGTGACTTCCTAAAGGAGACCGCAGCTGCAGTAGCCGCCGCTTCTGGTTTGGGAATGCGCCAGCCGGCGAGTGCCGAGAGGCCGGCCTTGCCCGCGCTCGGCCAGAGTCCGGTGATTCCGTCGCATCTGCCGATGAGAGTCCCGGGAATACATGCGTACGCCGAAAAGAGCGTCGCCGCGGGTGAGACTGTTCACTTTCGGGTCAGCAGCACCGTGCCCTATGAGTTGTCGGTTTGTCGGTTGGGAACTCAAGTCGATAATCTCGAAAGCGACCAGGTACTGCACACGTTTCCGGAGGCCGAGCCGCGCCAGCAGGAGATTCATCCCGGGTCCTACGGGCACGTGGAGAACGGTCTGCCACCAGATCGGGCACTCCAGACGATCACTCTCGAGTGCTGGGTCTGTCCCTGGCGCCTGGACGCCGAGCAGGGCTTGATCACTCACTACGACCCCTTGGGTGATTGCGGATTTGCGGTGCTCATCGATCACAGGGGTTATCTGAGCATCTACCTGGGCGACGGCGGAGAGTTCCGCAGTAGTTGGCTCCAACCGGGGCCAAAACTCGAGCCGCGACAGTGGCATCATGTTGCGGTCACCTGGGATGGCAAGCTGGCTACCCTCTATCTGGATGGCAAATTCGACAGCGGTTGGGCCTTCGAAGGGCCATTGAAGCCCGGCCGCACACCGCTTCGGTTGGCCTCTGCCGGTAAAGAGGGTCGGGCGGACAATTTTCTCGACGGGGAACTTTGCATGCCCGTGATCTACGACCGGGCGCTCTCGGCGAAGGAGGTGGAGCAGCGATTCCAGGAACTGGGACTCCAGCTGCCGGAAGGCAACGGGGTCATCGCTTGTTGGTCCTTCAGCGAGGAAGTCGGCGACGAGGTGGCTGACGTCAGTGGCCATGCTCACCACGGCAAGCTCATCAATAGAGCAACCTGGATGATCGGTGGTCCGTCGTTCGACAGCGGGGCAATCCCGCGCTCCGAAGACTACGATCCTACGACCGATATCAGCCGGGGACATGCTATTCGCTTCGCCTCAGACGACCTCTACGATTGCCGCTGGGATGTGACACACCGCTACTCGCTGCCGAAGGAAACCCAATCGGGCATCTACGTGGGTCGCTTCCGTTTTCAGATCGACGGCAAGCAACTCAAGTATCACGTGACATTCATCGTGCGTAAAGCGCCCGACCGGCCCAAGGCGCCGATCCTGGTCCTCTGCTCGACCAACACATGGCTGGCCTACAGCGCAACGCCCTTTGCCGCCAATGCGACCGACCGCCAGCTCTGGAGTACTTCGGGCCTCCCCAACGCGGTTCCGGAAGCGCCTTCATACTCGTGCTATCGTAACCACCATCAGGGGCAACCTTCCTACCAATTCGGCATGAACATGCCCTGGCCGGTGGCGGGGCCCGACGTTTTGTTCAGCAAAAGCAGCGTCGGCTACAGCCACCTGATGCGCGTTGAGCGCTTCGCCCACAGCTGGTTGAGCGAAGCCGGCTATGACTATGACGTAGTTACCGACTACGACCTGCACTCCGACCCCACCATGCTCGAGAACTACAAGGTCCTGGTCATCAACGGTCACAGTGAATACTGGTCGGTTGAGGCCTACGAGGGCGTAGACAAGTTTCTTCGCCAGGGTGGCAACACCATTGCCATGTCGGGGAACACGATGTTCTGGCGTGTGACCTATGACGACGATGGTGGCGTGATGGAGTGTCGAAAGCTGGTCCCTCGGATCGGCGGGCGTGAATCGGCAACCGTCGGCGAGCTCTACCACAGCCACGACAAGAAGCGAGGCAGCCTGATGCGGTACTGCGGCCGTCCAGCCTGGAAGGTCTTGGGACTGGAGTGCATCGGCTGGTGGGGACATCAAGAGAGGGAGTCATTCGGAGTTTATCAGGTAGACCAGCCCGATCATTTCCTGTTTCAACAACCTGAGAAGGTAGGCCTCGCCAAAGGTGAGACCTTCGGCTATGGACCCGGTGGTTGGCCCAGCGTGGGGGGGCATGAGTGTGATGTGAGACTGCCCTGGATCCGACAGATCACAAAACACTTCCCGAAAGGGGCGTCGTTTCCGGAGGAGCCTTCAGGCATTACGACGCTGGCTCGGGTCATCAAGAAGGGCCGACGCGGAATTGACTACTACGCGCACTGGATGCCGCTCGAGCATGGGGTGGTCGGAGAGATGATCTATTGGGAGCGCCCCCAAGGAGGCCGGGTCTTCCACGGAGGCTGCATCGCTACCGGCGCCGGCCTATCTGCTGATTCCAGATTCCATACTCTGATGCGCAACGTACTGCACCACTTCGGCGTCATGGCAAAACGGGCATGAGGGGCTCGTTGAAGAGAGTAGCCTCGAAGGGCGAGGAGCATTAGAAGCGGAAGACCGGCCTTCGTCACAACGATTGCTGCGGGCTATCTCAGCCGCCCGACGACTGAACCTCCGTCTTGAATCTCCACGTTGGATGGGTGTACCCGAGGAGAGGACCTCCTCGACGTAGAAACCGGTCTCAGGAACGGGATCGGCCCCGCCCCTCACCTCAGCGATATCGCAAATCCGCATCGCGATGACGTTGTGCCAGTTGCCGTCGGCCAACTGCACCGTCATGGCCGAAGGGTGGTCCACCGCCCAGAAGTCACCGGAAGGCGCCAGCGGGTCAGTCCGGAGAAGGATCCACCCTCGATCCCGCTGCCCATGGTAAACAGAAGATCCTCTCCATCGGCGATGGCATTGGTCAATCCCGGGTTGGCAAGCACCGCGCCCTCGAAGAGCTCGTCATAGGGGATCCGTTCCGTCTCGGTAAGCCGAAAGCCACCGTCGTCATAGGCCAGCTGATAGAGCTCAACATACTCATACATCTGTTCCCCTGGGTAGACGCTCTCTTGATCCTCTGTCCAGGCGATAGCCTGACAGATGCCGAAGCCGGTACCTGCGTGAGGGTGGGGAGAACCGTCCTCGAGCTTGGCCCCGGCGGGCACGAAGCCGCCACGGACCGGATACTTGACCATGATCGACGGTGCAGCGGCGGGACTGGAATTAGGGTTCTTCTCGTTGTGGTTGCGGGAGATGGGAATCGCCCCTTCGGCCTGTATCTGGGACAGGTCGCTGAACAGAATCACATCAGTGCCTGCCTCAAAGTCGTGGCCCCGCTTCCCCCGGATGCCGCAGAACAGACCCACCTTCCCTGCCGCCACCTGGAAGGGGAGACCGAGCCCGTAGCGCCAGGTGTCGCCTTCGGGCTGGGTCGGAGGAATGGTGTCATCGTGAGCGGTCCCATGGCCGCAGTAGCCCCTGGAGCAGATCCGTTGGAGCGGGACGTTTCGCCCGGACCACAAGCGATCCCACCGAGCAGGGGAGAGAGCCCCAGAGTCACTCCCGTCATCCGCTGAAACTCCCGTCGGGTTAGAGTCTTCATAGGGCCCTCCAGATTTCGGGGCGGTGGTCTCCAAGCCGCCCAAGATCGATCCACTAGGCTTATAGGAGCCCGATCGATCGCCAGACATAGCCTTCGCCTCAATTCAGGGTGGGAACCACCGGTTGGGTCGCAAAAACCCCAGGCCGCGTCTGCACAACGGTTGCCGCAGCCTTTCCCGAAACGCCGACCTTGAGGAGTCCCTTGAAGTTTGAGAGATCCACCTCCGGTTCCCATTGCACTTCGTTCAGAAACAATGCTCGGTGGCCAAGAGCGGCCAACGCGATCTGGGCCGTCGCCAGCTGACTGCCCGACTGGTCGCACAGGCTCAGGTCCAGGTTCAAGGCAGCATCCTCCACACCCATCACAGCGATACCTGTGTTGATAGACTCCTGGGTATTAGCCTCCATCGGTGCCTCGAAGCCCTTCAAAAGCAACGAACTACTGCCTACGCCTGCGACTCCGGAACTGCCCCCGAAGAGGATTGTCCCCGCCAGAGGTTGATCGGACGAAACAGTTACCGATCCCACCTGAAGCTCTCCTTGACCGTCGGTCTGGAGGACCCTGAGTCCCCTGGCCGGTATCACCAGATCGGTCGCGCCTTCGACCACCTCTCCGTTCAGGTCTACGGAGAGGCTACTCCCTCCGCCGTCTCTCAAGACAACGCGAGTGCTGGCGTTCTTCTGACTCAGATTGAACAAGAGGATCTGACTGAAGAATTCTGCACCGCCCGAGGTTCCGTCGCCGAACTGGGCGAAGTGAAGTGTCTGCTCGAGAGCCGACGAGGCGCTGGAGGAAAACTGTCCAAAGGTCAGATCCACCAGATTGGGAGCCACCGGCAGGGTGGCGAACTCACCGGGCCGTGTCTGGATCACAGTGGCCGCCAGCTGGCTCGAGCTCTCCACTCTCAAGACACCCAGGAAATCCGAGAAGTCCAGTTCGGCCCCATCCGTGGTCTCCCAATCGATCTCATTCACAAAGAGAGAATTGTGGCCTTTTCCTGCCAGGTCCATCCGGGAACTTGCCAGCTGGACCCCTTCCGTGTCCGTGAGTAATAGCTGAGGACTGACCGGCTGTTCCTCCAGGTTCTGGACTGCAATTCCGGTGTTGATAGCCGCTCCCTGGTCGCTTTCCATGGCGGCAACGAAACCTCGGCTCATCACGTGGCTGCTTCCCACTCCAGCTAACCCTACGCTCCCTCCGAACAGGATTACACCGGCCACTGCCCGATCGGAGATCACGGTCACTGAGCCAACGGTAAGGGCACCCTGCCCACTGGTCCTCAGGATGGACAGTCCTCCGGGCGGTATCACTTCTGTCTTTTCGCCAGCGACCATTTCTCCCCCGAGCTCGATGGTCAGGGGACCACCCGAGTTGTCTCGGAGAAGGACGCGCGAGTTGGCAGCCTCCTCGGAGTCGAGATTGAAGAGCATGATCTGGCTGAAGAGGTTCACACCGTTATCCGCTCCGTTTCCAAACTGGGCAAAATGCAGCTTCAGCTCTACCTGAGCACCGGGGCTCCCGGAAGCAAGGGGGGACAAGGGAAGATCCGGATCAGGTCGGCCATCGTGATCCAGGTCCAGTGCCGGAGCATCGGGGACTCCGTCACCGTTAGTGTCCCCCAGGGGCAAGAAGGCCCTGAGTGCGGTCCCGTAGGGAATCTGCACATAATCATCTACCCCGTCCTGGTCCAGGTCCTCCAGCGAGACATTCAGCACCAGGTTGGGGAGGAAAGCTGGCGCGTCCAGGGCTATTTCCTCGGTCAGACCGTCACCGTCTGTGTCACGCCAGGCGCCTCGACTCGTGACGATCATGGGGTCAGCACTATCTCCCATCTCACTTTCCAAAACGAAGGAAGTGGGGCGAAATCGTGAATCGTAGCCATCGATCCGGAAGCTGTGACGCATCGGCAGCGAGACTTGGAACACCTTGCCGAGAAACCTAGCGAGACGCTTCCAGAGCTGGTTTTCCGGACTCGTGGCCGCCGCCAGCGAATCCGGTATCGTGACCACACCACCCTGGTACTGCCCGGTCACGGGATGGGGATCGGACAAACAGATCTCCCAGACCTGATCCGGACGATTAGCCTGGTAGGCCTGGATCAGGCATCCCTCGCGAGTGATCACCAATCGCGCGTCCGTCCCCAGGTCGACACCTCCGTCACGAGGTTCCGGGGTACAGTCCGTGGCCTGCGACTTGCTGTCCAAGTAGCCGTCAGCGGTTCGCCCATCCTGATCTATCGGACCGGGCTGCAGAAACGGCCCCTGGGCAGAACCGACCGTGGAGATCTCCCGGCTGTTGAGATTGGAGACGAGGACGACCAAAGCCGGGTTGGTAGTCGCGACCACGCCATGGGGGAAGTCCCCCACGGGGATGCGCTGCAGTTGGCCCTCTTCCAAGCTGACTACCAAAAGCTCGTCAGTGAGCGCACTGAGGACGAACAGGTTTTGGGAGTCGGGACTAAAGAAGACGTCTTCGAGTCGCTGACCAGACGTGGGAATGACGGAGATCTCCTGGTTAAAGGTGGGACTCGCTGGATTCGTGTCGATGCAGGAGACACAGTCTTCACCCAGATTGAAGACGGCACAGGCCAGCAGACCGTCCGGAGAAACGGCGATGCGAGCGCTGGATCCGCTCGGACCAGGACTCACCGGAATACTCCCGATGCCCTGACAAGCTGAGCCACCGACTTGATTCGAGGCAGTGTCGATGCAGACCACATTACTGGGGCCCCTGTTGACCCCATAGACTCGGGTTCCGTCGGGCGTCACGTCCACTCCACTCACGCCACCTCCGGCAGGGACCGAGTTCAGGTAGCTGAAACGAGTTGGACTGGTCGGATCGGTGTCGATCACGTGGACTACGGCGCTGCCGCGATCCGCGACATAGGCCCGAGTTGCCGCTGCAGCGACGCCGGCGGGACCGAAGGGCGAGAAAGAATTCTGGTCCCGACCCAGAATCACCGGCGGCAGGAATTCCGGGGAGCCACTGGAGACGTCCACGATCTCGAATCGATTGCTTCCTCCGGTGTCGAAGGTGCCCACAGTCTGGGATACGGCAAGGAAACAGAAGTCCCCATCAGGAGACCAGGCGGAGTCGAGGACACGACCGAATTTTTCCTCTGCTGGCCGGTCTTCAGGAATCAGTGTGGTCTGCACTTGACCCGTGTTCAGTTCCACGATCGATACCCCTCCCCGGGGATCCGCCAGTGAACCGATGTCTCTCGTAACGCACAGTCTCCCCCCGTCCGGGCTGATAGCCATCAGACGGTTTCGGGTCATACCGATGGTCCCCGTCTCCTCGAGCCTCTGTAGATTCTCGCTGATCTGGTAGGAAGGTGCCCGGTAGTGGTCGGGCTCCGACCCCAGCCGAATCTCGATGTAACCAACAGCCAGACCAGCCGTCAGCAACAACCCCGCCAGTACTCCCACCAACAGGGCAGGAATCCTCCACCGACGCAGCCAGTATCTCAAGAGTAACCACCGCATCTGGACTCCAAAGTCGAGGGCCCCCGACTCTGATAAAACTCACGTGAGAGTCAGAAGCGTTGTCTTATAAAGTTGGATACAGAGCCGAACACAACCAGCGTTCGACAATGAAATCAGCCTTGGCAAGCAGTTTCCGCCAGGGACATCCAACAGTCAAGTAGGGTGAGAGCGTTCCGCCTCAGATTTGACCCCGGGTCTGCGGTACCGAATGTCTTCGATATCATGAGAGTACTCACGACTCGCCTGCCAGTGATCGTCATCGGTGGCCTCCGCGCTGCCTTTTTTCGAGCCAAAGGCTCGGAGGAAAGCATACGGCGGCACGGCCTTCCAGGCCATGATTGTCGAGCCTCTGGCTCGACAGGTCAGAAATCACGGGCAGGGATGCTCCTGCCACGGCGGGAAATGACGTTTCTTTCCTGTACGATCCAGCGCAGCCGGGCCTGGCGCTAAGCCGAAACTCCACGTGGGTTCGGTCTCCAGGCCGAAGTATTCTTCGTCTCTCGAGCCTTTGGCTCGATACACGGCGGCCTGGAGACCGCCGCCACGTTTCTCGACTGAAGCTTCTTTCTCGAGTGGGACCAGCCCCGCCGGGAGAATCCAAAGCGCAAGAAACAAGGTACAAACAAGCTCGGAATCACAAGCACCAAACCCCGGACTTTCGCCGATCAACAGAGCTACTTTCCGCTGGCGGCGTCGAAGGCTCGAGAGCGGCGGTCCTTCGTGGCAGCGATGAAAACCAGTCCTCCAGCGGTGACCACTGGCCCTCCGAGGTTGACGGTCCCGGTCTGAGGCACACCCTTCGCCGTCAACGAATCCACTGTTCCGGTCCAAGGCGACGCTGCCCCAGTCGGATCCGCCCATGCTTCCCGGAAACACCAATGAGGGTTCCTCCATGGTGGGATAGAGACCCGGGAAATCGAGAGAGTCGAAGAACTCCAGGCAGCAAAGAGATAAGAGATAGGAATTTCCATTGCCTGCTCGGTGCCCCCGACTTTGGATGGAATCAGGGGTTGTGGTAGCTTGACATCCATGAGACGACCGACGTTGCTCGGGGCAGCATTGGTGGCGGTGATGCTGTCCTGGGGATGCGGCGATGACGCGGCGCCGGGGCGCCGCGTCGTGCCCTACGAGAAGCCAAACGTCACCGGTCACGGCCTGCTGCTGGCGATGGCGAGGTTCGGCGAGAACGACGACGGCTCTCCGAAACCACTGCCCGCGCGCGTCGGGATCCTCACCCGTGAGAACGGCGAGTGGCGCTACGGCTGGATTGACGATCAGGACAGCAACGTCTTCCACAAGGCCATGGCCTACCAGCCGGCCAGCGGGCCGGCCGGCATCCTGACCTTCGGCGGGACCGCGGCGGCGGTGAAGCTCTGGGACACGGCCGGTCAGGCACGGACGCTCTGGGAGGCCGACTTCGGCGGTGTCTTCAGCCGCATGCGTGACGCCGAAGCTGGTGACCTCTACGGTGACGGCGCGGCTGCCATCGTTGTGGCCACACACGACCAGGGAGTCGTTGCCGTGCTGCGGCCGGACAGTTCCGCCGACACGGGATTCACCGCCAAGGAGCTCGATCGGCAACCGGACACCATCGTCCACGAGATCGAGCTTGGCGATCTCGACGGCGACGGCGTGCTGGAGATCTACGCCACGCCAACCGCGCCGAACAAAGTGGACGGCACGCCGCAAGCCGGCAGGGTCGTACGCTACGTGCCGGCGCTCGGGCACGGCCGCACAGTGGTGGCTGACCTCGACACGCGACACGCCAAGGAGATCCTTGTGACCGACCTCGACGGCGACGGGCGCGACGAACTCTACGTCTCGGTCGAGGGGATCTCCGGCGGACAGGTGGAGATCCGCCGCTACCTGGCCGGCACGGATCCGGCCGCCGGGGACTTCGTAGCCAAGCTGCCGGACAAGCTGTGCCGATTCCTGACGGCCGGCGACGTCGACGGCGACGGCGCGCCCGAGATGGTGGCAGCGACGCACCGACATGGTTTGTGGCTGCTGCGCCCCGGCCTGGACGAGTGGGACCTCGAGCTGATCGACCGCGACTCTTCGAGCTTCGAGCACGCGTCGATTCTGCTGGATCTCGACGGCGACGGCCGCGACGAGCTCTACGTCGCCAGCGACAACCAGCAGCAGGTGCGGCGTTACGACTGGTCTGCGGAGGGCTGGGACAAAGAGATCGTGATGGCATACGGAGACGATGCGGGCCGCTTTACGTGGAACATCATGCCGGCACCCCCAGGGATTCTACCGGACGTCGCCGGGTCGCCCGTCGCCAAGACGGAACCGGAACCGGAGGAGACCCGTGGATTGCTCGTCAACACGCCCGACGCTGCGCCCGGCTACGTGCTCTTTGCCCCGCTTTTGTCCGGCACGACCTATCTCATCGACGGCGACGGCAGGGTCGTCCACACCTGGGAGGGCACGCACGCGCCCGGAGCGTCGGTCTACCTGCTGGACAACGGACACCTCCTGCGAACCGCGCGCGAATGGGACGTACCCGTCTTCAAGGGCGGCGGCCAGGGCGGCCGCATCCAGGAGTTCACCTGGGACGGCGAGCTCGTGTGGGACTTCGCCCTCGCCGACGAGCAACGTCTGCTCCACCACGACATCGAGCCGCTGCCCGACGGCCACGTGCTGGCAATCGCCTGGGAGCAGAAGAGCGCCGAAGCGTCGCGTCACGCGGGCCGCCGTCCGCACCTCACTCCGCAAAAGGGCCTGTGGCCTGACGTCGTCCTCGAGCTCGATCCCCTGCCGCCGGACGACGCCCGGATCGTCTGGTCGTGGCACATGTGGGATCACCTCGTTCAGACCCACGACCCCAACGCACCAGATTACGGCGACCCGGCGAGGGTGCCCCATCGCATCGACATCAACGGCGACGGCGAGCCCGAGCAGGTCGACGACAAAGAGCTCGAGCGGCTCAAGACGCTGGGCTACGTGCCCCTCGACGCTACCCGTGAAGAGCTGCGGTCGGACTTGCTGCACACCAACGCCGTTGCGTATCACGCGGGTCTCGACCAGATCGCCCTGAGCGTACCGAGGTTCAACGAAATCTGGATCATCGATCACGCCGAGCGAGGCGGTGATCTCCTGTATCGCTGGGGCAACCCACAAGCCTACGGGCGGGGCGACGAAGCTGCCCAGCAACTGTTCGCACAGCACGACGTCCGATGGATCCCCGACGATCTGCCCGGCGGCGGCAACCTCATGATTTTCAACAACAACATGGGCGAGAAGGACGGCCGATACTCGGCCGTCTTCGAGATCGCGCCGCCACTGGACGGTGACGGCCAGTACCTGCTGCCGGACGACGGCCCCTTCGGCCCGTCGCGTCCACAGTGGACGTACGAGTCGCCGGAGTCGTTCCACGCCAGCTTCATCTCGGGCGCGCACCGGCTCCCCAACGGCCACACCTTCATCACCGCGGGCCCACAGGGACGGTTCTTCGAAGTCACGCCGGCAGGCAAGATCGTGTGGGAGTATCGGAGCATCTACTCGGGCAATCTTCGCAACGCCGACGGGTCGCCTCCGCATCCTGTGGGCAAAGCGATCTACCCGATCTTCCGGGCGACGAAGCTGGCGCCTGATCACCCCGCCCTGGCCGGCCGAAATCTCAGGCCACTCGACCCGCAGCCCCCCGTCGTCCTGCCGACCGACAAGCCGACCGAGTGACGTTCCGCGTCGGGCCGTCTCGACGATGTTGGAAGTGTGGCTGGGAAGACGATGCGTTTCGATGTTCGATCATCTTCGATCGCAAGTTTGACATCCGGTTCGTGGTTCTGCGATCGTCAAATCATGAGGTATCTCAATACAGTCTCGGCGCTCGCTATCATCACCACACTCCTCTCGAGCTGCCAACACCCGACACCAAGCCCGGGAATATCTGAATCCCAGATCCACGGTCGCTTTGTGATGTTTGCATCAGGTACCAATGGAGAGCCCACCGCTTTTGCTCGAGTCATCCTGGACGCCGGCCTATCGTGCCCTGAAATCACCGGAGACACCACACATCCTATGTCGAAACGCGAGAACCCACACGGCTTCTCGGTCGACGTTTGCGAAGCGGCGATTCCGTTCGACTCGAAGCTGGCGATATCACTCGGCGAACAGACGCTATCTCTGCCCACAGCAAGCCGCAACCCGACTAGGATCCTCGCAATGGGCGACACGGGATGCAAGGAAAAGGATTGCCAGACCGGCACTGCCGCGGAGCCGTTCGCTTCGCTAGCCTCCGCCGCCGCACTGAAAGCGTGGGACCTCATTCTGCACATGGGTGACTACAACTACCGGGGCACGCCGTCGAAGGTTGTCATCAACGGCGAGTCAAACAGCGGAAGCGAAGAGTATGCATACGATGCGGGGGACGGCACCTCCGAGAGTGAGTATTGCCTGCAGGCGCCAGACTCGGGTTTCATCAGCCAGAACGCCTCGGGGAACTCGCCTCGGGATAGTTGGGAAGCATGGCGCGACGACTTCTTCCTCCCTGCGGGCGAGCTGCTGGCAGCGGCGCCTTGGGTATTCGCCCGCGGCAACCATGAGCTGTGCAGTCGGGCTGGTCCTGGCTGGTTCTACTTTCTTGATGCCAGCTCCAAGCTGGCCAAGGGAGATGGCAAGCAATGGAGCTGCCCCCTGCCGGATCCAACCAAGAACCCGATCGAGAACGTGGTGCTTGTCGAGCCCTACTCAGTGAATCTTGAGTCCCTGAACCTGATCGTTCTGGATTCAGCCAATGCGTGCGATGCCTTCGCTCCTTCACAAGCACAGGATTTTCTAGACCAGTACTCCAAGCAGTTCGGAACCGTGGAGAACCTGGCCGCCGGGACGGAAACGAGTTGGCTCCTGACGCATCGGCCGATATGGGGTGTCCAGAGTTTCGAGAAGGGCACGAGCACGGCTTGCACATCTAAGAACGAGTACTCATGTGTCAATCAAGCGCTGCAATACGGCATCACGCAGAGCTCTGGCGGAAAGCTTCCGAAACACCTCAGACTCTCGCTAGCTGGGCATATGCACCACTTCCAATCTCTAACGTTCGCCGGTGGGGCTCGCCCGCCCCAGCTCATCATAGGCGACGGCGGAGTGGAACTGGCCGACTCGGGGCCGGTGGGCAAGTTCGAGACCGAGGTCGAGGGCATGTTGGTTCAAGGGCGCGCGATCTCCACGGAAGTAGAAGCGAGCAACCAAAAAATTCCGGCCTACGGATTCCTCGAGATTGCCTACACCCCAGACGGCTCATGGCAGGGCTCCCTCGAGAATGTGCAGAGAGGAGTCGAGCTGGCCAGTTGCGGATCGCAGAAGGCAGCGGCCGGGAGCGTCTGCGAGTTCACTGCAGAGCCTGTAACCAGCCAGCAATAATCCTGGGCCGCCCGCCAGCGCTTGCTGGGCCATGTGTCACCAAGCCCACGTGTTCCTAGAGTGCAGGGATCGAGAAGTTGACAGAGGGCGCGGCCTCGCCGTTTGGGTTCGCTCCGATGCTCACTGAAGAACCGCTTCCACCGGCAATCCCAAAGGCCAGGGGGCCCCATCGACGCCAAGCCACATGAACGGGGTGAGGATCAGCAAGAACAGCGGACTGCTGTAGGCCCGCACCCGATCGCCGAGGTTGTACCCAGCACCATGACCGGAGATGATGTTGTCGGCGTAGCGAAAATTGATGGCTTCGTCGTCGGTGACCCACGACTGCCGCGGGCGGCGTACTCGACGTGTCTCATCTCGAGGCAGAGTCGGACGGATTGTCTTTCTACTCGCCCCCCAGTCTCAGGCTGCGGCGCAGGCGCGGGAAATTGTACTTCAAACCTGGAAAGCGCTGGAAACCCTCTTCCCGGAGCTGCGTGGGGAACAGCTGGCAGACCCGATCGTAGAGGTCTTGGGAGAGGTCGGTGCCGAATGCTTCTACGCCCGTTTTCAGCTGAGACAGGGAACTGACGCCTACGATGGGAGCAGTAACTGCGACGGATTTCCTGACCCAGGCGATGGCCAGTTGAGATGGAAGCAGGCCTTCGCTCCGGGCCAACTGTGAGAACTTTTCTAACTCATCCCCGTAGCTCACCAGCCAGGTCAAGAGACGGGTATCCGAAGCCGCCCGGGATCCCTCGGGCAAAGGGGCACCCCCAGCGAAATACTTGCCAGTCAGAAGACCGCCCAGCAGGGGCCGATAGGCTGTGATGGCCACCTTCTCCGCCAGGGCCTGGGGTAGGTTCTCCAGTTCGATCCCCCGCTCCACCGGATTGTAGGCCAACTGGTTGCAGACCAGGGGGGCCCAGCCGTTGTCCCGGGCGATGGAGTTGGAGTGAGCGAACAACCAGGCCGGGTAGTTGCAGCAGCCGACGTATCGGCTCTTTCCCTGAACGACGACGTGGTTGAGGGCATCCATGACCTCGGCGGGCCTCATTCCCTCCTGGGGCCAGTGGATCAGGTAGAGATCGACATGATCCGTCTGGAGTCGGGAAAGGCTTTCTCCGATGCTCTCCCCGATGCTCTTCCCATCTATCCCCTTGTGAACCTTGGTGACAAGGAAGAGCCGGTCCCTGCGCCCCCGGATGGAGGCGGCCAGCACCTCCTCGCTTGTCCCGTCGCCGTACATGGCAGCCGTGTCGATGAAATTGACGCCCTGATCCAGGGCTGTGGCCACGACGCGTTCGGCTTCGTCGGGCTCGCAACGCTTTCCAAAGTTCATCGCACCGATACACATCTCCGAAACCGTCTCTCCGGTGTCGGCGAACTCCACTTGTCTCATGCCACTAGTGTATCGCGGCCGCGGCGGCGGACAAGACCCTACTCCTCATTTTGATTGGAACGCGCATGAAAGAGGTAATCAGCAGCGAGGGATGACGGAAACAACATGAAGTTGTCCGTGCTCCACGTGTTGGGACACTGATATATTTCGACCATTCATCAGTGGGCGAACTCCGGACTGAGTCGGTTCCGGTCGACCCTCATCTCCAAGACTCGGTGCTGGCAGGATCACGGGGTTTCCCCAGAGCCTGTGGACGTAGCTGAGGGTCTTCCAGTTCTCGACGGGGTCGCTGAAGAAGCGACGGAGCGACAGCTGACCTTCTCGTCAGGGTTGGAATTCAGCGAGTGGCGCCTCCGTAGGTCCAGACATGGGTGTTTGGGAGCACGCCAAAGATGGAACCGTGCCCTTGAAACAATCCGAACTGGGACGCCTCCTTGAAGGTGGTGCCGTTGTCGATGCTGTAGGAGGCGACGACCTGATTCGATTCATCGTCGATAAGAAGTCTCAATTGTATGGAGCTGTTCTGTGCCAGCGCCACGATGTCTGCGGCCAGCAACCGCGTCGAATCTGTCACAAGCACGTAGGGGCCGCCTCCCAACGTCACAACAAAGAGCCAAACAGCCTCGCTATTGTTGCTCCGGACACCGAGCCCGTAGAACTGAGCCAGCTCTGGGATATCCCCGCGGAAGGAAGCCGTAATCTCTGAGTTCCCTGCCCCATCGAGGACGGCGAGATCAAGAATCGCGACCTCCAGATTCATTCGCGAGCTGGTGAGAGAACCGTCCACAGAAGAGAATCGCAAAAACCCTCCCCCCCCGGCCAATGGTGAGGCGGTAATGAACGAAGAACTGGGAGGTGTGATCAGGGAACCGTCGTCGAAATCGTCCACAAAGTCGGCGGTGCCGTCAGGGCTGGCGCTCCCCAGAATGTTGCCGTCGATCGTCAGAGAGTCCATAGCGAAATTGAACTCGAAGCCCACCATGATCGTGATCGTGTCCGAGCCAGCCAGGCCGCCACTGTCGGTCACTTGTGCGGTGACCAGGTGCACCCCTATTGAAAGCAGGCCTGAGAACGACGATCCCGTTCCAATCGCACCATCCAGATCCGACGTCCACAACAGATTGGGTGAGATAGAGCCATCCTCGGCGTCGCTTGCCGTGCCGGCGAATGCGATCGAAGCGCCCTGGGCAAAGCTGGACCCATCGCTCGGTGACGTGATGGAGACATTCGGGACCGCATTCCCACAATTCGACACGCACGTGAAGGACGCCGTGTACGTGGTATCCGCTGCCGGAGTCAAGATGTTGTGCTCGGCCGCTCCGGTATCGGACCACGATACGAAGTTGTAGGTTCTCCCGCCAACTGTCTGCGGTGTGGGAGCGCCAATGGTGCGGGGGAAACCCACGACCGAATCCCGGGTTAGAGGTGCCGTCGCCGCCTGCCGATCGAACTCGAGCTGTAGCCCCTGCCCTGCCGGCTCCACCGCCAGAGTGGTTTCCGACACATTGGGCAACACATCCAGAAACGACGTCGACGCCATCTCGACCTCCGTCCCCAGGGGCACTCCACCGTCCCTCACCGTCAAATGGATCCGATAGAAGACATCCGTCGAATCCTCCCCTAACGTGGGAATCTTGAAGTCGAACGATGTCAACCCCTCGATCGGGCCCAGGAACGGATGGGTATGACTGTCATGGTGAAACACAACCGCCCACGAAAACGCATCCGCTCCCAAAACACCTTCTTCGGGGTCGGTAGAACTTCCACTCACCGCGAGAAACTGACCGGCGTCGTAACGGGTACCACCCGGCGGCTCATCGATCGACGGCGACGGTGCGCGATTCCCGACGACAATCCGTAAAGGCGGCGCACTGTCCAGGGAATTTGCCGCCCCCTGCTGATCGTCCACGGTCAGTACCGGAGTATATACCCCATCCACCGTGTAGATATGATTCGGATCGGCCTGGTTGCCCAGGGGGCTGCCATCATCGAAATCCCACGCGAATAGCAACGTATCGTTGTCTGGATCACTCGATCCTGAACCGGTGAACTGGACCCCCAGACTTCCCAAGCCTGACGCCGGATCGACCGATGACACCGCGTGGGGCTGCCCGTTGCCTCCTCCCACATAGCAGGTCTCGTGAACCCCCTGGCCATTGCGTCCCACCCAGGTGAGACAACCCTCTGGGGATACCAAAAGATCGACGACGCTCCCAGCATCCGGCAAGAACACTTCGACCTCTACCAACTGATTGACCCCGTTTATCCGGCCTCGCCGGATCCATCCGTCTACGTAGTCAGAGAAGAAATAGCTTCCCTCATACTCTTCCGGGAACGCCGTGTGTCGATATACGGGTCCCCCCGTGATCGAGTTGCCCGATACTGGAGGCGTTTGATTCCCATGTCCGTAGACGTAGGCCGGCTGGGTCAGGGAACCTGGCGGCGGGGCCGGGGTACAGTTCCGAAAAGGCGCCAAGCCTTCAACGCATGGGTACCCATAGTCGGCGCCCGCCACCCCCACATACACCGCCTCCCACTGTCCTTCGCCCACGTCGGCGATCACCGGAGCTTCCGTGTCCGAATCGACACTGAACCGAAAGGGATTCCTCAATCCCCACGCCCAGATCTCTTCTCGCACGCCAGGCTGCCCTACAAACGGATTGTCTCCCGGTATCGATCCATCTGGGTTGATGCGCAGAAGCTTCCCGCGCAGATCCGCCAGGTCGCGTGACAGAGGGTTCGCTGTTGCATCAGTATCGTTGTCCCCGATCGAGATGAACAGCGTCTTATCCACGCCGAACCGTACGGTCCCCCCATTGTGGTTGGTCGCGCTCGTAAGGTGATCGGTTTCCAGCAGGATCTCTTCTCCGACCAGCAGTCCTCCACTCTCCATGAAGCGAGAGACCCGGTTCCTCGAACCCGGCGGAACTCCCGGTTCACTACAGGGTCCCGAACTGGCAAACTCCCGCGTGTAGAACAGATAGACGTAACGATTCTGTCCACTGGGGTCGAGATAATCAGGATCGAAGGCAATCCCCAACAGCCCACGCTCCCCGGCGCCGTCCATACAGCCGAGTGCCAGTGCGGTGCTGACCCCTTGGGTTGCGGCATCTCGCACCCGGACCCGACCGTCGCGATGCTCGATCACGAACAAGTTCCCCGTGCCGGGCTCGTACTCCGCCGCCGTTGGGTTCCTGGCCCCTGTAGAGTAGTTGTTCGACATCACGAGGGTGTCCACAAATCCTGGTGGAGGAGTAGCACCAAATAGCTCGAGGGACGGGAGACAGGTACAGGTGCAGATAGCCAGGATTCTCGCGTTGCCCATCAGAAGGAAGGCCTCTTGAATCCATCGCACCTGTGTGAGTGTAACCCTCTTCTCCCTGTTGAAGCGTGATTCTGGTCACGAGACCCCTCCCATGATTCCTATACAATCGCCAGAATTGCAAGATTCAACTGATGCTGGCAGGTTCGGGGAGAGGAAGGCCGGCAGACCACCTTCCAGGCCCACTCGGGCTGGCTTGTCGGAAAGAATCGTCGATTCATTCACTTCTTGAGGCGATCTGATGCTGAGAAACGTTACCGCGATTCTGACCCATTGCCTACCCTGACTACTGGTTTGCTGCCCGATCCTGGCGCAGGGACCGGTTCCCTATGACATCGTGTACGTCAAGGATTCTCTGTCCATCGATGGGAACATCCTGGGTCAAGCAAACCCGGATGGGGTCCCGGACTTTCTCGATCACTTTGACGACGGTTCCTTGATCACCCCCCCGACTGGCTCCTTCATGGCAGCTTCTTCCCTGGCGGAGTCGGGTGGGTTTTTACGGTTCCGCGACACAGACGGATCTCTTTCGAACTCGAAGCTGAATCTGGACATCGCGATCCTGGAACACGTACTCACAGATGGAGCGGGCAACTCGGAGATCAAGGCATCCTTCCGTGGCGATGACCCGGCTCCGGCCAGATTTTATGGGCCAGAACCGGGCGGACGAAGTCCTACTACCCTCGAGAAGCCCTCCCTGCTGGAGCACCTAGACGAGATAGAGGATCAATACCTTGCGATCGAGCGCCTGGGGAATCCCGCCAAAAGATGGAGCTTGGGAGAATCTGGAGAGGGACGTTGATCTGGAGGATTGAGATCGACGACCGGGCCCGGCGCGAGCTGCGTCGACTCGACCGGTCGGTGCAGAATCGACTCCTCACCCTCCTCGGAGACCGTATCACCACGCCCGAGAATCCGCGCTGCCTGGGGCGCCCCCTGACTGGATCACGAACAGGGCGCTGGCGCTATCGTGTCGGCGACTAACGGTTGGTCTGCCGGTGCCTCGTAGTCCTGGACATTGATAGGTTTGGTATTACTCATGGTTTTTGGTGATAATCCCTCAGGGCTACCATTGTGGCAGAAAACAGAATCTGGAGAACAACCGGTGCCGCCTGACTTGACCTATGCGGGCGTAAGAAAAGGAAAGGTGTGGTGAAGGCATGAAGTGGGGACGACGCGATCTTCTCAAACATTCTTCGAAGCTCTTGGTGGGCACTTCGGTGATCCGCGCTTCGGGCGGCTGGGCCAGGGCCAACGATCGTATTCGAGTTGCAGTTCTGGGCCTGGGCAATCGTGGTCGTGGACATATCCGCGAGGTGACCGCCATCGAAGGAGTCGAAGTAGCGACCGTGTGCGATCCCGACGAAACGCGTATGGCGGAGGAGGCAGCCAAACTGGAGAAGACGACAGGAAGGAGGCCCCGGCTGGAACCTGATCTCCGGAGAATCATGGATGATCCGAACATCGATGTGATCAGCGTTGCAACTCCCAATCACTGGCATGCCCTGGCAACCATCTGGGCCTGCCAGGCCGGGAAGCATGTCTTCGTCGAGAAGCCTGTGGCCCACAACCTCCTGGAGAGCCACAAGATGCTGGAAGCCGCCCGCAAATACGACCGGATCGTCGCCACCGGGACCCAGAGGCGTTCCAATCCCAATTTCCGAAAGGCGGTCCGAATGCTCCAGGAGGGAGCCATCGGAGAGATCTACATGGCGCGCTGTGAATACTCCCAAGCCAGAGACCCGATTGGTTTTGAGAAAACGGGATCCCCGCCGTCACGGCTTGACTGGGACCTCTGGCTGGGCCCTGCGTCCCAGCAGCCCTATCACGCCAACCTCGTGCACTACAACTGGCACTGGTTCTGGGACTTCGGAAACGGTGAGATCGGCAACAACGGTCCCCATTTCCTGGACATCCCACGCTGGGCCCTCAAGAAGGAACTGCCTAGCAGAATTCAGTCGACCGGCGGACGCTTTGGTCCCAAAGACCAGGCCCAGACGCCAAATACCCAGAGAACCACGTTTCTGTACGAAGACGGCACCTCTATCGTCAACGACATCCGTGGCTTCTACACCGGGCAGGATTTCTTCTGGGAGTTCTACGGCACCCGGGGCTATATGCGCATGACGGACTCTAGTCGCGATTTTGCGGGCTGCGAGTTCAAGATCTTCATGGGAAGGAACAAGATTCCCGAGCCGGACGCCAATGCACCTACCGTGTCGCAGCGGGAAGACCACTACCGCAATTTCATCGCCTCGGTGCGGGCGGGAAAGCGAGAGATGCTGAATTCGAGTCTGGAAGAAGGACATCTCTCCGGGGGTCTCTGTCTGCTGGCCAACATATCATACCGGCTGGGACGCGAGCTCATCTTCGACCCCGCCGCGAGTCGTTTTGTCGCGGACAGCGAAGCAAACAAACTGCTCACCAGAAGCTACCGCGAGCCCTTTGTAGTGCCTGACCGTGTCTAAGTCCACTGGAACGTACCTATCAGTATTTACGTTCCAGTGTACCAAGGACTTGGGGAACCAAGCACCGTTGGAGGGGATCACTCACGGTCATCGCCGATGCTATAGGTGACGTCGCCGACGACCGATGTCGGCCGCTAGACCCGGCAATGTGGTCATAGCCGTACCGACTCTGTCCAGAATCTCAAGGAGCCATCTGAACGAGTAAAGTTGTGCCTTGTCGAGCACGACGCGTATTCGTACCACCCTTCGTAAGGCCTCTTCCAGACCGGACTCCCTCCACCTAAACTCCGCACCCACCGCGTCCCCGGAAAAGGGCACACTGTCTGCCAGGCCGAAGCCGGGGAAGACATTGCCTTCAGCGTCCTGCAGCTCCGCCCGGACGCTTCCCCCATCTAGCGTCTTGGCGTTGAGCAGAAGCCGGCTCCC
Source organism: Acidobacteriota bacterium (assembly GCA_965219005.1). Lineage (GTDB taxonomy): Bacteria > Acidobacteriota > UBA6911 > RPQK01 > JAJDTT01 > CAUZIZ01. Next base: position 1,944,511 of record CBDCMS010000004.1, on the reverse strand, counting down.
CTCCAGCAGCAGGGGATAGGTCGTGAACTCTCCTCGTACCTCGACGGGCTCTACGTGCGCCAGCCTACCCGCCTTGCATCGGGCCAGAGCGGGGACCCAGGTCGAGGCCTTTGATTCCTCGAAAAAGTCCTCCCAACTGGTGAAGAAAGGAGCCAACTCGTACTGGGGGTAGCTCTTCTTGAAGTACTCCAGACCCAGTTCGTTCAAGGACTTGCGCCTCATACGAGTAGTATCCTTCGAAGCCGCCAACATGTAGCGGGCACTTCCGCCCAGATAGGGAAACCACCATTCCTTCTCTCCCTTGGAGCTGGAGACGGGATAGTAGGATGACATGCCGCTGACGAAACCAGCGTCGTGATCTCCGGGCGGACCATTCGCAAGCAAGGGGATTCTGTTGGCTCCGAAGCGTTGCCAGTGCACCCTATCCCGGCTCCAGACCAGCTCCTGTCTTTGCTTTTGCTCGACCAGATTGTAGTGAAGAACCGCTCCCAGAAAGAGTTGGCCGTCGGTGTCGCTCTCGGTGTGACCAGCCGGGCTCAAATATCCAAAACCGTAGAAAGTGGTGCCTGGGGGATCGTGCTCGTCGGGCGAAAGCATGTGCCGGCGCTGCCAGCTAACACCATCCCGGGTCCACATGACCGCCCGGGTTCGACGAGCGCTGCGACTGAAGTACTCGTAGGACACTCCGTGGGGAGGATAGGGTGGGTAGTCCGGTCGGAAATAGTAATAGAAGGATCTGCTCTTCCTGTCGTAGTAGGTAAAAGTGGAGCGACCCGATTGGTAAAAAGCCGATGGATCGCCTTCGAAGGGATGAGTGGACGCGCGCTCCGTGGTGCGCAAAAGACTCATACCGGAGCCGGCGTGCAGGATGGGTGTCGGGGTCAGGGCCAGGAAGAGATCGCCGCGGCGCTCGAAGCCCCAGAATTCTTCCGGCTGGGGGCGAAAGTTACCCGCGTGCTGAATGCCGGGCTCGATATTTCGGGAAGAGAAGAATCGGAGGACGAAGTTGTCCATGTTCACCGATCCATCGGTGCTGCGGTCGTACATCCTGAATCGGTACCTACCTGGAATCGGCCGCTCCTTGGTGGGATAGGGATAGCTGTCGAACTCGCCTGACCTCAGGAAGTCCTCCTGCTGCAGATCTCGGAGGATGTTGTTTCGCTTTGAGCCCAGGAACTCCACACGTCCAAGTTCCGGCTTCTCCCAGTGCACTCCGTCGCTAGACGTGACCAGGCAGAGGTAGCGCGGTCGGGAGATGGAGCCGGCTACCCGGTTGAAAACAGGATCCTCGGGGAGCACTCCTGCCAGGTACGTGATCCGATAGAGCCCTGACCGCTCGTCATAAGTGAGCGAACGGATTTTGATTATGTAGGAACCTGCCTCCCAAGGCCGGTCGATCTTAACCACCGGACCATCAGAGAATCGCGTCAACGGATCGGGCTTGTGTCGTAATCCCTCGGAGGCAGCAAAGATCCAGTCGTCCACCAGATACTGGGCGCTGTGTCCGGGACGCAGTGGGACTCGGGGCCTCCGACTCTCGGTCGAGACGTCTTTCCAGAACTGGCGGACGAGGTAGGGACCGACGACCTTGCCCGAGCTCTTGACTCGGGCCCGCAGCCAATACTCCCCACGGGGCCAGCCGCTTCCGTCGAAGGCATGACGCTGGCTTTTCGGTGTCAGATTCAGACTCAAGGGACCCGCTACCCGATCCTGGCCTGGACCCAGGACGTCGATCTCCACCGAGCAGGAAGCGACACGTTCGGGGATCGTCCGAATGGTGAACCCGATCTCGTCATGGTCAATGTAGGCAGGACGTTCCGGGCTGCACTCGATGAATTGTCGAAGGGAGTCCACCTGAGCCAGGCGTTTCCCGTTCATTTCTCTGATGAAGGTGTTGGGGTCGACCTCGACGCTCCGCTGACCCAGCAGTGAGTCACCATCTCTGAGCTCAAGATCGAACCGGTATTGACCCAGTTCCCAGAGTCTCCGCGAGGAGCCCGGCTGCGACGGTGCATAGCGGCCGTCATCGATCAGCGGAAAGTGGATCTCGACGGTTCCGCTTGCACCGCTGCGCTGAGCCCGAGCACCGAGTCGGTGGCGGAACTCATAGGGCTGGGTCACGATGATGCTAGCGGAAAGACTCTCCGAGCCCTTAGCCTGCTGGGGCCAGTCGAATTCCAATACCTGGTAAAGGTAGTCCTTGTGGCGCAGCGTGAGCCAATGTTCCTCCTCTTCGGCGCGACCAAGTATCTGAACTGTGCCTATGAGCAGGGCAACAGTAAGGAATCCGCCCACGGCGAGGAACGGATTGGATCTTCTTGGCATCAACAGCATTACAGTCCCCTTGGTGTAGTCCCCAGCCGCGCTGGCTCTGTTCGAGAAAGAAATTTTCCGAGCTATGGAAGCCTGAAGCGCGAGCGAGGGGTTGGGGACCTGAGTAAGATCTTGCCGATTCCCAACCCCTCGCTTGCGCTTCAGGCTTCCATGACCAAAAGATCACTGAATCAATGCGTTACACCCTTCTTCCTCAGGAAAAGCCAAATGAAGTTTCGGTTGATCCGACCCCCAGGGATGCTGTCCCCATTCGAGAAAGAAACTTTTCAGGGTTACCAAAGATTTTGCTGTTGTCCGCCTCGCTCCCGCCTTCGTCGTCCTCGACAGCCGAAACTTGGCCTCATCTTGCAGACAAGTCAAGTCGTTCGCGGCTCTGTTGGCTGCAGCTGTTTCCGGTACTGTTCACTTCATCACTGCTCACTATTACTAGAGCCCCTCTAATGGACAGACGGAAGAAGCGGGGTGTATAAATCGGAGCATGATATTTCCCACGACTTTCAGATCCGTCTTCAAGACGGGAGCTCACAGCACTCTGGCAGCGGTGTTTCTGTTCGTTCTCTTCTGGGATCTGATCGAGGCCAGTAGCCAGAGAGTAACACCGACCATTCTGGTAGGGAAGGAGGAAGCCACCCTCTTCGCCTTTGACGACGTCTCCATTCCTTTTGCCTACAACCTCTATCTCAGCATGCACCAGCCCCGCAAGCATCCCGACAACCCCATCATTCCTCTAGGGGAACCGGGAGATCCGGACGAATGGCAGCAGCGCTACTACGGAACCGTGATCCGCCACCAGGGCAAGTTCAAGATGTGGTATGTCGGAGCCTCGCGGGAAGCTTTCATCACACCGGAGCTTGGGGGTGGTATCGATTTCCGGGGCTGGCGGTTTCTGTACGCCGAGAGCCAGGACGGCGTTCACTGGGAGAAACCCAAACTGGGTCTGGTGGAGTTTCGAGGTAACCGGAACAACAACCTGCTCCTTGTGCCTGAGGGCTTTCACGGTTACCACATCGGAGTTGTCCACGAACCCGAGGATCCCGACCCCAGCCGCCGCTTCAAGGCCCTGGTTCTGCTGAGAGAGTTTGGCGAGTACTCGGTGCCTCATCTCCAGGAGGTCAGTCCGGAGGGCTGGAGGACTCGAGCCATCAACATTCCTCTCTACAGTGCCGACGGCCTGCGTTGGCGGGTGGCGGATGAGCTGGTCTCGGAGGGGAACAAGACCATCTCTTCCGACATTCATCTGATCACCGACATCGAAGGAGCCGGACTCTATCGTTGGCAGGGGATGTACTATCTCTCGGGACAAGGACAGGGAAGTCCCGCCGTGGAGCCTTATGGGAGACACATCGAGATCTTCCGCTCTCCCGACCTGGTTCACTGGTCCCGATCCCAGACCATGGGCTTCGCCCGAGAAGGCCAGTTCCGTCGACCGGCCTCGCTGGAGAGGCCAGTTGCCAACGAGCAGACCCACGAAGGTGCCAGTGTCTGGAACCGTGGTAATGTACTGATCGGCATCACCGGATTCTGGCATGGGGCCAAGGACTGGACGGAAGTCGTCCATCCCCTGGGATTTCTGGTCAGTAACGACGGTCTCCACTTCCGCGAGCCCCTTCCTGACTTCATCTTCGCGGAGATAAGCGAGGACGGAAGGGACTGGGACGAGGGTGGTTTGTCCCAAGGACAAGGGTTCGAAAACGTCGGAGAGAAGACCTACATCTGGTACGGCCAGATGGATCAGCGCATGGGTCCTCGCACTGGCCGACCCTGGAAACGTCACGGGGGGATTGGGCTGCTCGTGCTAGGGCGGGATCGCTTCGGTTCTCTGTCGGTCCGTGACCCGGACGACAACGGGATCCTGGTTACTGCCGACGTGCAGCTGCAAGGACCGGCCACGCTCTCGGTCAATGCCGAGGGACTGGGACCTCATTCCAGTCTCAAGCTAGAGCTGGTGGATCATCAGGAGCGCCCCCTCCCCGCCTACACGGCCGTGGTGGAACAGTCAGATCTGCGGGTACCGGTGAAGTGGTCGGCAGGCGATCAGATCCAGCATCCCAAGCAACCTTTCAAGATCCGGTTGACCTTTCAGGGGAAGGAAGCCGGTGCCATCCGTCTGTACGCACTCTACCTATCCCCTAAGCTAAAACTTGAATAGTGAGCAGTAGTGCAGTGAGCAGTGAACAGTGTTCGGAAAGAGGTGTTGCCATGCACGAATAGACTGCCAGCATTGCGAAGCCAAGTCCGGCAGAGCCGCGAACGACTTGACCGTTCAGCAATAGGAACCCCACGCTTCCCGGGTCAGCTCTCAAGGACAGCGATCGGTCTCGACGCCTGCGGTAGCCGTCGCTCCGGACTCCATCAGGAGATCGGCTATCTCGCAGTAGCCGAACCTCAGCGATTCACCGAGAGCCGTCAGCCCGGTCGTTGGTTGAGACTGTGCGGGCTGCACCTGGTCCGGATTCGCACCGGCTTCGAGCAGGATTCGCACGGTCTCGAGATGGCCCAGGCGGGCCGCCTGAACGAGCGGAAGCAGGTACCACTCTTCGTCGGTCCCTATCCGCGTGGCTGGACTAACTCCCTGGTCGATCAGCCACTGAAGACTCCCAGGGGCCTTCTCATCGATCGCGAGTTGCAGCGCACGACCCACGTTCCCGCCGCCGTATTCCTCACGAACCCAGCCGTCGATCTGCTCCCGATGAGCGGCATCTGGATCGGAAGCCTCAGCCTCTTCCGCCTGGTCCATCGGCTGGGGCGGAGGGACGACCAACCCGCCGATGATCGGAAGCCTCGATGTCCAGGCGGCGGGCGAGAACGCCAGTCCGAACACCAACATCGTTATGCCAACCAGGAAAACGGCCGTCTTGGCGAAGCCGGCGGTGTCCTTGCCGACCCGCGACAGCACCTCCTCTGCACTGCCCCGATAGACGATGAGGTTGGGCCCGAGTCGAGACCGACGGGCCGTCAGGCCATTCATCTCTTTGTCGTAGGTGCCGACCACGCACACTTCTTTTCCAATCGGTAGCACCTCTTCTTCGATGATCAACGCGTCCCCGACGGCAACAGTCAGCTTCGTATACAGGCAGTAGTCCTCGTGGACCTCTTCGACTTCCGAGTGACGTACTTCGAGCAGTCGGCCCTGACGCTCGCGTTCAACCGCGGGCGGCGCTGTCCCAGCGATCCTGTCTATCAGCTTCCGCACTTGGGCAGCCCATTTTTCACCGCGCAGGTTCTCTCGAAGATCATCTTCGAACGAGGGAAACGAGCAGAGCCCCAGACTCTGACTGCTGCCTTGGATCTGCGTCTTAACCAGGTGGAAGCCTTGAGCGACGACATTTCTGGATTTCGGTTGTCTGGCGTTTTTTACGATGTAGGTGTAGGCGGCAGAAGGAGTCCCGTTGAAGGGTGAGGTCATGGGTTCGGCATCGACACGGACCAGACCGTTGAACGCCACAATTGCACCATCAGCTAGCGCCGAGTCCTCTTGACCACGCGCGCTCTGAATGACCCTGAGGTTCAGCCAGTCAACACTGATCCAGTACGTGAGCAGAACGCCCAGGGCCAGACAAACACCGGCGATGATCGAGACAGCAAGTCCGATACCGCCTTGTAGACGAGCGCTGGCGGCGGCGACCACGGCCATGAAGCCTAAAAACAAGAGGAGAGCCGTGACCACCGAACCCAGGAAACGGAGATTGCGGACGATACCCGCGACTAGAGCTTTCAGCATCATTGTGCTCCATCGAATCTGGGATGGCGTTTTACAAGGGATTCGATTTCTGTTCGTTTGTCGCGATTTACCAAGGCATTGATGACGAGCATTTTGTGAGCGTCCTTCGGCGAGGCGGCCATCGCAGAGGGAGAGAGTGCGGCGGCCGTCGTTTTGACAAAGTCACGACGATTTAATTTCAATCTGGGCATTGAGTCTCGATACGAGTCGCATAACCGGCGCGGCTTCGAAACCGCGAGTGTGAACCCTCACAGGTAAGGTGGCGACGCCGAGACGTTCAGACGATTTGCTAAGGTTTTTGTTCAGGGCGAAACCTTGGTCAGCCGGACAACGCCCGTCTCGGATTCCAACTCGTCGACAAAGAGCTCTGCCAGATTGCCCTGCACCTGCTCCTGTTCGAATGAGAAACTCAGGAACTCGATACCGACCACGGATCTCCCGAAAAACTGCCCGCTGAGGTAGAAGGCCAGTCGGAGTACGCCATCCTGGAGCAGCCCTCCGATGGCGACCGGCTGATGGGCGAAGACAGATTCAGGGATCATGGCGCAGAATACCAGAAAGGCCGGAATGAACGAAGCATTCTCATGGAGATATCCTCAGTGAGAGTTCTGAATATAGAAACAAGTCTAGGAAAACCTGATCTCGCTTTCAAATCAGGGCCTGAGGCCCGAATCGTCGAGCGCGCTTGCTCGCAGTCTGGAGGGTACACTGACTCAAGCGTCGAGATCGCGGAAATATCCCTGGTATAGAGTGTTCGAACCTGGGCTTCGAAATCTTGATTGCAGTGATTGGAGCTTCGGGAATACGATAGGGCAACGATCCAGAGGGAGTCCCTAGGCAACATGTCCGCTATCTGCATCAGCTATAGCCGCCAGAGTGAAGCCATTGTCTCGACCCTGGTCGAAGATATTGCAGCGCTAGGTCATGGGGTGTGGTTCGATCAGCATCTGAGCGGGGGGCAGGTATGGTGGGACCAGATTCTTTCGCGAATCCGCGAGTGCGACGTGTTCGTCTTCGCTTTGTCCCCCGAGGCGCTCGATTCCACGGCCTGTAAGCGCGAATACCAATATGCCGCCAAGCTCGGCAAGCCGATCCTACCTGTACTTGTTGCAGAGGAGGTTTCCAGCAACCTACTGCCGGCGCCGCTGTCGGCGATTCAGTTCGTGGACTATCGAACACAGGATCGGGATGCCGCCCTCCGCCTGGCCCGAGCGCTCAACTCCGTTCCACCTCCCCTACCCCTCCCTGACCCCTTACCAGCCTCCCCCGAAGTGCCAATCTCCTATCTCAGCGAGTTGGCCAGGCAGGTCGAGGCGACATCGGCTCTGGGTTTCGAGGAGCAGACCGCTCTGCTGGTCACGCTCAAGAGGAGTTTGCGGAAGCCCGAGGACAGCAAGGATGCGCACAGGTTACTTCAGAGCCTGAGAAGCCGTCGTGATCTTCTTGCCTCTGTCGCCGACGAGATCGACGAGGTGCTTGCCCGCTCGCTCCCGGGCCCGCCAGCTTCAGGTGATTCCGGAGCCGACAGTGGATCGCCGCCAGGGCCAGCCAGGAGGGCGAAGCAGGAAGAGCAGCCACCAGCGGAGACGGCGGCCAGGGCTCCGAAATCGACGAACAAAAGCAGGGTCGAGAGGTCGAGACCGCAGTCCAACGCTCAGAAGCTCGCCTATGGCGTGCTCCTGGTTGCCTCCCTCGCATTTATCGTCTTCTGCATTACATTGGCAGTGCAGTACGAAGGTCTGGCGAGCGGTGACTATGGTCGGCTTACACAAGCGCGCTCGGATCTGCATGAAATAGTGACGACCGCTTCATTGGCATTCTACCTGCCCGTTTTCATCGTTCTTGTGTTTGTATACAGAGGAACAAAAAGTGGGAGTTCCTGGCGATATGCGCTGGTGTCGGGAATGTTGATTGCCCTTGGCATGGCATTCTGGTCGCTGCTCTTGAGTGCTCGAATCGATTATGGTGAGGTGTGGTTCGTTTGGTTGATCGCCAGCGTGCTCTTTGCACTACTTTCGGTCCAGGGACTGCGTGGCGAGAAGGGGAGATCGTAGGTGGCCCAAAGTCCCTCGATCAAGGAAGCTGGCAAATGCCTATCCGGCCGTTATCTCGTAGGATTAGAATAGGCAGCCTCTTTCGAGGGGCGCCATCCTCACTGATTTGCACTTCTACGGATGACCTAGCAAGGAGTGCAGCTTTCTGCTCAAGACCTCCATCTCCAGCGGTTTCTGGAGGAACGCCGCCTGAGAGTCGAGGCCGTGCTGGAGCGTCACGTTCCCCGGGTGACCGGTCATGTACAGGATCTTGGTCTCTGGTCGCTGAGCAAAGAGTGCCTCGGCCAGTTCTGTACCACCCATTTCGGGCATGACCACATCGGTGATGAGAAGGTCGATGGCCCCCTCGTAGTTTCGCGACAGATGGACACCCTCGCGCCCGTTTGCGGCAGAGAGGACCTTGTATCCCTTGTCCTTGAGGAGATCGCAGAGTGAGTCTCGAATACTCTGGTCATCTTCCGCCACCAGGATCGTTTCACTGCCCCCCAATGCCCACTCTTCGTCTTCCGCTTCAGCTGCAACCGCCTCCTGTTGTCCTTCGACACGGGCGAAATAGATCTTGAAGCTGGCGCCCTTCCCCGGAAGGCTGTCTACCTGGATCTCCCCGCCACTCTGGCTCACGATTCCGTGTACGGTTGAGAGACCGAGACCAGTACCGCTTCCTTTGGTGGTATAGAACGGCTCGAAGACTCGTTCCAGCGTGCCCTCGTCCATGCCGTGGCCGGTGTCCGTTACGGCCAACATCACCCTGGGAGCACCCTCTTGTCCCTCCTGCAAGGGACGATTCCTGGTTTTTATCGTGAACTTTCCTCCCTTGGGCATTGCCTCACGCGCGTTGACTGCCAGATTCATGATCACCTGCTCGATACGGCCAGGATCGACCTTTATCTGCCAGAGGTCAGGGGCCAGGTCGGTCACCACCTCCACGTCCTCGGCCATGACCCGATCCAGCATCTTCAGCAGGTCCTTGGCAACCCCATTGAGGTCCAACAGACGAGGTTCCATCAGCTGCTTCCTGCCGAAGGCGAGGAGCTGACTCGTCAATTTGGAGGAATGTGTGGCGGCCGCCAGGATCGAGCTGGCGAAGGAGCTCAGATCTTCTTGGTCCTTGAGACGGTTCATGAGTCTCTGGACCTGAAGCGTGATCACGGAAAGGGCGTTGTTGAAGTCGTGGGCCACGCCGCCTGCGAGCAGGCCCAAGGCCTCCATCTTCTGGGATCGTCTCAGCTGCGCTTCCAAACGGTTGTGCTCGGTGACTTCACACACAATTCCCAGGACTTCCCGGCTGCCGCTGACCACAGTCCGTGCCTCGTAGTCTCTGCTCTCTCCGTCCATGCCGAGGCGATAGTCGAAGGTCTGGATCTGGCCGCTCGCAAGGGTCTCGCGCACGTGTTTCAAAAAGGTTTCCGCCACCTCTTCCGGCATCACCTGGGAGATCTTCTTCCCCACAAATTCCGGCGGGGAGATGAGGGTGTCCATGCCCTGCGCCGGCTTGTAATCCAGCAGCATCCCGTCCTCCGCGATACGGAACATCAGGTCTGGGATCGCATCGAGCAGCGCCTGGTTTCTAGCCTCGGCTTTTCTCTGGGCCTGGGCCGCTCGCTTGGCCCTTACCATGTAGCCAATCCGTTGCTTCAAGATAACCCAGTTGACGGGCTTGGTGACAAAATCTGTGGCGCCTACCTCGTAGGCTCGGTTGATGGCTTCCAGATCATCCCTTCCCGTGATCATGAATATGGGAATATGCGCTCCCCGCTCCCGACCGCGAAGCTCCAGGCAGGTCTGGAAACCGTCCAGATTGGGCATCTGCACATCGAGCAGCACAATGTCCGGATCCATTCCTTCAAAGCTGGTGAGGGCCTCCGCTCCGTCCTCCACCGTCTCCACGCACCATCCCGCCTGCTGGAACACCTCCTGCGCCATGATCCTCATCACGGCATCGTCGTCTGCCACCAGCAGTCGCGGAGGCTTTTCTTGAGGGACCAAGTGGTTATTCATACACTGCTCCTTCGAAGCTCCTCGTCGAGGGCTATCCGGACGGTTTCGTGTTCCTCGTGAATCTCGTGGACCAGGGTTTCAGCCGCGGTACCTTCTGCGCCCGAACCGGAAGCCTCCAGTTGCCGGCACAGGTCCGAAAGCCGGCTGGCTCCGACCTGGGCACTGCTGGACTTGAGAGTGTGGGCAACCTGCCGAAGGGTATTCATGTCGCCGTCCTGGCTCGCTTCTCGGACACGGGATAGGAGCCGTGAAGAATCCTCAAGGTAGCATTGGAGTATTCGATCGAACATACCCGTGGCACCCCCTTCCTCCAGCTGCCGAATCTCCTCCAGGGCCAGGTTACTGATAGGCTCCTCGCTCGACCTTTTCCGGCTCCCGGGCTTCGGTGGAGAGAGAGGGGGAGGTTCGGATTTCTTGGCTTGGGGGAGCCATCTGGCCAGCACAGTCGCCAGCTCCGCTTTGGTGAACGGCTTGGCCACATAGTCGTTCATTCCGACCGCCAGACACCTGGTCCTGTCGCCTTTCAGGGCGTGTGCCGTCAGGGCGATAATCGGAATCGGTTCGTCGTCGCTGCACCCTTCCCTGTCGCGAATAGTCCGAGTTGCCTCATAGCCATCCATCCCCGGCATCTGACAGTCCATAAGAATCAGATCGAAGACGGATTCTGTCCAGGCCTCGATCACTTTCTGTCCGCTCTCCACGACCTCGACTTGACAGCCCAGAGCACTGAGGACCTCCCGCGCAACTTCCTGGTTGACCACATTGTCTTCCGCAAGCAGAACGAGGGATCCGTCAAATACGAGATTTTCCTCAACATCGATGTTCGCCGGCGCCTGCGTGCCCTTCTGGTCTCTGTCGGCGACCGTCGCGACGATCAGATTATAGAGTTGCGACCTGCGGAGCGGCTTCTTCATACTGGAGCTGATTCCCGCTTCCTGCCACTCGCGTTCACTTCCCAGGTACATGGAGCTCAGCAGAATCCGATTCATGTCCGTCGTTGCCGGATCTTCCTCCATGGCTCGGGCCAGCGCCAGCCCGTCCATCCCTGGCATGTGCAAGTCCAGCAGGGCGACGTGGAAGGGCTCACCCCCGCGCACTGCCTGGCGGCAGAAGTCCAGGGCTTCCTGCCCGTCTCGAGCGCACCGGTGGGGTACCGACCAGGAAGCCAGTTGCTCGCTCAAGACGGTGCGGTTGGTCTCATTGTCGTCAACGACCAGAACCCGAACAGTTCGCATTTTGGTCCCGATCGCGTCAACTGGCTTCCTGGACGGCTGTCCTTTGAACTCGGCCGTAAACCAGAAGGTGGATCCTTCTCCGGGGCGACTGTCGACGCCAATCTCTCCCCTCATCAAAGCAGTCAACTCCCGGGCGATGGCCAAGCCCAATCCGGTCCCTCCATATTTGCGGGTAGTGGAGGAATCGGCCTGGCTGAAGTAGTTGAAGATCTTTTCTTGTCTTTCCGGGGCTATTCCGATTCCGGTATCCCGGGTTTCGAATCGGATCTTCACCTTTCCACTTTTCTCGTGCAGCAGGGAGACAATGACGGTCACCTCTCCCTGATGCGTAAACTTGACGGCATTGCTGACCAGGTTCGATAAGATCTGCCGAAGACGGTCGGGATCTCCCTCGACAGTGGCTGGAACATCCCCATGGATGGAGGAGATCATTTCGATACCCCTTGCATGGGCAGAGTCCGAGAAGAGCTCGAGGACATCTCCCACCAACTCGTGCAATTCGAAGCTCACCCTATCCAGGATGAGTTTTCCGGCCTCGATCTTTGAGAAATCCAGAATTTCGTCGATGATTCGAAGGAGTCCTCGTGCAGAACGCTGCAGAATCTGTACGTGCCTGTGTTGCTTCCCGTTCAGATCGGTGTTGGACAGGACCTCAGCCATCCCCAGGACGCCGTTCATCGGCGTGCGGATCTCGTGGCTCATGTTAGCTAGAAAATCCGATTTGGCTCGGCTGGCTGCCTCTGCCTTCTCCCGGGCCAGCTCGAGAGCAGCCACCGTGTCCCGAAGCGAGCGATTGGTTTCCGAGAGCCTTCCGGTGCGCTCTTCCACCAGGTTCTCCAGATGCTCCCGGTGTGCGAGGAGTTCTTGATCACGCTCCTGGATTCCATCCAGCATGGCATTGAAACCCAGGATCAGTTGGCCGATCTCGTCGTCGTTTACTTTTTTCTGCCGTAGAGTGTAGTCCTTGTCTCGGGAGACCTGCTTCATGGTCCGGCTCAGGGAGAGGATGGGCCGAGTTATGATCCCCTGCAAGCCATGGGCAAGACCATAGCCGATCAGCAGGGAGATCAGGAAAATGCTCCCCGAGACCGTGGCATACCAATTGAGCCGGGCTCGCAGATCGCGCAGATCCGACAGGAGATACAAGGTACCCATCCGCTCGCCGTCCACCTCAATGGGAGCGGAGCGTGACCAGTATTCTTCCGCCAGGCCATAGCCCGGATCCTCCAGGTAGGAACCTCCTATCCTGGGATCCCAGGGCGCACGCGCAGCTGCCTGGACCTGGCCTTCCTCTTCTGGACGAGGCGATGATTGAGGGCCGGCAACCAGACACGGATTGAAAGCCCCTTCGTCCGTAACAGCACCGGGAGCGGGAGCCTCCCGACACGCATCCTCAGAAAGATAGAAGGCAAACTGCTGGTTTTCGCTGTTATGAATCGATGCGGCTACGATGTTTGATCTGGCTCTGAGAGCCGAAAGAATTTCCACGGCAGCGGTTTGGTCACCAAAAGCCAGGGCCGCGGTGCTATTGCTCGCAATCACCTTGGCCAGCGTGTCCAACTCTTCCAGCTGGCGATCTCGAAACGTCACTGCCTCGTAGAACACCAGAGCCGAAGTCGCGAGCAGCAGGGCGAGATAAGAGCTCACCAGGATGATCGCCGTCAGCTTGGTCCTTACGGACAGATCACGAAAGCGACGCATCAATACCCCTCCCGTAGTCGAGTGCTCTGCGCTTCCTCTCCAACCAGATGGGCCAGACTGAGCAACTTGGAACTCAGCGTGATCCCGCTAGCTTTAGCGGCGGCGGGATTGATCTCGAAGCGGATTCTGTTTCCTATCTTGGTGAAGTTGATGGCTCCTCCCGCTTCGGCGAATCCTTTCATGTCGCCCACCGTCAGGACGGGGAAACCCTTGACCTCATCCAGGATCTTGGAAAGGTGTTTCTCCTCCGAAGCACTGACGAAGAGGACATGGCACTGTTTTACCCCTGCCGCCTTACGCTGCCGCTTCAGAAGCAGCTTTCTCCCACGGACGGTCCTACCCTCGATCTGGTCAAGCTCATCCGCGAAGGGATCCTGGCCCAGGATACAAACCGAGACGGGGGAGTCAGAAGCTGGGAAGGCGGAATCGGGCCACTCCGTGAAGCGTGCGAAATTGTACAGGAACACGGCCTTGATCGAGTACTCGGAGACTGCGTCTTCTGCTTGGACGTCGCACAGGCCCAACAGCAGTCCCAGGATGAACGTGCAGCAGGCTCCATTCCTTCTGCTCATTGGCGATCTTTGCAGCACCTGAGATCGGCATCTGCCTGGCGGCAGTGCCCGGGTTGAGAAGGCTAGAACCTCCAATCGATTTTTCCATAGACACCTCTCTGGACCAGGGAAGGCATCTCGAACAGTTCTCGCGAAAACTCTAGATGATGGCTGTGGAGCAGGTTTTGCCCCGAGACCGAAAGCTCCAGGGATTCTCCCGCTCGGTAACCCAGGCGGGCGTTCAACTCTGCATAGCGGCCCACCTCGGTCACGTCCCCAATCCAACGGAAGTCCGCGTCCAATTGCAGGTTGTTCCTCAGATCCAGCGAGGAACCTAGAAGAAACTGATTCTGAGGACTCTGTCCCTCAGCTAGGACTCCCAGGAACTGCAAAGGGCTTCCCTGCTCGTAGTTGAAGTCTTGCCGGAAGCAGGATTCGAGAAAGGCGTAACCCAGGCGAGACTTCCAACGAGGCGAAAGTCGCCACAAACCGCTGACCTCCACGCCGTAGGTACTGCCTTCGAGCTCATTCACCAGTCGTAGGGGCAGAGCGAGATGGAGAGGTTGGGGAAAAGGTTCCACGTAAGGTGCCTCCCAATCCGCTTCACGTAAACGATCGTAGAGATTGTAGAATCCGGCAACGTCGACGGAGAATTCCTCGGTAACCATGGCCCGATAACCCAGCTCGTAGGCCCGGAGACGCTCGGGCTGGAAAGCTCGATTTCCCAGGATTGTCACCAGCGCCGGTAGGGGTCCCGGATTCACCTCAACGAACGGCGGTATGATCCCCGCGTTGATCCGCATGTCGTGGTCTGCCCGAGAGGGATTCCGTACGGCGCCGGAGACCGCTCCCCAGAAGGCATGATCTGCTCGGGGCAGCCACATGAACCGGACGTTCGGTTGAATCGTAAGCTTCTCATAGTCTGGAGTGCCATCCGGATATCCGAACGAGACCCCCTCGAATTTGGCGCCAAGGGTCAGCCGAAGGGAGTCTCCAAAAAGGTGGAGATCATCCTGAACAAAGGCACTAAAGAAATCATCATGACGTCGATCAGGCTGGAACGTGTAGACGAAGGTGCTCTTGAGATCGTCACTACTACGACGGTAGCCAAGTCCCCATATCGCCTCACTGAATGGGCCCAGCCAAAACCGATGCTGAAAATCGAAGTCCATCGTGTCCCGTTTTTCCTCCAGACCAGCATGGTCCATCTCGGACCGATCGAAATAGAACTGAAGCTCAAGATTGGAGGAGGAAGACAAAACCCGATTCCAACGTGCCAGAACGTTGCTCCCCGCGAAAGCCTGCCGCGCTCCCAACTGGCTAGAGTAGGGAGGACTCGTCAGAGGAAGCAGAAGCATGTGATCACCCTTCCAGTCATAGACGTCTCCCTGCACCGTGAACTGGTCCGTCGCGGACTGCTGGAGGTCGAGGCGGAATCCTCCGCGGGTTCCTCTGGAGCGGTCCTGGGCCGCAAGTCCAGTGGACAACAATGCGTTGTCGCGTCGGGTGTACTTACCGAAGACTCTCAAGTGGGCGTCGTCAGAGATCCGGACACCGTAGCGAATGCCGCCGAGACCGCGCTGTTCCGTACCTGAAGCCACGGTCAGGAGGCCTCCTTGAGTGTCCTCTGCCCGCTTGGTGATGATGTTGATGACACCATTGACGGCGTTGCCTCCCCACATGGAGGCCCCGGGACCACGAATGACCTCAATCCTTTCAATGTCCTCGAGAAGGGTGTCCTGCATCTCCCAGTAGACCCCGGAGAACAAAGGGGTGTAGATGCTCCTGCCGTCAACCAGAACCAGAAGCTTATTGGCGTATCGCCCATTGAGGCCCCGCGCGCTGATCGCCCACTTGTTGGCGTCTATGCGAGCCACGTAGAGACCAGGCACGTGGCGCAGGAGCTCGGGGATACTGGTTGCCGTAGACCGGCGAATCTCGTCGCTGGTGATGACGTATACGGCCGCCGGCGTCTCCGAGAGCTTCTGCTTCTTTCGGGATGCCGTAGTGACCTCGATATCCATCAACTGCTCGAGAGACAACTGTGTCAGATCACGGGGTAACTGTCCGGCTTCCCTTGCCGACTTGGCCGCACAAAGGGTGAACAGGCTAATACACAGAAAGAAATGTATCGGCAGCCGAAGGCTGGGCCGAGCTCGACCAAGAGTCTCAATCGGGGATCTACTCTGAGAATACATAACTCTTATCCTGAAGTTTCAAAACCGCGAGCCAGCTGGCCGAATCGCGACGAAGCAGCAGCAACAGCTACCCACCCAATCGCGCACCTGGACTCCGTCCATCAAACTACTCACTCTTGTCGGCACTTTGCGGAACACGCTTTAGATCTGCGCCAGCGGACCAAGGTGAAGCTTCAGACAGCCAGCTGGCGGATTCTGGGTCATCGCGACACGTCAGAGAAGCCTGAAGGCACACGAACATCCCAGCGAGAGGAAGGTTTTCTTAGGAGAGAGCTGGACAGCGACGCTGGCTTAGAGCGGATGTGGTGGTTCCCGCGGCGAAGTTGGACGTGTTGTCCACGAAATCGACGATTCCAAGTCCCGGATCGTAGAGTGCACCAAAGCCGGCCGGAGCCGTCAGCGTCGCACCGATCAACGCGTCAGCCAGCGGTGCATCGGTAATGCTGACGATGAGAACATCTTCGTCCGGCGAGACGAGCCTTTAGCCTCTCGATCACCAGAACCTACCAGCCCTCCAACCTCGCTTCAATCATTCTCTCCGTAAGTGGCTTTGGTCTCCAGGCCGAAGTATTTCCCCAAGCCCTGGCGGCTCGAAGAACGGCGGCCTGGAGACCGCCGCTACGAAGTGCGAAAGGCCGGCATGACCCGAGAGGCGAAGAGTTCCATGCAGCTGAGGATCTCCTGGTTGGGGACTCCTTCGTGTTGGCAGTGGAAGAGGAAGGTGTCGACCCCCATCTCCTGGTACGCCACCAGCTGATCGATACACTCCTCGGGGGTTCCCAGAACCAGCCTCTCCTGAAAAGCATCCAGGTCCTGGAGCTGATAGCGTTTCCCCTCTGGCGTGTCCTTCATCCAGCCTACGTAGCGTTGGTACTGGCGCAGCAGAGGCTTTTCTACCAGAGATCGAGCACAGGTTTGTGACTCGGATACGAAACCGGAACGGGGTAGCACAAGCACACCCTCTTTCTTCTGTTCCTTCAGGGCCTCTCTATAGACTCGCGCCGTCTGTTCGAACTCGTCCCGGCCCATGCTGGCGCTGGCGATCCAGCCATCGGCCAGGCGTGCCGCTCTGCGCACCGCCGGCCGAGCCGTCCCCCCGATCCAGATCGGAGGGCGGGGCTTCTGCAAAGGTAAGGGGCCGATCTCGACTTCCGTGCACTGATAGTACACACCCTCAAAGGTCAAACACTCGCCCGACCAGAGTCGGGAGATGATTTCCAGGGACTCTTCCAGTCGGGGCGCACGTTCTCGGGACTCCACTTCTGAGAGTCCTAGCTCCTTGTCCCGATACCCCAGAACCACCCCGAAGATCAGCCTCCCCTGGGAAAGAACGTCCAGATGGGCCATCTGTTCAGCCAGGAGCACGGGATGGTAGATGGGCAGGATGAATCCACTGGAGCAGATCTGGATTCTGCTGGTGAGGGCCGCCAGCGCTGCCATGGTCGTTAGGAGCTCGTGGAATCCAGCTGAATAGACCCGACGATCCCCCAGACAGAGGAGATCGAAGCCCAATTCCTCGGCGAGCTTTGCTCTCTCGACCAGCTGGGAGAAACTGGACCCAACGGGGTCAGAGACGTACTGACTCAGGATCACACCAAAACGCATTTTGACAGCCTCCCGAATTGGGGCAATCCCCCGGGGATCAAATGCTTATCTGCAGACGTTATCAGGGGAGTATCCGCGCGGCCGACTCCCTGCCCGACCCCGACAAGCTGGCCAAGTCCACGGCTGAGCACGATGCCCTTGAGAAGCCCTATCGAAGACCCCGGAACCCTCCCTGGAAATACAGGGAATATCTTGCCCCTCAAACCGGCGAGTCGAGTCCCTGAGCAACGTCGCTTCAGCCAGATTCAAACCCGTGCCAGCAGGGGGCCGTTCGAGGATTCGATCCCTTGGAAAGCGGGATCAGTACTTCCTCCCCTGCCTCTCTGCCCTTGTCTTCTCCAGTGCAAGCATCCTGCTCCTCATCCAGTTGCTGGCCTCTTCCATACGATTCACGTCAATCACTGTTCTCCGCACCTTGGACCAGCTATTGCTCTCTAGATACTCCTTGAGATTGGCCGTCAGCTCAAAGACACCGCGCTCAATCTGCGCCTCTACCGTTTCCTCGTGAAACAAAAACCTGCCGGATAGCCCGTGCAGACCATTGTGCGGGTGCTTCTTCGAGAAATGAAGATGTCCCTTCCCCTTGCCGTAACAATCGAACTTCAGGACCTCACGTCCATGAACCACCAGGATGGCTACTGGTCCCTCCTCTTCCTCGTCGTCCTCCTGCTTCACCCAATAGACCTCAAGATGGCAATATGTCTCGATATCATGGCTCACCAGGTCCTGCCTATTGAGGCGGGCCCTGGGTACCCCAAACAGCCACCAGTATCGCCTATCATTCCCTGGTTTGAACAAGTACCAGAAGCGATTCGGAATCAGGGCCTTTCCAATTTTCTCACTGAAAGGGAGATGTTTGAAAATCTGTGTCATCCTTCACGGCTTTCACGAAGTCGACAACGGTAGATCAGGGCGAGAAGAACCCAACGCACGGTTCTGTCCCACATTGCAACACCTTTCGGCGTTTGCTGGTTTGGAGCATAGCAAGATCGACTGTCGTGCACCAACCAGCGGAATATTGGGTGGTGGGTCAGTTTGACTGACCCACTACCGATTATTGTCGAGGAGACACGCAGAGCGACTACCCAGGATTGCTCGCTTCTCACCACTGACCGAGATACCGGTCGATCACGAGGCTTCGGTCTTGTCGAGATGGAATCGGGAGGAGAAGCACAGAAGGCGATCTCGGCCCTGAACGGCACTGACCTTGATGGAAGGACTCTTACCGTCAATGAGGCCAAGCCGCGGGAAAATCGATCCGGTGGTGGCGGTGGTTACGGTGGTGGCGGCGGACGCGATCGTTGGTAGCCAAGTAGGCTACAAGCAATAACCGCAAGAGGGGCGTACAGGTCGGTGCGCCCCTCTTTTTTTTTGTTCGTGAATCTTCTGATCGGGCCCCGGCGTAAGGACTGGAGTTACTGCGGGCGAACCAGGTACTTAAGCAAGTCGCCTTTGGTCGTGAGCACTAGCGTTGTCGAGGAGTCGACTCCCCCCTCGAAGGTCTCCATGCTCTTCGTGAAAGCGTAGAAGGCGGCGTCACGGTTGTAGGCCTTGGCGTAAATCCCAGTGGCTTTGCCGTCGGCCTCTCCCCGAACCTCCTGGGCCGATCGATAGGCTTCTGATTGAATACGCTGGAGGTCCCGCTCTTGTTCTCCTCGGATCCGCGCGGCTTCACCTTCACCTTCCGAGCGATATCGCGCAGCGATACGCTTTCGTTCAGCAATCATGCGAGCGAAAACGTCTTTCTGGACCTCCTCTACGTAGTTGATCCGTTTGATCTGTAGATCAATCAACTCGATGCCGAAGTCCTTCACCTTGGGAGAAGCGGACTCCAGGATAGAGCGAGTGATATCGCCGCGCCCCTTGGTGATCTGTTGCAAGACCGACCTTTCTTGTTCCGAGTCCTCGGTAATTCCCGCTTCTTCGCGATTACTGCTGCGCACAACTTCAACCAGGTCATGCCGGGCGATAGCGTTTCGCGTCTCGCCGTCCAGGATACCGTCGAGACGCGACTGGGCCCCTCTCTCATCGCGCAGCCTCTGAAAGAACAGCAGAGGATCGGTAATCCGCCAGCGTGCGTAGGTGTCGACCGAGATGAAACGCTTGTCCTTGGTAGGCATCTGATCCGCATCACCGTCCCACTGCAGAAAGCGCTTGTCGAAATAGTTGGCTTTCTGGAGAAAAGGGAGCTTGTAGTGAAGTCCCGGCTCAGTGATCGGGTCTCCTCTCGGCTCCCCGAACTGGGTAATTATCGCCTGTTGGGTCTCGTTCACGGTGTAGATCCCATCATTGGCAACAACCAGTACAATCACTAGAACTGCAAGTAAGACGTACTCACGCTTCATTGAGCCGCTCCCCTCTCGGGTTCGTCTTTCAGAACTTTGCGTAGCGTGTCCAGCGGCAGCAAAGGCATGACACCGTCGGCGTTCTCATCCAAGAAGAGCTTCCCACCCAGGCGCGGAAGAACCTTTTGCATAGTCTCGAGATACATACGTCGACGGGTAACGTCGGGCGCTTTGCGATAAGCCTCATAGAGTGAGTTGAAGCGGGCAGCGTCGCCCTCGGCCCTATTTACGCGATTCAGCAAGTAACCTTCAGCCTGCAAGACCGCCTGCTTCGCTTCTCCTTCAGCCCGAGGGATCACCTTGTTGTAGGCTGCCCGGGCCTCATTCGTGAGCTGATCCCGCTGCTGTTCCGCCTGATTGACCTCGTCCCAGGACGGTTTCACGGGGCCAGGTGGAGTCACGTTCTGCAAGACAACCTGGTCGATAGTGATGCCCATCTCGTATTGGGTACTGAGTTCCTGAAGCTTCTGCTCCACAATGCTTTCAATCTCCTGACGGCCGACCGTCAGCACTTCGGTGACGGTACGATCGCCCACTACTTCCCGCATTACCGCCTCGTTCATGTCATGCAGAAGCGAAGAGTAGAAGGGGCGGCTGCTAGAGGCCTCGTCGAGGTGACGCACCTTGAACAGGTAGCGATAGGGATCCACGATTCGGTACTGGACAATCCACTCCACTACCGCAACGTTGAGATCTCCCGTCAACATCAGTGATTCACCGAGGAACTGACTTCCCCGCCTGGATCGTCCGGGAGCTTGAACCGTGCTGAAACCGAACTCCTGCTTCAGCTGCCTCTGTACAGGCACCTTTATCACCGTCTCTATAAAAGGTAGTTTCAAATTGAGCCCTGGGGCGGTCGTTCTCGCGAGGCGGCCGAATCGGAGTACCAGCCCTTCCTCTTCCGGCTGGACCTGGTAAAAGCTCCCCAGCAGGATCACCACCCCCACCAGTGCAGCCAAGCCCATGAGAATCAATCTGATCGGTACTTTCGGAAGCTTGATATCGAATTCAGCGGCCACAGCGATGTGCCCTCGATGCGGGAGTCGAAACAGTCTTCGCCTGCAGGAGACAAGCGGCGCGTGTGCGCGAAACCGCCTGCGAGACAACAACGATAGCACCTGAACAAATAACGAAAGCTACCAGGAACTGGTAAGCGTTCATGATTTCCGTAGGCATTTGAAAACCTTCTTCCCTCTTTTACTTTGTGATCTTTTTTGCGGAACAAGCGAGAGGGCGGACTTTGGCCGTCTGTTGTCGTCTGAGGTTCTGGAATCCCGGCACAATCTAACAGATAGCCTGAAATAACGGTTTGCCTAGCCACCCTCATTAACCATGATCAGTTAATTCACTTCTCTTGTCAAGCAGGATGTGAGATATTGCGTAGATGCACGAACCGCTTAATCACAAGAAGTTAATCCAGGAGGGACTGCGATGGATGTTGCCTTAGTGATCGGGCGCCGGTTGAAGCAACTGGGACTCGGGCAGAAGGAGTTGGCAAATGCTGCCCAAGTGACGGAGTCCTACATCTCGCAGCTGCTAACCCGGAAGAAAGTGCCTCCCGCACCCCAACGGACAGATATCTACGACAGGATGGGTAAGTTCTTGAAGCTCCCGAGTGGTGAGCTTGCCAAGTTGGCTGACCTCCAGCGCCACGAGGATTTGAAGAGAAAACTGGCGGATCCGCCGGTGCCCTTGTTCGAAGAGGTTCGAGAGTTGGTGCTTCAGAAATGCAGACCGCACAACGAGAGGCAAGTGAGAGCGATCTTTGAAAGGCAGCCCTTTGGCGAGCTGGAACGGCTGGTCACACAAAAGCTCCTGGACGTGGTCAAGGGACTTGCCAAAGAAGAATTGCACAATGAAAACTGGGTCCGCTTGGTGGGGCGGCTCAGTGACCGAAGCTATGAACAGATGCGGGTCATCATTCTCGAGTTCCTGGATACGGATGTTCTCGACGTGTCGATTGAAAACTGTGTGTTCTTCTTGGATCCGGTGATCGAATCGTGGGACATGGATCTTGAGACTTTTGCTATGGAAGTCGTCTTGAACCGAAGGGTAGCATTGGGGGACCCTAAGGAATTCGAGTTTGTTGAAAAGGAAAACCAGCCTGAAGAACCGGGGTTCGAAGCCTTCATTCAGGATGCTTCTCTCAGTGGCGATGCTACCGATGAGGAAATCGAGTTTCTGAAAAGGTTCAGGTTCAAGGGGAAACGACCAACTCCACTCTATTATTACCGCGCCATACAGAACCTCAGAGACCCTCTCCACTTCGACCCTTCTTGAAGGGTCTCGGTTGCAAGCCTTGTCAGGAGCCCAGGAAGCTCTGGTGCCATTCGAGAAGGAAACTTCGGTTCGAGGGCGTGGCGGCGGTCTCCAGGCCGCCGTGGGTCGAGCCAACTGCTCGAAAGAAAGAAGACTTCGGCCTGGAGACGGAACCCACGTCCGCCAACCGCAGGAACCAAGAATGAAGTTTCAGCTTGGTGAATGACCAAAAGCCAAGAACCGGCAACAAAAAAGGGGCCCCTTTCGAGGGGCCCCTTTTCGAAATAACCTGAGTGTCCTCAGGCCTACTACATACCACCCATACCACCCATACCGCCCATGTCCCCTTGAGGGGCCGCAGCGGCCCCCCCCTGATCCTCAGGGGTTTCGGTGACAAGCGCTTCGGTGGTCAGCAGAAGACCGGCAATCGAGGCGGCGTTCTGGAGCGCGGTGCGAGTCACCATCGTGGGATCGATGACTCCCGCCTTTACCAGATCCTCGAATACTTCCGTATCCGCATTGAAGCCGAAGTTGGGATCCTTCGAGTCGCGGATCTTGCCGACGATGATGGCACCTTCGTGGCCGGCGTTCTGCGCGATTTGGCGCACCGGCTCCTCCAGTGCTCGCTTGACGATCTTGACGCCGATCTGCTCGTCTTCATCCTCCAGCTTCATGTCTTCCAGGACGCTGAGAGCCCGGATAAAGGCGACTCCTCCGCCCGGCACGATCCCTTCCTCGGCAGCAGCCTTGGTGGAGTGCATGGCATCCTCGACCCGCGCCTTCTTCTCCTTGAGCTCGGTCTCGGTGGCCGCACCAACCTTGATGATTGCCACCCCTCCCACCAGTTTCGCCAGCCGCTCCTGCAGCTTCTCCTGATCGTAGTCGGAAGTCGTCTCTTCGACCTGGGTTCGGATCTGCTTCACTCGTCCGGCGATATCTTCGGGCTTTCCGGCACCTTCGACGAGGGTGGTGTTGTCCTTGTCGATGCTCACCTTCTTGACCTGCCCCAGATCTGCCAGGCTAACATTCTCCAGCTTGATGCCGAGGTCCTCGGAGATGACCTTGCCACCGGTCAGGATGGCGATGTCCTCGAGCATGGCCTTGCGGCGGTCGCCGAAACCGGGGGCCTTGATGGCACAGCCCTGCAAAGTCCCTCGCAGCTTGTTGACTACCAATGTAGCCAAGGCTTCACCTTCCACATCCTCTGCCAGAATCACGAGAGGCTTTCCGCTCTTTGCGACCTGTTCCAGGAGGGGAAGAACATCCTTCATGGAGCTGATCTTCTTCTCGTGCAGGAGAATGTAGGCGTCCTCCAGGATGCACTCCATCCGCTCCGGGTCGGTGACGAAGTAGGGGGAAAGGTATCCCCGGTCGAACTGCATGCCCTCGACGACCTCAAGCGAGGTATCGATCGACTTGGCTTCTTCGACCGTGATGACTCCATCCTTGCCTACCTTTTTCATGGCCTCAGCGATGATGCCGCCAATGTCCTTGTCGTTGTTGGCCGAGATCGCACCGACCTGGGCGATCATTTCGCCCTTGATCTCGGTGGACATCTTCTTGATCTCGTCGACCGTAGCCTCGACCGCAGCACTGATACCTCGCTTGACCGCCATCGGGTTGGCGCCGGCGGCCACCGTCTTGATCCCCTCGCGCATGATTGCCTGGGCCAGGACTGTCGCTGTGGTCGTACCGTCTCCAGCCACATCACTGGTCTTGCTGGCAACTTCCCTGAGCATCGCGGCCCCCACCTTCTGCAGGCCTTCGAGCTCAATCTCCTTGGCTACGGTAACCCCGTCCTTGGTAATCACGGGCGAGCCAAAGTTTTTCTCCAACACCACATTGCGGCCCTTGGGGCCCAGCGTAATCTTGACCGCGTTGGCCAGGGTGTTCACGCCGGAAATCAGGGCTCGCCGTGCGTCTTCGCCGTGGGTCACATCCTTTGATGGCATAATCCTATTCTCCTTTTTTGCTGAAATCTTCGGTCCGAAAAGTAAACGGGTAGACGTGCCCTCTTAGGCACTCACTGATTGGCCTTCGAGAATTCCGAGCACTTCGTCTTCGCGCATGATGAGAAGTTCCTCATCATCGACTGTCACCTCGGTGCCGGAGTACTTGCCGAAGAGGATGCGATCACCCTCCTTCACGGTCATCTCTAGCTTCTGGCCACTGTCGAGAACCTTGCCATCGCCAACCGCAACCACCTCACCCTCCTGGGGCTTCTCTTTGGCGGTATCGGGGATGACGATTCCTCCGCGCATCTCCTCATCTTCTGCGTCGAGTCGGCGGATCAAGATTCGATCTTGCAACGGTCTGATCTTCATAAGTTTCTCCTCTCTCAGTACATTGAATTAGATTGGTTACGGACCTTGGGTTTAGGCTGGCTGGACTTCCCACCCTCGTTAACCACAGTAGGTTAATTCACTTCTCCTGTCAACCGTTATGTCCGATATTCTTTGAGTGCCGGAACTGCTTAATCGAAAAAGGTTAATCCAGGAGTGACTTCAGTGGAGGGTTCCTTGCGCACCACACCACCGTCCTCCTGGATTGCGACGCTCTGAGCAACTACTATTGCGGCGACCGAGAATGGCGCTTGTCCACTTCTGCAAAGGAATCGAGATGAAGTTCGAACTACGCACGCTCTGCATGCTCGCGCAGGTCTTGCTGTTGACGTCGATTTGCAGCGCTCAGCCCAATGTCTGGCGTATGAACGGACCTGAAGGTGGAAGGATCGATAGCCTGGACCACGATCCTGCCGATCCTGATATCGTCTACGCCGGTGGGGAGGGAGGAACCCTCTTCAAAAGCAGCGATGACGGTGCAACCTGGACCGGTTTGATCGACGGTCTTCGCACTGCAGGGGTCAGGGACCTCCTGGTGACCGCCTCCGCCGTCTACGCCGCTACCAGTCTGGACGTCCTCAAGAGCACCGACGGCGGCCAGGCATGGACCAACCAGGGCGTGAGCAGTAGCTGGGCGCTGGCGGCCTCAGCCGATGAAACCGTCATCTATGCGGGCAAGTTGAACGGAGACGTCTGCCGCTACGAGGAGGGCGATTGGACTTGCAAGCCCGCGGGCATCCAGCAGGTCATCCTGGCCCTCGCCGTCGACCCCAATGACTCCGACGTCGTCTTTGCAGCCGGACGTTCCGGTATCTCTCGAACTGGGGATGGCGGAGATTCCTGGGAGATCGTCGGGGGTGCTATCGAGGAGCTTGGGAACGTCAGCGATCTGGCTTTTGCTCCAGGCAACCCTTCCACGCTCTACGCAGCTGCCGTACGGGGAACGTATTCAACTCAGAACGCCGGCCAGGACTGGACCGAGATCTTTGAGTCCGGTGGCGAATGCGTCGTCGTCGATCCGACCGCGCCGCAGACCTTGTACCTTTGTCAGGACAACCGGCTCAGGAGAAGTGTCGACGGTGGATCTACCTGGGAGTCGCTGTCGACGCCTTTTGACCCACTCTCCCTCTCGATCCGGCCGGATGATCCTGACTCTTTCCTGGCGGGCTCGTTCGGGAAAGGTGTCCAGAAGAGTGGAGACGGAGGCGCCTCCTGGACCGAGCGGAACTCGGGGCTCAACAGCACAGACGCCTCGCAGGTCGTCGTAGCCCCTGACTCCGCACTCTTTGCCGTCACCAGGAGCTTCGTCAGCCGCAGCCTGGACGGGGGAGCGAGCTGGACCAATCTTCCCTTCGTCACCGACTCGCTGGCAGCGCATCCCACCGATCCCAACATCTTGATCACCGGGTCATTCGGAGTCTTCAAGAGCACGGACAAGGGTGATACCTTTGGACCCACGGGACTGCAAGGCCTATCCGTGGAGGAGGTGCTGTTTCATCCCACGAATCCAGAAACCCTGTATGCCGCCACCAGTAGCGGAGTCCAGCGCTCGCTGGATGGAGGGGACACCTGGGCACCGATCAACGACGGCATCACGGATGTTTTTCTGAACCGTCTGCTGATCAGCGGGGCCGATCCGCAGCGGCTGCTTGCCACTACACAGATCGTCGGCGAAGTCTTCCGTACCTCTAACGGTGGGGGGCAATGGGAAACTTTGAGTGAGACGTTTCCAGAAGGCTTCATAACTGCCCTGAGTCTGGATCCGCTCAATCCCTCCATCATCTATGCCGGAACGACCAACGGACTGTTCAAAAGCACGGACTTCGGCGACACCTGGAAGCCGCTGGAGAGCGCTCGGGGATTCCCGCGAGCCGTGTTGGCTGATCCCAACACCCCCAATCTCCTGTACTTTGCCGCTTTCGGCCAGCCTCAGGTATCGGTCGATGGTGGCAGTACCTGGACCCTGTTCAGAGAGGGACTGACGACCAACGATCACCAAAGCCTGGCCCGGGATCCCAACCTGCCTGGACGTCTCTATCTGGGAACCGGCAGCGGTGTCGCGACCATCGACCTGGAGGATTTCAAGCTCTACTTTGCCCAGTTCGGGCAGTCAGGCAGCGACCTCTTCAGCCAGCTCATGCTCTTCAACCTGGACTCCACTCGTGAAGCCAAGGTCCAGGTGCTGACCAAGGACAATGACGGCCAGCTGCTGGAGGTGGAACTGGCCGGTAAAGATACGGGTGGGCAGCTGTCGCTCACAATTCCAGCTGGAGGTCTGAGGGTACTGAAGACCAGTCCCGATGCCGATCTCGCGGTGGGTTCCGTGATCGTCTGTTCGGACCGGCCCCTGGGCGGCGTCATCCTCTTTGGCGGATCCTTTGGAGTGGCCGGGGTAGGCAGCAGTCCGGCCATCAACCCGGGCTTCACGGCGCCCATGCAGGTTGATGGCGCCGCCACTACCAATACCGGGGTGGCGGTCGTCAATCTGGGTTCGGGCGAAGCCGACTACGCTCTCCGCCTGCTCAACTCAGAGGGCGAATTGCAGTCGCAGGCCTCGGAATCATTGCCGCCGCTGGGGCACTTATCCAAGTTCGTGAATGAATTCGAGTGGAATCCACCCGTTGACTTCTCCCAGTTCGAGGGCCAGCTGGCGGGTGACAGCGATCAGCTGATCGCGGCCACCGTGATCCAGACGCGGGGTGACGAGTTCGCCACCATGCCGGTCGCAGCGCTGCCTGACCAGACCCTGGCGGCGGCCGCCTTCAGCCGGCTGGCCGGAGCTGTCCAGACACTTCACTTTGCCCAGTACGGCAATGGTGCGGACGCCGGTTTCGAGCTTTTTAGCGAGCTGCTGGCGTTGAATCTGGACGACCAAGCTCAGGCCTCGGCGACTCTCACCCTCACCGACGATGAGGGTGCACTGCTGCCAGCCGTGCTCAACGGCATGGCCACGACCGGGGAGGTTGACTTCATGATCCCACCCTCCGGGCTCAGACGATTCAGGAGCGATGCCATGGGCCAGCTGGTGGCCGGCGCGGCTCAGATCCAGTCTCAGGACAGCCTGGCCGGGGTAGTCCTGTTTGGCGGTTCGCTGGGTCTGGCCGGAGTCGGCAGCAGTACGCCCACCTCGACTGGTTTCAGGGCTCCGCTGGAGACGGACACAGCCGCCGGGACCAATACCGGTATCGCCGTCTTGAACACCACCGATCTGGATACGGTCCTGGACCTGACGGTCCGGGACCTGGACGGGACTCAGCTGGATACTGCGGTCTTGATGCTGGGTCCTGGGGCGCACAAGGCGCTCTTCCTGAACGAGTTTGCCTGGCAAATGGATCCAGACTTCAGCAATTTCCTGGGAACACTCACAGCCATCCCCCGTTCGGGCAGTGTCACTGCGACCGTGATCCAGACCCGGCCAGGCCAGTTTGCCACACTGCCGGTGGAGAACCTGGCGGATAGTCCGGTGACTGAGTAGTTGTTTCCGAAGAGGTCGCTTCAGCGGCCTGGTTGGAGAGGGACCGGTTTTCCCGAAGCGTTCACACGGCCTGGTAGATCTGGTCGAGCCAGAAGACCATCTCGGCGGTGATGTCGTTGTTGGCCGATGTTTCCCCGACGTTGCCCCACCAGCCCTCGACCGACTGGGACGCGATCGGGCCGTCGCCGCCGCCAACGTAGCCGCTACTACGACGGCAGCCAATATTTCGTAGGCGATTCCCTCCTCCGCCACCACCCGGGTGGCCAGTAACACCATGGCCTTGTCGGAGCTTTCGCGGGAAAGATACGGAATCAGCGTGCGGGCAGCTACAAACAGAAACACCAGGGGAAGATAGACCAGGGCACGGTAGATCATCACGATCAAGGTGGCCCGATTCAGACTGCGGGAGTCCCGAAATGCCATCAACCGAACCATGAGACCGGGCTGGCCCATGTTGGTAATGCTCCACATGATGAAGAAGGAGAGTGCCAGACCCAGGGGGTGGTAGGGGCGGCCATCGGGATGTCGACCGGGCCCCGTCAGAAACTCTTCTTCAGGAATGAATCTGGACAGCGGCATGGCTGCCACCTCGCCACTGCCATCGTTGTCGAAGGCGAAGTGAACTCCTTCCAACAGCCGTGCCGTCTGGGGGGTCTGTTCCACGATGCTCTTCACATCGCTGGCCAGGATCGTGGATTGTCCGGATCGGGAAGCCGGCAACAGTACCCGGAGGGTAGCTTTGCCGTCACCTACCGGCTCGATCAGAGCCTCAAGGCCCTGCTCTGGAGATTTGCGGACCAGGTACTCGACTCCCAACGGCAGCTGATCAGTAGGTAGGGACTTGTCGAGAAGAAAAGCAAGATCGTTATTCGGTCCCGGAATCGAAGTAACCACCGTGGGAGGACTGTTGAGGAGCTTCTGGTGCACTGCCTCCAGTCCACCGGCCCGCTCAAGCACCACCGGCAGGAGAATGAGAACTCCAAAGACCATCACCACGCCTTGAATGACGTCGGTCCAGACTACCGCTCGGAAGCCGCCGTAGGCCGTGTAGAGCACTACAACACAAGCGAATAACAGAAGCCCTGCTAGATAGCCTCCCCTACCACTCAGGTTGAAGGTCTCTTCCACGATGATCCCCCCAGCCCTGAACTGAGCGACCAGGTTGGCGGTGGTGAAGAAGATGATGGTGCAGGTCGTGAAGAGGCCCAGGGCCTGCGATTCGAAACGATCTCGAAGCAGGTCTGGGATCGTGATCGCTCCGCTCTTACGGGCCACCTGGTTCAGCCGCTTCCCCATGATGGCCATGGAGCAGAGGGGCGAGATCATGTTGCCGGCGATCCAGAAAGCCAGAATCCAGCCATAGCTGTAGATAAGAGACGGAAATCCAATAAAGGAACCGCCCGAGGCCGAGGTTGCAGCAAAGGTAAAGGCCAGGGTCCAGCTTCCCAACTGACGACTTCCCAAGAAGTACTCCCCCAGAAAATTGCGGTCCTTCAACAGTCGATGGGACAGAACTGCCAAGAGAAAAACGACGGCCACATAAAGGACGAACGTGATGGATGTGAGTGAGCTGGTCTCAGACATCGTCTTCGGTTGGGTTGTCCGGGGAAGGAGTCAGATCGTCGTCGGCGAAGAAAAAACAGCAGTAATAGAAGGAAAGCAGGAGACAGATGCTCCAGGGCAAGGCCACTCCGAATAGAACCCAGTCGGGTATCCCCAGGCCCAGCGGAGTGTCGATGGTGCCGGGATCCCGGTCAAAGTGGGCTGCCTGATCGAAGAGGCTCCTCAGGAAGTGGTGCCGGCTCTCCTCCGCAGGCTCACCGTAAGCTGAAACTTCAAGCAAGAGGTCGCGCATGGTAAGTCACGCATCGCAAGTCTCTCCTCCCTGTACGTCTTAACGAAGGGCCTCCGTTCAGCAACAACATGGCGCTAAGCTGAAACTTGAATAGTGAACAGTACCGGAAACAGCTGCAGGCAACAGAGCCGCGAACGACTTGACTTGTCTGCAAGATGAGCCCAAGTTCCGAGGAGAGAGCCGGACAACAGCAAGATCTCTGTTGCCCCCGAAAAGTTCCGTTCTCGAATGGGGCCAGCATCGCTGGGGGCGGGGCTAGGCTGAAACTTCAATTGGCGACGAGATCATGCAACAGTCGCCATTTGACAGAGCCGTGACCGTCAGCGGCAAGTTCCAACTGGTTGGTCATGCGTCTTCCACCATCGCCCACTCGTTGTCAGGAGTGTCGGCGGTGACCGTTGAGCTAGCTGAGGTCGACATCGGTCACGAGCGCGCCGGCGTTGCAGGGTGAGCTCGACCAGGAGTAATACTACCTCCCCTAAGTCAGTCTAGATCCGCAATGGCCGACCAGCGAGGGAACTGGCACTAACCGCCATCGCCGTCAAGGGACTCTGATATTCTTGAACGCAGCAAACTGTTCCCTGAGCCCATCAACCACAACGTCCTGGATGAACTCGAACAAGGATACTGTGTCTTCATGCAGGGCAGTGGTCGTCGAGCGCTCCAGGATGCGCTCCGACAACGAGTGCACGAGTTCCTCAAGCGCCTCTCCCTCATGCTCCATCAGGGTAACCACCTGGCTAGCCGTGACCTCTGAGGGACTCTTGTTGCTCCAGACGTTGGCGCTGGACAGGATTGCCGGAGTCAGAACGGATACATCGTCGCCGGAGACGATGTCCTGTACCATCCGACGCAGCAGATACAGACCGGAAACCAGGTGCACCATCTTCACTCCGATAGACTCGGTGTCGTTTGACGGAACGAAGGCCCACAATTCATCGGTCATATCTTCTGCCAGGTAGTCAGCGTAGTCCTCTCGCTTGCTCTTCAACTCCAGGCCTAGCTTGCGTGATCGGTAGCAAACGTACGCCGGCCACTCGGTCAAATTATTGTGTTTGAAAACGTCGGGCTTGGTGCGGTAATAGCGGATGCCGCCACGAGCGCGGATCAGCCGGAGTCTCGAGACGGATAGCACCCGCCAGAGGTGCAGTCGCGCTGCCTCGGCCGGAACCAACGCAATGCCCTCGTCGAAGAAGATTTCCGAGATGCGGCCGCTCCGCACACGAACCCTGTCCGGATTGATGATCGTGGCCAGTTTCAGCTCGTTTCGTTCGACCCGCCGGCGCGCATCTTCTGGCGTAATGGCATAGACGTCTGGCTTTCGCCTGGGATCCGTCCGGCGAACAGTGTTGGCGTTGATGATTTCACGCCAATTTGGCACCCGATAATGGATACTCCTTAGCTCGCCCATAGGTTCGCCCTGGCGACTCCGGCCGACCAGTTTCACTCTATCGATGGGTCGGCTCTCTTGCGCGGTCCTGCTGGTTCCAAAAAAGCTGACCCCGGCATCGCGGATACGGATCTTGAAGTTGGTAGCCACCTGGTAGTGGCGATAGTAGAAGGGATCCTCGCGACGGCGTACGACGGTCACACGAGTCGGAATCATTCCCAGAAAGCTAAGCATTCCATCCTTTTGCCGATCCAACATCCGCTGAAGGTTGCGCTGGGATTCGTCCTCATATTTTTCTGTGAATGTCTTGATCAGGGTTGATCCAATGCCAGTCAGGACGCCCGCTACGGTGATCGCGGCAATGCCGAGGCCGAAGCCGGCGAACACGGGAAAAGCCAGACCCACGCTGATGAGAGCAAGCAGCATGTAGAAGAAGCTGGTTTCAGCTTCCGGCTCCTTGACATCGACATCCCACCAGAGGTCGCCATCATCTTTACGCTTGGGGTGAAAGATGATGTCCTGAGTAGCGTCAGTGTTAGCCTCGCTCACATATACCCTGGCCTTGACCTTTAGCGCACCAAAGTCATTGTGCTTGTTCCCGGTTGCCGACAATCTGAGGCTCTTGTAGCTGCCAATCCTTTGGCCCTCGCCCTCAAATGGGTTCATGGAGGGTTGATATAGCGGCCGCGAAAAGTTGCCGTCGTCGAATTCTTTGGTATAGATATGCATTCGATCTACGGCCAAGCGATCATAAATGGCGGCAGGTGCGGCAAAGGCCACGTGGTCCGCGAATGTCAGAAAGTTCACACCCAGGGACTCGTCTCCGCGGTCTTCGGCTTCTTCGGGCGGCTTCGGTGGCAGCACCCTGGTGATCACGAGGGGTATGCCGTCCGGGCCGGACGAGCTTACATTCTCGTTCAGTGGCCCGGTCTTGAGATCGAGGTTCGCGTAGAGGGCGAGACAGGCTTGGAACCCTTGCGCTGCAGGTAGACGGCGGACGGCCATTTTGTGCAGCGCACCGGGTATCAACTGGTCGGTCATCCGGATCTCGCTGATGACCTTCAGATTCGCTTCGATTTCCTCGAGCTGCTGGGGGCTGGCAAATAGGAGAACCAGGTCGCGCGTTTCCCGGTCCAGGCCCTGATAACGCGGCACCAGCTGAATCTCGTTGACCAGGCCCGTCCGTTCGTCGGTTTTCTCGTCCTGCTCGAGCAGGATGGATATTCGCGGTGACAGATCGGTGGAGGTGCCGCCGAACTGGAGGTGCGCGGGGATCGTGATTTCCAGGTCGACTTCCTTTGAGACGCTGACTGCCTGGCCATTGTCATCGAATTCAGTAAAGTTCCTACTCGCAAAGAGAAGAGAAACTGCACTGGGCGGATCAATCGTGACGGTGCCGCCACTTACCTGGTAGGTCGTTTCAATGGTGCCCGATTCAAAGACGCTTTTCAGGGCTTGGAGAAAAAAGCCTTCACCCACCTGGACCTCAATATCGTAGCCGGAAAGGACGCGCGCGAAATCGACCATGATGTTGCCTCCATAAAGATTGAGTCTTGGCAAAGGGTATTGCAATCTTTCTCCCTCAGGCCGGGAGCCCTTCACCATCCAGGCCGGTTCTTGACCGGTCAACGCTCGTTCGAGTTCACAGCGTAGCGAACCCTGGGCATTCCGTCAATTTGCGTCAGGCTGCCTCTTTCCCTACTCCGCAATCGGGGCGCTGGCGGACGCTTCGCTTCGAATCTGCTGCTCGGCCTGGTAGCGCAGTCGGCTGGCCGCGATACTGGGACGTAGGATATAGGCAGACGGGTGTCATGTATTCTACCGGACAAACCATGAAGCTAAGTACACAGGAACGTAAATACGGCAACGTTTGCAGATGGGGCTTGTGAGGCGAGGTCAAGGCAGGAGGAGGAAGACGATGCTTGGCCATCTTCGACGACGACCAACGCAGAGATCGTCCACAACCCCCATCTGCCCTGCGGGTGGCGACGGGACGGGCCGATGGCTTTGTCGCTCCTCCTGGCAATACGCAAGAGTATGGCTTCGTCGTCGCTTCGCGCCTCTCAGGCATGGTGGTTGCAGCGATGTTCGCCGCCGCCATGTCCAGCATAGACTCGGGAATCAACTCCATCACGGCCGTCATCAGTCGCGACTTCCTGGACCGCTTTGGAAGATTGCCAGCCGACGAGAAGGGACGCACCCTGCTGGCCAAGGTCCTGACGCTAGGGATCGGGTGCCTGGTCATCGCGGCTAGCTCTTTTCTGGATCAGGTCCCGGGCAATTTCTGGGCCCTGGGCTACAAGACCTCAGCCCTGCTTCAGACCCCTCTCTTCGCGCTGTTCTTCTTCGGCTCTTCTGGTGCCCTTTGCAACGCCTCTAGGTGTCGTCGCCGGAGCAGTTTGCGGCACCACGACGGCAGTCCTGGTGGCGTATTCCGGTCCCCTCTTTGGCAGGACGGCCGAAGGAGCGGATCCCGTCAGTTTCATGTGGATCGAGCCAGCCGCGCTGACCGTGAATCTAGTCGTGGGAACCCTCTTCAGCTATGTCCATTACAAGTATCGAACCCGCTGATCAAGGGACCTCTGACTTGGCGTGATGCGAATCCAAATTTGATCAGGCCACTAGCAGCCTGTCGGACTTGACTCACAGGCACTTCTGAAATTTGACGTTTGATCCAAAGTCTTGCACGACCAAGCACGAAATCGATGAATCGTCTGATCTGCGGCGGTGATTTGGCCGCTGAAACGACCTGGCCCACCTCTTCAGAGGGTGGCACGGGCCAGCTTCGGCTGGCGGCAGGCGAGGTTGTACATTCTTTTCAGATTCCAGGCGATGCTGGCCAGAGTCCACTCCCCGTCTGCCGCCTCCGCTCCTCGGAGAGAGAACTGCGCAAAGCCCATCACCGATTTGATGATCCCAAAGACGGGCTCGGGGACAGCTTTGCGTTGCCCGTAGATGGCTCGACCCGCCGGGGTCTTCAACCGGTATCTCATCTGCTCCACCGCATCGGCGTCTTCCCCGGGTGGCTCCGGTTCTTTCCAGCGTTCGTTCGGCGGCAAGTGGTGGGCTTCCCGCTCGACCGCAATATAGGGAAGGACCGCATGCTCGCTACAAAGCTCCACGTTGGCACCACTGAAGTAGCCGTTGTCGGCCAGCAGCTCCTGGGGCCGACCCAACGACTCCGGCAATGCGTGCAGCGCCGCCAGGGCCGGTTTCAGTTCTTTCTTGTCATTGGCGTTTGGCGTGACATGAACGGCCACAATCAACAGACTGTCGTTATCCACCAGGGCCTGAGCGTTGTAGCATTGCTCAAATCCCCCGCCCGAGACCGGCATGATCCGAGAATCTTCATCCGTCAGATTGATCTGATCCTGGTCTCGGATTCCTCCTCGGGGCGGTTTGGGTTCGCGACCCTTCGGTTTGTTTCCCCTTTTCCTCTGGGCTTGCCGCTTGGCCACCTTCTCTTCATATTCGGCGTGCTCGGCCGCCTGCCGCTCGGCCGCCCGCTCGACCAGCTTCTGCTTCGCTTGATCGATCGCTTTCAACCGTGCTTCCCGCCGCGCCAGCTCGGCCGGGATGTCCATCCCTTCCGTTTCTTCTCGTCCATCCGCTTCCTCGGCCAGCTGCATCAACTCGTCCACTTCTTCTCGCAGCCGCGCTTCCAGTTTCTGGATGTGCCCCCAGCTCAACGCACTGTGCTTGGAGGCATTGGCTTTGACCTTCGTGCCATCCAAACTCACTCGGCCCAACTTCAGAAATCCCATCGCCTGGGCCAGCAGCAAGATCTCCACAAACAGCGGCTTCAGCTCTTCCAAAAACCGCTTTCGGAAATGGGCTATGGTGTCGTGATCCGGATGCGTGTTGCCGGCGAGGTAGCGAAACGCCACCGAATCGTAGGTGGCTTGCTCCAACTTCCGACTCGAAAACACCCCCGTCGCATACCCGTAAAACAACAACGCCAGCATCACCGCCGGATGGTATCCTTCCGATCCCCGTTTCGTGTAGGAATCCTCCAACTTCCTCAACTCCAGCTTGCTCACCACCTCCACCACGAAGCGAGCCAGATGCGTCTCCGGCAGCCATTCCTGCACCGAAGGAGGAAACAGATAAGGAGTCTCTCGATCTACTGTTCTAAATCGATTCGCCATACACTAATGATGCCCGTTCGGTGTGACCTCGAAAGTCCGACAGGCTGCTAGGCCTCCGGATCACTCACAAAAACCGGAGATAGTCGATCATTTGAAAGATGTTACTTGTGATTTGGAGCTTGTTTGTACCTTGTATCTTGTACCTTGGGATTTTCGAAATTCCCCCTTAGAATAACAGCCACTCAGGAGCAGGTATGAAAATCGTGTATCTCGGACTCGTCAAGAACCCCCATCCCTGGTACCAGGATTTTCTAGACGCCAATCAGGGAAAACATAGCGTTCACTTCTACGACCCCGACCAACCCAAAGCGAAACAGTTCGAGGGTGCCTCGGTTGTCGTCGACTCGGCCGGTCTGGCCGGGGATCGGGACCTGATCACTGCGGCCTCCTCGGCGGGTATCCGGCTTTGGCAGATTCAGTCCGTTGGGACAGACGACGTGGATTTCTCCTACTTTGCCCAGAAAGGAATCCCGGTGGCGAAGATGCCGGGAAGCACCAGTGGCAACGGGCTGGCTGAGCATGCCCTGTTTCTGATGCTGTGCGTCATCAAGAACCTTCACGATACTGCTCGATGCGTTCGCTCGGGTGTCTTCGCCGAGTACGTCAACGATGAATTGGAGGGAAAGACCCTGGCGATCATAGGCCTAGGGGCTAGCGGCAGCAAGCTGGCGCGCAAGGCGACTGGACTCGGCATGCGGGTCATCGCTATCGACATCATCGACATACCCGACGAGCGGCTGAAGGAGCTGGGAGTGGATTTTTTCGGCGGACCCGCCGATCAGGATCGGCTCTTGAAGGAAGCCGACTATCTCTCCCTTCATACTCCGCTCATTCCTCAGACTCGGCACTTGATCAACGGTCGTGCTCTGGGCCTGATGAAACCAACGGCGATCCTCATCAATGTGGCGCGCGGAGGGATTGTGGACCAGGAGGCGCTGACGGACGCACTGGAATCGGGTCGCCTCCGTGGGGCTGGTCTGGACGTGTTTGAGACTGAGCCGGTGGACCCAAAGCATCCTCTGCTCCATATGGACCGGGTGGTTGCTACCTCCCACATAGCCGGCGGAACTACTGGGACGTCCAGGCACCGGGCTACTGCAGCACTGGAGAACATCGATCGCATCGCCCAGGGGCATCCTCCACTGAACCTGGTTTCGGGAGTCGATCCGTCCGCCTGAGTGCCTAAGGGGCTCCAATCAACGACAGGCCACTTGGTTCGTTGTTACCGGCATCGGA
The DNA here is from genome assembly GCA_965219005.1 of Acidobacteriota bacterium. Classification (GTDB taxonomy): domain Bacteria; phylum Acidobacteriota; class UBA6911; order RPQK01; family JAJDTT01; genus CAUZIZ01. Next base: position 1,908,064 of record CBDCMS010000004.1, on the reverse strand, counting down.
ATGCCAGTACCGCTCCTTCGCAGTCACGGATCTGTCTCTGACGACTCCCGCCTGACCTCCTAGCCAACGAAGTTTCAGTTTAGCAGCGCCACCGGCTGCAGACGGCCGGATCGTGCAGGAAAGAAACTTCGGTCGAGGGACGTGGCGGTGGCCTCCGAGCCGCCGTGTTCTTTTCTTCGAGCCTTTGGCTCGAAGAACGGCGGCCCGGAGGCCACCGCCACGGTTTTCACACAATCGCTTGGAGAAGGCCCTATCCAACTCTAGAGCAATGGGTTACGTCCTTTCTTCATCCTAACCTGAAGCGCGAGCGAGGGGTTGGACATCTGCGAGATCTTGCTGTTGTCCGCTCTCTCGCCGTCGCCAAGAGGGCATTTGACCGGAGAGGGCCCAGCTCCTACCGCATACGGATCACTGCATCACCACTCACGATTTCAGGAGGTGCGGAAAATTTGCGCTTTCAATCGATGGCAAAGCAGTAGAACAGGCCGTCCCCTCCTGTGCCCTGCAAGTTCTCCTGACTACAGCCTCTGGAGCCATGTGCCGAGTGCCACGAAGTGGGATTCTGGCCGCCGCCAGTACGGTCGTGATGGCCGACCCGGGCACTGCCTTCACCATGGCTCGTCCAATTCTGACAGGTTGTGTCCTCGCTGCCTGAAAAGGCTGTTCCGTCCAACTGCGAACCGGTCAGGATGTCGTGCCGGTTCGGACTGTCCCCTCGGCCGTTGACCTTCCGGCCCTGCTCATTCAGCTGTGTTTCCTTGGTGAGATTGTTGTTGTCTGAGTGCAAATCACCGACATTTCGAGCTATTCGGACTCCCTTGGAGTTGTACCAGGGGCCAGTACCGATTCGGTCACGGGCGTTCACGGCTGACTGTCCGCCCGCGGCGGTCGTGCTCAGATAGGCGTGCCAGGTGCGATTACCTACCCCCACGGCTCGGGCCAGCATCTGGCATCGCCGGTCAGCTCCAGCTAGTCCACCCAGATCGGCGCCGTTCCCGGGCCCGGAGCTGACGATGAAAAAGCTCATTTTCGGATCCGCATTTTCGGCAGACACAGGCAGCAAACTCAGTGCACAAACCATGATTGCAGCAAAAAAAAGGTAGCGTATCTTGCTCATCTCAATTCTCCTTGGCCTGATTTTTCCATAAATCCTAGCACTTCGCGGCGCCCAGGACCTGCCTGCGATTCGGCCTCCTTGTACACCTCGCCAGGTACCGCCTCTAGCCGCATCACGAGTATAGCAGCATTGAAATTGATCCAGGCCAGGGCGATCGGACATCATTGCCTCATCACTTGAAGAGGTTATCCCCTGTTGCCTCCGTAGGTCGACTTTAGCATGGTGCCTTCGTCGAACCTGGAGGCTCGTAGGTCTGTTATGTCCACTGTCTGGGTCTCGCCCTCCGCAATGAGCTCGGCGAGTGCCAGGCCGATCGCTGGGGCGAGCTTGAAGGAGTGGCCGCTGCCACCTACTGCGAGGTACATGCCCTCCAGCCCGGGAGCCTTGTCGACGATCATGCTCCAGTCGGGCGTGATGGAATAGAGCCCAGCCCAGTCGGCGACGATCTTCGCATCGGCCATCTCCGGAAACCTCTGCGCCAGACGCTGGCCGACATCTTTGATGAAGTCTGGCGTGGCGCTCCGGTCGTAGTCGTCGGGGTCCGCCAGCTCGTTCTCCTTGGGGTGGCCGACGCCCATCAGCATCTTTCCGCCCTCGGTGGGCCGGATGTAAAACCGATCGACCATATTCGATACAGCCCTCTGAAGCGGATTGGCGCCGTCAGGATGTTCTATCAGCACCTCCTGTTCACGGGAAGTTTCGATAGGGAGGTCCAGGCCGACCCACTCGCCCACTCTGTGCGCCCAGGGACCGGCGGCGTTGACGATAACCGGAGTCGATATCTCACCGTCTGCCGTCTCGACGGCCACGGCCTTATCTCCATCGAGCCTAATGCCCGTGGCTGGCCTGTGCTTGTACGCCTTAGCCCCGTTGGCCCTGGCCCTGTCGATCAGGGCGTGGGTTGCTGCGTGAGGGTCCGCGTAGCCCGACTCGGGCTCGTAGGCGACCCGTCCAATCCCGTCTGTATTCACTCCAGGCAAGTGCTCCCTGACTTCCTCGACGGGTATCTGCCAGGTGTTCACCCCTAGGTCTTTGAGCTGAGTGAGGTTCTCGTCGAACATCGACTCGGCGTCGTGGGGACAAAGGAATATCCAGCCCACGGAGTTGAAGACCTCGGGCCCGCTACCCTTCTCTTCCTGGAGCTGCTGGAATATCCTGAGGCTCTTGCGGACCAGCAGGATGCTGACCGAGTTCGAGTAGTGCTGGCGTACGATGGCCGCCGAGTCGCCCGTCGACCCCGAAGCGAACCCACCCTTGTCCAGCAGCACTGGGCTCTTGATGCCGAGCTCGGTCAGGTGGTAGAGGGTGCTGGCCCCGACGATTCCCCCACCGATTATTACCGCGTCCGCTGTCCGTCGCACTGGTTCAAGGCCTAGTCGTTGTAGAGGGGCCGTCCAAGGAAGCTCCGAAGGGTCGTCAGGTCGTCTACCGGAGGCTTCTCGAACCATCCCCGCCGGCTGACAGTCGGGATACCGAGTCCGTGTAGGTCTCCCATCATCTCCGCCAGCTTGAAGCCGGTCACCATTCCGTCCATCACCGGCGCCCCGATGACCGACTCGATGTTGGGAACCTCGTGAGTCAGCACCGAGCCTGCCAGTGTGCATCCTGGGATGACGACTTCCGCGCCGTCCTCCTCGACACACCGCTTGGCGGCGCTGACAACCGCCTCGATGATCTCACCGGGTGGGGTCTTGTCAGGGTAGAGGTCGTTGGCGGCAATGTTGAAAGGGCGCTGCGAGGCGAAGTGATCGTGGAGACCATAGGTCATGAGCAGGTCTTCCTGGATCTTGCCGTTCTGGTGGTCCACGGTTACCAGCGAGTAGGCCATGCCCATCATGTGGGAGACGAGGGCAGCCGACTCCAGGGTCGCGGTCACGGGGATGTCGACAAGCTGCCTGGCCTCGTGGAGACCGATGTCCAGGCTGCAAGAGATGAAGATCGCATCATAGCCGTCCTTCTCGGCCTGCATCACCTTTTCGAGGGTCCCGTCCGTACACATGTACTTGAAGTAGAGCCACTGGTTGTTCTTCAACGGGTACCTGTCGGCGATGTTCTCGACTTCGAACTCGGTGTCGGGCCGGGCAATGCGCTTGAGGTTCTCCTCACCGTAGAACTCGGTTGCGCCAAAGGGGTTTATGACTTTGATTCGCATTGTCTGCTCTCCGTCAATAGGCGATAGCGGAGCCGAAGTTACTCGTCAGGGCCGCCGCCAGCCGCGCCGGATTATTCAACAGGAAACTTTAGGCGAGGAGCGCGGAGATTACGCTGTTGTCCGCCTCTCTCCTCGAAACCTGGTTCATATTGCTGATCAGTCAAGTCGTTCGCGGCTCTGTCGCCCGCAGCTGCTTCCGGTTCTGCTCACTGATCACTGCACCACTGCACCACTGCACCACTGCACCACTGCACTACTGCACTACTGCACTACTGCACTACTATTCACGGCACCACTATTCACGTTTCACCCCGGGCGTTGGTTCGAAGCTTGGCCGTCTCCTCTTCGTCGACCTCGAAGGTCTCCGGGTCAATGGCTACTCCGTAGATGTGGCGGGCCCGCTCAACCGAGACCAGCCCCTCGGACACGTCGTGGCAGACCGCATTGACGTCGCGGTGCATGGGCTGGCCCCAGCCGCCGCCACCTGGTGTCTCCGTCGTTATGACGTTGCCCGCCGCAATTCTCGTGGTGACCTTGGTCGGCAGGCGCTTTTCGCTGCCGTCCGGACCCACAACGGTGCAGTTGGACGTCCCAGCATCGTGACCTCCGAACAGCCCCCAAGGAGCCACGCCACCGCGGTCCGAGCTTAGCGTCAGCTGCACGTCCGCGTCCATGATCTTCAGCGCTCTCCGGACGCCGACTCCTCCGCGGTACTTACCCGGACCCTCGGAGTCGGAGACGAGGCCATAGGTCTCGACCATGAGCGGATAGGCGACCTCGATGGACTCGACCGGGGCGTTGCGGGTGTTGGTCATGTGGTTCTGGACGGCGTCCATGCCATCGGCGTCGTGCATGGCCCCCTGCCCACCGGCGTATGTCTCGATGTAGTTGTACAGAATGCCCGAACGGGGGTCGGTCCCACCGATGTTGAGGAGGTTCATGGTGCCCGAGGATGCCGCCGCGACCTTGTCAGGCAATGCCTCGGCCAGGGCCGCCAGCAACGCGTCCACGACACGCTGTGTCGTGATGATGTTGGCGTTGCACACCGCCGTGGGGTACTGGGCCGACAGCAGGCTGCCCTCTCGGACCTTGATGTCGATAGGCCGATAGGCCCCTGCGTTGGGAGGAAGCTCAGGGTCGAGCATCGCCTTCAATACATAGTAGACGCAGGCGGCAACGGACGGCCAGCGGCAATTCAAGGGACCGAGCGAGCCGTCGTCGGTGTCGGTGAAGTCGGCGACGAGCTCCTCTCCCTTGGCCTCGATTCTGACTCTTATCGTGTAATGCTTGTCGGTAATGCCATCTCCCTCTATCACGTCCTCGCCATGGTAGGTGCCCTTGGGGATCATCTTGAGGGCGGCACGCATGCGCCGCTCCGAGTAGTCGAGCATCTCGTCGAGGTATTCCATGACTGTGGCGACGCCGTACTTGTGCCCCAGCTCTGCCAGGCGACGCTGACCAACCGTATTGGCCGCGAACTGGGCCAGGAGGTCGCCCTTGACCTCGGTCTGGGGTCTAACGTTTTGCCGGATCAGGTTCCAGAGGTCCGGGTTGAGCTCGTTGTTGACGAAGAGTCGCACTGGAGGGATCTGAAGCCCCTCCTGAAAAATCTCGGTAACGCCGAAGGGCATCGAGCCTGGGGCGTATCCTCCCATGTCGACGTGATGGGCCTGGTTAGCCGTGATGGCGATCATCTCACTTTCGTAGAAGATGGGCGAGATGAGGCATAGGTCGTTCAGGTGGCCAGGTCCAGCCGGATACGGTGTATTCAAAACTACGGCGTCGCCGGGCCCTAGAGTGCTGAAGTCATAAGCGGTCATCGCCGACTGGACGGCCGAGTGCATGGTGCCCAGGTGGAGCGGCGTGCCGATTTCGCTCTGAGCGACCACCACAACCTCTCCCCTCGCCGTGTAAATGGCGCCGGAGGTATCTCGCCGGTCCTTGATATTCGTCGAGTAGCTCGCCCTGACCAGCGCAGCGATCATCTCGTCGGCGATGGAGTAGAAGGCGTTGCGCATGACCTCGAGGGTGATGGGATCGATGCGAGAAGTGGTCACTGCTTCGATCGCTCCAGAATCAGGTTTCCAAACTCGTCTACCCTGGCCGTCTGCTCCGGCCAGATGACGGTCGTGGAGTCGAGCTGCTTGACGACGGCCGGTCCCTTGAAAGAGTCCCCGGCCTGAAGCTTCGAGCGGTCGTATAGGGTCGTCGAAACCCACTCCCCGGAGAAGTAGGCATCTCTGGCGCCCGTCGAGGCGTCGACGGGGTCGGTACGGCCGTTGAGCAAAGTGGCCTCCAGTTTGGGTCGCGGCAGCCTGGCCAGAGCCGTGAGTCGGATGTTGACTACCTCCAGCGTTGCGCCCTTCTGGTGATAGCCGTAGAGACGCTTGTGGGCGTTGTGGAAGAGATCATAGACCTTGTCGAGGTCCTCGTCACGGAGGCTTCCGGAAGTTACGGGCACTTCGATTTCAAACCCCTGGCCCAGATATCTGACGTCTGCCAGCCTGATGAGGGTCACTTCGTCTTCAGGAACGCCCTCTTTCACCATCTGGTCGAGGGCTTCGCAATCCATCTTCGCGTAGAGATCGTTGAGGCCCCGGGCGTCGACGTTCTCGGAGCGCTGCAGGACCGTGCGGACCAGGTCGTGTCGAAGGTCGGCCATGAGCAAGCCTAGCGCTGAGGTCACCCCCGGGGCGATCGGTACCAGGACGCGAGGCATGTCGAGCTCGGCGGCCAGCTCCGAGGCATGTACCGGCCCTGCCCCTCCAAAGCTGACGAGGGTGAACTCGCGAGGGTCGTAGCCCTTGGCAACCGAGACCACCCGGATACCCTTGATCATGTTCGCGTTGACGACCCGGATGATGCCTTCAGCAGCCTCTTCGAGCGCGAGTCCCAGTGGGTCGGCCAGCCGGCTGGTGACAACCTCCCTGGCCTTTTGGAGGTCGAGGGACATCTCGCCCCCGAGGAAGGCGTCGGGGCTGAGTCGTCCAAGGACGAGGTTGGCGTCGGTGACCGTAGCCTGAGTCCCACCACGTCCGTAGCAGGCTGGACCTGGGTCGGCTCCGGCTGACTGTGGCCCGACTCGCATCGCTCCTCCGGGGTCGATCCAGGCAATGCTGCCGCCGCCGGCGCCCAGCGTGTGGATGTCTACCATCGGGACCTTGATCGGTAGCCGCTCGATTTCGCTGTCCCGGGTCCGCCGAACCTCCCCCTGATACGAGAGGCAAATATCGAAGCTGGTGCCTCCCATGTCGACCGAGATGGTGTTTCGCTCGCCCGCCCCGCTGGCCAGGCCGACGCTTCCGATTACGCCGGCCGCAGGGCCGGACAGGATCGTCTGCACCGGCTTCTTGACGGCGGTGTTCGCAGTCACCGTGCCGCCATTGGACTGCATGATGTGTACGTCAGAGTCAATGCCGAGGTCGGCGATGCTCTGTTGCAGGTTGCTCAGGTATCGGACCATGACAGGTGCCACAAACGAGTTGATGGTCGTCGTGCTCATGCGCTCGTATTCTTTGAACTCGGGGACCACCTCGTACGACAGCGACACCGTCTTGTCCGGCAGGGCCTTTCTCAGCACGTCACCCACGGCGTGTTCATGGACCGGGTTGGCATAGGAGTGAAGAAAGCACACCGCAACGGCCTCAACCTCGGCCTCCTTCAGCTTCTCTACCACAGCCTCAAGATCGTCCTCATGAAGCCGTTCGAAGACCTCGCCGGTGTAGAGTACTCGCTCCTGGACCTCGAAGCGGAGCCGCCGCGGGACCAGGGCGTCGGCACGACGAATGCGCCAGTCGTAGAGGTCGGGCCGGTCCTGACGGCCGATCTGGAGGATGTCACGAAACCCCTTGGTGACAATTAGGGCAGTCTTGGCACCCTTGCGCTCCAGAAGGGTGTTGGTCGCGACAGTTGTACCGTGGATGAAGAACTTGATGGAATCGGGCGTTATGGACAGCCTGTCGATGAGTTGCTGGATGCCGGTCGTAACGGCGACCGATTGGTTGGCCGGAGTCGATGGAATCTTTGCGAATTCGAGCCTTTCAGAGTCGATGTCATAGATCGCGAGATCGGTAAAAGTCCCGCCCACATCGACTCCAATTCGGTAGCTCATCTAGTGCTGTTCGTCCTCGCCGCGAGTAGCTGCCGACAGTGTAACAACGCTACGCCGAGATGGACAATCTGGCCGTGAGAGGATCTGAGCCCTGCCGGGAACTGCCTTGCCTCGGAGGCAACTGAAAAGTCCAAGAAGCTATCTTTGCAAGAGCCCTTACTTCGTCGAGACGACTACCGATTGCGGCGGTCCCTCCATTCGATGCAATTCGCTTTGGGCGGAGCCCGCGTCGGCAAACATACGATCGAGTTCCTTGAAAGTGTAAGCGTCGCCGGGAAGAAGCGATAACCGGTCGGCCACTCCGGCCTCACGCGCATTCTGGGAGGCGACATCGAGAACCGCCGGCCAGTCAAGAGAGACGATCTCGGCCCGGGGATGCCGGGTGGCGATAGAAATGCCGAATACACCGTGACCGGCCGCGATATCGAGCACCTTGAGTGGCGCTTCCTTGTCGACATTGCTGGTGACCAAGATCGCCGATGAAATCCGCCGAAGGCTTGATGAGCGGCACCATGCTGCGTGCGAAGTTGACCCAGATAGGATGCTCCGGCTCGACAGTGCCCGCGCCCTCCATCAACGTCCCTCCTTTGCGAACGACACCCGCAATATCGGAGAAGGCGTCTATCACGTCCGGCGAGAGCATGAAGCGCCCCACTGTCCCGAAGTAAGCAGGGGAGCTCTCGTCCAGAAAGAGGGCCGCATCAGGGCTACAGCGGTAGTTCATTCCCTCTTTCTCAAGTAGCCCATTAATCACCAGGAAATCACATAGAATACGTACGCCTCGATCGCTGGCGCCCAACCCCTCCGCCAATTCTGCTGCCGACCTGCTTTCGCTGCCGATGGCCGTGAAGAGCCCTAGTTCGAGAGCACCCTTTAGCGCTGCTCTGCTCTGAAAGGCATTGATGATCTGAAAAATCGCTCGCGGTGTCGGAGTGTTTTGTTCCGTCATGATCGCGAGATTGTCGCCTTTCCATCAGACCGTTCAAGTAAGGGGCGTTGGTTTCAAAGAAAATGAAGCTGGCGACTTTGGGTGCCCCCTTGATGAAGTCCGGCCCCTCGACCCGATAAACCTCCTTCAGATGACCGTCTAAGCTGAAACTTGATCGGCGACGAGATCATGCAAGAGTCGCCATTTGACAGAGCCGTGACCGTGAGGGAGCGGGATCTGATCACGGATCGGATCCCCTTTGACTTCATCAACCAGAGCACCTCTCCGTCCCCAAGAGCGCGTCATTTCCGACATCAAGATGTCGGATCCCGCTCCCTCACGGTCACGGCTCTGTCAGGGGTGCTAGGGAGGATCATAGCAGAGGGAACCCAAGTTTCTTTCTCGAATGGGGCTAGCATCCCTGGGGCCCCCACTAATCTGAAGCTCAGCGTCCAGGGCCAGCGGTTCGGTGGCCCGGTTCCGGTTGAGTTGCGGAGTCTATCGGTCGAGTAATCGAGACGAACAGGCGCGGCAGGCTGGCGTAGAAACCACAACCATAGTCGTATTTATGGAAGGGAGCACTAAGGGATCTGGTCCGCGATCAGATCGGTGAGGTAGATTCCGTTGGTCGGTCTACTAATGACGAAAAGGCGGCCCCTTTCGTCTACGCCGAAGCGGACATCACCCCGCTCCTTGCTGATCAGGTCACGAAAGAGCCCCGCGGGACCGCCGTCGATGCTCACCGCCATGACCCACATCGACGCCTGGGTATTGGCTCCATCGGCTTCTAACAGATCGTCAAAGTCGGCGTGAAAAAATGCACTCCGCGCCAGATCGCCAAAGACCACCTGGTTCTGAAAACCTGGATCTCCAGGATCGGAGACGACGAAACCCCCAGTGATCGCAGCGCCGCCCACCGTCGGAGTCGCGTCAGGAAAGTTGGGAATGTTGTGGTCATACGCGGTGGCGGGAGATTCGAGCTCGGCACCTGGCGGCAGGTTTAGTACCGTGTTCTTGTTGCCATCTACTGGACCATCGCGGCGCGACCAGCCATGGTTATCGCCCAAGTCTACGATATTGAGTTCTTCAAAGTTAGAGGCGCCAATGTCAAATACGATCAAGCGGTGGTGACCGCGAGCGCCCTTGGCGAAGCTGAAGTTTTGGGGATAGCGCAGGCCCCAAGCGAAAATCTCTTCGACATTGTTGTCTTTATCGAGTAGCGAACCGCCATCATTGAGCGGATTGTCCGCAGGGACGGAATAGGGGTCGCTGCCGTTCCGAAGCGGGTTGATGCGCAAGACCTTGCCGAACGGATTGTCTGAGTCTTGCACGTGTTGCCAGTTCTCTAGTTCACCTCCGGCGTAGGCATCGCCCAACCCGAGATAGAGATTTCCGTAGTCGGCCTGACCTGGTTTAGGGAACGGGTTGAAGCTGATATCTCCGACCGAGTGAACGGTGTCGCCTGGACCACTAAACTCAAACCTGACTACTTCGCGCCGCGACGCCGTGTCGATTCGGTTGGGATTCCCTGAATCGACAGTCCATTCGACAACAGCGTACTGGCTGATCACGTCTCCTGGCCTTGTTGCAAGCCTGGCTCCAGAGTAGTCGGGGTCACGGACTCCCGGCAGGCGACTCTTATAGATGGTATAGAGCTTACCCTCCCCGGGAGCACCGGCCGTGCCGTAGTTCGGATGGAAGGCTATGTACGACAACCCATTGGTTGTGAAACCGAGAGCATCCTCAAAATCCGGGACTCCAGCTGTGTTGAGATCCAGGAATCTTCCCAGATAGGTTCCACTGGACGAGAAGGCATGAATTCTACCTTCGTTGGTGCTCACAAAAATTCGTCCCGATCCATCCTTGGGATGGGTCAGATCGATCGCGCTTTCCGGCAAGAAGACCGAAGAATGTGCGGCGAAGGTCGTCAGGTTGAGCACCTTCGACGAATTCAGGGGATCCACAGCCTGACCGTACAGGGACGCTGTTCCGTAGGGCGTGCCCACAGCTAGCGCTGCAACAAGGACGAGTCTAAAGGGGAATGGGGGGAGCGCTCTGCCAGCCCGATAGTAAACATGCATACTTGATTCTCCGTCATGAGTTTAAATCATTCGACCGGCATCAAGAAATAGGAAGCAATCGCCGGCCGCACGAGGCGCTTGAAAAAACTACCGAGAGAGCACTCAGGTATTGGGATTGCTCGACAGCCAATATCGGCATCCGCCTGAATTCCGGCGTTCCCCAGGAGCTTTTTCTCACACGAATCTACAGCGGGGTTGGGGAGGCGGTCAATTTCAAACAGTCCTACGGCGTCGCTCCTGACGGACAGAGTTTTGTGATGGTGGTTACAACACAGGACGAGACGATTACTCCAACTACAGTCATTCGGAACGGGCAACCCGAAGACCAATGGCCCCAGGAACCTACCCAGAACGGAGAATATCGATTAAAGCAACAGACAGCTACCATTGTAAAAGCGGCTATTTACCTCGGTGCTTTTTCACTTTTTCGAAGTTCGCGAATCCCACCGAGCCGTCCGTGAAGAGCTTATCTCCCGGACGCACCATGGGCGCTCCCCCGTCGATGAAGACATCGATCGGCTTTTTCACCCCATCCGTAATCGCGTTTTTCGCGTCATCGACATCGGCACTCTGCGCGGTTACGACGTCCCCTTTACGGCCCTGCTCGTCTCCGGTGCTAAGCTTCACGAACTCGACATTGGAGAAACGAACCTCCGCGTTATCCCAAGTGGAAGAAGTGCGTCGACTTACGCCCCCGCTTTGAGTCCCATCAGATTCGAGCCAAACGTCGAACCTCTCGGGTGTGTTAGTGCCTTCGATTTCCACGGAGTCAAACGCCTGGTCTTGACCGTCATCATGGATTTTGACTTTGGCGCTGTTCATGAGCGGTATTTGGTGCTGATCGCTTCCCGGCCCCCCATTCATGAGGTCGTCGCCGCCGCCACCAAGGAGTATGTCGTCGCCGATGCCGCCCAGTACACTGTCATTGCCCAGCCCACCGGTCAAGCTGTCGTTGCCGATGCACAGCAACCTGCTGAAGCAGCGGCCAGAGGACGCGAGTGCTTACCACAACCGGGGTATTGCTCTCAGAGAATCGGGTGATCACGAAGGGGCCTTGCGAGACTTCGACGCAGCGACTGGTCTGAATCCCGAACTGGCCGGCGCGCGGTGGGATCGCGCGCTGACATTATTGCAGTTGGGGAGGTACCGCGATGCCTGGCCCGACTATGAATCCAGGTGGCAGTTGGGCAAACTTCCCGACAGACACCAAGCGATTCGGAAATGGCGTGGCGAGCCGCTGGAAGGCAAAAGAATCTTGCTTTTTCCGGAACAGGGATTCGGCGACGCCATACTCGTTAGCCGCTTTTTGTCCTTACTAAATGAGCAGAACACCAACGTCACATTCGAGACAAAGCCGGAAACACGAAGGCTGTTTTCCCGACTGGAGGGCGTTGAGAACATGCTTGATTTCGAGGCAGCGCCGCCAGAGGTCGATTACTGCCTGCCGCTGATGAGTCTTCCCGGTAGGCTTGGTGCGACTTTGGGCAAGATCCCCCCGTTGCCACGACTCTGGTGGCCAGCTGAGCTCCGCGATGAATACCACTCGGTGTTTGACCAAGGGCGCGATCTTTGCAAGGTCGGCATCGTATGGTCAGGTAGCGTGACCTTCAAAGGCAATCGGCTGCGCGCCACCGCCCTCGATCGCTTTCTTTGCTTTGCGAAAGTCCCCGGCGTAGAGCTTTATAGCTTACAGAAAGGACCGCGCGAAACTGACTTGGCGGCGTGCGGAGCCAATGACGTGTTGATCGACTGCGCTCCCGTGCTCAGAGACTTTGCGGACACGGCGGCGCTCATAGGCAAGCTCGATCTGGTGATCACGACAGATAGTGCGGTGGCACACCTCGCGGGAAGTCTCAACAAACTGGTGTGGAATTTGCTTTGCTTTGTTCCCTACTGGCCCTATGGCCTGGACAGTGAAACGACACCGTGGTACCCCAGCATGCGTCTGTTCAGGCAACCGAAGTACGGTGACTGGGACAGCGTGTTTGAGCAGGCCAGTTCCGAACTTGCGCAGTTTGTCACGACTTGGCAGCAAAACCGAACAGAGCCCGTGTCATCGTCCCTTTTGTCGGGTGCGACGTCCGACGCAGAACTTCCCTCGGCCTGGCGAATGAATGATGAATCGGCGCGTTTCGTTATTCGCATTCCGGCTCGTTATACAAATGACGCAGGCGTCCGCGTCCTGGTGAACGAGGAAACCCATCATGGCGGCTACGAATTCGCGACTCGACAGTTTTTAGATGAGCATCTGCAGCCCGGAGAACTGTTGATTGACGTGGGCGCGCATTGGGGTGTTTTTTCCTTCCAGGCTGCTACGCTTCATCGGGGCCGTGTCAAGGTTTTGGCGATAGAACCAGATGGCGAAAACCTCGAGCAGTTACAGGACGCGATTATGCGCAATCACCTCGCCGATCAGATCGTGGTGATAGCCGCCGCCGCGGGCGCAAGCTCCGGGGCCGTCCCGCTGGTACGAAACAGCACCATGGGACACAGCCCATTTGGCTACGGCCTCCCCGGAGCGATGCAAAAGCAGGCTTCGTTTGAGGCTCCCATGGTTAGCATAGACGGGTTGCTCAAGGAACGACCCGAACTCGGATCCAGTGATGTTTTCGTGAAAATCGACGTCGAAGGCTATGAACCTGAAGTCCTTGAGGGCATGCGGGGGTTGCTCGCAAGCGGCCGTGTGAAGGCAATAGTCTGGGAATACGGCCGAGCTTTTCAAACCGGAGAGCGGCGCCAGAGAATGCTCAATATGGTGGATTGTATGGTCGATCACGGACTCCTGCAGTGGCGTTTCCCACATCCGAGCATGGGTGGTCCCTTGGTCCCTTTCGCCCCGACTCATGAATCGTTTAATGTCTTCGCGTTGTCGTCGAGAATCGAAAAGCGCAAAGGATATCCGAACAACCGCTTTGCGCCAGCACCCCTGGCCAAGCCGTGCCGCTCGCCGCGCGATATGTCGAAGCGAATCAAACAGACCGAACGACTCATTGAATGGAAGGCGACGGATTGCGCGCGTTGGGCCGAGTACTTGGCAGGCCCCAGAAAGCTCTTATCATCTCATCGGATTGCGGCGCAGTTTATCTCCTCCGGCTCTCGGGTGCTGGACGTCGCTGCCGGTCAGCAGTCCTTGCGTGACGTCCTGCCGATGGAACACAGCTACTTTCCGGCGGACCTGCTTGCCATGAGCGACGACACCGTGCTTATCGATCTCAATCAGGGGCACTTTCCATCAGGGACCTACGACATCGGGGTGCTGTTGGGAATCATTGAATTCGTTCACGATCCTGAAAAGCTGCTGAGAAACGTTCGTGCAGCGACTCCCGCTATCGTCATCAGCTATCCATGCGCAGACCGCGAACTCCAGAGCGATCGGCGCCAGCTTGGCTACTTCAACGACCTCACGGCTGAGTCCATGGCGACCATGCTCGAGTCTAACGGATGGCACCTGGAGCAGCATCTGCATCAGGGCTTCGAGGACTTTTGGGTATGCACGAGGAAATAGCCACACCTGACTTTCTGGTTTGGATAACTTCGGCCTCAACCTGATGGCCGCGGGTGTCACCCTGCTCTCTCAAATGAGTGAGTTGGAAATAACTTAAGAACGTAGTGGGTTCTTTCTGCCGACCATACGCTGTTCGCCCCTTTGATCCAGCAGACGTAGTCCTTGGCAGTTTGCCGAACACGTGTGAGAACTCCATTGACAAAAAGACGAGCGAGGAATATATATCCTTAATACTCAGAATACTTCATTGAAATTTCGTTAGGAGGATCACGATGAGCACTGCAACTCAGGAAGCTCTTTCGCCGGAAACCACATCTTTTCTTTCCCAGGGCCCACTGAAAGGATTCATCGGTGGAAAGAACGTAGGATCCTCCAACGGTGAGACTTTCATCACCCATGACCCCGGCAGTGGAGAAACCATTGCGGAGGTCTCTCATTTCCAACCCGATGATGTGAACAGGGCCGTTGAATCCGCAGACAAGGCTTTCCGGGAAACCGAATGGGCAAAACTTCCTCCCAATGAGCGCGGAGTCATTCTTCACCGACTTGCGGACGAAGTTGAAGAACGAAAATCCATCATCGGCCAGTTGGAGTCTCTGGATGCGGGCAAAATTCTGTGGCAAGCCGAGGGTGATGTGCAGAATTTTGTAGATACCGTCCGTTATTTCGCCGACATGGCGCTCTACGTACAACCCCGCAGCGCGTTGGCCGTGAAGGGACATGAAGCCTGGACCGTAAAGCATCCATGGGGCCCCTGTGGATTTATCTTTCCTTGGAATTTTCCACTGCTGCTCGTCGGTTGGGGAATCGCTCCCGCTCTTGCGGCAGGCAACACCGTAGTCATTAAACCTGCTGAAGACACTCCGTTGTCGGCTATATACCTGGCACAACTTGCTCAGGAAGTAGGGGTTCCCGATGGAGTCATCAATGTGGTTCCCGGTCATGGAGAAACCACAGGAGCCGCACTGGCAGGGCATCCAGGCTTGAAAAGAATGTCGTTTACCGGGTCCCCGGAGGTGGGGAGGTTGGTAGCCGAAGCCTGTGGGCGCAATCTGGTGCCGGTCAAACTGGAACTTGGTGGGAAGGGAGCTGCAGTTGTTTTCTCGGATGTAGACGTTCAGGATACCGCTGAGAAACTGGTGGGTGCCATCACCTTCCATACCGGCCAGGTGTGCTGTGACGCCACACGTTGGCTGATTCACAAAGATATCTACGACGAGTTTGTAAGTACCTGTGTCGATCGTCTGCAACAAGTGACCGTCGGCTATCAGCTTGAAGGCGACACCCAGATGGGGCCGGTCGTGAATGAAAAGCAGAGAGAAAGAGTTCTGGGTTATCTAGAGAAAGGAAGGCAGGAAGGCGCTGAGATCGTTTTGGAAGGCGGAGCCGCCCAAATTGAGGGCCGCAACGGACACTACGTGAAGCCGGCTCTGCTGGCCGGTTCTCTCGATAACGTCGCTGCGCGAGAAGAGATTTTCGGTCCCGTCGCCTACATGGCTCCCTTCGAAAAAGAAGAACAGGCCATCAAAATGGCAAACAGCACGGATTACGGATTGGCCAACAGTGTCTGGTCGTCGGACCCGTCCAGAGCCAACCGTGTTGCGGAAGCACTTTGTTCAGGCAACAGCTGGATCAATGCGCATAACCTGTTCCCGCATGGAGTTCCCTATGGCGGTGTCCATAAAAGCGGAATGGGTGGTGGTGTCAACTCCATTGAAACCCTTTTCGACTATTGGCGCCAGCTGTCCGTAGTTCGTCCTCTATAACAGAGGGTAGTACTGCAAATTCAATGGGGGGGGGGGAAGAGGGCGACTATCCCCCCCGCACTTCGTGGCACCCTTCCGGAAGAGGCGAATAGGTGCCTCATGGGTAACGCGAAGAGCAGAACCCCCAGCTTAGAACGCTCCAACGTTCTTGTCCTGCACCCCTGTACCACCTGTACCATCACGCCATTGACACGTGTCAGCCTGAGCGCATAGCATGGATCCACCCGATAGTTCGTGATTCCCGGGTCCGTTGTGGATCCGAAGAAATCAGAGGAGGCCATCATGTCGATGCCGGCCGCGCATCAAGTCTGGAGGCCAAGCCTCGTCTGCCAGGCGATGGCCAGCCTCATCACCTTGATGACACTCTCGGGGTCGCCAGGACAGGATCGATCCAGCAACCAGGCGGACGAAGAAGCGGCGGAGGGCCGCAGTTTTGCTGAAGCCCACAAGGATCTTCTGGCTCCGGAGCGATCGAACGATGCCGGCTCGCTGACCGAGGACCTGATCGGATCCCGATTACCCCAGGAGGGCTCCGTCAGTGTCCCCGTCCCGCAGCGCAACTTCATCGACGAGTTCATCTTCGGAAAGATGGAGCGGGACAACATTCCCCATGCCCCTTTGGCCCGCGATCGGGAATTCCTGCGCCGGGTCACTCTCGATTTAACCGGTCTGATTCCGTCTCCCGAAGAGCTGCGCGACTTCGTCGTCGACTCGGACCCGCAGAAGCGCGACCGCTTGGTGGACCGTCTCCTGAACAGTGAAGCCTATGTGGACAAGTGGGCCTATTTCTTCATGGATCTGTTTCGCGCCAACGGAAAAATGGGACGGGGCAGATCTCTTTTCCACTATTGGATGAAGGAGAACCTGCGCTCCGATCGACCTTACGACGAAGTGGCGCGGGCCATGATCTCGGCGTCCGCCAAGAGCAACCATAACGTGGCGGCGGCCAACGTCATCGCCCGCGAGCACGTGCAGGGACAGGACCAGCCGAGGAGTCCCGATGATGTGGGGATGGTCCAGCAGCTAGACACTCACGACGAGCTCAGCATCCTCTATTCGCGGGTGTTTCTCGGTTTGAATCTCTCCTGCATCTCCTGCCACGACGGCGGCGGACATCTGGAGAAGGTAAATGTCTGGCTGGCCGGAAAAACGCGAGAGGAGTTCTTCCAACAGACGGCTTTTCTGGGGCTCACGCGCTATGTGATGTACTGGGAAAACGCCAACGCCAATTCCGGCGAATTTTTCATCGACGATCAGGCTCCCGGCTACGACACCCGGGGAGAAAGCATGATTCGCGTGCCTCGCCGTGGTGGTTCCGCCGAGCCTGCCTTCATTCTCACTGGCAAGCGCCTGGAGCCCGGCGAGGAGCCCAGGGAGGGGCTGGGCCGCCAGCTGACCTCTCATCCCCAGTTCGCCAGGGCTACCGTAAACCTCTTCTGGAGCCGCCTGATGGGTGTGGGAATCGTCGAACCACACGACGAATTCGATCTTTCACGCCAGGATCCACAGAGTCTTCCCGAGGGTTGGGCTCTGCAGCCAACCCACCCCCGGCTCCTGGATGCCCTGACGTCTGATTTTCGTCGGGGCAATCATAGTCTGAAACGTCTTCTGGGAACCATTTGCCGTTCCTCGGCCTACCAGCTCTCCTCACGCTTCTACGGCGAGTGGAAAGAGTCCTACACTCCCTACTTCGCCCGAAAGTTCGCCCGCATGCTCAGTTCTGAGGAGTTGCACGATAGCATTGTGCTGGCGACGGAGCGGCCAGGAGAATTCAAGTTCGGGGACCGAACCGTGGGCCTGGCCATGAAGCTGGGAGAACCCGGCGGCGGAGACGACGTGAAGCACTTGATGCGCACCTTCGGCCAGTCGAACCGAAACAATCCTGCCCTCCCACTGACGGGCTCGGTCCTTCAGCCGCTGGTCTTGATGCAGTCTCCGGTCCTCAACGATCGGATACTGGCCAAAGACGGCAGCCGCGTGGAGCGGGTCCTGAAGCGCTACCAGGAGGACGAAAAAGTGGTGGATGAGCTATTCCTGGCGACTCTTTCCCGCTCACCTTCTGAGGCCGAGAAAGAGGTGGCCACGACAGCTCTTTCCAGAGATCGTACTGCCGGAGCCCAGAACCTTCAGTGGGCTCTGATCAACAGCGTCGAGTTCTTGTACAACTATTAGAATATGTCGAACTCAACGGTAGGACAGCATTTCGGTACGCGCCGTGATCTGCTGCGCCTGGGTGGTCTGGGGCTTGCCGGAGCCCTGGTCGAGGGCGTGTGGCCTCTGGCGATGTCTGCCACGGGCGAAAAGACGCAGCCACGAGGCAGTGCCCGCAACGTGTTGTTTTACGAAATCAACGGCGCCATCAGTCACGTCGATGGCTTCGACTTCAAAGAGAATGTAGCTACACCGAGGGATCTGGATGTCAAAAGGGTCGGCCCCGATCTGGACCTCTCGCACCTCCTCTTTCCCGGGTTGTCCGGGCAGATGGACAAGATTGCTATCGTCCGGTCGATGCTCAGCCACGAAGAGGTCCACTTTCGAGGGCAGTACTATGTGCAGACGGGCCGCCAGTTGAATCTGGCCTTTGCTCGTGAGATCCCCTCGATAGGCTCTGTCGTCGCCATGGAACTGGAGTCCCGGAGGCGGCCTACCGACACCTTCCCTACCTATGTGTCGTTCAATCTCTCCACTGCTCAGCCAGGAGCCCTGGGCACCGGCTTTCTTCCCCCCAGGTATTCCGTGGTGGATATCCGGCCCGAGGAAGTGGGGAAAGGAAAGCTTCTCGAGGAGGAAGCCCAGCGGCTGCTGAGGGAGCGTTGGCGACTGCTCAGCGAGATCAGACGAAAGGAGCGTCCGCGCATTGCTTCTTATGGCCGGAAGATGGCCGCCTATGAGAATTTCTACGACGCTGCCTACCAGCTCCTGACCGATTCGCGCTGGCCTGCAGCTTTCGGTATTACAGACCAGGACCGCGTCAGATACGGGGACACCCCGGTTGGGATCTCCTGTGCGCTGGCGCGCAATCTGCTGTCCCAGGACGCCGGAACCCGGTACATCCACATCTGCCACCCCGGCTGGGACCACCACGCCAAGATCTGGGACCGGACGGCCAAGACCAATCATTACAAGCTTTGCCAGGAGTTCGACCCTTCCCTAACAGCTCTCCTGGAAGACCTGGCAACGACACCGTCCCGAAGTGAGCCCCAGAAGTCACTGCTGGACGAAACGCTGGTGGTTGCCATGAGCGAATTCGGCCGCACGCCGGGAGCTCTCAACACCATCCAGGGCCGGGACCATTACAACAAGTGCTTCCCTGCTCTCTTCGCCGGCGCCGGGGTGAAGGGAGGCACCATCGTGGGCGGAACCGACAGCCAGGGATGGAAATGTATCGATACCGGCTGGGACCAGAAACAGCAGCCCCGGATCGAGAACGTGGTGGCCACCCTCTACTCGGCCCTGGGCATCGACTGGAAAAAGCGGATTCGCAACACGCCCTCGGGGCGAACCTACGCCTACGTGGACTCGCTGGGACCCAACGGAATTATCCCCACCGATGACATCACTTCCATTTATGGCTAGTCTCTTCCTGGAGCTCCTGCTGGCTCCCGGAGTGGTGAGCGAAGAGGAGATGCGGCTCATTCCCGGCGGAGAATTCCTGCGCGGTCGAACGCATAAACTTCCTGGCGCGAAGCTGGAGGACGGACTGAAGTTCTTTCCCTCCGCTCTACGGGATGCCCGCCCCCTGCGACACCTCTTCTTGGATCCCTTCCATCTGGACCCACACGAGGTCACCAACCAGCAATATGCTACGTTCCTCAGCGCCACCCAAAGAAAGTCGCCTCACTACTGGCCCGACGGCAAAGTGGCTCAAGGCAAGGAGAACCACCCGGTTGTAAACGTCACCTGGGAAGAGGCAGCTGCCTACTGCACCTGGACCGAGAAGCGGCTGCCCACCGAAGCCGAGTGGGAGCTCGCCTGCCGCGGCGGAGCCGAGAGCAGTGACTATCCCTGGGGGGACCGCGAACCCAGCAAGGAGAATGCCCGCTTTGATGTCCGGGATGGGCCGGGAGCAGTATGCCAGTTTCAGCCCAACGCCTTTGACCTCTGCGACATGGCAGGCAATGTCTGGGAGTGGACTCAAGACTGGTACTCCCACGACTACTACGGCCGGGCCCCGGAGAAGAATCCGACCGGACCCTCCCAAGGCGCTTACCGGGTCATGCGGGGAGGGTCGTGGGCCGATGGCGCCAAGTACCTTCCCTGTGGTCACCGAAGCTTCGCCCGGCCTGGGGAGCGCAGCCCCAACATCGGCTTTCGCTGTGCCCGTTCCCCCTGAAGAAGGGAAGGATTATCCAATGATACGTAGCCATCTGTTGATTCTGACTTCAGCTCTGTCCCTTCTGGTTGGTGACCCGGTACCAGGGCAAACCTCCTTGCCAGCTCGAGCGCAGATCGACACCTTTGCTGGAGTGGGCCGCGCCGGTTATTCGGGCGATGGAGGAGCAGCAACGGGCGCCCTTTTGGACAATCCATTTGGAGTCGTTCGTGGCCCGGACGGTGCTCTATACGTTTGCGACACAATGAACCACGTCATCCGCAAAGTGTCGGCCACTAGCATGATTTCGACTGTTGTCGGCTCCGGCATGCCCGGCTATCTGGGTGATGGGGGACCGGCTGCGAACGCCAGACTCAACGAGCCCTACGAGGTACGATTCGACCAAAAAGGCAACATGTTCTGGGTCGAGAGACTCAATCATGTCGTGCGCCGCCTGGATGCGCGGGAGCAAACCGTTTCGACTGTAGCGGGCACAGGAAAACAGGGTTTCTCAGGGGATGGCGGACCTGGGGTCAAAGCAGCCCTGAGCCAGCCCCACAGCATCCAATTCGACCTTGCAGGGGACCTCTACGTTTGCGACATAGGCAACCATCGTGTTCGCAGAATCGACATGAAGACCGGAATCATAGCTACCTTTGCCGGTACGGGAGAGCAAGCTCCCACTCCCGATGGCTCAAGAATCGAGGGCACACCACTCAATGGACCTCGTGCAGTCGATTTCGATGGGGAGGCAACATGTGGTTGGCGTTACGCGAAGGAAACGCTGTCTATAAACTCGATCTGAAGTCGAGAACGATTCACCACATCGCGGGCACTGGAAAGAAGGGGTTCACAGGCAACGGGGGGCCTGCCCGGCAAGCCACCTTGTCAGGACCAAAGGGGCTCAGCATCGCCCCCGACGGAAACGTTTACCTGGCCGATACCGAAAGTCACAGTATTCGTATGATCGACCTGGCGAAAAAAACCGTTGAGCTCATCGCAGGCACGGGTGAGAAGGGAGACGGACCCGATGGCGATCCGTTGGCCTGCAAAATGGCGAGACCTCACGGAGTGTTCGTCGATTCTGACGGTCGGATCTTCGTAGGAGACAGCGAGGCCCACCGCGTCCGCGTGATCCGTCCCCTACCCTAGCCTAGCCCCGTCGGGGAAGAATTCCTCAATCGAGAATGATTTCCCGGTTCCTTGTGGTCAAAACGCGATCGATGCCCTGGATATTCAAGCTTTGACTCTTGTGGTACGGGTCTTGCGGGAAGTTTCGAAGGATCCTCGCCATGGGAGGATTTCGCCCGATCAACATGAGCTGAAGAAGAAGCGTGGAACTATCAAAAGTGTGTCCAACAGGTCGAGCGGAGTGGTCCCTGTGACAGGTCGCACAGTGGGGTGCTAGTTCGCTTATGTTAGACTGCCAAATCAGATCGGCATCACAAAGCAGTCTAGAATCGTTCTACCAGTAGAGAGTCAAAGCCAGCCGCGATTATGCCCAGATACCGACGCCGAATTGCTCCATTCCGATCCCGCATTCGGCCCAGCGGTTCTGGCTCATTCCTCACACCGCGAAGGCGTGTTGGCTTCAAGCCCCGAACTCCTCCACCCTCCCGACCTCCTCTGGGGGTGATTGCCCTCAACCGAATGGCCTTCGGCCCTCGGCCGGGTGACCTGGAGACCTTCCAGGCTTTGGGTGGCGATGACCAGTCGAGGCTGGAAACGTACGTCGATCAGCAGCTGGATCCCACGTCCATTAACGACGACGTACTGGATTCGCTGTTGGAGCGCTACACCACCTTGACCAAGTCTCAGACTCAACTGTGGGCAGACCACACGCGCGGTCCAAGCAGCGCTCGCAACCAACCCCTTCACGAAACCGAAGCGGCAGTCTTCATCCGAGCGGTCTACAGCGAGCGTCAGCTACTCCAGGTCCTGGCGGACTTCTGGCACACCCACTTCAACGTCTTCCCCCAGAGCGGCACCATCTCGTCGGTGTTCTCCCACTATGACAACTCCGTGATCAGGCCCAATCTACTCGGGAACTTCCGGGAGATGCTGGAGGCGGTCGCCACCAGTCCCGCCATGTTGTTCTACCTGGACAATTTTCTGAACATCAACGCGGGACCCAACGAGAATTATGCCCGAGAGCTGTTCGAGCTCCACACCCTGGGCGCGGACCACTACCTGGGCGTTATTCGACAGAACGAGGTGCCCCGGGACGGAGCCGGCAAACCCGTGGGTTACGTGGATGACGATGTATACGAAGCCACACGCTCCCTTACGGGTTGGACGGTGAACGAGGACACAGGAGAGTTCTGGTATCGTACGGACTGGCATGACCGGTTTCAAAAAAACGTACTGGGCCAGTTCCTACCCCCGGACCAGCCTCCCCTCACCGACGGAAAGATGGTGCTGGATCTTCTGGCCTCCCACCCTGGGACGGGGCGTCACATTGCCTACAAGCTCTGCCGCCGCTTGGTGGCGGATCAACCTTCAGTAGGGCTGGTCGAAGAGGCAGCACAGCTCTTCACCGCGAACTGGCAGGCTCCGGACCAGCTAGCCCAGGTCGTGCGCCTGATCCTGCTTTCCCAGGAATTCAGGCTGACCTGGGGGCGCAAGGTCAAGCGTCCCTTCGAGGTCTTGACCTGCTTTCTCCGGGCTCTGGGGACCACTTTTGTCTACTATGCGGCATCCGATCCGGAATACGGGGAGCACAGGTTCAGCGGTACTTTCAGCTATCTGCTGAACCACACCGCCCAGAAACCGTTTGGCTGGAGACCCCCCGATGGCTATCCAGATACGCAGGATGAGTGGCTCAGCGCGACTCCGCTGATCGGAACCTGGAGGATGCTCAACTGGATCGTCAACACCGAGAGCGACGACATCTACCTCCATGACGTGCTGGCACAGACGCCCTCCCAGATCCGATCTCCCAATGCACTGGCCGACTTCTGGATCGACCGGCTTCTGGGTCGAGGGATTGCCGAATCGGATAGGGAGAGGATCGTCGGCTTCATGGCGCAGGGTCGTAATCCCGATCTGCCACTGCACCTGGATTCGGACCATCGAGTGAGAGAACGTTTCCGCGCCATGATCGGCCTGATCGCCATGTGCCCGGATAACTACCTGAGGTGAGGAATCGATTGATGCCCGCTAAGACATCTCGACGAACGTTTTTGATGGGGTGTTCCGCCTCCATTGCAGCCATGTCCGGGTCGAGGCTCAACCAGTTGGTGTTCGGAGGGATGGGCAGTGCTTCACAGAATACGCTGGTATACGTCTTTCTGAGAGGTGGCACCGACGGACTGAGCTTGTGCCCCGTCGTCGACGGTCCAGACCGCGGACCCTACGAGGCCGCCCGTCCAAGACTTCAGATTCCTACTGCCGGTTCCGACGCTGCATTGGCGCTGGATGGACAGTTTGGTCTCCACCCCCGGACGGCTCCTCTCCACGAGCTCTATCTGGACGGAAAGCTCGCCATTGTCCAGGCGACAGGACTGAGCATCGCTACCCGCAGTCACTTTGATGCCATGGAGTCTATTGAGCTGGGAACCCCCGGCAGCACGTCGGGCTCCAACGGATGGCTGAGTCGGCATCTGGAGTCTGACACCTCCTCTGGCTCCCTCTTGTCCGCGGCCGCTATAGGCAATCTCCAGCCCACCTCCCTGGCCGGTGATCGGGGGACCCTGGTTCTTGATGATGCCGACTCCTTTCGATTGGATACGGCGGCCTCCAGGTGGCGGGATCCCCAAAGGCTCGCCCTGCGACAACTCTACGAATCGGGCGATACGCTCATCCATCACTCCGGTGTGCAGGCCCTGGAGACGGTGGACGTCATCGACGCTTTCGTGACCGAGGAATACGAGCCGGCCAACGGGGCGGCGTATCCAAGGGGGCAATTCGGCGAACAGCTAAGCCTCATCGCGCAGCTGATCAAGCTGAACATGGGCCTCAGCGTCGCCACCATCGACCTGGGTGGCTGGGACACTCACGAAAATCAAGGGAACGGACAGACGTCCTACTTCGGAAACCTGGTAGGGCAACTGGCCGAGGGTCTGTCGGCCCTTTACACGGATGTGGATTCTGGAGGTGCCAGCAACCTCGGCAACCGGCTTACCATCGTAGTTCAGAGCGAGTTTGGGCGCAGGCTGAGGGAGAACGCCAACCGCGGGACGGATCACGGCCGCGGCAATGTCATGCTAGTCTTGGGCGGAGAGGTCAACGGAGGCGTCTATGGGCAGTGGCCGGGACTGGCCTCGGAGCAGCTCTTCGATGGTGCCGACCTCGAAGTGACTACAGATTTCCGTCAGATCCTGAGCGAAATCTTGATTCGCCGGCTAGGCAACCCCCGCCTGGGAGAAGTCTTCCCCAGCTACACGGACTACTTCCCCTTGGGAATCGTCCAGGGACAGGACCTTGTCCCAGACTTCACAAGCGGTGGGACCACCGGCACTACCGGCTCCAGAGGCATCCTGCTGAAATAGCGCCGGCCTGGCCTGCGGTTTGGTTCTGGACTAAAACAGCTTCAATTTGGGAACGCACGTCGATTTGATACACTTGCGTCTCAAGGACTATGCGTCGCCCCTTTCAATTGCTTCTCGCAGCCCACCTTATAGCGCTTCCCCTTTCGGCCCAGGACCTCGCACAAGAGGAATTTTTCCAGAAGAGAATCCGCCCGATCTTGGCTAAAAAATGCCAAACCTGTCACAACTCCAAGCTGAAAACAGCTGGACTCGATCTCTCCATCGGAGAGGGATTCATGCGTGGCGGACAGAACGGACCGATCGTCTCAAGCGAAGCCCCCGAAAAGAGTCGTCTGCTGCAGGTGATCGGCTATCAGAACCCCATCAAAATGCCGCCGGGTGGCAAGCTTGATGAGGAAGAGATTGCGCGCTTGACCGATTGGGTCGCGTCAGGCGCACCTTGGCCTGGCGTCAAAGTGGCGGCAGTGGTTCGCGACGAGCTGGGACCCAGCGGATTCACTGAGGAGGAGAGGCGTTTTTGGTCCTTCCAGAAGGTCCGAAAACCGTTGCTGCCCGAGGTAAAGAACAAAGCCTGGGTAAAGTCTCCCATCGACCGGTTCATTTTGGCGCGGCTCGAGAAGGAGGGCCTCCGACCCGCCACACCCGCCGATAGAGCCACCCTGCTGAGGCGAACCACCTACGATCTCAGCGGTTTGCCTCCCAGCGAGAAAGAGATTTCCGATTTCCTGGCGGATAACTCACCAGAAGCTTTCGAAGCTGTGGTCGACCGATTGCTCGCCTCGCCGCGCTATGGCGAGCGCTGGGGCAGGCACTGGCTGGATGTGGGCCGCTATGCCGACTCGACCGGCAACGATGAGGACCATCGCTATCCCTATGCTTGGCGTTACCGTGATTACGTGATCGATACCTTCAACCAGGACGTGCCCTACGATCAGTTCGTGCGCGAACAGGTCGCAGGAGATCTACTCCCTCTAGATGAGCCGGGTAGAATCAATCGCCGTGGGATCGTCGCTACCGGCTTTCTCGCCCTGGGTCCCAAGGCCATCGCGCAGCAAGACAAAAAGCGGATGCTCTACGACGTCCACGATGAACAGGTTGATGTCGTATCGAAAGGCTTCCTGGGCCTGACCGTTACCTGCGCCCGTTGCCATGACCACAAGTTCGACCCCATCCTGACCAAAGACTACTATTCGTTGCTCGGTATGTTCGCCAGTACACGGAGCTTCAACAAGGTGGGTAACCATGTTTCCAAACTTCTCTTCACCCCGCTGGTTGCTGCAGAAGAGTACCAGCGATACACGGATCACAAGGAGAGGATCAGCAACAAAAAGCTCGAAGTCGACGACGTAGTCGACCAGGAACTGGAGCGCTACAACACCGGATTGAGCCCACGTCTGGCGGAGTACATGCTAGGGGCCCACAACTTATCTACGGAGAAGGGACCGTTACCGGAAAACGCCCAAGAAAAGGGGCTGGAACAGGCCATCCTGGAGAAGTGGCAGGCCTACCTCGAGCCGCGATCGGTACGACGGCCCCATCTCACGGAATGGCGGGAGGCTGTGAAAGAAAATCGAGAAGAGACGGCGCGCGCCTACCAGACCCGTTTTCAAAAGCGCTTCGAGGAGTGGAGCAAAGTGCTGGAGGAGTGGCGGATCAGGGTAAGGAGGATGCTCAAAGAGATGAACATGCCTCCCCCACCAAAGCCCGCCTTCGAGCCCGGAAACGACCGTTTCTTTCACGAGGTCTATTTCGAGGAAGGGGGACCCTTCAGACTGAGTGAACCCGAACAGGAGAAGGTTTTCTCCGCCGAATCTCGGCAGCGGCTGGCAGAGTTGCGAGTCGAGCTCAAGCAGCTGGAAGAGAGCCTGCCTAACGAACCCGATATGGCTTGCGCCGTAGAGGACGGGGAGCCGGTTCAGCAGAAGGTGTTTGTGCGGGGCGATTACAACAACCCGGGTGAAGAAGCTCCCAAAGCTTTCCCCGCTATTCTGGGGACAGGTGAGCCACCCCCGGCCTGGAAAGGGAGCGGCCGCCTACAGCTGGCACAATGGCTGACTCGCCCGGACCATCCTCTGACCTCTCGGGTCATGGTGAATCGGATTTGGCAGTGGCATTTCGGCGAGGGCCTGGTCAGCACACCAAACAACTTCGGAAAGCTCGGCGCCCGGCCTACGCACCCCCAGCTACTGGACTACCTGGCACTTCGATTCGTGGAGGGAGGTTGGTCTATCAAAAAGATGCACAGGCTGATCATGAACTCCTCCGTCTATGCCATGAGCAGCGAAGTCGGGGGTGATCCAGGTCATAAGAAACGGCTCGACCCGGAGAACAAGCTGATGTCACACTTCAGCAGGCGCCGCCTCGAGGTGGAGGAAATCCGGGACGGCTTATTGTCCATCGACGGATCGTTGGACCTGACCATGGGTGGCACCCTTCAGAGCGGCTTCGGCACTGACGGCGAAAACAGCAGTGAGCGGTTGAGCTTGAATCCGGACACGATCGATCGACGCATGGTCTATTTGCCTCTGCGACGTGCCAACCTACCGACGCTCCTCAACCTGTTCGATTTCGGGGATGCGGTGATGAGCATGGGCAAGCGCGTGAGCACCAACGTGGCGCCTCAGGCGCTGTTCATGATGAACAGCGAGTTCGTCGCCCAGCGAGCCCGCAACCTGGCATCCTCTCTGATGGGCGAGGAATCGGACGAAGCTCGCCGTGTGCAAAGGGCCTACCTGATCACTCTGAACCGTAGAGCCCAGGAGGAAGAGCTGCAGGCCGGCATGGGCTACGTTCGAGGCTTTCGCAAAAGGTTTTCTGACTCGACCACTGATCTAGAGGCCTGGCACAGCTTTTGTCGTATCCTGATGGGGTCCAATGACTTCATCTACGTAGATTGAGGCTCGGTTATGAATCAGAATCCGTGGAAACGTCTTAGTCGCCCGCCATTGGTCACGCGCCGTTCTATGTTGCGGGACACTGCCTGCGGGTTCGGCTTTCTGGGACTGGCCGGACTGATGGCTGAGCAGGTTCAGATTGAGGCCGCCACCAAACCAATCGGCCCGCTTGCCAGCAAGCCCCCCCCACTTCGAGCCCAGAGCGAAACAGGCAATCTTCCTCTTCATGCACGGGGGCCCCTCCAGCGTCGACATCCTGGATCCCAAGCCTCGCCTCTATCGCGACCACGGAAAACCGCTGCCCATCAAGCGGCCGCTGGCCTTCGACGACAGTCCGCCGGGGCCGCTGATGAAGCCGCAGTGGGACTTCAAGCGAGCCGGTGAGAGCGGTATTCCGGTCAGCGATCTGTTTCCGCACGTTCGAACCTGTGTCGATGACCTGTGCGTGATTCGCTCAATGGTGGGCGAGGGTGTAGACCATGGAGCGGCTCTGCTCCAGACGTTTACCGGATCCAGTACCTTCACTCGACCCAGTCTGGGCTCCTGGGTGGTCTACGGCTTGGGTAGCGAGAATCAGAATCTTCCCGGCTATCTCATGATCAAACCCGCTCTCTCCCACGGGGGCGCCAAAAACTGGAGCTCAGCCTTCTTGCCGGGAGCCTACCAGGGCACCCCTACCGGGCATTCCGGTCTCAAGGTCAAGGACTTCAAGGACGAACCCATCGAGTATTTGGTCCATCGAGGCTTCTCGCCAGAGCAGCAGCGTTACGAACTGGACATGCTGCAGAACATCAATCGCCGCCATGCCGATCTGCGCACGTACGATTCCGAGCTGGAGGCACGTATTCAAGCCTACGAGTTAGCCTTCCGAATGCAGACGAAAGCGCCGGAAGCGTTCGAGGTTGAGAAGGAATCCGAAGAGACCAAGAAACTCTACGGACTGGATGATGCGCTCACCAGCGAGTTTGGCTGGCAATGCCTGCTAGCGCGCCGGCTGGCGGAGCGTGGCGTCCGATTCACCCAGTGTACCCACAGCTATAAGTGGGATCAGCACAGCCAGCTCTACGAAAAGCACACCGAAAACGCCAGGCAAGTCGACAAGCCCATCGCGGGACTACTGAAGGATCTGAAAGCCCGAGGCATGCTCGAGGACACGCTGGTGATCTGGGCCGGAGAGTTTGGCCGCACACCGGTCTCCCAGGGGGGAGATGGGCGGGACCATAATCCCTACGGGTACTCAATCTGGATGGCGGGAGGCGGTGTCAGACCGGGCTTTATCTACGGGGCCACCGACGAGATTGGCTATCATGCGGTCGAAGATCGGATGCACATCCATGACTTCCACGCCACGGTGCTCCATCTGCTGGGATTGGATCACGAGAAACTCACCTACCGCTATAGCGGCCGCGATTTCCGCCTGACCGACGTCGCCGGAGTTGTCGCCAAAAAGATCCTTGCCTGATTCTGGTCTAAGGGCTTCTTGAGCTGCTCGAAACAGCGAAGATGGTCCCGGATGAGCCGCGAGCCTGAACTACCCCAAGATTGCTCTACGGGATGGCAGCTTGTAGAGAAGAAACAGGGCGATGAGCACTGCGAGCAGGGCGAGGGCGAAGCTGGCTTGGAACCCAAAGTGGTCGGCCAGGGCCCCGTGAGCCGCCGGCAGCATGAAGCTCAAAGGGCTGGCCAACATCAGGAGAGACATGTTACGGGGGGCATCGGCTGCCGCTGATATGCTCACGACGTAGGCGGGAAAGTAGGCACCCCCCAGCTCCCCCGCTCCCATCAGGCCGAAGGCGAAGAGAAAGAGATAGCCCGGAATCCACCAACCCCAGAGAATGGCCGCGCCCTGCAGCGCTATCGTAGCGTAGAGGGGGGCACGAATCCCCCACCGCAGCGTGAGGATGCCCAGGGCGTAACCTGCCAGGGACGTGACCCCGAAGCGCAAGACCATGATCCAGCCCGACAGCTCCTTGGGATCCCGACCCAACACCTCTCGCGTATAGAGGGAGAGATTGGGCAGGGCCGCGTGAACCACGAACCACATGAAGAAGGCCAGCCAGGCCAGGACCAACGCCCGATCCTTCGAGTAGGAGGAGATGCCTGTCCGGAAATAGCGGACGAAGGGAGGCCGCTCGGTCTCGGGAATCGCCAGAATCCGATAGCGGCTGGAGAGGAAGGAGATTCCCGCGATGCAGGGACATCCGATGAGATACAGAATCCCGAAATCGTAGGGAAAGGGGAGCCAGGAGACGCCACCTCCCAGAACGAACTGGGCCCACAGGGAGCCGGCAACAGCCAGTATGGGGCCGAGGGCGAAGCTCCACTTGAAGGCCCAGGCCTGGCCTTGGATGGTGGTTCCCCTCTTCAGGCACTGATACTGGAAGACCTGGTTGGTAAATGCCGAGAACCCCTGTATCAGACCCTGGCCGATGACGGCTGCTAACCGGACCTCATCGCTGACCGGTAGGAAAAGAAGCAGCGCGACCACTCCCAGGACCGTGGCCGTCACCAGATTGGCCCCCACCACCGTGGCCCTTGTAAGTCGGTAGGGTAACCTCCAGGAAAGCAGGGGGGGTGCCAGGGCCCCCAGGAGATAGGTGGACAAGGGGAGATTGGCCACCATCGCGCTGCTACCCAGCTTGTCGGCCAATGCCGCCTGGACCACACCCACGAAGATGACCGGAGCGGCGAAGTAGAGCAGGCCAGTGCAGGCAATGAAGATCAGGCCGTTGTGCCGGTCCAGTTCCGGGGTGATCTCGGTCGGAGTATCTGGAAATCGCACTCTTTGCGTCGAGTGATGGTGCGGCGGCGCCGCTATCGGCCCTGACATCCCGCAGAATCAGGTCATGAACCAAGTTGCTCAGCCGGAATCTTCCACTGCTGCTTCAGATAACTGTAGAACCGAGCCAGGTTTTCCTTGGTCATAGGCTGAGCGACATGAACTGCGTCGCCGCCGTCGTCGACCGAAATCGTTCCCTGCTTTGGACCCGTCGTGACGATACGGAGTCGTTGTTGCTCAAGTGTGAAGAGGTCCGGGTCCGCCAGATATGCCGTGGTCACGGTGTCCCAAAACGCGTAACCCGCCTCAAACGCGACCATCGCATACATTTGGCCAGCGAGCGCGTACAGGGGATAGCGACGACTGTCGGGGGCAAATGAAAGCACTTGGTCGGCAGAGAGCATCACCCCATTGGTGGCGTTAAGAGGAAACATCTCGATCTGCAACCCTGAGGCGAAAACGTTTGCTACGGCTACTGGGTCCCAGTAAGCGTTCCACTCGGCGGCGGCGTTTGCGCCCGGCGACAAGCCCGGGTCAACGTTTCCCTCAATGCCCACAGCTCCACCCATCCAGAGAACGGACTCAATCCCGGGGCAAATCGATGGATCTTGCTCGATTGCGGCAGATAACGGTGTCAATGGGCTCAGAATCAGGAGAGTAATTCGCTCGTCCGATGCCTGCGCTTCCTGGACTGCATCGATGATGATCTGCTCGCCGGTCCGTTGCTCAACTGGTCCTTCAGGAGATCCGTCCACGTTCAACATGGGAAGCAGATTGACCATCATCGAGTACTGGCGATAGACCCAGGGAAACGCGTTTACAGCCCGCGCCGCGCTGGTGCCCACAGGCACGTCCAACCTCCCCATCAACGCTAGGATCTTACGCGTCACTTCAACCGTTGGCTCGGCCAGGCAATCCGCGTTGACGACAACGATACCGCGAAGGTCGACATCTCGCATTGTCAGTACCAGGGCTACGGACATCAGTTCGTCGACCGCCCCATCCTGGATCCATCAGTACTCGCGTTGCCACATCGACCTCCCGTTTATCAGGCGAAGAATAGGTTGGTTTATCCCTTCAGATCCACGGAAAACCTACCACGATCCAAGTGCCAGCGCCAGTTGGTTCCCCTCCCCATAGTGACAGGGTAGTGGCCCGGATTGATCCGCTCCCCCGTACGGGGTACCATCGGTACTTCGTTCTAGCATCAGGAGGACTTCATGGCTCGCCAACAGCTGGCCTTTATTACCGGGATTGAACGCGATACGGCTACGGTCGAGGCAGAACTGACGGGAATCGATTGTGAAATCCAATCCCATGTCTGCCAGAACCCAGAACAGACAATACGAGCGGTAAAGGGTCAGGATCTGATCATCGACGTAGGAGTTCCACTACCGGGGACGGTCATTCAGGAGATCGACCGGGCCCAGGCCATCGTGAGTCTGGGTCACGCCTTCGACCTCATCGACTGCGAAGCGGCAACGCGGAAGGGCATCATGGTGGTGAACACCCCGGGTTTCTGCACCGAGGAGGTCTCCAACCACACGCTCATGCTCCTGCTGGCGTGTGCCCGACAATTGGTTCGCTCGGACCGCCTGATTAGAGAGGGCCAGTGGCGGGCGGACACACCACTGCGGCTGCCGCCCTTCCCTCCTATCGAAGGCCAGGTCCTGGGACTCCTCGGCTTCGGCGTCATCGGCAGGGCCGTGACCCGCAAGGCCAGGGCTCTGAGCCTGGAAGTGATCGTCCATGATCCCTATCTTTCTCCCTGGATCGCTCAGGAATACCGGGTGGAGTTGGTGGCCGACCTCGAAGAGCTGGCGTCCCGCTCCGACTTCGTCTCCCTTCACGTACCCTTGAACCAGCAGACCCAGGGGATGGTGGGAGCGAGCTTCCTTCGGGCGATGAAGCCTACGGCCTTCTTCATCAATACCGGACGGGGTCAGGCGGTGGACGAGGCGGCTCTGGTGACAACACTGAAGGAGAACCGGATCGCCGGAGCGGGGCTAGACGTGTTCCAGCAGGAGCCGCTTCCGGCAGGGAGCCCCCTGTTTGAACTAGAGAACGTGATCCTGACCCCTCATACGGCCGGACTCTCCAATCAGGTTCTGGGTCGGGGCTACCAGATCCTGGGACAGGAGGCGGCCCGCATCCTCAAGGGAACCTGGCCCATGTCCCTGGTCAATCCGGAGGTGCGCTCCACCCTCCCTCCGCGACTTGCGGCACGGATGCCACCCTGACTGTGCCTTCGCGCCTAGCCCGGCCCTCCGCGTGAAAGTCATGAAAACCTGAACGGGAGCCGGGTCGTCCGCTCCTCCCCCGCAGAAAATCGAACCAGTGGAGGATGGATACCAGCGCAGCTATAATGCTTGGACGCTGTCCGCTCCGCGAAAGGCAAACGCTCGAAAGGCAAAACGAATGAACTACTCTTCCGCTTTCCTTCTTGCGATCCCAGCCCTGGTGATCCTGTGGGCTTCGGCTGCCAACCCTCCGCTGGATGAATCCGTCTCCAGCTGGGAGGAGCTTCAAGCCTACACCGGACCCCAGTCCGCTCAAAAGATCCAAGGTCCGATGAGACAAGAGATGTTTCGGGCCGTATACGACGCCATCCAGGATGAGTACGGTGGAACAGTGGATGGTCAGATTCACGAAAAAGTGGTGTTGCTGCCCCCCCAGACCGCGGATTTCCTCTATACGCGTTTCACACCTACTGAGGTCAGCTACCAGCCCGGAACGCGCCCGGTGCTGGAGTCGACCGTCTCGGAAGTGACCGCTGGTTGCTCCACGGACCGTGAGAAGGTTCTAGCGCTACTTCGATACGTTCGTGATCTGGCCATTCAAACCAGGACCGGACCCTGTCGGGGTGGAACAGAGGAAGCGCTCATGAAGTCCCGCCCCAGAATGTGTGCCCTCCAGGCCCGTCTGCTGGCGGCTTTGACCCAGGTGGCCGGCTTGCCCTCCCGGCGGGTGGGACATTTCATCGGAGGGCATGCGGTAAACGAGGTCCTCTTCGAGAACAAATGGGCCTACATCGATATCCGCGGCATCTACTTCCTGAAACCCGCTGGCACCTTTGCTTCCACCTGGGAAATCTGGAACAACCCGGAATTGATCCATACCCAGAGTCACGAGGTCAAGGCAGATCGGCTGCCTGACGGCAACCCCCTTCTCCAGGACATCTACCGCTGGAGCGACACCCCTGGCCGTTACTTCCACCCCAACGAAGTGACGACGATCATGAACTACGACATCAGCAGGGCCGGACGATACAGCTACCGCCAGACCGATCCCCGGCAGTTCGAGGAGAAACCCGGCCTGGACAAGCTACGCAAAAGGTTGGAAAGCTGGCGACGCCTCATCTTTGAAAGCGTGCCGTAGATCTTGGTTGGGGGATGGCTAAAGCCGCACCTCGAAAAGGACCTTGAAAGGCCCTTCCGAAGGGCTGGTGTGGCGGCTGACCCCGGCGTAAACACCGGGTCTAATACGCTTCGCGTTAGGCCGCTGAAGCGGCCTCCTAGACAGGGCCACAAGGCAACGATCGTTAGCGTCCAATCGATGGGAACTAAAATTTAAGAGATTCTTTTAGAGTAGGGATCGTACCTGAAAGAAACTACTCGAGAGTCATGGTTTTCGTATTCATCGGGAGCCGCGGGCTCGACTCCTAGACGTACGCCTGATAGTCAGTTCCAGCGGAACCATCTCAGAGCCAGCAGGAAGCTGACACCGCCCCAAATAGCCAGGATCAGGAGCGCGCTGGCTTGCTCGGCCAGCGTCTGCCCTTCCAGGATCACGGCCCGCAAGGCATTGATCAACTGGGTCAGCGGCAGAGCCTGGATAAACGGCTGCATCCAGTCGGGGAAGCGCTCGGCCGAGAAGAAGATCCCCGAGCAGAGCCACATCGGCAGCATCACCAGGTTCATGATGCCCGAGATGGTCTCAATCCGTTGTGCTCGGGAGGCGGCAAGGAGCCCCAGACCAGCGAAGGCCATCGCACCCAGAAAGGCCACCACCACGATGCTGAAAATGCTTCCCTGGATCGGCACTCCAAAAACGAGAGTGGCTGCCAGCAGCAGGAAGAAGGCCTCAGGCATGAAAAAGACAACCCGGGTTCCCACGATCGAAAGCAGGAAGTGGGGGCGTCTCATCGGGGTTCCCAGCAAACGCTTGATCAGCTTCCTGATGCGCATGTTGACCAGCACGAATCCGATGCCCCACAACCCACCCCCCATGAGGTTCATTCCCATCAGACCGGGCACCAGAAAATCGACGTAACGGGAGCCGGGCGCCGCAATCGCCTCATCGCGAATGGCGATTGGATCGATCCGGCCGGCCGCTCGCTGCAGAGCATCATCCAACCGCTCCCGCACCTGGCGAGCCCCGCGGTTGCTGGGGTCGAAGTGGTACCAGAGCCCTTCTCCCTCGGAGACAACCACCAGAAGCAGACGATTGGTACTGAGTTTCTGCAGAGCCGCTTCCTGCTCCAGAATCTCGAAAGAATAAGCCGGGTCCGATCCAATGGCCTGCTCGACTCGCTCGGCGGCCCGACCCGCTACGACACCGAAGTGAACCGGGCCATACGTCGCGGAACGAAAGGCCAGGCCCAGTCCAATCATCATCAGCAAGGGGAATCCGTAGGTCCAGAAAATCGCCTCCGGTTCCCGGATGTAGCCCCTCATGTTGGCGAAAATCAGCTGAAAGAGGGCATTTCTCTCAAGCATCCCGCAAATGTCTCCCGGTCAGACTGACGAAGACATCCTCGAGATTGGCGTGACGAGTAGAAAGGCGCTCCATATCCAGGCCTCTTGAGGCCAGCCAACTAAGCACCGAGGGAATCGCCCGGTGGGGTTGGTCGACATTTAGGAGATAGGCTTTCCCCTCCCGGGTCACATGGGTGACCGAGTCGATCGCCAACAGCTCTTCTTCTGAAGGCCAAAGATCCTCCTGGCCTTCCAGAGACACATCGATCACATGTTCTCCACCCAGCTGAGCGATCAGCTCCTGCGGCGATCCCTCCGCGATCACCTTTCCATGGTCGACCACCGCCAGATCGTCGCAGAGCTTCTGCGCCTCGTCCATGTAGTGGGTGGTCAGAAGAATCGTTCGCCCACGCTCTTTGAGCCGAGTGACGACCTTCCAGATCTGACGTCGGGCCTGGGGATCCAGGCCGGTAGTCGGCTCGTCCAGAAAGAGCAGCTCGGGGTCACCCACCAAGGCAGTCGCGACCGCCAGACGCTGTTTCTGGCCGCCGGACAGTTGGCGTACCCAAGCCTTCTCCTTCTCCTCGAGCGACACCTGCTCCAGAGCCTGCTCTATCGGTAAACCATCCTGGTAGAAACTGCGGAAGAGCATCAGGATCTCCCCTACGCTCAGCTTCTCCTGAAACTGGGTCTCCTGGAGGGTCACGCCGATCCTCTGGCGGAGTTGGTGGTCCCGGCCCCTGCCCCAGCACTCTCCCAGCACCTCTACTCGGCCCGAGGTTGGCTTCAGGATCCCTTCCAGGATCTCCACCGTGGTCGTCTTACCCGCACCGTTGGGGCCCAGTAGCCCGAAGCACTGTCCCTTCTCCACCTTCAGGTGGAGTCCGTTGACAGCATCCACCGAGAGCTTTTTGCTTTCGTACCGTTTGAACAGATCTTCACAAAGGATGGCCGCAGGCATCAGCTTTCTCCCAACAGTTCCGACTGGCTGAAGGCCAAACCATACCACAGCGCCGGTGGCGACCGGACTTGGGCCTCCTCGGCAGCCTCGGTGGAAGAAGCTGTCACCGGCAGGGCACCTTCGAGTTAGTCCCCTTATCGACGGCGGCCTGGAGCCACCGCACTTCGTCCAGAATGCTTCGGTATCAACAGAGCCTCCCCCCTGACACAGCTCTGGCCTACGACTGGGGCACCGATCCCTACTGCAACCTTGTGGATGAGCGAGACATGGCGGCTCCTGGTTTCGGCCCAATCAAGCTGGACGCCCAATGAGCAAACAGCAGCTTAATGATGACCGGACCAGGTCGAAAGCCTTGGGTATCGCTCCACTTTTGTGGTTAAGAATCAATGGGCTATCTCCACCACCATATCAATCTCGACCGGGATGTTGCTGGGCAGCGAACCCATGCCCACGGCAGCGCGGGCATGCTTGCCGCGATCTCCGAAAACAGCCACCAGTAAGTCGGAGCAACCATTGACGACCCTGGGATGCTCGGTAAAGTCGGTCGCGCAGTTGACCATGCCGCTAACTTTGAGGATGCGCTTAACCTTGTTGAGGCTGCCAATCTCAGCCTTGAGCGAGGTCAACAGCGCCACAGCAGTGTAGCGGGCCGCCTCCTGTGCCTCTTCAATACTGAGATCGACGCCTACTTTGCCCGTGACAAGGCCACCTTCAGGCTTGATCGGGCCATGGCCGGCGAGCCAGATCTGGTTGCCGCTGCGCACAGCAGTAACATAATTTGCGACAGGTTGGATCTGTTCGTACAGTTCGATGCCCAGATCCTTGAGCCGTTGCTCAGGTTCCTGCCCTGCTGCGTATAGGATTTCGGTAGCGTGGTCACTATGTTCGCCATGCTCTCCGGGGTCGCGATCAGGAGTTTGTTGACAAGCCCATGGTAACGTGGCGCAGACCAGCGCCAAGCAAATCATCAAGAATCGTAGTCTATTCATAAAGAATTGCGATTTAAGGTCTTCCCGATGGGAGTTTTGCCTACCCCGCTTCGCTCAAGACTTCTTGCACGCGCTCGGCCACGATCCGCTCCTCACCGGGGCGCATCATCCAGGTGGTGATGGCGAGGGAATCCGTTCCGCCCGCTGTCTCGATCGAGGGGTGTCCGTTGCGCAACTTTTCCCGCGCTTCCTCGGCGGTGATGGGCACTTTATCCCTATCCCAGGTGACGTTTAAAGAAGGCACATGGTTGGCGATCGGCGGTACATGGATTTCCGTTGTTACGCCTTCGACCTGTCTTACGCTGTCGCTGATGAGTTGAATCTGACTTTCCCAGAGTTTCCACTCTGCTGCGTGGTCTTTGGTGAGATAAACTTCGACCGCGACGAGCATGGCCAGAATCTCGGCTTTATTGACTTTCATGCCCCGGCCAACTGTGTTCCCGCGTGGCGCGGCGTGCAGCCGCGCAGCGGCGATCAGATCCTTCTTGCCAAGCAGCAGGCCCGCACTTTGAGGACCGCGAAGCCCTTTTCCACCCGAAAAGCAAACCAGGTCGAAGCCCATTTCATTGTACTTCCACAGGTTCTCCCTGGGTGGCACATCGGCGGCGCAGTCGTTGAAGGTCGGGATGGCATGTTCCTTCCCGATCTTGACAAACTCTTCATCCTTTACCTCGCCGTTGGGATTGTGCAAATTGATGAACAAGAGCATAGCCGTGTTGTCATTGATCGAATCGAGCAGTTCCTTGCGGCTTTTGACATAGACCATCTTGACGCCACAATTACGGACGGCATGCGTATAGCCGACATCGTGTGACTTCTGGATGATAACTTCGTTCTTCATGCCCGTAATATCAGGGAGCTGAACGACCTTTTCCTGGTCCATCCCGCAAAGCACGCCCGCCGTACCCAGCGTCATGGCGGAAGCAGCTCCTGCCGTGACGGTCGCAGCCTCGGCGCGTAGCAATTTGGCGAGTCGCTGGCCCGCGCGGTCCTGGATGTCATCGAGGCGCACATAACCCCGCACGGCATATTGCCAGGCGGCGGCAGCCTCCGGTTCCATTAGAGAGCCGGTGAGCGACGTATAGGTACCCGCGGCATTGATAAAGGTGCGGAGACCAAGCTCCTTGTAAAAATCCCTAAATCCCGCCGGGTTCTTCGCAACGGCTTCGTGAAGGCCTATGACACTACTGCCCAACACGGCCCCTGAAATCGGGAAACTGGGCAGGCGCTTGAGTATTTGTCTTCGGCTAAGCATATGAATTCGGAGTTACTTTTTGAAACCAAGCGAGCTGCTGGACACCTGGCTGCAGGCCCTTTTGGGCTCCAAGCCTTCGTGTAGCCATTCAATCACTGCTCGACAAAGAGACAAATCGGAAACAACCCAATTCGATGTTTCCCGTCGATTGTAGCAGATAAGTGGCAGGTAGATTGGGACTTAGAGACCTCTTTATCTTGGTCGTCGTCGAATTGATTTCGGGCACTAACTGACCTCCTTTGTAGTGATTCCTGCAGCTAGATGTTGCCGAGTGTCTGGGACGCCGTCTCCGTGGTCAGTATGCAAATGGAGAAACGATCGAAAGTCCTTGATGGAGAGCAGAGAGTGATGGCATGCTTGAGTCAGATTTTCAAGTTCAACCTGATGGCTGGGAGAACGGAGATGACACAGCTGGACCGAAGGTCCTTCTTGAGGAGAAGTTCCCTGTTAGCCCTGGGCCCGGCGGGCTCGCAGCTCGTGACTCGAGCCCCGCTGCCCGCGCCCGGTGTCATCGACATCGGAGCCCGTAAACAGTGTTTTCTGGACGGGATGCTGATCCACGAGACCGCCAGGCTTTCGAAGTTCATGGCTCGTCCCGATAAGCATGCCGAGAATCCCATCCTGGTCCCCGACCGACCCTGGGAATCGGCTCGGGTAGAAGGGGTCCAGTCAGGTGGGGTCCAGATCAGCGGCCAGGCTGTCCTTTATGACCGGGAAGAGGGGCTCTTCAAGATGTGGTACAACCCCTGGGGCAACGACGGACGCCCCTGGTGCTATGCCACCTCCAAAGACGGACTCCACTGGGAGAAACCGGAGCTCGGACTCCAGGAGTTCCAGGGATCCCGCAAGAACAACATTCTGGGTGTCTTCCGAGGCGTAAAATATTTCAACGTAGTCAAGGATTCCCGCGACCCAGACCCCGGGCGACGCTATAAGGCCATGGGGGAATCGGAGGGTCCAACGCCGGACACGAGCGGCACCGCGGTGGCCTTCTCCCCCGACGGCATCCGCTGGAGTGAGCACCCGGGCAATCCCGTGGTTCCCAAGGGCCGGAACATCGCCGACTGTCCCACCATGCTGGGATGGGACGCGCGCCGCCAGAAATACGTCTACTATCCCCGGCCCGGACACCCCCTGGCACCGGAACTCCAGAGTATGGGTCTGGATCCCCCCCACGATCGAATCAATCCCAATGCTGCCCACTACCGGAGCATCGGCTACTCCGAGAGCGACGACTTCATCCACTGGAGCCCGACGCGCCTGATGCTGGCACCCGACTCAGAGGACCGCGTCGACTTCCAGTACTATCAGATGACGGTCGCTCAGGACGGCGAGTTCTACGTGGGGCTACTGCACATGATGCAGTCCCACGAAAAGACCTTCGACATCTTCCTGCTCACGAGTCGGGACGGCTTCGAGTGGAATTGGGTCGACCGCAACTTACCGTTTCTGGGAAGGGGAGAGATCGGCAGCTACGACGCAGGATATCTCACTCCATCAGGCCCCATCGTTCACGACGGGCGGGTCTGGATCTACTATGGCGCCTACAGCGGAGCCCATAGCTA
The DNA here is from genome assembly GCA_965219005.1 of Acidobacteriota bacterium. Taxonomy (GTDB): domain Bacteria; phylum Acidobacteriota; class UBA6911; order RPQK01; family JAJDTT01; genus CAUZIZ01. Next base: position 1,868,462 of record CBDCMS010000004.1, on the reverse strand, counting down.
TGAGCCGAGCAAGCTGGGACCCAACAATTGGACCATCGCCCTGGCCACGCTGCCGGCAGACCGCTATCTGGGCCTGTTGGCGGGCCCCGATCTGGGATCCATGATCACGCGTCCCCTGCTCTTCTCGGGGTCTCGCCTGAAGGTGGACATGGACGCGTCCCATCCCGACAAGAGGAACGAACCAGGGAGAGGCACCTATAGTGCCGAATTGCGGGCGGCCCTGATGGACGAATCGGGAGGGCCCATCGAGGGCTTCGGCCTGGAGCAGTCCGGCACTCTCAAAGAGAGCGGAGTCCAGGAGTTGTCCTGGACGGGCTCGGAGTTGGCCAGACTGGAAGGACGTCCGGTTCGCCTTCACTTCCAGCTGCGCAACGCAGCACTCTACTCGATCCAGTTCTCTGGTCAGGGTTGACGTGGCTCCGGCCTCCAGGCCGAAGTCTTTGGGGATCATGGATTGCGTCAGAAGGGTAGGTCCCGGGCACATAGATAACAGCTTCTCCCAGGCAGCTGGGTTACAAAGGGTGCCATGTCATGTGTAGAAACCCGCGTGATGAGTGAACAGATCAAACTGCTCAGCGAGTATTTGAGGGAGAAACATGGGATCAGTGAATCAACAGGAGCAATCTCGAGCCGATTCGAACCAGCATAATTGGACACACTCCCGAAGGCGCTCCACGGCCCTAGCAGCCATTGCTGGGACGGTCGCCTTGTTTCTTTCCAGCGAAAGCGCAGGACAGATCATGCAACCAGACAAGATCCCCGAACTCGGTCTCTGGCTTTCCGCTGGCGACCTCGCCCAGGACCATGACGACGGCCAGTCAGTTAAAAGATGGCCGGACCGGTCGGGTAAGGCCTACGATGCCATTTTCGAGAACCGGATTCCGCAGGCCGGCCTGAGAGTCGGAGTGCATGGGCCGCCGACCTTCAAGACCAAAGCCCTGGCAGACCACCCCGCCGTGTCCTTCCACGCGACCCGGCGTCAAACGCTGATACTCAACCGGGCGGGCCATGCCCTGGGACAGGGAATCAGTGGATTCTCGGCAGTCTTCGTGGTTCGCGCTGATCTCGCCTACGGTCCCGCCCCGGCGCCAGATGTCGATTGGGGCAAGAACCGCTATCTCTTCATCTCCCACGTGAGCAACTACGATACGCGGGTCTCGGTGCAGGTTGTCGAAGGCACTGGCGAGCTGAGGCTCTCCTCACGACCCAGGCCCAAGGAGAAGATCGATCACAATAGATCCCTTGCGAACGTTCAACAGATGGCTATCAAGGGCGAATCCTGGCACCGGTTGATGGTGACGGTCGACTACGGGAAGAAAGAAACCCGCATCATCCTGGACGGGAAGATTCTAGCTGGTACGTTACCTTCGACCAGTCTGGATCTATTCGAAGACGTCCCCAGTCCGATCACGGGAATAGGCAGCAACACCCTGGACGCCTGGCTCACCTGCCAGATTGCGGAAATCATCTGCTACCAGAAGGCTCTTGGCATTGACGAAGTGAGGTCCCTGGACGCCTATCTCTGCAAGAAGTACAGTCTGGAGCCCTGAAGCAATCGATCTGAACGGTTTTGTCAGATTAGCTTAGGCGGCTCTCAACGACCCTGTTCCTTGGCCTCTAAGTCGTAGGTGAACAGCAGGCGCTCGGTCTTTCTGATGGTCTGGATGGACCTTGAGCTGATCGTCCAGGAAGACCGTGTTGCCGAGCTTACGGGGTTCACTCTGTAGCGGGAGCGCGATGAGATTTCCGAATCCTCCACGCGGCATCGTGTCCTGGCTGGGGAAGAGACGGTCGTACGACTTCATGCTGAGCTGGTGACGACGGACCATCGTCTCTGTGATGAGGTAGCATCCCATCCTGCGGGCGCTGCTCGCGGATATGGGGTCGGTAAAGAAGATCCAGACATGAGCTCCATTGCCGGACCTCGAACGCTCTAACGAGGTAGGAACAGTGTTCCGGCGGCACGTCTCCAGGAATGCGCCAACGTCTTCCGTCCAGGCACCCTTGTCGAAATCCACTGCTAGGAACCAACAGCTCTCATTGTGGAGCATGGGGTAGACACCTACGACATGCCGCCCTTGAAGATAATCAAGGAGAATCTGCTCAGTTACAGGAAGGAAAGCCTGGTTCGGGCAGTCTCCACATCGCACGCGTGGTTTTTCGCAGATGCCGCATACCCCTTGCTCCCTGTCTTGGCGTTCGTCCAGAGCTTGGGATAGACGTCGTCTCGACCTCGAAAAAGAGCCCGAAAGAGCGCCACCCTCTACCCTTGACCTTTTCAAGTCCTTCCCTTTCGTGCGAACCCGACGGTGAGATAGAGATGGAATGGTATGGGGGGCCGCGAAACGTTGTTTCAGTCAGCCTGGGCCAGGATTCCATGCTCAAATACGCGGGAATCTTCGGACGTGATGAGACCTATGGAGCCTTGATATTCCAGGACGAGATCCCAGAGGGGCTTTTGAACGAGCTTTCGCGTGTGAACACAACGTGAAGAAGGTCAATAGCTCTTTTAGCACCCCGAAACCCAATGATCCTCTGACTCGACATCTCCTCAGCTCAAGCCAGTTTGCAGGTGAATCAAAGAGAGTGAAGTCGTCAGCTTTCACCCCGCTCGAGAACCCAAGTACGGGAATCTTTCAGACCTCCGTCTTTCAGACCAAAGGTCTCACTGAAAATGAGGTTTGGAGTCTGGGAGAACAGCACGTTCTCAAGAACCGCCCGGACGGTAGGATCCATGGGCGTGCTGATGTTACGGTTCAAGAGGTTCTTGGAGCAGAGTTAGACCTGGACCCTGACAATGATCCCCCACGCCATGCAAATATCGTGGGTTGGCCAAGTACCAAGGCGGAGCGAAAGCCTGCCTGTGTCCTGGTGGCGAGTCCGAAGTTGCTGGAGGCGGAGTGCTGGAGTCCAAGGCAGATGAAGTTGGTCAATGCGTTCTGCCGGTACGTGGAACTTGCTCGGGTTGTTGGGGTTGGGGATTTCGTTGGTGGTGGCGATACTGCTTCGGGCTGAACCTGAGGAAAGACTTCGGTGGCTTTTTTCCCGCAACATCCGAGCCGGTTCCAGTGACAAGGGATGAAGGTCAGGCCGCGTGGGGCTTGATCCTATTCGCGATCTTTTTGCCTACCTGTCTCTCAGCGACTCGCAGCTCGTAGGTCTTCTGTAGGTTCATCCAGAACTCTGCGGTTGTTCCGAGGTAGCGAGAGAGACGCAAGGCGGTATTTGCCGTGACACTACGCGTACCGTTCAGGATTGCAGTGATTCGGTTCACTGGTACATCGAGCGCTTTCGCTAGAGCCGACGCCGACATTTCCAGCGCCTCAAGCTCTTCACCCAGTACCTCGCCGGGATGGACTGGCCGCATTCGATTCTTGAAATCCATGGGACGGGATCCTCTTAGTGGTAGTCAACAATCTCCACATCATAGGCACCCTCATCTTCCCAACGGAAACAGAGTCGCCATTGGCGATTGATGCGGATGCTGTATTGCCCAATTCGATCACCTGATAGCGACTCGAGCCGGTTACTCTTCAACTCTGCAAGGTCTCGCAAGGACTCGGCGCTTTCCAGAACCGTGAGCCTCCGAGTAGCCTGCGCTGCAAACCCCTGAAAACCGTGGACCCGTTCACCCTCAAAGAACCGCCTGGTTCTACGGCTCCTGAAGCTCCGGATCATCTAGAGATTCTATCACCGCATTCTACCTTACGTAACGCATACAGCGTCCCCACTCTTGGTGTCCACCGACGGAATGGGTAAACTGGTGGCTGGAGCCGCCTCGGTCACCTCAGATAGGCGGTTGGGAGGCGTCATCCATTTCACGGCATCGGGGTGCAATCGAAACCGCCTATGCCAGCGACGACGAGGAGTGGAAACTGACGGCAGTCTTCTCAATGATCTATCTCCGCGGCTTCGACGCTCAGATATTGGAATCGTTGGAAAGCAAGAACAAGTGGATTCGACAACACGCCGTCGAGGCGGCAGGCAACTGGTCGCTGAAGGGGGCCTGGTCGCGCGTCAAAGGGCTGCTGACCTCGAGGAAAACCAACAAGGACCAAGCTCCTCGCTGCCATCGAGGCTGTCCCCTACATTCGTCCCGAGAAGGCTGGGGACGTACTCGGCCACCTGCTCGACTCCAAGGACGAGGACATCGCCGATGCAGCTGGGGAAGCCATCGACATGGCAAGGGCCACCTCCGGTGATGACGAGTTCGAAGACTGGTAAGGGAGGACGGTTGGGGCCGCCGGTTCCACACGGGCTTTGACATGATGCTCTGCCGGAACTCACTTAGCATAATCTTTTCGATGATGCTGAGAGCAAACCTGAGCGTTCATCCAGCAAGGCATTGGGTTGCCGGCGCCTGTATTCCGTCTGTCGTGATTCTCGGAACGATTCTGCCAACGGTCCTTTTTCAAGGCTGCCGCGAAAGTCCTGGTGCAGAATCTGTGGCCGCGCGTCCGACTGCATCGCCAACAACCGAGATGTCGCAGCAGCGACTCTCCATCCGTGTCGCCCAGGTCAAGATCGTTCCCAAGAAGGGCAAGCTCGATCAGAACCATCGTGCCTTGATGGATGTCCTCGGGGTCATCGAACGCGACCAGGCGGTCGATGTCGTCGTTACGCCCGAGTGCTTTCTCGATGGCTACGTGTCCACCGAGAAGTCTGTGCGCAAAGAGGACATGCTCCGATATGCGATCGACCCGGAAACCTCTCAGTACACGCTCACTGCCGCCGAGTGGGCGCGACGCAATCGGGTCTGGTTGATCTATGGCTGCACGCGCAAAGTGGGCGAGGAGGCCTACAATTCGGCGCTCGTCTTCAACCGCGAGGGAAAGCTCGTCGGCTCCTACGACAAGCTGCATCTGCAGAGTCACGATCACAAGTACACCCCTGGCGGACATCTCAATGTCTTTGATTCGGACTTCGGAAAATTCGGTGTCATGATCTGCGCCGACCGCCGCTGGCCCGAGACGACGAGAACCCTGGCCATGAAGGGCGCGCGGGTCGTATTCAACCCCACCTACGGATTCCACAACGACCTCAATCGTGCCATGATGCGAACGCGTGCCTACGAGAACAGCATCTTCATCGCCTTCACCCATCCGTCCCAGGCACTGGTGACCGGACCGAACGGCGGGATCGAACAGGACACAAGCGACGACGCTCAGCGCTTTGCCATCACGACGATCGACCTCAGTCAGGTGCCATCGCCGGATGCGAACAGACATATTCCGGATCGGAGACCGGAGGTCTACGCCCGGTGACCGTCGAATCGAATCGGAATAGAATGCAAGCGTCTCGCCGGCCCTGTAGAATCTACCTGACCGCTACACCCTGACCATGACGTGCAATGCCCTGCTTTTCAGCTGCAAAGGGTCCTCAACTTGCCCTCGGAAAAAACCTTCTCGAGCTTTGCTGAGACTGTTGCCCCCTCTTCTCTTTCTTTCCTTCTGGACCCCTACTCTCCTGAGTGCACATGAATCCGGTGTGCTCAACAGTGCCGCCTACAAGGAGCTGATCCCCTTTGGTGGAGAGCTGATCGAGTCCCTCGAAAGACTGCTCCTCTCGATGATGAGCGACACCCGCCGGAACCGGGAGCCACTACTCCAAGCGGAGAGGCAGGCCCGGGGCATGATTAGTAAGCAGCTCTTCGGGGACACCTTCGGCGGTTCACCGGCGCCTTCCCTCGGGGAGCTGGACCGCCAGATCGGGGATCTTTTCTGGGGACTGGCGGGGAATGATCTCTTCAAGGTCCAACTGGACCGGGAGGGGAACGCGAGATTGGTTCAGGGACCGAGCTCACTGACGGCCGTCGAGGGCGCTTCCAGAACCGTGCCCCTGGTCGTCCGAAACGGCAGCCCGGTCCCCACGGTGATTTTCAGCTCCTGGGAAGGGCTGGAGACCCACCCGACCGGGAGAGAGGAATTCGGCGTTCCGGCAGGCGCAACCAGGGGATTCCTGCTGGAACTCGAAGGCCGTCCCGGCTTCTACGAGGCAGCGCTTCGGCTGGCAGTCGGCGATCGTCATCTTCGACAGCCCCTGAGCTTGGAGATACGAAGGGCAGGTCGCCTGGAGGTGTCCCTCCGAGACAAGAGTGGAGCGGCAGCCGCAGCTCGCTGCTACCTGACAGGCTCCGATGGGCTCGCCCTGGCGCCGGTCGGAGCATTGGAGCGCATGACTCTCTTCAGAGGGGAACCTTACTTCTATGCCGACGGAAGTTTCTCTGTCTCCCTTCCCCAGGGGGCAGCCACCCTGGAAGTAGTTCAAGGTATCGAAATGGCGCCTCTCAAGCGGGTCATCCCCATCGAGGCTGGTCGCACCAATCGTCTGGAGTTGAAGCTGGAGCCTGCCTGGAGTCTGGCAGAGGAAGGATGGTACTCGGGTGACGTCCACATCCACGCCAACTACATCGGCGGCGAGACCATGACACCAGCCGACCTGCTACTCCAGACCCGAGCCGAGGGACTCAACGTGGCCAATCTCATGGTGGCCAACTCGGTAGGAACCTGGGTTCACGACCAGCGCTTCTTCCAGGGAAAGCCCGATGACCTGTCCGATTCCCGTCACATCCTCTACTGGAACGAGGAGATGCGGAATTTCCGGCTCTACGGACACATGGCCCTTCTGAACCTGAAGCGACTGGTCGAGCCCCTCTACACAGGCTGGAAGGGCAGCCTATACCCTGACGACTATCCCGCCAACTACGTCCAGGCCGAGGCGACACAGAGACAGGGTGGAGCCGTCTCCTATGTTCATCCGGGCAAGACAGATCCCGGCGGATTCGGTGCTCGGGCCTACGAACTCCCGGTGGATCTGGCCCTGGGTGGGGTAGATGCCATGGATATCTTGAGCAACTCGGATGAGATCGCCTCGATGGAGCTCTGGTACCGGCTTCTCAATTGTGGCTTCAAGTGTGCCGTGTCGGCCGGCACCGATACCTTCGTCAACATCAAGAAGCACTTCATCCTGGGAGCGTCCCGGGTCTATGTTCAGTCCGGGTCTGATTTGGACTATGGACGCTGGATACAGGCCTACAAGGAGGGCCGAAGCTTTGCCACCAACGGCCCTCTTCTCGAGCTCAAGGTCCAGGGGAAGGGCCCGGGTGCGGAGATCCATTTTCCTTCGTCTGGGGTAAAGGTGTCAGTGGAGGTCCGATCCACGTCCCTGGTGCCGGTTGATCGGTTGGAGATCATAGTCAATGGCATTGCCGTCCGCAGCCTTCCCGCCGCTGCCGATCAGGGGAGCCTCGAGTTGGAAGCGGAGCTGAAGCTGTCCAGGAGCTCCTGGATAGCTGCACGTGTACTGGGACCTGCCAGCCGCTGGGTTCCCAACGACAGCCAGACTTTCGCCCATACCAGCCCCGTCTACTGCTATCTCGGAGACAAGCCTATTCGCTCTCCTGGCGATGCCCGCTACTTCGTGAGCTGGATCGATGATCTGGCCAGGAAGGTGGATCGACACGGAGTCTTCTCCAAGGCCCATCAGAAGGAGGAAGTCCTGGGGCTCTTTCGCAAGGCCCAGCAGGTCTACGCCCGCCAGGCAGGGGAGCCTGAAGCGGAATAGGACAGCGGGTAGCGGGGGGGCTCAGCGTCCCAGGCAAGGGCCAGAATTGCTTCACGCCTCTGGATTGTCTGCCTGGACTCCTTTATCCGCCTTCAAACGCCCAAACTGAAACACCAGTTCCGGACGCTCAATGGCATCGCTGCCGACCAACCGACTCGTGGCTTTACCCACGAGTACCGTCACAACAGCTCCAATAGGGCCGAACCAAATAAAGGAAGGATAGTCTTCGATGATGCAGAAGGCAGTAACCAGCGTGCCTGACAATAGCCCGACAAAGGCCCCTCGCCACTCTGTCTTACGAGTGAGCATTCCTAGCACGAAGATACCCAGCATCGGCCCAGCAAAACTGTTGACCAGCTTGTTGGTGATCTCGATGATCGTGCCCAGGGCTCCAACGAAGCACGCCAATACCGTAACCAGGATGCCCAGTACCAGGGTCAAGATTCGCGAAATCCGAAGCTCCTGCTCAGACGAGTTCTCCTGGGGGGCCTTCGTGGCCCAGCTGGTCAACCACCCAAACCGCTTGAAGAAATCAGCAACGAGGGCCGCGGTACAAGAATTCAGACCCGAATCAATCGAAGACATGGCAGCAGCCAGAATAGCCGCAATCATGACGCCTCGAAGCCCCAAGGGCATTTCGGTAGCGATGAAATAGGGGAAGACCTTGTCCCCGCCAATGGCCTCCGGCAATTGGCCTGGATTCATAGCATAAAAGGCATAGAGTCCCAATCCAATCCAGATCATCAGGAGGCCCATTGACCAACCACCCACGGTGTTCAGGACAAAGGATTTCTGCATCCCCTTCAAGGATCCAGCTGCCAGATAGCGCTGAACGCTCACCTGGTCCGCTCCATACATTGCCAGGTTGCCAATTAGAGCGCCGAAGAAAGCGCCCCAGGTCGTGAGCCGAATTGTCGGATCCAAAGACTAATCCAGGATTCGGGTCTTTCCGCCCTGTTCAGCCAGCGCCCAGATTCCAGAGAACCCCGAGGTGTGGGAACTCAAAATCCACAGGGCCAGCAGCGACCCTATAGAGAGAACGAAAAACTGAGCGACATCGGTCCAGATCACAGCCCGCATCCCGCCAACCACCGTGTACAGCGTAGCAACGACGCCTACACACAAAATCATGGGCACCAATGGAAAGCCTGTAATCGTATGAAGCACCAGTGAGGGTACGTAGACGGCTGTCCCCATCCAGAGAATGCGCCAGACAACGAAGATTCCGCTCGCGAGCGCGCGTACCTTCACGTTGAATCGCTTCTCCAGGTACTCGTAGGCGGTATAGACCTGGAGCCGGTGGTAGAAAGGCATAAAGACGTACATCACCACTGCGGCCGTGGGGATCATGGACAGCATGCCCACCGTCAGTCTCAAGTCATGGGTGCGGTACTCGGATGGGCTCCCCATATAGCTGATCGCGCTGTACAAGCTGGCGATCGTGGAAATCCCAATGGGAAACCAGCCCATCGAACGGCCAGCCAAAAAATAATCTTCAGTATTTTCCTGTCCTCTCCCTACCCAGACCCCAATGCCCACCACCACAATCAGGTAAACCAACAACAGAGAGTAGTCCAGGGAGGAAAACAGCGCTTGGTTCATATCTTGGTTCCTATTACGTTGTTGCCAAAGTGAGCGGCGAGCCGATCCGTCCCCAACGTTGAACTATATTTTTCGTCCGGCACGAGACCGACTTTGGCAATCTGATCTTTAACCTCCACCAAACGATTCTGTCGGGTCCGTGACACTACACGCAGTGCTTCTCCACAAAAGCCATGATCGTTGTACGAGAAGGTCCGGCATCACCGTCCCCAGACATACCGAGCGCGATTGCGCAGACCATCGGCAGCTGGGTCATGATCCTATTCATTAGGAACCCTTAGCCGTCTCACGGATAATGAGCGACGCAAGTACCCCAGGATCCCGAACTCCATCGTGGGCTCGAGCTCCGGGGCAATCTCGCGAACCAAGTCATGGAGGCGTTGGATATCGTCCCGGCGATGATCGTCGACTCCCGCGATATATTCTTCGGGGGTCCTGGCCTCTGACTTGCCGTACATGTGCATGTTGTAACCTGTCCCACGGTGAGTCTCATTCCTCACTTCCCTGCCCTTCGAGTGGCGACGCCCGAAGCGACGAGGAGGCGAGGTCAAGGCAGGAGGAGGAAGACGATGCTTTGCCATCTTCGACGACGACCAACGCAGAGATCGTCCACAACCCCCATCTGCCCTCTGGGTGGCGACGGGACGGGCCGATGCGGCGGGACGGGCCGATGGCTTTGTCGCTCATCCCTTCCGGCACGTTCTCGAACTCATAATCGGTCCTCGGGCCCAGAAAACCGGCAACATGTCCCGGTGCAATGCCCTTCAAGTTTTCATCTACCGGTCCGAACCGCTGCTGCAGTCGTTGCAATTCTTCGCCGGAAAAGCGCTCTGCGAGTTGCTGCAGCTGCCAATCGTAGACAGGCTGCTAGCTGTCTCGTCTAACTGTCTCGCCCACACTTTCGCGACTCTTCCGATGCAGGTCGAAGGCCAGCTTCGACAGCAGCTTCGACGTCATTTCGCAGGCGATCCAGGCGATCCGCGGGCACGAACTGCCGCAGGATAACATATCCGTCACGCAGCAACTGCCCTCGCTTGCGGTCCATGTCGTGCAAAAGGGATGAAGTCATGATGTTGCCTCTTGCGGTGGTCCCCAGGGCACTGTCCCGAGCCAGAGGCTCTGAAAAACAAGACTTCGGCCTGGAGACCAAAGCCACTTGTCTCCCCTTTCCCGATCAGCAGTCCCTAGCTCGGGCCTCTGGTCAGGCTCCAGAAGAATCCTTCACAGGAACCCAACCGCCGGTTCCCTGCGGGCTCCGACATGATGCTGTAGGCAGAGAAGAAGCGATCCTTACCCACGGCGATGGTGTTGTAGGCGATGATGTCCGTAAAGCGGGTGGACTCGTTCAAATTGGGCGTCCCTGCCCTGGATCCATTCACCCAGGTTCTCCCTCCATCCATGCTGATCCGTGCGCATCGACGCGCCGTCGGAGGCACCAGGTCTTGGTAGTAGCCGGTGTTGTGGCTCACGATGACCACGTCGTCCGGGCTCCAATAGATCGTGCCGCGATGGGCATAGAATCCAGTGTAGCTGTTGGGGAGCTCCTTAAATGTGCGGCCTCCATCGCTGGATTCCAGCAGAACCGATCCCTTGTAGGGATAGCTCCCACCGGGTTTGCCGGGTGGGGGAGCACCCGTCAGTTGGGCCAGCTCATGTGGATCCTCTCCGGGCAGGACCTTCCGCTGTTTCCTGGCTAGAGCCAGAATGCGCTTGGGATCCTCAGGGTCGACGGCATAGTCGGTCTCGGTAGCATGTTGATGCACGACAGTGGGATCGGCCCAGGTCTTGCCACCGTCCAGGCTTCGGACCATCACATCCCGTATTCCCGGTCTTGAATGGTCCTGCTGCATCCAGTCATCCCAGTCGGAGTAGCGCATGCTCATGGAGAACGCCATGACACCGTCGGGCCTGGCGATAAAGTTCGGGTAGCACCAGGCCACCTGACCCACGGCATAGGGATCCTGAGCGCCCCCAGGCGAAAAATTGGTGAAGTCGAAGGGAGTGCTCTTCCAGCTGTCGCCTCCGTCACTGGAGGTCGCCACGAAAATCTGTTTCTCGCGATAGCGCAGCTCCTCCCCACCCTGAGAGCGCGGATTTCCCTGGTGGATCAACCAGAGCCTACCGTCGGAGCTGATTCCAAAGCCGGCAGCATGCTGTCCTTCGGGAACTTCCGGGGAAAAACGGATGGGAAGAATGCTCCAGGTCTTGCCATCATCACGACTCCTCGCCAAGCTCCTCGAGGTATCCGTACTCTGCGTATTCAGGTAGATGCTCCCTTCCGGATGCCGGAGCATTTTCATCATGCTGGAGCCGCGGCCCACGGGGAGGATCTGGACCACCTTCCCGGTCTGGACCTGGATTCGGTGATCGTCCGATCCAGAAGAGAAAAGTAGCGTGAAGGTTCCTGCCAAGGCCAGGACTACGACAAGGGCTTTCATCATCTGGACCTCCGTGGAACGATCTGGTCTCCTTGAAAATGCGCACGAGTACGACGATCCTACGATGCCAGCATCCCTCCACCTACCTCGATGACCTGCCCGGTAATGAAGCTGCCTTCATCGCTGGCCAGCAGTAGATAGGCACCAACACAATCCTCGGGCTGACCGTCTCGGCCCAGGGGAATGCGCCCGATCAGGTACTGATAGCGCTCCGAAGAAGTTCCCTGATCGTGGATCCGGGTGTGGATGATGCCGGGGGAAATGGTGTTGACGGTGATACCTCGCGGCCCGAACTCCTGGGCCCAGTTGCGGGTCATACCCTCGAGTGCAGCTTTGGAGGCGACATAGGTCAGGGCACCGGGTGTGGCACCGGTGCGGGCGCTCAGGGAGCCGGTGAGGATGATACGGCCCCGCCCATCGGGCAGGTGGGCCATGGCGTGCTTCACACAGAAGAAGGCGCTTCGACAGTTGACGCCCAGATCATGGTCCCACTGCTCCTCGGTGAGATCGCTGGTGAGATGACCCTTGCTGGGGGCTCCGGCGTTGGCCACAACAATGTCCAGGCCGCCGAATGTATCCACCGCAGCCTTCATGAGGGCGGCCACCTGTTCTTCGTTCTTCACATCAGCGCGCACCGTGATAGCCTGACCACCTGCCTGCTGGATCATCCGAGCCGTGTCCTCAGACTCAGCTTGGCTCCGGCTGTAGTTGACGACCACGGAGGCGCCACAGCGCGCAAACGCAAGGGATACGGCGTGGCCGATGCCCGTACCACCGCCCGTAACGACGGCCGTACGCCCGTTGAGATCGGCGGCCATGGGGGCGGATCTTCGTTCTTTGCTCATGCTAGCACCCCTGCCAGCCAGTCATAGATACAGCCGAAGGCTTGACAGGGTTCCATCAGACACTGATGATCCTACCGGAGTGGTAGTCGACTGTCTCTCCAAACACAGTGTTTTCAAGCTCCTGACTATACGATTCGCGTCTAGGGATCGGCGTTCCCCGACTCATTTCCGCTCTGCTCCTCGACTTCGATGCTCACTTTATCCACCGATTCAAGAGACTCTATCACCCACAGCTTCCCATTCTTTCGAACAGCAATCCGGACCTCGATCTCACTGTTTCCTTCTCTATCCTGCATTATCCAACGATCTCTGCGCTTGGCTGTAACGAATCCGGTGTCGCCGGAGAACTTCGAGTCAATGAGCTGAAAATCAACTACGATTGAAATAGCCCGTCTAAAGTTGTCTTCCAACGCCTCTCGCCTCGACTCCGGAAAGCTCGGCCAGAACGTCCCGAAGGCCTCTATGTCCTTCGTCTCATACGCCTCTTCCAACCGTCGCAGAAGTTTCGAGACAGCAACTCGATTGGCCCTTTCACCGGCTGTCAGTTTCGGGTCATCTTCAGAGACTTCGGATGAGCCCTCCCCGGAGCCAGCTCGCCTTGACCTGGAAGTGTCAGCTGCCGAAGTCTTACCTCTTCCCCGTCTCATTGCCGACCTGGTATCATCTGAGGGTTGGGGCGGCGAGTCCGAGAGTTTTTCCTTCACGAGCACTCTGTCTTCCCTGTTCTCCGGGTCGCGTTCGACTACGCCTGTAGGGGCCCGTCCCACTTCTGCCAGGTTGCCAGCTTGGACTAGCGATCTTCGCTTCTCGACACCCTCGGCAATCTCCCTCAAAGCCTGATTTCCTCTATCCAAGATTTCCTGAGCCCTTCGGTTGCCGGGCGACAACTTCAAGATAACCTGCGCCTTCTTGGCCGACTGTTCGAACCTTTTCGCCTGCAGATCTCCCTCGGCTTCTCCTAGGAGTTGAGCGATGTCAGTACCCGCATCAGGAGCTGAGTCAGTCGGAGACGGCACTATGCCTGTCCGATTCAGAACCCAGAGAGTGACCTCTTCCGGCAGGGCGAAGTAAAGGCCTATGACCAGGACCGCAATAGCGGCTACTGCGGTGTAGACCCACTTGCGTCGGGAGGGCCGTCGACCTGCACGATCCCGTTCGGCAATCCTTTCTTCGGAAAGCGCCAGGATCCCTCTCAGACCGCTGTGATCCGGATCCAGTTGAAGTCCTTCTGCTGCGACTGCCTGACTGGTCTCAAAGTCCTGGTCTTCGAGGTGACCGCTTGCGATGGTTAGCGTTTGCTCCAGTCTTTGTTTCTTTTCCAGGTCAGCCAGGGCCCGCTCCTGAATTTCCTTGAATCGGCTGCTATCCGGATTCAGCTCCAGCGCTCTCGAGGCAGTTTCCAGACGGGCCTCCTGATCGCCCGTCTCCTGTTGAGCTTGCATCCACAATTCGTCGAGGCGCCGCCGTCGCTCCTGTAGCTGCAGAACTCGATCTCGAAGCTCTGTGGCCCGTGGATGCTCGGGATCCGAGTCCAGAACTTCTTCGCAAAGCTCGCGACACCTGGCTTGGTCCTGTTCAAAGAAGGATTCGGCCAGGTCAAGCTTTTCTGCATGCTCTCGCTGAAGTTCCAGAGCTTGCTCGGCCGGCGGCTGCCTCCCTGCCTCGCCGGTCCGTACGACCGTGCTATTGATAGTCTTGTCCAGAGCGCCACCAGGCTCCAGCTGCTCCTCAGCCCTATCTGCAGCTTTAGAGACTCCCAACTGCTCCGCCTCGCGAAGACGATCGAGAATCGCCTTGTTCCAGTGCAGCAACATGCCATAATCGTCTGCAGTGCCCTCCGGTTGGACAACCTCGAACTGCAATGGATCAGCCAGCCGCTGAGAAACCGGTCCCTCCAAACTCTTGCAGAAGCGCTGAAGCTGATCCTGATGGGACTTGACGTCCGATTCAAGTGCTTGGGTCTCTGCAGGCAGTTGGTCCAAGAACCGACTGAGAGCCTCAACAATGTCGGAACCTTTGCCGAATCGATCTTCCCTTTCCTTTGAGAGAGCCCGATCGATGATTTCCGTCAACATCGGACAACAGCCAGGGAGGAGATCGCCCAGAGGAAGAGGTGACTCGTTCACGATCTTCCACTGGATGGCAACCAGGTCTTCGCTGTCAAACGGACGTATGAAGGTCAAAAGCTCATAAAGGATGACACCGACCGACCAGAGATCGCTGCGACCGTCAAGCTTCTGCCCTTTGATCTGTTCCGGGGACATGTAGTTGGGACTCCCTACTTGCACCCCCGACGCAGTCAGATCCAGCGAAGCTACTTTGGCGATTCCGAAATCCAGGACCTTGACTTCGCCATCGTCCTTGATTCGAACGTTGCCCGGTTTGACATCGCGATGAATGACCTCATTTGAGTGAGCGTGGTCCAGGGCGACACACAACTCACTGATGATCTGAAGCTTCGTACGAAACGGGAGGAAAGCGCGGCTGTCGATGAGTGTCTTGAGATCTTCCCCTGGAATAAACTCCATCACGATGTAGGGATCGTCGCCGTCCGTCCCCATGTCGTAGACGGCTACGATGTTTCGATGCTGGAGGCGCACGGCCGTGCGGGCTTCCTCGTAAAAGCGCTCTAGTGAAGCCGGGTCGTCTCCGATCATGCCATGCATCAACTTGATCGCAACGTGCCTCTTGAGCATGGGGTCGAAGGCCTTGTAGACGACTCCCATGCCCCCCTTGCCGAGCGGCTTCTCTTCGACTGTGAACTTACCAATCTTCCGTTGTGTCATGCTTCAAGCGTGCGGATTCAAGACGGACAGGATCTCAACCTACGCAAGGCCAAGTCATAACGTCCCCGCAGAGCGGGGAGCTTGGCGGTTGTGAGCCGCCCCAAGGGCGGCCAATCCTTAGTCGTTAAAACAAGCCGTCGTCTTTACCGTCGAGGTGATCTTGGTGGCGAATGTACTTGCGAATTTGCTTCTCCTCGAATCCAACTGTGGAGACCGCATAGCCGCGCGCCCACAACTTCTCGCCGTTGAAGTTGCGCTTCCTGCCTCCAAATTGGCGGGCCACGGCAATCGCGCTTTTCCCCTTCAGGTAGCCAATCACTTGAGCCACCGAATACTTCGGCGGCACCTGGATCAACATATGCACATGGTCTACCACCATGTGCCCTTCCAGAATGCTGCTCTCCCTTTGCCTCGCCAGTTCTCGGAAGACCGGGCCCAGAAACTCTCGAATCTTTCCGTACAGCACTTTCCTTCTCCCTTTGGGGACAAACACAATATGGTATTTGCAGTCCCATCGGGTATGGCTTAAGCTCTCATATGACATACTTTATGCCTCCTTTGTGGGTACCGCCAAGCCCCAAAGGAGGCATCCTATTACTGAATCTAAATGTCAAACCTTTAAAGTCTCACTGGTCAAACCAGTGGCTTACCTGTCTTCGAGTTAGCGGATCTGCTGCGGCTTATCAACAGCGGGCGCCGACCTCGCCATGAGTAGTGGCGGTGGTCTCCAAGCCGCCGTTCGTCTTAGCCGGAGGCTCAGAACCTGGGACATGAGCCCGAAGGAATTGACGAAAGAACGTCACAGGATTCGGTGTCTCGGGAACTCAGCTAATCGATGATAGAACCGGACGGAGCAGCTGATGATCTGAGGTGGAAAGGGGCGGTGGCAATCTACATGGATTCCAGTCAGCCCCAACACCTTGATCGTTTGAAGCGTTTCTGCGTGACCCTGAGCACTCAACCAGTTCAGGGCAAACCAGCTGGGTTGTTGGTCTTGAGATCAGTCTACCCCTCCCTCCCCCTTCCAGCCGGGCGGCCACTCGATTCTCCTCCCATGCGCTTCCTGCAGTAGAGAGAATGAGGTCAATTCTGAGTCCACAAACATCATCTTTCCAGTGTCCAAATGGTGTACCATCCTATCAGCGATTACGATCTCTATTGAGGTCAGGTCTCAGATCCAGCTAAACAGTGCAGCGCTATCCTCTTTCGAGACGAAGTCCCTGTGATACTCCACGTTGCACGCTAGGGGAAGTTTCACATTGGTGCCTTCTCACTAGGAGCGAACTGATCGAGTGCCCAGCCTTCGCGGCCGAGAAACCTAGCTGGCCGCGCAAAAAAAGGGGCGAACAACTTGTTCGCCCCCTTTTCTGGTCTAGTGTTCGCAGCCTACAGGGCTACCAGCGGTCACGACCGCCGCCGCCACCGTAGCCACCACCTCCACCACCGCCACCGAAACCGCCCGATCGATTCTCTCGGGGCTTGGCCTCATTGACCGTCAGGGTCCGCCCTTCAAGATCAGTACCGTTAAGGGCATCCATGGCCTTTTGGGCGTCAGCAGATTCCATTTCCACAAAACCGAAGCCCCGTGATCTCCCTGTCATCCGGTCCGTGATCACTTTGGCGGACTCGACGTCCCCGTGGGCTGAGAAGAGTTCCTCCAGCCGATCCTCGTCAACGGAATAGGGCAAACCACCAACATACAGTTTCTTACTCATGTTCTCCTCCTAAGAGAATATCCTCGTCTTCACGCCTTGGAATCCCGACCGCAAAAGGAGCAGAGAACATGGGCGGATTCTTGTCCGTACCACAGTCAATTCGTTTATTCCTTGGGGGTATCTTTCGCAGGGGTGAGACTGACTAGGCCTTCAGTTTTTCTTTTGAGACAGCTTCAGGAGGCCTTGTACTGAAGAAATCCCGATAAGTATACGCTTACCCTCCCCTGGCTGTCAAAGAGCATCGCCCCTTGACCGGGAGACTCGAACCGTGTGAGGCCACGGTGCGCACATCGGCACGCACCGCCACCTGCTATTCCGGGATTGAATCGTTAGTTGGACTCAGTGTGTGAAGAAGGCTGCCGTCTGCGTGCCAGACACGGAGCACACCATCCTGCCCGCCGGCGATGACGGTCTGGCCATCTACACTGGAGGCCGTTGTGTAGAGGAAATCGTGGGCGCCGCGGAAATGGCGCTCCCCCAGGCGGACAAGCCCGTCTCCCGAACTGGTCAGCAGATCATCCCCGGTCCCCACGAAGCTGATTGAGGTGATCTCCTTCTCGAAGCCACCGATCGTCTCCTTCTGCTCTCCCGTTTTGAAGTCCCAGACTTTGATCACTTTGTCAGCCCCGCAACTGGCCAAGAGTTGGCCGTCGGCCCGCCAGGCGACGTCCAGCACATGATGCGTATGTCCTTCGAAGACACGGACCAGATCACCTTCGACCGAGTCGAAGACCTTGACCAGACGGTCGGCAGCTGCGCTCGCCAGGTACTTCCCGTCGGGGGAGAACTCCAGACCGAAGACCGTATCGCTATGGGCGTCAGCCAAGTTCCGGACGAGCTTGCCCTGGGCCGGATCCCAGAGCTTCACTTCGCCGCTTCGAGAGGGTTGGCCGCCGCCCGTGGCCAGCAGCTGGCCATCCGGACTAAAGGCCAAGGCACTGATCCGACCGCTCAGCTGTCCGTCATCCTCCACGCTGCCGATCGTGTTCCGCAGCGACCAGGCAGGATCGGGATCCCAAAGCACCGTTTGCTGGTTGTCTGATCCCGACAGCAGGTTGCCGCCGGGGGTAAAGGTCAGAGCGCGCACTGCCGCTCCCGCGCCCTCCAGCGTGTCCAGAGCCTGTCCGCTGTCCGAATCCCAGATGTGGATCAGATGAGCGTCCCCACTCGTGGCCAACTGCACAGAGTCAGGCGAAAAGCCAAGGGTGAGGATCCGCTTCTCGGACCCGGCCGCGGCTTTGCGGGCGGTTTTGAGATCGGCTTTCACTTCCTCGAGTCCGGCTTCCTCACCTGCCAGAGCAGTTTCGGCCTGAATCAAGTCGGCCGCTGCTTTTTGGGCCAGTTGTAGGGCCGACTCCGCCTGCTCTGCGGCCGCCGTCTTCGCGCCTCGGGCATCTCTGGCTTCCTGGATAGCCTTCTCGGCAAGAGCGGTCAGCCGGCGAGCCCGCTCCTTTGCCTCCGCGGCAGCTCTAACCAAAGCTTCACGTCCGGCAGCAACGATCGGATCACCGGCTGTTTCTGCTGGGGTCCCGGCGATCTCCTTCTGTTTGGCAACCCGTTCCGCCAGAGCGGCAGCCTGCCTCTCTGCCGCCTCTTTTTCTGAGGCGGCCAATTGTACTGATGTTGTCTTTCGGACAAACTCCCGCTTGGCTCTGACTCGGTTGGCCGCGGCGGAGCTGCTTGCTTTGGATTTCTCCTCCCAGCGTTCCTGAGCCTCCGTGCGCAGCTGGTCTTCAGTCTGGAGTTTCTGCTTGGCGACGATCAGATCACGATCCAGGCGGGCAAGACGCTGCCGCAGGCGGGGGTCACCCGTCATTTCAGCCAGGAGCTTGCCACCATCACTGCTCCAGAGCCTGGTCACATTGTCCACGCCAGCCGAGGCGAATCGCAGCCCGTCCGGACTGGCGGCCACCGCCGTCACACCGGCACTGTGGTTCATCTGCTGTATTTGCTTCCCTTGCACCCAGTTCCATTGGCGCACGGTGCCATCCTCACCACCGGAAAGAAGCTGTTTACCGTCTCCCTCAATGGAGACTAGAGATGTCAGGGCCAGCGGATGAGCGTGGATCTCCCGAATTGGAGCGAGAAAATTGACTGGAGCCGCATCGCAGCGAGTCGGCCAGATTCGGATCACACCATCTGAACCGCCCGAAGCCACCCGTGTACCCTGGCCAGTCAGGGCTAGGGCGTGGATGGGCGACCGGGCTTCAGCCTGTCCCAACAGGTCGCCACTGCTCCTGTCCCAGATGCGTAGGATTCCGTCCAGAGATCCGGATATAAAACAGCTCCCGCTCGGTCCGAACACAATCTGAGTCACGGCTCCGCTGTGCGCCTCGAACCTGCGCACCAAGCTGCCCGAAGACAGCTCCCACAGCGTGATCTCTCCGCCTACACCTCCGGCCACCACCCAGCTCTCATCAGGGCTCACGGCCAGGCTTCGCACGGGATCTCCTGCTCCCCACAGATCCATCTTGCGCACGCCATCCGGCCGCCGCCACAGCTTGACCGTGCGGTATCCCCCCGAGGCCAGAAGATTGACACGCGGATTGAAAGCCAGGGAGTGAACCAGGTCTCGATGAGCCGGGCCCACCCTCATGGGAACGCCGGCTTCTTGCAAACCAGGGTCCATCAGCGCTTGCACCAGGCCACCCGAGGAAACGCGATACAGGAAAATACGGTTGGCACGCCCGCAGGCTGCGTATTGTCCGTCCCAACTGAGGGCGGCGGCATAAATGGGGTTGACGGCGGCCGGCAATGGCTTCCAGGTGGCTCGGCTCTCGGTGGGGCTCTGATCCTTCCCCGTGGCTCCCTGGTCGATCCATAGTTTGAGAAGGCTCAACTCGTCGGAAGTAAGCGCAACCGCGCCGACAGCATTCCCGACGGGAGGCATGAAGGGTTGGACTCGATGAGCAGCGCGTTGCAAAAGAATGCTCTCATCGCTTTGCTTCGGAACCACAACTGGACCGGTGTTGCCGCCTTTTAAAACGCTCTCACGAGTCTCCAGTGTGAGGCCGCCCAGTGCCACGGTCTGGTTATGACAGGCCAGACAGTTTTTCTTGAGAATGGGTAAAAGATCCTGCCTGAAGTCAACGGGCTGGCTGCGTTTCGTCGGGATGATCGCAATCGACTGGGAGCCGCCGGCAAAACTCTCTTCCGAAAGCTGGGCCGCTACCCAGCAAATCAGGAGTAACACAACGATCGGACTCCCGTCCGCCCGTCCGGCTGAGCGCTTGCGATGTAACTCCCGATACATAGGTAACCTTTTGGCAATAACACTTTCAGTGTAGAAAAAACAGGGTAAACCTGGCAGTGGTGAAGTGATCAGTGAACAGTACCGGAAACAGCTACAGCCAGCAGAGCCGCGAACGACTTGACTCGTTAGCAGTATGCCCCACGTTTCGAGGAGAGAGCTGGACAACAGCAGAATCTCGCAGATCCCCAACCCCTCGCTCGCGCTTCAGGTTTCCATGGCTCGAGTAGTTGCTTTCATGTACGATCCGGTTCAGCCGGACTTTTCGGGCGCTTCCACCTGGAACGAAACCCTCTCCTCCACTTCCAGATCCTGCCCATTGAGCTCGAGCTGAACCTGAACCGTGAGGCTGTACTCACCCGGCACCGTCTCCTGTGCAACCTCCACCAGAAGAGTGGCCTGACTCTCCCCTTTTGGGATGCTGATGGGGCTGCTCCGTATACCGACCCGATCTTCGGGAACTATCAGACGAAGCTCGACTGGTTCATCGTAGTCATACAACCGCTCGACGCCGACGGAGATCTCGACCGACGCCCCCGGCTTGAGCCGTTCGGGGACTGGCCCGAGAGAAAGGACAATAGGAGACTGTGTGATGGTCAAGGTTTGCGGCGCCGAGTAAAAGGCGACTCTGACCTTCTTGAGTCTGGCCTTTTCAGCCGCCTCTTTTGCACGCCGAGCCACCCTGATTCTTTCCTTCTGGGCGTCCTTGGCCTGGGCTGCGGATTGGGCAACCCCATTCACCTTGCCCTCGACCCCAGCTCCGGTCTCGGCTGCATGCTGGGCCGCCACCGCAAGTTCTGAGCCCAACTCCTCGATCCTTTTTGCTTCTTGCCGGTCTTCTTTAGCCGCCTCAGGATTGTTGCGATAGGGGATCGGCGTAGTCCCCTCCAGATAGAAGGTGTACTGCCCCGGCTCCACCTTGAGACGGGGAGTCAAGGGACGGGGCAATTCCAACGTCAGGATCCCTTCCCCTGTAGAGTCAACGGATACCGGATCGGCCTTCCACATCCCGGGGATACCGACGGGCCGAATGAGTAAATCCTCCCGAAACTGGCTGCTCCCGGTGATCCTGAAGGGAATGTCCAGCTTCCCCGCCAGCGACGTCTCCCATTCTTGGGTTTCGACTTCGAAACCGGGAAGCAAGGGCATTGTTTCTTTCTCGCTGACGGCCAGCACCAGCTCCCGCGTCAGCCGCGATTGGAAATGGCTCCCCCTGAGATCCGGCACACCCCGAAGAGGTGAGGCCCAAAGGGCTTCCCGCACGACCTGGGCACCACCCAGCCGGGCCTTGCCCAAGATCCTGATAGCAGCAGTCTCCGCGGCGGAATCCCTTGCGACACTGCAAATGAGGTCTGTCTCGGATCGGTTTGCGGCGATCAGCGCCGGCCCACAGCTGACTCCCGGTGGTAAACCCTCGACCTCGAGCGAAATCTCACCCTCGAAGTCATCGCGCCGGACGGCAAACACCTTCAGGGCCATGCTCTCACCCTTGCGCAAATAGGGCACCCAGAGGCTGGCCACCAGGGCGTTATCCCGCCGATCTCGCGTCAGGGCCAGCAGATAGAAATCGGGGTGGCCTTCGCGAATCGACAGGCGATACAAATGAGAGGGACTGCCTCCTGCTCCGCCGTAAAGGTCGCGGACCCGAATACGGTAGGTGCCACCCTCGACTGCCTCGATACGAAAAACCGGATCGTGGTTGGCGCTCTGGTATTGCCTGTTACCCAGGACTGGAGTGGCATCATCGATTTCGACAATGTCCAAGATCTGCTCTCTACCCTCAGAGTCGATCGTAACTCGCTCGAGGAGCAGCGACGGATCCGTCGGCAGGCCCAGGCGGCGGGAAAGCACTTCGATCCAGTAGACGCCTTTCTCTTTGGCCTGGAAAGTGAACCAGTCCTGATCCCCACTGGGAAAGAACCGCCCCGTAACCTCACAGGGAGGCTGGACCTCTTGAGCTTGACTCGGCTGATCGTTCGTCCCCTCCTCGATCACGACGGGTGCTGTGGCAAAGCCCACCCTCACAGGATTGGACACTCCCTGGGTGGACCACAGCCGATACTCAACCCCACCCCAGACCACCTGTTCGGGCTCCAGGAAGGCCATGGCGGCTGGCAGTACTTGTGCTTCACCAGTAGTGGGGAGCTCGATCTCGACCGTCTTCTTCTCCAGGCGTTTTCCGTCAACGATTAAATCCGACAGTGTCCCTCCCGGCAAGTTGCGTCCGTAAAGGAGATACTGCCTCTTGCTGCCGGGCTCTCCCGCGGCTGGAAAGATGAAATCCAGGTGCGGACGTGTTCCGATAGCCAAACGATAGACGTACTCCTCACCACCCCCATACAGGAAGTCGTAGACTTTCAGCACATACTCAGCCGATGCGGGCGCGGTGAAATCCAATAGTGGATCGCGACGGTCGTGGTCGCGGTTGTGATCCAGTTCCCTTCCCGCTGCGTCGTACAGAACCAGGGTCGCATCCATGGGAGAGTCGACGCGCTGGGCCCAGCAGTCGACCAGAATGCGCTGCCCCTTCTCGGAGCTGAACCTGAAGTAATCGGCGCCGTCCTTGTCGGCCTGCCCGTTGACGACGGTGCCCAGCTCAAGCTTTTGGGCATTGGCAGGGCTCTGATTTGGAGACTTCTCCACCCTCTCGGGTCGATCATCCACCATGAAGGCGCGGGGATTCGAGACTCCGTACCTGCCGACGGCGCGCAGGTCATAGAGACCTGATGGAACTTCGGCGGAAATGGTTACGGTGAACTTCCCAGCCACGGGTTCCCGCAGATCGCGAAGCGGTGTGGGTTCGGTCAGGACTGGCTGGGCACTGATTCCGAGATGCGAGAAACGAAGATGGCTTACCTCATCCAGATCCTGCCCGGTCACGTTCACTTCGAACGTGCTCCCCTGATGCCCTCCAGCTGGAAACACCGCGAGCAACCGAGCCAAAGGCAGCTGGGCTGGGACCTCTGAGACCACACCCAGCCAGACCGAGAGGATTGAAACCGCCAGCCTGCTATACGCCATCCTACCCTTGCCCGTGCCCTTGCCCGTTCCGACTTCTTCTGGCCGCATGAAGGGCGCGGACCGGCAAGGACATGGACACGGGCAAAGGCAGGGGTAAGGGCAAGGGTAAGCCACAGTTAACCAGAGTACTCAGTGATTGAAGATGAATTCCTTGGTATTGATCAGCGCCCAGAGAATGTCTTCGTAAGCCTGGCGCAGCCCCTCCTCCGAACTCTCGCCGGTGGAGCCTTTAGCCCTATCCTCGATATGCTGGGTGGCGGCAGCCAGTTCCTCTGTTTCCGGTTCGCGGGCGTAGGCCCGGTGATAGAGCTCCCGAATCTTTTCCTGAGGCGTGTGGTCCAAATCGGCGGCCAGACGGGCAGCACGAGCCTGGCTGGCCGTCAGCTTTTCGTGGATGTGCGGCGAGTTTAGGAGATGCAGACTCTGGGCAAGATTAGCGTCTTCGGTTCGTTCGCACTCGCATGCACTGGTGTTATCCGGCCGGCCGAAGAGGGGAAGAAAATAGGCCTCCGAATTGAAACTGTCGTCTGGCAGCTGGACCGCTCGCGTCCCTGAAGGCTGTCCTGGGAACTCGCTTTCGGTACCGGCGATTTGATCGATAGCATCCAAAAGGACTTCCGCGGGTAATCGCTTCGGATAGTGTCGCGAGAAGTTGCGGTCATCGGACCCGTTGTGAAGATTGGGATGCGAGCTGAGCTGGTAGACCCAAGACCGGCAGATGGTTCGGATCAGTTCCTTCAGATCATAGCCGCTATCGATGAAATGGACGGCCAGAGCCTCCAGCAGCTCCGGATGGGAGGCCGGATTGGTGAGGCGCATGTCATCCTCGGGCTCAACCAGCCCGCGGCCAAAGAAGTGCTTCCAGTAGCGATTGGCCACCATACGTGCGAAGAAAGGATTATCCCTGGACGTCATCCAGTCAGCCAGGGCCTCCCTTGGATCCTGATCCGGAGAGAGCTGGAGAGCGGAGCCTCCCAGGGGGGTGGGCTTCTGCGGCCGTTTGGTCTTGGGATTGGTGGCGACCGCGGTCCCACGCTCGTGGAAGACCGTCTCCTCACCAGGCTGGGTCCCTTTCTTCCGAGAAACCCGAGAGAAGAAAGCCGCAAAACCGTAATAGTCGCGTTGGCTCCACTTCTCAAGAGGATGGTGGTGGCAGCGGGCACACTGAAGACGGATTCCAAGAAAGATCTGGGCGGTGTCCTCCACTTGTTGGGTAGCGTCGCTGGCCTCCCGGTACCAGGCGACAGGTGGGTTGCGACCCATCTCCCCGGACGCGGTCACAATTTCTCGCGAGAACTGATCGTACGGCTTGTTGGTGTCGAGGCTTCGTCGAATCCAGTCATGGAACACATAATTGCCGCGGGCATAATAGCGACGACGCTTGTTCCTCAGGATGGCGCTCCACTTGTTGGCGAAGTAATCAGCATAGCCGGGACCGGCCAGAAGTACTTCGACCCACTTTTCACGCTTGCCCGAATCTAGGTCGGCCAAGAAAGCCCGAGTTTCATCCAGGCGGGGCAGCCGCCCTGCGATGTGGATGGCGGTACGCCTCATGAAGGTCTGGTCATCACAGCTTTCAGCAGGGGGCAAACCCAGGATCCGGAGCTTCTGGAAGACCAGCTCATCGATGAAGTTTCTGGGGACCGGAAGTTCTTCCACCCTCGCCCCCAGAGGAACTGTGGCGCGGAAGACGTCGACCCGATCCTGGAAACGAATCATGACGGCCAGATTGCCAGTCACCTCCCCGACCCGCAATAGTCCGGTGGGCGAGATCTGGCCCATGAACGCTTCGCTGAGCTCGTAGTGCACGATGCGGGTGACGTCTCGAACCGAGCCGTCGCTGTAATGCGCCCTCACCAGCAGTTGCTGAGTCTGGCTGGGATCCATGACCCGCTCCTGGGGAAAGACTGAGATTCGAGCCAGCGTGGGATCGTCCGGCTCTCCGTAGGGCATTCCCTGCTCGATCCAGCGGTGAAGTAGCCCGAAATCCCTTGATCCCTGCTCGATTAGAAGACCGCCGCCGTGAGGTAGGTCCGCCGTGGCCTTTGCCAGCACCAGGCTCTGGGAGGGAACCGCCGGAAACAACCGGCGCCCACGGCCCTCCTTGACCAAATGCTCGTAATCCTCCTGGGGCTCGAAGCCCAGCAGGGAAAGCCGGAATCCATTTTGACCGGACGACTTGCCGTGACAGGCACCGCTGTTGCATCCCAGCTTCGTAAAGATGGGAACGATTTCATTGGCAAAATTCACCTGCAGAGGTTGGCTCACATCCTGGATTCGGATCCGCCTACTGGCAGCCAAACCGTCCGGGCTGCGCGCGGTAATGGTGACGTTGCCATTGCCCACCGGAGTGACCCAGCCGCTCTCATTCACCTGGATGACACCCCCAGGAACAGTATCGTAGCTCACGCGCTGTGTGTAGTCTTGAAATCGCCCAGTCCTGAACTTGGCCGTTACCACTAACTGTTGCCGGGCCTCCGGCCCCACCAGCAGAGTCTCCTGCCTCAAGGGAGCCGCCTCCGGGAGGCCGGTATCGATGCGAAGACTGGTAGGCTTCTCGCGGTTGCCCAGGTCCGAGGTCTTGCCGGCACTGAGTGGGGAGCAGGCCAGTGGGATAACTATGGCGATCAACCCGGCTGACCGGAGAAGCCTCGATCTGCTGATCACGATCCGAGTCTCCAGTTGATTTGCACGCCGGTTTTGGTCGGTCAGATGAGTTCGGGTAGCGGCTTGTACTGGCTCTCGACCAGGTAGCGAGGACGGCCCGACAAGTCGGGCATGGTGACCTTGCTGATATCGATGCCCAGGTTCTGGTAAAGGGTGGCGAATACCTCCTGAAAATGGACCGGGCGGTCCTTGGCCTCGGCGCCAAGGCGGTCGGTTGAACCGATGACCTGTCCCGTTCGCATTCCCCCACAGGCCAGCAGAGCACAGGAGACCTGCGGCCAATGATCCCTTCCCCCTTGAGGATTGATCTTGGGCGTGCGGCCGAACTCACCCCAAACTATCACGGAGACATCCTTATCCAACCCGCGCTGGTGAAGATCCTCAACCAGGGCGGTAACTCCCTGGTCCAGCATCGGCATGTCCTCTCTGCCTCGTTTGAAGTTGTTCGAGTGCCAATCCCAGCGACTGAATGCCAGGGTCACGCAGCGCACCCCTGCCTCGACCAATCGCCGAGCCAGTAGAAACTGATCCAGAAGCTTGGGGCCGCCATCCGCCTGATTGGCTGCCGTACCCCGGCCGTAGCGGTCTCGCAGCTTCGGGTCCTCGCGCTCCAGGTCCAGGGCCTCGGCCAATTGACTGGAGGTCAGCACCCCAAAGGCCTGCTGAGTGAAGGCGTCAAACCCCTCCATCAGACCGTTGGCATCCGCCTCCCGGCGAAAGCGGTCGAAGCTGCTGAGTAGGGCCCGACGATCGCGGAGACGCTCCAGAGAGATTCCGTTGAGGATCAAGTCGCCCTTGCCGTGACCGTTGGGCAAAAAAGGGGCATGGGCCGGTCCCAGAAAGCCCGGTTTACCAGGGTCGGACCAGGGCACGTGGCCCATTTTTGGGGCTAGTCCTACGTAGGGCGGCAGCGCAGGGTCCAGGGGCCCTCGCAGTTTTGACAGCACCGATCCCAGGGCGGGCCAGCCGCCAGCCGGTTGGTTACTCCTAGGGTCATGACCGGTCATGCACTGAAAGGAGGCATGGCTGGTCGTCGCCCCCACCATAGACCGGATGATCGCCAGTTTATCCATCATCCCGGCCATTCGCGGCAGAAGCTCGCAGATCTGGACGCCGGAAACGTTGGTTGGGATGGGGCTGAACTCACCCCGAATCTCCGAGGGCGCCTCGGTCTTGAGATCGAACATGTCCTGGTGGGGTGGACCTCCCGGCAAGAAGATCATGATGATCGCCTTTTTCGAGAGAGCGCCCGACTGAGCTTGCGCCCGCAGGATCTGCGGCAGCGCCAGTCCGCCCAGGCCCAAGGCGCCAATCCTCAGGAAATTGCGCCGGGATATCCCATCACAAAACCGGCCCTGTCCTTCTCCCGGAAGTGTTATCATGGGAGGCCTTTCTGAGAAACGACCTGATAGACCGCACAAATAGTATCAGGCCGGTGCGACCCTGTAAAGACGAATGTGGGTGTCACCCTTGCCCGTGCTGGCCAATCCGGCTTCTGTAATCACCCTAGCGGCAGTTTTCATCGCCCTGTCCTCGACGGGTTCCGTTCAGGCCGGCATCAACGAGTGGACCTCCCAGGGTCCCTTTGGAGGAACTATCTCTGCGCTGGCCATCGATCCAGCTACCCCCAACACCGTCTACGCTGCTACCGCCGACGCTGGAATCTTCAAAACCCGGGACGGCGGTGCCCATTGGACCGCTCTGGGTGAGGGCCCGGTTCACCGGGATGTCCGCGCTCTGGTACTGGATCCCCACGACCCGTCCACTCTCTTTTTGGCTAACCAGGCTGGGGTGTCCAAGAGCCGGGATGGCGGTGCCCATTGGACCACCCTCGGCGAGGGCCTTAGCAGGTTCGACGTCCAGACACTGGCGGTGCATCCTACGAGACCCTCACTCCTATATGCCGGCACTTCAGCCGCCGGACTCCTTAAGAGCACCGACGGTGGAGCGAACTGGGAACCCGCAAATAACGGTCTGATCGGAAGCTCGGTCCAGGCCCTGACCATCGATCCTTCCACCTCCTCGACCCTCTACGCCGGTGTTCACAGTACCTTCGGAAGTCAGGTCTTCAAGAGCACCGATGGCGGGGACAGCTGGTCGACCGTAGGCCAGGGAACAGGCGAGATTCTGGTCTGGGCTCTGGCTGTGGACGCTTCGACTCCCTCCACCCTCTATGCAGGATCCGACGGCGGTGGCCTCTTTAAGAGTCCGGACGGGGGAGACACCTGGAAAGCAATCCCGGATGCCTTGCCTCGATTTGTTCGGGTTCGAGCCCTGGTGCTGAACTCGTCCTCCACGGTATACGCGGGTACGGATGGCGCAGGAATCTTCAAGAGTCTGGATAGGGGAGACAGCTGGTCAGCCGTCAATGAAGGCCTCGGCGACATCCCGGTACGGGCTCTGGTGATCGATCCCTCCACTCCCTCCACCGTGTACGCCGGCACCAGCGGTGGAGGCATCTTCAAGAGCCTGGATGGGGGAGACAGCTGGACCACCGTCAACGAGGGACTGGGCTACTCTCGGGTTCAGGTCCTGGTCATCGATCCTTCGAACCCTTCCCTGCTCTATGCGGGTACTGAAGGGGCCGGCGTCTTCAAAAGCGTCGACGGGGGCACCCGGTGGACGGAGTTCAATCGGCGTTTGCCCCGCGGCGCACTCGCCCGTGATATCCGAGCTCTGGTCGTCGATCCAGGGACTTCTTCGGTCCTGTACGCGGGTACTTTTGGAGGTGCCGTGTTCAAGATCGAGGATGAGGACACCGGTTGGGTTGGACTGAATGAGGGCCTGCCCGGCGCTCCCGTTTTCGCCTTGCAAGTCGACCCTTCTACTCCCGAAGTCCTCTACGCCGGGAGTTTCGGGGGCGGCGCGTTCAAAAGCACGGACGGTCGGAACTGGGCTCCACTCAACGACGGACTTACCGGCGAACTGGTCCAGGCCTTGGAAGTCCACCCGAGCGCTCCCTCTATGCTGTATGCCGGTAGCTTCGGTGATGGCATCTTCAGGAGCACCGACCATGGGTCCAGCTGGTCCGCCGTCAACAGGGGCTTGCCTGGCTTTCCCAGAGTTCGAGCCCTGTCGATCGACGCTACGGATCCAGACCTCCTCTACGCCGCGGCGGGGGTAGTATTCAAAAGCACTGATGGCGGCCGCAACTGGGCCCAAGTCGGCTCTGGCTGGACACAAAAAGGCATTTTAAGCCGGCCCGATACCTGGTCGCTGGCCCTGGATCCCTCCACACCTTCCACCCTCTATGCGGGGACTGCCAGCGGCGTCTTCAAACTGGTCCAGCCCGCCAGATGAAGCGCGGTAACGCCAGCGGCACCGGCCCCATTCGAGAAAGAAACTGGACCGAAGCCGTAGGTGACTTCAATCCTTCGAGAGTTGGAACGGGAGCCACACGCGCTTATCGACTATTCGTTCCTGGACCTGCTCGAAGACATCCACTTCGAAAGGACGCCCGATCCGATTCCCGGCCAGGTCCTCCAGTGCTGTGCTGATCGAGAGGTAGAATTCGCCTGCGGACCAGGGTTCGTCGGGTTCGAAGCACCAGAGTCGCTCCTCACTCGAGACCTCCGGCACGCCCCGGATACGAGTTCTCTTACGCCCCACTACCTCGAGAAGTCGTAACAGCAAGGCGTGGTCCAGCGGCTCCGTGAACTCCGCGCACAGGCGCTGGCGGGTGCCGGCTCCTGGTTGGGTGAGGTTCCAGCTTTGTGGATCAAGTGGAGTCCGGTCGGGTGGTCCGACGCGAAAGGCCTTTGTGAAGGACTCTTTCAGCCGGTTGCCTCGGGCGTCGGGCCATTCCTGCAGGATGACCATTCGATAGTGCTTTCCTGCCACCAACGCCGTTCCCACCTGTTCTTGGGGAAGCAGGCCTCGTTTGATCCTGCCCGGATCGATGAAAAGCGTGAGTCGGCGTTGGCTGGAATCCCAGAGCTCTTGCTCGATTTCCAGAAAAGGTAGCTCCACAACCTGGTTGGCTTCGTCAAGAAGGCGGACAAAACGATAGACTTCGCCGCGACTCATCGGGGCTGAGAAGTGCACGTAGAACTTCAGGAGATTCTCCGGCACGAGATCGGTGGACGGGTATAGGGCCTTTACGATGGTGGGGTCGGACTCGATCTGTTCGGGAATGTCGAAGTCGACGATGATCCTCTTGGACTGAAGTCCTTCAGGGGGAACGTCAGGACCTACCTTGCTAGCGTCCAGGACAGCGCGATAACGAAGACCCGGCTGAAGCGGGAACCGGGGCTCGAAGACGAGAGTCCCCTGCTCCCGCGAATGACTTCCCAGTAACGGGGGCACATCCTGCGAGGGCTCTCCCACGTAGATGGCCAACAGTCGCGTCAGGTCGGCGCCGGAAAGCGAGTCCAGATTCCAATCATCCAAGCCCACCACTCTGAAGTACGATCTGTGACCACTCGACTCCAGGGCGATCTGGATCGGCGCTTCCCTGCCATCAGGTTGCTGTGCGCCTGCCAGGCAGGGTTCCAGCTGGCACAGCAAAAGCGGCAGAAGGCAGAAGAGGAGAAGACGGAGGCGGCTCCCATCTTCAGTTCCTAGAGGCCAGCCAAAGAGAGATTCGAAAATCAACACCTGAAGTACTAGGGAAAGGCGACAGTCTTCAGGTCGATCGATCCTCCGTCGGTCTGCACCAACAGCAGGGCATTCGCTGCGTCCAGCCGATCAAGCTGCTTCACGCCTTGCAGCTCAGAAATGGTCTCGTAGGGCACCCCGGCAACACCCGTCTTTGCGGTGATGCCTTTGAAAGAATCGAGGTGCTCGGTCGACAACTTCATCACTCCACGGCTGCTGTTGCTCATCAGGACGTAGTCTTTTCCGGCTTTGCTATAAACCACCATGTCCAGGGGGCGATTGCGATTTCCCAATTCGGCAATCGTCGTCCCCACTACCTTGGTCCCGACTGTGAGATCGGACACGGGAAACTTGACCAGGGGCGTGCAGGTGTAGGCAGCCAGGATGTGCGGCTCGGTCTTGATCTCGAAAGGCACGAAGGTTCGGACCGGAGAGTTGGTTTCGTATTTGCCATGCGCGCCGTGAAAGATCTCGACACTCGTACCCCCGCCCGCGGAGAAAGCGGAGGAAAAGGGGAAGTCAAGGGACCTTAGATTGGAGGCAAAGTCCTCGTTGGAGAGGCCAGCCACGATCACCTGTCCATCTACAAAAGCCAGGTCCGTGATCGCTTCTTGACGCAGACTACGACCGCGGCGATTCTCTGCCTGGGGATCGGGAACATTCGGCAATGAGACCCTGGAGTATCGGACATTGTCCAGCTTCAGTTCGCTGATCTTTCCAGCAGCGTCAACCCGGAACAGGAGCGGAAGAGCACCGGGACCTCGACCGCGAGACACCGAAAGGTAGGCTTTATGGGAGATTGGGTTTACAGCAAGGTCGTTGATCAACACCTGGTCTGCAGAGCTCCCGAGCAGCCCAGCAAGCTTGGCGTCAATCCCACTCAGATTGATCGCGGCGGGAGAGCCTTTCTGGCGGTCCGAGGTGTCGATGGCCCAGATAGCAGCCGCTGTCGAGTCGCCAACGAAGAGAATCCCCTGGGGACCGAAGGCTAGAGTCCCAGCCGACTCGAGCTCTACCCTTCCCTGCTGCAGTGTGTCCAGTGCTCCGGCACCCATCATCGAACCCGTAAAAACGGCAATCAACCCCAAAACGAGAAGCCTCTCTCGATTCATCTTGTCTCCTTTTCTGGCCTTGAATACAAAATCGCGGTTCGGGAGAATCTTACTGCGTCCATCCTCGCTTGTGCAATGACGGGAGGCTAAACTGGTACAGAAGATTCGCCCGGGGACCGAAGTGATGAGCAGATCTCGCTTGAGTCGAAGACGCCTGATCAAGAGCGTATTTCCAGCCGTTTTGGGGATGGGGGCCGGCAAGCGGGTCTGGTCGTCACCTCCGGTTCGAACCATCACCAGTCCTCCGCAACACCATTGGTTCGGCTACTACGACAAATTCCAGTTCGATCCCTCGAATCGGTATGTGCTGGGAATGCAGGTCGGTTTCGAGCATCGTTCTCCTCGCCCCACAGATAAGATCCAGATAGGCATAGTCGATCTAGAGGAAGGAGACCGATGGATCGAACTCGGGGAAAGCTACTCCTGGTGCTGGCAGCAGGGTTGTATGTTGCAGTGGCTTCCCGGCTCGACCGACCAGGTTCTGTGGAACGATCGCGAAGAGGACCGGTTCGTCTGTCGAATCCTGGACCTCAAAACGAAGCAGACCCGTACCCTTAATCAGCCCGTTTACGCGGTGAGTCCAGACGGCAAGACGGCCATCGCGCCCGACTTTCGCCGCATCAACGATGTCCGTCCCGGATATGGATACCCAGGTGGGACTGACCCCCATAGCAACGATCTGGCACCGA
This sequence comes from Acidobacteriota bacterium, assembly GCA_965219005.1. Taxonomy (GTDB): domain Bacteria; phylum Acidobacteriota; class UBA6911; order RPQK01; family JAJDTT01; genus CAUZIZ01. The sequence continues at coordinate 1,836,178 of CBDCMS010000004.1, read as the reverse complement.
GAGAGTCGGGGATCGTACGGGTTAGCCTGGAAACGGGGGAAAAAGAGCTGATTCTATCAATCGCCCAGATCGCCGGACTGGGACGAATTCCCAAGCCCCAAGCCGGGATCAAGCACTACTTCAACCATCTGCTGATCAATCCGGATGGATCCCGATTCGTTTTCCTCCACCGCTGGCGCTATCCGGATGGCAGCCGTCTGACCCGAATGATCACCGCGAATCTGGACGGCAGTGACCTCTGGATTCTGGACGATAATGGATTCACGTCGCATTTCATCTGGAGGGATCCGATCCACATCCTGGCCCAATCAGATCAGCCTTCGCATGGCCATGCCAACTACCTGTTCCAGGATGTCACGCGCAAGATCGAAGTCGTCGGCCCCGACATCCTGGATACTTACGGGCACTGTTCCTACCTGCCCGGAAACGAATGGATTCTCAGCGACAGCTATCCCGATCGGGATAGAAACCAGAATCCACATCTCTATCATGTGAAGACGAAGCGCCGAGTATCCCTGGGTCTGTTCCACTCGCCTCAGGAGTATACGGGCGAGTGGCGGTGCGACACTCATCCACGTTGCAGCCGCGACGGCAAACTGGTGTGTATCGACTCACCCAAGGGTACGGCGGGACGGCAGCTTCACCTGATCGATATCAGCACGATCGTGGGCTGATTGGGTCTTTTCCGAACCCGAGTCTTCTCGCGAATCTTGCCTCCTTCTTTGCCTCCCTGGCACACCTTCGTGTCCTCTCGCCTCAGTTCCCTCCACCGTCGCAGGATCCCAGGCGTCGTCCTTTTGACTTGTAAACTCTGGCTTACTAGAATTCTCAACAAATAGCTGCTAGCGAGTTCCTCCGAGAAACCTGGGATACGAGATGGGAAGCCTAAAGGGCCTCGCTGTGAGGGAAGTCGTCGTCGCCGCTACGCCGTCAGGCAGGGTTCTAGGACGCATATGATCCAGGTGCGTCATCCGAGCCAACGTCTTTCATACGAGGAGCTATGGGTCATGCGAAATTTGTTGGTCTTCATTCTTTCGCCGACCGGCGAGTACATCGGGGAAGAAGAGGGTTGAAAGCTGTTTGAGAGAGAGGGTAGTCTCGCAGGAAAAAGGAGCGAGATGAAAGGAGAGAAGATGACGATTCGAATGGGTGCTATTGCCGCTTTCACACTGCTGCTGGGCTGGACATACCTGGACAGCACACAAGATCTCCTGGCGCAGAAAGAGGACACTCAGGGCGAACGGATCCACGGTGCCGTGATCTACGACCACGACCCTTCGACCAAACTTGGGGATGACATCTTCGGCGACGTCATTGCCGATTTCAAGAACGATGCGCCTGGGCGGTGCTCCCACGGAGGTCCAGTGTGCATGGAATACGCGAACGGCAACATCGTGGCGTTCTATGCCAACACCAGCGACCACAATCTGGATGGTTGGAGCGAGTACGCCGTCAGCAAGGATCGAGGCAAGACCTGGGACAAGTACAACAAGCTCCCCTACTCCTTTGAGGCGTATGCGAGAGATCAGAAACACACGGTCTGGGTGGAGGAGGGCCTGGTCACGGAGAAGGATACCGTCGTTCTGTTCCTCACGCACTTTGAGGTCGGGGGGGAAGAGACCAGAACCAAGCTCGGTATCATCAGAAGCTATGATAATGGCTCCACCTGGACGGATTACGAGACCCTGGATGGTAATTTCGTTGGCTATCCTTGTTCAACCGCGGTGACGGGCGAGACCAACTACGTCATGATCGACAGCAGTGCTGGTCCCCATGTCCTGTACGTCAGCAAAGATGACGGACGCACCTGGCGCAAGAAAAGCGCGCTGACGCTGGACGACGACAAGTGGTACGGCACGATGACCATCATGGCAGATGGCCGCCTTCTGGGAGGTGCCTACACCGAAAAGGACGAGCACCATTTCTACTATTGCATAAGTAAGGACGAGGGCCGCACATGGGGCCCACAGAAGCGCGCCTATATGGACAAGATGATTCGCGATCCCGAACTCGCCTATATCGGTGGCAAATACTATTTGCAGGGACGCTCAGGCCAGGTTGGAGAAGGGAGCCGTCGCTTCGTTCTCTATCAGTCTGACGATGGGATCAACTGGGGGAGTGGGATCATCATCAGCGGCGATACCGCACATCCCGACGGGTACAGTCAAAACTGCATCATCAACAAGTACGACGACGATGTCCCCAACGAGCTGATGGCTGTATACAGCATCATCTACAAGGGTCGTGACACCAATGAGTATGTGTACTTCATCAGGCCTGATGAGAAATAGTGCGTCGATGGCTGCGCGAAAAGAGGTGTACGCGAGGGATGCCGGTGAACGGACCACCTTGAATTGCACCCTTCGGCAGCGGATCCCCGAGCCCGTCGCCCAGCACGGCAGTGGGTACAATGTCCAAAGAGCCGTCCCCTGCACCCACCACCACCAGGGTGACTGTGAACAGCGTGAAAGAGGCAGGCTGCAGCGCCACCAACTGAGCTGGTGTGAGTAACGAAACTCCAAATGCGTTCACACTACCGGCAGCCGGAGTGAAACCGGTAACGGCTTCGGGGACCGGCAGCTATTCTTCTTCTCTCGAGCCTGTGGCTCGATACACGGCGGCCTGGAGACCACCGCCACGCCATCGAACCGAAGTTTCTTTGATGAATCTGGTTATGCACTTAACTCCGGATAGGTGACGGTGGGATAGAGCGAACAGGCTGTCAGGAGACGGTCGAAGAGCTCGGATTCCCAGAAACGACGATTGAAACGGTAACAAAACTCAGCCAGGTAACGTTGAAGGTGCTTGAGGCTGACCGCTTTCTGAGTCCCTTGGAGCTGAGTCTTGCAGTTGGAAATGAGGGTGTGAACCCATGGGAACTGTTCAAAACCCATCCCCACCCACTCGAGCCGGACGCGTTCATGCTGGTAGCCGGCTTGAGCTAAACCGACAAACGCGTGATAGGCGTCGCTTCGGATCTGAGCTCCGGGGTCGATCCTCGCCCAGGCGACCCGCTTCACATTGTCGCTGGTTATGTCATCGACCACATCCAGACTTAGAAACCTCGGCCCCCCGGCTTTCGTTATCTCCACCGCGGCCAGAACTTTGGCCTTGCCTTCGGTCCCTCGTCCTCGCTTGCGACCCCGACGATTTCTCCCTCGTCGTCGGCCTCCAAAGAAAGAGTCATCCAGCTCCACCAGGTGACTTAACTGGTAGCAGTCATTACGTTTGGCCATGGCTTGTCGGATCTTATGTCCCATCATCCAGACCGTCCGATAGCTTCCGATTCCCAGCAGCTTCTGCAGTCCCTTCATCGAGTAGCCCGCTTTGCAACGGCTCATCAAGAAGATGGTCCAAAACCAATATCTCAGGGGCACCCGCGTCTTGTGGAAAATCGTCCCGGCGGTGGAAGAAGCCTGATACCGGCATTGGCGACACTCCATCAATCGCCGGTGCTGCAACCAGTAGCCTCCTTGACCCCCACAACGGGGACAGACAAATCCTTCCGGCCAGCGTTTCTGCATCAGGTAACTCAGACAAGCTTCTTCTGTGGCAAAACGCTCTTGAAACTCCAACAAATTCATCTTTTCGTACATCCACTCACCTCCTGTCTCTCACCTTTTTTACTAGGTGGTGGTGACTTTTTCCGGAGTTAAGTGCATAACCAGATTGATGAATGATCCGGCCGTCTGCAGCCGGTGGCGCTGCTAAGCTGAAACGTGAATAGTGATCAGTGATCAGTACCGGAAACAGCTGCAATCAACAGAGCCGCGAACGACTTGACTCGTTAGCACTATGCCCCCACGTTTCGAGGAGAGAGCTGGACAACAGCAGAATCTTCCCCAATCGCCGACCAAAGTTGCCTTTCGAATAGCGCTAGCTAGTTGTCCGTCTTGACTTTGAAGCTCTCTCACGGCTACCCTGACCTGCAGTAGTCAGGCTTGGGGCTCTAGAATCAGGCCATCTCTCAGAAAAGACCGAGTCAGCCCGTGAGACAGGCTCGAAGTCTGGTAATTCAGCCCTCTTTCGATCATCGACCGAAGCGATCGCTTTCGACCAAGTTCTGAAGCCCAGAGGGCGATGCTGAACTCAGATCCAGAGGCCCTCAATCCTAGAAGGAAAGGCGCAACCGAAGTGGAATCTCACGCGGGCACGACACCTTACCGGAAGCTTCTCAGCTTCGCGATCGTTCTGCCTGTGAGTTTCGGAGTTTTCCTGGCGTCCTATACCGGACTGTTCGGGCGTCTGGGTCTCGATTCCCTGTTGGAGGCCGAGTTCCTGAACTACATAACGCCTTTCGAAAAGGAACCGTTCAGCCCCGAGATCGAGATCATCGTGGTCCCTGAGACTGAGGAAGATCCCCGAGCAGGCGAACTTTCTGTCAGTCTCCGCGGCAAGCATGCCGAGCTGGTGAATGCCCTGGCGGCGGTCCAGGCAAGGGTGATCGCTTTCGACTTTCACTTCAAGCAGTTGTCCTCGGAGCACGACCCCGGATTCGTCCAGGCAATCAAGCTCGCCCAGGAGAGGGTTCCCCCTACAACCGTTGTTGTCGGAGCGCTTTTCGATCCGGAGCTCGCTGACAAGCCAACTGTCTCCGGATCATCGATTCTGGAGACCGGTCTAGAGAGAAATAACTGGGGCCTGATCGATGTCTGGAGGGTGCCCGGTAAAGCGGACGCGGCGCTGGGGAAGCTGCAGCTGGCGGTGCGCTACCCGACTGATCCCGAAAACAGGATTCAAAGGTTGGATCTGATCCCGTCCCTGGTCCTACAGACCTTTCTCCATGCGCGTACCCGAGGGCGGAAGACCGAGACCGTTTTCAGCTCTGGCAAGCTTCGTGTTCGTGTTTCAGATGGGGATGAGCCGATCGAGATCCCGATCGACGAGGATCTCCAGTGTATTGTGGAACTGGCCGACGGAAATGAACTGAATCCTTATCCTTATGATAGGGTTTACGAAAAGCGAAGCGACCAGGAGTTCATGGAGAGCTTCCGAGACAAGATCGTCCTGATCGGCCCCGAGAAGAGCGACGACCATTCGGTGGGTGAAGACATAACCCTACGAGGTGTAGAAATCCAGGCGAGCGCGGTCTCCAACCTTCTGCAAGGGATCCACATCACTTCTTTGGGGTTGCTGCCACAATTCCTGGTGATTCTCGTGATGGGTCTGCTCGGGGCCTCGCTTCGGCTCTGGCCAGGCGGTTGGGCCGGGAGGCGAGTCTCCCTGGAGCGCATCGTCGGCAGTGTCCCATTTGTACCTCCTTTCATCAAGGAGACACCGATACCGCTCAACCTGATCTTGGTCTTGCTGATCTACTTCGTTTTCATATCTGCGACCTATCAGCTGCAGAGAGTCATTCTCGCTTTCAACTACCACATCTCTGCTTTGTTCCTGACCTACTGGATTGTCGGCGTATTGCAAGGACGGTCTTCGAATCAGGAATCGTCTCAGACCAACCTGGCAGTGGAAAGCCCCGCCCCGGAGGTTGGTTCGTAAAGCTAAAGGAGCGCCGGATGCAATTACTGTTGCCTCTTATCCCTTTTGGGAGAGGGCACGATGAAGCGCCTACAAGGCCCTCGACCGGGGTGTTGGCTATACTCATAGTCCTGGCCTCGACTATCCCGGTCTGGGGTCTGCAATCATCAGGCGACTTCGTTGCCCGCATCAAATCCATCGTGGAGCCCGCTCAAGGGGAAGCTGAAGCACAGGTAATACGCTCCCAGGGCGGAGAAACCCTGAAAGGCGAGGCTGGGCTGGCCCTCTTTTCGGGTGACCAGATCAAAACCGGCGACGGCACTCAAGTGGTGATCTTCTTCCTGACCGATGACGAGGAAACCAAGGAGCTAACGATCGATGCCAATTCGCTGATGCAGATCGAGGGAGAAAGCTCCGTCTTTCTCTCGCTCGGCCGACTGTTCGCGCAGCTCAAGGGCTCACTCGGGGTGAGATTGCAAAGGGTCATGTTGGGAGCGCTTGGGACTGAGTTTCAGGTCGAGGTCTCGGACGAGGGCCGTTCCAGCCTGCTGGTACTGGACGGGACCGTTGGCGTCGCTGCAGAGAGACCCAGGCGCCGCGGCCGCAGGGGTGCTACCGAGGAGGAACGAGCTGCATCGGCTGGACGACGGTCCAGATCCTCTCCGTCTGTGCGGTCCCAGGTGGTGAACATCTCTTCCGGAGAAAAAACTCGAGTTACTCGAAAGATTGGCCTCACCAACCACTGTCTGAAACCTCACATTTTCGAGATGGATCGATCCACCAGCCTCTCCTGGGTGAGGCTCCTGGGAAGTCTGCGAATCGATCTCGATCCAGGCCAAAGAACCACCGTCGAAATGGGGATCGAGATCGACGCCACGGATGTGCCTGATGGTCGTTACGTCGCTGAAGCGTTACTCACGTGCAAGAGCTGTGCTCGCGAACGCGGTTGCGGGGATGCCTCGGAGAAGCCCTTCCGGGTGGCAATCCAGGTTGGGGCAGACATGGATGTAGGCAAACTGGAAAAAATCAGCTGGACCAGCGAGTCGATGCCGATGGAGTCCGCCCCCATGGACTCAAAATCCGTTCGCTCCGTTCTCGGCTGGACCAGCGACGTCGCGGTCGCGAGCCGGCCGTCTTATGCAGGGGCCACCTCGATACCCTGGATCTCGTCCCCGGATGAAGCCGGTAAGATCTTTACGGAAGCGCGCTTCGGCGCCGTCTGGGAAGGTCGTCCCGAGAGCTACGAACGACTCGGCGATGTCTACTGTGACTGGGGAGAAGGCGCTTGGGGACTGGCCGCTTACGAAAGCGCGAAGAAACTGGACAAGGTCCGTGGGGAGAAAAGCTGGTTCAAGGCCAGGCTGGGTCGTGCGTTTCGACTGACGGGACAACTTGAAGAAGCCAGGCAGATTCTGGAGCAGGCCGTGCAGCAGGATCCCGAGCGGACCAGAGGTTTGAACGAGCTGGGAGGGACCTACCTCGCTCAGGCCAAACTGGAGCGCTCCCAAGGAAACACCGAGACGGCTCGCTCCCTGTTGGAGAAGGCGGGCAAGGCCTTTGCCAGATCGACCGAGCTATCGGATCAAGGGCAAGGCGGGGCGGATCAGAAAAGCGTCCTATTAGCCAATCAAGGCGACGTCCAACTCATACTCGGGCAGATGGCACTGCAGGAAGGAAAAGCGAGTGTAGCTGAAAGGCACCTGGAAACCGCTCTGAAGACCTTCCGTACCGCCAAATCCACCAAACCCAACTATGCGTATGCAGGCGTGAGACTTGGCCAGGCCTACCAGACTCTGGGAAAACTTGCCGAGGACAGCGGGAACCCTGCAGTGGCTAAACGAGTCATTGCCCACGCGCACGAGAACTACCGACAAGTGATTCAAGCCCATCCCGACATGGCTCCAGCCTACGCTGCTCTGGGCAGCCTTTATGAGCAGCAGCGAGATACTCAGAAAGCGATCGGGAATTACAAACGCGCCGTGGCTGCTCGCGCTCAGTATGCAATACCTTATGCCCGTCTCAGCACCCTGTTGAAGGATGAAGACTCTAACCTGGCAGCTCAATATGACAAGAGCTACCAGATCCTGAAAAGAACGAAGCGACCGTTGAAAAGAACGGAGCCGGAACTAGCGGTTCCAAACCTGGTGGGTATGCAGCTGGAGAGAGCTCGCGCCACCGTTGCACGCAGCCAGCTCCAGGTCGGGCAAGTACAGACTCGGCCCAGTTCCAAGCCGAAGGGATCCGTATTGGAGCATCAACCCCGGCCTGGACTTCGGGTGAAGCCCCGAAGCAGCGTCGATCTGGTGGTCTCCGGTGGAGCTGAACGAGTTCCCCCGCCTGTTGAACGTGTCCGGGCGCCCAAGGTTGAGGGGATGTCTCTGGAGGCGGCCAGACGGGCCATCGAAGCCGCAGGTTTTACGGTCGGAAGAATGAGCGAGAAGGAGAGCAGAAAAACTCCGGGAACCGTCATCGATCAAAAACCAGGCGGCGGCAAGAAAATGAATGTGGGAAGCAGGATCGATCTCGAGGTCGCCGTCCCCAGGAAAGAGTGGGTGAAGGTACCGAAGCTCATCGGGAAGGATCAGAACAAGGCGATCAAGGAGATCGGCAAGAAGAAGTTGGTAGTCGGACAGCTTCGTCTCCAAGTCAGCTGCGAGACGCCTGGAAAGGTGCTGGGTCAGATCCCCGAGCGCAATACCAAGCTTCTGGCCGGGCAGTCGGTCGACCTGGTCGTCGCTGACGTAGGACGAAATCCGGTTAATGTTCCCAGACTCAAGGGCCTGGACCTGCGCTCGGCACAAGACCAGCTTCAACAGCTCGGCCTGGTTGTGGGCAGAGTCCAGGAACGGGAACAGGCGCAGGTGCCCCCAGGGACGGTTATCAGCCAAAAGCCCAACGACAATTGGGTGCTCCCGCCCGGTTGTCCAGTGGAACTTGTCGTTTCCAAAGCGGCAGCCCTGGTGAACGTACCCTCCCTTATCGGAATGACAGAGCAGGCAGCGCGTGAGCACTACAGTGGCCTCAGGAACATCTTTGCAGAGGTCCGTCTGGGGAATGTCAACTACGTAGAAAGTAGAACCGGGGTCGGCCAGATCATCAGACAGGACCCTCCGGCGGGTGCCCAGGTGCGGCGCGGAACACAGGTTAATATTGTCGTCGCAAGGGCGTCCGAAGGAAGGCGTGAACAGCAGGAGATTGCGGTGGTCCCCGACGTACGTGGCATGCACCTCGAGCAGGCGGCGGAAGCCATCCAGGAGAGGAGCAAAGGCAGGCTTGGTGTAGGACGGGTCACCGAGAAGCACACGGCCCAGCATCGGCCGGGAACGGTCATTGCCCAGCACCCTTCACCTGGATCCCAGGTCCAGAGCGGCTCCTCAATAGATCTGGTTGTGGCGGCGCAGGAGCGGACCAGACTCATCCAGGTCCCGGACGTCAGGGGAATGAGCGCAGGGAGAGCGGTTGCAACCCTCAAGGAGATGGGTTTGGTTCCTGTCCTCAGCAACAAGGGTGAAAGTGTCTACCGGCAGTCGCCCTCTCCAGGGACCCAAGTACAACCAGGTACCCGGGTCACGCTGGTGATGCGAGTCAACTGAGTCCGACTCTCGGCTCAAGCTGAGAGGTTCGAAACATGTCAGGCTGAATTCGACTACACGGCTGGCTTAAGTCGTGCCGGTGGCTTCCAGGCCTCCGTCGGTCGATCCACTTCTTTACTTCGGCCTGGAGGCCAAAGCCACGTCGCAGACCTCCTGCTGCACTCGGAGACGACTCTTCTCCTACTTGAACCTCAGGGAATACAGATCCGCATCCCTCATGACAAAACGCAGCCGGACCAGTCTTCCTACCAGGCTGGAAACATCCGAGCCCTTTTGCCAGCCGAAGACGCGGCCAATCTGGTCTCCGTAAAGCTCGGGGCTCTGCTCCAAGGCGTAACCAGGTATAACTGTCCCATTCGCCTCTTGTAACTCCACGCGGATGCTGCCCGCAGCCGAGGTGGCGTAGTTGAGTACCAGCTTACTGCCCTTGAAGCGGAGAGGATGGGTCAGCAGTTCCCCACCCTGGTAGCCGGCGTGCGCGGAGACGAAGCCGTCCAACCGCAGGGTACCCCGCCTGAGGCGGCAGCTTGGATGACGGTAGTTTTCGATCCAGTAGAGCGAGAGTTCGTCGGCAGCTGTAGGCACGACACCGACGGCGATGGCGTTGTTGCGCTCCGTCCAGTTTTTCCGGTCACGGCCAGGGCGCAGAAAGGCTTCGAGAGGGCGGCGGAACCGAACCCCGTCCCGGCTGCTCATGAACACGCCGTCGCTGACACCCGAGAGAGGGTGCTCCTGTACGGCCTTCCGGGCCGGGAGAATCCGCTTCGCAAACCCGAGATAGATGTGGGGAGCCCGGAAGTAGGGGACGATGGCGTTCGTATAGAGCTCCTCATCGGGCGCACTGCCGAAATCCAGGGACTCGATCTGGGACCAGTTGAGGAAATCCGGAGAGGTGGTCCGTCCAATCCAGCGGATGGTATCCCTTCCCTTTCCGGTTCTTAGCCTTTCTGAAGCCTCACTCTTGCGATGAATGCGTAGGTAGCACACGTAGCGGCCTTCCGTCTCAGACCAGAAGGCATGGGTGCCACCGCTGTCCCAAACCAGGGGGAAATGGCTGGGCGTAATCAGGGGCTGTTGCGCGATCGCCTCCCATCGAATTCCATCTGCTGACTTGAATCCAAACAGGCCTCCCAGATATTTATAGCCAGCCAGGACGGAGTCGGGGACACGCCCCTTCAGGTGATCGGCATCGTAGAAATGTCCTCCCATCGACTTATACCGTTCCTGGGCAGGGACTCCCGGGCGGGTGTCGAGAAAGGGACTCCAGTCCAGGGGTACGGGGGCGTAGCTATTGTCCAGAACAACGTTGTTCTCTCGCGGCCCCATGATTTCGAAGAGGCCCAGTCGGGGTCGCGTCCAGTGAATCCCGTCCAGGCTTTCGGCGTAACAGGTGACCTCGTCCTGGCTACTGTCAGGCGTGCTGGCCGGTTTGCCCCGGTAGTAGGCCCGATAGAGGTAGCCATCCCTCATCACCGTGGGGTAGAAAGACACCGTGCCCTCCCAGGGAACGTCGGCAAAGGAAAGGGCCACTTCCCTGGGCACGGGCGAGTGAAGCTTGAGCTCAACTCCCTGAAGCTCTGCGATCAGATAGTCGTCCACGAACAGTTCCAGGCGCGAGCCAATATCCAGGGGCTCGTGGGGTGCGGCCTGCGCCGCCAGCGGCACAACCAAAGAGAGCAGCAGACAAGAGAAAACGCCCAGTACGATCGTGATCATCTATCCTCCTCATGCCGAGGGAACTGTCGGAACCCAGGCTATCCAGGTGTCCAGGGAAGATCAATAACGAAAGGGACGGTCATTTGGCCAGTGACCTTCAAGACCCTCCTGGTCGATGAAGCCTCACATTCACTAACAACAACGAAGCCAACTTCGATCAAAGGTCGTATTGAGTTAGGATAAGACCCCTGGTGCAGATCCTGAGACCCATATGTCACAGGTATCAGGATTACGGCGTCTTGCCTTGAAAGTCTACAGGGAAACACGATGGGACGATCGCGACAAATCCTGGCAGTCTCCAGGCGACTCCTTATATTCACGGGCTTCAGCCTGGTTCTAACCGCCATCTTGTTCTTGGTATCGTTCTACTTCCATCGATTCCCTGTCTCGTGGTTCTGTTTCGAATGCGGAATTATAGGTGGCTTTGTAAGCATTCAACAGCGATTGAAGCAAGTCAGTGATGAAGAGCTCGAATACCTGGATCAGTCCTGGACATCCATCTTGGTAATCCCGGTTTTCGGCGGAGTGTTCTCTCTGGTTCTCTATCTACGCTTGCTCTCAGGAATAGTTGATAGCTCCCTTTTCCCCGACTTCGCGATTCCCGAATTTGAAGGCCGTCCAATACCTACAACAGACGACTTGCGACGCTTCTTCGTGGAAACCTACCCGGCCTCCGGTGAGGACTTTGCGAAGTTGGGCTTCTGGTCCTTTGTTGCGGGTTTCTCGGAGAGATTCGTGCCCCAGATCATTCACAGCGTGGCAGGGGAAGAGGGCGGAGACTAGGAGCCTCGAAGATTACAGGCGTGGTTGGTTACAGACGGATACTTCTACCCTTAGAGCTCACACTTCTGTATTTGCTCTTTCCCTCTTTGATCCTATTCGGAGCGGCAAGCGTTGAGGATCGATGGGTGCTCTGGCTCCTGACCGGAACCTATGTTCTCACCACGCTGCTAAGGGTGCGACCAAGTAAGCAGGATCTCGGTCTCACGCGACCTCACCTCCTCGGACGAGTGGTTCTCCTCGCCTCTGTAGTAGGAGCTGCTGCCGCATTGGGGTGGAACTGGCTACATTCCACAAATGACCACGAGGGTTTACTCACGGCCGGACTGGTGTTCGTCTTCTATCCAGGTCTCTCGGTACCCATGCAGGAGTTCTTTTTCAGGTCGTTCTTCTTTCAAAGGTATGCCGATTTGCTGTCGCCCGGTCTTCTCGGACTTCTCAACGCCCTGCTGTTTTCGTTCTACCATCTCATTTATGGACACTTGTTTCCGGCTCTCGCCGCACTACTTGCAGGACTTCTACTTGCGTTCCTGTACTCCCGCTACCGCGACCTGACGCTATGCTGGGCAGTGCATTACCTGGGTGGTTTAGGATTGTATCTGGCAGGATTCGGCCATCTTTTCACTACGCATTCACGGTTTACCAACTAGCCGATCCCTCGACCTAGCTCCTGGCCGAAGCCGCCATAGTACCTTTGTGTCCCTCTCCATATTGCTACCTTTCACGAATCGAGCGCGGTGCACCAGACGGGAATAGAGATTTGAGTATTCCGGGCAGGAACTCCTTGCTGGCGCTGATGCCAGCTTTGCCCGCCAGTCCGATCGCGCCTCGAATCAACGCTTCAGATCTCGTCGTCTCATGTTGTGGCTCCCACTCGCGCCTCGCCAGGGATCCGACGAAGGGACCCGCGATGCTCCCGAGGGCGATGGTGCTGCCACCGGAAGTCTTGCAGCTTGCGCCTGCGGGTCACGTCGGCATCGCATACACCAAATTGCAGCCTTCGAATGTTGTCGCTGGTCTTTGGACCGAGCGTTCTAGGCGGTGAATTCGATGACGGATAGGGCGCCCCGCGCGGGATACTCGCCGCCAACTCTGAGACCTGCCTCCAGCCCGAGCGAAGTGAGCTCGGCCACGTCGCGTTCGCGCCCGCCGAAGTAGGCGAGCAACCTCAGGTCCATGTCGGTGCGCGGTGATTCACCGTCGGCCCCCGTCTTTTCCACGATGAAGACCTTTCCGACAGGGCCCGCTGCCTCCGCACACCGCCGCAGGATCGCACACGCCGCTTCGTCATCCCAGTCGTGGAGGACGGCGCAGAGCAAATAGCCTCCCGCACCCGAAGGCAGCGGGTCGAAGAAGCTCCCAGACACTACATCGCTCCGGTCATCGAATCCTGCCGACTTCAGCGTCTCCCACGCAGCCTCCGCTGTGTGCGGTCGTTCGAATACTGTGCCCTGCAATGTCGGGTGCACGCTCAGAACGGCAGCGAGCAAAGTTCCGTTGCCCCCACCGACATCAATCAGGTGGCCGAGCGAACCCCAGTCATAGGACGCGACGACCTGGGGAGCCCAGGCTGCAACATCAGCGCCCATCTGCCCATCGAACGACTCCCTGAGCGCAGGGTCCGATGCCAGGTCGTCCCAGAACCCTCGGCCAAAGTGCAAGGGGAAGCTGGCGCGACCGGTGCGTATGGAGTGCAGCAGATCTACCAGGGACAGATCAGCCCGGCCCACTGCGTTCTCGATGTCCAGTCTAGCTCGGGTCCCAGAAGGGTGGTCGTCGCGCAGCGATTTGCCTAGAGAGGTCAGAGAGTATTGGCCCACGTCGTTGCATCTGAGCACATCTAGCGAAACAAGATGCCGCAGCAGACGATCGAGAGCGTCGGTGTTTGTGCGGGTCGCCCGCGCCAGCTCCGGCGCCGTACACAGCCCACCGCTGATGTGGTCAGCCACGCGAAGCGTTGCGGCCACCCGCAGCGCCATCGGTGCCACGAGGTCGGCCATGCGCCATAACCCGGTGTCTGGTCTGCCTTCCTTCACCACGGTACTCCTTTCGATAGAAATGCGAGTCTGCTCAGACATTCTTTCGGGACGGTCAGAGTGCGGTTTGGTCTCAACTCTATAGTATCTGAGCTACCTTGGTATGCGACACACCAAGCTGAGTCCCTCCGATCGCAGCCTATGTGCCTTCCCAACTTCTTCCCGTTCCTCCTGGCCCTTCTCAGGCCAGCTCTGACATGTCTTGGGTTGGGAGGTTCGTAAGAAGACGGTGCAGGCGAAGAACCTGCTCTTTCCCTGGTACAAGGACAACGAGATGCTCAGCGATCTGTTCGATCGGCTCTGTGACGAAGGGGCCGAGAGCGTGGAGCAGGAACTCGACCGGCGGACTATGGACTAGCCAGAAGCGAGGGCCTCGTCCGCTACCGAAACTATTGACCCTTCCCGCCCAGCGAACTAGTCTGGATTCCAGGCAATCCTTCTCTGCAAAGAACAAAGGATGTTAAAGACAGTACTGCGTGTTCTCAGTCTGCTGCTCTCCCTTGCAGTTATATCAGCGCAGCCGGGCAAGCCCGAAGAGCCCAGGGACATCGGCTCACGCCTGGAACTTCTCGTGGACGACTGGCTGATCGATTCCATGAACGATCTGGAGTTGAAACTCCACTCGCCTCGTCCGGCAGGTAAGGTCCTCATCCTGGATAGGCCCTGGGAAGGAGTGACCTCCGCCTACATCTCGGTTTTCAAGGACGGCGATCTTTACCGCATGTACTACCGCGGGAGCAGCAGCAAGGGCTACACAGTACGCTCTTTGCTTGAGCCGAGAGAGAGGGTGATCCCCGAGCACCCCGATGTGACCTGTTACGCAGAAAGCCGAGATGGTCGGCACTGGACGAAGCCGTCCCTGGGCCTTTTCGAGTTCCAGGGATCCCGGGAAAACAACATCGTCTGGGCCGCGGCTTCATCCCAGTGCTTTATGGCCTTCAGGGACGCGAATCCCGCCGCTCCGAGAGAACAGCGGTACAAGGCGCTGGCCATCAGTACCGAGTCGAGCCCGAAGCGGGTCATCGGCCTTGCTTCTCCGGATGGCCTCCGCTGGCGGCCAGTCCGCAAGGAAGCCATCATTATCCAAGAGGAGACGGACTCGGGGGCCGATCACGCCTTCTGGGACACGGAGCAAGAACGGTACGTAGCCTACCTACGGGCCTTCCGGCCTCCTCCCCTGAAGACGATCCGGCTGGTGGCCCGCTCCACCTCCTCCGACTTTCTCAATTGGAGTGAGCTGGAGTTCCTCAACACCAGGGATGCCCCGGTCGAGCACTTCTACACCAGTGGAGCAATTCCCTACTTTCTGGCACCTCACCTGTACCTGGCCTTTCCCCGACGCTTTTTGCCCTGGCGTACCCTGGAACTGTACAAGGACAACCGGGGCTCGGGCGTCTCGGATGTGGTGTTCCTGAGCAGCCGTGATGGCCTTCACTGGAAGCGGACTTTCATGGAAGCGTTCATTCGGCCTGGAAGGAACATCCGAAGTTGGATCCACCGGGCCAACACGCCCGCCTCGGGAGTGGTGCCCACCGGTGAGGACGAGATCTCGCTCTACCTGCAACGTCACTACACGTTTCCCAGTATCCACGTTGAGCGGATGGTGCTCCGCACCGATGGCTTTGTCTCAGTGCAGGCGGGCTATGCAGTCGGCGAGCTTGTCACAAAGCCTCTAATCTTCAACGGAGACAACCTGGTCCTGAACTTCGCCAGCTCGGCTGCCGGAAGTATCCGCCTAGAGATCCAGGATGCCCAGGGCAACCCTCTGCCCGGATTCGCCCTGGAGGAATCACCCCTGATCTGGGGGGATGAGATCGAGCATACGGTGCGGTGGGGACGAACTCATGCCAAGGCGACTTCAGATAAGCCCCTGGCACGGATTGCAGGGAAGCCGGTTCGCCTGCGCTTCGTGATGAAGGATGCGGATCTCTACTCGCTGAGGTTCAGGTAGGAGGAGAGTCGCCAATTCGTCGGGGGGCTCTGGCTCCTGAGATTACCTTCTCAATGCCAGAGACAAAGCGCAGGCAGACAAGCATCCCGGAAACACGGTACCTGCCCATGAGCCACGCTACCGAAGCCCTGTCCCCGCATGGGATTGGACCACTCCGGTTTCACCAGGCTAGCTCCACGCAGGAGCGCACCAGCATGGGGATCACAATGAGCACGCTCATAGAGGTCCTCCTTACAATCCCGTTGAGGGTATCGATTTCCTGCCAGAAGACGGAAAAGGCTTATGGACGGCTTATGCAAGAAGGCCGGTGTGAGGTGCTTCCAGTTCCATGCGCTCAGACACTCTGCGGTTTCACAAATGGAGAGCAGAACATTCCCATAGGGAGTATCCGGAGAATCCTCGGACACTCCAGCAGGGTGACTACCGAGATCTACTTGCATCAGATCGCTCAGGCTGACAGACATGCGGTCAAGGTCCTGGAGCAATCCGATTCCGGAGATTTTCTCACCCACGAGTCTCACACAGGTGGCGAGAGTTCGATGACGAGATCACCGTAACTAACTGAAAAGAAAGGATGGGCCGTGCCGGAATCGAACCGGCGACCCTCTGCTTAAAAGGCAGATGCTCTACCTATTGAGCTAACGGCCCATATTGTATTTAGTTTCAGTGACTTAGCGTCGACCTATTGTAGTTGAACCCGACCTTGGACTGAACAATCGACCGTTGCTCCTTTCCAATCGAAAGGAACTCATCACTCTAAGTCTGCCATTCAACATAGACTACCCGTGGTTGGTGCCTCCATAACAATACCAGGAACTGGACTAGCATGTGGTTTTCAGTGCACTGCTCCTGCAGTATCTTTCTCCGAGCGAGTGGACCCTGCCAATGTTTGAGCTGCTTCCGAAAACACTTCCATTAGTGCCCAGTGTTCTCTGCTGAGACACCCTCCAGACCGTGTTTCCAAAACCGATATGAAGACATCTGTTCGGACACATTCGCGACATAGCCGACCTGATCTCCGCCGAGAGGATGCCTTTGCGACGTTGGGGAACTCCAGTATCGACTTGAACGAAACGCGGGGCCCCACCGTAGTGGATGCGGCGTCCGATCCGCCGCCGAGCGGGCTGCTGCGCTACCAATGGGGCATCAGGGAAGCCGCATTTGCTGAAACCAATCAGGCACTGGCCCGGTGGATGGAAGACAACCTGCGCGAGGGCTTGACCGTCTACGCCTTCCCCCGCGACCTCCACAAGAAGATCCGGACCATCAACAACGTGGAGAATCTCAACAAACAGATTCGCCGCCGCACTCGCGTCGTAGGAATCTTCCCTCACGAGGCCTCAGCGCTGCGGCTAATCTCAGCCGTGATGGCGGAGATTCACGAAGAGTGGCTCACAGGCCGACGCTATCTGGACCTGGAGAGTGAAGAAAAGGAGGATCTCGTCCCGCAGCCCGTTTGAAATTACAGAAAGATTGCGCTGCCCAGCAAAGTGGCAAATGTGTGACGTAGGTCGTGGAAGCGCACTCTCCTCAGTCCAGCCTTTTCAAGGCACTTGTAGAAATAGCCGGTTCTATATCTTTAGCCTACAGCGATTTTCCCGCCCCTCCCCCGCGGGTATTGCCTAGATTACTTTTCTGGTTCCGGTTTGATGAAGAAGACGTATTCGTTCGTATCCATTTGATGCCCAGGACTGCCCCGGGCACTCTTGTCCCATGTCATGATTTCATCGTACTCTGCACCATTGTAGAGGATGCTATATTCGATCATTAATTCGTTTGGAACATCGTCATTGTACTGGTTGACGATGCAGTTGTGACTGTATCCATCGGGGTGCTTCGTATCCCCACTGACGATAATACCATCCTGCCATTTGATGCCATCATCGGATTGATAGAGAACAAACCGATTGCTACCTTCTCCTACCTGTCCTGACCTGCCGTGCAAATAGTACTTACCACTGAGATAGGCTAGTTCGGGATCACGAATCATCTTGTCCACATAAGCACGCTCTTGTTCACTCCAAGTCTTGCCCTGATCCGTGCTGAGGCAATAGTAGAAGTGGTGTTCATCTTTTTCGGTATAGGCTCCGGCTAGCAACCGACCATCTTCCATGACACACATCGTGCCGTACCATTTGTCATTGTCCAGTGTCAGCGTGCTTCTTTTTTCCCAGCTTTTCCCGTCATCTGTGCTCACATACAAAACATGGGGGCCACGTGTAGTCGGCTCAGTGTCATCGAACATGACATAGTTGGTATTCCCAGTTACCGCCACTGCACATGGATAACCTGCAAAATCACCATCCAGAGACTCATAATCCGTCCAGGTGGAACCATTATCACTGCTTCTCATGATCCCGCTTTTGCTTCTGCCCTTATCTCCAACATGTGAGAGAAATAGCACGACGGTTCCATTTTGTGTGACCAGCCCTTCTTCGACAAATACGGGGCGCTTCGGGTTCTTCTTATACGCTTCAAAGGAATACTGGAACTTGTTGTACATCTTCCAGCTCTTTCCGCCATCCTTGCTGACTGCGTATTCACTCCAGCCATCGTTATTGTGGTCACTCGTATTCGTATTGAATGCCACGATCTGACCGTTGGGATACTCCATGCATACGGGCCCACCATTGGGAGTTTCTGCCGGGGAAATCATGCTCCAGATCGGATATGAGCGTCCCGAAAACATCATCACCCAGTTTTGTTGAAGGGTCATGATCGTAGATCAAGGCACCATCAATGGATTCGTAGTCTTGAGAGAAAATGGTACCCGCGGTAAACCACAAGAGGCATAGAATAGCCACAGCCTGTTTGCTGATATTCATGTGTCACTCCCTTGTCTTTTTCCGATTGGAACTCGGTGTCTCAACTTTGCTTGGAGAGCATCACTCCCAGTGGCAACCTACCACTGCGAGACCACCCCAGGGGTAGGTCGCCCCCTCCCCCGCGGGTTGGCTGGATTACTTTTCTGGTTCCGGCTTGATAAAGAACACGTATTCGTTGGTGACTTTACCCTCGTAGTTGATACTGTATTCGACCATTAATTGGTTCGGTATATCGTCATTGTACTGGTTAATGATGCAGTTGCTACTGTATCCGTCAGCGTATTTAGTATCCCCGCTGACGATAATGCCATCCTGCCACTTGATGCCGTCATCAGATTGATAGAGAACAAAGCGATTGCCACCTTCCATACCTTTCACAGCCTGTCCTGACCTCCCGTGCAGGTAATATTTCCCACTGAGATAGGCTAGTTCTGGATCACGAATCCTCTTGTCCACGTAAGTACGCTCTTGTTCACTCCAAGTCCGGCCCTGATCCGTGCTGATGATATAGTAGAAGTGGTGTTCGTCTTTTTCGGTATAGGCTCCAGCTAGCAAACGACCATCTTCCATGACACACATCGTGCCGTACCATTTGTCATTGTCTAGTGTCAGTGTGCTTCTTTTTTCCCAGCTATGCCCGTCGTCTGTACTGACATACAAAACATGGGGACCGGCATTACTGTCGAACATGACATAGTTGGTACTTCCAGTTACCGCCACTGCACATGGATAACCTGCGAAATCACCATCCAGAGACTCATAATCCGTCCAGGTGGAACCATTATCACTGCTTCTCATGTTACCGCTCTTGATCCTGACCCCACCATGATCCTGCTGTTCCAGCTGTGAGAGGAACAGCACGACTGTTCCGCTCTGTGTAACTAAGCCTTGTTCGACCCAAAACGGCTGCTTCGGATTCTTCAAATACGATTCATAGGAATACTGGAACTTGTTGTACATCTTCCAGTTCTCGCCGCCATCTCGACTCACGGCATACTCACTCCAACCATCCAGATTATGGCTGCTTGTATTTGTATTGAACGCCACGATCTGACCGTTAGGATACTCCATGCACACGGGCCCACCATGGGAGTTTCTGCCGGGCGAATCATGCTCCAGATCGGATATGAGTGTTCCGAAAACATCATCACCCAGTTTTGTTGAAGGGTCATGATCGTAGATCAAGGCACCATCAATGGATTCGTAGTCTTGAGAGAAGATGGGACCCACGGCAAAGCCGAAGAGGCAGAGAACGGCTACAACCTGTTTTTTGATATCCATATGTTACTCCCTTGTCTTTTTCCGATTGGAACTCGGTGTCTCAACTTTGCTTGGAGAGCATCACTCCCAGTGGCAACTGTTAAGCCCGAGGTTGTCGCGATCGACGATGACGTGATCACTCTTGCGGGCAACAGTCGAGTTTTGGACGGTGGTGGCGGGGGGCTGTTGCTGGTGATCGATAACGCGCTGTGGAAAGTGACCTAATAAGACAGCGAACAAAGTAACCCGAAGCGTAAGCGAGGGCGGCATGAGTCCAGAACTCAGTCCTAGTAACAACACCCCATAGGAAACCTAAAAAAAACCTGCTGCCCCCGTTCCAGGAAAGCAACCGAATCAACCGGATATTCCACGCTGCACAGAATCCCGCGTTGATGCTCCGCATGGGCAACAAACTGTTTCGTCAATTCCTCGTCTCCATACTCTCTAGCAATGGCGCGCCCGTTAAGACTACACCCCTTTTGCTGCAGATATTGAACCAATGTCGCAATGGGAGGTTGTGGCGGCGCAACGGCGTCTGCAGGGGCGATGACAAAATGCGTGTAGAGAGGTACGTCGGAAATGCAATAGTCGGCCCCATCGTCTCGACCGATGACAAGATTTGCGCCGAGAAGTTGGGGGGTAATTTCCACGTGGAGACGCTCGCTCAACAGATCACACTCGTGCGGTGAGACGGCGAATATCTGGCGCCGATTGACGATCGTCGCACCCTTTCTCTTGTACAGCGATTCCCGGCCTGTCGAAAGTCTTGTGAGACCGCGATGCCGATCGCCCTCAATGCCGTGGCAGTCAATCGCGAGCCGATCAACCGGCTGGGTAACCAAATGTCGGCCAGGATTGGCATCCCTATCCTGATTGTCGTTGGGCCCGAGGACATCGAGTATGACGCCCACTTCGGGGATGCTTGCCCCTTCCAAGCCTTGGAGTTTCTCACTCTGTTTGGTGATGAATTCTGCTAGATTGTCATAGAAGAGCACAAGTCAATCTCCTGGGATACGAATGCCACGTGTGCATACAATACTTCACGCGTTTACCTCAAACGAGCCCGATTCTAGTAGTTTTCTCTCTAGTGGTCCATCTAGCTCGCATTTGGACCTCATGTCGGCGATTCTTCACGAGAACGGGACAGGAGGCTTGGGGCAGCGGAAGGTGGCGTTTGAAGGGGAAGGAAGGGTCGGTGAGGCAGAGGGTGGGATCTCTTGGAGGATTGGGCCTCGAAAGAGCTGGAGAGCGGACGTACGTGTAGTGCAACCAACGCTTGGAACCTCGCCTCTTCAGTCCTCGAAGACGGGAACGTCGTCCCAGAAGATCGAATCCGCGGAGGCCCGAAACCGTTGGGCCTGGGCCGGGGAGAGTGTGGCCAGGGCGTCCAGCTTGTGGCCAGAGAGTGGGCGAGGAGGTGAACGCCCGGGTCGTTGACAGGAGCCCAGGTGCTGGAGGATACGGCGGATCAGCCGCTTCACCGCCTTCTATTTCCTGCCGATAAGCGCGTCGAGAAACTTGTAGAATTCCTGCGTCGCCGGATCGTCGGGTTTGCCAAGATCGTTGTTCAGGCGGCGGTGGTTGCTGTCGCGTTTTCCATACGCCGTGGCCGGGATATCAGCCTCCTTCAGGACCGCTTCAAGACGTCGCGCCTGAGCTCTGGTGTTGGGGTTGCCGGCAAAGAACAGGATGAGGAACGGCGGGATGCCTTTGTTCTTCGCGACGTGCGTCACTGCTGAGAAGTCAACGTGTTTTTCCGGGTCGTTGCCAAACTTCTGCCGATGACCGAACGTAAACATCTTGCCGCCATAGAGAGCCTGCCGGTGCTCTGCCGTCCTGATAATTTTGGGAATGTCGTAAGTGTCGCCATCTACGGGCACGCACCCCTTGAGGACCTCGAAGGAAACGCCTTCTTCCTTCAGGTAACGATCATCGATGCAGATCAACGCCGCGAGTTGGGCGCCGGAGGAATGTCCGCCGACAAAGATTCGCTTCGGATCGCCGCCATATTTTGCGATGTTCCTGTACACCCAACCAAGCGATTTGGCTACGTCACGAATCAGCACATCCATCTCCACGTCGGGCAAGAGACGGTAGTTTGTTGATACGAAGACGAATCCCCGCTCAGTCAACACTTTGGGCTTCAGGGCGGCGTCGCCCTTGTCGCCGCGCTGCCATCCGCCGCCGTGGATCCAGAACATGACCGGAAGGCTCCCATCGGCCGCTCTTTCGGATGCGTAGATGTCGAGAACCTGACGTTCGTGACCGTTCTCGACGTAGGGAATGTGTGACGTCAGCTTCTGCGCACGGCCGATACTGCAAAGGAAAAGAAGAGGAATCGCGTAAGCGGTAATGAGTTTACAGTTCATGGCGAAGACTTCCTGAGAGAATTGACCTACGTGCTACGGTTCGGCGCTGCCGACCCAACCTCGGCAAGATGGGTACAGCTTGGGAGCTGACCGATGGAAACAATTATGGCATCGTCAGGAGCGAGAACCAAGTGATCGACAGACCCTCAAGCGGCTAGCCCGCAATTTCAGTTGGGAGAACTGGCTCGCTGTGCCTGGAACACTCTGCGCCAGTCGTAGTCACTCCAATGGGGTCGTATCTTTAATATTGAAATGAACGGTGACAAGACTCAAGAATTCAAGATTCCAGATACGACCCTACTTACGAACCGCAGGCGAACAGGCTTGCCAACAAGTTTGCTCACGTCGCTCTTGCCGCTCCAGGAGTGGGATGTTTGCTCGTAGCCCGTGATCGATGTGCGCTCTGTTTGATCAAGCCAGGACGTACTTCTTCTTCTCCGTGGCTTTCCAGGCTTTTTGCCAAGCCGGGTCATCGACGTTGTCCCACCACTCGGTGCGTACCTGGTTCATGTAGCCGGCAACGGGTCCGGGGAGCTTGCCGTCGCTGCCCAGCAGACGCTCGAGGAACCGCATGTCGTCGGTGTGGCCGTCGAGGTTGGCGTCGTGCCGCGCGATGATCGTGGGTCCGTCCTGATACACGATGCGAACGAGAAACGGCTTGTATTCTGGACGCGGCCTGCCTGCAAGGTGTTTCAGCTTTTCTACGTCCACCGTCACGCCGAGGCCGGGCCCTTCGGGAACGCCGATGCTTCCGTCCTTGATCGGCATCCTTTCGTGGATAGTGTGCTCGTTCCAAAGTTCGGCCAAGTTGACCTGATCCATCGTCGCAGCGGGAAAGACCGCCGCTTCGTGGGCCTGGAAAGCTTGGTTGATGTACGTGCCCGCTTGTTGAAGCATCAGTGGTTTCTTGGCGTGCTCTGCAACTCCCGCAATGCGGATTGCGTGCCCGATCGGAGCGTGTCCCGCCATGTACCCGTCGGCCGATCCACGAACGATGAAATCCACGGGTGCATGATGAGCGACGACGGGAAAATCGTACTTGTCGCAAAAGTATCGCCAGTCGTCGGGGTTGGTCGTACTGATCGGGTCTTCAACGCGGCCGACAATCGGAAACGGCTTCAACGTATCGAGTACGGGCTCGATTGACCGGCGATCTGAATTGACGTTGAAGTCGTAATGGATCTTGAAGCCCTCAGGTGCGACGGCTTGCATGGCCCGCGTTTGATCGACGACGTTCTGGGTTTCGTCGACATGATACTTGAGCCAGCGGTAGCCCAACGACGCGGCATGCTTTACTTCCTTGGCCATGTGCTCGGGAGCGAATGACGCCGTCCAGGCCGCTACGGGAATCCGGTCGCGGACTTTCTCGCCGATCAGCTTCCACGCCGGGATGCCGAGATATTTTCCCATCAGGTCGTACATCGCCATATTCAGCGGCAGATCGGACCGGGCCGCCAGCCAATCAAACGGGCTCGTGCCGGTGTACTTTCTGCGTTGCTGGTCCGTGATCTTGTAGACACCCCAGGACTGGCCCGCGCCAACGAGGCCCAGGTTCGTCTTGACCAACAACACAGTGTTCGCTTGAATGCGGTAGCCGTGGTAGCGGAACAATGCTGTCGCATTGAAGTCGTGATAGGGCAGATAGATTTCGTAGGGTTCGATGTCGGTGATCGTGATTCTGTCGCGAGCTTTTTCGGCGGCGGCCAGCCAACGATTGCGGCCAACGTGGGATGCAAGAACCGCGACACTGCAGTCCGCCAAACTCGTCAAGAATGTTCGGCGATTCAGCATATCATTTTCCCCAAGGGACGATAGGGATGCCTGGTAGCTCAGCTACCGGTCAGCCGATTGCGATTAAATCGGACGGCGGCTTCCGCACCTAAGAGCGGACGTCCAGTACAACAAACAACACCCACCCAACCGATTACTGACCGGCCGAGTAGCGTCTGAGGAAGCTCAGTGTCCGGTCCAGGAAGATCTGGGGCTGGTCGAGCCAGATCCAATGCCCGCTGTCCCGTACCAGTACGAACTCGCAGCTTACCACCCGCAGCGGCCCACCGTTCCAGCCCAGGGTCTCGTGAGGAGGATCGGCGGCGTCCACCTTGCCGTATCCTGCATTGAAGACGAGGACAGGACACTTGAAGTCGCCGGAGACGTCGACCTTCTGCGGCAAAGGAGCCAGGCGGTCGCTGAAGATCTTGACCGCCTCGGGCCTGGACGTGAGGTGAGCAGCGCTGGTTGGGGAGCTCATGGCCGTCGGATCTGCCCCCCAGCTGGTGGCGAGTCCACGTTGACGAAGGCCCACACCCGGTCGGGCCTCATGAAGTACATCTCCTTTCCAACCAGCGTGCCAGCACTGTGAGCCACGATGGCGACTCTCGAGACACTCAGATGATCCAATAGCCGCCATAGATCCCGGGCGTCGAAGGGATAGACCATTCCGTCCGCGATCACCAGATGGTAGTGCCGAGCCAGCGCGGCCAGCAGGTCCTACCAGTCGGCGGCGTCGGTCCGGCCGCCATGGATGAGAAGGAGCACCTCCTCCTCTGCCCACATCGTAATACTCGATCCGGTTACCTCTGATCTTGACCGCACGGAGCTCCCCCGCCACACTCATGTCCACGTCGGGCCAGAGCTCGAAGAAGAACCGCTCCGACGCCAGACAGGTGCTCAGAAGGCCCAGGATGACCCACTTGAGGGAGTGGCGTGCAGCATTCTGTACCACGGTCGCCACCATCTCAAGGAAGTCCATTATCGGCTGCTCCGAGACCGAGCCTTTGCCGCCTGGACACAGGGCACTTGTACCTGCCGATACCGCGTTCTATTGAGGATGTCTCAGCCGGTCGCGTTAAGTGGACACTAGTTGGGCTTTATGAAAAAGACGTACTCGTTGGTGTCGCGGCCCTTGTAGATGATGCTGTACAGCACCATCAATTCATCTGGAACATCGTCATCGTAGGTGTGGATCCGGCAGTTGGCACTGTAGCCGTCGGGTCCTTCCTCGTCGCTGCTTACGATCAGTCCGCTGCCCCAGTTCACTCCGTCAGTCGACTGATACAGCACGAAGCGATCGTCTCTGGATCTCCCATGCAGGTAGTATCGTCCCCCAAGATAGGCCAGCTCAGGGTCTCGCACCCTCTTGTCCACGTATGCCTTCCTCTGTTCACTCCAGCTACGTCCCTGATCCATGCTGATGCAGTAGTAGAAGTGATGCTCATCGTCACTGTCGTAGGCTCCAGCCAGCAGTCCGCCATTCCCCATCAGGGTCACCGCCCCGTAGAATTTTTCGTCCTGAAGAGGGAGGGTGCTCCGCTTCTGCCAGGTTCGCCCGTCGTTGGTACTGACGTACAGAACGTGGGGTCCCCTGAGCACATCAATAACCTTCTGGAGCTGCTCGCCTGTGAGCCGAGTCCGCTGCTTCTGCTCCTGCTTGAGGTTCCTGAACTTCTCGATATTGGTGGAGTCGAGCACGATGTAGTTGGTTCCCCCGTCCACCACCGTGCCCACCGGATAGCCGACGAAGGAGCCATCGAGAGACTCGTAGTCGGTCCAGCTGGCACCCTGGTCGAAGCTCCTCATGAAGCCGCTCATGCTTCTTTCGCCATCCTCGAAGTGGCTAATGAAGAGCACCACCGTCCCCTTTTCGGTGACCAGGCCCCCTTCGACGAAGGCCGGGCGGCTGAGATCTCTCAAGTAGGCGTCGAGGGAATACGGAAACCTGTTGTACATGTCCCAGCTCCTGCCGTCGTCTCGACTCACTGCGTACTCGCTCCAACCATCCAGATTGTGGTCGCTGTTGTTCATGTACCAGGCGACGATCTGACCGTTCGGATACTCCAGGCAAACGGGTCCCCCGTGAGAGTTTCTACCCGGGGCATCGTGTTCCAGATCGGAGATGAGCGTCCCGAATACAGCATCGCCCAGCTTCGTCGCTGGATCGTAGTCATAGATTACGGCGCCGTCGATGGATTCCTGATCCTGGGCGCCGGCGGGACTGGCAATAAAGACGAACAGGCCAAGGGCGACTGCTGCTTGTTTGTTGCTGTTCATGTCCAGATTCCTCGTTCTTTCGGGATTGAGATCCAGTTTATCGACTATCGGCAGAAGTTTAGCACGCCGCCCGTACCTCGTCTTTTGCCTTCTCCTTGCCCTACCCTGGCCCCGTCCTTTGGTTGCAGGGAGTTCGCTCAGCGTTGAAGCGATCGACCAGATCTTCCCCGGAAGCCTCGAATGAACTACACTCAGATTGCAGAACCCAGAGGCTGCTTCCGCTCTGGAGATACCTTCAAGCCCCGACGCTTCTCCGGCAGGGCCGTCCGAGTCACCGGGGAGTGCCACAAGTCATCAAGACCAGGATAGATCTCGGCGGCTTGACGCTCTGTGGCTCACCTGCGGCGGCCACTCCTTTGAGAGTCAAGAAGCAACTGTGGCCGCCGTCTGGTGCAGCCACGTGTGTTTCCCCAAAAGTCGACCCATTCTTTTCAGACACAAGCTTTTCGTGGTCTCATGTCCGCTCGGTCTGGGCGAAATGGCTCCTTATGGTCGTTTGCGGTATTTCGTTCGAAGTTTTCCAGGGAGAATCTGACCGGCAGCTTGTAGGCGACAGCTGTCTTGTCGAGTACGCGGACACCAGGGAATGAGCAGAAATGGGATCGGACCCAGGACCGGCGACACCTGCTCGACATGGCGCTTGCGCTTCGTCGGCAAAGACGCGAAGCTAGTCCATTGAGATCCACCCCGGGAGTTGAATATGCGGTACATTGCACAGGCGCGTCGCGTCACCGTCCGTTTTTCGGATTCAGGCATGAAGTCAAGGTCCTGCCGTAGCGTGGTCTTTCCGGCCCTGGCCGGTTCGATCCTGTTGAGCCTGGTAGGGTACCTCCCGCTGACAGCCACGGCCGCCTGGAAGCCGGAGGAGCCGCTCCCGATCGGCTCCTCCAAACAGCTTTTCCTGGGCCCCTGGACGCAGGATGGGCGTGACGACCACCTCGTGGCCTCCATGCAGAACGTGACCCTGACGATGCACCAGGCACAGGTGGTGGACCAGAAGCTGGTGGTGCGGGACCGCCCCTGGGAAGGTTCCCGCCTGCTGGACATGTCCACCTTCGTGATCAAGGACGGCGATGTCTTTCGCCTCTACTACGGCGCCCTGGCCAAGTATCCCAAGCTCTGGGAGGAGCCCAACTGCCGAATCATCTGTTATGCCGAGTCCCGCGACGGGATCCACTGGGAGAAGCCGAATCTGGGTCTCTTCAGTTGGGAGGGTTCGCGCCAGAACAACATCATCATTCCCAACGATCAGTTTCCCTACGTGATGTCCGAATTCGCCGGACCCGGCGTGTTCATCGACCCCGTGGCGCGGGTGCCGGAAGAGCGCTACAAGATGATCCTCAAAGCGACCCCGGTCCGAGGGTCCGGTGAGCTCCAGCAAGAGGCGTTGCCCAAAGGCCAATATCTGTTTGCCTCGGGAGACGGAGTCCGCTGGAGGCTCCTGAGCCCCAGGAAGGTCAACCCTGGCGCCAGCGACACCAAGTTCTCGGTCTTCTGGGACGCGGAATCCAGGCGCTACGTCACCTACACCCGGGTCAAGCATCAGCAGCCCGATTCCCCCAAGGTCCTGGATCTGAGCCGGTACCATCTGAAGCAGTACGGACTGAAGCTCCACGTGGCCGGGCGGCTGGTAGGTCGGATCGATTCGCCGGACCTGTTCAACTGGAGTGAGGAGCGGGCCGTACTGGCGACGGATGCCGCCGATCATCAGGGGCTCAGTGAAGCCGTCCTACACCACGATCAGGAGGATGGGGGCCGGGGAGAGGCATTCCGTGGCGGCGTGGACATCTATGGGGGCAATATCTCGCGCTATTCGGAGGCGGAGAATGCGTACGTCGGCCTACCTCTCTTCTTCTACCACTGGAAGAAAGGTCCGGCGCGGGTGGGGGAGCATGAGGTGGCCGACTATAGCTTTCCAGGAACGGTGGATGTTCAGTTGGTGACCAGCCGCGACGGCATCCGCTTCCACCGGGCTCCGGGCCGGCGGCCCTTCATTCGCCTGGGCCCCCGGGGGTCCTGGTGGAGTCGGATGATCTGGCCCGCCGGCAGCGTGATCCGGGTGGGAGACGAGCTCTGGATCTACTTCTCGGGTCACGACGTGGCCCACAACCAGGAACAACAGCTGCTGGTGAGTAACGGCGCACACGGTAGGGCCGTTCTGAGGCTGGATGGATTCATCTCAGCCGACACCGACTACCAGGGAGGCGAGTTGGTGACCCGTCCCCTGGTATTCGACGGGGAAAGACTCCAGCTCAACCTGGACACCAGCGCCGGCGGGGTCGTCCGGGTGGAGCTGCAGGACGTCCAGGGCAGTCCGCTGGAAGGCTTCGAGCTCTCCCGGGCCACTGAGATCAACGGCAACTACGTCCGGGTGACGGCGTCCTGGGAGGGCGGGAGCGACGTGGGGCCCCTGGCCGGGCGGCCGGTCCGCCTCCGATTCGTGATGCGCGACTCCAGGCTCTACTCCTTCCAGTTTCTCCCTGGTGCATCTGTGGGTTCCGACGGGTGAGGCGCAGTTATGCTCACCGCATCATCAACAGAGTTGCCCCCGTAATCGTCATGCAGAAATCAAGCCGGCCGATGATGCCCAGGCATGAATCGGAGAATCCGACCAGAAAGCGGGCTTATCTGGAAACCATATAAGGAGGAGCAGGAGTGGGTCCAAAGGAGAGACGATGAGAAGCATCGTCTTCGCAATTGGCATTTGTCTGTTCATCTCTCCAGGTACCAGAACGCTTGCTCAGGATTGGCAGGCTCACAGTATCGACAAGCAAGGGCGCGGTGCCGATGGTCTGCGATTCCGGGATGTCAACAATGATGGACTCCTCGATTTGGCTTCGGGTTGGGAGGAAGCCGGCGAGACCCGCGTCTATCTTCATCCCGGAACAGACAAGCTGAGACGACCCTGGCCGAAGGTAATAGTCGGCAAGAGCGGGCCTGTCGAGGATGCTGTTTTCTGTGACCTGGACCGAGATGGCGTTGTCGATGTGGTCAGTGCGTCTGAGAACAGGAACATCTACGTTCACTGGGCACCCAAGTCGGACAAGGCCTATCTGGACAGGACCGCATGGGAGACCGCGGTCCTCCCTTCGGCCCAGGGCGTACACAATTGGATGATTACAGTTCCTCTGCAGATCGATGGGAAGAACGGCCCTGATCTCCTTGCGGCCGGCAAAGGCAATCGGGTGGTTTGGTTCGAATCGCCACCTGACGCTCGCGATCTTGCCAAGTGGAAGATGCACGTCATCAGCGAAAAGGGCGGCTGGACAATGGGCCTGGTTGCCGTCGATATGGACGGTGATGGAGATCAGGACGCGCTACTGGGTATACGGAACCAGAACCCCGGGGTCAAATGGCTTGAAAACCCGGGCCCCAGCCCGAGGCAAGAGCAATCCTGGAAGGTGCACGACGTTGGAAACCAGGATTCGACCGGTTTTGTGACGACCACGGATCTTGACCAGGATGGTCTTCTTGACGTCCTTGCGCCACTAATGGGGAAAGCAAAGGCTGTGCGGATATTCCGCGGGCTCAGCAAGGACTCCACCAAATGGGAGACCATCGAGATCGCTCTGCCCAACGGCAACAACAAGGGCATCGCGGTTGGTGATATCGATTTGGATGGTCGCGCCGACCTGGTGGTTAGTCATGTTAGGCGTGAATACGCACAGATATACGTTTTGCAACACGATGGGGAGATCGGCAAGGACCACTGGCACTACCGCAGGGTCGCAAGAGGCGGCAAGTTCGATGACGTGACACTGTATGATGTCGACGGAGACGGCGACTTGGACGTATTCACAACGGATGAAAGAGGGCTTCAGGTCGTGTGGTACGAGAATCCCGCTAAGCAGCGAGGAAGGACCAGCAATCGCTTCAACCCGACGCGCTGAGCCACGTCACGGTCTTTCGCGACGGCGATGTGATTCGGATGTTGTACCGCCGCAAATCTGAACGTCCGCTTCTAAGGTCGGAACCGGTCATTCAGGGGCGATCTACCCTGAGACCGTTGTTGCGGTCAGATCTGCGCTATCACACCGCCGCTCGATTTGATCGCAAGCCGACGGCGGCTTTCACCAGGCGGAAGCCGCCGGTCAGGAGAGTCCACTCTGACACTGTTTGGATGGTCAGATCTAAGCTATTACAGGAAAACTCTCAATCACTGGCCCGTCTATCTGGAACTGTGGCGATGGCTGCGCAGCAACGTCAGACTAGAGCTGACGTATTCGTGTGTCTCAGGATCTCTTGGCACCCGTCAACTTGACAATGCCCAGGCAAGGCGAGCCACGCCGGTGAGGTCAGCGTAGTCAGAGGCCTTGGTGGATGCCACCCTGGATGTAGACGGCGAACTTGCCATACACCACAAGGTTAGAATGGGCGTATACGAGCTCAAGACTCCCCAGGAAGGCAAAGGACAAAACGTATGAACAGTCTTTCCGATTCCCTCGCTCGGTTTCTTCCCTGCGCCGCGGGCTTGGTGTTCGCGGGCGTTGCACCATGCCTGGCCCAGGTGCCCATTATCCAGCCGGGGGCGCCGGGGGAGCCGGCGCGGGAGCTGAGCCCCGACGAGGCTACCGAGATCGCCGACACCAGCCATTCCCCGGACGACGTCCGGTTCATGACGGACATGATCCCGCACCATCATCAGGCCCTCCAGATGTCCGCGCTGGTGGCCGACCGCACGAACCGGCCCGAGCTGATTGACGTTGCCGGGCGTATTGACGCCTCGCAGGGAGACGAGATCGAGTCAATGCAGCAGTGGCTGCGCGACCGGGGGCTGCCTGTGCCCGATCCCACCGCACATCATGCGATGCAGACCTCCCACAAGATGGCTGGCATGGCGACGCCGGAGGAGATGGCCGAGCTGGCGTCATCGAAGAGCACGGCATTCGACCGGTTGTTTCTGAAGCTCATGATCACGCACCACGCGGGTGCCGTGAAGATGGTCGAGGAACTGCTCGAGCAGCCAGGCTCGGCTTACGACCCGGTGCTGTTCGAGTTCACCAGCGACGTCACCAATGACCAGAAGGCTGAGATCGAGCGCATGAACGCGCTGATCGTTTCGCTGTCCGATGACCCGCGGGCGACTTTGACCCCCGGCTTCGAAGAACCCGGCCAGGCGCTGCTCCACCTGGAGCTGATCGCCTCGCTGCCAAAGCCGAGAGGCTTCTTCGATCCCGCCAACCCTGCGGGGCTGCCACCGAAACGTCCCGAGAAGGACAAGGAGGAGGCCAAGGAACTCGGCGCCGCGACCGCCGAGGACGGCGGGGATCCCGCCCAGGATAAGAAGAAGGACGACCAAGACCGTGCGCCGCGCCTGAGCTTTGCCAACACCGACATGGCCTTCGCCGGCGACGTCATGGCGGTCGGCAACTACCACGGCTTCAACATCTATCGGCTGACCGACGGGGGGCGGCCGGTGTTGATGAGCTCCGTGGTCTGCCCGGGCGGGCAGGGTGACGTCTCAATCGTCGGCGACCTGTTGATCATGTCGGTCGAGCAGACGCGCGGGCGGCTCGACTGCGGACTCGAGGGCGTCAGCGAGGACGTCAGCCCCGAGCGCTTCCGAGGGCTTCGCATCCTGGACATCAGCGATCTGACCCGACCCATTCAGGTGGGCGCGGTGCAGACCTGCCGCGGCTCGCACACGCATTCGGTCGTCTCCGGACCCCACATGGACGGCCGTGACCAAGACGACAAGATCATCGTCTACAACTCCGGCACCTCGTCCATCCGCGACGAGGAGGAACTGGCGGGCTGTATCGACGAGACTCCCGGCGACGATCGCACGGCCCTGTTCCGCATCGACGTCATCGAGATCCCGGTGGACCGACCCGCCGCGGCGCGCATCGTGGCCAGCCCGGCGGTGTTCGCCGATCCCCAGGAGGGCCGCCTGGCAGGCCTGTGGAAGGGTGGCGACCACGGCGACAAGACCCAGGAGACCAAGAGGACCGATCACTGCCACGACATCACCGTCTTCCCCGAGCGCGCCATCGCCGCCGGCGCCTGCTCGGGGAACGGCATCCTGTTCGACATCTCCGATCCGCTGAACCCCAAGCGCATCGACGAGGTGGTCGACAAGGGCTTCGCGTACTGGCACTCGGCGACCTTCAACAACGACGGGACGAAGGTGATCTTCACCGACGAGTGGGGCGGCGGCAGTCGTCCGCGCTGCCGCGCTTATGACCCTCTGGACTGGGGGGCGGACGCGATCTACGACATCGTCGGGGACCAGCTCGAGTTCCGGGCCTACTACAAGATGCCGGCACCGCAGCTGGAGCAGGAGAACTGCGTCGCACACAACGGCTCCATCGTGCCCGTGCCGGGCCGCGATATCTTCGCCCAGGCCTGGTACCAGGGCGGTCTCTCGGTGCTCGACTTCACGGACTCGGCCAACCCGGTCGAGATCGCCTACTTCGACCGTGGGCCCATCGACGCCGAGGAACTGGTCATGGGTGGGTACTGGTCGACCTACTGGTACGACGGCCGCATCTACGGCACCGAGATCGCCCGCGGGCTGGACGTCCTGGCGCTCGTATCCAGCCAGTATCTCACCGAGAACGAGATCGCCGCGGCGGCCCTGGCCGACCAGGACGACCTCTTCAACCCTCAGCAGCAGATCCGAGTCACCTGGCCGGCGGAGCCGGTGGTCGCCCGAGCCTACCTGGACCAGCTCACCCGCGGCAGAGCGCTGTCGAAGTGGCTGGCGGCCGACTTGGCCAAGGCACTCGATCGCTCACAAGCGCAGCTGAGAGACGGCGCACGCGACGAGCAGCTGGCCGCCGGGCTGGAGTCGCTGGCGGAGAAGCTCGCAGGACAAGACGCGGGCGACGCCATCGCTCAAACGCGCCGGTCGGCTCTAGTCGAGACGTTGAGCGGGATCGCGGCAGGGCTGCGCTAGCCCGGATTTCTCATCGCTTGTCGTAGCGAGGCGCCGCAAGGGCCGTCCTGGCAAGGCTTGCGACCGAGGCCCCCGCAGTCGTACTCGTGCAGTACGTCGAGGAGGCCGACGGAGCGTAACGCAGCCAGGGCGGATGATTGCGGCGACGCAGCAGACCAGCGATGAGAAATGCGGGCTAGGTCCAGGCCTTCCGTACGAAGACGGTTCACCGTGTGTGTCCTTTGCGCAAGCCCAGGTTTCTCAGCACGCGCGACACATCTTGCCCGGGCAGGTGCACGAACTCATAAGTGCCCTCTGCGTCTTGATCGATGTGGCCGGCCGAACTCGGCACGACGAGGGAGACCGCCGTGCGCTCTTCTCAAGGAGCCCTCTCAGTGCCTTGGGAACAACCATCCCCACATCGCTATGGCCTCCAGAGGCCAACACGGTGCCTTCGGATTCCCAAACGAGTACGAGAGATAGAAGGTGAGCTTCAGTGCTCCTGGCGAACCGGCCACGCAGGGGTTGATTTCCAGGATCCATCAACTCAGTACACACGACGTGCAACGAACTACCGGGCTTTCTCCCGAAGGGACTTCTGCATCTCTTGCGAGAAACCGCCCTGACCTGTGGCGGGATTGTCCTGGTGGCGAGGATGAGAGGGAACTCCTGTAGCTGGCTCTGTGGACTTCAGACCCCACTGGTCGGACTGATGCCGGATCACACGCAGCCAGCGCCGGTTCGCCTTCTGACGGGCCAGAGCACCGTCGGGATCGGGCAGCGTATAGGTCCAGGAGTAGACCTTGGCCCGGGTCACATAGAGCTTGAGGCACACTCCCCCGAACTCCTCCACACTCAGATCATAGGGAGATCTCCCGCTCTTCCAGGTGAGCTCGTGGGCGGCACCGTCTGCCCGGATCGGGACAGCCTCCGCCCGGGTGAAACCAGCGATTGGATCGCCGTAGGGAGTGATTAACTCGGCTTCGATGGACCCTCCCTGGGCGTCTGCATTCACGAAGATCTGGTATGGAGGACCCCACGGCTTGGTCAGTAGCCAGCCCTCATCCGCTCCGGCGTCCAGGGAAACCCAGTGATCTTCGGGCATACGAGCCACCATGAGGGCGGCCACATCGCGCATATCTTCCTGGGCCAGGTCGTGGCTGAGCCAGTCCCACCAGCGATGGTTCCAGCGACTCGCCGTGAAGTAGATCCAGGTCTCCCCGTCCTTCACCACGGGGTTCTCGGCTGGGTATAGCATCCCTCCATCCTGGTCTCCCACTTCGCCGATGGGAACCACCGGAGAACGGTCGTCGGGACGGTGCCACTTCTGGGCGTCGCGGCTGTAGGCGAGAGCGATCTCCAGCTGTCCGAGCTTGCCCTTGGGATAGTCGGGAGGTTTGTGATACGCCCCGTAGGTGGGAGCGAAGGGGTGGGTATAGTAGGGATTGATCATGCCAAGGAAGAAGTCCTCGTAGCGGAAGACGGGCATATCGTAGATGTTGTAGAGCTGGGGAGGATCCAGTTCGTCGCCTGCCACCAGCACCCTGCCCTTGTCCTCCCAGTTGACCAGGTCGTAGCTCTCGTACTGGGAGATGTCGCGGGGAGCATTGGGCACCCGCCGGGTCATGAGGACATATTTGCGTCGGTCCTCGTCGTAGAAGAGGGTGAAGTTGGCATCACTGATGCCCCTCATGACGGGGTTCACGTGTCGTGGGCGCTCCCAGTCGAGACCATCGTGGGAGTACGCCAGATTCAAGGTCACATGGTGCCCGGCCCACCTGGACTCCTCCCCGAAGGCGTCAAAGATCATCTTGTAGCGCCGCGCTGGCACGTCGCTGTGATCCTTGAGAATGGAATAGCCAATGTGGTGCATGAAGGGAAAGATCATGTTGTTCTCTCGAGACCCATTGGATTCCACCAATCCCAGGACCGGCTTGCTCCACCTCAGCCCATCCTCGCTGGTGGCATAGGCGACGCCTCGTGGACCATCTGCCGTCTTTCCCTCCCAACGCATGAGCGTGTACCACATCTTGAAGATGTCCTCTTCCTGGTCGTATTTGACATGGACCGTGTTGAGCATGTCCCGGTCTGTCTCCCAGGGGGCATCCAGACGCATCACGGGATCGCGCCTTTTCTCTGCCTGGTTGACCGTCCGTTGCAACTTGTGGGTCTCGAGAAGAGGCTGGTCGTCAATGAGCAGGAACTTGTACTGAACCAGGGCCTGATCTCGAGCCTCTCCAGTCTGGGAGCTGGACCAGGCTGTTTGAGCCAGGCCCAGTACCAGCAGAATTAGGCGCATGGGCTTCCCTCCTGTACGATCTAGACAAGGATCGAAGTCGCCACTATATCCGAGTGGACAGGTGAAGAGGAGGGGGCGACCGGACCGGAGAGTTGTCCGCTGCCGGTTGTCACTGACTGCGGCGATCGCGACACTGACAATCTGCCGGAGCGCCGGCGTCTTTGGAGCTACCGACTGCTTGCCTTGGCGGGGACCGTCACCTGACGAATCGAGGAGAACGCATGATGAGCAAGATTCACTTTTCAAGACGTCACTGGCTTAGACTGACGGGAGGGGCCGCTCTGGCCACCTCGACCGCCCTCCGGACCCGGGTCCGGGCCGCCGAAGCCGCCCCGGTCATCGACATCGGCTCGAGGCGCGAGCTGCTGGTGGACCGCCATTTGATTGAACGGCTCGATGGCGTGAGGCTCGCGCTGCATCGACCCGTGCGCCGTGAGATCGTGTTTCGAACCGACGCCCCCTGGGAGGGCAACGCAAGCAGCTTCCAGAGCATCCTCCAGGATGGCGACCGCGTCCGGATGTACTATCGCGGCGGCCATCATCCCAACTCCAGGATCTATGAGACAGAAAAGCGCTCCTGGGAGACGCTCTGTCTGGCCGAGAGCAGGGACGGCATCCACTTCACCCGTCCCGAGCTGGGCATCGTGGAGTTTCGGGGCTCCACCAGGAACAACCTCATCCTGAATGAGGAGATGGTGCGTGAGATCGGGGGCAGGCCCTCCCTCTCGGCCACCCTCAAGGACACAAACCCCGACTGCCCTCCCGGGGAGCGCTACAAGATTGTCCTCATGGGCAACAAGCCCCGAGGGCTCTTCCTGCTGGTCTCGGCCGACGGAATCCACTTTCGGTTGAGGAGCCGGGAGCCCTTTACGACCACTGGAGCCTTCGACTCCCAGAATCTCATTTTCTGGGATTCGGTCCATGGGGTCTACCGGGAGTATCACCGTGAGTTCGACCAGGGGGTCCGGGGCATCATGACCGCGGCCTCCAGGGACCCGGGGAAATTTCCGGAGCCGCAGTGGCTCCAGTATCCGGGGGCCACCGAGCAGGCCCTCTACACCAATCAGGTCCAGCCCTACTACCGGGCGCCCCACATCCTCATGGGATTCCCCATGCGCTACAACGACCGGGGCTGGTCGCCGTCGATGACCCAGCTGCCCAACCTGGAAGAGCGCCGATATCGTTCGGCACGCCACCCGCGTTTCGGCACCACGGTGACCGATACGGCGTTCATGACGAGCCGCGACGGCATCACGTTCCACCGCTGGGGAGAGGCCTTCATCCGCCCTGGGCCGTCACGCAAGGACACGTGGACCTACGGCGACAACTTCGTCTTCTGGGGCATGATCCAGACCAGATCGGATCTCGAAGACGCCCCGGACGAAATCTCGTTCTACGCTACGGAGGGTTACTGGGAGGGTTCTTATACCAGCGTCCGCCGCTACACCCTTCGCCTGGATGGCTTCGTGTCGGCACAGGCACCCCTCAGTGGAGGCGAGCTGATCACCAGGCCGCTGAGAGTCGACGGCTCCCGACTGGAGATCAACTTCTCCACCTCGGCAACCGGTACCGTGCGCATCGAGCTTCAAGGCGCGGACGGCAATCCGATCCCCGGGTATTCGCTGGCCGATTGCGATCCCCAGTTCGGTGACCAGTTGGACCGCGTTGTCTCGTGGAGGTCAGGCACAGACGTCAGCCCATTGACTGGAAGACCCGTACGGATGAGGATCCAGCTGCAGGACGCGAATCTCTATTCGTTTCGCTTCTCGAAAAAGCAGCCATGAAGGGGCGCGCACGCGACGATGAGCGTATTCGGGTCGGCGGAAAACCTTCCGCGGTCCCCACCACTCCGTTGGGAGACACCACGCGCGTCTGGCGCTCGCCTGAGATCGATCCATCAAGCTGCATTCTGGAGTTGGACGAGCAGGCGCGACTGGAACTGGCGGGGATCTGTGACGAGATTCGCAACTCTCCCCTTCCGGTGACACTCCGCCAGGCGGATCACTTCCAGATCCCCCACCTGCGCCAGCTGATGGCCGAGGCCAGGAACCGGCTGGACCATGGTATCGGGGTCGTCGTCCTGGACCGACTCCCCCTGGACGAGAAGGAGCACGAAACCGCCCTGGCCGTCTCCTGGGCCCTGGGGAGTCTCATCGGACATCAGGTGGCCCAGAAATGGGACGGCACGATGCTCTACGACGTCACCGACAAGGGGATGGAGTACGGCTACGGTGTGCGTGCGTCCTACACCAGCGTCGAGCTGGTCTTTCACACCGACAACGCCTTCGGAATGGCCCCTCCATCGTACGTCGCGCTCCTCTGTATTCATGCCGCTTCGGAGGGCGGAATCAGCCGCTTCTGCAGCCTGGTGGCCGTTCACGACCGACTGCTGGAAACCGAGCCGCGCTTGCTGGAGCGGCTCTACCAGCCCATGTTGTGGGAC
The DNA here is from genome assembly GCA_965219005.1 of Acidobacteriota bacterium. Taxonomy (GTDB): domain Bacteria; phylum Acidobacteriota; class UBA6911; order RPQK01; family JAJDTT01; genus CAUZIZ01. The sequence continues at coordinate 1,798,504 of CBDCMS010000004.1, read as the reverse complement.
CGGCAGGCCGAGCACGCCGAAGGTGCTCCCAAGGTCTCCGAGGTCCCCATGTTCCGCCACCAAGATGGGCGTCTTCTTGCCCGCGTCAATCCCAGCCTGGTCCGCCAGGGCTACGCCTTGGCCCTCCATGGGGGACCTCTTTGCCACCGTCTACAAGGCTTTCGGCATCGATTGGCGCAAGGAGTACATGCACCCCATCGGGCGTCCCTTGAAGATCGCCAACTCCTTTGATGACACCACCGGCGTACCGATACCGGAGTTGGTTTAGCTCTACTCGGTTCACCACCTGGAACCCGAACCGACTCCCCTTGCCCGATCGCAACCAGGCCTGTAGGTGCCGACTCCCCATTCTGTGCCAAGAATGACTCGTCGATACAGCGGAGGGAAAGACCATAAAGAGAAGAAGAATGAGATGACGGTCGGAAGACTTTCCCGGCGAGAGCTGTTCTCGATCACCGGGGTCGGCCTCGCAGTTGCACCGTTCGTTCACACGGCCAGGCGAAACCGGAGGCCGAATCACAGCTCCAGGAGCTGGCGGAGACGAAACGAATCTTCACGGTCGTGAACGGCAGTCACTTTGAACTTCGAACTTTTCAGAATCGATATCCGGTCCTCTCCTCATAGGCCTTCCGCTCCTGGATCTGCTGTGAGGCGCGAGCCGTATACTGAGCCATGAAGTCTTCCAGGGCCGCCGGATCGCTTCGATTCTCCAGAGCCGAGAGCGCCGGGTCTCCGTGCTCCTTCATCCACACAGCCAACTCTCCCCGCAAGGTGTCGATCGTGGATGCCAGCTCCGGGTCTCCTATACGGTTGTCCAGGGAGTCGGGGTCCTTCTCCAGGTCGTAGAATTCTTCGACCGTCCGATACTCCAGCATCCGGACCCGATCGGCGATCTCCTCATCCGTCTCGGCCGCCGCCTTCATGGCGGGATAGGTGAGTCCCATCAGAGGCTCGGCGAAGTACTTCCTGCTGCCGTTAGACCAGGGATTGAAGATGTAGGAGAAGCGGGCATTCTGGACCGAGCGCATGGGATACGGATTCTTGCCGTGGATGTGGTTGAACTGGGTGAAGACCCGGTCGCGTCCCTCCTGCTTCCTGCCTTCCAGAAGGGGAAGGAACGACGAGCCATCCATCCCGGAAGTGGGCTCGATTCCCGCCGCCTCCAGGACCGTCGGCATGAAGTCGATCCCCGAGACGAAATGCTTGCGGTCCAGGCCGCCCGGCTCGACGACGCCTGGCCAGCGGACGATCCAGGGCGTTCGGGTGCTGTGCAGATAGCAATTGGTCTTGGCAAACGGAAAGGACATTCCGTTGTCCGACAGGAACAGGACCAGGGTATTGGACTCCAGGCCCGATTCGGCCAGCGCATCCAGGACCGCACCGACGGTGTCGTCGGCCCGGCGTACCGAGGAGTAGTACTGGGCCAGCTCCTGCCGAACGTCGGGCAGGTCCGGCAGAAACCCCGGGCGCTCGACTTCCTCGGAGGTATAGACACGGGAAGGGGGCGTCCAGGGGTACTCCCTGCTCGCGGCCAGCTTTGCATCCCCTGCAGTGCCGTGGTAGGGCCGGTGAGGATCGTGGACATTGGCCATCAGCAAGAAGGGGCGCCTCTCTTTCCTGGCCCGTGCCAGGAAGCCGCTCACGAAGGCGCGGTAGGCTGACGGGCTCCTCCAGCCCTTGTTCAGAGCATCTCCTTCCCGGTCCCAGCGCAGGATCTCCTGCTGTCCCAGAGACTTCCCGATGGTGGCCGAGAGATAGCCGTTCTCGTTGAGCACGGCCGGCAGCGTGGGGATTTCGGGTCGGATGCGCTGGAATCCTTCCACGCCGCTGCGCTGGGGATAGCAACCGGTCAAGAGGGCAGCCCGGGAGGGTGTGCACACCGCCAGCGTGACGTGGGCGTGCAGGTACCGTCTCCCCTCTTCGGCCAGCCGGTCGATCCGGGGTGTTGCCTCAGGGGTCCTGCCGCCAAAGCAGCCCGGAGACTGCCAGTGCATGTCGTCCACGGTGATGAGGAGAACGTTGGGAGCGTCCCTTGCGGGCCGCCCCTGGCTGGAACAGCGATGCAGGAGGAGTGCAGAAGCGCTGACTCCGAACTGTCTCAGGAAGCCTCGACGCGATGGTCTCATCGATCGTCTCTCTCGAACTGGATCGAGTAGAGGGCGGACGCCCGCGTGGCCAGCCGCAGCTGAACCGGCTTTCCTTCGAGCTCGGACAGATCCTTGCCCTTCCAGCGCATCTCCTGACGGCCACTCTCCAGCAGGGGCGTGGAGTTCTCGAGAGTGAACCCCTCGATGGCTCCCCCCGACCGGTCCAGAAGAGCCGCCTGCACCTCGCATTCGTCGAAGTTGCGATAGCTCTTGGGCAGCTCCATGGGCAGGGAAGCGTCGATGTCCAGCATCAGCTTCGAGCCGCTGAAGGTGAAGGGACGGGTGAGGATGGTCCCCTGGTAGGGGCCGGCCAGAAGGCCCACCCAGCGATCCTCGGGCAGTGTGGCCAGGGCGATGGAGAGGGTGTACATGTCTCCCAGCCGGTGCTTGCGAAAGCTGTGGGCGCCGCTGTAGGCCCCATATAGGCCCCGATCTCCTCTCCCCAGGAACGGGACCCTCCGATCGATCCAGTCCCAGTGGAAGCCGTCCCGGCTCGTCATCAGGAAGATGTCCCACACCTGCTCGTGGGTCTTGTGCATCCAGAGGAATCCGACGTAGACGCCCGCGGTGATCCCGGCCGTGACGAACCACCGGATTGCCAGGCCACTCCTTCCAGTGGAGTCCGTCTGGAGAAAAAGCCACCGCGGCGCCACCCGTCTGGTTGGAGATGGGGCCCTCCTGAAGCGCAATAGACCCGGTGTTTACGCCGGGGTAGCCCGGTCGCCTACCCCTTCTGAGGGCCGTTCACGGTCCTTCTCGAACGGCGGCTTTAGCCATCGTCGACCCAGAGGCTGGCTGAAAGCCTGCGTTCGAGAAGCCCGCTAAAGCAGGCTCTGGCAGCTGTCTGCCCACCCACCCGGCCCTGAAAGGACCGGGCTATTGCGCTTTGCGCCAGACCGCTGAAGCGGTCTCCTGGAAATTACATCACGCCGAAGCAGGAAACTTGATCAGTTTGTGAACTTTTCCTCGACCAAGGGGTCTCTAGAAAGCCAAGGGTTTCCTATTTCCGATCCACACTCCTTCTGGGAGCTGTACGACATGGAAACCGATCGGACCGAACGAGACAATCTGTCCCGCGACTTTCCGGTCAGAGTCCCAGAGATGATCGAATTGTACGCGAAGTGGGAGAAAAGAGTCCGGAGATAGTAGGTCGAGCCAAGCCTGCGGTGCGCGAATGCCGTTGCGGTATACTTTGACCGCCTCTATCCGGAACCAACTGGAGTCACCTATGATCTACGATGGCCATGCTTACGCATTCCCGAACTTACGCAGCGAGGTTGGGTTTGACGGCACCAGGGAAATGAGTCGCCACCTCCAGCTTGCGATAGCAAGTCACTTCCAACCCGTTCAGAGGAAGCGGGATGGGGCCAGCGCCGACAACAGCGGCCTGATCGACGGTTCAAAGCCCAGGGGTCTCAAGGCCCTCAGGGAAGCAAACTTTCGGCCGACGTCCTTTGGACGGTTCGAATGGACCGTCGACGGCGAGGACTACGTCAAACAATATATGCCGCCGCTGGTTGCGGATATGTCCTTCCTTGCGGATAACCTGGTTGCGGAGATGGACCACGCCGGGGTCGACATGGCGCTGATTCACCGAACGCCCTACTTCGGCAACACCAACGATTTCTACGCCGAATGTGTGCGCCGGTACCCAAACCGGCTTCAGTCCCTCGCCTATGTCGAGGAATGGAAGATTCAGAGGGAGCCGGACCCGAGCATCTCGAAGCTGGATAGCGCGATCAAAGGGTTCGGACTCCATGGGTTACAGCTGATGCCGGACCACCTCCCACTCTATGGCCAAACCCAGCCTTGGGACTCGGAAGGGTTCCATCCGTTTTGGGACGCCTTTGCGGGTCTGGACGTGCCCCTCTTCGTCACACCGAGCTACGTCAGCCTCGCGTCCGAAGGGGACTCGCTGGAGACGTACCTCGAAGAGCTCAGGACGATTCGCAGGTGGATGGACCGGTACCCCGAGGTCACAGTCGTATTGACGCACGGGTTTGCCTGGCGATCGTTCACGCACAGCGACGGCATTAGCCTGCCAGATGAGGTCTTCGCCGCGGCGCCGTCGGACCATCCCAACTTCTACGTCCAGCTGCTGTTCCCGATTTTCTTCGGCGGTGTCTGGGACTATCCGATGCCGCAGATCCGGACCACCCTCGAGCAGGTCACGGAGAAGATCGGAGTCGACCGCCTCATCTGGGGCACCGACATTCCGATGGTGATGCGCTTCGTGACGTATCGCCAGAGCCTCGATGCTTTGAGGGTCAACCTCGACTTTCTCACAACTGACGAGATCGGCCGTATCGTCGGAGGAAACATGGCGCGATTGATGGGCGTCGAATGACAATACGGAGATCGCTTCACCGACATACGATGTTGGATACATGAGCTCAAGGGAGATCGAATGGCTGATATCAGCGTAGTCGTCGTGGGAGCGGGCATCGCCGGTCTGAGCGCGTCCTTTCACCTCGCGGAGAAAGGTGCGGGGCCGATCACTCTGATCGATAAGGGTCGGGTTGGGAGCGGATCGAGCAGCCGTTCCGGCGCCCTGAGCACCATGCTCATGGGCACCGAGGCGGCCACCGCAGCTCGGGGCATCAGCCTCGATATCTTCGAACGCTTCGACAGAATCCTTGACGACTACGCATTTCACCAGGTGGGTTGTCTGGACCTGTACGACCCCGAGCAGTTTCAGGCCGCTTCCCTGCTGCACGAGATGCACCGACGTTGCGGCGCCCGTTTCGAGGTCCTGCGTCGCCGGGAGCTCGAGGCGCGCTTCACCGATCTGAGGCTCGGAGACGACGAGTATGGGGTACTTGATCTGAGGGGCGGTTACAACGAACCGGACCGCTACATCCCGGCACTCACCGCCAAGGTCCGCGAATCAGGAGTGCAGATTCGCGAGCACTGCACCGTCGAGGATTTTCTGATCGAGCGCCATAGGGTGCAGGGCGTTCGCCTCCGAGGCGGCGAGGAGTTGAGAGCCCAGGCCACCGTCTGCACAGTCAATGCGTGGGCCAATTCTCTCCTCTCACTCGTCGCACAGCCACTTCCGGTACGAAACTTCGTGCACGAGCGCTTCGTCACCCTTCCCTTCGCCGAGCCCCCGCGCCTGCCTGCCACCCTCGACGAGGCGAAGGGCGTCTACTACCGTCCGACGGAGGACAACCGTATCCTCCTGGGCACCGAGTCCCTCAACCCCGCACAGATCGGAAAGGCCGGGCTAGACTTCGATCTGGTCGAGCTCGAACCCACGACAGAGAGTCTTCCTTTCATTCGGCAGGCCGTGCGAGAGCGGTTGCCCAGGATGAAGAACGCCGACTTCGACTATCACCGCGTGGGCCTCATCAGCTACCCCATCGACATGGTGCCCAATATCGGCCCGGTCGGTGCCCTCCCCGGACTCTACCTGGGTACCAACTTCTGCTCGGGCGGATTCGGGTACCATCCGGTGGCAGGCCTTCTGCTGTCGCAGTACATCGTCGACGGCCAGACGCAGATCGACGTCAGCACCTTCTCACCCGATCGCTTCAAAGACTTCGACACCGAGGCCTATCTGGCGCAGGAGATTTCGCACCAAGAAATGATCGCCGCCCACGCGACTCGCAATCAAGGGGTCGTGCGAAAGCGACACTGAAGGCCGTGGGACGAACCGGAAGCGATGGCTGAGTGGATCGTCGCGCAGGTCGATGGTAGCCTTTCGGTCGCGATCTCACGGGAGTAACACAGCAAGGGGCCGACCTTAGCCCTGACTCCTGACAACTCATCTGCGGAGGCGACATGCTCGAGCTAAAGAAGAGGGGCGTCCCAATTAACCTGCGACAGAGCGGGAACTCCGACGCTCGAATGTTGATTTCGACCCGCATCCGAAAGTCGCCTTATTGGTACCTGTCAAAGGCCGCGGGCTGCTGGGCGTACACAGTAGTGAGGAGTTCCCCCGCGATTAGAAACTCTCGGTCTCACTTGGCGCGTGGCATGATTGCGGGAGATTCCCACCCAAAACGGTGCTATTCTCCTCCCATCAGGAAGAAGCAGACTACTATCAAACCCAGGGAGTTGAGAGTTGAGCCTACACCACACCACAACCATCAGGCTTGTCGCCATTGCAGGACTTTGCTGGCTTGCGAGTCTCGTCCATGCCGCCCGTCTCGAAGCCAAAGAGAAGCCGGTTTCCATTCTGGCGGCTCGCATCAGCGGACACATTCATCCTTCCATCTGCCGAACGAGGGAAGGGACTTTGATCGTTGTCTACCAAGGGGCGAACGTCCTGAGGTGTGCTCGTTCGACAGACGGCGGAAGGACCTGGTCGAACGCCACACCGATCGCCACTTCGGCCAAGCGGCCGGACCTTATACGGGAAGTGAAGAAGTACGAGGTCTACCCCGGCACGACCGACACGCTGCCTGGCGGTCGCGTGCTGGTCACCTGGAACTACATTGCCGACGACAAAGAAAACGACGGGTATTACGAGCGGGCACTGCTTTACACACTCAGTTCGGATCAGGGGCTGAGCTGGAGCGAGCAGCAACTGATCGGGCCGATCGAGGGCAAGCATTTGGGGGCGGTGCGCCACAACGTGCTGCCGTGGACCGATGGCCGCTGGTTGCTGCCGCTGCGCGACGGGCAGCCGCAGCTGTTCGATCCGCAGACCGGCAAGCTGACGCTGTTTCCGGTGATCGGATCCGACGGCATAGAACACGAGTATCAGCAGATTGTACGAACGGCGAAGGGCACCCTTTTGGCGATGGGGCCGGTGTTGCTGCACTCGCAGGATTCCGGCAGAAGCTGGACCTCGATCGAAGGATTCCCGGCGGTTCCCGACAGCCGCGACAACGCCGAAGGCCGCCACCTGACGGCGCTCTCCGACGGCCGAGTGCTGGTGACCTGGGGAATCGGGCGCGATAACAAGGGCCTGCGCTACAACCTTTCGCCGGATGACGGCCAGACCTGGAACGCCGAGCGGACGGTGATACTCTTGCCCGACACGAACATCAAGGCTCGCTATTACTCGGCACGAACGCTGCAGCTGGACGCACGGCATGTCGGGACCGTGTTTATGAACAGCGAGGGCGTCCACTTCTTGAGGGTGAGCTTGGATCAGCTGGCCAAATAGCCGCCCGAGGATCGGGGTCGGGTGTTCAGGGATACTCGCGTTGCAATCCAAGAGTTGTCCCAAAGACATCTTCCTCGGAAGCCGGTCCGCCGAAACCCGTGATAGAATGCCCGTCGTGTCGGTAAACTGCCTGGCAAAGTGCGCGAAGTCGAGATAACATCACAAGTTGGTAGCTACCGAGGGTAAACCGGTTTTCAGAAACAGGCGCCTATTTTGCCTATCGGGCGGCTAGCAGCGCCGATCACAATTGGACAACCATTTTTTCGCTGTTGCGATGCGTCAAAAGAGGAAGAGCGGCAAATTGACGCGGCGTCAGGTTCTGACCCAGGGGACCGCCGCCGGGCTGGGGGGTTTGGCGGCCCCGTACTTGATCCCGTCCGGAGTGTTGGCCCGCGGCGGAAGGCCCGGCGCAAACGACCGGGTGGTGATCGCCGGCATCGGCATCAAACGCATGGGGGGCGCGCTGATTCGAGAAGGATTCGCCCGCTTCGAGGACGTCCGGGTGGCAGCCGTCGCCGACGTGGATCTGAGGAAGGCCAGGGCCATTTCCCAGCCGCAGGACAGGGACAAGGGGCTGTTTGGCATCCCCTTCACGCCCCCTTCGAAACCGGCGGATCTCCGGGAGGTCGAGATCTACCAGGACTATCGCAGAGTCCTCGATCGCAAGGACATCGACGCGGTAGTCGTGGGCACGCCCGAACACTGGCACGGCTTGATCTCGATCCACGCCGCCCAGGCGGGCAAGGACGTCTACTGCGAGAAGCCCGTGTCGCTGACAATCCGCGAAGGCCGGCTCATGGTCCAGGCGATGCGCAAGTATGACCGGGTGTTTCAGACCGGAACCCAGCGGCGCACGCAAGTGGAGTGGCATGCCGCCTGTGCGATGGTCCGCCAGGGGCGCCTGGGCAAGGTTCAGCGCGTGATCGCAGGGAACTACGCATCTCCTTGGCATCCTCCGGGACTGCCCGGTCAGGAGATTCCGGAGGAGCTGAATTGGGACCTGTGGTGCGGACCCGTTCAGCCGTATCCTTACCATCCGTCCCTAACTACCGGGCAGGGCGGGCCCAAGTGGGGCAGATACCGGGATTTTGCCGGCGGCAGCGTGACCAACTCGGGGTCCCATTGGCTCGATCTGGTCCAATGGGGGCTGGGGATGAGCGAAAGTGGCCCGATCGAGGTGTGGACCGAAGGAGAACCGTTTGATTCCCGAACCGGGCGAGGGCCGAATGTGAAGATGCGCTATCCGGGTGACATCATCCTGGATCTCACGGGGGACCACGTCCCGCGCTTCGTAGGCGAGAAGGGGACGTTGACGGTCGACCGCAAGGAAGGTCGTCTGGTTTCCGACCCACCGGAACTGGCGCGGGAACCGCTGGACGATGTGAACCCGCAGGCCCCCCGAGGCTCGAACCATTACGCGCACTGCCGGAGTTGGGTGGAGGCGATCAAGACCCGGCAAAAGCCGTCCGCGGATGTCGAGATCGGTCATCGCTCGGCTACCGTGTGCCACCTGATGAATATTGCGCGCTTCGTGAGCGAGCGGACCGGACAGACCGGTGAGCGGATGCATTGGGACCCGCAGGCGGAGCGGTTCACCAACAGTGAATGGGGGAATTATTTTCTGGACCGGCCTCGCCGGCGCCCCTATCACTTGCCGGATCAGGTGTAGAGCCTTTCGACCAGGCAGCCACAACCGTAACCCGAAGCGTCCCTAGGCAAAACCCGCCACATGATGCTCGAATCCTTCGCCACCGGATCCTTGAAGACTCCACCGGCTACCTCTCCCCGGCCCTCATCAAAGAAGACGAAATTGTTGTCTTTGGAACCCTGATACTCCAGGAGTCCCAGGTTGGGGAGGTCCCAGTGGATCCCGTCCCGGGGGGTGGCGTAGGCCAGGTGGACGCTGCTCCAGTCGTAGTTGGCCGCGTCGTACCACATCTTGTAGAGGCCTGCTGCGATACGCAGAGTCCTCCAGGTCAACGACAACCCACTGGCTCAGTACGTGGAGAAGCAAGATAGGAGCTCGCTTTGTTGGGGGTGGGGTATGGGTCACCATTTTGGGTTTGACTGGGGGCGAAAAGAGGGGCTGACGATGTCGATCTGTAGATCCTGCAGGTCCGGGTGACTGCCAAGGAGCCCGGGACCAGTGAGATTCGCGGAGATACTCCAGCCGCAGTAAATCAGAATTGCGCTGAGCAGCGCCAGTTGATTCAGCGCGAGCATGCGACCTGCCCCCGGGTCCAGTCGCTGCAGTCGCCTGCGCAGTTCGATGCCCCCGAGGACTGCCAACACCGCGGCAACGAGGGCGTTGGTCATGTCCATCAGTGCGAAAGCACACAGGAACGCAAGTACCAGCATCGATCCACCGTTGAATGCCGCCATGTGCGAGGCGCGGGTTACTGGAGACGCGTGGGGTTATTGTTCCTCGCTCAGGAGAGAATGGCTCCAAGCGCAGTTGGATGCCTTCGCTGGGCTCCGAACCCGTCCAGAGCAAACTGACCTCGTAGTTTGGCCCTGCCAGCGTTTCCGGTAGTTGATGTCCCTCGGCAGCTACCGGCCCCGCGATCCTGAGAGCACCCCCTTCTACCGATGTTTGCAGGACTACTGGGAAGAGTTCAAGGAGAGTTACCCCTTTTTCTATGAAGCCGAGCATGGACCCTGGCGGCCGGTGGTGGACAAGACCGTCGACCGCTTCTTGGAGTGTGGCCTCTTGCGCCCTGGTTTTGCCCGTCTGAAATGTGGCCGCTGTTCGCACCAGGCGCTCTTAGCGTCCTCCTGTAAAACGAGATATTCTTGTCCTTCATGCCAAAGCAAACGGGTGAACCAAGCGGGTGGCCGCTTTTGTCGAGTGGGTGACCGAAGCAGTCCTGGAACCGGTCGATCATCGCCAGTACGTCTGGACGATTCCCCGCGTCTTGCGCCCGGCCTTTCGAAAAGATCGTCAGTGGTTGGGCCAACTCAGTCGCTGTGCCTGGATCAGCCTGCGCCAATACGCCGAGGCGGCGCTCGGCAAAGGCTCCGTTCCCGGGGCGGTAGTGGCGATCCAGACCTATGACGACGCGCTCAATTGTCATCCGCATCTTCATCTGCTCGCCAGCGATTCTGCTTGGACACCCGAGGGCCGCTCGGAGTCGATGGGCGAAGTGGATTCTGAGGTCCTCACTCGTCTTTTTCAGCACCGGGTCTTGGAGATGATGGTCGAGCAGCGCCGTCTGAGTCGGGACTTTGCCCAGAAGCTTCGCGCCTGGCACCCCAGCGGCTTTGGCGTCTATCGCGGCCGGCCCATCGAGACCGACGACCGTCCTGCCCTGGAGCGTCTAGCCGCCTATCTCCTCCGCCCCAGCTTTGCCGCCAGCCGACTGCACTACGATCCCGAGCAGGGTCGGATCGAATCCCGCACCGCCAAAGGCGTCCGCCGCTGCCTGGATGCCCTGGACTGGATCGCTCTGGTGACCTCGCATATTCCGAATTCAGGAGAACAAATGAACCGTTATTATGGCCGTTGCTCCAATGCCTCGCGCGGCAAGCGGCGCCTGGAGCGCAAGCGAGCCACTGTCAGCACCCCCTGCCCTGAGCTGGACTCGGAGGAGAACTCACCCGCCGAGTACTTCTCCCAGCAACGGCGGCGCAGCTGGGCGCGGTTGCTCCGCAAGATTTACGAAGTCGATCCGTTGAAATGTCCACAGTGCCGACCAGACTACCTATGCCGTTCGTCATCCGCCGCCTGAGGTTCGGATCGTCCATCCACCCCACCCTCTGATCGGCAAGACCCTCCCCGTGATCCGGCACTTCCGACAGGGGAGCGAGACGTACTGGATCGTGCGTCTACCGGATGGATCCAACACCAGCCTTCCCTCCGCCTGGACCGATCATTCCCGCTCCCCTTCTCCCCCACCCTTACGGCTCGGGGGACGGGCCAGCCCGGCCGCGCTGCGCCAGCTGCTGCAGCTCCTCCAGCCCCTGCGCTCCCCTGCTGACGTCAGCCCCGCTCGCTTCAATCCGCCCCAAAAAGGAGCACCGGATGAGCGAGCGAGCAACAACCTCTGTTCGATCCCCAGCAGGCCCCCTGGGTCGAGCGTCTGTGGAAGCAGCTGGGGCAGGCACGACGGCGGCAGGTGATTCGGATGCTGGCCGAGATCGCCGCGGCCTCGGTTCAACCCAACGCGGTTCGGTCAGGAAAGGAGAGCCAAACGGAGTCAACGAGAACCTCCTGACTCCCCTCTTGACGGCGCGGGATCGCTGGCTGAAGCCTGGAGGTAGGATGCTGCCCGACCGGGTCACGGTGTGGCTCGCACCCGTTTCCAACCCGGACCTGGAGCAGGACAGAAACTTCTGGCTCAATCGACCCTACGACCTGGATATGAGCCTCATGGGTGAAGATCCTCCGACCTCGATGCAGGAGGTTTCTCCACAGGGCATTCTAGCGGAACCGGGCAAACTGTGGAGCTTGGAGATGGTCGACTTTCCGCTTGAACACGCGGCGCAATCACTAGCGGCGGATCTAACCTTCCGCATCGATCGGGACGCCGTCGTAAACGCATTGGCCTCCTGGTTCTGGGCCGATTTCGGCGACGGCCTAGTCCTCACCAACGCACCCGACGCACCGGAGACCCACTGGGGCCAGTTCCTGGCGCCCGTACGCCCGCCTCAGCCAGTGGAGGCCGGAAGCCTCCTGCAGGTCAAATTCGCTTCGATTCCGAGCACCACCGGCTACTCCGAAACAGCCTGGTCGGTTCGAGTGGGATCCGCGCCTTGGCTCGATCACGATACCAGAGAGGGACACCACCGCTGCCAGACGGGTTTCGAGCCCGCTGGATTGTGAACTGGTCCCTGCAGTTGTGCAGTGCGCACAATGTCGTGCCGCCGATTTCCATAGCGTAGGGTCTGCTCATGACTATCGCCGTTACAAAGTTTGAGACCAACCCCCTAACAATCCGGCAGGGCATCAAGGTTATTGGCTTCGGTGCTATCTGCCCAAGTCGTCAAATACTGCCGGGCGATAATGGGTGTGCGCTCAGCATCGGTTTCAATGAAATAGTTATGGCTCCCTGCGCGAATCTGGCCAAAAGCGACAAGGCGATCCACACTCCACCTCCCGTCCTCATTACCCAGTCCCCGGATAGATAGGAGGGAATCGCCCCCGTATTTCAAAACATGGGTGACACGGCGTTCAGTGAGGTCATCAGCAGGTGCAGGCCAACCCACGCTGCCGGGATCCTGCACCGGCAGGTTGCTCAAATTGTTGTCCTCTGTATCATCGGGAGTCGTGGTAACGATCTGCCTAGGAATGATTCGATTTCGTAGCCCTTCGGGAGTTACAACAAAATACTCCCGGGCTCCCGATAGGATTTCATCAATGGCATCATCCACTGATAAGGGGGACCAGTCAGCACTCTCATTGCACAAATGCGTGATTCTTCCATCGGCGCGTTGCACCGCTGTGACTTCTCGGTGGTTGCTGTCAGCAATCAACGAGTAGTAAAGCTGGTTATCCGTGCCCACATGAAAAATAATGGGCATGCCGTTGGCTTGGGGAGCCAACACGGGGCCGAACTGGGCGTTGCCTCCCAAACTGGTCCATTCTGTCCAGGTCCGAACTCGCCCCAATCCTTGACGGCGCGTACGGATGGAACCATCCGACCAACGCACGTAGAGTTGAAGCTCTCCCCAGGGATTGCGAATGATAACCGGTGTGGATCCTGCAGCGATACTGGCATCCATGGGTTCCCAAGGACCCCAATCTCCGCCCGGCCAAATTTCACGTCGCAGTTGCAGGGCGCCTGAGGCCGTGCGCACCACGACCATGAGGCGTTGGCGGGCATCAAGAGCCGCAGTCGCCTCACGGGTGATGGCCCCTTCGGTCATGGGTACCCATTCGGATTGCCAATTGTCGGCCGAGGTTTCACGAATAGCCCACATTCGCCCGCCATCATCGCGGGCAAAAATAATGAGTAACCCACTAGCAAGTCTTGAGCCATAGGGCAGACCAGCGAAATTGATGGAGTCCTGCCCAAGATTGCGTCCGTTTGTCCACCATCCATAGTTGTTCTGCCCGCGAATGTGGATGCGCCCGCTGGCCAGGCGTGCCCCCACTAACAACCAACGCCGTCCCACATCAAAACGCCAGCCATCTTCGGTGCTTTCAGAGGGGGCTTCTCCAAAACGCTCGATGGCAAAGACCCCATCGGCGGCACCCCCTATAAGTTGGGCCCTATGACTGCCTTTATCCCAATCATGCCAACTGCCGTTATGTGAGTTTTGCCAAGCGTGAGCCACCCAGCCGTGCTTTTCGAACCACGCGAATATTTCAAGGCGTCCATCCCAATTACGCTGCACATTGAACGTACCGAGGGTGTCGTCGTCATCAAGGCCATCGCGCATTTCCACCAGGTTGCGACGCCAGCCAGCATTGCGCCCCACTTGAGTGGCGTGCCAGATTCGCCCGCCGTCACGACGAACAAACACTTCGAGGCGTCCATCTTCGTTGGAGATTACAGCCGGTTCTGAGTTTGCGTCTTCAGCGATGGGTATCCATCCAATAAAGGCCCTGTCTTCAGCGGAGTTAATAGGTTCCCGGAAGGGAAGAAACGTGGCAATTTCCTGGGCCAAGTGTCGGGGGCGCTCGGCATGGATGGAATGACCCGTGTTACGCAATCTGCGCAAAGTACCTGGGGTGTTGATGGCGAGAATGGCCATGTCGCGGCTGGAATCGTGGATATGAGTCCAAGGGTAATCGTCGCCTTCTGCTGCCATCAAGAGAACCCGCCCAAGCATGCCGTTTAATCGAGAGTGAGGCTCCCGGTGGCTAAAGAGCATTTGTTCCAGGGCCACCCGCCAATGCCATCGCCTGTAGTTCTCGGAGTATATTTCGCGGCGTTCTTCACGGGCCCCAGCCAAGAACAAGGACTTGCAGGGGTCCCAGCCATCGTCCCGGTACCAATAATCACCCTGGGGTTTGACACCCAGAATGCGCACGCTGTCATCAAACACTTGGCGTACATATTCGCCACGCCGTTCTGCGAAATCGCGCTGCTGCATGCGGGCTCGGGCTGTATTGGGCCCCGTCTCCCTCATCAATTCCGTATAGGGGGTCCACACACTGGCCGGACTCCAGGCGATAAAATTGTGGATCCACGGGGTGTGATCAAAATCGCGTTTGGCCAATCGCAAGGATATATTGCCTCCCAAACTTCCCCCCATAAAAGCCGCCACTTGATTGTGAATGGGGCGGCCCAACTGGTCTCCCACAGTGGTCACAAAATCAAGAACATATTGCTCGATAAAATCCAAGAGCGGGAAATCGGTGGTAGTGTCGGTGTCGGTGTCTGGTGCAAGGGCAATGTGATCAAACATATCGGCATAGCCGTTGCAAGGGAGGTCCATGGATATGACCGTAAAGGGGTGGTCGTTCATGGCCTCACCCAAAAGGTCTGCCTCTTCCAATCTGGAACTGTGGCCATGCACAAAAACCAATAGACGGGCGTCTTCTGAAATGACTGGGAAAAAATCTCCAGGCAACCTTCGACCGCGCACCATCTCCGCCACATTGACCTCGGGTGGTGTGTTATCGCGGCTGTACACCGTGTATCGCGTAGCAACGCTGCGCCCGGGGGCCAGAGCGTTCGGCTGCACGGCCACCGTGGTGTTGATTTGAGAATGCCGGGTGCCCGGGACATTCACAGGACGGTAGGGTGCATCAATTTCTGCCCAAACAGCAATCCAGCCCAGCGAATTGCGGTTGCCCCCTTGATGCAAGGCCCAAGCCACGTTGTAGGCGCGATCCAAAACCGCCCCGACCGCTGGATTCAATCGGGAGGCGTCCACGTCGAGACCCACGGTCCGAACGGTTTCAGCTCTGAGGGGGCCGTCATTGGGATTCAAGCTTCGGAAATGGGCCCAGGCAGCACGCCCAGAAACACAAAGATCTGCCAACGCCAGGGCCATCGACCGATCGCCGTCAAGGTAAACGATCACCGCCTCAACCAACGCCTCCTGGACATCGCTGGTGGCCAGGCGGGCGCCATTACGCAACGGCGTGATGAGGCGGTTCTCCGTATCGGGCTCCACAAAGCGGGAGGGTGGGGAAAAGAAACCTGCGGGATGCAGTCCAACTGCATTACAGGGCTCAAGGAAAATGGGGTCTTTAGGTTGGGTGACTCTCATGTATGGACTCCGCTGGATTTTGGATCATGGACAGACGCGAAAGGTTCGGGGGATAAGCCACAGTTCGTTCAAGGGAGTATCCCTCTAATCGCTCTCTAAAAGGGCCGTATTCACAGACCATTAGGGAATTGTACGGCAAAGCAGAGTCCCAAGGCGCTTGGAGGAGTGTGTGGCTGTCATGCCTGCACCTCGTCATGCGAATAGCCTATTGATGGTACCAACACTATCGCCTGCATGTAGAAACTCGAAGCTGACTTCAACTTCCTTACGAGTATCTAGAATCTCACGTGTGACCCAGAGTCTCATTGCGTAAGTTCAGCAATCACAGTTAGTTTCTCCAACCAACTGAAATCATAAGATTTACAGAAAACGGCTGATTTTGCATGTATAATGCGCGCTGCAAGGGCTCAAGACCTCTCGTAAGAATCATATTTGCAATGAGTTAGAGAATCAATAGGAATTTCCTTTCTGATAGAGTCCCAGAAAAAGGGAAGAAACAACGAAAGAAACCGAAATGGGGCTCAAATGAGGTGGATTGGGAGAATCGATGAGAAGCCAGAGGGTCGAGATTGTGTGACGGGGGTGGGAGTGGAAGCAAGAAGGTGCCAAGGCACCGGTGGTGAGGAAAAACGGACACAAGGATACTGGAAGCCAACTGAAGGGCTCGAGCTCTTCAGTTGGGCCAGTCCGGAACCTCGTCCCGATTTGGCAGGACTGACCCGCCCCGGCGTCCAAGCCGGATCCAATACCGGTGTATTCCTTCTGCCCTGATTCTTCCCTTCCTCCAACCAAAACTCGGTCTCGACGCCCCCATCACGCTATTTCCACCCCCTTTTCTTTCACCTCCGATCTGAAGCGCCTCCACGTCCCTCGTCGACCCTTTTTTTCATCCCCAGTAATGCAAAAAATGGCAACCCATACCCGACGCCAAAAAAAGGAAACTCCTATCTCCCTTCACCGGGACATTTCAGCCGGTTTCCTCTTTCAGCCCCGACCGAAGCTCCTCCTCGTCCTCCCTCGACCCCTTCTTTCCCTCCCAGTCAAACCCGAAATCGCGACCCATACCCGACCTCCAAGAAAGCGCACTCCTATCCCCTATCCCCTCTTACCCAGGGTTCGGACAAACTGGCGTGGAATACGCAATCCCGTTGGGATTGACCTCGCTTGGTCGCTTTGACGGTTACTCCTCCCGGCCCCCGGCAGTGGCGGCCTCACGGCTAAAGCGTAGCCGGTGTATTCCTACCATGAACCCGTAGGATAGAAATACCGCCGCCATACCCGGGAGGTTGACATAAATGTCCGCTGCCCAAGGCGACGCTGCCCAGCCATTGGAGGCCACAAAGCCGACCGCCATCATCGCCAGGCCCATCCGCTGGGAGTATGGCCAGTTGAGCAGACTGATGACCAGCAGGGGCCCCAGGCTGCAGGAGAGCACGGCCCAGGCTGCCAAAACCAGGGCAAAAACCCCGTCCGAGGAGCTGAGGGCGATGGCCAGTGCGATCGCGGTGACCGTGAGACTAGAGATCTTGGAGGCTTTGTAGGAGTTCTTCCAATGCGGCCGAATGTCCTGAATGATGGCACTGCTGCAGGCGATAACCTGAGAGTCCGCAGTGGACATGGTCGCCGAAAACAGACCGGCCAACATCAGACCGATGAGGACCTCGGGCAAGAGTGTAACACTCAAGACGGGGAGGGCATGTTCGGTGGTGAGGTGTCCTGCCGCAAGCTCAGGCAGAAGAACGCGCGCATGCAAACCAACCCCAATGGCCATTGCGTAAAAGGGGATCAAGAACAGAAAGTAATACAGGCGAGCGCGTTTGATTTGATCGGCTTCCTTGATGCACATGCTGCGCACGAGAATATGGGGTTGTCCCACCACCCCGAAACCGCCCAGGAACATGCCCAAAAAATAGAGCAGAAAGCCAAAGCGAGCGTCTTCAGGAAACAGTGTGATTAAACGGCTATCAATGTCACTGAGGGCGACAAACAGCTGCCCGGGGCCTCCCACTTCCGCAGCAGCGATGCCCACAAGCAAGGCCATCGAACCGAGCATGGCGATGGATTGTGCTGCATCCGTCCAAATGGAAGCCCGAATTCCGCCGGAATAGCAATAGACAACGACAATGGCTGCGCCAATTATGGCACCCCAACTCCCGGGGGTACCAAAGGTGGACTGTAAAGCGGTGCTACCCGCCTTAAGCTGGGCAGCTGCGTACATCGCCAAGTAGAAAACCGTTAGCAGTCCGGCAACCGGAACCAAAACATTCTTGCCCAAACTGTGACGCGGGCGTAGCAACGCGAGGACGGACACCTCTCCCTGAGCTTGAGACCTTTCCCGCAGACGCTGGTAGAGAAATTTCCAAGCCAAGTAGTCGCCGGCAGCCCAGCCAATCAACATCCAGCTGGACGAAAGGCCGCTACGGTACGTAAAGCCGATCATGCCCACAAACATGAAACCACTGCAATTGGTGGAAAAAGCTGAGAGCCCCACCAACCACGGACTCACATCCCTCCCCGCCAAGAGGTAGTCTGTCGTGGTCTTCTTCTTTCGGGTACTGGACAGAATGCCAACACCGGTGAAGACCAGCAGGGATAGGCAGAAAACAATGCCAATGGTCCATTGGCCCTCGGCAACTAGAGGTCCTTCGCTCAACGTTCCATCTTCCGTTTCTCAGACAGATCCGGTAAAACCAGATCCAGGATCTCCGGATTTTCATCGGGAATCTGGGAGATCATTCCGAATTCGTCACTCAAGCACAAGCGGTGGTTGGTCCACACAGGAGCGAGCGGCCTCTGAGGTTCACAGTTCTGCGCAGGTCTGGCGCCAACCGACTATCACTCCAAGGTTGATGGTGTAATTGGCTGGCAGGCATTTTCCGGGGCAAATTGTGATGGGCGATTTTCTCGCAGTGGTTGCGGGACCGATGTAACGTTTCTCTTTGGAGCGGCTGAATGTCAACCAACGATACTGCACATTCTGAATCGGTCCGTGAACATGCGCGATTCGATTCCGGGCCGGGAAAATTCAGAATTGGCCTGCTGGTGCTGTCCAATGATTATGTGATGGAGCGCGATTTCATCAACATGCGTCCTTCGGATGACGTTGCAATATTCACTAGTCGATTACCGAAAACTCCTGACTGCACTGTCGAGACGCTGCGGGAGATGGCGCCTCATATTTCCAACACAACCTCGTTACTCGTACCGGAAGGTCGGTTGGATGTTGTTGCCTACGGCTGCATGCGTTTTCTGCCCGGAACGCACACGAATCAGAAGGTAGAACATAACGAAACATTTGCCGATGACAGTGCTCTCACGCGTGGCCAGGAAATTGCCCTCGACATCGATGAAAACAAAGCAGTGCCTGTGGTTCTAGATGCCGGTCAGATTTCACTTCACCACTGCCTCCTTTTTCGCGCCTCCGGACCGAACTGTACTGAAGACACGCGAATCGGCCTCGCAGTACGTTATCCCGCATTCACCATATGGGTACGACAATTGCTTCTTTGAATCGATATAAGACGCTATAATTAAAGGAGATATGGCGCATGAAGGGAGCAAGAAATGGCAGACCCCAAGGGTGAAGGTTTGAAGGTCGGTTTTGATGGCAGTATGCGGCTTGAATTTCATGGGGCTAAGATCACATCAGATGCTGGGCTTCTCGCCTATCGTGATTGGGACGAGGCGTTGGGTCTATTCGATAGTGTACCTTCCGTTTTTTACGATTTGCGGACCGGGCGTAACATCCAGCACCACCTCACGGCCTTGTTGCGTCAATCGGTATACAGCCGCCTGGCTGGCTATGAAGATGTCAACGATGCCCATCGTCTGTCGATTGATCCGACCATGCGGAGAATCACCGGAAACAAGGCCAACGACAAGAAGAATGCCGCCAGCGCTAACACCATGGGGCGCTTTGAGACCCAGATGCTGTCCGTTAAGGACAACCTCAAAGCTCTTTCGGAAGTCAATGGTCGATGGGTGGAAGGAGCACTGGAGAAAACCTCTCATCGACGAATCATTCTGGATATGGACAGTTCAGCCAGTCCGGTCCATGGCGAGCAAGAGGCCTCTGCCTATAACGGCCATTTCGGATGTACTTGCTACCATCCCCTGTTTTACTTCAACCAGTTTGGCGATTGTGAAGGTGCAATGCTTCGGCCTGGCAATGTTCACAGTGCGGATCGTTGGAAGGAGCTCCTGGAACCAATCGTGACTCGCTACGAGAAGAAAACCTCGCAAGTACTTTCGTGGTGATGCTGCCTTCGCCAAGCCAGAGATGTATGAATACTTGGAAGAGAAGGGATTCTTGTATGCCATCCGGCTTCCCGCCAACGAGGTGCTTCAGGGGGAGATCCAACCCCTGCTAAGACGGCCAGTGGGTCGTCCACCTAGAAAACCAGTCGTTTGGTTTGCCGATTTCAGCTATCAAGCCGCCAGTTGGGATCGTCCTCGCCGGGTGATTGCCAAGGTCGAGTGGCATCGCGGAGAACTGTTTCCGAGGGTGGGTTTCATTGTGACCAACATGAGCGCACAAGCCCAAGGGGTTGTTCACTTTTACAACGGTCGCGGCACGGCCGAGCAATGGATCAAGGAAGGCAAGTACGCCTTGAACTGGACTCGGTTGTCCTGCCAACGATTTGTGCCGAATCAGGTGAGGTTGGCTCTGTTTGTTTTGGCTTACAACCTGGGTAATTTTCTGCGGCGTCTGGTCCTCCCCAGAAGAATCAAACACTGGTCTCTTCGCAGCCTCTTGACTAAGCTGATCAAGATTGGGGCAAAGGTGGTCCGCCATGGCCGGATGGTCACGTTTCAGATGGCGGAGGTAGCGGTAAGCAAGGAGATCTTTGTCGAGATATTCTCTCGGATTGACCGATTGAGATGGAGTACGGCTTAGTGTCGAGTGTTTCTGACCAAGTGGGTGGAGAAGTGTCTCCGCTTATCGGATTTTGCCAAAAACACCTGGATAATCGAGGGATCAGAGGCCTTTTTCAGCCGACACATGGGGGAAAGCACTTGTTCCTTGGTTGGAGGGCTGATAGGTTTGACCATTCACCATGAAGAAGCCAGGCGGACGCGGATCTGGGATTAATATGAGGAATGTCGATTTCGTGGAGTGGGACCAGTCGGTGTTTGAGTAGGGGCTGTTAGTAGGTCAAAAGATGGAGATTGTGGAACAGGGGAACCTCTTCCATCAGCCGGGTCGCGGCGCGTATATGCCCGTGATCACGCCGTTGTCGGACCGCTCGTTCATTGCATGCCAGCATGTGGGGTCCGGAATTGGCTCGCCGGACAATCACATCGAGGTCTTGCGCAGCCACAACGGGCGAGATTGGCTCAACGAGGGCAGCATTCACGGCGGCGGCCCACCTAGCGACGGTTACTGTTATCGCGGCCCTGGAATCCACGAGGTTCCCGACGGGCGGCTGGTGATGAAGGCGGGCCGTTTTGAGACGAAAGCAAAGAAACTGTTTGATCCGCACACCGAAGCCTTACAGCGGCCCGAAATGCTGTTGTTTTGGTCCAACGACCAGGGCAAGACGTGGTCCGAGCCGCAAGTCGTGACGGTTGATCTGCCGCCGGAGAAGTACACTTGGAACGGCGCGGGGCGTCTGCTCCAAATCGCACCCGACCGATGGATGTACCCGCTAGAGACTTGGAAACCGGAGGGCTATGAAGGCCCACCGGACCAGAAGGCAATGGCGGTCTTTTCGGCCGACCAAGGCCAGACGTGGGGAGAATTGACTGTGGTCGCGGACGATGCGAGCGGTAAGCTCTTGTACTGGGACCAGATGTGCGCTCTGCTGCCGGACGACCGCATCTACACGCTGCTGTGGACCCACGTCTACGGCACCCACAACGACCTGGCCAACCACTGGACGCTTTCCACAGATCAAGGCCGCACCTGGTCGGCGCCGCGGCCTACGAACCTGTTTGGCCAGGTCTGCACGCCAATCCCGTTGGCCGACGGCCGTGTCGCGGCGATCTACAACTTTCGCAAAGAGCCCCAGGGTATTCGCGTGGCGGTGACTGAAAACCTGGAGCGATTCGACGTCGAAAACGAAATCGTCGTCTTCGACGCCGGCGCCGAAGCCACTCTGGGGGAACCCGAAACGGAGAATTTTCTCGCCGAACACATGCAAATCGCTTTTGGCAAGCCGGGCGGCGTGCGATTATCGGACCGGACGGTGTTGGTCTACTTCTGGTGCACCGCCGGTGGCGTCACCCACACGCGTTGGGTGCGACTGGGCGTTTGATTGCCCCGACGGCGGACGCCCCTTCGACCTGCGGTCGTCTAGGACGTGTTCCCCATGAAAGAACTGCAAGACAACATCGAACAATTCCTACACGGAACCCAGCTACTCCTCGAAAGAGGTACAGAGACTGTAGGAGCGTTTGCAATGGACAGGTTGGGTCGCCGCAGACCAAACCCCAGACAAGAAACAAGCCCTCAGCTGAGGCGGTTTTTATCGCGTTAGTTGCTTTTAGTGAAAAGAAAAAAAGGAGTGAAGACCTTAAACGCCACGTCTCCACCAACTGAGCATCGAGGCTTTGCAGCTTTCCGAGTTCCGCGTTGCTTTCCAGCTCGGCCGACAAAAATACCCACGAATCGAAGGTCTTTTCAAAACACTTGTTCCTTGGTTGGAGGGCTGATAGGTTTTGACCATTCACCATTGGAAGACCCGAAGAAAGTCTATCCGAGGCTGATATGAGGAATATCGGCTAGAGGGATTGCTCCCCCCTTGATACGCTCTGCCAGTGTCTCACCTTCGACCAACTCCAGAACCAATGCGTGCTTGCCCTCGGAGTCCTCCAGACCGTAAATGGACGCGATATTGGGATGATTCAGCGACGCCAGCACCTGGGCTTCACGGGAGAAGCGGGGTTATATGTCTACACACTTGCGCCGAACGAATGGACCACCAATGTCTGCCATACTCGTTCGAGGCAGTGATGGCTTTGGTCATTTTTCCGTCGATGATCCGCCCACTGGCGACATGAATGAAGCTGCTATCCAATCGCATCCGCGTTCGATGCAGCCGCATGCATCTGAGAATTATTCTACCGCCTGATGTGAGCCAACGTTCGAGTTGAAAACTTATAAGTGAGGGGTACCAGTGAGAACCGCGATTCCTTTTCGAGGTGGAGGATGGATGATGAGGATGAAATTGGCGCCTCTGTGCGCGGTTTCCCTTGCCCTTTCCCTAGGCGTGGGAAGCGCCTGGGCAGAGCAGCAGGGAGCTCAGGAGCCCCTGAACATTGGCTCCCGCCTGGAGCTGTTCGTGGATGAACACCTGATCGACCAGCTGAAGGGAGACGCGCAGCTACGGCTGCACAAGCCCCAGCCAGAGGAGGTGGTCCTGGTGGCGGACGCGCCCTGGGAGGGCAATATCTCCGGCTACTTCAACGTCTTTCGGGATGGCGAGCTGTACCGGATGTACTATCGGGGCGCCCACGCCCCGACGCCCACGAGTCGGGGCAAGTACTCAGTTGCCTGCTACGCCGAAAGTAGAGACGGCATCCACTGGATCAAGCCCGAACTGGGCCTCTTCGAGGCCGAAGGCTCCAAGGCCAACAACATCATCTGGAACGGTGACTGGAGAATCTCCAGCTTCGTCGCCTTCAAGGATTCCAATCCCGACTGCACCCAAGACGCTCGCTACAAGGCCTTCGCGCGTCATGGGCCTATAAGCGACGTCCTCTACGCCCTGAAATCGCCTGATGGCATCCACTGGAGCCTGATGAGTCCCGACCCCGTCATCACCAAGGGAGCCTTCGACTCCCAGAACCTGGGCTTCTGGGACACCGTTCGTAGCCGTTATCTGGCCTTCACCCGCATGGGACGCAAGGGGGTACGGGATATCCAGTTCCAAACCTCGCAGGATTTTCTGAATTGGACCGATCCGGTGTTCCTGGAATACCCCGGAGCACCCGAGGAGCACCTGTATACGAACGCGATCCTGGCCTATGAGCGCGCACCACACCTGTTGCTCGGTTTTCCGACGCGCTTTCTGCCCGAGACCCAACAGACCGAGCCCATCTTCATGGCCAGCCGCGACGGGGGCCGCAGCTTCCACCGCTGGCCGGAGGCGGTGATTCCGCGCAGCGCGCCACGGGATCGTGACGGAAACCGCAGCAACTACATGGTCTGGGGCCTGGTCCAGCTGCCCAGCAGGGACCGCGAGTACTCGGTCTACGCCAAAGAGGCCTATTACCGAGGACCGGCCGTACGCATCCGTCGCTTCACCTATCGAGTCGACGGCTTCGTCTCGGTGCGCGCCTCGTACCGGGGAGGAGAGCTGTTGACGCCCCCCCTTCTCTTCTCCGGGGATCGATTGGTGCTGAACTTCTTAACTTCGAACCGGGGAAGCATCCGGGTGGAGATTCAGGACGCCCAGGGAAGAACCCTCCCCGGCTTCGGGCTCGAGACCTGCCGGCAACTTCGCGGGGACGAGGTCGAGGCGGTCGTGCGATGGAGTGAAGGCAGCAGCCTGGATCAGATCGGGGGCAAGCCGGTGCGGCTCCGCTTTCTGATCCAGGAAGCGGATCTCTACTCGCTGAGGTTCAGATAGGAGCAGCGTGCCCAGGGCACCTTGATGGTCAGGAGGATCCAAGGAACTCCATCAGGTCACGGTCCCAGCCGGGTGCCAGACGTGGGGGCCGTATCTTGAAAATTTAAAAAAGGGGCAGGATGCCCCAACCGTCCTGTAGGCCGGTTCGAATCCTCTTGCAGTAGTCGCCCCGCCAACGGAAGTGAATGTCGATCTGCTATATTTCACTCTCGAGATGGAACCTGACAAGTGATTCATCGCCTCCTGACGAAGCGCCCTGGTTCACCCAAAGGAGGAAATCAAGCTGAGGCATAGCGGACAAATCGGTTGAGGGATCCAGCCTTTTCAATCCTCAGAATTGGGCCCGTTTAGCTTATCCGAATTTCAAATATCAAGATACGGCCCCACAGCCTGGTAGGCCAGCCTGGTAAGGAGTTCTGGCTGGGTTGGTTGAATCAGTCTTCCGCCTCGCCGCCATAGCGGTGGACGTCGGAGATCCGTATCTCCCCGATCTGACCGAAGAAGTTGCCCTTGCCCAACCAGTTGAAGTTGCCGCCGTAGCGGACATAGCCGGTGAGTCGGGATCCGACGCTGAACTGGGCATCATGGCGGCGATTGTTGACCAGCTTCTGCCCATCGGGACTCTTCATCCGCCAGATGAGCCGTCCGTCCAGGAAGAGCTGATGGAGGTCTTCCCCGTAGCTGTATTGCCAGGCGACGTGGTGCCAGCGGGTGTCCTGGATGCCCACCTCCTTGGGGTCGGCCATGATGCCCTCGGGCCGGGACCAGGGTTGCAAATCCTTGAGAGACTGTTCGGGCTCCGCGCCCAGAAAGTGCACCCCAGGTGAAAAGCTGCCGTTGGGTGAGTTGTGGTTCGAAAGGTAGAGCTCCCAGACGCCGAGCTCGCTGTTGTCGTAGGTCCCACAGATGTGTCCGAAGTCGACTTTGCGGCCATAACCGTCGACGGGTCCACCTGTCCGGACCCAGGCCTCAACGGTCCAGGCCTTCTTGCAGGTCCTGAGGTCCAGCTTCTCGTTGTTCTGGGGTCCGACGAAGCCTCCTTCACCGCCGCCGATGAAGTAGGGGTATCGGCCCCAGCCGGGACGGGGTATCCGCGTTTCGCCCTTCAGATTGACCCAGGTCAGCGCCAGCTCCTCGTCTCCCATGAGGTCGGCGACGAGTCTGCTGCCGGGCCCCTGCCAGTTCCAGAGGGCAACGGTGTGTTTATCCGACGTCATGTGTCGCAGTGCTTCTGGTACCACCTGGAAGATCAGCTCCTGTGTGTCTACAGCACCGAGCCCATCCACTGCCTCGACTTCCAAAGGGGCCCGGATCGCCCGGTCGGTTGTCCCGGAAAGCACCCCGCTGTCTCCGAAGTCGAACCCTGCCGGAAGAATGCCAGTTCGGATCCTCCATTGGATGGGCTCTGTCATGTGCTCCGATTCCAGACGATGCCGGTAAGGACGACCGGTGAAGGCCAAGGGGAGCGACTCGGTCACGATGCGGCCAGAACGGACCGAGAGCGTGAACGTGTGCTGGTCGCTGTGCCCACCCTCATCGGTTGCCCGAATCGTAAGCGGTGTTTCGTCTGCGCCCGCCTCCGGGGTGCCACGGATCAGGCCTCGTGCGCGGTCCAGTACCAGCCCGGATGGCAGCGCGTCACCGACCACCTCCCAACTCACTTTGCCCTTGGCCGCATCGCAGGACAACGCGGCCGAGTAAGGCAGCCTCAGACTGGCATCGGGTAGATCTCGTCGGACAAGAGCCAGTTCCTGGGCTACCGGGTAGCGCATGATGTCGGAGATGCGCAGCTCGTCGATCTCTCCTTCGAAGTTTCCGTAGTTGGGAAGTGGCATCCGGGAGAGGTCGAAGTGGCCGGCGCTTCCGACGAGTGGAGAAAACCTCCGACGACGAAGGGGAGATCGCACCGGTCCGCATCGTTGATCACGGACCTCCCGCCGGGACGGCTTTCGCGATAGAAGAGCTTCCCGTCCAGAAACAGGAAGTGGGTCTGATCTTCGTACCGGAACTGCCAGGCGACGTGATGCCACTCATCGTCGTTGACGAGGAAAGTGCTGTTGGACCTGCCTATTTGATTGACATCGTGGCCGGGGGCCCGACCATAGGATCCAAAGAAGCGGGCGTGAGGAACGATTCCTCTCTCGGGGGCCCAGGCTTTGTCGATCCTGGGGGCGATCAGACAGAAGTTCCATCCTCCACGCACCCCATCGGTCATCCCAACTCCCTCGTCGTCAGTCCCGCAGATATTCCGGTATCCATACTGTTCCGATCCTCCGGTGTGGCGGACCCAGGCTTCTATGGTCCATTCCCGCGTGCATCCCCGAAGCTCCAGCTTGGAGTTGTTGACGGGGCCGACCAGGACGTGGGCGTCGTCCTTGCGGCGGAGGAATCGGGCCGTGGCTCCAAAGCCCGGCCGGCTGCCCCACAGGGCTCTTACGTGCGCGCGTAGAGTCAGCTCGGGGTCACCGAGGGCATCACGAGTCTCGTCACCCTGGCCTTCATCAAAGTGATAGAGGACGACGGTGTTGGGGTCGGGTTCGAAAGGCAGGGTGAAGTCCTGTGCCCTCAGTCGGCCGGAGCTAAGGAGCAATGTCCAGGTGAGGAGTGCCGATGCAATGGTGGAGATGGCATACATAGCCGAAGTCTCAGCCCGTCGGAAAAAGCCTGCCGGGTTCTTTTTCAGAAAAACTGGGGCTTCACAGCGTACACCATTCTCGTTGCGAATCCCAAAAGACCCACGCGCCGGTCAGAGCATGAGAAGGCTGGGGCTGATGGTGCGCGGGCATGGGAGCGTGTGCGGCTGGCGAAGCTGACACTCGTTAAAGGCCACTATCCACTCCCCATTCGCCAGGCCGGCAATGCTAGCGTGAGAGCAATACGCGAATCGGTCCTTGTAGACGATGATATCCCGTCGTGCCCTGACGGGTCTTGCGTTTTGATTGGCCCGACTCGTTGTCTGCTGTGCACCTGTCGTCGAGGACAAAACGGAGTCAACGGCTACCAATCCAGCCGCGGATGACGCCAGGAATCGGCGCCGGTTTTGCATCACAGCCATAGTCAAACTCCTCGCGCAGGGTTTTCGAGCTTGGAACAGGTAAGTTTATCATTCCCCCACAAAGGCCGACTTTCAAGAAGCAGGCCGGGTGGACCAGTGAGGCAAACTGTCTGCTTCGAAGAATCGGCATGTTTACAAAGACAGTGGCAGGGCCTTGCTGCGCTCACATGCAACCAGGTAGCCAGCAATGTCGTTAGCGAGAATCTCGAAGTTGATCGGCCCGCCAAATTCCAATTAGTGGAGCCCCAGCAGCGCTGGCCCCATTCGAGAAAGAAACTTCCCGAGCTATGGAAGCCTGAAGCGAGAGCGAGGCGTTGGGGACCTGAGTAAGATCTTGCCGATTCCCAACCCCTCGCTTGCGCTTCAGGCTTCCATGACCAAAAGATCACTGAATCAATGCGTTACACCCTTGTTCCTCTGCAAAATCCAAATGAAGTTTCAGCTTCGTTACTAATTTGTTTTACCCTGGTCAGAAAGGAGGAGCGATGGATCAGATTCATGGCATTGTACCGCCGGTGGTGACGCCGTTTAGGGAGGATGATTCGATTGATGAAGGAGCGTTTCGAGAAGATGCGAATTACATGATTGAGACGGCCGGTGTGCATGGCTTGGCAGTGACGGGCAGTACGGGAGAGGGTCATACCTTGAACGATGCTGAGGTGCGGCTGTTGACACAATGGGCTATTGAGGAGGCCGATGGGCGGGTACCGGTGATTACGGGGATTATTGCGGACAGTACGAAGTCGGCGATTGAGCGGGGGAAGGCTGTGGCTGATCTGGGTCCGGTGGCATTGCAGGTGACACCCGTACATTATCTATTTCGACCAGATGATGATGCGATGGTGCGCCATTTTGAAGCGTTGTGTGAAGGCACAGGGCTACCGGTGATGATTTACAATGTGGTGCCCTGGACGTATTTGTCGCCAGAGTTGCTGACGCGGATTATTGATTCGGTGGATGGTGTGGTCGGAGTGAAGCAGAGTGCGGGGGATATGAAACTGTTGGCTGATCTGTTGTTGATGGCGGGGGATCGGGCGCGGATCATGACGGCGGTCGATGCGCTGTTGTATCCATCGTTTGTTCTGGGTGCTCACGGAGCCATTGCGGCGATCTTGATGGCCGTGCCCGAGTTGTCTGTGGCGGTGTGGGATGCGTGTCGGGCAGGGAATCACGCAAAGGCGCTGGATTTGCACGAGAAGTTGCTGCCGATTTGGAATGCGATTTGTGACGACAATTTGCCTGCAAATACCAAGTATGCGATGCAGCTTCAGGGACGGAATGGGGGCGTGCCTCGACCGCCTATGCCGCCGTCTTCTGATACACAAAGGGAAGCGATTCGGTCGGCGCTGGTGCGTGCAGGCGTACTTTGACCAAATCCGTTTCTGAATTCTTCGACCATCCTGAGGATGATTCGTGCGTTCAGGGAAGCTGCGGGATAGCTAGTGCAGACCAAGGAATCGGAAATGCAGAAAAGATTGCTGGTGTGGTCCGCGGCGGTCGCGGTTTTTTCGAGTTTGATGGTACCGGCCGGCGCTCAGGGCGCCGCTGGCTCCTCCGCGGAAGTGCCGAACCCGTTCGTGACGCTGTGCGGAGGCTGCCACGGCGAAAAAGCCCAGGGCACGGACCGTGGCCCGGCGTTGGTCGACAGCCGGAAGCTGCGTGGCCTTTCCGAGAAAGAGATTCGCGCTGTGATCCGCGACGGCACGCAGGGTGGGATGCCGCCGTTCGCTTTGGAGGATTCCGCACTAGCGATGATGTCGGCCTGGGTACACTCACTGAACGCCTCGGCCTACGATATCCAACCGCCCGGAAACGTTGGGGCCGGCGAGCGCTTTTTCTTCGGACAAGGCAAGTGCGGAACCTGTCACATGATCGCGGGCCGCGGCGGTACAAACGGGCCCGACCTCTCGGATATCGGACGTCAACTCACAGTGCGGCAACTGGATCGATCGCTAGATGATCCCCTTGCCCGCGTCGCCAACCGTTCTTCCGCCTCTTGTCCCGGCTGGGCCTTTTGTCCCGAGAGCGCGTGGGATGTAGCCAACGTCCAGCAGCGCGATGGATCCGTCTTGCGCGGGTTCGTTCGCAGCCGCGGGATGCACGACCTGCAACTGCAGACGCTCGACGGGCGCTTTCACCTCCTGCTCGACACCGAATACACCAGCATCTCCGTCGAAGAAAAACCCCTCATGCGGGCACTCAAAGCTTCGGCCGAGGAGCGCCGCGATTTGGTGGCCTACCTGAGTCAGCGCGGCGGCGTGCCGGTTGGTCCTCTTACTAGTAAACAAGATCCTATGTCGAAGGAAGAGATGCAGCGAATCATCTCTCCGGAACCTGGGGAGTGGCCTACCTACAACGGCAACCTGAACGGAAACCGTCACAGCCCTCTCGATCAGATCCATACTGGGAACGCCCGGAACCTACACCTTCAATGGTCCTACACTATTCCGTACACGCCTCTCGAAACAACTCCATTGGTCAGCGACGGGATCATGTTTGTGACCGGGCCGAATCGCGTTTGCGCGCTGGATGCGCGCACGGGACGCCGGGTCTGGTGCTACATCCGCCCGCGCAGCCCGGCGGACAGCATTTCCGGCGACGCCGCGATCGGGGCAAACCGGGGGGTCGCGGTTCTCGGTGACCGTGTCTTCTTCAGCACCGACGATGCGCACCTCATCTGCCTGAACCGTATCACGGGCGGATTGATGTGGGATGTTGCCATGCCGGAGCCCGGCCTCCCAGGGCCCTACGGGTCGACCAGCGCGCCATTGGTCGTCAACGACCTTGTCATCGCCGGGATTGGCGGTGGTGATGAGGGAATTCGAGGGTTCCTCGACGCCTACAATGCTACGACCGGGGAGCGCGTCTGGCGCTTCTGGACCGTCCCCGCGCGGGGCGAGCCGGGCTCGGAGACATGGAGCGGAGACGCCATCGAACTCGGCGGCGGGGCCACTTGGCTCACGGGCTCCTACGATGTCGAATCGGGCTGGCTCTATTGGACCACCGGCAACCCCTGGCCCGACACAGATGCAACCGAGCGAGGCGGCGTGAACCTCTATACGAACGCCGTCGTGGCGCTCGATGTGAAGACCGGAAAGCTACAGTGGTATTTTCAGTTCACGCCGCGTGATGTTCACGATTGGGATGCTACCGAACCGGTTCTCCTCGTGGACACAGAGTTTCAGGGACGGGATCGAAAGCTTCTTCTCCAGGCAAATCGCAACGGTTTCTACTACGTTCTCGACCGCACCAACGGCGAGTTTTTGCTGGGTGAACCCTTCGTCAAGAAGCTGACCTGGGCCAGTGGCATCGACGATAACGGTGTGCCGCAACTGCTCCCTGGCAACGAGCCGACGCTGGGCGGGACGAAGTCGTGTCCCGCCGTGCGAGGAGCAACGAACTGGTACTCGACCGCCTACCATCCGACGACCCAGCTCTTCTATGTGATGGCCGTCGAGGATTGCAGCATTTACCAGAAGGCGCGCCTCGGGGGATTCTTGCCGTACCGCAATCCAGAGGACCCGCCCCGGAAGCTTCTGAAGGCACTGCAAGTCGAAACGGGAAAGATCGTATGGGAGATTCAGCAAGTCGGCACACCTGACTCGAACTACTCCGGCGTCTTATCCACCAGTGGCGGATTAGTGTTCTACGGCGAGACGGGAGGAGGTTTCGCGGCAGTCGACGCCAAGAGCGGTAGGACGCTATGGCACTTCGAGGCGAATCAGATCTGGAAAGGCTCGCCGATGACATACGCGGTCAAGGGCAAGCAGTACGTCGCGATCGCTTCAGGCGGGAATATCCTCTCGTTCGCGTTGCCTGATTAGCGAAGCCCCCAGCGGTGCTGGCCCAGTTCGAGAAAGAAACTTCCCGAGCCATGGAAGCCTGAAGCGCGAGCGAGGGGTTGGGGGTCGGCGAGATTCTGCTGTTGTCCAGCTCTCTCCTCTAAACGTGGGGCATACTGCTAACGAGTCAAGTCGTTCGTGGCTCTGCTGGCTGTAGCTGTTTCCGGTACTGTTCACTGATCACTTCACCACTGCTCACTATTCAAGTTTCAGCTCAGCCCTGGCCCACGACCTCCAGGATCAATTGGTTGACCCTGGCCGCCGACTCCATCTGGACCATGTGCCCGGCGTCCGCGATGATCTCGGTCCTGATACCTTGCGGCAAATCGTCTGCATGAGAGGCTGGGACGATCTGGTCTTGCTGCCCCCACACCGCCAGGACAGGCATCGAAAGCTCGCCCAGTCTTTCTGCTAATATGGTGTTCTGGACATCTCCGTTACGGAACTGGTTGGAAAGGGTCTTCAGGGCTTCCTGGACTCCGTCGATGCGCTTGAACATCAACACGTCGTTGACCATCTGCCGCGTCACCAGAGAGGGATCATGGAACAGCTTCTCAACCTCTACCCTGGTGTCCTTGCGTCGCCGGGACTCGATGAAACCATCGATGTAGGCCCCATTGATCTCCGTCCCCAGAGCGGCACTGCCGATCAAAGTAACCGAGGAAAGCAGCTCAGGATGGGCCAGGGCCAGGATCAGGGCCACGGCACCACCCATCGAATGGCCGACGAGGTGAGACGGACCCAGCTCGACCGCCTCGATAAAACCCTTTACGGCCTGAGCCAAACCCTCCAGACTGCCGTCACCCACGTCCTTGCTAGAGGCACCATGGCCGGGCAGGTCCAGCGCGTAGACGCTGTGATCTCCAGCAAGCGCTTCGAGGTTGAAGAGCCAGTTGTTGAGGCCGCCGCCGAAGCCATGAATGAGAACGAGGGGATCACCACTACTGCCCCGCTTGAGAAAGCGAAGGCGTCGACCCTCGACTTCGACGGTCTGCGGAGCCTGATCTTCAGCTTCTTCGTCCTCGATTTCCGGGACGAAGTTGGCCTGGAAATCTGTGACAAAGCTTTCGATCTCCTCATCAGAAGTGGATTCATCGGCGACAACCGCCAGCAGAGCTCCCACCGGCAATACCTCACCTGGCATCGCAACCTGCCGTCGGAGAATACCACCCTCCCTGACTTCTACGGCTGCCAGGATCTTTTCGGTTTCGACCTCGGCCACTTCGTCGCCGGGAGCAACCACACTCCCCTCTGTAGTCAGCCACTGTACCAGGGCTCCTTCCTTCATGGAGAGACCCCATTTCGGCATGGTCAGCGGTCGGATTCCATCACTCATCGCGCATACTCCATCACTCGACGCACGGCCGTCTCAACCTGAGTGGCATCGGGAATGTAGAGATCTTCCAGCGTGTCGCTGAACGGTACCGGAACGTGGGGAGGACACACCATGTTGATCGGCGCCTTGAGCGCGCCGAAGGCCTTCTGGGAAACCAGGGCCGAGACATCGGTCGCGATGTTACAGCGAGGACTTGCCTCGTCCACGATGACCAACCGTCCGGTCTCCTCGACGCTCTCCAGAACCGTCTCCTCGTCCAGCGGCGAGGTCGAGCGTAGATCGATGAGCTCACAGCCGATCCCGTCTCGGGCCAAGGCTTCGGCCGCCTGGGAAGCAATGTGCACCATCCTCCCCAGAGCGATCAGTGTGACATCATCCCCGTCGCGAACGATATTGGCCTCGCCCAGAGGGATTGTGTAGGACTCCTCGGGTACCTCCCCCTCGGTCGAGTACAGCATTTTGTGTTCGCAGAAGATAACGGGATCATCATCTCGTATCGCCTCGATCAACATTCCCTTTGCGTCGTAGGGTGTCGACGGAACCACGCACTTCAAACCCGGAATGTGGGTAAAGATCGGATAGAGACACTGAGAGTGCTGGGCCGCCGCCCTCAGACCCGCTCCGAACATGGTTCGGATCACAACAGGAGTCTCAGCCTTACCGCCGAACATATAGCGAAACTTGGCGGCCTGATTGAAAATCTGGTCGAAGCAAACACCAAGAAAATCGATAAACATCAGCTCGACCACTGGACGCAGCCCCGAGGTAGCCGCTCCGATTGCGGCTCCGATGAAAGCAGACTCACTGATGGGGGTATCCATCACCCGATCACCGAACCGACCCCAGAGTCCCTTGGTCACCCCAAGCGGACCTCCCCAAGCATCCATTTCCCCGGGCGACCCGGATCCACCCGCGATGTCTTCCCCCATGATCACCACCCGCTCGTCCCGTTCCATTTCCTGCACCAGAGCCTGGCTCAATGCCTGCTGATACGTTGCTTTTCCCATCTCTTTCCTCCTTAGAGTTCTTGCAAAAGGCTCGCAAAGCTCTTAGTAGGACACATAAACATCCGTCAAGAGTGCCTCTGGACCCGGCTTTGGAGAAGCCTTGGCTTCCATCACCGCCCCCTCGATCAAGCTCGCGACCTCGGCATCGATCGTCGCCAGTTCCGCTTCCTCGACCAGGCCTGCTGCGGTCACGCTCTGGGCAAAGTTCTTGATGCAGTCCCTGTCTTCGCGCAGCCGAGCCACCTCGTCCTCGGCCCGGTAGGTCTGTGCATCGCCCTCGAAGTGACCGAAATAGCGGTTTACCTTGCACTCGATCAGCGTCGGCCCGCCCCCCTCGCGGGCGCGGCTGATTGCCTCCCCCGCCGTCTCGTAGACACTGAAGAAGTCGTGGCCATCGACGACGACGCCCGGCATATTGAATCCGTTGGCCCGATCTGCAACATCGTCACAGGCGGTCGAGTACTTGACGGAGGTGGCTTCAGCGTAGCCGTTGTTCTCCACCACGAAGATACACGGGAGTTGCCAGATCGACGCCAGATTGAGACTCTCGAAGGTGGTTCCCTGGTTGGAACCTCCGTCTCCGACAAACGCCACTGCCACCGCCTTCTTCCCCAACCTCTTGGCCGCCAGGCCGGCACCACAGATCAGAGGTGGACTCCCCCCTACGATGCCATTCGCCCCCATCATTCCCTTGTCCAGATCGGCGATGTGCATCGAGCCTCCCTTGCCCGAGCACAGCCCATTGCGCCTGCCGTAGAGCTCAGCCATCATGCCATTGACGTCGCATCCCTTGGCGATGCAGTGGCCATGCCCTCGATGGGTGCTGCCGATCCTGTCCTCGTCCTCCAGATGCAAGCAAATCCCAGTTGCGATTGCCTCTTCGCCCGCATACAGGTGGACAAATCCGGCGATATCACCGGTCTGAAACTCGATATGGATGCGTTCCTCGAACTCCCGGATCTTCCTCATGATCCGATAGGCCCGCAAGGCTAGTTCATGGTTGAGTTGCATGCTCGCTCCTTTCGATTCCTGCCGAAACCTGAATTGGGACCTGCCGAAGCAGCCCCTGTTGCGCTGCCAGTTCCATCACGCGCTTTACCCGTATGGTCCGTGGTCCGCCACGATCAAGCCGAACGGTCACGCGATCCTCGCCCGAAAATTCCATCTCCCGCTCGCCGTCGAGTGCGATCACGCCACGCCGGGCCCGTATCGGCTGAACTTCATCCGCCTGAATCCGGTGCGCGGCGGAGACACCAACCGGCAGGATCAGACCCGGAGCAATCGGAGCCCTCACAATGGTAGCTGCCCCATCGGCTGAGGACAGATCGACCCTGAGCCCGTAGGCGTCGCGCCTCGACACCGGGTGGAGTAAGGCCGCAATGGTGGAGAGTCCAATGGAATCCGCTTCCGCAAAGGTGACAAAGATCTGGTCCAGTTCCTCGGGGCGCCAGAGCGCTTTGGAGCCGGTCCACAAGGCTGTGCTGACGCAGGCGTCGACCAAGGCAACATCCTCTCGATCGTTGACCCTCACGCGCAGAATCTTGTTTCGGATCGTGGTTTCTTCGCCCTCAAGATAGCCGGCTACGGCCAACCCGGTGGCAAGGCCTGCTGTCGTCGCTTCTCTCAGGGACGGGAAAACATTGTTGGTGCCAGTCGACAGTGCGGTGATGGGGACCTCACCTGAAACACGAGCCACCAGGCGATGAGTCCCATCACCTCCCAGGACCAGCAGAGCTGAAACACCAGCGTCGACCATCTCGCTGGCCGCAGTCAGCGTGGCCTCCGGACCGTCCCGGGGTGGCATATCCAGGAAAACCACTTCCGGCCAACAGCGATCGGATTGGTTCGAGTTTGCCAACACGCGACGGAGTCTGGCGGCAATGCCCCCAGAATCGGTCATCATATAGGCACGTTCCACTCCCACCACGCCGAGACCGGAGAGCAGCCGGGCAACCATGTTGCTCTTTTCCGCAATCGGAAATACCGAAGCCTGCGCCACCAGTCTTCGGATGTCGCGGCCTGCGGCCGGGTTGGCCAGAATACCCACGCTGCAGCCATTATGAGAGGACGTCATCTAGTGTGCATTATCGCTTTCTGAGTTCGGACTCGCAACGCCTCTACCTTGAGGCCCATCAGATTCTACTCCTTCCCTTGCCTTTGCCCTTGCCCGTACCCTTGCCCTGACTCTGCTATTTCCTCCATCAAGGCTCTTCTTCAACCCGCTGAGCATTGAACATTTTCCACCCTAATCGAGGTGATTAGCGCAAAAGGTACGGGCACAGGCAAGGGAAGGAACCTAAACGGAAACCGGTTCTCGCCGGGGGAGTCGGCGTGCCAGGACCAGGGTCGAGGCTGCGATCCCGGCACCGAGATAGAACACAGCGGAATAGCCAAGGAAGGCCCAGAGATAACCTCCGACCAGCGGCATGATTACCGCGGCGACATGGTTCATGGTGATCCCCATGGACAGAGAGGCCCGCAGTTCCTCGGGTTCGGCAATACGCCCGATGTAGGTGGACAACGACAGGGTGAAGAGCATGAACAGGTTATCTACGACGTAGAGGACAAAAAGCACGTTCACGTTCTTGATGGCACCATAACCAACGAAAATCAGAGTCAGGGCAGCAAAGTTGAATGTGAGGACAGATCTTTCCCCGCAGCGATCGATCAGTTTGCCCACAAAAGGAGCCATGCAGATGTTGGCACAGCTGTTGATCAGGGAAAGAGTAATGATCGTGGTCACGTCCACGCCGAACGTTTTCACCAGGGCAAACAAGGCAAAAGTAGTGAAGATCTGACGGCGACAGCCAGCCAGGAACTCGAGCCCGTAGAAAAGCGCGTACTTTCGCTTTAGCACCAGACGCACGGGGGAACGATGGCCGAGATCTTTGTCCATGAAGAAAAGAGGGATTGCACCCAGCAAGGCTGCCAAACCAATCATCTGGTAGATCCCGGAAAAGGAGAAGGCCTCGGCAGCCCAGAACACACAAAGGATACCGATCACACCGGCGAAGGCCGCAAGGCTCTGCATTCTCCCCAGGACCCGCCCCTGCGCACCGGGTTCTGCCAAACCTAGAGCCATGCTAGCGGCGGTTGGCATCCAGACATGAAAACCGATGCTCCAGAGAAAGGAGAATGCGATGAGCGCGGGAACAGTTTCAGTGTAGCCGTAGGCAATGTAGCCTGCACCGAAGATTATCAGGCTAAAGGCTCCCATTCGGGGCTCGGCCAGGCTCACCAGCAAAGCAACGATAGGGGCGGCCAAGAACCCGGGGATCTCCCGGATCGATTCGAGTATGCCCAATTCCTCCGGGGCAAGACCGATCTTCTCTACGGCGAAGTTATTGAAGATAGCGAAATGGACCTGGATCGCGATGCCCTGGGCACAGATGGCAAGCACGAAGAGACGGATATTGCGACGTAGTGAAGGGTCTCGCTTGAAAACCATCAGGAGTCTCGGTTCTCCCTGTTCCTCGCGGCCTTCAGCAGTCGCTTGACGCTTTCTTACCACAGTAGTCCGACGGAGATCCACAAATCGTGTTTCGCTCGTGGAAGCTTGTCGGATCAGGCGCGCGCCCACGTTTTCATTCGCAAACGGATATATAGTAGGGGCTGGTGCAAGAAGGGTTGGTGCTAGAATAACCCTGTCGTAGCTGAGATTGTGAGGACGATCCTAGTGAACATCGTGCTCGTCCATCCGCTTATCCCGCAGAACACGGGAAACATCGCCCGGCTCACGGCCGCGACTCGTACCGATTTGCACTTGATCGAGCCACTCGGGTTCGATCTCTCCGATCGTCATTTGAAGCGAGCCGGCCTTGACTACTGGCCTGAGGTGCGACTTTTCCTTCACCAGACGTGGGCGGCATTCTTGGAGGAGACGGCGCCCGAACGGCTGTGGCTCTTCACCACCAGAGCCTCTACACCGTTTACTGAAGTCTCCTATGGACCGGATGACTACCTGGTATTCGGTAATGAATCGGAAGGAGTACCCACGCATATGCACCGGCTTTACGCCGACTTTCGATTGCGTATTCCCTTTGAGAATCAACGGGTTCGCAGCCTAAATCTCTCCAACTCGGTGGCGGTAGCACTCTACGAGGCGCGACGGCAGTTGGGAATTCCGTGAGGTCTCAGGTCGAGAGCATCCCCAGCCGCGCTGGATCATTCAGGGAGAAACTTCAGGTCTGGAATAGGGGAAATTGTGCTGTTGTCCAGCTCTCTCTCCTGCCTTCGTCGTCCTCGACGGCCAGAACTTGGCCTCATGTTGCGGACGATTCAAGTCGTTCGCGGCTCTGCCGGCTGCAGCTGTTTCCCTTACTGCTCACTGACTACTGATTACTGTTTACTGCTTCCCTGCTCACTCGAATCAGCCGATGAACTGGTCGAAGATCCGGCCAGACGTCGGATCCTTTAGGATCAGCTTCACTCGCCCGTCAGGCATTCGCTCCTGCTTGATCACTATACTTCCTTCGAACTCGCGGACCGCCTGACTGGGCGTTGTAGTACTCGTGCTTCCCCGCCACGGATCGACTGCGATCGCCTCCCATCGCTTGCTTTGGGCGGAGCAGTAGCAGGCATCGATGACAGCATTGACGACGTAGCCGTCGTAGAAAGTCTCGCCAGGAGACCGATTGCGCTGGAGAGAGTCGAACATATCCGCAAACATTGCGGTGTATCCAAGCTCGGCAAGCTCGTCTCCGACAGGAAAGAGCCAACCCTTTTCCTCCTCGGTCTTCTCCGACACGTATCCCGAGCCACCACCCGAAGAGAACATTTCAAACCCGGTTCGCAGAAAATGGTTGAGCCAGATCGTCCCCTCCGTTCCCTGCACTTCGTCTCTCAGGTCCATGCCTCCACGAAAAGTCCAGCTCACCTCAAACTGTCCCAGGGCCCCATTCTCGAACTTGATCAGGGCAATGCCGTTGTCTTCTGCCTCAACCGGATGCACCAGGGTCTCGGCCCAACACATTACCTCAACAGGCCGAACACTCTTTCCCACGAAGTTGCGGATGATCTCGATGCAGTGACAACCCAGGTCGACTATGGCGCCTCCTCCTGCCTGCTCTCTGTCCCAGAACCAACCACTGTGAGGACCGGAGTGGGCTTCCCGGGATCGGACCCAGGTTACCCGTCCGATGGCACCGGAGCGGACCGACCCCAACGCTTTCAGGGTCTTCGGTGTGTACACCAGGTCCTCCAGGTAACCGGCGAAGACCCCAGCCTGCTCGACCACTTCCAGTATTTCCCTAGCCTCCTCGGCGGTACGGGCAAGAGGCTTCGTGCAGAGGACGGCCTTGCCGGCCACGGCAGCCAGCTCGACCGCTTCCCGGTGAATCTGGTTCGGAAGTCCTACCACGACCACGCCGGTCTCGGGGTCAGCGATGGCTTGATTCAGATCACCACTACTGCGGGGTATATCCCACTGATCCGCAAAGGCTCTGGCCCTTTCTGCATCCCGTGAGTAGACCGTTCCGATCTGCTTCCCTGCCCCCAGAAGGGCGCGGGTGTAGAACTCGCCGATAAGACCGGTTCCCAACAGACTAACTTGCTCGGATCTGAGGTTGTTTCCCACTTGTTCCTCCTGAGAGCTGAAATCCGTCGATGTGTATCTTTGAAAAGAACTCGTCCCTTCCCAGAGACTGCTTCCCGGATAGTGCCAGCCCTCACCAGTTGACTACAAGAAAACCTCTCCCTGGTGGGACTGACAGGGTCCCACATTCCAACAAATACTTGGCTTGGAACCGAAGAGCAACGATACTACGATGGACATATGAGTGGCTGCCGAGCCTGAACCCCTGATAGGAGCGCCTGTGGAAAGCTCGCTTGAATCTTGGGACATCCTGAT
The DNA here is from genome assembly GCA_965219005.1 of Acidobacteriota bacterium. Lineage (GTDB taxonomy): Bacteria > Acidobacteriota > UBA6911 > RPQK01 > JAJDTT01 > CAUZIZ01. The sequence goes on along the minus strand of CBDCMS010000004.1, from coordinate 1,759,417 downwards.
CATATTCGTCTATCTGCTTGGAATCGTAGCGCTAGGTAGCTTCTTCGCCAAGGGCATAAAAACGTCGGATGACTTCTTCCTGGCAGGCCGCAGCTTTTCCTGGTTCCCCCTGGGTCTGTCCATCATCGTCTCCCTGATGAGCGCCAACAGTTTTCTGGGCACTCCGGGATACAGCTACGGCCACGACCTTCAGATGATCGCCGTGGCTCCCTTGATGCTCCCGATCATGTTGATCGTCATCTACTTCTTTCTCCCCACCTTCTACCGCTTCCGGGTGACCACCGCTTACGAGTACCTGGAACACCGACTTGGAGCGGGCTCACGCTTGTTGGCCACGAGCTTGTTCCTGTTGACGCGCCTGGGCTGGCTGGGAACCGTGATCTATGTCCCCTGCGTCCCCCTTTCCCGAGTCGCAGGGGTCAGCCTGGAACTCTGTGTTGTCGCCGTAGGCGTGGGAGCTACGCTGTACACAGTTCTAGGTGGGATGAAGGCGGTGGTCTGGACGGATGTCATCCAATTCTTCGTCCTGATCGGAGGCCTGATGGTGATGGTCGCTACCCTGATAGAAGGGGTCGAGGGAGGGGCATACGGAATCTGGGAAAAGGCCGGAGCCGGGGGTAGAACCACGCTCTTTCAGTTCGAGGGAGACCTCTTCCGTGACACCACAATCTGGGCCATATTCATTGGCAGTATTGCGGCCTTTCTGGCCGACTACGGTGCCGATCAGGTCGCAATCCAGCGCTATTTCAGCGCCCGCAGCCTGCGGGACAGCCAACGCTCCATTCTCTGTAACGCCGTGGCCGTGATTCCGCTGGTTCTGCTGCTAGGTGCTGTGGGATTGGGCCTGTTTGCGTTCTACCAGCAGTTTCCGGAACAACTCGAGGCGGGCATCGAAAAGGATCACGTCATGGTCTTCTTCGCTGCTACCCAACTTACCACTGGATTCGCCGGCCTCATGATCGCGGCGATCTTCGCCGCCACCATGTCCAGCGTGGACTCTGGCATCAACTCCATGAGCACGGCTTGTGTGGTGGACATCTACCGGCGCTGGATCAGTCCTCCTGTTGGGACTGAGCAGGACGAGCTCTCCCCCCAGGAAAAGGGCTCGGAGCTAAAGCTGGCCCGGGGACTCACTGCCTTCTGGGGGTTCGTGGGAACGGTGACAGCTCTCTTCGTCATGCCTCATGCCGGCAGCATCGTGCTCATGAGTGTGAAGGTCATGGGCCTCTTTACTGGCCCCTTGCTCGGCATTTTTCTACTGGCCCTCTTCACCCGTAAGACTCGAGATCAGCCCTGCCTGGTCGGTGCCCTCGCAGGCTGGTCCACGGGCGCCTACTTCGCCTTCGCGACAGAAATGACCTTCTGGTGGTGGTCTCCTCTGGGGTGTCTGGTTACGCTTGCTGTCGGCTGGGGACTCAGTGTCCTGATCTCAGGACCTCCAACGGCTGATCAGGAGCAAGTCCCGAGCAGAGTTTGAGGCGGATGAAGATTGAACCGGGAGAGAAGGAGCATCGATAAGAATGAACTCGCTGATGCTACTGATCTTGGGAGGAGCTCTGTCCGGTAGCTATCTGGCAACCGCGTCAGTCGACAAGATCAAGAAGATCAATTGCAAGAGCAAGAAATTCGGGCGCAAGGAGTGCTCGGTACAGGGAAACATCAAAACCGTTGTGCTACTCGAGCAGAAATCTGAATCCCCTTGCGTCGAGGGATCCTCGTTTGGCTTCAAACAAGACCATGTTTGGGTCGATCAGGGCTGCTCGGCCAAATTTGAGGTGAGCTACTCCAGCGATGAGGACTCCGGGTGGTGGGGCGCCTGGAGCCAGCAGAGCAAACACCAGAAGCGCCGCATCAGCTGCAAGAGCAAGCGCTTCAAGCCCAACACCTGTCGAGTCGAAGGGACGATACAGAGCCTCAAGCTGCGCAAACAGAAGTCCGACTCCCCCTGCACTCTGGGGGTGAGCTACGGATACCGTGGCGAATCTATCTGGGTCAGCCAGGGCTGTGAGGCAAGCTTTGAGGTCGAGTACGAACCCGGTGCTTCCGTCACCAAACCAGCACCGTGGGGCAGCCGTGACAAGAAGAGAAAGGTCAGCTGCAGCAGCAAGCGCAACAAACGCCAGACCTGCCGCGTCGACGGACCCATCGATTCCTTGAAACTGCGAAAGCAGAAATCGAACTCACCCTGCGTCGAGGGCGAGAGCTACGGTTTCACCGGCGACCGCATCTGGGTCGACCAGGGCTGCCGGGCCGAGTTCGAGGTCAAGTACCGCAGCTACTGAGTGCTCAGTATTGGTGCCATCATCAGACATCGCTTCTGGTCAGGAGCCTGCACCATCTCGTTGCCAAGCTCCCAGCCCAGCATCCTGTCTGCGAAGGACACTAAGTACACAGGAACGTAAATACGGCAACGTTTGCAGATGGGGCTTGTGAGGCGAGGTCAAGGCAGGAGGAGGAAGACGATGCTTTGCCATCTTCGACGACGACCAACGCAGAGATCGTCCGCAACCCCCATCTGCCCTGCGGGTGGCGACGGGACGGGCCGATGGCTTTATCGCTCCTCCTGGCAATACGCCAGAGTATGGCTTCGTCGTCGCTTCGCGCCCTCGACACCGTCGCGCTCGCCACAAACGTCGCCGTATTTACGTTCCAGTGTACTAAGGGCCCCGACACCTGTTGGTGGAGAAAATCATGGAGTGTTTCCTCCAGTGCGGGATCGCCCCGATCATTCTCCAGCTATCCCCTGCCAGCCGTCAACCTGGTGATCCAGACCCGCACTCTCCTGAAAGCGGGATACATCGCACCCCACGAAAGGACAGGGAGATCTGCGACTTCAATCCTCTGCTCTTCGACTTCGTCCTGAAACGGACCATCCGGCATCCCACCCTGGGAAACCGATTCCCCGCTTGATCTTCACGGCGCAGCCGGATCTTGTGTTGGAGTAGAGGGGTTCTCGGGAAGAGTCTGCTCTCTTGGGGCGAGAGGCGTAAACTTATTGTGTTCATGGAAGCGGTGATCACCTCCCCACCCGGATCAAGCAGAGGAGACGAGCAAATGAATAGAAGAGAGTTTGTAGGTGGCGTGGCCGGATCCTCCCTCCTGGGAGCGGGGGCTCTGGCGAGCCCAGTTCCCTCCGTGACCGTCGCCGTCGGTCAGCCCAGAAAAGAGAAGGACATCATCCTCTACCGTGCGAACGAAGGCTAGCAGATCCCCGTTGGGAGTCTCATACAGGGAGGTTTCATTGAAGCTGGCCTCCTCGTCCTCGGCCACTGCACAGGAGTATTCCCAGCTTTCGCCCACAATCTCTTCCTTCAGTCCGCTGCCAGTTGCGGTCTTCGAGGCCTGGCAGGGCTCCTGTTCTTTATTGTCAGGACCTTCGGGCACGCCCTTTTAGAGACGAAGTCCCCCGACAAGCTTGTAGCCACCGGTCTTCCCACTGCCACAACCTGCTTGATACGAACTTCCCTAGTTTGGCATTGGAAACCGGGCTTGTCATCGGCCTGGCTTTCAAGCTGAAGCCCACTTCCTCGGGAACTGGGTAGTCCCTGTGGTCACTCTACCGACACTCCTATTGGCCGTCAGTCGCCTGTCCATTCCGAGACGTATCCGGAGAGTGGCCTCGCAAAAGACCATGAACCAGACAGGCCGAAACCGTCAGAAACACAGCCAGGAAGACGGAGAGGACTCCAGAAAGCGCCAGAGATTTGAGGGAGGCCGAGTTGCCGACGGAGACTACGGACGGGCCTGCGATCTTGTAGAGCAGGGTGGATGGATTTAGATTCTGAGTGGACACCTCCTCGTAAACGTTCTGCAACTGTCCCAAAGCCTTCGACAGTTCACTGAGTATGAGCCCCATCCTGGATTTGACGAACTCCGTTTCTTCCTGCGTCCCTTTAGCCCTTTTGAAACCAGAGAACTTCTTCATCGATTCTTTGTAGTAAACTCCTTCTTGCTCAAGAGAGGCTCTTTCCATACCCCGCCGGATAATTCTTTCCGTCAAGTCCTGACGGAATTCCAGGTCATTACTTTCTGTGCTCATTTCGACCAGTCGATCTAGAAAGGATGCGCTAAACTGCGGAATCAGTGCTGGGGTCGAGGGATCGAAGGTTTGCCCCGAGGTACCTTGGCTTCCTGCGATCTTCGCCTGGCCAGGTCTTTCGCGAAGATATCGATCAAGAGCTTCTTCAAGAATCTCTATTTCTTCATTTGCACGGTCAAGCCGGCTCGTTATCTTGGCAAATCGAGTTTCAAAGTACCTCGCTGCAGTACGAGGATCTTTTGATACGCCGGTCGTACGAAGAAACATAAGGAGTGGTTCAAGTCTAAGCCGCAGAATATCCTGGAGATGGATCTTAACCTCTGCCAACGAAATACCTTCTTCCCCAACACGGATTACCTCCGCTCCCGGTAACTCGGCGACACCATCCAGGCTGCCCAATGTCGTCCTGGTCCTGGAACGAAGGATATCCGCTGCTACAACGTAGTCTTCGGAGTTGAGCAACTCCTTTCGAATAAAGTCTGGAGAATAAACAATTTTCTTGTACTTCAATATCCCTCTACGTTGATCCGCATGGTTCGCCCACGTTTTGAGGATGTCTGGCAGGACCTTCTCGACCAGAGTAGTTGGGATTCTCAGACGCCCCTGCTCTCGGACAAAGTTCAGGGAATAGTCCACAGCCTTCAGGGCATTACGCTTTGCGCGGTATTCCTCTTCAAGGCGTAACCGTTCCACTGTTTTCAGCCCTGAATCCGAGAGTCTGGCGAGGTATTCTTTGTCGAGCAGCTCGGCGGAGTGATTCTCCTGCGCAATAAACAATGCGTCAGAAAACTCCTGCATCGGCAAGAACTGCTCCAAATCATTAGCTTCATGTACTTGGCCGAGAACAGGAACGGAGACAATGTCTTGAACGCCGAACTTCGTACCATTGGGGTACCGACCCTCGCTGACCCCTTCAAAGTTCAAATGGAAATTCAAAGCGACCATCGTGACAGAAGGCGAAAGGAGGACCATCAGAAAACTCACCAATAGATAGAGGCTCGCCACCGCGATTGCAACCGTAGCGATGACTCTTCGGTATCCGTGTATTCTCTCGATGAAATCAACGATCGAGACCGAGTCCCCTTCTGACCAACCAGTGCGACCAGAGTAAGAGCTGTCTTTCGTTGCTACCGGATCACCTTCAGAGTCTACGCTTGGCATCGATAAACTCCCTTTCTAGCGTTTTGATAGCGAAGCCGCATCATACTCCATAAGGTCGAGCTAGAATAGTAGGTTAGCCGCTCCATTCTCACCCAACAGACCCAAGGGTACAACTTTGGAGAATCGGGTCTGAATACCTGTATGATCAACTTGAGATTGATGTTAATGACTGACTCGCAGGTGACTTTTCGAATCCGGTTTTCCTCCATTGGACAGTCCATTCAGGGCTATCCCAGGCTATTCTTTTCTCGGATAGGATCGACACCGGGTGAGATGTGGACTCATCCTGCAAGATAGCGCACACACTATTCTCAGAATACACGAGCTAACAGCTAGTACAATCAGCTGAGGATTCGATGTCGACGAAACATCTATCGGGTCGTCTTCGGGCCGCCCTCGACAACACAGAGGCGCTTCTACAGCGCGAGGACTATCGCGGGTATGATCCCTACGATGGTCTCCAATCTCCGCTTTTCCGATTCCCCGGTCTAGGTCGCGCGAGAATTCCCTGCTGGGGTTTTCAGCAGTTGCTGCGTCGCATCCCATTCCAGGTACGCCCCCTACTCGGTATCCGCAGAGGGCTCGACCCTGTTACGTTGGGCCTCGCAGCCCAAGCCCTTGCGATCCGGGACTCCGCCCTCCCAGTGGTGGAGCGCTCGAGGAGAGGGGAGGTTGAACGTCTTGTCAAACGTTTGGCTGACATGCGTACGCCGGGTTACAGCGGCAGCTGCTGGGGCTACGCTTTCGACTGGGAGTCCCATTACACGCGGATCCCTAAAGGTCATCCAACAGTCGTAGCGACCGGGTTCATCACACATGCCCTGGCAAGAGCCCATGCGGTTTATGGGTTGCCCCAAGCAAGAGCCCTGATCCTTGCTGCTGTTCCTTTCGTCCGGAAGGACCTGAAACGCAACCCTCACAAGACCGGTTTCTGTTGGAGCTACTCGCCCACCGACACACACTCCGTACTCAACGCAACCATGAAGGGCGCCCGGCTTCTCGCCCAGGCTGTGTCCCTCGGCGGCGACCCTGTGTGGCTGGAGGACGCAACGGCGACCATCCGATACGTCGTGTCAAAACAGAGTGAAGACGGTCGTTGGCCTTATGCCAGCGGCGATGCGCGCTTGTGGGCAGACCATTTCCACACTTGCTATATCCTGGACGCCCTCGACGAGTACATGCGACTGACCGATAGCGTGGAATTCCGTCCAGCACTTGAGAGAGGCCTGGCTTACTATCTCGACCGCTTCTTCACTGATGACGCCCTGCCTAAATACTATGACGACAGGAACTATCCCATCGACGCGACTTGTTGCGGACAGGCTCTTCTGACCCTTGTGAGATTTAGTCGCATCAAGCTGGCCGAAAGAGTGGCCACGTCGATTCTAGACCATATGGCCCTACCTGGAGGAGCATTCAAGTACAGGCTCCACCGGTGGTATGAGAACCGTCTCGTCTACATGAGGTGGTCTGTTGCCTGGATCTTCGCTGGGCTCAGCCAGCTTGAGGATGCTCGGAGAACCTCCCGGGAAAACCAGACCACCTAGTACACGTTCCTGATGTTGTAGTCAGGCCTGGGACGCACCCTCGATGATATTGGCAATCTGCTGGACCAGCCCCTTGTCGGACAAACGCCTACCCTCGTTACACCGTCGCGCCACGCGGAGCTTTGTCTTAACATCCTCAGGGGACGCGAGCATGACGAGCTGCCCCTTTTGCTCCAACCAGGTGTCCACGCGACCCTTCTTGCCGCAAAAGTAGGAGTAGGAGGGTACACCGATCACTGCCGCCTCCCTCGTCATCGTACCGCCACCGCCGACGACCATGTCCATCGAGGCAATAAGACGAGGGCCGTCGTACACTCGGTCGGGCACGATGACCTGGGCCTTCGCGCTGCGACGTACGAGTTGGGCCTGCTTCTCCGTTCGGGGCAAGAGTACCATTTGTACATCCCCCCTGGTCAGGAGGGATTCCCAAACGACGTCAAACAGGATCTCACTATCCGTGCTGTGATAGTGAGCGGAGGTAGCGGGAGGCCGAAGCAGTACCTTGATCTTGTCTTGCTCGAGGCCCAAGTCCGCGACGATGTGGGGATCGGCTCTCGTCTCCCGTACGTACAGCTCTTCCTTCAGACCCGGGTAGAACCTGACCTTGCCGACGGCGATACCCGCCTCTCGGCACCGATCTTCTCCGATCACCGCCGGCAACAGAACGTCTCGGCAGAGCAGATTAAAGATCTTGTGATTGACCCACTCGTGATCGTACATTGTAAGGGTGGGTGTTCCCATCAGCCTCGAGGCAATGGGCAGCGCACGCGAGCCGTGTCCGAAGGAGACGTCTGGATGCCACCACCTCATCGCTCGGAAGAGCTGCACTGCGCGACCCAAGGTCCCAAGAACCTTTCCACCCAGTCCGTTACTGTACTCCCCGCCTACTCGAGTGTAGGGCAATCCGTAGAGATCGAGCAGTTCGCAGGTCGACGCCCGGTCACGCGCCGTGAAGCGCACCGGGTAGCCACGCCTGGCCAGCTCGCTCGCGAGTGGCCGCAAGATCAGAACGTGGGGCCCGTTGTCGGCATCGAACCATATTCTCATGTGGTAACCCAGCCTGTCTTGCACATGACCCGTAGAAAATTGAAAGAGACAATTTGCACGAGGTTAGTTTAGGATCGCTTGTAAACACACCCTGCAAACGATGTTGGATTTGTGAAACAGCGTCGACGGACGGAGACTGATCGCGCGTCGGAGAGGGGCGCCACCTGAAGCCCTTAAAAATCGTTCTTCTCGCTCTGGACGACGAGTTCGCGGACACGATGCAACGAGTGCATGCTTCGAGATAGCCGAGCTGACGACCCAGTCAGATGGACGGAACATTGGGACCTTGAAGCTACACAAGTCCTAACTATCTGAGCTCCGAGGAGTAGCCCCCAGCTTTCGCGCCATGCCCTTCTGCCAAGCAGAGATTGTCCAGAGTTCCCAGCTGCCCTCGGGTGGCGACGGGACGGACCGATTCCTTTGTCGCTCCTCTTCTACGATACGAAGGCAACGCCTCGTCGTCGCTTGGCGCCCTCGACACCATCGCTCTTCAAACATCATCGTATTTCTGAAATGGAGCACTTAAAAACAGGTTGCCACGGTTTTTTCGCCACCTCTCCCTTCCAGTCATCCAATTCGACTTGCAACATATTCTCGAGCTCAAGAATTTCGTCAAGGTAGGACTTCCGCAGCCTTTGCTCGAGGGCCGCTTCAAGAATATGACGGTCAGCCCCTCGAAGCTCGTTCTTGTTCAAGTCAATCAGCCTTCTCTTGAGAAGTATAGTGAACCTCGGAGGAAAAAACCTCTTGAGAAGTCGTTTGAGATACAGATCGCCGACAAGGAACCGATTCAATAGGTTACTTCTGAGAACGGCAGCCTTATTCTTTCGTGTGAAATCCTGGATTTCGTAACTGTCATCGACTTTCAAGAAAGCCCAGATTTCTTGAAGCAATCGCTTGGGACCGTTCGCCAGGTCTGTCTGAAAGAGAATGAGAAATCTTTCGCGAGGAAAGGCATCAAACCACTGCCTTAACGATCGTGCATACAGTCCATCAGTGTAGTAGCCGAACCAGGATGATGCAGGCTCCGCAATGAGACGCTGAGGTTCGACCTCGAGAGCATCTTCGAATGAAAGGGTTTCAGCACCACTGCGGACTCTATGCAGATAGTGAGACCAAGCTCGGGCTACCGGATCTCTGAGGAGTACTATAAAGAATAGATCTTCACCCAGGATACTCTTAATCCTTGGGATAACCATCTCTGGAAGCGAAAAATATGCAGGTGTAGCCTCACCACGCATCGCGAAGCCATCCGCGCGTTTGAAATAGACATCTATATAAAAGTCAATACCCTTTGCATATGCTTCATCGGAATCAAAGAAATGGGGCTCCTTGACGGATGAAATAAAGACTTGTGGGTGCTGTGAGAGATAGTGGGCGAGCGAGGTAGTTCCGCACTTCGCTGCGCCAATAACTAGGAAGTTTGGGGCTTTACTCATAAGGACTAGGGTCGGGAATGGATGCTCCGGATCACAAATCTTCAAAGTGGCTATGTTACCCCATAGCAGTGGCTATTACTTGATAGCGACGCAAGAACAATGTAGTCTGCCCCCTGTTTTCAGGGCTCGAAAAGGCGGAGTTAAGTTTTCCCAGATGCTTCGTAGTCTCCGTCATAGTGGCTTCGGTGTTGCACCTCATTTTGAGACTGTAGTGGATGCGCTTCGTGGCTCTGGAGGTTGTCGAAAGGCCAACCTCCCGGGAAACTGCCGGGACGTCAAATCTTGCGAGGGTAACCAATTCATACAACGGGACTTGGTTTCGTACGAAGCAACACTGGCCTTACACGAGGATTGCTGCTCTGGTGCGTCGTACTTGCTCCCTTCCTCCTCTTCTCGTATCGGTTTCCACTTGGCCTAGCTCTAACCGCCGCTGGTGGGGTACTGCTTCCGGCCCTGTTTAGAGGCTTCATACTGAAGCACGGTTGGCCCACCCAGTGGCTGGTCTTCACGTTTCTGCTTTCTTCTCTAGCAAGCCCCTTCGCTACTGCCTTTCCTGACGTTACCTACGAGAAGTTAATGCTACATGCGCTGGTCATCTCCATCTATGTATCTATCTGCACCGTTGAAAGGAACCTGGAGAATCTCGTGCTCTGGACCTGCCTTCTTGTCGGAGCGGTCCTTGCTCTAGCAGCAATAGGCCCTTTCGTTGCCGATTTCGCCGCCAAAGAAAGGTTTGTGACTGTTCGTTGGCATCAGATTCTGCCTTTTGGCTTCCCGGAGATTCTCGACGCCAACCTTTTGGCGAATGTCATCGGTATCACTAGTGTCCAAACGTTGTTCTATCGCACAACTCTAAGTTACTGGTAAGAATTGTTTTAACATCGAAATCCAATTTTTTCGATACTTTTTGATATGAAACTGTGGCAGGTGCCGACCCGGTTCTCCAATCCTGTGGCCTGCAAGCCGATAGGATGCCTAGATGGATATGCGCAGAACCGTCTTTGCCCAGCTGATGGATTGCGTCCCCAGGTATCAATTTCAACTCTGTGCTCAACGCTACCGAGGAGATTACAAGATAAAAGACTTCTCCTGCTGGAAGCAGTGGCTGTGTATGGTCTTCGCCCAGCTGACCTATCGCGAGAGTCTGCGGGATATCGAAGCCACGCTAGGTTCGGTTGCAGGCAGACTCTACCACATGGGAATTCGAGGCCGCGTGGCCCGCAGCTCTTTGGCCCATACCAACGAGAATCGGGATTGGCGCATTTATGCCGATTTCGCTCAAGTCTTGATCCAAGAGGCACGGACTTTGTACGCAGGCGAGCCCTTTGCCGTGGAACTGGAAAAAACGGTCTACGCGCTCGATTCCACCACCATCGATCTGTGTCTTTCGGTGTTCCCTTGGGCCCGCTTCCGCAAACGCAAAGGAGCCATCAAACTGCATACTTTGCTCGACTTACGTGGCAACATCCCCACCTTTGTCGAGGTCACCGAGGGGCGGGTTCACGACGTCAATATCCTCGACTATCTGCTGGTCCAACCCGGCTCCATTTACATCCTGGATCGCGGCTATCTCGATTTCGCACGTCTTTATCGGCTGCACCAGAGTTCCGGTTTCTTCATCATTCGTGCCCACCAGCGCCTGAATTTCCGCCGTCTGTACTCCCATCGTGTCGACAAGAGCATCGGGCTAAGAAGCGATCAAACCGGGGTCCTGAGCGGCCGTTACACGGCCAACAAGTACCCCGACAAACTCCGACGAGTCCGCTACTACGACGCCGAGACCCAAAAACACTTGGTCTTCTTGAGCAACAACTTTTCCCTGACTGCCCTCACTGTCGCCCAGCTGTACCGTTGCCGCTGGCGCGTGGAACTTTTCTTCAAATGGATCAAGCAACACCTGCGCATCAAAGCCTTCTATGGGACTTCTCCGAACGCCGTCAAAACTCAGATCTGGATCGCCATCTCCGTGTATATCCTCGTTGCCATCCTGAAAAAACGCCTGAAATTGGAGCTGAGCCTCTACACAACTCTACAGATTCTCAGCCTGACTGTTTTCGAGAAAACCCCATTAATTCAAGTACTTACCAGCTTCGATTACAGGAATCACCAGGGAGGTTCATGTAACCAGTTGAATCTATTTGACTTATGATTGGACACTAGTGATCGTAATTATGAAATGCGGTACTAAGGGCTCGGCAAAGATCAGCCGCCTCACTCCCATCTACTTGGGTTTATGCCCGGGGCCTCTTTAGGCATGTTGGGAGGTTTGTTTTCGGCCTCATAGTTCCAGATACGGGTGTTGCGGTCAGCCATGAGTTCCCTGACTGCCGGCGGGACCTTCGCCAGTTCCTCAGGATCCCAAGGATCGATTTCGCTGCCCGGACCAGCCCAGGCAGGACGGTAGGCAACGGCTAACATTTCACGGGCATAGTGCCCTATGTTGGGGTAGTTCCCATGGAAAACGTTCTGGTTGATCAGGACGGCTGACCCGGCTCTGCAGGGAACCATCACTTGCTCGGGATGCTCCTCGTAGCGGAGATAGGGGTTGCCGTCATTGTGGAAGCTCAGGTGGGATCGAGGAACGACCTTAAACGGGGACACTTCCGTCGTGAGATCTTCCAGGTAGTAGAGAACGCGTACCAGCCTTGGACAGCTCATCTGATGGCCGAAAATCTTGGACCCCCAGGGCTGTCCGTCGGAGTGCAGGCTGATCCCGGGATGTCCCGGTTCGGATCGGTCGTAGCCGTAGCTCATCATGATGATCTGATCCCCGAACAAAGCCGTGAGGAAACTGATAGTCGGTGGATGGGCAATCAGATCGGTGATGGGACCACCCCAGAATTGGATGCTCGGGCGGCCCCGCTGGTGGATGCTGTAATCTCGCGGCACGGTTTCGAACTTGAGGGTCTCGGCCCTCAGTCTTTCGAGGTGCTGGCTGTCCAGCAGGTCGGGCAGGACGAGATAGCCCTCAACTTCCAGATGCTGGATGCGCTGGCCCAGCGTCAGCTTGGACCAATCGGTGTCTACAACCCTGTCTTTTCGTGTTTCCATAGCCATTCCTAGGTTCTATCGATGCTCGGCCATTCCGCGGCTACCTTGAGGTTGCCGTCAAAGATGCTAGCGAAGGCGACATGCCGAGGTCAAACAACACTCTGACTTCGACCCAAATCCTTTTCAGCTCGCCCGAACGCTGGGCAAGCTTGCCAGCGTGGTCTAAGATCAAATAGCGATGGCACGACTGATGGGCGAGAAGAAAAACGCTATCGAGGAACAGTACTTTGTCGAACGAAACGAATCCTGAAATAGCTAACGATCTGTCGGATCTAGTTGATAGCTATATGATCCGATACGGAGCGGAGTTCTGCCCCTTCTTCGTCAGTCGGGGTAAGGGGTCCTACGTCTATGACCAGGCCGGCCGACCCATCCTCGATTTCACATCAGGACAGATGTGTTCCATTCTCGGACATAACCACCCAGCCATCCTGGCGGCAATGCGGGAATCGATGGAGACAGTCCTACATCTTTTCAGCGCCATGCTCTCGCCTCCAGTTGTAGCTCTGTGTGCTGAACTCAGCCAGATGCTGCCGGCTGCGCTCAAGAAGACATTCCTGCTGACCACGGGTAGCGAATCCAATGAGGCGGCGTTGCGGATGGCCAAATTGCACACGGGTGGCTTCGAGGTTGTTGGATTAACCACTTCGTGGCACGGAATGACCGCCGGCTCCGCATCCAGCACGTACTGCGCGGGCCACAAGGGGTACGGGCCAGCGATGCCAGGATCAATGGCACTACCAACACCAAATTCCTACCACTGCCCGATTCAGCATTGTCGTGAAAAATGTGACCTTACTTGCCTCGAAGCGGGATTCGAGCTGCTCGACCGACAGTCCGTAGGAGCCTATGCGGCGATCATCGTGGAACCCATCATTAGCTCAGGCGGTATCGTCGAGCTTCCGCCCGGATACTTGGAGCGTCTCCGCACCAAGGCGGTCGAGAGGCATATGCTGCTGATCGTCGACGAAGCTCAGACTGCGCTAGGGCGCACAGGGGCAGATTTTGCTTTCGAGCAGCACAATGTGACCCCAGATATTCTCACGCTGTCAAAGACTCTCGGAGGTGGCTTGCCCCTGGCAGCAACGATAACCAGCTCTGAGATTGAACAGGATTGCTACGAAAAAGGATTTCTTTTCTACACTTCTCACGCCTCTGACCCCTTCCCCGCGAACATCGGTCTCGCTGTTCTGGAGGTAGTTCGAGGTGAAGCTCTTGCCCAAAAAGCTGCAGAGTTGGGCCTGTACCTCCGAGCTAGCCTCGAGTCACTGCAGAGGTCACATGAGTGCATTGGGGATGTCAGAGGTCGAGGCCTCTTACTGGGCGTTGAGCTGGTGTCGGATCGTGAGAGTCGCAAGCCTGCGGAAGAGTTGGGGGCCCGCGTCTCGAAGCGCTGTTTAGTACTTGGACTGAACCTAAATATTGTCCGGCTTCCAGGCATGTTTGGGGTTCTTCGCATCGCGCCTCCTCTAACCGTCAGCACTGAGGAGATAGATATGGCCATAGCAATTCTGGATGAAGCTATCGCAGACTCGATGACCCAGAAGGAATAACGGCCGCCGCTACATAGTGAGCCCGCAGGAGGGGTGGCTTCCAAGCCGCCGTGCGTCGAGCTAAGTACACTGGAACGTAAATACGGCGACGTTTGTGGCGAGCGCGACGGTGTTGAGGGCGCGAAGCGACGACGAAGCTATACTCTTGCGTATTGCCAGGAGGAGCGACAAAGCCATCGGCCCGGCCCGTCGCCACCCGCAGGGCAGATGGGGGTTGTGGACGATCTCTGCGTTGATCGTCGTCGAAGATGGCCAAGCATCGTCTTCCTCCTCCTGCCTTGACCTCACCTCACAAGCCCCATCTGCAAACGTTGCCGTATTTACGTTCCAGTGTACTAAGCTCGACGGCTTTACTTCGGCCTGGAGGCCAAAGCGACGCCGCGCCTGAGGGTGGGGAGTTCCCCATCCCTGATGGGGCCGGACTAAGGAGCTTCCACCGCCTCCGGCTGAGAACTCTTGAGCGAGCGGATCAGTGCCTCGACCCCGAGTGTGGCCTGAAGGGCCTCCTCAGCCGACGTGCTCACCGGGTGAGTACCGTCCAGTGCCTCCAGAAAATGGTCGTGCTGATCTCGCATCACATCGTCGCGATCAGGTGTGAAGGTCTTCTCACTTCGCTTCCCTGAGTTTCGATCGCCATGCTCCACCACGTGACGAACCAGATCCACGTGCAGATAGCCCAGTTCCCCTTGAAACGTGTAGGAGCAGCGCGATGGATGCGCCACATAGTCGATGTGCAACTCTGCAAGCCTGGCGGAGGCATACTGGACCACGGCACTGAGCAGATTGGGATTGCTTTCCAGGGGAAGTCCCGGAACCAGGACGCCCTGGGCATAGACAGATTCAGGTCGCTCTCGTAGTATCCAGAGGAACGTATCGAACCCATAGACGTAGTCGAGGGCAGCCGAGCCAAAGAGGGTCTTCTGATGTCGCGACCGGGACAGACTCAAAGTCTCGTGGGAACCCACCGTGAAACGGGTAAAACAGACTCGACCAATCACTCCGTCGGTTATCAGCTTCTTCGCGTACAGCATTTCGGGCATGAAGCGCTGGACAAATCCGACGTTCAGTAGCTGCCCGCTCTGGAGTTGTGCCGCGATCATGGACCGCGCTCCTGGTCCGCTGTCGGAAATCGGTTTCTCGCAGAAGACATGAGCTCCCACTTCCAGAGCTGCACAGGCCAGAGCGGCATGAGAGGTCGGGGGTGTCGCAATGACAACGATCTGGGGCGATGCAGCGACTGCTTGCTGGAAATCGTTCCACTGACGTACTTCAGGCGCAATCTCGGCTGCTTCAGCCAATCCCTCAGGCCTGGCATCACAGACTTCTACCGATAGATCCTCTCTTTCTCGTAGCAGCCTGAGATGGCGTAGACCTATTGAACCAGTACCGACGATAAGAGTTTTTTTCGTCATCAGCGGGCTGCTAGCTGACAAGTAGGACCCTGACTCCACCGGACGGGACCTGAACATCGAACCGTTTTCCTTCCACCCTCAGGGCGCGATCTTCAATCAGGTCTCGCGCTCCTGAGAAAGTCCACTGCGGGACGACTGCAGTTTCGGCAACCCGGGGCTCCAGATTGAACAAAAACATCAGCCTGCCCTCTTGTCTGGATCGGGCCAACTGCACGATGATCCGATCACCTTCCGTCTTGACGGGAGCCTCGACACCCATCGACCGAATGAGGGGAACCAGCACCTCATCGCGAGCCGGTCCGTCGAAAGCATCCCACAAAGGTAGGGTGATCCAGGTAAAGCGGCGATTGGAAGTCTGCATTCCCACCACCTCATCGCCATACCATGCCATCGGCTTGGCCTCACCTGAAAGCTGCAGCCCGATATAGTTGCACTCACGGGTTATCGAGACTTCACCCGTCTGCAGGCGCAAGCGGTTGGAGCCATCGCGGATATCCTTCGCATCCACCCGACTGTGATCCAGTGTCTTGACCCCAAACAACTCGGATAGACCCTCCGGTGGGTCATAGCTGAAACGGCCGTTACCGCTGTTGGTCCCGAAGGGACCATCCGCCACCAGATGGGGACCCTGGGGGCTATTCACCGTTTTTCTTATCTTCTCCACCAGCTCTTTGTCGAGCACAGCCATCTTGGGAAGGTAAACCACCTTATAGCGACTCCAGTCCATGCGCGGACTGACGACGTCCACGGGGATATTGTTCTTCCACAGCGTCCCGTAGGTACCTCTCAGGGTGTCCCGGTAGTCCACTCCCGCCTTCCCGAACTGATGCAGCAGATCGCTCTTCTCGTGATAGACGATTGCCATCTCGGCTTTGGGTACCTTGAGAGGAAGATGTGGTTTCAGCTTCTCGATCTGACGGGCCGCTTCTTCGGCCGCCGCCAAACGGGGCAGCCCTACTCCACCGAGGGAGACGAGATTCAGACCGGGAGCTTCAAAGCTCATGTACTCTGGCCGGTATTGCCAGAAAAGGGCGCCCGAGCCCCCTCGAGCCACCGCCATCCAGATGTTGATGGTGATCTCCTGGGGCGTGGTCTGCTTCTTGTGGTGCATGCTCCCGGGATTCATCCCGGCGTAGATTTCCTCATACCACCAGCGCCCACCGACGCCGATGCTTCGCGACCAGTCGGTGGCGAAGCCTACGTCACTGAAGCGGTAGGGATCGTCACCGGTGAGAACGCCATTGCTGCGTGATGAGAATCCCCAGGAGTTGAATTCCTTGGCACTGATCTCATCCCAGATTCGGGGGAAATGTGCGCCGTGCCCTCTTATCTCATGCCGATCATCCATGCTCCGAACGACCTCTACCTGCCAGTGAACCTGGTCCCGAAGATCCTCGTTCTGAAACTCATGCCACAACATCATCTCCACGATCGCTGAATACGACCGGGCCGGTTCCACGTCTGCCCAGTCCCGGTAGCGCCGGTGCAGTTTCTGGTTCAACTGCCCCAGGGTGAAACGCTGCTTCAACCAGTTGCGATAGGCCGAGATCGAGTGCACGCAGTAGCAGCCTTTGGGAAAACCGTAGTGTGCCGCGGCCGGTGCCACGCCGTCCCAGACACTCCACATCAAGAGATTCGGCGCGTCCTTGTAGCGGGAAACCACCTCGCGCAAAAGGCCCTCACCATACTCCCTCCACCTGGGATGATCGTAACAATGCCACTGCCGGCCCTGGGGAGCAGCATTGCCAGCTCTGGACACCGCGAACTGCCCCTCGCTCGAGACCACTCGCATGTCGGGATGCCGACGCCTCATCCACTCGGGAGCCGCTCCATGGGTAGCAAGCGTGACATCGAACCAGACCAGCAGATCATGTTTTTGGGCCACCTCAAAGAAGCGGTCAAAGTCCTCCAGCTCATATTTTCCAGGCTGAGGTTCCATCCAGTTCCAGTAGGAGAAGGTGCGGACAATGCGCATGCCAGAACGTCGGATATCTGCGAAATCCTTGTCCCAGAACTTGGGTGGAGGCATCGGGGCGCGGTAGTACGCGACACCCAGCAGGAACTCTTTGGATAGCTCTGGGCGCTGTTGAGAGGCCGTAGCGCCCGAGCCCATCGGCCACGTGCTGGCGGTAACCGCGGTACCGGAAAGTGCGAGAAACTTCCTTCTGTTCATCGGCCGAGTATACAACTCCAACGAAGTGGTTTTCAGCCAGAGAATTGCGCCGCCGGGGAATTACCTGAATCTGGCTCGCCAACCAAAAGGATGCGACATTCAGACGAATATCAGGTCAACGACCCGAAATAGGTAACCAGGTCTGTCTTGGCGGGCGTTGCACCCACTTGCCTCATCAGGGTGGCCACCTGTCCCCGATGGTAAGAAGAATGGTTGACGACGTGCTGGATAAGCTGCCCGAGCGGGAAGTTGCCGACCTTACCATCTGGCCGCGGGACAGTCACCAAGCGATCGATGTCCGTCGCTGCAGCGGCAAACGAGCACATGTCGCTCTCGATCCCCTGCCAGCAAGTGTCGACCGAGCCGCTGTTGGAAAAGTCCTCCGGGTTCAAAGGATCAGTGGGATTTCCCTGCCAGACTGAGAGCCAGCGGCGTTCCGCGCTCATCATGTGAACGAGCGTGTTGCGAATCGAGGGAAAACTACTGGAAAGGTCCCGAAGAAACTCCTCCTCAGTCAACTCAGATACCATCTCCATCATCCGATTCTTGGCCCAATAGTTGAACTCGATCAGGACTCGCAAATCGTCGGTTTTCATTTGTGGAGAATGATCTTTCTTCTCTAGAGAGTCCAGCCCTTTCGATACTCCTTGTGGATGAGCTGCTGGGCGGCTGTTGAGTTGGTGATGCGCAGAGCGGGAGCATCCCATTCAAGCGCTTCGCCACTCCGGTAGGACACGACGCCCAACAAGACCGCCTCGCTCAAGGCTCCTGAGTAGTCGAAGTTACAGGTGGTAGAACCACCCGACTTGATGGCCTGAATCCACTCCTGGTGATGACCGATCGACCTGGGAATAAACGGGTCAGGGGGTTTGAAACCTGCAAATTTTTCGACCGGCAACAACATGTGCTTTGAGTAGTTCGAAAGAATCATTCCTCTGGATCCGACGAACAGCTGGCCGCTCTTCCAATCCAGCGGCTTGCCTTCGGCATCCTTTAGACTTGCCAGAATTTCGGGCTTTTTTCCCCCGTCGTACCACTTCAAAGTCACGGGTGGCAAGTCCTCCCTGGCCGGATACTCATAGGTAACCACCAGCCCGGAAGAGGTACTTTCCAGCAGCGGCTGAGGCCCGGTCGCCGAGATTCTGCGGGGGTACTTCAGCTTCAGCGCCCAGTGGGGGAGATCCATCCAGTGACAGGCGAAGTCGCCTAGGGAGCCGGTTCCATAGTCCCAGAACCAGCGCCAGTTGAATGGATGAACCACAGTCACCGAGCCGTCCTCCTTGACACTCTCGCAATAGGGACGAGATGGCGAGGGTCCCAACCACAAATCCCAGTCGACGTGGCCGGGCTGCTGACCACCGGTAATCAACCTCCGCCCGGAATAATCGACTCCGACCCAGACGTGGACTTCCTTGACTTCGCCAATCGAGCCACTTTGGACCAGCTCGACCACCAGTCGATAGTTTTCCTGGGCGTGAATCTGGGTCCCCATCTGGGTAACGAGCCCTTCCCTGGCCGCCAATTCGGCCAGCGTTCGGGCCTCGTAGATCGTGTGTGTGAGAGGCTTTTCACAGTACACATGCTTCTTCAGCTTCATTGCCATCGATGCCGCCGGCGCATGGGAGTGGTCTGGAGTACTGACCACAACGGCATCCAGGTTTTCCGCCTCTTTCTCCAACATGACCCGGTAGTCACGGTACCGACGGGCGTTCGGATACTTCTCCCCTGCCCCTTCGAGCAAATCGCGATCGATGTCGGCAAGAGCCACGATGTTCTCGGTGGAGACTCCCTTCAAGTTGGACGCCGCCCGATTGTGGACGCCGACAGAGGCAATATTGAGCTTTTCCAAGGCCGACGTCGAACGGACAGCGGAGAGCAGGGGGGCTTGGGAGCCCAGCGCCATTGCAGCAGTAGACGACCTTCTCAGAAATTCGCGACGACCGAGTTGTTGAATCACTTCGTACTCCTAAATCTCAAAACCAATATGGGATCTCCCACGTCCAAGGCACCAATCAATGTGAAAACTGAGGAAGCCTGAAGCGCGAGCGAGGGGTTGGGGCTCAGGGAGATCTTGCTGTTGTCTGCTCTCGCCGAGATCTGGGCCCTCTCCGGTCAAATGCCCTTTTTGTGGCGCATCTCGCAGATTTCCAACCCCTCGCTGGCGCTTCAGGCTTTCATCACAGTAGTTTCTTTCATGTACGATCTGCCCTCGCTCCGCCCCAAGCTTTGAAACTCAGGGGTCAGTCGAGGCTATTCTTGAAGAAGTCACTTCCCGCTGTCAACGCCCGTTATTCCCCCCTTTCCTCAGACAAAAGGGTCGTGAGACAAAAGGGTCGTGGGTCCAGCTTGCAATGCCGCCTCCGATGGGACAAGCTTTCGAAGTCCTAATCTTCGAGCATCTCACAGTATGCGTAAAGCTCCGTTTGAGCTAGATCGGCGCTCCTTCCTGACCACCAGCACCGGAATCGGGATGGCAGCACCACTCACACTGGGCTCGCCTTCGCGATCGAGGCCAGCCGGGCGAAAGGCAGAACGAATGAAGATCACCGGGATAAAGACCTATAGATTCAATGTGAGTACCGGAAGCAGTAGCCAGAAGAAGGGTCCGAAGCGAGCTATCTATAGCTCCTTCAAGACCTGGCTCTTTCTCAAGATCGAGACGAATACGGAGCACTCGGGCTGGGGCGAAGCAAGCATCGAGTGGCTTTCACCCGTGGTCGAAGCAACCCTTAAGGGGTGGGAAGAACTCTTGGTCGACCGCGACCCGCTGGATGTCGTCGCCATCTGTGACGACATCACGGACCGGCTTCCCTGGAAAGGAGGTCCGGTTCTAGGCTCTGCGATCGCAGCCATAAACATGGCCCTGTATGACATCGCGGGCAAAGCATGGAGGGTCCCTGTCTACCAGATTCTGGGAGGAAAGAAGCGAGACCGTGTACGAGTCTACAACGGAGGCATCAACTTCGAGTCCGTAGAGCAGGCTCGCAGCCAGGCGCGCGCCGCCGTCGCATCCGGTGCCAGAGGCTTGAAAGGCAACCCGCTCGAATCTCGCACCTGGCCCATGGATCAGCAGGCTCTCGAGCACTGCGTCGAGATCGTGGCGGCCGTTCGGGACGAAGTGGGTCCCCACGTGGATCTCATGCTGGACACCCACGGCAGCCCCAACCCTGCCCTCGCCATCACCTTCGCCCAAGCCTTGGAGCCCTATCGTCCGTTGTTTCTCGAAGAGCCCTGCAAGGTGGGATCGGTGGCGGCTCTCCAAGAGATCTCCTCCCGGAGCCCGGTCCCCATAGCCACCGGGGAAAAGCTCTTCTCCTTCGGCGAGTTCAAAGAAATCATCGACCGGCGCGCCTGCGCCTTCCTGCAGCCGGACCTGAGTCACAGCTTTGGAATCAGCACGTTCCTCGCCATCGCCCGGCTGGCCGAGGAGGCTCAGATGCTGATGGCGCCTCACAACGCCTCGGGACCCGTCCACTTTGCCGCCTTGCTCCAGGCCGATGCCGTTATCAGCAATTTCTTGATCCAGGAAGCCTGGAATCTGGAACGATTCGACACCTACGTAGATCCTGGGTTCAGGCTCGATGACGGGCACATCAACCTGGACGATCGACCGGGCCTGGGAATCGAAGTCAAGGAGGTCGACATTGCGAAGCTGCCCAAAGACCAGAGCATGAGCTATCGCCAGTATCGACATGAGGACGGCAGCTGGAAAGGCTGGTAGGCAAGATCGACTGAAGGCCCCTGCGCCGGGGTGAGTCACCAGCCTTGGCATGGCCCTGGCAAAGTGGCTTGGAGAGCGGCTCTAGACCACGCCGGCGGAAACTTTCCCCTGTTTGGCTGGATACGATACTATGGAATGAACTGATGGCTGCTCCTGCCTGTCAGGAAAGCAGCTTCGGCTGAAGCAACGGGGAGGGCATCGAGCCGACCACCAAGGACTTATACTGACCGTGGAAGGGTCTGCCGAGGGAAAGGAAACGAAGATCAGGCATGACTAGAAAACAGATCGCTATCGTTGGCTTCCTCCTCCTCCTAGCAGCCTGTCGGACTTGACTCACAGGCACTTCTGAAATTTGACGTTTGATCCAAAGTCTTGCACGACCAAGCACGAAATCGATGAATCGTCTGATCTGCGGCGGTGATTTGGCCGCTGAAACGACCTGGCCCACCTCTTCAGAGGGTGGCACGGGCCAGCTTCGGCTGGCGGCAGGCGAGGTTGTACATTCTTTTCAGATTCCAGGCGATGCTGGCCAGAGTCCACTCCCCGTCTGCCGCCTCCGCTCCTCGGAGAGAGAACTGCGCAAAGCCCATCACCGATTTGATGATCCCAAAGACGGGCTCGGGGACAGCTTTGCGTTGCCCGTAGATGGCTCGACCCGCCGGGGTCTTCAACCGGTAGCTCATCTGCTCCACCGCATCGGCGTCTTCCCCGGGTGGCTCCGGTTCTTTCCAGCGTTCGTTCGGCGGCAAGTGGTGGGCTTCCCGCTCGACCGCAATATAGGGAAGGACCGCATGCTCGCTACAAAGCTCCACGTTGGCACCACTGAAGTAGCCGTTGTCGGCCAGCAGCTCCTGGGGCCGACCCAACGACTCCGGCAATGCGTGCAGCGCCGCCAGGGCCGGTTTCAGTTCTTTCTTGTCATTGGCGTTTGGCGTGACATGAACGGCCACAATCAACAGACTGTCGTTATCCACCAGGGCCTGAGCGTTGTAGCATTGCTCAAATCCCCCGCCCGAGACCGGCATGATCCGAGAATCTTCATCCGTCAGATTGATCTGATCCTGGTCTCGGATTCCTCCTCGGGGCGGTTTGGGTTCGCGACCCTTCGGTTTGTTTCCCCTTTTCCTCTGGGCTTGCCGCTTGGCCACCTTCCCTTCATATTCGGCGTGCTCGGCCGCCTGCCGCTCGGCCGCCCGCTCGACCAGCTTCTGCTTCGCTTGATCGATCGCTTTCAACCGTGCTTCCCGCCGCGCCAGCTCGGCCGGGATGTCCATCCCTTCCGTTTCTTCTCGTCCATCCGCTTCCTCGGCCAGCTGCATCAACTCGTCCACTTCTTCTCGCAGCCGCGCTTCCAGTTTCTGGATGTGCCCCCAGCTCAACGCACTGTGCTTGGAGGCATTGGCTTTGACCTTCGTGCCATCCAAACTCACTCGGCCCAACTTCAGAAATCCCATCGCCTGGGCCAGCAGCAAGATCTCCACAAACAGCGGCTTCAGCTCTTCCAAAAACCGCTTTCGGAAATGGGCTATGGTGTCGTGATCCGGATGCGTGTTGCCGGCGAGGTAGCGAAACGCCACCGAATCGTAGGTGGCTTGCTCCAACTTCCGACTCGAAAACACCCCCGTCGCATACCCGTAAAACAACAACGCCAGCATCACCGCCGGATGGTATCCTTCCGATCCCCGTTTCGTGTAGGAATCCTCCAACTTCCTCAACTCCAGCTTGCTCACCACCTCCACCACGAAGCGAGCCAGATGCGTCTCCGGCAGCCATTCCTGCACCGAAGGAGGAAACAGATAAGGAGTCTCTCGATCTACTGTTCTAAATCGATTCGCCATACACTAATGATGCCCGTTCGGTGTGACCTCGAAAGTCCGACAGGCTGCTAGGCGCAAACGCCTCTGTGACCGCCCAGACTTCGAATGGCCATACGTTCCAGGATCTCCTGCCGAATCATGTCGGCAACAACTGGATCTACGAGGGTTCGGGCTTCGCAATTTCGGGTGATCGACGTGAGATTTCCATGGTCCGGCGCAGCGGAGGCTGGGTTTTCTTCGAGGGAATACCTGGCTGGGGGAACGGCTGGATCTGGGAAAGCGGAATAAGCGCTCGAGCCTGGGTCTGGAATCCACAGCTTAGAACCTTCGCGTTCTGGGCCAACCTGGGTGTGGGCCAGGGCGGCAACTTCACGGTCGATCAGGATGCTGGAATGGGTTGCTGGGATGGAGCAACCTACACGATCAGCAATGAAGACTTCACTGTCGACACCCCTGTGGGGACCTTCAACCAGGCCCTGGAAATTACTCTGGTAAACCAGAATTGCGCCGACGCCGGAGTCACCCGAATGGTCTTCGCTCCGAATTTCGGCATCGTCGAGTATACGACGCAATCGATCGGTGGCCCTCGCAATTGGGTGATCCAGCAGGCCGTCGTCAACGGACGGGTATACGGCGCAGACCCTTTCAGCGGAGGGCTCAGGAGCTCGGCCACACTCGACAAGGCGGTCTACAAAGTGGGCCCGACAGCGGACGGCACGATCCAACCCGATACGATGAATATTTCGTTGAAGATCGAAAATGGAACAGGGGGCGCGATTGACTATACGTACTTTAGCGGCCAGACATTTGATATCTTCATAACCGACTCTGAGGGGACCGAGGTCTACCGCTGGAGCTTTGGAAGGGCGTTCATTCTTCCCGTCACTCAAAAGCAGCTGCTGCCTGGGGAAAGCATCCAGGTCGGCGACGAACTCGAGCTCAGGAACAACGACGGAGACGTGCTGCCGCCGGGCGACTACAAGGTCGAGATCATCCACGTGGGTCGCGGCCTCGATTCATCGGTGACTACTCCGTTCAAGATCGAGGACTAACAAAGGCTCTGCTGGCTCGAAAACAATCGACAGGGCGAGGGAAAAGGATAGTGGAGCGGAGTCTTCTATTCTTGTGCTTCCTGTATCTGACATCATGTGCCTCTTCGCAGGCCAGTGAAGCGAGGGAGTCGGCCATGGTCCGCCAGACTCTGATTGACGTCGACCAGAATCTAAGAATCCCCACCTGGGGAGTGGACTCCGACAGCATCAACCTCGAGACATCTCACCGCTGGAGAGTTCACAAGTACGTCCTGCATGGCGGCCGCCAGGAGGGCGTTGACATGCTCCTAGTGGACAATGGGCGTCTTGCCTTCAAGGTCGCTGCCACCCGCGGGATGAATCTTTGGCAGGCAGAGTGCGAAGGCCTTCGGCTGGGATGGGATTCCCCCGTTACTGAGGTTGTTCATCCTCAGTTCGTCAATCTGAATGCCAGAGGTGGACTGGGATGGCTTGAAGGCTTCGGCGAGTGGATCAGTCGCTGTGGACTCGAATCCAATGGTGCGCCCGGCCGGGACGAGATCGTCAACAACACCGGCGAGACCATTAGCGTCGATCTCACACTTCACGGGAAGGTCAGCTACATTCCAGCACGCAGACTGGAAGTGGTGATCGAGCCTCCTCCTTCGCGGATGATCCGGGTCCGGGGTGTGGTCGATGAAACCATGGTGTTCGGCCCGCGCCTGCGACTGATCACGGAAATCTCGACCGAAATAGGCTCTACCAGACTGACGGTTCGGGATCAGGTCCAGAACCTGGCGACGACACCACAGGAAATGCAGCTCCTGTACCACTGTAATTTCGGTCGCCCCTTACTGGAAAAGGGAGCCCGTCTGGTGGTGCCGGTCAAACGGGTTACTCCGCGGGACGAGCGGGCCGCGGAAGGCGGGATGGGTAACTGGAACCAATACGGTCCGCCGCAACAAGGATACGTCGAGCAGGTCTATTTTCTGGATCTGGCAGCCGACGCTGAGGGACAAACCGAGGCACTCCTTCAGAATGCTGACGGGAGCCGGGGAGCGTCACTGCAGTTTTCGCTGAAGCAACTTCCGTATATGACGCTGTGGAAGAATACCGGCGCCGAGGCGGATGGCTACGTCACGGGACTCGAACCGGCAACGAACTACCCCAACCTGCGCAGCACCGAGAGAAAATACGGCAGGGTGCCGGTTCTCCAGGGCGGAGAAAGCTACCACAGCCGCCTCGACATCATCGCCCATCTCTCATCCGAAGAGGTGGGGGCGGCGCGAGATCGGATCCAGGCGCTTCAGGGCGAACCGCCGATTGTCGACGAGGAGCCTCAAGACTGAGGCAAGTAGATCTTACTCCCGCCTCGGCCGTGCCTCCCTCATTCGAGAAGGAAACTTTGCCTCTGGGCGTGGCGGAGGTCTCCAGGCCGCCGGCCCTCGAGCCAACGGCTCGAAAGAGTAAGACTTCGGCCTGGAGACCGAATCCACGTTTGCCAATAGAGTTTCAGGTTAGTCCCGCCCCCAGCGGTGTTAGTCCCATTCGAGAACGGAACTTTTCGGGGTCAACAGAGATCTTGCTGTTGTCCGGCTCTCTCCTCGGAACTTGGGCTCATCCTGCAGACAAGTCAAGTCGTTCACGGCTCTGTTGCCTGCAGCTGTTTCCGGTACTGTTCACTGATCACTTCATCACTGTTCACTATTCACTATTCACTATTCACTATTCACTATTCACTATTCAAGTTTCAGGTTAGTGGGGCCCCCAGCGGCGCTGGCCCCATTCGAGAAAGAAACTTGTGTACGAACGGTGAACGTCAAAAGCTCTTTCCTTCGTCTTCCTCCGGCCTTCGAAATTCGCTTGTTCGATATTCTGCGGTTTAGCCTTCTTCGGTTGCCTTCTCCAGAGCAAGGAAAAAGGCTAAGTAACGAACCGTCGAATAACGAACATGCGAACGCCGAACTGTCTTCCTAGCCTTCGAAATTCGCCTGTTCGATGTTCTACGGTTCAGCATTTCCACCGGTTGCCTTCTCCTAAGCAAGGAAAAAGGCTAAATCACAAACGGCAGAACACCGAACATGCGAACGCCGAAGTGAAGGCAACACCTATCAAGTTTCAGGTTAGTCACGAAATCGGAATGAGTACAGGTCCGCGTTCTTGATCTCGAACCGGACCTTCAAGCCCTTCCGGGGCGGCTGGCCGACGTCTTGTCCCCCCGTCCAGGACACCGTCTGCTGAAGTGAATCCCCCTGGAGCGGCTTCGAATCGTCCAGGGAATAGTTCTCGATGGGCCTTCCTCTCTCATTCTGCAACTCTACCCGGATACTGCCCCCTGGCTTGGTGGCAAAATTGACTTCGAGTCGCTTGCCAGAGAAAACAAGGACCTTGGTAATCAAGTTTCCCCCTTGGGTTCCGGCCCGGGCCGAGACGAAGCCATCCACACGGTAGCTGAATCGACGGAGCCGGCTGTCCGGTCCTTCATAGTAGGCTTCGCTGGCATACATCGAGAGTTCCTTGGGTTTGCCAGGAAGTGAGAGGATTCCCCAGGTCATGTAGTTGCTGCGGTTGCCTCCACGATCCTGGGGCGCATCTTCAGGTATCACCGCTTTGGACCAACGGTGAAAACTCGTCCCGTCGTGGCTGGCCATCAGGACCGGTTCGACCCGACTTCCCTCTTCTGGGAGGTAGCGAGTCGGAAATCCCAAGAGGATATGAGGAGCTCTCGCGTAGGGCTGGACAGCGTTCGTATAGAGGTGTTCGTTGAGGGATCCCGGGTACTCAAGCAGCACTGGGTCAGTCCAATTGACAAAGTCGCTGGAGGTTCCCGTCATGATGGCACGCACTCCGCCCTCGAAGATACGGTGATACTCTCGATAAAGACCGATCTCCGGGTCCCAGAAGGCCAGGTTCTGAGAATCGAAGGCGCCTTCGGTAATGACCGGGTAGTCCCGGATTATCGACCAGTGGATTCCATCTGGCGACTGGTAGACGTAGAGGCCTTTTTCACCCTAAGGCCGGCCCCGAGAGATCGCCTTGTAACGCGCCTCTGGCGGAGCTTTCGGATTGCCATCCTTGAAGACCACGAAGCAGTGGGTTCCGATCCCATCCCAGACAATGTTGTTTTTCTTCGACCCATCGAACTCGTACAAGCCGAGGTCCGGTCGGGTCCAGTGGATGCCGTCCCGGCTCTCGGCATAACAGGTCACCTCATCGTGAGTGGCCTTCTTGGCCGCTTGATCGAAGTTCGAACCCCGATAGTACATACGGTAGCGATCACCATCCTGAAAAAGGGTGTAGTAGGCGCTGGTATTCCCCTCCCAGGGCTTGCCGGTGACCAGGACCACTTCCTGAGGCTGAGGCCGGTGAACGTAGAGCTCCAGATCACCCGTTGTCCTGTCGACAACGTGATGATCCACAAACAACTCCAGCCGAGATCCAATGTTGATCGGCTCTGCTGCCAGGGCAGTCAGTCCAATGACCAATATCACAACGAGAAACGCTCCCTGCTTCATCTTCGGTAGTCTCCTTGAAGGAAAAAGACTCTGCGGTTCCAGACCACCATCGAAAGGCCTTCTCCCGCGGTGGATCGGGCACCACTCACACCTGATGCAATCGCGAGTGGGGCCTGAATTAGAATCGATCCCGTTCTGAAAATCAAGGGAGTCGGCCGATAGCGCCACTGCAACACCGCATCCACGGCTGCCTGCTGCAACAGGGCTGAACCCCGGATGATACGAGTCTCTCCGACTTTTCCTTCCCCATTGACGCAGACGTGGAGAATGACAATCCCCTGAGCCCCCCTTTTTCTTGACCTCTAGGGGATAGACGAGTTCGACGGGTGGGAAATACCTCGACAGTGAAAGAGCATCGCCAATATAATCGGCCGCCAACATCGGACGGATCCAGTCTGCGCCCACCGTTTTGTAGTTCGCAGGAGGTATCCCGACTCAATCTTGATCGACTACGGAGGATCAGATGAGAGACTTTACCAGGCGCGACTTTCTCTCCCGATCGAGCGCAGTTCTGGCAGGCGGTGCCGTCCTGAGTGGGGCGGCCTGTGTTTCCAAAGACCAGCCCGAGCCCCACAGCAAACGTTGGGACCTCGAAGCGGCGTGGATTGACAAGACACTCAACGGAACACGAGTCCGTCTGAGGGCATATAACGAGGTGATACCTGGGCCAATAATCACTGTCAGGCCTGGCGAGCAACTCCATGTCCGCGTTCGAAATCGGCTCACGGCATACGACTCTTCCGGATGGAACGGCGACCATAACGTTCCCCACATGCTGGACACCACCAACCTGCACCTTCACGGTCTGGAAATCGTCCCGCACCTCTTCGAGCCGGTCGGCACTTCCGAGACCACGTCCGAGATGATTGCAATCCCGCCTGGGGAGGACAAGGACTACATCTTCCAGATCCCTGACGATCAGCCGCCAGGCTTGTTCTGGTACCACCCTCACCACCACGGATCGACGGCTGTTCAGGCGGTCAGCGGCATGGCCGGGGGGTTGATTGTTTTCGGGGAGATCGATGAAGTGCCCGAGATCAAGGCGGCCAGAGACATCCCCATCGTGCTCCAGGATATCGGCCTCTTTCCCAGCGAGACAGAAGCGGACCTTTGGCTCTATGAACCCAGGCAGAACGCGATTTGGAACACCCTCAAGAGCGAGGTCTACCTGAACGGCCAACCCGAACCAACCCTCAAGGGGGGCTTCACAACTGGCGATTACAAACTGCGATACTTCCTGATCAACGGTGAACCCTTCTACAAGGAGGTTCACAACGAGGACAACCCCTTAGACCCGGTCGGCACCCAGCTCCAGGTGACCCGCTTCACCCTGAAACCCGGTGAGGTTGTCCGGTTCCGTATGCTCAACGCCAACTCCGATGGCGTGACACCGATAGTCTTCGAGGATCACGAGCTGCATCTCATCGCCCTCGACGGCGTCAACTTCTCGGCGCCTCGGACGCTGCCAGTCAAAGGTATCGATGGAGAGTACGGCGACCAGCAGCTGCTGCTGGCCCCTGCCAACCGGGCCGAGTTCCTCTTCAAGGCGAACGCCAAACCCGGAATCTACCAGGTGGTGCAGCTGGAGCAGGATCAACAGTTTCTCGTCAGCAGCCGGCGGCTGCTCGCTGAAATCGAGATCGCCGGTGATCCGGTGAATATGGAGCTTCCGGAGAAGCTACCGATTCCCAGCCGACACTACCCACTCATCAAGACGGATGAAGTCAAGCGCACCCGAAAGATCGTTTTCAGCATGGGGTTCCCTCCAGTCCTCAACAAGGTTGTCGGCCTCGATTTCATGGTCAACAATCAGCTCTACGACGAAGAGGCGATTGACATGACCGTCGATCTCGGTTCAGCGGAGGAATGGCTCATCAGCGTTCCCGACGAACAGAACGGCGGGTCCGAAGGCCATCCCTTCCACGTTCACGTCAACTCCTTCGAGGTCATCTCAATCGATGGTGAGACGCAACCACCGGGTACCATCCAGGACACCATCTGGGTGCAAAAGAACACAGAGGTGATCATTCGGATGAAATTTCGTCAGTGGACCGGCAAGTCGGTCTACCACTGTCACATCCTGCCGCACGAGGACACCGGCATGATGCAGAACTTTCTTATACGGGGTTGACGGGTAGAGGTGGGCTCCAGGCCGCCTTGCCTCGAGTTCAAGGATCTCAGGGAGAAGACTTCGGTCTGGAGACCAAAGCCACGTGCAGTTCAGACGTTCAGACGAAGACTACAGCGACCAGGGTTTTCGATATTCCTTTGTCAGGAACCGGTTGGCATCGGAATCGTTGGTGATGGTCTCGCTCTCGGGGTCGAATTCCAGCACCTTGCCCGCCCGGTAAGCCGCCTCTCCCAGGTGGACCAGGGCGCAGGTGCGGTGGACTTGCTGCGCCGGTGCGGTCGGCTGTTTTCGGGTCCGGACACAATCCAGAAAGTTCAGCAGGTGCTGTGGGTGTCCTCTGTCGCCCCGCATCCCCGGACCCTTTTCCTCCTTCTTGCCCAGGTAGACCTGGAAGAACCCCCGCCGGGAGAAGACCATGAAGCCCTCGGTTCCATAGAAGGCGTTCCCGCTGTCCACACCGTAGCTTCCATAGGGCGTCCAGGCACGATCCTCATAGAGAAGCACCTTCCCTTCCCGGAAGTGATACGCCACCATCATGTTGTCTGGGAACTCGCGCTCGACTCCCTCGAGGTGGACACGGCTTCCGTGAGCCGTGATCCGCACCGGGTGGGTTTCAGGACTCAATCCAAAGCGCGCAACGTCCAGGTCGTGGACGCCATCCCCTCCGATGTCGCCGTTACCGTAGTCTCGATACCAGTTCCAATTTCCATGGAATCGGTTGGGATTGAAGGGCCGCCCCGGAGCCGGACCCAGCCACATATCGTAGTCCACACCGGCAGGCACGGGAGCGTCGGGGGAGGGCTGCCGGTGACGGTGCTGCTGCTGGTTCCAGGCCTTGGCCATCTTGATGTCGCCGATGACGCCTGAATCCAGAACCCTCCGGGCACGAGCCGTGACCTGACTGGAGCGCATCTGAGTGCCGTGCTGGACGATTCGATTGCTCTCCTTGGCCACCTCCACCAAAAGCCTTCCCTCCCGGAACACGTGGGAACCCGGCTTCTCCAGATAGACATCCTTGCCGGCACGAAGAGCCGGGATGGCCATGTGAACGTGCCAGTGGTGAGGCGTCGCCACGACCACCGCGTCGATGGAAGCATCGTCCAGAAGATGCCTGAAGTCCCTCACACCTCGGGGACGCGTGCCGGTAGCCTGGAACACCTTTTCCTGCTCCCTATCCAGCATGCTCTGGTCCACATCACAGAGGGCAACACAGACAGCGCCCGGTGCCTGCAGCAGTCGATCAACATGGCCGCGGCCCATGCCCCTCAACCCCACAACAGCCATCGAGACCCGGTCGTTGGCCGAAACACTACGAGCGTGGCCGAAGCGCGGATGCAGCCCCACTGTACCGGCGGCCGAGCCCACGATGAAATGGCGTCGGGATAGTCCCTTCATGCTCTTCTTCCCCCCTCGGATCGCCTCTGGTCGCTTGCCTCGGCCTCGACCTGCCGGATCAACCTCTGGAGGTTGGCGTAGTTGGTCCGCATGGCATCTTCCTTGGTTCCGCCAGTCGGCGTGAAATGGGTAGCAAGCGAAAGCACGGCATCGGAGCGATGTGCCCGGAGATTACGCAGAACTCCTGGATAGTCTACGTCTCCCGTACCCAGTGGCCGGTACTCAAACTTGAGACGGAGGCCGTCGCTGACGTGGAGATCTTTTAGATGAAGGCCGTGTAGATGCGGTCGTACGTTGTTGAACCCGGAAGTGGCCACATCCCACTCACCCGAATTGAAGTTGTCGGCCGGCCCCCACATGACCTTGAGCCTCCGAGAACCTACGGCCTCCACCAGCCGCCGGAAGTTACCCGTGGTGTTGGTGTAGTTCCAGGGCATCATGGAGAGGGCCACGTCGACCTTATGCTTCTCTGCCTGCTCGGCAACCAGGGTAAAGGCGGCTGCCCACTTCTTCATGTCCACCTCGGCGATATAGCCGCCCCGCGTCAACCAGCGCATTCCCCAGGTGGGCTTGCCGGCAGAATACTCTCCGGGCCAGGCGAAGGTGAACGCCCCCACCGCTCCGACTCCGATGCGGGAAGCAATCTCCATGCAGCGGACTAGTGCGGCCAGGTCCTTCTGGAATCTCTCGTTCGAAGTCGGTTTGTCCTTATCCAACTCGGTAAGGTGGATGTGCTTGAAACTGGATCCTGCACTCAAGAGGAAGATCTCCAGACCATGCCTCTGGACCCGCTGGGCCATACGATCGGCATCGGCGTCACTCAACTGGGCGATCTCCGCCTCCTGGTGCAACCGATTGAACCAGACCGACTCGACTCCTATGTCCTTAGCCTTGGCGAGGGCCTGGTCGAAAGGAAGCTGGAGCTCCGGCAAGTACATGCCCAGCTTGAAGCGATAACGTTCGTCTGCCGATCCAGCAGACGCAGGCGCCGGCTCATTCACCCGAACCCTAGCTCCAGCTACTGGCCGCGACCTGGCATTCTGGGACGCCAGGAGATAGGCAGCAGCGCCCGCAAAGGTGCTTCGCACCGTTCGAAGAAAACTTCTTCTTTGCATGATTCGTCTCCTTGATTCGAGAAGTGATCCTTAGCCGGGACAGCTCGGCTCTTTGAGAATAGCGCAAAATCGGTAAGGGGCAAGGGTGAGGTGCTAAACACTTACAGAATCAGACCTCCAGAACGATCACCTCGTGCAGATCTATTTTGGGAACCCTGACGGAGTTCCCCTTCACCTCCAGGTTCTGTCCACTGATAGGCATACGCGCTGAACGGGGCCTCAAATCGTTACAGCGAATCACGACGTCGTGGACCGGCAGGACCTCTTCCAGGTAGAAGAAAGAGCGAAGCTGCTGTCTGGTGAGGGAAAGCGGGAGGTTGGGCGTGGGATTGTTCAGGAGGTGGACGTAGAGTTGACCAGGTTCAGGGAGGAAGGCTGTCATCTCGATGGCTCGAGGCGCCTCCAGCTCCAATGGGAGCCGAGCCCGGGCTGCCAGGTCTGCCACGAATCGCTTCAGCACCGGGTACGGATTGTGGAGATAACCGCTGCCCACATCGGCGCTGATGTAGATTGCCTTTCCCTTCCCAAGCTGGTTCAGGGTCACGGCGGGCTGTCCCGAATCGTACACAGTCTCTGGATCAAAGCGGTTCAGCGGACGCTCTCCCCTGAGGCTGGAACGCGTGGCCAGGACTTGCGCCGTGGTAGCTTTGATCTCGGACTCCTCAGCCACGCAGCTGACCAGATGTCCCAGTTGCTTGAGGGAGGAATCGTGGGGTACGAAGTTGACACAGGCGGCTCCGCTGCCGCTGACGGGACCCCGGTACTCGATCCCCAGGACGCGGGACAGTCCCAGGTTTTCACGCTTGAACCCTAGCTCGTCGTAGAGGGAGGTCTCATGGGTGGCGATCAGGAGCCCACCTTCTCTGACAAAGCGCTCCACCGCATTACACTGCTTTTGGGAAAGACAGGCGCTGTTGGAAAGGATCAAAACCCGGTACGAGCTGAGGTGCTCCTGATCCAGTTGGCTGTCGAAGACCACATCGACCAGGAAATGGGACTGGTTGAGCATCTGGTAGACGCCCATCGCAGGCTTGATCCGAACCTCCCGGTAGTCCGGCTCGAAGCGGGTGGGACGGTAGAAGTCCCGGGTCTGCTGGGAACAGTGGAGGGCGGCGTACTTGACCGTTTCCCCACCCACGTATTCCTCCCGTCGCCGGATCTCTCGGCTGATGTCCTTGAGCAGTTTGGCCCGAAGGGACATAGGGCCATCGAACATGCCGTAGACGGCAGCTCCCCCGTTGCTGAACCCGGCCAACCCATGAAGTGTCGGGGTGAAACGCTCCGGGTAGGGAGCAGAGGAGGTCACACATTCGGTCATTTCCTGAAGCACATGCCTCCAGACGCAAAAAGGAGACCCGTGGGCCCGGGCCAGCTTGGCCAAGAAACCCGATTCCCTCACGGATCGGTGGGTCTCGATGAAGAAGTGTGCGCCGACCTTCTCCAACCCCAGGGGATTCAGGGGGTGCCCGTCGGTCCAGTCGGTAGTCGGGCGGGCTAAGTAATGGAAGTCTAGAACCGAGTCGGGATAACTGGCTTTGATGGTTCGGGTCAGGTGGTGAAACAGGTCCCGCAGCTTCTCCGCGCGCCAGTTGACGAAGCGGCGGAAAGTGAGTGAGTCAAAGTCTACCTTGGTCGGGATCTTGAGTCCGGTCTCTTCCCCAAAAAGCGTCTCGCAATGGCTGCAGCAGCAGGAGGGGTGAAAGGGACGGCTGTCGTGGGCACCCCAGTTGGTGTCGTCGAAATAGAACCCATCCAGATCCAGGTAGTCCAGAAACTCGATGAGATACCGGGGCAGCCAGTCCCGAAAGGGCGAATTAAAGCAGAACCACCCCTGGTTTCCAGGAGGCTTCTGACCGTTGTCCAGCATCCTCATGAGCCACTCCGGACGGAGCTTCTTCAAAGGCTTGTTGAAGCTGATGGGATAGTAGCTGAGTATCAGTATTCCCCGCTCGTGGCAGAGCTCCAGGAACCGGGGCAACCGGTCCCGGTGCACGTCGGGGTGAGGCGACAGCATCTTGGATGGGTAGCGCGGGGTGCCTCGGTTCCAGGAAGCAGCCACGACCTGCATCTCGACTCCCGCTTGATGAAGCAGGTCGGCATACTTCTCCACCGACATCCCTACTGGTGGATACTGGGGCTGGACACAGCTCAGATAGTTCTCTACCCGGACCAGACGCTTCTCATAGGGCTTCTCCCGAAGCCTCTCAGCGGTGGAACCCACCCGCTTGACTCGCCACTCAGCCCCGAGGACAGGCTTGTTCGCCAGAACAGCGGAAGAGACAGCGAGACCGAAGTCCCTCCGACTGATGACAGGGGAGCGTTGCGGCTGGATCCGGGAAGAATCGGCGTTTTTCATGAGGTGCTCCAAACCCCTCCGGGCTAACTTTCGTTGGCCCGAAGACACTCTGGAGGTTCCGTTGCCAAGAATACAGCGAAACGGATAGCATGTGCACCGCCCCTGAGAAAACAGGTCAGGAGGAAAACTGAGACAGCTGGAGTCTAGATAGAGGAAAAAATTCCTTCGGATGGAGAACATCGTTCGAAACAGCCAATCCGAGTACCGTTTGTGGCGAGACGTGATGCCAACATACAGGAGCTGGATAGCAGGTCTCGCTCTTTTATTGGCAGCCGCTTGCAGCGGCAATTCGACGGAGGAATTCCCCGACGATGATCCCCTATCCCGGCTGCTTGCAGAGGCTCCTGTCATCGATACAGCCGTCACCACCCGTTTTTTTCGCTTCGAGGGCGAGAAGGAAAAGCCCTTCGACCCGAGGAGCCTGTTTCAATCGGGCTTCAACGCAGTCGTTCTGGGAGCGGGAACCTTGTCCGAAGAAGTGGACATCGGGGATGTGACGAAGCCGCTCTTCGAGGGTCCACAACCGGGAAATCCTACCTTTCGGTCGGTCTTCGAAGGCCCCGCCGTGATCCGGCGAATCCTGCAGGAGCTGGACGCTTTGCACCAGACAATCGACGCCCATGAAGGGGCGGAAATCGCATTCACTGCAAACGATATTGACCGGATCAACCGGCAAGGGAAGCTGGCCGTAGTTGCCGGACTCGACGCCGGAATCCAGATCGACGAGGATCTCGCAGTCCTGAGGATGTACTCTCGCCTGGGAGTCCGCAAATTATCCCTGGTCCATGAGACACCTGCTTCCTGGGCAGACTCCTGCACCGGAATCCTCGATGACGGCGATCTGGGACTCTCCGGCTTCGGTCGCGAGGTGGTGAGGGAATGCAATCGTCTGGGCATTGTCCTGGACATCTCCCACACCTCCGACGAAACGGCGCGCGAGACAATCGAGGCATCCAATAGGCCTGTCCTGGCCTCCCATTCGGGAGCCCGTGCTCTCTCCGACGTCAGCCGCAACATTCCCGATGACATTCTCAGGGCACTGGCCGAGCGCGGAGGTGTGATCGGGGTCGGGGCTTTCCTGGATCGGAGCGTGACTGAGAAGTTCGCCGCTACCGGTTACTACGGACGGCGTCTCCAGATGGTCCGCCTTCTCGTGCCTCGATACCCGGACCCATTCGAGCTGGCATTCACTCTGCGCAGTCAGCAACGGATGGAGGAGGTCCGAAAAGAGTTGGGGCTGCCAGTCGATCAGATTCCCCGAGCCGATCTCCCCTTCCCTGCCGCATCTGGTGCCACCGTCGCCTCAACGCTGGATCACATCGACTACCTGACGAAACTCATCGGTGTGGATCACGTGGCGATTGGAGTCGACGTCGACATGCGCGAACCAGGCTACGTCGAGCTTTTCCGGGAGTTGGCAAAGGGACTCCTGGAGAGGGAATACAGTCGCGAGGACATCATGAAGATCCTAGGCGGGAACTTTCTGCGACTCTTCCGCGACAACGCCCCCTGAGTTCCTGCTATCCCCTTCTCCTTCTGCTCCCCCTGCATGGCGGACAGGATCGTGCTGACAAAAATAGCCACAAGGACAACCGGGCTCAGAAGGGCACCCCAGCCTCCAACCAGCATCGAGAGGACGGCTAGGGCCAGGAGAGGCAAAGGTTCAATCTTCATTCTGGTTATGCACTTAACTCCGGAAAAAGTCACCACCACCTAGTAAAAAAGGTGAGAGACAGGAGGTGAGTGGATGTACGAAAAGATGAATTTGTTGGAGTTTCAAGAGCGTTTTGCCACAGAAGAAGCTTGTCTGAGTTACCTGATGCAGAAACGCTGGCCGGAAGGATTTGTCTGTCCCCGTTGTGGGGGTCAAGGAGGCTACTGGTTGCAGCACCGGCGATTGATGGAGTGTCGCCAATGCCGGTATCAGGCTTCTTCCACCGCCGGGACGATTTTCCACAAGACGCGGGTGCCCCTGAGATATTGGTTTTGGACCATCTTCTTGATGAGCCGTTGCAAAGCGGGCTACTCGATGAAGGGACTGCAGAAGCTGCTGGGAATCGGAAGCTATCGGACGGTCTGGATGATGGGACATAAGATCCGACAAGCCATGGCCAAACGTAATGACTGCTACCAATTAAGTCACCTGGTGGAGCTGGATGACTCTTTCTTTGGAGGCCGACGACGAGGGAGAAATCGTCGGGGTCGCAAGCGAGGACGAGGGACCGAAGGCAAGGCCAAAGTTCTGGCCGCGGTGGAGATAACGAAAGTCGGGGGGCCGAGGTTTCTAAGTCTGGATGTGGTCGATGACATAACCAGCGACAATGTGAAGCGGGTCGCCTGGGCGAGGATCGACCCCGGAGCTCAGATCCGAAGCGACGCCTATCACGCGTTTGTCGGTTTAGCTCAAGCCGGCTACCAGCATGAACGCGTCCGGCTCGAGTGGGTGGGGATGGGTTTTGAACAGTTCCCATGGGTTCACACCCTCATTTCCAACTGCAAGACTCAGCTCCAAGGGACTCAGAAAGCGGTCAGCCTCAAGCACCTTCAACGTTACCTGGCTGAGTTTTGTTACCGTTTCAATCGTCGTTTCTGGGAATCCGAGCTCTTCGACCGTCTCCTGACAGCCTGTTCGCTCTATCCCACCGTCACCTATCCGGAGTTAAGTGCATAACCAGAATCTTCATTGACTCCAGCTCCGCCAACGAACCGAATTAACTGTCACGGGCCTAGAAACGTCCAGACTCTTGTATCCACTGGGTAGGCACCCTACTGTGGGCGTTGGCTGAACATGAAACCCGATATCAGGCGACTATACTTCTTCCATTTCTTCCTATCCATCTCGCTGACGGCGGTCTCTTCCTTCCTCTTCATTGACAGGCTGTTTCTTCGAATGGGTCTCAGCATGTCTCAGTTTGGGATCATCAAGGGATTTGCCTTCCTGGTTCCTGTGAGCGTGAACCTCCTATTGGCTCCCTATCTGGCCAGGCTGGGCCGAGACCGGGAAATCGTGGCCATCTGCTATCTGATGCGAGTGAGCGTCCCCTTTCTCTTCCTTCTTCTCCCCTGGCTTTGGGAAGACACCGGCCTGCTAACGGCGGGTTGTGCAGCCGTCTTCTTGACCACCATGCTCTTTCCCATGATGGGACGGAACAGCGTCTCGGCCCTGATCAGGTTTCACATTCCTCACGAGGACCTGGGTAGGCATATGGGGAATATTCTCTCGCTCTGGCTGGTCCCCGCCTTCTTTTTGGCCATCCCCTGCAGCTGGTACATAGACCGTCACTCAGGAGGGGACGATGGGGAGTTCTATGGTGCTTTTCTGCACGTGTTGCTGGCTACCACGGTTTTTGTGCTGGCTGCAGGCTGCTTCATGCTAAAGATCAATCCAATCACGCCTCTGGACAGCCGGCGGCCCCGACCCGGGTTCAAGGATATTCGTGAGCCTTTCCAGAACCCAGCCTACCGGGTCTACCTCCATGCCTCGTTCATGTTGAGTCTAGTCAGCACCATGATCCTCTCCTTCATCAACCCCTACCTGTTGAATGCTCAAGGACTGAGCATGTTCCAGGTAAGCCTGATCGGCGTGACTGTTGCCATCCTGGGGGTAGGATTGAGACGTGTCTGGGGCAATATGTGCGACCGCTACGGCGGTAAGAACGTGCTCAGGCTTTCAGTGGTGGGAGTCGCTCTGGGGCTCTTCATCCTGACGGGAGAGGGTCTCGTCCCGGTCTTGATCTTTGCGGTCCTGGCCTGGAATACCAACGAGGGTGTATTTGGTATCGGCCTGGTCGCGGGCCAACAGTACCTGAACCTGGCCCTGAGCGACGAGGAAAAGACCAACGTCTACGTCGCCGCCACCAGCTTCGTCAACGGAACTGGAATGTTTGTCGGCTCCCTGGTGGGAGGGTTCTTGCTGGACTGGATCGGCGACAAGATGAGCCCGGAGGATCCCTACGGGTACTACGCGATCTACTTCACCTACTGCGCCTTGGCTTATCTGGTGGTCGGACACTTCATCACCGCTCTCCGGGAACGGCGCAGAAGAGTCCCCTCGGCTGAGCTGGCCCTGCAGATGTATCGAGCCGTTCGCTTCAGAATGCGGCGCTAGTGAAGTATGCTCCCACCACCGCAGCGTCACGCAGCCCAGAAAGGTCGGAAGAACAGAGAGGAGTCTCGTATGCTCCAGCTGAGTTTCAAACGTGCAGCTATCGTCCTGTCTGCCTTGGTTTTCATAGTCGGGGTCTGTACTCGAGTCCGGGCGGCGGAGACTTCGAAACCCAGCGAGTCTAGAGCCGACGCCCTCGCTCACTACAAGTTCCTGCTCATAGACGACCGGTCCCTGGTCAAGAGCCACAATCTGAAACGGAGGGTCAACCAGGCAATCAAGAGACCCCAGCCCGTGATGACCCTGGACGCCCCCTGGGACACGGATCGAGACATGCTCAATATGGTCAGCATCCTCTACGACGAAGGGGAAAAGCTCTACAAGATGTGGTACACCCTCATGCGTTGGAAGGGGGAGACCTCGGACGGTCCTCGGGGCGTCGCCTACGCAACCAGCGAAGATGGTCTTCACTGGAAGAAGCCGATTCTGGGACTCATCGAAGACAACGGATCCCGCGAAAACAACCTGGTCATCCCTTTCATGCACCAGTTCGCCTACTCCATCATCAGGGATCCCAGCGACGTTCCGGCTCGGCGTTACAAGATGATCTTCGATGCCTTCGGCGAAGAGTCACGCTGGGCTGGCCATCACTCGGCCTTGAACCTGGCCTACTCCCACGACGGTCTTCAGTGGGAACGCCCACGGCACGTGAATCCGGTGCTGCGCGGTATCAGCGACGACAACTTCACGCTGTTCTATGATGGGGACCGGCGTAGGTACGTCCTAGTAACACGACGCGTCCCCAACTCGCCCCGCGACCTCTCCCAGTACGAGAGCTACGATCTGGTCAACTGGGAGGACAAAGGGCGGGTCCTGGTCGCCGGAGACGAACTCGATCCTCCCGAGCTCACCAACATCTATGACATGCCGGTTTTCCGTTACGAAGACTTTTTTCTGGGAATCATCAACCCCTACTATACTCATCCCTTC
Organism: Acidobacteriota bacterium; assembly: GCA_965219005.1. GTDB lineage: Bacteria > Acidobacteriota > UBA6911 > RPQK01 > JAJDTT01 > CAUZIZ01. Next base: position 1,719,840 of record CBDCMS010000004.1, on the reverse strand, counting down.
GCCCCCACCTACGCTTCGTATCACAAGCCACCAGATTATCCCAGGAACAAGGTAGGCCAGCTGGATGTGGCATTGGCTTACAGCCGGGACGGACGGAAATGGCAGCGTCCCGACGATCGTTCTCCGGTCGTCGAGCTCGGCGAGGTAGGCGCCCACGATGGGGGAATGCTCTACCCGGCCGAGAATCCTCTGGTGAGGGACGGGGAGACCTGGATCTACTTCACCGCCAGCCGTGTGAACCACCAGTGGTGGGACTGGCTCAGCTACGATCCCTCTAAAGACATGAGGGATCTGGCGGTCCTCATGCTAGCCGTGATGCCAGAGGATCACTGGATTTCCTTGGATGCGGGCGTCGAAGAAGGCTGGCTCATGACGAAACCCTGGGGACCCCCTTCCGGAATCTTCGTCAATGCCGACGCCGAAGGAGGTTCGGTCGTTGGAGAGTTGGTCACTCCCTACGGAGAGGTCGTGCCAGGCTTCAGCCGCGATGAATGCGTCCCGATCGAGTCCAATGGGCCCGATCAGGAACTTACCTGGAAAGGTGACAGGACCCTTTACGACTCGAGAAAGGAATATCTTGGCGGGGTCTGCCTCAAGCTCTATTTGAAGGAAGCCAAACTCTACTCCTACACTTTCACTCGACCGGATCCCGATGGAAACCTACGGCGAAGGAAGGAAAACACCCGCTGGCTGGATGCGATCACCCACCGCTCCGATCAATGGGGTCGACAAGCGACAGAGCCCGCTTCGGGAGTACCTCCCCGAAAACGCTAACCTGAACTTTGTGAAACTTCATTGGGCGTACGTAGCTTTGGTCTCCAGGCCGCAGTCTTCTTCCTAGCCTGAAACTTCAAGAATCCCAGCTGAGAACAACCCTTGAGCCCAGATTCTTAGGCCTTGAGTCGTTTCAACGCCACCACACCAAAGAGCAACAACAACCCGATCAACAAAGCGAAACCTCTCCTGTCGAGCGTCGGGATGGTATCAGGGGGAGGAACGGCTGGCGTGCTCGTGGGCACGGAAGTAGGAGTAGCCGACGCCGTGCTCGTGGGCGTGGAAGTGGGGGTAGCCGTCGCGGTCGCTGTGGTTGTGGCCGTAGGAGTGGGAGTAGCCGACGCTGTGGGCGTGGAAGTGGGAGTGGGAGTGAATGTGGGAGTTTCCGTTGACGTCGATGTGGCTGTCGGCGGAGGAGTCGGCAGCAGCGATGGGTCGATTGTCACCGTAGCAGTATCCGTAGCCACCGCTGGCCCTGGGTCTCCGGTCACGGTGACTGCATTCGTCGTATCCGCGCCGATAAACTGGGTCTGGGTCAGCGTCACGGACCCACCCACCGGGATAGTAGCAATGGGAGAACCGGTTATCGTTCCTAATACATCGTCTTCTACACTGGTGTTGGTCACGTCCACGTTACCGGTGTTCGAAACTATATATGTGTACTCCACATCACCGGCCGCCGGCATCGCCAGGTTGTCCGTCGGCAGAGCGCCAGGGTTGAAATCAAGCGCACGCACAAGCTTGTCTACCCCAACCTCCCCTTGCTGGTTGAGCGGTCCCACACAGGTTCCCGGGGCGTCTAGAATGACAGCCGTCAGGACGACCGGGGTATCATTCACAGTGCCCGGTAGTAACGAAGAACAAATATAGAGCTGGTCGCTCGTCTTACCCTGATCCAGACAGGCCGGACAGCCATTGGAGCCAGGAAACTCCCAGGTCACTATGTCCGAGGGGCTCACTATGGTGCTGCTCGGTGCGATACCGGCGCCGGGGATGAAGCCGGCGCTCGCTACAAAACTGAAGTCCACACTAATCTCGAATTCGGTGAGGGGAATCCCCGGGAACGCAAGAGTGGCGGCACTCGGCGGGTTGGTCAAATTTGTGAGTGTATAGACATAGGTGTTTTGGCCCGCGGCGCAAACGGCCGGTGCGCTCGGGTTACCGTCGAGATACACCTCAACAGTCTTGTCCACCTCGTAGCAAGGGGCGACGCAGACTCCTGCGAGGCCGTCTGGCTCACTGATGATGACGCTGGCGGAGATATCGGGCTGCGCCCAAGCGCTAGTCGCCGTCGCAGCGACTAAGACCACCAGCACTGCCACTAGCCTGCGAAGGAAGCTCAGATTAGCCTGCTTCGAATGTTTCTCGCCCCGTAGCAGGCTTCTCTCAACAGGCATAGTACATCGCATTCATTCGGGAAGCCACAGGTATTGGACATCCCTATTGCGGCCCCCCCCCGGTTCGAGGAACCGAAGCCGCTTCGTGCGGAGGTGTTTAGTGGCTCCCCTTGCCCTTGCCCGTGCCCTGAATCCTAACTGTAGGCTATTCAGGCTCTGACCAATGCGGTGAGCGACGTCCTGCGCCGGCAAGAGCCAGGAAATCCGAGGGCAAGGGCACGGGTACGGGTACGGGTACGGGTACGGGCACGGGTAGGACGCAAAACTCATACCCCGCGCTGCCAAACCCTCCGATCAATGTATGACCCAGCGGACCAACGCCTGGATTGTTGCCTCGGCGCTGCCGTCGAACAAGGTGACACTGTTGCTCTTACCGCTGGCCTGATAGAGAGCCGATACCATCAGCGGAACCTTGGCTTCTCCCCCGACCCATATTGGTCGTGGCGCTGAGAGCGATAGGAGCCCGGGAAGGTCGCCATACTTCACGGCACCCGGAAGAAAGTCGGGATCGCGGTACGATTCGAGTCCTATGAAACGAAAGGATTTCGTGTCGACCGCGAGCCGGTCCACGACGCGGTCAGCCACGGCACTCGCAGCAGCCGCCCAGGGGGCAGCACCATTGACGCCTATCAGATCAAGCTGCTGTGTACGGTCGTCGCTGGAGGCGTAGGCGATGAGCGTCAGGATATCGTGGACCCGCTGCGCAAAAAGGGTGTGATTATAAGTGAAGGTATAGCCTGCAAAAGGCCTTGAATTAAGCACTTTTCTCGTCTGACGAGGGGGCTCATTCTCTCCCAAAAACTCACCCTGGTAGAGGAGGTCGGCGCCCAGAACAGCAACTCCTGCTTGGAGCAGGCGCCGAATCGGCTGGCGTGGATTGCCATCGACTCCGTAAATCCCGCTCTTGCCCTCTCCGTCGATCCAAAGGGCAACCTGTCCGCTCCAATCCTTGTTCCTGGGGTAGAGGCGCACCACGGGGATTTCCTCGAGCTTTTCGCTGAACCGTAGGAGCCCCCTGAACTCGTCGAAGTCGCCACGGTCGGTCTTGGCCATATCGATCCACTCGATGTCTTCTGATCGGGGGAGACGGCAACCGATGAGCGTACTCCAGGCACTGCCGACTACCTCTCGATAGCGTCCCAGGGAATCTGGGCTGGAGGGAATCATGGCATCGAGCTGACGACGCGAGTGGGTGTCCAGCCACTTCGTGACAGCCCGCTCGTGCGCGTCATCTTCACCGGGTCCAGGTTCGGGATGATCCGAATCCCACACACGGCGTTCCTCCGCCGTCAGAAGAGGCCAGTCCTCCTCCACGATCGGCTCTTCCAGTCCCAGACCGAGGTGCCTGTTCATCCAGGAATACATCAGGGCCCGCGTGACATAGTTGTAATTGTGCGGAAAATGTACAAGTGACTTGCAGAAGACCCTGTCCCTGGCACCGTAGAGTGAGTACAGCGACTGCAGTGCGGGGTAGCCCTCGGACATCATGGCACGAGTCCAGTCATTGGCAGCCGTCATGCCGAGCGGTCTGGGCGCAAAGAGGGCGGCGAGCTCGACATTGCCGGTGCCGATACGCAGAAGAGATGCGTTCTCACAGGTGCAGCCACCCTGCATCGAGGTCGACACCATCCCTTGGGGAAACGCGACAATCGGGCGGGGGTCGATGCCGCCGAGCAGGATGGTCTGAGTGCCGCCACCGCTCCCACCGGTGATCGCGAGACGTGATTCATCCACATCTGGAAGGCTGGCCAGAAAGTCCAGTGCTCGAACCGAGTTCCAGGTCTGCAAACCCAGGATCGATTGCATTCGCAGCTCCGCCTGGGTACTGAAAAACCGCCAACTTTCCCGGGTATCGGATCCGGGGCGCGGCTCATAGATACGATGGGCAACTTTGTACGGTATCTGAACGCTGTCTGCGTATCCGAGCATATCGTAGATGAAGGTCACGCAGCCCATACGCGCGAGCTGGGCACAGCGAGCCAACTTGGGGAACCGACCGGAGCTTTCGAACCGCTCCCGCCCCTCGACGATCAACTGCCTAATCTTGTCGCCGTGATCCTGAAGGCGTCCACCGTGGCCGTGGGGGCTGAGGACCCCTGGAAAGGGCCCGCTCTTTCCCCGCGGACGAAACAGGAGTCCCGTGACGAAGTGTCCAGAAAGGCTTTCGAAGTAGACCTTCTCGACCGTGAAGCCGTCCCGTTCCGTACGCCCGTAAACCCTGGCTTCGAGAGCTGTCTTCTCAGGCATGGGCCAAAGGCCGGTTGAGACCAGAATTCGACGCTTGAGGTCGCCCGCCCGCTTCTCCCAGGCCTCCTTCGTCGGCGGTGGCGAGAAGGGAAAGTAGCCGTTGAGATCCTTTAGCGCTCCCAGCCGTCGGTCATGAGGCTGCTGACCCTGAGCAAGGACGCGGGGAGGCTGGGCCAGAACGGTTTTCCCAGCAACACTCAAAGCAAGCCCGATCGTGAGGAGGATCAGCACTCTGCCTGACTTCATGGTTGTACTCCGCTGACCGGAGAGAGAGCAGCGACGACCGAATCTGAGCGGCCCTGGCTTCCGGTCACCGCATCTCAAGCGTTTGGATTCAGTCGTGCCCAGTAGCAGCTCATCGAATCATCAGTTCCAGCGTAGTAGACAACGATCACGTTTCCGTCGGGCAAGGCTTCTGCAAACGGGAGCCCGAAGGTCCAAAGGGACATTTCTCCAAGCATTTCACCGGTATCGTCCTCAGGCAGATCCTGGGAGGCTGACTCCTGGTGAGTGTAGAGAACCACCTCGCTTGCAGGATCGAAGTCGGCATCGACACGGGGAGATGAACGCGCGCGAATGGAATGCGTCTGGTATCGGTCTACCCACGCCAACACGACTCGTCCGTCGGGGAGCATCGCGGGGTGAGAGGGCTGGTCGGGAAAACCGAGATCCTGGGCCTCCGACCAGGTAAGACCTCCATCGGAGCTGAGGCGCCTTTGGATGTTCAGATAGTGCCGGGTCTCACTGTCGTAGGTCCAGAGGAAGGCGGCAATCCGGCCGTCCGCAGCCACGCCGACGCGTTGATCCCAGTTGAATACGCGTCCGCTGGGATCTTCCCCGGCAACGATCGGCTGCCCCCAGCTGAGCCCACCATCGCCGGAGCGCAGCAGGACGACTTTCTGATACCACTTGGATGAGTCCTCATAGGTTTTGTTGGACTCGATGCTGAGGCCCAGAGTTCCATCTCCTAGCTTGAGAACAGGACTCGTCAGGCTGGGTGGACCCATCTCTTCCGGCACTGGTACCACCCGCCAGGGTGACCATGTTCTTGCTTCGTCCGCGGACTCGGACAGAAGAATGGCCATCGGAAGACAGCCCTCGGTCTGCGGGTTGAAGAGACCCAGCCCCGGATAGGACTGACGATCAACCCACATGCTGGCGGCCAGGAGATTTCCGGGCGACGTCTCGGTGAGATAGCAGACCTTCAGCGTCCCCTTGACTCCCTCAATCTCGGGTGCAGTCCAGGGACGGTTAAGGGGACCCCAATTCCGTCCCTCATCATCCGAACGATAGAGCTCGAGACATTCATCATCTCCATCCTTGCTGGAGCCGGCGCGGCATGTGGCCAGCAACGCACCGCTACTGAGCACGACAACAGAAGGGAAACTAAGTACCGCGCGATCGGTTCCGGGAACACTCTGGGCGAGGACTCCCCTATCCACGATTCTCATGATGGACTCCCATTCAGGGTATCAGGCTGCTATCGGCAGATGTGGGCACTCCGAAAAATCTCATCACAGGCACTCTTCCTTCTCAAGGATCTTCGTCTGAACTGGGATATTGTTGCAGAGTTCCCAGACTTCCGAAAGCCGGGGCGTGGGTTAAGTCTTAGTACTAAGTTCGAGAATGGACTTGAGGCGAACGGAAGGGACTGATTCCCCTTCCCTCCTCCAAGGGAATAGGCAAGCTGATAGAAGAAGCAGAACCAACCCTCTGATAGCCGGCCCGGACGCCTGAACAAGCACCCCTCAAGATCTTCCAATACAACCGCAGACTCACCTTCCGAGACAAAAACCATCGGCTGAATTCGAGAAGACGACTCCTACAGATGACCTCTAGAGCCCTACAGGAGTGTAAGCGCCTCCATTTTTGTTCCGATCCATGCTTCAGGGCGAAGTAGACCGTATTCTTCAAGATCGTATGCCAGTTCACGTCGAGCCGACTCGGTCGATTTGGCCCGGCAGCCGACAAGTGGACAACCCTCGCCTCGGGATTATGAACAATCTTCCAACCTGCACCGATCAGACGCCGGCAGATGTCCGCCTCGTCGTGGTAGTACTCGAATTCCTCGTCGAATAGTCCGATCTGGGAGAGCGCTAAACGCCGAAAACCACAGTTCGTTCCCATGACGCTATTGAACCTAAACCCATGGGGATGATTGTAGTCCCCGGCCTGGCGGCGAACAGGGTCCACCCGACCATAGCGGTCGACAATCCCGTAAGAGAAGTCCACCCGCCTGGGATTCACCCCATAAACCAGTCCGCCAACCCCGCCAACTGCAGGGCTGTCTAAGCTGGCCGCAAGTTCCCTCAGCCAGTTTCTGGAAGCCAAGGCATCGTCGTCAATAAAAGACACGAACTCGCCCCGGGCGACATGGAGTCCGAGGTTTCTGGATCTGGATACATTCCTGTTCTCCGTCATGCATGTTCGTGCTCTGGGGAAGAGCTGCAGAACCCTCTCCGTGTCGTCCGTAGAGGGACCATTGACGACGACCACTTCAAAATTGGAGTAGTCGAGCAATTCCAGGCGGCGAAGACAACTCTCCAGGTAGTCAGCCCGATCGCAGGTAATGATTATGATCGAGAAGGAAGGGTCGTGCCCCATTTGCCGATTCAATCTCTTAGATTGTATTCTACCGACGTGGGTTGGACAGCCGCTCGAGTGAGCTCCTGCGCACCGGCGACGGTTACTGGTTCGCCTCTGACCTGAAAACGGGATCGAGCATGGAATGAAGCCACGAGTTCGTTTCCGACCCGATCTACGCCTAAGGTGCTGTTGCGTGTAGCCCAGGGCTGCAATGCGAAGCGTGCTACCCTGGGTCACGTTCGGTCAAGTATCTTACCCCATCGGGTTATTGCAGACCGGCAAAGTGAAGGCAACAACGCTTACGGCATAGAGACTGACAGGCAACCAAACCCAGGGTAGCTCGCTTCGCATCGCCATCGCCGCCTTTTCCTCCCCTGTTGCCTCACGCTCTTTTGGTCGGCCTCTTTGGCGAACTGGGTTTCGTCGTCGCAGATGTAATCATTACATTGAGTTACTACGTCGCTTTGTCTGCGCTTCTCCGACTATTCGTACTCTCCAAATCCTGGTCTGCCTGCGCCAGCCTGCTTGTGGTTTCAGGAGGCCTGACATTCATTGCCGGAACGGTTGAGCCTACTCAGATCACTGAATCAATGGGTCGCACCCTTGTTCCTCAAGAAACAGCCGAATGAAGTTTCAGCCTAGTACACTAGAACGCAAAAGCAGACATCATAAGATTCATGAGAAGAACAACGGACAACAATCCAATGGCCATCACCTTTTTTCGACGGGTCACAATCACATCGCTGCTCTGTCTCTGTCTCTGTCTACCGACAGCGCAGGCATGGGCTGGCGATCCCAATTCTTTGACCGCAGAGGAGAAGAAGATCGGCTTTGACTTGATATTCAACGGCCGAGACCTGGAGGGCTGGCAGCAGAGCGGCAACTGGGTAGTCGAAGGCGACTCTATCTTTCGTGCTCGAGACGGGGGCGACCTCATCTACCAAAGCAAGAAGATCCCCGATGACTTCGAACTCCGTTTTCAGTGGAAAGTGGCCAAAGGAAGCAATAGTGGAGTCTACTATCGGCCTGGCCAGTACGAATACCAGATCCTGGACAACAAAGCTCACCCCGACGGCAAGAACCCGCGCTCCAGTGCTGCGTCCCTGTACTTTTGTATGGCCCCTTCGCACGATGCGACCAGGCCTGTGGGACAGTGGAATACCGGTCGCATCATCGGCAAGGGGACCGTGGTTCAGCACTGGCTGAACGGTGTCAAGGTTGTCGGCTTCGACTATTCCGATCCGAAGTGGGCATGGAATGTGGACCTGGTTCACAAGCGCGGCGCCGATCTGGCCGCTCGTGGAGCCTTTTTGAAACTCCAGGATCACCGAGATCCGATCTGGTACCGCGGAATCAAGCTCCGCCCGTTGGGCCGGCAGGCCAAGCTTGACCGCACGCCCGTCATCCCGGCGAAGATACCGGAGGCCGTGCTAAAGGCGGAGCAGAAAAAGATCGAAGCGGTGATCAAGTACCGGGAGGAACAAAAAAAGACCAAGTAAAGAAAGATCGACGCCCTGAGGGGAGTCCACTGTCTGCGGGCCAAAGAGCCTGAAGATCAGGTTTTCGGGTGGTGCCATCAATCTTCTTCGTGTGCCATCCGGTTCAGCTCTTTCGAACGTTCTGTCGCCGTTACCACAGCACTGATGAGCATGGCTCGCAGTCCCCGTTCTTCGAGCTCGTGCACGGCCGAAATCGTCGTCCCCCCGGGAGTGGTCACCTGATCGCGCAGAGTAGCCGGGTGCTCACCGGTTTCCCGGACCAGTTTGGCGGCTCCCAATACCGTCTGTGTGGCTAGCATCATCGCGACGTTGCGAGGCAAGCCCATCTTCACTCCACCGTCGCAGAGAGCCTCGATGACCATGTAGATATAAGCGGGTCCGCTGCCACTAAGCCCGGTAACAGCGTCCAGGAGATTCTCTTCGACCCTAACTACCGTACCTACTGCTCCGAAAATGGCTTCGGCAACCTCATAATCTTCATCCGTCACGGGATCACATCCGGCCAAGGCGCTTGCGGCTGCGTCCACCGTGGCTGCGATGTTAGGCATCACTCGGATCACCGGGTTCTTCTTGCCCAGACGGTCTCTAATGTAGGTGGTCTCGACGCCAGCCAGTATCGAGATTACGAGCTGATCGGAGCGAATTGAATCACGAAGGGCGTCGATGACATCATTGAGAATCTGCGGCTTGATGGCCAGCATGATGACCTCAGCCGCGGCCATATGGGGCTCTGGATGGGTATCCACCCGCACTCCGCACTCGGAGCGCAGCTCCTCGAGCTTGCCCGTGTGCACGTCCACGACCGTAATTCTCTCCGGCGGCGCGAGATTGGCCTTTAGAATCCCCTTGACCAGGGCCGATCCCATGTTGCCGCCTCCGATAAGCATGATGTTTTTGTTGAGCATCCTGGTTTCTCTTGAAGCTGCTTGCAATAGGCTGAAAACGCCGCGCCGACGAGTATACCAGGATCCGCGATGCCTATCGTTCTGCTACGGAGTTGAGGCTCGAGCAGCTTGACACCAGGTCGACCGCAAGAGTAGTTAAAGAGGATCCAAAGCGAACACTGGCAGGTCTCATCTGCTGGAGGACACCATGATGCGACAATCCGAGAAGACGACCATGAACAGACGAAGGTTCCTGGGATCTGCGGCCGCTTCCACGGCCCTGACCTTGAGCGCGTCCCCTCTGCTGAAGGCCAGCAGGGACGTCCCTGAGGGTCCAATTCTGAAAGCAGGACTGATCGGCTGCGGAGGACGTGGAACCGGAGCCGCTCTGAATCTATTGGAATCGGCTCCGAACATCCATATCACGGCCCTGGCCGACGTTTTTCAAGACAAGATCGACGCAACCAAGAAAAAGCTCGAAGAGCAGGACCAGACTGTCCCAGATAATCGCTGTCTCGTCGGCTTCGACGCCTACCAGAAACTCCTGGATTCCGACATCGATCTGGTCCTGATCGCTACGCCTCCTCATTTCCGACCTGCGCATCTAGCGGCAGCCGTCGCCGCCGACAAGCACGTTTTCATGGAAAAGCCTGCTGCCGTCGATCCCTGGGGAATCCGGTCGATTTTGGCATCCTCTCAGAAATCGGAAAAGAAGGGCCTGTGCATCGTCGCCGGTACCCAGCGCCGACACCAGTTTCCCTACATTGAGACCCAGAAGCGGGTGGCTGACGGAGCCATCGGCAAGATTGTCTCGGCGAGATGTCACTGGATGCAGGGTCAGCTATGGTACCGATCTCAGCAGCCCGGTTGGAGCGATATGGAGTGGATGATCAGGGATTGGGTCAACTGGAGCTGGCTCTCCGGCGACCACATCGTCGAGCAGCACGTGCATAACCTGGATGTGATTCACTGGTTCACAGGAGAGGTGCCTCGGAGCGCTTCCGGTGCGGGCGGCCGACTGCGCCGCATTACGGGCAACCAATACGATTTTTTCGAGGTAGACTACAGTTTCCCAGGTGGGGTGCACCTTCACAGTCGATGCCGGCAGATCAACGGCTGTCACAATGAAGTCTCGGAAATGGTGGTGGGCACCCGGGGCTACACCAATTGCCTCGACACGATTTACGACCTGGACGGCAACGTGAGCTGGGTTTACGAGGGGCCCAAACCTCGAGCCTATGTTCAAGAGCACACCGACCTGATCACAGCCATCCGCTCCGAAAAACCGATCAACGAGGCCCGCCAGATCGCCGAGTCCACACTGACGGCGATCATGGGAAGAATCTCGGCCTACACGGGGAAAAAGGTGTCCCGGGAGGAGATCCTGCAGATGAACCTGCGTCTGGGACCCAGTGAGTACGAGCTCGGTCCACTGACTCCAGATCCGGCTCCCTTAGCCGGTGTCCCGGGTGGGCCTCCGCGGCCCGTGTAGCCCGAACCGGCGATGTTATCAGTCCTGGGAAGCTCCAAAGCTGGGGCTGGACCATTCAGGAAGAGATATTAGCTACCATCGGACGCTGGCCATGGCCTGATCCTTCGAAATTCGCTTGTTCGATATTCTGCGGTTCAGTATTTCCACCGGTTGCCTATTCCTGAGCAAGGAAAAAGGAGGAGTCTGCCCTCGGCATTTTCCCTCGTTGACGCTGCACTCAAGCACTCAGAAATCCGTGAATCCTGAAGGGATTCCGTATTTCAGCCCAGGGTTTCTAAACCCTGGGTATCCGACTCCCCTTCGATTCCAACCCCATCGGCGGTTGCGTACCGACGATCTAACGAGAGGCGCTATTCCGCAACAGGGCTACCCAGGTACGCAACCCGTTCCGGGTTGATTCAGATTGGGGGCGACTCCCCAGGGTTCGGAAACCCTTATATGTGTTATTTGTTGAAAGGAATTCGGGTCAGAACGTCTGATCCGAGCCGACCACGAGATCGTGAAACCCTCGGTCCGTCGAGACCGGAGCCCAGCGAGATCCGTGGTCGGCCCATTTCATGTCAACCCGAACAGTCGCCTGGGCCTCCGTCAAAGAGAGAGCCCGAATATAAGGAAGGGTCTCCATGAAACAACTCAAAGGTAATCCTATCAACAAAACCTGGATGAGTCAGCCCGCAGCGGGCATTGATGTCAGCAAGGATCGGCTGGATCTGTGTCTGCTGCCACGGGAGGAACACTCGGAGCACTCCAACGCGGGGGAAGGAATCGCAGAGATCCTCCGCCGTCTGGAGGGGATCGCGGGATTGGTCTCGGTGGTGGTGGAAGCCTCGGGGGGTTATGAGAAGCGGGTCCTGAGAGAGCTCAATGAGGCGGGGATCCCCGTCTGTTGCGTGAATCCTCGACAAGCTCGAGACCTCGCGAAGGGTCTGGGAATCCTAGCCAAGAATGATCGTCTGGATGCCCACGTCCTGGGGCGTTGTGGGCAGCTGGGGATTCATCGTATCAGTAAGCAGGAAACCGCGTACTATCAGCAGTTACAAGCCTACAATCGCAGACGCAGGCAACTGATTGAGTGTCGTAAGATCGAGCGGACTCGTCGCCATCAGTATGAGGATCAGGAGCTGCGTCAAGGAGTGGAGCGAATCCTTGGCCTGCTGGATCAAGAACTGAAAGAGGTTGAGCAGAAGGTGGAGGAATTGCTGCGGCTCGATGCCGAGCTCCTTCGGCGCCAGGAGGTGGTGCAAAGCTGCCCGGGGATAGGGGAGCGAAGCAGTCAGATCGTGGTGTGTGAGCTGCCTGAGTTGGGCAGGGTCAATCGCAGAGAAGTCGCTTCCCTGGTGGGATTGGCCCCTTGGGATCAGGACAGCGGCGAGGGACTCCAGCCTCGTGCCATCTGGGGAGGACGGCGTCAACTCCGTAATCAGCTCTACATGTGCACGCTCTCAGCGATCCGACACAATCCGCAGATTCGCACCTTTTACAATCGCCTTGTCGCCTCCGGAAAAGAGCCTAAAGTGGCCCTGATAGCGTCCATGAGAAAGCTCCTCGTCACGCTCAACACGATGGTCAAAAACGATGATCTTTGGAGAGCACCGTTAGCCGCAGAATCTTAATAATGCTTGACAAAACCAACACAGTCGCTGGGCTGGAATACGCAATCCCGTTGGGATTGACCTCGCTTGGTCTGCGACGCTCAAGACCTCAACCCCCTTGGGCCAAGGCACCTGAAACCCATAAGCTGAGGGTCGCGGCTTTTATGTCTTGCGTTCCAAACTTGACTCAAAAGTCACGAAGAACTTCAGACAAACTTTCTTAGTCTAGCCCCCGGCCGCGCTGGCCCCATTCGAGAAAGAAGCTCTATGTGGGGATCAGGGAGGCCATCACCTACGCCGAGGGTGTTACTGCGTGTAGCCCAGAGTTGGGGAGGGCAAGATTCCAATGAAGTTTCAGCACAATTCCCCCAGCCTGAGCCTGGCTCCTCCTGAAAATCGCATTTCTGGGGCGGAGGAGCAAAAAATGAAAATCCAAGATCTTATCGGCGCCATGGTGTTGGTCCTGTCTATCCTCTCGCTTCATGCTGGTGTGATTCCGGGGAGGTGGGAGAAACTCGACGGTCAACCCTCAGGTACCCGCATGCTTGTGACTCTCAAAAGTGGCGAACGTATGGACTGCGCTCTAAAGAGCTCTGGCCCATTTGATCTGACCCTGGTGGATCAGACCGGAGCTGAGAGGACTTTTCCGAAGTCGGAAGTCCGAAAAATCATGAGCGCAGAACGGGTCGTCAGGGACAACGTCCTCAAGGGCACCCTAATCGGAGCCGCAGTAGGTGGGCTAGCAATACTCCCTTTTGCCGCCATCATATCGAACGAAACGGGTCAAAGGGAGGCCACTGTGACCGTCATGGGTTACGCTGGGATCGGCGCAGGAATCGGAGCGGCTATAGATTGGGTCATCAAGGCGAGGGAGGTATTCTACCGAGCTACCTGAGGACGTCTCCAGGCGGCGGTCACTGCATGGGGCTATCCAAAGGTCCTGCTCGAACGGATTCCCTCTACTCGGGAACCCTCCTTGGCGCAGATTCTCACTCTTCCTCTTTCCCGTTCTGGGGCAGGGCGAAGGCGACATAGGTATCGCTGGAGGGTGTTCCCATCTTGCCTCCCCCAGCGGCGATAACGATGTATTGGCGGCCGGCCACCGAGTAGGTTGAAGGAGTGGCGTAGCCCCCGGCTGGTAGTTGGGTTTCCCACAGGACTTTTCCGGACTCCCTATCGAATGCGCGAAATTTACCGTCCTGCGTCGCTCCGATGAAGAGGAGGCCGCCAGCCGTCACGATTGGACCTCCGTAGTTCTCAGTCCCGGTTTGGGGCACTCCTCTCTGTGTCAGCTCCTCGAACTCACCCAGGGGCACCTGCCAGACGATGCTCCCCTGGTTAAGGTCGATCGCGGTCAATTGTCCCCAAGGGGGTTTGATAGCCGGATACCCTTCCGGGTCGAAAAAACGGTTATAGCCAGTAAAGGTGTACTGGATCTCAGGTGGAGGCACCGCCCAGGTTGGGACCCTGGCCGGGTCCGACCCCGAGAGGAAGTCGATCACCGCCTCGGTTTCCTGGGCCGAGAGCTGCGGCATCCCCAGCATCCGTCCTTTTCCCCGCCTGATTACATCCCGAGTTTCATCTCGTGGATAGACGTTTTCGAGTGGCAACGGCGGGTTGTTGCTGTGAGCGTCGCCGAGCCTCTTGGGGCCGTGACACCCGGCGCAGTGGAGTCGATAAACCTCGGCTCCCGGCAATGCCTCCGCGTCGGTGTCTACCATCGTGAGAATCCAGGGCATCTCGTTGGAATTGACGTACAAACGGCCACTGGAAGGGTCCGAAGCCGCACCTCCCCATTCCCCTCCTCCGTCGTAACCGGGAAAGATCAGCGTCCCTTGAGTGCTGGGAGGCTCAAACCTATCGCTACTCCTGATTTGCCGGAAGCGTGCCAGAACGAGTTCTCGCGAGCTCGGAGAGATATTGGTGACATCCTCCTCGGTGAAGGATTGGCGAGAGAAGGGCGGTGGCTTCAACGGGATAGGCTGGGTTGGCCAGGCTTCTTCACCCTTGAGATCGGAAACCGGCACGGGCGTTTCCTCAACTGGGAAAAGAGGTTCTCCGGTTTCACGATCCAGCAGGAACACAAACCCCCACTTTGTGATCTGGGCCACGGCATCCACCTCTTGACCGTCATGTCTGACCCTCACCAGGTTGGGAGGAGCCGGAAGATCGCGATCCCACATGTCGTGATGTACTGTCTGAAAGTGCCAGCGAAGCTCGCCGGTCTCCGCATCGATGGCGAGCACACAGTTCCCGTAGAGATTCTGACCCTTTCGACGCCCTCCCCAGAAGTCGAAGGTGGGCGATCCAGTGGAGGCGAACACTGTCCCGCGGCGATGATCGACGGTCATGCCTGCCCAGGAGTTGGCTCCACCCGTGTACTTCCAGGCGTCTGGAGGCCAGGTGTCATAACCCGCCTCGCCAGGGCGAGGTATGGTGTGAAAGGTCCAGCGGATCTCACCCGTGGTAGCGTCAACGGCTCGAATGTGGCCGGGAGCCGCTTTGCCAGGTCCCTCTCCGACCCGGGTGCCAACGATCAGAAGATCCTTGTAGACGGCCGCCGGTGTCGTACTCATGAGGGACACTCCCTGGAAATCATCGACTCCAAGGCCCAGCCTCAGGTCGACTGTGCCTCCCTCCCCGAAGGACAACACGGGTTGTCCACTGTCGGCGTCGAGAGCGAAGAACAAATAACCCACGGAGTAGAAGATTCGCCGGGCTTGGTCACCTTCCCAATAGACGACGCCTCTATTGACGCCGACGGCACCGATTTCCCTTCCCACTCGGGGATCGAACGTCCAAATCTCTTTCCCGGTCGCTGCATCCATACAAAATGCCTTGAGACCGGGAGAGGTCGCGTAGAGGCGACCTCCGATGATGAGAGGATTACACTGGATCTGGGAGGATTTCCGTGCGTCTCCCGTCCGGTAGGTCCAGGCAACTTCAAGCCGATCGACATTGTCGCGGTCGATTTGCGTCAGAGCCGAGTAGTGTGATGCCCCTGCGTCTCCCAGATAGACCGGCCAATCGCCTGGGTTCTCGTTTGTGGGTCGATGACACGCTGACAGGATCAGTAGGGCCAGCGTCAGCAACGCTGCCGACTTAAGGAAGCTCAATTGTTGGGAGAATCGCTTCATTGCTCGAAACCAGACCGCCCTTTCGGGCCTAGGAACGAAGCTGCACTACCGAATTAGTGCGGGAAGCTTCCAGGATGGCCATACACGCCTCGACGCCAGCTCGGCCATCGATTCCCGAGCCCAGGTCCGAAGACCTGCCCCCCATGGCATCCACCCAGGACTGAATCTGCGATTTGTAGGCCTCGATCCGGACCGGATTGATTGGCACATCGGCCGCTACAAACTCCGCGGAGGGTTGAGTCGAAACAGTCCTCCAGGCTCCGTCAGTAGCAATCTTCAGATCTCCGTAGGGGTCCAGGTCCATCAGTGCTTTGGAGCCGATGATTCGAAAGCGAAAGGTTTCCTCCACAAAACCCGGATCGGCCATGACGTTGGTCGAGAACAAACTGCAGAGCGCTCCGTTCTCGAAACTTAGCTGCGCCAGCGTCGTGTTTTCGACAGGGGCATCACTGAGGAAGGTGCGGCAGAGAGCGCCGACCGAAGCCACCTCGGCACCCATCATCCAGCGCAGCAGGTCGACGCCATGGGGTGCTGAGTTGAGTATGTGCCCCAGGCTCCGTGGATCGTCCCACCAGGCCCAGCCCCCTCCGTCTCGTAGCGAGCCTCCCGAGAGCATCGACACCTGAATCGTCAAAATGTCTCCGATAGCTCCCTCGCGAACCAGCCGGCACGCCTCGCTGTTGTTGTTGCGGAACCGTTGGTGGTAACCCACACCCAGCGTCAATCCCCTACTCGAGGCCGATTCGATCATACGGTCACAGTCTTCGATCGACGTCGCCAACGGCTTCTCTACCAGGGCGTGCTTGCCCTCTTGGAACGCGGCCAGCGTCTCAGAGATGTGCACGTGGTGCGGCGTCGTCACGATGACGGCATCGATATCTGAGCGGCGTGCCAGACTTTCGGCGTCTGGCTCATGCGCTACCCCGTATTGCTGCGCCAGCCCGGGTGCACGGCTCCCCCCTGAGAAGGCCACGAGTTGGAGATCAGGCAGCAACAGCACTGCCTCGGCATGGGTTTTACCCATGAATCCTGACCCGGTGATTCCAATACCAATCTTGTTCGTCATTTGGTCAGACCCTCAGTTTACAGGTAACCCCGCCATCGACGACAAGCTTCGCACCCGTGATGTATTTCGCCTCGTCGGAAGCAAGGAAGAGCGCAGCATAGGCCACGTCCCAGGCATCTCCCATCTTTCCCATTGGGACCATTGCATCGCGTTTTCGCACCATTTCGCCGACACCCCCGGGCCCATAGCTGTTCCTCAAGGGTTCTACGATCATGGGAGTATTCAGAAAGCCCGGCTGAATGCAGTTGGCCCGGATTCCCCTATCTGCATACTGTCCCGCAATATGTTGGGTGAGCGAATCCACGGCTCCCTTCGATGCGTTGTAGGAAACCGCGTCATATCCGAGGTGACGGATCGCTGCAATCGAGGACACATTGACGATGGCGCCCTTGCCTTGGCGCTCCATGATGGGAAGCACGTACTTGCAGGCAAGGAACATACTCTTGACGTTGACATCCAGGGCACGATCCCATTGTTCCTCGGCAAGCTCTACAGGTCCCCCTACCTTCAGAATACCTACGTTGTTGTGCAGAATGTCTACGCGTCCAAACTTGGCCACACAGGCGTCGACCAGGGCCTGGACTTCCCCGGCCTGGGAGACGTCGGCCTGCCAGCTCGCGCAGCGACCGCCCTCATCCTCGATGATCTGCCTGGTTTCTTCGGCTGCAGACAGGTTGATGTCGACCGCGAATACAGACGCCCCTTCTCGAGCGAAGAGAACGGCTGTTGCTTTGCCGTTACCCCAGCCAGGCCCCACGGAGCCCGCACCGTTGACGATTGCGATCCTATCCTTTATCCGGTCTGACATCCGTCGCCTCTTGGAGCTCGTGGACTAAAGCTCGGCCCACACCCCAAAACCTTCTCGCGCGGCCAGATCGTAGACGCGCCGGGCGACGGCGGCGTCCTGGATCGCCATACCAGTGCCATCAAAAAGGGTGATCTCCTCCGCTGAAGTTCTTCCTTCGATAGCCCCGGTCAAGACCTGACCCAGCGTTCCCTTGATCTGGGAACGCGACAACAGGCCCTTTTCTATAGATTGTGAAACCTCTCCCAGATGGCAGATCTGGTCTATGTGGTCTCCGAAGATCGTGCATCGGGCATGCACCCCTTCTGCCAGCTCCTGCTTCCAGGCCTGGTCTGCTCCCATGCAGGAGAAGTGCGTTCCGGGACGGATCCATTCACCCTGGACAATGGGCACGGTGGTGTTGGAGCAGCTGATGATCGCGTGGCTGTGGGTCACCAGATCCTCGGGTCCCGAAACCGGTTCGATCGTCCGTTCCAACTCCCGGGACAGCTCTTCCACAAAGCTGTCGAGGGTCTTGGGGAAGGAGTCATAGACTCGAATCTCTTCGAAATCACGGACTCGGACAGCTGCCCTCAAGGCGTGCCGGCCCTGAAATCCAGCCCCCAGGATACCCAGGGTCTTGGCATCGGATCGGGCCAGATGTTTCACCGCGATCGCCGCTGAGGCCCCGGTCCTCAGTCCGGTCACCCAGGAGCCGTCCAAAAGTGCCAGAGGTTTGCCTGTGTCCGGATCGAAGAGTGAGATCTGGGAGATGATGTTGGGTAGATCGCGCTTGGGATTCTCTTCCCTGCCCTGGCCCAGCTTCATGGCGAGAACCTCCAGGTCGGGCAACATGCTTGCCATGCAGGCACTGATCCCGCCGGGAACCTGAAAAATGAGCTTGTCCGGCAGAATGTCGGTGCCCTTCTCGTGGTTGGCAAGTGCTTCCTCCACCACGTCAATGGCCTCCTGGATCTTGAAGCGGGAGACGATTTCATTTCCGCTGATGACTAGAATTGGGTAAGCCATTGTCGAATTCTCCTGATGCCCTCGCGGATGCTGTCTGGTCCGACAGCGTACGAAATCCGAAAAGCTTGACGGCAGGAATCGCCGAAACCAGTGCCGGGGATGCAGCAGACTTTTGCCTCCTTAAGAAGACGGAGGCAAAAGGTGTCCGCATCCATGGGCAGATCGAAACGGGGAAAGAGGTAGAAGGCCCCTCCCGGGGTATAGCTGGAGAGATGGGGCACGCCGTCCAGCAGTGAACCGAGCAGATTTCTTCGCTCCTTGTACTCGGATACCATCGAGGGAATGAAGCTCTGGTCACCACCAAGGGCCTCTATGCCAGCCCACTGTCCGGGCGTGTTTGCCACGGTGGTGGTAAAGGTGTGGAGCTTCTGAAGAATCCGCCAATTGGAAGATCCCGTCACCACCCAACCCACTCGAATACCGGTCATGGCATAGGTCTTTGAGAGGCTGTGAAAGACGAAGAGACGATCGCGATCCGGCTCCAGTGTCAGCATCGACGGATATCGCCCAGGATGGTCGTAGACGAGCTGCTCGTAGACTTCGTCGGAGCCGAGCAGCAGATTGTGCCTACGAGCCACATCTGCCAATTGCTTCAGGACCTCGACCGGAAAGGTTGCCCCCGTCGGATTGCAGGGAGAATTGACGAGGATCATCCGGGTTCTCGGTGTAATCGCGTTCTCGACCTCCTGGGGATCGGGCACATACCCATCCTCTACTCGGGTCACGACCGAAACCGGAACGCCTCCGATCATCCGGATGAACGGGGCATAGACGACGAAAGCAGGCTCCAGCAGGATGACCTCATCTCCAGGGCTGATGAACGCCTGTAGGACCAGGGTGATAGCCTCGACCGCCCCGTCCGTGACCAACACCTCCTCCGGCGTCAGCTCTACGCCCTGTTCTCTGGAGTAATAAGCGCAGATCTGTTCTCGAAACTCCAAGACGCCTGCGTCCAAGGCGTACTTGGTTTTGCCCTGTCTCAGGGCTTCGACCATGGCCTCAATCACAGGCTGAGGGGTGGCAAAATCGGGCTGGCCGATGGATAGGTGGAGCACATCCTCCATTCCGGCAGCTTCATTGAACATCATCCGGATGCTGGAAGGAGGCAGATCTACAACGCTTTGTCGCGGCATGGGAAACGGGACTCAATCGGCTTTTAGTGGGTACCCAAGGGGGGAATGATATTCGCACAAGATCGGGAGATCAAGCGCTGTTTCCAAGAGAACAGAGAAGCCGTATTGACACCTCGGAAATGGGCGTCTAGGGTGATGGGGAGCCGAGCCGCTGGGGAATCGTCCTACCGGGACAGGAGCGGCTTGATCTCGGATCAGAAAAGGAAATTGGATGACGCGAAACTCCAACAAACTTGGAATGGGACTTCAAGTTTGTTTCGACAGGATGTACGCCGAAGGCGTTATTGCGAGTAGCGCAGGGTTGGCGATGCGAAGCGAGCTACCCTGGGTCTGGGCCGGTAAAACACCTTACCCCAAAAGGGGTTATTGCCGACCGGAAACGTCTTGGCAATAACGCTTTCAGCCTAGGCGATGGATAAATTCCACCCTGAATGATACAGCGCGGCAGGAGGCAGGACAGACTGGAAAACTACCATGATCTTCGACGTGCACTCACACACCTGGCAGTACCCTGATCATTTCACCGACCAATTCCAGGAGCAGGCCCGGCATGCTCGCGGCGGCACCGAATTAGACCTGACCGTGCACTATGAAGAATACCGGAGCACGGCTCCGGAGGACACACGCACGGTCGTCTTCGGCGGCAAGGCAAGACTGAGTGGCCTCTGGGTGGACGATCAATTCGTCGCGGACTACGTCCAGCAGCACCCGGATACGCTGGTCGGCTTCCTCTCCCTGGATCCCACCCAACCGGGCTGGGAGGAGGAACTGCGCCAGGGACACCAGGAACTCGGCCTGAAGGGGATCAAGCTCATGCCCATGTATGCCGGCTTTAGGCCTGACGGGCAGGATCTAGATCCCATGTGGCAGTACGCTCAGGACAACGACCTTCCCGTGCTGCTGCATACCGGCACGACGTTCGTGGCCCAGGCTCCGCTGGAGTGCACTCTGCCCCGACACCTCGACCCGGTCGCCACGCGCTTTCCTGGTGTAAAGATCATCCTGGCGCATCTATCCCATCCCTACGAGAACGAATGCGTGGTCGTGATAAGAAAGCATCCCAACGTCTATGCCGATATCAGCGCCATCCACTACCGTCCCTTCCAGTTCTACCACAGCCTGATGCTAGTCCAGGAATACGGAGTCTGGAACAAGCTGCTTTTCGGTACCGACTATCCCTTCACCAACATCGAGGCCTCGATCGAGGGTCTTCTCGGTCTCAACAAGATGCTCGAAGGCACTGCTCTACCACGCTTGGACGAAGAACAGATCCATAAGGTCATCTACCGCGATACCGCGAGCATCCTTGGATTGTGATGGCCATGGCAAGGTACTGAGGAGCTCTCCCCGGTGAGGCCAGCACCACAGAGGGCAGTTCCAAGTCTCGGGGGGCAAGAGTATACGCCGAAAGCGGTCACGGCAGCGTCACGTCCCATATCTTCGCCCGCCGCGCCTTCCCTTCGGGTCCCTCTACGTACAGCGTCACGATAAACTCGCCGGGCTCTCGGTAGCGATGGGTGGGATGACGCTCGGTTGAAAATCTACCATCGCCGAAATCCCAGCGCCAAGAGCTAATGTTTCCGTGCGAACGATCATGGAACGCCACAATGCGATCCGCCGCGCTGATGACCTGGAAAGACCAGTTGGCCTCGACGGACTTGCGCAGAGTTTTCTCGATGGGCATCAGTCTGAAAGCAACGAGATCCGAGGCGTTGCCATACATCGTTGTCTTGTGCGAAAGGTTCCAGAAGCCAGCGTATCGCTCGGCCTGTTCATCGTCAAATCGAGAATGGCCCAGGACAACCCGATCACTTTGTCTTCCTCTAGCTTCGACGGAACGGCTCGCGAAGGGTCTGGTGGGGCGTAGTCGAACGGAGTCAAAAAGAACTCCAAGACAAGTTTTCCGCTCTCGCCATGCTTGAAGCTGTACTTACAAACCGCGTTGGCGTAAGGCAAGTCTTTGATCCAAGGCTGGGACCCCCACACCATTGCCCAGTCCTTGCCCTCAGCGGGCGTGAAGATGTGGTAGTTCTGGGCATGGACACCGTGAAACAGGTGGTGGGTCCCTAGTTTACCGCGTAGTTTCTCGTTCGGATGCATCTGGCGAATCAATGGTCCGCCTGATAGATCGCCGTCGACCACAACTTCGAAGATGTCATTGTGCAAATCCCCGCGGGCAAAGTCCCAGTAGTTGTCCCGAGCTTCGTAGAGGAAGTAGAGCTGGTTCAGCCCATTCACCCAGCCGACTCTTACCTTCACATCCAGATTGGCCGGATCGTGCCTGTCGCCGATTCCAACCACCGTCTCCCGTAGTTGCTCTACTCCGACCACGTACGAATCGGGAACGATCGACCAGTCCTCGACTCTGCCGTCAATGCGAGGAATCTGATCGGCGGGAAACTGAAACACCTGAAACTCAACATCGGGCCGCTCGAGCCCTATGCCCAAGGCAGCAATCAAAAGACATAGTGAATTCATTTCTGCTCTCCATTGAGTTCGCACCGGTAGAGGGGTGACCCGGCCTCTGAAACGCTTCTTCAGCGCCGGAGCAGCGCTCGCTGGCCTGCAGCGTAAACCACCAGGAGCGAAAGGCCGCTCCATAGTATGGCCCAGGTGAAGGCCGGCACCTGGGTTATTTCGGCCAGGATGACGGCATCGGTCTTGCCTCCAATCAACAGGAAATCGCTCAAATCGTAGAGCGCGTAGAGGGAGCTCATTACTGCCAGAACGTCAATGACGTATTGCATTGCCACCCATGTACTGGACGTAACCAGAGTCCCGCGGAGTGACTACCATGGTCAGGACTTGTCCACCTGTCAGCACCGACGCCAGCGCATGACCAGTTTCGTGGACAAATACCACAAAAATCCTGAGCGGATAGAGTGCCGGCGTAAGCCGGAAAAAGACCAACGCCAGAGCGATGAACGAAAACCAACCCAGGCGGCGTAGATTAAGACTCCCCTTTCGCGGCTGCCCGATTGCTGCGGTCATCTCCTGCCAAGCTCCCACATCATGCGATTCCTCTCCAGGTCATCGACAAGAACCTAGAGATCTAGTATAGGTTGACTATCGGTTTCGATACACCTGCTCAATTGGTTTCCCAGTGAGTCAATCGCACTCGAAGAGCCACACGATCAGAAGCCTCCTCATCTCCCAGTTCTTTGGAGCTTTCAATGACAACGCCTGGAAACTGATTGTCACCTTCCTCGCGATTCGAACACTCGAAGCACATATTAGCGGCGACGCTGAATTTCAGCGACTCTCCCAGTATCAGACAACACTTACCTTCTGTGTCCTGACACTTCCCCTGATGTTGTTCTCCCTGCCTGCTGGCGTGCTAGCGGACCGGCTCAGTAAGCGTTCCATCATCATCTGGATGAAGTGGGTCGAGGTCGCCTTGATGTCCTGCGTCGCGATCTCTCTCTTCGCCTTTCCAGAGCACGGATTCCTGCGCTTGCTCCTACTGGGGCTGATGGGTGCCCAGAGCGCTCTCTTCAGTCCCGCCAAGTACGGAATCCTCCCCGAACTTCTCCCTCACGAGCAGCTTTCGAAGGGCAACGCCTACCTCGAGATGTGGACATTTCTGGCCATCATCCTGGGGACGGCGGGCGGTGGACTATTGCTGGACTCGGCCGGGGAAAGAATCTGGCTGCCCGGTCTCATCTTGACACTCACGGCGGCGATAGGCCTCTTCTACGCGCATCGCATTCCAGCCGTGGCTCCGGCCCGCCCCGACGGCAACCTGTTGGAGACCCTCCTCAGCTCCTGGCGAACCATCCGGGGCGAGCGGATTCTGGGTCTAGCCGTGGCCGGATCGGTTACCTACTGGACCATTGTCAGCCTGCTGGGCCAAGACATCCTGGTATATGGGCGAACCGTCCTGGGTCTATCGGATACTGCTTCGGGGCTCCCGTTGGCTGCTTTCGGCCTCGGAGTCGGCGTGGGAAGCCTGGTGGCGGGAAAACTATCTGGAGAAAAAGTCGAATACGGGCTGATTCCGCTGGGTGCAATCCTGATGGCCCTTGTGAGTGCATTGCTCGCGCTGTTGTCGCCTGGTTTCGCCGGACTCCTCGTATCAACGTCGCTCCTTGGCATTGCCAGCGGCTTCATCGTCGTCCCCATCAATGCTCTGGTGCAATGGCAAGCTCCAGCCAGCCGACGTGGCGGCATCATCGCGCTGGCAAACGTCTTTGTCTTCGGGGGTATTCTGGTCGGATCCCTGAGCGCTACGCTCCTGGCCCAGCTCTCCTTTTCACCCCAATTGATCCTGTCAGTCGCTTCCTTGGCCATTCTGCTGGGGACGCTTTGGGCCCTCTGGCTGCTCCCGGACGCGCTGCTGAGACTCGGACTGATCCTCTTGACCCATACCTTCTACCGACTCACGGTCTTGGATCGGAATCAGGTACCCAAAGAAGGAGGGGTGCTTCTCACACCCAACCACGTCTCCTTCGTCGACGCTCTGATGTTGATCGCCAGTCTGGATCGTCCGGTTCGCTTCATCGTGGACCAGAGCTACTTCGATTACTGGCTCTTCAGGCCATTCATGAAATCCATGGGGAACATCCCGATCTCCTCCTCAGGGGGTCCCAGAGTGCTCCTGAAAGCACTTCGTGAAGCCGGACAATACCTGGACGATGGAGAGGTGGTCTGCATCTTTCCCGAGGGTCAGATCACCCGCATCGGTTCCCTACTTCCCTTCCGCCGTGGCTTCGAACGGATCGCCAGAAACCGACAGTCGCCCATCGTTCCCGTCTACCTGGATCGCCTTTGGGGGAGTATCTTCAGTCGCTCCGAAGGGCGCTTTCTCTTCAAGATTCCGAAACAGATTCCCTACCCGGTGACGGTGGCGTTCGGGGCCCCGATGTCTCCCGAGACTCCAGTTGCCGAGATACGTCAGCAGGTCCAGGAATTGGCCAGCTCCGCCTGGGCGGCCCGACGGAAAAACGCCAAACCCTTACAGCACGCCTTCATACGTCAAGTCCGCCGTTGGCCCTTCGCCCTGGCCTTCGCCGACGCGCTGAGACCCAGTGTCTCGCGGATCAAGGCACTCATAGGGGCAGTCGCGTTGGCGAGGGAGCTCAAGAGCGTGTGGGAGGGTCAGGCCTACCGGGGAATCCTCTTGCCTCCTAGCGTCGGTGGTGCGCTCGTCAATCTTGCGGCTTCTCTTTCGGGTGGCGTGAGCGTGAATCTGAACTACACCGCCGGCCGCGCGGGAATGGCCTCGATGATCCGTCAGGCTAAACTCTCCACCATCATCAGCAGCCGAATGTTCGTGGAAAAGGCAGGACTGGATCTTCCGGACGACGTCGAGTTCCTCTGGCTCGAGGACATCGCTGCTCGGATCGGCTCTGGCGCCCGAATCAAGAGCACAGTAGCCTCGCTGTTTCTCACCATCAGAGGCCTGGAGCGCTTTTGTGGGGCCGTGCGGCCGGTTGAAGCCGACGACCTGGCCACGATCATTTTCAGCAGCGGGAGCACCGGAGAGCCCAAGGGCGTGATGCTGAGTCACTACAACGTCGCTTCAAATGTGGATGCGATTACCCAGGTCCTGGGAGCCGACTCTCACGATCGCGTCCTGGGAATTCTGCCTTTGTTTCATTCCTTTGGTTATATGTCTTTCTGGTTCGCAGCTCGGAAGGGCCTTGCTATGCCCATGCATCCGAATCCCCTGGATGCACCGGTAGTAGGTGAGCTCGTCAGCAGATACAAAGCCACCATTCTGCTGGCTACTCCGACCTTCCTTCAACTCTATATGCGACGCTGCACACCAGAACAGTTTGGCTCGTTGCGCCTGGTTCTGACCGGTGCCGAGAAGCTTTCGACGGACCTGGCCCTGGCCTTTGAAGACCGCTTCGGAATCCGCCCACTGGAAGGCTACGGCGCCACCGAGTGCTCACCCGTCGTCGCGGTCAGTGTGCCCGACTTCCGAGCCGCCGGCTATTTTCAGTCGGGCTCCCGGCGCGGTTTCGTCGGGCCTCCCCTGCCCGGTGTAGCCACCCGGATCGTGGATCCTGACAGCTTTGAGCCGCGGCCGGTCGAGACTCCAGGCATGCTCCTGGTGAAGGGGCCCAACATCATGGTCGGATATCTCGGCCGAGCAGATCTCACCCGGAAAGCCTTGCGTGACGGTTGGTACGTCACCGGCGACGTAGCACTCATCAGCGAGGATGGATTCCTGAAGATCACGGATCGCCTTTCGCGCTTTTCCAAGATCGGCGGCGAAATGGTGCCCCATGGTCGAGTCGAGGAAGCGCTCCACGAAGCTGCTGACATCCCCCAAGGCGTCTTCGCGGTAACCGCGATCGCCGATCCGCGCAAAGGCGAGAGCCTTGTCGTCATCCACACCTTCCAGGAAGAGGGGATACCAGAACTGGTCAAGAAGTTGGGGAGCATGGGGCTGCCCAACATCTTTGTTCCCCGGAAGGATCGTTTTCGAAAAGTGGAAGAACTGCCCCTGCTAGGGACAGGAAAGCTAAACCTTCGAGAGATCAAGCGACTGGCAGAGGAAGCGTTTGGTATAGATAGATGAAGACCCACAAATCCCAAGCAGGAAACGTCGTGACTACCTGCATGAACAGGCAGGAAAAAAGGAGGTAAGCAGAGCTATGCAGATCGGACATCCCCCTATCTCTCTAATCGGGATATCTATCCTGGTGTTTTCTTTCGGATCGGCCCTATCCCAGGGTGAGGACGGGTTCCTGGTTGACTTCCCTACGTTCGTGGCCGGAGCTGGCAATAGAACTGATTTCTATGCCACGGCAATTTGTGATGCGGGCGGCCCGCAAACCACGATCGAGGCGCGGTTCTTGGACAACAAAGGTGCGCTTATACACACCGTTGCGGAACAAGTAATCTGCAACGGCACCGTCGTCCTACCCTTCGCAGGTGGAGAGAATCTCGTTTTCGGCCACGTCCAGATTCTAGTCAATGGCCAGATCGGGGGAGAGGGTGTTTTGTTCGAACTAGTGGATCTTAATCAGCCCGGTGCAGCCCCGATTGGAGTCCCGTTTACGGAACAGTGTCAGGACGCTCTGTTCACCGTCATACGAAACCAGAAGATGGATACTGGAGTGGCTGTTTCGAGTGTCAGTCCAGACCCCATAGCCTGTGATTTGACCACCTCTTCATCAGACACCACGCCGGTGGGAGATGAGACCTTCACGGTTCCCCCGTTAGGACAAGACCAGTTTTTCGTTTTCGAAAAGACTCCTCTGCCGGACAATTTCACAGGCTGGGGGAGAATCACCTGCGATGGCGCGGTTACCATCAGCTCTTTCTTTCAGACCAGTCTTGGTGGTCTAACTACTAATCCCGCTATGTGTGTTTCGGAAGAGTAATTGTCCACTGATGTGAGAGTCACGTTTTTCAATCATATAGACATTGAAGCTTGCAGAATCAGGTAGTACAGATAGATAACTGATTGACACGATGGCACTTTTCACCGGAAGGTAGTGACTTGTGTATGAATCCCATCTCTATCTTTTTTCCCTAATCGGACCGACCAAAATACCGCTGCAGCCACCTGAACCGCCACACTAGCCTCTTCAAGACCGTCCTCGGACGGTATCTCCGCGTTACCCAGGGCTGCATGTGCCAGGCCACTCTTCTCAAATCATGAGATCCCTTCTGGAAGAAGAACGTGGTTTCGTCAAAGTGCTTGAGAAGGCTCCAACGCGGGTCTTCTCGCATGAACTGACAGAGGTGGGCTACAGAAGGAATGTTGGCATCGTCTAACACCATGAAACCGCCCGGCTTCAGAGCCTCTGAGGAATAGAACCAATCGATCGTCGGCCAGGGAAAAGCATGTTTGCCATCGATCAAGACCAGATCCAGCGGTGGCAGCTGCTCCTTAGGCAGACAGCGGTCCGAAGAACCCACGAGGAAGCGAGTGAGACTCAGGTCGATCGATCGACTCTCGGCGTAAGAACGGATCGCCTCCACTTCCGAGTCGTTCGGCGTGATACACACATGCTTGGCGCCCTTCAACGCAAATACCAGCGTCGACAGTCCAGCGCCAGTTTCAAGGGTGCAGGCATGGGAGGGAAGCAAGTCGAAGAGGTGCATCAACACCTCACTTGCGGGCGCCAGACAAGTATGCTCCCCGCCTTGGACCTGCTGCAGAAAAGAAAGAGTAAGAATCGTCTCACCCCGACCCAACGAGGCTCCAGAAGGGAGCTCCGGATCACCTCGATGAAGCTGGGGACGATCGGAAAGGATGCGCGCCAGCAGGCTCCTGTTTTCGTCCAAGCCTAGGGCCCCTGCGGCGGCGTGACTTCTCGGATCTTGAGATTGCGAAACATGATGATCGTCTCAGGATCATGAAGCTGTAGACCTATCGGCCCCTTCGTGGGACGGCCTGCCAAGGGAGCGTTGCGTGCGACCTCTTGACCGTTCAAGGCGACCCGGATCTCATCCTTCCTGACCTGGATATCGTAGGCATTCCATTCGTCGGGCTTCATGACGCCGGTCGGCGCCCTGGCCAACATATAGATGCTCCCTGCCGGATTCTCACCCGCATCTTGTCCCAGGATCTGAATCTCGTAGGCCACCTGCGAAGGAGTCTTTGTGGGATCCGAGAGGCTGCCCGAGGTGTAACGTGCTCGGCTTTGATCGTGGATGGAGATTCCACTGTTCTGTTCTACCGGAAGCCACCACTCCAGATGCAAGTCGTACTCTTCGAATTCCTTCTCCGTATAGAGCCAGGCCTGACTCACAATCACCTTGTACTCCGTACCAAACCAACGGTTCGACTTTCCTTTCAGACTGTTGTTCCAGGGAATCGAAGGAGGCTTCCGTGGATCTCGCTGCCCCATCAGGTAGCCCTCAGGGGTAACGCTCCAGAGGCCCGCTCCTACGGATTGCCATCCTTCCAGGCTACGCCCGTCCCAGAGCGGCACCCATTCCTGAGCCAAAAGCTGGCTGCCGTTCAGCAACAAAAGCGCCAGAAGTGCGGTCGAGGTACCCAAGCGGGAGCTCACCGGTTTGAAAAGCGAAGATGGTTGTTTCACGGAATCTAGTCTCCTGACCTGCCCTCTCGAAAGCCTCGTTCGCCCATCGAGCACCCTCTGAACGCTGCCC
This sequence comes from Acidobacteriota bacterium, assembly GCA_965219005.1. Lineage (GTDB taxonomy): Bacteria > Acidobacteriota > UBA6911 > RPQK01 > JAJDTT01 > CAUZIZ01. Next base: position 1,691,142 of record CBDCMS010000004.1, on the reverse strand, counting down.
GGAAGATCGGGAGCATCTTACAGCAATCAAGGCCAGGACGCACCTGACAGGATCACTGTTATGGTACTATTTGTCGCTTCTCGCGTATCGCTGGAGCCAGGACTGCCCTGGCATCAGCCCCGATGTTATCTGGGTCGATGCAGCAACTTAAAAGAGAGCGAAATTTCGCCAGCGACAACAATTCGGGTATCTGTCCCGAGGCATGGGAAGCCATGACTCTGGCCAACCGGGGACATAGCCCCGCATACGGATTCGACCCTTACACTGCTGGAGCGCAAGAACAGATTCGCGAAATCTTCGAGACCGACTGCAAGTCCTTTCTAACTTTTACCGGCTCGGCCGCAAACTGCCTCTCGGTGGCCCAACTCTGCAAAAGCCACGAAGCCATCATTTGCCATGACAGCGCCCATTTGGATCTGGGCGAGTGCGGAGGCCCCGAGTTCTTCAGCGGGGGTGCGAAAGTGATCCCCACCACGGGAGACAATGGGCAACTCCACCCAGCCGGGATCGAAAACGTAGTCCTGGCCCGCAGAGACGACTTCCAGTATCCACGAGTGGGAGCCGTGAGTGTCACTCAGGCGACCGAGATGGGGACCGTCTACAGCCTGGAGCATCTCAGGCAGTTGGTGGAGCTCGCCCACGTCCTCGGTCTGCATGTACACATGGACGGAGCGCGGTTCGCAAACGCGCTGGTGAGTCTCGGTTGTTCGGCCGCCGACATGACTTGGCGCGTCGGGATCGATGTCCTCTCGTTCGGGGGTACCAAGAACGGGTTGGCGGTGGGCGAGGCCGTGGTCTTTTTCAACAAGGAACTGGCACAGAGCTTCAACTATCGCTGGAAGCAGGCCGGGCAGGTCGCCTCGAAAATGCGTTTTCTGGCGGCTCCCTGGGTGGCTTTCTTGAAATCGGGAGCCTGGCTCCGCAATGCCCGTCACGCCAATGCCTGCGCGGCCCGCCTGGCGGCCGGTCTGCAGGATCTGGAAGGAGTCTCGCTACGGTTCCCCTGTGAGGCCAACAGCGTTTTCCTCGAAGTCGAGCCTTCGTTGGGCAAGTCTCTAGCCGGACGAGGCTGGCAGATGGCCGCAATGCCGAACCAGATGACTCGATTCGTCTGCAGTTGGGATACGCAGGAAGCTGATGTGGACGAACTGCTCAAGGATTTTCGAGAGCTAGCTCCGAATCGCTCCAAATCCCAAGATACAAGATACAAGATACAAACAAATCCCAAATCACAAGCACCAAGTCTCAAGGAAATCTCACATTCCAAGGGTCAGGAGACCTCTTGACTGCGCTGGTAGAGGTGCAGCCACAGGAAGATGCGAGTTGCCCTGGTAGGTCTGTCTGGACCGAAGTCGGAAGACCGTTTTCAGCAAAAGCTACCCAAGATTGTTTGAGTTTGGTATTTGGAATTTGAGATTTGTTTGTATCTTGTATCTTGTATCTTGGAATTTTCTCCAAAACGCCGTGATTGCAATGAATGCAGCTTGGTGAATAACATATGCGGCGCAGGAGACTTTTTTGAATGTGGAACCTGATCCTTTCCAATATCCGACAGCGACCCACGCGGACTTGCGTTAGCATTCTCGCCGTCTCACTTGGTGTCGTGCTGATTCTGGTCAGTGTCGGCCTCTCATTCGGGCAGTTCAACGACCAGGCTGAACGAACTCGTCGAATTGGAGGCGACTTCATGCTGCAACCCTCGGGGGCGTCATTGTTCCTGGGACTGAACAGCGGAGCGCTGCCGGTGAAGATTAGCCAGGTAATCGAGCAGGTAGAAGGCGTCGAAGCCGCCACTCCGGTTCTGGTCAAGTTCGTCAGCAAAGGCTTTCAAGCCCTCTTCGGGATAGAAAAGGATAGCTTCTTGAAGGTGAATGGAGGCTTGAAGTTCTCTGGCGGACAAATGTTCGAGCAACCTTCTGAGGTTGTCGTCGACACCGTCTATGCGACTGCCAACAAGGTGGAGGTGGGGCAAACCATCGACCTTTTGGGACACGAGTTCTCGATCACGGGAATCTTCCAAGCTGGAACTGCCGGCCGGGTTCTGGTGCCCCTGAACAAACTGAACGAAATGAACGGGACACCGGGAAAGGCGACCGTCTTTTTCATCCGTGCGAAGGAAGGCCTAGAAATCGAAGCAGTGGAGGCTAAGCTCAACGAGCGATTCGAAAACTACAAGATCTCACGAACCCAGGAACTGGAGGAGCTCCTCGCCAGCAGTGCACCCGCGTTTCAGGAGTTCCAGGCGGCGCTTGTCTTCATGTCGGTGGCAATCAGTTTTCTGGTCACCCTCCTGGCAATGTACAGCACCATCGTCGAGCGCACGCGTGAGATCGGAATCTTGAAATCGCTGGGCGCTTCCAGAGGCTATATCGTCCAACTGATCGTCAGGGAGTCGCTGGTGGTGTGCCTATTGGGTGTCATTGCCGGCTTCATCTTGACGTTTGCCTTGATCGCGCTGATTAGAGCCCGTTTCCCCACCGTTCCGGTGGACATACCCACGGTCTGGATCTTTATCGCGGTCGTGATCGCGTTCGCAGGAGGGATTCTCGGCGCTCTCTACCCCGCCATCAAGGCAGCCAAGTTAGATCCGGTGAAAGCATTGGGATACGAGTAAGCCCACCCAACGTTACTGCGGCTAGAAACCGCACAGTTCCTACGGGCCTTCAACCCCAATGCGGTTTTCGGACTGCGGGATAGTCCAGTTGCCGGGTAGTCCAGTTGCCGGGTAGTCCAGTTGCAGGGCAGTCCAGTTTTCAAGCAGAAGTCATCGACACTTGCCCGATGCTTACAGGAATCAGGCAGGGAGGAGGACACAAGAATGCGGCGATCGTTTCCGACCCTTGTGCTATCCGGGTTCGTAGTTCTATGGCTGCACCCTGCCGAGGCAATCGGTCAGCCGAAGGGCACAAAGAACATCGAACTCGAGAAGCAAGAAGCCAAATCCATCACGCTCACCCGGGGAAGGTACTATCGGTTTGAGGTTCAGAAACTACGACCGCTTGTTTCAGTGGTGTTGGTAAAGCAATGGGTCTTCGACGAAGATTTCCCGGGCGGCCTGCTTGAAAAGATAAAGGCGAGTTCAGGCTTCAAGAAATCCAAGCTCCCCCTCTTCACCAACCAGGAAACCGAACTCGAACCGGACACCGGCTACATCAGGTGGCAAGGAGAGGAGGGCAAATCGAGAGGTCCCGGAGCCCTGCTCTGGTACCTGAACGGAAAGACCAAGGAACTCGCGCTATACGTGGACCTGACACTCGATCATGCGCTGGCAGAGGGGCTCCCTCCCCTGCGGACATCCTTTGGACCGCTCCAGATCTCGGCCGATCTCAAGATGTCCCTGCTCTCGGCGGTCAAATATGACGACAATGAACTTCCTGACCAGAGCAGCGGTCCGATCGACGTGCAAAACAGTCTCCACGTCAGTTTCTCAGGCAGCCTGAGCGATCAATCGAGGCAAGCAATCAGAGCGACAGACACGCTCTACTCCGGCGAGATGGATGAAGTTCTGGACCGATTGAGGCAAGTGGGATTCAACAACGAAAGCCACCACGGAATTACGCTGGGCTGGCTCGGCTACCAGCATCTGAGACATAGTCTGTTCTTCCTGAGGCAAGACGAAGCCGTGGATTTCGAGTACACGGTTAGCGGCGACGCTTTTCCGCTGCTGCTCGTTCGTCGTCAACTCCAGCGGGATGGCTGGCCTCTGGTGCTGCGCGGAAAAGAATATGTGGGCCGTTCGGAAGACGGTTTACACGTCTTCCGACCCGTTGAATGCACCCTGTCTCGGGTAGACGAAACCGCCCCTTTCTAGAGATAGTTCCATGTCTGGATGGTCCGTCCGCTTTGCAGTTCTACCCTTTGCAGTCTGGCTCCTAGCGGCATCGATCCCTGCAATGGCACAGCAGAAGCCAGATGACCTCAACGAACTCGTCATCTCCACGACTTCCGAGGGGATTCGGTATGGCTTGTTGGGAGACTACACGCACCCAGCACCAACTCTCTTTGTCTTCGCTGGAGGCGTTGAGACCAGTCTGACGCACCTCATCTACAGCCAGGCTTGCAGGATACTGAAGCGGAAGGGCGCCCTCTGCGTTTCCGTGGATCTGCCTAGTCATGGAAAGGATATCCGTCCCAACGAACCAGAGGGTCTGAAGGGATGGCGTTACCGGGTCGACCAGGGTGAAGATCCCATGGAGGATCTGGTCGCGCGGGCTTCGGCTGTCTTGGACAAGCTGATTGCAGAAGGGCTTACAGATCCAAAACATGTTCTCGCCTCGGGAACCTCGCGAGGAGGCTACGCCGCACTGCGTCTAGCGGCTCACGATCAGCGAGTCGGCGCGGTCGCGGCCTTTGCTCCGGTGACGGATCTCCGTGCTCTGAGTGAGTTCGAAGGCCTCAAAGGGAACCCCTCTGGCCGCCCTCTGGGACTTATCGAGTACGCCGAACAGTTGGCAGGACACAACCTCTGGCTGATCATCGGTGATCGGGACGATCGGGTCGGCACCCGGCAGACCGTGAACCTGGCGATGGAGGTTTCAAAAAGGGCAGCGCTGAAGAAACTGGCCACGCGAGTCGAGCTCCATGTGGAACCGTCGGAGGGACACGGGCTTCCGGAAGGGGTGTATCAGCGGGCGGGAGAATGGCTGCTGAATCAGGCGGGGATCGACTAGAGGACCTTTAGCTGCTAGCTCGCTCATTCTGAGAATCTTGCTCTCACATTTGTCGGGAAGCGTCGGTTCGGTGGGGATCATAATTCGGAAAGTTCAGGAATTGGTGAAACTGGCGAAAAGACAATAACCCGCTCTTGGCTCTAGGGCAGCGGGGCTCCCCGGGGTGGTTGGGGGGTCACTCTCAAGGAGGCCGCTTTAGCGGTCTGGCGCGAAGCGTAGTAGACCGGTCCTTAGGGCCGGGTAACCGAGCAGGTGGATGCCGGAGCCTGCTTTAGCAGGCTTCTCGAACAGAGGCTTCAGCCAGGCCGAAGGGCCCCAATGGCTAAAGCCGCAACTGGAGAAGGACCTTGAAAGGCCCTTCCGAAGGGGTGGTTTGGCGGCTGACCCCGGCGTAAACACCGGGTCTAATACGCTTCGCGCCAGGCCGCTGAAGCGGCCTCCTAGACAGGGCCACAAGGCAACGATCGTTAGCGTCCAATCGGTGGGAAGTAAAATTAAAATATTCTTGGCTAGAGGTTAGTGCTACTACAGTAACCAGGGGCAACGTCTCTTATCCTTCGATATTCGCTTGTTCGATATTCTGCGGTTTGTGATTCAGCGGTTGCTGCTTCCAGAGGGGAAAAAGGCTGAATATCGAACCCCAAAACAGCGAACAGCTAAGGTCAACGTGTTCCTGACAACATTCGACTGTTCGATGTTCGGCAGTTCCTTGTTCAGCGGTTCTAGCCTTCGGGAAAGGAAGGCTAGAATGAACCGCAGAACACCGAACAAACGAAGGCTAAAGTTCTGAAACAGATAACCGCCAAGTTGGCAAACCCTACAACAAGGATCCCCTGATGACACCAAACCCATTGATTGGAACCTGGAGATTGATCTCCTACGAATCCCGGACAGGAGATGGCGAAGTCAGCTATCCCCTGGGACCGAACCCGAGCGGGTTCATCCTGTATTCCGAGGATGGCTACATGTCGGTGACGATGATGAGTGCCAATCGAACCAACTATGCCTCTGGCGATTTGAGGGGTGGGACAGATGAGGAAAAGCGTTCTGCTGCCGAGACCTATCTCTCCTACAGCGGAAAGTACACGTTTGAAGGGGACAGGGTCCTCCACCACGTGGAGGTGTCCTTCTTTCCCAATCGAGTTGGGACAACCCAGGTGCGGAACTTGACATTGTCGGGAGACACCGTGACCCTGAGGACACCTGCCATGCTGATCAACGGAAAGCAGCAAAGGGCTGAGCTGCTGTGGCAGCGTGCGGAGGCCGGAAATGCTTGAACTGATCTGCCGTAAGACTTGAGGGACCTGTCGCAAGGCGGTCGCCTTGCTGAAAGAAAAGGGGATCGACTACCGATACCGCGAATACACCGAAGAACCCTTGAGTGAAGAGGAAATCAAGGAGGTTCTTGCGATGTTGGGCATGCCTCCCGGAAAAGTTCTACGGCGCAATGATCGTGCCTTCCGCGAGGAGGGTCTCAGCGGAAGCGAGCCCGACAGTCTCCTGATCCAGAAAATGGCCGAACACCCTACGCTGTTGCAGAGACCGATCGGGGTCCTCGGCGGCAGGGCTGTTCTCGGTCGGCCCCCGGAGCTGCTGCTCAGCCTCTTCGATGACTAGTGGACTGTAACACCTGAAACGGCCTCTTAGAGGGACCTACGAGGACCGACCGGGATGTACCTTTTCCTGGATATTTTCTTCCTCCTCTTCCACTCGCTTCTGATCGTGTTCCTCCTGGCGGGCTGGGCCCTGAAGCGGACGCGAAAAGCTCACAGGCTCCTCATCCTCTTGACCGTGTTTTCGTGGCTCGGTTTGGGAATGTGGTATGGATTTGGCTACTGCCCCTTGACCGACTGGCATTGGCAGGTGAAAAGAAAACTAGGAGAGACCGAACTGCCCATTTCCTACGTCAAGTACTACCTGGACTCGGCAACGGGTTTAGATTGGGATGCATTCCTGGTCGACGCATCCGTCGCTGCCCTTGGCCTTGCCGCTCTCGGCCTGAACCTGCTCAAGGCGAGGCTAGAATCGAACACAGCGATGCCACATCGGTAGTCAGGACCGAACCCTTAGGGAAGAGGACGTTGTCTGAGACCGCAATCGGAGTTCCCTTGATCGCTTCGATTCGATCCTGGTGTCGTTGTTTTCGTTCCTAAGTACACTGGAACGTAAATACGGCGACGTTTGTGGCGAGCGCGACGGTGTCGAGGGCGCGAAGCGACGACGAAGCCATACTCTTGCGTATTGCCAGGAGGAGCGACAAAACCATCGGCCCGTCCCGTCGCCACCCGCAGGGCAGATGGGGGTTGTGGACGATCTCTGCGCTGGTCGTCGTCGAAGATGGCCAAGCATCGTCTTCCTCCTCCTGCCTTGACCTCGCCTCACAAGCCCCATCTGCAAACGTTGCCGTATTTACGTTCCAGTGTACTTAGGAACCTGGCCAGTTCTGGGCAAGAAGGGTATACTCTTGTAGCAATATCTCGACGAGAAGGTCCAGGATTCATGCAGTCGAGGCGACAACTTACTTGGGGCTTGATTTTACTCTTCTTCGGGAGCGTTCTTGCGGCTCCCAAGGAACCACCTGCTCGCCTCAGCCCCGAACTGAACACACTTTCCCCCCTGGGTGGCACCAAGGGAGACGCTTTCCTTATCCAGATCCGTGGAAAGAGGCTCGGGGATGTCCACACCGTATGGTTCGAATGCCAAGATCTATCCGCCCGGATCCAAGGAGTCGTGGAGCTTGAGCCTACCGAGCAAGAGGAAGGCGACGAGTATTACAAGAAGAGGGCTCGAGCACTTCTTGGACAAGACCGGGAGGAGCCAGAGTTTCAGGTAACCCTGCAGCTGGAGACTTCAGACGAGACCGTTGAAGGACTTCACCACTTCCGCCTGGTGAGCCCCCTGGGACTTTCCAATTCGCTGAGCCTACAGATCGTAGGCCTGCCTATTCAGACTGAGATCCAGACAGCCCACATTCGCCCCAGCCAGGCCCAGACCCTGGAGCTTCCAGCGGTCGTCAATGGCGCGCTCTCCCAAAAAGGGGAACTGGATTACTACGCCTTCGAGGTCGAGGCCGGCAAGACCCTCACCTTCCAAGTCCTATCCGGCTTTGAGTTGGGCGTCAACTACTGGGCTCAGAGCGAAGTGAGAATCTATGAGCCTCACGAAAGTTGGTTCGGAACCGATCAAGCCCGACCCTTGAGTCTCCAGGGACCTAAACTTTCCTGGGAACCCATAACGGTGAGGAGTCCCTGGTTCGATCGCCGCGATTTCTTGGCTCAGTTCGTCCTCTATCCCGGTCTGCAGCACCGCTTCGAAAAGGCGGGACGCTATCTGGTCTCCGTCGGAGCCTTCCTGGGGCGTGCCGCCAACCATGGATATCAGCTCAGAATTGCCCCCGTCGGTGCCACTCCCCGCCACACAGTCGGCTCGTTTGCCCAGCCGGCTCATCCCGATCCCAGCGACTGGCTGGAGCGGGACGCCTCGACCTTGCGACAGCTGGGGAGCTTTCGAAGAAGGCTGGATGAGGGACGCATCGAGCAGCTTCGGGCTCGATCGGTTACTGCCGAGTCCAAGGAGAACCAACAGGAACCGACCTCGTTCCAGTCTATTTCCGAGAAAGAAACCAACCAGCTGCCCACCCAGATCCAAGCGCTCGCCGTTCCCGGTCTGGCTGAGGGCCGGATCGACCTTCCCGGCGACGTCGACCACTTCAAGATCCAGGCTACGTCCGGCCAGGCGCTGGCCTTCGAGATCGAGACCCCACACCTCTCCCCTCCCCACTTCAGTCCCTGGCTCAAGGTATTGAACGCTCAAGGAGACCTGGTCCTTCAGAATATTTTCAGGGAGTACGGCGGAAACGGGATCGACCCCAACCGCTACCTGGAGCGCAAGACAGTCCACACTTTTCAGGAAGCTGGCGAGTACACGCTATTGATCCGCGACGCCACGGACACGGCATCCGGGGAAGACTATGCCTACCGCCTCCTGGTCCGTCCCCAGATCCCACACGTCGGCAGGATGGAGGTGTCGCTGGGCGTGTTTTCGGTATCGTCCCAGTTGGTTGAGATGGCAGACCGCCTAAATATGCTCCCGGGTGAGACCCAGAAACTGACCCTGGTCGCCGACCTGGAAGAGGGTTTTTCGGGCGAGGTTGCGGTCCAGGTCGAGAATCTCCCTCCGGGAATGAGAGCGCATGCTAGCACGCCGGCCAGCTGGAGCCACCTGCTGGTTCAAGGCATTCAGTACCGGCCTCCGGGAGTCCACTTGATGGACTCCAGCTCCCATCGACCACGGCGTCAGGCAGTGACACTGCTCTTGGAAGCTGAAACCGAGGTCCAACCGACCTCCCTACCCCGCTTTCTCGAGATCACAGCTCGGCCGATGATCGACGGAGTATTGGGCGTACCCCTTGCGGCAGGGCGGATCCCGCTCATGCTATTGGCTCCCGAAGAGGATGGGACCGCCGAATCGGCTCCGAAAGACAAGGTAGCACTGGCGAAATGAAAACAGCCGTTGGCAGACTATTGCTGGTCTGGACAGTCTCGGGTGCGCTCTTGCTGGCGCAGGGAACGCCGGGGCAAGCGCCAACGCCGGGCGACTCGATTCTCTCGTTGCGGCTCCTGCCCGATCAGATCACGCTATCTGGAACAGCCGCTTCACAGCGCTTTGTGGTCCTGGGAATGACAGAGGATGGGCTGGAACGGGATCTCACCTCCCAGAGCCGCTTCTCGGTCGACCCACGTTCGATCGCCCGAGTCGACCCTTCGGGAAAGGTGCGCTCCCTGCAGGATGGCGACACTACACTTGAGGTCCGTCTGGGAAACCTGAAGGCGAAAGCATCTATCAAGGTCGAATCCGCTGGGCAGAAAAGGCCTTTTAGCTTTGACCGTGATATTGGCTCGATACTCACGAAGCGCGGGTGTAACAGCAGTGCCTGTCACGGTGGAGTCAAGGGTAAGGCAGGCTTCAAGCTCTCCCTGGATACCCTTCATCCACGCGAGGACTATCGCTGGATCGTCGAAGGCGGCGGCTATCAGGTGATGAGCACCGAAGCGGCGGGTGTCCGCAAACCTCGGATCGATCTGCAGAACCCCGAGAAGAGTATGGTTCTCCAAAAGCCGACCTTTACTGTTGTTCATGGAGGCGGAGAACAGCTCCCCCTGGGCTCCCAGGACTATCAGACCATGCTGAAGTGGATTCGAGCGGGTGCCCGTTACGAGGACAAGGCACCAGCGGAGAGTCCAACCGTACGCGGGGTTGAAATCCTGTCCGGCGAGATCGTCCTTGATTCCGGCGGTAAACAGCAGCTGTTGGTGAGCGCGCACCTGTCCAACGGACGCAGCGAAGACATCACTGACAGGGTACGCTACACCTCTTCTAATCCTGAGGTGGTAAGCGTCAGTTCGTCAGGTGTCATTCAGGGCGTCTCCCCGGGAGAAACGTCGATCGTGGTGCGGGCACCCGCACATGTAGCAAGCTCTCGAGTAGGCGTTATCGCCGGGATGGTATCCGATTACCCTCAAGTGGCCGCCATTAACTACGTCGACGACCACGTCTTCGCCAAACTGAGAAAATTCCATATCCTGCCGACCGAGCTTTCCAGCGATGAGGAGTTCCTGCGGCGAATCTGCCTTGATTTGACGGGGACCCTACCCCCGCCCCATCGGGTAAGGGAGTTCCTGGCAGACCCGGATCCCAGAAAAAGGGAAAAACTGGTCGATATCCTCTTGGCCTCGGTGGAGTACACCGACTACTGGACCTTCCGACTGGCCGATTTGTTCCGGGTGGGTCAGACACCAACTGGAATGGCCGAGCATGGCTACATCTACTGGCATTGGATACGCGACAGTATCGCAGCCAATAAACCCCTGGACCAGATGGCTCGCGAGCGAATCACGGCTCAGGGATACGGCGGGGCCTCTCGACACTTCCTCAACAATGGGGTGGTTCCTCGACCCGAGGACGCGATGGCAGAACAGGTTCGGGTCTTCCTGGGAAGGAGACTCGACTGCGCACAATGCCATGACCACCCCTACGAGTCCTGGAGCCAAGACCAGTTCTGGGGCCTGGCAGCTTTCTTCAAGCGGGTCACTCGCTCCGAATGGTCCGGCTTCGGTCCCAGCCTGGTCTACGACGACCCGAACGGCCCCGACCCCGACTTTGGAGCTCCAGCGAACAGCGCCAGAACGATTCATCCCCGTACCGGCCAGGAGGTCGTGCCAGCCCTTCCCGATGGCACCCCGGTTGCCGCCCACGAACAGACCAGTCCTCGACATACTTTCGCCGCCTGGATCACCAACCACCCCTACTTTGCCGAGGCAGCGGTCAACCGAGTCTGGGGCTATCTGTTCGGAAGAGGTCTGGTGGATCCCGTTGATGACTTTCGATCAACCAATCCCCCGTCTCATCCCAGACTCCTCCAGGCTCTCTCGGCCGACTTGAAACAGAACGGCTACGATCTCAAGCAGCTGTTGAAAAGAATCGTTGCCTCCCGGACCTATCAACTCTCCTCGACACCACATCCTGGATACGAAGACAACCTCGTCAACTTTGCCCATTACGTTCCGAAACCCTTGGACGCCGAGATTCTCTTGGACGCTGTGACCACAGTGACCGGAGTGCCGGAGACCTTTGAAAGCAGCGACGGTGGGGTGGCGCCCAGGGGCACGCGAGCCGTCCAGCTGAGCATGCCTGACATCTACCCGTCCCCGTTCCTGGATATGTACGGACGACCGACCCGGGAACAGATTCCGGAGCGGAACGTTGAACCCAGCCTGAACCAGGCCTTGCACCTGCTGGTCGGATCCACCTACAGCGAGAAGCTAGCGGGGCAAGGAGGTCGCCTGGAACGCCTGCTTCGTCCCGGCAACGCGGACGGAGAGGTGATCGAGGAACTCTACCTGGCAGCCTTCTCCCGCCTACCCCGGGAAGAAGAACGAGGCCCCTTGATCAAGCTGATCCGCCAGGGTGCCTCTCGACAAGAAGCCTTCACCAACTTGACCTGGGCTCTGCTGGCTTCGAGGGAATTCGCGTATAATCACTGACAATCGAGGTTTCTCCCCATGAAACAAGCGGGTTCTTTAAAAGCGGGTTGTTTAAAGATCACACCGGCTGTTTTGAAGCGCCGTTCCTTTCTTCGCGTGGGATCCCTGAGCTTATTGGGATTGACCCTGCCGGGCTATCTGGAAGCCGTCAACCGGGCGTCGAAGGCGGGTCGAGCACGAGATAACACCTCCAAGGCTGAATCCTGCATCCTGATCTGGCTGGAGGGAGGGCCCAGTCAGATGGACACCTGGGATCCAAAACCCAACAGCAACTTCAAGCCCATCTCCACCAACGTTTCCGGGATTCAGATCTCGGAACTGCTTCCCAACATGTCACGACATATGGACAAGGTCTCCATCATCCGCTCCATGCAGACCGAGGAGGCCAATCACGAGAAGGCGGTGTACTACGGACTCACCGGCCATCGCCCTACCCCGGCCATGGACTTCCCCGGCCTGGGTGCGATCGTCAGCCACGAGTTGGGGCGCCGCAATCAAGTGCCACCCCACCTGGTGCTTCCGGGAAAACGTGGAAGTCGCCACCACGAGTCTCAGAGGGGTGTCTTCCTGGGATCTGAGAATGATCCCATGCTGGTGGGCGATCCGAACCAGGAAGATTTCAAGGTTGCAGATTTATCCCTGCCCAAGAACCTGACCTGGGACCATTTGCAAGATAGACGCAGCTTCCTCAATCTTGTCGACGGATTCTATAGGGAGAAGGTCGAGCGGGCCGAACACGCCAGGATGGACGAATTCGAAGAACAGGCCCTCAACATGATCATGGCTCCCGAAGTGCGTCAAGCCTTCGATTTAAGCCAGGAATCGGAAAAGACGCGAGAAGCATACGGGCGCACCAGCTTTGGACAGAGCCTGCTCTTGGCAAGACGCCTGGTCGAGTCAGGAAGCCGATTCATCACGGCTGCGGGTCATGATCTAAATGGCTGGGACACGCACTCGGATAATGACAACCGCCATATCAAGCAGACTTCGGAACTGGACAAGTCTCTTCCCGCCTTCTTCGAGGATCTGGGCCAGCGAGGTCTGTTGGACTCGACCACTGTCGTGGTCATGGGAGAGTTCGGCCGCAGCCCCCATCACAATTCCAAGCTGGGGAGAGACCACTGGCCGCACTGCTGGTCTCTGCTTCTGGGCGGCGGAGGTATTCAGGGAGGCAAGGTCGTGGGTCACAGCGACGATCGGGGAGGCTATGTGGCCGAGAGAAGGGTCAGCATCGGAGATCTCTTTGCCACTCTCTACAAAGCCATGGGAATCGATTGGCACAAGGAATACATGAGTCCCATTGGCCGGCCCGTCAAGATCGCAAACTCTATCAACGACGAGACCGGAGAGCCCGTTGCCGAGTTGATCTAGTGGGCCGCGTTCTCTGAACTCTCCCTTTTTTCGGGACCATCACTTACCGCCGAGAGACAAGAAATTCAAGCTACCGCCGCGAGGAAGGCCCTCTACTCCAGCATCACGTTTATCGGCTTTTTCCTCTTGCTTGAGCTGGTTTTCTGGATTGTCGGCGGGGGAGCGCTGACCGAAACGTCGGATCCTTCTCGAGGCTTCTCCGGACTTGTTTCCGTCTTTGAACACGAGGGCGACGTCTTCCGCACCCGTCCTACCGCTGTCTACGCAACCTTCAATGACCAGTCTTTCCTGGCCCAGAAGCCCGCCAACGGCCTACGTATCTTTACCTTAGGAGGCTCCAGTTCCTGCGGTTTTCCCTGGAACGCTGAGGTGGCGTTTACTGCCGTCCTTGGTGACGTCCTGACGGCTGCTCACCCCGACCGCCACATCGAGGCTATCAACGTCAGTGGCATCTCCTACGCCATGCACCGTCTGGCTATCGTTGCCGACGAGCTCGTTGGCTATGAGCCAGACATTCTCATCATCTACAGCGGGCACAACGAGTTCATCGAGCGGTCCTTTTTCGACCAACTCAAGAGTCGGTCCGACTGGCAGAACCGCCTCGAACGGTTTTTCCTCCACTCGCGGCTTTATTCCTTCCTGCGCAGACTCCTAACCGCTCCCGACCTTTCCGGCAGAGGCCGATTCCAGGTGTTCGTGAGGCGAGAAACGGATACCTATACCGAGGAGCAGAAACGGAAGATCGTCGACGAATACGAAAACGGCATCCGAGGGATCGTCCGCTTGGCCCACGAGCGCGGCGCCAAGGTGATAATCGCAACACTCCCAGCCAATCTGCGCCAGTGGCGTCCCCAGGAATCAATCCTGCCCGGCCAAATGGAGAGCGAGGAACTCGCTTCCTGGTCGGACGCGTTTCAGGCGGGCAAAGAGAAACTCGCCAGCGGGCAGTACAAACTTGCTGAGCGCGATCTTCAGATTGCCCTGAGATTGGCGCCGACCTACTGCGAGACACTCTATTTGCTGGCCAGGCCCACGAGGGCCTGCAACAGTGGACGCAGGCAGCGAGGGCCTACCAGCAGGCATGCGATTGTGATGCTTCCCCAGTTCGCCGTCTCTCCACAATTAATCGAGCGGCAGCCGAAGTGGCAGAGAGTGAAGATGCGCTGCTGGTAGATTTGGACCAGGTGTTTCAACAACAGAGTCCACAGGGATTGGTTGGCTTCGAGTTAATCGAGGACTATGTCCACCCGACCCGGGAAGGACATCAAATCATCGCCTGGAACCTCTGGCAGGCGCTGGAACGTTCGGGTTGGCTGGGACCAGGTCGGCTGGGAAAAGAGGACGAATCACGACGCGATCTGTTCGACCAAATCGTGAAAGATCGTCCCATCAAGCTGGTGGAACTGAACGCCAACTGGTTCTACAACCAGGGATGTGTGCTGTTCAATCAGGGTAGGAATCAACTGGCAATTGAGAAGTTCCGCCAGGCTCTAGAGATCGCACCCCACCCTGGCGCCTTGGCCAATCTAGCGATGCTGCTGGCGGACCAAGGCCAACTGGATGAGGCGAATCAGTCCCTTCAAGCAGTTCTGGAGATCGACCCTGGGAACATCGTTGCCCACAACAGTCTGGGACGGGTCCTGCTGGAGCAGGGAAAGACAGCCGAAGCACGGAAACATTTTGATGGGGCACTGCTTCTAGAGCCTGATTCCGCTGAGGCTCTCCTGGGACTGGGAATAGTTCTCTCCTCAGCAGGCAAGCTTGAACAGGCCGAAAAGCATTTCAAGAAAGCCTTGGAGCTCAAACCGAACCTGGCCGATGCTCACGCCAACCTGGGAGTGACGCATCAGGCCCGGGGAGAGCTGGAGCGGGCCATTGAATCTCTGCAGCAGGCCTTGATGATCGAGCCTGATCATGCCTACGCGCACTTCAATCTGGGCACAGCCCTGCGCTCGATGGCCAAATCCGAGGAGGCTGCCAAACACCTCCCTCAGGCCCTGGAGTTGGATCCTGGAATCCCTCTTGCTCACATCAACCTTGGAGTGATTCTGCAGGACCAAGGTAAGGTTGAGGAGGCAATCGACCACTACCAACGCGCGCTCCAACTCAAACCCAGAGATGCTGACACACACTATCTACTGGGACGCGCCCTCAATTCGCAGGGTAGGACCGAGCTGGCAATCAGACAGTACCGCGAAGCGCTCAAGAACGATCCGGACTCCGCCGAATCTCACCGCAGTCTGGGGCTCGCCCTCGGATTCCAGAATCAACTGGACGAAGCGATCAGGCACCTTCGAACTGCTCTCCAGTTGAGACCTGACTTCGACCAGGCCCGGGATGATCTGGGTGCAGCTCTGAAAAAGAGAGAGCGTCTTGACAGGGGACGTAGATGATCACGATTTGCGGGGACGACCATGCTGTAACCCGTCTATTATGATCAATAAGCAGCTTGACGATGAGTCTTCGAAAGGGTAAGATTCTGAGTACTTATTGTCTGGCAAACAGGAGGAGTCATGTCGCAACAGAATCTCAAGCACGGAATGCTCGCCGCACTTATTGTGGTTAGCATCACTCTGTCGCTGCTGATGTTGGGCTACACTGAGTCCGGATTTGCAGTGGACGTCCCCGAGAGAGAGTCGAAACTCATCTACGCGGGCAACCCCATAGAAATCCAGCTGAACAGTTCTCATCATTCCGAGATAACAGAGACAACGCTGGCAACTAAGGCTAGTGCTGTCACTCTGAGGGTTAAGCCTGGCAACACCCCCACTCTGACCGCGGGCCCTAACCCACAAACAGATGTTCGTCCGAATTCGAAAACCTTCAAGCTAAGGTACAGGCATGATCACGCCCGTAGGCTGAACAATAATGGGGTGGTGAGACTGCCCATTTTCAAGAATGTCGGCGGCAGACGCGTGAGGTTTCCGGGAATGATCCGGAACGTGGCAATCAAGGGTGGGGACACGGTGGTGGCTCCGGACGAGGCCAAAGTCTTTGAGATCCGGGTGTTTGGCCGAGGCAAAAGTCCCAACGATCGTCTGCGATAAGTCAACATCCCCATTGGGCCTGATTCCGGTGCGAAATCTACGCGAAGACGCGGTGATCTGCGCCTTTCGCGTAGCCGATTCAGAATGACACTGATTTCTCCGTCAGTTTTCCTGCGGGCAGGCGGACGTCGTATAGCCACTCCCCTTCTGATTCCGTCCGCGTATCCTGGGCACGAATGTCGTAGAGCCCTTCCGTGAGTACGATCATCTCGCCGCCGCGAGCCGAAGCCAGGGGGCGCTTCCTCTCGCCGGCCGCGTAAACGTAGACGAAAACGTTATCTCCCACCAACTCCGATCCAGAACTGTCGTACGCCCTCACCAACAACCTACCGGAGGCAAAATAGAGTGTCCGCTTGACTACCTTCCCGGGACCCAGGAACAGATTCCTGATCCAGAGGTCGGGCTGATCGTGTGAGCGAAAAAAGCTCGCGCGGACGTCGTAGCGGCCGGACTCCAGGGTCACCGTCTCTCCAGCTGTGGTATAGGCTACGGGCTGGTGGTGGTCATTCACTCGGTAGTAGTACACATAGACCTCGAACTCGCCGACCCTGCCGCCGTTCCTGATCTCCGACTCGACCTGGATCGTGCCGGAGGAGAAATCGACCTGCTGTTCCAGGGCCTGGTTCTTGGCGACCTCAAAGTCCTTCAACCATCTTACGGGCTGGTCGCTCGACCCGGAAAAAATCACCTTCGCATCGTAGCGACCGACGGCCAGGCTCAAGGCCACTTCGGCCAGGCTCGAGTCGATCACCTGCTCCTGCCGATCTCCGGCGCGATAGACCGTTACCGTGACTGCTTCGGAAGGCAGCTCCTGACCAGCATTGCTTGGCTTGATCTTCAAATAGCCCCGACTGAACGCGACTTCGCGTCGTGTGTGAATCCCAGACTTGACTACCGCCTCCCGCAGCCAGGCCACCTCTTTCTCCTCTGAATCTGCCAACAGAACCACCCTGAGATCGTAGGTCCCAGAGGCAAGGAGCGCCTTCTCGTTGGGTCCCATAGAAGTGACGACCTGATCGTGGTCCTGGGGTGACAAGACATAGACCACGACCTGGCCAGCTTCCGCCGTCGTGTCACTGACGCTTGCATCTACGCTGATTTCACCAGCCTCGAACTGCACCTCCCTGACTAGCCGCTGGCCCTCTTCAAGTCCAATGTCCTCAATCCAAACGCTCTGTTGATCCTGGGAGCGGCTGTAGAATACGCGAACATCATAACGGCCGGCCGCTACCTCGATCGCTTCGCCGAGCTCTCCTTCTGCGACCAGCTGCTCCGGCTGAAAGGCCGGATGAACGTAGACCTGGCCATCCTGGGAGTGCAAGGGGATACCCGAGTTGGTCGCACGACACACGATTCGAGCCAGACCCCGTCGCTGATCCGCACGAAACAGAACGCCGACCTGAATGGCGATGAGCAGCAGAAAAAGCCCACCGTAGATTAGAAAGCTGCGGTTATTCATCCTCTGATGCCACGGTGCTCACCTCACCGAAAATCTCCAATAGGTCACTGTAGACGAAGGGCTCATCCGACAGATCGACGGAAACACCCGAAGAGGTTGCTTTGTCCAGCAGGTGCTGGGCGTATTGATAATCGGGGAATTGATGCAAGGCGCTCTTGAGGTCGCGGACGGCTCCCTCGATTTGCCCCTGTTTCATCTGCAATAGTCCCAGGTTGGTGTAAGACAGGTGGACTCGAGGTAGAGGAAAGGTAGCCAGCTCCAGCGAGCGGCGGAGTAACTTGTCCGCTGTCTGGTAATTGCCTCGAGAGGCATGGGCGGCGCCAAGATTGAGGTAGAATCCGGGATTGAAGGGTTCATGAATGGTCCCTTTCTGGAGGACCTCGATCGCTTCCGATAACCGTCCTAGACGCACGGAGGCGAAGCCCAGGGCAAAGTACACGTCTCCCTGCGTGGGCCGTAATTCCAATGCCCTCTTCAGCAACTGGATCGCCTCATCGTACCGTTCAAGCTCAATCAGGATCGTTCCCTTACGGTAGTAATGGATCCAGCGATCCCCCTGGCGACGCGATAGCCAATCCAGCATCTCCAGACTCCGGTCGGATCGACCAGTACGACGAAAGATCTCTGAAATTTGCCGGATCGCTTCGAAATCAAAAGGCCTTATTCGGAGAGCCGTGCCGTAGGCGGAGAGGGCCATTTGGCCATAACCCGAAAGCTCGTTTTCAAGGGCTGCGAGGTGATGCTTCCATTGCCGGTCTGATGTCCCTGCAGGAAGCGCCGATTCCCGATCACCACGGAGCCTGAAGGCAATCCTGTCGCCGAGTTGCTTGAACAGGCCGCCTAGCTCAAAGTGAGCATGGAATTGGCCTGGTTTGCGCGCGATTATCTGGCCATATGCAGCTGCAGCCGCGGCCGGGTCCCGATCCAGGCGGTAGGCTCGGGCCAGGGTGAACCAAGCTTCCAGGAAGGTCGGAGAGGAGTCCACCGCGACCTCGAGAGCCTTAGCCGCCTTGGCAGGCTCGCCTTTCCGCAGATAGCTGCGACCCAGCAGGTAATTGGCAACCGGATCCTCTGGCCGCCCCGCCAGAGATTTTTCCAATGCCAATCGGCCGTCGCCGTACCGCCCCAGTTTGAAATGGAGAACCGCCAAAGCCAGACGGGCAGTGAGATGCTCAGGTGCGTCCAGCAGGACCGCCTCCAGGGTCTCAATCGCCTCCGGGTAGCTCCGCTGGCCAAGCTGGGCAACACCCAGATAGGAGCGAAGTACCATGCTATCGCCGAGGTTGAGAAGCATTCTCAGGTTTGCCGCCGCGTCGGCAAAGTGTCCTTGGGACATCTGTTCGTAGCTCTGGACCCAGGAGCGCGCTCCCTCTACGCTGGAGAACCGCTCTGGAAAGAAAAGCCGCGCCAGGGACTGCCCTTCTTCGCTGGTCGAATCCGTTTCCGTTTGCGCAGGACCCGCATCCAGCGGCAGATCCAGGAGAATCCAGGGCGTGTCCAGACGCATCGCGTACTCCACGACCTCTCGGACCGCTCCGAACGCTTCGCGCTGTGCATAGGCCTTTGCCAGATCTAGATATCGAGCAATTGATCGAGGCTGCTCCCCTAGCGCGTGTAGGTGCTTCGCGACGGTCTCATCGGCTGCCAGACGGCGGTGGTGGTGGTTACCCGATAGGAGTTCGCTAAGATCTTCCGGCAGGGACTCGACCAGTGGTGAGGAGACAACATCCCTGTCGGCTCTCTGGTCGGCATCATCCGCTGAAATCGGCCGCGCTGGCTTGATCGCCCTTCCTTCATCCGGCCCGGGCAGCCGAGACAAACTCAGACCCGGATACTTCTGAACGTGCTTGCCATAGACGGCCGAGGGCAGCGTCCGGAGATTGTGGATGTGTTTAGCCTCAAGGAAATCCTGATCGCGGAACAGAATCGTCATCAGATGATCCGCATCCCGATGGCAGGGCCTGCAGCTCAGCCCGGAATGGTTGGCATCTTGAAAGACTCGGGATTCCAGGCTGCGATTGCGCCTGAATGTGTTGTGGCAATCGTTACAGCTGGCATTCGCATGGTCCAGGTCGATCCGATCGGCGCCACGGTGACACTGAACACAGGCTTGCTCTGTGGTCTTGAGCTCTTTGTAATCGGGCGTCGTGAAGTCCTGGTCATGACCGCGGTAGACGTGAGGCTTGGGAGGAAGTGCAGGACTCAGCGTCACGCGCTGACGGCTGTACTCGCCATGGGTCGAATCGTGAGGATTGTGGCAGGCGATGCATGAGATGTTGTGCTTTTCCTCCGCGAAGACGCGTCGCTCTGCCCCCTCTTGGGAATCCAGCAACTGCCCTTCGTAAGGGGAATGACAGCTCGAACAGAAGGCGCTGTGGGAATGGGACTTTACCGAGTTGGCATGCGGGTCGCGGTTCCAGACTTGTACCAGATCGTGAGTGGCATGCGAATCATCCTTGGGCAAGACCCGCCCTACCGCGGTGTGACAAGCGCCACAGGTGCGGGAACTGACGTCTACGACGATGTCCTCCTTGCGGTAGGTTTTCAGATGAAGTTCGCCGGGGCCATGACAGGCCTCGCAACCGATGTTGCGTTCTGCCCATCGCCCCGGGATGGCTGGATCCTCTGGGTGCAGCGGACCGCTTCCGAAGCCGGTGAGGTGACAGGGACCGCAATCACTGAGCTGTTTCGGCGGGAAAAAGTTCCACTTGGCAATCCGGTGATGATAGCTGGTATCGGAGACGCTGCCGCTGCGATCAACGTAGGTGATTCGCTGGCGGCCTCCCAGAACATAGGAAACGTCTTTCCAGGCCCGGATCGCGGGCAGCTTGCCGGATCTTCGGGGACTAGGCAATGGAAAGCCAGCCCGCACTGCCTCTTCGGCGGTCAGGAGAGAATAGCTATGCCGCGTCGCCTGCCAACTCTCATAGACCTGACGATGACAGGTCGCGCAGGACTTGGAGCCCACGAAGCCATCCCCGCCAGCAGACTTGCGGAGCTGATCAATATCAGGACTGCTGACCGTAACTTTATTCGGTAGGAACTCGGAGTTTCGCCGCTTGTCGGACGTGGTGGTGGCCTCCAGGCCGCCGTTTTTCGAGCCAAAGGCTCGAAAGGAAATACACGGCGGCCTGGAGGCCACCACCACGTCCCTCGACTGAAGTTTCCGCGAGCTCTAGCTTCAGGTGATGACAAACAGATCATCCGCATCCATCAGACCCGTCAATACCCGGGGCTCTCCTTCGGTAACCAGCACTAGATCCTCAACGTGGTACAGAAACCCGCTTGAGTCTAGGACCGCGGGCTCGATACACAGGACCATTCCAGGAGTCAACTCCGCCCTCTCTCTGCCATTGAGAACCGGATACTCGTGCATACCGGTTCCCAGACTGTGCCCCACCGCCTTGCTGGTGACGCCAAGTCCCCTGCGCTGAAAGGCGCCGACGAAGTCCTCGTAGACCTGACAAGCTCTAGTCCCGGCCCGAACCCGGCTGATGGTCTCCAACTCGACTTCTCGCAGCTTGCGGTACAGGGCTTGCTGCTCCCGACTGGGTTCCCCGACAACCGCAGTCCGAGCCACGTCCGAACGATAACCGTTGAAGGTAGCACCCGTGTCCACCCTCACAATCTCGCCCAGCTCCAACCTTTCGCTGCCCGCCCAAGGGTGGTTGATGGCGGTATTGGCACCAGCCGCAAGAACAATCCATGAAGAAGTTCCTCCTGCTATCAACAATCGAGTGGAGATTCTGTCCGCCACCTCCTTCTCGGAATCTCCGGGCCGAGACCGATTGAAAGACTCCAGAATCGCCCGCTCGGTTTCGAGAGCTGCAGCTCGGAGAATCTCGATCTCCCGAGGTGTCTTGAGACTGCGGGCCTGGTCGAAGACCCCGCCTCCAGCAAGCAGGGTCGCCTCCGGAAGAAGGGTTGCCAGTTCTTCCAGATAGCGACCGGCCAGGAATCTCTTTTCCACGCCAATACGACTGCGCCCCCAACCCTGCTCCTTGAGCAGGCGGGCCAGAGCCTCCATCGGAGACTCCTGAAACTCTTGGTAGGTATGGACTTCCTTGATCCAGGAGTCCTGACGGGTCTGCAGTTCCTCACAGTAGCAGACCAGCGCCCACGGGACTCCCTCCCTGGGCATGACCGCCATGCAGAGCCGCTCCGGAATGATCTCGTGCGATAGCAGTAGGGTGTCGGTAAGGTAGAAAAAATTCTCGGACGAAGCACCCACCAGGACGTCGATCCCAGCTGCGGCCATCGCGTCCTCGAGTCCCTTGAAATTGATTCTCTCTCCGATCTTCATTGTGCTCGAATGCTATGCGGAGCCGAGACGAAAGACAATGCATTCAGAATTCTGGTTATGCACTTAACTCCGGATAGGTGACGGTGGGATAGAGCGAACAGGCTGTCAGGAGACGGTCGAAGAGCTCGGATTCCCAGAAACGACGATTGAAACGGTAACAAAACTCAGCCAGGTAACGTTGAAGGTGCTTGAGGCTGACCGCTTTCTGAGTCCCTTGGAGCTGAGTCTTGCAGTTGGAAATGAGGGTGTGAACCCATGGGAACTGTTCAAAACCCATCCCCACCCACTCGAGCCGGACGCGTTCATGCTGGTAGCCGGCTTGAGCTAAACCGACAAACGCGTGATAGGCGTCGCTTCGGATCTGAGCTCCGGGGTCGATCCTCGCCCAGGCGACCCGCTTCACATTGTCGCTGGTTATGTCATCGACCACATCCAGACTTAGAAACCTCGGCCCCCCGGCTTTCGTTATCTCCACCGCGGCCAGAACTTTGGCCTTGCCTTCGGTCCCTCGTCCTCGCTTGCGACCCCGACGATTTCTCCCTCGTCGTCGGCCTCCAAAGAAAGAGTCATCCAGCTCCACCAGGTGACTTAATTGGTAGCAGTCATTACGTTTGGCCATGGCTTGTCGGATCTTATGTCCCATCATCCAGACCGTCCGATAGCTTCCGATTCCCAGCAGCTTCTGCAGTCCCTTCATCGAGTAGCCCGCTTTGCAACGGCTCATCAAGAAGATGGTCCAAAACCAATATCTCAGGGGCACCCGCGTCTTGTGGAAAATCGTCCCGGCGGTGGAAGAAGCCTGATACCGGCATTGGCGACACTCCATCAATCGCCGGTGCTGCAACCAGTAGCCTCCTTGACCCCCACAACGGGGACAGACAAATCCTTCCGGCCAGCGTTTCTGCATCAGGTAACTCAGACAAGCTTCTTCTGTGGCAAAACGCTCTTGAAACTCCAACAAATTCATCTTTTCGTACATCCACTCACCTCCTGTCTCTCACCTTTTTTACTAGGTGGTGGTGACTTTTTCCGGAGTTAAGTGCATAACCAGATTCAGAATTGAAACTCGACCCCTCAGCCCCTCATAATGGGTGAACCCTTGAACGACAAACTCAATCAGTATCTCAGGTTTCTCGCCTGTGTGATCGTCGCTCTCGTTCTGTGGCTGAGCGGGGCTGACGATGCACCCCAACAGGGGTGGCAGATCTTCAGCGTATTCATCGCTGTCATAGTGAGCTTCATCCTACAACCCTTCCCCATGGGAACCATGGTCCTACTCGGCCTGGTGACGCTCACCGCGACCAACACGATCACCATCAAAGAGGCGCTGAGTGGTTACGGCGACACCACGGTGTGGTTGGTGGTGGCAGCCTTTCTCCTCGCAGGCGGCGTGATGCACAGCGGCTTCGGTCGCAGACTCGCGCTGAGGCTGGTGAAAGGTCTCGGCAAATCTACTCTGGGCCTGGGCTATGCCCTGTGTGGGTCGGAGCTCTTGCTGGGTCCGGCAGTCCCCTCCAATACGGCCAGAGGTGGCGGCATCATGGCCCCTATCATGGACTCCCTTTCCAGAGCCCTAGACTCCACACCGGATCGGGAACCTGAACGGGCTGGAAAATTCCTGGCACTGGTCGGTGCCCACGCGAATCTGATCACGGCCAGTATGTTCTTGACCGGTATGGCAGCCAACCCCCTTATCTCACGGGCCGCCAAGGATGTTTTCGAAATCGACTTCGATTGGGGAACCTGGGCGCTGGGCTCCATCGTGCCGGGACTCCTGAGCCTGACGCTGCTCCCCCCGCTGGTCTACTGGCTGATCAAGCCAACCCTCTCCGACGCTCGCCCTGCTCAAGCCAAGGCGGTAGAGGAGTTGGAAGAAATGGGCGCTATGCGCTGGAAGGAATGGGTGATGTTCGTCACCCTGACGCTTCTGCTCGTCCTCTGGGCAACCAAACCCCTGCATGGCGCCAGCACTACGTTGGTGGCCTGGATGGGGGTGAGTGCCCTGCTTCTCACCGGCACCGTCAGTTGGAACGACATCATCGGGAACGCTAAGGCCTGGGATGCGCTGGTGTGGCTGGGTGGTCTCTTGACGATGGCCAATCTACTCAAGAGCTACGGCTTCATCGAGTGGTTTGCCAAAGCCATGGAGGTCTGGGTATCGGGTTTCGGCGGGGTGACAGTCGTGATCCTCCTGGCCCTCATTTACTTCTATTCCATGTATGCATTCAGCATGTTTACCGCTCATATTTCCGCGATGGCTGCCGTTTTTCTGGCCGTGGCCCTGGCAGCCGGAGGCGCTCCCATGTTGGCGGTGGCTCTGATGGCCTACTTCAGCTGCCTCTGCGGGTGCCTGACCAACTACTCTTCCGGACCCATCGTCATCTACTTTGGACTGGGCTACGTGCCGGTACCAAAGTGGTTCTCGGTGGGATTCGTCATCTCGATCTTCCATCTGATCATCTGGCTGGGTGTAGGTATGTTGTGGTGGAAACTGCTAGGCTGGTGGTGATATCGCACGAGTCTCCTAAATTGTTGCCTTCAGGCGCAGCCACTCGAAGCGGCGCTGCATCGGTTTGAAGTAGTAGTCTCGCCATCCGGAATCTTCGTAGCTGGTCTGCCCATCGGGCACCTGGCTGTGGCGCAATCTCAAAACGGTCGAATCCCCACTGGCCTGGAGAGTGATCTCGATCAAAGAGTCCGCATCTCCAGGCGCAAAATGGCGAGTTCGCCAAGTCTGAAGAATTCGGCGGCCGGGGTCGAGTTCGATCGTTTTTCCGGTGATATAACCATCCCAGGCATCGAAGATACCGCCAAGAGAGGGCGAGACGTGGGCCACACCACCCGTCATCGCAGTGTGCTCTTCGCTGGACAACCAAGCGTCAAAAACTTCCTGGGGCGTAGCGGACAACTCTACTTCAAGTGTGAATTCATAGGCCATTGATGCCTCCTCACCAATCAGTTTGGTACCTGTGAACTGAGAATCGAGATCAGGGATACCCTGGGAATGCAGTCTATCAGTCCTGAATTGGAGGTCAACGGAATGCTAAACCAAAGAGAAGTACCATCCTGGTTTTCGGCGGTTTCCGACATAAGACCAAGCCGTATCACGCTTGCCAGGCTCTAGCATGAGTCAGCGAGAGTTGTGGTACTGTTGGCACCCAATTCGACCAAGACATCTTTGGCGTGGGAGGGGTTATGAAGCAAAAGCCCAAGATCACAAGCATCGAGATCATCCAGTACGAAACCGAGCTGCACGACATGGGCCGGGAGCCCACCATCGGCATTCCTCTCTACCAACCGGGAGGGGTGCAGAAGTGGCGTATCAAGGGGCTTCGAATCCACACCGACATGGGTATCCGCGGAGAGTATTTTGGAGGTTTCGAAGCCGACTACGCGGTCATCGGCGGCCTGGCACCTACCTTGATCGGTCGCAACGCCCTGACCCGCGAAGAGATCTACAATGACTTGAAGCAAGCCACCCGCCAACAGTCCCGTCTGGGAATGGGCGTCGTCGATATCGCCCTCTGGGACCTGGCGGGCAAGTATCATGATGCTCCCGTCTACGAGCTACTGGGGGGGATCTCAAGGGAAGAAGCTTCCCTGCTATGCCAGTACCTACGTTGGCGACTACGAAAAGGACGGCCTCAGCAGTCCTGAAGCCTACGCCGATTTCGCGGAGGAGTGCCTTCAGCTGGGATATCCCGGTTTCAAGATCCACGGTTGGCAGGATGCACCGCTGAAGGATCAGATTGCAGTGGTTCGGGCTGTGGGCGAGCGGGTCGGCGGCAAGATGGACCTGATGCTGGACCCCTTCTGTGCCATCCGCACCTTCGGCGAGGCGCTGAAGCTGGGACGTGCCTGCGATGAGTTCGACTATTTCTGGTACGAGGATCCCTTCAAGGACGGCGGCATCTCGGCTCACGCCCATCGCAAACTGCGCCAGCTCATCAAGACGCCCCTCTTGCAGCTAGAGCATCTCCGCGGACTGGAGTCGCATGTCGACTTCATCGAGGCCGAAGCCACCGACTTCGTTCGGGGTGATCCCGACTATGACGGAGGCATCACCGGAGTGATGAAGATCGCCCACGCGGCTGAGGGTTTTGGCCTGGATGTGGAACTGCACGGACCGGGGCCTGATCGCCGTCACCTTATGGCCGCCATCCCCAATACCAACTACTACGAGATGGGACTATTGCATCCCCGGCGGGGTCCCTTCCATTGCCCTCCTTATAGAAGTAACTACCGGGACCAGATGGATGCGATCGATCAAGAAGGCTGTGTCGCCGTTCCTGAGGGTCCCGGCCTGGGGGTCGAGTACGACTGGGAGTTCATCCAGGATAACTGCACGGATCGGATAGAATTCAGCTGATCAGGATTGGTTCATCAAGGAGAAGAAGAGCATGGCAAGAGATCACTGGCAGGACTACCTCACCGAACACCAAGGACGCTTCCTGGAAGAGCTGCAGGAGTTTCTTCGCATTCCCAGTATTTCGGCGCTACCCGATCACCGCGAGGACGTCGAGAATGCTGGCCGATGGGTCGCTCAAAGGCTGACAAAAGCGGGAATCGAGCATGTCCAGGTGCTGCCTACCGAGGGCCACCCCGTGGTTTACGGCGACTGGCTCCACGCCCCCGGCAAGCCTACACTCTTGATCTACGGCCATTTTGACGTGCAGCCGGTGGATCCGGTGGAACTCTGGAGCAATCCGCCCTTCGATCCGGTCGTCCGCGATGGCAGGATCTACGCCCGGGGGGCATCCGACGACAAGGGGAACATGCTGGCACCGATCCTGGCGACGGAAGCGATCCTGGCAACTAGTAACACTCTACCTCTGAACCTCAAGTTCTTGATCGAGGGCCAGGAGGAAATCGGCAGTCCACACCTTCCTCCATTCATGGAGGCCGAAGCCTCGAGGTTCGCGGCCGACATGGCTGTGAGTGCCGACGGATCTCAGTGGAGTGAGCAGGAACCCGCTACCTGGATCTCGCTGCGCGGCCTTGCTGCTATACAGATCAATGTTCGGGGACCCTCACGAGATCTACACTCGGGTCTCTTCGGCGGAGCTGTACAGAACCCGGTCCATGCCCTGATCCGACTGCTGGACTCGATGCGCTCGCCGGAAGGCAGGGTCCTGGTCGAAGGCTTCTACGACGAGGTGCAATCACCCGACGCCCGAATGAGAGAGGAGCTTGCCCGGGTACCCTACGAGGAAAAGGAGCTGCTCTCGTCGATCGGCATTTCCGAGACCTTCGGAGAACCCGGGTACAGCACCTACGAGCGAGAGTGGATCCGTCCCACCCTGGAAATCAATGGTATCTGGGGTGGTTTCCAGGGAGACGGGATGAAAACCGTCCTGCCCCGACAGGCCCACGCCAAGATCACCTGTCGCCTGGTGGCAGACCAGGATCCCGAAAACATCATCGGCTCTATTTCGCGCCACGTTGCGGGCAATACACCTCCCGGAGTGGAGGCCGAGGTGGTACAGCTGGGATCCTCGGCGAAACCCTACTCCATTCCGATCGATCATCCCGGCAACGCCTCGGCTAGCCGTGTCCTGGAGGAGCTCTACGGAATGAGACCCTACGTGGTGGGCTCGGGGGGAAGCATCGCAACCTGTGGGCTGATCCTCGACCACCTGGGTATCCACACCGTCAATCTCTCTTTCGGCCTGGATGACGAGTGCGCACACAGCCCCGACGAGTTCTTCCGCCTAGCCAGCTTCCAGCGGGCCCAGTCGGCTCATGCTCGATTCATCGAGGTCTTCGCTAGCGGGGTGTGAGGCTCCCAGTCCGCCCGCAAGGCTGGATCTTTGGAGAGAGAAACCGGGCACCAAATCGTGGCAAGCCCAGGGAGAGTAGTAGGACGGGCACTCTTACCCGTCTGTATTCTCGACGGGCAGGAATGCCCGTCCTACCCACATCAACGCCTTAGTCGTAGATCCACTCAACACCACGGCGCGGGTCGGTCTTGTTGAAGTTTCCCAGTGGCGCCCCCCGAAGCGCTAGTGCCCGTTCAAGAAATAAACCTCGGCTGAGCAGGGGAAATTGTGCTGCTGACCGGTCGCTCCTCGGAACTTGGGGCTCATATTGCAGACGAGTCAAGTCGCTCGCGGCTCTGTTGGCTGCAGCTGTTTCCGGTACTGTTCACTGCTCACTACACCACTGCACCACTGCACCACTGCACCACTGCACCACTGCACCACTGCACCACTGCACCACTGCTCACTATTCAAGCTTCACCTCAGTCAGAAATCCAGTAGGAATAGAAGCTGCCCTGGCGGAGCCGGAAGCGGAGACTTACGTGTCGACCCAAAAGTCCGGCAAGATCGCCTGTCTGCCACTGAACCTCGGCTTGCTTCAGATCTCCTTTGAGGTCGGCAGATACCGCCTGCACCTTTCCCTCGGCATCCAGTACATGGACCCGCAGATTGCCCTCGGGGGCCTCGACATTGACCCAGAGCTTGCCAGCGGGAAGCACGAAGGGCTTGGTTACGAGGGTTCCCTGAGTCTCACCGGCGTCCAGGGAGACGAAGCCGTCGCGTCTCAGGACGGCCAGACAAATGGCCCCATGATCGGCTTCCAGTCCAGGAATCCCCACATTACGACCCTCCGGATACTTCCCTACATAGGTAAAGCTTCCCCGATACTTGATCCCGGTGTAGTAGAACCAGAGCTCATCGCCTCGCTCCAGGGGGTAGGAAGGACCGATGATCTGGGTCAGGTCGTAGGCCCCGGCACCCATGGGTGAAGAACCAATAAAGGGCTTACGATTACCCAGACGCTTCCAGGTCTTCAGATCTCGGCTCGAGACCAACTGCACCAGGTGGAAACCGATCGTATTGGGGTAGTTGGGCACTCGGGCAATGGCGTGATAAAGGGCCGGCGTCCCCAGGTACAGGCCCTCGTAGCGAAATACGCCCATGTTATAGACGTCCACGTTGTAGACCGAGGGATCGATCTTGAAGATCGGGAGCGGCTTCCACATTCCAGGGTCGGCGAGACGCTCCTCGATGTTCCTTCGGCCCAACTCCTGATCCAGCTCATCGGCATGGAAAACAAGCTCCGGTTCCGTCCACTGCTCGAAGTCCTTGCTGGTTGTCAGGTAGACAGACCGCCCATAGGGTCCCCCCTGCTTGACGGTTCCAATGTACAGCCTCGTACTCTGATCCAGAGAAAAGTTCTGCTCGTCGCTGCTGCGAATCGGGGGTACATCCAGGACCTTCCAGCGGTATCCATCGGGAGACACCGCAAGCTGGGTGGGAAAAAAGGATTTGAATCGCCGGGCGGGATCCACCTCGATAGGGTCGTAGAGCACTCGACCCACCTTCAGATCGGTCTTTTGACTCCCGGCTCCAATGAAGCCCATCCTGACTCTCCCACCAGCCCTCCGCCATGTACCTGAAGATCTCCCGATCCGGATCCCAGAAAGGAGCAGTCCGGGTCTGGATAGAGCCTCCGCCCTTGGCTGGATCTGGACGGATCACCGCACCTTTCTTGATAGGGGGATGCATGGTTCGGGAGAGGTTGTCGACGCTTACAATGCCGAGATCATCCACGAAAAGCTGGCGCTCGTCCTTCGGTATCTCGAAATCGCTCTCACCCAGGACCAGAACAGAAAACAGCAGCGTAATCAGAATCGTGAGCTTCATTCTTCAATCTCCGCAACTTGGGTTAAGAAGAGAGTCTAGTACGCGTTGGGACAGAGTTTGTAGGGATGGAATGGTGGGAAGCTTACTTGAGAGACTGCACCCAACTCAGTAAGGGATATCGATCCCAACGGGGTTACCCTACCTACAGGTCACTGAGACGCGCCGATTGAGTGAGCGTCCTGCCTCGTCCTTATTGGACGCAATCGGCTCAGCCTCGCCCCTCCCGACGGCGCTGATCTGGTTGCCGTCGAGGCCTCGGCGGACAAGGTTGTCCACCACCGATTGGGCGCGTCGCTTTGAAAGATTCAGGTTATATTCCTCGCTGCCCTCGCTGGAGGTGTGCCCCTCGATCTCGATCGTCGCACCGCCTGAGGACCGAAGACCCTCAAAAAGGTCGCTCAAGACGGGATCAGACTCGGGCCGCAGCTTGGCCGAGTCGTACTCAAATTGAACGTACACCGTCGATCCGCAGCCCAACTCGGGCTGAGGGATGTCCGAGCACTTGGTGATCGTGCCGGAGGGTGCCGGCGGACCGCCAAACATGTTGAAGGGTCCATTGTTCGAGTTCGCCGCTCCCCGAAGAGCGCGTTCCCGGTCGAGTAACAACACATACTGTGTAGGAGTACCGCTCGTGGTCACGCCCTGGGCACGCAAGATGTTGCCGCTGACGGTTCCACTGATGGTGGTGCTGACGTGGCAACCGGTGACGCTCACACCGTCCTGCTTGAGCTCGATCATACCGGAGGAGCGGTCGACGTCGGGCAGCTTCGTATTCCAGATCCCGGTAAAACCGTCCTCAAAGGGAACCGTGTCCTGGGTGCCATTGCCGATCAGCTCGCTAAACTGGTAACCCATCTTGTCGGCTCCGTCCTGAATGCCGCCGCGGAGGACAAGCTTTACGAAACGTACCGGCTTCTTCGCCGTGAGCGACAGGTCTGTCTCCAATCCCCGCTTCTTGTGGGTTTCGAGCGTAGCGCTGGCGAGGGGTTCGAATCCCCCCTTGGGGCTGCTGGCAGAGCCCGATACCTCGATCTCTCGAAAGAAGGTCACGTAGGCGGAGGGCACCTCCGTGACGTCCGGTACGGCAAGACGGTCAAAGGTCGTCAGAGAGGGCATTTCATAGACGAACTCGAGCTGACCCGTCGGATCGGCGCCAGAAAGCAGGGCGCGGGGCGTGCGGTGTCCGTCGTAGGACTGAAAAGCCTGGTAGCGGGACGGTCCCTTTTCCGCACCGCTGAAAGAAATACTCACCAAAGTAGCACCCTGAGCATAGCTGATGAGGTCGAGGCGCGGAGGCGCATCCGACGATGTTCCCGCCGACTTGGGACTCGACGAGCCGGAGGGGTTTGCCGCCGGTCCCGTGCCTGCCCCCGCTTTGGGCGCCTCATTCACCGTCGGCGAAGTGCCCTCCGCCGATTCGTCCCCGCCGCCGGAGCATGCAGGCCCCAGCAGTAAAGCCAAGGTCGGTAGAATCGTAATGTCGCGCATACCATTTCGTCTTTCCATGAGGGGTCTTCCTATGGAAAACCTCCCTGAGCCTCCTGCAACCAGACACGCTCCGCATAGGATAGAACACCCTCTACACCAAGGTCCAGCGTCCAGATCGCTCCGGTCTGTCCCTCACAGACCAGGAGCTTGGTCCCCCGGAAAATGACGTTGGTTGGAAAAAGGCCGGGAACTTGAAGTCGATCGATCTCTTCCCCTGAAGGCGAAATCACCGCAATCTGGCCATGACCGAAGAGCGTGACGTAGAGATCTCCGTTGGCGGCAACACGAATGCCATCAGGACCTACTCGGCCCGCGAAGTGCACGAACTCGATCAACCCCTCCACCAGGCTACCTTCCCGATCCAGGAGCGCAGTCAGGACCTTACCGGTGGTGGTCTCAACTACATAGATCCGGGAGCCGTCGGGTGAAAAATCAAGTCCATTCGTAAACTCCAGTCCGTCTGCCAGGACCCCAGCCAATCCGTCCTCCGATACCCTGGAAAGTCTACCCCCGGGACGGCCTCGCCAGGCCTTCCCTGGATCGGTGAAATAGATCTTTCCATTGGGACCGAAAAGGATCTCGTTGGGACCACGCAGGGGAGTCCCGTCCTGGTAACGATCACAAAACACTTCCAGAGAGCCCTTCGGGGTCGACTTGAAGATCTTGCGATGCTTATGGTCCGTGATGTAGAGACTTCCATCGGGATGTATGGCGACTCCCTGGGTCTTTCCGCCCGTGGTGACAAAATGAGAGACCTCTCCAGCCAGCGAGATCTTCGAGACGAAATCGGCACGGCAATTGGCGACGAAGAGGTACCCTTCCCGGTCGAAGGCTGGACCCTCCGGCATGGAGAGTCCGCGGGCATACAGCTCCGCTTCCCCTGGTTCATGCCGCTGGGAAATCGGCCCAAGAATGACACTGGGAGCCTTGTGTCGGGGAAGAGGAAGTTGGACCTCACGTCCACAGCGAGCCGAAAGGTAGGCGGCCTCCATGATCTCCACGCAGCGGAGACCGTCCCAACCCGTTAATATCGGCTCCCTATCCTCCAGCACCCAGTCCGCAAAGCTCGTCAGCTCGGTAGTGTAGGCCTCCCGAAATCCGGCTTCATTATCGAATTCAAATCTCTCCTCCTGGCCTTCCCAACCCTGAATCGATACGCTGAAATCGGAGGGGTTGTAGAGCACTCCACCCCGCTCCAGGACGATGTGAACACCAAAGGCCTCGCGGAAGGTGCGGACACCGGAGAAGGGACAAACCTGAAGCGTCCCGACCGCGCCCGACTCGAAGTGGATCATGAGCGAGATTGCGTCTTCGTAGTCGCTGCGGTGATCGGTCTTAACCGGACTCCGGGCAAAGACCGACCCCGCCTCACCACAGATGTAGCGAAGAAAGTCGACATCGTGCACTCCGGACGCATGGAGAAGGCCTCCACCCTGCTTGCGCTTGAGCCACCAGCCCCACCAATCGCGATGGTAGAAACCGTTGATGTTCACCGCCAGGACGCGTCCGAGTCGCCCGCTGCGGACAACCTCAACCATCTTCTGGTACTGGGGACGAAGGCGCCGCTTGTGGCCAACCATCAGCTTGATACCCGCCCTGTCCGCGCTCTCGATCATGGCATGGCACTCCTCGACGTCGAGGGCCATGGGCTTTTCGCAGAAAATGTGCTTCCCTGCTTCAGCCGCCTCCAGTGCCAAGGAGTGGTGGAGATGATTGGGGGCGGTCAAGAGTACGGCCTGGGCCTCTGAGTCGGAAAGGCACTCCCGAAGCGAGGAAGACCCAGCCACGTCCAGGCTCTGCGCCAGGGCCTCTAGCTTCGATTCCTCGGGGTCACAGAGCCCTACAATCTGAAATTGAGGCAGCGTCGCGATGAGCTCAGCCAGGTGGGCTCCGAAGCTTCCACAGCCAACTACCAGGATCGTCAGTTTTTCCATTGTTCAGAGACCGGCTTTATCCGCGTTACTCACCGATCCGAGAGTAGGACACCCCCAGAGGCCCAATTTCCACGAGGAATCTCCTCGATTACTACCTTGGTGCCGTCGGGCTTGGTTTCACAGATCTCCACGATCGCATCGGTAAGGGCTTTCACCAGGCGTCGCTTCTGGTCCTGGGTGCGACCCTCCAGCATCTTCACATTGATAAACGGCATCGGATCCTCCTTAAGATAATCGGTAGCAAAGGGTTCTGTCCGAACAGGATACGCGATCCAACAGAGCGGGGAAACCTGGCCCGGAACTCGAGAATCCCAAGGTACAAAAAACAAGAAACAACTCCCGCGCAAGATGATCGGTCAAGCGCAGTTCAGTTGCTAGCGCTGGCGTTTCTTGCCGACGCTGGCTTACGCTTTAGGAATCGGACACTCGCATTAGCTGCATGGGTAGAGGCAAGGGATGGGAATCCTGCGGAGGCCAATCGCCTAGCCTCGCCTTCTGCCGCGAAAGAGTTCAACGGCTTCCTGGAAGTTTCACCGGAAGGTCCGTTCGTCGACCGGGTGAGACAGCAGATAGCCGTCTGGCGAAAACAAGGTCTCATCTTGGGAAGGAGAACCTTCCAGTACTTCCTCAGATAAGTGTTGTTGACTGTGTCCAGCAGCCCCCCAACACATGATTTTAGTTGGATTCCCTGTACGCGTACGCGTGGGTTGCCGCCTCCACTTACGCCAAAGGCTTCATCGGCTGGGAAACAGGCGAGCTCAAGGTTCGTGAGCGAACGCCCGCGATCGGGGGTTTCGGGGGAGGTGTTACAATGTCCAAAGTCTTGGGTAATGGGCTCTCTTGGGCAGTTGTGATTAACGCCTGCTTTTTAAGGAGAAAGGATCAGGGCTGTCAGGACCACTGGATGACGACACCGACGAGTCCGGTGTC
Source organism: Acidobacteriota bacterium (assembly GCA_965219005.1). Taxonomy (GTDB): domain Bacteria; phylum Acidobacteriota; class UBA6911; order RPQK01; family JAJDTT01; genus CAUZIZ01. The sequence continues at coordinate 1,657,248 of CBDCMS010000004.1, read as the reverse complement.
GCCTTGGTCCATGCGCTCATAGACTTCGGGTAGTTCCTGCCAATCGAACTTGTTTGTGAGGATCGGTGAAGCGAGGAGCCTCTCACTCGCCAGCAACTCAACCGTCAGCGAGGTAGACCGTCTGCGGTCCCATCGATCACCATCGGGCCAGCAGATTCTCGCTTCTCGTGATCACCTTGCCCGGATCCGATGGTGGGAGGCTCTGACCGCCGGTTAACTTACCCTTGGGTAGCAAGGCCCACCTAGCTTTCAGGGGTGGGGAACAGTGAAGCGAAACGAGGTTGGAACAGCCTTCTCGCGTCCGCAGACATCACCTTCAAAAGAGCCTTGGCTTTTCGGACAGACCCTTCATCGTCTGAGTCCAGAGCAAGATCCTCGATCTCCCGCATCGCATCGAAGTCGCCGTGGGCCTTGAGCATGTCCACGACTGCGTTCACATACTCATTGGGATCGCCACCTCGATTTGTTTGCTCCATTAGACTGGCTGCATCACGAAAGTAATCGAAATTCTCGTACAGTTTGTTGGCTCGACTATTTACCTGCAACACAAAGTAAGTCCGGGAAGGAAGAGGAGTCCCGTTCTCTTTGGAGACGATTCGGTTGGTTGGAGAGAGTCGATACTGTTCGCTAAACTCCTTGCCCGCTCCAAGCTTGGGAACACACACGATCCTACCACTTTGAAGTTGTCTCTCATGGCTGAGCCGGTAGTGCAAATCCAGGTCAAAACCCGGCAAGATCGTATCATCGCGATTGAACAGATTGATAAGTTTCTCCGCGATGGACACTCCTGAACTCGCCAATGAGATGTAGGAAAGAAACGGTGCAAGCATGGGAAGACCAGCAACCGTGGAGATGCCTGATTTTATTGGATCGGCAATCTCTTTGGCGTTGTCCAACTCCATAATCTTCGTCGTCAATCGGACGGACTCCCCTAGGTAAGACTTCGTGTAGTAGGCCAGCTCATGTCCATAGAACTGGCCACCGATGTCCTCGAGTTCAAAGGTGCCACCCTTGAAAAAGGCTTCGGGACTGAAGTAGTTGATGGACTCCGCAACACCAGGCTTTTCCTCTTTGGTTTTCACAAAGGAGGAAATCATGCGTTCTTGATCTTTTTTGTCCTCCGTCCCCCATTTGATAAGAAAGAACAGGTAGCGAATCATCAGGGGCTTCCCAATTTCTACTGGCTGATAGCCCTGTGCTCGTGGTGACTCGGGGCCGGGGATCTCGTACAAGGACTGCAGTTCGCCGTCTACACTGAGAAAACTAGCCATGACACACTCCTTCGTCGTTTTACTGTATTGCGGTGCTTGGCGGATCGGCCTGCAATTATTCCAGCAACTCCTTAGATATGCCTACAATACAGCGCTAGTAAATAAAGGACAACGCTCTAGCCCAGCCGGGTTTGCAGAGGTGTCGAAGCAGCTAGGGGAGCACTGTACCGGCCAGAATCGCAGAGTTGGGAAGGGACTCGATTTCTCGCGCTCAGATCCCGTCCTGCTAGCTACCATGAACCTATTCTTAAACTCTACCACCACCCATGGTCCTGCATCGATCGGCAGACCCGCCTTCCTTGCTGCGTGAGCCAGCAGATTCTCACTCCTCGTGCTCACCTTCCCCTTCATCCCTGGGGAGATCAGGATCACGCCCTCCTCGTTGCGCATCCCTTCGCCTCGCCAGATGATGGTGTCGCCGATTTCCAGGTCTAGGGGTTCCTTCCAGGGGGCAATAACGTTGGAGACTGAGAATCTGCGAGACTAGTTGCCATCCCTCAATCCTGGGCATACGATAGGACTACGTTCTCCTGGAATCCATAGGCTTTCAATCTGCGAGACTAGTTGCCATCCCTCAATCCTGGGCATACGATAGGACTACGTTCTCCTGGAATCCATAGGCTTTCAACATGCCAGGTATCTTCATCAGCTACCGACGTGACGACAAAGTTGCCGCTCTTTGCGCTAGGACGTTGTATGACCGGCTGGCTGAGCACTTTGGCGAAGAGCACATTTTCATGGACATCGACACACTCAAGGCAGGCACCGACTTTGTTAGGGTAATTGGCGAGACTGTCAAGCAATGCGACGCTTTGATCGCCATGATCGGCGACCAGTGGTTAGAAGTGAGGGATGAGCAGGGTAATCGCCGATTGGATAGCTCGGAGGATTGGGTCAGATTGGAGATCGCCAGCGCTCTCAAGAGAGAAATTCAGGTCATCCCAGCTCTGGTCTACGGTGCTGCCATGCCTCGGTCCAAAGATCTGCCTAGCAGCCACTAGAAGAAACGGAAATGGACATGGCGCGGCGGGAAGCACGAGATCGAGGCGGCAGAAGGTCTGCGGGCGGCCGAGCGGCAGGCATGGCAAGCTTTTCCCACCCAAACCGCCCCGAGGAGGAATCCGATCAATCTGACGGATGAAGATTCTCGGAAGGTTTGAGCAATGCTACAACTGGAAACGGATTGTGGCTTCATGTCCCAGCTTAACAAGAAAGCGAAACCGGCCCTGGCGGCGCTGCAGCCGGAGTCGTTGGGTCGGCCCCAGGAGCTGCTGGCCGACGAAGAACCTGCCAAAGAAACTGGCCAGGAGACAGGCGGCAAAGCTGACCCATGAGCACTTTTCCCATGACATGACAAGGTTACTGAAGGACCTGTCCCAGCTTAAGCGCTCAGAAGACGAAGAACCTGCCACCCAGCGGGAGCAACTGGGCCACCAGGCCAAACATGAGTTTAGGGCAACTGAAAGTGCAGTGCATGGACCTCATCCGAACAAACGTAGTGAGCCAGGAGGGATTCCGACCGGCACGTCGGATGTTTTCATTAGCTATAGCCGCCGCCAAAGTGAGGCCATTGTCAGGACCTTGGCCAAGGATATTAGAGCGTTGGGCCATACGGTTTGGCTGGATCAAATGCTAATTGGCGGGCAGGTTTGGTGGGAGGAAATTCTGGAGCGGGTGCGCACCTGTAGTGTGTTCGTTTTTGCGCTGGCCCCCGAGGCGCTAGATTCCGAGGCCTCTAAGCGCGAATACCAATATGCTGCTGACCTGGGCAAACCGATTCTACCGGTTCTCGTGGCTGACGGAGTATCCACGGACCTATTGCCGCCCGCCTTGGCAGCAATCCAGCTTGTAGATTATCGGGGGCAGGATGAGGATGCCGTGGACCACTTAGAGAGAGCTATCAACACTATTCTCGCTGACTCCTTACCAAGACCGCCGGAGGTTCCTATCTCGTATCTCGTGGGGCTTGCGGAGCAGGTCAGAGCATCCAGTTTGGGCTTCGACGAGCAAAGCGCCCTGGTGGTCAAGCTTAAGAGGAGTCTGAGCGAACCCGAAAGTACCGCTGATGCACGTGAGCTACTCGAAAGTTTGAGGAAGCGACGCGATCTTTTTGCTGCCATCGCCGAGGAGATCGACGAGCTCGCCCCTGGAGATATCGTTATGGATCCAGACACTGGCCTGATGTGGACCCGAGCTGACAATGGCAGAGATATCGAGTGGGACGGTGCAGATAAGTATGCCCGGAATTTGAAACTGGCCGGTTATTCCGACTGGCGCCTTCCGACTATTGGTGAACTTGAAAGCATCTATGACCCGAACAACGTCACCGGGAAGTGGGAAGGCATGTATGACGACACTGGGAAGTATGAAGAGTGGCACATCCACACCATCGAAGGCTTTCGGTTGACCGCTCCTTTCGTCTGGGGAGCCACGATAGAAGGCCTGGCGCGGGCCCGGTGCTTCGATTTCTATCTCGGCGAGCGCAAGGACTTCCACTTGGCCGAGTCCAGTGCCCTCCGAGCACTGTGCGTGAGACTTTCTGGAGAACAAGGAGCACAATGATCAGATGCATCGTTCTCCAGATCGCTGAGGCGCTGGTGGGTGAGATGGCTGCGGCGGATTTCTCCCACTCACCGACGCGAACGAACGAGATGACTTCTGCTGGCGTGATTCATCGACGGCGCGAGGACAGGCTCCTTCCGAACCTCGGGACGGGAAAGGTAGTAGCAGAGGTTCCTTCTGAAGGGCAGCAGATGGTCGTCGATGCCCAGCAGCAGGCACTCCCTACGTCCTGGCCCCCCTGGAGCCATCCTTGAATACTGAGGCGTGGTCAGCGCGAGAACGCTGTCCGTACCTAGAAACCGATGCCTTGAGATGGGACTGGCGGTGATTTCCGATATCCTAGCTCCCAACCCAGCATTCCCAGAGCCAGGAGATTCTCGCGGAAAGCGACTCCGAGTTCCTTCCGGAATTCAGGTCCCCCCGTCACCTCGACGAACCGCCCGTCATCCGAGGAAGCTAGCACTACTCGCATGAACTCCAAGGGTGTGGCAGCGGCTGCGGCTCTGACAATCTGAAGCAGCTCCTCTAAGCCAGGCGGCAGAGCTTCCTCCTCTGGGAAGCTAGAGTCGGGTTGATCTGGAGGCACCTCGTCAGCGAGTTCTCCTGAGTAGCCCAGGTCCTTCAGACAGGCAGAGATCTGCTCGTCTATCAGCACCCTATCAGGCCCATCCAAAGCAGCATGTTCGAGCCAGGATGTATTCCTCGAATCGCTCTCTGAAGGGGCCGTATTCGCGGGCCATGGGGTGATTCTACATCGGTCCGCAGTGAAATTGGGATCTCCCAAACCACGGTTGAGGGCAATCTCAGGAGTGGAAGAATGACCCTCGAATCCAGAGGCTTTGTCTTCCACCGCGCGGAAGACCTGAATGTCTGCTTCTAGGGTGCGCCGTGGTAAGGCGGCGCTTTTCCCAGTGGGTGAAAGCCCCACCCGGCAACCGCTCCAGCCGGAAGCAACCGGAGCAACTATGGAGGTAACGAAATGGTTGAAGCCTCTGGTGAAGCGAGTCACGAATTGGTGACCGCGCGAGTGTGCAGGCCGTAACGTGAGTGAACGCTGAGCAAGCCTCGAAAAGGACGATGCGCAGGCCGACCCGGCTCCTAGACCGGGGAAGGCTGATACGGCTGGGGAAGTGAGCGAAGTGGGCACCCAGTCGCTGCGCCGGGGTAGTGGCGACAGCATGTACACCAGGGAAGCGCACGCAACACGGGAAGCCCCTAGGCGTGGCCAGGGATGGCCAACCGGAAGCCCGTGAGGGACAGGCCGGGCGCCTGGGGGTGGCGGAGAGGCCCGTAGTACTGAGGAAGCCGGGTAATGCCGGTGGAGGGAAGGAGCCTTAGTTCAAGACGAATGCAGGACGTAGTGAAGGGACCAGGAGATTGGGCAACCTATCAACTCCGCAAAGGGTTCAGAAACTACAGAGGGCATTACACGCGAAAGCGAAGGCTGAGCCCAGCTATCGCTTCAGCGGTGGCTGGGTGAACTGGCGCAAGACCACGGAGTTGGTGCAGCAGTTGAACCGCGCTCTGCGCGGCTGGGCGAACTACTCTCGGGTAGGGACGACCAGCCGGGCCTACCGTGCGCTCGACAGCTTCACCGCTACGCGGCTGCGCCGGTGGCTGCGCCATAAGTACAAGGTCAGGCGACGCAAGGGCGGGACGTATCCACTCTCGCACCTCTACGGGCCCTTCGGGCTCGTGCGCCTGACCCAACTTGGGCGCGGCGAGCCGTGGGTGAAGGCGTGAGTCTTGTCCGAGAGCCGGATGCGGTAGTTCCGCCTGTCCGGTTCGATGAGGAGGATGTGGAAACGGAGTGATGGTCCGGCTATTGAGGCACCGCCAGACGAAAGGGGCGGTAACAGATAGGCCGAACCTTAGACCACCGCGCCACATCCTTACTCTACTGCGGTTCGATTTCGATCCAATCGGACGCGGTCTGTAAGAACGGGTGCCGTCTATCACATCTTCGACGACGACCGATGCGCTCCAGTCGAAAAGTGCTATCGTCGGCGTTGGGGTAGATACCTCGCTGTTCCAGCCTGTCGAACGATCCGAACGCCGGCGGTCCGTATCGCAAGTGCACGGACCATCCGGCGGCAAGTCGCTCGCGCCATCCCGCGAGCTTCTGGCAAGACTCGATCGGGGTGAGCTTGAGGCCGTGACGGAGTATCGTGGCACCTACGACGAGAGTATCCCCGACGCGGAGCTCCAGCAAAAGATCGCCCGCATCCCTTGGGAGAAGGGGCGTGTTCTGCTGTCGAAGCCGCCGTTCGATTTCACCACCTCCGAATGGCCTCATAGAAGACGATGATCCCTCGCTCCGCCAGCAGATCCTCCACGTCTCGAAGGCTCAAGGTGAAGCGGTGATAGAGCCAGGCTGCGTGACCGATGATCTCAGGTGGGAAGCGGCAGCCTTTGTAGCTGGATTCCATCCGCGCATTGTCGCCGATGCCCTCCCAAGTTGACAAAACCAGGTAAACTTGTTAGGCTCCGCTTCATCCTGAAAGACGCCGATCTCTTCTCTCTACGGTTCCAGTAGGGCCGAATGACAGGCAATCGCAAAATAGCCTGCCCTACGCCTTCCCGCTTCGGGGTTCTCATCGTATCGGCAGCGTTGGCCGCCACCTACGTGAACGGCGGGACGACGAAACGATTCGACCAGTTTCGGAAGATCCTCGTTTCGCCCACGGTGAACACGCCCGAGGCGTTTCACGGGTTCGGCGGCTGGTGTGGCTGGCCCGATGTCGTCCGGCTGAAAAACGGTGATCTGTATGTGACGTTCAGTGCCGGCTATTGGCACGCCTCATGGCCCACTCCGCTGGATATGCCACCCGAGGAGAAGGCGCACTTGAGCAGGAAGTATGCGTGGATCTTCGAGTGGGACTGTCCCACCGGAGGCAAGATCATGTGGATCCGCAGCCGCGACAGCGGCAGAACCTGGACCCGGCCCAAGGCACTGCCCCTGGTGCCGGGAGCGTACTACGCCTCTGATGTGATTCAACTTGGGGACGGCACCATACTGGCGACGGCGGTCATTCAGAGCAGTTATGGCTACTGGAAGCGGATGCCGACCTCGCCTCTGGAATTCGCCAGAGTGACGGTCAACCGGCTCCCCCAGGAAAACATCGTCTTCCGCAGCGAGGACAACGGCGAAACCTGGCACGAAGCGAGCCGTCTTTCCTTCTTCGGGAGACTCGACGCCATCTACAGCCTCTTGGAAGCGCCAGACGGTGCGGTACTGGCCATCTACACGGTTTCCCCCATTCCGGGCGGAACGGGCTGGCCAACGCCGAAGAAGCTGACCTGGGGAACCCGCTGGCTGACCGTGGTGGCCCGGTCACGCGACAAAGGCACCACCTGGGAAGGGCTCAGCGTGACCGGCAGTAATGACTTCGACTCGACCGAGTCGACGGGCGGCTATCTCCCTGACGGTCGTATAGGCTTCGTCACACGGCCAACCTCCCATTGGTTCGAGTCGGCGGATTTGGGTCGAACCTGGACTAGCTCGAAGCAGCTCTTTCCCGGCGGAGAGGCTGTCCACTTCAAGCGCGGCTCCCTTCAAGTCCTGCCCAATGGCACTGTTGCTCTCGTCTACTGTTCGGGCCGCCGAGACAACGGTCAGGTCATCTACAGTAGCGACAACGGGAAAAGCTGGATCAAGCCTGGCGAAGACCGCGGCTTTACCTATGATCCCCTGGCCTACTACCCCGACGCCTGCGTCCTGGAAGACGGGAGCATTCTTGCCGTGGGCAGTCACGAGGGTCTGGGCAAGAACAGATATGGTCCTGCCGGTGCCGAAGTGACCTCCATGCGGTTTCGGATCAAGAGTCCGAAGGAGGGGGAGGGTATCGAACTGCTTCCGGTGGGCGACGTCCTGGGGCCAAAACATTAAGCTCCTGCTCCAGCTGTAGCGAGCCACCTCATACCGCCGAGAGGCTTCAAGCTCTTCCTTCTCCAATCAGTCCACTTCAGCGGCCTGGCGCGAAGCGTATCAGATGGGTGTGCAGCGACCGGTGTCGGATCGCGCACGCTATTCGAATTGAAACGAGTACAGTTTGGCATTCTGGATCGAGATCTTCAGCTGGATGGGGGTCCCGGCCAGTTTGCTCAGATCGCTCTTCCCACCCCAGCTGACCCGATGCCGGCCCGTCTTCGTCATGGGATCGGCGTCCTCCAACTTCAGACCCTCCAGCGGCCGCCGGCCGTTCAGTAGGGGTGAGTGTTTTGACTAGCGGATTTGGACAGCATCGGACGATATAATGAACCCCCCGGATGGTGAGCAATTAGTGAGCAGCAAGGCCCAAACAGCAGTAAAACCCAGGCAACACGAGATAGCTAAAGGCTTAAAAAGACAAGACGAGCAAGCACCAATTTAATCACAAGCACCAAGTTCCACACGATCGACTACTATCCCAACCCTCCAACACAGTTACGAACCAAACCAAGCTCCGAGGAGAGAGCGGACAACAGCGCAATCTTGAGGGACTGCTGGTTCTTTCAGTAATTGGCGAGAATAATAGCCGTTGTGGCTATCCTCCTCTCGAAGACGACGATGAAGACACTGATCGTCCCCTGCCTTCTGCTCATGGGATTGGCAGAAGCATCCACGGGAGAGAAGCCAAACATCGTGCTGGTAATGGCCGACGACCAGGGCTGGGGTGACATGGCCTACAACGGTCATCCTGTTCTCGAGACCCCGAATTTCGACAGGGCCGCAGCAGCTGGTCTGCGCTTCGATCGGTTCTACGCCGCAGCACCGGTTTGTTCCCCCACCAGGGCCAGCGTCTTGACTGGACGACATCCCAATCGCTCGGGTGTGCTCCAGTGGGGTTATCCCATACGCCCCCAGGAGACCACCTTGGCCGAAACCTTGAAAACTGCCGGCTACACCACGGCCCATTTCGGCAAGTGGCATCTGGGTTCGGTGCGAAGAGACAGTCCGGCCCATCCTGGAGTGAATGGGTTCGATCACTGGCTAAGCGCCCCCAATTACTTCGACAATGATCCCATCTTCAGCCTCAAGGGCAAGGCTGTCCAAGCTAAGGGGGAGAGCTCCAGGGTCATTGCCGAAGCGGCCTTGGCCTGGATTCGAGAAAGGGTACGGGAAAGAAAGCCCTTCCTGGCCGTGGTCTGGTTCGGTTCTCCCCACGGACCCCACCAGGCGGCGGAAGAATATCGCAAGCTCTACGACGACCAACCCGAAAAGATGCAGAACTTCCTGGGTGAGATCAGCGGCATGGACCATGCCTTCGGCAAACTACGGAGTAGCCTCCGAGAACTTGGAATCCGAGAGAATACGGTGCTCTGGTATTGCAGCGATAACGGGGCTCTACGAGATATTGGCTCCAGCGGGGGCCGCCGTGGGCACAAGGGGACTCTATATGAAGGAGGCCTGTTGGTTCCCTCGATCCTGGAGTGGCCTGCTCGCCTGCCGACACCGGGGGTTACGAACTTCAGGGCGACTACGAGTGATATCTATCCTACGCTCATGGAGATCGTCGGTGTCCACAGGCAACACCAGCCTCCACTCGATGGAATCAGCCTCCTCGGACTCATCGACGGGAGGGTGGGACGACGCCAAAAACCCATGGGGTTCTGGGACTACCCAACCGATGGCATAGGTACTCCCTCGGCTCAGTGGATGGGAGAGTTACTCAAGACGCAGGCGTCGGGTGGCGATCTGCCACCACACCGATCCAGCCAGCTGGCGGCCCAGCTCCCACAGCCTCCCTACCCAAAAAATCGCTTCCCAGGACATTCAGCCTGGATTGACGGCGACTGGAAGCTGCACCGCATTTCAGACAACGAAGAACCCCGCTGGGAACTCTACAACCTGGTCCAAGACCCCAAGGAAGAATATGATCGAAGCAGCGGCGAGAACGGTCGCGTTCGCGAGATGCGCGAGACTCTGGAGGCCTGGCTTGTTTCCGTCGTAGAGAGCCTCAACGGCGAGGACTACTGAGGGAATACACTTTCGAAGACCGGAGGAGAGAGATGAGAGCAAACCTGTTTTTCGTTCTGATAGCAATGGCCGGCAACACGGCCCTGGGACAGCTGATCCAGTTGGGCCCCGAGCGACAGCTGTTCGTGGATGACTCCCTGATCGAGAGCATCAGTGGGGCACGGCGGGTAATGAATCCAGCCGTGAAGGTCAAGCACAATCCAGTGATTCGCCCCGAACACCCCTGGGAAGGCAGGGATGTTCGGGTCTCACATGTTTTCCCGGACGAGACCGGCAGCTTCAACATGATCTATAGCGGCTACACCTTCAGGGCAACGCAAGGAGAAAAAGAGATCATTGTGGATGGTGAAGGCCAACCCGTTACCTGCCTGGCAACCTCCAAAGATGGTATCCACTGGGAGAAACCCGTGCTCAATCTCGTCGAATTCAATGGATCCAAGGCCAACAACCTGCTCCCCAAAAACAGGGTCATGCCCTACATGTTCCGAGACGCCAACGAGACTGACCCCAACAAGCTCTACAAAGGCCTCATTCGCCACGGATCCACCGATACCACCATGCAGTTCGATCTCTACTTCTCACCCGATGGACTCGACTGGACTGCCTATGGGAAGAACCCGGTCATCGACACCTCTCCCCGGATTGGTCGATGGGGACCCACGGAGTTCATGGGATGGGACCCCATCAGAAAGACCTACGCCGCCCACCTGGAGAATTGTCTCCATCAGCGTTGCTCACTGGATCGAAGGTTGATTGGACGGGTGGAAAGCCCCGACATGATCCATTGGGGAGTCCCCGAAACCATCATCGTGCCAGACGAACAGGACTATCCGGATACCGAGTTCTACGACATGCCGGCCATTACCTACCAGGGTATCTATTTGGGGCTGCTGTGGAACTTTCGCACTACCGACACCACGATCCTGCCCCAGATCGTATTCAGCCGGGACGGCATTCACTACAACCGGGAGTTCAGGGAGCCCTTCATTCGTCGAGGGGATAACGGAGATTTCGACTCCTCGGTGGTGTATCCGGATCAACCCGTAGTCGTGCAGGGTCGGATGTTGAGCTTCTATACGGGAGCGAACTGGCGTTCACCGGAACATCTTCTGGAGCTTGGCGATGAGGCTATTGGCGCGATTGGGCTGGCCATCAGTCGACAGGATGGTTTCGTTTCGGTGAACGGCGCCAAGGGTGCCATGAAGCTCAACCGTTTAGGGACTTCCAAGAGCGGCACCAGCACCCTCAGCCAGATGACCACGCGTTCCTTCAGTTTCTCGGGGAGTCGGTTACACCTCAATGTGAAGTCCGCGCTGCGGCAGTGGGGCGCAGGCCCCTGCGAGGTCCGGGTTGAAATTCTGGGACCGGATCACCAATTCGTGAAAGGCTTCGGCTTCGAGGAGTCCGATCCGATCACCACGGGAGGACTCTCGAAGGTGGTTTCATGGAAAGGATCCTCTGATCTGAGCCGGCTCGAAGGTAAGCCCATAAAGCTGCGCTTCTATTTCAAGAACGCCAAGCTCTACTCCTTTGTGTTCCGGTAGCGTTTCGGTTTCTCTCTAACCACGAACAACGATAGCATCCTGGCCACTGTAGGATGGGCACTCTTGCCCGTCGAGGACAGCGAGCAGGTTGTACTTGATACACTCCTGGTCCTCTTGACTCGCCACTGCATCGTCCAGCATCTGGTTCAGATCCCTGATGTGGCCGGGATCGGCCTCGGCGTGCTCAGTCAGCGCTGAAATCGTCGGGTTCGGACCCTTACGATTGGCAGGACTATTCGTCCGGCACTATGCCAAGAGTTTGTTTATCACCTTACCACCTATGTCGGTTAGGCGGAATTCCCGACCTTGAAAACGGAAGGTCAATCGGGTGTGGTCAAGTCCCAACTGGTGAAGGATGGTGGCGTGGACGTCGTGCACGTGCAACGGATCCTCTATGGCAGAAAAACCTAGCTCATCCGTCTTTCCAATGGTCTGACCACCGCGGATCCCTCCGCCGGCGAACCACATCGTGAAGGCGTCTATGTGGTGATTCCGGCCAAGGGAAGCCCTCTTCTCTCCCATGGGCGTGCGACCGAACTCGCCTCCCCAGATCACCAACGTCGAGTCCAGCAGTCCCCGCTGCTTCAGATCCCGAATCAGGGCGGCACAGGGACGGTCGGTTTCCAGACATACCTGATCCAGCCCCTCCAACAGGTTCACATCCGCATTCCCGTGGTGGTCCCACTGGCTGTGATAGAGCTGGACAAAGCGCACACCTCGCTCTACGAGGCGACGTGCCAGTAGGCAGTTGTTGGCAAACGACCGTGCACCTGGCTCGGCGCCGTAACTCTCGAGGGTTTCGGCAGATTCCTGGGAAAAATCGATCAACTCCGGTCCGCTGGTCTGCATCCGGTACGCCATCTCATAGGAAGCGATCCGGGTCGAAATCTCAGGATCTCCTGTCTCGGCCAGATGGGCTAGATTGAGTTTACGGATCGCCTCCACCCGCTCCCCCTGCTGCTGAGGACTCATACCCCCGGGGCTGGAGAGATTTAAGATCGGGTCACCGCCGCTGAAGAAGGGGACGCCTTGATGGCTGCTGGGGAGGAAGCCGCTCCCCCAATTCGTGGCACCGGCGCGGGGTCCCAGGGGACCGGACTGCAAGACCACGAAGGCCGGTAAGTCCTGGGCCTCGCTCCCCAGACCGTAGCTGATCCAGGACCCCATGCTGGGCCTGCCGGGTCGGCTGGATCCGGTATTGCTGAAAACCTGGGAGGGGCCGTGGTTGAAGTTGTCCGTGGAAACCGTAGAGATAAAGGCCAGATCGTCCACGATGGAAGCGGTGTGAGGCAGGCAGGAGGAGACGGTCTTTCCCGACTGGCCGTAGCGCCGAAACACCCGCTCCGATCCAAGGAGCTGCGGCTTCTCCTTGGTAAAAAAGTCCATGAAGGCGAAGCGCTTATCCTTCAGGAAGGAGTCAGGGATGGGCTGTCCATCCAACTCGCGGAGTCTGGGCTTGTCGTCAAACAGGTCAAGCTGACTGGGACCGCCTACCATATAAAGAAAAATGATGTTTCGGACGCGGGCCGGAAAGTGAGGCTCCTTCGGCATCAGCGGAGTCGAAGCAACCAGGTCCTGCCCCAGAAGTCGCCCATCGCTGAGAAGTGAGGCCAGGGCGACACGGCCCAGACCCATCGAACAGCGGCTGAAGAAATGCCGCCGCGTAGTCTCCTGCAGCCACCTATCCTTCGTATTCATCCTCATCTCTGTCCTATCATACTAGTACCCTGTCAATCTAGAAATTGTAGGTTCTGGACGGCCCTGGCGGCCGATCTCTGTGTTGCGCGTCCTCGACGTAGCCCTGCTATGCCTGTGGCCGCGCGCCTTGACCTCGACCACCCGGCTCGTCCATAACCCACAATCTCTAAATTGACAGGGTACAAGGGCTCTACCCAACAGTTAATCACTCCCGTGTGATGAACTCATCCAGATTCAACAAAACGCTGGAGAGCAAGGTCCAGGCGGCTAACTCCTCGACATCATTCTCCCCCGAATCTAAAGGAACCAGCGTATGAACGTGGGACGGGTCAGCCCGCAGATCATCCCGCTGTCGGGTAAGGTACTTCTCCAACTGGGATCTCTCTTCCGGAGTAGGCTGCCGGGTAAGGCAAAGACTGAAAGCGTAGCCGATCCTCTCCGAATCCTGCTGGGGAGCCTCAGCCATCAATCGCCGAGCCAGTCCTTGAGCGAATTCGAAAAAGGCCTCGTCATTGAGCAGGGTCAGTGCCTGCAGCGGTGTGTTGGAGCGGCTGCGCCGAGTACAGCTGGTAACTCCATTTGGACTGTCGAAGACCATCAACGCCGGATGGGGCGTCGATCGCCAGAAATGCGTATAGAGGCCCCTGCGATAGCGGTCCTTGCCTTTGCTGGCGTTCCACTCCCGCTGACTGTGGCCCAGCTTGCTCACTCCCGCAGGCTGAGGAGGAAAGACGCTGGGTCCTCCGATCTCCCGGTTCAATAGGCCGCTAGCAGCCAAGCACACGTCCCGCACTACTTCCGACTCCAGACGGAGCCTACGTTGGCGCGCCAACAAACGGTTTGCCGGATCAATCCGCTCGAGCTCCGGACGGTAGCCCGAGGATTGGCGATACGTAGTCGAGCTGACGATCAGTCGGTGCAACGCCTTCAGACTCCAATTCCTCCGAATCAGCTCGGAAGCCAGCCAATCCAGAAGCAGAGGATGCGAAGGCAAAGATCCCTGGACTCCAAAGTCATTCTCGGTGTCCACCAACCCAGTTCCGAAGTAGCGCTGCCAGATCCGGTTGACCGTCACCCTGGCCGTCAGGGGATTCTCGGAATGCACCAGCCAGCGGGCGAGATCGAGGCGCGTTGGAGCGGAGTCGGAAGCAAGGGGAGGCAAGACCGTTGGAACACCCGGCCGCACCAGATCTCCCCGACGGGTGAACTCGCCTCCTAGATGGATGTAGGCCTCTCTTGGAGTGAGCAGTTCCTCCATCACCAGGGTACTCTTCAACTTCGGCTCAACGGCCTCAACGGCTTCGACGCCTCTTAGCCGGGTCGAATAACCCAGGTCCATCTCCTTGTAGAGCTTGTTGAGGGTCTTGGTCTGGATCTCATTTCTCTGATCCACCGGTAGATCCAGGATCCGCTGTATTTCCGGCTTCAACTTGGCCCGACCTTCCGGAGTCATTTTTCTTTCCCACCGCGCAAGGCCGGACAGCAACTGGGTTTCGTAGTCCTTCAATTCCTGGGTCAGGAGCTGCAGCTGGGCGCGGATCACGTCACGTCTGGCAAACTCCTCCTTCTCTCCAAACTCCAGTAGGGGCCAGTGCTTGGGTTTATCCGTACCCTCCCAATCCGGACTCTTCTCGTCCACGTTGTTAAAGAAGGCATAGAATTGGTAGAACTCTCGCTGAGAGATGGGATCGTACTTATGGTCATGACAGCGGGCGCAGCCCAATGTCAGCCCTAGAAAGGCAGCCCCCGTGGTCTCCACCCGATCCACCACCGCCTCGACCCGATATTGCTCTACATCCACCCCGCCCTCCAGATTCAGGACGGTATTCCGGTGGAAGCCAGTGGCAACCCTTTGCTCGTTGCTGGCATCGGGAAGCAGATCTCCGGCCAGCTGTTCAACGACGAATTGGTTGAAGGGAAGATCCCGGTTGAGGGCCTTGATGACCCAATCACGGTACATCCAGATCTGCCGGGGTCCGTCTGCAAACCCGTCGGAGTCCGCATAGCGAGCCACATCCAGCCAACGACGTCCCCATCGCTCACCGTAGTGTTCAGAGGAAAGTAGACGGTCAACCACCCGCTCGTAGGCACTGGGACTGGGTTCGGAGAGAAACGCGTCAATTTCGGCCGGTGAAGGTGGCAAACCGACCAGGTCAAGGCTGAGCCGCCGCAGCAGCGTCGCCGGAGCCGCCTCGGTGGACGGCTGCAACTCCTGCGCTTCCAGTCTCGCCAGAATAAAACGATCGATCGGATTTCGAACCCACTCGGGCCGCTCAACGGGAGGCTCCGAAGGGCGTCGCACTGGCTGGAAGGACCAGTGTCCGGCCACACCAGGGCCCATATCCGCCCAGGGCGCTCCGAGTTCTACCCAGCGCCGTAGCAAATCGATCTCCGAATCGGGCAATTTACCACCCAGAGGCATCTTCAGTTCACCTCGATAGGACAGAGCCTGAATCAATCGGCTCTCGCCGGGCTTCCCGGGGACAATCGCCGGACCGCGACTTCCTCCCCCGAGCGCATCGTTCCGACTCTCGAGAGACAGTCCGCCACTGCGGATCTTGCGACTGTGGCACCCAAGGCAGCGTGTCTGGAGTACGGGAAGAATTTCCTCCTGAAACCTGGAGCCAGGTGCCTGACCCGAACCGGGAGAGGGGGCGTTCTGGGGCTGACCCGGCAGAAAAACAGGGCTCAGGATGGTAACCAGAGACAGCAAAAAAGATATTCCCACCGCAGCCCTCGGTGGGACCCACCGATTACCTTCAGGATGCATTTCCCCCCTATTATAGATCCTCCAACCAGGTCGCGCCATTTCAATGATCTTGCCAATCCTGCTCTGACTCACCAAGCTGGAACTTGAATAGTAAGCAGTAGTGCAGTGAGCAGTGAACAGTGTTCGGAAAGAGGTGTTGCCGTGCACGAATAGACTGCCAGCATTGCGAAGCCAAGTCCGGCAGAGCCGCGAACGACTTGACCGTTCAGCAATAGGAACCCCAGTTCCGAGGAGAGAGCTGGACAACAGCAGAATCTCCCCTATCCCCGACTAAAGTTTCTTTCTCGAATCTGGTTATGCACTTAACTCCGGATAGGTGACGGTGGGATAGAGCGAACAGGCTGTCAGGAGACGGTCGAAGAGCTCGGATTCCCAGAAACGACGATTGAAACGGTAACAAAACTCAGCCAGGTAACGTTGAAGGTGCTTGAGGCTGACCGCTTTCTGAGTCCCTTGGAGCTGAGTCTTGCAGTTGGAAATGAGGGTGTGAACCCATGGGAACTGTTCAAAACCCATCCCCACCCACTCGAGCCGGACGCGTTCATGCTGGTAGCCGGCTTGAGCTAAACCGACAAACGCGTGATAGGCGTCGCTTCGGATCTGAGCTCCGGGGTCGATCCTCGCCCAGGCGACCCGCTTCACATTGTCGCTGGTTATGTCATCGACCACATCCAGACTTAGAAACCTCGGCCCCCCGGCTTTCGTTATCTCCACCGCGGCCAGAACTTTGGCCTTGCCTTCGGTCCCTCGTCCTCGCTTGCGACCCCGACGATTTCTCCCTCGTCGTCGGCCTCCAAAGAAAGAGTCATCCAGCTCCACCAGGTGACTTAATTGGTAGCAGTCATTACGTTTGGCCATGGCTTGTCGGATCTTATGTCCCATCATCCAGACCGTCCGATAGCTTCCGATTCCCAGCAGCTTCTGCAGTCCCTTCATCGAGTAGCCCGCTTTGCAACGGCTCATCAAGAAGATGGTCCAAAACCAATATCTCAGGGGCACCCGCGTCTTGTGGAAAATCGTCCCGGCGGTGGAAGAAGCCTGATACCGGCATTGGCGACACTCCATCAATCGCCGGTGCTGCAACCAGTAGCCTCCTTGACCCCCACAACGGGGACAGACAAATCCTTCCGGCCAGCGTTTCTGCATCAGGTAACTCAGACAAGCTTCTTCTGTGGCAAAACGCTCTTGAAACTCCAACAAATTCATCTTTTCGTACATCCACTCACCTCCTGTCTCTCACCTTTTTTACTAGGTGGTGGTGACTTTTTCCGGAGTTAAGTGCATAACCAGATTCTCGAATGGGGCCAGCATCACTGGGGGCGGGACTAATTTGAGTCAGGGCTCCCTCCGAATGGCTGAAACCCTGTCTGCAAACCCGACTGGGCTCGCCCGTTATTGTCATACCAACCCACCAAGGTATAGACTCCGACGTTCATGTCGCCAACTCAAGAACTGCACTCTAGCGACAGAGCCACTTCGTCGCTTGGCTTACTATTCGTCGCCCTCATTTCGCTCTCTGCAGCAGCAGGCTGTAGTCCGCAGGAAGCGGAATCCCCCGATGCTCAGGTGGAGAACATGACATATCCCGATGCCGCTCAAGGCAACCAGGTCGACGACTATCACGGCGTTCGCGTAGCCGATCCCTACCGTTGGATGGAAGCCGGAGACTCCGAACAGATCGCGACGTGGGTCGAGCAGCAGAATGCCCTGGCTCAACCCTATCTGGAATCGGTTGAACGGCATGGTTGGATCAAGGATCGCCTCACGGAGCTCTGGAACTACGAGCGATTCACAGTGCCAGTGAAAGAGGGGGGGCGCTATTTTTTTGAACGGAACGACGGCCTTCAGGATCAAAGCGTGCTCTATGTCAGCGAGGGATCCGAGCAGACGCCGAGAGTGCTCATCGACCCCAATACCTTCAGTCGAGACGCTACAATCTCCCTATCACAGTACATTCCAAGTCCGGATGGTTTGAAGCTTGCCTACAGCGTTTCTGATGGAGGAACCGATTGGGACATCTGGAGAGTCCGCGATGTAAATACGGGTAAGGACCTGAAAGATGAGCTCAGGTATACCAAGTTCACGAGTGTTTCCTGGAAGCGTGACAACCAGGGTTTTTACTACAGCCGCTACCCTCAGGGTCCGGATGGAAAAGGCGACGATTCGAAGCAGGTCGGCATTTACTTTCACCGGCTCGGCGATACACAACAGGAGGACAGAGCAGTATTCTCGATCACGGATCATCCCACGCGAAACCCGTATCCTCGGCTGACCGAGGACGGCCGCTACCTGATCATTGAGGTCTTCGACGGCTATAACTCGAACGGCATCTATTTCCAGGATTTGAAGCAAAACGGCACCCGTCAAAACGGCACCCGGGTTGTCCGTCTCTTCGATGCTTGG
Organism: Acidobacteriota bacterium; assembly: GCA_965219005.1. Lineage (GTDB taxonomy): Bacteria > Acidobacteriota > UBA6911 > RPQK01 > JAJDTT01 > CAUZIZ01. The sequence goes on along the minus strand of CBDCMS010000004.1, from coordinate 1,639,041 downwards.
GATGCGCTCTACACCTTTTTGGGCAGCCGCGGATCTTTGCTCTTCTTCCAAACTACGCGTGATGCGCCCAACGGCCGCGTCATTGCGGTAGACGCAGACAAAGCGGGTGTCGCCCTCGAGGAAATCGTCCCCGAACGGGAGCAAGTACTAGAGATAGCAACCCTGGTTGGCGGTCGAATCATCGCTCAATACCTGGAACATGCCCAAAGCGTAGTCAAAGTGTTCCGCCTCGAGGGCACTCTCGAGTCGTCCGTCTCCTTGCCCGGTGTGGGGACCGCCGAGGGTTTCGTGGGTCACCTGGAAGACAGTGAGACCTTCTACTCCTACACCGACTTCACCACTCCTACTGCGATCTATCGCTACGATGTGAAGACCGGAAAGAGCTCCCTTTTCAAGGAAGCAAAGGTCTCGGCGGACACGAGCTTGTTCGTGACCAAACAGGTGTTTTTCGAGAGTAAGGACGGGACCCGCATACCGATGTTCCTGGTGCACCACAAAGACGCCGCCCTGAACGGTCAGAACCCGACCTTGCTCTACGGCTACGGTGGATTCAATGTCGCGCTGACACCAGAGTATCGGACCGACCGGATGGTGTGGCTGGAACTGGGGGGAGTGCTGGCTATCCCCAATCTACGGGGTGGATCTGAATACGGTGAGGCCTGGCACCTTGCAGGAACCAAACTCCAGAAACAGAACGTGTTCGATGATTTCATTGCCGCTGCGGAGTGGCTCATCCAACACGGCTACACATCCTCCAAGAAACTCGCGATCCAGGGGCGCAGCAATGGCGGCCTCCTGGTTGGCGCCGCCCTGACGCAGCGGCCCGAGCTATTTGGCGCGGCCCTGCAGGCAGTCGGAGTCTTGGATATGCTGCGCTACCATACCGCCAGCGCCAATGCCAGGCAGTGGTCCAGCGACTATGGTCTGAGTGAACAAGAGGAGGAATTCAAGGCGCTCTATGCCTACTCTCCCTATCACAACGTCTCACCGGGCACCTGTTATCCACCTACCCTGATCACGACTGGAGACCACGACGACCGGGTAGTCCCCTGGCATAGCTACAAATTCGGGGCCGCTTTGCAGGCGGCTCAGGGCTGCGCGAATCCGATCATCGTCCGGATTGAGACCCGTGCCGGACACGGTGCGGGAAAACCAACCTGGATGCGGATCGAGGATGTCGCAAACCATTGGGCCTTCCTGATTCGAGTACTCGAGTTCAATTGACATAGCTCGGTCCAGCCCCCAGTGATGCTGGCCCCGTTCGAGAAAGAAACTCCAGTCGGGGATCTGCGAGATTCTGCTGTTGTCCAGCTCTCTCCCCGAAACGTGGGGCATACTGCTAACGAGTCAAGTCGTTCGCGGCTCTGCCGGACTTGGCTTCGCGATGCCGGCAGTCTATCCGTGCACGGCAACACCTGTTTCCAGTACTGTTCACTGATCACTTCATTACTGCACTGATCACTTCATTACTGCTCACTATTCAAGTTTCACCTGCATCGACGCCAACTGAAGCCTGCCTCACGGAGAAAGTTCTTCCAGGGCGCCATGACCTGCTCACGGAATCGCCATAGAATCTCCCCCGTGTTATAGAAGTTGGACAGATTGAAATGCGACATCTGAAAGGGAGCTGTCAGCGCCTCCTCCAGAGAGAGAACGCGAAACTGCTCGGAAATGTCCTGCTCGTCAGCCCGATCACCCTTCTTCCCTCTCAAAATACGAGCCTCAGGATCAGAACGAACGGCATCGACCAGGGACTCGACCGGCGGAAACTCAAAGTCGAAGGGAATGCACTCGCCCCCCAACAGGAAGTTGAGATGGTGACCCCAGTAGAGTTGAAACTCGGCCCTTGTCGTGATTGTTCTAGAGCCGGGCGAGAAAGGTGGGCTGCTCGCGCTCATCATTCTTCCGGATCCTTGGTGTCGGTCATCAGTCCCTTCCTCTCGGCTCCTGAATCGAAACGATCTGGCGATCTAGGAGGCTACACGCCTTCAGTAGGAACTTCAAATGCCGGCTTCAGTCCCCCTCGCAACCGAAAGTCGAGGTGGATTCCTGCTCCTCGGAATTCTCACGAAAGGCCCTGAAATAGGAGTTTTCGGGAGGCAAGAGAACAAAAATTAAGCTTATTCTTGACAATACCGATCAAAAAGGTAGAGAATTGCATAGTCGGATCGCTCTGAAGCGGTTCTTCTTGGTTGGAAGCAAGAGAAATGGGTGCACTCACAAGCTACTCCGACGAAACATTTATCGGGTCGTCAACTCCCGATTGGGAGACCAGGCAACCTGAGGAAATCCTGGGCTGGGCGCTAGACCAGTGGCATCCGAACATTGCCATCTGCACCAGTTTCCAGGCCCCTGGCATGGTCATCTTGGACATGTGCTGCCGGATCCGTCGGGACATCCGTCTCATCACGATCGACACCGGAAGACTGCCTGCCGAAACCTACGAGATGATGGAACGAGTGCGACAGCGGTACCAGATCCAGATCGAAGTTCTCTGCCCCCAGACCGAGCAGGTCGAGACCCTGGTGGGACAGCATGGTGTCAATCTGTTCTACGAATCCGTCGAAAAACGGCAGCAATGTTGCCAGGTCCGCAAGGTCCAACCGCTTGAACGCGCACTGAAGGGACTGGATGCCTGGATCGTTGGGCTGAGGCGTGAACAAACTACAAACCGAACCCACATCCGAAAAGTGGAAACTGATCAAGAGCATGGGTCGATTATGAAGCTCAGTCCTCTGGCGGACTGGACGGAAGATCAGGTTTGGCACTATACGCGAACCAACAAGGTTCCCTCTCATCCTCTCTATCAGCGTGGCTATGCAAGCATCGGCTGTGCCCCTTGCACCCGCGCCCTGCGGCCTGAGGAGGACCAGCGGGCGGGACGATGGTGGTGGGAACAGAACAGTAACCGGGAATGCGGGCTCCACTGCGCTGTCCGGAACGGATCTTCTACCAAGGTACCATCGAGTCCTTCTGCGCTAAGTTAAACCTCCCAGCAGGCCTTTCCCAACTTCAGACAATCCCGGCTCATGCCTGCTTTCTATCGATTACCAACATCCTAATATCCAAGGACGAAGAAAGATGACAATGAATACTCTAAACGAGCAGTCTAATCCGGCATCTGATTCCATGGTTGGGGTTCCAGAAGTAAAACCCTCACTGATCGCTCCTGTGGGAGGACGGCTGGTCGACCTCTGCGTTGATGCGGAAATGGCCGAGGAGTTGAAGGCCGAGGCCGCTGCGCTCCCTTCGGTTCAGATTTCCGAACGTTCCGTCTTCGATCTGGAGATCCTGGCTACCGGAGGTTTCTCGCCCCTGGATCGCTTCATGGGAGAAGCTGACCATGAGCGGGTTGTCGAAGAGATGCGCCTGGCGGATGGGACCCTCTTCCCCATTCCCCTCACACTACCCGTCGCGCCCCAGGAGAACCTTCGCCTGGAAGACGAGATCGCTCTCAGGGATCCCAGAAATGACCTGCTAGCGGTCATGAGGCTCGAAGAGATCTACGAGTGGGATCTGGAGAGTGTGGCCGAACGGGCCTTTGGCACTCAGGATGCGAGGCACCCGCTGGTCGCCGAGATGCACGCCTGGGGCAAGCTCAATCTGTCAGGCAGACTGAGAGTCCTGAAGCTGCCTCAGCGCCACGACTTCTGGCAGCTACGAATGACACCGTCCCAGACTCGAGCGAGGCTTGAGGCACTTGGCCACACCAACGTGGTGGCCTTTCAGACCAGGAATCCCTTGCATCGAGTCCACGAGGAACTGACCAAGCGAGCGATAGCTGAAGTAGGCGGCGCCCTGCTGCTCCATCCTGCTGTAGGCCTGACCAAGCCCGGCGACGTCGACCACTACACGCGCGTGCGCACCTATAAGGCGTTGGCGCGACGTTACTATCAGCCAGACCAGATCCTGCTCAGCCTTCTGCCGCTGGCCATGAGAATGGCAGGACCCAGAGAAGCCTTGTGGCACGCCATCATCCGCCGTAACTATGGGGCCAATCATCTGATCGTGGGCCGCCATCATGCCAGTCCGGGTCCGGGGAGGGGGGGCAAGCCCTTCTACGGACCCTACGATGCACAGGAACTCGTCGCTGAGCATGGGGCCGAGCTGGGCATGGGCATGATCCCTTTTACGGAGCTGGTCTACCTGCCGGATGAGAAGCGTTACGAGGAGATCACCCGGGTAGGTTCCGAGACGCGCACGGCCTCCATCTCGGGCAGCCAGGTCAGAGATGAATACCTGAGAGCAGGTCGGACTCTGCCCGACTGGTTCACGCGTCCCGAGGTCGCCGAGATTCTGAAGGAGGCTTACCCTCCCCGCCATCGGCAAGGCGTTTGTATCTGGTTCACGGGATTGAGCGGATCGGGAAAGTCCACCACAGCCGAGACCTTGACGGTACTGCTGCAGGAGCATGGCAGACAGGTCAGCGTGTTGGACGGCGACGTGGTGCGCACCCATCTGTCTAAAGGGCTGGGATTCAGCAAGGAGGACCGGGACACCAACATCCGGAGGATCGGCTTCGTTGCTTCGGAGCTCGTCAGCCACGGAGGTCTGGTCATCTGCGCCGCGGTCAGCCCCTATCGATATACACGGAATGAGGTGCGCTCACTGATAGGAGAGGAGCACTTCTTCGAGGTTTTCGTCGACACTCCCTTGGAGGTGTGCGAACAAAGAGATACCAAAGGCATGTACGCGCGAGCGCGTCGCGGAGAGATCAAGGGATTCACCGGGGTTGACGATCCGTACGAACCTCCCCAGGATCCGGAAATCGTCGTAAACACGATCAATCACACGCCCGAGGAGAACGCCCGCAAGATTCTGGACTCTCTGATAGAAAGCGGATTCGTTCTGAGATCGGACGATCAGGCCGCACCACCTGCAAGCTAGGAGCCTGTGCGGTAGAAATGATGGCAGCGATCGGCCGCTCTCTAACCATTTGAACTGAAGAGATCTGTCCTATAGCCTAGCCGCCAGTACTGAGGTAGGCAGTATCCCGCCTCATCGTTCTCAGCTATGCATATACTCGTCGCCGATCCGCTTTCTGAGGCGGGAATTAAGCACCTCCAAGAACAACCTGCCTTCAAGGTCGCCTATCGGCCGGAATCGTCGATTCCCGAGCTCCTCGATGAAATCCAGCAGGCTGACGGACTGATTGTCCGCAGCAAAACCAAAGTGACGTCGGCGGTCTTAGACGCAGCTCCAAGACTGCGCGTCATCGGCCGCGCCGGGGCTGGGGTCGATAACATCGATCTGGAAGCCGCTACCCAGAGGGGAGTGTTGGTCATGAACACCCCCGGGGTCAACAGCGTCAGCGCCGCAGAACACGCTTTCACCTTACTGCTCGCGTTGGCTCGGAGGATCCCCATGGTAGATGCAGCCCTGCGGCAGGGAAACTGGAGCAAGAAAGGCCTGATCGGGCAAGAGCTCGATGGAAAGCGATTGGGTGTCGTGGGTCTCGGTAAGATAGGCTCACTCGTGGCCCAACGAGCGCTCGGATTTCAGATGAAGGTTCTGGCCTTCGATCCCTTCGTCGGCGACAGGTATGCTGCGGATCTTGGGGTCGATCTGCTTTCCCTGGAAGATCTTCTCCAGCAATCGGACTTTGTGAGTCTGCACCTGCCTCTAAATGAGAAGTCGAAGGGCCTCATCTGCCAACGCACCCTGAAGTTGATGAAGAAAGGGGCCTTCCTGGTCAACGCCGCTCGCGGTGAATTGGTGGTGGAAGAAGACCTCGCCGACGCGCTCGAGGCCGCACACCTCGGAGGCGCGGCCCTCGATGTCTTCCAGGCGGAGCCGGAGGTGAACCCGCGCCTGCTCGCCTCAGATCGCACCGTGCTCACACCCCACATTGCTGGATCAACCGTTGAGGCTCAAGCAAAGGTAGGCCTGAACATCGCCGTCCAGATGAGCGACTACCTGCAACATGAAGTGATCTCGCATGCGGTCAACTTTCCGTCGATTTCGACTCAAGAACTTGCCCACATCCTTCCCTATGCCAAACTCGGAGAAAAACTGGGATCCTTCATCAGTCAAATCTCCCGACTCCGGATCTCCGAAATTGGTATTCGATACTATGGAGATTGGGCCAATTCCAACTACAAACCCGTCACCAACTACATCCTCAAGGCCTTGCTGCAACCCATCCTGTCGGAGGAGGTGAACGAGGTGAATGCCCATGCTCGCGCCAAGGAGCGGGGTATCTCGGTGGAGGAGAGCCTCAGCGATAGACAGCGAGCCTACTCGAATCTGATTAGCATACAGTTGCGATCATCTGACCAGGTCGAGTGGGTCGAAGGTGCGCTGCTACACAAAGGGAGTCCACGGCTGGTTTCGGTGGACGGAATCCCGGTGGAGACGCACCTTGGGGAACACCTCCTCTTTATTCGCAATCGAGACAAACCAGGAGTCATAGGATTACTTGGGACGATTCTGGGACGAGAGAATATCAACATCGCTTCCTTCGTGCTGGGTCGGGGAGAGGAGCATCCTTACGCTGTTGGCGTGCTGAACACCGACAGCCCCATTCCAGAAAAGGTGGGCGAGGAAATCCGCGCTATTACGGCGCTTCAGTTTGCCCAGGTGGTACGGTTGTAAGCATTCGTCAGACGTCGCAAGTCTGAACGTCGCACCTTGCTAAGGATGGCGTCTCTAGGGCTTCTTGGTTGAGAAAAAGTTCACAAACTGATCAAGTTGCCTGCCTCGGCCTGATGTAGTTGCCACGAGGCCGCTTCAGCGGTCTGGCGCAAAGCGCAATAGCCCCGGCGTTTACGCCGGGGTTGGTCGGCAATACACCCTTCTTGAGGCCCCTTCGGGGGCCTTCTTGAACAGAGGCTTTAGCCAGGCTCCGGGCAACGATGGCTAAAGCCGCCATTCGAGAAGGACCGTGAACGGCCCTCAGAAGGGGTAGGAGACCGGGTTACCCCGGCGTAAACACCGGGGCTATTGCGCTGCGCGCGAGGCCGCTGAAGCGGCCTCCTATACAGAGCCACAAGACAACGATCGCTAGCGTCCAATCGGTGGGAATTAAGATTTCAAATATTTTTGGCTAGATCTAGATGGCGGAGTAAGCCCAAACACTGTCGCAAACGAGGTGAACTACCAGCCAGATGAAGCCAAGTCCGTGATAGTAGGGTCGAGCAAAATTCAAACGAACCATCTCTAATCCCTACGACGTCCCCGTCTCCGCTCTCTCCGGGGAGAAGAGATGCGCGACGTTCAGACGTTCAGACGAATTCTTTAGGCCGGCTTCGAATGCGCTGATCTTGTCTTCGTGCTGCAGCGTCAGACCGATGTCATCCAGCCCTTCCAGGAGGCATTTTCTGCGGAAGGGATCGATGTCGAATTCCAAGGTCAGGGCAAAGTCGTCCGAGATCGTGCAGGTTTCCAGATTCACCAACAGCTGGTAGTTGGGGTTGTCCCCGGTGCGTTGGAAGAGTTCCTGAACATGCTCCTCCGGCAACGCGATCGGCAGCATGCCGTTCTTGAAGCAGTTGTTGTAGAAGATGTCGGCAAAGGAGGGAGCGATGATCGAGCGAAATCCATAATCCAACAGGGACCAGGGAGCGTGCTCCCGGGAGGAACCACACCCGAAATTGGCTCGTGCGATCAGGATGCTGGCTCCTTCGAACCGAGGTTGGTTCAACTCGAAATCCGGATCAGCGGTCCCATCTTCTCGGCGTCGCCAGTCATAGAAGAGAAATTGACCAAACCCGGTTCGTTCAATTCGCTTGAGGAACTGTTTGGGAATGATCTGGTCGGTATCGACATTGACGCGGTCCAGCGTTGCTACCGGTCCCTGATGTTTCCGGAAGGGTTCCATTCCTGCTCCAACTCCTGCCACGCTCAGTCCCACTCCCGGACGTCCACGAAGCGCCCGGCAATGGCAGCGGCGGCGGCCATGCTGGGACTGACCAGATGGGTTCTACCACCCCGACCCTGCCGTCCCTCAAAGTTGCGATTCGAGGTGGAAGCGCAGCGCTCCCCTGGTTTGAGGATATCTGGATTCATTCCCAAACACATGCTGCAGCCTGATTCTCTCCAATCGAATCCTGCATCTATGAATACTTGATCGAGGCCTTCTTTTTCCGCTTGCAGCTTGATCTTCTGAGAACCCGGAACGACCATCGCATGGACGGTCGATGAGACCTTCCTTCCTTTGACCATCGAAGCAGCACTGCGAAGATCCTCAATACGTGAATTGGTACAAGACCCGATGAAAATCCGATCAACCGGAATCTCCTGAACTGGAGTTCCAGCCTCCAGATCCATGTACTCGAGAGCTCTGCGGGTGGCTGCCCGTTGGTGCTCGGAATCAAACGAATCAGGCTCTGGGATGATCCCAGTCACGTCAACCACCATGCCCGGATTGGTTCCCCAACTCACCTGGGGAGCCAACTCTCTGACATCGATTTCCGTCTCGCGATCGAACACGGCGCCGGCGTCGCTGGGCAGTGTCTGCCAAAACTCTATCGACTCTCGGAAGGCGGCTCCGCTGGGAGCAAACGGACGCGATTCGATGTAGGAATAGGTCGTCTCGTCCGGCGCGATCATCCCCGCCCGCGCTCCCGCTTCAATCGACATGTTACAGACAGTCATCCGCTCGTCCATGCTCAAACGCTCAATCAACTCACCTGCGTACTCCACGACATGGCCGGTGGCCCCATCCGTTCCAAGCGTCCGTATGATATACAGCACGACGTCCTTGGCAGTGACACCACGAGGAAGCCCTCCTCGCATCGAAATGCGAAAGGTCTTGGGACGTGATTGAAGGAGGCACTGGGTGGCCAGGACATGTTCCACCTCGCTTGTCCCGATGCCAAAGGCGAGGGCTCCGAAGGCCCCGTGCGTGGAGGTATGGCTGTCGCCACACACAATGGTCGTGCCAGGCTGGGTGATTCCCAACTCTGGACCAATGACGTGAATGATCCCCTGCTCCGGGCTATCCAGCCCATAGAGCGTGATGCCGAACTCCCTGCAGTTTTGCTCCAAAGCGTCCAATTGCCGCTTGGCGATCGGATCCTGTATGGGCAGGGACCGTGCGGTAGTGGGGACGTTGTGGTCAGCCGTGGCGTGGGTCAAATCCGGGCGTCTCACCTTCCGCCCGGCCTGTCGCAGCCCTTCGAAGGCCTGGGCCGAGGTTACCTCATGCACAAGATGCGCATCAATGTACAGAATCGCCGGACGACCCGACTCCTGATGGACAACATGCCTATCCCAGATCTTTTCAAAAAGTGTTTTGGCCATTTTCAATAAACACCCAGTAGCAACAATCGAGCAGGAAAGCTGGAAGGGAAAGTTAAAAAATCCTAGGAACCTGTTTCTGCCTCGGCGGGTGCCGACTGCATTTCCTGGTCGGCCATGCGTTGGCTTTCGTGCAAAGCCTTGTTGACCGCGTTCAAATAGGCTCGAGCGCTCCCATCAATTACATCGACGCTGGCGGCCTTGCCGGTGTACCCTCTTCCGTCTACATCCAAACGAACGAAGACCTCACCCAGGGCGTCCTTTCCTCGCGTCACAGAACTGATACTGTAATCCAACAAGCGCCCAGAGAGGCCGGTAATGCGGTCAATTGCCTTGTAGCAGGCATCCACCGGACCGTCACCGTAGGCAGACTCGACCAGCAAATCCTGGCCCTTCTGCAGCTTGACTACCGCCGAGGAGAGTTCCTGATTACCCCCTGCTGCCTGAACGTACTTCAGCTTGTAGGTGTCGGGAATGACCTTGATGCCGTCTTGGATGATCGCCACCAGATCTTCGTCGTAGATCTCCTTCTTCTGATCTGCGAGCTTCGTAAAGAAGAAGTACGCTCGATCCAGCTCCTCCTTGGAAAGCGGGTATCCGAGATCTTCATACTTCCTGCTCAAGGCGTGTCGTCCGCTGTGCTTGCCCAGGATCAGGGAGCTGCTGACCATTCCAACCGACTGTGGAGTCATGATCTCGTACGTCAGGGCGTTCTTCAGCATGCCGTCCTGATGGATCCCTGCCTCGTGTGCGAACGCGTTTTTCCCCACTATCGCCTTGTTGGCTTGTACAGTGCTTCCGGTCAGGTTCGTCAGCAAGCGACTCGACTTGAAGATTTCCTCGCCGACGATATTGGTGTGGGCAGACAGCAACTCCTTTCTCGTTCGGAGCGTCATCGCCACTTCCTCGAGTGAGGCGTTTCCGGCTCGCTCTCCAATGCCATTTACCGTGCACTCCACCTGGCGGCAGCCATTCTCTATCCCGGCCAATGAGTTGGCTACCGCCAACCCGAGATCATCGTGACAGTGGCAGCTGAAGACAACCCCCTCGGAAGCGGACAGACGCGAGATCAGCTTCTTTACCAGATTCCCATACTCCCGGGGCACGGAATACCCTACCGTATCGGGTATGTTGATCGTCGTCGCACCCTCCTTGATGGCGGCATCGAACACCTCCACCAGGTAATCGAAATCACTGCGGGTCGCATCTTCGGCCGAGAACTCAACATCCTCGCAAAGATTGCGAGCAATCTTGACAGCCTCGATTGACTGCTGAAGCACTTCCGCGTGAGTCTTGCGCAGCTTGTGCTTCAAGTGGATGTCGGAAGTCGCGATGAAGGTATGGATACGAGGCTTCTGGGCGTCCTTGACGGCTTCCCAGGCACGCTCGATGTCGGCCCGATTGGCACGAGAGAGGGCCGCGATGATGGGCTGCCGAATCTCACTGGAAACTGCCCGCACCGCTTCGAAGTCTCCCTGCGAAGCTATGGGAAATCCGGCCTCGACGATATCCACGTTGAGACGCTCGAGCTGGCGTGCCATTTTCAGCTTTTCTTCAAGATTCATCGAGCAGCCAGGGGACTGTTCCCCATCGCGCAGGGTGGTATCGAAAATGTAGACTTTATCCGACATGGTGTCTCCTCTAAGGGTCGGGCAGACTGGCTCCAATCATAAAGAATGGCCAAAGACTCCGTCAACCAACTCGAGGTTGAGGAACTCAGACCTGCTAGAATGTGGGTTCCTGGCCATTCAAAAGGAGCCTCATCGTGAATATGCTCAGAATCGGCTTGGCCCAGTGCCGACAAACTGGCGATTTCGAAGAAAACTCAAGGACGATCTTCCGCTTTCTCGAAGACGCGGCGGCAGCGGACGTACAGATTCTCTGTTTCCCGGAGACCCAAACGGTTGGCTATCGGGTGGATGTCGCCTCCCCACCCTCGAGCTATCCGGTGCCCGTAGAGGCGTTGCATGAGCTCCACCGGCGGGTGGCCAGGCGCTGCGGCGAACTGGGCATGGCTTGCATTCTGGGCACGGAAACACCCCTGGAGAGCGATCCAGAGAACGGAAAGCCCTACAATTCTGCCCTTGTCATCAACGAGACCGGTGCCATTCTGGGAGCCCACCACAAGACCAGGCTTACCCCCTTGGATTTGCTTGTCTACACCCCCGGAACCGCCCTCGAGACCTTTGATCTTTTCGGAGTCAGGGTGGGAGTAGTGATCTGTTTCGAGGCCATGCGCTTTGCCGAAACTACCGCAGAATGCGTTGGACAAGGAGCACAGCTGGTCTTCCATCCGCAGAACAACACGACCCGACCCGCAGACTGGAAGATCCCGATCCACCACGCCATGATCGTTACCAGAGCCGCCGAAAACACCATCTGGTTTGCCTCTTGCAACTGCTGTTATCCCGAGCATCAGAACTCCCGCAGCCTGATCGTCTCGCCCGAGGGCCTGATCCATGGGCAAACCGAACTCAAACAGGAACAACTACTCGTCTCGGATCTGGACATCACCCAGGCCACTCGAGCTATGTTTCTGGGCGATCTGGAAGCCTGCGCCCCGGTGCTCTTCCGTGACCAGGTCGATCCTGAGGAGTTCCTCGACGCCGTCAGGGATGAGACCAGCATGGAAACAACTCCATAATGAGTAAGGTGCGATTTCTCTAGTGTGGGAAATATCGGAGACCAGAATTCTGCCAATCGCACTGCAATTTGAGATGCCAGTGGATCTTTTGAGTGTGATTGCTGCACTGATGGGTTCGTCCGTGGTCCTGATATTCGGTCTGATAATCGTCCTCGGCATCATCTGGCTCTTCGTACCCTTCGCAATCTTCGGTATCAAGCCTCGCCCGGATCGGCTGACCGCAGCCGTCAGCGAGCTCGCACAGTCTCAGAAAGCCGTGTCGGAGGATCTGTGCAGAGTCGAGCAGAAGCTGAGGGCGGCCGAGGATAGGGAAGCCGCCGAGTCAAGAACATCTACGCTGAGCTGAACTTCTGTTTCAGAGTTTCGGCGTTCGCATGTTCGATGTTCTGCGGTTTGTGATTTGGCCTTTTTCCTTGCTCTCGAGAAGGCAACCGGTGGAAATGCTGAACAGCAGAATATCGAACTGGCGAATTTCGAAGGCCGGAGAAGACGGTTCGGCGTTCCAATGCTCTGTGCTTCAGCCTTTCCTCGCTTTGGAGCGCGCCACCTAAGAGAGACTTCAGTAGCTGACTCCTCGTCGGGTTTACTATTGTTCGAGTGGGCTGCTACGATTTATCTTTCGCGCAGGCTGAGGGAGGGTGGCCTCAGTCAGGGGACGGAGGATGATTCTATGGCAGTTGAGGGCCTGATCCGAGAACAGACCACTTACCACGCTTCGCCAGCAGAGTATGCCCGTCGCTACTCTGACGTCAGGCAGCTTACCGAGAAACTTTGCGAGCCGCTCTGCCCCGAAGACTGTGTCATCCAGTCGATGCCCGACACGAGTCCCACGCGCTGGCACCTTGCACACGTTACCTGGTTCTTCGAGACCTTTGTCCTTTCGAAAGGCCTCGAAGACTACACTCCCTTCCGAGCGGACTTCTCTTATCTGTTCAACTCCTACTACAACAGCATCGGGCAACCCTTCGCGCGACCCAACAGGGGGCTCTTGTCCCGACCTACGGTAGACGAGATTTTCGAATATCGGCAAGCTGTAGATCAACGGATGCGGGAGTTCCTCCTCGAGAGCAACCTGGATCGACCGGATTCCCTGCTCCCGGTCGTCGAGATCGGCCTGCACCACGAGCAGCAGCATCAGGAGCTACTTCTTACCGATATCAAACACGTATTCTCCTGTAATCCACTCTATCCCACTTATCTGGAGCGGTCGGTACAGCCCTCCCCCGACCTCCCACCGCTGGCCTGGTCCTCTTACGACGGTGGCATCGGGTGGATCGGGCATGACGGCAATGGCTTTGCTTTCGACAATGAGTCTCCCAGGCACAAGGTCTGGCTGGATCCGTTCCTACTCGCCAACAGACTGAGCACCAATAGGGAATATCTACAATTCATTGAGGATAGCGGCTACACTCGCCCCGAGCTGTGGCTTTCCGCTGGCTGGAATCAAGTCTGCGAGCAAGGCTGGACGTCACCGCTCTACTGGATAAAGCAGGACGGGGAATGGTGGAATTTCACGCTTTCCGGTCTGCGACCGGTGGATCCTGACGAGCCCGTCTGCCACGTCAGCTTCTTCGAGGCCGATGCCTTTGCACGCTGGTCAAAAGCGCGGCTGCCGACCGAGACCGAATGGGAAAGCGCTGCCCAGGACATGAAGATCCAGGGAAAGTTCGTTGAAGAGGCCGTCTTTCACCCGCTCCCCATTTCAGAGGAACCAAGCAGTGGGCCAGCCCAGATGTTTGGCGATGTCTGGGAGTGGACCGCTAGCGATTACTCGGCCTATCCCGGTTATCAGCCGCTGGAGGGAGCATTGGGTGAATACAACGGTAAGTTCATGTGCAATCAGTACGTGCTACGCGGTGGCTCCTGTGCCACCTCTGACTCACATATCCGGCGAACCTATCGTAACTTCTTTCCCACAGAGTCCCGCTGGCAGTTCTCCGGAATCCGTCTGGCTCACTAACCATTTCACAGACTTTCTGTTCGAAAAGGAGATTCACCGATGAGCAGTCTTCGTCCTCCCGCCCTGGGACCCGTTGTGGGGCACACGACCTCCTCTTCCTGTCGGCTCTGGATCCGGGGAGCTGACCCTGCCGATAGTAAGTCCAGCCTAGCCGCCGATCGCAGGACGCTCGGAGTTCTCACCGTCTTGAACGACGGCAAGGCTGACTCGTCGGATCCAGGCAGGAGCAGTTACTTCCGATTGCACCGGGAGTTTGATCGAACCGGAACCTTCAACCTGGGCAAGGACCGAAGCCTGGGCACGAAGGCCAGACCCTTCAAGCTTCAAGAGGAGAAGGAATACAGTGTTCGGATGGGTACGATTGCTCTGGACGATAGCCGTGCCGACGACGAGAACGTCTCAGACGACGACCTGGTGAAACTGCTTCCTAGACCTAGCGTCTGGGCCGAGGAGCTGGCCCGGCTACCGGCCGAGCAGTCAGAAGCCATCTTTCGGACGTTTCCCGAAAACAGCGGGGGCAGCTTGAAGTTCCTTTTGGGTTCCTGCCGTTATCCCGGAATCCTCTGGAAAAAGAAGCGTGCCGATCGCATCTTCGGCCCGATGCTGGACCGTGCGCAGTTCGAAAACGCCCGCTTCGTTCTGATGGTCGGGGATCAGATCTACGCTGATATGTTCAACCGATCGATTCCGATCGGCTTGGCCGATACCTTTGAGGAATTCCAGGAGCGGTATCATCAGGCCTTCGGATCCCAGCGGATCCGTCGCCTCCTGAGGCAGCTCCCCACCTACATGATGCTGGATGACCACGAAATAGAGGACAACTGGACCCAGGACCGTATTCAGGACCGCAAGAAGCGGGTTCTGTTCCAACTTGCCATCGGCGCCTACATGAGCTACCAGTGGGTGCACAGCCCTCGAAACTTCGGCACCAGACTTTTCTACTCTTTCGATTGTGCCGGATTTCCTTTCTTCGTCCTTGACGAACGAACCCAGCGATATAAGGGTGAAGACGAAGATCTCGAGGACAATCACCTCTTGGGACGACCTTCTCTGGACCCCGCACACGAACCAAGCCAGCTCGACCACTTGTGCCGGTGGCTGTCCAATCAACAGGCTAAAAAAGGGGACCTCCCAAAATTCATCGCCTCACCCACCGTCTTCGTCCCAAATACCGTGACCACACTCAAAAGCGACCGTGCCAAGAACAAGGATGACTCCTGGGCCGCTTTTCCAACTACCCGCAGGAAACTGCTCGATCACATCGTCGGCAACCAGATCCAGAACGTCGTCTTTCTTTCAGGGGACATCCATTGTTCCAACCTGGCCAGGATCTGGTTCTCAGGAAGCCGGGAGGCCGAACAATTGAGAGCATTCTCAGTCACTTCGTCAGCCTTTTATTGGCCCTTTCCGTTTTCCGACGGAGAGCCCTCGGAGTTTGTCCACAATTCGACCAAGCCGGATCAGGAGGACACCTTCGAGTTGTCAGATGGGATCACAATGGACTATGAGGCCCATAACTTCATCCAGGAGAACAACTTCACACAGGTCGAGACCGATTGGGCCGGCAAGAAACTGAAAGTGAGGGTCTTCGACACTCACGGTTTGCCGCTCCCCACCAGGGTCTCGGAATTGGACCTGGCCTAGAATCGGCCGGGGGCGGGACGTCGGAACGTCGCAGGTCTGCACGTTTCTATCTCACGGAAGGTGCCAGAAAGATGAATGGAAAGGTTGCCGTTTTTACCAAACCCATGGAACCCATGGACTTTCGGGAGTATCCACTTCCCGAAGTAGGCAAGAACGATGTTCTGGTCAAGGTAAGCTGTTCCAATATCTGCGGCTCCGACCTGCACATCTGGCACGGCCACGGCCCAGCCCTACCGGAGGGTGTCCAATTCGTTCCAGGCCACGAGATGATGGGCCAGATCTCTCGCATGGGAAGCGGCATTCAAACCGACTGCCTCGGCCAATCCCTGGAGGAAGGAGACCGAATCGCGTACTCCTATTTCCTCCCCTGCGGCTCTTGCCCCGCCTGTCTCAGCGGCTCGCCCGCCTGTCCCAATCGGGCTCGACGCTGGTTTCGGGATGCCAATGAATCCCCCCATTTTCGCGGAGCGTACGGCGATTACTACTATCTGCCCCAGGGCCAGACCGTTTGCAAGATTCCACCCGAGTTGGCAGACACGGTCGTCTCCCCCGTCAACTGTGCTCTGTCGCAGTCGATCTACGGCTTGCACGAGATCGGAATCCAGCTGGGCGACACCGTTCTGATCCAGGGAGCGGGCGGCCTTGGTCTCTACGCGGTTGCTATTGCAAAGGACATGGGTGCCGGAAGCGTGATCGTGTTCGATCGGTTCGCGGACCGCCTTGAGCTGGCAACAGAGTTTGGGGCCGATATCACGGTGAACATCGACGAGTTGGGAGAGTCGGATCGCCACCAGCTGGTTTTCGACAACACCCAAGGAAAGGGAGCTGACGTGGTCGCGGAGTTCGTAGGATCCCCCCAGGCGGTCACAGAGGGAGTCCAACTCCTGCGTCAGAATGGACGCTATCTCTGGGTGGGCAACATAACCCCAGGGCGGCCCTCGAGCCTGGACCCTGGTACCGTCGTGCGCGGAGCGCACACGATCCGCGGCATTATTGCCTACGAGCCTTGGGTATTGCCGCGCGCCGTAGATTTTCTAAAGCGGCGGCGGCACCTCTACCCGTTCCACAAAGTCGTCTCCCACAGCTTTCCATTTTCCGATATCAATCAGGCCTTTTCCTTCGCCGATGAGGGAAAAGCGATTCGGGTTTCCCTCCAGATGTAGGGTCGAGCGGTGAATAGTATCTCGACGCTCCCGACGCTCGATCTTCAAATGCCGACCTGCTACCGTCTCTTATCTAGAATCCCATGGGATTTTCGAAGTTTCAGCTTAAAGGTGGGCCATGCCAGCTAGTGCTCCCCTGACCGTGTTCTACAACTTTGTCGAGAAGATCCTGATCCGGAGACACCTGATCTGGACCTTTGTCGTGCGGGACCTTCGAGGCCGCTATGTAGGTTCGCTGATGGGACTTTTCTGGTCTATTATCCATCCCTTCGTTCTACTCCTCAGCTACACCTTCGTGTTTTCCATCGTGCTAAAGATAAAGCTCCAGTCTGGGCCTACAGACAACTTCGCCCTGTTTCTTTTTTGCGGCTTGTTGCCCTGGCTCTACTTCCAGGATACGGTGATGCGCTCTTGTACTTCGGTGGTTGATCAAAGGAACCTGGTACAAAGGACGCTATTTCCTTCCGAAATCCTGCCTATTACGATGGCCTTGTCCAATCTCGCCACGCATCTTCTAGGAACCGCCATCCTGCTTCTCGTCCTGGTCTACCTGGGAATTCTGGGAAAAGCATCGATGTTGTTTCCCCTCACCTTGCTGCCACTGGTCCTTTTCGCCGTAGGGATTGGTTGGCTAGCCGCT
Organism: Acidobacteriota bacterium; assembly: GCA_965219005.1. Taxonomy (GTDB): domain Bacteria; phylum Acidobacteriota; class UBA6911; order RPQK01; family JAJDTT01; genus CAUZIZ01. Next base: position 1,621,750 of record CBDCMS010000004.1, on the reverse strand, counting down.
GCTCTTCAGGTCTTTCTACGAGACACGGTTCAGATTCTCTCAGTCTTGCTGACGCTCTGGTTCTGGTTCACCCCGGTGTTTTATCAGATGGAGCTGGTGCCTGAATCTCTAAGAATGCTGATGCAGGTCAACCCGCTCACGCATGTGGTCGAGATCAACCGCAGTCTTTTCCTCGAAAATAGCGTCCCTGATTTTGAGTCCTGGGGCATTCTCGCCGGATCCGCCGTGATGGCGATGCTCGTCGGAGGGGTGGTCTTCAGAAAGACCAAGAGGGAGTTTGTAGATGTCCTCTGAAGTACCCTCGCCTCCCGCCGCAGTAACCCTGCGCAACCTGTCCAAGAAGTATCCGATCTACGAACGCCCCAGCCACAAACTACTGGAGCTCCTGACCTGGGGAAAGCGGCAGTTTCATCAGGAATTCTGGGCACTCAAGGACATCGACCTGGAGGTTTCTCCCGGGACCACGCTGGGCGTGATTGGGCAAAACGGATCGGGCAAGAGTACGCTGTTACAACTGGTAGCTGGAATCCTCACGCAGACCCGAGGTGACCGCTTCGTCAATGGGACCGTTTCAGCGCTTCTGGAATTGGGCTCCGGATTCAACCTCGAGTTCAGCGGTCGAGAAAACGTCTTCATGAGTGGGGCCATCATGGGACTGAACCAGCGTCAGATGGAGGAGAAGCTGGGAGAAATCCTGGGATTCGCGGAGATCGGCGACTTTATCGATCGGCCGGTCAAGACGTACTCCACTGGGATGTTCATGAGACTCGCGTTTTCAGTGGCCATTCACGTCGACCCGGACATCCTGTTGGTGGACGAGGCATTGGCGGTAGGGGATCTGATCTTCCAACATCGATGTTTCAATCGTGTGCGTCGCCTCAAGGCCGAAGGAAAAACCATCCTTTTTGTGAGCCACGACCTGCAGGCCGTCACCCAGTTCTGCGACCGGGCGATCTTGCTGGACGCTGGAAAGAAGCTCGAGGACGGGACCCCGGACGAGGTGGTTCAACGCTACCAGGCGCTGATTTTCGAGCGCGAGCGCAGGGCAGCAGGAGAGGGAGACGTCCCCAGCGAAAGCGATCAGGATGACAGCGTTCCGGTAGTCGACATCATTCCACGGGTCCACAACCGCTACGGAAACAAGGGCGCTGAGATTCAGGGAATCATTCTCTATTCCCTTGACGGAGAAGTCCTCAATCAGGCCCAGATAGGAGACGAAGTACAATTGGTGATCTCGGCCCGAATTCACAGTTCTATTTCCAATCCAATCATCGGGTTCACGGTGCGGGATCGCCTCGGTGTCGAGATCACATCTTCCAATACGGCATACGAAGGGCTCCACCTGCCCTCTGCCCAACCGGGTGATATCGTCACGGTCGGCTTTCGCATCCAACTCCCTCAACTGCACCCAGGAAGCTACTCCATCTCACCCGCCATCGCGCAGGGCAACATCTGGGAGCACAGCATCGAGGACTGGATCGACAATGCCTACATCTTCGACCTTACCAGCAGCGGACTCATCTACGGCATGATGCGATGGCAGGTAGAACCGAGCTTCAAGGTCGTACGGACCTAGTAGGCTGTAACACAGATTATGGCGGATTTGCAGATGGGTCTTGTGAGGCGAGATCAAGGCAGGAGGAGGAAGACGATGCTTGGCCATCTTCGACGACAACCAACGCAGAGATCGTCCACAACCCCCATCTGCCCTATGGGTGGCGACGGGACGGGCCGATATCATTGTCGCTCCTCCTCCACTATGGCAAAGCATGGCGTTCGTCGTCGCTTCGCGATCTCGACCCGTCGCGCTCGCCACAAATCCGTCATAATCTGTGTTACAGCCTACTAGTGCGCACATGGACTTGAGCGCGGTCATTGTGAACTGGAACAGCGGCCGGCACCTGAGTCGACTCCTGGGTTCTCTGGGATTCCTCTCGGAAGATCTCGCCGAGGTCCTGGTCGTGGATAACGCCTCAACCGACCAGAGCCCCGAAGCCGTAGCAGACTTCCCCCGGGTACGTCTCCTTAGGATGCTGCGAAATCTGGGTTTCGCTGGTGCTGCCAACCATGGAATAGCCGAAACCAAGACCCGAATCGTCCTCCTCCTCAATCCCGATCTGGAACTGAACCCGGATAGCGTGCAGAGCCTGTACGAAGAGATGAATCGCCGCCCCACGGCGGCCATTGTCAGCGGCGGATTGACGGGCGAAGATGGCGTCCCTCAGAGCGACTTCCAGATCCGTCCCCTCCCTACAGGCTGGAGTGTGATCCGAGATGTGTTGTTCCTGGACGAATTGATTCGTGGCGTGGCGAAACCATCTCGTGTTCCACAGACTTCCATCGTTCCCCCTGCCTTGATGGACTCGGAAGATCAAGGAGTCGAGGTGGAACAACCCGCAGCGGCCTTCTGGCTGCTGCGCCGGGAAGCCTGGGAAGCCGTAGGAGGCTTCGACGAGCAGTTCCAGCCAGCCTGGTTCGAAGACGTGGATTTCTGCAAGCGAGTTCGTGCGACCCAGTGGAAAATCCTCCACTTTCCTGGGCATTCTGCGGCTATCCACCATGGAGGCCTGGCACTCGACCGACTGGGCTATGAACGCTTCGTCGGGATCTATTACGGCAACCTGCTTCGCTACTTGAAGAAGCACCACCGCAACGGATATCCGTTCCTCTGGCCTGCAGTGCAGGCGGGAAGTTGGATCCGACGGCGAGTCCTCTCTGGTTGGCGATGATGGACACGCCCAATACCCTCCTCAGTATCGTCACCCACAACGACGAGGTCTTCCTGGAAAGGTGTCTCGACTCCGTTCGTTCCCAGACGGTGCCGCTGACGATCAGGCTGTTCGACAACGCGTCGACCGACAACAGCCGCCACATCGCTGCTCAATTCGACTGCCGACTCTTCGCTTCAGAGACCAATAGGGGCTTCAGCCACGGGCACAACTACAACCTCCTGCAGGAGGAGTTCGAGTACGCGCTCTTGTTGAACGCAGACGTGATCCTGCGTCCCGATTACGCTGAGCGGTTGGTACAAGCACTGCGCGAAGTCGAGGAGGCCGGTATGTGCGGGGGCAAGCTCTACCGGATGGATTTCAGCGGCCAACAGGTCTTCCGATCAGGGGCTGCGGTGCTGGACACAACCGGAATCTACTTCACCCCGGCCCAAAGGCACTTCGATCGCGGGAGCAACGAACTGGACCGGGGACAGTACCAGTGCCGGCAGTCGGTGTTCGGGATTAGCGGAGCTGCCTTGATGTGCTCTCGGGCGATGCTCGAAGACCTGAGAATCGGCGAGGAGTACCTGGACGAAGAGTTCTTCGTCTACCGAGAAGACGCCGACCTCGCCTGGAGAGCGCAGCTGTTTGGATGGAAAGCTGTCTACGAGCCCAGCGCTGAAGCGCTTCACGTTAGGCGAGTTCTGCCGTCCCGCAGGAAGTCTCTTCCGGCGCTTATCAACTATCACTCGCTCAAGAACCGCTATCTGATGCGCATCAAGAACCTGGATTCCGCCGTCCGGCGCCGTTGTTTTCCACACATGTGGATACGCGACCTGGGCATCCTCCTCTACGCACTCGTCCTGGAAAGGACTTCCTTCCCCGCCTACAAGGAAGTCTGGCGACTCCGCAAAAAATTCCGCCAGAAGAGAGACTGGATCCAGAAGCGGCGGCGGGCCGATCCCACTCAGGTCGCAGAGTGGTTTCGTTTCGAACCGGTCGCCATCGATCTGCCCGACTGAAACTTGATAGGGGTTGCCTCTACTGTCCGGTTAAAGCGTCCAGATATCGTTTCAACAGGCTTATAGTCATTGATTTAGAGGGAAAGAGGCTGATGCAATTGATGTTTCTGAACCCTGGCTATCCAACTCCCCCATTGATTCCAACCCCATCGGCGGTTGCGTACAGACCCAATTGCTGCCCTTCTGTACGCAACCCATTCAGGGTTGAAATCCAGGGGCGGCGCCGTTCACCCAGGGTTCGGAAACCCTTATATGTGTTATTTGTTGAAAGGAATTCGGGTCAGAACGTCTGATCCGAGCCGACCACGAGATCGTGAAACCCTCGGTCCGTCGAGACCGGAGCCCAGCGAGATCCGTGGTCGGCCCATTTCATGTCAACCCGAACAGTCGCCTGGGCCTCCGTCAAAGAGAGAGCCCGAATATAAGGAAGGGTCTCCATGAAACAACTCAAAGGTAATCCTATCAACAAAACCTGGATGAGTCAGCCCGCAGCGGGCATTGATGTCAGCAAGGATCGGCTGGATCTGTGTCTGCTGCCAGGGGAGGAACACTCGGAGCACTCCAACGAGGGGGAAGGAATCGCAGAAATCCTCAGCCGTCTGGAGGGGATCGCGGGATTGGTCTCGGTGGTGGTGGAAGCCTCGGGGGGTTATGAGAAGCGGGTCCTGAGAGAGCTCAATGAGGCGGGGATCCCCGTCTGTTGCGTGAATCCTCGACAAGCTCGAGACCTGGCGAAGGGTCTGGGAATCCTGGCCAAGAATGATCGTCTGGATGCCCACGTCCTGGGGCGTTGTGGGCAGCTGGGGATTCATCGTATCAGTAAGCAGGAAACCGCGTACTATCAGCAGTTACAAGCCTACAATCGCAGACGCCGGCAACTGATTGAGTGTCGTAAGATCGAGCGGACTCGTCGCCATCAGTATGAGGATCAGGAGCTGCGTCAAGGAGTGGAGCGAATCCTTGGCCTGCTGGATCAAGAACTGAAAGAGGTTGAGCAGAAGGTGGAGGAATTGCTGCGGCTCGATGCCGAGCTACTTCGGCGCCAGGAGGTGGTGCAAAGCTGCCCGGGGATAGGGGAGCGAAGCAGTCAGATCGTGGTGTGTGAGCTGCCTGAGTTGGGCAGGGTCAATCGCAGAGAAGTCGCTTCCCTGGTGGGATTGGCCCCTTGGGATCAGGACAGCGGCGAGGGACTCCAGCCTCGTGCCATCTGGGGAGGACGGCGTCAACTCCGTAATCAGCTCTACATGTGCACGCTCTCAGCGATCCGACACAATCCGCAGATTCGAACCTTCTACAATCGCCTTGTCGCCTCCGGAAAAGAGCCTAAAGTGGCCCTGATAGCGTCCATGAGAAAGCTCCTCGTCACGCTCAACACGATGGTCAAAAACGATGATCTTTGGAGAGCACCGTTAGCGGCAGAATCTTGATAATGCTTGACAAAACCAACACAGTCGCTGGGCTGAAATATGGAATCCCTTCAGGATTCACGTCGCTCCCATGCACTCAGTGCCCCCGGTCACACCAGAAGCTGACGCCAATTGTCAGAATTACTCCGTTCGAGGAAATCCCGATTCTTCAACCACTTAGGTATTAGGACTTGCTAGGCCAAGTAGGTCGAATCGCTAACCACGCCGAACAGCGGAATCTCGAAGTCCGAAGAGGTTCACTCTCCGTGCAGAAGTTTCTTTCTCGACTGATCCGGCAGCTTCTTTTACTAAAGTAGAACCCCTGACTTCCCGAAAAGAATAGGGGGAGCCCCATATTCGTCCGAGGAAGCCGTGAGAATCGAAAGCACTCAACACCTGTCCCTCGCCTTTTCAGCGGGAGGCACCGTCCCGCCGAATGCGCCGCAGTCGAACTCCGTCCAGGATCGGGTCACGCTATCCGAAAGGCATTCGCTGGAATCCGGACAGAACGGCGCCCCAAACTCATCCTCTTCGGTCCCAGGAAAAAGCGCCGAAAAGAATCAGAAAACTGACGAAGGTGCGACTGCCGAGGCACAGCTTTCGGAGAAGGAGAAGCGAGTCGTCAATCAGCTGAGAGCCCAAGACCGTGAAGTGCGAGCCCATGAACAGGCCCACAAGTCGGCTGCCGGATCCTATGCGCAGGGGGCTCCCACTTTCAAATACGAGACCGGACCGGACGGCAAGCGGTATGCGGTTGGAGGTGAGGTAAAGATCGATGTATCCCCAGTGGCAGGGGATCCCCGAAAGACGATCGCCAAGGCCCAAACGATTCAACGCGCAGCGAACGCACCCAGCAGTCCCTCCGCTCAGGACCGGCAGGTATCCGCCCAGGCGGCCCAAATGGCAACAGAGGCACGTAGGGAACTCATTGCACAGCAGGCCGAGGAACGAGACCAGGTCGACAAGACTTCAGACTCGGGGACGACCACCGCGGAAAAGGGCGGACTATCGTCGAAGGCACGAGAGGGATCTGATGTCGAAGACGCCTCAGGGGAAGGAGCGCGTCTATCGAAAAATGGGCAGCACAGACCCAACAACCAGCTACCCCGTAAGATTGCTGAGGCTTTTCTGTCCCCTGCGCATCCCAGTACCGGAAGCTTGTTGGATCTCGCCTACTGAAGATCGAATCACTACCCCCGCTCCCAGTTATCGCCCTCCTTGACTTCGTCCCCTCTCATAGCGGATTGAGGCCATTCCGAATCAATCCAGTGGCGCATTGCAGCAACCCAGTGGCGCATTGCTACAATTCAGTGATGTCTTGCTGGTTGAGGCATAAGCCTTCAAAGTAGCGCTTTCACTCGATGTGTGCTAATTTCCCATCATCCTGGACTGACGCTTCGAGAAAGGCATTTGCCTCAGGAACAATCCAGATCGGGAGTGAACAAGGAGAACCTAGCTATGTCCAAGAGAATCTACGTAGGGAATCTGCCCTTCAGTGCAAGCGACGATGAGGTGCGTGAGTTGTTCGAGCGGTTTGGAACCGTCGAGTCGGTACACCTCGTGACCGACCGGGACACCGGCCGACCGCGCGGCTTTGGCTTCGTGGAGATGGAAAGCGGTGGCGACGAAGCTATCGAGTCACTGCACGAGCAAGAAATGGGCGGGAGAAACCTTACCGTAAGCGAAGCGAAGCCCCGCCGCGAAGACCGAGGTCCAGGACGGAGCTGGTAGCGGCCCCCCCCTCCCCCAGTACTTCTCCCGCTAGAAGCTTTTCATTGCGTGGCTTACAGAAGAACCACTGACTGCTGGCTGGGGATCTCGAACCGTCGCCGGCAACGCGGATTCGAACACATCAAGTGTTCGTCCTCGCGTACCATGTAGGAGCGGATCCGGCCAAACTGGTGCCGATCCTCTTCATTCGCGTGAGAAGGCAGCCGATCCTTTTTCTCACGAATCAGCCACCGTACTGCGAAGTCAGCCCTCTCACGGCAATAAGGACAGGAGAAGTTCACCTGCTTTGTTTCGCGTCGCTCTCTGTAGAAATCTCGTTCCCGCATGAGTAAATCCAGACCATATTACTGGAAAGCTGCTGCCGTCGCAATTGTCGAGATTTCCTTCTCAATACCCCACTCCATATCTGTGGAGTGGCGCACTTAGATCCCAAGGAGCCACCCCTCGGTTTCTCTGCCGGTAATCTGAGCCAGTGCAAGCAAGTACCATCGAACCTGGCGCTCGTAACGAGGCCGTTTGGATTCGAGGTCGGCATCGGTCTTGAAGTCCAGGACAACCCAGCGGTTGCTGTGGTCAACAAATGCCAGGTCGATTGTTCCTTCCAGCAGCTGCCCCTCTTCCACCTTCAGCGAGACCGGCAGCTCTCGATAACACCGCGGCGAGGAGGATGCCTGCTGCAGCAGCGGATGTGCAAGAGCGGAACCGACCGCCTCCGCAGCCGCTTGCTCCTCCTCTAATCCAGCTTCGAGGACTCGCGCATGAAGCCGAGCCACGTGACCTATCTGGGTCTCGTCCGCTTGCAGGCCAACGTCTCTGAGAATGGTATGGACCAAGGTCCCAAAGCGGGCCCCCGTGGGCCGAGACCTGGGCTTCGGCAAAATGGCCACCTGGATTTCTCCAATCTCGGGCTGTTGTAAGGAAGCTGCCTGGCTGGCGGTGAAAACCTCGCACAGGGGCAGGGCGCCAGCTTCGAGAGTACGCTCGCGACGCTCACTCCACTGACGATATTCCTCCATGCCTCTCTGGGCGGCTTCTCCGCCCTCATCCTCGGTGAGGATCCTTTCCTGCTGAAGGCCGAAGTTCGGCTGAACACCCAGGTTGAGAACCGCCGGATCCCACCACACCACCGAGTGGTCTCCGACCTCGGGACAGTGAAGTCCGGGGCGAACCGAGGACTCGGAAAGACCGTCGAACCCCATCGGACGATCCAGCACGCTCGCCTCTCCAAAGGCGGGACAAGCAGGCGCGTCGGTAGATTCACGCCAGTTTTCCTGGCTAGGGTAGATCGCCTTGTTCAGTGGCTCCAGCCACCCGTCTCGGGGTCCATCACCGAGTGCCGGAACTACCAACAAGTCCCGGGCTCGCGTAGCTGCGACGTAGGCAACCCGCACCCCTTCAGCGCGGTCTCGGAGACGCTCCTCCTCCTCGTGATCGATCAGCTCCCAGGGAGCACATCCCATCAACGTGAAGGCCGCAATCCCCTCCCTCGGATTGACATATTTGTCCGGACGAGCAGACGCCAACTTTGCCGTCATGTCAGCAAGTACGACCACCGGAAACTCCAGGCCCTTGGCGGAGTGAACTGTCATCAAGTGAACGCCGTCGACACCCTCTTCTAGAACCGGGGCCTGGGACGCCCCCGGCTTTGAAGCTTCGACATCCAGAAACTCCACGAAAGCACGGAAGGAGATACCCCCACCCGCTTCAAACTTACGAGCCAGGTCACAGATCCGCTGGACATTGGCAAGAACCTGATGGCCCGCTGGCCTCAAGGCAAAACCCGCGTGAGATCGGGTACTGGAGAGGAGGTCGTTGACCGTCTCGACGATCGGTCTTCGGTTCCGCTCCCGATGCAGTCGCGCCAAGACTGCCAGGCTTTCTGCAACCGGGTTCAGATCAGCCTCCAGGGTCTCAGGGATCGAGCGAAAAGGATACAGAGAGCCGAATTCATCCCGGAAGCGCAGTAGCAGGGCGTCGCGAACCCAGAAAAGAGATCCTCTCAGCGTCGCATAGACCGAGAGCTCATCGTCCGGCCACTCGATGGCAGTCAGGGCTGCCCTCAGTGTCTCGACTTCTTCCCGCTGGTGAAACGACCTTGATCCGACCAGGACGTGGGGCACTCCTCGTACCTCGAGGGAGCGAGTGTAATCTCGCGTGACATCGTTTCCCCAGGACACGAAACGCCGAAAGAGAATGCAGATATGGCGAGGAGACAGGGGCAGTCGATCGCCCGAATGTTCCGGATCATCAATCGTCCACCCGCTCTGGTTTAGCATCCAGTCTACGAGGGCAGCCGTGGCATCGGGCAAACACGATTCGATCGCATAATTTGCCAGATTCCCGAAGCTGCTATAGGGACGAGGTGGAGGCAGCACGACCATATTGGGCTGCCCCTCTTGCTCCGTTCGCGCCTGCTCGAGCGCAACGTAATCTGGCTGCCCGACCCGACGATCCCCCTTCATTTCGGGAGCAAAAGAAGCATTGACGAGATGCTGAATAGCAGGACTGGAGCGAAAGCTTCGCTTCAGGGTAACCATTCTTACGCCCCCTTCTTGAAGGGCCTCACTGATCTGCTGATAGAGCTGGACATCCGCCCTACGGAAACGGTAGATGGATTGCTTGGGATCTCCGACCAGGAAGAGCTTCCCGGCCTTGGGGATAGCCTTCAGCCAGTCGGTCTCCTCGGGGTGCTTGGCCGATAGTAGCAGCAAGATCTCGGCCTGAAGTGGATCCGTATCCTGAAACTCATCCACAAAGATATGGGTGAAACGCTGCTGAAAATAGGCGCGGATTGTCGAATTGTCCCGAATCAGGTCGCGGGTGTAGATCAACAGGTCGACAAAATCGAGTTTGCCCGACTTCCGCTTCAGCTCCTCATAGCGCTCAACTACCTCCTGGAATTCACTGTGGAGTAGAGCAGCAAGATCGGCGTCGGCCTGGCGCTTGAATGCTTCCAGCTCCGAAATCAGGCTATCCCGTGCCTCCAACACCACCTTCCGAGGCAGATCCGGAGCGAAGTCTCCCCTTCCCTTCCTCTTGTTCTGGTACCGGTTGAGATCGCGCTGCAACTGAATCAGGAGTCCTTCGAGACGCTCGTAGGACCTCGATCCCTCCTGCTCCGCCCGCCGAGTCCAGGTGGCAAGGTCTCGAACCGGCCGAAGTCCCTTCCGCAAATTGTCCCTCCAATTCCGACAGCGCTCACTCATTTCGGAGAGGTCTCGAACACCCCTCAAAAGAGCATCGATCTGGGCCTCACGCTGGAAGGATTCACGACGCCAGTCCTGACGAAAGTCTCGCCATTCGACCAGTTTCCAGGCGCCTGCTTTGATCTGTCCAAGGGGAGAGCTGCCCCCAAAGTTCTGGCGCACCAGGGAACGATTCAGGACCCGCTGTAGGCCGGCTGGAGGACTAGCGAGCTTCTCTTCGATCCAGCGGTTGAAGGCGCGATCGAAAAGAGCTGGGGCCTCGTCTTCGGCCAGCTCCTCGAATGAAGGGTCTACTTTGGCCTCTACGGGGCGTTCGCGGAGGAGATCACCACAAAAAGAATGAATCGTGCCGATCCGGGCCTCTTCCAACTGGGTGATGGATCTCTCCAGGTTCGTGAGCTCATCCTCGTCATCGGTCCGGCCGCGCTCCCGATCAAGGGCTTCGCGTAAGCGCAGCTTGAGCTCGCCGGCCGCCTTCCGGGTAAAGGTAACCGCCACGATCTCCTCGACCCGGGCCCGCCCCGTCCGAAGAACAGAGACCAGACGCCTCACCAGCTCCGAGGTCTTTCCCGTTCCAGCAGCCGCCTCGACGATCAGACTCTCGTCTAGGGATCTACGGATGATGTCGCGGGCATCGGAATCCTTCATGACTTCACCATTAAAAACATGTCGATCACCATCGAAAGGAAGTCACAGGTCTCAGGTCTCAGGTCCTGTTCTTGCGGAAGATACCAGAGCCCCCCTTCAGCGGGAGTGTGAATCGAAAAATCCCTTGACTTTGGCCGAGCGTTCTTTCCGGAAGAATGACCTGCGACCTGCGACTTCACGGTATTCTCCGAATCTCCTCCAACTCCACCAGCGATTCCTTCCGCTTCCTGCCAACACGGAGTTCCTCATAGGGGCCACATACCAACTTGTAGTCACAGTACTGGCAAGCCTTCTCGCGGGGTGCGGACGGCAGAAACGCTGACTTGATAGCGCCATCGATGGTCTCCACCACCTGTCGGATCCTGGCTCGGCTCACTTTCGTCAGCGGGATAGACACCTGTTGGAAGTCTCCCCGCTGGGTGCAGTAGAACAGACGGCCCTCTTCGACTGGGAGTCCCAGCAATTGTTCGGCGGCCAGACCGTAGAGCAAGGGCTGAAGAATCTCTCCCTTTCCCACGAAGTCGGGTCGGGGCCAGGGGGCTCGACCTGTCTTGTGATCCGTTACCCTGAGCAGCGACTGTTCCTGGTGCTTCTCCACCAGATCGATGACCCCTCGAAAATGGCGACCACTGAGCAGGATTGCTTCCTGGTCACTGCTCGCAGGGTCCCGATCTGATTCCCGGGGTAGGCCAAAGGAGTATTCGAAATGAATCGGTTTCCACTGCTGGTCGGCTTGGCAGACCTCGCGGACCCAGACGCGCAAGTCGACTCGGATTTCCTCTATCTCGCTCTCCCAGACCTGCAGAATGGCGGGTGCTAACTCGTCTCGATACTTGGAGGCAATCAGATCAAGCACGCTGTCTGCCGCGTCAATGATGTCTTCGACGTTATCCGGTCGCATTGGGAGCAGCTCGGCTTCCTGGAGCTTTCGAAAAAGCTGAAACTGGGCAGCATGAAAGAGGCTGCCGCGAGTCAGGGGATCCAGCTGTTCGATTGCAGCGATTTCCTCTCTGGGCTGCAGACGTTGGATGGCGTAGAGGAAAAAACGATAGGGACAGGCAGAAAAGGACTGCATCGCCGTGGGGGAGTAGCTTCGGCGGTCCATACCGTGCTTGGTAAGAATCTGTCGCAGCTTCTCATCTTTGCCGGCCACAATGCCGTCGTCGTCGGACCACTCCGGTCTCCAGCGTTTGTAACGAGCCCTCAGAGATCGTGCTAAACAGGGGTTGACGTTCAGCAGATAGCGTCCTTGCCCGGTAATGTCCGTCTCCGGTTGATGAAGTAGTGGATCCAGGGTGGCCAGATCGAACTCGGCATCATCCACGGCTGCGCTGGTATCCCTTGGCGCTGGCCACCCCAGGCGGGTGCTGAATGCTTGAGCAGCGCGCTTCTCCAGACTCTTGAGATCGGGGAGCTGGCCTTCAGCCGCCCGAAGCAGTTCCAGTGCATAGAGAGAGGGGACTCGAGCCCTCCCCTGCACCACGTCCATCCGGGGATAGGACGCCACCAACCGCAGTGAAGCAGCTGCTACCGCAGTGCGCAGCAACAGCCTCTCCTCGTCGGACTTTCCGTGCCGGGTGATCAGTTCGCCTGAGACCTGTTGCCGATATTCATCGAGAAGGAGTGGATCCTCCAAGATCTTGCCGGGGAAGATCCCCTCCGCCAAACCGGGAACAAAGACAATTTGAAACGATCGTGCCCGGGCCTCTGCAAGTGTGCCTACGAAGATGCGTCCGTAGTGCCTTTCGGGAGGGTCTGGGCGCAGCCGAGTCAGGCGTTCGTTCAGCACCTGTTGCACTTCGGAGAGTCCCACCGGACCCACCCTGCCCATCGGCTCCAGCTCTGCCAGAACGCTCAGGATAGATTCGGGTGATCGCAAAGCGCTGGAGCTCAGTTGACGCAGCGCACGCAGCCAATCGCTCCAGCGCGCCTGTTCCGGCAACCCATCGAGAAGTTCGATCAACGGAAGCGAGAAAGCCTTGAGATTCTGCAGCCGCTCGAGCTGTCTCTCTAGAGTCTGCCTTCTTCCGTCTTCTTCTTCTATGTCCTCATACTTGAGACGAAGCTCTGCCTCCAGACCAGACAGCCTTCGGGCCCATCGCTCTTTGCCCCCGATGACGGCCGCATCCACCAGAAGCTTCTCCCAGTAAAGAGGAGTCCTCAAGGTCCCTGCCACTACAGAAGACTCTTCAGTTGGGGTCTCCCCGGCTTCATCACTACCGGGGCCGCCCGCTTCCGGTTCCATCAGGGATTTAAAGACCATCTGCAGCTCATTACTCGGCTCAACCCAGGGAACCTGCGCCTTCGGAGGCTCTCCCGACTCGTCCACTGGGGGAACCTGTCCCAGAGAGAGATACTCGGCGAAACGAGAAGCGGAAACGCCCTCGGAGGCACAGGAGAGAAGGCTTAATAAAGCCCTTCCCGCGGGATCAGGCCGTGTCGCTCCCTGGCTGAAGTACCCGGGAATCCCAGCGCTCTTGAAAGCATCCTCTAGTTGGGACTGATAGACGTTCGGATTGCGTACCAGCACCGCTACACGATCAAAAGCGATCCCCTCTTTCGCCGCTTGAAGGATCCTGCGAGAGATCTCGATGCACTCCCGGCCCTCTCCAGGTGCCGAAAAGAGCTCGAAACTGGAGTCAGCTTCTCCGCCTTGAATTGTGCCGGGTCTGAAAAGATCTTCGCGAATCCTAGCCAGGGCATCCTCACTGCCCGAGTCGTCGGCTCGATCCAGCTGGCCGGCCTCGAGGTCCAACACCTCGCAAAGACCAGCCTGGCCCTCCTGATCACCTGTTGTGGCCGTGGCAAACACGTCCGGGGCTCGTGCCGATAGCGCCCGATAGAACTCCCTCTCCACAATTGAGCGGGGAGGCACATCCAGCAGCAGCAGCGGCAAACCCAGTAAGTTGGCCTCGCCCTCCTCAACCGCTTCCCTCGCCAGCTGGAACAGTGTCGCGACATCGGCTAGTGATTGGGTCTCGAGTTCCTCTTCGAAGAAAGAGAGGAACAGAGCCAGATCCCTTCCGGGCTTGCCCGAAGAGAAAAGACTCTCGGACGAAACCCTGGCCAACCTCAGCTCCAAGAGGGTCGAAGCAAGAGCTCGGGGAAATCCTGGCATCTCGCACACGGGCGCGAAGTAAGCGAGGGCCCCCTCTTCCAGGCTGCGAAAGACACACCTGGCGGCCAGCGCTTCCAGGCCCAGACGGCTCAATGGGGCAAGGTCGCGCAGCGCCAGACTGCGCGTCGCCATCGTCACAGCCAGTTCAGCGGCGGTGAATCGATGCATTCCGAACAAACCCTGCTGTTTCAGACAGAGGCGCCAGGCGAAATCGTCGGCCGCGTGGCGTGTAGGTGCCAATACGAGCACCTCCGTTTCTTCGGTCAGGTGAGACAACCATTCTTCTGCTGCTTGTAGTTTGTTGTCGTTGACCGCAGAGATGAAGATTCGTGCTGGCATCGATCGGAACGGTAGCGCCGCCTCCAGGCCAGTCCTATTGTGAGACCAGAGATAGGTTGGGATCCACGGGCACTTCCCAGGGATCGGATTCACCTGCCTCCAGTCGGCGACTTCCGGCAGCGGCGATCATGGCAGCGTTGTCTGTCGAAAGAATGGGGCGAGGAAAATAGACGGTGAACCCCTCGCTCTCGAAACGGTCTCGAGCACGCTGCCGCAACTCACGGTTGCACGAGACCCCACCTGAGATCTGAATGGAGCGGACTTCTCGTCCCTTGAGAGCACGGGCAATGCGATCCAGAAGCTGGTCCACGATAGAGTGCTGATAGCTTGCTATCAGGTCTAGAACCGGGGACGGGACGGCTTTCGGTTCCTGAGCTCCACTCTCGAGGGGAGCGATGTCGTTGAGATGTACGTGACGTAGAGCCGCGCTCTTGATTCCACTGAAGCTGAAGTCGATGCTACCATCAGAGATCTTGGGAAGGGAAAACGGCACGGCGGTGGGATTACCGGTTGGTGCCAGTCGGTCGACAATCGGACCTCCGGGATAGCCCAGTCCCAGAAACTTAGCCAGCTTGTCCAGGGCCTCTCCGGCAGCGTCGTCACGGGTGCGAGCAAGGCTTTGGTAGGAACCGATTTGGGTCATGTAGAAAAGACTGGTATGGCCGCCGGAGACTACCAGGGACAACGCGGGAAACTCGGCCTGGGGATGATCCAGGAGAATCGAGCAGATGTGCCCTTCCAGGTGATTGACCCCAACCAGCGGGATTCCCAGGCTGTAGGAGAGTGCTTTGGCATAGGAAGCACCGACCAAAAGCGAACCCACCAGTCCAGGACCGCGCGTCACCGCGATCCCATGAATATCCTGCCAACCAGAAAAATCCTCAGATTGCCCCGCCTCCCGGAGGCTCTGCTGAACGACAAAGTCGATGTTGGAGACATGCTCCCGACTCGCGAGCTCGGGTACCACCCCACCATAGTCGGCATGAACGGCTACTTGAGAGGCAACCACATTGGACAGGATGGTGCGTCCGTCCTGGACAACAGCTGCGGCCGTCTCATCACAGCTAGTCTCCAGTCCGAGGACGTTCATGTCCTGCCTGCAGCCTGTTCGAATTGCTCCTGAATCGACTGTTCGAACGGAGGACGGGCGATTCCCTCCTCGGTGATGATACCGGCGATAAAGCGGTTGGGCGTGACGTCGAAAGCCGGATTGGCAACCCCGATCCCAACTGGGGCGAGCGATCGTCCCTTCATCTCGGTGACCTCGGACGGGTCACGTTCTTCAATAGGAATCTCATCGCCGGTGGGTGTCGCCAGATCAATCGTAGACAGGGGTGCGGCAACGTAGAAGGGAATCCCGTGCTCCTTCGCCAAGACGGCTACCGCGTAAGTACCGATCTTGTTGGCAGCATCTCCATTGCGAGCGATCCGATCAGCCCCCACAACTACGGTGTGAATCTGGCCCGCTTTCATGAAATGCCCAGCCATATTGTCTGTGATCAGCGTACAGGGGATCTGCTCGCGCACCATTTCCCAAGCGGTCAGACGAGAACCCTGCAGGAAAGGGCGCGTCTCGTCTGCAAACACCTGAATCTGCTTCCCTCCTTCAACCGCCGCCCGGATGACGCCCAGCGCCGTTCCGTAGCCGGCGGTTGCCAAAGCCCCAGCATTGCAATGGGTGAGCACGGAGGAGTTGTTGGAAAGGACATGATGACCCCACTGCCCGATTCTGCGATTGATCTCGATGTCTTGCCGATGCATCTCAACCGCTTCGTCGATGAGAGCCTTCCGGAGCTCTTCCAGCGTCCCTTGCTGACGCTGCTCGAAGACTCCCTGCATTCGCTCGATAGCCCAGAACAGGTTCCTCGCAGTAGGACGCGTGCTGCGAATCACCTCGCATATCGTCTTCCAGTTCTCCTGCAGGTTTTCCTTGGAAGCGAGATTCTTGACGCCCAGGGCAAGCCCCATGGCGGCCGCCACGCCGATCGCCGGCGCCCCCCGGATCACCATGGTCTTGATTGCCTCGGCAACCTCTTCTACCGTGGTGTAGGTGTTGTACCGTTCCTCGGTTGGAAGCAGTCGCTGATCGATCATGACCACTCCCGCATCAGTCCACTCTATGGTTCGAATCATGGTGTAAGAATTACACCATCATGCCGTCGGTATCAACCAGCGTTGAAGTCTGAAGGAACCGGCGAGCTCAACAGTTGCCTGAGACCAGATCAAGCGTTAACGACGACCGTCGAGGGAACCGTTCCAAGGGGGAATCACCACCGTCACAGGCCCGTAACACTTCGCCTGGCAGGCCAAACGGATCAGCGGACGAGACTCATCATCCGAATCACGGTGCGCGTAACCGAAATAGTCGAGCCGTTTTCTCTCGTGTTCGCTCATTTCGACCAGATTCTGGCTGCCACTGAGCACGCCGACCCAACAGTAGCCGCAAGATCCGCTTCGACATTCCGCAGGTATGGGGCCATCGATACGGCGGTGATCAACAGATTTGTAATCCCTGGTATCGATGGTAGCAGCCATCGAAAGATCCTGCGCCTCGAGACACTGGAAGGTGCAATCTGAGCGGCTCTCGTCAAAGTTCACCGTGAAGCGCCGACCTCCAGGACGCAGAAAACCCAATAGCCCCCTTCCCGCCGCTTTAGCGCGAGCTTTCAGAATCCGATCCGGAGAGCGCTTGTCAGTCCGGACCGGTTTCGAGCTCTCAGCAGCAGTGGAGAAGAAATCCTGGCCCAACTGTGCCAAAGCCATGAAGGCAATAGCCACGGTTCCCAGTAGAAGGGATGAGTCGATCCCAAGTTGCTTGGCCAGGCCATCGGTAAGCTCCCGGATCTGCTCTTCCAAACCGAGCCTCTGGAGCTCTTCGTAAGCGTCGGCATGTGCGTTAAGCGCTTGCTTGATCTGTGTCCAGTACAGCGAACCGTAGAGGAATGTCAGAGAGGCGTCCAATTGCTCTTCGAGACGGTAGTTTCCATCGAGGAGCAACTCCCTGGCGGTCTCCTTCAAGTCGCTGGAATCCTTCACCAGGCGAGACAACTTAAGGGGCCAGAATCCAAACCAGATCTGGGTGGCCTGCTGGTCGACTGGGTGGATCGAGGGCAGCAGGCGACTGAGAGTGCCATTCCACTCTTCCTCTCCAATCTGTCCCAGAAACACGTCGTATTTTTTCTCCTCGCTCACATCCATTACCATCGTATCCAAAATGCCTCCGGCGGCGTTATTCAAGACAGGCCGGTTATGATACCTCAACCGCCGCACGGCAAGGAAGAGCGTCCTGGACTCAGATGGGACTGCTCCTGAGATGAAACTTGAATAGTGAGCAGTGGTGCAGTGGTGCAGTAATGTAGTGGTGTAGTGGTGCAGTGGTGCAGTGCCGGAACTCGATTGGCACCTCATTCTGTCTCGGGTTGGAAATCGGGCTGTTGTCCGCTTCCTCCTCGGAACTTGGCTTTATTCTGTAGACCCTGACAGTCGCGCGCGGCTCTGTTGACTGCACCTCTTTCCGGCACTGTTCATTGCTCACTGCACTACTGATCACTATTCACGTTTCAGGTTAGAACGAAAAATCAAGGAGAAGGGCTCTGCCAGAACGCGCGCCCCACGAAGAAGGGACCCATCTGCTGCATGAACTCGGAGGTCTGCCGGGTTCTTCTCATTCTCTGAACCAGGTGGGAGAGAGGGTGAAGATCCTTTCCCACCAACCCGATCACGAACTCGTTGTCGTTGGTGTCCAGCCCATGGCAGGCGAGGCGAACGTCGTGAGCCAGGTCTTGCTGCCCATAGAGTCGGCCGATTCCGCCATGTTCCCTTAGAATGCTCTTCTGAACGTTCTCCGGCTGCGCGTTGAAGGCTCCGGTTCGGCGAAGCGGATACCAGACAGCCCAGGGCCATTCCGGATTGAGAACGGTTCGGCGCGGCCGCTGAAGAAGCCACTCCTCCAGATCAGGTTCATAGCCGCTGGCATAGCTGCGCCCCAACATGGTGAACTCGGGCCGCAGCGTCAGCGAACTGAAAGGCTCCTGGTTCAGCAGCGGCCGAACTTTGGTGACGAAGGTGGCCGGGTCCTCGTGCATCGTCAACAGGCCCACCCCCTGGGGATGGTTCAGATCTTGGTAGACGACGGCCTCGATCTCGCTGCCCTCGATTCTGGCGACAACCTCCTCCAGATCCTGACACTCCGAGTAGACCTGAAGCTGCATGAATAGCCTGCGGTTGGATGAGCTTGGGCTACCTTCCGGATCCATCCCGTGCTCGAAAACATCGATCTTGCGTGGGGTCTCGGTCGTGTGCATAGTGGGAATTCTAGTTCATTGGCAGGGCCCCGAGCCACTCTCCAGGAGGATATTGGTTGCTCACCACTGCAGATTTCGCAGTCATCGCCGTCTACGCCGTCCTCATGACCTGGCTGGGGCTGGTTGCCAGAAAAAAGACGTCCGGTGTGGAAGAGTACTTCGCCGCTGGCCACAGGCTCCCCTGGTGGATGGCCGCCATCTCCCATCATGTTTCCGGCTACAGCGCGGTACTCTTCGTGGGCTACACCGGCCTTGCCGCCAGCGCCGGCTTCAGTATGTGGACGCTGTTCTCGGTCTCGGTCTTCCTGGCGATGATGCTAGCCTGTCTTTTCTGGGCGCCCCGGTGGTCCCGATTGAAGGTACTGACACCGGTGGAGTACCTGGAGGAGCGCTACAGCAATTCCGTACGCCTGGTGATCGCCCTCTCAGGAATTACGATCAAGTTCCTGGATCTCGGCATCAAGCTCTATGCCATCTCCCTGGTAGTCCACATCTGCAGCGGCTGGGATCTCCTGAGCACCATCCTGGTGGCAGGCGCCATAACCACGGTCTACGTCCTTTTGGGCGGACTGTGGGCCACCGTCCTTACCGACCTGGTTCAATTCGTGATCCAGTTGGGCCTCAGCCTGCTGGTGCTATGGATCGTTCTGGACCGTGTCGGCGGCTGGGAGACCATGTGGTCGAGGCTCCCTCCGGATCGTGCGGCCTTCTTCAATCCTGAGGCCGGAATCGGAGTCCCCTTCTGGCTTGTCCTGCTGCTGGTTACCATCATCAGCTACAGTGGAGGAACCTGGGGCCTGGCGCAGCGCTTTATCGCGATAGAGAAACCGCGGGATACCCAGAAGGCCGCCCTGGTTTCGGGTTTCCTCTACCTGTTCTATCCTCTCGTGATCTTCATTCCGGCCTGGGCCGCACCTCTGCTTCTCAGGGACAAGTTCAACCCGGTCACTTTGCTGCCGAACCCGGGATTCGATCCCGACCAGACCTATGTGCTACTGGCTCAGGACGTCCTCACCGGCCTGGGTCCAGGACTGATTGGGCTCCTGATCTGCTCTATGTTCGCGGCCACCATGTCGATGATTGACAGTGACCTCAACTCACTCGCCGCGGTCTTCACGCGCGACATCTATCAACGGAACTTCAACCCTCGAGCCTCGGGTGAGCGCCTCTTCACGACCGGTAGGCTAGCCACCGTCGTCTTTGGTGTGGCGATTCTGATCATGGCGGTCTGGGTAGCCCAAAGCGAAGGGATGGGAAAGGTTTTTGAAAAGACCGTCAAACTCTTCGCTGCCTTATTTCCGCCAGTAGCCCTACCCCTCATGTTGGGTCTTGTCTGGAAGAGACCCACAGCACGTAGTGCCCTGCTTGCCGTGGTGAGCGGATTCGCCTCCTTCGCCGTCCTTAAATCCCTCTTTCCGGACAATTTCGTCCTCTACACGGGTGGTGAGCTTCTGGTCACCGGCCTCGTCTACTGCGGCGACGCCTGGATCGGCTCCCGCCCACCGGAAAAAGAGCAGGAAGTCGAAGCCCTGTTTGCCAGGCTAAGGGGATCAGGGCAGTCAGCCGGCCAGGAGCCGGACTGAGTCCCTCCGACAATCTCGATTCGGCGAGAAGTCATGCGACTAGACCTGTTCCATCTCAATGAAAGGGGTACCACCTGGCAGAGGGAGATCCTGGGTGGCACGACCACTTTCATGACGATGGGTTACATCATCTTCGTTCAGTCAACCATCCTACAGGCGGCCGGTATGGACCCGGGAGCGGTCATGGTCGCAACTTGTCTGGCCAGCGCCCTGGCAACTTTCTGTATGGGTCTGCTGGCAAACTATCCAATCGCTCTGGCCCCCGGTATGGGACACAACGTTTTCTTTTCCTACACCGTGGTCCTGACACTCGGGTACACCTGGCAGCAGGCACTCGGAGCCACCTTCATTTCCGGAACCCTCTTCCTTCTTCTGTCCTACTTCGGGCTGCGAGAGAGCCTGATGCGTTCTCTTCCCAGTAGTCTCAAAAATGCCATCGCAGTGGGAATCGGCCTGCTCATTTCGCTCGTCGGTCTGGAGTGGAGTGGAATCGTCACTGATCACCCCGCCACGCTGGTGGGGTTGGGAGACTTGACGTCGCCTCCTGTCCTGCTCTCCTTGTTTGGACTTGCCGTCCTCACCATCTTGATGACGCGAGGCTGGCACGGTGCCATCCTGGTCGGCATCCTGTTGAGCCTGCTGGCAGGACTCCTGAGCGGCATGGTGCAGTACGAAGGCGTCCTCGGCCCCACTCCGTCCCTCACCCCAACCCTCTTCCAGCTCGACATCCCAGGCGCGCTCGAAAAAGGCATGATTTCAATCATCCTGCTGATCTTCCTGCTGGACCTCTTCGACACTGTGGGTACACTCTCGGGAGTGAGCCAACAGGCCGGCTTGCTCCAGCCCGATGGGAGTCTTCCCCGCGCTGCCAGGGCCTTCTTCTCAGACGCGCTGGGAACGGTTTCTGGAGCCCTCTGTGGAACCTCGACCATCACCAGCTACATCGAGAGTGCTGCCGGAGTCAGTGCCGGAGCTCGCACCGGCCTGGCCAATCTGGTTACCGGTTCTCTCTTTCTACTGGCCCTATTCTTTGCGCCTCTAATCAGAATGGTCAGCGGCGGAGTCGAAACAGCCGATGGAAGCCGCCTCTACCCCATCATCGCTCCTGCCCTCATCATCGTCGGTTTCTTCATGCTCAAGAACGTCAAACAGATCCCCTGGAGCGATCCAGGTGAGGCAATCCCGGCCTTTCTGACCCTCGTGATGACGCCCCTCACGTTTAGCATCACCGATGGAATGGCCTTCGGCTTCATAGCCTACGTAGTTCTCAAGACAGTCCAGGGCAAAGCCAGAGAGATTCCACTTCTGATTATTGCCAGTTCCCTGCTCTTTCTTCTTCGCTACCTTATCCTGGCCTAGATGGCTCTCGAACGTGTGGGTGAAACCTCGTGTGGGTGGAACCTGCGGACGCCGAGCTTTAAGCTGAAACTTGAAATAGTGAGCAGTGATGAAGTGATCAGTGAACAGTACCGGAAACAGCTACAGCCAACAGAGCCGCGAACGACTTGACTCGTTAGCAGCATGCCCCACGTTTCGAGGAGAGAGCTGGACAACAGCAGAATCTCGCAGATGTCCAACCCCTCGCTCGCGCTTCAGGCTTCCATGGCTCGAGGAATTGCTTTCCTGTACGATCCGGCGCAGCCGGTGGCCGGGCTAACCTGAAATTTCACCAGATAATTGGCCCCTTCTTCAGGAAGCCTGAAGCGCGAGCGAGGGGCCATCATTCCCGAGTCCCTAACCTAAATGCCCGCATCATAAAGATAGGCAGATTCTCCTAAGAAACCGGCTCCTGGTCCGTTAAAGCGGATAGAGAGACCATGAACACCGAGGTGACAGAGTGATCCGAGACGACCAAGGAGACTGGATCCAGTCTGCGCTAGCTCGCTACCAGGGTACGCTCGTTCGCTATGCCACCCACATCACTGGAGATCTCGAAAAGGCAAGAGACGTAGTACAGGACACCTTCATGAGACTGTGCAAACAAAAACCCAGTCAAATCGAAGGTCACCTTGCCCAGTGGTTGTTCACGGTCTGTCGTAACCGAGCTTTGGACATTCAGAGAAAGGAGAATCGAATGGTGCCAATTGCCGAGACCCAGTCGGATTCGCAAGCCAGCTCGGAACCGGGAGCCCTGAGATTACTGGAGCAAGAGGAAGCGATGAGCCAAGTGATACAGGCTCTGGAGAAGCTTCCTCCCAACCAGCAAGAGGTGATTCGGCTGAAGTTTCAGAACGACATGAGCTACCGCGAAATCAGTCAGGTCACCGAGCTTTCAGTCAGCAACGTTGGCTTCCTGATCCACACTGGACTCAAGACCATCCGTCAGAAGCTTGCCGCCCAACCAGTTCTGGGTTCAAAGGAAATAAGGAGGATCAAATGAAGATCAATCCCAACGATCCAAAGTTAACCGCCTACGCCCTGGGTGAAATCCAGGACGAGAATGAGCGAAAAGCCATCGAAGAGTTCCTCGAGAATTCGGAGGAGGGACGCCAGGAGGTCGATTCTATCCGAGAAGCAGCCGCGCTGTTGACGAACGAGCTCCAGAATGAGCCAGCGCCACTGCTCTCGCAGCAACAGCATCAAGAGGTCGCGGCAAAGAGTCAGGGCAAGCCCTACGCCTTCCTGAATCTGGCCCGCTCGCGCTGGGTTCTGGCTGGAGGTCTGGCAGCCGCAGCCTGCCTGATCCTGGTAGTCAACCTGACCCTGAGCCCCCAACGAGATGCAGAAGTGGGGCAGCTTGCTCAACTAAAACGCCCCAGGGTTATGACCACCATCGGATCAGGTCAAGGGACGGTTTCGGCGGTGGAAGAGGTCCAGCCTGTCGTGCCTCTCGATCGTAAGGAGAGCGAGAGCTCTGCAGTACAGCCAAAGGAACGCAAGGCCGATCTCGATGAACGAGCTCAGCATCGTCGACCGGCGAATAAAGAGGGGCGAGACTTGGTTGAGGCTTCGGCGAAGCCAGAGCCGATTGCGGGACAAGCCAAACTGAAGGCGCTAGTCGACAGGGGTGCGACATCGACCACGGTCAATCCGTTTTCTGCTTCCGGTGTAGCTCATTCGTTTGCCCCGACTGCACCGGCTGCTGGTGTCTCCGGAGGTCTCGTGGGAGGGGTCCGCCGAAGTGTTGCCGGAAGCGTTCACTTGATGTCAGGGCCTCCTTCGCTTCCAGCCCCGGGCCCGGTGCCGGACATTGCGCCGGGTGGTTCTCGACAGGTTACAGATTTCAACACGGAGTCCTACGATCAGATTGTCGACAACCCCTTCATGGAGGTGACCCAGAACCCTCTGTCTACTTTCTCCATCGACGTGGATACTGCCTCTTACGCCAATGCACGACGCTTCCTGAAGCGCGGTGTGTTGCCACCCAGGGGCGCCGTCCGAATCGAAGAGATGGTCAATTATTTCTCCTATGACTACGCGACTCCCTCGGGTTCGGATCCCTTCTCGGTCCAGGTAGAGATCGCTCAAGCACCCTGGGAGCTGCAGCATCGGCTGGTGCGTGTCGGGATCAAGGGCAAGGAGATCAACCTGGCAAACCGCCCCTCCAGCAACCTGGTCTTTCTGCTGGACGTCTCCGGATCCATGCGCCCGGAAAACAAGCTTCCGCTGCTGAAGAAGGCCATGCGCCTGCTGGTGGAAAAACTGGGTGAAAACGATCGTGTCGCGATTGCAGTCTATGCCGGCGCCTCAGGCCTGGTTCTGCCCTCCACTCCCTGCGATAAGAAGGAACAGATTCTCGCCTCTCTGGATCGACTGCAGGCCGGAGGATCAACCAATGGAGCTTCGGGCATCCAGCTGGCCTACGACACCGCCGTATCCAACTTCATAGCCGGCGGCACCAACAGGGTCATCCTGGCCACTGACGGTGACTTCAATGTAGGCGTGACCAACCAAAGCGACCTCATCCGCATGATCGAAGAAAAGGCCAAGAGCGGTGTCTTCCTGAGTGTTCTCGGTTTCGGAGTGGGCAACTACAAGGACTCCACCATCGAGAAGATCGCCGACAAGGGAAACGGTAACTACGCCTACATCGATACCCTGAACGAAGCACGAAAGGTGCTGGTAAGAGAGATGGGAGCCACGCTGATCACGATCGCAAAGGATGTGAAGATCCAGATCGAGTTCAATCCGGCCCAGGTCAAGGCCTACCGCCTCATCGGCTACGAGAACCGGATGCTGCGTGCCCAGGACTTCAACGACGATACCAAGGATGCCGGAGAGATCGGCGCCGGGCACACGGTCACGGCACTCTACGAAGTGGTACCAGCAGGAAAATCGGCGGACGTTCCCAAGGTCGACCCGCTCAAGTACCAGAAGTCCAGGCAGATCACCGGAGCCTCTGGGAGCAACGAAATGCTCACCTTGAAGCTCCGCTACAAGGAACCGTCGGGACAGACCAGCAAGCCCCTGGAGTTCCCGGTCCGCGACCAGGCCAGACTCTACAGCCAGGCTTCGGTAGATTTTAAGTTTGCCGCAGCAGTCGCTTCCTTTGGGATGGTCCTGAGGGACTCACCCCACAAGGGCAATGCTACCTTGAGTGGCGCCCTCGAGCTGGCGATCGAGGGTAAAGGAGAGGACGCCCACGGCTACCGGGGGGAGTTTATCGAGTTAGTCAAGAAGGCTGGCTCTATCCGCAAATAGCCCGCCTCCAACAGGTAAGGACGAACCCGGCGGAACCGCGAGCGTCACAGAGAGCGGTCAGCATGGCAGCACGAGACAAACATTACCCAGACCCTCGGCGCTGCTGGCGACAACGGCTATCCGCTCTCTGGCGCTCGTGGCTCCGCCGGGGATTTACCTGGGACTTCACTTGGTAACAGATTCGGGGGGAATGTGGTCGGGGACAAGAAGGTTTTTGCTGTTGTCCGGCTCTCTCCTCGGGGCTGGGCCTCATATTGCTAACGTGTCACGTCGTTCGCGGCTCTGTCGGACTTGGCTTCCTAATCCTGGTCGTTTCTCGTCCTTCAGGACCGGCTGGGCTCCAGATTTTGAATCTCTGCGAGGTGCTTGCGCGCCGTCGCCAGATCCTCTCGCGTCGAGAAGAAGCGCCTTCGGATCTGACCCTCTATCAACTCTGTGAACACTGGGTAGCGCTCCTGAAGTCCATCGATCACCGCTTCCAGGAAAGACCCGGGCTCTGGTTCGGGTGGCTCCGACTGAATACGGCGGGCCTCTTCCTGAAGGGCCATGATCTGACTGTAGCCAAGCCGAAAAAAGGATTGGAGATAGTGCTTGGACAGCCCCTCTTCAGCGACCGTCAGATTCCCCTCCGACCAGCAATCGAGGCCCAGATTGATCCCGCTGATCGCCTTCAGAATTCCCCGTTTCACCTGCGAAGGATCATCGGGAGAGATGCGATCGGCGCCAAGCAGCTTGTTGCAGACAAAAAAGAGCTCCTCCACGAGTGATTCCATTTCCAGGGGACGGCTGAATCCGGCCAGCGCCGCCATAAACAGCATCGCCCCCGACTCCAGGTCTGTGGACGCCAGCGGGAGCTCGCTGACCTCACGGATCTTCTCCTGACTCTTCAGCGGAAGAGGGGCATCAAGGGGAAGCAGTGCATAGATTTCAATCGCGTCGTAGTAGTCTTGGAAGCCCATGTCCTCGACCCGCCGCTTGCGGTTCTGATAGGCCTGTTCTTCCATCTCGCTCCAGGTCCGAAAGTGGGATTCCTCCAACAACAGTGCAGCGCCCTCACGATCCAATTGGTAGAGTCTGAGAATGAAGGCTTTCAGGAGGCTGGCTTCATCGGCATTCTCGGGGAGCTCGACCAGATAATGGTGATCGGGAGTCTCCAACAGCCCACCTCCCTGCTCTGCTTCGGGGGCCCCATCCTCGTCGAGCTGGTGGATCCTCAGCGGGTTGAGAGCCAACTCCAACAGCTCATGGTCGGTGCCGCGAAGAAGCTTCCGGGCCACCGCATCCTCACTCTCTATGACATGTGACATCCGGTAGAGAAACCGGGTCAGATGAACCCGGTCCTTCGACCAGAGATCCAGATCGAGGATGCCGGTCCACTGTTCCTCGGTGAGATGAAGGAGCAGCCTTTGAATCTCAACTTCGTCAAGTTCCTTCAGGCTGAAGAATAGCTGGGCCGATGGCAAGCGCCGAATCTTGGACCTGGTCTCGGCACTCTGGAGTAGTTCGCGCAGGTCGACCCGGGCGTAGCAGATTCGATAGACCACCTCTTCCGGGCGCAAGGCTGGAACTTCAGTGCGAAGCTCGAGGTCTGTGGAAACGCTGTCCTTTTCCGACGCCATCGCGTCATTATAGGAGATCTGTTTGCTTACTGTGGGCTGCAAGTTTGTGTGCCTCCCGAATGGGCTCGGGGATTCGAAAACGGGGTGAACACCTGAGGACCCATTCGACACATGAATCGAGCGGCAGGCCATAGCCTACCGACACAAAGACAGGCTTCACTCCAGTTCGGGTGCGCAGCACCTTGCCGATGATCTGCTCACGATGGGTCAAATAGCTGACTTCGCCCTTCTGGATTCCAGGTTCCGAAAACCGCCCACACAGACGCGACTTCCCCACACCTATCGTAGGAGATTGCAGCCAGAGACCCAGGTGGCACGCGATACCGAAGCGGCGTGGATGTGCCCAACCGTGGCCGTCGACCAGAATCAGATCCGGCGGCGCGCTCAGTTGGCCCAGTGCCTTCAGCAAAGGAGGAATCTCGCGGAAACTCAGCAGGCCTGGCACGTAGGGGAAAGGTGTAAGGCTTCTGGCGGCGGCGGATTCGACGATGTCCAAATCCGGGTAGGACAACACCACCACTGTCGCCACAGATTCTTCCAGTTCTGGGATGTAGGCTACGTCGACTCCGGCAACTCGAGACACTGGTCTCGAGGGAAGATCCGTTCTCACCTCGCCTCGGAGCTGCTTTTGAAGTTCAACCGCCTGCTTCGGCGTCAGATCCCAAGAATGACGGACCGGCATGATTCTTCCTTCGAGTCGACGCTGCACAGGACATCCCGGTCCTTCGAACTCCCTCTCAACCGGATCCTGCGGCGGCAGTGGTTCCGGACAACCCGGTAGTTCTCCACAACCCTGTGATTCTCCCCAACCCCGTAGTTCTCCCCAACCCTGTGGTTCTCTACAACCCTCCTGGTGTATCCTTCCTCAGCCATGAAAAAGGGACCCCTGCTCCTAGTTCTGATCCTGACCACACCGACCTCGGTGTTCTCGCAATTCTTTCCCTACACGGTAGCGAAGAAAACCCTTGAGAACCAGCTGGATGTCGTTGTCATCGAAACCCCCGAGTTCAAGCACGTTCTCTCCTACAATACCCTGGTTCTGGCAGGAGCGAGAAACGAAGTAGAAGCCGGAAAAACAGGGCTTGCTCATCTGTTCGAACACATTCTTTTCCGCCACCGCTGGGAAGGTGAGGCCAACGGCTACGACCTCGCCATCAACCGCATCGGGGCCTTCAATAACGGCTGGACCGACTTCGATGTCACCTACTACCATCCCTTGACATTCACCTCCAGATTGGGACCCCATCAAGGTGAGCCCGGACTCCCACAACTGGAGGCGGACCGGTTCCAGAACCTGGACTTCGACGAGGGGATCTTCAAGACAGAAGCCGGCGCGGTGTTCGGAGAGTATCGCCGAGGAGCCTCCAATCCTGGCCTGAAGATCAGGGAGAAGCTACTCACCTTGATGTTCCCCAACCACTCTTATGGTCATACCACTATAGGCTACCTCGAAGATGTCAAGGATATGCCCAATGAGTACAAGGCCGCGCTGGAGTTCTACCAGACCTACTACCGCCCCAACAACGTAGTATTGATCGTGGCAGGTGACGTCCGGGCCGAGGAGATTTTTGCCCTGTCGGAGAAACTCTACGGGAAGTGGGAACCGGCACCGCTGCCCTCCATCCCGGTGCACGGAGCCGCACCAGGACCTAAAAGAGAGCATGTATCCTGGAAGGCCGACGTTCCCCCTCGCATCAGCTACGCCTATCGAATGCCCGCCTTCCAACCTGATTCTGCCGAGGGAGCTGTAGGCCAGATGCTCCCTGAATTGCTGGCAGGGGAGACTTCACCGCTCTATAAGTTGCTGCGCTACGAAAAGAAGACCGCCAGCCAGCTCTCGGTCTACTCTGGGGGATACGAGAGTTTCGACCCACGTCAGCTGGTCCTCTCTTCGACCCTGTTCAAGGATCAGTATCGGGCCAAAGGCACCGCCTACCTGGACCAGGTCATCGGCGACATGAAGAACGCCTTCGAAGCGCTGAAGAACTTCTCCCAGGTGCCGGGTGCTTCCAAGACTCTGGAAGAGTTGAAGGGCAAGTACCGGTACGACCTGTTGGCAATGCTCGATAGTCCTGCCCACATCGCCATGCAATTCGCCTGGTACTATCGATTCAAACGGAGTCCCAAGATCCTTGATCTTCTCGCGGACGCCATTCAGGCACTTCAACCCACTGATATCGAAGGCTTTGCCTCTCGTCATTTCCTGGAGAAGAATCGCGTGATCGTAACCATGGCTCCGGCAGAGAAACAATGATTCTAACTGGAAGGAGCAAACTATTTCTGGGTTCGGTTCTGATTCCGCTGTTGGGGATCGTCTGTCAGGCCGCCCAGGCTCCGGAGAAGCCCGGAAGCATGACGGTGGTAAGCACCTCCAGCGCCTCCCCGCTGATGCAGATCAGTCTCATGATTCGCGCAGGATCAGCCCACGATCTCCCCGCTGATGCAGATCAGTCTCATGATTCGCGCAGGATCAGCCCACGATCCTCCGGGCAAGGAGGGATTGGCCTACCTCACCGGCCGCACCCTGCTTGAGGGCGGCTTCGGTAATCCAGCAGATCCCGTAACCAAGGAGCAGTTGGCTCTGATGACGCGCCCCTGGGGACGAGGGGCCAAGCCGTCGGTCCGGGTAGCCAAAGAAGTCACTACGTTCTATATCACGGTGCCGGGAGACGTCCTGGAAGAGTACCTGAGCCGCGTTCTCGAACCCCTTCTAGGTCAGCCCCTGTTTCGGGCCCGAGAACTCGATCGGATACGCACAGAAACAGTGGAGAGCGTCTCGGGGGCACTGCGCTACGAAGATATCGAAGG
The DNA here is from genome assembly GCA_965219005.1 of Acidobacteriota bacterium. Taxonomy (GTDB): domain Bacteria; phylum Acidobacteriota; class UBA6911; order RPQK01; family JAJDTT01; genus CAUZIZ01. The sequence goes on along the minus strand of CBDCMS010000004.1, from coordinate 1,592,614 downwards.
GCTCGGACTGAATGCCATAGACCACTTCATCTTTGAAGGCACCTCCTACGCTCATCTGTCTTCCGGGAGCGTTCAGGGTCTCGCGAACGTCGCTAGAGACGATCTTTTGGCATTCTATGCGACCTACTACCGGCCCGCGAATGCCATCCTGGCCCTCAACAAGGGGGATGCTGCCTCCAAGGCGAAGGTGAGCAAGGCCGTGGGACGGATAGGCCAGGGATTCGACCAAACTCAAAAACTCAGTCGTGCGGTACCGAGAGGCCCGCTGAGTTTCCGGGGTAGACATGCGGTCATCGTCTCACTGCCGAATGCAGACTCGACCGGACTTCATGCCGCATTCCCCATCTCGGTAACCCGTCACAGCCGTGACTATTGGTCCCTGTACGTCGCCAACGTGTTTTTCGGAGTCCACCGTGACGGCTTTTCCCATCTGTTTCGGGAAATCCGGCAGAAGCGGGGATACAACTACGGAGACTATTCCTATATCGAGCACTTCGCATCGAGACCGAGGAATCTTTTTCCCCCGTTCAATACGCCGCGCAGCCGGCAGTATTTCAGCATCTGGATCCGCCCAGTCGCTCATCGTTACGCCCTTCACCTGCTCAAGGGCCTAACCTGGGAATTGGAGAACTTCGTTCGCAAGGGACTCACCGAAGCACAAGTGGCTGCTGCTAAGAACAAGGCCAGAGTCCTTTATCTCAACCTGGCTGAAACCGGATCACGACTACTCCACGTCCGCCTGGACGATGCCTTCTATGGTCAGTCGGAGTCGGGTTACCTGGACCACTATCTGGAACGACTGGACGCGGTCACGGTTGAGCAGGTCAACTCGGCGATTCGAACACACCTCAGGGCCGAGAACCTCAAATACGTGGTGGTTACGCACAGTGACCAGGCAGAGGGTCTGGCAAAGCAGATATCAGCAGACCTGGCCGCTGCAGGGAAAAGCCTGGAGGAGTATCAGATTGCCAACATCGAGCACGAGGGGAAAGAGGTCCACGCGATTGCCCCGGAAAAGCTCGAGATCCTGCAGAAGGATGCCGTCTGGGGATCCTACAGGCTGGGTGTCCCCAGGGACCAGATTCGCATCGTCCCCGTCGATCGGATCTTCGAAACCGGTGAATTCGTGGCACCTTGAGTCAAATCCCAAAACACCAGGACAAAAGATAAAAGACACGAACAAATCCCAAGATTCCAAGCACCACTCCCAGAATCAACCGTGCAGGCGAATGCGGCGTGGCTTTGGCCTCCAGGCCGAAGTCTTCTTCTTTCGAGCCTTTGGCTCGACGGCTTGAGGGACCTTGGGTTGCCTCTCCTATGATCCTAGTTTGCAACCATGCCAGAGCCGTGACTGCGAAGGAGCGGGCCCGGCCGAGCCGGATCGTACATTAAAGAAACTGCTCGAGTCATGAAAGCCTGAAGCGCGAGCGAGGGGTTGGAGGTCTGTGAGATGCGTTGAAGGGCATTTGACGAGAGATGGCCCGGGTCACGGTGAGAGGGTGGACAGCAGCAAGGTCTCGCAGATCTCCAACCCCTCGCTCGCGCTTCAGGCTTCCATGGTTTTCTCATTTCCTCGACCTGCGCCCTGCCCTCAGTCTTCGGCCTGGAGACCAACGCCACGGTAGCGAATGACGCTTCAACTCAGAGCATCTTGAGCGCCTGGACAACCTCCTTGGCCGCGGCATCGTTGCCAGCCGGATTCCAGTGTGGGTCCAACCGGTGGTACAGCAGCGCTGTCTTTCCCAGCTCCCGGAACAAGGGCGTCAAATCGATACAGGGAACTCCGTGGGACTGAGCACGTCCGAGGATCCGCTGGTAGCCCTCCTCCTCGTTTTTCAGGTAGTCAATGCTGTCGGGGAAAAGACGCTCGTATTCGCTCTTGTAAGTCGACTCCTTGGTGGGGAAAAGGAAGATGGCCAACTGGACGCCGTTCTGGGCAGAGATCTCCACGATACGATCGACGGAGGTTTGGACCCAGTTCACGGCTTGGGCATTTTCCAGATAATCCCGAGACGCCCCCCGATACCGGAATAGAGTGAGCCCGTTGGAGGCTTCTTTCTGATCAGAGTCCAAACGCCGGCCATACTGATCCGAGGCTGGGCTCTCTCCAGTTGTGATCCAACGGAAAAAACTATAGGTGAGCGTCTTCTTGTACTCTGGATAGGTCTCGTACCGCGACCAACCCTTATAGAATTCCTCCCCCGAGCCGGGCTTTCCCGGCTCCAGAGGACTGCGATCCCTCAGGTCGTTCGGAAACACACCCAGGGCAGCGATCTTGGGCTTGTAGCGGGCCACGAAATGCTCGAAGAGCACCTGGTAACGGAGAAAATCGTAACTGCCTACTCCCAGGTTGATAACCGTCTCACCCAGTTCAGCTTCTATCCTGGAGACCAGGGTCTCCTCCTGAGTCACCCAGGAACCCCACACAAAGGAGTCCCCGATGAAGAAGATCTGGGCTTTGGAGTAGTCGCGGCCCAGATTGCGAAAACCCCGATCGTCTGTGCTGTAGGTGGCCGAGACCTCATCGCGAGGCGCGTGGACGGTCAAGTCCCTCAAATCAGGGCGTACCTTGTACAGGAGGAGATCGTCCGGCTGGTAGTACTCGTAATAGATTCTGTGAGTGGCCAGCCACTGCCGGGGAATCAGAAGGCCGGTAAGGCAGAGTAACACCTCAATTGATGCCAGGACGAGGAGAGCGACCAGGAGCCAGCTCCGTTTTTTCATCCGCGTAGACCCTCCTTGTGTGCCGAACGCCCTTTTACCTGGATCCTGCATCTCGAGATCTCAACTCAGGGTATTCTCGGCAGACCCAGGCCTCGGTTTTCCCCGGTGTCGCGATAGTGCGACAAAGTCTCCGCCAATCGCATCAGTTCCTGGCGAATGCCAGGATGGGTAATGGTCCGGGTCGAGGCCTCCAGTCGTGCCAGGATCTGGCCGCAGGCGTCATCGTCGAAGGGCTTCTTTCCTCCGAGGTACACGTATACCGGGTTGGTGTGGCTTTCGGTCCCTTCGTCACCATGAGCCCGGACTGCGATCCAGCCGCTCTCTTCTACCTTCAGCCTCTGGGAAACGTCCCACCTGGAGCGTCCCTTCGGATCGAACTCTCGGGAGAGGACACGCCCGTTCCAGATAAGATCAACGTATCGCACAGGGTAAAGCGGACTGAGCACTCGTACCGAGACATCTAGCTCGGCCTTCTGTTCCCGGTCGAAAATGATCTTCTCGCCAGGTCGCCTACCATTCACATCAAAGAACACCATCGGCCCACTGGTAGCGAAGCTTCGGCCCTCGACCACGGCCTCCATGAACTCTCGCACTGTCGGTTGTCCTTCCGAGTAAACGTAAGTCAAGTTGCCACCTAGTTCCCTCGAATAGGGAAAGTCAGAAGCTCCTACGATCGCCCAGCGATAGCCGAGGTTCAGAAAATCGTACCAGCCGTCCAGACCCAGACCACGGTAGCCTCCCAGTTGAAGGAGCTCCAGGAAATCGGTCTTGCCAGCTAGACCCAGGGCATCCGCCTCCATGCGGTAGTAGCCGCCATGATTCAAACCGATGAAGCCGGAGAGCTCACGGGCCTGGTCTGCTATCAGGCCCAGAGACGGCCCCTGGTTCACGTCCTCGGTGCGCCCTGACGCAGAAACGTAATCCTTCGCCAGCGCCACGGTCACGTGGCCCAGGGAACCTACCCGATACTCCTGGCCGGACGAGATGTGATAGGGACCGTTCCGCCGAATCGACCTTTCCCCCAGTCCCAGAGCCTGTCCCCAGGACTCGAACTCCTGTCCCAGGGCGTATCCCGTGGTGTTCATTGAGAGACTGAAGGCATAGCGGATGCCTCGGGCGGAGGTCAATGTCAGCAGAGTGTCGTCGTTGCTTCCCGTTCTCTCAAAGTGGAGGTGGGTGTCGCCGGAGTACCAACCTTCCTTCGCCATGTCGATCCAGCGGGAAAGTTTGATCGTAGCCTCAGTAACTTCATTTTTCTCGAGATGGAAGACTCGCTGTACCGGGTCGTATTCGTAGCCACGGCCGACCGCTACCGTACAGATTCCTGGCGGAACGCTTACCGAGAAAGTGCCATCCGTGTAGAAGTAGTGGTCCAACTCGCGGAAGCGGCTCGGCCCCTGGCGTTCGTTTCCTGCCTTCCTCAGAGAGTACTCTTGGTAGGGATCGTCTTCTGGCTCCTGAGCTCCCCCGTTCACACTGGCGGTGGCACTTATCTGCTCGCCGCTGTCACGATCTACAATCGTGATACGGAGAGTTGCGGCATCGGGACCCGGATCCACCTTGGGCGGAGGGACAGCATAGCCTTCGCTTATTTCTGCGTTTCGCCTGATCTGGGTCGAGTAGACGAAGGAAAACACAAGCAAACCCAAACAGATCAGGCGGAGGACCCAGATCCCTGAAACCACGCGAGGAGCCGACCTCGGCTTCATGGAGAATCCTTTGGCAGGGCCAAACCTCGGGCGTCCCGAGTGTCTCGGTAGTGTTGGAGATGCTCCTTGAGATCCCTGAGCCTCTCTTTCGCTTCCTGGTTGGGCGTGAGTCGAATCGAGCCTTCCAGCCGTGCCAGTATCTGGCCGCAGGCGTCATCCTCGAAAGGCAGCTTCCCTTTCAATGAAACGTAAACCGGGTTGGTGTGGGCATCTGCTCCGGTGTCCTCGTAGGCGCGGACGGCCAACCAACCACTGCGCTCAACCTCGAGCCTCTCGGAGATCTCCCAACGGGACCGGCCGGTTGGGTCAAAGCGCCGCGAAACCACCCGTCCGTTCCAGACGACGTCGACATGTCGAACCGGATAGAGTGGACTAAGGACCCTAGCTTCCACCTCCAGTGAGACGGCTTCATTCTCAGAGGCGATCAACTCCCCTGGGCCTTTTCCATTCACCTCTAGCAAGACCATCGGTCCACTAGTAGCGAAGCTGCGTCCGTCAGCTACGGCCTCGAGGAATTCTCTGACGGTAGGTTCCTTGTCAGACCGAACGTAGGTCACACAATCTCCCAGTTCCCGAGTGTAGGGAAAGTCCGAAGCGCCGACGATAGGCCAGTGGTAGCCCAGATTCAGATGGTCATACCATCCATCGAGTCTCAGGCCCCGGTATCCTCCGAACTGCAACAACTCCAAAAAGTCCATCTTGCCGGTCAGGCCCAGGGCATCCGCTTCTCTGCGGAAGTAGCCGCCATGGTTGAGACCGATGAACCCGGATAGTTCGTGAGCCTGATCGGCGATGACGCCCAGGGAAGGCGACTCGTTGACGTTTTCTGAGAGTCCGGAGGCAGCCACATACTCGTCAGCCAGCACCGTCACATGACCCAGGTAGCCAGCTCGGTACTCCTGGCCCGAACTCAGATAGTAGACACCCTTTTTTCGCGTCGACTTCTCTCCCAGACCGTGGGCCTGGCCCCAAGATTCGAAGTCCTGGCCGAGACCGTAGCCTGTGGTGTTCATCGAGAGGCTGAAGGCGTAGCGAACATCGCGTGCCGACGTCAACGTCAACAACTCATCGTCGTTATCGCCGTCCCGCTCGAAGTGGATATGGGTGTCTCCTGAGTACCAGCCTTGTCTGGCCATATCGATCCAGCGTTGAAGGCGGATCGTCCCCTTTACCGTCTCACCTTGCTCCAGGTGAAAAGTCTGCAAGGCCGGTGTGTATTCGTAACCTTTTCGGACTTCCACCGTGCAGGTCCCAGGTGGAACCTTTACCGAAAAGGATCCGGCTGAGAAAAAATAGTAGTTCAGCTCACGAAACCGTATCGGTCCCTTGTGCCGGTTGCCGGACATTCGAAGGGAGTAGGGTCGATAGGGATCGTGCTCAGGCTCCTGAGCCCCACCGTTCACGCTGACGGTAGCGCTCAACTGTTCGCCGCTGTCCCTATCCAGAATCGTCAGCTCAAGGGTCGCTGCATCAGGACCCGGATCCACTAGCGGAGGAGGAAGCGGCGGACTCTCCTCCACCATGCGATGACGGTCGAGCTGGAAGGAATAGGCAAACGAAAAGGCTAGGAGCAAAAGGAGAATCACTCTCATAGGCTAGCCTCGACCGCCGCTGAGGAAAGGGCCGCTCCGATTCCAGAGCCGTCTTTGACCAGCTTCAACTCAACCCGAGCAGCGCGTTTGCCGAGTAATTTTCCCAGAAGCGCTTTCATGGTTTTTGGGTAGCCAGGCGCATGCTCGAAGAGTGACCCATCGATGGTGATGACATGCTCCCTTTCCAAAGCCGAGTCCACGTATTCCAACAGCGCTGCGACAACCAGGGAACTGATCTGAGCCGAGCGCGTCATCACGATCGCTGCAATCGCTCTGGCCAGCTGACTAGCTTCAAGGTCTGCCCTTTCAATCCCCAGTCGGTCGAGCAAGGCTCGGGTTGCAGGAAAGTCATCGTGATCCGCCAACAGATGCGACAGGTCGTCACTGACAATAGCGTCCGGAACCTGCAAGGACAATGCCTCGAAATGGGGAAGCATCAGGCGACGCATCAACTCTCCCAGGTATCGACCTGAGACCATCTTTTCTAGTAGTTGCTCCCCTGGATTCTGCGAGTCGGAATCCAACTCGCGATCCAGGACCGTCTGAACCCTCGGCTTCAGCGAGCCAAAATCGAAATTACCGCACTCAAAGTTGAATGCCATGTCTCCGAGCCAGGCAGCGAAGTTGGTCCCGGTTCCCAGGATTCCACCTGCCAACGTCTTACGATCCTCAAAGTAGCCCAGAACCAGCGTTCCCACGGTGTCGTTGAGAAGCGCATTGACCTCGAGATGCCCGAGTCCAACTCTCTCGAGCGCGGATTCCAGAACCACCACCGGATCTGCGCCAACGAGATCGGGGACATCCCAGGTCTTGGTCCACTTAATCAGCAGACCACTCGAAACTCCAGTCATCCTGGTGGGGAAAGCGAAGGTGAAGCCAACCCGGATATTCTTGTGGAGTACACCCTCGTTCTCCAGGAAAACCTTGATCCGACTCGCGACGAAGTCGAACAGGGCTTCTGAATTGGCGACCCGACCTTCAGTCGCTTGTTTGAGGTCGGTGGGGATGCGAAACACGGCAATCGAGGGTCCTCTCTCAACTCTCTGCTTCCGATCGATCGACAGCAGAACGGCCCGGAAGTTGGTCCCACTCAAATCGAGGCCCAGGTAGGTCCCCGGCTTGAAGGCGGCCGTCTTGGGCATGAAGGTCTCGGCCGTCTTGGGCATGAAGGTCTCGATCATGGCCAGTGACGATGGACTCTGATCGCGAAGACCTCTCTGCATTTGAGCGTGGAATTCCTGGACGAAGTCCTGGGCCAACTCGTGGTGGGACAGATCCCACTGGGCTTGAAGCGTCGCTATTTCAGACGGAAGTCGAGAGGTAGCCATACGCTGATTGTGGTGAGGGGCCATGATATATCTGTTGATTCCCAACGCCAAGTCAGCGCCTAAACCCACTGGTTTTTGCTAGTCGCCCCCCCAGCAGCGCTGCCCCATTCGAGAAAGAAACTTGAGTTCCCTCTGCTATGATCCTCCCTAGCACCCCTGACAGAGCCGTGACCGTGAGGGAGCGGAATCCGACATCTTGATGTCGGAAATGATGCGCTCTTGGGGACGGAGAGGTGCTCTGGTTGATGAAGTCAAAGGGGATCCGATCCGTGATCAGATCCCGCTCCCTCACGGTCACGGCTCTGTCAAATGGCGACTCTCGCATGATCTCGTCGCCGATGAAGTTTCAGCTTAGAAGCAAATTAGGACAATTGGCGGGGACTGAAAGGACAGAGGAAACGGAAAAGAGAAGAGGCCGAAGACCCCTCCCAGGGACATCGGGAATTCCCGGTGGGCTTAATCTGTAACGTTAGGAATCACGAACGCTCGCGGCCACGCTGCGACTCTACCTTCTCTACCCAGGACACCTGTCGGGAGGACTTCGAGGCCAGCAGAATTCCTCCAATCAAACCACCGATCAGGCTCATCACCACGAGCGCTGAGGTCCAATCAATTTGCATCATCATGAGCTTCCATCAGTCCTTTCTGCACTATCTGATGCATTGGGACTGGATTGGGTTCGGATTCGAACCCAAAAGTTAAGAAAACGACGATCCTGGCGTCAAACCGCAGTGGTAGTGTCCGGTGCCAACCCACCAGAGCGCGTTCTGGTGCAACCCGAACCTGGACTGCTTGCTGCATCCAGCGATCCTCTCCATACTTGCCGCGCCCGGGTATTCGTGCTAAATTCCGCAGCGCATCGGAGGTGGCAAAGATGAACCAGCCTACCCCTAAGGAACCTTCCCAATTCAAGCCGTTTGTCCCGGCCCACAGCGAGCTTCCAGAACTCACGATAAAAGCGGTCGTCTTAGGCGTGATCATGGCGATCTTGTTGGGAGCCGCAAATGCCTATCTGGGCATGAAGGCCGGGCTCACCGTGGCCGCTACCTTTCCAGCGGCCGTGGTCGCGATGGCCGCACTGCGCCTCTTCCGAGGATCGATTCTCGAAGAAAACGTTGCCCGAACCACCGCCTCAGTGGGAGAGGCGCTGGTAGCCGGCGCGATCTTTACGATTCCGGCATTCGTGATCAGCGGCGTCTGGGACGAGTTGCGCTATTGGGAATGCACGCTGATCATGCTCACCGGAGGCGTCCTGGGAGTCCTCTTCATCATCGTGCTCAGACGAACGATGGTTGAAGAGGCCCACCTTCCCTTCCCTGAAAGCGTCGCGGCAGCCGAGCTAGTCAAGGCAGGCCAGGGCGGCCAGACTGGCGCCGGCTACGTCTTCGCGGCCATGGGGATCGGCGGCCTCTGGGAACTGCTCAAGAACAGCAACGGGATACAGGTCATCTCCGACTATGCCCGCACCTTTATCACCCTGGGAAGCTCCCGCATCGAAATCCTGGGAAAAAAGCTAACCTATACTGGAGGGTTGTTGCTGGAGTCTCCTGCAGCCTCTCCCGCATTGGTCGGTGTCGGATTCATCGTCGGGCCGTCCATCTCGACGATCGTTTTTGCAGGAGCTCTATTGGGATGGCTCTTGCTGGTGCCTCTGAGCGTCTTCTTGAACCCGGACCTGTCCGCAGGGATCACAGGGACTGATTCCTGGATTGGGCTGAGCGAAGAAGTCTGGTTGAAACAGGTCAGGCCGCTGGCGGTGGGGACCATGATCGTGGCCTCTTTTCACACCCTCTTCAAACTCAGGACCTCTCTCTTAGGTGGGATGCGTAGAGCCGTCCAGGATCTGCAGGGCTCCAAGGAGGGCGCAGGCGAGCGCAACCGACTCAACATCGACCTGGACTTTAGATGGATCGGTGCTGCCATTGCCTGCCTCTCGATCCCACTGTTCTTCCTCTACCTTCATTTCAGCGGTTCCGGCCTGGGATCGGTGCTCCTCACCGTCATCATGATCGTCCTGGGCTTCCTGTTCGCGGCGGTGGCCGGATACCTGGTCGGTCTGTTGGGAAGTTCCAACAACCCCATCAGCGGACTCACGCTCAGCACTCTGCTCATCTCGGCGATTCTGATGGTCATGATTGGAGTCACCGGAGAAGCCGGGATCATGGGAGTCCTGGGCGTGGCAGGCGTGGTTTGCTGCGCAGCCGGAATCGCCGGAGACATGATCCAGGATCTCAAGGTAGGCCATATCCTGGGAGGCACACCCTGGAAGATGGAAGTGGCAGAGATGATCGGTGTAATCATTGCCGCCTTCGTCCTGGTCTGGCCGCTGATCGCGATGGACCGGGTCTACGGTATCGGCAGCCCTGAGTTGCCCGCGCCCCAGGCGGGCTTGATGGCTTTGATGGCCAGAGGCATCGTCGGAGGCGAGATGGCCTGGCCCCTGGTGATCGCCGGCATCTTCTTCGCTGTTGCCCTGATCCTGATCAAGGCACCATCCCCGATGCTGATCGCGGTGGGCATGTACCTTCCCTTTCATTCCACGGCAGCGATCTTCGTTGGCGGGATCTTTCGCTGGATTCTGGACAGGAAGCTGGCCCAGAACGACGTCCCCTCGGAGGGCCGGGCTCGAGCGGTCAACTCAGGCGTCCTCCTCTCCTCAGGGTTTATCGCGGGCGAGGCACTGATGGCGGTCCTACTGGCTTTCCTGGTCCTGGGCGCCGATATCTTCGGCTGGGGAGATGTACTGCCCAGCATCTCAGAGAACCCCTGGCTGGGCATGCTGATCTTCTTGTTACTGCTATACCTCCTGGTGAAAGTCCCACTGGGCGCCTCCCAGAAGGAAGGTGGTCCCAGCATGAATCTCGAATCATGAAGCAAGACTCTGCTCTCAGCTGTCAGCCTAAGCGGCTCCTCGAATGGCAGGAAGACGACAGGGGACAAGTCGTTATCTTACGACCAAAGCTGGGAAAGTCTCGTCTGGCCAGGTGGTGTTCAAGTCGCTTCGAGAATCCCTATTATCGAATTCGTCTCGACAAGGTAGGCACGCTGGTCTGGAAATCGTGCGACGGCAACACCAAGCTGTCATCGATCCTTCAGTCCATGCGAAAACATTTCGGCACCGACGTAGAGCCCGCGGAGGACCGACTCTGGCGTTTTCTTTCGACGATGCGCCGCTCCCGCCTGATCGAAATGTAGAAGGGCTTAGTGGAGAGGCACAAAAGACTACGATCATGGACGTTGCCATCAAGATCAATGCCTTTCGGCTGAAGTAGTCCTCAATATCGGCCCGCGCCAACCCAATGATGGGACGAGAATTTCAGCAAGAAGGGAGTCACGCTTTCTATCCTGAAAGCGACAGCCTCAGCCTCCGGGCTGGCACCGCTGGCACCGTCAAGCCTTGACACCGAACGTTGACCTGCGGTAACGTGCGCCAAATTGGCGTATCGATGGAAGGGGTCGGGAGCCTCACCGAGCCAGAGCTTCTATCGCGGACGATCGTGCAACACTACAGAAGGACACAGATATGAGATATTCCCAAGAACTCGCCGGCCGCTTCATTTCGTCGCTGCCAGGGCGCTTGCTCCGGGTGCCCTTGTGCGGTGCTGTCATCATGTCCCTGGCCTTGTCCTCCTACGCCGCCGACTTACTCATTCCTGACGAGAGCTTCGAGTCCGATGGCCAGACGGGTGTGGGAGACCGATACCTATCCAACCAGCATCTCGACGGAAGCGGGACTGACTTTTTTCAACGGCACGACTTCGGCACGACGAACCCGCACCCGAGTCACAACCAAGCGATCGGCGGCGCTCTCGACGGCGACTTTGCGTTCGCAGGGGAAGACGTTGATACTACTGACAATCCGCTCGGCTCTGGGTTCCCCGCCATCTTGCGGCTGAACAACCTGACTGTAACCGGGAATAACATACTGGAGGTCACAATCGGCCTTGCCTGCAGCAGCGACTCGACGGGCCCTGCCTCGTGGGAGACCGACGATTTCATCCGCGTTCAGGCTGCGTTTGACGGCAATAGCGGCGGCACCGCGCTGCCGGTCAGCAATTTGAATAACGGAACCTACACCACTGTCGGCTAGTTTTTGGGCACCGGGGTGAGTACCGACCCCATATGTCAGACGCTGAGACACGATGAAAACCTCGACGGAACCCTCCAAGGAACCGAGACGACCTCATTAAGCGACACGATGACCGATTTCACCTTCGCGATTTCTAATGTCGGTGGACTGCCAGATACTGGGGACGCACTCTCAGTCCAAATCGTGGTCTCCGCTGACGGTGGAAACGAGGAGTTCGTCTTCGACCACATCCGCATCCAAGGTACTGCGGTGCCGGTGGAGCTTCAGACGTTTACCATCGAGTAGTAGTACAACGATCCGAAAGTCCTGGTACACTCGGCTAGCTCCAGTCACAGGCGGCCAATCTCGCACTGCGACGATTCTCACTCACATCCCGAACCCTATGGCTCGAATTACGTCAAGGCGCGAATCGCGACGCTGAGTCCTTGCCATTCTTGGCCATCCTCAGAGCGATCTTCGCTCGGGCCACGCAGAGAGGCTGTGCGACTCCGCCCCTTGATTGATCAGGATCTTGGGGCGTAATAGCCGGAGCGGGTTCGAATCAGTGCGGTCAAACCTGTCAACCGTTGTGTGTGAATCCGTGTGAGAGAATCTCTCCAAAACCTACCAAAGCGTGGAGAATTGACTAAAAACTGGCAAATCTAACTGACTCTCTTTCCACAACTTACTGAAAATGATGAGGTTGTTAAACCAGGGAGTTCTGCTTTCTGGGCAGGCGTGCGGATTGAGCTTCTTGACCCTTTCGTGCAGACAAAATCATGCTGCCCGTGCTCTCTGAACCACGTAGCAACAACTCAGACGTCTCTTGTGAGGCCGAACCCACCATCGCCTTGACGCCCTGCATTCACTGATCGGTAGCGATCAGGATCTTCACATGTGGTGTAACGATGGTTCCGAGGTGATACCATACACAGAGATTGACCGTGCGCTACCATTTCGAATGGGACCCAACGAAAGCGAAAAGCAACGTCAGCAAACACAATGTGCCGTTCGAGATTGGGGCGACGGTCTACGCGGTAAGTTCTATCGGCCAGACTTGGAGCTCCGGATACCAATCTACCTACAAGAGGACATTGCTGAGTTCCTGGAAAAGTTGGCCGAGGAGAAGGGATCCGACGTTGAGACTATCGTCAACGATTGGCTCCGGCGCAATATCAGCCTCGTAGAGACGACGAAATAGCCTCGCTGAAGACGAAGCCGAACTCCCGCATATGCGGGAGTTCATCAAGGCTCGAACGAAGGGCGTTGAGGCACACCCAGACAGGTTGCTTCACTCTTCTCCTTACTGGCGGTGGGACCGCGAGGGTGAGCGAGCCCCGATTGAAGGACTGGGATCACCACTTCTGGACCCTGCTCTGGCTTTGTCAACTTGACGAGGCTGGTTGGCAGTCCCGTGTAGTCAGTTTTGTAGCTGTTAAGAGCCTCCCAAACCAATACGCTCTTATTGGTTAACGGAATCTGGATCCTGGGGAAATGACCAACTACACCCAAGACCATGGGTCTCTCCACCCATGGCGATGTGACATTTGGCCCATTCTCGACGGTTCAAGAACCTTGAATCTGCTCTCCGGCACCAAGGTCTACGAGTTTGCCTTTCGATTGGGTCTCTGCCGTCATACTGGTACCATCACTGGGACGCGAAACGAACACGGAATGTATATGCCGAAGATCACGAGAATCCCATGGCCGGAAGCGGAAGTTCGATAGAAAGAATGACGCCGCCTGAGGGGGTTCTCTCCGGCGTCCGTCTGGCACCCTTGACCACAATGAGGGTGGGAGGGCGAAGCCGCTGGTTTTTCGAGATTCGGAACGCACGCAGTCTGGCCAGGGCCTATGACTGGGCGAAGGATCAGCGCCTCCCGATATTCTTCCTGGGAGAAGGAAGTAATGTGCTCTTTTCCGATCAAGAGTTCCCGGGTATGGTCCTGCAGAATCGCACTTCCGGAAGGGAGCGAAGTGGCAGTGAGATTCTGGTGGCCGGCGGGGAAAATCTGGGTGACTTGATTCGTTGGACCAACCAACAGCAGCTCTCCGGGATGGAACGGATGTACGGGATTCCTGGAACCGTTGCCGGCGCGCTGGTCGGAAACGCCGGTGCCTATGGTCAAGAGATCTGTGAGTCGGTGACAGAGACCACGGTCTGGTCCCCCGACGGAGCCATTCGCAAGCTCTCCCGATCCGACCTTGAGCTCGGCTATCGGCACAGCATCTTCAAGGAGCGAAAAGACTGGTTTGTGCTCAACTGTACCCTGAGCCTCAAACCAAGCAGGAACAAGCTGCAAGAGATTTCCGATTCGATCCTGGAAACTCGGCTTGCCAAGTATCCCGTGGGATTGAAATGTCCCGGAAGCTTCTTCAAGAATGTCTTGGCCACAGAACTCTCGGATCAGGTCCGCCGCGGAATCCCAGACGACTTCATCCAGTTTGGTAAGATCCCAGCTGGGAAGTTGCTTGAGGTCGTGGGGGCAAAGGGGGCTTGCTCGGGCAATGCATCATTCGCCAAACACCACGCCAATCTATTGGTCAATGAAGGGAACGCCAGCTCCAAAGACATACGGGCTCTCGCCAACAAATATGCGGATCGCGTTCGCAAACGCTTCCACCTTTCGTTGGAACCTGAGATATTCATAGTGGACGATCAAGAATGGCTACAACACTAGTGCCCTCGAGAAGAGGCACAAGCCGCAAGTTTGTCATCACCGGAGGGAGCCAGCTTACTGGGGAGTATCCGGTCCAGGGGAACAAGAATGCCGCCCTACCCTTGATCTGCGCGGCACTCCTGGCACGTGCTCCGGTGCTTCTGCGTCACGTCCCCCGGATCGATGACGTCGACAACCTGCTGCTTCTGGTCCAGGCCCTCGGTGTCGAAGTCGAATGGCAGGGTGACGAGCTGACCCTGGACTCCAGCCAACTCGAATCCAATGAGCTCCCGGACCAACTGGTGGAGCGGCTGAGAGGCGCAGTCCTTCTGCTAGGACCGCTGGCGGCGCACTTCGGCAGCATCTCTTGCGCTGTCCCCGGAGGTTGTCCTATCGGACGCCGTTCCTTCAATGTTCACTGGAGAGTCTTCCAAGCGGCTGGGTTCTCGGTCGACGAGAGCCCCGGCAGGATCGAGTTGAAAAGGACGGAAAGCGTCACCGAACCCAGCGTCTACCTTGAAGAGTCTTCGGTAACGGCTACGGAGAATGCACTCTTGCTCTTCAGCGCTTTGGGGGCGGGCACCATCGAGAATCCGGCCCGGGAGCCGCACGTCCTGAGCCTGATCGAGTTCCTCAACCTGATGGGCTGCGAGATCGAGCTGCACCCACTCTACTACCGCGTCGTTCGGGGACTCAATCGGACGGGACAGGAGCTTGAGTTCGACGTCCCTCCTGATTACGCCGATGCCGGAACCATAGCGATTGCCACCGCAGTCACCGGCGGAAGCGTGTTGATCCGGGGAATCAGAGATCAGGAGATGATGGGGATCCAGACCGTGCTTCGACGATTTGGACTCCAGCTGGAGTTCGTCTCGGAAACTGATCTCAAAGTAGGACCCTCGACCCTGGAGAATCCTTCGGAAGTGACGGCGGGACCCTGGCCCCTGTTTCCAACCGACCTTGTCAGTCTAGCCATCGTTCTGGCCACCCAGACCTCGGGATTGTGCCTCATCCACGACTGGATGTACGAGGCCCGAATGTTCTTCGTCGACAAGCTGGTACGCATGGGAGCGCGCATCACCATGTGCGACCCTCACCGTGTCCTGGTGGAAGGGCCCAGCCGCCTACGGGGAACACGCCTGGAATCTCCTGACATTCGGGCCGGTATGGCGCTCCTGGTCGCAGGCTTGTGTGCCGAGGGGGTGACTGTTATCGAGCACGGTGAAATGGTGCTTAGAGGTTACGAAAAAGTGACGGAAAGACTGCGCAACATAGGGGCCCAGATCTCGGAGGAGTAAGGGTGAGACCGGTGAAGATGGTCGGATCGGCCCTACCCATTCACTTTTCACTCTTCTCTCTGGGAGAACTGATAAGGTCTACGGGTATCGTCAGCTGTATCGCCCTGGCACTCGTCCTTCCTCCTTTTAGCTACTTGATGATTCCCCACTATCAGTTCCGCTATCGCCGGGATGAGATCAGCCGTGTCGAATTCGATCACGAGTACTTTGGTGCTGTCTAATGAGCGCACCAGACGCCTCCCTTCCAGAAACTCCACCTGAGAAACTCGCGGTCTTCGGGAGCTGGCGCCCCTTGTATCTCGCCGTGGCCGTGTACACGATCGTGCTGATCCTTTTACTCCACCTGCTGGGCTCTGGAACATCGTGACCCGAATTGCAAATGACCTTTCCAGGAAAGATCAGTGACCTGGATTGACTGGCTGATTTTCGGCATCTACCTGGCAGGAGTTGTCCTCTTCGGAGTCGTTCAGAGTCGCAAGAGCTCGGGGATCGAAGGCTATTTTCTGGGTGGAAGGGCTCTTCCCTGGGGAATTATCGGGCTCTCGGTAATGGCCACCCAGGCCAGCGCCATCACCTTCATCGGAACCACGGGACAGGCCTACGACGAGGGCATGGAGTTCATCCAGGTCTATCTTGCCCAGCCCCTCGCCATGGTCGTGATCTGCGTTCTCTTCCTGCCTTTTTTCTACCGGGCCAAGGTCTACACAGCCTACGAGTTCCTGGAGCGGCGCTTCGATGCTAAGACACGATCTCTGACCAGCTTCTTGTTTCTCCTATCCCGGGGATTGGCAACCGGCATCGTGATGTACGCTCCCGCCGTGGTTCTTTCTATTCTCATGGGCTGGGACGAGACCATCACGATCCTGGTCATAGGAGGAATTACCATCCTCTATACAGTCGTGGGAGGCATCACGGCCGTTGTCTGGACCGACGTGCTTCAGATGCTCCTGATGTTCGCGGGGATCGGAGTCGCACTGCTGGTGCTCTTCCAGGAACTCCCTGCGGAGGTCGGGGTCGACGACGTTATCTACATCGGAGGGATCCACCAGATGTGGAGGAGCATCGATTGGTCCTGGGATCCAACCAACACCTACACGGTATGGTCGGGCCTCATCGGAGGCTTTTTTCTTGCTCTGGCCTACTTCGGTTGTGATCAGAGCCAGGTACAACGCTACCTTACGGCTCGCTCGCTGACCCACAGCCGACTGGCTCTGATCTTCAACGCCTTTCTCAAAGTGCCGATGCAGTTCCTGATCCTGGCCATCGGCGTTCTGCTCTTCGTGTTCTACCACTTCGAGCGCCCTCCCCTGATTTTCAATCCGGCCGAGGCCGAGGGGCTCAGGACCGGTGTCCACAAGGAGACCTTCTCAGAGCTCGAGGAAGACTACCAGCTCCTCCATGCCAAGAGACGGAGCAGCACTCTGGACGTGTTGCGGCTACGCTCATCCGGCGGTGACCCCTCGATCCAGCGGGCTCAGGTTCGGGAATACGATCTGGAACTGGGCAACCTGCGCAAACGCTCCAAAGAGCTCGTCGTGCTGGACCGAGGACGAGCTTCGAGCGACGTGAACTACGTCTTCCCCGGCTATCTCCTGCACTATGTCCCGACCGGGATCCTGGGCCTGATGATCGCCGTGATCTTCGCCGCGGCGATGTCCTCGTTGGATTCGGAGCTAACGGCCTTGTCGAGTGTCACAGTGGTCGACTTCTACCAGCGTTATTGGGCCCCTGGGGCAAGTGAGCGCCACTCTCTTTTGGCGGCTCGCCTGGCGACCTTGTTCTGGGGCCTACTGGCGACCGGAATGGCCCTCTATGCGGGACAACTGGGCTCGCTGATCGTGGCCGTCAACCTGGTGGGGTCCTACTTCTATGGCTCGCTACTGGGCGTGTTCCTGTTGGCGTTCCTGGTGAAGAGATCCACTGCCACAGGTGCCTTCTGGGGCCTGATCGCGGGCATGCTAAGCGTCGTCTTGTTCAGCATTCTTACCGAGGCATCCTGGCTCTACTACAACGTGGTCGGAGCGTTGGTGGTGTTGTTGGTGGGATCGGTGTTGGGCTCTGACAAACATCACGAACCAGCGTAGTCGAGTCCAGCTGCAGCCGTCCTCCCCGCGCCGGTGCCTTTGCCCATCAGGTGAGAATGAAGGTCGGGCGTAGGGGATGATTGTGCTGTTGTCCTGCTCTCTCCTCGGAACCTGGCCATATGTCGCTAGCAATTCAAGTCGTTCGCGGCTCTGCCGGACTTGGCTCCATACTACCAGCAGTTGAGGCCGATTCGTCGCACCGTTTGGAACTTGGTGCTTGTGATTTGGAATCTGTTTACATCTTGTATCTTGGGATTTCTCTCCGTTTCAGATCAACATCCCTACTCGAGTATTGGTACCTCGTTGACCATGACCTTCAATTCCTTGGCTAGATCACCCCGCGATCTGCGGGATCGGCTCATCAGGCTCTCGTTGGCCGGTAGATGGGAGTAGATGTGGGGATGCAGCGTCTGGAACGATTCGGCGTAGGGGATCGAGGCGTGCAGCCCCATCCGACCGTTTGTGATTTCGACGCACTTCCGGGCCAGGTCACCGGTGTAGAACTGACTTTTCAGACAATCCATCGCTTGAACCTTTCGATCCATCACCGGGGTGATATCCACCAGGACATTCCCATGTCGCATCCCGTCGCTGGTGAGCTGATTGGTGTGCCCGTACATCGCCAGAAAGAAAATCTGCACCGGAAAGGCCCCATCCTTCTTCTTCTGTAGAAATCGGGGCGTGTTGGCTAGTCCAACGGCTTTCAACACGGCCTGGGCTGAATCGGTGTGCCCGAAACCGAGCTCCTCGGTCGGATTGTGGATAATCAGTAGGTGAGGCTGTACTTCCGAGAGCACGCCTGCAATGGCCTCTACCAATTCCTTTGTCACGTTCACAACATCATCCGGAAACCGCAGGAAGCGAGCATCTTTCACGCCCAGGACTTCGAGACCTCGAACGACCTCCTGCTCCTTACCGACTATGGCCTCTTCGAGGCTGGCTGCATCGTCATCGCCTCGGCCGAGGCTTTCATTACGAACAAAATCGTGAGTTTCGACGCCGTGGGTACACACCACGACGGTCACCTCATCCCCACGCTCCGCATGCAAGCAGAGCGTGCCTCCGGCATGGTCGAGAGCATCTGCCGGATGACATACAATTGCCATGATTCTCAGCTTCTCACTCATAGACTTCTCTGTCCTCCTGGGTCAATTCGTGCTGCAGAAAACCCTACTATTTGAGCGTTATCGCGTAAACCTGCGCCTGGTCGAGGTGAATCCGCAGCTTGTATCGACCACCAGGCAGATCGCCGAACCCTCGATTCTTCCAGCCAACCGGATGGCTCAGTCGATCTCCCTGGATCACGTTTGCTTCGGCCTTGGACCAGCCCTTTAGCCGATAGCCTGCCTCGTTCAGCAGCTCGACCCGGATTGAGCCCTGGGAAGCATCCGCATTCAACGTCAGACTGGAGACCGTACTGAGATCGAGCGGCTTCATCGTTATTTGTCCGATCCGGCCAATCGGTCGCACTCCGGCGAAACGATCCCTCGGCATGGTCGCGAGACCTACTCCCGAGATCTGCTTGCGGTCATCGTCAATGTTCCATTGGTTGCTATAGGCACCATAGTAGAACCGAAACTCGCTCTCCAGGAATACGGGAGTCGCGTTGCTCCAGATAATGCTGGCATCAAACTGGGTCTTGTCCTCCAGCGGTGGGAGAAACAGGGTCTTCCGGAAGGGACGCTGCCACTGATAGCCATCGTGGCTGAGAGCCAGCTCGATCGGCATGTTTCCGGTGGCGCCGGAGTCCAGTACTTGCAGCAGCGAAAAGTACATCCCGTTGTAGTAGAAGGCAGGCCCGCTGTGGAGCTGTTTCCCGTCGCTACCCCCGCCCCCAGCCGTGCGGGCCAACTCACGCTCATAGCCCCCCCAGCCATCGAGCTCATCCGGCGCCATCACCAGCCGGGGTTTGGACCAGTGAAGGAAATCCCTACTGTCGGTGCGGACAACTGCCCGTTTCCAGTGCATGGTTCCATCAGGTCCGTCTAGCCAGGTTTTGGAGTAGATGGCGAAGGTATCCCGGCCCGGATCCCAGATCGGATCAGTCACGTCGCTGGTCGACAGCGGAGGGCCACCCAGTTTCCCGGTTTCAATCCCGGGGTCGTCTGCAAACGGGGGTGAGATGTACTCTCCGTGTGACCCCTTCAGAACCGGAGCTCGGGGATGCTTGGTCCAGTGAATTCCGTCTGGAGAGAAAGCCACCAGCAAACCCAGATGTTCGGAATCCTCGAGCCTGCCGCTACCCCAATACGCAAACTTGTAGCGGCGGGATGGATCCGGATCTCTGGGGTCGAACAGGACTCCGCCACCGAAGCCGATATCCAGAAGGATGTTGGTGTCCTTCTCGCCCTCGTATTCATGCAACCCCAGATTGGGCTTCACCCACTGGATGCCGTCCCTTGAGGTGGCATAGCACAACTTTCCCCAGGCCTGATACCACAACTGGTAGTGCCCGGTGGTCTGGTCGCGGTGCACACTGCAGTAGGCAACCGTGAGCTCCCAGGGCTTGTCGGAAGCCAGCATCGGATTCCTGGGGTGCCGATCCAGGGGTCTCAAGATGCGCTCGGTCCCCGAGCGGTAGAGCACCTGGGAATCGTCCACTAACAGGATCGTTCTCGGATTCCCCGAGCGCGCTCCACCCCCACTTGCCCAAGCAAACGTTTGCCCTGAACTGAAGATCAGAAGCAGCACAAACAACCGATTCAAGACGCCCTCCAAACCCGACTAAAAACCGCCTTGTGCCACAGACTGGATCTGGGCAGTGTGATGTCGACCATGCCAGGCGTACAGGTTCAAGAGAAAGTCCAGGTCTCTGACCTTCATCCTGGGATGATCGAAGGTGAGGTGAAACTGATCCGGGGAAAGGGACCGAAGCAGAAGCACCCAACGCCGATGCAGGCTGTCCACCAAGGCTAGCGCAGGCTCCAGCGGACCCGACTTTGAGTCCTCCATATCAGTCCACTTGTCCTGGTCGTAAGACTGGAGGGAGGGCTGATCTTCGGTCAACGTCCGCTTGAAGTTCAGGTAGCCGTTTAGATGGCTATCCCCAATGTGTTGGACGATTTGTCGTACCGTCCAGCCTCCCGGGCGGTAAGACATCCCCAACTTCTCCTCTGTCAACCCTGCCACTGCGTTGCGAAGCTTCTCGGGAGCCTCCTCCATTTCCTCGATCAGGGCAACACGGTCCTCCGGGCTGAGGCTCCCTTCCCTGATCTCGAGCCTCCCCACCGGATAACGCAGATCCTTTTCCATTTCATGCCTCCTCTTTAAGGGCTCGTGCAAAAATAACTTCACATTCTGGCATCTCAGCTTCACACCATCTTCGGCCGCTCCTCAATCACGAAATCCTCAACGTAGGCCTGCCTACGCCTTCGGTTTCGCTCAATCGGTCGCGACCAAATCTGGCGCAAAGCTGAGCGCCAACTCTGCGAAGTCATAACGTCCCCGCAGAGCGGGGAGCTTGGCGGTTGTGAGCCGCCCCAAGGGCGGCCAATCCTTACTCGTTAAAACAAGCCGTCGTCTTTACTGTCGAGGTGATCTTGGTGGCGGATGTACTTGCGAATTTGCTTCTCCTCGAATCCAACCGTGGAGACCGCATAGCCGCGTGCCCACAACTTTTCCCCGTTGAAGTTGCGCTTCCTGCCGCCAAATTGACGGACCACCGCTATCGCACTTTTCCCCTTCAGGTAGCCGATCACCTGAGCCACCGAATACTTCGGCGGCACCTGGATCAACATATGCACATGATCGACCACCATGTGCCCTTCCAGGATGGCGCTCTCCCTTTGCCTCGCCAATTCTCGGAAGACCGGACCCAGAAACTCTCGAATCTTTCCGTACAGCACTTTCCTTCTCCCTTTGGGAACAAACACGATAGGGTATTTGCAGTCCCATCGGGTATGACTTAAGCTCTCATATGACATGCTTTATGCCTCCTTTGTGGGTACCGCCAAGCCCCAAAGGAGGCATCCTATTACTGAATCTAAATGTCAAACCTTGATCGTCTCACTGGTCAAACCAGTGGCTTACCTGTCTTCGAGTTATTCTTGCACGAACCCTAAGGCAGCATACCATGCACTACTTCAGCGGGTCGTGCCCTTGTGGTACAAGCTCATCTGAAACCGCCATGCCCAACCGTCAGGAACTCGCCTCTCGATATCTGGAGGAGCTCCCTTTCGCTCCTTATCCGCTTCAGGAAGAAGCTCTCGATGCGTGGTTCCGTTCTGATCAGGGAATCATGGTGTGCGCCACAACCGGCACCGGAAAAACGCTGATCGCCGAAGGAGCGCTCTTCGAGGCTCTCCACAGCGGAAAGAAAGCTTATTACACGACCCCACTCATCGCTCTCACCGAACAGAAGTTCCGTGAAATGCAGGACGCCGCGGTCCGCTGGGGATTCCGAGCCGAAGACGTGGGTCTGGTGACGGGAAACCGTCGCGTCAACCCCCACGCTCAGATCCTGGTAGTGGTAGCCGAGATCCTGCTGAACCGGTTGCTGAATCCAACGGACTTCGGCTTCGAAGACGTGGAGGTGGTGGTGAAGGATGAGTTCCACACCTTTTCGGATCCGGAGCGGGGCATAGTCTGGGAGTTGTCGCTGGCCCTGCTGCCCAATCACGTTCGGCTACTGCTGTTATCGGCTACCGTGGGCAACCCCAGCGAGTTCATCCAGTGGCTCGACCGCAGCCACGGTCGACGGCTGGGCCTGGTGGAGAGCACGGAACGAAAAGTCCCGCTGACTTACCATTGGGTAAAGGACAAGTTTCTCGGCGAGCAGCTCTCCGCCATGGTGGAGGGCGATGAACGAGCGCGCCGGACGCCTGCTCTCGTGTTCTGCTTCAATCGGCGCCAATGCTGGAGCGTAGCCGAACAGCTCAAAGGGCTCCGGCTTTTGAAACCGGCCCAGAGACTGAAGCTGTCCGGCAAGCTGGATCGTATGGACTGGACTCAGGGAGCGGGTCCCAGGCTGAAACAGGTCCTGCAGCGAGGGGTCGGAGTTCACCACGCCGGGATCCTACCGAAGTACCGCCGGGTAGTGGAGGAATTGTTCCAGCAGCGACTGCTCTCTGCTGCTATCTGTACCGAGACCTTATCCGCCGGGATCAACCTCCCAGCCCGGTCGATTGTCCTCACCACTCTAGTCAAGGGCCCTCCGGGCCAGGAAAGGCTGGTTGAGCCCAGCACAGCCCACCAGATCTTCGGCCGTGCTGGCAGGCCACAATACGATAGCCGCGGCTTCGTGTTTGCGCTCGCCCACCCGGATGATGTCCGAATCCTGCGCTGGAAGGTCCGGCACCAGGGTATTGCCCGAAACCAGAGGGGCCCGAGAAGGAGGCGGACGAGCAGAACTTTCGACAAGCGGATTCCCAGGCGAAGGAAGACACGTCAGTACTACGATGAATCCCACTTCGTCAAACTGCAGAGAGCGCATCCAGGACCTCTTTCCAGCAGGGGCCCCCTGCCCTGGCGACTCCTGGTCTACCTACTGAGCCTCTCGCCCGAGGTGGAACGTGTCCGCTCCTTTATCCGAAAGCGCTTCCTGGGTCCGCGACGTCGTGAAGCCGCCAGGGAGGACCTCACTCGAATGATCCTCACACTATGGAAAGGAGGCTATTTAAACCTGGAGCCACAACCGCCCGAAACGGAGGATGCATTACAGCCCCAAAAGCCCGGGACCGAGCCCTATCAACCCGTCCTTGCCTCACCGACTGACGAACTGCCACGGCTGCGGCTCTTCCGTAGTATCAATCCACTCTACGGAGCTTTCCTGGTCGAGCAACTGGGCCAGGCCGATCGTCGAGAGCGCCTTCAGGCCATGGAAAGCGTGCTCAACCTACCCTGGTCGGTGGGACGCCTGCTGCCCGTACCCTCAGAGGAACTCCTGGTACCGGGACGCTTAGCCAACAGCCACCTCGATGACAAGTTGATCCAGCATGGCCTGCTGCCTCCGCGAGATCCGAAATCCGACGAAGAGGGACCGACGTTTCACCCGCCCCCGTTCGCCGACAAGCTGCGGATGTTGTTCGAACTGGAACTTCCTCGGGTGACCCAGCTCTGGACCGACCCTATCTGGGCGGCCGGAGAGTTGTTTGCTTTCCGGGGAGACTTCAACCAATACGTCACTCAGCGGAATCTGGTGAAAGAGGAAGGTATTCTGTTTAGACACTTCCTACGGCTGATCCTTCTTTGCGGCGAATTCGCAAGACTCGATCCTCCCAAGGCCTCAGTAGATGAATGGAGACAAGACCTCAACGATATAGCCGATCGCTTGACCCAGAGTTGCCGGGAGGTGGATCCTGCCAGCACCGACAGGTTCATTGAGAAAGTCGCCCCCGTCAGAGCCCCGGTTTGAACCATCCGGTTTGAAGCATCCGGTTTGAGCCATCCAGTTTGAACCATCCGATGGCCTTTTTCAGTCCCTTCTTATAGGAAGCTGGTAAGACTCTGGTACAGTAAGCCGAAATCGGTTCTGTGAAGATGAGCAAGGAGTAGTCATGTGGAAACGCCCTCTCGTCCTGGTTTTGATCGTCGCCATTTCCCCGGCACTTTGGGCCCAGACCAAAGTCAAACCGGGATTCAATTTGATGTCCTTGGAACAAGATGTGGAAATCGGGCGCCAGTCCGCCGCCGAAATCGAAAAGCAGCTGCCGATGCTGCGTGACGCCACCGTCAATCGCTACGTCAGCAAGGTGGGAAAGCGACTCGCGGCTGTAATCCAGGGGCCTGATTTTCCCTACCAGTTCAAAGTTACGAACCAGGCCGCAATCAATGCTTTCGCCCTTCCCGGCGGGTTCATGTACATCAATCGGGGGCTGATCGAGGCTGCCGAGAACGAGGCCGAGCTCGCCGGAGTAATGGCTCACGAGATGGGCCATGTCGCTCTGCGCCACGGCACCAATCGAGTCTCCAAGGCCTATCTCGCCCAGGCAGGACTGGGAGCATTGGGCGCCGTACTGGGCGGTGGTGGCGGGATCGGCTGGCAGCAGATCATCTCGTCCGCGGGTGGCTTCGGATTGAATGCCCTCTTCCTCAAATTCAGCCGCAAAGCCGAGACCCAATCCGATGTGGTTGGCACCCAGATGCTGCACCGTGCAGGCTATAACCCGATCTCCATGGCTGATTTCTTCGAAACGCTGCGCCGAGAATCGGGCAAGGATCCCGGAAAGATGCAGCAGTTTTTCAGCAGCCATCCGGCTCCTAAGAACCGTGCAGCTCGCGTGCGCGAAGAGATCCAGAAGCTGGGCAAGGCCCGACAAAAGGCTCCGGTCGGCGGCTTTGACCAGGTTCAAACCATTCTGCGACGTCTTCCTAAGGCACCTTCGCCGAAGAAGCAATCCGCAAGCGGCCCCTCGGACCCTCCCCCTCGAGACGAAGACCAACGGCGACCTACACAGGTGAGGATCGACCGTCCCTCCTCACGACTGCAATTGTTCGAGCAACGGAATGGGTTGTTCCGGATTCGATACCCCGAGAACTGGCGAGCTTTTGAACCCCGCCAGGGGGTAAGCGCGACCCTGCTTCCCGAAGGGGGCATGCTGCAGGGGCCCCGCGGCGAGCAGAGCATCGTTTATGGGCTGATCGTGAATCATTTCGATCCCTCCCAACAGGGCACCGAAGGGTCGGGCCGAGGACCGTTTCGAGGACGGGATCATCTGGAGCGAGCCAGCAACGATCTGATTCAGATGCTGCTCGAGGGCAACCAGTACCTGGGGCAGGTTCGGCGATCCACTCATGAGGAATTGATCGACGGAGACCGCGCCCTCTCAGTAGCGCTGCGGGGCCGCTCCCCAATCACTGGAAAGAACGAGCGCGTGACCGTCTTCACCCGAGCTCTCCCTAATGACCATCTGGTCTACATGCTCTTCATTGCACCGGATCGACGTTATTCGGAGCTAAAGGACATCATCGTGCGCATGCTCTCCAGTTTCAGCATCAACGATGCGGCCATACCGGGGTGAGTTCCAGTGCCCTGAAACTTAAATAGTGAGCAGTGGTGAAGTGATCAGTGAACAGTACCGGAAACAGCTACAGCCAGCAGAGCCGCGAACGACTTGATTGGTTAGCAGTATGCCCCACGCTTCGAGGAGAGAGCTGGACAACAGCAGAATCTCGCAGATGTCCAACCCCTCGCTCGCGCTTCAGGCTTCCATGGCTCGAGTAGTTGCCTTCCTGTGCGATCCGGCGCAGCCGGGGGCCGGGCTAACCTGAAACTTTCTTATCGGTCGGCGATAAGATACGCCAGAGTATCTCTCCGAACTTTGTAATTCGCTTGTTCGATATTCTGCGGTTCAGCATTCATCAGTTCTGGAGTTCGAGATTTGGAGTTCTTCCTTTTTCTGGAGACGGCAACCCCCAAACGTCTAACCGCGGAATATCGAACAAGCCTGCCGAAGGGAAGACCTGTTGACTTACAGTCGCATCTGACGGAAGTTTCTTTCTCGAAGCCCTCTTCCCCGAAAAGTTGCACGCTCGCACCCGAATACGATATTAGTGTTGGGGGCTGTCTCCGGCCAATGCGAGATAGTGGCACCTTCTGCGAGTAGGACTCAATGAAACGACGCGAACTCTTTCGACGCTCTGTGCTGGGTACCCTTGGTGCGGCCCTGACCTCAGTGGTTTCCGGGCAGCCCGGTTCCTCGAACCCGGAAACCCGGGAGTTTCCCTCGGGACACGATGCCTCCAAGGAGCTGTCCCGAAGCGATTGGAAACCCACTTTTCTGGATGAACATCAGGACCACACCCTGATCGATCTGGGGGATCACATCATCCCCGACACCGATACACCTGGTGCCAGTGCGGCTCTGGTCAACCGATTCATCGACCACGTATTGGCAGCGGAATCAAGGGAAGTGCAGGGTCAGTTCCTGGATAGTCTGGCGTACCTGGACGGAGGCTCCATGGAGCGCTACGGCGCCGCCTTCATCCACCTCCCGAAGGAGAGCCAGGTAGAGTTCTTGAACCTGATCGCCTACCCGCATCGGTTGGTCACCTGGGGCGACAACCGCTCCGAGTTTCCCGGGCACATCCACTTCAAGAACCTCAAAGATTGGATCGGTCGGGCTTATTACAACTCCGAGGCCGGCATGAAGGAACTGGGTTGGAGTGGGACATCCTTTCACGGGACCTTTTCCGGATGTGAGCATCCCGAGGGAACACACCGGTGAGCGCTCAGACAAAGACGGTTTACGATGCTATCGTCGTTGGTTCAGGAGCCAATGGCGGGTGGGCAGCCAAGAAACTCTCAGAGGCGGGCCTCAAAGTAGCGGTCCTGGAAGCAGGACGCAAAGTGTCCCCCAGTGAGTTCACCGAGCACATGCCTGCCTACCAGCTCTCGTACCGAAACTTTTCCCCCGAGTTGGTTCGCACACGACCCATCCAAAAGGCCTGTTATGCCTGCACCGAATACAACTACGACTGGTTCGTCAACGATCTAGAGAATCCCTACACCACACCCGAAGACAAGCCCTTCACGTGGCAGAGACTTCGCGTCGTGGGCGGCCGCAGCATGGTGTGGGGAAGGCAGAGCTATCGTCTCAGCGACCTGGATTTCAAAGCCGCGAGTCATGATGGGTACGGGGATGATTGGCCTCTCTCTTATGCAGACATCGCTCCCTACTACGACGAGGTCGAGAGGTACGTTGGCATCAGCGGCAGGAAGGAAGGTAACCCGGCGCTGCCGGATGGCCGGTTTCTGCCTCCCATGGCCATGACCTGTGGAGAAAAGCTTCTTCGAAAGCGGGTCGGAGAGAAGTTGGGCCGAACCGTTACGATCGGAAGAACAGCGATCCTGACCCAGGCTCACAACGGACGTGCCCCCTGTCACTACTGCGGCCCCTGCGAGCGAGGATGCGTCACCGCCTCCTACTTCAATAGTCCGGCAACGACGCTCAAGGATGCGTTGGCCAGTGGCAACTGCGACCTCATCACCAATGCCATCGTCAGCCAGGTCGAAATGGATGCGGATGCCAACCAGGCTCGAGGCGTCACCTACATCGACCGCCATAGCCGCAAGACCTATGAAGTCAGGGCTCGTAGCGTCATCCTGTGCGCCCAGGCCCTGGAATCCACTCGAATTCTTTTCAATTCCGCCACCAGCGATTACCCGAACGGGTTGGCCAACTCCAATGGCGTGTTGGGCAGATATCTGATGGATCACGTCGTGGGTGCCGGAGCCTCCGGTGAAATGAGCGATTTCGACTACAAGGCGTCGGCAAACGATCCGCGGAGGCCCAACGGCATCTACATCATCAGATTCCGAAATCTGAAGGGTGGCAACCGGCATCCGCGTTTCATTCGAGGGTACGGATTCCAGGGTGGAAGCGCTCCCAGGTTCAACTTTGGTGCCGAAGGCTTTGGGCGCTCGTACAAAGAAGCCGTAAAATCCGGACTCTACGGCATCCGACTCGGAGGCTTTGGGGAGTCCCTGGCCCGCTGGGACAACTACTGCGAACTCGATCCCGTGAAAAAGGACGCCTGGGGCATTCCCTCCCTCAGAGTCCAGATGACCCATGGCCCCAACGAGCACGCCATGATGGAAGATGCCGCAGCAGCCGCTGCTGAAATGCTGGACGCCACGGGGGCACGCAACATTGTCATGAACTCGCAACTGGCGATGCCCGGGATGGCCATTCACGAAGTCGGGACCGCACGCATGGGCAAGGATCCAAAGAAGTCCGTTCTAGATTCCTACAACCAGACCCACGACATCGGAAATCTCTTCGTGATGGACGGAGCGGGTTTCGTTAGCTCTGGCTGTCAGAATCCCACTTTGACGATGATGGCCTTGACTGCCAGATCCTGCGATCACCTGATCGAGCGCTTTCGACGGACTGAAATCTAAGAAAGCATAAAGCCCCTATGTCAGTCGTTTCTGTGCCAAGACGCCAAAGAGCAGCAACAACCCGATCAACAAAGCGATTCCTCGCCAGTCGAGCGTCGGGATGGTGTCAGGAGAAGTAGCGACGGGCATACCGGTTGGAGTCGGGGTCGGAGTAACCGCCGTGGTAGTTGTAGGAGTGGCCGTTGGGGTAGCGGACGCCGTGGCGGTGGGAGTGGACGTGAATGTAGCAGTGGGCATGCCGACCGTTACCATTGTAGGGGGCGCAGTCGGGGTGGAAGTTGAAGTCGGGGTGGAGGTTGGAGCCGGGAGTCCCGCGTCCCCCATGATTGCGCTGCCCGCCGCTCGAATCAATAGGAATTTGGTTCTTCGTTCGATTCTAGGACAAGGGTGGAATCAGGCCAAAGGAAGTTGAAATGAGGTGGATTGGGAGATCGACTGTGATCCAGGGGGGCCAGATCCTCTAACGGGAGAGGGAGGGAAACCGAGGAGAGGCCAGGGCGCGTGTGCGACGAAAGCGGCACATAACAATTGAAAAGAAGAAAGAAGGGGTCGGACCCCAGAACCGGGATACGCACGGCTCACCAAGAGGGCGCGAACAGCACGTGGCGCGTCAGGGCCTGGATACAGTGACGTCTTCGGTGGTGTCAGCCGGAGGCTTGGTGGTCTCTGGATTTTGGGTGTCGCCGGCATCGTCGATGTAGAAGTCCATTAGCTCGACGGGCAGTCCATCAGCGTTGCTGATGGTGAACGTCTCAACCCCAAACCCAAATCCGCAATTACACATGATCTCACAGGAGTGTGCCATGGCGGTCACCATATTCGTCGGAAGCATCGCGAGCAGTCCAACACAACTGCCCATTCCAGCGGGACAGTTGTAGTTCCCAGCGGCTGTCAAGACCAAGCTGCACACTAGCCCATTGGCTGTTGGCCCTGCCGTGTTGAGAACGCAGTCCGTGGGCTGGCTCGACCCCGTTTGAAACGTAACGCCAATGTTTAGAAAACCAGGCGGCATGCTAGTGGAGTAAGGGGGCCCAAAAATGTCGCACATCATCTGAGCTGACACGTTCGGGCTCCAGACGAACAAAGAGAGGAAAGCGAGCACTCGAATCAGAGATTTTACCACGACTATTGACCTCCGCTAGGCAGACGGTTTGACTGAAATACTGGTCCTTTTGTTGCGGTAACATAGCACGACAGCGACTCGACCGGCAAGCATGCAGGACGGAGTTCCTGCGGGAGCTGATCTCACGATGCTCTTCTAGCAAGAGCAGTAGATCTCCCGAGAAACCGGATTACTCTGCCGACAGAGGAGTAATCCAACCTTGTATGTTGGGTAGAACAACCCATCAATTCTACCTACCATAGAAGTCCCTTTCTAAAAGGTTTTCTGGTGAATCGACGTCGAAGATAGATACGGGCCCCCGACTCGCGACAGGCAACTGCGGCAGTTCTGCTAGGCCCCAAAAGGGGAGATTCGGAGCTCACAGCACAGCTATCGCTCGAATCCAAGTTCAAAAAAACTACTGGCAGACGGCGGTTCTCGAGGGATGGGAACCGCAGGTACTGAAAGGGTATCGTCGCCTCGACCAATCCTACAAGAAGCTGAAAACGCCTGATATTGGTCCCAAGGACCAAAATTGGAAGCCACTCGTTGTAGAGTTGACTTACTCTGGCCTACGCCCGAAGATCTTGGCCAGTGATTGCGTTGCAGCAATGAGTAGGGACACTCCCGTTTCCTGCTTGGTGCCTCGGATCTTGGGATTTGTCTATGATTTGGGGCCATCGCTACTTGGGGCTTCCCCCAATGCGGGAGCCCTTCTTGGCTAGTGAACTGGAGAAGAAAAGTGACCGATTCGCAACCCTATTCGATAGATTTTGAAAAGCTGGGCGGGATTGTGCCGGTAATCGCTCAGGACGAGGATACCGGTGATGTGCTGATGATGGCCTACATGAATCGTGAGGCCTTCGATGAGACCCAAAGAACGGGCCGCGTCTGCTACTTCTCCCGGAGCCGGAATCGGCTCTGGAGGAAAGGGGAGGAAAGTGGTCACGTCCAGGAACTGCGCAGCATGTATCTGGACTGTGACGCCGACACCCTGCTGGTCCGAGTCAAACAGATCGGGGGAGCAGCCTGTCACGAGGGCTACCGGAGCTGTTTCTTCCGACAGATAGAGGGAAATAAGTCCCGAGTGATCGCAAAACCGGTTTTTGACCCGAAGGCGGTCTACAATAAGAAGGCATGAGAAGATCGGATGAGTAGAATTCTGCGTTTGGGTATCCCGGCAGGCAGCCTACAAGAAGCAACCGCTCAGCTGTTTCGCCAGGCAGGTTACCAGATCACGTTCCGGTCGCGCTCCTACTATCCGGAGATCGACGACCCCGAGATCGAGTGCATCCTGATTCGGGCCCAGGAGATGGCCCGCTATGTCCAGGACGGCGTCATGGATGCCGGTTTGACCGGACACGACTGGATCGTCGAGAATCGGGCCAAAGTAGTCGAGGTAGCGGAGTTGGTTTTCTCAAAGGTGAGCCGTCGGCCCGCCAGTTGGGTCCTGGCAGTGCCCAACGACTCACCCATTCAGACCGCCAGGGACCTGGAGGGAAAGCACATCGCCACCGAGGCCGTAAACCTCACCACCGACTATCTGAGGGACCATGGGGTGACAGCACACGTCGAGTTCTCATGGGGCGCCACCGAGGTCAAGCCTCCCAAGCTGGCGGATGCGATCGTGGAGATTACGGAAACCGGGAGCTCCCTACGCGCCAACAATTTGAGGATCGTCGACACCATCCTGGAGAGCACCCCCCGGTTCATCGCCAACGAGGACAGCTGGGCCGACCCCTGGAAACGAAAGAAGGTCGAGGACATCGTCCTGATGCTGCAGGGGGCAATGGCGGCCGAAGGCAAAGTGGGCCTGATGATGAATGTCCCTCAGGATCGCCTGAAAAAGGTCCTCGAGATCCTGCCCGCACTGCAGAAGCCAACCATCTCATCCCTTTCGGCCGACGGCTGGGCCGCGGTCAACACCGTGATCGAAGAGATCGTGGTTCGTGACATCATTCCCCGCCTCAAGCAGGCCGGTGCACGCGGCATAGTAGAGTATCAGCTCAGCAAGATCATCGAGTGACCTGAAGCCTCATGCGTTGTCAATTCCGCGCACGTCAGCAAACGGCCGCGCTGTTGCTCCTGCTCGCATTCCTGACGCTGGGGCGAACTGATGCAGGAGTAATCCCGGGACGGTGGGAGAAGGTCGATGCGCTGCCACCGGGCGCCCACGTGGAGGTGGTCCTGAGAATCGGAGACGAGCGTATCAAAGGCTCCTTCGAGAAATCTGACGCGCAGAGCTTGACCCTTACGGACGAAACCGGAACCCAGAGGCGAGTAGCAAAACCTGACGTCAAGAGAGTGCTCGATCCAGGCGTCTCCGACAGCAAATGGAATGGGCTGCTGATTGGAGGAGCGGTGGGCGTCGGCGCTGGAGCACTGCTGGGCCCTGCTATCTGGGGAGGTGAGGGGGAGACCTTTA
The DNA here is from genome assembly GCA_965219005.1 of Acidobacteriota bacterium. Lineage (GTDB taxonomy): Bacteria > Acidobacteriota > UBA6911 > RPQK01 > JAJDTT01 > CAUZIZ01. The sequence goes on along the minus strand of CBDCMS010000004.1, from coordinate 1,560,783 downwards.
CCAACGCTGATGCTGCGCTAATCTATGGCCTCGCCGGGGCGTTCACTGGAGCTTTCATCGGTCTGCTCCTGGATGAAATGCGTGACCACCCCATTGTACTCTACACCGCTCGTGCCGCAGAAACGCCTCAGGTTCCCCCCTCTGAAGTGTCGCCTTCCGCGAAGCTGTCTGTGGACCGGCCACTCGAGTAAGATTGCGGCTACACCCCTTCGAGAATCCCAGGATATTCTTGACTTGAGGCCGCTCCGGGGATAAAGATGAAAGCAAATGCCAACAACACGGGACCTGGATATGGGACCTCGATAATGTCCTTGCAACCCGTCATAAACCAGGAGATAGTCTCATGAAGATTGCCTTCAAGCTTGCGATCTGTGCTTTGGCCACCTTCACTTTTCTTACCTCGGCAACCTCGGCCAAGAAGCTCAAGAAAGAGGAGCTGGTCTCCTTCCATCTAAACGCCATCGGGGAGAATCTGGCTCGTAAAACCAGGCTCGCCCAGGGTGTGGGCACCATGGACATTCGAGTAGGAGGAAGCGGAAGACTCGCCGGTCCCGCGGTTTTCGTCTCCGAGGGAACCATGCTTCGCTCGAGCTTCAGGTTCGGTCACTCTACCTACGCTGAAGAGACGGCGATACGCAACGGAGACAAGGTTGAAGTCCGTCACATCACACCAGGCCAACGCTCTCAGCTGGGAGACGTGCTCTGGAACAACCTCCCCCGGCTGATGCAGGAAGGCCTTTACGGCGGCGTCCTGGGAACCGATTGGGCCCTGCTGGACGTGAAGGGGAAACGCTCGAAACTCAACTACAAGGGTCTAAAAAAGTTCGATGACAAGAAGGTCCACCAGCTCCAGTACCGTCTGCGAAAGGGAGTGGACTACAACATAACCCTCTACTTCGAGCCCGAGACATATCGCCATATCGCCAGTCGTTACCGCTTGGTCGTTCCGGCGGGCATGGGCCGTCGGATAGAAAGTATCCCGGGCCCCGGAGGTCCGCCGGGAGAGGCGGGAGGGGCGGTTGGGTCAGCGGGTGCACCAAGAGTCGCAGATCCAGAGTCCCGAAGCCGGATCACGCTGGAAGAACGATTCGGGGACTTCAAGGAAGTGGACGGCTTGACACTGCCCCATACCTATACGCTCACAGTTAACCAAAGCCTGCAGCAGTCGAGTTTCGTGGGCCACTGGGAGATGAAATTCAACAACATCACCCACGGTCGAGCGATCGATCCCAAGATCTTCAACGTCAAATGAAGGGTATCCTCGAATCACATATATCGGTCCATTCCCAGGGAGGATGAACAGCCATGTCTAAACCTTCGATCAGCAGACGCTCTTTTCTTTCCCGCTCGGCGGGCGCGGGAGCCGGTCTCGCCCTGACCGGATTCCCCGGAACCATCCGAGCCCGCGACGTCAACGACCGGATCAACGTTGGCATTGTCGGCCCAGGCGGCCGCGGGACCTCCATCTTGAAGGAGTTCTTCCGCAGCAACAAGAACTTCAATGCGAACCTGACGGCGGTCTGCGACCTTTGGAGCTATCGCCGCGATAAGGCAGAGAAATTCGTCAAGGAGAATCAGGGACAGGCCCCCAAGGTCTACCGTCACCACGAGGAGATTCTGAACGATCGGGACCTGGACGCTCTGATTATTGCCACCCCCGACCACGCCCACGCCCAGATCCTGAAACTGGCGGCAGAAGCGGGCAAGGATGCCTACTGCGAGAAACCCATGGGTAACGTCTTGGAAGAGGTCAATACGGCCTTGGACGCGGTCAAGAAGGCGGGCACGATTGTCCAGATCGGGACTCAGAGGCGAGCCTATCCCAAATATCGTCAGGCCGCCAAGATGATTGCCGACGGAATCATCGGCGACATCGCCAAGGTAGACCTCCACTGGAGCTGGTACAGCCCCTACCGCTGGGCCAAGCAGGACAAGGATCTGGCTTGGATCAAGGAATCGGAGCTGGACTGGAACACCTGGCTCATGGGCAAAAAGCATCGTCCCTTCGATCCCCGAATCTTCCGTTGCTTTCGCCTTTTCAAGGACTTTTCCAGCGGCATCATCGACCAGTGGATGACCCACGGTATCGATCTCGCACACATGCTGACCGGAGTCTCCTATCCCCTCAGTGCGGTCACCCACGGCGGCATCTACGAGTGGAAGGATTGGAGAGAGAATCCAGACACCATCGAGGTCTCGCTCGAATACCAGAAGGGAGACCGGAAGTTCCTGACCGTCTACTCCACCAATCTGATCAACGGCTACGGAAAGGCCACCCAGGTGCACGGGACTCGGGGCAGTTTTGAAGCTGGAGGCTCAACCAAGAGCGCCGACTGGTCCGCTGGTACCGCCGAGTCCAGCGCAAATCCCGAGGTCGACTGGCAATTCTCCGGCAAGGGCGTCGACCGAGAAGACAAAACAGCCGACATGGTGCCAATCCCAGACGCTCCCGGAGAGAAAAGCCACGTGGCAAACTGGTTGAACTCCGTGCGCAGCCGAGACTCCAAGACTCTCTACTGCCCGGTCGAAGCAGGCTACGGCCATTCGATCGCCTGCATCATGGCAACCGACGCCTACTGGGGCGGCAAACGGATGGCCTTCGACCCGGCGAAGCGAACGATTCAGGCAGGCTGAGCGAGAAGCAGTGAGCAGTTTGTCAGTGAAAAGTGAACAGTGAACAGTGAACAGTCCTGGAGGTGAGACCGACCTGGACCTCCGTTCGGTTGCGGGTTCAGCCGCCCTCAATCTACCTGATGAAGCCAAGAATTCCCTTCATCGTCTTTCTATCCGTTGCTGCTTTCCTGCTGACCTGGGAGGCGTCCGCTCGAAAGCTCAAGCCAGAGCAGTTGATCGCGCTCCACCTGGAGGCCCTCGGTGAAAACCCAGTCCGCCAGAGCAGAATTGCTCAAGGTAGGGGCAGTCTCAACATCCGGGTAGGAGGGACAGGGCAGATGGTCGGGCCCGCCCTTTGGGTCTCCCAGGGCAGGAAGATCCGCTCCAGTATCAAATTCGGACACGTGCAATATGGGGAGGAGCTGCTCGTCTACGACGGTGAGACCGTAGACGTAGGCTACATCGCACCGGGGATCCGCTCGCAGCTGGGTCAGTCTCTCTGGGCCCACTTCAAGGGCCTTCTTCCGGAAGGGCTCTATGGTGGGGTTCTTGGTACCGACTGGGCTCTCCTGGGAGTGGCAGAAAGACGTCCCAAGCTCAAATACAAGGGCCTCAAGAAATTCGAGAACGAGAAGATGCACCAGCTCGAATACACACCCAGGGAGGGTGTGGATTGTCGGATAGCTCTCTACTTCGAACCGGAAACCTACCACCATGTGGTCAATTCCTACCGGATTACCCTACCCTCCGCCAGAATACGGCCCATCAATGACCTCGGTACGGGACCCGGATCCACCGCGCCAAGATCCCCAGGGGACGGCCTTACCGAAGACTTTACGGAATCTCGGGACCGGGTCTCCGTGGTAGAAAGGTTCGAGGACTTCAAAGAGGTCGACGGTCTAAATTTGCCTCACACCTATCGAGTCACGGTCAACTTCGATCAGTTCCGAGGAAGTTTCGTGGGTCATTGGGAGATGAGGTTCGACCGCATCACTCACGACCGGGAGATCGATCCCGAGGTCTTTGCGACCAAGTGATGTCTCCGGTGATCGAGGGCGGGTAGACGACGGCGTATCTCGCGCTGCTGCTCCGGATCAATCAGCGCTAGAATCATGGCCTCTCCATCGGGGGCCACCGCCAGCGGTGTTCCCCAGGGATCGATAATCGTCGACCTGCCATAGGCAGTGAACTCGGGTGTGGATTGGCCATACTGGTTGGGTGCGATCACGAACACCTGGTTCTCGATCGCCCGACTCCGCAGCAAGACCTGCCAATGATCTCGTCCCGTAGCCAGAGTGAACGCCGAGGGCACCATGACCACTTCGGCTCCAGCTTCAACCAACCCCCGGTACAGCTCGGGGAAACGCAGATCGTAGCAGATGGAGAGGCCGAAACAACCCAACGGGGTCGGTGCAGTAACGGCAACGTCTCCCGGACTCAGCCAGCTGGATTCCTGGTAACTGATCTGTCCTGGCAGGTCGATATCAAAGAGGTGCATCTTCCTGTATCGGGCCTGCAGCTGCCCGGAAGAGTCGATCAACAGACAGGTATTGAATACCTTCCCTGCCCCCGCGTCCCGCTCACAGATGCTTCCGGCAATCAGAATGATGCCCAGACGTCGAGCCAGGCTGCCCATGGCCTCACTGGACCGTCCGGGAATCTCCTCGGCCTCCTGCAGCATGACTTCGGTCCGCCCCAGGCAATTGAAGAGCTCCGGCAGCGCAACCACCCGCGCTCCCAGCTGAGCGGCCTTTTCCACCTGTCGCGTGGCGGCTTCCAGGTTGGCCTCTTTGGACTCCCCGGAGCACATCTGCACCGCTGCAGCCAAGTACGCCTCTGACATCAACCTGACCTCCAGCCGACCCGGTCATGCGTAACCATCACTTCCCTTCCCAGGTTGCCTTTCCCTGAGTGCGCCGCTCTCGAGGATCGTACTCACAGGTAACCAGAAAGAAATCCTCTCGCCTGGTTCTCTCCGGAGAAATGTTCACCTGCACATTCAAGAATCCACGGGCGACCCAGCTTACGTATCCATCTGATTCCGACCGACTCACCGGATGGCCATTGAGCTGCAAACTCAACAACTCGGCTTTGTGATAGGGGATCCGCAGACGGATGCAGAGTCCGTGCTCGATGGAGGAGACTTTACCTGCGTCGAGACTCTCAGGACCCTGATCCATCCTGTAGTACTTGGCCCCTCCCCCTTCGGTCAGAAAGTTCGCGGGCCTCTTTCCGTCCTCCCCGGGATGGAGCTTCACCAGTCGGAGAATATCCTCAGGGTGAAATCCAGGGTGCTCCTGGATCCTCCTGGCCATGTCATCGAGCGTGGCGTCACCCAGCCACTTTCGGACAGCCGTCGGCGAAGTCGCGCAGAAGCAGAGGATCATTCCCTCAGTTTCGGGCCAATCAAAACCAAAAGTGATCTGGCGAGTCTTGTTCCAGAGCTCGACTCGACTCTTTCGTCGCTGGGCCGCGGTGACTCCGTAGGCCGTCAACCGATGCAAGTCGTTGCCCATGATCACCCGGGTTGGATAGCCAGGAAAATACTCCCCGGGCCAGACCTCGTTGCCAATCTGCAAGAGTCGCCGATAACGCAGTAGGGCACTGCGCTCCCAGGCGTTTTCGTTGGCGGTTACGATCGAGTGGTAGCGGTTGTAACAGTAGATCGCGGCATAGGCTCGCGGGCGCCCCTTCCACACCTTGTCCCGAATCGGATCCAGCTCAGGTCCCCAGAAAATGCGCTCCGAATCCTCCTCCAGCCAGTCAGCCGGGTAGCCCTCTTCCAGGGCCGCCTCGTTCATGAGACGCATGATCTCGTGGTGATAGGGACGAAGAGATACGTTGGAGTAGGCAGCACTGGTGTCCGCATGAATCGAACCGTGAAAGTCGAGGATGCTGCCATGCATATCACCGTGGACCTCTGGCTGGAGCTCGTCCATGATCCGCTTGACGAGCATGGCCTCGGGATTCTTCTCCGGTTCCATTGGACCCTCCAGCGTCCAGCTGTTGTAGGGATCCAGGTCGTTCTTGTTGTGGAAGCTTCCACTCACATAGCCATCCGGATTTACGATCGGCAGACAGACGATCCTCTGCTTCCGGAGCATCTCCCTGGCCAGGGGGTGGCCGGAGAGAAGCCAGTGCATGACGTAGAGGAGAGAGCTGGGTCCAATCCGCTCTATCCCCGAGTGCAGCGTCGTCAGCAGCACGTGCTCCTTGGTCTCATCCCCAGCCGAGGGATCCGTGAGCGTCGCCACCCAGAGCGACCTTCCCTCGACGCTCTCTCCCATCGACTCGAGCTTCATCAGATTGGGATGCTGCCGACCCAGCTGCTTCAGCCGCTCCTCGAGTTCTGGGAGAGGGATCCAGGCAGGTGGGCCATAGTCCCGGGCCTGGGATAACAGAAAAGGTGAAAGAGTGGACAAAGCACTCAGGTAGGCTCCGGATCCACCGGCAACTCTGAGAAAATCCCTTCGGTTTCGCCGAACCCGATCTCGATTGGACGAACCCGACACCACGCATTGGAGTCGAAGCGAATCATTCATTACAGAACTCTTTCACTACAGGACTCAACAGGACTCTTTCATTCTCTAGAGGTTTGTGGAGGTTATACCACAGATAGGACGGGCCTCTGAACCTCTTAGAGGCTGTGTTACACTACGGCATTCTCGACTGGTAGCGACCACAACGACCTGACCTCAGCGAGGGAAACAAGATGGCACCTTTTCGACTGGTAATGCTTGGCATGTGGCACAGCCACGCGGGCGGGATCGTCACCCGAGTGGCCGACCATCCAAAGGAGTTCGAACTGGTCGGATTCTACGATCCCGATTCCAAGGTAGTCGAGGAGCGTCGGGGTGCGTGGGCGCCAAAGCTGCCGTATTTCAAGGTTTTTCGAAGTCCAAGTGAGCTGCTTCAGCAGGACATCGATGGGGTAGTGGTCGAAGGGCATATTCACGAGAACCTACCCTACGCGCGTCAGGCTCTGGAGGCAGGAAAGCATGTGATGTTGGAAAAGCCTGCTGGGGACGACCTCAAAGAACACCAAGCGCTGATCGATCTAGCCCAGCGAAAGCATCTCCTGGTCCAGATGATCTACCTGTTTCGCTACAAGCCCAATGTAGCCGAAATGATCGAGCGGAGACGCCAGGGCGAATTGGGTGATCCCTATATGTTCCGAGCCCGCATGCCCAAGCCCCTCGGCTCCTACGCCCGCTATAAGACCCTCTTCAGCCGCTTCCCCGGTGGCATCTTCTTCGAGATGGCCGGCCACGTTATCGACATGATGGTCTCCGTAATGGGCAAACCCAAGAAGATCACTCCGTTCATGGGGAGCCACCACCCCGAAGCCGGAGATTTCGTAGACAACGGGCTCGCGGTGTTTGAGTTTGATCGCGGCTGGGGAGTAATCGAGGTTCCTACGCTGGAGGTGTCTCCCAACACTCGTAGGATCGAGGTCTACGGAACCGGAGGCAGTCTCTATCTCGAACACCTCGGACACAATGATCTCTTCGTCCACCGAGCGGGAGGCGAATGGCGCAAGATCGCCCACGACCCGGTTCCCCTGCAGCTTCCCGACCTCCGAGAGTTCGCGGCTTGCGTCAGAAGAGAAAAGGAACCCAACTACAGCTTCGAACGACCTGGCGGTCCAGGAGGCCCATCTTCGCGCCTGCGGAGCGATCAGGCCGTCGTAGGTCGAGCTGGGCTCGACGGCTTTACTTCGGCCTGGAGGCCAGTACGGGTTTAGCGTCCTACTTGCCTTTGCCCTTTCCCTCAAACTTGCCTTTGCCTCTGCCTTTGCCTTCCCCATTCCCTCACCTTCCTTGGGTCTATTACCATCGCTCTCGGTTGCGGAAACACGCGATGAGAATTGTTCCTGTACAGAGGGAAAAGAGTAATAGGAAAGGCAAAGGCAGAGGCAAAGGCAAGTTTGAAGGCGAGGGCAAGGGTTAGACGCTAAACAGGTACGGAGGCCAAAGCCACGTGGACACTAACCCATCGCGGCACCGCCATCCACGTTGATGGTCTGTCCGGTGATGTTGCGCGATTCCTCGGAGGCCAGGAAAACAACCAGGTTGCCGACGTCTTCGGGCGTCTGCTCTCGCTGCAGAGGGGTATTGGCCTTTACCCAAGCGTCGAATAGCTCTCGAGGCTCCTTGCCAGCATGGGCAGGGTCATCTTCAACTACCAGAGGAGCCAGACGGTGCCAGAACGAGGTCCAGAGGAGGCCCGGGCAGATCGCGTTGACGTTGATGTTGTAGGGGCCCAGATCCTTTGCTACTACCCGAGTCAGCGTCAGCAATGCATTCTTGGCGGCTGCATAGTCCGGTAGGATCTGCGGATCGCGTTTGGCAGCAATCGATGAGATGTTAATGATCTTGCCGTAGCGGCGCTCCATCATGTAGCTGGCAGCCGCTTTACAAAGAAAGAAGGGACCTTTCACGTTGACGGCATAGTTGTTGTCCCAGTCTCCCTCCTCCTGGTTCGTGAAGGGCAAACCGAGCCGCTCACCGAAGTGTCCAGCGTTGTTGACGAGGATGTCGATCTGACCGAAGGCTTCGAGAGCCGCCTCAACAAGGGACTTGCACTGATCCTCCCGGGTGATATCGGACTCAACTGCCCGTGTGCGTCGACCCGTGCCTTCGAGCTCTCTAGCCCGTTTCTGGGCGGCTTCCAGATTGATATCTGCCACCACGATATCGGCTCCTTCGCGAGCCAGAGACGTGCAGATTCCACCGCCTATGCCACCTCCGCCACCGGTGACGACGGCAACCCGGTCCTTCAGCCGCATGGTCAGGAGCCCCCCATTTCGCCCAGGACCTCGTCTACCGTCTGCAGAGTCAGCCGGACGTCCTCCTCGGTAAGGGCAGCCGAGATAAACCAGAGTCCCCGACCGATCACCCGGACACCCCGCTGGAGCAGCCGATAAGTGAATTCTCCCACCTTGTCCTGGTTGTAGCTGGCACAGTCACGGAAACTCCTAACCGCGTCCGCACTGGTAAAGCCGGTGTGGAACATCGGGCCGGGACCCTGAATCAGAAGTGGCTGGCCATGAGCCCGGCCTCTCTCGCGAAGTCCCTCGATCAGCTTTTGCCCAAGTCCGGTGATGCGAGGGTAGAGCGCTTCGCGGTCTCGTATCAGAACATCGAGTGTAGCCAGAGCGGCGGCTATGCTGGCGATGTTTGAATTGAGGGTTCCGGCGTGGATCACCTTCCCCGAGGCAATGTGATCCAGGTGCTCTCGCTTGCCGGCGAGCACGCTGATGGGAAACCCTCCTGCTACTGCCTTGGCATAGACCGTGAGATCGCTGCTCACCCCGAGATATTCCTTGGCGCCACCCAGTGCTAGCCGAAAGCCGGTGATCACCTCGTCCAGGATCAGCAGGGCTCCAAACCTCTGGCATAGCTCCTGGAGACCTTCCAGATAGCCGGAGGCAGGGAGAATACAGCTGTTGTTGCACATGATGGGCTCGGTCACCACCGCGGCAATATCCGGATCGTCCTCCAGGGTCTTCTGGACCACTGACAGATCGTTCCAGGGGAGTATCACCACCTCGTCGAGCACGGAGGGGGACTGCCCGCCGCTCAACAGAGCCGGCTCCCAGGTCGATTCCCCGTCAGCTCCGACCGAGGGTTTGACGTCAATGAAGATGTTGTCGAGCCAGCCGTGATAGTGCCCTTCGAACTTGAGGATCTTGCTCTTCCCGGTGATGCCTCGGGCTAACCGCATAGCGGTGTGGATGGCATCCGACCCACTGTTGGAAAAGCGGACCAGATCCGCGCCAGGTAGGACTTCGGTCAGTTTCCGGGCCAGCTCGACCTCGATCTCGGACTGGGCGGCATACAATTGTCCCTTGGCCAGTTCCTGCTGGATTCGGTCCAGGATCTCGGGCGGGGTGTGTCCCAGTAGGAGAGGGCCCTGGCTCAGCGTGTAGTCGAGATACTCGTTCCCGTCCACGTCCCGCATCCTGGCCCCTTGTCCCTCGGTGAAGAACATCGGGTGAGGCTTCCCTACGGTGCGGAAGTGGCTGCTGACTCCACCTGCCAGGTAGCGCTTGGCTTCCTCGTAGAGTTGTTGTGATCGATCAAATCTGTATTTTGCCATGGTTTTGGGGATTCCTTTGGGGTGTGGATAGAGTGCTGTTGTCCGGCACTGCCGACTGCTCACGAGAGAGACTTGGGTTCCCTCTCCTACGGTCCTCGTTAGCACCCTTGACAGAGCCGTGATTCCCTCGTCGTTGAAGTTCCAGGTTAGTGGAGCCCCCAGCGGTGCTGGCCCCATTTGAGAAAGAAACTTCTGCGCGAACGTGAGTGTCCAAAGGATCTCCTCTTTGGCTTCTTCCGGCCTTCGAAATTCGCTTGTTCGATATTCTGCTGTTCAGCCTTTCCACCCGGTTGCCTTCTCGAGCAAGGAAAAAGGCTAAATCACAAACCGCAGAACACCGAACATGCGAACGCTGAAGTGAATGCAACGCACATCAAGTTTCAGCCTAGCAGATTCTAGAGACTCCCATCAGCCCCCTGGGCGAGGACCCTCAGGGAAATCGGACCTGAGGAGTGTTGGACTGGAATGGAAGACGTGGTTTCGACTCGGCCAACTGCAAAGATTGTCTGTTCCAAGGGCTTTACCCAAGGCTCGGCGTAGAGTGTGAAGGTACGGCTGCTCTCCTCTTCGGTTACCAGGATTCCATTGAGTCCGACGTCCAGGACGCGGACGCCGTGGGGGAGATTTCTGATGTCGACCGGGACTCGCGACTTGAAACCCTGCTGCCGGCTGACGTTGACCGTTACCTTCACCTCTGATCCCGGCGTGATTCTGACGCTGGGCGCGTCCACCGACACCGTCACGTCCGCGGGTCCGGACAGCGCGACCAGAGTGTGATTGTGCTCCTCGTCCAATCGATGGACGATCATCCTGCCTTCGATTGTGGCCTTCCCCATGAAGTGAATCTGGGTGGGATCGAAGGCAGCATCCCTGCTGGCCTGTAACAGGACGACTGTAGAGCTGGCGTCCGCGGGTATCACACCCCTGGTGGCGGTCACACCACTCGGCAATCCTCCGACCGTTACCTCGATTTCACCGTCGAAGCCATCCAGCCTCACGACACTGACGTCTGCGGTAACCTGTCCTCCAGGCGAAAGGTTGAAGTGCTGCTGAGTCGTTGCACCCAGGTCAATCCGTCCGCGGGTGCGCATCGGACTCGAAACCAACTGAAAACCAGGCGTCCTTCCCCTGATGGTGAGCCGGTAGGGATAGCGCTCGCCTTCGAACCCCCTGACATCTCGAACTCGAACCAGGTAGGTTCCGTCCTCAGGCACCCTGAGATCCAATCGCGAATCGCCTAAGTACATAGGTCCGCCGTCGTCGTTCCGGTAGTCGAGATGAAAAACGGGCATGCCGTTCGGTGGAAAAGTCGAGCCCGGAGGAAAGATCCTGACTTTATAGACAGGATCCCCCATAGCGTGCGCTTCGGGCGTGGTTCCCAGGAAGGTCAGGCGCGTCCCGAGAAAGGTCTTGAAGCGGACATCGTCATCGGGCCCCCGTGGAAGCGCTGATATCTGGACGATTTCACTTCCGACCATCAGATAATCGTCGACGGCCAGATCCTCCCAGGACTGGAGCCGCATGGATCCTCGCTTTGTCTCCGAGTCCTTCAGCACGATCTCGGTCTTGGCGAGACATCTCACAGTGGCCTGGGACAGGGGACGGCCTTCGGCATCCCAGATTTCGAGCACCGAATCCAAAGAAGATCCCAGCCGCTCGGCATCCACCTCGATGACCAGATCCTGACCTTTCTTGGCCGAGAAGCGAAAAAAATCGGCGTCCGCTCCTCCAGAGCCACCCTGCTGCGACGCCGAACTCTGAATGTGTCCGTTCAGGGTCAAGGGCCAATCCACCGTGTGACTGGCAGCCGGATCGTTGTTGGGCTCCTGCTCGGATTCTTCTCTGTAGTCACCCACCGCAATCCGAATCTCATTCCAGGCGGGATCGACAGAGATTACGTGCGTCTTGCCCCATCCGATCTTCTGGGGTGTGACCTTGACCGAACTGGTGGCTGCAAGATTGACTCCTGACACCTTGAGAGACGTTTCTCTTCCGGCCTGGACACCCAGTGCAGATACCTCGGTGAGAAAGGGATACTCGCCCATCCTCAGGCGATAATGGTAGCGCTGCATCGCGCCACCCATGTTCTGGTCTTTGACTCCAATGGTGTAGTCTCCATCGAGTGCGACCCGATGGATCAGGACCGCGTCGGGGCCCTCTTCGGGACGACTCCGGGCATGAATCGTTCCTTCACGACCCGTCAAGACCAGGGTTGAATTCAGTTTCGACCCCAGAGGAGAGGCGAGAAGCTCGAAGACGAGTTCCTGTCCTGCACGGGCCTCAAAGCGGAAGTGATCGACATCTCCGGAATCCGAGATATCCCCTCTGACCGTGACCGGCAGCTGGACCTCCTGGGCCTGATCCAGGCGGTTGTTGACCTGTGTCTCCTCCACTTCCGGGAACGGCCCCACTGCGAAGGGCAAGGCATTGGTGACTCCCAGGGCCGTTTCAAGCCGGAAGGAATAGACGCCGGGTCTGAGATCTGGATCCATACGGACCTGTACCGTTAGGCGGTCTTTAGTGGACTTGTCCAGAATCAGGGGACGGGTCTCCCCTTCCTCCAATTCCTGGACGTTGGGCAGGGCGTCCCGCTCTACGATCGATGCCTCAAAGCCGGATCGCTCGAACAGGATCCTCTTGGTGCTTCCGAGGTTGGTCCCGTCCAGAAACAGCGATACGGTGCTGCCACGCTGACCTCCGTGAGGAACCAAAGATGTGAGGGTGGGCGGAGCCTGCTGCGCCAGGACCGAGAACGTCGAGACGATCAAACAAGGAAAGAAACTCAGGCAGAGCCTGTCGGCAATCCTACGCTTCCTTGAGAAGAGTTCAATCATAGGACTGTACCTCATGAAAGACCACCGGGCCGTCGTAGCGACCCAATACGAGTCGCTTACTATCGGGGCTGACTGCCAGGGCCAGGACCCAGTCCGGCTGTGGTTCCAGCGTCCGCCGCTCCTGGGACGTATCGACATCCCAGAACTTGACCAGCCGATCCGATCCGGCCGAAATCAGCGTCTGTCCATCAGGCGTAAAGGCCAATTGTAACACCGAGCTATCGTGGGCAAAGAAAGAACTCAACAGATCTCCTCCCTGGCCCTCGTGGAGCTTCCAGATCCGGATCATTTTGTCCTCGCCCGCAGCCGCCACCAGCTTGCCCGATGGGTGCAGGGCAAGGCTGTAGAGCTCCGCCGAGGACTCGCCCAGAGGACGCCCGAGCTGGCTTCCGGTTGCGACGTCCCAGAGCTTCACGGTGCGGTCGGCGGAAGCAGAAAAAAGCCGTTTTCCCGTCAGATCGAAAACGACTGCATAGACTGCGTCCGCGTGGCCCTTGAGCGTGCGAACCTCGCGGCCACTGTCGACTTGCCACAGCTTGATTAGACGATCATAGCTGGATGTCGCCAGCAGATCACCCCCGGGGTCAAAGTCAACAGAGTAGATACAATCGCTGTGCCCTTCCCAGCTCTTCAAGAGCCTTCGTCCGCTGGTCTCCCAGACCTGAACCTCTCCATAGCGTGCCGGCATTCCTCCGGCGGCAGCCAGCATCGATCCATCGGGACTGAAGGCCAGGGCTCGCACAGCACCCGGATGGCCGGAAAGACGGGCTATTATCTCATGACTTGCGACGTCCAATAGCTGCACTTCGCGATAGGCTCCGCCGGCCACGAAGTCGCCACTCGGATGGAAGGCCAGGCTGGCGATCTCCGATCGTGTCGGGGTCCGGGGCTCGATCTGAGGCAGGTTCTCGAGCTGTATCCTGGCCAGGTCACCGGACCAGGGAGAGGCGCCTTCGGACACCCAACTTCGTAACGAGTCGATGTCCTCCTCGGAGAGGAAATCGTCTTCCGGCATCGTGGGCTCCAGCAGTCCCTCGACCATCATCAGCATACGGCTTTCGTCGCTGTTGCCGGGAAGCAAAGCCGGTCCGTTCTCGCCGCCCTCCATCAGGGCCGCGTGGGTGTGCATGCTCAGGCCACCCTCTTTCTTGACCTCGTTATGGCAGGAGTAACAGTTCTTCGCCAGAATCTGCGCCGCTCGCTCTTCCAACGGCAGACTAGAGCCCTGTCCAACGACGCTGGCGAGCAGGGCGACGAGAAAACGGACGGGAGAGAAAGTACTCCACCACATGTTCAGTGAGTAAAGAGGAACTCTTTACTGGTCAGGATCGCCCAGAATAGATCCTCGACGCCTTCTCGATCCAGGCTCTCCCCCAGGGAAGCCTGCAGCCGATCCATCTCCTGGGGCGTCGGCTCGCGGGTCAGCGCCATCCGATAAGCGTTCTGCACCAGCTCCCGAGTGGATAGTTGCTTTTCCAGGAGCTCCCCGATCACATTGCGTCGACGCCGGAGCTTTCGATTGAGCGTCTCTCCATTGATCAGGTGAAGGACCTGGGCTACGTTGGACGACCTCTTGCGCTCGTTTGCAGCGCCCGTCAAGCGCTCCGGTCTGCCGAAAGAATCGAGAAAATAGGATTCGATCTGCGTGTCAGGCAGCTCGAGGGCCCTCGTCCCCTGTGAGTATCCTTCGAACTCTTCGGGTACGCCGGTCACCTGGGCGATCACATCCAAGACCACTTCAGCGGGCAGGCGCCGGCTCAAATGGTGCGAGTAATACTTGTCATCCTCGGCATTGGAGTCGTTGGTGTCGGAGGAAAGTTGGTAGGCCGCTGAGTTGACGATTTCTCGGATGAGCGCCTTGACGTCAAATCCCCGACTGACAAAATCCTCCGCCAGGGCGGTGAAGAGCTCTTCATTGGAGGCTGGATTGGTGGCGCGGAGATCATCGACGGGATGCACCAGGCCACGGCCGAGGAAATTAGCCCAGACGCGGTTGACCACCGATCGCGCGAAATGACGATTCCGGGCGAGCCACCCCGCCAGGTGCTCACGGCGATCTTTCGAATCCTCGAAGGACAGGGCTTCGCCATCCAGGGGTTGGGGAAGCATTGGCTTTCCCAGTCGGGGATGGTTGACGTCTCCCATGTGCCGGGAAATAACGGTGAATTCACCGGGTAGACTTCCGGACTTCAAACTGACTCGGGAGACCAGGTTGGCCATACCGTAATACTGGTTCTGGGTCCACTTCTCGAGCGGATGGTTGTGACAGCGGGCACACGTAAGAGAAATCCCTAGAAAAGCCTGCGAAATGTTCTCACTGACGTCGATGGGTTTCTTGTGAATGACCCAATAATTGGCCGCTCCATTGGTCAGGGTATTGCCGCTGGCCGTGACCAACTCGTTGATGAAAACATCCCACGGCTTATTCTCGCGGACGCTCTCTCGGATCCAGCCGTAGTAGGACCACATTGCGCTGCGCTCGAGCTTCCGACTAGAGACCAACAGGAGATCCGACCACTTATAACTCCAATAGTCGACATACTCAGGGCGCCTGAGCACTTCTTCGACCAGTCTGGCCCGTTTGTCGTTGCGGGAATCGGCGAGGAAGAGCGCCAGTTCCTCGTTAGTCGGCAAAATACCCAGCGTGTCCAGATAGAGGCGTCGGATGTAGGTACTATCATCACAAAGAGCCGAAGGGCTGATCCGAAGCTGACCCAGCTTCGCCTGGATCTGGCGGTCGATGAGGCTATCTGAGGCAAGCACCTCGAAGGCGTCTGAAGGGAGCGTCCGGGGATAGGGGACACTCACCATCGAAAAGGCAACCTTGCTGGAATACCAGACCGAGATCGCGCCCTCGCCATGTCCCTTCGTGGTGACGTTGCCACGCTCATCCACGGTCGCAACGCCGTCGTTGGTGGAGGTGAACTTGGTCCACTGGGTGACGTCCCTTTCTTCTCCGTTGGAGTAGCGGGCCTTGACCAACAGCTGAAGTTCCTCCTCCGGCTTCTCTAGCAAAACGCGATCAGGAATGACCCGGAGGGTCTCGATCACCGGATCGTCAGACCGCGGAGGGGGAGCCCCAGAGGCGATCCAGTCGGCGATGATCTGGTACTGGGGAGAGCCGACTCGAAACCGTCTTCCACCTCCATGGGGAATGGTCGAGGTCGGTTTCAGCAAGATCAGACTGTGGGCTGGGGCCGTCTTCACCACACGACGGCCCAGAGCCACCCGGGTCAAGGCGCGAAAGTCGGCGTCTGGATCGTATCCCCGAAGCGAAAGCTTGAAACCGTTCTTCCCGGCCAGGGCTCCATGGCAGGGACCCGAGTTGCAGCCGGACTTGGTGAGGACGGGCAGGACATCGTTGCGAAAACTGGGAGCGTCGGGAACCGACCCGGCCGAGAGGGTAGAGCAGACGAACCAGAATGTAAGGGGTAGCACGGCAGTGCCCGCATGCGGACTGCGGGCTGAGACTCGTTGCTTCACCTTCCAGTCCTCTGCTGCTAGATCAGCTCCTGGATGGGATGGACATTGTAGTCGACAACCGGCACAGGCCGACCCTGTGGTCCCTCCAGTTCCGTCTCCAGGTCTACCCCCAGTAGGTGATAGACGGTTGCCGCTACCTCGCCCGGTGTCACCGGACGATTCTTGGGAAGGGCACCGATCTCGTCCGACTCTCCCACGATCCTACCGCCCTGGATACCGCCTCCGGCAAACACGTTGGTCCAGCAACCCGGCCAATGATCGCGTCCGCCAGCCGGATTGATCTTGGGAGTGCGTCCGAACTCGCCCATCGCCACCACGATGGTATCGTCGAGCAGGCCTCGATCCTGAAGATCTTCCAGCAGCGAGCTGAAAGCATTGTCGAACATGGGCCCTACCAGGTCGGTGTAGCAGCTGATGGGGCTGAAGGGAGCGGAGCCATGAATATCCCAGGTAATCTCGTTGAACACCGTCTCGAACATGTTGACGGTGACGAAGCGAACACCCCGCTCGACCAGACGACGGGCCAGCAGGCAACTCTGACCAAACTTGTTGTGGCCGTAGCGGTTGCGAAGATCCTCCGGTTCCTTGTTGATGTCAAAGGCCTCGCGGGCCTCGCGGGATGAGATCAGGGTGTACGCCTGATGAAAATTCGAATCCAGCAAACGAGCGTCGTCACTTTTCTCGAATTTGCCTACCACTCCGTCGACGATCTGGCGAAGATTGCGCCTTCGTTCCAGCCGCATGGACGAGATGTAATCGGGCGGTAGCAGATCGCGAACCTGAAAATCATCTCGAGACGGATCCGCATTCAAGACGAAGGGATCATGGGATCGACCCAGATACCCGGCGTCCTGACCGTGGGGCATATTGCCTCCGGTCTTGCCGATGGGGCGCGGCAGCAGAACGTGAGGAGGTAGGGCACCGCGTGCACCCCGCAGCTTTCCCATCACACAGCCGATATTGGGATGCTCCAATCCCCCCTGAAAGAGCCTGCCGGTCTGCATCATCTGGTGCCCGGTATCATGGACCGCGGTGGCATTGTGGTAGAGGCTCCGCACCAGAGAGTACTTGTCGGCATGCTGGGCCATGCGGGGGAATATCTCGCTGATCTGGATCCCGTCCACGTTCGTGGGGATGGGCCGATAGGGGCCTCGAATCTCAGACGGGGCGTCGGGCTTCATGTCCCAGGTATCCAGCTGGCTGGGACCTCCAACCAGGAAGAGAAAAATGCAGTTCTTCTTGTCGGAGTTGGCTGCACCGGCGGCCTTGAGCAGCGACCAGTCGGCCAGACTCAGTCCCAGCAAAGAGAGCGAGCCGACGTGAAAGAAGTCACGACGGTTGAAACCATCGCAAAATGAAACAGGCTTATCGGCATCCAGGCGTAGCATGGCAGATCCTCCGGGCTAGACTGTCAGTCACGAGGTTCTGAACTGGGGACAGAACATTCTCTTGTCAATGACCAACTTATACCCCAACGAACCGACGGAAATCAACAGGGTACAAACGCCAACGGGCTGATAGCGGTGATCTCCAAGCCGCCATCCGTCGAGCCAGCGGCTCGAAAGAAAAAGAGTGCTTCGGCTTGGAGACCAAAGCTGCGTCCGCCAACCCCAGCCAGGCTGGATCGTTCAGGGAGAACCTCACCCTGTCACCATCGGTCATGGATGACTCGACAATCTGGGAGCAACTCACCAAGCCTCTTGATCCCTTCGGGAGTGAGACCTGTCTTGTAGACGTCAAGCTCTTTCAATAACTTGAACTTCGTCAGAAGGGGAAGAATCTGGTCCGTCACGGCTGTGCCACCGAGCCACAGCCTCTGCAGTTTGGTCAAACTCAAGAGATGAGTTAGTCCAGCGTCACTGACCTCGGTCTCACCCAGATGCAGCCCGGTCAGGTTGGTCAGCGCTCGCAGGCTCTCCAAACCCACGTCAGTCACCCTGTTCCCACGCAAGCCCAGGTAGACGAGCTGACTCATCTTACGCAGATGGACTAGCCCCTTGTCGGTGACCCCCGTCTTGCCAAGCGGTAGATGCTGCAGGTTTTTCAGATTTCTCAAATGGGCCAACCCGGCGTCGCCGATGCGGCTGCGGTAGAGGTTGAGCCATTCCAGCTTCTGCAGCCCAACCAAGTTGGCCAGGCCGGCGTCGCCCACCCGGGTCTCCTCCAGCGAGAGGTCCGTCAGCTCAGCGAACCCAACCAACAGTGCAAGATCCTTGTCGACCAGCGGGGTACGGTTCGCGTTGACCTCGACAACCACGTCGCCACGCTGAAAAACAGTGGCTCCCAGCTGCCGTAGCCTTTGCACCGGTTCTACCTGTTGAGGCCTTCCCTGCATCCCGTTGGACCAGCCTGGGGACGGGGAGCTGGCCGCTGCAGACAGCAAGATCCAAGAAAAACAGAGTCCGCATCCATTCATGTGTAGAAATGGGGTAGAACGAAACGATCTTTTTGACCAGCCACTATGGCGTCCGCCCCCACCATGTTGGACTGTCCTGCGAAGAGAAATACCTTGAAGGTGCGGACCTGACTCTTCCCTACCCCACTCTCCGCAGCAGCAGTAGGGACACCCTCGACTCCGGCCCCCCACAGGAGGAGGGTTAGAAGCGTTCCAGCCACAAGAGTCAATACAGTTTGTGGACTATTCAGCAAGTAGAGAAAGCTCGGAAACATCACCGCTTAAATCGTTTCTGGTCCGGCAGAGGACCTAGTACCCTGTCAACCTAGAGATCGTAGGTTCTGGGCGGACCTGGCGGCCAATCTCTCTGTTACGCGTCCTCGACGTAGCCCTGCTTGACCTTGACCACCATTGCTCGTCCATAACTAGATTGACAGAGTACTAGATTCTAGCTCGCGCATTCTGAGAATTCTGCCCTCACATCTGTCTGGTAGCGTCGGTTCGGTGGGGATCAGGAGTCCGCAGCTTCCCGAACTGGTCCAGGGGGGAAAAGACACTGGCCCCCTCTCGGCTCTCGAGGGCAGCGGGGCTCCCCGGGGTCGGTTGAGGGGTGGCTTTCAAAGAGGCCGCTTCAGCGGTCTGGCGCGAAGCGCAATAGCCCGGGCGTTTACGCCGGGGGTGGGTCGGCAATAACCCTTCTTGAGGCCCCTTCAGGGGCCTTCTGCAACAGAGGCTTTGGCCAGGCTCCAGGTCAACCATGGCTAAAGCCGCCACTCGATAAGGACCGTGAACGGCCCTCAGGAGGGGTAGGAGACCGGCTTACCCCGGCGTAAACACCGGGGCTATTGCGCTTCGCGCCGGGCCGCTGAAGCGGCCTCCTGGAAAGGGCCACACGCTGCCGACCGTTTCGCGTCCGATCGGTGGGAGTCAGAATTTCAAATACGTTTGGCTAGATTCAGACCCACAGGATGGGAACTTCATAGCGTGCAAGGTGGCGATCGTGGCTGACCAGGGTCAAGCCCTCTGACAGGGCCTGAGCGATCAGCATACGATCGAAGGGGTCGTGATGGTGAGGTGGCAGGCTCGTGACCTGTTCTGCGTGACCAAACCGAATAGGTAGTTGCTCGAAGTGACTCTTGGCGACTCCAGCTGCGAAACTTTCTGGGAGACTCAGCTTGCCCAAGGCAGCCTTGATCGAAGCTTCCCACGCCGAGGCGGCACTGACAAAGACAATCTCAGCAGATGCCACGGCCTCATGGACTCGTCCAGGAATCTTCGAGGGCTCGCTTCGCCACCACAGGAAGACATGGGTATCCAGTAGCAACAGGCTCTCTTTCACCCCTGTCCTTCAAAAGTTGAGAGGATCTCCGGCGGAAGGGGTTCGTCGAAATCTTCCGCAATGCTAACCTGCCCCTCCCATCCACCGGGTTTCCGCCGGGCAACTCTCCGTCTGAGAGGAACCAGTCGCGCCAAGGGCTTGCCGGCCTTGGCAATGATGATCTCCTCTCCCCCAGCGGCCCGATCGACTAGCCGGGAAAGAAACGACTTGGCTTCATAAAGATTGTAGATCGTCTCAGCCATAGCGCTTCTCCCGTACCGTTTCTCCGAGTTGGTCAATATTGGTCAAGAATAGCTCGCTCAACTCTCTCCTGTCAATTGCCAGTCGGGAGTTGAGGAGCGTCCACATCAGTTCTGGTCGGGTCAATGGATCCGAGGGCCCGTAATTCTCTGCCCGTCGAGACCAGGGCTCGATAGTGCCATCTTTACGGTGCAACGATCAGAAGCGGCGGCGACCATCTCCGGGGAGCGGCTG
Organism: Acidobacteriota bacterium; assembly: GCA_965219005.1. GTDB lineage: Bacteria > Acidobacteriota > UBA6911 > RPQK01 > JAJDTT01 > CAUZIZ01. The sequence continues at coordinate 1,540,544 of CBDCMS010000004.1, read as the reverse complement.
ATCCTTCCTGGCCTCCCCTCGCGGATGCCAGCTTGGGTGGGGGGTGTGCGCGGCGTCCATCAGCAATTGCAGTGCTTCGACCACCCGCGGATGTTCGGCGGAGATATCGTCGGCTTCCCCCAGGTCGCTGCTCAGATCGAACAACTGAATTGGGCCGGTGAAAATAGGCATCCGGATCGCCTTCCAGTCACCCTCCTCAAGGCCTGTTTGCCATCCCGTTCGTAGAACTCCCAGTAGAGATAGTCGTGCTGCTGCTTCCCTGCCGGTTGTCCTGTGATGGTGGGCACGAGGCTGATGGAGTCCAGGTCTTCAGGCGGCTCGACGCCCGACAGATCGGCGGCCGTTGCCATCAGATCTCCGAAGTAGCCGATGTGATCGCTAACGCTTCCACCGGGCGTTCTTCCAGGCCACCGGACAATCATCGGAACTCGGATGCCGCCCTCATAGAGATCACGTTTCATGCCTCTCAACGGGCCGTTGGGATCGAAGGTCTCGGTGTTGTGCCCTCCTTCGTCGTGATGGCCATTGTCGCTGCTGAACATCACTACAGTGTCCTGGTCGATACCCAGTTCCGCCAGCTTGTCCAACATCCTGCCCACGTCCCGGTCCATTCGACTGATCATGGCGGCCTGCCCTTTGTCCTGATCGCTCCAGGGCTTGTCCTGGTAGATGCCGTAGTCCGGAACCTCCTGGCCGTGGCCGGTGGCCCGGGTCCCCTCGTTGTTGGCGTGGGGAATCGTGAGGGCGAGGTAGAGGAAAAAGGGCCTATCGTGGTTACGCTCCACAAAGTCAAGCGCTTCCTGGGCGATCAGATCGTGGCTATAGTCGACTCTCTTGGTGGCATAGCCGCCAGCGAAGCCCCCGAATCCGGATCGTACCTCGACGACGGTGTTTGCCACGTGCGTATGCCCCAGATGTTGTCCGGTCATCAATACACTGCGCGAGGGGGCGCAGACGGTTGCGCCGGCGTAGAACTGGCGGAACCGCATCCCTTCCCGGGCCATCTGGTCCAATCGCGGTGTCTGGATGAGCTTCTGGCCGTAGCAGCCAAGATCCCCGTATCCGAGGTCATCGGCCAGGATGAAGACGATATTGGGCCGCCGTGCCGCTATCGTGCTGGAAATGAAGAACAAGCTGAGTCCGACCAGCAGCCTCACAAGGGCGCTCGTGTTTGTCTTCATTTTTCGCATCTCCGATCCCTAACAACTATGTGTGCTTCGCTGTATCTCAACGCGGTCATGTGCACCGTATTTGACAGCAAAAAGGGTCGTGAGAGGCTAGCCCGCTTCGGCATCCGTTAGCGGGATCCTCTTCTCTCCTTTGCCTTTGCCTTTGCCTTTGCCTTTCCCCGCCAATCACTTCGCACGAGCCCTGTCAGCCACACCCACAAGTGAAATCAGGGCAAAGGCAAAGGCGAAGGCAAAGGCAAGGGGGGAATAGAAGGTTACGCCTCGGTCAATCCTCGATGGCCTCGATCACTGCTTGATGACGGTGCCGTCACGGCGTCGGATGACGCCCCAGCCGCCGTTGTATTCCTCCTTCTGACCCGATTCGAAGCTGCCGAACGGATACTTCTTGGCAGCCTTTTCGTTCACCTCGATCCCCCACCCTGGATTCTCACTGGCCCAGAGATAACCGTCCTTGAAGACAGGACAGCCTTGGAAGACCTCCAGGAGACGATCCGAGAATCCCGGGAACTCCTGGATTCCAAAGTTGTAACAGGCTAGATCCAAGGCCAGATTGGCAGCGTGCCCGATGGGAGAGACGTCTCCGGGTCCATGCCAGGCGGTGCGGACACCATGAAGCTCACCTAGAGCCGCGATCTTTCGGCAGGGAGTCAGTCCTCCGGCCTGGGAAACGTGGATACGAATGTAGTCAATCAACCGTTCGGACATCAGCGGGATCCACTCGTGCGGACTGTTGAACAGTTCCCCCATCGCGATGGGGGTGGTCGAGTAGTTCCGGATGAGGCGGAAATAGCCAATATCTTCCGGCGAGACCGGATCCTCGAGGAAAAAGAGCCGGAAGGCTTCTACGTCCTTGCAGAATTGAAGCGCCTGAGTCGGTGTAATGCGTTCATGAACATCGTGCAGCAGTTCGACTTCGTCTCCCAGCTGACGCCGGCACTCCTCGAAGAGAGACAGAGTCCGCTTGATGTAGGCGGCCGGTTCGAACATAGGGTCGTCATGGAGTTTGCGGGGAGGAGTCCCGGCACCCCCTCCACCATAGGCTGCCATTCCGGGAATCCCTACCTGGACCCGGATGTGGCGGACCCCTTGTTCCATGAAACCACGCGCTTTGTCGATGACCTGAGCGAACTCCGACCCGCTGGCGTGACGATAGCAATCGGCCGCCTCCCGGCACTTCCCCCCAAGGAGCTGGTAGACGGGGAGACCTGCCTGGCGGCCTTTGATGTCCCAAAGCGCCAGATCCACACCGCTGATGGCGTTGTTGAGCACCGGTCCGTTGCGCCAGTAGGAGCTGTTATAGCAGGCCTGCCAGGTGTCATCGATTCGATCAGCCGGCTTCCCTACTAGAAAGGGCTTCAGATATTTCTCCACTGCCGGGACCACTAGATCGGCCCGCTGGGTAAAGGTGGCACAGCCGTAACCGTAGAGCCCATCCTGATCGGTCAGGATCTTCACCACCACCAAGCGCAGACCCTCGGGAGCGGTGGCAATCACCTGAATGTCCTTGATTTTGGGAGAGGGCATCCCCCGGCTGCCCTTCCGAAGAGCCTCCTCTGCCCCCAGCTCCCGACCGGCAGCAATTCCGGAAAGGGATCCCATGGCACCGGTTCGTAGTAACGTGCGTCGGTTCATCGTTCCTCCTCCTGGGGTCGACATGTCCTACCTGTCCATACATTTCACTTCAACTGGAACTCCGTGGCAAGTCAAGGGTGATGTCGCAGCGGTGCGGACTGTCGAGCCGAATCGATCGCGACCTTGTTTTCCGTCCCTGTTTCTGATTAGGTGCCTGTATCACTGAAACCAGACCCTTGGCTGTAGGCCCAGGCCTTCGACCTTTTGACTTCAGTCGAAGGTCGCGTCAAAAGGAGGTTCGATATGAATGTATCCAGAGCTACCCGATCTTTGTTGGTTCTAGGCTTCATCCTGGCACTGATCTCGGTGCCGACAGAAGCGGCGTCCTCAGCGGACACCTTCAAGAAGCCCATGACCCCAAAGGAGTTCATGAATCAGCTGGTCGGCCCCATGTACTCGCTGGTGACACCCTTCACCGCCGAGGGCGAAGTGGACCACGACTCGATTCGAAAGATGATCGCCCAGGCGCTCGAGTACGACATCAAGATCTTCAATATGACAGGAGGAAACAGCAAGTACGAGTGGCTATCCTACGATGAAATCAAGGCCACTACCCGCACCTTCCTCGAGGCAGTGGGCGATCGCGGCCTGACCATCACCTGTGCCCACAAGTTCTGGAACGCCCGCGCCATCGGCTATGCCAAGTACGCCGAAGGGCTGGGTGCGGATGCCGTCGAGGTCCTCACACCCAACATCCCCGAGGAGGACATGCCTGCGTATTTTCAAGACATCGCGGACAACAGCAGACTGGCGATTGCCCTGAAGAACGTGGGGCTAGCCGAGAAGACCATGCGTCGACTCCTGGAGATCGACGCCGTGGTGGCCATGAAAGAGCACCGGATCCAGGAGTACATCTTCCTGGAAGCCAAGTTCGCCGACCGCCTGCGCGTCTACGGTGGCGGGACCACCTATCGGTTTCTGGCAGCTGAGCCTTACGGGGCAAAAGCCTACTTCGACATCTATGCAATCATCGCTCCCTGGATCGCAAAGGAGTTTTGGGAAGCCTATCAAGCGGGGAACCTCAAGAAATGCTACGAGATGGTGAAGAAGTACGATATTCCCATCGTTGATAAGTTCAGTCTTCCGTTCTTCCATGGCTCGCTCGAATACTTCGGCGTGGGAACACGCCATTTACGAGCCCCGTTGAAAGCGGCTACGGATGAGGAGATGAAGAAGATCAAGACGTTCTTCGAGAGCCGCGGCCTGTATCCGCGAAAATAGACGGGAATCGAGCCCTGTCCGAGGGCTGATCCTCAGCCCCACCCGTCTTCAAAGGGCATAAGCCCTGGTCGAAAAGATGCTGGACTCCGGCGGACCCGGCGAGAGGCTACAGGCCGTACCATTGGCATCTCCAACAGACAGCGATTCGAAGAACGAACCGTGCCTAGCACGTCCTCGGCCTGCCAGCTTCATTCCCTTGTCAAGCAACACTTTCATCAGTTTACCCTGGCCTTCGGAGACCATTTTTCTCTTAGCAGTCGGACGGCAGTTTTCTGGGGATAAATCACTTCCTCAAATCCACGACTTGCCCTACAAGGCGTCAGGGCCAAGCGATCCTCCGCGAGTCGAAGGTCAATTGTGTCCCATGCGCCTATCGGAAGGTAGCTCAATATTTCCTTCGCGAAATCAACCATCTGACCGGTGACGGAACGATCCTTGGTGCGACCGACGCGCACGGTCTGCATGGCCGTCATCTCTGAACCGATCAGGTCCCCATCAATATTCAGTCGTCGAAGTCGGTCGGCAACTATGCCCGGGAAGCGGTCCGTCAATGTCTTCACTTTTCGTGCGGGAGCGATTATCGAGAGTAGCGATGTCGAACTTACGCAAAGCAAAAGGGGTTGGCGGTCGACGACAAAGCGATTGAGGTACCAATCGCCAAGAGCGGTTTCCGAAAGATCACCGGCCCCCGCCGACTCTGGCAAGATCTTCAGGACTTTCCGTGTTGCCCGCAACACCACCATGCATCAATTCCCGCGATCGTTCGATTGACGTTTAGGTTCACCAGGTGGCGGTCAGCGCGGATCTCGAAATCAAGTGGCTCCGGCCCCCCCGCTCCGGTGCAACCATTTGTTATCTGACAACAGTTGACACCGTTGGACAATTGCTCTCCTCGGCTGTTTATTGCCAGTGAGGAATCTCCCGCTTCCCTCTAGCAGATAGTGTGTACACGCCAAGCGACACTCGATCAAACCAGCCGTACACGTCTCTGTAAAGGATGTCTCTGGCTTTCGGCTCCCGGAGAGTTTTGGCTATGCATGAAGCCTTTGTCGGTCCGTCCTCGTCCAGGAACCGGCCGATTGCCAGTGCTCTCTGTCGGTAGGCGGTCATGATGCCCTTTCTCTTCTCTGTTCCGCCGAGATTCGGGTCGCCCACCCGCGTCATGAACTCGCCGAGCAAACGCTCCAAGCGGCGCTTTGACGTGCGAGGTCTATACTCACCGGGATCGAGAAGGACCTGTACATTGCCGGTCTCCAGATCCGGATCGACTACTACCAGGCCCAGGCCAAGCATCCTGAGCAGCTTGATGATTTGCCGCCGGCGCCTTCCCAGGATCCTACGCCGTTTGGGGATACCGATGTACACCTTGGGAGTCACCGAAAGTCTCTCAACGGCCTGGAGAATCACGCTGAGATTGAGAGAGAGCTTGAGTTCGACAGCGACTGGAATCTCCTCGCCTCGTACTGCCAGGACATCACAGTCTTTGACCTCTCCCTTCACCTCATACCCCTGGGATCCCAAGAACCGCTTCAGGGGGAGATAGAGATCCGACTCCTTCATGCCTGTTCCCCGTATGCCAAACGCTTCGCATCACCGAACGCAAAAGGCAGAGCGAGGCAGGAGCGGCGCTTTTGCGGTCTGAGTGAATGCGATTGTTACGTTCTTATTTTGGGCTTGGCATCTTCACTAGCTCTGACACCTCAAGTGAACCGCCAATATCAAGAAAAGGGCAAGCCCTCGCAATCGACAGTGTCGCATCCATAGAATCCGCTTGAATTATAGTGTAACCAGACATTGTCGTTTTGCCTCCAGTGGTAACAGTACCATCAGAGCTTACTGTACTCGTATTCTTAAGCGGACTAGCAGGACCAACAACGGGTTAGCTGCTAGCTCGCTCATTCTGAGAATTTTGCTCTCACATCTGTCTGGAAGCGTCGGTTCGGTGGGGATCATAGTTCGGAAAGTTCAGGAACTGGTCAAGTTGGCGAAAAGACAATAACCCGCTCTTGGCTCTAGGGCAGCGGGGCTCCCCAGGGTGGTTGAGGGATCGCTTTCAAGGAGGCCGCTTTAGCGGTCTGGCGCGACGCGCAATAGCCCGGTCCTTTAGGGCCGGGTAGCCGAGCAGGTGGATGCCGGAGCCTGCTTTAGCGGGCTTCTCGAACAGAGGCTTCAGCCAGGCCGAAGGGCCCCAATGGCTAAAGCCGCAACTCGAGAAGGACCTTGAAAGGCCCTTCCGAAGGGGTGGTGTGGCGGCTGACCCGGCGTAAACACCGGGTCTATTGCGCTTCGCGCCAGGCCGCTGAAGCGGCCTCACAGAGCAACAAAGCAACGATCGTTAGCGTTCAATCGGTGGGAACTAAAATTTCAAATATTTTTGGCTAGAGTTAGAGTGGCCCTTGCGATATTCCGGCGCCCAGCTATCCTGGCTAGGAGCGGTAGGTCACCTGGCCGCATACCGCTCTAACCCGACTCGTTCAGCTTGAGCTTCAACTTAGAGGCAGGGTGGTTGGCGTAGGGCCAATCGCTCGGGGGGTAGCCGAAAGCAAGCTCAGGGGTCAGAAACCGTTTCCCCTCATTGGACAGACTGTGCATGACACGATCAAGAATGCCGGTGGTGAGGAGCGTTCGCTCCACCGGATAGGGCGGTTCTCCGGTATGGATCAGGTGCTCGATCGCCTTGACCAGATAGGCGAAGTGCAGGTACGGCTTCCCCTCCTGGAGTTGGAACCAGGTAACCAGCGGGTCGCGTCGGCCTTTGATCTTTAGCGCCACTGCGAAATGCTTTGACACCCCGTTGGCCATGACGACACTGCTTCTCAGACCATCGCGATGATCGATCAGATACCAGGCAGCATCCTTGGAGAGTGCCGCTTCCCACTTCCCTTCCGGGACGTCCGGGACGTCCGGGACGTCGGGAATGGAGGCAAGAGCCGCTTCCGCCAGCGTCCGCGACCAGCGTCCGTCCACTTCGGCCTTCCACACGGCATCACCTCGTAGGGCTTGGATTCCCTCGACTCCACTTTCGCCCCCCGATCGCCGCTCGATCAGGGACTGGTGGGTTTCCAGAGAATGAAAGCCGTAGGATTCGTAGCCGCCATATCCTATGGTCAAGGCATCCTCGATCTGGATGCCGATCGGAAGTACGTCCTTCGGCCTTCGCCAGGTGAGCGGCAGAGAAGAACCCGCCAAGAGAGGGAAGTCCATTTCCCGGGCCGTCTCCACCATATGTATGGCGTCGCTCCAGTGATAGGCTAAATGTTTGTCGTTGAAGACGGGGACCACCGAGCCCGTGCGCCGAAAGGTAGCGGAAATCTCGTCGAAGAATCTCCGCCGTGGGTACATGTGCTGTTGGGTATCCGGTGTGTAGGGATAGCTGCCGTGCTCACCGATGCTCAAGACACCGGCGACCTTGATTTCATCCGACCCCAGGGTAATTGCATCGTCGATGGTGCCTACGATGGGAAAGCCGTACTTGGCAGCCAGTCCGCGACTCATGTCGCCTTCGGGAACCTGATCGGTAAACAGTGCCGCCAGATACAGATCCGGTCCGGGGCCGCCATCCTGATGAAAACCCTCCAGGATCTTGCCGACAATCACATCCGCATGGGATCTCTCGCGATACTCGGTAACAATTGCCGCTACCGGTAGCTTCTGCCGTGGGGTCAACGCTCCCTCAAGGAAGCCTCCCAGCAGCGGTCCTGCAGCCGCAAGAGGGGTCGCGGACTTGAGAAAGGTACGGCGATCAAGAGGGGACATCGACCTGCTTTCGGGAAATTGAAGAATCTAGGGTTCGAGCTGAATCTTGGCCAGGTAGATGCTCGTATTACCCTCGTGCGAAGAATAGTAACTCACCCAGAGAAGTCCCTCGTGCCAGACCATTCCAGCATAGCTGCTATCTCCTCCGCTGGGCAAGGTCAGGACTGGCTCGAAACTGTTCCGGCTCAACCTCGCCAAGATCGTATGGGGCTCGCCCTTCCAGGGACCAATTACCGCGGTGCCCCGCGGATAGCCTCGCGATGTGGCCCACAGCGAACCGTCGGGAAGACGGATGAAGTTGGGTCCTCCCAGCCGATGCTTCAACTTGTGATAGGTCCACTTCTTGTACGGAGGCTTGCTGCTGCCCACCCAGCCCGGCCGGATCAGGGCCAGCATCTCGTCGTCGGGAAGGAAGCGTACGGTCGTCTCACTGGGAGCGGTCTGCCTCGCTTCGGGAGTCAGGCCGGGCAGTTTGAGCTCGGCGACCCAGTCCCAGTCAACCCCATCTTTCGTTTGATAGAGGAAGCATCATCTTGGCTGAGGTGTCTCCCCAAGCTTTGACACTGCGTATCCTCGTCCTTTATGCCAGGTGACCCGCCAGATCCAGTGGTCCTCGGCCAGGACGCGCTGTGGCGCCGTCCAGTGGCGCCCATCCCGGGAGAACGCCACTCGAGGCGCTCGGGTCAGATACCGGTCACCGTCGTAGATGCTGCCGCCCGACACCAGCATCAGCCGGCCATCCGGGGTCTGGGAAAGCTTGGGATCCCTCAAGTCGACACCTGTTTCCCGAAGAAGCGCGGCCGACTCCCAGCGCTCGCCATCGGAGGAGACAATCACTCTCACCCTGCCATCGTCGCCGCCTCCATGACTCACACCTTCGCGGAAGGTGCAGAACCACTGCCCCTCAAAGCGAATCAGATCGGTGAAGGCGTTGTGAGCGCCTCGATCCCAGATCTTTTCAACGGAAACGATCTCCGGAGAACCCTCTGCGAGAGTGACGCCTAGCGTGCTCCAGAGAAGGAGGGCAGAAGCACAGAGCCTACGGCCCGTCCAGAAGTAGTCCATGATTTCCTCTCCTGAAAACTGGATGATAATATCATCCGCGCTCAAGCGAGCAAGAGCCTCAGTGCCGACAGCTTCACTCCGCTCCTTGTCGTCACTGGAATCAGCATTGGTGAATCACTAGGGGGACCGACCAAGACTAGGTAAGAACCGTTCCGGTCAGGGCCTCCCCCGGGACCCGATACGGAGGTACTCCCATGTCCCGTTTCAAAGTCAGCCGCCGTCACGCGCTTGCTTCCCTTTCTGGAGCCGGTCTCTACGCAGCTTCCTGTCAGGAGGGCAACGACATCGACGTGGAGACGAAGATCACAGAAGAGATGTTGAGCTATGCCCACCGCCTGATTGGGTTGGAGTTCACCCGAGAAGAGCGGGAGTTGATGCGCAAAAGGGTCGGCGACGACCTGGAGTTCTATCAGAACCTGAGGAAGGCTTCACTCGCGAACTCGGTTGCGCCCGCCCATCGATTTGATCCGATCCCTCCGGGGGATACGATCTCCTCATCGCTGCCTCAAGTGGCTGTGGCAGGAGATACCGATCCTCCTCAAGCGGCTTCAAGCGAGCCTGCTCCCTCCGAGTCGACACTCCGCTCTGGGGAGCTGGCTTTCTGGCCGGTCACACGCCTTGCTGGTGCAGTCCGCGATCGCCAGGTGAGTTCGCAGGACCTGACCCGGATGTACCTGGAGCGTCTGGAAAAGCATCACTCCCAACTCGAGTGTGTCATCTCCTTCACCCGAGAGATGGCTTTGGAGCAGGCCGGGCGCGCGGACGACGAAATCAGGCAGGGTAGATACCGAGGTCCACTTCACGGAATTCCCTGGGGAGCCAAGGATCTGTTAGCGGTACGGGGATACCGGACCACCTGGGGAGCCGCTTCACACCGAGGCTGTGTGAAAAGTCATTCATGATTTCGGATTTGAAATTTTGACTTCATAGGATCGCGTGCAAGCCACGATCTCCGTCGTAGGAAGGGTAAAGAGACCCCTAAATCAAAGAGGTTTTGGACTTTTCACACACCCTCCACCAGGAGCAGGTCCTGGAAATGGATGCCACGGTAGTCCAGCTCCTGAAGGAATCGGGAGCGGTGCTGCTGGCGAAACTCAGCCTGGGCGCCCTCGCCGGAGCAGACGTCTGGTTCGGAGGGAAGACCCGTAACCCGTGGAAACTCGACGAAGGATCCCTGGGCTCCTCGGCCGGATCAGCAGCGACAACCGCTGCCGGTCTGGTGGGCTTCTCCATCGGATCGGAGACGCTGGGATCGATCATCTTTCCCTCCACCACCTGTGGGGTCACCGGGCTCAGACCCACCTTCGGCAGGGTCAGCCGCCATGGGGCCATGGTGCTGAGCTGGAGTATGGACAAGATCGGCCCGATCTGCCGGAGCGCTGAGGACTGCGCCCTGGTGTTTGAAGCTATTCAGGGTCTTGACCCACACGATCGATCCACGGTTGATGTTCCCTTCCGCTGGAACTTCGATCCGAATCTGGATCGTCTGCGAGTGGGATACACGGAGCGCCTCTTCGAGGATCTGGAGAAAGGGGCGATCAAGAGCAACGCCGAGAGAACTTTGTTGGCCCTCGGCAAGATGGGAGTGGATCTGATTCCCATCGAACTGCCGAAACGTCCCGCTTCTCCTGAGATCGTTCTGTATACCGAAGCGGCGGCGGCCTTCGACGAGTTCACTCGCAGCAATCAGGACGATCTGCTGGTTGAGCAATTGGAGAACAACTGGCCCAACATGCTGCGTCAGGCTCGCACAATCCCGGCGGTCGAGTACATCCAGACCGACAGGCTCCGAACTCTTCTGATGCAGGATATGGCAGAGCTGATGTCAGGAATTGATCTGTATCTGGCGCCCAGTTTCGGGGAGAACCTGAACCTCACTAATCTGACCGGCCATCCCTGCGTGAGCGTACCCAACGGCTTTGATCCGGAGGGAAGGCCCACCAGCATCTCCTTGACCGGCCGGCTCTATGGTGAAAACGAAATCCTGACGCTGGCCAAGGCCTATCAGGACACTACGGATTTTCACCTGAAGCCGCCGCCGCTGTTTCAGATCGAGGCTCCCGATGAATAGGAACACCATGGAAGCCTGAAGCGCGAGCGAGGGGTTGACGTTCTGCAAGCTTCTCGCCAAAGGGCATTTGACCGCAGAGGGCCCAGGTCCCGACGAGAGAGGGGATAACAGCAAGATCTTGCAGATCTCCTATCCCGTGGTGGAAGCGGAAGCACTACGGCGACGGCATCGCTGCGTCGCGCCAATCGTCGCTGCGGAAGGGAGAAGCGGGTAGTCCCTCGGCATTGTAGAGATCGCAGGCGGGACTGTCCTCCCAGCCATAACGAACCGCCACCGGGTTCGCCACCTGGGGACTCGAAACCACGACCGTGCTCCCATCGATTCGAGCGGTCGCCGCCACGAACTGCCTATCGTCTCCGGAGATGGCAAAACCCATCGGTTCCTTCCCATCCTTTGAACTCAAGCCTCTACCCGGATGGTCGAACCACACACGAAGCTGACTTCCCTCTCTGGTGAGTTGGCGATAGAGGGGCCCCGAGTGAACCAGATTCTCGCCGTAGGCCACTCGGCGAGCACCCAGGGCCAGGCGCTCACCCACGTCCTGCTTGTTTATCGGATGGATGTCCAGGGGATTGCCGATGTCCACGGTGACGGCCATGGCAGTGTTACGGAGACCCAGCGTCATGAGCTGAGCCTCCCTCAACTCAGGCCACTGGCTCTGGGGTGGCGTCTTGCCGAAGTTGGCCAACTGCACAAACAGGAAGGGAAAGGCGCCGAGACCCCACTGCTCTCTCCAGTCGTGAATCAAGGCGGGAAAAAGAGAACGGTAAAGGTACCCCTGCGCCCGGTTTGCGTTGTTCTCTCCCTGGTACCAGATGGCGCCCCGGATAGCATACGGTGTTATGGGAGCTATCATCGCGTTGTACAGCCCGCCCGGGGTCCAGGGATGGCCCGGCCCCTGAGGTCGTCGGGGTTTTCTGGGCTCCGCCCCGCCTTTCTGGCGGGCAGTTCGCGCCTGGCGCTCCCACAGTTGGAGTGCTTTCTGATGCGCTTGTTCCTTCGCCGGGTACTCTGCTAGCACTCTTTCCCAGTTCTCGAGTACCGGCGCCAGATTCGACTCAGAGGTGAGACGGAGCCGGCTGGTCCAGGACTCGGAGGGAGTGCCACCCCAGGCGGTCTGGATCACACCCACGGGGTGCCCCCTCTTTTGATGCAGATGGCGTGCAAAGAAGTAGCCGACTGCAGAGAAGTCAGCCACCGACTGAGCAGAACACTTCTGCCAGCTGCCCTCGACGTCCTCCAGGGGCTGGTCCGCAACCTTCAGCGCTACCTTGAACAGTCGAATACGAGGAAATTCAGCCTGCGCAATTTCGGCCTCGGCGTCCCGGGAACGCCTGACGGACCAGACCATATTCGATTGGCCGGAGGCTACCCATACCTCGCCCACCAAGATATCAGTCAAGGTGATGGTGTTGTCTCCTGAGACAACCATCTGAGAGGGTCCGCCCGCCTCGAGCGGTGCCAGGAAGGCCTCCCATCCTCCCAGCGAGTCGGCAACAGCTGAGACGCTCTGTCCCCCGAAGCGGACGCGCACCTGCTCCCCCGGATCGGCCCAGCCCCAGATCCTCACCGGAACTTCCTGCTGCAGGAGCATGTGATCGGAAACGAGGGCGGGGAGCCTGACCTCAGCCGAGACCCAGCCAGCCAGGGCCAGAGTAGTCAGAACGGGGGTAAGAAGTAGCCACCATGTTCGTCGGTTGCTCATGAAGGATTCCTCCAGGATGCCAAAGCAGTCAGCGCCAGATCAGGGTGCCGATCTGCAGGACCGTCTCGGTGTTCAAGTTGTAGCCGTGAGCCGGTTCCCCACCGAATCCATACACCTTTGAACCCACCAGAACCCAAGGTGTCGTCGCCACGCCATAGGGCATGACTCCGAGACTGGAGTATTCATCTCGGTCGACGTCATAGCACAGAACCCGGTCTCCGTAGCCTCTCCAGCGCGAGGAGGACTCTCCTCCCTTAATCTCGACCCCTGGGTTGCCCTTGGATTTTCCCACTCGATAGGTGGGATAGTCGGCACTTCCCATCAGGAGAATGTATCGGTCCCGGGCCACCACCGAGTGGCCTCCCAACACTGGAAAGGGCAGATTTCGTAGGCTCTTCCAGGTATCTGTCTCAGGATCGTAAGAGTAGGAATCGCGCCGATTGGGTACCCCGTTGTAGGGAGTTCTGAGTCCGTACTTCTTCGACAACTCGACATGAGCGGAGCGCATTTCAGGGACTGTATGCGAACCACCAAAAACGTACAGACGGCCTCCAAGCATGGCCGAGTGCAGCACCCCCCTGGGCCCGCCAGGGTAGGGGCGCGTCCGCTCCCATAAAGCGTCTGAACGGTCCAGGCGCAAGCGGTAGTCGGCAAGCTGTGGCCGGATTCGATTCTCGTAGGAAGTCCCGGTAGGAGACCCCCCTGCCAGGATCAACCACTTTCCGGGATCGATGCCCGCGGCGCCGACCCACCTTCCCTTGCCCTCCTCGGGAGGCAGTGGCGGCAAATCGCTCCATTTCCACGATCCACTGGAGTCCTGGGACAGCTTCAGGACGTGGCTTCCTGAGCCACGGCCGCCTACTACGTACAGAGACTCGTCATCACAGGTACCCTGGGTGTACTGAGGCCGAATCGGAGGGGGAGGAAGGTCTCGGTAGGTACCCTTCACTAGATGATAGGCCAGGGTTCGATTGAGCCTACCCGGCATCCACATTCCGCCCGTCAGGATGATCTCCTCCCCGATCGGGCAGGCTACTCCTCCCTTCCAGGCCATGGGAAGGTCCGGCCCCACCGTCCACTCCAGTTCCAGGGGAGCCTCGTCAACACCCCCTTCGAACTCCCAACTGAAAGGCATCAGGCGGTGGGCTCGGTTGAGCTTACGAACCACCTCAAGGTTGGTCGCGTCATCCCTCCAAGGGGCCTTGTTCCCTGGCTCTTGCTCGCCAACAGATCCCCCCAGGAGTGGTGTCGCCAGGATCGCAGCAGTCAGCCCCCAAATAATCCGCTCACCCACCATGCTCCTGTCTCCTCTTCAGCGTCTCAAAGCTTAGCCCGGCCACCTGCTGCGCCGGATCGTACACGATAGAAACTACTCGAGCCATGGAAGCCTGAAGCGCGAGCGAGGGGTTGGGGATCTGCGAGATTCTGCTGTTGTCCAGCTCTCTCCTCGAAACGTAGGGCATACTGCTAACGAGTCAAGTCGCTCGCGGCTCTGTTGGCTGTAGCTGTTTCCGGTACTGTTCACTGATCACTTCACCACTGCTCACTATTCAAGTTTCAGCTCAGTACACTGGAAAGCTGTCGCTTGTAAGCCCTGCGCCTCGATCCGAATCCTGGCTGAGGGCGAAACTTCACTCATGATGCAACCTCCGTTCCTTCCCAATCAGGGACCTCGACAAAACCCCCAAGACTCTAGCCGCTTTCTTTCATGGCGTCACGAGCCTTCTCCAGCAATTCGACCGCCTTGTGGACGATGGCGTCCCCGGCGGGACGGGCAAACGGAGGTCTGCGAGTGTACCGGAAGAAAGCCGACATGTACTCGCGGTCCCCTACATCCTCGCTGGCGCCGATGTAGCCAAGAGAGCCGTTACTGTAGGCGGCAGGCATGGTTACCTGGAAGGGACTCTGCTTGCGAATCCGAATGCCGATGGAGGAAAAGGCCTCACAGGGGATCGTTACGATTGCCGCCTCGCCCAATGCGACTACCTGCAGGGGCAGCGGCAGCGAGTCGGGTAAGACAGTTCCCTTCTCGTGAACCTCCAGGGCCCAATCCGTCCATCTCAGCAGCGGCCGCGCCAGGTTTCTGCGGTACTTCATCTCCATGTAAACAGAGAAGTTGTAACCCAGTACGCGCAGGGTATCCTCGTCTCCAGCCTCGGCCCTTCTCTGGAAATCCAGCAACTCCTCCCGCTGGCGCTTCAGCTCCCCGACCGAAGGCAGAGGTCCGAAAGGAACCTGCGCAGTTCCTCGAGCCAGTCCCAGGGCATCGGTCCTCACTGCCGTCGTCCTGTCAGAAGCCCGGATGAAGCTTCCCCCCAGACGGGCACCGGCCGCCCTGGCTCTTTCGGCTCCATCGAACATGCCCTTGGCGCTGATGTCTCCTGCGCAGCCCTGGAGAAAGGCGCCTACTGGCCGACGTGGATAGAAGGACTCCAGCAAGTCCATGATGGCCCACCCCGAGTAGTCGGGATTGATGACCGGCTCCTCCAGGTTGTAGGAAACCACAGGGTGCCCTGTAAAGTGCCCCACTAGAAGCAGGGGATCCCCATTGGTCCGGTCGAACCGAAGTAGCGTGGCAAGAGGATCGATGGCTCCCTCGAAGTCTCCCAGTTTGATGCGATCTTCCTCACGCATAAAGTAGGTAGAGCCGTCCACTCGTCGACCCTTGCGGTTATAGGTAATGGACGGTTGCTCTTCCACCGCCCAGGACAGGCTAGCAGGCTCAAAGCGGCTCGAAAGGGAGTGCGCGGCTTGTCCGAAGTTTCGGAAGAATCGCGACCCGAATCCCCTGGCATTGCTGGAGAGACCGCCGGCCGTGACAATCGAATGATTGTGGGTCACAGAAACAACCGTCTGTTCCAGAGGCAGGTTCAAGGCCTCTGACAACAAGCGCCTGCCTGGGCCCGCTACATTGTAGTCGCTGTTGGCCCACCCGATAGTGAGGCTGCCCTGTCTGAACGCGAAGAGACGCGTTTCCATGGGACCCTGGATCTGCCGAACCACCGGATGCAGACCCAGCGTTGGTGAGGGAACACCCAAAGGAGGTGTGCAGTCGAAGCGCGCGGCGGCAACCTCCAGGCGGCCCCGACCCACCACTACCTCATCCTCGTCTCCGCTTCCAAATGCGGACGACCAAAAAGGCCAGGCCAGCGAAGATCCCAGGGCACGGAGGAAATCGCGGCGTGAGCCTTCAAGCGCAGTTTGGTTGACCATTTGGCTCACTCAGCCCCTCTCTATGTCGTCGAGACAACCTATAGCTATACTCCGATCGCCTGCCGCGAAGCAAGGTGGGCTTGCAGCGCCTTCAGGATAGGCGATAATGGCAAAAGTCGCCATTCCGGCGAAGCGGGAATCTGATTCAAAAACGGAGGTAAAAAGAGATGAGAATGCTAATGATTGTGAAGCTGCCCCATGAACCCTTCAATCAGCGGGTACGGGAAGGCAAAGCCGGTGAGATCCTGGGCCGTATTCTAGAAGACATCAAGCCAGAAGCTACCTATTTCACCGAGATGGATGGAACCCGTGGAGCCATTCTCGTAGTGAATCTGGAAAGCCCCTCGAGTCTACCCTCCCTGGCGGAGCCCTTCTTTCTCAATTTCAATGCCGACTGCCAGTTCCGTCTGGTCATGGGCCCAGAGGATCTGGCACAAGCGGGACTGGATGAGTTGGGCGAGAAGTGGGGATAGATGCCATCGGCTTAGCGAATCATCCAAGATTCTGCATCTGGCAGGACTGCGATCAAAAGGGAGTCCCAACCAATCGAGGCTCCGTTTGAACGGTCTGCCAAATTCGCAGAGAGGAAAAGCATGTCATCCTATCGTCGATCGTTCTTCAAGAAGCTGGGAATGCTGATGGGAGGATACTGGGGCGGGAGCTCCAGCACCGCCGCTGCAACCGAACCCCACCTGCCAACCATCGTTTCGAGCGCAGCGACCAGCTCCGAGGAGCCCATCCGGGGCCGCTACGAGTTGATCGTGGTCGGCGGAGGAATCTCCGGGACCGCAGCGGCCATCAGCGCGGCCCGCAACGGGGTGAAGGTGGCTTTGGTTCACGAACGCTCCATGTTGGGAGGCAATTCCTCCAGCGAGGTCAAGCTGTTCCCGGAGAACAACCCAGCCATCCACCCCTGGATAAGGGAGTCCGGGATCCATGATGAATTCCACACCGAGGAGCGGAGCCGCAACCACTTCCACTTCCTCGAAGGAACCATGAACGCTCACTGGGACCTGGTGCTCTACGAGTGGGTCGTCCGCGAGAAGAACATCACCCTTTTCCTGGATACACACATGCACCGGGTCCAGATGAAGAACCCGTCTCAGATCGAGTCCATCTACTGCATCCAGCTGGGGACGGAGAAGAGCTTCCAGCTGGGTGCCGACCTCTTTGTCGATGCCACCGGGACCGGGATCCTGGGCCATCGGTCGGGGGCCGATCTGCGCTTCGGCCGGGAAGCCAGAAAGGAGTATGGAGAAGCGCTCGCTCCAGACCAGGCCGACGAAAAGGTCATGGGCAACACCCTTTTCTTCCGGGGTCTGGACACGGGACGCCCCGTTCCCTTTCGGCGACCCGATTGGAGCGCCGAATTTCCTTCCGACGACGATCTCCCTTCCCGGGGACACAGTTTCATTGACGGAGGCTACTGGTGGATCGAAGTGGGTGCCCCCCATCACCCCTTTCACGACAACGATCGGATCCGTCACGAGGGCCTGCGCCAGCTCCTGGGAGTCTGGGACCACATCAAGAACCGGGGAGATCACGGAGCCGAAAACTATGGCCTGGAGTTCGTCGGGTTCTGGCCCTACAAGCGCGAAGCACGGCGTCTGCTGGGCGATCACGTCGTCACCCAGCAGCAGGTTCAGGATCCCCAGGTGCTGAAGGACGCGGTCGGCTATGGTTGCTGGGGAATCGACATTCACGTTCAGGGCGGCATCCTGACGCGCGACGAGCCTCCCTTCCCCTCCCCCCGCACCGATGAAAACTGGGACAGCATGGGCTCGCAGGTCTACAGCATCCCGCTTAGATCACTCTATTCCCGCAATGTGAGAAACCTGATGATGGCGGGGCGACCCATCAGCTGCTCCTATCTGGCCTTCTCCTCCTCGAGGGTGCTCTCGACCGGCTGCATCGTCGGGCAAGCGGTGGGAATAGCCGCAGCGCTTTGTTGCAAGTACGGGGTTGGACCGGCTGAAGTGGCCCGCAAACACGCCCACGAGTGCCAACAGATCATCCTGCGCCAGGACGGCCATATTCCCGGGGTTTCCAACCAGGATTCCAACGACCTGGCAAGAACGGCAAAGGCTTCATCCAGCAGTGAATGGGTTCTGGAATTTCCAGAGTCGGACCAGGGGGTAGAGCTCAAATATCCCCACGCGCAGCTGTTTCCCGTCTCAGGAGACCGAATCGACCAGGTTCAGCTGCTTCTGGAGTCGAAGCGAAGCGATGCCGTCGAGATGCGAGTCGCGCTTCGTACCACCCCCCATGTCTGGGATTTTCGAGCCTCCCAGGATCTGGCTGAAGCTCGAGCCGGTCTGGCTCCAGGGCACAGCGGATGGATCCCTTTCAAACTAGGAGCATCCCTGGATCCACGGAAACTATACTACCTCTACGTGGATACCAAACCCGGGGTCTTCTGGAAGCTCTTCCAAGAGACGGATGGCCAGCCCAACCGGTGTCCGGTCGGGACGACCCCGGCGGATCTACCGGGTGCCAGACGCTGGCGTCCGTTGACCCAGGGAAAGAGCCTCTGCCTTCGGGTGGAACCGCGTCCCAGACCCTATTCGGCGAAGAACGTCATTCAGGGAACCAACCGACCCGACCACTGGACCAACATCTGGATCTCCGACCCGGAGAAGGGTTTACCGACCTGGTGGCAGCTTGACTGGCCCCAACCGGTTCGATTCAACACGGTCGAAATCGCCTTCGACACAGATGCCAACCGGAAGGTCACTCTCCCCTTGTATCTTTATCCCGATTGCGTCAAAGATTATTCCCTGCAGGTGAAGCAGGGAGCGTCCTGGCAGGATCTTCTGGAGGTTCAGGGGAACTATGTCCGCAAGCGGGTCCATACGTTTCCGGAAGTCCGGTCCAGTGCTCTGCGGCTGTTGGTCCATGCTACCAACGGAGCGCCCAGCGCCCGAGTATACGAGGTCCGGGTGTATCGCGAGGCTTAGTACACAGGAACGTAAATACGGCAACGTTTGCAGATGGGGCTTGTGAGGCGAGGT
This sequence comes from Acidobacteriota bacterium, assembly GCA_965219005.1. Classification (GTDB taxonomy): domain Bacteria; phylum Acidobacteriota; class UBA6911; order RPQK01; family JAJDTT01; genus CAUZIZ01. The sequence goes on along the minus strand of CBDCMS010000004.1, from coordinate 1,521,680 downwards.
CGAGGCAGGAGGAGGAAGACGATGCTTTGCCATCTTCGACGACGACCAACGCAGAGATCGTCCACAACCCCCATCTGCCCTACGGGTGGCGACGCGACGGGCCGATGCGGCGGGACGGGCCGATTTCTTTGTCGCTCCTCCTCCACTATGGAAAGACATGGCGTTCGTCGTCGCTTCGCGAACTCGACCCGTCGCGCTCGCCACAGACGTATCAGTATTTACGTTCCAGTGTACTTAGCAGGAAGAATGATCTTCAACCGGCTTATCCTCCAGTCGTCCGTCGTTAGAAAAGTCTCGATACCTCGATTGAATCTTCTGCGTCTCTTGCCAGGGATCGGGTTGCTGGTCGTCGGTCTGTTCCTGGGCTGTTCGAGCTCTGCTCCATCCGAGCCAGGGCTCGACCCGGTGACGCGGATCCTCCAAAAATACACGGTCGTAGATCCGGCCGTGACCACCCGCTTTTTCCGTTTTCCCGGCGAGCCGGAAAACTCCTTCCACCCGGAGGAGCTGACGAAGGCGGGAATCGACGTGGCGGGGCTGGGAATCGGCTCCCTTACTGAGATCCTCATCACGGGAGATTTCGGGCCCTATCTCTACCAATCTCCCGAGCCTGGGAATCTCCTGAGCCGGTCGGTCTTCGAAGGTGCCGCAGCCACCAAGCGGTTCCTATGGGAGGTGGATTCCATCTACCAGGCCGTGGCCCAACACCCGGATCGAATGGCTGTGGCCCTCACGGCAGAGGATATCGAGCGTTTCCGGTCCCAGGGAAGGCTGTCTCTGTTGATAGGACTCGACAGCGGTGTCGCCCTCGAGGATCTGGCCACCCTGCGGATCTATCAGCGTCTGGGACTCAGGAAACTGGAGCTGGTTCACAGCTTCCCCTTCCAGTGGGCGGATTCCAGTGTCGGAATCGTAGACGACGACGATCCCGGTCTGGAAGACTTCGGACTCGAGGTAGTTCGTGAGTGCAACCGCCTGGGGATCCTGGTGGACATCTCTCACGGCTCCGACCAGACTATGTGGGATGCCTTGGAGACATCGACGAGGCCGCTCATCGCATCCCACTCGGGAGCCCGCGCCGTGGTGGACGCCCACCGCAACCTGACAGACGAGATGCTGCAAGCCCTGGCCAATAACGGCGGGATGATCGGAGTCGGAGCCTACTATGATCCGGAGCTCCTGGAACCCATTCGGGTGACGGGGACCTGGACGGCCACCTCCCAGATCCACAACCATCTGGCAGGAAAGCACACAGATCCCTTCGATCTGGCGGCTGCCCTTCGCAGCCCCGCGGAAAAGGAGCAGGCTCGGAAGGCTCTGGAGCTATCTCCTCCGTCCCCGCTGGCCCAGGTCGTGCCCAGATCCGGTGTGCTCACTGAAGGGTCCAACGTGCAAGGAACCCTGGACCACATCGACCACATCGTTGCCTTGATTGGAATCGACCACGTGGGCATCGGCACAGACATCGATATCGGAAGAGAAGACTACATCTGGCTCTATCGGCAGTTGGTCCAGGGCCTTCTCGACCGCAATTACACGGACGAACAGATTGGCAGGATCTTGGGGGGAAACTTCCTGCGGGTCCTTCGGGCCAATACGCAGGCCGAGGTGGAAGCCAACTGAAGGCTGCTACCAGCCGACACACCCCCGACACAGTCCATCCTAAGAAGGACTGCCAATCGTGCTGCTGGTCCGAGGAATTGACGTGACAGGTCTGGCTGCCGCGGAACCAGATCCACTAGCACAAACCACTAGCAGAGAGAGAAGCAAAGGGAGGGAGAATTGATGTCGGAAACTGGATCGAATTCCAGGATTGTCGGCAATGGCGATTTCGTCTACGAAGCGACGGATCGATGGCACCAGCTACCCCGGGGCATGGCCATGGGAGAGGCGGTGGGCGTAGCAACGGATTCCCAGGATCGCGTCTACGTTTTCAACCGTGCCGACCAACCTTTCTAGACCCTGTGGCCATTCGTCAAAGGCTATGTCAGAAACAGCAACCAATACCTGACGCCAAAAAAGAGCAAACTCCCATCCCATTGATCACGCCTCGCAAGCTCCATGTGAGTACATCATCGTATCTCTGGAATGGAGTCGCAAGGCCCGAGCAAGAAGGACTTCTCAGAGTTTGGCGCCCAACGTTCGATGAGAAATCGGTGCGGTAGAACGAGGGCAAGCGGAGCGACCTTCAGATAAGGGTTTTCAGCAAATCCTCGCTCCCGGGTGACTCGCAGATTGACAAAAGAGGACATAGGCGTCAATCTGGGTCTACTCGATCCGTACCTCATCCTTACCGCAATCCTTCCTTTCTGGGGGTGCAACATGAATTGGTGTCCGAGCAATGCCTTACAGAGATGGGCTCTGTTACTTCCTCTCTTCGCTTCCCTTGGTGTTCACGCAGTTGCGCAGACCTGTGTGGAACCTTCGCCAGACATAGTCGCCTGGTGGCCATTCGACGAGACCAGCGGCACCGTTAGCCACGACATCATCGGAGCCAACGAGGGACAGCACATCCATGGTCCGGTTGCCGGTCCCGGCCGCGTCGATGGAGCGCTTCGCTTCGACGGCGTCGATGACTACGTCGTGGTTGGGGACAGTGACCTGTGGGCATTCGGTATGAGGGACTTCACGATTGAGTTCTGGGCCAAGTTCGATATGCCCGCTAGCGGCTCACTCGATCAGCCGGGCGACGTCTTCATCAGCAGTGACGAAGGGATGTTCGACCAAAGGAAGTGGTTTTTCGCCCTCAACAGCACGCATCTTGCTTTTCATGTCAACTCGCCTGGCACTGGGCCCATCATCTCTCCGCAAACTCCCTTCGCCCCGCTTCCCAATACGTGGTATCACATCGCGATCACACGGAACGGAACGGACTATCGTATCTACGTCGACGGCGTGTTTTCTGGAGCAGGAACCAACGTCGCGGAGACACCCGACCCCGACGCCCTTCTGACGATTGGCCGAGCCCAGGAGCCTTTTGCGGGCTACATGAACGGCAGTCTAGACGAAATGAGCGTCTATCACCGCGCGCTGACAGAAACGGACATCCTCGCTATCGTCGAGTCTGGCGAAGCCGGCAAGTGTAAGGGAGCGCTTCAATCCAACTTTCCGATTGCGATCAGAGGAGGTGCTAATTCAACGGAACTTGTTTTCGTGCAGACCTCAACCACAACCCTCCAACAATCGGTTTCTGCGGTTCCGACTACAATCCTGCAAGACTCTGCTTCTGCAGTCTTCCGGTCCCCACAGGGCGAAGTTCGAGACGCCGGTGCGGTTGATCTCGCTCCCAATTCGACCGCTTCCATAATCTTCACCGGGGGGGTTGCCTTCGAGGTTGGACATGTTGAAGCTACCGCGGGACGGGGGGTGGTGGTGACACAGATAATCAATCTCTCGATCCCGGGTATCGGGGAGGTTCCGCCGATTGGAATCGCTCCCTCTCGGTCCTGCAGGAGACCAGTCGCGGTGCTCAAGCGAAACCTCAAGTTTGACACGGGAGTAGCGCTATCCAACACGGCAGAACAGACCGCTACCTGCAGTTGGTCTATCCACTCGGGCAAAGAGGGCGCGTTCGTCGGAAACGGGACGACAACGGTCCTCGGTTTGGGGCAGACTCAGTACTTTCCCCTCAACAGCCCAGGGCTTCAGACCCTCTCTCTCCCGTTCGAGGGAAATATCCAGTACGAATGCGATATAGCAGTTCACTCCTTTTCCCTTTTCCAGAGAAAAGAGGATGGAACTATCTTCTCCAGTGCAACCGGCTGCAAGTAGGACATCCAGACTCTTCGGTCCTACCCGCTCGCTGTAGTGGAAAATTCAGGGACAGACGTCGCTGACGTCTACCCGTGGTCCGAAAACCGACTCAGTCGTGATCACAATACCCTCCTGTCTCAGAGGCATCAGGCCCACAGGTTCGTCGGAGTAGATCTCGATGGAGCCGGACAGAGCCGATAGCCCGGGAACGATTTCAGTCACGAATTTGGAGATCCGATCTCCTGGTTCCATGGTGAAGCAGCTCTTGTCCTCGATAACGCCATCGGAGTTACGAACGCGTACTCCGACTTCGCTGTTACCCAATGCGTTGGGAGGGAGAAGGATGGCCACACCGGTGTCGACTCCGTCTCCGGCCTCAACAAAAAAGGATGCGCGGCTCACCAGGGCTGCCGGACGCACGTCGGTGGATGTGAGGTTGCCCTGGGCGTCAACGATGTTGAACAGAACGCTGATGCCCAGGGCATCCGACGTAATGATGCCCCCATAGCCAACCGCAAGTTCGTTGTCGGGGTCACTGTTCAGGCTTTGGATCGTTGCAGTCCCACCCGGTTCGAGAGTGAGGTCCACCTGAGCCGTGAGCTCGCCGGAATCCGACTGCAGAAGCTCCAGCTCGCCAGCCTCCCCGCAGCTGACGACCGTGGCCGTGGCGGTTTCTGCTCCCTGGAAATTCAGGATCCTTATCTTTGTGTCTACCCGGTTTCCCGCGGTGTCGCTACCGTGCCCGATCTGGGGAACGTAGAAAACGCTCTGAATCCCGTCCGCGGCAAGAGCACATGGATTCTGAGCCTTGACCGAATGTATCACAGCCAGGCAGATGCCCAGCAGGAGTATCGTGCGGATTGCTTTGAAAAGTGACATAACCCTCTCCTTCGTCAGACGTCCGAAAACTAGGCAACAGGTTTCAGCAGGTGAGAATATACAGGCGGAATGTCGCCCAGGACAATCTTTTCCTCGCCGGCGGCGTCCTCATCCGCAGCCAGGAGGTCCGAAAATCTGTCCCACCGCGAGTCTGGCCTTCCCTTGGTGCCAACCAGCAACCCGGGTTGAGCGCACTGCGCCCCGGGCGATAGCCATAGCTGGACTCTGAGAACGCGCGATCCCACTGGCGTTGCAGCACTTGCAGCATCGCCTGCTCGATGAATCGATCGATCACACACGGAATCCCGAGTCTCCGCTTGCCTCTGTTTCCCGGTTTCGGAATCTCTACCCCCTTGACGGGTCGCGGTTGATACTCCCCCTTCAGCAGCGGTGCTTTGATCGACAGCCACTTCGCCTTCAGGTACTCCGGCAGTTCGTCGACGGTCATCCCGTCCACTCCCGGACCCCCTCGGTTCGCTCGCACTCGTCTCAACCTACCGTTCGAGCCTTCAGTGGGTTTGCCACCTACTATGCCCTCGGCGGACTCCTGAACCGCGCTATGGAACTTTACAATTGCACCTGTCCTTCGAGGGACAGCGGCCCAGGCCTCCCGGGCTAAGTACACAACCGCTGGATTTACGCTTCCGGACCTTGATGGATACGGACTTCCTCACCACGAGCTGACTCGTCCGGCCTTGGCGCCTACTTATCCAGTTCCTGTGCGTCGGCTCGTCCGTTTGCTCCACACTTCCTTCAGACCCCACCTCACGATGACGCCCTTGTGCTTCGCTAGCCTTCACCTCCATCAGGTTGGCGGAGGGACTTTCACCCTCCCAGACAAAGCGCGTGCCCGGCACGCGCGTATTAGACCGGTCCAGGGCCGGGTTATCCGGATGAGGTGAAGCCGAGCCCGCTTTAGCGGGCTTCTCGAATGAGGGCTTTAGCCAGAGTCCGGTCCGGCGGTCCCGAGCACGGATCATTGACGGCCCAGTGAATCTCGGAAGCCCTTGAGGAACTGAATCGAGCTTTCGTCCTTGAGACGAGAACGGATCTTGGCTGAAGCCCCTGCTCCAGAAGCCCGCTAAAGCGGGCTCGGTGAAGCACGTCGCAGGCAAACCCGGCCTTAAAAGGACCGGTCTGTTACGCTTCGCGCCAGGCCGCTGAAGCGGCCTCCTGGAAGGGAGCACTTGGAGCGAACCCAGAAATCCGAGAGAGGCGCACGAGGACTGTTCCGCCACAATAAGGAGAGGAAAGCGCCGAATACGGCGACCCCCGAAACGTGACCGAGCGTCCTCATCAACAGAGGTAGGTGGATACCTGCAGCGGGATTCATGGATCGCCCCCAGTAGGGCACAAAGTTGGGCCAGCAGCGTGCCCTGCGCTGCCTGGCAAGTCACTCCTGCTTGAGGTAGGCTAGACAACAGCGCATGGCCTCGAAGACCCTGCAAACATTGGTGGTGGACGATGCACCGGTTGCCCAGCGAATCCTCCTGGAGGAACTGTCCCTGGTGGATGGAGTAACCGAGGTGGGCGTGGTCAGCCGCCGCCGCGCCCCGATGATCGACGAAGTCCTGGGGTGCGGCAAGTGAGGACAAGTGGACCCGAATCTCTGCTGCTGCAGCTGGACGAGACTGTCTCCCAACTCCTGCAACATTTCGGCGTTCAGCCCTCTGTTGCGGTGATCCTGGGCTCTGGCCTGGGAGACTACACCGCTTCGAACACTTCTTCAGCTCGCATTCCCTATCGGGAGCTGACTCATTTCCCTCTCAGCGAAGTCGAGGGCCATAGCGGCGAGATCTCGTGTTTAAAACAAGACTCGTCGGGCCGACCACACACTTTGATTCTGAGAGGGCGGTCGCATCTCTACGAGGGCCTGGAATTGTCAGATGTGGTCTTTCCGGTTCGTGTCCTGGGTCGGATGGGCGTTCGGACTCTCGTCTTGACCAATGCGGCCGGCGGGGTGGATCCGAGCCTCAGCCCAGGCACCTTGATGCTGATTTCTGACCATATCAATCTCATGGGAGACAACCCTCTGAGGGGAGCGAACCTGGACTCTCTGGGACCGCGATTCCCCGACATGACCGAGGTATACTCCGAACGCCTTCGAGTCCTGGCAAAGAAAGTCGCTCGCAACCTAGATCTCAGCCTGCCCGAGGGCGTGTATGCCGCCTGCCTGGGACCCTCCTATGAGACACCCTCTGAAGTGAGGATGCTGCGAACCCTGGGCGCCAGTGCGGTGGGCATGTCCACGGTACCCGAGGCTATCGTGGCCCGGCACATGGGTATGGAAGTGCTCGGAATCTCCTGCATCAGCAACCCTGCGGCCGGCCTCGGCGATGGAGCTCTCTCTCATCACGAGGTCCTGGAGACGACCGCCCAGGTTCAGGGAGTTCTAGAGAGACTGCTGGAGGAGCTCTTGCCCCGATTGGGTGAAGAAGCAACACAGCGACCAGAAGATCAGCTGTGATGCAGGCCTCGCTTGGGAACACGGGAATGAGCGCATGCCAGACCTGGACGAAGGAGACCGCCAATGCCGAAGAAGCAACCCAACCGGCCTGTCAACGTCTCTGAGTATGAAGCGCTGGCCAGGGATGCGTTGCCACAGCCTGAGTTCGATTTTCTCTCCGGCGGTGCCTGTGATGAGCTCACGCTCCGGCGGAATGTAGCCGCTTTTCAGCAGATGCTGCTCCTCCCGAGGGTGCTGCGTGACGTGACCCAACGAGAGCTCTCCACCACTCTCCTGGGCGAATCGACTTCCCTTCCCATCATTCTGGCGCCGGTCGGCTGCCTCGGTTTCTTTGATGCCGAAGCCGAATGTGCCGTAGCGCGGGCGGCTGCTGCTGCCGGGATCATCTATACGCTCAGCAGCGGACCCAGCTGTTCCCTCGAGCAGGTTGCCGCCAGCGCCAGTGGAACACGCTGGTTTCAGCTCTACCCACTTCGGGACAAAGAGGTAACTCGAGCCCTGGTGGAGCGGGCAGAAGCGGAGGGCTACAAGGCCCTTTGCCTGACCGTCGACTCCCCGGTCTCAGGAAAGAGAGATCGAAACCTGAGAAACCAGTTCGTCTCCGACCGGCGGCTTCTACATCAGGTGCTGGTCAACATAGGATTCGATCACCTCTCGGAAGATCTAAGTAACCTCGAACTCCAGGCCTTTGCGATCGAACAAATGGGGGCAGCACTGACCTGGGAGACAGTCGATTGGCTCAGGTCGATCACCCGGCTCCCCCTGCTCCTGAAAGGTATTCTCAGGCCAGATGACGCACTCCGAGCCGTCGAACACGACGTGGCAGGGATCGTAGTCTCCAACCACGGGGGCCGACAACTGGACGGTTCACCCGCAACCGTGGAGGTCCTGGAGGAGATCCTGCAGGCAGTCGAGAACAAGTTGGAGGTCTTCATCGATGGAGGGATCCGCCGAGGAACGGATGTCCTGAAGGCCCTGGCACTGGGAGCCAAGGCTGTCATGATCGGTCGCCCCTATGTCTGGGCGTTGGCAGCAGCAGGAGAATCTGGTGTTAGCCACGCAATTGAGATACTTCGACACGAACTGGATCTTGCGCTGGCTATCAGCGGGTGTAGCCGAATCAGCGAGGTCGACAGAGGTCTCGTCAGATGAACCGACCTGGACTCGACCAGCGTAATCCGATCCGGTTCGATGAATCCTCTCCCAACCATGCCTCGACGCACCGTGAACAGGTCTAATGCCTGAAACTGGAACCTTCGTCTCAGCGGCCCCAGAATTCCTGGAGCTGCTAGGCGAAAAGTGTGAGATCGAAAGCTTGGCAAGTGCTTTCAAGAGTCTGGACGGCCTTGCGTTCAGCCGCATTGGATTTCTTCTTCTGTCTGATCCTTCAGCTGAAACCATCTTCGAATATAAGCCCGGCAAGGCTCCGGTTGAGGCCGCCGAAGCCGAGGAGCTTCTCTCTGAGAGCTCGGTAACGATATTCCGCCGGAGCACCTCCGGAACTCGGGGTCTCAGCTTCGACCGGCAGGGGCGACTGCTTGCCTGCGAAGCATCGGCTTGTCGACTCACGCGCACCGAAAAGGATGGCTCCATCACGGTGCTGGCAGAACAGTTTCAAGGCTCGCCTCTCAACGGACCCGAAGACGTAGTTCACGCCATAGACGGAAGCACCTACTTCACCGACCCTAAGAGCGAGAGCCGTCTGTCGGCAGGGGACTCGGTTGGGACAACCTCAGGCGTCTACCAGATCTGCCGGACTGGGGAGACAAAGCTGATGACGACCCGTCTTTGCATCCCAACGGGCCTGGCACTGTCACCGAAACAAAACCTTCTTTTCGTCAGCGACGCCCAGGACAACCGGATCTGGTCGTTTCCCTTTAACCACGACGGCTCGCTGCTTGAGGGAAGTCTCTTTGCGCACATGAACTCGGCTACACCAGGGCCAGCTGGAGGGCTCAAGACCGACGAGGCAGGACGGGTATACTGCGCGGGACCCGGGGGGATCTGGGTCTTCAACGACTCTGGTAGACATCTGGGAACTATCTGCCTCCCAGAAGCACCTTCCAATCTAGGGTGGGGAGATGAGGAGTATGACGCTCTCTACATCACTGCCGAAACGTCTCTCTATCGACTGCCGATGAAGAGCCCAGGCACCCAGACCTACTGAGGCCTTGTTGAGAGTGAGAAGCGAGGTCCGAGGAGACCCTCAAGGCCGGTGCCATGCATGGTTGACAAAGCGCGTGCAGGGGTCGAGCCTTATCTTTTCAGTCTCCGGTAGGAGGAGGATGACCATGTTGCATTCTACAAGACGTCTCAATGCGAGATGCCTGGCCCTCTGGGCTCTGTGTGCGACCACAACTCTGGGAACTCGCTTGGAGGCGGGAGGATCCCTATCTGCTCCCTTAGCCTCCGATCACGAGCCTCAACATGCGGTTCCCTGGATGCTTCAGATCGACTGGTCTCCGGGCCCTCCCATGACCCAGCCTCAATGCGTGGCTATTTCGCTCACTGCCTTTCTGACCGCTTGCGTACCTGATCTCCAGGTTCTGGAGATGGGCTCCAGTAAGCAGCTCTTTCTGGAGGACCACGTCATCGAGGAGCTGGAGGCGGCCTTGGCACCGGGAAAATGGCATGAGCTACGCCACGAATCCGGTCATCTAAGCTGAAACTTGATAGGTGTTGCCTTCACTTCGGCGTTCGCATGTTCGGTGTTTTGCGGTTTGTGATTTAGCCTTTTTCCTTGCTCTGGAGAAGGCAACCGAAGAAGGCTAAACCGCAGAATATCGAACAAGCGAATTTCGAAGGCCGGACGAAGACGAAGGAGAGAGCCCTTGACGTTCACCGTTCGTACACAAGTTTCTTGCTCGAATGGGGCCAGCAACGCTGGGGGGCCCACTAAGCTGAAACTTCATTTGGCTTTTCCTGAGGAAAAAGGGTGTAACGCATTGATTCAGTGATCTTTTGGTCATGGAAGCCGGAAGGGTAAACCAGGAGCTAGGCTCCGGGAGAACTTGGGTCCGTTCGCTCAGGGACGGATGAGCGGCAAAAGGGTCAGGCTGGCGACAGCCAAGCCTGACCCTCTTTGGGAGTGACGTGTTTGCCGCCTAGCCTACTCCGGTTCCTCGAGGCAGAAACCGACGCTGATGGGCCTTCGGAAGTGATTGCCACGGCTGTCGACGTTGGTGCGATCTACGCCGACCATTCGAACCACGTAGCCACAGGGCAGCATGCCTCCTGTGTTCAGCTCCCAGGTGCCGTTTACTCCTGTGGTGCCGATCGAGGGGAAGCTTAGGACCGCTGGCGTTGTGGTCGGAGCTGCACCCCCCGCCGCGGCCACCGGGAGAACCTCGAAGTGGGTATTCCCGTAGTGCTGGAAATCTGGAGCGGCTGAGACGGTTCCGGGGTCGTGAACCGAGAAGTCGCCCCTGATAATGGTTCCCACCGGGAACTTCCCGCAGTCCACCGCCGGAATTGGCGCCCCGCCGAACTCCGCACTGGTGATGGCCAGAGCTACGGTGGGCCTGGTGTTGTCCACCCTTACCTTGATGACCTGAATCCCAGGGAAGACGGTTGCCGTAGAGGGATCCTTCGCCGTGATCCGGATCTTCCACAGCCCTTCCATGTTGGCGTTGGTTTCCCAGCGGCCCAGCAGGTCCACTACCAGAAACCTCTGATGCGGCGGAGTCAGATCCTCGATGTACTCGTACCAACCCGGACCGAGACCATCGCCATCGTCCGTAGGGGTGAGTGGCACATCGCAGACAAACTCTCCCGGACTGCACAGAATCGGAATACCGTTGATGGACTCAGACTTCTTCACCTCGATCTCGTTGGTGAGAGGCTGCCAGGCGTTGGTCCCGTCAGGAGCCACCTCGATCTTGTACTTGAAGTTGGCAGCACCTCCTCCGAAACTGTCCGGCGGACTGCCAATGCGGCCGGTAATCGAGATTCCCCTTCCAAATGGCGCCTGATTCATGCTGGCGTTCGCCAGCACCATCTGTCCGGTTGCTCTTCCTGTTGACTGATTGATGTCATTGGTTCCAACATCGCCCACGGTTTCAATCAGTGGTACATGGCCGACCACCAGCCGGGGACGCAGCTGAATCCTGCACTCCTCACGGTTACCCCAGACCGGGGTCCAGTTCGGATTACCGGGTGGAGGGGGAACCTGCCAGGAGAGAATCGCGCGCACTCTGACAACACGTGCTCCCAGCTGACACTTGATCAGTTTGCTCGCCAGATTTGCCTTCAAGAAGACGGCGTACTGAAGGCCCTGAGACGGAACCTCCTGCAGGTCGTGAACCTTCACGCTCGTAGTCCCGACATGGGTGAAACCCGCGCCGTCGCCAAAATCGATCCAGAAGGCAACGAACTCCGTGGATCCGGGGCTGCAGAGACCACCAGAGTATCCACTCTTTTTCTTGAGGGTGATGACGCCTTCGAGCAGGTCCTGCTCCGGCTTCAGCCCGATGCAGACGAGTTCCTCAAAGCCTGTGTTACCGTCACCGATCTGTTTCAGGTTCTTGAAGAGATCACCGATCTCGCTCGCTTCGAGTCCGAGATTCATCAAGGCGGTCTGGTCAGGGAGGGAGGCGAGTTGGGTCCCGGCGGAAGACGCCGAGATCAACTCTTGTACTTCAGCGAAAGCATAGCGATGCGCGGGCACCCTATCCTTCTTGTAGAGGGCCTTCCGGTCCGTCACTGAAAGTTCCGGTTCGGGCATGATCTCGAGGGGGCTCTCCGGGTCGATCGAACTGATGACCGGGCCGATTGGGTCGGGGATCTGGACTTCGGCCAGGGTGAGGTCGCCAAGGATGTCGCCAAAGATGATCACCGACTTGGGATGGATCTGGACCGAGACATCGACTCGATTACCCCAGACGGGCGTAAAGTTGGGCGTGTTGGGCGGGGGCGGTACATTCCATGAGAGTATGGCTCGGACCTTGACGATGTTCTCTACCTGGCAGCGTTTCCGGATCGCGTCGAAGTCAAGATAGACCGCGTAGCACAGTGGCTTGGGTCCCGAGATGTTGTAGACGCGAACACTTCCAACTCCTACATCGTGAAGGGTCCCGTCATCGTAGAGATCGACGTAGAAACGGACATATTCCCTCGACCCATCGCTGCAGATTCCACCACTGTACCCAGCACTCTTCTTGACGTGGACCACGGCTTCAAGGCGATCGAAGGGTGGGTTCAGGCCGACACACTTCATTTCTTCGAAACTGGTGTTGCCCTGAATGACTTTGATCGCCTCAAAGGGGCTGTCGTCGAGGTTCCCGAAGTAGTTCGGATTCTCGAGAACAAGAGAAAGGAAGTTGGATCGTTCCGGTATCACCGTAGTGAACTCTCCAACTGCCCTCAGCACCGCCTCGTTCACTCGGGTGAAGTCTTCCAGCGCGAGGCCGGCGTCCTGGACCTCCTCGACGCTACTGAAGACCCCGCCCAGTGCCTGCCGCTTGATGAGCAGGCTCTTTGCGAGCTCTTCTTCCTGGGCCGACGTCCCGGCATCCTTCAGCATCGCCAAGAGGTCGTCGGGAGTTTGCGCTTCATTGATAAACCGAAGCGCTTCTAGGAAGTTTCCTCCATTTGGTGTCTTGCACATGATTCGTTCCTCCTTGGTTGGGTCGTTAGGGACCGATCCGTTTTCGAATCGCGCGTCCTGAATCGGGGCGCCTTCTAACCAGAGAAACGAGAACCCGACCGAAAAGGGGCCATTCGAGGAACAAACTTCAGTCGGGGATAGGGGAGATTCTGCTGTTGTCCAGCTCTCTCCTCGGAACTGGGGTTCCTATTGCCGAACGGTCAAGTCGTTCGCGGCTCTGCCGGACTCGGCTTCGCAATGCTGGCAGTCTATCCGTGCACGGCAATACCTCTTTCCGGCACTGTTCACTGCTCACTGCACTACTGCTCACTATTCAAGTTTCAGCTCAGTGATCTAGCGGGACTGGAAACAGCTCTCCCGGGAGGATGGCTGCTATGGGAAGGAGGGGCTCAACGACGCCAGATGACACTCTTGACCCGTTCGACGATGGTCAAGAGGCAGCGCAGCAGGGCGCTAGTGGGGCGACGGCTCGGCGCCTTTCAGTCGGGCCACATGATGAATATTCGGGGATGTGAGCCCCCAACGAAGAACGCCGAGTGGGCGTCCTCCCAATCACTCCAATAGATCGCGTACGGCAACTCTTCCAATTTGCCTTGCTGGGCTGTTTCGTCATGGCCGGGCGCGTGCGCAGCGTGTCCTCGACACCCGAGCATTTCTGCATCAGGGTATTCCTTCGCGACCTGGACGCAGGCTTCCGTCCCCCGACGGACCTTGAGTCTTTCAACGGGCGTTCCGTTGGCATCGACGAAGACGCCGGCCTCCGGTTCATCCGGAAAGAGAATGACGAGGTCAGAAGGGGCTCTCCAGGTAATCGTGTCCCCAGCTTTAGCCTCGATGGGGTCAATCACATAAAGATCTCCATGCCGGGTGATCACAGCCTTTACCGTGTTGTTTTCTGTCGTCATTGATTGGGTTTCCCTTCATTGGAATGGAATACTTAGATTCTCATTTCCGGGCATGTCCTCGGGATACGCAACTCCGGAAATAGGTTGGACTGGTTCGTTTTCCCTTGCTTGGCCTGCACTTCATGCAGAGCTTCCTGAGCTCTCTGCGAAAGGGGGTGTTGGTGGCCCAGTTTCTCTCCCAGCACCGAGGAGGCCTCCTCGAGGAGTCCCTCGGCATCGGTCAAGCGTCCGCTGGTCATCAAACAAAGTCCCAGGTGCATCTTGACCTCAGCCGTTCGGCGGTCCGATTCCCCGAACCTCTCTAGATGCTCGGTGAGAGCCTGGTAGAGGAGAGGCTCGGCCTTGCCCGGGTTGCCTTGTTGCAGCAGCGACCTGCCCAAAGCTGCAAGCACACGAACCGTCCTTCGGTCGCCCTCTGGATAAAGGGTCCGATAGCTACCGTGAGCTTTCTCAAGGTGACCCTGAGCCTCGAAAGGACGGGACAACTCAAGCAATCCTATGCCGAGCTGGTTTCGGATCGCCGCAACGATTGGATGTTGCTCCCCCAGCGATGCACTGGCTGTTTTCAAGGCCCCGCGAAAAAGCGCCACCGCCTCCTCATAGTCATGCCTGTCTTTTATCAAGCTTGCCAGATTATAGACAACCTTGATCGACGTGGGATGTTCTTTACCATGTAGCTTGTTGTTGCTCGCCAATGCCTCCCGGTAGAGCTCCTCGGCTTCCTGGTGGTCTCCCTTGCCGTGCAGGAGAGAGGCCAGGTTTTGAAGGGCAATGATCACGTTGGGATGATCCTCTCCCAGCCGACTCCGATAGATTCCCAACGCTTCGCGAACCAGCGCCTCGGCCCCCACAGGATCACCCTTGTTGCGGAGAAGTTCGGCCAGGTTGTTGAGGTCCTTCGCTACTTCGGTATGCTCGTCGCCCAAGAGCTGTCTGCGGATCCTCAGAGCCTGACGAAACAGTGCTTCGCCTCTTGCGTAGGTCCCCCGTTCGTTCAGAAACGAGGCCAGACTGCTCAAGCTGGCAGCGACATCGGGATGCTCGTCACCCAGTAGCTTGCGACGCAGCAGCAGAGCCTTTTGAAGCAAGGGTTCGGCTGCCTGGTATTGACCCATTTCTTCGAGCAGCAAGCCCAATTGGTAGAGGCTGCTCGCATAATCCGGATGCTCTTCGCCTAGCAGTTTTCCCCGCATTTCCAGGGCTTCTCGGAATCGGCGTTCGGCATCATCATATTGGCCCCTGTGCTGGAGGGCCAGGGCGATGTCGCTGAGGCTCTCAGCTACCCTGGGGTGTTCCTCTCCATAAAGGCTGCGCCACATAGCCAGAGACTGGCTCGACAGGGCCTCTGCCCGCTCATACACACCCAACTTTTGGTAAACATCGGCGAGTAGAGCGGTCATCTCACTCTTCAACTCAGGCTGGTTTGCAAGTTCCCTTTCAACCCGATCCGCGCCTTGATCCAGCAGCTCTCGAGCCGTAATCGTTTTGCCCTTGGACTCATCCGGGTCCGAGACTTCGAATAGGTTCACCAGAAAATCCTTGACCTCAGCTAACTTAGTTGCCTCTTGCGAGGCGACTCGAGCCTGCCATGCGGTGCCACCCAATCCAAGCAGGAGGGACAGTATTATCAGGCTGCCCGCAGCTACTCCGATGGAATTCCGAAGCACGAACTTGTGCAGTCGATATCCCAGAGTGTCTTTGCGAGCGGTCACGGGCCACCCGGCAAGGTTTCGCCGAATGTCCTCAGCAAGCGCCTCCGCTGAGGAATAGCGTCGGTTGGGCTCCTTCCGGAGCGCCACTAGCAGGATATTGTCCAGGTCACCCTCAAGGCGACGACTGAGCTGCTCCACCTGGGCGCTTCGCGCTCGACTGACCGATTGTGGTGTTACCCTATGGGTGACCCCATCCCTCTGGAACTCTTCGTTTCGCTCGATGGCCAATGAAGGTCTAAGCGGTTCCTCTTCCAGAATTGCCTGGTCGATTGAACCAGTCCTGCTGGCGAGATTCACTGGGAGGTGACCCGTGAGCAGCTCAAAAAGCGTTACTCCCAGAGAGTAGACGTCGGCTGCCGTCGTCACAGGGTCCCCACGGACCTGTTCGGGTGCGGCATATGCCGGTGTCATGACCCGTTCCCCAGCCTGCGTCAGGCTTGCAGATTCCTTGGTTGCGTCAGGGGGCACCGGTTTTGCAATTCCGAAGTCCAACAGCTTGATCTGTCCCTCTTCAGTCACCAGGATGTTTGACGGTTTGAGATCCCTGTGGACGATCAGGTTTCGGTGGGCGTAGTGGACTGCTCCGCATACATCGAGAAAGAGTCGAAGGCGATCGTCGATGTTGAGGCACTCGGCATCGGCATAGGTGGTGATCTGAGTGCCCTTGACGTACTCCATTGCGAAGTACGGCACGCCGGACTTGGTGACGCCACCGTCGAGTAGACGGGCTATGTTGGGATGTTCAAACCGGGCGAGGATCTGACGTTCCTGGAGAAAGCGTTGAAGCAAATCCTGTGTGTCCAGATCACGTCTAACGATCTTAAGAGCAACGTGTTGATCAAACTGACCATCCGCCCGTTCGGCAAGGAAGACGGCGCCCATGCCGCCTGAGCCCACCTGCCGGATGATCTGGTACGGACCGATCCGATTCCCCTCCAGGCGATCCTCGGAAGGAGAAATCGACGCATCCCCCACTTCCCTGACCAGGGTGGCGGCGTACTCTGGCGCAGGGGCCCCCATAAAACCTCCCGCCTCGGCCTGGGCATCGGCTGCCAGCAGCACCTCCACTTCGTTGCGCAGCTCGGAGTCGTCGCCGCAGACTTCCTCGAGGAGAGCGGTGCGAGCTTCAGGAGCTACCTCGAGGACCTGATCCAAAATGGCATCGATACGCTCCCAGTCGGTGGGATTGGTGCCTTTCACAAGAGCACTCACAAGGCTTTGTCGGATTCGTTCTGTCCCTTACCCGAGTCAGACCCGTTCAGGGCTCGGTACAGGAAAGCTCGGGCTTTGCGCCAGTCGCGCTTGACCGTCCGGGCTGACAGTGACAACACCCCGGCCGTTTCCTCCACCGAGAGCCCGCCGAAGAAGCGTAGCTCCACGATTTTACCGAGGCGCTCATCCAGTGCAGCGAGCTCGCTCAAGGCAGCGTCAAGCGCAACGAGTTCAGTCGCTCGCTCACCTGTCGCCAGCTGTAGATCGTCCAGGACGATGGTTTGTTCACCACTGCCCCGTTTCTGAGCCAGTTTTTTTCGGGCGAAATCGACGAGAATCTGTCTCATCGCCGTGGCCGCGACCGCGAAAAAGTGCGCTCGATCCTGCCAGGAGATACCGGCGTGATCCACCAATTTGAGGTAGGCTTCGTGCACCAATGCGGTGGTATTCAGTGTACTGCCGGGGCGAAGATGATTGAGTCTGCGGTGAGCGATCCGGCGCAGTTCGTCGTAGACAGCTGAGAATAAGAGGTCCATGGCATCGTCGCTGCCGCGGCGCAGGGCACCGAGAATCTTCGTGATTTCGGCTTGATTCTGCATGAGGATTGAGACCTCGCGAGACGACAACTACTCGGGATTCCTCATACCGGTCATGGCGAGACAGCGCTGGCATCTTCGCCTGGTAAGAGTGGTGTCAAAGCCGCCCGCAACCAGGGAGGATTACTGTATCGGCTGAGCAGTAGGGCTTGCGTCATACGACCCGGGCGTGGTTGCGCCGAACCTGGCCGCCAAGCCTGTTGGCAACAAGATAGTCCCTTCGGCTCGCTTTTTCAAGCTTGGCTCCCGCGTGTCGGTAGGGAGATCGAGCGAACGGAGGACGCGTCGACTATTTCTGGGAAAGTTGCCAACCCAGGTATGCGACAATCGACTTTATCTCGACGTCCTGGTAATCTCGGGTCACGGACTGGTGGGACCAATCCCTGGTGTTCACGAGTGAGACGATGGTTGAGGCTTCGAAGGTGCGCAGGACGGGTGGAGCTGAGGTCAAATCGTACAGCTTGACCCAACCCTCGCTTTGCTCGAACCGCAGCGCCGGAAACACACTCTGATCCTTCAAGGTCGCGCTAAGCACATGCTGGGAGCTGGAAGCCCGAACCAGCGAGAGAAAACGATCCTGATCTTCGAGGGCCGGACCCGACAACTCCGGACCCACCGCAATACCTCGCCCGCCTACCGAGTGGCAGGTAGAGCACCGTAGACCTCGAGTGGCATCAAAGAACCAGTCGCGTCCCTGTTTGGCCTCCGCGGGGCCGGGAAAGTCGACATAGGCAGCTGGCCCCACGCCTGGAGGCATCGGATACTCAGGCAACCCAGCCTCATCTGCGTGTTCCAGACTCATGACATAGGCGATCACCGCACCCAGGTCCTGCTCCGACAGACGATCCTTCCAGCCGGGCATGGCCGACTGCGGGATGCCGTCGCGAATGGCCTCGGAGACCTGATTGCGGTCAAGACTCCTGCCCCGGAGCCTCGGTCCACGCCCCGCCGCCCCAGCTGCCCCATGACAATAGCCGGTAGCACAGCTTTGAGCGAAAACAACCTCACCCCGCTGCAGCACTGCCGGATCCGCGACCGCCTGGACCAACAACAGAGAAAGCCAGATCATTCCGCCTCCTCCGGGAGCGCAAAAACGAACAGGGTTGAACCTGCCCGAAAGTCCTCGGATTCAGGCCAGAGTTGAGGAAAAAGTCCGGCTACGGCCGATCCCCAGCCGGAGGGGGTGGCAATATACTGCCGTCCGTTAACCGAGTAGCTAATGGCCGAGCCCCGATGACCAGATCCGGTTTGAAAGCTCCAGAGCTTGTCACCTGTTTTCGCATCCAGGGCAAAAAAGTACCCTTCCACATCGCCGGTCAAGATCACGTCGCCGGCAGTCCCGAGCAGCGACGCCAAAAGGGGATACTTAGAGCGGTAACTCCAGTATTTTTTTCCCGTTACCGGGTCATAGGCGTCCAGATGTCCATGCGACTCTCCCTTCGGAAGCGGCCTCATCTGGAAAGCTCCTCCGAAAAAGTTCAGCCCCTCGACGGGTTCCTCTTCCTTGGCAACAACCTCCTGGCACCACTCGATTCCGGTGGTGTAGTACCAACCGGTCCGGGGTGAGTAGGTCCCTTGATTCCACTGTCTTCCCCCCCCAATGCTGGGACAAATGAAGGTCGACTTACCGACCACCGGCTCATTGCGGCCCACCAGACGGCCTTTCTCGTCGACACCGGTAATCCAGTTGATGTTTTCTGCGACCGGCCAGGCCGAGACGAAGCTTCCGTCAGTACGATCTAAGACGAAGGTGTAGCCCCCCTTGTTGGTATTGAGCAGCAACTTCCGCTTCTTGCCCTTCACGACCAGATCCAGCAACACCGACTCGTAGGCGGCATCCCAGTCCCAGACGTCGTGAGGTACTTGCTGAAAGTACCACTTGAGTTCCCCCGTGTCCGGATTCAGGGCAATCACACAGTCGGTGTAAAGGTTGTCTCCTTTGCGTGATCCTCCATAAAAGTCGGCTGCTGGATTGCCAACGCCCCAGTAGACCAGGTCAAGATCCGCGTCGTAGGAGCCCGTCATCCAGGTGGCTCCGCCCCCATACTTCCAGCTATCTCCTTCCCAGGTTTCGTGCCCTTTCTCACCCGGTCCGGGGATGGTGTAGAAACGCCAGACCATTCGTCCGGTCTCGGCGTCGAAGGCGCTCAAGTAGCCTCGATGGGCCGAATCACCTCCGGTAACGCCAACGATGACCTTATCGCGCACCACTAGGGGAGCCCCAGTGATGTTGCAGCCACATTGGCGTAGATCCTCGACGTTGACCTTCCACAGCTCACGCCCCGTTTTCTGGTCGAGAGCGACAACATAGTTGTCCAGGGTCCCCATGAATACACGGCCGCCGGAAACTGCGACACCTCGGTTCCAGGGGCTGTAAATAATCCCTATCTGGCGTGGATTCTTGTAGTAGTAGTGCCAGATTTCCTTCCCCGTGGCGGCGTCGATGGCGAAAACTCGATTCCAGGAGGACGTGAGATACATGACCCCGTCCACCACAATCGGAGTTGCTTGCAGCCCTCCGTCCTCAACACCGGCCTGGAATGCCCAGACAGGAGCGAGTTTCTTGATGTTGGACCGGTTGATCTGGTCCAGGGCACTGTAGCGCCAAAACTGATAGGAGCCTCCATAGTGAGGCCAGTCCTGCCCCGTACTCCCCTCCTGGCCAATCAAGAGGCTTGTCCCCAGCGAGAGGCTGGCAAGCAGGGAAGCGAGAGTCGTTTTGAGATTTGTGAGAGCTGGAAATAGGTGCTTCACAACGGCGGAGTCTAAACGCCCAGGCGGGGACATGTCAATCGCCAACCGGCTCGCGACCGATGCCCCTGGTTTTTGATACGGTGGACGCAATCTGCTACAATCCACTCGCTCACAAACGGCCGGGGATCTTCTCCTTTACGAAGACATGATCAACACACCTCTTGCCTACCTCGATCCAGGAACCGGAAGCCTCTTCCTTCAGCTCCTCCTAGGAGGGATTGCAGGATTGGTAGTCATTCTCAAACTTTACTGGCATAAGATTCTGGCCTTCTTCGGGATCCGTAAGGCCCACGCCGGTACCGACGAGGGTGAGGTAGAGGAGGGCACTGCGGTGAACAGTGAACAGTGAAAAAACAGTGATCAGTAATGATCAGTAATCAGTGAGCGGTGGGCAATCAAAATTACATCAGCCACATCCAAAGGGACCAGCCATATATCAAAACGTATGAACCCTGAGAATCGCTAATTACCAACCTTTCTGTTCACTACTGTTCACTATTCACTTTTCACTGATCACTATTCACTGTTATGTCCGAGCTACAGAGCGAGCCTGGCTCCTTTCGAGACCGTCAGGGGCGGATCTTCTATAAGAATGGAAAGGTCCTTCGAGCGTTGAGTGCGCGCGCGCTGGAGGAGTGGCGGGTTCTTTCTTCCACTCGTTTCTTTCCCCGCTTGATGGAGGCAGGAAAGATCGTCGAGACGCGGTCGATGGAAGCGGGGAGTCTCGAAGGAACTCTGCCCGAAGCCGAACGGTGGTCGGGCTTCCTCAGCCACGAAAAGATCCCCTTTATTTCCTATCCCTACGAATGGAGCTTCCAGATGCTCAAGGACGCTGCTCTGCTCCAGCTTGAGTTGATTGCAGC
Source organism: Acidobacteriota bacterium (assembly GCA_965219005.1). Lineage (GTDB taxonomy): Bacteria > Acidobacteriota > UBA6911 > RPQK01 > JAJDTT01 > CAUZIZ01. Next base: position 1,500,934 of record CBDCMS010000004.1, on the reverse strand, counting down.
GGCGCTGGCCGAGGATATGATTCTGAAGGATGCCTCGTCCTTCAATTTCCAATGGAATGGTGCCAAACCGGTTTTCATCGATATCCCTTCTTTCGAACGACTTTCGCCGGGAGAAGCCTGGGTTGGCTATCGTCAGTTTTGTCAGCTTTTTCTCTACCCGCTCTTCCTGCAATCGTACAAAAATATCCCCTTCCAGCCCTGGCTTCGGGGCAGCATTGACGGTATTTCTCCCCAAAATTGCCTGCAGCTGATGTCCAGACGAGATCTACTGCGAGCGGGGGTGTTGACACACGTCTACCTGCAAAGCCGGCTGCAGAACCGATACGGCCGATCAGACGCCAATGCCAAGGGAATGCTCAAGACCGCCGGATTCAGCAGGGATCTAATCGCCGCCAACGTAAAGCGTCTGGCCAAGACTGTAGCCGGTCTTACCTGGCCTCAGACCCGATCAGAGTGGTCGGATTATGCGAGCAACAACACCTATTCCCGGCAGGACCACCAGCTCAAGACTGACTTTGTCAGAGAGGCTGCCCAAACCCGGCGCTGGAGCCTGGCCTGGGATCTCGGCTGCAACACCGGCTCTTTCGCACGGATCTGTGCAGAGAACTCCGACTACGTGGTCGCCATGGATCAAGATCCAGCCGCTATCGAGCTCCTTTACCGTGCGCTCAGCAAAGAAGAATGCAAATCCATCCTGCCGCTGGTACTCAATCTGGCAGACCCTTCACCCAGTCTCGGCTGGCGCTGCCTGGAACGCAAGGCAATCACCGGGCGAGGCCGACCTCAACTAACGCTGTGTCTGGCCCTCATCCACCACATGGTGATCGGCGCCAATGTCCCTGTCGTCGAGTTCATCCAGTGGCTCGCAGACCTCGAGAGCGCCCTCGTCATAGAGTTCGTTACCAAAGGCGATGCCATGGTGGAGGGGCTTCTTCGCAACAAAGAGGACCAGTATCAGGATTACGAACTCGACCACTTCGAACACTGCCTGGGCAACCGCTTCGAAGTAAGACGTCGAAAAGTCCTACCCTCTGGAACCAGGGTCCTCTATTTCGCTATTCCCAAGACTTCCTCACGTACCTGACGAATGTCAGGGGATCGACGTATTCTTGTGGGATGATTAGTGGTGTCACATTGGGGTTTCTCCTAGCCGGTTTTCTGCTGGGAGCGCTCTTTCTTTTCGTCCTGATGCGGCTGGTCTTTCGCAACCTGGCAGCTGAAGCCTTGAGCCGTAACAACCAGTCCTTTCTCGACTTGGCCAAGTCCAGCCTGGGCGGCTTTCACACCGAAGCCAAAGGAGATCTGGCCCTCAAGGAGCAAGCGATACGAGAGTCGGTTCAACCGCTTCAGGAGATGCTGGAAAAGTATAAGACCCAACTCGCCGAATTGGAGCGAAAGCGAGAGTCTGCCTACGGCGGTCTGCACCAATATCTGGAGAACGTCGCTCAGACCCAGGTCGAGTTGAGAAAGGAGACGGGTAGTCTGGTAGCCGCGCTGAGATCGCCTCAGGTCCGGGGCAAATGGGGAGAAGTCAGCCTCAAGCGAGTCGTCGAACTAGCGGGCATGGTCGAACATTGCGACTTTCGCCTGCAGCAAACGCTGATCTCCGAGCATTCCCGTCTGCGTCCCGACCTGATTGTCTACCTGCCCAACCAGCGCCAGATTGCCGTCGACGCCAAGGTACCTCTGGAAGCCTATCTCAGCGCTTTGGAGTCTTCAGACGAGTCTGAGAAGGAGCGGCTGATGGTCGAATACTCACATCAGCTCAAGAGGCACATTACCCAACTCAGCGGTAAGTCCTATTGGGAGCAGCTCGAGGGAAGTCCGGAGTTTGTGGTCCTATTCCTACCCCTCGAAAGTCTCTATGGGGCAGCTTTGCAATACAACCCCGAGCTCTTGGAACGAGGAATCGAAAAGGGTGTCTTCGTGGCAACTCCCACCACCCTGATTGCCCTTCTCAAGGCTGTTGAGTATGGCTGGAAGGAAGAGAGACTGAAGCAGAACGCTGAGGAGATTCGAACTCTGGGACAGGACCTCCACAACCGTCTTTTCAACCTCGCCGACCATCTTTCCCGGCTGGGATCAACTCTCAGCAGAACCGTGCAAACCTACAACGAGACAGTGGGTTCATTCGAGCGACGCGTCTTCGTCCAAGCACGGCGCTTCAAGGAATTAGGCGTCCCTGCCAAGGAAGAGATTCCCGAGATTTCCTATATTGATAGAGTACCGAGAAATCTCGATATCGAGATCGCTGAACCCCTAGCGGCAGCCGCTGGAAGCTCCAAGACACAAGATACAAGATACAAACAAATTCCAAATACCAAGCACCCGGATATAGACGAGCTCCCGATCGCAAGCGCCGAACTGCAAGTAACCTCCCGGGGTTGATTGGGGAGACGGGCAGCAGCCACCGAAGCTAGCCCGCATTTCTCATCGCTGGTCTACTGCGTCGCCGCAGTGCCGAGGAGGGCGTAACACCGATTCTCCTTGTAATTTGGTGCTTGAAATTTGTTTGTATCTTGTGCCTTGGAGCTTGTCTCTTTGGCCCCTGTCATGCTCGCGGATGAAACTTCTGGTAGATCTGTTTGAGTCGCTCCCGGGTCACGTGGGTATAGATCTGAGTAGTGGAGATGTCAGTATGACCCAGCATTACCTGAACCGCTCTGAGATCGGCTCCGTTCTCTAGCAGATGGGTGGCAAAACTGTGTCTTAGCACGTGGGGGCTGAGCTTCTTGCTGAGGCTGGATCTCGTGCCGTATTTAACGATCAACTGCCAAAAGTACTGCCGGGTCATGGGGCCTCCCTGCTGGGTCAGGAACAGGAAGGGGCTGGCCATGCGTCCGCGCAGAAAATGCGGACGTGATTCTCGAAGATACTTTCCAAGATAGTCAATGGCGGAGTCTCCCAGGGGAACAATCCTCTCCTTGCTTCCCTTCCCCAGCGTCCTGAGAAAACTGGCTTCCAGATCCACCTCACGAATCTGCAATCCTACTAGTTCGCTCACGCGCAAACCCGTTGCATACAGGACCTCCAGCATGGTCCGATCCCGCAAACCATGGGGTTTCGAAACCTCTGGTGCCGCCAGCAGCGTCTCCACCTCTGCCTGCGTCAGGTAGGTGGGAAGGGTTCTCCATGTCCTTGGGGAGTCCAGGGTCTCGGTTGGATCTTCACTAATGTAACCGTCGAGGAGAAGAAATCGGTAGAGGGAACGTAGGCTGACTATCTTGCGGCTGATGGAGCGAACGGAAAGTCGCAAGTGCAGGTGTCGGACGTATTCGAAGAGGTTGTCCCTGCCGACATCAGCCAGATCCCAACCCTTTGCTTGCAGAAAGGCAAGAAACGCCTCTCCGTCTCGCCGGTAGGCTTCGAGGGTATTTCGAGCCAGGCCACGTTCTACCTCCAGATGATTGAGGTAGCTCTGAAACGCCCGCTCCTGCATGGTTGGTTTTCAACAGTCCCGTTGAGTCAATACCGCCACCAGAAGCGCTGGCCCCCGTTTGAAAAGGAACCTCTGGTTGTCTCCAAGAACGAACGGTGACAGCAGCGAGTCCGTTTTAGATTTGGCAGCGAATCTCGCAGACCCCCAACCCCTCGCTTGCGCTTCAGGCTTCCCTGACCCTTCGCAATGACCGAGAACCCCCCAACTAGCTGTCTAGCGTTTCATAGTCCCCGCCGTGCGTGGCTGTCTTTTGCCCTTACGTAAATAAAAAGCCTTCCTCAGCAACCTGCGACTTGCGACCTGTGACCTGCGACCTCTTCTACGTCCGAAGGCGTGAAAATATGTACCGGACCTCTTCAACTCCCAATAGCCGACAGGAGACAAAGTACACCAGGACTCCGACACCGATGGAGCTTGAAACCGACACCAACAGCTGGAGAGTTCCCATGCTCTCCCGGGCAGACTGGAACCACTGGTTGAGCGCATAGAGCACGACGCCCATCACACCCGCAGCTATCATATTCTTGCCAACGGTGGAGACGACCTTGTAGGTCTGGAGGGTCCCCAATCTCGCCCTGAACGCATGCGCCAGCAGCGCGTTGTTGAGACCCATCGAAAGGGACGTGCCGGTGGCTAGGCCAAGATACTTGTAGCCTGTGGGGAGCAGAGCAATCAGAGCCAGATTCACCGAGATGTTGGTCGCCACCGCGACGATGCTGCTGCGTACTGGCGTGCGGGTATCTCCGAGGGCGTAGAATGTGGGCGCGTAGATCTTGACACAGCTGTACGAAAACAGCCCCAGCGAGTAGCACATGAGGGCGTAGGCGGTGTGGGTGGTATCGCTGGAGGAGAAGCGTCCCCGCTCAAAAATCAGCTCCACGATCGGATTGGCCAGGACGATCAATCCTACTGTGGAAGGTAGCGACAGCAGCGAGATCAGCTTGATCGAGTGAGCCACTGTCGCTTTGATATCCTCCCACTTTTCTTCCGCCGCCAGGTGGGAGACTTGCCGTAGGTTCACAACACCCACGGCGACACCAAAGAGTCCAATCGGGAGATACAGCACGCGAAAGGCAAAGCCGAGCCAGGAAACCGGTCCGTTGGCCTGCAAAAAAGAGGCCAGTTGCGTGTTGACTACAACGTTGATCTGGACCGCACTGATCCCTAACAGGGCGGGGGCTACCAGACGAGCTATCCGCCGGAAACCTTCATGATCGAAGTCGAAAGTGAGACGGAGGCGATATCCGTATCTGTGCAGGATCGGAAGCTGGACGACCAATTGCAGCAGCCCGCCCACCACTGCACCTACACCCATCGCATAGATCGGAACGATTCCTTGCCGCTCAAACCAGGGGACCAGGAAGAAGCCAGAACCGATAATGGCAACATTGAAAAGCGCGGGAGCCAAGGCAGGAAGGAAGAAATGGTTGAGCGTGTTGAGCATACCCATGACCACCGAAGCCAGCGCAATCAGCATCAAGAAGGGCGAGAGGATCTTGATAAGATTGGAGGTCACCTCCAACTTGCCTGGAACCTTGGCAAAACCGGCTGCTAGGAGGTACACGAACTGGTCTGAGAAAAACAGCAGAATCAGGGTGATGACACCAAGCAGCAGGAGGAGGGCACCGACGACCAGATTGGCCAACAGCCAGGCTTCGGTTCGGCCTTTTCTACGGAGGTAGTCGGTGAAGGTCGGAACGAAGGCCGAGCTCAGCGCGCCCTCCGCGAAAAGATCCCGAAGCAGGTTGGGAATTCGAAAGGCAACCTGGAAGGCCTCGTTGAGAATCCCCGCCCCAAACAGCTTGGCGAACACCTGTTCCCGGACCAATCCCAAGATCCGGCTCAGAAAAACAGCGAAGCTCACACTCCGCGCCGCGCGAGTCGTTTGGACCCGCTGCTTTTCCCGTTGCTGCTCGTTCATTCGATGTCTGCACGTTACAGGCTATGGGTGACAGGCGGAACCCGAGGTCGCTAGTCGCAGGTTTCAGGTCGCAGGTTTCAGGTTGTGTTTCTTCTGGCGTTCACTTTCGTAGGCTTGAGTCGACCGGTTCAGATCTGAGTTTGCCTCAGAAACTTCTGCGTCACTCTCAGAAAAGAAAGTGTTCTGCAACTAGTAGAGACAACCTTCAACCTGCGACCTGCGACTTGCGACCTGCGACCTCCAACCTTACCGCTTGTGACTTGCGACCCCTCATCCTGTAACCTGTAACCATGAGACTTGGAAAGATCGCGAAGAAACTCGAATGTGAACTGCAGGGTTCTCCTGAGATTGAGATCGATGGGGTCGCGGGCATTGAAGAGGCGACAGAACGGCAGCTGACCTTCGTGTCCAATTCCAAGTACTTCTCGAAGTTGAAAAAGACTCGTGCCGGCGCCATCCTGCTTTCTCGAGAGGGACCGAAATCAAGTCTTCCAACGCTGATCTCCGATAACCCTTATCTGGCCTTTGCCAAGGCCATCACCCTCTTCTACCAACCGCCGGTGCCGATTCCCGGTATTCATCCGACAGCCTTCGTTGCCGAGAGTGCCGTGCTCGGAGAGGGATACTCCGTCGGTCCCAATGTGGTGATCGCCGAAGGGGTTCGGCTGGGAGATAACGCGGTCCTCTACCCCAACGTCACCCTCTATCCACACGTCGAAGTCGGAGACGATTTTCTGGCTCACTCCCATGCAATCGTGCGCGAGCATTGTAAGATCGGCAATCGGGTAGTTCTCCAGAATGGAGCCGTGGTAGGTAGTGACGGATTTGGATTCGCTCCCAGGGCAGACGGAAGCTATTTCAAGATGGTCCAGTCGGGAATCGTGGTTCTGGAGGACGAGGTCGAGGTGGGTGCAAACTCCTGCGTTGACCGTGCAACGGTTGGGGAAACGAGGGTGGGAATGGGCACCAAAATAGACAACCTGGTTCAGATTGGACACGGTTCCACAATCGGGGAGCACACGGTCCTTGCAGCTCAAGTGGGTCTGGCCGGGACCACCCGGATCGGAAATCATGTAACCCTGGCTGGCCAGGTAGGCGTCGCAGGTCATCTGACTATCGGAGACCGGGTAATCGCCACCGCACGAACGGGAATCGGACGGTCTGTCGCCGCGGGAAAAACGGTATCGGGAGCTCCAGAAATGGACACGGGCCTTTGGAAGCGAAACTACCTACTGATGCACAAGTTCCCTGAGCTCGTCCGAACGATCCGAGACCTGGAGCGAGACGTTGCCGAGCTGAAAAAGAACGCAGAATAGAGGCTGAAAGACGGAGGGCTTCCGTTACTCGGATAATTTCTTTCGCGAGGGCATGAGTGCAGCCCGTGCCGCTGCCAACCGGGCTACGGGGACACGAAACGAAGAGCAGCTCACATAGTCGACGTCGAGCGAATGGAAAAACTCGATCGATTCGGGGTCTCCGCCATGCTCGCCACAGACACCGATCTCCAGATCGGTCCGAGCGGCTCTTCCCTTCTCAACACCCATCTTGACCAGCTCCCCCACACCCGCCTGGTCGATGCTCTGAAACGGGTTCACTGGCAGTATGCCCCGCTCCACATAGGCAAGAAGAAAATGGGCCTCGGCGTCATCACGCGAATAGCCGAAGGTCATCTGGGTCAGGTCATTGGTGCCGAATGAAAAGAACTCGGCAACTCGAGCAACTTCACCTGCACTGACAGCAGCCCGCGGAACCTCGATCATAGTCCCGAATTTATAAGGAATCTCCATCTCTTTTTCCTTCATTACCGCCTTCGCTACCTTTTCCAGCAGCGGCTGAATCGTCTCTAGTTCGCGAACGTGCCCCACCAGGGGGATCATGACTTTCGGCTTAACGACCTTCCCTTCCTTGGCCACGTCACAGGCTGCCTCGAAGAACGCTCGCACCTGCATGGCGACGATCTCGGGCATCAAGATACTCAACCGCACGCCCCTCAACCCCATCATGGGATTGACCTCCCTCATTCCCTCGACCGACGCCAGCAGTGTTTCCAGACCCGGAAGATCTCCGTTGTCGTCCTGAAATCTCTTGGCGACGACATCTTCTGCCAGTTCCCGCTCATTGGGTAAGAACTCGTGTAAGGGAGGATCGAGCAGCCGCACGATAACGGGAAGGCCATCCATGGCCCGAAAGATTCCCTCGAAGTCCGATCGCTGAAGAGGAAGAAGCTCCGACAGCCAGCGCTCTCGATCCTCCTCATTCTTCGCCAGGATCATCTTCTGAACGAGGGGCAAGCGACCGTCCTCAAAGAACATATGCTCGGTACGACACAATCCGATGCCCTCGGCGCCAAAAGTCCGCGCACGAGCAGCGTCTTCGGCATAATCGGCATTGGCCCAGATCTGTAACTTACGATGCTCGTCGGCCCACGCCAGCAGAGTGAGTAGAGCCTTCTGTTCGTCAAACCTCGGATGTGCCATAGGGATCGGACCGAGCAGTGCCTCTCCCGTTGTTCCGTCCAGGGAGAGCCAGTCTCCATCGTGCAGCACCTGTTCATTGGACTTCATCACACGCTTGTCGAGATCGATGGAGATTCCGCTGGCACCCACCACGCAAGGCACACCGAATTGTCGTGCTACGACAGCCGCATGACTGGTGGCTCCCCCTTCGGTCGTGAGAATCCCTTTGGACGCAAGCATGCCGTGGACATCATCCGGCTTGGTAAAGGGCCGTACCATGATAACGTCACGTCCATCTTTGGCCCAGGCTTGGGCGGTGTCGGCATCGAACGTTACCATCCCCACCGCCGCCCCCGGGGACGCGTTGACGCCCTTGGCAAACAACCTGCCATCGGCAATAGCTTGCTGCTTGGCCTTCTGATCGAAGGTCGGATGAAGTAGCGTGTCAACGGCGGATGGGTCTATCCGTAGGAGGGCTTCTTCCTTCGAGATCAGCCCCTCATTGACCATGTCGACGGCGATCTTGACACCCGCCTTGGCTGTTCTTTTTCCGCTCCGGGTCTGCAGCATCCAGAGCTTTCCCTGTGAGATGGTAAACTCCACATCCTGCATGTCGCGATAGTGGCGCTCCAGCTGCTGGCAGATCTCCGCAAACTGCTCAAAAACTGCCGGCATTTCTTCCTCAAGCTCGCGGATCCGTTTGGTATTGCGTATACCCGCCACTACGTCTTCGCCCTGAGCATCCAGCAGGTAGTCTCCGTAAAGCATGCCGGCACCGGTGGCAGGGTCTCGAGTGAAAGCAACGCCGGTGCCTGAGCCTTTGCCCAGATTTCCGAAGACCATGGTAACTACGTTGACTGCGGTTCCAAGTTCGTGCGATATCCCAGCAGCATTCCTGTAGTCGACCGCCCGTCTTCCATTCCAGCTCTTGAAAACGGCTTCAGAAGCGAGCCTTAATTGATCGAACGGATCCTGGGGAAATTCCAGGCCCTTCTGCTGCTTCACGATCCCTTGGAAGGTATCAGAGAGCTCTTTCCAGTCGCGGGCTCGAAGATCCGAGTGAGAGGAATAACCCTCTTTCTCAATCAATTCGTCGAGCGCAGCTTCGAAGGGCTTGTCTCCTATCCCGAGCGCCACACTGCCGAACATCTGGACCAGGCGACGGTAGGAATCGTAGACGAATCTCTCGTCTCCGGTCAGTTCCACCATTCCTCGGGCGGTTTCGTCGTTGAGCCCGATGTTCAATACCGTGTCCATCATGCCCGGCATGGAGAATTGGGCGCCGGAACGACACGAGACCAAAAGTGGATTCGAGGGGTCACCAAAGGACTTCCCTGTCTTGACTTCCAACTGTTTGAGAGCCTCGAGCATCTGCTCCCACATCCCCTCAGGGAAGGACCCACTGTCGGAAAGATAGGCTAGCAGCCTGTCGGACTTTCGAGGTCACACCGAACGGGCATCATTAGTGTATGGCGAATCGATTTAGAACAGTAGATCGAGAGACTCCTTATCTGTTTCCTCCTTCGGTGCAGGAATGGCTGCCGGAGACGCATCTGGCTCGCTTCGTGGTGGAGGTGGTGAGCAAGCTGGAGTTGAGGAAGTTGGAGGATTCCTACACGAAACGGGGATCGGAAGGATACCATCCGGCGGTGATGCTGGCGTTGTTGTTTTACGGGTATGCGACGGGGGTGTTTTCGAGTCGGAAGTTGGAGCAAGCCACCTACGATTCGGTGGCGTTTCGCTACCTCGCCGGCAACACGCATCCGGATCACGACACCATAGCCCATTTCCGAAAGCGGTTTTTGGAAGAGCTGAAGCCGCTGTTTGTGGAGATCTTGCTGCTGGCCCAGGCGATGGGATTTCTGAAGTTGGGCCGAGTGAGTTTGGATGGCACGAAGGTCAAAGCCAATGCCTCCAAGCACAGTGCGTTGAGCTGGGGGCACATCCAGAAACTGGAAGCGCGGCTGCGAGAAGAAGTGGACGAGTTGATGCAGCTGGCCGAGGAAGCGGATGGACGAGAAGAAACGGAAGGGATGGACATCCCGGCCGAGCTGGCGCGGCGGGAAGCACGGTTGAAAGCGATCGATCAAGCGAAGCAGAAGCTGGTCGAGCGGGCGGCCGAGCGGCAGGCGGCCGAGCACGCCGAATATGAAGGGAAGGTGGCCAAGCGGCAAGCCCAGAGGAAAAGGGGAAACAAACCGAAGGGTCGCGAACCCAAACCGCCCCGAGGAGGAATCCGAGACCAGGATCAGATCAATCTGACGGATGAAGATTCTCGGATCATGCCGGTCTCGGGCGGGGGATTTGAGCAATGCTACAACGCTCAGGCCCTGGTGGATAACGACAGTCTGTTGATTGTGGCCGTTCATGTCACGCCAAACGCCAATGACAAGAAAGAACTGAAACCGGCCCTGGCGGCGCTGCACGCATTGCCGGAGTCGTTGGGTCGGCCCCAGGAGCTGCTGGCCGACAACGGCTACTTCAGTGGTGCCAACGTGGAGCTTTGTAGCGAGCATGCGGTCCTTCCCTATATTGCGGTCGAGCGGGAAGCCCACCACTTGCCGCCGAACGAACGCTGGAAAGAACCGGAGCCACCCGGGGAAGACGCCGATGCGGTGGAGCAGATGAGATACCGGTTGAAGACCCCGGCGGGTCGAGCCATCTACGGGCAACGCAAAGCTGTCCCCGAGCCCGTCTTTGGGATCATCAAATCGGTGATGGGCTTTGCGCAGTTCTCTCTCCGAGGAGCGGAGGCGGCAGACGGGGAGTGGACTCTGGCCAGCATCGCCTGGAATCTGAAAAGAATGTACAACCTCGCCTGCCGCCAGCCGAAGCTGGCCCGTGCCACCCTCTGAAGAGGTGGGCCAGGTCGTTTCAGCGGCCAAATCACCGCCGCAGATCAGACGATTCATCGATTTCGTGCTTGGTCGTGCAAGACTTTGGATCAAACGTCAAATTTCAGAAGTGCCTGTGAGTCAAGTCCGACAGGCTGCTAGGCAGGCTTCAGTTGTGACAGTAAAAGCGGGAGGCACCGGCAGGCCAATTCGGGTCATTTCGGCCAGACGAGCCCCCTTCCCTCCCAAGAGAGCGCTGAGGGCTTCCGGACCCTGGCCCATGAGGGCCTGATCCTGGCCTACCGCTTCGAGAAAGTAGACCCATTTATTCGCCATTCAAAGTGCCCAGTGCACTAAGTCTAAACTTTGTCGGTGACATCCAAAGGAGAGACGGGGAGATAGCCAATCTCTGATCGGATCAGCTCGTCAAATTACTGGTCGTAATAGTCAAGTCCGAGGTGCGTGATCGGCTCTTCGCCCTTCAAGTAGCGCAAAGTATTCTTCAGCTTCATGAGCTGGATGAAGAGGTCGTGCTCGGGGTACAGTTCGGGTAGAGTCATTGGGCTCTTGAAATAGAACGAAAGCCACTCCTGAATCCCATGCATTTTAGATCGCTTTGCCAGATCCAGAAAAAGAACCAGGTCGAGGACGATCGGCGCGGCCAGTATACTGTCGCGGCACAGGAAATCAATCTTGATCTGCATCGGATAGCCCATCCAGCCGAAGATGTCGAGATTGTCCCAGCCCTCTTTGTTGTCTTTGCGTGGCGGGTAGTAGTTGATTCTCACCTTGTGGTAGAAATCTTTGTATAGCTCGGGATAAACCTGAGGCTGAAGAATGTACTCCAGCACCGAAAGCTTGCTCTCTTCTTTGGTCTTGAAGGAACCGGGGTCGTCCAGCACTTCTCCATCCCGATTCCCTAGGATGTTGGTGGAGAACCAGCCTGACAAGCCAAGCAGCCGCGCCTTCAAACCAGGCGCGATAATGGTCTTCATCAAAGTCTGCCCTGTCTTGAAATCCTTCCCGCATATGGGGACCTGATTCTGTTGAGATAGCTCCCTCAGAGCGGGCACGTCCAGTGTCAGGTTGGGCGCTCCATTGGCAAATGGGATGCCGAGCTTCAGTGCGGCATAAGCGTAGATCATGCTGGAGGGTATCCCTGGGTCGCTGGCTCTCAATCCCTTCTCGAAGCCCTCCAGGGTCCGGTGGACCGGGCCCTCCTCAATAAACACCTCGGTGCTGCCACACCAGATCATGACTAGGCGATCCACCTTGTTCTCGACCTGGAACTGCTGGATTTCTTCGCTCAGCTGCTGGGCGAGATCCCAATGTGTCTTTCCTTTCTTGACATAGGTTCCGTCAAGTTTCTTGACGTAGCGGCTGTCGAAAACGGCTCGCATAGGTCGAATCTGCTCCAGCACCGGTTTCAACTCCCGAAGCAGATCCTTCTCCAGCACACCTGCCTTTTCTGCCGCCGTGTAGGCATCATCTTCGAAGAGGTCCCAGGCACCGAAGACCAGATCGTCCATTTCAGCCAGCGGCACAAACTCACGGATTCTAGGCACGCGCGCCTCGGTTCGTTTGCCCAGACGAATCGTTCCCATTTCGGCCAAGGACCCAATCGGGGCTCCCAAACCTCTCTTGATCGCCTCGACACCGGCGATGAAGGTCGTACTGACGGCTCCCAGGCCGACCAGCAGAACGCCCAATTTCCCTTTGGGTTCTTCGATTCGGACTCCTCTTTCGATCATGCTGCGACTCCCAACCCAGCGAGGTATCTCCCCGTCGCCGGGACATAGGTAATCTCGCTCAAATGCCGCCTCATTTCAACTCCTTTTTTCCGGCCGCTATGACCCAGCTGGACCAATCGGGTCCTTTTGCACAATTTCCGAGATATCAGCCATGCTCAAGAACAGTTTCGAGATCCGATCGAGCAGCCGCAGGCGATTTTTCCGAAGCCGTTCTTCCTCTGCCATCACCAGAACACGGTCGAAAAAGAGGTCAACCGCCGACCGCATACCGGCCATCTCTTTGAGAGCCGCAACGAAGTCGCCTCGACTCACGAAATCGACTACTCGGGGTTCGACCCGCCCGAAAGTATGGTAGAGCTCGATCTCCTCTGGCTCCGCCAAATCCGAGACCGATACTTCCCCCGGATCCACAACTTCCTTGGACAGAATATTCTTGATCCTTTTAGAAGCCGCGGCCAGCGCCTCAAAGTCCGCTTCGCCCCGAATGCCGGCCAGGGCAGCCGCTCTTTCATAGGTTCGATAGACGGTGTCCCCTTCCACCGCGAGCACGGCATTTAAGACGTCGTAGGGCAACCCCTTGTTCTGGAACACGTAGCGGACCCGTTTGACCAGAAAAGACAGGACTTCTTTTCGGGTTTTCTCCACCGATTTCTCGCTAGAAAAGAGTTTGAGCGCTATCTCCACCAGGAACTCCAGAGAATACTCCAGCTGAAAATCAAAGAGGATCCTGACCAACCCCAGCGCCTGTCGACGAAGGCCGAAAGGATCGCCGGAACCCCTCGGCACGATGTCGATACTGAAGCATCCGACCACAGTGTCGAGCCTGTCCGCGAGCGATAGGATGGCTCCTCCCAGGGTAGAAGGAGGATCGTCCTCGAGCGAAGCAGGCCGATACTGCTCCAATATCGGTTTCCAAACCTCTTCCGGATGACCTTCGCGCTGGGCGTAGAGGCCCCCCATGACTCCCTGCAACTCGGTCAGCTCGCGAACCATTTCGGTGGTTAGATCCGCCTTGCACAACCAGGCAGCAGTTTCGAGGTCGGAGTCGGGATGGAGCTGGGCGCACAGTGTGCGTAACCGCCCAGCCTTGTCTCTGTAGCTACCCAATGCTTCCTGGAAAAGGACCTGACCCAGCTTTTCTGTTCGTTCCAGAAGCGGTTCCTTCTGATCCGATTCCCAGAAAAAGGCTGCGTCCTTGAGCCGGGCTTTCAGGACTCGTTCGTGCCCCTCTCGGATTATCCCTTCGGGATCACCTGGAGTATTCACGACCGTGAGAAAATAAGGCTGGATCTCTTGATCTTCACTAACGACAGAGAAGTACTTCTGGTGATAGCGCATGACGGTGACGAGAACCTCTTTAGGAATCTCGAGGAAGGCCTCGTCAAATCGCCCACAGAGCACACTGGGATACTCGTTCAGCCGTGTAACCGTGCTCAACAGGGCAGCATCTTCCAGCACAGACAAGCCATCGGGAACCTGGTCTTCAAGCTCCCTCAGAATCCGTTCCTCCCGCTCTCGAGCGTCGACCAACACGAAGGCCTTGCGCAACTCTTCGAGGTACTGGTCGGCAGAGGCGAGGGGGATCGTCTGGTCCCCGAGAAAACGGTGCCCGCGGGTCAGGTTGCCGGCTTGGAGTCCCTCAAAGTCAAGAGGAACTACCGTCTGGTCCCAGAGAACCACATACCAGCGCAACGGCCGGATGAATCGAAATCGACTCTCCCTCCAGTACATACTCCGCGGCCAGGAGATTGAGCGGATCGTATCTGCCAGGCTGCTGCCCAGGATGTCCCGAACGGGCTGTCCCTCGACCTCCCGGTTGAAACCCAGATAGAGCCCACGATCGGTCTCGATGGGTTGGAGACGCGTCACCTCGATGCCTTGGCTCCTTGCAAAGCCTTTCGCTGCTTGGCTGGGCTGTCCCTCACTGTCCAATCCTCTGGAGGCCGGGGGACCAACGACCTGTTCTTCGCGTGTCGCCTGCTGCTCCGGTAGTCCCTCGATCAGGATCGCCAGCCGACGGGGCGAACTATAGGTCGCAATCGAGCCCCAGGATACACAACTCTCCGTCAGAACCCCTTCGAAGCTACTCTTCAGCTGTTCCAGAGCCGGGGAGATCAGATCTGCGGGGATCTCCTCCACACCCAACTCAAACAGAAACTTGTGTTCCATGGACTTCCAGGTACAGAGCCGCCGTCTTCACGGCCAGGTTGCGGACCCGGGCAATCAGGGCCACTCTCTCGGTGACGCTGATGGCCCCCCTACTGTCGAGCAAATTGAAGGTGTGCGAACACTTCAGACAGTAATCGTAGGCGGGCAGAATACAGACTGCCTCCAGACAGCTTTGACACTCTTGTTCGTAGAGATTGAACATGCTGAAGAGCCGATCCTTATCGGCTAACTCGAAGCTATAGCGCGAGAATTCGGACTCCTCCGTCTGCCTTACGTCTCCATAGGTAAGCTGTCGATTCCACTGCAGGTTGAAGATGCTTTCCTGACCAGCAACGAACGTTGAAATCCGTTCGAGCCCGTACGTCAGTTCGGCGGAGACTGGCATCAGGTCCACTCCGCCTGACTGCTGAAAGTAGGTGAACTGAGTGATCTCGAGACCATCCAAAAGGACTTGCCAGCCCACTCCCCATGCTCCCAGGGTCGGGCTTTCCCAGTTGTCCTCTTCGAACCGCAGATCGTGCTTCTCCAATTCCACGCCTACGTGCCTGAGGCTGTCCAGATAAATATCTTGAACATCGTCCGGAGGCGGCTTGAGAACGACCTGCAGTTGGTAGTGACGGTAGAGGCGGTTGGGATTCTCTCCATAGCGCCCGTCCGCGGGGCGACGGGAGGGTTGAACATAGACCACCTGGTAGGGATCAGCGCCCAGGACCCTCAGGAAAGTCTCCGGGTGCATCGTACCGGCACCTACTTCGACATCGTAGGGCTGCTGAACGACGCAGCCGTACTCCATCCAATAGTTGAGAAGCCGATGAACCACCTCCTGAAAGGTATACATCCCGTCTACTACTCTCCTGGTCTAGTGAACTTAGGCGAGCCGTGCGCACGGGTCACCTCCCAAGCTTCTAAAACAAGTCTTTCAGCAACTTCCAAGATTTAAGCGTTTTTTCAAGGTGATATTCTATCAACTTCCGAGAAAGGCTGGCTAACCTTTTTAGCTCCGCTTCGGTAAGCGCGGACGCCTCTAGTTTTGTGGGGTGGTGCATCAACATCTCCTGCGTCTTCAGTGCCAACTCAGCAGGCAGCTTCTTCTCCAGTCGAGGCAGCACGCCTTCCAACCTCAGCAGCCACAGCTCAAGATAGCGAGCCAGTACTTCGATTCGAATCTTCCCGATCGCATCCAGCACCGCCACTGCGAGCCTAAACAGGTTCTCACTCTCTTCCTGCTCCCGGCTGAACTCCTGAAAGAGTTCGGCGAAGTATCCCAAATACACGTTTTCTTCCCAGGAAAGCTCGTAGGCCGGACATACCTGGATTATCTCGCAGCTCTGAATCAAAGCCAGCTCTTGATGCTCCTTGCGGCGGAAGGTGACCTGCAGACGTGTCAGCGTTTCCAGGCTTGCTCCGAAGGGACTCTTGGGCTTCTTGGCCCCGTGCGCAATTCCCCTCAGTTTACCGAAGCGCCGAGTCAAAAACACGACGATCTTGTGAGACTCGGAGTAGGGATAGGTTCTTAGGGTGAGTGCCTCCGACTGGTGCTGGTTCATAGACCGGTCAGAGACTGAATGAGAAAGGTCGCAAGCCCCAGGAAGGAAAGGAAACCCACGAAATCAGTGAACGTGGTCAAGATGATGCTAGAGGCGATTGCCGGGTCAACGTTCATCTTCTGCAAGGCCAGGGGAATCAGGGTGCCAACGATTCCGGCGATAAAAATATTGATGATCAAAGCGCCACTGAGAATCAGCCCCAGCACAAGATTGCCTTTCCACGCATAAGCAATCGCTCCCGCCAGGAGCCCAAGAGCAGCACCGTTGGCAACCCCCACAACTAGCTCCTTCAGTAGAGCACTCTTGCTGTTCTCCCAGGTAACCTCACCGAGCGCGAGCCCGCGCACAATGATGGTTAGCGTCTGGGTCCCCGAGTTGCCGCCCATACCGGCGACGACCGGCAAGAAAACTGCCAAGAACGAAAAGCGGGATATCGTGGGCTCGTAGATAGCGACCACCGTAGCCGCCAACAGGGCAGTGAAAAGGTTTAGAAGCAACCAGGGCAGACGCTTTCCAACCGACTTCCAGGGAGGAGTATCGATCCGGTCATCGGTTTCAACTCCCGCCATGTAAAAGATATCCTCAGTGGCTTCGTCCTTGATGACATCAATGACATCATCCACTGTGATGACACCCACCAGCTTATTTTCGTGGTCCACTACCGGGATAGCCAACAAGTCATACAGTGCGACCTGACGAGCAACCTCTTCCTGGTCGGTCTCGGCCGCAACCGAGAGGACATCGGTCGCCATGATCTTCTTAAGCGGTGTACTCGGAGGGGCCATCAAAAGCTCCCGAAGGGAGACAATCCCGACCAGGTGATTGCGGACATCGACCACGTAAACGTAGAAGACCATTTCCAGGTCCTGCGTGGTCTGAATCGTGTGAATTGCCTCACCGATGGAAACCTCTTCTCGAAACGAAAGGACGTTGGGCGTCATGATTCGCCCGGCCGTCTCGTCTTCGTACTCGAGGAGGCCCTGGACTTCCACCGACTCCTCGACTCTCATACGCTCGAGAACTTCTTGAGCGCGGACTTCGGGCAAAGCGGATACGAACTGGGCGGCATCGTCGCTCTCGAGTGCCTCTAGAACCTCCGCCACTTCGTCACTCGAAAACTGCTCTAGCAGACTCAGCGCGCGGTCCATGCCGAGATCGGTGAGCGTTTCGCCTGCCAGTTCGCGGTCTCTCTTCGAAAGAAGTGAAAATACCCGGTGCTGCTGGGATGGCCGCAGCTCCAACATGATATGGGAGATGTCTCCAGGGCGGAGCTTCGAGAGAAGGTTGGTCACATGTTCATACGCACTGCGTCGCAGTAGTCTCTTGACCGACTGAGCTAGCAATTGAACTTTCTGCGTATGCATAACAACCTTCTTCGAGCACTCGATCGGCGACCATACCGTCAGCAGTCACCCGTTGCAAAAGGGCGCATGGGCGCTTCGGAGTCGATAGATTATATCCCGAGTCCAAAGAATAGCAGCTAGGTAAGCTGAAACTTCATTTAGCTCTTCCCGAGGAAACAAGGGTGTACCCCATTGATTCAGTGATCTTTAGGTCAGGGAAGTTTCTTTCCCGACTGGGGCCAGCATCCCTGGAGGCCCCACTAAGCTGAAACCTCAATTGGCGACGAGATCATGCAAGAGTCGCCATTTGACAGAGCCGTGACCGTGAGGGAGCGGGATCTGATCACGGATCGGACCCCCTTTGACTTCATCAACCAGAGCACCTCTCCGTCCCCAAGAGCGCATCATTTCCGACATCAAGATGTCGGATCCCGCTCCCTCACGGTCACGGCTCTGTCAGGGGTGCTAAGGAGGATCATAGCAGAGGGAACCCAAGTTTCTTTCTCGAATGGGGCCAGCATCCCTGGAGGCCTCACTAACCTGAAACTTGAATAGTGAGCGGTGATGCAGTGATGCACTACCGGAGACGGATGCAGCCAACAGAGCCGCGAACGACTTGACTCGTCCGCAATACGATCCCAAGTTCCGAGGAGAGAACTGGACAACAGCAAAACCTCCCCTGCCCTCGACGGGCCGGCGTACCCATCCTACAACGGTCACTACTCGATGAAATTCAGCTTAGAATAAAGCTGCGCTTGCTTGGCACCGCAACCGGCTTGAGAAAGAAACGGAAAAACTCAGTCCGGTTGGGCTTCTTGCCTTTGCAGGCGATCGGCTCGAGCCCATCGATGCCTGAAGAAATGATGTCCCCGCATCACCAAACCACTACTCAGATAAACGGCGGCAAGGACCATGAATGCCTGCCGAGAGTAGAGGATCACGGCCGCCACCACCAGAGCCAGCATCAGGACGAACAGGTGGGATTTTCTCCGCCCCAGGTTGAGTTGCTTGAGCGACGGATACCGTATAGTGCTGATCATCAGCAAGGCCACCAGATAGGTCGCGCCTACAAGGTAGAACTTAAGCATGTTCGAGGCTGGAGGATCCCCGAAAAAGTGAATCGTGGCAGCCACAAAACTGGCTCCGGCTGGAATCGGGAGCCCAGCGAAGCTTTTCAAGTCCTGCACCTGGACGTTGTAGCGGGCCAGGCGCATGGCACCACAGATCAAGAAAACAAACGCAGAAAAACGGGCGAAGTTTCCGAACTCGGACAAACCCCACGAGTAGATAAGGATGGCTGGCGCGATTCCAAAGCTGATCACATCCGCCAGCGAGTCGAGTTGCAAGCCGAAATCGCTGTCTGCGTTGGCAAGGCGGGCCACCCACCCATCCACCCCATCAAGAAGCACGGCGATTCCAATCGCGACCGCGGCGGCCTCGTAGTCTGCATTGAGGGTCGAAACCACGGCGAAGAAGCCGGCGAACATGTTGGCAACCGTAAAGAGAGAAGGAATCAAGTAGACACTTCTTCGGAGGTGGCGGCCGGGCTTGAATACGTCCCTGGCTTCCCGCTCTAGAGACTTCTTTCGCCCTCTCATGGAGTATCCTTCCAATAAGCCAGAATACTGCTGCCACCGGAAACCCGGTCGCCCTCTTTGACACCAACCTCACAACTCGGTGGCAAGAGGACGTCCACTCGGCTACCAAATCGAATCAGGCCTATTCTATCACCCTTCGCCACTCGGTCCCCTTGTCCCTTCCAAACTACGATGCGTCGGGCTACGATGCCGGCAATCAGACGAAAGGTCAATTCCCGATCGCCGCTGATACATAGCTCGACTCGTTCGTTCTCTACCGAGGCTCGATCATCGTAGGCCACCAAAAAGCGGCCTGGTTGGTGGTCGCACTTGCTAATCACGCCGCCAATGGGCGCGCGGTTGATATGAACATCGAAAACAGAGAGGAAGATGCAGACCATTGAGCCCGTTTCGTCCACATCGATCCGAACGATCTTGCCATCGGCCGGACTCACAATCGCATCGGCTGCGTCGGGCACCTTCCGCTCTGGGTCGCGGAAGAAGAACCCCACAAAGAGCCCTAGGCAGAAAAGGATGATTCCGATCGGGATGAGACCGAAATAGAGGGAGACGGCTGCTAGAAGAAAGAGGGGGGTAATAAAGTAGTATCCGTCCCTTGCCATTTTTTCCAAGGAGAGGTCAGCACACCCCGGATGGGACAAAACACTGATCGGCCGGACCAATCCGAAGACGAAGGCGGCGTGATAGGAACTCGAGCTACGGAGCAGAACTCAGGACTTGATGCCGATGGATGATCACCTGCATCTGATCTTTGAGTGCCAGTTTCTTCTTCTTGATGACAGTCTCTTCGACCTGATCATCCTGATTCAAGAACGGCTTTCCCGACAGCCTTTCAAGTTGGTGTTCATACTCCTGATGTTCCTCTACCAACTTCATGAACTGCTCGTCGCTTCTCAACAGATGGTCCTTGACGACAGCCTCATCCATAATTCAATCTCCTCCAAGTTGAATTTTCAATTTTCCTGCGTCCAACCTTGAGTTCAAATCTAGCAAATGTGCTCTTGCTGTTCAAGCGCCAAATCGGCCGGATTCTTCCGGACAAAATTGCGGCCTGTCCACGGTTCCAAGGCATCATCTGTCAACTGACAGACTCTGAGCCCGCTCATGCCGCTCTATGCCAAGGACGATCAGCTCATCCAGCAGGCTGGAATAGGAAAGACCGGACGCCTCCCACAACTTCGGATACATGCTGATATCCGTGAAGCCAGGGATGGTATTCGGCTCATTGACCCAAAACTGATCGCTTTCCTTCTCCAGCAAGAAATCGACCCGTGCCATACCCTCCAGCTGAAGCTCCTGATAGGTTCTTAGAGCGAGGCTCCGGACCTCATTCATGCTGGACTCGGAGAGTGGAGCTGGGATCAATAGCTGGCTGTCTTCATCCATGTACTTGGCTTCGTAGCTGTAGAACTCTCCAGACGGCACGATCTCGCCAGCGACCGAGGCTCGAGGTTCCCAGTTTCCAATCACCGAAACCTCGATCTCTCGGGCTTCAATGCCCCTTTCAATCAGAATAAAGTCATCGAAGCGTAGCGCCTCGAGGATGTGCGAGGCGAGTTCCTGTCTGTTTCGGCTTCGGCCAACCCCGATCGATGACCCCATATTGGCGGGCTTGATGAAAACCGGGTACGCCAGCTCGTCCTCGACCCGATCCAGCACTCCCAACTCGTCGAGCGCCCACTGGTTTCGCTCGGTCTCAACGTACGGCAAAACGGGGACACCTGCGTGTAGCAGAAGCCTCTTGGAATGGATCTTGTTCAGGCCCACGGCCGATCCCCAGACTCCCGCACCCACAAAAGGTATGTTCAGCAGTTGCAGCGCTCCCTGCACGGTACCATCTTCTCCGAACGGCCCATGCAGAATCGGCAAAACCACGTCGACCAAACCCTGCATCTCAGCCAGCTGACAGAGCCAGTGTCTACCCTCGAGAAGCTCGAATGATCTAACCTGGGGTAAGACGAGCTTGTCGCTCAACCGCCGGGAGCTATAGACCGAGCCGTCCTTCTCGATTCCGATCACCGAGACCCTATATTTCTGCGGATCCAGATAAGTCAGAATAGAAGCCGCCGAGCGAAGCGAAACTTCGTGCTCTGCCGATCGTCCACCACAGAGCACCACCACATGCTTCTTATTCGCGCCCACGGCAAACTCCTGCTATCGCTCAGCTACTCTCGGCTTCGGATCCATGCGGATGCCTCTCATAGGCTCGTATGATGACCTTTACCAGTCGATGCCGAACCACATCCTTGCGGTCGAACCCACAGATCAAGATTCCCTCGGCGCCGGCCAGGATCGACTGTGCTTCCACCAACCCCGATTTCTGCCCTGAGGGCAGGTCGGTCTGGGTAACGTCGCCTGTGACCACCGTCTTCGAATTGAGACCGATGCGGGTCAAAAACATCTTCATTTGTTCCGAGGTGCAGTTCTGAGCTTCATCCAGAATAATGAAGGAATCGCTCAGGGTGCGCCCCCGCATGAAAGCCAGAGGAGCGATCTCGATCACACCTCGATCGATGAGCTTCTGGACCCTGTCCCCTCCAAGAAGGTGAAAGAGCGCGTCAGAGAGAGGCCTGAAATAGGGGTCCACCTTCTCCTGCATATCTCCAGGAAGGAACCCCAGCTTCTCTCCTGCCTCTACCGCCGGTCGGGCCAGGACAATTCGCTGGACCTTCTTCTCGCGCAGAAACGAGACAGCCATGGCCACCGCCAGATAGGTCTTGCCGGTGCCGGCGGGACCTATTCCGAAGACCAGATCATGCTGCTCGATAGCGTTGACGTAGCGACTCTGATTCAGACCGCGTGGAGTGACTTCTCTGAGCGAGGTCTTGAGGATTGGCTCCTTGGGAAAAAAATCGCGAAGACGCTCGGCAGCTCCCTCCGAGATCTGCTGGAAGGCACCCCGGAGTTCGCCATTGGAAAAGGAGCAGCCCTCCGCGATCAGGGCCGAGAAATCGCTGAGGATACTCTCGAGTTCCTTTTCCCTGTCCTCCTCACCTTCGATGGAAACTCGAGACCCTCGAGCACTGATGCGAACCTGAAAGAGAGATTCGAGGAGACGAACATTCTCGTCGCGAACGTCAAAGAGTACTTCTGCTCCGCGAGCAGGTAGGAGAACTTTTCTCAAAGGCGGGGCTGCTGAATTCCTTTCAAAGGCGGAACAGAGTTGCCGAACATTGCAGGCCAAGTCCTACACTGTCGACAATCCCAGCTTGGACAAAGCTCTACTAACTCGGTGTCGAGGCGCCCAGAGCGTGATTCAAGCTGCTCGTTAGTCGAGACTTATAGCGTGCCGCCGTGTTCTGATGGATGACCCCTTTCTGGGCCGTGTGATCGATGATCGAATAGACCTGTGAAAGCCGATCCTTGGCTTCACCGGACTTATCTTCAGCTAGAAGGAGGCGGAATCTCTTGATCTCAGTCCTCATCTTCGAGAGATGATGACGGTTTCTCTGTTTGCGCTTTTCGTTTTGTCGCATCCGCTTGACGGCCGACTTTAGATTGGGCATAGAGTGCTACTCCTTGACGCCAAGGCTTCGTGTGAGACCAACTTCACATTCTGGCATCCCATCAGCGGTCGCTATCTGGCGCAAATTCCGAGCGCCAGCTCTGCGAAGTGATGCTCGACCAAATCCGAGGCACCGCCTATTATAGGGGCGACTTTCGACAGCTGTCAATCAGCAGACGCTCCAGGTGAAAGCGGCTTTCGCCACTGGTGGTCTTGCAGAGACGGTCGGTCTGACGAATCCCCAGAAGAGTCGTCTCCAACCATTCGAGCGAGTAGCTCCGGACAGCCCTCTCCTTGCCGCGATAGCTCCAGATCTTCAGTTCCTTCAGGAGAGTCTGGAAGGGGCGGCCCTGATCCAACATTTCCCTCGCCACACGCAGGCGGCGGAAATTCCAATAGAGGAGAGCGAGGATCTGGGGAGCACCGATACCCAGATCACAGAGGCGATTGAGAATCTGCAGGGCGGTCGGTCTCTGCCCGGCAGCCATGGCCCCGATGAGGGCGAACACGTCGTATTCCCGGCTCTGAAGGGTCATCGCACGCACTGCTTCTAGAGTGATTTCCTTGGATTCCCATTGGGCCAGCTGCTGCTTCTCCAGCTCATTGCTCAGTCGCTGGAGATCTTCTCCTACCAGCTCGACCAGAGCGCGAGCGGCCTTTGGCTCGATCCGATAGCCTTCCTTCTGGACCTGGGCTACCACCCAGCATACCGGGTCCGGATTCTTCTCGAATTCGATGAGAGGGACCTTCGGCCACTTTGCGGGAAGCCGGGAGGTCTCCAGAACGAGCACCGTTCGTGAAGCAGGGTTATTGGCGTAATCGACAAGACCGCGGGCGGCGTTGGCTGAATCCCTTACATAGACCCAACGTCTGAGCGCCATCCAAGGCAGCGTCCGCGCCGTGTTGACCACATCGAGGACGGAGTCCTCTTCCAGATCGAAGACCGACCAATCGAAGTTTCGAGCAGACGCCTCCACCTGAGCGCGGCAAAACTCGTACACTTGCTGCCTGAAAAACGTCTCCTTGGTGAGCAGGGTGTAGATCGGCTGGGGCGACGCAGCCGATTGCTGAAACTCTGAGAACTTCATAGGTCGCTAGTGCTCCGTCCCCTAAGTACGATAATGTTCGTGGCGAGCGCGCCTAGACACTAAAGCGAATCTCTATCACTTCCCCGGGCTGCACAAGGTAGTCGCGGTCGACGAGTTTGGCAACACCCTTGGATTTACAGTCGTTGAAGTTATGACAGGTCATGTACTCGTCAAAGCCAACCACGTCCCCCTTGATAAAACCGCGCGCGAGGTCTGTGTGAATCTTGGCCGCACACACGACAATATCCGAGTCTTTCTCAACCAACCAGGCATGCGATTCCTGCGGCGCAGAAGTGTAGAAAAACATGAGTCCCGCCTTGTCGATCGCCTGCGATATGACCTGGTTCAACTCGGTTCCATCTTCTATCTGTACCACGGGCTTTGAACTGTACGGACCCAGCATGCCCAGAGTCTTTGTTTCCGCTTCGGAAAACTCCACGTCGCAGAGAGGCACCTCCTCTTCCAACGAGCTTATACATTTCTCGAGCAGCGCGATCTCGCTGGGATCGTCGGCACGCAACCGGCGTCCGTCAAGACTTTCCAAGTCGTAGATCAAGAGATCCAGGATCTTGGCCTTTGGAACCACGATGGCATCAACCAGGACGAACTCCTCGGGGACGAACTCGGCAAAGTACGGCGACACCTTTTTGGGTCGGTCTTTGGCCGCCAAGGCCTCGAGTTTCTCGTCCTTGTATTTGGTTTTCCCTGCAGGCAGTTCAATGCCCGTAAATCCGATCTTCATCTACAACCTCTCGTTCAATCGTAGTGGTGGTCTCCAGACCGCCGTCCGTACTTCGAGCCGCCAGGCCCAGCAGAAAAAACTTCGGCCTGGAGACCAAAGCTACATAGGGGAAGGGCCTTGTCCCCTTTCCCTATGGGGGATCAACTCTAGTAGCTCTCCAGTAGCGTGGTGACCACGCTCGAGGCAAAATCTGCTGCGACTCGCCCCAGAGCCGGGTTCAGCTCGGAAAAGAAATTCTCGACGTCGACATTGATCTGGTACTGCTCGCGAAAGATGTAGCCGTCGTTCTTGTAAAGCACCTTGCCGCTCCGCTGATCCTGTAGTTCCACCTGAGCCTGAAGGGTCACCAGAAAGGTGGATCCGAAGGTTCCTCGACGAAAGATAACGGGACTGGCGCTTAGTCTTGAGACCACCCCCCGAAGCACCGCATCGGCCTGGGAAGGGTCATTGATCAGCTGATAGGAAGACTTCTCCACGAATGCTCTCACCAGAGATCGCGTGAGAATCTGCTCGACCTCGGAGGTAGTGGTCTTATTCTCCAAGGGAAGAACAGCCAGGGTGCGGAACTGTGGATTCAGACGGTTCCTGGACGCAGCCCGATAACCACAGCCCGAAACAACTGACAGCAACACAGCAGCAAGAATAAGACCGGATCTCATCATTGATAAAAGTCCACGTAGTCTGGGAGGCGGCTTAGCACGCTACAACCTAGTGTTATGTCCTGGAAAGTCGCCACATAATTCTGCGGACCTGAACGCCGTCTGCTGTGTTGCGCTTCCTCGAAAGACCCCAAGTATTCTTGCGTCAGCGCGCCTTGCATACGGCGCCCATGACTCGCAGACTTATGCACCGAACTTCCAGGACATAACACTAACCCACCACGATACTGACCAGCTTTTCCGGAACCACTACCAGCTTGATCATCTTCTTTCCGGCAATATGGCTTTCAACCCGTTCATCTCCTAGAGCGAGCTTCTTCATTTCATCAGAGGAAATCCCGGGAGTCGTTACGATTTTGGCACGCACCTTGCCATTGACCTGCACCACCACCTCGATCTCTTCCTCGCGGGCCAGTTCTGGATCGAATTCAGGCCAGGCAGCAGCCTTCAGACGAGACTGGTGGCCGAGCACCGAGCGCATCTCCTCCGCAAAATGCGGCGCAAAAGGAGCCACCAACAGTGCGATCGTCTCCAGGGCCTCACGAATCAGCTCCAGATCTGGCTGCGGTTCAGTCGCGTCCACGTATTCGTAGATCGAGTTCAGCAGCTCCATGATTGCCGCAATCGCCGTGTTCTGGTGCAGTCTCTCCAGATCCTGGGTCACCTTTCGCGTGGTCTGGTGGAGCTTGCGCCGGAGCTTTCGATCCTCGGGTTGGAGTTCAAGTCCTCGGGATCTTCCTACTTTCGCATCGTCGCTAGTTTCCCCTTCTTTCGAAGGTAGCTGGCTGTGAAAACGGAAGAGCAGTCTCCACAGGCGATTGAGGAACCGAAAACTGCCTTCCAGCCCCTTGTGGCTCCATTCCAGGTCGCCCTCGGGAGGTGCGCAGAACTGGATGAACAAGCGCAGAGTGTCCGCCCCGTACTCGCTCACAATCTGGTCGGGATCGACCACATTCCCCAGGGACTTACTCATCTTGGCTCCGTCCTTGAGAACCATGCCCTGGGTGAAGAGGGCGCTGACCGGCTCGTCCAGAGTCACCAAGCCAAGATCTCTCATGACCTTGGTGAAAAATCGCATATAGATGAGGTGGAGGATCGCATGTTCCACCCCACCGATGTAGATGTCGACAGGGAACCAATACCGAACCGCGCTCTGCCGAATAGGGTGGCTTTCTATTTGCGCATCGGTATATCGATAGAAGTACCAGGAGCTATCCATGAAGGTGTCCAGCGTGTCGGTCTCACGGCGAGCCTTACCCTCGCAGCGGGGACAATCCACCTGGGCGAACTCAGGCACCTTCGCGAGCGGGGACCCGCCCAGGCTGAGCAGGTCCGTTTCGGGAAGCAGCACCGGCAGTTGATCCTCGGGAACTGGCAGGGTTCCACAATTGTCGCAGTAGATGATCGGGATGGGAGTTCCCCAGTACCGCTGACGACTGATCCCCCAGTCCCGAAGACGATAGGAGACCGATTTCTCCCCGATCCCTTCGGCCTGGGCGAAGTCAGCCATCTTCTCCTGAGCTACCCCGGATGCAAGACCCGAGAAGGGACCACTGTTGACGAGCTTACCGTAATCGGAGAACGCTCGGCCCGACTCAGTTTCGGCTTTCTCAGCTGCGGGCTCGACAACCGTTGGAATGGGGAGCTGGTACTTTTCGGCGAACTCGTAATCTCTCTGATCGTGTGCGGGTACGGCCATGATGGCGCCGGTTCCGTACTCCATGAGGACAAAGTTGGCGATCCAGATCGGGATACGTTCCTGGCTAAAGGGGTTGACGGCATAGCGCCCGGTGAAGACGCCTTGTTTTTCCGCGTCCTCGGCGCTACGAGCGGTTCGGCCCTGCTTTCGCATCTCTTCCGAGAAAACCTTCAACTCCCTGCCATGGGTAGGATCGTCTAGCCAACTTCGGACCAGAGGGTGCTCGGGAGCCAGCACGATAAAGGTGGCTCCGTAGATCGTGTCCAGTCGAGTCGTAAAGATCTCAATTTCGAGATCGTCGGTGACAACCGGAAACCGGACTCGTGCACCCACCGATTTCCCGATCCAGTTCCGCTGCATCGTGCGGACCTTGTCTGGCCATTTATCCAGTTCGTCCAGATCCTGCAGCAGTTCCTCTGCGTATTCCGTAATGCGGAGATTCCACTGCTCCAGATCCTTCTGAACCACGACGCTATCGTCCCGCCAACAAAGCCCATTGACCACCTGCTCATTGGCCAAAACCGTCTGGCATTCCTCGCACCAGTTGACCGACCCACTGGTCTTGAAGGCTAGGCCCTTCTGGTACATCTTCAGAAAGAACCACTGGTTCCAGCGGTAATACTCGGGGGTGCACGTTGCAATCTCACGGCTCCAGTCGTAGGACCAGCCCATCCTCAGACACTGCTTTGTCATTCGAGCAATGTTGTCCCGGGTCCAACGTCCAGGTGGCACCTTGTTGCGAATGGCCGCGTTCTCTGCCGGGAGTCCGAACGCATCCCAACCGATGGGGTGAAGGACGTTGTATCCCTGCAGGGTCTTGAACCGAGCAATCGAGTCACCCAGCGAGTAATTGCGGACATGACCCAGGTGAAGGGCACCGGACGGATAGGGAAGCATCTCGAGCACGTAGTACTTTTCCCTGCCCTCGTCTTCGTATACCGCGAAGTCCCCCTCCTCAGCCCAAACTCGCTGCCATTTCAACTCGATGGCTTCGGAATCGTAACGTTCCTTCATCATTTCTCACCGCTCTGAACCTGGGCGTGGACAATCCCCTTCTGGGCCTGATACTTGCCCTTTCGGTCCCCATACGAGATTCGGCAGATCTGGTCTGCCTCCAAGAATATCAGCTGCGCAATCCCCTCCCCCGAGTAGATCTTCACCGGAGAAGTCCCAGTGTTGGAAATGCTCAAGGTCGCGTGTCCTTCCCACTCGGGCTCAAAGGGAGTAACGTTGACCAGAACTCCGCACCGAGCATAGGTCGATTTCCCAACGCAGAGGGTCAGGATATTCCTGGGGATCCTGAAGTATTCTACCGATTGAGCCAGCAGAAAGGATCGGGGGGCAATCACACAGGCATCGGCTTCCAGGTCCTCGAAGAGTTCTTCGTGCGCACTCTTGGGGTCCAGAACCTGGGAAGCTGGTCCACGATAGACACGGTAGCGGCGATCAACCCTGAAGTCGTACCCGTAGGAGGACACGCCGTAGGAGATCGCACCGTCTTTGACTTGCGACTCGACGAAGGGTTCGATCATCCCGTGTTCTTGGGCCATGCGTACGATCCAGTGATCTGGAGCTATTGCCATTGATTCAAGATCCTTCGATTGAAGAATGCAGTGTATCCCAGCAGGGGACGGCTCATCAATTGTACCCGTTTGGCATGTCGATTCAGTGGCTTACCTTTGCCCTTGGCCGTGCCTTTGCCCTCCAATCATCTTCGGTTCTTGCCACCCCGGTTCTACCCAGTGATGATGAAACCGACGCTCAATTGGATTAGTCTCCCAGGAATACCAGACCCAGCGGGGCTCTTACCGACCTCTGGAACACGAGAGGATCTGGACAATGTCAGATAGACGAAATTTCCTCAGAAGCCTCACCGCCGCAACTGTGGCCTCCTCCCTGCCCACTCATCGCGCCCGCGGAGAGCATGCGCCTGAGTCTTCTCGTCGCCGCAGGCGGATCATCTACAACAACGATGGAGGCGATCTATCCAAAGTAGCATTGGACTTTCCACGTCCCGACTGGCCCCAACAATTTGAGTCGGTCGAGCAGTTTCTCTCCCGACGCATGGAGGGCCTCAAGGGAACTCAGGTCGACAGCGTCAGTTACTGCGCCTTTCTGGATCTCGCCAACTGGGAGTTTCCTACGGACAACACCCGAGCCCTGGGTCCTGATCCTCTGAAACACGTGGTCGATTTTTGTCACAGCAACCGGATGGAGTTTCTCTACTCGATGCGAATGAATGACGTTCATGCGGCCGTCTACCCGGGAGAGAAATACTGGTCGCGCTTCAAGTTAGAGCATCTTGATCTTCTGCAGGCTCGCCTCAGCCCAGAGA
Organism: Acidobacteriota bacterium; assembly: GCA_965219005.1. GTDB lineage: Bacteria > Acidobacteriota > UBA6911 > RPQK01 > JAJDTT01 > CAUZIZ01. The sequence continues at coordinate 1,471,848 of CBDCMS010000004.1, read as the reverse complement.
CGTTCGATCAGGAGTTTCTGCCCTGGATTCAGAAGAAGAAGCCGGAGCACCCTCTTGAGGATCTCCTGGAGTATTGGGGCCACACCGAGGGCGGCCGCCTCATCGATCGGTTTCGAAACAGTGCTCTGGGCCCGCTGGCCTTCTCCTGGCCCGCCTTCGACTTCGCCCATGCCGAAGTTCGCAAGCACTATCTGGGCGTCATCGACGAAGCCTGCCGCCGCTACGATCTGGACGGATTCGAGTTGGACTGGGGACGTCATCCCCTGATCTTCCGTTACGGCGAGGAGCGTCGTAACACGCCCATCATGAATGACTTCATTCGTCAGATTCACCAGCGGCTTCGGGCCTACGGAAAGAAGCGGGGTCGACCGATTCTACTCGCCACGCGGGTTCCCGACTCTCCCGAGCTGTCGCGGTCGGTTGGCCTGGACCCCGAGACCTGGATGGGCGAGGGATGGATCGACCTGCTGATCGCCGGTTTCGGGAGTGCTCCCTTCACCTTCCCCCTCCAGGACTGGGTGCGGTTGGGCCACCAGCATGATGTCCCCGTCTACGGAGGACTCAGCTGGATGCACATCTTCGAAGAGCTGGAGGCCATCCGCGCCGCTGCCTACCGCTGTTGGGAGGCTGGGGTGGATGGCATCTACTTCTTCAACCTCCTTAGATCGACCTACTATGGCTGTCTTCACGAGATTGGAGATCCCAAGATACTAGCTCATCAAAACAAGCTCTACCGTATCGATCCCGACCGGAAGAAGGTAGGCTACATGAACTCCAGCACCTGGCCGGGCCAACTGCCTCTCGCCCTGACCTGCCAATCAGGTCCCGCCCGAGCCAAACTCGCCCTTGGCATCGCCGACCGTCCCGAAAAAGCCCGCAAGTTGACCCTCCAGACCGGCTGGGAGAAGGGCGTCAACGCAAACAGGATCTCGTGGAAGATCAACGGGGTGCCCCTTTCCGACGGAAAGGAGTTACCGACTCCGGTCGACGGAAAGGGGGACCACTGGACCGAGTTCGAAACTGCAAGCGTCCGCCAGGGAAACAACCTCTTCGAGGTCTTGCTGAACCCGCCCTCGCAGGGGGACCCGGCTCAGCCCGCGGTGTTGAACCAGCTTCGAGTGAGTGTCAGCTACAGTTCGTGAGTCTATCGTCTGTCCGAGGATCGCACTCCAGCGTGATCTGGCAGCTCATTCTTTGCTCTCAGCTGGATCGGATCGGAACCAGAATCGCTTCCCCGATTCCCTCCGGGTAGTGCGAACCATGTCCAGCGAAACAGCGAGGACGATGACACCGCCCACGATGATCTCCTGAAGGTAGTTTGGCCACCCCATCTGCTGACATCCGTTACGTAGGAGAGTCATCGTGAGAGCCCCGACCATGGACCCCAAGATCCCACCTTGCCCTCCGCTCAGGCTTCCTCCGCCGATGACAACCGCAGCGATAATGTCCAGTTCCGTTCCAATGGCCACGGTGGGATCCCCCTGGCGCAACCGGGACATCTGTGTCACTCCCGCCATGCCGAAGAACAATCCGGAAAGACTGTAGATCCAACACTTCAAGCGGCCGGGCCGGAGACCGGTAGCACGAGCGGCCTTCTCGTTGGATCCCAAGGCGAAGACCCTCCTGCCAAAGACGGTATGGTTGAGGACAATGGCCATGAGCACCGCCAAAGCCAGGGTGGCCCAGACGGCAGGAGCAAAGATGATCCAGGACGGTTCTGGAAATGTCACCGCCAGCTTGTCGACCCAAGTGTGAGGCACGTTGACTGTCTGCTCGTTTCCAAGCCACTTAGCCAGACCGCGGGCCACCCCCAGCATTCCCAGTGTGGCAACGAAGGGCACTACCCTGAGGCGGGTGATGACCAGGGAGTTCACGAAGCCCACCAGTAATCCGCTGACAATTCCAAGACATACTGCAAGTTCGGGAGACAGCCCCTCGCGTATCCCCAGTGCCGCGATGACCCCTGAGAGAGCGATGACCGATCCCACCGACAGGTCGATACCTCCGCTGATGATGATGAGCGTCATCCCCAAGGCACCCAGAGCCACGATCACTGTCTGGGAGAGGATGATCCTCAAGTTGCGGACAGAAAGGTACTGACCTGGCGAGTCACTGATCAAAGAGAAAGCTACGACGACCAGGACAAGGCCCAACGCCGGGCCCGCTCGGGCAAGGAAGTGGTTCTTAGAGCCTTGCATCTTCTTACCCGGCGAATTCGGATCGACCCGATCCCAGGGCAACCTCCAGGACAGCTTCGGAAGTCCATTCTCCCACCGGTCGAGCCGGACCCAGGCTCCCCCGAGTCATTACCGCCAACCGGTGACACAGGCCAAAGAGTTCCGAGAGGTCGGAGCTCACCATCAAGACCGCCTTGCCCGAAACTGCAAGCTGGCTGATGATGCGATAGATCTCAACTTTGCTGCCGATATCTATACCACGAGTAGGTTCGTCCAGGAGGAAGATTTCCGCATCCTGATGGAGTAACCGTGCCAGGACCAACTTTTGCTGATTCCCCCCGGACAACGCCCAGGTTCTGTCGGCTGGTCCTCCTCCCCTGACCCCTACACGCTCCATCTGCTGCTGGGCTTGGCGGTGCTGGACACCCTCCCTGATCCAGCCAAGGCGGGTGCATGGTTCCAGGCGGGTCACAGTAACGTTGTCGGCAGAAGAGAGGGCCAGGGCCAAACCCTCCTGTTTTCGATCTTCACTCAGGTATCCGATTCCGGTTCGAATTGATTTCAAGGGAGTGAACCACTCCGGAGACCGCTTCACTCCCCGAAGCAGCACCTCACCAGCGCTGGTCGATTTAAGACCGAAAAGAGCGCGGACCATGTCGGTCCTCCCGGAGCCCGTCAGTCCTGCTATGCCTAGTATCTCGCCCCGATCGAGCTGGAAACTAGCATCACGGAGAGTCGGAGGCACCTGGAGATTCCTGACTTCCAATGCCAATTCGCCAGATGCTCGAGACTCGCGCGGAGGAAAGAGATTCTGAATCGGTCTTCCTACCATCGAGGTGATCAAACTCTCCTCCGGGGTCGAAGTCAGTTCGCCGGTGGAAACGCTGCGCCCATCCCTCAGAATCGTGCATCGATCCGCAACCTCGCGCACCTCGTTGAGAAAGTGGCTGATATAGATAATGCTGATGCCCCTATCGCTCAGCCTGCGAATCAAGCCAAAGAGCCGATCTACGTCTGAGCGCTGGAGCGAGCTGGTCGGCTCATCCATGAGAATGATCTTGGCTTCAAGAGCCAGGGCACGGCATATTTCCACCACCTGCCGCGCTCCAATGGACAGTTCTTGCAAGGGCCGATCCAGCTCGATTTCCGGGTGCTGAAAGTTGTCGAGTAGTGCTCCCGCTCGATGCCGGCAGGACTCCTTGTCCAACCATCCCCAGGGAGCGGTTTCGATGCCCATCAGGATATTCTCCCAAACAGTCAGATGGGGAAACAGCGAGAGCTCCTGATGGATGAAGGCGACCCCTTGACGACGTGCATTTCGAGGAGAGGAGGGTTTGTAGGGTTCTCCGGCCAGCTCCATATCGCCTGAATCTGGAGGAACTGAGCCGGCCACCACATTCATCAACGTACTTTTGCCGGCCCCGTTTTCGCCAATCAGTGCGTGGACTTCGCCGGGCAGCAGATCCAGGCTCACGCCCGCGAGAGCGACCGTGGCTCCGAACCGCTTCCGGATGTCGGATAGCCGAAGAACGGGTGTCACTGGGCTATTTGAGGTAGGCATCCAGGGGGGGACGAATCAGCTCCTGGATCTGGGGATCATCCAGATTCTCCGGCGTTACCAGCACCACGCCGGTATCGACCCTTGACACCACCTGTTCTCCCTGCAGGTGCTGTACCATGGTCTTTACTCCCAGATAGCCCATCTTCAAGGGGTCTTGTACCACCACTCCATTGAGATCTGCGCGGCGTAAGGCCTCGATAAAAGTCTCGTTGCAGTCGAAGCCCACGAAACTGACCTTGCCAGCCTTTCGAAAGTCTTGGAGCGCCAAGAGCATGCCCGCTGTAGAAGATTCATTGGGACAGAAAATCCCGTCGATCTGATTTCCGAAACGATTGAGGAGATTCTCTGCAGTTCGTTTAGCCGTGTCTCGGGTCGCACCCGCATATTGGTCGGATGAGATGACCTGGATACCAGGAAACTCCGACTCCATGACCGCCAAAAACCCCTCCTCCCGGTTGTGGGTACTGGCAGAACCTTCATGGTAACGCATGAGGATCACCTCGCCCTTCCCCTTCAGTAGCTCGCCAAGTCGCCGAGCACCCAGTTCTCCACCTTTCCTGTTATCTGTGGCGACGAAGCTGACGATGGCCTCGGAGACGAGTCCCGAATCAATGATGACGGTGGGAATCCCGGCCTGCTTTGCCTCTTCTACAGGCCGTGCCAGGGCGCGCTCATCCAGCGGAGCTAAAACCACTCCGTGAACCCCACGACTGATGAAACTCTCCACCACCTGGATCTGCTGCTCCCTGTCATCCTCCCGGAACGGTCCGCTCCAGTGAATTTCGACCTGGAGTCCAGACTCGGAGAGCTCCCGGGAGGCCTTTATGGCTCCCGCGTGGATACTCTTCCAGAATTCGTGAGTCGTCCCCTTCGGTATGACTGCCAGGGTGTAGCTATTCTTGCCCTCACCCTCGGAATGCGGCGCCTCGCCGCATGCTGCGAGGAACGGGAGACCCAGAAGAACTGCCACCAATAAACGTCTCGTCATGAGTGCCTCCCTCCTGCTATATGCTGACCTAAACTCCTCACACCTGACCCTCTACGATGGGACAATGTCCCCGCTGGCTACGTCATGTTTCGGTCATTCTCACACTCTAGTGAGAGCCAGAGGGACTCTGTCTCAAATCTTCCTTGAGCAGCCCACACGCCGCCTCGCTGCCAACCCCGGCAGGAATTGCTTCAGAAGGAAGCCGCCAGGGACTTGGTAGGATTCAAAGCCTTTCGAGGTGCGGATCAGATTCTATCAAAGGCTTGGACAGCATCCGCGAAAAGAGAATCGCCAAGATGACCACTACAAGCAAGCTGCTTACGACGATATAAATGAACCACTTGTTGAGATTCTGAAAGGGAGCGAAGACCTCATCGTATGCCCCATTGATGACCACGTACCAATCCAAGTCTGGGATGAGATCGTTGATGCGAAACTGAGGCAACCCTAGAAAAACCTCTCGCTCCTCCTGCGGTAGGGCCAATATCTGTGTTGCTTCCACCGACAACTGTTCGAGGGTGGAGATCCGAAAGCCCTCGGGGAACCGATACCCGATTACTCTCAACGGACCGAGAATCCCCGAACCGTCGGCCGAAATCAGGAGGGCCCGAGTATCTCCGCCGAGTTTGATGGAATCCACCAGGGAAGAGATCTCATGGCTGTCGACAATCACTTTGACAATCCCAATCACCTCGCCGCCCCCGGACTCTCTGATCGGCTGAGCGATCTCCATGCCATAGACATTGGCGCTTTCATCAAACTGGATTCCGCTGACAAACCGCTTGCCTTGCCCTTCCAGGTAGGCCCGCTGCCACCAGGCTTCGTCAGCTTGATAGTAGTCGCCACTCTTGTTGCTCGCCGCAACCACTCGCCCGCGTTGGTCCGTGACCATAATCTCGCGGAAAGCCGTGAATACATTGTTGAATTCCCGCAGAAACTGAGAGGCAGGGTTTTCCAACAATTGTCTCTGGAATTTCGAATAGATAGGATCGGTTCGCTCCCATTCCTCCTCGATCTCCTCCACCTTCAGATTGAACTCGGCTAGATCGAACTGCTCCTCGTTGGTTCTCCGTACCTCATCCAGGATCTCTGGCACCCTCCCGATATTGGCAACCTGGTTGCTTATTCGCTCCAGGTAATCTACTAGCCGGATCTGGGTGTGGTCAGCACTGCGGCTGAAATGGGAGCTGATAACGTCTCGATAGCTCGCTCGCGCACCACTGACCAGGAGTAGATGCCCTACTACTAGAGGAGGTATCCCCAAAACAAGAAAGAGCAAGAGGATGCGGAGATTAATGCGGCGACCGAGTTCATCATTCGCGTTCGGCATTGGTCTTCCTCCCGCATTTATGTTACCACTTAGGCAACAAGGTTTACACCGTGGCGCGCTTGTCTCAGTCCGTTTGACTCTCCATCACCGAAAGCACATCATCCTCCCAGGTAATGAGGCTCAGCATATAGGAGAAGGAGTAGTCCCACCATGAAGGCAGATAGGCTCACCTCGACATTGCAACGCCACCCAGGCTCGCTAGCATCGCGTGTCCTCATCGCAAGCGGGCTCCTCTTCTTCGGTGGGGTTCTTGCCGTACAGGGCCGGCAACCCTCCCCCTCAGAGGCCGTGGACATTGGTTCACGCCTGGAGCTGTTCGTAGACGACTACCTCATCGACAGTATGAGCGATGTGTCGCTGGAGCTCCATCGACCGCAGCTCTCCGAACCGGTGCTGAAATTCGATGCAGACTGGGAGGGTCCTGGGAACCACTACATCACGGTATTCAAAGATGAAGACATCTACCGTCTGTACTACCGCTGTGTCGGTGGCGGGGAGACGCCCGCCAGCGGCGAAGGGTGGTTGATGAACACCTGTTATGCGGAAAGCAAGGACGGCATCAACTGGATCCGCCCGAAACTGGGACTGTACGAGTACGAGGGCAGCAAGGAGAACAACATCATCCTTACCGGCGAAGAGGGCGACTGGGGGAGTCCCGTAAGCAACTTCTTTGCTTTTCGCGACACCAACCCCGATGCGCTGGCTTCGGAGCTCTACAAGGGTGTGGGTGGTATCAATCGGGGGCTCTACGCGCTGATTTCCGCGGACGGAGTGCATTGGAAACCCAAGGCCGAGAAGCCAATGATCCTGCGCAGCATCACCCATGAGCCATGATTAACGGCTTCGACAGCCATAACGTCATCTTCTGGGACCCGCTCCTCGAACAGTACGTCGCCTACATCCGTGACATGTATCTGGCTGCTGGTCGTGGGGAGAGAATCCGCAGCGTTCGACGATCGACTTCAACCGACTTCGTCAACTGGACCTATCCCGAATGGATCGATATGGGAGATGCCCCTCCCGATCAACTCTACACCTTCTCCGCCATACCCTATTTCAGGGCACCCCACCTCTACTTGGCATTCCCCAAGCGTTTCATGCCCTTTCGACACTCGGAGCTGCCCCGCGTCTACGATCCGCTCCGCGGGAAGGGGCTCTCCGACTCGGTGTTCATGGTGAGCAGGGACGGCCTGCACTGGAAACGGTATCTGGAAGCCTTCGTTCGGCCGGGTCCGGATCCTCTCAACTGGACCGATCGCAACAACTACGTGGCAAGAGGACTCGTGGCCGCCGGGCCAACCGAGATAGCGGTCTATGTACTGCGGCATTTTCGGCTTCCCTCAGTCCACTTGCGCAGAGGTATCTTGAGAACCGATGGCTTCGTTTCGGTCAACGCCTCTTATCAGGGTGGAGAGATTCTGACCAAACCGCTGCTGTTTCAGGGAAATCGGCTGATCGTCAACTACTCGACCTCAGCAGCCGGAGGCCTCCGGGTCGAGATACTGGACGCCGAGGGAAAGCCCTTCAGCGGCTATAGCCTGGCCAACGCGGTGGAACTTTACGGTGACAAGATCGACCAGGTTGTTTCCTGGGACAGAGGGTCGGAACTGGGAAAGCTGGCGGGCCAAGCGATTCGTCTCCGCTTTCTGATCAAGGACGCCGATCTGTATTCTTTCCGCTTCCAATAGTCGACATGGTGGAGGGAGGCTGGACGATCTGGTGACCCCCTGGTCCTTGTCGGCCAGGTGAGGAGGCCCCGATCAGAGCGCTCCGACGGTGTCCTTCTTAGAGACTTCTGCAAGGCGAGCGATCCCCTCAATGATTTCCTGGGGTCGGTTATACCCAAAGCAGAGTCTGGCCCGATTGTGGCCCGACTTGCCATCAGGAGAGAGCCGCACACCGGGAAGAAAGAGGATGCCTTCCTGAAAAGCTCTTTCCGCTACTCTTGCGGTATCGGTTCCCGCAGGCATCGAAAGCCAGATAAAGAGCCCTCCTGCCGGGCGGCTCCAGGAGGCCTCGGACCCGAAGCACTCGTCCAATGCACCCAGCATGGCATCCCTTTTGCCGCGCAGGATCTGGTTGATATGAACGACATGTTTATCCAGGCCACTTAGGGCAAAACGATGAACCGCCAAAGCTCCGAACTGGCTGACTCCCGATCCACTCCTGATGGCAACGATCCGATCCAACAACTGTGAGGGTGCGGCCAGATAGCCCAGGCGCATCCCCGGACCTATGATCTTCGAGAAGGAACCCACGTAGATGACTGCCCCCGGGTCGAGTGAGGCAATCGAGACCACCGGCTCTCCCTCGTAACGCAGATCGACGTAACAGTCGTCCTCCAGAATCGGAATCCGATGACGAAGAGCAAGCTCCAACACGGCCTTCCGGCGCTCCAGACTCATGACCCAACCCTGCGGATTCTGGAAGGTAGGGATGGTGTAGATCAGTTTGACCCTACGGCCTTCGGAAAGCGCTCGGCGCAAGACCGCTTCGAGAGCGTCCGGCAGCATGCCCTCGCTGTCACAGCTCACACCTCGGATATCGGCCTTAAAGCGTCTCAGAAACCCGAGGGTTCCGGGGTAGGTGAAATCCTCGGTAAGGACCACATCGCCTGGATCAACCAGGGCCTCGATGATCATATGGTTGGGCTGGCTGGATCCTTCTCCCAACATGATATCTTCGGCGGACACCGAAAACTTCCGGTCCCGTTCCAGTTTCTCGGCGAGGTACTCACGCAGCGGAGGATAGCCTTGGAGATGAGGGTAGAGCGCCAGTTCCCTGCCCTCCTCCTCGAGCCCCACCCTAAGCGCTTCGGCAAGCTCCGCCAAAGGCAGCGAATCGGGATCGGGGTAGGCGACGCCGAAGTCGTAGCGGCTTTGAGGATGTGCTTGGCGAGTGCCAGGGTGCGACGGAATTGAAGCGGAAAAGAGATCTTCGAAGGAGAAGGGTTGTTCAGTCAATCTGCTATCTCCTCATCCTGGGGACGCCCATCCCGAATCTCCTTGGGACTCCGCCCGATTATATAGACTTCGCATGAGTCAGTGCAGAAGATTCTGAAGTAGCTTTGGCTTCCAGGCCGAAGTCTTCCTCTTTCGGGCCTTTAGCTCGACAGACGGCGGCCTGGAGGCCACCGCTACTCCGGGCCCAGAGTTGACCGTCAGGCTTTGACATCGACTTCCCTTCGATACATCATGCTGGGAAGCTAAAGAGGTAGCTAAAATGAAACAACGTTTTTTGATCGGCCTTGCAGGTCTTTTCGCGCTCTGTGACACTGCAGGGATGGCCCAGCAGGATTTCTCCCAAGTCGAGATCAAGACCACCCAGGTGACCGGGAACATCTACATGCTGAATGGAACCGGAGGAAATATCGGGGCTTCGGTCGGTTCCGATGGGATCCTCATCATCGACGACAAGTTCGCCCCATTGGCGGACAAGATCAGGGCTGCACTCCGGCAGATTGGCGGCGGCAAACTCCAATTCATTCTGAATACCCACTTTCATGGAGATCACACGGGAGGGAATGTGGCATTCGGACCGGAGGCACCGATCATTGCCCATGCCAACGTTAGGAAACGTCTGATGACAGAACAGACGAGGGGTGGTCGCACCTCGCCGCCAGCACCCAAAGAAGCATGGCCCGTGGTTACGTTCGACGAATCTCTATCGGTTCACTTCAACGGGGAAGAAATCAAGGCGATCCACTACCCACATGGTCATACCGATGGAGATGTTGTCTTGTTCTTCACCCAGTCGAAAGTTGCCCACATGGGAGATGTCTTCTTTGTGGGACGGTTTCCCTTCGTCGACCTCGAGAGCGGCGGAGACGTGGAAGGCCTCATCGAGAACATCGGGAAGTTGGTCCTGCAGCTTCCCTCTGGTGTAAAAATCATTCCGGGCCATGGCCCGGTCTCATCTTTGAACGATCTGAAGGCCTATCACGACATGCTGATTGAAACCAGGGACCTCGTTCGAGAGAGGATGGCGGATGGAAAAACGCTTGATCAAATCAGGGCTGAGGGACTACCCGAGAAGTGGAAAGCGTGGGGTGTTGGCTTCATTTCAACCGAGCGATGGGTCGAGACTATTCACCGCAGCCTGTCTCAGAAAGTGAATTGAGCACCGGCGCGAAGCTCTGCTTTGTCGAGAAGACACCAGGGCGGGCAGAGGGCTTCCCGTTACAAGGTTCATAGCAGCGACACCAACACAATCCCGCTGATACCGAAAAAGAAGAGGCCGCAAAAGACGACCCCTATTCGCATGAACCAGTTGGGTCGTACCGCAGGGGGCAGCAGAGTGCAGTTCACGTACAGAGCGTGAAGGGATGAAGCCCCGAGGCCCACATTCATCGAGACGCCTCCGATCTTGAGTATGGTCAGAGGTTCCAAGAACATCAGGACCAGCAGTCCCCACGCCCCTATCAGCACCATGAGTCCGTAGTAAAGGTGCTTCACCTTCTCAGGGCCCAGACGGCGAGCGCGGGAACTGGCCGTCCAGATGATGTCGCACCAGCGTCGGGGAATCGTGTCACCCGACATGATCTGACCCGGGTACAAGATCAAAAAACCGACCAACAGCGTCACCAGCCATAAACCGTAACCGGGATATCGGTAGTCGATTCCTTCGGCGGTCATACCTGCCACTCGGATTCCGGATACCGGAGCATTCCGGATGAATTCCAAAGACATCATGCAGGGCAACGCCATGCCGATGAAGCAGCACACCATCCAGACCAGAGCCTGGTCGCGAACGATATGCCGCATCCAGCCACGCCAGTGGCCCATGTTTTGCTCGGTGGGGCGGAACACCTGGCCTACGTGCGAAAGGGTAACGGTCCTGCCGCCCACCGCGCTGGCGATGGCGCCTACGTTAGCTCCCATGCCCCAACCCTTGTCCCGCGCATAGTTGGACAACAGCACGTTTGTCAGCCCTCCCGCCCCAGCGATCGCGGCGAAGGTCGCAATAATCGCCCAATCCAAGTTCGGCAGCCGCCCCTTCTCGTGAACGTAGCCGACAAACTGCACCCGCCGGATACCCTGGGTCTGCGTTAGTTCGCGTGCTTTCTCTCGTATAGCCTCCTCCGGTATATCGGCCAGCTGCTGGTAGTTGTGCTCGCCATCTTGGTCCCTTACGGAGACCTGCTCGAGGAGCCAGCTACGATCATTCTCGTCGATGCTGCCTTCCAGGATCAGCGCAACCTGGCCTTCCACTTCTTCGACGAAGAATCGCTCCGGCCGGGCCAATTCCTCGGCATGGGCTACCATCTGTCGATGGCGCTGCTCCTGTTGGGGGGGAATCTGGGAGCCGATCTTGTAGACCTCTTCCCCTACGCGGAACTCGGTTACAACCGTGCCCGTTGCTTCGACTGTGCCGCGCACGGTGTAGGACACCTCCCCTTCTCGTTCGGTCAGCGTGAAATGCCGGCCATCGACAATGGTACTGGCCCGCAACGGAATCTGGCCGAAGCGGAGGAAGCCAGTGAACACCTCGCTCATCGTTCGCTCCGAAATTAGAAAGACGCCCACAAAACAGAGGAAGATCAAGACGATGACCAGCTTTCCGGTCATGATCCGCTCTAGCGTCTTGTAGACTGTTCCGCCGAAAATGAGGGGAATGAAAGCGATCAAGAAGAGAACGCAGCTTAGAACATGGACGAATCCGCTGTCGCCTGCCCTGGGCAGGTGGCCGAGCATGATGGCAGCAACAGCGACCGATGCGCTGGCGACATTGAATGGCCAGATATGCCCGAACTCCAACAGCGCATAGAAGACAGTCCACACCTTGGGCCCCGGCTTGGTCCGAAGGGCGCCCACCTGGATCGGTTCGCCACAGTACAGCGCATAGCGCATGAACTCCAGGTTGCAGAAGACCTGGGCCACGATGCTCAAAGTTGCCACCCACAGCAGGGTGCCGCCGTACTGGGCTGTCACACCCGGTCCAGCTAGCCACTCGCCGGAGCCGATCGACGCCCCGGCCATCAGTACGCCTGGACCGAGTAGCGCTGTCCAACTGCGCCAGCCGAGACTCGGGGGCTTGGGTAAGTCACCTATCGTCCAGGGCGGCAGCGCTCCGGCCGAGACGGTCTCATTTTCTTGAAGTTTTTCCTGATTCATGAGGACTTTACAAACCGGGCTACGTCGAATATAGGACCCAACAGAGCGGGTCTTCGAGTGGATTCTATGCGAGATACCGAGGCGAGTCCAGAGGATCAGACCATACCCTCACATGGGTGACTCGACGGGTCAACCCAGTAAGTCCGCCGACACTAACCTTATCGCTTGTTAGGAGTTGCCGTTCACTTGCGTTTTTCCCAGGCAGGGATATTTCTTGTCTCAGTGCAGCCTACAACTTCCCGCAGCGTGTTCATGTTTCAGGTAAGAGTGAGTCATAACGTCCCCGCAGAGCGGGGAGCTTGGCGGTTGTGAGCCGCCCCAAGGGCGGCCAATCCTTACTCGTTAAAACAAGCCGTCGTCTTTACTGTCGAGGTGATCTTGGTGGCGGATGTACTTGCGAATTTGCTTCTCCTCGAATCCAACCGTGGAGACCGCATAGCCGCGTGCCCACAACTTTTCCCCGTTGAAGTTGCGCTTCCTGCCGCCAAATTGACGGACCACCGCTATCGCACTTTTCCCCTTCAGGTAGCCGATCACCTGAGCCACCGAATACTTCGGCGGCACCTGGATCAACATATGCACATGATCGACCACCATGTGCCCTTCCAGGATGGCGCTCTCCCTTTGCCTCGCCAATTCTCGGAAGACCGGACCCAGAAACTCTCGAATCTTTCCGTACAGCACTTTCCTTCTCCCTTTGGGAACAAACACGATAGGGTATTTGCAGTCCCATCGGGTATGACTTAAGCTCTCATATGACATGCTTTATGCCTCCTTTGTGGGTACCGCCAAGCCCCAAAGGAGGCATCCTATTACTGAATCTAAATGTCAAACCTTGATCGTCTCACTGGTCAAACCAGTGGCTTACCTGTCTTCGAGTTAGAGAAGCGAAGTCCTGGACACCGGAAACGGCCACTTTTGTCATATCTGTGGTTGCTAGAACAGGCAGAGCGCGTCAGCACAGAGGGAGAAACTCTCAAGAAATTCTTGCCAGATCGTTCAGGTTTCTGAGGGCTCGCCAATACAAGCTGCAGTAGAAGAGCCAGCTGGTGGAAATGCTCAGGGAAGACGGCGAAGGGGTCAACTGCTAGGCGAGGGCCAGGTGGGATCTCTCGCTCCTACCGCTTCGGAGCAGTCAGCTTTAGAGAGAGGAAAATCGCCAATTCTCCAAGTATCTTGACGATGAACCAGCATGTCGAGATCACCGGCTGCGACGGCGATAGGTCTTCATAGACCGTCGCCGCCAAAGCCGTCCCTTTGTAGGGAATCGCGGGGATTTCTTCCTCGCCTAACTCCTCGCAAAGACTAAATAGCCAGGGCGCAAGATAGAGATGTCGAATGGTATTGGCCCAGAAACTCTGCCCTAGTTCTGCCAACACGAGAAAGACTTCCCAAACCACTAGGAAGAGTCGCAACAGGCTGTAGTACGCCGGCCTATCACGGCATGCCAGTCTGCAGACCATCTCAAATAGAGCCAGTCAATGTGCTGGACATTCGTTGAGTCCATTTCGGTGCGAGGACAGGATAGGAGCAGTGGAACTTCGGAAGGAAGCAACCTACCCATTTTTCCGGGATGTCTCAAGAATGTGGAACCCGAAGTCTGCTTCTTCTCAGTCAGCCGCCGTAGAGCTGATGCCCCAATTTGTCACCGCCTATCGTAACGAGGCGTCGCAAGCGCCGTCCTGGCAAGGCTTGCGACCAAGACCACCCGTGGCGAGCCTGCGTTGGTCGTACTCGTGCAGTACGTCGAGGAGGCCGACCGATCATAACACAGCCGGGGCGGATGATTGCGACGCCGAGTAGAGTGGCGCTGAGAAAGGCGGGCTAGATACTCGAGAGCGGTCTGCTATTCTGGTACCGTCTCCAGCTCTGTGACCAGAAGACTTCCAAATTGATCACCTCGCTTCAACGGCTTCGAGCAAGATGTGTGGAACCTGAGCAGCTGTACTCGTCTTCCCCTCCCGTTCTCGATCTGAACTCTGGTGTCTCTTGCGAGGGGTCTGTGTGGATCTGGAGAAGTCAATCGAATCTGCGAACCCACCGAGACATTAGAGCCATCGAAGTAAACGCGACCTCCACCAGTGGCTCGGATCTGAGCTACCTTTGGAAGGGAACCGCGCCCTCGACACCCCCTCCTGGACTGCTTGCTGCTGGTAGAGTCGCAGCGCTTACCTGTGTATTCCAGCGTGAGCGATCGCAGCCTGGTTTCGCTTTCAGGTAAGCAGTAATCTCCACCTTGATCGGGACGATATGGATCCTTGGCGTCGACCAAATCGGGACAACGAGCACCCTTGGCGAGCGGGCCACCAACCGAGCTGACCCCGTTCACGATCTCGAACTTGCCGAAGAGACGGCCTGGGGCAGTGACCTTACAGGCGTCACTTTTTTCATCGTCTCCGTCTTTACCAAGAACCTCACGACCACAAGAGGTTGGGATTTTGGTTTTGTTCACACTAATGCTTGGAGTCGGCTTCGGGATGTTTACGAGAAATGTGCTCCCGCCGAGCACCTGAGGAAACTCGCCAAGGAAATCCCCTTCCTCGTTCCTCACTTCGATGTCTGCCTCGGGCCCATTGTTGCGGAGCGTCAATTGCACAATGTCCCCCCTGCACTCAGCGCCCTCGGGGTCATCGGTGGCAGGATGATTGAAACTGATAAACACCGTGTTGCGAGCGTCTAGACCCTTGACCTCAAGTTTGTAGTCGCCATTGGGAATCGAGGGCACCATATCGTCGACTATGGAGGCCGGAGGCCCGACTTCTTCTTTGCCCAAGCTAAAACCCTCCCATTCGCTATCACCGGATGGATTGAGGTTCATCCTTGACCAGATCTCTCCGGGGGCGGTCAGGGTGTAGATGACGTTGGGTGCTTCCGGTGTCTCCCAGCTAAAAAGGGGGTCAGCAGAGGCTCCTCCGTCGGCCGGATTCCCTGGCATGATACCCTCAGGTAGTGCGTTTCTTGAAGGAAAGATCGGCAGACCCAGGAAGTTCGGATCGTCCCCATCATTAGCAACATCGAAGTCTCCCTCGAGCAACGGTGTAAACCAGAGCGGCTCAGTTTTGAAGTTGGCCGGTAGCGTAAAACCAAAGGTCCCGTCGAAGGTGGTTGGGCCGGGAAAGTTCGTCCCTAGACCATTGAATCCAACGTAGCCAAGGTTAGACTCGTCGTAAACAAACACGGACGCACCGAGCCCGGCGACACCTATCTTGAAGTTGGCCTGTTCATCCGTCAGCAAAACGGGTTTGGGTGCAGTGTTTGGAATCCAGTTCAGCACCAAGTGGTAACCACACATGCTATTGGCCACCTGGGTAACCCCGTCGGGCAGCAGTCGACTGCCACAAGCGCCAGGCGCCTGGTCTACGGTGAAACTCACCCATTTGTTGTCAGGCATCGAAGCCCCGGAGAATGTACGGGCCACGTCACCGGGATCCGAGTTGGCTCGAGGGGCCTGACCCGGCGGCACCTCGGAAGCCTGAAATGGACCACTTGGATCAAGAAACAGGGTGTACTGCACCTCGTTCATGAGATAGGCACAGCTGTCTCCCTGACAGTTATCCCAACTGAAAGCGCCTCCCGACTGCGGGCGGGTATCGCCGTCGAAGAACCAAATCTTGAACTGCTTCAAATCTCGTGGAACCCTTATTGAAAAGTGCCGTCGTCGTTGAGCATCGCACAGGGGATCTACTGGATACTTCAGACAGAAGGGAGGATCAGGGTCGGGAAGATCGTCATCTATTTCTCCCAGTGAACTCAGACCACGTGTCAAGTTCACAAATCGTCCACTCTGCTGAAATTCCTCCGGCTCATCTCCAGCTGAATCAGGGCCGGTAGTATCTGGGATTCCCCTTGCCGGCCGGGTCTGGCCTAACGCTGCCTCAGAGCCGGCAGCCGACAGCAGGCCAACCAAAACTAGTACAGATAGCACCGCTCCGATTACCGAAACTCGTGTTCTCACATCACGCTCCTCACGCTCCCGGTTACAGCTTCCGTGACAACCTCTGCCACCCGAAAAAGAGTCCACTCCTGAAAAGGCGTCGTCCCACCAGAACATTCCGCCAGCCATCGGGAGAGTGACGAGCAAACGGTGCGACCAAAAACTGCCTGAGACTTCCAGACCGACTGACCGTCTACCTTGGTCAGCCGAATCAGCTTCACCCTTACTCTCTTCTCTATCGTTATCTTTGCGAAGAGGAATGGTGGTAGCTATCACCGTCAAGAGAGTAGAGACTAGGAACACCGTGCAAACAACGGCTGGGAGTGAGCCGAGTTCTGGAGACGACGGTGGAGAAGTCTGTTGGAGGGTCTCCTGCGCGCGACTGTGCCTACGTAGGGCTGGGTTCGGTGGCAGTCAACTGTCGAGAGTAAGGCCCGGGCTACACCTACGAACGCTTTTCAGCGCCCCTTGACTGCTTCAGAGTTGGTCGGGCAAATAGGGCTTGCGAATAACCTCGCGCACTACATATTGGGGGCGCTTGTTAGAGTTGAGATAGAGACGGCCTACGTACTCTCCGATAATGCCAAGAATCAGGAGCTGCGTCCCACAGAAGATGAACAGCCCACACATAATCGACTCCCAGCCCGCCGGATTGTCTAGTAGGAAACTTTCTATGACGACTTCCACCGCGCCCAAGAACCCCAACAAGGCGAAAAAGGTTCCAATGACGGTGCTTATGCGAAGGGGGGCTATCGAGTAATTCACGAACCTGTTGCTCCACAGGTGGAGCAGACTACGTAGTGTATACCCGCTGGAGCCTACTGCACGCTTCCGATGCTCTACCTCCACCTGTCCGATCCTTCCCGTGACTTGGAGAACTATTCCATCGATATAGGGAAAGGCACCCTCGTACTTGCAGATATGCCTCGCCACGAATGCGCTGATACAGCGGAAGCTGGATAGATACAATCCGTTTGGCTTGTCCAACACGTAGTCAGAGAGTCGATTGGTCAGGCAGCTTCCGAGGTTTCGCCAGCACGAGTCGGTTTTTTCGGAAAAGAAGGTGTAAACAGCATCGTAGCCGCCTTCTCGGGCATAGTTGTAGACCTTTGCAATCTCGGCGGGTGGCGGGACTGCCGTTGAGTGGAGGCGACTCTTTGTCATCGCTCTTGTTTGGCTGACAAATACCTTTACCGCCTTTACCGCGGTAAGATCGAATCTGGTCTTAATTCCGACGTGTGTCGGATTGATAGGTTTTTCTGTCGTTGTCGTCAAGATCTGGGATGAATGCAGTCATGCTCGACTGCCACGCCATCGAATTGTCCGATGGGTGTTGGGGTGCGGGGTCTTATTGGGAGTCCTTGCATCGGGACTCAGAGGATGGAGACAGTCCGACGACTTCCACGAAATGAGTATCAACAAGATCATGACAGACGCATCCTTTGCCTTCGGCCAATATCGCAGTGCCACGATTCCTGAGCAGCGCCGAACACGTCTTGTGGATCGCCTAGGGCGTCTTGGGATCAGGAGGATGGAGGACGCGACGCAATTCGCGGAAAGGGAGGTTGCTCCGGTGATTCGGAAATCGTCGACTGTTGGAAGGGACGAGCGGCGCGTGTTCATCAATCATTTTCATTGGCTCGCCGACTGAAGCGGTTAGTGGAGGACCCTGAAACCCCATTCCAGACCATCTCCTGCACTTCTAAATCCCAGAGGAATTCTTTTTTTAAGGTTGCTTTCCGGAGATGAATGGTCCAACTGGCGACAAGTTGGTCTCTTTCCGTGACTGGTTCCCCGTACACCACAGCGAACATGCTGACCGGAGCTTCTCTCGATCTCGTCTCTAATATGAGTCTTCCCTAGGACCACGAAGCGGTCCAGATAAGCGCCGCACTTTCTCAAATCTGTAGTCGTTGGTATGGGCTGACGCCGCTATTTTCTAGTTCTCGGCGGCACATAAAGGCTCGCAAAAGCTGGCTCCTCTGGAAGCTGTTGCACAAGATCACCCAGTGCTAAAGTCCTCGACTCAGTTGTATAGTCGGGTAGACACGATGTCCAGATCAGCGTTACCGGATGATCAGGTGGGAACTCCCTCAGTAGGTGCCTCCCCACGAATCCTAGGTCTGGTATGTCGTCGCTAGGACTCTCGCGGACCATGATTTGTGCGACGATGAGGCCAAGGTGCTTACTGAACACCGACCTACTGAGATGTCGTTTTGGCGTTAGGATCTGCAGGCCTGCTCCCGGATCGAGACCCAACTCCGAGTAGATAAGGTCCAGGAAGCTCATTCCCGGTATGAGCTTGATCCGAATGGCGCCTGATTCTGCCTCTTTTCGGAGCCACCTTGTCGTGGCCTCAAAAACAGATGGGTTCCCCGGAACACTGTACACCACGTGCCCCCTGAGCCGAGCCTCCCTAATGAGGGTACTTACAATAAGCTTGTATATGTCTGTGAAGCTGAGCTTGGGGATACCGTAGGCGAAATCGAAACAGACGACATGCTTGCCCTGATCTCTGAGCCAACCGCAAACCGGGTGATTGCTCAATCGCAGGAAGACCTTCTCAGCCTTTAACAACTCCTCCTCGGCCTCACGGGTGAGATACTTGAGGGGCCCGGGCCCAATTCCCACTACGATGATTTCATCCATCCGAGCCTGCCTAGTTGGGCTATGATCCTGAACTACCCCTCCGCAACTACGAGCCCGAGCGCTGCCAGTCTCTGGATCAGCCCCTCCAGATCCGCTCTGAGCTGCGCTTCCTGAACATCATACTCTTGCAGCAAGGCCGCGACGGTCTCGGCGACGTCCCCATTCTCATCCAATAGTTGAAGCATTCGAGTGCCAACCTCGTCTATTCCGTAGCATCCCTCAGTGCCGAGATCAACCAAGACTGCCCCATCGCTTGTCTCGTGTAACACCAGCTGTGGCGAAATTCGAACTCTCAGCACAACTCATCCATCGGGTGAACACCCATCTAACACCTCCTGAAACACCAACGAAGGATAGCATCAACGCGTTCAAGCCGTCCAATTACAGAAGCTCCCGACTCACGTCCGGTCCAGCGTGGGCAGTGAAGGGAAGTAGAGTCCAAGGACGTGGTGGATGAAGCTCATTTTCCATTCACCTGATGGCCTGGTAGTGGTAGTTGCCGCCCGATTATTCGAAGAATAGGTGCGTACCTCCAAAACAGATTGATATCCCAGGGTCATCGAGGATATGAATCGGCCAGGCTGCAGCTGAGAGTGAATCTTAACCTTAAGCGGGGTTAGCAGAGGAAGAGAATCCCCTGAAGTTCGAATGCTTCTGCGGGATGGCATCTCGATCGATATTCGTCTTGCCGTTGCCAATCGAGCCTGGATGCTGCGCGCTGGTTTGATGGAAGCGAGGTTATTTATCTTTTCTTGAATAACGATCTCACAGATGCTCAACTCTCGACTCCTGCTTCTTGTCGTCCTCGATAGATATTTGGCCGCACTATACGAACCCGGGAGCGATCGTCCGCATAACACTGAGGAGCTGTCAGAATTCGCGAAGCGAATCTACTCCGCCCAAAACCGACAGCTACCGCCCACCGCTTCAGGCCACCCTCAAGCTGTACCATTTGTGAAGATCATTGCGGCCCAAATCACTCTTCAGTGGGAACGAGGCGATGCAATTCCGGGCGGAAAACATAAGCCAAGCCATCACCCTCACTGAAGAGATGCGATCACTTTCGCACGATCGAGATAGGTCCTTCGCATTGTTAGCAGAGCCGCAGGCGACGGGTTCGACATTCCACTTTAGAGTCTCGGATGAGAATTATTTCGCACATCATGGGTACGTCAATCCGAAAGGAGCTGAGCAATCGGTACCTGCAGCCCTCGAAAGACTTGACAACTGAAGCGCCTTACAAACAGCGGTGCACCATAGCGGGCACCAGTCCGGCGGGTAGGCCGAGGAGATGCCACAATCCGCAATTTACCCTGCCGTCACGAAACCTGGAAACTGGATTCTTTGGAACCCAGAGAACGTTGGGCCGAGGGGCAGGATTCTATCCCACGCTCTCAGCTAGCTCGTTGCAAAACGTGCCGAGGCTTTCTATCATCAACAACTGGCTCAACTTGCGAGTTTTCTCCTCGGTCTCTACACCTGTATCGCATTTCGTATTTAGTGTAGGTGATCGAGCCAAAGCGCGCCCAAGGATACACATGCGAGAATGGTGCTCAAGATGACAGAAAGAACTCTGTATCTGGAATTGATCAAGCGAGCTCTGAGCAACTACCTTTATCTTGGACAGAATACGGAGTATGAGAGGTACTATGCGCTTAGCCGAAGTCACTATGCGAACTACGAATGGAAGATTCCGGAGCAGTCTAGACCCCATACTCTTCTGAACAAGTCACAATTAGACTCTTTAGAATCGCTGATCCGAGACGTGTTGGCCAATGATGTTCCAGGAGACTTTGTCGAAGCGGGGGTCTATAGGGGGGGATGTTGCATTTTCATGAGAGCGGCTCTGAAAGCCTTTGGCGATAGCGATAGACGGGTGTGGGTAGCGGATACATTCTCCGGTATTCCCTATTCAAGTAGCAAGAGCAAGTCCGACCGGGTAGACAGTTGGGAAGATCGATGGGTTTGTGGTCTGGATGAGGTCAAGTCGATCTTCAGCCGCTACCAACTACTCGACGAACAGGTATGTTTTCTGGAGGGTACTTTCTCCGAGACGTTTCCTAAGGCACGTTTCGGGCAGTTCGCATTGGTCCGCCTCGATGCTGATTCATACGAATCTACACAAGATGCGTTGGAACACCTCTATCCGAAATTGTCTGTAGGAGGCTATCTGGTTATCGACGATTGGCATCTGGCTGGGCCGTCCACGATTACCGCCAGAAACACGGCATCAAAGAAAGAATCATCGGCCTCCGAGGCGGTTGCCTCAAGGCCGTCCACGATTACCGCCAGAAACACGGCATCAAAGAAAGAATCATCGGCCTCCGAGGCGGTCAGAGTGTCCTGCCCTGCGAGGCACACTGGAAAGTCGAACGGCACTGACGGGTTTCGCGATCTCGCGGCGGCGTGGCAAAGCGCAGTTTGCCGGGATCTCGATCGTCAACCTTTGGTACCTCTTTGCGAAAGGCAGCCACCGCGATTGTCAGTCTCACGAACTAGCGGTTCGGAATAGCAGGGTGGAGCATTCGACCGCCAACCTTGACGACAACCTTCCAGCTCTGATGCGAGACCTCAAAACGGGGACCTTCATTCCGAAGCCCCTGCGGCGAGTGTTGAAGCTCCACCGCCAAGGATTCACTGTAATCCTCAGTGCGGACATTCGGAGCTTCTTCGATTACATCTCGCACGCACAAAGGTGCCGATAAAGAGCACTGGCCAATTGCTACAATCAGGTTACTAGAAGTCTGGAGACTAGTCTGGAGGACTCCGTGGGCAAATTTGATGAGTTAGGTGCTTTTGTTCAACCCCACCATCTTGAGGCGAGTGAGCTGTTGGCCTATCAGGAGGCGTTCGTGTCTCACCCCACCCGCATGCTTACGCTAAAGTCTTTCTTGCATAGCCATGTAGCCGAGAAAATCACCCGTTTTCTGACAAACGAAGCGGTCTATCGGCCAAGATACGGTCTATATTCTGCCGTCGGCTCCCGAAACGACATCGCCGAAGACGAATGGCTCAAAGCAGAAGAAAAAGACAGATTCTTTCTGTATCGAGTTGTTGATTGGGAAAAGATATCCCCAGAGTTCCGACTCAGCCCTAACCTCATCATTTTCCTCAAATTCCGTTCAGCGGTGGTCCAATCAGGATTCAAGCTGTTTCTAGAAGCTATCTCTGGACTCCCTCTTGGTGCAAGCACGGTGGTGACGGTGCACGCCACCAAGAAAGGCGAGTTTCTCCGAACCCATGATGATAGAGACAATAATCGTCGCCTTGCTTTCGTGCTGTATCTTTCTGCTCATTGGCCTCCGCGTTTCGGCGGAGCACTATCTGTCGTCGACCATGGCCAAAACGTCACGGAGATTGAAGCTGAGTACAACAGTCTCGTGGTTTTCGACGTGACCGCGCATAAAGCACACTTCATTACGCCTGTCTCCCCCGCCGCTGGAGAAAGGTCCAGGCTAAGCATCGGGGGCTGGATTACGAACCCGCGTTAATCGTGGCGGAGAGGGCGGGATTCTACCCCACTCTCTCAGCTAACTCATTGAAAAACCTTAAGATGCTCTCTATGATCAATAGCTAGAGCAACTTGCGGATTTTCTCCTGAGTCTCTGCCATCTCACCGAGTCTATCTGGTGCTCCACAGAAATAGACACCAAACCGACACCAAATGGCCCCGAGAGCTGAGCCCGAACCCAAGGAGAGGGTCTCCGAACTTCTCGCATGTCAGGCTTCTGTAGGACACGAGCCTTCCAAGCTAGCAATTCGCTGGATCGAGGATGATCCGAATCTGTCCAACCTAGGCAAAACATCAACATGACACGGATTGTTCCTGGGGGCAACCCACCTCGTAATGACAAGGTAAAAGTGACCCGGCGTGATCAAGTAAAAGTGACCCACCCGGGTTAAAGTTGTTTTTCCTAGTTCATAATCAATAGAGGTCAGGATCAAGCGGGGTTTGGGGCCCCCTCTTGATCCGCTTCCTTATTAGCCCCCGCAGGGGGCGCAGGGGCAGCCACTGCGCGCTTTGGGCGCTTTTTGCCGTGCCGTTTGAGGCTCTCCGTCAGGCGGATGCTTTCCCAGTCGAAGGGATAGATCTGACAGTGATGGGTCAGTCGATCCAGTAGCGCGGCGGTCAGGGCCGCATCGCCAAAGACCTTCGTCCATTCGGCAAAGGCTAGGTTGGACGTCACCAGGAGCGAGGCCCTTTCGTAGCGATTGGCGAAGACTTGAAACAGCAGCTGGGCGCCCTCCTGGGAGAGGGGGATGTAGCCGATCTCATCGATGATGACCAACTCAAAGCGGTCGAACCGTTTGAGCAGTCGCTGCAGCTGTCGTTCCTCCCGGGCTTCGACCAGGGTGTTGACCAACTCCGCCGCCGTCCAGAACAGCACCCGGTAGCCTTGGCGGCAGGCTTCGACGCCCAGGACCGTGGCGGCATGACTTTTTCCCGTGCCATGGCGGCCGATGAACGCCAGATTCTCTCGCCGAGGGATGTAATCGCACTGCAGCAGTTCTCGGACCTGCAGCGCCTCCAGACCCGGCCACTTCTTGAAGTCTGTCCCTTCCAGGGTTTTCATCACCGGAAAGCGGGCCTCTTTAAGCCGACGTTTGAGTTGATTGGCCTGACGCTGAGTCAGCTCTCGGGTGGCCAGATTCAGCAGAAAGCCCTCGTAGCTTTCGCCTCCCTCTCGGGCCTGGCGGGCGCACTCCGGGTATTCGCGCAGCATCGCCGGTAAACGCAAGCGTTTGAGATGATCCTCCAGCAGGACGGTGTCGCTGAGTTGACTCATAGCGCAGCTGCCGGCAAGAGGGCGTTAAAGGCGTTCAGATCACTGACTGGGACCGGCTGATCGGTCACCCCGGGAATCAACTCCGCGGGCAGGGGCTCCGTCGACAGCAGTGGTGCTTCCTGAGCTCGAAGCAGATGACGGATCGATTCATAGCCTGGACAGCCCTTCTCCAGCACCAAGCGGACGGCCGCTTCCACCCGGGAGCTCTCGTACTGGCGATGCAGCTGCAAGACCTGAACAAACTCGCGGGTCCCCCGGCCTTCGCCCTGACGGCGACGCAGCGCCTGCAATAGCACTTCGTAATCCGCTGGCCACTGCCGCCGCCACTGGACAATGGCTCGAGCGCTTTCAAACGCGCCCACCCGCTCATAGATCAGGTCCAGATAGTGCAGCGGATCGATCTGCCACTGGCTCTTCCAGAAGAGGCGATCGTGTTGGCTCACCTTCCGATCGGAGGCGTACAAGAGAATCTGCTCGCAACCGACGTGGGCCCAGAGCCAGCATCCGACGTAGGCTCGAGGCACCGAGTACCGATTGTGATCCACTCGGGCGGTCTGATAGGCATCCACCTTGACCCGGACCGGCTTGAAGTTTTCAAAGGGTTGATCCGGAAGCGGCAGCAGAGAGCCGCGTTCCGCTTCGAAGCGTTCGTCCACCGTGCGGGAATCTTCCCGACCTCCAATCCGGTGGCTCCCATACTGCTCACAGCGCTGGGCCAAGAGTTGGTTCAATTTCTCAAAGTCTTCGACAGAAGGCAGCGGCACCAGGAAGTTGCGCCGGGCAAAACCGATCAGTCCCTCGGCTCCTCCTTTTTCCTGTCCTCGTCCCGGCGTGCAGTACCGGGCCTCAAAGGTGTAGTGACTGCGAAAGGAGACGAACCGTTCCTGCTCCACTCGCTGGCGGCCCCGCAGGATCCGCTTCACCGCCTGCGTGAGGTTGTCGTAGACCAGCTCTCCGAAGACGCCTCCGTAGTAGGAGAAGGC
Organism: Acidobacteriota bacterium; assembly: GCA_965219005.1. Lineage (GTDB taxonomy): Bacteria > Acidobacteriota > UBA6911 > RPQK01 > JAJDTT01 > CAUZIZ01. The sequence goes on along the minus strand of CBDCMS010000004.1, from coordinate 1,447,326 downwards.
GTGCATATGGCCGTCGAAGAACATCTCCTGACGCTCCCAGGGATACGCTCGCACAAAGGGCTTACCCGAGTAGCGAGGGCGCATCACAAAGAGCTTGACCTGCCGACGCAGGCCGGCCATCTGGACCCAGGCCGTACCCCAGTCCACTTCGGCTTCCCGTGCCACCTCCGGATCCAGCGGCAGCACGGCCTCGCGCCGGCCCCAGCCGTGAGCGGCTTTCCATTCCCGCACCCAGCGCCGCACGCTCACCTCCGCTCCCGTAAACTGATGTTCCTCCACCAGCCGGGTGTAGACCCTTCGAGCTGTGTGCCTTTGCTTGCGCGGCTCTTGGCGGTCGCCCAGCAGCCACCGCTCGACGATCTTCGCGACCGGATCCATGATCGGTGCCCTCGGCTCTTTCTGCCGACGATACTTCGGTTCTTTCCCGGCCAGCGCTTTGCGAATCGTCCTTCGATGGTGTCCCGTCTCTCGCCGAATCTGCCGGATGCTCTTTCCATACACACGCGACGCCGTTCTGATAAGCTCATACTGATCCATCCCAATCACCTATAACCTCCGCTTCGTCTGTCGTTTACAATCACAACAGACTAAAACAGAGGTCTGATTGGGGTGGGTCACTTTTGCTCGATCACTCGCCCCCAAAACGGGTCACTTTTACGTTATCGAAATCACATACTTACCGCGGCAAAGCTTCGTTGCTTTGCCGTGGAGGTACTTGTACTTGCACAGCAAGTGACGGCGGTCCCCCCACTGCTTATTTGACGAGAAAAGTCTGAGATAAAGTTCTTCCATTAACGTTGGCTGGACGATCCGTTCCGCGATGGCCGCAAGCAATTCCCTATATGGGGCAGGTGAAAGTGGATCTTCCATCCCCTTAGGAAGTTCGCCTTGCATCCCCCTGCGCAGAGCCCAGAGAAAGCATCCAAAAACAGGGTTGCATAAGACAGTCTGAGGATCGATCCCAAGTAGCCAGTAAAAGGAGGGAAAGAGTCGTACTCCAAGGTTCCAAGCTCTTACGGTCTAGATAGGGCGATTACCTTGCATCTTCGAGGACCCAACTTTGCAGATCTCCGAGTGACACTGCTGCGAGACGACAAAGGGGCGTTCCGAATTGCGAACGAGGAGGATCAGATCACCTTGGACTTCCCTGTCTATCGGATCCTCAGGCAGAAGCCGATCTCTCGCGAGAAGATTATCGAAGAAGTCAAGAATGGGGGCAATGGTGTGGGGAATCTATCTAACAGCACCGTTGATCGGCAGCTCAAGCAGTTAGTGGCAAAGGGTTGGATCGAGAGGGTGGGCCATGGGCTCTACCGCAGGAGATCCACTCTCATCAGCGACATCCTCAGTGACGTGGGATGAATAAGATTCTTTATATCACTAGTGTCCAAACGTTGTTCTATCGCACAACTCTAAGTTACTGGTAAGAATTGTTTTAACATCGAAATCCAATTTTTTCGATACTTTTTGATATGAAACTGTGGCAGGTGCCGACCCGGTTCTCCAATCCTGTGGCCTGCAAGCCGATAGGATGCCTAGATGGATATGCGCAGAACCGTCTTTGCCCAGCTGATGGATTGCGTCCCCAGGTATCAATTTCAACTCTGTGCTCAACGCTACCGAGGAGATTACAAGATAAAAGACTTCTCCTGCTGGAAGCAGTGGCTGTGTATGGTCTTCGCCCAGTTGACCTATCGCGAGAGTCTGCGGGATATCGAAGCCACGCTAGGTTCGGTTGCAGGCAGACTCTACCACATGGGAATTCGAGGCCGCGTGGCCCGCAGCTCTTTGGCCCATACCAACGAGAATCGGGATTGGCGCATTTATGCCGATTTCGCTCAAGTCTTGATCCAAGAGGCACGGACTTTGTACGCAGGCGAGCCCTTTGCCGTGGAACTGGAAAAACGGTCTACGCGCTCGATTCCACCACCATCGATCTGTGTCTTTCGGTGTTCCCTTGGGCCCGCTTCCGCAAACGCAAAGGAGCCATCAAACTGCATACTTTGCTCGACTTACGTGGCAACATCCCCACCTTTGTCGAGGTCACCGAGGGGCGGGTTCACGACGTCAATATCCTCGACTATCTGCTGGTCCAACCCGGCTCCATTTACATCCTGGATCGCGGCTATCTCGATTTCGCACGTCTTTATCGGCTGCACCAGAGTTCCGGTTTCTTCATCATTCGTGCCCACCAGCGCCTGAATTTCCGCCGTCTGTACTCCCATCGTGTCGACAAGAGCATCGGGCTAAGAAGCGATCAAACCGGGGTCCTGAGCGGCCGTTACACGGCCAACAAGTACCCCGACAAACTCCGACGAGTCCGCTACTACGACGCCGAGACCCAAAAACACTTGGTCTTCTTGAGCAACAACTTTTCCCTGACTGCCCTCACTGTCGCCCAGCTGTACCGTTGCCGCTGGCGCGTGGAACTTTTCTTCAAATGGATCAAGCAACACCTGCGCATCAAAGCCTTCTATGGGACTTCTCCGAACGCCGTCAAAACTCAGATCTGGATCGCCATCTCCGTGTATATCCTCGTTGCCATCCTGAAAAAACGCCTGAAATTGGAGCTGAGCCTCTACACAACTCTACAGATTCTCAGCCTGACTGTTTTCGAGAAAACCCCATTAATTCAAGTACTTACCAGCTTCGATTACAGGAATCACCAGGGAGGTTCATGTAACCAGTTGAATCTATTTGACTTATGATTGGACACTAGTGTCTTTATATACCATTAGAGCGAAATGACAATTCACCGTATAAGTCTATTCAATACAACTAGATAGCTGTCCTCAGAGGATGTTTCTCGAATGACAATTCTGACAAATTGGAGAGCCACAATCGTCAGAGTCGTCACGTGTTGAGAATAGCGTGACAACTACTAACTCATCTCAAATAAGAGACTTAAGGATTAAGTTGTCAAATTCTAGGGGGGCTATGAACGACTTGGGAGGACCTGGTAACTGGGAAAAGGTTGTACGGTGCTTCACTGCTGCCGGGTTCGACTGCTTCAAGGATCAAGTGACGATGAGGAAGCTGAAGTCCAGAATCCAAAATGAGCAGCAATCAATCGGACTAAGATCCTCGCTCGCTCCGCTCGCTGCGGGACGAACGCTTTGCCGCGTGATGAGGAGACCGCCTCATGCTACAGCTGCAGTTTACAAATCCTCGCTCTGAAGGACTGACGAACCATTCAACGAGGGGCGCGATGCTGCAGGACTGGCAGAGACAGAGGGACTTCATCACGCGACGAAGCGTAGGTCGGGACTAGTAGATGATGATTAGTAAGCCAGTTGCGCTGATCCAGGTTTTCCGAACCAGCGCTTGTTCAGCACGAAGGCTCTGGCTAGGCAAAGCCATTGACTCGATGTGAGGATGACTTCGTCAAAGGTAATTGTGGATTCTTCAAAGTCCCCGCAAGTTCCCGAGCTTCTAACAGCTAAGGACCTGGAAGCACTTCTAAAGATCAACGTCAAAACCATTTACACCTATGTCCAGCGTGGGCTTATACCGTATGTCCGGATCGAATCCAACGTCCGATTTCCAAAACACCAGATCGTCGAATGGATTCAAGACCGGAACTACACACCCAGACCAATACACAAACCTAATGAACGCAGGTAGAAAACTTGGGGAGGCACTGATGTCCTCTACCGGATAACGACCTCGCCGGGGAACCTGAGGAGTCAGCAGAAGACTTCAAACCACCGTATCAGCCAGACGGCTGCAGAGCTGGTGATAAAGACAGCTTGTTCACTGCCTTCCGCTTCAAATCCTCGCCCGGGTTGAGGTATTGGCGCGTTGTGTCAAGATCGCTGTGTCCCAACAGGTGCTGCAGTGTCACGATGTCGCATCCGCTTTCGAGAAGACGCGTCGCGTAGGTGTGCCGGAACTTGTGCAACGTCGCGTCAGGAATCCCGACCATGCGTGCCACTTCTTTAAGTCGCCGCAATAGGTGGTTGAGCTGGGTGCCCTTGTCAGTCGAAAAAAACCAGGGCGGTCTCTGCGGTACTTGCTTCAGAATGGGAACGAGACCTGGTGGAATGGGCAGTATGCGCTCTTCGTAGTCCTTTGGAGAGAATTCTCCCTTCCCCTCCCCAGTGACCCGGACCGTCGCCCTTTTAAAATCCACATCCTCTGGAGTGAGGAAGTACAGCTCCTCTTTCCGCAAGCCAGTCAACAGCAAAGTGGCGAAGACGGCTTTGTCGAACTCGCGGCAGGCAGCAAAGAGCCGGTCAAGCTCGTCTTGTGTGTAAGTCGGAGGTCTCCGCTTGGCTTTTCTCTTCTTGTCTCTGAGTGGCTTGAACCGCGCACACGGGTTGTCTATGGCAAGACCTCGCTCGTTGATCAGGTAGTTGAAGAAGGTGCGCAGGGTTCCGACCTCGAAATTCACAGTGCCGGGAGTAATCTGGCGCTTGTGCTGAACACTGAATTCCTTACTGCGTTTGATCTTGTAATCGTCTATGTCAGCGCGGGTGATCGCTTCGACATAACGCTTGTTTCCCAACACTCTCTCGAAGTGACCCATCACCTGCTGATAGCGTCGTGCGGTCCGGGGCTTGCTCGGCGAATGGACCCTGACATGCTCAAGGAACGTGGCCGTGGCTTGACCAATTGAAGTTGCTGGCTGCGGCTCTGCCTGGTCCACTTCATGACCCCGGGACACAAGTTCGCCCAGCAGTTCGTTCTGTTTGCGTCGCCGAGCCTCGAGTGCCTGCGCAGGTGTTGTCCCAGCCGACTCTCGTTTCCGCCTTTTTCCTTCCCACCACTCTAGGAAGTAGCATCCCTCCCGTTTGTCCCAGAGATACCTTTCACCAACACGATCCAGAGAAATAAAGCGCCACACGCCGCTGGCCTCACGGACTTTCTTGATGATCCGGACGCGCTTTCTTGGTGCCATAGCATTGCCCAAGAAGACACCAGAACGAATCGCTTGGTGTCTGTTTGTGGATCGAATACCGACACCAAGAGTCTAGTAACTCTCGTAAATAATTGCAACAAGGTAAGTAACAAAAGGTTGGCGGAGAGGGCGGGATTCGAACCCGCGGTACGGTTACCCGTACACACGCTTTCCAAGCGTGCTCCTTAAGCCACTCGGACACCTCTCCGAGCCTTCGTGACCCAATAGCATAGCATTTCCTCAATGGCAGAATGGATTATTCCTCCGAGACGATATGGCTCTTGTAGATTTGTTTCCCTGATTGGTTTCGCAAAGTAATCTGGCATCTTGCTTTTCGCCCCCCCGGACGTCATCTGATTCAAAGGAAGGAGCAACGATCCAGACGCGGACATTGGCCGATACTTACCGGCCCCGCACCTAATGCGTCCGATCGTAGCCGTCCTCGACAGTTTCTTCTATACTCAAGCCTTCCTATCAGAAGGAATCCAGGGGGTCCGGAGTCGGTCCGGAGAACGGTAGTAGGAAGATGAGATGGCATGGGGAACCCTCCTCTGGATTCGCGAACTCTGCTAGCTCGTACTCGCCTGCGGACTATGCGCTATCTTTTCCAGGACACCGGTTCTGAACCTCGCCCGGTACATCAAGGTGAGTCTCGTCCTGTTGCTTGAACCACAAGACTTGGAGCGATCGATTATCGGCAAGTCGTGATGGGTTGGTTGGTTACAGACACGAAATGAGAGTTTTCGACCCTAGTTCGATGAGGATGGTCAGGCGGTACTTGTCTATGCTGGTATCGCTGCAACGAAGACGGGCCGTCCTAGCCCTGTGCCTGATGGCGCTAACAAGCTTTCTAAGCGGATTCGGCATCTTGATCCTGCTCCCACTGCTCCAAGTCGTCGGCGTAGGAAGTCAGTCGAGCGAGATTGCCGAACGAGTGGCAGCGCTGTTCAATTGGCTGGGGTTGGCCAAATCCTTGCCTAATATCCTGATTACCTTTTTTGTGCTGACGACCACACACACCCTAGTGGCGCGCTGGATGAGGCTGGTCAACACGGACGTCGAGAAGTCGTTTTCCAGGTCGCTCGAAAACCGGTTCTATTCTGCCATCATGCAAACCGACTGGCTCTTCTTTTTACGCACCCGAAACTCGGATTTAATCCATACGCTGACCGACAACGTGCGCAGTGTCTCCGTCGGCACGATGTATGTGTTGACATGTCTCAGCGCTCTTCTTGTCTCGGCCATGCATGTAGTACTTTCTCTACTCATCTCTCCAGGACTCTCAGTGATCACATTAAGCTGCCTCCTGGTTTTCTGGTTCCTGTTAAGACCGCTCAACCGGTCCGCCCTTCAAACTGGCCGAGCTCTGCTGAAGTTGAACAAGCGCTTCTATGCGAACATTACAGAACATCTAGCAGCCTGTCGGACTTGACTCACAGGCACTTCTGAAATTTGACGTTTGATCCAAAGTCTTGCACGACCAAGCACGAAATCGATGAATCGTCTGATCTGCGGCGGTGATTTGGCCGCTGAAACGACCTGGCCCACCTCTTCAGAGGGTGGCACGGGCCAGCTTCGGCTGGCGGCAGGCGAGGTTGTACATTCTTTTCAGATTCCAGGCGATGCTGGCCAGAGTCCACTCCCCGTCTGCCGCCTCCGCTCCTCGGAGAGAGAACTGCGCAAAGCCCATCACCGATTTGATGATCCCAAAGACGGGCTCGGGGACAGCTTTGCGTTGCCCGTAGATGGCTCGACCCGCCGGGGTCTTCAACCGGTATCTCATCTGCTCCACCGCATCGGCGTCTTCCCCGGGTGGCTCCGGTTCTTTCCAGCGTTCGTTCGGCGGCAAGTGGTGGGCTTCCCGCTCGACCGCAATATAGGGAAGGACCGCATGCTCGCTACAAAGCTCCACGTTGGCACCACTGAAGTAGCCGTTGTCGGCCAGCAGCTCCTGGGGCCGACCCAACGACTCCGGCAATGCGTGCAGCGCCGCCAGGGCCGGTTTCAGTTCTTTCTTGTCATTGGCGTTTGGCGTGACATGAACGGCCACAATCAACAGACTGTCGTTATCCACCAGGGCCTGAGCGTTGTAGCATTGCTCAAATCCCCCGCCCGAGACCGGCATGATCCGAGAATCTTCATCCGTCAGATTGATCTGATCCTGGTCTCGGATTCCTCCTCGGGGCGGTTTGGGTTCGCGACCCTTCGGTTTGTTTCCCCTTTTCCTCTGGGCTTGCCGCTTGGCCACCTTCCCTTCATATTCGGCGTGCTCGGCCGCCTGCCGCTCGGCCGCCCGCTCGACCAGCTTCTGCTTCGCTTGATCGATCGCTTTCAACCGTGCTTCCCGCCGCGCCAGCTCGGCCGGGATGTCCATCCCTTCCGTTTCTTCTCGTCCATCCGCTTCCTCGGCCAGCTGCATCAACTCGTCCACTTCTTCTCGCAGCCGCGCTTCCAGTTTCTGGATGTGCCCCCAGCTCAACGCACTGTGCTTGGAGGCATTGGCTTTGACCTTCGTGCCATCCAAACTCACTCGGCCCAACTTCAGAAATCCCATCGCCTGGGCCAGCAGCAAGATCTCCACAAACAGCGGCTTCAGCTCTTCCAAAAACCGCTTTCGGAAATGGGCTATGGTGTCGTGATCCGGATGCGTGTTGCCGGCGAGGTAGCGAAACGCCACCGAATCGTAGGTGGCTTGCTCCAACTTCCGACTCGAAAACACCCCCGTCGCATACCCGTAAAACAACAACGCCAGCATCACCGCCGGATGGTATCCTTCCGATCCCCGTTTCGTGTAGGAATCCTCCAACTTCCTCAACTCCAGCTTGCTCACCACCTCCACCACGAAGCGAGCCAGATGCGTCTCCGGCAGCCATTCCTGCACCGAAGGAGGAAACAGATAAGGAGTCTCTCGATCTACTGTTCTAAATCGATTCGCCATACACTAATGATGCCCGTTCGGTGTGACCTCGAAAGTCCGACAGGCTGCTAGCGGGGATGAAGGAGGCCAAGAATCTGGGATTGGAGCAGCACCACCTCGATCTGTTCCGTCGCAACACTGGTGCCATTCGGAAGGCTTTCTTGAGATTCGCGCGCATATCTGAAAACACCAGATTAGTGTACAGAATGGGGTCTGCAGGCTTCTTGAGCATACTGCTATTCGTCGCGGTTGAGATTCTGACGGTGCCATTAATCGAGCTCATGCTGCTCATCCTCATCTTCGCCAGACTTCTACCGCGACTCCAGCAGGTCCACAGCGGCTATCAGGAAATCCTCCACATGTTCCCGGCGTTCGCATCATTGATCGATGGATTGGAACGCTGCCACGACGCCCGCGAGCGGCACCCTACTCTCAAACCTCAGCCGTTGAGCCTTGAACGTGAGATTCTGCTGAGTAACGTTGATTTCTCTTATCAGAAGGGAGGAAACCAGCAAGTCCTGAGAGACCTGAACTTGGCAATTGCTGCAGGCTCCACCATGGCCGTCGTCGGTCCCTCAGGTGCGGGCAAGACGACCCTGGCCGATTTGCTCATGGGACTCCTCACTCCGGACCGTGGAAGTGTGTCAGTCGACGGACGAGTCCTGGACGGCCATCGTCTCTTCGCCTGGAGGCAGGCAGTTGGGTACGTGTCTCAGGAGACCTTCTTGACGCACGATACGATCGGGGCAAACCTGCTCTGGGCAAGCCCCACGGCGGCGAAACAAGATCTGATGGAGGCTCTCCAGCTGGCGGCGGCCGACGAGTTCGTTAAGGCGTTACCCCAAGGCTTGGATACGGTTGTGGGAGATCGAGGTCTGGCACTTTCAGGTGGGGAGCGACAACGCATCGCGCTGGCGCGTGCGCTGGTTCGACGGCCTAGCGTTCTAATCCTGGACGAGGCAACCAGCTCTCTCGATTCCGAGAATCAACGAAGAATTCACGATGCGATCAGTCGACTGCAGGGTAATCTGACAATAGTTATCATAGCCCACCGTCTTTCGACGGTTCGTATAGCAGATCAGATCCTCGTTCTGGAGAGTGGTCGGTTAGTCGAGAAAGGCACTTACGACGAGTTGGCAACTCGATCGGACGGTCGGTTTCGAGACCTGATCGAGGCTGAGCACGAAGACACTGCTGAGCTCAACACGAGGTCCTCACCGCGTCGATGAGCCCTCGACCTGACTTCTTCAGGAAAGCATAAACCTCCGACCTCGAGTTCCTCATCGATGCTTTGATAGCAACGTTTCGGCCGGGGCCTCGAGGAAAGACTTGATTCATCTAAACAGCACTATGCCAGGTTCGCACCTGGAAGCGGGTCTCATCCACCGATCCAAGCCTGGAGGAGCTCTCTTGTCTCCGCTAAGATGGAGGGAATTCGGGAGAAAACCAATGACCAACAAGATTCGAGTCGCGGCGGGCAGCATCCGGAAAGCCTCCGATGAAATCCTCACATTCGTAGCCCAGATGGGGTGCAGTGGGATCATCCTGAACACACCAGCACTCACTGGACAGACTCCATTCGGCTCCAGTCCGATAGGTTCCGCCTACTGGCAGGATCCAGCAGCAGAGACTCCACCGTGCCAGTGGGACTACCTGGAACTGCTCCAGCTCCGTACCCGGATCGAGTCCTACGGACTTCGGCTTGAGGCCATCGAGAACGTCCCACTCTACTTCTATCAGAGATGCATTCTGGGCCTACCAGGAAGGGACAAACAGATCGAAAACTACCAGGAGACGGTCCGGAATATGGGACGCGCCGGGATTCCCATCCTCGGCTATCACTGGATGGCCAACAGTGTCTGGCGTACATCCAGGGATGAACCCACCCGGGGTGGGGCTAGGACTACAGTCTATGACCACGCCCTGGCCAAGGACGCGCCCCTCAGCTTCGGGCGGGAGTACACAGAAAACGAACTGTGGGCGAATTACGAGTACTTCATTCGATCCATTCTTCCGGTAGCCCGGGAGTGGGGAGTCACCTTGGCCTTACACCCGGACGATCCACCCGTTGACTCACTGGGTGGAGTGCCGCGAATCTTCCGAAACATTGGCGGCTTCAAGAGAGCTATCGAGGAGATCGCTCCCGCCTCCCACCACAAGCTGGATTTCTGCATGGGTACCTGGGCGGAGATGGGGGTGGAGAAGATGTTTGAGGGAATGAAATACTTCGGCAGAAAAGACAGGATCGCCTACGTTCATTTCCGAAACGTCCGGGGATCAGTGCCCTACACTACCGAGACCTTCATCGACGAAGGGGATGTAGACGTGGTCCGGGCCATGAGGCTCTTAATCGATGTGGGTTTCGACGGCCTCATTATAGATGACCACGTCCCACAGATGGTCGACGACACTCTCTGGTCCCATCGTGGACGGGCCTATGCTACCGGCTACATAAAGGGCCTTCTCCGAGGACTGCAGTCCCTTATCGAGTAGAGAGCCTCGAAGAAAGAGGAAATGCTGCATGGAGTTCGGACAGTTAACGTGATATTGCTAGAAAGACACCTAAGTTCGGTCAGCGAAAATGGGACGTCGGGCCTCAATCCTGGCGCCTCCCGAACGATCACCAACCATGATCAAGATTGCGATTCTTGGAATGTTCCTATTGTGGTTTTTTACAACCGTACTGCGCCAGTTCGTGCCTTCAATCGGAAGGCGCCTCGGCCGCATTTCCTTGCTGTTTCCTATTCCGCACTGGAGACTCTTCTCTGGCCCACCCTCTACTGACTTTCAGATTCATTCTCGGGACAGGCTCTCGGACGGAACAGTTACCGATTGGCAATCGGTACCGTTGTTGCCACCCTGGACGTTGATCTCCTACGTCTGGAGTCCGCATATCAGCCTTGCCCACTTCCTGTGGATTGGTTGCTCAAGGATTGCGAGAACGCCTGACAAGGGAAAGCCATCTGGCGAGTTCCTTCGGTCCTATCAGGCGATATGGAACTTCGTGCGGCTTCAGCCGCGGTCGCCGGAATCCAGGGCCCGACAATTTCGGGTCTCGCTTTGCGCGCTCGGCGAGACCGATTGCAGCCATACGAAGCCGGTTGAGTCGGATTTCAGGCTATGGTAGAGAACTTCGCTGACCCAGAATTTGCCATCCGCTGGGTCTGTACGATCCTAGGTTTGAGCGCCATACTGAACTCCTTCCATTGTCTGGCACTGCGAAGACACTTTCGCGATGATGGTGTCTGGAGTTGGGACGTCCTAGGGACCGGCCGATCACCGGTGATGTGCTCGGACTACTGGACGCAATGGATGGGACATTCGGGCGTCTTGCTCCTTCACGGAATGCGTACTGCGGTGGTCCTGGTGTTAGTGACTCACTCCGGGGTTATCTCGCTGCGAACCACAGCAATCTGGTGTGTCTTCCTGATTCAAGTCCTTCTTAACCTCCGTAGTGCTTCGTCGGAGGGTAGCCAGGTCATTTCTCATGTCACGTGGGCAGCCTTGGCTCTAGGCCACATTCTCCCCCGCGATCCCATTGTGGCTGAGGCCTGCCTCTTGTTCATCACACTTCAGGCCTGTTTGTCTTACACCGGTAATGGCTGGGCCAAGTGGCATAGCAGCAGATGGCGATCTGGGGAGGCGCTGGAACTCATCGCGTCCCACTCACTCTCGCGATCCGTGACGTTGGTCCGGTTTCTTCGGCGTCACCCTGAGCTCAGCAAGCTGATGACACGGGCCACCCTGCTGGCGGAATGCGCGTTTCCCGTGGTTCTGTTTCTCGGATTTCCATGGTGCTGCTTGGTTCTTGGGTGCGGCGTTATCTTCCACCTGCTTATTGCTCTTTTCCTGGGCCTCACCGAGTTCCCCTTGAGTTTCCTGTCTACGTACCCTGCTATCATCTTTGTCGTGCTTCGGACCGAGCTTGTGCTCTACGCGTGAAACTCAGGAGGGTACACAACAAGTTCTGTTGTGGCGACTGCGCTCCAGACATCCGCCTTGACAGTCGTTTGTACAATGCAACCCTACGTACGAGCAATCAGGGAAGACTAAGGCTTGCTCGTGCGGGAAAGCGCCGTCATGATGCTCTTGACTAGATGATTGCGAGATGACGCTGATTTTTCGGACAGGCTCTTTGCTCAATAGAATCTGGATGTGCGGAGATTAGGGAGTGTGGCGGAGGAGGTGGGATTCGAACCCACGTGCCCGGCTCATCACCGGACAACCCGATTTCGAGTCGGGCCCGGTACGTCCACTTCGGTACTCCTCCACTCACCATTACAGCGAACCTGCTGCGGCGAAGTCAAGCACGGCCTGCGTTGGTCGCTGCGGAACCATCGCGGTGGTATAGTAGGATCGAGCAGGAGCGCCGTCGAAATAGGAGATCTGCTCCTTCGTTCGTTACCTGGCTGGCTTGCGAGCGCGGTAGCGATGTAGCAGAAGTGCTGTTTCCTTCTTCTGATCCCGATTCCGGTCAATTGAAGATGAATTACCAGGTGCTGGCGCGAAGGTGGCGTCCCCAGAACTTCGAAGAGGTCATAGGGCAGGAAACCGTCACTCGGACCCTACAAAATGCCATCAAGAGCGGCAGGATTGCCCACGCTTTTCTTTTCTCAGGAGTTCGAGGCGTAGGCAAAACCACGACCGCCCGCGTTCTTGCCAAAGCCTTGAACTGCGAAACAGGACCCACTGTGCTTCCCTGCTCCAGCTGTGTTTCCTGCCAGGAGATCGCTTCGGCCAATAGCCTGGACGTCCATGAAATCGATGCGGCCTCCAACACCGGGGTCGACAATATCCGTGACCTGCGAGAGAACGCTCGCTACGCAACCGCCAGAGACCGCTTCAAGATCTTCATCATCGACGAAGTTCACATGCTCTCCAACGCGGCTTTCAACGCGTTGTTGAAGATTCTGGAAGAACCACCCGAACACGTAAAATTCATTCTGGCGACCACCGAACGGCACAGGATCCCGATGACGATTACGTCCCGATGCCAGGAATTCAACTTCAAGCCGATTCCGTTTTCTGCAATCCTAAAACTCCTTCAGAAGATAGGTCGTGAGGAAGACCTCGAGATCAGCGATTACTCCCTGCGGGCGGTGGCCTCCGCAGCAGAGGGAAGCATGCGCGATGCCCAATCCCTCCTGGACCAGATCACCGCAATGAGCGGTACCAGGGTAGTAGATGATGATGTGCGTGCACTCCTGGGAGTCGTGGACGAGAAGCTGATCAGCGCTCTCGTCGATATTCTTTTGAAGCGAGATAGTAAGGCTTTGCTACAGCGGTTTCAGGAACCCATCAACGCCGGTGTTGATCCCCAGAACCTGTGTCGGAGGATGATTCGCTACGTCCGGAACCTACTGGTGTGTAAGGTCGCGGGCTGGGACGACCATTTGCTTCAGTTGCCGGATACGGATCAGGAGATCGTCTTGAAACAGGCAAAGGAACTGACTGAGCCAGACCTGATACGGTTCTATGACGTCCTGAGTCAGACTCAGAATGAGCTCCGCTGGCACGCTAATCCTTACCTGCATCTGGAAATGACCTTCATGAAGCTTATTGAACTGGCGCGGCTGCCCACACTCGAGAGCGTCATCGAGCGACTGGAGTCCGGTGCGGTCAGGGTGGAGACCAAGGAGATCCCCCCGACCAAGACCCAGAAACTGTTCGAGAGGCCTTCCGGGGAGACGGCTCCCGAAAAGACCAACGGAGAGTCTTCGGAAGAGAGTCTCCACTCTCAATTGGTCGCCGCGGTTCAGAAAGAAAGCATCCCGCTATCCGTATCACTGCAACAGGCTCGAGCGACGGACGCATCGGGGGACAAGCTGGTGATCGTTTTCCCCGACTCGGAAAAGTTCCACGCCCAAATGGTCCAATCGGAAGAGAACCAAACTCGCCTGGCAGACCTGTGTTATAAGATTACAGGCTCGCGACTTCAGATCGAGGTTCAGCTGGAGGCGGCTGGAACCGAGGAATCTCCGCTAGAGGACCCGATGGAAGACCCCAAAGTGAAGGCCTTTATCGAACGTTTCCCAGGCAAGGTCATCGTAGAGAAAAAGCCAGAGGAGTAGGACCGATATGCAGATGGGCAAAAAGGGTCTCAAGAACCTGATGAAGGAAGCTCAGAGGGTTCAGCAGAGACTCGAAAGCGAGATGGTGTCGGTCACCATGGTATATCCCCCACCTAGGTGGCTGATTCACCAAGGTATATCCCCCACCTGATCATCTCGGACCTGACAGAGGCGAAGGCCATCCTGCTTCGAACAGAAGGAGGATGGATGGCCAGAAGGAAGCTGAGCATGAATGAGTATCTAGAGATGGTCTACCAGTGGCACCGAGGACGGAGCGTTCGGCGGATTCGAGACTCTCTGAAGATGTCCCGCAAGACGATCCACAAGTACCTGCGCCGGCTGGCGGAGGAGGGACTGAGTCGGGAACGGCCTTTACCCGGGGAGGCACAACTGGCGCAGATGGTCGCCTCGGTGGTGAAGTCGGCCGTCTTTGAGCAGCCCGCGAGGGAACGGATCCGGCCCTACCACCCGCAGATTGTCGATTGGCTCAATCAGCCGGACATGACTCTTCGACAAGTGCAGCGGCTGCTCGAGGAGAATCACCACGTGGGGGTCAGCTACATGAGCGTCTATCGCTATGTACGCACTCACATCCAGCCACTCGAGAGGCCGGTGACCGTGCGCCTGCACCCTCCAGCCGGGGAGCAAGCTCAAGTCGATTTTGGGTATGCCGGACTGATGCGGGATCCACAAAGCGGCAACTTACGCCGAGCCTGGGCCTTTATCCTGATCCTCAGCCACAGTCGCCATCGCTTCGTGCGCTTTGTGTTTCGGCAGGACAACCGCACCTGGCTGGACTGTCATATCCGCGCCCTGAAGTTCTTTGGGGGTTGCCCCACCCTGATCGTGCTCGACAATCTGAAAAACGGAGTCCTGCGGCCGGATCTGTACGATCCGACGCTCAACCCGGCCTACGCCGAGCTCGAGCGGCACTACGGTTTCGTGGCCGACCCGGCCAAGGTGGCCATGGCTCGTCACAAAGGAAAGGTCGAACGATGTGTGCCCGTCGTCCGTCAACAGATCTTAGCGGGACGCGAGTTCCGAGACATCGACGAGGCCAACCGAAGAGCGCTGCACTGGTGCCTCCAAGAGGTGGGCCTGCGAGAGCACGGCACCACCCATCGCAAACCTTATGAGGTCTTTCTGGCCGAGGAAGCCCCGCAGCTGCTCCCCCTGCCCGCGCAACCCTATGAGGCTCCCGAATGGAAACAGTGTACCGTGCATTCGGACTGCCATCTGATCCTGGACAAGTGCTACTACTCGATCCCGTATCCGTACCGGGGAGAGAAGCTCTGGGTGCGCGCCGACCTGAAGCTGCTGCGGGTCTATCGGGAGCATCAGCTGATCAAGAGCCATGTCCGGGTCTTCGAGCCCGGAACTTGGCAGACCGATGAGGCGGACTACCCTCCGGACAAGCGGGTCTATCTAGAGCAGACCCCTGCCTATTGTCGCGCCCAAGCGGAGCAGCTGGGGCCGGAGGTCGGCCGCTATATGGGACGCATCCTGGCCGATCATGCCATGAGAAACGTGCGCAAGGCCCAGGCGGTGCTGCGCTTAGGCCAACGCTACGGAGCCACCGCCTTGGACCAGGCCTGTCACCGAGCTCTGAGCTTTGACAATCTGCGCTTGGCCAGTCTCAAGGAGATTCTGGAAAAAGGGCTGTGGCGAGAACCCACGACACCGACCCGACCCACGAGCCCGGCCCCCGCTGCCTGTCGTTTCGCCCGACCCCATGATTACTTCGTCAACTCGCAGACGCAGGAGGTCCAATGAGTCACTATCAACACCTCGTCGAGCAACTCAAGCAGCTGCGCCTGGGAGGTTTGGTGGACAGCCTGGAGCTGCGGCTGAAAGAGGCAGAGAAACAACAGCTGTCCTACCTCGACTTTCTGAGTCTGCTGATTCAGGATGAACTCCAACGACGCTCCCAGAGCAAGTTCGCCCGCCGGCTCAAGAAAGCCTGCTTTAGCGACCTCAAGACGCTCGAAGAGTTCGACTTCAAGTTCAATCCGGCCATTGAGCGCCGCCGCATCTATGATCTGGGGACCTGTCACTTCATCGAGAACAAAGACAACATCTGTCTGTGCGGGCCGGTAGGTGTCGGGAAGTCCCACATCGCCCTGGCCTTGGGACACGAGGCGGTCCGCCGCGGCTTTGAGGTCCGCTATATCCAGGCGCCTCGTTTGTTCCGGACGCTTCAGGCCGCTCACGCCGATCTGTCCCGCGACCGGTTGCTGAAACACTACTGCAGCTACGATTTTTTGATCATTGACGACTTTGGACTCAAGCCCCTGACCGATCAGCAGGCCGATGATCTGTACGACATCGTCTACGAACGCTATCAAAAAGGGTCACTGATGCTGACCAGCAATCGCAGTGTCCAGGAATGGATGGCCTTGTTTCCCGATCCCATCCAGGCCAACTCGCTGCTGGATCGGCTCTGCCACAACACCCATCAGCTGGAGTGGGAGGGAGAATCCTATCGAAGGCGCAAGCGCCCAGGAAAAACCTCCAAGAACAAGGAGGTGTCCTGATGAGCACCTTCCCCAGCACTCGGCTGAAGATCAAAAGCGGCGACGGGTGGTTTGCCGCTGACCGGAGCTGGCAATCCGCCGCGCAGAAACTCTCCGATGGCGCCTTTAAGCTGTTTGCTTACCTCTCGCTGGGAGCCGAACGAAGCACCGGACGCTTTGTCTTTCGTCAGGGTGAGCTGGCGATGGCTCTGAACAAGTCCCGTCGCTCGATCGGCAAGTACCTGAGAGAACTCGAAGAAAAACAGCTCTGCCAGATCGCTCTGAGCTCCAACCAGCATGCCACCGGGACCCTTCAGATCCAAGACGACTACTGGCCCTATGAGCGGTCTCCCGGGACGGACGCTCTTGATTCGACTCAATCGGCTCAAAGACTCTACGTCGAGGCCCTCGAGCAGATGTTGCTGAGCCGGCCCTGTGTCCGTTGTCGGTACTCGGCCGCAGATCGCCAACTGGCCGCCCAGTGGTTCCAGCAGGAGGTACCGCTGGAGGATATCGAGCAGGCCATCCTCTTAGGATGCGGACGCAAGTACGTCTCTTGGCTCAATGCTGCTCAAGGACAGCCCATCGGCAGCCTTCACTACTTTGCACCCATCCTGGAGGAGGTTGCCGTCAACCCTCTTTCGGACGCGTATCGGGCGTTCAATCGGTGGCAAATCTGGCGACTAGAACAGCGCTGGCTGAGGACCCAGAAGGACTCTCAAACTTCCCAGGAGGCAACTGGTTGGGAAAAGTTTTCCCAACCAAAACCAACAAAACCAGAGAGAGACGAGATGATGATGACTCCCAAAGTGGGGGAATTACCCTGGTGACAGGGTGGGGGATATACCTTGGTGATTGACAGATGGAGACTCAGCGCATCGAGGCCAGCAGCGGGGGTGGAGTCGTGACCGTCGTCCTCGACGGCTCCAAGCGTCTCCAGTCCATTCGGATCGACCCAGAGGCGGTGGACCCGGAAGATGTCGAGATGCTACAGGATCTGATCGTCGCAGCAGTCAATGAGGCGGGTCGCAAAGTGGACGAGGTGCTCAGCTCCCAATTGGGAGGCTTGACCGGAGGGCTGCTGGGCCGGAGCTGACCGGCAACTGAGATGAATCAGTCAAAGGATCCAATTCAGGAACTCGCCGATCAGCTAAAGAAGCTCCCTGGTATCGGTCCAAAGTCGGCCCAGAGACTAACCTTCTACCTGATCCGCCAGGCCGAGGTCGAATGCCGACAACTAGCCGAAGCAATCGTACAGGTGAAAACGAACCTGATTTTCTGTTCGGTCTGCAACAATATCAGCGCGGTCGATCCGTGTCCTATCTGCACCCATCCCAACCGGGACAGACATCTTATCTGCGTGGTCGAAGAACCCTTCAACGTCCCTTCCATCGAGAAAACAGGACATTATCGCGGCCTCTACCACGTCCTTCATGGTGCCATTTCGCCGATAAACGGTATCGGCCCCGAGGATCTCAAACTCAAGAACCTGTTTGATCGACTGCGGGATGGAACAGTGCAAGAAGTGATCGTGGCGACCAATCCCACCGCCGAGGGAGAGGCGACAGCACTTTATCTTTCCCGACTGATCAAGCCACTCGATGTCAAGACCACTCGAATCGCCCTTGGGATCCCTGTCGGAAGCGATCTTGAGTACGCGGACGAGCTGACACTGTCTAGAGCCTTGTCAGGGAGACAATCCCTTTAGGGGTCGTCCCAGAATAAGTTCACATCCTGGTTCGAACCCTCAGGCCAACCAAGAACCTCCACCCTGGGTCTAAGGGCAGTTGTTTCCACCCTTCTACTGGTGCAAACGCTGGCCACAGCTATTCCTGAATGCCTCAGACCGTCATAGTCTTGGCGCCTTCTGCTGATTCCTTGACGCTTTCTTGGAGCATTCCATTTCAGAAGGTGGAAGATTCTTCTCGCGGGATGGAATGGTTCCAGCCCCAGAGAGCTCGACGCAGACTCAGCAAGCCCCCTCCGGCCAGGATTCCTGTGTCTACGCAACCGAATCTGGCACGGTAGTTGCTTCCTACCTGCTCTGAGCACCCACGGAACGATAGTTGGGGCTCGAGATGCGGAGTGTGAGGCAGGTAACGATGCAGGTTTTCCCAAGCAAGTCCGGAGTCGCGAAGTCTCTTCGTTTGATCTGCAACCTTCCTTTCACGCTCCCGAGAACCGAAAGACTGGGGAGGAAGGTAGGAAGAAATGAAAAGATTTGCGGACTCTCAACCAAGAAGCCTATCTATCAGCGTCTTGATCCTGCTGCTACTCGTGCTTCCCTCCTTCGGAAGACTAAGCCGCGAGAACGAGGCCATGGGGATCCACAGGATTTCCCCCGTTCTGCAGCAGGAGGTCGATTTCTTGACCTCCAATCCCCGATTCGACTACGCTATCCCTGTGATCGTGCAGGTAAAGCGCGATCTCTTCCGAAGAACTGAGGTCCTACGCCAACGGCGTGGACAGAGCACTCATAACGCACTCACAGCGGTCCACAGCTATACCGCTAAGCTCACTGGAGCTCAAATCAAGGAAGTCCTGGCGTCGCCGCTGGTAGACTACCTCACTCTAGACTCCACCATCCGACCTACCAACCTCAGTCAGGACATACAGCCAATCTCTTCCGTGCCGGTCCATCCTCGATCGGTTGCTCCTTTGTCGGTCCAACTGAGCACGATTGGAGCCGATAGGACCGACCGAAGCGGAGGCAGGGTTCGAGTGGCGATCTTCGATTCTGGAATCTCAGAGCACAGGGACCTGCCCTACGGCCGGGTCAAACTCGCCCTCGATTTCACGACCGATTTCAGGGTTCTGGATACGAAAAAGGGGAGAGACGGCTATGGACATGGAACTCATCTGGCCGGAATCGTGGGCGGTGAAGGCAGCGCCCGGCAAAACCAGAGGGGCGTCGGACCCAAGATCGATCTCATAGACCTCAGGGTGATCGGTGATGAAGGCTGGGGTCGCACCAGCAATCTGATCCGCGCCATCGATTGGGTCCTCGCAAACCAGAAAAAGTACCACATACAAGTTGCCAATCTCTCCCTCGGACACCCCCCCATCGAATCGTACCGTGTGGACCCTCTCTGTATTGCAGTGCGCAAGCTGGTCGCTGCCGGGATTACAACTGTCGTCTCAGCCGGGAACCTGGGCAAAACAAAGGAGTATCCCAAAATCTGGGGAGGTATCGCCAGCCCGGGACTGGAGCCCTCCGTGATCACTGTCGGAGCCATCAATACCAAGGGAACCGTCACCCATCGGGACGACGTGGCTACCACCTACAGCTCCCGCGGCCCCACCATAGACGGGCTCTTCAAACCCGATCTCTGCGCACCTGGGAACGCCATCCCGTCGACGCTGGCTAGATGGAGCTGGTTGGGGCGAAAGTACCCCGAGCGTAAGCTCGATGAGAACTATATCGAGCTCAGCGGATCCAGCATGGCGGCGGCTTTTGTAACGGGAACAGCAGCACAAATGCTGGAAGCCAACCGTAGGCTCACTCCCCACCTGGTCAAGATGATCCTCATGCTGACGGCAACCAAGATGGACAAGCCGTCCATGCTAGAGCAAGGTAACGGCCTGTTGAATGCGGCGACGGCCGTGCAGCTGGCCCAGAACCTGCACGTGCAAAAGGGTGTTGTGAGAAGGTCAGTGTCTCCCGTATGGCAGCTGCGAGACGCCGTGCAGTGCAGATCCGGCTGCGAGGAGGTATGGGCAGGAGGTGCCTTTGCCTTCGCCGACCGCATCTACTACGGAGACCTGATTGGAGACAAGCGAGCTCAGTTCTGGGGCGACGGCGTGCGCTGGAGCCGATATCTGGAGTGGTCTGGGCATTCCTGGTCCGAAAGCATCCTTGGACTGAAGGATTTCGTCTGGTCCGACAACTGGGCGGGCGACGTCGTCTGGTCCTCTGACTGGGGACAGAGCATTGTCTGGACCGACTCCATCATGTGGACCGATTCCATCATGTGGACCGATTCCATTATGTGGACCGATTCCATCATGTGGACCGACTCCATCATGTGGACCGACAACGAGAACATCCACAACGATTCGTTCTTTCAGGGCGACTGATCGCAATGGAGATCTCGAATAGTCAGGGCAGAGGCGAAACTGGAAGTGTGTTTTTCGGAGAATCTCTCGGCCTCCCAGTCCGAGTCTACGTCCTCAGCCTGATCGGCCTGGGGATTCCGCTGACCCTATACTGTCTTGCCCAAGTACTCCAAGCGGACAACTGGAACTGGGCCTACCTGGCTGGAATGGCCGTCTTGACCAGCTGCTTTGTGATCCGGATTCAGCTGGGGACTGAGACGGGAGGGTCACTGTCGGTAACCGCTAGCGACTTCTGTATTTTCGCAGCACTCTTATTCTTTGGACCTCCTGCCGCCGCATTGATCGGAGCGACCGAAGGGATCGTCAGTAGTTGGAGAGTCGGTGTCAAGCGCCTCTACAAGTGCCTCTTCAACGCAGCCCAACTGGCCCTGGTAGCATTCATCGTAGGTCAGGTCTTCTACCGCTTGGGCGAATGGAACGTTCCCCCGAACTCGAGCCAAGTGCGGGGATTGAGCGGCCTCTTGGCCAAGATCCTTTTTTGTGCGTTTCTCTACTTCATCCTCAACTCCGGCTTGGTCGCCGTCGCTCTATCGCTGGTCACAAAACAGCGTGTAGCGGCCATGTGGAAACGTAACCTACTCTGGGCCTCCCCCACCAATTTCATCAACGCCTCGACGGCGGCGATCCTGTTCTTCTCCTTCCAACCTACCAGCTTTTGGATGGCCCTCGCGCTGGTACCACTCATTGTTGGCATCTATTACGCCTACAAGATAAGCCTGAGTAGAGATGGAGCGGTCCAAGCCAGCGAGAGTGGCTTAACCGACTCGATTCAAGAGCCCACCCGTCAGGATCCACTTCCGAGGCAGGCCCAGGGATATCTTCTTGCTGTCATTCTGGGTGCCCTTCCGTTGGTGATCTCCTGTTTAGTCCATTCCTTCCAACGGGTCGAGAGTGGCTGGATCTATCTGGGTGGACTCACGATCCTGGCCACCTGTTTTCCGGTGAAAATCGGGCTGCTCAAGAATAGAATGTGGATCACGCTGAGCGACATCTTCGTCTTCTCTGCGATGTTGCACTTTGGCCCCCACGTGGCGGTCGTCATTGCCCTGGTGGAAGGGCTGACCTTCAACCTGAGAATGAAGGTCACCAACTTCTACCGGCAACTCTTCAATCTTGCTCAGGTAGCAGTGGTCGCTTACTTGATCGGTCAACTTTTCGAACTCCTGCTACGAAAGCCAGAGTTTTTTCCTCAGGAACAGATCTCCAGGGGGATCATGATGCTGGCAGCAGGCCTGACGGGCGGTCTACTTTACTTCCTCTTCACCTCCGGTTTCGTAGCAGGAGCCGTTGCCCTTTCCAGCAATCAGCGCCTTGTCCCTCTCTGGAAGCAGACTCTGGTCTGGACCCCCTTGACCTTGACCGCTGCCGCTCTTGGCTCGACTATCTATCTTTACTTCAACTGAGTCGCAGCAAGATTGGCCCCACCGTAAGCTCCCTCCCCATTGGCGATCTCAAAGCTGCCGTGCATCGAACCTCTAAGCCCGCAGGGGATACTTCTGCCCTGAAGACCACAACCAGGCGAGCGGCCGGCCCTTCCCAGCTGTTGACTCCAGGACAGGTGATCGATTGAGCGGACGGAGATGTGGGATTGAGGGGTACCAACCTACCTGGGTAAGTTGAAGGACCCGGTCGAAGAAAACGGCAGATACTGAAAGGCGCCGGCATAGACTGCCGACGCCTTTCGCTAGACCAAACCAGGTGGACGGCTTCTCAGCCGTTTTGCCTGACTAGGGCACCGAGAGCTCGATCTCGACCCGGCGATTCTCTTTACGTCCGTCTGCCGTCTTGTTGTCGGCGACAGGCTTGCTCTCGCCGGCAGACATCGTCTGAATCCGGGTCTCACCGATATTGTGCTGCTTGACCAGGTAGTCCTTGGCCACACCTGCCCGTTTCATGCCGGCCTTCTCGTTACCCTTTTCGCTTCCGCGATCGTCGGTATGACCAGTGATCTTGGCGCGGAGCTGAGAATTCTGCTGCATCTTCAGGGCAATCTCGTCAAGCTTTGCCTTTGCCTCGTTGTTGAGGCGCCTATCCACCTGGATAATGATGTTTTCGCGCACCTTGAAGGAAGCATTCGCGCTTCCGCTACCACCTCGGTCATCGGTTGCGGTAACCGAGACGCTGTGGGCTCCGCCAGCCATCCCGGCGGTGTTCACGTTAATGCTGCTGCCCGTCTCGGAGCGCTTGTTGCCTCCAACAGTCCAGGAGTAGGTCAGCGGATCACCTTCAGCATCGCTGGCCGAAGCGGTCGCTTTGACCGTCTCTCCCATATGGACTTCATTCTTGTCCAAGCTGAGGCTGACTTTCGGATTGCTGTTGGGGCTCTTGTCGATGCTGACCTTGAACTCACAGTCGGCACTCATTCCGTCCACATCCGTTACCTTGACCCGAGCGCTATGCGCTCCGACTGATTTGCCGCTAGTGCCAAACTCAAGGCTAGACGAGTTGTTGGTAACGCTTTTGCCGTCGACCGTCCACGAATAGGTCAGGGAATCACCATTGGCATCTGAGGCTCGCGCCCGCAGCATTGTCGACTTGCCTTCCGTTACCGAAGCCGAACTCGGATTGCACGCTATTGTCGGAGCCTTCTTGTTTTTCTCGACTGTGATGTCGAAGGAACAGGACTGCTGCAACTTGCGGTCATCTACTTCGGCCGTGACCTTGTACATCCCGGGATCCAGGCCGGTCGAGTCGAACGTCGCGGAAACCGACACCGGAGTGTTGGCATCGTCCGTCAACTCGCCTCCGGAGACCTTTCCCTGGGCGGCTGTCCAGGAGAGCTTCAGCTTGTCGCTGTCTCCACCAAAGCCGAAACGGTCAGGATCTGAAGTCGTGGCCTTCAAAGTGAGGGAGTTGCCCTCAACAACCGTGGTTTGATCCGCCACGCAGTCAATCTTCGGAGGACGGTTCACGCATCCCCCAACCACAAGAATAAGAATCGCAGCCATCAAAATCGGAAAGTATCTCTTGCAATGCATAAAAATCTCCCCCTGAATCAACACGCAGATTAAAAGCTCAGACCGATTATACAGACGGAAAGCCATTTGTAAACAAAGAATTCGAATTCCACCACTCACTCCGGTTGGAGCCGGCGCTGGATCACTCAGGTCGAAGCTCCCGCTTGGGTTTAGGGCAGGGTAATTGTCGATGGAGCGTGAAGTGTGAGTGAAGAGTCGCGGACAAGTTGCTGTCCGCCCTCTCCTCGTTACCTCGCTTCGTGCTCGTGCCAGTACAGCCTTCTTATCCCATCTCTGTTGGACTGAAACTTGCGAACCGGAAAGCCGCAACTCACCTACTATTGAAGCTTCGGTTGAATGGGATTGGCGACACGATCTCAGCGCGGACACACCAAGCTGATACAAGGTACATCCTAACTCTCTAGTCAGCGAAGTACCTGACCTCGCTAGAAGTACCTGACCTCGCTAAAAGTAACGCTAGATACATACCTCCCTGCTGAGCTTCATATCGTCCTGCAGCAGACCTCGTGCCAAAAGATCATCCAAGAACGCACGGAAATCAACCTCCATCGTCTCTCGATCTACCTCATAGTCCGACAGGAGCGCCTGCAAGACCGATTCCCGATTTCCTTGCTCGACTATTGCCCACCAAATGTCTGCACCCACACCATCCAGTCCGATTGTCTCACCTGTCTTGAGGTTGCCGACAACCGTGTGGCCCTGATACTCACAATAGAAAACACCGGATGGCGGCCCCAGTGGACCTGCGGCTTCAGGTTGTTCACGGACCTGTAGACGGCTCGAGCTAACATGGGACCTGTTCTTTAGACATAGTTCGGGTGGGACAATCCGCCAACCGGCCTCGACTTGTTGGGAAGCTGGATTCCAGAGGAACCGATCCGGCTCGTTCCAGGCGAAACACACGTGTTCACACAGACCCACCCAGTAACGATGACCCTTCAAATGGTGCCGCCAACGCTCTTTCCACGCTGGATAGCGGTCTTTCAGCTGTTCCGGCCCAGAATCGTACAGATCCTGAGCACTCACGCTGGCAAGGACCTTGGACTCCCTGGATTCAATGGTGGTTCTCAGGTCAGGATGTGAGTACAGCGGAGCAAAGACCACCAGCTGGTTTTCACACGTGTTAATAAACTGACTGAAACGTGCTCCTGTCAGAGAACAATCGTCAACCACCACCAGCGGGATGTCGACAGGATGAGGCCGCTCTAACTGTGCTCGCTTTAGGTTAAGAACGTAGGCGAGCAGACCCAGGACGATCGAGCCTCCCCGCGGAATCGAAGCAAAACGAAACCCCCTGAGCTCGGCTTCACTGAATCTCTCGACCAAGCGGCGCGCCAAGATCTGGCAATCCTGCTGCGCACGGTCGTAGGTCACATATCGCAGATTACGACAGGCATGGTTCAATCCCCTTACCTGTACCTCGAGGCGTGACTCCAAAACCTCGTCGACCTCACCCACCAGAACCAGCTCCGGTTGCTGGCCAGGCCGGACCACCAGGTTGAGGTCTGCTCCCTCGCTCCAAGCGTGACTGCTGGCAATCGCTCGGGCTAAGCACCACAGCGCCAACTGTGGCTCTGAGGTCTCAAGAGCTGAGGCGTAATGCGATAGCGCCGCCGAATCCACCGAAACGGAATAGCAGGAGTATTGTCCCACAAAAAAACTGCAGGTCAAAAATA
Organism: Acidobacteriota bacterium; assembly: GCA_965219005.1. GTDB lineage: Bacteria > Acidobacteriota > UBA6911 > RPQK01 > JAJDTT01 > CAUZIZ01. The sequence continues at coordinate 1,422,155 of CBDCMS010000004.1, read as the reverse complement.
CCTGGATCCACAGAACACACCCTACGTTGTCGGATTTTCGAGGCGGCTCCAACAGCGAGGACGGCTCACCCTAAGTACCTCCAGTTCCCGTACTCCCCGGACTGTCGTCGCCATTCCCACTTCCGCCTCCTGTCAACTCTTGTATAGTTCCCCACTCGATCAGCTCCGGAGCTCGATAGGCTTTCTTCAGACTGGCTTTGACTTCTGTATCTGAACCCTGCCGCCTATCCTGATCCTTTCTTTCCGTCATTACTCTATTGTCCCTCCTTGACAGTTGGAGACTGCCCGAAGGCATCCTCGCATGTGCGCAACCATAGTTCTAGCGTGATCGCCTCCAAAAAACGCTCTGTTCTTCCCTGAGCGACGAAATCGCTGTACGCCCGGCTCAGCTTCTGCCCGTCAACCACGCCCAGTCTACACAACGATGACTTGTGAAACAAGGGGCTAATCGCGGACGACCGATGCCGCAAGGCTGAGTGTATGAATGGACCATGATCACTCTTATAGCGGCTCAGTCGAACTACCTCGGGTAAGATTCCCCTCATTGCGCGGCGAATGACGAGCCGTTTCACCCCTCCCTTGTAGATCTGCTCTGGAGGAATGGAGTATAAGAATTCGAACAACCTTTTGTCCAGATACGGATGTCGCATCTCCATCCCACAAGTCGCGGCGTGGCGATTGTAGCGGTAGAGACCGCGCTCCAAGGAGTCACCAAGGATGCTCCGCGGGCCCCCGCCCGTATTCAGGAGAGTACGCCACTTGGAGTGGGGAGCCAACCGCCGACTGAGGCGAGTCCTTTGAGCGAATTCTCGCCGAATCCACTGTAAGGCGGGTGGTCCGGTGTGCCGTCCCATCATAGATCGAAGCATATGATCTACTCGCCTGGGAAGTAGGTGACCGACAAGATATCCGTACAGGATTCGGTGATAGGGTAGATGCAGTTCCCGCGCTAGCTCTGATAACTCCCCAAAAACACTGAACTGGCCGCGCAGCAGTCGGTAGGGGTACACCAGGGACCAATGATGGGTGAGACGGCTATAGGGGCCGGCGACACCAGTGAGCATAACGCGTCCCCCCTGTTTTTCCCCCGTTCCAGAATGTGTTGATTGAGTGGCTCAGCGCCCGATACAGGGGTTTCGATGCTCGCCCCCAGGCCGGGGGGGGTCGCCAAAAAGCCCGACCGGCTTAGCATCAACATACTCGACTTCGATGGCCAACTTGGCTGCCATCGCTTCCGTATAAAGGCGCTCATCACACTCTTTCACTTCATACGCCACGGAATAGGCGGTCAAGTGCGGACCACCGCGATCCCTTAGCAGCCGCTGTGCGACACCGGCTATCGAGCACGAGTCCAAGCCGCCACTCATAGAGATGCCGACGTGTCCAGACTGGGTGCGCAGTCGATCAGCAACAGCGCGGGAAAAGACTTCCAGGAAATGTTCCGCGTAGTCCTCATCTCTTGGGTAGACCGTGCGAGTCGTCCGATCGATCTCCCAGTACGGCACCGATCTAATACCGGCACCAGTCGCTGTTAGGCTGTGACTGGGAGCAAGGAGTCGTACATCGCGGAACATGGAACGATGCTCGTCACTGAAGTTGCGTGTCAGGTGATCTGCGATTGCGAATTCGTCAAAGCGAAAGGAGACGTCTGGATGCTGAAGAATCTGCTGCGCTTCGGACGCGACGCAAAAAACACTCCCGACCTTGGAATAGTGCAGCGGTCTGGTACCAAACGGATCTCGGGCACAAAAAAGACGTCTCCTCCGGGCATCCCAGATCGCGAAGGCAAAATCACCGATGATGTACGCTGGACAGCGTTCTTCCCAGCATTTGTAGGCTGCCAGGATCAGGTCTGCATCAGAGGGTTCATGATGCCTCAGGAATCCCTTCGCGGTCAGCAAACGGATCAGCTCGGTCCGATTGTCCACCCGCGCATCGGCCGTGAGACACAGACGGTGCTCCAAACAGCTTAGGGGCTGCTGCTCCCTGAATGCCTCGGGCGTCGTATGAAGCGCCAGATGGGCCAAACCTACGTTGCCGTCATGCCAATAGCGGATCCCGTCGGGTCCACGATAGGCGACGACCTCGACCATCTTCTTGAGGATAGCCGGGTCTACTGGAGCACCGTCTAGGTTAGTAAGTCCACAGATCCCACTCACAAAACCTCCTCCAAAGCGCAGACCATAGAAGCAGACACCGACGGGCAACGACCTCTTTCTTGTCCTCAGGTTAAGATTGGAGTGCCATCTGTTTGGCTCTACGAGCTCGACGACGACGCCACCAACCCATCAAACCGGGCGCGGAGCCACAGCACCTCTTATACTTCGACAGACTTCCGCAGGGACAGGGCTCGTTCGGCATGATCTTGACGACTCCTCGCCGAACAGTCACACCAAACCGACGCGTCCTCAGTTTCGACCCGAAACGCAATTTAGGCTCCGTGGTAGCTGATGCTCAAGTTCTTGCTCAGTGTCACGCCTGCCTCCCAACCCACGGCATCACGAACATGCGCCCATCCCTTCGCTTTCCCAGCGCCGTCCAGAAGCGAGGTGGGGAGCTCTGCCCCAGACCGCGAATCTGGCAAGAATGTAAACCCGCGGTCCTCACCGATCAGCTCCATCCCCTTTGCCTCCAGCACGCGGTACAAAGCCACCAAGGCAGAGATGTTGTGCTGGACGTAGTCGATCCGAATCTCGAAGTTGGTGAGACTACGATGGAAACCTCCCAGGCTGCGCTCAGAATCCTTGAGGTAAATCACCGACTCGGGACGGAACTGCGTCTGTAGTTGGAAAGAGACGCCTAAAACAACCGCCTTCATTATTTCTTTTTCCTGTCTGTAGTTGGAAAGAGACGCCTAAAACAACCGCCTTCATTATTTCTTTTTCCTGCTCGCGACTCCCAAAATCTCTGGCCAACTGATAAGCGGCAAGGAGTCCTTCGGTACGAGTTGCGGTTGGAGTTGAACGAGGCGGGGTGTAGTAACTACCGAGATAGTCGGGGAATTGAGGAGTCCGATTCTGACTCCCAATGATGGCTTCAGTGATTCTGAAAGCGTGCTTCAAGTAGAGTGGTTTGGGCCGCACCCGATACAACTCGTTCAAAGCATAGAGCAGCCAATGATCGTGAATGAGATCCTTGGTCCGACGACCTCGATCGCGTACATTAATCAAATAGTGCGCGTTCTTTTCAGCGGTATCGAGCCAACCTTCGTCCGGATCGAGAGCGTTCAGCCGCAACAGGGCCAGCAGAGCCTCTCCCGGATAGTACTGTGAGACAAAACTCCTAGGCTCGCCGCTGGGGTAGCTCCGTTGGTGAAGGAATCGACCCGTTTCAAGCTGCGAGTACTGGATATAGCGAGCAAGCCGCTTGGATAGCACCAGGTGTCGAGTGTCGCCTGTTACCTCAACATGTTTCGCTAGTGCGACGACCGCCAGCGCTACCCCACCCAACTTGATCTTGCCGCCGCTTGCTACTATCGATAACTGGTCTTGGGGCTCACCGTAGTCGTCTACGCTCTCGAGCAGATGTCCAATCGCCCGCTCTGCTCCTGTCAAAAGGTCTTGGTCTCTGGTGGTCTGATACAAATCCAACATTGAGAAGACGGTGCCGGCATGACGAACCATGTTGTATCGCTCGGTTACCCTATCCCTCTTCGCTTCGTAACTATAGATGAAGCGACCGTTTGCACCGATTGACCGATCCAAATAAGCACCGCCTCGGACCGCCGATTTCAACAGTTCCTGCTTTGAGATTTGGCCATGAATCCGATGACCTCGGTACAGGGGAACCGCTCGCTGACCATCATAGAAGAAACTGGTAGCGGAAAAGCGGCGAACCTTGAGCTGCTTCGATAGAGCTCCCACTGCAGCCCTCCGACGCAGATACTGATTCACCCGTTTGAATTGGACCTTCCCCTTGCTTGTGACTAAACTGTGCGAGACGAGTTCCTCAGGCAGAAAGGCGACCCGAGATGCCCCTTCGAAAACGAGGCCCTCGAGGCTCCTATCGAAAGCCCGTAATCTCCCGCCTCGGAGGGCTTCAGGACTACCTACCGATTGCACCACATCCAACTTCAAGCCAGACGGGAGCCTCCTATCGGAAGACATTTTGATCATCTCATTCAAGGCCAGCTCGATCGCCAACTTGAATCCCCGGTCTGCTCCAACGGCGATGCTGGCGTCAGACTTGCGGTTGCCGGTGGAAAGAAACACGATCCTCGGCTCCTTATCCGACTCGAGATGAGCAGGAAGAGGTCCTAGAGAGCTATCACCCCGAGACAACGAGCGTCCAATCAGCTCAAAAAGTCTCTCTACCTGAGGGGTATCGATCCGGATGCCGTCCTTGATGTCGCCGAACCAGGTTCCTCTTGAGGATATCGTTCCAGGTAATTTGACCACATCTGTGACGGGGACAGGATCGCTTTTCCCCTCTTCGCTCGGGTTGACGCGAGATTCAAGAGCACGCTTGAAAAGCGAGGGGATGGGCGAGCCGGCGGAAGCCTGTCGGCTGGCCAAAGCAAAGATGACGGCTCCAGAAGCCGACAGGGCCAGAAGGACGAGCGCAAATGCGGTCGCGGCCTTCCGGGTAAGAAAGTGTGAAGAGAGGCTAAGTCGTCGACTCCGCTCCGAAGTGAAGGCGATTGTGATGGTGTAGTAAGCGACGGATGCCATCAGAAGAATCGCGCCTACCATCTCCAATATTTCTTCTGCCAGTACTTGGTAGAAGTACCATTGTGCCCCCCCCATCTTTGAAGGTTCCCCTGATCCCCTCTAGGAGCAGGGCGACCACCCAGCATCCGATTCCTGAGAAAGCGTTCCATCTAGCGCCAGAGCTGAGACTGAAACGGTTCGAGAAGAAAAGTGCGAAGTAGCCTAGTACGACGAGGATGGCGGGGGCGAAAAGAACTTGCCACTGAGTGACATACTTCCAAGAAACACTGAACTCGGCAGAGACATGCCTCACCTCTCGCCAGTACAGGTTCTCGTGAAGAATCGTTGTCTCATCAAGCGACATCCAGAGTCCTACTAGCGCCACACCTAACCATAAGATCGGCAAGCGAAAACCTGCCCCATCACGATTTAACCTCTCTTCCCAGTAGTACGCTGTTATCGCGGCAATCCCAAACAGAAGAAAGAGCATTCCAGAGAACCAGGTGGAGAAGTTCCGCTCCTTATCAAGGTGAAACCAGTAAACTCCTCCCACACGGAGATCTGAATAGAGGATGTGCAAGACGCCCAGAAAAAGTGTAAGAGCAAACAGAATCCCGACACCGACCCGGAGGAGGCGGCTCGTCAAATCACACGTGCGACTATCTGCTGGGTTCACGTCGAGATCATCCAGTGGTAGAATGCTCTTGAGCTAAACTGAAATCTTCCCCTCACTCCTGGCGTCTCGAGGTTTCCCGGCGAAGCAGTGTGAACGAACACCGGGGTGCGAGGTTCCTGCAGGAAACATCTTTCATTCTTATCTGCAGCAGCTAAAAGCAGCATAACGGCCATCCTGGGATAGGACAGCATCCGATGAGACTGGGGCAATCGTCTGCTACAAGGATGCTTCTCAGATCTAGATAGAAGATAACTCCAGCTTCGTCACCATTCCTCGATGCTGGCCTCAAACAACACAATATTCTAGCACGCTGGTACTGACCCAAAGTGAAAAGCCCAGGCCGGGATAGTTAGACGAGCGCTAGGAGTCGCGCCACCTTACTCCACTACTTAGTACACTGGAACGCAAATACTACAACGTTTGCAGATGGGGCTTGTGAGGCAAGATCAAGGCAGGAGGAGGAAGTTGATGCCTTACCATCTTCGACGGCGACCAACACCGAGATCGTCCGCAAGCCCCGTCTGCCCTACGAGCGGCGACGGGACGGGCCGATGGCTTTGTCGCTCCTCCTCTACGATACCCAGCATCGCCTCGTCGTCGCTTCGCGCCCTCGACGCCGTCGCGCTCGCCACGAACGTTGCCGTATTTGCGTTCTAGTGTACTTATCGAGGGAGCCCAATGCCGGAGTAAGGAAACAGGGAGGAAAACTAGGAATGGACAAAAGCAGGGAAGGCTGGCACAATGCGCCAGCCTTCCCACACAACCGGATTTACTTCAGACCGTCTCGCTATCTATTTGGTGCGCACTCCAAGTCTTTGACCATGAGACCTCCAAATTGGTCGCCTACCTCCACCGGCTTCGAGCAAGACGTGTGGAACCTGACCAGCTGGCACAATCTGCCTCGACTGTTTTCGATCCTGCAAGTCGTGTTATTCCTCATGTTAGCATTGACATTCGTAGGAGACAGAGTAATTTCGCCATCGAGCGGTACATTCGAACCATCGAAGTACACCTGTCGGCCCGAGGTGCAACGAATCTGGACCTGATCTGGACCCGATCTCCGATCACGGCACCTCACTTTTCCAGACTGGTTGTTGGTGGTGGCATCACAGTCATCTCCCATGTACTGAAGGGTGACAGACTGCAGCTTGGTATCGCTGCCTGGTGAGCAGTACAGCTCAGGGTTATCGTGGTAGTCATCATCGTCATCATCGTCATCATCACCAGGCGGGCATGGGGTCCCAGGGCAGAACGGCGCATTATTCGCATTGCTCACACCGCCGACCACCTCGAAATCTCCGAATACAGTGCCCGCTGCAAGCGGCTCTAGGAAACAAACGTCCGGACGGTCATCGTCATCATCGTCATCATCGTCATCATCGTCATCGTCGTCGTCGTCGTCGTCGTCATCGTCATCATCGTCGTCGCCGGGAATAGTGCCATCACAGACTGTGGGGATGATTTCACTGAGATCGCCATCGACAAACACGTTAATGCTGGTGGACAGAGAACTGTTCGGCATTGGCACCACGAAGGCACCTCCCATACCCACGTTGCCCTCGAAGACGACAGTCATCTCATTGGTGACAGCCATGATGAACCCAGCGTCTCCGTTGTTCTGCAACGTCAACTCGGTCACATCACCCTGGCACACTTCGCACTCGGGAGGAGTAGGATCAGCGGCTGCAGGCAATCCAAAACTCAGGTAAATCGTGTTGAATCCATCCAGGCCCTCAATCAACAAATCATAGTCCCCGTCGGGAAGCGAGGGAACGCTGAAATCGGCCGTAAGGGGAGGAGGACCGGGGAAATTGGACGTATCTACGACGAAGTTTTCCCATTCCTGGTCACCGGACGGGTTACAAACTGTTCTCTGCCACGCCCCACCTGGGGCAGTCAAGGTTACGAGGGGATTTCCAAGCGGATCGGGATTCAAAACCGGATCCTGAACCTGACAGTTTGCCGCCCCCACACAGTTGTCACCCGACTGATCACAGGAAAACACATGGAATGCGATGAAATGATCGTCCGGGGGAAACCCGATTTTCGCACCTTGTGCTATGCCCGGCAAAGTAAAAAATGGAGGCGTAGGACCGGCGTTCAGATCGTTGGTGTCGGTCTCCACATCGAGATCCCCATCCCACAGCAGCGTGAGTTCGGGGTCGGTGATTCCTTCCACTGGGATCATGAACGACCATGTACCATCGTACTGAGTGATTAAGCTTGGGTAACAGGCCTCGCACTTCGCAAAGTTGCCAAAACCGGATTGATAACCTATATAACCGAGATTGGACTCGTCTAGAACGAACACCTCGGTACCTTCTGGCCCTGAGGCACCTACCTTGAAATTGTTCCGCTCTGCTGCGAAAAGAGTACCGGTGTTTGGGTCAGGAATCCACTCCACCACCAGATGGTATCCGCAGAGCGAACTTTCCACTGGGTCTACTCCCCCCCGGCTCCATCAACATCTCGGAAGCCACAGGCACCCTGTGTGCCCGCTTCTATGGGAGTACTATCCTGCTGGATCGTTATTCCCTTCCACCGATTGTCCAGCATATCCGTGCCCATGATTACCTGCGCTTCCCAGAGAGGGAGGGAATTTCCGGAAGGAGGCTGCGGGAAACCAAGGTCATTCTCATCCGGAAGCTGCTCATCCGGAACAGGACCACTAGGATCATAGTACAAAGTGTACTTAACAAGATCCGGGAAGACGTCGCAAAACCCTTCCGCACAACCATCCCAAGCGGAAACGATCCCCGGGCCGTCTGATCGAGTGTCGCCATCGAAGAGGAAGATCGTAAACTCGCTTGCAGTATTGGGGACGCGGAACGAGATATGCCGTTTCGGCCGGAAGTCGCATTCAGGAACAGGATCCCCAGGGCCCACGCATTCCGCAGGATCCGGGAGGTCGTCATCAATTTGTCCCAACGAATTCAGTCCGCGAACGAGGGACAAGAAACGGCCACTTTGCAGCAGGGCGCCACCGGGGTCGGGACCCGTTTCACCGGGGCCTGTACGGTCCGGTATCGCCTTGTCCGGTCGTTGGGCTAGCGCCGGCTGAGCGAACATCATCATGACTGCCAAACCCAACAGCCCCACTAGCGAGAAAGATATTCTTAGCAGATGTATTTTCTTCACAACCTTACTCCTTACCTCACCTCAAAAAAGACGTTTCGGATGCCGAACTCCCCTCCGACTCCTCATCTTTTCTTCCGCAATGCCGTCCCTAGGCGGTTCGGCTTCTACAGTCGGACCAGATACAAGCCAAACACAAATTGTGCTTGGCACAAAAATTTTGGCTCATGCTCAGGACAAGTGCGAGCACCCGTCTTTCTAGTGAACCGCAGTGGAAGGATGGAAAGAGACAGTCGCCAATTGAGAGGCTGGGCACAACGAATGCTCACCCACGCTGTCTTACTCCCTCGACCCACATAACCCAAACAACCAACATTGCGTTGGTCACTGGATTCTAAACCCAGTCACGAACACTCAACTCAGGGGAGCTTCTTCGGCAGCGTGGCAGCCTTCCCACCAAACTTGAAGGGCGGTGTGGGAAGATCCTCCGCTTTGCGACCCCACCTCACGGCGGACTTGCCATTTTCGGAAGTTGCTTAAGGTTAGCCTAGAAACCTGACAATGTCAATGCTTTTTTCAACTTCTGTCATTCTCTCCCCCTTCACTATTCTCGGTTCTATCAGACTACCTACAGACCCTAAGTAGAGCAACCTTTCTGCCTCAATAGGCAGTCAGCCAGAGCCATCACGGAACTCTAGATCAGGGAGGCCGCCCCGGACCGAGAGGAGTTCGGCATCTAATCGTTTCGTCGAAGAGCGACCTCCACGACTTGTATCGACAGGATTGGACATCCCATTAGATCCGAATATCCTGTCTGGGTGCCCCTCTGGGTGAGACCCTCTTGAATCTTGATTCCAACCTTGTGTGAATCGAACCCAGATTCCTCATCGCCAGTCTACTCGGGGACGGAGGAGTACGCCCCTCCCTCTGGGGGATAAAGGGTCTGTCCCATCAAGTCGATATGAGGGCAGCAACGAGAATACGAGTTTCCGTCGGGAGCATCACGAAATGGAACAAGAATCCAACGTCGAGAGTGCTAATCGGGCAAAGACCCGTAGAATCCACGGCCGGTGGCCGGGTGTAGCTCCCGGCGGAATAGTCTGTCCGCTATCCGCTCAAAGGTTCTTCGAACCGATAGCCCTGAGTCCGATCCCTTCTCGCCAATCGACGACTTGACATCCCCGACTCTCCTACCTAGTGTGACCAGCTCAGGGAGAATGAAAAGGAGAGGTCATGCGCGTCCTGGTGATCGGAGCAGGTTCGATCGGTGAGCGGCATATTCGGTGCTTCCAAGGAACCGGCCGCGCCCGACTTTCGGTTTGCGAAATCGATGGCGCAGTACGAGAGCAGGTCTCCGCTCGCTATGAGCTGACTCAAGCCTTTGAAGATCTGGATTCGGCATTGCTCGACCCGCCGGAGGCCGCGGTGGTCTGTACCCCCGCTCATCTGCATGTGCCCATGGCAACCCGGTTGGCTCAATCCGGTGTTCACCTGTTGATCGAAAAGCCCTTGAGCATCAGTCTGGACGGGATTGATCGTCTGAGTGAGGCGGCTGATGCCCGCAAGATCGTTACCGCTGTCGCCTACGTTTATCGAGCCCATCCCATGCTGACGGCAATGCGGGCGGCGCTCAGGGCTGGGCAATTTGGGAAGCCGGTGCAGCTGGTAGCGACCTGTGGCCAGAACTTTCCTTTCCACCGTCCCGCCTACCGGGAGACCTACTACACTAACCATGCGACCGGCGGGGGGGCAATTCAGGACGCTCTTACCCACATCCTGAACGCTGCCGAATGGCTCCTGGGTCCGATTTCGGAAGTCGCAGCAGATTCTGCGCATCGGGTCCTGGAGGGAGTGGAGGTCGAGGACACGGTGCATGTGATCGCCCGACATCAGGAGGTCCTTGCCTGCTACAGCCTCAATCAGTATCAGTCGCCAAACGAGATCATCATGACAGTGGTTTGCGAAGCCGGCACCGCTCGATTCGAAATGCACCTAAACCGCTGGCGCTGGATGAGCGAGCCCCTGTCCGAGTGGCAAGATCAAATCCTGCCGCTGGAACGTGACACCCTGTTTGTCAACCAGGCCCACTCTTTCCTGGATGCTATTGAAGGAAAAGCGTCCCCCTTGTGTGGGCTTCAAAACGGCCTCCAGACGCTTGGTGTGAACCTGGCAGTGCTGGAGGCAAGTAGGACTCATCAATGGACTACCGTTCGACCTTAGGTTGGTTTCAGCTGGAAGCACCACCTGGAGGAATACCAGATGTCTCAAGCAGAATGTAAAGCAGACTTTGATCGCGATGGGTATGCACTCATCCGCCAGTTTCTAGACGTCGACGAGATGTCCGAGCTATCGCACCAGTTGGATCGTTACATCCAGGGGGTGGTTCCGGGCCTACCAGCTACCCATGCCTTCTACCAGGACCCCAGCCGCCCAGAAACACTTAAACAGCTCCAATTCATGGAGAATGACCTCTTTTTCGAGCAGTACCCCAGGCGCGAAAAGTGGATGAACCTGGCTCAGGCTTTGGTAGGTGAACCCGTCAACCCTTCGGTGGAATGGTTCGACAAGCCTCCACAAACCCACCACGTCACACCGCCTCACCAGGATAATTTCTATTTCTGTATGGTGCCTCCCAACGTAGCAACGTTCTGGCTTGCCTTGGACCCGGTCGATAGCGAAAACGGTTGCTTGAACTACGTCAAGGGATCCCACCTGCGCGGAATCCGCCCACACAACCCAACCAAAATCATCGGATTCTCTCAAGGGATTACTGACTATGGGGAACAGGATCGGTCCAGACAGGTTCCGATCCATCTAATGCCCGGCGATCTGGCAGCTCACCACGGAAACATGATCCACAGCGCCAACGCCAACCAATCCCGAATGAGACACCGAAGGGCGTTTGCTATCGTCTACAAGGGACAGAGCTGTCGCCTCGACGAGGACGCCTCCCGTCGCTACCGGGCCGCCTTGGAGGTCCAACAACGACAGGCACAGATCCTCTAGCTTGTACTTCGCGGTTCTTACTGCTGGGCGCCTCTTCTGGATCGCAGCGGTTTCCGGAACTGATCACTGATCACCGACAGATCACTGATAGGCTGGATCACTACTAAAGTTTCAGCTCAGACTTCTTTCACTAGTGCCTGGGCAGCTTCAGCTGCGGCCACGGGATACAGATTCCCCTCAGAATCGAATGACATCTCACGGGGGTCTTCCAGAATCTCGAGATCGTCACGGCCCTCGATCTGGTCGACGTAAGCCTCACTGACCATTACCTCGGATACCAGCAGGGTGTTCGTGATGTGGACCACCCGGGCGTCTTTGCCCTCGACCAGACCCACCGTTGACAGCGCCGCAGACACGGCTTCGCGGTCGCTCTCAAAGGCAATCGGAATGGCGGCCGACGGGGGGTGGCCACCGGTCAAGGCGTTGATTCTGGTGGCGTTCAGATCGATCTGATCAACGGTGCGCTGATTGGTCACCTCGGACATGCCCAGCCCGCAGGCGTTTCCATGAGTCTCTTTGGTGAGACCACGTATGAAGATACGCTTGCAGGAAACACTGTCCCGATCGGTTGCCTCGTGATCGTTGTACTTGCGACCCACGACATTCGTGTCCATGCCAGAACCGCTGATGTTCTTGCCGATCTGGTCGATAATCAACAGATCCGTTTCCCTGAAAGGCAAGCGCGGCATCCATGCGGCCGCCAACTTCAGCAGGGCCTTCTCTCGCTCGTAGAACCGCTGGGGTGCAACCGCTTCGATCAGGGCAGTTTCCTCATAGGCGTTCTCTACCAGCGCCAGTCCTGCCACCACACTGCACTTCTCGAGAACGACCGCGGCTACCGCCTGAATGATCTCCGAAAAACTGTACTCTTGAATGGCTCGGTGATAGAGCTTGGCTCCCTCGAACTTTCCCAAGCCGATAAGCATCATCTTGTGCAAGCCTGACTCGATCTCGCCGACGAAACCGGTGTGAGGCTTCACGCGCCCACAGACCAAAACGTGATCGGCTTCGTAGGCATTGCGGTCAAAGTGTACCGGTATACCACCATCTGTCTGAGCAACGATCACGGTCTCCATGGAGGACCGGATGGGAGCTCCCGTGAACTCTTCAGTGATTCCATAGCTCTCCAGAATTCCCCGCTGACCCTCGGCCGTGCCCCCTCCGTGGCTGCCCATCGCAGGAACGATGAAGGGGTGCGCTCCCAGTCCGTGGAAATGCGCTGCGGCCGCTCGGATGACGGTCGCTATGTTGGCGATACCTCTGCTCCCGGCAGTGATCGCGACTGTCTGCCCTGGCTTGACTTTTTCACCCAGCTCCAGGTTTTCGAGCTGGCTTGCAACTTCGCTCCCGACGTCCTCAACTCGTTGAACATCAAACTCTTGACGCAGGCGAAGCATTCTTGGAAAGGACATTTGAAACCTCCGTTATAAAAACCGACCAGGGATCGACTGTTGGCCGCTTGCTGTCACTTATCTGGCCCCCGATGCCCGTATCGAATCCTCAGCAGAAGAAATGATCAATGGCGCCTTCAGCGCGGGGATACTGTAGGGGACCTTCTCCTTCTCTCGTCCCGCCAGCACCGACGACGAAGTGAGCTCGATCATGTGTTTCCCCGGCGCAGTCCAGGTCTCGGCGGAGCAAAGAATACGGAAATCCGACTCACCGGGTGGTACCTCGACCGACGAGCACGAGACACCTCTGGGGAAGTTCTCCGGCTTGATCGTGACCGGCTGATCGAAGAGAGGATCTCTCTCCAATCTCCCCGCCAGCTCCACACGCGACCCGGGCCGAATTCTGAAGCCCTCAGGCCCCACAACCAGGCGATAGCCCTGCACTACTTCCAGGGTCACGCTCCGAGAACGGATTGGGTGCTTCCGTCCCCCCAGCTCCACCTCGACTTCCACGCCGAGGTTGAACTTACTGGGCCTGGTTCCGATCGTAGTCACCAGTGTCACGGTTCCCGTTCCCTCCTCTTCGCCCTCGCTGACTTTGGTCTTGACCTCAATGCCCCCCATACTCTTCGCCACCACCTTGCTGGGCAGCGAAATCTGCGGGTCGGACGCGAGCAAACGCCATTTCAATTCGTACGACATTCCCTGAACCAGCCGTACCTGTGGAGGACTCTCGAGAGCGAACCTGATGGGGACTTCCTTCGTCACCATCAAGGGAAGCTTCAGGCCTAACCAGGGTGCACTGAAGGGTTGCTCGCTCAGGCGCAGGCTGGGGTCAGGAATCCCGGTACCCACGGCCACCTCGGTAATCAGTCCCGGTCCTACCGCCCACCGCTCAATCGCCGAACCATCCGGCAGCAGCACTCGTCCCCGGACGCCGACTTGACGTAGTCCGGGTTTGGCGCCGGGTCGGGCGGTAAAACTCAACATGGAGGTCCTGATCGCGGACCGGGTATCCGGATCATCCGGCTCCGGGCCGACCATTCCGCCTTCGACAATCAGATCGGCCCCGGCGTCCGGGACATCGAGCTGGATCTGGCCGTGATAGCCTCGTCGACGGATCGATACTTCGACCCAGCCCGTGCCCGATTCCGGAACGTTCACATAGGGAGTGGTCAAGGCCAGCGTAAAGTCGGGACGCTCCTTTCGAGCGCACAAGCGGTATCCGAAGAGAGGCCCTCCTCGATCCACCAGATCCTCGACGGAGATGACGACCTGGTGCGTCTCCGGGGGAACTTCGAAACTCAGATAGGGATCGGGACTGGTAGGTCCTAGGACGACCAGCCTGAAATCGTTCTCACGAGGCACATCGTCACCAGCCGAAGCGAGCCTTTTTCCTGTGGCATCCCGGGCCGTGATCCTGCCGAAGAGGCGGGAGGTCCCAAGCGTAGCCGCGCGGAGTTCGACGTTCCAGAACTCGCCCGGAGACACAGCCAGACGATAATTGTCGACCTCTCCAGGACGGGAAATGCGGCCGTTGATAACCGTTGACGGATCCAACCTGCCGGGCTCATGCCCCACGGGTTCGAAAACCTCGGGTAGGTCGCCTACCACGAAGGGCAGGGGTAGACTCCCGGCCTCATCTGGAAGGTTCATACTGATGAGATCTTTGGTCTCCCCGCCAAGATCAATCTTGGTGAGGATCGGCGCATCCAGATTGCCACCTAGGAACTCGACAGAGGCCACCTTCCCCCGTCGCCAGCCCAAGGGAAAGAGTCCTTCAGCATAGGTGATCAGTCCGATCTTCAAGCGATAGAAGTCCTGCTCCTGCTGACTGAATCGGGCGTCGTGAACGACCACCTGATACTCTCCGTCAGCGGGCGCTGAGAATTCAATACGAGGGTCTGCCCCAAGCCCCACCGCGTCATCGCAAAAGGCAAGCTGGCGATGCTCCGAATCCAGGAGTCTGAGAACCGGATCAAGAGCCGAGCCGGCTCGGCGTCCCTCCACTTCCAGCACGATTGGCTCCCCCCGATTGGCGTAAAAGCGGTAGACATCACGATCGGGCCCAACTAGCGTGCCGTTGACTGTGACGGGTGTTTTCAGCGCCTGGCCGACTTCAGCCGCTCCGCCGCCAGTGTCTTCCTCTTCCTGAACCTCTGGGAACATGCCGACGCTGAAGAGAAGCAGATTGGACATACCTGTAGGGGTGATGACTCGAATCGGGTACAAGTCTATCGCGGCCTCCGAGTCGAGCTCGACCAGGAAGAGCGCTCTCTCCGAGTCCTGTCCCTGTTTTCCTGGCTCGGGAGCGGCAAGAGGCGTGAAAGAGGCCGGAAGCGTCGTGCGAATCTCGAGTCCTTCTGTCAAACCGCTTCCCACCAGCGCCAGCTTGAAGGCGGTCCCACGCTGGGCGCCTCTGGGCTGCAATTCCTTGAGCGAAGGAAAAACCGCCAGGGCGGTTGAACAGAAGAACGTCCCCAGTAGGAGCAAGCCGGATAGAACCCTTACCGATCGGGAACAAAAGCTACGATTCGCTTTCATGGCCTCAATGCTTTTCGATCACTTTACTAGATCTTTGAAACAACATCCCCGGCAGGTACCAAAATTATCATCTGCTTAAGACCAAGACAACCTGGGTCGTTCGCGGGTCCGTCGGACGGCGGCAGCTATTCGAGCTCGAAGGTGAACAGGGCACTCCCGGCAGAAATGGCCATCTGCTGCTTGCCCTCGGTCAGATAGGTAATCGGGTTGGAGCCAATCACTCCACCCAGATGGGAGACCCAGAGCTCTTTCCCGTTGCGGGCGTCGAGGGCAAAAAACTGACCATCGCTAGTGCCGCCGAAGGCGAGGTCACCTGCCGTTGTCAGGACACCCGACCAGGGCACGGTGTGAAGACGATACTCCCAGGCGAGCTCGCCGGTCTGGGGGACCAGCGCCCGTATCGCTCCCCAACCCGGTTCCCCACCCGCTCCCTGAATCAGACCGCCCCAGAATGGACTGCCCGGACTGTAGTCGGCCTCACCCTTGTAATACAGGTTGGCCAACTCCCAGACCGAGAGATAAAAGAGTCCCGTTTTCGGACTGTAGGAGGGAGAGAACCAATTAGTGGCGCCCTGCACACCCGGGTAGACAAGGGTCCCTTCCTCAGTGGGTGCCGTGTTCGGCCTGCGCACGGGGCGTCCCGTTTCATCGATTTTCTCGGCCCAAGTCTGCTTGGCGAACGCCTTGGCCATTAGGAACTCCCCGGACTCCCGGTCGAGAACGTAGAAAAAGCCGTTGCGGTTCCCCCACAGCATCAGCTTCCTCGGCTCTCCGCCAAAATCGCTGTCCACCAGCACCGGAATCTGGACGGCGTCCCAATCGTGAACATCGTGGGGAGTGAACTGAAAATACCACTTCAATTCCCCGGTATCCGCGTCCAGGGCCACCACCGACGAAGAATAGAGGTTGTCTCCCTTGCGCACCTCTCCGTTCCAGTCCGGGGAGGGATTGCCAGTTCCCCAATAGATCAGGTTCAGCTCCGGGTCGAAGGAACCTGTTATCCAGGTGGGTCCCCCTCCTGTCTTCCATGAATCTCCCTCCCAGGACTCGTTCCCTGGCTCGCCCGGTCCCGGGATGGTGTAGAAGCGCCAGAGACGATCACCCGTCTTGGGATCGTAGGCATCCAGGAACCCTCGAATGCCGTACTCGCCTCCGGAAATACCCATGATGATCTTATCCTTGAGGGCCAGCGGGGCCACCGTGATCGCATAGCCCTCTTGGAAATTCGCGACTTCCGTTTCCCAGGCTAGCGCACCGGTTTTGGCATCCAGAGCTACCAGGTGAGCGTCCAGGGTCCCCATAAAGAGCCGCCCCTCCAGCAAAGCCAGTCCACGGTTGACCCGGCCACAGCAGACACTGATCCGCTCGGGCAACCTGTGCTCGTAGGACCAGAAGGGACGCCCCGTCCGGGTGTCGAGAGCAAAGACGTCGTTGGGAGGCCCGGTCAAATACATGGTCTCGTTGACAACCAGGGGCGTGGTCTCGACCTTCTCCGGGGTCGTCATCTGGAACACCCAGCGCAGCCTCAAACGGTCTACATTGGTGGTATCCACCTGTTCCAGGCTGCTGTAACGGTTGCTCCGATAGCCACCTGAATAGGTCAGCCAATCCCCTGGATAGTCTTCGGATCCCAACAGATCCTCGTACGTGACTCCCTCGGATGGAGAAGGATCAGGCTCCGACGAGGCTGGAGGAGCGTCCGTGCAACCTCCTAGACTGACAAGCAGCAGTAGCGCGACGCAAGCGGACGATGGTGTCGCCTTGGCAAGCTGGCGAACACGAGAAATCCTAGCTAGGCCGTACATTTTCGCCTTCATTCCTTTCGCAGTGAAGCCAGATAGGCGATCAGATCGTCCAGCTCGCTCTCACTAAGAGTCTCTCGATAGCTGGGCATGGTCGAAACTTCTCCTTTTCGAATTGCCTTTAAGTTTCCCTTTAGGAAGGAAAGAAGTCGTTCGTCCTCGTCCATTATCTGAATCGAATAGGTATCTTCATTGAGGATAACGGCGTCGACTTCACTCCCATCTGAGAGTGTGGCCCTCACCGGCCAGTAGCGCCGCGAGCCGTCGGCGAATAGCTCTGTGCTAGGACTTATTTCTTCGCTGGGGTCAAGGATGGACTCCCTCAGATACTTAGGAGCTCGCTGCCAGCCTACATCGCTCAGATCAGGACCCAGGCGCCCTCCCGATCCATTGATCATGTGGCAATTCTGACACTTTCCCTTCCCCTCAAATAGAATCCTTCCCCGAGCGGGGTCCCCACTCAAACGCGGTGGGCGGAACTGCTGTTGGAGTGTCCTTAGGTACGCCAGCGCCCTCCAGGCCTGGCGGTCCGAAAGGCGCATGTCGGTCATGATAGTCCCCGAGATGCCGCGACTGATGAGGCGAAAGACACGAGAATCCTCGTTGGCGTTGCGATACTCGCGCCGCGTCAAATCAGGGCCAGCCTCTCCGGTTCCGTCAAGACCGTGACAGATGGCACATTGGTTCCTGAAGACCCGGGCACCGGCTTTCACATCGGCGGCTGAGGTATACGGGTTTCGGGCTGGCGCGGGCTGTGAAGAGAGTTGAGAATGTGGCGCTAGGACCAGGAACAACAAGACTCCCAGAGCTCGCCACCCGCTCCTTCCTCTTACCGAATCAGAGAGTCTCGACCAATCCCCTGATGACTTTGAGTGCGCTTGAGCCAACTTCTTCGACCGCATCCAAAACCGCCTCCTGTTCTTCATCCGTGACACCACCGGCCTCCCGCACCGCCCCAACAAACAGGCCCAGAGCCGCAACCTCTTCAGCCAGGTCGGCAAACCCTTCTAACTTGGGTTCGGCCTCTGAGTCAGCGATGGCCCATCTGATCTGGGCAATGCGCTCCGCCTTGGCCCGACTCAAGTCAGTATCCGCCAATGCCCTTCCCACCCCCTCACTGGCCGCCTTCAGTCCTTCTTGGAGGGCCCTGGAAGCGTTGTCTTCGGCGGCGAGCTTCAGTAGGTTATCCAATTCAAATGCCAAGCAAGGCTCCCTTGGGTTGGTCTTACCAGCATGCGATGAAACCCATCAAATCGCAAGCTGGATTCTCGCTTCGTCGCTGCAACTTCTCTTTTCGCCTCTCCATCCGTACCGGCACTCACCCACAGATTCCCACTGAGGTCTCCGGCCTGCATCTGGCCAACTCCCACTGTAGGGATAGGGGTTCGAACTCCGCCTTGGTTCCACAGATTTAGAATTCGGTTTGAATTTGGCGTTTTCTCTAATAGAATCCGGTAATCCGGTAATAAGGTTGAGGTTGAGACCAAGACAAGGAGGTTTTCTCACGATGATAAGAGCACCAAGGCTGATCTGCTACGGATTCATCTTTCTGCTAATAGCCCTTCCCCTGGCATATACGCATCCCCATGGACATCCTGGTGTCGTGCCTGCGGGGGCCACCGCACTCCTGCCCACAGTGTCCCTGCCCGCATCGGCTCCCGGTATCACTGGGAATGGCAAGATGCGGTTTCGGGTTCTGTACAAGGGAGACCACCTGCCACAAGCAGCCGGCAGCGTCCTGAAGTCGGCACATGGAGGATTTGCAATAGACCGCCGCGCCGGAAAGGGAGAAGTCTACTTTGCCCTGCCAGGGGCCGGGATCATCCAGATCAGTGGCGACCTGAAGAAGACGCGAATGCTGCAATCACCTGACGCCTTGACGAAGGTCAACATGCACAACACAACTATCTGGTACGGCTCAGACGGGACCCCCTTCCTGAGCTTTCCCTCCAACAGCACGGGCCAGATACTGACGGCTACTCTGGATGGAAAGTTGGTCCACACCCTGAGTGCTCCTACTGGGGAGAATGACTTCGACCAACCCGCAGTGCGCAATTACTTCATGGGCAGCGGCAACTTCGTACCCACAGACGTCGAACAGTTAGACGGGCTTTTGTACGTCACCACGGGATACTCAAGTCTGGATTTCGTGCTGACGGCCCGAATCGCGAGCACCAGCCCCTTCAAAGCACATTGGCACGACCTGGCCTTTGGTGGCAAGGGTAGCAAGCCCGGCCAGTTCGGGACTGGCCACGGCATCACCGTGCCCCCGGGACAAAAGAGAATCGACGTGGCGGATCGCCCCAACTCCGAGATAGAACGCTTCACCCGCTACGGGCACTACCGTTCGACCTTGAAGCTTCCCCAGGGATCTTTCCCGTGCGACATCGACTACTCGGGGAGATACGCTGTGGTGGGTTGCCTCCACGGACCCAACCGAAAGAAGGGAGCCCCCATCTACGTGTTTGACGGCGACACGCTGGTCTCGACGATCATGCCCAAGGAAGACCTCGGCTTGGAGAACTTCCAGCATATCCACAATGCCGTGATCCGAAAGATGGGAGGCAAGTTCTACGTCATTGCCCAGGCGTGGAATCCGGGAGATTTCGCCATCCTGGAACAGGTTACAGACTAAAGCAGAGGTCTCCGCTAGCGGACTCGGTCTCGCCCAGGTGTGGGAAAAGTCAGCGCCAGGAGCCTGTCCGAAGGGGCAGATCCTCGAGTCGACAAAGGAGCCAAGATGATCGCCCTCGTCGTCATTATCGAAATCAAGCCTGGCTATCGCCGACAATTCATGGAGTCGATGTTGGACGACGCTCAGCACTCAATTGAGGACGAACCCGGATGCCTGCGTTTCGACGTGCTAGAAGATCGCGAAGATGGTAACCGGATCTTTCTCTACGAAGTCTACCAGGACGATGCGGCTTTCGAAGCTCACGGACAAACCCCTCACTTCCTCCGCTGGAAGAAAACAGTAGAGGACTGGTTCGCCTCGGAGACCATAGTCTACCGGGCAACACCCGTGATTCACGGCTAGTCAACTAGTGGACCCTGGCAGGCGTGAAGGAAAGGTCCTCTTCCTCGTAGCCGTGAGCGAGGACGAAGAAATAGGCGGCTATACGGTCGGTCTTCGTCTCCGAGATCAGTTCGAACACATGCTCCTTTTCATCTTCGCCGCCGACTCCCTGGACGTACGTGACCTGCTCCGGCCTCAACAGAAGCTCGCCTAGCAGAAGCTTGCCGCGAAGGACCTGGACCAGAAGAGTTCCTTCGGCCTCGCTGGCGAAATGCCAATGAAGATCCTCGTCGTCATAGAGAACCGCCTCCGGAGTGCCAGCTCGAATGATGCAGTTGGGGTGGGCGTTGAGCCACTTCCAGAAGTTCTCGAAGGTTAGGGTGAAGGGCGCGTCCATCAAACCGGCCTTCCTCAGTTTCCAAACAGGGTAAGCGACGACCTATTCTGTCCTGTTCTGGGCCACAATGTCGATTCAGACACAAAGCGTACCCACCCGAAGCTCACGCGCTTCGAATTCCCTGAGATGCCTGGAGTACGAAGCGCATCACTCTAGCAGGCTGCATCTGCTCCGTCAATATGGCGAAAGACTCCGTCCCCACTATCAAACGACGACGGGGCACCGCTCAGACCCAAGCTGCAACTTCAATTGGAATCTCCCACGTCCAAGGCACCAATTAATGCGAAAACTGAGGAAGCCTGAAGCGCGAGCGAGGGGTTGGGGCTCTGGGAGATCTTGCTGCTATCTGCTCTCTCGCCGAGACCTGGGCCCTCTCCGGTCATGCGCTTTTTGTGACGCATCTCGCAGATGTCCAACCCCTCGCTCGCGCTTCAGGCTTTCATGACTCCCGTAGTTTCTTGCATGCACGATCCGAGAGCCGCGAACGACTTGACTCGCTGGCAGCATGAACCGAAGCACCGAGGAGAGAGCCGGACAACAGCAAGATCTCCCGGAACCGCGAGAAGTTTCTTTCCTGTACGATCCGGCGCAGCCGGGGGCCGGGCTAACCTGAAACTTGAATAGGTGTTGCATTCACTTCGGCGTTCGCATGTTCGGTGTTGAACGAAACCGCTTTCAGCGGTAGAACCTTCCTGCCAGATCTTCTTATCCAATAAGGATTGCGGCGGCGTGGAGAGTTGTCGGAAGGCTCCTTCGTGAGGCAAGGTGTTGTTACCACACATCAACCTCCCACACGAAAGGAGCCTATCATGACTAGTTTACGTCAACGGATGATCGAGGATCTGCGGATCCGCAACTATTCCGATCGGACCATCTCCCTGTATGTGAATCGGGTGGCCAAGTTCGCCCAGTACTTTGGTCGTTCGCCCGATCGGCTGGGTCCGGAGGAGATTCGCCAGTATCAGGTCTTTCTGGCGAACAAGAAAAACCGTTCCTGGAGCGAGTTCAACCAGACCGTCTGTGCCCTCCGGTTCTTTTACCGGGTGTGTCTGAATAAACAGTGGATCATTAAACACATCCCCTTCCCCAAGCCCGAGAAAAAGCTGCCCGTCATCTTGTCGCCCCAAGAGATCGACCGTTTCTTTGAGGGGATCGGCAATCTCAAACACCGCACCCTCTTGATGACGATCTACGCCACGGGCTTACGCATCTCCGAAGCCCTTGCTCTGCGTCTGGAGGACATCGATAGCGCTCGTAGGCTGCTTCGAGTGCGCCAGGGCAAAGGCCACAAGGATCGCTACGTTCCCCTCTCGAAAACCCTCTTGAGAGAGCTACGGACTTACTGGAAAGACTCTCGACCGGACAGCTGGCTCTTCCCCGGAGCGGATCCCCAGCGGCCTCTGGACGTCCGTTCGGTACAACGAGTCTGCCAGCGAGCCGCGGCAAGGGCCGCTTTGAGCAAGGGCGTCACCCCCCACCGACTGCGCCATTGTTTCGCCACCCATCTGCTCGAAGCGGGGACCGATCTCAAGACGATCCAAGTGCTGCTCGGGCACCGGTCTCTGGGCACGACTTCGGTCTACTTGCACGTGGCTGCGGCTTCGACTTCTGGGACACACGATCTGCTCCAAGCAGCTCTCAGCCCAGCGGCTCCGTAGATGAGAGAACATCGGCTCGAGGTCGCCGATATCTTTCGCAGTTGCCCAGACGATTACTTCCGGGCGTTTCCTACTTCCGGGCAGCAGCGGCGCGTCTTTCGAGCGATCTGTGCTTGTCGGACCGCCGCCTTAGGCGGACACCTCAAACGGTGCGATCAATGCGGCTATGAGAAGATCTCCTACAACTCCTGCCGCGATCGCCATTGCCCCAAGTGCCAGGGCGGTGCCCGAGCCCAGTGGCTGGAGGCCCGCGCCCGAGAGCTCCTGCCGCTGCCCTATTTTCACGTCGTCTTCACGCTCCCGAAGGCCCTCGCACCCCTCGCCCTGCAAAACCCACGGACCGTCTATTCGATCCTCTTCCGAGCGGCTTCGGAAACCTTGTTAACTCTGGCCGCTGATGAGCGCCACTTGGGAGCCAGGATCGGCTTCCTAGCGATCCTTCACACCTGGGGCCAGAAACTGGATCTCCATCCGCATCTGCACTGTCTGGTCCCCGGCGGAGGCCTCTCCGAGGACCAGAGTCGGTGGATTCCTTCACGTCCCCGCTTCTTTCTCCCCGTGAGCGTCCTCAGTTGTCTTTTTCGCCACAAGTTTCTCCACTCCCTCAGGGCTGCCTACCGCCAGGATCAGCTCGCTTTTCACGGCACCCTCCAACCCCTGAAACTTCCTCGCCCCTTCGATGCCTTCCTGCAAAGCCTGACCCACACCAACTGGGTCGTCTACTGCCAACCTCCCTTCGCCGGTCCCGAGCGAGTGCTCAAGTACCTGGCCCGTTACACCCACCGGGTGGCGATCTCCAACTCACGACTCCTGTCCCTGGATCAAGGGAAGGTGCGCTTTCGCTACAAGGACTATCGCCACCCTCACCGACCACGCACTCTGACTCTCGATACCCCCGAGTTCACCCGACGCTTTTTACTGCACGTCCTCCCCAAGGGATTCATGCGCATCCGACACTACGGGATCTTGGCCAACCGTCACCGCCGGACCAAGCTCGCCTGCTGTCGCAGCCTTCTCAGTCCAGACGACTCCCCCACCGAACTCCTCCCTCCAGAACCTCCTTCGACCTCCGATCCGTCCGAGCCTTGTCCCCGCTGTCCCAAAGGGACCTTATCCTGCCTCCAAACCCTTCCCGCTGCGGCCACACCGATTCCACCTCGGATGAACTCTCCCGGTCTCCCCTGATGCATCAACCCACGATTCAAGACCCCCTTTGTAGACCTCCTGCCCAGACCCCATCTGGCTTCAGATACTCGTGTGTCTGCCGCTCTCATTCGGACCCGACAAACCGCTTCCCTCCCTGCTCCTTCCTCTGCACAACGCTCGGCAACTCACTGCCAGCCCCACCACTTCCCCTATCTTCTCGTCTTTCTTCGGCTTTCTTTTCCCGCTCCGAAACACTAGCCTCTAAACAATCCCCATAGCAGAGACCCGCGGCTCCGTCCAACGGGATTGTATCCGCCATGCTTACAACTGATCTGCTGACTCCAACTCATGCGTTCTCTCAGCACAGCGGATACAATCCTTTACGTTCTGCGGTTTGTGATTTAGCCTTTTTCCTTGCTCTGGAGAAGGCAACCCGTGGGAATGCTGAACCGCAGAATATCGGACAGACGAATTTCGAAGGAAGCAATCGTTCCACAGGCGGTTAAAGAACCCCGGGAAATGAACCAACACCGGCTGCTGTAATCCAGGTAGAACGCCGTGTCGATAGAGCAAAAGTGAAGACCAGAAAGAACCCAAGCGAACTCTCAACAACCAACTCCTAAACGATCGAATCAAGGAAGAAGAGCGGAAGATGCGCCAATACATGGAAGAGGTCCTTGGAACGGTGAAGGCCAACAACCCAAGCGAGCCGGAGTTTCATCAAGCAGTCGAGGAGGTGCTGGAATCGGTGTCGTTGCTCCTCGAACAACGTCCGGAATACCTCGAGGCAAGAATCCTCGAGAGGCTGGTCGAGCCGGAACGGGTGATCCTGTTCCGGGTCCCTTGGGTCGATGACCAGGGCGACATTCATGTCAATCGGGGCTTTCGTATTGAGATGAACAGCGCTATCGGGCCCTACAAGGGCGGACTTCGATTCCACGCTTCGGTAAACCTTGGGATCTTGAAATTCCTGGCCTTCGAACAAGTGTTCAAGAACAGCTTGACCACTCTTCCCCTGGGCGGGGGCAAGGGCGGAAGCGACTTCGATCCCAAAGGCAAGAGCGACACGGAGGTCATGCGCTTCTGCCAAAGCTTCATGACCGAACTCTGCCGACATATCGGCCCCAACACCGACGTGCCTGCAGGTGATATCGGAGTCGGTGCCCGTGAGATCGGGTTTCTCTTTGGCCAGTACAAGCGAATTCGCAATGAGTTCACCGGAGTTCTCACGGGCAAGGGCCTGAACTGGGGTGGCTCTCTCATCCGTCCAGAGGCAACTGGGTACGGCTCCGTCTACTTTGCCGCGGAGATGCTGGCAACCAGTGGAGACTCGCTCGAAGGTAAATCCTGTATTGTCTCAGGCTCCGGTAACGTGGCCCAATATACGGTCCAGAAGATTACTCAGCTGGGAGGCAAAGTGCTGACCATGTCAGACTCCAACGGGCACATCTTCGATCCCGAAGGCATCGATGAAGACAAACTGACATTCGTGATGGAGCTCAAGAACCGGCGTCGAGGCAGAATCAAGGAGTATGCCGATGAGTACCCAGGAGCGACTCACACTACTACTGACTATTCGAAGGACTTCAACCCGATCTGGGATCACAAGGCGGACTGCGTATTTCCCTCAGCAACCCAGAACGAAATCAGCGGAAGAGACGCAGAAAACCTCCTGCAGAACGGAGTCTCCCTGGTATGCGAAGGAGCCAACATGCCGACCAGCCCTGAGGGAGCCCATCTTTTCCTCGAAAGCTCGATTCTCTACGCCCCGGGAAAGGCTGCCAATGCGGGCGGAGTAGCCGTATCGGGACTGGAAATGGCGCAGAACAGCATGCGCTTTTCATGGTCGAAGGAAGAAGTGGATAACCGGCTCCAGCAGATCATGAAAAACATTCACCAGTCCTGCGCAGACGCAGCGGATAGCTATGGGAGCAAAGGGAACTACGTCAACGGTGCGAACATTGCCGGATTCATCAAAGTTGCCGACGCCATGATGGACCAAGGCGTTGTCTAGCGCCCGTCTCTATTTCTGACTCCTACCATGGACGTTTTCGACAGATCAAAATTCGAACTCGGATACGAAAACCGGTTCCAGCGTTTTCAAGACCTCATGCGCAACCGCGTAAACGAGGTCCTGCTGGTCGCCAGCCTCTACGATTCCTTCATCCTTTCTGAAGACGGGCGTCTACACGAGCAACTTCTCAACCAATACCTGGGTTTGAACCTGGTAAGCACGCCCGGCATAACCCGGGTGTCGAACGAAGCAGAGGCTCTGCGCCTGGGTCAGAACCTGAAGCGCTTCGACTTGATCATCGTAACCCTGCGAGGTCGCGACCGATCCATCCTCGACTTCGCCAAGAAAGTAAGAAAACAATCTCCGACAGTGCCCATCGTGCCCCTGGCTTATGACAGCCGTCAACTGGCTGCGCTCACACGCCAGAATGATTTGAGCGGTGTGGAGAAGGCTTTCGTCTGGCAAGGGGACTTCCGGATCCTTCTCGCCATCATCAAGTACATCGAAGATCGCAACAACGTCGCGCAGGACAGCCAACTCGTGGGGGTCCAGTCAATCATCCTCATCGAGGACAGCGTCCGCTTCTATTCTTCCTACCTGCCGCTGATTTACACCGAAGTGGTACGTCACACTCAGAGTCTGATTGCCGAAGGCGTCAATCCTGCTCATATGCTCCTGAGAATGCGCGCTCGTCCCAAGATCTTGCTGTGCAACAGCTACGAAGAAGCCTGGAACTACTACCAGAATCATCACGACACCATTCTGGGTGTGATCTCAGATATCGAGTTTCCTCGTAAACGCCGATCCGACCCTCAGGCCGGTTTCGAGTTCGCTCGCAATGTGGGTGAATCCCACGCAGACATTCCAATCTTGCTTCAGTCCCGAGATCCTGGGAACCGCGAGATAGCAGAAGGACTTGGCGCCTCGTTCCTGCTGAAGGATTCACCCCTCTTGCTGAAGGAGCTGAGGGATTTCATGCAACGCAATTTCAGCTTCGGCGATTTCATCTTCCGTCTTCCAGACGGGACCAAGGTGGGTCAAGCCCGCGATCTGAAAAGCCTGGAGGAGCAGATTCGGAAGGTTCCGAACGAGAGCCTGTTGCACCACGGCGAGCAGAATCATTTCTCCAACTGGCTCAAAGCTCGGACCGAGTTCTGGTTGGCTGACAAGTTGAGACCGCAGAAGGTTACGGATTACCAGACGGTCGATCAACTTCGTCAGTACCTGATCGAATGTCTTCACGCGCTCAGAGTGGAACGACACCGGGGCATCGTCGTCGAGTTCGACCGGGAGACCTTCGTCGAAGCCAGCAGCGTCGCCCGAATCGGCGGGGGATCTCTGGGAGGTAAGGCAAGGGGTCTTGGGTTTGGCAACATCCTCATCGGTGCCCACGAACTTCAGGACAGGTTCGAAGCCGTCCGGATTTCGATCCCTCCTACGCTCGTCCTCGCGACCGATGTCTTCGAAAGATTTCTGGATCAGAACGAACTCCGGGACTTCGCTCTGAGCAGCAGCCGGAACACCACGAAAAGATTCCTCAAGGCGCAACTACCGGAAGACGTCGTCGAGTTGCTTCAAGGTTTTCTCGAATCCGTCCGCTTCCCCCTCTCCGTGCGCTCTTCGAGCCTTCTGGAGGACTCGCAGCACACTCCTTTCGCGGGTGTCTACAACACCCATATGATTCCCAACAGTCATCCCGACACCGACGTTCGACTACGGCAGCTTCTCACTGCCATCAGGCGAGTCTATGCGTCGACCTTCTCCGCCAATGCCAAACAATACGTCAAATCAACCCCGTTCCGGCTGGAAGAGGAGCGAATGGCAGTCATTGTTCAAGAGCTGGTCGGCAACCGTCACCAGAACCGGTTCTACCCTGACTTTTCGGGGGTAGCCAGATCCCTCAACTATTACCCTGTGTCCCCCATGAAGGCCAGCGACGGCATTGCCGAGATAGCTCTGGGCTTGGGAAAGTCCGTAGTGGAGGGCGAACAGTCGCTCCGTTTCAGCCCAAAGTATCCCCGACATCTGGTCCAGTTTTCGTCGGTCGAAAATACATTGAAGCATTCCCAGAAAGAATTCTGGGGACTCGAGCTACCTGGAGAAGCTGAGAGTGCTGAGGAAATGGAATTCGAGCTGTCCCAATTCGGGCTCGACACAGCTGCGAAGGATGGAGTATTGAACCTTCTTGGCTCCACCTACTCCCATGAAAACCACGCCATCTACGATGGACTCTCGCGGCCTGGAAGCCGCCTCGTCACTTTCGCTCCGATTCTCAAAGGCAAATCCTTCCCACTGGCCGATATCCTTAACAGCCTCCTGGATTTGACCGAAGGCGCCATGGGCGGCCCGGTGGAGGTCGAGTTTGCCGGTAATCTTTCGGTCCCACCGGGGCAACCCAAGCAGTTCTACTTGCTCCAGATGCGACCCATGGTCGCCGACCTGGAAACGGACCCGGTCAGCCCTGGGGACTCGAATCAGGGAAAAGTGATCTGCAGAAGCCCCAGGGTTCTGGGCCATGGAATCATCGGAAACATCAAAGATCTGGTGGTCCTGGATCCCACTCGCTTCAGCCGCGAGCACAGTGCCGTGGCGGCAAAAGAGGTGGCTCGCTACAATCGGGAGCTGACTTCGATCAATGCTCCCTACCTGTTGATCGGAGTGGGCCGCTGGGGCTCGTCCGACCCCTGGCTCGGAATCCCTGTCAAGTGGGAGGACATCTGGGGAGCGCGTGTCATCGTAGAGAGCGGGCTTCCCAATCTAGAGATCACTCCATCTCAGGGAACCCATTTCTTCCAAAACATTACCACCTCCAGAGTGGGCTACTTTACGGTCGGCGCCAAAAAGAGCCAGGGGATGGTGGATTGGGATTGGCTGGCCCAACAGCAGGCTGTGAGCGAAGGGAAATACGCCAGACATCTTCGCTTCAGCGATCCTCTCCGAGTGGTGATGAATGGCAATAGCCGAGAGGGGCTCATCCTCCAACCTGACCAGCCTTTGATATAGCTGGCAAGCGTTTTCCTACCGGCGGGCAACACCTGGAGAAAGTGTATGGAGGCCGATCCAAATGGATTTTAGGTGGGATTGAATGAAGACAAAAAAAGTGTCCCAAGTGATATTCGCAGCTTCCTGCGTACCCGCGAAGCCCTCGCTTCCAACCCTAGAGTTGGTTTCTGAGCTCCGCGATTGACCCCCTCCCAGAGGCCAAGCGACTCTCCGAAGAGCGCCACCCCTCCTCCCAGAAAAGGTCCCCTCCACGCTTGGGCCGGTTCTTTCCGGAGCTCCGCGAATGAACGCTTCACTTCGTTCAGAAATCCACCCAACCGGGAGCCGCTATACCCGAAGCAACTGGATCGTGAATCCCTGCTGCCCGGTCCGAAGACTCGAGCCGCCAAGACCACTTTCCATTAGGAGAGCCCCTTTGTCCGCCGAAACGGCCATCAAGACCCGCCTCCCTGTGCCTGCCTCATCACTGCCTCCGAAGCCGAAACCTCTTCGGCAGGACTAGCCAAGCACCCGGTGTCGCCTCGGGGCTTCGGCTGCGTCTACCCCTTGGGACAAAAGCAAGTCTACTCTTCTCTGAGACCCTGACAAGAGAAAAAATCAAGAATTCAGAACGCCCATCATTTGTGCATTCAGACGCAACCTAGCATATCGATTGTCTGCACAATAGGTTGCACGTCTAGCATCACAACTTTTCCACAGCTATTTCAACATTCTGCTCGCAGAATTTTTTTTATGCCCCTGTTTCGGCCGTTTCACAACTAAAATTTTTATCGATTTGAACGATCTCACCGGCCGTTTCCTGCACCTCGATTGCAGCGGAGACTCCCACTCAAAAGGACCTCGGACACAGGGCCTAACGTTTCTGGATTCGCACATTCTAGACACTTCCAAACCTGCTAGGACAAGCGTCCCGTGCGAGCGGACCTGGTAAGGCTGTCGGGAGCAGGCAGGTTCTTCAGCGTATCACGGTGGCAAGAGGAACGTCCCCAACGGGATTTGAACCCGTGTTGCCGCCGTGAAAGGGCGGTGTCCTAGGCCAGGCTAGACGATGGGGACGCCGAAGTGAAGGGGCATTCTAGCATCGGGCTCAGGTCGATGTCCACAGCAGCAAGGAGAGCGCCCAAAGACGTCCAGGGGACTCCCCTCAAGACCTTCCTTCGCAGGCCTTCAGGCTATTGGCACACCGCAGATTCGACAGTGAGTCCTGCGCTTCGCGTTGAGGGCTTCACACTCAGGACAGCGGTTGTACATGGCCCGTGCAAACAGATGGGTAACCAGGGCACTGCCCCCCAGGATCGCTACGATCACAAGACCGTCGAGAACAGCATCTCCCACCTATCAGGGCCTCGCACTGCTGGCCGAAGAATCGGTGGATCGCATCATCGATCCGGTCGCACTGGCGGCGGAGGCGATGGGGTTGGACCAACCCGCCCTGGAGAAACAGTCAGACGCCTGCTCCTTGATCCATTTAGTGACATTCGGATGAGGCAGCAGGCCTTGCCGAGTGGCGACATGGTCCAGCCCCTCCAATACCCTGCCGTAGGGTCCAAAACCGAACACTCGAAACGGAATAACCAGCACGGGACCGCGCTGGCCCTGAGCCTCTACAAAGGCCCGAATCCGGGCCTCCGCGGGGACTCGCTTATCTTCCCAATCCTCACGCAGGGTCTCCACTCTTATCACACGGTAGCGGTCCAGTCCGGGCACCCCCTGAACCAAGGCTTCCAGCTTCGAGATCCAGCGTTGATTCCGTCCATCGTCTCCTTCACCGTGCGCCAGGATAAGGACCGACTCCTCTTTCGGTCGCTGGCTCAAGTCGTGGATTCTCTCCTTCAGGATGTCTCCAATCAGCGCTGAATCGTAGAGACCATCCTGATTGAGAATCACCCGGGCCTTCAGCTCGATCGGAGGCGGCGGATCGCTTGCCCCCTCTACCCAGACTGGCGCCCATCCACCAGTACCGAGGGAGGCGTCATGGCTCGAGTGGGAACCCTCAGCGTGACCTGTCTGAGGATCGTGATGCAGAAAGAACGGTGGCGGATCCGGCCGGAGCTTCAGGAGATATTGGGTCTGATGCAGGAACGACTCGGGTGAAACAAAAATTCTCACCACGGCAATCCGCTTGACACCCCTTCGCTCCAAGCCTTCTACAGCCGACTTGAGACTCCGGCGCTGGGCCATGCCAAAGGCAATCTCGACCGGGCAAAGCTGTCCCATCGGTTCGACCGCCTCCGTAACTGACCGATTCCACTCGGGGTCTCCCCCGTGAGCCATTACGAGAACACCGACCTCTTGAGGCTTCTCGGGACGGTCGCTCCCAAACGAAACCGCGCACAATAGAAGGTTCAGGACGATCAAGCAGACCAGATTCAGCATCGTTTCATTCTCTCGAATGGATGAGTTTGGAGTAACCTTTCGAAGAATGCAACCTCCGCCACTTGTCTGTATTGCCCGAGGTCGGTGGTCCTTGGTAGAATGTCCCTCGGTCAATTTAAGAACAAGGAGGAGTATGACCTATATAGTTACGGAACGATGTGTCGCCAACCGCTATACTGATTGTGTTGCAGACTGCCCTGTTGACTGTTTTTACGAGATTCAAGATCCTCACATGCTCATCATCAATCCTGACGAATGCATCGATTGCGATGCCTGCGTCTCCCTTTGCCCCGTGAATGCGATCTATCCGGATGGTGAGCTTCCTGATGAGTTCGAAGAATGGACTGACAAGAACGACGTGGATCTCTGCACCGACGACAACAGGATCACCGAAACCTTAGGAGCCTTGGACGGCTCCAAGCCGATTGAAGACGTCAAGCAGGCAGAAGAGGGAAAGTATGGAGCGGTCGTCGCAGACCCATCGAGTGCAGCCCACTGATCGGTAATTTCTGACCGCCGGCGACTGTTTTTCTACTTACGGCTCTCGGAACATATTTCTCCTATCCGATTCAGGCAGACTGTGAGGGCGTGTCCTCCTGGGTTCCCAGAGAGTTTTCGATGGTTTTCGCCTGCCCCTAAAAATGGCTGCGCCATACCCGCGACCGACTGGCACCAGGAATGGCCCGGGAACGCGGCATCGAGACTGCCGCATACCGTTTACAAGCCTTCGATAGGAACACCTCATGCGTCTCCGGATCTGCCTTCTCATGCTGATGCTGCGCTGCACACAGACACAAAGTCCTGATCCCAACTCCCCGATTGCCACTGACGAGCGCGGGTCGGATCGGTCCTATGTCGGCGAGCTGGAGCGTCTGGGCAAGGACGAGCAGGATATCCTGGTCGTAGGCGTCGATGCCGAAGGCTTCGAAAAACTGAGCCTGGACCAGAAAAGACTGGCCTACTTTCTCTACCGTGCGGCCATCGCCGGGAACGATATCTTCACCGACCAGGCCCACAGATACGCGCTCGAGATCAAAGACCTTCTCGAAACTATCTATCTGAACTCTTCAGGGCTTGATCCCCGAGTCCAGCATGCCGTCCACGACTACCTGAAATACCTCTGGATCAACCATGGCCAGTATGGGGCACAGTCGCACGTCAAGTACCGGCCTAATCACTTGACCCTCAAGATGCTCCAGGAGGCCACTCATCGGGTGATGGAAGGGGGAGGCAAGATCGATCTGCAGCCGGACGAGTCCATCGATCAGAAACTGGCGCGACTGAGTCCCCATATCTTCGATCTCGATCTCGAGCCCCTTCAGAACAATCAGAAAAAAGGGGATGACATTCTGGCAACAAGCCACGTGAACTTGTACGCGCCTGGGGTGACCCAGGACGCTTTCAGCCGTCTCTCTCCCGAATGGCAGTCACGGCTCAATGTCAGATTCGGCTTCGAGGGTGGCAAGATCGTCCCACATCTATACAAGATCGGAGCGCTCTACAACCAGGACCTGGAGACGATCCGCTACTGGCTCCAGAAGGCCCTTCCCCTGGCGGAGTCCAAGGAACAGCGGCGCGGCCTGGAACTTCTCATCGAATACTACGAGACCGGCGATGAAGAGAAATACCGACAGCACTCCATAAAGTGGCTCAAATCCCGTACTACCATCGACTACCTCAACGGATTCATCGAGCAGTACATCGATCCTCGGGGGGTCATCGGACAGTTCGAAGCCAACGTCACGTTCACCTCAGATTCGAGACTGATCGAACAGTTAGCTGCCGCGGCGGACTACTTCGAGGCGAAAATGCCGTGGCCTGCCAAGTACAGGCGCTCCAAAGTCACGCCGCCTGTCGCCAACGTCGTTCAGATTATCCTGGGCGTCGGGGATGCAGGTCCCAACTCGCCGGTGGCTTACAACCTGCCCAACTATTCCGACATTCGCCGCGATTTCGGAAGCAAGAACATCATCCTCTATAACGTTCAGGAGGCGAAGTCAGGAGGAATTCGGGAGCAGATTGTCGACGAGTTCTATCTTCCCAAACACCGAGAAAACTATCGCGAATATGGAAAGATTGGACGCCGCTGGGAAGTCTATATGCACGAAGTCATCGGTCATGGATCCGGCAAGCCGGAAGATGATCTCGAGTCGGACCCCAGAACGCGGCTCGGGCGCGTCTACTCGGCTCTGGAAGAGTGCCGTGCCGATCTGGTAGCTCTTTATCACATCTTCGATCCGAAACTAGTGGAAATCGGAGCCTTCAGCGCCCAGCAACAACTCAAAGTGGCCGAAGCCCAGTATATTGGTCACCTTCAAGGTCACATGAACCGCTACCGCTCACTTCAGGACGACAACGTGCGTGAAGCTCACCGGAAGGGCCGCGAATTGGTCCTGCGCTACCTGGTCGAAGGGGGCGAAGAACAAGATCAAGATTATGGAGTCCGTGTAGTGCAGGTTGACGGCAACTATTACGTAGAAATCGTTGACATCTCTAAAGCGCATCAGGGAATCGCTCGGCTCCTGGGAAAACTTCAGACGATGAAATCCAGGGGCGATGCCGAGGCCGCAGCCCAGATTTTCGACCGCTTCGGCACCCGGGTCAATACAATCTGGCGGGACAATATCAAAGCAAGGGCCGACCGACTGAAGATCCCCAAAGAGGTAGCGGTTGTCTTCCCCCAGCTGATTCCCGTGCTGGACGCGGATGAGATCGTCGACGTTCGGTTGGAAACCAAGGAAGATTTGACCCGCCAGCAGTTGAGGTTCTCGAGCTGGCGCTTCAACACCGAACTCTGGCCTCCCGCTCTTCACAAGTACGATCAGAGTGCTGACCGATAAACCCAAGCTCCGCTATCTCGAATCGCTGCCCTTCGAAGATCAGGGAAAACAACTCATCCTGCTGCGCGATCCCACTAAGATTTCCGAACAGGCTCTGGCCGTTGCCCCGGAGCTGTACTCCCTTCTCCAGCTGTTCGATGGAGAACACTCCCTTTTGGATATCCAAGCTGAAATGACCCGTCGCCAGGGCCGGATCGTTCTTCAGGAAGAAGTAGCGCGTCTTCTGGATCAGCTGGACTCCGCCCATTTTCTGGAGAACGAAAACTTCCGACGGTATCGCAGCGATCTAGTCCAGGCCTACCGCAGCGCGACTGTGCGACAGGCCAGCCACGCCGGGCTCAGCTATCCCGGCGATTCGATTCAGTTGTCCGAGACGCTGAGTGCTTTCTACACAGACACAAAGGCTGCAGGGCTTCCCGGCGCCCGCAAGAAGCAGCATCTAACGGCGCTGGTGGCACCGCACATCGATCTCCGATTGGGAGGACCCACCTATACTCATGCCTACAGGGAGCTTGCCGAAAGCGAGCCCCCCGATCTGTTCGTGATCTTGGGGACCGGCCACATGGGCCTGCCCGAGTTGTTCTCCATCTCCTCAAAGAACTTTCAGACCCCCCTCGGGACCGCAGTGCTCGACCGGGACTTTCTCCGAATTCTCCGGGAAGGGTGCAAAGAACCCCTCTTTGAAGAAGATCTGACCCATCGAAGCGAGCATACAATTGAATTCCAGATCGTCTTCTTGCAGCACCTCTTTCCCCAGCAACCCATACGGATCCTCCCGGTTCTCTGCAGCTTCTCCTTCTTGGAACTCTGCACTTCGCCCTACTCCGAGAGGACCCGCCCACTGTTCTGGAAATTCATCGAAGGAGTTCGCAAGGCAGAAGAGCAGAGTGGAAAGCGGGTCTGCTGGATTGCCAGCGTAGACCTGGCTCACATCGGTCCACGCTACGGGGATGCCTTTCGGCCAACTGAGGAGGACATCGAACAGGCCTCGGCCAAGGACCTGGAAATGTTGGACCAGGTAGCAGCCGCGGATGCAGAGAACTTCTTTCGACTGGTTCAGGACGAGAAGGACAAGCGAAGAATTTGCGGTTTCTCGCCACTCTACACGCTGCTGAATCTGATTGACCAACAGCCTGGCCGCCTCCTCGCCCATGACCACAGCATCATGGATCCGACCGGCTCCTTCGTCACCTACGCCAGCATGGTGTTCTAGCGTTCCCAAATGGCGCTGATCCCATTCGGGAAAGAAATCCAAGCCATACGCCAGCGAGGGGTTGGGGATCTGCGAGATTCTGCTGTTGTCCAGCTCTCTCCTCGAAACGTGGGGCATACTGCTAACGAGTCAAGTCGTTCGCGGCTCTGCCGGCTGTAGCTGTTTCCGGTACTGTTCACTGATCACTTCACCACTGCTCACTATTCAAGTTTCAGCTCAGGTCAAAGGATCAGGAGGGAGGTAACTGTCGCACAGATCGCTGCCAGGCCGGCCGCCACCAGGGCCAGCGGGAGCTGGGTGGTCACGTGGTCCATCAGGTCGGCTCCGCACGCCAGCGACGAGAGAATCGTCGTGTCAGAGATGGGAGAGCACTGGTCGCCGAACATGGAGCCTCCCACCACGGCTCCGAAACAGAGCATGACGTACATCGGTTCCTGCGATATCGACCAGGCCAGGGGCATCGCCAGGGGAAACATCACGGCGAAGGTGCCAAAGGACGTTCCAATCGAAAAAGAAACCACCATGCAGATAAAAAGCAGCATAGCCGGCAGTAAGATGGGTACGATCCAACGACCGCTCAGATCTACGATATAGGAAGCTGTGTCTAGCTCCTCCGAGACCCGTCCCAAGGTAAGGGCAAGGCCCAGAAGAACCGCTCCACTGGTTACGCCTTTGCATCCGTCGACAAACCCGGACACCAGCTCGCTTAGGGCGAGTCCGCGGACCAGGGCAAGAAAGAAACCCGCCAGCAGAGCCAGACCGAAAGCCTCTGCGATCTTCACTGATCCCAGTACCAGGTAGGAACCAAGGGCGAACCCTATGAGCACCATAATCGGAACCGCGAAATCCAGAATTGAGGGGCGGTAACCCTCGGGCACCCTGGTCTCAGTCAGCTCCGGAGCTATCAGTGGGCGGGCTCCCGAGGCATTGAGCTCTCCGCTGGCTTGGACCCGATCCATCGCCGCTGCCATCTTCCGTCCGGTCCAGGGGAGCCACTCAAGCGAGAGCAGCAGCGTCATCAAGACCGCGAAGATGCTGTAGAAATTCATTGGAATCGAACGGTAGAAGAACGAGATCCCGGCTTCCTGGTCAGAGATCAAGGGAATCGTCCCAGCCACCAGCCCCCCCACGTAGATGGGCCAGATGTTCAGCGGTATCAGGCCCGCGATCGGAGAAGCCGTTGAGTCGACGATGTAGCTGAGTTCCTCATGGCTCACTTTCTCCCGGTCAGTGACAACCCGCACGGTGGTACCGGTCAGGACAGTAGAAATCGTGCCACCCTGGTGAAACACCACCCCCATAAACCAGGCGAAAACCTTGGCGCTGCGTCTTCCATGCACGAGGTGCTCAGCCGACCATTCGGCGAAGGCTTGCGCCCCTCCGGTCCGCGTCCAGACCCCGATCAGTCCCCCTAGCAGCCTGTCGGACTTGACTCACAGGCACTTCTGAAATTTGACGTTTGATCCAAAGTCTTGCACGACCAAGCACGAAATCGATGAATCGTCTGATCTGCGGCGGTGATTTGGCCGCTGAAACGACCTGGCCCACCTCTTCAGAGGGTGGCACGGGCCAGCTTCGGCTGGCGGCAGGCGAGGTTGTACATTCTTTTCAGATTCCAGGCGATGCTGGCCAGAGTCCACTCCCCGTCTGCCGCCTCCGCTCCTCGGAGAGAGAACTGCGCAAAGCCCATCACCGATTTGATGATCCCAAAGACGGGCTCGGGGACAGCTTTGCGTTGCCCGTAGATGGCTCGACCCGCCGGGGTCTTCAACCGGTATCTCATCTGCTCCACCGCATCGGCGTCTTCCCCGGGTGGCTCCGGTTCTTTCCAGCGTTCGTTCGGCGGCAAGTGGTGGGCTTCCCGCTCGACCGCAATATAGGGAAGGACCGCATGCTCGCTACAAAGCTCCACGTTGGCACCACTGAAGTAGCCGTTGTCGGCCAGCAGCTCCTGGGGCCGACCCAACGACTCCGGCAATGCGTGCAGCGCCGCCAGGGCCGGTTTCAGTTCTTTCTTGTCATTGGCGTTTGGCGTGACATGAACGGCCACAATCAACAGACTGTCGTTATCCACCAGGGCCTGAGCGTTGTAGCATTGCTCAAATCCCCCGCCCGAGACCGGCATGATCCGAGAATCTTCATCCGTCAGATTGATCTGATCCTGGTCTCGGATTCCTCCTCGGGGCGGTTTGGGTTCGCGACCCTTCGGTTTGTTTCCCCTTTTCCTCTGGGCTTGCCGCTTGGCCACCTTCCCTTCATATTCGGCGTGCTCGGCCGCCTGCCGCTCGGCCGCCCGCTCGACCAGCTTCTGCTTCGCTTGATCGATCGCTTTCAACCGTGCTTCCCGCCGCGCCAGCTCGGCCGGGATGTCCATCCCTTCCGTTTCTTCTCGTCCATCCGCTTCCTCGGCCAGCTGCATCAACTCGTCCACTTCTTCTCGCAGCCGCGCTTCCAGTTTCTGGATGTGCCCCCAGCTCAACGCACTGTGCTTGGAGGCATTGGCTTTGACCTTCGTGCCATCCAAACTCACTCGGCCCAACTTCAGAAATCCCATCGCCTGGGCCAGCAGCAAGATCTCCACAAACAGCGGCTTCAGCTCTTCCAAAAACCGCTTTCGGAAATGGGCTATGGTGTCGTGATCCGGATGCGTGTTGCCGGCGAGGTAGCGAAACGCCACCGAATCGTAGGTGGCTTGCTCCAACTTCCGACTCGAAAACACCCCCGTCGCATACCCGTAAAACAACAACGCCAGCATCACCGCCGGATGGTATCCTTCCGATCCCCGTTTCGTGTAGGAATCCTCCAACTTCCTCAACTCCAGCTTGCTCACCACCTCCACCACGAAGCGAGCCAGATGCGTCTCCGGCAGCCATTCCTGCACCGAAGGAGGAAACAGATAAGGAGTCTCTCGATCTACTGTTCTAAATCGATTCGCCATACACTAATGATGCCCGTTCGGTGTGACCTCGAAAGTCCGACAGGCTGCTAGAGACCAGAGGTAGACCAGGAGAATCAGGCCGTACTGCGACGATCCAATAGCCGGGATAAGGAATGCTTGTAGGATATTGAGATTGCCGCTAATCAGTCCGCCAACACAGATTCCCAGGAAGAGCGAGACCAATACTTCGCGTGTCAGGAAGGCCAGAACGATAGCGGTGGCAGCCGGCAGAAGGGAAAGGATTCCATAGTCAGCTGCTGCTCCCGGGCCGGGCCCTTGAGCCCCACTGTCGATGACCATGCCCAATAGCAAAGCGGCGACCATCGCGCCAGCCACGAGGAGTCTCAAAAAGCCCCGACGCGCTTCTTTCATGATTCCAGCAAGTATAGGCCCCCAAGCTGACATCAGGCTACCCGCCTCAGCATCGACGTCTTTCATGTGGTCCCGTCTGCCAAGACGGGCTCAGGAGCTCCAACCGCGTCGGTGCGGGTGCCCTCTGACGACGATATATTCGTGCCTTTTCGGGTC
The DNA here is from genome assembly GCA_965219005.1 of Acidobacteriota bacterium. Taxonomy (GTDB): domain Bacteria; phylum Acidobacteriota; class UBA6911; order RPQK01; family JAJDTT01; genus CAUZIZ01. Next base: position 1,383,883 of record CBDCMS010000004.1, on the reverse strand, counting down.
GGATCTGCTTGAATAGACTCCTTGAACGGTCGTGCGAGCAGGCAGGCAACGACCTTCAATGGCGGTTCGATGAGTGACTCAGCACACCTACCCGACTTCAGTGAAGCAGTTGATCTGTTGACGCAGGTGGGCCACGCCTTCTACCAGCGCCGATGGGTGGTCGGTTCCAGCGGTAACTTCAGCGCTGTCACTTCGCAAACGCCCTTGCGAATAACGATAACCGCGACCGGTACCGACAAGGGCTCGCTCTCGGCTCGCGATCTTCTGCAGATCGATGCGGAGGGCAGGGTTCTCAAGGGCTCTGGCGGACCTTCTGCCGAAACACTGCTCCATCTTGCGGTGATACGACAGCGTGAAGTGGGCTCGGTGCTGCACACCCACTCTGTCTGGAGCACGCTGCTTTCCAAGGCCTATGCCGGTGAGGGCGGCCTCTTCATCGAAGGCTATGAAATGCTAAAGGGTCTAAAAGGCGTCTCGACTCACGAACACGGGGAATGGCTACCCATCCTCGAGAACTCCCAGGATATCCCCAGCTTGAGCGAGAGGGTAACCCGGACCCTAGCACAACATCCGAGTTCACACGGCTTTCTGCTCGAGGGACACGGCCTCTATAGTTGGGGTACCCATGTAGCTGAGGCCCAGCGCCATATCGAGATCCTGGAGTTTTTGATCGAAGTTCAATACCGTTCATATCGTGCCGGGCTCAGCGACCGCCCTCTCAAAGACTCTCAATTTTCGGAGACAACTTAGAAGACAAATCCAGGAGGACCTATGGCGATTCTCAGACTACCGGACGAGAACCGATCTATCCATGAGCAGGAGGACATCGAGGCCTATCTTTCAGACTTTGGGATTGACTACGAAAGATGGAATCCGGACCGCAACATTGCGACGAGCACACCCGCGCAGGAAGTCCTCGAGGCCTATGCGCCGGAGATCGAAGCTCTCAAGGCAAAGGGCGGTTACACCACGGCTGACGTTATCGACGTCAACCCCGAGACTCCACAACTTGATGCCATGCTGGCCAAGTTCCAGGTCGAACACTGGCACGATGAAGACGAGGTGCGCTTCATCATCTCTGGCCGGGGCCTATTCCATATCCGACCCAAAGACGGTCCAGTAATGGCGCTAGAAGTCGAAGCAGGAGATCTGATCAGCGTGCCCAGGGGAATCTGGCACTGGTTCGATCTCTGCCGGGAGCGTCAGATCCGAGCGATCCGACTGTTTCAAGATCCGGCGGGGTGGACACCCCACTACACTGGAAGTGGAGCGGACGCAGGCTATGAACCCGTCTGTCTGGGCCCCGAATACATCCCTCTTCAAGAAACGACAGAGTAGTTGACGCTGACACCGCTCCGCCAAGATGTACGGATCTTGCTCCTGGACATCGAGGGCACGACGACCCCGGTCGAGTTCGTCTACGAAGTTCTTTTTCCTTTTGCCCGCGACCATCTCGGTGAATTCCTGCAGGATTCGTGGCAGGAAGAAGAGACCCAGGAGGCCGTCGCCTTACTCAGGACAGACCACCTGGAGGATCTGGGACAGCATCAGCCACCGCCCAGTTGGAGGGAAGATCCTCCCGATCAGCACAGGCTATCCGTCGAGAACTACGCTACCTGGCTAATGACCCAGGATAGGAAGTCCACCGGCTTGAAGGCCTTACAAGGAAAAATCTGGGAGAGGGGCTACCGACTGGGACAGCTCCGGGGAGAATTGTATCCGGATGTGATCTCCGCCTTCGAGCGTTGGGCACGCCTGGGAAAAGACATTTGTATCTTCTCCTCTGGAAGCATCCTGGCCCAGCAGCTTCTTTTCTCACACACTCGCTACGGAAACTTGAAACACTTTATCAGAAGACACTTTGACACCACTACCGGACCCAAGAAGGAGGCAGGAAGTTATCAGCTGATCGCTGCTGAGCTCAAGGCAGCACCCGCTGCCATAGCCTTCGTTTCAGATGTGGTGGCCGAACTGGATGCCGCCAAACTCTGCGGAATGTCAACTGTTCTCTGCCTTCGTCCTGGGCTAACCCTTCCTGAAAACCTGGGGCACCCGTACATCGAAACATTCGATGAAATCTCTTTCCCCGACTAAGGGTTCGTGCAAGAATAACTGCGCAGAGTTGTGGCTCAGATTTACACTAGATTTGGTCGCGAACGATTGAGCGAAACCGCAGGCGTAGACAGGCCTACGTTGAGGATTTCGCGATTGAGGAGCGGCCGAAGATAGTGTGAAGCTGAGATGCCAGAATGTGAAGTTATTTTTGCACGAGCCTTGAGCATGACCTTGGAGGAATCTGACTATGAGACGGAACAAGCTGAGAGAAGCCTTGAGCGCAGGACGACCCACCATTGGAACCCACGTCCAGAGCTCCTGGCCTTCGATCGTGGAGGTAATTGGACATACCGGAGTCTGTGACTATATCGAGTTCGTTGCTGAATACGCCCCATTCGATCTCTACGCCCTCGAGAACTTTTGCCGGGCCGTGGAGTTGATGGACATGTCTGCAATGATCAAACTGGATCAGGAACCCAGGCGATTCCTGGCCCAACGTTCGATCGGAATGGGGTTCCAGAGCGTCCTCTTCGCCGACTGCCGCAACGTCGAGGACGCGCGTGAGTGTGTCCGGAGCGTCCGCCCTGAGACACCCGAAGACGGGGGCTTCCACGGAGTTGGCGTACGACGGAACAGCTACATGGTGCAGGGAGGTACGCAGGAGTACATTCAGTCTCTCAACGATATCGTGATCGCGCTTATGATCGAGAAGGGATCAGCTGTCGACCAGCTCGACCAGATTCTGGATCTCGGGGGAATCGATATGGTCCAGTGGGGACCGGCGGATTACTGCCAGAGTACCGGCCAGCCTGGTGCCTACAACGAACCTCGCGTGAAGGCCGTAGAGCGCCAGGTGATCGAAACCTGCCTTTCCAAAGGGATTCCACCTCGGGCAGAAATCGAAACCCTGGACGGAGCTAAGTACTATCTGGATCTGGGAATCAAACACTTCTGTCTGGGAACCGACATCATGATTCTGCACTCGTGGATCAAGGAGAACGGGGAGAAGCTGCAGAAGGCAATCTCAGACTACTGACGTTAGTGAAACAAGCGAGGGTTGAAATTGAAACTCGAGCAAGTTATGCCCGCTGGGAGCCACCCGGCCACTGGCCGTGGCTTCTACGGGTCTCGGCCCGACTTGGGTAGGACCCAAAAGGATCACGACCCAATTCTAGCCCGAACTTCTCACGATTGACCCAGTGCAAACTCGCTTAGGGTATCCAGGGAGCTGGGTTACCAGTCCGGGATCTCTTCTTCGCACGCATTGCAGAGGGCAAAGCCTGAGAAATCCAGGCTAGCAGACTCCCAACGGAACGCCCTTCTCCCTTCATATCGGTGTCGCTCAGGCCCTCTTTAGTGGGGTGTGCTAGCTTGCTTTGAGTCTCGGGGGCTAGAAGAGAACACCTACCGTGAAACCCAGGAAAATTCCTGCCCAGAAGGCCAGGGCAACTCCATTCTGAGCGTTGGGAATACGCGAGGCTGCGGATTCCAGGCGCTTGCCTGCCTCAATCCAGGACGCGAGACTCGGTTCTCTTGTTCCGCTCGAGCAGGTGCCGCCAGAAGCAGATGCAACCTCGGGTTCTGTCAGTTGATCAGATTCACCGTAGACCATTCGGGTTCCCCTGGTCGAGCCTTCTCGCCGCCGAGCCACGCGTTTCAGGTTTCTTCTAAGGATGGCTATGACCCCTGAATTACTCGACCTAAAGCCACCTCTCCCAGTTTAGATCCCAGGGGTATCCAGTCATAGTGACCATGGTCACCCTGCGGAATATGGCTCCGATCACCGAAGTCCCTCGCCCATAGCACAAAGGACATCCATCACCTTGAAATCACCTATTGCGAGTGGCTATGATCTGTCTTGAATAAATCCACTGGAATAAGTCCACTGGAACGCAAATTGGAGCTGCTAGCCGTGACCGATAGCGAATCCAAACTTCGAGTCTTGATTACCGACTATGCCTGGGAGAGTCTCGAACCTGAAAGAGAGATCCTCCGAGCAACCGGGGCTGAACTGGTGGTTGCTACCACCGGAGAAGAAGAAGAGCTGATCAGCCTTGCAGGGAACGTCGACGCGATCCTCACCTGTTGGAAGGCCGTTACCCGGAGGGTGATCGAGCAGGCTCGGGCTTGTCAGATTGTCGGCCGCTATGGCATAGGCCTGGACAACATCGACGTATCCTACGCTACCGAGTCGGGGATCCTCGTCACCAATGTGCCCTCCTACTGCCTCGAAGAGGTATCGGATCAGGCCATGGCGCTCTTACTTGCCTGCGCTCGGAAAGTGGTCTTTTTCGATCGCGCTATCAAGGGAGGTGAGTACTCTCTGCAGCTTGGATCTCCACTGTATCGGATCCGCGGGAGAACCCTGGGAATCGCCGGCTTTGGAAAGATCGGCCGAACGCTCTACCGCAAGGCATCCGGATTCGGTCTCAAGATAATCGTTTTCGACCCCTATCTGGACCCAGGGTCGATCGGGGACTACGACGTCACCCTGGTCGACTTCGATCGGCTGCTTCGTGAAAGCGACTTTATCTCGATCCATGCTCCTCTTTCCCCGGAAACCGAAAATCTTTTTGACCTTTCCGCCTTCCGGAAGATGAAGAGTACGGCATTTGTCATCAATACCTCTCGAGGCGGAGTCATCGATTCCGCGGGGCTGCTCGAGGCCCTGGAGGGGGGCGAGATCGCGGGCGCCGCACTTGACGTTCTTCCCGAAGAGCCTCCTCCTGCCGATGATCCTCTGGTCCTCCATCCCAAGACAATCGTCACTCCTCACGCAGCTTTCTACTCCGAGGAGTCTGTCCTGGACCTGCAGCGAATCGCTGCCGCTCAGATCGCTGACGTACTATCCGGGAAGCTTCCCGAGTCCGTCGTCAATCGAGAAGTGCTCGACCAACCAAATCTGCGAGCCAGACTAGAGCTTCCTGGATAGCCCGAAGGAGATAACCCACTGATTTAGCAACGACTTAGGCGTATTCAAGGCACGTATCTCTACGCCGAAGGCGTTACTGCCCCTGATCCACGTCAAGTTTCTTTTCTGTACGATCCGGCGCAGCCGGTGGCAGGGCTAACCTGAAAGTGCAGACAGCTAGCTGGCGGATTCGCGGTCATTGCGAAGTGTCAGGGAAGCCTGAAGCGCAAGCGAGGGGTTGGGCCGCGGCAGCGTCCATCGACGAAGTTTCTTTCTCGAAAGCACTAGCCCCCTCCGGCGCCAAAGTCACTCGGTCGCGAAGCTGAAGCCAACTTCATGCCGATAAATCTCGCCCGGCCGTAGGATGACCGAGGGCCAGTCCGGGCGACCCTCCTTGTTGATCGCGTCTGGGTAATGCTGAGTCTCCAAACAGAAACCGGCGTGTTTCTTGTAGACGGCCCCCTCTTTTCCCTTCAGGGAACCATCTAGGAAATTCCCGCTGTAAAGTTGGACTCCAGGAGCGGTCGTGTGGACTTCCATGCTGCGCCCCGAGGTCGGTTCGACCACTTTGGCGGCCAATCTCAATTGACCGGGTTGGCCCAACAGCACGTAATTGTGGTCGTATCCTCCGGGGTCGCCATCGGTGGTTCCGGGAAGCTCTCCAATGTCCTGGCCCAGGGTTTTGGCAAAAGTGAAATCCAAAGGGGTACCCGCCACTGGAGCAATCTCGCCGGTTGGGACGCTGAAGGAATCTGTTGCTGTATACGCTTCGGCTCGGAGCGACAGCTGGTGTCCCAAGCTGTCTGCGGCATCGTGTCCTGCCAGGTTCCAATAGCTGTGATTGGCCAGGTTGACGATGGTGGGAGCATCGGAGTGGGCAACCATTTCGAGCTTCAGCTCATTGTCCCCGGTCAAGGTATAGGTCACCGAAGCGGTCAGAGAACCAGGATAGCCCTCTTCTCCGTCCGGACTAGTGTACTCCAGGGTCAAGGAGACACTTTTCGGTGATTCCTCTTCTGTAGTAACCCGCCAGACTTTCTTGTCAAAGCCGACTTCTCCACCGTGAAGATGGCTGGAACCATAGTTCCTTGCCAACGTGTATTCCTTTCCGTCGAGCCGAAACCTGCCTCCCCCGATGCGATTCGCAACTCGTCCCACAGTGCATCCAAAGTAGGGATGACCGGACACGTAATCCTCCAGCCGGTCGAAGCCCAGGACAACGTCCGCAGTTTCGCCGTTACGGCCGGGGACATGAAGTTCGGTAAGGATCGTCCCATAGTTGGTGATCCTCGCCAGCATGCCCTGGCTGTTCTTGAGGGTGTAAAGGAACACCTCCTCCCCATCTACCTTACCCCACCTGACCCGTTCGAGACGCTTCTCCAATCTCTTATCCGACTCTTCCGGCACATCGTTCTCCTGACCGCATGCCGCGGCCGCTACGAGCACTACCATCACTAGTACAGAACGCTGTACTAGTGTCCATCGGTACTGCGTCATATCCATTCTCGCTCCTGGTTCAGGACTGAACCGAGTTGTTGGTTCCCTTTGGTCTCTTTGACTTCAATTCGCGCTCTGGTGTAGATTCTAACTCGCCTTGTGAACCTTCGCGACCGAAGTCGCCAGTACTGACGATCCGGCTCCTCCCTGTGGGGTGATTTCGTGCTGAGACTCGATGGCCCCATCTCCGTTCCGCTTTGCCAGGGACTGACCCGCCGGGATTTCCTACACGCTGGCTCTCTGGCCTTTTTGGGATTGACCCTAAGTGAGCTGGAGCTATTGAAGGCCCGAGGAGCGGCAGATCCATCCAACCAGATGAACTGCATTTTTCTCCTCCTGCTGGGGGGAGTCCCCCAGCTCGACACTTGGGATATGAAACCCGACGCCCCCGCGGAGATCAGGGGACCCTATCAACCAATCTCTACCGATACACCGGGCATTCGAATCTCGCAGCTCTTCCCGCGGATGGCCCAGCACACTAGCAAACTGGCGCTCATCCGATCCTTCCATCACACCAACCCGGCTCATCCCCAGGCACAACAATGGATGCAGACCGGAAGACCCCCATCGGCGGGAATCGAATATCCCCACCTGGGCTGTGTGGTGGAGAAACTCAGCAAGTCCAGGGGCGACCTCCCCTCCCACATCCTACTTCCGTTCAAACCGAAACGGGGACAATCCGCGGGCTTCCTGGGTAAGACTCACGAGCCCTTCGTTATCGATTCTGATCCTTCCAATCAAGATTTCCGTGTCCGCGACCTGCTGCCTCCGGACTATGTTTCGGCGCTGCGAGTCGAAAGACGGGTAGGTTTTCGAAATCTCGTCGATCGTGCCTTCAAGCGATTCGAGGAAGGTAGTGCCTCCACGCGACTCCTAGACTCAAACTTTGCTCAGGCCTACCGAATCATCTCCTCCTCCGAGGCTCGTGACGCCTTCGATTTGGCGCTTGAACCGGAGAAGCTGCGACGCCGATACGGAATGAATCAGTTCGGACAGAGTTGTCTGCTAGCGAGAAGACTGGTGGAACGAGGCGTGCGGTTCGTTACGGTCAACATGTTCGACGATCTTGCGGGATCCTGGGATATCCACGGCCAGGCCCCCTTCTCATCCCTGACGGCCCTGGATTCGCTGGGACCGAGCTTTGATAGTGGCTTCAGCACCTTGATTGAAGACCTCCACGACCGAGGTCTCTTGGATAACACGCTGGTGGTAGCAACAGGTGAGTTTGGCCGTAGTCCGAAGATCAATCCAGCCGGAGGCCGCGATCACTGGCCCGCCTGCGGTACGCTCGTTTTTTCAGGCGGAGGAGTGGTGGGCGGACAAGTCATAGGTTCTTCTGACAGCATCGCAAGCGAACCGAGGGATCGGCCAGTCAGCCCCGACGAGATTCAGGCCAGTATCTATCAGGCGTTGGGCATCAGCCTTCATACCGAACTCCCGGGACCCGGCAACCGACCTGTTCCGATCGTGGAAATCGGTGTCGAGCCCATCCATGAGCTGTTCGGATCGGCATGATCTCATCCTTGCTGCTCACCCTCGCCATTGGCTCCCTTCCCCACCCTGCGGAGTTGTCCTTGGCACCTGATTCTTTGGTCCTCAGCGGTCCCCGAGCCTCTCAACGCCTACTCCTGCTGAGCACCAGTCCGACTCAGGGCTCACTAGCAGATCTGACTCAGAAGGCAAGCTTCGAGTCCTCCGACCCGACAGTGGCCCGTATCGACGAAGCCGCCGTCGTTCACGCCGTCTCGGATGGAGAGGCGAGTATCAGAGCCGTAGTAGGGGATTCCAGATCGGCCTCGATCCAGGTGCGGGTGGAAAAGACGGGAGTTCCCTTCACCTGGAGCTTTCGTACGCACGTCCGGGCCGTCATGACCAAAACAGGTTGCAACTCCGGACCTTGCCACGGCGCCGGCGCAGGTCAGAACTACTTCAAACTGACGCTGCGGGGATACGCGCCTGAAGTGGACTACGATGCCCTCACCCGTCAGGCCTCGGGACGACGCCTGTCTCTCCTGACGCCTTCCCAGAGCCTGATGCTTCTGAAACCGACGCTTGCGGTCGCTCACGGAGGGGGCAAGAGATTCGGGAGCAGTTCGCTCGAATACCAGATCCTGTCCCAGTGGATCGCGGCAGGAGCACCCGGTCCCCGGGACGGCGACCTGCGAGTGGAGAGACTCGAGATCTTGCCAACCCGAGCCACACTAGAACCGGGAGCTGAGCATCAACTGCTGGTACGTGGAGGCTTCTCCGATGGCCACGTCGAAGATCTGACGCAATGGGCCAAATACTCCAGCAGCGATGCCGGCGTCGCCACCGTGACGCCAGAAGGTCTGGTACGAGTGACCGGTCACGGCGAGACGACGATCGCCGTCTGGTGTCTCGACAACGTCGCCTCCACCAGGATCACCGTGCCGTTTCCCGAAGGGCCCTCGACCCAGATTTCCGAGACAGCTCCAAGCCACAATTTCATCGACAAACTCGTCTTGAAGAAACTGAAGGAGCTTAGGATTCCTGCCGCAGGAATCTGCAATGACTCGAATTTCGTACGCCGTGCCTATCTGGGCGCCATTGGCATACTGCCTACTCCAACCGAGGCTAAGAGGTTCCTCCTCGACCCGTCCCCGGAGAAGCGGAGGCTGCTGATAGACCAGCTCTTGAAACGAACTGAATTTGTGGACTACTGGAGCTACCAATGGTCTGACCTCCTGCTCGTCTCCAGTTCGCGCCTGTCACGAGCGGCAATGCGCGCCTACTATCGGTGGATTCGTGACAGCGTGGCTTCGAATAAGCCTTGGGACCAATTCGTTCGCGACATCCTCACTGCTTCGGGAAACAATTTTGAAAACGGCGCGGCCAACTACTACGTCCTCCACGACGAGCCGAAAGCTCTGGCAGAGAACGCAACCCTTACCTTCATGGGTCTTTCCATCGGGTGCGCTCGCTGCCACAACCACCCGTTGGACAAGTGGACCCAAGATCAGTACTACGCCCTATCCAGCTTTTTTTCCCGGGTGGGACGCAAGAACGACCTCTCTGTCGGTTACGCAGACAATCCTCGTTCGCTGGGCGAGACCACCATCTTCACCGCTGAGCGAGGCGAAGTAATCCATCCCCGACTTCGCCGCCCCCTTCCGCCTCATCCCCTGGAAGGAGAGTTCACTCTCGAGGGTACCGATCGTCGTCAACAGCTGGCCGACTGGCTCACTTCTCCCCAGAATCACTATTTCCTGCGCTCCGTCGTCAACCGCATCTGGGGTCACTTCATGGGAAGAGGACTGGTCGAGCCAGCCGATGACATGCGTGAGACCAATGCCGCCTCAAACCAGGAGTTGATGCAGAAGCTTACCTCTGAGTTCGCGGAACGAGGCTTTGACGTCAGGCAGCTCATCCGCACCATAATGAACTCGGCCACCTATCAGGCTAGCTCAGAGCCGGCATCAGCGAGCCGCGACGACAAGTTCTACTCCCACTACCGGATCAAGCGCCTGCCAGCAGAGGTGATTGTGGACATCATCTCGCAAGTGACCGGGGTTCCGCAGCAGTTCAAGGGATATCCAGCCGGCGTAAGAGCCGTCCAGCTGCCCGACTCCAGAGTCGACTCCTATGCGCTAGCCGTCTTCGGAAGACCCCAGAGAAAAAGCAACAGCTACGCCGAAAGAATCACCGATTCCACCGTTTCCCAGGTACTCCACCTCGTCAACGGCGATGTCATCTCGGGAAAGCTTGGGTCGCCCAACAGCACACTTAGTGACCTGATCGAGAAAGATCTCTCTCAAGAGGAGATCATCCGGGAAATCTACTGGACTTCGCTCAGCAGGGCGCCGGGGAAAGAAGAGCTCGAAGAAATAGCGCGTGCCTTCGCCAAAGCGATGGCGCCTGCCGGTACCGGTCAGGAAGCGGCCCGGTTGAAACGAGAGGTCCTGGAAGACTTCTGGGCCGGCCTCTTGATGGGAAAGGAGTTCCTATTCAACCACTAAGGTGAAAATTGCTGTCGCATTCACTTCGGCGTTCGCATGTTCGGTGTTCTGCGGTTTGTGATTTAGCCTTTTTTTCTTGCTCTGAAGAGGAAAACCAGTGGAAAGGTTGAACCGCAGAATATCGAACAGGCGAATTTCGAAGGCCGGAAAAAGGCGAAGGAGAGATCCTTCGCCGAAACTCGATTCAATGCGATTTAAGAAGACGCTTCTTCTTTCCTTCCTCGTCCTCTCGGCAACTGTAGCCAACGCCCAATACTACCCCCCCGATCCGGTGATCCTCGAGGTGACCCCTCACGGGATCCAGCGAGCCACTCAGAGGACGGTCGTGCTAGAGGGGCTCAACCTGTCCAAAGCCTCACACGTGTACTTCGATGAGGACGGTGTTACGACCACTCTCCTGGACATCGAGCAGGTGTCAAATTCTCCATACGTGACCCCACGACATCGGATCAAGATCCAGCTACAAGCGAACAGCGAGAGCGAGATCGGGATCCATGGGCTGCGCGTGAGGACCCCCTTCGGTACCAGTAACTGGGTTCCCTTCTCCATAGGGCACCTCCAGGAAATCGCCGAAGGCCCATCTCCAACGGATCCCTACGAAATCCGGGAGCTCAGGCCACCCGTGACCTATGAGGGCAAGATAGGAGCCCCAGGAGAAGAGGACCTTCTCCACTTCGAAGCCTCATCTGGTGACGAGTTCGTCTTTCAGGTAGTGGCAGGCCCAATTGGCTCTGAGTTGGATTCCCTGCTCACATTGACCAACGAAGAAGGACACGTGCTGGCCCGCAACAACAACTTCTCCCCAGCCAGCCTGGACTCTTTTTTGGGCTATCGTTTCACCCTCACAGGTCGCTACCGGTTGAGCATCACCGATTTCGCCGGAAATGGAGGGAGCAAGTTCTACTACCGACTCTCGATAGGACGCCTGCCTTACACAACTCAGCTCTTTCCTCTGGGAGTCCGCCGGGGAGGTGTTCGGAAGGTCCGAGTCGAAGGCTTCAACCTGGAAGGAGAGGCCGAGATCCAGCTTGATAGCGGGAGTCCACAATCAACAGGCGAATATCGCAACTGGCGCCCAGAGACCTCCTTGGGTCCAAGCTTGAATCAGGTCAAGATCGCCGTCGGCGAACACCCGCGACTGCTGGAGAGCGAGGACAACGATGCCACACACTCTGCCCAGACTCTATCCATCCCCATCACGATCGATGGCAGAGTGGAGCGAGATGGAGATCGGGATACGTTTCGCCTGCGTTGTCGAAAAGGACAGGTGCTGGCTTTGGAGGTCCTCGCCCAGCGTGTGGACTCGCCGCTGGACTCGCTGGTCGAGATACTCGACGCCTCCGGGCAGCCCGTTCTGAGGTCAATTCTCAAAGCGACTTTCGAAGGCAACCACCAGGATCCCCTCGCCTCCGGATCGCGGCAGCTACAGCGATTCGAATCCACCACGAATCTAACGTTTCTTCCCTGGGATTTCGTGCTGATCAACGGCCGGGAATTGGTTCGACTGGAAGAGGCGGTTCGACACTCTGACGACTTCTCTCTGGCGCAAGGACTTCTAGGAAAAAGGCTGGCCTGGCTCGGAACGACGCCCCAGAACCATCCGGCCAACCTCAAGGTCTTCAAGGTTGATATTCTGCCACCGCTGGCCCAGGTCGAGAGCGAAGAGCTGCCAATCTTCCATCTCAACTATAGAAATGATGATGGCGGACCCGTCTACGGGAAGGATTCCTACCTCCTCTTCACTGCGCCGGCAGACGGTGACTACTTCGTACGGCTAAGCGACTTGCGGAGAAGAGGGGGAGAGCGTTACGCCTACCAGCTCACCATTCGCCCGGCCCAGCCTGACTTCAGACTCTTCCTGGACGATGGTTTCATGCAGCAGCGAGACCTGAGAGGGGCCGGTGCCAGGAACCCTAACATACCAAGGGGAGGTCGGGTTGCGGTCACGGTCTCGGCCCATCGCATCGATGGCTTCATGGGCGAAATCGAGGTCGAAGCCCAGCACCTCCCCTCGGGCGTTACCGCCACGCGTGGGACCATTCGAGCAGAAGAGTTTCAGACTACCCTAGCCTTGGCGGCTACCGAGAGCGCCCAGGAGACCAGCGCGACTTTGAAGATCGTGGGCAGGGCGCGAATCAACGGTGAAAACCGGACGTGGCCGGCGGCGGATCGTGATGGCTCTCTGAACCTGATTTCGATCTCACCCGCGGCTATCATCCGACCTCTGGTAGAACCAGAGCAACTAGTGCTGCAGGCGGGGACCGAGGCGACCCTTCGCGTCTCCATCGAATGCCCCCAGGATTTCTCTCAGGAAGTCGGGATCGAAGTCAAGAACCGACCTCCCGGACTCTATGTCTGGGGGCGCTCTACCAACGCAGGTCTGGTAATCGGAGAAGGCGAGCGCAGCCGGGATCTAACACTGGTGGCGGATCCCGAGCTTCCGGCAATGACTGTTCCAATCTTCGTGGTGACCCGGTTCAAGAGTGAAGAAACCGAAAAGATGCGGGGCATCGCAATGCTACAGCAGTCCGCCGACTACGCCTCGACCCCTGTCATGGTAACCATTCTGCCCCGTTCACCAACCACAGTCGACTAGGCAGACACTTGAATAGTGAACAGTGGTGAAGTGATCAGTACCGGAAACAGTGGCAGAAAAAGGTGAAACTTCATTGGAATCTCCCACACCCAGATCACCGATCAATGCGAAGATCCAGGAAGCCTGAAGCGCGAGCGAGGGGTTGGAGACCTGCGAGATCTAGCTATTGTTCTTCCCTCGCTGGCACCAGGCCCAACCTCCAAGACAATCCAGGTTGTCGTCACCCTTTGGCGACGCAGCTCGCGGATCCTCAGCCGCTCGCTTTTGCGCTTCAGGCTTCCATAGCTCGCGCAGTTGGTTTCACGCATGATCCTGCCGGCCGCCACCGGCGGCCCTACCAACCTGAAACTTGAATAGCGGGCAGTACCGGAAACAGCCGCAGTCAACAGAGCCGCGAGCGACTTGACGTGTCTGCAAGGTGAACCCCATTTCCGAGGAGCGACCGGTCAGCTGCACCATTCTCCGTTTATTGAGCCAGAGGTTTCCTTCTGGGATGATCCGATTCGCGCGTGGGGGTCATTGTCAACTGGAACGTCATTGGGCTTTCGCTTGAAAATTGTGCGGGTTGGAAACCGCGTGGGTGGTCCGCTTTCTCCTCGGAACTTGACTCTATTTTAAAGACCCTGACAGTCGCGCGCGGCTCTGTTGATCTCGCTGGCAGAATACTGATCGAGGTGAAGACAAACAAAGTTTCTTTCCTGTACGATACGGCGCTGTCGCCAGCCCTACTAGGCTACAGCTTCCTTGGCTAGGAGATCGTGAAAGAGTGGTGGCGGTGGCCTCCAGAACGCTAGGCAGCGAGACTTCGCTCCAGTATGATCAGCACATAAACAGTTAACCGATGCACGACTGTACCGGAGGAAGAACCATGCGAAAGCAAATTGGATCAATACTGATACTGTCCATTGTGATTGTGGCCGGCTGCTCTCAGCCAGCTGATCCTCAGACCACTAATCAGACCGAACAAAGCGATATCGCAGCCGCCTGCAACTTCCAATCATCCTATATGACTTGGGATCTCCCCCCCAGGCCTGACCCCCGGCCCTATGCACGGCACAACCTCCCCCTGGGCAACAAAGCGCGTATTGAGCTAGAGGCTTTGATTGACGTCATTGATGAGGCCAGTGGCGAAAGCGAGCGTTTCGTCCTGATCGCCCCCTGTCGCACCGAATGGGTCTACGCCGAGGACCGGCTTTTCCAGATACCCAGTGCGGAGTACCGCATGATCTACTCCCTGAAGGACCACCGGAGTATGGGCAGTAAGATTACCTACGAGGGACCGCCTTCGAAGGGCGGACCTCATGCCCCCAACTTCAGCTCTCTCGAGATTGATGTGCAAACCTTTGCCGGTACGCGACACCTGAAAACGCCAGGCGAAATCAACTCGGCGACCGAGACCAACATTCCGCTGGTGGCTCGAACTGAGCTTCGGGATCCCAAGCGTGGACGGCGCTACATCATGGAGTACCCGATCAGGACGATGAACTTCCGGCCTGAAGAAGGATCTTTCCAGGTTGACACCGGTCCCCTGCTGGTGCCCGACTTGAACTCAGAGGAGGATCGGCCCATCGATCGACTCCAGATGGCCCACGTTGTCTACAATCGCCTGGACAAGGCCGAGTTCATCTTGAGGCGCCCGACCCCGATCACAGACGGGAACGGGAAGGAAGTTACGAAGGTGCTCCACTACTCGGAGGTTGTGGAACATCCCGCGGAAACGGTGCTCCTCGCCGCAGAATGATGTCCCGGTCCTGGGAGCGAGGACGAACGTTGGAACTGGCTCGATAGGAATCAACTCAGCCTTCGAAGCTTCGTCACGCGGCCGATCGGGACCCACTCGGCCACAAAGATGTTCCCCTCGTGGTCAAAACACGCGTCATGTGGGGCAATGAACTTGCCTGATGGGAAAGAGCTGCGAGGCTCCTTTCTCACTTCACGAAAGTTCGCAGGCCCTTCCCCTAGATGAGCCAGGACCCGGTCGTTTCGGTCCAGAAGGGTCACGCGTGCTGCCAGATCAGGAACCAACAGGACCCCTTCTCTCTCGTCGAAATGACAGGGAAGGTTGACGCCTTCGACAAAGCGGACATGCTTTCCCTCCAGCGTGAAGTATTGAAGTCGGTTGTTGGTACGATCTGCTACCAACAAGAGTGGGGACCCGCCGCGAGTATCGAGGGTGATTCCGTGTGGACTTTTAAGCTGTCCTGGTCCAGTCCCCTCCCCACCGAAGCTCCGGATGAACTGCCCCTTACGATCATAGTGATTGATATAGCTGGAGCCATAGCCATCCCCGACATAGATATCACCGTTGGGAGCAATAGCCAGGTTGGTGGGATGGTATTTGGTGAGTGGCCTTCCCTCTCCATCACGCCTATACTGCTCAGATTCCTTGGGATAGCCCAAGCGAAAAACCACCTCGCCCTTGAGCGTGGTCTTGGCCACGATGTTCCGATCCAGATCCTTGTAGTCACGGGCGGTCAAATAGAGATACTCTTCACTTCCTTCTCTCTGTATGTGTAGGCCGTGTGCCGACCCCTGATACTCCTTTCCCCAGGAACCGACGAAGCGGCCCTCGGGATCGAAGATCACCAAGGAATCGGGAACATCGCTGCTGCTGTGAACGCTGTGATGGACGTAGATATTGCCCTGAGAATCCTCACGGATCCCATGCGTATTTCCGTAGCGGATATGTTTGGGCAGCTCGCCCCAGTCGTGAATGACTTCATACTGGTGCTCGCCCGAGCCCACGATGGGTCGATTCGCTCCTGACTTGCGGGTGATTCCCAGGAGATGGAGTCCCTGTGAGGCCACCGCGACGGCCCCTGCAGTCATCATGAACTGCCTTCGTGACGGCGTTGAGGTCTCCACCTCCTTCTTGTTCTGAGGAATCATGGTCATCTCTCCTTCCGAATACGTTGTGACTTGGATGTCTCAACGATCGGCGACTGCCGGACCCTCGACGACCTTTACTACTCCGTCGTAGCAGCCCAGGGCCAGCCTACTGCTATCAGGACTCAAAGCCATGGACATCACCCACTCCGGCTCCGGTGCACGCTGGCTAACGCGCTCGAGTTTCTTCGTCTCAAAGACCCGAACCAACCGGTCGGTGGCGGTCGAAACCAGGTACTTGCCATCTCGAGAATAGAGCAGTCTGGTGATTGTCCCACTGTGTGCAAGTGCCGAGCGGTCCAGCGTCCAGCCCTCTTCGTCCCTGACCCAGATCCTGATGGTTCTGTCCTCCCCGCCAACGGCCAACTCCCTACCCGAGGGATCCACCGCGACGGAATACAAGGCTCCAACCGCAGCCGAGAGCGTATCGAGTCGCTCTCCAGTTTGCGGGGACCAGACCTTGACCGTTCCGTCGCCGGATGCCGACGCTAGCCGGGTGCCGTCTGGGGTGAAGCAAATCGAGAAAACAGGACCGTTATGCTCCTCCAATGTCCTGCGCTCTTCTCCACTTCGTACGTCCCAGAGTTTGATTTTTCGATCATAGCTGGAGCTGGCCAGCGTCGAGCCATCGGGACTGAAGGCCAGCGAGTAGACCGAGTCGGAGTGTCCCTCCAGCTTGTGAATCAGCGCACGCGTCTCGGAATCCCAGATCCTAATCTCTCCAGACTGTGCCGGAGCTCCCCCGCCTGCCGCCAGCAATGCCCCGTCGGTCGAGAAAACCAGGCTGCGGATCAAATCAGGCGGTCCTGGCAAAGAGAACGTGCGTCGACCGTCCGATGGATCCATGAGGTGGACCTCTTCGAAGCCGCCTCCTGCCAGGATTCGGCCGTCGGGATGAAATCCTAGCCCGGCAACCGGCGGCTCTACTACTACCTGTGGCTTGATATCCGGTATCGGAGAAGGTTTCGGGGGAGACGAGGGTTCGGCGACATCGGGTGGCTGTGCACTGGCATCGATCCAGGCTTTCACCATCACAATCTGCCCTGAGTCCAGCTGCCCATTCATCGGCATCCTGGGCTCTAGTTTCCCTTCCAGCATCAGCACCAGACGACTCTGCCCGCTGTGGCCGGGCAGGAACGCCTTCCCGTGTTCACCCCCCCTTGCCAGATCCTCATAGCTCTCCAGTACCAGTCCTCCCATCTTGGTCGCCGTGCTGTGGCAGCCCACGCAGTGTTCCTCGAAAATAGGTAGAACGTCGCGGTTGAAATCGGGTGGAGACGAAGGAGGCTCGACCTGCTGAGCGAAAGCAGTGCCGGTAGAGAGGCATCCCCAGAGAACAAGCCAACCGATGCCCTGGTGTCGCGCCCGTCTGCAGGCCGGCATTCTGGGGCCGCGCGCACGGCCGTGAACTGGCTCGAACATCCTCTTTTCGATCGTAGGCGCCCTTGTCATCCTCTTAGCCTACTTCCTGGATGGATTTGCCGAAATCAGTCTCCCAGTCGCTGACGGCCTCGAAGTCGCTACTGACCACCCTCCAACGACCGTCAATCCGACGCAGAAGGAAACTCTGCCGCTTGTTTCTGCCCTCGTAGACCGTCTCTGTAAAGACCAGGACCTCATTGGCGCCACGACTCTCCTTGTTCAGAATCGCCAGCCCCTTGACCGCCTCTCCGCGCCGTCTTAGCCAACGCTCCAGCTCGGCCCGCCCTTGCTGCTCGACGATACCCTCCAGGCGGCGACCGAGTTCGCCTCCGAAGCATCGAAGCAGTCCCGAAACATCTCCTGCCTTCAGGGCCTGGACCATCGCAATGAGTGCCTCCTCGGGTTCATCGACCTGCGAAGATGTCGGCTGATCGCGCAGCACGAAGTAGAGGAAACCGCTCAGGATGAGCAGGAAGGGAACCAATCGCCTCGTTTCCATAACCGGCGCCCTCTTGCATGCACTCGAAACAGGACTGCTGGTAAACCCCCGATAGGTTCAAGGAGCAGCGCGGGTTGGAGTAGGAAAGGTCAAACCTTCCAAGATATCCAGGTCGACTCCCTGGCCACTCCCAGAATCGTCCAGAATCACCTTCTTGGTACGCGGTAGAATCTCCTCCATCGCCTCCAAGAACAGCCTGGCAGTGGTGACCTCCGGGTGAACTCGATACTCCTGCCACAGGCTAACGAAATGCTGGGATTCTCCCTGGGCGCGGTTTACCACCTCAGTCCGATGAATCTCGGCCTGCTGAGATATCTCACGGGCTTCTCCCCGAGCTCGGGGTAACAGCTCGCTCGCGTATCCCCCCGCCTCCTGGACGATTCGGTTCCGATCCTCCCGGGCATTAGCCACTTCGAGAAAAGCGTCTCTGACCTCCTCGGGAGGCGTAACCTGTTCCAGCGTCATGGTGGTCAGCGTCACTCCCAGCTCGAGTCGATCAGCTTCCGCCTGCAGATCCCTCTGGACCTCGTTCTGCAGCGCAACGCGCCCCGTCGTCAGAATCTCGTCGACATGCCGTTCAGCCACTGCGCGTGAGAGCGCGCGGAGTAGTAGAGCTCTCAAACTACTGGTCAGATCTTCTGTCCGGAAAAGATATGGATGGGGAGCCTCGATATAGTACTGGATCGAAGCTCTTGTCCTCACCAGATTCTGATCTCCGGTGAGGAGATAGTCTGCCTCGCCGACTCGCGCAACACCCAGAGCTCGACTGAGGTCGGTTCCGCCAATTGAGAGTCTCTGGGCCTCGTTGATCCTCAATAGGATGACACGGTCTACAGGATAGGGGAGAGCGTAGTGCAAGCCCGGCTGAGCTCGCCCCTCGAGCATTCTGCCTAAGCGGATCTGGACGGCCTGGCGATCGGCAGGAACGTAGTAGACGCCAGACGCCAGATAGGCAAGCGCAAGAATGACCAACAAGCTTCGCCGTCGCCGTCCCATCCCCTGCCAAAACTCTTCCACTGACGGAACTCTCAACGAGCCAACCTCCCGTTCTTGCCTTGGGTGAGAAGTTTGAGCAACTCCGAGTCGGCCGAGAGCACAGCGGTCGTCTTCTCGTCCAGGATCTTGCGATAGGTCTCGAGGGTCCGGACCATCTGGTAGAAATCGGGATCTCGGGAAAAGGCCTCCCCATAGACCTTGGTCGCCTCGGCATCCCCTCGTCCACGAATAATCTCGGCCTCCCGGTATGCACTGGACAGAATCTCCTCGGCGGCTCTATCAGCTTCTGCTCGTATCTTCCTGGCCTCCTCTTCCCCCTCGGCTCGGTACTTCTTCGCAATCCTCCCCCGCTCGGCCCTCATTCGCGCAAACACACTCTCTCGGTTCTGAGAAGGTAGGTTGATCCGTTTGATGTCGACCGTGGCAATTCCGATTCCGTACCGCTGGCGGGCAATCTGGCTGCTTTCTCGAGTCAGGTTCTTCATCATTGCGCCGAGGCGGACTTGCTCGGTATCCGTGGCGACCAGCTCCGAGAGCTCGGTCTGTCCCAGCGCGGCCGATACAGCTGACCAGACAATGTCGTGCAACCTCATCTCCGCCCCGGTACGGTCGCCCACCGTTCGAAGGAACAGGAGAGGATCCTCGACCTGCCAGAGGACGCAGTTTTCCACCAACAGGTTCTTCTTGTCTCGAGTCAAGTACTCCGAAGGTCTGGGGTTGTAGAGGTGGAGTCTCTTATCAATACGCGTCAGTCCCTGGAAGGGCCATTTGAACTTGAGTCCTGCATCCTTGTACTCGGCTACCGGACGGCCGAACTGAGTGACCAGGGCAATCTCGGTCTCGGGCACGGTGAACACGCTGAGGTAGAAAAGGAGCAGAATGACCAGAACCCAAGTCAGCTTGTTTTTGACGATCCGCTCGCGGCTAACCATGATTCATCAACCTCACTTTCGACCCGCCACCCACAACTGCCGATGCAGCATCTCACCTCCGAGACCTCACAGATCCTTCCAAATCGCTGAAGCTGAAGACTGAATCCTGGAAGAGCATCATCTTGCGGCGTCCCGACCCGCGATCGAGAATATATTTGCGTTTCCCTGCCAATCCTTTTTCCACTGCCTCCAGATAGATACGGGTCCGTGTCGTCCGGGGAGACTGCCGGTAAGCATCGTATTGAAGATTGAAGCGCTGACTCTCTCCCATTGCTCGATGTACTCTTCGAAACCGATAGGATTCGGCATCAATCAGTTTCTTCTGCGCGGCACCCCGTGCCAGAGGAACGCGCTCGTTTGCGTAGCCATGGGCCTCGTTGATCATCCGGCTCTTTTCCTCGAGGGCACCCGCCACCCCGCGGAAGACATCGACCACTTCAAGAGCAGGATGCACGTCCTGAAGATTGAGCGACTGGATCTCTACCCCCAGTCCCAGGTAGTCCAGTTCATTTCGAACCATCTCCCTGGCAATGCCCTCGATCTGAAGTCGATCCAAGGCCAGAACCTGGTCCAGAGCCATGGTGGAGACCACGTAGCGCAGGGCTCCCTCGCACAAGAACCTGAGTGTGTTCTCAAAGTCGACCGCGCGAACCAGAAACTGCTTGGGTTCGCTGATGGAGTAGTGCACGACGGCATTGACCTCTACCAGATACTCGTCGCCCGTGAGCATTACCGCCTCATCTTCTCGCCTCACGTAGCGCCCTTGGCGATGCTGGATGTTCCACTCGTAGGCCTTAGGCTCTCCCTCTTCGGAGTCGGTCCCAGACAATCGAAACCCCAACTGCAGCGAGCTGACGCGGTTTGGGTTGACGCGATACAGGCGCTCGGCCGGCCAGGGAAAGACGTAGTGGAGGCCAGGGCTCAGGGTCGTCTCGAGCATCCTGCCAAAGCGTTCAACTACGCCAATCTGATCGGGCCGGATCACCGAGATGCCAGAACACACGTAGAGGGCAGGAGCGGCGATGCACAGGAACCTGAGCAAGGGCCGTCGGTGATGTCCCGCCCAATGAATCAAGTCATCCAGGAGGGAGCTGGGGTGCCAGTGATCTGACCACCAGTGCTGAAAATCATGCAGCGCATGCTGGGCGCGATGAGGCAAGAGATTCCGGGGACGACTTTCCAATAGCTTGAGGGAGTTCATCAGGACGAGGAAGGAGGATCCCTGGTGGACGACAGCCGCCGCGACCGCGGTTAAGTATCCGAGAAACGCAGCCACCACGGCTGCCAGGTTGAAGACGAAGCCGAACCACAAGATGTTGTCCTGAATGGTCTTGACCGTCTTCCGGCTGGTCTCGATCAAGACAGAAAGACGGTTCAGCCCTCCGTCCCCGACGAGGATGACGCCAGAGGCCTCGGCCGCAATATCGGTGCCGGTGTCTCCCATGGCCACGCCCACATCGGCGGCGGCCAGAGAGGGGGAGTCGTTGACTCCATCGCCCACCATGGCAACGGTATAACCTTCCCTCTTGGCTTCCTCGAGACGTGCTAGCTTCTCTTCGGGAAGCAGGTTGGCTGAGACATCCGAGATACCCACCCTCTTTGCAATCTGACTGGCCGAGTTCTGATTGTCTCCGGTCAGCAGGAGAGACTTATGGATACCAAGATGATGGAGCTGGTGGAGCGTCTCTGAGGCCTCGGGTCGAGGTAGATCCTTCAAGATCAAGACACCCGCCAAACGATCTCCGCTGGCGACCAACACGGGGATGGATCCCGAGGCTGCCGCCTGGTCCAGAACCGCTTGCTGCTCTTCTGAGACCCTGAAACCCTTTTGTTCCAGGAAGCGTGCGCTCCCTACCAGGATGTGGTTCGACTCAACTCGATCCTGGGTCTCGCTTACCGGTGCCACGACACTTCCTTCCATACCCAGGCCGGCATGGCGCTTTACCTCCTGCGCCTGACCGAGAGAAAGACCCTTTTCCTCGGCACCGGCTCGGATAGCACGTCCCAGCAGATGTTCCGAATAGAACTCCAGGGAGGCGGCCCAGGACAGCACCTGGGGCTCCTGGAAGTCTTCAAAGCTCTGGACCTGGACCAGCTCCGGACGCCCTCGCGTCAGCGTTCCCGTCTTGTCGAAGGCGACGCAATCAACCTGCGCCATCTTCTCCAGCTGAGCTCCTCCCTTGACGATGATTCCACGGCGGGCAAGAGCGCTGACCGATGCCAGGACCGCAGCCGGAGTCGCCAGAACCATGGCGCAGGGGCAGGCGACGATCAAGATCGCGACCGACCGCATCCATTCCCCGGTGATCAGGTAGCAAAGGGCAGCAATGCCCAAAACCAGTGGTAGAAACCACTGAGCATAGCGATCGGCCGTGCGCTGAATCGGCGCCTTGCTTTCCCTGGCATGGCGCACCAGCTCCACGATCCGGCTGAGGACGGTATGATCGCCCACCTGGTGGGCCTCGACCAACAGTCGGGAGGTCTGGTTGAGGCTGCCCGCGTAGAGAGATTCACCACTAACCCGCTCCCGGGGAAGGGACTCCCCGGTGATGGAACTCTCATCCAACAGGGAATCTCCGTCAAGGATGGTTCCGTCGACGGGCACCCTCTCGCCCGGATACACGACAACCCTCTCGCCGGCCTCAACCTCGTCGAGGGGTATCTCTTCCTCGCGCCCATCCCGCTCGACGTGGGCTTGCTGCGGAAGGCAGGAAAGAAGTTGGCTCAGATCGGTTTGAAAGCGGCGAGCCGCATACGCCTCTAGCGTCTCCCCCACCAACATGATGTAGACGACTTCCGCCGCGGCGAGGTACTCGCCCACGTAGAGCGCGGCCAAGGCGGCAATGGTAACTGCCTGATCCGCACTGATCTTTCGCGCTAGCAGATCCTGGAAGGCACGGGTGAAAGTGCTGTAACCGTAGATGAAGGTCAGGGCAATCGCCAGATCCCATTGGAATGGGGACCTGATCCACTCCTGCCAATAGCCAACCAACAGCAAGCCGGCCATGACCAATCCGACGAAGCGCCACCGGAAACCGGCTTCTTCGTGGAGATGGAATGTGTGTCCGAGGGGAATGAACATGCTCGAGAACCCAGCGTTTTTCGCTCAGAACCGAGGCGCCGACTCAAGCAAATCCGTACTTGCCCAGCAGCTCCTTCGTCAGACCGGGCTTGTCGCTGGGAGTCAGATCGGTGCGCCTCATGACGAAGTGAGCCTCGCTTTCGAAGGCCCGCATTCTTACCGCCGCATCGGGCAGGGCGTCCAGGCAGCTCGGAGGGATGCGAATGACGCCCTCAGGATCAGCGTGGATCACGTCTCCCGGGCTGACTTGAATCCCTCCCACCTCGATCGGCCGGTCCATCGTCCCGAGCCGGAGGGCGCAGTGATGGATAGTGATACCGGTACAGTAGGCGGCGAACGGAATACTCAGGAGACCGGCCACGTCCCGTAGACCACCATCCGCTACCGCGCCGATGCAGCCTGCAGCATAGAGCCCCTTGGCCATACCATCGCCTAGCACGCACTCATGGTCAGGGCGAGATCCAGTGGTCTTCACGACCCAGACCACAGGCTCCTCCATGGCATTGATTCGATCCACCTGCTGCCAGAAGTTCCCCATGTTGGCCACCCCTCCGGGCGAACTTGTGTCGATTTCACAGGTGACGGCAACACCAACTGTGGGCCCCAGACTGGGAGTGACGGACTGAATGGTCCCGGCCATGTAGTATTCCTCGGCCGGCGTCGGGTCGATATAGCCAATCGTGTTTGCAAGCAGCGCAGTGTCGAATTCGCGTAGTTCTTGTATGACAGAACCCAATGACATGAAACTCCTCCGTTTGATGGAAACTAGCCCAGTGTCACCCTTCAGTTGACCGGGAAGACCCTACCAGGAACCGATCTCGTCGAGATTCCGGCTGCAAATGATCAACCTATAAGACGGCGTGCCAATATACAAGCGTTCAAGGATGCTTCTGGGCCGTCTCGGGAAACAATTCACGGCTAAGACCTGAGCCGCAGGGAGTAGTTCGGTTCAGGTTTCGGACTGTGTCCTGCTGGAGATGTCCCTCAAGGCTCCGCTCGTCCGGGGCCAACAAGCGTCCGCTCTTGACAGACTCCGAACCAGGACGTATTCGGAAATGTCCATTCCGAGATAAGTGGAGCCCGCCCCAGCGGCGCTGGCCCCATTCGAGAATCTGGTTATGCACTTAACTCCGGATAGGTGACGGTGGGATAGAGCGAACAGGCTGTCAGGAGACGGTCG
This sequence comes from Acidobacteriota bacterium, assembly GCA_965219005.1. Lineage (GTDB taxonomy): Bacteria > Acidobacteriota > UBA6911 > RPQK01 > JAJDTT01 > CAUZIZ01. Next base: position 1,359,850 of record CBDCMS010000004.1, on the reverse strand, counting down.
AAGAGCTCGGATTCCCAGAAACGACGATTGAAACGGTAACAAAACTCAGCCAGGTAACGTTGAAGGTGCTTGAGGCTGACCGCTTTCTGAGTCCCTTGGAGCTGAGTCTTGCAGTTGGAAATGAGGGTGTGAACCCATGGGAACTGTTCAAAACCCATCCCCACCCACTCGAGCCGGACGCGTTCATGCTGGTAGCCGGCTTGAGCTAAACCGACAAACGCGTGATAGGCGTCGCTTCGGATCTGAGCTCCGGGGTCGATCCTCGCCCAGGCGACCCGCTTCACATTGTCGCTGGTTATGTTATCGACCACATCCAGACTTAGAAACCTCGGCCCCCCGGCTTTCGTTATCTCCACCGCGGCCAGAACTTTGGCCTTGCCTTCGGTCCCTCGTCCTCGCTTGCGACCCCGACGATTTCTCCCTCGTCGTCGGCCTCCAAAGAAAGAGTCATCCAGCTCCACCAGGTGACTTAATTGGTAGCAGTCATTACGTTTGGCCATGGCTTGTCGGATCTTATGTCCCATCATCCAGACCGTCCGATAGCTTCCGATTCCCAGCAGCTTCTGCAGTCCCTTCATCGAGTAGCCCGCTTTGCAACGGCTCATCAAGAAGATGGTCCAAAACCAATATCTCAGGGGCACCCGCGTCTTGTGGAAAATCGTCCCGGCGGTGGAAGAAGCCTGATACCGGCATTGGCGACACTCCATCAATCGCCGGTGCTGCAACCAGTAGCCTCCTTGACCCCCACAACGGGGACAGACAAATCCTTCCGGCCAGCGTTTCTGCATCAGGTAACTCAGACAAGCTTCTTCTGTGGCAAAACGCTCTTGAAACTCCAACAAATTCATCTTTTCGTACATCCACTCACCTCCTGTCTCTCACCTTTTTTACTAGGTGGTGGTGACTTTTTCCGGAGTTAAGTGCATAACCAGATTCGAGAAAGAAACTTCCTGAGCTATGGAAGCCTGAAGCGCGAGCGAGGGGTTGGGGACCTGAGTAAGATCTTGCCGATTCCCAACCCCTCGCTTGCGCTTCAGGCTTCCATGACCAAAAGATCATTGAATCAATGCGTTACACCCTGGTGCCTCTGCAAAATCCGAATGAAGTTTCAGCTTAGTCGAAGAATGGAACTAGATAGGTTGATTTCCACCGATCCCTGCTCATCGTCGTTCTGTTAGCTGTTGTTGTTTCCGGTGCTGCTCGCTGATTGCCGTTGACTCCGACCTGCGATCAATCCGAGTCCCAACATCTGTGCAAAGTTCTCGGGGAAGAAAATCCCGTCCTTCCCTAAAGTTTTCCTCCCACCGATCCGAAAAGACCAACTGTGAGGAAACAAGTTCATATTACCAAAGGTTAAGAGTCCGGTTTTCGCATCCAAAAGCGAAAGGGCTACCTGTGCGCGAAAGGCACGGGGCGCAAAGCTGAGACCTAAGTCGATTCGTCGATAGGGTCGATCAGTTGCCGAAAGTGGATTCGCGAAACACTGGGGGAAGGTGTTCGTGATGAAACGTGTTACGTCTCGATTTTCGCTCGTCTTTGTGGTGGCCGTTGCGGCCTACTTTGTCTATTTTCTCTTCACGCCAAACGGTTCGATCCCTGGCTCGCAGGGCGAGAGAGCCGGTTCCTTGTTCACCAAAACGGATCAGCCCAAGCAGCGCCCTCCTGCGATTCAAGATAGCCGCGACCGCGATCTGCGGCCACCTAATTGGGCTCTGAACCGGACGCCCCGTACCCGCCTTGGCCAAACGGCTCCAAAGCAGACGAAAGTGACCAACTGGACGAAGGCACGGCCTTCTACCAGCAGGGCCGCCGCCGCTAAGCCGAGCCGCTTCCTTTCGGGAGGCAATATCCTCCCCACCAGCAGCAAGGCTGGCAGCCCCCGAGCGAAAGTTGCGCCGGCGCTGGCTCAGCTGTTGGCCTCCTATGAGGCCGATCACAACGTCAAGGCCGAGATTCCCGTCATCGTTCAATCGAATCCCGATTCCTACGCGGTACACGGGGCTCCCACGGGACTGGCCCAGGCCAAGGCCCTGGAGCAAGTGCACGCCCATGCGGGCCGCATGACGGTTCGGCAAATTCGCCAACTGGTCGAACAGGGCGGAGCGGACTACATCACGCTGGATATGCCGCTTCAGGCGACCAGCAGCACGGAGACGGTAGCCGACGACTTTGACTCCGGCACCGACTATACGGGCAACGACGGCAGCGTGAACTGGAGCGGCAACTGGCAGGAGTTTGGAGAATCGAATGGAGCCGGAAGTGGCTGGGTCCGCACCTACTCCTCTCCCTACTGCGCAGCCGGCGAGTGTCTACGGATCGGAGGAGACGAGTACTCCACCAGCAATCGAGGCGTCACTCGCCAGTTGAATACCTCCGGCGCCCAGCAGATCACACTGACCTTCAGTTACCGCAGAGAGCTGGACGATCCAGGAGGATCGGTGGCACTGGAGGTCTCTGCCGACGGGGGATCTCAGTGGACAACCCTGGCCACCTACTCCATTGATTCCAGCGACTCCAACCAGGTTTCGCAGAGCTTCGACCTGAGCGGCTATGCCTCGTCCAACCTGCAGGTGCGATTTCGTGGCTCCGGACCCATTGACGATGAAAGTTTTTTATATGTCGACAACATCCAGATCGAGTCTACAGTCGGTGCGGGCTCTATCTCTGCCGGATCCAACGCTCTGCTGGCCACGATCGGACTACAGCAGGTCTTCTCCGGATCTGGATCCGAGAATCTGGTTGGCTATCAAGGTCAAGGCGTCGGGGTGGCTGTCTTCGATTCAGGTGCTTCCAATCACGCGGATCTCTCCGGATTGGTTGGAGGCCAACTGGTGCGCGACGACTTCGACACCGGGACCGACTACAGCGGCAACGATGGGGATGTCAGTTGGAACGGCAGCTGGCAGGAGGCAGGCGAATCCAACGGCGCCGGTAGTGGGATCTTGCGGACTCGCAGCAGTAGCACCTTCTGTGACTCCGGAGAGTGCCTGCGCCTGGGAGACGATAATGAGACGAACGGGGGACCCTGGTCCCTGAGTCGGGGAGCGGACCTATCCGGGGCCCTCAGTGCCACTCTCAGCTACGGATACGGGATTGACGCTCGCTCCAACGAGGGTTTTCTCAAGGTTGAGGTCCGCAGCGGATCGGGGAGTTGGAACACTCTGACCACCTCTAGCATCGATAGCCAGGATCTAACGGGAGGAAGCGCCGAGTACGACGTCACTCCCTACATCGGGTCCAACACCCAGGTACGCTTCCTGGCGACCCGGACAGATCCGATGGATTCTTCCAGTGATGAGCTTGAGGGATGGTTCTATATCGACGAAGTTCAGATCGAGGCCTCCTATCCGGCCGGTCCGAATTCGGTGGAGTTCACCTCGGGAGCGCCTGTAGCCTCCACCTACAACGACGGCTACGGTCACGGCACCCATGTCAGCGGTGTGATCGGCGCTCGGGGAACGCTTTCCTCCGGACAGTATGCGGGCGTGGCCCCGGGCGTGGACTTCCTGCACGTCAAGGTCCTTGATGATAGTGGCGCCGGCTACACCAGCAACCTGATTGCGGCAATCGGCTGGGTGATCGCCAACAAGGACACCTACAACATTCGTGTGGCCAATCTCTCCGTCGGCCACCCGGCCATCGAGTCGTTCGAAACCGATCCTTTGTGTCAGGCCGTGCGCAACATGGTCGAAGCAGGGATCGTCACCGTGGTCTCGGCCGGCAATCTGGGTAAGGCCTCCGGCTACCCAGAGCTTTGGGGAGGAATCACCAGTCCTGGAACCGAGCCATCCGTCATCACTGTGGGAGCGGTCAACGCCAAGGGGACCGTTACCCACGCCGATGACATGGCGACTACCTACAGCTCACGCGGTTTCTCGCTGCCCGATGGTTTGTTCAAACCCGATCTGGTGGCTCCCGGTAACGACATTGGCTCGCTGAAAGCCGACAACTGCGACATCGCGAACAACCATCCGGGACTGGTCATCGATTCCAACCACATGTCCCTGAGTGGCACCAGCATGTCGACGGCCCTGGTCAGCGGAGTGGCGGCCTTGATGCTGGAAGCCAACCCGGATCTGAATCCCAACCTGGTCAAGTCGATCCTGCTGTTGACCGCCGCCAAGATGGACCACGTCCATCCCTTGGAGCAGGGCAACGGCTTTCTGAATGCCTATACGGCCATCAAGCTGGCCGAGGTGATGGATGTGTCTGGACACAGCGTTTCGGTCAACGTGGATCCACACTGGATCCTGGAGGGCGAGAACGGCGAGGAAGAGGTCTGGTCGGGAGGCGCCTTCGTCTTCGGCGACCGGGTCTTCTATAGCGATATGGTCAATCCGGGCGCAGGCTTGTGGGGCAACTCGATCCTGTGGAGTGACTCGATCCTCTGGAGCGATTCCATCTTCTGGTCGGATTCGATCCTGTGGTCGGACTCCATCCTGTGGAGCGACTCGATTCTCTGGAGTGACTCGATCGTCTGGAGCGACTCGATTCTGTGGTCCGATTCGATCCTGTGGTCAGACTCCATCCTGTGGAGTGATTCGATCCTGTGGAGCGATTCCATCATGTGGAGTGACTCCATCTTCTGGAGCGACTTCGAGGGAGATTGAAGGTCATACGTTCGCAGCCAACGAACAAGTGGGCTCCATGACCGACTCGAGAACTGAGCAGGTGAAGGCAAGGGTGGGAGCCACCCAGAGGTGATTCTCAGTAAGCCTCGGCAATCGGGAGTAAAGAAAAATGACGCACTGTGGTGAAACGGTTTCAACCAAAGCGAAGTGGTATCTTCTGGTCGTTACCCTGCTTGGGTTATCGCTGTTGCCCTACTGTCTCTATTCCGTGTTGACCCAGCCCAACCAGAATTGGATCTACCTGGCGGCACTGACCGTTATCACCAGCTGTTTTGCGGTAAAAATTCAGCTGGCAGGCGAGAAGGGATCTCTGACAATCTGCGTCAGTGATTTTTTCATCTTTGCTTCAATCTTGCTGTTCGGTCCCGCAGTGGCTGCCGTCATCGGAGCAGTCGAGGCGAGCATCGCCAGCCTTCGGGTCCGAATCAAACAACCCTACAAATATCTTTTCAACATCGCTCAGGTAAGCCTTGGAGCCTTTGTCGTTGGTCAGGTCTTCAATCGTCTGGCCGGTGGAGCAATCACGCTGGGTGGTACTCATTTGGAAGAGGTGCCTGGACTCGTCGCCGTCGCTCTCCTGTGTGGCCTGCTCTACTTCATGATCAATTCGAGTTTGGTTGCAGGGGCTGTGGGCCTGGTGACGACCCAGCCATTTGCCAGGTTGTGGAGGGATCATTTCCTCTGGATCTCACCCACCATCTTTAGCAACGCCTCCACCGCCGCCATTCTCTTTCTTTGCTACAGGCCGATGGATCTTGTCGTGGCGCTGGCCGTAGTCCCGCTCATCCTGGGTACTTACTACGCTCACAGGGTAAAGCTGCAGCGTCAGGGGCAGAGCGAGTCCGCCTACACAGGAAGTCGACTGCTAGGGTTGGCTCAGCTGCGATTCTTCGAGAACTCTCTCCCAAGACAGGCCAAAGCCTACATCCTGGCGATCATCCTGGCAGCTGTGCCCGTCTTTTTGTACTGCGCCTACTACTCCCTGACTCAACCGGGTATGAACTGGTTGTATCTGGCCGCACTGACCATATTGTCGACCTGCTTTCCGGTCCGGATGGCTCTCTACAAAGACCGAATGTGGATCACCCTGAGTGACATCTTCGTATTTGCCGCCATGCTCCATTTTGGACCCCAGGTAGCGGTAATGATCGCGGTCGTCGAGGCACTCACCTTCAACTTTCGTATGCATGTCAGGGGAGCCTATCGGCGCGTGTTCAACCTCGCCCAGATTACGATTGTTGCCTATCTGATGGGCCAACTGGTTGATCTGCTCCTGGAGAGGGTGGCCCTGCCAGAAACAACGCAAGTGGGGGGTGGCCTGATGCTGATTGGTCTATCCCTGTTCTGCGGACTTCTCTATTTCCTGCTGACCACCGGATTCACGGCCAGTGCGATGGCGCTCTCTAATTGGCGAGCCTTTGTCCCTCTCTGGAAGCGCAGCCTGGCGTGGGCGCCCGTAACCCTCAGTGCAGCCGCGGTCGTTTCCATCGTGTTGACCTACCTGAAGTGAACTGATCCCGCTCTTCGCTGTCTTCAAGCGGAGTCCAGCCTGTGGGACGAACAACTTACAGCGGGCCGAGAAGTGCGCCTGACACGCCGGGGAGCACCTTTCAAGACCTCGATCCGGCCCTGGAGCCTGGGCTCTGGCATGGAATTTGCGGTAAGCGGTAATGTACCGGCGTTTTATAGACGAAGAGGAATCTGGACGTTGATTCCGTTTATTGAGCTGGAAAATGGACACTTTCGTAGCGAGGCAGCCGATCTTCACTCAGAAGGAGGAGGTCCATGCCTACGAGCTGCTCTTCAGATCGAGTCTTGAAAATTCGTTCGGCGACGTCGATGGAGATCAGGCCTCGGCCAAGGTGTTGGTCGACGGCGTTCTGGGTCTCGGCATGTCGACCCTGACCGGTGGAAAAGCGGCCTTCATCAACTTTACCCGTGACCTGCTGCTGAAAGACATGGCCTTCCTCTTCCCCAAAGAGCAGGTCGTGATTGAGCTTCTTGAGGATGTGGAGCCAGATGACAGCGTATTCGAAGCGTGCGTAAGACTTAAGCTCCAGGGCTACTGCCTTGCCCTGGACGACTTTATCTTCGATCCCAAGTATGACGCCCTGATCAGCCTTGCTGACATCATCAAAGTGGACTTTTTGCTAAGCGGTCCGGAGGAAAGGCGAAGACTACCTGGCCTCATCAAGAACAAAAAGATCCAGTTTCTGGCGGAAAAGGTCGAGAGCCGGGAAGAATTCGAAGAGGCTCTCGAGCTGGGCTATACTTATTTTCAGGGTTACTTCTTCAGCAAGCCAGTGGTGCTCTCCCACAAGCAGATCCCTTCCTTCAAGTTCTCTTACCTCCAGCTCCTGCAGGCAGTTCGAGTACCCAACCTGGATTTCTCAGAAATCGAAAACATCGTCAAAGGCGATCCTGCGCTGACCTCCAAGTTGTTGAGATACATCAACACGGCTGGCAGGGGGCTCGTCACCTACATCGATTCCATCAAACATAGCTTGACGCTCTTGGGACGGGAGAACTTGAGAAGGCTTTTTTGTCTAGTGGTCCTTTCCACGGTTATGGAAGACCGCGCTCAGGAACTGCTGGTTCAGTCGCTGATCCGAGCCAGCGTCTGCGAGTCCCTGGCCGGGCACATTGGGATGGGAGACCGCAAGTTCGACTTTTTTCTGATGGGCATGTTCTCCAGTCTGGATGCCGTACTCGGACTTCCTATGGACGAGGCCGTCACCCACGTTCCCCTACCCGAGGAAGCCCAAGCTGCATTGCTGAACGAAGGTGGACCCCTCCAAGCCCCGCTGGAAGTCGTTCTCTCTTACGAGCGCGCAGAATGGGAGACTTTTTCCTCGCTCGCAAGCGAGTTGGGCGTCTCGGAATCACTGTTCCCAGGCATGTTCCTCTCATCGACCAAATGGGCCGAGGAAATTGTTCCCTCCTCGCACGGTCGATCGTAAGGATCTGAAGACTCTGGAACGGCTGAGCGCATACACCCACACCCAGTTTGCCCTAGCTATAGCTAGGCGGCCAACCACGATACTGCCTACGTCAACATCTTGATCGACCGACCGCCTTCGACGGCGCCGTCCGCCCTCGTGCTTGTCTTGATCGTGCTCGAGCCTCTGTATACAATCCCGACAACTCAGGAGTAGACCATGTCAACAGAAGAGTTGTTTCGTCTGAACGGTAAAGTCTCAGTGATCGTGGGCGGCGCTCGCGACCTGGGACTCGATATGGCCCAGGCCCTTGGTGAGGCCGGCAGCGATCTGGTGATCACGTCGCGGACCTTGGCAAGTGCGGAAAAAGCGATCGAGAACCTGAAGACAACTTGTCAGGGAGACATTCTCCCACTGGACCTCGACGTCTGCGACCACGAACAGGTGGCCGCCGTGGCCGAAGCCGCACGCGCCTGGAAGGGTCAGATCGACGTCCTGGTCAACAACGCCGGGGGTGGATTGGGTCTCATTCCCACCAATCTGTTCCAGCGGAAACCGGAAGATCTCCGGCAGTTGATCGACACCAACCTCGTAGGCACCCTGTTCTGCTGCCAGGCCTTCGGGAAGATCATGGTAGATCAGGGACACGGCTCCATCATCAATATCGCGTCGATCGCCGGTATGGTGGGCCGCGACCGTCAGATGTACGACGAAAACCAAATGCACGAACAGCCAATCGACTACGCCGCGGCCAAAGCCGGTGTAATCGGTTTGACTCAAGACCTGGCCGGATTTCTGTCCCCACTTGGTGTCCGGGTCAATGCCATCTCGCCTGGCGGATTCGAGCGAGGCCAACCGGAAGGATTCGTTAAAGCCTACAGTGCTCGGACTCCTCTGGGACGCATGGGTAAGGACGGTGTCGATCTGAAGGGTGCCGCTCTGTTTTTGGCCTCTCCTGCCTCGGACTATGTGACCGGAGTGAATCTGCCTGTAGACGGTGGGTTCACGATTTGGCATTGAGACAAGATCTTCAGGGCTGGTCAGCGGTGGATTCTGCTGTTGTCCGTCTCTCTCCTCGGAACTTGGGCTCATCTTGCTGACCCGTCAAGTCGTTCGCGGCTCTGTTGGATTGGGTTTCCTGTTGTCGGCAAACTGAAACCTGAAAAACCTGTAACCTGTAACCTGTAACCTTGAGATACAAACATGACGCCAGACAAAACAAACGACGCCAGGGCCTCCGCCAGGACCAACCCACCGATCTACCTGGCCGACATGGACAGGTGCCTTCCAAGTTCTGCCCTCACCAGGAAAAGCAAACGTTTCCACTGGACGATGCTCGATTTCGAGACCGACGCTGCCAAGGGAACCCTGCTCTTCGCTGGTGAGGAGACCCAGGCACCTGAGCTGACCTATCCACTGGGAATAGAAGGCTGGCACGATGTCCATATCGGTCTCTTCAACACCGCCTGGCGTCCCTACGAAGACCAGCGGCTCTGGGCCAAACTCGAGGACGATCCAGCCTACTCGTTGATCCATCTCCCCCCACCCAGTGACCGACCCTGGGGTGTGCCCTCCGACGATCAAGTCAAGGGTCCTCAAATCCAGGACGTTTTCTGGAAGACAGCCGAGTTGACGGGACAGACGATCCTATTTCGCCAGCCGTGCCTTCGAGTCGTGGAGGAGGCGGGTGTTTTCGGAAACCCCTGCTCCAAGGTCTGGATTGCCTACATCAAGCTGGTTCCGCTGTGCGAGTCGGAGGTTCGAGAGCTCCAGGCCGACCGAAGTCGAGGCGAGAACAAGCGTCTCTTCGCTTACAACGACTCCTGGGTCACGGGAGACCGAGGAGGCATCATGCCCGAAGGCGAGTCCAACGCAGCCTCCATGAAGGCACACCTGGAGCCCTATCGCCACAGTGACTTCTCTCGGATCTACTGGGACGGAGCCCACGGCGACATGTGCAACTACCTCACCCAGATTGGGCGCATGTGGATCCCGGAGCACGTTCAGACCGAAGACCCACCCCGACTGTACGACCGGCTTACCCTGGTGGCCTGGGACGAGTACGTCAAGAAGGGTATCGACCCCTTTCAAGTCGCTGCTGACTTCAGTCACGAGATCGGTCTGGAGTTCCACGCCTGCTACCGCCTGGGATGGCGCCCTTTCTATTGGCCACCTCCCTTTGAGGAGTTCAATCTAGGAGGGTTCTATGATCAACACCCAGAGCTGCGCTGCGTAGGGCGTGATGGACGAGACTCGCTGGGCCTGTCCTTCGCCTTCGATGAGACCCAACAGTTCGTCCTCTCGTTGATCGGCGAAATGGCATCCTATCCGATCGATGGGGTGTGCATGCTCTACAACCGCCAGCCTCCCTTCATGGAATACGAAGCACCGCTGGTGGACGGTTTTCAATCAGAATACGGAGAGGATCCCCGAGAACTCGACGAGACGGACACCCGGTGGCTCGCCTACCGCAGCCGGTTCTTGACCCGGTTCATGAAGAGGCTGCGGCAAGACCTGGACGATCTGGCCAGCAAACAGGAGCGGTCCCAGCCCTACCCGATCTCGGCCTGGGTCTTCGGCAGCGAAGAGGAGAATCTGTTTTACGGGATCGATGTAAAGGGCTGGGTCGAACAGGGATTGGTGGATACGCTGATCCCCTACACCTCTGCCGAGAAGCTCTTCAGCTTCGAACTCGCCTGGGAGAAGCCAAGCGACGTCGAGTACTGGCTTTCCTTGACCCAGGGAACCCAGTGCGAGGTTGCCTTCAACATCATGCCTCGAAACATGGATGCCGGACAATATCGGCGCAAGGCCAACGCTCTATACCAGCTTGGCGTGGAACATCTGGCGTTCTGGGACACCGCCATCGCGGGCGGTCGAGCTTCGCAAGCGCTGCGTCGTCTGGGTCACAGGGAAGAGATCGCGAGTTGGGTAGCTGCTGGAGAACCGGCTGAGGAACGGCCCTCCAGTCCGCTACGAAAACTGGAGCAATGGGAACTTGACTACTTTCCCGAGTAACCCCGGCAGCAACGACTTCAGGGGGGCGTCACTTCGGACTTACGAACCACCAGACACCCTTTCAGCTGGATGACCCCATGCTTTCGTGCTTGCCAAACCCATAGTGCGATCAGGGTCGATAGGTCACCCAGGCAGGGGATCCCCATGCCATCTCACCATTCGCCTGCATGACACGCAAATAGTAATAGCTCTCGCCCGGTTCGGAGGCGGTATCGGCGTACTGTAACTCGACCTGACTCCTACCCGGAGTAGAAGAGTAGACAATCCTGTTGTTCTTGATCACGTCCACCCGCTGAATCGCCCCCGTACCTCGCAAGTGGGCCTTGATTCGCAGAGGAGTCGTGCTTACGAAGGCTTCTCCCATCAGGTGCTCCCCATCCGATCCCAGAAAGCGGATGTCCAGAATGATGTTGTCGGTGGCAGCATAGGCCCGGCGAGCTCGGATGGCCTCCAGCAGCCCTTCCAGGGTCAGTTCCTCGGCAATCAGACAGGCATAGCTGATATGGGTGGAGAGATGATCTGAAGAGGCGATGAAGCCCAGCCTGTATCCCTTCTCCAGGGCGCTCCAAGCGGTGCCCAGCCGGCGGGGGGGATCATTGTTCTGCTCCAGGGTGGCGCTGGGCTTCAACGTCTTGGGTTGCGGCGCGCCAGGATGCTCGTAGGTCTCCCTCATTCCCTGGAAGATCTCGAGCACATGCTCAACCTTGGGGTCGTTGTCCCGCCAGTCGGTCCCTGACCCGGTGGCAATGGTGTGAGGGATGGAGGTGCCATTCTTCCGCCTCAGGTGCCAGAACAGTCTCTCGGCGCCCTCCAGCCCGAGGTGCTCGGCAGTCTCGACAGGCAGGATCGATCTCCCGCGGCGCACGAAGAGAATGTTCCGGTGACCGTTGGGGTATTCCAGGCTACGCTCGTAGGCGTAGAAGGCGGCGAAGTTCTCCAATTGGAAAAGGTCCGCAATCTTTTGGTTACGGTACCAATTGTAGGGCTCTACAATCTCGTGGTTGTGGTCGGTCACGCCCAGGAAGTCCATACTGGCGGCATCTCTTGAGTAACGGTAAGCGTCGATCAGAGAGCCGTCTCCGCCCCCGTCCAGAGAGATATCGGTGTGACGATGCAGATCTCCTCGGTAGATGGAGTAGGTCTTGCTGCCAGCCCGAACCCGATAGGAGCGGATCCTCTCCAGATCTTCCTTTTCATTGGAATGGACAGGTTCCGATGTTGGAACCGGCGGAATCTGGAGTGGCGACAGCTCGATTGTGGCCGGCGTTGCTGCCCCCAACACCCCCACCATGACCTGCCCATGTTGGGCCAGGACAGACTTGGTGCTTCGGTTATCAGTGGGCCAGACAGCCCAAACCTGACCCTCGGAGTCCACGGCGGAGGCGGGCATCATATCGTTTCGGCCCCTGCTGTCGAACAGGGTGGTAGGGCGAGACCACCGAGATCCGTCGTAGCGAAGACAATCGATTTCCCAGGAAGCAAAATTACGCCCTCTCCCTTCAGACTGGCGCATCTTCAGATGCCTTACAAGCAGCCATGGATGCCCTGCGCCATCCACCTGCAAATGGGGCATCTCCCATTTGCCCTCACCCAAGACCAGCGCCGGATCCTGGCGCGTAGTCATCAGCTTCCCATCAACCAGACATGCGATCCGGAGGGATCTTGTTTCATAGAGTTCGGTACCCTTGGCCCTCCCGCTCTGAGTTACGAGACGCCCGGTGTCCTTTCCCCATTGCGCCCCCGAAGTGTGCCAGGCAAGCCAGGTCCGCCCCTTGTTGTCGATAGCGACTGAAGCCGCGGCCTCGAAACGAGGGGTTCCGGCGATGGTCTCAACATCCTGCCACCGTCCTCCCCGGCGCTGTCTGAGGTAGACATCATAGTTTCCGGAGGCGTAACCGTCCCACGCAACCGCAAGCTCGCCGTTGGCGCCTGAAGCCAGAGAAGGCCACCAATTGTTTCCCTTTTCCGCGAGGCCCTCACTGATTCTGACCTGCCCACCCCATTGTCGCCCGTCGAAGTCCATTGCCACGATCTGCCCTACACCTTCAATCGTCTGCTGCCACACCAGCCAGAGTTTCCCCTGGGAGTCGCTGGTGGCACGGTGGTAGATGTCTGGACTTGGATGGTCCGTGAGACGCTGCCTCGTGGACCACTGGCTCCCATCGAAGCTGCGTCCGTAAAGATCCCAATTCCCCTCCACCTGCATCGACCAGATCACCCACGTTCGTCCTCGCGAATCCTCAGCCACAGCGGTGCGGAAGGCGTCGACACCTGTGGCCAACTCGTGGACGGGTCCCCAGCCTGACTCTTCCCTGGCTCGCGCCAACACCAGATCCGCCTCATCCTCGACGTATTCCTGCCAGGCAGTCCAGAGCTTGCCGGAACGGGTAGCCAACAAAGACGGGAAATCCTGGATATCGAAGCGTTCAGCGGAAACGGGTGAGGAAGCCGGAATCCTTTCCACCTCGATGGCGCCGCCTAAAAAGGTCTTGGGCTGGAAAAGCCTGAGTCTATCGGGCTCAAAGCTGAATCGACCCTTGGCAGTCTCGATGACGATGGGCCTGGCTCCCGGATTCTCCAGGACGTCCACCTGAATACTGGGAAAACGTAAGGTGCTCAGACCGCTTCGAATCCAGCTCATGCGCGTCGCCACGACCCACCCCAACTCTCCCTTGACTTGATCGTTGGGAAGCTGAGGATCGGCGTCGACCGAATGGATACTGTCTTTGAAGGAGTGTCGGTAGATGTTGGCTCGAAACTGATCGGGACTCACCTCCAATCTCTGACTCTGGGAAGGAATGAGCTTCCCATCCCAGCGAGAGGGTTCCGGATCGAGGAGGCCGAACCGAACGCGGAATGCCGATTCCGCAAGAAGTGTCTGTGTAGATTCTGGGGGCGGCGGTGAGGCGAACCAGCCGTGGGAAGCCGAGGGAATCAAGAGCAGAAGCAGCAAGGCCAGCGTAAACAGGGCAACGATGATCCGATTGGTGAGCAACATAGTTGCAGACCTCCTGAGCTCAAGGATCCTGGGAGAAAGCAAAGATTCGACTAGAAGCATATCAGACGGTAGAGACGCTCCCCAGTCTTCCCTGACGGGATCGTACGCCAGGATGACACCCGCGAGATCTCGCATTAACCCATTGATTCAGTGATCTTTTGGTCATGGAAGCCTGAAGCGCGAGCGAGGGGTTGGGAATCGGCAAGATCGTGCCGTTTTCCTCTCTCCGGGAGGTGGTCCCGCCCTGCAAACAATTCAGGTTATCCGTGGCTCTTTTCTTGTCTCCGATCAGACGCCCTCTCGGTGACGCATCTCTCAGGGCCCAACCCCTCGCTCGCGCTTCAGGCTTCCATGGCTCGGGCAGTTTCTTTCTCGAATCTGGTTATGCACTTAACTCCGGAAAAAGTCACCACCACCTAGTAAAAAAGGTGAGAGACAGGAGGTGAGTGGATGTACGAAAAGATGAATTTGTTGGAGTTTCAAGAGCGTTTTGCCACAGAAGAAGCTTGTCTGAGTTACCTGATGCAGAAACGCTGGCCGGAAGGATTTGTCTGTCCCCGTTGTGGGGGTCAAGGAGGCTACTGGTTGCAGCACCGGCGATTGATGGAGTGTCGCCAATGCCGGTATCAGGCTTCTTCCACCGCCGGGACGATTTTCCACAAGACGCGGGTGCCCCTGAGATATTGGTTTTGGACCATCTTCTTGATGAGCCGTTGCAAAGCGGGCTACTCGATGAAGGGACTGCAGAAGCTGCTGGGAATCGGAAGCTATCGGACGGTCTGGATGATGGGACATAAGATCCGACAAGCCATGGCCAAACGTAATGACTGCTACCAATTAAGTCACCTGGTGGAGCTGGATGACTCTTTCTTTGGAGGCCGACGACGAGGGAGAAATCGTCGGGGTCGCAAGCGAGGACGAGGGACCGAAGGCAAGGCCAAAGTTCTGGCCGCGGTGGAGATAACGAAAGCCGGGGGGCCGAGGTTTCTAAGTCTGGATGTGGTCGATGACATAACCAGCGACAATGTGAAGCGGGTCGCCTGGGCGAGGATCGACCCCGGAGCTCAGATCCGAAGCGACGCCTATCACGCGTTTGTCGGTTTAGCTCAAGCCGGCTACCAGCATGAACGCGTCCGGCTCGAGTGGGTGGGGATGGGTTTTGAACAGTTCCCATGGGTTCACACCCTCATTTCCAACTGCAAGACTCAGCTCCAAGGGACTCAGAAAGCGGTCAGCCTCAAGCACCTTCAACGTTACCTGGCTGAGTTTTGTTACCGTTTCAATCGTCGTTTCTGGGAATCCGAGCTCTTCGACCGTCTCCTGACAGCCTGTTCGCTCTATCCCACCGTCACCTATCCGGAGTTAAGTGCATAACCAGATTCTCGAATGGGGCCAGCATCACTGGGGCCGGCCGGCGGGCCGCCGTGGCTCGAACTGAAGGATTGAGACAATAGTACGGCGGCTTGGAAGCCACCGCCACGTCCTCAAACCGAGATTCCTTTCTCGGATTGTGCCAGCTGCTAGCCCCGCTGTTCGGTAAGAAATCCGGTCCAGGCTTGAAGCGGGCGGGAAACTCGTTAAGACTTAGGCCATGTATCGGGTTGCTTCACCGCCGCTATCCCAGTCTAGAAAGGCCCAATCTTGAAGGTAGATCTGAAAGAGCAAGTGGCTTTGGTCACCGGAGGTGCTCAGGGCATCGGTCGCGCCATCGCGAAGTTGCTGGCCAGCAACGGGTCACAGGTAGCAATCGTAGACATCAATCTGGAGGCTGCCCAGGATACCGCCCACGAGATTGAGTCCTCAGGAGGAGCCGCGGTCTGCCTCGAAGGGGACGTCAGCAACACACCACAGATGTCCCGAGCAGTCGATCAAGTTCTAGAAAAATGGGGCCGTCTGTCGATTCTGATCAACAACGCAGGGATCAACACGCTGGGAGGGAGAGTCCCCATCCATGAGTTCAAGGAAGAAGACTGGGAGCAGATCCTGAAAGTCGATCTCACGGGAGTCTATGTGACCAGCAAGTCAGCGATTCCTGCAATGCTCAAGAACAGCGGGGGGCGAATCGTCAACATCTCATCGATCGCCGGCCTCGTCCCCCTCCGCTTGCAGAGTGCCTTCGTGGCAGCCAAAGCTGGGGTCGTGAACCTGACACGTTCGATGGCATTGGAACTGGGACCTCAGGGTATTCTGGTCAATGCAGTGGCTCCCGGCTCCACGCTCACGCAGGGAACGGAAAAATTGTTCTATGGGGCCGATGGGGCCTATACCGAGAACGCAGCCAGCCTGCTCTCCCATATCCCGCTAGGACGCCCTGCAGACCCCAAAGAGATCGCCTACTCAGTGCTCTTCCTGGTCTCCCCGGCGGCCAGCTACGTCAACGGTGCCGTGCTCACGGTCGACGGTGGCTGGACGGCTGGATATACTCGCGACTGGTGATTGCACACCGATAAAGGAGAATGAAGAATGGCAAAGATTACCGAGTTTCGAGGTTATCAGGGCGAACCTCCCATCCCGAAACCGGACACGCTGGTTGAACCCAATATCGTCACCGTAAAGGATGGGGTCCCGGTCAAGTACCCGGGCTGTGAAGGAATTGGGGTCCGGGTCGTACACCCTGCCAACCCCAAAGCGCCGGCGAAAAACATCGGTATGGTCGTGTTCTTCGTTCCGCCTCATGTGGTTCTCGGAGTAGGCAGCCACCACACCGAGGAATGCTACGTGATCCTCAAAGGACAGGGCACCATGAAATTGGCCGGAAAAGAAGTTCCAGTTCAACAGGGAACGTTTATCCACTTGCCGCCTTGGTGTGAGCACGGCATCGAAAATACCGGAGACGAGTCGATGGAAGTCCTGATCTGCACTTCTCCACCCAATCCGTAGCTATATAGCCTGCAATGGTCAAAACCCGGTTCGCTGAAAGTGGATGCATATCTTACGGCGAGCGGATAGACTGCCCTACGTTGTTTCTACCGAAGGAGGATTATTGGAATGTTTAGAGCTCAATCGCCAGTCTTTGTCTTCGTCGGATCGGTAGTGATCCCACTGCTGACCGCTACGAATCTGATGGCCGGGACGGCCCCGCAGATCGTCGCGGGCATCATAGAGGGTGATGAATTCCGTACCTTGCTCGGATTGCAGAATGTTTCTGGGAAGGACTGTCCTATAGGCATTCTCTATCACAAGGGAGCGATGAAATCACCAGGGAAGACGATCCTGACGGATGGCGAGGACATGGGTAACTCCTTCATCAAGCACATCCCTTCCCATGGATCTACGAGAATCGAGGTGACAACAGCACCGGGTACAGACACGATCTTCACCGGGGCGGCATCGTTCTTCTTTGAGGATTCGGTCTGTCTGAATGCGGTCGGAATCACGGCAGAATACAGGGTCAAGCCGGTCTCGGAGGACACCATCAAGGAGGTGTTCTCCTTCAAACTCAGCGGTTCCTATCCACTGGATCAGTGTGCGGCAGCGGGCGTGAAGTACGATCCTCCTTCTGACACCCCGGCGCTAGCAGTCGTTAGCAATGGGGGAGCAAAACTACCGCCTGGGACGATGACTTCCATGAAACTGTACGCCCATGAAGGGACCCTGCTAAACAGCACTCCTCCGACCGAATATGACGGCAGTCATTGGGCCCAGAATCTACCCGAGATCTTTCCCCGGCAGGGCCCTTTCTCCGGCCTTTGGGAAATCTGTACAACGAAGCCGGAGAACTCCCCGAATATTTTTGCTATTGACGCCCTCTTCATCAGCGTGGTCAAAGAGGGCGACAATGTTCAATTCGCTGCCACCTCCGGTCAGCGGGTCAATGAAGACTGCCTTGTGGACGACAACACCATGTGCCTCCTGAATCAACGATTCTTAACCACGTTCAGCCTACAGGACAGCCCGGACGGCCCGTCTCGTCCCGGCAAAGTCGGCTCCACCGACGGCTCTTCCGGAACCTTTGTTGATGAGCAGACCGGAGTGAAGTTCGCAGTGTCGGTTCTAGATGGTTGTTCGAGCGATTTTCCTAGCTATTGGGTGCTCGGTGCCGCCGACACCACCTTCGGATACACTCTTACGGTGACAGACACGTCAAGCGACGCGATAAAGACCTATCAGAACCCGCTCGGTCAAGCTTCGGAGGCAATCATCGATACCTCAGCTTTTGCCACCTGTCCCTAGGCTGAAACTTCAACTACGAGGGAATCATGGAGAATCGGCAATTGACGGAGCCGTGACCGGCGTAGGAATAAGGTGGCTTTGGTCTCCAGGCCGAAGTCTTGTTCTTTCGAGCCTTTGGCTCGACACGGCGGCCTGGAGACCACCGCTACAGGCTCCCGCTGCGAATCTGGCAGACAATCTGCTCCAGACTGTCGACGATCGCGGTCAGCATCTGCTCACCCTTATGGGCAGTCGCTACGGTAGGATCACCCCAGTGGCCTGGCTCGCTCCACTCGTCCATCCGTCGAAACTGGACTACGCTGGAAGCGTACTCTGACTCGGGTTGGATGCTGTTATCGCGGAATCGATCGGTCTTCACCAGGTCGGGATGAATGGCGAGCATCAGAGAGGTCTCCATCTCGCCGGCGTGCCCCGACCCTGCAGATCCTGCCTCCTTGATCTCATCCAACCTGGCTGCCGCTACTTCCCACCAGGAGGCCCCATAGACCCGAGCTCCGTCGTGCTGCTCCTTCAAGTGCTGAAGAGCCACCCTGAGATCGGGCTGATTACCGCCGTGACCGTTGACGATCAGCACCTTGTTGAATCCGGCCCCAATCAATCCTGAGACCGTTTCCACTATGACCTGGATGTGGGTCTCCGAGGTTGCGGTGAGGCTTCCTCCGAACCGCATGTGATGGAAGGAGTAGCCCAGCCACTGAGTGGGCAGACACACTACCTGGTCCGGGATCCGTTGGTCTAGGCGATCGACGATCTCTGCCGTTTCCAGGGTGTCCGTCAAGAGAGGCAGATGGGGACCGTGCTGCTCGAATGAGGCGATAGGATAGACGCCAACCAATCCACCTCGGTCAAGCTTTTGGATGTCGGGCCAATTCATTTCACCGAGTTTCATATGTCACCGATTTTCATGTTTGAAAAGAGGCTCTATGCCAACCCCCGCTTCGCCACCAAAGTGTGCGGGCAGCCCGGAAAGATCATGGTAGCACCGGACCCCCTCCGCGAAATAGTGACAGACCAGAGACTTACGCGACTTTCGAAGGTCCTTCCGCCAGCTACCGCCGTGCAGCAGATTCGCGTGCCAGAACAAGACATCTCCCTTCCCGGCCTGGAAGGTTCTGAGCTCGAGGCCGTTCTGCTTTATGAGTGCAGCCACGGTAGGCTCGTAGCTACGCTTATAGACATCGTACTCCTGCTCCTGAAATTCCCCGGCTTCAATTCCGACGTCTTCCGAAAGGAGGTAGGGGAGTCGGTGAGAGCGGGGGAAATACTCCAATAGACCGCAGTCGGGTTCCAGATCTTCGAAGGCAATCCAAGCAGCTGTGAGATACCCAGGGGGCTCTGTGGTCATGTGGATCGAGTCGGAGTGGGCCGGCTGCTCGGTTCCCTTGTGAGAGGTGATGGTTTGGAAGGGACGAGTATTCCTGCCAAAGATCAGGTCGGTAAGGTCGAGTATCTTCCTGTGCTCCAGGATCTCCTTGATCTCCGGAACGCAGTTGTGGGTGTTCAGATAGCGCTCCGGCCAAGGGTCGTCCGGGATAGTGCTCTCGAAAAACGCCTGGCGATTCTGCTCGTAGAAATGCTCGTACTTCGCCCACGCGCGGTCCAACAGGTCGGCATCAATCAGCTCTGGGACGATCAGATAGCCCTCTTCGGCAAAAAAGGTGCAGGCTGCCGCCTCCTCCTTATCGATCTGCCCGGCTAGCTGCCTCTCACTGATGAGATCCTTGTAGTCTGGGTGATCCAACCAGGGGACCCTATCTACTTCGCCCATTTCAACCCTATCCATCCTGAGCATTCCCAATAGCCAGAAGCATGCCCTCCCACAATACCACCGGACACCCCTACGATTATAGACAGGCCAGAAGGCCTCTGAGACGAACTTCGCCCTCTCCTTCAAGAGCGCGGTACTGGGATTGGAGAGGCTCCAGTTGTACCAGGAGATATCGAAGCCGCTCAGCCTGAGACTGCTGGGCATGCCTTCGAATTGACCCGTTTCAGGATTGAAACTCGCCCCGGTCGTCTCTTCAACCCAGGCCCCCTCCTTCTTGCGGTAGCTTCCTTCTGGCAGGATGAAGGCCCGAGTCGATCCCGGCAGCTGAGGCGTTGATCGAGAAAAGCACCAAGGCGACCGAAAAAAGTATCGGTTTATTCATCTGATTCAGGATAAGCACATCGCAGGCAACTGCGAAATCTCCCACTCTACAGTAATGGTCAGAAAGGGCAGGATCTATTTCAAGGATTCGCCTAGATTCTTTGTTCTGCCCCAGTATAGTATCGAGTCAACCGGGCGGGTATTCACCCTCAAAAGAGGAAAAACGGCAGGAGACAGCAATGGACACCGTGCGCTTGGGCATCGTTGGATCGGGGTACATGGGGCGGACCTATGCCCACTGTGTGAGGGATCACAATAAGGGGGTCGAATTGGTGGGTGTCACCCAGGGAAGCCGGGCCCCTGCCCTAGCTTCCGATTTCGGCATGGAGCACTTCCCCGAGTACGACGACATGCTGCGCAGGGACAAGGTTGACGCGGTCCTCCTGGCGACCATCCACAAGCTGCACGCCGAACAGACGATCGCGGCCGCCAGACACGGCAAACACGTGCTGGTCGAGAAACCCATGATGACCAACGTGGCGGACTGCGACGCCATGATCGCTGCCTGTGAGGAATCCGGCGTTACCCTCAGCGTCATCCAGACACTGCGCTATCGCGGTGTCTTCGCCCGCGCTCAACAGGTGATTGCAGAGGGCCAGCTCGGCCAGGTACGGATGATTCAGATGAACACTCTGTGGCCTCTGGAGGATCACGGCAAGCCCTGGATCAATGATTTCGATAATGGCGGCGACATCCTGGACCGCTGTGCACACAGCTATGACATGCTCCGTTTTCTAGCCGGGGACGAGCCGATACGACTCTTCGGTACGGTCAATGCCTATTCGGCTCCGGACTGGCAGTCGCTGAACGCCATGGCACAAGTCCATTTCTCGCGCGGCGCCCGCGCTCAGGTCTGGATGAGCCACGAGCTGCCCCAACCTGGATTCCCGCAGAGTATGGACTTCGTCCGTGTCTGGGGAGAAAAGGGCATGTTGGAAGGTGAGCACTTCGGAAAGTTGCGGGTGGCGACCGATGGCAAGTGGCGGGACGTGTGGGAAATGCCCAAGATCGATTTCCACAACAACCCCTTCGAACCCAAGCGTCTGGAGGCCTTCTTCACCCAGACCCAGGACTTCGTCGACTGTCTGCGCGAGGAACGCCCTCCGGCGGTAACCGGGGAAGACGGCCGGGCCGCCATCGAGATGATCGAGGCGACCCATTTCTCCAACCTGACGGGCAACGCCGTGGATCTGCCTCTGCCCCGCTCTGCCGGAGGATTCCAGTTCGACGGTGCTACCGTGGATCGAGGAAAGATTCCGGGTCCTTGAAATCTAATCAAGCTTCACCCTAGTCCCGCCCCTAGGAGTGCTGGCCGCATTCGAGAAAGAAGCTTTGGGTGCGTCAGAGGGCCCATCACCTACGCCGAAGGCGTTATTGCGTGTAGCCCAGGGTTGCAATGCGGAGCGAGCTACCCTGGGTTCTAGTTGATCCTGTCTTTTCTACACTGAAAGTGTTATTGCCAAAACGTTACCTCTGTATCGGGAGCTACATTGTGGCAATAACCCCTTTGGGGTAAGGCGTTTTCTTGACTGACCTAGACCCAGGGTAGCTCGCTTCGCATTGCAACCCTGGGCTACACGCAGGAACGCCTTCGGCGTAGGGGGCAAGGCCAAGAAGGGTGTCACGGCGTCCTAGCTCCCTTGAGTCTCACCTTAGTTCTCAGCTAGCAGCCTGTCGGACTTTCGAGGTCACACCGAACGGGCATCATTAGTGTATGGCGAATCGATTTAGAACAGTAGATCGAGAGACTCCTTATCTGTTTCCTCCTTCGGTGCAGGAATGGCTGCCGGAGACGCATCTGGCTCGCTTCGTGGTGGAGGTGGTGAGCAAGCTGGAGTTGAGGAAGTTGGAGGATTCCTACACGAAACGGGGATCGGAAGGATACCATCCGGCGGTGATGCTGGCGTTGTTGTTTTACGGGTATGCGACGGGGGTGTTTTCGAGTCGGAAGTTGGAGCAAGCCACCTACGATTCGGTGGCGTTTCGCTACCTCGCCGGCAACACGCATCCGGATCACGACACCATAGCCCATTTCCGAAAGCGGTTTTTGGAAGAGCTGAAGCCGCTGTTTGTGGAGATCTTGCTGCTGGCCCAGGCGATGGGATTTCTGAAGTTGGGCCGAGTGAGTTTGGATGGCACGAAGGTCAAAGCCAATGCCTCCAAGCACAGTGCGTTGAGCTGGGGGCACATCCAGAAACTGGAAGCGCGGCTGCGAGAAGAAGTGGACGAGTTGATGCAGCTGGCCGAGGAAGCGGATGGACGAGAAGAAACGGAAGGGATGGACATCCCGGCCGAGCTGGCGCGGCGGGAAGCACGGTTGAAAGCGATCGATCAAGCGAAGCAGAAGCTGGTCGAGCGGGCGGCCGAGCGGCAGGCGGCCGAGCACGCCGAATATGAAGGGAAGGTGGCCAAGCGGCAAGCCCAGAGGAAAAGGGGAAACAAACCGAAGGGTCGCGAACCCAAACCGCCCCGAGGAGGAATCCGAGACCAGGATCAGATCAATCTGACGGATGAAGATTCTCGGATCATGCCGGTCTCGGGCGGGGGATTTGAGCAATGCTACAACGCTCAGGCCCTGGTGGATAACGACAGTCTGTTGATTGTGGCCGTTCATGTCACGCCAAACGCCAATGACAAGAAAGAACTGAAACCGGCCCTGGCGGCGCTGCACGCATTGCCGGAGTCGTTGGGTCGGCCCCAGGAGCTGCTGGCCGACAACGGCTACTTCAGTGGTGCCAACGTGGAGCTTTGTAGCGAGCATGCGGTCCTTCCCTATATTGCGGTCGAGCGGGAAGCCCACCACTTGCCGCCGAACGAACGCTGGAAAGAACCGGAGCCACCCGGGGAAGACGCCGATGCGGTGGAGCAGATGAGCTACCGGTTGAAGACCCCGGCGGGTCGAGCCATCTACGGGCAACGCAAAGCTGTCCCCGAGCCCGTCTTTGGGATCATCAAATCGGTGATGGGCTTTGCGCAGTTCTCTCTCCGAGGAGCGGAGGCGGCAGACGGGGAGTGGACTCTGGCCAGCATCGCCTGGAATCTGAAAAGAATGTACAACCTCGCCTGCCGCCAGCCGAAGCTGGCCCGTGCCACCCTCTGAAGAGGTGGGCCAGGTCGTTTCAGCGGCCAAATCACCGCCGCAGATCAGACGATTCATCGATTTCGTGCTTGGTCGTGCAAGACTTTGGATCAAACGTCAAATTTCAGAAGTGCCTGTGAGTCAAGTCCGACAGGCTGCTAGGGAGACTATAGCTGCTTTACCCTACTGACCGACGGCTCTACACTACCCAGATGGATCACACTACAGAGTCCATGATCGACTTCGATCGCTCCTACAGCACCTGGACCGGTAAGCCTTACGTTCCTCATCCCCACTACGTCAATGATGGAGGCATGGTTCAGGGGGCGGGTTCGGTCAGGGAAGTTATAATCGGTTACGAAGCCACGGGCACCATTACCAATCACGATACCGGGCACGTCGAAGAGCTGTTCTTACTCCATCCATGTCTGGGAGAATTCACCATCCCCAAGAAGGATTTCTTCCTGCTTCCCAGCTACGAATTTCGGGTTATTTTCACGCCGACTCACGAGATCCCCATTGACAGGCCAGCATCGGACGCGCAGCTGCAAAGGACCCCTCAGCACCATCGCTTTCAAGGGTTCCGCCTCAACACCCGGACTTGTTCTGGAAGCTCTACTCTGACCACTGCCAAGGAGGTGATCGAGGCAACCTTGGCCAACCGTCTTCTCAATGCCCGCACTACTTTCCAGGACCCCGACGGGCATTACACCGTGTGCCTGCAGTATCCGGCGCGCAGCATGAACTTGAATGTCGAGGAGAATCTGTTCCAGGTAGATACCGGACCCATTCCCTTTCCCGAGATGACCGGCTGGGAAGGCGAGCGTCCCTTGTTTGCTTTTCTCTCCTTCGTAGCCTTCAGCAGTTTTGACTCCGCCGAATTCATCCTGCGCCGCGAGATCGAGCCCTCGGAGGAAGAAAAGAAGTGGCTCCACCAGATCCGGGGGAAGTGGCGCTGGGAGCTCCGATATCCTGACGATCCTCCGCTTGACCATCCCCCACGGCATCCCTGGCCTTCCGTCTACAACGAAATCCGTGTAGTCCAGGCGCGCAATGAGTTTCTGTGCGCCGAAACTGCTCCCTGAACCCCAGGCGCACCCCCGTCAACCCTCCGCCTGCTATCTCCCTGCCTGCGATACCACAAGCCCTCTTCTGTTGATTTCATGGAAGTTGTCGCATTTCTAACCGTGCTGGCGACATCGCTCGACAGAGGCCAAAGACCTACCCGAAGATGAGAGTGACTGGAGGGCAGAGATTGCCCCCCAAGTCGCATCCCAGGCGATAACAAAACAGGGGGGTTTTGAAAATGAACGTTAAACGAGTGTTCGTCTTCCTGCTGCTGATAGGAGTGAGCTTCGGCATCACTCTTGCTCAGGGAGACAAGGCAATCGTCGTGATCTGCAACGCAACGACAACTTGGATGCCCGCAGTTTTTTCCAGGCAAACAAAACCGAGTTCAAGCGGCACCAGTTTGGCGCCGTGGCCGGTGCACCCATCATGCTTCCTGGCCTCTTCGATGGACGGGACAAGGCGTCGTGGTTCTTTGCCTGGCAGTCGGAGCGGATCGGCGAACTGGCGACACTTACCGGAACGGTCCCAACAGCCGATCAGAAAGCCGGACGTTTCGGGGAGTCGATCATAGATCCCCTGACCGGCCAGCCCTTCGCCAACAACACCATCCCGTCGGGTCGATTCGATCCCGTGTTCAAGAAGTTGGTTGGCTTCTATCCCCTCGGCTCCCTTACCTTCCCGGAGACGGGTCGGTTCGCGACCGACCAGAACATCTTCAACTGGACCCGGCACGGCTGGCAGCCGCGCCTTGGCCTTTCTTATCGGGTAGCTGACAATACGGTTCTCCGAGTAGGGAAAGCTTCGGGAGGCTCTAGAACACTATTCTGAGACGCTCCGACTTCGTCCTGACCACGTCGAGGCCCGCCAGAAGATCCAAGTCGTCCTGGCGCTGCTCCAAAACCAGAGTTGAAGAATCCTCAGGGCACGTGCACTTCCTGCTCCAAGAGCAGGGGACGATCCGTGCCCGACAATAGATTGGTGACGCGGATCGTGAGGTTCACATTCTCGCCGTGCTTCTTGGAAGAGAACGGGAGCATCGTGGTGGCATTCGGTTTCAGGCGAAATTCGCGAGTGGTCTGTGAAACCTCCGGCGCCTCTACGGCAAACTGGATCTGGAAGGGAAAAGAAGATCGATTGGTCAGTGCCAGGAAATGACGCTTTCTTCCGGACTGTGCCGAAGGGGTCACCCGCCACTCCAAGGAACTCTCAGCCAGCGCCCGAAGCCACTGCTCCTTGCCCCACAACATTTCCTCGAAATAGGCCAGGGTGCGGCGCTGTTTGATCGCTTCCCTCACCCCCTGGGGATCCGCCTGCTTCGCCAGAATCAGCGTCATGTCACGGCGCTGTCCGCGTGTCTTGTCCACCATCTGATCGATCGGCCAGTGGGCGTCCGAGACGGCGAAGACCGCTAGATCGTTCTCGAGACACCAGTCCATGACCTCTTGGAAGAGCGAGACCCTGCGGTAGTAGTAGGTTCCCTTCCCCCCGATCCAATGGGAGTTTCTCAGCTCGATTCCGTCCAGCCATCCCTTCTTCAAGAGGGCCTCGGCATCTGGAACCCATCTCGGACCCGGATGGGCCCAGATGATGGTCGCGCCCTGGTCGTGGGCCGATTGGATTGCCGTGTCGAAATCGCTGTAGAACGCACTCTCATCTTCGACGAAGTTGACCACGTGGTCGCTGTCGGTGGGCGTGTAGCTGGTTGACGACAGGGTCGTGAGCTCGGCGCCCCGGATGAGCATCACGCCCAGGGCCTCGGCCAGGGGCTTTACTCTTTCATAGGCACGCCCCTGATCTTCCGGAAATGCCATACGTTGGTATTCTGGATGGTCCGTGATCGAGAGGATGTCCAATCCATCACGCCAGGCCTCCCACACCCGAGTCTCAGGTAAAACCTGCCCATCCGAGTAGACGGTGTGGATGTGGAAGTCTCCCTTGAGTACCTGGTATCCGGCGACCGTTGGGAAGACAATTTCTTCCCGGACAAGCCCAAGATGACCTGCAACGTAGGGCCATCCGTACAACTCCGCCGTCTTCTGCGCCGTTGTCTTTTCCTGCGCTTCCGCCTCGGAGTTTCCCCCGATCAACTGGGCACTCAAGCACAAGAAAAAGAGAAAACCCAACTTCCGGGAAACTGGTTTCCGAAAATCCCTGTTCTTCATCGTTCCTCCGTTACCTTCTTGTGTCTCTGCGCCTTCCACACCCGTTTACTCGGGGAGCGGCTACCAACATACGACGCCTGAACGAGAAACTCCAAATTTTGACGAAAGTAATGCCCGAGCCGCACCCCCAGAAACGCTGGCCCCATTCGAGAAGGAAACTCTACGTCGGGATCAGCGAGGTCATCACCTACGCCGAAGGCGTTGTTGCGGGTAGCCCAGGGTTGGCGATGCGAAGCGAGCTACCCTGGGTTGATGTCGTCCTGTTTTGCTACGCTGCAAGCGTTATTGCCCCTGCGTGTCCGGTCGGCAACAACCCCGTTGGGGTAGCGTTCTTCCTTGAACGATCTTGGCCCAGGGTAGCTCGCTTCGCATTGCCAACCCTGGGCTACACGCATTAACGCCGTTGGCGTAGTACCTGTCTCAACGAATTTGTAATGTCCTTCCAATCTCAGCTTGCGGGTCAGTCCTGCTCCGGATCGTACATGAAACAAACTACTCGAGCCACGAAAGCCTGAAGCGCAAGCGAGGGGTTGGGAAGGGCAAGATTCCAATGAAGTGTCAGGCTAGACCTTGTGCTCCCAGTCGTCGAGAAGTGGTATAAACTCATTCCCATGGATATCAAGAGTTTGTTCGATCTTACGGGACAGGTAGTAGTGGTCACCGGTGGCACTGGCTTCTATGGTAAGCCGATCTCCGAGGGTCTGGCAGAGGCGGGTGCGCATGTGGTCATTGCCTCGCGCAATCGACAGCGCTGTGAAGATTGGGCCGACGCACTTAGAGGGAGAGGCCTGGAAGCCACTTCGGACGCTTACGATCAGAGTGACGACGCCTCTATCTCATCCTTCTGCGAACGCGTCTGGAATCAGTTCGATGGAGTCGATGTGCTGGTTAACAACTCTGTCAGCCGGCCCATGGGCTCCTATCAGGATGGCGTCGAAGCCTGGCGGGAATCGATGGTAACCAACGGCACCGGCCTCTTCGCTATTTCCCAGGTCTTCCTGGATCGCATGATGAACCGCGGCAGCGGCAGCATGATCAACATCGGCTCGATCCAGGGAGTGGTTGCCCCCGACTTCACAAACTACGAGGGCACCGGGATGACAACCCCACCCGATTACCAGTTTCATAAGCATGGAATGGTGGGACTGACCAAGTACCTGGCAGCCTGGGCGGGACCCTCCGGCGTCAGGGTCAACGCGATCTCGCCCGGGGGCCTTGGCCTGGGAGACGAAAAGGAACCTTTTCTCTCGCAGTATTGCCGTCGAGTCTACCTCGGCCGAATGGCCAAATACGACGACATCAAGGGCGTCGTCGTCTTGCTGGCTTCGGAGGCCTCCGCCTACATCACCGGACAGAATCTCGTAGTGGACGGAGGATATAGCTGTTGATGCCGCGATCAGGACTCGCGTAGAGGCGGGAGGACATGGAAACCCTCGCGACTGGCCGCCTCTCGAAGCCGTAAGTCCAGGCATACAAATTCGGCGGCGGCGGTTCGCTCTCCACACCAGATCAGCCCTGCCGAAAGCTGAAGCGAGTCCGCTGCACGAAGTGGATGGACGTTTAGAAAGCGGAACTTGGGAATCAGGAAGACAAGGCCTTGTTTTTAAGGGCTGAAGGCGTCCAGGCCATTGGATACTGCCACCAGAGCACCACTGGTCTGATCTTGCAGAAGTCCGATCACGGAAACCCGGCGCATGCTTCTCGCCTGGATGTTCAAGGTGCCTCGAAAATCTCCTGGATTGGCCGCGAAGTAGGCTTGAAACAGACTGGCTTCATCCACAAATTGGGCGATCTGCTGGCCTGGTGCGAGTGCCAGCTGGATACTCGCCTCTTGGGTCCCGGAGGCATCCAGCAGATACAAGTCCAGGGTGGCCGAGTTCACCCTGTCGGGATTGTAGATGGCGACACCGGCCCTCTCATCGGCAGTCTGGCTTACATAGACCTGGTGCTCGGGACGGGCCGGCGAGTGCGGTACCGAAACACCATATCCCTCCAACTGAAAGCTCTCGGTACCCACGAGGGCTGAATCCTTGCCTTGATCCGAGACCACTTCTATGGAGCCTGACTTCAGGGGTCCGTTGCCATCGGTTTCCACTTCCACCGACCCCCAAGGGTCAAGATTGTAGTTCACTGTGCTGGTTGGGCCTCCCCCAACATCGAGGGTAGCGGGACTTCCGCTGGGTTCGAAGAACCGGATCTCCCCGGTCTCAACCTGATCCCCGGTATTGCGCAGGATGATGCGGGTCCTGTTGCTGATTCCTCCACTCTGTCCGTCGGCATATTGGGGGAAAATCAGCGGAGGCGTGTTGGTTTCGCGGCAGGGACAATCGAGCTCGTCGTCATAACAGTAGCCCAGCGCTCGGTGATCTAGAACATCCTCTGGCGTGACGATATCAATCGCCGAAAGATTGGCTATCAGCGGAGCCACGGAGGGGAAGTTTCCGGGCCAGTCGCCAGGCGTGCTCTGCCCTCCATCCCAGGGCCACATGCGATCTGTCAGCCTGTGACCGTAGCCTCCACTGTTCAGAGGATTGTAGTTCGCACTGCCCAGATGTTCTTGCTGCCACTGGGCCCAGATTCGATCCACCTGACAGTGATGGAGAAAGAAGATGGGGTCGTTCGGGGAGGTCATCTGAGCCATGTCTCGTCCCACCCGGCCGTGAATCAGATTGTGATGGGGACTCTGTTCCAAAGAAGGACGAAACTGATGGTACTGCGCCTGGGATAGCGTGTTGTCGACCGTCCCGATATCAGGCCAGCCCGGACCCGTACTCAAGAACTGGTTTCGCTGCATCGCCTGACCCAGAGGTCTCAGCTCGGCACGAATCGACCAACCCAGGGGATTCAAAGCATTCGGGTTGAGCGCGAAGTATCCCGTAGCGATCTCCATTCCACTGCCACCCCCGGATCCCATCGGCCCGATGCGGTCGTCCTGGAAGAGATCTGTGGTTTCAGAAAGATCTCCCTGCCCCCAATTCCAATAAGGCAACGTAACTTGCGAATCAATGTACTGAAGTGCTAGCTCAAATCTTCGGATGTACTCGCGGTGCCAGGAAAGAAAGGCGGGTCCTCCGTGGGCCCCATCTCGGCCAGAGCCGGGTCCCCCTCCCCAGATCAGTTGCACGACGCCGATGTGGACGGCCACTATCTGATCGTAGAGGCTAAGGGTTGATCCGGCCGCGAACGTATGTTTCAGGGCAACGACCGCATTGAGAAAGCGGGTCCATTCCGCTGCTGTCAGGCTAGCTGCATTCTTTCTTACGTACATCTCTCTCCCCCGTCACTCTGGTGATGCGAACTTGGCAAGAAATCGAACAGAACTGCGGATTCACTCGACACTACTCGTCGTCAGTAGCCTCGGCAGGACCCTGATCCACCAACGCCTTACCAAGCTCTTGAAGCGAGGTAAACGACAGATAGGGCAAATCCGGGGAATGGTAGGTTTTCGTGTCGGCATCCTGTTCCGCGGCCTTCGGCTCATTCTCCAACCGCAGTTGGTGTCTACCCTCCTTCTGGACGACGGCAATCTTGCGGTTCTTGTAGTCGATTTCCTCAACCAGATTCTCTTGGCTGTCCTCTTGGTTTGACATGAGGCTCTCCTTATCTAGCTTTTCTCTCCCGGGAGCAACAATGAACAATCTCAGTCCTCTGAGAGGCGATCCGGACAAGTCTCCATAAATCGAAGTCGGCCGGAGCCACAAGGGATAATGACACGGTAACAACCCGAGGGCCCTACGTCAATGGATCCCTCACGATGTCCCAGGAAGGATTCAGCAGGATGTGCGCTGTCGAGCCTTCACTTGCTCCGGTAGAGTCGATTCCCGACAAGGCCCATTGAGCTGGTGGACCCCGTGTTAAAATCGGGTTTCGCTCAACGTCGAGCAGGTGGTTTTGCCGTGAAAAAAAACAGGTCTGCTTCCAAGAAGCATACGACAAGCCGGTCGCAACCCAGACCGACCAGCGACCGCTCGGGCTCGCTGCAGCTGGGTATCCTTCTCCTGTTTTCGGTGATTGTCGGCCTTTATGGGGCATCCGCCTGGGAGAACCAGTTCATCTACGACGACGTTCAGATGATTCAGAGCCGAGAAGGGGCTCACTCTCTCACCGACGTGGCCCACCTCTTTGCTGAACCGTCGTTTCCCAATCTTCCCTACTATCGTCCCGTGACAACGACGACTCTGATGTTGCAGAGAGCGATACACGGAGAGAATCCACGACCCTACCACCTGTTCAACGCCCTCTTGATTGGATTGGCCGGATTGCTCACCTACGCGCTCTTACGGTTGCCGGTTTTCAAGATAGAGAGTATCCCTGCGCTTCTGGGAGCGGCCCTGTTCTGCTTGCATCCTATCGCCTCATCCGTGGTCTATCCTGCCGCTTCGGGGCGGGAAACGCTCCTTCCCTCCGCCTGGACTCTGCTGGCGATCTACGCCTATCTTCGTCCCGGTAGAAAGTGGTACAGCCTAGCGATCTTTGCCTTCGCGGGTGCCTTGTTTAGCAAGGAGCAGGCGGTCATCGTTCCTATATTGTTCCTGCTGGCAGACCTCCTGGGCCTGTCGGGAGATCCACCCGGGCGCAGCCTCCGCCACTGGACGGTCCGCTACCTGCCCATCGTCCCCATCATGGTGATCTACATTGGGATTCGCCGGATCCTTTTCGAGGGGACAGAGTTCGCCCTGGGTAGTCTGGGAGGGCCGTTTCTCTCGTTTGCCTATGCCCTGCAAGACATTTTCGTCCCCTTTGCTGCGCTGTACTACGAGCCTACGAGAGCCATCTGGTTGTCGTGGCCCCGACTCCTCATCGCCTTGAGCCTGCTGGCTCTGATCACGCTCCTGGTGACTAGAATGGGACCAACCAATCGACGTGCCTCCTGGTTCTGGCTGGGTTGGTTCGTGGTGAACCTATTACCTACGGCCAACCTGCTTCAGCAGGAAGCCCCCTTCGACGACCGCTATGTGTTCCTGGCCTCTCTCTCGGTGTTCGCCCTGGCCGCATCGATTACCTCTACCTTCTGGGACACGGAGATGCCGCGGCGATTGATTCTGGTCTCAGGACTGGTTTTGGTGGCTTGCTCAGCCGCCCTGACCCACCATCGCTCCAGCTACTTCCAGGATGATATCAGCTTCAGCCGCCAGTGGATCGGGATCAATCCAGACTCGGTAAACGCGCATTTCAGCATGGGACTGGCATTGGCTCGCAAGCGTAGATTTGACGAGGCCATCCGGCACTACGCCGAGGCCCTGCGCATCCGACCGGAGTACGCTTTGGCCCATAACAATCTGGGCGATGCCCTCCTCAAGTCAGGACGTATCGACGAATCATTGCCTCACTTCTCAAAGGCTCTGGAACTCAATGCGGACTACGCGGAAGCTCACTACAACATGGCGACAGCCCTGGTTCAGCTGAATCAGCCGGGGAAAGCAATTCGACACTTTTCGGAGGTGGTGCGACTTCAGCCACGCTTCACCGAGGCCCACAATAATCTGGGAAATACTCTAGCCAGGCAAAAAAGGTGGGATGAGGCGATTGAGCACTATGCCAAAGCCTTGGAAGCACATCCAGAAAACGCCGATGCTCACAACAACTGGGCCAACGCCCTGGTGGAACAGGGAAAGCTCCAAGAGGCCATTGAACACTACTCCGCAGCCCTGGAGATCCGGCCCGGTTTCCCAGAAGCAAGACGCAACCTATCGGCCGTCCTCGACTACATGAAGCAGTAAGCGGGTGAGTAGCGGGAACGGGTTTTCCAGTGACGGTTTACGGACCGGTACGGAATAGGCCCTCACTCAAAGTTCCAAATTGGAATTACTGGACCAGCCGAGACCACTTCTTCGACATAGAGTCCGGTTTCAGGCGCGGGTGGAAAGCCCGAATGTTCTCCTCGATCCATGATCCGATAAGCTAACAGATGTCTCCAGACTCCATCGGCCAAACGCACGGTTCCGGACATGGGGTGATCCATGAACCACACTTTGCCACTGGGGGGAGGACCGAATTGCTCCAGTGCGTTCCGCACCGTGATCGGCTCCTCCAGACCTGAGCGATCCTGGTTCAAGGGCCACAGAAGCAGCCAGTCACGTTCATGCCCCAAGCGGTTTGCGCAGACATAGGGCGTGCCATCGGCAGACTGGTTCAGGGTCACCGGGGCCTGTCCGCGACCCTCTGGGACCTCGATTGCCAGATCCCAGACCTCGGCATCGGTGGAACGCCAGACGCGAATAATGTGGTCTTCGATCTCCGAATGCGTGCTCCGGACTGTGAAGAGCAGCGACCCATCAGTGTCGCGGATAAGGGTGGGTTCCATCTGTCTCAGGATCTGCTGTTGACCGTGAACGATGCGTGGATTCTCCGGCATTCTGCTCAAGGCGATGGGGGCAAACGAGGTTGGCTGCCAACGATCCCCAGTGCGCTGCCAGCGTGATACTCCTGAGGCAAGGGGCTCGCTCTGCCACAGGGCTGGATCGCCCCGAGTTGCTTCTACGGCAAACAGTAGATCATCGCCGTCCGGCACCGCCATGTGGAGCCCTGCGTGGAAGATCGCCCATCCCGAGCCCGGTGGTCGCAGCGGACTGGAAGCGGTTCTGGCTTCAGTCTCGACCAGGCGTAATCCACGACCGTCGTGAGCCAGGTGGCAGACCTCGGTCATGCGCACCAATCCACCGCTCTTCTCCCGCTTGCTGTAGTAGCCATAGTAGCCGCTTCCACTCATCGGGAAATCCATTACCTCGCACACCAGAAATCCGGTTCCGGCATGCGGATGAGGAGTACCATCGGGACGTCTGGCGCCAAATGGGATGAAGCCGCCCGCAATCCAATGTTTGATCGCGACGCGCCACTCTCCGCTGCGCCGATCGGCGTATTTTGAGGTACGCGTAATCGGAATTGTCTTTCCGGAAGAGATCTTGTCGAGACGGTCGAATAGAATCAAATCCGCTCCCGCCTCGAAGTCACCCACCGGGAACCCCTCTGTCCTCAGATTACAGATCAGGCCGGCCTGCGTTGAAGAAACCTGAAAGGGGATCCCCAGTCCGTAGCGAAACCCACCCCCATCGGCTGGCACCACCAGGTCGGAGGGTCCACGGGTGACCCTTACGATGCCCGGCTTGCTGTGGGATTGTCCTCCCTGTCCAGCCAGGGATACCTTGGGCCAGCTCGAGGTGAGAACACCTGTCACCATCAAACCGAGTGCATCTCGCCGATGCATGACTTCTGACTCCTGGAAAGAATGGGTAATGTACGCTGTCAGGAATCAATGAGGTCAATCCCAACGGGATTGCGTCCTCCAGCCCAGCGACTGTGTTGGTTTTGTCAAGCATTATCAAGATTCTGCAGCTAACGGTGCTCTCCAAAGATCATCGTTTTTGACCATCGTGTTGAGCGTGACGAGGAGCTTTCTCATGGACGCTATCAGGGCCACTTTAGGCTCTTTTCCGGAGGCGACAAGGCGATTGTAGAAGGTTCGAATCTGCGGATTGTGTCGGATCGCTGAGAGCGTGCACATGTAGAGCTGATTACGGAGTTGACGCCGTCCTCCCCAGATGGCACGAGGCTGGAGTCCCTCGCCGCTGTCCTGATCCCAAGGGGCCAATCCCACCAGGGAAGCGACTTCTCTGCGATTGACCCTGCCCAACTCAGGCAGCTCACACACCACGATCTGACTGCTTCGCTCCCCTATCCCCGGGCAGCTTTGCACCACCTCCTGGCGCCGAAGTAGCTCGGCATCGAGCCGCAGCAATTCCTCCACCTTCTGCTCAACCTCTTTCAGTTCTTGATCCAGCAGGCCAAGGATTCGCTCCACTCCTTGACGCAGCTCCTGATCCTCATACTGATGGCGACGAGTCCGCTCGATCTTACGACACTCAATCAGTTGCCGGCGTCTGCGATTGTAGGCTTGTAACTGCTGATAGTACGCGGTTTCCTGCTTACTGATACGATGAATCCCCAGCTGCCCACAACGCCCCAGGACGTGGGCATCCAGACGATCATTCTTGGCTAGGATTCCCAGACCCTTCGCGAGGTCTCGAGCTTGTCGAGGATTCACGCAACAGACGGGGATCCCCGCCTCATTGAGCTCTCTCAGGACCCGCTTCTCATAACCCCCCGAGGCTTCCACCACCACCGAGACCAATCCCGCGATCCCCTCCAGACGGCGGAGGATCTCTGCGATTCCTTCCCCCGCGTTGGAGTGCTCCGAGTGTTCCTCCCGTGGCAGCAGACACAGATCCAGCCGATCCTTGCTGACATCAATGCCCGCTGCGGGCTGACTCATCCAGGTTTTGTTGATAGGATTACCTTTGAGTTGTTTCATGGAGACCCTTCCTTATATTCGGGCTCTCTCTTTGACGGAGGCCCAGGCGACTGTTCGGGTTGACATGAAATGGGCCGACCACGGATCTCGCTGGGCTCCGGTCTCGACGGACCGAGGGTTTCACGATCTCGTGGTCGGCTCGGATCAGACGTTCTGACCCGAATTCCTTTCAACAAATAACACATATAAGGGTTTCCGAACCCTGGGAACCGAGCATGTCCCCTAGCAGCCAACCCTGAAAGGGTTGCGTCAAAACGGGCGGACGTGCGATCCCTATCGAAACCCTCGGGACGCAACCCTTACAGGGTTGACCCAGACTAATGTCGCTAGCAACCCAGGGTTCGGACACCCTGAGCTGGAGGACGGAATCCCTTCAGGATTCATCTCTCTCCTGAATACCCGGGTCTCTCCTTCATTCCCGGGCCTCCAGTCAAGCTAATCGCCTGATTTCAGTCGACTCCTGGCCGGACAGCAGTAACTCTCAGTCACTTCCCAGTACCTTGTCCCGCCGCATTCTTCCGGAATCGTCCCACCCGTCGTCTCACCTCGGACCTGGATTCCTGGAACTGTCTCCACCATCCCTCCAGCTGCTCCCGGGAAGGAAGGCCAGGGCTCTTGACCATGAGGTGCCGCATATTAGAAGTGAAGCTGCTGCCGGGCTGAAAAACGCGCTCCTTGTGGCCTGGGTAGAAGATGAAGTCCATGGCAACCCCCTGCATCCCACAGGCGACACCACCAGTCGTATCCGGATCCAGGAGAATCACCGAGCGCCAGCCTTCAGGTGAGGCGTGTGAGACCAGCACGGGATGACGCCAGGCCCCAATGATCCGGCCTTTCCCTCGAGGACAGTGGGGAATGCTGCCGCCAGGTTGAAAATACGCTTCTGAGCTGCTGACGTAGCCGTTCAGGTGGCCGGCCTCTCGATCTTTCCAAAGAACCAGCTCGCCTCCGGCATCCCAGAACCAGTAGGAGTTCTCGCCGTTTACCGAAGTGTAGCAAGCGAAGAAATGCCCATACTCCTCGATCTTCTTCCCGGTGGAGTTGGTAGCGGTGAACAGCATGTCCCAGTAGCCAACATCGGGCTCCGCCTGCCCTGGCAGGAGATAGTCTTGACTGAACTGGAAGCCGTCGGACGCGAAGTCGATTCGCAAGTAGCCTTGAGCGAGCTTCTCGGCGTGCACCTGCGGATTGCCCCAGAACCGCGGTCGAAAGGACTGCCAATAGGCCGGTTTATCGTGCCCTTGAGCCTCGAAATCAAAAGGATGCCCCTTCCACCAGTGCCATTCGGTGTAGTCCCAGGCGCTGTAGTCACCTTGATAGACCCAGTCCAAGTCGGGTTCCTCTGAGATCGTTAGCTTCTGCACCCCACGGCTGCTGAAGCTGATGTTCAGTAAAGGTGAACCATCCGTCGAATTCAGTGTGACCGGGTAAAGCTCAGAAACCTCGTCGGCGGGAATCTCCTGTGAAGTCATGGCGTGTCTCGGTGAGACCAGTAGGGCCAGGGACAGTAAAAGAAGGAGAGTCGTTGCCCCACTCGGCACTCGCTTGGCCATGAGAACCCGACGATAGCACCGGAAGGGGGAGAGGGCAACCTGATGGAAGACCGCGTTCGTCAGCGCACCCAGAAGGAAAACAGGGACGCCTGCACCAGCTGGAACCGAATGACGATCGGCCGGCCCGCCAGGGAGCTCAGGTCTCCCCCCTTCCAGCGCAGAATACCATCGGTCGTGTTCTTCTCCAGGGGCACGCAATCCTGAAAGAAAAAACCATCCAGCGGTTCTCCGATGGCCCAGCCCCAGCTGGGAGAGTTGGAGTAGGCCGGCACGGACTCCGCCTGGTAGAGCTCGGCCCGAAGACTGCCCCGCGTCGCATCCACATTCACGTGCAGCTCCTGGCCCTCGAACAGAAGGGGCCGGGTCAGGATCCGTCCTGGACGAGGACCCGCGTCGACTGAGACGAACCCGTCCAACCTGAGCTTGGCCAGCCCCATTCCCGAACTGGGAACTCCCGGCGGCAGCGCCGGATCCTCTGGATGTCCCGGCCCCAACCAGGGTTCCCGCCGCCGATGAGGGGGAGTCGGTCCCGCTCGATGTCGCTCGGCCCCGCCTCGATAGAAGATCCACAGCTCCTCGCCCACCCGGATGGGTGGGCTGTTGTTGGGGGCCACCACAAAGCGGTCCCAGGATCCCTCCGGACCCAGGGGCATGAAGGTCCCACGATCGCCGGCTCGCCACCAGGTGAGCCCATCCCGGCTCAGCACCAGCTGCGTGTCCAAAGTCCTCTCTCTGGGGCCCCGCTCCCCACTCCAGTAGACATCCATCAGCCCCAGGTAGAAACCTTCGTAGTTGAATCCCACCAGACCGTAGATCTGGAACTCGGGCGGATCCTGATCGTCCGGATGCAAGGCAAGCACCGGGTCGGACCAGATCTCGAAGTCGTAGCTCACAGAGGCTGCCCGAGTGCGATGAATCATGCCCCAGTCCCCTCTTCCGAAGGGATTGATCATCTCCCGCTTGGTCAGACCCACGTAGCGCTTGAGCACCCGGTCGAACATCATATTGGGACGATCGTTCAGGCCTGGATCGTTGGCCGAGGTCAGAACCGGCGCTTCCTTTCGTTTCCAGTGAAGGCCATCGGGCGAAAAGGAAACATAGATTGAGTAATTGGGCTTTCTCTCGAGGCCAAAACACTTGTACCTGCGTTCGGGATCGGTCTCGTAGGGATCCTTGAAGATGGTAGGACTGGTGATGTACTCCCTCACCAGGTTGTTGTTGCGGCTTCCCTGAAACTCCCGGATCCCCAGCTCAGGTCTTTCCCAGGTCAAGGCATCCCGAGACGTAGCATAGGCAAGACCTTCTCCGGTGAGATACCAGATTTTGAAGATGTCTTCCTCCGCATCCCGGATGACGTTGGCCCATTCGATCCGCTCCTCCCAGGGACGCTCCGGGCGAAGGATCGGATTGTCGAGGTGCTTGTCAGGCTGGTGAAGAACCTTCTTCACATTCTCCAGATGCTCGACCACGTAGTTGTCTACGAAGAGCTGCCGCTGGCCGCCCAGGTCGATCGACTCCATCGGCTTCTCGGTGCCGGCCCCGAGTCGTGCCTCCAGCTTCCAGTACTCTTCCCAGGTAACCTTCCCCTTTCCCTCAGACTGGCCCAACGTCATGCCGCCGAAAAGAAGCCAGGTTATGAGGATTCCCAAGATCTCCGAACCTCGAAGCAGCCGACTCATACCGAAGCCAGCTCCATGCGGATCTTGATCTCTCGTGACAGTGTCCTCTTGACGGGACACTTTCCGGCGATCTCCAGGAGCCGTTGACGTTGTTCCTGGTCCAATTCTCCTTCCAGAAAGAGTCTCTGTTTGATCTCGGAGATGTAGCCCTCCTTCGTCTCGCAGTCTCGGCAGTCCTGGGCATGCAGTCTTTGGTGATCCAGCTCTACCCTCACCTTTTCCAGAGGCCAGCCCTTGCGACCAGCGTACATCTGAAGAGTGATACAAGTGCAGGCACCCAGGGCACTCAGCAGCAGTTGGTAGGGATTGGGTCCCTGATCCTGTCCGCCTAACTTCTGTGGTTCATCGGCCCGCCAACGATGGCCTCCGGCCTCGATCTCCTGGGTGAAGGGACGCTCACCCCACCCGACAACAACCTGCGCCATGGCTCACTCGTCTCCCTTTCCTCCCGTGCCCTTGCCCGTCCCCAGCAGTCATTTTTCTTTTTTGCGGCTGGGCACGCGATAATCTTTGAGATCGTGTCAATGTTGAACAGTTTCGTCAAGAGCCTTGATACAAACGAAAGATGAAGTCAGGGCAAGGGGACGGGCAGGGGCACAGGCAAGGGGGCGAGAAGGGTGCTAACATGTGTGAGCCAATGGAACGCTTCCCGATCGGCTTCTCCAGGGTGTTTCTGGCGCTGATGCTTGCTTCTTTCTTCGCCGCTTCCTGCTCGTCCGACCGACCCGAGTTCAAGCTCTCGGTCACCGTGGATTTCTACGGCGACGGCGGAAA
The DNA here is from genome assembly GCA_965219005.1 of Acidobacteriota bacterium. GTDB lineage: Bacteria > Acidobacteriota > UBA6911 > RPQK01 > JAJDTT01 > CAUZIZ01. The sequence continues at coordinate 1,321,316 of CBDCMS010000004.1, read as the reverse complement.
GGGTCTCTACACGCACGACACCCTCGACCTGATGATGCGAGAGGTACGCAGCCTGGGCGTCAGCCAGGTCTACTGGCAATATCTGGGAGACCTGGAGCAGGAGAAGTATGGAGCCGGCACCAACCTGCTACTGTCCCGGTGGGCCGAGTTTGGTCCCCGCACCCTGGCTGCCATCGGCGAGCCCCTGGAAGCAGCGGTAAAGGCGGCCCACCGAAATGGACTGGAGATCTTCGGCGTCCTCAAGCCCTACCACACCGGCATGTCAGCCACTTTTCCCGAGGGCTCTCCCGACGCCGATCCCGAGACCGAGATGCGTCGGATCGGTGGTACCGTTCAGAGCTTCAACCCCTTCATGGGGCGCTTTCCCCACACGCGGATCAAACGCCGCCCGGTCAGAGGACCGGCAAACCTGCAATCGTTGCCGATTCGCCAGATCCGACTGATCAAGAGGAACGACTCCCCTACCCGCATCCAGCGGCAAAACCTGGAAATCTGGACCAGCCCCGACAACTATCGCTATCAACGCCAAGCCGTCGAGTTCACACTCGAGGAAGCGGTGAAGCCGGCACCGAGGGAGGTCCGGGACTACTACGGAAACCTGGTCACCCGAAAAGGTGACCCAGTCCGGATCCTGTCCTTGAAGAACCTGGATCTGAGGGATCGATACGTGGTGGTGGCAACCAATTTTCAAGGGGGAAACACCGACTTCGAGAACACGGCGCTAGGCATGATCCAGGTCTACGGTCCCTCCCCCGACCCTTTACCCATCGTGGTCGCGACCCAGGATGCCACCTGGATCCGGCCCCGGGACTTCCGGAGCTATGGCCTGGAATTCGATTCGGGCTACGGGCCTCGGCTCATGTCCCTGGACCGAGCCTGGAAATCTGATCCTCAGGATCTGAAACCGGAGAAGGTGCAGATCACCAAGTGGAACGAGCATCGAGCCGAGCTGGGACTGGGTTCCGGGGGAGGTTTCCTTGGCTTCGCCCGGGGCAAGAACGAGTACCTACCCACGGCCCCCTGCGAGGCGTATCCCGAGGTTCAGGAGCTCTGGGTCTGGCGAATCCGCCGGATGTTGGAGAAAGGGGTGGATGGCGTCGTTCTCAGGGTCTCGGCCCATGGAACGCTGACCGATGAGCCCTACGAGTACGGCTTCAATGAACCCATCGTGAAAGCCTACCAAGAACGCTACGGAGTTGATCCTCTTACCCAGGCCTACGACCCCCAGCTCTTGGCGGCGCTGCGGGGGGAGTACTACACCCGGTTCGTGAGGGAGGCCAGCCGCAGGACGCGGCAGGCGGGAAAGCTCTTCCAGGTACAGGTCCACACCGAGGCTTTCCGTCCCGATCCCGTCTTCGGCCAGATCATGGGGTTTCCAGCCAATTTACATTTCTCCTGGCGTCAATGGCTGGAAGAGGGACTGGTGGACGCAGTCACCTTGAGGGCCAGCTGGTACGAGGCCGCCGAAGACCCCCTGGATGGCTCTCCGACCCATCGAAGCAACCTGCACAACATCCTGGAGGATCCCGTGGTCAGGGAGGTCCTGGAAGTGACCGAAAGGATGGGGCTGCCTGTCTACATGAATCGCTATGTAAGCCGGGCCATCCCCATCGGCGAGTACGTCGACAACATCCAGCAGCTGTACCACGACCGGCGCTTCGCGGGCTTCGATCTGTACGAGTTCTTTCACTTGGCGCGTTCCTCTCCCGACGGCGGCAAGCTCGTGCCGATTCAGGATCGGCTGCAGCGCATTCGGGAAAAGTCTCGGGAACTTGGCCTGGTTCAGTGATCATCATGCGAGTTTTCCCGATGACACTCCGGCTGGGCTTTCTCATCCTGTTTCCTCTGTGGGTATCTTCGGCTCTTGTATGGGCGTCCGAAAAGGTAGATCTCTCCTTCGATGGAGTCGTCTATCAACCGTCGAGTCGCGCCGTTCGGCTGGTGCCAGGGAAAAACCATCGCTTGTCTGTAACGATCCCTGAAGCCAACGCTCAGGAGGTTCGCGCTCGCCTGACCCGACGGCTGCCCTCGGGGAAGACCATTACCGAGACAAGATCTTCTGGCAGGCAGCTAGTGTTCGACCTGGGACCCTTCACCGCTCCGGGGACGTACGAATACGAAGCGGGAGCCGTCTACTTTCGCGGCTACCAGATCGAGCTGGAACTGCAAGGGGAGAACCTCAGAAAAACCTGGACGTTCCACCAGCAGCTCAGCCAGGAGATCACAAAGGAACGTTTGGGAATGGGGGAGGGCTCTCCGCCGGTCAAAGCCCTGAGGCTGATGGAGGACGGACCAGATCGAGTCGTGTTCGACCCCAAGCTGGGATCCGCCGATCTTCTTGCTCTTAGCCTGGGTTCAGAGGTGTTGCTGGATCAAGATCGTGTCAGCATCCAGGTTGGCCTCAGCCCCGGACTGGGTCCCAAGACGATGGAGGGCGAGCTGAGGGTGCTGGACTCTTCCGGGAGACAGAGGTGGAGTCGAGCGACTTCCTTGAGCCGACAGGGGGGCACAAGACGGCTCACGGTGCCGGTCAAGAGCTGGCCTCACGGAGACTACGAGGTGCAGTTTCTACCGCGGCTTGAGGGAAAGTCCTGGCCGGATGGCCCCCTCCTGACTTACCGGCGACGACAGACTCCCAAAGGGAGGATTCTCCTCTCCCCACTTTCCTCCTGGCAGCTTCAGATGGACCGAAAGCGTCCCGAGATCCGGATCCAGGACTTTCGCCAAGCTCATCGTCAGTGGGGAAAGGGCCCCATCGATCCGAATCACTGGAAATGGGAGGAACTCTCGGAAGGGCGCGTGGGCCTCTTAGGGCAAGGAGACGATGTCTCTCCTCCCCTGACCTATCGCCTTCCCACCCAGGGGACCTATGCCGTCTTCCTCGGCACTGCAGGCTCGGGTCTACACATCCAAATCGGTGCCAACGGGTTGATCCGCGATGCTCCGCCAACCCAGTTGGGCGAGGAGACTTTTGTCGCCGCCGCGGACCTGACAGACGAGGTTATCCGCTTCTATTCGAGCGGCGATCCCAAGAGGTGGCTTGACTGGGGGAAGGCTGGAAGCAGCCGCGGAACAGCCACGTTCTTGCGTCTGGTTCCCGTTACCCCACACTCGATGCGCAGCCTGCACCAGCAAATGGCCACGCCTCCGACAGCTCTCCTGGCAGTGGATGACTGGGCGGTGTATTTCGACGTGGTCTGGGCTCGCCTGCTACCGGATCAATTCCGAAGCATCGTTTGTGGACAGGCCGAACTGGGATTCGGAACGATCGGCTGGTCCATAGGACGATCCTGGGTCGAGTATCACAGCCGATTGCCCCAGACGACCCGTTTCCCCTGTGCCTCTTACGAGAAGGCGCAGCAAAGCCGAGACTATTCTGCTCACGACTACGGCAGGCGTATCTACGCGATCAATCAGCAGGATGCCCTTGAGCAAGCCAATCGAAACCGGCAGGACTGCCAGGCCCAGGTGTGGCCCTGGCTAGCCATGCAAAGGCACTATGGAGCCAACAGCTATGGCGGCATGTTTTCGAGTCCTTTCTACAAGAACCATCCTCAATGGTGGAGGATCGCTAAAGACGGGTCTGACTCGCGGGGGCTGAGTTACTTCTTCCCACAGGTCCGTAAGGAGCGCGTCGACATTCTTGTGGAAGTGGCCGAACGAGGGGCCGATGGGCTGCTGGTCGGATGTGACCGCCAGGTTCCCATGCTTCTCTACAACCCCGAGATGGTCGAAGCATATCGCGCGACCACTGGTGTAGACCCTCGAAAAATCGACGTTTCCGACACTCAGCCCTACCGAGACTGGATCCGCTGGCGCGCCGACTTCTTCACGCAGGTCCTAAGGGATCTCAAGGCCCGACTCCACCCCCTGCGGACTCCCGATAACCGGCCCATCCCGGTGGCCGTACGCATCCCCTCGGCGGGGCTGTTCAACAACCTTGCCCAGGGGTTGGACATCGAGCAGTGGTGCCGTGAGAAGCTGATCGATCAGCTCCAGCTGGATCCGTTACAAGATCTCATCGGAAAAGCGGATCAGGATATCCGTCCCTATCTGGAGCTGGGACGGCGTCACGGAATCCGAATAGTGGCAGGCATGGGTGCTTCTGCCTATATCGGAGCCGGGGGAACCCACTCCTGGACTCACGTTACAGAACCTGACGGCAGTCCCAAGATTGCACGAGGCGGTGCTGGTCTGACAAATCTGGTGCCCGGATTGAAGCGGGCATTGGGACTGATCAAGGCGGGTGCGGACGGCATCGACGCCTATGAGACCGAGCTTCTTGCCCAGATCGATCCCATTCGCTTTCTGGTGGCCATGTATGGACACCAAACGCTGCTGGTGGAGTTCCTCAAGAACTCCAATCTCGAAGCCGTGGCTCCCATCAATGCGGGAAATGCGGCCTCCGGTCACGACAACCACTCCCGCTGGGTTCAGGGCTGGACCCTCAAGGGCTTCGGTCCCAAATCACTTTGAGGGCGTAGCGGTGGGCTCCAGGCCGCCGTCCGAGCCAAAGGCTCGGAAATAAGACTTTGGCCTGGAGGCCAAAGCTACGTTCACCAATGAAGTTCCAGCTTAGTCCCGCCCCGCTGCGCTGCCCCATTCGAGAATCTGGTTATGCACTTAACTCCGGATAGGTGACGGTGGGATAGAGCGAACAGGCTGTCAGGAGACGGTCGAAGAGCTCGGATTCCCAGAAACGACGATTGAAACGGTAACAAAACTCAGCCAGGTAACGTTGAAGGTGCTTGAGGCTGACCGCTTTCTGAGTCCCTTGGAGCTGAGTCTTGCAGTTGGAAATGAGGGTGTGAACCCATGGGAACTGTTCAAAACCCATCCCCACCCACTCGAGCCGGACGCGTTCATGCTGGTAGCCGGCTTGAGCTAAACCGACAAACGCGTGATAGGCGTCGCTTCGGATCTGAGCTCCGGGGTCGATCCTCGCCCAGGCGACCCGCTTCACATTGTCGCTGGTTATGTCATCGACCACATCCAGACTTAGAAACCTCGGCCCCCCGGCTTTCGTTATCTCCACCGCGGCCAGAACTTTGGCCTTGCCTTCGGTCCCTCGTCCTCGCTTGCGACCCCGACGATTTCTCCCTCGTCGTCGGCCTCCAAAGAAAGAGTCATCCAGCTCCACCAGGTGACTTAATTGGTAGCAGTCATTACGTTTGGCCATGGCTTGTCGGATCTTATGTCCCATCATCCAGACCGTCCGATAGCTTCCGATTCCCAGCAGCTTCTGCAGTCCCTTCATCGTGTAGCCCGCTTTGCAACGGCTCATCAAGAAGATGGTCCAAAACCAATATCTCAGGGGCACCCGCGTCTTGTGGAAAATCGTCCCGGCGGTGGAAGAAGCCTGATACCGGCATTGGCGACACTCCATCAATCGCCGGTGCTGCAACCAGTAGCCTCCTTGACCCCCACAACGGGGACAGACAAATCCTTCCGGCCAGCGTTTCTGCATCAGGTAACTCAGACAAGCTTCTTCTGTGGCAAAACGCTCTTGAAACTCCAACAAATTCATCTTTTCGTACATCCACTCACCTCCTGTCTCTCACCTTTTTTACTAGGAGGTGGTGACTTTTTCCGGAGTTAAGTGCATAACCAGATTCGAGAAAGAAACTTTTTCTCCGGCGTGGGACAAATCCCGTTCGCCGCGTGGTTCGTAGAGCAGAGACGTGCGACGTTCAGACGTTTCGAGGTGCGACGTATTCTTGAAGTTTCAGGTCAGTCCTGCCTTTTCCGCCAAGGCCGGATAGAGCTTTCGGTCGGACGAAGGTAAAATTGTGTCTATGTATGCACTTATCTCGACCTTCATCCTTCTTCTCTCGATCACCTCATCCGCCTTTGGCGAGTCCCCTACCAAACGTTATCTCTACATGAGCACTCCGGACGGCGCTCAGCAGGAAGGACGTTCTGGCAACGGCATTCTTGTCTTCGACATTGACGACGGACACAAGTTCGTCAGACGGATCGAGATCCCGATCTTTGAGGAAGGTCTACGCGGTTTCACCGGAAACCTCAAGGCCCACTCTGTCTACTACTCCACCACGAATCATCGCCTGGGACGCTTCGATCTGGAGACGGAGAGAATTGTCTGGGAAAGCACCTTCGAAGGGGGCTGCTGTGATCGCTCGTCCATTACGCTGGACGGCAAGAAAATCTACGCTCCCACGGGATTCTGGTATGAGGCGGTAGATGCCGGTTTCGTCGTTGTCAACGGCGAAGACGGTCAGCTCATCAAGCGCATACACGTAGGTCCCCGAGCCCACAATAGCATCGTCAGTCTGGACGGGGGCTTCGTCTATCTCGGCACCAGGACCACACTGTCGATGTTCGATACCCGGGATGATCGCATGGTCCGTCAAATCAAGGATGTCGGCGAGTATGCGATCTTCCCTTACACCGTTACTAAGGACAACAGCATTGCCTACGTCTGCCTGGGCAAACACGTGGGCTTCGACGTCGTGGATCTGAAAGAAGGGAAACACATTCATCGGGTCTTTGCGAGCAAGGAGAAGATCCCGCATCGAACCCACGGAGCCGGACTCACGCCCGATCAAAAGGAATTGTGGATCAGCGACCAAGATGGCCAAAAGCTGTTCTACTTTGACGCCACCCAGATGCCCCCCAAGGAGATGGGACACGTCAATCTTTCAATTCGAGGACACGGGTGGGTGACTTTCAGCCTGGATGGGAAATATGTGTACTCTCATGCACCTGATATCTTCGAGACCAGGACCAAGAAACACATCGGTATTTTCCAGGAAGAAAACGGCAGACCGTTCGCAAGCTCGAAGTTTATCGAGGTTCATTTTCGCGACGGTAAGGTAGTCACGATGGGGAGTGAGTTCGGCCTGGGCCGTGAATAGAGGTGTTGGGCAGAACCCTGAGCAACATACAACCTGACGACAGGAATCAGGGCCGAAAGCGGATCGAGTAGAGATCCGCGTCCTTCATGACGAATCTCAGACGAATGGACTTGCCTGCCAGCCCGCTTACGTCGGTTCCGCTCTTCCAGGCCACCACCCGCTCGAGATGATCCCCAAAGATCTCGGGACAATCCGCCAGCGCGTAGCCTGGAATGGGCCTGCCGCCAACGTCCTGGATTTCAACCCGGACACTCCCCGCAACAGAGGTCGAGAAGTTCATCTCCAACTCCCTTCCGCTAAAGGAAAGCGGTCGGGTGGTGAACTCTCCTCCCTTGCCGGGCGCGTTTATCGAGACAAAGCCATCCACGCGCAGGACGAAGCGGCGTAGATTGGTGTAGGCTCCTCTCCAGTAGTGCTCGGTTGCATAGATCGAAATCTCGTCGGGGGCGCCCGGCAAATCCGATTTCGTCTCGATCAGTCCCCAGTTCTGATAGTTGTCTCCATAGACCCAGTTGTCGGTGTAGCGAAGACCGGGACGGAGAAAAGCCTCCAGCCAGCGCTGGAACACCCTTCCGTCGCGGCTGCTCATGAACAGCCCATCCGTCAGGGCGGTACCATATCGGGCATTGCCTGAGGTTTTCCCGGATGCCCCTGTGTAGGACTTCAAACCGGCGCGCTCTTCGCGGTCTGCTAGCTGGGGAAGAGCCCTCATCGAGTCGGACCATCCACGGTCCAGGTAGCGGGCAGGAAAACCCAGGTAAATGTGGGGTGCACGATAGTAGGGGATGATGTTGTTCGTGTAGAGCTCCTCGTCCGGCGCACCCGGGTACTCCAGCCACTCCCCCTTCGTCCAGTTGATGAAATCGTCCGAGGTGGCGGTCTTGATGTCCCGAATGCCACCGCTCCGGGACATCAAAGCGGCACCCGAGGACCCATCCCGCATCCGAAAATCTCGATAGTAGGCCCTGTAGTGACCTTGCTCCGCGTCCCAGAAGGCCAGATTGTGACTATCGAAGGCGCCATCGGTCAGAACCGGCTCATCGCTCATTGGAGACCAGTGGATACCGTCGGCCGACTTGGCAGCCATCAGCGCCCCTTTGCCGTTGTAGAAGGCCTTGTAACGCGAATCGGCAGGACATCGAGGGTTGCTATCCTTGAAGGAACCCCAATTATCCAACTTGGGACTGGCCCAGACGATATTGTTCTTTTTGGAGCCATTGAACTCGAAGAGTCCCAGCTCCGGCCTCACCCAGGTCTTCCCGTCCTTGCTCTCGGCATAGGCAATCAGGACATCGTGGACTGGAATAGTCGACGGCTCATGAGCCCAGGCATCGTAGTACATCCGATAGATGTCCCCGTCCCGAAAGATCGAATAGTAATTGCAGCCGTTGCCTTCCCAGAGTTTGTCGTGGTGTAGCACGATCTCTTTGGGAGTGGGAGCGTGTAGCTCCAGCCGCACTCCTGACAGGGTCTCGATCAGGTGGGTGTCGATGAACAATTCACGCTTCGAGCCGATGCTGATCGTCGAATTCTCCTGCGCCGTGGTCACACTGAGCAGTAGAAGGATGGTAGTAATAGCAACGAGCCCCAAGACCGAACCTCGATTATTCCAACTGGCTGAAATCATTTCTCTCCCCCTGTATCTGGAGACCGGAGGCGAAGCCGGTTGGCAGTTACCGGCCCGGAACTAGACCTGGACGCGAAGCCGGTGGGTACGGATGCGACCTTGACCTTCTTCGATCGCCCAGTGGGTTGCCAGAATATCATCGTTGTCCAGACGCAGCAGCGAAGCTTGACCGAATCTGAGGTTCTGCCCCATGGTCGAATAGGCGGCCACCTTCATTGAGGGTGCGTTGCCCCATATCTTGGCTTCCTTGACCGTGCGCCAGCGGTCGTCGGCAAAATCGACGATTCGGACGTACAGCCCGATATCCTCCCCTTCACGGTGGCAGTGAACCGTCAGGAGGATATTGTCTGCCCAGTGCATCAAATTAGAGGCCTGGCCCCAGACGCCAGTGTCGATCGGATCCGACCAGGTCGCTCCGCCATCGTGCGACACCGTCACATGATTGGTCGTGTTCGTTCCCTTGACGTGATCCATCATCCAATTCAGGGAGACGATGCGATCGTCTTGCACTTCACACAATCTTGGTTCCGACGGAGCATAGCGCCCCGCAGGGTCCTCGAAGAAGTTGGTACGGTCGTCCCAGGTTTCGCCTTCGTCCTCACTTCGCTGTAGGGCTCCGACGAAGCCGCTGGGATTGCTGCCGTCCCACCTGGGAAACAAGGAGCCCGCTCCCAGTATGACGCCGCTGCGCAGTTGAATCGCAGGGCCCGACTGTTCAATCAATTCCGGGCGCGTGCGGGGGATGATCCTGGGGTGTGTCCAGCTGTGTCCTTCGTCCTCGGAAAACGAAACCAGGTCGTCACCACCCCGTATTCCATCGACGTTCGGCTCCGGGTTGGCCATCGTCTGATCCGGATCGCTGCGGTGGAAACGATAACCCAGCGCGATCAGCTTGCCGTTACTCAGCAGCGTCGGCTTCAAGTAATCGGAGTTGTCGCGGTGCTCCGCGGCTTTCTGGTGCAGGGGGCCCTCCAGATTCCAGCTTCGCCCCTGATCAGATGAGCGGGTCACTACCGTCGTCACGTTGGCCGCCTCAAACGCTTCACCCAGAGTGAACAACGCCAGCAGCTCACCCGACGGCAACTTCACCAGGCCGGGAAAGTAACCGTGACGGGCGCGATTCTGGGGCTGGGGGTTTTCGTAGACAACATGGTGACCAACGACTTCAATATCGGCCATGTCTGACTCCTGTTTGTTCCTGCTGATAAATGATGAAACCTATCAGCCCTTAAACTCCACGTCAACGATTCTTTGGTCATCTTGACGCTGAGACCAGCCTCTGATTTCTGGTGTCGACCACTAGATCACGACACGCCCGCGTCCCGCCTCAGACAGGGGGAAACCTGACAATTCCCGAACGAAGCCCTCCTTCTAACTCTGCTCGATCAACCAGATCCAGTCTAGCGATACTCGACCCTCACCGACTCCAACACTGGAGCATTGGCTCCTCTGGGCGAGAGGAGTGTTGCCTTGTACTGGATCCATCGAGTGTCCTCGGGGAGTCCCTTCATCGCAGCGGGTGATTCGGCGTAAAAGGTGTCCGTCTCCATTGAGGTCGGCCACCGAGGCGTCTTCACTGCCGACGGTCTCCAAAACCAGTTTGTGTTCCGTGGAATATCCGTCCTCTCCACGGTATTGTCAGGTTAGGCCAGTGGCAGCGACAATCATCAGATGGAATCTCTATATCGAGGCCATCGCTTTCCGTGTGAAAATCATCAATCGTGCCGTCTGGCTCTACCACCGGTTCACACTTAGCCTTCGAGATGTCGAGGATCTGTTGGCGGAACGCGGTGTCATCGTTTCCTATGAAACCATTCGCTGTTGGTGTCTCAAATTCGGACCCCAGTACGCTCAGTCGATTCGAAAGAAGCGAGGTCAACTAGGCGACATCTGGCATGTTGATGAGTTGTTCGTGAGGATTCAAGGAAGACGGGTCTACCTGTGGCGAGCAGTTGATCAGGATGGCCATGTTCTCGACATTCTGGTGACCAAGCGCCGGGATAAACGAGCCGCTAAACGCAAGGTGTTGAAAAAACAAGGCCAACCTCCGTGGCAACTCATCACTGACAAGCTCAAGAGCTACCCAGCGGCACATCGCGAAGTGTTCCCCTCAGTTGAGCATAAAACCGGTCAGTATGAGAACAACCGGGCTGAAGTTTCGCACCAACACACCCGAGAACAAGAGAGGCAGATGAGAGGGTTCAAATCAATCGAGCAGGCTCAACGATTCCTTTCTGTCCACGGTCCTGTTCAGAATCTGTTCCGGGTGGGTCGGAACCATCTCAAGGCAGTTCATCATCGCCTGCTTCGCGACAGAGCTTTTGCCTACTGGAGAGAGGCGACGTGTGTCCGCTGAGGAGGAGCAGGGCTGGGGTATATTCCGGTTCGGAATCGTCTGGCCAACATTAACTTGACAGCGCCCTCTCGATAGGGTTCCAACACTTGACTCCCCCCGGATCCGGGAGTAGTCTTGGACTCAGCGACAATCCGTGTTTTCTGACTCTTCTGTCTCGCGGCCCCTCTGGCAAGTCCAGAGCAGGAGGTCATCGTGCTGGGGCAGACTCTCACCCGACGGGACTGGCTACAAGAGACTTCATCCAGTGTACTGGCGGTGGTCCCAGCTCTTCTCCAGAGCCGCTGTGGGGTCACTCCTTCTCCGGGCCGAATCGAGAGCATCGAGCACAAAGGTCGACTCATTTCCGATTGCAGCCTGGCCGGGGAGACTCGCCGGGACGACACCGTGCCCGCCCACCCCAATGGGATCCAAGTGAGCCGGGACCGCTGGCTCATCGTCTATGCCACACGCAGATTCCGGGGTAATGACGACGACGCCAGCATCGTCTTCCAGCTTCGCAAGGACGCGCCCGACGGCGACCTCATCAAAGAGGGCATACTGGTTCCTTCCCACGACGAGTGGGATCCCTTGGGAGATGGGAGCCGCCACGTGAAACAACATGGTTCCCCCGCGGCCTTCGGAGTTCCCCGAGGAGCTCGCATCGACGGCAAGCCTGCTCCCAGCGCCAACGTGTTCGTTCTCAAGTGGCGACAGGTGGCCCGGGTCCTGGATCACGAGAGGAACTACCTGGAGAACGAGATCGCCCACCCGGAGCTCAGAGCGAGCACCCATACGGTGGAGTGGCTCCAGTTTCGCCTCAACGAGCGGGAAGACGACATCGAGATCCTCAAGCCGGCCACCCGTCTGCGCCAGAAGGGCTACGAGGAGGGGTCGGCCTTCTGCAGCGCCCAGGGGGCCCGGCTCATGAACCAGGCCATCGCCCAGGCGGTCCCCTTCAACCGGGACTGTACCCAGTGGGCCGACTGCAACCACTTCGATGGGCGCGTCGCCGCCCTGAAATACGAGTTCAACCCCCGTCTGGGGCTCTACGAGTGGGTCGAGACCGGACCCTATCTCTTTGAGCCGGAGCGGCCCGTGAGCGAGGCCAGTCTGGCTCCCTGGGGAGGCGATTGGATCGTGGCTGCCCGGCGCGTCGGCCGCCCCGGTGTGGCCTGGGTGCGGACTCGGGATCCCTTCAGCGAGACCAGTACACCCGTGACTCCGGCGGTGCCCCCATCCCGGGGACCCTTGACCGCCTACACCTGTCCGGATGGAGTCCTGCGACTGTTCACCGGAGACGGGAGCATCTCCCCCCACGGCAATAACCGGGATCCCCTTTACTGCTGGGACATCGACCCCGATCGGGACTTCAGTTCGGCCCACCGTCGGGTCATCTACGACAGCGTTGACGCCGGTCTCCCCATTCGCCCGGCCAGCTCTCCCAAGATCGACATGTGCAAGCTTCTTCCCCACTACCGGGAGAACCAGTACCTCCTGCACCGGGTCAGTGTCCGGTCCTTCAACCACCCCTACCTGGGTAGCCGGGAACTGGTTGCCGAGATTCCCATCATCAACCAGGAGGAAAAGGCCAGTTGCGGAATCTACTGTGCCAAGATCACCTACAGGGAGAGGGATCCCTCTCCCTGGGAGTTTCCCCAGGAGGAGACATGAATCCCCGACTCTGGGTGACGAGCAGACCCTGTGGCAGGGTGAGGTCAGCCCGTGAACCGCCCGCTGGAGGTCGGGGACGAACACTGGTACTACTACTCAGGCAGCGCCACCACCATCGGGTTCTTCGAGGAATGGATCAGCGTACCCATGTTCACAGGCCTGGCCACCATCCGGCGCGACGGCTTTGTCAGTTTGAAGGTCGAGAAGGACTCCAGAGCCGGCTGGTTTACCACCATTCCCCTCCAGGCGACTGGCACGTCCCTGCAGCTGGAAATCAATGCCCAGGGATTGAGTGAAGCAGCGCCGTGATCCGAGACGGAGTGGCGGTGCCGGTGCTCTGGCCCTACGGCGGTCAGAACCTCAGCTTGCCTAGCGGAGAGTCTCTGCAGCTACGATTCCAGCTGGAGGGTAAAGCACGGCTCTACAGCCTTACCTTCAAGTGAACGAGGCGAGAAAGTTCGTGAAGGCTATCGTATTCCATTCCTCCAGACCGGTCAGACTGATGGGCCTTCAGAAGAGAGAGGCACGGGATCTGAGCAGCATCCGAGAGGTGCAGTCTCGTGTTTCAGATTTTGGGTGCTCTTCCTGGGCAATCCCTAGAGACCACGATGAGGATCCGTGAACAGGCTGTTGTTTGACGGTCAAGGAGGGCCCTTGGGCAGACCTTGCCCTCTATCGGACGGAGGTTGAGGGAATGAGTCGGCGGTGTCTGAGCCTTATGCTGCCACCCGTTCGTAGCGATGGTGAAGCCCGCCGCAGATCGGAAACGAAATCAGCTTGAGTCGCCCAGCAGCTACACTCGGCTTCCTAGTGGCAACGGGGGTGTCACCGTCCAGTCCCTGATGGGGCCGGGCGGAATGGTAGTACTCCTCAATGTATTCCCTGAGTAAGCGGTTCAGGTGGCTTTCACTGAGCACGATGACGTGATCGAGCAGTTCTCGGCGCAGCGTCCCGACGAACCTTTCTATATAAGGATTCTGCCAAGGACTTCTGTAGGCCGTTCGCACTTCTTCAATGTTGCAGCTGTCCAGGAATTTCCTGACCCCGTGACCGTAGATGCCGTCATTGTCACGCAACAAGTATCTGGGCTGACGACCGAAGGGCGTGGCTTCTCGAAGCTGTTGAATGACCCATACCATGGAGGGATGGTACGTCGTCGAGAAATGAATCACCCTCCTTCGACCATGTTCAAAGACGACAAACACGTAGAGAAATGAGAAGCCGACCGTGATCACGGTAAAGAAGTCCATCGCCCAGGAGACATCCAGATGGTTGCGCAGGAAAGGCAGCCAGTTCGTTGGTTTGTCAGGCTGATTCTTCGGCTGGTCCATGTACTTGCGGATGGTGTCATCACAAGGGGGATCGCAGCCGAGAAGCCACAAGGTGTCCCCGATTCGTTCGGCACTCCATAAGGGATTCTCTCGGCTCAGCCGACAAATCAGATCCAGCATCTCCCGTGGAACGGCAGGCCGGCCCACCTGTCCTTTTGATTTCCTGCACCAGTAGAGACGGAAGGCCGTGGTGTGCCATCGTTTCACCGTCGCCGGCTGCATCAGATGTGCCACTTGATGCCATTGATCCCAGATCCTGGACAGCAACACCCAAAGAAGTCTGAAAGCATGGGTGAATCTGGGTCTCGGCCGATCCTTCTCCACGATCCGACGCTTGCACGCAGCCAACTGACTTTCTGCCGCCAAGACTCGTGCCGCCAAAGTTGCCCGTGAGCTGAAGAAAGCCGATAGAAAAGTATAGACGAATCCGGCAGCTTGCCTGAGATCAGAAATTGTCCTGAGGATGATCTGCAACAGGCAATGAATCTCTCTCATGGCCCGCAGGATACGAGGCCTTGAGCACCGCCTCAAGATTTGCGTAAGTCATTGCTGTACAAGGTGGACGAGATTTTTCGGGGGGACACCAGGCGCGCCATCCGGGTTATAGAACACCGATTCAGGCCGACTGGAACCGAAACGCGTAGAGACGTGTGTGACGATCCAGGCGGAAACTCAGTCGAACCGGTCGCCCCACCAGACTGGAGAGCGGAGACCCGGTCTTCCAGCGGACCTCGCCCCGAAGGAAATCGCCGATGAGCGGCTCACACTCCTCCTGGCGAAAACCCGGAATCGGGGAGCCGTCCTCAGCAAGCACGCCGACCCGCACTTGGCCGCCGGCTCCACAGTCTGCGTTCAGATGCAACCGTCTTCCCGAAAACAGCAGCGGTTTCGTGAGCAGGTGGCCGGGAGCCGAGCCCGACGTCTGAGCGAGCAGCCGATGACGCAGGAACTTGACGCGACCGACGCCGCCCAGGTCGGGACGCCGCTCCCACTGTTCGTGACCCACGTCGAAACCACCATAGTACATCCAGATCTCATCTCCTCTGGATATCATCCCCGCACCCATGTAGACCATGCGGCTGTCGAAGGCACCTTCCCTACCCGGACTCAGGAACGGCGTCCGGTCGGGTCTGTGCCAACGGATGCTGTCGCGGCTGGTTGCGAGCTGGATCTCGAGGTTGTCGGTATCGTGGTAGTAGGCGGCTGGAAAGAGCAGGTAGATGCCCTCGGCGAAGGGATAGGGCCGGGCAGCTGAGTTGTACAGGTCCATTCCCAGGGGATCCAGCTCATCTGGTGCGAGCACTCTCTGAGGCTGAGGGAAGTCGCCAAAGGTCTCGCTTTCGGTACGGCTGATGCAGCGAATGGCTCCCCCTTTGAAGCGAGGGTACTGGTTGTCCCGCACAAAGCAGACATACTTCCTGAGCCTGGGATCGTAATAACAGACATTGCAGGCATCGGTGTACCAGTCCATCAGAGGGCCGGGCCCTTTGGTCCAGTGGATCCCATCGGGAGACGACGCTCCTTCGATGGTGGGCCCCAGCCAATCGTGGACCCGTCCCCGATCCCGGAAAGTCATCCGGTATCCGTACCCCCGTTGCTTATCGCGTTCCCCGAAGACGCACTTATAGCGTTCTCCCGGAGCCGCCGCCGGGTCCAGGAACACGCCTCCCGCATCCTGGATGGTGAGGACGATGTTGTTCTTCTTGCTGCCCTGAAACGAGGTTACCCCACAGGCCGGCTTGTCCCAGTGGGCGCCATCGTCCGACTCGGCATAGCAGAGGCGGCTGACTTCGCGGGGGTCACCCAGGGCGCAGCCGTTGTACCACATCCTCACCCGTCCCCCCTCCTGGGCAACCAAAACCCAGGCCCAGACCCCGTTTCGGTCCGCCGGGCTGTCAGGCGATACCAATCTGATGTGGTCCGCTCGGGCCGGCGTGACCCTGAGACGAAGCCCCCGTTTCCGCTCCACCAGATGATCGTCCAGGAGCAGCTGGGCTCGGTTTCCTACGTCCAACGGAGGTTGCTGAGGGGAGAGCCGCGTGAGCGCCAGGGGGCCGGCCGCCCCCGTGCTCAGGAAAACCCGACGATTGATTTCGAGACCCATCTCGATCCTCCCTCGATCCGATTGAATGCATCGTTGTTCGATCGAAAGCTGCTCCGCTGTCCCCGCGTCCAGGGCCGCCTACAGCAGGCCCCGGGCTGCGATCAACCAGGCCAGCAGATTGCGATGACGGGACAGAGGCCTGGCGTCGCTGTCTGGCTTTCAGGGGGTCAGGGGTTCGAGTCCCCTCAGCTCCGCCGAACTTTAAGCCCCTATCTCCTTATAGGTTACAGCAAGAGGAACGTTAACGGGGTCAAGCCCCACAGATGCTGCAACCGTGTCCGACTTTTCGGCCACTTTTCTTGAGGAGTACGCCAAGGTGTGGAGGAGGTCCTAGGATCGGTATGCGCTGTCCTTCCGAAGCCGCGACGAAGGAGCCCCTAGGGGTGATCCCTCTCGCAGACTTCCGTCGTCAACACCTGCATCGTTATGTTCAGCGTCGAGTGAAGCAGGTCTCTCGAAATACGGCCAACCGGGACGTTGCAGCCCTACGGAAGATGCTCAGCTTCGCGGGCAAAGGCAAGGTTATTGATTCGGCAGATGGGAGGTTCATGAGCGTGCTGGGAGCCGTCTCCCCCATCGCTGTTGAGCCGTGCGGCGACCAGGTTATCTTGCTGCAGTGATTTCCCCGTTTGCGTTTTGAACCTTGCTTCTGGCACTCTGGCTTCTACAATGCGACCCTCGACATTAACTTCAAGAATCCCGGTTATCCTCTTAATGGTCGGCTCATTTTGGCTGCCCGCTCTCGGAGCTGATCCGCCGATAGTCGTAGAGAAGGTGGAGGTCAAAGGAATCTGGCACCATGGTGCACACAACGCCTTCACCGACCTGATCCGCTGGCGGGATCGGTTTTACTGTACTTTTCGCGAAGGCTACCAACACGTCTCGTATGACGGCAAGATCCGCGTACTGGTCTCTGAGGACGGAGAGACCTGGAAGCCAGCAGCTCTGTTTGTGCTCCCCGGTTACGATCTGAGAGACCCGGAACTGGAGATTACCCCCGACGACAGACTCATGCTGCTGGGACTCGCCCGGTTGGAGCACGACCCACAGAACTCCACCGGCAGCTTTGTTTGCTTCACTGAAGATGGATGGAACTGGTCCCATCCCCAGATCGCAGTGGCACCCGGAAGAATCCTGTGGCAAGCCACCTGGCACCGGGGAAAGCTCTATGGCTTTTCCGTTCCTGCTCCTGACGGACCCGATTGCCTCTCATTCCTCGAGAGCAGCAACGGCACCAGCTTCCGGGTCGTGGCCGAAGAAGCCTACTGTAAGGACAAGCCCTCGGAAACCCATCTGGAGTTCGACGGTGATACCGCCTATGCCTTGGTTCGGCGCGTACTATCGCTCAATGATGAGATGGGCAGGCGTAACAATGGCCCGGTTCTGCTGGTGGGTGAGCCCCCCTACACCGATTGGAGCGCCCATGAACTGGGTCCCTGGTTCGAACCAATGGGAGGCCCCAGCATGGTGAAAACGCCCTACGGGTGGATCGCCGGAGGGCGAATGCGCGAGGACCGTGCCGAGCGGACCTCGAGGATGACGCTGGCCTACCTGGACACAGAAAAGCTTAGCCTGTCCAAGCTCGTCCACCTACCGTCTAGTGGGGACAACTCCTACCCGGGCATGGTCTGGCACGATGGAATCCTCTGGGTGAGCTATTACTCCAGCCATCGACAAGCCCAGACCCGGATCCATCTCGCCAAGGTCTGGCTCAGGGCCCGCTAGCCAGTCTAGAAATCCCAGGCTGGAACGGGACTACCTGAAGAAATCACCTCCTCCAGATAGGCGCCCGTCTGGGCTGGTATGACAGCATCGTGATCTTCGACGTCCTCGTGGATCCGGTACCCCAGAACATTGTGCCACTTTCCGTCTGCCAGCTGGATGTTGGCGCTGGAGGGATGATCCACACGCCACATCGACCCTCCTGGAGGCGGACCGAAATCGGCCCTGGGCTCGCGCGCCAGGATCGGCGCCTCCAGGCCCCTGCGGTCTTTCGTCAGCGGCCAGAGGTAGAGCTTCTGCCGGGTCCAGCCCCCGCCCTTGATCCGTCCCTGGCTATCCCGGAAAAGCTTGAAGCGTTTGTCGATAGGGTCCGTGGGCACTAGATAGATGTTGGACGCGATGTAGGGGGTGCCATCCGCAGCCACATTCACCGTGATGGGAGCGATCGAAGTAAGGCCTCGAACATCAATGACCTTCTCCCAGGACTGAGCTCCATCCTGGGACCGCCACACCTGGACCGCGTGGAGATCTTCCGGGCGGCCCGGCCGAACCGCGAAGAGCAGCGATCCATCTTGGTCTCTGACCAGAGTGCACTCTATCGAACCGTCGGGAGGGGTCACTGGAATGAAGGAAACCGGCAGCCACTTGTTTCCCTCACGGCTCCAACGCATCACTCCCGAGACGTTAGCCGTATCGCCCTGCTGCTGGGAAACTGTCTCGAGCTTCCGACAGCTCATGCCCAGAATCAGGTCTGCTCCCGAGGGGATCGCGTTGTTGAGGCCCTCGTTGACCAGCAGCCAACCCGGGACCATCTGCTCGGAGGGAACCTTGGCCGAATCGGTCATCTCCAAGCGGCTCCCGTCGTAGGAGAGCTGGAAGACCTCGTAGTACTGATAGTTCTCGGCTGATGTGAAACTGGCCCCATTGGGATGGTCGGTACCGGCCTTGCGCCTCGCCAGCGCCACGGACACACCAAAGCCGGTGCCGGCATGAGCATGGACAGATCCGTCCGGACCTTTGGCCTGGAGGGGGATGAAGCCGCCACGCATGGGGTACTTCACCATAATCGCGGGTTGCCCTGGAGGGATCGAGTTGGGGTTGGGCTCGTCGTGATTGCGCGTCAACACCAGGGCAGGTTCACTGGAGACCTGGCTGATGTCCCGGAACAGCACGACGTCATTCCCCACTTCATAATCACCGTGTCCCATTTTGTGCCCCATGACGCCGTTTCGGATACGCACGTTGAGGAAGGCGGCGCCGGTTTCGGGAGCCACCTGAAAGGGAAGGATCAGTCCATAGCGCCAGGGCTCTCCCTCAGGGACATCGGCGGGTATCCTGAAGTCGGGGCCCTCCGTGGTAGCGCCAGTAATCCCGTGTCCAGTGGCAGGGGCCGTCTCCCCTGTCTGATCTGCTGCGGGCTCGCATCCGACCGAAAGCATGAGGAAAGCTGCAGCCAGCAGAGCCCTGAGTCTTTCTGAACACTCGGGCAAGCTGAGATGATAAGACACTTCCGTCCCTCCCAATCCGAAGCTTCAAAGGTGACTTCCTGACGCCGTCATGGCGTCTCCAATTCTCAAGATCTTACCTGCGCAGAATAGAATTTCACACCCCGCCACAGCTCAATCAGATGTCTCCTGATGCAGAAGTCCTCCTACCTTTCAGGAATCTGCTGAGAGTCAGCTGGCTCGGGTGGGTCCCGCAGGTGGCCGAGCATTCTATGTACGTTGATAATAGCTCGATCTATTAGGCGTTCGGCGACTCCGATTTCCAAGACGGTGGCCCAGCTGGCGCCCTGATGGACCCCATCACCGACGGCATCCTGGATCGTAGGAAGATAGGCGAAATAGCCGTTGGAATAGCCGGCCAGGAAGGTGTCCATTTCGGGCAGCCGTGCCCGCCAGCTAAGCTGGAGGGCGATATAGGGCTCGCCTGCAAGCGTCGCCAGGGCAATCCTACGATTGATGACCACAGTGGTGATGGGAATCGACAAGTTGGGTAGCGGATATCCCAGAGGACGACCCGTGGTCAACCACTGGTGTAGTGTCGGTATGGCACCCATGGATCGCAGCTTCTCCAGATTCCACCGGAGCTTGAAGTCCATTTTCTGGTCGATTACCTGAAGGTCTTTGGTCATCTGAGACCCAGTCTGGATCGATTGGGTGACCTTAACCACCTCACGACCCAGTTCCTGTCCCACTAGCCGGACCTCTCGCGCACCTGCCCCTAAGACCTGAATATGCCTCCGCTAAGGCGAAATATGGAAGATTAGCCTCGACTGGTCCGCATTCAAGCTGCTGATTCATAAGATCTTAACGGGTTAGAGAGAGCCATAAATACCAGGCGGATAGGGGCCAGATACAGGGGAGTTACCTCGAAATACGGTGGAAGTGGGGGAGAGAATCGGGGCGAAGGTGGAGGCGTTCCGTTGCGTTAGAGAGCAGGCCCCCTCTAGGTTCGCTGAACGCGCTTGTATCTCGTCGTAACTTCCCCGCATCTGACACCTATCGGCCTGGTATCTCAGTCTACCTCTAAGCTGTTAATCCTTTATTAATCAGCAGCTTGAATGCGAATCGCTGGCAGCTAATCTTCCACATTTCGACCTGACACAGGGATATTCAGGTGTTGCGTCTTTGCCAATAACCGCCGCCGGAGATGAATGTGACTAACGCTCTCCGCCCAGGAGCCAGTTGTGCGCCTTGTACTCACGCACCTCGCTAGGGTACAGGGCCAGGGACTGCTTGTCTCCGCTGTGACCGGGCAGGGGTGTCGGACGCCTCAGGATGAACTCGGCCCGATCCAGCTGGTTGTAGGCGATGTAGGCCATCTCTAAACGGTCGATGACGCGTTCCGCCCCGGACGTGAAGTCGGGCACCAGCACCGGTCCCGTGTCGACCTGGAACCTCCCGGTCTTGCGCACGCTGCTGATGATGATGATCGGGTATTCGAGCAGGTAGCGCTCCCGGCGCTTGGGGTCTCGGAACTCGGTACGGCCCACCAGCGGAACCTTGCTCCAAACGGCCGCATCAATCTCTGCATGGGTCTTGAGCACTCGAGTCCGGGGGAACGTCCGGACGTCGATCTCGAGGGTTGAGATCGCGACGCCTGTCAGCGAAGATTTATCGCGCCACTGGCGTCCCCGCGACGGCTTGCCCTGGTAGGTCAGAGAGGGACCCATGTTGCGCACCTCGTTCAGCGAGTAGATCGCGCGCCACTCTTTGCTGGGGATGTGGAATATACGGTCCTCGGCGAACAGCCACTCCGTGGGGTGCCCGACCGTAAGGACGAAGCGTTCGGTGGTCCCCGTCCTCTCATCGATCACGTCAATGAAGGACTCGAGCAGAATGCGGGCCTTGTTTCCCGTGGGAATGTTGTGCCGGCTGTAAGGTCGAGGGTCGATACGGGCCGGAAAGTCCCATGTGACACATGAAGACTGGAAGTCACAGGCCGGAGCGACCACCTCCTTCTGTTCCGGAGGCGCAGGGCCGCCTGCTGCCACCCAGGCAAGCGTCCAGCCACCCACGGCGGCCAGGATGAGTAGCTTCCTAAATCCTTTCATAGTCATATCCTCCAGATCGTCGCACCACCAGTCCACCTCCTGGTCCGCTTCCGCCGACTCTCCGGTCGCCCTTGCCAGATTTCGGAAAGGGTTCAAGCTTTCGGTCGGACTGGACTACAGAGGTTACCACTCCCTGGAGTAGCCCTCAAGACAGCATTCTACGATCGAGATTCAACGCAGATCGCTCCAGTGTGCAACTGAAGGACGACACCCTCTTCTCCGCCTACGCCAGCGCATCCTCATGCACTAACGCTCACTGGGTCTTGAATACCTTACGGTAAGCAATCGATATCGAAGCGATTTGGTGCTTATAGTATCGTTGAGACCGCAATTGACTAGAATATTGAGAACGCCAGGAAGGAAGGAGTATCGAAGATTCGGTCTCATTCGAACGAGATTTCAGGAGAGATAACAGACCTCGGGTGGGCTGGAGAGTGCCCGGGAAGTTGAAACCATGCGCAACTCCAAGGTGGAAGAGCGTGGCCGGCCACAACATCGATTTGAGTTTTGAGTCCCCAATCCGCGAAAGGAGGGATGGGCATGCACCGGAAAAGAGCTTTCATCGTTGCACTGGCATGTATGGCGGCCGCGTTGCAGCTGATCGGGACCGTCAGCTATCGAAAGGCGCTAGCTCAGGGCAGGGAGCCTACCCAAAAGAGTGAAACTATCCAGGTAACCCGGGGGCCGGCGGACCGCACCGTGCCGCCCGATGGGGACGGCTATCGGTACGGGCACAGTTTTGTATTCCAAGCAGCTCCCAGACTGGCCGGCATGCTTTGCAATCTCCGCACCGAGGGGTTTCCGGTGGGGGACTTCGAAGCCGGGATGGACATGATCGTGTTCGACCGGCTTTTGGACATCCCGACCGCCGAGGCGATCCCGCTCACACGGAATGAGCCCTACGTCGCCGAAAAAACTGGCGAGCGGCGCATGGTGATCAAGTACTGCACGAAAGGGGGCTTTGTCCCCCGCGGCGCGCTGCGCTTGGACGGCAGACCGCACCCTCATGCCGGTACCGGTTTTGTCATCGGGGAGGCCCTCGACTTCCCGTTGAAGCGGGAAGGTTACTACGACAAGGCCGAGAAGAACCGCGGCATGATCCGCAAGACGGAAATCAACCAGTTGGCTCTCGAGGGCTCCAGGCTGCGGGTGATAAAAACCGAAACCAGATCCCCTTCGGATCCGCTCAGGGCGCCGGCATCCGAATGGGCCATCTTCGCTCCGGGAATGCGGATGGCGATTCCGGACGGCGACGACCTGCTTTTCGCCGTCCAGGCGACGAAAGGGGACGTCTCCGACTACCACTGCGAGCCGGCTGCCGCGGGGATCTCCCGTTGGCGTCGTCTGGACGGCCTCTGGCAGCCAATCTCGTTCGTCCCCGTGGCTTTCAACCGGCTGGCCGAAAAGCCGGTGATTGTCCAAGGGCGTGAGATGAGGCTGGCAGTCGCCGAAGGAACTCTAATCCGCGACACCGACGGCTCTCTGTTGTTCTCCGTTCGGAGCGCCTACTCCGAGTTAGAGGACCACGTGATCCGAGTCTGGCGCTCCACGGACACCGGTAAGAGTTGGAAGCTGGCCTTCGAGATCCCGAAGATCCGAGGTCAAGCCCCCGTCACTCTGAACCGGGCGGCCAACGGCACACCTTATCTGGTCGGCAACCTGCTGGGGCACGAGCGTGATTGGCTCGTTCTCTGGCCTTTGAACGACAAACGAACCGGGCTCTTGGAACCGGTCACCGTGCGCAATGCACTGGAGGATTTCGGGCCTGCGCCTAGCGGCAAGCTCTGGTGGGTGGACCATGCGAACGCCGGCATCGTGCGTCTTGCTGACGGAGGCTGGCGGAACCTCCTGAGTTACCGCATCATGGACCGTGGTGAGCATAGCGGGAAGGCCCCGCCCCGAGAGACCGGGTGTTACGTCGAAGAGGTTGTCGTGGCGGGTCCGTCGGCTGCAGCCTGGCGCTTCGAATAAACCGGAGACTTCTGCTGGCTGGCTCCTGGACGCACTCCTGAGGCGCCCGGTCACCCCCTGTCTCTGTGAACAGGGATCTGGAGAAACATCATGACAAGACAATCAGATCTATCAAGGTGGGTAAGGACGCTTGGCCTCCTGGCTGTCTGGACCCTGACTGCCTGTACTTCCCAGTCTCCACCGCCGGAGGTGACTCCGGCTCCCAGCCCCAGTAAAGGGATCACAGGCATGAGCCGGGGCTCCCCTGATCTCTCCGGACGCCACCCAGCACCCCCGAGGGAGAGACCTGGGTCTACCAGCTGGGATTGCCCTTCCAGGTGGATCAGGACACCGCAGCCTCCTTCTGCAACATCCGGGTCTCCGGCGTGAAAGGCACGGACTTCGAGAACGGTTCCGACGTAATCCTCTTCAAGGACCTCTCCAAAGTCAGTGCCGAAGGAGCCATTCCCATTACTCGAAACAACAACGAGCCCAATCCCAAACCGCCCAATCAGGAGGGTATTGTCAAGTTAAGTAGAAATCTCGAGTTTTGGAGGCGAAATCGGTCGACGCTTGGATGTAGAATCAACAACTTAGAGAGTGGCGAGGGCGCTGAGTAGGCACTCAAATGGGTGTACGTCAAGAATGTAGGTGGAAGTAGCCTTCTCTCTTTTTTGCTGTAATATCTGAATGTATAATAGGATTCAGATAAGAGGCTGACATAGGAGGGCGCTATCCTTACAGGAGGAATCCATGAACGAAGCAGCCTCTTTGGAAGCCTTGCAACAGAAACGCAAGCAGTTGTGGGCGCAAGTGGAAGCGTTGGGCGATTTTCGCCGGGGAAGCCTTTCGGCCAACTTCCGCAAGTGCGGGAAGGCAAACTGCCGGTGTGCCCGCCCGGGTGATCGGGGACACGGGCCTCAGTATTTGTGGACGGTGACCGTCAAAGGCCAGAGTCGAGCCCGTAACTTGCCTCTGGGCCCGGAGCTGGAGAAGGTGGGGCGGGAGGTGGAATCGTATCGCCGTTTCGTGCAGCTGTGCCAACAGCTGGTGGAAATCAGTGAGCAGATTTGCGACCGGCGCCCCGTGCAGGAGATCCAGGAGGAGGAGGCGCTGGATCAGCTGAAAAAAAAATTGCGCGGGAAGTACTCGCCGAAGCCGAGGCGGAGATAGAGCGCTTGGTGGCCGAGTGCTGGGGGAATGGCAAAGGCAGGGCCAGCCGGATTTGGAAGCAGGCGAGCTAGCGGTTCGCGCGAGCATCCACCGTCTAGGAGGCCTCTTGCTGGAGCAGCTCCTGGGAGCGGACGGGGGTGGCTACCAAGGAGCCCAGATCGATTGTGGAGAAGGGCACGAGGCGCAGTTTAAGGGCTATCGGCACAAGCAGCTGTCGACGGTCTTGGGAGCGGTTCGGGTGCGACGGGCCTATTACCATTGTGCGGATTGTAGGAGCGGAGTGGTTCCCAAGGACGGGGATCTGGATCTGGCGTCGACATCTTTTAGCCCGGGCGTGCGGCGCATGATGGGACGAGTCGGAGCCAAGGAACCGTTCGAAGAAGGTCAGCGAGATCTGGAGGAACTGGCTGGGGTGGCGGTCAGTACCAAGGCGGTGGAACGGGTCTCCGAGGGCATCGGCGACGACGTCCAAAGCGTCTCGGAACGGGAACGCGAGCAGGCGTTCTCGGAAAAGATTGTCCCCTTTGCGTCGCCTCCGGCCCCGACGATGTATGTGGCGATTGACGGGACCGGCGTGCCGGTCCGGCCTTCGGAGGTGGAAGGTCGGGTGGGGAAAAGGGGCGGAACCGCCAAGACGCGGGAGGCGAAGCTCGGCTGTGTCTTTGCGCAAACGCGCTGCGATGAGCAAGGTGGTGCGCTTCGGGACCCGGACTCGACGACCTATGTGGGAGCCATCGAGGAGGCGGCTGCCTTCGGCGCTCGGATTTATACGGAGGCCGCTCGTCGCGGAGCGACGCGAGCGCCGAGGCTGGTGGTTCTGGGAGACGGTGCTCCCTGGATCTCGGGGATCGCTGCGGAACACTTCCACCAGGCCATCCAAATTGTCGATCTGTACCACGCTCGCCAGCGCCTGTTCGACCTGGGCAGAACCATCTTGGGAGGAGACTCTCCCGAGACCCAGCAGTGGGTCCGACTCAATCAGGAGTTACTGGACCGCGGAGACGTCGAATCCGTCCTGAACTCAATACGACAACTCGTAGTAAAAGAGGAAACCGCTCGTAAGGCGAGGAAGACCGGCATCGAGTACTTCCAGAAGAATGCGGAGCGAATGCGTTACGCTTGCTTCCGCAGCCAGGGACTTTTCATCGGCTCGGGCGTCATCGAAGCGGGCTGCAAGACCATTATTGGCCAACGTCTGAAGCAGTCCGGAATGCGCTGGACCGTCCGTGGGGCAAATACCATCATCGCTTTGCGTTGTTGCCAACTGTCCGACCGCTGGGAGGAGTTCTGGGAGGCCCGCTCAGCAGGTTAGCGGACCATTACCCCACATTTTTGACGTACACCCCACTCAAATTGTTAACTTGACAGTACCGTCTGGTATATTTATCAGGCGAAGTCCCGGGAACTCGGACCTGAAGGCGATATCAGGAATCTCGACTCGAATGATACATCGTCGTGAAGCCCTTCTTCTACTGGTGGGCAGCGGAATCGGGTCGGCCTTCGGTCGACCGTCCCTTGCCGGACAGAGTGTTGACTCGCGCAGCAAAACAGGAATCATTCGTGTCACCCGGGGGCCAGCCGACCTGGTGGGATCGGCAAAGGGACGTGACCTCCGCTACGGGCTCGGGTGCACCTTTCAGGTCTCGCCCAGACAGGCGGGCCTGATCGCCAATCTGCGCACGCAGGGTTTCCCGGTGGGTGACTTCGAAGCCGGCATCGACATGCTCCTGTTCGACCGGATTGACGCCATCTCAGCTAAGAAGGCCAGACCGGTGACCCGCACCTCAAAGTACGCCGATCGACACACTGGCGAGTGGCGGGTCGCCATCAAGTATTGGGCATCGGGAGGATTCGTACCATGGGGTGCGAGACTTCCCAAGGGAGCTCCCCATCCTCATGCCGGGACCGGATTCCTGCTGTGCGAGGTGACCGATGTCGCTATGAAGGGCAGCGGCTATTACGGCTATTACGAGAAGGCCGAAAAGGACAAGATCCGGACGACCGAGATCTGCCAGCTGGCCTATGATGGCCGGGAGTTTCGCGTGGTGGAGACCGAGGCGAGAACGGCCGCCAATCCGTTACGAGCAGACGGTTCTGAGTGGACGATCAGCGCTCCGGGGCTACAGATGGCGGTCCCCGACGGGAATGACCTGCTGTACGCTTGCTATAGCGCTGGAGCAAATCGGGGTGCCTCCGGTGTGTCACGCTGGCGACGTCTTGACAGGCGCTGGCAGCTGATCTCCTTCGTTCCCATAGCATTCATCCGAATGCCGGAAGAACCGAGAATGCGTTACGGCGAACCCATCGCTCTCAACGCCTTCGAACCCTCGCTGATCCGGGACACCGATGGCTCACTCCTCTTCACGCTGCGGAGCAGCGGCTCCGAGCTTGAGGATCACATTATTCGAGTCTGGCGTTCCACCGACACCCACACCTGGGAGCTGGCGATCGACGTTCCTCAGGGCCGAGGTCAGGCACCGGTGACCCTGAACCAGGCGGCAGATGGGACTCCGTACCTGGCCGGCAATCGCCTGGGACACGAACGCGATTGGCTGGTCCTGTGGCCCCTGAACCGAGAGCGCAGCGGGCTGGAAGAGCCGATCACGGTCCGCAATGCACTGGAGCAGTTTGGGCCTCCGCCCAGTGGCAGGGTCTGGTTCATGGATCATCCCATGGCGCAAACCGTCCGACTGGCCGACGGAGGCTGGCACAACCTTCTGCTCTATCGGATCATGGACCGGGGCGAGCATTCCGGGCTCCTGCCTGCGCCGCAAAGCGGCCTCTACGTCGAGGAGGTCGTTTCCGCAGGCCCGCCAATTCCACTCTGGAACTTCGAGTGAAATGGCCACGGAGCGTTCTTACCGGTACTGTCAAGTTAACCGATTTGAGTGCCTACTCAGCCCCCTCGCCACTCTCTAAGTTGTTGATTCTACATCCAAGCGTCGACCGATTTCGCCTCCAAAACTCGAGATTTCTACTTAACTTGACAATACCCCAGGGCGGGTTCACTAGAGACCTGGCTGATGTCCCGGAAGAGCACGACGTCATTCCCCACTTCATAATCCCCGTGCCCCATTGTGTGCCCCATGACGCCGTTTCGGATACGCACGTTGAGGAAGGCGGCGCCGGTTCGGGGAGCCACCTGAAAGGGAAGGATCAGTCCATAGCGCCAGGGCGCTCCCTCGGGGACATCGGCGGGTATCCTGAAATCGGGTCCCTCCGTGGTGGCACCGGTAATTCCGTGTCCCGGGAGTCGCGGTCTGCTCTGCTGCGGACTCGCATCTGGCCCAAAGCATGAGGAAAGCTGCAGCCAGTAGAGCCATGGGTCTTCCAGGACACTCAGGCAAGCTGGAATGATACGACACTCTGCCCCTCCCAATCTGAAACTTCAGGGGTGGTTTCTTGACGCCGCCATGGCGTCTCCAATTCCCACGATCTTACCTGCTCACAATTTGGATGTCACACCCCGCCACGGCTCAAGCGGATGTCTCCTCATTCATACTTTGCCTTTGCCCGTACCCGCCAGTCGCCTCGACTCTGACCGGGTTGGTCAAGAGCCTTGATGTGTACAAGAGATCAGACGGGCAAAGGCACAGGCACGGGTAAGGGTAAGATGAGGAAGGATAGAAGATCCTTGATGAAGAGCAGAATGTGATGGCATGCTTGAGTCGTTAAGATCCACCCCATGATCAGGAGAACAGAGATGACACAACTGGACCGAAGGTCATTCTTGAGGAGAAGTTCCCTGCTGGCTCTGGAGCAAGCTGGGACCCAACAGTTCGAAAAAGACATGAATATGCCTGCGCTGGGCCGAAATATGGAAGATTAGTTCCGAGGAGTCCGCATTCAAGTTGCTGATTCATTGGATGTTAACGTCCTGGACAGAGACAAAGACACCAGGCAGATAGGGGCCAGACACAAGGGAGTTACCTCGAAATACGGCGGCACTAAGGGACAGAATCGGGCTGAACAGGCGAGGAGATTTCTGGGAGCTGTCGGCAGCGAGCTGCACTGGCATCTCCAAGTTTGAAGTAGACGTTATTTTCAGTGAGAACTTTCAGAATCCTGGTTCTCAACCCAGGATAACCTCCGTCAACAGACTGATCTCGGAAGGGCCCCTGCGGCTGGCTCAGAATCATCCCCCAATCCCGTCACTTTGCTGAGCTATCCTCGTCCTTTCTGCTCCCTAATGGTGCCGGAATCCCCTTGTAATGCCCTTCTATTCTGGCCTCGATGATCATTGCAAGTACTTCATGAACCGCCAGTTATTTTCGATTCCACGCTACCCATCTGTTGAAGTACGGCTTTTCGGGGTCACGAGAGGCTCTTGGCACACGGCCGCTGGTGATGCAAC
Source organism: Acidobacteriota bacterium (assembly GCA_965219005.1). Taxonomy (GTDB): domain Bacteria; phylum Acidobacteriota; class UBA6911; order RPQK01; family JAJDTT01; genus CAUZIZ01. Next base: position 1,292,618 of record CBDCMS010000004.1, on the reverse strand, counting down.
ACGGCCAGTACGGCCCCGATCGCGCCCTGGTCCGCTAGGAACGGGTCCTTATGTTGTATTTCAACACCAATCTGGTGGGTACCCTTATGGTTTCAGAAGTTCCAAGCCGCAATCGGCTCGCCGGCAGACAGCACCTCCTCCAGGTAGGCCCCGGTGTGGATGGTGGGTAGCTGCATATGGGTCAGCTCTCCATACTCCAGAATACGGATGGCGACCACATTGTGCCATTGGCCGTCTCCCAGGCGCAGAATCATGGAACAGGGATGATCCACCCGCCAGGCGGTCCCTCCCGGAGGCGGCCCGAATTCCTTTCTCAGATCACGGGCCACAATCGGAGGATCGAGTCCGGTCCTGTCTCGATTCAGGGGCCAGATCACAAGCGTGCTCCGGGCACGACCTCCCAACACGGCCCTGCCCTGGGGGTCCTTTGGGATCTTGAGGCGATCCAGGCCCTCCAAAAACACCTCATAGAGATTGGCTGCGATGTAGGGGGTGCCGTCAGCTGCTCGGTTCAGGGTAATGGGGGTGGCGGAAATCAGCCCCCGAACATGAATGATCTTCTCCCAGGTCTCCCCGTTGTCCTGAGAGCGCCAGACCCGGATGTCGTGGATATCCATACCCTGATGGCCTCGAGCCGAGAGAAGGAGGCTTTCATCCAGATCCCGGATGAGGCTGGTCTCGTTGGAAGAGTCCTGTCCGGTGGCCGAGACAAAGGAAACGGGACGCCATTGCCCATCTACCCTTCTCCACCGAGCCATCCCGGATCCGCCGCTCTGATCAGGCTTGCTGCCACCCATCGCCAGGATGAGATCGTCGCCATCGGGGATTGCGTTCATCAAACCCGGGGCCAGCGCCCAGCCGGAGAGGAGATCCTCCGAGCCTACCCGGTCCGTCTTGCTAACCTGGATGGAGTTCCCGTCGTAGGAGAGCTGGTGGACCTCCCTGTAATCATACACCTGGCTCCGATCTACACGTCCGAACGTGTTTACACCGTAGGGCGGGGGGCCCGGGAACTCGGTCCGCCAAGCAGTCGCATGGTTGATACCGAAGCCGGTGCCCGCATGGGGGTGGGGAGTGCCATCGGGCCGTTTGGCACCTTGGGGAACAAAGCCTCCCATAACCGGGTACTTGACCATGATCGCTTCTTGCATGGGTGGCTTTGAGTTGGGGTTGGGTTCGCGATGGTTTCGGGTAATGGGGACGGCCCCATCGCTGCTGACGTCGGTGATGTTATCGAAGAGGATGACGTCGGAGCCGTTCTCGAAGTCAGTGCCCTTGACCCCAGCCACGCGGATGTTGCAGAAGTAACCTGCTGTATCCTGATCCACCTGGAACGGTAATCCCAGTTGATAGATCCAGGTTTCGCCTTCGGGAGTGCTGGGCGGAACCTGGAGGTCGGGGCCACCCTGGGTGATGCCGGTAATGCCCTCGATTGGAGCCGGCGGAGTAGGAATGTCGGGTTCGAGGGGCGGCGACGTACACCCCCCGGCCGTCCAAATGATCAGCAGCGCCCTCCCCGCTGACAATCTCAACCAAGCTGGCCGGTCCAGATAACCACACATACTCATCTCTCCTCTTAACCTTCAACCAGATCCAGTCTACCGATACTCGACCCCTACCGACTCCAACACCGGAGCATTGGCCCCTCGGGGCGAGAGCAGCGTTGCTTTGTACTGGATCCATCGAGCGTCCTCGGGGAGTCCCTCGATGGCAGCAGGCGATTCGGTGTAAAAGGAGTCTTTTCCATCCGGACCCCGCCACTCGGCTGAGGCCAGATCCTCCCGGCTGTTGGAGCCGCGGAGTTGAAACTTCAGCGCCGTCTCGAAGGGTTCTTTTCCCTCCCAGGAAAGGCTTTCGAAGTCGGCCTGCTCGCCCGCGTCAAAGGTCGAGGAGATGTAATCGAACCCGGGAGATCGATCGTAGATATTCCCCACATCGTTGTGGATCGTCCAGTGCACCCCTCGGGTGGGAACGCCAAGACGTCTGTCGGCAGCAAACTCCCCGTCCTGGCCCCAATACAGAAACGAATCGGTGCGATGATTGCCCCCCTTGGTGTGGCACACGAAGAAGATGTCCAACTGAGCATCCCGGTTGAAGTCCGCGACCACCACACCCGAGGCCGAATCGGTAGGCAGCTGGGTTGGCTCTGGATTCAGTCCGGAATCGGTTCCCCAGAAGATATACGAGGGATGACGACGATGGATGCCGCCGTGGTAACTCGATACCACCAGATCGAGGTGTCCGTCGCCATTGAGGTCTGCCACCGAGGCGTCTTCACTGCCGACGGTCTCCAGTATCAGCTTGCGGTCCGGGGAATATCCGTCCTCTCCACCCCAATAGACTTCGGTGCCAGCCGAGAATGTCTCGGACTGGGGCTCCGCATCGATCGGCCGGTCCCCAGTCTGCTCCTTCTGCCGGCTAAAATCGTAGAGGTTGCAGATGATCAGTTCCAGATGGCCGTCGGCATTCAGATCCGCGACCTCGGCTCCCACCGCCAACTTGGTGGGGAGGTACTGCTTGTTCTGATTGCTGAAGCCCTGGGGCCCGTTCCAGAAGATCACTACTTGATCGCTGGTCCCGGTAAATAGCAGATCCAGATAGCCGTTTCGGTCAAAGTCACCCGCTTTGTGCAGCCTGACATCGGGAAATCGGAACACGAACCGATTGTCCATCCGATAGCCCCCTGGAGCTCCCCAGAATAGGCTCATCTCGTCTCCATCGGGTGCCCACTCGCTGACGCTCAGATCCAGGTACCCGTCCCGATTGAAGTCTGCTACCACCGTACTGAAGGCTCGCCGCGTCGGCAGCTTGGTGTTGTTGGAGAGCGAGAATCCGTCGGCGGCCCCCCACAGGATGTCGACTCTTCCCGTCAGTAGGACATCCGTGAAGCCATCGGCGTTCAAATCCGCGATGTTAGCTGAGCTGCCTCCATTGTAGGGCAAGACCCAGCGCCGGTTGGAGGAATACTTACCTCCCTCCTGTCCCCAATAGACGTAGGCGTTGGGTGCGTCTTCCGCGACGTAGCCATCCTTCTTGTGGATGAAGATGACATCCCTCTTGCCGTCGCCGTCAAGATCCTCGGATCCGACCGCTGCGGCTCCCAGGGTGGGCAGTTCGAGCCGATTCGATCGGTCAAAGCCCTCTTCGCCATTCCAGTAGACGAAAGAGGAAATGTCGAAGCTCTCGCTACTCTTCTCATTACTGAAGACGAGGTCGGGTCGGTCGTCACCGTTCAGGTCGGCGATGACGCAGTCACTGGCCGAGAGCGTCGGCAGGGCGGTCCGGCGGTGGGGCCCAAAACCGCTTTCGGAACCCCAGTAGATGAAGGAAGCATCTCCAAACTGGTTGGCGAAAACAAGATCGGGTTGCCCATCCAGATCCAGGTCTCCGACGTCGACTCCACGCGCTCCCCAGCCGGGCAGCTCACTTCTTCGATCCCCGCTGAATCCGTCCGGGGAGCCCCAGTAGATGAAGCAGGGTAAGGGCGTCGAAGGATCCGAGGCGCCCCCCTTGTCGTTGGCGACCACGATCTCCGGCCAGCCATCCTGATTGAGGTCGGAGGCCCGCACGGCAGCGCTGCCCAAACCATCCAACCGGGTCGCCCGAGCTTCTGAGTACTGGCCCGACTGACCACCCCAATAGATCAGGACACCGCCTGGCTCTTCTCCCGTGCCCTGGTTGGCGAAGAGGAGGTCCGGGATCTCATCCCGGTTGAGGTCGCCGATCTCCACATCCTGGGCGAAGTGGGTGGGCAGCTGAGTCGTCCGCCTGGGAGAGTACCCTTCGGCCGATCCCCAATAGATATCGGAGTAGGGTCGGACAAGCGTGAAGTCGCTCACCCCATCGCGAGTGTACTGATAGGACAGTCCGTTGCTGGCAAAAACGATTTCGACATAGCCATCCAGGTTGAGGTCAGCAGCCGCAACCGCCTCCACCGAAACGGTGGGCAGATCCAGCTTTCGCTCACGATCCAAGCCGTCTTCTCCACCCCAGAACAAGACCGAGTTGTTCTCGGTGCGGGTGCCGTTGTAACCGCTTCCGATAACGACATCCAGATAGCCATCCGCATTGAAGTCGGCGATTGCAGACCCGGCAGCTCCTTCTCCCGGCAGGGCCGTCCGGGAAGAGGCGCTAAAGCCATCCCCACCCCAGTAGATCCATGAGTCCACCTGGAAATTGTTGTCGTGACTACCCGGCAGAACCAGATCGATCAGGCCGTCCTGGTCGAGGTCCAGTTGGTTGATCAGGCGGATGCTCCCATCGGCCGAGACATAGGTGTTGGCTCCTCCATCGGCTAAGGTTCCATCCGAGAAATCTCTGAAGCTCGTTTCAGTCCAGGCCGACTCTCCTTCCTTCGGGGTATCGGCCGGCGGGGCAGCATCACACGAACAAAGAACTAGACCCAAAAGGAGGACCACCAGGATCTTACTCATTGAGCACCTCCCGACTCTTCGAGTCGAACGTCACTAGGAAAACACCCCCACAGGGTAGATCGAGGGAGGCCTTCACCGCTCGACGATCAGCGGCACTGGGTCAGATCAGCGGAGTTCTAATGGCTCGGTTCTCTTTTCCTTTCAAGGAATCTTAACAGTGTCGGCGTTCAAAGATCCAGCGGGATAGGCTCTCGGAGGAGGATTCTGGCTCCTGCTCGTACAGGCCAGTCTGGATGCAAGATAAAATCTTATTTCGCCACCCCTATCCCCTCTCTTCACGCAGTTACCATCAGCACCAGCAGGCCTTAGCGTTGGAGCTTTACGCGCACGCGAGTAGCCGTCATGAAGCATCGATGGACGAAAGCGAAGAAAGAGCGGTTCCTGAAAGCGCTCACTGAGACAGCGAACGTCAGCGAGTCATGCAGAAGGGTCGGCATGAGTCGTCGATCCGCTTACGATTTGAGAGCGGCTGATCGGGTGTTCGCCGAGCTATGGGACGACGCTACCGAGACCGCCGTTGATCATCTAGAACGCGAAGCATGGCAACGTGCGCTTGAAGGTCACGAAGAACCGGTCTTCCAGCGCGGCAAGAAGGTCGGCACCGTCCGAAAATACTCAGACCGGCTGCTCATCTTTGGGTCATCCGGTAAATGGGGAGGTGGAACGTGGTTCGGCGGTTTCCGGATCCCAAATCTGGTTCCCCGTTCGCTTGTCAATATAGTCGGCTGCAGTAGCAGGGGCCGTGGGAACTGTGGAAAACTCCGAACGACATCGAACTGGGCCAGCAAGCCCGTGATACGGAGTTTTCCAAGCGCTGTGCGAACGGTGGAAAAACAACTGCGAGCGCTTGCCAGTTCTCCTCCAGAACTACTTGTTTTTCCACGGTTTGCATAGTGCGGCAGTTTCCGCGGCCTGCCTTTGACTGGCGGCACCTCCCCATTTACCGGATGAACCTCATCTTTCTGCTGAGTGGAAACCGCCCAGAGCGCTATCGAGTTCGAGCAACTCCATGAGGAGATGGTGAAGAATCCGATCAAGCACTTTGTCCCAAGCGAGAAGCAAGCTTTCGCCCTCGGATTCTTGCAAGAAGGCGGCGTAGTCGACTTTTCTGCAATATTGAAGATTCAAGAAGGTCTTATTGCTGCAATTCAATCCAATGTGACCGATCCGGAAGTGCGGGCTCGAATCGGGGCTGATCTCGGGAAACTGCTTCCTTCTAATCTGTGATAGCCGGGATCCAATCTTACAGACAGGCGTCCGATTTGATCGAAAACGAACGACCGCTTTCGCCTGCGGACATTCAAATTGTGCCAAGAAACGTCGACTGAACGGCCAAAGACGGTCACTGGCCAGTGCCCTCGATTAAGTCCAAATCGCGCCACATTAGAACTAGGGTCGGGGATCGCGTAGAGTGCCAAAACTCCGCCGACCGGTATCGGATGCTGCTCAGATCCCGTGCCTCTCTCTTCTGAAGGCCCATCAGTCTGACCGGTCTGGAGGAATGGAATACGATAGCCTTCACGAACTTTCTCGCCTCGTTCACTTGAAGGTAAGGCTGTAGAGCCGTGCTTTACCCTCCAGCTGGAATCGTAGCTGCAGAGACTCTCCGCTAGGCAAGCTGAGGTTCTGACCGCCGTAGGGCCAGAGCACCGGCACCGCCACTCCGTCTCGGATCACGGCGCTGCTTCACTCAATCCCTGGGCATTGATTTCCAGCTGCAGGGACGTGCCAGTCGCCTGGAGGGGAATGGTGGTAAACCAGCCGGCTCTGGAGTCCTTCTCGACCTTCAAACTGACAAAGCCGTCGCGCCGGATGGTGGCCAGGCCTGTGAACATGGGTACGCTGATCCATTCCTCGAAGAACCCGATGGTGGTGGCGCTGCCTGAGTAGTAGTACCAGTGTTCGTCCCCGACCTCCAGCGGGCGGTTCACGGGCTGACCTCACCCTGCCACAGGGTCTGCTCGTCACCCAGAGTCGGGGATTCATGTCTCCTCCTGGGGAAACTCCCAGGGAGAGGGATCCCTCTCCCTGTAGGTGATCTTGGCACAGTAGATTCCGCAACTGGCCTTTTCCTCCTGGTTGATGATGGGAATCTCGGCAACCAGTTCCCGGCTACCCAGGTAGGGGTGGTTGAAGGACCGGACACTGACCCGGTGCAGGAGGTACTGGTTCTCCCGGTAGTGGGGAAGAAGCTTGCACATGTCGATCTTGGGAGAGCTGGCCGGGCGAATGGGGAGACCGGCGTCAACGCTGTCGTAGATGACCCGACGGTGGGCCGAACTGAAGTCCCGATCGGGGTCGATGTCCCAGCAGTAAAGGGGATCCCGGTTATTGCCGTGGGGGGAGATGCTCCCGTCTCCGGTGAACAGTCGCAGGACTCCATCCGGACAGGTGTAGGCGGTCAAGGGTCCCCGGGATGGGGGCACCGCCGGAGTCACGGGTGTACTGGTCTCGCTGAAGGGATCCCGAGTCCGCACCCAGGCCACACCGGGGCGGCCGACGCGCCGGGCAGCCACGATCCAATCGCCTCCCCAGGGAGCCAGACTGGCCTCGCTCACGGGCCGCTCCGGCTCAAAGAGATAGGGTCCGGTCTCGACCCACTCGTAGAGCCCCAGACGGGGGTTGAACTCGTATTTCAGGGCGGCGACGCGCCCATCGAAGTGGTTGCAGTCGGCCCACTGGGTACAGTCCCGGTTGAAGGGGACCGCCTGGGCGATGGCCTGGTTCATGAGCCGGGCCCCCTGGGCGCTGCAGAAGGCCGACCCCTCCTCGTAGCCCTTCTGGCGCAGACGGGTGGCCGGCTTGAGGATCTCGATGTCGTCTTCCCGCTCGTTGAGGCGAAACTGGAGCCACTCCACCGTATGGGTGCTCGCTCTGAGCTCCGGGTGGGCGCTCGCGTTCTCCAGGTAGTTCCTCTCGTGATCCAGGACCCGGGCCACCTGTCGCCACTTGAGAACGAACACGTTGGCGCTGGGAGCAGGCTTGCCGTCGATGCGAGCTCCCCGGGGAACTCCGAAGGCCACGGGGTGACCATGTTGTTTCACGTGGCGGCTCCCATCTCCCAAGGGATCCCACTCGTCGTGGGAAGGAACCAGCATGCCCTCTTTGATGAGGTCGCCGTCGGGCGCGTCCTTGCGAAGCTGGAAGACGATGCTGGCGTCGTCGTCATTACCCCGGAATCCGCGTGTGGCGTAGACGATGAGCCAGCGGTGCCGGCTCACTTGGATCCCATTGGGGTGGGCGGGCACGGTGTCGTCCCGGCGAGTCTCCCCGGCCAGGCTGCAATCGGAAATGAGTCGACCTTTGTGCTCGATGCTCTCGATTCGGCCCTGAGAAGGGGTGACCCCACAGCGGCTCTGGAGAAGAGCTGGGACCACCGCCAGTACACTAGATGAAGTCTCTTGTAGCCAGTCCCGTCTGGTGAGAGTCTGCCCCAGCACGATGACCTCCTGCTCTGGACTTGCCAGAGGGGCCGCGAGACAGAAGAGTCAGAAAACACGGATTGTCGCTGAGTCCAAGACTACTCCCGGATGCGGGGAGAGTCAAGTGTTGGGGTCCGAGTAGCAATGGAACAGGATTCCGCGCTAATCGGACCCCTACCCTGAACCCCCTTTTCCACTACCTAGCTTAGGGATCTTAATTTTAGCTCGAGCATTCCCTGTGTTCCTCTTCCGAACTCCACTCCCTTGACGTGTCAGCCCATTAGTGTAGATGATCGCTGATCCAGCTCACCGATAGCGGCATCGCGATACCTGTCGCTATTCCTCTAAGAAACCGCTTCGTGAGACGCCCCCACAATCCCCGATCGCTCGAAAGCCCAATCCTCGAGTACTCACAAATTAGCGGATCCAGGGTGCATTGACTGGAAGCGGCAAAAAGACGGCCCGTGAGACGCTCCAGGATGGGCTATCATGAGCTGGCACGACCGAGAGCATTCACGGAATTGACGGGTGGAGCGGAGCTGTCGCCTTTCGTCCAAAACTACGTCATTGGATTTGACCAGGATAAAAGTGTGATAGTCCGTCTGACAGACAGCGTCCACATCCTCCTCATCGATAGTCGGCACCCGATCTGACAGACAGCGTCCGATCTGATCGAAATCGAACGGCCGCTTTCGCAGAGTAGAGTAAGGATGTGGCGCGGTGGTCTAAGGTTCGGCCTATCTGTTACCGCCCCTTTCGTCTGGCGGTGCCTCAATAGCCGGACCATCACTCCGTTTCCACATCCTCCTCATCGAACCGGACAGGCGGAACTACCGCATCCGGCTCTCGGACAAGACTCACGCCTTCACCCACGGCTCGCCGCGCCCAAGTTGGGTCAGGCGCACGAGCCCGAAGGGCCCGTAGAGGTGCGAGAGTGGATACGTCCCGCCCTTGCGTCGCCTGACCTTGTACTTATGGCGCAGCCACCGGCGCAGCCGCGTAGCGGTGAAGCTGTCGAGCGCACGGTAGGCCCGGCTGGTCGTCCCTACCCGAGAGTAGTTCGCCCAGCCGCGCAGAGCGCGGTTCAACTGCTGCACCAACTCCGTGGTCTTGCGCCAGTTCACCCAGCCACCGCTGAAGCTAGCTGGGCTCAGCCTTCGCTTTCGCGTGTAATGCCCTCTGTAAGGTCCCTTCACTACGTCCTGCATTCGTCTTGACCGGCATTACCCGGCTTCCTCAGTAATACGGGCCTCTCCGCCACCCCCAGGCGCCCGGCCTGTCCCTCACGGGCTTCCGGTTGGCCATCCCTGGCCACGCCTAGGGGCTTCCCGTGTTGCGTGCGCTTCCCTGGTGTACATGCTGTCGCCACTACCCCGGCGCAGCGACTGCCCTCGCTGCCGTAGTTTCTGGAACCCTTTTCGAGGCTTGCTCAGTTCACTCACGATACACTCGCGCGGTTGTGACCCTTCAAGAGGCTCTTTCCCCAATGGTCCCTTCACTACGTCCTGCATTCGTCTTGAACTAAGGCTCCTTCCCTCCACCGGCATTACCCGGCTTCCTCAGTAATACGGGCCTCTCCGCCACCCCCAGGCGCCCGGCCTGTCCCTCACGGGCTTCCGGTTGGCCATCCCTGGCCACGCCTAGGGGCTTCCCGTGTTGCGTGCGCTTCCCTGGTGTACATGCTGTCGCCACTACCCCGGCGCAGCGACTGGGTGCCCACTTCGCTCACTTCCCCAGCCGTATCAGCCTTCCCCGGTCTAGGAGCCGGGTCGGCCTGCGCATCGTCCTTTTCGAGGCTTGCTCAGCGTTCACTCACGTTACGGCCTGCACACTCGCGCGGTCACCAATTCGTGACTCGCTTCACCAGAGGCTTCAACCATTTCGTTACCTCCATAGTTGCTCCGGTTGCTTCCGGCTGGAGCGGTTGCCGGGTGGGGCTTTCACCCACTGGGAAAAGCGCCGCCTTACCACGGCGCACCCTAGAAGCGGACATTCAAATTCGCATCGATCGAGTGATTTCTGACGATATCCTAAAGCTGGACTGGACGATAACTGGACGACACTTCCCGCCAGCTAAAAATCAGGATTCCGGGCAACAACTGTCGTGTGAGCCCTGAATCTCCCTTTCAGACAGACTAGCCACCCAGCCTCGACCGTTAGTAGAAGGAGACCCTCATTTGGCTTTGCCACATACTTCTCCACAACTCTTTTAGATTCAACGAGGTTGGGAGCCGTGCAATAATAAGCTGTCAATCACTTCAGTTCTGACGTGCAGAGGGGTTGTTTCCCGCATCATTCGACCTGGGCTCGGTGCGCACGTCTTCCTTCTGTTACCTTCATGTGGCGGAAAAGTTCCAAGCAGGTATGGTCCCACCGGCCGAATCGACCTCTTCCAAGTAGGCGCCTGTCTGCGGTGCCGGATCCATGCCATATGTGATCTCTCCCCTCTCGACAACACGGTACCCCAAGATGTCGTGCCACGCGCCGTCCCCAAGCCGGACGGTCGCAGCGGAGGGGTGGTCGGCGTTCCAGGTCGATCCTCCCGGCGGCGGGCCGAATTCCCTGTGGCAGTCCCGGGCGATGATCGGAAGCTCGAGGCCTGTCCTGTCGGCATTGAGCGGCCAGAGACAGATCTTCTCCCGCAGCCATCCGCCTCCCCGAACCGCAGTGTCTCTCCCTGCAATATCGACCTTGTGCATATAGCCGAGGTGCACGAGCACCGGATCTGGAGGAAGTTTCATGTAAAGGTCAGTCGGGTACATGAGCACCTCATAAAGATTGGCGGCGATATATGGGGTGCCGTCGGCAGCGCGATTGATGGAAATCGGCGCGCTACTGATGACACCGCGAACGTGAATAATCTTATTCCAGCTCCTGCCTCCATCCTTGGAGCGCCATATCTGGATGTCGTTGTATGTCGATTCTCTGCCCCCGCGTGCGGTCAGGAGAAGACTGCCATCCACATCCCGGATGAGCGTGGGCTCAAAGGAGTTGTCCTCGCCCGTCACGGGTACGAAGGAGACCGGCCGCCAAGCTCCGGAATCCCGGCGCCACCGCATAACACCGGAACCAACCTCGTGGCGGTCGAAAGCCAACCCCAGCCTGCTGCATTCCTCCCCATCGAAGCCTCGAGAAAAGGCTCCGGTTTCCGCGAAGGCTATCGGCAAAAGAAGATCGTCACCGTCCGGTATTGCCGAAGAAATGCCGGGATCGGTGAAAGTCCAGCCCGCCAACAGATCTGAGAACTGGATCTTTTCCTCGTTTACAACTCCGAAGGTCTTGCCATCGTACGTGTACTGCTTGAGCTCCAGATATTCGTACCGCTCAGATTCGCGGAAGGGACGCTGGCCGCGGCGATCGGGTATGTCGTCCAGCGCCGGCTGGCCGAGAGGCCACGCCAAGGCCTGGCAAAGTCCGAAGCCTGTACCGGCATATGGGTGTGGCGTGCCATCCGCCCTCCTTGCGCCGAAAGGCACAAAGCCGCCTCGCACCGGATACTTCACGATGACGGACCGTGCACCGGGGGGTTGTGAACGGGGATTGGGTTGCTCGTGATTGCGTGAGACCGGCGTGGCCTGATCTGCACGAATGTCCGAGAGGCTGTCGAAGATGATGACGTCCGTCCCTACCTCGAAATCGGCTCCCAGTCCGCGATCCTTCCGGATGTTGCAAAAGATTGCCGCCCTGCGAGGGGCAACCTGAAACGGTATGGCCAAGCCATAGCGCCAGATCTCTCCTGGGGGCGTGTCCGGCGGCATCTGGAGGTCGGGCCCTCCTCGTCTGACCTTGAGATACCCCTTCGCTTTTTCCTCCCAACCCGTTGCCTGGGATTCTGGAGTGGTCGATTTCCGGGAGCAAGCGATCATGGTGACGAGCGGCAGCACGCTCTGAGCCATCAGTCTCAGGCGAGCGTGAAATTCACGCCTCGTCAGTCGATTGCGCATGGTTTTCCTCCGTCGGTTGCATTGCCCTCATATATTGAGATGAGTCGCTTGGTTCTCGCTATTTACATGCGATCTCCAGAGCACTTGGTTGCAGAGCGAGGTACTGTCAAGTCATAACGTCCCCGCAGAGCGGGGAGCTTGGCGGTTGTGAGCCGCCCCAAGGGTGGCCAATCCTTAGTCGTTAAAACAAGCCGTCGTCTTTACCGTCGAGGTGATCTTGGTGGCGAATGTACTTGCGAATTTGCTTCTCCTCGAATCCAACTGTGGAGACCGCATAGCCGCGCGCCCACAACTTCTCGCCGTTGAAGTTGCGCTTCCTGCCTCCAAATTGGCGGGCCACGGCAATCGCGCTTTTCCCCTTCAGGTAGCCAATCACTTGAGCCACCGAATACTTCGGCGGCACCTGGATCAACATATGCACATGGTCTACCACCATGTGCCCTTCCAGAATGCTGCTCTCCCTTTGCCTCGCCAGTTCTCGGAAGACCGGGCCCAGAAACTCTCGAATCTTTCCGTACAGCACTTTCCTTCTCCCTTTGGGGACAAACACAATATGGTATTTGCAGTCCCATCGGGTATGGCTTAAGCTCTCATATGACATACTTTATGCCTCCTTTGTGGGTACCGCCAAGCCCCAAAGGAGGCATCCTATTACTGAATCTAAATGTCAAACCTTTAAAGTCTCACTGGTCAAACCAGTGGCTTACCTGTCTTCGAGTTAACCGATTTGAGTGCCTACTCGCGCCCTCGCCACTCTCTAAGTTGTTGATTCTACATCCAAGCGTCGACCGATTTCGCCTCCAAAACTCGAGATTTCTACTTAACTTGACAATACCACCGAAACGATTAGGTGCCCGCTTCGTGCCGCCCTTGATTTGATCTACTAAGAAATGCGGCAGGAAGGGAAACAGCTCATCGACCTTCGAAATCACGTGGTGAACGTCACAATCAATGATCGACGAGGAGGGTTATGGTTTCAGGTGATAGGATCGGATCAAGAGGGAGGATCGATCAGACTCTGCTCTTCCCACTCTGCTAACTGTTTCCTGACGCCAGCGGCGATAGGGGAGCCAGGCTGGGCCTGGAGATAGTGGCGAAACTCCGCTGCGGCGGATCGAAAGCTCCCTTTCTGGGCTAGAATCGTCCCCAGGAGGTAACTCGTCAGGGGATGGTGTCTCGCACCCTTGCTCTTTTGGACCTCGCGAAACGACTCTTCTGCTACCTTCATTTGACCTGAATAGAAGTTGGCCAGGCCGTGGAAATAATGAGCCTTGCTCAGGTGTCGATTCAGCTCCAGTGCCCTCTTGCTCCACTGGAGCGCCTCTTGCCAGCGGCGTGCCCGCAGCTCCAGCATCGCCAGCGATAGATAGGGGGCAATGTACTTCGACTCGCTGGCGACGGCGTGCTCAAAGGCCTCCCGAGCACCGCTCACATCTTTGAGCGCCAGGCGGCTGAGTCCCAGTAAATCCCAGGCCGCCGAGAACTCCGGATATGAGGCCACCGCGTCTTCTAGATCCTTTATTGCTTTAAGGTAGTCTATCTTCTCCTTGCTCAGCTCCTTCTTCGCGCTCTCGTATGCCTTCCTGGCCTTCTTGGGTGCCGCCAGAGTCTTCAAACTCACGGTGGTCCCCTTTACCTGAGACCGACGGCGCAAGACGATCACTCCGACGTCCTCGGTGTGACCCGCCACCGTACCTAAGCCGAGTCGCACGGTGTCCGAGCTGAAACCCGGCAGCGAGGCTCGCAGCTCACAATCCTTTAGATTGACCCCTGACACCTCCCTGAAATCGTTTCTTCCCGTACGCCCAGCTCTGGTGTGGGGAAGAAAGCGATTTGCACCGGCATCGAAAGTCTCAGCTTCGGGTGGACGGGAGATACTGGAGTCCAGATAGGTGGAGTCTCTGCTTCCTAATTGAAAGGTGAACTGTCCCTTTCGGGACGTCATTTTCTGGCTGAGCAGAGAAGCATTACAGATCAAATTCACAGCCACCGGTTCCGGTGGCGGGGTGCCCTCCTCCAAAACGACTTTGCCGGAAACGATCTGCGGCTGATTCTCGGCCCAGGCTGAAAAGACCCACAATGAAGCTAAGACCGGGACAACCAAGAGACTTCTAACCATTAGACACTCATACCCAAAGCTGAGATCGTTTGTCCCCGATATTACTGGAGTCCGAAGGTGAGGTCTAACTCCATCCAGTTATATTTCTAACTGTACGGCAAAAAAGACACCTGCTTAGGACCACATTCCGCGGACTGATCGTTCAGGGCGAGCTGACGGGAAAGAGCAGGAACCCGCTCTCTGGACGAGAGCGGGTTCCTGTCGCTTGACGCGGGCAGAAGACTACCAGTAGAACTTGATGCCAAACTGGAGCTCTCGAGCTGGATGTGAGCTCCCAATCGCGGCGAAACTGGAGCTTTGGAAATTGTTCGACGGGATCTTGAAGTTGGTGTGGTTGAGGATGTTGAATGCTTCCATGCGCCATTCCATCGTGAGCGACTCCGCAAGCGGGAACTTTCTCAGCAGGGCAAAATCGAGGTTCTGCGTCCCGGGACCCTCGATGGTTCCCCGTCCCGCATTGCCGTAGATTCCACCAGTAGGAAGCGAGTAGACGGTGGGATCGAACCAGAGCTCCGGCTTTCGCGAGCCCGAGCTGATATTCGGATCTCCCGACACGTCCGGACGCTGCGTCCTATTCGTCCCGACGTCATAGATGTCCGAGCCCAATACCGGGGTAAAGAAGGAGCCCTTCTGCATCGTCAGGATGGTGAAGACGCTCCAGCCTCCCAGGACCTTGCCCAGCACATTATCCGAACCATAGGTATGCCCTTGCCCAATCGGAATCTCGTAACCAAACAGCCAGGCAAAGCGTCCCGGAATGTTCGCTTCCCCAAGTCCTCTATTCTCCCGGTTGGTCCTATGTCTGGAGACTTCTCTTGGGTCCCCGGCCACACCCAGACGGCCGCCAATCACGTCGATGCTCTTGGACCAGGTATAGGCCATCAATGCCGTGACCCCGTCGGCGCCTGGTCTTTTCTCCACTTTGAGTTCCAGACCGTGATAGTCCTGATCCCCACCGCCGTGCAAGTATGAGTAGCTCTGTTGGTTAGGAAAGGGACGCCTGGCCTGACGATCGCGGGTGTCCCCCGACCCCGGAATCAAAGGTTCGGCATCGTTGACCTCGCGGATGAGGTATTCGTGAACCGAACGCGACCCCTGGTAACCCACCTCGACCATCGTGTTTTCGCCAATGCGGTGCTGCAGGGATAGCCCAAAGTTGGGCACGTACCACTGAGGCATATCATGCTCGAACGACCCGACGTTGTTCAGGCCGGCACCCGGCGTAAAGGCAGTGAAGGGATCCTGTTGAGGGAGGTCCGGAACGAGGGGGCTGGAGGTGAATTCTCGCCGACTGGCATTGGCCCGGCCGGAGCGGGAGCCCGCCAATGCCCCATAGACCATCCCCCCGGGTGGTTCGTTGCCATAGATTCCGCCGCCAGCACGAATAACGGTATCGTCGGTCAGACGATAAGCCAGGCCGAGGCGAGGCATTATTGCATTCTTGGAAAAATCCCACAGCGATTTGTCCGCCTCATAACGTCCCGTGGCCGGAAACACCGGATCGGCAATGGTGACCGCCGGGTTGTAGCAACCCGGAGCCGGATTTGCCGGTCGAGCTGCCAGCGCGCAATCGTAGCGTAGATTACTCAGGAATCCGCGCTTGTCGTTCCACCCGAGCCGCAGTTCGTACCGTAGACCCAGGTTCAACGTCAACTTCGGAGAAACCTTCCAATTGTCCTGGAAGTAGAAGTGGTGACCCGCCTGACCCGTATTCAGCCGGTTCTCATCGCCCAGGGTAGCCGAGGTCAGATCACCCAGCAGCATGTTCCCAAAGGCATTGCCGGTGTAGCGGTCGTTAGTGTACCCAAATATGCTTCGCGTGCGGAAGTAAAAGCCGAGATATTGGTATCGATAATGGTAGCCGGTCTTGATGTAGTGCGATCCCTTGGTGAAGCTCAGGTTGTCCTTAACCTCCCAATTCCCTTCCGGCACGCCTCCTTTGTTTCCCGAGTCTCCCAAATCGGCTAGTCCGGTCACCCGTATCCTCGGCACTCCCTCAAAATCCGGGTCCTTGATCGGCCAGCCTGCGATGCCCAGGTTGTTTGAGAAGTTCGGATCCGAGTTCGAGGGCTGGCCCGGAAAGTAGGGCCTCCGGTAGAAGTGAAGACCGGCCTCGTTGACCACGTTGGCGCCGAAGTTGCGCGTATTGGTGATGTTCTGAGCGAAGCTCTGATGCGGGTCGATCCGAGTGAAGAGGGGAATAGGCCCCACCCTCGTGATCGGGGTGTCGTACCAATAGAACCGGCCTGACCAGCGGCTGTCGGGACCCGTCCTGAAGTCCATCTTGACGATGTACTCCTCGATGTCGTTTGGGGAGGAGGTCGCGTTGACCAGGTTGAAGCCGCGCGAGATGTCCGCGTTGGGATTGGGGTAGAGGGAAATCATCTTCTGCGTTACCGGATCGAAGCGCCCGCTGGGGATGGTGTTGTTGGGAAAAGGCTGCCCAGTACTCGGATCCATAATCGTTTCCGCGAACATGCCGCTCCGCTCTGCCGGAGTGGGCACCAATCCAGTGAAAGTCCGTTCTCCTCGGATTGCCTCCTTAGAGTAGGAAAAGAACCACCAGGCCTTGTCCCTGCCGTCGAACAGTCCGGGAAGAATAATCGGTCCCCCGGCAGACGCTCCATACTGGTTGCGCTTGCGCTCGGGGGGCGTTCCGGAAAAGAAGTTCCGGGCATCCAGGTTGTCGTTGCGATGAAACCAGAAGGCGGCGCCGTGCAACTCGTTGGTGCCGCTCTTGGTGATCATGCTGAAGTGACCCCCCGGTTTGATACCGTATTGGGCTCCATAAAGCCCCGTCTTGATCTCGAATTCCTGGATCGCATCCGGGTTGCCCCTCATGACGATTCCGCCATTGGTTTCGCTCACCATGGAGCCGTCCAGGGTCACCAGGTTGTCGGCCTGGCGCATCCCTTTGACGACGTAGGCCATCCCCCCTCCCTGACTGTTCCGCGAAGGCGAGATCCCAGGAGTCAAGGTGCCCATAATCAGGACATCACGGGTGTTGAGAGGCAGGTTGACGGCAACCTCGCTTGTCAGGACCTGGTTCAGCTCAGGCTCCTCCGTCTCCAAGATGGGCGCCGTGGATACGACCGAAACCACCTCCGACACTTCACCTACACTCAAAACGGTGTCGATCCGATAGATCTGACCCACGTCCAGTTTCATTCCGGTGCGTTCGTCCGTCTTGAATCCCGGTAATGAAACTCGCAGGTTGTAGACACCTGGGGGCAGCGCTCGAAAGGCATAGTCCCCGGTGGAGCCGGTGAGGGCTGTCAGGACCTCGTTGGTTGCGTCTCGGGTCAACACGACCTCCGCACCCGGGATGATCCCACCGGTGGCATCGCTGACGGTTCCCACGACAACGGCTTTGTCCCCCTGTCCCAGGACGAGGCCAAAGCTCAGCCCAAACAGCAACAGGAACAACGATATTCTCTTAAGTCTCATGATTCCCTCCTTCAGCCATCTTGGATCTCGATCAGACACCCAGTCAACAACAATATAAAAACTATTATTCATACGGTTTGACCCTCATCCTAATTGTGGCCTCTTCATTCAATCAGAAGACGCCTGGTCTTTCTGCCACAGACAGCCTACTACGACTTTTCCGCACAGTCAAAAAAAACAAAGCGTCCAGGCTCGTCTCATCTAGCCTGATACAAAACCTGTTGCACTTTTCATGCCGGTTCACCTGCCAGGGGAGTCTGACTCCGAGATCGAATAAGGGGTACGTCCTTCGAAGCTACTAGAAACATCTGAATACTTTGGGTTTGCCAGCCGTTTTGTATACAATCCGACAACACTCGCCCATGGGGTGGCTCTGGGAGCTTGTCTTCTTGGAAATCCAAAGTTTTGGACAAGATGAACTCTACGAGTTCAAAAAACTAGATTGTGTCTTGTTGGTCTTACACCCGATTGACACCGGTGACAGTCTCTACCTGAATGATCCAGCTTGGCTGGTGGCTCTTCCAGCCTGGGAACCCAGCTGCTCGGCTTCCAGTCTCTCTGCCCGAGCCTGGTCCTTCCAACCCTTGGCCTCGTAGGCCTGACTCAGGAAAAGGTGTGCTTCCGCAAAATCAGGATCCCGACTGATGGCTCTCTGGAACGCTTCGATTGCCTTATCCGTTTTTCCCTGAAGCTGGTAGACGCGTCCCAAAGCTACGCGTGCCGGCGTATCCTCCGGATCAAGCTCCAGAGTTCGACGCAGACCCTCGAAGGCTGCCTCCAGTTTCCCCAGGTTGGCATAGCAGAGAGCCAGATTGAAAGTCGCAAGGACATTGCGCTGGTCCAGCTCGAGAACCTTCTTGAAGGAATTCGAGGCGTTTCGATAGTCGGCCGCCTCGACCAGATTTAATCCCAGATAGAGGTGAGCATCAACCAACCCATCATCCTGTCGCAGAACCTCTCTCAGTTTCCGGGTCGACTCCCGGAAGCGGCCCTGCTCAGAATCATGAAACGCCTCCATTAGAAGGCTGTAGACGTCTATCTTGTCTTTGGGATCGGGCAGCCCATCGATGGCGGGACGCCGAGTTCCTCCGGCTGAGAAACCAACGTAGCCCAGGCTCCGCAAGCGCTCTATCCTTTCCTGATCTATCTCTTCGAGCTCCGGCGCCTGACCTTCTGCATCCTCGGAGCTGAACCTGCGGTACTCCTGCTCCAACCTCTCTTCCAGTGAGGCAGCCATCGAGCCGTTCTCCTGAACGATATTCCGGTTCTCTTCGGGATCGGCCTCCAAGTCAAACAGCTCGGGACGAGGAGCATCTATATATTTGTACCTCGTTGTCCGGAGCGAGAAGAGTGGGCTCCACTGAAAGTGATAATAGGGATAGTAGGTCTCACTGTGAGCCACCAGGTCCGGCTGATTCCACTTTCCTTCCATCAGGGTCAGCAGCCCCCTACCCTGCATCTGCCTCTTCGCCTTGAGGGACGCCAACTGGAGAATGGTGGGCGCGATGTCGATGCCCCGCACTTGCTGCGGGATGACCCTGCCCTTCCACTGGGAACCGGGGACCTTGACGATCAGGGGAATGCGTAGGGTCGCGTCGTAGAGGAAGAGTCCATGGCTGGCCTCACCGTGTTCGCCCAGGCTTTCCCCATGATCGCTGGTAAAGACAATCAGGCTGTGCTCATACAGTCGGTTCTGCTTCAGCGTCTCAATCAGTCTTCCTATGAGCTCATCGACAAATGCCACCTCTCCGTCGTAGGGCCTTCCCCGATACCGGGTCTTGTAGGGCTCGGGCGGAGCGTAAGAGGTATGAGGGTCGAAGAGATGGATCCAGGTAAAGAATCGGCGCCGACCTCGCGCCTGGATCCAGGTCAAAGCCTCCCGCATCACCTGGTCACCCCGGCGCTCCGACTCACGCCCGTGTTTCAGATCCCAGTACAGATCGAAGCCCTGAGACAGGCCCGTGTTGCCATTCAGCACCGACGACCCGATGAAAGCGGCGGTGTCGTATCCAGCCGTCTCGAAGATTTCCGCCAGGGTCTCCTGCTCCGGTTTCAAGCGAAACCCAGCCTGATCCCGGACTCCAGTCGCATAGGGGTAGGTACCCGTCAAAATCGAGCAGTGTGAAGGCAGGGTCAAGGGCACCTGAGCGATCGCCTGCTCGAAAAGAATGCCATCGGCCGCCAGCCCGTCAATGTGAGGGGTCTCGATGCTTCTGTATCCGTAGCACCGGAGTCGATCGGCCCTGAGAGTATCCACCGTGATGAGAATGACTCTCTTAGGTCGCGGCAAACTCGCTGACTGCGTCGGCTCTGGCTTGGAATCAGGTTCGGTCGAGAAGGGATCGGAACAGGCAGAGATCACGCAAACCATCGCCAGGGCAAACAGCAAGCAAGGAAGCATCTTCTTCATGGGATCGCTTCGTCGGATCGAAACTTCCAATCAGGGTGGGCCGACATTGCGAGAGCGTTGCGCTGGCCCCATTCGAGAAAGAAACTTCGGTTCCGGCATAGCGGTGGTCTCCAGGCCGCCGGGCATCGAGCCAAAGGCTCGAAGAAATAAGACTTCGGTCCGGAGACCAAAGCCACGTTAGCGAATGAAGCTCCAGGTTAGCATTTCCGCACTCTGGGTAAAGGCCGCATCCAAGTTTCAATCCCAACGGGTTACGTAGACCCGCTGACCCTAGGAGGTTTGAAAAAAGCTTCAGTTAGAGGCTGCCGAAGCCGACTTCTTTTGAATTTCGAAGATGTCCTTGAGCAGCAGCTTCTTGCCGGAGACGAGATCGGCAACTTCGATGTGAAAGGCGTACTTGCCAGACGAGAGTCCTTCCAGAGAGACGGCGAAAAACGCGTTGAGTACCGAGTCATTTTGTACTTTCTGAGGCTCCAGCACCTTCTCGAAGTTGGGCACCGGCTGCCCCTCGGAAAGCACTCGGTAGGAGAGCCTCACGTCCGCCGCCTGCGCCGCCATGTCCTGCGCCAAATTGTGCACTTCCAGAAAGACTCCCAACTGCTCCGACGGCGAGAAGATCTTGTGGATGTCCGGATAGACCTTCAGCTCGTCTGTGACGACAAAAGGATCGACAACGGTTTCACCCTCCCGAACCCGTCGGGCTCTGTCCGCCAGCATCACCATCCCCCGTAAGTCAGGAGTATGCCCAGGGACGATGACCAAGCTGTCGAGCGTTCCCACCCTCTTGGTCTTACCCTCGCGAACTACGATCTGGAGCTTGTATCGGCCGCCCTTGAGGGGAACTTTTCTCTGGTACAGGCGAGAGGTCTGGAGCTGAAGGGCCGGATCTTTTTTGATTTCTGCCGCTACATCGTCGTCGAACTCGAAAGCGATCCGTCCGGTGAGGTCCGTCAAACGCCCGTAGATGTTGGTTTCAGCCCTCCAAACGCCTTCGCTCACTGAGACAAAGTTGTCATTGTTGATCTCGATTTCGGCACTCAGCAAAACCAGACTCATGTCTTCATAAAACGGCGTAACGTGGGACACCAGATGCACGTCCAACTGATTGTAACTGACACGCGTCTCAACCAACGTTCGCAGATCGTCGAAGCGAATCTTGGGAGCCTTCATGAGCTTGGAATAACGGCTCAAACGCTCCAGAGGCTGATCTTGACGGCGCATTCTCATGTAGGGATTGCCAGGATTCCCCAGATAGCGAGCCCGGTTTAGATCGGCTCGGCTGTACACTCCAAGTGCCTCGTAGGTGGTTTCTCCCAGACCCATCTCGAAGGCGACTTCTTTCTCGAATGAGTCACGGGCGATGCGGTACTCGTTGCTGTTGAGACGATCCACGAACTCGACCTCGACATCCTGCCCGATACCTTCGATGTACCGATACCACCAACGCTCAAAGGGAAACGTTTGCACGTTGCCCCCTCCCTCGTAGATCTCACGAGTGTACGTTCCCCCAGTAGGACTGCTCGTGATCTGGTCAGGAGGACCAAACTTGATATAGATCTTGCCGCGGTCGGTCTGCCATCCGGGAAAACCGGCGGCGTAATACTCGTTGGAGTACTTGATGCGCCGATAATGCTCTTCCTTTAACTCGTTGATGGACGTCCCGGGTGTCTCATCGCGTCTTCCCCAGAACTGCTCGATAAATTGTTCCTTCTCCTCCATCGTGGTGAGCCGGTCGAACACAGCCTTCTCCTCGTTGGCGATAATGTAGACGACATCTTCCTTTAGCCACTTTTCGAAGTAGTCTATGTCTTCGTTCTTCTGTGATTGAGCATGGCTGTAAAAAGGCACCGCACCCAATACAAGGAGTCCCAACGAGAAAGCTAGCGATCGCGTCATGGCTGGCGTCATCTTCCTAAACCCCCTGATTTCTATCGGTCGAACTCGCTACCTTAAATGTATATGATACCGGGGCTCCGGGTAGAGTTCACGTCTGAGCCTGTCTAATACGAAACCTTTTTCGGAAATGCCGGTCTCCGGAGAGTGGTGATCTCCAGGCCGCCGCACGTCGTGCCGGTAGGTTTAACGGGAAGACTTCGGCCTGGAGACCAAAGCTACCGATCAAGCCAGACCGAGCATGCGGCGGGTTTCGTCTGCCGTAGCCACATGCCGACCAAGGTCTTCCGCGAGACGCACGATCCGATTTACCAACTGCACGTTGCTCTGGGCAAGTTCTCGGCGCTGGTAGTGGATGCAATCCTCCAGCCCGGTGCGTACGTGGCCTCCCAGGAGCAATGCCATCACGTTCACGTGGATTTCCTCCAGACCCAGGGCGCAGGTCTGAAAAATACAGTCTTCCGGTAGGTTCCGGACCATATAGAGGAAGCTGTCCATGCTGGTGTTGATGCCGCTTTCCTGGCCAAACACCAGCTGAACGAAATAGGGCTTGTCCAATGCGTCTCGCTTGATCAGGTAGTCCAGTAGGTCCAGATGGCCGGGATGGTAGAGGAACACCTGGGGCTTGGCACCCTTTTCTCTCAACCGATGCGCGTCTCGTTCGGTATGGTCGAAGGTGGACAGGTATACCTTGCTGGGCGAATCGCCGCCTCCGGTATAGCTGGCTCCGCCGCGGAAGGTCATGGGGCCGGGGTTGAGGGCCATGATGTCGGGACCCGCCTCAATCGGCGCTGATTTATAGAAGTGTGCGGTTCCAGCAAGTCCACTCCCTTCGGTCGACAGATCCGCCACGCCCTGGGAGTTATCGATCAAGATGCCCGGCGCCCGGGAGCGCATCAGGTCATTGATTTCACGATAGCGCTCGGCTTCGTGCGACGCCTCGCTCGGGTCCTGCGACTGACGGGCGTGGATGTGAATAATGCTGGCACCCGCTTCCAGGACGGCTGCTGCCTCGGCGGCCTGCTCTTCTGCTGTTACCGGCACTGCCGGATTCTCATCCTTCTGATGACCGCCGGTAACCACCGCGCTGATGATTACGGGCGGCATCCCGTCTTGAATGCGCCGGACATACTCCCGTTGGTTGGCGTAATCCCAGGTAATGCTCACTTCGCCTCCTCTTCCCTCTCCCGCAGACGCCAGCCGGCGACACACCCCAGCGAATCTTGTCCTAGTTTGGAACAATCACACCCTTGATGAAACCCTCTGCCTCAAGCTCGCCACCTGCCATGTGCACGGCCTCTTCCGCCTGCTCCAACGAAAAGTGGTGGGTCACCATCCTCTCGATTGGAAAGCGGCGGGACTCGACAATCCCGATGGCCGTTCGCACTGCGGGTGTGTCATGACTATTGACTCCCTGCACGCGGATCTCCTTGACTGGAATCCTGCTCGGGATGATGGAGGCCTGCTGCTCACCGGTGTTAGATCCGATGACCAGCGTGCCCATCGGCCTTACCAGGTCAAGGGACAGGGATAGCGAAGCCGTGGCTCCGGTCACATCGACAACCACATCAGCCAGAATTCCATCCGTGAGCTCCCGGACGTTCTCAACGGCGTCTTCCTGATCGAGGTTGATCGTGTGTGTAGCTCCAAACTGCTTGGCTAGCTCGAACCGGTGTTTGTCCTGGCTGAGGCCCACGGCAATCACCCGAGCAGCACCGGCCACGTGCGCCGCCAGGATGACTGCAAGGCCCTGTCCCCCAGGACCGACGACGACCACATTGTCACCGATCGTCACGCCCCCCTTGGTGCGAACCCAGCGGAGACCATTCCCGATATTGGCACAGGTCATGGCGGCGGCTTCCGCGGGCACATCTGCCGAGATCCGGTGCACTCGGGAATTGGGTGCTAGATACATGTACTGGCCGTAGGCGCCCCACAGATAGGGCGGCACCGTGGCGGGGGTGGGACCACCGTAGCCCTGGTGCTGCTGGCAGAATCGATACTCACCCAGCAGACACCAACGGCAGTGACCGCATCCAAAAAGATGCTCGACGATAACCCGATCGCCTTCCCGGACCCCCCATCGTTTGGCGGCTCCCGCACCTACCTTGTCGATGTGGCCCACCATCTCGTGCCCCATGATGAGCGGAAAGCGGCTGGGCTCGTTCCAATCGAAAATACGCGGATCGCTGCCGCAGACCCCACACATCTCCACCTTGAGCAGACCCTCATCCGGACCGGTGGAGGGGAGATCAAACGACTGTAGTTCCATGGTCCGTCGGGCTACGGCTACGGCTGAGTGAACTTTCATGGTCGAATGAGATTCCTTAGGGCGAGCCTTAGAGGAAATCTGGGCGGAGGCCACCAAAGCGACTGAAGTCGCGGTCTGCAGTGACCAAATCCGTGGCTCCAAACTCCTGGCACAGGGCGGCGATCTGAGCATCAAATATAAGATTACCTCGTGCGTCTCCAGCGATTGCCATCGAGCGGAGATGGAACCAGAATTGATCACCGGGAGAGAGAACACGGATAGTTGGACTCTCGAGCAACCCATCTATGAAGGCCAGAGCCACTTCAAGTGACGTAGGCGGAGTAAAAACCCTCGGATGCGTGACCACCCTCAGGAACTCTGCCAGGCAGAATACTGGAAGACACCAGGGTGAGTGGCTTTCGGCCACCTGCACAAGCCGGCTCATCGCTCTCGAGTGGAGGGAATGCTCGCTGCGATGGGCAGCAATGAGCACATTGCTGTCGAGAGCGATCATGCGTCACCCATGAAATCGTAGAGTGCGCGCCGATCCGCCACGTCCACAGCCGGCGGAAGGGTCCCATCTACTACCGGAAGCTGGAGGCGAAAACGTCTCCTCTTCTTGGGCGGAGCCAGCATCCGGGCACGGAGCGCCTCCTCGACGAACGATTTCAATGTCAGTCCGCCGCTGGCAGCCCGACGTTTGGCTTCCATCAACAACCTGTGGTCGAGATCGAGCGTCGTCTTCATACAGCTAACAATACCAATCAACCATAAATATGGTCAACTCAGGTACCAAACCATACATATCAGAAACCCTTCTCCTTATCACAGATGTTCAGCAGGGTCTCGCTAGCCAGGTAACGACGCAAGTTCTCCTTGAAGATCTGGCGGCGACGCGCCCACATCTCCGGCGAATCGGCAGACACATGGGGTGACATTATGACGTTGGGTAGATCCCACAGTGGGCTATCGTCAGCCAGAGGTTCGGGGTCCACGGCATCCAGAGCGGCTCCTGCAACGTGGCCAGAGCGGAGGGCGTCCACCAGGGCATCTTCCACCACGATTCCCCCGCGGGAAACCACGATCACACACGCTCCCTGCTTGAGCCTCGCCAATCGCTGCCGATCGAGAAGTCCTCGTGTGGAATCGACCAATGGAGCGGTCACCACAAACCAGTCAGAGATGGCCAACACCTCGTCGAGACGGTCCACTCCCCAGACTTCCTTCACTCCTTCAGTCGGGTCCATCTGACGAACATCTATGCCGTAGACCTCGATGTCGAAACCACTCGCACGTTTGGCCACAGCCTGGCCGATATCGCCGAGAGCCAGGATCCCCATGGTGGTTCCCGCCAACTCCCGCATGGCTCCCTGGTATTTCAAGGTGTCCCAGCGGTGTAATCTCCGATCTTCAACTAGATCCGGAACGCGGTGGGCGAAGGCCAACACCATGGCCAGGGCATGGTCCGCCATGGCAATGACGTGTGTCTCTCGAGCGTTCGTCATCAGCACGTCGCTCTCCACCAAGCCCGGTGCCCCTTTGAGGATCATGTCGAATCCAATGCCGATGAAGTGGAACCAACGTAGCTTCTTCGCCGCCCGGAACACCTCACCGCTCATCAAGCCGAACTGGACTTCGGCTTCGGGTGCTTCTCTGAGCTGTTCCTCAACCGTGTAGGCGGGCCGGAAATCAACTTCGGGAAAACTGTTTCTCAGGTCCTGGACGAAATCTTCGCCCAGGTCATAGGCTAGAATAACCTTCATAATCGTTGATCTCTCCAATCAGGAGGCGGACTGTCCCTCCAGGTAGTGGAGATCCTGAATCCCTGAGGAGCGCAGGCTCTGGTAGGCCTTTCTCAGCTCGGCCCGGCTGCCGCGATGCCGCTCCTGAAAGCCGGGAAGGAAGCGCGTATTGGCGTAGGTTCTATCCTCAACCAACAGGATGGGCGTCTTGGGTCGCGCCTCGGTGTCGGTCCAGCCCTTGCCCTCCACACCCCAGTCTCTGACATTATAAGAATCCAGTCCCTCCTCAACCGTCGGACGAACCTCGAGCGCGGAGGAGCCGACCTTGACAGGACCTCCCAGGAATGCGGTACCCGCCGCCGCCAGGCCCAGAAAGCCCCTACGATCCAATCTGCTGCTCTCCATCTCTCCTCCTTCGCAAGGACAACTGCCTCACGGATAGCGGTGAATGACCTTTCCCAGTGGCAGTTCTACGTCCTGCTTGACGTAGAAAGCACCCACCATTTCCAGAGGCTCGAAGATGTGGAGAGGATCGGAAGGGGACCTCTCGAACTCCACCGTCGCTTCGCCTGCAACAATCAGGTGGGTGGTGAAGCGCTCATACTGAATCAGCGTCAGCTCGTGGACCTCGGGCGGAGCACCTTTCTCCGGAGACGGGATCCGCTTCAGGTTGAACAGGTTCCCTAAGGGCGGCAGTTCCTCAGCCTTCGCTTCCCGCAGGAGGCTCATGCTGAAGGTCATGATCCGGATGTTTCCCCGCTCTACCACGCCTTGCATGATCTCCCCCGATTCCAGCAGCTGGACCCGGGCCAACTTCTTGGGAAATCCCCAGATCTCACGGCCCGCCGCCACGGCTGCGTCATTATCCATGTAACAGTGGCAGCAAAAGGCTCCTTCGATGTCCTGGAACCGGGCTCGGATGAAGAGCGCCGATGCGTGATAGCCACCCAATCCAGTGACGTGCGGGTAGTCACAAACAGTCGAGATGACCTGATTTTCGGGCGCTAACTCCAAGGGGGCGGGAAGCACTCTTTCCAAGACCGACTGCTCTGCCCTCCAGACACCGATGAGGCAACGCGCTCCTACATATTGATAGGGCGGCTCCGGATAGAAGAGACTGTGGATGGGCGTACTGTAGGCTCCCTTGACACGGGTCATGACTGGCACTCCTCCTTCAGCTTTGAATCTTCGAAAAAGGTCGTCCTCGCCCTCTCGATGTGTTAAGAAAAACACATCGAATACTGATGCACAAGAAGGCCGTATTGAAATCGACTCGATCCAACTCGTTCGGGGTTGGATCTCATGTAGACCTTGCCCTGCTTCTCTTCGTGACCCTGACCTTTCTCCCGGGCTGCTCTGCGCCCATCTCGGAAGACTCCAGACCCAATATCGTCCTGATCGTAGCCGACGATCTGGGATTCTCCGATCTGGGAAGCTACGGCGGCGAGATCCACACCCCTAATCTGGACCGCCTTGCCGCTGGAGGTCTCCGCTTCACCCAGTTCTACAACAACGCCATCTGTGACATGAGCCGAGCTTCTCTGCTCAGCGGGCTCTATTCGCAGCAGGTTGGCGGACCCAGAATGGAGAACAGTGTGACCCTCGCGGAAGTGCTCCAGTCCGCCGGCTACCGCACCCTGATGACCGGGAAGTGGCACCTCGATGGAATGCCGGTCGAGAGGGGCTTTGACCGCTTCTTCGGCCTGCTTGACGGGACCTGCAACTGTTTCAACCCCGGCGAGCAACGGCCCGGAGAGCCACCTCCTGGCGTCAAATCCACTGGCTCGCTGGCACGCATCGCCATCGACTCCAAGGTGATCCATCCCTTCACACCCGAAGACAAGAATTTCTATACCACCGACACCTTCACCGACTATGCCCTGGACTACCTGGATCAATATGGCCACGAGGAGCGCCCCTTCTTCCTCTACATCGCCCACAACGTGCCCCATTACCCTCTCCACGCCTGGCCCGAGGACATCGCCAGATATCGAGGACGTTACAAGGCCGGTTGGGACGAACTGAGGGAACAGCGTCTCCAGCGGATGGTGCAGATGGGATTGGTCCGTCCCGAATGGGGACTCTCCACTCGCAACCCCCACGCCCCGGCCTGGGACCAGATCGAGGACCAGGACGCCTGGGACATCAAGATGGCCGTCTACGCCGCCATGGTGGACCGGATGGATCAGAACATCGGCCGGGTGCTGGAGAAGATCCGTGAGCTGGGCAAAGAACGCAACACACTGGTGTTGTTTCTGTCCGACAACGGCCCCAGCGACGAGGACCGAACCAGTACACCCGATATTGACCCGGGACCCGTCGAGTCCTATCGGTCCGTCGATCTGCCCTGGGCGAATCTCAGCAACACTCCCTTTCGCCAGTTCAAACGCTGGAATCACGAGGGGGGAATCTCGACTCCGCTAATCGCCTACTGGCCTGACGGGATCGAGCACGAAGGCAGCATAAACCACGAGATCAGCCACCTGATCGATATCATGGCCACCGCCGTCGAGATTGCCGACGCCGAGTACCCCAGGAACTATCGGGGCCGCAACGTCACCCCCCTGGAAGGCAAGAGCCTGGCGCCGACCTTCCAAGGCAACCAGAGACCGGGTCACGACGCTCTGTACTGGAATCAGCAGGGCCTCTGGCGGGCAGTGAGGATGGGGAACTGGAAACTGGTCTCACCCGACCATTCGATCCAATACAATCCCTGGCGGGCCGAAAGAATCGGACGTAAAATCGGAGACCCACCCACGGATCCTCATTCCCTCTGGGAGCTCTATAATCTGGAGACCGACCGAACCGAGCAAACCAATCTTGCCGAAGAATACCCAGATCGGGTCCAGGAGATGATCGAGACGTATGAGGCGTGGGAAAGCAGGGTCCGGTTGGAGTAAGCGCCTAGCAGCCTGTCGGACTTGACTCACAGGCACTTCTGAAATTTGACGTTTGATCCAAAGTCTTGCACGACCAAGCACGAAATCGATGAATCGTCTGATCTGCGGCGGTGATTTGGCCGCTGAAACGACCTGGCCCACCTCTTCAGAGGGTGGCACGGGCCAGCTTCGGCTGGCGGCAGGCGAGGTTGTACATTCTTTTCAGATTCCAGGCGATGCTGGCCAGAGTCCACTCCCCGTCTGCCGCCTCCGCTCCTCGGAGAGAGAACTGCGCAAAGCCCATCACCGATTTGATGATCCCAAAGACGGGCTCGGGGACAGCTTTGCGTTGCCCGTAGATGGCTCGACCCGCCGGGGTCTTCAACCGGTATCTCATCTGCTCCACCGCATCGGCGTCTTCCCCGGGTGGCTCCGGTTCTTTCCAGCGTTCGTTCGGCGGCAAGTGGTGGGCTTCCCGCTCGACCGCAATATAGGGAAGGACCGCATGCTCGCTACAAAGCTCCACGTTGGCACCACTGAAGTAGCCGTTGTCGGCCAGCAGCTCCTGGGGCCGACCCAACGACTCCGGCAATGCGTGCAGCGCCGCCAGGGCCGGTTTCAGTTCTTTCTTGTCATTGGCGTTTGGCGTGACATGAACGGCCACAATCAACAGACTGTCGTTATCCACCAGGGCCTGAGCGTTGTAGCATTGCTCAAATCCCCCGCCCGAGACCGGCATGATCCGAGAATCTTCATCCGTCAGATTGATCTGATCCTGGTCTCGGATTCCTCCTCGGGGCGGTTTGGGTTCGCGACCCTTCGGTTTGTTTCCCCTTTTCCTCTGGGCTTGCCGCTTGGCCACCTTCCCTTCATATTCGGCGTGCTCGGCCGCCTGCCGCTCGGCCGCCCGCTCGACCAGCTTCTGCTTCGCTTGATAGATCGCTTTCAACCGTGCTTCCCGCCGCGCCAGCTCGGCCGGGATGTCCATCCCTTCCGTTTCTTCTCGTCCATCCGCTTCCTCGGCCAGCTGCATCAACTCGTCCACTTCTTCTCGCAGCCGCGCTTCCAGTTTCTGGATGTGCCCCCAGCTCAACGCACTGTGCTTGGAGGCATTGGCTTTGACCTTCGTGCCATCCAAACTCACTCGGCCCAACTTCAGAAATCCCATCGCCTGGGCCAGCAGCAAGATCTCCACAAACAGCGGCTTCAGCTCTTCCAAAAACCGCTTTCGGAAATGGGCTATGGTGTCGTGATCCGGATGCGTGTTGCCGGCGAGGTAGCGAAACGCCACCGAATCGTAGGTGGCTTGCTCCAACTTCCGACTCGAAAACACCCCCGTCGCATACCCGTAAAACAACAACGCCAGCATCACCGCCGGATGGTATCCTTCCGATCCCCGTTTCGTGTAGGAATCCTCCAACTTCCTCAACTCCAGCTTGCTCACCACCTCCACCACGAAGCGAGCCAGATGCGTCTCCGGCAGCCATTCCTGCACCGAAGGAGGAAACAGATAAGGAGTCTCTCGATCTACTGTTCTAAATCGATTCGCCATACACTAATGATGCCCGTTCGGTGTGACCTCGAAAGTCCGACAGGCTGCTAGGACCCACAGGTCCGGATTCTACTAACCTGAAACTTCAACGACGAGGTAATCATGGAGAATCGGAAATTGACGGAGCCGTGACCGTGAGGGAGCGGGATCTGATCACAGATCGAATCCCCATTGACTTCATCAACCAGAGCGCCTCTCGGTCCCCCGGGCACATCATTTCCGACATGGGTATGTCGGATCCCGCTCCCTCACGGTCACGGCTCAGTCAGGGTTGCTAACGAGGATCATAGGAGAGGGAACCCGAGTTTCTTTCCTGTACGATCCGGCGAAGCCGGGGGCGGGGCTAACCTGAAACTTCATTTGCTATTTTCGATGGAGAAACGACGTAATCCATTGATTTATAATAGGATAGAGAATTATCCAAGCAATTGTCTGAAAACCGTGGCGGTGGCCACGTCGTCGAAGGGGTTTCCAGCATCCCCGAACCCTAACGTCTTACATCGATCGCGACTTCGTCCAGCGTCGGAGTGCTGCCGCCATTAGGAGTCGTCAGGACTGCACGGTACTGAAACCATGTTTCCACCGCCGGGACCTCCAGCGCATCGCCTGATTCCTGATAGAAACCGTGGCCACCGCCGGGTCCCTGCCAGGACGCCTTCTCCAGCCCCGCCTTGGAAGACGCACTACGGACCTGGAACTTGACTCTGGTTCCATGCGGTGTCTCCGCCTGCCAGCGGATGCGTCCGGGGCGCTTCCCGTTGGGACACTCCAGAGGAGCCGAAATGTACTCCTCCTGAAGCCTTCGATCGTAGATGTTGCCAATGTCGCGAAGCCGGCCGAAATGAGGCCCGAAGGTCTGGAACCAATGACGTCGGGCGTAGGAGTAGCCATCCTTCCCACCCCAGTAGATATTGCTGCCGACCGAGTGGTCTCCCCGCTCCAGGTGGTTGATCACTACCAGATCCATCCAGGAGTCCTGATTCAGATCCGCCACCGTCAGGGCACTGGATGACTCGGCGGGCAGAGTAGTGCGGCGGGATTCGCTGTAGGAACCACCGTCACCACCCCAATAGATCAAGGCGGGGAGGCTCCTTGTGTAGTAGGCGTGGTAGTTGGTCATGACGATGTCCAGGTTGCCATCCTTGTTTAGATCCGCCACCGCTTGTTCCAGTGAGTCGAAACTCTCCAACGAGGTGGTGCGGTCTGGGCGGAAGCCTTCCTTACTGCCCCAGACCAGAATGGCCTGCTGCGTTGGTCGGCCGAAGCGCTTGGGATCCCAGCCTCCGCCGAAGATCAGATCCAACCAACCGTCACCATTGAGGTCTGCAATTTCCGGGTTGGAGGTGGGCTGGACCTGCAGGACCGTGTGCTTCTGGCTGCTGAAGTCGCCTTCGGCGGAACCCCAGAAGAGATCCACGTGTCCCGAATCCACATCGGTGAAGATCAGGTCGAGGTAGCCATCCCGGTTGAAATCGGCGATCCGACTGGCCTGTCCGATGCGGATCCCCAGCTTCAGCTCACTGCGGCGGGACTTGTCGTGGCCTTGCTCGCTTCCCCACAGGATCCAGGCGGTGGAAGGGGGTTCTCGGTAGGCCGATCCCAAGACGGCCACCAGATCGAGATGGCCATCCCGGTTCAGATCGGCAACCGCAATCCCGTTGGCACCCTCGATCTCCAGATCGGTTTTCAGCTGATATCCGTCCGGGCCTCCGGCGAAGATGTTGCCACTCGGAAAGATCAGATCGACCCAGCCATCCTGGTCTATGTCAGCTGTCGTGGCAAGGCCTCCGGTCCCCGGGACCACGCTCACCGAAGCAGTCGAGTAGTGGTGCCGTTCATTGCCCCAATAGACGAGCGAGGGGATCGATCGGCCGTGGGCTCCGCTGTTCTGATTGATGATCACCAGATCCTGGTCTCCGTCCAGGTCCAGATCTCCGGCAGTCGTACTCACCGCCCCAAAGCTTTGCAGTTCTCTGCGGTGGGCGCTGTCGAACCCTTCCGGACCGTTCCAGTAGATATAGGAATTCACATCGGAAGTGCCCTCGTCATGCTTGTTGGAAAACGTGACATCTACCCATCCGTCGCCGTTGATGTCGGCCAGGGCCGCGTCGGTGGCCGCCAGAGTGGGCAGCTCGGTCCGCCGATCGGCGGCGTAGCCGTCCCCGCTACCCCAGTAGATATAGGAGGAATCTCCCTTGCTATTGGCCACAACCACTTCTGGATGCCCGTCCTGGTTGAGGTCAACCAGCTCGCTATCCTCGGCACCCTGGGAAGGAAGCTCGACCCAGGTCTCCCGGGAGATTCCCTGTCCGCTGCCGCGATGAATCGTCAGCCGGTCGTTTTTGTGGGCCAGGACGAGGTCAAGGTGCTTATCTCCGTCCAGATCGGCCAGATTGGCTCCTATGGCGTCACCGATCTTCCATTCTTCCCCCGGTGTCTTGAAGCCTTCGGCTCCACCCAGGTACAACACCAGACTTTGCTTCTGGGAGTTGTTGTTCAAGAAGAGGGCATCCCCATAGCCATCTTCGTTCACGTCTCCGGCTGCTACGTCGGCGGCACTGGTCGTGGCCAGGACCGTGCGCCGCTCTTTGTCAAAGCCCCGTGGACCGTTCCAATAGACGTACGATTCCAGATGCATATCGAAGCCGAAGCGCTCTCCGCCTTCGATACCCCGGTTTGAAAAAGCCAGGTCGACGAAGCCGTCCCCGTTGAAATCCGCCGCTGCCACACCGCCCGCCAGCAGAGTCGGCAGCTCGGTCCGACGGTCTCGCTGGTAGCCATTTTCGCTACCCCAGTAGACGAGCCCCATCATGTGGACCGAGTAGTTGTGAATGAAGTTACAAAAGACGATCTCCGGATAGTCGTCTCCGTTGAGGTCTACGACCAATGAGCGGCCGCCACCATCGCTGGGCAGTCGTGTTACCCCTTTGTCCCGGGCCTTGATCTGGCGCAACAGACGCGCCAGAGGCTGTTGTTCAGGCAAAGGAGGCAGGATGGACTCGGGGCCACCCTTCTTGCCCCAGTAGACCAGCGCGTCGGTATTCTCCAGGGGATTGTGATCCTGGATCACGAGAACGTCGAGATAGCCATCGTTGTTCAAGTCCCAACGGTAGATCATCTCGAGCCGGCCGGAGCGGGTGATGTAGAGATTGGTTCCGCCGTCGCCGATCCTGCCCGAGGCAAAGTCCTCATGGCTGGTGTGCTTGATCCAAGGCTCGTATTCGTCTCCGGCCAGGGCTGTTGTTGCCAAGGCTGTGACGACCAGAAGTGTGCAGAGTGTCTTTCTCATTTTGGATTCCCCTGTCCTCGGAAAGACGATCAACGTCGAAACCGCGCAACACCGGTCCGCGATCTCAGCTTTCTTCCGATTAGTGGCCCACAATGTTGAACCGCTTCTTATTCTCGCAGATTTCGGAGGAGAAGCGTTCCTATATCATTTGGATATAGGGATCATCTCCTTCTTGTCCTTGGCGGAATGGCCAAAGAAACAATCAAAGATAAGAGAGCACGAACCTACGATCTGGAGGACCGGTTGGTTGATTTCGCGGTCGCAGTCTGTCAGATCATTGATGGCTTCCCCTCAACGAAAGTCGGCAATTTGGTTTCGAACCAACTCCTGCGCTGCAGCACGGCTACGGCTCCCAACTACGGTGAAGCTCAGAGTGCAGAATCGCGCAGGGACTTCGTTCACAAGATGAAGATCTGTCTTAAGGAAATGCGAGAAACTCAAGTCTGGCTGAAGTTTGCATCAAGGATGGAACTTGTGGAGCCTCACGAGACTAGAGGCGTTATCGAAGAGTGCGGGCAACTGATCTCGATCTTCGTTAGAAGCATCCAGACTGCCCGGGAAAAGGTAGACTAAGAGGGTCTCAGGGTCTTCCCCATCCTTCGAAATTCGCCTGTTCGATATTCTGCGGTTCGGCCTTCATCGGTTGCCTTCTCCGGGGGGAGGAAGAAAGGCTAAATCACAAACCGCAGAACTCCGAACATGCGAACGCCGAAGTGGCTTCCCCGGCCTTCGAAATTCCCTCGTTCGATTCTTCTGCGGTTGCGTGTTTCCTCGTTCTGACCCCGCCGATACAGTCCCAATCATTCATCCCGCCTCAACACCCAATCAGCCAATTCAACCCCTACTTGGTCCTCAGTTTCTTGCCCCCAATCCCGGAGGGTAAGTGCCAGTTCCTGTCGGATATGCCGGTATGATGATGCAGCATACAGATTGGTCCGTTCACCCGGGTCTTCTTGCAAATCGTAGAGCTCACCCGGCCGAAAATTGGCACCCGAGTCAAATCGGCGCAGGATCAACTTGTGTCGTTCCGTCCTCAACGCACGTTCGTCGTACAGGGACCCATCAATCGGCTCCTGGGGAATGTTCTGGATCACTATGGGCCTATCCCACCGGTCCTGTCCTGAGGAGACCCTTTCCAGCAAGCTTTCTCCGTGCAGGTTCAGTCGCTGGGTGTAGGAGCGAACCCCCATGACGGGCTGGATCCCTCCAGCCTCCAGGAATGTGGGCATCAGGTCTACCAGGCTGACCCCGGACTGCCATACCGTGCCCTGAGGGAGTAACCCCGGGTGGGCCATGATCAGGGGAACCCGGGCTGATCCTTCGTAGGCAACACACAGTCCTTCTTCGGTACCTGGCCGGTCGCCCCAGACACGTCCATGGTCCGAGGTAGCGACAATCAGGGTGGTGTCCAGAATGTCCAGACGGCGCAACGTCTCGATCAACCTGCCCACGTTCCAGTCCAGGTTGGACACCGTACCGTAGTAGGGAGCGCGCTCGTCCCCCTGGTAAGACTCCAGAAACCTGCGCGGCGGATCCAGGGGCTCATGGGGTGCATAGTAGGACTGATAGAGGAAGAAGGGCTCGTCCGCGTGCCGCTCCATGAAGCGCATTCCCTGCTCCGTGTGGACATCGGGACGATAGCGGGACTGGTGGGGTTCCCCGATCCAGTGACGGAGCAACGAGTTGAAGGACTTCCAGTAGTCGAAGAAGCCGGGATTGGGAGGACCCAGATGCCACTTCCCGATATGGGCGGTGGCATAGCCGGCATTGTCGAGCAGAAAGGGAAAGTTGTCCCAGAGACGAAAACGCGGATCTCGAAAAGGGTCGGCGATGGACTCCTTGTAGTTGGAATGGACCGAGGTGGTCGGGATCGGATAGACGTTGCGGCGCAGACCGTGTGCATGTGGATAACTGCCCGTCAAGATGGACGCCCGCGCTGGACCGCACAGGGCCTGCGGTGTGAAGCAATTGGCGAATCGAACTCCCGTCCCTGCCAAAGCATCCAGGTTCGGAGTGTGAACCTCCTTTTCTCCATAGCAGCCGACCGCGTCCGTGCGGCATTTATCAAAGAGGATGAAAAGGATGTTAGGGGGCCGCGATGACGTCGCCGCACTCTTCGAATCATTGAAGCTCATGTTGCCTCTTTCAGGGGTTCTCCTTAGCGGTACTCTTGGTCCGGCCCCAATGTCAGTCGGCAATCAGACTACCGCATCTGAGAGACGAGATGAACCCGAACCCGGGCGCTGGCCCCATTCGAGAATCTGGTTATGCACTTAACTCCGGAAAAAGTCACCACCACCTAGTAAAAAAGGTGAGAGACAGGAGGTGAGTGGATGTACGAAAAGATGAATTTGTTGGAGTTTCAAGAGCGTTTTGCCACAGAAGAAGCTTGTCTGAGTTACCTGATGCAGAAACGCTGGCCGGAAGGATTTGTCTGTCCCCGTTGTGGGGGTCAAGGAGGCTACTGGTTGCAGCACCGGCGATTGATGGAGTGTCGCCAATGCCGGTATCAGGCTTCTTCCACCGCCGGGACGATTTTCCACAAGACGCGGGTGCCCCTGAGATATTGGTTTTGGACCATCTTCTTGATGAGCCGTTGCAAAGCGGGCTACTCGATGAAGGGACTGCAGAAGCTGCTGGGAATCGGAAGCTATCGGACGGTCTGGATGATGGGACATAAGATCCGACAAGCCATGGCCAAACGTAATGACTGCTACCAATTAAGTCACCTGGTGGAGCTGGATGACTCTTTCTTTGGAGGCCGACGACGAGGGAGAAATCGTCGGGGTCGCAAGCGAGGACGAGGGACCGAAGGCAAGGCCAAAGTTCTGGCCGCGGTGGAGATAACGAAAGCCGGGGGGCCGAGGTTTCTAAGTCTGGATGTGGTCGATAACATAACCAGCGACAATGTGAAGCGGGTCGCCTGGGCGAGGATCGACCCCGGAGCTCAGATCCGAAGCGACGCCTATCACGCGTTTGTCGGTTTAGCTCAAGCCGGCTACCAGCATGAACGCGTCCGGCTCGAGTGGGTGGGGATGGGTTTTGAACAGTTCCCATGGGTTCACACCCTCATTTCCAACTGCAAGACTCAGCTCCAAGGGACTCAGAAAGCGGTCAGCCTCAAGCACCTTCAACGTTACCTGGCTGAGTTTTGTTACCGTTTCAATCGTCGTTTCTGGGAATCCGAGCTCTTCGACCGTCTCCTGACAGCCTGTTCGCTCTATCCCACCGTCACCTATCCGGAGTTAAGTGCATAACCAGATTCGAGAAAGAAACTTCCCGAGCCATGGAAGCCTGAAGCGCGAGCGAGGGGTTGGGGACCTGAGAGATGTATCACCAGGAGGGCATCTGATCCGAGACAAGAAAAGAGCCGGGATGACCTAAATTGTTTGTCGGGGGGACCACTCCCGGAGAGAGGAAACAGCAAGATCTTGATTCCCAACCCCTCGCTTGCGCTTCAGGCTCCCCTGACCTAAAAATCACCGAGTTCCGATGAATCGTTCAGGGACGACTCCGTCCCCTGTCCTCAGGGACGGCTCCGTCCACTGTCCCTAATCTGCTCGAACTGCGCAACCAGGCGCTTCACCACATCCGGGTTGCTTTGGGCCAGATCGCTTGTCTCCGAGATGTCCCGGGAGAGATCGAACAGCTGGTAGGGCTGGCCGAAGGGCTCTCCCAGAGGCTGCTCCCGCCCACCTGACCCATTGCCCAAGACCAGCTTCCAGTTCCCCTCGCGAATCGCAAACATGCCCGCATAGGAGTGATGAATCACGGGAGCGCCTCTGGGGAGTTCCTCGCCGCGCAACGCGGGAAGCAGGGAAAAGCTGTCCTCGGCGGTTTCGTCCTCCAGCTTCGCACCGACTATCTCGGCACAGGTGGCGAAAAGATCGGTAAGGCTCATCGTCTGCTCACACCGGGAACCGGATTCGATGACGCCAGGCCAGCGAGCGAGAAAGGGGACCCGATGACCACCCTCCCAGATGTCCGCCTTGGTACCCCGCAGGGGGCCATTGGCGCGATGACGATCGGTACGATAGACCTGGACGCCGCGATCGTCGACATGATCTCTCTCTGCAGGATCACCGGAGCCAAACATGTACGAGCCGTTGTCGGAGGTGAATATCACAAGGGTGTTATCCGCAGCACCCACCTCCTCCAGGGTGCCCAATACGCGTCCCACGGTCCAGTCCACCTGAACGACGAAATCGCCGTATTCGCCCAGATCGGTACTTCCGCGAAAGCGGGCGTGTGGCTGTGTTGGTTTATGAGGAGCAGTCAAAGGAAAGTAGAGGAAGAAGGGGTCACGCCTTTCCCCCTGTTTCCGG
Organism: Acidobacteriota bacterium; assembly: GCA_965219005.1. Taxonomy (GTDB): domain Bacteria; phylum Acidobacteriota; class UBA6911; order RPQK01; family JAJDTT01; genus CAUZIZ01. The sequence continues at coordinate 1,254,912 of CBDCMS010000004.1, read as the reverse complement.
ATGAAGTCAATCGCTTCCTCGGTTAACCTGTCCAAAACCTCATCCACCACGAAATCCCGGGCGCGCGGTCCTGCTCGGATAAAGTGCGGAAACGGCACCGGCTCCTGCTGAAACACCGGCTGCGCGGTGAAACGGTTGTCTCGCACGAACACATAGGGCGCCATGTCGAGGGAGGCGCTGACGCCGAAGTAGCTGCCGAAGCCCCGGGTGGTAGGAGCATCGGCGATCGGCTCCCCGAAGTTCACGCCCGGATCACTTCGCCACAGGGACCTGTCAGCCTGCGCGGGTTCTGAGAACGAGGGGTTCATACCCAGGTGCCATTTGCCCACGGCTCCTGTATGATAGCCGTGCTGTTTCAGCGTCGAGGCGATGGTCAGGCGCTTCCGGTCGATCAAGGGAGGACTATAGCCTCCCAGGACTCCCCGCTTCAGTGGCGTGCGCCAGCAGTAGCGGCCGGTGAGCAGACCGTAGCGCGTCGGCGTACAAACGCTCGACGGAGCATGGGCATCGGTAAAGGTCATCCCTTCAGCGGCTAGTGTGCCGAGGTGGGGAGTGGGTATCCTCGACCGGGAATTCAAGGATTGGACGTCGCCGTAACCCAAGTCGTCGGCGAGAATAAGGACAATATTGGGATTCTTTTCAACCGGGTTAAGAACTTCGCTCTGACATCCGGCGGCAATCGCCAGAAATGCACTTGCGAGCGCGATCGAAGCCGCTCTAAGCATCATGCTAGCGCAGTCTACCAAATTTGTTCTTAACGTCTCTATTTGGACCTTGGTGCTTGAGGTTTGCTGCTATCAGCAGCTAGGATTCTCGCTTGTAGTAACATAGGCAGTCGGATGGATGTAGGGAAAGGAAAAAGTCGGAGCGATGACGCAATGCTGACCATGCACGAATGCTGTATCTGTGGGCGGGGCTTGGAGTTGATCCAACCCCACCTGGAAAGCCGACCCACAGGTCACAACGGAGAGACCGAGATCTGGGGTTACTGCTCACAGTGCTGGGGCCACATGACACGGCTCCGACAGGGAAACGTGGATTTGGGACGAATCTATTCAAAGGTCATCGTCCACACCGACGTCGCTCCCAAGAACGGCCACCAAGAAGTCGGGAACTGATCCCGCCGCACCTCTTTCTCGCCTAAGTCGCGCGTTGCCACCGCAGCGCGACCCTATCTACCCGAACAGATCCGCGAGCGGCCCTGCCCGGACTATTCATAGATTTTCCACTACGGCGCGGCAATCGTCCGTGGCCGATGCTGTTTGTCTGATCGTTCCTGGTCGTTTCGTTCCGGGTAAGAAGTTCCGGGTCGTTTCGTTCTGGTAAGAAACAGGGATACAATGGAACAACAATCATGAAACCTGTCTCGCCGATAATCTTGAGATTCGGGCTAATCTCGGCTGCTTCGACGCTTCTTGGTCTCCTTTTGCAGGGAACCCCTCAAGAAGAGCTTCCTCGCTACCGGATCCCCCGCAACATCACCCCGGCCTACCCGAACCCGGTTCGAGGCCGGGCCATCCGACCCAAGGTCTTGGAACTGTTGGGACTGGGAGAATTACCCAAGGCTGTCAATTTCAAGACAGGGGAGTCAGAAACAACCGCCGACGGACTCTCGATAGCGAGTGTGAGCTTTCTGAATTCATTGGGAGAGACGGTCCCTGGAGTCTTGATCATCCCCGTCGGCGCCAGGACCAACTCTCTGCCCGGAGTCGTCTGCATGCCTGGTACCAGCGGTGACGCGGCAGGAATGACTCAAGCTCGCTTCTATCGTGGGAGCACGGATGAGGATCCCTTGATGGGGTGGGCTCGGGAGCTGGCCCGGCGCGGATTTGCCACCCTGTCGATCACCCTCAAAGGCACGGTGGCACGTCGGCGGGTGTTTGAGGACTGGGACCGGGAAGCTCGCCTTTTGGCCCCCTATGGCCGACCTCAGATGGGATTCCTGGTTGAGGAAGCCCTCAAGGCGGCGCGGGTGCTGGCGTCCCAACCGATGGTCGATTCCCAGAGGATCGGGCTGACCGGGTTCTCACTCGGTGGCTATGCCGCCTGGTGGGCAGCAGCGTGTGATCCCTGGATTGCTACCGCGGCACCAATGTGTGGCGGTCTGGGCAGCCTGGCGCTGGATATCCATGAAGGAGATCCCGATCGACAGAGTTCCTTTCACTATATTCCCGGTCTGCTTCGTTACTTCGACCACCCGGAGATCGTGGCCAGCTGCATCGCTCCACGTCCCTTGTTAATTCTGGCACCACTACACGATCCCGATATGCCGGCCTCTGGCGTCGATCAGCTCCTTCGAGTGGCAAATCCAGCCTATCTGAAGGCTGGGCATCCGGAAAAATTCAAGGTATACCGTCCTGATGACGGCCATGTTTTCCGGGTGGAGTACTTCGAGTGGATGGTCGAGTGGTTTCAGGCATCCCTGGTAAAGTGAGGTATCTAGGGGCCTTCGCCGCACTATTCGGAATCGCCGCCATCGGTCTCGTCGGCTGGCTGTTCCTGGGGGAACCCGATTCTGCGATCGATCTGATCCGGGTACCCGAGGGCTTCGAGCTACAGCTCGCGGCTGGTCCGCCTCTGGTGGAGCGCCCCATCGTGGCTGCCTTCGACGAACAAGGCCGTCTCTACGTCGCCGAATCTTCCGGCTCCAATGAAAAGGTCGAGAAGCAGCTCCAGAAAAAGCCTCATAGCATCCTGAGACTGGAGGACGTCGACGGCGACGGGACCTTCGACACGCGGGTTGTCTTTGCCGACCGAATGATGTTCCCGGAGGGCACCCTGTGGTTCGACGGATCGCTCTACGTGGCCGCCCCGCCGAGCATCTGGAAGCTGACCGACACGGATGGTGATGGGGTTGCCGATCGACGGGAGGAGTGGTTTCAAGGCAAGACTCTGACCGGCTGCGCCAACGATCTTCACGGACCCTATTTGGGGCTCGATGGATGGATCTACTGGTGTAAGGGGGCATTCGCGGAGCAAACCCACCCTCGTCCGGGCAAGGCCCCATTGGTCACTCGTGCCGCACATGTCTTCCGACGGCGCCCCGGAGATACTTTTGTCGAGTCTGTGATGACGGGTGGGATGGACAATCCGGTGGACGTCGTCTTCACCCCTGGCGGCGAGCGCATCGTCTCAGCTACCTTCGTCCGCCAACCTGGACAAGGGCGCCGGGATGGCCTCATCCATGCCGTCTACGGTGGCGTATACGGCAAGGCCCATGGCGTTACCGACGGACACAAGAGAACCGGGGAGCTGCTGCCTCCAATGACCCACTTCGGCCCCGGCGCGCCCTGTGGACTGGCCCGCTACCACTCAGCCGTCTTCGGACGGGAGTATCAGGACAATCTGTTTACCTCTCTTTTCAACTTGCACAAGGTAACGCGTCACGTGCTGGTGCCCAAGGGAGCCACCTTCGAGACCCACGATAGCGACTTCCTGGTTTCCACTGCCCAGGATTTTCATCCGACGGATGTCCTGGAAGACGCCGACGGCAGCCTGCTGGTGATCGACACCGGGGGCTGGTACAAGCTCTGCTGCCCCACTTCACAGCTGGCCAAACCCGATGTCCCAGGTGCCATCTACCGGATTCGCAAGAGCGGCGCACCAAGGATCAAGGATCCCCGGGGACGGCGCACCAATTGGGACGGACTGAAATCGGAGGAGCTGGCAGGGCTGCTCGACGACGAGCGACCTGCGGTGAGAAGCCAGGCCATCCATCGACTTTCAAGACTGGAAACCGAAACCTTTTCCGCTCTGGCTGAGACATTGATGAAATCCCGATCCGTCAGAGCTCGCCGTGGAGCCGTCTGGGCTCTGACTCGTATCGAGGACGGCAGAGCTCGAGAGATGGTTCGAACGGCCCTTTCAGACCGGGATGACACTGTTCGCCAGGCTGCACTGCACTCGATCAGCGCCTGGCAGGATGCCGGAGCCCTACCCCAGCTGATGGAGCTCTTGAAAAGCGGCTCAAGCCACCTCCAGAGGATCGCGGCCGAGGCTGTGGGCCGGATCGGCGACCCGTCAGCCGTTCCCGGACTCCTGGCCCAGGCCGCGTCAGAAAACGACCGGATCCTGGAGCACGCATTGACCTATGCCCTGATCGAAATCGATGATCCGATCGGCACGGCCGAGGGTCTGCAGAGTGCCTCATCGACAACCAGGAAGGCTGCTTTGATCGCTCTGGATCAGATGGACGCCGGCAGACTGGCTCCTGAGACAGTTACAGCCACGCTGTCCTCTGAGGACCTACCGCTTCAGGACGCCGCCTGGTGGATCATCAGCCACCATCCCGACTGGGGCGCCGACCTGACCGGGTTCTTCCGACGACATCTGGCGGACAGGACCTTGACCCCCCAGGAGCATCAGGATCTCGAACAGCGGCTGGCGGAGCTCTCCACCAGTGCCGCTATCCAGGAGCTCCTGGCCAGTCTGGTCCAGGAAACCACATCGACGGACTCCCGGATCGCAGCCCTGAGATCGATGGCACAAGCCCCGCTGAGGGAGCTGCCAGCTGCGTGGACGACGTCCCTGGCCAGTGTCCTCTCCGAGAAGCGTACAGACCTGGTTGGAGCGGCGGTTTCGACGGTAACGGCTCTGCCTCTTCCCGAGGAGGGAGCCGACGATCTTAAATCGGTACTCCTGAGAATCGGCAGTGACGTCCGCCGCAAGAAATCAGTTCGTCTGCAGGCGCTGGCTGCAGTCCCTGAAGGACCGGGAAACCTTGAGCCCGAGCTCTTCGACGCATTGATAGACAGCCTCGAGCCTGACCAGCCCCTGGTCCTTCGTACCGCGGGGTCTACGGTACTGGGAAAAGCCCCGCTGCTTCGCGGGCAACTACTGACCTTGGCCGATTCCCTGGGGCGGGTGGGCCCCCTGGAACTTCCCAAGCTGCTGTCCGCCTTCTCAAACTCGGACGACGAGAGCGTCGGCGAGAGGCTCCTTGCCTCCCTCAGAGAATCGCACAGTCTAGGCAGTCTACGTCCAGATCAGCTTCAATCCAGTTTGCTCAGCTTTCCCGAACCTGTGAGGAAGCAAGGGATGGAGCTCCTGTCCTCGCTCGACCTGAACATCGCGCAGCAGAAGGCGCTCCTGGAGAAACTTCTGAAAAGCTGCAAGGGAGGCGACGCGCGACGAGGCCAGTCTGTCTTCAACGGGTCCAAGGCAGCCTGCTCCTCCTGCCATGAGGTGGGTTACCTGGGCGGAGATCTTGGCCCCGACCTGTCCAGAATCGGCCAGATTCGCAGCGAACGGGACCTCCTGGAGTCAATGGTCTTCCCCAGCACCAGCTTCGTGCGCAGCTACGAACCCGTAGTGATCGAGACGAAGTCAGGCGAAGTACACAACGGAGTCCTGCGTGAGGACAGTCGCGACGAGGTGCTGTTGGTGACCGGAGCGGAGACCAGGATTCGTCTGGCTCGAACCGAAATTGCCGAGATAAGACCGGGCACCGTCTCCGTCATGCCCTCCGGCCTGGACCAGCTGCTGTCTGAGCGGGAGCTGGCCGACCTGCTTGCCTTCTTGAAGGAGACCGCCACACGGCCACAATAGCCACTCGATCCGCTACTTCCAACTCGGCTTCCAAGCATAGTACACAGGAACGTAAATACGGCTCCTCCACCGTGGGGGGGGGGTGATAGATGCTAAATCCGAGGCGCCTGGCGCAGTTTGCGCAGCGCCTTGACTTCGATCTGACGGATCCGCTCCCGAGTCACAGAAAACTTCTGACCGACTTTTTCGAGAGTGCATCCGATGCCATCGTCAAGTCCGAAACGCATCCGAATCACTTGCTCTTCTCGGGGCGTTAGGGTTAGCAAGACCGCAGAGTTTCGGTCTGCTAGATTGTGATTGATCACGGCCTCTTCCGGAGAGAGCGCTCCATGGTCCTCGATGAAATCACCCAAAGGCGTGTCTTCTTCCCTGCCTATTGAAGTTTCCAGAGAAATTGTCTGCTGCCCGATCTTCATGGCTTTGCGAACCGTGCCGACAGGCAGCCCTACTCTCTGAGCAATCTCGTCGGCAGTGGCCGGGCGCCCATATTTCTGGACCAGAGCTCGATCGGCCTTCACCAGCGTGTTGATCACTTCAATCATATGCACGGGGATGCGGATGGTCCGCCCCTGGTCGGCGATCGCTCGTGTGATGGCCTGTCGAATCCACCAGTGAGCATACGTCGAAAACTTATAGCCCCGTCGATAGTCGAACTTCTCGACCGCTTTCATTAGCCCGGTATTGCCTTCCTGGATCAGGTCCAGAAACGAAAGGCCTCGATTAGGATATTTCTTCGCAATGGAAACAACCAAGCGGAGATTGGCTTCCACCAGTTCCTTCTTGGCAATATCTGCTTCCAGTTCATTCTGTTTGATCGTCGCCAGAGTCCGCTTGAGCTCTCCTGGGCTGGCCTGAACCTTCTCCTCAATCTCCTTCAACTCCTTTTCGTGTCCTCGAAGCAGATCGCTCACTTTCCTCGCTTTGTTCTGCTCCAAAGGAGATCTCAGCAGTTCCTGAGATTTCTTCGCTTCCCCCTCCAAAGCCACCATCCGATCGAAGGTCGTTTTGATCAAAGTAAGCAGCTTTACCTGGGTCGCTGGTGTCAGTTTCAGCTTCGGAATGCAGCGGGCGATGGAGATCCGATCATCCGCCAGCTGGGCACATAGTTGCTTGTAGGCGGTAGCCTCAGGGCGGGCCTGATACAAACGCGTCCAAATCTGAGAAGCCTTCGTTTCCAGTCTCTCGATCTCGGCGATTCGCTCGAGCACATCTTCTCGTCGTGCTGACAGGTTCTCCGCGGTCCGTCCGTCCTTATCGACGTCGACGAGCTTCGTGATGGGAGTTTCCCCGTCACGGAGCGCCCTCCCATAGTCAAGGATTTCAGCGACGGCGAGGGGACAGCTTGAGACCGCTTTGAGCACTTTCTTCTGTGCTTTCTCAATGCGTTTGGCTAGCGCTACTTCCTGTACTTGATTCAGAAGAGGCACCGTCGACATTTCTCTCAGGTAAATCCGGACCGGATCGGTTGTCCTCCCCAGGTTTTCGGCTGTCAACTTGAGGTTCGGACTTTCGTCCTTTCCCTTGCCATCTGTTTTCTGTCGGGAGCCTTTGGCGCGGTGCTCTGAATCGATCACTTCAATTCCGGCAGCAGCGAGAAAGTGGAGGATCTGCTCCAGATCTTCAGGATCAAGGCGCTCCTCGAGAAGTGCATCATTCACCTCGTCGTATAGAAGATAGCCTTTCTCTTCCCCGAGGCTGACTAACGCTTTGAGCCCGTCGTATTCATCTTCTAGCGACAAATTCTTCTCCCCTTCCTTTCCGACGATGAGTAGGCCAGAAAGGATAGTACGTCATTGGACGATGGATTCTGGAGCAGACTAGACTGCAGGCCAGACCGCCTTAACAGTCTCATAATATCAGTCAGTTAGCTATGCGACCTATCTTACTCTTGCAGGGCCCAATGTCTAAATGATTGAAAAATCGGCTTTTGCACCAACTGAGTCCTCCCAACGATTTACAAGGGTCAGGCATGCTTAGGGCTCCGTTGAGGATTTCGCGAGTGAGGAGCGGCCGAAGATCGTATGAAGCTGAGATGCCGGAATGCAAAGCTATTCTTGCACGAACCCAAAGCGTGGATGTCCGCACACAAAAAAGGGGCGCACCGACTGTACGCCCCTCTTTCGGTTAGTGCTTAGCCTATCTGGCTACCAGCGGTCTCGTCCACCTCCACCTCCACCGCCACCGTAGCCGCCACCACCGGATCTATTTTCCCGCGGCTTGGCCTCATTGACGGTAAGGGTTCGCCCATCAAGATCAGTACCATCCAGGGCCGAGATCGCCTTCTGCGCTTCGCCAGAAGATTCCATCTCCACAAAGCCGAAGCCCCGTGAACGACCCGTGTCTCGGTCTGTTATTACCTTGGCTGATTCGACAGTTCCGTGTTCCGCAAAGAGTTGGTCTAGCTGCTCTTCCGTTGTGGAATAGGGCAGACCACCCACGTATAATTTGTTACCCATTGTTCTCCTCCTAAAGAGAATATGCGTGTCTTCCAACCCTGACATCGTGACCGGAAAAGGAACAGAACATGGGGGACTGACTCTTGGTCTCGTGCCACAGTCTAGTCGGTGATTCCTTAAGGGGTATCTTTCGCAGGGGTAAGACTGACCAGGCCTTCAATTTGTTATTCCAGACAACTTCAGGAGGCCTTAAACTGAAGAAATCTTCAAGAAGCATACCTTTATCTTTCACTCTGTGTCAAAGCCTAGGGAAGATTGGCCGGGGTCCGGCCATGCTGAAGTGGCGATAGCCGCGGTTTCTTGGCACCCCATTCGTCTTTCCTCATTCCGTTCGGCGCACCCGGTTGCTGGAGAGAGTCCTGAAGTCGCTGCCGGTAGGATTCTGGAAGATCCGAAGGTCGAACTCGGGGGCGATGGCCAATATGTGATCGAAAATGTCGGCCTGTATGCGCTCGTAATTCGCCCACGCCTTATCCCTGCAGAAACAGTAGATCTGGATGGGCAGACCCTCAGCCATCGCCTCCAGGTGTCGCACCAGCAGGGTCATATCCTGATTGATCTCGGGGTGATTTTCGAGGTAACTCTGGATGTAGGCTCGAAACGTCCCCACGTTGGTGAGATGGCGGGCGTTGGCGACGTCCGACATGTCGATGCCGCGCTCCCGATTCCACCTGGCCAGCTCTTGGTTTTTCTCCTCCACATAGCCCGCGATGTACTTGATGCGCTTGAAACGCTCCAACATCTCGGGCGTGCAGCGCTTGATCGTGTTGAGGTCCACGTAGATCGAGCGCTTGATGCGGCGGCCACCCGATTCGGACATTCCCCGCCAGTTCCTGAAGGAATCAGTGATGAGTGCGTAGGTCGGGATCGTCGTGATGGTCTTGTCCCAGTTCTGGACTTTCACGGTGGTGAGGGCGACTTCCAGAACATCGCCGTCGGCTCCGTACTTGGGCATTTCAATCCAATCTCCCTTGGCCAGCATTCGATTGGCGGAGAGCTGGATCCCGGCCACGAAACCGAGAATCGCATCCTTGAAGACCAGGATGAGAACCGAGGCCAGCACACCCATTCCACTGAGCAGATAGACCGGAGATTTTCTGAGCAGTGTCGAGATCACGATGATGGCGGCGACGATGTAGAGGATGAGTTTCGCAACCTGCACGAAACCCTTGAGCGGGATCTCTCGGGACACCGGGAAGTCGTTGTAGATTTCCAAGGCCGCGTTGAGTAGCGCGTCCAGGGCGAGGAGCGCCACCAGGATCATGTAGATCTGAGCCATCCCAAGGACAATCTGAACGGCCCCATCCCAATCCCTCAAAGCAGTGGGCGCGAGCAGGTAGATCACGATGGCGGGCGCCAGGTTGGCAGCCCAGAAGAGGGCTTTGCTGCGAACGATCTTGTCGTCCCACTGTACCTTGGTCTTGAGGGCTATTCGCTCAACGATCCCCAGAACGATTCGACTGGAGATGAAGAAGACGATAAGACTCAGGATCAGGACAACGGCGAAAGCGATGAGCCGTGCCGCCGCATGAGCAACGAGGTCAGTTGCCCCCCAGGCCAGGATGAGTAGCTCCAGTCTCTCTAGCATGATTTACTTAGGAGTTAAGTACCTTTCGAGGTCCGCTCGCGCTTTGGAGTACCGTCCTCGGCCCGATACATTCCACCCAGACCGCCTTCCCCGGGCTTGGCAGTGATCTGGAGACGCTTTGGCCAATTGACGCGGGTCTCCAGGTCGCAGAGGAGCCTACGTAGAGAATACTAGATCTTCGGATCCGCAGAGCAAAGAAAGCGGCCACAAGGAAATTTTGCGTCCCGACGTGGTTATATTCTCCAGGACGCCGAGGGTCGAGCCAACGGCTCGAAGGAAGAAGACTTCCGCCTGGAGGCCAAAGCCACGCTCGCATCAACTATGACTAGGCGACACCGCACCTGTGTGACCTCTCGGCACCCCCAACGCTTCCGCTATGAGCCCATAGGAACGCTCGCGGTGCTCATAGGAGTAGCACGTCGTAACGACACTGACTTCATTGGTGCCATAGCGCTCGGCCAGTTCGAGGATCTTCTCACGGATCTGACCGGGGCCGCCGTCGACGTATGACGGCTTGAGGCTCTCGATGTGCTGCTGGGCGGCCGTAGAAAGCTTGTACTGCGAGGCCTCCTCGGGGGGAAGAAGTCCTTCGTTGAGGCCCAGACGTTGACCTACTTTGTTGAGGTTGCGACTGGACGCCAGGAACTCCGCCTCCTCCTCGGTTGGAGCACACAGAGCCTGAACCGTAACGTTCATCCTCGGCTCCGAAAGGTACTCCGACGGTTTGAACTGTCCGCGATACAGATCGGCAACCAAGGGTCCATGGGCTCCTGTGTTGCCAAAGAAGTCTGCAAAAGCGAATGGAAGCCCCAACAACGCAGCAAGTCGAGCGCTGAAATCGCTGGAGCCCAGCACCCATACATCTGGCGCGGACTCCGGCTGCGGACCCGCCTGGGCCTTGATCCCTGAGAAGGGATTACCGTTCTCCACCCGGCCGTTGAGGAAGCCTAGGAGGTCTGCAACCATCTGTGGGAACCGATTGATGTCGATCGGCGGCCGGGGAAACGTCAGGGCGGCCGCCGTGAGCTGATCGCTCCCGGGAGCGCGGCCAATTCCCAACTCGATTCGGCCGGGATGGAAAGCGTCCAGCATCCGAAACTGCTCGGCTACCTTGAGAGCGGAGTAGTGGGGAAGCATAACACCGCCGCTACCCACCCGTATCGACGAGGTGTTGGCGGCTATCTGACCTACCAGAATCTCCGGAGCGTTACCTGTGAAGGAGGTCGAGTTATGGTGCTCGGCCACCCAGTACCGAGCGTAGCCGAACTGCTCGACGGCCTGTGCCAGCCGGACCGTCTCGGCAAGCGCCTCGGATGCCTTGGCACCCTTACGCAGCACCGACTGATCAACGACTCCGAGCGATATTTGGTTTGACACCTATAACGGTTCCCTGGTCGTACATGTTACGTGAGGCACGGAGAGGATTGCACCACATTATCGGTGAACGCTTCAAACCCTCAATTGTACACGGGTGATCTAGCAGGTCCGCATACGCCACGTAGGTCTCCTCGACACAAACTGCTATAGGGGGAACAGCCGCTTATGACAAACCTAGGTTTCAAGCTGTGGATGTCCGTTCTCATAGGGATAGCTCTGATGATTTCGGTGACAAGCACATTTGCGCAGCCGAAGGACCAGCACTATCTGTCCTACCGGCAACAGTTAATGGCCGCGATCGGGGCGAATTGGGGGGCAATCGGGGTATCGTTGAAAACCAATCTGCCTTCTAAAGCCAATATTGGTGTCCACGCTAAAGCCATTCATGACGCCAGTAGGCTGATCGAAGCCGCGTTCATGAAAGAGATCACAGAGGGCAAAACGGACAGCAAACCGGATGTCTGGAAGGACTGGGATAAGTTCGTCACTGTGGCAAAGAAGCTGACTGAGAAAAGTGGTAAGCTCGCGGCCATAGAGGCGGGCGACTGGGAGGCGCTGGGGGCGCAGGTGAAAGCGACTGGAAAAACCTGTGGGGGCTGCCACAAGCCTTTCCGCAAACCAAAAAAGGAGCGCTTCGAGCGTCACTGACCGCGACACAGCCTAGAGCCTTGTCCTGATCGTCGGTTCGGGTCGAGGCTCCTCGTTGAGGAAGATAGTCGATCCGCCAGGATCGTCTTCCTATCGTTGGCTCAACCTTTCCGGCTCAACAGCTAGCGATAGCGCCATAGCGGCCCCGCTCGTCCCAGACGCCGAGATCCACTGGTCCGGCCCGTAGGGGAATCCGCTTTCAAAATACGGCTGCAACGGGAACGCCCGGGTCTTCACGTGCCAAGACCCATCCACCGCCTGCGTACCCAGAAGGTATCGCATGCCCTTCTGGTAGACCTCGTGCTCGACCTTCATGTCGGCTGCCTGGTGAAGTGCATAGAGTGCCTCACCCGTGGCGTAGGCATCGCTACCCATGCTCGGAAGCTGTGACCAGCCGCCATCTTCACGCTGCGTCTCGATTAAACTACGAGCCGACTTCCGGATAACGGCCTCGTCAACACCCGCCCACTTCAGCCCAAGCAGCTGGAACGCCCGTCCCTGCGTCATCCCCGGCTTCGCGGACTCGAGCCACTCAGCCGCTCGTGCCAGGCGTTTTTCCGTATCCCTACTCTCCGTCGCAGGCGAATAGTACCGCAGGGCTTTGACTACCATTGCCGTCGTGATGTAGGCGTAGTACGTGAGCGGTGGACGGTTGCCCATCGTCGCCCAGTGTCCATCGGGGGACTGACGCAACTTCAGGTAGTGGACCAGCGAGTCGGTGTATTCGTCCGCCGGCCTCTTGTTGGCAACGAAGCCAAACATCTCATAGCCCACACTGTTGGGACTGAAGGCCGCCATGTTCATTGTGCGTTCCGGGCTTCGTTCAAGCAGCTCCAAGGGAATCTGTGTCAGTTCCCTGGGAGCCGGAATCCCACGGTCGCGAGCCAGCGCAACCGCCGCGGAAGGCAGGTACTGGTTGTGACAAGAGTTGCACCCCCCCCTTCCTGACAAATTGCGGACTCTGCTTCTCGAGCAGTGCGATGGCCTTCGCGACGGCGTCGGGGATGGAGTGCTCGGGGGAAGACAGCGGCACCGAGACGGCAACGCTTCCGCTCTTGCGCTGCTCCTCTGAAACACCCAGCAAGCGGGCGACCTCGTTGTCGCCACGTTTGCTGGCGAGAGTCCGTGGAGTTTCGCCCTCCCCACTCACCCCGGCGTCCGCGCCCTTGTCAAGCAGCGTCTTCACGATCCCGGCCGGCATGGTCTCGGAATAAGCCGCCCACATCAAGGGTGAATAGCCGCGGTAGTCCTGACCATCCGCGTGGGCACCCTTCTCTAACAGGAGCTTGACAATGTCCTCAGCGCCCTGCTGGGCGGCTATGGCGAGGGCGGTCTGCTTGCGCTTCGTCTCCACCTTGACGTCCGCGCCGTGACGGAGCAAGAGCCGGACCGCTTCCAGGTTGCGGCTCCGTGCAGCGTCTATCAGCGTCCCGGCCCCACTCCCGCTTAGGGCTGTCGCGTCGGCCCTCTTGGCGAGTAAGAGTCTCATGGCCACCACGTTTCCGTCCCCCGCCGCTGCCATTAATGGTGTGCGTCCGTTCAGGGTCGCGAGGTTCGGGTTGGCTCCTTTTTTGAGTAGCAGCCGCAAGACCGAGGGGCTGTCGCGACGGCGGGAGGCGAGGTATAGCGGCGTGCTTCCGTCCTGCGTCTTGTCGTTGATGTGTGCGCCGTGATCTAACAGCAGCCCCATCTTTTCATGGTTTCGGACGGCCCAGTGAAGAGGCGTCCCTTCGAGGCGATTCTTGGCATTCACATCTGCGCCACTGTTGAGCAGGAGCTTGAGGGTCTCTAAGTTCCCGAAGGCAGCGGCATGATGGAGCGGTGTCGAGTCGCTGTAGTCTTTCCCTTTCGCGAGTTCAGCGTCCTCGTCGAGGAGCTTCCTCACGGCCACGGTATCCTGTCCCCGCACGGCCACGATCAGTGCCTTGAGCTTTGGATCGAGGGGTTTTCGAGGCTCCTGCGGTTTAAGCTCGATTTCACCCCATTCCGCGCCCTGGTCGATCCAAGCGCGAAGGATACCGATGTCCCCCGCCGGCAGCGGACCGGTCGGAGGCATCTGCATGCCACGTCTCCGCTCTCGAGCCGGAGAATCAGTTTGCTCTCGGCACTCTTACCGGCAATGATGACGGGGCCGTAGTCGCCACCCCGCAACGCGTTCTGCCGCTTGTCGGGGCGGCAGAGCACCTCGAACTGCGCACCGGCGGCCCGCTGCATCTCGTGGAGCTGTTGGGCGGTCTCGAACTGCGCGGGGGTGTAAAGACAGAGGCAACCCTGGTGGAAGGTATCGTCGTCCAACAGGTCGTTGAAACGTTCAAAAATATCGAAGCTGATGGCCCTGGCCCGGGTCGCGGCTTCGGTCGACATAAGCATGTCGTTGACCGCAGCGGAACGGCTGCTGGAACCGCAGCCTACCCGGCCCTTGTCCAGGAGAAAGAGACGGTTCACACCCTTCTCGGCCAGGTGAAAGGAGGCACTCAATCCAGCGAGACCAGCACCGACAACAATCACGGTACTGGGTTTGGTGATCATTGTTCAGGGGAAAGAACGTCCTTCAGAACTGCAGACATGCGACGTTCAGACGTTCAGAGGTTCAGAGGTTCAGACAAATTCTCCAAAACTCCTACCGCCCTTGGAACATCTCCTGCCGCTTGTAGCCTGAAGGGGGCTCAAAGGCGTCCGGGTCAATAGTTTGCCGCTTGGCAGAGCGCAGCGCGGTTTCGCCCTCCAGCGAACCGTCGTCCCCGAAGTCGCGGGTCACTACCGGGAACCCACCCAATTCCCTCATGTGCTCGAAGCCGATATCTGCCACGCCTCCCGCGCCTCGCCCAAGGCCTACGCCGGCAGCGTCTGAGAAGGAGTCCATCATTTCCCTGAAGAAATCAGCCATATCTTCGAACGCATCGACGGCGTCACTTCCGCCCTCCACATTGTCCCAGTCCGTTACCCAAAGCTCCCGAACCTTACGGCCATCGCGCAACACTTCGTACTTCACGCAAGGGTAACCGTTGTGATCGGCCCATTCGCTGGTTTTCTTGAGCTCGTCCTCGGAGCTCTTCGTTGCCTTCTGGGGCATGCGTTGCTTCATCATCTGCTCAACCATCGCCCTCTTGTCTTCAGGCACGTTCTTGAGCGCTTCTTGCATCATCCGATCCGCCTCACTCAGTTTCCCTGAAATTCGATCCATCGCTTCCTTGTCCATCACGTGGTAGCTGCCATTTTCGTGATCGACAACAACCATGTCGCGGCGATCTCCACGAAAGATCATCTCCCCTTGCTTGCCCTTCCCCTTTGAAACCTTCCCCATCTTCAGATGGCGTCCTTCCACAGCAGCCGCAATACTTTCGGTCTTAGGAGGGGACTGTTCGTGATCTGTGACATCGATCTCGTAAACGACTCCGGCAAAGAGTGGGTTCAGAATCAGGGTCATCGCCAGGCAAACAGAAAGTCTAGTTTTCATCGGGAGTTCTCTCCTTTGTAAATCAAGTCTAGGTGGTTACATGAAAAATTATAACAGACCAGACTCGCCCCTCGGACCGCGTCCCTCGGCACACCTTTCGGAGACTTGGGCAGTAAATCGCGACTGGTATTCCAGGTGACGCGGGCTTATAGTCCGGACAAGACTCATACAATGGGGAGGTAAGCATTGAGGAACAATCATCTGCCATTTCGATCACCTGACCAGTTTCGTTTCTTCCGGCCAGCTTCAGTCCTGTTGGCCAACGCTTTTTTGTGTCTGTCCTGTGCCTCGAAACCGGATCCCATCGCTCCTCCTCAGAAGGTAGAGTGGCAAAAGCAAGAGATCCACTCGGGATTCCCGACCTTGACCGCAGTAGCAGGAGAATTCAGCGGGGATGACCTGCCTGATGTGATCAGCAGCAGCGATGGCAAGACCCGTCTCTTCGTGGCTCCTGATTGGAAGGAGATCATCCTCTTCGATGACAAAGAGAAGGACTGCATCCACAGCGAAGTCCTGGACGTGGACGACGACGGCGACATGGACTGGATCGGTGCCCGCTACCAACCGGGCCTCATCTTCTGGCTGGAACAACCCACGAACCCGTTGTCGGAACCCTGGACCTATCACCTGGTGGACGATCAGGTCGACGGGATCCACGGACTCTTGACAGGCGACGTCGACCAGGACGGCAAACTGGATCTGCTCGCCACCAGCGCCCAACCCAAAGGCCCCTTCCCCGACTCCCTGGTCTGGCTGCGGGTCCCTGAGGATCCCCGGTTGGCTCCCAGTTGGGACCGTTACGTCTTCGCCGCCGGCGACGCTCCCGGTCTGAGTCACTATCTGGGATTCGGCGACGTCAATGGCGACGGACGACCGGATGCTGCCAGCGCAGCCAAGGGGGGACCCAGCGACTCCACCGGTCTGGGTAATTGGTTTGCCTGGTGGGAGGCTCCCGAAGATCCGAAACAGCCGTGGACGAAGCATCGCCTGGGAGGCGACGAGCCGGGCGCAACCAACATCCACCCAGCCGATGTAAACGGCGACGGCAAGACAGACTTCATAGCCTCTCGCGGACATGCCAAGGGTCTGATCTGGTTCGAGGCTCCCGATTGGAAGCTTCACGACATCAATGTCACCATTCAGGAGCCTCACTCTCTCACCGTCGCGGATCTAGACTCGGACGGAGACATTGACGCCGCGACCTGTGCCTTCGGTTCCAAGCAAGCCGCCTGGTTCGAGAACGACGGCTCCGGTCAGTTCGAGACGCATATCCTGGACGAAAACCAGGAAGCCTATGATATCCGAGCGGTGGATCTGGACGCGGACAAGGACCTCGACCTACTGGTTGCCGGCAGAGGGAGCAAGAACGTCGTATGGTACCGAAATCCGCTGAAGTAAGCCCCCTTTCCTTACCCAGATCGAGGAGCCTCTGTCTTCGCCTGATCTCGATCCTGCTACTGTCGGGACTGGCAACCGCTTGCCAGTCGACGCCGCCTGTCGCCGTGAGGCATCTGGACCTGGGAACACAGCGCCACCTTCTCTTCAATGATTCGTTGGTGGCAGACGCCGGAGGGGGATTCGAGATCACCCTCAACCCGGCTCTCCGAACCGAGGGACCGGTTCTCTCGCCCGAAAAGCCTTGGGAGAAGTATGGACTACACAGCGTCAGCGTGGTCGACCATGACGGCCTCTACAAGCTTTGGTACGGTGCGCGGGGAGAAGACAAGGTAGGCAGGCTCTGCTATGCCACTTCCACCGACGGGATCCATTGGTCCCGACCCAGCCTGGGGTTGGTGTCCTATCGGGGTAACAAGGAAAACAACATCGTCCTGACGGATGTCGGCAGCGTCTTCCTGGATCCATCGGCCAGCGACGAGAAGCGCTTCAAGCTGATCTGCGGTCGAGGCAAGTACACGTACGTCTCGTTCTACGATGGGGGTGCCCGCTTCCGCTACGCGGACACCCCCCCTGCTAGCTGGCACTATTCGGGTATTGGCGGAGCCTATTCACCCGACGGCGTCCACTGGACCTACACCGAGAACGAGTCCATCCTTCCCTGGTACACGGACACCGCAAACGCGGCCTTCTGGGACGAACGGATCAAAAAGTACGTGGCCTTCGTGCGCTGGAACGAATTCCTGCGCGTCAAGGAGGGGGAACTGAGGGGTTCCTTCGACTACCGTGCCATCGGCCGCTCCGAGAGCGAGGACTTCGAGAACTTCCCGGAACCGGAAAAAATCCTGGAGCCCGATTTCGACCATCCCGAAGACAAGGACTTATGGGGTGGAGGACTCTACGACACGGCGGCCATCAAGTACCCTTTCGCTCGAGAGGCTTATTTCATCTTTCCTGCCGCCTTTCACCACAGCAGCGACACCCTGGACATCCAACTGGCTACGAGCAGCGACGGTAAAAACTTCCGGCGTTGGCGAGAGCCCTTTGTCCGTCTGGGCCGCCGGGGGCAATTCGATTCCGGGATGTTGTATATGGGCCGGGGGCTCGTGGCCCGCGGCGATGAGCTCTGGATGTACTACACCGGCTACGATCGACTACACGACCAGTCAAAGGTGGAGACGTACAGTTCTTCTGTCGGACGGGTCCGCATCCGACGCGACGGCTTCATCTCACGAGATGCATCGACGCAAGGTGCAACCTTGACGACACACCCGTTCAAGCTGGCCGGAAATCGGCTGGAAGTGAACCTGGATGCCAGCTCTCGTGGCTGGCTCAAGGTGGAGATTCTGGATCAGAGTGGGCAACCGATTCCCGGTTTCGGTGAGGACGACGCCGATCGCCTGGATTCAAACAACGTCCACCGGTTGGTGAGTTGGAAAGGAAAAGAGGACCTGTCCTCTATTTTCGGCAAGTCTATCCGACTGCGCTTCAGAGGTCAGTCTGTCAAACTCTATGCCTTCCAGTTCCTGGACCTCGAATGAAGGCAAGCCATCGGCTTACGCTACTCCTCGCCCTGACCCTGGCCTTGACGACCGTTCCTGGCCAATCCGACGAACCCATCGATCTGGGATCCCGCCTGGAACCTCTGGTAGACCGATTTCTGATCCAGACGCTGAAGGGAAAAGCCCGTCTTCAGCTCCACAAGCCCCAACGCCGGGAGGTCGTCCTGGTCCATGACGTTCCCTGGGAGGGGAATCTCACCGCCCACCACACTCTGTTCCGGGATGGGGACATTTATAGGATGTACTACGGTGGACGCCACTACGAGCCGGGAAAGGAGGTCAGACACGCTCTGGTGAGTTACGCCGAGAGCAAGGACGGGCTCCGTTGGACGAGACCCAAGCTGGGACTCTACGAATATGAAGGCTCCACCGAAAACAACATCGTCTGGATGGACAATCCCTGGGCCAAGAGTGAGCAGCAAAACCCCATGGCCATCTTCAAGGACACCAACCCGCGCTGCGCTCCCGACGCGCGGTACAAGTCAGTCGCCCGGGGCGACGACGGTGTCTATGCGCTGAAATCACCCGACGGTATCCACTGGTCTTTGCTTTCGCCAAACCCATTGATCCCCAAGGGGGAAATGGGTTTGGATTCCCAGAACCTGGCCTTCTGGGACGCCCTCCGAGGCCGCTACGTCTGCTACCTCAGAAGCAGCCACACCTACCCCAGCGGAGAGCGGGTTAGAGACGTGAAGACCGCGGTTTCCAAGGATTTCCTGCACTGGACCGAGCCCCAGTTCCTCGAGTATCCAGGCGCGCCGGTCGAGCACCTCTACACCAACCAGATCCGGCCCTATGCGCGGGCTCCCCACATCTATCTCGGTTTTCCCAAGCGCTTCGTCCCTGGCAGAAATTCGGATCGCAAGCTGACAGGGGTTTCGGATGGAGTCTTCATGAGCAGCCGCGACGGCCTCCACTTCAACCGTTGGGGCGAGGCCATCATCCGCCCGGGCCTTCAGAAGGACCGTTGGATCACCCGAAACAACATGACTGGTTGGGGAATCCTGAGCCTTCCCTCGTCGGTCCCAGGGGAGCCTGAAGAGCTGTCCCTCTACGTCACCGAAGGGTATTACGCCGGACGGGGGAGCCGGCTTCGGCGCTACACCTACCGCCAGGACGGATTCGTGTCACTGCGGGCACCCCTGGTTGGCGGCGAGATGATCACGCGGCCGCTCCGCTTCAGTGGTTCCCGCCTGACCATCAACTTCTCCACTTCGGCAGCCGGGAGCCTCGGCGTCGAGATCCAGGACCCGGAGGGTCGTCCCATCGAGGGCTACTCCTTGGCCGAGTGTCCTGAAATCTACGGAGATTCGATCCAGCAGGTGGTCTCCTGGAAGAAGGGCGGCGATGTGAGTGCACTCCAGCGAAGGACGGTCCGTCTAAGGTTCGTCGTCAAGGATGGAGACTTGTACTCTCTGCAATTCCTGGAGTAAGGGTTCGTGCAAGAATGACTTCGCAGAGTTGGCGCTCAGCTTTGCGCCAGATTTGGTCGCGGACGATTGAGCGAAACCGCAGGCGTAGCCAGGCCTACGTTGAGGATTTCGCGATTGAGAAGCGGCCGAAGATGGCGTGAAGATGAGATGCCAGAATGTGAAGTTATTCTTGCACGAGCCCTAAGTCTGCGGATTGATTCAGGTAGCGACCCAGCCGATTCACGCCATAAAGTCGTCCCGTTGGCATCAGAAACTGTAGCGTTCGGTGACCTCAGGCCACCTGGTTCTGAAATCGTCGTAGACGACAGAAGGCGCCGAACGGTGAAACACGCCCACGTCCAGATCGACGTCTGCCCGGCGCTCTGTCCCCGGCACACTCTCATTGAGCACGAACTGGAGGGCGAACCACCGGTCTGACGAAAGCTGTGAATCAGACCAAACTTGGCGTGTGTGTCGACCGCCTCACCCTTGTCTTTTTCAAAGGCAAGCTCGTGAAACTCTTGTCGTCAAGCCTTAGATTTCGTCCATTTCTGATCAGACCGGATTTCTCTGTTTCGAGAATGTAGACCAGGACACGATCGTCGATGGCCCTGCGGCGCTGGCTCTGGAGCTCGAAACGATACTTCGGCATTTCTGAATCCTCTCTGTACGGCCCTGTCGGCACCTACTGGGCGATGTGGGACTCATCCCCTCACCGAAAGCGCAGTGAGTACAGGTCCGCGTCCTTCATCACGAACCGCAGCCGCACCGCTTTTCCGGAGACTCTCCCCAGCGGCTTGTCTGATGTGGCCTGGCTGTGGCTCCGCTTCCAGCGGATCGTATGCTCGACCTCATCCCCCCAGATCAACGGCGACTCCGCCAGGCTGAACCCAGGGAGCGGACTTCCGTCGCCATCCTGGATCTCGAGGCGGATGCTCCCCGCGGCGGAGGTGGAGAAATTCAAGACCAGGTTGCTGCCCTCGAACTTGAGTGGCCTCGTCAGGATCTCGCCCCCGGAATATCGGGCCCGGAGCGAGGCGAAACCGTCGGTGCGCAACGTCATTCGCTCCATGTGGATGCTGGGAGATTTGTAGTTACGCAGCACATAAAGCGAGATCTCATCGTCGCCTGTCTCCACCACG
Source organism: Acidobacteriota bacterium (assembly GCA_965219005.1). Lineage (GTDB taxonomy): Bacteria > Acidobacteriota > UBA6911 > RPQK01 > JAJDTT01 > CAUZIZ01. Next base: position 1,234,328 of record CBDCMS010000004.1, on the reverse strand, counting down.
CCGGTAGCCGTCATATTGTTGCGATTGATCCAGTTCTTGCGGTCGCGTCCGGGCCGAATGAAAGACTCCAGAAAGGTTCTGTCCCAATTCAGTCCATCCCGGCTGCTCATGAAGACGGTGTCGGACACTCCATTCTCGGGCGAGTCGGAGAGGTAGGTTCGCCAGGGGACGAAGCGCTTGGGGAAACCGAGGAAGAGGTGAGGCGCCCGGAAATACGGAGTCATGCCGTTGGTGTAGAAGTGGTCGCGGGGAGCTCCGCCCAGGTCAATGTCCTGCAAATCGCTCCAGTTCAAGAAATCAGTCGACGTCGCAAGGCCAATAGCTCGAATCGTCGCGGGGCGCCTGACACCAGGTCGGGAGTGACGGGGAGGATACCAGACACGCAGATAGGCGACATACCGGTTGCGGGCGCTGTCCCAAAAGATCCCGTCTCCTCCCCAGTCGGTGGGAGGCTGGGTCAGAATCGGTTTCTCCTGAATGGCTTTCCAGCGGATTCCGTCTGCCGAGACCATTCCCATCATCCGCTTCAGGGGCCGGTTGGGTGTTCCCGAGGCCAGAGCCTTGTAGCGCTGCTCGGCTGGCACCGCCGGGTTGCCATCTCGAAAAACCATGAAATTGTGGTTTCCGCAGCCGTCCCAGATGATGTTGTTGTCCTTGGAACCCTCAAACTCTACGAGGCCCAGAGACGGCTTGGTCCAGCTTCGACCGTCGCGGCTCTCGGCATAGCAGGTCACCTCCAAGTGTTCGGGTATGACCGTCTCCCCCGGTTCCAACAGCGACGGCGCGACAGCAGAGGGCAAGCTGTGGCCCCGGTAGTACATCCGATACAGGCCGTCGCCGTGGACCACGGAAACGTAGAAACAGGTCGTGCCCTCCCACGGTTTCTCGAAGGTCAATGCCTTGCCTGCCGACAATGGGGTGCGAAGCTCCAGATCGAGATCTCCGGTCATGTACTCGATCAGATGATCGTCCAGGAACAGCTCCAGGCGAGTCCCAATATCCAGAGGCTCATCTCCGTTATGGTGTTCGGCCGGCAAGGGCTGCCCGCTCAGCAGAAGCAGTATTAGAGACGGCAGTAGGGTCCGGTGACGCATGCGGGTTTCTCCATTTCTCTTGAACCGGGGTTACTGCTCCGGAGTCTATCTCCGGGAGTTTCGTCGGTCAAGGAAGTCTCCCTTCCGGGTGCACGACAAGAAAGTGACAAGCTGAGTTTTCCAAGGTTCTTCCTGAGGTAGCAAACCGTGGAACTCCGGTCTGGCTGAGGGTTTCCAGGCAGTTCTTGTCGGGAAAGTGGGTGTGTCCTGTCCTACCTTACGGGGACCCTTGCCGTAAGGAGGAGAGCCCAGGACAGAACCTCAGCCGAATTCGAGGCCGCTTGCTTTGTGTTTCATGTCCTCCTTGCCCTCGTCTTCAAACTTGCCTTCGCCTGTGCCTGTGCCTTCCCCCTTGATCTTGTCCCATCCCTTGCCTGCCTCCAGGCTCTTGATCAATCCGGTCCGCCTCGAAACGATTTCAAGCAGGATCTGTTCCCCAGGCCTCAGATTCCCATCCGTCAACGCTCCCGTTGGGGGAAACGCGGGAGGAAGATTATTTGGAATAGGCAGCAAGAGAACCTGGAAGGCACAGGTACAGGTACAGGCAAGTTTGAAGGCGAAGGCAAGAGCAAGGGTGCGGCACACGCTGACAGTTGTCCGGGGGCAGGCTTGGCGCCGATTTCCCCCGGTAAGGCATTCGAGTAGCGGCCAAAATGACGAGTGATCTATTCCCCCGGTGAAATGTGTTTGCGCAGCCAGCCGGTGAGCTGCCTCTCGGAAAGCTGCCCAGCCGCAAGAGCGACCATTGTAGAGACGATTGCGACTTCGTCAGCCTGGAAGTTGAAGTCATTGAGACCAAGAAACGTGACCATGGTCAGGAAAGCGGTTCGTTTGCTACCGTCGCGGAAGGGATGATTCCTCGCAATTCCGAAGCCGTAGGCAGCAGCCAGCGAGGCTAACTCCTTTTCTTCCCCATACAACCATTGGTTGAGCGGTCTCGATAGGGCGGACTCCAGCAAGCCCTCGTCGCGGAGTCCGTGAAGTCCTCCATGCTCACGGACCTGGTCAAAGTGAATTGCTTCGACAATCAACCTAGTTATCCAGGCAGGTTCTTTCACTCAGATTACTTGGCGAGCTCCCGCAGCGCGTTGCGGTAACGCTTTGCGGCCTTGGCAGCCACGGCAAGTGCCTTCTCTGTGTTGGCGTCGAAAGGAGTGAGCAAAATTCCCTGGTCCGTTTCAACCGCCAGGAGCCGATCACCAGCCTCCAGATGCAGCCGCTCAGCCATGTCCTTGGGTAGCGTTGTACCAACCGAACCGCCCACTCGTCGCACTGTAACCTCTTTCACCATACCACCCAGGAGTATAACAAAAATGCTACTGCGAGCCCAAGCCCTATGATCCTTCCGCCTACCTCCCAGCGATCCGCCCAGGCATAGGAATTCAAGAAGAGCTGCAGTCGCTGGCCCGTGTCCTGGGGTTGGTCAAAGAAGTAGGCGTCAGCCCCTTCTCGCTCGGTGTGTGAAGCGGCCAGAAAGGTGGGGCCGCAAAGCGCCAGGAAACAGGAAAACCCGACAAGACGGTTCATTCAAACCCTCCTCTCATCTATAGTCGTAAGCAATGGATTATAGCGATCCAAGCGTGTCTTTATCTTGCCCTTGCCCTGACATCATCTTTTCGGTTGCGTCCAGGCCAGAAAAACGCAAGACGATTGGAGGGCAAAGGCAAAGGCAAGGGCAAGGGTAAGAGAATGCCCTATATCCACAGTGTCACCTGTGCCTTGCCTGACCACTACTACGACCAGGAAACCTTGATCGAGGGCCTGCTCAAACAATGGTCCCAGCGCTATTTCAATCCGGAACGCATCGCAGCCTTCCACCGTCATGTCCTGGTGGGTGGGCGCCACCTGGCCTTACCCATCGAGGACTATGAAAGCCTTACCGGGCTGCAGGCGCGCAACGACGCCTGGCTCGAGGTTTCGCTCGATCTTGCCGAGAAGGCGGTCTCGGGTCTGCTGGAGCGCAGCGGTATCCAAGCCCAGGAGATTGCACTGCTCGCCAGCTCCACCGTGACCGGCATAGCGGTTCCCAGTCTGGAGGCGCGACTCATGAACCGGCTTCCGTTTGCCGGCACTACGAAACGCCTTCCGATCTTTGGGCTGGGATGTCTGGCCGGAGTCGCGGGAATTCACCGGGCAGCCGATTACCTCCGCGGTCATCCTCAAGAAGCAGCCATTTTTCTCACGGTTGAGCTCTGCTCGCTGACGCTACAGCGGGAGGATCTCAGCGTGGCCAACATCATTTCTTCGGGGCTCTTTGGAGACGGAGGAGCCGCCGTCCTGCTGCTTGGGGACGATCATCCGCTGGCATCCGAGGCTCCGATGGAGCTGCTTGCCTGGCAGTCGGCCTTCTTTCCCCAAACCGAGCGAGTCATGGGATGGGATATCGTGGACACTGGATTCAAGGTCGTTTTGAGCCCGGATGTCCCCAAGATCGCGGCCAGCGAAATGCCTGGAGCCACCGAGACAGTGTGCCGGGCAGCGGGCGTCAATCTGGAAGACCTGGCGTTTGCGGTCGCCCACCCGGGGGGACCCAAAGTGCTGGAAGCTATGGAGGAAGCCCTTCCCTTCCCTCCGGGAGCGTTTCAGAAAACCTGGGATAGTTTGGCAACTCATGGCAACATGAGCTCGGTGTCTGTATTGTTCGTCCTGGCCCAAACCCTGGAGCAGCTGCCCCGGGACGGCGAGCTGGGGCTGATGATCTCAATGGGACCGGCGTTCTGCGCAGAACTGGGCGTACTGAAATGTCACCGAACTCAGCCTTCCTGACAGCTGATCTGCCCCCTCTAAGCCTCTATCTGGCCCTGGTAGGCATCATCGCCTGCCAGCGTCTTCTAGAGCTCAGGCGGTCTCGGAATCACGAAGCCGCACTCAAGGCTCGAGGTGGCCTGGAGATGGCACCCAACCAGTTTCTCCCCATGCGCCTCTTGCATCTGTTCTGGCTCTGTGGCTGCGTCGCAGAATCCTACTGGATCAACGAGCCACCGGCACTTACCGTCGTTCTTCCTGCCGCCACCGTGCTTCTGATTGGACAGCTACTCCGATTCGCTGCGATGTGGGCTTTGGGGGAGCGTTGGACGGTCCGGATCATCGCCTTACCCGGAGCGTCTCCGGTCAGGCGCGGGATCTACTGGTATATGCGACATCCGAACTACCTTGGAGTGATCCTGGAAATCGTGGCCTTGCCGATGGTCTTCGGATGTTGGATTACCGCCCTGGCAAGTAGCGCAGCGAATGCACTCATCTTGTGGATACGCATCCAGGCGGAGGAAGCTGCATTGGAAGCCGTCAGCGACTACGAGGAGTCTTTCGGCCCCATCCGGCGTTTCTTCCCCTCACGTCCGTCCTAGGAATATGGAAACGAACGACGAGACTTGCATCCAGGATCAATTGGTCAAGATTCTACTCGAGCACTGTCCCGTACGCGAAAAGCACATCGATTCGAACACCAGGCTGCAACAGGATCTGGACCTGGACAGCGTGGGCTTGTTGACCCTGGCACTCGAAATCGAAAACCATTGGCGAATCTATCTGGGTGAGGCCCCGGACAAACCTCCCCAGACCATCGGAGAGTTGGTAACACTGGTCCAGAAACGCCTGCGTGAGCAAAGCGAGTGCGGCGAGTGAGTTGATGGATTCCACGCTTGGTGCCAAGCTGTATCGTGCGGCGGAACTCGATGCAGGCGGGGTTGATTTCTGGCGCTCTCGAGGACAGGTTGAGCGCTGGAACTACGACCGGCTTCTGAAGGATGCCCTTCTGGTTGCCGGAGCCCTCCAACAGCGCGGCCTTCGCAAAGGCGATCGAGTCGCACTCGTCCTGCCCACCCATCCCGACTTCTATCGAGCATTTTTCGGCGTCATCTTGGCCGGAGCCATCCCATCGGCCCTCTATCCTCCGGTACGCCTGGGAAGAATCATGGCCTGGAAGGAGCGGACCGAAGCCATGCTCCACGCCTTGGCATGTAGAGCGGTCCTGACCGACGCGCGTCTCTACCTACTGCTCGAAAATCCAACGGGCCAGGAATCTCCCCTCCTAGGTTATCTCAGAGTCGAAGACCTGATCAGTGAAGCTCAACCTGGCACCTATGTCGAGAGGCAGAGCAGCGACTTAGCCATCGTGCAGTTCAGTTCGGGCGCCACCGGGAGCCCTAAACCGATAGCGCTCACCCATGCCAACGTGTTGAGTAATGCCGCTGCTATTCTGAACGCTTTTCCGGGAGATCTCTCAGAGCACAGCGGTCTCAGCTGGTTGCCGCTTTACCACGACATGGGACTGATCGGCTGCCTGGTGAGTGCGATGCTCGCCCCGGGCCCGATCACGCTCATCCCTCCGGAACGGTTCGCAGCCCGCCCCCGGATCTGGCTGGAAGCCTTGACGGACACAGAAGCAACGATTTCAGCTGCGCCAAACTTTGCCTTTGGTTTGTGCGTAGACCGCATATCGGCTGAGGATCGGGCAGGCCTGGATCTCTCAAACTGGCGAATCGCGTTCTGTGGAGCCGAAACCGTGCATGCGGAGACACTGTCCGCCTTTTCCCAACACTTTGCTCCGGTTGGCTTCAGGCAAGACGCCCTGACGCCCGTCTATGGTCTGGCGGAGGCAACCCTGGCAGTGACCATGTCGGAGGTTGCCCAACCCCCGCGAGCGACCGAATTCGCTCGAGAGGAACTGGAAGGCAAGGGTCTGGCCGTCGAAGCATCCAGCGGACTCCGACTGGTCTCCCTGGGTAAACCGGTGGCGGAGGTTGAGGTGGAGATTCGGGACGAAGAGGGCAACAGACTTCCGCCGAAGCGGGTAGGAAGAATATTCGTCCGCAGTCCAGGCGTCATGCAAGGGTACCTTGACCGGCCGGTCGAGACCGAGGAGACGATGCCCGGCGGTTGGCTCGATACCGGGGATCGCGGCTTTTTGTATCAAGAGGATCTATATCTCTGCGGCCGGGACAAGGACATAATCATCGTCCGAGGCCGGAACTACGACCCCGCACTAATCGAGCAGAGCGTCACAAACATCAGTGGACTTCGGCCCGGTCGCGTTGTGGCTCTTGGCTGCCCAGATAGCGAGACGGGCACCGAGAACCTCGTCGTGCTGGCCGAGTGCAGCGGCAGGTTGTCGTCCCCAGAACGTTCAGATATCGCCGGGCTGCTGCTCACGATAGTCCAGCAAGACCACAATCTAAGCGTTTCCGGCCTTATGCTTCTACCTCCCAATACATTACCTCTCACTTCATCCGGAAAGATCCGTCGCTCCGAAGCCCGTCGCCAGTGGCAGCGGGGAGAGCTCCCATCTGAAGCTGGGAAAAGGTCTCACCCGGCGGGTATCAGTCCGAGGAAAGACAACTGAGTTGAGCCCAAGTCGTCGAATCCTTGTGGTCGGAGGTGGACCTGCCGGCCTCGCCGCCGCCATTGCCCTGGCAGCAGCAGGTGTTTCCGTAGTTGTCGTCGAGAAGGGTTCCTGGCCCCTGGACAAGGTGTGCGGAGAGGGCATACTGCCGACAGGGGTTGATTTTCTTCGGCGTTTCGGTGTTTTGCCTCGACTGCAGGCGGGCATGTTCCGCCCCTTTCGAGGCATTCGCTACCGTGATCACAAGGGTGTGCTGGTCGAGGCCGACTTTCTGAGCGGACACGGATTGGGTGTCCAGCGTGTCGCCCTCAGTCGCGCCCTGTTCGAATCAGCTCACGACAATCCTCTGGTGGAGCTGCGACCTCACACCCGATTGGTCGACTTCAGCCAGGACAGCCGTAGCGTCGACGCGACTCTAGTTAGCAACCCGCCCTCCCAGGTCCAAAGCAAGGAGACCTTCAGTTTTCTCATTGGTGCCGACGGACTTCGCTCGCGGGTCCGCAGCTTTGCCGGCCTACAAGGCCCTCCCCCCGGCAAACAGCAGCGCTGGAGCGCCCGCCAGCACTTCGCGATCGCTCCCTGGAGCCAGTACGTCGAAGTCTGGTGGCAGCGAGGCATCGAGGCCTACATCACGCCCTCCGGACCTAGGCAAGTCGAGATCGCTTTCCTCTGGGACCGAGCGCAATTCTCTCCCACTCGCGGCCAGGGTATTTCCGCCTTCCTCTCCCCTTTTCCAGCATTGGCGGCCCGCATACAACGGGCCTCCCCACTAAGCCGTTTTCGCGGCCTCGGCCCTCTTGCCGTGGCTTCTACGAGTCCAGTAGCCGGACGCGTCGTTCTGGTTGGCGATGCCTTGATGTATCTCGACGGCGTAACGGGCGAGGGGATCTCTCTCGGCTTTTCCCAGGCGGAGCTACTGGCTCAACACCTCCCTCAACACCTTGAAAGAGACCAAGTAGGCGAACAACACTTACAGCCCCTGGCGGAAGCTCTAACCCAGAGCACCGCGGCGTATCTCAGGATGACCGGTCTTGCCCTCTGCCTTACCAGGCACCTCTGGCTTCGCACGCTGAGCCTGAGGGCGCTATCACGATCCGGGCGCATCTTCCAACACTGCCTAGAGGCCACTATGGGGAAAAGGGGCTTGTGGGAGCTGCCGTTCGCGGCCACCCCACAATTGGTATGGGAGATGCTGAACCCACGACGACAGCCCTTGTCGTAAGCTCCAAGCACCAAAGGCTAGAGCAAATGGCCACAACCGGAAAAGTGGTTAGAAAACCTGAATTGCTGCAGGGGGGGACCACGCCCCGGAAAGAGAGGAAACAGCAAGACCTTGCCGATTCCCAACCCCTCGCTTGCGCTTCAGGCTTCCGTGACCTAGAGATCACTGAATCAATGGCCGCTCCTCGATCACGAAATACTCAACGTAGGCCCGGCTACGAGAGAATACGAATCACCCCCGCTGTCCCGTCGACCTCGACCCTCTGGCCGTCGTGGAGTTTCGTCATCACCCGGTCGATGCCCACAACGCATGGCTTTCCGTACTCTCTCGCGATCACCGCGCCATGCTGTAGGATCCCGCCGACCTCGAGCACGACCGCGGCGGCGTTCACGAACAGCGGCGTCCAACCTGGATCAGTCGTGTACGCAACCAACACGTCCCCCTTGTTGGTAGGCTTCTCGTGGGGGCCGCGGAGCACCTTGACCGGACCCGTCGCGACTCCGGACGACACGGCCCTCCCGCTCAATTCACCGGGTCGTTCCTGGCCCGGAGCAGGGCGAAGGATCCGGCCTCGTGAGTCGATCACCTGAGGGAATTCCGTCACCTGGGCCCGAAGTATCTTGAGGAAGCGCGTCCGCTCCTCGCGGACTGCTCGCAGGTCCAACGAAGGATCCAAATCGGCCGATTCGAGATCGCCTAAAGTTAGATCGAAGACGTCCTTGGCTGCATCGAGACGGCCGTCCCGAACCAGGCGTTTACCCTCAATCAGAGCGCGCTTGCGGAGCGCGTACTTGAACAAGACCAGGTAGTGTTTAGGGGTGTCGCGGGTACCGGCAAAGAGTTCGATGATCCGGTGGATTCGTTTCAGGAGCACCCGTCTCAGCCAACCCGACCGCGTCATCAACTCTTCATAGGCTCGTCGCCGCTCTTCCACCTGGCGCTGGTGAGCGACCTCCGGATCAAAACCCTCGTCATTGACGGTCATGAAGGACATTTGCCTCAGGGCGAGACCAGGGTCGTCCGCATAGCGCGGGCTGGCCAGGTCCATCTCCAAGGGACCGCGCCAGCCGTAGGTCGAGAGAAAAGCGTCCCACGCGCTGAGGAACTCAGCTGACATCTGCCGATTCTCGACACGCTCGGCCAACCGGGCCAGGTCCTTGAAGTCCGATGGGTCCAACAGCTTGGCCAAGCGAAACAGCGCGATCCCCATCTCGGTGACAACGTCGCCCGTGAACCCGAGTTGGAGCTTCGCAGAGAGGGCGTCCACCTCGGCTGACTTTTTGCCGACCACACGATTGACCGATCCCAGTGCGACCAAGGCGGCCCCCAACGCGGGCATCGTAACGCCGAACAGCTGTCGCGCCATGGGTGCGGCGTAGGTCCGCCCGAATTCGGCAAAAGGAAGGCTGTAGTCGAGGCTCTGGGTAAGCTCTACCTCGTAGGTGTCGACCTTCCGCTGGTACGCTCGATGTGCTCGTTCGGGAGACACGATGGTCCACAACATGTTCCAGAGGGAGCCGCGTAACAGCCACAAGACTCTGGAAATGGACCATAGGATCCCCAATCGTATCCAGGTCGGTCTCGTGGCCGCGCGGTACCGCTTCTCGTCGATGTTGGCCAGGATCTCCCCCATCAAAACGTCGTTGGGAGCGCTCCCCTTGGCCAGCTTCTTCGGACTTGCCACCCACATCACGCTGGAGAGATCCATGTACATGCGACCGCCCGCGAAGAAAAACGGGCCCTTCTCGGGGGTGACGTCAATTCCGAAGAACTCCTCCAGAAAGGAGGAAAGGTAATCTTTCCCCCAGTCGAGTTCCATGGGCGACAAGGGTGCATTGATGGTCATCCCCTTCGAGAGCGCAGCGTCCGCGTACAGACGCCGACGGTCGCCAGGCTTGGTCAGCATTTCGGGTGGGAGCGGCACGTAGGTGGTGATGGGACGTGCCTGCAGCACCTTCAGCTGACCGCCAGCGTAAGCCCACTCGATGTCCGTCGGCTTCCCGGAAAGGTCCTCGATTCGACACATCAGGTCGGTCAGCTCGCCGAGTTGGACGTCGCTGAGCGTGAGCTCCGCCGAACGGTGGTCCTTCCGCTCGATGGTGCCGCCGTCGGGACCCAGCCAGATCGAGACTTGCTTGGCGCCCAGCTTCTTGTCCACGACCCGCCGACCAACCTTCTCCACGATGAAGTGGTCGGGTGACACAAGCCCGGAGACGACTGACTCCCCCAGCCCCCAGTTCGCGTCGATGACGGCCTCGTCGTAGTCGTTCGTGAGCGGGTTGACGGAGAAGCCGACGCCGGCGATCTCGCTGTCGATCTGTTGCTGCACCACCACGGCGATGCTCGGCGACAAAATATCGAACCCATGCTCCTTCTTGTAGGCAAGGATGGGCTCATCGAGGCTCGAGGCAAAGCACTGCCGCACGGCGTCTTCCAGATCGGTCGGCCGCACACCCAATCGGGTCTCGTAGGCACCGGCGAACGAGGCCGACGCCAGGTCTTCCTCAGGCGAGGACGAGCGCACCGCGAAGAGCGAATGGTCGTTTTGCGCTGCGAGGTTCTTGCGTAGGTCTTCAAGGGCTTGGCGCTGCTTCGCCGTCAGGGCAAGGGCTGAGCAGAGCCTCCTCAGTTCGTTGCAGAAGCTCGCCAGCCGGTCCGGCGTCACCTCTGCCAGCGCCGTCCATGCCGCGGACAGTTGAATCTCGTCAAACCAGGGCGCAAAGAACGCCGTGGTAAGCACGGCGCCGGGCGGAACAGGCAAGCCCGCCTCGACCATCCGGATCAGCGAATAACCCTTGCCCCCGACCTCTGCAAGTGTCGTCTGCCCGGTGCCGGGAAACGAAACGATCAGGGTCATCTCCATTCGCTCGCGCTCAATGGCCATTCCGGTGCCACGAAGGTCTCGACTGCATCGAGGTCAGCGACGTTCCAAACCCGCTCGACTCGGACGTAGATCATGCTTGCCGATGGAGTCAAAAATTCCAAACTGCAATCGGTTCGCCGGCAGACTTGACCTCCTCGAGGTAGGCGCCAGTCCAGGGGGTCGGCATCTGCATGTGCGTCAACTCTCCATACTCCAGGATGCGCAGGGCGATCACATTGTGCCACCCACCGTCGGACAGCCGCAGCGTGACTGCCACAGGGTGATCCACCCGCCAACCGGTGCCTCCAGGAGGTGCACCGAATTCCTCCCGCAGGTTCCGGGCTACGATGCCCGGCAGCAGGCCAGACCTGTCTTCGTTCAAGGGCCACAAGCAGAGAGTCTTTCGGCCGCGTCCTCCCCAGACTGGCCTCCCCCGAGAGTCCTTCGATATCTTGATCCGGTCCAGGCCCTCCAGAAAGACTTCATAGAGGTTGGCCGCAACATAGGGGGTGCCGTCGGCCGCACTGTTGAGGACGATGGGAGCCTTCGAGATCAAGCCCCGCACGTGGATGGTCTTCTCCCAGGTCTCACCGTTGTCCTGGGAGCGCCAAACCCGAATGTCGTGCGAGGCTGTAGGAGTCTCGGCCGCTTCGGCACTTCCTCCCCTGGCACTAAAGAGAAGAGATCCGTCCAGGTCGCGAACGGCGCTGGCTTCGGTAGCACCGTCCCCGCCGGTGATCGGAACAAAGGAGACGGGCCGCCACTCTCCCTCTACCCTTCTCCATCGGGCCATTCCTGAACTGCCAGGTTCATCGGCCCTGTGGCCTTGCATGGCAAAGAGCAGGTCGTCCCCGTCGGGGATGGCCGTCATGAGGCTGATGATCAAACTCCAGCCGGGGAGCAGAGCATCTTCGGCCAGACGCTCACTCTTGAGGACCCGGAAGACGTCACCATCGTAGGCCAGCTGGTGGAGCTCCAGGTACGAGTAGGACTGGCTCGGGTCCGCGGAACCCGAGCCGCGGGGATCGAACCCGAACATATTGACACCGTAGGGTGGAGGCCCTTCGAACTCGGTCCGCCAGGCAGCGGCCTGGTTGATGCCGAATCCAGTGCCCGCATGGGGGTGGGGGGAGCCATCGGCCCGCTTGGCCCCCAGGGGAACGAATCCCCCCATGACGGGGTACTTGACCATGATGGCCTCCTGATCGGGCGGCTTGGAGTTGGGATTGGGCTCGTTGTGGTTTCGGGTAACGGGAATGGCTCCTTCGGCGCTGACTTTGGAGAGGTCCTTGAACAGGATCACGTCGGAACCGTTCTCGAAGTCGGTGCCTTTCACGCCGGAGACCCGTATGTTGCAGAAGTGGCCGGCGGTGTCCTGATCGGCCTGGAAGGGCAGTCCCAGCTGGTAGACCCAGGTCTGTCCTTCGGGGGTACTAGGCGGCGTCCGGAGATCAGGTCCACCCCGGCTCATTCCTGTGATCCCTTCGCTGGGACTTAGGGCCGAAATCGCCTCCTGCGGTGGAGGTTGAGAAGTGCAGGCAGCCAGGGTCCAGACAGTCAGGAGCCCAACTAGCCTCACCCACCGCGGTAGATCTGATTGCTTTGTCATGATGGTTCTCCGAGAAATCCTTATCTTCAGGAACATTGGCACTCGTGCCTTGACGAACAGCTCCCACTCATCGATGAGGATGTCGCTGCCCAAGCTGTTGCCAAGCACAACCAGGGGTGGTCGGTGCCACCAGAGTCCAGCTTATTCGAAGCGCCAGGCTGCTGCGGGCGGACCCGCGGAAACAACCTCTTCGATGTAACACCCGGTCTCTCGGGGTGGGGCCTTCCCACCATGTTCGCCCCGGTCCATGATGCGGTAGCTCAGGAGATTCCGCCAGCGCCCGTCGTCGAGACGAACGACACCGGCGTTCGCATGGTCCACCCACCAGAGCTTGCCGCTGGGCGTGGGCCCGAAATCCTTCAGCGCATTACGCACGGTGACGGGTTCCAAGAGCCCGGTTCGTTTGTCGTTCACAGGCCAGAGAACAAGCCAATCCCGCTCGTGCCCCAGCAGGTTGCCGACCAGATAGGGTGTACCGTCAGCCGCCTGGTTCAGGGTGACGGGGGCTTGCCCTCGAATCTTCGGGATCTCGAAGGCCAGCTTCCAGCTCTTACCGGTGTCCGTGGAGCGCCAGACTCGGATCACGTGGTCCTCGAACTCGGAATAGGCGCTCCGAACAGAGAACAACAAAGAGCCGTCGGTGTCGCGGATCAGCGTCCCTTCGGCGACTGCCAGCCTCATTTCACGCCCCTGGACAATCACCGGCTTTTCGGCCGGCCGGTTGAAGGCCACGGGGACGAACGAGATCGGCTGCCAGAGACCATTCAGGCGGCGCCAGCGGGTGATCCCTGCAGCGGCCGGCTCGCAGTGATAGGCGGCGACATCTCCCTTCGTCGCCTGAACGGCGAAAAGCAGATCGTCGCCGTCCGGAATCGCCATTCGCATTCCTGGAGCAAAGATGGCCCATTCGGACTCCGGCGCCATGAGCGGATCCGCAGGGGATCTGGCTTCAGTCTTTACCACGCGCAGCCTGGAGCCCTCGAGAGCTAAATGGTTGATTTCCGTCTTCCGGATCATGCCGCGGTTCTTCTCGGCCTTGTCGTAGTAACCTTCCCGCTTCAGTGGGAAGTCGAGGGCCTCACCGATGGCAAAGCCGGTACCGGCATGGGGATGCGGGCTGCCGTCCGGGCGCAGCGCTCCGCGGGGGACAAAGCCCCCTTTCGTGCAGTACTTGATCACAATGCGCCGCTCGCCGGTCTTTTCGGCGACGTAGGGCTCATTCCGTGTGAGCGGGATCGCTTCGGCGGTAGGGATATCCAACAGCCGCTCGAACACTATCATGTCCATCCCAGCCTCGAAGTCCCCCACCGGAAACCCCTCGGTGCGGAGATTGCAAAGCATGCCGGCCAGTTTGGGAGCTGCTTGGAATACAAACGCGTGACCGTACCGATAGCCGTCCCCGTCCGGAGGCACAACGCGGTCCGCCGGCCCTCGGGTTACCTGGACAATTCCAGTCTTTCGGTTAGGCTGCCTGGCCCGAGCCAGCGCCTCCTGATAGCTGGCGGTCCCGATCAGTTGCCATGCGACCGCCATACATGCCAGCGCTATGACGAAAGCTTTTATCCGGTGCACTTCCATCTCTCCTTTCGCAGATTGGGGTATCGAGACTGTCTTTTCAAATCGATTTTGTGGCTGGCCAGGCTATTCCACTTTGGAGTCGCGTGCATGATTTCAACTTCCAGGACGGGCTCCAGCACACCCAAGGTCTATTATCGCCCCTGAAATCCCGTTCGAATGAAAACCGAATATTCGACAGACCTTTCTTCCTGGTGTTTTCAATATTCTAGCGAACTGCAATCTCAACGACACTATAAGCACAAAGATGCCTCGGTAGCGCCCCTAGCGCCCTAGCGCCCCCGGTGCCATTGCCTCGAACCGCCGAAAGCTCTAGAATCCGGGGAAGTCCTCATTAGATCTTTCGGGGGAACATCGTGATCGACCATCTCAATCGGTTTCCTCTCGCAAAACTTGTGGTCGGGTTGACGCTCGTATCGACCTTCCTCGCGGTCTTGTTGGCGGCTCCGCCAGAAGGTGCTCAGGACGGTGAGTTTCATGGGCAGCCGGCGTTGGTGATGGCCAACGACAAGCTGGAGTTGAAGGTGTTGTCCTTTGGAGGAGCACTGGTGAGCCTGAAGCTCAAGAGCGACGCGGAGGAGATGAATCCGATGTGGGATTCGTTTCGCGCCGACATCGAGGAAGGCAAGCCGATTCGCGAAGGCGGTTCGGTAGGGCACTTCGTTTGCGTGGACGGGTTCGGACCCGTGTCGCCGGAGGAGCAAAAGGCGGGGCTGCCGGGACACGGCGAGGCTCATACTCTGCCTTGGGCGACCCAGAGTTCCTCCAAGCAGGGCAAAGTAGCGAGCTTGACACAGGTGGTACAGCTACCGCGGGTCCATGAAGTACTCACGCGGACGATCGAGATGATCGACGGCGAGAACGTCGTTTATGTCCGAAGCCGTCTCAAGAATCTACTGGCGTTTGACCGGCCGATCTGTTGGGCCGAGCATGCGACGATAGGCTCGCCGTTTTTGGAACGCGGAGTGACGGTGGTCGACATGTCGAGGAACCGCGCGATGACCCGCCCGCATGAGGACCCGCGGACTCGATCGCACCGGCTGCCGTCTGGGGTGGAGTTCGAATGGCCGATGTCGCCCACGCTGGAAGGCGGCAGGGCGGACTTGCGAGCGGCGCCGAAACCGTCGGATTCTCTCGACCATACCACTCATCTGCTGACCGGTCGGAAGCATGCCTTCGTCACAGCCTTGCATCCCAAAAAGCGGTTGCTGCTTGGCTATGTTTTCAAAACGTCGGAGTCGCCCTGGCTTCAGACCTGGGAGCACTATCCGCCGGAAGGAATGCTGGCGAGGGGCCTCGAGTTTGGGACCCAGGCTTTCGACCTTTCGCGGCGAACGGTGATTACGGAAAACAAGCTATTTGGTGAGTTGTTGTATCGGTGGCTGCCGGCGAGCTCGGAGATCGAGACGAGGTTCTTGATGTTTTGGACCCGGACGCCGGAAGGGTTTGCCGGTGTGAGCGAAGTTGAGGTCGAGGGCGGGAAGGTGCATATCCGCGATGATCGTTCAGGGCAGTCGATGACTTTGAATGCGTCTCGGGGTCTGTGAGTCTTGGATTTTGCCCGGTAGAGATCGGCCGCAAGCGTCCGCTGCCAGCAAGGGAGTGAAGGATTAGGGGACCAACGGAGTAACCGGTATGGTCGTGAACCTGCCGCTTCCGAACAACAGCAAGATCTCCCAGAGCCCCAACCCCTCGCTTGCGCTTCAGGCTTCCTCAGTTTTCGCATTAATCGGCGCCTTGGACGTGGGAAATTCCAATTGAAGTTTCAGGTTAGTGGGTCCCCCAGTGCTGCTGGCCCCATTCGAGAAAGAAACTTCGGCTGAGTATTGGGAAAAATGTGCTGCCGACCGGTCGCTCCTGCTTTCGTCGTCCTCGGCGGCCGGAACCTGGGCTCATCTTGCAGACAAGTCGTTCGCGGCTCTGTTGGCCGTAGCTGTTTCCGGTACTGTTCACTGATCACTTCACCACTGCTCACTATTCAAGTTTCAGCTTAGCCTTAGATATCTTTCCAATGAAGGAGTCCTTTCAGGATGGATAAGCGACAGCGAATCTTCGAGAAACACCAGGACTAGCCGGCTCAGAGCCTGGAGGTTGATGAATAGACGCTGTTTGTGCGAGGGTAACGCCGGCGGCGCCTCGTGACTACGAAGAAAAGACCAGCCCACTCCCTTCACGGCCTTGAGAAGCTAAGCGTGCTGCTGGGTGCCCTGCTCTGCGTCCTCAGCGGGTGTGCGCTGCGCCTCCCCAAAGCTGAAGCTCTACCAGTCGATCTCGTCAAGTCCACCCCTGAACAGCTTGCGCGTGGCAAGTACCTGGTAGAACACGTGGCTGTCTGTCTTGATTGCCATTCAAAGCGCGACTGGGACAAGTTTTCGGGCCCGATCGTTCCCGGAACCGAGGGACAAGGGGGTGAGGTCTTTGATGCCAGGAAAGGCGTGCGCGGCGTTGTGTATGGAACAAACATTACGCCTGCCAGCATCGGACACTGGACCGAAGGCGACTTGCTCAGGGCCATGACCATCGGCGTGAGCAAAGAGGGTAGAGTTCTCTTTCCAGTGATGCCCTACCGCAGCTACCAGCATCTAACCAAGGCCGACGCCGGGGCGATACTCACCTATCTTCGCACCCTGAAGGCGATCGATCATCAGGTTGCCCCCAGACGGTTGAACCCTTTGGTGGCGCTTTTCATTCGTTCGTTCGTGCCAAGAAAGGTGCGTCTAGCGGATGGAATTGATCGAAATGACTCAGTTCGATACGGTCAGTATCTAACCACGCTGGCCAACTGCGGAGATTGTCACACGCCCCGAAGCTTTAGTGGCAAGTCCAAGCAGAATCTCTATATGTCGGGCGGTGTTGAGTTCGAGCTTCCTCAGGGTAGAGTGGTTGCGGCCAACATAACGCCCGACCCAGAGACGGGTATCGCGAATTGGACAAAGGCGATCTTCGTGGCCCGTTTCAAGGCTTTCGATGGACCCCGAGCCCGTACGATTTCAGTCCGGCCCCGACAAATGAACACGGTGATGCCCTGGACCCTCTATGGGGGAATGAGTGAAGAAGATCTTGGAGCGATCTACGACTTCCTGAGTCAGGTAAAACCGGTCCACAATCGGGTAACGGTCTTCGTTCCGAAGGCCACCCCTTGATCGGATCAGCCAAGAATCCAAGGAAAATCTCATGCTCCGACCCAAGAGCAGAACAATCGCCAGATCACTTCATTCAACCAGACCTCTCATCCATAATCCCAGCAATGGACTCTATTGATCCCGCCGGGAAACCTTTGCGGCGAGAAGCAATTCTCCTTTTGGTCCTTGGATTCGCTACAACGATCGGCTTTGGCGGAGCCTTGAGCCCGCCCGAGGAAGCCGGAACAAAGGAAAAGGCGCCCCCACTCTACCGGGTCAAGGGAACCCGAGATGGACCCAGTTTTTTCCCCGAGATTCGCTATCCGGAGGTGCAGCCCCTCAAGGATGGAGAACTGGATTTTCAGCACTACCCTACCTATGGAGAAATCTCCAGCTTCCTCGAGAAGTGGGCCAAGGAGTATCCCCAGATCCTGGAGCTGTACTCGGTGGGCAAGAGCTTTGGGGGTCGGGATATCTGGCAGGTCTCGGTCACCAACAAGGAGACAGGTCCGGACACGGACAAGCCAGCCATGTTTGCCGAGGGTGGCCGTCACTCGGGTGAAGTGACCAGCTCCGTCTCCATTCTGTGGCTCGTTCACCACCTGCTGATCAGCTACGAAAAAGATCCGGAGATCACCCACCTGGTGGATACCAAGACGCTCTACCTTCGTCCCGTCAACAATCCCGACGGCTACGAGCTGTTCCTGCGCACGGCGCAGACCAATCGAAGCTCCGTGCGTCCCCACGATACGGATAGGGACGGACTCCTGGACGAGGACCCGGGCGAGGATCTGGATGGCGATGGGGTCCTCTTTCAGATGCGCTGGAAAGTAGGCGAGGGTAAAGGGAACGCCATCCTGGATCCACGGGAGCCCAGCGGCAGGCTGATGAAAACGGTCCCGGATGGCGAGGGGGACTGGCAGGTCGTCGAGGAAGAGGGGCTAGACAACGACGGGGACAGAAAATACAACGAAGATGGGATCGGGGGATTGGACCTGCACCGCAACTATCCCGAAAACTGGAGACCCGAACCCGGCCGTGAGCTCACCGGTCGTGGACGCACTCAGGTGGGCGCCGGAGAGTATCCTCTCTCCGAACCCGAAACGCGTGCCGTCGTCCTCTTCCTGCTCACCCATCCGAACGTGGCCATAGGGCAATCTATGGACACACCCATGGCAATGCACCTGCGTCCCCCTTCGACCAGTAGGAGCCATGAGTCGATGGCTCCCGAAGACCTGAAATGGTACCGCTACTTCGACCGTCAGGGTAAGAATCTCAGCGGGTACCCCTGGGCCGGAGATGTCTACCACGACTACCGAACCATCTTTCCCCTCCACGTCATTACCGGCGAGCCTACCAAACCGATTCCCCTGTTCGGACACGGACCTGACTTCGGCTACTTCTATTTCGGCTCGGTCTGGTACAACGACGAGCTCTGGAACGTGGGCCGGATGAAAGACTACAACCAGGACGGGTTACTAGACAACTACGATGCCCTGGCATGGAACGATCGCGAACGGAACGGAAAAGTCTTCCATCCCTGGAAAACCCACCCTCACCCACAACTAGGGGAAATCGAAATCGGAGGACTCATCCCCAAATTTGCCTACTGGAACCCACCGGTGGATCTGCTGCTGGAATGGGCTCTCCGTAGCGCCCGTTTCAACCTCTTTCTGGCCCACCATCTTCCTCAGATCCAGATCACCGACGTGAAGACGGCAAGACTGGAACCCGGCCTCTACTCAATCCAGCTCAGCTTTACCAACGTCGGACATCTCCCCACAGCTCTGAAGCAGGCCAGGTTGGTCAAGATCGTCAGGCCGGACACAGCCAAGATCGAGTTCCCAGAGGAGTTGGTAGATGCTGGGAAGGTCGAGGTGGTGGAGCCGTCCCTGCGCAGCAAGGACATCGAGGCCGGTTGGCTGGAGCCAGGCCAGAACCGTACGGTTGCCTGGAAGGTCCGTCTGAAGAATGTGGAACAGGTCGAGGCGAAGGTGTCCATCCACTCGACTCGCGGCGGAGTCGACCGGCGGGACGTCACGATAGGCAACGTCCAGAAATGACATGGCAAAACAGGCTGGTAAGAAGAAAAAGGGTTGACCACCACCTAGCAATATCCGTATATTCGGATTTGTGGATGAAAACCTCCTGTTGCGATCCTTCAGCGATTCCGGACGAAGGCAGGTGCTGCGTCTCTTGGGTGAGGCACCCCTCACGGTTGGCGAGATCACTGAAATCCTAGGACTCCCCCAATCAACCGTCAGCCGACACCTGAAGACGCTTCGGAACACCGGCCTCTTGGTGGATCGGCGTGAAGGCAGCCGCGTCTACATCGGGCTGATCGAGCCCAATGGCAATGGTGACAAAGGGTTAGCAGATCTTCTCAATTCCTGGCTCAGGAGCCAACCCCTGGAAACGCGCCTAGGGAATCGCCTGATCCAGGTGATTCGAGCACGGAAGGGCGGAGAGGATACTTTCGAACGCCTGGCACACCAATGGGACGATCTCCGCTTCCGTCACTTCGGCGGCATCTTTCATCTGGAGGCACTTTGTGGGCTCCTGCCCAGCGAGTGGGAGGTGCTCGATATGGGGACTGGAACGGGATATCTTCTGCCCACGCTTTCACGACAGTTCGGCCGCGTGCTGGCGGTAGATCCGTCGACGGCGATGCTGAATCTGGCCCGGCAGCGGGCCGAGCGAGAGGGTCTCGACAATGTCGAGTTCAGGGCAGGCCGGCTGGAGGCGATTCCCGCCTCTGACGAATCGCTTGATGCTGTCTTGGCTCTGCTGGTTCTTCGCCACTCCTTGGATCCCGAAAACAGTCTCGCCGAGATCGCCCGGGTGCTGAAGCGTGGAGGCCGGGTTTTGATCGTGGACGTCGAACCGCACGACCTGACGAGTTTTCGTGAGGCCATGCACGAAGTAGTGCGTGGCATCGATCCCGAAAACCTGGCGTCACGGATGGCCCAGGCAAAGTTTGACAACGTTCGCTGGAAAAGGCTGATCGCTACGGGTCGAGACAGCCGCTTGGGACCGGATCTTCCGGCGCCTGAACTCTTTGTCATGACCGCGGAGAAGCCTCTGAGTACTGACATTCATTAACTTAGAAGGAGACAAGGAATGACGACTGCTGTAAAGAGCGAATACAAGGTGGCTGATATCGCATTGGCTGCCTTTGGACGCAAGGAAATCGAACTGGCTGAGCATGAGATGCCCGGTCTGATGGCTGTGCGTGAAGAATACGCCGAAACCAATCCCCTGGCGGGTGCCCGCATTTCGGGTTCGCTTCACATGACCATCCAGACGGCGGTTCTGATCGAGTCTCTGGCAGCACTGGGTGCCGACGTCCGCTGGGCCAGCTGCAACATCTTCAGCACTCAGGACCATGCCGCCGCTGCGATTGCCGACGCTGAAATCCCCGTCTTCGCCTGGAAAGGAGAGACGCTGGAAGAATACTGGTGGTGCACGGATCAGGCTCTGAAGTTCCCCGAGGGTGGACCTCAGGTCCTGGTGGACGACGGCGGTGACGCCACGCTGCTCATCCACATGGGATATGAGGCTGAGGATGCCTTCGAAAAGGATGGTTCCCTGCCTGATCCCGACAGCACCGACGTCGAAGAGATGCAGATCATCCTGGCTCTCCTGCGTCGCCGGCTGGCTGAGGATCCGCAGTATTGGCACCGGGTGGCCGAGGGCCTCATTGGTGTGAGCGAGGAAACCACCACAGGGGTCCTCCGACTGGTCCAGCGGCAGGAAGCCGGCACGCTCCTCTTCCCGGCGATCAATGTCAACGACAGCGTCACCAAGAGCAAGTTCGACAACGTCTACGGCTGCCGCCATTCACTGCCCGACGCCATCATGCGCGCCACCGACGTCATGATCGGTGGAAAGACGGTGCTCGTCTGCGGCTACGGTGAAGTCGGAAAGGGCTGCACTCAATCGATGCGGGGACAAGGCGCTCGGGTCCTGGTGACGGAGATCGATCCGATCTGCGCCCTTCAGGCCGCCATGGAGGGCTACCAGGTGGTGCGCTTGGAAGATGTAGTCGCAGACATCGACATCTTCGTGACCGCCACCGGCAACGCAGAGATCATCAAGGCCTCCGACATGGAGCAGATGAAGGAAAAAGCCATCGTCTGCAACATCGGCCACTTTGACAATGAGATCGACATCGCCGGTCTCAAGAAATTGACCGGAATCCGGCGTGAAGAGATCAAGCCCCAGGTACACCAGTGGCACTTCCCCGATGGACACAGCATCATCGTTCTGGCCGAAGGTCGACTGGTCAATCTGGGCTGTGCCACCGGCCATCCCAGCTTCGTCATGAGCAACAGCTTCGCCAACCAGGTGATCGCCCAGGTCGAGCTCTGGCAGAATCACGAACAGTACGAGAAGAAGGTCTACACCCTACCCAAACATCTGGACGAGAAGGTCGCGCGACTGCACCTGGCAAAAGTGGGCGCACAGCTCACGACCTTGACCCCAGAGCAAGCGGAATACATCGGGGTCCCGGTCGAAGGTCCTTACAAGGCCGACCACTACCGCTACTAGCTACGTTTATCTGAAGTTCTTCGTTGCTTTTAGTCGAGTTTGGAACGCAGGACACAAGAATCCACGACCCCCAGTTTCTGGGTTTCGGGTGCCCTAGCCTAAAACTAAGCCTATGGCAGTTCGATTTCGATACCGATCCCGATTTCGATGACGTGGACCCGCTAACTTTTATTTAGCGCCTGTGCTCTACTGCCTCCTATCCAAATCGCTATCGCTATCGGTATCGGTATCGGTATCGGTATCGCTATCGGTATCGGTATCGGTATCGAAATCGAAATCGACCTCCGAACCTCCATAAATCAGTGGAGCTTCCTCGATGCAGTATCCTCTTCCCCCCAATCGACTCAGCATAGCGGCCATCCGATCCAGTTCGACTTTCCGCTCAGCGCTCTCTCGTTCATTCAGCGCCTTCCCGACCACCAGAACATCCTGGATCGCCGCACATTGGAATACGGAGCCGCGAGCGATCTCGAAATACCGCCGGCGATCGGCGGCCGCCGCCTTGCCGTTGCCTTCCGCGATGTTCAGCGGAATCGACTGGCTGGCGCGAAGCCACTGATCCCGCGCCGCTCGATGGACTCCGGTCAGGCTTCCGGCCTTCTCATAGACCCATGCCACGTAGCCTATCGAGAGGCGGTAGACATCCAGTTTCTCGTGTCCGAAACCCATGGTGGTTCGATTCCGATACCGATACCGATAGCGACTTCGATTTCGACTTAGATTGCGATGGCTTGTCTTAGTCTAGCCTAAGGGCCTGAGGCCTTGAGCGTCGCAGCCCGAGCGAGATCAATCCCAACGGGATTGCGTATTCCAGCCCAGGGTTTCCGAACCCTGGGTGGGGAGTCGCCCCCAAATCTGAATCAACCCGAAACGGGTTGCGTACCTAAAGGCCCGGGGCAACTACCGGTTCCATCACATCCCCCAGGATCTTGACCGTTCCCTTCAGGGCGTCCTGGGGATAGCCGACGGTAATTTCCCGGGCCGGGGAGACGCAAGCCACAGGTTTACCACGCTTGAGAATCGTTATCATTTCGCCAGTCTGCTGCACCTCCTCAAGGAGGGCCAAACATCGGGCCTTGAACTCAGATGCATTCATGGATCGCATATGACTAGTACCTTGTAACAGTTATATTTTCGGATAAAGATGTTTCAATTTGACCCGGGCATCATCGGTGAAAAACTGCCAGTCGATCGTCGACTGCCGATTATTTCGGTCTTGTTCCCAAGCGGCGATGTGGCCGCTCATGGTTTCGAGGTCAGGAATGCGCCAATCTAGGCATTGCCCGATCAGGGCGCTCAGTTCGATCTCTGCCATATTGAGCCAACTGCCATGTTTAGGCGTGTAGTGGATGTCAAGACGCTCGGCCAACCTTCGGGCTTCCTGTGCCTCAAACGTCTGATAAAGCGAGACGATCGCGTGAGTGTTGAGGTTATCCACCACCAAAAGGACCCGAGTGGCCTCCGGATAGCGTTCGTCGAGCATCCCTTTGATCCACCAGGCCCAGTCCTCGCGAGTCCGACGCTCGCTGACCGCGACATGACGACGACCACTCAACGGTTCGACTTCGAGAAAGATCTGAGCCACCCCGTTGCGGATATACTCGTGGTCGTATCGTGCCGGTCTGCCGGGAGTAGCGGGGATCGGTTCGTGGACTTCCCCGATCAGTTGTTTACAGGTTTCATCCATGCAGAGGACGGGAAGCAAGGGATTATAGGACCGTTCGTACACCGCAATGATATCTTCCATGTGGGCTACGAATGCGGCGCTCTCCTTGGGCGGGATTCGCCAGCACTTGCGGAGGTGAGGTTTAAGTTCGTTTTTTTAGGACGCGCTGGACCGTCATGTGGGAGAGGCGAGGTGCGAGGTTGAGTTCGACCGCCTTCTCCGCCAATAACCGCACCGTCCAACGTCTCCGTCCGTCAGGCGCTTCCGAACAGGCCAGGGCGATCAATCTCGCTTCGAAAGCCCCATCGAAGATCACTTCTCGTGGAGGCTTCTCCCGCGGCCGACGCTGCAGAGCTGCCTCCAGACCCTCCTCGACAAACCGTTGCTTGAGATGCTCGATCGTGCGCGAGGTGACCCCCATCGCCTCCGCTACTTGGGCGACCGGCCAAGCCGGACCCTGCGGACCCGCATCGCAAAGGAGCAAAGCCCGTGCGTAGAGAAATCGCTTGGCTCCCGTCTTCCCGCTCTTGGTCAACGCTTGTAGTTCCTGGTGCTCTTCCGGCGTTAGGGTCACCCGATAGCGTGCGTTCATGGCATACCTCCCTAGGATGCCATGACTGTACCATACGAAATAATAACTGTTACATGTTACTAGTTTAATTGACCAAAATTGACCAGTCAGAACAAATTCAAGTGTGCTCCGTCCCGAATCCTCCTATTTCGTCCCGGAAACTCGAACTGCACAGGGGCTAAAGACTAGAATCTGCAGAATGACAGACCTCTCAGGTCCAGGCCCCTCCCGGATGCGCTCGGCCCAGTGGCGAATGCTCCTGGCCACCATGTTCTGCTACCTGTTCTATTACACGGGTCGACAGACGTTCGGCTTTGCCATCCCCGGTATCGAAAAGGAGCTGGGCCTCTCGAAGGAGGTCTTGGGTTGGGTGAGCGCGGCGCTGCTCTGGAGCTACGCCGTCGGCCAGGCAATCAACGGTAATCTAGGCGATCGTTTCGGCGGGCGCCGGATGATGAGCCTCGGGGCCCTGCTCTCCTGTGCTACCAACTGGACGGTCAGTTTCGCCACCGGATTCGGAAGTCTGATCACCCCCTGGGCCGTCAATGGGTACTTTCAGTCGATGGGCTGGGCTCCGGGAAGCCGTGTCATCTCGAATTGGTGGCCGCGCCACGAGCGAGGTAAAGCATTCGGACTCTATGTCTTTGCGGCAGGCATGTCATCCGTCCTTTCCTTCGCCACCTCACTACTGGTGTTAGACGTGTTCCAGCTGGATTGGCGATGGATCTTTCGGTTACCAGTGCTGCTTCTGCTGCTGGGCGGCGGAGTGTATTTCCTGGTGGCGCGCAATCGTCCCCAGGATCTGGGCTTCCCACCGATTGAGCAAAATGGTGAGGCCGAGACCGAAAAGCCAGGGGTAGAGGCTGAAGAGACATCGGCAGAGCGATACCGCCACGTCTTGAGCAACTGGCGTTTCATGATCGCAAGCCTGGCCATCGGCTTTCAGAATATGGCTCGTTACGGTCTCCTGGTCTGGGTCCCGGTCTATTTTCTGGGCCAACATTACAAGGACAGCCTGGGAGGCAGATGGATCACAATCGCCCTGCCGATGGGAATGGCGCTGGGGGCTCTGAGCAGTGGTTGGATTTCGGATCGTCTTTTTGGATCCAGGCGATCGGGCGTCATCACCACCTTTATGGCAATCGCCGCAATCGCCGCCATGGCCATGTTCTATGTGCCACAAGGACACTGGGCTGGAATCCCGATTCTCTTCCTCTGCGGATTCTTTGCCTACGGTCCACAATCGACTTTCTGGGCACTCGCTCCTGACCTGCTCGGCACCCAACGCGCCGGAACTGGTATCGGCGTCATGAACACATGTGCCTATGTGGTAGCCGGCCTGGGAGAACCCTTGATTGGAAGGGTCATCGAGATCAACAATGACAACACGGCCCTGGTGTTTCCTATCGTGGCGGCTGCATGCCTCATCGGTGCCTTGACTGCATTGTTTGTGCGGAGATAACAGAGCGATACTACATTGCCGATGTCAGCTACCTGCAGGGCAGCATTGTTCACTGGTCCCGATCAGCCACTAGAGATCCAATCCCTGCCCCTCCCAGAGCTTCGCGAAGGAGAAGCACTCATCCGAGTAAGCTGCTGCACCCTCTGCGGAAGCGATCTGCACACTTATCAGGGACATCGCCCGACGCCGACACCCACCATCCTGGGGCACGAAATACTCGGCCGGATCGAGGCCCTGGGTCCCGGCGAACCGATTCAAGATTACACAGGCCAGACTGCACGAATAGGCGACAGGGTCACCTGGTCAATTGCCTCGAGCTGCGGCAGCTGTTTCTTCTGTGAACGTGACCTTCCCCAGAAGTGCGAAAGACTGTTCAAATATGGACATCAGCAACTTATCGCCGAGCACTCGCTCAGCGGAGGCTTGGCTGAGTACTGTCATCTGGCAGCCGGATCCACGCTGATCCCACTACCGGATGGATTGTCCGATGAGGTGGCGTGTCCGGTGAACTGCGCCACCGCAACCGTAGCCGCGGCGCTAGGTGTTGCCGGCAGCTGCCAGGACTCAGTTGTCCTGATCCAGGGTGCCGGTATGCTGGGATTGACCGCCTGTGCCATGGCCCGTAGCCAAGGAGCGCGCGAAGTAATCGCTTGCGACCTTGAGCCACGCCGCCTGGCGTTGGCCCAGCGCTTCGGGGCAACCCGATGCGTCAAGGTAGCCGATAACGTATCCGAGCTTCGCGAGACAGTTGAGCAGTTGACCTCAGGACGCGGCGTCGATCTGGCCATCGAGCTGTGCGGCGCCGCAAGTGCTGTGGAAACGGGCCTACCGCTCTTGCGGACTGGTGGACGCTATGCGCTGGTCGGAGCAGTCTTTCCGGGTCCCCCTTTTTCGGCTGCGGCCGAGACGATTGTGAGACGCCTGTTGACCATCCAGGGCATCCACAACTACGCTCCCCGGGATCTTGCCGATGCCGTCGAGTTCCTGTCCCGGTGCCAGAACGAGTATCCTTTCTCGGAACTGGTGTCGGATAGTTTCGCTCTCAACGACGCCGACGAGGCTTTCCACTACGCTATCAGCACCCACTCGCTTCGAGTTGCCGTCAGGCCATGAAGAGGTTCTCCTGGCTCGGAGTGTCGACCCCAGTGATGCTGGCCCCATTCGAGAATCTGGTTATGCACTTAACTCCGGATAGGTGACGGTGGGATAGAGCGAACAGGCTGTCAGGAGACGGTCGAAGAGCTCGGATTCCCAGAAACGACGATTGAAACGGTAACAAAACTCAGCCAGGTAACGTTGAAGGTGCTTGAGGCTGACCGCTTTCTGAGTCCCTTGGAGCTGAGTCTTGCAGTTGGAAATGAGGGTGTGAACCCATGGGAACTGTTCAAAACCCATCCCCACCCACTCGAGCCGGACGCGTTCATGCTGGTAGCCGGCTTGAGCTAAACCGACAAACGCGTGATAGGCGTCGCTTCGGATCTGAGCTCCGGGGTCGATCCTCGCCCAGGCGACCCGCTTCACATTGTCGCTGGTTATGTTATCGACCACATCCAGACTTAGAAACCTCGGCCCCCCGGCTTTCGTTATCTCCACCGCGGCCAGAACTTTGGCCTTGCCTTCGGTCCCTCGTCCTCGCTTGCGACCCCGACGATTTCTCCCTCGTCGTCGGCCTCCAAAGAAAGAGTCATCCAGCTCCACCAGGTGACTTAATTGGTAGCAGTCATTACGTTTGGCCATGGCTTGTCGGATCTTATGTCCCATCATCCAGACCGTCCGATAGCTTCCGATTCCCAGCAGCTTCTGCAGTCCCTTCATCGAGTAGCCCGCTTTGCAACGGCTCATCAAGAAGATGGTCCAAAACCAATATCTCAGGGGCACCCGCGTCTTGTGGAAAATCGTCCCGGCGGTGGAAGAAGCCTGATACCGGCATTGGCGACACTCCATCAATCGCCGGTGCTGCAACCAGTAGCCTCCTTGACCCCCACAACGGGGACAGACAAATCCTTCCGGCCAGCGTTTCTGCATCAGGTAACTCAGACAAGCTTCTTCTGTGGCAAAACGCTCTTGAAACTCCAACAAATTCATCTTTTCGTACATCCACTCACCTCCTGTCTCTCACCTTTTTTACTAGGTGGTGGTGACTTTTTCCGGAGTTAAGTGCATAACCAGATTCGAGAAAGAAACTTCCCGAGCCATGGAAGCCTGATGCGCAAGCGAGGGGTTGGGGACCTGAGTAAGATCTTGCCGATTCCCAAACCCTCGCTTGCGCTTCAGGCTTCCATGACCAAAAGATCACTGAATCAATGCGTTACCCCCTTGTTCCTCAGGAACAGCCCAATGAAGTTTCGAGTCAGAGACTATTAGAATTACGACGGCTCGGAGTAGACTGTCAGGCACGGCGAATCAAGGAGAGTTTCTCATGGCAAAGCGGGCGATCGGTTTATTTGTGGTTCTTTTGGCACACAGTGTCTTCACCGCGCAGATTGAGGCGGCGACATTAGACGTAGGACACCAGAAACAGCTCTTTGTGGACCAAAGGTTCATCGCATCCAGTGACGGCATCAGCCTTCGGATGAATCCTCCCTATCAGACAGGCGAACCTCTGGTCGTGGTCGACCAGCCCTGGGAGCAGGGCGCCAACATCCACGTCTATGGCAGCGTGCTGAAAGAAGACGGACCCGACGGTCCCCGAATCCGCCTCTGGTACGACCTCTACACTGACAAGGGACGGCCGGGACAGGGCTTCCGGGGCTTATGCTACGCAGAGTCTCGAGATGGCATTCATTTCGAAAAACCGATTCTAGGCCTGGTGGAGCTCAACGGATCCAAAGAGAACAACCTGGTCATGCCCACCGATCTCTCCCTGATGACGGTGGGAGGTGGGTCCGTAGCTCGGGACACCAACCCGAACTGTCCTCCCGAGAAGCGCTACAAGTCCTGGTCCAAGCTCTACACCGTGCCAGGCACCCGCAAGGGGGGCAACGCTTTCTGGTATTCGGCCGACGGGATCCATTGGCATCTGGAAGAGACCGTTCCCACCGGCCTCAGGGCGGCCGACACTCAGCCCAGCTGGTTCTGGGAACCCCGTATCGGGCGCTACCGAGGCTACAGCCGAGAGGTACATCCTCGTATGGTGGGGTACAACGAATCAGACGACATGCTTCACTGGGAAAAGTTTCAGCTGGTCATAAGGCCCGATTCCCGGGATCTGGCTCCTTTGATGAACTTTCTTCCCAAGCGTCTGCGCTCCAAGGCCTCTGAGGAGGCCCATCGAGTCGAAACCGTTTTCGGACCGGGCTATACAGTCGTCGGTCCCCTTTCTCTGGATTTCTACGGCACCGGCGTCTTCCGTTACCAGGAAGCACAGGACGCCTACTTCGCCATGGTGCCCATCTATTACCACTACCGGCCGAGGTGGCCTGTCACAGCGGATGTCCAACTGGCTGTGAGCCGGGACGGAAAGAACTTTAAACGCCTGGGAGAGCGCCAATCCTTCCTCCGCCTGGGTCACGCTGGCACCTTTGCCTCCAAGTGGGTGTGGGGACTTCCCCACCCGATCAGAATGGGCAACGAGATCTGGATCTACTACGTCGGAACCAACTGGGACCACGCCTCCCGTGTAGACCCCCATCCTGGAGGGAAGCAGTCGGCGGTCTCCAGGGCCATCATGCGACTTGATGGGTTCGTCTCGGCGGATGCGGATTACCAGGGAGGCTGGCTCACGACGCCTCCGATTCGCTTTGACGGCAATCGGTTGGAGTTGAACCTGGACACCAGTGCCGGCGGAGAAGCGCTGGTTGAGGTCCGGGACAAGGAGGGGAATCCGGTCGAAGGATTCAGACTGGATGACTCCGATCCGCTGAGCGGCAACAACGTCGCCTTTCCGGTCTCCTGGAAGGGTAACCAGGACGTCTCGAGACTGGCCGGAAAGGACGTGAGTCTCCACTTCAAGCTAAGGAACTGTAAGCTCTATGCCTTTCAGTTCCAGGAGTAGATGAGATTGGCACTGAGACTTCGGTTGGGCCTCCTTTGGACGTGGCGGTGGTCTCCAGGCCGCCGTGCGTCGACCAAAGTCTCGAACGAAGAAAACGGCGGCCTGGAGACCACCGCCACGACCCTCGGCTGAAAATTTCATCCACACGGAAACATCGCCTTACAACTTCCAGGGTGAGCGGTATTCTTTCTTGACCAGGCGGGCTGCCTCCCGATCGCCCACCACTTTTTCGCCGTCGATGTCCCACTCCACCTTACGACCCACACGGAAGGCGATGTTCCCCAGGTGACAGGCAATCATGGAATTGTGACCGATCTCAACGTCCGCGTTGGGACGCTCTCTGGAGCGCATGCAGTCGACGAAGTTCTCAACGTGCGTCAGGTGGTAGGCGTAGGTCTTGATGTTGTGGCGGGGCTTTCCCAACGAGCGGAATTCGCGTACGTCCTTGTCGATCTTGTCGGTCTCCGGGTGGACCTCCCAGCCATGCCGGTCGACTATCAGCACCCCCTCGTTTCCATGGAACTGGACCCCGTGCTCGCGGGCCTCGGGTCCTCGTCCCACACCCAGGGCATGCTCCCAGACCATGCTGAAGTCCTCGTCGAACCCCCAGATCACCTGCTGCGTATCGGGAGTCTCCATGGCATCTTGAGGATAGCCGAACTTGCCCCCTACGGAGACCGCTGAGCGCGGCGCCTTCAGGTCCATGGCCCAGTTGGCGATGTCGATCATATGGGCTCCCCAGTCGGTCATGAGACCGCCGGAGTAGTCCCAGTACCAGCGAAAGGAAAAGTGAAAACGATTCGGATTGAAGGGCTTCTCAGCCGCTGGTCCGAGCCACAGGTCGTAGTCCACTCCTGCGGGAGGCGGACCGTCGGGTTGGGCCGGCATTTCCCCCTTCCAGTCCAGGTAGGCCCAGGACCGCACCAGGCGAATCTTGCCCAGCTTGCCACTCTTGACGTACTCCACGGCATCTGAAAAGTGGGGGGCGCTCCGCTGCTGGGTCCCCATCTGGACCACCCGATCGTATTTGCGGGCAGCGTCGACCATGACCCGGCCCTCGTGGATGGTCAGCGCAAGTGGCTTCTCCACATACACGTCCTTGCCCGATTGGCAGGCCATGACGGTGGGTATGGCGTGCCAGTGATCGGGAGTGGCTACGATAACCGCATCCAGATCGGTCCGGTCCAGGAGCCGACGAAAATCCTGTGTCTGCTGCTCTGCCTTTTGTCCGACCGGATCGAGGATCTGGGATTGTGTCTTTTCCATCTGCGCGGTGTCCACGTCGCAGAGGGCGACGCACTGGATCCCTTCGATCTTCACAAATTGTTTCAGGTCGCTCCCGCCCCGGCCTCCACTGCCAATCAAACCGATTCGAATTCGATTATTGGCTCCCAGGACGCGGGATGAAGAAATGGCGGTGGCTGAGGTCGGCACTCCTGCCGCAAGTGTAACGCCGGTGGCCAGGCCCGCCGACTTTTTCAGGAATCCACGACGACTCTGTGAGCTCATACTTCGTCTCCCTTTCTGATTCGGTCCGATGTGGGAAAGATTACTCTACGCCGCAAACCCATTCAGTTCGCCGATTCCAGCGCATCGCTGTCCTGGGCTCTCAGCCAGCTTAGCAGGATCTCCCCGACTTCAGCATCGGGATCTGCTCGATCCACCAGAGTCAGATCCTGGGCACGGACCAGCCGGCGGATCAATTCGTCGCGGTCGGAATCCCCAGCCTGGGGATCGACCACGTTGGGATGGACCACGATGCAGTCCCACTCCTGAGTGCCGAAACTCAGGGACCAGTTGAGTGTCCAGGTAAAGCTGCGGATAAACTCTTCTTCACTGGCGACCTTCGTATCACCGGGAACGCCCACCACCACCAGATCCGGTTTCAAGGCGCGGACGCGCGACTTGGCGTCAGCCTCCAGCTCCAGCAGTGACTTGCCCTCGGTCGGCCAGGGGATGATCTCGACGGGAGAGTCTGGAGCCACCTGATCCAGAACTGGTGCTAGTGACTGATCCAAAGGTGTCATCGCCAGAATCTTGAGAGGCGCTCCCTTCCGAATCGAGTCCAGGGTGAGTGGGATGGCAGGCTGCGAGGGTCCCACGTCGTTCAGACTGACAGCATCCCCACTGACGGCGGCCGCGAGTAGTTCGGCGATTCTCTTATGTCCCTCCAGGTTGGGATGAATCTCGTCGCTCAAAAACAGACGCCATCCCCGAGGGTGACGCTCCCGCATTGTCTCCAGGGCAGCATAGCAGTCCGCCAAAGCTACCCCCTCTTGACGGCTTACCTGCCTGATGACCTCGCAATAGAGGACGAGCTTTTCGATGGGCCGCCGGGGAGTAGCGATCACGTTGTTGGGAGTGGAGAGAAGCACCTCCGCACCGCTGGCTCTGCACCTCTTGATGATCTCGATGAGGTTGGCTTTGAATTCGTCCAGTGGCACCTTGGTCATGTCATTGAGCCCAAACATCACCGTCACCAGGTCGGCCTCGTGGCTCAAGACATCTTCGGTGATCCGTGCCAGGGCATCTCGCGTGTCGTTTCCGCTTATGCCCGCATTGATCGCGGTAATCGATGCCTCAGGAAAGGATCGGCGGAGCGCCAGCGCCAGCAGATCGGTGTAGGCACGTCTCCCCCCGGTGTGGTAGTACAACCCGGTAACGCTGTCCCCGAAACAAACGACCTTGACCGATAGGCCTTGCTCCAGTTTCGCGCGCACGGCGGCTAGATGCTCCGGCTCCGCCTTCTCAAGGCTACATCCCGTCCACAGCGTCAGAAACGGGAGAGCAAACCAACAGAAGAAAGGCATTCCTATTCGCATCTCTTGATCTCGACAATAAGCGTGTCTCGAGGGCCAAGCTATTCTCCAACCCCTCACCAGGCAGAAATCTCATCGAGCAGTAACCGACGCAGAAAGTGCTGCTAGCAACACTTTCGGACCATACGCTAACTTGTACGCGAGTATACTCCCCTCATAATGGGCTCGATTGACAGCTTCGTCGGCATCACGGTGATGCCTGAGTATCTCCAATCCGAGACCGTCGACGGAGTTCTCGACAACCTGGTTGACAAGGCGGGAGTCACCGCCGTTGCCACGTCGCCCTACTTGATGGAACCTGCCTCCGAGCAGGACGGCAGCCGGGAGCCGCCTGACGACGCTGGAGCTGGGAAGGTCAGGTTTCTGGAGCGTCCCCTTTGGGGGAAACGTGACCTCTGGGTGCGTACGGCGCCCAGCTTCGAGCCTTCGAAGACCCTCTATCAGGGACTGCGATATCAGCCGCCTGCGCCCTCACTCCTCACTCGGAGTCACGGCCACCTGTTACACGAGTTCATCGAAAAAGCGCAAGCACGGGGTCTGCGAGTCTACCTTCAGGTACAGGCAGCAATTCCACCGGGTTACCGGGTTCAGTTTGGGGGACCCGAGGGAGACGACCGGCCTCTCTTGCCGGACGGCTCTTTGCCCACCCGGCGCCTTGCCCGTAACGGGAGTCTTGCCAGCCCTCGTATTCAGGGCTATCTCCAGGCCTTGATCCGGGACCTGTGCGCGAACTACCCGAGGATCGACGGTCTGCGCCTGGATTGGCCTGAGTACCCTCCCTATTTTCTCGATGACATCTTCCTGGACTTCAGCGATCACGCAGGAAGAGCAGCCCGGAGACTGGGTCTGGACTTCGATGGGATGCGCCGAACGGTGGGAGATCTCTACCGCAAACTCCAGGGCCAGCTGACAGACTCCGATCTGATCACTTGGTCAGGTCCCGAAGAGGGCAGTCCCCTGCTACTTCGATTTCTCTCCGAGAGAGCAGCAATCGGCGACTGGGTTCGGTTCAAGGCCATGCTGGTAGAGCAATTTCTCCAGAAGGCTCGAAAGACGCTGACAGAGGCTGGTGGCAGCCATATGGAACTCATGCCCAACGCCTTCCCTCCCCCCTGGAATCTGGCCTCGGGCATGGACTATCGCCGCGCGGGCGCTCACAGCACCGCCATCAGCGTCAAGCTTTACACCATGCATTGGCCCATGATGCTCCGCTTCTATGCCGATAGCATTCGAAAAGCCAATCCACAGGTGTCGGACACAGCACTCGTAGGCGCCTTGGAGAGCTGGCTGGACCTGATCGATGGCGGTGGACTCTCCAGCTGCGACGCCTATCACTACCCGGAAACGGAAGAACCACACCCGGTGGGACTGGAGGCCATGTCGCGCAAGATCCTACGGGCTCAGGAGGAGGCGGGCTCGACACCGGTCCTGGTCCTGACACACGGCTATGGACCCCTGGAAGACTTCCGGAAAAGGTTGATGGCAGGGCAGGCTGCAGGTCGTTACGGCTTCTGGATCAACCGCTACGGGTATCTGAGCGATCCTAAACTGGAAGCGATCCGAGAGGCAGTCCAGGTCAGGCGTTCATCCTGCTCTCGACCATGATGCATGCATTCGCCAGATAATTGAAACTGTGCTGCTGCAGGAACCCCAGGGCCTCTGGAGTCTCCGCACCTGGCTGCAGCCACACGTTCATCAAGCCCAGCTCCAGGCACTGATCCAGGATCTCTAGGGTGGCTGCGGGCGGGACGACGATATTGACGATGCTCGGCCGCTGGGTAAGGTCCTGAAGATGACTATAGGTTGGGTCTCCGTCGACGGTGGACCGATTGGGATTCACAGGAAAGACGGTAAACCCCTTACGTTTCAAGTCACGATAGATAATACTTCCGTATTTCGAGGGGTTGTCGGTAGCGCCTACGACGGCCACGGTGGTATCAGGTTCGTCCAGAAGATCGACAATATTCTTCATAAGGCCTCTTGGTTGCTTTATCCAGCAGGTTATCTCTTCGCCCTCGATGATTGTCCCAGATTCCGGATAGTATTTCTTCCCGAAGAAGAAGAACAGGAAAGGACTCATGAACAAGACGCTTTCGAACGGGTCAGCACTAGGTTCGCTTCTCCTCCTGGTCGGCTGCACTCAGAGCGATGTAGAAACAGTTTCGCCAAAAGGGGAAAAGCCGCAGACGGAACTCCGGTTCACCGAGCATCTGATCATGGACGGCTACACCTACCCCTTCGGCATCGCCGCCGCCGATCTGGATGGGGACGGAGATCTGGATCTAACCAGTGCGGACGCGGAGACGCATAACAAGCTGTACTGGTTCGAGAACGACGGATCAGGCAGCTTCAAACGACACTTGATCCAGGAGAAGGATCCTGAACGTCTGGAGCGACATCGAATCGGCGACATCGATGGGGACGGAGATCCCGACGTGGCCATCGTGAAGAACAAGTTCGGAGACCTCCTCTGGTTCGAGAATGGCGGAACCCCTGGGGATGGCAAGTTGTGGCCTCGGCACATCATC
This sequence comes from Acidobacteriota bacterium, assembly GCA_965219005.1. Taxonomy (GTDB): domain Bacteria; phylum Acidobacteriota; class UBA6911; order RPQK01; family JAJDTT01; genus CAUZIZ01. The sequence continues at coordinate 1,199,911 of CBDCMS010000004.1, read as the reverse complement.
GCTCAGGGCAACCTGCCCGGAGCGTATGACGTCGAACTGGTCGACCTGGATGGGGATGGCGACCTGGACGCAGCAGGCTCCGGCTGGCGTCTGGGCAATCAGTTTTCCTGGTTCGAGAATGATGGAACACCAGCGGAGGGCGAGTGGACGAAGCGCGCCATCGAGATCGATGTCGGAGAAACCCGGACCATTCGCGCCGCTGATTTCGACGGGGACGGAGACCCGGATCTTTTGGGAACCAGCCGTACCGCGAACCAGGTCATCTGGTACCAGAACCCGGGAAACCCGGCTTCCGAAGAATGGGTAAAACACGTCATCGAGGCAACCCATGCTCCCATTCACGGGGAGCCTGCGGACATCGACGGGGACGGGGACCTGGACGTCGTTATGGCGCTGGGAGCCTGGGGGTCCATGCACCAGGGAGACCAGGTGAAACCCGAGCGGGGGAAGAACAGACCCGAGTTCACTCAGTCTTACAACCACCACATCGTCTGGTACGAAAACGACGGGGTTCACAAAAACGGCTGGACCCGACACGTCATCTCGGACCGCCTGAACGAAGCCTTCGAGGCGGTGGCCGGCGACCTGGACGGGGATGGAGATATGGATGTCGTGGCCACTGGATTCTCCAGACCGGGGCAGGTCCTCTGGTACGAAAACAGCGGCGATCCCAGCGGTCCCTGGACCGAGCACATGGTAAAGGACAACTGGAAGAACGCCAACCAGGTGATACTGGCTGACCTGGATGGAGACTCAGATCTGGACATCGCAGCCTGCGCCGAGAGGGGCTCCCTCGAGTGCCGATGGTGGAGAAACGAGGGTCACGAGTAATCTCCTATGTCCACACGATTCCTCGCTTTCTTGACCGTCGCCTCCTTGGCCTGCTCCCACGGACTCTACCCGGAGACCCAGAAGTCCTCCCAGAAACCTCAATCGAGCTCTCGATACGAGTACCGAGAAGATCACGACCCGCAGGGCATCGGCAAGTTCTATATGGGCCGAGAGATCTCTCATGTGATGGGTCACCAGGGCGCCAATTGGTTGGACCGTCCGGAACGCGAGCAGGAAGAGAGGCCCTCGCTTACGATCGATGCTCTCGAGATAGGCCTGGGCCAGGTCGTAGCCGATATCGGCGCCGGGAGTGGAGTCTTCACGTTCCTGCTCTCGCGAGAGGTTGGGGTAAAGGGGCGAGTACTGGCGATCGACATCCAGCCCGAAATGCTCCAGATCCTGGGGCAGCGGATCAAGGAACGTGGGGTCGGCAACGTCGAAATGATTCTGGGTGAGGAAAAGGATCCGAAGCTGCCCGCGGGATCACTCGATCTGGTACTCATGGTCGACGTCTACCACGAGTTTGCCTACCCCTGGGAGATGATGCAGGCAATCTGCCGAGGCCTGAAACCGGGAGGGCGAGTCGTATTCGTCGAGTATCGGGCCGAGGATCCTTCCGTTCCGATCAAGCGACTCCACAAGATGAGTGAAAAACAGGTCAAGCTGGAGATGGCTCCGCAGCCACTGCGCTGGGTCGAGACGATAGACCGGCTTCCACGCCAACACGTAATCATCTTTGAGAAAAACTGAAAGCTGATGCGGAAGTCGTAGCGGTGGTCTCCAGGCCGCCGTTCCTTGAGCCACAGGCTCGAAAGAAGAAAAAACTTCGGCCTGGAGGCCAAAGCTACGCTAGTAGCCGGGTAATCACGCTGTACACCGCGAAGGCCAGCATCAGGCTGGAACAGACCCACAAGAGGACGTCGGTCAGGAGTCCGGGTTGCACCGCTGGGTCCGTGTGCTTGTAGCGGAGGTAGAGGGCTGAGAAGCCAATGACAGGCAGCATCGAGGCCTGCACGACCCCTCCAATGATGACCATGAAAACCGGCTGCGTGATCCAGGAGTGGAGGATTATATAGAGGGTCAGCAACACGATCACCGTACCCAGACGCCAGGCCGCGAGTCTCCGCTCGCCCTGGATCTTCGCGAGACCGACCAGCTGGAGAAAATCGACAATCACCCGAGAGTTGGATGCGGCTCCCGCGAAAAGCGTGGAGAAGAGGACGAAAAAGGCTCCCAGCAGAAAAAGATAGAAAGCCCAGTTTCCCAAGGTCGTGGTATACATGCTGGAGAGCGTGCCGATCATCTCGTAGCCCGATGGCATCATTCCCATCCCGTAGAGCACCGCAGCCCCCAGGATGTAGAAGGCAACAGTAGCGGTCGTGTAGACCACCATGGCCATCAGCACGTCGGCCTTCATCACCCGAATCCATCCCTGGGCCCGCTCCAACCACTCGGCCGAGCCGTCTTTCTCACCGACGAAGCGGGCATATCCCTTCTCCAGACACCAGTAGGGATACATGATCAGTTCGGTGGCACCCACACCGGTGATTCCAAAGGCTGCGAACGCGATCGCTAAACCACCCTCGGGAAGAGAAAATTTCAGTCCGGCGATGATCTGTTCCGGGCTCACTCTATAGGGAGTCCAGAAAAGAAGAGCGACGCAGGCGATGGTGACGAAGGTGAAACTGACCACCATGAAGGTACAGGCTCCCTCGACCAGACTGTAACGCCCGCGAAACAGCGAGATCGCGACAATAGCGGCAGCCACGACCGTCCAGGCTTCCACGCTCAGCTGGGGCAAAACCAGATGGAACACCTGCCCCACGCCTCCGACGATTCCTCCACTCTGGATGATCACGCCCAGGGTCATGATCCACCAGACCCAGACCACCCAGGACACCCGCCAGCGAGGACCGGGGATCCGGTCCAGACCTCTGAGGGTGGTCTCCCCCGAGGAGACGACGTAGCGCCCCAGTTCCTCCTGGACAATGACCTTGATGCCACAGCTGATCAGGATCAGCCAAAGCGCCTCGAACCCGACTCTCGCGCCCAGCGTGGTGGTTGCGATCAGCTCTCCGGAGCCCACGATTGAGCCGGAGATGATGAGACCCGGCCCCAGCTGCTTCAGGACGGGCCAGAATCCCCGCGGCGCCAGCTGGCGTTTGTCGAGATCAGACGGCATCAGAGAACCTTCCTTTTACGGCTGCAAGGCCTGAGTATAGGCGCCTGCGACCTTGACAGCGCTGTCGGCCTCGAAGCGAAGCATGTCAGCCGCTCCCACCGCCTTGTATACTTCTTCACACCACTGTTTGAGAGAGTCGTCTGCCGAGCCGCAGAGGGTCAGTCCAGTCGGGACGAGCATCGCAGTAGCGGTTCTGAAGTCACCGGCACGCCGCAGCAATGGGACGAAGAGCTTTTTCAAGAAAAGGTCGTCGGACTCGGTGGAGAATCCCTCGAGATCAACGATGGTACGGCGCACCTTTGGCCCTGTAGCCTCCCCTAGCAGGGCCCAGGCTCCCGCCTCCCCCACTCCCACAAGATCGACACTGAGGACATCGGCCCGCCGGAGGATCTTCTTAAGTCCCAGCCGAACCAGAGCGATCCGCTGGGAAGCCACTGTGGGGTTGTAGGTTGTCCAATACTTCACGGCCTCCGGGGGCAAAAACTCCTCTCCCTCTGGGTAGGGATTCAGGAGAAACGCCAGCCAGCCCTGCTCCCTGTAGGCCTCGGCAAGCTCCTGGGCCTCGGCCGCGTTGGCCTGAGCCCGAGGATGGACCACCAGGACGGCTCGAGTGGCCCGGGTTCTCGACTCAGGAGCAAGGACCCGCAGCTTCAGATCGACAGGATCCACACTCGCCGCGAGGGCGTGGTGGAGTGCCGTTCCGAAGGTCTTGCGAAAGCGAGACAGCCCGCTCCAACCGGAGGGTCGGTGCAAATCAACCTGGCCCTTCGCCTTCAGGACAAAGTTCGCAAACAGCTCCGCCAGCGGAAGAGGCGGGACTGGCAGAGAGACCTGCAGATCCGCCTCCGGCTCCACCTGGAAGGGCTCTTCTTCCCTCAGTTCCTTTCCCTGCAGCCAGCGCGAGAACCAGCCATAGACCGCTTCCCTGGTGTCCTGATTGTAGTTGTGTTCGTAGTGAAAGTGTGCGTTGGCAACCCGGTCTTCAGCATCGAAAAGACGGTAGATCGCCCGGATAGCCGGAAATTCAACCGTCGGCGTCTTGGCGGTCCAATCACCGCTCGTGGATATCAGCATCAGGGGTCGGGGCGCCATGAGGGCCCCGATTTCGACATTGTTGGCATCCAATCTGAGAAGCGGGGCATTCTCGCAAATGCAGCCCCCCTGAAAGTGGGCGGAGATCATGTTCACAGGTGCCGCAACCCGAACGCGCTGATCGACGGCGGCCAGGAGAAAGGTCTGGGTACCGCCGCCCGAAGCGCCGGTGAGACCAATTCGATCCGAATCAACGTCGGGAAGCGAGACCAGAAAATCCAGGGCTCTCAGACTGTTCCAGAGCTGAAGCCCGAGCGCACCGAATCCCCACAACTGCTGACGGGGCTCATCAAATCGGTGGGGGAACAGGTCTTTGGTCTCGTTGTAGCCAATCATCGAATAGGAAAAGACGATCGACCCACGGCGAGCGAAGTTGATGGCGCGACCCGGGACCGATGAAAGTGGACGATCCTCGAAGCGGCCGTTCTTCCAATGTCCGTGAGGCGAGAGGATTGCAGGGTAGGGCTGTGGCTGTCCCAGCGGTCGGTAGAGGTTCCCTACCAGATAGAATCCAGGATGGGTTTCCAGCGATACGTTCTGGACCGTATACCCTTTGCGGCCCAGTGGTTCTGAGCACTTGGCGTTGAGTGGAGTCCGTGCCGGCAGCGGCCAGAGGCCAGCACTGATGAGAATACGGGTACGTAACTCCTCTGCCCGACCCAGCCACTCTTCCAGATTCGCATAGACCCTGAGAGTGTGCTCCTCATCGAGATGGCGATAGTCCTGGGCCAGAGCGATAGGTTGGGAAAAGAGCCAAAGCAGGCCGACGACCAGGAGGACGCGTGAGACGAGCATGAGACGGAATCATCCTACAGAACGATTCCGATGGCAAGGCGCAAGCCGAGGACCATCCGGCGCCAGGGCTAAGCTGAAACTTGAATAGTGAACAGTGATGAAGTGATCAGTGAACAGTACCGGAAACAGCTGCAGGCAACAGAGCCGCGAACGACTTGATTTGTCTGCAAGATGAGCCGAAGCACCGAGGAGAGAGCCGGACAACAGCAAGACCTTCCGGAACCGCGAGAAGTTTCTTTCCTGTACGATCCGGCGCAGCCGGTGGCCGTGCTAAGTACACTGGAACGTAAATACGGCGACGTTTGTGGTGAGCGCGACGGTGTCGAGGGCACGAAGCGACGACGAAGCCATACTCTCGCGTATTGCCAGGAGGAGCGACAAAGCCATCGGCCCGTCCCGTCGCCACCCGCAGGGCAGATGGGGGTTGTGGACGATCTCTGCGTTGGTCGTCGTCGAAGATGGCCAAGCATCGTCTTCCTCCTCCTGCCTTGACCTCGCCTCACAAGCCCCATCTGCAAACGTTGCCGTATTTACGTTCCTGTGTACTAAGGATGAAACTTGGTTTGCTGCGCTGGATGGAGAAAGGCGATAACCCTCAGCGAAGCGGCGCTTGTCCCTCGATGGCGGACAGGAATCTCCCGTGGTCATCTCCGAAGAGAGCGAAGGTCACGACCGGATGGGTACTCAGCACCTTGACGTGACCCTTGACCTGCTTGAACTCTGGACCGAAGAAAACGTGATCGTCGAGCAGCCCAACCGTACGCTGGCCCGGATCCACATCGAATTCTATTTCGACCGTTTTGGCTCCATCTTCGTCGAATGCCTGCACCGTTACCCGGCTACTTTCTTCACCGATATTGAGGATGGCGAATCCGGTGAACATCTCGAGCTCGCTTGACTGGGACACCTGAAGGTAGAGGGTCTCGGTTCTACCTGTTTCGACCAAAGGCAAGCTGGATCGAACCCTGCCGCCCCCGAGGTTGAAGCTCACACTTCCGATCAAACGTGCACCCTTCTTCAAAACCTGCCGTACATCGTTAGGCGTCACGTCCAGCAGAAGGTAGCCGCTTGCTCGTTCTGGCGCTACGGGAGAGAGGGCCTCGACCAGTTTCCGGACACTCTCCACCCGAAGCTGTCCAGGATCGAGAACCAACTCATGGGTGGCCAGCAGCCCCCCGCTGTCACTCACAACCGTGAGCGTAACGGTGGCTTCGCCAGGGTCGACGTTCAACAAATGGATCTCGGTGTCATCGCCATCGGCACTAAAGAAGAAGTGAGGCGCTATCAGCTTCCTGAGCGGCGGGCCTGCTCTTCCCGGAAGAGCGGAAATCGTCTCCGAATCACCCCTGAAGGCGGCACCCCGGAGCGGAAGGTCGGCCGTGATCTCGACATAGCCATTGCTGACCCTCACTTCCCAGCCCAGGATCTCTTCCAAGTCGCCCAGAACCGAACCCGATGGAGCAATCAGCAGCGAAGTCTCATCAAGCAGATATCCCGAGGCATCGAATAGTCTGAAACTCGCCCCTGAACTCTCCTCCCTGGACGGGTTGAACAGGAAGAAGAGGGTCGCTGCTTCGCTGCCTTGAACCACCGAAGAAAAGTACAGTTCTGCGGATCTTTCCAGCTGGCCTCCCAGACCATCGAGCTTTTGCATTGGGTAGTCACCCAACATGAAGAAGCCTTGGAGATTGCCCTGCTCACCCTGGGCAATCAGAGCAGCCACTTCCTGATGCAAATCAACAATCTGCTCCGTTCGCAGGGCGTTCTGTCCCAGGGTCGGAAGCGAGTTTCCGAAACCTCCGCTCTGGAGTGGGACTCCCTGAGCGTCGCGAAGCTCGACGCTGACCGGGTTGACGTGGGGTTGCGGATTCATCAGGGCCACACCCACATAGGTGTTTTCGAAGAATCGATTCCCCAGATCCACCGATGCGGGAATGATCAAGGGAGCTATAATCTGTGCTTCCAGCTCGATCCGGTTGTTGGACGGGTTGGGATCCGGCTCGACGGCACTCACCTCGGCCACGTGAGTCAAGGTTCCGATCTCGGTGACTTCGAGCTCAATCTCCAGGCTGATCGAGTCACCGGGGGCGAGGTTGTCCAGCCGGCACTCGAAGCCGTCGCCGGACCCACGGCAGGCGCTCTCCGACAGGCTGGAACCCGAGAAGCTCAGTCCCTGGTCCAGCCAGTTCCGTAGCACAACCCCCTGGGCTGGCGCAGGACCGAAGTTGGCAACTGTAAAGCTGCAGGTCAAGCGCTCACCCACCTGTGCCGGGTGGCCAAATCCTGTGGCTAGAAGGGAGACGTCGGAGTGGGTCAAGAGGACGGGGCCCCCTGCGTCTTGGATCTGCCCGTCGGCACTCAAGTCATCATCGCCCAGTTCACCATCAACGAAGTGGAGAACGATTGAGTCGCCATCGACCTCGGCACCGGTGTCCCCGTCGAAGTTGAAGGCGTACCAGTGGGTGCGACTGCTTTCCGGGGTGGGTCCCAGTTTGTAATAGCCGTTGGTCGCTGTCTCTGAGTGAACCAGCAGCTCGATCTCGACCGCACTTCCTGTAGCGATGCCGCGCAGCGTGAAGTCAAACAGGCCCAGAGGTAGTTGGACATTAGCCGGCAAAGCCGTGGAGGTAGCTCCCAGCACTCCGCTGTCATCGAGCCCCAGGCTCATCGTATCCCTGAAGAAGGTCCCCTCTGGAGAGACCAGCGTCACGTAGGTTCCATCGGCCGCATTGCGCAGAGAGACGACGTGGCGCTGTTGGCTGTCGGCAACTCCGTCGGCGTTGGCGTCACCACCCCGGGGCGCTGCCTCCTCCACCGGGTTGGTGACCCCATCGGAATCACTGTCTTCATCCACCTCAGCGTCGGCCGAGGAGGCATTGTTCGATGGATCTGGATCCTCTTCTCCTCCCTTGACCGCTGCAGTGTTGGTAATGGTCCCCTGGGTGTCAGCAAGAACTTTCACCACCAGCTGAATGGTAACTCTGCCGCCGGCGGACAATTTGCCAACTTCGCACTGCAGCGTTTTACCGTCGGTGGAGCAGGCTCCCTGACTGGGTATAGCCGAAACCAGAGTTACCTCCGGGGGCAGTGCATCATCAAGCTTCACTCCGGTCGCCACCGAGCTACTCTGGTTCAGAATCTCCAGCGTAAAGACGAGCGTTCCACCGGCCGCCACCGAAGCGGAAGAGCATTCTTGGGTGACGGAAAGATCGATTTCCGTGTTGCCTCCCACCACGATATCAATGCTGTCCGAGTTGTTGCTGATGTTCGAGTCCTCCTCTTGCACGGATACCACGCTCGCAATGTTCTGGATCTCTCGACCCTCTGTTTCACTCTCGACCACGGCCTCCAGAATCAAGCTGGCGGTCTTACCGCTGATCAGCTTACCGACCTCCCAAAGGCCGGACCCATCGTAGCTTCCCTGCGACGGGTTGACCGAGGTCAGGGTCACTCCTTCAGGCAAGTGATCGCTTACGATGACCTCGGAAGCATCCGCCGGACCGTGGTTGGTGACGGCGATTGAGTACTTGATCTTCTGACCTTCTTCCGGGTTCCTGTCGTCCACCAGTGTAACGACACCTACATCGACCTTGTCATCGTCGTCGTCGGTAATGGTAACGACAACGACCGGGATGGAGACACGATCGAAGTCGGCATCACTGCTTCGCGATGAATGACGAATCGTCGAAGTATGCTCCCCTTCGGTCAGATCGTCGTCGACGGCTACCACGGTAACTCTCTGGGCTGTTGCCCATTGAGTCGGCCCGAATACAAGGATCGAAGGCACACCCGCTCCGTTGCCCAGGTCCGTTTGATCGTCCGGGTCTAGGGTCACCGAGACACTGGATGAGGGCCGCGCGGTGAGCATGACATCATAGGCATAGGCCCCACCACCCTCGGCCGCAGCGCCCGACCCATCAGAGGCGATCCTGACACCAGCCTGGTCATCATCCAGGGTCGTCACCTGGACCGTCTGGGCCGGCAGTGGATCAAAAAGATCGTCCGAGAGAGCATCATCGACAGCGATACTCAGGAGCGTCGTTTTGTCCCCGTCTACCACATCGTCGTCGACTCCAATCACGGTAACGGACTGCGCCTGAGACCAGTTGGCCGGCGTAAAGGTGAGGAAAGGCAGATTGACAACAACTTCGGTTAGATCAGAGCTGCTTACTCGAAGCAACACCCGGCCGCCAGGCTCCCGGTTCAGGACGACGGTCAGCACATCGGTCCCATTGGATTCTTCTACTCGGGTGCCGTCGCCGGACTCGGTTACGGTGAAGCCTGCCGTATCATCATCAGTCGTCGCCACCTGGATGGCTTTGTCCGAGAGATGATGGAAGGCAGGATGGGATCTGGCATCATCAATGCTGAAGAGCACGTTACTCGTCCGGATCCCATCGGCTTCCTCGTCGTCTACCCCGGTCACGGTCACCACCTGTGCCTCTGTCCAGTTGCTGCGTCCGTAGCTCAGGACTGTCGGGCTCACGCTAGTCTCCGTGGGATCGGTGCTGCCCGATTCATCGACCTGAGTGGAGCCGTTCGATTCGCGTGTCGTGAAACCAGGCAGATCATTGTCGAGGACGGTCACTTCGAGCACTTGATCCGCGGCAGCGTGGAAGCTGCTGGCCGAGAGTAGCTCGTCCACGCTGAGGGTCAGCTGATGGGTCTTATCGCCGTCGATCCAATCGTCGTTCACGGCTTGCACATTCACCTGTTGGGGGACAGACCAGTTGTCTGGCGTAAAGGTCAGGACATTTGGAATCACCGCAAGTTCCGACTGATCGCTGTGTGCGATCTTGATAGCCACGTTCGACTCGGGCCTGGCGTTGAGAACCACGGTAAAGCTGTCAGGGTCTTCCGATTCCTTGGTCTGGGTCGATCCCTCGCTTTCGCTGACCGAGAAGCCGGCGGCGTCATTGTCTCGGGACGACACCTGGAGCCTTTGATCGGGCAAGGCGTCGAAGGGATCGGCCGAGGAGTCGATGTTCACGCCGACCGTCACCCAAACGCTTTTCGAGCCGTCGATCAGGTCGTCATCAACAGCGCTCACCGTGACCTGCTGTGGGACGTTCCAATTCTCGGTCGTGAAGACCAGGGAATCCCTGTTTACGGTCACTTCGGAACTGTCCGCACTCGTGACGCTCAGGACGACATCCGACTCCGGCTGCGCCTCCAACACGACTGAGAAGGTGTCAGTTACGCCGGATTCAGCTGCCTCGGTAAAGCCCTCGGACTCCTCCACCCGAAAACCGGCAGGGTCGTCGTCGATTGTGGTCACGGTGACGCTCTGGTCGGGCACGCCGGCGAATGCATTATCCGAGCTGGAGCCGTCCACCTTCACGTAGATCGAGGTGTCTTTGTCTCCGTCAGCCAGAGTGTCATCGACGCCGACAAGGTTGACCCGCTGCGTCACGTTCCAGTTGGCGGGCGTGAATGTCAGGGAAGTTGGACTGACTCGGACTTCCGTGACGTCTTCGCTCTCGATTGCCACCACCACGTCAGACCCAGGCTCAACCCGCAGAACCACGGTAAACGTATCGGTGCTCCCGGACTCCTCCACCTCGGTGGAGCCCCCGTTCTCGGTGACAATAAAACCGGCTTCGTCGTCGTCGGTAACCGTAACGTTGATGCTTTGGTCAGGCAGGGAATCGAAGGCATCGTCCGAGTTGGCATCATCGATCTTCAGGGTCACAACCGAGCTCTGACTTCCATCCAGGAGATCGTCGTCAACGCCAGTTACGACGATCTCCTGAGGGATGTCCCAGGTGGCAGGAGTGAAGGTCAGGAAGCCCGGATTGATTTCCGCTTCTCCCGGATCAGAAGTGCTTACCACCACCACCACGTTCGAGCTCGGCTCATTCTTGAGAGCCACCGTCACCTTATCGGTAGTCTTGGACTCGTCCACGCGGGTGGATCCGTTGCTCTGGGTAACGATGAAGCCGGCTGGATCGTCGTTCACATTCTTCACCGAGACCGTTTGGTCGGAAAGATCATCCCAGGCGTCGTCGGAGCTGGCGTCGAGAACACTCAGCGCAATCTGGACCGTCTTGTCCTGGTCGGCAACCTGGTCGTTTACTCCGGTCAGCTGGACTTGTTGGGGGACCTGCCAGTTGCCGAGGCCGAAGGTCAGGCTGGCGGGGCTGGCGGTGACTTCGCTGGTATCTCCGCTGGTCACTGAGATCACTACATCCGAAAGCGGCTGTCTGGTGAGCTGGACCGTGAAGCTGTCCTTCTTTCCGGACTCGTCCACTTCGCTTGAGCCCCCTGACTCGACTACGCTAAAGCCGGCGTTGTCGTCATCGACCGTCGAGACCGAGACCGTCTGATCAGGCAGTGAGTCAAAACTGTCGGCGGAGCTTGCATCGTCAATGCTGAGGGAGATGCTGCTATTCTGATCTCCATCGACGATTTGGTCGTCTACGCCGGTGACGGTGACGATCTGGGCGACGTTCCAGCTTGCCGGCGTGAAGGTCAGCGTCGCCTGACCCACCGTGGCTTCGCCCGTATCGGCGCTGCTGAGGAGGATCACTACGTTGGAAGTCGGCTCTGCGGCCAGGGCTACACTGAAGGTGTCCGTGGTGCCCGACTCGTTCACTGAGGTCGAGCCCGACGTCTCTACGACCGCAAAGCCAGCCGCGTCATCATCGGTCGTGGTGACCGTCACCGACTGGTCCGCTACCGGATCGAAGGCGTCATCCGAGTTGGTGTCGTCGATCGACAGCGTGAAGAGCGTACTCTGGTCGCCGTCGACAAGATCATCATCGACGCCCGTCACTGTCAGCATCTGTGGAGCATTCCAGTTCGCCGGCGTGAACGTCAGCGCCGCCTGATCCACCGTGGCCTCACCTGTATCGGCACTGACGACCAGGACCACCACGTTGGAGACTGGCTCAGCTGCGAGGGCTACACTGAAGGTATCCGTCGTTCCCGTCTCGCTGATCGACGTCGATCCATCTGTCTCTGCCACCGTAAAGCCGGCCGCATCATCATCGGTGATGGTCACATTCACCGTCTGGTTAGCCAGGGGATCGAAGGTGTCATCGGAATTGGCGTCATCGACGCTCAGGGTGACGAGCGTACTCTGGTCGCCGTCGACCAGATCATCGTCGATGCCGGTGACCGTCAGTATCTGTGGTGCATTCCAGTTGGCCGCCGTGAACGTCACCGCTGACTGATCCACCGTGGCCTCACCCGTATCGGCACTGCTGACCAGAATCACCACGTTGGAGGCAGGCTCTGCCGTGAGAACTACTGTGAACGTGTCCGTCGTTCCCGACTCGCTTACCGACGTCGATCCCGCCGTCTCCAACACCGTGAAACCGGCCGCGTCATCATCCGTGGTGGTCGCACTGACTGTCTGGTCGGCCAGGGGATCGAAGGCGTCATCCGAGTTGGCGTCATCAATAGACTGTGTGACGAGCGTGGTCTGGTCGCCGTCGACGAGATCATCGTCGACGCCGGTCACCGTCACCACCTGAGGCGTGTTCCAGTTCCCCGGTGCGAACGTCAGCGTCGCTTGGTCCACGGTGGCTTCGCCCGTATCTGCACTGCCGACCGTGATCACCACGTTGGAGGCAGGCTCTGCCGTGAGAACTACTGTGAACGTGTCCGTCGTTCCCGACTCGCTTACCGACGTCGATCCCGCCGTCTCCAACACGGTGAAGCCGGCCGCATCGTCATCCGTCGTGGTCGCGCTCACCGTCTGATCAGCCAGTGGATCAAAACTGTCATCCGAGTTGGCGTCATCGACGCTCAGGGTGACGAGCGTAGTCTGGTCGCCGTCGACCAGATCATCGTCGATGCCGGTCACTGTCAGTATCTGTGGAGCATTCCAGTTGGCCGGCGTGAACGTCAGGACTGACTGATCCACCGTGGCCTCACCCGTATCGGCGCTGCTGACCAGGATCACCACGTTGGACGCCGGCTCCGCCGTCAACACCACTGTGAAGGTGTCCGTCGTTCCTGTTTCGCTCACCGAAGTCGATCCGCCCGTCTCGCCTACCGTGAATCCGGCTGCGTCATCGTCCGTCGTAGTCACACTCACCGTCTGGTCGGCCAGAGGATCGAAGTCGTCATCGGAATTGGCGTCATCGACGCTCAGGGTGACGAGCGTCCTCTGGTCGCCGTCGACCAGATCATCGTCGATGCCGGTGACCGTCAGTATCTGTGGAGCATTCCAGTTGGCCGGCGTGAACGTCACCGCTGACTGATCCACCGTGGCCTCACCCGTATCGGCGCTGCTGACCAGAATCACGACACTGGACGCCGGCTCCGCCGTCAACACCACTGTGAAGGTGTCCGTCGTTCCTGTCTCGCTCACCGAAGTCGATCCGCCCGTCTCCAGCACCGTAAAGCCCGCCGCATCATCGTCCGTGGTCGTGACACTCACCGTCTGGTCAGCCAGGGGATCGAATGTGTCATCCGAGGTGGCATCATCAACGCTCAGCGTGACGAGCGTAGTCTGATCGCCGTCGACCAGATCATCATCGACACCGGTCACCGCCACCACCTGAGGCGTGCTCCAGTTGCCCGGCGCAAATGTCAGCGCCGCCTGATCCACCGTGGCTTCGCCCGTATCGGCACTGCCCACCGTGATCACCACGTTAGAGGCAGGCTCTGCCGTGAGAACTACTGTGAACGTGTCCGTCGTTCCCGACTCGCTTACCGACGTCGATCCCGCCGTCTCCAACACCGTGAAGCCGGCCGCATCATCATCGGTGGTGGTCACACTCACCGTCTGGTCAGCCAGGGGATCGAATGTGTCATCCGAGGTGGCGTCATCAACACTCAGCGTGACGAGCGTAGTCTGATCGCCATCAACGAGATCATCATCGACACCGGTCACCGTCACCACCTGAGGCGTGCTCCAGTTGCCCGGCGCAAATGTCAACGCCGCTTGGTCCACGGTGACCTCACCCGTATCGGCACTGCTGACCAGAATCACCACGCTAGAGGCCGGCTCTGCCGTCAGGACCACTGTAAAGGTGTCCGTGGTACCCGACTCGCTGACCGACGTCGATCCGCCTGTCTCCGCCACTGTAAAGCCGGCTGCGTCATCATCCGTCGTCGTCGCATTGACCGTCTGGTCAGCCAAGGGATCGAAGCTGTCATCGGAGTTGGCGTCATCGACGTTCAGCGTGATTAGCGTACTCTGGTCGCCGTCGACCAGATCATCATCAACGCCGGTCACCGTCACCACCTGAGGCGTGTTCCAGGTCCCCGGTGCGAACGTCAGCGTCGCTTGGTCCACCGTGGCTTCGCCCGTATCGGCACTGCCGACCGTGATCACCACGTTGGAGGCAGGCTCTGCCGTGAGAACTACTGTAAGGGTGTCCGTCGTGCCCGACTCGCTTACCGACGTCGATCCCGCCGTCTCCAACACAGTGAAGCCCGCCGCATCGTCATCCGTCGTGGTCACACTCACCGTCTGGTCGGCCAGCGGATCGAAGGTGTCATCGGAGTTGGCGTCATCGACGCTCAGCGTGACGAGCGTACTCTGGTCGCCATCGACCAAATCGTCGTCTACTCCCGTCACCGTCACCAACTGAGGCGTGTTCCAATTCCCCGGTGCGAACGTCAGCGTCGCTTGGTCCACGGTGGCTTCGCCCGTATCTGCACTGCTGACCAGGATCACGACGTTGGAGGCAGGCTCTGCCGTGAGAACTACTGTGAACGTGTCCGTCGTGCCCGACTCGCTTACCGACGTCGATCCCGCCGCCTCCACCACCGTGAAGCCGGCCGCATCATCATCGGTGGTGGTCACACTCACCGTCTGATCGGCCAAGGGATCAAAAGTGTCATCCGAGTTGGCGTCGTCGATTGACAGCGTGACGAGCGTACTCTGGTCGCCGTCAACAAGATCATCATCAACACCGGTCACCGTCACCACTTGAGGCGTGTTCCAGGTCCCCGGTGCGAACGTCAGCGTCGCTTGGTCCACGGTGGCTTCGCCCGTATCTGCACTGCTGACCAGGATCACGACGTTGGAGGCAGGCTCTGCCGTGAGAACTACTGTGAACGTGTCCGTCGTGCCCGACTCGCTTACCGACGTCGATCCCGCCGCCTCCACCACCGTGAAGCCGGCCGCATCATCATCGGTGGTGGTCACACTCACCGTCTGATCGGCCAAGGGATCAAAAGTGTCATCCGAGTTGGCGTCGTCGATTGACAGCGTGACGAGCGTAGTCTGATCGCCGTCGACCAGATCATCATCGACGCCGGTCACCGTCACCACCTGAGGCGTGTTCCAGCTCCCCGGCACGAACGTCAACGTCGCCTGGTCCACGGTGGCTTCGCCCGTATCTGCACTGCCGACCATGATCACGACGTTCGAGGCTGGCTCCGCCGCCAGCACCACGCTGAAGGTATCCGTCGTACCCGATTCATCCACTGAGGTCGATCCGCTGGATTCCACGACCGTGAAGCCGCCAACATCATCGTCCACCGTGGTCACACTCACCGTCTGATCTGACAACGGATCGAAGGAATCGTCGGAGTTGGCCTCGTCTATCGAAAGCGTGATCAGCGTACTCTGGTCGCCGTCGTCCAGGTCGTCGTCCACTCCCGTGACCGTCACCGGCTGTGCGGTATTCCAGTTGGCCGGCGTGAAGGTCAACGAGGACACACCCACGGTCGCTTCGCCGGTATCGGCACTGCTCACCAGAATCACGACGTTGGAACTTGGCTCTGCTGTCAGGACAACTGTAAAGCTATCCGTCGTGCCCGCTTCATTCACCGAGGTCGATCCGCTGGATTCCACCACCGTGAATCCCGAGGCGTCATCGTCCACCGTGGTGGCACTCACCGTCTGATCGGCCAAGGGATCGAACGTGTCATCGGAGTTGATGTCGTCGATCGAAAGTGTGATCAGGGTGTTCTGGTCGCCATCGTCCAGGTCATCGTCTACTCCGGTGACCGTGACCGTCTGTGCGGTATTCCAGTTGGCCGGGGTGAAGGTCAACGAGGACACACCCACGGTCGCTTCGCCGGTATCGGCACTGCTCACCAGAATCACGACGTTGGAACTTGGCTCTGCTGTCAGGACAACTGTAAAGCTATCCGTCGTACCCGATTCATTCACCGAGGTCGATCCACTCGATTCCACCACTGTGAATCCCGAGGCGTCATCGTCCACCGTAGTGGCGTTGACCGTCTGATCTGACAACGGATCGAAGGAATCGTCGGAGTTGGCGTCGTCTATCGACAGCGTGATCAGCGTGCTCTGGTCGCCGTCGTCCAGGTCGTCGTCCACTCCCGTGACCGTCACCGGCTGTGCGGTATTCCAGTTGGCCGGGGTGAAGGTCAACGAGGACACACCCACGGTCGCTTCGCCGGTATCGGCACTGCTCACCAGGATCACTACATTCGTGGCTGGCTCCGCTGTTAGCACCGCTGTGAAGGTATCCGTCGTGCCGGATTCATTCACCGACGTCGACCCGCTGGACTCCACCACTGTGAATCCCGAGGCGTCATCGTCCACCGTAGTGGCACTCACCGTCTGATCTGACAACGGATCGAAGGTGTCATCCGAGTTGGCGTCGTCTATCGAAAGCGTGATCAGCGTACTCTGGTCGCCGTCGTCCAGGTCGTCGTCCACTCCCGTGACCGTCACCGGCTGTGCGGTATTCCAGTTGGCCGGCGTGAAAGTCAACGAGGACACACCCACGGTCGCTTCGCCGGTATCGGCACTGCTCACCAGAATCACGACGTTGGAACTTGGCTCTGCTGTCAGGACAACTGTAAAGCTATCCGTCGTGCCCGATTCATTCACCGAGGTCGATCCGCTCGATTCCACCACTGTGAATCCCGAGGCGTCATCGTCCACCGTAGTGGCGTTGACCGTCTGATCTGACAACGGATCGAAGGTGTCATCCGAGTTGGCGTCGTCTATCGAAAGCGTGATCAGCGTACTCTGGTCGCCGTCATCCAGGTCGTCGTCCACACCCGTAACGGTTACCGCTTGCGCTGTGTCCCAGTTGACTGGGGTGAAGGTCAGGAGGGAGAGATCGACCGTCGCTTCACCGGTGTCGGCGCTGCTCACCAGAATCACGACGTTGGAACTTGGCTCTGCTGTCAGGACAACTGTAAAGCTATCCGTCGTGCCGGACTCATTCACCGACGTCGACCCGCTGGACTCCACCACGGTGAATCCCGAGGCGTCATCGTCCACCGTGGTGGCACTCACCGTCTGATCGGCCAAGGGATCAAAACTGTCATCGGAGTTGGCATCATCGATACTCAGGGTGATCAGCGTGCTCTGGTCGCCGTCGTCCAGGTCGTCGTCCACTCCCGTCACTGTGACCGTCTGCGCGGTATTCCAATTGGCGGACGTAAAGGTCAGCGAGGACACGTTCACGGTCGCTTCGCCGCTGTCAGCGCTGCTGACCAGGATCACAACATTCGTGGCTGGCTCCGCTGTTAGTACCGCTGTGAAGGTATCCGTCGTGCCGGATTCATTCACCGAAGTCGATCCACCCGACTCCACGATCGTAAATCCGGAGGCGTCATCATCCACCGTAGTGGCGTTGACCGTCTGATCAGCCAAGGGATCGAAGCTGTCATCGGAGTTGGCATCGTCGATACTCAGGGTGATCAGCGTGCTCTGGTCGCCGTCGTCCAGGTCGTCGTCCACCCCCGTGACCGTCACCGGCTGTGCGGTATTCCAGTTGGCCGGGGTGAAGGTCAACGAGGACACACCCACGGTCGCTTCGCCGGTATCTCCACTCGTTGTCGTAATCACCACGTTGGAGGCGGGCTCTGCATCCAGTACCACCGTGACGGTATCGGTCGTCCCCGATTCATCTACCGACGTCGATCCACTCGATTCCACCACTGTGAATCCCGAGGCGTCATCGTCCACCGTGGTAGCGCTGACCGTCTGATCGGGTAAGGGATCGAACGTATCATCGGAGTTGATGTCGTCGATCTAAAGTGTGATCAGGGTATTCTGGTCGCCGTCGTCCAGGTCATCGTCTACACCCGTGACCGTGACCGTCTGCGCCGTATCCCAGTTGGCGGGCGTAAACGTCAGCAGGGAGACGTCGACCGTCGCTTCCCCGGTGTCGGCGCTGCTCACCAGGATCACCACATTGGAGGTGGGCTCCACCGTCAAAACTGCCGTGAAGTTATCCGTCGTGCCCGATTCATTCACCGACGTCGAACCTGAGGACTCCACGATTGTGAAACCGGAAGCGTCATCGTCCACCGTCGTGGCACTGACCGTCTGATCGGGCAAGGGATCGAAACTATCGTCGGAGTTAATATCATCAATCGAAAGCGTAATCAGTGTGTTCTGGTCTCCGTCATCCAGGTCGTCATCGATACCCGTGACCGTCACCGTCTGCGCCGTGTCCCAGTTGGCTGGCGTGAAGGTCAGCAACGAGACGTCGACCGTCGCTTCTCCCGTATCGGCGCTGCTCACCAGGATCACGACATTGGAAGTCGGCTCCGCGTCCAGCACTGCCGTGAAGGTATCGGTGGTGCCCGATTCATTCACCGAAGTCCCACCCGACTCGACTATCGTGAAGCCCGAAGCGTCATCGTCGACCGTCGTGGCGCTGACGGTCTGGTCGGCCAAGGGGTCGAAGGTGTCATCCGAGTTCGCGTCATCGATACTCAAGGTGATCAGGGTATTCTGGTCACCATCGTCCAGGTCATCGTCTACTCCAGTAACCGTGACCGTCTGTGCGGTATCCCAGTTGGCGGGCGTGAAGGTCAGCAACGAGACGTCAACCGTCGCTTCTCCCGTGTCGGCGCTGCTGACCAGGATCACCACATTGGAGGTGGGCTCCGCATCGAGCACCGCCGAGAACGTATCCGTCGTACCTGATTCATTCACCGAGGTCGATCCTGAGGACTCCACGATCGTGAAGCCGGAGGCATCATCGTCCACCGTGGTAGCGCTGACGGTCTGATCGGGTAAGGGATCGAACGTGTCATCGGAGTTGATGTCATCGATCGAAAGTGTGATCAGGGTGTTCTGGTCGCCGTCGTCCAGGTCATCGTCTACTCCCGTGACCGTGACCGTCTGTGCGGTATCCCAGTTGGCGGGCGTAAACGTCAGCGAAGAGACGTTTACCGTCGCTTCCCCGGTGTCGGCGCTACTCACCAGGATCACCACATTGAAGGTCGGCTCGGCGTCCAACACCGCCGTGAACGTATCCGTAGTCCCGGATTCATCTACTGAAGTCGACCCACCAGATTCCACGATCGTGAATCCGGAGGCGTCATCGTCCACCGTGGTGGCGCTCACCGTCTGATCGGCCAGGGGATCGAACGTATCGTCGGAGTTGGCATCGTCTATCGAAAGCGTGATCAGCGTATTCTGATCCCCGTCGTCGAGGTCGTCGTCCACACCCGTGACCGTGACCGTCTGCGCGGTATCCCAGTTGGCGGTCGTGAAGGTCAGCAACGAGACGTCAACCGTCGCTTCTCCCGTGTCGGCACTGCTGACCAGGATCACCACATTGGAGGTCGGCTCCGCGTCCAGCACCGCCGTGAAGGTATCGGTGGTGCCCGATTCATTTACCGAAGTCCCACCCGACTCCACGATCGTGAAGCCGGAGGCGTCATCGTCCACCGTGGTAGCGCTGACCGTCTGATCGGGTAAGGGATCGAACGTGTCATCGGAGTTGATGTCGTCTATCGAAAGTGTGATCAGGGTGTTCTGGTCGCCGTCATCCAGGTCGTCGTCGACTCCTGTAACCGTGACCGTCTGTCCGGTATCCCAGTTGGCGGGCGTAAACGTCAGCAGGGAGACGTCGACCGTCGCTTCTCCGGTATCGGCGCTGCTCACCAGGATCACGACATTGGAGGTCGGCTCCGCGTCCAGCACCGCCGTGAACGTATCGGTCGTACCGGATTCATTCACCGAGGTGCCGCCCGACTCCACGATCGTGAAACCAGAGGCGTCATCGTCCACCGTCGTGGCGCTCACGGTCTGATCGGGTAGGGGGTCGAAGGTATCGTCGGAGTTAATGTCATCAATCGAAAGCGTAATCAGTGTGTTCTGGTCTCCGTCATCCAGGTCGTCATCGATACCCGTGACCGTGACCGTCTGTGCCGTATCCCAGTTGGCGGGCGTAAACGTCAGCAGGGAGGCGTCGACCGTCGCTTCCCCGGTGTCGGCGCTACTCACCAGGATCACCACATTGGAGGTCGGCTCGGCGTCCAACACCGCCGTGAAGGTATCCGTCGTGCCCGATTCATTCACCGAGGTCGATCCTGAGGACTCCACGATCGTGAAGCCGGAAGCATCATCATCCACCGTGGTTGCGCTCACCGTCTGATCGGCCAGGGGATCGAAGGTGTCATCGGAGTTGATGTCGTCTATCGAAAGAGTGATTAGCGTGTTCTGGTCGCCATCGTCCAGGTCATCGTCTACTCCCGTGACCGTCACTGTCTGTGCGGTATCCCAGTTGGCCGGCGTAAACGTCAGCGAAGAGACGTTTACCGTCGCTTCCCCGGTGTCCGCGCTGCTGACCAGGATCACCACATTGGAGGTGGGCTCCGCCGTCAGTACCGCCGTGAAGATATCCGTCGTTCCGGATTCATTTACCGAAGTCCCACCCGACTCCACGATCGTGAATCCCGAGGCGTCATCGTCCACCGTGGTGGCATTGACCGTCTGATCGGGTAAGGGATCGAAGGTGTCATCCGAGTTCGCGTCATCGATACTCAGCGTGATCAGGGTGTTTTGGTCTCCGTCGTCCAGGTCGTCGTCTACTCCCGTGACCGTCACTGTCTGTGCGGTATCCCAGTTGGCCGGCGTAAACGTCAGCGAAGAGACGTTTACCGTCGCTTCCCCGGTGTCCGCGCTGCTGACCAGGATCACGACATTGGAGATCGGCTCCGCGTCCAGCACCGCCGTGAAGGTATCGGTGGTGCCCGATTCATTTACCGAAGTCCCACCCGACTCCACGATCGTGAATCCCGAGGCGTCATTGTCCACCGTGGTGGCATTGACCGTCTGGTCGGCCAAGGGATCGAAGGTGTCATCCGAGTTCGCGTCATCGATACTCAGCGTGATCAGGGTGTTTTGGTCTCCGTCGTCCAGGTCATCGTCTACTCCGGTGACCGTGACCGTCTGCGCCGTATCCCAGTTCGCTGGCGTGAAGGTCAGTAACGAGACATCGACCGTCGCTTCCCCGGTGTCGGCGCTGCTTACCAGGATCACAACATTGGAGGTGGGCTCCGCGTCTAACACCGCCGTGAAGGTATCGGTGGTGCCCGATTCATTCACCGAGGTCGATCCACTTGATTCAACGATCGTGAATCCGGAAGCGTCATCGTCCACCGTGGTAGCGCTGACCGTCTGATCGGGTAAGGGATCGAAGGTGTCATCGGAGTTGATGTCGTCGATCGAAAGAGTGATCAGCGT
Organism: Acidobacteriota bacterium; assembly: GCA_965219005.1. Classification (GTDB taxonomy): domain Bacteria; phylum Acidobacteriota; class UBA6911; order RPQK01; family JAJDTT01; genus CAUZIZ01. The sequence goes on along the minus strand of CBDCMS010000004.1, from coordinate 1,178,633 downwards.
GTTCTGGTCGCCATCATCGAGATCATCGTCGACACCCGTGACGGTGACCGTCTGTGCCGTATCCCAGTTGGCGGGCGTAAACGTCAGCAGCGAAACATCGACCGTGGCTTCCCCAGTGTCGGCGCTGCTCACCAGGATCACCACATTGGAGGTGGGCTCCGCGTCCAACACCGCCGTGAACGTGTCGGTGGTGCCCGATTCGTTGACCGAGGTGCCGCCTGACTCGACGATCGTGAAGCCCGAAGCGTCATCGTCGACCGTCGTGGCGCTGACGGTCTGATCGGGTAAGGGATCGAAGGTGTCATCGGAGTTGATGTCGTCTATCGAAAGTGTGATCAGGGTGTTCTGGTCGCCGTCGTCCAGGTCATCGTCTACTCCGGTGACCGTGACCGTCTGCGCGGTATCCCAGTTGGCGGGCGTAAAGGTCAGCAAGGAGACATCGACCGTTGCTTCTCCGGTATCGGCGCTGCTCACCAGGATCACCACATTGGAGGTGGGCTCCGCGTCCAACACCGCCGTGAACGTGTCGGTGGTGCCCGATTCGTTGACCGAGGTGCCGCCTGACTCGACGATCGTGAAGCCCGAAGCGTCATCGTCGACCGTCGTGGCGCTGACGGTCTGATCGGGTAAGGGATCGAAGGTGTCATCGGAGTTGATGTCGTCTATCGAAAGTGTGATCAGGGTGTTCTGGTCGCCGTCGTCCAGGTCATCGTCTACTCCGGTGACCGTGACCGTCTGTGCGGTATCCCAGTTGCCTGGCGTGAAGGTCAGCAACGAGGCGTCGACCGTCGCTTCCCCGGTGTCGGCACTGCTCACCAGGATCACCACATTGGAGGTGGGCTCGGCGTCTAACACCGCCGTGAAGGTATCGGTGGTGCCCGATTCATTCACCGAGGTGCCGCCCGACTCGACGATCGTGAAGCCCGAGGCGTCATCGTCCACCGTGGTCGCACTCACGGTCTGGTCGGCCAAGGGATCGAAGGTGTCATCCGAGTTCGCGTCATCGATACTCAGCGTGATCAGGGTGTTTTGGTCGCCGTCGTCCAGGTCATCGTCCACTCCCGTGACGGTGACCGTCTGTGCCGTATCCCAGTTGGCGGGCGTAAACGTCAGCAGCGAAACATCGACCGTGGCTTCCCCAGTGTCGGCACTGCTCACCAGGATCACCACATTGGAGGTGGGCTCGGCGTCCAACACCGCCGTGAAGGTATCGGTGGTGCCCGATTCATTCACCGAAGTCCCACCCGACTCCACGATCGTGAAGCCGGAGGCGTCATCGTCCACCGTGGTTGCGCTCACCGTCTGATCGGGTAAGGGATCGAACGTGTCATCGGAGTTGATGTCGTCGATCGAAAGTGTGATCAGGGTATTCTGGTCGCCGTCGTCCAGGTCATCGTCTACTCCTGTAACCGTGACCGTCTGCGCGGTATCCCAGTTCGCTGGCGTGAAGGTCAGCAACGAGACGTCAACCGTCGCTTCTCCCGTGTCGGCGCTGCTGACCAGGATCACCACATTGGAGGTCGGCTCCGCGTCGAGCACTGCCGTGAAGGTATCGGTGGTGCCCGATTCATTCACCGAAGTCCCACCCGACTCCACGATCGTGAAGCCGGAGGCGTCATCGTCCACCGTGGTAGCGCTCACCGTCTGATCGGCCAGGGGATCGAAGGTATCGTCGGAGTTGATGTCGTCTATCGAAAGTGTGATCAGGGTATTCTGGTCGCCGTCGTCCAGGTCATCGTCCACTCCCGTGACTGTGACCGTCTGTGCGGTATCCCAGTTGGCTGGCGTAAAGGTCAGCAACGAGACGTCGACCGTCGCTTCCCCGGTGTCCGCGCTACTCACCAGGATCACAACATTGGAGGTCGGCTCGGCGTCGAGCACCGCCGTGAACGTGTCGGTGGTGCCGGATTCATTCACCGAGGTGCCGCCCGACTCGACGATCGTGAAGCCCGAGGCATCATCGTCTACTGTGGTAGCGCTGACCGTCTGATCGGCCAGGGGATCGAAGGTGTCATCGGAGTTGATGTCATCGATCGAAAGTGTGATCAGGGTGTTCTGGTCCCCATCGTCCAGGTCGTCGTCTACGCCCGTGACCGTCACCGTCTGCGCCGTATCCCAGTTGGCTGGTGTGAAGGTCAGCAGGGAGACATCGACCGTTGCTTCTCCCGTGTCGGCGCTGCTCACCAGGATCACGACATTAGAAGTCGGCTCCGCGTCCAGCACTGCCGTGAAGGTATCCGTCGTGCCCGATTCATTCACCGAGGTCGATCCTGAGGACTCCACGATCGTGAAGCCGGAGGCATCATCGTCCACCGTCGTGGCGCTGACGGTCTGGTCGGCCAACGGATCGAACGTGTCATCGGAGTTGATGTCGTCGATCGAAAGCGTGATCAGCGTGTTCTGGTCGCCGTCATCCAGGTCATCGTCTACACCCGTGACCGTGACTGTCTGTGCCGTATCCCAGTTGGCGGGCGTAAAGGTCAGCAACGAGACGTCGACCGTCGCTTCCCCGGTGTCGGCGCTACTCACCAGGATCACCACATTGGAGATGGGCTCCGCGTCCAACACAGCCGTGAAGGTATCGGTGGTGCCCGATTCATTCACCGAAGTCGATCCACCCGACTCGACTATCGTGAAGCCGGAGACGTCATCGTCCACCGTGGTTGCGCTCACCGTCTGATCGGGTAAGGGATCGAAGGTGTCATCGGAGTTGATGTCGTCGATCGAAAGTGTGATCAGGGTATTCTGGTCGCCGTCGTCCAGGTCATCGTCTACACCCGTGACCGTCACCGTCTGTGCCGTATCCCAGTTGGCGGGCGTGAAGGTCAGCAAGGAGAGATCGACCGTTGCTTCCCCGGTGTCGGCGCTGCTCACCAGGATCACCACATTGGAGGTGGGCTCCGCATCTAGTACCGCCGTGAACGTATCGGTCGTTCCCGATTCATTCACCGAGGTCGAGCCTGAGGACTCCACTAGAGTGAATCCGGAGACGTCATCGTCCACCGTGGTGGTGCTCACGGTCTGATCTGACAACGGGTCGAAGTTGTCGTCGGAGTTGGCATCATCGATGCTCATCGTGATCAGCGTGTTCTGGTTCCCGTCGTCCAGGTCGTCGTCGACTCCCGTGACCGTGACCGTTTGCGCCGTGTCCCAGTTAGCCGGTGTAAACGTGAGCGAGGAGACGTTGACCGTCGCCTCTCCCGTGTCCGCGCTCGCGACCGTGATCACGACGTTGGAATCGGGTTCGGCATCCAGCACCGCCGTGAAGGTGTCCGTCGTTCCGGACTCCGCCACCGTCGTGGAGCCGCCTGACTCGACTACCGTGAAGCCGGCCACATCATCATCGGTCGTCGTCGCACTCACGGTCTGGTCGGCCAGGGGATCGAAGTAGTCATCCGAGTTGGCATCGTCCACGCTGATGGTCAGGGTCGTATTCTGGTTCCCATCGATGATGTCGTCATCGACTCCCGTAACCGTTACGGTCTGCGCCGTGCTCCAGTTGGCCGTCGTGAACGTCAGCGAACTGACATTGACCGTCGCCTCACCGGTGTCTCCGCTGCTCACGTTGAAGACCACGTTGGAGTTTGGTTTCTCGTCGAGGACAACCGTGAACGTATCTGTAGTCCCCGGCTCGGCGACCGACGTGGAGCCACCCGACTCGGTCACCGTGAAGGACGCCTGGTTGAACTCGACCACAAACCAGCCCAGGTCGGCAGTGGCCGACCCCGTGAGCTCCCGGTCGATCTGGAGGTTGGTCGAGCTGGTGAGATCTAACGTAAACCAGCCTACACCGGGATTGTCGTCTCCGCTGTAGGAGGACCTGCCTCCCCGGGCATAGTAGCCACCTGCCGCGATGGATTCCGCCGTCTCCACGCTGCTGATGGTGACGTTCTTCTGGGTCTCGCCGGTAGTGAAACTCTGGGAGCCGTGCTGGGTTGTCGTTAAGTCGGAGAACTCGACCAGATACCAGGAAAGGTCAGCAGTGACTCCCGTGTTGTTCCGGTCGAAGGTGAGAGTCGTGGAATTGGTCAGGCGCCCACGGATCAGCTTCTGACCAATGTCCGCGATCGTGCCAGTTAGCGTATCGTAGCTGTAGATGAGCCAGGACTTGGAAGTATCCACACTGGTTACGGTGTCGGTTTTCGAGGCGTCTCCCGAGGCAAAGGATAGGTCTCCCTGCTGGACACTGGCGTCGGAATACTCGACCACTTGCCATTCGATAAAGCCCACATCTGGATCGTTGTCGGCATCCATCTCTAGATTCGTGGGGGAGGTGATCTTCGCCTTCCAGAAATCATTGGCGTCGAACGAGCTGCCGTCGGTTCGATGGCTGATGATTGGGAAGCTCTTGGCAATGTTAACCGCCACCAGAGTGGCGTTGGCCGGATACCCGGTTCCCGAGATATCGGCGGCGCCCCGCTGTACGGATACTCCGCTGGCAAACTCGACGACCTGCCAGGTGATCGTGACAGTATTTCCGGTAGCGATTCGTGCAAATGTCAGGGTCGTCGAATTCGTGATTTGCCCCGAGATCTGAGCCTTTGTTGGTTCATTCTCGTTGACGTTGACCCCAAAGACGAGAAAGGCCTTGCTGGTATCGACAGAGGTGATCGCGGCAGTCTGCGAGGTCCCCGTCAGGGTGGTGGTGCCGGACTGGACGGAATTCAGCTGGACGGGTCCCAGGTCGTCGTCGGTGGTCCAGACGCTGACAGTTTGATCGGCCACCGGGTCATAGGCATCGTCCGAGTTGGCATCGTCGACGCTCAATGTCACGTTGAAGTTTTGATGCCCGTCTTGCGGGACATCGTCGACGCCCGTAACGGTCACGGTCTGGGCCGTGGTCCAATTGGCGTTGGTGAAGGTCAGAGAGGACTTGTCCACCGTCGCCTCGCCGGTATCGCCGCTCGAGACCAGGAGCACTACGTCGGTAGCCGGCTGTACATCCAACACCACCGTGAAAGTATCGGTAGTCCCAGACTCGTCAACTTGTGTATAACCGCCACTCTCGGTAACCGTAGACCCCGGGACATCACCCAAGAAATCGATGACAAACCAGCCCACGTCTGCGGTGGAAGTTTGAGTGGCTCCACGCGTCATCCGCAAGTTCGTGGTACTGGTCAAATCCAAAGTGAACCAAGCAGGGCTGGGATCCCCCAAAGTCGTATTGGGAGTCTTTCCACCTTTGAGGAAGTTACCGCCCACCGCAATCGCACGGCTGGTATCGATTGCGGTAATCGTCACGTCATTCTGTGTTTCGCTGGTGGAGAAGGGTTCCGAATTGTGCTGGACAATGGTTCCATCGGTGAATTCGACAAGAAACCACGACAGATCTATGGTCTGGCCAGTGTTGTCGCGGTCAAAGGTGAGGGTCGTAGCATTCGTAATCTGACCGCGGACCATTTTCTGGCCGATGTCGGTACTGGTCCCATCTTGACTCTTGTAGGTGTAGATCAACCAGGATTTAGTCGTGTCCACACCGGTGAGGGTGTAGGTCTTTGAGGAATCCCCTGTTTGAAACTCGACATCTCCGGTTTGAACACTAGAATCCGTGAACTCCACCACCTGCCACTCGACGGCAAGACTGGCGTTTGGAGTGACGGCCTGCAATTGGAGGTTGGTGCTGCTCGTGATCTTGGCCCTGACAAAATTATCGGCGCTATAGCTGTTGTCATTGACCGCCGACTCGAGCGAAATTAGAGCAAAGCTTTTCGAAGTATCTACGCTGGTGAGGCTGACATTGACAGTACTTGAGGAGACGGTGTCCCGACCGCGCTGGACCGAGACCCCGCTCGTGAACTCGGCTACATACCAGGTGACATTGATAGTTTTTTCGTCGGCAGCCCGGTCGAAAGTAAGAGTCGTTGCGTTCGTGATCTGCCCCGAGATCTGCACTTCATCGGGTTCTTCCTCGTTTTGGCGGGTGGAAAAGACGAGGAATGCCTTGCTGGTATCGACGGAGGTGATCGTGACGGTCTTTGAGCCCCCCGTTATGGTGGTGGTGCCGGACTGGACGGAATTCAAGGTCGCAGCAGCGGCGGGAGCCGAGCATAGAATGGCAAACATAAAGAAAATCGGTAGGATCTTTAATCTGCCAAGAGCTGCGAGGGTCATAGGGTCGATCCGAGAGTGGCGTGCTGGTCCTGGCCTGAACTGACTTTCGAGATGTACTGGGCTTCGACCTACGGGTATTGCCACAGTCACACCTACTGGCTTCTTGTTGGAGCGTCGATCAATCAAGCGTTTCGCTCCCACACTTCGGCCAAGCCGCCACACAGCTCGTTTGCGGATAGCCTTCGGCAGTGAAGGCTTGGAGGCCGATCATCCACATCCACCCTCAGTGTAGGTATAGGTCGAACAGAGCCCGTTTCAGGTAGTCTGAGTCGTCCCACACCTCTCCATCCGGGCAGTATTTCCCCCTAGCCTCCTCCGACTTATCGGATGTTTCCGGGTGGATCTTTAGCTCACGAACTGTGGTTAACTGGTACTAAAAGAAGCGTTTTTTGTCGGATCGATGAGATCCGGGAGGCAAGAGCTCATCCGAGTCTGGATTGAGAAGCACAGAATGTCAGCCGGCAGGATCGGTGGAAGGTCCGCGCGCGAGGTCTGGTGCGCTCTGTCGAGGTTCGGAATCAATTGGAAGGCTCGCTTCCTGAGGCCCAGCGCCGGTCGTGGACAAGTCACCTTATATGCCGGCCAAGCCACTGCCTCTCAAGCTCATTGACGACCTGGCGCAGCGTGTTGGACGAAGTAATCTCCCCCCCGTGTAAATCGTAGGGGAAGAAGAGGCCGTACAGTCGTCCATCCCGACGCCGTATGTCAGCTGGAAGCTTTACCTCGTGTTGGTTCAGCCGTAACTCCAGAGCGACCCAGGCACCTACATCGAGGTCGGGAACGTCGTCCTTGTGAAACCTGATCAGAATCCCCGTTAAACTGATGTCCACGGCTTCAGGGTGCCAGACTCTCTTGTCCTCATCGACAACGCGAACGGACAACTCATTGTCACGACGAAGGGGCACACGCCAGGCTGCTCTGCTCTCCCCCGTGGCTATGTCTGAAACCCTTGACAAAACCACCAGCGGACGAGCCGAGGCTTCCGGCTTGATACAGTCCTTCACCGTGGCCAGGAAAACCTTGCTTTGATTCTGTTGGCTGAAAACAACGCAGCATCTCGACAGCGGGCGACAGATCTGTTCCTCTTCGCCCTGGAAGAGATCAATAAGGACGTCACCGGAAGAGACAGCCACAAACTCACCCTGGAAGACCCCCATGGTGGACATAATCGTCACCGGGGCTTTCTTCCTACAGCATTCGAGCAGTGGATCCGCTATCTCACTTTCTGCGCTATGCATCTTGCAATCTGGATCGGCAGACTACCTCGCGTCCATTAAGGAACGGTGGAATGAGTTCCTGGTTAGCCACGCCCCCGACTGCGCCGGATCGTTCATTAAAGAAACCTCGGACGAGGGACGTGGCGGTGGCCTCCGCGCCGCCGTCTTTTCTTCCTTCGAGCCTTTGGCTCGAGATGGGCGGCCTGGAGGCCACCCCTACGAATGGGGTCCAACCAGCCGCATCGCACTTTGGAAACTGCCCCTAAAGTTTTCGGTCGAACCGTCCGAAAAGACCCATTGTGAGGAAGTTAGTTTTCAGAACATCAAATAGAGCTTTTTGCTGACAGCGTAGTCTTCGCAGCCACGCCGAAAGGGCCACCCGTGCGAAAGCCTCGGGGCGCAAAGCTGAGACCTACGTTGCCCTCGCAATAAGGTCGATCAGTTGCCGAAGCTGGATTCGCGAAACCAGAAAGGTTTTGTGATGAAACAGCATCTAGGTAGGCACCGATTCGCTTCGAAACTGATTCTAGCCGTTCTCGGTCTCCCTCTTTTCTTCGCATTCTCCGTTGCGGAAAGAGGTCCTGGATCAGAGTCTTCTGGGAAAGTCTCCCCGATGCTCAGACAGGAAGTGGACTTCATTCTAAGCAATCCCCACTACGGCTATCCCATCCCGGTCATCGTCCAGGTAAAACCGGACTTCTTTGCCCGCACTCAGTCGCTGCAAAGGCAGCGTGGGCAGAGCGTCGACAACCTCATCTCAGGGGTCAACGGATATACCGCTCGGCTAACAGGTCAGCAGATAGATCAGGTCCTGAGATCGCCCCTGGTGGAGTACGTCACGCTGGATGCGGTTATCCATCCCACTCACAAAGGGCAAGCACCTAAGCAGATCTCCTTCGCCCCGGTCGCGCTGAGCGCGATCGGCGCCGACCACGTACATGACGCCAAATTCAAGGGATCTGGAGTTACGGTCGCCGTCTTTGACTCGGGCGTCGCCAAGCATCCGGACATGAGGGGTCGTTCCTGGATCAAAGTTGCCGTGGATTTCACCCAGGGAGGACCAGCGAAACTGACCGACAGTATCATCAGCGTAGGGACGACCGACAAGGCTCCTATCGATAGTAAGCCCGACAAGAATGGGACGGCTACCGAAGACGGCTACGGACACGGAACCCATATGGCCGGCATCATCGCCGGCGACGGCCGTAAACACAGGGGCAGGTATCGGGGAGTCGCTCCCCGGGCGAAACTGGTCGTCTTGAAGGTGGTGGGCCCCGAAGGAGCGGGGCTGACCAGCAACCTGCTCAAAGCCATCGACTGGACCATCCGAAACAGGAAAAAGTACAAGATCAAGGTAGCCAATCTTGCTCTGGGTCACCCTCCGGTCGAGTCCTACAAGCAGGATCCGTTGTGCCAGGCAGTCGAGCGGATGGTGCACGCCGGAATCGTGACCGTGGTTTCCGCCGGAAACCTGGGAAAAACGAGTGCACACCCAAAGATCTGGGGAGGTATCACCAGTCCCGGAAACGACCCGGCAGTGATCACGGTTGCGCCCCTGAATATCATGGCAACCGCAACCCACTCGGACGACGTCGCCACCAGCTACGGATCGCGCGGCGCTACCTACATCGACGGACTGTTCAAACCCGATCTCTGCGCACCGGGTAACGCAATCGCCTCATTTCTGGCACCGGAAAGCTACATCGATCGGCACTATCCAGAGCTAAGGATCGACGCCACCCACACGGCTTTGAGCGGTTCCAGCATGGCAACCGGTTACGTGAGCGGCACGGTAGCGCTCATGCTAAGTGCAAACAAGAAGCTCACCCCCAGGCTGGTAAAGGCCATTCTACTGGCCAGCGCCGTCAAACTGACGCAGCCTCATATGCTGGAACAGGGCAACGGTCTGGTCAACGCCTTGACCTCCGTGCAGGTGGCGAAACAGATCAACGTGAGCAGTCGGAAACTTCGCAAGGGGGTTCGTCCCTTCTGGTTCCTGGGCGACGAGAAGGTGTGGGCAGGTGGAGCCTTTGCTTTTGCCGACCGGATCGTGTTCACGTCCCAGATCGACTCGAAGCAGATGGGCCTCTGGGGAGACGGAAGGTTGTGGTCCGATTCGATCCTCTGGTCGGATTCGATCCTCTGGTCCGACGGGCTCTTTGCTCCGGATAGCATTCTGTGGTCGGACAGCATCATGTGGTCCGATTCGATCTTGTGGTCGGACTCGATCTTGTGGTCGGACTCGATCTTATGGTCGGATTCCATCCTCTGGTCGGATAGTATCCTGTGGTCGGACTCGATCTTGTGGTCGGATTCCATCCTCTGGTCGGACTCTACTCTGAGAGGGGATCCGGCGGGGCTCAACCAGCGCTAGAGCGTTGAAGCGATCAGCATCGCTGAGCGTGAAAAGAATGAAGAACCGCAACACAACAGAAATGAAGAAAAGCAGCAGACTATTCTTCAAGGATGCCCTACCGGTGCACGCCAGGGTGTACATCCTGGCCGTCATGGCCACGGGATTTGGAATCGCGCTGCACTGCTTTTCTCAGATCATAGCTGTACCTCCTGGCAGTGGCTCTACCTTGCAGGTCTGACTGTCGTGACCGGCAGTTTTGCGTTGAAGATCCCCCTGGTCCGATGCAAAAAGGGCTCGCTGTCCATCAGCATCAGCGACTTCTGCATCTTTGCGGGCCTCTTTCTCTTCGGGCCTCACGTCGCAGTGGCAATCGCCCTCATAGAGGGGACGATCAGCAGCGCCCGAGTCAGGATCAAGAGACTCTATAAGTATCTTTTCAATATGGCCCAGTTGGCAGTGGCTACTTTCGCCGCGGGTAGACTCTTCGATCAGCTCCAGGGAGGAATGCTCTGGCAAGAGGAGACCTTGGGTCTCGGTGGTCGTAAAGGCGCTGGTCTGCAGTCTCCTCTACTTCGCTCTCAATTCGTTCCTGGTGGCAGCAGCGGTGGCTTTGGTATCGATGAAGTCGCTCGTGGTGCTCTGGAAAACAAACTTTCTCTGGGCGCCGCCTTGGCAACCGTGTCCACGCTGGCGGCACAGCCCTTTGCTTATGCCTTCGTGTTGGCGGTGATCCCACTGATTCTCTGCACTTTCTACGTCTACCGAATTGGTCTGAGCCGAAAACGGTTGCCCGCCAGCTGCTGATCTCGTCGTTGAAGAAACTTTGTCTGTCTTCATCTCAATCAGTATTTTGTCAGCGAGATCAACAGAGCCGCGCGCGACTGTCAGGGTCTGTAGAATGGGGTCAAGTTCCGAGGAGAAAGCGGTAGACAACAGCACGATTCTCAGCCGCAAGCCCAATGCCCCCTACGCGCGAATCGGATCATTCCAGAAGGAAACCTCTGGCTCAACAAGCGGAAAAAGGTGCTGCTGACCGGTCGCTCCTCGAAAATGGGGTCCACCTTGCAGACACGTCAAGTCGCTCGCGGCTCCGTTGGCCCCGGCGGTTCTGGTACTGCTCGCTATTCAAGTTTCAGGTTAGATTCGCCAAGAGGACCCAGAAGCACTAAAACAGGAATTTCACGCCCAACTGGATGCGGCGGGGATCCTGGGCCGATAGGACCCTGCCGAAGGTGGGGGATCCCATGAAGATATCGGGCAGGTCGAAATTGGAGCGATTGAAAAGATTGAAGGACTCCAGTCGGAGCTGCAGCGTCACGTTTTCGTCCAGCTGGGCGTTCTTCACTAGCGAGAGGTTGATACTTTGAAAACCGGGACCGTCCAGGATATTCCTCCCTGAGTTGCCGAAACTTCCGAAGCTTGGAAAGCTGAAGGCCCCGACTTCGAACCAGCGCTCCGGCGTCGGCCGGTCGACGCGGCCATCTGCGAGTCGATGGGGTCGATCGTTGGCGCCGAAACCTAGAATCGACCTTCCCGTGTTGCTGTTGTCGATCTCGGAGAGCAGGGCCACGGTAAAGGGGCGTCCAGTCTGAAAGGTCAGGATCCCGAAGGTCTGCCAATCTGCCAGGAAACTGGAGAGCCAGCCATGACTCCCCAGAAAAGCGTGGCCTCTGCCGACTGGGAGTTGGTAGGAGTAGCTCAGGGACAATCGGTGTCTCAAATCGAAGTTGGAACGACCCTTCTCCGCCCTGACGTCGAAGCTATCCTGGGGGAAATTGGGATCCCCTGCGCTGCTGAAGAAGTTGGAAGCGTCGTCCAGCGACTTGGACCAGGTATAGGAACCCAGGAACGAAAACTGAGAGCTCAGCGTCCGGCGGAACCTAACTTGCAGCGCATGATAGGTCGAACCAGCGCGGGATTCCAGCAGATTGATGTCTGCGAATCGGGGGTCAGGTCGAAGGTTGAACTCCGCTGGAGAGGGCTCGGGCTGGTTGATATCCCGGGCCGTCAGCAGCTTGGTTCCCTTGGAGCCTACATAGCTTAGCTCCATCGTCTGCGCCTCTCCCAGCCTTTGCTGCAGGCTGAGACTCCAATGCTGCACGTAGGCGCTCCGCAGATCGCGCTGAAATGCCAGGACCGATGAAGGCAAACTTAGCGGGAAGAAGGCCGGGAACGGGTCGTCCAGCGTCAACGGCAAACCAGGGAGAGAAAAGAAAAGTTTGAAGTCAAAGAATGGAGGATTGAAGTAGAGCCCTTCCCCAGGGGCAAGAGCCGACTGGTCAAAGTAAACGCCGTACCCCGCCCGCAGGACTCGCTCATCTCTGCTGTCCAACGACCAAGCCAGACCCAGTCGCGGTCCCCAGTTGCTGCGATCGGACTGGTAGCCGCCGCGGGGAACACCGTTGGTTCCCACTCCAGCCAATTCCCGGCGCTCCAAATCGTAGACGTTGGCCCGATCCTCCGCATCAACCGGAGGTGAGTTGAACTCGTAGCGGATGCCTGCCGAGATAGACAGATTCGACCGAACCCTGAACTGGTCTTGAAAAAAGAAGTTGTAGCTCTTCGTCCGCAGATGCTGGTGATTGTCCAGGCTGGCGCCGCCGGTCAGGGCTGGGAAACCCAAGAGCAGGTCCGCCAGCGCGTTCCCGGTAAAGGCCTGATCCAGAAAGTTCAGGAAGCCGCGTGACTGAACATCCCTATAACCATTCTGCTGAAGCGTGTGAAAGTCAGCCCCCAACTGAAACAGATGATCCCCCCGCACCCAGGTCAGCTGGTCTGAGATCTGGAACAGATTCGAGACGCTGTGCTGAGGGTTGTTGAACTCGTCTCCGAGGGGTGAGAAACCGCCGATTGAAATGAAGCTCAAGCCAACATCTCTGGGATTCTCGGAAAGCTCGGGCAAGCCCACGCTCTGATTGATACTGTTCCCGAGATTCTCTTGAAAGGCTCCTGCCGCTACCCGATTGAATCCCAACCGCACCTGATTCAGCAGGGACGCAGAGAAAACGTGGGTCTCACTCAGCATCAGGTTCTGTGCGCGGCGAGGGACGTCGGTGCCATAGCCGGGAACCGCCGAGAAAAGGGTGCCTGAAAAAGGCTCGAACAGATCCCTGTCAGCGAAGCTGTATCTCAGGCTCAAGTCCGAAGACTGGGTCAGCGAGTGGTCTATTCGAAAATCGAAATGGTCGTCTCGATCCCGCAGAATCGGTGAGGAGACAAAGTTCTGAGCTGAGGTGCCGCGGTTGGGTAGCGGATAGAGCGCGGCCAGGGCAGAGCCGATAGGATGCAGCCGCGACGCCGGGATCTTGGCTCCGGGGAAAGGTTGACCGGTAAATGGATCTCTAGGAGGCAAGCCCGATTGGGAGAAGTCTCCCGAGCGCTCCAGTTGGGTCGGCACCGTGGTCGTTCGGGTGATCCCCTGACGTACACGCCTCCCCTCATAGTCGGCGAAAAAGAAGGTCCGATCAGCTACAACGGCCCCTCCCACCGAGCCTCCGAATTGGTTGCGACGGTATTCCGGATCCGGTTCTCCGACAGGTGCGAAGAAGTTTCGCGCGTCCAGAACGGCGTTTCGAAAGAACCCGTAGACGGTCCCGTGAACATCGTTGGTTCCCGATTTCAGAACGACGTTGATCTGCCCCCCGACACTGCGTCCAAACGATGCGTCGTAGGAATGGGTGAGCACCTCGAACTCCTGGATGGCGTCAACCGGCGGACTGACACCGAAGGTGTTGAGCTTGGGATCGATGTTGTAGACCCCGTCCAGCAGAAAGCTGTTGGCATCTTCCCGGGAGCCACTCACACTGAGCGCAAGATCTCCTCTGGCAGAGCCGGCCGACCCGGGTGCCGCCGGAGAGGAACCCGGCAGCAAGAGACTTAGTTCATAGAAATTTCGCCCATCGAGAGGCAATCCCGTGATCTGGTGGTTCTCGATCACCGTCCCGAGAGCCGCAGTATCTCGCTGTAAACTAGCCCTCTCCGCCACCACCACGACCGCTTCGTCCAGATTCCCCTCCTGTAGCTGAACCTCAAGGTATGCGCGCTGATTCACTCTGAGATCGAATCGCTCCACGTGCTTCCTGAAGCCCTGCAACTCCACGGTCATTCGGTACGATCCAGGTGGAAGAAGCGAGAAGAAGACCCTGCCCCGGGAGCCGCTTATCATCGCGCGAGTCCGGTTCGTCGCTTCCTGGCTGAGGGTGACCATCGCTTTCGCCACCGGCACCTGTTGGGCGTTCGTGATCCGTCCTCCAACAGAAGCCCACAGGTTCTGGCCTGAAGCCGGTGCCTGGAGACACAACAGATTGATGAGCAGGAGCAGAGCGATCATTGGTCCGGACTGCCCGCGTGCAGCTAAAAAAGCCCGATCTGGATTCGAGAAAAAATGCATGGTCGCGTCGGAAAGACACCGAATCCTAGCACAATTGTAGATGCGAACCAACTGCTGACGGGCCCAGAGCCGGGTTCAGCGATGCAGCGCGAAGAGTGTCGTCGGGCTGGGAGGAAAGGTCTCAGCTCAATTAGATATCGTGCTCGTCCTGTCGTTGTGGTAAGAAAAACATAGCGGGCTGGCTTCCGGTTCAAGTCCGACCGAGATAGGCACCGTATGAGGATCACCTACATCACGGCAGGCGCCGGCGGTATGTACTGCGGAGCGTGCATCCGGGACAACGCACTGGCAACGGAATTAATGTCGCGCGGTCACGAGGTGGAACTGCTGCCGCTATATACGCCCACCCTCACCGACGAGCCCAACGTGAGCCAGGACGCCATCTTCTTCGGCGGTATCAACGTCTACCTTCAACAGCACTTTTCTGTGTTTCGACACACGCCCCGGTTCCTGGACCGAATCTGGGATTCCCCTCTAGCTCTCAATCTGGCCTCTAGATGGGCCCTGAAGACCAACCCGGAGGCCCTGGGGGACCTCACCGTCTCGGTTTTACGAGGCGAAGAGGGTCTTCAGCGCAAGGAGCTCGCAAAGCTGGTCGAGTGGCTTCGATCTCATCCCTCTCCTGACATCGTCAACCTGGGGAACAGCCTCTTTCTCGGCCTTGCTCCCTCGCTCAAGGAGGCGACTGGCTGTCCCATCTGCTGCACCCTTCAGGGAGAGGACCTGTTCCTACAGAGCCTTCCCCAGCGTTTCCAGGAACGAGCCTTGGAGCTGATCCGTTCCAACATCGGGTCGGTGGATGCCTTCATCGCCGTGAGCCGCTATCACGCCGACTTCATGTCCGACTACCTGAACATTCCGACTGACAAGATCCATGTGGTCCCGCTGGGCATCCACTGGCGCGACTACAATGAATCCAGAAAACCGAAGACGGACCCGTTTACCATCGGCTACCTGGCCCGAATTGTCCCCGAGAAGGGACTGCATCTCCTGGGTGAAGCCTTTAGAGCCTTGACTCAGGGTAAGCTAGCTGACGCCCGACTAGAGGTTGCGGGCTATCTGGCCCCGGCTCAGAGAACCTACTTGAGAAAGGTTGAGCGGCAGATCCAGGGCTGGGGCCTGGCACAGCAGTTCCGCTACAGGGGAATCCTGAGCCGAGCCGAGAAGGTCGAGTTCCTCAGCAACCTGGACGTCTTATCCGTACCGGCTTCGTATGGCGAGCCCAAGGGCATGTATCTACTGGAGGCGATGGCGAGTGGAGTTCCCGTTGTTCAGCCACGTCGCGGCGCCTACCCGGAGATCATAGAGAAGACCGGAGGCGGACTTCTGGTCGATCCGGACAACCCCGACAGCATCGTCGAAGGCATTCTTTCGATAGCACAGGACCCGGACCTGGCAGAGAAACTGAGCAAGAATGGAAGGCAGGCAATCCGAGAACACTATAGCGCGGAGCAGATGGCTGAGCGCACGCTTGCGATCTACGAGACGCTATGCTGAAACTTGAATAGTGAGCAGTGGTGAAGTGATCAGTGAACAGTACCGGAAACAGCTGCAGCCAACAGAGCCGCGAACGACTTGACTCGTTAGCAGTAAGCCCCACGTTTCGAGGAGAGAGCTGGACAACAGCAGAATCTCGCAGGTCCCCAACCCCTCGCTCGCGCTTCAGGCTTCCATGGCTCGAGGAGTTGCTTTCCTGTACGATCCGGCGCAACCGGTGGAAATGCTGAACCGCAGAATATCGAAGGAAAGACTTTTTGCCCTTGTTCGTGAAGAATCTGAATGATCCAGACTAAGTACACTGGAACGTAAATACGGCAACGTTTGCAGATGGGGCTTGTGAGGCGAGGTCAAGGCAGGAGGAGGAAGACGATGCTTGGCCATCTTCGACGACGACCAACGCAGAGATCGTCCACAACCCCCATCTGCCCTCCGGGTGGCGACGGGACGGGCCGATGGTGTCGCTCCTCCTTGCAATACGCAAAGGTATGGCTGCGTCGTCGCTTCGCGCCCTCGACACCGTCGCGCTCGCCACAAACGTTGCCGTATTTACGTTCCAGTGTACTAAGGGATGAACTGATCAGATAGGATCAATCCGGCGGGAAGCCAGGACAACCTATGATCACTTCAAAGGAAGGCTGATGGCTCTTCAGGCCGATAATCTGGAAAAAGAATATACGACTCCCCACGGACCCCTTCGGATCCTTTCCGGGATTTCCCTTTCCCTGGCTCGCGGAAGCTCTGCCTCCATCATGGGTCCTTCCGGCAGCGGCAAGAGCACGTTACTTCACATACTTGGAGCGCTGGAGCCTCCTTCCGGTGGTACGGTCCTACTGGAGGGCCAGAATCCGTTCGAAATGGAAGAGAAGGAACTGGCTGCCCTCAGGAATCGCCAGATCGGGTTCGTCTTCCAGGATCACTGCCTCCTGCCGCAGTGTACGGTCCTGGAAAACGTCCTCATCCCGACCTTGGTCCCTCAGGCTCCCAGAAGCGAAGGCGGTTGGGAAGATCGAGCGCGCACCCTCCTGAGCCAGATTGGGCTCGCGGACCGAACAGATCACCGCCCCGCCCAGCTGTCCGGAGGAGAACGACAGCGCGTCGCCCTGGCCCGAGCCCTGATCCATGACCCCCTGCTGCTGCTCTGTGATGAGCCTACCGGCAATCTGGACAGTGATTCCGCCCAGATCGTGGCCGACCTTCTCTTCGACCTTCACCGCCGCCAGCAGAACATGCTGATCGTAGTCACCCACAATGCTGAGTTGGGTAAAAGGTTCCCAGAGCGCTTCCAACTCAGGGGCGGCGAGCTTTTGCCAAACTGATGGAACTACGCCAGCTTCTACGGAAAAACCTGCTCTACTACTGGCGCATCAACCTGGTCGTAACCCTGGGAGTGGGCGTGGCAGCCGCCGTCCTGACCGGGGCCCTGATGGTGGGCGATTCGGTGCGGGGTAGCTTACGTGCCATGGTCTTGAGCCAATTGGGAGAGGCCGATGACGTCATTTCCGCACCCCACTTCTTTGGCGAAGATCTGGCCAGTAGTCTTCGGTCCCAGACAGACTTCACGAACCTCTTCCAGGCTGCCTGTCCCCTGATCGTGCTGGAGGGTCTGGCGGTGGATCAGAACAGTGGCCGCCGCGCCACTGGTATCCAGATCTACGGAGTGGACGATCGCTTCTGGAGCCTTCACCGAAAACCTGGAAAGCAACTCGGGACCCGCGCTGCCCTGCTCAATCGGGGGCTGGCCCAGGAACTCGGAAGCGCAGTCGGGGATGCCATCCTGATCACGGTTGAGCTTCCAGGCGAAACTCCGGGCGAGACCCTCCACGGGAGGCGGGATGAGCCAGGACATACCATGCGCTTGAGCTGCGAGGAAATCTTGGAGGAAGACCAGCTTGGGGAGTTTTCTATATATCCACGCCACGGATCCATCCGATCCGTATTCGTCCCACTGAGTCACTTACAGGAAAACCTGCAGCAGGAGGCTCGGGTGAACATCATCCTTCTCTCGCGCACCGAAGGCGCCCGCAGCACCCTATCCGATGCCCGCGTGGTGACCAATCGGCTGCTGCGCCAGGCCTACTCGCTCGCAGACATCGGCCTTCAGATCCGCATCCTCACGCGCCGTGCCAGCCTCTCTCTCGAGAGCAAAGGCGGTCTGCTCACCGAAACGCTGGCCAAGGCTGGAATCGAGGCCGCTGGCCGATTGGGGATGAGTGCCCTGCCCGTCTTCAGCTACGTCGTAAACACCATCCGCTCCGAGGAAGCGGAAATCCCCTATTCGGTTGTGACTGCCACGGACCTGCAAAGCTATCTGGAATCGAACCAGCTGCAAAACGCCGAGACGCATGAAGTCTCCCCACCTCCACCCATCTGGCTGAACGACTGGGCCGCTCGGGACCTGGGGAGCGCTGTAGGGGATCGACTCTCCCTGGACTACTTCATCTGGGACAATCAGGAAGGTCTCCAAACCCGTACCGGCTCCTTCAAGCTAGCGGGCATCATCCCCTTGACAAAAACCACAGCGGATCACGATCTGGTGCCGGAGTATCAGGGAATCAGCGACACGTCGAGCGTTTCAGATTGGGACCCACCGTTCCCCATCGAACTGGCTCGGGTGCGTCCCCAGGATGAGGAATACTGGGACGAGTTTCGGGCCACGCCGAAGGCGTTCATTGCTCTCGACCAGGGCCAGGAGTTGTGGCGATCTCGCTATGGATCCTACACCTCCCTGAGGCTGATTCCTGCACAGGACTCCGATCTGGGGCAAGTCCGGACCGAGTACCGAGAGAACCTTAAAGAGTCGTTGGACCCGTGGCAGCTGGGCTTTACCCACGTCCCCATCCGGAATCAGGGGCTGGAAGCTTCACGAGGTGCCACCAACTTTGGAGAATACTTTCTCTACTTCAGCTTTTTCCTGGTCGTCTCTGCTCTGCTCCTGACCGTTCTTTTTTTCAAACTAGGAGTGGAACAGCGCCTCCGGGAAGTCGGACTGCTGCGTACCGTGGGGCTTCCTCTCCCCCGAATCAGACGCCTGTTTCTGGCTGAAGGCTCCCTCTTGGCAACTCTGGGAAGCACCCTGGGACTCGCGGGAGCGGTGGCTTACGGTTGGCTCATGATGTTGGGACTCCGCAGCTGGTGGGTGGAGGCGGTAGGGACGACACGCCTCACTCTCCACGTGGTGCCGATGTCCCTGATTCTGGGTGGCCTCCTGAGCATTCTTGCCGCCCTGTTCTGTATTGTCGGGACCTTGCGCACGCTGGCCCGGATCTCACCTACGCGCCTGCTCGCGGGCAGCCTGGAACGGCCGGAACCATCCAAGCTCCGAAAACGTAGGGTCCTATTGTTGTCCTACCTTTGCTCCGGGCTGGGGATCCTGCTGCTACTGGGGGCCTGGCAACAGTGGATGGCCACAGTCGGAAGCTTCTTTGGCGCCGGGATCTTATTGCTGGTGGCCCTGCTCGGCTACCTCTGGGTCGGGCTCTTCGCCAGTCGGAGAGGGTTCGTCCGAGGCCAGGGCGTGCGAGCATTGGCTTTGCTTGGTTTTCGAAACGCAAGCTACCGTCCCTCGCGCTCGATTCTCTGCATTGCCCTGATCGCCGTGGCTACCTTCATCATCGTATCGGTGGACGTGTTCCGGCGGGAAGGCGAACTTTCTCTGGATCGACATTCAGGAGTTGGAGGCTTTGCTTTGCTGGCCGAGTCCTCCCTTCCCCTCTACCACAATCCCAATACACTCACCGGCAAGGAGGACCTGAACCTCTCCCAGGATGCGATTGCCAGCTTGGAGCAGGTGACGTTTTCGCGCCTGCGCTTCCGTCCCGGAGACGACGCCAGTTGTCTGAACCTCTACCGGCCCCGCAACCCCAGAATCCTCGGGGCCCCGGCTGATTTCGTCGAGCAGGGTCGCTTTTCCTTTCAGTCATCACTCGCTGCGACCGCTGAAGAGATCCAGAATCCCTGGCTCTTGCTCGAGTCCGTGACGTCCGATGGAGCCATTCCCGCGATTGCCGATTCCACTTCGATGGCCTATGTGCTGCACCTCGGCCTGGGCGACGAGATCGTGCTCGATTCGGGTGGGCGGCAACCCGTCAGGTTGAAGCTGGTCGCCGCTCTCTCGGATAGTGTCCTGCAGGGAGAGCTCCTGATCTCGGAGGAGAACTTTCTGCGCCTTTTCCCGGACCAGGAGGGCTATCGTTTCTTTCTGCTGGATCTTCCTGAAACCAGAGTGGCCGAGGCCTCGCGAGCCCTTGAGGATGGACTCTCGGACTATGGCTTCGACGTGGTCGCGAGCCGCCAACGTTTAGCGGGCTTTCACCGCGTCGAGAACACCTATCTCTCAACCTTCCAGGCCCTCGGAGGACTGGGTCTCCTCCTGGGAACGCTGGGGCTTGGTGCCGTCCTGCTCCGGAATGTTTTGGAACGAAAGAAGGAGCTGGCCCTGATGCGGACAGTGGGATACCGATCCTCCCACCTCTCAATTTCGGTCCTGG
Organism: Acidobacteriota bacterium; assembly: GCA_965219005.1. Lineage (GTDB taxonomy): Bacteria > Acidobacteriota > UBA6911 > RPQK01 > JAJDTT01 > CAUZIZ01. The sequence goes on along the minus strand of CBDCMS010000004.1, from coordinate 1,158,572 downwards.
CCGAGAACCTGTTGCTGCTTTGCTGCGGATTGGGTGTGGGAGCCGGCTGCGCCCTGGTTGCGGTCACTCCGGCACTACTGATGCGCCCCGGGAGCTTCTCCCCCACCTCCACTGGGCTGATGCTGTTGGCGGTGCTCGCAGCTGGACTGATCGCCTCCCTGGCAGCTGTCGCCGCTGCCGTAAGGTCTCCCCTGATTCCGTCGCTGCGCGCAGAATAGAACCGATAGTGGATTCAGAGTTCCAGAGCTGATAGGCTTTGGTGTTTCATCATGAGGACACTAGGCGAAATCGGATCTGGGGTCTATATCAGGAACGTCGTTTCTATTTTTGGTCGGTTTTTTTTAGAAGGAGGATTTGGTCATGGCAACCAATAGAGGGGTCGCTTACATCAGGCCGGGGGTGGTGGAAATCCAGAGTATCGATTACCCCACGTTGGCTTTGGGCAATCGGTCTTGTGAGCACGGGGTGATCTTGAAGATCGTCTCTACCAACATCTGCGGAAGTGATCAGCACATGGTTCGAGGCCGGACAACAGCGCCTGCGGGGCTGATCCTTGGCCATGAAATCACCGGGGAGGTGATTGAGGCCGGTCATGATGTCGAATTCATCAAGGTGGGCGACATCGTTTCGGTGCCTTTCAATATTGCGTGCGGCCGCTGCCGCAGCTGCAAGGAAGGGAAAACCGGCATCTGTTTGAACGTCAATCCAGCCCGGCCAGGGTCGGCTTACGGCTACGTCGACATGGGCGGCTGGGTCGGAGGGCAGGCCGAGTATGTCATGTGCCCCTATGCCGACTTTAATCTGTTGAAGTTGCCCGAAAAGGACGTGGCCATGGCCAAGATAGCGGACCTCACGCTGCTGTCGGACATCTTCCCGACGGGCTATCATGGTGCCGTCACAGCGGGAGTGGGCCCAGGTTCGCTGGTCTATATCGCCGGCGCCGGTCCGGTGGGATTGGCCTCTGCTGCCTCTTGCCATCTGTTGGGAGCGGCGTGTGTCATCGTGGGTGATCTCATTCCCGAACGATTGGAGCAGGCACGAAGTTTCGGCTGTGAGACCATCGATTTGAGGAAAGATGCCACTGCTGCGGATCAGATTGAGCAGATTCTCGGGGAACCGGAAGTGGATGCCGCGGTGGACTGCGTGGGCTTTGAAGCTCGGGGACATGGAAGCCAAACCGGCGAGGAACACCCCGCGACCGTGCTGAATTCGGTCATGGAGCTCACCCGCGCCGGCGGCGGCATCGGCATTCCGGGTCTCTACGTCACGGGTGATCCGGGGGCAGTCGATGACAATGCCAAGATTGGGATGCTCAGCATCCGGATAGGCCTGGGCTGGGCCAAATCCCATCATTTCACGACTGGCCAATGTCCGGTCATGAGATACCATCGACAGCTAATGAACTGCATCCTCCATGACAAGATCCAGATCGCCAAAGCGGTGAACGTACAAGTCATTTCGCTGGACGAAGCCGTGCAGGGCTATCAGGATTTTGATCGGGGTGCGGCTACAAAGTTCGTAATCGATCCGCACGGGCTCATCGCAGCTTAGCTGGTGCGTCGTTCATTCGTAGGGGCCGCCACTAGGTCGGCCCCTACGACCCGTCAATCTGCTCGCCTGAAATCCAGTCGCTTCAAGTATTACAGTCCACTTGACGTGCCCATTGGAGCCGTCTACGTCATTCGATTTGCTTCCCAGCCTTTGCTGTTAGAATGGTCGGAGTATCGGTAGCTCTCATGGAACTGAATGCGACTGAGTCACAAGGCTTGACCTCATCCGAGGAAACTACGGCCAGCAACTACTTTATCGCCACTTACCCTCCCTTTTCCTTCTGGAGTCCCGACCGCGTGGGCGAAGCTCTCTCCGCGCTGGAGCGGCCCCCTGATCCAGCCACCGCGCTGGGGATGTACCTGCACATTCCCTTCTGCCGGAGGCGCTGTCATTTCTGCTATTTCCGCGTCTACACCGGTAAGAACTCCAGCGAAATCCAAGATTATCTAGATGTCCTGGTACGGGAATTGGAATTGTATGCATCGCGGTCTTTCATCGGGGACCGGGATCTGGACTTTATCTACTTCGGCGGGGGCACTCCCTCCTATCTCTCCACCCGCCAGCTGCGCTCTTTGACCGAGCGGCTGAGCGCGATTCTGCCCTGGAAGCAGGCAAGTGAGATCACTTTCGAGTGTGAGCCCGGGACCCTCACGGAAAGCAAGCTGCAAGTCATCCGCGATCTGGGCGTGACCCGGCTCAGCCTCGGAGTCGAAAACTTCGATGACCGTATCCTGGAAATCAACGGGCGGGCACACCGATCCAAGGAGATCTGGCGCGCCTATGAGTTCGCCAGGTCGCTGGGGTTTCCTCAAATAAACATCGATCTGATCGCGGGGATGGTCGGTGAGACCGAAGAGAACTGGCAAGACTGTGTTGAGAAAAGCCTTACCCTGGAGCCCGACAGCCTCACCATCTATCAGATGGAGGTCCCGTACAACACGACTATCTACAAGAACATGAAGGACGAGGGTAACGAAGTTGCTCCGGTCGCAGATTGGCCCACCAAACGAAGGTGGGTCGACTTTGCCTTCTCCCAACTGGAAAAGGCGGGCTATCACGTGAGCAGTGCCTACACGGCGGTCAAGGATCCAGCGAAGAGCCGATTTGTTTACCGCGATCAATTGTGGTCGGGAGCCGACATGATCGCTCTGGGTGTTGCATCTTTCGCTCACATCGGCGGCACCCATTTCCAGAACGAACACGATATCGGCCCCTACATGGCCAGAATCAAGCGGGGCGAACTGCCCATCCATCGAGCGTTCACACCGACCCGGGAAGAAGGCCTGATCAGGGAGCTAATCCTTCAGCTGAAACTGGGACAAGTCACAAGAGCCTATTTCCAGGACAAGTTCCAGTCGGATATTCTGGAACGATTCAGCACACCTTTGAGACGGCTTCAGGAAGGCGGATACCTCCGAGTTTCCAACGGATCGGTCCTTCTCACTCGACAGGGGCTGCTGCAGGTAGATCGCCTCCTGCCTGAGTTCTTTCTCCCGGAGCATCGCAATGCGCGCTATGCGTGAGGGGTGATGACGGCCTCCGAAACCCGAGAACATCACGATGTCCTGGTCATCGGAGGCGGTCCGGCTGGCTCGACTGTGGCTGCCATCCTGGCTGAAAAAGGTAGGGACGTACTGGTCCTGGAGCGGGAAAGATTTCCACGCTACAGCGTAGGTGAGTCCCTGATGCCCTACTGCTATTTCACCCTCGAACGCCTGGGGGTGGTGGATCGGCTCAAGACCTCTCAGTTTCCCAAGAAGTACAGCGTTCAATTCGTTTCTACGGCGGGAGATGTCTCCCAACCCTTCTACTTCTTTCAACACCTCAAGCACGAGGCCTCAACCACTTGGCAAGTGCTGCGAAGTGAGTTCGACCAGATGCTGCTCGACAATGCCCGCCGCAAAGGAGCCTCTGTGCTCGAGGAGACGACTGCAACCGGGCTCGTCCACCGGGACGGAGTCGTAGTAGGGGTGCGGGCGGTTGATAAATCGGGAGCGACTCGTGAATTTCTCGCTCCCATGACCGTCGATGCCACGGGACGCGCGGCCTTCTCGGCCAACAAGAACCACTGGCGCATCCGGGACGAACATCTCAATCGGACCGCGATCTGGACCTACTACGAAGGAGCGCTTCGCGATCCCGGCCTGGATGAGGGCGCCACAACGATCGCCTATCTGCCGGAGAAGGGTTGGTTCTGGTACATACCCTTGGCGGAGAACACGGTGAGCGTGGGCCTGGTCGCTCAGAAGCAGTACCTGTTCCAGGCAGAGCGGGAACCGGAGGCGATCTTCGAGCGCGAGATCGGCAACAACGCCTGGATCAAACAGCATCTGGCAAGGGGTTGCCGCAGTGGTCCTTTCCGCGTCACCGGAGACTACTCATACCGCTCAAGATACTCGGCTGCGGATGGTCTCCTCCTGACCGGTGATGCCTTCGCCTTCCTGGATCCGGTTTTCTCTTCCGGTGTTTTCCTTGCTCTGAAGAGCGGCGAGTGGGCAGCCGATGCGGTGGATGCCGCGTTCTTGAACCACGACTTCTCCGCGGCCCAGTTCCAGGAATATGGGACCCAATTCTGCCGAGGAATCGAGGCCATGCGAAAACTGGTCTATGCCTTCTACGACAAGGAGTTTAGCTTTCGCAAACTCATGAAGAAGCATCCCCATCTGAGAGGAGATCTCACGGACTGCCTGATCGGAAACCTGTTCAAGGACTTCGACCAGCTCTTTGCGGCCACCGCCGAACTGGTCCCGTTGCCGGATCCGTTGACTCACGGTCGGACACTGCTCAGCCGCAATGAAATGCCGGGACAGCCGGATTCGACCTCCCGAACCGAAACCGCAGCCGATCCCTCTCCGGTTTAAGCAATGGCATACGAGTTCAGGCTGCAACGGCCAATCCAATTCGTCGACACCGACATGGCCGGTATCGTTCACTTCGCCAACTTCTTCCGCTACATGGAAGAAACAGAGCATGCCTTCTATCGCTCGCTCGGCCTGGCCGTCCACCCCAGAAATGGGGACCGCGTCCTGGGCTGGCCCCGAGTTCGTGCGGAGTGCGACTACAGGCACCCCCTGCGCTTCGAGGACCAGGTGGAGATTCACCTTCTGGTTCGAGAGAAGAGGGAGAAATCGCTGAGCTACCTCTTCCACTTCAACAAACAGACTCAAGAAGGAACTCTGGAGGTGGCAGAGGGCTCGCTTACCGTCGTTTGCGCCGACGTGACACAGCCCGGAGGCCGGATGGTATCGGTACCGATACCAGCTGAGATTGCCGCAAAGATTGATGTCGCACCCGCCGAGCTTCTGGCGCAGAGCTGATCGCCCATGGGTACCGTTGACAAGGGTCCCCCGCCTTTTCCGAACCGAAGCGAGATTGAGGCCCAACAGCTCTCGAAGCTGAATGCGTTGCTGTCCCTGCTGGTCTCAGACAACGACTTTTACTCCGGCCAAATTGGACAAGCCGGATTCAGATCTGGCAGCAGCAGTCTCCAGGACTTCTCCAGCCGCATGCCGTTTACGCTCAAGGAGGAGCTGGTTCGGGACCAGGCAACATATCCGCCCTACGGGACAAATCTGACCTTCCCTCTGGAAAAGTACAGCCGCTTCTGCCAAACGAGCGGCACCACCGGTGCCCCGCTGCGCTGGTTGGATACGCCAGAGAGCTGGGAGTGGATGCTGGACAACTGGGAAACGGTTTACAGAGCATCCGGTGTCGGTCCATCCGATCGAATCTTCTTCGCCTTTTCCTTCGCTCCCTTCCTGGGCTTCTGGACTGCCTTCGATGCCGCTGCGCGAATGGGCTGTCTCTGCCTTCCCGGTGGGGGTCTGAGCAGCACTGCCCGGCTGCGAATCCTGCTGGGAAACGAGGTCAGCGTCGTCTGCTGTACGCCAACCTACGCCATAAGACTGGGTGAAATTGCTGCCAGTGAGGGGATCCCGCTGGAGAGAGCAGGAGTCAGAACCATCTTTGCTGCCGGCGAGCCGGGAGCGGGCATAGCGCCCACACGCTCGCGAATCGAAACGCTCTGGCACGGTGCCCAGCTAGTGGACCAGCACGGAATGACCGAAGTCGGACCCGTGAGCTTCGGCTGTCCCCGGCAGGCTGGAGTCCTGCACATTATTGAGTCCGCCTATTTGCCGGAGGTTATCGATCCTGAATCGGGAAGCGCGGTCGGGCCGGGGGAACGAGGAGAGTTGGTACTCACGACTCTAGGACGATCCGCCTCTCCCCTATTACGCTATCGCACCGGCGACCTGGTCGAGAGGGCGAGAGAGACCCTCTGCGCCTGCGGGCGGTACGACCTCGCCCTGACCGGCGGGATCCTGGGACGAACCGACGATATGGTGATCGTCCGAGGAGTGAATATCTTTCCCAGCGCGATCGAGGAGACCCTCCGAGCAACGCCAGATATAGCCGAGTATCGCGTCCAGGTACGCCAGACAGATGGCCTGCACGATCTGTCCATCCAGGTCGAACCGGCCCAGGCGTCATCCGATCCGAACGCGCTGACCGCCCGCCTTCAAGAGAGGCTTCGAGAAGTCCTATCAATCCGCATCCCGGTTTCGCTCGTTCCTCCGGGAACCCTGCCCAGGTTCGAGATGAAGGCCAGGCGTTGGGTTCGACTCTAACGTCGAACCGACGGAACGTCTGAACATCGCTGAGGAAGGCATCTATTGACGTAAGAGCGAAACAGAGCCGCGAACGACTTGAGCCGTCAGCAATATGAGGCCAAGTTCCGAGGAGAGAGCCGGACAACAGCACAATTCCCCCTATCCCTGACCGAAAAGTCTTCACTGGAATGATCCAGCCTGGTGGCCGAAGAAGAAACTTAAGGGAGCGAGAGGTACCCAAGCGTCCGCTTCCACATCAAGTTTCTTCGCCGAACGCAAACGGCTCCGGACTCTCGACACCGATTTTCCTAGTGGCAACAGTTTCGCGGCTAATATACAATACTAATTGTGGCGTATACCGTTCATGCCAGAGTCCGATGCGCAGGCTACCTTTTCGAGGAACCCATCGCATTAAGCAGCTGGGCTCCACCTGCCACAGCGGGACTATTCGCGATCTTTGCGATTCAGCCGTCGGGTTCCCTCAAACCCCTTTACTTCGAGGAATCTCCCAACTTGGCACAGCGTGATTTTTTGACAACACACGACAAATACCCCTACTGCCTCAGGCAGGCGGGCTCAGCCCAGAATCTCGTGGTCGGGGTTCACTTGATACCGATGTCCACGCGGGAGGAGAGAGCTGTCGTCCGGACCCGGCTGATTGCGGCCTACCACCCGCCCTGTAACAGGGAATCGCTACCCTGAGCCCGACCCCACCCGCCCCCAGCCTGGATCGGTCCGTCGTCAGCCTACATGTCGGCACCGAAGCAATAGAGGAGGCCATCCTCTGATCCCAAGACCACGTGTCCCGCGGCCAACGCCGGCGACGCCGAGATGGGGCTCCCGGCCAGGAACTCCCAAAGCTTCTTCCCTGTCTCCAGATCGAGGACGTAGAACCGCCCATCCTTGGAGCCCACATATACCCTGCCGGCGGCGACAGCTGGGGAGGATTCCACTCGTCCTTTGGTAGCAAAGGTCCAGAGTAGTTTCCCGCTCTCCGCTTCCAGACAGTGCACCATCTTGTCCCGTCCTCCTACCACCGCCTTGCCAGCTGCCAGGGCCGCTGAAGAGTAGAAGGGAAACTTCTTCTCCGGATGCTCGTACGACCAACGCACGCTTTTGTCCAGGAGGTCCACCCCCAGCACGCGATTTTCGAAGGTGCCGAATACGGCCATGTTGTTGGCCAAGGCGGGAGAAGCTCCGGTGTAGGCGCCGATATCCACTGAGACCACTTGCTCCCCGTCTGAGACTCGAACGCCCCGCAGCATGCCGTCACAGCCCGAGATATAGGCAATGCCATCCGCAATTCCCGCGGTGCAGTTAACCGGGCCATCGGTTTGAACTTGCCAGAGCAGCGCGCCATCCTGTGCCGACAGACAGTAGAGCATTCCGTCGTAAGATCCGATCAGGACACGGTCACCTGAAACCACGGGAGAGGCCTTGAGCTCGCCCTCCGTCTCGTACGTCCAGATCCCCTTGCCATCCTTAACCGACACAGCGTGCACGCTTCCCGCCAGGTCTCCTACATAGACAGTCCCCTTCTCGACACAGGGAGAGGACTCGCCGATGGCATCGGAGGCCTTGTACTTCCAAAGCAATTCGCCCGACTGCAGGTCGAGTGCAGTCAGCTCTCCTGAGACCGATCCTACGAATACCCTTCCCCCATGGATCGCTGCCGAGGACTGAATCGCCTCTTCACAATCGTACGTCCACTTTACTTTGAGCTTCTCGGGGATGGCAGAAGCTGAGGTTCCACTGAGCCCCGAGCTCCCTCGGAACTGGGGCCAGTCGTCGGCCGGGGCGGACTCGCCTGGATGGACCAGATAAGGCGCCAGCAGCAGCAAGAGGGTTAGAAGGCGCACCGGTACACCTCGAGTGCCCCGGCAACATCCAGGGGCCGCGGATTGAATTGCGAAGTCCAGTGTTGTGCCGCTTCCTCAGCCATCAACGGAAGATCCGATTCCCGGACTCCGACCTCGCGGAGTCCTACCGGTAGGTTGCCGCAGACGATCAGCTGCTCCAGACGCTGGGATAGGGAACTCACTCTAGATTTGGACGAGTTCCGGCTGGAAAAGTTGAGGAGCTCGCCATAACCGTCCTCGGAAGCCGGCTGGTTCCAGCGTACGACGTGTGGGAGTAGGAGCGCGATGGCCACGCCGTGGGGGGTACCGTATCGGGCAGAGAGAGGATTGGCGCAAGCGTGGGCGGCTCCCACCATGGAGTTTTCGATGGCGCAGCCGGCGAAATAAGCTCCCAGCTGCATCGCGCCGCGGGCTTCGACGTCGTCAGGGTGGGACAGAACTCTCTCGTAGTTGGCTTCGAGCAACCTCCAGGCCTCGCGTGAAAAAGTTGCCGATAGCTCGGTCCGCTTTGCGCTGACATAGGTCTCCACCGCATGAGCGATGGCATCAAATCCGGACACCGCGGTTACCTGGGCCGGCTGGGAGAGGGTCAAGGCCGGGTCGAGGATGGCGACACGAAAAGCGGCCTTGGCGTCGCCACACGCCATTTTGAGGTGTGTTTCGGAGTCCGAGATGACTGCGTAGGACTGGGCTTCGCTCCCGGTTCCGGCGGTCGTAGGAATCCCGATCATGGGGAGCATGGAGCGTTGTGCCTGACCATAACCCCGGTAGTCCTTCATCTCGCCACCGTTGGTCAGCAGAAAGTTGATTCCCTTGGCGCAATCCAGCGAGCTGCCACCTCCGAGACCTACGATGGAGTCGATCCCCAGAGGTTCGGCGAAGCGGCGACCCCGCTCTACCATGACCGAATCAGGGTCGGCTTCGAAGTCCTGGAAAAGAGTGGCTTCAACTCCTGCCTTCGCCAAGACGCCGATTGCCCTCTCGGCATGCCCCACCTGGACCAGGCCCGGGTCCGCTACCAGTAGGGTCCGGCTGAAACCGAGCTCGGCGGCTGTCACACCCAGGTCGTTCAGTATGCCCTCACCGAACACCAATCGGGTTCGCGGCTCGAAGACGAAAGACTTCATGATTCCCCGCTGACTCTGCGTCGAGCGTTCCAGGTCAGTCCCCACTCGGCAACTTTCAAACCTCGTAGGTTAACATGAAACGACTCTCAAACCCGGAAGGAGATTCGAAGGGAAATCCACTCGGAGCTTGCGATCAAGGCGTTCTATGTGTTGCAATTACAGCGCTTCAACTGAACGACATGAGTGAATCTACGCGTAGAACTGCACTTTACTTCGTACTGATAGCGCTCTACCTGCTGCACAACGATCTGTGGCTTTGGAATAATCCGCGACTGCTAGCGGGAATACCGGTGGGCTTGGTTTACCACATGGGTTTCTGCGTCGCCGCCTCACTCTTGATGCTGGCATTGGTTCGCCGAGCCTGGCCCCGTCATCTGGCAACCGAGCGCGAAGACCACAATTCCACCCTCAATCAGGAATCCTCGTGAAGATTGGCAGACTGCTGCTTTGGTCCCTCTGTGCTCTAGCCTTTATCGGTTGGGCCTCAGCTCAGATACTCGATCTTGAAAAGGATACCAATGGGTTCGATGCTGACACGCAGCCGGGCCCCAGTATAAACTGCGATGACAGCGTTACCTGGACCTACGTCGTGACCATTCCGACGACATGTTGGGACCTATTACTTGTCCGTTCGACCGCTTGGATTCCGGTCAGCCGATGATGACCTGTACCGCAACGGGCACTGCCGTCGCGGGCCAGTACGTAAATAGTGCTACTGTGGCGGGATCCCACGGAGAGGGTGGGGAGCCGGTGGAAGACACGGATCTCAGTCACTACCTTGGGATTTGTCCAAGCTCCACACCAACCTCGACAGCCACTGCGACGAGCACGGCAACCAATACTCCGACTGCCACAGCAACTCAGACGTCGACCAGCACCTCGACTCCGACTCCTTCCCCTACCTTCACAAATACAGCAACGCCAACGGCCACCTCAATACCCGGCACACCACAGATCGGCGTGACGCCACGACCGCATGACTTTGGTGCGGTCATCGTTCAATCGAGCGCCACCCAGACATTCACGATCTCGAACGTGGGCAGTGCAGTTCTGATGGTCACCGCAGTCACGCTGGTCGGGCCGGATGCCGGCGAATTCTCCATCGACGGGTTCTCTGGACCCGCGCCGCCGTTCAGCTTGTCCCCTGGAGAGACCAACCAGGTGACGGTGAGCTTCAACCCCACCAGCGTGGGGCCCAAGACGGCTAGCTTGCAGATCACCAGCAATGATCCGGATGGCTTGCTCCTCAAAGGACGAAGCACCGCCGCAAACGCTGCCCTCAAGGGACAGGGTGTTCTCAGGACCGCCTCACCTGAAGAGATCCCGACGCTTTCGGGTTTGGGACTGCTGGTGATGGTGTTGGGAGTACTCCTTCTGGGAGCCCTGCTCCTACTGCGTCCGAGGTCGTCCGATTCCAGTTCAGGATGAGCCCGCCAACCGACACCCACCATCGTCAGTCGAGGATTGACCCGTGATCATCGCAGTTATCTTCGTCTATCTCGCGGCAGTTCTCTCAATAGGTGCACTCAGTCACCGTCTGTTTCGCGGTACGGGTGAAGACTATTTCGTGGCGACTCGGACGATCGGCCCCTTCATCCTGCTGATGTCCCTCTTCGGCACCAACATGACGGCTTTTGCCTTGCTAGGAGCCTCGGGGGAGGCCTACCACGAGGGAATCGGAGTCTTTGCGCTGATGGCATCGTCCTCGGCTCTGATCATTCCCAGCGTCTTCTTCTTCGTGGGTACCCGTCTCTGGTGGTTGGGCAAACGGAACGGCTATATCACCCAGGTCCAGTATTTCCGGGAACGCTGGGACTCCGACCACCTGGGTCTGGTCCTCTTCATCGTGCTGGTGGGCCTGGTCATTCCCTATCTCTTGATCGGTGTGATGGCAGGGGGACTGACTCTGAACCAGATCACCGAGGGAAAGATCCCAGACTGGCTGGGTGGTCTGGTGGTCTGTGGCGTGGTCCTCACCTACGTCTCGTCCAGTGGCTTGAGGGCGACGGCCTGGGTCAATACGTTTCAGACGCTGGTCTTCATGGTCCTGGGGGCTGTAACCTTCGTCTTCATCGTTCGAAAGCTGGGTGGCCTTTCGGCTGCGATGGGATTGGTGGCCGAGAGCCATCCGGAGTTGCTCATCCGGGGAGAACTGATCTCTCCCATAAAGCTCCTCACCTACACCTGTATTCCACTCTCAGTCGGCATGTTCCCCCACATGTTCATGCACTGGCTTTCGGCGCGTCGCGCTGAATCGTTCCGGTATCCGCTGGTTTTCTATCCCGTGTGCATCGCCGCAGTCTGGGTGCCCAGCGTGCTGCTGGGGATCATGGGGCGCATTGACTTCCCGGAACTGAAAGGCGCCGCCGCCAACTCCGTCCTGGTCAAGATGATCGGCCTCCACGCCCCTGAATTCCTGGCGGGCCTCCTGGGAGCTGGCGTCCTGGCGGCGGTGATGTCCTCATTGGACTCCCAGTTCCTGGCCCTGGGAAGCATGTTTACCGAAGACATCGTCAAACACTACCGATTCCGCAACCGCATGACAGAGAGACAGCAGGTGCTTGCCGGCAGGCTGTTCGTTATTGGGATCGTCCTTCTCATCTACATGCTTTCGCTGGTAGCCGAGCGCTCTATCTTCAAGCTGGGAGTCTGGTCGTTCACCGGTTTCGCCTCACTCTTTCCAGTGGTCGCAGCGGCCTTGTTCTGGAAACGCAGCACCAAGTACGGTGCTTTTGGTTCCGTTCTGAGCGTCGTGGTTTTGTGGAGCTACTTCTTCATCCGCGGCTGGGAATCGCCTGGATACACCGTGGGAGGCACGGGCGTCATGGCTGTAGCGATCATTCTGCCCGTCTCGGCCCTTGTCATGGTGGTCGTCTCCCTGCTGACGAAACCGCCTGATCAGTCGATCATCGAGAAGTTCTTTCCAACATGGTTTCTGAAAGACGCGGTTCGAGGTAGGTACTCCCCGCCACGGGAGGCCGAAGCGCGAGCGAGGGGTTGGTTGGGGACTGGGCAGAATTGTGCTGTTGTCCGGCTCTCTCCTCGGAGTTTGGGCCCAAGTTGCTAGCACTCAAGGCGTTCGCGGCTCTGTCTGAGGGTGCTGAACCTGGCCTCACCTATAGAGCTCCATGCTAAGATGGTGCAAGCGACATGACTCGGCACCTTTTTGAGTTCTTTTCCCAGCTGCGCTTCCCCTATTTGTTTGCAGTCACGGCGATCGTGTTTCTGCTGGACCTGTTCATTCCTGATCTGGTTCCGATGGCGGACGAGATTCTTCTCGGTCTGGGAACCATGCTCCTGGCGCGAATCAGGAAGAAACAGGGTCACAATCAGGGGGTAGGGGTAAGCCCTTCCTAGAGACCGACTTTTCAGGCGAAGACTCCCGCACCAGTAGGCTTCTTCTCTCTGCGGCGGCACCCACCTCCTGGTGAGCCCTTGCCTGCAGCCACTGTTTGGTGTACAACCGCCGTCTACAGATCCACACGACTAAAAGGGGAATATCTCATGCGCCAGACTGCTTTGTTTCTGCCTTTGACTCTGGTCTTTTTTATCGCACTCGCTCACGCATCCTCCCACATTGGCTGGAAGGCCTCGGGAAAGGGTGGTGCGGTGGCAGCCGGTCATGGCGATGCCGTTGCGGCCGGCATTCGGCTGCTGGACGCCGGTGGTAATGCCGCCGATGCAGCCGCGGCAACCCTCCTGGCCCTGTCGGTAACGGACTATGGGATGTTTGCCATCGGGGGCGAGATTCCCTTCCTCATCTACGACGCCAAGAAACAAGAGGTGAAGGTGCTCTCCGGTTTGGGACGCGCTCCCTTGGACGAGGCCGCCATCGATTGGTACAACACCAATGGGATCCCTGGAACCGGGAGCATGAAGGCCGCACCCACACCGGGGGCGGTACACCTTTGCATCACCGCATTGGAGCTGTATGGCACGCGGTCCTTTGAAGAAGCCGTAACCCCAGCTCTGGAGCTCCTGGACGCAGGCTCAGAGAGTTGGCACGCGCCCCTGGCAGTAACCCTGCGGAAACTGGTCGAGGCCGAACAAAAGGCGACTGGGAGCCGAGAGGAAAAACTCACCGCGGCCCGGGACCGATTCTACAAGGGAGATGTCGCCGACGAGTTGGAGGCCTGGTACATTTCCACTGGGTCCTTTCTGCGTAAGAAAGACCTGGCTGCCCATGTCACTCGCCTCGAGGATCCGGTCTCTGTAGACTACCGTGGTTACACGGTCCACAAGTGTCCGACCTGGACCCAGGGACCTGTCCTCTGCCAGACGTTGAGACTGCTGGAGGGCTTCGATCTGAAGAAGATGGGTCATCTGTCAGCGGATTACGTACACACCGTGACCGAGGCTCTGAAGCTGGGCTTCGCTGACCGGGATGAATACTACGGAGATCCCCTCTTTGCCGAAGTGCCTCTTAAGACCCTCCTTTCTCGAGAGTACGCCAAGATTCGCCGTTCCCTGATCGACAACTCCAAGGCTTCGCTGGAGCGTCGTCCCGGCGACCCTTATCACATGAGGCCTCTCAAAGGGATGATGCAAGCAGAGAACCATCCTGACCGCTTCCCGGTCAGCGACACCACCACCTGCGTCGTCGCCGACCGATGGGGCAACGTCGTAGCAGCGACACCCAGCTGTAATCTGTCCGGAAACCTTCCGGGACCTTCGGGAGTCAACACCGGCAATCGGCTCCGGAGCCTGAACACTACACCCGGACATCCCAATCGGATCGAGGCCGGCAAGCGCCCCCGGATAACGCTCACACCCACTCTGGTCACCAAGAACGGTAAGCCGGTAGTAGCCATCAGCGTGGCGGGAGGAGATCTGCAGGATCAGACCTCACTGAACGTACTCTTGAACCACGTGGAATTCGGCATGCTCCCGGAAAAGGCAGTGACGGCATCGCGCTTCAAGACCGACCACCACCAGGACTCCTTCAACCCCAACCGCGATCGGGACGCGGCGTTCGTCAAAGCCGGGAGTCTGGAAGTCCACAGCGGCGTTTCCGAGCAAGCTCAAGCGGATCTGAAGAGCCGGGGACACGACTTGACGACGACCGACAGCTACATCGCCCGTCCAGTCATGATCTTCGTGGACCAGGATAAAGGCATCATCCACGCCGCCGGTGACCCAGCAGCTGGCCGCCATGCCGCGGCTATCGACTAGTTCCAGCCCCCAGAAGCGCTGTTGCTCCCTGACCCAGTTGGTGCCCTTCTGTACGCAACCCATTCAGGGTTGAAGTCCAAGGGTGGCACCGTTCACCCAGGGTTCGGAAACCCTGGGCTAAAATACGGAATCCTTTCAGGATTCACCTCCCTCCTATGCACTCAGGGCGCCGGTCACACCAGAAGCTGACGCCAACTATCAAGATTCCCCCGTTCGAGTAACTCCTTATTCTTCAATGTCTTAGGAATTGGGACCTGCAAGGCCAAGTAGATCGCGAACCCCTTGTCCTTGACGCTGGTTCAACGCATCTCCCAGATCCTCTCGGGCCTGATCGGCGAACCGCTTCAATCTTTCAACCACTTCGGGATGCTTGGACGCAACATCGGTCGTCTCCATCACGTCCTGCTTCAGGTCAAACAGCTCCAGCCCTATCTCAGATTCTGCGTACGGAACCGGCTTGCCTCCGGTGCCTCCCTGACGTCCTTCCAGAGTCCGAAACTTGTGGGGAAAATGGAGTTTCCACCGGGGGTCGCGGATAGCCTGGAGCTGGCCATTGGCATAGTAGGAATAGAAGACCGAATGGGGTGAGCGCGCGTTTGGTTCTCCGAATAGCAGGGACCGGATATCCTTTCCATCGATCTTGTGCTCGGGTAGCTTCGCCCCAATCAGTCGGGCCACTGTCGGCAGGATATCGATGGTCGAAGCCAGTTCGTCGCAGCTGGCGGACGCCGCTATCTTCCCGGGCCAACGCATCAGGGTCGGTACTCGGGTTCCCCCTTCGAACATCGTGCCCTTACCCTCTCGAAGAGGAGCTGCCGAGCCGGCGTGGTCGCCGTAGCTGAGCCAGGGACCGTTGTCGGAAGTGAAGATCACCAGAGTATGCTCGTCCAAACCGTTCCGCTTCAAAGCATCGAGGATCTGCCCCACCGACCAGTCGATCTCCATGACGACATCCGCGAAGAGACCCTGTCCACTGCGCCCTTCGAACCCTTCCGATACGTAGAGGGGCACATGGACCATGCTGTGCGGCAGGTACAGCAGGAAGGGGCTATCCCGGTGACGCTCGATGAAGTCCACGGCACGTTCCGTGTACTGGGTGGTGAGCAGTTTCTGGTCTTCAGCCGTCACCTCGGGATCGATGGAACGGAAAGCAAGCTCGGTGATCAGGACCAGTATCCGGCTGATCGAAGCCTGACCTCGTCATCCGCCAAGTCCTGCGCGATTCGGATACGTCACCCCCAAGGACAATTCCTGGCTTTCTTTGTTCCCCCCGGTTGGGATAGCCTCAGAGCAGGAGTATGCCCGCTATGAAACATCCGATGTCTTCATTTCTGACAACCCTTCTGACAACCTTTCTAACATTCTGGATCAGCCTTGGCCTGAGCGCGTCCTGGGCCGCCCAGACAGGGTCGGAAACCAGTGTCGTGCTGGATTCCTACCTGGAGGGCACATCTCCTCCGCCTGAACTCGTCTCCGGCTTCACCCTGGCGTTCTTGGGAGAGCTGGACCACGTGCTGCAATTCCAGCTGGGACCTTCACCTGCGCTCCTGGTTCACTGCGACCTCACTTTCCCCAATGGCGAGTCGAACCACCAGGAGCGTTTTCTCGAGACTTCAGATGGATCCCGGCAGGTGAGCTTCGGTCTCGGTGCCCTGCTGGGCCATGGACCCTATCGGCACCGGCCTCGCCAGTTCTATCCTGGGGAATATACCCTGAGGATCTCAGGGCGTGATCCGAAGACACGGAAGACGATTTTCACCACCTTTTTTCGCCTCCCTCCCCAGGAATGGATCTGGGCAGACTTGGACCGCCTTCTCTACATCGACGATGCCCAGGCGAATCTGGACCTGAGGCTCCTCCCCGGAGCACCGGTGGACGAGATTCAGGCAGTCGTGGACCTGGTGGAGCCTACCACCGGTCAGAGGGTCTCCGATCCTGAAGAGGTCTCTTTGACCCACCGCAATAGCCAGGTGACCTTCTCCCTGAGCGATCTACTTCCGGGTGTATACCAGGCCCGGGTCCGATTTCGGTTGTCGGAGAAGCTCTCCCCTGATGGGGTCACGAGGACTCTTCAGCTGTTTCGCAATGGTCCTCCACCCCGAGTGCAGGATTCAGCCAGAATCGGCGATGGGCCCCAACCGCTGGTTGATAACTACCTGGTGGCCGACTCCCGCGGTCTTCGCCAGGTCTTTCATCCGGCTCGAAAACTGACCTCCGAACCCATTTTCTCTCCCGATCGGCCTTACGAGGGCCACGCCGTCCTGCTCGAGAACTCGGCCCGCTACAATCCGGAGAAGAAGCGCTACGAGCTGACCTACGGAAATATCAACTACGATCAGAACCGCTATCGCATGCTGGCGGTCTCCAGGGATCTCCTTACCTGGGAGAAACCGGACCTGGGCAAGGTGGAGTTCGATGGTTCCCGTGCCAACAACATCCTTGCCCGGGTGGACGTGACCAAGCCGGGTGATCTTTTCCCAGTTTTCGCTGGGGTCTGGAACTATGCTGGTCGGGGAAATCCCGATCTGCGCCAGGCCCGTCTGTGGCTCTTCGGTAAGCAGCTAACCAGCGATCGCTGGGCCCTGCGCCGGGGATATTATCTGGTGGTCTGGGACAAGGACGGGAAGAGCTACGTTACAAGTCCTACACCCGTGCTGGGACTCGGACAGGGCGGGACCGAGACCATGACCGTGTCAGGAGATACGTCGGCGGCCCTGGGCTACGACGACCGCACGGGTGAGTTCGTGGCCTATACCTCTCCGGGTCCACCCAACCGGGGACGGGGATCCATCCGGTACGACAACTCCACCAAGGCTCGGACCCTGGCCCGACATGCCACCCGGGACGGTATCAACTGGGATGTCCGCTACATCTGGGTTCCCGAGGCCTCCGATCCGAATCTCCACAACTACGGCTTCCGGGTTCGAAGACTCGGGGACCTTTACTTGGGGTTTTTCCCCCGCTACAACGTCCGGACGCAGCACATGGACCTGCAGCTCTGGGTGAGCCGTGACGGAATCCATTGGGAACAGCCCGGGGGGGAGCAGGCGTGGCTGGCCAACGGCCCACCAGGATCCTTCGACTGGGGCGTCGTCTACATGCCGGCTGGCTGGCACCAACAGGGTGATCGGACCCGCATTTTCTATCAGGGAGCCAACTATCTCCATTTCCACGCCTGGATCCGGGAGAAGCTCTCGGGACTCTACGGTGGCATGAGTGGAAAGCAGGCGAAGGGTCTTCTGACCGCAGAGACGTTCGTGGAACGGAACTATGTGGCACCCCCGTCGACAGAGGGCACCTCCTGGTCCCTTATGCCTTCAGGCTGGAGCTGGCGGCAAGGGATCCACGGCACGGTCCAGGAGGCTCGAGCCCGGTTCTGGGCGGAGCTTACAGCCAACACCGGAGAGACACCCGAGAGCTTCATCTCCAGAGGCGCTGATTTCAAGATCGTTCCGGGTGTGGCCGGGTTCCGTACCAACGGCTTCGTTTCGCGGCGAGCCGATCGCGATGTGGGGGTCTTGACGACCCATCCGCTCCTCTTCCAGGGCCGCTACCTTACGGTCAATGCCCAGGTACAGGGGGAGCTGGGGGTGGAAGTGCTGGATCCGGATGGCACCCCTCTGGAGGGATACACCCGGGACGACTGTACGCTGGGAAGCTTCGATGGCGTCTTTGAGCCGGTTCACTGGAAGAGTCGCAAGGACCTGGCGGAGTTATCTGGCCGTCCGGTGCGCTTGCGCTTCTATCTCAGACAGGGTGACCTCTACGGTTTTCAGATCCACCACATGGAGGCGGTCGAGGGAAACTTGATCGAGCCCTTTCCTCCCTCTGATTTCTCGTCGTTCTGAGCCTGGGTTTTTTCGCGTGTCCTCTCCTACCCGTGCCCTTGCCCGTTGACCCCTTGCCTTTATCCGGACAAAAACGGGCCATGCTGAACGAACTTGGCATGGTGCCGAATTGAAACCAACAGATGGAGTCAGGGTAAGGCACGGGCAAGAGTGGGAGGAGAATCGCCAAGGTGCCATCGCTCGGCGTGTCATCTTGTCCCGGATCGGGAAAGGTGTAAACATGAGGAAATGAATAGCCGAAGGTTCCTATGACAGACCGCCGGAAGGGACAGAGGCATCCTAACTTGTATCTGAGCGCGGGCTCAGGCAACGATTTCCAATCAGACGGGAGAAAGGTGACATGAATACGGAATCGAATCCAACACCCGAAAGAATCATGGCTCTGGGACTCGGATTCTGGGGCTCGAAGGTGCTTTTGAGTGCCGTCGAGCTCAAACTGTTTTCCGCGCTCGCTCCAGCCCCACTGACCGCTGGAGAGCTCGAGAAACGGCTCGGGCTCCAGAGTCGTGGCAGCCTCGATTTCTTCGACGCACTGGTATCCCTGGGCATGTTGGAGCGCCAGAGCGGGCGTTATCAGAACACACCTGAAACCGGCCTTTTCCTGGACGAAGCCAAACCGACCTACATCGGTGGCATGCTGGAGATGGCGAATGAGCGCCTCTACCCCTTCTGGGGTTCCCTTACCCAGGGTCTGCAAAGCGGACTGCCCCAGAATGAAATCAAGACGGGTCAGGGTGGCCTCTTTGAGAGTATCTACGGGGATCCCGCTCGACTCCGCTTGTTCCTGGGAGCCATGACAGGACTCAGTATGGGAGCAGCTCTCACCATCGCGCAAAGATTCCCCTGGAATCAATACCAGACCTTCGTGGATGTCGGAGGCGCCCAGGGGGGCACACCGGTGGCTGTGGCTAAGGCTCACGCCCACTTGGAGGGCGTGAATTTTGATCTGCCCGTAGTAGGTCCCGTTTTTGACGAGTACGTGGCCGCCCATGGGCTGACGGACCGCCTCAAGTTCCAGGCCGGAGATTTCTTCAACGAGTCGTTTCCGGAGGCGGACGTGATCATCATGGGGCATATCCTGCACGACTGGTCTCTGGAAGATAAGAAGATGCTCATCGGCAAAGCGTACGACGCCTTGCCCCAGGGCGGAGCCTACATCGTCTTCGAAGGTCTGATCGACGATGAGCGTCGAAGCAATACCTTTGGTCTCTTGATGAGTCTCAACATGTTGATCGAGACTCCTGCAGGGTTTGATTTCACGGGAGCGGACTGCCGCAGTTGGCTCCAAGAAGCCGGATTCCGGGAAGCCCGGGTTGAACATCTGGCGGGTCCTGATTCCATGGTTATTGGGATCAAGTAAGAAGAACCTGAGAGGATTGGGAAATCATGAGATTCAACAGAAGGAATTTCGTCAAGACAGCCGCCGTCGCGGGCGTTCTCGAGGGAGCGGGTCTTGGCCGCAATGCCGCCGCCCGACCCGAGGAGAGGAGAATGCGGGTCACGGCCTTTCCCCGGGCGATCGGAAGAGATCCGTCTCCATTGTCGGAGGCATCTCTGCGCCATGTTCGCCAGATGGGTGTCCGGGACATTCGAATCGTCTCTGCCTGGGTACCCGGATACGAGCGGGACGGCGAGATGGATCTGGAGGAGCTGCTGCGGGTCAAGCGATCTGCCGAAAGTATCGGCCTGAAAATCGGCGCGGTCTATCTCCGCAAGGTGGACACCGCCAACCTCCTTCTGGACCGTCCCGGCTGGAAGCTTGAGCTGGAGAAGATCTCCAGGACCATCGAGTGTCTGGGAAAGGCGAAAATACCGGTTCTGGAGCACAGTCTCCTGCTTTCCAGGGTCATCCGGGACGTCTTCGAGCTACCGCTGCCCGGCCATCAGCGCGTCCCCCAGGGGAGAGGCGGAGCGCGCGT
Source organism: Acidobacteriota bacterium (assembly GCA_965219005.1). Taxonomy (GTDB): domain Bacteria; phylum Acidobacteriota; class UBA6911; order RPQK01; family JAJDTT01; genus CAUZIZ01. The sequence continues at coordinate 1,138,486 of CBDCMS010000004.1, read as the reverse complement.
GACCAGGTTCGACGGAAAGGGGACAGAGGAAAGCGGCCTGCCTGCAGGTTCGGTCTCGGCCGATCAGATGTGGGAGCGAATCACCCGCTTTCAGGAACACTGCATCCCGGTGGCCTCAGAAGCCCGAGTCCATGTGGCCTGCCATCCTGATGATCCCCCCGCGGCCCGCTACTGGGGCGTCAACCAGGTGCTCAACACCAAGGAGGGACTGGACCGACTGATCCAGATTGTCCCCAGTGAGTACAACGGCCTCCTGCTGTGTCTGGGAACCATGCAGGAGTCAGGGGAGGATGTGCTCGACCTGATCCGCTATTTCGGAAGCAAGCGGAAGATCTTCGATATCGATTTTCGAGCGGTGCAGGGAACCGTGCCCAACTATGACGAGGTTTTTCTGGACGAAGGGGATCTGGACATGTGGAAGGTGGTCCAGGTCCTGAAGGAAGTGGACTATCAGTGGACCCTGGAGCCGGACCATGTCCCCGGTATGACAGCCGATATAAAGGGCGGCCTCATCTCCTACGCCTGGGCGATAGCGTATATCAAGGCCCTGATCGCCGCCGCCTATGGAGAGAGGGTTTGAGAACCTAACTGGATAGTGAGCAGTGGTGCAGTGAGCAGTAGTGCAGTGAGCAGTGAACAGTGCCGGAAAGAGGTGTTGCCGTGCGCGGATAGACTGCCAGCAATGCGAAGCTAAGTCCGGCAGAGCCGCGAGCGACTGGAATAATCTGCGATATGAAACCCGGTTCCGAGGAGCGACCGGTCAGCAGTACAATTTCCCCTTTACTGAGCTAGAGTTCGCCTCTGGAATGATTCGGTTCGCAGCGCTCGGCCATATCGACTGGAAACCTATTCGGTTTCGGGTTGAAAATCGTGCTGTTGTCCGCTTTCTCCTCGGAACTTGGCTCTACTCTGCAGACCCTGACAGTCGTGCGCGGCTCTGTTGGAATCGCTGGGAAAGATGCTGATTGAGATGAAGACAGCAAGAGTTTCTTTCTCGAATGGGGGCCAGCGCTCCTCCTGCGTGCCCGCTCTGAGAGTGGGAGTCAAAGCCCCTAAACTCTCTATTCCAGAGTTGGGAATTCGCTGGTTGGAAAAATGTCGACGGTCGCAGAACGCTGTTGAGCGAGCATTCCGCCATCGACTACAAGACGCTGCCCCGTGATATAGCGGGCATCGTCAGAGGCAAGAAATACGGCGGCACCGGTCATGTCATCCGGCTCGCCGATCCGGCCCAAGGGAATATTCACACCCCGCAGTTTTCGTTCCTCCGGACTATAGCCGTGGGTGTCAATCGAGCCCGGTACGAGTGCATTCACACGAACCCCATACGGTCCCAGATCAAGAGACATCGCCCGGGTCATCGCTTCGATTCCCCCTTTGGTCGCGTCGTAGGCAACGAAGGCGCGATGTGCCCTGCTAGCACCCCCAGACGACAGGTTGATGATCGACCCTCTGCCCTTGCGAGCCATGATCTGTGCCGCCCGTACGCCACAAAGGAAGCTTCCGGTTAGATTGACCGCGATGAAACCATCCCACCACTGTTTGTCCGCCTCGAGAAAATGTCTATGTGGAGCAACTAGAGCTGCGTTGTTTACCAGGACATCTACAGTGCCAAAGCGCTCGAGGACCAGATCGAACAGGGCGTTTACTTGTTCCTCATCAGAAACATCTACAGCGAACCCAAGGGCGCGCCCCCCTGCGGCGTCTATCGATTCGTATGCCGAGTCTGCTCCCTCTGCATTGATATCAGCTACGACCACCACGGCACCCTCTGCTCCAAACCGCTTGGCAATCGCAAGACCGATTCCTTTTGCCGCACCGGTAACGATCACCACTTTGTCCCTAACGCTCTTCGATTCCATGGTCTCCAACCCCTGGTTCTGGTTCCAGGCTCTACGGTCGTGATCGCCTGGGAATGCCGTCTAGAAAGCTGAGGGCGGAAGCAGGGCCGAATACAGCAACATCCAGGCCGACGCGTAGCCCTGTGCCGAGCCTCTGGCTCGACCCACGGCGGCCTGGAGACCGCCGCCACGTTCCTCGGAACTCAACTCAGAATCTCTTTGACAACGCGTGCCGGGAACTCATCGGTGAGCCGTTCGTTGCGACCCTTTCGCTTGTACACCAGATCTCGGGCATTCAGACCCAGCTGATGTAGCACCGTGGCGTGGAGATCGTGGACACTTACCCGATTCTCTATCCCCTTGTATCCCAGTTCGTCGGTCGTGCCGTATACGGTTCCCCCCTTGATTCCGCCGCCGGCAAGCCAGACCGTAAAGGCGTGCATATTGTGATCTCGACCCACTCGCTTGGCATCTTTGGGTATTTCAGAATGGGGCAGGCGACCAAACTCGCCTCCCCAGAGCACCAGCGTGCTATCCAGCAGCCCGCGCTGCTTCAGGTCCCGTAGCAGAGCCGCTACTGGCCGGTCGGTCATGCCACAGGTCTCGGGGAGCCCCTTCCAGATCTCGAAGTGGTGGTCCCAGGGGTCGTGATTCATGTAGATCTGGACGATGCGTACTCCGCGCTCTACCAGCCGCCGAGCCATCAGACAGCGGCGACCGTAGGATGCGGTCAACTGGTCGTCAAGGCCGTACATCTCCCGCGTAGTCTGGCTTTCCTGGGAAAGATCCAGGACATCGGTTGCCTCCAGCTGCATCCGAGCCGCCAGCTCGTAGCTGCGAATCCGAGCTTCGAGCTCGGCCTCTCCTGGATGCTTCTGCCGGTGCGCCGAATCCAGGCGACCCAGCAGCGACCTGGCAACCTCGAGAACAGGTCCGGGAAATTCCTCCCGGGGCTTGAGATTGGGCAAAGGGGAGCCCTGCGACCGCAGCCGGGTCCCCTGGTAGACAGGCGGCAACCAACCCGCCTGCCAGTTCTGAATACCGCAGCGGGGTAGTCCGGTTGGATCCTCCAGCACCACATACGCCGGCAGATTCTGGTTCTCGCTTCCGAGACCGTAGGCCACCCAGGCACCGAGTGTGGGACGTCCAGGAAGCAGGCGGCCCGTATGCATCAGAAAGATTGCCGGCTCATGGTTGGAGTGGGTGGTGTACATGGCGCGAACTACTGCCATATCGTCGACGCGTGCTGCCAGGTGCGGCAGCAGCTCTGATACATCGATGCCTGACTTCCCGTGCTTGGCAAACTTGAATTGCGTGGGCATCAACGATCCGGCAACCCTATTGAGCCGCTGCTGGCTGTCGAGGGCAGACGGTGGCGGCGGCTCGCCGGCGTGCTTTTCCAACAGGGGTTTGGGATCGAACAGATCCATCTGGCTGGGCCCACCCGACATGAAAAGCTGGATGACCGCCTTGGCCTTGGGCTCGAAGTGTGGCGATCTTGACGCCAGCTGCGGAGCCGTCTGCCCCGAAGGCGCGGCTAGCAGAGGCACCGACGACACCAGCTCCCCTCCCAGCAGGTAGGACAGGGCGGCCCCGTAGGCCCCGTCACCCAGACGGGAGAAGAGATCTCGGCGGGATAGGCGACTGGTTCTGGGATTCGACCTCATGGCATCCTCAATTGACGTAGGTAAACTCAGCTGAATTCAGAATCACGTGGCAGAAAGTAGACAAGGCCAGCCATTCAGCCCTGGTGTGCCTGGGTTCGGCGGGAGGCTCTCTCTCAAGATGATCCAACCAGCGCCGCCTCATCTGCTCCAAAGACTGGAGGGCATCGCCGAGTTCCTGGGGTGAAGGATCACGAGTGAGAGCCGATAGGTAGATCCTCTTGATCTGTTCCTCTCGGTCATCGCCGACGGCATCGATGACGCGACCCGCGAAGAAACGGGCGCTCTCCCGCACAAGCTCCCCGTTCCACAGCACCAGGGCCTGCGATGGGACGTTGGATTGGCGCCGCATGATGCAGTTCGTCTCCAGCCGCGGGGCGTCGAAGACCTCCAACAGGGTAACCGGGGTGGAGCGACGACGCAGTAGATAGATACTTCTTCGAAGGCTCGCGGAAACCACTTCGCCATCTGGCGTCACCTCCACGGCATCCGCTACTCCAAACTGGCGGCGATCCAGTCGGGCTCCCACCTTTAGAATCGAGTCACGAAGCGTCTCGGCATCCATTCGCCGCAGTGGGAAATGCGAGAGGAGCCGGTTATCGAAGTCGGCTAGCGGTCGCTTTCCGTCGTGGCCGGAGCCCTGTTGGTAGACGGCTGAGGTCATGATCAACCTGTGCATTGCCTTGATGCTCCAGCCCTGGCCCACGAACTCGGTTGCCAACCAATCCAACAGCTCTGGATGAGAGGGAAGCTCACCGGTGAGGCCGAAGTTGTCTGGCGTGCTAACCAATCCTACGCCAAAATGATCTTGCCAGATCCGGTTGACGATGACCCGCGCCGTCAGAGGGTGGTCGGGCTGAACCAGCCAACGGGCAAACGCCAGGCGCCGACCGCTCGTCTGGTTTCCCTTCCTCGGCGCCTTTACTTCATAAGGGAGCAGAGATCCTGAGAGGACCGAGGGGATACCCGGCGAGACCCGCTGATCGGGTGCCAGGGCGTCACCCCTGAGATGGACAAAGGTAGGATCCGGCTCTCCTCCCAGGTCATAGAGTGCCAGGATCTTGGGAGAAGGCCTCAGTTTCTTCCGGGTGGCATCAATTTTGCTCTGGATCTCGCCGAGCTGACTGTTGGGTGAGGCGCTCACTCCATCGCCGGCCTCCTGCTTCGGAGAATCAGCTGTTTGCTTCAGCAACCGCTCTAGCCGCTCAATCTCGGCCAGAATGGGTTGGTTGTGAAGGGAAACCTCTCGACGCTCTTCTTCCGGGGCAAACTCGAGCTGTCGTTTGGCGGGCTCAATCCAATCATAGAGGTCGTACGCCTCTCGAAAGATGGCGCTGAAACGATAGTAGTCCCGCTGAGGAATAGGATCGTACTTATGATCATGACATCGCGCGCACCCCAAGGTGAGCCCCAGCACCGAGGAGCTGACGACCTCGAGCTGCTCGGCCAACATGTCGAACCGGTCTTGAATGTACTGAGTAAAACCATCCTGGCACATGCGAAGAAAACCGGTGGCCACCAGATTATCGAACTGCTCCGGCGTGAGTTCCTTGGCCGCCTTGTAATCGAAGAGCTCGTCACCCGCGATCTGTTCCAGAAGAAAACGATCATAAGGCTTGTCGTCATTGAACGAACGGATGACGTAGTCCCGATAGCGATAGGCAAAAGGCCGGACCAGATCCACATCGAGCTTGCCGGCCGAATCGGAGTAGCCTGCGGCATCCAACCAGAACCGCCCCCAGTGCTCTCCATAGTGAGTTGAGGCTAATAGGCGATTGATCATACGCGGATAGGCGTCTGTTGAAGGATCATTGAGATAGCTCTCGATGTCTTCCGCCGACGGAGGCAATCCAATCAATGCCAGATACGCTCTTCGGAGAAGGGTCAGACGGTCTGCCTGGGGCGAGTAGCTCAGCTGCTTCTTCTCCAGTTTCTGCAATAGAAAGGCATCGATCGGCGTTCGAACCAGATTCCTCCGCCGAACAGCGGGGACTGCAGGGCGGTCAGGGCTGCGGAAAGACCAGAACTCTCGGTCGCTCGCGTTTACAAGGGGATCCGTGGACGGAATCACCGGGATCTCGGGAGCTCCAGGGGGTGCTCCAGCCGCGATCCAGCGGCGCAAGGTTTCCAACTCGGCGGCGGTCACTGGAATCAGCTCCGCCTTCTCTACCAGCTCCTTCGGAGGCATCTCAGCGGCCGCGATCCGCTGGATCAGGAGACTCTGATCCGGTCTATCTGGTATCATCGCGGGCCCGGATACCCCTCCTCTCAGGATACTTTCCCTGCTCCTCAGATCCAGACCTGCCTCCTGCTTTCTCCTGCCGTGGCAACCGATGCATTTGAAGTTGACGACGCCCACCATCACCTCGGTCTCGGTGACTCCTTCAGGTCCGGCATGCGCCGTGGAGGAGGCCGGCTCCTCTCCCTGGATCAGTGCGCCCCCATCGATCCAGTGTCGCAGGCGATCGATCTCTTCCGCGGCCAGTTTTGCCTTGCCAGGCGGCATGGCTCCCTGGACCACCTTTTGGAGGAGCAAGCTCTCATCCGGCAGGAAGGGTGTGATGGCGGGACCGGTACGGCCTCCTCTGAGAACACTGTCCCTGGTCCTGAGGTCGAGATCTGACTGGCGGTCCGCATCGCCGTGGCAAGTAAGACAGCGCGTTTCGAAGATGGGTAGGATGTCCAATTCGAAGCGCAGGGTCGTATTCGGCTGCCCGTTCACTGCTGTAGCTGTGCAGCAACAGAAAAGCAAAAGGAGGCATCCCCGCTGGAATTTCATGGTTGCTGCAGCCTTTGCGGAGTCATCGGTTACAGAAGATTCTAATTCGTGGACACCTGAAGGATCAAGAATGGGGGACACCTTGTCGGTCTAGCCACCGAGGGTTACAATGCGATCTTGTCGGCCAGATCTTTGGCTTCTTCGGAAAACGACAATCAGGAGCAGGTCACTTGAACGAGCCAATTGCCTACCTTAAGGGTGAGTTTGTCCCCGCCTCGCAGTGCGTCCTGCCCATCTATGACCTGGGCATCGTGATTGGTGCTGCGGTGACGGATTTCTTCCGGACGTTTCAGCAGCAGCCCTACCGAATGGACGATCATTCCCGCCGCTTCTACCGTTCCTGTAAGTACGCATGTATCGAGCCTCCGGCCAGCCTGGAAGAAAGCAACGACATCTCGCGCAAGCTGATCGAGCATAACAGCAAGCTTGCGCCTGGCCAGGAATTGGGCCTGGTGTATTACATGACCGCCGGTCAGAACACGGTCTACGCCGGTGCCGCCGGCATACCCAAAAAGCTGACCCCCACCTACGTCCAGCACACCTTTCCGATGCGTTTCGACCTCTGGAAGGAGGTCTTCCTGAAGGGCGTCCACTGCGTGACCCCTTCGCCACGACACTGGCCGCCGCAGTGCCTGTCGTCCAAGATCAAGAATCGTAATCGGCTGCATATGTGGATCGGTGACCAGGAAGCGCAGCAGCTCGACCCCAACGCCGTGGCCATCTACCTGGATATCAACGGGAACATTACCGAGACCGGAGGATCGAACTTCGTCATCTTTCGCGACGGCAAGGTGGTGTCACCGCGACGCACCAACGTCCTCTGGGGCGTCAGCCTGACCGTGTTGGAAGAGATCCTGGGAGAGATGGGGATACCCTTCCTGGAGGAGGACATCCAAACCTATGATGTGGTCAATGCCGATGAGGCATGGTTGCCAACGACACCCTACTGTCTGGGGCCAGTGGTGCGCATCAATGGAGTGCCCATCGGCGATGGAAAGCCGGGTGCCATGTGGCGGCGTATCCTAGATCACTGGAGCCGCATTGTGGGCAAGGACATCTATCGCGAAACAGCCGAATCGACCTAGGATCTTTGGTTGTGCGACTCAGCCTCTGCCAAATACTGCTTGCGCAATCCTTCAGCTAGCCCTAGTATCTGGGGTAGCTCAGAACAGTAATTCCGAGCGAGCACGCAAAAGTAGGTGCTGGTTCATGGGAGGCCAGCGGCTTTAAGAAAGGAAATCTAAGTGAGCGAGACATCTCCACGTTCATTCACCATTTTTCTGGTCAATCCAGCGCCCTCGGCCGAGAGAATTAAGTTCTCCTTCATCACTCCGCGATTTTTACCGGTGCTGGCCGCCGTCACACCAGAAGAAGATTTCATCAAGGAATTGCGCCTGGTTGACCAGGCCGTGGATCCGTTCCCCCTTGACGAAGTCCAGCCCGGAGACCTGGTCGGTATCGGCATCCACACCTTCAACGCTCTGCACGGCTACAATCTCGCGGCAAAGGTCCATGAACTTGGTGCCACCGTCATCATTGGTGGCCCCCACGTTTCGGTCTTCCCAGAAGAAGCAGCCAAGCACGGTGATGCCGTGGTTACGGGAGACGCCGAGATGGTCTGGGGTCAGGCGATACGCGACTATGCGACGGGCCAGCTTCAGCCTCGCTACAACGGAGGGCGGGTAGATCCCGAGTCCTTCTCACCAGCCCGTTGGGACCTGATGACGCTGGACCGCTACCTGGTGGCCTCGGTGCAGACAGTGCGGGGCTGCCCAAAGAGCTGCAGTTTCTGCTCGGTGTGGGTGCAGGACGGTCGCTCGCCCAGGCTTCGGACCAACGACGCCATCATCACAGAGCTCAAGGCTCTTTACAGTGCAGGCTTCCGTCTGATCATGTTCGCGGACGACAATTTCTATCCGTATACGCCGAAGGACATCGAGAACGCACACAATGAGGAGCAGCGCCGCAGTCTCGAGGCAGGCATGGCGGCGCGCTACGAACTCCTGGAACGGCTGGCCGATGAGATACCGTCAGACATGTACTTCTTTACCCAGATCACGATGGAAGTAGCCGACGATCCCAAGTACATGAAGGCCATGAAAAAGGGGCGTATAGGGGGCGCGCTGATCGGAATCGAAACCATCACCGAAGAGGGTCTGAAGGCGACCAACAAGGGCTTCAACTCCAGCGGAGCCGATCTGGCACGACGCCTGGAGACGATCCGCCAGGAAGCCTTTTCCTACATCATGGGAGCGTTCATCTTCGGAATCGAGACCGACACCCAGGAGAGTATGGATCAGACCATCGAATTCGCTCGCGACTGCGGCGTCGCGCTGGTACAGTTCATACCCTTGACTCCCCTGCCCGGAACCGTCGACTTTCAGATGATGCGCAAGGACCGAAAGGCGCTGAAACTGAAAGACGTCAACTACGACTACTGGTTGGACCCCGATCATCCGCGCATCCTCTACCATCATCCGCTTCTAAAAGAGGAAGAGATTCTCGATGGTATTGAACGAGCCTGGCGCGACTTCTACGGTATGGCTTCGACCATCAAACGCTGTCGGCGATTCGGGATGTTCAGGGATGTCAGGAATTTTCTGGCCTACTTCATCGTCTGCCAAGGCATGCTGAGTCGTTACCGCCGCTACGGAATCTCGGCCGATAGCGCGGTGAAGGGCACCAAGCACAAGATTGCCAATATACTCGGGAAAATGGCCCTTTCACTCCTGAAACGCCCCCCGCAACCCGGCTAGGCTACAAACGGGACGAATGGAGCCTCGAGGACCCCCGAAGCTGTGGAGCCTGCTGTAGGTCTGGGGAAAGATTCTCCAGCAAAGCAGCCCGCGGCTGAGCTGCCCCAGACTTCGCAGTCGTCGGTCGCCAGTCGGGGAACGTCGGAACGTCTGAACGTCTGAACGTTGCTGACGAAGCACCTACACTCATCAGAAGAAATAGAATACCAAGACGAACGGCGTCGCGATCGCGACGCCCCCCCCACAGATGGGGCTGCAGCCACCACGAAGACGCGCCTCCGGGAAAGGATGACTCCTGGATCTCGGGCGCATCTGCCTGAGCACGACGGAGCCAACCCGACTCCTCTGTCCCCGAAACATCCTCTGTCCCCAAAGCATCTCGGTCCGAGAACTCGACAGAGAGGCCGTCTTTCCTATCTAATGGTCTGGCATGAGAAAATCATTTTTCGTGCTGCTACTTCTGGTTTCGCTGAACGCGACCGAGTCCGCGGAGACGAGAGTCCTCGGCAAGCTTCAGCAGCTGATGCAGCAGGGCGCTCCCCTGACCTTCTCTAAACTCCACAACGACAGTCGCTTCGAGAAAGAGGAGAAGGACTTCATCGGTCGGATGTACGAGATTTTCTTCCAGATTCCTGGCTTCTTGAAGAGTGAGCACGAACGCACCGACGCGATTCCCACGCTCCGCCGGATCGCGGATCATTTTGAGGTGACTGACAATTCGATCGATCTGCTTCTGACCGTCATGGAGGCCGACAGCAGGGTGCCTTCGTTCTTCGCTCGCGACCGCACCACCAAAGAGATCACCTCACTCCAGTTGACCCGGATCGCAGGCTTCATCAGGAAACATGAAGGGGGACTCCGGGTCACCGGATGGGAAGGTCAACCGATGCCTCCTTTCAGCGTCAAGACCTTCGACGGCCAGACGCTGTCCTCTGCCGATTTAGAGGGCACCAACATGCTGCTCTACTTCTGGTTTACTGGATGTCCTCCCTGCGGCCGGATCACTCCGCATTTGAAATCTCTGCACGAGAGGTATCGAGAGTCCAACTTCAAATTGATCGGCCTGAACGCCGACCGCATCCTGGGACTGACCGCCAGCGATCAGGACCGCAAGAACTATCTGGAGAAGCACGGGATCCAATTCGCCAACGCGCATGTGGATGAAGCCATCCGCGAGGCGTTCGGGCAGGTGAACGTCTTCCCTACCCTCTTCGCGATCGACTCCAAGGGCGCCGTGTCGCGGCATCTGATCAACTATCAGGACTGGTCCACGCTGGATGAAGCGGTGGGTCAACTGGTCGGAGCAGCAGACTAGTGGCCCCCCCAGCGCTGCTGGCCCTATTCGGGAAAGAAACTTTGGCCATAGAGATAGGGGAGATTCTGCTGTTGTCCAGCTCTCTCTCCTGCCTTCGTCGTCCTCGACGGCCGGAACTGGGGTTCCTATTGCTGAACGGTCAAGTCGTTCGCGGCTCTGCCGGACTTGGATTCGCAATGCTGGCAGTCTATTCGTGCACGGCAACACCTTTTTCCGAACGCTACTGTTCACTGCTCACTGCACTACTGCTCACTATCCAAGTTTCAGCTTGGTTCCAAGGACCCAGCTATCAATGACTTCCCAGATCCCAAGCGCCACTTTAGTAGGGTAGTGACTTCCAAGGTGCAGCTTTTCCGTGAAGTTGGACTCTTGTCCTCGATTTTCCTGGTCGTAGGCAACATCCTCGGGATCGGGATCTTCACCACCTCGGGACTGATCGCCGGGCAGCTAGGCAGCTCCTTCTGGCTCCTGGGCGTATGGATCGTAGGCGGATTGTTGGCCTTGATCGGGGCGATCTGCTACTCCCATCTGGGAACCCGGTTCCCCCAGGCGGGTGGAGAATTCGCCTTTCTCTACCCTACCTATGGTCCACTCCCAGCTTTCCTGTCCGGTTGGGCCTCCCTCTTCATCGGCTTCTCGGCGCCGATTGCGGCCTCTTCTTTAGGACTGGCACATCACCTGATTCCCTTTCTCCCTGAGAAGCTAAGTGGTATGCCCCTGGGCTGGGTGGCCGCATCCGCCCTGCTTACTGTCACACTGCTGCTTTCGGTGGGTCTAGCGTTCGGGACGCAGCTCCACTCGCTCCTCACCGTCTTCAATCTGGCACTGGCTCTTGGATTCGCGGTCTTGGTGCTTGGAAATTCTCCTGTTCGCAGCAATCTTCGACCGATCTTCGAGGGCGGCATCGCCGATGTCGAGCTGTCGTCTCTGGCTTCAGCCATCGTATTGGTTATGTTCGCCTATAGCGGCTGGAATGCAGCGGCTTACATAACAGAGGAAATCCGCGAGCCCCAACGGAACCTTCCCCGGTCTTTGATCCTAGGGACGTTGCTTGTAATAGGACTCTATCTGACGCTCAACCTGGCCTACTTTTCGGCAGTCCCCTTCCGCGAACTGAGGGGGCAAATTCCGGTCGCCCAAATCGCTGCTTCGGCGGCCCTGATATCTGGAGGTGGTTTACTCAGCCTCCTGGTACTGTTGTCGATTTCGAGTTCACTCACGGCGATGTCGATCGCCGGCCCCCGCGTTTACTTCGCTATGTCCCGGAGCCGGCTGTTTCCGAATTGGCTGGGACAGGTTGATACCAAGAGGAAACTGCCGCTAAGGGCCATCTGGTTTCAGACTGCCGTAGCGCTGGTGCTGATTCTGGTCGGCGACTTCCGGCAGATTCTTCTTTATTCGGGATTCGTGCTCCTGCTGTTCTCTACACTCACCGTCTCAGTGCTCTTGGGAACCAGGAGAGGGGAGGTTGAGCGAGGTTCATTTCTGCTCTCCTACCGGGTGCTGCCCATCTTGTTCGTCGCCACTAATCTGGGAGTGATGGCGAGCACAGCCGTCAGCCATACCCTGGAGGTAGTGGCCGGGCTGCTGACGCTGGCTGCTGGACTCCCAGTCTACCTGTTCTACCGGGGGATCAGCGCTAAAGACCGACTCTACTAGCCTTCGATTTCAGCCTAAGCGGCTACCGTAAGCGCAGGCGCACCCAGCGGGTGTGGGTGATTTCATTCAGTGTGCACCAGAAGTAAACCAGAAGATCGCCATCTGGAAGCTGCCTGCCCCACGGCCTTCCGAACGCGATCTTCTGGTGTTTATCGATGAAGTCGTCCACCGCCTGCCCCACCATCGTTTCACGGCCCGCATTGAAGACAACGACCTGGTTATCGGTGTCGAAGGTTGCGAGGTTCTCGGTTAGAGCAACGTGTATGCCCTGAGGCTCGTGGCGATAGTTGTAGATGGCGGCAACCCTGCCGTCGGAAAGCGGAATCGGGGCGCAGAGCTGGCCTCGGAGGTTGGTTGGTTGCGGCTCGGACCAGGTCCGTCCCTGGTCCTCTGAGACTACCCACCTATTGCGCACGTCGCGATCCTCTTCTGTGCCCCAGGTACGTGTCCAGATCAGGGTATAGATTCGTCCATCGGGCAATAATGAGGGCATTTGGTCTCCGTAGTGGTAGTGCTCCTCAGGGTCATCGGCGACGACTGCCATTTCTCCCCAGGTCCTGCCCTGGTCGCTGGAGAAGATCGCACCCGCCTTCTGATCAACCGGACCCTCACAGCCGTCGGGCTTCCAGGTCTCGAAGGGGTACATCCAGCGCTGTGGCGACAGTAGCAGTATCCGCCCGGAGAGGCTGCAAACATACCGGTCGGAGGGAAGAGGGTTGGGAACCACCTCAGGCCCCAACCAGGAGGATCCCTGATCGCCAGAACGGTAGAGGAGCATCTGAGCCGGCTTGAGACCCTCACTCGCAGGGTTGTACATTTCCTCGTTGTCGAGACGGTAGCGAGTCGCCGCCATGATCAGGGATCCGTCTGGAACTTCGGTGATCACAGGAACACGGTAGGACCAACCATCGCCGGGGACCCCGCCATGAATGCTCCCCTCATTGACCCAGCTGGATCCTCCGTCCGACGATCGCAGCACCTCGATCCGATCGTCGGGTGAGCACAGGCCACTTCCCACGTGTTGGCTAGCCAGAAAGGTACCGTCCGGCAACACCGCAACCGATGGAAAGTAAGCACCTCGACTCGCATCCCGGGACAAGACACCTTCGCCGACTATTTCAAGCATGAACCTCTCCCCATTTCTTCGAGTGCTTCGCCCTGATTCACTAACGCTACTGCCTCTGGACCTCGCCTGTCATGGGAACGAATCGCACACTGGTCACCACTTCCTCTTCAAACCTGCCCTTCTCCCTGGTAACCAGCATCAACCGCTGGATCCCCCAGGTCTCTCCCACCGGGATCACCAACCTGCCCCCTTCGGCAAGCTGTTCCTTTAGGGGCTCGGGGATCTTCCCCGGTGCGGCTGTGACCAGGATCAAGTCGAAAGGAGCCTTCTCTGGCCAGCCGCGATAGCCATCCCCTTGCCGAGTATGGACATTGGTGTAGCCCAGCTCTGCGAGAACCTTGCGGGAGCGTTCCGCAAGCAGTGGAACGATCTCGATGGTGTAGACCTCCTTGACCAACTCAGCCAGAACTGCTGCCTGATACCCCGATCCGGTGCCGACCTCCAGAACACGATGATGCACCTTGGGGGCGGCAAGCTGCGTCATCAAGGCCACTATGTAGGGTTGAGAAATCGTCTGCTCTTCGCCGATAGGAAGAGGGTGATCCTGGTAGGCATGAGGCCGGATTCTCTTCGGTACGAAGAGATGCCGTGGGACCTCCTGCATCGCCCTCAATACTCTACGGTCCCAGATGTCACGAGCTTTCAGCTGGGAGGCGACCATTCGCGCCCGAAGTTGCTCGTAATCTTCTTCGTCCTGCGACGCTTCGCTAGGCGCAGAAAGAGCACAAGAGATGGCTAGCAGAGGGGGAAGAGTCAGGGAGAATACAACCCACAGTCGGAAGAAATAGCTCATTTTTCAGCCCGGATGACTCGAGTGTATCACGGGCACTGACGTTCGACAGGACTACTCAAACTCTGGAGACTCCACAGGGCCATTGGCTGGTCCTGAAAAGGCAGGTGAACGGTCAGAGTTTGGCGCCTGGGAACATAGATCAGTGATTCACGAAGGGAGACAGACGTGATTGATTTAGCGGCTGACGTGACTTGGCGGCTGGCCGCGGCCGCTGTCTCTCCGCTTCGTACTGCTGTTTCTGCTAGCTGGGATGAGACTGTTGGTGGATTCGAAGCGGAAACGATCGGGAGAAACGATCGGGAGAATAGAGGCATCCTCAGAAGGAGTACTTGAGCGCCACTTCTATTTCGCGCGCCTGGCGTGCTCCGAAAATCTTGCCGAAGAGGGTGTTGCCGTAAACCGCATTCGGTCTACGGAAATTCGCATGATTGAAGGCGTTGAACAGCTGCACCCTTAGCTCCACGAAATCACCGTTCGAGAGCCGAGTCTGTTTGATCATACTCACATCCCACCTCTGATATCCGGGACCTACCAGAATGTTGCGCCCAGCATCTCCGAAGGAAAAGGGATCTGGTTCGGCAAAGACCTCCGTTGGAAACCAACGATCGACGGTTTGATCCGAGGAATCCACAGAAGTGGAACCCCGGACATCGGGACGATCCTGGTCGACGCCATCGTTGTTCGCATCTCCCGCTAGCAGAGCGCTAAAGGGAGTCCCATCCTGAAGGTAGGTGATACCCGACAGACGCCAGCCCTGCAGCAGTTGACGAGTCAGACTGCCCCCTTCAGCATCGAGGCTGCGAGCTCGGCCAGGGGGAAGCTCGATAATGTAGTTGAGGAAGAACCGCCGTTCGGGGATGTAGCCGGTACGAGCCTTTTCCGCGCGAAGGTTGCGCGGATTGGAGGGATCGCTGAAGACATCGTCGAGAGAACGGGTCCAGGTAAGGCCGGATTTCAGGGACAGGCCTTCGCTGAGACGGCGCTCAGCAGCCAGGTCGAGTTGGTGGCTGCTCAGGGAACCTCCACTGGTCAGGATCCGGAAGAGTCCGAACGCTGGGTTCGGTCGCCTTGGTTGCAGCGGACCTGGGCCGGGCAACGGAACATTGCTCGATAGAGTCCGGAGCATATGGCTGCCTTTACGCCCCCTGTAGGACGCCTCCAGATTCCAGTACTGATTGATCTCGCCCTGCATCGTCAGCAGCCACCGCTGCACGTAGGGGTTTCTAAGAGTAGTCTCCAGACCCCGAACCGTGAGTTCCGTCGGAGCAATGTATTCAAAGGGATTACCCAGGTCCAGGTCGGGACTGTCTACTGGAGCCTCGGCACGCTCAACAAAATAGAAGGGAAAGTTCTTATTCAGGTAGCGAGCGTAGTGGCTCGAATTGGCTGACCCGTAGTGAATGGTGTACGAGCTTCTCAGGACCAGTTGGTTGTTGCCGAAGGGACTGTACGCCAACCCCAACTCCGGCGACCAATCGTTCCGATCGGGGAAAACCAGCCCTCCTTCACCCGCCTGATCCAAACCTAGGCGCTGGGCCTCCTGGCTTCCGGCGATGACAATTTCGCCATCCGTGGGCGGCTCGAAGAGCAGAGGAAAAAAGCCGGAGACATTATCGGACACGGATCGATAGGGAGGGGCGTAGCGATAGGCCACACCGAGCGTCAAGGAGATCTGGGGATTCAGTCTCCACTGGTCTCGAAGTGACGCCTGCCAACTCCTCTTTCGTAGATCTGTCCGCTCCGAGCCCACCGGTCGAGAGGCAGTGTCCGGCAGCCCGAAAAGAAAATCGGCGAAGGCATCTCCGGTATAGTAACCATTGAAGACCAGTCTCCCCCGCCCCATGCCTTCGATCCGAGTGTCGTTGACTTGTCGCGCTATGACATCGCCTCCCATCCTGAGAGTGTGTCCCCCAACGGCATAGGTTGCCGAACCGTCGAAAGAGAATCGATTGCTAAGCCACTTGTAGGGAGAGCGCTGATCCCCGAACGAGGCGTATTCGTTCAGCGAAAATTCGGGATAGCCCTCTTGCAGAGGATCATCCGTATCCAGACCTTCAATACCGAGAGAGTCCAGGAGTCCTTCCCGACCCGAGTTCTTTGAGAGCATCCGGCTCAGATATCGACTGAAAGTCAGTCGGCCCTCAGTCACCAGTCGGCTACCGACTGTACGGTTATAGGTGACGGTTGTGTACTGGCTGAACATCGTTCGATCGGCACCGAAATCGGGCAAAGGATGAGCTTCGACTCGATCGGCATCAGTCAGGGCATACTGGAAATATATCTTCGAATCTTCATTTCCCTGATAGTCAAATCTGAAGGTGTACCGATCCTGGTGGCGAAGACTCGGCTGGTTGTTGAGGAAATTTCGATCGGGATCGCTTTGGTTGGGATCAGGCAGTACCGCCAAAAGCCTGCTCGCGACAGGGTGGATCCGGTCCGCCGGAATTCGATTCCCAGGGAGGAGCTCGCCGCTGAACGGGTCCCGCAAATCGGTCCCCAGGGCGCTAAAATCACCCCGCTTCATATCCACGGTCGGCACGTGGGAAAGCAGCGTCGAGCCCTTGATGATCCTCAGCCCCTCGTACGATCCGAAAAAGCTCAAATTCTGCTTGACTGTAGTGCCGAGGCTCGCACCGAACTGATTACGCTTGTATTCTGGAAGCCTATGCCCCAAAGGATCGAAAAAGTTTCGCGCGTCGAAATTGTCGTTTCGGTGATACTCATAAAGCGCCCCGTGAAAACGACCACGCCTCTGGGCAGGAAATGGATTGACGATCTCGGCGAGGGTCTTGCCCGAGGAAGCCCTTGGTTGAGAACCGCCCAGACCTATCTGATAGTCCCTAATAGCCGCCAAGGAAGGGCTTTCGCTGGCGAGATCTTGCCCCCCGGTCCTGTCTGAAGCACCGATATCGCCTGACGCCGTCTCTCCATCGATTTGGCCAGCAGTGGTGTCAACGGCTGAAAGGTGGACAACTAGTCGACGCTCCTCGCCGGCCTTCAAGCTAACCTTGGCAGCAGCCGATGACTGCCTCTCCTTTTCAACCAAAATCGCATACCCACCTGCATCGAGTTCGACTCGGAACTGGCCATCGCTGTTCGTGCGAGTGTTGATACGCTGGTCTGTCTCCTCCCGAACAATACTGACGTTGACCTCACCTGCCGGCTGGCCGGAAGCATCCAGAACCCGACCAATGACGGTGCCTGTCGCCCCGCCAAAGCCCCAGGCACAAGTCAAGATCCAGGGAATCAGCAAGTGCAGCAAGAGGCTTCCAGATGCCTTTTTCAAAGGGCCAACTCTCAAAGGGTCACCTCTCAAAGGGTCAACTCGCCATTGAGAAGCATTTCTGCCACGGGAAAAGTGACTCGAAGTCGCTGAGTTGGGAGATTGGCTTCGAAGGTCACGGAATTCTCTTCTTTCGAGACAATCGGCTCTCCCGAAAGTTGCCGAGGAAAAACAAACTTAGCTCCCACCCCATCCCGTCGGGGCGGGAAGTAGGCCGCCAGCTCAACTTGGCTGAGACGGTCGGTGGAAAGAAACGCCCTCGCCTTCATGGTTTCGACGGTCTGGGCGTCCAGAAAACTCTCCACTCGACGCTCCTGACGGGGGTTGTTGGAGCGAAAAGTCAGGCTCACGACGATCCATTGACGCACATCCAGCTCCAGACCGGAAGACACGACTGCCTCGAAACGCTTCCGCTCGTCTTCACCCATCTGGTCATACCCCTGTTGGATCTGCTGAACGCGAACGAGGGCCTTACGTATCGGTTCGGCTGACAAAAATCGCACGAAAAAGGTATTGAAGATCTCTTTTTCACCGAGGACCCCGCTGCCGATCCCGGCCACAACCCGGGTGAATGTGCGCTGTTGAGCCCAAGAGGATTGGTTGAGTATCTCAACTGCCTCGGCAAGCGTCCAATCCTGGAAATCCTTTTCCAGGACTGTTTCGATTGCCATGAGGGCCACGGAAACATTCAAGTAGATCAGCAGAACAATGACTATGCGCCTGATGAAAGCTAGCGAGCCACTAGGGTGTGCCATCGAACTCCAATCGGTCTGGGATGGGGAAGCACCTGGACCACCCTTGTGAGGTGCCCTGCCTCAGCCCAACCGCGATCCCTAATTTATCATAACGCATTGGTAGGACTGAAGCTACGCACGCTAGACAGCTCCTTGACAACCGCCAGCAGGACAGATTCTGCGGTCGTCCATTCTTCGGCCTTGCGGCTTTGGCCAGCTCTAGGATTGCTGACTTCATCTTCCACAGATTCTTCCGGCTCCGAAAAGTCGAGTAGAGGTTTCTCAAATCCCCTAAAACCGCCGCTCACTCGCAGACGGGACCTCGGTCTTGAAGCCCAGGGCACGCCGGGTGTAATCTTAGTGTTCCAGGTCCCAAGCACCGTGGAATACTTAGAATGCAAGTTGGGCCGGCAGAGTAGTTCGGAAATCACCATGAGCCTTCCTGGGGCAAAGCCCGTCGCCGCGCCGGGGTGGACAGCCAGAC
The DNA here is from genome assembly GCA_965219005.1 of Acidobacteriota bacterium. Taxonomy (GTDB): domain Bacteria; phylum Acidobacteriota; class UBA6911; order RPQK01; family JAJDTT01; genus CAUZIZ01. Next base: position 1,120,052 of record CBDCMS010000004.1, on the reverse strand, counting down.
AAACACAGTCCACAGGTCTTATCGACTGTGATGTCCATCAGGTGCCCCGTAACCGTGAAGACTTGGTTCCGTATCTCCCTAAAGCGTACCAAGAGCGAGTCGCTGACTACGGTTTCCCTCTGGTCAATTCCGGCTACCTCAACGTAGCAGGGAGGGCGGCGCGGACCGACCTGGCAGAGAAGTTCAACCAGGACGGACATCATGGCGGCAATCAAAATTGGGACTACAAGAGACTAAAAGAACATTACCTCGATGTCTGGAATGTTGATTTCGCTCTGTTGACGGGTGAAACCATGTATTCGGCCTCAATCGTTCCAGATCCGGATTACGCCGCCGCCCTTTGCAGCGCCGCCAACGATTGGTCCCGGGAGAACTGGACCAGCCGTGACAAACGATTGAGACTTTCTCTGGCCATCTCCTGTTCAGACCCCTATCTGGCCGTTCAAGAGATCCACCGTTTGGGAGGTGAACCCGATGTGGTTGCGATCGTTCTGCCCACCGGCGCTCAGATGCCGTACGGCAACCGGTTCTACCATCCCATCTGGCAGGCCTGCCAGGAGCACCGCCTGGTGGCATGCATCCATCCCGGGGCTGAAGCCACAGGGATGGCAGGATCGCCTACCGGAGTGGGATATCCTACCTATTACCTTGAGAACCGCGCCGCCCGTGCGTCGATGGCGATGACCCACTGTGCATCCCTCATCTGTGAAGGCGTTTTTGAGAGGTTCCCCAGGCTTCAGTTTGCGGTGTTGGAAGTGGATCAATTCTGGGTTCCGGGCTTCTTCTGGAAGATGGACGCCGACTGGAAGTCCCTGCGGGAACAAACCCCTTGGGTCAAGAGACTTCCGAGTGAGTATTTTCGCCAGCACATCCGTGTAGGATCCCAGCCGTTCGCCGAGCCGGAGCGGCACGCTGATCTGATGGGGCTGCTCGAAGACATGCATGCCGAAGAGACGCTCCTCTACTGTTCCGACTGGCCCCATTTCGATTGGGACGATCCCGTCACAACGCTGCCGAAACTGCCCCCGGAACTCCATCAGAGGATCTTTGTGGACAACGCACGGGAGCTGTTTGGTCTGGGGAACGATTCGTGAGCTCTCCCAGGACCACTTCTTAGGGAGGACAGTTTGCGCCGGGTCAAGTGGGTCGAAGTTGCAAGAACCAGCGAGATCTCCCCGGGACAACGGAAGATCGTCGTTCCTTTTCGAGGCAAGGCAGGCATTGGGATCTTCAATATACAGGGGACATTCTATGCACTTCGCAATGTTTGTCCTCACAAGGGAGGTCCACTCTGCACTGGAAGGGTCGGCGGCCGCATGGTGGCCGCTCGCCCACCTAGCGCTCGGGAGCAGGCCCTGACCTACGAACGCGATGGCGAGGTCATTCGCTGCCCCTGGCACCTGTGGGAGTTCGACATCAAAACCGGGCACTGCCTGGTGGACTCTCGATCCAAGGTGCCCACCTTTCCCCTTCGGATCCAGGAGGGCTCCATATTGGTCCAACAGCCCGACTCTCTGCAGAAGCCCTAAAGGGCTCGCGGGTTTTTACCGAAACCATAGTTTAGGAGTTGGTTAAAGAATGATCGCGCCGACGTTGACCTTGCTGGAGCGTCGGGAAAGAGCCTTATGCCCATTAGTCGGCCCAAGCCACCACCGCCACAAGAGGAAGCCGGTGCTCCTGCCTGGATGGTGACGTTCGCCGACATGATGACGCTGCTGCTCTGCTTCTTTGCCCTGCTGCTCTCCTTTTCCCAGGTGGACGCTACCAAATACCGGCTTTTCATCGGTTCGATCAAGGATGCCTTTGGAACGTCCAGGGACTCGAATTTCACGACTGTCCCTGGCAAGGGAACTCCCGTCCTGGTAAACCAGAGCGCTCAACAAACGCTGCTGAAAGAGCTCCAATCAGTGATACCCAATTCCTTTCCCAAATCCGAATCAAATAAGGGAAAAGTCGTACTCGTTAGCGTGCCAGGAAAAGTCCTGTATGAGTCGGGAGAAGCTGAGTTGAAGCCAGAAATGCACCAGTATTTGAAAAAGATCGCGGAACTCCTCAAAAGCAAACCATCGATGAACCTCAGAGTCGACGGACACACAGATGACGTGCCTATCAAGACCTCTCGCTACGCCTCCAACTGGGAGTTGTCGTCAGCTCGGGCGACGGCTGTCATCCGGTTTTTGGTCGAGGAATGCGACGTCCCCGCTGACAGACTGGTCGCGGGGGGCTATTCCGACACCCGCCCGTTAGCTGCCAATGACAACCGGGAGAATCGAGAGAAGAACCGTCGGGTAGAATTTCGCTTCTCCGAGGAACAGCCCTAGAACCCAGATTTCTCTTTCCGCTCCAGCCGAAACAGATTTCCACTCTCACAGAAGAAGGATGGCTTCCGGAAGAATAACCTCTGTCCCCTGCCCCTGAGAGGGAGTCGCAGCCGCCGGCAAGAGGTGTTGGAGCAACCCGACCCGGGCCGTTGTTTTCACTTCCTACGCGCCCTGAAGAAAAACTGACTGGCAAAGCTGAACAGAAGGTGCACCGAGAGAAAGAAATAGAAGGCCACGACGCCCATGAGAACCACAAAGACCACCCAGGTATTCATCCGTTCCAATTGAAACAAAAAGGGTAGGTGCTTCTCGGTGATCACCGACACAGATACGGATCGGGCCGGCTCTTCTTGACTGTCACAAAGTCCCCACGCTATCTTCAGCTGCGCTCTAAGGGTTCTGTCAAGAATAACTTCGCAGAGTTGGCGCTTAGATTTGCGCCAGATTTGGCCGCGAACGATTGAGCGAAGCCGCAGGCGTAGCCGGGCCTACGTTGCGGATTTCGTGATTGAGGAGCGGCCGAAGATGGTGTGAAGATGAGATGCCAGAATGTGAAGTTATTTTTGACAGATCCCTAAGCCCCGATTTCGCCAGTCGTAGAGAAGGCCGACCGAGTATTGACGCAGCCAGGGCGGATGATTGCGACGCCGGAGTCGACTGGTCATGAGAAATCGGGTCCTAGGGCGTTGGAGTCAATCCATGGAATACCACGACACGATGTGTGTGGTCCTGTGTGGCGGTCAGGGGACCCGCATGGGTTCTTCTGATCAGCACAAGGTCTGCTTTTCGCTCGCCGGAGTCCCAGCCATCGTGCGGACTCTCTCGATGCTCAAATCCGTGGGTCTGGAGCGATTTCTCATCGTAGTGGGACAGATGGCCAGCCAGGTCATGGCCACCATCACGGCTGAGCACCCCGGCGTCGCCTTCATCTACCAGCCAGACGCACGAGGTACCGGACATGCCGCCGCCTGCGCCACCCGGTTCCTACAATCTACTGGGTTTGAGGGAGAAGTCATCGTCACTATGGGAGATAAGCTGATTCAGCCCCTGGTGGTGACGGACCTGGTCAGCCAGCACCGCCAGACGAGGGCGGAGATGACGCTGGTAGCACTTCCAAAAACCGCAGCCACCACGGCGGGTCGAATCGTCTACGACCGCAGCCAAAACGCAGTCGCGATCGTGGAGGTAGCAGACCTGAAGCAAGCTGCCAAGAAGGGGATCCCAATACGGGTCGGACGCAGAAAACTGCCGGCCGAGCAGATCGAAGAACACTGCAAGTCCGTCAACGCATCCTTGTACCTGTTCGAAGCTGCTGCTCTTTATCGTGCGGTAGGAAAACTTGAAGCTACCAATGCTCAGGGCGAACTCTATCTTACCGATACGCTGGCTAACCTGGTGGCGGAGAAGGCTCGAGTCTGCGTGGTCGACGTTGCCAATCCGGAAGATCTTTTAGCTTTCAATACTCCCGAGGAGCTCTTGTTCGCGGAAGAGGTCTTCCGCCGGCGGTTGGTGGGACGTCGTCGTATCTCGGTGAGGGCGCCGACGGGGCCAGCACCCTGCGTTCGCCCGGCTGGAGAGTGGCTACGTATCCTCCAGACCAATTCATCGAGTTTGCAGCACATCCTGACCGAGATCTATGGAAGCGATGAAGCGCTTCGCGAAGAGCGCCGCAGTACCTTTCTCGGGGTTCTCGAGGAGTTCGTGCGACGATTCGGACTCGAGCGTCCGGTAGTGCTTACAAGGGCTCCCGGGAGAATCAATCTGATGGGCCGCCATGTCGATCACCGAGGCGGTTACGTAAACGTCATGGCCATCAGCCGGGAGATCGTCCTGGTCGCGGGAGCTCGAGACGACGACTTGGTTAGTCTCACAAACCTTCACTCGGACGAATTTCCTGAGCGCCAATTCCATATCGGCGGTCTCCTGCAAACCGCCAATTGGTGCGACTGGATGGACTTCATCAACTCTGTCACCGTCCAACAGGTGATGGAGGGCTCTCGAGGTGACTGGAGTAACTACGCCAAGGCTGCCGTACTGCGGCTTCAGCATGCCTGCCCGGACCACAGACTGACAGGAATGGACTGCGTTGTCTCCGGGAACATACCCGTTGGAGCGGGCCTTTCCAGTAGCTCGGCCATAGTGGTGGCAGTGGCCGAGGCATCGGTGGCCCTGAATGGGCTGCAGATCACACTGCAGCAGTTCGTCGATCTCTGTGGAGAGGGAGAGTGGTTCGTCGGATCCCGTGGGGGAAGTGCTGATCACGCAGCAATCAGAAGCGGGGAACGAGGTCGAGTGGTAAGGGTAGGCTTCTTCCCCTTCCGCATCGAGGAAACAATCCCTTTCCCCGATGGGCTGTCCCTAGTCGTCGCCAACAGCAAAGTTCGCGTTTCGAAGAGTGCCGACGCGCGTGATACGTTCAATCATCGGGTTGCCAGCTATGACCTCCTGGAACTGCTGCTCAAGAAGAATACAGCCGTTCTCCAAGGCCTTGAGCACCTTCGCGACCTGAACCCGGCTCGCTTGCGGATCTCGACCAGCGAGCTGTACCGGATTTTGAAGCAGCTTCCCAGGCGCGCCAGCCGAAGTTATCTGCGACGGCTCTTACCGGATCAGAAGGACCAACTGGAGCGAATCTTTTCAACCCATCGCGACCTGGGACATTATGCGCTACGCGAAGTTGCCATCTACGGGATCGCAGAATGTCAACGTAGCGAGATGTTCGCCGCCCTTCTGCGCGAGCGTCGTCTGCAGACGATTGGGGAGCTGATGCGACTCAGCCACGATGGGGACAGACTTCTTCGTTATCGGAACGGAGAAGCCGCTGTTCACGTTGCTTCCTACAGCAATCAGAAGCTGGATCGCCTGATCGTTTCCTCGATGTCGGAAGATCCGGCCCGGCGCCAGGCCGCAGATTTCTGGGCCCAGAGCGGCCGATATGCCTGTTCCACGCCGGCGATCGACTACATCGTTGACCTGGCGGTTTCCCTTCCCGATGTCATTGGGGCGCAACTCGCAGGTGCTGGGTTGGGGGGCTGTGCCATGATCTTTACCAACAATCAGGCGGTCCAGCCCGTGATAGGGACTCTCCGGAAAGAATACTACGAGCCCCGGGGACTTAGCGCCGATGTGCATGTCTTTCGACCGGTCAAGGGCAGTGGCGCCCTCTCACCGGTTTGAGCCAACAGAAGCAGGATCCGGCGTTGACTGAAAACAAACCACTCCTCGGCAAAGACTATCTCTCTGGAAAACCCGTCCTGGTGGAGATCAAGCGCGGACTCATCCGCAGGGTCAGGGAGTCCCCCCATACCCCCCAGTTGTGGATCGCTCCCGCCCTGGTAGATCTCCACATCAATGGCTTTGGAGGACATGCCGTTAACGGACCAGACGCAACCCCGGACTCGATTGCTAGCCTGGTCCAATCGCAATGGGAACACGGTGTCGGAGCCTTGTGTCCGACGGTCGTCACCGCTGCTCCGGAGGCCATGCTGGCCTCTTTGGCGTGTGTAAGCGAAGCCTGCCGGGATCCGCGGATCGAGCGATCGGTTCTGGGTATCCATTTGGAAGGGCCGTACATATCGGCGATCGACGGCCCCCGAGGAGCCCATCCACTCGAGCACGTAAGACCTCCCAGTTGGGATGAGTTCCGTCGCTTCCAGGATGCTGCAGAAGGCCGCATCCAATTGGTCACGCTTGCTCCCGAGGTAGAAGGGGCAATTCCGTTCATCGAGAGGCTAGTGGAGCATCAGATTGTCGTCTCGCTGGGACACACCAACGCTGAGGCGCTTCACATAACCGAAGCCACCCGCGCAGGAGCGCGCCTGTCTACTCACCTCGGCAACGGAGCCCATTTCTCACTTCAGCGACATCCCAACTATATCTGGGATCAGTTGGCCAACGACGATCTCATGGCGAGCTTCATCGTCGACGGACACCACCTTCATCCCTCGGTAGTCAAATCGATGATTCGGTGTAAGGAATCTCGCCGAAGCATCTTGATCAGCGACGCAGTCTCTATGGCAGGACTCCCACCTGGGTTCTATCCAGTCGGTTCCCAAACAATCGAAGTAGGATCTGAGGGGCGTATTTCGCTTGCCGGAACGCCGTATCTCTTTGGAGCCGGGGCCAGCCTTGTACAAGCTGTCGCCAATGTGGTTCGATTTGCAGGAACATCTCTTTCCGAAGCCATTCACATGGCAAGCCTGCATCCGACACAGCTCCTTTCCAGAGCAGGGGAACTGGGGACACTCGAACCCGGAAGAAAGGCCAACATCATCCGGTTCGAATGGACGGAAACGGGAATTCAGATCCACCAGACCGTGGTGGAGGGTGAAGTAGTGTTTGATGCAGGCGGCTGATGTCAGAGAAGCCTTCAGCCATGTTGCTTCCCCAAAATGATCGCCGGGAGCCTTGCGAGACTAGGAGCCTGTCCGAGTAATGGTGTGGGTTGCGGACGATCTCTGCGTTCGTCGTCGTTGACGATGGCCAAGCATCGACTTCCTCCTCCTGCCTTGATCTCGCCTCGCAAGCGCCATTCTCGCAACCCGCACCATTACTCGGACAGGCTCCTAGGGAATCTTGAAGGTCAGGGAGGCCCAGATACTCTCCCAGTCGGCGCCGGAACCCTTGGGCGCAGAGACCATATGGACCGCTTTTACCAGCCAGGTTCGCCTATGAGGAAGATGAAGAAGGGCACGCCCTTCCGAGTCGGAGCGAACAATCAGCTTGTCCTCTGGTGCCTCCTTGCTCAGCGCCACAATCTTGGCTCCCTCTAAGGGCTCGTCTTCATACAGCAAACGAACAGGCAGGGCCTGACCCTCCGTCAGGGAGTAGGGGTTCTTTTCGGCCAGGAGCTCCAGGGTAAAACCCAGCCGCAGATCTACCGCTTCTGAGTCTATCTGGCTTGCCACCACGAGAGACTTCGCGCAGCGCGAGAATGTCTCCCGGGCACTCTGCTGGGTCTTGCCCTCACGAGCCCTTTGCCGAACGATCTCCTCCAACCCCTCCTCGGTAAGATAGCTCTCAAACTGATCCGCTTCCAAGGTGATCGATCGATCTCTGCTGCGATAGCCGATGACGTGGAGACCGGGCTGCTGGAAACGAACGTAGCCAGCTGGTTCGGAGCCCGAAAGACCCACGATCGGAGATTCTCCAGCGGGTCCGGAGAGCAGAAATTCCTTGATATGGGACGGATCACGCGGCAAGGAATCGCCTTGAAGTCTTCGCCAATCATGAGACGAATCAGGGCAGACGAGCCCAGCTTCGGCGCAAAGGTCGAGGGTTCAATCCAGAAATCGTGGCACCACAGCTCTTGACCAACAAGGCTCATTACGGTGCCTATCAGCAAAGCCCACATCATCATCGTCGTCTCCTGTGCTTGAGCAGCTTGGATGAAACGTCGTCTCGCGAGAACACGCTAGTGCAGCTCGCCATAAGTTCTGAGCCAGGGGGCAGTAGTCAATCGTTGCCGCTGGCTAGGCGTCGCGAGCGAGTCATATCGGGCTCTATGTGGAGCCGAGCGCAACAACGCCAGCGGCGACGAGGGGCTGCTGAACCCTGGTTCAAAACTTGTGGCGCACTGCACTAGATATCGCTTGCAGCATCTGAGGACCCCAAGACACTCGACTCTGCACTCTGCTCCAAATCATTGCTCTCTTGTTTTCGAACCCAATCGTCGACAATACCGAGCAAGACATCGCCATATTTGGCCACCTTGGTCGGGCCGATTCCCTTAACTCTTTCTAGTTCGGAGAGGTTCTGCGGACAAAAGGCCGCAACGCCCTTCAAGGTGGCATCATGCATGACAATAAAGACAGGAACCCTTTTAGCTCTGGCCTCCGCCGACCGCCAGGATTTCAGCTCCTGGAAAAGCTCTGCATCGTAAGAGGGTACGGACCACTCCTTGCTTTCGGATCCCTTGCTTTCGGATCGAGCCTTCGACTGGGGCTTCATAGAGGGCCACGTAATCGCCACCGTCTCTTTCCTCCACATGACCTTTCTGCCCTGCTCTGTGATGTCGACCAGGGGATATTCCCCAGTAGTAATGCGGACGCATCCCTCTTGAACCAGCTCATCCAGAATCCGGCGCACGTAGCTTTCGCCATGTTCCTTCAGCAGTCCGTAAGTGGAGAGGCGATCCAGTCCCCGTTCCAAGACGGGCTTGGCTTTCGATCCAGTAAGCACCTGAACTACCCGAGCGCAGCCGAAGCTGGTGCTCATTCGGGCCACGCAACTCAGGACCTTCTGTAGGACGGGCCATTCGTCCTCGGTCGGCTCACGAACCTCCCGGCCCTTGACCCGTCGACAGCGATCGCAATTACGGCATTCCGCAGCGACGTCACTCTCGCCGAAATAGTTGAGAATGTAGGCGTGCCGACAGCGCGGCGTACCTGCGTAGCGCAACATATCCTGGAGCTTGCGCTTGTCCCGATTCCGCTTCTCAGAAAGGTAAACAAACTGCTGCTCCAAAACGCCAAGATCGGCTCCTGCCACCATCGAGATCAGCAGGTTGGAGCCGCCAGGCACCCTTTCGCATCGAATGAGGCCCACCCGCTCTAGAATTGAGACAACGGTTCGGACGGTCATCTCATTCTTGCTGATCGAACCCGGGCCAACCCACTCGGAGACATCACATACGGCGGGTCCGTGGAGACAGCGCTGGCGGATTCTGCTCCAGATCGTCTCTACCTCTTCTCGGCTGGGATTGGCACCGTCCAGGAAGAACTCCTGGGTCCGGACATCGGCATAGTTGTAGAGCAACTCGCACAGGGATTCCTTACCATCTCGCCCTGAACGCCCTATTTCCTGGTAGTAGGCTTCGATGCTGCCGGGAACATCCCAATGCACCACAAAGTGGAGGTCATGCCGATCCACCCCCATGCCAAAGGCATTCGTTGCCACCACGACGGGAGTCTCGCCATTCATGAACTCGTCCTGAATCTCCTTGCGCTGCTCAACGGGTAACCCTCCATGGTAGAGGCTGCAGGGGTGATCGGCCGCCTTTAGGAGTCCGTGCACCTTTTCCGTCTGTTTGCGCGTAGCGCAGTAGACGATTCCGGTCTGATATTGTTCAACCGCCTGACGAACGTGGTCCATCTTTTCGGCGTGGCCGGAGACCCTAGAGACAACCAGCCTTAAATTCGGTCGTGAAAAGCCATAGACCAGGACCAGCGGCTCGCCTCTCTCGTCCTCGCCCAGCCCGAGTTGTTTGATGATGTCGTAACGGACGTAAGGCGTAGCGGTAGCCGTCATCGCCATCACCCGGGTCGATGGCAGGTCGGCCAGTACCTCTCGTAGGCGAAGGTATTCGGGACGAAAATCGTGTCCCCACTGGCTGATGCAGTGGGCCTCGTCAACCGCCATGAGAGAGATCTGGTTCTGGCCCAATGCATCCAGAAAACGACGGTCCCGAAATCGCTCTGGAGCAATGTAGACCAGCTTGTATCTCCCGAACCGCAAGGCCTGAATTCGCTCCCTCATTTCCGCAGCCGGGAGCGAGGAGTTGATATAGGTCGCAGGGAGCCTTCGTGCTTCGAGACCGTCTACCTGGTCTTTCATCAGGGCGATCAGAGGGGACACGACGATCGTGGTCCCTGGTAACACCAATGATGAGAGTTGGTAGCAGAGCGATTTCCCCGAGCCAGTCGGCATCACCACCACCATGTCACGGCCGTCCAAACTACTGCGGATGGTGTCTTGCTGCCCCGGGAGGAATTCTGAGAATCCGAAGTGCTCTTGGAGAGCAGCCTGGAGGTTCGTGTCGGCAAGATCGATTCTGGTGGCCATTCTCGACGAACGCAGAAAAAACGGTCAACTCAAGTGGGGATCCGACATTGAAGCTCCTGTCGACGATCAGAACCCAGCACCACAGATCAAGAAGCATCTAGTCAAAAGGGAAGACCCGTCGCCCCACTTCTATACCTTCTGACGCGATACCCCGAGTACTCTACAGTAACGTCTCCGGAATGAAAAACGTGTCCAGGAGGACGGTTCTTTCCCCAGCTTCCGGATTACAGCGATGGACATCCTGAAGTGCTCCGAAGCCTCTGTTTGGATTGCGGGTGAGGAACCCTCCGCTTACGCCATCAGCGCCACGATCCAGAATCCCAACCGGCTCACATTAGCGCTACTACGTCTGGACTTTCACACTGGTCCTGTGGGAGCCTATCTGGGGCTGATTTCGCCGCTGTGAACAGACCTTTCAGGAGAAGGACAGTCCGGGGGGCATCCGATTGAAGAGATCGAATCGGATCGATCAAGACACCGATGAGGTTCGAGGTCGTTTGGATTGGGGAGTCCGTTAGATTGATCGCAAGTATTAAACCGCAAGGAACGATGACACCGACGGGGACAAGCGATGGACGTTATTTACCAAGAGCTTGAAGGGTCTGACGGTTGTGAGTTGTGCCAGGCGTACAGCTCTGATTCGTACACGTCGCTACCGGCAAAGCCTCACAAGAACTGCGAATGTAATATCAACACCATCGAGATGGTTTTTGACCCAGACGAGGAAAACCCCGATGTCGACGTGAGGATCACACAGTCGGTAACCAGCGATACGAACTCGGAGGAGCACCACGTTTATACTTTTAGTGGTCTAGTCGAGGAGAGGGACGTGGACATAACGCATAATACGATTGTCGACTACGAAGAGATTAGTGAGGCAGCACCTGAAATCGAGGAACATTTCGATCTGTCCGAGGCGCGCTCGTCGCTCAGCATAGACATCGACGAATCTCAAACACTAGCAGCCGGTTACCATGAATTGTCCTATCGTGTTCATTTTGAGCTGACGTCCTACCGGGTCGTGTACTCATACACATACAAAGACAATGAAGTGTGGGTTCACAGTTTTTCCGCCCTTTTCAAAACACCAGTCGGCTGGGAGGTGATTTGGGACTCATACGGCTCATATGAGGAGTCACTCGAATGACCTGGACATAGCAGGAGATGCTGAAGTATGGCATATGAAAGGCACACCATCGAAGAAATCGAAGGAATAGGCGAAACCTGGGGGAGACACCTGCGTGCCGTTGGCATCACGGCAACAGAAGACCTACTCGTACCTTCTGAGGAGCGACTCCGAGCCAGACTTGGCACGATACGGGGGTTTCCGGTGGCACGACTGCGGGAATTCATTTGCAACGCCGAGTTGCTCCAGGTTGAAGGCATGACGGGACAATTCGCCGAGGCGTTCTATCATGCCAACCGCCGCACACTGCTGAAGTTAGCCGCTCCTGATCCCAAGAAGCTCGTCACCGAATTGAAGCAAGCTGTTCAGAGTGGACGCATCCCGGAGGCTACAACGCTCACTATCGCCACTCGCTGGCAGAAGGATGCCGTTGCTGTCCGTTACACAGGCGCCCTCTCGGGAATCGTCGAGTGTGAGGGTGACTGCCTGGAAGGGGTAGAAGTGTACTGCGGTACAGAATCGGCCAAGACGGATCACGAGGGCAAGTTCTACCTTCCAATCGTGCCCTACGGTAAGAACGAGCTGACTGTGGTAGCGCCTGGGTATCGTCGTCTAAGGACTGTCTTCGACCTCAAACTTGATGCGGCCGTGCCTCAACTACGCCTGGGAGTAGGACGTGGCGAGGAGCCCACGGAGACGGCCGACGAATCGACTGGAGAGACATTCGACACCATGTATCCCGAAGACCGTGTGAAGTTCCGTCGAGTTAGAGTCGAAAGCGTCGCCGAAGGCAGCCCTCTGGTCTTCCAGCGATTCCTCAAGAGCGGGGCGAGCCGACTCAGCAGCGTTCTCCGGAAGAGAAGGGGCAACGAGATTCTGGTTGACCAGGTGACCGCTCCAGCTGGAGCCATTGTAGGAAGTCCGGCGCGCGGGACTGTCTTCTACTGGAAAGGGGGCAAACTCGTCGAATCGAAGGAGACACTCAACGAGGTTCGAGGACGATCAAGACGTGAGGCCCTGGAAAAGATAGGCAAGAACGTCAAGGTACGTCGCGTGACACGCCAATCTCTCTATCGTCCAAGGTCATGATCAGATTGTCCCATGGTAGCCTTGGAACCCTGACAGACTGTGCGAGCAGACCTTCCCCTGAGCCTACAGGTTTGATCTGACCCAAATTCTGCGGCGGCCCTACTAACCCCCGATCCTTGATCCAGTAGAAGTGAACCCGACAGGAGTCTGTCCCCGCAATGCCCCGAACGCTTTGACCCCCACAGAACCTTGGTCGCCCCAGGGCCAAGACTCCAGGACGCCGAAAAGCCTCTGTGCTAAGATGTGGCGGCCGTTGTGGAGGATTGTGTGATACCGCCGGTAGCAAGATCCTTACTCGGAATCATTGCGGTGTTCTCTCTAATGGGGTGCTCCGAGTCTAGCGCTCCCCTTTCACCCGAAGACGGACTGAAAAGCCTGCGGATTTCGGACGATTTCCGCGTAGAGTTGTTTGCGGCTGAGCCCTATGTGGTCGATCCCGTGGAGCTGGTTTTCGACGAGCGGGGGCAGGCTTTCGTCGCCGAGATGCTGGACTATCCGTTCGACCCACCGACGGGAGAATCTCCCCGAGGAAGAATCAAGCTGCTCGAAGACAGGGATGGCGATGGTCGGATCGACCACTCTACTGTCTTCGCAGATAATCTTCTTCAGGTAGCCAGCCTACTACCCTGGAACGGGGGGCTTCTGGTACCTGCGGCACCCGAGATCCTGTACCTGAAAGACACCGACGGAGATGGGAAGGCTGACGTTCGGAAAGTGCTGTTCAGGGGCTTCCGACTGGCCCATCCAGAGGGAAGAATCACGAACTTGCGTTTTTCCGTGGACAATTGGATCTACGCCGCGAACAGCGGACAGCAGGGGCTCATCACCTTTCTGGAACGCCCCGAGGCGGAGCCGGTTTCTGTCTTGGGAGCTGATTTCCGCTTCCGGCTGGATCGTGGACTCTTCGAAGCAGCCTCGGGCCCCACTCAGTATGGTCTCGCGGTGGATGCGTGGGGCAACCGTTTTTCCACCCATAACTCCCGGCACGTGAGCCACGCAGTAATGCCGCGCTCCTATCTTACCCGGAACCCCTTCTTTACCCTTACCGGGCTCTCAGAAGACATCTCCGACCACGGTGAGCGTCTGTTTCAGCTGACTCCTCCCGAGGAATGGCGTGAGAAGAGGACTCGAATCCGACAACAGCGCTTCCGGGAGCTACAGCTGGATCGAAAGGAGGAAGCCTCTGGATTCTTCACAGCTGCTGCAGGAGGAACGATCTACGGCGGCGATACTTTGCCCGAGAACTATCGAGGCAATCTGTTCACCGGGGATGTGGCAGGGCACCTTGTGCACAGAGACATTCTGCGACCTCGAGGCGGCACCTTCGTCGCTAGCCGAGACGACTCCGAATCGGGGACAGAGTTCCTGGCCTCCACCGATCCCTGGTTCCGCCCCTGCAACCTTGCCAACGGACCTGACGGTAATCTGTATGTGGTCGACATGTATCGTCAAGTCGTAGAAGGACCCGAGTTCATTCCCGACGCCCTGAAAGAAGATCTGGATTTCTATGCCGGAGACGATCGGGGGCGCATCTATCGAGTATTGCCCAAGACCTCTGTCCTGGAACAAAGATCTGTCCCCAGGAAAACCGACCTTGGTGGTGCTTCTACCTCCGAGTTGGTCCAGTTGCTGTCACACGCCAACGCATGGTGGAGACTTACCGCTCAGCGCCTCCTGCTGGAGCGACAGGATCGGCAGGCGATTCCGTGGTTGAAGGAGACGGGTCTGGGAAGTCCGGTAGCCGAGACGCGCCTCCACTCTCTGTACGCACTGGAAGGGCTCTCGGGTCTCGATGCCACCCTGATCCGGAGACTCCTGGGAGACCCCAGCCCCAATGTACGAGAGCACGCGTTGCGTTTGGCTGAGGAGTTCCACGAACTTCAGCCTCATCTTCTCAACATGACGGACGACCCGTCTGCTCGCGTTCGCTTCCAACTTGCTTTGACTCTGGGCCAGTTCCCAGGACCGTCAACCATCCAAGCTCTCGCCTCCCTGCTCGCTGGATATCGCCAGGATGATTGGCTCCGCGCTGCCGTTTTGAGCTCGCCAACGGGCTCTTCGGTTGAACTACTCAACGCGCTGCTAAAGGAGGAACGCGAACCACCCACAAAGAAGTTTCTGAAGGAAATCGGGACGATCGTCGGAGCCCGCAACGACCGCGACGAAGTCTCCAGCCTGCTGGGGCTCATGGTTAGCCGTAATCCGCTCCGAAACGCTGACCACCGGACCGCGCTCCTGAACGGGCTCTCGAGCGGGCTTAAGCTGGCGGGGGTCAGAGGACTCAGAGTCCCTACAGCCGACCGAGCGCTGAGCTCTTTCCTGGCTGATTCCTCAGAATCCGTTCAAGCAGCAGCCAGAGCCGTCGCGCAGCACTTCGAACTGGCCCAATTGATCTCACTTTCGACCCAGCAAGCACTCGACCCGATGCTGTCCACCGAAAAGAGAGGGTGGGCTATTCGATCTCTGGCGGGGGGTAGGTTCCAGCAATTGCTTCCAGTCTTCGATCAGCTTCTTTCGGCCCAGCAGCCATCAGAACTGCTGAAGGAGACAATCCAAACCCTTGGCCTCTTTGACGAGCCTCAAGCCGGAACCTTGCTGATTGAGCGCTGGAAAATCTTTGGACCTAAGATACGCCGGCCCGCCGTCGATGTTCTCTTGAGCCGACGCCAACACTGTCAAGCACTGCTGCACGCCGTTCAGGCAGGAAGAATCGAAGACTCCGCTCTCGATCTTCCCCACAGGATGAAGCTCCTGGAGAATCCATCCCCCGAGATCCGCGAGCTGGCCACCCAGGTCTTTGGGGAGCGAGAGAGCGAACGAAGCTTGGTGGTGACAGAGCATCAGGTGGCGCTCGACCTACCCTCGAGTTCCAGGCGCGGTCGCGAACTGTTCGAAGAGCACTGCGCCAGCTGTCATCTCAGACAGCAGGGAAAGGGCGTCGCGCCGGATCTAGGTCGGGTAAAGGGCAAAAGCAAGAGAGAGCTGCTGGAGGCGATTCTCGATCCCAGCAGCGCAGTGTCGCCCTTCTACACCAACTATGTCATCATGACGAAGG
This sequence comes from Acidobacteriota bacterium, assembly GCA_965219005.1. Lineage (GTDB taxonomy): Bacteria > Acidobacteriota > UBA6911 > RPQK01 > JAJDTT01 > CAUZIZ01. The sequence goes on along the minus strand of CBDCMS010000004.1, from coordinate 1,104,679 downwards.
ATGGCCAGATGCACGATGGCCTGATCGTCTCAGAAACGCCCGGCACCCTCACGATGAGACGGGGCGAAGGAGAGGAAACTGCGCTTCTTCGGTCCCAGATAGTAGAGATTCGAGCCTCGAACGTCTCGCTGATGCCCGACGGACTAGAAGAGGATCTGAAAAAACAGGATCTAGCCGACGTTATCGCCTTCCTTCAAGGCGATGACCTACTCGACCAGTAACATCCCTGCGGCAGGCACCTGACCATGGAAACGATGGACCACTTGAGCCAGCGTCGCGAGTATGAAAAAGACTCACTGGTAGAGGAGATAGCCGGGCTGAATCCGTTTGCCCTGTTCCAGCGCTGGCTGGAGAAAGCTTTCGAGGCAGGTGTCCCGCACGTAAACGCAATGACGCTGGCAACCGTCTCTCCGGAGGGGAAACCCTCTGCGCGTATCGTCCTGCTAAAGGACTTCGGTAAAGATGGATTCACCTTCTTCACCGACTATCGGAGCACCAAGAGTGATGAACTCAGCAGCAACCCTCGTGGGGCACTCGTTTTCTTGTGGCCGAGTGTTGAGCGACAGATACGAATCGAGGGACAGACGCAGCGGACCTCGCGGGAAGACTCCGACACCTATTTCCAGAGCCGTCCCCGGGGAGCCCAGCTAGCCGCCTGGACTTCCCATCAAAGTCAAGTGGTCGCCGATCGCAAGGTGTTGGAGCGGCGGATGGGCCAGCTCGACCGACGCTATCAGAACCAGCCAATCCCGCGCCCACCTCACTGGGGAGGTTACCGACTGATTGCGGAGATGATCGAGTTCTGGCAGGGTCGTCCGAATCGCCTCAACGATCGGCTGCGCTATCAGCTTTCGAACCAAGACAGCTGGATCAGGCAGCGCCTCTCACCGTAGCGGGTGTCGCTGACCGTATCCAGCTTCCTCAGACCTGACGATCGAGAACACGAGACAGCAGCACGTTAGAAGGGAGAAGATCACGTATGAGCCGCAAGGCCATTCTTATCTACAGTGGTGGCATGGATTCCACAACCCTGCTCTACTCCCTGATCTCCGAGGGCTACCTGGTGAAGGCCCTGGGGATCGACTACGGGCAGCGCCACCTGAAAGAGCTGGATTCAGCTCGAACCATATGTGAGACGCTGGGCGTAGAGTTCCAGATCGCTGACCTATCCTCGATAAGGGCTCTGTTCGGTCAAAGTGCCTTGACCGACCCCAGCGTCGACCTGCCCGAGGGGACCTACGACGTGGAGAACATGAAGGTGACAGTCGTACCCAATCGCAACATGTTGATGTTGGCGGTAGCGATCAGCTGGGCCATAGCGTCGGAGATCGGCACAGTAGCCTATGCGGCGCATGCCGGAGACCGAGCTGTCTACCCGGACTGCAGACACGAGTTCGTCGAGGCCCTGGGGCAAGCGGCCCGACTATGCGACTACGAACCCATCGAGATACTGTCCCCTTTCATCCTCACGAGCAAGAAGGATATCGTCAGCATCGGCGGCAAGCTAGGAGTCCCGTTTCACCTCACCTGGAGCTGCTACAAAGGTGGAGCGCGGCACTGCGGAAAGTGTGGAACCTGTCAGCAGAGGGCTCAGGCCTTTCAGGCTTCAGGCGTCCCCGACCCCACCTGCTATGCCTCCCCTCCTCAGATTGAATAGTATTCAGGCCCCTAACCCGCATTTCTCATCGCTGGTCTACTGCGACGCCGCAATTATCCGCCCTGGCTGTGTTATGCTCGGTCGGCCTCCTCGACGCACTGTACAAGTACGACTGCGGCGGCCTCGGTCGCAAGCCTTGCCAGGACGGCCCTTGCGGCGCCTCGCTACGACAAGTGATGAGAAATGCGGGCTAGTGACCCCTTGTCCACCTGACCTTCTTGCCTCGCTTGCACCTGCCTCCGCGCTTGAGCACCTCGCTTTCGCTAGAATGTCCGGGAAGGAGAACCAATGCCGAAGGAACCGGAACAGAATACCAACCGACTATCCCAAGAAAGCAGTCCCTATCTGCTCCAGCACGCCTCCAATCCCGTGGCCTGGAATCCCTGGGGCGAGGAAGCACTGACAGCCTCCCGGGAACAAGACAAACCAATCCTCCTGAGCATTGGTTACTCCGCCTGCCACTGGTGCCATGTGATGGAACATGAATCGTTCGAAAACGAGGAGATCGCCCAAGTGATGAACGACGAGTTCATCAATATCAAGGTCGACCGCGAAGAGAGGCCCGACCTGGACGCCATCTATATGAACTTCGTCCAGATGACCACAGGCAGCGGCGGATGGCCCTTGACCGTTTTCCTGACTCCAGACCTGGTGCCATTCTACGGAGGAACCTACTTCCCGCCAGACGACCGTTACGGCCGGCCCGGATTCAAACGTGTGCTGGAGCAGATCAAGGAGGCATTTAGACAGCGCCGTGGTGAGATTGAGGCAGGTCAAGCCGAGACCATTCGGAGGCTCCAGGAAGCGTCTCAGTGGAGCATCGCCGAAGAAGTGATCCAGGAGACGGTCCTGGACGAGGCCTACAACGGATGCCGCCAGCAGTTCGACTCACACCACGGTGGATTCGGCGGTGCGCCCAAGTTTCCCAGTGCGATGGTCCTCGCTTCCCTGCTTCGATACTCGAAGCGTAGGGGCAGTGAGTCGGCTCTGGATATGGCCAGCCTCACCTTGGATGAGATGGCTCGAGGCGGCATCTACGATCAGTTGGGGGGAGGATTTCACCGCTACTCGGTCGATGAGCGCTGGCTGATCCCGCACTTCGAAAAGATGCTCTATGACAATGCGTTACTGGCACGGGTCTATCTGGAGGCACATCAGCTCACCGGAAATCCCTTCTATCGCACTGTGGTTGAGGAGACACTCGACTACGTGGGGCGTGAAATGCGGCACCCAGAAGGCGGCTTCTATTCAGCTCAAGATGCCGACAGCGAAGGCGAAGAGGGTAAGTTCTACGCGTGGACCCCGGATGAGATCCAGGAAATCCTGGGTGAAGAAGACGCGGAGATCTTCAACGGCTATTTCGACGTTACCTCTACAGGTAATTTCGAAGGAAGCAACGTTCTGCACCCTAGGCTCGAACTAGCTGCGCACGCCCGGAATGTAGGCATTTCCCCAGGCCAGCTAACTGATCTCTTGACCCAGGCTCGCGCGAAGCTCCTCGAGGTAAGGGAAACACGAATCAAACCGGGGCTCGACGACAAGGTCCTGGCTTCGTGGAATGGCCTGATGCTGACGGCGTTCGCCGAGGCAGCCTTCACCCTGGATCGCCCCGACTATCTAGAAACTGCCGTCAGCAATGCCGAATTCCTGTCCACCCAGATGGTCGTTGAAGACCGGCTGTTTCGAACCTGGAAAGATGGCAAGGCCAAGCTCAACGGCTATCTGGAAGACTATGCCATGGTGGTCGAGGGCTGGATCGCAACCTATCAGGCAACCGGAGACACGCGATGGCTCGACGATGCGGCTGCGCTCATAGAGGCGCAGATCAGGTTGTACTGGGATCCTGAAAGCAAAGACTTCTACTTCACTCCTTCCGACCACGAGCGACTCCTGATAAGACACAAGGAGTACATGGACAACGCCACCCCCAGCGGTAACGCCGTTTCTTGCTTCAACCTGCTGCGACTAGCGAAGATTCTAGGGAAGCGGGACTACCATGAGAAGGCTGAGCATATGCTCGGCCGCGTAAGCCGAGCCCTATCCCGTCACCCGCTGGCCTTCGGTTTTTGGCAGCAGGCCTTGGATTTTTTCTTGGGACCCGTTCAGGAGTTTGCGCTAGTTGGCCCACAGACGGAACAGGAACAGCTGCTGGCCGCCATAAAGGGGCGCTATCTACCCAACAAAGTGCTCGCAAGCTCTGAGTCAGTCGACGATGCCCTGGGACGCAAGATCCCCCTGTTGGCGGGGAAAATGGCCCTAGAAGGCAAGGCAACTGCCTATCTGTGCAAGGACTATGCTTGTCAGAAGCCAGTAACTACCCGCGCCGAGTTGGAGGAGCTCCTGACGGCTTCGGACTGAACCACTGACCGTCCGCCGTCATCAGCCTGGCCAAGATCCCAAGCTTGATCGCAGTGCCTCCAAGGCCTTAGCGCGGTGCGATATCCGGTTCTTCTCGACCAAGGTGAGCTCGGCAAAAGTCTTGCCTGAGGGTGGGTAGTAGAAGACCGGGTCGTATCCGAATCCACCATCGCCTCGAGGAGTGGGGATGATCTGTCCCCAGACTTCTCCTTCTGCCTCGATCTGCCCGCTCGGCCTCGAAAGACAGAGAGCGCAGACAAAGCGAGCTCGTGCCCCCAGGTTCGTCCAGTCGGGATCGACCTGATCGAGCGTCAACAGTAGTTTCCGGATCCTGGCGTCATCGCTGGGGGCGAAACGAGCCGAGTGGATCCCCGGTGCTCCATCGAGCATCTCGACGGCGAGCCCCGAATCGTCTGCGAGAGTCGCCAGTCCGGTAAGGCGGCGGTAGTGCTCTGATTTCAGCTTGGCGTTCGCGGCGAACGTAGGACCATCTTCCACCACGTCGGGAAGGTCCGGATACTGGACGAGAGTTTCTAGGATGAGGGGCAGCCCGCGCAGCGCGTCCTGGACCTCTATCAGCTTCCCCTTATTCTTTGTCGCCAGAAGGAGCCGTAACTTGCGCAGTCTCAACCTCTTCTTGAAACAGCTGGGAAATGTCTTCCACACTCTGCTCCAGGATCTCCCGCTGTTTCTCGATGAGTTGGTGAATTCCACCTCGGGCCAACTGTAATAGAAGGCTCAGATCGTCTTGGGAATAGGGCTGGCCTTCAGCAGTCCCCTGAACCTCGACGAATAGATCCCTGCCAGTTATGACCACATTCATGTCTACTTCAGCGGCCGAATCTTCCTTGTAGTTGAGGTCCAGAAGAGCCTCCTTGTCCACGATACCGACGCTAACCGCAGCAACCAGGTCGATGAGTATGCCCTTGGAGAGGACCCGTTGACGCCTCAAACCAGCTACTGCCAGCGCAAGAGCTATGAAGGATCCTGTGATAGCCGCCGTACGCGTTCCCCCATCTGCCTGGATGACATCGCAATCGACCCAGATCGTACGCTCACCCATGCTGTCCATGTCCACTACAGACCGAAGGGAACGCCCAATCAAACGTTGGATCTCCTGGGTCCGGCCTGAGGGCTTTCCTTTCGATGACTCCCTGATCATTCGGGTAGAGGTAGACCTGGGAATCATCCCATACTCAGAAGTTATCCACCCCTGGCCTGTCCCTCTGAGGAAGGGAGGCACCTTGTTCTCGACGCTCGCGGTGCAGATGACTCGGGTGTTTCCGCACTCGATAAGTGCGGACCCCTCAGCATGCTTGTTGTAGTCGGGGAAAATGGATACGGCTCTCAACTCGTCGACTTGACGACCGTCACCTCGAAACGTCATTTCCTAATTCTACTAGAAGGGTCTACCAATGGAAACATGACCAGCAAGGGTAGCTCGCTCCTCTCCTTCGACCAGAAATTTAACCCTCTTGACCTGAGCCAGGTTCTCCTTTAGAGAACGAGTGATCGAGCGAATAGCACAGAGCTCCGAGGTGACTCCTCCAGCAAGTCGCTGGGTGGTCTCCTGCGCCAGATCTACCAGAGCCGTCCCGTCATCGAGCAGATAGATCTGTCGCACCCTCGCTTCCTCCGGAAATATCCGGGGAGATTCCTCTCCCCTGCTCTTCATGATCTCGCTGACAATCTGTCGCGCGTTCAAGACTGAATCTTCGGTCTGCAGAATGGTCCGCTCTTCAATCTCGAACGCTCTCGTGCTCGGCCCCTTCGCTCCCACCGAACAGAAAAACAGCTTGACCTGCAACTCGCCCTCTCCTTTTACCTCCACCACACTTGACTCGACATCGAGAACCTCGTGGTCGGCTTCTTCGATCTGCTGATGGCGCTCGCGTTCGGACTCGAAGAAGTAAACCGCGGCGATGAGAGCACTCCCAACCAAAAGGAAAACGGTCAGGGCAATTCGATATTCCTTCATTGCTGCGTTATCTTGCTCTTCGATCCCCGGAAGTTGTAAGGGCCGAAGTCAACCCATCCTCTGAATTCCGTCGGCGGACAGCGCTGTCGTTTTCAAGGAATGCGACTACGGCTCTTGCAATGGCACCAGCCAGTTCCTCCTGGAACTCAATCGAGCTCAGCTTCTCGCGATCACCCTCGTGAGTCAGAAATCCAACCTCGACCAATACGGCCGGCGCTGCCACGGGGGCAAGCACCGTGAGTGGGATCTTCACGACCGAGTTCCGGGTCTCGTAAAGTTGGTTCAACTCTGCCTGCATGAGTTTGGCAAGACGCAAGCTCTCCGACCGGTGCAAGCGCTGGCCGTCCTCCCAGAAAACTAGTTCTGTTTCGGACTTGGACTTCGAGGCTGCCCCAGAATCCAGGTAGTCGTGGACGTAGACGACTGCCCCATGACTGCGCTGGTGCGGCGCCCCCCCCGCATGAAGACTGATAAAGGCCTGGCAGCTGTGATAGTTGGCAAACGAACTCCTCTGGGTCGGGGAAAGAGTTATATCCCGAGTCCGAGTCAATTCAGGCCGCAGGGATCCCTGATTCAGGCGATCCTCCACTTGACTAGCCAGCTGTAGGACCAGGTTTTTCTCGAGTACTTCCTCCGCCCACTTCGCGCCTGAGTCTTCCCCTCCATGTCCCGGATCAAGGGTAATGACACCGACACTTCGGCTTTGAGAACCGAAATCAGCAAAGTCAGGTCCAAGTGGAGACTTCCCCGAAATGGCTGGACGTGCCGGCCTATTGGACGTCTCCACTCCCGACTGCGGGTAGATCTCAATTACGGTTCGATCAGGTCTGGGTAATTGCCGTTGTCTCATGAAGCCGAAGCCCCTGCCCTTATGGATGCGAAAGGTTCCATACGGACCCTGAGAATCAAATTCCAGGGACGAGACCAACTTGGTCTGGGGTTGGTTGTGGGGAAGTTCCGGGCGAATCAGATACTCTCCCAACTCTACCTCGACCTGCTCCTCTTGTTCCTTCACTCGAATCGAGCCCAGCTGGCTGGGGAGAAAGGTAATGCTGACGTGATCTGGGTGATTGACGACCTCTACCTGAACCCGATTCACCGCCAGACCGTCGAAGCGGTATCCGCCCCTCATTCTCACCAGTCTTCCCGTCAGAATATTGGGCAGAACCTTGGCAATAAAATCCTCCGGCGCGTACCAATCCGACATCCCCTTTCTCCAGCAGGCACTCGAGATGAGAATATACTCGTGTCGAAACCTGACCAATGGCCGATTGTCCATCAACTCAAGTTTGCCCGCAGGACCCTCTATCGTCAGGCGGTCGGCCTCGTCGCGCGTCCGAAGACCCAACGCGGCAGCGACGTCCTTGACACTGTAAAGAAGCTTTCCGTTGCGTTCCTGCGAACGCAGAGACGTCTTTCTGGTGCCGACTTGAAAGTCCAGAGAGCTTTGGGCTGCGAGCACAGTTGCACGGGTAGCAGCAGCGTACCAACCAGCCAGCAGAGCCACCAAAACGAAGAAACGAACTGCCCGCATCTTTCGCATTATAGTCCAGCTGGGTGATCTCCTTCCCGAATGTAGTGAATGGGAATGTAGTGAATGGGGACAGACAACAGCGAGAGGCTGATTTGGGGATGATTAGGGGAAAGGGGATGATTAGGGGACAGAGGAGATTGGATTGGGGACAGGGGAGAGTGTGCTGAACAGATTGTTCTGGGTCATTCCCGGAGTTCAGGTCGATTCAGTTCAGGCGGAAAGCCTGGTCGCCGGTGAGGAAACGTGATCTGTTTCCTCGACTCTGGAATAAAAGGAAGGGTTCCGGAAGATGGCTGTTGCCAGAGCGGTGTGCAGGGCATGCCCGGCCTTGTGTGCCTTGACGTGACCGATAATCGGCCATCCACAGAGGGAAACGTCGCCGATCAGATCCAGCATCTTGTGACGGACAAATTCGTCCGGGGCCCTCAGCTCCCCATTCATGATCCCGTCGTCACTCAAAACCACCGCGTTGTCGAATGATCCGCCTCGAATCAGCCCTTTGTCTTGGAGTTGCTTCACCTCCGCATAGAAGCCGAAGGTTCGAGCGAAAGCAATTTCTCGAGCGTAGCTCTCCGGGCTCATTTCCAGGTCGATCTCCTGGCGACCGATGGCAGGATGGGAGAACTCGATCTGATAGGAGATCCGAAACGTAGGGAAAGGTTCGATCGAAATGAACTTCTCACCGTCCTCCAGACGAATCGGCTTGTCTACTTTCAGAAGGATCCGCTCCACCGACTGCTCCTCAATGCCCACGGACAGCACGGCTTCGACGAACGGAAGTGCCGAACCATCCAGAATCGGGACTTCCAGCGAATCAATATCGAGGTAGACATTGTCGAGTCCAAGTCCGTACAGCGCAGAAAGGATGTGCTCGACAGTCGAGAGCATCACGCCTCGCTTCATCAGCGTCGTGGCAAGTACCACACGTGAGACATGATTGCGCAAGGCCTCGATCTCAAAGTTTTGAAGATCGACCCGCCGAAAAACGATGCCGGTATTCTCCGGAGCGGGCTTCAACTCCAGCGAGACCTGACAACCCGTGTGAAGACCCACTCCCAAGACCCTGACAGGACCCTTAATCGTGGTTTGCATCTCTGCTTTCAAGCCTCCGGCTCGGCGATTCGGAATATTCGGAGACATTTTCTTGATGCAAGAATACAACCAAACCGAAGACCCCTTGCTGGCGGGCACTCTCCGACTCGGGAAGAGAGTTTAGTGTGAACCTGAAGCCACAACCTGTTGCACCAGAGATACAAGGAGAGAAGCCTACAGCGCTCAAGAAGGTCGCACAGGCTCCTCTTCAGGCGCCAAAGCTGAGCGCACGGCCGGGGAGGGGAGTGGAGAGGTTAGCGACAGGCTGACTCCCTTCGACGATAGGCACACCGTTGACCAGAACATGCTCGATGCCGACCGAGTACTGGTGGGGGTCTTCGAAGGTGGCCTTATCGCAGACCTGGGCTTCGTCGAAAACGACCAGATCGGAGTAGTTCCCTTCTTCGATGGTTCCCCTCTGACGGAGACCGAACCGCCGAGCCGGGATACTACTCAGCTTCTGTACGGCCTGCTCCAGGGAAAACAGCTTCTCATCCCGCACGCAGGGTCCGAGAAGTCGAGTTGCCGAACCATACTGCCTGGGGTGGATGACTCCGCCTTCCTGGTAGATACCGTCGGAGCCCATCATGTAACAGGGATGAGCAAGCAAGGGGGCAACCACACCCTCCTCGCTGCCCGGGCTTACCGCCAGAACGGCCAGACTTTCCTCGATCAGCAGATCGCAGAACGCGTCGATCGGTGAAAGCTTGACGGTGGCAAAGTACTCTCCAAGTGTCATCCCCTGGTAGTGGCTATTCTCTTTGCTGGCAACCCAGGCGATCACCAGCTTTTCCAGCGAAAAGCGGCCTGGGCTGGTGAAGATCTTGTCCCGGATGAGCGGCTCCTGGAGTCTGCCCAGGGCAAACAGGGGGCCCTCTTCCCAGACTTCGTAGGGCAAGAAGAAGTTCAGCATTGTGGAGCCGGCCAGGTAGGGATAGACATCGAAAGAGAAGTCGACCTCCTGGGTGGCAACTCGATCCACATAGGTCAGTATCTCTTCTGCCTCACGAGCGTCGAAGGCCTTCAGATGTGAGATGTGGACGGGGACGCCGGCTCTCTTCCCAATCTCAACCGCCTCCGCGAGGGCCCTCATGATCCCTTTCTTGTACCGCATATGCGTCACGTAGAGGCCTCGAGCGGACGAGATGACACGACAGGCCTCCACCAGTTCGTCGGTGTCGGCGAAGCATTCACTTATGTAGTCCAATCCAGTCGAGATCCCCACCGCACCTGCTTCCATGCCTTTCTCGATTTCTCCGTGGATCAACTCCATTTGCTTGTCGTCGGGGCGACGCGAGCCGAATCCGCAGGCGAGGGCCCGGACGTTGGCATAGGGTATGTGAGGAATGCTGTTCTGTACGTTGCGGCCATCTAGCAAAGACATATATTCGGCCAGGGTCTCCCAGCCTTCGTACTCTTCGAAGCGCAGCGAGTTGAGTGAACGCAGATAGTAGATCCAATGATGTGCGGTGTGTTTGTTGACAGGAGCGTAGGAGATCCCGTCCGCCATGATGACCTCTGACGTAAACCCCTGACTGGTCTTGGAAAACATGTGGGGCTTCTTTAACAACCAGGCATCCGAGTGATTGTGGACGTCTACGAACCCTGGAGCAACAATCATTCCGGCAGCATCAATCGTGCGCCCGGCTCCGGCCTCCTTCAAATCGCCGACTTGCCTAATGCGATCCTCATCTATTCCCACATCTGCCTGGTAGCGAGGGGCTCCGCTACCATCGATCAAGGTGCCATTCTTTATGATCAGGTCGAACATTTTGTCCTCGAACCTTGGAAGAACAAAAACATCAACGCGAGTTTTCCTGCCCGTTAGACGCTAGAAACAGAAGCCCTCGGATCAGCCCGATGTAGGGTATTTCGAACGGGCCCGCGGCGCAAGATCCCTTTCGGCTCCGGTTGGAAACACCTCCGGTTGGAAACACCTCTGTCCCTTTCCATGCTTCTCCCTTACTGTCCTTTCGGTGTTGCGCGGCCCTCTGTTGTGTTTCGCTGCGAGCGTGGCCAAAGCGCCTCCGATAGGTGGACGCTTGATACTGGAACCCGGAATGGCATCAAATGAGGGCCAGGGGGGAAAGATCATGAAAAATCGCCTGGGATTCCTGGCGCTCTTGTTACTCATTTGTGGCGGTTGCACAGCTTCCGAAAAAGCTCTAGAGGCCCCGCTTGAATCGCGGTCTCTAGGAGACCTGAGCGGGCCCTGGCAGCTGTTCGTCGATGACCATCTGGTGGAGACCAAAGAGGGACTGATCAGAACCTACCATCCTTTCGAGAAGTACTCCGGCAACCCCGTACTCACGGGAGACACACCGTGGGAAGAGAATCGTGTATTCGTCTACGGAACCGTTCTGCCTCATGAGGAGGGCCCCGGCTACCGCCTCTGGTATCACGCTTCGGCCGACGGATATCTCAACCTGTATGCCACCAGCCAGGATGGCATCAACTGGGATAAACCCAACCTGGGGATCGTGGAACGGGAGGGGATGGCCGAAAACAACCTCATCTTCTGGCGATCCAAGGAAGATCACATGCCCCAGGTCATTCATACTCCCTGGGAACCGGATCCCCAGAAACGCTATAAGTTGATCAACTATGACTACGGTCGCACCCCGCCCGATCACCTGACCAGCGGTTTCTGGGCGGCCTATTCGCCGGACGGCATCCGCTGGACCGAAGTGGAAGAAAATCCGGTCCTGGTGGATCCGGGTGATGTCGGGAACTTCGTCTGGGATCCACACACTGAACGCTATCTGGGCTATCCGAAAACCTTTGCTCCAGTGCGAGGCTATCGCCGCCGCTGCGTAGGCTTCACCAGCACCACCGACTTCGAAAAATGGCCTCCAGCGGAGCTGATTCTGGTTCCTGATGAAGTAGACGACCGCTGGGTGACGGAGGATGGGCAGCACACCGATCTCTACGGTCTCAGTGCCTTTGCCTACGAGTCCACCTATCTGGGATTCCTTTGGATCTTCAGAATCGAGGATGGCAAGAACGAGGGTCGAATCTTCACCGAGCTCGTCAGCAGCCACGACGGAGTTCACTGGGTGAGGGAGGAGGGTGAGCGACCGCCTATCCTGCCTCTAGGCAAGGCCGGCAGCTGGGATCAGGGCACGATCGCGACATTGAATCAGCCTCTGGTTGAAGGGGACAAGATTCGCCTCTACTACGGTGGTTTCAACGAGTATCACACGGGGAAAGGCCAGGGCGCCATCGGATTGGCGACGCTGAGAAAGGATGGCTTCGCCTCGCTCGACGCCGGCAACCAAGTGGGCGGCAACCAAGTCGGGACAGTCACCACCAGACCTCTCTTGGGAAGCCAGGGGGCACTCCACGTGAATACCGATGCCAGCGGAGGTTGGGTAAAGGTCGAGGTGATGGACAAAAAGGGCAATATCGTCGAAGGCTACGGCCGGGATGACTGCGACCCCATCTCGGCCGACACTGTGAATCAGAGGGTAACCTGGGGTTCCCGCAGCGAACTGCCAGAGACCAACGACAGCCTCAGATTTCGTTTTCTGCTGGCCAATGCCGCTCTCTACTCCTTCATGGCGGGAGAGAAGGTCAGACTGGAAGCCCCTGATCCCCCCTTGGAGATCTCCTTCAGCTTCGACCAGGACGAAGGGACTACCGCCACCGATGGCGAAAGCGATGACGGTCTGCAGCAGGCCCGATTTCACAACCGGGTTCGAGTGGCTCCCGACCCCGATCCATCGACCCAGGGGGGATCGGCCCTGCACTTCAGTGGGGACGGGAACACCCTCGACACCTTCGAGATCCTGGGTACCTCCCACCTGGGAACCCAATTCAGCCTGGCCGCCCGGATGCGCACCGAGGAGCGAAGAATGGCTCGATTGTTCAGCACCCATCGTGGCAGCGGCACTCCCGTCACCGGCGAGCTGATCTTCGACGTGAACCCAAGCGTCGGCACCCTCTCCCTGACCCTCAACGGGCAGCGAGTGCAGTCAAGACCTCGCTTCTTCCGTGATGGGCGCTATCACCATTTCGCCGCGACACACGATCGGGGCGACGTGAAGCTTTACCTTGACGGGCACCAGGTCGCCTCGGAACACATCCGGGCGGGGACCATGCACCTCTACTATGACGGTTCGACTATCGACCTGCGCCGGGCTTCAGGCTCTTCTTCAGAGGCTGGGATCCACCTGGCAGCCAACCTCAGGGTGGGAGAAGATCAGGGAGGCCGCTTCATCACCTATCGTGACAAGGTAACTGCGCCGCCGGACAATCAGATCCAGGGATGGGTTGACGACATCGTGGTCGTGCGGAGAGTCCTCGACGGAGAGGAAATCGCTGCCTTGAGCGGCCGTCCCGACCGCTAGCGACTCCCCTTTTCCGAGCAGATTCGGTAGGATCGTCGCCATGGGAAAACCACTCAAAGCTCAGACCGACGCCGGTGGACGTCCCCTCACTGGGCGACCCGTCATCTACGCTACCCAGGGAGTGATCTCCAGCGGTCATTACCTGACTTCGATGGCCGGAATGCAGATGCTTCTCGCCGGTGGAAACGCCTTCGATGCGGTGGTTGCTGCGGGCTTCGCCGCCGCGGTCACCGAACCGATTGCCTCCTACTCCCTGGGCGCCGAATCCGTGTTCATGCTTCACCATGCTGCCAGCGGGGATCTCCTCTCCCTGAGCGGACAGGGCACGGCTCCAGCTGGTGCAACGGTTGACTTCTACGAGAACCAGGGACTCGAGTGTATACCTACAGGGCCCGGTTCCCTGGCCCATCTGTCCTTCACTGTTCCGGGTGCAGTTGGTGCCTATTTTTCGCTGCTGGAGCGCTACGGGACCTTGAGTCTGGCGCGTGTTCTGGGGCCGGCAATTCGGCTCGCCAGGGGTGGGTTTCCGCACTACGAGTACATGATCGACGCCCTCGACTCTCAGGCAACCCGCGATCAGTTTGCGCTGTATCCCCCGGGGGGCTCAGAGGTTTTCTACGATCGAGGCGCTCTTCCCCGACCCGGGACGCTGCTGCTGCAGCCAGGACTGGCGACGACTCTGGAGAGCCTGGCGGCGCACGGAGCTTCAGGCCAAAGGCTGGACGGCATTCGGTCGGCCCGGGACGACTTCTACTGCGGCGATCTGGCTCGCACGCTGGCGGAGTCCTCACGAAGTGTGGGTGGCATTCTGGAACTTGAAGACCTGGACACATACCAGGCCCGATTCGAGGAGCCGGCCCGCATCCGCTTCATGGGACACGAAATCTGCGGCCAGCGCACCTGGTCCCAGGCCTCGGTACTCCAGCTGACACTCAACATGCTCGAGCACTTCGACTTGAAGTCCATGGGACACAATTCGCCGAGCTATGTTCACACGTTGGTGGAAGCCCTCAAGCTGGCGCTCGCCGACCGCGAAGCCCACTTCGGCGACCCGGAGTTCTCGGCGGTCCCCCTGGACGGTCTCCTCTCCAAGGAATACGCCTTGCGTCGCTCCCAGCTCGTCGATCCCGATCGTGCACAGCCGGAGCTACCTTCACCCGGAAATCCCTGGGCGGATTCCGAGCAAGATCGGCCCCCAGATCTTCTGCCAAGCAGCTCGCGACCAGCGGCTGCACCGGGAGCCCCTTCCTCACAGGAGCAGGGCACAACTCACATCGCAGCGATCGACAAGGAAGGCAATCTAGTCTGCGCCACGCCCAGCGGAGGGTCCTTCGGGAAGTCCGTCTTCTTCCCGGAGCTGGGTTTCGCTCTCAGCACCCGAATCGAGATGTTCCAGTTGGAGGAAGGGCATCCCAACGTGCTGGTCCCGGGCAAGCGCCCCCGCACGACTCTGGTCAATTACCTGGTGCTCAAAGAGGGAACTCCGGTCATGACCTTCGGTTGTCCTGGAGGAGACCATCAAGCCCAGGCCAACCTCCAGCTGATGCTCAATACTCTGGTCTTCGGCATGGATCCCCAGCAGGCGATCGAAGCTCCGCGCTTTGGTTGCGACTCGGCTCCCAACTCCTTCCATCCACACGAGTGTCTGCCGGGTCAACTCTCTCTGGAAAGCGGATTCGCTGAGTCTACCTGGGACAGGCTCCGCGCCCTGGGACATCGGTTGGTACCCGCCGCGGTCTGTGGGATGGGAGCCACCATCGCTCGCCGCGATCCCCAGACCGGGGTCATGGCAACCGGATCGGATCCTCGCAGGTCCTGCTACGCTTTGGGATGGTAGAGCTTCTGAAGCTCACTGGTGGCGGTGGTTTCCAAACCGCCGTCCTTCGAGCCAACGGCTCGAGAGAAGACTTCGGCCTGGAGGCCAAAGCTACGTATTGTGCGGACGCCAGCTATTTTTTCTCCCTTGCTTCGAGTATATTCGCAGCTAACGGGAGGAACCATGCTGACAATTGAACTCGACGCCAAACTCGAGGCCTACACAAAGGCGTGCCGCACTGGCACCGACTGGATTCTGAAACACATCAATCCGGACGGCTCGGTGGGACCGGTCGAGGAACGGATCTTCTACTATCGGGTACCCTGGGCCTTCGCGCTTATGGGAGAGATCCCGGCGGGCCACTCCCTGCTGGATTGGATCGACCACAACATGATGACCCCGGACGGTCGCCTGGAGGGGATCTCGACCCAAGGCCCCGAGGATCCACGCTACGGCTCCTATCCACTCGCCTGTCTGATCTTCGGCTCCAGCCTGCTGGGACGGATCGATCTGGTTCGCCGCGGCACCGAGCAGCTGCTGACCTGGCAGGACCCCGAATCCGGAGGGTTCTACGCCACCCGGACGGACCGAACCGAGGACGCCGAGCAGGAGCTTTTTCCCACTGCCCAGGCCGGCATGAGCTTCGCTCTCACGGGCCGGATAGAGCCGGCCATCAAGGCCGGCGAATGGTTCCAGCGGCTCTGGGACCTGCAGCCGGAACCGGAGCGCAGACTCTACGCCGTCTATAGCCATTCCCAGGGGTTGGTGCGAAATTATCCGGAAGACCAGGAGGCCTTTTACGTCACCAAGAAGGACGAGCCCTGGCAACACCATTTCAACGGAGGGATCGCGGCCGCCTTCCTGTCTCAGCTCCACATGGCCACCGGCGACACCCAGTGGCTCGACCTGGCTCGCGCGTACCAGCGATTTTCCATGACCGGCGACAAGTGCCAGTTCCAGTCGATGCAGCTCTGCAAGTCAGGATGGGGATCGGGGCTCCTGTACGTTGCCACCCGGGAAGAGCAGTTCCGAGAATGGACGATCCGTCTGGGAGATTGGTTCGTGGACCACCAGCTGCCGGATGGTCACTGGGAAAACACCAAATTCTGGAGTCCTGAACCCACGGCCGGCGACAACATCCTGATCACGGCAGAATTCGTCCAGCACCTGTGCAATATCAGG
The DNA here is from genome assembly GCA_965219005.1 of Acidobacteriota bacterium. Classification (GTDB taxonomy): domain Bacteria; phylum Acidobacteriota; class UBA6911; order RPQK01; family JAJDTT01; genus CAUZIZ01. Next base: position 1,088,713 of record CBDCMS010000004.1, on the reverse strand, counting down.
GCATATCTTTCGGTGGCTTGAAAGAACCGTCTCATGTCGGATCGCCAGACGTCGCCGCTGCCCACCACCGAGTCCTGTGCTCTGAAGAGCTGTGGGAGCAATGAGAATTGGATACGATCTACGCCCCTCTTCCCGAAAGAATTCGCGGCGGCGAGGCATAGGAAAATACACGTTCTGGTTAGCCTCTGAGCTTCTCGACGCAACCCAGCACGAGTTCGTGCTTTACCACGCGCAAGGTCAGAAATCCACGCCGCAGGGCGGCAAGAAATCGCGACGGGTCGTTCTGCCCCAGCTAACACGAGCCAGTCGCTTCAATTGGCTGCTGGATCGTTTCCTCTTGGATCAAAAACTCTCCCAGGACCGACTCGATCTATTCCACGCCACGGAAATCACTTCCATACCACGTTTGAAGTCGTGCGATGTCTGGGCCCACGTTCATGACTTGATTCCGTTCCTGTTCTGGGAGGAAACCAAGCAACAGTTTCCCTGGGATTTCGTCAGAGCTCTGCGCTGGGCTTGGGGACGTATTGGTCAAGCGGATTTAATCATCACCGATTCGGACCACTCAAGGAAGGACATTTGTGAATCTGGTTATGCACTTAACTCTGGATAGGTGACGGTGGGATAGAGCGAACAGGCTGTCAGGAGACGGTCGAAGAGCTCGGATTCCCAGAAACGACGATTGAAACGGTAACAAAACTCAGCCAGGTAACGTTGAAGGTGCTTGAGGCTGACCGCTTTCTGAGTCCCTTGGAGCTGAGTCTTGCAGTTGGAAATGAGGGTGTGAACCCATGGGAACTGTTCAAAACCCATCCCCACCCACTCGAGCCGGACGCGTTCATGCTGGTAGCCGGCTTGAGCTAAACCGACAAACGCGTGATAGGCGTCGCTTCGGATCTGAGCTCCGGGGTCGATCCTCGCCCAGGCGACCCGCTTCACATTGTCGCTGGTTATGTCATCGACCACATCCAGACTTAGAAACCTCGGCCCCCCGGCTTTCGTTATCTCCACCGCGGCCAGAACTTTGGCCTTGCCTTCGGTCCCTCGTCCTCGCTTGCGACCCCGACGATTTCTCCCTCGTCGTCGGCCTCCAAAGAAAGAGTCATCCAGCTCCACCAGGTGACTTAATTGGTAGCAGTCATTACGTTTGGCCATGGCTTGTCGGATCTTATGTCCCATCATCCAGACCGTCCGATAGCTTCCGATTCCCAGCAGCTTCTGCAGTCCCTTCATCGAGTAGCCCGCTTTGCAACGGCTCATCAAGAAGATGGTCCAAAACCAATATCTCAGGGGCACCCGCGTCTTGTGGAAAATCGTCCCGGCGGTGGAAGAAGCCTGATACCGGCATTGGCGACACTCCATCAATCGCCGGTGCTGCAACCAGTAGCCTCCTTGACCCCCACAACGGGGACAGACAAATCCTTCCGGCCAGCGTTTCTGCATCAGGTAACTCAGACAAGCTTCTTCTGTGGCAAAACGCTCTTGAAACTCCAACAAATTCATCTTTTCGTACATCCACTCACCTCCTGTCTCTCACCTTTTTTACTAGGTGGTGGTGACTTTTTCCGGAGTTAAGTGCATAACCAGATTTGTGAAAGACTGAATCACCCTGAGGAAAGCGTCAAAGTCATCTATCCTTCCTGCGATCCCAACCTCGGACCCAGGGACAGGGAGGAGTCACGAGAGATTCTCAAGCGGGAGTTCGCCATCGACTATCCTTTCCTCTTCTATGTCGGCGGAAGCGACTTTCGTAAGAATCTTCGGACGCTCCTGACCGCCTTCCGAACCATTCTTGATCGAGGGTACCCGGGCAAGCTGATCCTGGCAGGCGAGACCTTCCTCTGGGATATCGAAGAGGTCCGCCTACTTCGGCGACAGATCGAACGAGAAAAAACTGGGTCTTCCATTGCCTTTCCCGGATACATTCCGGATCAATTCCTTCCCAACTTCTACAGCGCTTGCGATCTGTTCGTGTTCCCCTCGCTGTACGAGGGCTTCGGACTGCCCGTGTTGGAAGCGATCCGCTGCGAGGCAAAGGTGCTGGCAAGCCGAAGTTCCTCGATTCCCGAAGTTGGCGGGGAAGCGGCTGTATACTTCGATCCTGAGGAAGTGGACAGCATGGTGGAAGCCTTCGAACAGCTGTATGACAATACATCGTGCGAGGAGTCAATGAGGCACGAGTGTCGGCGCCAGGGCCGACGCTTCAGCTGGGAGAATGCGGTGAGACAGATTCATGAGCTGTACGATGCCAGGCGGTGACACCAGCAGATCGTCTATATCAGCAGGTTCCGTCCCCACACCTCCGGTATCAGTGCCACAAAACGTTTCCGTATTTGCGTTCGAGTGTACTCAGCCTTGAGCAGCGCGTACCTTGTTGATGAAGCGGATGGCGTTTCCAGAGAAGTGGTCCTCGATTTCATCCTTACTCAAACCCAGTATCTCGGCGACCTGCCTTTCCTGCCGTAGCTGCTCGTAGATAACGAAGGTGGTGCTGGGGTCACAGTGTGAGAGATCCGCGAAACCCTCGAAATATTGCCAGGCCTTACCCCAGGTGACGTACTTCCCTCGGACGCAGCCGGCCGCGATATTGTCCGAACCGAACATCACTCTCTTTCGGTCCTCGTGCTTCATCAGCAGATAGTGGGAGTACATGTCATTGACAGCCGAAGTGTCGTACCAGATGTTCGGCATGTCCTTGAGCCGGTGGATGGACTCCTCCAGCATGAAGGGATTGAAGGCGCGGCCGCAGTGAGCCAGGATCCATTGGGCCCGCGGATACTTGTGAGTGTAGTTCTCTAGATCTCTGAGATTATCGGGGTCCGCCGGGCCCGTCTTCTTCGAGAGGTGCATCGTAATCGCCAATCCGAGATCGTGTGCCACCTCGATAAAGGACTCGGGAAGAAAGTCCTGGATTCTTCCGTTGGCTGGATCGGGAGCAAACAGCCGATAGGGCTTCAGTCCCAGGAAGCCATGTTTCCGGACCTGCTCGGCAACATATTCAGGGCTCATCTCCGGCACCACCAGCAGGTTCACGGCGGAGGCGGGATCCGCAGCCATCTGGGTCGCCATCCAGTCGTTATGTCCCTCGATGTCGATGCCCAGGACCGGTGTTCCCAGAACCAGATAGTGAATTTCACGACCGGGATACAACCTGGCTGCCCAGGCCAGGTGATCTTGATAGTCAATTCCCCAACGCAGGAGAGAGGGGCCACTCTGCCCCTTGTGCTCCTCCGACCACATGTGGGTGTGCATGTCGTAAATCAGCGGTGGGACAAAGTCCTCCAGCTCCTCTTCCCAGATCTGGCGGTCGAACTCTCGATAGTCAATCTTGGTCATGGGCCGGAAGTTTAGCACAGGTACCCTCCCCAGTAGACGGGCTGAAAAGCGCCACCGAAGCATCCGGGCAGGTGCATAGGAGAAACGAAAAGAATAGGGTCTGATAGAATAGCCGTCGTGTTCACGGCTTCCTTGCCGAGAAGGCTGGTGTGTCCTTTGAGCCAACCCTCAGCAGCTGCAGAATCTTTTCCGTACAGCCGTTCGATCAGCGGTGCCCGTTTGATCAGCAGCACCACATCCTATCTCCGGCGAAGCCTTCTGAACCACTCTCGCTTCGTCAGCTTTCTTGCTTTGGGTGTTGCCCTCTGCCAAAACGCTGCATTGGCCCAGAGTCAGCAGCCGCCAAGCTTCAGAACCGAATCGGAGGTGGTACTGGTCGATCTGGTAGTGACGGATCGCAAAGGCAACTTTGTGTCCGATCTCAAGATCGAGGAAATCGAACTGTACGAAGACGGCAAGCGCCAAGCCACCTCTTTTCTGCAGCTCCGGGGAAGGAAGCCTAAACAGGCCGCCGCCGCACGGAAGACTGCACCAACTCCTTCCGAGAAAAGGGCAGTGAATAAGGCTATTTCTCCGAGAGGAGACAATGGCTACTACGTCTTTTTGCTTGATCTGGACACGATTGACCACCAGGACTTCAAACGCGTCAAAGAGTCAATCCGTGGATTTCTGGAAACGGGGCTGACCCCAGGTGACCGGGTGATGATTGCCAGTTTGAGTCGGGGCCTCCAGGTCAGACAGAACTTCACTTCCAGCGTCCCCAGTTTGATACGCACTCTGGAGAAGCTTCCAGTCAGCCCTCTGGGAGCCAACTCATTCGCAGGTTTTATCGGAGAAATGGAAGAGCTTTTCAACAGTGTCCCTCCGTACGACCTGACCCCGCGACCCCTGCAAACGCTTCCTCCTGTGGTAGAGGCCCTGGTGTCGGCCGCCGTGGCCCTGGGAAGAAGTTTTCTGGTCACACTGGACCAACAGGTGGGTACGGCGGCCGCTTCTCTTGCGGCGCTCTCGACGCGGCTGCGTTCCCTCCCCGGACGTAAGCAGCTCATCTTTTTTTCCGGGGGCTACCCCCTCAACGCGGGTTCGGTGCTGAGTCGGATCATCGAGGACAGAGCTGTTGCGATCTACCCCAACCGAACCCCGATCATGCTCTTCGTCAACCGGGAGCTGCGGGGGCTAGGACACGCCTCAAGCCAGCGGCTCAGCCTGCGCTCGGCAATCGATCAGTCCAACCGGTCCCAGGTCTCCATCTACAGCATCGACAGCCGGGGTCTGTCCGCTCCGTTCGATGCCAGTACCAGTGGTTCGGGCTCTTTCAGCCAATTCTCATCGTCGCTCGCAGAGATCACCGGACCCCAGGAGTTCCTGATATCCCTTTCCCTGGGTACTGGGGGACGTTCCTTCGTGGACAGCAACGACCTGGGCGAGGGGGTTCGGAGGGCGTTCTTGGATCGCTCCGAATACTACCTTGTCGGCTTCGTTCCCACGGCCAAGAGAAGGCCGGGCACCTTTCACTCGATCAAAGTAAAGGTCGACCGTCCTCGACTCGAGCTTCGCTTTCGCAGGAGCTACATCGAGACGGACGGGAAATCCATGGCAAAGCGCGACTTACTCAACGCCCTGAAGTTTCCCCACCTTTTTCAGGAGTTTCTCTCCGAGCTCGAGGTCTCGACCAAAGGTGGCAAGATCCAACTCAACACCGTCATTCCTACCCAGGCTCTGGGCTTTGCCGCTGCAGAAGGCAAATACAAGTGTGTGGTCGAGATCTTTGCCGCGCTGATCGACGGGTCGGGTAAGTTGGCTCAGGAAGAGATGTTCTTGGAGAAACAAGCCGATCTGGAGTTCAACGCTCAGCAGCTGGCTGATTTTCGCCGCTACGAGACCGCCCGGATCGACGCCGAGGGGAAGGCATCTCCTGGCAGCTACGAGATGGTTGTCATCCTGCGTCAGACGCCTTCCGGAGAAATGACCACGCACCGCAAGCGGGTGACGGTCCAGTAGCGCTAATCCGTCGCCAGTATCGCTGGCCCCATTCGAAGAAGAAACTTCCCCAGCCATGGAAACCTGAAGCGCGAGCGAGGGGTTGGGGATCTGCGAGATTCTGCTGTTGTCCAGCTCTCTCCTCGAAACGTGGGGCATACTGCTAACGAGTCAAGTCGTTCGCGGCTCTGTTGGCTGTAGCTGTTTCCGGTACTGTTCACTGCTCATTGCACTACTGCTCACTATTCACTAGATCGCGGGGCGGCGCCCGGTTCCGTAGCCGGTCAGCTCCACGTATCCATGGCCGATTCGCTTGCCCTCCTGATCTTGCACTCGAACCAGACCCTCCCAGTAGAAGAGATCCTCAACAATCCGGCTGCGGTTCTCCTGGTCTGCCAGTTCAGGGACCAACACCATCTCCAGGTCGGCGTCCGGCAATCTCACCGTCCAGCCCGCCGGATAGTTGGCCCCGGTCGCTGGACTCTTCCAGGTACGGCCAGAGTGCACTGTCCATTCCCCAGCGGCCAGATAGCGCACTTCACCGGTCTTTGAAACCAACGACCCTCGAGCAAAGTCCACTCTTCCCTGATCGTCACGCAGGAGATAGAGCATGATCTCGCGACCGTCACCGAGTTGAAGACTGAACCAATCCCACCCCACCTGACCAGGGCTGAGCTGGTTGGAGCCAAACTCCTTATCCATCCAACTCTCACCCCGCACTTTTGTCGTCTGTCCCCGAATCGTCACCGAGCCCTCCGTCTGAAGACGGGTGAAGCTGTAGTAGTGGCTGGCCGCCGTCTTGTCACCGCCCTTGCGGCTGAACCCGTTCGGCCCTTGGAAAACGAACGCCTTACTGGGCACGGTCGCCAAGGCGAAGGCCATCCCCTGCCTTGTGTCCTTCATGGAGAAGTCGAAGGCCTGACCGTTCCAGGCCAGTGTCCATCGACTATCGGTGCCACTGGGAGCAAGGCTCCAGGCGATCAGCGGATCGGGGTAGCGGGAAAACCCTCCCAACAGGGGAATCGCACGGTAGAACACTTCACTGAAAACATGCTGTTTCGCTGAGAGATCCGTGACGGCGGCATGTCCCATCACTAGATCGGTGGCAGCCCAGTGGGACTCCAGCTGCGGCCGCTTCGGAAGCAGACCCACTCGGAAGAAGGTGAACTGGTAACCAAAAATGCGTGCTGGGTCGCTCTCGGAAACCAACCGACCGGCAAAGTACCACCACTCCGTCCGGTAACCGTTCCGAGCCCAGTGATGCTGCGGAAACGACCAGGAATAGTCGGGCCGGGCTGGACGCCATTCTGCCGCTTCAACTGCAACCAGCAGCAGGCAAACGCACAGGACAATTCTGAGTACAATTGGACTCACAGCGTTAGTGTTAGCATCCCCTTACATATCATCTCGGCTCAGCACGGCAGCCGGGCTCTGACTGGCCCTGAGTGCAGGATAGAGGCTTGCCAGAAGTGCGGCACCCAGGATGGTCGCGGTCTGCTGCATCAGCGAAGCCCAGGGCCAGTAGACCTGTATCGTCCATCCAAAATAGGCTCGATTGATGACGAATATCAGGATAGCGGCCAACGCGACCCCTCCCAGGAGTCCCAAGGCCAGACCCAGGAGCCCGATTCCCAATCCTTTGCCCACAAAGACCCAGAAAATCTGCTGGCGTAGGGCACCCAGAGCCCGGTACAAAGCCAGCTCGGAAATCCGCTCCCGCGCCAGGATCAACAGGGTCAGTGTAATTCCACAGACCGCAATCAAGAGACACATGGCCTGCAGGAGTCGCGTGATGGCAAAGGTCTGGTCGAAGATCCTCAAAACCGCCTGCCGAAGACTGCGGTTGCTCCGGAACCGGAGTGGTGTCTCCGCATGGCGAAGTTTGAGCTGATCGACAACCCTCTCCGTCCCCTCGGGCTCTTTCAGATAGAGGGCGAGACTATGAGCAGGTCCCGGTCCGAAGTGCTGAGCTAGCGCCTCGAGATCGACTACGGCCAGACCCTTCCCAGGGGAATAATCGTAGTAGACCCCTGCGATGGGAAAACCTACTTCACCTCCTGGAGCTGAAACCACCAAACGGTCTCCCACTCCTAGATCCGCGCTGTGTGCGAGGGTCTCCCCTATAAGCACAGCCTGACCCTGTCTCAGCAAGGGCCAGGCCCGCGATGGGTCTCCGAAGAGCAGGGGAAAGCGTGCCTCGCCTCCTACCAGGCTCATGTCGACCCCTGCGAGATAGATCTCCCGATCCCCCGAAGAGACTTCCAGCTTGCGCAGTCGGTCAACTGCTGCGATGCCGGGAAGGTTCGAAAGCGAAGAAACGAGCTGATCATCGAGTGTCGCTTGAACGCCTCTTCCCCGAAAGGAGGAGGTGCTGACGTAGATGTCCGCTTTCACCGTCCCAGCGACCCAGACATCGACGGTCCGCCGAAAACTGCCAATCATGAACGTGATCCCAATCAGCATGCTGACCGCAATGGCGAGGGACGATACGGCGAAAGAGGTCGTCTGCAGTCTGGCACCCAGGCTCTTGAGACTGTAGGCCAGACCGAAACCTCGAACTGGAACCGCCGCGGCGATCCCACGGATGAAGAGAGGAGCGGACAATGGGAGCGCAACCAGAACAGCAATACCAAGCACGAAGCCGGACGGCTTCCAGGTCCAGCCATACAACTGATACCACAACCCCGTTAGGACCAAGATCAGCAGCCCTCCAAGGAAAAGCGTCAGGGACAACGATGCGACCCTCTGGTGCAGAATCGGCGGTGTCAGCAGCGCTCTGATCTGTCGCCGACTCATGTCGAGAGCAGGAATCAGTGCTCCAGCCACGGCTCCTCCAATCCCTATCGCCGCCGCCAGCAGGTAGATCCAGAATGGGATTTCCAGAGATTCGATTTCTGCCAGCAGGTAGAGGTTGCTGAGGGTTGCGCTCACCACCTCTACGTTGGCCTGGGCAGCCCAGTAGCCCAAAGGGATCCCGAGAACGACACCCGCCACACCGATGAGGAGTACCTCCAGAAGGATGAGACCGAGTAACTGCGTCCGGGTAGCACCTAGCGATCGCAGCACACCAAACTCGGTACGCCGGCGGACAAGCAGGGCCTGAGTGCTGCTGTAGACGAGGAAAAGACCGACGAAAAGGCTGATCAAGCTTAACGCCGTGAGGTTGAGCCGAAAAGCCTCGAGTAAATCGGAGGCCGTGCTCTCACGCTGTTCGGGAGTCAAGATTCGAACGGATGGACCCAGTCGAAGCTGAAGATCGGCGACAACCTCCGCGAGGTTCGCAGACGGGTCCAATCTGACGTCAATCTGATCGATCTCGCCCGCACGCGCGAGCAGGCCCTGCACCTGGGAGATATCCATCACGACGAGCCTGCTGCTTGCAAAAGGCGTCAGTCGGCGAAAATCCACCAGCGCGCCTACCGTCAGATCTACGCCGCGGGAACCGATCGAGACCTGGAATTGATCCCCAACAGTCCAGCCCATATCCCTCGCCAGCTGGGGCGTCACTGCGACCCACCCTGGCTGGCCCAAAATGCTCCAGTCCTCGCCTCGCTTTCCTTCCCAGGGCATCCGCACAGGAGCGAAGAAATCGATTCCCAGAACCTCCAGAAAAATGCCTGCCGCGTCGGCAAGTGCCACATCGAGACGGCACAAGGGCCAGGCTGCGGCGACTCCTGCGGTCCCCAGAACCTTTGGATAGAGCGTCTCAGAAAGTGTCGGAGTTCGACTCAGAATCGTGAAATCGGCCTCGCCACTAACGGCTTCAATGCTCCCCCTGAAAGCCGCCAGAGAATTCCGGTTGATGATCTGGATACAGACAACCGAAGCAACGCCGAGCGCTACCCCAAGCACGGTGAGCAGATAGAGGGCGCGCCCAGCCCGAATCTGGGTACGAATGGAAAGAGAAAGGTAGCGCTTCAAACCTGCTCCATGATGCCACTGTGAAGCCGCCAACGCTGGTCCGCGAGGCTGGCAAGCTCGCGGCTGTGTGTGGCGTAGATCAGGGTACTGCCTTCCTCCTCTGCCAATGAGAGCATCAGCTGCAGGACCTGCTGACTATTGTCATCATCGAGGTTGCCGGTGGGTTCGTCTGCCAGGAGGAGTCGCGGCCGACGCAGCAGGGCCCGGCAAATAGCAACACGTTGCATCTCTCCTCCGCTAAGCTGATCAATGGGTTCATCGGCTCGATCGGCAAGGTCCACGCGGTCGAGCAGGGCTTTCACTCGCGGCTGGAACTGCGAGGGTCGACCACCAGCCACCAGCTCGGGCAGTCCGACGTTTTCAGCGACGGAAAGATGGGACAGTAGGTAGAAGAACTGAAAGACCAGGCCGACACCATCGCGCCGCAACAGGGCTCGGTCGCGTTCCGAAAGACTGGCAAGGTTGCGGCCTTCAAACCAGACCTCTCCCTCCGAGGGGAGATCGATCCCGGCTGCAATGTGCAGCAGCGTCGACTTACCACTGCCACTACGCCCCTGGACAGCTACTCGTTGCCCCGGCGACAGATCGAATGAGACCTCCCGCAAGGCGTAGCGGTCGCCGGCTCCGGAATCATAGATCTTGGAAACACTTCGAAAAGAAAGCGCTGACTTCACCACGTCGCTGCCTTTTACCACAACGAAACGACGCAACGAAACGACAAGCACGACGTTTCCCTTTTCAACCTGATAGACTGAGACCCAGGATCGAGGTCCTGCGATGAGATGTCCGGCTTTATGTCGTAGAATGAACACAATTGATCTCGGGAACATCTAGTACCCTGTCAACTTCGAGATTGTGGGTTATTGACGAGTCATGGTGGTCGAGGTCAAGGCGCGCGGCCGTAGACATAGTTTGGCCTACGTCGAGGACGCGCAACACAGAGATCGGCCGCCAGGGCCGTTCAGAACCTACAATTTCGAGGTTGACAGGATACTAGTACTAGTATAGAGGCTTCATTTCTCCTCGTGAGGCGCGAATCATGACGCGAACTGCTTGTCTCCTGGCTCTCACCGCGGTTTTCTTCCTCCTGACTCATCCCATGGTCGCCGAGCAGAAAGCCGAAACTGAGAAACCAGAACAGGAAGTCAAGGTCGAAGAGCAGGGGCGTTTCAGGCTGGGAGGGATTTATCTGGGAGGCGGGTACAGCCGATATAGTTACAATTCCCCAAGCCTTTATCACTATCCGCACTACTACAGAAGCCATTACCCCTACTATCATCCGATAGATGCCTGGGCACATCCCGGCTACTATCTGGGCTTCGACAGAACCGACAGCACGGGCCGCATCAAGCTTAAGACAGAACACAGGGAGGCAAGCGTCTTCCTGAACGGTGCCTTTGCCGGCGTGGCGAAGGATCTCAAGGAGATCTGGCTCGAGCCCGGTGTCTATGAACTCAAGGTCGCAGCCGACCTCTACGAGCCTTTCGAGCTTCGGGTCTATGTACTGACCGGGAAAACAGTAAAGATCGAAGCAACCCTCAGGGAAAAAGAGAAGGAGCACACTCCATGAAGCGGCTTACTTCCGTCCTCTCGATCGCCATCCTCTTCGGCATTTCCGCCCTCGGGAACTCAGAGGGCACCCGCCCCAAAAGTGAGGCAAGCAAGTACCCGGTCTCGGTAGAGAAAGAGGGCTTCAAGCTGGGTGCCCGTCTCCTCAGCAAGCACGAGGTAACGCAAGCCTTCGTTACCGACCTGAATCGGGGTTATGTCGTGGTGGAGGTGGCACTCTACCCAGGCAAGGACGAGATCGACATGGCGAATACCGATTTCACACTCCAGATTTCCGGTCTGGATGCTGATATCCGCCCCCAGGATCCGACCTTGATCGCTGCGGGCCTTCAGCAAACCGCGCCGGCGCGGAGGCAAGTCGGCATCATCCCCTATGGATCAGTCGGATACGAATCTGGTCCAAGGCGCAATGATCCTTATGGAAACCAGACGGGTGGCCGAGGGGTCAGAACCTCGGTGGGGGTCGGCGTAATCCTCGACCGTAACCCTCCGGCTTCTACCAGCCAGGATCGGCGTGTGATGGAACAGGAGCTCGAGGACAAGGGGCTGCCCCAGGGTGTTACCGATGCCCCGATTGCCGGCTACCTCTACTTCGCCGTCGAGAAGCTCCCCAAGAACGCTGAGCAGCAGCTCGAGTATCAGTCGGAGAATGGGGAGACGATCGTTCTCGTGCTTCCCAGGAAGTGAAGCGATCGGTCAGATCAGCCTCTCGTAAAATATTCAAGAGACAGGCTGCCTGACACCCACCTGTTTTTCAGTCGCCGAACTCTGCTATAGTCCCGCCTCGAAATCAATTGAATCCTGCCTATCCCAGATCCGAACAGGATAGGCCGAGGAGAACCTATGACATCCCTTTCCTTCAAACCTCGTGTCCCGGTCTTCGACGCCAATGTGAAGGTGGGTGACGCCCACGACGAAGTGTCTCCCTGCCCTGACCGTGCGGGTCTGCTGGCAGAAATGGACACGCACAGCATCCAGAGAGCTGTCATCTACCACGCCTTGGCAGACAAGACCAGTCCAGTGGACGCGAATCGGGCCCTGGAAAACTGGTTGGGAGATGATGGCCGCCTCTACCCACAATGGGCTGCGCTCCCCACGCGCCGATCTCTGGAGCAGCTTCGCGGGCTCCACGCCAATGCCAGGGTCGGCAGCGTACGGCTGGCCGGCCTGGACATCGTCAAGTTCCCCTTCCGGCCCTGGAGCTGCGATCCGCTTTTGAGCTGGCTGAGTCAGGAGGGAATTCCGCTCTGGCTGGCGCTGCCGGAGATGGATGCTCACGAGTTGGTAAGCACTCTCCAGGCCTACCCGGATCTAGAGACAGTCCTGGTGGGCGCCCACTACATGCATGCCCTCTGGGCCCAGCCTTTGATGAAGGCGCTGCCCAGAGCCCACTTGGAGCTGAGCCGCTTCGAACCTATCGGCCAGTTGGAAGATCTGCTCGACGAGTTTGGAGCGAAGCGATTCGTCTTCGGATCCTGGTATTGGAGGCTGGCCATGGGTCCGATGCTTTTCTATCTCCACCATGTGGGGCTGTCAGACGACGATCTGGCACTCATCTGCGAGGGCAATCTGCTGAGAATCCTGGGGGAGCAAGCCAATGATTGAAGGAGTACGAGTCATCGACTTCCACGGACACGTGGGGTCCAACGACATCATGGGAATGGTTGATGATCCCGATCTGATGCTCCACGCCATGGACGCCTGCGGCATCGACGTCTCGTGTTTGTTCAACATCTACTACCCGAGTGGGCCCACGGGCAATGACATGACCGCGCAATTCGTGGCCCGCCATCCCGATCGCTTCGTCGGCTTTGCCTATGTCAGTCCCCTAACGCCGGCCGCTGAAATGGTTGCCGAGTTGGAAAGGGCCATCGACACCCTGAAACTGGTGGCTATCAAGCTCTACCCTCCCTTCGTTCCCTGGTCTTTGGATAAGCCTCAGTGGGATCCCATCTACGAATTCGCCGACCAGCGAGGTCTACTGATCATCCACCACACTGGAACCGAGCCCCAGGCATTCCCAAAATACCTGGCCGACGTAGCGCCCCGCTTTCCACGAGCCAAGTTCGTTTCCGGCCACTCGGGAAATACGCCAGAGGCTCGAGCCCAGGCGATCGCGGCGGCGAACGCCGACCCCAACGTGTATCTGGAGACGTGTTCCACTTTCCGCACGCCGGGCGTGATCGAACAGCTGGTCTCCGAAGGCGGAGCTGATCGGGTGTTGTTTGGCTCGGACACCCCTCTGATGGATCCTCGGCCTCAATTGGGAAAGATCATCACCGCCCAGATTTCGGACGAGGACAAAGCCCTGGTCCTGGGAGGGAACGCCGCCAGGATCCTGGGGATCTAGGTTGGCGGCTGTCGCTTTGGCCTCCAGGCCGAAGTATCTTTTCTTTCGAGCCTTTGGCTCGCGCCCGGCGGCCCGAAGGCCACCGCCACCATAAGGAGAAGCGATGAAGCTAGCAACCTGCTCGGCAGGAGCCAAGACATTCGTGGGTGCGGTGGTGGACGATCAGATAGTCGACCTCGAGGGAGCAGACCGACGTCTTGCACGTCAGGAAAAGCGTCCAGCCCACTCGTTTTTCGGCGATATGCTGGAGCTCCTGAACGCAGGGCAGAAGGGAAAGTCCGCCGCAAAAAGAGCGCTCAACGCTATCCTGGCGAGCTCGGTAAAAAATCCCGATGGCAAGGTCACCTTCGAGCTGAGCCGGACCCGTCTCAGGCCTCCCCTGATACCCCGCAAACTGCTATGTCTTTCCGGTAATTACCAGGACCACATAGAGGAAGGGGGCGGTAAGATGGCGATTCAGGACAAGGAAACACCCCGCTTCTTCATGAAACCTGCCACCACTACTGTGATCGGACCCGGTGAGCGTATTCTGATTCCACCGGTGGCAACGGCCATCGACTGGGAGGGTGAACTGGCAGTGGTGATTGGCCGTAAGGCCAAGCGGGTTTCCGCTTTCGAGGCACTTCGCTACGTGGCAGGCTATACCGTCATGAACGACGTCTCCGAGCGAAAGCTGAAGATCAAGAATCGGAGCGAGGACCGTGACGAGGACGTGTGGTTCGACTGGCTCAACGGAAAATGGCTGGACACCTTCGCTCCCTTGGGGCCGTGGATCGTCACCTCGGATGAGATCCCCAATCCTCAGTCGCTGGAGATCAACACCTATGTCAATGGCGATCGCAAGCAGCACAACAGTACCGCCCAGATGTTGGTTCCGGTGGCGGATCTGATCGAATACATCTCAGCGATCGTCACCTTGGAGCCAGGGGATATCATCAGCACGGGTACAGTTTCGGGTGTGGGGAACACCACCGGAGAATATCTCAAACCGGGTGACAAGGTGGAGGTCGAGATCTCGCAGATTGGCACCCTCCGCAACCGAGTCGCTGCCAGCAAGAAATAAAGTGTTTCAGGCTACTTTTTCGGTGGATCCACTCACGGGGATTCCCTTGCGAGCGGCCTCGTAGAGCAGCTCCACCGGATGCTGGACCGGAATAGAGATGTCCTGGGACCACAGTCCATACTGGATCTGCAGAATGCAGCCCGGATTGGCAGTCGTAATTCGGTCCGGCTTGGTACTCAGAATCTCCTCCAGCTTCTTGCCAGAAAGTTCCTCTGACATTTCAGGTTGCAGCAGATTGTAGATACCGGCGCCACCGCAGCATCGGTCCGAGTTCGGCACTTCCAGCAAAGAGAGGTCGGGAATCTGCTCCAAGAGCTGCCGAGGCTGTGCCGAAACCTGCTGCCCATGAAGCAGATGGCAAGGATCGTCATAGGCGACTCGCTCTGGAATCGTTCCCAGGCTCCAGGAAGGCCCGATCTCACTCAGGAACTCACAGATATCCTTCACCTTCTGGGCAAATCCGTGGGCCGCTTCGGATCGGGGATCGGAGTCCTCTATCAAGTGGTCCCACTCCTTCATGGAAGCGGCACAACCTGCCGAGTTGACGATAACGGCGTCGAGATCCTGCCAGGGAAAGACCTCGATATTACGGATCGCCAGGGTGCGAGCCATCTCCCGGTCTCCTGCATGAGAGTGCAGGGCACCGCAACAGGACTGGGAGGGCGGCAAGATCACGTCGCAGCCAGCCAGGCGCAGCATTTCGATGCTGGCGTGATGAACCTGGGGGAAGATCAGGGGCATGATGCAGCCCGTGAGAAAGCCCACCCGGTAGCGAGAGCTTCCGTAGGCAGAATAGGAGGGATCGAATCTCCCAAGAGGAGGGATCTGGGGGAGCTTCTTTTCGGATGCATAGAGTCCTGGAAAGACGCGCGATAGAAAAGTAGCCTTGCGCACCAGCCGCTGCAATCCGACTTGCTGGTACAAACGTAGAGCTCGAGCCGCCTGCCTGAGCAGCCCGTTCGCGGGAAGCAAACGACGAAATACCAATCTCTGGAGAAGAGGTGGGGGCTTCTCTTCATAAATCCGAGCCCGCGTTTCGTTGAGCATCACCTCATAGCGGACCCCAGAGGGACAAGCAGTTTCACAGGCTCGGCAGCCGAGGCAGCAATCCAAATGCTTGATAAAGGTCTCGTCTAGAGGGATACGTCCCGCCTCAAGAGCCTTCATCAGATAGATCCGGCCCCGAGGCGAATCATTCTCGTCTCCCAGAACCTGATAGGTAGGACACCTGGGCACACAGAAGCCGCAGTGGATGCAGTCCAGGTTGATGTCGAACGGATCTTTGACCTTGACATCGGTATTGGTTTGCTCAGCTGCCATCACGCTACTCGAGGAGGATACCATTCACTACCCTGCTACGTTTCCCGTTCTGTTATCCATCGCTTGACCTCCGGAAGTCTGTGAGCCACCAGAGTCTGGAGCAATCGGTCCGGTTCCTGTTCGATCACGAATAACTTGCGATTCCTGGGCTTGATGAAGCCCTCCTCGATGGCCCTTTCAAACAACTGGATCAGAGGATCATAGTAGCCGCCGACATTCAGAATCCCTACCGGCTTTCGGTGGATCCCAAGCTGCGCCCAGGTGATCATCTCCAACAGCTCCTCGAAGCTCCCGAACCCGCCTGGAAGCGCCACGAAGGCGTCCGCCAACCGAGCCATCATGGACTTACGCTCGTGCATGCTCGAGACCACGTGCATTTCAGTCAAGCAGTCGTGAGCGACCTCCTTGGACGCCATCGCCTCCGGGATCACCCCGACAACCTTGCCTCCACCGGCCATGACCGAATCGGCAACGGCTCCCATCAAGCCGATACTGGCCCCGCCATAGACCAGGTCGAGTCCACGCTCGGCTAAAACCCGACCCAACTGAATGGCGGTTTCCAGAAAGAGAGGACTGTTGCCCGTTTTCGATCCACAGAAGACACAGATCCGATTCATGGTTCATGACCCCAGGGGCAGCGGCTCCTCCAGGGGCAAGAACTCCGCACAGACCTCAGCCGCCACAAGCTTGCCCTTACGAGTGAGCCGGGCATGATCATCTTCCAGCTCGATCAGTCCCTGCCCGCTCAAGAGCTGGAAAGAGTCTGCATATACTTGACCCACATCGCAGCCGTACCGAAGAGAAAGGGATCCTAGCGAAACGCCTTTTTGAGTGTGCAGCCCCAGCATGAGTTCTTCGCCCAAAGCTTCCCTGCCCTCCAGGCGTTTCTCGGTTGCCCTGGATATTTCGCCATTGGGAGCATCCCGCAAATAGTCACGAAGAACAGGCGTATTGGTCCAGCGAGTCCCCTCCAGGAACGAGGCAGCTCCAAGCCCGAAGCCCAAATAAGGCAAATAGTTCCAGTAACCAAGATTGTGGAGACACTCGCGGCCGGGCCGAGCGAAACTGGAGAGCTCGTATTGATCGAACCCGAACTCCCGGGTCAGGTCAAGGGCAAGCTCGTACATGTCGGCGGTGCCTTCCTCATCGATTTCCTCCAGCTCACCTCGTGAGCGGCGCTCTCCGAACTCGGTCCCTTCCTCAATCGTCAGACTGTAGAGTGAGAGGTGCTCCGGGTCCAGGGCCAGCGCCTGATCAAGGTCCAGCTTCCAGTGATCGAGAGACTGCCCGGGAAGGCCGAAGAGCAGGTCGAGATTCACGTTCCCAAATTCGGCTGCTCGGACCAATCGGTAGGACTGGAGCGAATCTTCGGCAGTATGTGTACGCCCCAGAAGCTGAAGGTAGTGGTTCTGGAAGGACTGGATGCCGAGGCTGATGCGGTTGAATCCGAGAGGGGACATACCGTCGAGTAACTCCGATGTGACGGTTTCCGGGTTGCACTCGATGCTCCACTCGCAGGCGTTCGCGGTGACGAAGGTCTCCTGAACAGCCCCGACCAGGCCCTCGAGTTCGTGAATCGAGAGTTCAGTAGGCGTCCCCCCCCCGAAATAGACAGTATTGACGCTGCGCCCGGCGCAGGAACTCGTCCGGATCTCACGCTCCAGCGCCTCCAGGCAGGCTAGCCGGGAAGATAGGTCAAACTGACCCGAGACAAAGTCACAGTATGGACATTTCTGGGGGCAGAAGGGGATGTGGACATATAGGCCCAATCCCTGAGGAGTCGGGGAAGGAGCTGGCTTACCGTGATCAATCATTGCCGAGTCGCAGGACACTAAGGAAGGCTTCCTGGGGAATCTGGACCCTACCCACGGCCTTCATCCGCTGCTTTCCCGACCGCTGCTTCTCCATCAACTTGCGCTTGCGCGTCACGTCCCCGCCGTAACACTTGGCCAGCACGTTCTTCCTCAGGGCACTTACTCGCTCGGCGGCAATTACCTTCGAGCCCAGGGAAGCCTGTACTCGAATCTCGAAGAGCTGACGCGGAAGGACTGTTTTCAATCGTCCCACGAGTGCCTTTCCCCGGGGAAAGGCACGGTCCCGGTGAGTAATGAAGCTGAGAGCGTCGACCGGCTCGGAATTGATACGGATATCCAGTTTGACCAGTTTCCCCTCGCGATAGCCAAGAAAATCGTAGTCGAACGAGGCGTACCCACGGGTCCGGCTCTTGAGCGTGTCGAAGAAGTCGAGAAGAATCTCCGCCAGCGGGAGCTTGTAGGTCAACACAACCCGGTTGGTGCCACTGGATTCCATGCTGCTGAAAGTGCCCCGGCGATCACTGCAGAGGTCCATGCATGCGCCCATGTATTGATTGGGGACCAGGATCGTCGCCATGATGAGGGGCTCCTCCACCTTGGCAATGCTTCCAGCTTCGGGCCAGTGAGTCGGATTCTCGATGTGAGCGACGGTTCCATCCAGCAGGGTTAGCCGGTAGACGACCGATGGAGAGGTAGCAATCAGGTCCAGGTCGAACTCGCGTTCGAGCCGTTCCTGGACGATCTCGCTGTGAAGCAAACCCAAGAACCCACAGCGGAAACCGAAACCCAGAGCGGCCGAGGTCTCCGGCTCGAACACCAGGGCGGCATCGTTCAGTTGCAACCGTAATAGTCCTTCGCGCAGATCCGTAAAGCGGTCGCTGTCCACTGGATAGAGACCGCAGAAGACCATCGGCTTCACTTGTTTGTAGCCAGCAAGTGGAACCTCAGCGGGTTGGCTGGCACCGGTAACAGTGTCTCCCACGCGACAGTGGCCGAGGGACTTGATCCCGGCGTGCAGGAACCCAACCTGGCCCGCCTTGAGACTCGAGGTGGAGCGCATCTGGGGGGCAAATACACCCACACCAGCCACTTCTGCCTCCCGGCCCGAAGCCATCATGCGTAGACGCATGCCTGGCTTGATGGTTCCATCCACCACGCGCACGTAGGCAATGATGCCCAGATAGGGATCGAAATGACTGTCGAAGACCATGGCACGCAGGGGAGCCTCATCCTCCCCACCAGGCGCAGGCACACGATCCACTACAGCTTCCAGGACATCCTCGATCCCGATGCCTTCCTTGGCACTGACCAGGAGACATTCCGACTCGTCGATCAAGAGGGTCTCTGCAATCTCCTTCTTCACGCGATCCGGGTCCGCTGCCGGCAGGTCGATCTTGTTGATGACGGGTATGATGGTCAGGTTGCTGCCCAGGGCGAGATTCACGTTTGCCAGGGTTTGAGCCTCGACTCCCTGAACCGCATCGACCACCAACACGGCTCCCTCGCAGGCAGCCAGGCTGCGAGAAACCTCATAGGTAAAATCGACATGGCCGGGCGTGTCGATCAGGTTGAGCTCGAAGCCCTCTCCCTGCCGGGAGTCGTAATGGAGTCGCACCGCGGCCATCTTGATGGTGATGCCGCGTTCCCGCTCCAACTCCATCTGATCCAGAACCTGCTCCCGCATGCGGCGGGACTCGACGGCTCCGGTCATATCCAGAAAGCGGTCCGCAAGCGTCGACTTCCCGTGATCGATATGGGCGATGATGCAGAAGTTGCGGGTATGAGAACGAGCGGGCTGCGGCCCATCCTGACAGCCGTCAGTATGTAAAGGCATGAATCAGAATATCTTAGAGAGCACTCCGCCGTCAACGACAAGGACCTCTCCGGTGATGTAGCTCCCCGCTTCACTGGCCAGCAGCAGGGCCGGCCCGACCAGCTCATCGGGTTGTCCCCAGCGCCCTAGCGCAGTCCCCTCTGAGAACGTTTGCTTCTGTTCATCCGTAAGGAGAAGACCGGGCATATCGGTCGCAAAAGGTCCTGGTGCGATGCAATTCACCGTAATGTTGTCGGCGCCGACATCCAGTGCACTGGCTTTCGCCAGGCCGTGCAAAGCAAACTTGGTGGCAGAATACGAATCCCGTTCCGCCTTGGAGCCCAATCCCATGATGGACGAGATGTGTATGACACGCCCCCACTTGCGCTCCCTCATCTGCGGAATCAGAGCACGGCTCAAGGCCATGTAGGAAGACAAGTTGAGCTCGAGGATCTGGTCCCAGACCTGGTCAGTAATGGCGTCGATGGCCTGAGGAATGTTGGCACCCGCGTTATTTACCAGAATATCGACTTTGCCCATCAACTCCAGGGCCCACTCGGCAAGACGCTCGGCTTCACCACGCCGGCTCATGTCGGCCACTAGATAGTGGCAGCGCACCTCGGTTCCCTCACCGATCTCATCGGCCGCGCGACGAAGCGCGTCCTCATGCCGGCTACAGATTGCGATATCGGCTCCAGCCTGGGCAAAACCCCGGGCCATGGCCCTACCTAGCCCCTTGCTCCCACCCGTCACCAGCGCTGAGCGCCCAGTCAAGTCAAAAATTGTGCCTTTCATCTAACCTTCCTTCGTTGAATTGGATATCCAGGTTGTAGCGCTAGAGGATATCCTTTGTGCCAAGGTCCGTGAAGGAGTTCTCTGAAAAAAACGGGTCAACCAGCTCTTGAAAGCTCTAGTGTATCAACAAAAGAACGCCTATCTACACGCCGTCGCGGCAGTTCTGATGTGGTCAACGGTTGCCTCGGCCTTCAAACTCAGCCTGCGCCACCTGGACTATCTGCATCTACTTCTATTCTCATCGGGTACCGCCTTCGTTACGCTATGGGCCATCCTCGCATATCAGGGGAGGCTTGCAGTGCTTCTCACCTACTCGAAACAGCAGTATCTGTATTCCGCTTTTCTGGGGTTCTTGAATCCTTTCCTCTACTACATTGTCTTGTTCAAAGCCTACTCCCTGCTTCCCGCCCAGGAGGCCCTGGCGCTGAACTACACCTGGCCATTGCTCCTGGTCCTGCTGTCGGCACTGCTCTTGAAGCAGAATCTGACTCTGGCGAATCTAGCAGCACTTCTGGTCAGCTTCCTGGGTGTCGTCGTTATCGGAACTAGAGGAAATCTGGCATCCCTGAGCTTTTCCGATCCTTATGGTGCCTCCCTGGCGCTGGGCTCGTCGCTGATCTGGGCCTCCTTCTGGATCTTCAACCTCAAGGACGAAAGAGAAGAGGTCGCCAAGCTCTTCATCAGTTTCGGTTTCGGATTCCTGTACGTGGTGGCGATGCTCGGGTTCGGGCCGGGAATCGGGGCCCCTTCTCTACCCGGGCTTGGGGGAGCGATCTATTCCGGACTCTTCGAAATGGGTCTGACGTTCGTCCTCTGGCTGAGAGCGCTACGACTGTCCGCTTCGGCGGCCCGTGTCAGTAACCTGGTTTTCCTCTCTCCCTTTATTTCCCTGCTCCTGATTCAGGTGATCGTGGGAGAGAGGATTCTGCTTTCGACCCTCTTCGGACTCTCGCTGATCGTCGCCGGAATACTGATTCAAGAGCGCCTGGTGAGACTCGGGAACGACGCTGCTTAGAGGGCCGATTCATGGAAGCCTGAAGCGCGAGCGAGGGGTTGGGAGCAGCACGAATGTCCCGCTTGTCGACCTGTGGCGCTGCAAGCCAACCCCTCGCTTGCGCTTCAGGCTTCCATGACTTGTCGAAGTTTCAGGTTAGCCCCGCCCCCCGCTGCGCCGCATCGTACAGGAAAGAAACTTGCGTTACCTCTCCTATAATCCTCGCTAGCAACCGTGATGCCCTCGTCGTTGAAGCTTCGGCTTAGAGTCCACCTACCAATGCGCGGGTCGTCCCAGATTGATTGTAAAGCCTACCAAGACCTGGTAATCCCGCGTACCTTGAGAGAATCCGTGCTCGTAGACGCCCAGATCCAACACCCAATTCGGACGCGCTCGATAGCTCAAGCCTTGACCGAGGGACACGGAGGCCGAGTCGAGTGTCGTGTCCTGATACAACACTCCTGCAAACGGAGAGAGACGGGACAGCGCGCCGGAGGTCCCCAGCGTACGGGAAAAATCTGCCGCAACGAAGTAGTCGTGTGCCGGATTGGTAGGGGAGGAATGGGTCGCCGAGCTCCAACCGGCGTTCACTGCGGCGCCGTTCGACCCAAATCCGAAGGCGGCGATTCCGGTCGCCCCAATTCTAGCCCCCTCGTCCCCCCTCAGCAGAAAAGTGGCCGCTGGGGCTACGGCGAAAGCAACTGGCCCGCTCGAGTAGACCGGCCGCCGCAGAATGACACCGATCCGATCCCCGAACTCCGTCATTCGATCCGGCCCCATACCGATGCTGGAGACGGCGTCGAAGGCCAGGCCAAACTCAGTCTGATGGAGCAAGCCACTGCCACTGTTGGGCGTATACTTCAGCAAGACCGGTAGGGCAAAAAAACCGCTCCAGGCTGCCGTCCCCATCTCCAACTCCATGGTTCCGGGGGCGGCGGTCGAGGCATCGGAGGTAAAGGTGGGACGCTGCGGAGTCGCCGACTGGGGGCCACCGGATTGTGCCACGGCCCACGATCCCGGTAAGAGCCAGGCAAAGAAAAACAGAACAGTCCAGGGAGTCGTAGTTTTCATCTTTTCGCAGAGTATTCTACTGGAAAAGCTCCGACGCACCGCAAGAAACCGTTGACGGCAGCGCGGCTTACTCCCTTCTTGACGCATCCTGACGGCCAGAGTAGGCTTCTCAACGCTTCCTCCAGTACTTGGTCGAAGCGAAGGAGAATCAAGATGGAAACTTTCGAGATCCTGGTCCTTCCGGGAGATGGGATCGGCGTTGAGGTTACGGAGCAGGCCCTTCGGGTACTGGAAGCCGTCCAGGAATCGGATGGGTCCTTCCAACTAGAGCTCCAGACAGTTCCCTGGAGCACCGACTACTACATGGAGCATGGCCATACCGTGCCGGACGACTACCTGGAGACACTGCGCCGCTCGGATGCCATTTTTCTCGGAGCCCTGGGAGATCCGGTTCGGGTCCCTGATCACATCACTTTGAAGCCGCTAATCAATATCCGCCAGGCATTTGACCAGTATGCATGTGTCCGGCCCGCCCGGCTGTTCCCCGGAATCAGAACACCCCTGGCCGATAAAAGCCCCTCTGATATCGACATCCTGGTCGTCAGGGAGAACTCCGAGGGGGAGTATGTAGACAATGGTGGCAGATTCAAGGTGGGGACTGAAGATGAGTTCGCGGTCCAGAGCGCGCTCCACACCCGGAAGGGGATCGAACGAGTCCTCCGATTCGGCTTCGACCTGGCTCGTGAGCGCCGCAACCACTTGACGATGATCACCAAGTCCAATGCGCAGCGTTTTGGCTACGTCCTTTGGGACTCCGTTCTGGATGGGTTGAAGAGCGAGTATACCGACGTCGAGATCGACAAGCTCCACGTCGACGCGGCCGTGATGAACTTTGTACGTTGGCCGGAGCGGTTCGACGTCGTGGTCGCCTCCAATCTGTTTGGAGATATCCTGACGGATCTATCCGGAATTCTGGCAGGCGGCCTGGGCCTTTCCCCTAGCGCCAACATCAACCCCGAACGAACCTTCCCTTCGATGTTCGAGCCAGTGCACGGCTCCGCACCCGACATCGCAGGCAAAGGAATCGCCAATCCAACCGCGGCCATTCTGAGTGCCGCCAACATGTTACAGTGGCTCGGATTGTCAAAGCCAGCGTCCCGGATCCACACCGCTGTCGAGTCTACTTTTGCCCAGGGATCCACGACTCCCGACCTGGGTGGTGAGCTGGACACAGTTGCCTTCACCGACCGGCTTATCGGAAATCTATCCCTCGATCCGTAGGGCAGTTTCTCACCGGTTGGCGACTTCGGACATATCTAGATGGACGGGCTGTGAGAAGGCACCGTTTCCCGCCGAGTCCCATACCGCGAATCGAACCCACTTCGCTTGTGACCGATCAAACGGGATCCTGAATTGGTGGCGGCCGAACGGGGGCTGATCGGTGGCCGAACTTACCTTTCGGTAGGACCTCTTTCCATCACCCCATACAACTTCGACGAACTCCAGTGGAAACGTCCACTCGACCTCGGCCACCATCACCCCCTCGGATTCTGATTGCTCGACCGAGACATCGTGCAGCAGCACTTCTCCAGTTGTGACGAAGAATTTCCCGGCACGCAAGGCCTGCGTTACCGGAGCCCAGCCCTCGTCAAAGCTGGGCAGCCGGTCTAGCTTGACGTAGTTGACCGAGGTTTCTCCATAAATCTCATTCTCTGGATACTTGGTATACGTGTCTCCCTCGGCCACCAGATACTTGGGGCCGGTCCAGTTGTTCATATCATCCAATGTCTCGAAGCACCGTGTCTCGCACAAACGCTTTTCAGATAGATCAACCGGAAAAGACTTGAAGGCACCTCCCAGATAATGCCGACTCAGGAAGACTTCGGACTCCCTGATCGCGTCCGGATAGCCGGTGGACCCCTTCGTTCGCGGATGCGCCTGCCACACCAGGCCCTTCTCTCTGCCCAAGAGTCCCAGGAAGTCCACGGGCGAACCGGTATGGTAGACCTGCCCATGTGCAGAATCCGTCTCTAGAAAACCTTGACCCTCGAGCCTCACCTTGGTCCAGTAGACGGGTCGTGGGAACAGCAGCGTGTAGTGCCCACCCAAATGGACATTGGCTTCTTCCCCCGGCAGGATCAGGAAGTTCAGATCGGAATGGCGGCGGCAGGACTCGAAGTAGTTCTTCAGGTCTTGAAAGCGCAGTGGCCCCGGGTCCTGGGAGTGACCGTCTCCGTGAAAATCAGACATTACAGCGATATTGATCCCGAGGGCACGGAAGGCAGGGACCCAGGGGGGTTGCAGATCAAAGGTGCCGGCGTCGGTAAGCGCCTCGGCGAAATGAGTGTGGTAGTGGCTGACCATGACCTGATAGCCAGGCAACTCTTGGTAGCGGTCTTGATGGGTAAACTCCAGTACCTCGTTCCTGGCGACCTCAGGCTCCGACAGACTCAGGTAGAAGTAGACCGCCATCCGCTGTTCAGTTCCGGGAGGTGCGTTGTAGAGGGCAAAGTTTCCCTCGGCGAAATGTCTGGACTGTCTGACGCGCCGCTCCCAGAGTTGATCCGAAACGCCGTAGGGTCGGAACATCTCTTCTCGATCACCATGGCGAACTCCCACCGAGAAAGCACCTTCAGCGTCCTTTCGATACCAGACATAGCCCAGATTGATTTCCACCTCTCGTGCCCAGAAGAACTTATGAGGTGGAGGAAAAACCGCCAGAGAGCCAGCACTTCCGGCGACGATCGCCAACCTATTCCGCGCCCGTAGGGCTACGGGCCCGCTGTTGACCGCCCCGCCGAACTCGTATTTTTGCCACTCGCCGCTGGTGTCCTTCCACACCACACGCGGCGAGGATCCTGTGACGAACCCCTTCAGACCTCCGCTGTACTTGTATGCGACAGACGGTTCCTCGGTGCTAGCGATGGCCTCCTGTCTCACCAGATTGGTACCCCGATAAACAGTGAACTGGAGACGGCCTGAGAAGGACCCCATCGTCAAGCCATCAAGGGACGCCTCCAGACGGCTTCCATTGGTCTTGACCCAACACCTTCGCACCTTGTAGTCAGCGGTTGCGCGCGTCACCTCGCCGGCGCGGCGGGGTAGGTCGGGGTTGGTATTGGGCAAACCCGGGATCGTCAGGGGTGAGTCCCAAAAAACATTCCACTTCTCCCTCTCCAACAGCTCGGGCGTCAGCTCGACGCCCAGCTGCCGAAGTGGATTCAGCTGCTGCTCAGAAATACGTCGGCGTCCGCTGCTCAGGGAGAACTCCGGCTTCAGGTTCTCACCCAATACTTGCCAGTCGCCCTGATGCGGGCGGATGGCCAACTCATGGACGACGGGGGCCTGATCCTCCAAGGCCAGCTGCATCCGCAACTCCGAGCCTCGGGACCCCTCCCAGGTGAGGGTTAGCGAGTCCTCGTCCGAGCTGGCAACCAAACCAGCCTGCGGAGTGTACCCCGACAAGTCGCAGACCGGAGAAGCAGCTGGCACAAGTGCTCCGGTCAGAACAGCAATCACTGAAGTATGGAGGATAGCCTTCATGAGTCCATGATAGGTGCAGGACAGCATCGCTTTCAATCGCTGTCAGGCCAATGGGAGCGCCAGCGAGGAGCGCTCTCGATGTTGATGGGTCGCCAGGGGCTATGCTAGTGTCACACTGGCTCTTTCACTACGGTCTCGACAGAGTATCT
The DNA here is from genome assembly GCA_965219005.1 of Acidobacteriota bacterium. Taxonomy (GTDB): domain Bacteria; phylum Acidobacteriota; class UBA6911; order RPQK01; family JAJDTT01; genus CAUZIZ01. The sequence goes on along the minus strand of CBDCMS010000004.1, from coordinate 1,063,055 downwards.
GTCAGCGATCTTTAAAGCCCGCGACCAACCGAGGAGGAACCATGGCTTGGGATGAGGAAGACGACAGCACTCAGTACACGGTCGTCATCAACCATGAAGAACAGTACTCGATCTGGCCCCTGGAGCGAGAAGTCCCGCTAGGCTGGAAGAGTGTCGGAAAAGAAGGCGGCAAGAAGGAGTGCCTGGACTACATCGAGAAAGTCTGGACCGACATGAGGCCATTGAGCCTAAGGAAGAGAATGGAGACCATGGGTAAAATGGAAAAGAAAGTGAAAAGGGACGCCGGAGACTAGGCGGGAACTTGAATAGTGAGCAGTAGTGCAGTGAGCAGTAAAACAGTGTTCGGAAAGAGGTGTTGCCTTCACTTCGGCGTTCGCATGTTCGGTGTTCTGCGGTTTGTGATTTAGCCTTTTTCCTTGCTTAGGAGAAGGCAACCGGTGGAAATGCTGAACCGTAGAACATCGAACAGGCGAATTTCGAAGGCCGGAGAAAGACGAAGGAGAGAGCCTTTGACGTTCACCGTTCGTACACAAGTTTCTTTCTCGAATCTGGTTATGCACTTAACTCCGGATAGGTGACGGTGGGATAGAGCGAACAGGCTGTCAGGAGACGGTCGAAGAGCTCGGATTCCCAGAAACGACGATTGAAACGGTAACAAAACTCAGCCAGGTAACGTTGAAGGTGCTTGAGGCTGACCGCTTTCTGAGTCCCTTGGAGCTGAGTCTTGCAGTTGGAAATGAGGGTGTGAACCCATGGGAACTGTTCAAAACCCATCCCCACCCACTCGAGCCGGACGCGTTCATGCTGGTAGCCGGCTTGAGCTAAACCGACAAACGCGTGATAGGCGTCGCTTCGGATCTGAGCTCCGGGGTCGATCCTCGCCCAGGCGACCCGCTTCACATTGTCGCTGGTTATGTCATCGACCACATCCAGACTTAGAAACCTCGGCCCCCCGGCTTTCGTTATCTCCACCGCGGCCAGAACTTTGGCCTTGCCTTCGGTCCCTCGTCCTCGCTTGCGACCCCGACGATTTCTCCCTCGTCGTCGGCCTCCAAAGAAAGAGTCATCCAGCTCCACCAGGTGACTTAATTGGTAGCAGTCATTACGTTTGGCCATGGCTTGTCGGATCTTATGTCCCATCATCCAGACCGTCCGATAGCTTCCGATTCCCAGCAGCTTCTGCAGTCCCTTCATCGTGTAGCCCGCTTTGCAACGGCTCATCAAGAAGATGGTCCAAAACCAATATCTCAGGGGCACCCGCGTCTTGTGGAAAATCGTCCCGGCGGTGGAAGAAGCCTGATACCGGCATTGGCGACACTCCATCAATCGCCGGTGCTGCAACCAGTAGCCTCCTTGACCCCCACAACGGGGACAGACAAATCCTTCCGGCCAGCGTTTCTGCATCAGGTAACTCAGACAAGCTTCTTCTGTGGCAAAACGCTCTTGAAACTCCAACAAATTCATCTTTTCGTACATCCACTCACCTCCTGTCTCTCACCTTTTTTACTAGGTGGTGGTGACTTTTTCCGGAGTTAAGTGCATAACCAGATTCTCGAATGGGACCAGCGTCCCTGGGGGCCCTACTAACCTGGAACTTGAATAGTGAGCAGTAGTGCAGTGAGCAGTGAACAGTACCGGAAACAGCTACAGCCAACAGAGCCGCGAACGACTTGACTCGTTAGCAGTATGCCCCACGTTTCGAGGAGAGAGCTGGACAACAGCAGAATCTCGCAGATTCCCAACCCCTCGCTCGCGCTTCAGGCTTCCATGGCTCGAGTAGTTGCTTTCATATACGATCGTGAAGAAGTCTTTTTCTCGAATGATTCGGCTCGCGGCAGTGGCCTGGACTGATCTGACACTTCGACGACGAGTTGCGGCTTGACGAACTACAATGATCCTGGGATTGGTCAGTAATTGCTGGCACCAGCAACTGGCAGAAGGCGCTTCTCTGGAGGAGCTGCTTTCTCGGGCCGCTGAGACTGGCCATCGGGCAATCGAGCTTCGGCAGACCTGCTTGGGCAGATTCGAAGATCCCCAGACCTTCCTGCCTAGAGCAGAAGCCCTGCTTGATCTTCCAGAAGCTTTCCCCCAACTGCAATTCGACCTGGCGCTGGCGTTTCCCTTTCTGGATCCGGTCAACGAGGGTTCCTCGGATCCCCGATTCGAGGCCGGCATCGAAGCCGCTGAGGCCCTTTCGGGCTGCTTTCATCCCCACCTTCGACTGGTCGATCTGGATACTACCGACGAGCAGTTGGCATCCGTCAGCCTGGCTGATCTGGCTGCCAAATTGGCCAGGCTTGCTCGAAGGCTCATTCGGGTGGGAGGGCTGCTCTCGCTGGAGCATGCCCGGGAGCCCTGGGGGGTTTTCCGGACCCTTATCCTGGAAGCGCGCCAACTTTTGGGTGAGGACGCCCCTGGCCTCAGGATCTGCTACGACCCTGCCAACCTGCTGGCGGCCAGCGACTCACCCGAGCCTACCCGTGTGGTTGAGGGGCTGGCGCCCGAAACTCTCTCGATGTTGCACTTGAAACAATTTCGAGGCCGCGAGTTTCAACGGTTGGTCGGACCCGGAGAGATTGACTGGCGCACCCAGATCTCTGTGCTGAAGTCGCGCGGATACACAGGCCCCGCAATGTTCGAGATCGATTCTCACTCTCGGATCTGGGAACATCTCGATCAAAGTAGAACCTACCTGGAAGAGCTTGGCGCCTCGTTTGACCAGGCATGATCAGGGCTTGGTGCTCGGATTCATCCCTGGGAGGAGGCTATTCCCAACGGGCGTCCAAACCGCTACGATAACCGGAAGGGAGACAGTCGCTTTGGCGGAAGCGGCAACACTACGGCCGCCAGGGCTGTTCAGAACCTACAATTTCGAGGTTGACAGGGTACTAGCAGCCTGTCGGACTTTCGAGGTCACACCGAACGGGCATCATTAGTGTATGGCGAATCGATTTAGAACAGTAGATCGAGAGACTCCTTATCTGTTTCCTCCTTCGGTGCAGGAATGGCTGCCGGAGACGCATCTGGCTCGCTTCGTGGTGGAGGTGGTGAGCAAGCTGGAGTTGAGGAAGTTGGAGGATTCCTACACGAAACGGGGATCGGAAGGATACCATCCGGCGGTGATGCTGGCGTTGTTGTTTTACGGGTATGCGACGGGGGTGTTTTCGAGTCGGAAGTTGGAGCAAGCCACCTACGATTCGGTGGCGTTTCGCTACCTCGCCGGCAACACGCATCCGGATCACGACACCATAGCCCATTTCCGAAAGCGGTTTTTGGAAGAGCTGAAGCCGCTGTTTGTGGAGATCTTGCTGCTGGCCCAGGCGATGGGATTTCTGAAGTTGGGCCGAGTGAGTTTGGATGGCACGAAGGTCAAAGCCAATGCCTCCAAGCACAGTGCGTTGAGCTGGGGGCACATCCAGAAACTGGAAGCGCGGCTGCGAGAAGAAGTGGACGAGTTGATGCAGCTGGCCGAGGAAGCGGATGGACGAGAAGAAACGGAAGGGATGGACATCCCGGCCGAGCTGGCGCGGCGGGAAGCACGGTTGAAAGCGATCGATCAAGCGAAGCAGAAGCTGGTCGAGCGGGCGGCCGAGCGGCAGGCGGCCGAGCACGCCGAATATGAAGGGAAGGTGGCCAAGCGGCAAGCCCAGAGGAAAAGGGGAAACAAACCGAAGGGTCGCGAACCCAAACCGCCCCGAGGAGGAATCCGAGACCAGGATCAGATCAATCTGACGGATGAAGATTCTCGGATCATGCCGGTCTCGGGCGGGGGATTTGAGCAATGCTACAACGCTCAGGCCCTGGTGGATAACGACAGTCTGTTGATTGTGGCCGTTCATGTCACGCCAAACGCCAATGACAAGAAAGAACTGAAACCGGCCCTGGCGGCGCTGCACGCATTGCCGGAGTCGTTGGGTCGGCCCCAGGAGCTGCTGGCCGACAACGGCTACTTCAGTGGTGCCAACGTGGAGCTTTGTAGCGAGCATGCGGTCCTTCCCTATATTGCGGTCGAGCGGGAAGCCCACCACTTGCCGCCGAACGAACGCTGGAAAGAACCGGAGCCACCCGGGGAAGACGCCGATGCGGTGGAGCAGATGAGATACCGGTTGAAGACCCCGGCGGGTCGAGCCATCTACGGGCAACGCAAAGCTGTCCCCGAGCCCGTCTTTGGGATCATCAAATCGGTGATGGGCTTTGCGCAGTTCTCTCTCCGAGGAGCGGAGGCGGCAGACGGGGAGTGGACTCTGGCCAGCATCGCCTGGAATCTGAAAAGAATGTACAACCTCGCCTGCCGCCAGCCGAAGCTGGCCCGTGCCACCCTCTGAAGAGGTGGGCCAGGTCGTTTCAGCGGCCAAATCACCGCCGCAGATCAGACGATTCATCGATTTCGTGCTTGGTCGTGCAAGACTTTGGATCAAACGTCAAATTTCAGAAGTGCCTGTGAGTCAAGTCCGACAGGCTGCTAGGGCAGTGGACTACAGCGGAGGCTTGAATCATGATGAAGAACACGCTCGGGCCGGCGATCCTGATGGCGATCACCCTGCTGGCAAGCTGCAGCGGATCGGACGGCGAAGATAGCGGTGGGAATGCGGCTGAAACGAGCGGGGAGTTCCCATCCGATTCTACGGGTCTGATGGACGCCTACATCGCCACCTTCGAGAACCTGAACGAGATACTTGAGGGTCTCAAGGATGAGGCAGACGCAAAGGCGGCGGGTCCTGAGCTGCAAGTCCAACTCAGCAGACTGCAGTTAATTCAAGCCAAATTTGACACCATCCCGCAAAACAAAAGTCCCGAGGCCGCAGAGCAGAGCATGGCCTTGATGGGCGCCATGAACAAGTTCAGAGCGACCGCACAAAAGATGATGAAGGATCCAGCCTTCGCTCAGTCCTTGCAAGAGGCGATGGAGCAGGCGGCCGGAGAACAATAGGGCCGGCGAAGGCTCAATCGAGCCTCACGCCAGCCCTGTATCCGTTGATTGGAGATTCTCTTGTCGTGCCTTCTAGTTGGCCCTTCGGAGCTGGCCCCGAATTTCACCGGGTCCGAAGACATCCGAGTGCACGTTCACGTAGGCGGCTCGGCGACCGATCGCCTGCATCAGCTTGTCGAGCTCGCCGGCTGAGATTCCCTGACCTGCAGGGCCGATCACATTTGCCGCCGAAAAGGTGCCAGACACGTCTCCTGAAACAGGGCATCCCGGTACGCCCTCAGGCGCGCTGTCCCTATTCGAACAGAGGAACACCGACACTCCCCCATTGGCGCCCTTCTGCCCGAAGTGTATGTGGGCTTGCGAGACCACACCCACCATGTCCTGATAGCTGAGCGTGTACTGAGCCTCGGTCCCAGCGTCATTCATTTCCACCGTACAAGTCCCGCGCCCTGTGCTGGCCACTGCCGGAACCTCTTCCAACCCGCGCAGGTACGCGTTCCACTTGCCCTGAGCCAGCGCGTCTGGCGCACTGCTCATGGCGATCGAGACTACAACCAGAATGAAAGCGGCAACAGACATCTTCTTCATCTTATACCTCTCTGTGTTTCTGGCCTGGGTTGCTACAACGGGAGAAGACTACAATAGAAGACAGAGTTCTGCTACCCCTTTCTGTTGGGAGGCAAGGACCACCGCAGGGCAGATCTCGCCCGTGGACCATTCCTTTTCGTCAAGCCCCCTTGAATAGGTCAGACAAGTGGGCTAGCCTATTCCTGATAAAGTACGGGAGGAGAGCACGAGTGTCTACCAGCGCTCAGGTTACCCTTGAGCTCACACCGCAGTCCCCGTTGGACATCATCAACGTCAACGAGCACGTCAGCAGTCAGTTCGGCGAGCCCCTATCCGAATACTCAAAGACCCTCTATTACTCTTACCACACGACCGCCGGATATTTTGACCAGAGTCTCTGTGCTCAACTCGACCATAGCAGTGAAGCGCTTCGCGCATTGGTCGAGGCATTCCTGATGCTCTTTCCGCCCAAAGGAGCCTATAGCCACGACCAGCTCCACCTGCGACATGAACTGGACGATGAAGAACGAAAACAGGAGCCTCTAAACGCCCACTCCCACCTCGCCTTCATCAGCTCCGGTCTCACCAACTGTGCTGTCTATCCCAACCGTCCCGGAGTTCCGGTCTACTTTGTGGACCTGGATGGTATCTGGAAAGACGTGAAGCGTCGTCGCCGCACCACCGTAGTCGGCTTCAACCAGGAAACTGTCGTTGACCGCAGAAGGCTTTCGATTCCAGTCTCCAGCCACCCGGTGGACTCGGTCAATCTCAAAGATCCTCGTCTGGGTTTCTCCGAGTGGCTCGAGGAGCTGGTCGATCAGCTGGGGATCGTCACGGGAAGAATTGACATCGCTCTGGCCCCCGAAGAGCAGCATGCAGGGCTTACCGTGAATGAGTACGAGACCCTCTTGATGAAGCACGATCTGGCTGTGGTATTGGGAAATCCGCTACGCTTTATGGCCGAAAAAGGAAAGCATCTGCTCGATGATCCCAGGGCCATACCGGCCAAGGCCATGGACTACGCTAAGTACGACCTGGTCCGGGTGATCAACGAGGTGGTAGACGCCCTGGGCTTGAGTAATTCGGTCTTCGAACGACTGGTAAACCGATTTCTGGCGGCCCCAGCTGGCCACTTCCTAGGCATGAAACGATCCCTCAGCCTACTGGTCTCAGATGAGGATGGAGATGGAAGGGGCTCAATCGTTGAGGGCACCTACCAGAGTCCGATCCTGGTCCAGTGGGAGAAGGCCAGGGCTCGCACCCGACAGCTCGAAGTTGCCCTCGTTCGCTTTGAGTAGGCCGTCACCTGAATTCCTGATAAGGTCAGACCTCACAATATTCAGGCAGTGGTCCGTTCCAGATGGAGAAACGCAATGAGTGAGAGTCGAATTGTCTACCCCTACATTCCGAACTCGGTTCCTGAGGTCAAAGCGCAGATGCTTGAGGAAGTAGGCGCCAGTGATATTACAGACCTTTACTCCGAAATCCCGGAGCACCTCAAGATTCAGCGTGGGATGAACCTCCCGGAGCCGATCCTGGACGAGTACTCCTTGAGGCGACATGTTGAGGAGCTGCTTGGCAAGAATCAGAATTGCAAAGATTACCGGAGCTTCCTGGGTGCGGGGTGCGCCCAACACTTCGTGCCGGCTGTGTGTGACGAGATCAACGGCCGTGGCGAGTTCCTGACCGCCTACGTGGGAGAGTCCTACGCCGATCACGGCAAGTGGCAGGCCCTGTTCGAATACGCCAGCCTGATGGGTGAGCTCCTGGACATGGATATCTTGAGCTGCCCGCTCTATGACGGCCCCGCTGCCGTTGGAACGGCCTTGCGCATGGCGTCTCGAGTAAGGGATCGGGCCCAGGTCCTGCTGCCTCGGTCAATGAGCCCCGATACGCTGGCGGTGGTAACCAATTACCTCGGGGGCATCGGTGCCCCCCAGGTTGCCATCGAGATGATCGATTTCGATCCGGAAACGGGCCTGCTAGACCTCGACGATCTGCAATCGAAGATCTCCGACGGCACTGCAGCTGTCCTGATCGAGAACCCGTCCTATCTAGGCTTAATCGAGACCCAAGCCAGCGAGATCGGAACCATCACCAAGGATGTCGGAGCCGATCTCATCGTCCAGACGGATCCCATCTCTCTGGGGGCGATCGCTCCTCCGGCCCACTACGGCGCCAGTTTCGCCTGTGGTGATTTTCAGCCCCTGGGCATGCACATGCAGTGTGGAGGGGGTCAGGGAGGCTTTGTTGCGACCCACGATGACATGAAGTACATCGCCGAGTTCAAGGACCTTATGTTTGGTCTTACCGAGACCGTGAAAAAGGGTGAGTGGGGATTCGGAGAGGTTCTCTACGATCGGACTTCCTACGGCTCCCGGGAGAAGGGGAAAGAGTACACCGGCACGACCACCGGACTGCTGGCCATCACCGCCGGTGTGTACTTGAGCCTCATGGGGCCCAAAGGTATGGAGGAGGTCAGCCAGACCATCATGCAAAAGAGCCAATACGCGGCGTTGGGTATTTCAGGGATCCCAGGCGTCAAGCTGGCATTTGGCAATCCCTTCTTCAAGGAATTTGTCGTCAATTTCGATGACACGGGGATGAGCGTCGCAGACGTCAACAAGAGACTGCTCCAGCACAAAATCTTCGGCGGCAAAGACATATCAGCTGAATTCCCGGAACTGGGCCAGAGCGCACTCTACTGCGTCACCGAAGTCATGACCCAAACAGATATCGACGGGCTGGTCCAGGCCCTGAAGTCCTCAACCCGTTAAGCCAGCAGCATCGCACGAGACTCGGTGAAGACGAGAAAGGATAGATTGCAATGAGTAGGGACAGTGAAACACTGCTCAGGAAATTTCACCAGGCCAGATGGGACGAAGAAATCATCTTCGAACAGAGTGTCCCTGGAGAACGAGGGGTCCTGGTACCCAAGGCCGAATCCCAGATCCAGGACGCAGTCGGAGATGGCGTGTCAGTCATCCCGGACGGCCTCAGGAGAAAGACGCCGGCCGCGTTGCCTGAAGTGAACCAGGTCAGGGTCAACCGGCACTTCATGAGGTTGTCGCAGGAGACCCTGGGTACCGATGTAACCATCGACATCAGCCAGGGCACCTGTACCATGAAGTACAGCCCCAAGGTACAAGAGCATATCGCGACCCGTGATCCCGGCGTCGTTGAGATCCATCCGCTGCAGGATGAGGACACCATCCAGGGGATCCTCGAAATCTACTACCAGCTGGAACAGTTCCTTCAGGAAATCTCAGGGTTGGACTATTTTACCTTCCAGCCGGGAGGGGGAGCCCAGGCAGTCTACACCAATGCCAGCATCATTAGAGCGTACCATGCCTCCAGAGGCGATCATCAGCGCGACGAAATCATTACCACAATGTTCTCCCATCCCTGTGACGCCGCTTCTCCCGCTACGGCTGGATACAAGGTGATCACACTGATGCCCGACAGCGGCGGCTATCCGGACCTGGGAGCATTGAAGGCGGCCATATCCGAGCGCACTGCGGGCATCTTCATCACCAACCCGGAAGATACCGGGATCTACAATCCCAACATCGAAGAGTACGTGAAGTCAGCTCACGGTGCAGGAGCCCTCTGCGCCTACGACCAGGCCAATGCCAACGGCATGCTGGGGATTGCCCGAGCCAAGGAGGCGGGTTTCGATCTGTGCCATTTCAACGTTCACAAGACGTTCTCCACTCCTCACTGCTGCATGGGACCCGCTATGGGCGCAGTGGGGGTTCGGACCGAGCTCGCAAAGTTTCTTCCCAGCCCCACGGTCGAGTTCGACGGCGAAAGATACTCCCTGAACTACGATCACCCCGAGAGCATCGGGAAGGTGAGATCCTTCTGGGGCAACGCCGCAATTGCTGTGAAGGCGTATGCCTGGATCATGCAGCTCGGCGCCGATGGCTTGAGGGAAGCCGCGGAGTGCGCCGTCCTCAACAACAACTACATGGAAAACAAGCTCCGAGAAGTACCGGGTGTCGTGGTCCAGTACGCCGAGGGCAAGCGTCGCCTGGAACAGGTTCGATACAGCTGGGACAAGCTGCAAAAAGATACGGGTGTCGGTACCGACGACGTCAACCGTCGGCTGATTGACTACGGTATCCAGCACTACTGGACGAGTCATCATCCCTGGATCGTGCCAGAGCCTTTTACGCTGGAACCCTGCGAATCGTACTCCAAAGACGATATCGATGAGTATGTCGCAGCCCTCCGCCAGATCTCGAAAGAAGCCTACGAGAATCCCGATCTGGTCAAAAACGCTCCCCACAACTCGGTCGTGCACAGGGTGCCGGCACCAAGCATTGATGAGCCTGAAAGGATCGCCGTAACCTGGCGCCAGTACCAGAAGAAGCGGAAGTGAGTAGTGGTGTAGTGGTGCAGTGGTGCAGTGATCAGTGATCAGTGATCAGTGATCAGTGATCAGTACCGGAAGTAGCTGCAACCAACAGAACCACAAACACGACGACCAGTATTCCGAAGTCAAGTCCAACAGAGCCGCGAACGACTTGACTCGTCAGCAATATGAGCCCAAGTTCCAAGGAGAGAGCCGGACCACAGCACAATCTCCCCCTGACTCAGCCAAAGTTTCCCCCTGAACCATCCAGTCGCTCCTGAACTGAATCCAACACAGAACACCCATGCCGATGAAGAAGCTCGGTGTCATCGTCAATCCAGTGGCCGGAATGGGCGGAAGAGTTGGACTCAAGGGCAGTGACGGCATTGAAATCCTACAACGTGCCCGGAACCTGGGCGCCCGCAGCGAGTCCCCTCAGCGGACCGTCCACGCGATCGAGCTGCTCCTCAAACTCCGCGATCAGATCGAGATCTTCACCTATCCAGGAGAGATGGGAAAGGACGCATGTCGGCAGGCGGGCTTCTCTCCGACCGTGATCGGTTCCATAGCCGGCGGTCAAACCACCCCCGAAGACACCGTCCGTGCAGCTCGAGATATGGTGGCGCAAGGAGTGGACCTGATGCTCTTCGCGGGAGGAGACGGGACCGCCCGGGATATCTACCGCGCGGTAGGAGAGGCAGTGCCTGCACTCGGGATACCCGCGGGCGTGAAGATCCACTCTGCGGTCTACGCGGTTACCCCTCGTGCCGCCGGTGAAGTTGCCGGGATGTTCCTGGAGGGCCGGCTGATGGCGATCCGCGAGGCCGAAGTCATGGACATTGATGAGGAGGCGTTTCGGGCGGGAGTCGTCAAGGCAAAGCTATATGGGTACCTTCGGGTTCCCGAGGAAAGCAGATTCGTTCAAAGCGTCAAAGCGGGCAGCGTCCTCTCGGAGAAAGAAGCACTGCAGGGAATCGCATCGGACGTCGTGGGTCTCATGACCGATTCGGATCGCTACTTCATCATCGGCCCCGGAACTACCACCAGAAGCATCATGGATGCCCTCGCCCTGGGGAACACCCTGCTGGGTGTCGATGTGGTACGCAGGGGAGAGGTCGTGGCCAGCGACGTCGCCGAAAGCCAGCTCCTAGAACTGATCCAAGGGAACAAAGCCAAGATCATCCTGACCATCATCGGTGGACAGGGACACCTGTTTGGCCGCGGCAATCAACAGCTCAGCCCGCGGATCATCCGCGAGGTGGGGCGAGAAAACATCGTCGTGATAGCCACCAAGGAAAAACTCATGGCTCTGACCGGTAAGCCGCTGTTGGTGGACACCGGAGACGAAGATCTCAATGAAGCCTTGAGTGGATACATCAGAGTCACCACCGGCTATGCCGACTACGTCATGTATCCCGTCGGCTTCTAACTCACACCCGGACAATCACCTGGTGGAACCCGGTAGAACCGGAGGGGTAACTCCCGGAGTAGCCTTCGGTCTGGTGATTGCCGACGGCATCGGTCACGCGGACAGCCAGCACATATTCGCCTTCACCCGGCGGATCCCAATCAAACTCCCACAGCGCCCAGGCATTGGGGAGCGCTTCGCTGGCAAGCCGCGCCCGACGCCACAGCTCTCCCCCGTCATAGCTGAGCTCCACCTCCGCCACGGGTTGGGCCCCACAATAGGCAATACCGGCCACCTGCCAGCGCCCGGCAGCCGTAGGCCGTGCCCCATCGATTCGCGCCGTCATCCTGACATTGCTCTCGTCCGACCATCCCCACTTCTCCCAGTGGCCGCTGACACTCTCGCCAGTAATCTCAATCCGTTCCAGCCAGCGCGGCTGCTTCATTCCGTACTTGTCAGGCAGCAGAACCCGAAGTGGATATCCGTGTTCACGTGGCAGCGGAGCACCGTTCATTTCCCATGCCAGATACGCCTCCGGATCTAGCGCAACCCGCAGTGGAACGCTGGAATGGAACCCATCGGCGGCATAGAAGGCCACTCGCAATCCTTCACCGACACCCCGCGCCAGTGGCTCTAGCAGCGCTCCTAGAGGGGTGACAGTCCAGGCTGCGTTGCCGATTGAATCGCCGCCTACAGGGTTCGAGATGCACATCAGAGTACGGTAGACCGTGGTTGAATTTCGCGAAGAGAGATCGCCCAGGCTGTAGCGCCGGGAGACTCCACTCAGCCCCTTGATCTCCAGGTCCCAGCTCCGCGGGGCCACCTTCTCTGGATAGGTCGGATTGATAGAAACCCGATAGAACTCGCGGTTGGGCGTGATGAAGCGGACCGGTCGTTCCACCAGATCGAGGGGCTGCTCGCGCCACCAGCGATAGGCGAAGGAACCTGCTATCCCCAGACCGGCAGCGATCAGAAAGATTCTCCGCCCGAAGCCCTCTCGACCCTGGCTAAGATGCTTGGCAACTTCGAACATAGGATCCTGCTGGACTGGCACGCCTGAATCGCTAGCCCGCATTTCTCATCGCTTGTCGTAGCGAGACGCCGCAAGGGCCGTCCTGGCAAGGCTTGCGACCGAGACCACTCGTGGCGAGCCCCCGCAGTCGTACTCGTGCAGTACGTCGAGGAGGCCGACAGAGCGTAACGCAGCCAGAACGGATGTTTGCGGCGACGCAATAGACCAGCGATGAGAAATGCGGGCTAGGCCTGAACGGCCCTGCCCGTTCTCTGCGTCGCGCTTCCTCGCTATAGTCCCGTCTATTCCTGCGGCAACGAGACCAACACCTTTGCTTCTCGCTCAATCACCTCGGTATCGAAGGCTTCAGACAATCGCTTGAGGCGGTCGACGATCCCGCGATAGTCCGCTCCACTCGCCCGATTGACCTGCATGTTGGAGATCAGTGTCGGAATCAACTGCACGCTTCTGATACCCCTGATATCGGCCCGGACCAGCGCAAAAAAGGACTGGTCGTTACGAAGTTCGGGAGTCACGCGATAGTCGTCGACGAAGTCCCCATTGTCATAGAAGATGATACCTCGCTGGTAGACTTCGATGCCTTGGGGTATGTGCGCGCCGTGCCCATGAAAGACATCTACCCCTGCTTCGATGAGCCGGTGGGCGAAGCGCACGAAGGACTGGGGGGGCTCGCTCCTCATATTGGGCCCCCAATGAATACTCAGAATCAAGAGATCGACCTTGCTATCCAGCTCTCTCACCCGAGATTCCAGGTCCGCTGGCTCGTAGACCGATACGAAGTAGGTCCCCGGCTGTGAGGACCCGGCCTCCCAGAGCGGCTCGTTGTCGGTACAGCCGAGGATCCCAAGCCTGATCCCACTCAGTTCCAGGATCAGCGGCTCTCGAGCCTCGATACTCGAGAGGCCGGCGCCAACATGGGCTATGTCGGCCTGGTCCAATGCCCCGATCGTCTCCCGCATCCCTTCAAGGCCGAAATCCAAGATGTGATTGTTGGCCAGATTGCATACCTTGATCCGCGCCTCCTGCAATGACTTCACCCGATCGGGTGAGGCCTTGAAATTGAAGGTCTTGGGAGTCTTCTTGGTACCGTGGGTAAGTGTGGTTTCCAGGTTGACCAGATTCAGATGGGTGCTTCGAAGGATCGGGAGCATGTCCCCCCAAGGATAAAGATAGCCTTTCTCGCCGATGGCTTCGTTTACCAGGCGGCCCAGCATGGTATCACCAGCCAGACCCACCGTCACTTCCTCAGGCGTGTACTTACGGACGTTCTCAGCCGTCACCAGAATGGTCGAGAGAACAGCAAGCACTGCGAGCACCCCCGAAAAACGGCTGTGACCACTCATGGCTTCGACTCGAGAGCCGAATCTGAGGGCTCGCGCCTTTCCGACTTGAGGCCAAGCAACTTCAGCAGCATTTCGTCTCGCCGGGCAAGGATCTGCTCAGCCCTACCCTCTGGATAATCGTAGAAGCCTGATCCACTCTTGGCCCCTAGACTACCCGCGTCGACCAGATCTCTGAGTATCTGCTGGGGCTCCCTGGTATCACACAGTTCCTGATTGAGGTAACCCGCTACCGTGTCGAACACGTCGAGTCCCCCCAGGTCGGCCGTCTCAAGGGGTCCTAGCAGCGCCCAGCGCAGCCCCAGTCCATGTTTCATCGCAGCATCGACATCGGCAGCTGAGGCAACCTCTTCTTCAACCAGGTATAGAGCCTCGCGGATAATCGCCATCTGGAGCCGAGCGGCAACAAAGCCGGGAATCTCCTTCTGCACCAGGATGGGATGTTTGCCGATACGTTGCATCAGTTCGCTTAACACGCGACAGGTTGAATCTGCGGTTTCAGCCCCCCGAATGATCTCCACGGCCGGGATGAGGTGAGGCGGGTTGAAAAAATGCAGCCCCGCGAACCGTTCACGGCGCGAGACCCGATCCGCGATTCGAGAGATGCTCAAACCTGTCGTGTCTGTGCTTAACAGGGCCTTCTTGCTGCAGATTCGGTCCAGTCGACCGAATAGCTCCTGCTTGCTCTCAAGGTCCTCGGTGATCGACTCGGAGACCAAGTCAACGGGAGCCAGATCGCGCAATTCCGTTACGGGATGAATTCGATCCAGCGAGGCCTCGGCCTCTGCCTTGGTCAGAGTCCCGCTTCGAATCAGCGTTCCCTGACTGGCTCGAATCTGCTGCAGGCCGCTCTGGATCCGCGACCGGGAGCGGTTGTACCAGATAACCGCATAGCCGGACTGGGCGAAGAGTTGGGCAATTCCGGTTCCCATCGTCCCCGCGCCCACCACGCCGATCTGCTTGATTGCTGTCATCTCCATTCGATCCTCCTGGGGACAGAGTCCCGGCCTCGACTACTGGGGCAAGTCTACCGAAAAACACCCGCTCAGAGCGGTTGACCGCTACCCGGACAGGAGATAGTCTCGACCCTGGGTGGCATCTGAATCAAATCAAATCCTAAGAGTAGGTATGGTGGGACTGGGACTGGTCTCTGCCTCGCACCTCAAGGGCTACGCCGGGCACCCGGGAGTTCGTGTCACGGCCGTCTGCGATCGGGACCACCCTCGAGCCCAAGAGTTCGCACGAACAAATCAGATCCCGGAGGTCTATGAATCCTATGGGGCTCTCCTGGAGCAGGCTGAGGTGGATGTCATCAGCATCGCCACACCCACACATCTTCATGCCTCCATGACTCTGCAAGCCGTTCGAAGCGGCAGGCACGTCCACTGCGAGAAGCCCTTTTGCCGCTTTCTGGCCGAGGGGCAGCTACCGGCCGAGGAAGCCCATCACAGACACCTGGCCATTGCTGTCGGTGAGACGTACGTCTTCCTTTCTTCCTTCCGGAAAGCACGCGAGCTGATCGAGGCAGGTGAAATCGGCCGACCGATGCAGCTGCGACAACGACATGGCTCCTGGCTGGAACGCAATGCCAGTCCTCCCTGGCCAGTACCCCAGGATCGGAGTTGGCGGCTAGCTCCCAGCTCCTCTGGTGGTGGAGACTTTCCCTGGCTCTTCGACCATGCAGTACACTTCTTTGCCTCCGCCGAGTACCTGCTGCTTGACCAACGGGTGCACGAAGTTTATGCAGTCACGTCGCAGCGCTCCAACACAACCAGCGCCGCAGGTGCGGCCCACGATCCCTACACCACCGCCAACATCGACGTACCTATCCTGACCTGGAAATACGAGGATCCGGAACAACAGGGTCTATGGGCTCGCGCTGAGCGACTGAATGGGAAATACGATCACATGAGCGGCTTCAGTGCTTCGATCTTCGGCGAAAATGGCATGATTGAAGTTCTGGGGGAGGGGGGCAACAACCTGCTTTGGGAAGGAGAACAAGTCCACTTGGTTCTGCATCGCTCCGGCAGGCAGTCCCTGTCCTTCCGCTTCGACGAAGAGAAAGATGCAGTCTGGGATTCGGAAATCAGCTACTACGGGCAGGGACACACGAACCAGGTCCGGCATTTTGTAGACGCGGTGCTCTCGGGCCGGAACCCCTGCTATACGGCAGAAGATGGAATTCGGAGCGTTCGATGCACGCTAGCGGCGATCCGATCCGCCCGCGAGAACCGGCCCGTGCGGGTCGACGAGATCGGCCCTGACTACAAGGCCTATGAATAGCGGTGTCACGAGCATCCCGGCCCGTGATTCCCGGCCCGATCGATTTCAAACACGCTCCCTTTTCCGGTCCCGAATCCTCAGCCGCAGCTTGGTGGGCAGACCTTGGCGTGTGTGGGATCCTACCCCTAGTACGCTGTAACACAGATTATTACGGATCGCAGATGAGGCTTGTGAGGCGAGGGCAAGGGCAGGGGTTTGGTGCTGAACCTGTACAGAGCGACTTCGAATCTGGGTGGGGTCGTCTCCTGGGCTTTCTTGCTTACGGCCACCGTTCCCGTAAGAAACGACACCCCAGCTCCTACCTACATTTGCGCAGAAGGCACTGCCATGCTAAGTTTGCAAGCTATTGCAGCAGCGGAGGGCCGCGATAGATGAATTGGCTACCCAACATTAATTCTTCCGTTCTTTCCCCCGTCTCCCGCATCGTTCTCATGGGGATTGTCCCGCACCAGTATCAATGACCAAGTGCAATCCCGTAACACGACATGTTTGAAGACATTCTCCAATCCCGACCGTGGGTGCCTGACCGACGCAATGGTAGGGACTATGGACACGACCGGCATATACTTCTCAGAATCGGCGTCCAAGTGCCGTTCGTGTCCCGTCTTTTTGTGGACGCTTTCGGTACGCCGAGCGTCGAAAGCTCACGGCTCCTTTCGGCCAGCCCCTTTGGCGTCTTGCTACATGGCCGCTGACAAATTTGCGTTCGCCCGAGTTTTGAGTAGTACCACTGACCTGCACCTACCAGGTGCCAAGAAATAATTCCCAAGGAGGCTAAATCCAATGCATCGAGCACAGATTACTGCAATGATCGGAATCACCGTAGTAGCTCTCTCTGTCGGGGCAAAGTATTCACCGGAGGCGGAGCTGGAGTCCCGTCTCGCAGCTGCCGAAGCCACCATCGCGAGTCTTGAAAGGCGGCTGGCGGCGGTCAAGGACACGGATCTGCAGCAGACCTGCGATCTTCAGAACTTGTGCGAATTAGCCAAGTACATGGGGGTTGAATACCCCGTCGTACCCGATTCCAGGGGGGGGCAGCAGTCCAGCCGGACTTGGCGTTGCGACGCCTAAAGTGTTCTTTGAAGGCGTCAATGTCTTTATCAGGAGTGGTACGGGAAGCACGGATCATGTCGGAAGTGGCCTGGGCAACCTGATTATCGGATACAACGAAGTCGGCGGGGTTCCCTTGGCACCCGGTGATCGATCAGGCTCGCACAATCTTGTGATTGGGAGGAATCATCGGTATCCCAGCTATGGCGGCTTCGTGGCCGGGGAGAATAACCAAGTTAAGGCCCCGGCTTCCTCTGTCATGGGAGGCTTTGGCAACGTGGCCAGTGGCCTACAATCCAGCATCGCCGGAGGCGGAGGCAACGACGCTGCGGGCCCGCTCTCAAGCGTCGGTGGTGGCACAGGCAACGACGCGACCGGTAACGGTGCCCACGTCAGCGGGGGCGCGGGGAATGTGGCTTCTGGGGAAGGTGCCGGCGTGTTCGGCAGCTCCGGCGCCAACGCTGCTGGCGCCTTTGCCACGGTCACCGGAGGCGATAGCAGCACGGCTAACGGCAATTTTTCGAGTGTACACGGGGGCACTGGCAACCAGGCCAATGGTCAGTCTTCAACCGTCACCGGAGGCTCGCTAAACCGGGCTGACGGCTTCAATTCCACCGTCGGAGGGGGTTTACAGCGCACCGCTGTCGGGCTTACCGACTGGGTCGCCGGTGCTCTGTTTCAGGACTTCTAGTCACCCGGCCGGACACGGAGCCTGAAATCTGAAGGATTCTTCGAAACCGAAATTCGTATTGATTCCCTGTTGATATGTTCTTGAGCCTCGCACTCGATTCCGCTGTTTTGGACGCGCCCGGAAGGGTGAAACGGTCCAGCAGGCTTGCGCAGGAGCCCTCTCTGGGTTATGGTAACTCCCCGGAGAGGGTCGAGATAGGCAACGCCAGCGGGTGGGCTCAAGAGCACGGTGTTCGACAGGACGCTGGTTGTCGGAATGAACTGGTTTGACTATGGTCCGGGCGTGGACCTTATCGCGACCTCTTCCCGCCTGGGCAGACTCACGACGAAAACTACGGTCTAGCGCCGAGGAGAGAAGCGCCATGACGAAGCAGTTTGGATCCCACCGAACGGGGCCCTCAAATCTGACGATGCTTCCCAGTCACATCACTGTGATCTTGGGGCTGTTCATAGCGCTGGTCCTGATGCCAACTCCAGCCTCAGCTCTGGCCACTTATATTGTCAATAACGCCGGCGTAGGCATCGCTTGCCCCGGCTCAAGCGGTCTATCCACTGACACAACCGTGCAGGCGGCAGTTTCTGCCGCTCTTGCCGATCCGGATCCCGACGTCGTAGTTGAGATCTGTCCGGGGACCTACCTGGGGCATGTCACGGTCATCGGAGGAGCGACCAAAAACCTTACTATTCGAGGCCTCGGTGCTGTGAGCCCGACTCCTCCTTCTCTTCCCGACAAGACCATGGTGCAGATTACCGGGACCGGGGGTGCAACGCCAATTGTCGACGTGGTCTCAGCGGCTTCGGTCAACATCTCGAATCTGACGGTTGACGGTCAGTCCTTACTGACGGGCGACCCGGCTGTAGGTATTCGCTACGGGCTGGTCCCTGGCGTCATCAGCAACGTCATGGTGCAGAATATCCGCAATGCGGCTGGCACAATCCCGGGAATCGGGATTCTCGCCCTGGGCCAAGACATGATGATGTTTGATCCCATGAACCCACCCACCGAGGTGCTCCTTCAGATTCACCAGTGCATGGTCATGAATGCGACGCACGCAGCAATCATGGCCGATGGCCAAGGAATCAACGTTAGAGCTGAGGAGGTCCAGCTGATAGGGCCCAACGCGCCGCTCGATCAGGCACCGAACGGCTTTCAAGTCTCACGTGGTGCCAAGGGCATGATTTTGAACTCGGATATCTTCGATTTCAAATCGCCGCTTCCCACGGTCGGAGCTAGCTCCGGGATCCTGTTCCTGTGCCCGGCAGTCAATGCCGGCGGGGTCGCGGTGGCGGAGAGTAATAGGGTCCGGAGATCCGACATCGGGGTGGCCCTGGTGGATTCGGATGGCGTGCGCGTCGCCAGCAATACCATCATTGACACCGAGATTGGCATCACCATGCAGAGTCAGGGCATCTCTTTCCCCAGTACTGCGGTCTGCTTCCCACCACTTGTCCCAACCCAGAATTCGCAGATTGTCAGCAACCTTATCCTCGATGCCACCGAAGCGGGTGTACAAGCCGCATCCTTCAGCAATACTCCGGGCAATCCACTTCTCGGAGAAGTTCCCAGAATGAATAATGTGGAAGACAACCGGATCACGACGGATATCATGATCGGAATGGCTCCGATTGCGGTGTCAAGTGGCGAAAACAATAGCTTCCTCATGAATATCATCTTCGTGGGACCTACCTCCGGGATCGTGGATTTTGGCACCGACAATACTTTTAGTAATTTCTGTGTCCCGCCCGCCGCTTGTACCCCTTCGGCAGAGAACGCCCTGCTTCCGCCCAAGCGTCCAGCGTTCCCGTGCCTCCTGCCCGCGCGGCCCCCACTCTCCTCTACCCCGACACCCACCCCGACCGTAACTCCGGGTCCGAGTCCCACTCCGACGATGATGTTCATTGCAACCGCCACTCCTACTCCGACCATGATGCCCGGGGACGACGATGATGACGACCAGGCTCCCGTTGATACCATCCCGACGCTCGATTGGCGGGGACTCGCTTTGTTGATCGGGTTGTTGTTGCTGTTTGGTGTGATGGCGTTGAGACGACTCCAGACTTAAGAATCCTCGTCGGCACCCCAACTCCAAGGGAAATGGACGATTTGCGGGATCCTACTGTGCGAGGAGCATCCCGGTTCTAGAGTCTTCTGCCGAGTTCCTCCTAGTTGTTAGCAAAACGTAGAGAATGGGCAGTTTTGAGGATATCCTGGAGAGCAAAGAACTCCTTAAGCTATTGATGTAAAATAGCTTGTCCATTTTTCCCTCAGATCTACTCCTTGGTGCTTGTGATTTGGAGCTTGTTTGGATCTTGTACCTTGGAATTTTCGAAGCTTCCGCTTCGTAGACTCGGTTACCATCCGGCGTAAGCCATGGCACTACTTCGAACTTGCCAGATTTCCGCGATCCTTCTCCTGGCGTCCTCCCCCCTTCTCGGCCAAACCGAAGTGGTGCAGGAAGACCAGGGAGTCACCGGATTCGGCTTGGCCTTGCGTAAACTGGGGACGGTTGGATCCGTTCTCTACGTAACCGCTCACCCCGACGATGAGAACAACGCCTTACTCGTCAAGCTTAGTCGCGGCCAGGGAATTCGCACCGGCCTGCTGACCCTGACTCGTGGCGACGGAGGACAGAACCAGATTGGACCAGAACTATTCGAAGCTCTGGGCGTGCTCCGCACCCAGGAGCTCATGGCCGTCCACCGCTACGACGGAGCCGAACAGTTCTTCACTCGTGCCTTCGAGTTTGGCTATTCCTTCAGCGTCGAAGAGACCTTGCGCAGGTGGGGAGAGGAAGAAATCCTCCGGGACATGGTGCGTGTCATCCGGAGCTTTCGTCCCCAGATTATGATCTCTTTGAGTCCGGAGGGCACCGGCGGGGGTCAGCATCATCAGACATCAGCCCGTCTGGCCGCCAAGGCTTTTCGACTAGCCGGGGACCCAAGGAAATTCACCGATCAGCTTGGGGAAGAGCTTCGGCGCTGGCAACCATTACGCCTTTTCCAGACATCTCTTCCGGGACAGACGAAATCGAAAGAATCGTCTGGAGTTGTCACCGTGGAAATCGACCTGGGCACCTACGATCCCCTCCTGGGAGAGTCCTATGCCGAGTTTGGTGCGCGAGCAAGAGCGAGCCACCGCTGCCAGGGAATGAATGTCTTACCGGATCCTACTCCCAGCATGGTCACACTACGACTGGCCGACCAGGTCTTGGACTCGAAACCAAAGGAGTCAGGCCTGTTCGGGGACCTGGACCTGTCCCTTCACTCGATCTCCGCCCATGATTCTGAATTGAAGGACAGGCTCGGCCGACTGGCAGGGCTGGTTTCGAAATCTCAAAAGGCCTACCGACATTCCAACTACAGTGAGGCCACCGAAGCTCTCAGCCAGGGCCTGAAACTTGTCCGCAAACTCAAAGGCTCTACTGTGCACCCTGAGGCTCAGTTCCTGCTCGAAGGCAAGCAGGCAGACTTCGTCCTGGCATTGGAAAAGGGTCATTTTCTCTACTTCGATGCAATTCTCGTGGAGAAGCGCGACGGAAACCTGGTCCCGGGCGAAGAATTTGAGGTCGAGAGTCGCTTCAGAACTCCGGAAGGATCCTCCCTGAACATGGACTGGGTTTACTTTCTCCAGAATCCGGAGGTACTCGGACGGCCTGCCAGAATCGAGGATCGCACAGGAAGCAACGGATCCATACGGTTCAAGACCCGTGTCCCCCAGAACGCCGAGCCGACTCGGCCTTACTGGTTTCGGAGTGACCCCTCTACCGATCGATTCTCGACCAGATTCGGATTTCAGGGAACTGAAGCCATCTCGCCACCTTTCCTGAAAGCGCGCCTGGAGTTTCGAAGCGGAGACGTGCCGCTGTCGGTCGAAAGACCCGTCCGATATCGCTGGTTCGACGCCGAGATAGGACGCGCACGGGAATCGGAGATCCAGATCGTACCGAAGCTCTCGGTTGCTCTGCAACCGCCAATTCGAGTTGTCGCTCTGGGAAAAACCCGTGAGCAGGAGTTCCATGTAACTGTCCGCAACAACCGACCGGGAAAGATCCAGGCCCGTGTCTTTCTCGAGTCCCCCCCAGACTGGGAGTCCGATCCCCTGATACACCGACTGGAATTCAATCACGAGAATGAGAACATCTCAGTTATCTTCAGGGTGCGGGTCCCTGAAAGATTGCAGCCGGGGGAGTATGCGGTCAAGGCTCGGGCCAAAAGCGGCCGCGAGACCTACGATCTCGGGTACCAGATCATCGATTACCACCACATCCAGAGGCGCCACTTGTACCAACCGGCGAAGACCGTCATCAAGGCCTTTCCCCTGAACCTACCCCGACTCAAGGTTGGCTATGTGACCGGTGTCGGAGACGAAGTCGGAAGAGCGACGGAAGAACTGGGACTGGAGGTCACCTATCTGGACCATGAATTCTTGGCGGCGGGCGACCTGGGCGCATTCGATGTCATCGTGACCGGCGTGCGCGCCTATCTCAACCGTGATGACTTGAAGGCCTTCAATCACCGTCTGCTCCAATATGTCAGCGACGGGGGACATCTGGTCGTCCAGTACAATAAGTATGAATTCAACCAGGCTCAGTATGGACCGTATCCGTCAGAAATTGAGCGACCCCACGATCGGGTTACCGATGAAGGGTCACCCGTACGAATCCTTGCCCCCGACCACCCAATTTTCGTCTTTCCGAACAAGCTGAAGGAGGAAGACTGGCAGGGCTGGGTGCAGGAACGGGGACTCTACTTCTGGGGGGAGTGGGATCCCCAGTACGAGCCCCTCCTGGAGCTGCAGGATCCGTGGCCCTACAACAATGAGCCCAAGAGAGGCTCGCTGCTGATTGCTCGCTACGGCAAGGGAACGTACGTGTACACCGGACTGAGTTTCTTCCGTCAGCTCCCAGCCGGCGTTCCAGGGGCCTTTCGGCTCTGGGTAAACCTGCTCTCACTGGGACTGGCACCAGCGGATCCATAATGAACCGCGACGACACTTCGGAAATACCTCCCTCCGAGCCGGAGGATTCGGCTTTAGAATCGGGGGCCAGCCGACTCTTCTCTCGCACGTTCCACGCCTTTCGATACCGTGACTTCCGATTGATGTGGTGCGGAGCCTTCACCTCCACGGTCGGCACCTGGATGCAGACAATCTCCCAGGCCTGGCTGGTGTTCTCTCTGACCGGATCGCCCTTC
This sequence comes from Acidobacteriota bacterium, assembly GCA_965219005.1. Classification (GTDB taxonomy): domain Bacteria; phylum Acidobacteriota; class UBA6911; order RPQK01; family JAJDTT01; genus CAUZIZ01. Next base: position 1,040,204 of record CBDCMS010000004.1, on the reverse strand, counting down.
TACCTGGGCCTGATTGCCTTTCTGGGTGAGGCCCCGATCATGCTCTTCTCCATCCTGGGTGGCGCTGCGGCAGATCGCATCGATCGCCGCAAATTACTGCTTGGATCCCAATACGTGCAGATGAGCTCGGCCTTCATCTTGGCCGGCTTGATTTACTGGGACTTGATCCAGATTTGGCATTTCATGGTGCTGGTCTCTCTGGTTGGCACAGCTCAGGCCTTCGGCGCGCCAGCCTATCAGGCTTTGATTCCGGGGCTGGTGAACAGAAAGGACATGCCGAACGCCATTGCCTTGAACTCGATCCAGTTCAATCTGGCGAGGGTATTGGGTCCGGTCCTGGCAGGTATCGTAATGCACTCGTTGGGGGCAGCGGCCTGCTTCGCTTTGAACGGGATTTCCTTCCTGGCCGTAATCCTGAGCCTCCTCTTGATCCGATCGAGCTTCTCTCCCGCTCCTTCCGACGACTCCGTATGGCATCAGATCAAGCAAGGATTCCGATTCGTCAAGGGCCAAGGGGCTCTCTGGCAGTTGAGTGTCCTGGGATTTGCCAGTACCTTTTTCGGTCTTCCCTTGCTAACTCTGCTACCCGTTTTTGCTCGCGACGTGTTCGGTCTGGGATCAGGCGGTTATGCCAACATGATGGCGTTCTCGGGAGAAGGGGGGTAGTAGGGGCGCTGTTGTACGCCAACCTGGCCTGGATGAAAAACCGAGGGCGGTTCGTTCTGCGAATACAGCTACTCCTGTCGGCCCTTCTGGTACTTTTTGCATTCTCCCGAAACCTCTACCTTACCTCCGTCCTCCTCTTCCTCGCCGGCATCTGCATGATGTCGCTCTTCGCATCCATCACCTCCCTGGTCCAACTGGCCGCGACCGACGAGATGCGCGGAAGAGTAATGAGCATCTTCACGGTGAGCTTTCGCGGGGGAATCCCGCTTGGCAACTTGGTGGCAGGCGCGGTGGCCTCAAGGATCTCTCCCTCCTTTGCGATCCTCGTCGGAGGTGCTCTGCTTGCCGTAGTAGCGTCCAGCTTCCTCGCCTTCAAGGGCAAGGTCAGCAGACTTTAGCCCGAACGCCGGCGGAGCAATCGTTCTATGTTATGATGCCTTCCGATTTCATTGATTTTTCTCGTGTTATTTGGTGTGAACCCATACCACTCTCTGCCCCATTGTCCCGGAGCCAAAATGAGAAATCTCCTGACGAATGAGACAAACCCAAAACACATTCTGATGGTGTTGTTTCCGGCCATAGTACTGGTCTCGATGCCCTGGCTCGGGTGTGCGACCGGACCCGCCGGACAGCAGCAGGCAGAACAGGAGGACTCGGAACTTCCCGAGATCATGGCTGTCGTCAGCGGAGCGGAGATCCTTCAGGACGAGGTCTTGAAATCGGCCGACCAGAAACTCGAGAAACTGCAGTTGGAACGGCTTCAGTTTGAAGCCAAGTACAAGAAGGGACATTTCGAAGCCCTGCAATCTAGTCTGGAGAGCTTGGTCCAGCAAGAGCTTATGAGAAGGGAGGCGGAGGAACGCTCTATCGAGGTAGAGGAACTCTTGGAGGAAGAGGTCCAGAACAAGGTATCAGAGCCCGACGAAGAGGCAATCTCTTCTCTCTACGAGACCAACAAAAAACGCCTGGGAAAGCCGCTGGAAAAGGTCGAGCCACAGATACGCAAATACCTGAAACAGCAGAGTTACAATCAGAATCACCAACAATTCGTCGCAAGGCTCAAGGAAAAATACAGCGTCGAGTATTTTCTTCATTCTCCGCGAGCCGACGTAGCAGTTGAAGGGAGTCCCTCCGAGGGACCCAAAGACGCGCTTGTGACCCTCGTCGAATTCTCAGACTTCCAGTGCCCGTACTGCGCCCGCATACAACCCACGCTCAAGCGGATAAAGGACACTTACGGAGAGAAATTGCGATTCGTCTTCCGGCAGTTTCCTCTCAATAGCATTCATCCCCAGGCCCAGAAGGCAGCCGAGGCCTCCCTTTGTGCCAACGATCAAGGCCGATTCTGGGAAATGCACGACAAGCTCTTCGAGACCGATACCAGCCTCAAGATTGACGATATCAGAGGAAGGGCCACCAGCCTGGAGTTGAACCTGGAAGAGTTCAACCAATGTTTGGACTCAGGCAAGTACGCGGCGGTGGTACAACAGGACGTAGTCGACGGTGTAAAAGCCGGTGTGACGGGCACCCCTGCCCTATTCATCAACGGCCTGTCATTCTCGGGCGCGCGCTCTTTCGAGGAAATCTCTGAGGCCATCGAGACCGAGCTCCAGAAGAACGGCATTTCACCTGAAGGATGAGCTTGCGACCCTCAGCTTGGCTTTTGTTTCCCTTGCTCCTGGCTGCCCTCGCCTCCGGCGCCCTGCTTCGTGCCCATCAGGGTTCACTGGCCTTCTGGACCATTGAGACAGGCCCTGAAGCGATCGACAGCAAGATCGTCATCTCTCTGCTCGACTTGAACTTCCTCAAAGAGCTGGATCGTGACCAGGATGGGCTCCTCGATTATGACGAGGTAGTCGCGAAGCAAGCCCTGGTTGAGGAAAACGTCCTTCAGCATTTCTTGATCCGAAATGACGGGCAAGAAGGAACGGCCGAGGTGCGGGACCTCAGCGTCCTCAAGTCCGGCAACCTGGAGCTGTCCGTTCGCCACACGTTCGGTAGTAGGCTGGGTATGCTCGAGATTGAGTCCACCCTCTTTGAGCTAACCGATGACCAACATCAGACGCTGTGTCGCGTCGGGTTCGAAGGTGAATTCACAGAGTATATGCTCAACGTCCGTAACCCAGTCGAGCGAATAGAGATTCTCCAAGGATGGCCTGGCTTGATTCAGCGGATGAGCCGGTTCCTGAAACTAGGAGTCGAGCACATCTTTACAGGCTACGATCACCTTGCCTTCCTCCTCGGCCTCATCGTACTCGGAGGACCACTGTCGGCGTTGGTCGGCGTCGTCTCTTCGTTTACGGTGGCGCACAGTCTGACACTGATCCTAGCCACTCTGGACATCGTGGTGCTTCCGACCCAGTTCGTAGAGACGGCAATTGCGCTCAGCATCTGCTACATCGCGCTGGAAAACATGTTCGTGCGAGAGATCAAGTACCGTTGGGTCATCACCTTTTTTTTCGGCCTCATCCACGGCTTCGGCTTCTCCAACATCCTGCGAGAGATGGAACTGCCACGCCGAGGTCTCTTCACTTCACTTCTATCGTTCAATCTGGGAGTTGAAATCGGACAGATTCTGGTCATCCTGGTGCTCTTCCCTTTGATCCTATACGTGAGCCGAAAACCCTGGCACCCACTTGCCATTACCCTCGCCTCAAGCATCATTCTGGCCCTGGGAGGGTTCTGGTTCGTGGAGCGGATCGGCTAGGAACGGAAGGAGGTCGCAGGTCGATCAAAGAGGTGCGACCTCTTTGATCGACGTGTAACCTCCCCATCTTCCCTGCTATAGTGAACAGGCATGAAACCTAGCAAGAGTCCAGTCGATCGGAGAAGCTTTCTGAAGGGTGCCGGGGTGGCGATCACCGGAGTCAGTGCCTACTCGGCACGCTCATATGGCCGTATTCCCGGTGCCAACGATCGCCTCAACGTCGCCCTCATTGGCTGTGGCAACATTGGATCCTCTCATCTGAAGGCTCTCCTGGGCATGGCGGATGAAGCCAACATCGAAGTCGCGGGCGTCTGCGACGTCTACCAGACTCGCGCCCAGCACTTTCAGGACCGGATCTCGAAAGTAGGCGGCAACCCCACCCTGAAGCGAGACTATCGGGAACTCCTTGAAATGAAGGAAGTCGATTACGTGGCGATCGCCGTACCCGAGCATCAGCACGCCCAGATGACCCTGGATGCGCTGGACGCGGGCAAGCATGTCTATTGCGAGAAACCGATGACGCACACCATTTCCGAGGCCCAGGCTGTCGTCAGCAAGGTAAAGCAGACTGGGCTCAAGATGCAGGTCGGTGTGCAGGGAATGAGCGACGATAGCTACTCGAGTGCCAACAGGGCCATCCGGGCTGGCAAGTTGGGGCCCGTGGTCGAGGCCCAGATGGACTATGTCCGAAACTATCCGGCCGATCTGGGCCCCTGGAAGAGAGGGGTTCGTCCGGACCTGCCCCGACCTTCCGATTTGGACTGGGACGCTTGGTTGGGATCAGCAACCAAGCGGCCCTGGAACTCCTCCCGCTACTACGAATGGCGAAATTACAAAGACTACTCGGGAGGTATCTCCTCTGATCTGTTCATTCACCGGCTCACACGAATCTTGAAGGCCTGCGATCTGACCTATCCCCGGCATATGGTGGGGATGGGAGGCATCTACCTCTGGGACGATGGCCGTGAACTGCCCGACAACTTCGAGCTATTGGGGGAGTACCCGGCGGTAGAGGGTGTCACCCCTGGCATGACCCTGCACATGCTTGGCACCATGGCCAATGAGCACGGCCTCGATCATTGTATCCGCGGTCACAAGGCTACCCTTATCTTCACCGAAGAAGGATGGAAGATAGTCGATGAGGAGTCCAAAGAGGTCGTGGAAACCCACGTCAAGACAGGCAGCGAGAGTATTGGGCTGCACCATAGAAATCTACAGAGTGCAATCCGATACGGCAGATCCTTGGCCTGTCCTGTCGAGCTGGGCCTCTACGGCGTCACCGCCATCGTCATGGCCAATGAATCCTGGTTCCAGAAGAGGATGATCTCCTGGGACTTCGAAGCTTCCAAGTTGGTCTAGGGCTCCTTGGTCGGGGTCGGGGAAAAGTTCACAGACTGGTCAAGGTAGAGGACGAGCTTCCCTTGCCCTTGCCTTCCAACTTGCCTTTGCCTTTGCCTTACTCCTTACCCTTCTAGTTGATCAAGAGCCTGGGTGCAAGGAGGGGATGAGGGAAGGCAAAGGCAAAGGCAAAGGCAAGTTGGAAAGCGAGGGTGAGGTTGCTCACTACTTCTAGTGCCCTCTAGCTCTGCCCAAGCAGCCGGTAGAAGAGCGCCTCGTAGTCCTTTGTGACCTTGTCCCAATCGTACCGCTGACGCACCCAGTCCTGAGCCTTCAGTGAGTAGTGACGATAAGCCTCCGGCTTGGCGCAAATCTGGCTCATCAGCCGACTCAGGGCCGCGACATCGTTGAGGGGATAGAAGATACCGGCCTCCCCGACCGCCTCCCGGTTTTCGGGGATATCGTTGACAAGCAGCACACATCCGGCCCCCATCGCCTCCAACAGGCCCGGATGGGTTCCTCCCACTTCGCCTCCATACACATAACAAAGACTGTGGGATAGCAACTCCCGATAACCATTGCCATAGATCGCGCCGGGTAGAAGGATGTTCCTACCCTCGGACAATCGCTCCAGTAGGCGAATGTATTTCTGGTTGTAGGGAGCGTCACCCACCACCACTAGAGGAAACTCCACTCCAGACTGCGAATGCGCCTCCATTACGAGGTGGGGGTTGTTTTCGGGTTCCAGTCGACTCACGTACAGAAGATACTCTTGCGGTTTGAGATGCAGTCGATCGAGTGCCTCCTGGCTGCTGGACGTCTCGACGGGTGCTCCATAGGGAATGTACTCGGAGCGAAATCCGTATTCCTGGGAATAGTAGTCCTCGGTGGTCCTGGAATCGGTAACGACACAATCGGGCACCCAGGTTGCCAATCTCTCACCCAGGTGATGGAGGGCCTTCCCGATGCGTCCCCACTTCTTGCGCAGCCTCTCGATACCATCCACGTTGAGGACCACCTTTTGCCCGGCCAACCTGGGGATCCCGCACAGGAAAGAGTTTGCCGCATTGCAGACAAGAAGGACGTCGTATCCCTTGAACAGTGACCACAGAACACTGAAGGTGGTGTGGGTAACGGTTTCCAGGTATTTGTGCTTGAGACATGGAGTAACACGGATGTCGACTCCTTTGTAGAGCCGGAGATTTCGATCGACGAAGTGTTTTCTGCCGTATACCGTGACCTTGTGCCCACGTCCGACCAGGCGACTGGACAGCTCCTCGGCGAACGTCTCGAAGCCGCCATAGCTGGCGGGGATACCACGATTGCCGAGAATCGCAACCTTAAGAGGATGAGTTCGCTGTAGCTCGGACTGCATAGGGAGCCGTTACGAGGAAAAGCAACAATATGACAATCTCAGCGTCGCCAAAATTGTATTCGAACAATCCGGCAACCTGAAACGCGACCACGGCGACGGCACCGTTCAACCCCAGATAGCGACAGAATGCATCCGAGGACTTCCGATACAAGCCTATCAGGTCGCGCGCAACCAACAGCCACAGTGCCAACCACGCGGACAAAGCGAACAGTCCCAGCTCCGCTCCGATCTGAAAAAGGTTGTTGTGCAAGTGCTGATATGCCGAGTCGGGGAATTCCTCGTGGGAACGATAGCCAAGGGACGAGCGGGACAGGAGCCCAGGCCCGACTCCGAACCAGGGGTTGGCAGCAATCATCCGCGCTCCGGTTTGAAGCAATTCGCCTCGGATGCGGGTGGTGGTATCGGTAGGGTCAAGGCCGGAGTTCAGTCGATCTCGAAAGGGCTGAGGCAAGGTAAGAACCACCAACGCCAACCCAGCCAGGCCAAACAATACCCACTTCCACCGAATGAATGTCAGCAAGACAAGACCTCCTGCAACAACACCCAGCCAGGCACTCCTGGTCATCGTCAAGACAAGCACCCACAACATAAGGGCGAGCCCAGCACCCCACAGAAGAGTGCCGCACTTACCCACCTGAGGGGTAGTCGTCTCCTTGGCCCTGGGTGCCTTCGCTGATCCAGGTTGAGAAGTGTCGGCTAGGAGTCCGCCTTTCCAGAACAAGTAACCGCCCAGAGAAAGGGTGGCGAACATAAGTTGACCCGAAAAAGTCATCCAATGGCTCATGAACCCTGTGATGCGGTTTAGAAGATCGACGTCCATGAGCCAGAAATACTGAAGTACCGCATAGCCGGCGCTGGCAATGACGAACACATGGATCCAGCGCAGTGTCCCCTCCACCTGCGATCGTCCCAACCAGGTGAAGACCAATGGGACGAAGGCGAATCGAAGCAAGCGTTTGAGACTCCAGAAACTGTGAAGCACGTCGTCCGAGAATAGCGCGGACAAGACAAAGAAAAGCGAGAAAAACCCCAGCATCCTGCCGTAGGGAGGAAATCTCAGACGGATCTCGCGCTCGCTCAAGCCGTCCAGGATTGACAGCACCAGCGCCACGGACAGAAGGATATAGGAGGCGGCTATTGAGGCCGTGGAAGCGACAATGGCCCCCGCTACAGCCAGCGGAATCAGCCACTTCAACGACAACTCTTCAGCGCTCTCCGAGGCATCATCGACAGCATCTTTCCTACCCGGCGGGTTCTGGTGCAGTCTTCTCTTGAAACCATTCGACAGTGCTTTGAAGACCTTCGGGGAAGGAGATGGACGGCTTGAATCGGATCGTTTCCTCCGCCAGCGCGATTCCTGCTTGGGAATGGCGAACGTCGCCCAACCGCGGCGACTCGTAGATCGCCTCGAGTCGACTCCCTATGACCTGGTTAAGACTCTCGACCAGTTGATTGAGGGAATAGCGGTTTCCACAGGCTATATTCACGCTGATCGCCGTGGTGTCTGACCGAGCCGCCATGAGGTTGGCCCTGACGATGTCCCGGACGAAAGTAAAGTCCCGACTCTGCTCCCCGTCTCCGTAGATGATCGGACGCTGCCCGGCCAACATTCTCGTTACCATTTTCGGGATGACTGCGGAGTACTCTGAGTTCGGATCCTGGCGAGGTCCGAACACATTGAAGTAACGAAGAGCGATTGTTGGCAGGCCATAGATCTGGGTGAAGACCTTGCAGTACATTTCGCCCACGTATTTAGTCAGGGCATAGGGAGACATCGGATTCGGAGTCATCTCCTCGACCTTGGGCAAAATGTGGGAGTCGCCGTAGACGGACGAACTGCTCGCTAAAACCAGCTTCGCCACCCCTGCGTCCCGAGCGGCCACCAGAACCCTCAAGGTTCCCCCGACATTCACACTGTTCGCCAACAAAGGATCTTCGACCGACCTCTGAACTGAGGGTTGGGCAGCATGATGATAGATCGTTTCGGCGCCCTCGAAAGCCCTCCCAAGAGCGTCATGGTCCCGAATATCGTGGTCGAGAACCCGAAACCGCTGCCCAAAATTCCCGGCCAGGTCCTGGATATTCTTTCGCTTACCCGTCGAGAAGTTGTCGAGCGCGGCGACTGTCCGTCCCTCCTCAAGGAGACCACGGCAAATGTGAGAACCAATGAAGCCGGCCCCTCCAGTCACCACGTCGAAGGCTTCCGTCACAATCGTTCCCTTTCGGAGATGGAAACAGGACTCCGCGGATTCCCTGCTGGACCCGCTTGAAGCGGCGATTCTAGCAGATGTAGACACTCTCGAACAGGCTTTGCTAACATCCGGATGAGGTGAGATGAACGCTTTTGGCTACCAGGATCAAAACTTGTTTTGCGAAGACGCGTCTTTGGCAGAAATCGCCCAGAGCGTGGGGACGCCTTGCTACGTTTACAGCAAGGCTCGGATCGTCCAAAACTATCGATACCTGACCGAAGTATTCTCTGCCATCGACCCGCTGATCTGTTACTCGGTCAAGGCCAATGCGAATCTGAGCATCCTCCGTCTTCTTCAGCAGGAGGGCAGCGGCTTCGATGTGGTCTCGGCGGGGGAGCTGTTTCGCCTACAGACAGTTGGCGCTGACCCTCGAAAGGTTGTGTTCAGCGGGGTGGGCAAGACTCCCCAGGAAATGGAGTTAGCGGTCGAGCGGAAGATCCTCAGCCTGAACCTGGAGTCTATACAGGAGCTGGAGCGATTGATCGACCTGACCAACCAGAGAACGCTGGAAATCAAAGTCGCACTACGCATCAATCCGGACATCGATGCCAAGACGCATCCCTATATCGCTACCGGACTGAGAGACCACAAATTTGGTATAGACATCGACCAGATCGAGCAAACCGTCAAGGTGCTTCGGGAAGCGCCAAACATCCAGCTGACCGGCTTGGGCTTCCACATGGGTTCCCAGATTCTGGATGTCCAGCCTTTCATTGATGGTTTCGTCAAGTTGAAGAGCTGGGCCGAAAAACTTCGCGGGCAAGGTCTCGGCATCCAACATCTGGACCTCGGAGGCGGGTTTGGGATCCCCTACCAGGGCGAAACCAGACCCGACCTCAAGAAGTATGCTGCGTTCCTTGAGGAGGGCAGTGAGGGATATCGGATCCTGATGGAACCCGGACGTTCGATCGTAGGCGATGCCGGCACCCTGCTTACCCAGGTTCTCTATCAGAAATCAAGTCATGGGAAACCCTTCGTGGTGGTCGACGCGGGGATGAACGATCTGCTTCGACCAACTCTGTATCAGGCGTACCACGAGATCTTGCCGATTCAGGAGAAAAAGAGATGGATCACGGCCGATGTCGTGGGCCCAATCTGTGAGACTGGCGACTTTTTCGCCCGAGACCGTCACGTTCCCGACTCCAGATCCGGGGAGTGTCTGGCCATCATGAATGCCGGCGCCTATGGCTTTACCCTTTCATCAAACTACAATTCCCGGGTTCGATCTGCAGAAGTGTTGGTCGACGGGAACCAGTGGGAGGTTATCCGCAGACGCGAAACCTTCGAGGATCTGATCCGAGGTGAGGAGTAGGCTGACCCGTTGAGTTCTCTCTGTCAGCGCTAATCTGAAACTTGAATAGTGAGCAGTGGTGAAGTGATCAGTGAACAGTACCGGAAACAGCTACAGCCAACAGAGCCGCGAACGACTTGACTCGTTAGCAGTATGCCCCACGTTTCGAGGAGAGAGCTGGACAACAGCAGAATCTCGGAGATCCCCAACCCCTCCCTCGCGCTTCAGGCTTCCATGGCTCGGCCAAAGTTTTCTTTCTCGAATGGGGCCAGCAGCGTTGGGGGGGGCCCACTAATCCGCCTCAACTTCACTCGGACACTCGACGTCCTTCAGGCGAGACTTCGGAAACCTTTCTTGGCCTGAAGCCAGATGCTTCGGCCATCCGAGATGAAGAGGTTAGACCGCCCTGTACAAGCCTTCGAGTCCCCTTGTATAATGCCACTGTTCAGATCAGGCTAAGAGGCTAGTCGAGACAAGCGAATCGCATGAGATATTGGGTATCCTTTTTCACTCTCTTCGTGGCCCTGGGAATACCGCTTGTTCTGGGGGAAGAGACCAAAGAAACCGGCATCCTCATGGACAAGGCGTGCGGTCAAGTAATGGCTGCCAACGCTGAGAAGGTGAGGAAGCACGGGACTGTGTGTGCCCTCATGGAGAGTTGTAAGCAGAGTGGCTTTGGACTGATTCTGGACGGTAAATTCTTGAACTTCGACGAGGCGGGAAACAAGATGGCGCTGGCCATTTTTCAAAACACAGAGAGCCAGAACAACGTCCAGGTTGATGTAACAGGTAATTTTTCGGGGGACAAGGTTAGGGTGAAGAGTATCGTCGAGTCGACGCAGTAGAGCGATTCTGACCTTCGGGCCCTGAACTCCCAATCCCATATTTCTCTGAGCAGTTCTGCAATCCCAATTGCCAACTAAACCCGCGTGATCGAGCGATAAGGCAGATCGGTCAACGCCAAAACAAGGAACGGATTTTTCGATGAAACGTAAATTCAAGATCCTCACGCCCCAAGAGTTGGCCATCATGAAGATTGTCTGGCAGCTCAACACTGCCACGGTCAGGGATATCTACGAGGCGCTACGTGAAGAGCGCCGCATTGCGTACACCACCGTCATGACCATGATGAAGATCCTGGAGGGCAAGCAGTTCCTGAAGAAGTGGCAAGAGGGGAGAGCCTACGTCTACAAACCGACCAGCGCGAAGAAGAAGGTGATCTCAGATATGCTGACGGAATTCGTCAACCGGGTCTTCAGCGGATCGCCCGAGGCTCTTGTTCTGAGTCTGTTCGAAGATACTTCCCTCTCTTCCGCAGATCAGGCCAAAATCAAGAAGCTGATCGCCGCAAGGAATCGCAAAGGCTCCTAGGAGGCCACGAAAAGTTCCGGGGAGAGGGGCCGCCTCCTTCAGCATCCCGTCCAGCGGCAAGCGCCACGAACAAAGCGGAGGGTGGTGCTTGACTTCGGAGTTGGGACCTGGGACCCAGCGTCCTACTCAGATAGGATCTGGGACAAATCTTTCTTCGACCTCCTGGTGGATCTCCTTATCCACGTTGGCGCCGCTGGCGACCAGACAGATATTCTTGTTCTGGATCCCATTCCGTATCCTAGGAAGTGCTGCCAATGCCGCGGCCCCTGCTCCTTCCAGCATGGTCCCGGTAACCCGATAGAAGAGTCCCATCGCCTCTTTCAGTTCGGTCTCCGAGACGAGAACCATTTCGTCAACCACCTCCAATATCAACTCGACTGCGGCGGGTATCGCGATGCGTACCGCCATCCCTGTCGCGAAGGTCTCGCAGCTCTCGGTGTCGCGAGGGGCCCTCTCCCGGAAGGACAGGGTCATACAGGGCGCTGCCTCCGACTGGACGCCAATCACGTGAATGCCAGGGTTCCTCGCCTTTAGAGCGCTCCCGATGCCGCCGATCAGCGCGCCATTTCCTACCGGCACGACCACCACTTCTACCTGAGGCAGCTCTTTCGCAATTTCCATCCCGATGGTCGAAGTGCCGGCAACGATGGCCGGGGAGTCGCCGTCCTCGACGAAAAGATCGGTCGGGTCTTTTGGACGAGCAAGCATGAGCTCTTTCGTCTCATCCAGATCGCGACCCAGGAACTCGAGCTTGGCTCCAAATCGCTCCACCAAAGCGACCTTGCTTCGATCGGCACCAACAGGCACGCCCACCGTCAGTGGAACATTCAGGCGGCTACAGGCAAAGGCCATACCTGCTCCATGGTTTCCAGTTGAAGCCGTACTCAAACGCTTGACTACACCAGACTGGACAACCTCGTTAACCAGGTTCAAGGCACCTCGGACCTTGAAGGACCCAACCGGACTCCTATATTCATGCTTGACGTACAGAGCCGCTCCTAGCTTGCTACCAAGGACGTCTTCCCTGGAAATCGGCGTAGCGGGCAGGTACCTGCCAATCACCTCCGCAGCAGTACGGGTATCCTCTAACGTAGGCCTCAGTCTTCTCATCTCCCGAATCTAGCACCAGCCCCATGGCCGCCGCAATCACTGGGTTCTCTTGTCCCCTCCCCGCAGAGTGCTTCAATCCTTGCAGGAACGAGGATTCGATCAACTGTGTGCTCCCACGGGTCTTCGCGACTACCGGACGGCGACGGCTTGCAAGAAGGACAAGAATTCGGTTCTAATCTCAGGATCATGGCGAAAGCCTTTTCACTGTTGGGCCTTACCCTGCTTTTTACAACGATTTCTCTGGCCGCGGAAAACGGCGAAAAAACCCTGTCCGTTGCCGAGGGAGAGACCTTCGGCAACGATCTTCTCTTCGCCGGTGAAAGCGTAAACGTCAAGGGACAAGTCCTGGGTGACCTCTTCTTTCTCGGAAAGTCGGTTCGGGTGGATGGCGCCGTCTCGGGGGACCTGGTCGTGGGCCTGCAGGACCTGATGCTCAGCGGCGACGTCCAGGGCGACATTTGGGCGGCCGGCCAGTATCTTCGACTCGCAGGACACACCAGGGGTGATCTTCGCTCCGCCGGACAACGTCTCGAGATCCAAGGAGAGGTCGACGGCAACACCCTCTTCTTCGGCCAGGAGTTTCACCTCGCCGGAGACGGCATGATCGGGAAGAATCTAAGGCTAGGGGTGCAGGAGGGGCGCTTGTCCGGCAAGGTGGGTGGCAATGTGGTAGGGGCGGCCGACGAGCTGGTAATCTCGGGGGAAGTCAGCGGCAACGTCGACGTCACCGTTCGCAAGATCACGCTAGAGGAAACGGCCGTGATCCACGGCTTCTTGCACTACAAGAGCGAGGAGGCAGCAGCACTTGCCCCTAGCGCTGAAGTAAAAGGCGGGGTTGAGCAGACACAACCTGAGCAGGAAGAATTGACTCCCCAACTCACCGCCGAACGCTGGGAAGAGGCCAAGGAAGGGCTCCTCTCATTTGGACGAATCATCAGCTGGCTCTTGTTACTGGGCTTCCTGGCCGTCGGAATTCTCTGGCTCTTGATTTTTCCCGGGCTATCGACCGAAGCCGCCGACACCCTTGTCAAACAACCTCTCGCCAGCCTGGGGCTCGGCTTCGCGCTTCTGGTCGCTACCCCGGTAGCAGCTCTCCTCCTTTTCCTGACCCTGATAGGTCTTCCGGCAGGATCCCTCCTGCTAGGCAGCTACCTGATCCTCCTCTACCTCAGCCCGATTCCAGTCGCTCTCTGGCTCGGCAGAAAACTCCTGCAATTGCTGCGAGTCTCAGAGAACCCCCATCTCCTTATTGCATTCATGATCGGGGCCCTTCTTCTCAGACTGCTCTTCCTGGTCCCCTGGATAGGATTCTTGACCGGCTTTCTAACCACGGTCGTGGGCCTGGGGTGCGTCTTGTTGGCGGGAACTGCGCGCTGGCGGGCGGCGTAGGAGGTCGCAGGTCGACCAGGTTGGCGGGAGTTTCTCCTGCGGCCAGCATGTCGACGTTCTGCAGTGCGTCTTTCATGTAATCCTCCTCCATCGTCGTCGTGAAGCAGGAGCGATCGGCGGTTGCAATGACGTTTTCCAGTCTGTGCACGCCCAACCTCGAAGGGACGGGACAGAAGTATCCGATGGTCAGAAAATCTTCGGTGAAGGGTCTGCAATCGTAGAACCACCAGACATCGCTGGCAAAGCCTGCGATCCCACCCCCTGTCAGGGCCTGGTAGATGGCCTGCTCCTGCACCAGGTCCCCTCGCGCAACGTTGATCAGAAAGGCTGTCTTCTTCATTGCCTTCAGTTCCGCCTCACCAATCATCTTGTAGGTCTCGTGGGTAAGAGGCGTCGTCAGCACAACGAAATCAGCATCGGACAGCACCTGATGCAAGTCTCCTGGTCCGCCCAGGAAATCGAGTCCGAGTTCTTCAACCAACTCCGGCGCGGGATTCCTCTTGATCGCGGTGACGCTCGCTCCGAAGGCTCGGACTCGCTTGGCGACTTCCTGGCCGATTGATCCCAGACCGATGATGGCCACGGTGCTCCCCTTGATCGTCACGCTACGCGTCGACTCTGTGGAGGGGTACCACTTCCCATCGGAGAGCGCGCGGTCCGTCTGAACCATCCGCTTGGCCAGGACTAGCAGGAACGTGACCGCCTGCTCGGCCACCAGAACGCTGTTGCCATGGATGTTGCCCATCAGGATACCGCGAGCCTTGAGCATCTTGAGGGAAAAACCCAGGTAGGCCTGATCCAGATCCGGTTCCAGCGGATTACCGGCAATCGCTCCAGCATGGGTCACCTGCACCATTCTCAGGTTCTTGGCGCCGGCAATCATGAAGGCGGGAACGTAGCCTCCGACGACCACATCCGCATCCCGCGCCGCCTCGGTGAGATCGTCGGGTTCTGCCCCCCGGGGCACGACAATCCGACATTTGGAGGAGATGTAAGACTCATAGAGGCGAACTTTCTCAGCGGAGGCGGGCCAGGTAAGGGCCACTTTGAGGGTTTCCGACATGGTGACTCCGTTCCTTTTTCGGGAGACTCAACTTTCCTCTTTCTATTGGCTGAGATTGTAGCCCAGACCGGTGATTCTGTCTGGTGTCGAGGTAAACTTGGAAGAATCCGTCGCACGTCTGAACGTCTGGACGTGCGACGTATTCAGGCGTTGTTGTATCATGAGGGGCGGTTATCGGATGCACTTGCCGGGCTCTCTGCCGGAGCCACGACCGACCGACGAAGACACGCTCTTTCAAGCCTTAAGGGAGAATGCCATGCAGAAAAGACAGGGATGGAAGTTGGCCGCCTTAGCTGGCCTGATGTTCCTGATGACGATACTCGTGTCCCCACTCACGAATCCTGCCGCCTCCGGAATCGAGACCGAGGCGAGCTGGCCTCGCTGGCGCGGGCCTCAAGACAACGGGGTGGCCGCGAGCGACGCCCCACTCCAGTGGGACACCAGCAAAAACGTAAAGTGGAAAAAGGCCATTCCCGGAAAGGGCCACTCCACCCCCATCATCTGGGGTGACAAGATCTTTCTCACGACTGCCGTTCCCACCAAAGAGGTCGAATCCCCAGCAGAGTCAGCGGCATCAATCGAGCCTCCTCCTCCCCCAGTCCGGAGAAGCGGAAAACGAGGCAAGGGAAAACGTGGCCGCGGCAGAGGCCGGCACCCCCAGATCCCGCTGGTGGAGCACAGCTTCGAGCTGATCTGCCTGGACAAGAATAACGGCAAGACACTGTGGCGGAAAGTGGCAACAGTTGAAACGCCCCACGAGGGATTTCACCACCGCTATGGCAGCTTCGCCTCCAACTCTCCCGTCACCGACGGCAAACATGTTTTTGCATTCTTTGGCTCTCGCGGCATGTACGCCTACGATCTCGCGGGCAACCTGGCCTGGAAAACCGATCTCGGCGTGAAGCTCAAGATGCGAAACGCCTTCGGCGAGGGCACCGCACCGGTGCTCCACCAAAATACTCTGGTGCTAAATGCCGACCATGAGGGCTCCTCATTCATCCTCGCCCTGGACAAACGAACGGGCAAGGAGCTTTGGCGGACGAGCCGCGAGGAGCGAAGTACCTGGGCACCTCCACTGGTGGTTGAATACGGCGGTAGGGCCGAAGCGATCGTCACCGGGACTACGCGAGTGCGTAGCTACGACCTGAGAAGCGGTGAATTGATCTGGGAATGCGGCGGTCTCGGCACCAATCCGGTTCCAGCGCCCGTTCGCTATGGTGACACGGTGATCGTCATGACGGGTCATCGCGAGCCCAACCTCCTCGCCATCAGACTAGGTCGGAAAGGTGACCTTACGGATTCGGACGCGATCGTGTGGACCAACCAGCGCGGTAATTCCTACACCTGCTCTCCTGTACTCCATGGAGACCAGCTCTACATGGTGACCGATCGCGGCATGATCAGCTGCTTGAATGCCAAGACCGGAGAACCCTACTACTCTCAGCAGCGATTGCCGAATCCCTACCAGTTCAAAGCCTCTCCTATCGCCGCCAAGGGCAAACTCTACCTGGCCAGCGAACAGGGAGATGTCATCGTCATGAAGATGGGGGGAAAATACCAGGTACTCCGGATCAACTCGATGCCCGATCACTTCTTCATCGCTTCGCCGATCGTAGTAGGAAACGAACTATTCCTGCGCAGCCAGGACACGCTCTACTGTATTGCCGAAGCGGGGTAGGGGCCGAAGCGGGGTAGGGGCCGAAGCGGGGTAGGGGTGGAATGGTTTCAGGTTTCAGGAGCCGACGTTCTATTTCGGGCGCTTCGAAAGGCGCTGTCAACGGCCCAGCAGCAATTCGGCCCCTCGCCCGCAGCGGACGTCGGTCTAGCCGGCGCGTCTTCGGCCGCTCCTGCGGTCCGCCGAACTGCGTCGACTGCTCCTCTTCTGTCCGCCAGGTCGCACGCCGGGCGCCGGGCCTCGTGGTGAGCGTGGGGGATTGGGGTTCTCCTCGGTGTCCGGCTCGAACCCCTCGACGTGCCGGCGTGGGATCGGTGCTCCGATCATGCGTTCCGTGGCGCGCACCCAGTCGCCATCACTGCCGGTGACGAATGTGCGGGCAACGCCTTCGCACTCCGCCCGACCCGTGCGTCCAATGCGATGGGTGTAGGCCTCGGGTGTGTTCGGGACGTCGAAGTTGATCACGTAGGAGATGCCGCTGACGTCGATGCCACGTGCCGCGATGTCCGTTGCCACCAGGACGTCGTAGCGGCCCGAACGGAAGCCCTGCATGGCTCGATCACGTTCGGGCTGGTCCATGTTTCCCTGGAGGCCTACCGCCCGGTGCCCCTCCTTTCTGAGCTCCTCGGCCAAGCGCTGGGCGCGCTGCTTCGTACGGATGAAGACGATGGCCGATTCGCAGTCATCTCGGGTCAGCATGTGCTCGAGCAGGGCTCGCTTACGCCGCTCCGGGACCAGATACAGCGCGTGATCGATAGTGGCAGCCGGTGCGGTATCGGCCAACTCCACCAGGCGCGGGTCCTTCAGTATATCGTCCGCCAAGCGGCGAATTTCCCTCGGCATGGTAGCCGCGAAGAGCAGGTTCTGCCGGCGTGCCGGCAGGGCCTTGAGGATGCTGCGAATATCCGGCAGAAAGCCCATGTCGAACATGTGGTCGGCTTCGTCGAGCACGAGGGTCTCGATCTGGAAGAGGCGGAGCACACCTTGTTGGAGCAGGTCAAGCACGCGGCCTGGGCAGCCCACAATGATCTCCGGGCTCTGAACCATCGCCCTGACCTGCTCGCGCGTCGAGACGCCGCCGTAGATCGTGAGTACCTTCAAGCGGGTGTACTTGGAGAGCGCGCGGATCTCGACCGCGATCTGGGTGGCGAGTTCCCGAGTGGGGGCGAGCACCAGGGCGCGAGGGCCGGGGCGGCGCGCCTGCAGGAGCCGGTCGAGTAGCGGTAGCGCGAAGGCCGCCGTCTTGCCGGTGCCGGTATGAGCCAGGCCCAGCACGTCGCGGCCGTCGAGGCCAGCTGGAATGGTTTGAAGCTGGATAGGCCAGGGGGTTTCGAAGCCAGCGTCGCGGATACCGCGTACGAGGTCTTCGTGGAGGCCGAACCGGTTGAATCCGTTCGATACAGTGGATGCTAAAGTAGACATGAAAAACCTATTCTCTGCCGTATGCGCGCAGACAGGGTCTGTGCGGCACGACCGTAGTTTCCGACCCGTACAACAGTGAGGGGTAAGAGGGAATTGTTAGCGGCGCGACCTCGGGGGAATGAAATGAGATCCTGCTGTTCGCCGCCGCCGGACTGATGCCCGAATACGAAGAGGTAGTCTAGCACGTCTGGACGTCAAGTGCCACCGACAAGATGAAGTCCGGGCACGGGCACGGACAAAGGCAAGGGAGGACGCTAGCGATGCAGACAACAGAGCTGAAGGCGAGCAGGATCCCAAGGACAATGCAAAGCGAAAGGCACGGGAAAAAGCCCGCGCGGCGCACCTGATCCGCCAGCCCAACTCCCCACGTAGATCAGTTACGAGCGGACGGAAAGGAAGGAAATAGGTCCCAGTTAGCCCCGGTCTCCGAGAAAGGAAATCTTGCTTGTCTGGCAAGGCGCGTCGAACTTTCAACCCTTCTTCATTTTCCCCATGGTTTGGACCCCGGGGCTTGTTATCCTGAGCTTCCTCGCATACTTTATCTTGTAACCTGAGGGTTTCTTCAAAGAGGAGGAGACGATGCGTCCAGACGAACTTCCGGTGAACCGGACAACTGATCATCGAAGTGGAGCCGTTCCCCTGATCTGCCTGATTCTCCTGACCCTTACGGCGATGCTCCCCGGGTCCGCCTGGGGCGCCTCACCGGCGTTTCTGGAGATCGGCAAGACCCGCCAACTCTTCGTCGACTCCTACATCATCCAGTCCCTGACCGACGCACGCCAGGTCCTGAACCAGGCCACCAAGCACCCCAACAACCCGATCCTGAAACAGGACCGTCCCTGGGAGGGCAACCTGATCCAGACGGGAGCAGTGCTCTACGACGGCGACGCCAAGCTATTCAAGATGTGGTACTACACCGGCCAGCTCTTCGCTCGTCTCACCCCGAACGGACCGGTCATGGAAAGGGTCAAGGGCAGCAGGAGGCGAGCTTATGCCTTCTCCCGCGACGGGGTTCACTGGGAGAAGCCCAATCTGGGACGGGTTGAATTCCAGGGATCGCGCGACAACAACCTGCTCCCCGAAGAGAGCCCGCCGCCGTCCTACTGGGACCCTCACGAGACCGATCCAGCCAAGCGCTTCAAGGCCCTGGTCTGGACGGACGACGTCAACGCCCCGATGACGATGGACCTGTACTATTCCCCCAATGGGTTCGACTGGACGCCCTACGAAGGGAATCACGTCATCGACACCAGCCCCCGAACCGGACGTTGGGGCCCGACCGTCTTCATGGGGTGGGACCCCATCCGGAAGATCTATGCGGTCCACATGGAGAGCTGTCTTCACAGGCGCTGTCCCCTGGGCAAGCGGGTGATCGGACGGGCCGAGACCCCGGATGGCATCCATTGGAACGAGCCTCAGACCCTGATCGTGCCCGACGAGAAGGACTATCCCGACACCGAGTTCTACGCCATGGCGGCCTTCACCCACGCGGATCTGTACCTGGGACTGATATCGATCTATCGGACCACCAACATGCGGCACTACCCCGAGTTCATCTACAGCCGCGACGGCATCCTCTACCACAGGGAGTATCGGGAGCCCTTCTTCGACAACGGGCAGTACTTCGGGGATTTTGACGACACCAGCATCTACATCTTCGCCGCCCCGATCGTCTATGAGGGCAGGGTGTGGATCTACTACATCGGATCCAATTGGCGAAGCCCCGAGCAATTGTATGAAAAGGGAGAAAAGGCGCGTCGTGCGATCGGTTTGGCCACGCTGCCGATGGACAATTTCGTGTCGATCGACGGAGGCAAGCTCCGCCCCGGCATCCTGGTCACTCGGCTGTTTTCATTCGAGGGCAACGAACTGTATCTCAACATGAAGGGGTATCTGGCTTCCCCCGAACTCCGTGCTGCTTCCCCCAAGATCAAGGTAGAAGTCATCGGCCCCGACCACCGGCCGCTGGAGGGTCTGAAGTTGGAGGACGCCGACCCCCTGACGAAGACGGGCCGGCATCGGGTGAGCTGGGGTGGGAAGAGCGATCTAAGCAAACTGGCCGGGACTCCCATCCAGCTGAAGATCTCGATCCAGAATGCCAAACTGTACTCGTTTCAATTCGAATAGGAGGAACATAGTGTAGGATTCCGGGCTACAACTGTCGTGTGGGCCCTGAATCTCCCTTTCAGACTGGCCGGACAACCAGACTGCCCGTTAGGAAGAGACCCCTATTTGCCTTCGCCAGTTATTTCTCGTTAAATCATTTGGCCTCAATACGATACAGGATTCTATTGTAGGTAGGATGGTCGGGACCATCCTTGCAGTTTACATATATCCTGTCCTCCTGGTCCGATTACGCTCCGTTGCGCGATTGTGAGGGCTTCACCGAGAGTCTTTCCGAGCCTGGCCTCCTTGACCGCTCGCTCCATGACGTCGAAGTTCAAAATGGACTTCCAAGTCGGCCTCACCCCTGCCGGCAACTGGCTGCAATACCTATTCGTGTCTCCAGGCTGATAGGAAAGCTGGACCTTGTCGCCAGCATAGTCGAAGACCACTTCGATAAGGCTTCTCTTGTCCGCGAAGCTGAGCGTTTCGAACCTACTCTGCACATACTGTCCCAGGCCTGCCCTGAGTTCTTCCAGTCTCGCTTTAATCCCTGTACGATGTTCCGGGGTCTTGAGCATGGCCGCGATCTCAACATTGACCCGATCAAGATCGGTCTTCGCGTTTGCCAACTGCTCCTCGATCTCGTCATTCTTCTCGTTCAAGACGGCCTGTTTGATATTGCCATCCACGTACAACGCCAACACTCGCTTCTGCCGCTCCCGATGCTCCGATTTGATCGCACCCGACCGACTGCTTCCAGAAGCGGTCGGTCAAAACTCTCCGCGGACACGTCCAACCGAACGACTCCAAGCAGTAGAGTAAGGATGTGGCGCGGTGGTCTAAGGTTCGGCCTATCTGTTGCCGCCCCTTTCGTCTGGCGGTGCCTCAATAGCCGGACCATCACTCCGTTTCCACATCCTCCTCATCGAACCGGACAGGCGGAACTACCGCATCCGGCTCTCGGACAAGACTCACGCCTTCACCCACGGCTCGCCGCGCCCAAGTTGGGTCAGGCGCACGAGCTCAAAGTGCCCGTAGAGGTGCGAGAGTGGATACGTCCCGCCCCTGCGTCCCCTGACCTGGTACTTGTGGCGCTGCCACCGGCGAAACCGCGGAGCGGTGTAGTTGTCCAGCGCCCGGTAGGCTCGGCTGGTCGTCCCTACCCGAGAGTAGTTCGCCCAGCCGCGCAGGGCGCGGTTCAACTGCTGCACCAACTCCGTGGTCTGACGCCAGTTCACCCAGCCACCGCTGAAGCGATAGCTGGGCTCAGCCTTCGCTTTCGCGTGCAATGCCCTCTGTAGTTTCTGAACCCTTTTCGGAGTTGATAGGTTGCCCAATCTCCTGGTCCCCTCACTACGTCCTGCATTCGTCTTGAACTAAGGCTCCTTCCCTCCACCGGCATTACCCGGCTTCCTCAGTACTACGGGCCTCTCCGCCACCCCCAGGCGCCCGGCCTGTCCCTCACGGGCTTCCGGTTGGCCATCCCTGACCACGCCCAGGGGCTTCCCGTGTTGCCTGCGCTTCCCTGGTGTACATGCTGTCGCCACTACCCCGGCGCAGCGACTGGGTGCCTACTTCGCCCACTTCCCCAGCCGTATCAGCCTTCCCCGGTCTAGGAGCCGGGTCGGCCTGCGCATCGTCCTTTTCGAGGCTTGCTCAGCGTTCACTCGCGTTACGGCCTGCACACTCGCGCGGTCACCAATTCGTGACTCGCTTCACCAGAGGCTTCAACCATTTCGTTACCTCCATAGTTGCTCCGGTTGCTTCCGGCTGGAGCGGTTGCCGGGTGGGGCTTTCACCCACTGGGAAAAGCGCCGCCTTACCACGGCGCACCCTAAAAGCGGACACTCAAGTTTTC
Source organism: Acidobacteriota bacterium (assembly GCA_965219005.1). GTDB lineage: Bacteria > Acidobacteriota > UBA6911 > RPQK01 > JAJDTT01 > CAUZIZ01. The sequence continues at coordinate 1,018,581 of CBDCMS010000004.1, read as the reverse complement.
CGCGGAAACGTGGACTGAACGGCCAAAAGCGGTCATTGGCCAGTGCCCTCGAACTGGACGATTCACTGGGCGAAGCCCATACCTCAATGGGAATAATCTGGGCGACTTATGAATAGGACTGGTCGGCGGCCGAGAGAGAGTTCAAGCGTGCCCTTGAGCTGAATCCCGGCTATGCGGAAGCCCACTCCCAGTATGGGGAGATGTTGTTGGTAACGGGGCGATCTGAGGAGGGCGTCGCTGAAATGACTCTTGCCCTAAAGCTTGATCCGCTTTCACCCCTTCGAAACGCTGATCTGGCATCAATATTCAACCTAGCTCGCCAGTACGATCGGACGATAAAGCAGGGCCTCAAGACAGTCGACCTGTTTCCGAACTATTCCTATGGGCACTGGTATCTAGGGCGGGCATATTTCCCAGGGCTAAAAGTGAACCTGGCACGGGCGTAGGACCCCTCTAAAAGAAGACGGGGCTTGCTTCGCACCGGTCCCCGACCTTATCTTATTCAGTTACAGGTGATCATGAATACGCGGAGGGATGATGCCTTCGTTCGAATGGGACCATGAGCTTCCAAGACTGTCCGGTTGCAGGCTGGATCTACGTTGGATCACGCAGCAGGACGCACCTGAGATTCTTACGATCTTCGGCGATTCTGAGGTGATGCGGTTCTGGAGCACGCCACCGCTACGGAATCTCGACTCAGCGAGGGAACTAATCGAGGAGATCCATCAACTCTTCCGATCGCGAAAAAGTTTCCGGTGGGGTATCTGCTCGCGGGAAACTGACGAAGTGTTCGGAACCTGTACGCTCTTCAACGTCGATCTCGGGAATCGACGAGCCGAAGTCGGCTTTGCGCTTAGTCGAAACGCGTGGGGACACGGTCTTGCGGCGGAAGCGCTAGAAGTGCTGATCAAGTTTGTGTTCGACACGCTCGACCTGCATCGACTGGAAGCGGACGTCGATCCGAAGAACGAGCGCTCACTCCAGGTGCTCGAGCGCCAAGGATTCCGGAGAGAGGGCTATCTACGAGAGCGATGGCATCAACTCGGCAACTTCCATGACACCGTTTTGCTGGGCCTCCTCCAAAGGGATTGGTCGAGGACGAGCATGGCCCAACCGGGTGTACACGATGGACGTGACTCAGAGGTGGATTCAGGTGGCTGAAAGGACTTCAGGTAAACACTCAGAGGCGAGAAGTTGCGTAGATTATCCTCAACCGAGGCGCACCATCTCCTTCTTCAGAGCCGCGATCTTGTCCTCCAATCGCTGGGTCTTATCCTCGGCCGGTTCCTGGCGGTCGGCCTTGGCCAACTGCTTCAGGTAACGCACGATCGTCGCATCCACTTGGGCGATGCGCCGCTTCATCTTGGCCCGGGTGAAGTTCCGATAGGTGTTGTTGACCGCCTTGAACTTGCTGCCGTCGATGGCCACCAAAGCGTTGGCAAAGAGCTTGAGGTTGCGGCACACCATGACGAACCGGCGGCACACTAGACGAATGGCTGTCCCATTATCCTTGTGAAAGTCGGCGGCGATGGTCTTGAAGTCCGGCGCCAGCCGGCGGGTCAGCCACATCAGTTCCACATTGCGCTGGGCTTCACGTTACAGCCGGCGACTGGACTGCACGCGGTTCAGATAACCGTACACAAACAGCTTCAGCACCTTTTTCGCGATCGGGCAAAGGTTCCCACGTGTCGCGCCGATATACAGGGCTATGGGCGCAAAGAAGCACAAGGCCTCCCATGGCACCCGAACCGCACTGTAGGCGGTGTCCTCAAGTGTGGGCTTCAACTCGAGAGTCGCGCAGCCAAAGAGCGCGGCCCACGGCGAGGTTTCATTTGGGAGCTGAAATGAGCACTGAGCGATGGCTTTCCGCTGACGAGATCCTCGCGCATCTCGGCGTCACCACGGAGACGCTCTACCGGTGGATCGAGGAACGAGGGTTTCCGGGACACCGAGTTGGACGGCTTTGGAAGTTCAAGCGAAGCCAGGTGGACGCTTGGGTTGAGAGTGGCCAGGCCGATCCGCGGACGGAGCAACACGATGGACGCTAGCCATCCTGAAGAAGCCCTCGCGCAACAGCCACTGGACTGGCCGAGCTAAATGAGCGGGTACACGAGCCCCCAAGGGACCGACACCAGATGACCCAGGCGACGCGAAACCGACGGAAGGCCGAAGAGGAGAAGACCATGACGATTAGCGTTGAGTGTGAGCAATACATGGGAAAGGCGCTCAAGCAGCTTGCAACCGGAGACGTTGATGGGCTCGACCTCGACAACCAGGAGGTGGAGCTTCTCGATGCCGCTTCGATCAGGATGGCGCAGGTCATCGCCTAGCCATTTGATGTGATCGCCGACTTGAAGGTCTAGGCTGGTGCTTCTCACTCCCGACCAGAAAGTACCTCAGCAACAAGCAGATGCGTTTCAAATAGACACTACTCGATCCGCACCTACTGTCAGCTCGGCAAGGGTCTTGGGCGTGATGAACTGAGCATTTTTGGCTGTAAAGTCGTCCTCTGAGACCCCACGGGCCTTTCCACAGAGGCCTCAGACGTATACAGGGATACCGTGCTCGATCACCTTGGGTAGCAGCTCCCGCAGGGCTGGAAGACCTACCGCTTGGACGTGCTCGGCAATGGCATCCTTCATCAGATAGGTGGCTTCGCCCAGCAACGCAATTTGGGCCTGGTGTCCTGCTTCCTCCGCACCTAATGCAGCGATGAATGGCAGAGTTCCTCGGGTGGGATCATCAGAACCGAAGCTGCCCGTGTAGAGAATCGTTGACATAGAAGACCTCCTCCTTACCTCTAACGCGGATTTGACAGCGTTGTTTCAAAACGATCTGTAGCCTTTCTGACCTCAGAAAGGTGAATGCCTTTGGTCAGTCCTCAAGCATTCTTTCATGCCCCTGCGGACACCGGCCACGAACCTGATCATGCCACCCATCGTCATCGAACACGTCCCAGGTGTGCCAGGATCTCGCCGGGTAGAGACTGTCGCACTTCGGACAGTACCATGGGAGAAGCTCCAGGTCGAAGTCGTGAAGCGCCGCCCAGTTCTGCTTCGTCAGTAATCTGGCGATGTGGCCGACTTTGGACTTGCAGATGTAAACCGTCAGCTCTGATATAAAACCTGACCGCTTCAGAACGCAGCGCTGTTCATCCTCAGCAATGGTAATCTCGCCTTCATGCCGTCCGTCAATGACGATCTTCGTCCGGTGTGAGCACGTCAAAGCTTCTGACCACTCCTAGAACAAGTCCACCGAATTCCTCGTTGTGAATTTTGAGGGTTAGCAATGGATCGTTACCCTTTCTTATGCGCCTCTGGTGTTGGAGAGTCAAGAACACCTTCCCTAGACCCCAGGCCGAGACTGCATCATGACCATGCGAACGACAGAGGGATGGTCACCAGTTCGCTCCAGGATGTACTCCTCGAATCGCTCACGGAAGGGGCCGTATTCGCGGACCATGGGGTGATTCTAAGGGATGGGGAAGTGAGGCTCCAGGAGGTCTGAGTTCCTTCCTTATCCGTCTTTAGATTGTCTTCGTCTTTCGCGGTGCCTCAAGGTGTGATAGCGCAGATCTGACCGCAAAAACGGTGTCAGAGTAGCTCGCCCCTGAGTGACCGGTTGAAACCGCACCTAAAAGCAGCCACTCAGATCTTGCCTGGAAACGTCTGAACGAAGGACTGGTAACAGTAGAGTAAGGATGTGGCGCGGTGGTCTAAGGTTCGGCCTATCTGTTACCGCCCCTTTCGTCTGGCGGTGCCTCAATAGCCGGACCATCACTCCGTTTCCACACCCTCCTCATCAAACCGGACATGCGGAGCTACCGCATCTTATGTGCCGCGGCACATAAGATGCGTTATGTGCCCTTCCTACTTATGTGGCGCCCAGCTCTCGGACACCAGTAGAACCGATGCTCTTGGTTGGATGAGCGACACATAATGCGGGCCATGGTCAGACTTCCTGGAAAGGAGGTTTGACCATGTATGAAAAGCTGTTCAAGTATCCGAGGGTTCTGGCCCGTCATCGAGACGGTCCGCTTGCGAAGGAGCGCGAGCGGTACTTAGTTCACAAGTGTGAGCAGGGCCTTGCGTCGACCACTCTGGTTCGGATTGCTCGAGAGTTGCTCGTCGTTGCCCGAGAACTTCGCCTCAAGCCGGGCAGCGCGATCAGCTTAGCCGAAGTTGGGACGGCCGCTGGACATTGGGCCCGCCGACAACGTCGACGAGGCCGCTCGCAAGGACTGCACTGGCCCGGTCATCACTTCACACAGGTGGCACGGGACTGGCTACGGTTCTTAGGTCGTCTGAAAGAGACCGAGGTCGAGCCGGTTCCCTTTGCGTCACTTCTGAAAGATTTTGCGGCCGTCCTTCACGGTGAGCGTGGGTTATCGCCCGCCACAATCGCCTCTTACGATTGGCAAGCGAGGCAGTTTCTGGACTGGCTCAGTACCTCCGGCCGTCCCTTCGGCCAGGTTACAGCCTTGGACGTGGACGCCTTCCTCGCCCTGAAAGGCCAAGGGTGGAGCCGAGTCTCCTCGGCGACCAGTGCGAAGGCCCTGAGGGCATTTTTTCGTCATGCCGAAAGGCGGGGATGGTGCGGTAACGGTATCGCCGACGCGATCGAAAGCCCCCGCATCTTCCGCCACGAGGGGCTTCCGACGGGCCCTCGTTGGGAAGACGTCCGACGCCTGATCCCGAGCGCCGAAAGCACTCAATCCCGCGACATTAGGGACCGGGCTATTCTGATGCTCTTTTCGGTATACGGATGGCGTAGCGGCGAGGTAGGTCGCCTGAGGCTCGAGGATATCGACTGGGAACAGGAGAAGGTTGTCGTTTCTCGATCCAAACAGCGACGCTCACAGGAGTACCCGCTCACGCGCACCACCGGCGAAGCGATTCTGCGCTACTTGCTGAAGGTCCGCCCGCGCTGTCGGCACCGCGAAGTCTTTCTGACCCTCAACGCCCCCTTCCGCCCTCTCTCACCGGGCGGCCTTTACCATGTCACCAGCAGCCGCTTTTTGCGGCTCGGCATTGCGGCTGTGCATCGCGGACCTCATTCCCTGCGCCACGCCTGTGCCGCACACTTGCTGGCCCGGGGGCTCTCCTTCAAGGAAATCGGTGATCATCTGGGGCATCGCAGTCCCGACGCCACCCGGGTCTACGCCAAAGTCGACTTGACAGGCCTGCGCGAGGTCGCCCGCTTCGATCTGGGGGGCTTGATATGAAACTTGCTGAACTCACCCACCAATATGTCGTCCTCAAGCAGTCGATGGGTTCGCGTTTCCGCACCGAAGCCACTGTCCTGAAGGCATTCTGTCGAGCCATGGGAGATGTGGACCTCGCTGAGGTCGAACCGGACCGAGTGCGGGAATATCTCGCCGGCAGTGGAGCGGTCACTCGTTTCTGGCATCGCAAGCATACCGTGTTGTCCGGCTTCTACCGCTTCGCCATCGGACGGGGGTATGTGGCTTGTTCTCCGCTGCCCCGAATCCTTCCCAAACTGCCCCCTCCCTTCAAGCCCTACATCTTCACCCAGGCTGAACTGCAGCGTCTGCTTCAGGCCGCCGATTCGGCCTTGCACCCCCGAGCCCAGTTGGAGGGAACGACGCTGCGAACGCTGCTCCTGATGCTTTACGGTGCTGGCCTGCGCATCGGAGAGGCCCTTTCACTGACCTTGGCGGATGTCGATCTGAACAGAGACCTGCTGACGATCCGCCAAGGCAAGTTTTTCAAGAGCCGGCTGGTGCCCATTGGGCCCCGCCTTGCCGGTGCTCTAGACGTTTATGCCAAAGGGCTGCGCCGGGGCAAGGGACGACCCCGTCCGGATTCTCCTTTCTTTCTGACCCGCACCGGCAAGGCCGTGACGCGTTCCATGGCCGAAAGAGCGTTTTGCCGTCTGCGCCGTCTCGCCGAGGTCTTTCGTGACGACGGCGCCCGCTATCAACCGCGTCTACATGATCTTCGTCATGCCTTCGTGGTGCACCGTCTGGTAGCGTGGTACCGGGAGGGGGAGGACGTCCAGCGTCTCCTACCTCGGCTGTCCACCTACCTGGGGCACCTGAACCTCAGCGCCACCCAGCGCTACCTCACCATGACGCCGGAGTTGCTTGAGCTGGCCGGCTCCCGCTTCGAACGCTAGGCCTGCCCGGAGGTGAATCATGTCTGATGCAACCTTGCTCGGCCCTTGGATCCGGCGTTTCCTCCTGGAGCACTTGGTCGCTGAGCGCAACCTCACTGCCAACACACAACGCAGTTATCGCGATGCCTTCAAACTGCTGCTTCCGTTTCTGGTCGCCCGCTGGCAAAAGCCGATCGAACGTCTCGCCGTCGAAGATGTGTCCACCGACATGGTGCGCCTGTTCCTGTCCCATCTACAAGAGTCCCGCCGATGCGGGGTTGCCACCCGCAATCAACGTTTGGCAGCCGTCCGGGCGCTCAGCCGCTTCGTGGCCGAGCACAGCCCCGAGCATGTTGCCTGGTGTGCTCAGATCTGCAGCCTTCCCTTCAAGAAGGGCGTCCAGACGGTCGTTCCCTATCTCGAGAAAGCTGAGATGGATGCCTTGCAGGGCTCCGCCGACACAGCAACCGCCCAAGGCTGCCGCGAGCATACGCTCTTGCTCTTCCTCTACAACTCGGGGGCCCGGGCCGGAGAAACTGCCCAAGTCGTCGTCTCCGATCTGGAACTGACACGTTCACCCTCGGTCAGACTCCTGGGCAAAGGCAGGAAGGAACGGCACTGCCCCTTGTGGCCGGCCACGGCGCGAGTCCTGAGCCGCATGATCACTTCTCGCGGCCCCTCCGAACCGGTCTTCCTGAATCGATGCTCGCAGCCCATCACCCGCTTCGGAATCCATAAACTGGTACGACGCTACGCACTGCGGGCAGCCGCCGGCATGCCCTCACTGATCGCCAAGCGTGTCAGCCCTCATACCATCCGCCATACGACGGCCGTCCATCTGCTCCGGGCCGGAGTGGACATCAACACCATCCGCGCATGGTTGGGCCACTCCTCACTGGAAACGACAAACGTCTACGCCGAAATCGATCTGGAAATGAAGGCCCAAGCCCTTGCTTTGTGCGAGCCCGGCCCACAACGCCAGACCGGCAATCCTTGGTCCCAGGACCGAAGCTTGATGGAGTTCCTTCGGTCGCTTTGACCTCGTCTGCTTATGTGGCGCCCGCAACAGCCTGGATCTGGCGCCAAGGGGCTCTCAGAGCTGGGCGCCACATAAGTGGGAAGGGCACATAACGCATCCGGCTTTCGGACAAGACCTCACGCCTTCACCCACGGCTCGCCGCGTCCAAGTTGGGTCAGGCGCACGAGTCCAAAGTGCCCGTACAGGTGCGAGAGGGGATACGTCCCGCCCTTGCGTCGCCTGACCTTGTACTTGTGGCGCAGCCACCGGCGCAACCGCGGAGCGGTGTAGTTGTCCAGCGCACGGTAGGCCCGGCTGGTCGTCCCTACCCGAGAGTAGTTCGCCCAGCCGCGCAGGGCGCGGTTCAACTGCTGCACTAACTCCGTGGTCTCCAGCCACGTCCTCGAAGGCACTGTCATCGCGTGGATCTTGCGAACCATGCGCTTAATGCTCTTCTTCGACGGACGCATTCCGAGACGGGCCTGGCCCGTCCTCGCCGAGTACATCCGCCCAAACGTGTAACCCAAAAAGTCGAACTCCTCTTCCGGAACCGTGCAGATCCGTGTCTTCTCCTCGTTGACCGTGAGCTTCAACTTGCCCAGGATCTCGCGCAGCGACCGCAGGGCGTTTTCCGCCTTGCCGCGACGACACAAGATCACCAGGTCATCCGCATAGATCACGAGACAACTGCCCAGGCTTCGATCCAGCCCGAACTTCTTCCATGCCAACACAAACCGGCGCATATACAGATTCGCCAGCAGCGGTGAGATGGGTGAGCCCTGCGGGATGCCGCGTCGGCTATCCTTGGCCTCGGTCGTACGTCTCTTCCGTCCTTTCTTGTCGGTTTCTTCGACGGCACATTCCAGCCATTGCTTAATCAGGCGCAGCACGCGTCGATCAACGATCCAGCGCGCCAGCGACTGCATCAGCTCGGCATGGGGAAGGCTGCCAAAATAATCCGACAGGTCGGCGTCTACGACGTCCCGCTGACCGCGGAACAGCCTCTCTTCCACCTCCACCACCGCCTGCTGCGCATTGCGCTGCGGTCGGTAGGCGTATATTTCTGATGGAAGGTCGGCCTCGAAGATCGGTTCCAGCACCAGCATCGCTGCCGTCATGCAGACCCGATCCCGCAGGGTCGAGATGCCCAAGGGCCGGAGCTGGCCATTGGCTTTCGGAATCAACACTCGTCTAATGGGGTCCGGTCGATACCTCTCCTCTCTGAGCGCTTGCGCCAGTTCACCCAGCCACCGCTTTACCCCATACGCCTCGACGTCCGCGAACTCCTGCCCATCTACGCCCGGCGCGCCCCGATTGGAGCGGCACTGGGCATAGACAGCGTCAAGAATATCCTCGCGGTACAGCTTGTCGTACAGGGCATAGAAGCGATAGCGAGGCTCAGCCTTCGCTTTCGCGTGTAATGCCCTCTGTAGTTTCTGAACCCTTTTCGGAGTTGATAGGTTGCCCAATCTCCTGGTCCCTCACTACGTCCTGCATTCGTCTTGAACTAAGGCCCCTTTCCTCCACCGGCATTACCCGGCTTCCTCAGTAATACGGGCCTCTCCGCCACCCCCAGGCGCCCGGACTGTCCCTCACGGGCCTCCGGTTGGCCATCCCTGGCCACGCCAAGGGGCTTCCCGTGTTGCGTGCGCTTCCCTGGTGTACATGCTGTCGCCACTACCCCGGCGCAGCGACTGGGTGCCTGATTCGCTCACTTCCCCAGCCGTATCAGCCTTCCCCGGTCTAGGAGCCGGGTCGACCTGCGCATCGTCCTTTTCGAGGCTTGCTCGGCGTTCACTCGCGTTACGGCCTGCACACTCGCGCGGTCACCAATTCGTGACTCGCTTCACCAGAGGCTTCAACCATTTCGTTACCTCCATAGTTGCTCCGGTTGCTTCCGGCTGGAGCGGTTGCCGGGTGGGGCTTTCACCCACTGGGAAAGCGCCGCCTTACCACGGCGCACCCTAGAAGCGGTCATTCGAATTCGCATTGATCGAGTGATTTCTGACGATATCCTAAAGCTGGACTGGACGATAACTAGACGACACTTCCCGGCAGCTAAGAACCAGGATTCCGGGCAACAACTGTCGTGTGAGCCCTGCATCTCCCTTTCAGACTGGCCGGACAACCAGCCTACCCGTTAGGAAGAGCCCCTATTTGCCTTCGTCAGTTATTTCTCGTTAAATCATTTGGCTTAAATACGATACAGAATTCTATGGTAGGTGGTTGGAACCATTCTTCGGATAAATATATATGCTGTGCCTCCGCGACATTGAGTGCCTCGCTCAAACTACTCCCAACCTTGACCGGTTCAGCCGTCAGTTTGACTGAGAACGCATGAGCCCCGATCGCAACGTCGAGGTTCATTTGTTCTTGATCTCCGGAAAGCATCACTCGCTAACCTGCCTGCTGTTGTCCATTGAGTTGCGCGGAATCATCTTAGTCGCGACCTAGGCAGAACTTACCAGGACAAACCCCATTCCCTACAACGCTTTGTCACGAGATTGCCCTTGCTCTCGGGACGTCGAGTCCCCAGGTGACCAGTATGTCAAGCGGAGGATTCCTCCCCCCAGCAGTGCAATCAGCAGTAGAGCCATTCCCCACCCAGACAGAGTAGGAATCGCATCGACTGGAGTGGCAGGAGGAGGTATAGCAAGCACCCGAGTGTTTTGGGTAGCGATGTTGTTTGCGGTGTTGAGGTCGGTCTCGTTCGCAACCACTTCTGCGCTGTTTGTAACCTCGCCTGTTGAGTTGGCCCCAACCGTGATGGTAACCGTCGCCTCCTCACCGCTGGGCAGGTCGCCGAGCGCGGCCGTAACGGTGATTGAGATTACCGCAGCCCGTCCATCGAAAGCCGAATTACCGGGGACGGCGGAGGTTGGCTCGACCGACTGGGCGGAAGAGCTGCTTGCCGACACGAAGCTGACCCCTTCGGGCAGCCTGTCGGTGACGGTCACACCAGTAGCGTCAAGGGGTCCATTGTTGGTGATTGTGAGGGCGTAGGTCAGGTTATTCCCAACAATCACAGGGTCTGGAGCATCACCCATGGTAATCGATAGATCGGCCAAATCCACCACCGTCGTGCTCTCGGCATCGGTGTTGTTGCTGAGGCTCGGATCGCTCTGGTCACCCGAGATGGACACAGTGTTGGTTGCCGTAGTAGGAGCACCGGGTGTGGTCACCGTGACAGTGCGGCTATCGGCGGCACCGCTTGCCAGAGAACCGATGATGCATGTGACGACTCCATTCGCTTCGCTGCACCCGGGCGACGCCGAAACGAAGCTCGCCCCTGCGGGCAGCGTATCCACTAAGGCAACACCAGTCGCGGCACTAGGACCGAAGTTGTTGATGTCGATCGCATAGCTGAGATTCGCCGAGGTCCCAACCGGATCACGATCGTCACTCTTGGTTACCGCCAGGTCAGAGCTGGGTGGATCAATGCGAGTGAATGTGAAAGCTTCCTCCACGAAGTCGGGATCAAAAGGATCCTGCAGCTGGTCGGCTGAAACGGTGGCAAAATTTTCCACTTCTCCTACCATCCCGGCCCTCACAGTTATGTTGACGGAACTGCTGGCACCGAGGGCGAGGGACCCAATGGCACACGTGACCACTCCCCCTGCCTCCGAGCATCCGGGACTGGCTGAGACAAATGTCACTCCGGCGGGCAGGTTATCTGTAATTGTAACCCCAGTGGCCACATCTGGGCCCGGGTCCGGAGAAGGGAGGTGGTTGACGGTGAGGGTATATGTGAAGTCTGTACCTTCGATGACACGCCCTGGACCTATCTTTAGGAAACGCAGGCCGACGCTGGGAAATAGGACCATGATGTCTTCCATGTCTTCATTGTTACCTGGGTCAGGGTCCGGTGGATCGCCCGAACCCTCGACAGTGGCAGAATTGAAGAAGTCTCCCTCTGTCCCTGCAAACACATTGATCGCTACGGAAGAACTGGCCCCGTTGGCGAGGGACCCAATGGGACAGGTGACAACACCAACTGCCTGCAAGCATCCGGGACTGGCTGAAACAAACGTCAATCCCACGGGGAGTTCATCCAAGATGGTGACACCGGTTGCGTCATCCGGGCCGTTGTTTGTCACCTCAATCGTAAAGGTAACATTAGATCCGACCTCGATTTCTCGGGGGCCAATAATCGTCTTGTCCAACTCCAGATCGGCAGCAGGTAGGACGTCAGTCTCGTGGAAGTCCTCATTGTTGTTTGGGTTGGGGTCGTTCTGGTCGCCTGAAACACTAGCAGTATTGCTCAAGCCGTCTACCATCTCCGGCCTGACCCATATATTCACGATGGCTTCGTTATTGGCGGCCAGAGATCCAACACTGCAAGTGACCACCCCAGCAGCCTCCGAACACCCGAAACTGGCTGAACAAAATATCACGCCGGCGGGGAGTGGATCGATGACGGTAATCCCGGTGGCAGTATCGGGCCCGTGGTTGAACACTCCAATCGTGTACCGAAGCTGTTCTCCCGCCAGAACTTCGTCCGGAGCAAGTTTTTCAATCTCGAGATCCGACTGTTGTGAGTACAGGGGAGAGAGTCCGAGAACGGCAACAAAGCCAAAGAGCACGATGCGATGAGTCCGACCTAGCATTCTTTCCTCCAATTGTTTCTTGATCGTCCAAGCAGATGTCTTCGTGATCGAAGGATCTGCAGCATTGGGCCTGATGGCCCTTGGCCTGTTTGTTCCCCTTCAAGCAGCGTGATGAGACCGCCGCATAACACTTATGAGGCCCCCCTGTTGTCAAGAGATAGACCTCTAAACCTTTCCCTTCCGGATTTTCTTCATCCACGTTCAGTAGCGCCGTCATCGAATAGCAGGCATGTCTCTGACTTGGTTTCGCCAATGAGGTGCAAAGACTCGCTCTGCACCAAACACTTATCGAGGCTCGGTCTCCAGCGAACAAACGGCCGCTGCTGACCTCGCCTTGCGCTCGGCAGTAGAGCTGGGCAGCCGTAGAGCTTGATGGGCTAACCTGGCATCTCCGAATGGTGTCTTCAGCCCGGTAGACTTTACTCGTAGCGCCTTCACCGATCTTCTCCAGAATCTTCTGTGGGAGATGGTTCGGCCTATCGACACGGGTCTGCAGACTACAGGGGAAACCTATTTAGAGAATGCTAGATCTTTGAGTCTGGAAGGGCAATCTCAGACGGAAGGATTGAGCCTCAACGACGGCTACGATCCCCGCAGGCTCCAAGCACTTGGACGTAAAACGCCCTACAGAGGGCTGGAAACTGACAGCTCCTTTCGAAGCGCCCGAAATAGAAGGTCAGCTCCTGGCCCCTTTGCGGTTGTTCGTTCGACGTTTCCCGGGAAAATCTGAATGACCGGTTCTAGGCGCAAGCCGCCCTTCGATTTCGATCAAATTGGACCCTGTCTGTAAGATCGCGTGCCGACTATCACACCCTCAAGCAAACCACAATCTTATGATCCATCTCTCCTGAACTAGCCCCTGGCGTTCCAACGCTCGCAGCTATTATGCGATATCGATCCCTCGCCCCCTGTCTACGGCAGTTTCAGCCTGAGTTTCTGATTTCTACCTGAGATTTGCAATAGCTGCTAAGAAGTAAACTCTGGCACTTATTTGGCATCTAGAGGAGCAGCCGTGGACCACCAAGAGAGATCTCGGTATTAGAAGGGGTTTTGTCCTATGCCGAGCAAATAGGGTGGAAGATCGCCAGATGACAGAGAGGATCGAATGTCCAATCGAATGACAGTCGCCACGATCACCTTGAGTGTATTGGCCACTTTCTGCCTGACCGGCTGCTCTAGGAGCGAAGAGAATGCTCGCGGCCTCCTCAACCAGGCCAGAGTTCACGGTCTCAAAGAGATAGATGAGCTGGAAGGCGCCCTGGGCCTCTTCCAGTTCGACGTCGGCCGATACCCCACGACAGAAGAGGGCCTGAAGGGGCTCATTTCCGGTCCAGGAATCAAGGACTGGTCCGGGCCATACTTGGACAAGCCAAAGATCCCGAAGGACCCTTGGGGGAAACCCTACGGCTACAAGTCTCCCGGTGATGGGTCCCGAGGGTTTGATTTGTGGAGCCTGGGGTCGGATGGAAAACCGGGCGGTAGTGGCGCCGCGCTGGACATCTTGAGTTGGTAGGGAACCGGCCCCTTCAACTTCTTCGCGCCCTCGACGAGCCGTACTCCTATGAACCCGCTTCACTTTGAAATCCACAGGGATCTACCTCTGCAAGGTCCGGGGTCGGATGAGTCTACCCGCAACGCATTCGAGATGTTGCGGGGTCTTCCGGATAGGCCAGAGATCCTGGGCTTCGGTGCGAGTACTATGCGGAACCCAGACTCCTCATCAAACTCCCCATCCACCTCATTTCAGCCCCTTTTCGGTCACTTCATCCCTTTTCCTCATCCCTTTTCCTAGGACTCCATCTAAAAGGAAACTCCTATTCACGGGAAAATGGAAAAGGACGATTTACCCACTTCATCTATCATCAAGTGCCCGCCGCCGTTTCGCTCCGGACAAACCGGCTGCGCCGGTTCGGGCCCCCTTGGACGACGATCAATGCAATAAAATTGGTCCCCGTGGTGAAACCATTCTTTTGCAAATTCGGGCCCTACGGTCGCTAGTACCTTTTGGGCATTGGAATATACCCAATGTTCATTCGGGATACTGCTCCCGGATTTCAGCCTTGATCAGTTCTGCCAGGGGCCGGGGCCCGAAGGGCTCGAGCGGTTTCCCGTTGACGAAGAAGCCTGGCGTCTTGCGCACGCCCAGCGCCTCGGCGTCGGCCAGATCCTGCTCGAGAACGGCTGCGATGCGCGGATCCCTCATATCCACTTTCACGCGCTCGACGTCGAGGCCCACCTCGGGCAGCAACGGCCAGACCTCGCCAAGCAGCACACGGTGGTGCCGAGTCCAGGTGGCCTGTCGCCGATAGAGCAACTCCAAGGTTTCCCAGAATTTCCCCTGCCTCTTCGCCGCTTCCAGGATGCGGACGACCTCGTCGGCCCCCTCATGGAAGGGGGCATAGCGGATGACGAATTTGATCTGGCCCGGAAAGGCATCCATAGCCTGCTTGACGAACGGCGAGAAAGACGCACAAGTCTCGCACGCGGGATCTGTGAATTTGACGATGTAGACCTTGGCATCGTCGCTCCCGAGCGTGGGCGAATGAGGCCGAACGAATGTCGAGGCGTGCTCCTGAGCCATGAAGCCGAGTTCTGCTGCCCGCCATGTCTTGTAGTACGAGGCGCCAAGAAAGAAACCCGCGATCAGGACAAGGCATGTTGCGGCGAACAGGATGCGCTTCATTCGAGACTTCTCCTCTTCAGGGCGATCAGGATGGACATCAGCGCGGTGAACGAGATCAGCGAAAGGAACGGGATCGACAGGAAACCGAACAGTTCCAGGTACTCCTCAGTGCATGATACACCCTTGCCGCAGGGCTGCATGCTGGCCGGAACCCACTTCGCATAGAGCAGGCAGTGGTACGCAGCCAGTAGCCAGCCAGCGGCCGTCAATGGCAAGGCGTATTTGACGACATGCCGATCGAGCGGAAAGAGTCCACGCGCGAGGATGATGACCAGCGGGAACAGACATATCCGCTGGTACCAACACAGAACACATGGAGCGAACTCCATGACATAGCTGAAGAACAGACTGCCCAGGGTCGATGCGGAAGCAATGAGCCAACCAAAAAAGAGGAGGGTCCAGTCCGGATCGAGCCCCCATATGGAAGACGTGTGGACATCTCCGTCCGGCAGCTCGGACAAAGGTCGCTCTGGGTCAGTCATCGGTGTCTGCGAATCCGCTCATCGTTTCCTCTCGATTTGCTTAGCGAGGGTATACCCCAAAGGCGCTTAGCCACAGTTCGGCTGGACCGTGGCCATGCTGTTCGTGTTGCCTCCGGTACCGCCGATACCCCACCACCGATTGATCAATGACGATCAGCACGGGGCGGGCACAATACCGGGCCCTGCTTAGCACATAGGGCCAGCGGGGATTCTACCTGAAAGATACTCGATGGGTGGCCTTTTGCCCAGCCCTGGACCGGCTATAGTTGGCGTATAAACGGGCCCGCTCAAAGCTTCAAAATCTTCACTCGGCGATAATTCGCGCCGGTGCGCTGCACTTCGAGCCAGATGAATACCGGGAACTCCGGTTCAAACGGGACGCCCAGTTCCGCCTGCCCGCAGGAGACGGCAAAGGTGGAGCCGTCGACCCGGCAGACCACGTCGTACCATTCGCCTGCCCGTATCAGGGTATTGAGAGCTACTCTCTGAACCTCAGGCTGTCGTCCTTTTGAACGAAAGGCGACAGCTTCCACTCCACTCGTCAATTCCGTGAATGCTCTCGGTTACGGCAGCTCGTGCTAGCCCCTCCTGGAGCGTCTCACGGGTCGGTTCTTGGCCGGTTGCTGCCCTTCAGCAGTTCGAATTTTCAGTGAACTGACCGGCTGCTTCTAGGTGTTACCAGTCCTTCGTTCAGACGTTTCCAGGCAAGATCTGAGTGACCGGTTCTAGGCGTTTCCGGTCTCTCGATGGCGATCAAATCCGACGGGCGGCTTCCGCCTACAAGGGGACGTTCGAACTCTCCCCTGAAATGTCCAAACGAACGACCGCTACCGGGGCCCAAAGCAGTCATTCGACGCAGACCCAGCGGTCACGCGATCACGAAAAGCTTGTGGCTGAAAAAGTGCGGTGCCTTTTCTGGGAACAGGGACAGGCATGGCAGTTTGAAGCACACGACCAGCGTCGCTGCGATGACGTGGTGCGAACGAATCACCCCTCGTCAACCCGCTTGTTGAGCCTCTGGAAGACATCCGACATACGATCGCGGACGCTTCGCTTGAGGGGTTTCCAGCCTTGATCTCGCCTCACAAGCCCCATCTGGCCCTTTGGAGGACAATCTGCTTCATTGGAAGCACATGTCGGTTGCGGGGCTCACAGCGGGCGGGTACGATGTCGGAAACGTCCATAGGAGGCAGAGAATGACACATTTGAGTCTATATGCCCGTCACGCCCTGACTCTGTTCGTGCTGGTATCCCTGGTCCTCGCTCCGGCACTGGCGACCACTGCTTCGAGCACGCCGCCCGCACTTCTGGAGATCGGAACGACGAAGCAGCTCTTCGTCGACTCCTACATCATCGAGAAACTGACGGACGCCCGACAGGTCCTGAACCAGGCTACCAAGCACCCGAGCAACCCTGTCCTGAAACAGGACCGCTCCTGGGAACGCAACCTGATCCAGACCGGCACGGTGATCTGGGACGACCAGGACCAGCGCTACAAGATGTGGTACTACACCGCCCAATACGTGGTGGGAACTGACCGGCGCGGTCGGGTCGTGGACATCCCGCAGGAGGGAAAGCTGAGAGCTCTGAGAGCCTATGCGGTCTCGAAGGACGGTGTCGTCTGGGAGAAACCGGATCTGGGCTTCACCGAGTTCCAGGGCTCTCGAAAGAACAATCTGCTGGCCGAAAAAAATCTGACTCCCGCCTTCCTGGATCCGAACGAGAAGATCCCGGACAAACGCTTCAAGACGTTTGTCAACACTTCGACCACGACTCCGGTCGGTATGAAGCTGGACCTCTACACCTCCGGTGACGGCTTCAATTGGACCGCCTATGAGAACAATCCGGTTATCGACACCACCCCCAGAACGGGGCGCTGGGGTCCTACGGTCTGGATGGGATGGGACCCTATACGCAAGACGTACGGCGTTCACATGGAGAGCTGTATCCACAAGAACTGCCCAATGCGGAAGAGGGTCATCGGTCGGGCGGAGAGTCCGGACGGGATTCACTGGAGCGAGGCTCAAACCATGCTCATCCAGGATGAGAGGGACTATCCCGACACCGAGTTCTACGCCATGGCTGCCACTACCTACGCCGATCTCTACCTCGGGGTGATCACGGTCTTCCGCACGACCAATACCCGACACTATCCGGAGCTGATCTCTAGCCGCGACGGCATCCACTACGACAGGGAGTACCGGGAGCCGTTCTTTCCCAATGGAAGCTACTATGGTGATTTCGACGACACCAGCATCTACGTCTTCGCTGCCCCCATCATCCGTGACGGCACCATGCGAATCTTCTACATCGGTGCCAACTGGCGGGGTCCCGACACGCTGAAGGAAAAGGGAGATCGAGCTCGTCGTGCCATCGGGCTGGCCACCATACCGGCCGACGGGATCGTATCGGTGGACGGCGGAAAGCTCAAACCCGGTATTCTGGT
This sequence comes from Acidobacteriota bacterium, assembly GCA_965219005.1. Taxonomy (GTDB): domain Bacteria; phylum Acidobacteriota; class UBA6911; order RPQK01; family JAJDTT01; genus CAUZIZ01. The sequence continues at coordinate 1,001,228 of CBDCMS010000004.1, read as the reverse complement.
CACCCGCCTCTTTTCGTTCCAGGGCGAGCAGTTGTACGTCAATATGGAGGCCGCCAAACGCAACGCCGGTGCCGGTCCGCCCGAAGTCAGGGTGGAGGTCCTGGATGCGGATCACCAGCCGGTCGGCGGCTTCAAGCTGGAGGAAGCCGATCCCCTCACAAAGACCGGCAGACATCGGGTGAGCTGGGGCGGCAATAGCGATCTAAGCCGTCTGGCGGGCACGCCCATTCAGCTGAAGATCTCCATCCACAACGCCAAGCTCTACTCGTTCCAGTTCGAGTGACTGGGTATTGTTGGGGCATCCTCGCTGTCCCCAACCCCTCGATCCGGGCTTTCAGGCGATCCACTTCCAGGAAGTCTCCGACAGCTATGATCCCCACAACGCCTCCGTTCCCCTGGCCACCTACACCGGGTGGAATCTATTCAATGCCCGAAGGGGCCCCACCCACGCGCTGTCCAGCTTCGATGGATGCTACATCCCCTTTCCCCGCACCGAGGCGGAGCGAGCCGCAAAGGGGGATCCCCGTCCCTCAATCGAGAGTCGCTACCGAAACCGGGACGAGTACCTGGGCCGTATCACCCAGGCCACTCTGAAGCTCGTTTCCCAGGGATATCTCCTGACGGAGGATATGGCAGGCGTGGTGGAGCGGGCTGCCCAGCAGTGGGATTACGTGATGGGCACAAGCTCTCCATGACAAATCGGCCTTCGAATCACTCGAGCGGGTTACCGCAGGATGGCACATGTTTCCCGCCTCAGTTGTCGCCGTGGGAAGGGGCAAGATGGTTGAAAGTCGACGTGAGTTCCTGAAGAAAAAGGGCTCGACCCCCAGATCGTCTTTCAAACGGCGGGGGCACGCTTTGACGAGTTGAAGGATGTAAGTGGTCGGGCTATCTCTTTAGGGCCTACTGCTTGCAGATCGCCAACGGCAGAAGGGACTCGAACAGTGGGTAGGTCCAGGCAAGGTTCGCGGAAAGCCTAGCGAAACTGAAACGAGTAGAGCTTGGCGTTCTGAAACAGGAATCGAATCCGGATCGCCTGACCCTCCAGTTTGCCCACCTGGCTCCTTCCCCCCCAGCTCACCCGGTGGGTCCCGCTCTTCTCCAGCGGGTCCGCCTGTCCGGCGGTGAAACCGGCCAGGGGCACGTGCTGCCCGTCCAGAAGCTCCACCCGGACCTCCGTCTCCTCCGCCACTCCCGCCGATCCCTTCTCGGAGGCCTGGAACGTCACCTGCAGAGCATCCCCCTGGAAGGAGAAGGCCCGGGTCACCAGCTCGCCCTGGCGCAACGGGTGCCCCTCGACCGGATAGGAGGGCTCGGCCGGACCCGCGTCCACGGAGACGAACCCGTCCGCCGGCAGGGTGGCCAGACCGATCGCCGTGGCCGGATTCTCTTCCCTCAACAGGTCCAGGACGCCGTGGACCCAGTTGGTGCCCGTGTAGTAGATCAGAACCCTGTCTTCATGGGCCACTGGGGCCCGGGCGTAGACGCAGCCGTCGTCGAAGCTGCCGTTGGCCCCCAGGGCGATGAACGCCGGCTCCCGGTAGGGCCGCCGGTAGTGGATCCCGTCCCGGCTCCACACCAGCTCGGGAGAGATGTGCAGGCTGTTGGTCCGGAAGATCCTCAGCATGCCGATGTAGTAGTCCTCGTAGGCTGCCACCGTCATCCCGTAGAACTGGGTGTCGGGGTAGTCCTTCTCATCGGGCACCACGATGGTCTCGGCGCCCGTCCACTGGATCATGTCCGGGCTCTCGGCCCTCCCGATGACCCGGATCCCCCGGGGGCACCGGGAGTGGGCACAGCTTTCCATGTGGACGGCGTACTTCTTGCGGATCGGATCCCAACCCATCAGGCTGGTGGGGCCCCAGCGGCCCACCCGGGGAGAGGTGTCCAGGACCGGGTTTCCCTCGTAGGCGGTCCACTTCAGCCCATCGGGTGAGGTGTACAGGTCCAGCTGCATGCCGGGGGTGGAGGTGGTGCCCCTCCGCACGAAACCCTTGTACCGGCGCGAGGGATCCTCCTCGCGAGGGTCCAGGATGAGGTAGCCCACCCGGGGCTCTGCCGGCAGGATGTTGTTCCGGGTGGATCCCTGGAGGGTGACCAGCCCCAGATCGGGCTTCTCCCAGTGGGCCCCGTCGCGGGATACGGCGTAGCAGCGCCGGGAGTCCGTCTCCTCGTACTCCGCGGCGCGGATCATCCTTTCCCCTTTCTTCAAAGGGCGCTCCACCGGTCGGGCCGTGATCTGCCGCGAGCTGTACCACATCTTGAAGAGCCCATCTTCCTCATCGTAGACGACGTAGCCCACGTTCAGAAAATTGCCCTCCCAAGGACGATCCCTCCTGAGGACGGGATTGTCGGGATGCTTCACGGCCGGGTTCATCACCTGGCGGGCGTGCCGCACGGACTGGATCAGATTGTCATCGATGAACAGCTGCTTTCGAGTGCCGATCTTCAGCGTGCTTGCCACCCCCGCCAGCGCAGGAACTCCGACGGCACATAAGATCAGGACCGAGAGAAACAGTAGTCTTCGATTGTGGGAAGAAACCTCCATCGTGTCCTCCTTTGTTAATAGCATGACCGCTTCGGATGGGCGATTCCAGCACCCGGGCAGATGCTGTTAGCGAGATTCTTTTATTCTGGGAGATCGGTGCTTTCTATTCTGCATCACGTGACGACCTGACGTCAGGTCGTCCTCAACTGGTTCGAAGAACTCAAGTGACTGGTGCCGACGGGAGAGTAACTGGACCTCCGTATTGTAGGGTTTGCTCGGTGTGAATCGACTGGTACTTCCGGCCCTATTGGTAGAAATTGAAGCCTTCGCGGGCGAATAGGAACACGATTCAGGTTCAATTCGATGTCCGCTTTGGCCCTGCGGTTTCAACCGATCGACGCAACACATTGGCTAAATCGTTCGGCTGGTGTTTCGTAGTCTAGCGTTTTTCTGGGTCGTTCGTTTAATTGTCTTGCCACGGCATTCAGTCTGTTTTGGTCGACGTTTGACAGATCCATTCCTTTCGGGAAGTACTGTCTGAGTAGTCCGTTGGTGTTTTCGTTTGAGCCGCGCTGCCAGGGGCTTCGTGGATCGCAGAAATAAACCTTAATGTTGGTATCTAGAGTGAAGCGTTTGTGATCGGCCATTTCCTTTCCGCGGTCCCAGGTCAGTGACTGGTACAGTTCCCGCGGTAACTTGCGCGCTTGTTGGGTCAAGGCGTCGATCACCGTTTCGGTGTCTCTGCTGTTGACTTTTGCCAACATCACGACGCGCGTCTGACGTTCGACCAGTGTGGCAATTTGACTGTGCTTTGATCCGATCAGTAAGTCCCCTTCCCAATGACCGGGCACGGCGCGATCTTCCACCAAGGCGGGTCGCTCACGGATCGATACCGTGTCCTTGATCCGTCCGTGATCCTCCGTCTTCTGCGTATGGTGGCGTGAGCGGCGCATCCCACGGGTCCGCCGCAGATGCACCAACAGCTCTTTCTTCAAGGCGCCCCGGGCCTGGATGAAGAGGCTTCTATAGATGGTCTCGTGTGACACCTGAAAGTTCTCCTCATCGGGATACGTGCACTTGAGCCACCCGGCAATTTGCTGGGGCGACCAGAGCTCCTTCAGCTTCAAGGCCACCCTGTGCGCGAGTTCCCGGTTCTGGACCAGTTTACAGATTTTCGGGCGGCGCGCCCGCTCCCAGGCCGCTTGATCGGCCCGGTTGGCACGGTAGCGTAGCCGGCCGCCGTTATGCCCTATCTCGCGACTCACCGTCGACGGTGCCCGACCCAGCGTGACGGCAATCGCACGGATCGAGCAGCCGGCAACCACACCGCGCGAGATCTCCTCGCGTTCCGATAACGTCAACGCTCGTCGCGATCGTCGGCGCGGCTGCGGCCGGATGCCCCCGGTTTCTTTCAGAATACCCCCCACGGAGGAATGGTGACGGTCAAAGAGCCGCGCGATCGACGTCAGGGACTCGCCTTCTTGCCAGCGGTCCCACATCAAGGTCTTCTGTTCTTCCGTGTAATAGATCCTCGTCCGATACTTCATTTGCAACATCCTCCTCTCTCTAGTTAGAGATTAGGTGTTGCATCGACCGATTGAAATCGCACCCGTTAGCGGCCCTTCATTCGAACGTCTGCGGGAAAATTTGACTGGCCGCTTATAGGCGTTTCCGGTCCCTCGATGGCGATCAAATCTGACGGCAGCTTCCGCCTAAAAGCAGCTACTCAGATTTTCCCTGGAAACCTCGCACGTGGTGGTCAAAGAGCTGGGTCAAGATCTGGGAATCGACGTGGCAGATCCGCCAGAGTGTTTGGAGCGATCCCAGGCCCCATTGTCACAAAACCTCGCAAGGGGCACGACCTACGTCTCGATCACCAATTCGTGACTCGCTTCACCAGAGGCTTCAACCATTTCGTTACCTCCATAGTTGCTCCGGTTGCTTCCGGCTGGAGCGGTTGCCGGGTGGGTCTTTCACCCACTGGGAAAGCGCCGCCTTTTCACGGCGCACCCTAAAAGCGGTCATTCAGTTCAGAGTGAATTCAAATTTCTGATCGGCAGAAATCGACCTTGAGCGGACCCTCAGCGCCGGTTCACGCGCTTAGGCGACCGTGCTGCCGAGCGACCTCGGCGGGAAGGACCGTAAATCACCAGGATGTCGTCGATTTGGCCGAGCCAGGAAGTCAGGTCTTCGCCTCTTCTCGGGATCTGACTCTCGGAAATCAGGGAACGGGCACTCGCGCCTTTACTTCCTCGACCCAGTTTTCCACAACGACTACTGATTGAGACTGGCTCTGGCCTGGAGCCGCACCATAAGTAACCATCAGGAAACGCTCACCCGTAGGATCGACGTCGTATCCGCGCTGAACGCTCTGATCGTACCAACCTGTTTGCACTACTTCCGCAGTTCCAAAGCTCTGCAACGACTCGAAGCTGACACTCATAATCGTGAATCCCTGACGGTAATAGAGTTCCGAGCTGGCCCCATTCCAAATCGGACTCACACCACCCGTTGGCGATACCTTTCCCCGATCGGATTCTACGTCGGGATAGGGTCGAACAAGAACCTCTTCTCGCCCGCTTTCATTACTTACATAGGCAAGCCAACGACCGTCAGGCGAAAGGGCCGGACTCTGCTCGTCGAATCTCGTGTCGAGTAAGGATTCGATGTCGTCGCTCTGTCCGATGCGGACGACACCCACATCCCATCCAGTGTCCTTTCCTCGATAGGTAACGATCAATTCATCGTCAGTTGACCAGGAATAAGGTAACGCGCCAGTATCGTCCAGGATGAGCTCAGCTTCACCTGTGCCGTTGGCCGCTTTTCTATACAGTCCACCATCGGAAAAAAAAGCGATTTGTTGACTGTCGGGGGACCATACTGGATTCGTATCAATTTCGCCAAAGGTGAGGCGGTCCAGTCCGTGCCCGTTCTCATAGACCCATATGCTCGATCCAGTCCCTCTCGGCCCTCCCTCAACGGTCATTCTGCCGAGCGCAACTCTTGTCCCATCGGGGGAGACGCGTGGCTGAGAGTAGTTGTCCAGATCGACGTTTAACGATTCCCAACTTCCATCATCACGGTTGAGCCATCCGGGAAGAGATCCAGAAGCCGTGGTGCCCAGCACACACGCAAGAGAACCGTCTGCACTTGCGGAATATATCGCCAATCCACCACTGTTAATCTGGACACCCTCAACCATGACTTCAGCAGCTCCCGTAATCTCTCGCTCGACAGCGTCAAATGGAGCGGCCCACAGAGATCCATCGAAGGCATAGATGAGGTAGCCGCTCGGCAGATAGCTTGGACTAGATCCGGCAACGAGCATCTGCGAATCTCCAGTCCCAATGTCGAGCACAGCAACACGCGCTGAGCTCAGTGAACCCGACCAGCTCGTGTAGAGGACAGCCTCTCCGTCAGGCAAGAATTCCGGAAAGCGTTGCGCCACTTCCCCCGCGTCCATGTCCAACTCACTGATCGGCTCGGAGTCGCCGCCTGCAGCCAGCACCCGGTGCAAGGGCCCTGCACCGTTCCCAAAAACGATTGCGTTGCCGTACCAGCTACTGCCCCTGCACCCGCCTTCAAGACACCGCGCAGCTGAACGCACGGGACCTCCAACGATGGAAACTACCTTCATCTCGTCGGTGTTCACATAACCGGTGACCGGGCTTTGAAATCCGACACGGTGACCGAAAGGCGAAAAAGACGGTTCTACTCCACCCTCCGTACCATCGAGTACGACGGCTTCCAGTTGGTCGAGCTGCCGCCTGTAAAGCTGAATCCGACCTTGTGCGTCTGCCGAAATGTATATGAGCGTTCGGCCATCTGGCGAAAGCGCAGGCGCTCCGCCACCGGCTGCATACAGGATCTGACCCTCTGGAGGTGTGATTTCGTACCGTGACACCAGCGGAGGTCTCGGCTGCAAGAACCACACCGTCGTGACCAAGGCCAAAGCTAGCAGTGCGGCGACTCCCCAAGGAAGTTTCGACCCTGTTCGTGCCTGGAGAACTTCAGCAACCGGCTGGACCAATACGCCTCCGGGATCCCTGAGTATCTCTTCAATCTCGAAACGAACGTCACCCACAGCCTGCCAGCGATCCCTTGGCTGCTTCTGAAAGCATCGACGCAACAGTTCTTTGATTCGTGGATGCAGGTCGGCTTGAAGCACCGTGTGGTCCGGCTCCTGATTGATGACTGATGCAAGTATCTCGGTCGCCAGTTCTCCCTGAAATGCCATACGACCCGTCAACATCTCAAATAGGACGCAACCGAATGCGAAAATATCGGCGCGTCGATCTGCCTGCAATCCCTTCGCCTGTTCAGGGCTCATATAAGCGGCTGTCCCAAGAATCACTCCTTGCTGTGTAGCGGCCATACTCAGCGTGGGTGAGGTCGAGACGCTGGCTTCAGCAACATCGCCTTCCAATGCTTTCGCCAGACCGAAGTCCAACACCTTCACCTTGCCCTCGGGCGTGATATTGATGTTGGCAGGTTTCAGATCACGGTGAATGACACCCTTCTCATGTGCGGATTCGAGGGCTTCCGCGATCTGGAGTCCGAGTTTGAGAGATTCCTCGACTGGAATAGCGCCACGTTTTATCTGGTCGCCCAAGGTGTCGCCTTCGACCAACTCCAAGACCAGGAACCGTGAGCCCTGGTGCTCCTCCAGCCCGTAGATGGCGGCGATGTTGGGATGATTCAGCGAGGCCAGGAGCTTCGCTTCACGTTCAAACCGTGCCAGGCGGTCTGTATCCTCGGCGAATTCCTCGGGCAGGGTCTTGATGGCGACTTCACGGCCCAGTTTCGTGTCCTTGGCCTTCCACACCTCGCCCATACCGCCCTTGCCGATACCTGAAAGGATCTCGTAGGAGCCGAGTTGGGTGCCGGGGTTCATTCGTCCTCTATCAGGTTTGTCCAGTTAACGATCACCTTGACGGGCGGTGCAACCGACTCCTGGGAGCGAACATGGAGGAGAAACCGCTGACCGTCAGCCGACGGCTCGTAGGGAGCGCGCCATGGGTCGAAGATCGTCCCATGAAGCGTCAAATCCAAGATCTCTTCGCCCGGCTCCAGTTCCAGGTTCGGTTCGAGGTTGGCAACCCGGCGCATCATGAGCGAACCCTCCGAGACGAAATACAGTTCTCCACCGTCGCTCCGCCACTTCGGAATGTCTCCCTCCGCAATCAAACGAGGATCATCGAACGACGGAAATCGTGCTGCCCAGACCTGATCCCTTCCCGATTCATCGGTCACCCAGAGAATCCAGTTTCCGTCAGGCAAAATGGCTCCTGAGGATTCATTGAACTCGGCCGTGTTCCGCCCGAAGCGTTCATGCACTTCGTCTTCGAAACGGAAGAATCCAATGTCCATTCGGCCGTCCCTGTCAACGGCATCGTAGACGATGACGTCGTCCTTCGGCCCCCAGTCTCTTGGGAAAACCATGAGGTCTTCTATGGGCCAACCCCGTTCTACGCCGGTGGCGATATGTTCTGTGTGAAGGAACGGCGAGCGGCCACGAGCTGATGCGTAGGCTATCTGGCTGCCGTCTCTGGACAGTACAGGCCGGAAAGAGCGCCCGTCAGTTGTAACGCTGATATCGCCGGTCTGATCCAGGGATGTCCTGAAAACGTCCGTTGGCCCGTCCTCGCGGACCCGGGCGAAGGCGACCCCGGCGGATTCCGACAAGTCAAACCCGTCAAACCGGGCTTCAGTGCCCAAGACTTGCCCCGGGGTGCCATCACGCCTGAACCAGCGAAGCGTGGCATCGTAACCTACGGGATTCTCCCAGTACATCAGCACGTCCCGGGAAACCGAGAACGGTGCGCCTCCATGAGCCATTACGGGGATTCCCTCAACAACTCGACGGCGATCCCCCAGCTCACCAGGATTCTCTTGGTCGAACGCCATTGCGTACAGAGTGTTGTCTTCTATGAACAGGAGGTAGCCGGGTACGTATGCTATTGCTCCATACCGCCCCGGGAGCTCCAGAAGGACGGTCGTGTCTTCCCCATCAAGCGAGGCTAAATAGATCCTCCGCCTTGTTCTCTCTGTTGTAGCGGCTGAATAGACAAACCGAGTCCCATTTTCCAGAAAATACGCCCATCGCTGGCGGGGGGCTTCGTCCGGTGCCGTCCAGGTGGCCGGTTTTACGGGACCCCCCTCGACAGGTATCGCCATATAGGGATTCTCGAATCGACCAGGTTTGAACAAGATGTGCGTTGATCCCCACGTCGCACTCGTGCTGTCCACGAACCGGCCCGTGCTGATGTTCGTAATCGTTCCGAGCTCTCTGCCGGACGGGCGGACTCTCTTCAACGCGCCGTCGGTGTAGAAGCCGATCCAATCACTCTGAGGTGACCAGAACGGACTCCGCGCCCCTTCGGTGCCGGGTATCGGCTGGAAGGCGTCTTCTTCGATCGGACGCAACCACAGGCGAGGTGTACCGTCAGCATCCACTGCGGTCAAGACCATCTGCGCGCCATCCGGCGATGGCGCAAACGGTACGCTCCATACCGACTGGAACACCGTGCCCTCGGGTGGAAACACCGAGAAGGCTACCCTCCGCATGTCGGTGACCAGGGGTGACCACAGCAGGCTACCGGCGACTAACCCGGCCGCCAGGACCACGGCAGTGCCGATCACCCACGCGAGGCGTTCTCGGCCCCGGCTGCTCGAATCGGCAGGCTGTGTTCCGGCGTCCAATTCAGATCCAACCTCTCCGACCCACTTCAGCTCCCTCATCAGGTCGCCGGCTGTTTGCCATCGGTCATCAGGGTCTTTCTCCAAACACCGCCTCACCACGTGATCCAGTGACCTTGGCGTCATCTCCTGCAACTCGACCATCGGCTGTGGCTCGGAGTTCATGATCGCGCCGATCAGGCTCGCCTGACTCTTCCCCTCAAACGCCTTCTTTCCCGTGACCATCTCGTACAGTACGGTGCCGAAAGCAAAGATGTCGGTTCGCGTGTCTGCCTCTCTGCCCTCCAGCTGCTCGGGAGCCATGTACTGGAATGTGCCCAGAATCGAGCCTTCTTGCGTCAGGGGTTCCGCCTCGGTCGGCAGTGCGGAGTGACCCGCGACACTCGTCTGCCCGGCCGTCGTCTTCGCCAGCCCAAAGTCCAGTAGCTTCGCCCCGGACTTCGTCAGCATGATGTTGCCCGGTTTCAGATCTCGATGAACGATACCCTGTTGGTGCGCTTTGTCCAGAGCGTCGGCGATCTCAATCCCGTGGCGGAGAGCCTCGTCGAGAGGCAACGCCCCTTTCTTCAACCTGTCGGCAAGGGTGTCTCCCTCGATGTGCTCCATGACCATGAAGTCGACGCCATCTTCGCTGCCGATATCGTGAAGCGTACAGATGTGGGGATGGTTCAAGCTGGAGACGGCACGCGCTTCCCGCTCGAATCTCTGTCGCGCTTCGGGATTGCTGGCTACGTGAGATGGCAGGACTTTGATGGCAACGGTGCGATCGAGCCGGGTATCTCTGGCCTTGTAGACCTCTCCCATCCCGCCTTCGCCGATTTTCTCGGTGATTTTGTAATGGGAGATGGTTTGGCCTATCAACGGAGTCTCCAGGATTGAGGGAACCTATCTCGAAGAATACTAGATCCTTGGCTTTAGAAGGGCAATGTCAGGAGACGGCATCTATAGAAATCGGAAGGATAGACGAGTCTATTCCTCTCGTCGATATCACAAGGCTTTCACGTCTCTGTTTCGATTCTCGTCTGATGTTGCTGACGGTTTGCCCAGCGTCGCAGCTGTGTTGGGCCAGAGGTGATCCGGGACTCAGGTCAAAGCTCAAGTTCGTTGTGGTAGACCATGTCCTTCAGCTTGAACTTCTTGGAGATTGTCCTGTCCATGAGCCTGGTTATGAACTCGACGGTCTTGTCCTTCAGCGTGATCTCCTCTTTTGAGAAGAAAACAACCAACTCCACGCCCACCTGACCCGTCTTGGCATCCAGCACTTCTCCTTGGTCGCTTCCAAAACGGACATCCCTAGCGGGTATTGGATCACGTCCCTTTATCTTGAGGATGGTCTCCCTCTTCATCTGCTTAAACAGGAAACTCTGCCGCTCAGATCTCTCGCTAACGTCCAGCAATCCACGATGGAGGCCGCCTATCCCGATTATGTAATAGTCAGGTTCCAGCTCCAGGAACTTGAGGGCCTCGGGAGAGGTCTTTGCCGCATCCCCGAAACGGGCTCTAGCGAATGCCTCCCTCACCGGAGCGGCACTCAGCCACCGAATGGTCAGGGTCATCGAGGGGACAAATGTGAGAAATGACACCGGCCCCAAAACGGCCTTCAAGTCGATCTGGCGAGACCAGGGAGACTTGGTCAGCATCTTGATCACGTCACTCTCACTCCATTCGAGAAAATCGGTATCTTCCCAGAACTTCCCAGCCCAGGCTGGGCCGCTCGCCAGAAGCGAAATCGCCGCGATTCCCAAAACTAGCTTTTTCATCGGATTTACCTAAATCTACGACCGGTCCGGCACTGCGGCCTCTAGTACTGGGGAGCGGCGGCCCTTGTCGGTACGCGGTGACGCCCCGGATGTTGAGTGGAAACGCCACAAAGACCAGATCCTTCCTTCCAAGCAGGCTGGCGACATTGAACAATTGCTCGTAAAACAGAATTGCCCGCCTGGATCGAAGATACTGATAGGACTTGAACTGTTACAGCGCTAAGGACAGAACGTCTCATTTAGTAGACAATCCCTCCAGACTGATGTCACCGAGTGCCGAAAGGTTCAAGATGCCTTTAAATAAGAAGAGATCTGATACAAGTTTTTCGAACATGTTCAAATTGACCGGCACTTAGCTGCGCTCCGTTCCGGCAGCACAACGCTAGCGTTCGCCAAGCCACCGAGATATACCCTCATAGCGATGATTTGGGGTAGTTCCTAGCCAGCTGGACGTATATCGCCCTCGCCGGAGAAGTGCCTGGGGCTAGACACTAGAAAGCATTTCCAGAGCGAAGGAGCCTCTGGTTTTCTGCAATCTCAGCGTATTGATGCGGCGTCTCCAAAGGAGAACCTGAACGTCCGCTTCTAGGGTGCGCCGTGGTAAGGCGGCGCCTTCCCAGTGGGTGAAAGCCCCACCCGGCAACCGCTCCAGCCGGAAGCAACCGGAGCAACTGTGGAGGTAACGAAATGGTTGAAGCCTCTGGTGAAGCGAGTCACGAATTGGTGACCGCGCGAGTGTGCAGGCCGTAACGCGAGTGAACGCTGAGCAAGCCTCGAAAAGGACGATGCGCAGGCCGACCCGGCTCCTAGACCGGGGAAGGCTGATACGGCTGGGGAAGTGAGCGAATCAGGCACCCAGTCGCTGCGCCGGGGTAGTGGCGACAGCATGTACACCAGGGAAGCGCACGCAACACGGGAAGCCCCTTGGCGTGGCCAGGGATGGCCAACCGGAGGCCCGTGAGGGACAGGCCGGGCGCCTGGGGGTGGCGGAGAGGCCCGTATTACTGAGGAAGCCGGGTAATGCCGGTGGAGGGAAGGAGCCTTAGTTCAAGACGAATGCAGGACGTAGTGAGGGACCAGGAGATTGGGCAACCTATCAACTCCGAAAAGGGTTCAGAAACTACAGAGGGCATTACACGCGAAAGCGAAGGCTGAGCCCCGCTATCGCTTCTATGCCCTGTACGACAAGATCTACCGCGAGGATATTCTTGCCGCTGCCTATGCGCAGTGCCGCTCCAATCGGGGCGCGCCGGGTGTGGACGGGCAAGAGTTCGCGGATGTTGAGGCGTATGGGGTAAAGCGGTGGCTGGGTGAACTGGCGCAAGCGCTCAGAGAGGAGAGGTATCGACCGGACCCCATTAGACGAGTGTTGATTCCGAAAGCCAATGGCCAGCTCCGGCCCTTGGGCATCTCGACCCTGCGGGATCGGGTCTGCATGACGGCAGCGATGCTGGTGCTGGAACCGATCTTCGAGGCCGACCTTCCATCAGAAATATACGCCTACCGACCGCAGCGCAATGCGCAGCAGGCGGTGGTGGAGGTGGAAGAGAGGCTGTTCCGCGGTCAGCGGGACGTCGTAGACGCCGACCTGTCGGATTATTTTGGCAGCCTTCCCCATGCCGAGCTGATGCAGTCGCTGGCGCGCCGGATCGTTGATCGACGCGTGCTGCGCCTGATTAAGCAATGGCTGGAATGTGCCGTCGAAGAAACCGACAAGAGAGGACGGAAGAGACGCACGACCGAGGCCAAGGACAGCCGACGCGGCATCCCGCAGGGCTCCCCCATCTCACCGCTGCTGGCGAATCTGTATATGCGCCGGTTTGTGTTGGCATGGAAGAAGCTCGGGCTGGATCGAAGCTTGGGCAGTTGTCTCGTGATCTATGCGGATGACCTGGTGATCTTGTGTCGGCGCGGCAAGGCGGAAGACGCCCTGCGGTCGCTGCGCGAGATCATGGGCAAGCTGAAGCTCACGGTCAACGAGGAAAAGACACGGATCTGCACGGTTCCGGAAGAGGAGTTCGACTTTTTGGGTTACACGTTTGGGCGGATGTACTCGGCGAGGACGGGCCAGGCCCGTCTCGGAATGCGTCCGTCGAAGAAGAGCATTAAGCGCATGGTTCGCAAGATCCACGCGATGACAGTGCCTTCGAGGACGTGGCTGGAGACCACGGAGTTAGTGCAGCAGTTGAACCGCGCCCTGCGCGGCTGGGCGAACTACTCTCGGGTAGGGACGACCAGCCGGGCCTACCGGGCGCTGGACAACTACACCGCTCCGCGGTTGCGCCGGTGGCTGCGCCACAAGTACAAGGTCAGGCGACGCAAGGGCGGGACGTATCCCCTCTCGCACCTGTACGGGCACTTTGGACTCGTGCGCCTGACCCAACTTGGGCGCGGCGAGCCGTGGGTGAAGGCGTGAGGTCTTGTCCGAAAGCCGGATGCGGTAGCTCCGCATGTCCGGTTTGATGAGGAGGGTGTGGAAACGGAGTGATGGTCCGGCTATTGAGGCACCGCCAGACGAAAGGGGCGGTAACAGATAGGCCGAACCTTAGACCACCGCGCCACATCCTTACTCTACTGCGGTTTCAACCGATCGATGCAACACATTGGCTAAATCGTTCGGCTGGTGTTTCGTAGTCTAGCGTTTTTCTCGGGCGTTCGTTTAACTGTCTTGCCACGGCATTCAGTCTGTTTTGGTCGACGTTTGACAGATCCATTCCTTTTGGGAAGTACTGTCTGAGTAGTCCGTTGGTGTTTTCGTTTGAGCCGCGCTGCCAGGGGCTTCGTGGATCGCAGAAATAAACCTTAATGTGGGTATCGAGACTGAAGCGTTTGTGATCGGCCATTTCCTTTCCGCGGTCCCAGGTCAGGGACTGGTACAGTTCCCGCGGTAACTTGCGCGCTTGTTGGGTCAAGGCGTCGATCACCGTTTCGGTGTCTCTGCTGTTGACTTTTGCCAACATCACGACGCGCGTCTGACGTTCGACCAGTGTGGCAATTTGACTGTGCTTTGATCCGATCAGTAAGTCCCCTTCCCAATGACCGGGCACGGCGCGATCTTCCACCAAGGCGGGTCGCTCACGGATCGATACCGTGTCCTTGATCCGTCCGTGATCCTCCGTCTTCTGCGTATGGTGGCGTGAGCGGCGCATCCCCCGGGTCCGCCGCAGATGCTGCAACAGCTCCTTCTTCAAGGCCCCGCGGGCCTGGATGAAGAGGCTTCTATAGATGGTCTCGTGTGACACCTGAAAGTTCTCCTCATCGGGATACGTGCACTTGAGCCACCCGGCAATCTGCTGGGGCGACCAGAGCTCCTTCAGCTTCAAGGCCACCCTGTGCGCGAGTTCCCGGTTCTGGACCAGTTTACAGATTTTCGGGCGGCGCGCCCGCTCCCAGGCCGCTTGATCGGCCCGGTTGGCACGGTAGCGTAGCCGGCCGCCGTTATGCCCTATCTCGCGACTCACCGTCGACGGTGCCCGACCCAGCGTGACGGCAATCGCACGGATCGAGCAGCCGGCAACCACACCGCGCGAGATCTCCTCGCGTTCCGATAACGTCAGCGCCAGTCGCGATCGTCGGCGCGGCCGCGGCCGGATGCCACCGGTTTGTTTCAGAATACCCCCCACGGAGGAATGGTGACGGTCAAAGAGCCGCGCGATCGACGTCAGGGACTCGCCTTCTTGCCAGCGGTCCCACATCAAGGTCTTCTGTTCTTCCGTGTAATAGATCCTCGTCCGATACTTCATTGGCAACATCCTCCTCTCTCTAGTTAGAGATTAGGTGTTGCATCGACCGATTGAAATCGCAGGTGTTACCGGTCCTTCGTTCAAACGTTTCCAGGCAAGATCTGAGTGACCGCTTGTAGGAGGCGGAAGCCGCCCTTGGATTCCGATCAGATCGAACGGCGGCGTGATAGCGCAGATCTGACCGCAAAAACGGTCTCAGAGTAGATCGGCGCTGAATGACCGTTCCGGTAGAGTAAGGATGTGGCGCGGGCGGTCGTCTTTGAAAACCACTCGGCGATCTCGTGGCTACTGGAGCGAGACTCGCGAACGGCGTATTGTGCGGAAACCATATAAGACGCCGGAATCTCGCAAGGGCGGCTCTAACCGATAGACGACGAATGGCTTTGGTGGAATCGGCTGCGGCGTCCTATCTGGAAGGGAGCCCAGGAAGCGGGTTTACCTGGAAACCATATAAACAGCGGTTCGGCGTAGAAGGACCATATGGATCCGCATTCGATAGTCCTAAGGGCCGCCAACCCTACGTTCGATGAAGGTCTGGCATTTGCCCGCTACGTTGACGAAGTAGCCGAGGGGTTCTTTCGTTTTATGCTCGGTCGCCGCGCCGGGCACATAATCGCCACGGCGTTCGCCCAGCCCGACCACGACCTCTCCTACCAGCATGTGACTTTCGCAGAACGTGACAACGTCATCGTTGGGATGTTCGCGGCCTACACCGCCGAGCAGCATCGCCGTTCCTCACGCCAACCCCTGGAGCAGGCTGCAGGCAGGCGTAATATACGAATGAGGATCGTGATGATACTGTTTGCTCCACTCATGCGGATTACCGACTCAATTCCCGATGGCGACTTCTACCTCCAGTTCATCGCCGTTGACAAGGCACTTCGCGGCGATGGCGTCGGCTCTGTCTTGATGGACTCCTATGAAGCGCGGGCTCGCGCGAGCCGAGCGACTCGACTATCCCTCGACGTTTCAGCTAAGAATGAGGGAGCTCGCCGATTCTACGAGCGCCGCGGGATGAACGTCGAGTCGCAGTGGCCGAAGCGATTGCCTATACCGGGATTGAAGTTCTATCGAATGACAAAAGGGCTCTGAGCCTTCAACGGGTACCGTTTTTGATGGCATGTTTGGGAATGATTAGGGCGAAATGAATGAACCGCCAAACCAGTCGCTGCAGTGGATCGCCGCTTCGCGGCGACCGCTGAGCTTCATCGTTGGACTATCGCCCTTGCCGGAGAAGTGCCTGGCGAGAGCGGAAGGAGCCTCTGGTTTTCTTCAATCTCAGCGTAGTTCATTCGACGTTTTCGTGGAAAATTTGAATGTCCGCTTTTAGGGTGCGGATTCAACCGGTCATTCGATTGCGCAATCCAATCGGACGCTGGCCGTGAGATCGGGTCCAGACCATCACACCCTATATGTGCACCCAGTTCCCGGCACTTGCTTGCCACAAGCGCCCCACTTCGGGGGGGGTACGGAGGGTGTCAGGACAACCACCATCACTCCGAACCCGTCCCGCTATGTCCCGCTAAAGCCAACGCCTGGGTTCGGCTTGAGGCCTTGCGGGTCTGGGGCTTCGCCATCGCTTTTCGTCCTCCTTTTAACGGACCGTGGAAGGGGCAGAGCTCGGGCCTGAATTCACAGCTCCAGGCCGAGCAGGCGAATGGCGTTGCCACCCAGAACCAGCTTCTTCTCCTCGTCTGATATCCGGCTCACCATCACCTTGGCCAGTTGTTGGGAAGCATCCAGTAGAGGCATGTCGGTCCCGAACAGGATCCGATCCGCCCTGCTCTCCCTGACCGGGTACTCGATGCCAACGTTGTGCAGTCCCGAGCCGCAGGTCTCCAGGTAGATGTTGGGAAAGTCCCGGACTGTCTTCATGGTCTCCCCCAGCCACGATCCCTCGAGAGCCGAAGCACTTCGCCCTCCCCCGGAGTGAGCCATAACCCAGGTTATCTCCGGAAACCGGCCCACCAGGCCCTGGTATCGATCGTAGATCGATACGGTAGGGGGATCGGAATAGTCCATAGCATGTGACAGGATCGCCAGCTTTCGCTGGTTGGCAAAGTGGTAGATGGGAAAGTAAAGGGGATCGTCCAGTGCCACCCCAACGTAGTGGGGGTAGACCTTGATGAATTTCTTCCCCAGCTGGTCGAAGCATCGCTCCAGCTCGGCGACCATCTCGTCTGGGTAGTGCGGGGTGACGAAGGCAACACCTACGAAGCGATCCGGCCATTTCCCAACATGGTGAGCCACCAGATCGTTCCCTCGCCTGGCATCGCCATAGATGTGGCAGCTAAGACAGGCTACGTCGATGCCCGCATTGTCCATGCAGCGCAGGTAGAGGCCTGGATCGTCGGTTGCCCCATACTGGCCCCAGACTCCGAGATGGGCGTGAAAGTCGACGACTGGAATGTTCATTGCCGTGTCCTATCCGAAAACTCAGCTGAGACCAGTTCGGGGCCGACCCGGCTCTCGGTCCTGGATCAAAAAATGGGGACCGCGATACACGCCAAGCTGTGGCCTCGATAGGGTGATCGCATGCGTCCAATGTCCCTGAGTCCGGGCCAACTTGACAAAGCCTGAGAACTGATCGCACGCCGCGGCCGGGCTACTCCCAGGCCCTGGGGCCGTGGAGCACCTTTACCTGGCGGCTCGTGTCGGTCAGCGGCAGCTTCACCCAGCCGCCCGTGTCGTGGGACTCGTAGAACGCCAACGCGATCTCCATGGCTGCCCGGCCGTCGGCACCGTTGCTGATTTCGCCCTCCTCACCCCGCAGATGAGCGACCATCCTCTCGATGATGGCCACCCGGGCCGCCCTGGCGATGTTCCGCTGGGGGAAGGGATGGTTGAGCATCTCACGAGAGCGGCTCTCCCTGTTGGCCTTCCACAGCTCCAGCACGTTGTTGCCGATGCGGATGCGGCCTTCAGTGCCCATGATGTCCCACTCGACAAAGGGCTTGCCGTCGCGGCCGCTGAAGATGGCCTCGATGCCGTTCTCGAAGCGCAGGAAGCCCGTGGCGCCCCGGTCGATGTACTCGCTCTCGGGCCCCGGCAGGTCGTACAGCCAGCCCAGCACCTCAGTCACCTCGGAGTTGGCATAGAAACGGAGCATGTCCAGCATGCTGGTGCCGTTGAGCACCAGCCCGCCGGTGATGCTGCTGGTCATGGTCACGATGTCGCCGATGCCGCCGCTGTCGATGATCTGCTTGGCCGTCACGTACTCACGAGCCCACCAGCGGCCGCTTCCCAAGTCCACCACAAGCTGAGTGCCCGACTTGCGGCACGCCTCGATCATCCGGTCCGCCTCGTCGAGGCTGGTGCACATGGGCACCTCGCAGAACACCACCCCTACACCCGCCTCTGCCGCTGCGATGGTCATCTCGCAGTGGAAGAAATTGGGCGTCAGAACGCTGACGATGTCCAGCTTCTCCCGCTCAAGCATCTGTCTGTAGTCGGTGTAGGTGGAGGGGATCTCCCAGCGCCTGGCGAACTCGGCCATGGCCTTCTCGTTGACGTCGGCCACGGCGACGATCCGGGTGTCGGGGATCATGTGGTATGCCGGGGCGTGGGTCCAGGGAAGGTCGATGCGGCCCGGCGCCAGGGGCGGCGCGTCGTCCAGCTTGTCGGCGATGATGCCAACACCGATTATGCCGACACGGAAGGGGTTTCCGGTCAAGGTCATCCTCCTACGTTAGGGCTCCACGCACCCTTGACTACCGGCCGCATGGCGGTGATGTGCTCGGGGCCGGTGCCGCAACCGCCGACCGCCCGTCGAAGGCGGACCGAAGGGCAGCGAGCGCCGCGGAGTACAGGGTCTTCCGGGCCCGTAAGTGCGGCCATCGTGTCGATCAGGTAATCGTCGACGAACAGCTCCAGCCGAGAACCGATCTGGATCGGTTCGGCGGCCTGGCAGATCACCACCAGGAGCCACGACACGAATCCCAAAGGTAGGACGCTCGACCCTCTGACTGCCGTGATCCAATCCCGTCGGCGTTGATTCGTTGCCATCAGCCTCCCGACCCGGCTGGCAGGGTAGCATGCCTCGGGCATCCCCGATAGCCTCCCAGCGATTTGGCTCAGCACCCGTTGACCAACCCCCTCATGGTGACTAGAATCGGTTCACTGAAACCCCACTCGATCGGAGGTTTGAACATGAACACTTCACTCCACAATCGGCGCAGATTTCTGGGACGGATGGGCGCCGCCAGTCTTCTCCCTGCGGCAGCCAGCGAGCCCCTCTGGGCCGGCCTAACGAAAGGATTTGAGGACGTTACGACCCGCCGATTCAGAAAACACATCGGGGCAGCCAGAGAAGCGATCCTGGCAGAGCTGCGGCCCACCGCGAGTCAGCTGGAGCACGGCCTGGAATTGCACCGCGACTCGATCGTCTGTGACCTCTACGGGGGATCCCATCCGGTGCATCTCTGGGGGTTCTACTCCCAGAGCATGAAGGAGTGGGCACTACGGAAACTGTCCCAGGAAGAGGATCGCGCCAAGAGGAGAGAGCTGCTGCGCACCCTCCGCCCCCAGATCCGGAAGTGGCGAGCCCTGGAGTCGGTCCACGACCCGGGCTTCAAAGCCAACCACCGCCTGGCCTGGGACACGGCTCAGATCGACCTGGGTCTTGCCGACGTCGGTTCGGCGCCAGAAGGGGGAAGCGATCGGACCTCGATCGAGCATCTTGCCAGTGCCACCTACAGTTTCGACAACCTGGAATACCTGGAGAAGTTCCGTCGCTGCGAGGACCTTCCCAGGTTGAAGAAGGAAGGCAAGCATGCCGTCATCTGGCACATCGGACGTCCCGACGCCTGCTTTGCCGGTCCCCATATCGAGGACCCCATCCGGAGCCTAGACCTCTTCTACGCTTTCGGGGTCCGCCATTGCCAGCTGACGAACGGTCGCAAGAACCAGATTGGCTGTTCACATTACCAGGAAGTAGATACAGGAATTACGGAGACCGGCAGGGCCGTCATCCAAAGGATGAACCAGCTGGGGATGATGATCGATCTTTCTCACTCCGGCTACAAAACCACGCTGGACGCGATCAGGGCCTCCCAGGAACCGATGCTCATCAGCCATACCGCCTGCCGCAGTCTGGCAGAGGGGGGGGAAGAGCAAGTACCGCAACGCCACCGACGAGGCGATCAGGGCTGTCGCGGATAAGGCCGGCATGATCGGCATCATCACGGTCGCCAACCTGCTGGGCGGCTACGGCGTCAAGACCTTCCTCCGGCATCTGGACTATGCGGTCAAGCTGGTGGGAGTCGATCACGTGGGGATCGCCTCCGACCAGGGTCCGATGGGAAGATCGGTGGAGCCACCCGAGATCACGGAGATTGAGCGTCCACTCCAGTTCTCCGCCACGGGCCTGAGGGGGACAGAGACCTACTGGAAGTGGGACACCGAGCCGCGGGCCCTGAACCTGACTACGGCTCCCTACATCACCGTGGGGCTGGTGGTCAGAGGGTACTCAGACGACGACATCCGGAAGCTGATTGGCGGGAACTTCATCCGAGTGGCCTCGACGATCATGGACAAGAGGCCCCGGGGAAGGCTAATTTGAGGAAAAGCAGTCGCGAGTCGGACAGAGCCGCGGGGGAATCAGCGTCCTCCACGACAACGGGCTCTACCGGATGTCCTACCGCCCGGGGTCAAGCTGAAGAACCCAGACCCGGTGACCAGCCTGGAACAGTCTGAATGGAAACTCCAGTCATCGATTTTCACTGCCACGTCGGAAGTTGGGGCCGCTTCTGGATGGACGACGATGTCGAGCTCTTCCTCCGCGCCCTCGACCGGGCCGGGATCGACCGCGCCTGCATCAACTGCATATTCCATGGCGAGGCCCGCCGCGGCAATGACCTAGTAGCCGAGTTCGTCCGAAAAGCGCCCGACCGATTCATCCCAGTGGCCTTTGTCACTCCTCACTACCCTGAGGAGATGGTGCCGGAGCTGGAGCGCTGCTTTGACCAACTGGGCGCCCGATACATCAAGGTCTACCCCCACTACGTCGGGGTCTCGCAGGAAGATCCTGTGTACTATCCCGTTTTCGAGTTTGCCAGCGACCGGAACCTGGCGGTCATGTGCCACGCCTGGCATTATTTCGATCCCGAATCGGTCTCGATCGTCAAGCGCTACGAGACCCTCTTGACGCGCTTCCCCGGGGTCCACTGGGTCATTGCCCACGGCGGCTCCGGCTGGCACGGGCCCCGTTTCGGCAACAGGGTCGTGGAAGCCGCTCATGAGCTGCCCGAGATCTACCTCGAAACCTGCGGCCGCACCCGCCCGGGAGACATCGATTACGTCGTGGACAGGGTAGGAGCAGACCGGGTGCTGTTCGGCACCGACCTTCCACTCCTGAACGGTGCACAGCAGATCGCCAAGATCGTGATTGCCGGCATCTCTGCGGAGGAAAAGCAGCAGATCCTCGGCCTCAACGCCAAGCGGCTGCTGAAGCTGTAGGGCCTGGGCTGAGACTTCAGAGTAGATGGTTATCAGCGAGCAGCACCGGAAGCAGCGGCAATCAACAGAGCCACACACGTCTGGGCGTGTCAGCATACGTACAAGGAGTCTCCACCCGCAAGGCCAAGGCGATCACGAAAACGCCTTGTAGATCTGTTGATTGATCTGTTCCAGTTCTCCGTAGGTTTGGTTCACGTGCTTGACCAGTGAAGACAACTTCGATATCCACTGACTCTTTTCCACGCCGTTCCTCAAGACGATCAACAGATCGCCGTTATCCCACGGTTTCTGGATGTACTGGTAGAGCCCCACTTCGTTGATTGCACGGATGGCGTTCTCCTTGTCGGCGTATCCGGTCAACAGGATGCGCGGGATCTCAGGCTTCACCTCTCTGACCTTTGCCAGAAAACTGACTCCATCCATTTCCGGCATCATGAAGTCTGACAAGACCAGGTCGACATTGTTGTCCAGCAGATAGCCCAGAGCCTCAGTGGGCGAGGTGAACGTAACGACCTCGTAGGAAGTTTCCAACGCCAAGAAGGCCCTGAGCGTCGTGAGCACCATTTCTTCATCGTCGACGATCAACACGGTTACTGTCTGGTCTGTCTGGTTCACGGTGCTCCTATCCAAGAGTGACATCAAGTCCCATCAGGGTGACGTCGTCCCACTGATGATCGGGCGAGCTGAAGTCCTTTGCGGCTGCCGCCAATTGCTCCAGGATCTCGCTTGCAGGCTTGTCCTGACTTTCCGAAATCGTCTGGACCAACAGGCCCTCATCGAAGGCCTGACCGGACTGGTTCTCCACCTCACTCAGCCCATCCGTATAAAGGATCAGACAGTCCCCTTCCTTCAACTCGAGATCCGTTTCTTCGCTGGGTTGGTAGATCTCGTCACCAAACATACCCAGTAAGAGTCCATTGATTGCGATACGCTCCACGGTCCCGCGTCCACGTCGTAACAGAAAGGGGTGCGGACCTCCGCCACTGGCTACCCGACAGACCGATGTCTGAGGATCCAGCATGAGTACCAGGCTGGCGGCGAACATCTCCTCCGGCAGGACTCCATGGAGGACCTGATTCATCCCCGCCATGATCTCGGCCGGGCTGGCTTCGCTGTCTTTGAAGGAACCGAAGGCTACCTTGAGCAAGACCGTACTCAAGGCAGCGGAAATACCATGCCCTGTCACATCGGAGAGTAAAACCGCGAGCCGGTCGCTGGCCATCGGCAAGACGTCATAGTAATCTCCTCCGACCTCCAGCGCGGGCTGATATTTCACCGCGAACGAGATCCCGTTGCCCTCGGGAAAACTCTGAGGCAACATCCGCTCCTGGACCTTCCGTGCCAGCAGCAGCTCCTGGCGCAGTTCATCGTTCCGCTCCGACAAGACGTCTCTTTGAAGCAAAGCCCGGTCCAAGTCGCGGACCTTTTCTTGCAGCTGATTCTTGAGTCCCCTGGTGGCGATTCCGTTGTCGACGATCAGCTTGACGTGGTCGTTGTCCCAGGGCTTCTCGACGTACTGGAACAGATCGACCTCATTGATGGCCTTGATTGCATTCTCTTTGTCGGCGTACCCAGTCAGCAGCACTCGCGGAACCTCCGGGTACATCTTCTTGACTTGCGTGAGAAACTGGAGACCGTCGACGTTCGGCATCAAGAAGTCGGAGATGACCAGATCCACCGGTCGCTCTTGGAGCATGGCCAGCGCATCAACCGGCGACTGGAAGGTCACAACCTGATAGTCCGTCTCCAGTTCCAGGAGCGATCCCAGGCTCTGTGTGACCATTTCCTCGTCGTCCACGATCATAACGACGGGCCTTCTTCGGCTTTTGCCTGGATTTCCCAATTGATTACTCATCGCCAACCGCATCCGGCAATATCAAACGAAAGGTAGTCCCCTTCCCCACCTGACTCTCCACCTCAAGCTGACCTTTATGGTTCTGTACAATTCCAGATACGATAGACAGGCCCAGACCCGTCCCTTCTCCGAATCCCTTGGTCGTGAACCCGGCATCGAAAATCCGCTGACGATTCTCTTCTGAGATGCCAATCCCGGTGTCACGGAATTCAATTACCAGGGAATTGCCGTCCATCCGTGTCTTGATGGAGATGTTGCCCTTGCCTTCAATTGCGTGACTGGCATTGACCAGAAGGTTCAGAAACACCTGGTTCAGTTGATTCGGATAGCAGGTAATGGGGGGAACTTCCCCGTAGTCCTTCTCGACCTGAATCCGATGCTTGAGCTCATGCTGCACCAACGTCAGCGTATTCTCGATTCCTTCATGAATGTCCACTTTCTCCAATTCGGCTTCATCCAGCCGGGCGAACCGGCGCAGACTACCCACGATGGCCATGATGCGCTCGGTGGCAGTTCGGTTGACGGTGCTAAGCTGCTGAACAATTTCCAGCAGTCGTCTCAGTTTTTCATGCTGCGGAGCCGTATCCGCCGTCTCCATTTCCGCCAGTATTTCGCCAATACGATTCACCGTCCGGGCAAAGATATCTATGTTGCTGCTCAGCGCGCCCACAGGAGTGTTGATTTCGTGAGCAACACCGGCTACCAGTTGACCCAGGGAGGCCATCTTTTCGGCCTGTACCAACTGTGCCTCTTTACGACGAAGCTCAAGCGCTCGTTCTTCTACCTTCTCTTCCAGTTCGGAGTTGGCCTTCTGGAGGGCGGCCTCGGCCGACAGGCGATCGGTGATATCGCGCACGGCTGCGGTGAACAGGAGTCGTGAACCCACCTGAGTCTCGGCCATACGGATCTCCAGCGGGAAGGTCGAGCCGTCCTTCCTGAGTCCCTCCAACTGCAGTCGCTGGCCCATCACCTGAGCCATTCCCGTCTCTATATAACGCTTGAGTCCGGCTGTATGACGGGTCCGATACTGTTCTGGCATCAGCACCTGGAGCGGTTTTCCCACAAGCTCGTCGTGAGCATAGCCCCAGATATTCTCAACCTCCCGATTCACCATGACGATGATGCTGTTTGAATCGATCGTGATGATGCCCTCACCGACCGTGTCAAGAACCGCACTCAATTGAGTCTGCGAGTCAACCAGCTCAGCTTCGGCTTGCTGTTCCGTCTTGGGTTTCGCTACATCGTCCGTCATCTGATAGTGTTGCTACTATTCCTCAGATGGGCCGCAGGTTGCAAGTTGCAGGTTGCAGGTTTCGACTCCGAGACCTCTAGGGCTCCTTGGTCGAGAAAAAGTTCACAAACTGGTCAAGTTTCCTGCCTCGGCGTGATGTAGTTACCACGAGGCTGCTTCAGCGGTCTGGCGCAAAGCGCAATAGCCCCGGCGTTTACGCCGGGGTTGGTCGGCACTACACCCTTCTTGAGACCCCTTCAGGGGTCTTGAACAGAGGCTTTAGCCAGGCTCCGGGGCAATGATGGCTAAAGCCGCCATTCGAGAAGGACCGTGAACGGCCCTCAGAAGGGGTAGGAGACCGGGTTACCCCGGCGTAAACACCGGGGCTATTGCGCTTCGCGCCAGGCCGCTGAAGCAGCCTCCTAGACAGGGACACAAGGCAACGATCGTTAGCGTCCAATCGGTCGGAAGTAAAACTTCGAATATTCTTGGCTAGGACTTGACACCTGCGACCTAGACGCAATACCCGGTAACCTAGTGCAGCTCGGCATAAGTTCTGAGCCAGGGGACAGTAGTCAATCGTTGTCGCTGGCTAGGCGTCGCGAGTGAGGGATATCGGGCTATATGTCGAGTCGAGCGCAACAACGCCAGCGGCGACGAGCGGCTGCTGAACCCTGGTTCAGAACTTGTGGCGCGCTGCACTAGACTTCAACCAACCGGAGGAAGAGCAGATGAAGATCTACCTGCACTCGATACTGGGCTTCTTGACGCTTCTGGCATGTGTCCTCCAGCAAGATCGACTGACAGCGGCGCAACTTCCCGAAGTTCGGGTGGGTCTTATTATCGACGGACCTTGGGAAGGCAACGAGGAAACACTCAGGATCACGAAGGAAGAGATCCTGGCACTGTCGCGGGGCGAGTTTGATGTCCGCTTCCCGCCTGCGATGACAATCGAGGCAGATTGGACGGTGCCTGGAATCGAGGCCGCAATCGATCGGCTGCTGGCGGATCCAGAGGTGGACGTCATTATCGCCTGGGGGTTGATCACCTCCGATGTCATTTGCCGCAGAGGAAGTTTCCCCAAGCCAGTCATTGCGCCTGTTGTGCTGAACGTGGAATTGCAGGGAATACCCTACGTCCCCGACACCGACAGTAGTGGTGTCAAGAATCTCAGCTACGTAACCTGGCCGATCCAGCTCCAGGATGATCTGGAAAAGTTTCACTCGATCGTCCCCTTCAAGAAGCTGACCTACCTCCTCAATCAGTCCGTCTACACCGCAAACCCGCGACTTCTACAGAACGTCACGGAGGTGATAGGAAAGCTCGACTTCGAATTGGAAGTCTCCTTCCTTCCAGTCGGCTTTTCTGTCGAGGAAACCTTGAAGGCTCTCCCCGAAGACAGCGAGGCGATCTACGCCGCTCCTCTACTTCACTTGCCCCGCGCAGAATTCGATCGTCTGGTCCAGGGCCTGATCCAACGCCGGCTGCCCAGCTTCTCTCTCTTCGGGCGAAGCAGAGTCGAGCAGGGCCTTCTTGCCAGCCTTTCCCTGGACGCGGACCTTCGGCGCGTGGCTCGAAGAATAGCCCTCAACCTCCAGAGAATTCTGCTGGGAGAAGACGCTGGAAGCCTGCCGGTTACCTTCAATAGGGGAAAGCTGCTGACCATCAACATGGCAACCGCACGCGCCATCGGCGTCTCTCCTGGCTTTGACCTTCTCACCGAGGCAGATCTGCTTCATTTGGAGCGAACCGACATCGTCCGCCAGGTTTCGCTGCACAGCGCTACCAAGGAAGCCTTGGCCACGAATCTGGACCTCAGGAGCCTGGACCATCTGGTGTCCGCCGGTGCCGAGAACATCAACAGGGCTCGTTCGACGCTCTTGCCCCAGGTGGAGGTCTCCAGCCTGAACACCTTGATCGATCGAGATCGGGCGGCGGCAAGCTTCGGATCCCAGGGTCAACGCAATCTGTCAGGAACCGCTTCCATTACACAGCTGCTCTATTCCGAACCGGCACGATCCAACCTCGACATCCAGCAAAATATCCAACTGACGCGCGAAGAGCAGCGGAATCAACTCCGCCTGGACGTCATTTTCGAAGCCTCCTCTGCTTATCTGAACATCCTTCGTAGCAAGGCTTTGGAGCAGATTCAGAGAGACAACCTTCGGCGCACCAGGGATCACCTTGAGATCGCCAGGAACCGGGTCGAGGTCGAAGCCGCCAATCGATCGGAGCTCTTGCGCTGGCAGAGCGAGATCGCCACGGTCAGGAGAGAGTTGATCCGGTCCAACGCACAGCGCAACCTGGCCGAAATCGCCCTCAATCGTCTCCTTCATCGCCCGCTGGAGGAGAGTTTTCGCACCGACACGGCCAATCTCGACCTGGAAACAGGCTTTGACAAAATCAAACTGTACGTCGACAATCCGAGAAGCTTCCGCCTGTTTCGCGACTTCATGACGGGGGAGGGACTGTCGGCTTCGCCTGAGTTGAGGCGATTGGACGCAGCCATTGCCAGCCAACGCAGAATCCTACTATCGGTTCAGCGGGCTTTCTGGGCACCCGAAGTCGCCCTGACAGGTAGCACAACATCATGGCTCAGAGGCGGCGGTGGAAGTGGCATCCAACTCGGCGATCTTCTCCCCGACCCCATCTCGCTGCCCTCTGCGGGGAACGTAGATTGGAACGTCGCCCTCAGCGTTCGGTTTCCACTCTTCACCAGTGGAGCCAAGGAGGCTGAGGCCCGTCAATCAAGGGAGGAATTGGCCCAACTCGGGTTGGAGCGAGAGGCTCTGGCCGAACGAATCGAGCAGCGGATCCGAGCGGCCTTGCACGCGGCCGGCGCCTCCTTCGCGAGCATCAAGCTGGCGGAAGACGCAGAGACTGCCGCAGGAGGTAACCTGGAGCTGGTTACAGCCGCCTACCGGGAGGGGACGCTGTCGATCATCGCCCTGGTGGATGCCCAGAATGCCTCTTTGGTTGCTGAACAGGCAGCCCCCAACGCCGTCTACGACTATTTGCTGGATCTGATGGACGTCCAGCGCAGCGGGGGACGCTTCGACTTTTTCAGTTCACCCGCACAGATTACACAGTGGAAAGAACGTTTGCGCACCTTCTACGCTCAGTCTGGTAGCCCCTGAGAACAGTGCGAATTCCAACTTGAGGAAACCATGAACCGAACACATGGAGTTTGTTGTAGCGTCTTGTTGGCCGCTGCTTTGACAACCTCGTGCACGGTCGAGGAGAAGACCCAGCCTCCTCCACGTATCCGCCCGGTCCGCTATCAGGAAGTCGCTCTGGTAGCGGCGACCCGGACAAGGACGTTTTCCGGAGCTGCCAAGGCGGCAATGGAGTCCAAGATCAGTTTCAAGGTTGCCGGAACCATCAGCACGCTCGACGCCCAAGTGGGAGACAGCGTACGAGAGGGACAGTTGATCGCCGAACTCGACGACCGGGACTATCACCTGAGAGTGAAGGAGGCCGAGGCTGCCCTGGTGCAGGCAGGGGCTCAACTTCGGAATGCGAAGGCCAACTTCGCACGAGCCAGGGCGCTGTACGAGAATGACAATGCCTCCAGAAACGACTATGACACGGCTCGTACCGCGGTCGAGACTTCCGATGCCGCCGTCGAGGCAGCGCGGAGACGGCTGGAGCTAAGCGAACAACAGCTCACCTATACCCGCTTGGCGGCACCTCTCGACGGGGCGATCGCCCAGGTGGGAGTAGAGGTCAACGAAAACGTGAGCAGCGGCCAGCCCATCGTCACTTTGAATTCGATCAACCAGCCCGAGGTTCAAGTCGCTATTCCAGAGCAGCTGATCGCCCAAATTCGCCAAGGGGGCTCTGTAACCGTTCGCTTCGACGCCATCCCGGGAAGAAGTTTCAAGGCGCGTGTGACGGAGGTGGGAATTGCCTCGACCCCCTTCGCCACTACTTTTCCAGTAACCGTAAGACTGGCACGCAGCGACTCCGGCATTCGTCCGGGCATGTCCGCAGAAGTCGACATCAGTTTCAGAGGAAAAGGAACCTCCGGCCGTTTGCGGGTACCCACTCACTCGGTCGGTGAAGACCGACAGGGTCGCTTTGTCTACGTCCTGGAACCCGCGAAAGATGGGCTTGGACATGCACGCAGGAGAACGGTAACAGTGGGGGAGATCACCGCGGAGGGACTCGAGATCGTGGAGGGGCTCAGCGGAGGAGAGTTGGTGGTCACGGCGGGGCTGACGCGGATCACGTCTGGACAAGAGGTGAGACTCCTGGGCACCGACTAGCCCGGATTGCCTATGGACATCACACGAGTTGCCATCGAAAGCAATCGAGTTACCGCAGTCACCGTCCTGGTCATTCTGGCCGCAGGGCTGAGCGCGTATCAGAAGATGCCGCGGAACGAGGACCCTGGATTCATCATTCGAACCGCCCACGTCATGACCCTCTTCCCCGGCGCCAGCCCCAGGCGTGTGGAACTGCTGGTTACGGACAAGCTGGAGAAGACCATCCAGGAGATTCCTCAGCTTGATTTCATCGCCAGCACGTCGAAAACCGGCGTCTCCGAAATCTTCGTCAATGTGCAGGAACGGGAAAGGAAGATGCGCCCGATCTGGGATGATTTGAGGCGCAAGGTCGAACGTGCCAGCCGGGATCTCCCCGAGGGCGTCATCGGGCCCTTCGTGAACGATGAGTTCGGCGACGTCTTCGGCACCATCCTTACCCTCACCGGAGAGGGTTTTACCTACGCAGAGCTTGAAGACATCTCCGATCAAGTCCGCAACGTTCTTCTCACTATCCCAGAAGTGGCCAAGGTCGAGGTCCAGGGGGTTCAAGAGGAACGGATCTTCATTGAATACAACAACGCGCGGCTGGCGGAGCTCGGTATCTCCGCCTATCAACTGATGAACCTCCTTCAGAGTCGCAACATCGTCTTGCCCGGAGGCGATATCAACACCGGAAGGGAGAGAATCGCCCTGGAGCCATCCGGCAGCTTCGAGTCGATTGAGGACCTCGGCCGAACCATCATCAACGTCTCCGGCGGATCAGAAATGATCTATCTGGAGGATATCGCCTCCATTTACCGGGACTATGTGGACCCTCCCCAACAACGGGTCAGATCCTCGGGAAGGCCAGCTCTAGCCCTGGCCGTCTCGCTGCGCGAAGGCGGGAATCTGATCCAGCTGGGCACGCAGGTTGAAGCGGAGGTGAGCCGTCTGCAGGATCTGTACCCCGTCGGAGTGGAGTTCGACATCATCGCCTTTCAACCCGGGATCGTCGAGCGGAAGGTCGACGACTTCGTCAGCAATCTGGTTCAGGCCGTCGCCATCGTCATGTTGGTCATGCTCGTCACCCTGGGCCTGAGAACCGGGCTGGTCGTCTCGTCGCTGATCCCATCGACCATCATCATGAGCCTCCTGGTGATGTCCTTTCTCGGCATTGGACTGGACCAGATGTCGCTGGCCGCACTGATCATTGCCCTGGGACTGCTGGTGGACAATGCAATCGTGGTTTCCGAATCGATCATGGTCCGGATGGCGACCGGCATCAAACCCATCGAGGCTGCGGTGGAATCGGCCAATGAACTGCGTGTCCCCTTGTTGACCTCGTCACTGACGACGGCTGCAGCCTTTCTGCCGATCTATCTCGCCGAATCCTCCACCGGAGAGTACACGGCTCCCCTGTTCAAGGTGGTTAGCATTGCCCTGATATGCTCCTGGCTTCTCTCTCTGACCCTGGTTCCGATGCTCTGTGTGTACTTCCTCAACGTCAAGCACGTGCCCCAGGGAGAACGCCTGAATTTCAGGCTCTACGTCTGGTACCGCAGCCTCCTTCTGCTCTCCTTGCGGCACCGGATACTGAGCCTGCTCTCCGTGGCCTTGATCTTCGGGCTGGCGATGCAAGGCTTCGGCCTGATCCCCAACATCTTCTTTCCCCCCAAGGATCAGGCGATGTTCACGGCGGAGTTCGATCTCCCCATCGGCACTCCGATTGAGCGGACAGAGG
Source organism: Acidobacteriota bacterium (assembly GCA_965219005.1). Classification (GTDB taxonomy): domain Bacteria; phylum Acidobacteriota; class UBA6911; order RPQK01; family JAJDTT01; genus CAUZIZ01. The sequence continues at coordinate 971,008 of CBDCMS010000004.1, read as the reverse complement.
CATTGGTCCAGCGGATAGAGAGCTTCATCGAAACCGAACTCAAGACCGGACCTGAGCGCCCACAGGGAGTCACCAACTGGGCCAGCTTCATCGGGCAGGGACCCCAACGCTACACCCTCACCTATACCCCCAAGCAGAGGAGTCCTGAATACGCCATGATGCTGCTCAACACGACCAGCTATGGGGTGGTTCATGACCTGATCCCCCGCCTGGAAGCCTACTGCCTTGAGAGTTTCCCCGACGTCAAGCCCACCATCCGCAGCCTTCTGAATGGCCCTCCGGTGGAAGATCCCATCGAGATTCGGATCTCAGGAGAGGATGTGGATCAAGTCTTCGCCATCGTTGCCCAGGTAAAGGAACGCCTCTCGGCCATTCGAGGCACCAAGAACATCAGCGATAACTGGGGCGCACGAAGCAAGAAGTTGGTGGTGAAAATCGATCAACCCCGGGCTCGGCGAGCCGGTCTCAACAGCCAGGACGTCGCGGTTTCCCTGCAAACAGTCCTCAGTGGGTTCGAGACCACTGACTATCGCGAGGAGGACAAGATCATCCCCGTCACGCTGCGCTCGGTAGTGGCGGATCGACAGGATATCGGTAAGCTCGAGAGCCTGAACATCTTTTCCCAGCTGACCGGAGCTGCGGTCCCACTCAAACAGGTGGCCGATATTGAGGTGATCTGGGAGCCGGCCAAGTACCTGCGCCGCGATCGCCTAGCAACGGTAACCGTCTCAGCGGCACTGGAACCGGATTTCACAGCCGTGGAGGTCATCAACCAACTCGACTCCTGGCTCCGAGAGCAGAAACTCGATTGGCCGGTTGGATTCGACTTCGCTTACGGGGGCGAGATCGAGGCATCGGTCAAAGCCAATGAATCGGTCATGGCGAAGGTTCCCATCGGTGCGTTGATCATCGTGCTATTGCTGGTAGGCCAGTTCAATTCGATCCGACGCCCTCTGATCATCCTGACCACGATCCCACTGGGATTGATTGGCGTCGTATGCGGCTTGCTGATCGCAAAGTCCCACTTCGGCTTCATGACATTCCTGGGAGTCATATCGCTGGCAGGCATCGTCATCAACAACGCCATCGTCCTGCTGGACCGCATCAAGGTAGAGATAGACCAAAATGGTCGGGACCCGGCGCGAGCCGTGATCGAGTCCGCCCAACGCCGTTTGCGTCCCATCCTGCTGACAACCTGTACCACCATGGGAGGGATGATTCCCCTATGGCTGGGGGGAGGTCCGATGTACGAACCGATGGCGATCGCTATCATCTTCGGCCTCTTATTCGCGACTCTGCTCACCCTGGGTGTGGTCCCCATCCTCTATTCCGTTCTGTTCCAGGTGAAGTTCAAGAAGTTCCGCTACTAGAATCTCTTGCAGGTTCCAGACGTAAGGCAACACCAGTCCCTAACGTCGAGCGTGTCATCGAGGCGTGCCTACTCTTCGTCGACGCTGAGGCCTACCCACCCACCGGGTCCCGGCCGGCCATCAGGATGCCGGCCTCTTCATCCACCGATGCCAACAGTGATAGACCCAGCGCGAAGAAAAGTAGCACCACCGCCATACCCGCGCGCTGAGTCGAGAAGATCCGCGTGAGCTCCCCCAGGAGTAGGGGACCAAGGAAGGCGGTGGCTTTTCCGGAAAAGGCGAAAAGCCCGTAGAACTCATTTTCTTTGCTGGGGGGAACAAACCGTCCCAACAGAGATCGGCTGGCGGCCTGGTTTGGCCCCGCGCAGATTCCCACCAGAGCGGCCGCCATCCAAAACACCCATCTTTCGTGTGTCAGCACCGCCACCACGGCAGCCACGATGAGCCCCCACAGGCTAATCTGTATGGTTCGCTTACTTCCCAGGTAATCGTCCAGAAAGCCCAAGGCAAAGGCTCCGATCCCAGCCGCTACGTTGAGGACGATGCCAAAGACCGTGACTTCGTGCAGGGAGAAACCAAAGGTGCCCACCGCATAGACGCCGCCGAAAGCAAAGATCGTTACCAGACCGTCGTTGTAGAAAAGACGGGCCACCAGAAATCTCACAATCTGCTTGTATTGTTTCACCTCTCGAAAGGTACCAACCAACTGGCGAAACGAGGCGGCCAGGATCCCCCCTTTCCTGGTGATTGCCGACTTGTCCTCCTTGACCCAGAGGAAAATAGGCAGGCTGAAGAGGGCAAACCATCCGGCCACCAGCAGGGTTGTGGCCCTGAAATTCTCACCGTTCTCCCTGCTGAATCCAAACCAGGGCTCCGTCGGTTCCACCAGTGCCACCATGGCAAGTCCCATGGCCGACAACCCTCCCACATAGCCCAACGACCAGCCAAAACCGGAAGTGCGGCCTATCCGGTTGGGAGGAGCGATATCGGGGAGAAAGGCGTTATAGAAGACGGTGCCCATCTCGAACGCAATGTTGGCGAGGGTGAAGAAGAGCAATGCCTTCACCACCTGATCGGGCTCGGCCGTATAGAGCAGCACCGAGGCCAGAACAGCGACCACGGTCGACACGAACAAAAGCAGCTTGCGGTAACCTCCACGGTCGGCCAGCGCTCCGAGTGGCGGTGCAAGCAGCGCAGCGGCGACAGCTGTCACGCTCAGGGATCGAGACCAGAGCGAGGTACCCGTGATCTCGTCCACCGCCATCTCCTTGGTAAAGTAGGCGGCGTAGATAAAGGTGACCACCAGAGTGGTAAAGGAAGAGTTGGCGAAATCGTACATGCACCAGGAGAAGACCGAGAGCTTGCTGTGGGGTGGGTTGGTTGCCATTGGCGGGTTACAGGTTACAGGATAGGGGTTGCAGGTTACAGGTTTGAAAATTGCAGGTTTCTCGAAGGCGTACAGTGCCGATGGGTGTGATAGTCGGCACCCGATCTTTCAGACAGCGTCCGATTTGATCACGGGCGGCTTTCGTCTAGAAGCGGAAGTTGCAGCCACTTGTTAGCCAGCCTCTTCGCCACGGAGGGGGCCGTAGAAGAAGACCCAAACCGCGAAGTCTTCAGAGAAGTTCTCGAATCGGTGAGGTGCGCGCTCGGCGAACAGCTTCAGTTGCGGAAGGTCTGCCGGTGGGCAGAATCGCTTCAAGTTGTTGGGCTCAGACTGCTCCCGTTCAAGAACCTTGTCCAGCGCGAAGTTGATCAGATAGAGATTGGGCAAGAGACGCTCAATGAAGGATTCCGCGTCGTTGGCATGACGAGGATCGCTCGGAGCGGCAAAGCTCACTGGCGCGGAAAGCGAGGAACGAGCTTTCGGGTCCAGTGGAGTGATTGGTTCGCCGGAGTAGCACTAGCGATCAGTCGGACTCGCCGTCCTCGGCGGCATCGGACTCCTGAGCCTCGGCGCCGGCGTCGACTTCGAAATCAAGCAGCTCGACCGGCAGGCCCTGGGTGTCGTCGATCCTGAAGGTGCCGCAGTCACAGTTCATCTGGCAATAGCCAGGGCCCATCCCCGTGAGAGGCTGGGCGGCGACGAGGCGGTCCTGGGCCGGGATGTAATAACACTGGGTCACATTGCCCCCGAAGGTCACCGCATTCGAGGTACCGCAGTTCTCTCTTGATGCAGTTCCACCTCGTGGGCGCGGTCGGGTTAGGGTAGCTGTAGCAGAATGGATTCGCCGACACCGTGTACACACACTGACTGCGGACGGGCTGGGCGATCCAGACAAGCGATAGGGCGAATGCGGCGGGGGTTGCAGGGCTGACGTTTGAAATCATAGTTCTCCTCCTGGGTGGGCGGTGCATTCTTCGAATGCACGGATGCCCTGGCATCAAAGGGTCTTCTTCAGACTCTTTGGGTCCACTATAGCTCTTAGTTGGCTTGCTGAGGTCCGGCGAACTTCTGTCTATATGGTTTCCGCATAATACACCATTCGCGAGTCTCGCTTCCTCCTGATGATTTACAGACGGGTTTCGCCTGCAAGAGAGGCCCGAGCATCTCCGGGTCCTTGGCGAGGTGAAGCAGGGGGATGCCGAAACCGTCGCGGGGGGCCAGATCTCCCAAGCCGCGCCGAGCGATCTTGGCGACCAGGAAGAGGAGGCCTCCCCCTCGGCGTCCTTGAGGTTCACCCGCGGTCGGTGTCTCGCCCATGGGCCCGGTCCGTCTCGGTGTTGGACGGTCTTCCCCTTACCGATTGATGAGCGAAAAGCCCCTTTCAGACTTTCAAGAAGGGCTTGTCACCTTTGATTGTCGTGCGGTGCATGACACGGCTGTACTTGGACTCGTCGAAGGGCAGCGCACGGTGCATCGTAGATCGGTTGTCCCAGAAGACCAGGTCTTTGGCTCTCCACTCGTGGCGGTAAACAAAGCGCGGCTGCGTGGCGAAATCAGTAATCTCTTTGATAATTCGCCGACCTTCCACAACATCCATACCCTCGAAGTGTGAAGTAAGTGCCTCGGAAAGGAAGATCGCATTGCGCCCGTTCACCGGGTGAGTGCGGACGGCCGGATGCGCACTCGGCCTGAGCTTGGCTTTCTGCTCCTGGGTTAGAGGCTCGCGGTGCGTCAGGAAGGTCTCGTATTGATAGACATAATCATGCACGCTGTATCGCCTCAGCAGCCATTGCCGGCGATCTTGAGGCAGCGCGTCGTAGGCGGCGAACATGCTGGCGAACTCTGTCTGGCCTCCTTCGGGCGGACATTCGCGGCAGTAGAACAACGAGCCCATGGTGGGCTTGGGGTTGTACGACATGTCCGAATGGAACAGTCGGGCCCCGCCGTAGGCGCCGATATGCTTGCCCTTCTCGACGACATTGGAAACCACAAACACCTCCGGACAGCCTGGGACCTGGTATTGATCCAGCACGTGGATATCCAACTCGCCAAGACTGCGGCTGAACTCGACCTGCTGCTGCGGCGTAATATCCTGATCGCGAAACAACAAGACGCCATATTCCACGACGGCATCTGAGATCTGCCGACATTCCGCTTCAGTGAGTGGTCGAGACAGATCGACACCGTGAACCTCGCCGCCGAGCGCCGATGCCAGTGCTGTGAAACTGATCGATTGACTGCTCTGCTGAAATGGAGACATGCTTGCTCTTTTCCAGGCACGTCATCCTATCAAGTGGTCGGGGAAATCGCCAATCTAGTGAACCAAGGGTTCGAGACACCCGCGTCCCCTAACTGGCGCACACGGATACATGCGATTCGGCGTCACTCGAATTGAAAGGAATAGAGTTTGGCGTTGTGGATGGAGATCTTCAGCTGAATGGGCGCGCCAGCCAGACGGCTCAGATCACTCTGCCCACCCCAGCTCACCCGGTGCCTGCCGGTCTTGGTGAGCGGATCGGCCTGCTCCAGCTTCAACCCTTCCAGGGGCTGATGATCCGCATCCAGGACCTCGACCCGCACCTCAGGGGCTCCAGCACCTGCGTTGTGCTTGGCGGCTTCCATATTCAGGTACAGCTGCTTCCCCTGGAATGCGAAAAGGCGGGTGACCAGGATTCCGGGTGTCAGCTTGCCCCCGTCCACCGAAACGATCCCATCGGCCGGGATGGTGACCAGACCGATGGCGCGGCGGGCCCGATCCCCCTTCTCTTTCAGTGTGTCAGGACCTCTCCAATTGGCACCGATGTAGAAGATCCACATCGTGTCGTCCCGGATGATGGGGGCCGTGAACACGTAGATGCTAGTGTCGTCAAAATCTCCGAAATAGCTCCCATTGGGAAAGAAGGGCTCGCGGTACTCCCTCTGGTAATGGATGCCATCGCGGCTCGAGATCAGCTCCGGATAGTGTCGGGTGTTGGTGGTACGGAAAACAGAGATCAGCCCCAGGTAGAGATCCTGATAGGTGGTGGCCGCCATGGCGTAGAACTCGGTGTCGGGATAATCCCTCTCGTCCTGGATGAGGATGGTCTGAGCCTCGCTCCAATGAATCGCATCCGGACTTTCGGCCCGGCCAATGACCCTCTTTCCCATGGGGCAGCGCTTGTGCAGGCAGCTCTCCATGTGAACGCCGTACATCTTCCGGATGGGATCCCACCCCATGAAGACCGTGGGGCCCCAACGTCCCTTCCTGGGAGTGGTATCGATGACCGGATTCTTCTCATAGGCAGTCCAGCGAAGACCGTCCCTGGAGGTGTAGAGATCCATCTGCATGCCGGTGGAGGTCGTGGTCCCGGTTTTCACCAGTGTCTTGTAGCGCTTGTTGAGGTCCTTCTCGTTGGAGTCCAGGAAGGTAGGCGTCAGATTCTCTTCAGCCAACAAGTTGTTCTTTCGAGAGCCCCGGAAATCGACGAAACCCAGATCCGGTTTTTCCCAGGCCACACCGTCCCTGGAGACCGCATAGGCGTGGAGCGTCTTTTCCTCTGGAACATCCATGATGCGTCCTCGGCTGTCGGTCCCGACCACGAACTGGGCCGTGACGTACCACATCTTGAAGAGCTGGTCGTCCTCGTCCCAGACCACCGTTCCCGTCTGGATCAGGTTGCCCTCCCAGGGACGGTCCTGCTTCAGGACCGGGTTGCTGGGGTGCTTGGTGGCCTGGTTCATGACCTGACGCGCGTCGGTCAGTTTTTCGATGATGTAGGAGTCGACGAAGAGCTGTTTTGTCGTTCCGATCTCCAGAAGCGCTGGCGGGGGGCTTCCGGCAGCGGCCCTCAGGTCCGCACACAGGCCGACCGGGACGAGTAGGAACAGAAAGAGAATTCTAATGGCTGGTAACACTTCGGGGACTGATCGGATCATCTGCACCTCCTTCGGACGATGGTCGTCATCCTACTCGCCTACTGGGAGGTTTGTCGAATGCCGTTTGCAAGGATCGAAGATGGACGGCTTCTTTATCCCAAACCGCTGTTCGGCTGAATTACCCCGTCTACAGAAAGCTGTGCCTAGCCACTCGGGGCTTCCCTGTCGATGCTCAGGTCGTCAACTCTGAATCCTCTGAAGGGAATGCTTTGCAGGAATTGGGACGATTTACGGAGGGTTGCGGTGGAGAGAGGTTCTCCTTGTGCACTCTCTTGACACTTCTAGCAGCTTCACCGACATTCTATGCCAAGCTCACTCGTCTGAATTTCAGTTTGGCAGGGCCCAGTGTGTCTTATCTTGCGTATCGAATGAATTCCAGCCAGTGCTTTGGAAATAAGAGGATCAGCCGGGCCAGGGGGACAGTGGAGCTTCCTTGGGATAAAGCCACACATTGGGTTTCTTGGAAGGGAGTTTAAGGAAGGAGGCTTTATCCTTTCGGCTCCACTGCCCCCCTGACCCGCCTCTGACCTACACGTGCTGATTCAAGACCAAAAGATCCCGAAGCGCCAGAACCCAAGCAGAACCTAAATGTGTTCCGCTCTTGAAGCTAGGATGGCGACTCTTTCCTGGCCTGACAACACATTCCAGAATCTTACCCAGAGTTACATCCTATCGATTTGGTCGCTTAACACAGCCCAGCAAGAGAATCGCTCCATGCCCTCCATTCTGAGGCGAGCACTGGCCCACTACATCAATAGGAACCAGAATGGCAGCTGACGCAACGCCCCATCCTGACCTGCTGTTCCCGTGGCACAAGGACAATGAGACCCTTGAGCTGTTCGATCGGCTCTGTGACGAAGGGGCCGATAGCGTGGAGGAGAAACTCGTAGATCGGCGAAGTATAGACTGACGAGAAAGGAGGTCCCATGATGGCACTGAGGCCAATCAGTGGCAATGGTGATTCCGTTGGAAGAGGAGGACGGATAGTGAGGAGAGGACTGGTCTGGGCCTGCCTGGTTTCCATGGCCCCTACTGTGGCAGCGGAGAATGTCTTGGCAGAGCAGGCCAGCCCCGAGGGGTCCCTGGACATCGGCTCCCGGCTGGAACTGTTCGTGGACGATTACCTGGTAGACGAGCTGGTCGGGACTCGACTAGTCCTCCACCATCCTCGTCCGGCAGAAGTGGCCCTGAGATTCGATCGGCCCTGGGAGGGTGCCTTCTGTGCCTACGTGACCGTGCTCCACGACAGCGACATCTACCGGATGTACTACAGGGGAAAGCCCAGTGCCGCGCCGGACGGAAGCCTTGACGAGGTGACCTGTTACGCAGAGAGCCGTGACGGCATCCACTGGGAGAAGCCCGATCTGGGTCTCTTCGAGGTCGCTGGGACGCGGAAGAACAACGTCGTTCTGGGCTCTGAGTATGCGCCCGTACCCCACAACTTCATCGCGTTCGTGGACACTCGCCCCGGGATTCCTTCCTCCCAGAGATACAAGGGGCTGGGGGGCCTCTTCCCCATATCCGAGCACAAGCGTTTCAGCAACGGCCTCATGGGTTTCACCTCGCCGGACGGGATTCGATGGAAGAAGATCCAGGAGGAACCACTGATTGGCCCCTCACTCCACGGCTTTAGCGACACCACTCCCAGCCCGACCTTCTGGTCGCCCCACGAGGGTCGATACGTCTGCTACGTCCGGGCCTGGAGGAGGGACCCTGGCAAACCTGTCCACTACGAGGGTTGGACCGGGAACGTCCGCTGGGTGGGCCGCACTACCTCCAAGGACTTCCGGAGCTGGACTCCGGTTCAGATGATGGACCCTGGAGAAGATCCCCTGGAGCACATCTACACCAATCAGACCAGCCCCTACTTCCGTGCTCCACATATCTACCTGTCCGTTGCTGCCCGCTTCCTGCCCGGCCGACAGGTGGTGAGTCAAGAGCAGGCTCGGAAGCTCCAGGTTGACCCCAAGTACTTCCGCGACTGCTCGGATGCTGTCCTGCTGACGAGCCGGGGCGGAACCCGGTACCAGCGTGCCTTCCTAGAGGCTTTCATGCGCCCGGGCATCGGTCTGCAAAACTGGACGTCCCGTACCAACTACCCTTCTCTGAATCTGGTCCCCACAGGAGCTGAGGAAATCTCCCTCTACGTCCAGCACGGGTACGGCCAACCCAACCACCAGCTCAGGCGATACACTCTGAGAACAGACGGCTTAGTGTCGGTGAATGCACCCTACAGTGGGGGAGAGTTCCTGACTCGGGCCCTCAGATTCAGCGGGAGCGAACTGGTCCTTAACTTCTCGACCTCTGCTCCTGGAAGCATACGGGCGGAGATACAGAGTCCGGACGGCCAACCGTATACCGGCTATGCTCTGGCCGACTCGGACCAACTCATAGGAAATGAGATCGAGCGGGTCGTCACTTGGAAGGGGAACCAGGATGTGGGGCCGCTCTCTGGCAAGCCGGTCCGCTTGCGCTTCGTGATGAAGGACGCGGATCTGTACTCCCTGAGGTTCAGGTAGGAGCAGAGCCGCCCACTCGTACATCTTGAAACCATCGGTGGTGAACAGGAAGCGGTGTTCAACACGGCCTCGCTGCAGGGTATCGAGCAGCACTCTCTTGATGTTTCGGAAGTTACGGCGGCCGATCTCGAAGGAGACCCACAGTCTGGACCACACTTCCAGAGTGGTCAGCACCTAAATCACCCGCTTCTTTGCTCCCACAAAGGCCCTGATCTCGTCGGCCTGAAGTTCACGGATGACGAAACCTTTCAGCATCCGATCGTTGAATCGTTCTGCATATCTCGCCGCCAACTCAAGCCACCGGGCAATAGTGCCCCAAGCCATCCGCTTGATTCGCGCCATCGCTGAGAGAGCAATCGGGGTTCGGACAGTGACGAGATGCGCCCTTTCTCCGCCTCATACATGTTTGATGACAGAAAGGGCACAGCAAATCCAGGTAGAATCAAATGTTGCGGGGCTCCCGGAGGAAGTCAACAACACTTCCCTGACGAAGCACCGAAGTTCCAAACAATCGACTATCATCTCCATCCATCGGTGTCCCAATCTGCCTGATGATTCGTGAGTAGGGAACGATTCGCTCTAGTGCGGCTCGATGTCGCCGTGGGATCGAATCCTCTCAGGGGTCTATGATGCCAGGCAAACACAGGGTACACTTAGCGGCGATTTTGTTTTGACCCCCCAGAACTGGGGGCTATTCACCAGGAGGAGGTGTTTCATGCGAAGTTCAATCCACGCTCTAGGTATCGTTTTTCTGGGCCTGACATTGGCCGCTTGTGCTCCGGTCGAAAAAAAGTCGGATTCAGGGAAAACGTCCGCGGACACAAGCGCTTGTGAAGGTCTACCTAGTCATGCCGATCTGAAGGCTGCGTTGACCCAGGCCCGTCAGGAAGCAAATGGCGGGTTCAACCTTGATATGTGGGGCACGATCGTCAATCGGGACGGAGTCGTTTGTGCAGTCGCCTTTACCGGTGGGGATCGAGGGGACCAGTGGCCCGGCAGCAGGTCCATCTCTGCCCAGAAGGCCAACACGGCGAATGCCTTTAGCTTACCCGGCCTCGCCCTTTCGACGGCCAACCTCTTTACGGCAGTCCAACCCGGAGGCAGCCTCTTTGGGTTGCAGCACAGTAACCCTGTCAGTACCCATGTGGCCTACGGCGGCGACTCAGCCCAGAACGGGCAAGCAAACGATCCGATGGTCGGCCACAAGGTAGGCGGAGTCAATGTATTCGGCGGCGGCGCAGCTCTCTATGACGGGGCGGGCAAGTTGTTGGGAGCGATTGGGGTCAGCGGTGATTCTTCTTGTGCGGATCACAACATCGCGTGGAAGACCAGAGATTTTCTGGATCTGGACAATACTCCCGGGGGTGTGAATCCGATCAGCAGCGACGACAATATCGTCTACGATACAACCGTGGATGCCGCTACCGGCCACACCACCAGCGCCAGCGGTTGGGGACACCCGGCTTGTTCCGAAGCAGCAACCGGAATTGGCAACGGACTGTCCACTTCCCATCCTAAAGGGCCGACGAAGGGTCCCGTGGCGCCGTAGGGCTATAGTTCGTAGGTTTGCAGGTTTACAGGCTACAGGTTGCAGGTTTCTCGCCCCTATTCAGGTGGTACAACCTGCGACTTGTAGCCTTCAGCCTCGTCTCCGATCGTCAGGCGTTACGAGTTCTAAGTCCGCGAAAACGAATCCATCCCTTTCCTCGACTCTTCCGGGGGAGATGCTCAGCGGGTAGTCAAACATTGGGCCCGAGAAGACGAAGGTGTGGAACTCCCCGTTTTCGCCGCAGGGATCCACCTCTGGTGGCAGGTCTGCCAGCAACTGAGAGTCGAAATTTCTTCCGGCGAACTTTCGGGGCAATTTTCGAGGATCGATACAGGTCAGCGTCGCTTGCATCCCGGAGTCGATCATCTCCTCAGCAAGCTGGGGAGTTGGGGTCAGCCATAGAGGGAAGATCGGCTCTAAGCTGGTTTCGCTCAGGGAGTCGATCCGGTATTGTCGAACATCTTCTAGAAACAGGTCCCCGAAGGCCAAAGCCGATATGCCCGAGTCCTGTGCCTGGAGGCAGAATCTCGTCATGATGGACTCATACTGGGTGTTCGAGCAGGGCCAGGGGAGGTAGATGAGGTTCAGGGGAAGCCCCAAAGCCGCGGCTTGTGCTTGCAGGAGTCCGCGGCGGACGGCGTGCATCGCCACTCGATCGAATGTCTGGTTGACCGTGGTGAACAGGCCACAGACCTCGTATTCGCTGTAGTCTCTCAGTCGATGCAAGGCCCAGGCGCTGTCCTTGCCGCTGCTCCATGATAGCCAGAGTTTCTTCATGACGACCCCAAGAATTGTACGCGAATCCGACCTGAAACTTCATTCGAATCTTGCCCTCCCCAACCCCTCGCTTGCGCTTCAGGCTTCCATGGCTCGGGAAGTTTCGTTCTGGAATGGGGCCAACACAAATCGTCGCTGGGTAGCGAACTTCCAAGGAGGAAGCAGTGATTGATGCCCACGTTCATCTGGGACGGCTTGTCATCGAGGATACGGGCCTCAAGCCGGCTCAATTGCTTCGCTGGATGGACCGTTATGGCATCGAGAAGGCGATCGTTATGGCCGTGGAAGTTCCGGAAGAAGTGGACTTCCTGGTGTCGACAGAGACCCTGCTCAGGTTGACCAGGCCCCATCGGGATCGTCTCCTCCCCCTGTGTGCTACTGATCCTCGCCACCGCTATCCAGGGAAGTTCGATCCTTATCCGATCCTGGCGGACTATGTGGGCCGAGGCTGTGTGGGTTACGGGGAGAATCTGTGCGGGCTACCAGTGGATCATGCGATGCAGCAGAAGGTCTACGAAGCCTGTGACCGATTGGGGTTGGCCCTGGTGATGCATTTTGACCACTGGATCAATCGGGACAAGCGGGGTCTGGTGGGGTTTGAGAAGATGCTGGCGGCTTACCCCAATGTCCGTTTCGTTGGTCACGCCCAGAACTTTTGGCGGGAGATTTCCCAGAAGATAAGTCCCCGGATCGTCTATCCCAGAGGCCCTGTCGTGCCGGGAGGGCGGCTGGAAGAGTTGTTCCGGAAGCATTCGAACTTGCACGCGGACCTCTCTGCCCAGTCGGGATACAACGCGATCACGCGAGATCCCAAGTTCGGGCTGGCCTTCCTGAAGCGATGGAAGCATCGTCTCATGTTGGGTACGGACAGCCTACACACAAGGGCCATCCCATTCTGCAGTGTTGCGGGGAAAGCCCCTATTCTCGATTTCCTGGAAACCGCAGGCCTCTCTGCCGGGACCTTTGCCCAAATCACCCAGCGAAACGCGGAACGCGTTTTCCGGCTGTCTTGAGATTCAAAGGGCGGGATGGCGAAACGGGCGGGATGGCAAAACTGATCAGTAACCTGCAAGCCACGGCGGTGGCGTCAATGCAGTGTCTATCGAAAGGAAGGCAACGCTATTCACGAATCTCCGAGCCGGGAAGAATCTCTCCACCCTCGATACCGACTACAGCGAAGGCCTGTTTGACCTGGGCTTCGGCTCGATTACACTCGCTGACGTCCCGGCCGCGGTAGTCGTCACAAACGAACTTGGCGATTCTAGTGAGCTCGCTCTTGAGACGGTCGATGTAGTTGAAGAGATCCTCCGCCTCGTAGGGCAACGACTTCTCCATCTTCTCCTGGATATCTTTCAGAGCGCCTTTGGTCATGCCTAAACCTCCTCGGTAAATCTAACAAAGAGGGCCGACATTGTTTCGCTTCCACCCGGGGCGCCCTGGCGCGCACCTATAGGGAGTATTGTCCTTTCTGAAGGGACGTTCCAACTTGCGTCACTATCCAAAGACCCTCAGGGACAGTCGAGGAGATCAAGATGCCCCATGGCAAGGCGAATCCAGAATCTCTGTTTGGGTCTCGTGAGGGATTCCTGGAAGATGCAGGCTTCGAGGATATGGATTGTCTGCCCATGCAGTGTCGCCGCAGCTTAGTTACTGCGATCAAGCCGGCGTTGCAACAGTCCGGGCCTTTGCTCGACGATTCCAATGATAGCTGAGGTTGGACTACAGGTGAGGAGGAGGCTCCGTGATGGGCCAGACGTTGACCAGCCTCACCGTCCCCAGGTCACCCAAGAGCAGTTCGAGCTCGGACGGCAGGTCCCGCGAAACCAGAAAGGTCGCGACAAAGGAGGCCCGATCCGAAGGTTGAACCACTTGACCGGTGATGTTCCTCTCGAGCAGCTGGGTCCTGGTCAGGTCCAGCGGTATCGGTCGCTTCAGTAGCCCGCTGATCTCAAAAGGCCACAGGGCTTCCTGGACCTCACCCTTGGAACGAATAGCTATCTCTCCCACTGGGATGGCAGTATCGCTCAGGTTTTCAATGGTCAGTTGGCCGCTGAGTAGAACCTTCCCTTCCTGTTGGGACTCGACGGTCCAGAACGATTCCAGGAGGAGGTTGGCTGAGTCGGACGAAATTCGTGGCTTTTCCGGAGTCCATTGCCCGAAAACAGGTGTCCCCAGCAGCAGTGAGACCATCAGGATGACAGGCTTGTTCATGGGACTGTCCACAGTGTGCCAAGTCTGGCTACTGCTGTCAAACGGGGCCGGATTGGCAGAATTGCTGGATTGGGAGAATCGACTGGGTTGGGAGAATCGGCTGGGTTGGGAGAATCGGCTGGGGTTGACTCAAACTGCGGGTTGCTGAGCGAGTTTGATCCGGTGGGTATAGTAGCTGCCCGCAATCAGTGGCAGTAGAACCAGCGCTATGGCGTAGAGCAATGGGGCAGCGGAAAAGAAGGCAACCGCTGCCGTCAATGTATTCAACAAGTTGGTGGGGTAGACCCACAGGAAATCAGTCTTCCACACGAGGGCTAGAGATTGGACAGTAACCAGGGAAACCGCCATTGCCACCAGAGTGGAGTTAAAGATGAAGTAGAGTAGACCGCAGAAGAGTACCTTCAGGCCGAGTTCGGCCATCAGCTCTGTCTGGCTCGATCCCAGGGCAGGAGGGCGCTGCTGCAAGTGCTGAAGGACTGAACCTACGACAGACGTCACCAAGGCCAGCTGGGCGATGTTGAACAAGTATTTGTAGAGGTGCCGGACTCCTGCTTTCAAACCGCTGAACAGCCCTTCAGTCATGGCGATGACCACCGCTACCGGGAGGCCGAAGATCAGTAGAGCCGCGAAGATACAGAAATCGCTCACGCTTACGGTCAGGGATCCTATCCGGGTTCGCCCGAACGTAACCCTGATTGACAGGCAACTGGTCAACGCGCAAAGGCCGGCAAGCCAGAGCCAGTTCCAGGAGGCATGGCTGAATGTTTGAATCAGGGCATGGATACCGAGAGCAAGGCCCACGAAGATGACGGCCAGGATATAGAGTCGAGCCGGCTTGGGAATCGCATCTTTGAAAAAGAGGTTTATTGGCTGTCCCATCGTGCTTGATCCTGCGCCTCCGGCGCTCCATCGCTACTTGAGCGAAGCTGCCGCAGGCATGCTCCTGCCCTTCGCTGTCTACGGGAACTCTTCGGGCAAAGTCAGGAAAACTTTAGTCTGGAACCTTGGCTCGGGTCTCTCATGCGAGGGATTCGACCAGCAGATTCATCTCGTCTTCTTGAGCGGCGATGGATCTCACCAGCTCGAACTGGGAGCGGCATCGGTCCAGATTCTGGCCCTCCCGATGGATCTTGAAATAGACGTCGCCTTCGAGGTAGTCGATCAGGAATCGGAGCCCGATTTCGAAGGTAATCAGCCTGCCGGAGAAGGCCAATAACCTGCGTTCGGTGGTTGTCAGAAACCGCCTGGTGCCCTCGAGATATCCGCCGGCCAGGGCTTGGAACAGCGGCATCCGCATTCTCACCTTGGACAGATCCCGCTCGTCTTCCGGTGTTGGGCTGGTGGCCGTGCGCACCAGGTCGCCAAAATCATACAGAGTGAGACCCGGCATGACGGTGTCCAGGTCGATGACGCAGACCCCTTCGCCGGTGCGGCGATCCAGGAGCAGGTTGTTGATCTTGGTGTCGTTGTGAGTGACCCGTTCGGGAATCTGGCCCTGCCGGTGGAGATCCAGGAGTCGATGGACTATGGATTCCTGCTCAAGGGCGAACTTCACGTCTGCAGTTGCGCTCGTTGCCCGGTTTAGCAAGTCCTGCGACAGCACTTCCTGAAACCTGCGAAATCGATGAGGAGTGTGGTGAAAGCCGGGGATGGTTTCGGGCAGTCGAGGAGAGGGAAGATCGATCAGCAGTGACTGGAAGAATCCGAAAGACCGGCCCGCTTCCCGAGCGAGGGCAGGAGACTCGATAGACTCGTGCGACCGGGTGTCTTCGACGAAATGGTAGGTGCGCCAGACATTGTCCTCCTGGTCGCGGTGGAACGAAGCACCGCTTCGGGTTGGAACCAGGGTTAAAGCTTTTCGCCGGTGCTCCCTCTCTCCCGCTGCCTCGAGCTTCTCGTGCAGGTGCCGGGTGACCCGCTCAATGTTCTCCATCACTGCGGGAGGGTCTTTGAATACCTCGTGGTTCAAGCGTTGGTGAACGAACCTACGAAGTTGGCCCTGGTGGCGATAGAGTCCCAGGTAGGTGTCGTTGATGTGGCCGTTGCCATAGGCTTCTGATCCGAGATACTCCCCCTCAATATCAAAGGCCAGGGCAATGCGCTCCAGCTCATGCCGGGTGAACGAAGCCATTCGGGCATGATATCACCGGGAATTGGGGGAATTGTGCTGTTGTCCAGCTCTCTCCTCGGAAATGGGGATCATATCGATGAGGATTCAAGTCGTTCGCGGCTCTGCCGGATTGACTTTGATGTTGCGGACATTCGGCATCAGACGTTCAGACGTTCAGACATTCGACCCTGCGACCTCGTCCCAGGCTGAAGGCTGCTGCTGACAACAGTGTCACCAGGAAAGCCACCGGTAGGGGCCACATCCAGGAGACCGCCTTGAGTCGGATCAGAAGTCGATGAGAACCCAGATCGAGCACGTCGTCGGGTACGATCACGGACTGGGAGACAGGTTTTCGATTCAACCGGACCATCGCCTCTGGAGTTCCTCGCTCGATCTGCCATCCTGCTTCCGTCAAGCGGATGGTTGCATGGTGGGGAGCGACTTCCTGGCTGGCCAGGACGAAGCGGCTGAGCTCGGCACTGGAGCCGATCCTGTTTGGCTCCTCCTTGAGGGGTTCCCAGCGGATCATTTCTTTCCCTTGTTTGACGAAGACGAAGAGATCCGGGTGTTCCTGAAACCAGTGTCCCAGAGAGAGGTAGAAGCCTACGCTCAAGCCCAGGAAACCCGAGACAACCATCATGGTACCGCTGGTACGCAGCTTGAGAAAAGCCGCCACGAATAGCCCTCCCAGAGCACCGATCACATAGGCAATGATGCGAGTGGTCATACCGAAAAAGTTGCCGCGCGAGCCTTCCGGGATGGTGTTCAAATAGAGACAGAACAAGACGGCAAAGATCCCGGCTCCCACTGTGAAGATGCGGGCCAGTTTCAACTGGGCATCTGGTGAGAGAGCTTCCCGTCTCAGCCGGCCTACGAAATCTACGGTTAGCACCGTAGCCACGCCGTGCATGCTTGAGTCCAGGGCGGCCATGGCCGTCGAAAAAAGGGCTGCCACGACCAGGCGCCCGAGAGTCCGCGGGGAAGGCCGTGTGCGATGAAGTGGGGAAAGACTTCATCCGGAATGCCTGGAAGCTGGGCCTTGTAGTAGGAGTAGAGCGCCATACCTCCAAGACCCAGAAGGAATCCGACGCAGACGTCCGCTGCCGTGTTGGAGAGCAGGGAGCGGCGTGCTCCCGACAAAGATCCCGCCGCCAGATAGCGTTGAACCACCAGTTGGTCGGAGCCGCAGGTAGAGATCCACCAGAAGAAGGCGTAGACGGCCATGCCCAGGACGCTGACCCGGACATAGGGGTCTAGCACAAAAAAGGGTTGGGGTTCTCGTTCCACAGCCATGACGTCCTGATACCAGGTGATCGGTCCAGTCCCGGTATCCACGAAGACAAAGCCGATAGTGAACAGGAGACCCGCGAAGAGGATCATGAACTGCACCAGGTCGGTCCACATCACCGCCCGCATTCCGCCCAGTGTAGTGTAGACAATCGCGATGATTCCGACGCCGAGGACCACCCAGATGACGGGAATATCCGCTATCTTCGACATGGCCAGGGCGGCTGTATAGACGATCATCCCCATCATGGACAAGCGAATGATCAGGAAGAGGGTCGAGGCGAAGAGCCTGGTTTCCAGACCGTAGCGCTCCTCAAGGTACTCATAGGCGCTGGTGAGGCGCCGCTTCATGAAGAAGGGAATCAATACCAGGATGGCCAGTGTCAGGGTGAATGGCACGTGAAGTTGTCGACCCAACACTCCTGGTCCGTTCTTGATGAATTCTCCTGGTTCGGAGAGATAGGCGATGGTGGACAAGAGGGAGGCATACATGCTCAGGCCGACTACGAACCAAGGCATGCCCCGGCCGGCAAGGAAGTACTCTTCCGCCGAACGCTGCCGCTTGCTGAAGTAGTAGCCCAGGGCCAGAACTCCCAGGAAGTAGACGACGACGGCTACATAGTCGATTGTCTGCAGCCCCTGGAACCGGTCGACCCTGGCCTGGCTTGCGAGAAACAACATAATCTTCCTTGTGAGGGCCGTTTCATTCCGAGCCGGAGAGAGTGTAGCGGGTGAAAACTCCAGAGTACAAAGAAATAGAAGACGCCAACCTGGATTGGAGGCAGAGTCAGACGTCAGAACGGGGGAACGAGCTGGCTACTGAAAGCAGAGGTTCTTTGCGATTCGGAATTTGCATTCGGAGCGCGAGTTTCTAAGAATGGAGTGGTGTCATCTACCGCGATCAAATCACCCTCATCAGCGTAAGCAAAACACCATTGTCCAGCGTTTTACCATTCCTGATTCTCTATCTCATGCTGGCCGCAGCTCCGCTGGGCCAATCGAGCCCCGAAGTGGATCGGGCGCTGGAGAAGGTAACGCAACGGCAGGATTACCTGGGGGCCCTGGCTGACCTGAAGAAGCTCGCGGAAGCGTCCGATTCCGACCCTCTAATCCACTATCTCCTCGGTGTGTGCTACACGGGAATGCGTGACTACTCGAAAGCGGTTGAGAGCTTTCAGACGGCTCATGAGCGGGGACTGGATACCTGGGAGTTGTGGCTGAACTCCGGGATCGCCCGTTCCCGCCTCGGCCAGGATTCGCGCGCCCGCAAAGAACTGACGCGTGTCCTGCGGCTGCAGCCAAGCGAGCCTAGTGCTCTGTTTCATCTGGGGCGCCTTGATCTGAAGGAGGGATCCTACTCGGAGGCGGAGAAGAAGTTTCGAAAGGTGCTCAGTCTGAAGCCGGAGGATCGAGGAGCCCTTTTCAGCCTGGGAACCAGCCTCCTGAAGCAGGGTAGAGAGAGGGAAGGAATGGATGTCCTGGAGTTCCATCGAAAGACGGGTCATCTCGAGGGTCGGTTGAACACACTCGAATTGATCGCTTCATCTCCCGACGCTTCGGCCGGGGTGTTTGCCGACCTGGGAAACGCGTACCTGGAATCGGGCAACCAGGAGAAGGCCAAACAGGCCTATGACAAGGCTGAGAGCATAGAGCCAGGTACCTCACTGACGGGCTTTGGTAGAGGCAAGATCAGCTATACCCAGGGAGATCTTCCCTCAGCCGAGCGCCATCTGAGTCTCTATCTGAAACAAGGGGAATCCAACTGTGAAGCCCATCTTCTGTTGGGCGCGGTGCATCGGTCGCGGAAGGTACTCGAAACAGCTCGGACGGTCCTCCAGAATGGAATCCGGTATTGTCCTCGAGATACCCGATTGTTGGCCGGCCTGGCTCAGCTTGAAGCGGCGCGTGGGAATGGAGCCGAGATGATTCGACTCGCCCAGGAGATCATCGAAATCGATTCGAAGGCAGCCGCCGGACCTTTTTTCATGGCTCTCGCCCGTTTGCGTCAGAATCGCCTGGATGAGGCGGAGGTGTTTGCGCTTGACGTGCTCGAGATCAACGATCGGAACCCCAGCTACCATAGGCTGGTACAGCAGATCTATCAGGCCAAGGGGGAGACTGCGAAGGCCCAGGCACACGCCGAAAAAGTGAAGCTTCTGCTGAAGAAAAAGCAATAATCCCACCGGTTGGAAGAAGTCCGGCTCGGCCAACTTACGAACGTTTCCGAGCTTTCGCGGATGGAAATGCTGGGGAACGGTATCCCGGCGCGCACAATCTGCAAACATTTCTCTCTTTTTGTGATTGCGCGCACCAAATTGCGAACTCCTGACCGGATACACTTTTGCACCATGCAGCTACAGTTGAACTCCGATCAGGGAAACGGAAAGCAGGAGAAGGGTTGGTGGCAGCGGGTCCGCAACTGCAGTCTACCCAGCCCCCCTGGGATCGCGCTGAGACTCCTCAAGCTGCGAGACAATGAAGGGACGGGGCTGGGCGAAGCCTCCGAAGCCATTAGTCTGGATCCGGCGCTCGCTGCCAGGATCCTCAAGATCGTCAACTCCGCCTTTTATAGTCTTCGTCACGACGTCAATACGATAACCCATGCGGTCACGCTTCTAGGTGCCGACCGCTTGTATTCCGTCGCTTTGAGCTTCTCCCTGTTTGATGGCTTGCGCAAGTTTGGCTCGGAGGACTTCGACCACGCCTCTTACTGGCGCCGCTCGGTGCTAGCTGCTACCGCTGGCAGGACCCTCTGCCCCTGGGCCGGTGAGAGCCGGCAGGAAGAGGTCTTTCTGGCGTCGCTGCTACAGGATATCGGGATGCTGATTCTCAATGAAGCCTTTCCCGAGAGCTATGGTGAAGTGATCAAGCAAGCTGGATCTGATCACAATCGATTGATCCCTTTGGAACGTGAGCACACCGGGACCGACCATACCGAGATAGGGATTTGGGTACAAGAGATGTGGCAGTTGCCTAAGATGTTCCAGGTGGCGGTAAAGGGAAGTCATGATCCCGGCGATATCGATGATTTATCCCCGGATTTGGAGCCGTTGGTAAAAGCAGTTGCCCTTTCCGGGCCCTTCGCTGAAGTTTGGACTAGCGACGACTCTCAAGCAGCCTGTGAAAAGGCAAGGGTCGCGGCCGAGCAGATTCTTGGCATGGACGAGAGTGCGGTTCAGTCGGTCCTGGAAGGGATGGCGCTGGGACTTGCGGGAGTCTCTAACGCGTTCGATGTCGACTTCGGCCACCCCGAGGAGTTGCAGACGAAACTGGATCAAGCAACCGAGACCCTCGCTGCTTAGGGTTTGAAGCCAAATCCTAGCAACAAGATACAAGATACAAACAAATCCCAAGCACTAAGCTCCAAACGAAATCCAAGATTCCGAGCACCAGATTTCTAGATCAGCTGGCAGTTGTGGAGTTTAGTTTGAGATTTGATCCTTGTGATTTGGAACTTGTTTGTATCTTGTATCTTGGTGCTTGGAAGGTTAGTGCTTGCAGCGTAGCTACTTTTCTCTCGCCCACATCGCCACTTCTGTGGCGACCAGAAGTGCCATGGCGCCTCCTCTCGGATCGGGTCCCAGAATGGCTTTTCGGTCCAGATAGTAGCGTCGGTTCTTGCCCTTTCCGGTACCGGTGCAAACGTCGACCAGACTCCCATCGGCAGCTACGCGCAGGCGGATAGCCTTCCAGGCTTTTTCGATCACTGGGAGGTAGAGCTCTTTCTCCAGCCAGCCCGATCGCACGCCTCGCAGCAGCGAAAAGGTGATCATGCAGGTGGAGCTCAGCTCTCGGAAGCTGCCCGGTACATCGATCACCTGGTGCCAGCAGCCGCTCGAGTCCTGGTGCTTGACGAGAGCTCGAACGTGAGCCCGGAACGCCTCCAACATCTCCTCTCGGCCCGAATGCTCTCTCGGCAGATCGCTCAGCGAAAGTGCCAGTCCCAGTGCCGGAAAGGCGTTGCCTCGGCCCCAGGCAGATTCGTGTAGAGGGGAATGGCGATGCAAACCGTCTTTGCGTAGATTCAAGCGGAGCATGAAGCGCATGTGCCGGAGACACATGTCGAAATACTTTTTCTCTTTCGTCAGCTGCCCCACTTGAGCCAGGATCGGACAGCCCATGAAGACTGCATCGCTCATCTCACTGTGGAAGGGCATGGAGGATCTGGGTTCCCGATTCTCATCGAATCCCAGGTCAGCTGCCCTGCGAGCAATCTCGAGATACTTCCGCTTTCCGGTTAGACGAGCGAGTTCGCTGAAAACGAGATGCCCAGAGAGGTGACTGCCGTTAGGGGGATCGGGAAGCGATGGCCGGACTCCGGTGATGTAGGGCTCCACGATGCGCTCCACATCCAGTAGGTGCTGGTTGTTCTGGGTGAGTTGGCCCAGTCTCAGCCTGCCGATCAGAGCCACCGCTGGGATGTACACGACCTGTGACAGCTCGTGACCGTATCGCTCCGCAAGCTGAGAGGCGATCTCCAACGGGGAACGGTTCAAGCGGCGTTTCAATTCCAGCCGTGCTGGCGACGGGCCTTGAAATCCACTCTGGAGCAGAGCCTCGAGCAGCCTTGCGAACTGCCGCTGACTCTCCTTTACGGGTGCTGCCAGCCCCAGGGACGTGACCGTGCCGGTGCCACCGGGAGCGATCTCTCCGACCTGGGACACCAGCTCGGTTGAGCGAGGGTCTGGGTGCCGCGCCGGCTTCAAAGCCTCCGCCAGCTGCTTCCACTGACGCTCTGTCGACCGCGGGATCAGCCACCGGGTATCTTCCGATCGGCGCAGTACCAGCAGCAGGTCGGGTGCATGCATTCCGATCCAGCGCCAAAGATGAGCCGCCTCCGGGCGATCTACTCCGCCATAGGCCTCACCTTGAGGTGGGTACCCGGGTTGTCGCGATGCCTTATCGGGATAGGCGAAGGGCACTGCGGATAGGCTGAAGCGTTGATGGAGAGGCTTTGCTGCTTCGGCCATCGAGAACCACTCGAGGCAGGCGAGTACGGATTTCACCGATTCCAGCTCGCCGTCCAGGCCACCGATCACCAGCACTCGGATCTTTTCGGTTTCTAACGCCAGGTGCTCGGGGCCGAGCAGAGCTGTGACTGGGTTCTCCTTTCGAGTCAGGCCAATTTCGAATCGAGTCATTTCTGGCAGGTCGGCGCTCCCCAGGAGATCCTCCAGATTCATCGCGGATACTGGCGTCGAGAGTAGTAGACAAAAAGGCACGAGTCGCAGAGGGAGACAGACCATGGTCGAGATACCCCTTTCAGAATTTTAGGTCGCATGTCAAATACGTTGCACGCCTGTGACTCTTCCGAATGGTCATCGTTCAACCCTATAGATCAGGTTGCTACCTGAGGTGCTTCGGAAGACCTCCTTCGTGACCGCCATCTTATCCAGACGTAGGGCTGGATGCGCATATAGCTTGTTCTCGATATCACCCACGAAGACGTAGTCAATGTCGAAGTCTTGGCAAATCCTGGACACGACGGCTTCGTCCTCGGAGGTGTAGAGTGCGCGCAGTGCCTCCTCCCGCTGAGCAATCTCCTCACTGGAACGGCCCCGTTGGCGGAGATGGTGAGGCCAGCCCAGGAGCGTGGGAAGACCCGTGTACTTGGTCACCCGGGTCGACTCATCGTAGCCTCGCTCGGTAAACGCTTCGGCGATTACCTGGGGCCCAGTGACGTTGCGATTCAACCAGTCTACTGCCTCCAACAACTCGCTCTCCTGGGCTGTCTGGAGCAGAAAGTTGAGGCCATTCAGTGTCGGTTTGGCACTTTGTTTCAGGTTTCGGGTGGTCACCCCCAGGACTCCCCGATAGGTGCAGATAAGTGTGATGGAGAAGGCGAACAGGAAGACGACCGTCAGGATCGCCCGGAGAGGACGCACCCTCCAGTCCCGGCGTCCCTTCTGATCGGACCTGGGGAAGGGATACAAGCTCCAATCCTCAATCATGATGGCGATCCCCACGGCACTCCCCAGCGCCAGAAGCATCCAGACGGGCAGATAGATCTTGAATACCGTGTTCATCCGGTCGATGATGACGATCAGCTCAGAGACTGCTGTCAAGCCCCACCCCCCTAGTAGGAGCGTGCCACAGAATAGGTGCTTCGGTTGTCTCCTCCACAGCAGCATCGAGGCTAGGATCGCAGGCAGCAGCAATAGGTAGAGTGAAAGCCCGGACGCCGTCGTCAGCACACCAGAGTACTTGAGGAAGAGGAACAGCAGCACTTCGAGAGCCAGGCCTCGCAGCGCGATTTGCCCGGGCTTCATCGCCTTCGGCTGGCGGCGATCGGAGCCTCTCAGTGCTCGTGAGAATCCGGCAGCAATCCAGAGAAGGGTTACCAGGAGGAAGAACCCGAAGTGGCGGATCGCCTGTGTGGCGGAGATGTTGCCATCGTCGTTGAACTTCAGCAGCACCTCTCCCGTGTCCAGATGCAGGTGAAAGTAGTAGAAAAGCGCGGTGCTGAGACCCAGCAACAGACCGATGGGAAAGGCGACTTCTCGGGCAAGCTCCCAGCAGCCCAGGGCTACTCGCCGTGTGATGCTCAGAAAGGCAGTTGATTTCGTGCCCAGCAGCACCAGGACAAGGACGATGAAGAGTCCAATCCAGCGGTCAGCGATCAGGCCTAGCCAGTAGGGGTGCAGTTGGCAAAGGGAGGGCCAGAGCCAGGTCCAGAGAACAACAAACAGGATCGCCGAGACGTTTCTTGGGGTTCGCAGGGAGGCCAACAGATGGCGGGGTTCGGGCGTCGGTCCCGTCGGTGAAGTAGACCCCATCGCCGCTGAGGCCATCGCTTGAGATGAGGGCCCTCCATCCTCCTCGAGCAGGAAGGTTCGC
This sequence comes from Acidobacteriota bacterium, assembly GCA_965219005.1. GTDB lineage: Bacteria > Acidobacteriota > UBA6911 > RPQK01 > JAJDTT01 > CAUZIZ01. Next base: position 947,046 of record CBDCMS010000004.1, on the reverse strand, counting down.
ACCAGCAGGGCCAGGACCAGAAACCCAAGAAAGCAGAGGGAGTCCCAGATGTTGGCGGCCAGCTGGGTGCCCGTGATCACTGACATCAACAGCAGGGATATCCAGCCCACGGACCCACCTGAGAACAGGGGCCAGCCTGCTCTGAAGTGGCTGAAAGTGAGGTAGATCAAACTCAGCAGCAAAAGCGAAACCGGCATCACCATCACGTGCGCATGCAGATCGGCGAAGAGCCAGCTCCAGACAGGATACTCATTGATCATCCCCTGACCGATGGCACGAGAGGACGCCCAGTAGCTGTCCCAGATTGAGCCGGTGCCTGGGGAGTGAAGTAGTACGTCCAGGTAGGTGAAGGGAAGCGTCGGCACGTAGATTGCCGCTCCCAGGAGGTATCCGTAAGCCTCGGTCAGGTTTGTGAAAGCGGCCTGCCGGGCCTCTTCAAATCGGTTCAGAGTCGCCAGTTGGAACAGCGGATCGAGGTTCCCGATGAACCCCACCAGTGTCGCTCCCAGGAGTCCCCAGCGGACACGGCGGCAGAGGTTGAAACCAATGGAGAAGGCACAGCTCACTGATAGCGCCGGAATCGTAGCGATGGCCAGATTGAAGCCGAAGGCGGTCGGAATAGAGGCCAACTGGATGAGATAGCTGAAGAAGGCGAAGCCGTAGTAGTAGTAGTTGAGCATCGTCCCTGAGAACCAGGGCTCGAAAGGGGGGAAGACCGAGCCGCGATTAATGGAATTCAGGAGCGAAAAGTCCATCGTCTTCTCGCCCCAGTAGATCTCGGGGTTGTAGGCTCGAATTGCTCCGAAGGCGATGAATGTGAAGAGAAAAAGGAGCTCGGCGGAAACCAGCGCTTTTGCCCGTCCGGATTCGAGCAGGCCGTTCAATGCCGATCGCAGCGAGGGAGGCGTCCAGCAGATGGCTGCTAGCAGTAACAGCGAGACCATGCAAGTTAGCGGACCGAAATAACCGAGTCCCAAGTTGGTCCCGAGCCACGCCAGGTAGGTGGCGAGTAACAGTCCAACCGTCTTGGCGAGTGGATAGCCCCCATCGGGTAGTCCCCTGAACAGATGTCCGCAGAGGGGCAGGACGGCCAGGCTCAACAACTCCAGGAGGATGAGCCATTTCAATACCTGCCAGATCTGGGAGTCCGTTTCTTCCTCTCCCTGCGTGATCAAGGCTACGCGTCCGGGGTCGTGTCTTTCGAGTAGATCGGGACTCGCGGGCGGAATCTGCCCTGCCTGGAGCTCGATCCTGTCTAGTTTTTCCAGCACTGCCTCTCGGGGCAAAGCGGCGAATTCGAGCTGAGAGTCCAAACGCTGCAGGAGCAAGTGTCGACTTTCAGCCCCTCGCACTTCCTTGCTCTGCATCGTGAGAGCTTTCAGACCCGTGACCGAAATTGCTGATTTCAACGGTAGGGATCGCACGCGCCGACGCAACTGGGGCAGTGTACTCTCGGTTAGCCGGTCTTTTCGTTCCAATTCTGTCGCAACCGCTTTCCAATGCAGCGCCGGGGTTTTCTCCAACTCCTGCGCGACCGTGAGGAAACCCTGCCGCTCTTCCTCATTCAAGGTCGGGATGTCCTTCAGGATGCTTTCCAACTCTCCCAGCGTCATCACGCTCCGATCTGGATAAGGATCCACAAGGATGTTGCGAAGCTGCTGCTGGGGCGCTTCCCGCCAGAGCATGATCTGTGAGCGAGTGATCGAATCAATCTCCGGCGATTCCTCCTCTAGTCGTCGTCGATACTCGTCGACTGTCAGGGGCTCCGTCTTTTCGAAGATCACGCACTTTGGGTGGTCGTAGACGCGGTGACTCTCGTCGGCCAGAAGATCGTTGAACTCCCAACCCCACAGCTGAGGGGGGCGAGTTACGGTTTTACGAAGAGTGAAGCCGAGGCGTCCTGCAAAGAGCATCCTGTAGTAGCGGGCGGTGATCGGGTATCGCTCTTGAACGGTGAGTATGGTGCCGTAGAGGCGCGTGGTGGGCAGGCAGATCCAATCGGTCCTCTCCAACTCGCTCGCTAGACATTGTGCCTTTTCGCTTCCGTCTCCGTGGTAGGGTGCCATCCTGACCGAGCCAAAGGAGCGGGGATGGAGGGGGATGTTCAAAGGGATGGTGTCATCCCACTCTTCGTGCGCGATCTGGGTGGGTTGCCCATTCGGCTGGGCCTCGGGAACATTCTTGAAGATCCAGAACGAAGCGTAGGTCCAGGAGTGGCTCCGGTCGTAGATCTGCATGAAGGCCAGGGAGTAGAGGAATCCTCCGGCAACCGCGACCCAGACAATCGGTATTCTCAGCTTCGACCAGAGTCTACCCAGCCCACCGCCCCGGTCATCCTTCGGCACCCAATCGCCAAGACAGAACTCGGCTCCGAAAAGACAGAAGATGGGGATCAACGCAATCGTATAGCGAGGGAACGTGGCCTGGAATTGGCCAATGATCAGAAACTCTACCCCTGCCCAAGACAAGAGCAGTAGATCGGAGCCGTTGAGTTTGAAGAGGCTGCGCACTATGGCGAACAGGAATCCCGCCAGGCAGACCAGACCAAGAGGCCAACCGAAGCTCCAGCGTACCATCTGCAGCGTCATGGTCAGGTACGGTACGGTGTTCGCGAACTGCTGAACCCAGGGGCCACCTCCTCTGCCCTCGACCATTCGGCTTTGCTCGTGAATCTGACGAGCGAAGTCGTGCGAAAAGAGGATGTAGAGCCAACGCTGGATGAAATCCCCAAAGTGACTGGCCTGGGCAAAGGGCAGGAATGTGGACTCCCAGGCATAGGGCTGCAGCCAGAACCAGGTGCCCAGGGCCGTGATGTAGCTGAGGACGAGGAAGAGGTGTGAGAGGAAATGCGACAGCTGGCGCACTCGGTGGAGCAGGATCAGGTGCGTCACAACGGGCAGCAGGAATAGGGGAGCCGCACTGAACTTGCTGGCCATGGCCATGCCGATCGCCCCTCCCATTGTCAGGTACAGGAGGAAGGTTGGCCAGTGAAAGAGCTTGGTCAGGCGCTTCAGGAGCAGGATTGCGGGGCCGGGCCACGGTCGCCGCAGCCATGCACCCAGTACCGGCAAGGGTTTTTCTTCGCTCTCCGACCCAAAGATCGGTTGGGTGCCGATGAGGGCTGAAGCGGACCAGATGGCCAGCAGGACACAGAGGGCCTGCAGCATGTCCGCAGCAAAGAAGTGTCCCAGCTGAATCGCCAACACCGTGAACCCATAGAATGCCGCCGCCACCAGTCCCACGCGGGAAGAATAGAGTCGGCTGCCAATGGCATAGATGATGGGTACACAGAGGGTGGAAGCCAGTGCTGAAATGAAGCGGCCCAGGAAGGCGACGTCCTCATAGTTGGGGCTGACCGGAGTCAGCAGGATCCCGCGGAGGACCGGATAGAGGATCGGAAGCATCAGGAGCGAGAGAACCAGAAGCAGATTTGCCGCCAGGCGGTGGCGGCAGACGAAACGCAGACTGCCATAGACCCAGCAGATCAGGAAAACAGCAAGGATCCCCACAGGGACCTGGTAACCGCTACCTACCAGGTCACGAATCTGTGGGAGCGGCGATCCCGCTGCGGGCGAGATTGGTTCGCCCGGTGTCAGGGGAATCCCTTGGAGCCAGTTCTGGAAATAGAGGTACCCCTTGTAGAAAAAGAGCGTGGAATAGTAGCTGAGACTCCCCCAGGTGTGGAGGACGGGTTGATAGGAGTCGCTGACGAGGAGATCGTAGGTCTGGGAAATGACCGCACGTTCGTCCGGATGAGGCCAGGCGTAGTCGTTCCAGGCCAGTCCCTGAAAACGGAAGTAGCCCGAGATGACGATGATCGCGAGAAGGAGCAGCCACTCACCCTGGTGTCGGGTGGGATGGTTCCTGGGGGCCTGCTTCAGCATGTGGTTCCGTCGAGCACTTTCGAAGAGTGGAGAGCAGTCGTTCACTCTCGGGCTCCAGAGCGGCAACTTTTGTCCACCTCAACGAGATTCAGTCCTATACGGTGGAGTAGCGGGTTCTCGAAATCAAGTCGACTCAGGCAGCCGCTGGGGATTAAAGACTCGAATGTCTGGGAACTGAAGAAAAATCGCTGTCGGTGGTGTAAATCTCACGAATGCCGTGCTCTCGCATGAGGGTGACCGTTCGCACATCGAAGAAAAGGTTGCCGGCAGGACGGTTCAGGTTCTCCAAGACAAGTTGCAGCAAGTGCCAGTGATCCTGTTCCCCATAGACGGTCTGGAGACCGGGCTGGCAAAGGATGGATTCAGGAAGTCGAGAGCTTCTCGCCAACTCAGCGGACGATCGAAATCTCTGGCATGAGTCCCAACCCGTAAAAATTCGTTGAGGATGCCTTCCGTCAAGTACCATTGATCGGGGCTCCCCGCGGCTTGATTGAGAAAGCTGCGGGCGCTGGCGGCTTCATCGGCATCGTTGTTGGCGGCATAGAGCAGAATATCAGTGCCAACGATGCCGGCTATCAGGGGTTCATCAGGGCTTCCAGGGTGTCTCGACCCCCCAGGTTGATCCGCGGTTTACCCATCGAATAGGAAGGTAGCTGGAAGCGCTCCGAGCGCCTCTTTTTGCGTCGCTGCAATCCTTCGGTGAGCAATTCATTGACTACTTGAGATAGATTCCGGCTCTGTTGGTGAGCCAGCTCCCGAACGCCTGCCAGGCAAGCTTCCTCAAGAGCAAGAGTTGTTCGCCTCATATGGCCGAACAGATTGTAGAAACATATGTATGTCAATTTGGGATGTCCAAGTGGTCTTTGTGTCAACAGAATCTGGTAGGGGACAGGGACGAACAACTCGGCTAAACTGCGATCTGACGATTGGACCTGGTTTGTGGGTGACTAGAGCGTCGCGTGGTCGCGTGAGGGAATCGACTACTGCTGGGAGAGGGATGTCGGGTAGCTCTAATCTGCTGACGGGGATTTGGGGCTTACGACGTCGAGGGCAAAGCGACGATACGTTGCCGCTGGAAATTGCAGCGCTTTCGAGGATAGTACTGGCGGTCTCTCTGGTTATAGCCTTGTCGGCTTGCGAGGGCCGTAACCCGGCTCAGGTCGCCGCTCAACGCGGGGTCGCTTCGAACCCACTGGATACGAAAGTCCAACCTCCTGAGATCCCGGCGGTGGAGCCGATCCCTCCAGAGACCATCGCCTCCGAGGACATCCCCACGCTTCCATCCGAACGGGAGGGTATCCGGCAACTGGATTTGCGGCGAGCGCTGGCCACAGGGGGCGTTAGCCTTGGAGTGAACGATCCCCGGTTCCCAACCGGGCTTGAGAAGCTGGTCGACGGCAACACTGCCACGCTCTCGCGTAGCGAGGACGTGAGTCCCCTCATCTTGAGGTTCGCCTTTGGAGCCGCGATTCGTCTGAAGATCGTACGGATCTATCTTTCCTACTCTACCTATGACTGGGAGCTCCATCTTGATTCGGGAGCACCGGTGGTCATCCGAGAGGCCGCCGAGGAAGCCTGGTCAGAGATCGATTTTCCCGAAGCTCAAGAAACCCAGTCAGCGCGTTTGGAGATTCGTCGTCTCCAGCGAGACAACTACGTCCACGTCAACGAGATTGAGTTCTATATTGCCGAGTAGCGAGTCGTTACTATGTGGCCGATCATCCGCAGTGCTTTGGGGGGGCGTGCATCAGTTGATTCGCCTCGGATAGTCCCGCTTTCGAAGGGGAAAGATCATGCTTTTCCGGGTTTTCTTGTTGTTGTTCCTGCTGCTGATGGGATGTAGTTCTCAGCCCGCGAATGAGGCTGCGCTCGTCTCTCCGACAGATTGGCCGTTGGTGGAAGGGTTTTCCGAGATTGTCAGATCGAATCATCGTTCTGACGACTACCCCGGTCACCGTGGCCCTGGACCCTCATATTGGGCCTACCATCGGACAGAGCACCAGGAGGTCGTGTGGAAGACGGCGGCTCATGGCTCCGAAGCTGGACGCGTTTACGCCTTCACAGCTTCAACTGGCGAGGATTCCGGTAAGGCGGTCCTCTCGATCAATGGGCAGACCCTGCTCCGTTTCCAGACAGGAGTCGACGAAGGGAACCTGAAGTGGGCAGAGGGAGATTTCCAGCTCGAGTTTCGACCCGTTTTGCGGGAGGGAGGACTCTCTGGCTACTATCTCTTGCGTGTCCCACCCGCTGTCATTGCCGCGAACGCAATGGCCGAGCTGTCTGTGATCTTCGAAGAGGGAGGATCTGTGACCTGGTTCATGGTCAAAGGGTACACCGACACGATTGAGCACGAGGGTCTCTCAGGCAACTGATGGGAAGCAGCCGTGGCGAGATACAGGGTTTTCCAGCTTCCCCTTCCTTCTCCGACAGTTTGAGCCCGGCTTTCATCTGGAAACGCTGGCGGCCTTCAGCGACGGGTGCTCATGCAGTTAGGCAGTAGCAAACCTGCGCTCGGACTAGCCTTTGCACTGGCTGCCGCCTGGTGGTTTCTTCAACACTTATCCCAGGTGGGCGAGATCTGGTTCCCGCTGATTTTGCTGGCGCTCACTGGGTGCCTTTTCTTCACCCTGGATGAACCTGGCCTGAAGCACCGCAGCACGGCTGCCTGGACTCTTGCCGGAATCATTGCGGCAGCGGCGATTGGCATTTTCTTTCGCCTGCATCACCTCTGGGTCGTCCCTCCGGGCTACAATTTCGAACCCCTCAACTTCCTCTCCTTCGCGAGTCGACTGGTTGAGGAAGGTTTTCCCTATATCCCCTACAGCTGGTATGCCCACACCTTCTACTCATACCTGATTGCTGGTTTCATGCTGGTCGTTGACGACCCTCTTTCCGCTTTTCGAGTGGCGTCGGTAGCGATCAGTTTACTGACACTCCTTGCCCTCTACGGCTGTGGGGCTGGCCTGTTCGATCGCCGTACTGCCTGCCTGGGGCTGGCCCTGCTGGGAGCCTCCTACTGGCATCTCTTCATGGCGCGCAATGGCTATCACCAACAGCTACTGCCGCTGTTCCAGCTCCTTTTCGTGCTGGGATTCATCGACGGGGTCAGAACTCGTCGTTGGCGCGGCTTTCTGATCGCTGCTTTCTCGATGGTGTTGGGCCTGCACGCCTATTGGGGATTTTATTTGATGCCCCTCTTCTGGGCCCAGATGATGATCTACCTGTTGCTGTTTCATCGAGACCTTTTGAGGAGATCGATGGGCCGGATGTCCGTGGCGGCGGGGATTACGGTCGTGGGTTTGATCCCTCTGGGTTTCTTCTTGTCCCAGAGAACGAATGTCTTCCAGCATGTACTGGGTGCCTTTTCACCCAGCGTATCGGCGGCACCCGACCTTTCAGCCAAGATTCTCAAGAATGTCGAGTTCGTGCTCTGGTCCCTTTCCGGGCATCCGGAGGCCTACCGATTTGCGGAGTATGCTCCTACCATCGATCCGCTGACCGCGTCACTCGCACTACTTGGCCTCTGCATCTCGTTGCGCTGGTTTGCGAAATCGATTCCACACGCCGCGATTGTTCTCCTCCTGGCCACCAATGTTGCCGGGCTGGCAGTGACGATCGCCAACTACTTCTATATCGTCGCCACGCTGGCTCCGGTGTTTCTACTGGCGGCGGTGGGACTCGGCAGCATCGTCCAGGAGTGGAGCAAGTTGGGTCGGTATGTAACCGTGGTGGTTTTTCTCGCGTTGCTGGGATCGATTGGCTGGGTGGTGCACCGCAACCATCGGGAGTTTTTCGGTAAGCGGATTTTTAGGGAACTGGCCGTTCCCCAGAGTCCTCCTGGCAGCGGGTACCTGCTGCTGGAGAAGCTCAGTCAGCTAGTCGAGAAGCGCGCCCTGTTTCTATCAAGGCACGAGCCGGGTCGGGATTTCGATGACCAGCTCTACGAGCTGGCGAAGCGGATTCCAAGCTACGGGTTTGTTGCGGAGAGCAGGCCCTTTAATTCGTCGGTGATTCTTTTCCCCGCGGATCAGCTTGAGTCGGCTGAGGGTGTGGAGGTCTTCGTTCCCAACGTCCCTGTCGTTGAGTCAGATATCTTGCCCAAGTTCCGACGCCTTTATCCCAATCTGACGGTATCGAGCATCCTTGCTCCCGGTCCGTACAGGCAACGGCATTCCCAGCCAATAGCTGTTCAAATCAGCATTCCCAGAGGTGACGTGGTTCGGTTTCACGGTCTGGCGACGTCAGATCCTGGAACCGGAACCGGTAGCGTGCACTCTGGGTTTCTTTTCGCGCCCCAGAGCGGCCGCTATCGATTTACTACCCCTCCCCAGGGTGTTCTCAAGATCTGGATCCATGGCCGGCCGCTTCTCTCCCAGGACGACCGCTTTCTACTCGAAGCGGGGCTCCATCCGATTCGAGTCCTGGCCGGGGACGGCAGCGGGATCGCGACATTGACCTGGCAGTTTGAGGACCGCCCCTGGCAGCAATTGAGTGGCTTTCTGCTCAATTCGGGAGGTTTGGATAAGAGTGTGTTCTCATCCCACCTTGCCAGTCTGGGCAAGGTGGCAGATTTCTACTATTCGCAACGTCCTCCGGTACCCGTCTCTTCGACTTTACAGGACGTGGCTATGGCCGAGGAGGGATCCTTCTTCACGGTGGATTGGGAGCAACTGCTTGCGGTTTCTGCCGAGGGTGTCCGGGGATCGGGTGTTTCCCTGCCGGGTCCGAGAGATTTCCGAATCGAAAGAAGCGGCGACACCCTGACCGTGGTTGACCCGGCTGGCTCGACTTGGGTCGCGGTCGGGGGTAGCCTGAAAAAGGCGAACTCGATCCGCTGTCAGGTCGCAGACCAGATAGTCGAGAAGGATCGTTTGATCGTGCTCTGTCGGGATGGCCGTCTGCTTGCCAGTAGTGGCGAGGACCCAGCGCCCCAGGGATTGACGGGTGCGGACGGGAAGCCCCTCCTTCGGCCGACAAAGCTGGTTGGGAGCCCTCGGGGGTACCACATCATCGATGTGGGGGCCGGTCAGCTGCTCCGATACGGCAAGGACGGCCGCTTATTGGGGAATAGGCACTTGAAGAATCTCTACTGGGATTCAGACCTGGCCCTGGATCCCGATGGCAACCTATATGTACGAAGGTGGCCGGGGGAAATCAGGACCTACAGTCCTGAGGGAGAGCTGCTTTTCCACCCCATGACTGGGAGTCCATCCCTGCTGGTGTCCGGGGATAGAGACGCGGCCACGATCCCGTTCCGACTCACCTTCTCGGGACCTTTCGGTGCCGGAGTGCTGGACAATCAAGTCATCCTATTCGAGAGGCGACGCCTCGACCCCTGATTTTAGTCCAAGCCTCGGGCACCCTTCGGGCGGAGGCGGGTTCGGGAAGGAGCGGCCCGGTCAGCGCCTAATCCGGATGGCCTTGTGGTCCACGGTTACCAGGCAGTCTTCGCCGTGCACTGCGATTCCTCGGATTCCCGGCTGGGCCGGGATTGTCTTGAGCAGAATTCCGTCGTCCTTGAATACACCAATATTCCCGGTGACCGGGTCGGTCATATAGATGCGATTCGCGTCATCGATGTCCAGATAGGCTTCCTTCAGAGCGGAGCCGCCCCAACCCGGGATTGGCCAGGACGCGATGGGCTCACCTTCAAAGGTGAACTTCTGCAGCCGATTGTTCCCGGAATCGAGGACGTAGACGTTCCCTTTGCTGTCCACCGTAATCCCCACGGGATTTGAGAACTGGCCCGGCTGGTTTCCGGAGTTGCCCCATTGATGCAGCGGTGTCCCTAGGGTGTCGTACACGCAGATTCTGCTGTTGCCCGAGTCGACGACGAAGACCCGAGCCCCGGCCACCGCGATGCCTCGAGGACCATAGAAGGCTTCGGGCGGTGCGAACTGGCGTAGAAAAGTGCCATCTGGGCGAAAGACCTGAACCCGTCCGTTCCACGAATCGAGTACGTATAAGCTTCCCTCGTCATCACAGGCTATCGCATGAGGTTCCTGGAACTGTCCTGGAGCGCTTCCAAAGCCACCCCAGCCGCGCACGTACTCACCGTCCACTCGAAAAACCTTGATGCGGTGGTTGGCCGTATCGGTGAGGTAGATCAGGTCGTCACGGCAAACTGCCAAGTCTTTTGGATTCCGAAGTGACTCCCGAGGCAGGTCTCCGTTCTCCACAAAAAGGTTATGAGACGTGGTTTTGAAGAACATCTCCGACCTTACGGTTGAGCTATCGGTTGCCTGATCGGATACACCTGCTTCCGCCGGCACCCTTATGGTTTGAGCGAAGACTCGACCAGATGGCGAGGCTGGATAACGCAGCGGGGTCAGGGTGTGATCCGGATACATCTGCAGCAGCGAGTCGCGGATCTGTTGGAAGCGAGGGGAATCCTCTACGATGAAGGCGACTGGTCGGTCGCCGCGGGAGGCGACGGCGAGGATGTCCTCTGGCCTATCGTGCCAGTGATAGTAGGGCACGGCGGGAACTCCGCCAGGATAGCTGATAAAGGTCAGGGTATCCCGTGGATAGTTCCCCGCTGCGATGTGCACCTCGGTCTGAGGTATTAAAGTCTTCAAGTGCCGAGCCACGACCAGCGTCTCCGGATAATAGCCCCAGATCGGACGCCGTTTCGCGCCCAGATACTCCACGTAGGTTAGTTCCGCACAGCTCAACAAGGTTAGGCCGGCAAGCAACAGGACGGCACCCTTGAACCGCGGACCGATCAGGAGCAACAACATCCTGGCGATCAAGACCAGGGCAATGGCAGCGAAGACGTAGACGAAGGGTAGGGCGGCGATGCAGCGGTTGGCATTTGGCTTGGAGACGATGCCCGGCAGCAGCGCCAGCAGAAAGGACGAGCAGAGAAAGAAGCACTCCAGGCGCCGGAAGTGGAGAAGGCAGTACACCAGACCGAAGGCGAACAGAACGGCTGCTATCGGCTCCAAAATGGGAGTATCAATGATGAAATCATCTCCATTCCCACGGTAGTTGAAGATCAGCAGTGCATCTCTCAAGCTGAAGAGGAATCTACCGGGACTGCTTCCTATCCAGAGGGCTTCGGCTCTTCCCATCCAGACGCCCCAGTTATTGGCGGCATACCAGAGCATCGGAGCGGAGAAGAACAGAGCACTTGCGCTTCCTGCCAGCAGACCCCTGGAGTAGACACGGAGGAAGCTGCGCCCTTGGGTCAGGACGCAATACAGGAGAAAGAGAGCCAGCGAAATCGGGATGATTCTGGCGGCGTTATAGCTATTCAGACAACCGGCGACACCCAGTCCGGCCAGGACGAATGGCCAGGTTTTTCGGCTCCTTATGCCGTACCAGAGGGCGGCGAGGGCCAGGCAATGGAACAGAGGCGTAAGAATAAGCCTCCAGCCGGTCCGGGAAAATATCCAGTGCCAGCCCGAGACCGAGAACAAGAAAAGGGATACCAGCGCCACGTACCTGTTCCAGAGGCTGCGAACGAAGAGGTAGAAGACGGGTATTGTGGCGATGCCGCAGATCGTTGCTGCCCAGACGATCGCCATCCGATTGACCCCGATCTTCTCAATCATGAAGGCGACCAGGTATTTGTAGAGTGTCTCGCGACCCCAGGCCTCTGCTGCGTAGGGCGCGTAGGCTTTCCCTCGAAGGATCTCGATCGCATAGATGCCGTTCCAGGCAGCATCATGGTTCAGGCCATCCGGAATGATGCCCAGCTGGTGAAGTCGGAAGAAAACACCCGTTGAAAGAGCGAGCAGAAAGAAAGCGATCTCTAACTTGGGAGAGGTCCAATCGTCGAAGCTCGAGATAGGGACCTCTTGATGCTGCAATTTTCGGAAGCGGAGGGTGGCGAGAGCGAAGGCGATTAGTGCCAGGCCGTAGAGCAGAACCACTGAGCTGGAGACGGGTCTTTCCCCGACGTCATGAAGGCGAAGTTGAGACCAAAGGCCGAGTCCTATGGATACGATGAGTGTGAGAGCGAGCAAGAGTCGCTCTGGCTGTTGTGGGGTCCTGGCAATCGTGCGACGGAGTGTTTCAGCGCCTAGTTGCATGGCTCAGGGGTGAAGTCGGGGCACATCAGCTTACCCAGGTGCGGAGAAGAATCCATCGAATCATCGATCATACTCCCACCGGGGCTGGAATACTCACCCGAGTGCCTGACCGTTCTGCGCGGCTCGCGAGACCTCTTCTCAGTATGAGAGAAACAAGGCGAATGGGGCGGCGTCCCGTTCTCCGGAACCTTGACCTGAGCATGTGGCGAGTAGATGCTTTATTGGCCGCGATGATTGACAGTGCAAGGCGGAGTGGTCAGTGATTGGAACAATGGATTCTTCTGAGAGCAGCCGAGTCTACATCTTCTTCCCTGTCTACAACGAGGGGCCGGATGCCGGATCGCTGGTCAAGAGAATCCATCGAAGTTGTTCGCAGTTGGGAAGACCCTGCCAGATCTTGGTGGTTGATGACGGCAGCACCGACGACTCGGTCGCAAACATCCTGGATGCTGCTGGGGAGGTTTCGCTCGAGCTGCTCAAGCACAATCGCAATCTGGGTTTGGCTCACGCTCTCCGGACAGGTATCGAATACCTGGTCGAACGGATCCAGCCGGGAGATGCGGTCTTTTTCATGGACGGAGATGATACCCACGACCCCCGCTTCATCCCTGAGATGCTGGATTTGCTCGAGTCTGGAGCAGAGGTGGTGGTGGCCTCGCGCTTCTGCAAGGGCGCCAAGACCGGTTGGGTCCCGCAGCATCGAAGGCTGCTGAGCTTCGGCGCCAACCTGGTGGGGAAAATCCTGTTTCCGATCCCGGGAATCCGCGACTACGCTTGTGGGTTTAGAGGCATTCGAGGCGAGACCCTCACGGCTCTGTCCGAACGCTACAAAGGCGCCTTGCTGGAACTGGATCGTTATGGCTTCGTTTGTTCGGTCGAGCTTCTGGTGAAACTCTCGGAAGTCGCAGATCGATTTGTCGAGATACCGCTGGAGCTTCGCTATGATCGCAAGAGCTCCCCCTCGAAGATGCGAGTTGGCCGCACGGTTCTGGGCTATTTTGCACTCTTTTCACAGCAGCGAAGGGCTCGAAAGAGCCGCTCTTCCGCACCCAGCAGGCCCCAATGATCTCTCGAATTGGCAGCGGGCCGAGTCCAGCGGAACGAGGAGCAGAGCACTCGCCACGGGTGAGTCGCCGTAGCTGGTTGCTGCTGACACTGATCCTGCTTATCGGCCTGGAACTGCGGGTCTACCGTCTCGACGAGGTTCCCGCCGGGATCTACTGTGACGAGGCTGCTCTTGGGTACAACGCCTATGCCATAGGCGAGGCGGGAATCGATGAGAATGGAGTTTCCTGGCCGCTCTTTGTCCGATCTTTTGGGGGATATAAGAATCCAGTCTATATCTACGCCGCCATGCTACCGGTAAAGCTGTTCGGATTGTCGGAGTTCAGTCTTCGCCTCACAAGTGCGATTTTCGGTGTCTTGACCCTGCTCGGTCTCTTCTGGCTGGGTACCGAATTGTGGGGAACCAGGGCCGGACTTATCGCCGCAGCGCTGCTCTGCATCACACCCTGGCACCTCCATTTCAGCCGAATTGCGTTCGAGTTGATCTCGTTTCCCTGTCTATTCGTTTTTGGATTCGCCTTTCTGGTTCGCGCGGTTCGCCGGGGCGGGTTGAATTGGGTAGGGGCAGGCGCGATGTTCGGACTAGCCCTCTACTCCTACGCCATCGCCCTGCTGGTGGTCCCGTCCTTTCTGCTGGTTTTCCTGCTTCTTTTTTTTCGCCCCATTTGGAGGATGAAGGGGAGCTTTGTATGGGGATTCCTGCTCTTCCTGTTCCTCTGCCTGCCCGTGGCGAATTTCAGAATCGCCGAACCAACATCTACTCAGTACTTCCAGGGTACCACCTGGATCCAGTCCGAGAGCGATCTGGAGGATAAGGCGGCGACGCTTTGGCGGCACTACCAGAGCTTCTTTTCCTATCGCTTCCTCTTTGAATCGGGTGACCCCCTGATCCGACACTCGGCTCCAGGGCACGGTGAGCTGCACAAGACGCTGCTACCTTTCGCCTTGACGGGTCTGATTTTCTTGCTGCTGCCTCCCACTCGATTCAACCTGCTATTGTTACTCTGGGTTGCGTTGTACCCGTTGGGGGCGTCGTTGATGAACGAGATCCCATCTGCGACCCGAGCCTTCATCGGGAGTCCCCTGGCTCCTCTCTTGGCCGCCTTTAGTTTTCATCGTTTCGGCGATCTTCTCTCGCGGAGCAAACCAGCTCTGCTCAAGACGGCCCTGCCACTACTTCTATTCCTGGTGGCCACGCTGGGCCTGGTTTACGAGACCGTGCGCTACCTCCAGATCTACTACGGCCCCTTCCAGCAGGCATCGGCGCGGGGATACGGCGGCTTTCAGTTTGGGTATCGGGATGTCATTCAATACATGGAAGATCATCGAGATTCGCATTCCCAGAGGCTGCTGACCGCCAGTATGGTCAATCAGCCGTGGATCTTTGTGAACTTCTACACTGGGACTGATCCCCGTCGCTGGTCGAGTAACCATCAGAACGGCTACCGCATTCTGGTCCCCCAGGAATATGGGTTATATAACTTGGACGAGCCGACACTGTATTCGCTGAGAGCTTCGGAGCTTTCTTATTTCGAAGATTTTACAGTCAAGAAAGAGGTCGTCGCACCGGATGGAGAAGTCGAATTTGTGGTAGCTGAAGTGAGAAAGAGAAAAGACTTCTTGACCCACTGGTCGACACGTGGGCTGTTCCGGAACAGAAGCCCCAGAGCTCTGTCACGATCGGCACCCAGGATCGAGTCGGACAGCGGGGTTGAGTGGCGGCCGATGCGAAACCAATACATTACTCTCGACTTCAATCGATTCTACGCCGCCGAAGCCGATGGTAATCCGGAGCGGTGCTGCGCAGAGGCCGTTACCTATGTCCGACTCCAAGAGGACCCCTTAGAGGCGCAACTCGAGGTCTTCGGATCCGACGACCCTCTCGCCCTATGGGTCAATGGAAGCCTGGTGATGAACCGTCAGAAACTGTCTCCACAGCTATTGGTTGAGCCGGTGACCCTTGCCCCGGGCTGGAGCGAGATTTCCATCCGCAGCTGTGAGTCTATCGGCGATTGGTTCGTGGCAATCCGACTCTCCGATGCGGAGGGGAAGAGCCTCGCGGAACTTCAGCAGCGAAACAGCCCCAACGAGTCCATCACCGACTGGGCGGAGCGTAGAGCGCAGGAATCTGCCGCGACTCCTGGCAAGGCGGACGCTAGTGCCTTTGACGGCGCCCCGTTGATAGAAGGCTTTTCCGGGATCGTCAGGTCCAACCATCGGTCCCCTGAATATCCCGGGCACCGGGGTAACGGGCCGTCGTTCTGGGCCTATCATCGAGTGGAAAAGCAGGAGGTGGTCTGGCGTGCGGCGAGCCATGACTCGAACGAGGCCCGAGTCTATGCCTTTACTGCGTCCAGTGGCGAAGATCCAGGTACCGCGCTACTATCGATCGACGGCACGCCTCGGCTTCGCTTTCAAACTGGTGTGGATGAAGGAGTTCTCAGCTGGTCCGAAGCGGGGGTTCACCTCGAGTTCTTTCCGGTTGCTCGGGTAGGCGGGCTGTCAGGCTACTACTTGTTCTCGGTACCGGCAGGGATCGTGCCCGCCAACTCCGAGCCCGAATTCTCGGTGTCCTTCTTGGAGGGTGGTTCGGTGACCTGGTTCATGATCAAGGGATATCAAGACACGCTAGCCCAGGAGAGCTTGTTTTGAGGCGATCCCGCCTGATGGGGAGCCTCTGTCTGAGACGGGAGATGGAAATCAATTGATCAGCGTCCTCAGCATCGTGGGCACTCGCCCGGAAGTGATCAAATTGGCGCCCGTGATTCGGGCCTTGGACCAGGCAAAGCAAATAAGTTCCACCGTGCTGGCAACGGCCCAGCATCGGGGGATGCTCGATCAAGCCTTCGAGACCTTTGGACTCTCTCCGGATGTGGATCTGGACTTGACCAGCGCCAATCAGTCTCTGACCGATTTTGCTGCTTCGGTTCTGGCTGGAGTCGGACAGTTCCTGGACCAACACAAACCGGACCTGGTGCTCGTCCAGGGGGACACAACTACTGTCGCTGCGTCAGCGCTGGCGGCATTCTACCGAAAGGTCCCACTCGGTCACGTAGAGGCAGGTCTCCGAACCGAGGATCGTCAGAATCCCTTCCCCGAGGAGATCAACCGAAGACTCGCAGGGCTTCTGGCCTCCTATCATTTCGCTCCTACGGAGTCCGCCCGAAAGGCACTGTTGAAGGAAGGTGTCTCAGATCAAGATATCCTGGTGTCTGGTAACACCGTGGTCGACTCCCTCCAATGGATTCTCTCCCGTGCTCCCGCGACCAGCCCAGCCGGCTTCGATTCTCAAGCGATCGAGGAGTTCTCGCGTGCTTCCCGGATCATCCTCATAACGGCTCACCGGCGGGAGAACATCGGCCTCCCCTTGGAGCGCATCTGTGAAGCCCTCCGCCGGTTGGTGGAAAGAAACCCGGATGTCGCCGTCGTCTTCCCGGTCCATCGTAATCCTGCCGTCTGGGAGCCGGTGCACCGTCTTCTTTCGGACCACGATCGGATTTACTTGATTCCGCCTCAAGCCTACGAAGACTTTGTAATGCTATTGAGTCGGTGTCATTTCGTGTTGACGGATTCAGGAGGTGTTCAAGAAGAAGCGCCTGCTGTGGGGAAGCCGACCTTGGTGTTAAGGGAGAAAACGGAGCGTCCAGAAGGGGTAGCAGCCGGTACGGCGAAGGTGGTCGGCACTCAGGTGGATCGCATCATCCGGGAATCAGAGCGACTGCTGATGGACGAAGCCGAGTACCAGAAGATGGCCCGGGCAAGCTGTCCTTATGGAGATGGAAGGGCTGCCCAGCGGATCGTGGAGCGTATTCAGAAGAGCCTTGGCTAGACGAAGCGTCCTAGACTGAGGTCCTCATTGGAGGTGGGCTGCGCTAAGATAAGGGCGATGCAGCCTGGCCTGGTATTCTATCTGGTACTCCAGTTCGTCAGCGTCTCCGTCCTTCCCCTCACATTTCGTTTCTTCACCCAGCTTGCCGATCGTGGATACTTCCTCAACAAGGCGCTGGGTGTGCTTCTGGTCAGCTTGATCTTCTGGTTGGGTACGAGTTTCGGTCTCCTACGTAACGAGATCGGAGGTGCCTGGCTTGCGCTTCTGCTGCTGGCACTGGTGGCATCTTTCGGAGTCCTTTCCCGGGAGGGTTCTCGAGACCTGAGGGACTGGCTCGTCTCCAACTACTCGATCGTCCTGACTGGTGAGCTACTGTTTCTGATCGTGTTCGCTGGTTGGGCTTTGGTTCGATCTTACGATCCCGGAATCCAGCACACAGAGCAGCCCATGGATCTTATGTTCCTGAACGCCCTTTGGAGCAGTCCCACCTTCCCCCCGCGCGATCCCTGGCTGGCCGGCTACGCGATCAGTTACTACTATTTCGGCTACTGGATGCTCAACACGCTGGGACGGTTGGCCTCGCTGCCACCGGAGTTTGTGTACAACCTGGGACAGGCCTGTTGGTGCGGTCTTCTGCTCCTCGGTAGTTTTGGGATTGGCTACAACCTGTGGGCGCGGCGGATGCACGACCAGGGTGGTGACGCTTCGATGCCTCGAGCAGGGGCCTATCTCTGCGGCTTGCTGTCCGCCTTGCTGGTGGCTGTCATGGGAAACCTGCAGATTCTTCTGGAATTGGCCCATAGCGCTGGCTGGGATATCCGGAAGTTGGCTACCTGGTTCGATGTCCACAACTTCCCCCCGTCGGCCGCCAGCATAACGGGTGATCCCTGGTGGTGGTGGCGTTCCAGCAGGGTGATTCAGGACTACACCTGGAGTGGTCAGCATATCGAGGTCATCGATGAGTTTCCGGCGTTCAGTTACGTTCTGGGTGACAATCATCCTCATCTCCTGGCGATGCCTTTCGTCCTGCTGGCGGTGGGCCTGGGTTTGAATCTGTTCCTTGCCAGGGAGCGTGCTCCCTGGCAGGAAGGACCTGGAACGGTGTTGCTGGTTTGGCGGGATCTGCTGCGATGCATCCCCTTGGGTAGCCATGGCCTTCTGCTTCTCATTGGCTGCAGCGGGGCGCTTTTCTTCCTGAATTCCTGGGATTACCCCGGGGGTTGGCTGCTCCTGGTCCTCTGCTTCCTGAGCGCTTTACGGTTCGGTGGGGGGGTGGCCGATCCTCCGCTTCGCGCTCTGTGGACCACTCTGCTCTTCGGAATACTGCTAGCTGTGGGGGCGCTGGTCCTCTATTTCCCATTTCTTCTGACGGCCCAGAGCCAGGTAACCGGCCTCGTGGCCAATCTTCTGCACCCCACCTACTTCCCCCAATTTGTTCTCATGTTCGGGGCGTTCCTCCCGGGTCTTGGATCCCTTATCATTCTGGCATGGAGGGAACAGCACCCATCAATCAGGCACCTTTGGGGCAGTGTCCTGTTGATCTTGGGTATACCCCTGCTTTTTCTCGGGATCAGCCTGATGCGATTGGTGAGCGACGCCGGCGGGCAGAGTCAACTTCTGCTGCCCTCGGGCTTGGCTATTGGCGCTTCGGATGTGGTTCTCCACTGGATCAGGCTGTGTCTGACTTTCGTGGTTCTGGGGCTTCTCCTGGCAGTGGTGATCGCACTTTTATGGGAGAGATGGGTGCGGACTTCCAGGGCTCTAGATGCGTCCGAATCCAAATTGAAACCGAGAGATCCGGCCCTGGATTTTGCCCTCGTACTATCGGCGGTGGCACTGCTGCTGTTGTTCGTACCCGAATGGGCCTATCTTGGCGACAACTTCAACACGCGCATGAATACCGTTTTCAAGTTCTACTATCAGGCCTGGGCGCTGCTTGGGGTCAGTTCCGCTTACGTTCCGCTTACGTCTTGCTTCGCTCAATTCGATCCAGCTTCCTTCCCACGTCCTTGGCAGCCCTGGGCCTGCTCCTGATGGGGGCTGGAATGCTCTATACTCCGACCGCTGTGTTTACCAAGACTTCTGGTTTCGGATCCTCGTCCACGATAAGCGCGCTCGAACATTTGTCTTGGAGGGATCCTGATATGGGGAAGGCCATCGCATGGGTTCGGCAGAACGTCCCGGCCAACTCCATCGTCCTGGAGGGCAGAGGAGATAGCTACCGGCCAGACCAAAACCGCATAAGTACCTACACGGGTCGGGCCACGCTATTGGGATGGGAGGGGCATGAGTTGCAGTGGAGAGGAAGTTCTTACTCTTCCCAGGCACAGGGGCGTACGCAGGCCCTGGAGACGATTTACCAGAAGGGAAACCTTCGGGAGATTCAGGAGACGTTGCAGGAGTGGGATATTCACTACGTTTTCCTGGGTCCGGAGGAGCGTCGCCAGTATAGGATCTCCGAAGCGCGCCTGACCCAGCTGGAAACGGTATTGGAACCGATCTTTTCCGCCGGAGCGATTAGGATCTATCGGCGCCGGGGAAATCAGTTGCGCGCCGATTCGATGGTCTCTGGACTCGAGAAATGACGGACAAGGATTTCTCCCCCGTACATTGGTTGAAGCAGCCGCTCCAAATGCCGTTCGCCCCGACCCTCGAGCGGGTCCTCTACGGTGGTTTGCTCGCGATCGCAGGGGCCATCCGCTTCCACGGTCTGGGTGCTCGCCCGCTGTCTTCGCAAGAGAGCATCGGTGCCTGGGCTGCCTGGCTTCTAGCTCAAGGTATGGAGGGCCGGGTGCTCAGCGGGGCGGTGCCGACCGACAGCGTACTCTTGGGTACCCTGCAGTGGATCACGTTCTGGTTGCTCGGAGCCAGCGATGCCCTCGTTCGTCTTTTTCCCGCGCTGGCAGGGAGTGCGCTGGTTCTGTTCCCCTATCTCTTTCGTGCCCGGTTGGGCCGGTTGGGAGCGCTATTCGTGGCTGCCATTCTTGCCTTCGATCGCTGGATGATCGCGTGCGGTAGCCTCGCCGACTCTTCACTGCTGAGCTGGGCCCTCGGTTTGGTGGCTCTGAGTTTACTGGATCGAGGGGCTAGGCCAACCCTGCCCTGGGCCTGGCTCGCTCTCCTACTGCTGATTAGTGGACCCCAGGTGTGGAGTGTTCTCCCCGTCTTGATCCTTTTCGTCCTGGTGTGCAGGCCCTCGGTAAAGATCGAAGTGCCGCTTTGGATCTCCGGAGTCCGACCGGCGCTATCGCTCACCGGCGTTCTGGTCACGATGGGAATCCTACTCCAAGGACCGGGTTTGGGTCCGATCTCTACTAGCCTGTCGGTCTGGTTTCAGCAGTGGATGGTCAACCCAGGACAGGAGGTATCGCTTTGGTTCGCTCTCGATCTCCTGCTGCAGCAGCCGCTGCTGGTTCTGTCAGGCGGTGCTGGATTGATGCTCCTGTGGTTCAATTTCCCCACCCGGTCAACCCTGGATTCTCGCTGGCGTCTCTTTCTGACTCTGTGGGTCTTGTGGGGATTGATCCTGGCCTTGAGCGGTACCCCCCCCGTGAGTCTACTGGCACTGGAGCTCTCGCTTCTATTTACCGCTGCCCATGTCTGGGAGAGCGTCCTGAAGGCTTGGTTGGGTGGCCTCCCGGGTTACCGCGACCTCTATTCGATGGGCTTGCTTCTGGTGCTGGCGGCTGCAGGCTCTTTGTGGATTCTGGGAATGCTCTCGGCCCGTACGCCCTGGAACTCTTTTGCCAACCTTCTTGGCCTGGTCGCGACCGTTTTGGTCTGCTCTCTGCTCCTGATTCGATCTGGGGCAACGAGTAGCCGTGCCTTGATTCTTTCCGTCGTGCTGCTGTGCTTTGGCCTGACCTCCAAGCACAGTCAGGCTGTCAGAAATGGCTTCTCTGCCTGGTCCTCAGCCGGAGAGACGACGAGCTCCCAGGTAAGGTCGCTGATCCGCGATATTCAGACCCTAAGCTCCCACCGGGTCGGCGATCCTCACCGCATTCCGCTGCAGGTTGAAGGGGACGCGACAGCCGATCCGGTGTTGGCCTGGTACCTGCGCGACATGACCTACTTGAACTGGGGACGCCGGGCTTCCGACAGCACCTACCCGGCCGACGTGTCCCCCTTACTTGTTATGCCGGTATCGACTGCAGAAGGAGATCTGCAACCGCCCGTCGGATACGAGGACTATGTAGGCAGTCGTTATCAGGTTCGCGTGGCTGACAGCGACGCGCCCACGACGACGGGGCAATCCGAGCCTCCGGCCTTTTCCGGAGGTTATAGACCCAGCTTTGATTCCTTTGTCGCACTCTGGTCAAGAGCCTATGAACCCTGAGACGCTATCTCTCGCAGATGAGCCAATCTTGAGTCGCCCTCTGACTACTCCAGCCGGCGTGGATCGGGAGAAGGTAGCCTGGCTGCTCTTGCTCGTTGGAGCCGTTGTGACGCGATTCTGGGATCTGGGTCTGCGGGCCATGAGTCACGATGAGGCCCAGCACGCCATCTATTCGTTCTACCTCTACGATACCGGGAACTATCAGCACGACCCGCTTCTCCACGGCCCGCTGCTCTTTCATCTCAATGCTCTTTTCTACTTCCTGTTTGGTGCCAGCGATTTCTCGGCAAGGTTGGCCCCGGCCCTTTCCGGTCTGGGAGTGATTCTGCTGATTGCTTGTCTCAGGCGATACATCGGCCGGACCGGTGCCTTGGTCGCAGCCCTACTGGTTGTGCTGAGCCCGACCATGCTTTGCTACTCGCGCTACATTCGGAACGACGTCTATATCGCCCTGTTCGTGATGGTTTGGATCTACGCCGCCTTCCGCTATCTGGAAACGCGCACGCCTCGCTGGCTGTGGATGATGGTTGCCGCGATGGCGCTAGCCTTCACTACCAAGGAAAACAGCTTCATCTTCGGGGCCACCAGCGGAGCCTTCTTCGCCCTCTTGGGCCTCGGTAGACTGCTCTGGTCCAGGAAGAAAGACAGTGCCCCCCCTTCCTCGGATTTGCGAGATCGCGCAGCGTTGGATCTCTCCCTCCTCATGCTCACTCTGGTGCTTCCCTTCATGACCCCATGGGGCTATTTCATCACCGGACGCGATCTGGCTGGCTACGCCCAGAGCGAGAATCTGTGGCATAACCTTCTGCTGCTGGGCGTGGTGACCTTGCTGAGCGGATTGCTGGCGGCAATATGCTTCGGTTTCAAACGGGGCGTCGATGGCATCAATTTGCGTCTCTGGGTCAGACTGATGGCCCTGTTTTGGGGTGTTCAAATTCTTCTCTTTACAACCTTCTTTACCAACACCCAGAAGGGCTTGGTATCGGGTGTCGTGGGGAGCCTGGGTTACTGGTTGACGCAACACGAAGTGGGTCGGGGGAGCCAGCCCTGGTTCTACTACTTGATTCTTTCGACCGTCTACGAGTTCCTAGCCTTGTTTCTCTGTCTGGCTGCGATCTGGTCCCCGTCACTTGAAGACCAGGACCTGGGAGCCGGTTTCGAAAGCGGATCTTCCAACGGAAGCAGAGTCCAGAACCTCGAGCGCCGGCGGAAACGAGATTCGGAAGCTCTTCCTTTGTTTCTTGACGTTTTAGGTGCTCTGCAGTTGGGTAGGCTACTCCGTAGCAGGAGAAAGAATGCCGTGGCTCCTGATGCATGTCGTTTTGCCGATGTGTGTTCTGGGTGGCTGGTGGTGTGGCCGTCTGGTGAATCTGATTCCCTGGAGCTCGGTCACCAACAGCAGAGCATCGGGCTTGATCCTGTTTCCCGGCCTGATCGGCCTGCTCGCTTTCGCCCTACTCAAAGGAGGAGCTTTTGAAGGAAGGGATCACTAGTGTCCAAACGTTGTTCTATCGCACAACTCTAAGTTACTGGTAAGAATTGTTTTAACATCGAAATCCAATTTTTTCGATACTTTTTGATATGAAACTGTGGCAGGTGCCGACCCGGTTCTCCAATCCTGTGGCCTGCAAGCCGATAGGATGCCTAGATGGATATGCGCAGAACCGTCTTTGCCCAGCTGATGGATTGCGTCCCCAGGTATCAATTTCAACTCTGTGCTCAACGCTACCGAGGAGATTACAAGATAAAAGACTTCTCCTGCTGGAAGCAGTGGCTGTGTATGGTCTTCGCCCAGTTGACCTATCGCGAGAGTCTGCGGGATATCGAAGCCACGCTAGGTTCGGTTGCAGGCAGACTCTACCACATGGGAATTCGAGGCCGCGTGGCCCGCAGCTCTTTGGCCCATACCAACGAGAATCGGGATTGGCGCATTTATGCCGATTTCGCTCAAGTCTTGATCCAAGAGGCACGGACTTTGTACGCAGGCGAGCCCTTTGCCGTGGAACTGGAAAAAACGGTCTACGCGCTCGATTCCACCACCATCGATCTGTGTCTTTCGGTGTTCCCTTGGGCCCGCTTCCGCAAACGCAAAGGAGCCATCAAACTGCATACTTTGCTCGACTTACGTGGCAACATCCCCACCTTTGTCGAGGTCACCGAGGGGCGGGTTCACGACGTCAATATCCTCGACTATCTGCTGGTCCAACCCGGCTCCATTTACATCCTGGATCGCGGCTATCTCGATTTCGCACGTCTTTATCGGCTGCACCAGAGTTCCGGTTTCTTCATCATTCGTGCCCACCAGCGCCTGAATTTCCGCCGTCTGTACTCCCATCGTGTCGACAAGAGCATCGGGCTAAGAAGCGATCAAACCGGGGTCCTGAGCGGCCGTTACACGGCCAACAAGTACCCCGACAAACTCCGACGAGTCCGCTACTACGACGCCGAGACCCAAAAACACTTGGTCTTCTTGAGCAACAACTTTTCCCTGACTGCCCTCACTGTCGCCCAGCTGTACCGTTGCCGCTGGCGCGTGGAACTTTTCTTCAAATGGATCAAGCAACACCTGCGCATCAAAGCCTTCTATGGGACTTCTCCGAACGCCGTCAAAACTCAGATCTGGATCGCCATCTCCGTGTATATCCTCGTTGCCATCCTGAAAAAACGCCTGAAATTGGAGCTGAGCCTCTACACAACTCTACAGATTCTCAGCCTGACTGTTTTCGAGAAAACCCCATTAATTCAAGTACTTACCAGCTTCGATTACAGGAATCACCAGGGAGGTTCATGTAACCAGTTGAATCTATTTGACTTATGATTGGACACTAGTGGGAAGGGATCTCTTGTCGCTGGCGGCCACCAGCCGCTGGCTGGTCACGCTGGTCGTTCTACTGCTTCTGGTCTATTTGGCCAGTCGAGTCGCCTCTCGCGTCGGGAAATCCCTGACCCTTCATCTGCTGGCGTTCGGTGTGGTGGCGCTTCTGGGTTTGCTGACCCTTCGTGCCAGCCTGACGCTCAATTTCAAGAACTACGATCTCGCCAGTGAGCTGCTGGTCTACGCCCACGGCACCCCGGATATCAAACGGGCTCTGGATGAAATTGACTTGATCGGCGACCGTACCGGAGGTCGCAGCAAGCTTGTTGTGGCGTACGACAGCCAAAGCTCCTGGCCCTTCACCTGGTATATGAGGGACTACCCCAGCAGCAGATTCTACGGAGACGCGCCCCGCTTGGACGCGATGAAGTCTCCCGTCGTCATCGTCGGCCCCGACAACGTTCGAAAGGTGCTCCCTTATCTCACCGATGAATACATCCGACGGGTGTATCGATTGATCTGGTGGCCTCCCCATGAGCCCTATCGGGTGGGTCTTGAGGGACTCTTCAAGGTGGTCACGGATTCGGCTAGTCTGCGCGATCTGAGCCACTACTTCTTCTATCGTCGGCTACCTGGAGTCGACATGGCGGTATGGCCCCATCGGCAGGAGTTCAATCTGTTCGTGCGCCGGGATCTTGCTTCCGACGTCTGGAATCTGGGTGTGGTCCCCTCAAGGTCCCCTGTAAGTGACTTGAGCAGTGTGGAGCAGAAGGAACTCCAGATTGTGCGGAGCTTCTCAGGAGACTATGCGGGTCGATCACTGAGCAAACCCCGTGACCTGGCTGTAGGTCCCCAGGGTGATCGCGTGATTGCGGACTCGGGAAACAATCGAATCCTGATCCTGGATAAAGAAGGCAACCTGAAACTAACCTTTGGAAGCACCTGTGTTCTGGAGAAGGGCCCGGAGGGTGGCTGCTTGGATCCGGATGGTCCTGGGTCCGGGAAACTGGGGGATGGCCAGTTCAATGAACCCTGGGGAGTCGCGGTCAGCCAACAGGGTGAGATCTACGTGGCGGATACCTGGAACGGCCGGATCCAGAAGTTCGACTTCGAGGGCCGCTTCCTGGCCAAGTGGGGACGGTATGGTCATAGCCCGAAGCAACTGGGAGATCCCGAGGTTCTCTTTGGTCCACGGGGACTCGCCCTGGATGCAGAGGGTAATCTGCTGGTAGCGGATACCGGCAACAAACGGATTCTGCGATTTACTGCGGGAGGCGCGTTTTTGGAGCAGGTTGGTGGAGGGGGCATTACTCCGGGCCTGTTCGACGAGCCAGTGAGCCTGGTGGTAGAGCCGGCTGATGGAACGGTCTACGTCGCCGACGCCTGGAACCAGCGGATCCAGAAGTTCGATGCCCGCCTTCAGTTCCAGTCCGAGTGGAGGGTGCCCGGTTGGAAGGACCACGGGATTCTGAACAAGCCCTACATTGCCGCAGACTTGGCTGGCCAGGTATATGTAACGGATCCTGAGAATTCCAGGATTCTGGTTTATGCGGTCGACGGGAGTCTGCGTGCGCGTCTTTCAGGAGGGACGGGGACAGGGCAGTTCCTGGACAACCCCAACGGGTTGATCCTTGATCCAACCACGGGCAATTTGTTGGTGGCCGATGGCGGCAATGATCGTATACTGGAGTTTGCTCCCGTCAAGAACTAAGGCCCGGATTCGCCAGTCCAGAATTGCGGCTTTTTCATGATTTTCTCGCCGATGAAGTTTCAGGTTAGTGGAGCCCGCAGCGGCGCTGGCCCCATTCGAGAATCTGGTTATGCACTTAACTCCGGATAGGTGACGGTGGGATAGAGCGAACAGGCTGTCAGGAGACGGTCGAAGAGCTCGGATTCCCAGAAACGACGATTGAAACGGTAACAAAACTCAGCCAGGTAACGTTGAAGGTGCTTGAGGCTGACCGCTTTCTGAGTCCCTTGGAGCTGAGTCTTGCAGTTGGAAATGAGGGTGTGAACCCATGGGAACTGTTCAAAACCCATCCCCACCCACTCGAGCCGGACGCGTTCATGCTGGTAGCCGGCTTGAGCTAAACCGACAAACGCGTGATAGGCGTCGCTTCGGATCTGAGCTCCGGGGTCGATCCTCGCCCAGGCGACCCGCTTCACATTGTCGCTGGTTATGTCATCGACCACATCCAGACTTAGAAACCTCGGCCCCCCGGCTTTCGTTATCTCCACCGCGGCCAGAACTTTGGCCTTGCCTTCGGTCCCTCGTCCTCGCTTGCGACCCCGACGATTTCTCCCTCGTCGTCGGCCTCCAAAGAAAGAGTCATCCAGCTCCACCAGGTGACTTAATTGGTAGCAGTCATTACGTTTGGCCATGGCTTGTCGGATCTTATGTCCCATCATCCAGACCGTCCGATAGCTTCCGATTCCCAGCAGCTTCTGCAGTCCCTTCATCGAGTAGCCCGCTTTGCAACGGCTCATCAAGAAGATGGTCCAAAACCAATATCTCAGGGGCACCCGCGTCTTGTGGAAAATCGTCCCGGCGGTGGAAGAAGCCTGATACCGGCATTGGCGACACTCCATCAATCGCCGGTGCTGCAACCAGTAGCCTCCTTGACCCCCACAACGGGGACAGACAAATCCTTCCGGCCAGCGTTTCTGCATCAGGTAACTCAGACAAGCTTCTTCTGTGGCAAAACGCTCTTGAAACTCCAACAAATTCATCTTTTCGTACATCCACTCACCTCCTGTCTCTCACCTTTTTTACTAGGTGGTGGTGACTTTTTCCGGAGTTAAGTGCATAACCAGATTCGAGAAAGAAACTGCCCGAGCTATGGAAGCCTGAAGCGCGAGCGAGGGGTTGGGGACCTGAGTAGGATCTTGCCGATTCCCAACCCCTCGCTTGCGCTTCAGGCTTCCATGACCAAAAGATCATTGAATCAATGCGTTACACCCTTGTTCCTCAGGAAAAGCCAAATGAAGTGTCAGCTTAGCAGTAGTCGAAAAGCTTAGGTACCGTCATGAAGTCGTGGTCGCAGTGTTCCATTCTCGCTCTCGGAGTTGCGCTAGCAGTCCTGGTCGGATGTCAGCCAGCTCAGGAGTCGGCCTCTTCCGGCGGAATTGAGGCTGTCCCCCTCTCGGAGCTCCGATTCCCCAAGGAGGTTTTTCGCCTCACCTTCGGGCTCAAGGACACCAAGCCTGAGGACTGGTCGGGTCACCTGGAGCCGCGCGATGGGCAGCAGCTGACGGTCGTGCCGGAGCACTTTCGCGCCGGAGTATACCGACATGGTTTTGGGGACACCATCATGACGGTTACCGCCGTTCCCGACGCCCCCAACGATCGCCTCACCGGACCCCTCAGTTGGATCTGTAGCACCACCAGGGATTGGATACGCTACGCCGATCGAGCAAGAATTCGGCATCCCAGCCTGTTCGTGAACGTGGAGAAGTGTCCTCCTGGGACTCCCGTTCATGTTGAAACTCGGAGGGGGACGCTCCACTTCGTTCCTTCGGACATGCCGCTCTTCAGATCGCAGTACTTTCTAGACGGAAACGTGCGGGTCGAGCGGGTGCCTCCGGTCTCGCCGGCTGCGGCCGAGAGAGTCGGACAGCAGGATTATCCCTCGCTTCTCAGCACCAGGTCAGGTGTCCTCTGGATGGCGTGGCAGGAGTACCACGAGAGCCAGGATGATTCGGTGTGTGTTCGTTGGAAAACAGAAGAGGAAACTGGGCCTCTCTTCGTTCTGGCTCGAAAAGCAGATGTTTTCCTGACGACGCTTGCCGAGGATTCGGAGGGCCGGGTCTGGGCCATCTGGTCGATGCAGGTGGAGGGTAACTGGGACTTGTATGCTCGATCCTACGATGGTCAGGAATGGTCCGAGCTTCAGAGATTGACCGACGACGCTGGCCCCGACATCAATCACACCGCCATCACCGACTCCGAGGGATTGCTATGGCTGGTTTGGCAGCGGCCTGTGGAGGGGATCAGCCAGATCGTGACCAGGGCCTACGACGGCAGCCGATGGCAGGATGAGTTTCAGGTGAGCGAGGGTGAGGCGGGTGCCGGCAACAACTGGAGTCCTTCACTGGCCGCCGGTCCTGAGGGGACCTTGGCCATAGCTTGGGACGGATACGCCGGGGGCAGCTACGATATCTATCTGCGATCCCGCCGGCAAGATCAATGGGGTCCGGTACTTGTGGTGTCCGGGACCGAGCGCTATGAGGCAAGTCCCAGCGTGGCAATCGATCAAAAGGGTCGTGTCTGGGTGGCCTGGCACGAATCCGGGATCGAATGGGGTAAGGACACGGGGCGCCTGGTTCAGAAAAAGGGAACCGAGCTTCGGGAGTCGCGCTGGGTTCGCCTGGCCTGCTTCGACGGAGATCGAAGCTTCACGACCGAGCAGGACTTGATGGGGCATTTGGGCTCGGATCGAGAATGGGAAATGCCGCTGCTTCAGGTCGATTCCTCGGGGAATCCATGGCTCCTGGTGCGAAACGTAACCAAGAAGGGGCCGGCGGGAAGGCCCCGATACTTCCCTTCCTGGGAGATTCATGCCACGCGCTATCGGGGCTACGCCTGGAGTGAGACGGTGCGGGTGCAGCGCAGCAGTGGAAGAAACGACATGATGCCGGCTACAGCTGTCGGCACCGATGGACGGCTCTGGGCCCTCTGGGCCAGCGATCTTCGGAACGCGAAATCGGCTTTACCACAGCAGGGTAGGGTATTTCTTTCCAGCTTGGGGGCTGGGGGAGCAAGGTCGGAGCTGGCGCTGAAGTCGTGGACTCCGGAACCGACGGAGACGTTGGATCGGATCCACCCTGGGGAATCGGATCAGGTAGAACGAATACGCTCTTACCGGATCCAGTCCCAGGGGAAGAGCTACTCCATCTTTCGTGGGGATCTCCACCGCCACACCGACATTTCCCTGGATGGTGGGGGCGATGGAGGGCTGCGTGACGCCTATCGCTATGCCCGAGATGCTGCCGCTCTGGACTTCATAGGGGTTACGGATCACGACCACGAAGTGGCAGAGCCCTATGCCTGGTGGCGATCTCAGAAGTTTGCCGATCTGCTTCAACAGGACAGTTTCACCACCTTCTTTTCGTACGAGCGAGGAATTCAATTTCCCAACGGCCACCGTAACATCGTCTTTACCCGGCGGGGTGTTCCCCTCCTTCCTGTCCTCACTGGCGAAAGGCTGGGGTTGGAGGGTGCGGAGCGGCTTTTCTGGTATGTGCGCCGTCACGGCGGTGCCTCCATTCCCCACACGATTGCCACCGGAGCCGGAACCGACTGGCGTGACAACGATCCCGAGGTGGAGACACTGATGGAGATCTACCAGGGCATGCGTGACACCTACGAGTATCCCGGTGCACCTCGTCCCAAGACGCTGGAAGCCACCCCCACGGTTGAAGAAGACGACACGCCCTATCGGCGTCATGGGACTGCCTGGAGCGCTCTGGACAAGGGTTATAGGTTGGGGTTCATTGCCTCTTCCGATCACCTCTCGACCCATGTCAGTTATGCCTGTCTGATTGCGGCGAGTCTGAGCCGCGAGGATCTGATGGAGGCCATCCGCGCACGCCGCGCCTACGCAGCCACCGACAACATCATTCTAGACGTGAGCTACAGAGGATCGGACGGCCAGCATCTCATGGGGGCGGCCTTCTCCAGCTCCAGCCCGGTGCGCATCCGTGCCAACATCCTGGGTACGGGTACGGTAAAGCGAGTCGACGTGATTCGCGATGGTAAGATCCTCTACACCAGCAGCCCAGCGGAGCCGACCTTCAACCTGGATTTCGTGGACAGCGAGGCCCCTGCCTCGGGAGAATCCTACTACTATGTCCGCGTTCTACAGGAGGATGGGGAGATCGCCTGGGGTTCACCCGCCTGGATCACCTACCGTAGGTGACCAGGTCGCCGAAGCCGACCTGGATCCAGGCTAATCCCTATCACTCAAATAGGCTT
Organism: Acidobacteriota bacterium; assembly: GCA_965219005.1. Taxonomy (GTDB): domain Bacteria; phylum Acidobacteriota; class UBA6911; order RPQK01; family JAJDTT01; genus CAUZIZ01. Next base: position 917,107 of record CBDCMS010000004.1, on the reverse strand, counting down.
GTCGGATCTGCTCAACCCGCTTGCGATTGGCACCGAAGTCCCAGTAGCCAGTACGTGAAGCTGAGCGCACCTGCACGATCTGCGCTTTTGGATCAAGAAGGAACTCGACATCGTCGACAAAGCGAAGGATTGGGCTGGTGAACTCGGCCCGGAAGTAGTCCGGCTCGGTTTTCACCACGCGTGCACCAGGTAGCTTTTCGATGATGCGCCGCAGAGCCGGTAGCGTCCCTGAGACATCCGCCTTTACGGGGAGGGGTTGGATCCGCTGAGCCGGGTTATCGGCCTGGCTAGAAACGCAATTCGGAGAACTGGGACAGGAGGGGAGCTGGCGTTCGGTCACCTGCAGACCTTTGAAGGGTCGACGGAGCTCATGGTTGGATTATACCGTTGACCAGTGCTGGATCAAGCAGGAGGAAACCCTGCCAGACTAAAGGAGTGATCGCCTACACCTGCGGCGTAAAGACGTGTCTTTAACACGCCTAATCCATCACTAAATCAATGGGCTAGATCCTGTTTCGCTGCGGACTTGCTAAATGAAGTTTCAGGTTAGCCCCGCCACCGGCTGCGCCGGATCGTACAGGAAAGAAACTTCGGTCGAGGGACGTGGCGGTGGCCTCGGAGCCGCCTCTTTCCTTCGAGCCTTTGGCTCGAAGAACGGCGGCCCGGAGGCCACCGCCACGGTTTTCAGACAATCGCTTGGAGAAGGCCGGATCCAACTCTAGAGCAATGGTTTACGTCCTTTTTTCATCCCAACCTGTGAATCAAGTTTCAGCTTAGAACTTCCCCTCGCGGTTCTGGAACTTGGTCGGTTTTCCCAACGTTTCGCCGCCGCGGCGGACCCAGTCGGCAGTCCAGCGCACCATCTGAGCCGATCCGGTTTGCGGTTTGCCCAGCACTCGATGTCCATTCTCACCGTTGCTCAGCAGGGCATCGGGCGCTTCACTTCCGGTGAGATGGACGGGTTTGTCCAACAGTCGTCCCAACTCCTGTGCCGTACGTCGGACGGAGAGGATTTCCTCGCCCGCGATGTTCACGACAAAGGGCGGCGTAGCGGTTTGTTCCAGCGCCGATAGTGCCATGGCGTTGGCGTCCGTTTGCCAGATTACGTTTACATGGCCCATCCTGAGATCGATTGGCTGCTCGGCCCAGATCTGCTGTGCCAGATCTACTAAAACACCATAGCGGAGTTCGGTGGCGTAGTTCAGCCGAAGTAACGCAGTCGGAAGCGGAAGGGAACGGCTGAAGTATTGGAAGATCCGCTCCCGGCCCAGGGTAGCCATGGCATACTCCCCAACCGGATCAGGAACGTCAGCCTCGATCGATCCTCCACCGTCGTTGGCTACCATTCCATAGATGTTACCGGTTGAAAAGGCGACGATACGGCTGTCTCGGTACTGCCGACAGACGAGGCTTGGCAGATGACAATGCATGGCCCAGGTCATCGACGGATCCGCGCTCGCTCCGAACTTAAAACCTGTCATATAGACCACGTTCGCAACCTGGGGCAACGACCCGACAAAATCTTCGTCAAGCAGATCTCCGGCAATGGTCTCTACTCCGTGATCTTCCAGCCGCTGCCGAACACCCAGCTCGGAGAAGCGTGAAACTCCGACCACGCGCCGATCGACGCCCGCCCCCTGCGAGGCCCGCTTCGCCATTTGTGCCAGCGTAGGACCCATCTTTCCCCCCACGCCCAACAGGATGATATCGCCCGAGAGGCGGCCCATCGCAGCCACCGCCTGGGCGCTGGGTGTGCTCAGGTGCTCCTCCAGTTCGGCTACCGTCTGGGGCGTGGGAGGTATATCGGCTGATCTTCCTGGTGCCATGTTTTGCTCACCTGCTTCACCTGATAAGGTGTGATTTCCCTACTTTAGAAATGCACCACTATTGGCGTAATCGGGCCGGTCAATCGTGAATTCCTCCCCCATGTCGAGGACTCGATTCACCGCTTCGACTCCCTGCATGAAGGAATGGTCCTGGTTGGAGACCTCGTATTTCCAGGCTCCGAAGCGCCCACGGGAGAAGATGCGTCGCTTCTCCAGCTCGGGGCGGATGGTGGCCAGCACCTTGTCCCTCTCCAGGAAGGGCGTAGGATAGCCACGCTCCTCCCGTCTGTGCCAGAAGGAGATCACCTCTGCGTCCTGGGAAATGAGGCCGTCAGCTCTCATTGCTTCCAGCGTCCAGCTTTCGAGTCTGGATTGATCTACAGGCTTGGCAGGGGACTCACACACCTCGGCCATCAGTGACCAATGTTCCTCTCCCTCAGGTACGTTGTTGGGAGAGTAGTTGGAAAAGACAGTGACGCGGTAGTAGGGGCTGTTGCCTTCTGGGAAGTACATCCAGCACTTCTTCGCCAGGGTTTCAGGTTTACCTCCTTTGAGTCCAATCCCCAGTATGTTGCAGCTGCTGAATACCAAAGAGGAGGCCGCCTGAGCTGCCGATGGGCTCAGATCGGTGCATCTGCGGCATAGGTCGTCCAGAGGAAGGGAGCTGATCAGGGTATCGAACCGCAGACGTTCCCCGGAGTGGAGTTTGATCTTCTTCTGGGTGGTATCAATCTCGGTCACTCTGCATCCGAAGCGGAGCCGTTCGGGCAGCAACAGCTTGGTGACCCCACCCCAGATGGCCCCGGTTCCTCCCCGAAGAGGAAAGCGGAACTGGCTATTGGGTCCCCAGGCGACGTCGTCTCGGCTTACCTCCAGGTTCTGCCGAATCCGCTCCAGATCAGGGACTGCAACCCGTTCCCCCATCCAGCCAATCGAGATTGACTCCAGCGGATATCCCCACACCTTCAGGTTGTAAGGGACCATGAAGATCTCCGCGATTCCCTCGCCGAAGGTTGAGTAGATCCACTGCTGGAAATTCTCGGGTGTGGCACGACTCCTGAGTTTGCTTGCCTGTTCCAGCCCCTTCCAGGCTCGCAGCCGATCATCGGTGTCCAAGCGATGGATGTTGTTCTGGAAGGGATAGGGGATGAATCGCTCTCGCATCCAGACCCAGGATTCCCGCTCGTGGAACAGCCAATCTTTTCCCAGAGCTCGATCCAGAACCGAATCGTAGTACTTGTAGTGGCTGAACTGAACATGTCCTCCCACATCCCAGGTAAAGCCCCGTTCATCCAGGTAGCTGGAAGCGAGGCCTCCCGGTGTCTCACGGCCCTCCAACAGCACGAAGTCGTCTAGTCCCAGCGCTTGCAGTCGATAGGCGGCGCCCAAGCCAGTTGGTCCAGCCCCCAGGATCACGATCCGTCCCGGATCCTTCATTTCGTCCTGATCGCCAGCCGCGACTTGTATGCCACGGCTACTGTCTGAACGAAGCTGTCGAGAGCGGCTTTCAGCAGGGTCCATTTCACCAGGAGGGTCGCGCCGGCAGCTACCCGTCCCTGGTGGGTCACCGGTTCTTCGTGAATCCGGAGTCCGGCTCTACCCGCTAAGCCTGAGAGGATCACATTGGGGGCGAAGGTATTGCTTGGAAGGTGGACGAGGAGGGGTTTCAGTGATTGGTTACGCATCAGACGAAACGGAGTATTGACGTCCCCGACCGAGCGGCCGAACAGTAGAGCCACGGTGAGTCGAGAGCATTTCGTGATGAGCTGTCGCGCTAGCAGCCTGTCGGACTTGACTCACAGGCACTTCTGAAATTTGACGTTTGATCCAAAGTCTTGCACGACCAAGCACGAAATCGATGAATCGTCTGATCTGCGGCGGTGATTTGGCCGCTGAAACGACCTGGCCCACCTCTTCAGAGGGTGGCACGGGCCAGCTTCGGCTGGCGGCAGGCGAGGTTGTACATTCTTTTCAGATTCCAGGCGATGCTGGCCAGAGTCCACTCCCCGTCTGCCGCCTCCGCTCCTCGGAGAGAGAACTGCGCAAAGCCCATCACCGATTTGATGATCCCAAAGACGGGCTCGGGGACAGCTTTGCGTTGCCCGTAGATGGCTCGACCCGCCGGGGTCTTCAACCGGTATCTCATCTGCTCCACCGCATCGGCGTCTTCCCCGGGTGGCTCCGGTTCTTTCCAGCGTTCGTTCGGCGGCAAGTGGTGGGCTTCCCGCTCGACCGCAATATAGGGAAGGACCGCATGCTCGCTACAAAGCTCCACGTTGGCACCACTGAAGTAGCCGTTGTCGGCCAGCAGCTCCTGGGGCCGACCCAACGACTCCGGCAATGCGTGCAGCGCCGCCAGGGCCGGTTTCAGTTCTTTCTTGTCATTGGCGTTTGGCGTGACATGAACGGCCACAATCAACAGACTGTCGTTATCCACCAGGGCCTGAGCGTTGTAGCATTGCTCAAATCCCCCGCCCGAGACCGGCATGATCCGAGAATCTTCATCCGTCAGATTGATCTGATCCTGGTCTCGGATTCCTCCTCGGGGCGGTTTGGGTTCGCGACCCTTCGGTTTGTTTCCCCTTTTCCTCTGGGCTTGCCGCTTGGCCACCTTCCCTTCATATTCGGCGTGCTCGGCCGCCTGCCGCTCGGCCGCCCGCTCGACCAGCTTCTGCTTCGCTTGATCGATCGCTTTCAACCGTGCTTCCCGCCGCGCCAGCTCGGCCGGGATGTCCATCCCTTCCGTTTCTTCTCGTCCATCCGCTTCCTCGGCCAGCTGCATCAACTCGTCCACTTCTTCTCGCAGCCGCGCTTCCAGTTTCTGGATGTGCCCCCAGCTCAACGCACTGTGCTTGGAGGCATTGGCTTTGACCTTCGTGCCATCCAAACTCACTCGGCCCAACTTCAGAAATCCCATCGCCTGGGCCAGCAGCAAGATCTCCACAAACAGCGGCTTCAGCTCTTCCAAAAACCGCTTTCGGAAATGGGCTATGGTGTCGTGATCCGGATGCGTGTTGCCGGCGAGGTAGCGAAACGCCACCGAATCGTAGGTGGCTTGCTCCAACTTCCGACTCGAAAACACCCCCGTCGCATACCCGTAAAACAACAACGCCAGCATCACCGCCGGATGGTATCCTTCCGATCCCCGTTTCGTGTAGGAATCCTCCAACTTCCTCAACTCCAGCTTGCTCACCACCTCCACCACGAAGCGAGCCAGATGCGTCTCCGGCAGCCATTCCTGCACCGAAGGAGGAAACAGATAAGGAGTCTCTCGATCTACTGTTCTAAATCGATTCGCCATACACTAATGATGCCCGTTCGGTGTGACCTCGAAAGTCCGACAGGCTGCTAGAGCGGACTCTCGACCGTGTCGATAGCCTAACAGGAAGTCGAACGCCCCCCGCTTCTCCCAGAGCCTGGAGAACTGGTCGGCTGGGATCTCACCATCCCCATCGATTTGAAGTACCCATTCCCCCGCGGCCTCATGGTAGGCCTTGAGGATGGTGGGTCCGTGTCCTCGATTGGAGTGCCGGGTAACCCGCAGTCTGGCGTTAGTCCCCGCCAACTTCTCCAGGATAGTGCCAGTCTGGTCGCTGGAACCGTCGTCGTAGACGAGCAACTCATAATCGATCGAGAGCTGGTCCAGTTGGTTGGTCCACTGGGACAGGACCCGGGCAATGCCCTCCTCTTCGTTGTAGGCCGGGATGACGACCGAAAGTTCGTGACGATGTCGAGTGTCCACTTGCGATGCCCCGAGGAAAGCTAACCCAAGTGGTCCTAGATGGCAATGCCAGGGTCTCTAGCCCGCATTTCTCATCGCCTGTCGTAGCGAGTCGTCGCAGGCGCCGTCCTGGCAAGGCTTGCGACCGAGGCCTCCGCAGTCGTACTTGTACAGTACGTCGAGGGGGCCTACCGAGCATAACGCAGCCAGGGCGGATGATTGCGGCGACGCAGTAGACCGGCGGTGAGAAATGCGGGTTAGGGTCGTGCGATTTCAGAAATCCACCTGGAAGCGGGTCTGGAAGATATTGCCTTCTCCTATATCTTCGCGATTCGCCCGGACGTAGTTGAACATGATGCGCGTGTTCGGATTTAGAAACCAGTTGAGCCCGAGGGTAAAATTGTCCAGTTTTCCACCCAGGATACTGCCGTGGTTCAAATCCAGCCGGGAGTATCGAGCCGCGAGCTGCCAGGCTCCCAGTCCTTTCTCCCCACCGAATAGATTGCCCTTGGGGCGGACCCGGGTGAAGGTGCCGGCATCCCGTTTATAGCGTCGGTTTTCTCCGGTCAGGAAGAAGCTGCCCGCTACGTAGAAGCTGTTGAACGAGGGGTCTCCCAACCCGGGAGAGTCGGTCGCCGAGTTCAGATATTCGCTTTGCAGAGAGAAGGGGCCCTGGACCAGAGCAGCTTCCAGGCCCAGGAGGTCCTGAGATCGGGCCGGAAAAGATCCTGTGTCGATCCACCGAGTGGACAGATGGGTTTCCGGCCTGGCTCTCAGACGTAGTCGATCGAGGATCGGGTTCCTGCGGCTGTATGCCAGTCCCAGATGCACCAGTTTTTTACCACCGTCCTCATGAAGCGGCAGACCAGTGATCCTCCCAGTCAAGCTATAGTTCTCTGAGCCCAGCCCGGTGCCGGTGTCCAGAGCATCCTTGAAAACCCCAGCGGACCAGGTCATCCGTTCGTCGGCCAGGGGATCGGCGAACATAAAGCCAGTGTTCCTGGAGGGCATCAATGAGCTGGTCAGGGCCCGCTCCATAAAGGTGATGTAGCGGCTGCTGTTCATCAGCTCCAGGCCAAAAGGCTCTTTGAAATGGCCTACGCGAAACTTTCCCAGGCCCGGGATTCCCTTGATTCCAATCCAGACATCCTTGAAAGCTGTGCCAATGGGGGCGAAATCGTACTGGGCTTTGAATTCGACACGATCGTGGAGGGTTCCCGACATATAGAGTCGAGCAGTGCGAAACTCGGTTCCCCCCACCGTGCTGAAGTTTTCGTTTACGGACCGATCGGCGGAAAACCCGACCCAGTCGTTCATGATTCGGCCCCCCAACTTGAGCTTGACGCTTTTGTCGACCGAATCCATTCGAATCCCTTCTTTCCAGTAGGCGCGAAAGGTAGACGGGTCCGGTCCAGGGGTGGTCTCTCGCTTGCTCTCAGGTGTCTCTACCGCCCGCTCAATTGGTACCGGCTCGGTGTCTTTCTCCATCACCTGTAGGAGCAGACGCTTCAGATCGGCAACCTCTTGCTCCAGAGTTTCGACCCTCGAGCGCAGTTCCTTTTGATCTTGTGCGCCGAGAGGCAACCCAACCAGCATCATCAGTGCAGAGAATAAAAAAATCCGATTCATGGTATTCCTCGTTGGTAGACGACGCCTAACCGTAGCGGCCTTCGATGTAGTCGGCGGTTTCCTGGTGTTGGGGGGTGACGAACATATCCCCTGTCTTGGTGTGTTCGATGAGTCTTCCCAGCAGCATGAACGCACACTCATCGCTGGCCCGGCGGGCTTGAGCCATGTTGTGAGTGACGATCAGGATCGAGTACTGTCCCCTTAGCTCCCAGAGCAGCTCTTCCACCGCCTCTGTCCCCTTTGGATCCAGGGCGGAACAGGGTTCATCCATCAGCAGAACGGTCGGCTTTACAGGCAACAGACGGGCGATACACAGCTTCTGTTGTTCTTCCAGGGAAAGCTCGGTTGCCTTGCTTCCCAGGCGGTCCTTGACGGTGTCCCAGAGAAGGACCTGCCTCAGAGCCTTCTCGATAATTTCATCCTTCTCCCTGGGACGTTTTTTCGGATTTCTCGGAGTATGGATGTCGTAACCGAAAAGGACATTGTCCCGGATGGAAATGGGGAGAGGATTGGGTCGCTGGAAAACCATGCCGACCTGGCAGCGCAGTTGAGCCAGCTCTACCCCTTCCTGGTAGATGTTGTGGCCGAAGACCTCCACAGATCCTTGGGTGCGAACCGAGCTGATCCGCTCGTTGATCCGATTGACACACCGGAGCAGCGTAGTCTTTCCGCATCCCGAGGGTCCTATGAGCGCCGTAATCAAACCCCCCTTGACCTGGAAGTCCACTTCGAAAAGAGCCTGGAAACTTCCATACCAGAGGCAGAGCTTCCGCGTACGGATCGCCAGCGCCACAGCTTCCTGGTCGTTCTCTGCAACAAGGTCGCTTTGATCAACGCCGACTTTCGAGGAGACTTCTGGCGTGGCAGGGGGCTCTTTGAGGGATTCGCTCAACTCTGGGGGCTCCTTTCCTTCAGTCAACCGAAGCGTCCCAAGATGTAGTCCCGTGTCCGGTCATCCTGGACCGATCCGGAGAACATCTCTTCCGTAGGGCCGATTTCAACACAACTCCCTGTCAGGAAGAAGGCGGTGCGATCGGCCAGCCTTCGTGCTTGCTGTACCAGATTGGTCACCAGGATGATGGTCATCTCTGATTTGAGCTCCTTCAGGACATCCTCGATGCGCATCGTTGTCACCGGATCGACTGCGATCGAAAACTCGTCGAGCATGAGCAGCTTTGGATTCTGTGAAAGTGCACGAGCGATGGTCAGGCGCTGCTGCTGTCCGCCGGAGAGTAGGCTTCCTAGCGAGTCCAGGCGATCTCGAACTTCGTCCCACAGAGCGGCCCGTCTGAGACAGCGCTCGACCACGATATCGAGATCGGCCTTTTTCCTGACGCCAGTCAAACGGGGGGCCAGGGCCACATTGTCATAGACGCTCAAGGGGAGCCCTACCGGGAGGGGAAAGACCACGCCGATTTGTGCGCGCAAAGCGTAGACGTTTCGCCATTGGGTGGTGCTGCGCCCCTGGAAGAGGACATCACCAGTCACCTTCATCGAGGGATTGAACAGGTCCATTCGATTGATGGCCTTCAGCAGGGAGGTCTTGCCGCTGTTGGCAGGGCCGATGATGCCGAAAACCTCATTTTTCTTGACCGAAAGATTCACTCCACTCAAGGCCAGACGACCCTCGTAACTGATGGAGAGATCGCTTATTTCCAAAACGGTCTCGTCGTCGAGAGGGGGGGGTGCACCCGGAGCAGCGGAGATCTGCTCTACCACTTCTCTTCTACCACTTCTTTCTCCCCCGGAGATACATACGAAAGCCAATCGAGAAGGAGTTCATGACGAGGACGATGCCGATCAGTAGTAGTGCGACGCCGTAGGGCAAGTGCTCTGGTACCCCTGGAACCTGAGTGGAAATCACGAACAAGTGAAGCGAGAGTGCCATCGTCTGGTCGAAAGCGCTTTGGGGTAGGAAGGGTAGAAAGAACGCCGCCCCCGTGAACATGATAGGCGCCGTTTCTCCTGCGGTTCGGGAGACCTCCAGTATGATGCCGGTCAAGATACCGCTCCCCGCATTGGGGAGAACGACCTTCCGGATGGTCTGCCAGCGGGTTGCGCCCATACTCCAACAGGCCTCTCTGAACGCTTGAGGCACGGCCTGAAGGGATTCCCGCGTCGCCACGATGACCACTGGAAGGGTCATTATTGCCAGGGTCAAGGATGCCGCGAGGACGCTGGTCCCGAATCTGAAAAAGAGGACGAAGGCCCCCACACCAAAGAGGGCATGGACGATAGAAGGGACACCGGCCAGGTTGATGATGGCCAGGTTGATCAGTCTCGTCAGCCAGTTGTCGGGCGCATATTCGCTCAGGTAGATCGCTGCAGCGACTCCCAGCGGGACCGAGAACAGAAGAGCGGTCAGGACCAGCAGCAGAGTGCCCAGCAAAGCCGGAAAGACGCCGCCGGCGGTCATTCCCTTTTCTGGAAAGGAGAAGAGGAAGGTGAGCGAGAAGGCGGGGGCTCCGCGCTGGATCAAGACCCCCAGTATGATCACCACGGGCGCGATCAGCATTGCCGTCATGCTCAGGAACAGTATCCGCAGCCGTCGCTGGACTTTCAGGTTGCGCTGGTTGAACTCGGTGGCTTCGAACACTAGGGCCTCTTGCCGGTTCCGCGAACCAGAAGGTCAGCGCAGAGGTTGATGGTAAAAGTGACCAGGAAGAGCAAGATTCCCAGCGTGAAAAGGGCTCGGTAGTGGTCCGATCCCGCCGCTGTCTCGCCCAGCTCAGCGGCGATGGTTGCCGTCAAAGCACGAACTGAATCGAATACGCTGGTGGGCAGGTTGATGGAGTGACCGCTGGCCATCAGGACCGCCATGGTTTCTCCGAAGCCTCGGCCTACTCCCAGCAAAATCGCAGCAACCAGGCCGTTCTTGGCGGCGGGCAGCACCACCTTCCAGACGATCTGCCAGCGGGTGGCCCCCATGGCCTCGGCGGCTTCTCGATACTGATCGGGAACCGCCTTCAAAGCGTCCTCGGCAATTGTGGTCATGATCGGAGCCGCCATCAGTCCCAGAATGAGACCTGAATTCAGGATGCCGAGACCTATGGGTACGTCGAAGAGCTCGATGATCAATGGGTTCATCAGGGTGAGGCCGATGAATCCCCACACCACCGACGGGATAGCAGCCAGCAGCTCAACCAGCACCTTCAGAATCTCGCGGGTCCGGTTGGATGCAAACTCGCTGATATAGATGGCACTCCCGAGCGAAAAGGGGATGGCCACCAGCATAGCAGTACCGGTGACGCTCGCGGTTCCCACGATCAGGGCCAGGGCACCGAAGGTAGGATTGACATCTGAGGCTGGTCTCCACCGGGGAGAGGTGAAGAATTCCCCCACGTCCAGCGTGTCCCAGACGAAGCCCGTCCCCTCCTTGGTGATGAAGATGAAAATCCCCAGAATGAACACGACGGCTGAGCAGCCACCTACGAACACCACGATCTGGACGGCTTTGTCGACAAACCACGCCAGGTTTCGCTGGTCCTGGACCGTATTCATGGGATGGAGCACTTAGGAGGCCTCTTTCCCGTGAAGGATCTCGATGAGCTCTCGTATCTTCAAAGAGGTTTCCTGATGGATCTCACGAAAAGCCGCGCTTCTTTCTTCTGCCGGGCGGTCATTCGGTAGGGGAGCCGGAATGGACCATTCCAGGGCCGCTGTGTTGAAGGGAATCTCCGTGAGATATTCCTTCACGGGCCCCTCCAGGCTCACCACCACATGAAAGCTTCCTAGTTCCTCGGAGACCCAGTCTAAGGGACGCGGTTTGGCCTCTTCGAAGGGGATCCCGTGTTCTTCCATGAAGCTACCGAGGAGGCCATCGATTCCTGCGGCTGGCGTGATGCCTGCGCTGCTATAGCTGCCACTGTTGGGATAGGCCTTACGGGCAATGCCGACGGCTAGCTGGCTGCGGCAGTCGTCCCCTTTCTCCAGGAAGAGGACTCGGTAGACCTTGGGACGTTTTCTTTCACCCGTGAGAGCGAAGACAGTTTCTTCGCAGATGTTCTTGGCCTGATCGCTGACCCTCTCCAGCATGTTGAAGATGACCAGGATGGCAAACAGATCCTTCACCTCAAGCTCACCTTCCTGACCCTTTTTCACCAGCTCCTGGAAGACCATGCCGAAGCTTCTTTCTACTTGATCTGCATAGCCCATGGTTTCCCTGGCCAGGTCCGAGTTCCTCTCGTTGAAGGCCCGCGTCGCCTGCTCCAACATCTGGAAACTGTCTTTCGCCATTCTCTCGACCTCTCTCTGCAGGGTCTCTTCAAGTGGCCCGGACAGGTCGACGGTCTCCCGGCAGATCGTTACGGCGTAGTCCCCAAGTCGTTCCAGCTCCAGGCTGAGTCGTAGGACTGAAGAGATGAAGCGCAGGTGGCCGGCACTGGGAAGGTGACGCGCTACGAAGTGGTGGCAAATGCTGTCGATCTCCCGAGTCGAGCGATTGATGGGGAGATCACCCAAAATGGTCTCGTATGCCAGGTGGTGGTCCATGGTGCAGAGAGATCGCACTGAGTTCTTCAGGGCCGTGACCACCTGGGCAGCGACCTCGGCAACGAGATCCCGAATCTGCTCCAGATCACGATTGAGACGCTCTTCGTAAAGGGGGGGCATGTTTATCTCTCCCCAGAGGTTATGAGCCGGCTGCTTGCTGGCCGCTGCAATTGAGCTTTCGCACAGGGGCATAGCCCCGTTCTTGAATGATACACTGGCCCTCTTCGCTTAGAATCCAATCCAGATATTCTTTGATTTCTCCCGAGGGCTCGCCCAACGTGTACATGAGGAGGGGGCGGGCGATGGGGTAGCTTCGGTCCACCGCAGTATGCGTTGAGGGATTGACGCAACTCCCACCATCTCTAGAGCTGATGCAGGCCAGCTTCAGATGTTCGGTTGCGTAGGCCAGACCGCTGTAGCCGATGGCGCACGGAGTGTTCTCGACCAGGTCTACGACGTCCTTGGACCCGTGCATATCACGCGACCCCAGCTTGTAGTCCCTGCGTCCCAGGACGGCTTCGCGAAAGTAGACGTAGGTGCCTGAGTTGTTCTGGCGGCTCACCCGGACGATCTCCTGATCCTTGCAACCGGGTACCTCGACGCCCATTTGAGACCAGCTGTCCAGAGTACCGTTTTCACCGTAGATCTCGGCCAACTTCTCCAGACTGATGGAATCGAGCGGATTGTCGCGGTGAAGATAGACGGCCAACGCATCGTATCCAACTGTGAACTCAACCGGTTTCTTCCCCCCTTTAGAGGCCGATTCGATTTCCTTCTCCTTCATGGAGCGACTGGAGTTTGCCAGGTCGACGGTGCCATTGATCAAGGCGGCGATCCCGGTGCCCGAGCCTCCCCCGCTAACGGCGATAGCGACTTCCGGCTTCACGTCCTGGTAGGCTTCCGCCCAGGATTGGGCGACATTCACCAGGGTGTCAGAGCCTTTGTTCTGGATCAGGACTCGTCCTCCCCGGTCGCCCGGTCTCCCACATGCAGCCATCCAGAACAGCGCCAAGGCGGCACAGAGTTTCAGACTCGCTTTCATGATCGTTTCTCCTTGTGTCTCGTCACCGCGATTGTTGAACCCGCAGCGGTCGATCCAGCGACCGACCCCAGGAATCGATGTAACGATCCGGGAAAGAGGGTATGAAGTGAATGTTAGGATTGGGTTAAGAAAGAGTAAGCTTTTGGTTTGAGCTTTCTGGGTACGAACATCGATAGCAGCGATGAAGTTTCAGCTTTGTCCCGCCCCCAAGGAGCGTTGGCCCCATTCGAGAATCTGGTTATGCACTTAACTCCGGATAGGTGACGGTGGGATAGAGCGAACAGGCTGTCAGGAGACGGTCGAAGAGCTCGGATTCCCAGAAACGACGATTGAAACGGTAACAAAACTCAGCCAGGTAACGTTGAAGGTGCTTGAGGCTGACCGCTTTCTGAGTCCCTTGGAGCTGAGTCTTGCAGTTGGAAATGAGGGTGTGAACCCATGGGAACTGTTCAAAACCCATCCCCACCCACTCGAGCCGGACGCGTTCATGCTGGTAGCCGGCTTGAGCTAAACCGACAAACGCGTGATAGGCGTCGCTTCGGATCTGAGCTCCGGGGTCGATCCTCGCCCAGGCGACCCGCTTCACATTGTCGCTGGTTATGTCATCGACCACATCCAGACTTAGAAACCTCGGCCCCCCGGCTTTCGTTATCTCCACCGCGGCCAGAACTTTGGCCTTGCCTTCGGTCCCTCGTCCTCGCTTGCGACCCCGACGATTTCTCCCTCGTCGTCGGCCTCCAAAGAAAGAGTCATCCAGCTCCACCAGGTGACTTAATTGGTAGCAGTCATTACGTTTGGCCATGGCTTGTCGGATCTTATGTCCCATCATCCAGACCGTCCGATAGCTTCCGATTCCCAGCAGCTTCTGCAGTCCCTTCATCGTGTAGCCCGCTTTGCAACGGCTCATCAAGAAGATGGTCCAAAACCAATATCTCAGGGGCACCCGCGTCTTGTGGAAAATCGTCCCGGCGGTGGAAGAAGCCTGATACCGGCATTGGCGACACTCCATCAATCGCCGGTGCTGCAACCAGTAGCCTCCTTGACCCCCACAACGGGGACAGACAAATCCTTCCGGCCAGCGTTTCTGCATCAGGTAACTCAGACAAGCTTCTTCTGTGGCAAAACGCTCTTGAAACTCCAACAAATTCATCTTTTCGTACATCCACTCACCTCCTGTCTCTCACCTTTTTTACTAGGTGGTGGTGACTTTTTCCGGAGTTAAGTGCATAACCAGATTGTGGTAAGAAACTTCCCGAGCCATGGAAGCCTGAAGCGCGAGCGAGGGGTTGGCGATCTATGAGATTCTGCTGTTGTCCAGCTCTCTCCTCGAAACCTGGGGGCATACTGCTAACGAGTCAAGTCGTTCGCGGCTCTGTTGGCTACAGCTGATTCCGGTGCTGCTCACTGATCACTGCACTACTGATCACTATTCAAGTTTCAGGTTAGTACCCAGGAAGACGAATGGTGAAGGTGCTGCCGCAGTTCGGTTCACTCTTCAACTCAATTCGACCACCGTGGGCTTCCACGATCCGTTTGACTATGGCCAATCCCAGGCCACTACCCTGGGACTGCCTCTTCGGATCCACGCGATAGAAGCGCTCAAAGATCTGGGCGTGGTGAATCGGTTCGATGCCCAGCCCCTGGTCCTGAACCGATAGAAAGACCTCGTGATGCTCTGCACCGGCCTGGAGCGAGACCTCTCCCCCCGGAGAGCTGTATTTGATTGCATTTTCGAGCAGGTTGCGGAGCGCGTGCTCCATCAGGGAAACGTTGATCCGTCCAACCAGGTCCTCAGGACAATCCACCGATACGGGAATGCTCCTGTCGCCGGACTCCTGTGAGCAGAAGGTAACCGACCGCTCCATCAGCTCCCGGATCGAATGCCATTCACGTTCTGCTTCGCGGACACTCTCGGTATCTTCCAGCCGTGAGAGTTCCAGCAATCTCCCGGTCAGATGATCCAGCCGATCGCTCTGCTGGGCGATGATCCGGACGAACCGTTCGCTCTCTTCCGGATCTTGGAGAGCGCCTTCCAGCAAGGTCTCCGCGAAACCCTTGATAGAGGTCAAGGGCGTCTTGAGCTCGTGGGCCACATTCGCCAGAAAACCACTTTCCAGCTTCTCCAGCGCTCGCAGTCGAGTTGTGTCGCTGAGGACCAGGACGACTCCGACCTTGTGCCCGAAAGTGTCCAACAGCTCATTTCCCTGGATCCTCACGTTCCTCTGTGGGTGGTTGCCGAGCACCATCTCCAGCTGGGCGGACTCGGATCCTGAGAGCAAGGTCGAAACGAATTGCTGCAGGCTCTGACTGGGAAGACACTCTGAGACGGAGCGGCCGAGGACTTTCTCTTCTTCGACGTCGATCAGATGGGTCGCTGCCTTGTTGATTCGGCGAACCCGAGATAGTGAATCGATCACCATGACCCCTTCCTGGAGGGAATCCAGGAGCAACTCCTGCTCTTTCTCATGCTGGCGTGCTGCCTGAGTCTGGTCCGCCAGTTGGACAGCCATCTGATTGAGACGCTCCGCCAGGATCCTCAGCTGGGTGGCCTGGGGGATTTTCAGCTTTCGGATTGGATCCGGAGCACTCGCTGCCAGCTTCCGCGTCCCCGTCACCAGCTGTTCCAAGGGGTGAAGAATCTGAATCCACATCCACAACCCCAGGGCCAGCGTCAACAGTCCGATTGCGGCGGTAAGGCCCAGCAGGACGCTCGGCTGAGGCGCAGGGGCTCCGTTGTCGAAACCGAGCAACAACCAGAGGAACACTAGCAGGAGCAGAAGCGCTCCTGGTAGTAGAGCCAATACAATCTGCCAGGTCTGCCGTTTCGTAGGCACCTATGTTTCTTTCAATCGATAGCCCACACCCCGGACCGTTGCAAGGTAGCGGCTCGCGGAGCCCAGCTTTTTCCGAAGAGCTACCATCTGAACGTCCACGGTTCGTTCCGTTACAGCATAGCCCTGTCCCTGAATCGCTTCGACAATCTGGTAGCGGGTGAACACCCATCCGGGCCGCTGCATCAGGAGTTGAAGTATTCGGAACTGGGTATGGGTAAGCTCTATCCTCTCGTCGCCGACCCTGACCTCGTGTCGTCCGGGGTGGAGGAAGAGATCGCCGAACTGCAGAGTCGCCGATTCATCGGCCGGTACCTGGCGGCGCAGCACCGCTCGTAGCCGTGCAATCAAGACCCTTGGGCTGAAGGGCTTCACAATGTAGTCGTCGGCGCCCACCTCCAACCCCGCAACCATATCCGACTCTGCATCTTTGGCGGTCAGCATGACGATGGGGGTCTCACGGGTTTTAGATTGGCTTCTGAGGACCTTGCAGAGGGAGAGGCCGTCCAGATCGGGGAGCATCAGATCGAGCAGGATCAAGTCGGGTGCTTTCTTGTTGGTCAGCTCCAGGGCTTCCGACGCCGCGCTGGCCGAAAACACCTGGTAACCTTCTCTGCGCAAATGATACCGAACCAATTCCTGGATCGATTCGTCATCCTCAATAATGAGTATCGTTTCCTTCGGCATGGCAGAGAGTGGTGGGTACTCGCGAATCTTAACCCATACGGCTAGATATCAACACCGCCTCTTCCGCAGCAAGGCCACCCGAGCGCAACTGCTCCCAGTCTGAACCAGAGGAGAGCGGCTTGAACTCCGGCTATCTCACTGCTACGTTAGTTCTGAGGATGGCTCACCCTCTTTTCTAAGTTCACCTGGTCCACGAATCCAGCGAAAGAATATGGCCCGTCAAAAAGCAGAACAGAAGCCTCTTCAGGTAGTGACCTCTCAGGGTGTACGACATCGTTTTCTGAGGGGTATGGTTACCCATGATCTGATGCTTCGGGGTCTGGACTTCGACAATTCCTACGCGGTGGCGCGCTCCATACGAGGCAGGCTCGAGGGCCGGGAAGAGGTCACAACCGCTGAGATCCTCGATCTGATTCATGAGGAACTCGAGACAGTTTTTGGCGACACACTTCCATCGAATCTGCAAGATCCGGTGAAGATTGCGGCGGAGCTCTACGTGCTTCGCAACGGCCAGAGACAGCCTTTCTCCCGTGGTCTGCTGGCCAGGAGCCTGGCCGGGTCGGGCCTGGATCTGGATCGCAGTTACCAGTTGGTCAACCAGTTCCAGGCCGAGCTCAAGCAGGAGGGCACCACGGTGCTTTCGAGTCAGGAGATTGCCACTCGACTGGAAGATCTCCTGGAAAGAGTTGAGGGCGCCGATACGGCTCGGCGCTACCGACTGGTGCGCCGGATCCAGCACCTTCCTCGACCGCTGGTCGTCTACCTTGGAGGAGCCAGCGGTACCGGCAAGTCCACCCTGGCTTTGGAGCTGGCTCATCTACTGGGTCTCTATCGGGTGACCTCCACCGACACCGTGCGACAGTTGATGCGAATGGTCTTTTCTACCAGCATGCTTCCGGCTCTTCACGCCTCCAGCTTCGAGGCTGTGTCCCCGTTTGGAGCTTCGTCCGCCGACGCAGCCGGGGATCCAACTGGAGACCAGGACTTCAATTCCCGGGTGATGGCCACCTTCGAGGAGCAATCCGTTCGAGTCTGCGTCGGCGTTCGGGCCGTGGTGGAGAGAGCGATCGTCGAGAACAGGAGCATCTTGGTGGAAGGGGTTCACCTCTACCCTCCGCTAATCCCTTTTTCGGATCTGGAAGGGGAGGCCTACCAAGTCCCACTCATCCTCTCCTGCCTGGACAAAGAAGTTCATCGGGCTCGTTTTGTGTCCCGCGCCCGTTTCAGTGGTCGACGTTCTGAACGCTACCTGGAGAATTTCTCCGCGATCCGGTTTCTCCATGAGTTCATTCTTCAAGAGGTGGAGAGCCACGACATCCCAGTCGTGGATTCTTCCATTTCAGATCCTCCGGTGGGCAGAGTCCTACGGGTGCTCACGGGCTTTCTACAGCAGCGCGTACCCTACCTGACAGAGGCCGGACCGGTCAGACCGGGGCCCGGCATCCCCACTCTTCTATTGATCATCGATGGCGTCGCCGATCGCCCGGTTCGAGCTCTAGGGGGGCGTACCCCCTTGGAGGCCGCTGAAACCCCGGTTCTCGACCGTCTAGCCAAGGAGGGGCAGTGTGGTCTCGCCGACCCGGTGGCACCCGGGGTCGTACCCGATACGGCCGCGGGCAGCCTGGCCCTTTTCGGCCAGTCACCACTGGCCATGAAGAGGGGGCCCGTAGAGGCATTAGGTGCCGGAATCGAGTTGTCACCAGGGGACATTGCCCTGAGAGGCAACTTCGCCTGTCTGGACAAGAGGGGCCGGGTAGTCGATCGGAGAGCAGGCAGGATTCGGGAAGAAGCGGCCGAACTGGCTCGTGCCATAGATCGAATGCCACTTCCCGGCAACCTTTCAAGGGAAGTTGAGGTTCGGGTCGAATCTTCGACCGAACATCGCCTGGCCATCGTGCTTCGAGGAGAGAATCTGTCCTCAGCTGTCGTGGGAAGTGATCCTGGTGACGGTGCCGAAGGGTCGTTTCCCTTGACACCGCGACCCGCGGACTTAGATGACGAAAGGGCAGTCTACACGGCGCGAGTCCTCTCCATTTTCGAAGAGAAGGTCCGGGGCAAGCTGGCCAAGCATCCCCTAAATCGAAAACGGAGTGCGAAAGGGCTGCCACCTGCCAATGCGATTCTGACGCGTGGTGCCGGCCGCGTGCACCGACTCATTCCCCTCGAGGAGTCGGGTATCCCCCTGCGACTCTCCTGCATCAGTGGCGATGGGACGGTGTTGGGACTTGCTGGGTGGCTGGGCGCACGTAACGTTACTTCTCCCGAAATGACAGCTAACCTGGACACCGACCTTGGGGTCAAGATTAAATTGGCTCTTTCGTCCATGAAGCGAGATGATCTTGTGATCCTGCACATCAAAGGGGCGGACATCGCCGCTCACGATCGGCGCCCCGAGCTGAAGGTTGCTTTCCTGGAGAAGCTAGATGCCCACCTCAAGAAGCTGCTGGAACAACACAAGGACCCACTCAGGATCGCGGTGGCGTCCGATCACGCCACGCTCAGCGAGAGTGGTCAGCACGTAGCCGATCCGCTCCCAGTGCTCATCTGGGGCGAGGGGCTTGAGGCGGATGATGTCGAGGCTTTCAACGAGAAATCGATGCCGGGGGGCAGTCTAGGACGGTTTCCCCTGCAGCTGCTTCTGGGCCGCCTTTTCAACCTTCAGTGACTAGTTCTGGACCCTGGATAAGACTCAGCTCCGAGTCATAGCGGACGGCCAGGTTCTGCCATTCGAGAGGCGTCAGGGAGGCCGCAATCCTATCGGTGACGATTCTGGCTTCTTGAGGCTGGGAGAGAGCCCAGTAGAGCTGCTTGTGAAGTTCCTCCGACCCCTCATAGAAGCAGTCTTTGTGAAATTCTTTCGGGATCAGCTCGGGATAGCTGAGCCGGCGGGGCAGTATTGGGAAAGCACCGCGGGCTACGGCTTCTAGAATGCTTATGCCGAAGAACTCGTGGTGGGCCGTGGATAGAACCACCGAGGTCTCGTCCAGGATCCGCCTATAGTCGAGCTTCTCTGCAAACCCCACATGAGTGATGTGTCCCCCGAGCCGCCGCTGCGCCTCTTCAAACTCGTGGGGATGTTTGCTGAATCGCTCCCCACATAGTGCCAACCGAAAATCGAGCTTACGCTCGGATGCCCAGTACAGTGCCTCAAAAAATTCAGCCGGGTTCTTGTCGTACTCCCAACGCTGATTCCAAAGGATCAAGGGTGGCTTGGACTTTTCCTCGGGAGGTGGCAGACTGGACCGAAGTAGCCCGACTGGAAGCACGGAGCTTTTTGTCTTCAGCAGGGGAATTGTCTCCAGCTCCCGAGAATCGGGGAAATGTTTCAAGAAGCGTTCCAGAGCGGAGAAGAGCGAATCGTGGTGGAATCGGCTGTTGAAGAAGATATGATCGGCTGCCAGCATCGACGAGTAGTTGACGAAGGCATAGTGCAAGTCGCGCTCACCCAGCTGCCGCCGCATAGGACCGCTGGTAGGGTCCTGGGGCAGAGGATAGGTTAGCTGGTTCTCATGCATATAGAGCGCCGTGGACGCTCTCGCCGTAAGGGGCCGCGTCAGGGCCAGGAAAGTGGTCAGGTCAAGCATGTCGGTAGCCAGGATTCTCGGGAAGGACTCTCCTCTCTGAAGGAGAAGTCGAGCCAGCGTGACGGCTCCGCCATGCATTCTCCACTTCCAATATCGGGCTGGAAGCGTCAGTAGTTCGATTTCATGACTGCTGTGAGCCTGATATCCTTCGGCCCAGGCTTGATGGCTGCCGCCGTGGTAGGGCGAGACCAGGAGTACTCGCATGGAGATCATAGGATACAGGTGCAGGTTGAAGGTTACAGGTTCCAAGCTGCAGGTTACAAGCTACTGATTCTGTTTCTCCCGGTAGACCGAACCTCACTGGTCTTATCGTGCAGCGCGAGCCGCATCACAAATGACATCAAGCAGGTGAGCGGACGAGATCCGAGAGGGTTCGCGCAGTACCTGCGCGAGGCCGCCGCCACGGGCGTCTGGATCTCGGGAGCGGACGAGGTCACGAAGTGAGCGACGGGTTGCTTGGCATCCTGACACTTATCTCGGCGCTCGGCTGCGGGCTGGTGGCCGGTATTCTCTTCACTTTTTCGACCTTCGTGATGAAGGCGTTGGACCGTCTTCCGCCGGCGCAGGGGATTGCCGCGATGCAATCCATTAACGTCGTGGTCATCAACCCGTGGTTTATGACGGCGTTTTTCGGAACGGCCGCGACCTGCACCATTTTGGCCGTCTTTTCGGTGCTCTCTTGGCACAGACCCGGCACCGACTACCTGTTCCTCGGAAGCGCACTCTATCTTTTCGGCACTATTCTGGTGACGATTGTATTCAACGTGCCTCGGAACGATGCGCTGGCGGCCGTTGACCCGGAGAGCGCCGAGGGGGCCAGCCTGTGGGCCGGCTATGTCAAAAGTTGGACGGCCTGGAACCACGTGCGGACGGCCTCGGCCCTTGCCGCGGCGGTTTCACTCGCCATTGCGCTCCGTCATTAATCTCAAACGGCGAAAGAGCGATGCTCTGTATCCGGTGTCTTTTTGATAGCCAGTGACGTCCATGAATTCACCGTCTGACTCAAACGGCCCTGTTGCGAGCAAAGGAGACACGGCCCACACGCAGTATCGATCAGCGACCACGCTGGAGTTTGAGAATCCAAGGCGGAGTCTGCTCGACGTAGTCGCGCAAGCGCCGACCGGTTTTGACGTAATACAGCGCACACAGGAACGCGAGTACCAGCATCGATCCACCGTTGCATGCCGCCATGCGCGAGGCGCGTGTCAGCTTCGCCGCTGCGCCCGACGCTTTGACAAACTGCTGCTGCTGCTCGGGCGTCAGCGGACTGGTGGTCGGGTCGGATGCTGGGACCATCGAATCAATATCGGTTTCATTTGGGGACGAGAGAAGTGCGAAGGTACCCCCGCGAGCGAATCGCAATCCGGGGAGACTTGGCCACTGCACCTCCATGCCATGGCTCGTCGCGACTTGAAATGTTCCACCGCGTTGCCCACGGCATGCTCACACCGCTGCCACGCGGCCTCACAGCCGTCCTTAAGGTCTTGCCAGGCGTCGTGACTCGCCGATTTCTGCGTCTCGCTTTTCTCTCGCAACTCATCCAGTTTCGGTCGTAAGTGCGCAAGCAGTGCTCGTGAATACTAGATCCTTGGGTCAGGAAGGACAATCTCAGGGAGATGGTTTGTCTAGAAATCGGAAGGATAGGCGGAATTCAATCCTTCCTTTAGTACACTGGAACGTAAATACGGCAACGTTCGTGGCGAGCGCGACGGTGTCGAGAGCGCGAAGCGACGGCGCAGCCATACCTTTGCGTATTGCAAGGAGGAGCGACAAAGCCATCGGCCCGTCTCGTCGCCACCCGCAGGGCAGATGGGGGTTGTGGACGATCTCTGCGTTGGTCGTCGTCGAAGATGGCCAAGCATCGTCTTCCTCCTCCTGCCTTGACCTCGCCTCACAAGCCCCATCTGCAAACGTTGCCGTATTTCCAGTGTACTTAGCTTCAGCGGAGGCTTCTGACCCACCAGTTTGCCTTTGTTCCAGGGTGCTTTCTTGGATGCATGTTGAAACAACCATGCTTGACTCCTTTCTTTCGAATGGACGTCAGATCATGCATCCTCCTTGGCTGAATGAGGTCGGGAACCGGTCGGTGGAGCATTCTTTGAGCGAAATGCTGAAATCGACCCGAAGCGGGCCATCCAGAATATAGGGTGCCAGACCGTCACTGAGCTTCAGATCGAGGTGAGCAGGGCGGTCGAGCGATCCCCACACCAGCGACGATCCCCCTTCTGCTCCGAAAAAGCAGATACTGCCGTATTACCCTGGGCTCTGGTTGAGTTCGAGGATGGTCAGCTGACGGTGGACAGGGAGATGAAGTGGGAGAAGGGCCTTGATATGTGAACAGAATCTGGCTGTCCTTTCAAGACCCTGACCCCATTGATCCTTCTAGTCCACCGAGATAACCTGGCTCTCAGCAAGACTCCCAGGCAAGGAGGATGGATGATGAGGAAGGCATTGCTTGTTTTCAGTCTGCTGCTCCCCGTGGCGGCGGCATCGGCGAACCCACCCGAGACCACAGAGACCCTGGACATCGGCTCGAAGCGTGAGCTGTTCGTCGACACCCATCTGATCGAGAACATGTCCGGGCTGCGGCTCAAGCTGCATACTCCCGTGCCCAAAGAGATCGTGATGCACCATGACAAGCTCTGGGAGGGCAACGCCTGTAGCTACTACTCGATCTTCCGCGATGGGGACATCTACCGCATGTACTACGAGGCCTGGGGCCTCGAGCCCTCCGGTATTCCGCTCCACGACATCCTGATCACCTATGCCGAGAGCAAGGACGGCAAGAGCTGGGTCAGGCCGGAGTTGGGGCTGTTCGAGTTCAACGGCTCCAAGCAGAACAACATCGTGTGGGCCACTGAAAAGCTGGACGGCTGGGGCTCTTTCAAGGATACCAACCCCGATTGTCCTCCGAATACCCGTTACAAGGCCTTCTACATTGGCAAGGGTGGTCTGATGGCCGCCAAGTCGCCGGACGGCATACACTGGTCCACCATCGGTGACGAACCGGTCTTGACCGATGGCGCCTTCGACAGTCACAACCTGGCCTTCTGGGACGCGGAGCAGTTGCAGTACCGAGCCTACTATCGGGATTTCCGGTTGCCAGATGGGTCCTCAGGTGGTGAGCTGAGGTCCCGCAGCGGTGGCCTTCGGGACATCAAGACTGCCACCTCGGACGATTTCATCAACTGGACGAAGGGGGAATGGCTGGACTACCCGGGTGCACCGGACGAAGAGCTGTACACCAACAACGTCATCCCCTATTATCGCGCTCCCCACATTTACCTGGGCTTTCCGGCGCGTTACCTGGATCGCGGCTGGTCCGACGCGATGCGAGCCCTGCCGGAGTTGGAAGAACGGGAGAAGCGTGCCGGTCTGAAGTCCGATACCGGGGTATCTGGTAAGACGAAAGGCAATCCCCGATACGGCACGGCGCTGACGGATGGGCTTTTCATGAGCAGCCGCGATGGGAGGGTCTTCCATCGTTGGCTGGAAGCCTTCATTCGCCCCGGTTTGCGCTACACCGATAACTGGGTATACGGGGACAACCACCAGAACTGGGGACTGATCGAAACCAAGTCAGACCTGGTAGGAGCCCCGGATGAGATTTCGATCTACGTCACCGAGCATTACTGGAGAGGGGCCTACACCAATCTCCGCCGTTTCGTCTTGAGGGTGGATGAATTCGTCTCGGTCCATGCATCCGGGAAGGGCGGAGAGTTCACGACCCCACCGCTCTCGTTCGAGGGCAAGCAGTTGGAGATGAACTTCTCGACCTCCGTTGCCGGGAGCGTACGGGTGGAGATCCAGGACGCCAGCGGTAGACCGATTTCAGGCTACGAGTTGGCCGACTGTTCTGAGATCTTCGGCGATCATCTGGAGCGCGTGGTTGCCTGGAAGGGCGGTACCGATGTTAGTAGGCTGGCGGGTACTTCCGTGCGCCTGCGCTTTGTCATGAGAGACGCAGATCTCTATTCGATCCGCTTTCGCCCCTGAACGACCGCTTCTAGGTGCGGTCGTTCAGGGGCGATCTACTCTGACACCGGTCTTGCGGTCAGATCTAGGCTATCGCAGGGAATATGAGGGGAGAAGGATCGGTCATGAGAACCTGGAGAGTTCCGCCAAGGCTGGAGGAGGTCGGGGTAGTAGGGAGCCCGATGTGGGGCCTTCTCCCCAGTTCGTCCGAGTTGCTAGTAAAATGTTAGAAAGACGCCGATATTCGGCGTTTTCCTTGATGCTGTTCTTTCTTTAAACTACTGATTATAAAAGGTTAATCTAAGTTCGACTCCGGATTTGATCCTTGGTGGATGTGATCTGGAGTCTGTTTGTATCTTCTAACTTGGGATTCTCGAAGTGTGTCGCCGCTACCGCCTTCTGGATCGAGACGAGGATCGAGAGGAGGAACGACCGGAAGATCCACTGCTCCGGCGGCTCGGACTCGACCGCTGCACTGACGGCCGGGGAGCGGAACGCGACGGGCGGCCTACGCTCGATCTGCTCGACGAACGAGGTGCGGAGCGACTGGTGGAACCGAACCTCGACGGACTAGAGCGCTTCGACGACTTCACACCTCGGCGACTGACAGTTGGGCTGGAGCGGCTGGTTGAGCGATTCCGATCGAAACGTGGCGTCGGCTGCCTCGGACTGGAAGGAGTTCGAAAGATCCGCGGACCCGACGAAAAAGAGGGTTTCTGTCCGCTTTGGCCTTCGGATCGCTTTCCTAGGGACCTCCCCGCCAGGGCACTCTCCGGCTGGACTCGAGGACTAGATGGGGTCACCCTGGTCTGCCTGCCAGGACTCGTTCTTGAACCTACCCTGGATCCGGAGCCCGCACGATTGGTCTGTGTCCGATTCGGCCCGACCTTGATGATGTTGGGTCCACCGCGCCGACTAGCAGTTGAGGCTCCACCTTGCTGCTCGCCCCCTCTGAAGATCCTGGGAGAGGTGCCCCCTGCCCTCCCAGCCCTGGATGGCGTCGTACGAGAGAAGCTCGAGCGGGTCGAGGTAACACCGCGCCGGCTGGACGCGGCTGTCCGGGCCCCTCCAGCTCGGATCGCGTTTACAGTTCGTGATCCGGGGACTGCTGCGGAACCTCCCCTGACCTGGACGTTCCGTCCCCCGCGGACCGGGTTCCGCACGCCGTTCGGTAGTCCCTCCCGAAATCTGCCGGCGATAGCTCGGGTGGGAGTGACGCGGCGATCAAGTCGCGAACCTCTTCCAAAGTCTCTCTCTCTCAGCACGTTCAAGCCATTGCCTCGATTCCGCGGACTCCAACGGTTGATAGTCGTGTGATTGATCACCACATTGCGGCCGCGCCCCCCGTAGTGTCCCCAGGGAGCCCATCCGACATAACCACCGCCAAAGTAGAAGTTGACTCGCGCCGGATACCAGTGGTTGAATCCCCCCGGGACCCAGGCCCAGTGGTGATGCGGTTCGTAGTAGACCCAGTGTCCGTAGTGGTAGGGCAACCATCCCCAGGGTTCATGGCTGAGCCAGGTCCAACCTACCGATAAGTAGCCCCAGCGCCCGAGACGAAAGGGGCCCCATCCTACCGAGACCCGGGGCACCCAGACTCGACCGTGTGGATGGTAGTCGGCCCAATGGCCGTACCGATCCAGATCATAGACTCCAGGATGATGCCCTCCACCTGAATAGGTTACGGAATGGGGCCGAGCAACCTCGGCATCTTGACGATCGCTCCACAGATCGAAGTCATCCGGATCATATTGCCCCGCAGGCTGCACGCCAGCCTGGGCATCGTCGATTACCAGCTGCTGACCGGATTGGACCTTCTGCCTGCCTTGCTTGCCATCGACCTGGGCCCTTCCCTTGCGAACCAGTACCCGGGTGGCTCCGTTCTCGTCGACCTGGATCCGGTAAAGCCCACCCTTCTCGAGCTCGATTGCGGCAACCGGAGTCTTTACCAGGAAGCGATCCGGACGAGTCAGACGTACAATCAAATCTCCCTGATGAACCTTAAGGCCAGTTCGGCCATCTGATAGCTCGGAAAACACAACGTCGGTCTTGTCGGCAATCCGGAGAAAGTTGCCCCGACCCAGCTCGACTTCGACCCTCGAGTCCGCGTGTGAGAAGATCCGATCTCCCGTGAACACAGGGAGATTCGGCGTCAATTCATCCCAATCCACATCTCCGGCCGGTTCGTACGCCCCGCTCCCGACGAGATCGCTGACCCTGGCAGGATGCTCTCTGGACGCCAGAGTGGGGACCGTCAAAGCGCCTGCAATCAGAAAAAGGAACAGAGAAAAGAGGGTGGGGCGAAACCCTGCCTTGGAAATCCGACTCGGCCGGCTTTGATTTATCATCACCCTGATTAGATCATTCTAGCTGCAAGAAAGTTCAATTCCTGACTGAAAAAGGTGAGAGTGATTGAACGTGGTGGTCGGCTCCAGGCCGCTTTGGGTCGAGCTAACAGCTCGAAAAAACTTCGGCCTGGAGACCGAAGCCACGTCTGCCATCCCAGGGATGGTCAATCGGTTTGGCGAGCTAATTCATACGTGCCTTCCAGCGTGGCGTGATCAGAGAGGAACATCTGAACCCAGGTGTCGGACACGATGTCAGCGTCAAACGAGAAGTTGGACTGCTCAAAATAGAGGGTCGCCTCCTCCGCAAAGAAGGGGTCCTCGGAAACCGCAAACGAGAGCTGGAGGAACCGCTCGAACAGGTGCCCGTTCACCAGCTCCAGAACCGCCTCCTGAAGGGGCTCACCATCCACGGCGGAGATCAGAAAGTAGCCTCTGACAAAGAAACCCTCCGCCCAGAGCGCCATTTCTCCCGACGCCACCGAGCCCTCCGATGAGACCATCCGAACCGTATACGAAACCGGTGAGGGCTCCAGCGGTAGACTCGAAATCTCCCCTTCCTTCAGGGTCAGAGCAGTTCCGAAGATTGGGACATCGGAAGAGATCTCAACCTTCCCCCGCTGCAGGTTGAGACCTGGAAAAAGTTCCGACAGAAACCTGGCATCGTGGAAAAAAGAGCCCAGGTCGAGAGTCTTGGTCGCCAGCCGAGAACCTCGTTCATTGAAGAGGCGCACAAGAACACGCGCTACCCGTTGCCCACTCAGGTCCCCGTTGACCAATGCCAGGGCGATACTATTGAACTCCTGGAAGGGAACGGAGGAAAGGTAGAACTCCTTCGAAGGAGCGACCCCGACGCTGTCCTCAACGGACTCTCCCGAACGGACGAAATAGGTGAGATTGGCCTCGATGAAGTTATCGAGAAGCAGGTCCTCCGAGACCACAATTGCCGCGCCACTTTCGAGCCGATCTCCGGTGAGACGAATGGTGGTTGTGGATTTCGGTTGAATCTCTACGGAATACTCACCGTTCGAAATCACATTGCCGTTGACTCGGAGGTTCCAGGCACTTCCCTCACCCCTTAGGAAGCGGATGCTACCGGAATAGGGAAAGGTTCCCCGATTAGTCAAGTTGATGACCGTTTCGATTCCCCCTCCAACAGCGACCTGGCCGAAAGCAGCATCTTTCCGAGGATAGTAGTCCTGCCCAAGGACAACCAACATCAGATGAAGCGCTATCAATCCCGATATCTTGATTTTCATCCGAACCCTCCAACCTCTCCCCTGTAACCGCGCCCTCTCTCTTTTGACGGTTGGGAAGCGCGGGAAGTTCGAATCCGCTAATAATCAAGGGTCGGAGCAAGCGCCCGAAGAGACCAGA
The DNA here is from genome assembly GCA_965219005.1 of Acidobacteriota bacterium. GTDB lineage: Bacteria > Acidobacteriota > UBA6911 > RPQK01 > JAJDTT01 > CAUZIZ01. Next base: position 889,599 of record CBDCMS010000004.1, on the reverse strand, counting down.
ACCGCGCTGCTGGAGAGGACGTGCTGCATCGATTTCCTCGATCTCGACTGTTAGACTCGCCTCATCATGAAGCGTAGATCATTTCTCAAGGAGGCTGCGATTGGCACCGCACTCTCCTCCTGGAAACTAGCATCTGCAGCCCGGCTCACGACCGCCGCAAATCCCATCAAGGTCGGAGTCTTAACCCAGGAAAACGGCCCCCACCTCAGCGCCTACCTGAAATCTTTGGGAGAGATCGAGGGGGTGGCAGATATCGCTGTCTCGGACCGCAGCGGAGCCACCTTCCTGAAGGCGAGGGAGGCACTGCAGAGAAAAGTGACGACCTTTCGAAGCCACCAGGAGATGCTCGAAACGTTTCGTCCCCCCATGGTACTGATCAGTCTGGCGGCAAATGAGGCTCCGCCACTGATACGAAAGTCTCTGGAGGCGGGCTGTCACGTCTTGACTGAGAAACCGTCCTGCATCCGGGCCGAGGACTTCGAGCCCCTGGTCCGGCTGGCCGAGTCTCGGAGGCGACATCTCATGATGGCCTTTTACATGCGTCGTCACCCAGGGGCTCTCAAGGCGCAGGAACTGATGCAGTCAGGCTTGATTGGAAAGCCCTTTGGAACCCACCTATTAGTGGTGGCGGATCAGACTCGTCTCGCTCGCCCAAAGTATCAGCGATCCTGGCTTGCCTTCAAGAAAAAGGCCGGAGGAGGACAGCTGATCTGGCTGGGAATCCACTACATGGATTTAATCCAGAAGCTCTCAGGAGACCAAATCGAGAAGGTCTCTGCCATCTGCCGCAACGTGGGAGGGCAGCCCCTGGAGACCGAGGACGCGGTGGCCCTTACCCTTCAATTCAAAAAAGGGATGGTGGGCACCTACCATGGCGGCTACTACCTGAAGCGTGGATACCATCTGGGATTCACCATCTGGGGCTCGAAGGGCTGGCTGCGGCTGGATGAGGACAACAGCCCACTGGAGTGGTACTCCACCCATCCGGATGCCCCCAAGGGAGTGCAATCCTTCCCCTTCTCCGCAGCCAACAGCTACCAGCGTCTGGTCCAGTCGTCCGTCAACGCGGCTCGGGGAATAGAAGAGCCTCCGGTCACAGGAGCGGAGTGCCTGAGCACACTGAAGGTCATCTTCAGCGCCTACCGTGCCGCGGAGACGGGGGTGGCTCAGGTGGTGGGTTTGTGAGACAGTGAAATCAGTGAACAGTAATTAGTGAACAGTAATCAGTGAAGATCAGTGAACAGTAATTAGCGAGCAGTAATTAGCAGTAATTAGTGAGCAGTGAGCAGTTGGACAGTGAGCAGCGTTTCAGTAGGCACGCAGATTAGTATTTTCGGTATTGGCGGCAAGCACTATCCACCGTTCACTATTTTTCACTGATCACTGTTTACTGTTTACCGGTTTTCACTGTTCACTGATTACTGTTCACTATTCTATTCACGACTGACTGGAATTCACCGGTGGAAGCACGTACCCTTGATACTTTAACTTTCAACTCATCCTTGAGGAGAACTCTTATGAAACACGTATGCTCCCTGATCGCTCTTCTGGCCCTTGGATTCTCAGCAACTGTTTTGTCTCACCCTCACCTCAGCAAATCGGTGAAGGCGACACTACCCAGTAAAGTCGAGGCGAATATCAGCTACTACACTGTCCCTGCCAACATGACACACATTGAGAAGGTCCAGGTAGGCGGCTTCGCTCCCAGCCGGGCAGTCCTCTCTCTTTCGGGCGCAACTTCCTCGGGATCGACTGCGGTTCCGGCCGGGGAGTACACGATCGGCGCGGTCAGAGACAAAAGCAGCGATTGGACTCTGGCTCTGCACCCGAAACTGGCCCGAGGGGACCAGCCGGACTCATCCAAGTTGATTCGTCTCCAGTCCTCCTTTTCGACTTCTGAGGGAACGGCCCATCATTCGTCCTTCGACGTCGCGCCCGGTCACGGGAGTATGGAGGGAAAAGCGGTCGTCATTTGGCACTTCGGCACCTTGTACCTGGCGGGAGAGTTGAAATAGGCTGGATTCTCGACGGCGTCCCTGTTGAGCACTACCTTTCTTGGGAAACCCATCCCTTCTCGGAGAAGTGACCGATGAAACGAGTCAATGCCTCCCTGCTGATCCTGCTGTTGTCTACTGGAGTCCTGGCGGGCTGGATCCAACTGGCCTGTTTGGCCGAGCCAGCCGGATCTGCGGAACATCATGATTTGACTCAGGCTGACGTCGAAAACTGGATGAAGGAGCTCTCCAATTGGGGTCGCTGGGGAAAGGACGACCAGCTCGGTGCCGTCAATCTGATCACGCCCCAGAAGCGAAAGGCTGCGGCGCGATTGGTGGTGGAAGGCGTTTCGGTGTCTTTGGCGCGCGATGCAGAAAAGGAAAAGGCAATCGACAATCCTCAACCCTTCGGGCACAAGATGATGCTTACCGATCCCTGGAGCAGCGACAACTACAGCGTCAGCTATCATGGCTTTGCACACACCCACATCGATTCACTCTGCCACTTGTCCCACCAGGGCAAACTCTACAATGGCTTTGCACAGGGTAAAGTAACCTCCCAGGGCGCCGGGAAGCTTGCCGTCACCAACCTCAAGAACGGGATCTTCACCCGCGGGATTCTGATGGACATAGCGCGTCTGAAAGAGGTCTCGTATCTCGAGCCCACCGTGGCCATCTACCCCAAGGACCTGGAGGCCTGGGAAAAGAAGGCGGGGCTACGTGTGGGAAGTGGTGACGCCGTGTTCATTCGCACCGGCCGCTGGGCTCGTCGGGCAGCAAAGGGACCGTGGGACGTGGGGAAGGCCTCGGCGGGCCTCCATGCCTCCTGTGCCAAATGGTTGAAGGAGCGGGATGTGGCTCTGGTGGGAAGCGACGCCGCTAGCGACGTCATCCCCTCGGGAATCGAAGGAGGCGGACAGCCCATCCACCTGCTACTACTCAACGCCATGGGGGTCCACATCTTCGACAACTGCGATCTGGAGGCGCTGGGTGAGGCAGCGAAACAGCGTCGGCGCTGGGAGTTCCTTCTGACCGCATCTCCCATCCCAGTCGGCGGCGGAACGGGCTCTCCCTTGAACCCGATCGCGACGTTCTGAGGGGGCCAATTCCAGGCTGCTCCGTTGCGGCCATCCCACATCGATGGCACTGTTTCGGTTGTAGGATGGGCGCCGTTGCCCGGCTATGACGGCGACGGGTAAGGGCGCCCATCCTACAATCAGTCACCTTGTGAGGCGACGCTTGCGTCCCCACCTCTTCCGCCACGTCGTAGTTAGGAGCTATCATTAAGTGCCTCAAGAACGGCAAGATGGATAAACTATCAAGACGATATCTTCTTCACTGCGCTCTGGGCTCTGCCGGGGTAGGACTCGCGGTTCAGCCCTCGGCGCTTCTTGGGGCGCCACCCCTGGGCATAGCTGGAGGTGGCTCTCTACCCATCGCAGGAGCGCTCCTGGCGGGGAGTCTCCCAGGCCTGGAGACCGGAACAGATTCCTACCGGATCCTCCCTGCCAAGGGAGAAGGGACACGCTTCGGTATCGTGAAGGACCTCTTCCAGCACATTGAGGCCAGGTCGGATGTGAAGAGGGAAATCCTCTACTGGCTGACTGATGGCAGAGCTTCCTTCGTGGGTGCCAGCAGCCGTTTCCAGTTCCTGGAGCACATCATCCGGCCGCTCTATGAAAAGGCAGGAATGCCCATGGCATTCGGCTTCGGATTGGGAATACAGGAGAGCCTTTTTCGCAGCTACAGCGTTTCCTACGCCAATGCCAAGGGCATCTGGCAAATGCAGTGGGCGGGGCGCAAATACGGATTGCGTGGAGGAGACTACTTCGACGTCCCCAAATCCACTGAGAAGCAACTCGAATACCTGCGAGATCTGGTCAAAAACTTTGCCTGGAACCTGGAGCTGGTTCTGGTGGACTACAACTACGGTCCCGGCAGAAAGTTCACCCGCTATCGTTCGGACCGCAATGCCTTTCGAAAGATCCAACACCGACTCCCCAGGCAAACCCGAAAATTCGTGCCCCGAATTCTTGCGGCGGCAGCTATCGGTCTCGATCCGGAACGATATGGGGTTCATATTCCACGACTCGACACCCGAACAGCCGAGGTCGAACTCGGCCGCAACCTCCATCACCTGGAACTGGGCTTGCTGCTGGGAATCGATCACTGGAATCTAGGGAATCTCAATCCCAGGGAGAACATCCGGGCCTGGCTCAAGGAAGGCGAGTCGGTCGTAATCCCTCAGGTATATGAAAAGGTATTCCGGGAACGCTTTGACAACCATCCCTTACGGGAGGACTTCCACGAGTTCGTCTCCAACGTGTATCCGGCTCCTGGTGAACAAATCGACTACGTGGTAAAGAACGGCGACAGCCTCGGCGGGATATCCAACCGATTCAAGCAGTGCGGTGTAAAAGGCCCTCAGCACCTGATGCTCTACAACGGGTTGACCAGCTCCTTGATCAGACCTGGGCAGCGTCTGGCTATTCCCTGCTCAGAGTAGGGGCATCAAGCGAATCTCGATTGGCCCACCTCATGACGAGTCAAACGGATGCGTATCCGCATTTCTCCCGGATTCGCAGGTTCTTTCCTCTTGGTGTCGAAAAACCCACCCTTCTAAGTCAGGCACAAATCGAGCAGTTCAATAGTAGGGGCTATGTTTCTCCCTTGGACGTCTTCGATACGAAGGGAATCGCTGCCCACCGCGTCTACTTCGACACCCTGCTGGTAAAAGCCCTTGAAGCGGGTTGGAGCAGCTACGAAATCTACGGATGGCATAAGTGCTGCGCCGGCATCTACGATCTTGTCTCCGATGATCGTATTCTGGACTACCTCGAGGATCTGTTAGGGGAAAACCTGGTGCTTCGTGGGACGAACTATTTCGCCAAGATGCCGGGTGATGGCCAGCAGGTGAGCTGGCATCAGGATGCCTCTTATTGGCCACTGACACCCAGTAGAGCCGTGACCGCGTGGCTGGCGATTGATGATGTCGATGCGGAGAATGGGGCCATGCAGATCATCCCCGGTTCCCATCGCCACGGACAGATCGCCTTTGACGAGAGCAACCCGGACGAACGCAACGTCCTGAATCAGACCATCAGGAACGCGGAGCAATACGGCGGCCCACCCGAATCAATCGCACTCAAGGCCGGGCAGATGTCCCTGCACACCGATTGGGTGTTGCATTGCTCCGAGCCCAACAGGTCGACTCGCCGTCGCTGCAGCCTCGCCATGAGGTTCGTCTCGGCAGACGTACGAGCGTCCGAAGGTTGGAATCGAGATACCATCATCTGTCGCGGAAGTGATCCAAGCGGCCATTGGGCAAATCAGCCCCGGCCGGAAGGGGAACAGATTCCCCGGAAATAAGAGGATAGTATCCTCGTGACTTAACTGGTCTTTGGTGCTTGGAATCTGAGATTCGCTACAATGTTTTACCAAATATCCGCGGGCCACGACCTGCCCCACAATCCCTTTAATGCTCTGGTGGTGCCGAGGCCCATAGGCTGGATCTCGTCGGTAGATACGGCCGGGCACGTCAATCTGGCGCCCTATTCCTTTTTTAACGCCGTGGCTTACGACCCTCCGCAAGTGCTCTTCGCCGCCACTTCCAATCATGCCTTTGGCGGCCTGAAAGACTCGGTGAAAAACATCCAGGAAACCGGGGAATTCGTTGTCAATCTGGCCGTCTGGGAACTCTGCAAGCAAATGAACCAAAGCGCCGTGGCTGCGCCCTCCGAAGTGGACGAATTCGAGTATGCGGGCTTGAGCAAAGCGCCGGCCGAACTGGTTGCGCCGCCCCGGGTCAAAGAGAGTCCGGCTCACCTAGAGTGCATATACACACAGACGGTCGAGTTGCCTGCCGACCCTGGGAATACCAATACGGTCGTGTTCGGCCAGGTCATCGGGATCCACATCGTCGATTGGGCCCTCGTCGACGGCAAAGTCGATTTGAAAAAAATCCAACCCATCGGCCGGCTGGGTTATCAGGACTACGTGCGAGTGGCGGAAATTTTCTCGATGGATCGTCCCACCTGGTCCTCATAGCGCCTTAACTCAAGAACACTGGCTTTGAGCTCGTCTACATTATCCGGACCCCACCCCAGGACAAAACCGGATACCTCGTGTTCAAGATCGGAACATCCAGGTACTCTAGCGCTCCAAGTGGAGCGAGGGAAGTTATTGGAGATGCCTGGACGAGCAGCATGTCCCCAAGGGGCGCTGTCAAATTAGCGGTTGAGAGCCACTAATCGGGCCAAAAACACCTTCCAATTCGCTCAACTCAGCGAACACACGTCGCCTCTCTCCAGTCAGCAAATGCCCTGTCACGAAGTAATCGATGGTGAACTGCTTGGAGATGTTGCCGACCCACTCGAAATAGATTCTGGATCGGAGCATGGACGGCGAGAAATCGCTGAGCCTGTGACATTGACTTGAAGCGCCGCATCTGGCGCTCCTGCTCGCGGGTGTGTTGATGCGAGACCTCGGCCCGGTTGTTCTCGTATTGAGCCGTTCGATGCTCGACCGAGGGGAAGACCTCACGATGGGCAGCGGAATAGCTCCGGAGTTTATCGGTGGTCAGCTGCCAAGGAACTTGACCTTGGCCCTTCAACACCTTGCGAAAGAAACGCTTAGCCGCCCGCCTGTTTCGTTTCTTCGTCACCAGTATATCGATCACGTCACCATCCTGATCCACTGCTCGCCAAAGGTAGTGCAGTTCCCCGTGGATCTTGATGAAGACTTCGTCCACGAACCAGTTATCGCCAAGTCGGCCTCTTTCCCGTCGCAGGGACCGGGCAAAGGTTGGGCCGAACTTGCGGCACCAGTATCGAATCGCCTCGTAGGAAACAGTGACGCCACGCTCAGCAAGTAGGCCTTCCACGTCTCGTAAGCTCAAGGTGAATCGATGGTATAACCAGAGTGCGTGACTGATGATCTCGGGCGGGAAGCGATGGCCTCGATAGTGTGAATTCATCCGCCAATTGTTGACGACGGCTGCTTAATTTGACAATGCCCCTGGGCGCTCTCGGCTACGTGGTGGCGGCTCAGGGCTTGGACTCAGTGCCCTATTCAGGGGCTCCGGACTAGCTTGGAGCAGCCGGGTGTGAAAGGATTGGTAAACGGGATGACCAGTGACGAACTGACGTGGTCACGGCGGCTCTGGCGGGTCGATGGCTCCTATTGGAGAGAGCCGAAGTTCTAGGGGGTGGAGAGGGAATCCCGATGCCCGCCAGGGTTCCAGAGTCGACTACTCGACCCGAATAGACTTTACTAGCAGCCTGTCGGACTTGACTCACAGGCACTTCTGAAATTTGACGTTTGATCCAAAGTCTTGCACGACCAAGCACGAAATCGATGAATCGTCTGATCTGCGGCGGTGATTTGGCCGCTGAAACGACCTGGCCCACCTCTTCAGAGGGTGGCACGGGCCAGCTTCGGCTGGCGGCAGGCGAGGTTGTACATTCTTTTCAGATTCCAGGCGATGCTGGCCAGAGTCCACTCCCCGTCTGCCGCCTCCGCTCCTCGGAGAGAGAACTGCGCAAAGCCCATCACCGATTTGATGATCCCAAAGACGGGCTCGGGGACAGCTTTGCGTTGCCCGTAGATGGCTCGACCCGCCGGGGTCTTCAACCGGTATCTCATCTGCTCCACCGCATCGGCGTCTTCCCCGGGTGGCTCCGGTTCTTTCCAGCGTTCGTTCGGCGGCAAGTGGTGGGCTTCCCGCTCGACCGCAATATAGGGAAGGACCGCATGCTCGCTACAAAGCTCCACGTTGGCACCACTGAAGTAGCCGTTGTCGGCCAGCAGCTCCTGGGGCCGACCCAACGACTCCGGCAATGCGTGCAGCGCCGCCAGGGCCGGTTTCAGTTCTTTCTTGTCATTGGCGTTTGGCGTGACATGAACGGCCACAATCAACAGACTGTCGTTATCCACCAGGGCCTGAGCGTTGTAGCATTGCTCAAATCCCCCGCCCGAGACCGGCATGATCCGAGAATCTTCATCCGTCAGATTGATCTGATCCTGGTCTCGGATTCCTCCTCGGGGCGGTTTGGGTTCGCGACCCTTCGGTTTGTTTCCCCTTTTCCTCTGGGCTTGCCGCTTGGCCACCTTCCCTTCATATTCGGCGTGCTCGGCCGCCTGCCGCTCGGCCGCCCGCTCGACCAGCTTCTGCTTCGCTTGATCGATCGCTTTCAACCGTGCTTCCCGCCGCGCCAGCTCGGCCGGGATGTCCATCCCTTCCGTTTCTTCTCGTCCATCCGCTTCCTCGGCCAGCTGCATCAACTCGTCCACTTCTTCTCGCAGCCGCGCTTCCAGTTTCTGGATGTGCCCCCAGCTCAACGCACTGTGCTTGGAGGCATTGGCTTTGACCTTCGTGCCATCCAAACTCACTCGGCCCAACTTCAGAAATCCCATCGCCTGGGCCAGCAGCAAGATCTCCACAAACAGCGGCTTCAGCTCTTCCAAAAACCGCTTTCGGAAATGGGCTATGGTGTCGTGATCCGGATGCGTGTTGCCGGCGAGGTAGCGAAACGCCACCGAATCGTAGGTGGCTTGCTCCAACTTCCGACTCGAAAACACCCCCGTCGCATACCCGTAAAACAACAACGCCAGCATCACCGCCGGATGGTATCCTTCCGATCCCCGTTTCGTGTAGGAATCCTCCAACTTCCTCAACTCCAGCTTGCTCACCACCTCCACCACGAAGCGAGCCAGATGCGTCTCCGGCAGCCATTCCTGCACCGAAGGAGGAAACAGATAAGGAGTCTCTCGATCTACTGTTCTAAATCGATTCGCCATACACTAATGATGCCCGTTCGGTGTGACCTCGAAAGTCCGACAGGCTGCTAGGAGAAGCGACAATGACTACTCGACGACAGTTGTTCCCAAGAGCGACGCTAGGGATCCTTGCGATCCTAGTTGTTTTGAGCACATCTACTCACTCATTTGCGGATCACGGCAAGGTGGTCGTTGCGAATCGTGCATCGGGAACGATCTCAGTCATCGACGCTTCCAGCGCGGAGTGGATCCAAGATCTGGCACTCCCTGCTGGCGAGAACCCGCCGGAGCCGATGTACGTTGTGAACACATGGTTTCGCAATCGCGTGTGGGTAGGCGACCGGGCGAACAATCGCGTGGTCGTCTTCAGTGGCCGGAGCTTTGAGCTTGTTGATACTCTTCCGACAGGAGAAGGTGTCTTTCACATGTGGGCTGACTTCTTCGGTCGCCGGCTGTGGGTCGTCAACGACATCGACAAGACCGCCACGGTGATCAATGCCAACCGCCTGGCAGCCGTTGCCACCGTCCCGATGCCGGAGGACCTGGTTGCCATGGGGGCAAAGCCGCACGACGTCACGCTCGACCCGTTCGGTTTCTTCTCCTACGTGACGTTGACGGGGGGGGATCCGGATTCTGACGTGATTGTGAAGTTCAACTCATGGTCCTTCCAGGAAGTGAATCGGACCACTGTTGGGAAGTCTTCTCACGTTTCGTTCAATCGGCGCTACTGGGAGATCTATGCACCCAGCCAGACCGGCAACGCGATATCTGCGCTCGATAACTTCACGATGGAGGTCACCGACACCATCGACGTGCCGGGGGCTCACGGTGCCATAACGTCACGTAACGCCAGACGGTTCTACACGACAAACCTGCCAGGGGGCGGCGCAGACGGGGTGTATTGCATCAACACTCGGAGTAACCGAATCATTGGTACGGTCGACACAGCGTTCAACACCCCCCACAATGTAGCTCTAACACCCAGTGGCAGAAAGCTGTACGTCACGCACTCGGGGGCTAATGACAAAGTATCGGTGTTTCGAGTTGAGCGTAACGGTTCCCTAACCTCGCTCGGTGAAGTCACCGTCGGGAACAACCCATTCGGCCTAGCATACGTGCGGTGATCCACGCGTCACATTGGGGCCGGCTTCGGGGACACACTCCAACCCAGAAGCACGCATATTCCACCAATTCCCCCCCCTCAAAATTCGCGCTGGTAGGAGCTTGAAGAAGCGAAGGGGTGATTGCCTTTCACTAATACGTTCGTAGTTTACCAGCAGCTGAGCAGTGGGAAGCACCCCAGACCCAGGAAATCGCGGAGATGTTCGGAACCTCACCGCAGACTGTGAAGCTCATCGCGCTCTGCCGTAGGAACCTGGAACTCGCTTCCTAGCCTAGCCCGGAGTCTCGACTCGAAGATCCCAGCCATCCACACTCCAAAGACGCACCGCTGAAGGAAGCAGGCTGGGCTCTCCTTGCTGGAACCATGCTTCTACTTCGTCGCGGTGTCCCAACCTGAGCGCCTTTCGTGCCCGACTGAGACCGTCCCAGAAGAAGAAACGCTCAACGCCGGACTCGTACAGGCTGTGTGCCAGACGGTAATACTCGGCAGTGCTCAGGTCCCGTGGCATCAGGTTCATCGCCAGCTTGCAGTCGGTGCCCTCTACGAGAGAGACGAAATGGGTCACGTCCTTGGGATCATCCCAGGCAGGCACGAAGCTGTTCAGCCGGACGGAGGAAGAATAGGGCACCAGCGTGTCGACCAGACCCTCTCGGATCCAGGTCTTCAGGTCCATGCCGTGCAGCAGATTCTCACCTGGTCTGGACACCACCGCCGTCACTGTCAGGCGGCCGCGGCCCTGGTCCCGGGCCACCTCATCCAGCATCGCCCTCAGCTCTCGCATGAACCGGGTCAGAAATCCGGCTCGGAAAGAGAGCCAACGCTCATCCGAGGGATCCAGCTTTCGAGGATCTTCACCGTATTGGGCCTGGAATCCCTCCACCAGCGGAGCCTCATAGGCCAGCAGCGGAGGCCGGCGGTTGTAGAGAAGAGCCACGCCATCTATCGGGTAGTTGGACGCCATCTCCCGAAGCAGGGATAGGGCGTACTTCCGGGTCTCGGGGAAAGCGTAGGAGATCCGGGGCAGCGGCTTACCCTCGCGGTCGAGACACACCATTTCCCGATGTCGCTCGAAGAAGCTGTCCCGGTTATCGGCATAGTGTGGAGCCGGAAAGAGAAAGCCACCCACCCGATAGGCCGCGTGCAGTTCGATGTCGTGCTGGTGAGCGAAATCCACCGCCACCGCCAGCGGATCGACGCCATTCTCCCGGTAGGCTTGCCAGGTCTTTATGCCCACTCGGTCGTAGTCACGGACGTAAAAAGGCTCGTCTGAATCATCCTCGAGCCTGCCCATGCGGGTCTGATCCTTGCCAATACTGGAGAAATAGAAGACCCGGTCACCAAAACCCGTTTCCCAGTAGAGTCGGGCCACGTCCCCATGACGCAGCGGTTCCAAGTGGGCCAGCAGCGCTTCCCTGGAACCCTCCTCATTGGGGACGCCGGGATCGGTGTGAACGAACAGCCTCCGGTGCTCAGGGTTGCGACGATCTGCCTGCAGCTCGCTTACCTGGTCCTCGGACAAGGGAACTAGTTTCACGAAGCCCACCCAGGCGTGCCGAATCCGGGGATAGGTGATCTGCCGGAAGTGAATGTCCTGTCCCGTCAGGTCAGCTGTCTTCCAGTAGATCTCATCGAGCCAGCCTTCCTGATGGTCCTTTTCCCCTTCTCGTCCGGAAAGAGTCGTAAAAACCTCGTCTCGAGAAAGACGCATTTGAACTGCCTTGCTGTCTTCGAAGGGTTTGCGAAGGAGGCCAATGTAGATTCGGTACCAGCCGGAGCGATCGGGCGAGTAGCTAATCTCGGGGGCCTGGTTGCCGTCGGTCGCCACCAACAGGGTGCCGCTGAAAGAACGGTCCGGGTCGGGCTTCTGCTCGAACGCGTCGTGCATCTGGGAGATCCCTGAACCGTCGGAATCCCTTTCCCCAGTGTAGTCGAGAAGCCGCCAGGTTCCCCGTCTCCACTTCCGAGAAAGGGACGACTGAGGCTGGGATCGATCCAGGTCGGTCAGATAGATCGGCGGAGCCGCCTTTTCTTGAACCTTCGTCGCAGCAGGATCTGGCTTGGGAGCACCATCCTGGGAACCGTTGCAGGCACCGATCAGGATCAGGGCCAGAACTAGTTCTGATCTGCGCTTGAAACTCCTAGGTAAGGGATAATTGCGATTCAAGTGTCTGCACCTCGTCAAGCAACCTGATCAGGGATTAGAACCGTCCAGTGTACTAACGCTCCGAGAAGCGAAAGGAGTAGAGGTCCGCATCCCGAAGAACAAAACGGAGACGAACGACTTGTCCTTCCAATGAACTCAAATCGTCTCGGCCGCTCCAGCGGACCCGTTGCTGCAAATGGTCTCCGAATATCTCGCCGCTATCCTTGAGCGTGAAACCCAGGACCGGACGGGAAAAGTCGTTTAGGACCTCCACTCCAACGGATCCGGTCACCGAGGTGGAATAGTTGATCCTCAGGAGGCTGCCCTTGAATTTCAAGGGCTGGGTGGTGGGCTCTCCCCCCAGATCGGACGCGTGCACCGATATGAATCCATCCTTCCGTAACGTCATCCGTCGAATGTGGGCTTCCGGCGTACGGTAGTTCTCGATCATATACATGGAAAGCTCTCCCGGCGCCGTCTCGACTAAACCCGAGCCGAAGGCCATGGAGCGCTCGTGCCAGTTCTTCTGATCCATGCCGGGTCGGATCCAGGCTTCACGGAAGCTTCTGTACCAACGCAGGCCATTGCGACTGCTGAGAAAGCAGATGTCGGAAAGACCGGGATAGGGCCAGCCTCGACCGCTCCGATCCAGGATGAAACGCATGGGGAACATGAGGTAGACATCCCGAGCCCATGGATAGGGAAGCGCAGCACTGGTGTAGAACTGTTCCCGAGGTTGGGTTCCGAACGGAATCTCCACCCACTCGGGGCCTTGCCAACTACGAAAGTCCTTGGAGGTGAACCGTCTGACAGTGCGATTGGCCGCCCCCCTGGTTCCTGCAGCGTCCAACTGCTTCTCTGGCGTTTCCCCCCACCAGCCTCGCTTAAAAACGACATATTGGGACTGCCAGGGATCCCAGAAAGCGGCGTGAGGGCCGTCATTGACTTGATCCTCCAGGCGCGGGATCAGGGGATCTGGCTTTATCGGCTTCCAGCGTAGTCCATCCGATGAGATCAGGCCATGGATATCCCGGGTCTGGACAATCGCTTTGTAGCGCTCCGCCTCCGGGACTTCAGGATTGGGGTCCCGGAAGACACACATGTTGATTCCCTTGTTCCCAGGGGTGGGCCAGATCAGGTTGTTTTCAGTGGAACCCTGGAATTCGATGAGGCCCAACGCGGGCCGCTTCCAGTTAATTCCATCCCGGCTCTCGGCATAGGCCGTCTTCCTTCCTCGATCCTCGTTCCCAGAGGACACTCGATACCACATTCGAAAGAGGTCGCCATCCTGAATCACGATCGGATGCCAGGACGTATCGCCTTCCCAGGGCTGATCGAAGCGCAGGACTTCTTCGCGGGGTAGCGGTCGATGCAATTTCAGCTCGAGGCCCCGCATCTCATCGATCAGATGCCGGTCCAGGAAGAGCTGGCGTTCGGACCCCACCTCGATGAAGCTTCCTCCGCCGAGTGCCAGAGAGGATCCAAGCAAACATAAGAGCAGGGTTTTTCTCATGGATTTCGCAGATCCTTCCACCTGAAGCAGTGGGACAGATGATCGTTGACGACGCCTGCAGCCTGTAGGAAGGCGTAGCAGATGGTCGTGCCGACGAACGAGAAGCCGTTTTCCTTGAGGGCTTTGCTTATCGTATCCGAGAGGGGTGTGGAGGCCGGTATCTGCTCCAGCTTTTCCCACTCGTTGTGTATGACCGATCCATCGGTGAAGGACCAGATGAAGGAATCAAATGAGCGCTGTTTGTCCTGCAGATCCAGGAAGGCAACGGCGTTCTTTACTGTGGCCTGGATCTTCAGGCGATTCCGAATGATGGCCGGGTTCTGCCGTGCGGCTTCCAGTTCGATCTGCGTCATTCGGGCCACCCGAGCGGGGTCGAAACCGTGGAACACCTCCCGAAACGCTTCCCGCTTGTGCAGGACCGTTCTCCAGGAGAGTCCTGCCTGGAAGGCATCGAGAACCAGGAACTCAAACCATTTCTGGTCGTCGTGAACCGGCACCCCCCACTCTTCGTCGTGGTACCGAAGCATCACTTCGTCGTTTCCCATCCAAGAGCAGCGTGGCCTGTTGTCATTCATGGCTAGCTAATCGGTCCTCCGCCGGTGAGGAATCGCCGTGGATTCTCCACCATGATCAGGTGGATTTGCTCATCGCTGACACCTCGCTCCTTCATCGCGCCGAGCCATGTCCGAGGAATGAATTCGTAGCCGCCCCCCCCCGTAGCAGGTGTACATAGGCTTGACACACACGTCGTGCGAGAGGAGTAGATGATCGATGAAGCCGTTGTTGATCATGGCCAACATCATCTCCATCTCGCGCTCCGCGTCCACCGGCTGGCGACTACCCAGGCCCTCCATGGACACGTACGCGCCCTTGCTGGCGAGCGCGGCGTGATACTCGTGGTGAGGATAGGTGTTGACATGGCTGCAGATCACCCTCCTCAGGTCGACGCCTTCCTCCTCCAGAATACCCAGCTGCTCCAGTGCCACCGTACCCTCTGACTGGTGTGTCGATAGGGAGAGATTGGTCTTGAGCTGGGCCCGGGCGGCGGCTCTAAGCACTCTCTCTTCCACTGGCAGGATGTAGTTGGCGTGGGCTCCAATCTCGCCGATAAGACCGGCCCGAACGTCGGTCACCTCGGCGACGATCTCCTCTGCGATCTGATTGGTGCTGGCGTGCCACAGATAGGGCTCGTAATAGGGCTCTCGATACCATCCACTGCCCAGAACGATGTTGAGCCCGGTGCGCCGTGCCATCTCTCTAATCGCCAAGGGGTGCTTGGTCGGCAGAATGCGATTCCGGTTGCCGCGCAGACCTCCCGAAGTCTGGTCGACCAGGGTCAAGCCGCCCGCTTCCTTGTAAAGCATCAGCTCCCGATAGGCTAGATCCTGGTCGTTCAACATCCGGTCGCTCAGCCAGAGGTCGTTGCGAAGGTCCAGGAAGATGTGCTCGTGGATCAGGGTGAACCCAAGCTCATCGGCCCCAACCGGCCCGGTAACAGTCATGACCAGGGAGCTAGACTGATGTGTTCCGGCCATGGACCAACATCCTAACTCATCAAGCGTTCCGAGTCAGGGAATGGGCATTGAGCCAGGTTTCGGGCTCAGAATACGGTACGAAATCGCGGCGACTCATACACAAGTCGGAAGCCCCGAGCTGAAAGGCACAATCCCGTTGGGATTGCCCTCGCTTGGTCTTGATGGAACCCATTTCCGATACTAGTGCCCTAGCGAGCGACCTGATACCGCTGAGGAACACTGACCTATAGGGCAAGAGCACTGTCCAGGAAGGCCGCTTCAGCGGCCTCGTGGCAACTACATCACGCCGAGGCAGGAAACTTGATCAGTTTGTGAACTTTTTCTCGACCAAGGAGCCCTAGGGAGCCAGGGACAGCCGAAGACCTGCACCGGCAGGCACAGCCGCGGGAGAAATCTGAAATCTCGATTGGCCGACGCCGAAGGTCACCGTTCGTCCTACCAGGACACCTACGGCAGCACCGAAGACCACATCGCTCAGATAGTGCTTGTTTTCACTCAACCGGGAGGCCGCTACATAGGCGGCGATCCCATATGCTGGGCCACCCAGCCGCCAGCCAAAGTGGCGTTGAATCACAGTAGCGGTGGCGAAAGTACCGGAGGAGTGTCCGGAAGGAAAAGACTTCTTGGAGCTTCCGTCGGGTCGCATTCGACGCACGGCATGCTTACCAGCCTGGGTGAGACCTTGAGTTATGATCTGGGCTCGCACCAGATCACGACCGAAGTTCTCGAGCCCGGGATTCGCGACCAGCTTACCCAACCCGAAAGTCGTCACCGCGCTACCGATCTGAAATAGAGCTCCCCCGACTATCTCACCCGATTCGAAGACGTGGTCCAGGCCGGTTCCTTGGGAAATCTCAGAGTTGAATCGACCGTTGGAGATATTGTCGTCGAGGGGCTTCAGAGCCAGACTCGCGCCCAGGCCTCCGCCTAGAATCCAAAGATTCTCCCGGGTCGTAAAGATATTCTTGAAATCAATCCCGAGCTGCTTGAAAAAGCTTGGCTGCCGTTTTGCATTCGAAGCCGGAGTAACCGCGGGTTTGCCGAGTACTTGAGGGGTGGGGGCGGACTCCCAGGTGGAAGGCCTGGCCGGGGGCTGATCGGGATCCCCGTCCATGGCGCTGGCGAAGTTGACGGCCGCAAGCACGAAGACCAACCTCTGGACAATCCAACTTCGATGCAGCCCAATGATCATTTACAACTCAACGCTAGAACTCGATGTGTGCGTGACTCGAATTCACTACCCGACAATCCCCCAAAGTCCAGCCGTTAGGCCGATCGTCCAGTTTCGCAAATTGTAACACACGTGATCCCAACCCTTGGCTGGGCTGGCAAAGATCTCAAAAAACCGGCCCTGAGACCGACTCTATGATGGTTTGACGTCAGGCGGCGGAGGCTCGGACTCACTAGACTCAGCAGACTTCCTGGGGGCAACAGGCTCAATACGCTTCTTGGGGGCCACAGGGGCAACGGACCTCCTGAGGGCACTAAGATCGAGGGACTTTTTAAAGGCATCAATGTCAATGGACTGTGTGGGTGCGCCCGGCTCAACAGACTCCCGGGATGCGCGAGGCTCAGCGGACACACCGGACTCGCCCTCCGGTACCACCGCCCGTGGATCGCCAGATTCCAGTCCCCGATTCTCGACATCGCCGTAGGGTGAACTCTCGATCGGGAACTCACCTCTTTTCCGTCCCAATCGTCTCTGACGCTTGAGTTCCGCCTTTTCCATTCTTTGCAGTTCACGCTGGCGTTTGAGATACGTTTGCCTGGATTTTTTCTTGGCCATATCAAGCATCTCCACGGACTGACTGCGAGAGTCAATATCAGGGGAATCCGATCGAATCCGCAATCTTGTGCGGGCCTTGATCGGCTGTCGGTATCGAGCCGACTCAACCCTATGGAAACGGATGGGGAAAGAGTGTTTTCGCCGTACCTTGGAACAACGACTGCGGCTCGCTCAGAAGAGCCCCATGAGAGGGGTGCACCAACTCACACCCCTTGAAACAGTCGGTTTACGTCCCTTCGGCTACCAGCGATCACCGCCGCGACCACCGCCGCCGCCACCCGACCGATTCTCGCGGGGCTTTGCCTCGTTCACGGTAAGGGTCCGACCCTCAAGATCTGTCCCGTTCAAGGCCGAGATCGCACTCTCAGCCTCTGCTTGAGCCTCCATCTCCACGAAACCGAACCCTCTCGACCGTCCAGTATCTCTATCTGTAATTACTCGGGCCGATTCAACAGTTCCGTGCTCTGAGAAGACTTCCTCCAAGCGCTGGTCAGTAACAGCATACGGCAAACCACCGACATACAACTTCTTACTCATGTTCCCCTCCTAAGAGAAACGGCAGATATCAACCCTGGGTAGGTACCGCAAAGGGAGCAGAATATGGTTGCTTTGCTGGTGGCCACGATCTGGTCGGCTAATCCTCAGGGAGGACCTTCGCAGGGATGAATCTGATTGGGCCTTCAACTCTTCTCATAGATAACTTCAGGAGGCCCTGTACCGAAGAGACGCTTAGCGTACTGCTTTCCCTCGTCGTCTGTCAAGTTCGAGGGATGTATCCCGGTAGCTAGACCGAGTTGCCTGTCTTTCCGTAAACGTCCTCTTTCGCTATACTTGGCGGAAGCCGATTTCAGGGTGGAGCCGCCATATGAAACAGAATTCAGCTCGACGGGTCAGGTCTACCGTGCTGCTTCTTCCGCTGGGGGTATTGGGCATGGTAAGTGGAGCTGGAGCAGCTCCGCCAGCGGTGGACTTCGCTAAGGACATTCGGCCCATCTTTGAGACCAAGTGCAACCAGTGTCACGGATCGGAGAAGCAGATGAACGGCCTCCGATTGGACACCAGACAGCCTGCCCTCGAGGGAGGCAAGTCAGGTCTCGCCATCCTCCCAGGAAACAGTGCGGGCAGCCTTCTCTATCAGAAGCTACTGGGTGAAGCCGAGGGCTCTCCTATGCCGCTTTCGGGCCAGCTCGCGCCGGACCAGATCAGTCTGATCCGTGCCTGGCTGGACGAGGGAGCACCGTGGCCGGAAAGCAGTCAAGCCCAATCCGCCCCTGCCAAGCACTGGGCGTACGTGTTGCCGGAAAGGCCAGAACCGCCCGAGCTGGAGAAGCCAGGGTTGGTGCGGAATCCCATCGATCGGTTCATTCTGAGGCGGCTGTATCAGGAGGGCCTCGAACCGGCACCTGAGGCTTCCAGGGAAACCTTAATTCGCCGGGTGAAGCTGGACTTGGTCGGACTTCCTCCGACTCCGGAGGAAGTGGACGCCTTCGTGGCCGATCCTGCCGACGACGCCTACGATAAGCTGGTACACCAGCTCCTGGAATCTCCCCATTACGGCGAACGTTGGGCTCGTCCCTGGTTGGATCTGGCGCGCTACGCTGACACCAACGGCTATATCCACGATCGCCGGCGCAGTATGTGGCCCTACCGGGATTGGGTGATCAAGGCGCTGAACTCGGACATGCCCTTCGACCAGTTCACCATCCAGCAGATCGCCGGAGACCTGCTTCCAGAATTCGATTGTCGCGGCTCCTGCGACGAGATTTCGCTAAAGGTCGCCACGGGGTTTCACCGCAATACCATGATCAATACTGAAGGAGGCACCGACGACGAAGAATACCGGGTGGCGGCTATCCTCGATCGGGTCGAGACCACCGCGACCGTCTGGCTGGGAAGCACCGTTGGCTGCGCCCAGTGCCATGACCACAAGTACGACCCTTTTACCCAGGAAGAGTATTACCGGATGTTCGCCTTCTTCAACAGCACCATGGACGAGAACAAACCGGTAAAGAAAAATGCCACCCTGACCCTCGCACCCCCCGATTACCTGAAGCCGCAGCGATCCGACGTAGAGCAGGAAGTCATCCAGCTGAAAGCAACCCTGAAGCGCACCACGCCCGAGCTGGCGGCCGCCCAGGCCAAGTGGGAGACTGAAAAATCGAGCAGCATCGTCTCCTGGAAACTGCTCGACCCCACGACCTACCTCTCCTTGGCAGACACCGATCTGACCAAGCTTGAGGACGGCTCCCTCCTGGCTGGAGGGCCGACGCCGTCGAGAGATACGTATCTGGTTGCAGCGGAAACTGAGCTCCAGGGGATCACCGCCATCCGACTGGAGACACTGACACATCCCAGCCTACCGCACGGCGGATCCAGTAGGAGTCCCAGCGGAGAGTTCCTACTCAGTGGCTTCGAGGTCAGTGCCAAGCCGCTCCAAGCATCGGGCTCACCCACAGCCATCCGCTTTGACTCGGCCGCCGCCGAGTACGAGAAGGGGGGAGGCTGCGGAGAGTTCGACGTTCGGCGGACCTTGGATGGAGCTTCCAGTACAGGCTGGTCTATCGCGGGTGACCAGGACAAGTTGAGAGTAGATCGCCAGGCGATCTTCCTTCCCGAGGCCGCCCTTGGATTTGCAGGAGGGACTCGCCTTACCTTTCGGATCCGGCACGAAGGGAAGACTCCCCAGCAGATCATCGGCCGATTTCGCCTCTCCCTGACGCAGGAGAAGGATCCGGCGCGAAACGTCAAGCTCCCAAGCTGGGTCGAGAGGGTGCTCCTGGTTCCCTCAGATCAGAAAACCGAGGAGCAGAAGAAGGCCCTGGCAGAGTACTACCGTTCCATCGCTCCCCTGCTGGAGCCGGTCAGAACGCGACTGTCCGAGCTGCTGACGTTCTGGGGTCAACTCACCTCACCCAGGAGTCTGGTGATGAAGGAGTTGGACCAACCGCGGAAAACCCACGTCTTCGTCAAGGGCAGCTTTCTCAACCCGGGCAAGGAAGTCCAACCAGGAGTGCCCGTTGTTCTTCATCCTCTGCCTCGAGAGGAGGGCCAGCCCAATCGCCTCACCCTCGCACGCTGGCTGGTCTCTCCGCAGAACCCCCTGGTGGGCAGGGTCACCATGAATCGGTTCTGGAATCACCACTTCGGTCGACCTCTGGTGAAGACAGCCGAGGATCTGGGAACCCAGGGGGCTCGACCCAGTCATCCCCTACTACTGGACTGGCTCGCCACCGAGTTCGTGAGACAGGACTGGTCGATGAAGGCAATGCATCGCCTGATGGTCACCTCGGCCACCTATCGACAGGACACCCGGGTGACACCTGAGCTTCTCGAAAGTGATCCCTACAACGAACTCTACGCCCGAGGTCCCAGATTCCGCATGGACGCGGAGATGATCCGGGACAACACCTTGAGTATCGCAGGGCTACTGAACCTGCGCATGTATGGGCCCAGTGTTTTTCCTCCGCAGCCCGACGGTCTCTGGGACAACCTCTACGTCCCCGATACCTGGGTTACCGGGGAGGGTGAGGACCGCTATCGCAGAGGCCTCTACACCTTTTTGAAGCGCATCCGGCCCTTCCCCTTCTACGCCAACTTCGACGCTCCCAGCCGGGAGACTACCTGTGTGGCCCGCACCCGCTCCAACACGCCATTGCAGGCGCTGAACCTCATGAATGATGAGATGTTTCTGGAGGCGGCCCAAGGACTGGCCAGGCGCATGGTTTCAGAAGCGGGTCCGGAGGTGGAGAGAAAGATCACACACGGCTTTCGTCTCAGTCTGGGCCGGCGCCCTCAGCAGGAGGAAGTGGAAGAACTGACCTCCCTCTACCGTGATCAGCTGGGACACCTTCGCTCTCAAACGACAGACTCAGCGACCCGCGGCGCTGTGGACGCTGAGATCCCAACCAGGGAGCTCGTGGCCTGGACCACTGTGGCCCAGGTCCTGCTGAACCTGGACGAGACCATTTCCCGACCCTAGTACCCTGTAACACAGATTATGATGGATTTGCAGATGGGGCTTGTGAGGCGAGATCAAGGCAGGAGGAGGAAGATGATGCTTGGCTATCTTCGACGACGACCAACGCAGAGATCGTCCGCAACCCCCATCTGCCCTACGGGTGGCGACGGGACGGGCCGATATCTTTGTCGCTCCTCCTCCACTATGGCAAAGCATGGCATTCGTCGTCTCTTCGCGATCTCGACCCGTCGCGCTCGCCACAAATCCGTCATAATCTGTGCTACAGGGTACTAGTTCGAGGAGACAGCCATGAATCGCAAGACAGAGGTCCTGAAAGCCATTACTCGCCGCCACTTCTTCTTCCATAGCGGCATGGGCATCGGATCCGTTGCCTTGGCGGGACTCATGGACCAGGATCTCTTTTCCGCTCCATCGCTGAGCGCCAAGAATCCTCTGGCGCTGAAGCCTTCCCACTTTGCACCCAAGGCCAAGAACATCATCTTCCTCTTCATGTCGGGCGGACCCTCCCAAATCGACCTGTTCGAAGACAAGCCCAAGCTGAACCAGCTGGACGGCCAGGAGGTTCCTGAGGGAACCCTGGACGGAAAGCGCTTTGCCTTCCTTCGCGGTACCCCCCAGATTCTGGGTTCTCCCTATTCCTATAAGCGCTATGGGAACTCGGGCGCTGCGATTTCGGAGCTGTTGCCCCATCTGGCTGAAGTGGCAGACGACATCGCCATCGTCAAGTCGCTACACGCCGAGCAGTTCAATCACGCGCCAGCTCAGCTCTTCATGAATACGGGACATCGGCTGATCGGTCGTCCCAGCATGGGGTCTTGGCTAACCTACGGCCTGGGCAGCGAAAACGTCGATCTACCCGGTTTCGTGGTGCTGCAGTCGGGTCCTGTCCAGGTTTTCGCAGGCAATTCTTGTTGGGGTGGGGGTTTCCTGCCCACGCTCTATCAGGGGGTAGAATTCCGCTCCCAAGGTGATCCGGTGCTCTTCGTGTCCGATCCCGAGTGGATGAGTCGGCAGATGCGGCGGCGCTCCCTGGACAGTTTGAGGAAGCTGAACCAGAAGCGCTACGAAGCGGTAGGAGATCCGGAAATCCAGACGCGGATCGCCTCCTACGAGCTGGCCTACAGGATGCAGACCAGTGTCCCTGAGCTGATGGAGATCGGGCAGGAGCCAGAGCACATCCAGAAGCTCTACGGGATCGAGCCGGGCAAGGTTTCCTTCGCCAACAACTGCCTACTGGCACGGCGGCTGGTGGAGCGGGGTGTTCGCTTCGTTCAGCTTTATCATCACGGATGGGACCACCACGGCCAGGTGGCGATGGGGTCGATCACTCATGACGCCGGATTGAAGACGCGCTGCATGGAAACGGACCAGGCTGCGGCTGCACTGCTCAAGGATCTCAAGGATCGGGGCATGCTGGACGAGACCCTGGTGGTCTGGGGCGGTGAGTTCGGACGCACCCCCATGAACGAGCACCCGGGCAAGTATCCCGGTCGAGACCATCACCCCTACGCCTTCACCATGTGGCTGGCCGGAGGCGGTATCAAGCCCGGGGTCACCGTCGGGGAGACAGATGAGCTCGGCTACGAGGTGGTGGAGGACCCCATACACGTTCACGATCTGCACGCCACCGTCCTGCACCTTATGGGTCTGGACCACACCCGCCTGGTCTACCGCTTTCAAGGACGGGAGTTCCGCCTCACCGACGTAAGCGGCAAGGTGGTAGACAAGCTTCTGGCATAAGTGGACGGAAAAGATTATTGTGGGAGGTAGATTGTGGGGAGGCAAGAGGAGGAGAACCCCATGCACCACAGCAGCCTCAACACTAGAAACAGATTCCCTAATCCCAAAAGAGCCTTCTTCACAGTAGCTGTCCTAGCCCTCGCAATTTCGCCCAACTTGGTCCTGGCCCGGGGCGATTGCGAGCCTGTTCATGGCCGTTTCGAATCGATAGTCCTGCCACCACAGAGCTGCCCCGTCAGCCCCCCCCTGATCTGCACCAGGGGCATACTACAGGGCGACATTGGCGGAACCTTCGCGTTCATGATGACTGCCACTACGACCATCCAGCCGGCTGTGTTCTTTACTGGAGAGAGCGTCATTCGGACGGAGCGCGGAAATACCCTGTTGGGTACCGATATGGGTGCCATCGACAGCAGCAATGGAAACTTCATCACCACATCTCGATCACCGATGGAACCAGGAAATTGGCGGGAGCTTCTGGCCGCATCGTCGCTATTGGCGAGATCGACCTCAACGCGGGTATGACCACTGGCACCTACGTCGGTCGGATCTGCATCCCTGACGTAGGAGATGACGACGACGATGACGGTGATGACGATGATGATGACGACCGACATAGGGGCCGTAAGAAAGGCCGAAGGAGATAACGTCACGGAAGCATAGATAGCGGCTGCTTGCCGTGGACGATGCCGATCGCTCCAAAGCCGCCGTCTTAAGCCTCCGTGGACTATCACGTCTCAGGAGCTCTCTGATCCAAGGATCACAAACCGAGAAAGGACTGAGTGATGGCGAATCTCAAGCGCCGCGAGTTTCTGAAGAATACGACGCTGGCCGCTGGAGCTGCTTCCCTGGTGGGCCCTGCCTCCTGGGCCGGGGCCAACGACCGTATCAACGTCGCCATCATCGGCATGGGCGGTCGGGGCGGAAGCGTCATGAAGACGGTGAATGCCCTGGACCGGGTCCAGGTGGCGACGGTCTGTGATCCGGACCAGGACCGGCGGGAGAAATGGGCCGCAGAGCTGGAAACCCTGACCGGACGAAGACCCGCGACCGAGGTGGATCTGAGGCGGATCATGGAAGATCCAGAGATCGATGCCGTGATCATGACCTGCTGCAATCACTGGCATGCTCCGGCAGGAATCTGGGCCTGCCAGGCGGGCAAGCATGCTTACGTCGAGAAACCGATTTCCCACAATCTGAAGGAAGGCCGGATGCTGGTCCAGGCGGCTCGGAAGTACCAGCGGGTGGTCATGGGCGGGACCCAACGCCGTTCCCATCCCAATTTCCGCAAGGCCATCGGCCTGATCCACGAAGGGATCGTTGGCGACATCTACATGACCCGTTGGCTGCTGCCCGGCCCCCGCGAGTCCATTGGCTTCAAGAAACCGACGACGCCACCCGCTTCGCTCGACTGGAACCTCTGGCGGGGACCCGCTGTGGAGCAGCCCTTTCACGAGAACCTGGTCCACTACAACTGGCACTGGTTCTGGGACTTCGGAGGTGGCGAAATGGGGAACAACGGGAGCCACTCCGTAGATGTCTGCCACTGGGGACTGGGCAAGTCCAAGGGGCTTCCCACCCGCATCGATGCAGTGGGGGGCCGGTTCGGCTACCGCGACCAGGCTCAGACTCCCAACACCCTGACTGTAACCCATCAGTATCCAGACGGCACCATTGTGGTGGGGGAGATCCGCGGTTATTACACCGGAGAACCCAGAAGCTGGCATTTCTATGGAAGCAAGGGGCACATGCGGATTTTCTCGGGCGGGAGCTTCGAGGTCTTCCTGGGGCGGAGCAAGAAGCCAGAGCCGGGTCTGGGGGACCTGCCGCCGGTCGGCAAAATCCAGAAGGTCGACCGAATTCAGTTCAGCAACTTCTTCCAGGCCATTCGAGAGGAACGGCCTGACATCCTCAACGCCGAGATCGAGGACATCCACCTCTCCAATGCCTTTTGCCACCTGGGCAACATTTCCTACCGGCTGGGCAGGGAGTTGAGGTTCGACCCCGAGACGGAGACGTTTCCAGGAGACAAGGAAGCCAACAAGCTGCTCACGCGCCAGTACCATCCCAAGTTCCAGCTGCCGGAGAAGGTGTGAGAGATGCAGATGCTCAAGGGCGGAAGGCTAAGCTGAAACTTGAATAGTGAACAGTGATGAAGTGATCAGTGAACAGTACCGGAAACAGCTGCAGGCAACAGAGCCGCGAACGACTTGACTTGCCTGCAAGATGAGCCCAAGTTCCGAGGAGAGAGCCGGACAACAGCAAGATCTCTGTTGACCCCGAAAAGTTCCGTTCTCGAATGGGGCCAGCATCGCTGGGGGCGGGGCTAACCTGAAACTTCAAACGTGGCTTCGGTCTCCAGGCCGAAGTTCTGGCTTCGAGCCAAAGGCTCGAACGAAAGAACACGGCGGTACGGAGACCACCAATACGTTCCTCGACTGAAGTTTCTTTCCTGTACGATCCGGCGCAGCCGGAGCCGGTGCTAAGCTGAAACTTGAAAATCCCAAGATACAAGAAACAAGATACAAACAAGCTCCAAATCACAAGCACCAAGTTCCAAACGATCGCCGATCATCAACCCTTGGCGATCCGACAGAGCCGCGAACGACCCGTTGTCAACATGAGCCCAGGTTCCGGCAGTCGAGGACGACGCCAGTTTATTATCCTTTTAACTGACTTCCACCCCCTTAGCCGTCATGTGCGGATCAGCGCGTTTGCGAAAAACGCTGCGACATAGGCTAGCAAGGTCATGTAGGCAAACTGGATCACAGGCCACTTCCAGCTTCCCGTCTCCCTCCGCACGACTGCTACCGTGGACATGCACTGCATAGCGAAGGCGAAGAACACCAGAAGGGCCACGGCCCCACCCAGGTCTAATTCGCTTTTCAGAGCCTCTTGCAAATCACGCGAGCCCTCATCCTCCTCCATCCCGTAGAGGGTGCCCAGAGTTCCGACGATGACTTCCCGAGCCGCAAGTGAGGTGATGAGTCCAACGCCAATTCTCCAATTGAACCCCAGGGGTTCAATGACGGGCTCTATGGTGCGACCCACCGTCCCAACGACACTCTCAGCTATGGGAGGAGGTTCGCCATCCTGGAGCGGCAAGCTGGCCAGAATCCACAAGATGATGCTGGTGGCCATGATCACGGTCCCAGCGCGCCTCAAGAAGATACGGGCACGATCGAATAGACGAAGGCCCAGGGACCGTAGGCTTGGTAATCGGTAGGGAGGCATCTCCAGTACGAAAGAGGAGCCACCGCTGCGCAAGACGGACGACTTGAGAGCCCAGGCCGTGAAAAACGCCGCCAGGAAACCGAGCAGATATAGGCCCAGCATCGTCACCGCACGGGTACCGAGAATTCCACCCAGTAGCGGCTGTTCGGGGATAAACGCCGCAATCACCAGCGTGTAGACCGGCAGCCTCGCCGAGCAAGTCATGAAGGGCGCGATCAGGATGGTAGCCATACGATCACGTTTGCTCTCGATGGTCCGAGTGGCCATTATGGCGGGGACGGCGCAGGCATAGGCCGAAAGCAGCGGAATGAAGGATTTCCCCTGCAGTCCCACGTTCCTCATGGTACGGTCCGCGATCAGGGCGGCCCGGGCCATATAGCCCGAATCCTCCAGAACCCCAATGAAGATAAAGAGAAGAAGGATCTGGGGCAGAAAAACCACGACCGAACCCACCCCGCCCCACACACCTTCGATCAGGAGGCTCCGAAACCAGGAATCGGGCAGCAGAGAGTTCAGCCAACTGCCGGAAGTCGAAACGGCGGCATCCACCCCATCCATCAGGGGTACGGCCACCGTGAACACCGTCTGGAACACCGCAACCACCAAGATCCCGAAGATAAGCGGACCAGCCAGCGGATGGA
This sequence comes from Acidobacteriota bacterium, assembly GCA_965219005.1. Classification (GTDB taxonomy): domain Bacteria; phylum Acidobacteriota; class UBA6911; order RPQK01; family JAJDTT01; genus CAUZIZ01. The sequence goes on along the minus strand of CBDCMS010000004.1, from coordinate 863,134 downwards.
GAAAGAGGGCGTCCAGGCGCCGCGTCCAAAGGGGCGGAGCCGGCGCAGCGTAATCTGCTTCAATTCCAACCCGGGCTGACCATTCGCGGCACTTGGGAATATCCTGAATAACCGGGAGTTCCACCGGATTTGGGACACCCAGGGCCCCCTCCAGAAACTCTTCGACGGCAGGAACTCCCTCGCCAGTTCGGGCACTGATCAAGGCGACGGGAGCTCCAAGACGATCTGCGAGCTTGTCAAGTTCGAGATTCCCGCCCCGCCTTCGAAGATCATCTGCCATGTTGAGAACCACCAGAGTCGGCACTCCCAAGCTGAGAATGGGTGCGGCGAAACTGAGGTGACGCCCCAGATTCGTGGAGTCGAGAATGAGGACGATGGCATCGGGAGGGGAGACTCCCGCCATACGACCCGTCAGAACATCATGGGCGACCCGTTCATCCTCTGACATCGGCTTCAGACTGTAGATCCCCGGCAGATCGACCAGTTCGACTTCCACGCTACCGGAGAGACGGGCCTGTCCTACTCTCTTCTCTACCGTCACGCCAGGGTAGTTGGCCACCTTCTGACGCAGTCCGGTGAGGCGATTGAAGAGTGTAGACTTGCCCGCGTTGGGTGGACCCACAACGGCTACCGTACGAACGCCGCCCGAAGCCGGCTGCCGAGTTGCCGAGGTGGCACCAAACTCCACGACCTCAGGCTGGCGCTGGCTCATGAATCCTTCTCGGGAATCGCTTGGGATGGACGAAGCATCAGGCGGGCGGCGGTCTCACGACGCAGCGCAACCTCTGAGCCATCGACGCGGAAGATGCGTGGATCGCCAAAAGGCGAGCGGCCGGCTGCGGCAACCAAGGTGCCCGGCAAGAATCCCAGCTCCATCAGTCGGCGGCTCTCTGCTTCCGGCAGCTCGATGGAATCGAGGATCCCTTCTTCGCCCTTAACTAGATCATCAAGCGTGAGCGGGGGCATAGGCGTTTCAGTCCTGGAGCGAAGATGCGCTAACCATTAACTCTCATTCGTCCCCCATAGTCTAGCGACAACAAGAACGAGTCCGCTAGAAGTTGTAACCCAGGGCGACGTTGACCTGATTCACCCCCGTCTGCGACTTGTTCCGACTCCAAACGAAATCCGACTTGATGACGATATTGGGGATGGGTTTGAACTCCAGTCCCAGGGTCTGAAAGGTACGATCTCTGCTGGGATTCCGGAAGAAACCCCTGGGGACCGCCTTCTGGGTATCGAGGATCTCGTACCGGTAGTAAGGCGTCACCCGAACATCGGCCCTGAATTGGGACAGCAGATTGTACCCGACTTGGAAGTATCCCCCCTCGAGTCTTTCACCGATGCTACCACTGCCCGTGAGACCCAATGATTGGTTTAAACGGATCACATCGTCCAGGCGTGACCAGGCGTACAACCCTCGTACATCGAAACCCCGCAGTTGGGCCTGGCCGTGTAGCTCGCCGATCGTCGTTCCAACGTCCAGCTCGTTGCCCTCGAAAAGCGCGCCCTGATCCGAAGCGCCGTTGTAGATGGAACCACCAAAGAAAACGCCCGGCGTCGGATTGACGTCCAGACGCGCCACCACCGCCATATCCGTAGCGGTCGTTTCGGAACCCTTTTGACGTCCTCCCCGAAGACCATTGGAGCTGAAGCGGGAGCCCTGCAAGCCATTGATCATGTAGACCCGATAGTCGAAAATTCCGACCGATCCGACAGCACCGACGCCGTTCTCTCGCCAGGTGGAGGGTATGATCCGGCGTTCGGTCTCGGGACGCAGCGCCCCCATGAAAACGGTAGGCTCGTGCAGCTCGTTGACCAATCCCATTGGAACCAGGAGAAGTCCGCCCCGCAATGTGAGGTAGTCATTCGCAATGAAGTCCAGATAAGCGAATTCGACCGAGGCAGATCCCTCCAGGCTGGTCGAAGCATGTTCGAACTCAATCTCGGAATTGAATACGAAGCGGTCGTTGAAGCGGTAGCCAGCATAGATGATGGCCCGCAGGAAATCGAACTGGGTGGATTGCCTGACGGGATCTCCAAGTTCGTTCTCGGCGCTGAAGTTGTTGTAGAGCATTTCACCGTAGCCGGCGATCGAAACACCCTCCTGTCGCCGATAGACAGAAGCCGCCGCGGGTCCCAGGCCCCGGGCTCGGGCCTCTTCATTGGTCACCTCGATGAGCGGCTCTCCGCTTCTAATGAGCTCCACCTCGGCGGCCAGGATGTCGAGCTGCCGTCGCAGTTCCTGGAGCTCCGCCGACTGAGTTCCCGGGGCCGGGCTCGGGGGAGTCGCCGCCACCCTTTCCGCGGTATTCTGAGCCTCCAGCGCCTCCAATCTGCGCTCCAACTCCTCCAGCTTCGCCTTCAGCTGGTCCTGCTCTGAGCTCAGAGCTGAAGGCACCAGCAGGCTGAGCCACGAGGCCAGCACCCCATATTTGAATAACGCGAAGACTATCCGACGTCTTGATGCGGTTCTGTACACACAATCCTCCTCGGGGCGCTTGGAGCGGCTCCCGCTTGCCGACTGCCATGGGAGCCATGTACTGAAGGTCGGCCTTCTCTCGAGGGCCCCAAAAGCCAAGGGCTGCGCCGACACGGCCGGCGGATCCCCCCTCAGCAACTCTCTCCTCAAAATCAACTCAGCCAGGACCAGCGGCCCAGGGCCTTATTGAAATTGAATTTCAATTTCAATAAATCTCATCGCCCTTGTCAAGCGAGAAGTGGAAATTGCGACCTCTTCACGCCAGATGTACTTGGGACTCGATCTCTTGCACAATGACAGGGACTCTTTTAGATCTGCGATCAAAAGTTCATGAAGTTGACAGTGCGCAACAATCTTTTCCGTTTCTTCGGGCGATCACGGTCAAGCGTTCTATGCCTGACAGCACTCATCGTGTGTGCCCGGTACCTTGAGGCGAGCCCTGACGGAGTGATAGTGGGGGATACTACCCTCGTCTTCGCAACCGTTGCTGAGGGACGGAAGGCTCTAGAACAACGAGACGATTTCGTCGAGCGGCTCAGCCCATTCGATCGAGCGCTACGTCTGAAGACGGACCGCGAGGTCTCCGAATCGAAATTCCTCTTGTTCGTCGGACGACAGGTGCTTGCCTGGACGGGGCGAGAGAAGGAGCAGATGGGTGCCGCTCTCGACAGCGTACGATCAGCTCTGGAGAAGCTGGCGCTCCCGTTGCCTGAGAGGATCTACCTGGTCAAGACCACTGGAAAAGAAGAAAGCGAGGCAGCCTACACGCGCGGGCAGGCCATCGTCCTACCCGTCACCAAACTCATGGCAGAGCCCTGGGAAATCCAGCGGATCATCTGCCACGAGCTATTCCACATCCTTTCACGGGCGAACCCGGAGCTGAAGGACCGCCTCTATCGAGGCATCGGCTTCAGGAAATGTCCCGGATTTCGGTTTCCGGCCGCGCTCCGATCCCGAAGGATCACGAATCCCGACGCACCCAGACACGAGCACTGCATTCGAATAGGGGTCGACGGAGAACCCACCTGGGCTGTCCCCATTCTCTTTTCCAACCGCGAGAAGTACGAGATGGAAAGCGGCAAAGGGCTCTTTGACTACCTACAATTCAAGTTCCTGTTGGTCGATCGAGACTCCGATCCGCTAGTGGTGCACCCAAAATATGATGGCACCAATCCAGCCCTGGTAGGGATGGACGGGATTTCGAGTTTCTTCGAGCAAGTCGGCAGAAACACAAAATACATCATCCATCCAGAGGAGATCCTGGCTGACAACTTCGCGCTCCTCATCTTGAAACACGACACGGTTGCATCGCCAGACATCTTGATCAGGATGAGAAAGGCATTATCGCGGGGGAGCACAGAGCGAGATAATCCGGAGGGTCAGGACTAGCCGGTCGGCGAAGCCTTGACTTGAGAATGGCCGCACCGAAAAAGCCCCAGGCGCCAACGGTCCAGATCACGCTCTTGCGTGGAATCAACGTCGGCGGCCGACACAGACTGCCGATGGAGAATCTCGTCTCGATCTTCGAAGACGCGGGTGCCAGACAGGTTCAGACGTACATCCAGAGTGGCAATGTCATCTACGAGGCGGAAACAAGTGAGGTTTCCCGGATAAGCGCCGATATCGTGCAGGACATTTCCAGGCGCTTCGGCTGGGAAACACCCGTCATCACACGTACCGCCCAGGAGCTCGGCAAAATCGTCCGTACCAATCCGTTCCTACGAGGCGGCGGCGATGATCGAGAACTGCACGTCGCCTTCCTAGCCAGCCGACCCAGCAGCGACAGGATCGCTGGCTTGGACCCTCGGCGCTCACGGCCCGACGAGTTTGTTGTCCAAGGCCGTGAGGTCTACCTCAAGTGTCCCCACGGCCTTACACGATCAAAGCTGACCAACACCTACTTCGACTCCAAGCTGGGGACCCCAAGTACCTTCCGGAACTGGAAGACGACGCTCAAGCTCCTGGAGTTGACCCTCGCCTGCGGGCAAGCCGGGTAGATCAAGATCAACCGGCTTCCTCTGATTTCAATGAGCGGTGGTGAACGTGCTGTAAGCTCAGTGACGGTCTAGCACCCTATATCCTGGATGGCCATGAAACTACCGTCCTACCCTGTAAGGAGCATCCGTACCTCCGTGTAAAAAGAGGACTCTGAGCTGATCCGGGACGCAGACGGACGGCTTCGCTTTTCCGGTCGGCGTCCAGGTCGGCAATCGTCATTCGGCAGGCGTTCCCGATGTCGGCGAAGAGGATATGGAAACTTGATCCTGACGCTCATGGAGTAGAGAATCCTCCGTAGATTCGCTTCGGCAAACGTTTCCGGTAGGGCATGCCCCTCGCTGGCACCTACCGGCCCCGTCATCCCGAGCACACCGCCTTCTACCAGTGTCTGGAGGACTACTGGGAAGAGTTCAAGGAGGCCTATCCCTACTTCTACGAGAGAGACTATGGGCCCTGGCGTCCGGTGGTGGAGAAAACCGTCGAACGTTTCCTCCAATGTGGGATCCTTCGTCATGGATTCGCCCGCCTGCGCTGCTCCGACTGTCGACGGGAGCAGTTGTTGGCATTTTCATGCAAAACGCGCTGTTTTTGTCCGAGTTGCCAAGCCAAGCAGGTGGCTGCTTTCCTGGAACAGGTGCTGGAGGAGGTGCTCGAGGAGGTCGACCACCGGCAGCTGGTGTGGACGATTCCGAGGGTCCTGCGTCCGGCCTTCTACAAAGACCGAAAGCTCTTGGGAGAGCTCTGCCGCTGCGCCTGGGCCAGTCTCCGGGACTATGTCCAAAGCCGCTTGGGGCCCGGCTCGGTTCCGGGGGCCATCCTGACCACCCAGACCTGGGGCGACAACTTGCGACCTCACGCTCACCTCCATGGGCTGGTCAGCGACACGGCCTGGAATGGGGACGGCCGTGGGGTCTCGATCGGCGGCTTCGACTCCTCTTTACTCAGCCGCCTGTTCCAACACCGGGTCTTGGAGATGATGGTCCAGCAGCATCGACTCAGTCCGGAGTTCGCCCAGAAGTTGCGCGCCTGGTCTCCCTCCGGATTCGGGGTCTACTCCTCTCGAGGTGTTCCCCCCGAGGATCGCCCGGCTCTGGAGCGTCTGGCCGCCTACATTCGACGTCCCAGTTTCGCCGCCTCCCGCCTCGACTATCAGAGCGATCGCGGCCAGATCCTCTACCGCACCGGCAAGGGGACGCTGCAGTCGCTGGATGCCTTGGACTGGAGGGCCCGGGTCTGCTCGCATATCCCCGATCGAAATGAGCACCAAATCCGTTACTATGGCCGTTACGCTAGCGCCTCACGTGGGAAACGACGGCAGCAGCAGAAAGCCGTCCACGGCCCGCTCTCCGAGGACCGCTCCGTCGAGGAGGAGTCCGCGGCCGAGCGCTTCAGGCGCCGTCGTAGCTGGGCTCGTCTGCTCCGCAAGATCTATGACGTCGATCCCTTGCGCTGTGGTTGCGGCAGCTCTCTGCGCGTGATCGCGGTGATCGAGCAGCCTCATGTGATCCGCCGGATTCTGGCGCATTTGAAGCTGGGGCAAGGGCCGCAACGGGCGCCCCCACCCCGGTTGTTTCCGCAGAAGCTGGAACACTTTCTGGCGGAACTTTCCCCCCAGCAGGCTCAAGCCGTTCGAGCCTCCGACGACTCGCTGTTCTGGGACGAGGTTCCGGATTGGCCCCACTGAAGAGCTCGAGCTCTTCAGTGGGGGCTTGCCATATCCTTGTGTCTGTTTTTCCTCCCGACTGGCCCTTTGGCATCGCCCCGCCTCCGCTCCCACCCCCGTTACACGATCTCAACCCTGTGGATCCCCTTCGATTTCCCCATCCACCTCATTTCAGCCCCTTTTGGGCTCCTTTCGGGTGTTTCTACCCTCTCTCCTAGAACTCAATCCAAAAGGAAAGTCCTATTGATTTCGTCAACCTCTTGTCCTGACCCAGCTGGCTGTAGAACCGTCGCAGCCCGAGCCTGTCCTGAACCTCGACCAAAGTGCGGAGTCTGCGCGGTAGAAACGATCGTAGCGAGAAAGCGGGGAATCGAGGCCAGATTTTCTCGATTTTGAGGGGCATAGTTGTTCTATTTCTCGAAAAATCGGGGAAATATGGGCCGATTCTACCGCCCGAGCCCGGCTGAGAGGGACGATGTCCTTCGAGATATACTCAGACTATAAATTCTATTTTATGCACAAAGATTTGCTCATAATAACGAACGGTTTGTCGATACTCAGTGCGGTGAGTCTCACGAGCTCTGGAGCCCGATGGTGCCAGCTGCGCATCTCCCAGAAGGAAGGCGAACGATGAGTAGGATTCCTGGTCTGTTGAGAGTCATGGTGTTGCTTCTCCTGGCAGAGTGTAGGGGAGTCGTGCCGGCCGAGGAGGCCCTGGTTCTACTCCTTCAGTTTGGCTGAGTAGGGGCGCTCGAGGGCCGCTCAGGCACTGGCGATTCAGGTTTTCCATTCCAGCAGTACTAGTGGCGTGGCTGAACGGATTTACCATAATATTGTCTCTTTTGAGTGCACCCCGCCCCTCTGAGCTCGCTGCTGAAGATCTTTCCATTGGATCGTCCCGTCGTCTGGGATCCGCCTCAGCTCCACGCCAGGCTCAAAGACGGGAAGCTTTCCCTCACCGAAGTCGTCCCAGTACTGGCGTGTGTGACTGTAGTAACTGGTCTTCCCTGAGTGCCAGCGGATCCCGATCAGCAGTCCTGGAGCAGGGTAGGGCTTGTCTCTGGGTGGGTCTACACGCAGCTGTTCCACTGCCTCGTCATCCAAATCCACGCCCAGGCCGGGACCCTCGGGAATGGGTGCGGTACCCTCCCGGACCCGCATGGGCTGGCGCACCATGGCTCGAGTGTAGAGCTGATGGCAGTTCACCGCTGGCCAAACCGCCTGCCCCAATACCGCGGCCAGATGGAGCGAGAACGTCGCCGTGATAGTGGTCCCAACCAACTGGAGCCAGAAGGGCATGGCGGCCTCCTCTGCAAAGTGACCAGCTCGTAGGACACCCGAGGTGCCTCCCCCCACCACGAAACCATCGCAAACCTCGTCCCGCACGGCCACCGCCGGCTTGGGACTTCCGTAGTGCATGGCCAACGGCACACGGGTCGCCGCCCGCAGGCGCTGGTTACCCTCGATGTCCCCCTGCGGAATCGGAGTCTCATAGATTGCTACCTGAGGATGCTTTTCGACACGCTTGAGCAGCGGGGCCCCCTGGTTGGCATCCATCAGCAGTCCGTTGAAGTCGATATCGACCTCGAAGTCCTCTGGAAGGGTCGGGATCAGGGTTGCCAGCTGGTGGTCCAGGTCGAACCAGGGTCGGCCTTTTGTCTTGAAAGCGCGATATCCTTCGCGCTGAGCCTGGGCGCACTCCAGGACCCAGTCCTCCCCCGGCATATCAATCGACCACCAACTCACCCCTGCCCGGTCCCGGATCTGGTGTCCCAGCAGGCGATGGCAGGGGACGTCCCAGGCCTTGCCCACGGCATCGAACAAAGCCATCTGAAGACCGGCCCCCAAGGAGTCGTCCCACATCAAATCCGCGGCGTTTCTCCCCTGGACCCTCTTCAGATTCTTCTCCGAGACCCTGCCCCAGGTGTAGAACTCCATGGTCTCACCGAAACCCTCGACTCCACACTCAAGCTGAATCCTACAGATCTCGAAGATGGTCCAGTGAGGCAGCTCCCGGATCATGTTGCGGGCCGGCACATCCCGGAAGGGGACATCCACCGTCACCGTTTCGACTCGACTGACGGACAGATCCGGCGACGTTGCTATGGATGGGGTGGCAGACCGCAATGGCGCAGCCGGGCTGGCACGGGCAAGTGAAAGGCCGGCCCCGGATCCAGCTGCCAAGACGCCGCTTGCAAGGAACCGCCGCCGGCTCGTCCGGTCTCTCCGCTGGTTTGTCCTTTTCTTAGCCATGCCTCGAATGGGAACACAGCCCGGGGGCGGATGCAACGGGTACTCCCCCAGGGATGCTGGGCCCAGGGGGCGTGCTACCTTGCCCTCTCCTACTTGAACCGCAAAGAGTACAGATCGGCGTCCTTCAGGACGAAACGAAGGCGCACCGGCTTCTCCGCTAATCGGTCCAATCTCATGGGATCCGTGATGGAGGTGCCGGGGCGTTGCCACTTGACGGGCCTCTCGATGTGATCCCCGAAGAGGACGGGAGATTCCTCCAGCGTGAAACCCGGAATCGGCTGTCCGTCCTCGTCCTGGATCTCGATCCGGATGCTGCCGGCGGCCGAGGTCGAGTAGTTCAGGAACAGCTCGGAGCCGCTGAAGCGCAGGGGCCGGGTCACGAACTCGCCGCCCGAGTCCCCGGTCCCGCCTGCCGCCTTGTAGCGCTGGGAGGGGTCGACCCCGGGCCTGGTGTCCAGGATGGGAATCCCCATGATCGGTCCCACGATGTTGTTGTCCTTGGATCCCTGGAACTCATATAGACCCAGTGACGGCTTCTTCCACTCGATCCCATCCCGGCTCTAGTGAAAATCCTACCGGACTTGAGGCGCCCGGGTCGGCCCACGGACGGTCTCCGCATGGAGGAGAGTCCCAGGCTGCGTGGTAGACTGACTCGACGGATCGGGGCACATTGAATGTGGTTTCAGCGAAATCCTCGTGATCGAAGAGTCTGGGTCGGTGCAGGGCTGGCATTGCTGGCACTCCTGGCCTGTCTTTCCCACCGGCTCCCCGCTCAGATGGGTACGGGAACCCTCCTGGGCAGCATTCGTGACGATCTGGGCCAGCCTGTTCCTGGCGTGGAGGTCACGATCCACCGGGTCGAAACCAATGAAGGCTTCCTGTTGTTGACGAATGCAAAAGGAGACTATCGGCGAAGCGGCCTGGCCCCGGGCAGCTACGAGATCCGGGCATCGTTGCCGGGATACCGCACCCAGCTGCGTACCCACGTTCGACTGATGGTGGGCCAGATTTGCCAGGAGGACTTTCGCCTCTCTGGAGGAGGTGCCGGGGTCACTCAGACGACCAGGAGCCGGTCCGTCTTCTCGGGAGCCAGCCGACAGGACCGGGGTCAGGTCATCGATCAGGAAAAACTGGAGAGCCTCCCGGTCAACACCCGAGACGTGGGTCAACTGGCCGGTCTGGCGGCGGGGGCGACGCCCAGCAGCGAGAGCCGAAGCCGCACCGTCAAGGTGCTGGGTATGAGGAGTCGGGACAATCTGACCTATATCGACGGCACGCTTTTCACCCACGGAGACGGCGGCGCCTCCTTCCAGGCCAGCCCGGATGCCATCCGGGAGTTCGATGTCAAGACGGGCCACTACTCGCCGGAGTACGGTATCCGACCAGGTGGGCAGATCGTCGCGGTGACCAAGAGCGGAAGCAACGATCTCCATGGCAATCTCTTCTGGTTCCACCGCAACGACAACCTGGATGCCCGGAATTTCTTCGAACAGGAGAAGGCGGAATTCAAACGCAACCAACTGGGAGCGACGCTGGGAGGACCTCTGGTGATTCCGGGTCTGTTGGGCAGCCGAGACAAGGCCTGGTTCTTCTGCTCCTACCAGCTGCGATCCGTTCGGGAGACCAAGCCCCTGACGGCAGTCGTCCCCACCCTGGAGGAGAAGCGGGGACAGTTCTCCGAACCAATTGTGGATCCGCTGACTGGAAAGCCTTTCCCCGGAAACCAGATCCCCCCGAGCCGCGTGGATCCGGTGGCCTCGAAGCTGCTCCCCTACTGGCCCGAACCCAACACTTCAGGCGCCCTGAACTTCACGAGTCCCGATTCCAGAAGTCCTGTGGACAATCCCCAGGTCATCGCTCGTGTCGACCTGAAGACCTCGGACGTGAGCCGTTGGGCCGGCCGCTTCGTCTGGGACTCCAACCACTGGACTTCGACCCGACCCTTCAGCACCTTCTCTGCGCGCCACCCCATGAGCACCTGGGGGCAGGTTCTGTCCTATGACAGGAGCCTGGGGGCCAAGGCCCAAAACGTTGCCAGCTTCCACTGGTTCCGCAGACCCTACGAGACCGCACGGCCTCCGAGTCGGGGGGTGGAGGATCTCGGCATCCCGGAGCTGCTGGAGAGCGAGGTGGATCGGACTGGAATCCCAGCGGTGGAGGTCCAGGGCTACACCGGGATCGGGGATTACCCCTACCTGGGCCCATCCTCCCTGGGCAACTGGCAGGTCAAGAACGATCTCTCCCTCCTGCAGGGGGATCATGCTTTGAAGATCGGCCTCCACTACCGCAGACACTACAACCACTACGTGACCGAGCGGCGTAGTCGATTCACGTTCTTCGATCGCTACTCGGGCAACGGATTCGCCGATTTTCTCCTGGGTTCTCTGGTCCAGAGCCACCTTGGAGGAGAGGATTCCCGGGGCAGATTTCATCAGGACAGCTACTACGTGTACTTCCAGGACAGCTGGAAAGCCAGTCCAAGCCTGACGCTGAACCTGGGGTTTCGCTACGAGCTGCGGCTCCCCTGGAAGGACAAGCGGGGATTCATGTCCAACCTGGACCCGGCGACGGGGCAGGTCTTTCCTCCGCTGCAGGATCTGGAGTTGAAACCCGGTGAAACAGGCCGTTTCCTGCCCGACTATCCCCTGGTGCGCTGGAACCAGTTGGAGGGGTTCCTGCCGCGCCTCGGCCTTTCCCTCCGACTGGCCGACAAGACAGTGGTGCGTGCGGGATATGGCATCCACTCCAACGAACCGGACCTCAACAACGTGCTGCGATTGAGCCGTAATCCCCGTCCCGGGGCGGAGCGCCCCACCTTCAACAGTGCCCTCGATACACCGTCCCTCTTCCTGTCCACGCCCTTTCCCGAGGATGGACTGGGTGAAGCCGTTCCCGACCATTTCGGAATGGAGACACCCCTGCCGCTGTCGAGAACCCACTCCTGGGGTCTCAGCCTGCAGCACGAACTCAGCAGCCGGTGGCTCCTGGATGGGGGCTATCACGGTTCCCGCTCCACCCACCGAATCGAGACGGTCTCCCTCAACGACGCCGTTCCAGGGACCGAGGACCGTCAACTTCGACGCCCTCTGCCCCATCTTCAGGCCATCTACTTCCCCATGGCGGACGCGGATTCGTGGTACCAGGGCATGCATCTTCAGCTGGAAAAGGCCGCCGGGCCCGAGGGCCTCTACCTGCTGGCCTCCCTCAGCTGGTCCCGACTCATCCAGACCGGAGGCGGGACGACGGGCTTCCAGAGTCTCCGGACATTCCGATCCCGCAACCTGCCTCTGGAGGCGACCCGGGGAGTGGCCGACTTCCATGTACCCATGCACGTGATGCTCTCGGGTGGCTTCGATCTGCCCTTTGGACCGACCAGGGCCCTGGTTCGTCAGGGCGTCGCCTCTCGCCTGCTGGAGGGCTGGTCCATCCGGGCCATCTCCAATTTCCAGGACGGCGGTTGGCGCACTGTGACGCTGCCTGGTGATCCTGTCGATGCTGGGTCTGAAACCTCCCAGTGGCCGGACCGGCTCCGGGATGCCAACCTGCCCAATGCTCAAAGGACAGCGGCCCGATGGTTTGACACGACTGCCTTCGTCCTGCCGCCACCGTTTCAATACGGAAACGCAGGTAGGGGAGCCGTGGAAGGCCCGGGGCTGTTCAATCTGGATATTTCACTGAGGCGGACCTTCCTGCTGGGGGAAGGGCGAAGGCTGGAGGTTCGACTGGAGGCCTTCAACGCCACCAATCGCGCCAACTTCCTGATCACCAATCGTCATCAGACCCTCCAATACGGAACCGGTGGCTTCGGAGTCCTGGGAAAAGCGTTGGCTGCACGACAGATTCAGCTTGCCCTGAAGTTCTCCTTCTGACGCGAAAACCCTTGTGGCACGGCTGAAGGCACTGGTCAAGGCGTCCGAAGCCGAGGAGATTGTCCGAGCCGACAGCCTGCTGGGGGAGGTCGAGGCACTGCTGGCTCGGACCGACACCATCTATGCCGAGAGTGTGGCCAACGGCGACATGCGCCTCGCCCTGAGTGCCATCCGGGAGAAGCGCGGATGCCTGGAACTGATGGGGAAAGCCACGGGCGAGCTTGACGGCCCTGAGCAGGCCCACGACCCATGCCCCATGTTCGCCCTGCCCGACGGCAGCTGAGGTTAACACCAGCATAGTTGAGGCGGTCACCGACTCTTTTGGTCAATTCTCTGGACGCTTTGACCTCGATCCAAGAGTGACTCTTGTCAACGATGAGGCGAGGAGTTATGCAGCCCGAACCGAGGAGCTTTTCGACATTATCCAAATGTCTCTTACCGATACTTGGGCCGCAACCGCCGCTGGTGCTTTTTGTCTGACGGAGAACACACTCTATACAGTTGAAGCCTGGGAGACGCTTATGAAGCGCTTGAGGCCGGGAGGCTTCTTGAGTGTATCCAGGTATTACGTAGAAAGCGAACCACTCGAGATCTACCGCTTGGCATCCCTGGCTCACGCTGTGATCTCTCAGGCCAGAATCACTAGTCCAAAACAACATCTTGCAATTGTCCGATCTCAGAATTCGAGTCCCAATGAGGACGGCCCGGATGGCATTGCAAACTTGCTACTCAGTAACGAGCCCTTGACTTCGAGGGACCTGTCCACACTAACCCAGCTTACAAATCGGCTGGGCTTTGAAGTGTTGCTGTCGCCCAACGTAGTTGCTGATAGCAATCTCCATGAAATCATTTCCCTTCAGATGTCATCGCAGTTTGTAAATCGCTACCCAAAAGACATAAGTCCACCGACGGACGATAGACCGTTTTTCTTCAACACGGCACGCCTGATTGATTACGTCGACAGAACCAGTCCTGTATTCATCCTGACGTCACTGCTTTTGACGGTAGTTGTACTGGTGGCAGTCTGCGTCATACTACCCTTGCGGCTGAAAAGGGCTAGCATCTTCCGGTTTGCTTACGCCAGGCTGCTCACTTATTTCGCGGCTATCGGCCTCGGTTTCATGTTTGTAGAGGTTGCTCTAGTCCAACGGATGCTCGTGCTACTCGGTCATCCGACGTACGCTCTTTCAGTCGTATTGTTCGTTCTGTTGCTATCAGCTGGGTTTGGGAGCTATCTCACAAGAAGAATCGATGACATCTATGGCTTTGTCAGGAAACTGCTTTGTTCCGCTGCGATTGGGATCGCCTTGCTGGGTGCTCTAACGCCGGGCCTAGTTGAGCACTTCCAGGCGTCGAGTAGCCCGGTCCGCGTATTGATTGCAATCGCCGCCATAAGTTTACCTGCGGTTGTTATGGGTATGCCCTTGCCGGCAGGCATCAGATTCGCGACGGCGCATAATCCAAGAATCACACCCTGGCTCTGGTCAATCAACGCAGCCTTCTCAACTCTTGCTTCGGTGGCAGGTGCACTTATTTCCTTAACAGCTGGTATTTCGGCAGGTTCTTGGATTGGCTCAGGATGCTATTTAGCCGCCTTCCTGATGGTTCGAAAAGGAATCTCGTGAAGCCCATTGCTTGAGGCGGGAAAAGGCAGTTTCTATGGACAACTCGAAGACCCGGAGCAACCTTCCCCGCCACAGCAAGAATCCGTACCGCTACTGTTGGGAGTGAGAGTGCCCGCGAAAGTGGTTCCGGAAGGAATGGGAGATGGGCTGGTCACTTCTACGGAGATAGCACTGTCGTGGTCAGAAAATGCATCTTCGTTCACGATATGGCCCCTGAAGGCGTCTATCGCTTCATTATCCTGATCGTCCAAAATTTCGGTGCGATATGTGTCGCTAGACAATCTAGTTCACAGTCTGATTCATCACCATGATGGCCGCTCCAGAGATGATTCCAGATCTTATACGTTACGGTCTCTCCTGTGTCGTTGTAGATATCCACGGTAGTCTGCCAACCGTATCGGCAAAGCGAAGGATTCGGCAGGACCAGTCAGCTCGTGGCGGTCAGGCAGACTGAATCCCAAGAGATACCATACCGCTGGCCGCGGTCCAGGATCGCCGGATTCGACTGCGGACCGAGACCGAATTGAGGACAGAGATCATTGTGTTGGCGTAGAGTAGTGCTCTGCCATGATGAAGTTCTATCCAACCGAATACCTGCACCCTCTCGGCCTGGCCTACTGGCGACACACTCTCTGGCGCAGCCAATACTATACACCTCGGCGACTGAAGTCCCTGCAGTGGCATCTTCTCTCCCGAATGCTGAAGCACTGCAGTCGCAAAGTCCCCTACTACGAGATCCATCTGGACTCCCTGAGATTTGAGCGGCTGGAAGATCTCTCCGTGATACCGATCCTGAACAAGGACACGGTTTCGAAATACCTGGATGAGTTCAAGGCCCGAGACTTCAAGCGATACAGTCCCCGTCCCATCCGCACCTCCGGCAGTACTGGTTCTCCCCGTATTGTCTATTGGGACAGCGGGTCCAATGTCATCGAACTGACCTGTCAGTGGCGCCACATGTCTTGGCCCGGCTATCGACTGGGACAGACCATCTTGGATCTCCGCAGCAGATTGATAGACAACCCTCGAGGTTACGAATGGCACGCTGGCTGCCGAACTCTTGCGGTGTCGACCGATGGGATCGTGGCAGCACGCGTCGAAGACCTGGCACGGTTGGTACGACGATTCGGACCGGTGCTCTGGAGAGGCCACCCGCTTGCAATTTATACCTTCTGCAAGGGCCTGGAAGAGGCGGGCATCCAGGACTTGAAACCCAAGGCAGTGGTGAGCTGTTCAGAGCCGTTGCTGCCGCGCCAGAGAGAGTTCATCGAGGCTTTTTCGGGCGTCACGGTCTGCAATAGCTATGGACTCAAGGAACATAATGCCCTGATTACGCAGTGTCTCGAGGGCGGCTACCACGTGAACGTGGAATATGGAGTGGTGGAGATTCTCCGACCCGACGGGGAAGCCGCGAAACCAGGAGAGGAAGGACGTGTCGTCGCCACGGGACTACACAACAAGGCATTCCCCCTGCTGCGCTACGACACCGGGGATACGGCCGTGGCTTCGGACCGGGTCTGTTCCTGCGGAAGAACGCTTCCATTGGTTGAGAGTTTTTCGGGCCTACGAGCCGACTATCTCCTGGACACTCGCGGCAACTGGGTCTCGGGTCTGCGCATGAACCTGGTCGAGTTCAGCGGAATTCGTTTCGCACAGCTGGTACAATCCCAGCCAGAAAGGGTGGATGTCTATCTGGTTCCGGCTTCCGACTATGAAAACAGGGTCGGAAGGGATCTTGTACGCGGGTTGAAGCGCAAGCTGGGACAGCAGATGATCATCCAGGTGACTCTGGTGGACCAGGTTCCAGTGCGCGACCGGGAAAAGTTCCAGTTCATTGTCAATCGACTTGACCCGAGAGCTTTTCCCCGAGTTGGGCACACAGCTCTACTTAGCGGGCACAAGTCACCTCCCGCCACTCGATAAAAGCCCGGTCACGGAGACGATGATGAACTGCTTTCAGGTGGTCCTTTTGTGGCCAGGAAGAAGCTTTGCGATCGAAAATGGGCGGCTTTATGTCGTTGGCATCGGCTTCCCAACATCCCAGCGAGAGAAGCCCCACCCACCCTCTGATGCACGTCCGGTAGGTAGGTGCTTAGGGCTTCCCTGGAAGCCGGTACGGGTACGGTCCTGTGGCCCCTGACACCCCCGGGACAGGACCTAATATCCCGTGGATGCGATCCGCTGTATATAACATTTGACAATAACTCCGTCGAGTGAAGCCCAGCCATGCTTCGGCATTCCAGGTGAGATCGGATCCCATACCGAAGCCTCCGATCTCCCCGCGAGCAAAACCAGAATGACCGATTTTAGGCGGAAGCAGCCGGTCAGGAGCGATCAAATGGAACGGCGGTGTAGTATAGAGGCCCATGAAACCGGGCTGCCCCACTTGATTATGAACATGTCTGTCCTTTCGTGGTGCTTGTGTTACTCTTCCCTCGCACAGTTCGAACGGCTGTCAGAACTTGTGTCATTGATCTCACAATTTCGACGGCTGGAGTGTTGCTGGCGTCAGTCTTTGGATTTTCGGCGGTTGTTTATGTCGATACCCCAGCCGAACAGAAAACCGAGGGCGATCCCAAGAGTCATGTAGAGCGGAATGTTGTCCATCGCTGTGCCCAGAGCCAATCCCACCGCGAGGCCAGCCGTGAGGCCAACTACCATCGTCCCGCCGACCGCCGAAGCCGATTCCTTCATCATTTGTTCCCGTTCAGATTCCCCGGCAAACGCGGTCCTCACGTCGCGCCTCAACACCACAATCAGCGCCCAAATGCCGAACGGCAGGCTGATCGGGAATCCAAAGGCGAGTGGCAAGATCGCTACCACGGCCGCGATCAGCGCGATTGGATAGGACTGCAGGTCAAACATTCTGGCCGCGCCGAGCACCAGAATGATGCCCGACACCAAACTCAAAAACGCGACTATGACGCTTAGGAAAACCGCCTTGGCGAAAGTTCCTGAACCCTCAACGAAACCTTCTAAACCGTCAGCGAAACCTCCTGAAGCCTTAACCAAAACGGGGATCAGAAGAACCACCAGTGTTGCGAGCAGGTTCACGATGCCAGCAACCAGCATTCCGATTGCCGGGATCTTCAGTCGACGGCGGACCGATGACTCCAACTCTACCGTGACCGGTTTTGCGGGCGGGAGTCGGGTGTCGCTGGCGCCCACGATCGATTCGACGTCGGTCTTCACGTCGCTGGCGTGCTGATAGCGCCGGTCGGGTGCCGATTCCAAAGACCGCAGAACGACTTCATCCAACCGGACGTCCACCTGCACTTTTTTCGACGGTGGTTCGAATCGGCCGATCGGTAACTGGCCCGTCAGCATCTCGTAGAACACAACCCCTAGTGAATAAATGTCCGCCCGGTGATCGACCGCACTCGATCCTTGCATCTGTTCGGGTGCCATGTAGCGGAGCGTCCCCATCACCTGGTGGGTACCAGTAAGGGAGACTTCCTGCCGATCTTCACGCAGAAGCTTCGACAAACCGAAGTCGGCGATTTTCAGCCGGCCTTTCTTGTCCAGCAGTAGGTTCTCCGGCTTGATATCCCGATGGACTATGCCCTCGTCGTGGGCATATTGCAGAGCCTCACAGATTTGAGGCACGATGGCCAAAGCCTGCTCGGGCTGGAGCTTACCCGCCCGAATCATCTGCCGCAGGTTCGGCCCGTCGACGTACTCCATGACAATGTAAAAGGTCCCATCCGTATTGCCGAAATCGTACACAGAGACGATGTGAGGGTGGCTCAGCTGGGCCATCGCTTGAGCCTCCCGTGTAAACCGTTGGGCGAACGCAGGATCATCGCCGATTTCCCGAGGTAGGATCTTCACGGCCACAAGGCGATCAAGTCCAGGCTGCCGGGCCTTGTAGACAGCACCCATCCCGCCTGTCCCCAGAAGTTCAAGGATTTCGAGTTGAGGAAACAGGGGCGCCAGTTCGTCGACCGCAGGTGGCTCGAATCGGGAGCCCAGTCCACTTCTCGGAGAAGCCCCTCGACTGGGCAGCGCAGTCGCTGCTTCCGCTCCACGCTCACTCTCCTTTCCTGCTTCAACCAGGCATCTCGGGCATAGTCCGGCGGGCGCATCTCCAGGTAATCGGGCACCACACTTGGGGCAGTCAGACGTTCCGGTCATTGCGATTCCCTCCAATTGTGATCCACCCTCTACTACAGGATCGCGCCAACTCGGTAACACAAATTCTGCTCGCTAGTTGGCCAGGATTTCCGAAATCTGTAGGATTTCATCGTCGACATCCCCGCCGTCTGCCAAAGTCCGGAGAACCTCCAGGCGAAACAGTTGACGATATCGTTTGCGCATGCGGTATCCTGCTTGCTTGGCCGCTGCCGCTGTGATACCAAGCGCCCGACCAGCCTGCTCGTACTCGTGAGCCGTGGCGTCCCCCGTGATGGCTGTTTTTAGCTGCTCGAAGTACTGCCTCCTACCAGTCTCCACCATTTCTACCTGCAACCGATCGAGAACATGATCCAGGAGTGTCAGTACCCAACGTTGTTCGTAAAGTTTCTCCGGCGTCAGATGGTCAGCCGGCTCAATCTGATACCGGGATTCGCCCGAGTCAAAATCCAACGACAATATTGCCCTGCCACCGCCCCGCTTTCTGGCGCGACCTTTCTGCCACTCGCCCGCAAGGAAGTTTTTGAGAGCCGTAAGCAGAAATGCCCGGAAGCGACCGCGCGTGGGGTCGGCGCGCGCGATTGTTTGTTGTTCTAGCAGGTGTGAGAAGAAAGCCTGTGTCAGATCTTGTGCGTCGTGAACATCGTCAACTCGCCGACGGACGTAAGCGTAGAGCGGATACCAATACGCATTGCAAAGTTCCGACAACGCACGCTGTGCGGCGGGTTCATCGGGACTGCCGGCAGAAACAACCAGGCTCCAATGTGTTGTTGCGAACTGAGGGGCATTCTGCCGGATGCGCTCATCGGGGTCTTCAATGGGATTCATACCCAGCATTGTATAGCTCCTTGTCTTCCAGGGAGAGTCAACAACCTAAACCCGCTTATCCACGTCCCCCCACTCCCTAACATTGTCCTGGGGAGTGAGTTCTTAGGACAGGAGGGCCAGCTCTTGGGCTTCCCGGGAGAAGCGGGCCATGCGTTCGTGATCGGCGGCAAAGGCATCAGGCAGGACCCTCAGGGCCACATCCCGGTTGAGCTTGGTATCGGTGGCTCGATAGACCTCGCCCATGCCGCCTTCGCCGAGCTTGGAGGTGATCTTGTAGTGGGAGATGGTTTGGCCTATCAACGAACCTCCAGACTGCTGGAGAGCGTATGTGGCAATACTAGATCTTTGGATCTCGAAGGGCAATGTCAGGAGGGGCGTATATAGAAGTCGGAAGGTCTGCGCGGAATAACCGCTCTTGGCCTGTTTGCGGTCGTTAGTGCAGACGTTTCCGAGGAAGATTTGAGTGACCGCTCTTAGGCGAGGCTGTGTGAAAAGTCATTCATGATTTCGGATTTGAAATTTTGACTTCGTAGGATCGCGTGCAAGCCACGATCTCCGTCGTAGGAAGGGTAAAGAGACCCCTAAATCGAAGAGGTTTTGGACTTTTCACACAGTCTCAGGCGGAAGCCGCCGTCGGCTTGCGATCAAATCGAGCGGCGGTGTGATAGCGCAGATCTGACCGTAAAAACGGTCTCAGGGTAGATCGCCCCTGAATAACCGGTTCCGACCTTAGAAGCGGACGTTCAGATTTGCGACGGTATAACATCCGAATCACATCGCCGTCGCGAAAGACCGTGACGTGGCTCAGCGCGTCGGGTTGAAGCGATTGCTGGTCCTTCCTCGCTGCTTAGCGGGATTCTCGTACCACACGACCTGAAGCCCGCTTTCTGGTCGGATTCTCCGATTCATGCGGTATTGGACGCTTCCTGGGCATCATCGGCCGGCTTGATTTTCTGCATGACGATTACGGGGGCAACTCTGTTGATGATGAGGTGAGCATGACTGCGCCTCACCCGTCGGAACCCACAGATGCACCAGGGAGAAACTGGAAGGAGTAGAGCCTGGAGTCGCGCATCACGAATCGGAGGCGGACCGGCCGCCCGGCCAGGGGCCCCACGTCGCTCCCGCCCTCCCAGGACGCCGTCACCCGGACGTAGTTGCCGTTGATCTCAGTGGCCCGGGAGAGCTCGAAGCCTTCCAGCGGACTGCCCTGGACGTCCTGCAGCTCCACCCGGACGACCCCGCCGGCGCTGGTGTCCAGGTTGAGCTGGAGTCTTTCCCCGTCGAATACCAGGGGACGGGTCACCAACTCGCCTCCCTGGTAGTCGGTGTCGGCTGAGATGAATCCATCCAGCCTCAGAACGGCCCTACCGTGTGCGCCGTTACTCACCAGCAGCTGTTGTTCCTGGTTGTGGGCCACGTCGTGACCCGAGAAGTAGATCCAGAGCTCGTCTCCCACCCGGATCACGCTGCCGGCGGGCCAGATCATCCGACTCCACCAGGACCCCCGGGGGCCCAGGCGAATGAAGGGCCGCCGGCCCGGAGCCCGGTGGAAGCGGATGCCGTCGCGGCTGGTCACCAACTGAACATCCACCGTTCCTGGAAAGCTATAGTCGGCCACCTCATGCTCCCCCACCCGCGCCGGACCTTTCTTCCAGTGGTAGAAGAAGAGAGGTAGGCCGACGTACGCATTCTCCGCCTCCGAATAGCGCGAGATATTGCCCCCATAGATGTCCACGCCGCCACGGAATGCCTCTCCCCGGCCCCCATCCTCCTGATCGTGGTGTAGGACGGCTTCACTGAGCCCCTGATGATCGGCGGCATCCGTCGCCAGTACGGCCCGCTCCTCACTCCAGTTGAACAGGTCCGGCGAATCGATCCGACCTACCAGCCGCCCGGCCACGTGGAGCTTCAGTCCGTACTGCTTCAGATGGTACCGGCTCAGATCCAGGACCTTGGGGGAATCGGGCTGCTGATGCTTGACCCGGGTGTAGGTGACGTAGCGCCTGGATTCCGCGTCCCAGAAGACCGAGAACTTGGTGTCGCTGGCGCCAGGGTTGACCTTCCTGGGGCTCAGGAGCCTCCAGCGGACTCCGTCTCCCGAGGCAAACAGATATTGGCCTTTGGGCAACGCCTCTTGCTGGAGCTCACCGGACCCTCGGACCGGGGTCGCTTTGAGGATCATCTTGTAGCGCTCTTCCGGCACCCGCGCCACGGGGTCGATGAACACGCCGGGTCCGGCGAATTCGGACATCACGTAGGGAAACTGATCGTTGGGAATGATGATGTTGTTCTGGCGCGAACCCTCCCAACTGAAGAGACCCAGATTCGGCTTCTCCCAGTGGATCCCGTCGCGGGACTCGGCATAACAGATGATTCGGCAGTTGGGCTCCTCCCAGAGCTTGGGATACTTGGCCAGGGCGCCGTAGTAGAGGCGAAAGACATCGCCGTCCTTGATCACGAAGGTGGACATGTCCAGCAGGCGGGAACCTTCCCAGGGGCGGTCCCGCACCACCAGCTTCTGGTCCACCACCTGTGCCTGGTGCATCGTCAGGGTCACGTTCTGCATGGAGGCCACGAGGTGGTCGTCACGCCCATCCTGCGTCCAGGGGCCCAGGAAAAGCTGTTTGGAGGAGCCGATCGGGAGCGGCTCCTCCGGCTTCCAGGCGGCCGTGGCTGTCAGCGGGAGGTACCCTACCAGGCTCAACAGGATCGAACCGGCCAGGGCCGGAAAGACCACGCTACGGCAGGACCTTGACTTCATGCCTGAATCCGAAAAACGGACGGTGACGCGACGCGCCTGTGCAATGTACCGCATATTCAACTCCCGGGGTGGATCTCAATGGACTAGCTTCGCGTCTTTGCCGACGAAGCGCAAGCGCCATGTCGAGCAGGTGTCGCCGGTCCTGGGTCCGATCCCATTTCTGCTCATTCCCTAGTGTCCGCGTACTCGACAAGACAGCTGTCGGTAGAGTACGGATGTGGCGCGGTGGCCTTGGGTTCGGCCTATCCGTTACCGCCCCTTTCGTCTGGCGGTGCCTCAATAGCCGGACCATCACTCCGTTTCCACATCCTCCTCATCGAACCGGACATGAGGATCTCCCACATCAGACCTCACGCCTTCACCCACGGCTCGCCGCGCCCAAGTTGGGTCAGGCGTACGAGTCCGAAGTGCCCGTAGAGGTGCGAGAGGGGATACGTCCCGCCCCTGCGTCGCCTGACCTTGTACTTGTGGCGCAGCCACCGTAGTTGGAAAAACTTCGACGCGCTCAGTGTCGTGTCGGAGACGACCACTTTCTCCTGGGAACTGTCTACGGTAAATCCAAGATCACGAATGTGAAATATTCAGATCCCGGGACCTCTTTCCTGCAGGTATTGAATGCTTTCCAGCGGCCACTGGCCGGCCGTCACTGAAGGCGGCTTCTCTCTGATGGTCAAGGAGCGGCGGAAGAGGGGCGAAACGCGGTACCAGCCCAGGAAACCCACTTGGGCATAGACTAGGGTCCCAGCACAAGGGGCCAGTCGTTGACCAAGCGCAGGAAGTGGAGGATCGTCACCGTCGCGAAGATCAGACCGGACGTGATGAGATAGCCGCGATGCATCTTAATTATCGGTCGGCACCAAGCGCTTGCAGCAAGCCGATCTATGAGGCCCGAGTGACGGAGACCAACCGCATGTTCAGTGTCCAGGGCATGAAGCCGTTTTCGGCGAGCTCACGCTGATTTTTTTCGACGAACTCGGACAACCGGAGCTTGGCGTCTTGCGGCATCAGATCGATGTGATAGAACGCGTTTTCGAGCCATCGGAAAATCTCATCGGACGGCACGCGAAGCCTGACCGAGAAATCCTCCACTTCAAGGTCGCACCAGCTAGTTCCCGAGAATACCTCCGCCAGACCCTCAGGTGATCCAGCGCGAACATCGCCAATCGTTAGCGTGGTGTCGCGCCGCCACTGCGTTGAGAGAACCGACAGGCGTCTTGCCGAGTCCCCCATGTCGCCGCTTCGTCCGACCACGGCGAGAAGACGACCCCTTGGCGCCAAGACACGAGCGAGCTCGGCCACTACTTCGTCTAAATCGTCGAACAGCATAAGCGCCATATGGCAGACCAGGCATTCGAACTGGGCCGTCGTGAAAGGTAATCGCTGCGCACGAGAGAGCACTAGTGGGCGGCTAGTCCGTGCCCGACCGGCACGTAGCTCATGATACGAGAGGTCGAGCCCGATCGCGTCGTGGTTGCTTCCAATCAACGAAAGCAGCATGCCATCGCCGCATGCGAGGTCGAGAATGCGTACACGGCTCGCTGGTAGGCGCTGTACTAAACGTTCATAGCTGCTAGCGCCACTCTCGTCTGCCGCGTCGCCGAAAACGAATGCACTCGCGCCGGCACGACGTTCGTGGAAATTGAGCAACGCCGCCTCTGATGCCGATACTTGCATATAGGTATCCCGTCACGGCAACCACCCGTCGCGATCGACTATAGCACCTAGGACAATCGAGATCCGACCGCGCAGTCAGCGTCAGCCCACGTCCCAGTTGGGCAAGCGGACGTTCGACCCGCACAATGCCGACAGGCACAGAACGACCCACAGCAAACGGTTCATTAGAACCATCTGGGCCGGCGAGTGAAGGGTCCGTTCATTCCGATGGGTCGCCGATGTCGACAGCTCCCGGATGCAGATCCGGGAGCTGTCGCGTGGGAAGTTTGAATGCCGGCTGCTGGCCGTTTGCGGCAGTTCATTCGACGTTTTCTGGGAAGACCTGACTGTCCGCTTTCGGGTGCCGATGTGGCGAACGCCCTCGTGCTGGGACGCAGGCACCAGGACGAACAGCGACAGGGATAAGGCGGTCCAGACAACGACGGCTCGGCATGGTCTTCTCATGATTCCTCCCGGGATTCTTCCGGCTTCCAATTTAAGTTGCTCAATTCGCAGTTCTCGGGAGAGTGGTGCGACAGAGAGCACAGAGCGAGAGAATCCGGAAGGTCAGGACTAGCCGGTCGGCGAAGCCTTGACTTGAGAATGGCCGCACCGAAAAAGCCCCAGGCGCCAACGGTCCAGATCACGCTCTTGCGTGGCATCAACGTCGGCGGCCGACACAGACTGCCGATGGAGAATCTCGTCTCGATCTTCGAAGACGCGGGTGCCAGACAGGTTCAGACGTACATCCAGAGTGGCAATGTCATCTACGAGGCGGAAACAAGTGAGGTTTCCCGGATAAGCGCCGATATCGTGCAGGACATTTCCAGGCGCTTCGGCTGGGAAACACCCTTCATCACACGTACCGCCCAGGAGCTCGGCAAAATCGTCCGTACCAATCCGTTCCTACGAGGCGGCGGCGATGATCGAGAACTGCACGTCGCCTTCCTAGCCAGCCGACCCAGCACCGACAGGATCGCTGGCTTGGACCCTCGGCGCTCACGGCCCGACGAGTTTGTTGTCCAAGGCCGTGAGGTCTACCTCAAGTGTCCCCACGGCCTTGCACGATCAAAGCTGACCAACACCTACTTCGACTCCAAGCTGGGGACCCCGAGTACCTTCCGGAACTGGAAGACGACGCTCAAGCTCCTGGAGTTGACCCTCGCCTGCGGGCAAGCCGGGTAGATCGAGATCAACCGACTTCCTCTATTTTCGCCAAACCCCACCGTACATCACAGACTTACCGGCATCATAACCAGTCACGTTCCGAGTGCGGTATCCAGCCTTCGTCGCTTTCTGCCACTCGGATTGATACTGGCTTCTGAGCTACCCTTTTTTATGTTGCCGGGAACTCTCCGCGCATCGTAGCTGGTGCCGCTGGCGAAGATACCTCCGGAGATCCCGCAGATTCGGGGGATCCGGTTGCGCTTGCTGCCCGAATTGTCCCTGAGGAAGCCGCCCGTCGCGCTGATGGGGTCGCTGCTTTTGGGCACACCGACTTCGAAATGCAGGTGATCACCCGAGGCACAGCCAACCTTCCCTTCATCGCCGAGATAGGTACCGGCCTTCACGAATTTTCCGACTTTGAGTTTCGCCTTCTTGGTGGCGGAGCTCTTCGTCATGTGAGAGCACTTGGTCCACTCTCCATCCGCGTGCTCGATCCTGACATAGTTGTTGGTACAGGGGTCGCCCGATTTGCTGTCGACCTGCTTGCTCTGGTTGTCGACGATATAACGCACGGTCCCATCGGCCGCCGCGACGATCTTGTACGGCTTGCTGCCACCCGTTCCGTGCATGTCGATTCTGCCCTTGGGCTTGTGTTTGTCGTGATTGTTCGTAACTTTGACCTTGGTGCCATTCTTGTAGGGAATCCGATAGACACCCTTGGACTTGTCTATAGCGGTCGCATTCGTTCCGAAACCGAAAGTGGCTGCGATCAGAAGTGCGGTAATCCTTCCTGGTTTCATTCTTCTTGCCTCCTAGAAATCTAGGTTGTTTGGGGTTTAAGACTCCTACGCTGCTAGCTAAACCAACATGCTCAGACCTCCTTACTCCTTCCTTCTTTCGAATTCGTTTTGGACAGCGCTGCAACCAGATAAACGCAGAACGGACCTCAAAAGGGACATGGTCGAAGCCTGAGGCGGGAAAATGGGTTTCGGCGCGCTCACAAGTACCCTTGAGAATCGAGGGGCAATCTGTTCCCATAGTCTAGCCGGGGAGTTGACAGTACTCGCCCCTTGGATCGCCTGTTGCAGATGCTGAGAATATAGTCCACTTTAGCAATTCCAGAGCGCCTTATGCTCGACATCATCCTCGTCTGCCTGATCATTGTCACCGCAATGGTTCTCTTCGTCTCGGAAAAGCTCCGAGTCGACATGGTTGCCATTCTGATCATGACCGCTCTGATCGTCATCGGGCTCTTCCGGCCAGGCTTCTTGACCGTCCAGGAAGGGATTTCAGGTTTCAGCAACAAGGCCACCATTACCATTGCCGCGATGTTCATTCTCAGCAGTGGATTGGTGAAGACGGGAGCCATCAACCTGATCAGCCAGAAACTCATCCATCTGGGTCGTGGCAGTGAAACTCGATTGTTCCTGCTGCTGTTGATTACAGCCGGGGTTGCCTCAGCGTTCATCAACAACGCTGCTGCGGTGGCCGTCTTCATTCCTGTCGCGCTCTCAGTGTGCCATCAGCACGGCACCAGTCCGTCTCGCCTGCTCCTCCCCTTGTCGTTTGTCTCGATTGCGGGAGGTACCTGCACCTTGATTGGGACGTCCACGAATATCCTGGTGAGCTCCATGTCAGCAGACCATGGCGCCCGGGAATTCGGGATGTTCGAACTGACCAAGCTCGGAGTCGTGTTCCTGGTTGTTACGCTTCTTTACCTCACCCTGGTGGCACCGAGGATGCTGCCTGACCGTGGGGCCTCCGACGACTTGACGGGAAAGTATGAGGTCGGCCGCTACTTCACTCTGCTGGTGGTGGAAAAGAAGTCCTCTCTGGTTCAGCGAACACCGGCTGAATCGAGATTGAATGAAAAATACGATGTCACGATTCTGGAGATCATTCGAGGCAAGGAGCGCATCTGGTCGGGCTTTCGGGACACCAAGCTTCACGAGGGCGACGAGCTGTTGGTGCGTGGATCCATCCACAGCATCATGAAAATGAAGGCGCTGGAGGGTCTTTCCATAAGGTCCCAGGTGAAATATGCCGATCGCGACCTGATGACAGAGGAGGTGATGCTGGCAGAGGTAATGATCTCTCCCGGTTCTTCGCTGATTGGAAGAACCTTGCGGGAAGCGAACTTCAGACATCACTACGGAGTCTTCGCACTAGCCGTCCAGAAACACGGCGAGACCATCAAGGAGCGCGTTGGCAACATAAGACTGGATGCCGGAGACATGCTCCTTCTACAGGGACGACGCGAGTACATGCGAGAGCTCAACCGTGACCGGGACTTTCTGATGCTGCAGGAAGTGGAGGCGCCTACCGTCCGCAGGGAGAAGGCACCCTACGCCCTGGCAGTCATCGCGCTGGTGGTGGTTTTGGCAGCCTTCAAGATTATGCCGATCCTGGTTGCAGCCATCGTCGGATGTATCCTGATGGGACTCTTCGGATGCATCAAGCTGCAGGAAGCCTACGAATCCATCGACTGGTTCGTGATCTTTCTGTTGGCTGGGGTGATCCCTCTGGGTGTGGCAATGGAAAACACCGGGACCGCCGCCGTCATCGCGAGCGGCATTCTCAGCCTGACGAAGAACCTCGGCCCGGTGGCAATTGTCTCCGTTTTCTATTTACTGTCTACTGTTTTCGCTTCGATCATGTCTCACAACGCCGCGGCCATTCTGCTGGTGCCTATCGGGGTCGCCTTCGCTCAGAATCTTGGGCTCAACCCATTGCCCATCCTTATGGCCATCACCTTTGCGGCCTCCTCGGCCCTGAGCACGCCTTTCGGCTACCACACCAACCTGATGGTCTATGGGCCAGGCAACTACAGGTTCTCGGACTACGTCAAGGTAGGCGTCCCCCTCAACATCCTGCTTTGGATCATCGCCTCGCTTCTCATCCCAGTGATTTGGCCCCTGTACTAAGTACACTAAGCTCGTAGCGAAAGACGCCGACTCCACCAAGTCAGCGACCGGGTCTCGGGAATTGGGGACAGAGTACATCTGTGCGGTGCCACCGATTGGCGAGTTTCGAGAAAGTTTGGCTGCTGACTTGGAACCGAACCGATCAGATCTTAAATAGTAAGGGTCCCGCAAGAATCGTCTAAACCGAAGGATCGAAGGAGAGGTCCATGATTCGCAGAGAACGAGTTGTGAAACGGAAAGTCGCCAATTTCTTGCAGTCGGTCCTGTTGGTTACGGGGATGCTGGGGTTGCTGGCAGCGATGGGGTGGTCTCTGACTGGCAGCGATGGACTGCTGTGGCTGATGCTACTGGGATCGCTCTTTCTCCTACTCGGGCCAAAGGTTTCGCCGAGACTAGTCCTTCGTCTGCATCAGGCCCGCCCGCTTTCGCCCTATGAAGCCCCCGGCTTGTTCCGTATCGTAAGCACTCTGGCTAAACGAGCACAACTGCCTGGTTTGCCCAACCTCTACTATGTACCCAGCCGAGTGGTCAATGCGTTCGCTGTCGGGGGGCGCAATGATGCCGCCCTGGGCCTCACCGATGGCCTCCTCCGGACTCTCAACCAGGAGGAGTTGGCCGGTGTTCTCGCCCACGAAGTCAGCCACATTCGCAACAACGACCTCTGGGTCATGGGGCTCGCCGACGGGGTCAGCCGGGTGACAGGGACTCTTTCCTGGATTGGACAGCTTATGCTGCTATTCAATCTTCCCATGTTGATGATGGATGCGTACCAGTTCCCCTGGCTGCTCGTCTTGCTCCTGATCAGCGCGCCGACAGCCAGCGCGCTCCTGCAACTGGCACTCTCTCGAACCCGAGAGTTTGAAGCCGACCTGGACGCCGCCCGCTTGACAGGCAATCCACGCGGTTTGGCAAGAGCATTGGCGAAAATGGAACGCATCCAAAAAGGATGGCTACAACGGATCTTCCCAGTTGGACACCGAGTACCGTCCCTGTCTCTGTTTCGCACGCACCCCGAGACCGAGGAGCGAATTCAGCGTCTGCTGGAGCTGGAGGCAGCCCCACAAAGTCCGCCCAGAGAGGATTATCCGCGTTACCTTGAGGCAACAATGCCAAGGACAATTCCCGTTCGGGTAGCCCCGTGGCGAATCAGTGCACTCTCCTATTAGCCATGACCAATCAAAGCGGAGGGGCTCCATGTCCGTGACAGAACCGAACGAGACCCCTGGCGAGCAGCAGTTGGCTGAGAGCCTCGACAGAGGCTGCCGCTGGATCGAATCTATGATGGATGAGCGGGGCAGCATTCTCGCTTCGGACCAGGCTGGGCTCTACTACAAGGTTCCAGCGAGTCTCGCCATCAATGGCGCGTTCCAGTCGGCGTTCTCCAGCCTGGACTGGATCGCCTCCCGATTCCTGGGAGACCGTGGTCAGCTGGAAATCCCGGCAGAGCAGGAAGCGTCCCGATGGACCAATACCTACGATCGCGGCTGGCTGGTGTGGGGTGCCGAGATGTGCGGCCGATATGATATTGCCCTTCCGCTGGCCCAAGACATCCTTACCCATCAGAATCCGGACACGGGTGGACTCCGGGACACCAAGGCCGCGCTCGATAGTGGTAATAGCGTCGAGCATGCAATGACCGCTGGATTCGCGGGACTCGGGCTACTGGCCACGGGTCACGTGACCGCGGCACGGCGAACTGCGGATTTCTTGATCGCCCTGTTGGAGATGCAACCTGACCGCGAGAGCGGGATTTATCTGGCCCTCGAATACAAATCAGATGGAACCCGTCAGCTGCTGCTACAGCAGACAAGCCGGGACTACGTGGATCGAGGGGGAATCAAACAGCGCCCTGCCCGCCTGGGACCAGTTCAGGTGTTCCTGGTCAAGCTCTACCGCCTGACCAGGGAGAACAAGTACCTCGAGGCTGCCCGGCAATACACGAACACTATCTTGACCGGGGCCGAAGGGATCTACAGCTGTGTCGAAGCCCACAAGTTCCTCTGGGGCCTGGCCGAGTTGTACCAGGTGGCACCCGATGAACCCTATCGGGTGGCGGCAAGGCAAATTGCCTCCTACATCCTCCAACACCAGCAGCCCGACGGACAGTGGTGGGGTGATGCGGTGGGAGGGGACGGCAACGAACAATCACTGGAGCTCCGCCTGAACACTACTTGCAATGCCCTCGTGGGATTGGCTCACTACCGCTACTGGAGAGCGCGCTGACTTCTATCGGGCCAGCGCCACCGATCCCCGGTCAAGTTCCCTACAGCCAGGGACGAAGAACCTTGGTGCGATAGACCAGCTGCAATAGGTTTCCCTCTGGATCAGGGAAGAACACCAGCTTGGTCCCGTCGGGCAACTCCCGCTCAGTGCCGAGATCCAGTCCCTTTTCCCGAAGCGACTGGCAAGACGCTTCAAAGTCCTCAACCAGAAAAGCCAGGTGCCGAATCCCTGCGTCGTCGGGGGCCTTCTTGGAGCGGGATTTCTTGTTCGAAGGAAGGACCTCGAGCAGTGCTCCTCCAGGCAAGCCCAGAAAATGGTAGGTGAGCTGATTGCCATCGAGAACCAGATCACCCTTGGTGATCAATTCAAAACCCAGAGTGGTGCAATACCAGTCAACCAGGGCCTCAGGGTCGTCTGCGATAATCGCTGCATGTTCTAGCGCCTTCATGATTCTACCTCCGGAAAACGGGGTCCTCGATTGAGAATGCTCGTGCGCCCGCAAATTAAGGATTAACCCACAACTCCAACGCCTCCAGTCGCGCCCTCGTCCGAACCACATCAAGGCCGACAGCTTTGATCCTACCCTTGAAGAACGTCGTCGACAAGGCTGGATACCAGCCCTAGCGCCGGCGGGAAGTCCGACCTATCGTCCGACTCTGGCCGATCCGCTTGAGCAGCATTCGGTGGGCAATACGTTTGACCTGTCGGGAACCTTCAATCTCTTCGCTGGTCTCCGGATGGACACCGTAGACGTAGAACTCGAGGTCCAGCTCCACTAGCCTCTGTTGCTCAGAGGGTTGCCAGAGGACTGACACAGGCGCAAAAAAGGGAACGACATTCATCCCACCCTGTTCAAGAATCGACGCTCCTTCGCCTTCGTTGACGGGACCAAACGCCGCCTCCGTCTCGACCTTGTGGTCTCGCGACCAGTTGATCTGAAAGGGCGCAAACCCCGTGGTTTCCCCCATGTCTGGAGCAGCAAGCTCCTCGATACCCGTAGCAAATCTCAAGACCAGAGCTTTCGACTGCAGAGCGATCGGAAAATCTCTTTCATTGGTAAAAGTGCACTCGCCCTGAATCAGTAGATCGTGCCGTGCACCCGATTCAGACCCGGATTGCCCTGCCGGTCGATCCAGGCGCTCGGGCCTAATCGTGCCCATCTTCACTGCGAGGTCGGTTCTCTTCTGGGCCTTCCGCAAGAAATCCTGGTGCGACTCTCTGGGGAAGATCGAAACGTTCCACTCGAACAAGGTCCAGAGTGCCGCGCCCAACAGAGCAACGATCTTGGCAATGTTGTAGCAGCCAGCAGTCCACTC
The DNA here is from genome assembly GCA_965219005.1 of Acidobacteriota bacterium. GTDB lineage: Bacteria > Acidobacteriota > UBA6911 > RPQK01 > JAJDTT01 > CAUZIZ01. The sequence continues at coordinate 832,241 of CBDCMS010000004.1, read as the reverse complement.
TCCGAATCTTACAGCTCTTTCCCCACTATTCGACTCCATTGATAGCCTCCGGATCTGAGTAGGTGCGAAATCCCAGCGCCTGGACCAGGACGATTCCGCAGATCGTACCAAAGCCGCATGACCCTATGGTCTAAGCCAAGGGCAACGGCGCGATCGTTTGCGGTCAAAGAGAACGACAAAGACCAGAACTGCCGGAAAGCAAACCAAGTCCACGGAGCCGCGAACGACTTTACTCGTCTGCAACATGAGCCCACGTTCCGAGGAGAGAGTCGGACAACAGTGCAGTCTCCCCAACCTTGACACTCCAAGCGAAGCCCCGAGAATAGGGGGTTCCTCCTACCAGGCGAGCGCCGTGCTGCCCTCCATGCGTGGATTGGTTGCCGCCACCAGGGTGCCCGTCCTGGGATCAATCATCACCACCATGGTGTTGTCGCCACTCCAGGGATTGGCCACCGTGATCTTGTGACCCCGTTGGCGCAGATCAACAGCGATCTCCTCCAGGTTGGCGAGTCGCCCTTCCAGGAAGGCTCGGCCGGGGTCCGCCTTGTGGGGATAGAAGAGACCGGGAAAATGCTTGGTCCAGACCTTGGGGGCATCCAGCGCGTCCTGCAATCGCATGTCGAAGTCCACCACGTTCAGGAAGAACTGAAGCGTTCCCTGATCCTGTTGATCTCCTCCCGGCATGCCGAAACCCATCCAGGGGCGACCGTCCTTCATGACCAGGCTAGGGGTGAGGCTGGTGGAAGGCTGTTTGCCCGGGGCCAGGGACTTGGCCAGTCCCTCCTCCAGATAGAACATCTGGACTCGGCTGCCAAGGCAGAAGCCCAGTCCCGGGACAATAGGTGAGGAGGCTGGCCACCCGCCGCTGGGTGTAGAGGAGAAGATGGTCCCGTGAGAGTCCACCGCACGGACGCCGGTGGTACCGTCATCTTTCAACCCGGGCTCGACAGGAGCCAGACTCAGATTGGACGGCCGTTTCTCGGGATGGGCATCAAAGGGGAAAGGATCTCCTGGACGCAGATCCAGGGAGGCTTTCGTCCAATCGAGGAGCTGCCTCCTCAACTTGGCGTACCCCTTGGACAGTAGACCCTGGCGCGGAACATACACGAAGTCGGGATCGCCGTAGTACTTCTCCTTATCGGCGTGAGCCAGTTTGGCCGTCTCCAGCCAGAGGTGCAGGTAGTCGGCGCTGTTGTGTCCCAGGGAGGCAAGATCGTAGCCTTCCAGCAAGGCGAGTTGCTGGAGGAATACAGGCCCCTGGGTCCAGGGTCCGCACTTGTAGACCTGATAGCCCCGGTAGTCGATGCTCCAGGGCTCCTGGATCCTGGCCTCGTAATCGGCGAAATCCTCGATTGTCAGAAGGCCGTGATGGTAGCCGTCCTCACCGTCACGAACCTTGAACCCCTGGGAAAACTCGACCAACTCCTGGGCGATTGGGCCTTTGTAGAAATAGTCGTGAACCGCCCTGAGTGCCGATTTCCGGTCACCGCCTTTCTTCAAGATGTCCTTCTCCGCTTTCGCCAGGCGTCGAAAGGTGCCGGCCAGGTCCGGGTTGCGAGTGACCTCTCCCACTCCCGGCACCCTGCCGTCGTGGAGCAGCACGGCGGCCGAACTGGGCCACTCCGTACGGAAGGTCTTGGGTCCCCGATACTTCGCCGTTTCCTTCCTCCCGACGTACTTTCGCCAGCGTGCGTCCACAGGGAATCCCTCTGCCAACCGAATGGCACCCTGGACAATCTCAGAGAAGGAAAGCGTACCATAGCGCTCCAGACTGAGCACAATGGCTGCTGGCACTGCGCACACACCCGCCGGCATGAATCCATCCGCCGGGATGAGCGTGTATCCCTGCTCCCGAAACCAGCCGATGCTGGCCGCCTTGGGAGCCCGGGTATTGCCGTTGACGGCTACCACACGCCGTTCTCGGGGCGAGTAGATGAGAGTCGGCATCTCCCCTCCGAACCCGAAGGAGTTGAACTCAACAACAGAGGCCGCTAGCAACATGGCCACGCCAGAATCCACGGCGTTGCCCCCCCGCTTGAAGATCTCCATCCCCACATCTGCCACCAGAGGGTGCCCGGCCGTCACAGCTCCACGCAGTCCCCGAACCGCGGTGCGGGTTCCCTTCCCAGCCCAAAGGAGGCCGTCAGGTGAGCCCATCCCGATCACGAGGACCACCACCATCACTAGAGCTGACAAGATAATTCTCTCTCTCATGTTCCTTCTCCCGAGGCGCCAAAGGCCCGATCACAAGAGGCCAACAGGACCTGACCACCCGATCAGGGATAAAAGACCGGCAAAAAATGAACCGTCTTCGGAGTCTACTGGGACTCCCGGGTGCTTGCAAGGAGACAGATAAACGATGCTTCGATAGGTCGTGGTTCCAGCGAAGCACGCCGAGATCCGCACCTCAGGCTTGTTTCTAGATCCCTAGATCCGTACTCTGAATCAAATGAAACAATCCACGTCTCGTAGCTATCCTAAATCTGGTCGAGTCCTTTCTCGTCGGGAGTGTCTGGTGGCCTCGCTGGGTGCGGCGGCGGCATCCACCTTCTCTGCCCGAGGTCAGTCGCATGCCCGGAACGTCCCCTGGCTGGCCCAGGTGCAGCGTCCGAGTATGGAAGGACAAACGCCTCTTGCCTCTGCCTTGGCGAGGGAAGACGGGACCCTGGTTGGATCTCTCCACGCCTGGCGTCAACGCCGCGACGAGATACGACGCTCCTGGCTGGATTACCTGGGTCCCTTACCCCAGAATCCCAACCCTCCCCGGCTGGAGTTCATCACCGAACAACCCGCCAGCAATGGCACGGGTCCGGTCCAGTCGCCCCCTGGGGTTATTCGTCAACTGGTAGAGTACGAGGGCGAGCCTGGCCGCAGGGTCCGCGGCTACCTGATCAAACCCAGGAAGCTATCCGGAAAAGCCCCCGGCATCGTGGTCCTCCACGCGACCACGCATAACACCATTCGACAGCCGGCGGGAGTGGAAGGGAAAAACCAGCTGGCCCTCGGCCTCAAGCTGGCCCAGCAGGGTTTCGTGACGTTCTCTCCCGCCTGCTTTTTGTGGGAGGATGTCGACGAAGGCGCGCTGCCCTCCTCCTGCCAGGAACAGCATCCCGGAAGCCAGAACGACCCACATTGGTTCAAGCCACCGAGTAATTGGGTTCGTCATGCCTGGGAAGTCCGAGTCCACCAATTCCAGGTGCGGCATCCCAACTCCACGGGGATGGCCAAGATGCTTTTCGACGCCCAACGCGGTCTGGACGTCCTGGAGCAGGTGGACGAAGTGGACAGCAGCCGTTTAGGAGCCTTCGGACACTCTCTAGGCGCCAAAGAATCTTTCTATCTGGCGGCCTTCGATGAGCGGGTCCGTGCTGCCATCTCCAGTGAACCTGGAATTGGAGCTCACTTTTCCAACTGGTACGCCTCCTGGTACCTGGGCCCCGGGATCAAACAGTTCGGTCACGACCACCAGGAAGTGATGGCCCTGATCGCTCCTCGCCCCTTTCTGCTGCTAGCCGGTGAAGGCACAGACGGTGTCAAGAGCTCCCCCTTCATCCACGCTGCGATGCCAGCCTATCGGCTCTACGGCGACCCAGCCAGGCTCGGACTTCTCAATCACGGTCAAGGACACAGTATCCCATCGGAGGTCGAGCTCAGAATCAATGAGTGGTTCAACACCTACCTATAGGCAGACCATCTGAAATCTAGTTCGCGCCTCCTCCTGTCAGGTTATTCGGAGCCGGCGATTCGTCGAGACAGCCTGCTGCGTTCGAGAAGAGAGCTCCGTCCTCCTGTCTCTGGAAGAGGGAGAATGGATGAACCGGCACGCTGCACTCATATTGGACATTTCCCTCGAATGGTAGCGAGAGCTTAGGCAGCGACGGGTCGCTGAGGGGGAAGAACTGAGTCTGCCCCAAGGCAGGAACCGCCGTGGTTCCCATTCCGACCAGAGACCCCTCGGTGCCGGAATAGATCGCCCAATCACAGGAGGCGTTCTCCCCGGTCGTGTTGGCAAGGGCCACTCCGGTGTCGAGCTCAGCGTTCTTTTTCAGTGCGACGACCGGCTTCTCGCAGGGCGGAGAAGGTGGAACTCCAATTGGAGGGAGCTCTCCGACGCCGGGGATTGAAAGGCGAATGATCTCCGACGCGACCACTCCCGGACTCACCACCGTCTCGACGTGTCCAACCTCAAGACCCCTCTCACTCTTGAAAAGCACCGAGGAGGTGGAGTTCGGAGTCAGCTCTACCGACTTGGCATCCAGGGCCTCTCCCTGCTGCGACCGGAACACCGCCGAAGCAGCGGTCTTCGGAAGCGTATCTGCACCCTGCACGAAGACCACTTCAGTCAGACTGTTGTCGCCCCGTACCGCGGTTGCGAAGTCTTGAACCGGCAAGGTCGGGATCGTCTCATGTCTGATCCCCTGGTCCGTGATGATGGTGTCAGTGACGTCAACGTCCAGTCCGGAGACAGAAACGATTCCACCCGTCGCCGTCGCCGTGATGCCCTGAGCCTTTAGACACTCATTCTCATTGATAGCAGCGGCAAACTTCGCCGCGACTTCCTGGGCCGATTGTCCAGGTTCAGTGCTGATAGCGACCAAACAGCCGTTGATGGTAGCGGCTATTCTTCCACCCAAGGCTTTCCCCTCAAAATTCCACAGTTCCGTGGACTGCTTTCGGGGACGATCGACGACGGTTCCGGAAAGTTCGATCAAGCGTTCGAAATCCACTACTTCGGGTGCAATGAACTCGATGCCGGGATGCTCATGTTCGACCGCCTTTGCCCCGTTCGCAACGACGTCCAGGTGAAAGATGTAGGCTCCTCGTTCGTCGGTATCCTTGAAGGTTGCACAGTACTTGCCGTCTTCGGCTATCTCGTCCAGGCTGGACGACTGGAGGCCACCGTCATCGAAGAGGAAGATGGGGATAAGATTGCCGCTGGGAGTCTGGACGTGCCCAGAAATGGTGAGGCCGTTCAGCGGAACCTCCAGGAGTGGCCGTGAGCAAATCTCGAAGGTTTCCCCGGGTTGGATGACGGGCTGACGCAGCGCCGCCAGAGCATTGACCTGGGGATTGTCCACATAGGTCTTGACCACATATTCCTCATCCGCCGGAAAGTTACCGATAAAGTCGATTCGGACGTTCCAGATCCCCGGAGACGGTTTCATTACCCGCAAGTAGCGGCCTTGTTTGATGTCGAGGGTCTGGAGGGTCTGCCCCGAGGGGTCAAGCACTAGAACCACTGCCTCCGCGTTGGGAGCTGTCCACTGCACCGTAAACGTGGCTACGCGGGCTCCCTTCTCCACCAGGAACTGCAGGGGCTGCTCCGTGCCCTTGGCATCACCGCGCACGCTCTTGGTGGGTGATCGACCAGCGATCTGCTCGTAGAAGCCCACAAACCTCTCTGGGACCTCAGCCGAATCGGAGGAGTCGACATAGCTTCCGTTGGTCCCGGAGGCGATCTCGGCACACTGGGAATCGAGTCCCAGATCGTCACCGGTACAGGTCACCCAGACCGGAATGTTGTTCATCAACAGCAAATCGATCTTACTCTGCAAGTCGGTCGCTGCCATGCCTGAAGGCCGATTATTGACGCCATCGGTCATCAAGATGACCCCGGTGCTGCCGGTTACGCCGGCGGCGGCAATGATCATGTCGTAGGCGTGCTGCAGTCCGTCGCCGATGTTGGTGGCACCGACCGCAGTCAGATTGTTGACTGGAGTCGTCCAGGCGTTGCGGTTCGCCCCCAGCGCCATGATGGTCTTGTCGTCACTAGCCGTCGTGGCAAAAGACACAATGCCCAACTCCACGCCATTCTCTGCTATATCCACGACGTCGAGAGCCGCTGTCTGAAGCTGCGCCAGCCGGGTCGGCGAATCGAGCGACATGCTACCCGAACGATCGAGCACCATCACCAGACGTGCGTTGGAAGGCGGCTGCAGAAAGACAACCGGAGTGTGGACCTGGCCCCCCGTCCCAGGGTCGGGGGCTCCAGCGGGCACCAGATGAGTATTGGGCCAGGACCAGCCAACCTGATCCCAGCAGGAACGGTTTGAGCGGCAAACCGGCTGTTCGGTGACATTGGTGGCGTCGTGGTTACCGGCAGCCAGATTGTCGCCTGCCGCCTGCCCCCAACACAATTCGGTGCCGACCCGGCCACAGCACTCCATCAGACAGGCCTCGGCGGCAGTGCTGTTCGGTCCTTGGGTCGGATCCGGGCACATTGCTCCTCCAGAAAGCGCGCCACAACCGGCTGCCCGGGCTTCGTACTCGTCGCGCGCGTCGTAGGTCAGATGCACAAACTCGTGCGCGATACAGGAAGGCCCGTTGGCCCCCGTCGCGGCAGCAATTCCAATATCGACGTTGCCGCCGCTGTAGCTGCCCCAGCTACCTGTATCAGCGGAGCAGCCACCGGTGCTGTTGATCCAGAAGTGACCGTTGCTGCCAGTGGAGTTGTTGAAGATCGAGACCTGGCCGAATTGCGCCTGCCCATCGGTGGCGTCGAACAGGACCTGAGAGGCACCCGAAAAGGCATTCTGGATCTGAGTCAGTTGAGCTGCGCTGGCATTGAACCGGACAGCCACGGTTACGTTGAAGATGTTGGTCGGCTGACAAGAGGAACCGGGACAGTCGGAGTTCTGATTGCAGAGGTTGCCCGCGTTCGCCCCTCCGATACACTGGCGCCGGCTCACAGGTGCAGGCCGGCCTTCGATTTCGCCCATTGCACTCTGGGCCACGACGACTTCCGGAAACAAGCCCACTGCGACAAAGAGGATGAGAATGATCCCCAGGCGTGCCCCACGCCAACGATCTCTGTTCGTTCTGCCAGCTGCTGGACCCTTATAGATTACGTTCAGAAGGCGAGTTCCGGACATGGACTCCTCCTTTTTAGACATCTCGGTTTTAGACATCTCGGTCGACAACCGCTGTCGTGGGTAGCGGCGACCCGTACATCCCTCAGCTCTGGTGTTCAGCCATTTGAAGAATTCTGGATTGGATTTGGCATCACTGTACCCCCGGGCAGATTCCTGTCCAGCGAAACCTGGCGGAAGTCCTTCAGTGGCGCCGAGAGTCTGGGTTCTACCTTCGGGAAGGAGCAGCCCGCCGCTTCTCGCAGCGCTCCAAAGCCTTGAGCAATCGTTCGCGGTCGTACCAGATCGCAAGGTGCTTAGGAGCGATCGAGTTTGTGAACTCCACTATTCCTGCGACCTCTTCGAGGTAATAGTTGTTCAGATGAACCGATCGCTCCAAGGTGTCTCTTCTGAAATCCAAGACGATCTGTGAGCCATCATCCATACAGTCATTCGAATATCGTTTCTTCAACCCTTCGAAATCAATCGGGTCGAGCAAACGGACGACTTCTGCCTTCTCTTCACTATCGAATTTGTGCTTGAAAACGAGCCTATCCTGATCGCGCTGAATGCCACCTACCGTGATGGAAAGCTGATCGTTCGTCAGCTGGTAGATCCTGGTGCGAGCCATGGAATAGTCGGTATCCCGGAGGCTCAATCGGAATTGACTTGTCTCGACTCCACTGTGAGAAGGTTCTTCGCTTTCCTGCGAGCAAGGGGTGGAAGAGCAAGGGGTGGAGCAGAGGCCTAGCAAAATCATCAGGATCATTCTGGAAAACATCCTTGTCAGACTACTCCTGTGTGGAACTGAAACAGTGCACTCATTGCTTTCTTGCGCGCTTGGCAGGCGAGAGTAGCCGTAGGGAAATCACGGAGCTCAGATAGATGAGTCCCGCCGATACCGCGAAGGTCAACCCTCCGATTCTTTCGTAGAGGAGACCGCCGAGGATGAGACCGAGGACGCTGGCGAGTCCACCGATTCCACCGGCAAAGCCTTGCACCACACCTTGATATCGCTCTCCAGCTAGTTTCGAGAGCGACGACAGTACCGAAGGCCACATGATTCCGTTGCCCACAGCAAAGAGAACGGCCGCCATGTAGATGACGCCAGCATCGTGTGACAGCATCAGCAGAAAGTTACTGCCCAGAACCAGACTGCCAACGAGGATCAGTCGATCCTCCGAGACTACTTTGGAAAGCCGTTCCAGAACGGGTCCTTGTACCAACACCAGGAAAAAGCTGAGAGTAGCAAAAAACACGCCGGTATCGATGACCGTCCAGCTGAGGACTCCGGCTGCATGCACCGGGAATGTCGTGTAGAAGAAGTTGAATCCAAGGAACACCACGAAATAGAGCGCCAGGATGGATACCATGCCCGGTCTGTCCAATGCGTCCTTGAGCTTGGCTTCATCGCCGTCCTGAAACTCAACACAGTCCTTGTGTTCGTGCCCGAATACCCGGTTCAGGTCGGCTACCTCGGGGCCGTGCTCGAGAGCACAGGGGTTCGACTCCGGCAACCGGACCGCAATCAGAACGGCGGCCACGAGCGAAATCAGAAGAGCTGCAAAAATGGGGAGACTCTCACCCTGGGCCGTCGCTCCCAGTAACGCTGCCAGGGCCGGACCAACGATGAATCCCAGATTCGAGGCTACACCCATGCGGCCGAAACTCTGGCTGCGTTCCTCTTCCGACGTGATGTCAGCCACGTAGGCATTTGCAACCGAGACGTTGCCACCCGTGAGACCGTCCAGAGCTCGGGCTACAAAGACCAACGCCAACGGAAGCGTCAGGGTGAAACTGCCCAACAGGGAAGACTCGACACTCGCGAGGATGGTCCGAGGAAGAAACAGGGCAGCTGCGAAGATGACCCAGGAAATCAGTGTTCCTATCTGGCTGATCAGCAGGATCCTCTTTCGGCCGTAGCGATCCGACCAGCGGCCAAGAATCGGTGCGCCCAGAAGCTGGAGAGCCGGATATGTGGCTCCTACCAGTCCATAGACGACGGGGTTGCCTCCGAACTTCAGGACGACGAACACAAGGAAGGGCAATACGATGCTAAAACCGAGAGACCCGATGAAATTCACCAGCAGGACTGGGAAGAGGGGAATCTTGGAAGAAGCTGCCAATGATACCGCCGTGCCCGATCTTTCGTCCATGGCCCTACCGATAGTACACAATCACGCCCCGAGCGTCGGCAAGTTTAAATTGACTAGATCGACGTCGCGGGGCTTCTGCGCGAAGAAAGGCCGCGATTCTGCCCTTCACACCTCGCACGTTCGACGTCTGCGGTTTGTGATTCGACGGTTGCCAACTGCGATATTTCGCGATTAGACCTTCGGCCTGGAGACCGAAGCCACGTTAGCGAATGAACTTTCAGTTTAGCGACGCCACCGACTGCGCTGGATCGTACAGGAAAGAAACTTTACGTGGATCAGTGGGCCTATCACATACGCCGAAGGCGTTACTGCGTGTAGCCCAGGGTTGCGATGCGAAGCGAGCTACCCTGGGTCTAGTCATACCCATTTCAGTCTCTACGCTGTAAGCGTTATTGCCAAGACCTTCCCGGACTGCAATAACCCCGATGAAGCTACAAGACCGAATTTGACCCAGGGTTACATGGCTTCGAGCAGCCCGCAGCTGTCCAGGGCCAGGAGCGGGTAACAGGTGCCGCTGTAGGTGATGAAGTGGAACTTGTCGGTATTGAGGGACCGTGTCCACCAACGGCCCGACTCTCTCTGGTGGCTCAACAGCCACTTCACAGCCCGCTGGAGTCGAGGATCGGCTGCCGGAACCCCAGCCTGCCTCAGCACCAATAAACAGAGGCCTGTCTGGTGACCGTCACTGGGAGGATTCTGGAACTCGTCCTCGGCCCGAAGCTTCTCGGCACGATTGCCCCTTCCCCATTTGTCGGGAGAAGAAAAGGTACGAATGGACCATCCTCCGTCTTTTCGCTGATGTCGCCAGACGTTCGCGATCAACTTCTGCTTCACATCCTCGTCAAGCAACCCAGGCCAACGCGTCGCCACCCAGAGAAGGAGCAGCCGACCATAGTCGTGGGGCGCACCCCCTTTAAGGTAGTTTTTCACCTTCTCTACGGCCTCGTCCTTGGCTCGCACCGCCAACCATCCCGGAGCCGTGGCCATCGCCAGCGCCGCCACCGTGGTGGAGTGATAGTTGCTCGACTCGAAAGGCGGCCATGCATCGGTGTTGCCCCAGTCGCCGCTTTCCCCTTGAACCTGGAGCATCAAATCCAAAGCGTCCTCGGTTTCGGCAGAGAGCTTGCCGGTGACGTGGGCGTCCCATTCAGCCATACCCTGGGCCAGATAGGCCACCTGGGTCGGTCTGATGCCCGACCTGAGTTTCTCGAGATCGGTCGATTGAAATTCAGTCAACTGCTGAATGGCAAAGGCACGAAGCTCCTCCGACGGCCTTCCCAGGCTGCTGGTCAGCGCCGGGCGAGTGACCATGTAAGTGGCGTTGGTGTGACAGGACAGACATTTGCGTTCCCGAGTCCAGGCCGTAGCCCCTTCTTCCATATAGGCGACGGCTCGGGCAGGAGAGAACTCCAGCAGGAACGGCTCGGTTTCCGATGCGGGCGGAATGGAAATCTCTCCTGAGTGGTATTGGTAGCGAGACTGGTGGTCCTGTTGTTGGGCGAGCACCGCCCCCAGGGCGACGACAACAATCCCAACACAGACGAGCTTTTGTCGCTCCATCTTCCCGTCAGTCTACTACTGAGACGCAGCCATTGATAGACCCCGATGGTGGGTGCGACAGCACAACAGCTAGCGTGAATGCTATCACCAGGAGAGAGATGGACAACAGCTCAACTTTCCTCATGGAAGAATTTGAAAAACGGGGCTATCATCTAATCTACGATCTCACGCTGCTCGAAGCGCTAACGGGGAATTTTGAGTGACGGGCCGAAGGATATTACTGCTGCCAGCCTGTGCTTTCATGGCGATCGGCCTGGGAGCTTCGCAGCTGGCTAGGAACCGAGCGTTCGACTTCCAGAAGTGGGTTGTTTTCGAAGGCAGTTGGGAGCGTCAGTGGCAACTCCAGCGGGACCAGATCCTTCAGATGTCGGTGGGCATCCCCGAACCCTCCTCTCTTCCTCCCAATGCCCGCATCGAGGTACGTTGGCGGGGACCCGATCTTCCTGATCTGGCTTTCGATGGGAAGCGAGGAGACCTCGACGCCAAAGCTTCGACCGGGTGGGAGAAGACGCTGCATGCGCTGGACCCGGACCTGCATCTGGTCTACAGGGCCCCCACGGCTGGCCCCTACCACCTCAACCTGGAAACCGTGACAGACCGCTCCCAACCCCTGGGCAAGATCTGGCGCGACACCGGTCTGGCCCAACGGGCCACCTCTCTGCCGGTTCGAACCCCCCAGGTGAGCCAGCTTCCGATCAGGGTATCCGTCACCTCTGTTCCCGCGATTTCCAAGGGAGATCTCCTGCTGGAAGCCGAGCCCAACAACACGCCCGAGCAAGCCGTTCTGGTGCCCTTTGAGGACACGGACCAGGACCAGGTGATCCGGGTTGTGGGTGGTGCCGACGATCTGGAGTACTACAACAACACCCGCTCCGGCGCCTCTCCGGACGACTGGTTCCGCGTTGAACACCGGGGAAGGCAGCCCCGGGTTCTCACAGCCAATCTCCAGATGGTGGAACCGATCGTCAGTGCCCGCTTGAGGGTGTATCGGCTGGGCGTGCCCACACCAGAAGAGCTCGGACCTTCGGAGGTCCCAGATATCAAACAGGTGGGTAACAATGCCCAGGTCCCCTACGTCCATCCGCTGGTCGAGGTCATCCCCGGACCCGTCCCCGTGTTCAGCTACTACGAGGGCCGCGACATCAATGAGCGGATCCACCAGCAGGACAGGAACTTTCGCTCTTTTGTCACCCGTGAGCTGGAACCGGGAGGGGTCTACTTTCTAAGGGTAGAGGCCAATCAGCCGGCCTACGAGCTCGAGTTGCGGCTAGTAAAGCCGGCTCCCTACAACGACCCACGGCGAGCCCTGCGGCACGCCATCTACTACCACCTGGCCCAGGTAGACGCCTGGCTGATCCATCGGCCCCGAAACATTGCACTCCACCGCCGGGTCCGGGACGGCACCAGTCTGTTTGGCGAGAACTGCATGAGCTGTCACACCCAGGCCGGCGTCTGGGGAGTGGCCGACGCCTTCCGCAACGGTTACTGGCCAGACGGCACCGTACAGAACTGGCGCCGCCTGGTCAACACGATGTACGAAAGTCTGCGCCCCACCGTAAAGCTGCAGGATGCGGCGGTCAACACGAGCCTTCCTCCGAACGACCTCGGGGATGGCCCGGCTGGGAGCCGCGTGGCGGGGCGCAACATCGTCCTACACGAACGGGCCTTTCGTCCCAAGAAACTCCATCGCTACCAGCAGCGCCGCACGGCCAACTATGTCCTCCAGACCGATGACCCCAAGGGCATCAACGCTGCTGGTCGAGGGTCCAACTTCGGTCCCAACGTAGTCTTCAAGTTTGCGGGTGAGATCCTGCACCGGGCTTGGAAGGATACCGAAGATCCCAAGTACTTTTTCGGTCTGGAGGAGAAGGCAAAAAGGATCGTCGACACCGGCGATGACAAGATCAAAGTCAGCGATGACCTGGGCCACCGGATCGAATTTTTTCATCGCCTCTGGCCCCGGAACTACCCCGAGGTGGTCGCACATCTAACCGAAGACGAGGAGCGCGTCCGCGAGGCGCAAGAGTTTCAGAAGCTGTTCGAGGCCCAGGTCCAAAGGGACCTGCAACGCCTGCTAGCCCTGCAGCAGGAAGATGGAAGCTGGGGATTTGAACCGGGGCTGACTGGGGACGAGGGAAAGACATGGAGACGAGTGCAGGAGACGGGAGATGCTGCCCCCACCGCCGTCGCCCTGATTGCCCTCCACTCCGCCGGCCGTACCGCCGAAGATCCGGTCCTAAAGCGGGCCGTGGGCTGGTTGATGGCCAATCAATTTCCCTACGGCCTCTGGAACAAAGCTGCCCAGACCGGCTTCGTGACCACCGCCTATGCGATTCGAGCGTTGGGCCAACTCTTCCCCGAGGTACGAAAACGTGCCAGTGCACTGGAGCTGAAAGCTTCGCCTGGGGAGGGCTTCCTCGACACGCTCTCGCGTTTGCGACGCTTGCAAGCAACCGGCAACAAGGAATTAGCGCGCCTCATGATCGCGGAAGCCGACAGCCCCCATCCCCAGATCCGCTACTACGCCCTGCTGGGTCTTGGAGGGGCCCTGGCTCCAGAGGGTCTCGCGGCCCTGATCGAGCACCTCGACGATCCCGTCAAGTCCTGCCGGGAGGCGGCGTTCTGGTCCCTGAGGCAACTGATGCTGGACGGAGTGGGCTGGGACGAGACCCTGGAGGCCTTCAGAAGCGGAAGCGAGCTGGCACGTCAGTCCGTCCAGCAGGCCCTGGTGACCCGGGCGGATCTCGTGGGTTCGGGCAGCCCTGCCGTATCCCGGCTTGGTGATGTCCTCTCTGCAGGAATGCAGGATCCTTTCGCAGGCGTGCGGGCCTGGGCCCACAAGGCGGCTTGGCACTGGTGGGTCTGGAATCCTCCCCTGCGCGACGGCATCAATCGGGCCTGGATCGACTCCCTGCTCCAGGGAGAGAACGAGCGGCTGGCAGAGATGGCTTTCCGCTACTCCACCGCGTCTCTTCTGATCGTCAACGGTCAGATTGCCAATCAGACCGGAGGCGAGAGCATAGATCAACAATATCCGGAGCTAGCCCGCTTCTACGCAGAGCTAGCCCAGCGACGCGCTTCTGCTTCGCCCCCAAACCGGAAGCGGCTGGACCGGGGACTTACGGCTGTGGCTGGGACTCATTTCCTGGAGCGCGCCGGTGATGGTGGACCCGGCCAACTCGGCTACAGCACCTCAGGAAGCACCGAAGTGGTAGGCCGATCCATCCTAGCGACCTACCATCTGGGAGAGGATGGATCTGGGGTCCCTTGGGACCAGCTGTCTCTGGAGGCAGCTGCCAACACCAGCTACCCACCCCTTCAGAAGGAGATGCTTAACCTCCTGATGACCGGAGATCTCGACCTGGTAGCGGCAGCGTCCCGAGCTCTGTCCAATCCACGGACTCTTTCACTTCCTGCTTCGGTTGAGACCCTCAAGCCTTTTCTGGCCAAGCTAGGGGCGTTCCTGGAAAGGGATCGCCAGGAGGACGCGCAGGCTTTGACCAACTTCCTGGCCAGGATCCAATGGAACTTCGATGGTGTGGATGAGCGGGGAGAAAAGAAGTTCTACCGCCTGCTGGTTCCCTAAATCAGAGCCACCAGCCAGGGGCCCTCATCCAAGGGCAGCGTCCTTTTCCGCCCTATCCTGAGCCAAGAGCCGGAGTACACAGAAACCACGGACGAGCTGAGGGAGACGCTCCTGGGACAGATCCTAGGAGAAAACTCCACGCTCCAGCGCAAGCTGGTCTTTGATTTCGTGGACGAGCTTCCCCGATTCTGGCTTCCCTCAACCGAGTGGATGCTTGGGTTTCAGGAAAGAGACCTGAACCAGGAACAAGCCCTCGAGGGAGCCACCGAAGCGGAAGACCTGGAGCTGGTTGAGCTAACGGCCGGAAGAACCACCGAGCAGATAGTCCCCAACGGCCTCACCAGCAAGAACACCATCCTCTGGTGGAGAGAAGGACTTCCGGGAGCGACCCTTACCTTCGCGATTCCGGTTGAGAAGGCGGGTCCTCACGAACTGGTGGCAGCCTTCCTATATGACCGAGATGTGGGTGATGTATCGCTCTCCCTCAATGGGAAAACGATCGTGGAGCAGATGGAGGGGTACCGACCCGACCAGACACCTACCGGCCCCGTTTCTCTGGGCGTCCATCAATTCCAGGAAGGGAAGAACCTCCTCACCATCCGGATGCTGGGTGCCCAACCCGAGGCCGAACGGCTTTATATTTTCGGTCTCGACTACCTGGCAGCAGTTCCGGACCAGGCCCGAGGCTCCCTCCTGACCGAGAACGAACAGGGAATCAAGGTGGTGGACCCTCTGACCCAGACCAAGCACCAAGTCGTCCAGATGTTTCTTGGCTGGTTCTCTCCACGGACCCGGGAGAAGGATCGAAAGACCGTTATCAGGCTCGCCAACAAGACCACACTGCGACGCAACCCAGACATCCGGTCTACACTCGCGGACTACGTGGAAGAAGAAACAGTGCCCGAACTGCGCAAGCAGATCCAGAACATCCTCAACAGCGACGACGAGGTGTACGGAGAAGAACTTCAGAAGCTGATTGATTCCCTGCTCGGCGACGATCTCCAACAGGGTCCGCGAGTGGAGACTTCGCCGGTATTCATCCAGGACATACTCGATTTCCGGGACCAGGTGTTCGCCGAAATGACGCGGCTCAGCAAGCGCGATGGGAGAGCCTGCATCTCTTGTCATGGGGTCCCGGGCCGGGTGCCAACCCTGTATCTGAACCCTCCTGACGCCATCGGCTACATCGCCCCGGCGGAGCTTCTGGCCAACTATCGAAAGATGCAGGAGAGGGTGAATCTGGACGAGGTGGAGGAAAGCAGGTTCCTGCGTAAACCACTGGACCTGCAGACCCCCCAGGAGGAAGGACATCAAGGAGGCCGACGCTACCAGCCCGACGATGCGGGCTACCAGACTATCCGGGCCTGGGTGCTCCGGCAGGCCGAGTTGCAGAGGACGGTGACAGGTCCAGGCTCTCGATGAATGCGAAAACCATAGGAGCCTGAAGCGCAAGCGAGGGGATGGGACTAAGCTGAAACTTGAATAGTGAGCAGTAGTGCAGTGAGCAGTGAACAGTGTTCGGAAAGAGGTGTTGCCGTGTACGAATAGACTGCCAGCATTGCGAAGCCAAATCCGGCAGAGCCGCGAACGACTTGACCGTTCGGCAATAGGAACCCAAGTTCCGAGGAGAGAGCTGGACAACAGCAGAATCTCCCCTATCCCGACTGAAGTTTCTTTCTCGAATGTGGCCAGCACCACTGGGGGCCCCACTGAGCTGAAACTTGATAGGTCTTGCGTTCACTTCGGAGTTCGCTTGTTCGGTGTTCTGCGGTTCGTCATTTCATATTCAGCCTTCTTCCTCCTCTGGAGGCTGCAACTGCCGAATCACAAACCGCAGAATATCGAACAGGCGAATGTCGAAGGGTCAGAGTCGAGTGACTCAAACTGGAATGTGGAGGCATACCAATTGATGACCGTATCCTGATTGCCTGCGAAGGTACAACAGGGGCAGGAGACCCTGGTTCACCTCGGCCAGGGGAACGCCGGCCACTAGTCATTCTAGTTCGAGTAGGTTCCCGCGAGCCCATTTGCGGAATAGTTCAAAAACCGGTAAGTACATGGAAACAAGAAGCTTGTCGGACCAAACTGCTAAGATGGTAGCTGATGCTATGGGACTCGTCGCTCGACTGGGGGGCCGGTGGAGAAGATTCATAAGGGCTCGAGGGTGACCCTTCCAGGGTCCGACCTGGTAGGGATCGTGACTTCGTGCCATGGACGGGTAGTCAAGGTCCGCTGGCCAGATCACAAAATCCGCCTCAACACGCGTAGGTTCCTGATCAAGGTCGAACACACGCAGCCGATCTTTCCTGAGTTTCTCGGCTCCGATCGTGGCTAGCGGTTGAATTGTCGGATCGTCGACACGATCGATATGTCGAAGCAGCAAGCGGGAGGTCCCTGCAATGATTCCTGTCCGGAAACGATTTCCTTTCCTCGCGTTCATCGTCATGAACTCAGTCATGGCTCAGGCAACAGCAGAGCTGGACGTGAAGGTGACGGCAGCCCGATGTCGTCATCCTAGAGCGGTCCAGGCGCCCGACGGAACCCTCTATGTCTACGGTGCCCTGAAAAGCAACGACGGAGGTAAGTTCTTTTGGCCGGTAGAGGAGTCCGATCCCGCTTTTGGCTCCTTTTTGCACGCCGAGAAGCTGACCTCGCTGTTCTGGAGAAAAGGATTGTTCCTAGGCTTCTACTGGAACGTCACTTGTGGCGCCGCGGGCCGTTGCCTCGGGAGAATGTGGCGCTCTCGGGACGGGATAAAGACAATCGAAAAGAAGGAAACCGTTCCGATCATTCCGGAGGCGGGGTCCGTACCGGTGGATACCTTCTCCGAAGTCAAAGACCAGCAGAGTTCGACCATCTTCTTCCATCGGGGGCTTCGAGAAATGCCGGATGGGACGCTGCTGGCCTGCATGATTGGCAGCTTCGAGGAAGACAAGGCCCCGACGACCGACTCTCGAAGCAAGATGGAGACCCCGATGAAGATGAGGTCATTCCTGGTGCGCTCCAGCGATCAGGGGGACACCTGGCGATATTTTTCGACGGTTGCCGCTCCGCAGGCCGGCGTCGTGGACGATACGGAGGGATTCAATGAGTGGGCCCTGCTCCCATTGGATGACGGCCGGATGCTGGCCGTGATGCGCACCGGCCACTACACCCCCATGGTGGCCAGCTGGAGCGACGACGGAGGCAAGACCTGGAGCCCGCCCACCGACATGGGCCTGGGGCCGGGGGTGGATCCCCATCTGCTGCGGCTTCAGGATGGACGATTGGCCGTAGCCTATGGCCAGTTGGTGCAGCGCAGCGGAGGGAAACAGGAACACTGGACTCAAGAGGATCAGAGAAGGCGCTGCCAACTGGCGATAAATGCGGATGGCAGCGGCAAAGGATGGGTCGCGACCACTATTGCCGACTATTCTCGGAGGATGGCTTATCCGACGATCTTCGAGGTCGAGCCCAACGTGATTCTCTACCAATCCGGCGAGTGCCTCGAACTCTGGAGGGTCGAAGTAAAGCCCCGGTAAACCAACAGAATTGGAGACCCATGAATCGTCGATCCTGGCTCAGGACTATTGCCGGCGCCGGTGGCCTCTACGGTCTCGACGCCCTCTTCACCACTGGACCCACCAACGCCGCCGCCATCGGCCCGAACGACAAGATCAAGGTGACCCAGATCGAGACCTTTGTCCTGACGAACTCCTGGGTCTTCGTCAAGATCTCGACCGACGCTGGCATCGTCGGTTGGGGCGAGATGCTCAAGGACGACGCCAAGGCCTGCGCAGCCGGAGCTCTGGAGGTTGGAGATTATCTGGTCGGCCAGGATCCCTGCCGGGTCGTGCACCACTGGCAGGCCATCCATCGCGGCGCCTTCTACCGCGGCGGCCCGATCAAGACCGCCATATCGAGCGGCATCGATCAGGCGCTCTGGGACATCAAGGGCAAGGTCTACGGCGTCCCCGTATACAAGCTTCTGGGCGGCCCCACCCGCGATCGGGTACGCGTTTATGGCGAGGTCAGCGAGAAGACCGGCGTCAGCGCCATGAAGGTCGGCCCTCGTACCAAAGGCCGCCAACCAATCAAGTACCTCGAAGGTCAGAGGCAAGTCGATGCGGTAGTCGAGAACTTCAAGGCACTCCGAGAGAAGTACGGCGACGGTGTCGACATCGGCATCGACTTCCACGGGGCCGTTCAGCCGCCCACCGCCATGCTGCTGGTCAAGGCGCTGGAACCCTACAATCCCTGGTTCTATGAAGAGGTTGTGCAGGCGCTCAACGTTGACGTCATGGCCGAAATCGCCGCCAAGACACACATCCCGCTGGCCACCGGCGAGCGTATCTTCACCAAGTGGGGATTCCGCGAGATCCTGGAAAAGCGAGCCGCCCAGATCCTACAGCCGGACGTCTGCTACGCGGGCGGAATCACCGAGCTCAGACTCATCGCCGGCATGGCTGAAGCCTATTATTCGCCGCTGGCGCCTCATAATCCCAACGGCCCGGTTTCGCTGGCCGCCAGCTTGCAGATCGCCGGCTGCATACCCAACTTTCTCATCCAGGAGGGCGGCGACCGCGAGCATGAGCTGTTGGCCAAGCCGCTACCCCCGGTCAAGGACGGCCACCGACCGCTGCCTACTGCCCCCGGTCTTGGAATTACCATTGACGAGGAAAAGTTGATGGCGCAGGTCGGCGAGCCGCGCGAGTATCTGCCAAGGTACGACCCGGACGACGGCTCGGTCGTCGACTGGTAGCCATCAAAGTGGCTTTGGCCACGACCTCGGTCGGAGGATCTCAAGATGGAAAGGCGTTATCGGGAGCTGGAGGTGACAGGTACCCCTCTGGAAATGGGTCGCCAACTGGGCGAATCGGCCCGTCAGGAGATCCGGGGCTTCGTAGAGATCGCACTCGAGCAGGTCAACCGAACCGCTACGGTCAGCAAGGCAGAGGCAGTGAATCGCTGCCAGCAGACGCTCCCCTTCATCGCGGCCTACAACCCGGCTCAGATGGAAGAGATCCAGGGGATGGCCGAGGGATCGGGCGTTGCTGTGCTGGATCTGATTCTGCTTCAGATCCGGAATCAGTTCGGTGCTTCGGACTCCGCCTGTACCGCCTTCTCCGTTGCTGCCGAGCTCACAGGCGGAAAGGGTTCAATCGTGGCCCAGAACTGGGATAACGATCCAGATTTGAACCCCTTCACCCTGGTGCTGATCCGGCGACCGGTGGGAAAGCCGTCCCACCTGAATGTCACCCAGGCTGGACTCATCGGCTACATTGGGTTCAACGAGCTCGGAATCGGTGTCTGCCTGAACACCCTGCCTGCTCCGAGCCGTGTCCTTGGCGTTCCCCACTACTCCACCGTGAGGGCCATCCTTGAATCCACTACCCTCAAAGAAGCGGTGCAGGCGGTTTCCCGAGCCCCGAGAGCCATCCCCGCCAACATTCTCCTGGCTACCCCTCAAGGTCCCGCCGACTTGGAGGTGACGATAGACGATGTACACGTGCTCCGGGATGAGGATCGGGGATTCCTGGTTCACACCAATCACTGCTTGCACCCAGAACTGGAACACAACAATCAGAAGTTTCCGGAATTGATCCAATCCCGGCCTCGCAAGGCCAGGGCAGAAGAACTTCTGCGCCAGACCCAGGCACAGGACTCCCTGGAGCAGATTCTAACCGACCACCAGGAGCATCCCCGGTCTATCTGCCGACACACCAATGACGACCCAGTCCATGGGTTCTGGAAAACTGTCTTCTCGGTGATCATTGAGCCGGACCAGCGGCTCCTGCGGCTCAGCCGAGGCAATCCATGCTGCCATCCCTTCGAAACCTATCACCTTAATCAAGTGCTGAGCCCAGCAAGATGAAGCTGGATCAGGGTCAAGGCTGTCGAAACCCAACGGCTAAGGGTAGGCACGAAGTTGTGTGCCCGCCCATAGGAGAACTAGAATAGAGGGTCATACCCTCATGAGGAACCGTTCCACCAGAGTCTGGTTTCGTTCGGCATGGCCTGGCGCATCCGTGCCGAGGCTTATCACCTGCTTTCTGCTGCCTGCCTTTTCCTTGTCACTGCTGTTTGGCACATCGGCTTCCGAAGATCCCAAGGTAGACTTCCAGCGTCAGATTCGTCCTGTGCTCTCCGATGCCTGTTTCCAGTGTCATGGGCCGGACGCGAAAACTCGCGTGGCCGGACTCCGACTCGACCTCCGCGACACTCTTTTCCAGTCGCAAACCTCCGGTGTTCCCATCGTACCCGGAGATCCGGAGGGAAGCCTGATCTATCAACGAATCACGCACCAGGATCTGACCCGCCGCATGCCCCCGAAATACTCTCACAAAGAGTTGAGCAGTGAGCAGATCGACCTGATTCGCCGCTGGATCAAACAGGGTGCTGTTTGGCAGCAGCATTGGTCGTTTGTTCCGCCGCAGCGGCCGGCTCCGCCCCAGGTGAGCGACTCGTCATGGACAAGACAGGGAATGGACTACTTTGTTCTGGGAAGGCTCGAAGAGCAAGGCCTGGCTCCCTCACCAGCTGCGGAAAAGAGCCGCATCCTTCGTCGCGTGACCCTGGATCTGACCGGGCTGCCACCCAGCTTGGAAGAGTTGGACGCCTTCTTGTCCGACAAATCTCCTGACGCCTATGAAAGGGTCGTCGACCGGCTGCTCGCATCCCCCAGATATGGAGAACGAATGGCCGTTGTCTGGCTGGATCTCGCCCGCTACGCGGACACCGATGGATATCAGGACGACGAGCCCCGGATCATGTGGCGCTGGCGCGATTGGCTCATCGACGCCCTCAACAACAACATGCCCTTCGACCAGTTTACGATCGAACAGTTGGCCGGAGACCTGATCCCCGAGGCGCGACCCGATCAACAGCTGGCAACCGGCTTCCTTCGAAACAACCGTGTCAACGGAGAGGGTGGGTCCATCGCCGATGAATTCCAGGTCGAATACACCGCCGATCGCGTCGACACCGTCGCTACCACCTGGCTAGGCCTGACGGTCGCTTGCGCACGCTGTCACGACCACAAGTACGACCCTATCTCCCAGAGGGAGTTCTATCGCCTCTATGCCTTTTTCAACAACCTTTCCGAACCGGGCACCTACAGGCGGTCAGCAGCGCCCACCATCAAGGTAGCGAGGCGCGGTGTGCAACGCAGATTGGAACAAATCGATCAGGCGCTCAAGGATCTCGATGAGAAATCGGCCACCTACGTCGCATTCGAAAAAAAGAAGCAACGGCTGATCGGACAAGTCCCCGAGACGATGATCATGCGGGATGACGAGGTTCGGGAGACATTCGTCCTGGGACGCGGTCAATATGATAATCCCGGTGAAAAGGTCACGCCGGGTGTTCCGACAATCATGCCCCCTTTGCCTCCGGGACTTCCCGCGAATCGGCTGGCCCTCGCCAAGTGGTTGGTCGACCCATCCCATCCGCTCACGGCTCGCGTGACGGTAAACCGGTTGTGGCAATTACACTTTGGAGCAGGATTGGTCCGGACCGCCGAGGATTTCGGGGCGCAGGGAGAACCCCCCACGCATCCTGCTCTGCTGGACTGGCTGGCAACCCAACTGATTAAACTGGAGTGGAACGTGAAGGCGTTCCAGCGCATGATCGTGACCAGCGCAACCTATCGCCAGACCTCGAAGATCACACCTTCCCTGCTCCGGAAAGACCCCGCGAACCGGTTGCTTGCCCGCGGCCCCAGGATGCGGTTGCCGGCGGAGATGATACGGGATCAAGCCCTGGCCCTGAGTGGGCTCCTGATCGAGGCCATCGGCGGACCTTCGGTGAAACCCTATCAACCTGCGGGTTTGTGGGAGAAAATCGCTGGGGGTGCGACCAGCGCCTACAACGGAGGCTACCAGCAGGATCGCGGTATCAGTCTTTATCGACGCAGTGTGTATACGTTCTGGCGACGGACCATCCATCCTCCCGGCATGGAAGTCTTCGATGCTCCCAGCCGTGAGACCTGTACAGTTCGCCGGGAACGGACCAACACACCGCTGCAGGCCCTGGCCTTGATGAACGACCCGACCTACGTAGAAGCAGCGCGGGCTCTCGCCGGGCGCTTGATCCGGGAAGGCGGCAACAGCGACGACGATCGCCTCACCTTCGGCTTTCAGCTCGTTACCGCGAGACTGCCGACCTCACCGGAGCTCGAGATCCTGCGAAGGGGCTTACAACGCCACCGCAAGACCTATGAAAGTGACAAGGAGGCCGCGAGAAAGCTGATCCAGGTGGGCCACTCCGGACCGGATCCCGAAATCGAAGCCACCGAGCTTGCGGCGTACGCCGCTTTGGCGAACGGACTGTTGAACCTGGACGAAACGATCACCAAGGAATGACCGAGAATCCATGGAGTCGTGACGCTTAGATGCATCCACTGAACAAATCCCAGCAACTGCTCACCCGCCGCCACTTCTTCCAGCAGTCCGGAGTGGGAATTGGGGCAGCTGCTCTGACCTCGTTGCTAACCGAGAATCTGCCGGCCGGCTCCCTCTTGCATCCCGGCCAAGCTCCCCACGCCGCAGACCTGCCACACTTCGCGCCCCGGGCAAAGCGTGTGATCTACCTGTGCCAGGCCGGAGGGCCGTCTCAGATGGACCTGTTCGACCATAAACCTCGGCTCCGGGAAATGTTCGACACCGAACTTCCCGACTCGGTGCGCCAGGGGCAGCGATTGACCACCATGACCTCTGCCCAGGAGAAGTTTCCGGTGGTTCCCTCGATCTTCAAGTTTCGCCAGCATGGGGAGAGTGCAGCCTGGGTGAGCGAGTTGATGCCTCACACGGCCAAGATCGTCGATCGACTCTGCCTGATTAAATCGATGCATACCGAAGCAATCAATCACGATCCTGCGATCACCATGATGCACACCGGCTCCGAGCGTGCGGGACGGCCGGGCATGGGTGCCTGGCTTTCCTACGGATTGGGGACGGCGAACCAAGACCTCCCCACCTTCGTCGTAATGACCTCGAACTCGAAGAAGGGCGCCCAACCTCTGTACAAGCGACTGTGGGGAAGTGGGTTCTTACCGACGCAGCATCAGGGAGTCAGATTTCGCGGCGTGGGTGACCCCGTCTTGTACCTCTCGAATCCGCCGGGTATGAGCCAGGACACACGGCGGCACATTCTGGATGATATCGCTCGGCTGAACGAGCTCAAGCAGTCGGAGTTCGGGGATCCTGAGATCACCACCCGAATTGCCCAGTACGAGTTGGCTTTCCGGATGCAAACCTCGGTCCCCGAGTTGACGGATACGTCAGGTGAACCAGAGCATATCTTTCGCTTGTACGGGGATGATGCCCGTCAGCGTGGCACCTATGCCTCACACTGCCTGATGGCCAGGAGACTCGTCGAAAGGGGCGTGCGCTTCGTTCAATTGTTTCACCGTGGCTGGGATCAGCACCAGGACCTGCCGAGGGACTTGCGGGGCCAATGTCAGGCCACCGATCAAGCGACGGCCGCACTGATTCTCGATCTGGAGCAGCGAGGACTACTCGATGAAACCCTGATCGTCTGGGGTGGCGAATTCGGACGCACGACCTATTGCCAGGGCGAGTTGACAAAGGGCAACTACGGACGAGATCACCATCCGCGCTGCTTCACTGTCTGGTTGGCTGGGGGAGGAGCGTCCGCTGGCTCGAGCTACGGCGAAACCGATGACTTCAGCTATAACATAGTGAAGGATCCAGTCCACGTGCACGACTTGAATGCGACCATCCTGCATTGCCTGGGAATCGACCACCGGAGGCTGACCTTCAGATTTCAAGGCCGCAACCACCGCTTGACCGACGTTCACGGAACCGTAGTGAAGCCCCTATTGGGCTGAATCAATCGGACCGGTTCACTTTGGTCGGGACACAAAACATAGTAAAATGTGACTTCACTTGAAAAATACTTCGCTTCTTTTCTTATCTTTCATTTTGTCTTGGATCGCTCCGGGGCTAGGTGCCCCAGCCGAAGGCGAAGCCGTCCCGCTGCCACCTCCCGCCGACAGAGAGGTGGATTTCGCCCGCGAGATTGCGCCACTGCTCGAGAGCCGCTGCTTTCTCTGCCATGGTTCCCAACAGCAGATGAAAGGGTTGCGACTGGATCGACAAGAGGATGCACTTCGAGGCGGCGAGTCGGGCCCTGTGATTCTGCCTGGGAACAGTGCCGAGAGCCGATTGGTCCAACTCATTGCCGGTACCAACCCAACCCAGGTCATGCCCCCAGCAGGGGATGGACTGACGACAGAACAGGTCGGCCTGGTCCGAGCCTGGATCGATCAGGGAGCCAAGTGGCCCACGGACAAGACTACGGACTCCCTGGCGCGAGCCCAGGAAACGGAGTCTTCCCATTGGTCATTTCGACCCATTCGCAGACCTGCCGTCCCCGAAGTCGACGGAAGTACCTGGCTCCGGAATCCCATTGACCACTTTGTCTTGAAGCGCCTCAGAGCCGAGGGCATCGAGCCTTCTCCCGAGGCCGACCGAGCCACCCTTATCCGTCGTCTGAGTTTGGACCTCGTTGGCCTCCCTCCGGATCACGGGGAAGTCGCCGAGTTTCTGGCCGACTCCAGCCCCCAGGCCTACGAGCGCCAAGTCGATAGGCTTCTGAACTCACCCCATTTTGGGGAAAAATGGACCCGCCATTGGCTGGACCTGGCCCGCTACTCGGACAGTGACGGCTATCGCCAGGATGCATTTCGACCCCACGCCTGGCGCTATCGTCACTGGTTGATCCAGGCCTTCAACCGAGACATGCCTTTCGACCGCTTCACCCTGGAACAAATCGCCGGAGATCTCCTTCCCGACGCCACCGGGGAGCAGAAGGTTGGAACCGGGTTTCACCGCAACACCGCCAGCAACCGAGAGGGCGGGGTCGACATGAACCAGTTCCGCCATGAACAGGTGGTGAACCGGGTCAAGTCCGTGGGCACCACCTGGCTCGGTTTGACGGTGGGCTGCGCGCAGTGCCATGACCACAAGTACGACCCCCTGAGCCACAAGGAGTACTACCAGCTCTTCGCCTATTTCAACGACGCCGAAGAGGTCAACGTCGACGCCCCCTTGCCCGGCGAGATGGGACCCTATCTGAAGGAGGTAGCCACCTACCGCAAAAAGCGCCGGGAGCTGCTGGAAGAGTACGGCGTACCGCGGGAGCAGCGCTCCTGGGAGGCGAAGATGCTGGAAGCCATAGCCAACCCTGGCAAGTGGCAAAACTGGGACAAGGCGGTGGGGACATTGCACGTGGGCGACTCCCAGGGTGTCTACGCAATGGGGGAGAAGATTCTCCGCACGCCACCGGAGCAGCGAAACGAAAAGCAGACGGTCATCCTTACCAACCACTTCGTCTGGTATTCCAATCTTGGCCTCCCGGTGAAGTTCTACAAAGACGAGCTCAAGTACGACAAACTCTGGAAAAAGCTCCAGAAATTGGACGAAGCCTTCCCCGCCCTGAGTCAGGCCCAGACCCTGGCCACGGAGAAGGACCCGCGTCAAACCCACATCCACCTCAGAGGAGACTTCAAGCGTCCCGGAAACCCGGTGAAACCGGCGACGCCGGGATTTCTCCATTCCATGGCCGACGGCGACGAGCCCCCCCGTCTGAGGCTGGCAAAATGGCTCGTCGACCCGGCCAATCCCCTGACAGCCCGAGTGACCGTCAATCGACTGTGGCAGGAGCTCTTCGGCCGGGGCATCGTCTCCACTCCAGAGGACTTCGGCACCCAGGGGGAAAAACCCAGTCATCCGGAGCTTTTGGATTGGCTTGCCGCCAACTTCAAAGACGGCGGCTGGGGCATGAAGGAAACCATCCGGAATATTGTCCTGTCGTCAACCTACCGGCAAGCTTCGGATCCCAGACCCGAATTGGCCAGCGTGGATGCCAACAACGCACTGCTAGCGCGCCAGTCTCGGGTCCGGCTCTCGGCGGAGCTGATTCGGGATTCGGCTCTGGCGGTGAGCGGTCTGCTGCATCCGGTCATCGGGGGTAAGAGTGTCCGACCTCCGCAGCCCAAGGGTGGACAGACAAAAGGCAAGTGGGTCGAAAGCCAGGGTAGGAATCGCTATCGTCGAGGACTATACATCCAGATCCAGCGGATGGCCCCCTATCCTTTTCTGATGAACTTCGATCTTCCCCCTGCCTACGCTTCGGCTTGCCGGAGAGGTCGATCCAATACCGCCCTGCAAGCGCTGAACCTACTCAACGACCCGGTTTTCTTCGAGGCAGCCCAGGGGTTGGCTATGCGAGTGCTCACCGAGGCTCCAGCCAGCACGGAGGATCGTCTGGACCACGCCTTCCGTCTCTGCCTGGCCCGCGACCCCGCTCCCAGCGAACGGGAGTCGTTGGCTACGGCGCTACGCAAACAGGTAGAGATCCTGGAGGAAGAGATAGAATTGGCACGCCTTGCACTTCCCGCCGTTTTGCCAGGAGTGTCCCTGAGCGAGGGTGCGGCTTGGGTTGGAGCTAGCAGGGTCCTCTTGAATCTGGACGAGTTCATCACCCGGGAGTAGACCATGAACCTGGAAGAATTCCACAGGCTCCAGAACCGCCGGGCCTTTCTTCAAAGGTGCGCGGGGGGCTTCGGTTCCACTGTCCTGGCCCACCTCATGGCGTCAGAGGGTCTGACGGCGGGAAGCGCTGCCCGGGCCGCGATACCAAACCCTCTGGCTCCCAAGGCTCCCCACTTCCCTGCCACCGCCAAGCGCGTGATCTTTCTCTACATGACGGGCGGCCCCAGTCAGATCGACCTCTTCGATCCCAAGCCGGCACTCCAGAAGTGGCATGGCCAACAGGTACCTGAATCCATGAAAGAAGGCCTGAAGCGGGCCTTCCTGAAACCCTCAGCCACCTTGATGGCGAGTCCCAGGAAATTCCAGGCCTACGGCGAGTGCGGGACCGAGTTCTCGGACTACTTGCCCCACACGGCCTCCCACGCAGACGACATCTGCCTGATCCGTTCCCTGCAAACCGACGCCATCAACCACGATCCCGGGGAGCTGATGATGACCACCGGCAGCACCATCCTGGGTCGCCCCGCGATCGGTTCCTGGGTCAGCTATGGCCTGGGAAGCGAATCGGCAGATCTGCCGGCCTACGTCGTCCTCAATTCGGGTAGTATGCCTAGCGCAGGTGCCAACAACTGGGCCAGCGGTTTTCTCCCTTCGCTCTACCAGGGGACTCCTTTTCGCAGCAGCGGAGACCCGATCCTCTACCTCTCCAATCCTCCCAGCGTCAACCAAGAGATCCAACGAGTGCAGTTGGACGCCATTCGCCAGCTCAACGAGAAGCGTTACGCGGAAAAGGGGGATCAGGAGATCGCCGCTCGGATCGCCGCCTACGAACTGGCCTTTCGGATGCAGATGTCGGCACCAGAGCTGTTGGACTTCTCCCAGGAGTCGAAGAGTCTCCTGGAATCCTACGGAATCAACCGGGAGGGGGAACGGGCCAAGTCCTACGCCACCAATTGTCTGTTGGCTCGGCGCTTGATCGAGCGGGGTGTGCGCTTCGTCTCGCTCATCCACGCCAACTGGGATTTTCACTACGAGATCGAAAAGAGGCTGGGGAAATACTGCCACGACACCGATCAGCCCACGGCCGCACTGCTTCAAGATTTGAAACAGCGGGGCCTGCTGGACGATACGCTGGTCCTCTGGGGCGGGGAGTTCGGGCGCACCCCCATGGGCGAGCCTGAGATCCATGAGACCGGCCAGCCGGGCCGCGACCATCACGCCAACTGCTTCAGCATGTGGCTGGCTGGTGGAGGCATCCAAGGCGGCCAGGTGGTGGGTCGATCGGACGAACTGGGCTTGAACCCGGTCGAGGATCCCATGCATGTCCACGACCTCCAGGCCACTGTGCTCCACACTCTGGGCCTGAATCACACGGATCTCACCTATCGTCATATGGGGCGGGATTTCCGACTGACAGACGTAGGCGGGAACGTCGTGAAAAAGCTGCTCCGCTCCGCCTGATTCTTCAGCCTGCTGTATCAGCAGGAAGATCAGGAACCGACGCTGGGGGCATGCCCACAAGACTTGAGGAAACGGAGACGATGAGCAGGAAACTTCTTCTGTCTTCACCTCGATCAATATTTTGCCAGCGAGATCGACAGAGCCGCGCGCGACTGTCAGGGTCTTTAAAATAGAG
Organism: Acidobacteriota bacterium; assembly: GCA_965219005.1. Classification (GTDB taxonomy): domain Bacteria; phylum Acidobacteriota; class UBA6911; order RPQK01; family JAJDTT01; genus CAUZIZ01. Next base: position 803,958 of record CBDCMS010000004.1, on the reverse strand, counting down.
TCAAGTTCCAAGGAGAAAGCGGACCACCCACGCGGTTTCCAACCCGCACGATTTTCAAGCGAAAGCCCAATGACGTTCCAGTTGACATTGACCCCCACGCGCGAATCGGGTCATCCCAGAAGGAAACCTCTGACTCAACAAACGGAGAATGGTGCAGCTGACCGGTCGCTCCTCGGAAATGGGGTCCACCTTGCAGACACGTCAAGTCGCTCGCGGCTCTGTTGACTGCGGCTGTTTCCGGTACTACCCGCTATTCAAGTTTCAGCTTAGTGGGGCCCCGATTGCGCCGGATCGTACAGGAAAGAAACTTCGGCCTGGAGACCGAAGCCACGTTTGAAGTTTCAGCTTCATCCGGCTGCTGGTTCTCGGTCTTCCCCGTTGCTGACATTTTCGAAATAGAGTAATAACAGAGCCTCCAGACCTAGTTGAGTAAATGGAGACCAACAAAATGCCTGAGCCCAGCATCGAGCTTCCTAATCTCGAGCGCTCCCCCTTAAACCTCGTTTCTCGACGTCAGATGCTTCACAGAACGCTCCTGGTAGCGGGGATTCCATTCCTGGGTTCTCGCCCCATTGAAGCTGGTCCCGTCATCTCAACCGGCCTTGACCCGATTTTTCTCGAAAAACTTCGAAACTGTCTTCCTGAGGAGACTCTCTTCTTTCATGCCGGAATCAGTTTTGGCAGCATGAGGGAGCTCCCCGGTGGCGACCTGCTGCACCTCTCCACCCAGCGAAAAGAGAGCACCCTCTCTCGAGACGGGGGCCGAAGTTGGGATGTGCCTCGCCCCTTGGTGAACTCTTCGGGAGAACGGATCAAGGGCGAAGGTGCTCCCTCCGGAGGCAATCCCAGCCTACTCCAGCTCAGGTCGGGTGGCCTGGGACTGATCTATTCGAAACAGACTTCCGAACCCGCCTACAACCACACAGTCTGGTTCTCCCGATCCGACGATGGTGCTGCATCCTGGTCTCCTGCCCGGAAGATATCCGAGCCCAACAACAACGCCTGGAAATACCACAACTCGGCGATCGTCACCAGCCGCGGACGGATCGTCGTTCCTGTCTTCACCCTGGTAGGCAAATCGATGAAGGAAAAAGGCCGGGCTCTCTTCGGCGATGAACCGGCTCTGATTGGGCACCACGGATGGGAGGAGTTCTTTACCTACTGCTGGGCCTACTACTCAGACGACGAAGGCAAGACCTGGAAGACCAATACCGGCAAAGGAGTCTGGGCCGCTGGGGGTGAGCTGTTCGCGACCGTCGACTACAGCAGCGGCGGCCATTATCAAACCAACGAACCCTCGGTGGTCGAGGTGGCTCCAGACCACCTCTTGATGCTGCTCCGGACTCCCCTGGGACGACTCTATCAGTCCTGGTCCGAGGACGACGGAGCCAGCTGGAGCCGGCCCGAACCCTCCCCTGTGGCATCGGCGCTGGCGCCTCCTGCCGTGGAGCGGATCCCGGGCACTGATGACCTGCTGTTGGTCTGGAATCAGTCCTCGGCAGAGGAGATACGACAGGGACTGCAACGACATCGCCTCTCCTCGGCCATCAGTAAAGATGGTGGGGCCAGCTGGAAATCACGTCCCAACGTCTTCTCCATCTTTCAAAACGCCGAAGATCGGACCCACATAGAGCCACCACCGATTCGCTTCTACCGGGCTCGGGAAAGGGCGAGCCGTCTTCCTCCCAATGATCTGGAGGGGACGTATCCCTCCATTGCCTTCTGGAAAAGCACGGTACTGGTATCGTTCATGTGCCGGGAGCGTGCCTACTACAGCATGGACTCGGAGGGTCGGACAGGCTACGACCTCCCCTCGGGCCAGCGAGGAACCTCAACCCACGTCTGCGTCGGCCTGCCGCTCTCCCTGTTTCGGGCAGGTAGTGCATGACGGACCGATCCAGGGGAAGGCCTCAGGTCGAGAGTGGGATTGTGCTGTTGTCCAGCTCTCTCCTCGGAACTTGGCCACATGCTGCTTACGATTCAAGTCGTTCGCGGCTCTGCCGGACTAGCCCGCATTTCTCATCGCTTGTCGTGGCGAGGCTTGCGACCGAGGCCTCCGCTTCAGACGTCAAGCTTTCAGGCGGGTGCGACTGGGCTTGTCGCCCGTCCTCAACCAGTGGATGATGTCGTCCGTCTGCATCACGTATCCCCAGACCCGGCCGAAGAGAATCTGGACAGCCTCGGAACTGCCGGCGTCGAAGCCGGCGCAGGCGTCGGCCGCCAGGATCACGTGGAATCCCCGGTCTGCGGCATCTATGGCTGTGGCCAGAACACACTGATCCGTTGCCAGACCCGTCAGCACCAGGGTCTCGACCTTCATATTGCGCAGGAGCAGGTCCATGGGTGAGCTGTGGAACGCGCTACTGGTGTTCTTGTCCAGGACCAGCTCTCCAATCCTGGGACTGACCTGGGAGAGGATCTCGTGCCCCGACTCGCCCCGGACCGCCATGTGCCCCGAAGAACAGTCCCCCGACGTCAAGGCAACCGCCTCGCGTCCGCGCCGCCTGACGATCAGGTCCGGCCCGTTTGGCAGGAAGGCACCGTGACGGGTGTACACGACCTGGCGGGCCTGATCTCGGAAAGCCGAGAGGAGCTTCTGGATGTTGCCCACCATCCGCTCAGCCTGGCGTGAGAACTCGTTGAATACACCGCTGCTGTTCTGGCGAAGAGTGTGGGCAAGATCACCATCGCTGTCGAGGGCATAGTGCTGGACGTCGATCACCCCAAGAGCACATGATTCGGGTCGGATGGGTAGCTCAAAACTGAAACCTGCTGCAGGCCAGTCCTGATCGTCCACCAATGTGATTTTCTTTCCCGCCACATGCACCTCCTGGAAAATCCTTGTTATAGCAGACCTCGGCTCCAAGACCTTCTCACCGATCATTCCGGCGACTTCCGCGAACTCCGAGGCCGGAACCAGTGTCATCATCGGACACCTTGCTGTTCTCCTGCGCGGACTCTGGTTTCGAGACCAGGTCCCTGATTTCGCTCTCCTCCAAGACTCGTTTCGCCACAAGAACGTTGTCAACGAAGCCGACCAGCTGCTCCTCGCCTGAACCGAACACCTCCTGTCCGTGAAGGATAAAGCGGCCGCCCTGATCCTCTCCTATGCGCAGGTCTTCTGCGAGGTGAACTCCTACGCTCGACTCGGTCCCTGCAGCGGCTAAGTACTCGACGACCGATCCATCGGACATCAAGCGGACATTCCCTGGACGCACCTGCCCCTCGCCTACCTGGTTCCCGTCCAGGTACAGCTTCACGTCGCCTCGGGAATAAGTGACTGCAAAGTGATGATATCGATCGTAAAGCCAAGACTGGGGTCGGGACTGGACTCTCTGCCCATTGACGATCAGCCGGAGAACGCCGCCGACGGGATTGAAATCGAAAACCAACTCTCCCGCCGCAGGCTCGCCACTCCCTCGATACGTACTGAACAACCGGGTCAGCTTGCGGTTGGGGCTCTTGACCCAGGCCGCCAAGGTAAACCGTTCTCCCAGATGAGACGTGCCTTCGATCTCGAAGGTATTGGGGGTCCCTCCTGCTTCCTGGAAAGCGAGTGCGGAGGTCCCCTGGACAGCGTTCTCAGGATCCCCGACAATGGAGACTCCGCCATGGAGAAGCCCCTGCTGAACCCCGTCACCGACGAGCTCATCGCTGGCGACTCTCCCCTGATCCGACTCAAACGTAAAGGAGGCTTCTACTGGCATTGGAAGGATCGCCCTGCTCACGTTGGCCCCTGCCATGAATGAATAAAGCGAGGCGTTTCTCATGATGAAGCGCAGGCGGCGTGGCTTCTCCGAAACCGGGATAAGATCGTGCTCGGGTCCCCAACTCACCCTCTGGTTGACGCTATTCCGCTCGACCGGCTCGCAGTCGGCCCTAGCGAATCCGCTCAAAACAGCCCCGTTCTCATCGAGTAGTTCAACCCTGATTTCGCCCCCCATTGCTTGGGCGTTCAACCTGAGTTCGCCCTCCAGGTCACTGAGGAGTCTGGTCGTTACAGTACCGGTGGCCGAGCCCGCCTCAAGAGAGACGAATCCATCTTTGCGCAGGGTGGCCAGACCGACTCCCGAGCGCCCTGTTCGGAAGCCATGAGTTTGATCGAAGCCGCCATAGAAAACCTTGAGCGTATCCTGTTCCAGAAGAGGATAGTTGAGGGTTTGAACCATCCCGTCGTCCCAGGATCCTGCTTCGCCCAGGGACAAGATGGGAACTCGCTCTCCCTCGCTGCGGTCCCAGTTGACGCCATCTCTACTACTCACCAGCTCACAGAAGATGGGTCCATCGCTTTCCCCGTTTGTGATCCGAAAGATCCAGAGAAACCCGAGGTACAAAGACTCGTAGGGAAAGACAGTGAGCCCGTAGAAATCGGTGTGCTGCTTGTATTCGGTAACCCAGCGGTCATCCCACTCGTCAGGTACGAGGACCAACTCGGCCGGCGTCCACTGCTTGAAATCTGTGGAGAAGCTCACGCCCACAGATCGCCGACTGAATCCTCTGACCGAGGCGAAGATCTTGGGGTAGCCGAGGTATCTTTCCGTGCGGGGGTCCCAGAGGAAGTGGCCGACATCGCCAAGATCAGGAAGTACTGGATTTCGATCCACCTCCTTCCAATGAATACCGTCTGCTGAAAAGGCCCCCCAGTAGCCCTTCACCGAGTGGTCCGGCGGGCTGCGGCCGAAGTCGAAGTTGATCAACTTGTAGCGATGCTGGGGATTCTGCTCCCAGGGCGTATGAATCACCTGAGGCATGTGGTCGAGCCGGCTGCGACGGAACAGGAGATTGTTGTCCTTCGATCCTTGGTACTCGACGAGGCCGAGGCTTGGTTTCGTCCAACTGATACCGTCCGTGCTGGTGGCATAGAGGTTGTGGCAATCCCCATCCCAGACGTCGTACCACATCCGGTATCCCTTGCCGTCGGTGCCGGGCAGGACGGTCCCATAGGGTATGGTGCGCTGTTCCTTCCAAGACCCTTCCGAGATGAGTACAGGATTACGAGGATCCTTCTCGAGGGGATGGTAGGTCCGCTTTACCTGGACCTTCTCGTCGATCAGGTAGTCGTCGACGAACAGCTGCCAGGGCCCCCTCAGATCGCCGAGGGCCCGCTCCCGAGACTCGGGTTTGGGCTCAGTCTCGGCACCGCAGCCCAGCAGCAGGCCGAGAAGTGTTACAAGTGCCAGAGAGGATTTGGTGCGTCGGGTGCGGCCAGGCTCCCTGCCATCTGCCATCAAGGTCTGTGGATCCATGTAGATGCAGTCTACCTGGTTCCAACTCGCCGTCAAGGCTTCTCAGCTGGGACGGGAGCCCAGACGCAACTGACCCGAGGTTGGAGCGACTGATAGGTTTAACAAGGCCCCCCCGATGAAACAACAGATTGAACCTGCTCACTGCTCACTGCTCACTATCCAAGTTTCAGCTTAGCCGCGCCCCCAGCGATGCTGGCCCCATTCGAGAATCTGGTTATGCACTTAACTCCGGATAGGTGACGGTGGGATAGAGCGAACAGGCTGTCAGGAGACGGTCGAAGAGCTCGGATTCCCAGAAACGACGATTGAAACGGTAACAAAACTCAGCCAGGTAACGTTGAAGGTGCTTGAGGCTGACCGCTTTCTGAGTCCCTTGGAGCTGAGTCTTGCAGTTGGAAATGAGGGTGTGAACCCATGGGAACTGTTCAAAACCCATCCCCACCCACTCGAGCCGGACGCGTTCATGCTGGTAGCCGGCTTGAGCTAAACCGACAAACGCGTGATAGGCGTCGCTTCGGATCTGAGCTCCGGGGTCGATCCTCGCCCAGGCGACCCGCTTCACATTGTCGCTGGTTATGTCATCGACCACATCCAGACTTAGAAACCTCGGCCCCCCGGCTTTCGTTATCTCCACCGCGGCCAGAACTTTGGCCTTGCCTTCGGTCCCTCGTCCTCGCTTGCGACCCCGACGATTTCTCCCTCGTCGTCGGCCTCCAAAGAAAGAGTCATCCAGCTCCACCAGGTGACTTAATTGGTAGCAGTCATTACGTTTGGCCATGGCTTGTCGGATCTTATGTCCCATCATCCAGACCGTCCGATAGCTTCCGATTCCCAGCAGCTTCTGCAGTCCCTTCATCGAGTAGCCCGCTTTGCAACGGCTCATCAAGAAGATGGTCCAAAACCAATATCTCAGGGGCACCCGCGTCTTGTGGAAAATCGTCCCGGCGGTGGAAGAAGCCTGATACCGGCATTGGCGACACTCCATCAATCGCCGGTGCTGCAACCAGTAGCCTCCTTGACCCCCACAACGGGGACAGACAAATCCTTCCGGCCAGCGTTTCTGCATCAGGTAACTCAGACAAGCTTCTTCTGTGGCAAAACGCTCTTGAAACTCCAACAAATTCATCTTTTCGTACATCCACTCACCTCCTGTCTCTCACCTTTTTTACTAGGTGGTGGTGACTTTTTCCGGAGTTAAGTGCATAACCAGATTCGAGAAAGAAACTTCCCGAGCTATGGAAGCCTGAAGCGCGAGCGAGGGGTTGGGGGCCTGAGTAAGATCTTGCCGATTCCCAACCCCTCGCTTGCGCTTCAGGCTTCCATGACCAAAAGATCACTGAATCAATGCGTTACACCCTTGTTCCTCTGCAAAATCCAAATGATGGCGATGGTCGTCGGCCCGTAGGACCGAGGATTCAAGCTCGCCTACGGTAATCCAAGAACCCTTCCGGGGAAAAACTCCCCAACCGGGGACACTTTCCCTGCACCCCATCGGTCCAATCCTGTGAATCGCCTGGATTTACGGGTGTGGGCAGTGTGGTACGGATCTTGCTACATAGTTCGGGCAAGGGCACGGATATAGGAAAGAATATCGCGAAGAGTTGCCTGGTAGCACGGGTCTGGCAGTTTCCTCGCTGTCCTTGGCTGCTTCCTTGGCTTTTCAATCGACTGCCCGGGAAGGAATCAGGAATCAGCGAGCCTGGAATGCCGGGATACCCCCGGCAGGGAAGGGAGATGACCATCCTCCCCGGTCATCTCCCGTTTTCCCCTCCCTGGCCTCATGCCTGCCTTGGCTCCAAGGTCAGGGAGGCCTTCGTCCCAAGTCAATCTGTTTGAGCTTCTTCAGCTCTGAAGAAAGCTGACCTATCTGTTCCTCCCGTTTCTGGATGCCTGATTGCAGCCGCCGAATCCGATCCTGAAGACGCTGGATGTCGGACTCGAGCTCTTCCACTTGTGCGCGTGACTCGATGGCCGCGGACTGTAGTCTTCCGATTCCCTCTCTCAGCTGCTTCGCTTCCGTCTCTAGATCCTGCATCTCAGATCGATGCTGATTCAATTTGGAGCCGCTCTTGCTGATCTGGGATTTGAGGCCAAGGATGAATCTACTCTGGGATGCCAAGGACGGAGCTGGAGAAAGCCGAAGCAGTTGCTGGAAGAGTTGAGTTGCCCTTCGGGGGTCGTAGAGTGAACTGTCGGGTAAGGCGTGGATAAGGGCCAGACGAAAGAGGGTCTGTGCCTGCTGCTTGGGGTCGGGCTGGCTCAAGTGCTGCTCGTAGAGCGCCGCCGCCTTGGAGTAGTCTCCCGCCTCGAATAGCGCTTCAGCTTCCTGATGGTAGTCTCGGACCACGGGAGGGGTTATCTTGACTGCTGCTTTCTTCGGACAAGCCATGGAAAGCAGAGCCAGACTTACCACACCAGTGAGGACGCACTTGGATTTGGGAGTTACGAAGGAACTCCGCGTTGGTCGTCTTCGAAAATGGCCTGGCATGGTCTTCCTCCTCTCGCCTTGATCTCGCCTCGCAAGCCTCCCTGTAAACGCTACCGTAGCTATGAGTCGCGGTACCTGATGCTCACGAGCTTTGAGGGACCCGGGAAAGGAGGACGGAGAAGACGGCTCCTCCCCCCGAGTGATCCCGAGCCCAGATCCTTCCCTCATGACTGTCAACTATGTTGCGGCAGATCGCCAAGCCCAGGCCCGTACCCTGGCCCTTGCCCTTTTTGCTCCCATTGATCTGGCTAAACTGGTCGAAGATGCTTTGCTTGTAGCGGTCCGGGACGCCCGGGCCACGATCCGAGACGTCCAGTGTCACGAAGGCTCCGTTTCTCTCGCCTTGCTTTCGGATCTCGGACACTTCGTCTGCGTCGTGTATGGCCAGCCCGATGCTGCTGCCCCGCGGTGAGAACTTCAGCGCGTTGTCCAAGAGATTTTCGATCACCTGCCGCAGCCGAATTTCGTCACAGCGTACTCGGACTCCCTCCTCCGGAAAGGAAGTTCGGATCAGCACTTCCTTCTCACGAAGTTTCGGCTCGAACTCTGCTACAGTCCTTTCAGCCAGAGTGACAAGATCATGGTTCCCGAACGCGTATTGCATCATCCCTGCCTCGATCCGGGACATGTCCAAGAGGTTACCGATCATCGCGGAAAGGCGTTCGGCACTTCGGAGATTCAGCTTCAGCAAGCGCTCCTGCTTCTCCTCAAGAGGACCAGGAATGCGGTCCAGCAGGAGTCGAATGGTTTCATGGATCGACCCCAGCGGCGTCTTCAGCTCGTGAGAAACGTAGGAGAAGAAATCCTTCTTCATTCGGTCCAGCTCGCTCAGTCGGCGGGCCATGCTATTGAAGTCCACCGCAAGCTGGCCGAACTCGTCGCTTCCATCCTGGTATAGACGATACTCGAAGTTCCCTTTGGCGATCTCCCGTGTACCCTGGGTCAACCGTTCCAGACGGCTCGAAATCGAGCGAATGATGGGAACACAGATGGCAAGACCCAGAACCACTGCCAGGCCTACTGCTATCAGGGAGTGCGTGTCGGCCTGTCGGCTGGCGACGCTTGCTCGCGTGACCGTGATCAGAATGGAGTCCTCGATTACCTGAATGAACTCCCCAGCGAGTTCATCAAGACCCTTCAGATGCTTGAGATGGGCCCCTAGCAGCTTATCCTCCAAAGGGGGCCAATCTGCCTCCGCCACGGGAGTATGGGTGTTCTTGCTGTAGTCATCCCAGGCCTCCTGAAGCTCCTGAACTTTTCCGGCTTCGGCCTTGGACAAGCTGAGATCTCCAAGCCGATCCAGATCCTGCTTAAATTCACTCTTCCTGCGCTTCATTTCCTCGCGGAAGTCCTTGTCCTTGGACACGAAAAACTTCTGCGTGAACTCCTCGATAAGGGAAATGTCCTGTCTCAGCTCGTAGGTGAGGTGCGCCGCCTTGAAGTTCACGTGAGATAGCTGCTCACTGGCGGAGCTCAGAGTGAAGATAATGGAAGCCTGGTAGACAAGCGCCAGGAGCATAAGTCCAATGAGGACGAGATAGCCTGCGCTGATCTTGGTAGCAAGCTTCATGCTATTTCACATCTGGCCGTAGGACTTGAGCTTGTTTCGAATAGTCTTTACATCCAGATCCAGGAGGCGGGCAGCCTCAGCTTTGTTGTTACCTGTCTGCTCCAGCGTTGCCAGGATCAATTCTTTCTCCGCCTGGGCCGCGGTGGAGCCGACAGGCGGAGCCAGTCGAGGCCCGGCACCGCCAGAAGTCTGAAGGTTCTGAAGATAGGGAGGCAACTGTGAGAGCTCGATCCATTTGCCTCCAGTCAGGATGACCGCTCTCTCTATCACATTCTTGAGCTCTCTCACGTTGCCAGGCCAGGAGTATCCCCGTAGCAACTCCATGGCCTGATCTCGGATCCCGATGATCCGGGTATCGTGCTTTTCGTTGAATTGGTTGACGAAAAACTGGCTGAGGAGAGGAATGTCCGACCTCCGCTCCCGGAGAGTCGGCACCGGGATGGAAAAGACACTCAGACGGTAATAGAGGTCTCCACGCAACTTATTTTCCTCGATGGCACTCTGAGGCTCACGATTGGTAGCGACCAGCACGCGAACGTCGAGTTCTATTTCGTCCCGCCCACCCAAACGCCGAATACGACCATTCTCGAGGGTGCGCAGGAGCTTGGCCTGCAATCCTACTGCCATCTCGGCGATCTCGTCCAAGAACAGAACTCCATTGTGGGCCAGCTCGAAACAACCCTGGCGACGACCGATGGCTCCCGTAAAGGATCCTTTTTCGTGTCCGAAGAACTCACTCTCCATGAGATCCCTGGGGATGGCTGCCGCATTGATGGCAACGAAAGGGCCGCCGCTTCGGGAACTCCTTTCGTGTATGAGCCGGGCTACCATCTCCTTTCCCGTTCCACTTTCTCCGTGAATGAAGACGGGCGTATCCCGGTCGGCTACCGCACCGACCAGTTTCAGTGTTTCCAGGACAGGAGGGCTCATCCCGATGAACGATGTCGTTCCTACATCGGATCCCGTCTCCAGCTGGGAAACCAGTTCCTGTGACCCCTCAACCTCACGAATCTCGACCTGGGCAGCTTCCAGAATGGCCCTCAGCTTGGAGTAATCCAGGGGCTTGGTCAGGAAATCCTGGGCTCCCTCCTTGATGGCGTCCACCGCAATGTCCACACTCGCGTGAGCGGTGATGAGAATGACTGGCCGATGGGGATTCTCGGCTTTGAGTTGAGCCAGAAGCTCGAGTCCCGAGACTTCCGGCATGATCACATCGGAGATCACAACATCCGGGAGGTAATTGGGTATGAGGTCTCGGGCGGCTGTCGCAGAGTCAGCCGTCTTGACTCGAAATCCCCAGTCCTCGAGTCGCATCCGGAGAACTTCCAACATGGAAGCCTCATCATCGACTACCAGGATCCTTGTGGGTCGAGAGTTCCCGCGTCTTGAGTTTTTCACCATTCAGCTCTGGGTCTTGTCCAGACGACTCGGGGTCTTGTTCCGACCAGACGAAGGCACACCAAGGCCTCCATGTCCGTCCAACGGACCGCCTCTTCGAGGTCGAGCGATGTCTTCGAGAGAAGTTTCGGCTTGGGGACCTGGATCCAACTCGATCCGGTCCTTTTCCCAGTCAAGAATGCCTTGGGCACCCCTGTGTCTTTCCAGGAGGCGAAAAACTAGCTCCTTGGTCATGGCTCAGCAGCCTCGCTCAGTCGCCCAGCTTGCCTCCCCGCAACTGAGAGCAGAGGTCCGGATCCTAACTCCATAGGGTAAAGCTGTGGCCCCCAACTTGCAAGGCCGAGGTCTCGGTGATGGGTTCTGGCGATTTGGGAGTGGCCTCGATGTATACTCGATTCGCCATGTTTCCCCAGACGCTCTTCGAGCTGGCAGGCTACCCCGTGAACGCATATATGCTGGCCTATCTGGTGGCCATCGTGCCGGCGCTGATACTCGGTCTCAATCTGGCGCACAGGCGAGGAATCTCATTCTGGCGCACAGGCGAGGAATCTCATTGGAATTCAGTCTGGACAGTGCCCTACTCGTGTTGGGAATTGCCTACGTCGGCAGTCGGATTCTCTTTGCGGTGCAGTGGTACTTTACCACTTTGCCGGGTGTCGACCTGACATTTCGTACGCTTCTCTTCGGGGGGGGCCAGGCCTCCATGGGCGGTCTGATCGCTGTAATCGTCGCGGTGTATCTCTTCTTTGTCCTTCATCCCCTGGTCGAATACCCCCTGGGGGGAATGGATATCGTGGTGACTTCGGCCGCCCTGTACCAGGGTATTGCTCGGTTGGGTTGCTTTGCCCAGGGCTGCTGCCATGGCAGTGAAGCCGAAGGTTTGCCCTGGGCGGTGACCCATACCGATCCCCGGAGTGCCTGTGGTCTTTTGGGCGTTCCGCTCCACCCGGCGCAGCTCTATCTGGTGATCGGAAATCTAGCCTTGAGTGGCGTGCTGGTTTCCTTGGCTCTACGACCGGACAGATTTCGGGGGATGCTGTTAGGGATCTACTTGATGTCCTACGGAACGCTGCGCTTCGTGGTGGAGTTTTTTCGCAGCGATCTCCGTCCGGTTGTGGGCTGGCTTACGCTCAATCAGTGGATCTGTATCGTCTTTTTCCTGGTTGGAGCCGCGTTAGTGACTTATCGACGGACTCACCCGCCGCAGACCCCGCTTCCGCTGAAAGACAACTGATCTCCCGCGATGTCAGCCGCGATTTCGCCGCCTCAGCTAGGGCAAAGGAGTCACGGGTAGCGTTGTAAACTGACCCGCCCCAGGACCCAGTTCCAAACCGGTTCCGCCTATCAGGCCATCGTCCACTCGAACGATCAGGCTCCCCACAAAATTGTCGGTGTCGACACCCGGAAACATCTCATTGATGAACTGTGCTATGTGGCCGTAGGCAGGGAAGTCCTGCAGCACCTTCGATGCGACCTGCACTGCGCCCTCCCGCAGACTCACCGTGATATTCACGGCCTTACCGCTTACATTGCGAAGTGCGACGCCGGTATTGATGCCGCCGGCCACTCTCCGCACCGGCATGATAAAGGCTTGAAGCGGAACGCTCGAAGGTACGCCGGCAATACCGACCCCGGGCAAACTGAATCGTATGACTCCTCCCAGGAAACCGTCTGAAAGGACGGCCGCGGAACCGACCTTCAAGTCCCCCAGACCGTCCGTGGAAATGGTCGCGGTTGCAAAGGGTGCGATCGAGAAGGACACCGACTCCTGGGCCTGGCCGGTGGGGCTTGCTCCGGGGCCGGATACCGACGCAGCGCCTCCACTGGCGATGCCGAAGCCCAGGGCGGCACCTGCGTCGTCGCCAAAGGTGATGACTCCCGCTACAGTCTGATCTGTCGGATTGCTGAAGACGAGATCCGAGGTCAAACCAGCACCATTACCGACTTGAGCAAAGAACAGCGTGAAGGGGGTAGAACCTGAGCTCTGTGTTGCTGAGATGACCCCCACGGCTGTTCCGCCACCAGGAAAGAAGACGGTATAGTCCACCGAGATCTGCGCGGCTCCCCCACCATCCGGAGGGGTCAAACCTCCCGTTGCTTCTACACGATCGATTCCCGGAGAAGGAACGTCGGTAAAGCTAGCGGTGATCGAGGCATCGTAGCCAATCAAAAAGCTTATATCTCCGTAAAAGGGGTCGTTCTCGGCTTCGAAAATAATGCCGCCCGGGCCGACGGTGCCGGGTACGCTCACATTGGGGGGGATCGCCTTGGCCGAAAACGCCTCCGTTCAGGTTGAAGTCCATCGACAGCTGATCACTCTGCAGCTGCAAGGCGAAGTTCGCGCTCCCGCTGCTGCCAAAAGAGTTGTTGTTCCACATGCCGTCGAGCTCGACTTTTTGATCCTCGAGGAGAGTCGTGACTGCACCAATTGGGATACCGGCGACACGGCAACCAACTCTGTACACCGCCGCATTGGACACAAAGACCGACATCCCGGCCAGCAGAATAAGACATCGGATCACGACGGGGACAGATAATGACTTTGGAAAACGCATACTTGACTCCTAAAGGTAGGTAGAACGAACGATTCCACGCTATCTGTGTATCTGATCCTGATCATCGCAAAGGGTCCATGCCCTGTCAACGAGTAATTGACACGAGTTGTTGACCCTCTATCCCGAGATAGAACAGGAGTAAGTCAGGCAATCCTTCCCGAAGCCTGGATTTGAGGGCCAATTCTCTCATCAAATAGGACGCCGGCCCGCGGCCGGATGCCGGACTGACGACAGGTCGCAGGTCGAGGCTCCCGATGAATGCGAAAGATATGGAAGCCTGAAGCGCGAGCGAGGGGTTGGGGACCTGCGGGATCCGTCGCCAAAAGGGGCATTTGACCGGAGAGGGGCCAGGTCGAGGCGAGAGAGCTGACAACAGCAAGATCCCGCGGATCTCCAACCCCTCGCTCGCGCTTCAGGCTTCCATGAGTCGAGCAGTTTTTTTATGTATGATCGGGCGCATCTAGGCGTCGGGCTATGCTGAGACTTCATTCTGTAAGCTGTGTATTCTTCGGATCGTAGCGGGGTTCGGAGACGACCGTCGCTGGATACCGCTCGTCGAAGAACTCGACCTCGACACTGCTGCCGCAGGGGGAAAGTTCGACCGGGAGATATCCGTAGGCGATGCTTTCCCCAACGGTATAGCCGAAGTTGGCGCTGGTCACGTGTCCCACCACTCGGCCATTGTGCCAGATGGGCTCCTTGCCCATGACCACAACTCGGGGGTCCTCTAGACGAAGGCAGCAGAGCTTGCGGCGGACACCTTCCTGGCGAATTCTTTCCAGCGCCTCGCAACCCAGAAAATCTCCCTTGGACGCCCGGACGGCGAAGCCTAGCCCAGCCTCGATGGGGTTATTCTCGGCGTGGATATCACTTCCCCAGAGCCGGTAGCCCTTCTCCAGCCGCAAGCTTTCGAAGGCTCCTCCACCCGCAGCCGAGAGGCCGAGGCTGGAGCCGGCTTCCCAGAGAGTGTCCCAGAGATGAACCCCGAATTCGGTAGGAGCGTAGAGTTCCCATCCCAGCTCTCCCACGTAGGAGATTCGAAGTGCCAGAACGGGAACCTGGTCCACGTAGATCGATTGGGCTGTCAGGTAGGGAAATACGGAATTGGACAGATCGTTCTCGCAGACAGACTGGAGGAGCTCCCGCGAGGCGGGTCCCCACAATCCCAGACAACAATAGGCTGACGTCAGATCGGTGAGCTGGACCCCCTCCCTTCCCGACAGCTGAGAACGCATCCAAGCCAGGTCGTGCATCCCAAAGCCAGCGCCGGTAATGATCAGGAACCGTTCCTCCTCCAACCGTGTCACCGTGAGATCGCATTCGATGCCACCGTTCCGATTCAGCAGAGCGGTATAGGTGATCCTGCCCAGGGATTGGTCCATCTGGTTAGCCGCCAGATGCTGGAGAAAGGATAAACAGCCTGTCCCTTTTAACTCGAGCTTGGTGAAGGGGGTCAGATCGAACAGGGACACGCGTTCTCTGGTCGCCAGATGCTCAGCGGCAATCAGGGGAGACCAGTGGTGAGCAGACCAGCCCTGGCGGTCGCATCCTGCGGCAGGTCGGGGAAGGGACGCGTTGGAGGAAAACCAGTGTGGACGCTCCCAGCCGACGTTTTCGAACATCTCCCCACCCAGCTCTGCGAGGCGGGGATGAAAGGGACTCAGCCGCAGGCGGCGTGGATGCTCCATCTGCTGGAGCGGATGAATGATGTCGTAGACCTCTCGATACTGCTGCTCCCCCCGCCTTCTGACGTAGGGACGACTGGGAACAAAGGAATGGAAGCGATTGCAGTCGACATCCCGCAGATCCAGGGAGGGCACTCCCTCGACCATGTACTCGGCAATGGCCCTACCCACGCCGCCACCGTGAGTCAACCACACCGCTTCCGCGAGCCAGAATCCTTCCAGAACAGCCGACTGTCCCAGGAGGGAGTTGCCGTCCGGTGTGAAAGCAAAGATTCCGTTGATGCGGTAGGGAAACTCGACATCCCGGAAAGAGGGAAAGAGTTCCAGAGCATCGACCAGAGCGTTTTCGAAATGCTCGGGTGTAAAGGGTCTGAGGGCGGATCTGGGTTCGCCGGTTTTCTCCTCACCCAGGTCCTCCAGGTCGACTGCCAGAGGCTCGTGCCGATAGGACCCTACACCGTAGCGGTCGAAGTCCTGACGGAAGTACATGGATCGATCCTGGTGACGCAGAATGGGGTGGGTAACTTCTCTGCTGCTGCCGGCTAGCTCCGGCAGTGGCTCGGTCCGAGCGTAGAGGTGCTGCATGGGCTGCATCGGGACCGGAACCCCGGCAAGCCTCCCCACTCTGGGCCCCCAGATTCCGGCACAAAGGAGCACGGCTTCGGTCTCGATCCTGCCCTGATCACAGATGACGGCATGCACCCTGCCCCGCTTCGTTTCTATCTGATTGACCCGGGCATTCGGTAGGAAGACGGCCCCTCGGCTCTGGGCCTCCTGGGCCAGGGCCTTCAGGATGCGGACACCCTTTCCCAACCCGTCTGAGGGGATATGGTAGCCACCGTGGGCTCTCTCGATCGCCAGGTTGGGGATCAGCGATTTCACCTCCTGGGGAGTGATGATCTGGGCGGGTAGTCCCCAGGATCGTGCGAATCCCAGCCTCCGTTTCAGTTCCTGTTGGCGCTCTCGACTGTACGCAATCTCGATACTGCCCACCGGATAGAAGCAAGGGCTCTCGCCTTCCAGCGACAGCTCGTTGTAAAGCTCCACCGTCCACTGCGCCAGCTGACAGACAGTTCGCGAGGGATTGGTCTGGAACACCAGACCGGGGGCGTGAGAGGTGGATCCAAGAATCTCGAACAGAGGGCCCTGGTCCAGCACCACAACGTCGCGCCAGCCGTGAAGGGTCAGGTAATGGGCAGCGCTGGAGCCAACTACCCCTGCGCCGATGATGACGACTCGCGCCCTGTTGGGAAAATTTGAGGGATCTGGGGCCATTCTATTTCTGGATGAGATCCCAGTTGAACTCGGTCTCGCTCATCGGGGAGTCGGGTAGAGGCTGCCAGATTTCCATCTTCTCCTTCTTCCCCAGGGCCCGGGCCATCTCGAGGCCAGCTTCTCGAGAATACCCTGACTCATAGGAATCCCCTCCCCTTCTGGGGAATGTATCCTTGAAAGCGACGTCACCACAAAGGGCTATAGCACATGATAAAGCTTTCGACGACCTGCTGGCCATGTTAGTGTAGCGAACTCCCGCGAGGGACTCCCTATTCCCTGATTCATCATGATCTGGTCATTCCTGCTCTACCTGGTATTGCTTCTCGGTCTCGGTCTCCTGGCCGCTCGTCGTACCCGAACCCTCAAAGGATTCCTGCTGGCGGATCGTTCCATGGGCCCCTGGATCACGGCGCTGTCCGCCGAAGCTACCGCCATGAGCGGCTGGCTCTTGATCGCCTTCCCGGCCAGGGCCTTTACCTACGGACTTTCCGCGGTCTGGGTAGGGCTGGCGTGTGTCCTGGGAGACGCCCTGAACTGGCTTTCTGTCTCCAGGCGGCTGAGAGAACAAACCGAACGACTCCAGGCGCTGACCCTGCCCGAGTTCCTGGAACAGAGGTTTGCCAAGGAGGGCGGATACGCCGTCCAGTTGGTTGCTACCTCAGGAATCATGATCTTCATGCTCCTGTATCTCTGGGCCCAGTTTGTAGCGGCTGGAAAGGTCATGGCGGCGATCCTGGACCCGATAGATTACCCGGAGGCATGTCTTCTCGCCGCCGTCATCATCATCCTGTACACCTTGATGGGAGGATTCCGCGCCGTCGCCTGGACCGATTTCCTACAGGGGATTACGATCCTCTTCGCGCTGGTGCTGCTGCCACTGGTGTGCCTGAGCCGGGTCGGTGGTTGGAGCGGTCTCATGGGGCAGCTTTCCCAGGTTGCTGCCGAGATGCCGGAGAGCTCGAGTACAAATCTGGACCATTGGTTCGGGGGACTGACTGGTCTGATCCTGTTTTCCTTCTTGTTTGAGGACGCCGGAGTGGGGGCCGGCTACGTGGGGCAGCCTCACATCAGTGCCCGCTTCATGGCGATCCGCAAAACGACGGACATCCGAAAGGCCTTCGTCGTATCGATCCTCTGGACCAGCATCACCTGTACAGGAGCTGTACTTCTTGGCCTCACCTCACACTACTGGTATCGGCTCGGCGCCGGAGGAGCCGTCCATTCACGTGGAGAGGCGATGCCTCCTTTCGACGTGGAACAGATCATGCCCATGATGGCCCGCCAGGTCCTGGACCCCTGGCTGGCCGGCATTCTGGTCTCGGCCATGATGGCGGCAATCATGTCCTCTGCCGATAGCTATCTGCTGTCTGCTGCCAGCTCGATGACTCGGGATGTCTACCATCGGATCTTCCGCCAGACCGCTTCCGAACGAGAGCTTCTTCGGATCTCCCGGCTAGTCACCGTTGCGCTGGGAGCCGGTGCCCTGCTGCTGGCGGTGTCCACCGACCCCTGGAATCCCGAGTCCACCGTCTACCGCCTGGTTCTATATGCCTGGAGCGGCCTCTCGGGGTGTTTTACGGCTCCGGTCCTGATGGCGCTTTTCTACAGGAGAATGACCCGCTCCGGCTGTCTGGCTGGAATCATCTCTGGGGGTGCAACCAGTCTACTCTGGCATCATTTTCCGCCATTGGGCTTCGCCACTTACGAACTGATTCCATCGGTCATGGTATCCGCGCTTTCGATCTGGTGGGTGTCCCGTCTGGGTGGCAATCCCAGCCCTCGGCAGCAACAGAACCGCAACAACAGAAGCAAGTGAGTCGGCGAGAAGGAGGATTGAATGTCGAAACCGCTTAACTTCCTCAAACAGATTACGGCTTCCTTTGCTCAGCCCGCGGCCGAAAACCCCACCGCGGAAATGATCGAGGCCGCCTACCAACATCACCAACTTGCCTGGCGCTACGTCAACTTCGAGGTAGCGCCCGCGGACCTGGCGGATGCGGTGAAAGGGGCTCGGGCACTGGGTTTGGCCGGCTTCAACTGTTCCCTCCCACACAAGGTAGCGGTGATCGAGCTGTTGGACGGTCTGGGCGAGTCAGCGTCGATCATGGGAGCCGTCAACTGTGTAGTTCGTCGTGACGGAAGGTACATCGGTGAAAATACGGATGGCAAGGGATTCCTCAAATCTCTCCGTGAAAAGGTGAATCCAGCGGACAAGGAAGTCGTCTTACTCGGAGCGGGAGGCGCAGCTCGGGCCATTGGCGTAGAGATAGCCCTGGCCGGTGCAAACAGGATTACGGTGGTCAATCGCAACCCCCAGCGGGGTCGCGAACTCGTTGACCTGTTGAATGCCGACACCCCCGCTAAGTCTGATCTTGTCCAGTGGATAGGTGACTATGACATTCCCGTGGAAACCGACGTGGTCGTCAACGCCACGTCGGTCGGCTTGTACCCCGATGTCGATGCCCAACTAGGGCTAAACGTCGAAACCCTCCAGCCGGCCATGGTGTTGGCTGACGTGATACCGAATCCCTTGCGAACCAGACTCGTCACGGACGCGGAACAGCGAGGCTGCACGGTGATTGACGGTTTGGGAATGCTCGTGAACCAAGGGGTGATCAGCGTTAAGTACTGGACTGGAGTCGATGTCGAACCGGTCGTGATGCGCAATCGCGTCATCGAAGTCCTTGGGCTAGGCTGAAACTTGAATAGTGAGCAGTGGTGTAGTGATCAGTGAACAGTACGGAAATAGCTGCAGACAACAGAGCCGCGAACGACTTGACTCGTTAGCAGTATGCCCCACGTTTCGAGGAGAGAGCTGGACAAAGGCGTTGCTGCCGAAACGTTGCCGGTCGGCAATAACCCTTTCAGGGTACCGTGTTGTGGGGGTATGTTCCGGGCACATAGGTAACAATTTCTCCCAGGCACATAGGTTACAAGAGGAGTCATGTCATGGAAAGAGACCTGTGTGATGAACGAACGAATCAGATTGGTGAGCGAGTATTTGAAGGGGGAGGATGGAATCAGTGAGTTGTCGCGGGCCTATGGGGTGAGTCGGAAAACGGTCTACAAGTGGTTGTTGCGCTACGAAAAAGAAGGAGGGTCGGGGCTGGAGGATCGCTCCCGTGCGCCCCACAGCCACCCCAACGCGGTGGGAGAGAAGATCCAGAAGAAGCTTTTAGAATTGAAGGCCCGTAAGCCGTTGTGGGGCGCGCCTAAGTTAAGGGTCGAACTGGAGAAGGTGGTGGGGGTGTCTCGGTGCCCGGCCGAGAGCACGGTGAGCGAGATCTTGAGACGTCACGGCTTGAGTAGGGTGGCCAAACGACGACGGCAGGCGGTGCCGACGGAGCAGCCCTTTAGGGATTGTCAGGAGGCCAATGCGCTCTGGTGTGCGGACTTCAAGGGGTGGTTTCGGACCCCAGACGGCAGCAAGTGCACGCCCTTGACGATCAGTGATGCGCATAGTCGCTACTTGTTGTGTTGCCAGGGCTTGGGTGGAGCGACCGGCTTCCTCACGGTCAAGCCCCTGTTTATGAAGACGTTCCAGAACTACGGATTGCCCGAGGCGATCCGCACGGACAATGGCCCCCCGTTTGCGACCAGGGCTCTGGGAGGACTCAGTGAGCTCGCCGTATGGTGGGTGCGCTTGGGGATTGAATTGCAACGGATCCAACCGGGTTGTCCGCAACAGAACGGACGGCATGAGCGGATGCACCGGACTCTCAAGGAAGCGACGGCCAAGCCGCCACGAAGTAATCTAGGCCCCCAGCAGAAGGCCTTTGAAGCCTTTCTTTGGGAATACAACCAGGAGCGCCCCCATGAAGCGTTGGGCCAAAAGCCACCGGTGAGCTTTTACCAGCCGGCTCCTCGGGAGTATCCTTCGCGCTTGCCCGCGCAAAGAGGGTATCCCGATGAGTGGGAAAAGCGGAGGGTACGCAAACGCGGACAAATCAAGTGGAAGGGCAAAGACATCAGACTCACTGAGACCTTGCGGGGACAGCAGATTGGTTTAAAGCCTGTGGGAGAGGGTCAGTGGGCCGTCTACTTCGAGTACCTGGAACTCGGCCTGTTCGATGAACGGAAGGGGCGGGTCTTACCGGCCAAACGATTGGGACGAAAACCCGCAAGACAATGAGAACCTCAGACTCCAAAAAGTGTAACCCATGTGCCCGGGAGAAAATGTTACCTATGTATCGGGAGTTACACTTTGAACGATCTTGACCCAGGGTAGCTCGCTTCGCATCGCCAACCCTGGGCTACTCGCAATAACACCTTCGGTGTAGGTGATGCCCCCTGCAATCAGCAAGCGGCCTCATGTGACGATGATCCCAACCTAGGAGGAGAAACGGATGACTAGCACCACGGGGACCTGTTACGGTATCGCGCCATTCGGCTTGCTGCTCGCGGTATTGAGTTCCTTCTTGACTTCCGATCAGTTGGCGACGTCGGCCCGTAATGTTAAGCAGATCGTTGCTCATCGAGGAGCGAGCAGCGAGCGACCCGAGTGCACGCTCGCTGCGATCAGTCGCGCCATCGAAGTCGGCGCGACCGCGGTCGAGATGGACGTGAGAACCAGCAAAGACGGCGTTCTTTTCCTGCTCCACGACACGACGCTCGATCGGACAACGGATGGCAAGGGGAGTGCCGCTGCGATGACGATCAGCGAATTGAAACAGCTTGATGCAGGCTCCTGGTTTGATCCGGACTACGAAAACGAGCGAATCCCGACGTTGCGTGAGGCGTTAACTGCGTGCCGCCACAAGATCGCTCCGGTGCTCGACCTGAAGGAGCAAGGCGAGGCGTACGCGAAACATGTTGCGGCGGAAGTCCGCGAGTTCGGTGAACCGACTCGGACCATCGTCGGAGTCCGAAGTGTCGCCCAGGCGCGGCAGATTCGGGAGTTGTTGCCGGAAGCTCGACAACTTGGCTTGATCCCCAATCTAGAAAGCATCGAGCCGTTTGCCGTTGCAGGCGTCGAGACGATTCGACTCTGGCCCCGATGGTTGAAGGATCGGGACGATCTTGTCCCGCGCGTCCGCAAGACGAAGTCGAGTCTGCACCTCAATGGGAGGCTCGGGACTTTGGAAGAGATCACACCTCTTCTCGCCCACGGTCCAGATTCCCTATCTTCGGATGATCCAGCTCGGCTCCTGCAAACGCTGAACGACCTTGCCGGGGAGCCAAAACGACTGTGCTTTCATCGAATCGGCATTGCCCTGGGAGCCGGCCGAGAATCCGTTTCTAGGTCGAGTCTACGATCCGGCGAAGCCATGAAGCACACTGGTGGAGTCAGCATCCTAGCCTTGACTGGTCTCCTGATGTCCGTCGTCGTGCCCGAACCGCTCTGGTCTCCCGATCTGATGTTCGCCGCTGGCAAGAGTCGCTTCGAGTGCCCCGATAACCCTCTCCACCGTTGAAGAATGATCAGCCATAGAAGCCTTTTTCGGTGACGACCCGATCCACCTTTCGATCCCAGTGGTCCTCCGGAATACGGTCGATCAGCTGACATTCGAACGCAAGGCCGACGCTGGGACAGGAACAGCGGGTGAGAAACGCATCGTAGAATCCCTTTCCATAGCCGATCCGAAATCCCCGACGGTCGAAAGAGATCGCCGGTACTGCGATAAGGTCGATCGTGACCTCTGGAGCAGCGGTCTCACCAGCGGGTTCCAGGACCCCGAACTTCGAACGTCGCAGCCGATCGAAACCACTGAACACACAGGGGTTGATCTGTCCCCGATGGACTTTGGGAAGGAGTACCTGCTTCGTCTCTGAGGCTCGGCGGATGAGCTCGCGTGTCGCCACCTCATTTTGCATCGAAACGTAGAGCATCACCGACCGGGCCGACTGAAAGAGCGCATCCTTCCAGAGCCAATCGGTAATCGCACGGCTCCAGGTGTCCACCTTGTCTTCGTCCAGAAGCGTTCGGGTCTCAGAATACTCCTGGCGGATCTTGTTCTTGTCCATCTCCTTGCGATCCCCACCCCGGCTCCCTCCTCGCGATGCAGGCCCGGCTCAATGTCGTCAGAGAAGCTGGTGCCAGGGTTTCGTGCCCCAGTCTACTATGAGAGTGATCGTGCCGTTCAAGGACATTGGCACCGAGGCGCTCAACCGTCGGGCGCAGGGGTCAAGCGCCTCCTGCGGATCTTGATGGAACGACGTTTGAACGTCATAATGTAATAGTGTCATCCCGACAGAAAAGAACGATGGTGTGAAGCTCGAGCTTCGGGAACTTACCCTCCAGTACCCCGGCAAGCCACCCCTTTTCAAAGGGTTGAATCTGACTATCAAGGGCGGCGACTTTGTCTTCATCCGGGGCCCCTCAGGGAGCGGTAAGTCCAGCCTACTGAGACTGCTCAACCGACTTCAGGAACCCACTTCGGGTCACATCCTGGTCGACGACAAGCCGGCAGAACAGCGCGATGTGAGGCAGCTTCGCCGACGTATCGGATACGTCCAGCAAACGCCCATCATGGTGTCGGGCACGATACGGGAAAACCTCGTCCTGCCGTTTAGATTCAGCATCTCTCAGACCCGGGAATCACCCGGCGACCGGCTGTTGCAGCAGAGACTGAAGTCTTATCTGCTGGAAGACATCGATTTGGATGACGATGCCACTCAAATGTCGGTGGGGCAGAAACAGCGCCTCGCCCTGATCCGGACCCTGTTGACGGATCCTGAACTCATTTTGGCCGACGAACCTACCTCGGCTCTGGATGAGCAGTCTCGCAGTATCGTTCAGACTGAACTGGAACGCTTGAATCAGGAACAGGGCCTGTCCGTCGTTCTGGTCACACATCTCGATTTTCAGCCGGAGGCCGTTCGGCCGAGGAGATTCGTGCTCGATCAAAACGGCCTGCTGGAGACCGAGCCATGAACCTAATCGAGATCACACCCTTTCAACTTTTCCTCTGTCTGCTCTTCGTGGTCATTGCCAGCATCGGGTCCGTCATGCTCAAGCTCAAGCTCGAAAAGGACCTGGTCTGGGGAACGGTGCGTACCTTCGCCCAGCTTTTCATCATGGGCTATGTTCTCAAGTTCATCTTCCAGCTCAACAACGTCGTCTTCATTCTGCTGCTCTATGCATTCATGATTTTCTGGGCCGCCCAGGCCGTCCGGAGCCGTGTCCAGGAAGACAGGGTTTCCTTTTTCCTCCCCACTTTCATCTCGATGATCGCCAGCTACATGCTTGTCTCGATGCTGGTCACAGCCGTCATCGTCCAGGTCAAACCCTGGTACACCCCTCAGTACTTCATCCCTTTGGGCGGCATGATCATCGGCAACGCCATGAATGCCATCACCATCGCTTTGGACCGGATGTTTTCCGACTTCCGCCGACAGCGCGAAGAAATCGAGCTTGCGCTCTGCCTTGGCGCCACTTACCAGGAGGCTAGCCATCCGGCCATGCGTGACGCCATCAAGGCAGGGATGATTCCGTCAATCAACGCGCTCATGACCGTCGGGCTGGTTTCCCTACCGGGCATGATGACTGGGCAGATTCTAGCTGGCTCTGACCCGCTCACCGCGATCAAATACCAGATCATCGTGATGCTGATGATCGTCGCCGCCACCGCAATCGGATCCGTCCTGGTTGCTCATGTGGTTCGTCGCCGATGTTTCACAGGGGCACACCAGATGGTTATTTGAGTCGAGCCGGGTTGGAGGAAGCCGCAGGGCATGGGCTATTTGATTGACCTCAAGTCTCACCGGTGGCGGCCCGGTACGAGCGCGCGCTGGCAACTCCCGATAAGGCCGCTACTCTAGACCCGCAGCCCGAACGAGCGCCCCCGCTACACAACCGCCATCGCCTCGATTTCAAGCAGTAGGTCTGGATGGGTCATGCGGGCGACCTGGACTCCTAACGTTATGCACGCCACTCCCGGCATCGCCTCTCGTCGCGCCTGCCGGTAGGCGTGGATATCACTCATGTCCATGAAGTACTGTGTCAACCGCACGATGTCGTTGAGGGAAGCTCCGGCCTGCTCTAGGATCTCCGCGATGTTCTTGAACACCTGTCTGGACTGCGCCAGCAGGTCCCCCTTGCCAACGATGTCGCCGTTCTTATCCCACGCGACCTGCCCGGCTACGTAGATCACATCGCCGATGCGCACCGCCTGGGCGAATCGGATTTCGCCATCGGCATCGGCGGCACTCCAACCCCCTGCGCCCTCGGGATTGCTTTGTCCCCAGGCGCGGTCAGTGAAAAAGAACTGCTTGTCGGCCATCGCGTCCTCCTTGGTACTGCTCGAACGCCTAGAATACCGTAACTCGAACGAAGGTTGATAGGAGTTGATAGGACTTGATTCACCTAGCAGCCTGTCGGACTTGACTCACAGGCACTTCTGAAATTTGACGTTTGATCCAAAGTCTTGCACGACCAAGCACGAAATCGATGAATCGTCTGATCTGCGGCGGTGATTTGGCCGCTGAAACGACCTGGCCCACCTCTTCAGAGGGTGGCACGGGCCAGCTTCGGCTGGCGGCAGGCGAGGTTGTACATTCTTTTCAGATTCCAGGCGATGCTGGCCAGAGTCCACTCCCCGTCTGCCGCCTCCGCTCCTCGGAGAGAGAACTGCGCAAAGCCCATCACCGATTTGATGATCCCAAAGACGGGCTCGGGGACAGCTTTGCGTTGCCCGTAGATGGCTCGACCCGCCGGGGTCTTCAACCGGTATCTCATCTGCTCCACCGCATCGGCGTCTTCCCCGGGTGGCTCCGGTTCTTTCCAGCGTTCGTTCGGCGGCAAGTGGTGGGCTTCCCGCTCGACCGCAATATAGGGAAGGACCGCATGCTCGCTACAAAGCTCCACGTTGGCACCACTGAAGTAGCCGTTGTCGGCCAGCAGCTCCTGGGGCCGACCCAACGACTCCGGCAATGCGTGCAGCGCCGCCAGGGCCGGTTTCAGTTCTTTCTTGTCATTGGCGTTTGGCGTGACATGAACGGCCACAATCAACAGACTGTCGTTATCCACCAGGGCCTGAGCGTTGTAGCATTGCTCAAATCCCCCGCCCGAGACCGGCATGATCCGAGAATCTTCATCCGTCAGATTGATCTGATCCTGGTCTCGGATTCCTCCTCGGGGCGGTTTGGGTTCGCGACCCTTCGGTTTGTTTCCCCTTTTCCTCTGGGCTTGCCGCTTGGCCACCTTCCCTTCATATTCGGCGTGCTCGGCCGCCTGCCGCTCGGCCGCCCGCTCGACCAGCTTCTGCTTCGCTTGATCGATCGCTTTCAACCGTGCTTCCCGCCGCGCCAGCTCGGCCGGGATGTCCATCCCTTCCGTTTCTTCTCGTCCATCCGCTTCCTCGGCCAGCTGCATCAACTCGTCCACTTCTTCTCGCAGCCGCGCTTCCAGTTTCTGGATGTGCCCCCAGCTCAACGCACTGTGCTTGGAGGCATTGGCTTTGACCTTCGTGCCATCCAAACTCACTCGGCCCAACTTCAGAAATCCCATCGCCTGGGCCAGCAGCAAGATCTCCACAAACAGCGGCTTCAGCTCTTCCAAAAACCGCTTTCGGAAATGGGCTATGGTGTCGTGATCCGGATGCGTGTTGCCGGCGAGGTAGCGAAACGCCACCGAATCGTAGGTGGCTTGCTCCAACTTCCGACTCGAAAACACCCCCGTCGCATACCCGTAAAACAACAACGCCAGCATCACCGCCGGATGGTATCCTTCCGATCCCCGTTTCGTGTAGGAATCCTCCAACTTCCTCAACTCCAGCTTGCTCACCACCTCCACCACGAAGCGAGCCAGATGCGTCTCCGGCAGCCATTCCTGCACCGAAGGAGGAAACAGATAAGGAGTCTCTCGATCTACTGTTCTAAATCGATTCGCCATACACTAATGATGCCCGTTCGGTGTGACCTCGAAAGTCCGACAGGCTGCTAGGCGACCCATTCTTTTCAGCGACAAGCTTTTCGTGGTTGTATGACCGCAAGCCGCGATCTGCTCCTGGTCTCAGGGGAGAGGATTCTTGATGGGGCCACCCGATAGTGCCGCTTTTCGATCCCATTCTTCTCTGAGCCGGTTCGATCCGTTGCCGCGGATCTTCTATTACGACGATTTCAACCAGGGGATGAGTGGCGAGACAGCCTTGGTGGGCGACTACGAGGGGAGCCTCGAGAGGATACACCCCGGCTACAGATCCCTGACCCAGCCGACACTGAGCAACAAGAAGCAGACCGTCCCCTTCCTTTTGTAAACGCATAGGTCGCAGGCAGACCTATACTGACTCCCTGCGACTCAGCAATACTAGCGCCAGACAAACTTCAGACAGGACGGTCCAGGGGTAGAGACGACCTGGCCCGTGGGGTCGAGCTCGCCGGTGTCCTGGTCGATACGAAAAACGACCAGGTTGTCCGATTGTTGGTTGGCAGCGAGCAGGAAGGCCCCGGTGGGGTCGACGTTGAAGTTGCGGGGCCACTTGCCTCCGGTCGACTCGGTGTCGAGCAGCCGGAGCGTTCCCTTCGTGGTATCGATCGCGAAGACGGCGATACTGTTGTGGCCGCGATTCGATCCGTAGAGAAACCGCCCCGAAGGGTCAACCACGACTTCCGCCGTGTAGTTTTCTCCTTCGAATCCCGCCGGCAGGGTCGAGACGGTCTGGATCTCGCTGAGTTGCCCGGCCTCCGAGTCATAGCGAAACGCTGTGACCGTGGAGTTGAGCTCGTTGATGACGTAGGCGTACCCTCCGGCGGGATGAAACGCGAAGTGACGGGGGCCTGCTCCTGGCTTGACAGACGCGGCCGAAGCCCTATCGCTTAGTACCCCCAGGGTCGCATCGAAGCGGTAGATGACAACCCTGTCGATTCCGAGGTCCGCAGCAAAGGCGAACCGGTTGTTCGGGTCGAGATTGATCGAGTGTGGATGCGGCCCTTGTTGTCGCTCCGGATTGGGACCGCTCCCTTCGTGCTTCCGGGTTGACGTAATGTCCCCGAGGCTACCGTCCTCTTTGATCCGAAGCACCGACACGTTGCCACCGGAGTAATTGGCCACAAGGGCGTTGCTGCCGGTCTTGTCGATGACGATATGACAGGGACCGTCGCCACCAGATGATTGACTATTCAGGCGTGTCACTTCCTCGGTCTCGGAATCGATGGAATAGGCGACCACCTCGGTACGGACTCCATAGAGGTTTCTTCCGTTCGGGTGGATTGCGATGAACGATGCCCCGGCCTCCGCGTTCGACCCCAGGGCGGTGAGTGTCCCGCTCTCGAGGTCGAGTCGAAAGATGTGAAGCTCCCTGCCCGACACGTAGACGTGCAGATCCTTGCTCCAGCCGAAATCTGAAGAGGCGAAAAGAAGCGATACCAGCAACACGGAACAGCAGCGCGAGAGAAGTCTGATCATTCCAGAAACCATCCTATACTATCGAAGTCGACTCGATAACTGCCTACTGTCTCGTCCCCAGTCCGATCGCCTAGAGCCAGGTCGGCAGCACCGACTCAAGTCCAACAGCACAAGACGAGAGACTAACAGATAGCTGCTGGAGAATCAGCCACTCGACTGGAAGCAAGCTCGGAACCGCTCCTATTGCGTTTTCTGTCTACTGCTCCTACCATCACGAACAGGGTCAAAAAAAATTGGATTGACTGGAGCAGGCCACGAGCTGTCGTACTGGGAGACTCGTCGCAAGCACAAGCGCGCAGCACGCGGTCTGGTCGGTCTACCAGCGACTCCGGCCGAAAGAAGGCCGGGCTGAACCGATGAATTGACGCACTACCGAAAAGCGGGCTCCGGTCGTGCGGCCCCTTTTATTCTCCGCCCGCCGTCAAAGAGGGAGGTCTTCCATGAATGGTAAGAAGTTGATCCTTTCCTGCATCGCAGGGTTCATTGTCATGTTCCTGCTGGCAGGCCTGTGGCACATGGCTCTCATGAGCGACCTATATACCACGCCTTCCAGCCGGGAGGAGCCTCTCATGGGATTCATCGCCCTGGGGCTGTTCATCCTTGCGCTGCTGATGGCGTATCTCTATCCGAAAGGCTACAGCGGTGGTTCGCCCGTAACCGAGGGGCTGAAATTCGGCATCCTGGTTGGCCTCATGTGGGTTTTGCCGCTGGGCCTGATCCTCTACGCGGTGCAGGAGGGATATACGCTCAACATGGTGATCGTGGATGCGATCTGGCACATGGTGGAGGAAGGAGTCGGGGGAATCGTAATCGGATTGGTCTACGGACGCCAAGCAGTGCCTGCCGCAGGGCAATGATCAAGCTGTAATGTCAATAGAAGTTTCTGGGGGGATGCTCCTACACCGACGAAACCTGAAGTGGGTCCCCTTTTCTTCTCGATGGAGACGGATACTACAGGATGTATTTGATCAGAACCCGGTGGCAGATCAGAATAGAATTGCGTAGTACTCACTCGGGGTGAGCGACGACGGACTTCGCCATTTCAAAACGAAGGAGTAGGGGATGAGCGGAATACGGGTTCTGGTAGGCACAAAAAAAGGCGCCTTCATTCTGTCTGCCGATGGCAATCGTGAAGACTGGGAGGTCAGTGGGCCGCATTTTGGTGGCTGGGAGATCTTTCACGTCAAAGGCTCGCCTGTGGACCCGAATCGAATCTATGTGTCGCAGTTCACCGAATGGTTCCGGCAGACGATCCAGCGGTCCGATGACGGGGGAGTCACCTGGGAACAGGTGGGGAACGAGTTCACCTACGACGGAGAACCCGGCACTCACCAGTGGTACGACGGCACGCCCCATCCCTGGGAGTTCAAGCGCATCTGGCATCTCGAACCATCCCCCGCCGATCCGGATACTGTCTACGCCGGGGCTGAAGACGCCGCCTTGTTCGTCACGAATGACGCAGGAAAGACCTGGCAAGAGCTGGCCGGACTGCGCCGCCACGACTCAGGGCCAAAATGGCAGCCCGGCGCCGGCGGCCTGTGTTTACACACGATCCTTCTTGATCCGACCGTTCCCGGAAGGATATTCGTCGCCATTTCGGCTGCGGGCGCGTTCCGATCCGACGACGCCGGCAAGACCTGGCAGCCGATCAACCGCGGACTGAGGTCCGAACACATCCCCGATCCGGACGCCGAGGTCGGACACTGCGTGCACCGCATCGCCATGCACCCCTCACGTCCCGATGTGCTGTTCATGCAGAAACACTGGGACGTGATGCGCAGCGACGACGGCGACGACGAGTGGCGTGAGGTCAGTGGGAATCTGCCGAGCGACTTTGGGTTCCCGATCGAAGTGCACGCACACGAGCCCGAGACTGTCTATGTGGTTCCGATCAAGAGCGATTCGGAGCATTTTCCGCCGGAGGGTAAGCTGCGGGTCTACCGCAGCCGGACGGGTGGAAACGAGTGGGAAGCGCTCACCAACGGTCTCCCGCAAAGCGACTGCTACGTCAACGTGTTACGGGACGCGATGGCCATCGACTCGCTCGATCCGTGCGGCGTCTACTTCGGTACTACCGGCGGGCAGGTGTACGTCTCGGCCGACAGTGGAGACAGCTGGGCCCCAATCGTCCATGACCTTCCGAGGGTCGTTTCTGTTGAGGTGCAGACACTGGCGTGATGGGGCGGGTCCACAGACCTGGGCGTCCAGCGCTGGCTGTTGGGATCGGAAGCGGAGATGATCCGAATCGTACTTCCCTATCATTTACGAAGACTGGCAGAGGTCGACGGCGAGGTTACGCTCGAAGTCGACGGTCCTCTGACACAGCGAACCATCCTGGACGCGCTGGAGAGCCGCTACCCCACTTTCCGTGGGATGATCCGCGACCATGTCACGCACAAGCGCCGGCCCTTCCTGAGGTTTTTCGCCTGCGAACAAGACCTCTCCCATCATCCGCTCGATGCTCCGCTGCCGGAAGCGGTCGCCTCCGGAGAAGAGCCTTTTCTAATCATTGGCGCGATCGCGGGTGGGTAGAGGTCGGTTTCTGACGTGGCTATGGCCTTCGGGCCGAAGTAAAGCGGTCGAGCTACGCAAGGCGGCCTGGAGGCCACCGTCACGACGAAGGCCAAGCGCGTGGTTCAACCGTCAGAAAAACCAACCTGAGAAGATCACAACCAGTCCGATGACCAATGCGGCGAAAATGGCCCACCAGAAAAACACCCGGGTGTACCAGGGTCCCGCAGGTTCCGCGAGAATATTGAGGGCTCTCCAGCTGAAGGTGAGTTGATCGGTGACCTGTTCCGGTCTTGGCGGCGGCGTGATGAGACTTACGGCCACACAGACGATGACGCAAAAACCCCAATTGACAATGCCCTGCATTGCGTAGGGTTCCAGCCACTGGACGTGATGGGGGACATATTCGATGTACAACTTCATCGCAATTCCGAAGGTGAACCCGGAAACGACGGCGACGAGAGCCCCGAACCCGTTAATGCGACGAAACAGAATGCCGAGCAAAAAGACCGCTCCGAACGGGGGAGCAAAGAACGCGTAGAGCGATTGAATGTAGATGAACAAACTCCCGCCGATGCGATTGATGAACCCGGCCAACACGATTGACACGACAAGAATGATCACCGCCGAGATCATGCCCACACGAACGAAGATCTTGTCCCCGCCGGAAGGGTTCAGCAACGGCTTGAAAAGGTCCAGGGTGAAGATGGTTGCGGTGGAATTCAGCACCGAATTGACAGTGGATTGAATTGCCCCGAAAAGCGCCGCCAGGAAAAGCCCGCGGAGGCCAACGGGGATCAGCGTCTGCAACATGTGCACATAACCTTTGTCCGCCTCGGGCCGAATCTCATCCCATGGAAGCTCCATGACTTGTGGATACTGCGCGAACAGGATCAGCCCGGGAATCACAACAATTGCCGGCATGATCACCTTCATGTAGCCGGCCAGGACAATGCCCATGCGAGCGTGATACAGGTTCCTGGCCCCAAGAACCCGCTGGATCATGAATTGGTTGATGACGTTGTACCAGATGCTCACCGAAAACAGGCCAAGAAACAAACTCGGCCAGGGAGTGGTTGCGTGGGTGACCGGCTGGAGAACGGACAAGCGATCATAATCGTCCACGCCAGCAACATTCTGGGCATTTGCCTCGACAACCTGCTTCCAGATGCCGGTGTGGGCCTGATTCCGCTCGATCATGGTCTTCCAGCCGTCGATCAGCGAATGGCTTTCGTCCGAGAGCATGTACAAACCCAGGACCGTCACCATGAGCCCCCCCACGATCATCACGATCACCGTAAAGAAATCGGTCCAGGCCACCGATTTCAAGCCGCCGTAGATCGCCCATGAACCGGCCACGCCGCCGAGGACTATGATCGCGACCCACAGGTTCCACCCAAACAGGTTTTGCAGCGCCAAACCGCCGCCGTAGAGAACGGCTGCCAGAAAGGCAACCACGTTGCTGATCACCGTGACGACGGCAAAAAAATAGCGGAGAGCCGGATGGAACCTCTTTTCCATGAATTCGGGAGTCGTAAACACTCTGGAAGCAAGCAGGAAGGGAATGAAGAACCAGATCAGCAGTGAAAAACTGAGTACATTCCCCCATTCGGCCATGGCGACGCAGATCCCGTAGATGAAGGCCGCGCCGATCATGCCGATGAAATGTTCGGTGCTGATGTTCGAGGCAATAAAGGAACTACCGATGACGTACCAGGGCAGCGATCGCCCCGCAAGAAAGTAATCATCGGAGTTGGTCTTTTCGTGACGTCCAGTCCACCAGCCGATGGCACAGAGCACGAGGAAATACATCAAGAATGCGACGTAATCCCAAGCTGCCAGAGGAAAAGTTTCTGTGCCTTGCATCGAGTGATCTAATCAGCTTTGCGGATGACTTCAATCCACCCTTCGCACGCTCGGATTGATTCCCGAAACGCTCCGCGAACGAGTGGACGCTCCCAGACTTGACACATCTCACGGAAGTCAAAGACGAGCAGCCGTGAAACCGGGCGGCGCCTTCGTCTCCAGCCGTCCCCACCCCGACTCTCCCCCCACAAACTCGACAGTTTCGTGGCCTCGCTTTCGCCCTGCAGGCTCAAGCCCTTTGAGCCTCAAGCGACGCGCTCTTCTGGTTGGGGAATTGCTGTCCGGGGGGCCCCTCGGTTGGCAGTGCCTGAATCCTTTGCCAAGATCCGAACCTGAAATCAACTCTAAGCTTGATAACGATCTACCGCTCTGGAACATGCAGGTGAATCCCTTGATACCGCCCAGGGTTTCACAACCCTGGGTAAGAGATAACCCCTTTATTAATCATCCCTAACGGCTCCCAGTTGGAATCACCTCCATAAGATCTTCATCGAGATCGACAAAATGCGGCAAGGTCTAGCCACTGCCGTTTCTTGAGCTGGGGTCACTCTCAACGAGGGGCAACTGAGAGGACTCAGCACTACCCTCGGCTCCAAGCCGAGGGGTTCGGCGGGATGTCGAATCGAATTCGACTCATCCTGCTGACCTTCGTCGTGGCGGTGGTCTCCAGGCCGCCGTTGGTCGAGCTAGGCTCGACCGCTTTACTTCGGCCTGGAGACCGAAGCCACGTCTGAGACCGACTCTATCAACCTCATTCGGAAGATGACCCTACCGTCCCTGCGGGACTTCGGAAACCTTCTCTTCGCCTGAAGGCGAGGGGTTTCACCATCCCCGATGGGGACACTAACAACCGAGAACAGGTACCGTCGGGGATTGGAACAAGTACCGAATCCATCACCCCGATCTTGCCCCATCCGCGTGGAAGAATATCACCGGCTGTTCCAGCTGGTTGTCCTACGCCGCTACATCGCCCCGCGGCGTGACCTCCTTGTCCAGGCGGTCCTCAAGGAGGTCTTTGGCTACTCGAACCTCGTAGTTCGACTGTAGCCCCATCCAGAACTTCTCTCCGATTCCGAAGTATCGCCCTAGACGGAGTGCGGTTTCGGCCGAAATCCCCCGCTTGCCGTGCACGATTTCGTTGATGCGGCGCGGCGATACCGAGATATCCTTTGCCAGCCGGTATTGGGTGATTCCCATCGGTTTCAAGAACTCTTCCAGAAGAATCTCCCCTGGGTGCACGGGAGACAGAGTCTTGTCTCTAACCATCGTTTCCTTTACTCCTTTCCGGGGGTAGGTAGCTTCACTCCCTCCCACTATCCTTTGTGGTAGTCCGCTATTTCGACGTCGTAGGCGTTCCCGCTCTCCCAGTGGAAACACACTCGCCACTGTCTATTGATTCGAATGCTGTGCTGCCCCTTCCTATCACTCGAGAGCTTTTCAAGGCGGTTCGAGGGGGGAATACGCAAGCGATTCAGGGAGTCAGCGACATCCAGCATCTCCAGCTTACGAATGGCTACCCTCTTGATGTTTGTCGGGAACTTGAGCGTAACTTCAAGGTTGAAGAGCTTTTCAGTATCCTTGCAACGGAAGCCCTTGATCATGTTTACTTATATAGTAACGGGAGTCGTTATTCCTGCCAAGCGTTAATATCAAAAGGCTCCGAGAGAATTGGAGAAGAGAGTCGGGTGGCGGCGTTTGCCCAGGGTTGGGAAACCCTGGGCTGAAATACGGAATCCCTTCAGGATTAACATATAAACCGTTCTCGTCAGATTGCCCTTCCAGGCCCAACGATCTAGTATTCGGTAGATAGGTTCCCCTGTAGTTTCGGAGGCTCGGTTGATAGGCCAGACCATCTCCCACTACAAGATCACCTCCAAGCTCGGCGAGGGCGGGATGGGAGAGGTGTATCGGGCCGAGGACACCACTCTGAAGCGCGAAGTCGCCATCAAGGTCCTGCCGGAGCAGTTCACCCAGGATGCCGAGAGACTGGCCAGGTTTCGACGCGAGGCTCAGGTGCTGGCCTCCCTCAATCACCCCAACGTTGCCGCGATCCATGGTCTGGAAGAAGCCGATGGAGTGCGCTTTCTGGTCCTGGAGCTGGTCGAGGGTGAGACCCTTGGCGAGAGGCTGAGCAAAGGTCCCTTGGGTGTTGAGGAGGCCCTCGAAATCTGCCGCCAGATTGCCGAAGGTCTGGAAGCCGCCCACGAAAGCGGGATCATCCACCGCGATCTAAAACCCGCCAACGTCAAGGTCACACCGGAGGCCAAGGTCAAGCTGCTGGACTTTGGGCTAGCCAAGGCGCTGGAAGATGAGATTCCTGCCGCTGATCTGACCCATTCGCCGACACGAACGGATCAGATGACGAACGTCGGCATGATCATGGGGACCGCAGGCTACATGAGCCCAGAGCAAGCGCGAGGGCAGGTGGTCGATAAACGCACCGACATATGGGCCTTCGGGTCTGTCTTGTATGAGTTACTGACGGGCAGCCAGGTATTTTTCGGTGACACTGTCACCGACATCCTGGGTGCGGTTCTTCACAAGGATCCAGATTGGAAAGCTCTACCTGAGGGTACTCCCAGGGCCATCCGGAGATTGCTTCGGAGGTGTCTTGAAAGGGACCCCCATGAGCGGCTGCGGGACATTGGCGATGCCCGCATCGTGATCGGGCACGTGCTCAGCGAGCCGGTTGAAGATTCCGGGGTAGGAGTGGCAACTGCGACCCCCGTTTGGTGGCAGGAACCAACCCGTTTAGCAGTAGTTGGGCTGATGGTTCTCGTGGCGGGTGTACTCCTGGGCTTTCCCCTCTGGAATCTAGTGTATAACACCCAGCCTCCTCCACCCACGGTCGCCCGCTTCTCTATCGTCTTGCCTGAAGATGAAGCAATTCCTGGACAGCCCTCGTTGGCGCTATCCCCCGATGGGACCCAGCTGGTCTATGCTGCCGTCCGAGACAACACCATGCGGCTGTACTTGCGTGCCACGGATCAACTGGAGGCCAAGCCGATTCCTGGCACGGAGCATGGTTGGAGTCCGTTTTTCTCCCCCGACGGGAAATGGGTGGGCTTCTTTACTCTTCATACCCAGGTCAAAGGTGAGCTGAAGAAGTGGTCCCTGCTCGGTGGTGAACCTGTCACGATCTGCGAGGGGTTGGTCGAGGGGTTGGTAGGCCGAGGTGCGAGCTGGGGAGAGGACGACACCATCATTTTCGGAAGGCGACCCGGCCTCTGGCGAGTCTCGTCAAACGGGGGCATTCCCGAACCGTTGATCCCAGAGGGCGGGCCCTCTTTCCCCCAGATTTTTCCTGGGGCCAAGGCGGTACTCTTCAGGGATAGGTCAGGCGTTAGGGTGCTCTCCCTGGACACTGGCCAACAAAGCACCCTGATGGAAGGTGCTCACAAGGGCCGCTACTTACCCTCAGGGCATCTGGTCTACCAGCAGGGCAACTCCCTCCTGGCAGCACCCTTCGATCTGGATGCCCTGGAGCTTCAGGGCACAGGAGTGCCTGTAGTGGACGATGTGTGGTTCGCACCGGGTGCAAAGTTCGAAGTCTCCTCCAGCGGATCGCTCGCGTATGTCCCCGGATCGCAGGTGGATCGGGCGGATGCCCTGGTCTGGGTGGATCGCCAGGGGAAGGAGGAGCCGTTCCTGGAAACCCAGATGCAGTTGTACAACCCACGACTCTCCCCTGGTGGCAAGCGTCTGGCGGTTGTGGCAATAAAAGGCCAAGAGCGACGTTATATCGGGACCTGCGAGATCGAGCGGTGCGCCCTGTCCCCATTGACCTCTAAAGGTGGAAATGCACCCGTCTGGAGCCCGGATGCTTCAAGAATCTTTTTTACTGTACGGGAAAAGGGTGCAAACATGGGGTGGATCTCTGCCGACGGCAGTGGTGAACCTGAGGGGGTCCTCGAAAGAGAGTACTTCCAGTTTCCCACTTCCTTGTCTTCCAACGGGAAGGTGCTGGTGTTTGAGGATTGGGGCGAGCGGGGTGATAGGGACATTCTTACACTTCGGTTGGATGGGAACGCAAAGCCCGAACCTTTCCATGTCACCCAGTTCGACGAACGCGATCCGGTCTTTTCACCGGATGGGAACTGGATTGTCTTTACCTCCAATCGTTCTGGAAGAGACGAGATCTATGTGAAACGGTATCCGGCAGAAGGGGGCCTCCTCTCGATCTCAACAGACGGTGGACACCGTCCCTTCTGGGCACCCCACAGCGGAGAGATCTTCTATCGCGAAGGAGACAAGATGATGACGGCTTCGGTCGAGACACAACCGAATGTCAGAGTAGGGAAGCCGCGGACTCTTTTCGTGGGACTGTCTCGGTTGGGGAGGGAACCCGCACCAGTGGATCGGCGCGACTACGACCCCACGCCGGACGGTCAACGGTTCCTGATTGTGAAGAGAGGAGAGGAATCAGTGCCCACCCAGATCAACGTCGTCCTGAACTGGGCTGAGGAACTCAAGCGGTTGGTGCCTACGGAGAAGTGAATCGAGGCTCCGCATCGTAGGGAATCGAATCGAGTAGGCCCGGCTACAAGAGTCAGGCCGTTTGCCTGCTGGCCACTCGGTCGCCCAGTGCAGTGAAGATTTTCCGCGGACCCGTAAACCGTGATCTGCCGTGCGCCATAAGCAGGTTGTCGAGGACAATGATATCTCCCCGTCCCAGCGCGTAGGGTGTTTCCGCTGCCATGGCGATCTCAAACCCGATCCTGCAATCTTCTGGTGGCACGGCGCTGCCGTCTTCCATAATCATTCGGTCGATGCTGTCCGGCGCATTGGCCAAGGCTGAGTCCAACCGCTCGAGGTCTGCCGTTCGGCCGTCTCTCTCTGCAGAGAGGCGCCTCGACACTGGCTGAAAAAGTAGCGCCTGGGTGCACCAGATCTCGCCGTGGATTGGGTGCGTCCTGAAAAACCGCGCCGGCTCCTGAGTGATTACGAGGAAATCGTCGTCGGTCCAGCTCAGTTCCCACCCCTTCTGATCGGCGATGGCAACGGCTTCCTCTCGGTCGTCGGTGCCGAAGGTTTCCTGCCAGCATTTCTGGGCGCGGAAAAAGCCAGTGTTCTTCCCGGTGGGCGGCAGCGTGCGCCGAAGGCGGGCACGCTTACCCTTGTATCTCTTCTTGAGCTCTACGGGGAGACTATCGGTGAACCTTCTCATATCGCCGATCAGGTTGGTCTTCTGGCCGTTTTCCGGGGGATCTTCGCAGAAGAAGGAGACGTAATCCGGCACGCTGTCCAAATAGGACATTTCCTGATGAATCGGGATGGTCACGTCGGCTGGAATATCCGTGGCCGTGTACACCCCCCGGCCCTGATCGGTCCTGGGTGAAGTGCCCCCTACGTACGAATGGTGGTGGTAGCCAATAGAGGACAAGAACTCAGAAAACCCGCGGCTGGTCTCGAGTCCAGTATCCTGCAGCAGCAGTGCCCCCTGCCGATCGACGATCCCATAGATCTCCTCGGTAAGCTCTCTTCTGGCCGAGGAGTCTACGGAACCAGTCAAGTCCATGTGCGCGCATGGAATCGATACTCCATTACCCAGACTCTCATACTCGTACTTCGTCATCACGATCCTCTAATCATGACATACTGATGAGTTTCGAGCTGCTGTGGCTCCTGCGGGTGTTTCGGCCAGTTTCATCTCATCACTCCGTGGCCGTCATCGGGCGCGAGGTTGGGTGGCTGGGGGCGAGCAGACTCACCAGACAGCCAACCGTCATTCCCACGAGTACCGAAATGGGTAGGATCCACTGGAAGCTGAAATCCACGATCCCCGTCCATTCCGACGGCGGAGCCCATCCCAGATCGAGAAAGATCTGGTTCAGCGACTCCCAATAGGCCACCGAGACCCCAGTCAACAGAGCCGACATCGATCCAGCGATGACTCCCCAGGCAGTGGAAAAGGGGACAAACAGCGACAGGAAGAACAGCAGAAAGATGGAGCCGACATACAGCTGAAGGGTTCGCTGCGTCATTTCCAAAAAGTTTCCGGGCACACTCCCAATCAGGAAGGAGGAAGCGAAGACCACGATCAGGCCAATCGTAAGAGCCAGAGCCTGTGAAAGGCGGACACGGTTGGCTTCGCTGAGGGGGCGGTGCCGCAAACGATCGACGAAGTCGGTCATGACCACCGCTGTGAGCGAGTTAACTCCGGAGTCGATACTCGACATCGCCGCCGCGAACAAACCGGAGACGACCAGCCCCGAGATCCCGATGGGCAGATGGTGAACGATGTAGTGCGGAAAGACTCGATCCGCCTCGATACCCGGAGGCAGGAGCTCTGGGCGAGCCTGAAAGTAGCCCAGCAGCGAGAAGGCGACCAGAGCCAGCACCAGGCTCACCATGACACCAGCCACAGAATTCATGAGGAAGGACCGCCGGGCGGCCCTCGCATCCTTGGTTGCCATGAAGCGTTGCACCACCGTCTGATCTCCCCCGGCAGTGCAGATCCACCAGAGGGCCCCACCCAGAACCGTCCCGAACGCCGTGACGCGTACATTCGGATCCAGGCTGAAAAGCGGCTGGGTGTCCCAGGTTGGGCTCCACTCGGTCGGGAACCAGCCGAATCCGCCGAGTCGAACGGTCACCGTCGCGACGACGAGCACGGCTCCGCCGAAGAGCAGGCAGAACTGCAACAGATCCGTGATGACCACGGCCCGCAGACCGCCGAAGGAAGCATAGGTGATCGCTACAATCCCGATCGAAAGTGCGACATAGGGAAGCTGTTCCTGCCCCAGATCCAACATCTGTAGCATGGCTTGAGAGCTCATGTGGATGAGCAGAGACATCCAGGTCAACCTGAGCATAATGAACATCACGGCACCCGTCATGCGTACGCCCAGGCCCCGCTTCTTCTCCAGCAATTCGTAAGCGCTGATCACCCGAAAGCGCATGTAGGCAGGGACCACGAGGTAACCGACAATGAGGTAGTAGAAGGGTATCGCGAAGATCTGGGTGAGAAAAACAGGCCCCTTTCCGTAGAGTTCGCCTGGGTATGAGAGATAGGAGATAGTGCTGGAAAGGGTCACAAACATCGAGACCCCGATGAGCAGCGGGTTCATCGTCCGGCTGCCCACGAAGTACTCATCGGTGCTCTTCTGTCTCTTCCCGTAGTACCAGCCCAGAGCGATCATGCCGAAGGCGTAGCAGGCGATGATAACCCCGTCGATCCAGTGAAGACCGCGGCTCTCGATCAAACCTTCCCCTGTATTGACTGCTTCCGAAGGCCTCTCATCTTCCTGCCATTGTTCATTTCCCTAACCGATTCCTGTGGGATCCACGGATACCTTCGATTCTCCAGGCAGAGGGCAAGGTGCACCGATGCCAGGAGTGTTGCCTATGAAAAGGGACCCGTCAAGGATTGGCTGGAATGCCAACCAGAACCCAGCTAAGGTGAACACGGGGGAGAACAAGGTGGAGCTCGTGTTGAGGGGACGAGATGGGTCTGCGCAAACGCCCCCCGTCTTAGACGCAGTGTAACCGCACCTTCACCACCGAATCGGGCTCGGTGACGGAGAAGGAGTGGATTGCGCAAGCCCAGGGTCTGGAGTCGGAGGAGATCGCGAGAATCGCGGAAGTGCGTAATTCCATCCAGGCGGAGACGGAACCTGCCGGAAGGAGGGAGTGATGGCGGAACAGGATCGGCCGAACTTACTCGTAATCATGTCGGATGAACACGCTCCGATGTTAGCTTGATAACGATCTACCGCTCTGGAACATGCAGGTGAATCCCTTGATACCCCGATCCAGCCGCATCGGCGCCCGAGTTGAGCCTACAGGTTACAGTGAACTTGCATTCTTGTAGACTTCCTGTCAAGGAGAGGTCCCCGGGACGAAGTAGCAAACTGAGGTATGAGGAGGTGACGTGCGACTGCTCTTGATCGGTTGTGAATACGTGGGGACGACTACTCTGGCGGACGGGATTCAACAGTGGAGCCATAAGGTCATGGGCGAGGGAAAGGGCCTGAGGGCCTACCATGACCACTGGAAGATTCCGGACATAAGCGGTCATCGAGGGTTGGACGATGAGAACCTGTTCACACCCGAAGAGCAGGAGCAGATCCTTGCTCTGACCCCCAAGGCCAAGGAGATGATCCAGCGCTACAGCATCACCTACCACATCACGCCCGGAGCCTTGCGCAACCCGGACTATCTCTCGATTGGCCTCCATATCGAAAATGCCATCTACGCCCAGATGTACTTTGGCTATTACGTGGGCGAACAAGCATGGGCCCGTCAGGCCATACTGGACCACTTTGAGGAGAGCATCGTCAACCTGGCCCCCGACATGCCGTTGGTATTGCTCAAGGCGTCTCCGGAGACGATCCTGCGGCGAATGAAGGAGATTCCTCATCCTAATCCTGTCCTGCAGGAAGCTGATATTCAGCGGGCGTTGGACGAGTTCGAGGCGGAGTACGAGAGGTCGGCCATCCGCAACAAGTTCACCATCGACACGGACCAGGGGACCCAGGAAGAGACTCTGGAGCGCTTCCTCGAACAGTTTGAGCCCTACCTGAATGAGAGCGATAAACTGCGTATTCTGACTCACCAGGCAAGACAAAGGGGGGAGTGGATCTAAGCCATGGCAGATACGGTCAGAGTGGGCATCATCGGGGCCGGCAAGATCGCTCAGGATAGGCACATCCCACTGCTTCAGAAGGTTCCTGATGTGGAGGTCACACAGGCCTGGTCGCGTACGCCGGAGACGGCTCGAGAGGCGGCCCAGCAGTTTGGCATACCGAAGGTGGTGGACCGCTGGGAGCAGATAGTCGAGGCACAGGAGATCGACGCCGTTGTGATCACGACACCGCCGAACCTCCATTTGCCGGCAACCCTGGCAGCCCTGGATTCTGGCAAACACGTCCTCTGCCAGGCCCGGATGGCCCGCAACCTGAGCGAGGCTCGACGGATGCTGGAGGCATCGAGGGCCACCGACCTTGTCACCTCGCTGTACGCGGCAGGTTTCGGGCTGAAGGGGGACAAGGTGATGCGCAGGCTGCTCCAGGAAGGCTACCTGGGAGACATCCTGGAAGTTCGAGTCACGTCTCTGCTCCCAGCCGTTCCCGAGGCCGGCGCCTGGCTGGTGGACCCGGAGGTTGTGGGTGTCAACACGATGATGTTGGGCATCCTGGGGGAGGTGCTCTATCGCTGGATAGATCCTCCCAGGTCGGTAACCGCGACCACCGGCGAGGACGTATTGGCCGTTCCCCAGTCGCTGGCCATTTCCGCCGAGCTGCAGGGAGGGGCCACGGCAAGCTTTCATATATCGTTCCGGGTCCCCCGTGGCCCGGGAAGCTCTGTCGAGATCTATGGCACACGCGGCGTGCTGGATTACAAGCTTCTGGTCGAAAAGCCAGGAGGCCTGGTCGAGGACGAGGAGCTCGTCGGCATGACCGAAGGCGAAGCCGGGATGCATCCCATCGAGATGCCCTTAGAAGAGCAGCGAGATCGGACCATGGACGCCGAGTTCATCGAGGCCATACGCAACGGTACCCCGGTGTCTCCAGACTTCGCCGAGGGCGTCCGTTACATGGAGTTCTGCGAGGCGGTGGCCCAGTCGATCTATGAAGGCAGGACGATATCGATGCCGCCAGAACCCAAGATGGACTCCTGGGGCAGGCCTCTGTAGAGTGCACGACGCCAGCTGAACGCTTTGGAACAAGCCAGCTTCGGTACCCTAAACTACGCGGTTCTGGTGGCCTACTTCCTTCTGGTCATCGCGCTGGCCCTGATGTTCTCGGGTCGTCAGCAGGACACTGAATCCTATTTTCTGGCGGGTCGACGCATGCCCTGGCTGGCCGTGTCTTTGAGCATGGTGGCGAGCATGCTCAGCGCCCTCTCCTACCTGGGGTCTCCGGCAGCGGCTTACAAGGACAATGCCTCTCTGATTCTGGCCAGTCCGGCAATGCTTCTGGCCACACCTTTGGTCATCGTTCTCTTTTTCCCCATCTACAAGAGGCTCAACGTCACCAGCGTCTACGAGTACATCGACAGGCGCTTCGGGACCCGGGCACGATACGCCGCTTCAGCCCTGGCGGTGCTCAAGATTCAGGGTTGGATGGGAATCGCCCTCTTCGCTCCCGCCTTGGCTCTTTCAACCGTCGCAGGGGTGGAATTGAACCGGGCCATCCTTCTCATGGGGTTAATTGCCACGGGCTACACCTGCCTGGGGGGCCTGGCCGCCGTGATCTGGACCGACGTGATCCAGTTCTTTGTCCTGACTGCGGGAGCCGCACTGGTGGCGATCTCATTGATCTGGGGTGTCCCTGGCGGACTGAATCAAATCACAGAAATCGTCCTGGCGGCGGAGAAGCTGGGCCCGGGCGATACCCGCTTCAGCTTCTCGGAGCCGACTGCTCTCGGTGTCGTTCTATGCTATTTGATCCTGGCCTTCGATTACGGCTGCAACCAGGTAGTCATGCAGCGCCTTTTCGCTGCCAGGGGCCTCCGCGAGATGGCTCGGGCCCTACTTTTGGATCGGGTGCTGGAAATGCTGTTGGGGGCACTTCTCTTGATGATTGGTCTGGGGATGTTCGCCTACTTCCAGGTTTTTCCCGAGAGGCTGGCCCAGGGAATCGCCGGGGACCGAATCCTACCCTTTTACATCATCCACGCCCTGCCGGCGGGCCTGTCGGGTCTTCTCATCGCCGCTGTCTTTGCGGCGACCATGTCCACGGTGGACTCGGGAATTCACTCCGCGGCCACCCTGATCCAGGTGGATTTCGTGCGTCCTCTGAGGCACCGGCCTTTGACGGAGCGTCAAGGTCTGCGGCTGGCCCGGGTCCTGACAGCCGGCCTGGGTCTGCTGGCGACCGTCACGGCCCTGCTTGTTTCCGATACTCAGGGTATTCTGGAGACCATGAGCAAGGTTGGCGGCTACACGGCAGCACCCATCACGGCCCTCTTTTTACTGGGAGTGCTGACCCGGAAGGGACACTTTCTGGGCTGGTTGGTGGCGACCGCGACAATCACGCTTCCTCTCAGCATCTATGTGCAGCACTTCGCCCAGGTCCACTGGATTTTCTACGGTCCTGTCTCCCTGCTGAGTTGCCTGTTCACGTCCTATCTCTGTAGTCTCATCCTGAGGCATAAGTCGAGGGCGCCTGAGAATGGGAATCTGACGATCTGGGCAGGCTCCTAGATACCCGCCAACCTCCTCCGTCCCAGTTTCGCCGCCAGCCGACTGCAGTACGATCCCGAGCAGGGTCGGATCGAATACCGCACTTCCAAAGGCCTCCACCGCACTCTGGATGCCCTGGACTGGATCGCCTTGGTGAGCTCGCATATTCCAAACCCGGGGGAACAGATGAGCCGTTATTATGGCCGTTATTCCAACGCCTCGCGTGGGAAGCGGCGCCAGGTCTTTACCCCGGCCACGGTCCACGGCAGCTCCCCGGCCTTGGACTCCGAGGAGCACTCAGCCGCCGAGTGCTTCTCCCAGCAAAGGCGGCGTAGTTGGGCGCGGTTGCTACGAAAGGTGTACGAGATCGACCCCTGGGAATGCCCCCAATGCGGCTACGCTC
The DNA here is from genome assembly GCA_965219005.1 of Acidobacteriota bacterium. GTDB lineage: Bacteria > Acidobacteriota > UBA6911 > RPQK01 > JAJDTT01 > CAUZIZ01. The sequence continues at coordinate 760,489 of CBDCMS010000004.1, read as the reverse complement.
TTGAAATCATCGCGGTGATCGAGCAAGGCAGCGTGATTCGAAAGATCCTCCAACACCTCGATCGCTGGGAGCAACCCCAACGCGCTCCCCCACCCCGACTCTTGCCTCAAAAACTCCAAAGCTTCCTGGCTTCACTTTCGCCCTAGGAGGCTCAGGCCACCCGAGCCTCCAACCACGCGCTCTTCTGGGACGAGGTTCCCAACTGGCTCGACTGAAGAGCTCGAGCTCTTCAGTCGGCATCGAATATTCTTGTGTCCGCTTTCCCCCCGCCGGCGCCTTGGCATCTCCTCGCTGCTGCTCCCACCCCAGCTAGACGATTTGGACCCTCCGGATCCCCATCGATTTTCCCCATCAGCTCTTTGAGCGAGAAGTACCCCCCATCTGTATGAGGTCGAATTTCTGGGAGCGGCCGGTTTGTGAACGTCGGGTGCAGGCGCTGCTTGGTCATCGTCGAAGATGGCCTAGCACCGACTTCCTTCTCCTGCCTTGATCTCGTCTCGTAAGCCTCATTCTCGCAACCCGGACCATTACTCGGACAGGCTTCCAGGTCATACGCGATCGTATTGGTCTAGCTGGACGATATTGTACCCACTCTTTCGTGATGTCTTCTGGATGATGTTGTCATCGCTGACGTATTTGTAACCATTCCCCGCACTCGTTGCGGGATCGTTCATGATGAAATCACCATCTGTTGTTTTTCCCACGCAGACCACAAAATGATTGTACTTGAGGCCAGGATCCGTTTCGTAGTCGACTCGGACCAGTGTCGGAAGGTTTTTCTCGATTCGTTCGCTGAGAGTGCTCATGAGTTCCTCTGTGCTGCCCGTCGTTCTGTCATAGCGAAGCTGCGGGGTGCTACCAGAAAATCCGCACTGACCAGCCACAGACCACTTCACACTGTTTCCAGCATATCCGTCGTGTTCATCGAGATACGTGTCAAGCGTCTCGGGTGTCACATTTCGTCCGTAGAAGCTAAGGACCATTGCAATGCAGGAAATCGCGCAGCCCTCTCGTCGAATACTGGATCCGCGTCCAAGTATTCTACTCGCCCAACGCTCATCACCTTGACTGTAGTGTGGTACTCCGGGGGTAATCAGTTGCCTCGCGCCCGTCGCGATCGCTGATTCAACAGCATCAGGATCGGGAGGAGTGGTTTTTGTTGCTCCCTCCTCGAGCCATGCCCTCACTGCATCCTTTGTTGCACGATCGACGATGCTGTCGGTCACCATGGTATATCCCCCACCTAGGTGGCTGATTCACCAAGGTATATCCCCCACCCCGTCACCAGGGTAATTCCCCCGGGGCGTCACCAAGGTATATCCCCCACCTGATCATCTCGGACCTGACAGAGGCGAAGGCCATCCTGCTTCGAACAGAAGGAGGATGGATGGCCAGAAGGAAGCTGAGCATGAATGAGTATCTAGAGATGGTCTACCAGTGGCACCGAGGACGGAGCGTGCGGCGGATTCGAGACTCTCTGAAGATGTCCCGCAAGACGATCCACAAGTACCTGCGCCGGCTGGCGGAGGAGGGACTGAGTCGGGAACGGCCTTTACCCGGGGAGGCACAACTGGCGCAGATGGTCGCCTCGGTGGTGAAGTCGGCCGTCTTTGAGCAGCCCGCGAGGGAACGGATCCGGCCCTACCACCCGCAGATTGTCGATTGGCTCAATCAGCCGGACATGACTCTTCGACAAGTGCAGCGGCTGCTCGAGGAGAATCACCACGTGGGGGTCAGCTACATGAGCGTCTATCGCTATGTACGCACTCACATCCAGCCACTCGAGAGGCCGGTGACCGTGCGCCTGCACCCTCCAGCCGGGGAGCAAGCTCAAGTCGATTTTGGGTATGCCGGACTGATGCGGGATCCACAAAGCGGCAACTTACGCCGAGCCTGGGCCTTTATCCTGATCCTCAGCCACAGTCGCCATCGCTTCGTGCGCTTTGTGTTTCGGCAGGACAACCGCACCTGGCTGGACTGTCATATCCGCGCCCTGAAGTTCTTTGGGGGTTGCCCCACCCTGATCGTGCTCGACAATCTGAAAAACGGAGTCCTGCGGCCGGATCTGTACGATCCGACGCTCAACCCGGCCTACGCCGAGCTCGAGCGGCACTACGGTTTCGTGGCCGACCCGGCCAAGGTGGCCATGGCTCGTCACAAAGGAAAGGTCGAACGATGTGTGCCCGTCGTCCGTCAACAGATCTTAGCGGGACGCGAGTTCCGAGACATCGACGAGGCCAACCGAAGAGCGCTGCACTGGTGCCTCCAAGAGGTGGGCCTGCGAGAGCACGGCACCACCCATCGCAAACCTTATGAGGTCTTTCTGGCCGAGGAAGCCCCGCAGCTGCTCCCCCTGCCCGCGCAACCCTATGAGGCTCCCGAATGGAAACAGTGTACCGTGCATTCGGACTGCCATCTGATCCTGGACAAGTGCTACTACTCGATCCCGTATCCGTACCGGGGAGAGAAGCTCTGGGTGCGCGCCGACCTGAAGCTGCTGCGGGTCTATCGGGAGCATCAGCTGATCAAGAGCCATGTCCGGGTCTTCGAGCCCGGAACTTGGCAGACCGATGAGGCGGACTACCCTCCGGACAAGCGGGTCTATCTAGAGCAGACCCCTGCCTATTGTCGCGCCCAAGCGGAGCAGCTGGGGCCGGAGGTCGGCCGCTATATGGGACGCATCCTGGCCGATCATGCCATGAGAAACGTGCGCAAGGCCCAGGCGGTGCTGCGCTTAGGCCAACGCTACGGAGCCACCGCCTTGGACCAGGCCTGTCACCGAGCTCTGAGCTTTGACAATCTGCGCTTGGCCAGTCTCAAGGAGATTCTGGAAAAAGGGCTGTGGCGAGAACCCACGACACCGACCCGACCCACGAGCCCGGCCCCCGCTGCCTGTCGTTTCGCCCGACCCCATGATTACTTCGTCAACTCGCAGACGCAGGAGGTCCAATGAGTCACTATCAACACCTCGTCGAGCAACTCAAGCAGCTGCGCCTGGGAGGTTTGGTGGACAGCCTGGAGCTGCGGCTGAAAGAGGCAGAGAAACAACAGCTGTCCTACCTCGACTTTCTGAGTCTGCTGATTCAGGATGAACTCCAACGACGCTCCCAGAGCAAGTTCGCCCGCCGGCTCAAGAAAGCCTGCTTTAGCGACCTCAAGACGCTCGAAGAGTTCGACTTCAAGTTCAATCCGGCCATTGAGCGCCGCCGCATCTATGATCTGGGGACCTGTCACTTCATCGAGAACAAAGACAACATCTGTCTGTGCGGGCCGGTAGGTGTCGGGAAGTCCCACATCGCCCTGGCCTTGGGACACGAGGCGGTCCGCCGCGGCTTTGAGGTCCGCTAGATCCAGGCGCCTCGTTTGTTCCGGACGCTTCAGGCCGCTCACGCCGATCTGTCCCGCGACCGGTTGCTGAAACACTACTGCAGCTACGATTTTTTGATCATTGACGACTTTGGACTCAAGCCCCTGACCGATCAGCAGGCCGATGATCTGTACGACATCGTCTACGAACGCTATCAAAAAGGGTCACTGATGCTGACCAGCAATCGCAGTGTCCAGGAATGGATGGCCTTGTTTCCCGATCCCATCCAGGCCAACTCGCTGCTGGATCGGCTCTGCCACAACACCCATCAGCTGGAGTGGGAGGGAGAATCCTATCGAAGGCGCAAGCGCCCAGGAAAAACCTCCAAGAACAAGGAGGTGTCCTGATGAGCACCTTCCCCAGCACTCGGCTGAAGATCAAAAGCGGCGACGGGTGGTTTGCCGCTGACCGGAGCTGGCAATCCGCCGCGCAGAAACTCTCCGATGGCGCCTTTAAGCTGTTTGCTTACCTCTCGCTGGGAGCCGAACGAAGCACCGGACGCTTTGTCTTTCGTCAGGGTGAGCTGGCGATGGCTCTGAACAAGTCCCGTCGCTCGATCGGCAAGTACCTGAGAGAACTCGAAGAAAAACAGCTCTGCCAGATCGCTCTGAGCTCCAACCAGCATGCCACCGGGACCCTTCAGATCCAAGACGACTACTGGCCCTATGAGCGGTCTCCCGGGACGGACGCTCTTGATTCGACTCAATCGGCTCAAAGACTCTACGTCGAGGCCCTCGAGCAGATGTTGCTGAGCCGGCCCTGTGTCCGTTGTCGGTACTCGGCCGCAGATCGCCAACTGGCCGCCCAGTGGTTCCAGCAGGAGGTACCGCTGGAGGATATCGAGCAGGCCATCCTCTTAGGATGCGGACGCAAGTACGTCTCTTGGCTCAATGCTGCTCAAGGACAGCCCATCGGCAGCCTTCACTACTTTGCACCCATCCTGGAGGAGGTTGCCGTCAACCCTCTTTCGGACGCGTATCGGGCGTTCAATCGGTGGCAAATCTGGCGACTAGAACAGCGCTGGCTGAGGACCCAGAAGGACTCTCAAACTTCCCAGGAGGCAACTGGTTGGGAAAAGTTTTCCCAACCAAAACCAACAAAACCAGAGAGAGACGAGATGATGATGACTCCCAAAGTGGGGGAATTACCCTGGTGACAGGGTGGGGGATATACCTTGGTGATTGACAGATGCCGTCATCGGGTAGCCCAGCTTTCGCCTGAAACTCCCGGACGGCCCCTTTTGTGCTTGAGCCAAACGCACCATCCGGATTTCCAACACTTGCAAAGCCCAGGCTTCGCAAATCAATTTGCAGATCGTACACATAGCCGTCCGGCACGTTCTGGGAAAGACGCTGATATTTCTCATCCCCGCGGTCATCAACATGTCCGCGTTCGAGGTCATCTGCGGAGTAGAGATAGGGTTTGAATTGTTGGCGACGGCCATCATCGTCCACGGACTCGACGCGCTGCGGCATGAATGCAGGCTCGCTATCAGCGGGAGCGCTCTCTGGGGTGAGAAAGAGTTCTCCCTCAGCCGCCCGCCGTTGAACTAGTCCCGCCAATGTCCTTCCTCCAGCTCTAACCCATCGGGCCATTTCTGATGGGACTGCGTCGTACTCCTCGATATTCAGCTTTTTCCTGAGCGTGCTTGATTTCAGGCTTCCAGCTCCAAGGTTGAAGGTGAAACTGACAAGTGCGGCGAATTGATTGTCCGTCAATGAGACCTCGATATGGCGTTCCACCGCCGACTCGGCGATCTCAACATCGGCGCGAAGCAGGCGTTCCGCGGTGTCTACACCAATGGTTTGTCCCGCCTTCGCCGTTGCGGTGTGACCATATCCGATCGTAAGTACGCCAGCTGGGCAGACATACGCATCGGCTCGAAATCCCTCAAACTTCTTGATTAGCTCTATACCGAGGGCGTTTGTTTTGCGTCCCATGTCCACATCCTTTCTTTGTCTACCAGGAGACAGAGACTACAGATCTCAGACGACCGGAAGTACCGAAATGTCCTCAATGTCCTGAAAACCCTCGTCGAAGGTGGCGATGAAGGCGCCTTGGTCCCGACGCGCTGCAGCCACAAGCGCAGCATCCACGAAGCTCAGCTTGGTAGAGGCCTGTCCCTGGAATGTTTCGAGTGTCTGCAGAAAGAACTCGGAGCAAGCGATGAACTCGACCTCTCGAGCTTCCAGAAGCAGGGACGTGACTCGAGAGGCAACCGCGAGGTCGCGCCGGATCAAGAGAACCGTAGCCACTTCCAGAAGAACATATTCCAACAGCTTCAGAGATCCCCACCTTCCCTCGACGAGTTCTTCCATGAGGGCGACCGCGGCGTCATGGTGAACATCGCAGCTGTTGTGATAGGCAATCAGGAAGCTGGCGTCGAGGAAAACCATGGACTCCCTTCCTCAAACGCCGTAGACGGTCGAGTCGATCTCTTCACTCAGCCGCTTGTTCCGCTCACCGTAGGGCTCCGGAGACAGGTCCTTGAGACTTCTTCGCTTGGGTAGGCGATCCGCCCGGGCAAGAAAGGTCTGAATCGCTTCGTTGACCATCTCCCCGAGGGTTTTTCCTTCGAGGGCTGCCCTGGCCTTGAGCTCGCGATAGGCGCTGCGATCCAGATTGCGTATCGTTGTATCCATAAGCACCATTGTAACACATGTGTGAGATGCCAACGCTGAGTTGATACGGACTTGGAGGTGCGCCTGAAGGAAACAAATGTGTAGGCAGCCGTGTAGTCGAATTCGATTCGACATCTTCGAAGCCCTCGGCTAATCCATCACGGCATCGCCTTCTTGCCCTGGCTGATGCGATACACCCGGCCCGGTTGACCTTCGCCTTCGTGAGAGAACGTCGCCACGAATAGATCGTCATCGCGAATCGTCAGATAGTAAGGAACGATGTCTCGGGGCAAAAGGTTGCTGATGTCTTCCCATCGGCCGGTCTCAAAGTCCTGCCATGACGAGAATCGAATGAACTTCATTTCATTGCAGTCGGTCCCCTGGGCATACGTCGGACAGAAGTACGACGTGACGTACCACTTCCCCGCGTAGAACTCGACGTCGTTCGGCACCAGACCGGTAGTGCTCCAGCTTCCCGCCGTCGTATCGCGTATCTTGCCGGCGCTCGTAAACACGCGAAATTGCTGTTTCGAAAAATCTTCGATCCTGACGATTTTTCCGGCACTCGACCCCACAACATAGACCTTACCCTCTACAAGCGTCAGCGCTCGGGAGTAGCCGAGATGTTGCGAGAGGTCGAGTGAGGATTCGCTTTTTCCGAAGCCGCGAAAGCGAAACACCCTGGCTCGATTCGGATTGAGCGCGTATATCCAGCCGTCGGTGTCGATGACGATGTCGTGCGGACGGTCGAGCTTGACGTCGGCGAGTTCGTCGACCGCCTTCTCGATGCGCTGCTGATCCAGATCACGGAACGAAACGAGGCGGTGCCGGCCGGTGTCGGTGGCGTAGTACAAACCGTCGTTCGGATTGTAGGTGACCGCGTGCGGGTCTTCGAACATCATCACCGGCGACTCGCGAAACGCCTCCTGTGCGTCGTCGCGAACATGAAGCCGTTTTCCCGCGGTGACGATTTCCTGGTTTCCCCTAAACAGGATGTGGGTGCAGCCGGGAAATGTCCCAGTTGTCGGAGCGTACTCGCTCACCGTCAGATCGACGGCATCCGCCGCAACCAGTGAATCGCAAGGATCGGCCGTTTCCGCAAAAAAGATCGCGGAGACGATGATCGGCGAGATCCACCCTCTCGACCAACAGCCCGCGCGGCGGGTCGCCCGACACAGGGTTCCTTCCCTGCCCCCGCCACACCTTGACTCGCAGACGTCCCCAACATCGCAGCGTTGAACTCCACACTGCCTTGCCTGGCAGGCAAACTCATCCATGGGGACCAGTCATCTACTCGGGCTTGATGAAGAAGACGTATTCGTTGGCGTCGACTCCCTTGTAGTTGATGCTGTATTGCACCATTAACTCATCGGGGACATCGTCATCGTAGGTGTGAATCCGACAGTTGGTGCTGTACCCATCGCCGTTTCCGGTATCGCTACTGACGATGATTCCACTGCCCCAGTTCTCGCCGTCGGAGGATTGGTACAGAACGAATCGTTCTGCTCCTTCACCCTTGCTCCCTGATCTCCCGTGAAGATAGTACCGGCCCCCGATGTAGCCCAGCTCGGGATCGCGCACCTTCTTGTCGACCCGGGCCTTCCTCTGTTCGCTCCAGGTACGACCCTGGTCCGTGCTGATGCAGTAGGAGAAATGGTATTCGTCGTCGGAGTCGTAGGCCCCGGCCAGAAGGCCTCCATCTTTCATGAGCGTCAAAGCTCCATACCATTTCTTGTCTTCAAGCGAGAGGGCACTCCGCTTCTGCCAGGATCGTCCGTCGTCGGTACTGACGTACAGAAAGTGGGGCCCACCGGGTGAGTCGTACACGATGTAGTTGGTGCTCCCGTCTACTGCCGTGGCAACGGGATAGCCGATGTGGGGCCCGTCGACAGACTCATACGTCGTCCAGCTGACACCCTGGTCGAAGCTCCTCATGAAGCCGCTCATACTACGAGTGCCCTCCCCAAAATAGCTGATGAAGACGACCACCGTTCCCTTCCGGGTGACCAGACCCGCCTCAACCCAGGCCGGCCGACTGGGGTCTCTGTGATAGGCCTCGAATGAGTAGGGGAACCTGTTGTACATCTTCCAGCTCTTGCCGCCATCTCGACTCACAGCATACTCGCTCCAACCATCCAGATTGTGGTCGCTCGTATTCGTATTGAACGCAACTATCTGGCCGTTGGGGTACTCCAGGCACACGGGTCCGCCGTGAGAATTTCTGCCGGGAAAATCGTGTTCGAGATCGGATACGATCGTCCCGAAAACGCGATCACCCAGCTTCGTCGAAGGATCATGGTCGTAGATAAGAGCCCCATCGATGGATTCCTTGTCCTGGGCGAAGACGGTGCCTGCGGCTAACCCCAAGAGGCAGAGGACGGTTACAGCCTGTTTTCTGATGTTCATGTGTCGCTCCCTCGTCTTTTTCCGACTGGAGTTTCGCTGTCTCGACTCGGGTTGGAGAGTATCACTCCCACTGACGACTTACCAACGGGACGCAGAGGAGAGACATTGTCAGATCCTGCGATGGAGATGGCAGCGGAAGACCTCGTATGAGATTTCATGAGACAAGGTTCAGGGGGGCGGGGGTCTGCGCGAGTCTGCTCACTTTGATATGAAACGCAAGGAATAGAGATCTGCATCACGGATCAGGAATCGCAATCGAACCGGCCTCCCGGCAAGTTTTCCAACGTCCGTGCCCTTTGCTCGCCAGCGCACCGCATACTCGAGTGAGTCGCCAAAGATCTCCTTACAATCAGCCAGCGAGTAACCTTCGATGGGCTCGCCCTCGGCGTTTTGAATCTCGACGTGGACGGATCCTCCAGCGGATGTTGCGACGTTGAGACCGAGTGTATCCCCACTGAAAGTGAGAGGCTTGGTGACAAACTCGCCTCCCTCCAGCGGAGCGAATACTGAGGCGAAGCCATCGATGCGCAGGGTGTATCGCCGCAGCCGCGATGTCACGCCGGTAAAGTAGCTTTCTGTCGCATACAAAGAAAGTTCCCGTGGCGAATCGTCGTCGGTCGAGTCCGTCTCCACTACCTGCCAGGCGATGTAGTTGTCTCCGTAAGACCAGTTGTGTCGGGTTCGCAGCCCGGGGCGAATAAACGCCTCGTTCCAACGCTTGAAATTCAATCCGTCTCGACTCGCCATGAACAATGCGTCGGTGACGACACTGCCGTAACGAGGGACCAGCTTGGCGCGTTGTTCGCGCAGACTGCGAGATGGCAGAAGACTTGTCGCATCAATCCAACCTCGATCGACGTAGCGAGACGGGAAACCGATGAGAATATGCTTGGCGCGGTAGTAGGGTTTGATCTGATTCGTGTAGAGCGCCTCCTCGGGTGACCCCGGATACTGGAGCCACTCGCGCTCGCTCCAATGGATGTAGTCATCTGACGTGGACAGCATGATGTCGCGGCGGCCTTCATCGAAATCACGGATGTAGGCACGGTACTTGCCGATGTTCGGATCCCAGAATGCTGTGTTCTGGGTATCGAACGGATGACCCGTCATGACGGGTTTCTGGTCGTTGTAGAAGGACCAGCGAATCCCGTCGGGAGACTTGAGCACGTAGAGGCCAGGTGGATCGCGACCAAACCCCAGGCCTTTGTATTCCTCGCCGTCCCGAGCCTCGGGATTCGTGTCCTTGAAGACCGAAAATTCATGGCATTCGCTGCCGTTCATCTCCCCGAGCACGATGTTGTTGGCCTTCGACCCTTCGTACTCCACGAGTCCCAACTCTGGTTTCTCCCAGCGGATACCGTCCTTGCTTTCGGCATAGCAGATGACGAGCGGATGGCCTTTGCTGTCACCAATGGCGGTTTGCCAGCCATGGTAATACATGCGATACCGTCCGCCGTCTTTGTAATCCGGATCATGGAACACGGTATGGTAGTTGCCCATATTCCCTTCCCAGGGCGCATCATGCACAAGAGCCAGCCCACGGCGGACAGGATGCTGAAGGCGCTGCGTTGCAGCCCCCGACAGGGAGTCGATTAAATGATCGTCGACCATCAACTCACGCCGAGAACCCAAGTCGATCGTGTTAGCTGCGGATGCTTCTGAGAGCACCGGAGTACCGATGAGCATCAACGCCACGATGAGTCTTGCGGAATTGGACATCATGATTAACCTATCTCCTTAGTACACTGGAACGTAAATACGGCGACGTTTGTGGCGAGCGCGACGGTGTCGAGGGCACGAAGCGACGACGAAGCCATACTCTTGCGTCTTGCCAGGAGGAGCGACAAAGCCATCGGCCCGTCCCGTCGCCACCCGCAGGGCAGATGGGGGTTGTGGACGATCTCTGCGTTGGTCGTCGTCGAAGATGGCCAAGCGTCGTCTTCCTCCTCCTGCCTTGACCTCGCCTCACAAAATCCATCTGCAAACGTTGCCGTATTTACGTTCCTGTGTACTTAGTTACACTTCGGTTGGTCTGGACTGCGTCGATCCGCACCATCGGCTGACTCCCCTTTCAGAGTGCGGTCTCCACTCGCAGGCGGGCGAGCTCGATGTCCGAGTTTCCGTCGACGAAGGTCGTGTAGTAGGCCGCCAGAACATGGTCTTCACCATCGAGAATCATGCTCGGATAGGCGCAGTCCCGTGAGTCTGTCGGGGAGACGTAGAGCGGCTCGGTCTCTGTCCAGGTCGCTCCGTCGTCACCCGAGAGGGCCATTCCGATGCCCACCTGAGCGTTCGGTCGCACCTGCCGGTACGCGAAAAGAATGTGACCCGACGCTAGCATCAATAAGCTCGGGCACTGGCCGAAGAGGTCGAGCTTTTCCGCAGGGCTCCAGGTCTTGCCCCGGTCGGTCGAGTAACTGCGGTAGGTCTCCTCACCGCTGCGGATCATGCTGAGCAGTCGACCGTCTCGGAGCTCTACGATGTCCCGTTCGTCTTGCAGGTGCTGGGCGATCGTACACCACTCGGGCCACGTTTCTCCATTGTCGTGGGAGACGAAGTATCCGACGCGCCAATAATCCTCCCCTTCTTTCCGTGCACCACCGCCCTGCCAGAGCATCCCATCGATTTCGACCAGGCGTCCGTATTGGTTCTGCCACGCCCAACCTGTTTGAGGGCCGATTTCCCGCCTCGTCCAGGTGCGCCCTCGATCGTCGCTTCGTAAATTGAAGACGCGGAACTCGAGGTTGCCACGCTGGCCCTTTTCCACATGGCGTACACACTGCGCCGGGGCCAGGACTCGGCCGTCGGGCAGTTGCAACGGCCCGTGGTGGGCTCCGGCTCCCCAGCCTGGCTCCTGGAGGATCGTTTCGGGCTCGGACCAGGTCCTCCCCTCGTCGGAGGAGCGCGTCACCTTCACGACAGAGTCATCGGTCTTCCAGTGATTGTTCCCCTCGCGATAGAGAACCAGGAGCGTCCCGTCGTCAAGACGAGTCAGGCCCGGAAATGCACGGTGGCGCACGGGTCCAGACGCCACGGAAAGGCGCTTCTCCACACTGACAGAAACCCTTCCACCAGCGGTGCGATGCTGCCCGCTACATCCGCCGAGGCCGTAGCCGGCCATGAACCCGATTGCTGCGGTTCGTAAGAATTCCCGGCGATCCGGTGGTGAAAGTTCGCGTTTCACTTGCGTCTACTCTTCTCTTTTCTTCGCTTGGAGTCAGGTGCTTGGGGGACCCGATTCCTGGTGCCTCAAGAACTCACTCCGCCATTGCATGAGTCACTTTTCGAGCGTACGACTGAGCGCCCCGGACCTGCGTGATGCCGAACTTCCTGGCCATCCCCGCCAATCTCTCTGCCGCCGCAGGTCACGGCGAGTGTAGCCGTCAGCACGAGGATCAGCAACCGCGAGCCGCAAAAGGAGAATCCGACCAGCAGAGACCAGTTGACGCCACCCAGGAGAGCTGATACCTCTTGACATCAACAGCAAGAATAGAACCGATTCGTATCTGACTATTGACATGAGCCATCTAGCCTCGCGCGCTTTTCTTCTCCTCCTTGCCTGGCTGACCGTGCTCCCGGGATCCTGGCTGGGCGCCGCAACTCAACAGTACGATTTCCTCATCAAGGGCGGACAGGTCATCGACGGCTCGGGCAATCCGGCCTTTCGGGCGGACGTGGCCGTTCGCGACGACCGCATCGCGGCCGTGGGCCGAGGGCTACAGGGTACGGCTATCCGGATCATCGATGCAGCCGGACAGGTCGTGACCCCAGGCTTCATCGACCTTCAGGGCTCACCCTTCGGAGTCCTGGTGGATGGCCGGGCCGAGAGCAAAATCCGCCAGGGAGTGACAACCGAAGTGTTCGGAGAATCGGGTTCCGCGGGCCCGGTCCTGGGTCCGGCCGTGGCGCCGATGCAGGACTATCTGGACCCGACAGGCATCCAGGTCGACTGGAGTACCCTGGACGGCTACTTCCGGCGTATCCAGCGACAGGGGACGGCGCTCAATATCGCCTCCTACGTGGGTGCCGGCCAGCTCCGCCTCTCGGTAATGGGAAACGTGGACCGCCCACCAAACGACCAGGAGATGGAACGCATGGAGTCGCTGCTGGCCCAGGCCATGGAGGAGGGTGCCCTCGGGCTCTCCTCGGGGCTGCCCTATCCTCCAAATTCCTATGCCAGCAAGCGGGAAACGATCCGTCTGGCCCGGGTGGCGGCACGTTACGGAGGCATCTATGCGACCCACATGCGAAGCGAGGGGACCCGCATCCTGGAGGCCGTGGACGAGGCAATCAGTATCGGAGAGGAGGCAGGTCTGCCCGTTCACATCGCTCATCTAAAGGTGACGGGGAGAAACATGTGGGGCCGGATGGGCACCGTGATAGAACACATCAGTCGAGCCCGCAGCCGGGGCGTGGAGCTGACGGCCTACCAATACCCCTATCTGGCGGGCATGGGCCCCCTACAGAAGTGTATCCCGCCTCGTTTCCAGCAGGGGACGGCGACGGATCTGGCCAATCTGCTGGGACAAGGCCGGGTCCGGGAACAGATTCGCCAGGCCATCGAGAACGGTGAGCCCGGCTGGGAGAGCAATGTAGTGGCTCTGACTGGTGGCTTCGAGGGGATTGTCCTGGCCTCGGTCCGCAAACCGGAGAACAAGATCTACGAGGGCCGAACACTACAACAAGTGGCTTCCTTGACGAAAAAAGACCCGGTCGATGCGCTTCTGGATCTCCTGGTGAGCGAAGAGGGCAAGTATACCGCGGCCCTGTTCTTTCACATGAGCGAAGAAGATGTCCGTCTGGCCATGAAACAACCCTGGGTGGCTGTGGGAAGCGACGGCATTGCAGTCAGTCCCTCTCTGAGATCCCTGGGCCGAGCCCATCCTCGCTTCTACGGCACCTATCCCCGGATTCTGGGACACTACGTCCGGGAGAAGGGAGTTCTGAGCCTGGCCGATGCGGTGCGAAAGATGACATCACTGCCAGCCCAGATCGTCGGTCTTCCAGACCGGGGTCTCCTGAAGCCGGGAATGGCAGCCGATCTGGTCATCTTCGATCCGGAGAGCGTGAATGACCGGGCCACCTTCGAGCAGCCGGATCATTTTCCGGACGGTGTCAGTTTCGTGATGGTCAATGGCCGGTTGGTGGTCGCAGACGGAGAGCAGACCGAAGCTCTACCTGGAAAGGTCCTTTACGGGCCGGGACGGCATCCTTCGATTGCCGAAGAGCTAAGGGTCCGGTGACCAAAGAGCCCAAGAGACTACCGCCGCCTATATGGCCGATCTGAGAATCTCGGGTGGGTTGAGGCGAGAAGTAGGAGCGAAACCATTGACAATGCCCAGCGGAGTCTCGCAAGAGTGTGAGCCTACTCGTAGTGAGTCCAGAGTCGCAGTATCTTCACGATGCCGCTTTCCTCAAGGACCTGGTACACGAGTCGGTGCTGAACATTGATCCGGCGCGAGTACGCTGCCGACAGATCTCCAATCAACTTCTCGAAAGGGGGAGGTCTCCGATGTGGATCCTCTCGGAGGAGTTCCAGGAGTCGTTCAGCCTGGGGTTTCAGTCCCGCCGCTGCCAGCTTCTCGGCGTCCCGCCGTGCCTGGCGAGTATAGACAACCTCCATTTCACCAACTGGGGTCCTTAGAACACTCCTCCAATGGGGTCTCAAGGCCCTGGCGGATCGACTCACGCATACCCGCGGGCGACTGCTTCATCCGGTCCGAGTCGACCGGACCGGACCCCACTGGCACATCCCCGGATCCCCCAGGCTGCTCGACAAAGAACGGGGAGATCAGGGAGACCGCATGATGCTGTGGGAGTCCAGCGATGATGGCCAGACCTGGACCAGGAACCGCACCGCTCCAAAAATCGGAGACTGGGCAGGGTTGCCTGCCTTCACGCTTCCAGGACAACCCAGACTCTCAGGAGACGGCCTGTGCGACAAGGTCTGACGTCCGAGTTCGCGGGTGCGGGTCGGCCGCCGCTGCGGGCAGCGTCGTGAGCACGATGCAAATCGTATCTGTCGCCGGGTCGGCCCAGGCCAGCGTCCCCGTAGACCCGCCGTGTCCGAAAGTCTGCTCGGAGCAGCCCGGACTAGCGGAGCCGCTACCGATCTTGAAGCCCAGCCCGCTCGGTCTCACCTCTTCAGGGTTGTGATTGCGTCTCATCAGGCGAGCCGTCTCGGACTGCATCAACTTGCCTTCGGGGTGAAGAAACTCGCTGAAGAAGCGAGCCACGTCCGCTGCCGAGGCGTGCACGCCCCCCCAGGGGGCACCGAAGCCACGCCAGTAGGGACTGTTCCAGTCCCAGTCCCTGGCCGTCGGGTCGCCGGAACCGGATTCCCTCGCCGCCGCCTCGACTTGAGAAGGCATCATTTCTTCGAGCTTGAATTTCCCCAGACCCAATACGGAACGATTCATCTTCAAGGGCTGGAAGAGCACTTCGTCGATGAAGGGGAGAAATCCCTTTCCGCTGATCCGGTGCGCCACTTCGGAAGCCAGCAGAATCGCCATGCTGGAGTACCGGTAGCGGGAGCCTGGCTCAAACAGGAGAGGAGTGCGAATCGCCCGATCGACGAACTCCGACAACCCGGCGTGGCGCTTGCGAAGCGCCTGGTTCTCCGGCAGCTGATCGGGAAGGCCGGAAACGTGTGTGAGCAGCTGCCGGATCGTGATCGTGTCCCTCGATTCCCCAGAGAACTCCGGAATGAACTTCTTGACCGCATCGTCCAGACGAAACTTCCCCTGATCGTAGAGTGTCATCAGCGCCGCCGCGGACATCGGTTTGGAGATCGAGGCCAGTAGGAACATGTCGTCCACCGATCTGGAGGCCCCGAAAGACCGGGCAAACACATGCTTTCCGTGTCGGACATGGAGTGCCGCCGCCCCCACCTGTCCGTTCCTCGCCGCCTTTGCCAGGAGCGCTGCCGCAGCATCCAGCTTCTCCTGCTTGACCGCGGCCAGGAACGGGCTTCCCAGCGAGGCCGCCAGACCAGATTGGAGAAAGGTTCGCCTTCGCATCGGGTCCAATCATAACAGGGCTTAGTACCACATCCCTGCCGGCCGCTTCCGCGTCCCACGGCCCGCTACTCCAAGACAGCGTCGGTGATCGGTAGCTTCACAGGCCGGCCAGTGCGGGCTGAATAATCCGCCGCCAGACACACTTCCAGAGCCGCTCTTGCCTCGCGCGGCGTCTGCACTGGCTGACGACCCAGGTGGACGCAGTCGACGAAATGCTTCGCCGCCGCTCGTGAGGACTTGCGAAGCAGTATCTCAGTGGCTTCACGAACTGAAGTCACGCCTGGAAGATAGCTGTGACAAACTCCAGACTCGATGACATTTCGGAGATGGAGTGACCTGTTCGAGGAATGATCTGCCTGCCCTTCTCTCTTTCAGGCCTGACGGAAGATTCGTTTGCGGTTGACACTGCCGTGGTGCTGCAGAAGGGATAACATAGCGGGCTCACATCGATCTCCAGGAACAGCGTTTTCAGTCGATGCCTAAAAAGCAGCAGCAGGAGGCCAAGCGCTAGCAGGGCGGTCACCGACCGGAGCTCCGCGTTGGATCTGCGGGGATGAAAACTCGGCGGCACGCGCATCGTCGTTGACGGTATATGCATTGATAGGGCATCATTGTGCATATGCGAACAACATTGAATATCGATGATGCCTTGCTGGAAAAGGCGGCGAGGTTGACTGGCACCACGGAGAAGACGGCTTTGGTCAGGCGAGGACTGGAGTCACTGATTGCGCTGGAAAGTTCGCGTCGTCTGGCAGCCTTGGGTGGCACCGAGAGGAAGCTCCGATCGATTCCCCGGCGACGGCCACCTGCAGCATGACCACGCTAGTCGATACGTCGGTGTGGATCGACCACCTACGGCGAGGAAACAAACAGCTTGCGGCGCTACTCGATGAAGGCGGTGTCTGCTGCCATCAGTTCGTGACCGGCGAGCTCGCCTGTGGCACGCTTCGAAATCGTGAGGAGTTGTTGAGTCTGCTGAACGCGTTGCCAGCGGTGCCGATTGCCGCACATGAGGAAGTCTTGGGCTTTGTATCGGAGCGACAGTTGGCCGGCCGAGGCCTGGGATGGATCGACGTGCATTTGCTCGCCTCTGCCCTGCTCTCAAACTGCAGCCTGTGGACTCTTGACAAAACCCTCAGATCTGCAGCGGTCGAACTGAAGGTCGCGTCCAATTGAAGACGGGCTAACAAGTGGGTTCACCAGCGACAGCACGGAAAGGGGGATGCATCGCCGACCGGCGACTATAAGCAGTAGTCTGAAAGATGGAGGTATAAAGTTTGGTCGAGGCGGTGCCACCGGTTGGTGCAAGCAAGGCTGAAGAGGCTCTAGCGTCGTTAGCCGACCCGATTCCAGGAGGTAAGGATCGGGAATTGGTCGATGCGGTTCTCCAAAAGAACCGCAAAGCCGCGGCGGAGTTTGTCGCGCGTTTCAGCGATCCGGTGTACCGATACGTCCGCTCCCGGCTAATGCCCCGAGCTGACCTTATCCAGGAGGTCTTTCTGGCGGCTTGGGACAACCTCGATTCATTCCGAGGTACGTCGTCGCTCAGAAACTGGATGCTCGGCATCGCCCGCCACAAAGTGGAGACGCACTACCGCAAGGAACTTCGACGGCATCTGTCTTTCGATTCCGATGACGACCTCCTTCCTGAGGTGGTCGAGGAGCCGCGTCTCGACACGGAACTGGACCGGAAACGCGCCCTCGCCGCCACGCGCGAGATCCTCACCGAAATGCCGGAAGCGTATCGCCTGCTGTTGCTCTGGCGCTACTGGGAAAAACGCAGTCTCGCCGATATCGGCGCGACCCTGGGAAAGACCGAAAAGGCGATCGAGCGGGCGCTGGCGCGGGCCAGACGCGAATTCAAAAGGAGATGGGACGATGGATAGAGACGAGACCCGTCCGGACGACCTTTTCTTCGATCATCTGGCTGACCTGGCTGGATCGGACGATGAGGATACGACGGCACCATCGCGCCTGAAGTCGAAGGTCTATTCGAGCCTATTAGCTCGGATGGAAGAGACTGGGCCGCTGCTCGACGTGCACACGACACGGTCCACGCACGGGTTGTGCGTCTTCGAAGACCTCGTTCAGATCACGCCGCTGACCAAAGATGTCGGTTCGATGAACTTTTGCAGGATCTGCCACGCACGTATCCTTGCCGAGCGCTTCGAGAGCGCTCCGATCTACTGGAGCCATTGCCCCTACGTTCGATTCCAGAACAGCTAGAAGCTTAGTGCTCCGTCCCATAAATACGATGATGTATGTGGCGAGCGCGACGGCGTCGAGGGCGCGAAGCGACGACGAAGCCATACCCTTTCGTATTGAAAGGAGGAGCGACAAAGCCATCGGCCCGTCCCGTCGCCACCCGGAGGGCAGATGGGGGTTGTGGACGATCTCTGCGTTGGTCGTCGTCGAAGATGGCCAAGCATCGTCTTCCTCCTCCTGCCTTGATCTCGCCTCACAAAACCCATCTGCATACATCATCGTATTTATGGGACGGAGCACTTAGAACGATCGCACGATACCGACCAGGTTTTGGAAGTTCATCAGGACGTGTTCGCCGGGTGGGTTGATCTGCTGGCTGATTGGATTCGGCCCGATGAATTCGCTGAAGCTGTAACGAACGGCCCAGCCCCGGCCGACCCGAACGTCGATCCCCACCGCCGACCGAAGGACCACGGTCGTGTCCGAGAACAACGCTGGAGGGAGTCCAATTCCGCCCGTCTGGACTAGGGTCCGTTCCTCGCGGCTCTCCATACGGACCAGACCCACGCCGGTTGAAAGGTAGGGACGGATGCGCTCTCCCCGGGCACGAAAGTAGACCAGAACGTCTCCGAAGACGCTGTGATGGGAGCTCGTTCGCGTCTGTTCGTAAAAGCTGACCCCTGTTTCGAGGGCTTCGGTGGATGTCAGTGTGAGCCCGTTTCTATTCCAGATGTAGTTGCCCTGAACGCTCACGTACTTTCCGAGGGCCCAGCCTCCGAAGAGGTTCAGGGCCGGTCCGTTCCCGGGGTTGTACAGTGAGACGGACGAGCCATCGACAGTGGTGACCGATCTTCCGTCTCCCGAAAGAATGGAAAAACCGGCGATCACTCCGAGGTAGGCGCGATCTTCCTCCGCAGCCACGGCTCTGACCCCTGCGAGAAGCACGACAACAACGACCAGTGTGCGTATTGGAACAATGCTCATGAATTGTGCACCAGCTTGAACTGAGCTGACCGCCGCTCTGACGGCCCTTGCTATGCTACACGAAAAAAAAAGTCGGGTGCGAGAGGGGGGAATTCGATTTCCACGCGACTCCAGTGACATAGCAAAATTCAATAGGAGGCAATCGGAATCACAGTCGACTTTCGTTCTGCGTGAATGGTCTCGCAGTTCGACAACAAGACACACGGCCCCGGGGAAGCCACTGACACGTCCTCAGGCTGCTGAGCTGGAGTCACCTCCGGCATTCACATCTCTTCGAAAATCTGCAAACAAGGAGAATTCAAATGAAAACGACTAGAGGAATCGCTCTGATGTGCCTGGTGCTGCTTTTCGTTATCGGCGCCAGCACGCCTGCCTTTGCCCAAGTCACCTATGAGGTGACGATTCAGAACCTGACCCAGAATCAGGTGATCACACCTCCTGTGGTTGTGAGTCACAGTGGAGCCATGTCCCTCTTTACGGTGGGCCAACCGGTAATCCCTGAGCTGGCGACGCTGGCAGAGGAAGGAAACCCCGGACCCCTGCTGGGCCTGCTGCCCACGCTGCCCGCCGTGTTTGATTTCGCCGCGGGACCCGGTCCCATACCCCCTGCCGGATCCATGACGCTGCAAGTGATGAGCAAATCTGGATTCAGGCGTATTTCGGCCGTGGGAATGCTGGCCAGCACCAACGATGCTTTTTTCGCCATTAGTGGCGTTCAGGTTCCGTTGCCCCCCACGCTGTTCTTCTTCCTGCCCTTCGAGCGCATCAGGACGCTAAATGCCCCAGCCTATGACGCTGGCAGCGAGGCCGACTCCGAGTTGTGTGCGTTCATACCGGGCCCCCCTTGCGGAAATAACGTCCACGATCCGGCCGATCCCGAAGGGTTCGTTCACATCAGCAACGGGATTCACGGTATAGGCGACCTGCCCGCGGATGGATACGACTGGCACAATCCTGTCGCCCGCGTCACGATCGTCCGCCTGGATTAAGTCGTTGAGAATTAGCGGCGGCAGCGGTCTGCGTTGGCGTGTCCGCCCAATCATGGATGCGCTTTTAATGCTTCTTGTGCCCCGCTTTCGGAACAACTGGGAAGTTGCTCCGTACTAGATTGAGGGTAGAGCTGCTTTCCATTCCAGCCTCTACCTTCCAAGGCTCGAGCCCCGACCTTAAGGTCGGGGCTCATTTGGTTATGCCTCTTGTAAAGCTCCCCTACCTGTAGACAGCCAGGTTCGGCCAACAGCCAGGGAACTTGCTGACCTCCAAGAATACGGATGCGCCGTCCTCGATGCCCAACAGGTGCTTCGGATAGATGTTCTAAATGTGGGGCAGACGGGTGAGGCGATTTGGGCTAGTCTTCCGAGTCAGAAGTTCGTTATTAGTGGGTCCCCGTGGCGGTGGCCTCCGTGCCGCCGTGTTCTTTCCTTCGAGCCTTCGGATCGTACAGGAAAGAAACTACTCGAGCCATGGACGTGGGAGATTCCAATTGAAGGTTCAGCTTGGAGTCAGCGGGCCATCGGCGTCTCTGGCAAGCCGCGCCAGGAATGTGCTTGAACCGTCTCTGACACGGCGATAACCTAGCGCTGCACTAGAGACCGTTCAACAATGGATTGAGGATGGGAGTCGATATGGGAAGCGTTGCTTGGAACCGACGCCGATTTCTGACCAGTGCTTTGGGCGCAGGGGGCGTGGTCTCCCTCTCTCTTGTCGGACCTGGTACTGCCATGGTCGTTGCGCCTTCCGGTCGGCGAGCTCGAATGCGCTCTTTGGATGCCCTATCCGCGCGGCATGTGAGGGTGTGGAAACCGGAGGGCCGCTTCACCAAGAACCCTGATCTGATCCGGTTTCCCAACGGAAAGATGATGCTGGTCTTCAACGACTGCGATCGGCATTGGCCCGAGGAGACGACCCGCATCACGACCCTCGAGAGCCTGGACGGCGGCAGAACCTGGGGGAATCCACGGCTGGTCTCGGAAGCCGACAAGAGACAGGGCGAGGAACGTTGGGTGACCCCTCGCCTGAGCCGTCTCAGGGATGGACGGTTGACCATTGTCTGCGATCAGAACGACTTCAGCCACGTACACGAAGATCAGCCTTCCGGCATCTGGTTCTGGTCCAGCTCGGATGAGGGCCAAACCTGGAGCGAGCCTCATCTGACGGGAGTTGTCGGCTTCGAGCCGGACCGCATCGTGGAGTTGGCCGACGGAACCCTCCTGATGGCCACACAGGTCTACTTCAAGGCAACGCGTAAGCTCGGCGTCTTCGTCGTTCGCTCCACCGACGGGGGGCGGACCTGGAAGAACCGGAGCATCATCGCCAGCGACGCCGTACACCATCACACGGAAGGAGCCATCGTGGTGCTCTCGGACGGTGCGCTGGGCTGCGTGCTGAGAGAGAGCAACCATCACGGATACCCTTCCTACTTGAGTCTTTCCGCCGACCAGGGCAGGAGCTGGAGCCAACCCGAGCCGATGCCGTTTGCCGGAGATCGTCCGTATGCAAAGGAGCTTCAGGGGGGAAAGGTACTCATCACCTATCGGAACCGGTCTGGTAACCGGGGTACGCACGCCTGGATTGGAGATCTTCGGCGTAACCCGGGCTTCCAAGTGGGAGGAGTCCACTACGGGGACACGGTGAATCTGGAGTCGGGGGAGCTGTCGATACAGGGAGTTCCCGATGGCGAGTCTCGCTACATTCTTCTCCCTCCCGAGAACTTTCGCAGTGATCTGGTCCTGGAAGCGGCGCTTCGAGTGGCAGGACCTCCCGATCGGCCCATTGCCTCCCTGGAGATCGGCCGCCTGGAAAGACGCCTCGATGTCTGCAGCAACGGTCTCTGGCTCTACGCCCCCAAGCGGGACCTGGGTCGCGACCGGGCCAGCGGTGGCCGGATCGACCTGATTCACAAGGCGGACATGACGAAATCACGAATCGTTCGTCTCCAGGCCCGGCAAGGACTATTCACCGTGCATTTGGACGGGAAGGTTGTCCTCAGCAGGGCACTCTACAACGGGTTTCCCCTGACAGAAACATGGTTCGGGCGTGCCAGGCAAGGCGCGGGGAGGAGTTGGTGGCGCAGACTCAGCTATCAGGTCAGCAACCAGACCGAGCCGGATCACCGCTGGGAGTGGCAGGCCGAGCGGGGAGATTATCCAGACCAGTACCAGCTGGACCACATGTTGGAGCTTCACGCCAATCCCCCTTCGGAGGCACATCGGCCCGACAACGGCTACTCCTCCTGGGTGGAACTGGAAGACGGAAGCATCTTCATGGTCGACTACTCCAACCGAGGGGATCCGCCGAACCGGTCGCATCTGTACGGAGTCTACTTCTCTCCCGAAGACTTCGAGACATCTGAGCCCGGGACCTGAAGAAAGCATGAAACGTTCCCGCCGCAGCTTCCTCAGAAACGTCGGTCTTGGCGCCGCCGCGCTGGGCGTTTCGCCACACCTGGCCACAGCGGAGCGGACTCCGCCGAAACCCAACATCGTTTTCATACTGGTGGACGACTTGAGCTGGTCGGACGTGGGAGCCTACGGAAGCCGCTACTGCGAGACTCCCAATCTTGACCACTTCGCGCGAGAAGGCCTGCGATTCACGAACGGCTATTGCCCGGCTCCCATCTGCTCCGCATCCCGAGCCGCTATCCTGACCGGACAGTCCCCCGCCCGGCTCCACTTCGAGTTTGTCTCCAAGGCCAGGAACGCTCCGCTGCCGTCAGGCAAGAAGCTCATTCAGCCCAGCCATGTTCAGGATCTACCCCTTTCCGCCACGACCTTCTCCGAGGCGCTCAGATCCACCGGCTATGTCACCGGGTGCGTTGGAAAGTGGCACCTGACTCAACGGAATGACCGCTATCTTGGCTATGGAGCCACCCACGGTCCCGCACAACAGGGTTTCGACTACGTTGCGGAAGACCGTGGCGCCCACCCGTACAGCTACGAGGACCGGGAATTCGGAGCCTTCGAAAGGGGACAGTATCCGAGAGATACCACCACGGAAAATGCCATCCGGTTCTTGAAGAGGAATCGAGAAGGTCCGTTTCTTCTCTACTTCTCCAACTATTTCCCACATCGTCCCGTCCACACCAGATGCAGATGGCTCTACGAGAAGTACCGAGACAAGGCAAGGGACGGTCGCTCGGAAGGACGCATCATGTACGGTGCGTTCGTCCAGACCATGGACCACTACCTCGGCCAGTTCTTCCGGGCCCTCGATGATCTGGGCCTTGCCGAAACGACCTTTGTCGTCTTTCTCTCGGACAACGGAGGGCATCCCGGGGACACCTCGAACCTCCCCCTTCGGGGGTGCAAGTGGACGCTCTACGAAGGCGGTGTGCGCGTACCCTTCATGATTCGCTGGCCCGGTATTGTGGAACCCGCTTCCGCCTGCGAGGTGCCGGTATCAGGAATCGATCTGTTTCCCACCTTCTGTGAACTGGCAGGTGTTGAGGCGGGTACCGTCCCGCTGGACGGTACCAGCCTGGTGCCGCTGCTGAAAGACAAACGAGAGGATCTGGGGCGGGACTCGCTCTACTGGCACTTTCCCTACTACCATCCGCCTAGAGGCTACGAAGGCACGCAGCCCTGTTCTTCGATCCGAAAGGGCAACCTGAAGCTCATCCACTTCTACGAGGACTCCCGGAGCGAGCTCTATGACCTCTCCGACGATCTCAGCGAGCAGCGAGACCTGAGCCGGAAGTGGCCTGAAAGAGCCCAGGAGCTCGAGCGCGACCTCTTTGCCTATCTCGAGTCCGTCGAGGCCCGACTCCCCCGACCGGCCCCCAGCTACGCCGGATAGTACCCCTGACTCTCAACTCTCACGGCTCGAGGAGGCTCCTTGAGCGCGACGGTCTGGGACGCTTCGGCGCTACTCTTGCTGCTGCAAGAAGAGCCGGGTTGGCGGCAGCTGGGGTTGCGGCTATCGGACAGCTCCATGAGCTCCGTCAACCTCTCAGAGGTGGCAGCCAAGTTGCTGGAATCGGGAGGGGCACCCAGTACGACACGAGAGATCCTCGGTGGGCTCCCGATCGAGATCCACGACTTGACGGCTGATCTGGCGTATCGAACCGCGGAGCTTCGAGGACCGACGAGGCACCTCGGGCTCTCTCTCGGCGACCGCGCGTGTCTGGCTCTTGGCCTAAGCCTGGGCTCGCCGATACTGACCGGCGATCGTG
Organism: Acidobacteriota bacterium; assembly: GCA_965219005.1. Classification (GTDB taxonomy): domain Bacteria; phylum Acidobacteriota; class UBA6911; order RPQK01; family JAJDTT01; genus CAUZIZ01. The sequence continues at coordinate 736,717 of CBDCMS010000004.1, read as the reverse complement.
CCTGGCTCGAGCTGGATCTGGGCGTAGAGATCGAGCTTGCTCGGCCGGGCGACTGAGAATCGGTGGGTGCAAGTCCTACCCGAACAGTTGCTGCTGTGCCTGGAGCAGTTCGGGATGAGGGACTCCTGACGTTGAGCCGGCTGCGGTCGCCAACGTGTGTTCTGGACTCGGTGTTCAGGATACCTGGTAGAGTTCGAGGGTGGCCTCGTTGATGGTGACGCCCAGGCCCGGGGCTTCGGGGAGGCGTATCGCCGAAGAGGATCGAGCAATAGGCGCGAAACCTGGTCTGAATCGGTCCGCCGAGCAGGCGGCTGATCGGCTGCCCAGCCGCCTTTCCCGCAATATCCCAGAGAGCAATGTTGATGCCCGCCATGGCGTGGCTGCCCGCACCCACGCGACCGTAGTAATTGGCGGCCTCATCCATCTTCAACGTACATGCTTCGATGGACAGGGGATCCGCTCCCACCAGAGCGTTCGCCAGGCCGTTGCAGATCTGAGCGGTTGAGAAAGTCGAGCTTGTGAAGAGGTAACCGATGTTCAGCCTAGCGGCTCGCCGCAGCCTCTATCTGACTCTCCAAATCTGCGTTTCACGCCAACAGAGCCTCGACGACGTGGCCGTGGACATCGGTTAGACGACGCTGGATTCCGTTGTGGTAGAAAGTCAGCTTCTTGTGGTCCAGACCCAGCAGGTGGAGGATGGTGGCGTGGAAGTCATAGACGGTCACGGGATTCTCGGCCACGTTGAAGCCCACTTCGTCGGTCACGCCGTGGCGAAAGCCCTTTCTTACGCCCGCACCTGCCAACCAGCAGGTAAAGGCGTGCTGGTGGTGGTCCCGGCCCGTGGCACCGAACCCCTGAGTGACGGGCGTTCGCCCAAACTCGGTGGACCACACCACAAGCGTGTCCTCCAGCATCCCCCGCTCTCTCAGATCCGTCAATAGTCCGGCCAGGGGCTTGTCCATCGTTGCGGCCTGAGTGGTGTGGTTGTCCACGATATCCTCATGGGCATCCCAGTTGATACGGGGCTTACCGAAGGCGCCTCCATTCCAGACCTGGACCATGCGAACTCCACGCTCCAGCAGCCTTCTGGCTAAAAGGCAGTTTCGGCCAAACCCGGCCGTCACCTCGTGGTCGAGACCGTATCGTCTCTGGACCTCCGGGCCTTCGTCCTTCAGATTCACGATGTCGGGAACACTCAACTGCATCCGGGCAGCCAGCTGGTAGGAACGAAGCCGTGCCGCCAGGGTACTGTCTCCAGGATAGGCATCCAGGTACTCCCGGTTCATCCTGCCCACAAGCTTCAGCTCCGCCTGGCGACGATCAGGGGAGACGTTTTCGGGAGTCTTCAGGTGCGGGATGGGGTCGCCTGAATGCCTGAAAGCCACACCCTGTTGGGCCGCCGGCAGGAATCCGGCCGTCCAGTTGATGGATCCGCCGGCCGGCAGTCCTCTGGGATCGGGCAAGACAACGAATGCAGGCAGATCCTGGCTCTCGGATCCCAGACCGTAGGAGATCCACGAGCCCATGGAAGGAAAGCCATTGCGCACAAACCCGGTGTTCATCTGGAAGGTTGCAGGCGTGTGGTTGGAGCTCTTGGCCACCATGGACTGGATCAGACAAAGCTCATCTGCCCGACTCGCCAGGTGAGGAAGAAGATCGCTGACCCAGAGACCGCTTTCCCCCCGTCTTCTAAACTGCCAGGGGCTCTTCATCAGATTCCCGGGCTTGCCGAAGAAGGTGTCGATCTCTCCCTTGCTCGTCAGTGCCTTACCGTCGTGTTTGGCAAGATCGGGCTTGTAATCAAACGTATCCAGATGACTGACACCGCCAGCGGCGTAGATGTGGAGCACGCGTTTGGCCCGGCCCGGAAAATGAGACCGCCTGGGCCCAAACTCTCCATCTTCGCCAGCGGACCCGCCCCGGCCTTCGTCATGCAGGAGCCAGGCCAGGGCCAGCGCTCCCAGCCCGCCTCCTGATCTCCAGAGAAAGTGGCGCCGCGGCAGAAGGGGGACTTCAGTGAGAGTCGATTTTGTCGTCATCGTGGATTCAGTTCTGTCCCCTGCTGCGAGCTGGACCATTCCAGAAAAACACTTTGGCACGAACGTTGGACGTCAGAGGATCTGCCCTTCATTTTCTCCGGCCTTCGAAATTCGCATGTTCGATATTCTGCGGTTCAGCATTTCCACCGGTTGCCATCTCCAGCACAAGGAAAAAGGCTGAATCACAAACCGCAGAACACCGAACATGCGAACGTCGAAGTGAATGCAATACTTGTCGAGCTTCATCCTCAGTTCAAGTAGAGGAACTCACTGGAGTTGAAGAGGGCCCAGCAGAGGCTCTCCAGGCCATGCTTCTGGACATGAATGAGAGCCCTTGTTGCCTCGCCGGCCTGGGGAGCCCGACCCAGCGAGAGCCGGTAGGCCCGATCTACCTGGGCCGGAAGTTCACCCTTCCCTTCCACTGCAATCCGCCTAGCCAGCCGATCCGCCTGCCTCATGACAAAGGAGTTGTTCATCAGTGCCAGCGACTGTAGAGGAGTAGTCGTGATGCTGCGCCGAGGAGCCTTGAAGGCCGAGTCGGGACAATCAAAGGCCTCTAAAAGAGGATCTCTTCCGGATCTGACCACGATTCGGTAGACGCTGCGCCTGTTCATCTCCGGCTCGTCTGAATCCATCAGATCGTAGAAGTGAGTGTTGAAGGTCCGGATTTCAAAGGGACGGAAACCAGGTCCCTCTCTTGCCCTGTTCAGCTCACCGCTTGTGGCCAGGAGGGCATCCCGGATCACTTCAGCTTCCAGCCGGCGAGGAGAGAACCTCCAGAGAAGCCTATTCTCGGGGTCTCTTTCTTCAGCTACCTTGCGGAAATGGGAGGACTGGCGATAGGTGCTGGAAAGCATGATCTCCCTGTGCAGGGCCTTGAGGCTCCAACCCTGCTCCATGAACCATTGGGCCAACCAGTCCAGAAGCTCGGGATGGGATGGCCGCTCTCCGTTGAATCCAAAATCGTTGGGAGTCCCGACGATTCCCCTTCCGAAGTGATACTGCCAGACCCGGTTGACCAAAACGCGGGTGGTCAGCGGATTGTCGGGGTCCAGGATCCATTCGGCCAGACGCAAACGTCGCTGGGCTTCCGGAGCATTCTCTCCTAGTCCGAACTCGGGTGAGAGGGTAGACAGAGAGGAGAGTCCCCCTGGCAGGACCCGCTCCCCCGGCTTGGCAGGATCGCCCCGGTTCTGGATGAAGGTCGGTGGGGGCTGCCGCGAGTTGGCCGCATAGGCCTGAGGAATGGGGGGTATTTTCCCCAGTTCTGCCTTCCGGCGCTCCAGTTCTGCCAGCAGCGAGTCCGTTTGGCGTCGCTCCTCGTCAGTCAGTTCCTGCAGCACTTCTGCCCGGGTAAGGTTGTGGATACCGGCTCGAAACGAGCGCTGGACCTCGTCCGCCGTCAGGGCCCTGGCGTAGAGACGGGCCTCGTCGATCCGTCCTCCTCCTTCCAGCCTGCCGAACCTGATCCTGGCCTTTCCTTCCCGAAAAATCTGACGCTTCGCCTCGGGTCCTACCTGCTTGGGCAGGTAGCTCGCGTAAAGCTTTCCCTGTCGGTAGATATGGATCCGATCCTGGGGACCGTAGACGAGGGTCAGCTGAAGCGGCTCGGACGTACCCTCCGACTCGTGAGCTTTCTCGATCTGAAGAGTCCGGTAGTTGTATTCGCTTTCGCTCTTCCAGGTCCGGGAGCCCCCGTCGTAGCGTAGTCCGTCGAACACTCCCCTCGGCTTCGAGTCCTCACCCAGGACGGTCATGTAAAACCCATACCCGGCGTGATCTTCCATGCGCAACCAGATCTCCAGGGTCTTCTCTTTCAGATCCTGTTGCAGGGGCATGGTGGTGAACCGAGCCCTGTCCTGCTTGAACCGGAGACCGCCGTCTTCGATGACGGCGTCGCTGTCCGGGTTCCCGTGAAGCCCTCCCAGCTGGTCGTAGGCATCTGCGTCGAAGGCCCAGCGGGACAGAAGACCGGGAAGCTGAGGCCGCATCGGGTAACCCTGCCGTTTGAGGATCCTTTGCCTCGCCGATTCATGAAGGGTAGCCACCATATGCGACAAAACGCGGATCCCCCTCTGGAGTGGCTCCACCCGGCGACGGCGCTCCTCCGCCCCGGCGGCGTCCAAGAGAGTCCGATCCCCGTGCCAGACTCCATCCAGAGCAGCCTTCAAACGGTAGTAGTCCTTCTGTGAAATGGGATCAAATTTGTGATCGTGGCAGCGGGCACAGTTAACCGTCAGACCGAGGAACGTCTGGGCCACGGTCCCTACCATGTCCTCCATCTCATCCGCCCGGACACGAGCCCTCATGATGGCACTTTGCTGCGAGTGCCCCACGTCGTCCCAGGGAGCCGCGACCAGAAAACCGGTGCCGGCGATACCCTCTCGGGTCACCGGCTCCAATGAGTCTCCCGCCAGTTGTTCCCTCACGAACTGAGGGTAGGGCTTGTCCTGGTTGAAGCTGCGAATGACGTAGTCGCGGTAGGGCCAGGCGTTGTCCCGGATCTGGTCCCTTTCGTAGCCGTGACTCTCGCCGAACCGGGCCAGGTCGAGCCAGTGGCGGCCCCAGCGCTCACCGTAGTGAGGTGAGGCCAATAAGCGGTCTAGAAGACCCTCGTAGGCCCCAGGCGACGAGTCGCTGACAAAGGCATCAATCTCTTCTGGCGTGGGAGGCAGTCCCGTTAGATCCAGCGTCGCTCGCCGAATCAGCGTCACCCTGTCGGCCTCGCCCGAAGCCTTCAGGCCCTGCTCTTCCAGTTCCTTCAGAACGAAGGAATCCAGAGGGCGACGGACCCAGGAAACGTCATCCACCACCGGAACCTTGGCCATTCCGAGGGGGCGTAACGACCACCAGGTGGGATCTCCGGAAGCGGCTTCTTGAACCGGCAGATCAAGTTTCAGATCGGGCCAGGCGGCCCCCTCATCGATCCAAAGCCGCAGGGCTTCGATCTCCTCTGCATTCAGAGGAGCTCCTGGCGGCATCTCGCCGCCCGAGGACCTCTGGAACAGCAGACTCCCAGTGGCATTGCCCGGTAGCAGCGCCGGCCCCGAGTGTCCACCTTCCACAGCTCCTCGCTGGGAGCTCAAATCTAGACTTGCCGGTGCCTTTTCCCCGCGATGGCAGGAAACACAGCGGCCTAGAATCGAAGTGATCGGGGGCGGAGGCGCTGCGAGCCCCAGGCCTGCCTCCTGGACAGCCAGCACCAAGAGAAAAACAGTGACGACCGGAAGCCTGCGCACCAAAAGTTCTCGAGGGTAGCCCATCCACATAACGATGTTCGGCCAATGTTACCATCCCGTGAGTCCGCGCAATACAACGGAGTGAAGTCGACAGTTGGCAGAGTCGTTCTCTGACGTGGCTTTGGTCTCCAAGCCGAAGTATTTCGCTCGAGCCTGGCTCGACGGACGGCGGCCTGGAGGCCACCGCTGCGACGAAGGCCAGTAAAACCGAGTCGAATTTGATCCCCTGCATTCTCATCTTCTTCTCATGGTGCAATCGGTAAAACGGAGGCGCGATGCTGTCGATACCTCCGATCGGTTGGAACGCGCCGTGCCAGGTCAGCTGCGGCGCCAGGTCCCCACCGCCCTCTGACACACATCACTTCTCGCTTACAACATTTGCGTACGACATACGTTGGAGGGACGTGAAGAACGTCCCTGATAGTCGAAACACTTCGCAACGAGAGGATCTAGAAAGAAAAACATCAGAAGTATCGCCTCGGGAAGCACTTCTTTCTTTGGTTTCCTGGTATTGCTGATCGGTGGCCTGGGTGCCGTTTCTGTCACCACCAGGGACGCCTTCGCCCAGACCTTGGACGGACTCCCGGTCATTGAGTTCAATTCGACGGCTGGAGACCTGGGCTTTCATGTCGAACTCTGCGCCTCACCCTGGAAGCAGATGGCGATTATCGACCCCCTCGGAAACCAGATCTTCCACGTTCAGAATCTGGACAGCCTGGAGACGCAGGGCCTTACTGGTCTGACCTTTGAGAGCGCGGAACCACCACTCGAAGAGCTACCGCTCGAGGAATTCCTGGCCCGCTTCCCCGAAGGAGAATATATGTTCGTGGGTGAGACCATCGAGGGGGAGGTGATAACGAGCATCGCGGAGTTTTTGCATAACATTCCGGATGCTCCCGTCATCACTACACCGATGGCAGGTGCGAGTGTAGACCGAGAACATGTACGTATCGCCTGGATGCCTGTAACTGGTCCGGAAGATATCGAGATCGACGTCTACCAGCTTCAAATCTTTCCGGTTGACCCACCAGAAGGGCAGGAACCAATCGCTCTCAACATCGACCTCCTTTTCGAGGTGCCCTCTACAATTACCGAGGTTAAGATTCCACAGGAGTTCCTCATGCTAGGCGAGGAATACCAATACGAAGTGGTGGCGGTCGAAACGGGTGGAAACCGGACCTTCACGGTTGGTACCTTTAAAACTCAGACCAACGAAAACAACGGCTCATCCGACAATAATGATGGCGACGACGATGACGATGACGACGACGATGACGATTAAGGCGTCAAAATGCGCTTGAAGTAAGCTTGTCGACCACAAGTTCGTCTGCAGTCGGAAAAAAGCTCTCCGGTTGTCGCGTAGGCCGGCGCGCCGCGATACCGGTTGGATCGCCGGTCACTATCGCCCTCCTGGGCTACACGCGGGTCAACAGAGATCTTGCTGTTGTCCGGCTCTCTCCTCGGAACTTGGGCTCATCTTGCAGACAAGTCAAGTCGTTCGCGGCTCTGTTGCCTGCAGCTGTTTCCGGTACTGTTCACTGATCACTTCATCACTGTTCACTATTCAAGTAACAATCACTTCACTTCTGCAAGGCGAAGAACATCCCCTACCTCCTCAGGTCCATTCGATACAGTTTGTATGAGGCCGTCGTCGAGCAGTCTGCCCACTCGACAAACGATGCGTTCCGATAGCTCTTCAGTAAGATGTCCCTGGCCCGCTCTGTAGCGAGAATCTCTCCAGCCTCGTCAGCCGGCTGACTGCCTCTGTCTGAAGTGATAAGTTGGGTCTCTGCCGAAGTGAAATAGCGCAGGGCTGCCTTCAGGGGGCCATCGGCATGGTAGATCACCTGCCCGGGCGAGACTCCACAAGCCCCAATCAACTTCGCAAACTGGATGCGCGGGTCGGGATGGTAGAGCGAACGAACTCCGCTGGGAGACACGAGGATCTGTAGCACCAGAAAGCTTCCGGCGAACCAGATCAAGGAACGAACGGCGCGATCCCTGACGGGCAGCTTTGAATCCCCCAACACTTCCGAATCAGCTGGCGACGCGAACGCTGCGTGAACCAAGAACCACAGCGCGGCCAGAGAAAGCACAGCGGCCGCTTGCTTCGATGCGAAGCCACCCAGAGCTGTCGCCCAGAAGGTAACGAGGACGGCGGTGAGAACCGCGGGCAGGGCCTCGAATCGGTCCGGGCTGTCGTTCACGGCGAGTGATGGCCCTACGCGCGTCCGCTGGTTCGCCCCTACGGGACTACGTTGAAAGGGGGCCGGCCCTCTCTCTCTCGCCAGCGGCGGTAACAGGATCCCAATGTGCCAGACCAGGACAACGATCAGAGGGACCCACCTCTCCGACATCGTGGTCTCATACTGAAACACGTAGGCTAGCCACACAGCCTGAAAGGAAACCAATGCCCAGTGAAATCGCGACTCGGAGGTTGGAATCGAGTCCCTGGAAAGAGTCAGTCGGAGCAGGGGGAACGTCCAGAACAGCAGGGCCACCAGGAAAATCACCAACTCGGGGCCAGGTCCGAAGAAAACGGGGACGGTCGTCACTCCGAGAGTCCCGACTAGAACGCAGTATCGGAACCCAGGCGCAAGTCCACGCCTCATCGCGAACGCCGCACACAACATCGCCAGGACTGAAGTGACTCCCCACGCATAGACCACGTGGTCGGCAAGCGTCCCCGAGAATGTCTGAAGAGACAGTTGGTTCCACCAGATCTTGAACCGAAGCCCGAAGGAGTGGTCAGAAGTCCAGAAAAAGAGACCGCTCCCTTCGCCCAGCCAACCCTGGGCCAGGTCTGCCGTTCCCCCGAAGGCGGCACGAATCAGGTCGAGCGTGAGGGGGTTGAAACCCACCAATGGAGAGAGACACGACATCCAGAAGACGAAACCGGCGATGGTCGTGATGGATAGGGTCCCGAATGCAATAAGTCGTGTCCGAAGTCCACCCGGCGCTATCCAGAGAACCATGACAGGCAGCCACGATACGAATATAAAGTGTTGAAAATGGGTTACCAGCAGAAGAGAAGACAGCAAGCCGAGCCCGAACATACGGGTAGACGAGAAGACGCCATCCAGCCCAAAGCGACAAAGCAGGTAGAGGATGATCAGAAGGAGAGGCGCCCCGGCCAGGTCATTTTCTCCGGTCATGTTGACGAAGAGCACACCCCGGGAAAGCTCCAGGGCGCATCCCGCGAGAAGGGACCCAGACAGACGTCCTGTCATTCGAAACACGAGTCCCATCAGGATAAAGAGGGTCAAACCGAAGATCAGGCCACTCGAAATCAGGTGAGCCTCAAGCAGAGGGAGGCCGAAAAGATTCGCCAGGTGACCGGCCAGAATTCCATGAACGGGAGCGTGCTGGATGACCGGACTACCCAGTCTCAGCACGATTGGGTCGCTCTGATCCGGACCCTTTGCCGACGACGCGTGTAGGATGTCCCAGTCCAGTTGCGGATGCTGGAGGCCCATCCACAGGTGTCCCGAAGCCAGCACGATAGACAGTGCTGCCAGGCAGACGATGGCGGTGGATGGCTTGAGTTTCTCTTTGGCGATCTTCACTTCTGGAAGCGGTCCCGAATCATGTCCGGCGCGGGAGGTGCTCTTTCATGGATCTGGACCGGACAGCAGCCGCTCTACCAAATCGCGCCCCATTTGGAACTGGTCGTGTAGATGGCTGTAGAAGAACAGACCTTGGCGTCCGACCAGCCTGAGGTTCTCAAGGGGCTCTATCCCTTCCAGGACCTGCTGAACATTGTTGCGGTAATCAAGATCGTAGACGGGGTAGGCGTTGGGAAGGACGTGATGTTGCCAGTCCAAGACGCGAGATGGCTGGAGCAGGCCGTCGGAACTCAGCTCCTTCTGTACTCGATCAACTAGATCCTCCGTAGACAACTCAGCTATGGCGTCGCCGTCCGAACAGGGTATTTCCACCGCGATGCCCGTTTCGTGGGCAGGGGACATATTGAGGGAACGGTTCTTGGGCTCGGTGATGCGCGTCACGCAGATCTCGGGGTCTGGGATGTAGATGGAGGAGTGCTTGGAAAAACAGGCCTGGTCCAATCGCAGATAGATCAGACGAAGGTGCCGGAACCTCAAGCGTTTCGCTGCTTCGAGCACTTCTGGCTTGGGCTCCGGGTGGAGGATTCGGACCAACAGGCTCAGAGGAAGGGTGGAGACCACGATGCTGTGATCACCCAGTTCTTTACACTGCTCGCGGTACAACACCGACCGTATTCTTCCCTCTCGGTGATCTAGGCGGGTCACCGCGGAGTCGGCAACGACGGTCCCGCTGCGGAGATGACGGCACAAGGCATCGCTGATCGCTCCGTAGCCTTCTTCCGGGTACAAGAAGTGCCCGTCAATGTGGGTCGTCTTCTTGGAACCACGGAACAGCTCCAGCAGCAAAGACGCCACCGACATGCCCGCAAGTCGCCGGGTGGCGACCGCAGGTGACAAAAGATTTGCCGACTCTCCCCAGAGCTTCTGGGAGTAGTCGATCAGCAGCGTCTTCGCCAGCGTCCTTCCAAACGTATTGACCGCGTGGTCTTCGAAGCTCTTGACTGGCTTCTTGCGGACGCGTGCCACGAGCAGATCCCAAACCATCGCCAGGATGCGGGACGGTGGGACCGAGGTCAGCAGGTTCAGAGGCGTTGGAGGAAAATCAATGAAGCGGCGCCATCGATAGATCTTACTGGGCGCCACGACCTCGCGGAGGCGCCCCTGCAGGAGCCGGGTGACATCGGCAGTGACCCCGGCGTTGCGATCGTGAAAACGATGGGCCCCCAGGTCGTAACGGTGATCGCCGAAACGAATGGTGCGGCAAAGCCCGCCTGGGCTTGCCTCCTTCTCTAGAAGCAGGCAGGAAATCTCCTGCTGCTGGGCATAGTAGGCAGTTGCCAGACCCGCTGGCCCACCCCCAAGAATCACCAAGTCCGGTTTGTGCATTGGTCCTCGTGAAGAGAAGTTACCTCGCCGGTTGAAAAAGCACTGCCGACGAGCAGTTGTCAGAATCGATCCGGATCACGTCCAATTGGTCATCACTGTGAACCAGCCTTCCGCAGAGGTTCAACAGTGGTCCAGTCAGATATTGCCGCGCGGACGGCAGCAGGATATATCGGATGCCTTCTTCACGGGCACTGAACAGAGCGCGCTCCAGGTCCCGAACCGAACCCTCGAGCAGACTGTCATAACCCGTTTCCCGATAATGATCCACAACCGGTGTAAACCGAGTCTCCCCAATCCCTCCAACGATCGCTTTCCCGTGCTTCGCCTGGTTCAGAAGACGCTCCGCCATCGTCGGTGAAAGATCAATCAAGGGAAAATCATCAGGATCCTGGCTGAGTTGATGGATAAAGGGGTGCACCTCGAGCGAGCGGTATTGCATCTGGGGAAAGAACTCGATGCACACTAGTGCCACCAGGACGGCACTCCAGACGACTGCCCCCGCACGGCTGCTTCGGCGGGTCAGTGCCATCAGGCCGGATCCGGCCAGCAGAGCCAGGCTCAAATAGGTAAGCAAAAGAAAACGGGAGGGGACCCGAGAGAAGGAAAAATAAGGAGCCTCCTTCAGCAGAAGATAGGGAAGGGGAAGCGCTGCGTGGTCGGGTGAGATGGACCAGGAAGGGTATAGGCTGCGAAACAGCGAAGCAGCCTTCCTGGCCGGTGCCTCGAGGGGCCCGAGCGACTCCAGGCGCACCTCATAGACTCCTCCTATCTTCAGATAGGGCCCTAGAGCCAAAAGGATCCCGACTGCGACGAGCAACAGACAGAGGATCTTGAACTGCCGTTCCAAGGGGCCCTGACGCAGTCCGAGGAACGCCAGGACCAGAGTAACGTACCCGAGGAAGACTCCGTTCTCCTCTGGAAGACCGATGAAGTCCTGCCAGATTCCCCTGGTCCACCCTCCCCAGATGGAGAACTCTCCCGGAATGAGGAGCCCCAGCACATCAGCCGAGAAGAGGATGTGGCCGCTGTGCATCATCGTGTCGGACGCCACTTTAGCCGCGGCTATGACCAGAGGGGCGACTGCGATGCTCGACAGAAGAGCAATCACGGTCAATTGAACCCAGAACGACTTGAGCCTCAGCATCTTGGGCTGCCGCCGCAGAAGGACGGCGGCCCAGCAGGCACCGAGAATGAGGGTGTACAAGGTCAGATACCAGTTGGAATAGAACAGCAGCACGAAGGAGACCCACAAACCAAGAGCGGAAGGCCAGGTGCGAGTTTCTATCCAGCGGAGTAGAAACAACAGACAGAGTGGCACCCACTGGAAGGTCAGTTCAACCCGTCCTCCGGCCGTATTTGCGAAGTGCAGCGGTGAGAAGCTGAAGATCAAGCCGGCAAGAAAACTGGGGGCGAAATCAAAGTCCAGCCATCGACCCAGCAGGAAGGTAAAGAAACCGGTGAGAGTGAAGCAGATGAGGATCGTCAGAGCATGGGTCCGGTGAGGTCCTAGCGCCTCGTAGAAAAGACTTGTCCACACCACCTGGGCCAGATTCAACGGGAAAAGAGAGAGTGGAGCCCCTATAGGGTAGCTCTGATAGTCGGTCCAGAAGAGTTCCTGTCCCGGAGTCCAGACTCCGATGTGTCCCCACCAGAGGTTCCACTGGAAAAGGCAAGCGTCCACCCCTCCGGGAACAATCACCCCAAACTGTCGGATCATCTCGTGGAAAGCCAGGCAGGCAGCAAAAGCATAGCCCAGGAGGGCAACAAACGGCAGCATCTGTGAAAATAGCCCACTCCGGTTCTTCAGCGTTGTCGGGTTCGCCACAAACGTCACCGTATCCGCGAACCAGAGTACTTTGTTCAGGTGAACTCGCTCAAGTCATGTCGGGGAAAAAGTAGTCCGATCCCTGGCACAGGATGTAACTTTTGAAAAAGCGCCGAGGGGAAAAGCTCGCGATTGACTCGAAAAGGATTTTCGAAGACTATCGCGATACGGCACCGTCACCGTTCCGAACATGTCAATCTCCTTTTCCGCTCTTCTTGATCAACTCTTTCCTCGTTCGCCTACTCCCGAATTTCGCTGGCTTGTCCCGGCCGCTCGCCAGTACCGACGGATCCTCCGTCGGGTCGACTTCATTGGCATTACCGGTAGTGCTGGGAAGACCACGACGAAGGAGCTTGTTACTGCCATTCTCGAACGCTCGTATCGGGTTCAGCGAAACTGGGGGACGAGAAACGCGCTCGCGCAGATCTTGCTGACTACGTTCAAGACCACTCCGTGGCACGAGGTGTGCGTACAAGAAGTGTCGGCACATGCGCCAGGGAAGATTGATGATGTACTGAGGGTACTTCAACCTCGAATCGCAGCAATTACCCAAGTTGCGCTCGATCATCACAAGGAGTATCACGGCAAAGATGTAGTCTCGACAAAAGAAGCAATTGCGACGGAAAAAGAAAAACTTGTCAGCTGTCTTCCTCGAGATGGTTGTGCCGTGCTCAATGTTGACGATCCGCTTATACGAGCGATGGTGAACCGATCTCGGGCACGTGTGATCACATTTGGCCAATCTTCTGATGCACTACTCAGAGCCTCCAACGTCGTATCATCCTGGCCCGAACGCCTATCTTTCGACCTCCACTATCAAAACCGGAGCCGACCGGTACAGACGCAGCTCTGCGGCACACATTGGGTTTCATCCGTTCTCGCGGCACTCGGCGTTTCTCTCGCTCAGGGCGTCTCATTGGAAGAAGCGGTAGGTGCCGTTCAAGAAGTCCCGCCTTATCCAGGACGGATGAGTCCGGTGCAGGTGCCGGGTGGAGTCGTCTTCATACGTGACGATTGGAAGTGCGCTCTTTCGACCGTGGAGCCCGCGCTCAGCTTTCTGAAGAATGCTCGCGCAAAACGAAAGATCGCTGTAATCGGCTCACTTGCTGATTTCAAAGGCACCCTCAATAAAGCGTATAAGTCGGTTGCCGCTGCAGCGCTCGACGCCGCTGACAAAGTCATCTTTGTCGGACGCTGGGGGTACAAAGCGTTGCGATCCCGCACTTCACCACGGGACGAGAAGATTCTCGCATTTCAAACTACGAAAGAAGCCTCGGATTTCTTGGAAGGATACTTGAGCTCAGGCGATCTCGTACTGCTCAAAGGCACCATTCGGGTGAATCACTTCGACAGGATTGTACTTGCGAGAGAATCGCAGATCGCGTGCTGGAGCTCAACCTGCCAAAGACACTGCTTTTGCAGCGACTGCATTTTTCGACGGTCGCCCTCCCCCGATAAATAGCTGATGCCATTTCAAGAAAAAGTAAATCTGAAGCAATTTCATTTCTGGCACCGAGAGCCACGTCTTACCGATGAGCTGAAACATCTTGTCAAGGGACGAGGGGCGAAAGTACGCTGCTAGTGTTGATCGATCCGCCCGGAATTCTTCCCTGCACACCTCTTGAAACGTTCCTCTGAGCAACGAACGCGCCGGATTGGCAAAAGGAAACTTTTTTCGGCGAAGGATCTCATTCGGTAGGCGGTTTTTCATCGCCTCCTTGAGCACAGTCTTCTCTTGCAACCCACGTAACTTGAAACTGGATGGTAGGGTTGTCACATAGTCCACTAGCTTTGAATCCAGAAAGGGAACCCGAGCTTCCACGGACTGCGCCATCATCAACTTATCTAACCTCATCAGCTGGTTGTTCGGAAGTTGTTGACCAACTTCATACCGTAAGAACCTATTCATCACATCAGCTGATCCCGAGCGCAGTTCCTCGTCAAGAAATCGATTGCCGTTCGGTCCGACGAACTCCTTCTGATAACTGTTTGCGAAACGGCCTCGCTCAAGCCGGGTAAACCCATTGACGCCCCGCACATAGCCCCACGAGAGCAGCGACAACGGCAGGAAAGAGAAAAGCTTGAGCGGCTTGAATTTGAGATAGCCGGCAAAAAGCTCATCTGCGCCATCGCCGGTGAGAAGCACTCTGACATGTTTTGAAACCAGCAACGCAAGACCCAGCGTCGGAATCTCGCCCGATGAGATAGGTTCCTCGGTGTGCCATACAGCAGATCGGACAATCGAAGCAATATCGTAGCCATCGAGCGATTCTACGCGATGATCCGTTCGGAAATGAGCAGCGAGCATCTCTGCATACCGCGCGTCTTCCGACTCTGCTCCCACATCAAACGAAAAAGTCATAGGGCGCGTTTCCGTTTGCCGAACGACGGAAGCGAGCACCGACGCCGAGTCTAGTCCCCCCGACAAAGCAACACCCCAGGGCACGTCACTCATCAGCCTTGCACCGACCGCCTGATCCAACAATCCGCGAACCGAAGAAGCCGCTTCCTCCATGGTGGGGACAGATAAACCTTTCCTGGTCGTGCGGGGCGTACGATAGAAGCAGCTAAACGAAAAGGCGCGGGTATTGAGGTCAAGCGTCAAGAAATGCCCCGGCGCGACACTTCGAACTCCCGCGAGCAAACATCGGTCCCCTGGGATATGCGAAAAGGTCAGCAATCGGTCGAGCGCCCTTCTATCGACGTCAGGCCGGAATTCAGGAACTTGAAGAAAACACTTTATTTCCGAGGCAAAGTAAAAACCGCAGGCGGTCTCCAGGTAGTACAGGGGTTTGATCCCGAGCGGATCCCGGGCAAGGATTAGCTTTTGGTTCCGTTTGTCGTAGAGCGCAATGGCAAACATTCCTGAACATTCCGTGAAGACTCCCTCGTCCAAGGTCTCGTAAAGGTGCGGAAGCACTTCGGCATCTGACATTGAATTGAACGAGTGGCCGTCCTTGGACAGCTGATCGCGGAGCAGCTCGTGATTGTAGATCTCGCCGTTACACAGTGCCACGATCGCACCATCTTCGCTTGCGACCGGCTGGTGCCCATCGGCAGGATCCACTATCGACAGTCGGGAAAACCCCATGTGCAGCGAACGGTCCGCATAGAACGACAGTTCATCCGGACCGCGATATCGAATCTCACCCACCATTGCTTCGACGGGCGAACTTGCATTGGCTTGATTAAGCACTGCGCCGGCTATGCCGCACATTCCACTGATCTCCCGACTACCATGTCGATATTCGAACCTCTTTCCTGCTATGTTGGGATCTTCCGTAAACTATAACCAATTTCCCGATACTTGAAGTCCCTATGCTTGAATTTGCGTTTTCGCACTACTTTTCACCCCACCAGATAGCACGACACTACACGACTCTTCTGCTCGCAGAGAAATGGTCACGTGCGCGGCTGGCTGCGTATCAAGCCAATCGACTGAGGTTGCTATTACGGCACTCAGGGACAAAGGTCCCTTACTATCGCAATCTCTTCGATGCCTTGGGTCTTTCTCCCCATGACATAACCACAAAAAGCGCATTCACAATGCTACAACTGCTTCCGGTTCTAGATAAAGATACCTTTCGTCGAGAGCCGACCGCGTTTCTTGCCGACAACGTGAGCAAACTCAATACGACCACATCCCATACATCGGGGACCACTGGATCGCCAATCGAACTTCATTGGGATAGCAACGTGAGCGCGCTCGAAGTGTGCAGCATCGCGCGCTTCTGGCGCTGGGCCGGTGCATGGCCAGGGCAGGCTTTTCTTGACGTCAGAAGTAGAGCGCTGACTACGGACACTCCCGGAGTACGACGACTCGGAACGGCGCTCTACCTCAGGAATTGGAAAGTCAATAGTCTGGAGATCAGCTCCGATCTGATTAACCGTCACAACATCGGTGACTACGCCAGGTTGATTCTCAGATATCGTCCGCGATTGGTAAGAGGTTTTCCGGAATCAATTCATCACTTGGCAGACAATCTTGCGGCCGAGGGAATTTGCGACTGGAAACCGAAGATCATAACCACTCATTCCGAGCCGCTATGTCCCAATCAGCGCGAACAATTAGTGAAGATATGGGGCATTTTGCCCCTCGACAACTACGGGATAAAGGAGAGGTGTGCTTTCGTAGCGGAATGTCGCCACCATCGGCTACATTTCTTCCCGACCTATGGTGTATCTGAAGTAATCGGCAGCGATGGCCGCCCTGTAGCAGCGGGAGAAGAAGGAAGGCTTATCGCTACCGGACTTCACAACTTCGCCCAGCCTCTGCTGCGTTACGATACCGGTGATTTTCTCGTGATGTCGAAGGAAGAAACCTGTCCTTGCGGTTGCAAATATCCGATAGCGCTGCACATCACGGGAAGAGAAGAGGACAGCTTGATCAATAGACGGGGAACTCGTTTTCGAGGCATGAGCCTCGCATTCCTCGGTATTCCCGGACTCAAGCAGGCGCGATTGGTCCAGAAGTCACTGGACAAAGTGCTTGTCGAAATAAGCACTACCAACCAATTTGATAGCGCTGCCAGGAAGCGCCTCCAACAGCAGCTTACAGAAAAAGTGTACGACACGCTGGCCTTTGAACTATCAGTCAAACAACGCATACGTCAAACTGATATAGGTAAATACAGATTCGTAGTGAGTGACTTTGGATCCTGAAGGGATTGACCTCGCTGGCGGCCAACCCGCCTCAGGCTTTCTCAACCCTCCCGTGTTGAAACGAGCTTTCCGCGAGTCGTCACTTTCGCTCTCGGCACTCACTTGGATCAACGGGGAAAGGGAAGAACGTCGTCTGAACTTCTGCTAGAATCGCAACCAAGAAGAACCCGTTTCAGGCTGCGGCTGCCTCCCCCCAGGATGCTTTTCAGGACTGGTCGGACCAGCGGCAGTGGTTGCCAGTCGAGGAAGCTGTCGTCGCTGAGATGGGAGCCCGATGTCTATCCCAAAACACTGATTGGAGTCAGCTATGCTCGCATTCAGATGGTTCGTCAGAATTCTTTCGCTATTTCTCCCACTCGCTCCCTACGCGCAAGCGGCTGGGAACAAGGATGCTTCTCCGAAAGCTCTGGTGTACCTCCAGGTGAAAAAAGACCTATACCAGTTTCAAGTCAAGGGCAGGCATCTGAAGTCTCGAGCCGAATGTGAAGGGGACAACCGAGTGAAACTCACGGGGAACCTCTGGTATCCAGAACTGAGAAATCAGGTCGACCAGGCCAAGGGATGGTCGCAATTGGTCGGTGGCGATTTTCGTCGGGTTCGACTCCAGCTACCCAAAGACTGGCGTCTGGAGCTGACTTCCGAGTCGCTTCTGACCCTTCTCCCGGGATCTGCTTCCGACAAACCCGAGTCTAAGGCCAAGGAACCTACGCGAGAGAACACACCGACGGAGAGCCCACCGTGTTTCGACATGACAGACAAGGAGGGGTTCGAGGCGGACAAGGAGTACAAGTTGGAGTTTGACGGCCGGAAACTCCGAGCCCAAGTCACCGTATGCGAGGATGCGTACCCGCAGACGGGCAATCCCATCCGGCTTGAGAACAAAAGTCTCGCCACCCAGGGAACATTGAGGTACCGGATTGATTCAGACTTCGCCCAGGCAGAAGGGGTGACCGCAGCGGTGCTGATATACCAATACGGCGAGGTTTCTGGCCCCCGTGCGGTTGTACCCATGGAAATCAGCCCGGTGCCAGGCGAGCCCTACCACGCCGGGACTGCGGTGTTACCCAAGCTGGGTTTGGACTCGCCCCCCTTGTTGGGGACGGCCATCACCCTGAAAACTGTGGCGATCGTTTCGTATAAGGATGATTACGCGGTTCGGACAGACAAGGTCAAGATCCACGTACGATGGAAGGTTGCGTTGTGGTCTCTGCTGGCCATACTCTCGATTCTTTTTGTCGCACACAGAATAGCTAGCAAAGTCCGCGCAGTTGCGAAAAACCCCGCGGTTGAGAAAGAGCCAGCAGCCGAGAAAACCGACCAGGGAAAAGAGCGGTCCCCGGGGCAGAAGCTTTTCGGCTTCCTGGGCCTGGGTTTCGCTGAAACCGCGTCTGGAAAGTACAGTGTATCGCTCCTCCAGGCGACCTTCTGGACTCTGGTGACAGTTTGGGGCTTGATCTTTGTGTGGCTTATCCAGGGGGAGCTGATTGAGATTACGGCTCAGGTTTTGATTCTGCTGGGCATCGGCGGCGGCACAGCGATCGTGACCCGATCCATTGCAGGCGGCCGAGAGATTCGTATCCCAACGGAGTTCACTCCCAGTCTGGATCGAAGTCCCCGGATTCCTAAAGTCAGCGACTTGATGACGATCGTGGGCAAGCCCAGTCTATTCAAATTCCAGATCCTTTCCGTCACCTCTGTCGTCGGAGTAATCGTCGTGCGTGAAATCTTCTGCAACGGATCGTTTCCGGTTCTGGACGAGAATCTTCTGCTACTGATGGGAATCAGTGGGAGCTCCTACGTGCTCAACGAGGCAACTGAAAAGGATTCGCAGAAACTAGCTGAGCTCGTAAAAGAGCTGAAACAAATGGATAAAGCGGCAAGGGCGCAGCCGGAGGGAACGGCGAAAATCGCAGAGCTGGAAGAGCTCGCCGAAAAGCTACGGGGATGGGAAAGGACTTCGTCAACTTGACGCGAGCGGCTGAGAAATCTCCTCATAGAACACGGTGGCTGAAGCACTGATCCAAATCCGCAATTCTCACTGACCGCCGAGCCTGAGGGGTGCAAGTACCCTGTAACACAGGGTACTAGACTGTTGAGATCAGGATAGCGCAACCCCACGTACCTACGGGCGAGTCCACGTTTTGATGCATTTGGAGACCTACAACCTTGCACCACTATAAACACACGCAAATCGGAACCCTGATGCGCCTCATTCTTGGAGGCTGTGCAGCAATCTCCGGAGGATTCGTGGTGCTGGCGGCCCCTGGCAGACCATCATCCGTGCTCGTTCCCATCGTGGTTCCATCGGTATTCGTCGTTTGCTTATTCCTTTTCCATTCGCTGACCGTGAGAGTATCACGCGATTACATCATCCTCAGATTCGGCATCGGGCTGATCTCGAAGCGTTTTGCTGTTTCCGACATCCAAAGCGCTGCCATCGTCCAGAATCGCTGGTACTACGGCTGGGGCATAAAGTGGACGCCGCACGGATGGCTCTACAACGTCGCGGGTTTCGATGCCGTGGAAATTCAACTCAGGAATGGTCGCAAATACAGAGTTGGGACGGATGAGCCGGTCGAGTTGCTTTCGGCCATCGAGTTTGTAACCGCAAGGCTGCAGCTTACAAATCGCTCAACACCAAACTCAGAATAGGAGTCAGACCTGTGAGCAATGCACCGACCGACGAGTGGAAGATCATGAATAAGGTCTTCCATCTGCACCCATGAATGACCAGCGCCCCCCCGGAGAGTGCTACCTGCCGCCAGGCCGAGGATAGACCTAAGTACACTGTTTCATAAATACGCTAACCTTTGCAGATGGGGCTTGTGAGGCGAGATCAAGGCAGGAGGAGGAAGACGATGCTTGGCCATCTTCGACGACGACCAACGCAGAGATCGTCCGAGAAGGCTTGATCCGGTTGAGCTGAACCATCTGGCCCAGATTCATGCCATCAAGAGTCATCCGGACTTTCCTGGGAGGTCAGGCTAGGAGATCAGAGCGAATCAGGGAGCCGATAGGATGCGGCCAGGACAGAAGGGGAGGTGACCGGAGAGGAAGTGGAAAGACTCTCGGCGAGGCCACGTTTCTGCTGAAGCCACTCCCACTCCAGACTATTTACGATCACCCTGAGGGAGTCCGATGCTTCCACACCTAGGAACAGGACTCCCCAGCGCTTTCCGTCTTGACGCCGAGCTGGCCCCATGAGCCTGGCGATGTGGTCATCGAGTCGCAACTCGACCTCGAGCGGTGCCCCCAACTCAAAGTCGGGATCCCTTTCCCCCAGGAACTCGATCAACATTCCCTTCATGCCGATGTCCACGACCCGGACCTCCCACGCCTTGGCGTCCGCCAACTTCACCTCGGCCCGCAGCCCCGACTTGTGGTCCACGGGTACGCGACGCGCCCAGCGGCGCTCCCCGCTGGCTACGTCGGAAACACGCTGGACGCTCAGTTGGGGTGCGGACTCTGCATCCTTATAGTCCTTCACCGAGGCAAGAAACACTTGGTCTTTGTCCCGGTAGTTGAAAACTACACAACCGACGGACTTGTGGGGAAAGAGACTATGCCCCAGTTGGGAGTCGACAAGTAAATCGAACACTACCTCGGTGGGTGAAGCAGTCGCAAATCGCGCTCGGCAGATCAGGCCGTTGAGAATGATCCGCGCAGGGGTTTTGAGCTTACAACAGTCGGGTAGCATCTTGCTTGGGTCAAGGCTCATGACTTGTGGTATCGGCCAGGGAACCAGGCGCTCTAGTAAGGTTATCAACCTGGGCGTTCTCGACCGTGCCGTGAAAGCATGCGCACACATGGGCAAAGCAATCACATGTCCAGCAAGAAAGAGCCCGCCGAATTGACGGGCTCGCGAGAGAAAAAGAGCGTGGAAAGAAGCTCTTCATTGGACTAGACGCCAAACCTCTCCGGTTGGTTCACACTTGAAACTCAACCTGGCTTCGGCACGGGGCTTAACGCTCCGGTAGTTCCACGGCCCTGATGTCTTTGAAGTCCAGATTGGTGGTGGGATCGTGGGCTTGAAGACTGACGACTCCGGGGACCAGTCGAGCCTGGCGGCGGGCATTGTTTCCGGATGGGCGTGGGTCTTCCCAGTCGCTGGTCTGGATGCCGTTGACCCAGACCGCCAGGTGGCGACCGTGGGCGACGACCGTCTTGTAGAAAAACTCACCATCGTTGGGAATAACCTCGCGGGTGGGGACGTAGAAGTAGAGTCCTCCCGTGCCAAAGTCATGAGGTTGCCTGCGGTCGCCGTTGCGGAACTCATTGCGGATCTGGGACTCGTACCCGCTCCAGAATTCGCCCTTCTCTCCCCGGAAGAAGACGCCACTGTTCGGATGGTGGCCAGGACGGGGTGGGTTGGTGCGGATCGCGAGCTGCAGCACCAGATTCTTGAATTCCTTCTCGGTCTCCAGCTGACCGGCTCCCTTCTCGACGTGGAGGATTCCTTCCCGCACCGACCACTCATGCACGTCATCCCGGTTCGGACGATCGACCTTTTGCCAGCCGCTCAGGTCCTGCCCGTTGAACAGGGGACTCAGTCCCAGCGGCTTGAGCTTGATGTTGCGGAACTCAATGGGCTTATCCACATTGTATTGCAGCCCAATGGCACCCACGGCATGCGAAGAGTCGCTGGCGTCGAGGACTTCTTTCCCGTTGAGATTGACGACGAAGCGGCTTCCCACGGCACGGACTTCGTATTGGTTCCACTTGGCGCCCTCGAACTGAGCAGGCTCCGCCTGTACGTAGTGGACCAGGCTCCCGGTACTCAACCCGTGCGGGTGTCGGTTGAAGATCTGTAGTTCGTAGCCGGTCCGGTGGGGCGCTCCCCTTCGAGCGGAGCGCAGGAAGATACCGCTGTTTCCGTCCGCCGCGGTGCGAAACTCGACCTTCAGCTCGAAATCACCGAACATGTTGGTGGTCCCCAGCCAACCGGCACCACCGCCGTCAGACCGAAGGACGCCGTCTTCGACCTTCCAGCGCGCGTCGCCGTGCCACTCCCAGCCGTACTCGGTCTTGCCGTCCCACAGGAGGATCCAGCCCTCTGCGACCTCCTGTGGGGTGAGGGCGTGGTCTGCGGCAAGGGCGCCGCTCAGAGAGAGAAGTGAGATGGCGAACGTAAAAAAGAGATTTTGCATGATAGTCACCCAATCTGGTTTGACAGTATACGGAGTTTACGTGGAATGTGATGGCTGAGCTAGAGGCGTTCCTCGATCCCGTGTAGAGAAACCGTGATTTGATTGTCTCCAGTAGTCCCGCGACGCCTGGCTCCAACTGGATTCCCTGCTTGTTTGCTAGCAACCAACATGTATAGAGCGTAGCAAGGAACGGTAGCTAGACCCTTGTTGCGCCGCGTACGAATACCTAAGATAACTCGTTGTTCGGTTCGAGAGGCTAGGATGAGCCCAAAACGAGAGAAGGAACCAGGTCGTCCGGCCAGGAGTAGTCCGGGCGCCATGAGACGATGTTGGGTTTTAGCGTGAACGGAGTCCTGCTCGCAGTGCCGCTCCTGCTGCTCGGAATCGAGGCAGTGCGCGCCGAGGACGGCCGCGCGACCGTCGGCGAACAGCGCGTGCTATGCAAGCAACCGGGGCGCTACATCGGTTGGCCGTCCATCGCCGTGGCGCCCGGCGGCGACCTGCTCGTCGTCTTCTCGGGCGATCGTGACGCACACGTTTCTCCCGACGGCAAGACCCAGATGGTGCGCAGCCAGGACGGTGGAAAGACGTGGAGTGAGGCGGTCACGATCCACGACTTTCCGATCGACGACCGCGACGCCGGCATCGTCCGCACCAGGAAGGGGACCCTGATCGTCAGCTGGTTCACGGGGCCGCCTCACGACACCGAGCGCCAAGGCAACTACGTGATTCGCTCGGCCGATGATGGACGGTCGTGGAGCCTGCCGATCCGCACGACCGCTACGACGCCGCACGGGCCGATCCAGCTGCGCGACGGGCGGCTGCTGTTCATCGGCCAGAACCCGCACTGCTCGCACGCAAAACCCACCGACTACAATGGCCCCCCGAGCGGCTCCCCGTACTCGATCGCCGTGGAAGAGTCGCGCGACGACGGACGGTCGTGGCAGATCGTCACGACGTTTCCCGTCCCCGAGGACGGCAAGATGCTCTCCTTCGACGAGCCACACGTCGTGGAAACGCGGGACGGCAGCCTGGTTCTGCTCTTCAGGGACTGCAACAAGCCGAACCAGCTCTGGCAATCCAACAGCACCGACGGCGGCAAGTCCTGGAGCTCACCGCGCCGCACCCCGATTCACGGCTACCCTCCCCACCTGACCCGGCTACGCAACGACTGGCTGCTCGTCAGTTACGCCAAGCGCTGGGCGCCTTTCGGGACCTTCGCCTGCATCAGCAAGGACGACGGCAAGACCTGGGAGGTCGACAATGAGATCCGGCTCTCGAAAGGTCCCAACGGGGATCTCGGCTATCCCGCGTCCGTTCAGCTCGCGGACGGATCCCTGTGGACGGTCTATTACCAGATCGACAAGCCCGGGGAGACACCCAGCCTGATGGGAACACACTGGCGCCTCGAGGGAGCGGCCAGGAAGAGGACGGATTCCAACAAAACGCGCTGACAAACGCCTGTTTGGCAGCGTGAGCAAGTGGGCGACGCCAAAAAGCGCATGACCCAGGTTAGTGAGCCGCCCAGGAATCCTGACCCCATTCGAGAACAAAACTTTTCGGGGTTGGTAGAGATCTTGCTGTTGTCCGGCTCTCTCTCCGTCTTCGTCGTCCTCGACGGCCGGGACCTGGCTCATCTTGCAGACAAGTCAAGTCGTTCGCGGCTCTGTTGGCTGCAGCTGTTTCCGGTACTGCTCACTCCATCACTGCTAACTGCACCACTGCTAACTGCACCACTGCTTACTGCACCACTGCTTACTGCACCACTGCTCACTATTCTTACTCGATGTCGCTGGTTGGCTCAACCTGGTCGTATCGGGTTGATGGGCCCTTGTCCAGGATCCTTTTCACGGCGGCGGCGAACCGCTGCAACTGGTCGGCAGGAGGTATGCCCTCCTTCTTTAGCCTCTCTTTGAACTCCTGGAAGAGCCATCCATCTTTCGGCCCGTGGGGAAACTGAAAGGTCTCGCTGTCCAGTTGGGGAAGCTCGCTCACTCCGAAGTATTGGCCCCTCAGAGTGAAACCCTCCAAGTCGTCCGTTCCTTTTCCAAGTACCTCTCCGGTGGCAACGTAGTGCTCCATCACCGCCTTCATCCCATAGCGCTGGATGGGGCAAACCTTCATGCACACGCCGCAACCCTCGTATCTTGCCATCACGGGACGACAACGGTCATAGGTGACCTTGTTCTTGTGCACACCCCGCCACCAAACCTGCTCCTTGACCAATGCCCGGGCGGGACATCGCCTGACACACACCTGGCATTTCTGGCAGAACTTGTGGATTCCGTAGTCCACAGCCTCGTCGTAAGTCACGGGTGCCTCCGTAGTGACAATTGCCAACCGACATCTGGACCCGAAATGCGGCGATAGCAGCTGCCCGTTGGCTCCCAACTGACCAAGGCCGGCGTTTACAAACAGAGGTACATAGACCACGGACTCGTCGCTGGGACTGTGCATCTGAGCGCGGTAGCCCAGAGCGCGGATGTGGTCAATCAGCTCCAACCCGAGGGCTCCGATCTTCTCGTAGGTGCCGAAGTGAGTGTGCTCGGCCTCAATACTGGCGATTGTCTGAGTCTGTTCGTAGTCTTGCTCCACCGCCAGACAAACAGCGTGTTGGTATTTCACCCAGTGCTTCTTGCTGGCGTAGACATACCTCCGGTCCAACCTGGTAAATCCGACTTCGCCGGCGCCCAGCTCCAAGGCCTTCGTCCGTATTTCCTCCGTCAGGTCTTTTCCCGGCTCAGCCCTACCTGTCGGCTCAAGGTCGCCCGATGACTCCGCCGCATCCACGAAAGAACGGTTTCTTTCGTGGTGATCTTGGTGGAACTCGGTCAGCTCATCACTCCAGACACTCCATTCCCATTCCCGATCCGCGGACTTTTCGAGGAACTGGGCCTCCAGCGGATACACTCTGCTGTAATACGAAACGTCTTTCTCGTTTCTCGCGCACGGGTATCCCCGGGACCGTAGCAAGGTCCTCGGCAACAGGAATTTCCACGTCCCTATCTCCCGGGTACTTCCCCCGTCGCTTGATTGTGTGACTGATCGCCTTGGACATTGGCCTCACCTAGGTTCTCACAAATTTTGGGCGGAGAGCCCGACACCAATCTCATCCCGGGCCAGTCTTTCCCGGTGGGCCGCAATATCGATACCGTACAGGCGAGCCGCATTCTCGCCCAGGATCTTTCGTTTGATCTCCGGGGAAAGCTGGACACCGTATTCTTCCGCGATCTCGTCCGGTAGGGAAAAGGCCATGAACTTCTCAATGATCCACTTGGGGTGCCAGATGGCGTAATCGCTACCGAAAAGGATCTTGTCCTCTCCCACCCAGAAAAGGAGATTGGCCATGATCTCGGCGAAGTATTTGGGCCGGGGATGGATGAAGGGCATGGCCACCGACATACCCGCGTAGACATTTTTCTCCTGGGTGGCAATCCAGCAGAAGTCATCCAGCCGGGGCAGACCAATGTGCTCGACGATGAAGTTCAGCCCCGGGAAATCAGTAGCCGCGTAATCCACATCGTGGACATCGAAGGCATCCCGGTTCAGGGGGTAGACGGTGGGTCCCTTGTGGACGTGGAGGTTTCGGACACCCAGAGTGTCACAGAGTTCCAGATACTTGTAGGCCCAGGGGTCATTCAGGCGCCACCCTTTGGAGCCGTTCCTCCATTCGGCCGTGTATAGCTTGAGGCCCTGTATCGGGTACTCCTCCACCATCTGCCGCAACTCGTCCAGGCCCGCTTCCTCCTCCCGGGGATCGAAGGAACCGCAGAGAATGAAACGATCCGGGTATTTTTCCTTTAGCACATGGTTCTGCTGGTGGGTGTTGAACCCCCTGGTGTAGAACTCGCGGAGGTATGTCGAGTTGAAGATGCCGACGTCCACGTAACCCTTCATGAAGAGATCGTCGATGAGGGCGTCCTCTCCGTACTTGCAGAACTTCTCGAAGGGCCAGATATACTCACTTGGACTGAGAGCCGTTTGGTAGTCGTGGAAGCAACGAATCCAGCCCTCTCCGTACTGGTTGCGCCAGTTCTCCGGACTTGCATCCCAGAGATGCATGTGTCCGTCCACCACGAAGATCTCCTGTTCACCTGTCCTATACATCGGGATTGCCTCCAGTTGCCCGCTGTCTTCTACGGGCCTCCAGTAACGCTGAGCATAGAGAACCGTTGGCCTCCAGCGATACCCGCACGGTCCGGGCATGAAGACGATGCTGCTCCAACCTCTCCGCGGCGATGGCCTTGCCATTCAGATCGGTCATGAGGGAGGCCGAAGGAGAACAGTCGAGACCGATCTGGGCACGCCGCTCCAGGTACCTGCCGGTCGTGTCGGCGGCCAGCTCAACCGGTCCGTCCCCAAGGCACTGCACTAAGCAGGATCCTTCTCCCAGTGCCACATCCCGGATGCGCAGGTCAGAGATCTGTTTCCAGGATAACCCGGCCTCTCTCAGTGCCCTCAAGAAAGTATCCTGCCGACTCAAGTAGCCTTTGCGCAAGAACAGGGACCGCAGCTGATCCAGATTCCCTAGCGCCTCGCCTGGAAAGGCCTCAGTGAAGGACTTACCCTGATTGACTCCGGTCTCGATTGCTGTCGAAGCGAAATGATCCCTCAAGCGGACCGTGACTTCCTGCACACCTTCCACACCCAGAAGCTCGCGTCGAACATCGTAGGCCATGAGATAGGCAAAACCGGGAGAGCAGAAGTAGGTGGGAAGGTACAGGACCACGGTGACTTGACTCTCCTGCACTCGGAGGGATTCGACGAAGCCCAGCTTGAGGATGGACTCGTCCAGCTCGGGATCCAGCACCCGATCCAGCCGCTCTAGAGCGACCCTTCGATCAAAGTTCTTCGGAAGATCTATTTTCACGGGCAAATCAGGGGATAATCACACACAGGACCGCAGCTCTCATACGCTCTCCTTGAATCTATCCCCAAAGATACCAGACCCCGTGTGGCCTTTTGAAGCATTCCCTGGCGATTTCGAAGACCCACGGCCTGGTCACGAAGCCATCCGAGTAGCCAGGACCCATCGTTTCCCGCTTGACTCCACCGTGCTACAGTACGGAGGTGAATCCTGAAGGGATTCCGTATTTCAGCCCAGGGTTTCCAAACCCTAGGTGAACGGCGTCGCCCTGGATCTCAACCCTGAATGGGTTGCGTACAGAAAGGCAATAAATGGGTCAGGACACAACCCTTACAGGGTTGATTATAAAGGGATTGACTCTCTTACCCAGGGTTCGGAAACCCTTATATGTGTTATTTGTTGAAAGGAATTCGGGTCAGAACGTCTGATCCGAGCCGACCACGAGATCGTGAAACCCTCGGTCCGTCGAGACCGGAGCCCAGCGAGATCCGTGGTCGGCCCATTTCATGTCAACCCGAACAGTCGCCTGGGCCTCCGTCAAAGAGAGAGCCCGAATATAAGGAAGGGTCTCCATGAAACAACTCAAAGGTAATCCTATCAACAAAACCTGGATGAGTCAGCCCGCAGCGGGCATTGATGTCAGCAAGGATCGGCTAGATCTGTGTCTGCTGCCACGGGAGGAACACTCGGAGCACTCCAACGCGGGGGAAGGAATCGCAGAGATCCTCCGCCGTCTGGAGGGGATCGCGGGATTGGTCTCGGTGGTGGTGGAAGCCTCGGGGGGTTATGAGAAGCGGGTCCTGAGAGAGCTCAATGAGGCGGGGATCCCCGTCTGTTGCGTGAATCCTCGACAAGCTCGAGACCTGGCGAAGGGTCTGGGAATCCTAGCCAAGAATGATCGTCTGGATGCCCACGTCCTGGGGCGTTGTGGGCAGCTGGGGATTCATCGTATCAGTAAGCAGGAAACCGCCTACTATCAGCAGTTACAAGCCTACAATCGCAGACGCAGGCAACTGATTGAGTGTCGTAAGATCGAGCGGACTCGTCGCCATCAGTATGAGGATCAGGAGCTGCGTCAAGGAGTGGAGCGAATCCTTGGCCTGCTGGATCAAGAACTGAAAGAGGTTGAGCAGAAGGTGGAGGAATTGCTGCGGCTCGATGCCGAGCTCCTTCGGCGCCAGGAGGTGGTGCAAAGCTGCCCGGGGATAGGGGAGCGAAGCAGTCAGATCGTGGTGTGTGAGCTGCCTGAGTTGGGCAGGGTCAATCGCAGAGAAGTCGCTTCCCTGGTGGGATTGGCCCCTTGGGATCAGGACAGCGGCGAGGGACTCCAGCCCCTCGTGCCATCTGGGGAGGACGGCGTCAACTCCGTAATCAGCTCTACATGTGCACGCTCTCAGCGATCCGACACAATCCGCAGATTCGAACCTTCTACAATCGCCTTGTCGCCTCCGGAAAAGAGCCTAAAGTGGCCCTGATAGCGTCCATGAGAAAGCTCCTCGTCACGCTCAACACGATGGTCAAAAACGATGATCTTTGGAGAGCACCGTTAGCGGCAGAATCTTGATAATGCTTGACAAAACCAACACAGTCACTGGGCTGGAATACGCAATCCCGTTGGGATTGACCTCGCTTGGTTTTGATAAGACCCATTTCCCATCCCTCGATCCCAAAGTCGATCCGCCCACACGAGAGGGAAGACGGCGGAAGTCTCAGCTGAAATCGATTCCAGCTTGTTTTCCTTCTAAATCAATGATTATAAGCGTGTTGAAACGATATCTAAATGCTTTAACCGGACGGTAGTAAATGTGCTGTAAACGCTGAGGGCTTGAGCGATGTCCCGATCCTTGATCTCGATCCGGAGCCTGAGGGCTCTCTTCCTGCTGCTCCTGGTCTTTTCTTTCGTCTACTCAGCGCAGCTCCAGCGTCATCGTATGGTGGAGGAGTTCCCTGTCGGCGTGGTCGATCCAGGACAGGGTTTTACGGGTCCTCCGCTGCCGCCTCCAAAAGTCGACCCCGGCCCTGATGCAGCAACCCTCGACTTGATTGTCCTGGATCGAGATACCGGAGAGCGGTTGAGTGCCACGGTCAGCGTCAACGGTGGAGACCAGGAACCGGAGAACGATCCCTTTGAGCCCTACTCCCTTCGGATGGCCGGCAACCGGCACAAGGGCCCGATACGGTTTCGCAAGCTCAACTACTATTTCTTCACCGACGGATCCTTTTCGGTGAGAGTCCCGGCCGGGACCTGCACGGTAGAGGTCCGCCGGGGCTACGAATACACTCCGACCCAGAAGACCTTTCACCTGGCAAAAAACCAGACCGCGAAGGCGACGATCTATCTCAAGCGCTGGATCGATATGGCGAAGGAGGGGTGGTATTCGGGAGACACCCACATCCACTTCGAGCGCACCGGCAGCAACGACGACACGCTGTTTACGCTTACCTCGGCCCGCGACATTCGTTACGCCTTCAGCCTCTCGATGAACACCGATGGCTACGCTTTGGGCCGGGAGTTTGAGTCGTGGGGACAGGCTTATGGTCTAGGCCGGAAGTCTATTCGGCAGAAGGGAGCCTACCACCTGATCTCCGGCCAGGAGTACCGGGCGGGTTCCCTGGGGCACGTGATTGTGTTAGCGGAAGACTATGTCCCTGGCGGCGGCCGCTCCGATGACGTCAGCGCGGGACCTTCGCTTGGACTCATCGCCGATCAGGCCCACCAGATGTCCGGGTTCATAGGGTTCGCCCATGGAGGCTCCTTCCGCCGTGAAGTGGATGCCCTGGCCCTGACCGGAAAGATGGATTTTCTGGAGTTGCTGCAATACGGAGGATACCGCGGCCTGGGACTGGATGGTTGGTATGACTACTTGAATCTGGGATACCGCTGGCCGATCGTTGGGGCGTCGGATTTTCCCTATACCCGGGAACTGGGCGACTCTGTGACCTACGCTCAGGCCGACAAGGAACCCACGGTCAGGGAGTTCCTCCAGGCGCTTGCCGGCGGACGCAGTTTCGCGACGACGGGTCCCATGATTTTTCTGGAGACCAACGGGAAAAGGCCGGGAAAAGTGATCGTCTCGAAGGATGAGGCGGTTTCGCTGGAGTTGGAAGTACGCGTACTGAGCCCTCTTTATCCAGTGCGGTATCTTGAAATCATCTGGAACGGGCGAGTCGTATCAAGGCGCTTCGACCCCGCTGGACGGTCGAGATGGGAGGTCTCGGAGAGGCTTGAGGTGGACAACAGTGGCTGGGTTGCCGTTCGAGCTTACGGGGACGCCGGAGCGGACGCCCACACCAACCCAGTCTACGTCTATCTGAAGGACAAGCTACCCTTCGATGATGACGCCTGCGGCCAGATCCTGGCACGACTGGAGAGCACGCTTCGAGACCCAAAAGCCCCAAAACACCAAGAGATCCAAGCAAGGCTACAGGAGCTCAAAAAGCACCTCCAACGTTACCGCGAGACCCGAGACCCTCAAGGGCTGGCTCTCCCAACGAGACTTACCCCCGGCCCTAGTACCCTGTCAACCTCGAAATTGTAGGTTCTGAACGGCCCTGGCGGCCGATCTCTGTGTTGCGCGTCCTCGACGTAGGCCAAAACTATGTCTACGACCGCGCGCCTTGACCTCGCCCACCATGACTCGTCCATAACCCACAATCTCGAAGTTGACAGGGTACTAGTGGAAGAACAAATACGCGATGAATATCCCCGCAACGATCGCCGCAAAATCCGCCAACAGCCCGCACGGAACCGCGTGGCGCGTCTTCTTCACACCGACCGACCCGAAGTACAGCGCGAGGATGTAGAAGGTCGTATCGGTCGACCCTTGAAGGGTGCAGGCCAGGCGGCCGACGAAAGAGTCCGCGCCGTAGGTCTGCATGGCATCGGCCATCATGCCCCTCGCTCCGCTCCCGCTGAGGGGCTTCATCAGGGCCGTGGGCGTGGCTCCGACGAAGTCGGTGTTGAGGCCGAACACAGCGAACGCTCTCTCGATCCCGATGACCAGGAAATCCATCGCTCCGGAGGCACGGAACACCCCAACGGCGACAAGGATTGCCACCAGATAGGGAACGATCCGGATGGCCACCGGAAATCCTTCCTTTGCCCCTTCTATGAAGGCCTCATAGACATTGACCTTGCGGAACATGGCCAAAGCGATGAAGCCACAGATCACGCCGAAGAGGATCACGTTGGCGGACACATTGGAAATCGTCTGGATCTGGCTCTGCGGGAGTCCCGAGAAATAAAAGAGGGTAGCCCCGACGATTCCGGTCAGACCCAGCAGGTAGGCCATGACCACCCTGTCCCACAAGTTGATTCCCTGGACGATGGCAACCGTTGTCAATCCCACCAATGTGGAGAAAAAGGTGGTCAACAGTATCGGGAGGAAGACATCGGAGGGATTGGCCGCCCCCTGCTGAGCCCGATAGACCATGATGCTGATGGGTATCAAGGTCAGACCCGAGGTGTTGAGCACCAGGAACATGATCTGAGCGTTGGAAGCCGTGTCTTGCTCGGGGTTGAGCTCCTGCAACTCCTGCATGGCTTTCAGGCCCAGCGGTGTGGCCGCGTTGTCGAGGCCCAGCATGTTGGCGGCAAAATTCATGATCATCGAGCCATACACGGGATGATCTCGTGGGACCTCCGGAAACAGCCTGTGGAAAAAGGGCCGAACTGCTCGGGCCAGGATATTCACCGCACCGCCCTTCTCTCCGACCCGCATCAGCCCGAGCCACAACGTGAGTACTCCGGTCAAACCGAGTGAGATCTCGAAGCCGAGCCTGGCCATCTCGAAGGTGCTGTTGACGATGCTGGTGAAGATCTCGGTCTCTGAGAAGATGATCAGTCGGAAAAGCCCAACCAGAAGAGCGATCAGGAAGAAAGCGATCCAGACGAAGTTGATGACCATGATGCTTTCCTACAGGTCTCTGCCCCGAACAACGTCTTCAACCGTCCCAACTGGTCAGGAGATCCACCAACACTGGCACTTGCTCCCGGACTATCTCATCTGTGGTGGCCAGCGGGAACTCGTAGGTGACCACGCCGATCCCCTGCTCCGCCCCCCAGGTGCCGAAGGAGCCAGGAGTCGGATACCCCACGTCCCCCACCAGGGGCAATCCGGTTTGCCGAGCCAACCAATCGGCCAGCGGTCCCTGCTTCGCGTCATCGATACAGGCGAGTGGTGCGTGAAGAGCGATCACGCTTTCCGGCTCAAGCTCGCCGATAAGCCCGATGAGTGCTCGGGTCTCGGCCTCGGAGGCCTCTGCAGAACCGGGGCTCAACAGGACATCCCGGGGATCATCCAGGGTGGAGCGGTGCGCCACCGGATCCGGCTGCCAGTCCCGGGTCGGGAAGTTGCGGTTGAGATCCACGCCGCGCGCATTTCCACGGGTCCCACGGATCAGACCGTCGGGATTGGCCGCCAACACTACCGCACAGTGAGCCGAGGGCTCAGATAGCTGACGCAATGCCCGAGAGAGAGCCAGGGTCGTTTCCGGCTCTTCGCCGTGGATTCCCGCGAACAAAAGCAGCCTGCAGTCACTTCCGGGACGCCAGACCTCGAGCGCTCTGCCCAGCTGGGAGAGGCCGTAGCTCTCTGGATCCAAGGGGATGGTACCGATCTGCCGTCGCTGGCGGAGCTTCATTCGAAAGACCTGTTCGTGTTCATGACAAATCGGTGGTAGATCTCCTCGAAATCCTGCAGCACCACATCCTTGAGCTCAATGGCCGCTTTCTGGATGGCTTCCCGGAGTATATCGGGCGTGAGTCGTTGTTGGAACCGAGACGCAAGGGGGGCGTAGCTCAGGTGCCAGCGCTCCGGCGCCACGCCCTGCCGGTCCTGGTCGTAGGGTCGAAAGAAACCGGAGACACCAGCGGCAGCGATCCGCTGGTCCAGCCACTCGTGCAAAGGACCGAACATCCCGCCGGCGTCAACCTCCTCCGGGATGAGCTTGATCTCATATCCTTCGGGCAGGGCTGCCCCATCATAGATGTCCAGATCCGTGCCCCAATGATGCCGCGAGGCTCCCGGCAGAGCGGACCAGCGCAGAATGGCAAAAACCAGTTCCCTCCCGCTCAAACTCTGAATGTCCAGCGGAACGGCGGCGCTGTCCGGGACGGCGAGTTGGCCCGACGCTTTTCGATTCCAGATGGAGAGCTGATCTTCGAAGCTGCGGAATCCACTGAGTATCTGCAGATCGAATCCAGCGTTTCGTGCCCCGTCTTTCAGTCTGAGAAAGGGAGCGACCACGTCGCGGTGCAGCCGCGCGCCACAGACACTCGCCTCAGCGACCGTACATAAATGCTGGTCTGTGCTGCCCGTCAGCAGAGGCGATTCCTTTGGCCCGCAAGCCGGATTAGAAGCCAGGGCCGGCGGCGAAGGTGCAGCTTGGCCCAGAAGTTCCGAATGTCCACGACAAGAATTGCCCCCGCTCAGGGGCTACTGTCAGATTAGTGGGGCCCCCAGCGGTGCTGGCCCCATTCGAGAAAGAAACTTCCCGAGCTATGGAAGCCTGAAGCGCGAGCGAGGGGTTGGGGACCTGAGTAAGATCTTGCCGATTCCCAACCCCTCGCTTGCGCTTCAGGCTTCCATGACCAAAAGATCACTGAATCAATGCGTTACACCCTTGTTCCTCAGGAAAAGCCAAATCAAGTTTCAGCTTAGCCCAACCATCCTGCCTCGTAAAGGGGCCTCTTGATACTCGGACCGTGGAAGAGCAAATTGAATGTATCTAGATCTAAAGTTGCGGAACCACCGGCTGGGTCGCAAAGACACCGGGCTGGGTCAAGAGAACTGTTGCAGGGGTGCACGACAAAAAAGTGACGACTGGATCATGCCGCGGCTCGATGATCGGCCCTCCATTCCCAAAAATCCTCAAAGCGTCCACTGAGTCGAGCACAACGAAGGGCCATGATGGAATTGGCTCCCCGGACGCTCCAGTGCATCCCGGATCGTTTGAGTCGAGCCCCGATGGCGTTCTTGCATCCGGCTTCCACTACTCCAGTGGAGGTGCAGAGCCCTTTCGTCTCGAACTGGGCGTAGCGCACATCCGCTGGCGATTCTCTTGAAAGTAGCCATAGGCGGCTTTAGCCTCCTGGTTGTTCAGCCCCTCGGTCTCAAGGACCGAAAGGAGGATCTCGATCTCACCGGCATCAAGTTCCTGGCAACGTTGTTCGGCCCAGTCTTGGCTCAAGTGGCGATCGCCATACAAGCTCTTGGACAGCTCATGAAGTCGCTCTTTGGCGTGGAAACGATCGACAATCTGTACGGCCTCAGGGAACAGTTCCCCCGCCAGGTTCCAGATCCACTTCGCTCCGTCGCCTAAGACGACTTGCTGTGGCGCTTGTCCAAAGCGGCGCCGCTGGGCTTCGCGCTCGACCCGCTGGGCGAACTCGGAAAGCTGGCGATCGGTATCCAAGGTGGCGGCGCTTTCGATAGCGGCGGTGTAGGTAACCGAGCCAGGATCTCTCAGGGGGCGTCCCTGGTCGTCTCGTTTCTCCGCACTCCAAACCGTGCAGAGCTTGGCTTCCCGGGTCCGGGCCGAACCATCGGGTTGTTTGCCCGCTCGCCCTTGTAGCTCGGGCGCTCGCATGGGCACGCCCGTGCCGTCTACTCCCAGATAGAGCGTGGGGGGCAGGGGCAACAACGACTCGGGCTCCCGGCTCTGGTGCTCATAGCGAGCGACTTTTTCTCCCAGGGACTCCGCGCACCGTTCCACTTGTTTGGCTCCCACTTCAACCCCGGCCAATTCGTCCAGCAGCTGACTGCTTTCTTGAAAGCTGAGGATCGAGGCGGCCGCCCCGACCATCCGTACCAGGGCCGGCGACAAGGAGCGGTCCTCCAGTCCCAGCTCTCGGTCTCGGGGACAAAAGCCTGCGCCGCAATCCGGACAGTGATAGTAAGCACGCTGCAATCGCATCGGCCCCAGCACGGTGGTAAACTGCTTCTCCCGCCGACCCGCGTACCGCGCTCGTCCTCCACAGGGGCAGCTGAGCCCGGGGACGGTGTCCGAATGATCCTGGTTGAGATGAGCTTCCACCGTCCGGGCAGCCACCTCCAAGACTTGGCGTCGGACCGCGGTCTCCAGGGCTTCAAAGTCCAGGGCCTCCGCCGCAGCGGGCCCTATCAGGATCTGGACTTCTCGCTGGACCTCCTGCGCGAGCGTCTTTTGGAGCCCTTTTTTTCGCCCGTGCGGGCCGGGGCGGCCTCCAGTTTGGCCTGACAGATCTGTTCGCTGACCTCCACCAGCTCCTGCAGCAAGCTCCGCAATCGGTGATACTCCGCGATCTGCTCCCGAGTTTGTTCGACCGCCGGCCCCGGCGGAATGATCCTGGTCACGGTTTTGTCGTCCACGCGACGGGTCAAGGAGAAGCTGGGCCCGTGGCCGGGAGCCCCGGGCTGGGCACAGTGACAGTTGGCCTTGCCACAGCGGCGGTAACGTGCCACCAGGGATCCGGGACGCAGATCGCCCAGTTCGAGCAAGGCTTGCTTCAACTGCTGGCGCCGTTGTTCCAGTTGGACTTGGGGGGAAGCGTCTTGAGACATGAGGACCCTCCTGTCTGACAGTTATTATAACTGTCAGACAGTCTAGTCCCAATCCCCGACGTTCTCTGGTCTTCACCACCAACATCACTTTCGTGTCGTGCACCCCTGTTGCAGCCTGTGATTGATCTTTTCACCCAGGCGTCTTCGATCGGCGTCGACAATGCGGTGGAGCTGGCGATCAGATTGGAACACGGCGCACTCGTCCGGAAAGCGCGATCAGGGTGCGGTTAGCAGACTCGGGGCTGGTGGACTGAAAAAGACCGTGCAATCGTTTGCTCCGAATACCTCGAGTGCGTAGTCTCCCTGAGCATCGGTTGTCGTGCTCTTGAAAAGGGTCGTGTTTGGTGCTCCCGTTATGTCCGCGCATGAGAGACTCACAAAAACGTCAGGGACGCCAGACCCACCGGCTCGGGTGACCCGTCCGGAAAAACTGGTCTCGGCAGGTTTGTTGGGAAAGGTAAAGTTGAGTGTCGTGTCGGTATCAAACGACCGGATATCGCTTCCCCTAACCGGAGTCGCCCAGACCGAGCCGTCGTTCAGCGTGAGCGACGAAAAGAGGTTGTGGGTCTGTCCCCGGGTCACATAGAGATCATAGGACCCGTTGGGTTGGATGAAGGATAGGCTTGCGGTAAGGCCTGTCAGGAGTCGAAGCGGTCCTCCGGGCTCGACCTCGGCCCTTTGATCGAAGAAAACGACGGTGCCAGCCTTGGGGGTGGTCTGGGCCTGCGTCACTATACCTGAGACCTTCACTGCCGCCGGAACGGTGAGGTTGGCCGTGATGTCGCTGCCGCCAACGCTCACGTTGTCAATGGCGTAGAAGGCAGGGATATCAAACGGCCCAATTTGAAAGAAGTTGATCGACATGACGTAGGTGGTATTAGCCAGAACCCGGGTCGAATAAGGCAACACGTCCGCGCCTGCCGGTAGGATGGCAGAGTCCTCTACCAGGGTGGGAAAGCCAAAAGCAGTATCGTTCGTCGAATGGATACCCAGACGCTTGGTCATGGCTTTCAGTTCAGATGGAAGGGTCGACAGATCTACGGTTCCAGATAGGGTCACGATCTGTTCCTCAGGAAGGTCCAGATCCTCGGTGATGTCCTCGGTGCCGACCAGGATGGGGGGGTGGTCGTAGCGCAGTCGAAGCACGCTCGATAGCGGGTGGAGATAGATCACGGTGAGATTGCAGGTGCTGTCGGCCGGGACCGCCACCGCATAGTCTCCAGTGGCGGCCGAGAAGACACCAAAGTAGTCGACGCCGTTGCACCCTGCCCGTATCAGCGAGACGCCGATGCCGGTCTTGCCTCGGATCACGACTGCTGACGTTAGGACGACGTCCGCTCCCTGGTTGGAGCTGAGGCCTTCGATGGTCCTGACCAGTAGCTGGCCCGACCCCACTCCGCCGTTGCCGTCATCGGGGATGGGCGGCATGGCGACGGTGGCCAGGGCACCGTCGCTCCTTCGCTGTCTGAGCACCACCGAGACCACGTTCCCCCCTTCGCAGTGCAGGCTGAAGCAGCCCTGGTAGGAGGACGGCAAGGTTGGCATCAATTCGCCTAGAAAGCGTGCTGTTTGTTCTCCAGGTTCCAGGCTGATCCCGGTACTCCCCGCCAGAGAACCGTTGGCGTTGTATGCCGTCAGCTCACAGTTGGCTGATCCCAAACCGGCATTCGCTACGGCGAGACCTGTGTTCACGAGGGTTGAGACATCACCGACTCCGGCCCACCAGCCGGCCCCCGTGACCGGGAGCACCCCGACCTCGGGCACGCCCAGAATATTGAAGAAAGCCGTGACCAGGACGTCGGCATTCGAGGTGACCTTGACTGAGCCGACTGTCAGGCTCAGGCCCTCCTCTCCTAGCACTACTTCCTGCGTGGCCTTGGCACCCACGGTCCGGTTCTGGGTTTCCCGAATGACCCCGCTCTGATCGGAAAACTCCACGGTCACGCTGGCGGTGACGGTTCCGGAGTTCCAGATCAGAATCCGGGTCGTGTTCTGGGGGTCGCCCCGGACGGCCTGGGCAAAGTACGATTCGGTCGATCCCAGGGAACTGGGCATGGCAACGGTCGTAAAAGCGGCATCGCTCCTTCGCTGTCTCAGGGCCACAGGCACCACGTTACCGCCCTCGCAAGTCAAGCTGAAGCATCCCTGATAGGGCGTTGCGAGGTCCGGAATCAGTTCGTCCAGGAATTGGGCTGTTTGCTCACCGGGTTGCAGGGTAAGGTTAGCGGTCCCGGCTACCGTGCCGTTGGCCCGATAGGCCGTGAGCATGCAATTGGCCGTCGTGGAGCCGGGATTGGCTGCCGCGACTCCCGTATTGGCTTCGGCGTTGACCTCCCCTACTCCGCCCCACTGGTCGGCTCCGGTGACGGGCAGGACTCCCACCTGGGGGACGCCGGCAAGGCTCAGAAAAGCGGTCACCAGAACAGTCCCACTCGAGCTCACCTTCACCCAGCCCACAGTCAGGGTCACATCCGGTCCACCCAAGATGACCTCTTCGGTTGCGTCGACGCCCACTATTCGCGTCTGAGCTTCCTGGCTGACACCGGACTGGTTGAAGAACTCGACAGTGACGCTGGTCGCGGAGCCACTGGTATTCCAGATTAGGATACGTGTGGTGTTTGCGGAGTCGCCACGAACGGCCTGAGGAACATACACGTCCGTCGCCCCAGCAGCAGAGCCGAACCCGATAGCGCTCAAAATGAAGACAAGATAGAGCTTGCCCCGTCGATGGAGAACCCTATCCAAAAACATGAGCCTCCCTCCCCCCCGGATACTAGAATCAACCCGATCAAGCCCAGGATCATACTACCCCCACAGAATGTCAAGATCCCGCGGATCCCCTCTTTGCAGTAGGACTTCCGACAGTTGTCCTCATAAGACCAATCCGTTACGAAGTCGATAGATTCAAGCCCGGATGGGAGTCTGCACGGTATGACGAACCTAGCTGGATCCAATCCTGCTAGAGAGGCTGGCAAGCTAACTCAGTGAAAAAAATGGCTCCCCAATCTTGACGTTTTACGAACCCTTCCTGTGCGCTTCAAGAGAGAGCTCTTGGAAGAGAGTCCTTCGCCCGATCCGATCACTACCTCCTCGTGAAGCCCGCTACAAAGTCAACTCTCTGGAGCCAGAAGCCGAACCAGACAGATCGTGAACCGGTTTGCCCCCTGGCTGAGGCGTGCTAAGCTCGCGAGATCAGTGTGACGCTCCATCGGAGTGCTTACGTGGATCGACAACTGAATGCCACGCCCGTGGTGGGAGTGCAACGATGGACATCTACCCAACCTACACAGTCGGCACCATCTTCGTGGTCGCTGTCGTGCAGTCAATCCTTGTCTGGCTGGCGCTCTCGGCTGCCATCCTTAAGATAGACTCGACACGTGGTTTCAAGCATCTCGCTCGCATCGGGCTCGCTGTGTTGCTTGCGGCCTGGTTCGGAGTCATCTTCACGCTCAGCCAGAGCGACACGCAGCTGGCGCTGACAGCGTCGGGCGGTCATGGTCGGGTGTTGTGGGCCCTCTTTGCGCCTGCCTTTGCCAGCCTGCTGATGCTGAGCTCGCACACCGTACGCGCCATCTTGGACGAAATCCCCCAGCACCAACTCATCGGGTTTCAGGGATTGCGTACGCTCGGCTTCATCTTTCTGGTGCTCGTGGACATGGGCTTCGTGTCGCCCGGATTCGGTGTTGCCGCAGGGATCGGAGACGTGTTCGTTGGTGTATTCGCCGTCTATGCTGCCTACGCGTTGCTACGGGGCAAGCCGGGCAGCAGATCGATCGCTATCGCTGCAAATGTCATCGGCTTGCTGGACGCCACCATGGCGCTTGTGTTGGGGCTGTTTGTCGTGCCGGCTGAGTCCTTCGCGCCACAAATCGTGACGCGCATCATGTTCGTTCCCTCCTATGTCGTAGCGATCTTCCTGGTGGCCCACATCTATTCCTTGCGGGGGCTCATTCTCGGTGTCGGAGAGGCACGATTCGACCGAACACCTCGCACGGCAGCACACCTCCCCTGAGCACTTCAGACCCCATAACAAGCGGTGCAGAAGAAATCGGAGCGGCAAGTTCTTGGTGGAATTGGCTCCCCAATCGTGACGTTTTACAAACCCTTCCTGTCCACCTCAAGAGGCAGCAGTAGGGAGAAGAGTAGCGCGGCTGGAGCGGGAAGGGCTTCCTGCTGAAGCGCATGGGGAACTCTTCGCCAGTGTCACCCACACGAACCCGGCAGACCGAAGGTAGGTTTGGTCTCTGGTGGAGCGGTGCTAGACTGTCGACATCAGTATAGCGCCCCGATTTGAGATGTTTAACGGCCACGATAAGCGACACAAGCCATATACACCAACAAATGGGACGCGAACTCGCCCTGCGCAGCGTGGGCCAGCACTTCCCGGGTAGGGGGAATGGTGGGTGGAGGGAGTCCTTACCACCGGCTCAGCTGTCGGGGGAGACAGGGATCGGTCCGCAGGATCTGGTCCAGAAGCTCCAGGCGCAGCTCATCTCGCACAGATCGCATCTCGGGAAAGTCCCAGAGATTGTCGTACTCGTTCGGGTCCTGCTCCAGGTCAAACAGCTCCCCTGATTCCAGACCCGAATAACAGGTCAGACGGTGGCGCTTGGTCGCCAGGGTCCTCATCGTAAATCCCAGATAGTCCTCGTCCATCTCCACCACAACGCTTCGTCCGGTGGCCTCGGTCCTCCCCTGCAACAGAGGAACCAGGCTTCGCCCCGGCCAGGCAGACCGCGCAGCCGGGGCCTCAACACTGCAGGGGAGACGCC
Organism: Acidobacteriota bacterium; assembly: GCA_965219005.1. Classification (GTDB taxonomy): domain Bacteria; phylum Acidobacteriota; class UBA6911; order RPQK01; family JAJDTT01; genus CAUZIZ01. The sequence goes on along the minus strand of CBDCMS010000004.1, from coordinate 696,671 downwards.
CTTCGGGGATGGGCACACCCGCCAGGTCCAAGAGCGTCGGTGCGAAGTCCAGCAGGCTGGCCGGTTCCCGGTGCACTTGGCCTGGCTGGATTCGTCCCGGCCAGCGGACCAGAAACGGGACTCGTATCACACCGTCGATGTGGTACGGCGGCCCCTTACCCCATAGTCCATGATCTCCCAGAGCCTCGCCGTAATCGTCCAGGAAGATGACAATAGTGTCGCGATCAAGCTGCTGGGAGGCAAGGCCCGAGACCGGGTGCGGGTCTATCCTCACACGGGTTCGGGAAACCGTATTCTGCCCTCCCAGAACGCCGGTCACACCGAAGAGAGGACCGTGGATGCAAACAAACTGGAGAGTTGGGTCGAGCTCTGGGTCCGGCGAAAAGAGGAGGGCTGGACAGCTTGCAAGGGATCCTTCCTGCCCCTACAAGGGAGTCTGATGGAACCCGCAAAGGCGGTACGCCAAGGGATTGAGCGGTTGGCTGTCGTGCGCGAGGCGGTCGGACCGGATTTCGATATTTGCGTGGAGCTGCATGGGCAGGCCACGACCCCGATGGCGGTCGAATTCTGCAGAAGGGCTGAGGAATACAGGCCTTTCTGGGTGGAGGAACCCACGCAGTTGGAGGATCTCGGTGAGCTGGCACACCTCCGCTCCCATACCAATGTGCCTCTGGCCACGGGTGAGCGATTGTTCAGTAAATACGGCTTCAGCGAGATTTGTGCGCGCCATCTGGTCGACTATGTGCAACCGGACGTAGTGCACTGCGGCGGCATCCTGGAAATGAAAAAGATCGCTGCCCTGGCCGATTCCTTTCGGATCGAGCTTGCTCCCCACAATCCTCAAAGCGAAGTCAGTACGATCGCTTCACTTCACGTCTGCATGAGCACCCCAAATGCCAGCATCCTGGAGATCGGCAACGGGCAGTCTCCATTCTGGGAAGATCTGTTCTACGGAGGTGCTGTGAAGTTCGATAAAGGCTACGCCTTGCCCCCGGATCGACCGGGTCTGGGACTGGATCTGGACGAAAGTGTCGCAGTGAATTACCCCTACAAGCCTCAGAATTGGCGGAGTCTGCGATTCTCCGACGGCGCTGTCACAGATCGCTAGGCGACATTGATTCGTGGCAGTCAAGGTCACCAGACTGGCTCCCCTTTCCCAGAGGATCGAAACTTCCGGCTACTTCAAGTGCCCTGTCCTCATATTCAACGCGGGTTACGGTAAGGTGGACGCCGCCGATCCTCCTCACCAGACCCTCGGTTGGAGCGGCGGACCGCTGCGGGCCGAAAACTATGAGTTCGTACTGGTGAGGGACAGCGGACACTGGATCTGGCTGGACCAGCCTCGGATCTTCCTGGACCGGACGCTGGCTTTCCTTAGACGCCACGCGCCCAGCCCATGATTCGATTGGGCAGTACTCGCCGGGGAAGTCGTACGGTCGATTCAGGCGGCTCTGAAAAGCCGGGCTGAGAAGAAAGAAGACCAGACGTGCCCGGATTATCCCGGGCCCGCCGAGACGACGCCATTGATCCTTACCGCCAGCCAAGATAGTCTGACTCCATTGTCAACCAAGAAACCCTTCGACATGGAGGTTGGATAATGAGAACGAGAATGCTGGCTGTCTCACTGGCTTCCCTGCTGGTCTCCCTGGTGGTGGAAACTGCTCTGGCAGAACCACCGCGCACCCGGGAATCCCTGGACATCGGCTCCCGACTGGAGCTGTTCGTGGATTACCGGCTGATTGGACAGCTCAGGGGAACGCGTCTCCAGCTACAAGAGCCCCGGCCGGGAGGGGTTGCCATCGAGTATGACCAGCCCTGGGAGGACTGGTACTCCTTCTACACCACCGTCCTCAAGGACGGTGATACGTACCGCATGTACTATCGCTGTGGACTGGGTTCGACTCAGAGCTACACCTGCTATGCCGAAAGCCGGGACGGAATCCGTTGGAGCCGTCCCCCCCTGGGTCTGGTGGAGTTCGAGGGAAGCCGGGAGAACAACATCATCCTTGCCTCGGGACGCCAGTTCTGCCCCTTCATCGATGGCCGTCCCGGAGTACCTGCCTCCCAACGCTTCAAGGCCAACATGGAGGCCAAAGGGGGACTCCTTGGCTACATCTCCGGGGACGGTGTCCATTGGAAACTGGTACAGGAGAAGGCCATCGTCCCCAGAAGCCTGAGGAACCATTTCGACTCCCAGAACGTGATGTTCTGGTCTGAGGTAGAGGAACGCTACGTCCTTTTTTGCCGACACATGGTGGGCGGGCGGCGCTCGATGGCACGTTCCACCTCGAGGGATTTCCTCACTTGGACCGATCCCGTTCTCATGACCTACAGCGACACCGGCACCACCGTGCCGTCGCAGCATCTGTACACCAATCAAACCCACCCCTACTTCAGGGCTTCCCATATCTATGTTGCGCTGCCGGGCCGCTTCCAATCGGGCCGTCGGGTCCTCAACCAGGCCCAGACCAAAGTGCTGGGCACAGACCCCGACTTCCCCCGTGATCCGGACTGGAGGGTCCGGGACATCTCGGACGGAGTGCTTTTGACCAGCCGTGCCGGCACAACGCTCTATGATTTCACCTTCAGGGAGAGCCTCATCCGGCCCGGCATAGGCTTGAGCAACTGGACCTCTCGCACCAACTATCCTGCCCTGGGCGTGGTGCCGACGGGACCTAAGGAGATGTCACTCTACGTCCAGCGGGATTACGCACAGGACACCGCCCGACTGGAGCGAATGGTCCTTCGTACCGATGGCTTCACCTCGGTCCATGCCCCCTATGAAGGAGGCGAGATGATATCCCGGACCCTCCGATTCACGGGCAGCGAGTTGGTGATCAACTATTCCACCTCGGCCGCAGGCAGCCTGCAAGTGGAGATTCAGGATGCCAGTGCAAGCCCCATCGCTGGCTTCACGGCTGCCGAGTGCACCAGGATCATAGGGGATGAGATCGAACGGGTGGTCTCCTGGAGCAGGGACAGCGACCTCAGTCGGATCGCCGGGGAGCCGATACGGCTGCGCTTTATCATGAAGGATGCGGATCTGTACTCGCTGAGGTTCCGGTAGGAACCGGTGCACGGGTTGTACACTCGGCGTGGTATCCCCGTTGGCTTGATCGTTTGACTCGGTGTGGACGGAGGGGACGTGGCTTTGGTCTCCAGGCCGAAGTAGAGCGGTCGAGCCTAGCTCTCGACGCACGGCGGCCCGGAGGCCACCGCCACGACCGAGCCTGAATATCGGCGATTCTATCTGTATTGGACGCGGAGCTTCATGCCCCTGAAACCAACTTGTCGAGCCTCCGGCAGCAAATCGCGAATCCGCCGCGCCTGGGCGACGTCTCACTCCGGCACACTGGTCTGTTTCCGGCCAACCAGGAACCAAATACACCTGACAACAAATCCAGGGAGAAGCGCTTGAACCAATGTAGCCAGCAGCCTGGAGAGGGAGTGTGCTCCCCCTCCAAGACGCTGCGTGATACGGTATTGAAGCCTGAGGGCAGTGGCAACCCGCAAATACTTGGATCGACGGGGACCGGTAGGTCCCGCAAAGAACCGGCCCGCGTGAACTCGAACGTAGGAGGCCGGAGCCCGGATCGCTCCAAGCCCATGGTGCTGAGCCACTCGAACATAGAGGTCTCGGTCCAGCGAGAACGGCAGATGTTCGTCATAGCCTCCCACCCTTCGAACCACTTCGGCCCGCAGCATCACAGAGCTGTGGTGGAAGGGGTTGGCCCCAGCGAGAAGGCAGTGTCGAAGCTGCAGGTCGTCCCTCTCCTCTCTTACCTGCTGGGCGATCACCGAGCCCCCGTCGTCGATAAGAATCTTGTAGGCTGATCCAACCACGCCAACCGAAGAATGCAAGTCCAAAAAGGAAGCCTGCTGGGCAAGGCGTCCGGGAGCCGCGACGTCGTCCGCATCCATGATTGCCAAGTAACCCCCTCGTGCCCTGCTGATGGCCCGGTTGAGCGCCCGGGCTCGTCCCCTTCGTCGCGCCATCTCAACCTTCAGCCTGGGATCGTCGAAGCTAGCCAGGACGTCGCGCCCGCCATCCGTCGACCCGTCGTCGACAAGAATCATTTCGAATTCGACGCCCTCCTGGGACAGGATGCTGTCAATGCATTCGGCCAGAAATCTTTCGCTGTTGTATATGGTGGTAATAACGCTCACAGTCGGGCGCGGCGATCGTTCATTTCCCATGGCTTCGGGGGGATCTCAAGGCCGGGAGAAAACGCTTCCAGATAGCCAACAGTCTGCGCTGTAATCGAAAAAGGGCATACTCCCAAGGGGTGGCACGGCATCGGAACTGATCCGCGAAGCTGATATGACCTGCCATTTCGGTTAGATTCCATCTCTCGATGATGCGGGCGTGAGATCGCCGAGCCGACTTTCCGTTCCACTTCCAGCGAAAGAAATCCCTCTCGTTGGCCCGCACCGGGGGTGGGGGGTAGAAGCAGACATGGCTCTGCGGCTCTATGACTGTCCGAAGGCCGAGCTTGCGAGCCTGGAGGGTGAAGTCGGCGTCCATTCTAGTGGTCAGGCTGCCGTCGAAAGAGCCAATCCGTTCGGAGGCCGATCTACGAAGAAGCATGCAGTGCATCTCAGCCGGATTCGTAATCTGCCTGCGAGCCGCGATCTCGCTCCGATCGACGGCCGTCACGAACTGGAGCTGGGTGCCGGATGAGGTTTCTACCTCACGGACTCCCGTAACCTTGTGATCGAAATGGGGAACACCCTCTCGACCTCTCTCGTGCACCAGCGGCAGGCCGAGGTCAGCATCTTCCTGCTCGACTGCCGTAGACAGATGGTCCAGCCATCCCGGCTCAACCAGGGTATCGTTCTCCAACAGAACCAGCGTGGGGCTGCGATTCACCTTCATCACCAGATTACGCGATTGGTTCGGCAGCATCCAGCCCGCTGAGCGGATGACTTGCACCGGCCGGTCCCCGATGACTTCGGTCGCTTCGGCAAGATACTGGGGTGGGCCACCGCAATCAATCAGGATGAGGTGGAAAGGCTCAGGGGTGTGCTGGAAAAGACGTCGCAGGCACTCGGCCAGTGGACTGAACCGGTCTCGAGGAAAGACTCCAACGGTGGTCAAAGAGTCTGCACAACAGTCGCCATCAGTAGACGGCAAGCACTGCTTCGCTGCTTGGTCGTTGGCAAGTAGCAGAAGACGAGTCCCCCCGAACACCCGCGATTCTAGAACCGGGCCAGATACCTACTCATCCAGCTATCAGGTGCGCCTTCCTGATACCATAAGCGGCCTCGGTTGACAACGGCATCACATACGTCCCGGTCCCAGCCGCCGCACGGAGCAGAAACCTGAACGAAAAAACCGAGCGAGACTTCAGTCCGAAGGCCAGCTGGTGCGGCCCGCTGGAGGCCGCGACTGACAGCGGCAGTGGACGATTCCCTGCTCCGCTGCCCCTGGCTCACGAACCCCGTAGAGAAATCGGGTCCGGATCTCGATGCTGGCTGACAGCTTTTCGGCCAGCTCCAAGGCCTCGAGCGCGGTCTGACTGGTCACACGGGTCAGGTAGTCTGCAGCCAGATCGTGAGAAGTCTCCAGAAGGGTGTGGGCCGTCCTCTTCACGCCGATCTGCTTTCCGATCAACTGTGCCTCAAAGGCAGCCAACGCCTCCACTACCTCAGCCTGAAACTTGCAGGGGTGCTCACAGACCAGGTGGAAAAGTCGCTTGTATACCTGAAAAGCGGAGCGCGTGGATTCCCTTCCCTGGCGATTTCGCCGGATGAATCGACTGGCCTCGCCTTCTGTGAGGTAGCGATGTTCCTTGTACTCCGCGGGCACATCAGTAATCCCAAGGTAGTAAGGGAGGAAAGGGCTGGCCAGGGAAGGAGCCAGGGCAATCCAGAGTGGCGCCACTTCACTCCTGACTCCCGTCTGGAGGTGGGCTACCTGACCGTATCCGGCCGACTCGCGGGTAATGACAGGACTGCGAACTGCCTCCATCATGTCCTGCAGTGTTAACCTGGAAGAGCGCTGCCGAAGCCACGCCTCCATGTATTCCATCGCCTCGGTACGGATCTGGCTCCCCTCCAGGTTGGGCTGCCTGTCTACACCATAGACGGCATGCACATTGAATGGCTTCCCAGATTCGGAAGCGTACCAGCCCTCCTCCACCGCAAAGGAGATCAGGTTCTCGGACCCCATGTAGTCCGGATGGGTTCGATAGTCGAGGGGAATCTCACCAATGTAGCCTCCCCTGAAGACCCGTATATCGTCCGCACCCAGACGCTCTGCGACCCAGAGGCCATGCCCCCCCGCAAACTCGAGCACGATCCAGCCCTCTGTAGTATCAGCAAAGATATGCGAGTTGCCTCCAAAGGTAGCGTAGCCGTGCTCTTCGACCAGAGAGCCCACAATCTGGGCAGCCTCACGAGCAGTCCTGGCCCGCTCCAGGGCGATCCTGGCCAGGTCGCTGTAATTAAGACCCCGCTGCGGGTTGGGGGTCATCTGGCGCAACTCGACCCGGCTTCCCGCAGAGACATCCCGTCCCGCCACCAGGTGCTGATTGAGTCCGCCGTTGGTGAGGGGAGCGGGGAAACCTGCAAAGGAGGAATAAGAGACAGCCAGATATTTGTGGGTTCGAGAAACCTGGGGGATCCGAAATCGCAGGCCAGGATATCGGGATGCCGCAGTGACTCCGACCTCCAGGGTAGCGCCGTCCGGATGATCGATAGCTGGAATGACCTCGAGCCAGTGGCTCGAGGGCTCGTCTCCATAACCTCCCAGCAGCACGCTGCCGTCCGCGGTAAGATTCCGACCCACATAGAGGGCACAGCTGCCCCCGAGCTGGGAGGGGAAAGTGCCCACAATCAGGAACAGGGCCAGTAGCCTACGGGTAAGATGGATCATTTGCGGCGATCCTCTGGTGCTGCGGCGATTCGAGTTCAGTACTCAACCAGCCGAAGCAAATCCTTGTGGCCGGAGGAGCTTCCCCCCACTATCAGAAATATCGCAGGCAACCCTGACAGAGCCGGTATTCAGGGGGAGGCGGGTCGCCGTGGGACCGGCGCGGCCCGGTGTCGTGGCTCAGAAGTGCCAGGCGGGCAGCGGCGGACCGGACGAGAAGACTTCCTCGAGGTAGGCTCCCGACTGGGGCGCCGGCACGATCGCGTGCGTCGCCTCGGCGCGCTCGAGGACGCGGTAGCCGAGGATGTTATGCCAGCGTCCGTCGCCGAGCTGGACGTTCATGGCCGAGGGGTGGTCGACGTGCCAGCTGCTGCCGCCCGGGGGCGGTCCGAATTCCGTGCGGCCGTCGCGGGCGACGATCGGCTGTTCCAGGCTTTTGCGGTCGGCCGAGAGCGGCCAGAGCACCAGGCGCTCCCGCAGCCACCCGCCGAGGCGCATCCGACCGCCATCCCCAGCGATGTTGTACCCGCTGTGGTTGTACCGCTCGTCGCCGAACGGCCAGAGCGGCACCTCAAAGAGGTTGGCGACCACATAGGGGGTGCCGTCGGCAGCCTGGTTGATCGACACCGGCGACATCGAGATGGCCCCGAGCGCCTCGATCTGCAGCCGCCAGGTGGCGCCGCCGTCCGCGGAGCGCCACACCCGGATGCTCGTCCGGCCCGGGTCCACCACGCCTCGCGCGCAGAGCAGTAGTGCCCCGTCGACGTCGCGAACCAGGGTCGGCTCCGCGGAGCCATCCTCGGGCGTCACCGGGACAAACGCGTGCGGTTGCCAAAGACCCGCAGTGCGGCGAAAACGGAGGACGCCGCTGACGTCCAAGGACCGATCTGACTCGACCGGCTTAGCGCGGCGGCACCTGTACGGGAGCAGGAGATCGTCGCCGTCAGGGATCCCGTTCCGAATCGGGTTGCTGGCCAGCACCCAGTCGCCGACGGTTGCTCGACTCTTCACCAGCGCCTCGGCCTTCTCCGCCCGGAACCGGGTGCCGTCGTACGAAAGCTGCTGGAGCTCCAGGTACTCGTAGGCCTGGGATCCCGGGTAGGCGCGACGCCCGATCCGGTCGGCGTGGTGTCCAAGATCCCGGTCGTGTTGGGGCCAGGCCTGGGCGGTCGAAAGGCCGAATCCGGTTCCGGCATGTGGGTAGGGCGAGCCGTCGGCGCGTTTCGCGCCGGCGGGCACGAACGCGCCGGCCACCGGGAACTTCACCATCACCGCCTGCTCGTTCGGAGGCCGGGAGTTCGGGTTCGGCTCCTCGTGGTTGCGGGAGATTTGGACCGCCCGGTCGATCCGGATCGCATCGAGGCTGTCGAAGAGCAGCACGTCGGAGCCGAGCTCGAAATCCACACCGGGATTGAGTGCCTTGCGGATATTGCAGAACACGGCAGCCAAGCGCGGCGCAACCTGGAACGGGTAGATGATTCCGTAGCGCCAGACCTCGCCAGCCGGGACAGAAACGGGCATGCGCAGGAATGCCGCACCCCGCGTCACGCGAACCGGCCCCTGTCGATGCTCTGCCTGGGACCAGCCAGGGACGGGGGCCAGTGCCAACGCCGCTCCGATCTTTCCGAGCTGCCGCCGCGTCCAGCGTCGATTCATCGCACACCCCCTCTGGCGGCCGATTCTAGCACACCACCGCGCTCGGTCACCGTTCTGGATCGCAGTCATCCTTGCCCTACCAGAGGCCCTCCACCGAAACCGCTTCCTCCTCACCCGTGACCGCCAACTGCACGTCCTACAGGCCGTCATTGAGCTGGGGATTTGAGGGAAGTTAGGGAGTTTATGAAATGATTGTAAACTCTCTAAACTTAGTACCGCATTTCATAATTACGGTCACTAGTGTCCAATCATAAGTCAAATAGATTCAACTGGTTACATGAACCTCCCTGGTGATTCCTGTAATCGAAGCTGGTAAGTACTTGAATTAATGGGGTTTTCTCGAAAACAGTCAGGCTGAGAATCTGTAGAGTTGTGTAGAGGCTCAGCTCCAATTTCAGGCGTTTTTTCAGGATGGCAACGAGGATATACACGGAGATGGCGATCCAGATCTGAGTTTTGACGGCGTTCGGAGAAGTCCCATAGAAGGCTTTGATGCGCAGGTGTTGCTTGATCCATTTGAAGAAAAGTTCCACGCGCCAGCGGCAACGGTACAGCTGGGCGACAGTGAGGGCAGTCAGGGAAAAGTTGTTGCTCAAGAAGACCAAGTGTTTTTGGGTCTCGGCGTCGTAGTAGCGGACTCGTCGGAGTTTGTCGGGGTACTTGTTGGCCGTGTAACGGCCGCTCAGGACCCCGGTTTGATCGCTTCTTAGCCCGATGCTCTTGTCGACACGATGGGAGTACAGACGGCGGAAATTCAGGCGCTGGTGGGCACGAATGATGAAGAAACCGGAACTCTGGTGCAGCCGATAAAGACGTGCGAAATCGAGATAGCCGCGATCCAGGATGTAAATGGAGCCGGGTTGGACCAGCAGATAGTCGAGGATATTGACGTCGTGAACCCGCCCCTCGGTGACCTCGACAAAGGTGGGGATGTTGCCACGTAAGTCGAGCAAAGTATGCAGTTTGATGGCTCCTTTGCGTTTGCGGAAGCGGGCCCAAGGGAACACCGAAAGACACAGATCGATGGTGGTGGAATCGAGCGCGTAGACCGTTTTTTCCAGTTCCACGGCAAAGGGCTCGCCTGCGTACAAAGTCCGTGCCTCTTGGATCAAGACTTGAGCGAAATCGGCATAAATGCGCCAATCCCGATTCTCGTTGGTATGGGCCAAAGAGCTGCGGGCCACGCGGCCTCGAATTCCCATGTGGTAGAGTCTGCCTGCAACCGAACCTAGCGTGGCTTCGATATCCCGCAGACTCTCGCGATAGGTCAACTGGGCGAAGACCATACACAGCCACTGCTTCCAGCAGGAGAAGTCTTTTATCTTGTAATCTCCTCGGTAGCGTTGAGCACAGAGTTGAAATTGATACCTGGGGACGCAATCCATCAGCTGGGCAAAGACGGTTCTGCGCATATCCATCTAGGCATCCTATCGGCTTGCAGGCCACAGGATTGGAGAACCGGGTCGGCACCTGCCACAGTTTCATATCAAAAAGTATCGAAAAAATTGGATTTCGATGTTAAAACAATTCTTACCAGTAACTTAGAGTTGTGCGATAGAACAACGTTTGGACACTAGTGATCGTAATTATGAAATGCGGTACTAAGTATAACCAACGTGGATCCCGCCCTCGGCGCGAGCATCTAGTCAACCATGAACCTCGTGCTCAAGCCCTGGCAGCTCCTGCTTCTCATCCTTGTCGGTTCAAGGAGCCCACTGTATCCTGTCCCTTTGGGGAGAACCTCCACCCAGGGATTTCAAAGAGGATGGAAATGCGCATCAGGATCTCTACGATAACGGCAGCGCTGCTGCTACTGGTGGGGCCGCGGTCCCTTGCCCAACCGAACTCCGGTTCACCCTACGTGCATCTGACAGAGTTGGAATCGGAGCGGCCCCTTCGGTTCGGAACTCAGAAGTAGCTGCTGGTGGACAACGAGGTGCTGTGTGCCTGGTACAACGTAAAGCGGGTGCAAGGTGTCCTAAGCAAACATCCGGCCAATCCCCTGCTCGAAGCGGACGCACCCTGGGAGGAAACCGCCCGGAAGAGTTACGGAATCCAGTTGGGAACAGCCATCTATGACGCCCAGGACAAGAAATTCAAGATCTGGTACCAGATCGAGCAACATACGGGTGGCAGCGTAGTCGCCTACGCCGAGAGCCAGGACGGAGTGAAGTGGGTGAAACCCAACCTGGGGTTGGTCCGCTACCAGGGAACGATGCAGAACAACGTTCTGCTCCATTCCGACCAGCTTGGAAGCCGACCGCTAGCGGGCAGCATCCGTCTGATCCAGGACCCTCGAGAACGACCGGCAGAGCGAAGATTTCTCTCCTGCAGCATTTCTCCCTACCATGAAGACGGAGGCCGGTTCGGAGGCTGGAACGGAATAGCGTACAGTGCCGACGGTCTCACATGGCACCAGATGGCGGGAGGTCTGCGGGGCGGCGGAGGCGGTGGAAATCCAAGTATAGTGTGGGATGAAACCCTCGGGAAGTACGTCTTGTTTCACCGGCAATTGACGGAGAAGGCCGACCCCGAAACCGGCACCGGTCCTCGCTATATCGTTCGCCAGGAGAGCGAGGACCTGGTTGAGTGGTCCCCCCGGCAGACGGTGTTCCATCCCATGAGCGAAAGGTGGCCCGAAGTTGAGAGCATGAAAGTGTACCGCTACGAGGGATTCTATCTGGGACTGCCCTCAATGCTGGACAACTATGTCAGGGGAGACGTGGAGCAGCACCTGATCATCAGCCGAGACGGGTTTCGCTGGGACTACCCGTTTCCCAACGAAGCCTTCATTCCCCAGGGCGCAGAGGGCCGCTGGGACGACCGTATCATATGGTGGCCTTCGATGATCACGCACGGCGAGAAGATGCTGTTCTACTACGCCGGAGCACGATACCACCACGGGGTCAAGGACAACCCGCCGGATAAGCGCCAGATCAGGATCGGGCTGGGCTGGGTGCCGCTGGACCGGCTGATGGGTCTTCGGAGCAGAGAGCGGCTGAACGGGAAGGGAGCCCTCTTGACCCGCCCCTTCGTAGTCGAAGGTGACGAGCTGTATGTCAATGCCGAAGTCAAGGGCGAGCTGAGGGTCGAGGTCGTCGATACGACCGCAAGACAATTTGACACCGGAACGAAAGCCCATATGGGCCACTACATTTCGGCTGCCGAGAAGAAGTTCGACGGCTTTCGGCGCGAAGACTGCGAAGTGGTCCAGGGCGACAGCCTGGCCCATCGGGTAAGGTGGAAGGGCCAATCGCTGGCTCAGTTCAGAGGAAAAGCAATCCGACTGCGGTTTGTGTTCGATGATGCCACGATCTGGGCGTTTCAGGTTGCCGATGCCAGACCCGACCCTCGAGAAACGCCTTGAAAGCACCAGAACCAGCAAAGACAGGAGCTAAACATGTCGCCCACGAAAACACTCAGACGACGCATTAAAGACGGTGAAGTGCTGGTTGCCCTTCGGGGCTCGCTAACCACGAGTAAGGACGAGTTGTCCGGGATATGGTCAACTGGTAAGTATGACTATATCTGGATAGATGGTCAGCACACCCCTTTTAGCGAAGAACAGTTGGTCAATTATTGCCGTGCCGCCGAAGAGTTGGGCATCGACGTGCAACTGCGCATCACCCACACCCGGCATGCCTACCTGGTCGGGCGCTATCTGGACCTTGGACCCAGCGCGGTCCTGGTCCCAGAGGTAATGGAACCTGAGACCGTAGACGACGCCATTGCCCATGCCTACTACGGGCCCATCGGACGGCGCAGCTGGGGCGGATCGAATCGCCGGGGTCTGCGTGGCGTGGCCCAGGGGATGGATCGGCACGCCTATGCGGCGTGGTGGAACAACTATGTGGTGCTAGCTATCCAGGTAGAATCCGTTGAGGCGGTGAGCAATATTCGGAAACTGGCCAAACCAGGAGTGAACGTCGTCACCTTCGGACCAAACGATCTCTTGTTCAACCTGGAGGACCACCCGGAATATCCGCTGCAAAACGTCGATGACTGTATGCGCAATGTAGCCGCCCAACTGGCAGAAACCGACATTCGTCTGGCCATGGGTACGGCTACAACGCCAGAAGAACGCGGAAAGTATTTGGAGATGGGGATTACCCTCTTTCAGGAAGATGCACCGGCCTAGCCCGCATTTCTCATCGCTGGTCTACTGCGTCGCTGCAAACATCCGTCCTGGCTGTGTTACGCTCTGTCGGCCTCCTCGACGTACTGCACCAGTACGACTGCGGGGGCTCGCCACGAGTGGTCTCGGTCGCTAGGACTCCTTGAGAAAGGACTCTTACCCCTGGATCGGAATATAGAGAAGCTCTTTGGTGGGATCGGTTTTGTCGTAGAGAATGACTTCAAGTAGAGCTTCGACCACATCCTTCTCACCCGGCGAGGACCGACGAATCATGGTGTCCAGCAACAGGAACGGCATTGCGGCCAAGTGTGCATCCCTCTTACCGACGTTCTTTAGCTTCTCGACGAACTCCTCGAGCTGTCCCTGGAGGCTCTCGAATGTAAGTTGTTTCTCGCCCACAAGAGCCTGACGAAAGTCCTCCAGGAATTTCGCCAGCCAGACGTTCCGGAAATACAAAACCCTCGCCCACTCCACGTCTGTCTCACGGGGATCGACCTGCACGCTTTTGCCACCACTCGCTACCGTGAAGGTCTTCGAAGTCCACTGTGACGCCGAAAGATTGGGATTCTTCTTGAAAGCTTCAAATATGCGGGCTCCATAGAGAGCGGGAACCGCGTTCCCCAGGTCATCCTTCCCGACGTAGTAGCTGGCCAGCAGGCGGTCGACAAACAACCGCTCCAGCGCGCCAGCATTGTCCAACTTCTCTCCGGGGGCCAGGTCCTCCACCAGACCGCTGTAGTCGGTGGCCAAAGCCTTGGCCAGGGCCTCGCCTTTGAAAGAGGAGGTGTAGCGTATATCCGCCTTTCCGTAGTTCGCCACATCCAGGCCTTGCCCTCCCACCGTGCGAACTGTACTCATCAGGCGGGCCTGTTGTCCGGCGTCGATGACGCCCAGATTACGACCCACCTCGAAATAGCTTTGCAGCTCCTCGGGCGTCGTCAGCTCGTCCTTGATCTCATATTGGTAGTTGCTCTGCAGGGAGCTCAGTTCCTTCAGGCCGTCGACACTTCTTTTCTTGAAATCGTCGTCCAGGAGTGCGCCTTTGGCCGAGCCGACCAGCTGCAGCATCAGGCTGAGCTCGGTGGTGCGTTGATCCTCTTCAGTCACCCGCTTTCCCTCGATCTTCAGGTTGTAGACTGTGATCAGACCCGTTCCACCCACCTTCACCGAGGACTCCAGGTCGGACAAGATAGAAGAGGTCTCTTTGAAGTTCCAGCCGAAAATATGGACCGACAGGGTGGCCGTTTTTCTAAGGCTTTCGGTGAAAGTCGCCTTCCCGATCTTCAGCACGTCGAGATTCTGGTCCTGTAGGACTTCGCGGAACTGTCCCTGAACGGCCCGATCATAGAGATCCATCCCCTTCTGGATGGGACTAGACGAAGTCCCGACCTTGATCTGGAGGTCGACGAGCTTCTCATTCTCTCTGACCGTCTGGTAGCTGTAGGAGAGCTCGAATCGCCCTTTCGAGTTGAGGGCCTTTTCGATCAGGACGCCGACCTTGGTGACAGTTTTCTTGAAACTGGCGGCGAACTGGTTTACCTCTTTGAACACCTCCGAGGCCTGAGAGCCGTCGGCGAATACCTCGTTGAATGGCCGATCGATCAGACGAGACACGAACTCCTGTCCCGCCGCCGATAGATTGGCTTTCAGTTCCGCTTCGGTATCGTATTTCGCGACCTCAGCCGCAATCTTGTCCAGCTGTAAGGCCTCCAATTTCGCGTTCACGAATTCGCGGATCTCGTCCTTGGCCGTGCCGGTCACCAACTGGTCAAACTGATCCAGACGCTCCTGCAAAGCGTCTTTGACGCTGGCGAAAAGTTCCTCGTCAGCCGTGGCGATTGAGGCGAAACGCTCGCTGGAGAGTCCTTCCAGAAGCTGTCGCAGTTGGGGTGAATCGATCTTCTCGAAGAGCAAATTGCGGGCCGTATCGAGGTCGGCCGCCCCAAAGATCTCCCGGATCCTGCCGATGGCGTCCTCGTAGTCCACTGTGTCCAGAAACCGGGAGTAGAGATCGATGGGAAACTGAGCGGGATCGGAGAGAGCGGACTGGATCTTGGCCAGCTGATCCAGGGTGCCTTGAAGCACATCATCTGGAATCTCGTCGATGCCCTTGCCCACCCATTTCTCGATCGTCGCCTGGGTGAACCCATCGATCTGTTTACGGAGATCCTGTGGTGTCATCTGAGCGTAGTTGAGAGCAGTGGTCAGCACCTGGGATGCATCGCTCCCGATGATCCCTTCAACCAGCTCCAGACCGCCGGCTCCCGTCCCCGGAGTCTCAGCGCTGACGTTGACCGCGATTCCAAGGCCGAATTCGAAGGAGGAGGACCGGTCCTTCTCGACCGCCACCCGGACCCACTCGGGAGAATCCCCTTGAGTGACCGTCAGCTGAAAAGAACCCGCCAGCTGATAATCGAAGCTGAGACGGGCACTGGCCTGCACCAGCAGCTTGGTACTCAGGTCGAGCTTGCCCAACGAATAGTCCTTGGTTCCCGAGAACTCGTAGCCGAAGGTGGCTTGCGCCCCGAGGCTCAGGAAGCCCGAATAGCACGTGTAGATAACCTCGTTCTCGGCAGGAGCGATCGGAATCCCGGCTTCCCCGACAACCTTCAGTCCGGCCTGTGGCAACCTGGCACGGCTGAAGGTTTCGCCGATCGCAGTCAGCAAGACCGAGTCGGAGCTAACCGGCCGGCAGTAGAACCACTGAATGCCGCCCCCCGCTTTGAACGTGAAACCCACGTTGATTCCAGGTGAGAAAGCGCCCGATCCTGACACTCCACCCTGAACCGAACCCGCCAGAGAGAGGATGATCAGACCGCCCTCGCCCAGATTCACCACCGACTCGCCCAGGACAGTCTTCAGGTCCAGGCTTCCAACAGCTGGGAGCGCGTCCAATCCAGTCTGGCCCAGGACGATGTCCATAGCGTTTCCAAACGCCGCCTGGAAATCGACCGACATACTGATTCCCCCATGCGTTCCCAGCCCCAGTGTCCTGTTATCAATCTCTAGCTGGACACCGGAGCGGAGAAAAGGAGGACTAGCGCCCTGCAGTGCCTTCGCCAGGGTGATCTCAGGAGAGGTCTCGAAAGTCTCGACCAGGTCCTTGAAGGTGATGGAAAGGGAGCCATCACCTTCCCAGAATGAGCGGTCGAAGTCCTGAATCAGGGAGGAGAGTTTCACGGGAAGATCTGCCATTGGATCACCTCGGTTGAGTTCCGCACGGGGGCGATCGAGAAGCCGCCGTCAGAGTCGCACGGTCTTCCCCCAGCGCATTGGAAAAAGGGTTGTTGATACAGAACGCTCAACTCGATCCGTCTAGTCGGATCCGTGGGCGAAAGATAGCAGGAACAGACGAGTGGATCAAGCCCGGATCGGCGATGAGCATCGGAATCGCTTCCGCCGCTTCATCCAGATGCTTGCAGGTCTTTCAGGCACAATTGTGAATTACTCGGATGTACTTCGGGTCGATGAACTGGATGTCCTGCGAGGCCATCCTCAAATGGGCCGTTCCTGGGAGGGCATGGTAGTCGAACAGGTCCTCAGAGGGCTGGCTGCGGGCGGAATTGCCTGCGATCATTATCACTATAGGACCGCCGCCGGTGCCAAGGTAGATCTCGTGCTTGAGGGGACCTTCGCGCTGATCCCCGTCGAGGTCAAATACCCTCAGACGACCCGCGCCAGGGAACTCCGCCCGATCAGTGATTTCATTGAGGAGCAGGACTGCCGCCTGGGGTTCGTCATCAACAACGACGAGAGGCCCCGGCTGTGCATGGCCCACGCTTGGTCGGATTGCCAGCCGCCTGCCTCTGAGGCAGCCAATACCGGTTCCGTTCAAGGATCGTTCCGAATGTCAGAGTGATCTCCATGCGATTGTTCAGTCGGGCAGGTTCTGGCACACTCCTGGGCAAGAGAGAGAAGAGGCTCGCAGGCTGATCGCGGACTCGGTTCAAGACGTACTTGCCCGTTGGGCTGAATGATGTCAGGACTCCGACAATCGCGGGGAGAGTCGGACATATCCCTCCGCTTAGCCCGGCCCCCGGCTGCGCCGGATCGTAAATCAAAGAAACTTCGGCGATCCGGCGTGGCGGCGGTCTCCAGGCCGCCGTTTCGAGCCAAGAGCTCGAAGCCAGAACTTCGGCCTGGAGACCGAAGCCACGTTTGAAGTTTCAGGTTAGTAAGGCACTCGATCTGAAATCTACGAGTCACTGTCTTTTCAGGACCCTGACTCCATTGATCGTCCCCGCTCACTGATATAGCCTGAGTCCCAGTAGATTCCCGTTCAAGGAGGATGGATGAGGAGGATGAGACTGCCGATTCTATCTGTGACTTTTCTGGTTCTTCCCCTGGCGCTGGAAAGTGCCTTGGTGGGCCAGGAGAGATCTGAGGAACCTCTGGACATCGGCTCCCGCCTGGAGTTGTTCGTGGATGACTATCTCATCGAGTCCATGGAAGGGGTGAGACTGAAGCTGCACGAGCCCCAATCGGCCGGGAAGGTCCTCGCCTTCGACAGGCCCTGTGAGGGCAATACAAGCACCTACGTCAATATCCTCCAGGACGAAGACCGTCTCCGGATGTACTACCGAGGCAGCAGCGACCGCGGCAGCGTCCAGACGTCCTTCTTGGAACCTGTATGGCGTGAAAATGATGCAAGACAAGAACTTAGAAAGGGCGAATAGATGATGTTATACAGAATCGTGGTTGTGCTGCTCTGCGCGGGTCATACAATTGTGGGTGCACAGACCGCGGCCGATGAAGAGCTGATCGTCGCCATGGTCCAGTATGCGTTCAAGCTGGACGACGTATCATCCAACGCGGCCAAGGCGGAGACGATTTGCGCGGAGGCTGCCGAGAAGGGCGCCCGAGTCGTTGTCTTTCCCGAAGGGGCACTGACCGGTTCGCTGCACTACCTTCCCGCGGGCACCGATCTGTTCGAGCGAGCTGTGACCGTGCCTGGACCGGAGACGGAGAGGCTGGCGCGGCTCGCGGCCAAGCTGGATCTGGGCATCGTGATGTGCACCGTCGAGGCGGGTGAGGACCGCAAGCTGTACAACACGGCGTTCGTGGTGACGCCGGCTGGCTACCAGGGGAAATTCCGCAAACTCTTTCTGGCTCCCGACGAGCGGGAGGTCACGGTCCACGGGCGGGCGACACCAATTTCCGAGATGTTCAACTGGCGTTTTGGCGTTGGCGTCTGCTACGACATCAACTTTCCCGAGGTCGCCAGGATGTATGCCCTGAAGGGAGCCGAAGTCTATCTGGTGCCGACCGGAGGTACGGGGATCCCTGCCAAGCAAGTTCATCCCAAGTGGTGGAAGCCCAAGTTCAATTTGGACGGGTTCATGAAGGTCTGTCCGGCTCGGGCGCTAGACAACGGGCTGTATGTGCTGCTGCCGGTTTCGACCGACGCCGGCGGTGGCAGTGTCGCCGTCGATCCTCGCGGAGAGCAGATCGCGTACGGCGCCGGCAAAGACGAGATCATCCTGGTCAGACTCCGCAAGCAACTGGTGAAGGAAGGGCGTGCGGTCTATTTGCCGGATCTGAGACCAGAGGTGTTTCGTGATCTGGCGGAAGCAATAGAACAGAGGGACTGAGGTCTTTGAGTCTGTCCGCTCCCGTATGGTGCCAAAGCTCGACTGACATCGTGCTACTCTACTCTGCGGAACGGCCGATAGCCGTTCTCCCATTCCAGCGCATCGCGATCCCAACTTGCAAGGTCAGCAGCTACGACACGTCTCCTGGCTAGAAGCGATCCGAAATGGCAGGTCCAGGTTGTCACGGTAGACAAGGGGAATTGTGACTCAGGATTGCTGTAAACTATTAAAAAGATTGGCTCCTCAGGTAGGACTCGAACCTACAACCCTCCGGTTAACAGCTTGATTCAAACCGGCTATCTTGTTGTCTCTTCTTGCTTCTAGCTGGGGTCAGATCATGGTTTTACCTGGTATTCGGCCGATAATTGTTCAGAAATTGTTCAGTTAGCTGGCTGTTCGAAAATCCAGCCAGTTGCGGGCTAGCCACGTGGGTGTTACTGGTGTGGCTACGGGAGTGCTTACGAGTGCTGTACCCGTCCTCGAGGAGTTACCTTGCTGACTAGAGGATAGCGATCGGGATGTTCGATCGACTCCACCGTCAAGTCGACATCCATTTCCGGCCAATAAAGGTGATGGGGTTGGGGGAGCTGAACGTTGGTAAGTTCCGAAATGGTCGCATCTTGAAACCAGGGAAACTCCTCGAAGGAGAGAAAGAATTCTTGTTCGTGCAAGAACAACCAAAAGCCGTGTTTCGAAACGTTCGTCACTTCAACCTCCGAAGTGACTGTTCCACGCTGTCCTGATCTCATCCTCACGCTCCTCGATTAGCCTCATAGCCTTCCTGACAGTTGCATCGCTTAAGCCATAGTTCCGCTGGATCTGTGGCTGAATCCAGAACTTTGCCTCCCCCTTCGGTCCAATCGCATGGATGTGGATCCGTGGCTCTTCTCGCGAGAAGAAAAAGAACCGCAGGCCAGCCGCTCGGAAGACCGTAGGGCTCATCCTAGTAGCTTATCACGTCCGCCTCCTAGGTCATCTTAGCAACAAGTAGGCTAGTCACCTGCAATCCCTTCCGGATACTCAAGAAATTAAGAATAGATCTAAGTTATTGAAAAGATTGGCTCCTCACTCTGTGCGATACCAAGAACCTTTCAAGACGAGTTTCGCATCGGTCGATTCCCCAAGGACTAGCCAAACTCCTTCTACTCGCCGACCCAGTAATATAGGCTGAGCCAGCTTGCCCGAAAAGACATGCAGTTAAGCAAGAGGCCTGAGCTTAAAACAGCGACACTCGGAGATGGACGCGCGGACTACACGACGCCCTTTACTTGGGAGTCAGCCACCGTCATTCCCTGCTTTAGAGTTCTCCTAGTTCACTCGGC
The DNA here is from genome assembly GCA_965219005.1 of Acidobacteriota bacterium. Taxonomy (GTDB): domain Bacteria; phylum Acidobacteriota; class UBA6911; order RPQK01; family JAJDTT01; genus CAUZIZ01. Next base: position 677,093 of record CBDCMS010000004.1, on the reverse strand, counting down.
GCAATTGGCCGATCCGCAGCACTCAGAACTGAAAGCATTCAGCGAATACCTCCACAGAGTTCCGCCGACAGAGAGTGACTACCTGATTCTGGACGAAAAAGGCAACGTAATTGCTTCGCGATTCATTTCAGGCAAGGAAACAGCTCAAGCATCGGGCAGCAAAGAAGTCCTTACGCCACCAACCGATACCAAGATCTGGAAATATATGCCCTTCGAACAGCTCGTTGCCTTACTCGAACACCAAGGTGTCTGGTTCTCTCGGGGCGACCGATTCGACGATCCTTTCGAGGGAGCCATTTCAGAGAAAACAATCGAAGAGCGGTTCAGGCTTGTCCGGAATAGCGCCCAAGAACCTAAGACTGAGGAATCTCCATCAAACGTGTCTGCTTCAAACTTGTACTTCTACGCAAGGAAGTGGGTCTACATCAGTTGCTGGTGAGGTGATGCCGAAAAAAAGAGGGTGTCGCCCTTTCTAGCTGAAAGCGACATGCCCTTCCGGTTGCAGCCCCTCGTTGTCTAGAGCGAGGGGGTAGGGACGGGGAAGCATATCTCTTGACAGGAGTTCCTCTTTTTCTAGAGACTTACGTCTCAAGTGAGGAGAAAAAAATGAGAGCATTCCCCGCTGACTTTAATGATCCTTCTGTTGGGTTTGTCCGCTAGAGCAGATGTCGTTGATTGTGGACTTACTGGAGTCTCGACCGATTCTGACGGGGACGGCACGATTGACCAGACCGACACCTTCACCTCCGACGCCAACGGGAATCTGCTTAAAAGGGCATTCGATTTTGACAATGACGGCACGATTGACTCGACCAGCACCTTCACCTACGACGCCAACGGGAATCTGCTTAAATCGGAAACCGATAGTGGCAATGACGGCACAGCAGATTTCGTCCAGACGATCACGTTTGTCTGTACGGGGGGTGAGCCTGATCCTATTCCAACCCTTTCCGAATGGGGAATCATCCTTCTTGCGGCTGCTCTACTCGGTGCCGGAATCTACTACTTGAGAAAAGAGAGGACCGCCTGAGCGATCTAGCGGTCCTTGATACCCCCTCTTCTGCTCTTCTTCGGCGCGATCTACCTGCTACTCCCCCGCCCAAGAAACAGGGTGGCTAACAAACCCTCCTGAAACCGTCCCGCTAAACCCTTGATTTTTCAGGGGTATTTTTCCACGCTTAAGGTGTCTACCAGACTATACTTTGATAGACACCCCCCTTCCTTAAAATCTCCCCCATGCCAAAGAACGAACACGTCGCCATCTACGCCAGGGTTTCCACCCTAGACCAAAACTCCCAGATGCAACTCCGGGAGCTTCGCGCCTATGCCAAGCGGCGAGGGCTCAACCTTGCCTATGAGTTTGTGGATCACGCCAGCGGGGCCCAAGACCCACGCCCCGAGCTCACTCAGCTCTGGAAACATGTCCGAGACCGCAAAGTGGATGTAGTCCTGGTCTGGACATTCGATCGCTTCGCCCGCTCCACCAAGCAGCTCGTCGACGCCCTCAGGAATGGATCATCGGACGACTGAAGAAAAGCTCCGCAAACTGGCCTCGGTCAATCCGCATTTAGCCCACACTGGATGGAATTTCTATCTCACCGGTCAGGGCAGAGAACGCGGCTTGGCTGACGACCTGCTCGATATCCTCCTCTTTCAGAGCGTCGGTGCCGACTTTGCCCGGAAAATCCTGTTAGATCCTCCCCCTCCAGCGGTGGCAGCGTCCACTCGGGTGGTGGCGGAAGCTGAGGGTCCGGTGTAGGCACGACTGCTGTCGGCTCCCGCACTTGGGGACACGCTGCGTCGATGGAAGACGAATTCAACGCCCCATGAACGAGATCCAGAAGACCACCTCGATGGTAGGAGATCTCGCAAGAAAGGGCATCACGTGAGGTCAGTGCTGAGCCCGATCCTCACTTACCCGATCCTCACTTAACGACGTGTTCGGCAGCATTGGGATCCAAATCTGAAGGAGGAGGTACATGCCAAGCTTCCTAGAAAATCATACGAATCGGATCTACGCAATCTTGAGAATCGTCTCCGGACTTCTCTTTGCTCGCCACGGTGCCCAAAAAGTCCTCGGCGTCCTGGGAGGAGGCGGAAGCTCAGGTCAGGCAGCTCCGCTGCTCTCGCCGTACGGACTGGCCGGAGTCATCGAATTGGTCGGGGGTATCCTGATCGCCATCGGACTGCTGACCAGGTGTGCGGCCTTCATCTCGAGCGGCCAGATGGCCGTCGCCTATTTCATGGCACACGCCCCCAAGGGCTTCTGGCCGATTCAAAACGGCGGCGAGTTGGCGGTCCAGTACTGCTTTCTGTTCCTGTATATCGCCGCCAGCGGCACCGGAATCTTGGGCGTCCGAGGCGATGGATAATTGGATCCCGAGGCACAGACAAATCCCGAATCACACTCCACTACTGCCTGAGTGGTCAACCCAGTGGTCTACCATCTTGAGTTAGACCACACTTTCTCATCATTTCAATATCTGGTTATGCACTTAACTCCGGAAAAAGTCACCACCACCTAGTAAAAAAGGTGAGAGACAGGAGGTGAGTGGATGTACGAAAAGATGAATTTGTTGGAGTTTCAAGAGCGTTTTGCCACAGAAGAAGCTTGTCTGAGTTACCTGATGCAGAAACGCTGGCCGGAAGGATTTGTCTGTCCCCGTTGTGGGGGTCAAGGAGGCTACTGGTTGCAGCACCGGCGATTGATGGAGTGTCGCCAATGCCGGTATCAGGCTTCTTCCACCGCCGGGACGATTTTCCACAAGACGCGGGTGCCCCTGAGATATTGGTTTTGGACCATCTTCTTGATGAGCCGTTGCAAAGCGGGCTACTCGATGAAGGGACTGCAGAAGCTGCTGGGAATCGGAAGCTATCGGACGGTCTGGATGATGGGACATAAGATCCGACAAGCCATGGCCAAACGTAATGACTGCTACCAATTAAGTCACCTGGTGGAGCTGGATGACTCTTTCTTTGGAGGCCGACGACGAGGGAGAAATCGTCGGGGTCGCAAGCGAGGACGAGGGACCGAAGGCAAGGCCAAAGTTCTGGCCGCGGTGGAGATAACGAAAGCCGGGGGGCCGAGGTTTCTAAGTCTGGATGTGGTCGATAACATAACCAGCGACAATGTGAAGCGGGTCGCCTGGGCGAGGATCGACCCCGGAGCTCAGATCCGAAGCGACGCCTATCACGCGTTTGTCGGTTTAGCTCAAGCCGGCTACCAGCATGAACGCGTCCGGCTCGAGTGGGTGGGGATGGGTTTTGAACAGTTCCCATGGGTTCACACCCTCATTTCCAACTGCAAGACTCAGCTCCAAGGGACTCAGAAAGCGGTCAGCCTCAAGCACCTTCAACGTTACCTGGCTGAGTTTTGTTACCGTTTCAATCGTCGTTTCTGGGAATCCGAGCTCTTCGACCGTCTCCTGACAGCCTGTTCGCTCTATCCCACCGTCACCTATCCGGAGTTAAGTGCATAACCAGATTTCAATAAGAAACGCACCAACTTCTTCAACGTTGGCGAGGTGGCGATTCGATTATCCCGAAACTCACACAACACCCTTCGAAGCCGTATTCTTAAGCGTTCCATCACAGAGAAGCCGATGCTGTCCGGGACTTCGTCGCGAGCGTAGATAAACTCGATCCTGAAATCGTCTTCGGTTTTCTCCACACTGACGGTGATTTCTTCGCCGCGAGCTGTCCATTTTGCCGGCCTTCCGCCGACAAGGACTTTTTCGACTTGCTCCGGGTGGTGTTCCCGTTTTTCAATCAACAACGGGCGCGCGGAGGGACACCTCTGCGGTCCTAGAGAAAGATTCGAAACGCTTGCGAAGACCTTTACTTCCTGTAATCCATTCGCCGCTAGTCGATACCCTACCGATCGAGTCACAATGTCCTCCAGTGGGCGCCAAACAACCCGTTGTGCTAGGCCATCGATCGCATCCACAAGATTCCATAGCGGCGCCTCGTCCGCGAAGAAATCATCATGATGACTCACAACCAAGCAGGGCTTTCCGAGCAACAAATCAAGGGCAAGGTTCTCGATTCCTTCGGATATTTTTCTTCGGAGAAAAAGAGGGAAACCGTGATAGGTCGTGATGGCTGTCTGGAGCAAGTCGCGAACTCGCACTTCTTTCTCTTCTGTGACATCTCTCAGCTCCGTGTTGACAGCCGCGATGTAGTTATTCCGCTTGAGCGCTTCAAGCGCCTTGGACGAAAGGAGGCCTTGGGGAAAGACCATGATCTTGGAGTGGCGTACACCAGTCCTTTTCGTCAGTAGATCCATTCTCCGGCTCGAGAGAAACGCCAGAGAGTTCAGACGAGCCGGGTCCGCACCACCGAATTCAGCCCTTGTGTGATTGCATCCATGAATACAAATCGAGATTCGGTCGGCGGCGGATAGAAAGAATCGAATGGCCTTGCGGCCGCCGCGCCGATGATTCCAAGGAATGAATGCCAATGTCATGGCGAGACGCCTCGCTGCTACTTTCCGATCAAGGCGCTTGAAGTCAATAAACCCGTATTTCAAAGTCAGGGGCGGGTCGTCGATGATTACGTTTGCGAAGCTATGGTTCAGCTTCCAGCCCAGACCATGGGATAGGCGTTTCAACACCATCACCGGCGCCGCCAGGCTCAAGCAGCATTCCCGGATGTCGAGGTTCCTGGTCACCCTGCGATCGAGGTCCGCCAGCTTGGGTGCAAAGAGCAGAAAGATCTCGCGTCCCCGCTGCTGCAGTCGAAGCAGGAGCGCCTTCTCTTCTGAGACAATCAATGCCTGGCAGCTTGGCGGCAGAGAGGGGGATTGCAGTCCCCAATACCCCGTGTTCTCTTTCGAACGAACTGTCAGGCCGGACAACGGTCCGCAGAATTCACTTGAATCGCTGGCAAAGATGCAGTCACGTGGTTGTGCGTTCATCCACAGGAATCGCGCCTTCGGGTCCCCGATCAGCTCACCAACGAGATTCCCAGGACATTGATCCAGACCGAAGCTATGAAAAAAGACGCTCTTCACAGACGGTGGCACGCTCACGGTGCGTGTGTTTGAGGTTGAATGCGAAAAGGAGATCCATGGAAGACAGGCGAAAGGAGCGATCAGCACACTACCAGGTCGTTCTTCCGGAAAGCGCCCGTCGGTCGCATCCGTAGTCAGTTCCCGGAATTCCTCAATATCACATTCCTGCCATGCCGCCACGCCGAGATTCTCGAGGATGACCTTGACGGCGGCTTCAGACGATGCGGTATCCGGATGCTTGAGGACAATCACTTCGCGTTTTAGTTGATCCCGTATGGTTCGTGGCGGCAGTCGGGAGCCTTCCCTCAAGCTTACCTGGGCTTCTGGGCCACGACCAGGGACCGCATGGAGAAACCAGGCGCCAGCCGATCAAGAATAGGGGTAAGGCTGCGCATGACTGCCAACATCAAGTTGCCGGCGGAATGTGGAATCCAACAGAAGTTCCACTTTTTGACAACCTCCAGGCCAGCCGTCTCGAACGCGGCAGCGTACTCCTCCAGTGATGGCAGCCAGTATTGAGATTTGGTCTTCATGCGCCGATCCTGAAACCGCGACCGAAAGACCGGAAACTTGGTGTTCATATCGATCATGACCGAGTAGCCTCCGGGCCGCAACAACGTCGCGATGTCGCTTGAGCACTCGGACTCCTTTTGGAGCCTCAACACGTACCGAAATGTGTTCACCCCAATAACCCAGTCGAAGCTTCCCGCCAAGAGTTCTCTAGGGCGGACCAGGCTTCTTGAAAGATCTTCCAGAAGTGTTTCGTTTGCTGCCACGACAAATTTCAAGTCCGCCCCGTCATAGGGACTTGGCAATTTCTCCTTTTCCTTCTGTGCCGCAGCAATAAGAGGCTGAGAAAAATCCGATCCGATCGCCTCGATCAAGGCCAGCTTTCTGCTCATCAACATCCGCAGAATCCAGATCAAGTTCATGCCACCACCGCAGCCGTATTCCAGCACACGAAAGGGTGAGCGCTCGACCCCACCGGCCAGAATGCGGTCTATGATTTCGGCGTAGACCTGCCCGTAGGCGTGTGTGAGGTTGTACTGTATGCCTTTGCCTGCGGTCTTTGTGACGTAGCGGGCAATGGCATCGTCCGAAGAGTATTCTCTTAAGAAAGCCGCTCGATCGTCAGTATCCATACCGTAACCGGAGTCGACGAGGTGTCAGGCAATACCACTTTTCAAAACATCCAGGCTTGAGACCACCGCATGTAGGGTATCCGGTTTCGGTACCCACGTTGGATCTGAAAGTCAAGGTAGCCTTCTGATCCCTGCATGTTCTCGATTGCCCACAGGGCCGTTCGGGTGGAAAGTTCATTGGCCTCGGGTACGTGATGGCTCTGGAGAAGAAGTTCACCAATACGGTCTGTGCCTCGACATTCTCCTTTCAGCACTTTAGCGATGCGCAACGTCGCTTGGGAATCGGACCAAATAGAGCGTTCCTCGTTCAGGTATTCCACTTTCTCAACATCAGCCACCACTATGAGGTCACTTCCCAGAGCTAGAGTCCTCAACGGTTGTGGAGGTATGGGGTAGGCTTCTGCGAAATGCGAAAGCATAAAGACAAGAATAAGGCCGACAACCAAGGATCCTCTAGTTATTTCCCAGCTCCCAGCGGCGAGTCCACCTCGGCGCTGGTGTTACTAGAGACTACTAACACATATCGAGTGAACTACACAGTCTTAGTACAAGCTTCAGCGGCAGGTCGCTTGGACGTAGATCTCCCTTGCCGGAGAAGTGCCTGGGGCTAGAAGGCATTTCCAGAGCGGAAGGAGCCTCTGGTTTTCTGCAATCTCAGCGTAGTTCATTCGACGTTTCCGCGGGAAACTTGAATGTCCGCTTTTAGGGTGCGCCGTGGTAAGGCGGCGCTTTTCCCAGTGGGTGAAAGCCCCACCCGGCAACCGCTCCAGCCGGAAGCAACCGGAGCAACTATGGAGGTAACGAAATGGTTGAAGCCTCTGGTGAAGCGAGTCACGAATTGGTGACCGCGCGAGTGTGCAGGCCGTAACGTGAGTGAACGCTGAGCAAGCCTCGAAAAGGACGATGCGCAGGCCGACCCGGCTCCTAGACCGGGGAAGGCTGATACGGCTGGGGAAGTGAGCGAAGTGGGCACCCAGTCGCTGCGCCGGGGTAGTGGCGACAGCATGTACACCAGGGAAGCGCACGCAACACGGGAAGCCCCTAGGCGTGGCCAGGGATGGCCAACCGGAAGCCCGTGAGGGACAGGCCGGGCGCCTTGGGGTGGCGGAGAGGCCCGTATTACTGAGGAAGCCGGGTAATGCCGGTGGAGGGAAGGAGCCTTAGTTCAAGACGAATGCAGGACGTAGTGAAGGGACCAGGAGATTGGGCAACCTATCAACTCCGAAAAGGGTTCAGAAACTACAGAGGGCATTACACGCGAAAGCGAAGGCTGAGCCCAGCTATCGCTTCAGCGGTGGCTGGGTGAACTGGCGCAAGACCACGGAGTTGGTGCAGCAGTTGAACCGCGCTCTGCGCGGCTGGGCGAACTACTCTCGGGTAGGGACGACCAGCCGGGCCTACCGTGCGCTCGACAGCTTCACCGCTACGCGGCTGCGCCGGTGGCTGCGCCATAAGTACAAGGTCAGGCGACGCAAGGGCGGGACGTATCCACTCTCGCACCTCTACGGGCCCTTCGGGCTCGTGCGCCTGACCCAACTTGGGCGCGGCGAGCCGTGGGTGAAGGCGTGAGTCTTGTCCGAGAGCCGGATGCGGTAGTTCCGCCTGTCCGGTTCGATGAGGAGGATGTGGAAACGGAGTGATGGTCCGGCTATTGAGGCACCGCCAGACGAAAGGGGCGGTAACAGATAGGCCGAACCTTAGACCACCGCGCCACATCCTTACTCTACTGCGGATTCAACCGGTCGATGCAACACCTCTAATCTCTAGCGATAGAGAGGAGGATGTTGCCCATGAAATATCGGACGAGGATCTATTACACGGAAGAACAGAAGACTTTGATGTGGGACCGCTGGCAAAAAGGCGAGTCCCTGAGCTCGATCGCGCGGCTCTTTGACCGCGGCCATTCTTCCACTGAGGGTATTCTGAAACAGACCGGTGGCATCCGGCCGCAGCCGCGCCGACGATCGCGACTCGCGTTGACGTCATCGGAACGCGAGGAGATCTCCCGCGGTGTGGTCGCCGGCGGCTCGATCCGTTCGATTGCCAGAGGGCTAGGTCGCGCCCCCTCGACGGTCAGTCGCGAGCTCCAGCGTAACGGCGGCCGGCTCCGGTACCGGGCCAACCGGGCCGATCAAGCGGCTTGGGAGCGGGCGCGCCGCCCGAAAATCTGTAAACTGGTCCAGAACCGGGAACTCGCCCACAGCGTAGCCTTGAACCTGAAGAAGCTCTGGTCGCCCGAGCAGATTGCCGGGTGGCTTAAGCGCACGTATCCCGATCACAAGGACTTTCAGGGGTCAGACGAGACTATCTATAAAAGCCTCTTCATCCAGGCCCGCGGCGCCTTGAAGAAAGAGCTGTTGCAGCATTTGAGACGGACCCGTGGGATGCGCCGCTCACGTCACCATACACAGAAGACGGAGGATCACGGACGGATCAAGGACACGGTATCGATCCGTGAGCGGCCCGCCTCGGTGGAGGAGCGCGCCGTACCCGGTCATGGGGAAGGGGACCTCCTGATCGGAATCAAAGCGCAGTCAAATCGCCACCCTGGTCGAACGTCAGACGCGCTACGTGATGTTCCTGTAAGCTGAAGCAGCTCTGTATCAATCGAGATCTTCAGCTCCTCAAGTCCATGTTCAATTTGATCATCGATTTCAAGCGCTGGCGTAAGGTCCTCGAAAATCCCGTTTTGTACATCAGGCTCTCTCGGGAGAATCCCCATCGGGTCCGATACTTGGAACCAGAGGAAATCCAGAAACTGCTGGCGTGTTGTAGTCGCCATCTAAGACCCATGGTACTGATGGCACTGCATACCGGTATGCGACGCGGTGAGATCCTCAAGCTCAAGTGGCGGGATGTCGACTTGAGCCAGCGGGTCATTTTCGTCCGAGAGGCGAAAAGCGGTATCAGTCGCTACCTACCGATCAGTGATGAGTTGCTGGAGGATCTCGGGTCTCAACACTCGCGATCGGGCAGTGGCTATGTTTTTCCTAGCCACCTGCCCCGCCGCAATCCGGCCCACCGATCTGGCGAGCCCAATGAGCCCTATACCGATATCAAGAACGCCTTTCGACAGGCCCTCAAGAAGGCCGGGATCGACGAATTCCGATTTCATGATCTGCGGCACACCTTCGCTTCTTATCTCGTCATGAATGGGGCAGACTTGAATGTCGTTAGGGAGCTCTTGGGTCACCGCACCCTAGCCATGACCTTGCGCTATGCGCACCTGGCGCCTCGTACGAAGGATCAGGCGATCCGCTTGATTGATCAGGCGTTGGGTGGGTCGGCAACGGTGGCACAAAGTGGCACAAAAAGTGGCACAGGCAGGATTCTGAAGTTTAAGACATCGGGGTAAGTTGTTGAATAATTTGGCTCCTCAGGTAGGACTCGAACCTACAACCCTCCGGTTAACAGCCGGATGCTCTGCCAATTGAGCTACTGAGGAGCATTGGATGGGCTGCAATATATCGAAAAGGGGGAATCGCGTCAAGATTCGGGTCCCCGGGTGCCGACTGCTGCGCTGGATCATTCAGGTGGAAAACCCTGTTGGCGATTGGGGGAGATTGTGCTGTTGTCCGCTTTCTCCCGCCTTCGTCGTCCTCGACGGCCGGAACTTGGCCTCATATTGCTGACGCGTCAAGCCGTGCGCGGCTCTGTTGGTTTTGCTGTTTCCGCTGGTGCGCATCGATCATTTTCCACTTTCAACTTTAAGGTCAGTTCGCTAGAGATTGTCCAGGATGAATCTTGTCATCAATCTATACAGGTGGTTTTGCTGGGTGGTATTGGTGACTCCGTGGCGGGATTTGGGATAGAGCATCATTTCGAAGGTCTTTCCCTTCTTCTGGAGTCGATCCACTAGCTGGATCGTGTTCTGTAGGTGGACGTTGTCGTCTGTCGTTCCGTGGATCAGTAGTAGTTTGCCGCTCAGGGCGTCCGCTGCCTCTAGTACAGAGCTCTTGTTGTAGCCTTCCGGATTCTCCTGGGGGATGCCCATGTATCGCTCGGTGTAGATAGTGTCGTAGAGCTTCCAGTCGGTTACTGGAGCCCCGGCGATCCCCATCTTGAAGCTGGTGCTGTGCGTCAGCGCGTAGGACGTCAGGTAGCCGCCGTAGCTCCAGCCCCAGATGCCTATCCGCTCAGGATCGACGTAGGGCTTGGATCGTAGCCACTGGAGCCCCTCCTCTACATCGCGCAGTTCCAGTTCTCCCAGGTTGCGGAAGACAGGCCAGGCCGACTTCGCCCCTTTTCCACTGGCGCTGCGGTTGTCACACATCCAGATGATGTAGCCCTTCTGGGCCAGAAACTGGTGCCATAGGTATCGGCTTCCACCCCATCGGTTCTTCACTCTCGGTATCTGCGGCCCCCCATAGACGTAGCATAGAACCGGATACTTCTTCTTGGAATCGAAGTCGGATGGCCGGATCATCATCGCTTCCATCGAGAATCCGTCGCTGGTCTTGACCCGAAGAAACTCCGGAGACGAGAGCTCCAGTTCCTCCAAGGCCTCGATCCGATTCTCGTCGATCATCCGAACCCAGGCTCCCTCAGAGTCGTACAGACCCATCTTTACCGGCGTCCTGATGTCGCTCCAGGAGTCGATGAAGTGACTGAACTGCGGATTGAATTTCGCTCGGTGCGTTCCGGAGCTGCGAGAAAGGCGTTTCAGGTCTCCGCCGTCCAAGCGGACCCGGTACACATGCTGCTCGGTCGGCTTGTCGCGGTTCGCCGAAAAGTAGACCCAATCCGCATCCGGGTCGGCTCCAAAAAGGCTCGCAACCTCCCATTCGCCGTCGGTGAGGGGCCGGATCAGCTTTCCCGCTGCCGTGTAGTGATAGATGTGCTTCCAACCACTGCGCTCGCTCAGCCAGAGAAAGGATCCGTCCTTGAGCCACTTGGGCTCGCCCAGGACGCTGGTCCAGGCCGGTGTCTTCTCACGCAGCAGGGTTGTGGTCTTGTGCCCAGCCAGATCGAACCGGTTCAGATCCAACCAGGTCTGCTGCCGATTCTGTAGCTGGAACAACACGGCTTGGCTGTCAGGTGCCCATCCCACACGAGTGATCAGGAACTCGGAGCCCTCGTACTTGAACGTCTCCACCCACTCAGTCTTGCCCGCGGCGGCGGAGATCAGCCCCAGTCGGACCTCAGGATTCGGATCGCCAGCCTTGGGATAGCGCATCACCTCGCGGCCCAGGTGAAGCGGCTCATGATCCAACACGGTGAACTCCGGTACCCGGGACTCGTCCAGTTTCAGGTAGGCGATCCGCGAAGAATCCGGGCTCCACCAGTAGCCCTTGAAGTTACCCCGGCCGTAGATTTCTTCCTGGTAGACCCAATCCAGCTTGCCGTTGAGAAGTTCGCTGCTGCCGTCGGTCGTGAGCCGGCGCTCCTTTCCTCCCTGGACATCGACCACGTAGAGGTCGCTGTCGCGTACGAAGCTCACCAGGCTGCTATCGGGACTGAAGCCGCCAAGCTCCTCCTCTTGGGGAGTACGGGTGAGGCGCGAAGCCCCACCATCGCCGAAGCGATGGTAGAAGAGATCCCCGGCGTGACGGATCAGGACACCCTTTTCATCGGGACTGAGCTCAAATCGGCTATCTTTCGCGGTCTTCTCTAGCGAGGATTCTGCAAATCCTGGCAGGGTCGCCAGCGAAGCTCTCAGGTCGGTGCCGTCGAAGACGGCCTTCTCCTCGCCTGTGGCGGCGTTGACCCGGACCAGACCGCTCGATCCGCGGCCGCGGCCCTTCAGGAAGTGCTCACCGTCTTTGAGCCATTTCAGCCCACGAGGAGGGGATCCGCTGAAGTTGGTCTTTTTTTGGGGATCAAAGAGGTCGTCCAGCGTCAGCTGCCGGAGCTGGGCAGATGCTGGCAGGGACAAAAGAAGGAGGCAAGCGAGAAAACCCAGGGTTGTGACTCGCCGATCCACGTCCAGGCTATTGGGGATTCGGTGCTTGGAATTCGGAATTTGTTTGTATCTTGTATCTTGTATCTTGGTGCTTGAAAAAGGGTGGAGCTCCAACTATTCCTTTTCTTCTTTGTTTTCTTTCTCTTCCTTGTCTTCCTTGTCTTCCTTCTTTTCCTTCTTGGGCGTGTCCGCAACAGCCTTGAACTCGCTGCCCACCAGCTCGAGCAGGGCTAGCTCGGCGTTGTCGCCACGCCGAAATCCGAGTCGAACAATCCGGGTGTAGCCGCCGTGGCGGTCCGCGAAGCGTGGGGCCAGATCGTCAAACAGCTTTCGCACCACCGCTCTTCTTCGGATGAAGGAGAGGACGCGGCGTCGAGCGGCCAGCGTTTCCTTCTTGCCCAGGCTGATCATCTTTTCAGCCACGGGGCGAAGTTCTTTCGCCTTGGGAACCGTCGTGATCAGATGCTCTTTGTCCAGGAAATCGGTGACCATGTTGCGAAACAGCGCCTTCCTGTGGCTCGCGTTTCGCCCTAGCTTTCGGCCTTCCCTACGGTGTCGCATGGCTCTTTTCCCAATCTCTGCTGGCTAGGCTCCTACGCCTCCACGGTCTCCTGAATCAGTCTGCCTTTAGCGTCAATCTTCATGCCGAAGGAAAGTCCCATATCTGACAGGAGCTCCTTGATTTCGTTCAACGATTTGCGTCCGAAATTCTTGGTCTTCAACATCTCCGCTTCGGTGCGGACAATCAGCTCGCCAATCGTCTGGACGTTGGCATTCTTGAGGCAATTGTAGGCCCTCACCGAGAGCTCCAGCTCTTCCACGGACTTGTTCAAGTTCTCATTGACGACATGGAGCTCGTCATCCTCTTCCCGAGCCGACTCCTCGGGCTCCTCTTCGAAGTTGATGAACAAGTAGAGATGGTCCTTGAGGATCTTGGCGGCCTGACCGACTGCATCCTGGGGACTCAGGCTGCCATTGGTCCACACATCCAGGTTCAAGCGCTCGTACTCGGTTGACTGGCCCAGCCGAGCTGCCTCGACCGCGAAGTTGGCCTTTCTTACCGGGGTGTGAACCGAGTCCACCGGAATGTAAGACACGTCCAACTCTTCGTCGTAGTTTTCGCTGGCCGGGACGTAACCTCTTCCCTTCTTGACCTGGATTTCCATGACCAGCTTGGAGGCTTTGTTCTTGGTCGCGATATAGACGTCCTTGTCCAGGATCTCGATGTCCGGGTCCGGCTTGATGTCTCCCGCTTTCACCTCACCCTCACCACTGGCCTCCAGATGGAGGATCTTAGGGTGATCCACGTGCAGCATCAGTGGGATCTGCTTCAGATTCATCAGGATATCGGTCACGTCCTCTCGCACACCGGGAATCGAAGAGAACTCGTGCAGGACATCCTCAATCTTCACTGCCGTAATGGCAGCTCCCTCAGTCGAGGAAAGCAGGATACGGCGAAGCGCGTTCCCGATCGTGGTCGCGTAACCGCGCTCGAAAGGCTGCGCGTAAAAATGCCCGAAAGTCGGGGTCAGTGTCTGGGCATCGTAAAATAGTCGCTTTGGTCTTTGAAACCCTTGCATCGATTCTATCTCCACTCTGGTGTTTTGGATTCGGCTGCGGCTGCGGAGGTCTTACTTCGAATAGAGCTCGACCACCAATGACTCTTCAATCGGGATCGCAATCTCGTCCCGCCGAGGCACTTCGACAATCTGTCCCTTGAGACTCTCCTTATCCAGGTTGAGCCAGCTGGGAACGCCCCGCCCCGCGACCTCCTCGAGGGAGCTCAGGATAAAGGGATTCTTTGTGCTCTTCTGGCGGATGGCAACCTCGTCACCTGTTTTCACCAGGTAGGAAGGGATGTTCACTTTACGCCCGTTGACGGTCACATGCCCGTGACGCACGAACTGCCTGGCCTGGCTGCGCGAGGTCGCAAAACCAAGGCGGTAGACTACGTTGTCCAACCGCAGCTCCAGAAACTGCAACAGTTGTTCGCCGGTAATACGCTTGCGCTTGGCCGCCTTCTGGAAATACCGGCGGAACTGGCGTTCGAGGACGCCGTAGATACGCTTGACCTTCTGCTTCTCTCGCAGCTGCAAACCGTATCCGATTACCTTGGCCCGGGTGCGCATATCCCGGCCGTGCTCACCCGGAACAAAATTACGCTTGTCAACGGCGCATCTCTCCGAGTAACACCGCTGCCCCTTCAAGAATAGCTTCATGCCCTCTCGCCTGCAGAGGCGACAAACAGGACCTGCATTGCGTGCCAAACCGACTCTCCTCTCTACCTCAATTCCTCGATGCCGCTTTTACACATCGTGCGACAGCAAGAACGTTTGCAATTCAGATTTCCACTATCGGCGGCCCCTCTGGCCAGCCCATTGCCCACACAAGCACAAACCTTCAGACTCGTCTCCGCTTGGGAGGCCGACAACCGTTGTGGGGGATAGGCGTCACATCCCTGATGGACCTGATGTCGATGCCCGAAGCCTGGATGGCGCGCACCGCCGATTCCCGGCCGGCACCCGGTCCTTTGACCCACACTTCACAGCTTCGCATCCCGAATTGATCCCGCGCCTTGTTGGCAGCCGTATGGCCTGCCTGAGATGACGCGAAAGGAGTACTCTTTCGACTGCCCTTGAAACCCTGCATCCCCGAGCTGGCTGCGGCCAGAACGTTGCCATCCTGGTCTGTGATGCTGATCATCGTATTGTTGAACGTCGACTTGATGTGGACGATCCCGTGAGCGATCGTCCGCTTTTCTTTCTTCTTGCTCGACTTCTTCTTTCCTGCCTTGGCGGCTTTTGCCATGTTCTTCCTCGCAGCCTACTGGCGTTTCTTACGACGTAGGATCCTGCCTTTGCGCGGACCCTTTCGGGTTCGTGAGTTGGTGTGAGTGCGCTGTCCACGAGCGGGCAGGCCGCGCCGGTGACGGAGTCCGCGATAACAACCGATATCCATCAGACGCTTGATGTTGAGTTGCAGCTCCTTGCGCAGATCTCCTTCGATCCGGCCTTGTTCTTCGATGATCCGCCGAATCTGAGTGGCTTCCTCTTCGGTAATATCCAGGGCTTTCTTGTCCCAGTCTATTCCTGCCTCGGTCAAAATCTTGCCGGAACGCACTCTCCCAATCCCGTAGATATAGGTCAGGGCTATTTCGATCCGCTTGTTGTCTGGAATGTTCACCCCGATGATTCGCATAACACTCCCTACCCTTGTCGCTGCTTATGCTTCGGGTTCGGACAAATCACTCGAACTACCCCTTTTCGACGGACGATCTTGCACTGGCGACAGATACGTTTTACCGATGCGCGAACCTTCATCTTTCAATCATCCTTCCCCGATCGGCGGCTCCGTTGCCGTTGGCTAGACTCAAGATCCAGGGGCCATCCTCGGTTACAGCCACCGAGTGTTCGAAGTGTGCACTGTAGCCGCCGTCCGCCGTGACGGCAGTCCAGCGGTCGTCCAGCACCTTCACTCCGGGCCCCTTGCTGTTGACCATTGGCTCAATCGCCAGCACCATGCCCGCTTGGAGCTTGGGGCCTCGTCCCGGCTGACCGAAATTGGGAACCTGTGGTTCCTCGTGCAGAGCTTTCCCGATCCCGTGCCCCACAAACTCGCAAACCACCGTAAAACCATGGCTCTCCACGTGCTGCTGAATGCTGTGGGAAATATCCGAAATCCGGTTCCCTACGACCACCTTTTCTATTCCTCTGTAGAGCGACTCCCGGGTGACATCCAACAAACTCTTCAATTCCCCGGAAATGGCTCCAACGGAGAAGCTCCAAGCGGAGTCTCCGTAGAAGCCCTTATAACAAACTCCAACATCCAAACCGATAATGTCGCCCTGCTTCAGGGGATCGTCGTTGGGAATCCCGTGAACGATCCGATCGTTGACAGAAGCACATACTGTCGCTGGGTAGCCTCGATAACCCTTGAAAGCCGGCTTGGCACCTGCCTTCAGGATCATCTCTTCTGCTACCGCATCAAGTTCACTTGTGGTCACGCCCGGCGCGATCAGGCTGCCGAGATGATCGAGAACCTGAGCCACGATCAGGTTGGCCTCTCTCATCTTGGCCAGTTCAGCTTTTCCCTTGCAGACAATCACCGTTATTCCAGTCTACGCCGACACTTCAAGCTTTGCTCTGATGTCCCACAACCAGGGACGAGAGCTCCTCGAAGACCGAATCCATATCCAGGCTGCCGTCTACCTCGAAATAGCCCTCTCGGCTCTTATAAAACTCAATGAGAGGACTGGTCTGCTCCTGATAAACCTTGAGACGCTCCCGAACCACCTCCTCGGCATCGTCGGGACGCTGGAGCAACTCTCCCCTACAACCATCACAGACACCTTCCTGCGTGGGCGCAGAGTAGTAAACATTGTAGATTCTACCACAGCCCGCACAGTGCCGACGCCCCGCCAGCCGCCTGACGACCTCTTCTTCACTCAGGTGGAGGTTAACGGCAATCTGCTCAAAATCTCCGGCCAGGGTCTCCAGATACTCTGCTTGTGGCACCGTCCGTGGGAAGCCGTCCAACAAGATATCGGAAGGAGCATCTCCGCTGCCAAGCCGCTCGCCGACGATCTCTGCCACCAATTCGTCCGGAACCAGAGCGCCGGAGTTCATGATCTCTTCGACCTTTGCTCCAAGGGCCGTGCCCGCCCGAACTTCCTGGCGCAGGATGTCACCGGTCGAAATATGGGCAAAGCCAAACTTCTCCGCCAACATCATGGCCTGCGTGCCTTTTCCGGCACCTGGAGGCCCCATCAGGATAACGACGTTCTCGGCTGCCATGTGTTACTCGAAACTTCTTTCTGCCGGTGGCCCCATTCGAGGAAGAGGATCCTTCCAGTCTCAGCTTCTCGCCACCGGCCAAGCTGGATGATTCAGCTGAACATGTCAGTCCCGCTTACTCCTCGGAACTTGGATACATGTCGCTGACACGTCAAGTCGTGCGCGGCTGTGTTTCGCTCTAACATCTAGGGATGAATTCCTCAACAACGTGCGACGTTCAGACGTGCGATGGGTTCTTTCAACCTCTTCTTCCTCGAATTCTTCCCTTCTTTAGAAAACCCTCATAGTGACGCATGATCAGCTGGGACTCGATCTGTTTCACGGTATCCATACCCACTCCGACCACGATCAGCAGAGAGGTCCCTCCGAAGTAGAAGTTCACCCCGAGTCCGGTGGTGATGAAGTCCAGATCGTAGTTGACTAGAAAATTGTCGATCCCGGGCCCTATCAAGGGAATAGGTTGCACCTTGAATCCAGTGATCAGAAACTCTGGAAGCAGGCAAACCAGGACCAGGTAGGTCGCGCCTGCTGCCGTCAAGCGACTGAGGGTACGATCGATATACTCGGCGGTCCTCCTGCCGGGACGAATCCCCGGGATATAGCCGCCATACTTACGAATGTTGTCGGCGACTTCGTCCGGGTTGAAGATGATGCTGACGTAGAAAAAGCAGAAGAACATAATCCCGCTGATATAGA
The DNA here is from genome assembly GCA_965219005.1 of Acidobacteriota bacterium. Classification (GTDB taxonomy): domain Bacteria; phylum Acidobacteriota; class UBA6911; order RPQK01; family JAJDTT01; genus CAUZIZ01. Next base: position 659,549 of record CBDCMS010000004.1, on the reverse strand, counting down.
TCAGGTTGTACAGCGGAAATCCCTGTCGCAACTGTTCTGACATCGCCTGCATCCAGGATACGTCGGGGAAGACCAGTCCCAAAGTGGAGGGAAAAGCGACAATCGAAGCCGCAAAGATGACTGGGATGACGCCTCCCGAGTTGACGCGCAGGGGCAGATGGGTCGCTTGTCCCCCGTACATTTTTCTACCCACAACACGCTTGGCGTACTGAATCGGAATGCGCCGCTGCCCCCGTTCCACATAGACGATGGCGGCGATCACCAGTACCATCATGATCAGCAGGAGAAGGATGGCAATAATGTGTAGTTCCCCTGCCACCCAATCCTGTAGGAGAGAGTAAGCGGCGCTGGGCAGCCCCACCACGATGCCTGCGAAGATGATCAGTGAGATTCCGTTCCCGATTCCGCGCTCGGAGATCTGTTCTCCGAGCCACATGACGAAGGTCGTCCCGGTTGTGAGCGTCAGCATGGTCATCAACCGAAAACCCCACCCCGGTTCGGGTACGATCGGGGGAATCGCTTCGGTTCGTTCCAATGCGATCGAGGTCGCCATGCTCTGGAACAGGCACAACCCCACGGTGAGGTAGCGCGTGTACTGGTTGATCTTCTTCCTCCCCAGCTCACCTTCTTTGGAAAGACGCTCCAGGAAAGGCCAGACTACTGTGAGGAGCTGCAGGATGATCGAAGCGGTGATGTAGGGAGTGATGCCCAGAGCGAAAATCGAGAGCCGACTCAGGTTCCCCCCCGAGAACATATCCATGAACCCGAAGATCGTGCCCGGCTGTTGGGCGAAGAACTCCTGCATGGCGGCGCTATCCACCCCCGGCGTGGGGATGAAGCTGCCTATCCGGTAGACGGCCAACAGGCCCAGCATGAAAAGCACGCGCCTACGCAGGTCCGGGATCCGGTAGATGTTCAGAAAACTACCGAGAACCGGGTTGAATTCCGCCATCAGGTCAATACCTCGATCTGGCCGCCTGCTTCCTCAATCTTCTTCTTGGCCGACTCACTGAAATGGTGGGCTTTCACGGTGAGCTTCCGCGTCAGTTCCCCGGAGCCCAGGATGCGCAGCCCATCCTTCATTTTCTTGGCCACTCCCTGCTCGATGAGGACCTCGGGAGACACCTTGCTGCCGCTTTTGAAACGATTCAGATCGCGGACGTTGAGGACCACGAACACCTTCTTGAAAGGGTTCTTGAATCCTCTCTTGGGAAGGCGGCGATGGAGCGGCATCTGGCCACCCTCGAAGCCGGCCCTGGCAGAGTATCCGGACCGAGACTTCTGCCCGTTGGATCCGCGCCCGGCGGTCTTGCCATGGCCCGAACCTGGACCTCTGCCCACACGTCTTCGCTTCCGGTTCGCTCCTTTGGCTGGCTTTAAGGTATGCAGCTGATAGCTCACGACTTATCTCCCTGAACGATTTGCACCAGGTGAGGTATCTTGGCGACCATCCCTCGGATCTCCGGGGTATCTGGCCTTTCCACGACCTGGTTCAGCTTCCGGAGTCCCAGACCCTGGACGACTCGCTTCTGACGAAAAGATCGTCCGATGGCACTGCGGAAGTATCGGATCTTGATTTTGGCTACATCCTTGCGAGCAGCCTTTGCGGGAGACTTCGCAGTGGCCGCCTTGGGCTTCTCGCTAGTCTTCTGGGGCTTCGCCTCTTTGGGAGGAGACTTCGCCGCTGTCTTCTTCGGCTTTGCTCCTGCCGTGGACTTCGCGGTTGCGGTCTTGGGCTTGGCTCCTGCAGCCTTCGCCTTGGGAGCCGCCGACGAGGTCTTGGCAGCCGAGCCACCGGCTTTCTTCGCGGCGGTCTCGGATTGAGGCTTCTCCGTCTTCTCCGCCACTACAGATCCTCCACCGGGATGCCCCGAATCTTCGCCACCTGCTCGGCATCTCGAAGCTGCGACAGGCCCTCGAAGGTCGCCTTGACCACGTTGTGAGGATTGGTCGTCCCCACCGACTTGGTCACCACGTCCCTGATACCGACCGATTCCATGACGGCCCTCACCGGTCCACCCGCAATGATGCCGGTTCCTTCTGGAGCCGGCTTGAGGATCACCTTGCCCGCACCGAACCTGCCCCTGACAGCGTGGGGGATGGTCGATCCCTTGAGAGGGACGTCTAGTAAGGCCCCTCTCGCCTTCTCGACACCCTTGCGGATAGCCGAGGGCACTTCACGAGCCTTACCCATTCCGTATCCGGCGCGGCCATTCTGGTCGCCAACCACCACCAGCGCACTGAAACTGAGGTTCTTTCCGCCCTTGACTACCTTGGTCACCCGGTTGATCGAGATGACCTGATCTTTCAGTTCGATATCAATACTTGCTTGATTCCCCATCGATCGTCTCTCTCACCCGCTACGGAGCCACATTCATCCACCCTGGCCTGGCTAAACCGCGAAGCAAGCCTTGCCAGGAACCATGGGCATCAGCCCGGATTCTTCATCGCTAGTCTACTACGTCGCCGCAAGCATCCACCCTTGCTGCGTTATGCTCTGTCGGCCTCCTCGACGTACTGTACAAGTACGACTGCGGTGGCCTCGGTCGCAAGGCTTGCCAGGACAGCCCTTGCGGCGCCTCGCTACGACGAGCGATGAGAAATCCGAGCTAGAACTTCAGCCCGCCTTCCCGAGCTGCCTTAGCCAGCGCCTCTATCCGTCCAAAATAAAGAAAGCCATTCCGATCAAAAACTACAGTCTTGACCCCCGCGTCAGCGGCCTTCTCTGCAATAGCTGTCCCTACGCTGCGAGCCGCCTCCACGCTGCCGCCATTGGCCAGCTTTTTGCCGTCGAGCTTCAGCGTTGACACACTCACAAGATTCTCTCCGGAAAGATCATCGGTAATCTGAGCGTAGATGTGCTTCAGACTTCGAAAGACGCAGAGTCTCGGCCTTTCCGAAGTTCCAGTGATCTTCTTGCGAATTCTCTTGTGAATCCTTCTTCTGCGAAATGCTCTGCTGATTTTGCTTCCCATTGTCAGGCGCCCTTCTTACCCACCTTCAGACGGATCCTCTCATCACTGTAGCGGATCCCCTTTCCCTTGTAGGGATCGGGTGGTCTCAACGCCCGGATGTTGGCCGCCACCTGTCCCACCAGGTACTTGTCGATTCCCTCAACCACCATCGAGGCGACGTAACTCTGAATGGTCTTGTTGGCACGTTCCACGTTGACCTTGATGCCCTCGGGAAGAGGGAACTCGATCGAATGCGAGAATCCCAGGGACAGGGTGAGACGGCCCGGCGCTGACTCCGCCCGGTAGCCGATTCCAACAACGTCGAGCTCTTTCTTGAAGCCCTCGGTTACTCCCCTGACCGCATTGGCCAACAACGAACGAGTCAAACCGTGGAGCGCCTTCAGCGTCTTGGTATCATTCCGCCTCTGGGCCGTCAGGCCCTCGTCCCCGAGACTCGCTGTGATGCCCTCTGGCACCGGTGTCGTCAGCTCTCCCAGGGGGCCTTTGACTACGACCTGGCGGCCTTCCACGGCAACCTTTACCGTCCCAGGAACCGAAATGGGTTTCCCACCAACGCGTGACATAGTAAATCACTCACAATCTGATTGACTGTCAATCAGTAGACCTCACAAAGCAGCTCGCCGCCTATACCGATCTCCGAAGCCTTCTTACCGGTCAGTAGGCCCTGGGAAGTCGAGACAATACTGATACCGAGACCGCCGAGCACCTGCGGGATCTCGTCCTTTCCCACGTAGCGACGGCGACCTGGCGTACTGACACACTGGAGAACCTGGATCACTGGCGTCTGGTCCGCACTGTACTTCAGCACGATCGACAGCGTCATGAAGGGCTCTTTTTCATTGATCTTATACCCGCTGATGTAACCCTCTTCCTTGAGGATCCTGAGCACTTCGGCTCTCAGCTTCGAGAAGGGAACTTCCACTGAATCGTGCCGCGCACTCTGCGCATTACGAATCCGGGTGAGGAGATCTGCGACTGGGTTTGGGACTGGCATCTTCGTTACTCTCGACTCTGCTCCGGGGAACCCCCGTGCCTCTAATCTATACTTGTGTCACTACCAACTGGCCTTGGTCACTCCAGGAATCTCACCCTGCAGTGCCAACTGTCGAAAACAAATCCGACACAACTGGAACTTCCTCAGGTAACCTCGGGACCGGCCACAGCGTCGGCAGCGCGTGTAGCGCCGGACCGCGAACTTGGGTGTCCTCTGCTGTTTTGCTATCAGCCCTTGTCGCGCCATCTGGCTGTCCTTCCTTTTACCAAGCCCTTCACAGACTCGGACTCACGATCCTTGCCCGATACTTTCCCGATTCTTTCACTATAAAACGGCCATCCGCCTTTCCTCTTTACCAGCGAAGGGCATCCCCATCCCAGCCAAGAGAAAACGCGCTTCATCGTCCGATTGAGCTTTCACCACGACCGTAACGTTCATCCCGTGGATGTGCTCGGTCTTTGCCAGATCGATCTCCGGAAAGATCAACTGGTCCTTGACCCCGATCGTATAGTTGCCCCGGCCGTCGAAGGAATTGGGAGAGACTCCACGAAAATCTCTGACTCGAGGCAAGCAGATGTTGATGAACCGGTCCAGGAACTCATACATCCGCTCTCCCCGAAGGGTCACCATCAGCCCGATGGGCATACCGGCACGCAGCTTGAAGCCGGCGATCGCCCGTCTTGCTCTCGTGATGATGGGCTTCTGGCCGGTTATGGCTGAGAGCTCTTCGGCGGCGATGTCCAGCAGCTTGGCATTCTGGATCGCCATGCCGAGACCCATGTTCACCACGACCTTCTCGACTTTCGGCAGTGCCATGACGTTCCGGTTCTCGAAACGCTCGATCATAGCAGGCACTAATTCGTTGACGTACTTGTCTCTGAGTCTCGTCATTTCCCTCGCACCCAAACAACCGGCGTTAGCCCAAACCCTGGGTGGATTTCTCCTCGCCAGGCCAGCCGCCGATTATTTATCCATGGTCCCCTCGCACTTCTTGCAGATGCGGACCTTCTTGCCATCGGAGAGCAGACTAAAGCCAACCCGGCTGGGCTCTCCACACTCGCGGCAGACGACCTTCAGGTTGGAAAGGTGAATAGAACCCTCCCGCTCCAGGATTCCGCCCTGGATATTCTGCTGAGGATTCTGGCGCGTATGCCTCCGAATCATGTTGACGCCTTCGACTATGGCACGACTCCTGGTCGGCAAGACCCGTAGGACACGGCCCCGCTTTCCACGGTCCTTGCCCCCAAGCACCAGCACTTGATCTTCTTTCTTTACATGGAGCATCGCCGAATCAATCCTTCTCTAAATCACTTCAGGAGCCAGCGACACGATTCTTGTGAACTGTTTGTCTCTCAGCTCGCGGGCCACCGGACCAAAGACACGAGTACCAATCGGCTCTCTTGCGGTGTTGATCAAGACTGCCGCGTTCTCGTCGAACCGGATATAGGACCCATCGGGTCGCCGACTTTCCTTGCGCATTCGAACCACGACTGCTCGCACTACCTCACCCTTCTTCACTCCCCCATCGGGACTGGCCTCCTTGACCGAAGCCGTGATGACGTCGCCCAGACCGGCGCCTCTGCCCACGTCTCCCCCGATCGTCGAGATACAAGCAAGCTTACGAGCCCCCGAGTTGTCTGCCACCCGGAGGATCGTCTGCATTTGAATCATGAGACCACCTCTCGCGACGGAACGCAGCGTGCCCGACAAAGGTAGGACGGAGGAAGCAATAATTTTGCTAGACCAATCATGACAGTCCCGCCTAACCCTTGGCGCGGTCGAGTATTTCCAGCACAATCCAGCGCTTGCGTTTACTGAGCGGACGCGTCTCTCCGATCAAGACCTTGTCACCCACGCGACAGTCGTCCTTTTCGTCGTGTGCCATGAAGCGGCTCGTCCGACGAATCGTCTTCTTGTAGAGAGGGTGGGTCACCAGACGATCCACCGCCACTACCACGCTATTGACCATCGAGGCAGAGATGACTCGACCTAATTTCGTTGCCCTTTTCTTCCGGGGTGCCTGCTGCTCGGTTGCGTTCATTGCCGGTTTCTGTTCCTCAATTGGCGGGCGCTTCTGCCCCCTGCTTTTCGGTCAGGATCGTCTTCAGGCGTGCCAGATCACGTCGTATTTGACGGATCTTCATCATGTCTTCCAGCTGTCCTGTTGCCTTCTGAAACCTCAGGCGAAAAAGCTGCTCGGAGAGTTCCCTGCCCTCATCTACAAGCTCTTCAACCGACATCTCTCTCAACTTCGATGCTTTCATTACACTCCGAGACGCGTCACGAAACGGGTCCGGATCGGAAGCTTCATCGCCGCCCGTCGCATGGCCTCTTTAGCCAGCTCCAACGGCATACCCTCCATCTCGTAGAGAATGCAGCCTGGCTTCACTACCGCAACCCAGCCCGTAGGTGCGCCTTTACCCTTTCCCATGCGGGTTTCGGCCGGTTTCTTGGTAACCGGCTTGTCGGGGAAGACTCGGATCCAGATCTTGCCTCCCCTTTTGACATAGCGCGTCATGGCGATCCGAGCCGCCTCGATCTGCCGGTCGGTAATCCAACCGGGCTGTACCGCTTTCAACCCAAAGTCGCCGAATGCCATTTTGCTGCCACGCAACGCCTTGCCGGCCATACGGCCCTTCTGCTGCTTTCGATAGCGTACCTTCTTGGGCATCAACATGGTTCAGCGGCTCCTAGCGGGTCTCTTCAGCTTCCTTGGTGTCGAAGACCTCGCCTTTGTAGACCCAGACCTTGACGCCGATCACTCCATAGGTGGTGAATGCCTGAGCGAAGCCATGATCAATCTGGGCTCGAAGGGTATGCAGCGGAAGGCGTCCGTGCAGATACCATTCGGCGCGTGCGATTTCGGTCCCATTTAGCCGACCTCCACAGCGAACCTTGATCCCCTGGCCGCCAAATCGGATCGCCGTATCGACGGTTCTCCTCATCGCTCGGCGAAAGGCCACCCGTTTCACCAGCTGCTGAGCAATCGACTCTGCAACCAGCTGGGCATCCAGCTCGGGCTTCTGCTCTTCTTGGATATTGATGTAGACCTCACGACCCGTCGCTGTCTGCAGATCATTTCTGAGCTTGTCAATTTCGCTGCCCTTACGCCCGATTATGATCCCCGGTCGCGAGGAACGGATGATCACGGTCAACTTGTTGGCAGCCCGCTCGATCTCGATTCTGGAGATTCCGGCGTGGTAGAAACGGTTCTTGAGATTCTTCTTGATCTTCAAGTCTTCGTGCAGGAGGTTCCCGTAGTCCTTGGTCGCGAACCAGCGGGACTTCCAGGTAGTCGTGTATCCGAGACGAAAACCGTACGGATGTACCTTTTGACCCAAATCTTCCTCCTATTCCTTGCCGTCCGAGACGCGTATCGTGATGTGGTTTTGCCGTCTACGCTCACGGAAGGCTCGACCCATTGGGGCAGGTCTCATCCTCCAGCGGTTCTTCGACGGTCCCAGATCAACGTAGGCTTCCTTCACAACCAGTTCTTCCAGATCGACCGTGGGCTCCTTTTGCTCGGCATTGGCAATCGCCGAACGCAGGGCCTTTTCGATCGGTACCGCTGCCCGCTTCCTCGAGAATTGAAGCAGACCCAGCGCTGCTTCGACCTTTTTGCCCCGAATCAGGTCGATGACCAAGCGCGCCTTCTGAGGCGAACCCTTGACGTATTTGGCAATCGCAAATGCTTCCACGGCCGTCTCCACGACTCCTTGCTAGTTGGGCCTACCGAATCCTGGCAGATCGATCTCCTCTGCCAGTGTGCCCTCTAAATGTTCGGGTCGGAGCGAACTCTCCCAGCTTATGCCCGACCATGTTCTCCGTAATGTAGACGGGAACAAACTTCTTACCATTATGAACTGCGATCGTATGCCCCACCATGTCGGGCGTGATAGTGGACCTTCGAGACCAGGTCCTGATCACAGCTCTTTCGTCTGTCTCGTTCAGATGATGGAGCTTCTTCTGCAGATGGTCATCTACAAAAGGCCCCTTCTTAACCGACCTCGGCATTATTCCTCCCGGCCTACTTTTTTCTCCTGCGGACGATGAACTTGGCGGTTCGCTTGTTTCTCCGAGTCCGGTAGCCCTTGGTCTTCCATCCCCAGGGGGAGGTCGGATGGCGTCCACCGGACGTCCTACCCTCACCACCACCCATGGGGTGATCAACCGGGTTCATCGCGACACCTCGCACTTTGGGACGGCGGCCACGCCAACGCGTCGCCCCTGCTTTTCCCAGGGAGACGTTCTCGTGGTCCAGATTACCGACCTGCCCTATCGTCGCTCGGCAGAGAAGGTGCACCCTTCTCACTTCTCCTGAAGGCAGCTTGAGCTGAGCGTAAGTCCCCTCTTTTGCCAGCAGTTGGGCCGAGCCCCCTGCTGAGCGCACCATCTGTCCTCCTCGACCCCGAGTCAACTCGATGTTGTGGAGCACGGTCCCGAGGGGGATATTGATGATGGGAAGACAGTTGCCGGGGATGATATCCACATCCGGGCCGGAGACGACCTCGTCTCCCACCTTCACTCCGGAGGGAGCGAGAATATAGCGTTTCTCTCCGTCCTTGTAATGAAGACGGGCGAGATTCGCGCTTCGATTGGGATCGTACTCGATCGCGGCTACTCTTGCTGGAATCCCATCCTTGTTACGCTTGAAATCAACGATCCGGTAGCGCCGCTTGTGGCCACCGCCCCGTCGACGCACGCAGATCTTTCCCCCGTTGTTGCGGCCGCTGATCTTTTTCTTCCCCTTGGTCAGCCGCTTCAGCGGTTTGATGTCCGTCAGCTCGTCCCGGGTCTGTACGGTTCGAAAACGCGTCCCGGGTGAAGTTGGTTTGTAGCTTCTCAACGCCATGGTGTCCTACACAGTCTCGAAAAATTCCGGCATCTTCTGATCCGGCTTCAGAGTGACATAGGCCTTTTTCCACTTGGCGCGCCGTCCACTGTAGCGGCCCTGACGCTTGACCTTGCCCTCAAAGTTCGCGGTCCGTACCTGAGCGACCTCTACGCTGAAGATCTTCTTCACCGCTTCCTTCACCTGATGCTTGCTCACGCTCCTGTCAACCTTGAAGACCACCACGCGGCCCTCACTCTGCTCTTTCTGCAGCGCCGCCTTTTCGGTGATATGAGGGTACCTCAGAACGTCAAAGGATTCGGTCATCGCAGTAAAACCTCCTGCAATTCCAGTAGGGAGCCTTTGCTGATCATCAGGTGGCCACAGTTGAGCAGGTCGTAGATGTTCAAGCCGATGGGCTGCACCATCTTGATCCCAGGAAGATTGCGGGTGCTGAGAAACAGATTTCGATTCTCCCGGGCGTCGACCACCAGAACCTTCTTCTCCAGCCCAAAAGTCTTCATCAAGCCAACAAACTCCTGGGTGCGGTGGCTGGGCAACTCGAAGTCATCGACGACGAGGATTCTTTCGTCCTGAAGCTTGTCGGATAGGGCCATCTTGACCGCCCCACGCCGTTTCTTCTTGGGAAAGGGCTGGCTGTAGTCCCGAGGTTGCGGCCCGAAAGTAACACCACCACCACGCCACAAGGGACTTCGGTTGCTGCCTACCCGGGCTCGCCCGGTCCCCTTCTGCCTCCAGAGCTTCCGCCCTCCGCCCCGGACCTGACCGCGGTTCTTGGTCGAATGGGTCCCTTTCCGTTGACCGGCCAGATAGGCATTGACTGCCTCCCAGACCAGCGATTCGGAAGCAGCATAGGCGAACACCTGATCCGAAAGGTCGAGCTTTTCCACGACCTTGTTCTTCAGATTCTTGACTTCAACTTGTGCCATGACCTGGCCTCAACCTTGGCTGCAGGATCAACACGTAGTTGCCTCGACTCCCGGGAACAGCCCCTCTGACCAACATCAGGTTCTTCTCCTGGTCGATCTGGACCACTTCCAGGTTGCGCACCTTGACTCTCTTGTTCCCCATTCTTCCAGGACCCTTCATCCCCTTGAAAACTCGACCGGGGTAGGCGCTCTGACCGATGGAACCGGGTGCGCGGTGAAACATCGAACCGTGGGTGGCCTTGCCCCCACTGAATCCATGCCGTTTGATGACCCCCTGAAACCCTCGACCCTTCCCTGTGCCAACCACGTCGACTCGATCATTCGCCTCGAACACGTCGTTGACCAGCACCTGTGCTCCAACTTCGAGCGAAGCCTCCTCGGTCTCCTGGTAGGAAAACTCCCTCAGGACCCGAGTGGGCGGAACCTCTGCTTTCTTGAAGTGACCCTTCATGGGTGAGTTCGCCCGCTGCCGCTTCGGCTCTACCAAGCCTAACTGAATGGACTCGTACCCTTCCTTCTCGGAGGTCTTTCTCTGCACGACCACACAGGGTCCAGCCTCCAGCACGGTCACCGGAATGACCTGACCGTTCTCGTCGAAGACCTGGGTCATTCCTACCTTTTTACCGATCAAGCCGCCGATCATGATTATTCCTTTTCGCTCCCGAAGGCTTTGATCTCGACATCAATGGCCGCCGGCAGATCGAGCTTCATCAACGCATCCACGGTCTGAGGAGTGGGCTCCAGAATGTCCACCAGTCGCTTGTGGGTACGAATCTCAAACTGCTCGCGAGACTTCTTATCCACATGCGGCGAGCGCAGCACGGTATACCGTCCGATGCGGGTAGGCAGCGGAATCGGACCAGAAACAACCGCACCGGTTCGCCTGGCGATTTCTACGATTTCTGTGGTGGATTGATCCAATGCCCGATGGTCGTAGGCTTTGAGCCTGATTCGAATCTTTTCGTTAGTCATTCTTGCTTGCCACCTACTCGATAATCTCGGTCACGGTGCCGGCACCGACAGTGTGGCCGCCTTCTCGGATGGCGAAGCGCAGTCCCTGCTCCATCGCGATCGGCGTGATCAGATTGATCTGCACCGAGACGTTGTCTCCCGGCATTACCATCTCCGTCCCTTCCGGCAAATCCACGTCTCCCGTCACATCCGTCGTCCGAAAATAAAACTGCGGCCGATACCCATTGAAAAACGGCGTATGGCGGCCTCCCTCTTCCTTCTTCAGAATGTACGTCTCCGCCTTGCACTTCGTGTGCGGCGTGATCGTTCCCGTCGCCGCTACCACCTGCCCCCGTTCCACCTCATCCTTGTCCGTTCCTCGCAGCAGCAGACCCACATTGTCTCCCGCCTGCCCCTCGTCCAATAACTTCCGGAACATCTCGACACCCGTCACCACCCGCTTGACCGTCGGCCGGATCCCCACGATCTCCATCTCCGTCCCGACCAGGATCTTCCCGCGCTCCACTCGGCCCGTGACCACCGTCCCTCGTCCACTGATCGAGAAGATATCCTCAATCGGCATCAAGAACGGCTTATCCACTTCCCGCTCCGGTAGCGGAATATACCCATCGACCTGCGCCATCAGCTCCAGGATCTGCTTCTGCGCCGCTTCGTCCCCTTCCATCGCCTTGAGCGCACTGCCCGCCACCACCGGGATATCGTCCCCCGGAAAATCGTACGACGACAGCAGCTCTCTTACTTCCAACTCTACCAGCTCCAGCAGTTCCTCATCGTCCACCAGATCGGCCTTGTTCAAAAACACCACGATCGACGGCACTCCGACCTGCCGCGCCAACAGGATATGCTCGCGCGTCTGCGGCATCGGGCCATCGGCGGCCGAGACCACCAGCACCGCTCCATCCATCTGCGCGGCTCCCGTGATCATGTTCTTGATGTAGTCCGCGTGACCCGGACAGTCCACGTGGGCGTAATGCCGCCCTTCCGTCTCATACTCCACATGCGCCACTGCGATCGTAATCCCACGCTCTCGTTCTTCCGGCGCATTGTCGATCGAATCAAACGATCGCACCTCTACCGAATCATTCTGCCCCGCCAGAACCTCCGTGATCGCCGCCGTCAGGGTCGTCTTGCCGTGATCCACGTGCCCGATCGTTCCGATATTCACGTGCGGTTTCGTTCGCTCGAATTTCGCCTTCGCCATGACATCCTCTCTAGATCAGCGTATCCCTCGGAAGAGACTTGAATCTGAGCTCTCAGGCTCTACCAACAAGCCTACCCTGTGTCGTCGAGATGATTTCCTCAGCCACCTGCGGCGCCAGCACTTCGTACCGTTCGAAGTGCATGCTGTAGGTCGCACGCCCCTGCGTAAGTGAGCGCAGCACGGTCGCGTAACCGAACATTTCCTCCAGGGCAACATTGGCCGTAATCACCTGGCTGCTGCCTCGTGGCTCCAGGTTTCCTACATGCCCTCGGCGACTGTTCAGATCGCCGATAACGTCCCCCAGGTACTCCTGTGGAACCACGACTTCGATCTTCATCAACGGCTCCAACAACACCGGCCCGGCCTTGCTGACCGCGTCCTTGAACGCCATCGACCCCGCAATCTTGAAGGCCAGCTCCGAAGAGTCCACATCGTGATACGAACCGTCCAGCAAGGACACCGTGATGTTCTGCATCTCGTAGCCTGCCAGAGCGCCGCTTTCCATGGCCTCTCGGACTCCGGTCTCCACGGGTCCGATGAACTCGCGTGGAATCGCTCCACGCACGATACGATTGTCAAAGACGAACCCTTCGCCTTCGTTGGGTTCGACAGTGATCTTGACGTCACCGTACTGCCCTCGTCCCCCGGTTTGGCGGACGTAGCGCCCCCGCCCTTCGGCTGACTTCGTGATCGTCTCCTTGTAAGAGACCTGAGGCTTCCCCACGTTGGCTCCCACGCCAAAGTCGCGCAGCAGCCTATCCACGATGATCTCCAGGTGCAACTCGCCCATTCCGGAAATCAGCGTCTGCCCCGTCTCATCGTCGGTGTGCGTCTTGAAGGTAGGATCCTCTTGCATCACCTTTCCCAGAGCAAAGCCCAGCTTTTCCTGATCCGCTCGCGTCTTGGGCTCAATCGCAACCGAGATAACCGGAGAGGGAAACTCCATCGACTCCAGCACGATGGGATTGTTTCTGTCACAGATGGTCTCGCCGGTGACTACTTCGCGCAGACCGACCGCGGCCACGATGTCGCCAGCCCAGACTTCCGTGATGTCCTCGCGCTTGTCGGCGTGCATCTCGAGCAACCGACCGATTCGCTCCTTGGCCCCGGAAGACGAGTTGTAGACGGTGGAACCTGATTTGAGTTGCCCGGAATAGACCCTCAGAAAGGCCAACTGCCCGACAAAAGGATCGGTCATGATCTTGAAAATAAGGGCCGAAAACGGCTCATCGTCGGAGGCCCTTCGGACCGCCGGCTTTCCAGCTCCCACGCCGATGCCTTGGACTGGAGGAATGTCCAGTGGCGATGGCAGATAGTCGACAATGGCATCCAACAGCGGCTGCACTCCCTTGTTCTTGAAGGCAGACCCACAGAGGCAAGGAGTAAAGCGAAGGTCACAAGTTCCCTTTCGGAGAGCCAGTTGCAGATCCGCGACAGTGATCTCCTCTCCCCCGACGTATTTCTCAAGGACCCCGTCGTCGCCTTCAACTGCCAGCTCAATCATTTTCTCTCGCCACTGCTGAGCCTGCTCCTGATACTCCGGAGGAATGTCCATCTCAACAAACTCGGCTCCGAGAGTCTCGACCTTGTAGACCCGCGCCTTCATCGTCATCAAATCGATGACTCCTGAGAATTCCTCTTCCTGCCCCAGCGGGATCTGTATGGGGATCGGAGTCGCGCCCAGCTTCTCGGTAATCGAGGCTACAGAGGCAAAGAAATCCGCTCCCGCCCGGTCCATCTTGTTCATCAGGGCGATTCGCGGAACCTGGTACTTATCGGCCTGACGCCAGACGGTTTCCGACTGGGGTTCGACTCCCGCTACCGCATCGAAGATGGCCACGGCCCCATCCAGCACTCGAAGCGATCGCTCCACCTCGGCCGTGAAATCGACGTGTCCGGGCGTATCGATGATGTTGATACGAGCCTGGTTCCATTCGCAGGTCGTAGCAGCCGACGTAATCGTGATTCCCCGCTCCTGCTCTTGAGCCATCCAGTCCATCGTAGCCGTGCCGTGATGGACCTCTCCCAGCTTGTAGTTCTTGCCGGTGTAATAAAGAATCCGCTCGGTAGTCGTGGTCTTGCCCGCATCGATGTGGGCCATGATCCCGATATTCCGAATGTTTTCGAGCGCGACTTCTCTCGGCACTTTTTCTTCTCAAGTTAGGCTCATGCCCAGGCTACGGCCGGAAACGAACTCCAGCCCATTGGCTACCATCGATAGTGAGCAAACGCACGGTTGGCTTCGGCCATACGATGAACGTCCTGCCGCTTGCGCAGGGCTCCACCTCGTTCGCTGGCGGCCTCTATGAGCTCGCCCGCCAACCTCTCGGTCATCGTCCTCTCATGCCGACTCCGGGTGTAGTTCACCAACCATCGGATCGCGAGCGAGGTCTGGCGTCGAGAGCTGACCTCCACTGGAACCTGATAGGTAGAACCACCCACACGACGAGATTTGGTCTCCACCGCGGGTCGAACCTTGTCCACGGCCCGCTTGAAGATCTTCATCGGATCCTCTTCCGTCCGTTCCTGGATCAAGTTCATCGCCCCATAGAAGATCCGTTCGGCAGCGCTCTTCTTGCCCTGCTGAACAATCTTGTTGATAAACCTGGTGACCAACTTACTGTTGTAGACCGAGTCGGCCAGAACAGGTCTCTTCGGGACTTCTCGTCTTCGTGGCATTCACCGTACTCCCGATACAAAACAAGCTGCAAAAGAGTGATCTCCGGTTGCAGCTTGTGAAGGGATCGTCTTAGTTGGTTAACCTTTCGGCCTCTTGGCCCCGTACTTGGATCGGCTTTTCCGGCGACCCTCCACCCCCGCCGTATCCAAGGTCCCCCGAATTACGTGATATCGAACACCGGGCAAATCTTTAACACGCCCACCTCGAATCAACACAATAGAGTGCTCCTGAAGGTTGTGACCCACACCCGGGATATAGGTAGTCACCTCAATCCCGTTGGTCAAACGAACGCGAGTGACCTTTCGAAGTGCCGAATTCGGTTTCTTCGGCGTCTGGGTGTATACCCGAACGCAAACGCCCCGTCGCTGGGGACAGGACTGAAGAGCCGGACTCTTCGTCTTCGCTTTGGCCTTACTTCTACCTTTACGCACTAGCTGGTTGAATGTTGGCATAGTGTGATGGGCCCTAATTCCTCAGAAACAAAAAAATGATGCCAACATAGGCATCATTCGGAGCCACTCCGCCTAATCAAAAAGCCTGAAGATCTTAGCCTGATCCCCGCCGCCTTGTCAAGCAGCGGAAACTACTATTCTAAAACAACATTTCAGCGAAAATGATAGCCTCCGGGAAGGAAAAAAGGAAAAACCCAAGAAACCGTCCCGGTTTGGAGCTTTGATCTTTGGAATTTGAAATTTGTTTGTATCTTGTATCTTGTATTTTGGGATTTGCTGACTTCGAAATATGCGTATCTGGATGACCCTGTATTCGCTGACCTACAGCTTCCTCCTGATCCCCTGGCTTTTCATCTCGCTCTATCGCTACCTTGCCGAGGGAAAGCGGATTCATCTGAAGCAGCGAATGACACTACCGCAAGTCCTCCACGGGCTGACTGGCGCACCCAGGGAGTCCTGTGTCTGGATTCACGCCGTTTCGGTGGGGGAGATCAATTCAGTTCGTCCCCTGCTGGACGCTCTGGAACTACCCTCTTCGCAGCTTTTCATCTCCACCACCACGGACACGGGCCAAATCCTGGCCAGGGAGCTGTTCCGAGATCGGGCCCAGATTTTCTTCTTCCCCTTGGACTGGGGCTGGCTCTGCCGCCGCTATCTGCGTGCCATTCGTCCTTCCGTTGTCCTGATCGCGGAGACCGAGCTCTGGCCGGGGTTCATAACCAGCGCCGATTCGCTCGGGATTCCGATCGTGATCGTCAACGGCAGGATCTCGGACCGCTCCTTTCACCGCTACCAGCGTGTTCGGCGTGCGATGCACCCGATCCTCAATCGAGTTGAGCGCTTCTGCATGCAGTCGAACCAGGACAAGAAGCGAATGCTGAAGCTGGGAGCCCGGAAAGACCGTGTCCATTGGATCGGCAACCTGAAGTACGACTATGACCTCCCCGCCGCCGAGCAGAAGTTGGCAGCCGTGGGGCTGGCTCGTCGCCTGCTGCAACACAGTCCCGAGGACCCGATCTGGGTCTGCGGCAGCACTCGCGAGGGGGAAGAAGAGCCGCTGCTGGAAACCTACCTTCAGCTGCGCCAGGATTTCCCTGAACTGAGGTTGCTGATGGCACCGCGCCACCTGCGAAGATCCGAAATCATCGAGCGCCTGCTCCAAAAGCATAATCTACCCTATTCCAGGCGCAGCGACTTCGATCGGATAAGCGAGGAGAGGCTGCTGGAACACCGCTGCGATGTGCTCATACTTGACAGCATCGGTGAGCTTCCTTTCTTTTATGAGCTGGGTGACGTCATCTTCGTGGGAGGGAGCCTGGTAGCCACCGGGGGACACAACATCATCGAAGCCGCCTATTTTGGCAGACCCGTTCTGGTGGGGCCCCACATGGAGAATTTCCGAGAGATCGCGGACACCTTTCTGGGGTCCTATGGTGCCCTTCAGGTCCAGGGACCGGAGCAGCTGACCGAGAAGATCCTCGACCTGCTGCGCGACACCAAAGCACGAGAGTGGCTGGGACGAAATGCCCGCAAAGTCATCCGCGACAATCAGGGTGCCGTACAGCGCACCCTGGAAATCGTCGAGCAATATCTGGACCGATCAGGTAGGGCCACGATCCCATGAAATTCATACTCTCCCGGCTCTATGCCGCCGTCCTCTTCCTGAGGGTGCGCCTTTACCGTAGTGGAATTCTGAAGCGAGGGACGCTACCAGGCCCCGTGATCAGCGTCGGAAACCTGACCGTCGGCGGCACCGGCAAAACTCCCTTTGTCCTCTACCTCGCCAGGCTTCTGCAGGAAGCGAGCTACAGGACAGTGATCCTGAGCCGCGGCTACCGGGGCCGCGCTGAAAATTCCAGTCTTCTGGTGAGCGATGGCAGCAAGATTCTCTGCCAGCCGGAGGATTGTGGAGACGAACCCTACCTGCTGGCAACAAGGCTCCCCGGGCTTGTGGTTGCGGTCGGCAAGCATCGTCGCCGGGTCGCCCTGGACCATCCGGAAACTCGTGATGCTGATGCCTATCTGCTCGATGATGGGTTTCAGCACATCAAGCTGAAACGCAATCTAGACATTCTGCTTTGGGATGCGGCGGAACCCCTGAGCCGGCTGGAGCTGCTTCCGGCGGGTCGACTTCGCGAACCTTTCCAGGCAATTGAGCGCGCCGATCTGGTGGTGGTGACGCATGCCCATCTAGCCTTCGACTATGAGGCATTGGAGCGTCAGATCCGCCAGCACAACAAGATCGCCTCGATCTCCTACTTCTACCACGATGCTACCGGGATCTACGACCTCAAGAGCCAGAAGGCCTATCGCGTGCGGGACTTTTCCGGCAAGCGCGTGATCGCCCTGGCCGCTATCGGGAATCCGGAACTCTTCATCGAAGACCTCGCTCACTATCAGATCGAAGTCGTGGATCGGGCTCTGTTTCGCGATCATCACAACTTCAGCCAGGGGGAGCTGAACCACGTGCTCAGGCGCCTGTCGGAAGGGGACGCAGCCGGCCTGATGACTACCGAGAAAGACGCGGTGCGTCTGAAGGCACTTGATTTCCCGGAAGAGCGGATCTTTGTCTTTCAGATCGAGTTCCGACCCGAGGATGAGGCCGAGTACCGGAAGTCGTTTCTTTCAGAAATGGACAACCTGCTTGAGGCCCACTAGTGTACCAAGGGAACCTTGGGCCATGACGCCCTGTGACTTGGGACCTTTCCGACTTGGGACCTTCGAATGACCCGTATCCTGGTCCGCTCCACCAATTGGATTGGCGACGTCGTGATGTCGCTGGCAGCTCTTCGAGAGCTGAGGCGTTTGTACCCGAGCGCACATCTGGCAGTACTGGCACGGCCCTGGGTGGCGGCGATCTACCAGGATCAGGGCCTGGTCGACGAGATCAGGACGTTGGACGGGTCCTCGTCAAACCCGCTGAATCTCCTCAAGGCTGCTCGCGGCTTGCGTAACTTCGACACGACTATTCTCTTTCCGAACTCCTTTGGAGCGGCGCTGCTCTCCTTCCTGGCCCGGATTCCGGAGAGGATCGGATACGCCACCGACCGCCGGAGTCTTCTTCTTTCCCGAAGAGCCAAACCACGCATCCGACAGCTGGATCGCCACCAGATCTTCTATTACCTGGACCTCCTGTACCAGACCCGAGTATCCCCGATCGACTATCTGCAGCAGAGTTCTATCGAACCCGACATTCGCCTGCAGGTCACTCCCCGAATCCTGGAACGTGCCGATGCTCTGATGAAAAACAACGACGTTGACACCAGACGCCCACTCATCGCTCTCAATCCGGGCGCCAGCTTTGGTCCGGCAAAGCGTTGGTTTCCAGAGCGATACGCGGTCCTGGCCGATCGACTGGTTCAGGAGGCGGATGCCGAGGTACTCTTGCTGGGCTCCACTTCTGAGATGGCGATCGCAGAGCAGATATGCTCCCGGATGAGCCAAAAGTCCGACAATCTGGTGGGGCAGACCGACTTGCCCACCCTGATGGGTATCATTTCGCGCTGCCAACTCATGGTCGGCAACGACTCCGGTCCAATGCACCTGGCCGCGGCCCTGGGTGTTCCCCAGGTCGCAATTTTCGGATCCACCGATGAGAAGGCTACGGGCCCCTTCAACCCCAGAGCCGTAGTCCTGCACAAACACGTTGAGTGCAGCCCCTGTCTGCTGCGAGAGTGTCCCATCGATCTACGCTGCTTCGATCGGATTCAGGTGGATGAAGTCATGGATGCGTCGATGGGTCTGTTGAATCAGACCGATCAGCTCCTTGAATAGTGAGCAGTGATGCAGTGGTGCAGTGGTGCAGTGAACAGTGCCGGAAAGAGGTGTTGCCGTGCACGGATAGACCGCCAGCATCGCGAAGCCAAGTCCGGCAGAGCCGCGAACGACGTGACCATTCAGCAATAGGAACCCCAGTTCCGGCTGTCGAGGACGACGAAGGCGGGAGCGAGCCGGACAACAGCAGGATCTCCCCATCCAGACCAAAGTTTCTTTCCCGAATGGTGCCAGCGCTTCTGGGGGGCCCACTGACCCGAAACTTCATAGATGTTACATTCCCTTCGGCGTTCGCCTGTTCGGTGTTTTGCGGTTCGTAATTTAGCCTTTTTCTGGCTATGGAGAAGGCAACCGGTGGAAGCTCGAACGCTAAACAGCAGAATATCGAACAGGCGAATTTCGAAGGCCGGAAGAAGCCAAAGGAGAGATCCTTTGATACTCAGTGTTCGTGCCAGATTCTCTCTCTTGAATGGGGCCGACTCGCAGCCGGGCGCAGGATTGACCCGCAAGCTGAAATTGGCAGGCCACTATAAATCCTTTGAGACAGGTGCTACGCCAAAGGCGTTACTGCAGTATCTTTAGAGAGATCGATCGAACGCAGCGCAGTGGACGGGAATGAACGCAGAGACGAGCCGCACCGAGTTGAAGACAAGACGTGACCCCATATCCACTGAGGAGTTGGGAAAGATCCTGATCGTGCGCCTGGGTGCGCTGGGGGACATCGTCCACACCCTCCCCGCCCAACAACAGATACATCGACGGTTCCCCAACGCCGAGATCCACTGGCTGGTAGAGCCGCACTACCTATCCCTGCTTGGCACGGTCCCGGGGATCACCCGGCTCTGGGCCGCAGACACCAAGCAATGGCGACAGCGACCGCCCACCAGCCGCAAGGTCGTCCCACTGATCCTGTCGTTGCGCGGCGAGGAGTTCGATCTCGCCCTGGATTTCCAGCGTCTCATCAAGTCGGCGTTCTTGGCCCGACTATCGGGTTCCAGAAGAGTAGTGGGATTCGATAGGGATCAGTGCCGGGAACCGGACGCCGCTCGCTTCTACACCGAGACCGTCCGGCGGCAGGGCCGACCTGAGTGCCACGCCATCGAGAACAATCTCGATCTGGTCCGGTTCCTCGGCTGCGACGAGGAGACGGACGGACTTGTGCCGCTACAGATTCCTACCGAAGCCGGACACTACATAGACGCCCAGCTGGGCGAGCACAAGGCCGAGCATCCCGTTCTGGTCAACCCGGGAGCCGGCTGGACGACCAAGCTCTGGGGCGCTTCCAACTATGCTCAGCTCGCCCTCCAGATGCGCCGCCAGCTGGATCTGCCTATCGTGTTCACCTACGGACCCGGCGAAGAAGGCCTGATCGACGAGATCCGAAAGGCATCGGCCCCTGAAGCCATCGTCAGCTTCCCCACCGATCTGCTCCAGTTCGCGGCCTTGTGCCAACGAACCCGGCTGATGGTCTCTGGAGACACTGGCCCGCTGCATCTGGCAGTGGCCCTTGGCACCCCTACGGTTTCTATCCTGGGCCCTTCACCCGTCTGGCGGAATGCCTCCTTCAATCCCGAGGACAACACCGTAAAGCGTTATTTGTTCTGCTCTGATTGCAACAAGAGAAAGTGCGGGGAGTTCATCTGTATGAACATTCCCGTCTCCGAAGTCTTCGAGTCGGTCAAGCGGCGCCTCTCCTGGGACCAAGCTTCCTCAGGGAAATGATTGGGGGAACAGTGCAACCCGGATCGAGGAGCGGTTTTGACCGTTTCCGCCTCCGGTGCGCGTCTAATCAATAGATGATGAAATGTTCGAAGAACGCTGCCTTCTTGCTGATCTCTAGTCTACTTCCATGGGGGCCGATGCCTGCCCGGGACAAGGGAAGTGTCACGCCGCTATTGGTCAAGGGCCAGGCCTACACCGCACCCTTCCAATCGGGTGAGAAGCTGCGCTACGAGGTGAACTGGAAGCCGCTCTTTATGCTACCGGCTTTCAAAGCCGGAGAGATCAGTTTCGAGATTGGAGAGTCAGAGTACCAGGACAGACCCGTCTACACCCTGAGCATGGACGCCATCTCAGCTGGGCGACTGACCGAAGTCGCAAACCTGGAGGTAAGGAACCGTTTCGAATCAATCATCGACAGCACCGGCTTTCAGTCCTACCGGATCCTGAAGAAGACGAGGCAGAGCAAACGCAAGCGAGACATGCTGGCCGTCTTCGACTACGGGAAGAACTCAACCTGGCTGCAGGAGTTGGACGTCTCGGTGGACCCTCCGAGGAAACTCCGCAACCAGACCAGACCAGGGATCCCAGGTCCCTTGAACGACGTGATCTCGGCCTTCTACGCAGTCCGGCTGCACCGCCTGGAGCCCGGTAGCGAGTACTCACTCAACCTCAGCGACAACGGACGGGTCAGAGAGATGCGCGTACTGGTGGAGAAACGGGAAAAGGTAGAAACCCAGATTGGAGACTTCGATGCGGTCAAGCTCCTGGCTGAGGGGGGAATCTTCTCCGAAGGTCACAGCATGCGCATCTGGTACTCGAGGGATCGTCTCCGCGTCCCCATCAAGTTCGAAGCAGATGTCAAATTCGGGACCGTTTTCGGCGAATTGATCCAGCTCGAGGCCGGATCGATTGGCAGGGGCCTATTCCGCGTCAAGTAGCCTTGCCGCTCTCCCTCCCTTGCCTTTGCCCTCGGTCATCTTGCATCTTTCCGACTGCCCTTGCAGTGGGCGGAGCAGAGACTTCTTGAGATCGCGTCGATGCCAACCTGAGGTCAGGGCAAAGGCGGAGGCAAAGGCGAAGGCAAGGGAAAGAGCGGCAGGGCAAGATACCTCAATGATAGAATGGCGGCGCTAGCAAGTCGGGAGGGTGATCGCCGCCCGAGTGTAATGCTCGGGGGGAGGAAAGTCCGAACACCACAGGGCAGCGTGCTTCTTAACGGGAAGGAGGGGTGACCCTACGGAAAGTGCCACAGAAAACATACCGCCGGGGAGGGCAACCTCCCGGGTAAGGTTGAAAAGGTGGGGTAAGAGCCCACCGCTTCGATGGTGACATCGGAGGCATGGTAAACCCCACGCGGTGCAAGGCCAAATAGGCTCCCCAAGGGCTCGTCCGGCCCATGCTTGTCGTCTTCGGGCGACGAAAGGCGGAGCGGGTAGGCCGCCAGAGGATTGAGGCAACTCAATCCCTAGAGGAATGATCACTACCGTCAAGGTACAAGATTCGGCTTACATCCCGACTTGCCGGCACCTCACCCGAATCGGCCGACGCCCCCGACGCTGCCGATCGGGATAAACGCCGTCGGGCTACCGAAAAAGCCACTGTATGCCGAACTCGCCTGCATCCCCCGAACTCGAGTACGAAGGCGGACTGACAGACATCGAAGGAATCCGTGTTGGACACGCCACCGATCCTCGACGGCCCACCGGCTGCACCGTGGTCGTGGTCGAGCAGAGCGTGGTTGCCGGCGTTGACGTAAGAGGCTCCGCACCAGGAACCCGTGAAACCGACCTCTTGCACCCCGTTCGCTCGGTTCACAAGGTCCATGCCGTGGTGCTTTCGGGCGGCAGTGCCTTCGGCCTGGATACTGCCTCTGGAGTGGTTCGATACCTCGAAGAGAGAGGCATCGGCTACCAGACATCAGTGGCGCTGGTCCCGATTGTCCCCGCCGCCATCCTCTTCGATCTGGCCGTGGGAGACCCAACGATTCGCCCCGGGCCCCAGGCCGGGTACGACGCCTGTGTCGCAGCCAACTCGGGACCGATCCCGGAGGGCAACGTAGGAGCCGGAGCCGGAGCCACGGTCGGCAAACTGCTGGGACACGAGTACGCCATGAAAGGGGGCCTGGGCACGGCCGCTATCCAAGCCGGCGAGCTAACGGTCGCGGCTCTGGCAGCGGTGAACGCAGTAGGTGACGTGGTGGACCCAAGGTCGGGTTCGATCCTCGCTGGAGCCCGCGCCCAGGGCGGGCAGGGCTTCGCGGACACGGCCAGCGCCCTACGGAACGGGCCGCCGACACTGAAGGGGGGAGGCTCCAGCGAAAACACAACCCTGGCGGTGGTGGCAACCAATGCCGCTTTCGACAAGTCCGGCATGACCAAGGTTGCGCAGATGGCGCACGACGGCCTTGCGCGCTGCATCAATCCCGTACACATGCCATTCGATGGAGACACGGTCTTCGCCCTCTCCACCGAAGTCCTGACCGGTGCCGACCTGGGACAGGTCGGAGCCCTGGCAGCGGAAGTCACTGCTCGAGCCATCGTCCGGGCCGTGATGCAGGCAACAGCCATTCCCGGGTATCCCTCCCACGCCAGCTCTAAATGATCGAACCAGCTGATCCGATCAAAGCCTGGGCTGAAAGAGCTAGAGCAGCTTCCAGCGGAGCGGGGCGGCTGAAAAAGCATCTTCGTCAAAGCACTCCAGGATTTCTGGTAGAATAAACGCCTCGGTGGGGACGTAGCTCAGTCTGGAAGAGCACCTGAATCGCACTCAGGAGGTCGAGGGTTCGAGCCCCTTCGTCTCCACCAATCTTTTCAACAAGTTACGGGATCGCTTACTGAAACGATAGCTATTGAGGTACCACATTGCTCCCGATACAGGTTTCGCAAGACAACTCTCTGGCACAAGAAAGACACCCTGCTTTCGTCTAGACGCCGCTGCAACACGTTCACGCGTAGGAATGGCGGGAGCTACAGGATCTCGCCAGATGGCTCACCCAGGACGTCCAGCTTGGGAATTCTTCTGCAAACGTTGCAGCTATTGACATTAAAGGACTTAGACCCTGCACTACCCTGCACAGAGCCGCAAAAAAAGCGGACCTTCCGCACCCCATGCGCACTCTGCTAGAACCCGTGGTTCCAGAATACATCAGATTGCTGGGGGAGGATCTGCGATTCCATCAAGTCGTTTCTTCTAAGCGATCGGTGGCCGTCTCCAGTTCTCTTCCAACCTACGCATTACGAATGCAACCAGGTTTCGAGTGATTTCCTACGAAAAGCTCCTAAAACAAACAAGTTGCCCAGATTTTTCGCCACCATAAACCTTGAAAAGATACGAAACATTTAGCTCTGCAGCAGGAGAAAAACAGGAGGCAAGAAAAGTCCTCCTGGTTTCGTACACACAAGATTCTCAGTCTGACTACGGGCATTCCTGAGGGGCGGGAAATCGACTGCTCGGAGACGGTCCTCATGACCACTCGGGGCAAAGGCACCCGCTACGACATCACTTTCCGGGAGGGCTTCATTCGTCCCGGTCTGGGAGCACGTCACTGGAAGACAAGAACCACCTATGCTCTCCGGGGCGTTGTCCCCACGGGTGAGGACGAGATCTCCATGTACGTGACCCGCGAGGCCGGCACCGACTCCTGGCATATCCGCCGCTATGCGTTACGGCTGGATGGCTTCGCCTCGGTGAATGTCCCCTACGATGGCGGCGAGATGGTGACGAGGCTTCTTACCTTCTCTGGAAAGGAGCTGACGCTCAACTACTCTACCTCGGCTGCCGGCAGCGTCCAGGTGGAGATTCAGGGTCCTTCGGGAGAGGCGATTCCCGGTTATGCTCTCAAAGACTCGAGAGAGATTGCTGGGGACGAGATCGAACGGGTGGCCGCCTGGGAAAGAGGCTCGGATATCTCCGCTTTGGCAGGAAAGGCGGTTCGCCTTCGTTTCGTCATGAAGGACGCCGATCTCTATTCTCTCCGCTTTCGTTAGGCTGGAATAGCGCCCCACCATCTTCGATCCTACAGAGCCGGATCGCGTCCTTCGGGCCCTGTCATTCCAGCTGACCTAGCTGAGACCTACCCCAGAGAGTGAGCTCGCGAGCTGCCCTATCCCCTCCCAGAAGAAGACTGAATAGAAACCCTACTGTAGTCGACACCGTGAACGAGATCAGGAAGTACCAGATCCAATGTACCTCGGTGTAGATCTGGACCCACAGTGTGCAGGGCAGGGCCATCCCCATACCTATGAGCCACCCCCTGAAGTTGGCCCGGCGGGTCAAGATGCCCAAAAGAAAGATCGCCAGCACCGGTCCCGAAAAGAGGCCCAGGAAGGTCTGGGCAGCTTGCAGAATGTCGTCGATGTAGGAAACGACAAAGGACACCAGTGTGGCGAAAATACCCAGGGCCAGGGTGCACATGCGGGCCAATCGTACATCGGATCTGTCATCCGCCAGCTGTTTTCTCAAGGGCTTGATGAAATCGTTGACCACGACTGCCGTCACCGAGTTGATCCCGGAGTCCATGCTGGACATAGCGGCGGCGAAGATCCCCGTGATGATCAGTCCCGAGACTCCCTGGGGGAGCGTAGCCATGATGTAGAAAGGCAGGATCTCATTCCGTTCGATCCCCGGCGCCACTCCTGAGGATGCTGTTTGGAAGTAGACGAACAAGCCCAGACCGACGAAGGTCAGAAGAACGATAATGAAGAAGTCGGTGAAGGAGTTGAAAACCACCGACTTGATCATCCCCCGGAAAGTCTTCACCGCCAGTAGCCTCTGCACAGTCACCTGGTCGGTGCCGTAGTCCTGCATGAATTGGAAGAAGTAGCTGAGGAGGATGATAGGAGCGCTCAGCTCGTAGAGCCTGGGAGTCCAGTCGGCGAGCTTGATTCGTCCCGCCTGACTTCCAAACTCCAGGATCCCGCCGATGCCACCCGGTACCGACTGGATCAACTCCAGCGCCACCCAGACGGCCCCCCCCAT
Organism: Acidobacteriota bacterium; assembly: GCA_965219005.1. Taxonomy (GTDB): domain Bacteria; phylum Acidobacteriota; class UBA6911; order RPQK01; family JAJDTT01; genus CAUZIZ01. The sequence goes on along the minus strand of CBDCMS010000004.1, from coordinate 634,021 downwards.
GAGAATGATGAATTGCAGGACATCGGTCCACAGGACAGCGGTCAGCCCACCCATAACCGTGTAGACAGTCGCTAGGATGCCCATCAGCAGGATGGCCAAGGTGAGATCGATCCCGGTCACCACCGAAAGGGTCAAGGCCGGCACGTAGATAACGGTCCCAAGCCAGCCCACCCGGGCCAGCAGGAACAAAACCGAGACGGCATAGCGCGCCTGAGCGCCGAAGCGCCGATCGATGTACTCGTAACTGGTGGTGACTTTGAGTCTCCGATAGAAGGGATAGAAGAGGAAGACGACGAACGGTGCCACGATCGGACTGACGATGGCAGCGAGGACGAACGAGGTATTCTCGGTGTAGACGGTGCCCGGCACGCCCATGTAGGTGACGGCACTGGTGAGGGAGGCAAACATGCTCAACGCCACCACTAGCCAGGGCATTCTCCGCCCTGCGAGGAAGTACTCCTCGATGGAAGTCTGCCGGCCGGAGAACCAGAACCCGATGCCCAGCATCAAGGCAAGGTAGGCAAAGAGGATCAGGTAGTTGAGAGTGCCAAAGCTGAATTGAGATTCCATGATTGTCCGAGCTTAGTGTCACTACTGTCCGGTTGAAAGGCTTTTGGGAAGATCCCGTCCGACGGTCTAATCCCGGTAGTCGATCAACAACTCGACTCCCTGGATCCTGATGGGGTCCTGGCGAGAAGCGGGACGGCTGCGAAGGGTCACAGCCAACCGGTTGCCCCCCTGTTCGGGGTGCACGTCTTCAAAGCGAAGCGCGCCTTCTTTGGACACTCCCCTCAGCTGTTGACCGTTCAGCTCCACTCTCAAATCGTCATCCCAACGGTCGTATCCTTCCAGGGCCAGGAGCAGCGAAGTCGATTCGAGAACGCCTGCCTTCTGAGCTGACTCTACGTCGTCTCCAACAGTGAAGCTCAGCTCCCTGGTCTGGTTGGACTCGGTGATTTCGGTAGGCAGCTGCATCTCGCCACCCGCTTCCGCGGTCCGGCCTCCCATGTCCCGAGTGACATAGTAGTGCTTGTCTTTCCGGGCAATCTTCTCCGGGTCTCCGATTTCCCTCAGAGCCTGCAGCTCGCTCGGGTTGAACAGCGTTCCTGGTTTCCCCTTGCCGCTGGCGTGACAGTCGTAGTTGAAGAGGTGAATACTCGTGACCCCTTCCTGCCAGGCTGTCGCGGCGGCCGCGCGCATCATCTCAATCGAGGCACGACCTGTCTTCCGTCCGGTATAGTCTCGGACATAGAGGTCGGAGAGCCCTCCCGAGATCTCCACCTTCGTCCCTTTCGCCAGTTCGACGAAGCTAGCCCAGTCACTGTTCATGTCCAGATAGCCACGCGTGGCTGGAGAGAGAATGTCCACCAACTCCTCGCGAATCCAGGTCTTGACGTCGAATCCGATTTCCCCACACATGTCGATACTGGGCGGGACTCGAACCAAAAGTGTCAGCTTCCTCCCTTTCTGCTCTCCGATCTGATTCATCAGGCTACGGACCTGGCTCACGAACTCTGTCATGAGGGGTATGCCGGCGGCTTCCTCCCCTCCCTTGAAGTAGTAGGGATGGCTCAGGAAGTCCAGCTCGAAGCCGTCGATGTCGTAGTTGGTGCACACCTCCTCGATGATCGCCAGCTTGCGATTGCGGACCTCCTCCAGAGCGTAGTTCATGGCCCAGGACTCGCCGTCGGAGGGTTTCCCGGGGCGCTCGGCGCGCTTCAAGTATCGATCGGGCACCTCCCTGCCCAGTCGGATATGGGGGCGTTCCCGCTCCCATTGGCTCCGGAAAGAAGGCCAACGCTCTACCGAGTCCTTATGGATATCGTTCATCCGCAGGCTGGGCCAGAACTGCATTCCGGCTTCATGGCTGCGTCGTGCCCAGATCTCCAAGGGGTCTTTCCCGTCTTCCAGCAGACTGTCCACATTCTGAGCCCAACGACGTATCCCTGGATTGTTCTTGAAGTCGGTCTTGTGATCCTCGCTGATGGCCTTGGCGTAGACTTCCGTCACCTTGGTGGGGTAGAGCATCTGCTCATCGCTCCACTGGATGCACTCGATGAAGACGTCCACCTGGGTTCCCTCGATCTCGTTCACCGCCCGATTGAGCTGCTGGGGTGAGATAGGCGGTTCAAACGCCATGAGAGCCGCGTCTCCCCCGTCACTATTGAGTAGAATTCTCAGCTTTCCGGGTGAGGACTGGGATCGCTCGAGAGGCTGGGAAGAAGGGGTGGTTTCGTCGGCGCAGCCGGCCCACAGCGCGGATATGAGAAGCAGGCACAGCGCCCTAGTACAGGCATTCTTCATGCTGGTATTCCTTCGTGGATTGCGGAGGATCCTAGAGTATACGGTCTCGTTCGACGGAATAACTACTAAACCGTGTAGAACCAGGATTCCGGCACCCTCTTGAGCTTGATTCGCCGGGTCCGCTTTCCCGGTGCTTCTTGATCACTTGACCGTATATGCAGACTCCCAAGAACAGTCTCTTCACCGCCCACTCGGACATCTCGAAACCGTCGGTGGTGAACAGGAAGCGGTGTTCAATACGGCCTCGCTGCAGGCCTTGGCGCATCACTCTCTTGATGTTTCTGAAGTTGCGGCACTCCGGGAGGCAGTTAACAACACTTCCCTGAAGAATCACCCTCGAGCTGAAGTGTCCTTTCTGAGGGGCGAGCTGCCCGGATCCGACTCGAGTGGGTAAGATGGCCTGAAGCGATTGGGTGCCCGCAGACAGAGGGCGGGCCAATCTCCTCTTCTTCCAAGAGGAGCACGTCCAGATTGGGATTGGAACTGGATTCATCCCGAATCTCGGGTTCAGCATTCAATGCCGAGACCCTCACCCCCGTAGACGGCAAGCCGTTCTTCGACGGTTGTCTCGTCGACACTTGCGGCTTTGTAGTGATACTGCAGTGCCCGTCTGCGCATCCCCGAACGATTTGGGGGACTACCATGGTAGAGCAGACCGTGCCAGATGAGGCAGCCTCCTATCGGAAGAGGAACCATCATGTCTCTGTGCACCGGCACATCGTTGTCGCAGATCTGCCAGTCACGCTTCTTGAAGTGAGGATGGGGACCTCCCAGGTGTGAGCGGGGGATGATGTGGAGGCAACCGTTCTCAGGAGTAGCGTCATCCAGAGCGATCCAGACTCCAACCACGGTTGCCTGTACCGGAAGATTGAAATAGGCGCAGTCCTGGTGCCAAGGCTTCTCGCGGCCAACCAGCGGAGGTTTCATTAGAGCCATGTCCTGAAAGAGAACTGGGCGCTCGCCCAAGATCCGGGTCAGGATTTGGAGTACTGCGGAATTCTCCGCCAAAGCCCCTAGGCGGCTGTCGCAGTCAACGAAAGTGAAGAGCTTGCGAACAGCGTTACGGCGGGCTTCTGGACCCAGATCTCGATAATCTTCTCCCATTTGCGCCTCGATTTGGACGCCTCTGAAGTCGGGCTGTTTTCCGTCGATGAAATCCCAGATAGCCTGTCGGGCTGATTCTATGTCCGACCTTCCAAAGGCCTGCCGGATAGCGAGGTAGCCCTGCTGGTGGAAGAACTCGATCTGTTCCTTGCCGATGGACTCGAGCGACTCCAGGCTCGGAGCGCATTCGTCATAGCGGTAGAGATGGGCAGCGGGCTCTCCTACCGGTGTCTCAACGATGTATCTCTCCCCAGCACCTATCAGCTCATCTCCGGCATCTGTATCATCCATACTTCGCGTCCCCGAATAAGTATAGCCCACGCCGTCCGCAAGCGCTCCCCTGGGACTACCTTCTATTCAGCTTAGTGGACGGCTCGGAACAAGGGTGACGTGCCCGACCGTATCCCTCACGATCTCCGACGCAACACTACCCGGCCAATTCGAATCGAGGATTCGTCTTCTGTGTGCACGTCAATCTGTTCGAAAGTATCCAGTCCGGCGCGCGCAAGGCGGCCTTCCCGAAGGGCGGTCACGAGGGCCGCTTCATCGACCAGCGCGCCGCGCGACGTGTTGATCAGAAACGCATCCGGCTTCATCGACGCCAACCGGTTCGCGTTAATCAAATGGTACGAGTGTCAGCGGAAAAGGCGGATTGAATTCCGCCAGGTGTTGCTAAAAGCGCCCTCTGGTGTCGCCGGAACGCCATGATCGGGCAGCATTCGAAGCCCGGATCGGCTGGGAAAGGAGTACCGAACGTGGCAGCAGTGCGAAAACCGTTGGATCGCAGTCGGGAGTTGGCTTTCCTGTCCGTGCCAGGACGGCCAAAAAAGGGAATCCCGTTTCAGCGAGGAGCGCGACCGCGGGCTTCCGTTCCGCGTTGCGTAAGCCTTTACATGGAGATACACTATGGAATCCTTGAACGTGACCAGCAAAGGAAGCTTCGGTATGCGTTTAGGGCGCTTGAGTCTGCTCGTTCTCAGCGCCGCTCTTTACCAGTCCGCTAGCGCGGCCGACATAGTGTACAAACAAGTGAAATGGCCGATGCAGGCCAAAACCATAATCGGCACGCCGTCGCCTTGGCATTTCGGCCAAGTAGTGGCCGTGGCAACAACCAAGGACGGCAACATCCTGGTGTTTCATCGCGGCGCCCACCCGATCATGGAGTTCGACCCGGAGGGGAAGTTCTTGCGTTCCTGGGGCGACGGAATGATCAGTGAGGGCAAGGTCACGAGAGTTGAACCGAAGGACCGTGCGCCGGGCGCGTCAGGCTACACGGCTGTCTATGGGCCGCCCGGATGCTACTCCTGCGGCGCCCACTCAGTGCGTGTCGATCCGGAGGGAAACATCTGGGTGGTCGACGCCGGTGCTCACGTGGTCTACAAAATGAATGCGCAGGGGCGCGTGATCTTGCAGCTCGGCACCAAGGGCGTCTCGGGCACCGACTCCGCCCATTTCAACTTACCCACCGATGTCGGCTTCGCACGCGATGGCGATATTTACGTCAGCGACGGCTACGGCAGCGCACGGGTCGTCAAATACACGGCAGACGGGGAATACCTGTTGCAGTGGGGCAAAAGAGGAACAGGTCCGGGAGAGTTCGGGTTACCCCACAACCTGGTGGTCGATGCCCAGGGGCGGGTTTACGTGACCGATCGGGACAACCAGCGCATTCAGGTTTTCGATTCCAAAGGCAAGTTTCTCGACCAGTGGAAGGATGTCGGAGGGATCTCCACACTCTTCATGACCAAAGACCAACACATTTGGACGGGCGGAGTCCTGCGGAACCTAAAAGGGAAGGTCGTGGCAAGATTGCCAGGAAACCCGGGCGGGCACGGTACAGCCGTCACGGAGTCGGGAGACGTCTTTATCGCGCAACTCAGCGGGATAGTGCAGAAGTTCATGAAGCACTGAAGTGCGCGGGCCACGGACACCGTTTCAGGGGGGCACGATGCGATCATTCACTTTAACAACGCCGATGAAACGAAAGTGGAGCAACCGGCAGCCCTCGTTCCGCTTGGTCCTGACGGTGTTACTTCTGTCGGTTCTTGGATGTGAGAGGCAGGTGGAAGAGGCCGCCATCCCCGGTCCCGAGCAAGCGCCTTTGTGGGTGGGTGGCGAAGACGGCTACCACACCTACCGCATCCCAGCCTTGCTGACCACCAAGCGGGGCAGCCTGCTCGCCTTCTGCGAGGGACGCAGGAATAACCCCAGCGACCACGGCGACATCGACCTGCTGGTCAAACGCAGCACCGACGGCGGCAAGACGTGGTCCGCGCATCAGATCGTCTACGAAGAGGGCGGGGAGGAAGAGATCACCATCGGCAACCCCAGCCCCGTGGTCGACCAGGATACGGGCACGATCTGGATGCCCTTCTGCCGCGACAACAAAGAGGTGCTCATCACCAAGAGCATCGACGACGGACTCACCTGGTCCGAGCCGGTCAACATCTCGAAGGACGTCGTCAAGCCTGGCTGGGTGTGGGTGGCCACCGGCCCGGGCGTTAGTATCCAGCTCGCGCGCGGACTGCACAAAGGGCGCCTGGTCATTCCCTGTGACCACGGAGTCATGGTCGGAGAGCAACGGATTATGCACACACATGTCTTCTACAGCGATGATCACGGCTCGAAATGGCAGCTCGGCGGCCTCCTTCCCGAGCACACCGACGAGGCCCAAGTTGTCGAGCTGAGCGATGGCGACCTGCTGCTCAACATGCGCAGCTACTGGGGCCGTGTCGCGAAGCGCGCCGACCGCGACGGTAAGCGCGCCCTCGCCCGCAGCTCCGACGGCGGCGGCGCTTGGGGTGAGCTGTCGTTCGACGAAACCCTAATCGAACCCGTCTGCCAGGGCAGCTTCCTGCGCTACACGGACGCCGAGTCGGGCGGGAAGAATCGTCTGCTGTTTTCCAACCCGGCGAGCAAGACGGGCCGCGTGAAGCTGACCGTACGGCTCAGCTACGACGAGGGGAAAACGTGGCCGCTCTCGAAACTGCTGTATGAAGGTAAGTCCGCCTATTCTTCCCTGGCCGTGCTCCCCGATAGGACAATCGCCTGCCTTTACGAGCGCGGCGAGGGGCGCTCCAGCGAGAACCTCTACTTCGCCCGTTTCACACTCGACTGGCTGACCGACGGCGCCGACTCCCCGCCGTAACGAGGGCAAAGACTTACTTGACACACCAGGACGGAGGCGCTGCCCCCCCTTTAAGGCATCTACCTTGGAGAGGGCAGATATCCAGGCCTTTGTACCTGGTGGCACAGGCTATAGAGGCCGGCGAGCAGACAGCCCCAACCACTACCGTAGTCGAGAACTGGATCAAAGAATTCGGGGATCAGCAGTGAGTATTTCGAACTGTTGGTAGGCTATTGTGCCGATGGCCCTCAACGAACAGCAGGTGGGTCAGCGGGTATTGATCTCGCCCACGGGCAACCCATGCAGCGAGATAATGTGGGCTTCATTCAAAGGTGGCGAGATGCCCTCCAAAATAGTTGCGATTTCTGCATACGTCTCGAATGATCGGCTAGCGCGTCAGCGTGGCGGCTTTAGCGTGCATGGCGCCGCTGACGATCTTTGCGAAATCGTGGCAGGTAATGTATTGCGCTCGATTGTGATCCCGTCGGCGTCCAAGCGTAGGCTCTTGGAAGCGCTCGCTCATCTCGGTGTCACGCGAACGGCTTTGTTTCACGATTTGGATGCACTCGCTTGGGAAATGCGAGAGCAGTACGGAATCAGCTAACACCAGTTTGCACTCGGACCGCCAAAAAGCTACTCTTTTCGGTTCCCTCGCTTCGCTCGGCGGCCGGTGAAACTTCTCGTTCGGCGTAGAAGGACCATATGGATCGGCATTCGATAGTCCTAAGGGCCGCCAACCCTACGTTCGATGAAGGTCTGGCATTTGCCCGCTACGTTGACGAAGCAGCCGAGGGGTTCTTTCGTTTTATGCTCGGTCGCCGCGCCTGGCACACAATCGCCACGGCGTTCGCCCAGCCCGACAACGACCTCTCCTACCAGCATGTGACTTTCGCAGAACGTGACAACGTCATCGTTGGGATGTGGCAATGTCAGGGGATGCTTTTCTAGAGAGGCGAGGCTCCTCAGGAAGGCCCTCCGAAGTACACGTAACAGCCAGAATAGTCAGCTCAAGTCAGCTGGAGTCAGCTCCCTTTGGGCACAATTTGGGGACAGTCGGTGGTTGTCCGGGGTTCCCCGGCGAAGGCGGGATGACCTAACGTATTGAAAACAAGGCACCCTGGGCACTCTTCATTCATGTGAGTGGGATAAGCTACTCGGGCCAATCCCACCCCCGCAGCTGGTAGTACTTGCGGCGCGGCGTCGCGTGGATTGGATGGATTCCGTGCTTGCGACACCACCAGAAGTGGAATGTTGTGCCGATGGCGGCGAGCCCAAGAGGTAGACCCAACGCGAAGTGGCCTACCACATGGTACAGACCGACAGTCCCGGCACTGGCAATGAGCCACTTGAGGACTTTGCGCCAGCGCGGGGTCTCGACCTCGAATACAGCGAAGACTGAGGTTCCCAAAATCAGGATCGAGATCAAGACATACAGTTCAAGTTCGACGCCCATAGCGTTCTCCGATCTGGGAACGGGTGGTCAGTTTCGGCGCAAGGCAAACCAATAGGTCCAACCGATGAGCAGTAGCTGAACCGGTGCTCGGATGAGCAAATAGGACAGGCCCATATCCCCGCCTCCCATCTCGCCTCCCTGGACTGCGGCGTACACGTTGGCAGGAAACACAAGAACCAGGAACAGGATTAGGAGCCTCCCCGTCAGGAGGTGTAAGGACGGCGACATCAATCCGGCAGCCGCTGCAAACTCAAGGACGCCTGTTCCGTAGATGATCGCCTCTCGCAGGGGAACCCAGGACGGCAACATCTCGACCATGGGCTCAGTCTTCGCGAAGTGACCCATTCCAGTAAAGACGAACATCAGGGCCAGCCCGCAACGCCCGCGAAGGCTTGGTGAGATGCTCACTCGCCACCAAAGCCGGTGCACTAGCGTGAGAATAAAGTAGGTCCCTAACAGGAGGCCCAGCATCAAAATAAGAGTCATCGGAACCTCGTGCTATCGAAGGACACACCCGGGCAAGCCCTTCCCGCTGCCTAGAAGATTCTGGAGGACCTACAGATGAAAGTACAAGACCTACAACATTATTCTCCAGATTCACGAGAGGTGCGCAGGAACTCTGAAAGACTCGGGCCACACTGGTTTTGGAAATGTTCAGTTCCTGGGCAATCTCACGAAGGCTCAACCCTTCCATTTTGAGCCCTCGAATCCGGTTTCTATTGAGCCTGCTGCCCTGGGGCCTTCCCAACCGCTTCCCATTGCTCCTAGCCCGTCTAAGACCCGCCTTGACCCCCTCTGCAAAGATATCTCGCTCCAACTGAACCACGGCGCTGATGACCCCCTGGCCAGGTTCTCCGCCACTCCGGCTTCGCATCCCGTAGAATCACATTATGGTCCGCGAATACGGCCCCTTCAAAGAGCGATTCGAGGAGTACATCCTGGAGCGCACAGCCAACCATCCCTCCCTGGCTCCCATGATCATGTATGGTCAGGGTAAGACCCGCTTCCGCCTGGCCTGCAAGGAGACGCTAGACGGCACGGACTGGTCGTCCTAGCTGGACCAGGGAGCCCTGGATGGTCCTGACAGGGTCCTGATCGACCAAGAGATCTCTGCCTGTCTGAGGGAACTGGGGTACTCAGGGGAGCTCTCTTACAAGACGGTTCCAAGTCAAGCCGATTCAACTGCTCCAGAGGATGAAGCCCTGCCGCCAGGCTTCGAGGAGCTGATTCAGATTGTCAGAGCGGCAGCGGCTACCACACCCTTGGACTTCATGCGTCTGGTATTGGCTTCCTCCCAGGGTGAGGTACGGTCTCGTTACAGACCCAGGACCAGGAGCGTCCACCGGGAGCACCGCGGCTCGACGCTCATCTTGGTCGGGACTCCTCTCCTGCTACTTCAGGAATCTGATCTGGTCTCGCCAGTCTCGCTCGTCGATGGGAGCAATCGTGCCAATCAGATAGAGATTGGGACGGTGCTCGTAGTGCTTCCCTTCGACAATAGCTTCTTCGGTTTCACTGCCGAACATGTGGAAACGGTTTCCCTCCACCACCGTGGAGGGCATGTTGTTGTTCAGAGGCAAGGGATCTCCTCGGCCGAACAATCCGGTCTTGGTGTCGTAGACCATTACGTCAGCGTAATATCCCTTCTTCTTGTAGTGCTTGTAGGGCCGGCCGTAGGAGGGCCTCACGGATCCGTCGGGGTTCAGAATCGAGGCGTACTGGTAACCGCCCACCAAAAGGATGAACCGACCATCGTAGGTGATCTGGCCGCTGGGGTAGTTGCCGCTGGCGATAGGTAGATCCGGTAGCCTTTCCCACTGACTTCGGGCGGGATCGTAGGACCAGTTGTCCACCACAGTGCAGTACTGTCCTGCAGCGTTGTCGCCTCCGCTCAGACCTCCAAGTACGTAGACCTTGCCCCCGGCGGCGGAAACCGCCGGATACCAGCGAGCCGTCCCTGGACAGATCGCCAGATTCTTCCAGCCGGCATTCGGATTCCGTGTGTCAAAGACCAGGAGCCTAGCGCCCAGGCGAGGGATCTTTCCGTTTCGGTCTGCATTCGTGTACATCTTCTCGCGGTTGTAGTCCATGCCGCCGAAAATGTAGATTCTCTCGTCGATGGCACAGATGCCGGCACCCCCGGTAGCCCAGGGGAGATCCGGCATCGACTCCCAGATCCACTCTCCTCTTTCCTTGGAGAGGCGGTACCCGTCACGGTAGGTGTAGGGATCGAAATAGCTGAACCCGCCCCAGAGATAGAGCCGGTTTCCGACGGGAATTGCCGCATGGGCCTGCCGACGGGATCCGGGGAGGTCGGGCAACTCCTTCCAGCCTGATGAGGCGCCTCGGAGTTTCAGACCATAGACCTTCTTGATGAACTTCTTTTCACTTTCTGGGCAGGTGGTGGGAATACCAAACCCGGCCACCGAGATGAGAGTGTCGTGGATGATTCCTCCGTTGCTGGTCTGCAGCGAGCGCCCACAACTGGGGACCTCCGGCCCGACCGCATAAGTGATGTTCAACATCTGAGGCAAGATGTCCCAGGCTGTCTGGTCTGCTTCTGCCAATTGGATTTTGGGGGCGTCCTGCCCTTGAAGATGCGAGCATAGCGGTAGAAAAACTGCTATTACCAACCCAAGGGTTTTCGGTACACCCAGTCTTTGTGTTCTCACCATCGTCCCTTTCTGGAGGTTCCTCCGCGGTCGAGCTGGACCCCACAATCATGGCTTTCGCCAGTGTAAACCTCGTTTCAGCGGGGGACAACCACCAGAGGCCCTGCCACCCGGCTTCGAGGAGCTGATTCAGATTGTCAGATCCGCTGCCGCTGCTACGCCCTTGGAGTTCATGCGGCTGGTACTGGCTTCCTCGGATGACGTGCGGTTCATCGAGGTGACCGAGGGACCTGAATTCCGCGCAGAGCTACAAACGGCCACGCGGGAAGGTTACCAGGCTCTGGGAATGCTGGGTTGGAAGCTTGGCAAGGGGACGGTGCAGGCGAAGAATCTGCTGTTCCCCTGGCACAAGGACAACGAGACGCTCCAGCAGCTCTTCGATCGGCTGGGATGAAGGAGCCGATAGCGTGGAGCAGGAATTCGAGCGGCGGAGTGTAGACTAGCTTGAAGGGAAGTCCCATGATGGCACCCATGCTCAGCTCAACCAAAGGCCCTCCGATGCTTAACAGAATCCGCCTTTTTCTTTCGATTCCTAACGCCGGTTTGATGGCTGAAACAGCGCGCTGGAAAGCAGGTGCCGCCAAAGTGCCTATTCCGCTCTCAAAGTCCATCTGCTTGTGGGGCTATATAGGTCTCATACTCTTGATGGCGCGAGTTGAGGCTGGTGTTCGCGTGACGGTGACCCCAACCGTTCCCACCAGGGTAGAAGAGGCAACCCTTTTCGCCTTCGACGATATCTCGATTCCCTATACCTACAACCTCTACCTGAGCATGCACGCAGCCCAGAAACACCCCGAGAATCCGGTAGTGCCTCTTGGCCAGGACGGAGAGCCTGACGAGTGGGCACAAACCTACTACGGGACGGTGATTCGCCACGAGGGCAGGTTCAAGATGTGGTACATCGGTACTTCAAGGGAGGGATTCGAGTCCCCTGAGTTGGGTGGGAACAGATACCCGGGTGGAATCGACACTCGGGGCTGGCGCTTCCTCTACGCCGAAAGCGAGGATGGCGTGCGCTGGGTGAAACCTAACCTGGGATTGGTGGAGTTTCGTGGCAGCCGTGACAACAACATCGTGCTCATGCCCGAAGGTTTCCGGGGCTACCACATCATGGTTCTCCATGACCCCGAGGATCCGGATCCCACCCGACACTTCAAGGCCACCGTTCAAGTAACAAACTACGGTGGCTACACTGTGCCCCAGGTCGCGGCAGAGGCGACCTTCCGAGGCCCACCTGGCGCCTATCTGACCCTCTACAGCAGGGATGGCCTTCGTTGGAGGTTGGCGGAGGAATTGATTCCCGAAGGGGGCAAGAGGATCTCTGGGGAAATTCAATTGGTTACCCGCGTCGAGGGGACCGGTCTCTGGAAATGGAAAGGGATGTATTACCTCGCCGGGCAAGGTAAGGGCAGCCCTGCAGTGGAACCCTATGGCAGGCACGTCGAGATCTTTCGCTCTTCGGATCTCATCCACTGGTCCCTAACCCAGACCATGGGCTTCGCCCGGGAAGGACAGTTTCGGCGGCCGCCATCCTTGAAACGGCCTCTGCCCAACGAGCAAACTCACGAGGGCGTCAGTGTCTGGAATCGGGGCAACGTCCTGATCGGCATCACCGGCTTCTGGCACGGAGGCACCAAGTGGACCGACGTGCTTCACCCCCTCGGCTTTCTGGTAAGCAACGACGGCCTCCACTTCCGTGAGCCCATACCCGACTTCATCTTCGCCGAAGTGGGCGAAGATGGACGGGACTGGGACTACGGTGGACTTTCCCAGGGTCAGGGATTCGAGAACGTCGGCAACAAAACCTATATCTGGTACGGACAGATGGACCAGCGTATGGGTGTTCGGGCCGGAACTCCCTGGAAACGACATCGGGGAATCGGCCTGCTACTGCTGGACCGGGATCGCTTCGGTTCCCTCTCGGTCAGGGATCCTGATGAGATAGGCGTCCTGGTCACCTCCGATCTGCAGTTGGAGGGAGAGGCGCAACTTTGGGTCAACGCCGAGGGCCTGGGACCCCGATCCAGCTTGAAGCTAGAGCTACTCGATCGCCTGGAGCGTCCCCTACCGGCCTTCTCGGGCGCCAACTCTGCGGTGGTGGAAAAGTCGGGGCTCCGCACGCCAGTCCATTGGAGGTCCGCACACCTGCTCGGGAATCCAGGCGATCCATTCAAGATCCGGGTGACCTTCCAGGGCGATGAGAGCGGAGCCATCCGTCTCTACGCCCTCTACCTGGGCCAACCTTGAGAATAGATTCATTCCCTTCAAGACCCTGACCCCATTGATCCTTCCAGTCCACCGAGATAACCTGGCTCTCAGCAAGACTCCCCGGTAAGGAGGATGGATGATGAGGACGGCACTGTTTGTTTTCAGTCTGCTGCTCTCCGTGGCGGCGGCATCGGCAAACCCAGCCGAGACCACAAAGGCCCTGGACATCGGCTCCCGGCTAGAGCTGTTCGTGGACGACTACCTCATCGAGTCGATGGATGGGGTCAGCCTGAAACTTCACGAGCCCCGATCTGGCGGGAAGGTCCTGAGCTTCGACAAGCCCTGGGAGGGAACCTCCAGCACCTACGTGACGGTCTTCAAAGACGATGATCGATTTCGCATGTACTACCGGGGCAGCAGCCATCCGGACTCCGTGATCCGATCCTTGCTGGAGCTAGAAGAGCCCCTCATCCCAAAGCACCTAGAGGTGACCTGCTACGCGGAAAGCCAGGATGGCATCACCTGGACAAAGCCACCACTGGGAATCTTTGAGTTCCAGGGGTCCAAAGAGAACAACATCGTGTGGACCGGGGTCGCAGGTACGGGCAGTACTTGCTTCACTGCCTTCAAAGACGACAACCCCCAGGTGCCGGCCCAAGAACAGTACAAGGCCATTGCCATCCATCACCCTCAAGGATGGAAATACGTGATGGGTCTGGTTTCCTCGGATGGACTGCGCTGGCAGCCGATTCAGAAGGAACCCATCATCTCCCAGAAGAACATGGACTCGGGACTGGATCTGGCCTTCTGGGATGGTCAACAGCAGCAGTACATCGCCTATCTCCGAGACTGGCGTCCCGTTCCCAAGCACCTTCCGGAGGGCATGCACCCGATTGGAGCCGCGATCCAGGATCGCATTCGGAATCTCGTACGTTCCACCTCCCCCGATTTTCTGAATTGGAGTGAGCCGGAATTCATCGACCTGGGAGACGCTCCCCTGGAGCATTTCTACACCGGCTCCATCACTCCCTATTTCCGTGCTCCCCACATCTACGTGGCCGTTCCCAAGCGTTTTCTACCCTGGCGGAACTTCTTTCAGGAGGCGCTCTACCCAGGGCTCTCCGATGGGGTCTTCCTGACGAGCCGGGACGGAGAGCGTTGGGATCGCCGTTTCATGGAAGCCTTCATCCGGCCCGGGCGGGAGAAGCGCGATTGGATGAACCGAAGCAACATGACTGCAGCCGGTGTGGTCCCGACGGCTCCTGATGAGATCTCCTTGTACGTCGTTCGCCACTATAAGTTTCCCAGCATCCACCTGGAGCGGATGGTCGTTCGGACGGATGGGTTCGTCTCGGTTCACGCAGGCTATGCTGGGGGAGAGTTGCTCACCAGGCCGCTGGTCTTTCAAGGGGACAACCTCAGCATGAACTTCGCCACCTCGGCTGCGGGCAGTATCCGTCTGGAGATCCAGGATGTCCAAGGGAACCCCCTACCAGGCTTTGCCCTGGAGGAATCGCCGTTGATCTGGGGAGACGAGATCGAGCATACGGTGCGGTGGGAGCGGAGCCATGCCAAGGCGACTTCAGATAAGCCCCTGGCCAGGATCGCAGGCAAGCCGGTCCGCCTGCGCTTCGTGATGAAGGACGCGGATCTTTACTCTCTGAGGTTCAGGTAGGAGCAGAGTCACCAACTCGTCCGGGGCCTCTTGCTCCTGGAGCATTGGGGAGACTACCTTCTCATTGCCAGGCGAAGTGCCCAGGCGGACAAGCATGCCGGAAACACGGTCCCAGCCCATGAAGCCCACCTAGGAATAGACCAAGGCCCCAGTACAAAAAGCCAGTCGTTGATCAGGCGCAGGAAGTGGAGGATAGCCACCGCCACGAAGATCAGAGCGGAGGTGATGAGATAGGCGCGATTCATCTCCGCTTGAGTTCTTCGAGCCAGTTGAGGACCAGGTGTATTTGTGTTGGTGCTGAGTCCTGTTTGCTTCTCTTTATCCTCAGAAACCGGCGACCGTCCGGCGTTATGTCGAAGTCACCATCAGAGGAGAAGGCCTAAGCACAAACCCATCAGGAGAATCAGCAGACCAATTCCAGCTGACTTTGGGAGGGCACCCCGCCGGAGCTGGCCAAGCTGATTTCGTGGGATAAGAAACACAACCTGATAGACTTCCCCGGCTTGGTGACAAAGGTTTTTCGGCCGGTGGCCGTCACGCGGATTCCGAACGAGCCGCCGGGAAAACCTTCGTCCCAAAAATCAGTCTGACGATCGACCTTTAAGGATCGAATCAATCGGTCTGTGAGTTTCATTTTCGGCATTCGTTTCTCCTGGCATCCGACCTCTAGGTACCATATAGGTACCAAATAGCGCGTGCATCAGTGAAACACACTGGTACGACTTGATACAATATATTCGGATTAAACCATTGTTTCTAAGTTGATTAGGGGATGACAAAGAAACAATGTGAAACGGCCTGGAAAAGCAAACAAACTGAATCGCACTCAGGAGGTCGAGGGTTCGAGCCCCTTCGTCTCCACCACCCCCACCGTTCCCGTTCTCCCCCCTTTCTTCTTCTGGCCAGCCTTAGTACCGCATTTCATAATTACGATCACTAGTGTCCAAACGTTGTTCTATCGCACAACTCTAAGTTACTGGTAAGAATTGTTTTAACATCGAAATCCAATTTTTTCGATACTTTTTGATATGAAACTGTGGCAGGTGCCGACCCGGTTCTCCAATCCTGTGGCCTGCAAGCCGATAGGATGCCTAGATGGATATGCGCAGAACCGTCTTTGCCCAGCTGATGGATTGCGTCCCCAGGTATCAATTTCAACTCTGTGCTCAACGCTACCGAGGAGATTACAAGATAAAAGACTTCTCCTGCTGGAAGCAGTGGCTGTGTATGGTCTTCGCCCAGTTGACCTATCGCGAGAGTCTGCGGGATATCGAAGCCACGCTAGGTTCGGTTGCAGGCAGACTCTACCACATGGGAATTCGAGGCCGCGTGGCCCGCAGCTCTTTGGCCCATACCAACGAGAATCGGGATTGGCGCATTTATGCCGATTTCGCTCAAGTCTTGATCCAAGAGGCACGGACTTTGTACGCAGGCGAGCCCTTTGCCGTGGAACTGGAAAAAACGGTCTACGCGCTCGATTCCACCACCATCGATCTGTGTCTTTCGGTGTTCCCTTGGGCCCGCTTCCGCAAACGCAAAGGAGCCATCAAACTGCATACTTTGCTCGACTTACGTGGCAACATCCCCACCTTTGTCGAGGTCACCGAGGGGCGGGTTCACGACGTCAATATCCTCGACTATCTGCTGGTCCAACCCGGCTCCATTTACATCCTGGATCGCGGCTATCTCGATTTCGCACGTCTTTATCGGCTGCACCAGAGTTCCGGTTTCTTCATCATTCGTGCCCACCAGCGCCTGAATTTCCGCCGTCTGTACTCCCATCGTGTCGACAAGAGCATCGGGCTAAGAAGCGATCAAACCGGGGTCCTGAGCGGCCGTTACACGGCCAACAAGTACCCCGACAAACTCCGACGAGTCCGCTACTACGACGCCGAGACCCAAAAACACTTGGTCTTCTTGAGCAACAACTTTTCCCTGACTGCCCTCACTGTCGCCCAGCTGTACCGTTGCCGCTGGCGCGTGGAACTTTTCTTCAAATGGATCAAGCAACACCTGCGCATCAAAGCCTTCTATGGGACTTCTCCGAACGCCGTCAAAACTCAGATCTGGATCGCCATCTCCGTGTATATCCTCGTTGCCATCCTGAAAAAACGCCTGAAATTGGAGCTGAGCCTCTACACAACTCTACAGATTCTCAGCCTGACTGTTTTCGAGAAAACCCCATTAATTCAAGTACTTACCAGCTTCGATTACAGGAATCACCAGGGAGGTTCATGTAACCAGTTGAATCTATTTGACTTATGATTGGACACTAGTGAATTACGATCACGTTTGTGGCGAGCGCGACGGCGTCGAGGGCGCGAAGCAACGACGAAGCCATACCCTTGCGTATTGCCAGGAGGAGCGACAAAGCCATCGGCCCGTCCCGTCGCCACCCGCAGGGCAGATGGGGGTTGTGGACGATCTCTGCGTTGGTCGTCGTCGAAGATGGCAAAGCATCGTCTTCCTCCTCCTGCCTTGACCTCGCCTCACAAGCCCCATCTGCAAACGTGACCGTAATTTCACTAGTGTCCAAACGTTGTTCTATCGCACAACTCTAAGTTACTGGTAAGAATTGTTTTAACATCGAAATCCAATTTTTTCGATACTTTTTGATATGAAACTGTGGCAGGTGCCGACCCGGTTCTCCAATCCTGTGGCCTGCAAGCCGATAGGATGCCTAGGTGGATATGCGCAGAACCGTCTTTGCCCAGCTGATGGATTGCGTCCCCAGGTATCAATTTCAACTCTGTGCTCAACGCTACCGAGGAGATTACAAGATAAAAGACTTCTCCTGCTGGAAGCAGTGGCTGTGTATGGTCTTCGCCCAGCTGACCTATCGCGAGAGTCTGCGGGATATCGAAGCCACGCTAGGTTCGGTTGCAGGCAGACTCTACCACATGGGAATTCGAGGCCGCGTGGCCCGCAGCTCTTTGGCCCATACCAACGAGAATCGGGATTGGCGCATTTATGCCGATTTCGCTCAAGTCTTGATCCAAGAGGCACGGACTTTGTACGCAGGCGAGCCCTTTGCCGTGGAACTGGAAAAAACGGTCTACGCGCTCGATTCCACCACCATCGATCTGTGTCTTTCGGTGTTCCCTTGGGCCCGCTTCCGCAAACGCAAAGGAGCCATCAAACTGCATACTTTGCTCGACTTACGTGGCAACATCCCCACCTTTGTCGAGGTCACCGAGGGGCGGGTTCACGACGTCAATATCCTCGACTATCTGCTGGTCCAACCCGGCTCCATTTACATCCTGGATCGCGGCTATCTCGATTTCGCACGTCTTTATCGGCTGCACCAGAGTTCCGGTTTCTTCATCATTCGTGCCCACCAGCGCCTGAATTTCCGCCGTCTGTACTCCCATCGTGTCGACAAGAGCATCGGGCTAAGAAGCGATCAAACCGGGGTCCTGAGCGGCCGTTACACGGCCAACAAGTACCCCGACAAACTCCGACGAGTCCGCTACTACGACGCCGAGACCCAAAAACACTTGGTCTTCTTGAGCAACAACTTTTCCCTGACTGCCCTCACTGTCGCCCAGCTGTACCGTTGCCGCTGGCGCGTGG
The DNA here is from genome assembly GCA_965219005.1 of Acidobacteriota bacterium. Lineage (GTDB taxonomy): Bacteria > Acidobacteriota > UBA6911 > RPQK01 > JAJDTT01 > CAUZIZ01. The sequence continues at coordinate 615,905 of CBDCMS010000004.1, read as the reverse complement.
AACTTTTCTTCAAATGGATCAAGCAACACCTGCGCATCAAAGCCTTCTATGGGACTTCTCCGAACGCCGTCAAAACTCAGATCTGGATCGCCATCTCCGTGTATATCCTCGTTGCCATCCTGAAAAAACGCCTGAAATTGGAGCTGAGCCTCTACACAACTCTACAGATTCTCAGCCTGACTGTTTTCGAGAAAACCCCATTAATTCAAGTACTTACCAGCTTCGATTACAGGAATCACCAGGGAGGTTCATGTAACCAGTTGAATCTATTTGACTTATGATTGGACACTAGTGAACCGTAATTATGAAATGCGGTACTTAGCCTTACAGCCCAGAAGGTGCCGCCTTATAAGCACGGCAGGCCCTGAGAGGGTCGTCAGGCTCTATTCTCAGCCAAAAGCAGCTATCGACTTCTGGCTCCAGTCGCAATCTTGGCAGACGCCTTGAGGGACTCATGGAATTCCCTCCGAAATAGAGGAGAAAGATAGCCCCTTCGAACTGTTCGATCGCCCTTCGAATATCCCTCAACAACAAGTCCCCCTCCTTCAGTTTCATATTGCCCTCCGGTCGCACAAACCGAGTTTCTGGTGGGAACTCCGGGATAACGTAAGCCATGGGCGCCGCGCCCAACATCACAACTAGGAGGTTGTCGGAGGATTCAAATTCGCTGGTTTCCACCTCGAAGTAGGGATCGCTCCAGGGAGCTCGTCTCAGGTCCAGAGGTTCAAACGATAGGAGTATGGCCGCGGCCACCGGCACCGTCGTCAAAACGAACGCCCGTTTCGAACGATGCAAGAGCCCGGCTACAGCCACGATACAGAGTGGAATCAACAGTTCGAGAACAAGAAGATATCGATAGAACGAAAATGTAACCATCCACAAGACAAATGCAGAGAGCGAAAAGACCAGGAAGAAGGCACTCCATTCCTCCCGAACTAGAGGCTCCCTCAACCCTACCTTCCCTCTTCTAGAGAACAGTACCTTGAACAGCGAGAGGATACATAGGAGGTGATACAACGGAAAGCGCACATCCACAGCTGCTTGGTTTCCGGTCCGCTTGGGATACCAACTCAGCGTGAAAGGCCGAACCAGGTACTCCCAGAACTGCTCGGGCAAGTACCTCATATCCCGAAAAGAGATCGCTTCTATATGAGGAGACTGAAAGATGTTGTTCAGGTAGGGGAATACAGGGTTCTCGAAACGGGTCCATAGATCCCACCACCAAAATCCCGCACTCAGGCACAAACCAAGGGCTGCCAGAAGCGTGTAGGACAAGGAAAGTGTGACTTTTTCTCGCCAGGATTGCGGTAGCACCCAAATAGCTGCAATCGTGGCTAGTCCGTAGAAGCAAACAGTTGGCTTCAAGCCTGCGCCGATTCCCATGAGCAGACCTGCCGTGGCGGCGAGACCCCGTCTTGTCTTGCCATCGCCGCTTTCAACTCCCTGTATCAGCAGCAGCAAGGCGCCCAAAACAAAGAGACTGGCCATATTGTCGTTGTAGGTAGTACCCAGTTCGAGGACGAAGGCGGGGGAAACGGCTGCGAGGAGCAGGACGAGAAGAGCCAGACCAAACCTTGACCAATTTGGCATCCGGCAGGTCGTCCGCCAGAAGATGAGAAGAACCAGGGAGAGATTCAACCCCTGGACATAACCCAGCACAAACCCGACAACACGAGCTGGGAAGGTGTTGGCCATCCAGTAGAAGGGCAAGTCCAGGAGAGGGTTGTGATAGGTTTGGAGCTGAGCCGGCGCCATATCCAAGCCCGACCGGCCCTGGAGGAAAGCGTAGGCATTGTAGTAGTGGTAGTTTCTCAGATCCCAGTTGAAGTCTTTGCCCAGATATACGGCAAAAACCCCACAGATACCTGGGATGAGAACCATGGCGGCCAGCCACATGCTTCCGCTGAGATCGAAGCGGGTGCCACCAGTCGACAGTCTGTTATTCTCTGGAATCTGGGACTTTCCTCACGGTCTCAGTCTTTCATTCCATTGCTAGGAAACCCGCTCGCAATTACGGACAATGATCCGTCCTTTGACAATGTACGCGACCAGGGTGGCCAAAAACATGAGTCCGCAGACCTCCAGGAACAGAGGATCCATCCCGGCCAGTTCTCCCCTGGCTACCTGGATACTCGCATAGTTGGAGGGCCCGGAGCATGAATTACATCGACTCTCACGTACACGTCTGGACTGACAACTCCGATCACTATCCGTTGGCGCTCGGAGTCCGGGTTGAAGACATGGAGATCCGCCGCTTTCTTCCTGAACACATTCTGGCGCACGCGAAGGCAAGTGGGGTCACGAACCGCGGAGAAAGTGTTCTTCAACTGAGTCCGGTTTGCCGAGCCCCTTCGTCTCCACAACTTCACTCTCTTTCTTCTCGCATGGCCTCTAGTTCCGCGACTGCTTCCAGGTCGCGCGCTCGCCCAGCCGCCCGCTTTACGCGAATAAGCTGGGGCAGATCCAGACAGAGAACTGAGATGTCGAAGATGGTAATTCCAACCGTGTGCCCCAGGAGATCCTCGTATCGACCTCCACCGACGATTTCTCCGAAAAGGTCGATCTCGCCCAAGTCCGTGGTCAGCGTGAAATTGAGTCCTCTTTGAACCGTCTCAGAGTCCCACTGAAAGGGCAGACCCGCAACAGCATCTCGTAGATAAGGGTGATGATCACGGAGTGCTTCAACCAGACAATCCAGGTTTTCCGCAGAGCGCTTGTAGACAATGTCTAGATCCTGGGTCAGTCTGGATGATCCGTGGACCGTAGCCGCAACGCCGCCTATGAGGATGAATTCAACGTTGTGATCAGCAAGCGCGCGGAGGAGAGCGGGAAAGTCGGTCATCGATTCTGCGGTTCTAGCTGGCGGCCAGCTCGACGCAGCTCCTGGGCGAGGTCCTGCAGCTCCATGAGCTGTAGAATGCGTTGCTCGTAGGTCAGGGACAGATTCTTGCGAATCAGCGTTCGATCTACATCTTGCTTGAAGGCTGCCACCACGGGGTCCAACTCATTCATCTGATTCGGATTCCTTGAGGCCTTTACCATGACTGGTGCTTTGATTCTATAACAGAGCTCGAATGGACGAGAACTAGCCAGGCTAGCGATCTAACGAAGGGTGGGGCGCTACCGGCGGACGGGGAACGTTCCCGGATGGCCTCTTGAGCGTCAAGTCCTCGAACAGGAGAGAGGGCACCACAAGGGACGCTACTGGAGGGACCATCGACCCGGGTAGGCCAAAGGAAGAGAACGAAAACGGCAGCGTACCTCGAAACTGAAAGGCGACGTTGTATTCGGTCTGCGATTTGGTTGCGGCTACAATGTCCCTGAAGCTTGACTCGCTGATCCCTGACAAAACGGCTTTACGAATCGGCTCTTCCCGCCCATCCGGGAATATCTTGTAGGCGAGGATTGTGGGTTCGACGTTGGACCTTTCACTCTGTCCTGGGATCATCATTGGGAATTGACGCTCGTGGGGCAGCTTCAACAGAGGGTTGCCAATGCGCCGCACGATGATTCCGTAGTCCCCTCCCCGTTCCTGCACCAGGCTGAGCAGTTCCTTCTTGATCTCGTCTTGCTCCATTCCCGCCTGCGCGACGACGAAGAGATTGCTGGGAGCCGGTCCCGCATTCCTTCGATTGCCAGTACTCTTTAGAACCCCTGACACCGGGCTGCGGGTCGCCAGCAGGGTTTTCAGGATTCCCCTCTGGACCAGCTTCGTTTCGCGCGCACGCACTCCATCGTCGTCTACCGGATATCCCCCCAGGAGAGGAACCTCTCCATGCTTCTCGACGGTCGGATTGTCCACGATGCTGAGAAACCTGGGCAGGATCCGGGCGCCCAGCTTATCCACGAATGGATTCCCGGCTTGTCCCATAAACATCTCGAACCGGGAGTTGTCGGTAACAGGGACCCTTATGGCAAGCAGCCGGGGCAGCAGGACCTGGCTGACGAGCTCTGCCGCGGCTTGCCCTTCGAAGAGCACCGGACCAGTGTAGCGATCGACGAACTCGGCCTTCCGTAGCTGTCCCAGACGCTCAACCATCCCGCGGACCTGGTTCGCCAGTTCCTGCTGGCTCGGCAGGTCTTCCCATGAACGACCGTAGGCAACCAAAAAATCCTCCAGCTCTGTCCCATCGGCTGCTTGTGTGCCCGCCAGCGCGTGGATCGAGACAGCAGGGGAGCTACGCGTAAATCTAGACCCCTCGCTGTTGACGTAGTAGGTTCGCTCGCGTCGCACATCGGCCTGAACTTTGGAGGCAAAGATATCCGGCATCCCTTTGAATACGGCCGAGACACCTCTCGCCAGTGCCTCAACCTGAGTCGTATCCAATTCAGCAGACGGTCGATCGCCTGCGAATTGATAGGGTTCCTCCACGCTGAAGTCTGGAACTACCTCGGCACGTGTTTTGTTCTGAAGTACTGCGCGCTTCTTGGACAAACGATCCAGGGCTTGCTTGTAGGCACCGTCCGTAGCCAACCAAATCTGCCTTCTCAGCTCTTTGTAATCGTCTCCAAGAGGTAGAGAAAAGGGCCTGTACATCGAGACCACCCCGGATCGACGTTCCGGCATGGCAAAGAAGTTGGTGTTGTCGAGATCATGATCTCCTACTCTCACTTCCACCGAGAGGAAACGGTCGGAGTTTTCCCGACGACTGACGATTCCTCCGAGGCTGGCAGCAATTTGAGTGTTCGTCTCCTCCCGAACCCTGTAGGCGACGAAATAGGGCTTCTCCATCTCTTGGAGCTGCAGCTTCTCCATGGTTCGCCCCAACTCATCACGCAGAGCCCTCATGAGGACGCCTTCCTGTGCTTGAAGAGAGGAACCGGTCAGCAGGACGGAGCAAGATAGGACGAAGATGCTGCCTCGTTTCATTCGATATCTCCTCGGATGCTGGCCCTCAGACCTATTGCGTATCCCCGGGTGGCGGGAGGATTGGGGGTCGTTCCTGAGACTTCTCCTTCTTCTGAACCTCGACCTGGGAGACCAGGACCGCCGGTGATACAGACGCAACGGGCACCCCCCCTGACTCCGCCCCACAGAATCCATTGAAGACTTCGCTTTGATTACCCGCCGCCGTGACCTTGCTAAACGTGGTCAGCGGGGTGCCAATCAGGTCTACACCTCGGACCAGCTCCTCGCGGCCATCGGAATAGATTCGGTAGACCATGATCGGCAGCACATTGAAGGCATTCGGGAAGGTCCTGGCCGTGATTGTGAATCCACCCTGAATGTCTTCAAAGAAGAGTCCAAAGGGCTTGTTATCACGCTTCAACTGGTCAATCAACAGGGCCTTCAGATCCTCGCCGGAGAGAGGTTCGCTGACCTCGACGAACAGGTTCGACTGGCGCGCCACCGGCGCAAAGCCCGCCGACTTCCGACCGTGACCATTGGAGCGGGAGAACCCCTCGATCGGCGTCCGTGACATGAGGAAGTTCTTCAAGACACCCTCTTCGATTACCGTGACTCTCCGCGCTTTCACACCTTGATTGTCATAACCATAGGCACCGACCAGATCAATCGATCCAATACGTTTGACCGTGGGATCAAAAGAGACCGAGAAGGTCTGGGGCAGCACCTTCTGATTGACCATCTTCTTGAAGGTCTGTGCGTCTTCCTCCCTTTTTTGCCGATGCCCTTCAACTCGGTGGCCAAGAACCTCGTGGAAGAAGACCCCACTGGCACGACCGGAAAGGATGGCGGGTCCAGTGTAGGGATCCACGACTGGGGCAACCCTCAAAGCTTCGAGATCACCGATCATCCCCTCAACCGTGGTGGCTACTGAGCTGTCGTCAGGCAGTCCATCGGGCGTGAAAGAAAAGAATGACTCGTAGCGGGGCAGCTCCATCCCGTCCTCTGCTTTGGAAAAGGCAGAAATCATCAGCCGATAGTAGGACTGTGATGTCCGGATCTCGGACCCTTCACTGTTCACATACCAGCGAGTCTCGACGTTTACCGACAGCGCTGCGTTTGCTGAATAGATATGACCGGATCGAGAAAAAGGAGCGGTGTATTTGCGAAGTTTCTCCTCCCATAAAGGTCGGTCGATCACAAAGGCAACAGGATCTTCCAACGACTTCTGAGGCTGCTCGGAAGAGAAGTCTCCGGATTGATCCTCTGCCTGCACCTTTACCTGGACATTGGTCTTGACCTTGGTGAGCTGCTCGATCGCTGCCTTGTATTCCTTGTCCGTCCGGTACCAGAGGATGTTTCGAAGAGCCTCAACATCATCTACCGAGATCTCCGCCCTTGAGGGTGGACGAAAACCGGAACCGAATCCTCCTCGGATCGGACGGGTGTTGTCGAGATTGTGGTCTCCAACTCGGAGATCGATGTCGATCAGTCGACGCTCGTCCTCGAAGCTCCGCGAGATCGTCCCGAACGATGATTGCAGAAGAAAACGGCGGTCTTCGGTTATTTCATAGCTGAGGTAGTAGATGGGCGTCGGCTGTTTCGAGAGTATCTCAACCGAGCGGTCAAGCTCCTCTCTCATGGTCTGCAGTACCTGAGCGGCACCCAGAGTGGGCTCAGTCAACAGCGCGGCGGCTGTAACCAATAGAAACCAAAACAAAGCAGCGTTCTTCGGCGATCTCATCCGACCCCTCTCCCGTCAAGGACTGATCGAAGAATGGAAATTAGTTAAGACTATTCTATTAGGAAATTTGTCCGATCTTCAACAACCGGCTGCGAGCCGGATCATTCGAAAAAGTACTTCTTGGTCGAGGACGGGGCAGATTCTGCTGTTGTCCAGCTCGCTCCTCGGGAACTTGGCCTCATAGTGCGGACACGTCAAGTCGTTCGCGGCGCTGATCGGATCGAGTGACTCCATCCCCGTCAGTTCTCTTGCTCCAGAACAGCAAGGGCGTCGATCTGTTTCTGAAGTTTGCGCGCTGCCCACTTGTTCAATTCAGCAATCAACCAGAAGAGAACCCCACCAATCGCAGCGTAGAGACCCAGATTTGTCCAGGGAACACCCCGCTCCATCCCTCGTCCGATCGAGAACACCACCAACCCCGGGACGAAAGGGAGGAGATACCAACCCCAGATTTGTTCCAAGGAATCCCGCTGCCTTTCGAGCTCTCGCCGATGGAACTGGAGACACCTGGTCGCACCCAGATCCTGAGGCGAATTTCTAGCCGAACCGCGCCGGTGAAGTTGGATCACGACGTACAGACATCCTACGATGGTCAGGGTTGACCCGATGCGAATTAGCGGTGTGTCAAAGTGCCAGAGATACAAGGCAAAGACGCTCACCCCCACGCCTGCGCCAACGTACTCGCGAAAGTTTCTCCACCAGATGCTTTTCTGGAAGCGGCTGGCCCTCTCGCAAATCCGGTCCAGAGAGATGCGATCGGACTCCGACTCCTGGTCTTGCCATACCTTCTTCATATGCTGCGCTGAAGACTCATTCATGTCGTTCCCCTTGATGAAAGCGGCGAACCAGAACGTTCTTGATCCGGTGGGTCTTGGTTGCCACGTTACTCGGCGAGAGGCCTGTGATCTCTGCGATGGATGCGGCGTCCAGCCCTTCCAGATACGAAAGCATCACCTGTCGATCCAGCGGTTTGAGTTGCTGAATCAACGACAGGAGCCGTTCAAGGACCATGCGTCGGTCCGAAGCCAATTCAGCCTGATCTTCTGAAAGAGTTAAGCTCGACATTCTCCAGATCGACAAGCCTCAACGCATGTCTGCGCTGACGGATCACGTGGGATGTCGCTACGTTGTGAGCCACTCGATAAACCCAAGTGCGAAGCGAGCAACGGGCCTCGTAGCCATCGAAACTGCGCCACAGCGCAAGGTGAATTTCCTGGAGAAGATCGAGACGCTTGTCCGGATCGGCCTCGTAGGCACGGGCGAGCCGGTCGAGAGCCGGACCGTAGGAGTCCGCCACTCGATGATACAAAGTACTCTGATTTGAGTCTGAGCCGGGAGACTCAACTTGGTCCATACTAGAGGTAGTCACTCGGGCTCGCGTTTTCTTTCACTGACTACCGAAGAGTAATGTCCAACCTCAGAGTAATGTCCAACCTCGATTCTGCCAAGTTTCTCCCCTCGTCTCACTCATCCGAAAGACTGAGCGTCAACTGTGTGCTCCTCATAGGACTTGGTGCAAGCTGGACGCTGTTACGTGGCTTCGGTCTCCAGGCCGAAGTGTGCTTCTTTCGAGCCACTGGCTCGGTGCACGGAGGCCTGGAGACCGCGGCTAAGTCCTGATCCTGTCTTTTTCGGGGTTTTCCCATCACTTTTTTTGCGCCTCATCGCTGTTAGATTCATCTATACATTCGTTTGGGGAGAGAAGGGACACTTTCGTGTCAGCAGAAAACAAGGGTCTAGTTCGCCGGCTGTTTCAAGAAGTCTGGAACCGGGGCAACCTTGCCGCCGCAGATGAGATTCTCGCTGCCACTTACGTCGGCCATGGTGATGCCCCCGGTGTGCTGTCGGTGGGAGTTCCGGCCTTCAAGCGACGGGTGAGTGGTGTGCTCTCCAGGTTTGTAGACTTCGAGATGACTCTGCAGGACCTGATAGCCGAAGAGGACAAGGTCGTGGCCCGATGGAGTACTCGCGCCACTGGCAAACGGGACAGGCTAGAGATTGATTCTGAAAGCACAATCCTCCGGACCGCCGAGATCGGCATCTTCCGCGTTGATGCAGGCAGGATTGCGGAATCCTGGGTTTCCTCCGGCCGGCCGTTCGAGGGTCTGCTGCACCGCGCCGACAGGGCCGTCTCCGGAATCTTGAAGCCATCTTCCACCGAGGAGTTGATCTCCTTTCCCCCTTCCTGATCAACCCCCTGCCCTCACCTTCTGCCGGCAACGCGTCTGATACGCCGCTCCTACCGGAGCACAAATGACGAACGCAGAAGATGAGCTAGAACGTGGCTTGGTAATCTTCGATGTGGATGGCACTCTCTGCGATACGACTTCGGTTGACGAAGAGTGTTACCTGAAAGCGTGTCGGGAAGTCCTTGCCTTTGATCCCGAGACGATCGATTGGATCGACGCTCCTCAGATTACCGATACTGCTATTCTTCAGTGGCTGTGGACCGAACATCTCGGACGCCAACCCGATCAACGGGAGATCGATACGGTCCAGAGTCGCTTCGTCGGACTGCTCAGCCAGGCATCGGTCGAATCGCCGCATCGATTTCGCGCGATGAACGGCGCTCCGGAAATGCTCGAGAATCTTCCGTCATACGGGTGGAAATTCACGGCCGCGACCGGAGGCTGGCGAACTTCTGCAGTACTCAAGCTAAGAGCCGCTGGGATCCCCTCTGAAATCCTGGGTGCGTCTTCTTCTGACTCTCCCGAACGGGCTGAGGTCTTCCGTCTCGCAGCTACTCGGGCAGGCCAGAAAGGTGGGCAAGCAGGACCAATCGTCCTGGTGGGTGACGGTCTCTGGGATGTTCAGGTCGCTGCCGAGCTTGGATTTCGCTTTGTCGGGATCAACTCGGGTCCTCAGGCAGATCAATTACGCCGAGCTGGAGCTCAGACAGTCGTCGCCGATTTCGCGGATCTCGGTGGGTTTATGCAGGCGCTTGAGGACAGCCGGGTACCTACCCTTTCCTGAACAGCATTGGCTAGGAGATCATGCGAGAGTCGCCAGAGCCAAAGCCACTCACCGTATGTCCCGATCTGTGATCGGGCCCGCTCCTTTACAGTCACGGCTCCGTCAGGGTTGCCAGCAAGGATCATTGGAGAGATAACCCTAGTTTCTTTCTGAAATGGGACCAGCACCGACCCGTGACCCAATACAGATCAAAAGTTGTCACCGCCTCGCGAATGGCGGTCAGTTCTCGATGATACTCTCGCCGCTCGTAGGATCAGGAAGAACCAATTGCCTATCGCCCGACGCCCCAACTACAAATGGTGGGCCTTCTCTGCTATCGCGACGGGGACTCTCGCCTCGGTAATCGACCATGGCAGCGTCAACATTGCACTACCCGCCATCGCGCGGCACTTCGGCACCGATCTCCCCAGCGTGCAGTGGGTCGTCATTGGCTATGCGCTGACCATCAGCTCCCTGCTCTTGCCGATGGGACGCTTGGCCGACTTGATCGGCCTCAGGAAGGTGTACTTGTTGGGTTCCCTGGTGTTTTTCCTGGGTGCGCTGGTGGCCGGCTCCTCCTCCAACTTGCTGATACTGATCCTCTCCCGGATTCTCCAAGGCGCGGGCGCGGCGATGACCCAGGGAACCGGCTTGGCGATCGTCACCGGGTCCTTCCCAGAAAGGGAACGTGGCAAGGCGATTGGATCCATCATGACGATCGTTGGAACCGGTGGGATCGCCGGTCCGGCGCTGGGGGGCTTCCTGGTCGGTGCGATAGGCTGGCGCTGGGTGTTTCTCGCCCCTATTCCCCTGGTCGCCGTCGGCGTGGTAGCGGTTCTGGCGATCCTGGATAACCGTCCCCTGATGCCAAACAGCCCTGACAGGCATCGATCCGGTTTCGACTGATTGGGGGCAGCCCTATCTACCGGCGTACTGCTGCTCTTCCTGCTGGCTGTCACCAGCGGCCGCGTCTCCGGATGGACATCTCCACCCATGCTGGCCGCCGTGTTCAGCCTCATCGCCCTGCTGATCATCTTCATCTGGTGGGAGCTCCGCTGCCCCAGTCCGATGCTGGATCTGAGACTATTCGCAAGTCGAACCTTTTCGTTTGGAGTATCCGCAAACTTCCTCAACTTCTTCGGCAGTTCCGCTGTCCTTTTTCTGGCGCCCTTCTATCTGCAGCGGGTGCTTGGATATAGCGCCGGTGAATCAGGCCTGGTGGTGGTACCCAGCGCCATCTGCCTAGCCGTCCTGTCACCCCTGGCCGGCAGATTGTCCGATCGCTACGGCTGGCGACCCTTCACTGTGGGAGGGCTTGCACTGGCCGCCACAGGGTTGTTCCTTCTGTCGCGGCTCGACGAGAGCTCGACGCTTCCCCTGGTGGTGCTCGCACTGATGCTCCAGAGCTCAGGAATGGGCATCTTCTACACCCCCAATAGCAGTTCCATCCTGAGCGTGGTGGAACGAGAGAGCTACGGGGTGGCGTCTTCCTTTCTCAATCTGGTGCGAAATGCCGGTAACGTAACCAGTATCGCCGTGGCGACGGCAATCGTCACAACTACCATGGGAGGCCTTGGGTTTGAGCCGAGTCTGGAAGTAACACCCAAGGGGGGTGGGGTCGGAGTCAACCACGCCTTTATTCTGGGGATACAGAACAGCTATTTGACGATGATGGGTCTGCTGTTGCTGGGAATGGTCATTTCGATCTTCAAGTTCAAACAAGACGTCGCACATCGGACGAGGGAGGTCGCACGTCGGAACTTCTGAAAGTCTGAACGTCTCTAAACCGGCAGCAGGGAGCTTTTACCGACGTTCAGACGGATTGTTCAAGTTTCAAGCCAGAATCTCTTCGACAACCCTCGCCGGGTACTGATCGGTGAGGCGTTCGTCGAGTCCGTGCCGATGGTAGACCAGGTCGCGAAAGTTCATTCCGAGTAGGTGCAGCAGCGTGGCGTGGAAGTCGTGGACGCTGACGCGCTGGTCCTGGGCCTTGTGGCCGATTTCATCGGTGGCCCCGTGGACGTGTCCCGCTTTGACCCCGCCGCCTGCCATCCAGAGGCTGAAGCCATCGGGACCATGGTCTCGGCCGGCGGCTCCTCGGTCTCGATTGACCTGAGACAGGGGCATCCGTCCGAACTCTCCTCCCCAGATGACGAGGGTGTTCTCGAGTAGTCCGCGCCGCTTCAGATCTTTGATCAAGGCGGCGCTCGGTTGGTCGGTCTTCCCGCAGCTGTAGACCAGGCTCTTCTCCAGGTTGTGGTGGGCATCCCAGATCTGACCCTCGATGAAAACCTGTACAAAGCGGACTCCACGCTCCACCAGACGTCGAGCCATCAAGCAGCGCTTGCCATAGGATGCCGTAGCCTCGTCGTTGAGGCCGTACATCTCCCGAGTCGCATCATCTTCCTTCGAAAGATCCAAAGCATCGGAAGTGGCAAGCTGCATGCGGGCTGCCAACTCGAAGCTGGCAATGCGGGCGTCCAGCTCTGGCCTTCTCGGCCGTGACTCGAGGTGAGCCCGATCGAGACGCCGCAGCAGGGTTTGTTCTGCCACCACCAGATCGCTAGGCAATTCCCGCCGGGGCTTCAGGTTCAAGACCGGAGGACCCTCAGACCTGAAGCGAGTCCCCTGATACACCGGAGGGAGCCAGGCCGACTGCCAGTTCTGGCCTCGGTTGATGGGCAGTCCCTTGGGATCGTCCAGCACCACGTAGCCGGGAAGATTCTGGTTTTCGCTGCCCAGACCGTAGACCACCCAGGAACCCAAAGACGGACGGTTGGGCAGAGTTCGCCCCGAATGCATCAAATAGAGAGCCGGCTCGTGATTGGAGTGCTCACCGTACATGGAACGTACCAGGGTGATGTCGTCCGCGACCTCCCCGAGATGGGGAAGGAGTGTGGAGAGCTCCATCCCGGACTTGCCATGCCTTTCGAACTCGTAGGGCGATGGGAGAAGTCCCCCTACCTCGTTGGCAAACTCGATCTGGTTGAGGATGTCGCGAGGAGCAGCAGATCCCTCCAGCCTCTTAAGCGCGGGTTTGGGGTCGAATAGATCGACCTGGCTGGGTCCGCCATTCATAAACAGGTGAATAACCGACGTGGCCCGCGGTTGAAAATGGGACGCGCGGGCCTTCAGGTCGTAGGTCCGAATGCCGCTGGCGGCCAGGTCGCTGGACAAAAGAGTGGCCAGTGCCGCGCCATGTAAACCATCGCCTAATCGGGAAAAGAACTCCCGCCGGCTGAAACCATCTGGGTCGGTGGGTCGGTGCATGGGTTGATCTCTTTAGTCGATATAGGAAAACTCCGCCGAGCTTAGAATAGCGTGGCTAAGGGAACTCAGCGCGGACCACTCCGCGGTGGACCGTCTTGGGGCTTCGTCCCTCTGAGTTTCCAGATATCCCACCCATTTTTCGGCTAGATCAGCCAGTGAATCCAAGGCCATCCGCTCTTCTGCCAAAGTGGGGAGACGTGAAAGTGCCTTGATATAGAGCTCCTCAACCTGCTTCTCGGGCTGCTCGGGAAAGGCATCGATCAAGCGGCCAGCCAGGTGACGAGACAATTCGCGAGCCATGTAGCCATGCATGAGCTGCAGAGCTTGGGGCGCCACCGTGGAGTACCTGCGCTGGGTACAGTTGGGAGCCATCTGCGGTAAATCGAAAAGGTCCAGAAATGTCATCGGTAGAAATCGGCGCCTCTGGATATAGATGGCCCGGCGACGACCTTTCGGGGATCCCTTGGCGATAACCTCGCCATCAGATTTCTTCTCGACCTCGTCTGCGGGTCCAAATCTCTGAGGATCCAGGCGGCCCGTGACCCTCAGGATAGAGTCGTAGAAGACCTCGGCCTCCATCCGCTTCATGGGCATATGGGAAAGGAGCAGGTTGTCGGGATCGGCTTCTGCGTCTTTGCTGAGTTGAGAGCTCTGACGATAGGCTGTGGAAATCATCATGAGCCGGTGCATGGACTTGATGCTCCACCCCCCGCGGACGAACTCGTTGGCCAACCAATCCAGCAGTTCAGGATGAGAGGGGGGCGAACCGGAGCGCCCAAAGTCGGCGGGAGTAGCCACGATTCCCCGACCAAAGTGGTGCATCCAGATGCGGTTGACCATGACCCTGGCGGTCAGAGGATGATCCGGGTGGGTCAACCAGCGCGCCAAGCCGAGCCGAAGTCCACTGGTGTCACCTCCTTCTCGGGGGGAAGCCGGCCGAAAGGGAGGCAATCCCTGACGCAACACCGCTGGCACACCGGGATAGACCCGATCACCGATGGAACCGGCCTCACCGCGTTGAAGCAAATAGACGGGGGAAGGGTCGCCTCCCATATCGAACAGGGCCCTTACGGCAGGCTCCTTTCGGAGCTCCTTCTCGAGCTCTGCCAGTGCCGCTGTGTGTTTTTCCAGCTGGACCTTGAACTCAGGGTCCTCAACGGCCACCTGCTGGTTCGTGACGTCGAGCGTGTCTTTGAATTGGCGGAACAGATGCTTCTGGGTCGGACTCCGTTCCTGCTCTGGAACAGTCAGCAGTTGCAGCAGATCCTTTTGAATCGCCTTTGGCAGCGCCGATAGTTGCTGCTGCTGGAGTTCCTGACGCAGCGGTGCGGTCTTGGCTTCGAACGACTTCTCCAGCTGGTCGATCTTGGCCTGAACGGGGGCGTTGAACTGCCTGACCTCCTGCTTCTCTTGTTCCGGCGCAATCTTCAGATAACGCTGCGTCGGGTCCAACCAGTCGTAGGGATCGTAGGCACTCTGCAGAATGGCACTCAGCCGATAGTAGTCCTGCTGAGTCAGGGGATCGTATTTGTGATCGTGGCAGCGAGCGCAGCCCAGGGTCAGACCCATGACTGAAGAGCTCAACACCTTGATCTCATCGTGAACGACATCCATCTTCTCAGCCAGCGATGCGTTCGAGGGTGAGTCGGTCGGGTCGGACACCTGCCTCAAGAAACCGGTGGCCGCCAGCAGGTTCATCACGGACGGGGTAACCTCGTTTTCATAGTCCGCCAGCTCGTCCCCGGCCAGCTGCTCGGTCAAGAATTGGTCATAGGGCTTGTCCTGATTGAGCGAACGGATGACGTAGTCGCGATAGCGCCAGGCATGGGGACGAAAATGGTCGGCGTGTTTGATGCCCTCAGTATCCGCATAACCCGCCAGATCCAACCAGTGCTGGGCCCATCGTTCACCGTAGTGGGGAGAGGCAAGCAGCCCGTCGATCATGCGCTCGTAGGCGTGGGGCCCGTTGTCGTCCAGAAAGGCCCTTGCCTGGTCGGCTGTGGGCGGAATACCTATCAGATCCAGGTACGCTCGGCGCAGCAGGGTGTGGCGATCGGCTTCATTAGAAAAGTCGAGTTTCTCGGCCCCAAGTCTGGCCAATAGGAAGGAGTCGACAGGGTTTCGGACCCGCTGTTTGTCCTGCACCTCCGGAACTGCAGGCCGCTTTCGAGGCTGAAACGACCAGAATTGCCGATCACTTTCGGCAACCGCGGGGTCCTGATCGTCTGCGGTATCCCGGGGCGGATCGGAGGAAGCGCCGGCGGCAATCCAGCGCCGCAGCGTTTCGACCTCGGCCATGGTCGGAGGACGTACTCGATATTCGTAGAGAAGCTCGGAAGGCGGCATCTCCTCGTCGAGGATGCGTCGAAACAGGAGGCTGCTCTTGGGGTCTCCGGGCACCAGGGCGGGACCTGACTTGCCTCCCTTGAGCTGTCCGGCAAGGGTCCGCAGGTCCAGATCACCCTCCTGCTTCCGCTTTCCATGACAGACGACGCACCTCATGAGAAAAATGGGGAGGACGTCCTTTTCGGTGATGCCGACGGACACTGTCTCTCCAGCGGTTGGGGTCGCACTGTCGATCCACTCCCGTATGAGCATGATCTCCGCCGGGCTCAAGCGCTGATCCCCGGGAGGCATGGCGCCCGAGATCACCTTTTCCATCAGAAGGCTGCGATCGGATGAACCGGGAAGGACGGCCGGCCCAGACTTGCCCCCAGAGAGGATCGAGTCCACGGTCCTCAGATCCAGATCGGCCTGGGGGGCAAGATCCCCATGACAAGCGACGCAGTTGGTCTGGAGAATAGGAAGTACGGAGGACTGGAAACGCTGGTTTAGGGCATTCTCTGCTGCAACATGGGTAACCGAGAGGAAAAGGACAAGCCAGATCTGCCCTCTTAGCGGGCAGTGCGCGGCGATCGAGCCAGGTCTTTGAAACATCGATAAAGCAGCCTCGAGAAGCAAGATCCCAAATCCACTTTCACTTACCGAGGTCGATAACCAGGGTAACTGTCCCTTGACGGTGAATCAATCAGAACGGCTAGCGCAGCTGGCGAGACCTCACCTGGACGATTCTGTCTTCTTCCTGGCACCAGGCCGTCAGCCAGCCTCCATACACACACCCCGAATCCAATCCCATGCTCCGGGAGCCGCGGTAGTACCCTCGGGCCGCCCAATGGCCATGAACCACCAGCGCCTCTCCCTGGTAGAAGGAATCCCAGGGCAGACAGGGAGGCGGACAGGCTTCTGGCGCACCCTTGTGGGAACACATCCTACCGTCCGGCTCGCAGCAGCGAACCGAGACCGCAAAGGATACTGCTTCACTCTGAAGCCAGACGTCGGTGTGTGCTGGCTCGTTGATGACACTCGCAATGGCGGGGAGGCTCCAGGAAGGGCTCAGTCCGGCATGGACGATCCAACAGTCAGGACCGTCCCCGGCGGATGGCAAGTAGACCAGAATCGGTAGGTTTCTCAGCACCTCGAGCAGCTCTGCGGCATCTCCGGCGCCGAACAATCGCTGGAGTGATTCCAGCCGCTTTGGTCGGGTACCTGAAAACGAGAGAAGAGCGTTGACTTCGTGATTGCCGAGGATTCCTCGGCCTCCGAGGCTGCGCCACAGACGCAAGACGGCCAGCGAATCAGGTCCACGATTAATCAGGTCACCGAGGCACCACAACTCATCTTTGGCGGGATCGAAGTTGATCTCCTCGAGCAATTCTTCGAACTCGCCAAAGCAACCCTGAATGTCACCCACAATCCAACGCACCCAACATTCTCCTTAACCAAGCCTTCGATCCACAGTCAATTCGACCAGCGTCGGTACCTGCGACTCTTGTTGAAGTTTCAGGCTAGTCTCGCCCCGCCTGCGCCGGATCGTACAGAAATGAAATTTCTCGCGGTTCCGGGAGATCTTGCTGTTGTCCGGCTCTCTCCTCGGTGCTTCGGCTCATGCTGCCAGCGAGTCAAGTCGTTCGCGGCTCTGCCGGACTTGGCTTCGTAATGCTGGCAGTCTATTGGTGCACGGCAACACCTCTTTCCGAACACTGTTCACTGCACTACTGCTCACTATTCAAGTTCCGGCCTAGGCTATGATTTCCTCGACCACACGGCCGTGAACATCGGTCAGTCGAAAATCTCGACCACTGTATCGGTAGGTGAGTCGGGTGTGATCCAGGCCCAGCAGGTGGAGCATGGTCGCCTGGAGATCGTGGACGTGGACTGGATCCTCCTCCGCCTTGAAGCCAAACTCATCGGTGTTTCCGTAGGTCGTTCCGCCCCGTACGCCACCGCCCGCCAGCAGCACTGAGAAGCCGTGGTTGTTATGGTCCCGCCCGTTCTGAACGGCCACCAGCCCGCCTACCTCGACGGTCGGAGTTCTCCCAAACTCGCCTCCGATCACGACCAGGGTTTCGTCGAGGAGTCCCGTCGACCGCAGATCGTGGATCAGGGCAGCCATTGGCTTATCGGATTGTGCGGTCAGCGAGCGCATTCTCAGGATGTCGTCGTGGGTGTCCCAGGGCTGACTGTTGCCGTAGTAGACCTGCACCATCCGGACTCCCCGCTCGATCAGGCGGCGCGCGATCAGGCAACCTCGTGCGAAATCCCCTTCCCCGTACATCGAGCGGGTGGCCTCGGTTTCCTGCCTGACGTCGAAAGCGTCCATGGCCTCGGCCTGCATCCTGTAGGCGACCTCCATCGAGTGGATGGTCGCCTCGAATTCAGGAGCGGAGCCATGGCGCTCGATGTGAAGCTGGTTGAGCTGACCGAGCAGATCCAGCTGTCTTCGCTGCTGAGAGGACCCGGTTGTTGCGTTGCGCAGATTGGGGACCAGCTTCTCGGGGTCGGAATCGTTGTTCCTGATGTAGGTCCCCTGAAAGGCTCCTGGAAGGAAGGCGGAAGACCATAACTGCGGTCCTATCACGGGTAAGCCGGGACAGAGGACCACATAGCCAGGCAGGTTCTGGTTTTCGGTGCCCAATCCATAGGTCAGCCAGGAACCCAGCGAGGGATGCCCGGGAATCCGTTGGCCGCAGTTGAACATGAACAGTGAGGGCTCGTGAAAGGGCATGTCCGTGTACATCGACTTGATCACGCAGATGTCGTCGATGCATCCTCCCAGATGCGTAAAGATCTCACTGACCGGGATCCCACTCTCCCCTCTCCTCTTGAACTCGAAGGGTGAGCGCATCAAATGCCCGGTTCTGCGTTCGGTTTCCAGATTGCCGGAAGGATAGGGCTGACCGTCATACTTCTCCAGCATCGGCTTGTAGTCGAACGAATCGACGTGAGAGGGTCCGCCGTTCAGGAACAGGAAGATGACCTGCTTGGCCTTGCCCGGGAAATGCGCCGGTCTGGGAGCCAGCACGGAGAGGGGACTCCGGGACTGGGCCAGAAGGCTGGAGGCGGCTACCATGCCGAATCCAGTGCCCACGCTTCGGAGCAACTGTCGTCGATCTATCAAGGCCCCTGGAGGTTTCATGAATCTAGTTTATATACAGAAACTCATTCGAGCTGAGAAGGGTCTGAGCATAGCGCGGCCAGGCATCAGACTCACGCTTCACGAAACTCAATCCAATCTGCATTTCCTTCGGAGTCGGCAGTCGTCCGAAGAGGAGACGATAGGCCAGGGAAATCCTGGCCTGGTTTTTCCTACCCGCTTCCTCATGGAGACGCCGCGACAGTGCCTCCGCCATGCGCGCCACCAACTTACTGTTCAGAAAGAAGAGTCCTTGTAGAGGGGTGTTGGTCAAGATCCTCTGGGGACTGCTGCTGTTGGGATTGGGGAAGTCAAACAGAGCGAGCATCGTATCCAGGTGTCTGCGGCTGATAAAGCCGTAGACGGTACGCCGCAGGTTCGACTCGTCGTCCAGTTTGAAGGAGGCCTCCTCCGCCCCGAGATCGAGTTTTCCAGCGACCTGTAGAATGGAGTCTCGCAGAGCCTCGGCGTTGAGACGCCGAGGACGATATCGCCACAACAGCCTACTCTCTGGATCGACCTTGTAGTTGGCCTCTGAAGATCGGCTGCTCAGGGCGTAGGTGGCGGAAAGCATGATCTCGCGGTGCATCGCCTTGATCGACCACCCGTTCTCGACAAAACGAAGGGCCAGATAGTCGAGCAGCTGCGGATGACTGGGACGATCGCCCATCCGGCCCAGGTTGCTGGGCGTCCGAACAATCCCCTGCCCAAAGTGATGCAGCCAGATGCGGTTGACCATGACCCGGGCAGTCAGGGGATTGTGGGGACTGGCGATAGCCTCGGCCAGCTCCAGGCGGCCGCTGCCCCGAGTAAAGGGCTGAGGCTCGTCCTGGCTCAGTATGGTAAGGAACCTCCGTGGTACCTCCTCGCCCAGATTGTTCGGATTGCCGCGGATGCGAACCCTCTCGTTTGTGGGCTTCTCCTTGTCCGAAATCACGTGGTAGAAGGGATATTTTTCCGGCATCACCGCCTCGAGCTTCTCGACCCGCTGACTCAAGGTGTCCAGATGGGTTCTCCACACGCCGTCGAGGAAACGATCGATCTTGTCCTCGCCGTAGTAGAGAATCCCACTCTCGAACTTGGTGGGAGCGGTGAACTCCTTCTCAGAAGCCAGATCGCGCCACAAAAAGTACTTGTCCCTTTCCAGGGAGAGCAGCTCGGTCTTCCCGATTTCCGCCCGAGTCTTTCCATGCGTCCGCCGGGCGTTCTCCTCGTCGATTTCTCTCTTTTGACGGATCACCGAGATAGCCAGAGTCTCGACCGAGAGGGCTATTTCCTCGATCTGATCCGAGTCCGCACCCGAGGACAGCGCCTGATCCCAAAGATCCAGGAAAGGGTGATCCCTGGGGGACTTCGACAGGTATTCCACCCATCTCTCCAGAATCTCAAGGTCGAGCTTCTGCTGCCGGGCAACGCGGTCGAGCCCCTGACTCTGTTTAGAGCTCAGGATTCCCCACGACGCCTGGATGTAGCGCGAAGTCTGGTGAGCGAGGGCCTCGATCAGCTGATTGCGTTGGTTTTCTCGGAATTCAGCGAGGGCATCCTTTTCAGTCTTGAGTCTTTCCTCCTTCTCCCGGTACTGCCGGACGACCTCTTTCCCGGACAGAGGGTGCTCGTCGATCTTGGCACTATTGAAGACGCCCAGGAGGGCGTAGTAGTCCTCGGTTGGAATCGGGTCGAACTTATGATCGTGACACTGGGCGCAGCCCCCGGTGAGCCCCAGAAAGGTCCGGGTAGTGGCATCAACGCGATCATCCTGAAACTGTGGACTGATGGCATAGAAGCCAAGACCCCCAACGTAGCTCGCGCCCTGGCCCTGCATGAGATCTCCAGCCAACTGTGCCTTGACGAATAGGTCGTAAGAAAGATCCTGGTTGAAGGCGTCGATGACCCAGTTCCGGTAGCGAAAGGCGTTGAGGTACGGTTCATCTTCTGTGGAGTTCAACTTGTCGTCGGAATAGCGGGCCAGGTCCAACCAGAAACGACCCCAGCGCTCTCCGTATCGGGGGGAGGAAAGGAGACGATCCACGACCCGTTCAAAGGCGCCGGGAGACTCGTCCTGGAGAAAGGCGCTGACCTCGCCGGGAGTCGGGGGCAAACCGATTAGATCGAAGTAGGCTCGGCGCAGCAACGTCCGACGGTCTGCCGGCTCTACCGGATCGAGACCTTGGTTCTCTAGTCGAGAGAGCACGAAGTGGTCGAGTGGGGATCGGACCCAACCCTGCTTCTTCACCTGAGGAATGTCGACCGGACCAGGCGGTTGAAACGACCAGAAACTGCGCTGCTCCGGAAGGATAACATACCGACCTTCCTTCCTTGTGGCGGAAGCGGAGGTATCGTCTGGCCAAACGGCGCCTGCCCTGATCCAGGTCTCAAGATCCTCGACCTGGTCGCCCTCAAGCTTGCTCTGAGGGGGCATCTTCAGACGATCATGAGTATGCCGCACTGCCTGGATCAAAAGGCTCTGCTCAGGATGCCCCGGCACAATGCTCGGCCCGGAGTCTCCGCCCTTCAGGAGTGCCTCACGGGACTTCATCTCCAGCCCTCCCATCGCGCTTGCGGTGTGACAGGCAAAGCATTGCTCCGCCAGCAGAGGTCGCACTCTCATCTCGAAGAAGTCAGCCGCATCCCCGGACTGAGCTTCCACTGAGGCACACAGGAACAAGGAGAGGAGTACCCCTGGTGCGGCACCGAGGCATAAAGGTGAGTACCGGCTCACTCACGTCCTCCTTTCCCTTGGAATCCCGATCAAAAGCAAGCTCGACGGTGGCTCGAAGTATAGCCAGTCCATCAGAACTCCGTCAACGAACTCCAGGACCTTTAGAACCTCCGGGCTCCCTCTCGTGTCCGAGATCGACCACCACCACCGTTGCTATGGAAGCTCGATCTGTACTAAGTTCGAATAGATGCAGAAAGGATGGTCCCTGGAAGAGTCTTTACGGACGCTTCGCCAGCACACCGGTGTTGTGATTCCTACCTTTGTGCCTCCGGAGGTGGACGCGTCGCTCAGCCGCCAGCTCCTGGCAGACACGGTCCACGCCTGTGTCCAGCAGGTGGACGACCCCATGTCCATCTGTCTCAGTGTAGACGGTGAGAACTGCGGGAAAGAGTTGGCTGAGGAGCTCGCCAGTCACTTCGGCGTCATGGTCTGCTCTACGCCCGAAAACAAAGGCAAGCTTCACGCACTGAGAAACGGGGTGGATCGAATCTTTGCCAAATCCAAGCATCGCTACCTGGCCACGCTAGATGCCGACGGGGATCACTTCCCCAATGAACTTGTGAATCTGCTGCGGGCTGCCAACCATATCCAGCACTCGCGAGGAATCGAGAAGTTACTGGTCCTGGGCCGCCGCATCTCACGGCATCGTCCCATGGGATACCTGCGGGGAGAGCTGGAGGAGCTGGCTGACCGTGTACTGCTAGATGCGCTGGCCTATGATGCCACCCTGCAAGGGCACCCGCTCCGCCTCGAATACGCCACCAGCCTGGAGGAGTTTCCGGATTTCCACTCCGGTTACAAGGTCTTCAGCAGAAGCGTCGTGAGGGATGTCTTCCTGGAAGAGCCAATTCTCTGCGGAGTGTCCCAGAATGCCTACTACAAACATGGCGTCGAGGCCGTGATGACGGTAGAAGCAATCAAGAGCGGCGCCTATCTGGTAGGGGTCAACCGCAGCACTCTGAATGAACAGCCGCTCTCGGTCTTCGGGCTGCTGAATCGAATCCAGATGACCGCGGACAAGATCCTCTGGCCTTGCCGGAGGCTCGAGGTTCCCTCGCATTTCGTGGTCCAGTGGCTACGCAACCACATGGCCCGCCTGCAGCTCGGGACTCTTGCGCCGCAGGGGAAGGATGAGCTCCGACAGATCCGGCAATTAGTGCTGAAAGAATTGAGCGCTCCAGCCGTGGAGGATGAGGAAGGCTGGTGGGGTCCACTGTTTATCTAGGCGGCGGCAGATTTCTCTCCCCCCTTGCCTTTGCCCTGACTCGATCGGTTCCCAGCCAGAAAGACGCGAGGTTAGTCGCCCGAAGACAGAAGCAAGGGCACGGGCAAAGGCAAGGGGGAACTAGACAGGAGACACGGTCACGGACTTCTTCTACGAGGTCAAGAAATCGAGGATCGGGGCTGCTGGCGTCAATTCTGGTACGACCAGATCGGGGTCGTGCGATCTCAGGGCATCTAACGAAAAGGATCCGGTGGCTACGGCGATGGTCTTCGCACCTGCCCTTCCCCCATGGGAAATATCTCTGGGAGTATCCCCGATGACAAAGACCTCCTCGGGAGTAAGGGGAGCGATCAGCTCGGCTCCCCTGCGTGCTGCAATTCGGATCAATTCGGTCCGGTCTTCCGCATCGGAGCCATAGCCACCGAACGCAAAATAGGTGCTCAGACCGGCACGGTCCAATTTCATTCGCGCGCCTTCCTGAACGTTTCCGGTGGCTACGCCGACCAGGAACCGAGGATCCTGGGCCAGGTCTTGAACCAGCTCACGCGCTCCCGGAAGTACGCGAAATCCCTCGCTAGTCTGGATCTCTTCCTCAAGGAATCCCAGATAAGTGGACAGGAAGTCCGCAGCCGAGTCCAGTTGGAGTCCCTTCCGATCCAGTACCTCACGGACAATGTCCGGGTCAGTTCTCCCCCCGACCTGGATCTCTTCCATGCTGTCGTCGAGATCATAAAGCGTCTGGAAGGAGCGGTTCAAAGCACGGGTCCCGGCACCACCGGAGAGGAGAAGCGTCCCGTCGATATCGAAGAGGATCAGCCGCATCGGGGGATTATAGCAGCGAGGTCCAGTTGGTCTAAGGGTTCGTGCAAGAATAACTTCGCAGAGTTGGGGCTCAGATTTACACTAGATTTGGTCGCGAACGATTGAGCGAAACCGCGGCGTAGCCAGGCCTACGTTGAGGATTTCGCGATTGAGGAGCGGCCGAAGATAGTGTGAAGCTGAGATGCCAGAATGTGAAGTTGTTTTTGCACGAGCCCTAAGCGAAGTGAAGCAGTCGGCCGCTGCGAATGCGTGACCTGTGACCCCTGACTAGTAGACCTCAGGATTCACCAGATTTTCGGGCCGTGGCCGGCGGCCGTCAAGCACCGCCTTCATGTCGGCTACGACGGTCTCGACAATCCGGTTCTGGGCACCTGGTGTCGAGCTCCCAACGTGAGCCGTCAGAACGGTCCCCGGATGTCCGAACAGCGGATGACTGCGGTCCGGAGGTTCTGAATCGAACACGTCGAGTGCAACGCAGCGCAGCCTGCCGCTTTCCAGAGCCTCGTAGAGAAGATCGTGGCTTTCGATCAGGGCGCCTCGGGCTGCATTTACCAGAATCGCTCCCTGCTTGAACTGGTCGATACTGCCGCGATGAATCAGGTTCTGGGTCTCATCGTTCGAAGGAGCGTGGAGTGTCACCAGGTCGGCGCCGTTCAGAAGCTCCTCCAGGGAAACAAAGCGGACTCCACTTCCCGAGTAATCAGCCGCTGCTACGTAAGGATCATGCACCAGGACTTGCACCCCGAAGGGCTTCAGTAGGTCCCTAACTTCTCTTCCGATCCTTCCAAACCCAACAATTCCGACGACGGATCCTTCCAGGTCCAGATTGGGGTTCTGATAGCGCTCCTCCCACTCCCCCTCTAGCACTACTCGATGCCAGCCCAGCAGATTCTTTGCCGCCCCCAATATGAGCGCGAGTGTGTGCTCTGCGACAACCCGAGACATGGCACCGGGAGTATAGACGACGGGGATCCTGTGCTCGGTAGCCGCGGCAATGTCTACGGTATCGTAGCCCACCCCAGAGCGCCCGATGACACGCAGCTCGGTTGCGGTAGTGATCATTTCGGCATCGATCACAACAGGTCCGCGCGCGACGAGACCCACTACGCCGGGGCCGACCTTCGAGGAGACGGCCTCGTGGGTGAAGGCTTCGCAAAAGATCAAGGGATGGGGACTGAACTGCTCAGCCACCCATTCGGGGAGCGGTCCAGTAGCAACGATGGAGAGTGGCTCGGAACTCACGAGGTAAGGTTAAATCGCGGGCTGGGAAAGGTCAATCTCGGCTACCGCCTGGTGCGGCCCTCACCGGGGCCGATTGGGGTGGTACACTAGGCCCCGAAGAAACCCCCATAGACAATGCGAAGATTCGCCCTGACGCTCGCTATTTTCACACTGATGACATCAGGAATGGCAACCGCATCTGAGGATGGCGCCTCCTCGATCGAGGGGGAAGTGACACTGAAGGGGCGCATCGTATGCCTGTCTTCTTCAGACCCATCAGGCAGTCAGCAAGTCGAGTGCGGGAGCGAAGACCTCTTCGCTTTGAGCACTCCAGAGGGTAAGGTCTACCGGTTCCTGACTGAGGATGCCAAGACGGCTATGTTCCAGGATCCCCGGGTCCGCCAGCGGCTGCTCCAGATCCGGGGGCGCTTGACCTCAACGAACGAACTCGAAATCATCAAGATTCAATCCCTGCTGGAGGGCCGGTTGCACGATCTCTACTATCGCTGCGAGGTCTGCCACATCACGGCTTTCGACCCGGGTCCCTGCTGGTGCTGTCAGGACGACTTCGAGTTTCGCGAGACTCCGGCCGATGGGAACTAAACTGAAACTTGAATAGTGAGCAGTGGTGAAGTGATCAGTGAACAGTACCGGAAACAGCTACAGCCAGCAGAGCCGCGAACGACTTGACTTGTCTGCAAGATGAGCCCAAGTTCCGAGGAGAGAGCCGGACAACAGCAAGATCTCTGTTGACCCCAAGAAGTTCCGTTCTCGAATGGGGCCAGCATCGCTTGGGGCGGGCTAACCTGAAACTTCATTGGGTTCGGAGATCATCCAAAAGCCACCGTTTGAGAGAGCCGTGAGTGCCAAGGAACGGTCCCGGCATTCCGATCGGACGCACCTCAGGCGATTGTCTAACCTGACACCTAAGTACTCTGGAACGTAAATACGGCAACGTTTGTGGCGAGCGCGACGGTGTCGAGCGCGCGAAGCGACGACGCAGCCATACCTTTGCGTATTGCCAGGAGGAGCGACAAAGCCATCGGCCCGTCCCGTCGCCACCCGCAGGGCAGATGGGGGTTGTGGACGATCTCTGCGTTGGTCGTCGTCGAAGATGGCCAAGCATCGTCTTCCTCCTCCTGCCTTGACCTCGCCTTACAAGCCCCATCTGCAAACGTTGCCGTATTTACGTTCCAGTGTACTAAGTGAAATTGGAATGCAGTTACAAGTTCCTGGGAGCACGTCCTTACGCCAAAGGCGTTAGTGCGGGTAGCCCAGGGTTGGCGATGCAGAGCGAAGCGAGCTACCCTGGGTCAGGGTCGTTAGGAAATTCGCTACCCCGAAGGGGTTGTTGCCGACCGGAAACGCTTTGGCAATAACGCTTTCAGCATAGAAGAGAACAGGCAAACGAAACGAACCCAGGGTAGCTCGCTTCGCATTGCAACCCTGCTACCCGCAGTAACGCCTTCGGCGTAGGTGATGCCTTCTGAAAATCAGGCACAGTTTTTTCTCGAATGACCCGGAAGAGGCAGATTCTCCCAAGCCACGAGGAACCCAACATGCTCATCATCGATGCTCATCTCGACATTGCTTACAACGCCCTGGAGTGGAACCGTGATCTGTGCCAAAGCATCCTGCAGATTCGCGAGTCTGAAGCGGGCATGCCGCAGAAGGGTCGCGGCCTCAGCGTTCTCAACTTCGAAGAGCTGAGACAAGGAGACGTTGGGCTTGTCTTTGCCGTGATTCAGTGCCGGGTCGCTTCACAGGGGAAGCGCTTCCCGGGCGTGCGAAATCAGGACATCGCCTATGCCCGATGCCAGGGACACCTGGCTTACTATCGGCAGATGGAAGCTAGGGGGGTGACGCGACAGGTCCGGGACAGAGAGGGCCTGGACGCCCATCTGCAACAGTGGGACTCCGACCCGCGATCCCCTCAAGGCTACGTGCTCGCCATGGAAGGCGCCGATCCCATTGTTTCCCCAGATCAGGTACCGGAGTGGTGGGACCACGGTCTGCGTGTGGTCAGCCTCTGCCACTACGGCATCAGTCCCTATTCCCACGGAACCGGGGCTCCGGGCGGACTGACACCCCGAGGAAGAGAGTTACTGAAAGCCCTGGAGGAGGTGGGGATGATTCTGGACACCAGCCATTTGGCAGAAAAGGCCTTCTGGGAAGCCTTGGATCTGTTCCAGGGCCAGGTCCTGGCAAGTCATAACTGTTGTCGCAGTCTCTGCGACGATGATCGACAAATCGATGATCAACAGATCAAGGCGCTGGTTGAGCGAGGAGCTGTTATAGGAACGGCTTTCGATGCCTGGATGCTCTCTCCCTCATGGGATAGAGAGGCCATCGACAATACCGGCATCACGTTCGAAACCGTAGTCGATCACATGGATCATGTGTGCCAGCTGGCAGGCAGCGCACAGCACGTAGCCATCGGGTCAGATCTCGATGGAGGCTACGGCAAGGAACAGTGTCCCACTGATATCGACACTATTGCTGATTTACAGGGGATTCCGGCGATTCTGGAGCGACGCGGCTACAGTTCCCAGGATATCAAGAACATCATGCACGCCAATTGGTCAAGATTGATCCGAGAAGCCTGGAGCTAGCCCAACCTGAGAGGAAGAAGGACCTCGAGCAAGGAGATTGCTCGAACAATCCCTTCAGCGGACTCAGGACTCTACCCCACCGACTTGGGGGTGGGGTAGAGCCCTTCACTAATCCTAGCTGTCTCTCATCACATCGTGACTGAAGCCACCGCGATGGTCGTGCCATCCATGGTACCTTCCAGCGTCACCTTGTGGCCTACGTGCTCCTGGACCTTGTCCGGGGAGTCCAGTGTGTAGACTGCCTTGTCCGACTCGCTGACGAAAACAATAGGCTGCCCACCTTTGACACAACCCGCGGCACATCCGGCATGATCGTCGGTGGCCGCCTTCCCCTCGCGGGCACACTTCTCGTCGGCCAGCCAGCCTGTCCAAGTCATGGTTGCGCTCTGTGCCGGCTCCTCGGCCGGGGGCTCTTCTGCTGGTGGCTGCTCAGCAGTCTCCGGAGCAGGAGCACCTCCACAACCCACCAGGATTACGGCAACACCTAGCACAGCCAACATTCTCATATAGAAACCCATGATCGATTCCTCCTAAGCAGCGTGGTTTCCCAACACGCATTGTAATGGGATGTTCTTCGTATACTTTACCCATCGGACAGTGTCAAGACTATCACGTTTTAACTGTCCTCTCCTTTCCCCCTTACCCTTGCCTTTGCCTTTGCCTCTACCCGCGATGATCTAGCGCTTGTGGCTGGGTTCTTCACATCAATGGACAGGGTCAGCACGAGCACGGGCAAAGGCAAGGGAAAGGACAGGGGCAAGGGAGGTGAACGAAATCGGGCTGCTGCTCGTCGAATTAAGGGGGTACATGATGAGCACACAACAAGACGTTGTCCGTAAGCAAGACCTGAAGAATCTGATCCTTCGAGATCGCGTAGCAAACTCCAAAACGACCTGGAGGGGCAGTTTCTTGGACTATCTGGAACTGATCCGGAAGGACCCGCCCGCTGCAGGACTGGCTCATGCCCGCATCTACGAGGCGATCATGAAAGCGGGATCTCGCGAGCTTCTCGAGACCGAGGATCTGCGGGCAAAGCGACTCTACCAGGACGAGCCGGTCCCGATTTACGACTTCTTCCAGAATGAGTTTTTCGGTGTCGAAAAGACCGTCGCCCAGATCGTTCGCTACTTCCGCTCCGCCGCCCTGAGGGGAGAAGAAAGCCGCCAGGTGCTTTACCTCATGGGTCCAGTTGGCTCAGGCAAGAGCTCCCTCGTCCAGAAAATCAAATCCGGACTCGAGGACATGGGGCCCTTCTATGCCATCGAGAACTGTCCCATGCACGAGGAGCCGCTCCACCTCCTGCCTCGTCACCTCAGGCCCGCCTTCGAGGAGATGTTGGGTGTTCGTATCGAAGGGGATTTGTGCCCCATTTGCCGAACACGACTCAAACAGGAGTTCGGCACCCGGTATGAAGAGATGCCGATCGTCACCCGTGAGTTTTCTTCCCGCAGTCGCGTCGGTATCGCGGCTGTCCCACCGGTCGACCCAAACAACCAGGACACCTCCGTGCTGATAGGGTCGGAAGACATCTCCAAGCTGGATCTCTACTCTGAAGGCGATCCCCGGGTGCTGGACCTCGACGGGGCTCTCAACGTTGGCAACCGCGGCCTGGTCGAGTTCATCGAGGTCTTCAAGAACGAAACCGAGTATCTGCACGCCATGATCACGGCCACTCAGGAAAAGGTCATACCCGCTCCCGGGCGCCACGGCATGATCTACGTCGATACCGCCATCGTTGCGCACTCCAATGAAGCCGAGTGGCAGAGATTCAAATCGGACCACACCAACGAAGCCATCCTGGATCGAATCGTTGTGGTGAAAGTACCTTACAATCTTCGCCTGTCAGAGGAAATCCGGATCTACGAGAAGATGATCCGGCAGTCAGATTTCCGGGTTCATGTCGCTCCCCACACCCTGGAGATGGCATCGATGTTTGCCATCCTGACCCGACTTCACCCCAACCCAAAGTGTGACCTGATGACCAAGCTCAGGCTCTACAACGGCGAGAAAGTCGTGGAGCAGGGGAAGCTCAGAAAAGTCGACGTGCGCGAACTGCGCGATGACGCTCGCGACGAAGGGATGGACGGTATTTCCACTCGATTCATCATGAAAGCGCTGGACAACGCGCTCTCCGACGGAGTCGGTGGTCCCTGCATCAACCCCATCAATGTCAGGGAGTCCCTGATCAGAATGGTCAAGGAAGCTGACCTCCCCGACGATGGCCGCAAGCTCTTCCTGGAACTGCTCCAGGACACACTTCACAAAGAGTATCTGCAGGTGGTCGAGAAGGAGATCAGCAAAGCCTTCGTCTATTCCTACCAGGAACAGGCGGAACAGCTCTTCCAGAACTACCTCGACCATGTTGAGGCGTCCGTGAACAAGACCAAGGTCCTGGATTCAAGGACTCACGAGGAGCTTGAACCCGATGAGGGCTTCCTCAAGTCCATCGAGGAACAGATCGCCGTCGTGGGCACAGCAGCAGAGGGTTTCAGACAAGAGGTGATTGCCTATCTCTGGTCCTCCAACCGACGGGGAGAAAACCTTTCCTATCGTAGCTATGAGCCCCTCAAAGAGGCGATCGAGAAACGGCTGATGACGTCCGTGCGGGAGATGAGCCGAATCGTGACCAAGAGCCGATCTCGGGACGAGGAACAGAGCCAGAAGTACGACTTGATGGTCCAGAATCTTCTGGAGAACGGCTACTGTTCCCACTGCGTGGACCTGGTTCTGAACTACGCCGCCAACAACCTCTGGAAGGACTGAGTACTCTGGAAAGAGTGCCGACGCGGTAGGATGGGCACTCCTGCCCGTCTAGGAGACCGACGGACAGGAGTGCCCATCCTACCCCGGTCTCCCCAGCTGAAGTTGGGCAAGTTCATCTCTCGGGAAGAGATCATGACCCTGGAAAACCCCCACCCTCACATCGTGATCCGCAAATGGCAGCCATCAGAGGCCCAACGGAGCGATCGCAGCGCCGGAGATCGCTCCCGCCATCGGCTGAAGATCCGACAAGCGATCCGCGAGAACATCGGCGACGTCATTGCCGAGGAGGCGATCATCGGCAAGAGTCGAGATCGAATCGTCAAGGTACCGATCCGTGGGATCAAAGAGTACCGCTTCAGCTTCGGAGCGAATCAGGCCCAGGTAGGCCAGGGAAATGGTCAAACCCAGCCTGGACAGGTGATCGGACGCGACTCGACTCCCCAACCGGTTCCAGAGCAAGCAGGTGACACTGCCGGCTCCGACTACTACGAGACCGAGATCACTCTGGATGAACTGATTGAGATCATGTTTGAGGACCTTGAGTTGCCGAATCAGGAGCGCAAGCAACTGAAATCCATAGAGCTCGAACACAACCAGAAGTCTAAGGGCTATCGCCGGAAGGGCGTCCGGGCACGCCTCTCGCTTCACCGCAGTGCTATCGAGCGTGTCCGTCGACTCCAGAGAGCTCGACGCTCGTCCGGGTTAGAAGAAAACGCGGCTCCGGATCCCGATCTCGGCGTTGCGGTCGGGCTGGCACCAGAGTCTGCTCGGCGGAAACCATCGCCCTTGCCGGTGCGGTCACCGTTCTGGGAGCGTGATCTCCGCTTTCGTCATCGGGCCCCAAAGATCAGGCGTGAGTCCAACGCAGTCGTCATCTGCATCATGGATACGTCTGGATCAATGGACGTGTCGAAAAAGTACCTTGCGCGGAGCTTCTTTTTTCTACTCCACCGTTTCGTCTCAACGAAATATGCCAACACCGAGGTCGTGTTTCTCTCTCACGACACCGAGGCCCGGGAAGCCACGGAAGAGGAGTTCTTTCGCAAAGGTGAGTCTGGCGGAACCTTCATCTCGTCAGGCTACAACAAGGCCCTCCAAATCATCCAGGAACGCTACCACCCGAGCCTCTGGAACATCTACGCATTCCACTGTTCCGATGGGGACAACTTCGGCTCCGACAACGCCAAGGCCCTGGAGGCGGCACTCGAACTCTGCCAGGCCTGCAACCTGTTCGGATACGGTGAGATCAAGCCCCCGGGCTCCTATTCCGGAAGCAGTAGTCTTCTGGACTTCTTTTCCTCTGCGGTCACGGCCGAGAACTACAAGTCGATCTCGATCCGTCAGAAACAAGATATCTGGCCTGCTTTCGAAGAGTTTCTTCGTCTGGAAAAGCAGTCATGAACAACTACGACATACCGGATCTCGAGCGTTGGGCAGAGCACATCGAAGAGTTGACTCTGGATCTCGGCCTTTCCTGTTACCCACAGGAGTTCGAGATCAGTGACCAGACTCAGATGCTGGGCTACATGGCCTATTCTGGGCTTCCCTCACACTATCCACACTGGTCGTACGGAAAGGCTTACGAGCGCCTGAAAACCTTGTATAAATATGGGGTAACCGGACTCCCCTACGAAATGGTCATCAACTCCAACCCTTGTCTGGCCTACCTGATGAGGGACAACTCACTCCTGATGCAGGTCCTGACGGTTGCTCACGTGTACGGACACAACGACTTTTTCAAGAACAACTTTACCTTCCGGCACACCCGTGCGCAGCTGGCGGTTGACTTCTTCAAGGTTCATGCCAACCGGATCCGCGGCTACATCGAAGACCCGACCATTGGAATCGATCGAGTGGAAGCCGTCCTCGACTCGGCGCACGCTATATCGCGCCAGTGCCGCCGCAATCAATCTGTCGTGAAGCCGGAGGGGGCACAGCAGAATCCGCCTGAGGATTCTGAGATGAAGCCCGGCAGGCAGCCCACCGAAACCGACGAAGATCTCTTGCTGTTCCTTCGAGACAACAACAAGCAGCTGTCCGAATGGGAACAGGACCTGCTGACTATCGTGGATGAGGAGACCCGATACTTCATTCCCCAGATGGAAACCAAGATCATGAATGAGGGGTGGGCGAGCTACTGGCATAAGCAGGTCCTCGATTCACTGGACCTGTCCCCTGACCAGCGGATGGAGTTCATGGTGAAGCATGCCCAGGTTCTGGCTCCTCATCCCAACGGAATCAACCCTTATCATCTAGGGTTCTTCATGTGGAATGCGCTCAGGATCTGGTACGACGGTTGCATCGACAAGGAACTGTTGAGACGCGACGAGCGCTCCTGGTTCGACACGATGCAAATCGACTTCGAGGAACGGGATTCGATCCCGATCGACAGCGGAAAGAAGACGGGACTCGAGGTGCTGTTCCAGGTGCGCGAGACGGATCGGGACGCCTCGTTCCTGAGGCGCTTCCTGACACCTGCTGTGATGCAGGAGCTGGACCTCTTCCAGCATGAAGGTCAGAAGAACACCAACAATGAGCAGCTGCGGGTGGTAACCAAGACTTCCAGCCCGGAGCATTGGAGGGACGTCAAGGAAACCCTGGTCAGAAGCGTGGGAGTGGGCTCGCTCCCAGTGATCAAGGTCGAAGATTCAAATCACGGCGGCAACTCTACCCTTCTGCTGAAGCACTATCACGATGGTCGGGATCTCGAGCTGGGATCGGCGGAGAAGACGCTGGCACACGTGCGTCGGCTCTGGTTCGGTCCCGTGGTCCTTGAGACCCGGGTGGAGGGGACACCCATCCGCCTGGAGGCCTAGCCCTGTACGAAAAGCGATGAAGAGGACTCCTTTGGAGTGTCTTTTCCGTCGAAATTCGCTTGTTCGATATTCTGTGGTTTAGCCTTTATCGGTTGCCTTCTCCTAAGCAAGGAAAAAGGCTAAATCACAAACCGCAGAACACCGAACATGCGAACGCTGAAGTTAAAACGACACCCATCAAGTTCCAGCTTAGCCGCGCCACCGGCTGTGCCGGATCGTACAGGAAAGAAACTACTCGAGCCATGGAAGCCTGAAGCGCAAGCGAGGGGTTGGGGAGGGCAAGATTCCAATTGAAGTTTCAGCTCAGGGGGTCTTCGACCCGGTCGTGAAGGTGGCGTCCTCTCCCTGGGTGGACCCTTCCTTGTTGCTGACTATCACGCGGTAGTGGTAGGTCGTTTCCGGCTCCAGGCCACTCAAGCGCTCAAAAGCAGTTCGGGGAGTGATCTGCAGTCCTCCGTCACGTTTGGGCGATTCTGAGCCGTAGCTGGGCGTGGTCCCGTATTCGAAGTAGAACTCGGCTCGTAATCCCAACGGGTTTATCCTTCCCTCGAGTCTGGAGCTGGATGCCGTAGTCTGGCTCGCTTTCCCGGTGACGGCGATCGGCTGACTGTTGGCCGGCAGACGGTAGGTGAGGTCTTCGCCGTAGGCCGTTCCCTCGCTGCTGCTAGCCACCAGACGATAGTGGTAAACGGCTCCGGGTGTCAGATCTTGGATGTCCAGGTTGACGTGGTAGAGATCGTCGTCTGGAAGCATCACGGCTCCGCTGCCAAAAACCTCGATTTCTCCCAGCCCCCAGTGCTTTATCTGGTAGCCCGAATTCACCTGCACTTTCAGGAACTGGCATTCCAGGGAAAGCCCCATCTCCAGGGTGAACCCAAAATTGGCATTCGGCTCTCCCGCCTGGGGAAGCACCTTCTTTAGAGCGGGAGAAAACTCCTCGCCGTCTGTGGAGACCAGCAACTGGACTTCCTTCGAGGGCCATTCGGGGTTCTGGTGAAGTTGCACCGTCTTGATGGTGACCGGATTGTCGAAGGCATAGACGAATTCCAGAGGCGCGGAGGGATTCTCGGCGCTGTGCCATACGCGTCCCTCGCCGTGGCGCCAGCCGTCGGTCAGCATGGCGGGATCACCTCCGGTCTGTGGCCACTCGACCAGCTTGCCGCCGTTGCTTGGGGCTACCAGAGAATGATTCCGATAGGTGATTCGAAGCTCATCGAAGTCCAGAGAGCCGGTGGGCGGATTATCCGTGTCCACGGTTGCTTCAAGGTGGAAGAAGTCACAGTTGACGTGGGCCTGAGCATCGTTGATGGACCAGTAGGCGTAGCGTTTAGCGGCCGCTTCTCCCTGGCGCGTCGGATTGTTCCCACCGTAGGTCCATTGAGAGGAGTCGTTCAGGAGTCGGTACTCCGCCTGGTGCCACTCGCCATCACCGAGATAGTCGGTCAGGGTGAAGCCGGTATAGGCCCAGTTGGCACGTTTCCACCCGGGTGCATTGCCGACCTCAGGGTTGCTCTGGCTCTGGGTCCACCACATCACCTCAGAGCCATTGGGCTGGAAATCGTGACCCCGCACCGCGATTGACACCTTGGCCCCACGGAGATCCGGATCACCGCCGCCCAGATCTGCCCTGATCAGATCTCCGCCGGCCATCTTGCCGCTCATCAGATACTTGGTCAGGTGGAGCGTTCCGATCCCATCATCGTGGTTGTGATCGTTCTTGCTGGGCTCATGGAACCTGATGTAGCCATTGGAGACACCCCCACTAGCGAAGTGCTCGTCTTTCAGCCAACTGTACCAGGCACCCACGCCCTCGTCCCAGGTCTCGTGGTAGTAAGCACCCAGTCGAGGCGGTAGAGGCGTTGCGTCTGTCTTGGATCCATACTCGGTGGAATCGCCGTATTCGAAGTAGTAGGTGGTGTGCTTTCCGTGTGGGTGGATGCTCCCATCGACGGTCATGGCCGAGGTACCCAACGCGCTGGCAGAAAGAGTAGTCACTGTCGGCTCCAAGGTTACGGTCTCAGATTCCGGAGTCTCGGAAGCACAGGCCGAGATCAGAATCATGAGTGAACCTAGCGCCAACTGTGATTTCATCCGGACGAAGAGCATCCCACGAGTTGACTCCAGGCGGGACATTTCTGAACTTTTCATCATTGCTCCTACAAAGTTGTTTCCCCCGACAATAGCAGCTCGAATGGCGCACCGATACCCTCACACGACCCGACCGTGACGGAAAGAGACTTTATCGTGGGGTGTGCTAGCCGCTAACCATGACGCGGCAGCTTGAGGGCCCGGATTCTGTTGTTGAAATGGTCACTGATCAACAAGCAGCTCTCCATGACGGCGAGATTGCAGGGCTGGTTGAAACGACAGGCGTGGGCGGGGCCTCCATCTCCACTATCCCCACCTTCACCGGTTCCAGCAGCGACCCTGAGCCGGCCCTGCGTGTCCAATGCCAGGACTCGGTCGTTGCCGGTGTCCGATACGAAGAGGGTACCGTCGCTGTCGAGGGCTACGCCCCGAGGGCTGTCCAGGCGGGATTCGTGGGGTCGCGAGCCCTCCTCTGCCCGGCCAGGGATACCGGTTCCGACTATCGTTTGGATCTTCCCGGAGGAAGTGATCTGACGCACGCAATGGTTACCGGTGTCGGCAAAATAGAGGTTCCCGTCCCGATCGAAGTCCATGTCGAAGGGACCTGAAATCCTCGCGCGGTCGGCCGAGCCGCCCTCTCCAGCATAGCCCGGCACGCCTGTCCCCGCTACCGTCCTGATGATGCCAGTGGAGCGTTCCACCCTACGAATTCTGCCTACGGAGTCGCCCAGATAAAGATCTCCTTCGGGTCCGACCGCTACTGAGAATGGACTGGTAACACAGGCTGAGATGGAAGGGCCGCCATCGCCCTGATCCCCGGGAAAACCATTGCCGACATAGGCGCTGATGACACCGGATCTATCCACCCGGCGTACATGACTGTAGCGTGTATCCGCGACGTAGATGTTCCCTTCCCGGTCCACCGCAACATCATGAGGGTTTCCCAGATACGCGCCCGTTGCAGCACCGCCGTCGCCGCCGTAGGCCCGGCCTCCATTGCCAGCCACTGTCCGAATGTCCCAGGTCTCGGGGTCGATGGCACGGATTCGCTGGTTCCAGAGATCCGCAAAGTAAAGGGTGCCGTCTGAGCCCACACTCAGGCCACTGGGACCCGTCATAAAGGCTGAGGTGGCCTTTCCTCCATCTCCCACAGAGGTTCCACCCAACAAGGTCGAGACAATCCTGGTTTGGGCATCCACGCGACGCAAGCGGCCGCTGCAGTCCGTCCAGAGAACCGAACCATCCGGGTCTACCCATAGGCCACATTCACATGAGTTGATCTGGGTTCGCTCGCCGACGTCCCCGTCCTCTCCGAACCCCGGGATACCGGTACCCACGACGGTCTGTACGATGCCAGTCCGTGCCTCTACCTTTCGCACACGGAAACCGTACTTCTCGCCGGCGTACAGGTTATCGTGCAGGTCGATGAAGATAGAGTCGGGCATCAATAGGGTGGCGTCGGTGGCAGGCCCACCATCCCCGGTAGAAGACCGCGAGTGCCTCCCATCCACGCCGACAGGATAGGGACTCCCCAAGACGGTGGTGATGATTCCCTGCCGGTCGATCTTCCGGATCCGATCGTTGCTGTTGTCACAGATATAGAGGTTTTCCTGGGAGTCGAAAAAGAGATGCTCGGGGTGGTAGAGGGCAGCCTCAAGCGCGGGAATCCCATCGCCGTTGTAGCCCCCTACTCCGATGCCGGCGTAACGCCTGATGATTCCCTGCTGGTCCACCACTCGCAGGGTGCAAGACATCTCGTCCGCGATGTACAGGTTCCCGGCGGAGTCCTTTGCCACGCCGCTGGAAACATCCAGCTGGGCTTCAGTCGCGGGTCCACCGTCCCCTTCTCTTCCCTTGATCCCACAGCCTGCAACCGTGGTGACGATGCCAGTGGCCGCATCAATCCGACGGATTCGAAAGTTGCCCAGGTCACTCAGATAGAGGTTGCCTTCAGGGTCGCGCCAGAGATCGTGGGGGCTGTTAAAGCGCGCCTCGCTTGCCGGTCCTCCGTCGCCACCGAATCCTGGGACCCCATCGCCGGCGAAAAGATGCAAAATGCCATCTTGGCCGATCCTCCAGATCCGTTGGCCATGGTAGTCCGCCACCAGGAGATCCCCGGCGTTGTCGCGAACCACCCCCATGAGCCAACCCGCATCGGTGCTGGCGGCCTCAGATCCATCACGCCAGCCGACGCCGGCTATCGTATCGATCGTTCCTGGTCTGAGATTTCTGAGAAAGTTGCGTAGCGACATTTGGAGATCCTCTAAGGACTCAATGAGCTGACGTTTTCTGGCCCTGAAGGGCCTTTGCCCTTGCTTCGTGAAACTTGGCCTTCTCGATCTCTCCCTTGGCCTGGTAGACAGCCTGGAGAAGACTGTGATGGCTGGGATTGGTATTGTCCAGATCGAGCACCTTAAGCGCGAAGGCTTCTGCCTCCTCCAGATTATTCTGATAGAGCCGGGAGAAGGCCATGAAAAAAGGGCCGGCAGACGCACTGGGGTCGAGTTTCATGATCTGCTCCGCCACCTCAGCCGTTTCCTGAAAGTTTCCCTGTCCGATTTCCAATTCGGCCAGTGTAGCCAACAACATCGTATCTTCAGGACACAAGGCGATCCCCTTCTTGATCACCGCCCGGGAGGCGTCAAGCTTCTTCTGCAACTTCTGCACGAGTCCCAGAAACAAATACGCCTGACAACTGGTCCCTCTGCCTTTCAGGTATCGGGCCAGATGCCTTTCCGCCCCATCGAGGTCACGGTCCGCATACCCGAGCTTCCCTCGACCCAAGGCCGTCAGGAGGGTCCCGGAGTCCAGTTCTTCGGCTCTTTCGTAGGCCCGGACCGCGTTCTGTCGATCACCGAGTTCCAGGTGCGTATCACCCAGGTCGGCAAAAACCTCCGCCGAAGCCCGGGGCGAAGAGGCCATCCGATTCAGCGTTCGCAGGCGGCTGCGCAGGTGTCCGGTCCGGCGGTGGTACTCCAGGACGTCCGTCCCCTCTTTCTCCTTGCCCTGCTTCAGCAAAGCGTTGCCAAGACTGAAAATCGCACCTTGATGACTCGGCTCCAGGCTGAGAACCGATCGGAACCTGTCCTCAGCCTGGGTGTAGTGCCCTGCCTTGAGATCTAGGCGACCCAGGTGGAACAGAGCCGTGCTTTCTGAGGGTTGGCTCGCTATAACTCGTTCAAGCTCTTCACGGGCCCGGGTGACATGGTCCAGATGGAAATGTGCGATGCCGAACCCCAACGACAATTCCCATCCCGAGATTCCCTTCTCTCGGGCTTTCTGGAGATGCTCGAGGGCCTTCGGGTAGTTACGCAGAAGATTGTGGCAGATACCGATCTGAAAGTGCACCCTGGGATCCGGATCAGATCTCTCCAGGAGTTTCTCCAGGTCTGCCAGGGCACCCAGATAGTCCTCCTGAATTCTGATCTTCTCTAGGATACGGTCGAGGTTGGAATCGGACTGGGTTGCACTGACTGGGACAAGGAGAAAAACCAGGAACAGAAAAAGACTACCATAAGAGAGCTGGCGCATTCTCAGGGCCGGCAAAGCTATAAAACCTTCGAACCGAGAGCGAATGTCAGCGTGAGCGGAGCCGGTGACCGACAACTTCCGGCTGACCGCTTGGCGATTGATCCAGCTCGAGCGGATTCAGTTTTCCTTTTTCTTGGGAAAGCTTCGAACGTAGTTGATGGTATGCCAGATCTGGTCGGCCGTTAGCTTTTTGGCGAATCCGGGCATGGGGTCCTTTCCGGTCGCGATCTTACAGAAGAACTCACCGTCGGTTTCCTTGTCCATATGCTCGGCGTCGTCGAAGCGGGGAGGCTTGGTGGTCAGCATCGCCGCGACCTGACCATCCCCAGCACCACCCTCGCCGTGACAAAAGAGGCAATTCTGATCATAGACCGTCTGTCCCTCTTTCAGAGACTCCTCAGTCACAGGCTGAGGGTTCTCTTTTGTCTTACAGTCTTCAGCAATGTCCCACTCGGAAGCAGCAATGCTCGCAGCGAGCACAGCGAAAAGAAACGTCAGCACAATAGCAGTGTGAGCCGCTCCACCGGTTAAATTTCTCTTGCAACGATCCCATTGACGACGAGAATACATACTTTCTTCGCTTCCTTTTTGAAAGAGCCTTGGTAAGAACTTCAAGTTGTCTTGACCTCCTTGACTGGTAATCGTTTATCTTCAGGTTAGGATGGTCAAAAACGGATTTGAGTTCAAGCCCTAGCTCAGAAACTTGGATTGAATTGCCAGCAAGGAGACCAGGTTCCGGAGCGCGTGGACGACGGAACGATCTTGCAGTCCCCAACCATTGGCGATCCGATCTCTAATTTCTCAACCCGTCCCTTTCCAGCTACAATGATCCCGGATCTTGGAACGGAAGCCGTCCATCGCGCGCTTCGCTGGTGTCGGAATTCTGAATGCTCCTCCGAATCGCCCGCAACCTCCTGGCTAACCGTCGTCATCCACCTCTCGCGAAGCTGGCCAAGATCGAGAACCCCAGGAGATTCTTGTGGAGCATCCTTCCGTCCGTCGCACGCTCGTTTTCGTTCTGCATCGCCTTTCTCCCGAATCGAATGGCTCTGAGCCTGGCGGTAGCCTACGCCTACTGCAGAATGCTAGACACGTATGAGGACGTGGTAACACAGCCCTCCGAGCGGATCCGGCGACTGCGGGCGTTCATCGATCGATTCCCGGACTCGGATCAGATGCCGGGACCCGCCCCGTCTTTGGAAACCGAGCTTGGCGGGGATCCGACCGAGGACAGTCATGTCCTGCTGGTCGGTCGATCGGCTCTGGTGGACTCGCTGTACTGTGAACTCCCCTCCGATCATTGCGCTGCGATAAGACGACTGGTGCGCCGCATGGGTGAGGGAATGATCTGGGCAACAGAGACCTTCATGCGGCAAGGGGGAAGTCTACGCTCGTCGGAACAGCTGTCTCGCTATTGTTCCAGCGTGCTGGGAAACCCGGTACTCTTTGCCGAAGAAATGCAGCGCCTGGACATGGGCCTGATACCTCAGCTAGCAGAGGAGAGGAAAAAGATGTGCGCCTCAGTTGGGGAGGCGATCCAACTCGCCAATATCATAAGAGACCTCGAGAAAGACTGCCGCCGAGGTGTCTACTACCACTCCGCCCTCGCCGACTGCCCTTCTGAAGAGGAGCGCGCGAAAGTAATCGACTCCGTTCGCAGAGAGCTGATCACTCGCACCTTTGGGCTGGGCAGGATCTTTCGCCCATTCGTGGAGGGGATCCCATCCCGCAGTTGGTCGCTGGCACGTGGCTCAGCTTTGCTGATGATCCTGTTTACGATGACTTTCTACCAGCGGGCGGCGCAGAAATCGGGCCTGCCCGTAGCCGAGTGGACGCTGCTCAGCCGAAAACGAGCCGCTTGGGTGTGGCTTAGAGGCACACTTTCGAAGCGTGCCACCGCCGGATATCTGCACAGTCTGGAGACCGACCTGGCGGCAGTATTCGAACGCTGTCTACCCTTGGTCCGTTCCGCGCCAGCCAGCCTTGATGGGGATTGGGTAGAAACCCGGAGTGAGCTCCGAGAGAGGACCAATCCTGCCTACTCCGGGTAAGTCCCGAGTTCCAGGGAAGCAAATCGCAAGAGCTAAGACTTGGGGGTTTGGGCCGTGGGACTTGCGGCTCCTTCCTCTTCCACCCGGATAATCTGGTCGAGGCTTGAGGGCGACTCCACGACTTGATCCTTGCCACAAGGCCAGGACACACGAATGGAGTCGACTCGATCTCTGTCACCCAGCCCGAAGTGCAGCCTCAGGTCGCTTTGGCTCAGATAGCTGCTGCCGGCTCGCACTTCCTGGGTCAGTGAGTAGCTGCCGGCTGTCAGGATGACTTTGGTCCCCACCGCATCCCGATTACAGTGCGTGCCCTTCAGTTTGAGTTTGAGCCAGTGATGCCGGGCTTTACTCCGATTCTCGAGGAGATCCACTTTATCGTTGTTGTTCATCACGAGTAGATCGACCTTACCATCGTTGTTGAAGTCACCGACAGCAGAGCCGCGGGAGACGTTCTTGATCGAAAAGTAGGGTCCGCCCTTTGAAGAGGATGACGAAAACTTTCCCTTGCCTTCGTTGTGAAAGAGCTGATTCGGCTGCGCGTGCTCGAGACTGGGATTGATCTTGGCAATATTGTCAAAAACATGCCCGTTGGCCACAAAGAGGTCAACCCCTCCATCGTTGTCATAGTCGAACAAATTGGCTCCAAATCCGAGCGGCATGAAGCTGGGAGTCGCCAACTCGGCTTGGAGCGTATGATCTGAAAATGTGCCATCGCCCTGGTTCCAGTAGAGATCGTTGGTCTGCATGGAAAAGTTGGTGACAAACATCGCGAAGCGCCCATTGCCGGCTAGATCGGCGGCGTCCACTCCCATTCCCGATTGGGCCATCCCCATCCCGTTGAAGGCGGCTCCAGATAAGAGAGCCACATCCTCGAACTTCCCCTTGCCTTTGTTTTCAAAGAGATAGTTGGCGGTGGTGTCATTGACGACGTAAAGATCCAGATCCCGATCCTTGTCCATATCGAACCAGAGAACACCCAATGTCTTGCTGTACTGAGGATCTTCCTTCACCCCGGCTGGGCCGGTGGCTGTCTCGAAGGAACCATTCCCTAGATTGCGGTAGAGGGTGTTCGGAGCTCCGTCGTAGCTGTGGGGATAGCAGTAGATCAGCAGGTTGCTCGCGTAGCAGGTACGATGGCTGGCGAAACTGAATCTGAGATAGTTGGCGACGTACAAATCCAGATTCCCATCGCCATCATAGTCACCAAAAGCGGCGCTTGCACTCCAAAGCGGATCTCCCACGCCGGCCTTGTTAGTCACATCAGAAAAGGTCCCATCACCATTGTTCCGATAGAGAATATTGGGACCCAGATTGGTGACATAGATATCCACGAACCCGTCGTTGTCGTAGTCGGCAAAGACGCTCCCCATCCCGTAGGAACTGTCTCCCACCCCGGCCTTTTCGGTGACATCACTAAAGGTGCCGTCACCGTTGTTACGAAAGAGCCGATTGACGGCGGCAGTGGTCGATCGGCTGGTGGGTGTCGGACCGCTGTTGACCAGATAGATATCCAGCCAGCCGTCGTTGTCGAAATCCAGAAAACCGC
The DNA here is from genome assembly GCA_965219005.1 of Acidobacteriota bacterium. Classification (GTDB taxonomy): domain Bacteria; phylum Acidobacteriota; class UBA6911; order RPQK01; family JAJDTT01; genus CAUZIZ01. The sequence goes on along the minus strand of CBDCMS010000004.1, from coordinate 574,226 downwards.
CGCCCGATCCCATGGTCTCAACCAGATACTTTTCGGCTGAAGAGCCATTGACGTGATGGAATGAAAGTCCAGCCTTAAGGTTGACATCGACGAAAATCGGAGGAGCGGCTGGATCAGAAGCCAGCAACGCGGCAGGGTTGCTGCAGAGCAGGATCGAGAGCGAACACGGAAGGACCCGGTAAAACCAGACCCATCCGAAACCGGTCCTGTTCTGATGGGGGCGATTCACCCAATTCTCCCCAAAGGCCTCGCCTGCCTAGAATAGAGGGGTTCAATCTGAATGATGGGAAAACTGGGATGGAGCACTACGAAATCTTGAAAGGAGCACGCTTGACCAGGCGCTGTCCCGAGATCCGATCATGCAGTTCCAACAGAACCTTATATCTGCCGGCGTCAAAACCCTTCAGGTTCATGCTATGGACAAATATGACCCGATCTTGGAGCTGCACCAATCTGGGCTCTTCCACTTTGACTCGTTCACCGTCGCGCATCAGCACAAAGTGCGCCTCGACCGAGGGGCTGAGGGTGGCCTGATCCACAGACAGCTCATAGGCTTCGGCATAGAGAGCAAGCGTCGATTCCACACCGAATTCCTGGGTTACGTTTGGATAAACCTTGATTCCGCTGGGGGTCATGAAGGGATCTGAGAGGGTCTGGTCCGGACCTGAGGAGGCGAAACCGTCAGCGACCACCAGAGTGCTGGTGGCAAGCTTTCCACTCTCCACCTTCGACAATTGAACCGAGGTGACCTGAACAGCGATCTTCTTGCTGGACTCTTCCTCCATGATGATCGTGACTTTATACCTTCCAGGTCTCAGCGGCAGTTGCTTCTGATAGAGAAAGTTAGTCTCCGCCTTGAGAGACTTGTTCTTCGTAGTATCAGCGGCGATGACATCTTCGAATTCGTAGACCACGCGGCCGCTCAGATTCTGAACCTTGCCGAAGACCTGAATAACCGCCCGGTCGACCTCCTTCAGGTCAGCATCATACGTGAGTTCGTGCGCGGGAACCCGGATGGTTAGAGGGGCCAGGAAGGCGTCATCTCCCACACGATAGTCTCCGACGGTCACTTTGAGCGGGAGCGGATTGTACTTCAGGCGTGTATCCACATCCCCCCGTAGGTGCCCGAACATGACCTTGGGAGGCTTGGAGAGCAGAAAGTAATCGCGCAGCTTCTCGAAGGGTTGGGCTCCTCGCATGTACAGGGGCTCGTTGGGAAGACCGATATTGCGCATGGCCAAATCCGAGAGCTGGCTCCCATTCCGGTCTTGAGCGCCCTCCGAGAATAGCTCGCCTGCGGTCATGCCAGCTCCATCGATTGTCCACAAAGCGTCCTTTTCCGAGGGCCTCAGGGCAATCTTGTATTCTCCAGTCTTGCTGGGATCGACAAACTCGATCTCAATTCCGTCTCCGATGCCGGGGATATAGGTGTAGAACCAGCGCTGGAAGGCATAGACGGATGTATACCCGCCACCCTCGTCGTATCTCCGTCGATAGCGGCCGCCCTGGTGGTCATCAATGGTGTTGGGCGGCCCAAACGTAATGTAGATACGGCCTCGATCCGTCACCCAGCCCTCGAGGCCAGAAGTGAAGTGCTCGTTGGCGTAGGCGATCCTTCGATAATGCTCTTCCTTGAATTCGTTTATCCCGGTGTTGGGATCCGGATCCCTCCGCCGCCAGAACTGCTCGATAAATGCATCCCTCTCGTCGTCGTTTGAGAGTCTGTTGAAAACGGACCTCTCCTCATCGGTAAGGATGTAGACGACATCCTCCTTCTGCCACTTCTTGTAATAGTCCTCTTGCTCCTCTTGAAGCTGCCGTCCCCGACGCTCCTTATCTTCCTTCTTCCTCTCTTTCTTTTCTTTTTCCGTATCTTGACCAAGCAAGGGGGACCCCGTTGCCAGTCCCAGCGAAAGAAGGCACAACCAGGTCAAAAGGGATGACTTAGAGAAGTTTGATTTGAATCGCCTCATCATGACTCTCACCTCTCCTATTGGATCAAAAATCTACCCTCCAGTATAGCACAGGCAGACCCTGTCCTGAGCGGGTCCAGGTTCCGGTTTCCCGACCACTCCGTTCTCTCTTGACCGCCCGGGCACCCCGCCGATCCCCCTCAGGCAGGAAGCAACCCTGCTGCTTGATCTGACCTGGCGCTAGCCATCCCGGGGTGCTACTATCTGGGCTCGTCGGGGAGTCGACATCAGAAGCAGAACGGGCGTATCTTTGCCCTCTCCTGAATCACGGTTAGCGTGACCCGATCAGCCACGAGTCCCCGGGCCCCTAAGAGGTAAAACATGAGATCCGACCGTGTGATTCTTGCGCTGATTCTGAGCGTGTTATTGATTCATCCAATCGGAGGCCTTGCCGAGAGCAGCGCTGCCGATCTTGAGATCAAAGACGTTCATTGGGAAATCTGGTTATGCACTTAACTCCGGATAGGTGACGGTGGGATAGAGCGAACAGGCTGTCAGGAGACGGTCGAAGAGCTCGGATTCCCAGAAACGACGATTGAAACGGTAACAAAACTCAGCCAGGTAACGTTGAAGGTGCTTGAGGCTGACCGCTTTCTGAGTCCCTTGGAGCTGAGTCTTGCAGTTGGAAATGAGGGTGTGAACCCATGGGAACTGTTCAAAACCCATCCCCACCCACTCGAGCCGGACGCGTTCATGCTGGTAGCCGGCTTGAGCTAAACCGACAAACGCGTGATAGGCGTCGCTTCGGATCTGAGCTCCGGGGTCGATCCTCGCCCAGGCGACCCGCTTCACATTGTCGCTGGTTATGTCATCGACCACATCCAGACTTAGAAACCTCGGCCCCCCGGCTTTCGTTATCTCCACCGCGGCCAGAACTTTGGCCTTGCCTTCGGTCCCTCGTCCTCGCTTGCGACCCCGACGATTTCTCCCTCGTCGTCGGCCTCCAAAGAAAGAGTCATCCAGCTCCACCAGGTGACTTAATTGGTAGCAGTCATTACGTTTGGCCATGGCTTGTCGGATCTTATGTCCCATCATCCAGACCGTCCGATAGCTTCCGATTCCCAGCAGCTTCTGCAGTCCCTTCATCGAGTAGCCCGCTTTGCAACGGCTCATCAAGAAGATGGTCCAAAACCAATATCTCAGGGGCACCCGCGTCTTGTGGAAAATCGTCCCGGCGGTGGAAGAAGCCTGATACCGGCATTGGCGACACTCCATCAATCGCCGGTGCTGCAACCAGTAGCCTCCTTGACCCCCACAACGGGGACAGACAAATCCTTCCGGCCAGCGTTTCTGCATCAGGTAACTCAGACAAGCTTCTTCTGTGGCAAAACGCTCTTGAAACTCCAACAAATTCATCTTTTCGTACATCCACTCACCTCCTGTCTCTCACCTTTTTTACTAGGTGGTGGTGACTTTTTCCGGAGTTAAGTGCATAACCAGATTGGGAAATGGGTCCGCCCATGCCCTGGCCTACGAAGGGGCAGGCTCAGGTCGTGCTCGGAGAAACAATTGTAGCGGCAGGATCCCCGGGATATCCAGGCTGGGTTCCGAGCTCAAAGTATTCCACCGGCAAGGGCTGGCAGCTTCGTGAGAGAGGACAGCACAAGCATGGATGGGAGCTCGATACCCGCACGATGAAGTACAGTCTTCTTCCTGACATGCCGGTGGGGATCAAGTGGCCCCAGGGCGTGGCGATCGGCCAGGATCTCTACCTCTTCACCGGCTGGATCGTTTGGCCGGAGGATCAGAGAGTCAATACCAGCGATCGGATGTTTCGTCTCTCCAAGCAGAGTGGCGAATGGAAATGGGAAGAGATGCCGTCCCTTCGCATCGGGCGCTTTCTACCAGGAGGGGCCGCCTCAGGAACGACGATCGTGGTCCTGGGGGGACAGGCGACCTTTGGGGCCAAGACATTTTCAGGGGACCACCCCGGCGCTTATGTCAATTCGGTTGAGGCATTCGACACCGCTACTCCGGAGAAGGGCTGGAGAGATCTACCCCCGATTCCAGGCTTGGCCCGAGAGTCACCCACTACCACGGCCATCGGGAAAAACATCTACGTTTTCGGGGGCGACCACGTCAACTACGCAGAGTCCCGCAATGGCAAAATGGAGGGACTCATCCGACATTGTGCCGATGGCTATGTCCTCAATCTGGAGACGCTGCGATGGAAGAGACTCCCCGACCTCCCCTTCCCAGTGCACGGCATGGAGGCCGTCCCCTATAAGGACCGCTACATCATCATGGCCGGCGGGATCAAGAACTACCGGGTGGATCACCCTTACAAGCACGCAAGTAGAATCCCCAAGATGCCCTCGCCTAATTTCGACGTGGTGGTATTCGACACCCAGGAGGAGAGCTATCGAATCCTACCCACCCAGATTCCTCCTTACCCAATTCATCCTGAGCGCCGCGAGCAGGTCCTCAACTCGAAGGGCTTCGATCTGTCCAAAGGAGTTTATCGTCTGGCGGCCGAGCTGAGCCGAATCGGCAACAAGCTTTTTCTTTGTGGGGGTGAGGTGATCAGCCCCCACAACGTGACGGACGAGGTGGTGGTTGGCACTATCATCGACTAATGCGTCGCATCCCTTGCAGGAGTTGAAGAATGAACCCAGGATCAGGATCCTATTCGGACCAGAGGGGCCTTTCCCAGGCTGAAATCGAGCAGGGATTTCGAAAGATCGGTCTCGAGTCAGGCCAGGTCGCCCTGGTGCACTCGGCGATGCGGACCTTCGGCTATATTGAAGGAGGCGCTGATAGCGTAGTGGGAGCATTCCTCGAGGTCCTGGGCTCACGAGGGACCTTGGTTACCCCCACCTTTACCTTCTGCCACGAAACCGAGGACGAGCCCATCATTGATCCGGTTCGGGATCCCTCTGAAATGGGAATTATCACGGAGACGGTTCGGCTGCGCGCGGAAGCGCAAAGAAGCACGGCTTACCGCCACAGCTTCGCTGCGATAGGTCGGCGTAGGGAGGCGATCACACAGGTCGACCCTTCACTCTCGTCGTTCGATCTCCGTTCCGCCTTCGGCGTGATGCTCGCCTTGGACACACAGATCGTCCTTTTAGGGATGCCCTATTCGACTTCGACCAGCCATCACTTCGCAGAGTGGATCTGTGAGGTGCCATATCGCCAGATCCTTCCACTCGAGGTAAAGGTACGTCGCCCGGATGGGTCCGTCCAGCGGCAGCGAATGACCGACTATCAGCCGAAACCCGGAGAAGGGGGAGCCTACTATCAGAGACACACGGATTTCAATCGCCTCGGCAAGATGCTGGAGGGCAGGGGTCTGGTGGGCATCACGGCGATTGGCAATGCTGTGGTTCGCCGCTTTGCGATGAGAGACCTCATAGCGCTGGCCGAAGTCGAGGCGGCGAAGGACTACAACATCTTTCGCGTGGCTGATGGAAAGCCGGACGACTACTTCACATCGCTGGACTTCGGCAAGATTGTCCCCAGTCCGGAAATGCGTGACGGGGCTGGTCGCGCCAGCCACTATCTCTGGAGTGTGGTCGATGAGGAGATACTCAGGGATTCCTTTCCGGATCCTGAGCCATCCCAGTCCCCCGAGTAAATCGAAAGTTCGAGAATATGAATGCGCTTGAGTACACCCAAGAGCTGGTGAAGTTCCCCACGGTCAGCAACGTCTCCAACGCCTCTATTTGCGGCTACCTGGAAAACGTCCTGAGAGGGCTCGGCTTTACTACCGAACGTCTCGAATACACCGACGCCGCCGGTGTCGGTAAGGTCAACATCATCGGTAGGAAGGGCAGTGGAGCTGAGGGTATGGCATATTTCGCCCACACCGACGTCGTTCCCGCCGACCCCTGGTTCAGCAGCGAACATGGTCCCTTCGAGCCCAGGGTCAGGGGGGATAAGCTCTACGGCCGTGGGAGCTGCGACATGAGGGGGTCGATAGCCTCAATGCTGGCTGCCTCGGAACTAGCCGACTCGGCCGAGCTGAGTAAGCCACTTTACATTGTGTTTACCGCCGACGAGGAGATCGGCTACGGCGGCGCGGAACAGGTGGCTCGGCGATCCAGGTTTTTCCAGGAAATGGTCCAGGGGGGGGCTAACGGGATCGTGGGAGAACCTACGATGCTCGAGGTGGTTCATGCTCACAAAGGCACCAACGGGTTCAAGGCGACCTCACATGGCAAGGCGACACATTCCAGCAGCAACAAGGGAGTCAATGCCAACCTCGCCATGATCCCTTTTCTCAGCGAGATGAAGAAGATTCACGACGAGACCCTGGACGATCCAGCCTGGCAAAACCCGGCATTCGATCCACCGGGGATCAGCTGGAACATCGGGATCAACGATCATACGAAGGTCTTGAACATGACGGCGGCGCAGAGCATCTGCACGGTATACTTCCGTCCCACTCCAGGTCAGGATGCGGAAGTCCTGATCGAACGGTCCAGAAGGATGGCCAAGCAGTGCGGTATCGATTTCGAAGTCCTCTGGACAGGACACCCCATGTACGTGGAGCCCGACTCGGACTTCGTCCGTGAGGTACTGGCATTGTCCGGAAACGAAACGGCCAAAACCGTCTCCTACGGAACCGACGCCGCGAAACTGACTGAGATGAAAAAGCTGGTGGTAATGGGACCCGGAGACATCGCCCAGGCGCACACTCAGGATGAATGGATCCTCCTGGATCAACTCGATAAGGGAACCCAACTCTACGCCAAGTTGATTCGTCACTGGTGCACGTGAGAGAAGGGTCACAGGTTGCAGGTTGCAGGTTGCAGGTTGCAGGTTGCAGGTTGCTAAGAAAAACATCTATCTGATGTAAGAGCAAAAGGACTAATAGATCATGACAACCACCAAGGAAGGACTGCTGTCACGAGATCAGGCCCACCTGATTCATCCCCTCCACAACCCCAGCCTTCACCAGCAAGCACATATCTGGGTCAGCGGAGAGGGAGCGGTACTAACTGACATCGATGGAAATCGGTATATCGATGGCCTCTCCGGACTCTGGAATGTGGTTGCCGGTCACGGCCGCAGCGAACTGGCGGAGGCAGCCTCGCACCAGATGGAAACCCTGGGATACTGCTCCGGATACTCCGGCAGCTCGAATCCCGCCGCGATCGAATTGGCGGAGAGGCTGGCGGGCTTGACTTACCCCTCCATCAACCGCTTCTTTTTTACCTCCGGGGGCGGAGAGTCGACGGAAAGCAACATCAAGACGGCACGCTACTATTGGAAGCTCAAGGGCAAGCCGGAAAAGACGAAAGTGATCTCTCGGCAGTGGGGATACCACGGAGTTACGCTTGCAGCCATGAGTGCTACCGGTATCACGGCCTATTGGCCCATGTTTGAACCTCGTGTTCCCGGATTCTTGCATATTCCTTCCCCCTACCCGTACCGCTATGAATCCACGGGGGAGCATACTCAGGGGATCGCGGCCGCCAACGAGTTGGAACAGGCGATTCTACGCGAGGGACCGGATACGGTGGCGATGTTCTTGGCAGAACCGGTTCAAGGAGCCGGTGGCGTGATCGTCCCCCAACCGGACTATTTCCCTCGCATTCGGGAAATCTGCGACAAGTACGACGTGCTCTTCGTCTCGGACGAGGTGATTACCGGATTTGGACGCACTGGCAAGATGTTCGGACTGGACCATTGGGGCGTAGAGCCCGACATGATCCAGTTTGCCAAGGCGATTACGTCCGGCTACTTCCCCCTGGGTGGGACCGGCATCAACGAAGAGATTGCCCAGGTCCTCGACACCGGAGAGATGGTCTGGATGCATGCCTTCACCTACAGCGCACATCCGGTCGGCTGTGCCGTGGCGCTCCGCAACCTGGATATTGTCGAGCAGGAGGACTTCCCGGCTCAGGCAGCGGACAAGGGAACCTATCTCCTGGAGCAGCTTCAGTCGGCTCTGGGCGACCACCCCCACGTGGGAGAAGTGAGAGGCCTTGGCCTGATGCTTGCGGTAGAGCTGGTCGAGAACAAGGAAACCAAGGCGGAGTTCCCGGCCCAGGAACAGATCGGGGCCCGAGTCAACAGCGCCACCCAGAAACGTGGACTCTTCAGCCGGCTGCGAGGTGACGTGTTCTGTCTCGCTCCTCCAATCGTCACCAGCAGAGAGCAGTTGGATCGAATCGTAGAGATCATGACCGAATCGATCGCTGAGGTTCTGGGCGGCGAGGCGTGAAGCAACCTCTCAGTCGGAGGTAAAAAACTCGTACCGGTCCTGGTTCTCTTTGATCCAGTCGATATCCGGCTCGTAGCCAATTCCAGGTTCTTCTGAAGGGATGATGTGACCGTCTGCTGCCACCTCGACCGGGGGGCGAATCGTGTCCCGACGGAAGTAGCGGTGGCTCGCCGTCACATCTCCTGGAAGCGTGAAGTTCTCGAGCGTCGAAAGAGCGACGTTGTGGGCCCGACCAATGCCGGTTTCCAACATTCCCCCACACCAGACAGGTATCTGGTGGGACTGGCATAGATCGTGGGTACGCTTTGTCTCGGCGTGACCACCCAGACGTCCCATCTTGAGATTGATGATCCTGCACGCCCCAAGTTCGATTGCCTGCAGCGCGTCCGCGCTGTGACGAATGGACTCATCCAGGCAAATCGGAGTCTGAAGCGTGGCCTGGAGCTTTCCGTGCAGATAAACATCATCATGGGCGAGCGGTTGCTCAATCATCATCAGATCGAACTGGTCCAGCTGGCTCAGGTGATCGAAATCCGCTGCTGTATAGGCAGAGTTGGCATCGACCATCAAGGGGATCTCTGGAAATCGACGACGCACCTCCCGCACTATTTCGGTGTCCCAACCGGGTTTGATCTTGATCTTTATCCTCTGGTATCCCGATCGCAATTCTTCTTCGATCTTTCGCAATAGATCTTCGGGGCTGTCCTGGATACCGATGGAGACGCCGCAGGCGATCTTGGTCCGCGTGCCTCCCAAGAGCTTCCATAGAGGGATTCCCAGACTCTTGGCCTGTGCGTCCCAGAAGGCAGCTTCGACACAGGCTTTCGCCATGGAGTGCCCCCGAATTGGCTTGAGCATCTGCGAAAGCTGATCCGGATCTTCGAAGGTACGGCCGAGGAGGGTAGGCACGACGAAGCGACTCAGAATCGTCCAGGCAGTGTCGACGGTTTCGTAGCTGTAGCGGGGAGCATCGTCGGCGACACATTCGCCCCAACCGGTCGAGACGTTGGTGCCAAGTTCGAGCAGCAGCACCCGGCGCTCGTAAACGCGTCCGAAGCTGGTTTCGAAAAAGTGAACCAGAGGAAGCCGAATCTCCCTCAGCCTCACTTCTTCAATCTTCAGCCGGGTCATGTTAACGAATGGAGTATTCCAGGGGCCCCAGAAGAGGCTCTATCGTGATGATCCCCAACCTCCGCCGCCGGGGCTCTCGATCTGGATCACCTGGCCTTTGGAGAGATTGATTGAGACCTTGCCGGGCAACGGTTTACGCCGCCCCTTGCTAATCAGGTAGTTGGCGCCCCTCTTACCGGTGCCTCCGCCGTTGAGCCCATAGGGAGGGTGTTTTCGTCGATCGGAGAGAATTGTGACCTGGCAGTCGGTGAGGACCTCCAGGCTTCGGATGATGCCGTCACCACCCCGAAACTTCCCCTTAGCTCCGGAACCACTTCGAAGGCGATACTCTCGCACCCGAAAAGGAAAGTCGTACTCCAGCGCTTCGATGGGGGTATTGAGTGAGTTGGTCATATGGGTGTGAACCCCACTATCGCCATCCTTCTCGGGACTGGCTCCCATACCGCCTCCAATGGTCTCGTAGTAGGAAAAACTCTTTCCGCTAACCGGGTCGATTCCCCCCAGGGCCAGATTGTTCATGGTCCCACTACTGGCGGCCGGTATCAGCTCCGGGAGGGCCGACGAAAGGGCCTTCAGCAGGGTATCCACGATCCGCTGTGAGGTCTCTACATTTCCTCCTGCAGTAGCAGCAGGATACTGGGCGTTGACTACTGTGCCAGGCTCAGCGGTAACACTGACCGGACGCATCAACCCGGCACTGGCGGGAGCGTCGTCCGGGGCCAGACAACGAAGCACATAGTAAACCGCAGATAGAGTGACTGGGTAGACCGCGTTCACGCACCCTTTGACCTGGGCGTCGGAACCACCGAAGTCAATCTTCATGCGTGCCCCGGATACGGCGACCGACACCTTGATTCGAATAGACCGCTCTGAGCCCGGTCTGCTCCCCCCTTCATCATCGAGCACGTCTTCTCCCTTGTACCTCCCATTGGGAATGCGAGAGATGACGTCCCTCATCACCTTTTCAGAGTAACTCTGGAGGGCGGCACAATGCTGTTCGACTTTCTGCCGGCCGTTGGACTCCACCAACTCGCGCAGACGCTTTTCTCCGACCCGGATCGCACCGACCTGGGCTGCCAGATCGCCTTCCCTCTCGACCGGCGTTCTGACGTTCCAGAGCAGTAGACTCAACAAATCACGATTGAGCTGCCCGGCCCGGTAGAGCTTGAGGGGAGGGATTCGGAGACCCTCCTGAAAGACCTCTTCGCTCAAGGGCATTGATCCGGGCGACATCCCTCCGACGTCCGAGTGGTGGGCTCGGGTCGCAGTATAGAAGACGGGCTTGGAGAAGCCGTCGGAAGGTTCGTAAACCGGTGCAATCATCGTGATATCAGGCAGATGGGTCCCTCCGCAGAAAGGGTCGTTGAGAATGACAATGTCACCGGGACCCAAGGTGTGAGCCGAGATGGCGGCCTGGACGGATAAGGGCATGGAGCCGAGGTGGACCGGCATGTGGTCTCCCATCGCAGCCAGCTCACCGTCCGAATCAAAAATGGCGCAAGAATAGTCACGCCTTTCCTTGATGTTGGGGGAATATGCAGTTCGCTTCAGGGCAGTACCCATCTCTTCGGGAATGGAGGTGAAGAGATGCCGGTAGATTTCCAGTTGAACAGGATCAATTCGTATGGCCATCGCTGCTCAGGATAGCAGAAAGGCCCGTGATGTTGTACGTACCCTCGAAGCAACGGGTCTCGGGCCGCCGGAGGCGGGGCGAAGCTGAGTCTTTGGGGATGCGAGCCGTCACGACTAGAGTTAGAATGAGGCTCCAGACCTTCAGCCGCAACGGAGCACTAAGCGTATGGCGGATCAATGGTTCTGCGTCGTCGAAGGTGAGAGCCGGGGTCCGGTCGATTTCGACACGCTCGCACAACTGTTCCAAGAAGGAACAATCGACGGGAACACGCTCGTCTGGAATGAGGGATTCTCCGACTGGGCCCGGGCTTCCAGCATTCCCGAGCTCGTCCCCAAATCGTCCCGTCCCGCTGTCCCTCCTGGCAATGAAGAAGGATCCCCTCCTCGCAACCTTCTAGACAAGATAGGAGCCAAGCTCAGCAAAGTGTCTGAGCTCCCAACGCTCTCGAGAATGCCCGTTCGGAAAATCCTGGTGGGCGGACTCCAGAGCGAGACCGATGAAGAGACGATCGAAGAAGAGTTTATCGTTGGAACCAGGAGCACCACACCTGCTTTGAGCGACGTGGAGACGGGTTGGCCAACACCGAGGGTCTTTTGGCGCATTCTAGCCGGGGCGCTGGTGACCTATTTCCTGCTTTACCTGGGCATCAGCCAGTTCGGCAACCCGAACTTCATCCCAGGATTGGTGGTCATCGGATCCTTTGTCGTACCCCTCTCCGTGGTGATCCTTTTTTTCGAGTTGAATACGCCCCGAAATGTTTCGATCTATCAAGTCGGAAAGATGTTGGTGCTAGGCGGGGCACTGGGGCTGATCGCGTCCAGTGTCCTGTTCCGATTCCTGCCGGGCTCAGGAATCGGCGCCTTGATACCGGCGATCCTGACCGGTGTGATCGAAGAAACAGGTAAGGGGGCGTCGCTGCTCATCATTGTGAGGTCGATGCGCTACCGATGGCAGCTCAACGGACTGCTTTTTGGTGCCGCTTGTGGTGCCGGCTTCGCCGGATTCGAGTCCGCCGGTTACGCGCTCAACGCGGTCTTCTCCTCAGGTGTGAACGCCGCCCTCGACAACATTCAGCTGCGCGCGCTCCTGTCACCTGGAGGACATGTCATCTGGACGGCGATGGTCGGCTCAGCCATATGGCGCGTGAAGCGGGACAAACCCTTTCACCTGAAGAGATGCTCCTACACCGGGACGTTATTCGACGATGGCTGATTGCGGTCGTCCTGCATGGTCTCTGGGACATGAATTTGCTGATTCATCCCTACCTGAAAGTAATCGTTCTACTGATCATAGGCTGGTACATTGTCCTCGCGATCCTGAAGCAGTCCCTGGATGAAGTTGCTGAGGCCAAACGCGCATCTGAATAGTGAGCAGTGGTGAAGTGATCAGTGAACAGTACCGGAAACAGCTACAGCCAACAGAGCCGCGAACGACTTGACTCGTTATCAGTATGCCCCACGTTTCGAGGAGAGAGCTGGACAACAGCAGAATCTCCCCTATCCCCGCCCGAAGTTTCTTTCTCGAATCTGGTTATGCACTTAACTCCGGAAAAAGTCACCACCACCTAGTAAAAAAGGTGAGAGACAGGAGGTGAGTGGATGTACGAAAAGATGAATTTGTTGGAGTTTCAAGAGCGTTTTGCCACAGAAGAAGCTTGTCTGAGTTACCTGATGCAGAAACGCTGGCCGGAAGGATTTGTCTGTCCCCGTTGTGGGGGTCAAGGAGGCTACTGGTTGCAGCACCGGCGATTGATGGAGTGTCGCCAATGCCGGTATCAGGCTTCTTCCACCGCCGGGACGATTTTCCACAAGACGCGGGTGCCCCTGAGATATTGGTTTTGGACCATCTTCTTGATGAGCCGTTGCAAAGCGGGCTACTCGATGAAGGGACTGCAGAAGCTGCTGGGAATCGGAAGCTATCGGACGGTCTGGATGATGGGACATAAGATCCGACAAGCCATGGCCAAACGTAATGACTGCTACCAATTAAGTCACCTGGTGGAGCTGGATGACTCTTTCTTTGGAGGCCGACGACGAGGGAGAAATCGTCGGGGTCGCAAGCGAGGACGAGGGACCGAAGGCAAGGCCAAAGTTCTGGCCGCGGTGGAGATAACGAAAGCCGGGGGGCCGAGGTTTCTAAGTCTGGATGTGGTCGATAACATAACCAGCGACAATGTGAAGCGGGTCGCCTGGGCGAGGATCGACCCCGGAGCTCAGATCCGAAGCGACGCCTATCACGCGTTTGTCGGTTTAGCTCAAGCCGGCTACCAGCATGAACGCGTCCGGCTCGAGTGGGTGGGGATGGGTTTTGAACAGTTCCCATGGGTTCACACCCTCATTTCCAACTGCAAAACTCAGCTCCAAGGGACTCAGAAAGCGGTCAGCCTCAAGCACCTTCAACGTTACCTGGCTGAGTTTTGTTACCGTTTCAATCGTCGTTTCTGGGAATCCGAGCTCTTCGACCGTCTCCTGACAGCCTGTTCGCTCTATCCCACCGTCACCTATCCGGAGTTAAGTGCATAACCAGATTCTCGAATGGAGCCAGCATCACTGGGGGACCCACTAACCTGCAACTTGTAACCTGCAACCTGCAACCTGTAACCTCCCCCTGATGAAGACGCTCTTACTCCTCCTGGAGATGATCAAGTTCGAGCACACGGTTTTCGCCCTTCCCTTCGCCTTTCTCGGTGCTTTTCTGGCGGCTCGCGGATTTCCTGGGTGGGCGACGAGTTTCTGGATCATTCTGGCAATGGTCGGAGCCCGCAGTGCAGCAATGGCCTTCAACCGTCTGGTGGATAGGATTCACGATTCTCTCAATCCCCGCACGGCCAGCCGGGCGCTTCCGCTGGGACTGGTGAGTACGCGGGCCGTGAGCCTATTCGTCCTCCTGTCTGCAGCGCTGTTTCTGCTTGCCTCCTGGATGCTCAACCCTCTGGCATTCATGCTTTCACCGCTGGCCCTGGCGACAGTGCTCTTCTACAGCTATACCAAACGCTTTACCTCCCTTTCGCACCTGTCCCTGGGCTTGTGCCTGGCAGTCGCCCCCATGGGAGGTTGGGTTGCTGTCCTCGGACGACTGGACCCAGAACCGCTCATCATCGCCGCCGCTGTACTTTTCTGGGTAGCAGGATTCGACATCATCTACGCCTGCCAAGACGTTGCGGCGGATCGTCGGTTGGGCTTGTATTCGATTCCAAAGAAGCTGGGGGTCGAGAAATCCCTGCAGCTCTCCATTCTTTTTCACGTCGCAATGGTCGCGCTCCTTTCCTACTGCCTTCTGCTCTTCGAGCTGACCTGGGTCAGCTGGATCGGTCTGATCCTGGTGGCGGGAACACTGGTGTACGAACATCGGCTAGTAAGCCCTCAGGACCTGAGTCGCGTTAATCTCGCGTTTTTCACCCTGAACGGCGTTATTAGTCTCGTACTCTTTGTTTTCGTCGGTCTGGATCTATGTCTCTTCCAATAGGTGAAATGCTGGTCCGCAGAAACCTCTTGACGGAGGTGCAGCTGCGCTCGGCCCTGCGGCACCAGGACAGTCAGGGTGGCCGTCTGGCGTCGATCCTATCGCAACTGGGATATGTCTCCGACGAAGACAGTGCCAGGATTCTCAGCCATCAGCATGCTGTCCCATGGGTCAATCTCGAATGTTTGGAAATCGATGAGGATACCGTCCGGCTAATCCCAAGGCGGACCGCGATTCGACATCAAGTGCTTCCCCTGCTCAAGGCGGGGATGGCCCTCGTCGTAGTCATCGTGGATCCCAAGAACGTCATCGCCCTGGACGAGATCAAGTTCATCACTGGACTACGGGTCGAGGCGGTCGTTGCAACTGAGCGCTCCATCCAAAGCGCGATAGAGGAATGCTACGGGACCGAAGAAACCCTCGAGATCAGGAAGGTCTACGAGGAGCTAGCCTTCACCGGCGAGTACGAGTTGGAACTCACTTCGGAGGAACCGGAAATCGACCTTCCCGAGTTTCAGAATGCCGGCGGCGAGGCTCCGATCGTGAAGCTGGTCAACCTGATCCTGGCAGATGCGGTTCGCAAAAGAGCAAGTGACATCCATCTGGAGACCTACGAAGGAGAGTTCAGGGTCCGCTATCGGATCGACGGCGTGCTCTACAGTGTCATGACGCCGCCCTACCCCTCGCGCGACGCTATCGTCTCCCGAATCAAAGTCATGGGCAATCTGGACATCAGTGAACGACGCCTACCCCAAGATGGTCGAATCAGGATCTGTGCCAAGGAAAATGGTCTCAGAAAACAGATTGACCTACGCGTCTCCACCGTGCCTACGCTCTTTGGTGAGAAGCTTGTCCTGAGAATCCTGGATCGCGACAACCTGCCTCTAGATTTTGGACAGCTGGGGCTGGAGCCCGACTCCCTCAAACGGGTGCTGGAAGCGATACGCCGACCCCACGGCATGGTCCTGGTCACGGGACCGACTGGGAGTGGCAAAACCAGTACACTGTATACCTGCCTGAATCAACTCAATAGTTCGACTACCAATCTCATGACAGTCGAAGATCCCATCGAGTTTCGCTTCGCGGGAATCAATCAGTTGCAGACGAAAGAGCAGGTCGGCCTGACTTTCGCGACTGCACTGCGCGCGTTTCTACGCCAGGACCCGGACATCATCATGGTCGGTGAAGTCAGAGACCTCGATACGGCCAGGATCGCCATCACGGCTGCTCTCACCGGGCACCTCGTGCTCAGTACCCTGCACACCAGCGATGCTTCGTCCGCAGTCAATCGCCTTCTCGACATGGATATCGAACCCTACCTGATCGCGAATTCGGTGCACCTGATTTGTGCCCAGCGCCTGGTCAGAAAGATCTGTACCCGCTGCAAGGATTCGATCGAGACACCTCCAGACAGCTTGACGGAGATCGGCTTCCCAGCATCAATTTCGACTGAACTGGTTTGTTATCGCGGTGCTGGCTGCAAAAGCTGCCATGGCAGTGGCTACAAGGGGCGAACAGGTCTATTCGAAGTCATGGAAGTTTCCTCGTCTATTCAGAAATTGATTCTGTCACACGCATCCACGATGAGGATCCGTGAACAGGCGATAGGAGAAGGAATGACCACACTGCGCCAGAGCGGTCTGGCAAAAATCCGTTCCGGTATCACCACCATAGAAGAAGTGCTCAGGGAAACGGAGAGTCGGTGAGCCTCCGCGATCTTCTGGACAGGCTACATGCTCTCGAGGGAAGTGACCTGCACCTCAGTGCCGGATCTGCCCCTCGTGTCCGGGTGCAGGGCAAGCTGGAGTCGCTGGACCTTCCCCCTCTTCACGCCCACGATACCGAGCGGCTCGCGCTCAGCATCATGACGGAGGCGCAGCGTTCGAGCTACTCGGAGCTGGGCGAAATCGACTTCAGTTTTGAGATCCACAAGTTGGCTCGATTTCGAGCCAACGTCTTTACTCAACGCGGATCTACGGCGGCCGTCTTTCGACTCGTTCCGCTCAAGATCAAGCCGCTCCAGGAGCTGAACCTCCCCCCAGTTGTGGAGCAGCTCAGTCGAAAGCCTCATGGTTTGATCCTGGCAGCGGGCCCCACCGGCTGTGGCAAGTCGACCACCCTGGCGGCACTGATCGACCAGATCAATCGCGAGCAGGCGAAGCACGTCATTACAATCGAGGATCCAATCGAGTTTCTACATCGACACGGGACGAGCATGGTCAACCAACGCGAGATTTCCTCTGACACCCCCTCCTTTGCCTCGGCCCTGCGGATGGCGCTGAGGGAGGATCCGGATGTTGTGCTGGTGGGAGAGATGAGAGATCCGGAAACCGCCGAGGCAACCCTTCGCACCGCAGAGACTGGACATCTGACCTTTGCGACCCTTCATACCAGCTCCGCTCCCGCAACCGTCCACCGCCTGATCGACATGTTTCCACCGCAGCAGCAGGCACAGGCTCGTTCTGTGCTTGCCATGGTCCTGGAAGGCGTTGTTTGCCAACTTCTTATCCGTCGTCGAGACCGGATAGGACAGGCGGTTGCAACCGAGATCTTGATCCCGAACTCAGCCATCCGAAATCTGATCCGTGAGAACAAGATTCACCAGATTCATTCCGTCATGCAGACAGGACAAGAAGAGACCGGCATGGTCACGATGAATCAGAGTCTTCGCAGACTCCTTCTAGAGGGGGCAGTCTGCCCCAGCGATTGTCTCTCGAGCTCTCCCAATCCTACCGAGCTGAAAGACCTCGTCCCGCGCGCTCCAGACCTGGGATCGTTCGCCTGATAGCCACAGCTTCGACGGTGGGTCCGTGGGTCCGAGACGTCTGAACGTCACACGCCGCTGAGGAGACAACATGATTCTCGTAGATTCTGCTACTGAAACGTTAGTTTCGAAGAAGGAGAGGTTCAGGGGAGAAAGGACGAGCACCTGTGCCCACGTATGAGTTCAAGGGTCGGCGATACGAGACTGCAGTACTGATTTCGGGGAGGCACCAGGCCGACTCCGCAGCTGCGGTAGCCGACTTTCTGCGCCGAGACCAAATCATGCCCCTCCAGATCGTGAAAAAGCGCCCCCCGAGCCGGACGCGATTCAGGGGCAGAGTTGGAGCGAAGACTCTGGCCTTGTTTACACGCCAGTTCGCCGTAATGCTGGGCGCCGGCCTACCACTGCTACAGTGCTTGCACATCTTGACTGACCAACAGCAGACCGGCCCCTTCAGAACTCGCCTGGGACAGGTTCACGATGACGTCGAATCCGGGTCAACGCTGGCCGACGCCATGAGTCGACATTCGGTAGTCTTCGATTCCCTGTTCGTCAACATGATCGCCGCCGGAGAGGTCAGCGGCGCACTGGACGTGATCCTGGACCGCCTGTCAATCTACCTGGAGAAGCGAGACAAGATGCAGAAGGCGGTCTTCTCGGCTTCAATCTATCCCGTAGTCGTCACGCTGACTGCCGTAGTCATTGTGTTTATCGTCATGACCTGGGTGATTCCTGTCTTTTCCGCTCTCTTCCGAGGTCTTAACGCACCGCTGCCGCTTCCAACCCTGATTCTAATCAGGCTGAGCGACCTCATCAGCGGGTTTGGGGGTGTCGGGATCCTTGGTGCCTTCCTTCTAGCGGCCGGAACCGGCCTTTCCTATCGTACAAAATCCGGGAGGACCCTGATTGATCGAGTCTTGTTGGGAATACCGCTCCTGGGACCGGTGATGAAGAGATTGATCCTGGCTCGTTTTTCGCGCACGCTTTCAACGCTGCTGAGCAGTGGAATCTCTATTCTAGAGCACTAGTGTCCAATCATAAGTCAAATAGATTCAACTGGTTACATGAACCTCCCTGGTGATTCCTGTAATCGAAGCTGGTAAGTACTTGAATTAATGGGGTTTTCTCGAAAACAGTCAGGCTGAGAATCTGTAGAGTTGTGTAGAGGCTCAGCTCCAATTTCAGGCGTTTTTTCAGGATGGCAACGAGGATATACACGGAGATGGCGATCCAGATCTGAGTTTTGACGGCGTTCGGAGAAGTCCCATAGAAGGCTTTGATGCGCAGGTGTTGCTTGATCCATTTGAAGAAAAGTTCCACGCGCCAGCGGCAACGGTACAGCTGGGCGACAGTGAGGGCAGTCAGGGAAAAGTTGTTGCTCAAGAAGACCAAGTGTTTTTGGGTCTCGGCGTCGTAGTAGCGGACTCGTCGGAGTTTGTCGGGGTACTTGTTGGCCGTGTAACGGCCGCTCAGGACCCCGGTTTGATCGCTTCTTAGCCCGATGCTCTTGTCGACACGATGGGAGTACAGACGGCGGAAATTCAGGCGCTGGTGGGCACGAATGATGAAGAAACCGGAACTCTGGTGCAGCCGATAAAGACGTGCGAAATCGAGATAGCCGCGATCCAGGATGTAAATGGAGCCGGGTTGGACCAGCAGATAGTCGAGGATATTGACGTCGTGAACCCGCCCCTCGGTGACCTCGACAAAGGTGGGGATGTTGCCACGTAAGTCGAGCAAAGTATGCAGTTTGATGGCTCCTTTGCGTTTGCGGAAGCGGGCCCAAGGGAACACCGAAAGACACAGATCGATGGTGGTGGAATCGAGCGCGTAGACCGTTTTTTCCAGTTCCACGGCAAAGGGCTCGCCTGCGTACAAAGTCCGTGCCTCTTGGATCAAGACTTGAGCGAAATCGGCATAAATGCGCCAATCCCGATTCTCGTTGGTATGGGCCAAAGAGCTGCGGGCCACGCGGCCTCGAATTCCCATGTGGTAGAGTCTGCCTGCAACCGAACCTAGCGTGGCTTCGATATCCCGCAGACTCTCGCGATAGGTCAACTGGGCGAAGACCATACACAGCCACTGCTTCCAGCAGGAGAAGTCTTTTATCTTGTAATCTCCTCGGTAGCGTTGAGCACAGAGTTGAAATTGATACCTGGGGACGCAATCCATCAGCTGGGCAAAGACGGTTCTGCGCATATCCATCTAGGCATCCTATCGGCTTGCAGGCCACAGGATTGTCAATCACCAAGGTATATCCCCCACCCTGTCACCAGGGTAATTCCCCCACTTTGGGAGTCATCATCATCTCGTCTCTCTCTGGTTTTGTTGGTTTTGGTTGGGAAAACTTTTCCCAACCAGTTGCCTCCTGGGAAGTTTGAGAGTCCTTCTGGGTCCTCAGCCAGCGCTGTTCTAGTCGCCAGATTTGCCACCGATTGAACGCCCGATACGCGTCCGAAAGAGGGTTGACGGCAACCTCCTCCAGGATGGGTGCAAAGTAGTGAAGGCTGCCGATGGGCTGTCCTTGAGCAGCATTGAGCCAAGAGACGTACTTGCGTCCGCATCCTAAGAGGATGGCCTGCTCGATATCCTCCAGCGGTACCTCCTGCTGGAACCACTGGGCGGCCAGTTGGCGATCTGCGGCCGAGTACCGACAACGGACACAGGGCCGGCTCAGCAACATCTGCTCGAGGGCCTCGACGTAGAGTCTTTGAGCCGATTGAGTCGAATCAAGAGCGTCCGTCCCGGGAGACCGCTCATAGGGCCAGTAGTCGTCTTGGATCTGAAGGGTCCCGGTGGCATGCTGGTTGGAGCTCAGAGCGATCTGGCAGAGCTGTTTTTCTTCGAGTTCTCTCAGGTACTTGCCGATCGAGCGACGGGACTTGTTCAGAGCCATCGCCAGCTCACCCTGACGAAAGACAAAGCGTCCGGTGCTTCGTTCGGCTCCCAGCGAGAGGTAAGCAAACAGCTTAAAGGCGCCATCGGAGAGTTTCTGCGCGGCGGATTGCCAGCTCCGGTCAGCGGCAAACCACCCGTCGCCGCTTTTGATCTTCAGCCGAGTGCTGGGGAAGGTGCTCATCAGGACACCTCCTTGTTCTTGGAGGTTTTTCCTGGGCGCTTGCGCCTTCGATAGGATTCTCCCTCCCACTCCAGCTGATGGGTGTTGTGGCAGAGCCGATCCAGCAGCGAGTTGGCCTGGATGGGATCGGGAAACAAGGCCATCCATTCCTGGACACTGCGATTGCTGGTCAGCATCAGTGACCCTTTTTGATAGCGTTCGTAGACGATGTCGTACAGATCATCGGCCTGCTGATCGGTCAGGGGCTTGAGTCCAAAGTCGTCAATGATCAAAAAATCGTAGCTGCAGTAGTGTTTCAGCAACCGGTCGCGGGACAGATCGGCGTGAGCGGCCTGAAGCGTCCGGAACAAACGAGGCGCCTGGATATAGCGGACCTCAAAGCCGCGGCGGACCGCCTCGTGTCCCAAGGCCAGGGCGATGTGGGACTTCCCGACACCTACCGGCCCGCACAGACAGATGTTGTCTTTGTTCTCGATGAAGTGACAGGTCCCCAGATCATAGATGCGGCGGCGCTCAATGGCCGGATTGAACTTGAAGTCGAACTCTTCGAGCGTCTTGAGGTCGCTAAAGCAGGCTTTCTTGAGCCGGCGGGCGAACTTGCTCTGGGAGCGTCGTTGGAGTTCATCCTGAATCAGCAGACTCAGAAAGTCGAGGTAGGACAGCTGTTGTTTCTCTGCCTCTTTCAGCCGCAGCTCCAGGCTGTCCACCAAACCTCCCAGGCGCAGCTGCTTGAGTTGCTCGACGAGGTGTTGATAGTGACTCATTGGACCTCCTGCGTCTGCGAGTTGACGAAGTAATCATGGGGTCGGGCGAAACGACAGGCAGCGGGGGCCGGGCTCGTGGGTCGGGTCGGTGTCGTGGGTTCTCGCCACAGCCCTTTTTCCAGAATCTCCTTGAGACTGGCCAAGCGCAGATTGTCAAAGCTCAGAGCTCGGTGACAGGCCTGGTCCAAGGCGGTGGCTCCGTAGCGTTGGCCTAAGCGCAGCACCGCCTGGGCCTTGCGCACGTTTCTCATGGCATGATCGGCCAGGATGCGTCCCATATAGCGGCCGACCTCCGGCCCCAGCTGCTCCGCTTGGGCGCGACAATAGGCAGGGGTCTGCTCTAGATAGACCCGCTTGTCCGGAGGGTAGTCCGCCTCATCGGTCTGCCAAGTTCCGGGCTCGAAGACCCGGACATGGCTCTTGATCAGCTGATGCTCCCGATAGACCCGCAGCAGCTTCAGGTCGGCGCGCACCCAGAGCTTCTCTCCCCGGTACGGATACGGGATCGAGTAGTAGCACTTGTCCAGGATCAGATGGCAGTCCGAATGCACGGTACACTGTTTCCATTCGGGAGCCTCATAGGGTTGCGCGGGCAGGGGGAGCAGCTGCGGGGCTTCCTCGGCCAGAAAGACCTCATAAGGTTTGCGATGGGTGGTGCCGTGCTCTCGCAGGCCCACCTCTTGGAGGCACCAGTGCAGCGCTCTTCGGTTGGCCTCGTCGATGTCTCGGAACTCGCGTCCCGCTAAGATCTGTTGACGGACGACGGGCACACATCGTTCGACCTTTCCTTTGTGACGAGCCATGGCCACCTTGGCCGGGTCGGCCACGAAACCGTAGTGCCGCTCGAGCTCGGCGTAGGCCGGGTTGAGCGTCGGATCGTACAGATCCGGCCGCAGGACTCCGTTTTTCAGATTGTCGAGCACGATCAGGGTGGGGCAACCCCCAAAGAACTTCAGGGCGCGGATATGACAGTCCAGCCAGGTGCGGTTGTCCTGCCGAAACACAAAGCGCACGAAGCGATGGCGACTGTGGCTGAGGATCAGGATAAAGGCCCAGGCTCGGCGTAAGTTGCCGCTTTGTGGATCCCGCATCAGTCCGGCATACCCAAAATCGACTTGAGCTTGCTCCCCGGCTGGAGGGTGCAGGCGCACGGTCACCGGCCTCTCGAGTGGCTGGATGTGAGTGCGTACATAGCGATAGACGCTCATGTAGCTGACCCCCACGTGGTGATTCTCCTCGAGCAGCCGCTGCACTTGTCGAAGAGTCATGTCCGGCTGATTGAGCCAATCGACAATCTGCGGGTGGTAGGGCCGGATCCGTTCCCTCGCGGGCTGCTCAAAGACGGCCGACTTCACCACCGAGGCGACCATCTGCGCCAGTTGTGCCTCCCCGGGTAAAGGCCGTTCCCGACTCAGTCCCTCCTCCGCCAGCCGGCGCAGGTACTTGTGGATCGTCTTGCGGGACATCTTCAGAGAGTCTCGAATCCGCCGAACGCTCCGTCCTCGGTGCCACTGGTAGACCATCTCTAGATACTCATTCATGCTCAGCTTCCTTCTGGCCATCCATCCTCCTTCTGTTCGAAGCAGGATGGCCTTCGCCTCTGTCAGGTCCGAGATGATCAGGTGGGGGATATACCTTGGTGACGCCCCGGGGGAATTACCCTGGTGACGGGGTGGGGGATATACCTTGGTGAATCAGCCACCTAGGTGGGGGATATACCATGGTGACCGACAACAGGATTGGAGAACCGGGTCGGCACCTGCCACAGTTTCATATCAAAAAGTATCGAAAAAATTGGATTTCGATGTTAAAACAATTCTTACCAGTAACTTAGAGTTGTGCGATAGAACAACGTTTGGACACTAGTGATTCTAGAGGCTCTTGAAATCACCGCCCGCACAGTGGGAAATCGCTCCGTTGAAGCAATGATTCAGGAAGGTCGAAGACAGGTGGAAAAAGGGAAGACACTGGCAGCTCCCCTCCAGCAAACAGGATTCTTGCCTCTAATGGCAGCGCAGGTCATCAGTGTGGGAGAGGAGACCGGCAGGCTTGACTCAATGCTCCTACAGCTAGCCGAATACTATGAAGAGGAAGCGGACTATTCGGTCCAATACCTCCTGACGCTGCTGGAACCACTACTGACCATTGTCCTTGGCATCGTAATAGGCGGAATCGTGATCTCCCTTTACCTGCCGATCTTCACCTTGATGGGACACCTCGTTTAACGGAGAAAGTGGGAGTGGGAATGGGAATGAGAGCAAGTGAGTAGTGGAGAAGTAGTGGAGTAGTGGAGTAGTGGAGTAGTGAGCGGTGCTATCTCCTTATGATGTTGCGGTTTCGAACCTCAGAGCGAGATCCGGTCTTGTTGCTGTCGAGGCCCAATACGGATGACTACCCATTCGTTCTCACTGTTTACTGTTTACTGTTCACTGCTCGCTTTCTTCCGAATCCCCAGAGTTTCCATACGATGGCGAAGGGAACGGTAGGAGAGTCCGAGAACCCCCGCTGCTCGGGTCTGGTTTCCACCTACCAACGTCAGGGCGTGTTGGACTATCTGTCGTTCCACCTTCTTCAGATAGGCTTCCAGGTCAAGCCCCTCGCTGATGCTGAAGGGAGGGACCGGCGTGTTTTTGTTTGGCGTCGCTCCCCTCAGTCTCTCGGGAAGACGCTCTGGTCTTATAAGGTCGCTCATCTCCAGGGTCATCGCCCGCTCGACTGTGTTTTCCAGCTCTCTCACATTTCCGGGCCAATCATAGGTCTCCATGAACTCCAGCGCTTCATTCGAGATACCTTGGATTTCACGACCCAGTAGGCGATTGTGCTTTTGAATAAAGTGGCGCACCAGGGGAATGATATCGGCCTTTCTCTCTCTCAGAGGAGGAATTCGAATAGGAATCACTGCCAGCCGATAGTAGAGATCTTCTCGAAAGCCTCCTGTCTCGACTTCCTTCTCCACGTCCCGGTTTGTGGCAGCTATGACCCGGGTATCGATCAGAATCTCCTCGGTGCCGCCGACACGTCGAATCTTCTTGTTCTGAAGAGCACGGAGAAGCTTGACCTGCATTGGAGGTGACATATCGGCAATCTCATCCAAAAAGAGCGTCCCTTCATTGGCCTCCTCGAACAGGCCCTTCTTGTCGTTCAGGGCGCCGGTGAAGGCTCCCCGCGTGTATCCAAAGAGTTCGCTCTCCAGCAAGGTTTCGGGAAGAGCCCCACAATTGACCGACACGAAGGGCATGTTGGCTCGAGGGCTTGCTCTATGAATTGCCATGGCCACCAGTTCCTTCCCGGTGCCACTTTCCCCCGATATCAAGACGGTGCTGTCGGCAGTCGAAATCGTTCCCACCAGTTTGTAGATCTCGAGCATAGGAGGGGAGATTCCAACCAACTGGAACGCCTGTTGATCCTCGCGCTGGGGTGGGCTGACTCTCTTTTTCCAGCGACCTGCATGCAGCGCCTCCCTGACGAGGTTCTTGAAATCATTGACCTGAAACGGTTTGGTGATGTAGTCGAAGGCGCCCATTTTTTTGGCCTCAATAGCCGTTGGAGCCGAGGCGAAGGCAGTGATGAATATAAATGGAACATCAGGATCCACCCCTCGGAGCGCCTTGAGCAGATCCAATCCATCAACGTCAGGCATTCTGAGGTCCGAAATTACCAGGTCGTAGTCACCCCAATTGTGGACCTTCCGTCCATCTTCAAGGACCGTTACCTCGTAGCCCTCCCTCCTCAGAAGAAGCTCCAGGAACTCCAGCATGCTACGCTCGTCGTCAATGACGAGAATATGTTCCATCGCAAATATCCAATCGCAATCCGCAACGTGGACTGCAAAGACCGCGTTTCCTTACACCAAACGGTGCACACAATTATAATGAAGATTCGACACAGTATGTCACCAAGAATGACATTCAGGGTGACACAAAAGATTCGTTCGGTATCCGAGAATCGCTACCGGGGCTTGCCGGCAGTATTCAGGAGCCGAGCTGCAGAGTCGTCGCGGTTGCCAATCCGGAGGCAAACCCAACAGACGAAATTCGGTAAGAGCCAGATGGTACCAGCGGGAGATGGATGCTCCTGCAAGTCTGGCTTTGTGGATCTCATGGGCTCAACCACCGCTTTCGGTTTCGTCGGCGTTCCCCCGGTTCTGGAATCTCCCTTGCGTGCGATCGGCAGAAACGAAAACTTGCGGAGCACAATGTTGGATCTAGCTCGGGTTCCTTGTCGCCAGTTGTAGAGCGGCGACGCCGTTGAAACTTGGCAAGACGAATCCGAACTAGGAGGAGGTCACTCATGCGTAAGCAGGTAGGGTTTTCCCTGATCGAACTGTTGATTGTAGTTGCCGTCATCGGCATCGTCGCGGCTCTCGCCGTGCCCAATCTAGTTCGTACGAAGAGCGCTGCCAACGAGGCTTCAGCGATTGCTTCCGTTCGGGCTCTGGTGACCGGGCAGATCACCTACTCATCGACGGTTGGAAACGGGGATTTCGCCGAGATGAAGGAACTCGTTGAGACTGCAATCATCGATTCTTCATTGGGTTCGGGAAGCAAGGAGGGATACAACTTCACCGTGGCTCCCAATGGTCGCGCGGGTTTTACCGTGATCGCTGTTCCGGTAGCGGTCGGAACGACCGGAGAGCGGGGTTTCTACAGCGACCACACCGGCGTCATCCGTGTCAGTGAAGACGGCTCCCCACCTAGCGAGAAAAGCCCCGTGCTGGGCGAGAGCGGAAGCGGAGGATAAAAGCGCCTTCGCAGCGCCAGCTTGCTGCCGTGGTATCGCGCTCGCTGGCGCTGCCTGGTCAGGCTCCTAAAGGGCCTCTGTCGCCTTGACCGGCTCTTCAGGAACACTTGCGGGAGCAACCGCGACAAGCTCGAAGGGATCGGGTTGCTCTTCTTCCATGTCCTCAAAGGGGTTCTCGACATCGATTCTGCGATAGTATTCCATGCCGGTTCCGGCTGGAATCAAACGCCCCATGATGACGTTTTCCTTCAGGCCTCTCAGATAGTCGATCTTGCCTCTGATTGCCGCCTCGGTGAGAACTCGTGTCGTCTCCTGAAAGGAAGCCGCCGAGATAAACGAGTCGGTGCTCAGGGATGCCTTCGTGATCCCTAGAAGCAAGGGACGCCCCGTCGCAGGCTTTCCACCTCCGGCCGTAACCCGATCATTCTCCTCCTGAAAACGGAACTTGTCGACTTGCTCCTCCAGAAGGAACTCGGTGTCTCCCACCTCTTCAACCTTGATCCAGCGCATCATCTGGCGAACGATGACTTCAATGTGTTTATCGCTGATATTGACTCCCTGGAGTCGGTAGACCTCCTGGATCTCGTTGACAAGGTAACTCTGGAGTTCCTTCTCACCCAAGACGCGGAGAATATCATGCGAGTTACGGGGACCATCCATCAGAGCTTCACCGGCCTTCACCAGCTCGCCCTCCTGAACGTTCACATGAACGCCTCGAGGCAGCAGGTATTCAGCCTTGGTTTTGGCAGCCTCGTTCTCGACTGTGATCTTCCTTTGCCCGCGAGTGAAGCCCTCGTAGTGGACGACGCCGTCGATCTCAGTGATCACGGCCGTCTCTTTGGGTTTTCTGGCCTCGAAAAGTTCGACAACCCGAGGCAGACCGCCAGTGATGTCCTTGGTCTTTGTTGTTTCTCTAGGGATCTTCGACAGGGTGTCGCCGGGAAGAACCTGGTCGCCCGGGTCCACCATCAGGTGAGCCTTGGAGGGGATCATATAAGACTTGAGCACCTTGCCGCCTTCGTCCTTGATCTGAATCGTCGGCTGGCGCTTCTCGTCTGGGGATTCAACGATGACCTTCCGGGCAAGTCCGGTCACCTCGTCCAGTTCTTCCTTCATCGTGATGCCTTCGGCGATGTCCTTGAAGTTGACGAGGCCGCCGAATTCGGAAAGGATTGAGAAAGTGAAGGGATCCCATTCTCCCAGTTTCGCCCCTTCGCTGACTTTCTGGCCCTCTTTGACCAGCAGTCGAGCTCCATAAACAACTGAATAGCGCTCCCTTTCGCGTCCCTTGTCGTCCTGGACAACCAGACTGCCGCTGCGGTTCATCACCACCAGACGGTCTTCCTTGTCGGTAACCGTCTGCAGGTTGGAAAACTGGACCGTTCCAGCGTTCTTCGCCTCCAGGCTGGACTGTTCCTCGATTCGCGTCGCTGTCCCTCCGATATGGAAGGTTCTCATGGTCAACTGCGTCCCAGGTTCTCCGATCGACTGGGCCGCAGTGACTCCTACAGCTTCACCCATTTCGACTATTTTTCCGCTGGCTAGATTTCGCCCATAGCACATTTTGCAAAGTCCACGTTTCGACTTGCAGGTGAGGACGGAGCGAATCAGGATCTTCTCGATGCCTGCCGACTGGATACTGGCGGCCATATCCTCATCGATCTCTTGATTGAGCCCTACCAGTCTTTCTCCAGTAAAGGGATCCACGATTCGTTCCAGAGCCACTCGGCCAACGATGCGGTCCCTCAACGGTTCGATGATCTCTCCACCCTCCACCAGGGCCGTGACATCAATTCCATCGAGAGTCTGGCAGTCATCGGAAGTGATGATGACGTCCTGGGCCACATCCACCAAGCGGCGCGTGAGATAGCCGGAGTCAGCAGTCTTGAGAGCGGTATCCGCGAGTCCCTTACGCGCTCCATGAGTCGAGATGAAGTACTGGAGAACGGTCAGTCCTTCGCGAAAGTTCGCCGTGATGGGGGTCTCGATGATCTCTCCTGATGGCTTCGCCATCAGTCCTCTCATGCCGGCCAGCTGGCGAATCTGCTGCTTGCTGCCGCGAGCACCCGAGTCCGCCATGACGTAGATCGAGTTGAACTCTCCGCCAGCTTCGAAGGTAGCCATCGACTCAAACATTTTGTCGGCCACCCGCTCGGTGACATCCGACCAGATTGCCACTACTTTGTTGTAGCGCTCACCATTGGTGATCGCGCCATCCAGGTACTGCTGCTCCACTTCGATGACTTCCTGACGGGCATTCTCGACCAGCTCTCCCTTGGTTTCAGGTACTACCAAATCGTCGATTCCGATGGTGAATCCAGCCTGCGTGGCATAGAAGAAACCAAGTTCCTTGAGGTCATCGAGCATCGTGACCGTGCTTTCGAAACCATGTCGCAGATAGCAGTAGTTGACCAGTTGTTGGAGACCCTTCTTCTTCAAAATGCCGTTGACGAAGGGCATGTCCGGGGGCAGATGATCGTTGAAAACAGCCCTACCGACGGTGGTGGAGATAATCTGATTCCGAACGTCCTGAACATCAGCGTGGAGCACCGCCTGCCCGTCGTACTGAGTTGTCAGATCGATCAGTGCCCCCGAGTAGCGCATGAAGACGGGTGTCGACAGGATGACCTCATCGCGCTCAAGAGCGTGTTGTATCTCTTCGGAACTGGCGAAAACCCGTCCCTCACCCTTGTCTCCGATGCCGGCCCGAGTCAGATAGTAGCAACCCAGAACGATATCCTGAGAGGGCACGGCAACAGGCTGCCCACTGGCGGGAGACAGCACGTTATGGCTCGCAACCATCAAAACGGAAGCTTCAATCTGGGACTCCTGTGAGAGCGGAATATGAACCGCCATCTGGTCCCCATCAAAATCGGCATTGAAGGCCGTACAGACGAGAGGATGAATTCGAATGGCCTTTCCTTCCACTAGAACCGGTTCGAAGGCCTGGATGCCCAGTCGGTGAAGCGTAGGAGCCCGGTTCAGAAGCACCGGGTGTTGCTTGATCACATCTTCGAGGATGTCCCAAACCACCGGATGCTGACCCTCAACCATTTCCTTGGCACCCTTGATCGTGGTAGCGTGTCCCTCCCTCTCCAATCGGCTGTAGATAAAGGGTTTGAACAGCTCCAAGACCATTATCTTGGGGAGCCCGCACTGGTGAAGTTTCAGCTCTGGGCCGACCACGATCACGGAACGTCCTGAGTAATCAACTCGCTTTCCGAGCAGGTTCTGGCGAAAACGGCCCTGCTTGCCCTTGAGTGCGTCGGATAAGGACTTCAACGGTCGGTTCTTCACTCCCCGGAGGACCCTGCCCCGTCGCCCATTGTCGAAGAGCGCGTCGACCGCCTCCTGCAGCATCCTCTTCTCATTGCGGATGATCACTTCGGGCGCACGCAGCTCGATCAGCTTCTTGAGTCGATTGTTCCGGTTGATGACACGGCGGTAGAGGTCATTGAGATCCGACGTCGCAAAGCGTCCACCGTCGAGAGGGACCAGAGGCCTGAGCTCAGGGGGCAGCACGGGAATGACGTCCAGGATCATCCATTCGGGCCGATTTC
This sequence comes from Acidobacteriota bacterium, assembly GCA_965219005.1. Taxonomy (GTDB): domain Bacteria; phylum Acidobacteriota; class UBA6911; order RPQK01; family JAJDTT01; genus CAUZIZ01. The sequence continues at coordinate 544,948 of CBDCMS010000004.1, read as the reverse complement.
CACTTTTTCGTAGCGCGTCCACTACTTTTAGCCGCTTGGAATACTTCAAACGCTTGAGTTGGGACGTCTCATTCTTCATTCGGAAACGCAGATCGACACCCAAGGACTCAACATCGACTCGGCGCAGAATCTCCTTGATTGCTTCGGCGCCCATTCCTGCTTCGAACTGCCCTGGATACTCAGCCTGCAGAGCCCGGTAGCGCTCCTCGGTCAGGAGCTCTTTTTCCTTGACCGGTACATCCCCTGGATCGACGATGATATAGGCCTCAAAGTAGAGGACTCGCTCCAGATCTCGGAGGGATAGATCGAGTAGGTGACCGATTCGGCTGGGGAGCCCTTTGAAGAACCAGACGTGGGAGCAGGGGCTGGCCAATTCGATGTGGCCCAAACGTTCCCGGCGTACCTTCGAGAGGGTAACTTCGACGCCGCATTTATCGCAGATAACGCCGCGATGCTTCATCCGTTTGTATTTTCCGCACAGACACTCCCAATCGGTTACCGGGCCAAAGATGCGGGCACAGAACAATCCATCCCGCTCCGGCTTGAAAGTCCGGTAATTGATCGTCTCGGGCTTAGTGACTTCCCCACTCGACCAGGAGCGGATCTTCTCCGGCGAAGAAAGACCGATTCGGATAGCTTCAAACGTCTTTAGCAGATCACTCTTGTCGATCGGGTCACGAAATATTCTCAAGGCTTTCCTCCCACAACGGCAGTTGGGGTCTGCCACAAACCCTAAAGGAAATTAGCACAACTTATTGAGTTCGATTCACGCGTCCTTGGTCTCGGCGGCCACTTCCTCCGATTCAGCTACTACCTCAGGCTCAGCAGCTACTTTTACAGGCTCTGCCACCAGCTCCGCCGTCTCGGTCTCAACCTTCTCCGGCTCGGTCACGGCCACGTCAAGTCCAGCTTCCGATTTCTCCTGGAGTTCCGAACGACGACGCAGCTTCTTGCGCGGCTTTTCGATCAATTCCACATCCAGTGCCAGCGACTGGAGCTCCCGAATAAGGACGTTGAATGACTCGGGGATACCCGGGCTATAGGTAGACTCGCCCTTGACGATCGCCTCGTAAATCTTGGCCCGGCCCTGGACATCGTCGGATTTGGCCGTGAGCAGCTCTTGCAAAATATGGGCGGCACCATAGGCTTCCAACGCCCAGACCTCCATCTCGCCGAACCGCTGGCCTCCGAATTGAGCCTTGCCGCCCAGAGGCTGCTGTGTGATGAGGCTGTAGGGTCCGATCGAGCGAGCGTGGATCTTGTCATCCACCAGATGGCTCAGCTTGTTCATGTAGACGTAACCCACGGTGACTCTGTGATCGAAAGCCTTGCCGGTCATCCCATCATAAAGAACGCTCTTTCCGTCCGCCGGCAGATTGGCCTCAGCCAGCTCTGCCTTGATCTCCGCTTCCGTGGCCCCATCAAATACCGGTGTGGAGCAGAAAAGGCCGAGAGCCTTGGCGGCCCATCCCAGATGAGTTTCCAGGATTTGCCCCACGTTCATTCGGGAAGGAACTCCCAGTGGATTGAGAAGAATCTCTGCCGGAGTCCCGTCAGGTAGGAAGGGCATATCCTCTTCAGGCAGAATCCGGGCAATCACTCCCTTGTTGCCGTGACGTCCGGCCATTTTATCGCCGACCGAGAGCTTTCGCTTCATCGCCACATAGACTTTGACCATCTTGATGACGCCTGGCGGGAGCTCATCACCTTTTTCGATGCGACCCAGCCGTTCTTCGTGCAGGGATCTGAGGATCTTGATCTGCCGCTCAGTCTTATCCGAGACCTCGGCCACCCCATCCATGGCCTCCTTCGATTCAACCTGAATCGCCGTCAGCTCCTGGTAGTCCAGTTTTTTCAGCTGGCCCGCCTCCAACACCGTTCCCTTCTTGGCGACCACCTTTCCATCTGCATCAGTCACCTGCCCCTTGGCCTTTTGTCCTTTGAGAACCTCCCAAAAGCGCTTACTACTCTCTTCACGGAGAATGCGGATCTCGTCTTCCTGATCCTCGTTGAGACGCCCGATCTCCTCTCCTTCGATCTCCAGAGTGCGCGAGTCTTTTTCGACGCCTTTGCGCGAAAAAATCTTCACATCGACAACGGTTCCTTCGATTCCGGGAGGGGCATACATCGATGCATCTTTGACTTCCCCTGCTTTCTCGCCAAAGATAGCTCGGAGTAGCTTTTCCTCAGGCGTCAACTGAGTCTCTCCCTTGGGAGTGACCTTGCCTACGAGGATATCGCCAGGCTTGACCTTGGCCCCGATTCGAACGATTCCGCTCTCGTCCAGATCTGCCAGAATGGACTCGCTGACGTTAGGAATATCACGAGTAATGTCTTCTGGCCCCAATTTGGTGTCGCGAGCCTCGATCTCCAGTTCCTCGATATGAATCGAGGTGTAGACATCCTCCTTTACCAGCTTCTCACTGACCAGGATCGCGTCCTCGAAGTTGTATCCGCGCCAAGGCATGAAACCGACCAGAACATTCCGTCCCAGCGCCAACTCGCCCTTCTCCGTACAGGGCCCATCTGCCAGAACCTGTCCCTTCACAACTTTACTTCCTGCACTGACCAGAGGCTTCTGGTTGATACAGGTGTTCTGGTTGGAGCGGGCAAACTTCGTCAACTTGTAGATGTCGGCGCTGGCGCCGTGAACTTCTTCGCCATTTTCACCGCCCACCCGGACGATGATCCGATCAGAATCCACGCTATCGACGATTCCAGTTCGCCGGCACAGTTCCACCGCACCGGAATCCCTGGCGGCGATGTACTCCATCCCGGTACCCACCAGAGGAGCCTCAGTCCGAATCAGAGGGACTGCCTGGCGCTGCATGTTCGAGCCCATGAGGGCACGGTTGGCGTCATCGTGTTCCAGAAAGGGAATCAGGCTGGCAGCCACACTGACCAGCTGCTTGGGACTCACGTCGACGTACTCGACTTCCTCTCTCGGCACGAACACAAAGTTGCCCTGATGTCGGGCACTGGTCCGATCCCTGACAATCCGCCCTTGCTCGTCCACTTCTACATTGGCCTGGGCGGTCACATGCTTGTCCCCCTCCCAGGCGGTTAGATAGAAAGCATGTGGCTCATACTGGGCGGGCGACTCTTTCTTGGACTTGATCTTGCCGTTGACTCCATCAACCTCCTCCTGGAGGTAGACTCCGGCCACCTTGAACTCCGTCGTCCCGGAATCCGTGATATGAACGTAGTCAACCATTCTCCCGTCGATGACTTTCCGATAGGGTGACTCGATGAAGCCGAACTCGTCGATTCGCGCATAGCAACTCAGCGAGGAGATCAACCCGATGTTGGGTCCCTCCGGCGTCTCAATAGGGCAGATGCGGCCGTAATGGGAAGGGTGCACGTCCCTGACTTCAAAACCCGCTCGCTCCCGGCTCAGTCCTCCCGGTCCCAGAGCCGAGAGACGGCGCTTGTGGGTGATCTCCGACAGAGGGTTGGTCTGGTCCATGAACTGAGACAGCTGGCTGCTGCCGAAAAACTCTCTGATCGAGGCCATCACCGGTTTGGAATTAATCAAATCGTGCGGCATCGCCGTGGTCATTTCCTGGTGAACCGACATCTTTTCCTTGATGGCCCGTTCCATTCGAACCACGCCGATGCGGAATTGATTCTCCAGAAGCTCTCCCACCGCGCGGACCCGCCGATTGCCAAGATGATCGATATCATCAACCGATCCGATGTTCTTCCTCAGCTTGAGAAGGTAGGAAATCACCTCGCAAAAATCTGTGTCTGACAGGGTTCGGTCATCGAGAGATGAATCCAAGCCCAGCTTGATGTTGAACTTCAAGCGTCCAACCCGTGAAAAGTCATACTTGCGGGAGTCGAAAAACATGCCCTGAAAAAGAGCCGTCGCCGTCTCCAGCGTCGGAGGATCTCCTGGGCGCTGCTTACGGTAGATCTCGATGAGCGCTTCTTCGGTGGTCTTGAGAGTGTCTTTCTTGAAGGTCTCTGACAGGACCACGCCAATGTCGTCGCGCTCTGGAAAGAAAACCGAAAACTCAGCAATGCCCGCCTCGATGAGCTCGTTGATTGCGCCCTCGGTGATCTCTGTGTTCGCCTCGACCAGAATCTCTCCGGTCTCTTGATTGACGATCTCAGAGACAAAGAAGGCTCCCTTCAGATCCTCAATTCCCGCATTGACCCGCTTGACACCAGCCTTCTTCAGCTGCGCGAACGCACTGTTCGAAAACTTTCTCCCGGCGACCACCAGAGTCGACTTTTTGTTTACCGGATCCGCAATTCCCTTGGCGAAGCGATTCCCCACCAGGCTCTCGTCCAGGTTCCAGTGAAGGTTCTTCTTCTTGTCGACAGTAACGGTCGAGGTCTTGTAGAACTTTTCCAGAATGTCTTCGTCCGAACTCAGGCCGAGCGCGCGAAGAAAAGTCGTAGCTGGGAACTTTCGCTTGCGATCGATTCGAACATGCAGAATGTTCTTGGCATCATATTCGAATTCAACCCAAGAACCTCGATAGGGGATGATCTTGGCCAGGAAATCGGTCCTGGCGGCGTTGGCCTCGAGGAACACGCCCGGGGAACGGTGCAATTGACTCACGATAACGCGCTCGGTCCCATTGATGATGAACAGGCCGTTGTCAGTCATCAGCGGGATGTCGCCGAAGTAGACTTCCTGTTCCTTGACATCTCGGATCGTGGTGGCCTCGGTGTTGGGGTCCTTGTCCCACACTACCAACCGAATAGTGACCTTGAGAGGAACAGAGAAGGTCATTCCCCGCTCCTTACACTCGTCCAGGTTGTATTTCAGGTTCAGCTGAACCGGATCCCCACAATCCTCACAACGCTCGACTTCGTTGGGATTGTGGACACCGCAGCTTAGACAAGTGATGGGGTCGACGGTGTAGGGATTCAGAACCAAAGTCTCCCCACACTTCTGACAATCAGTCCTCAGATGTTCCAGGCCATTCAACTTGCCGCATTTACACTCCCAGTTGCCGATCGAGTACTCGACGAATTCCAGCGACGAGGTCCCTCGAAAATCGGTAATTGGAAAAACCGAATTGAAGACGGCCTGCAAACCCACATCTTCACGCTCTGAAGGAAGCAGATCCATCTGCAGAAATCGGCGGTACGACTGCTTCTGTACGTCTAGGAGATTGGGTATGGGAAAAACGGTTTTGATCTTGGCAAAGTCAACCCTCTCTCGATACACGTTCTTGACGAAGTCGGACATACTTAAACAACTCCCTCTGGTTTCCAAATGGACTGGGGGGAAACTTCAAAAAGCTCTTGGCTCCCGGCGAAATGAGAAAACGGCTCCGATAGCTTGCGCCGGAGCATACAAGGGGATGTAGGGATCCACGAGCCGAGGATTCCGATCCGTGACCATTAATTGACTAGACCGCCAGCTCGTGCCTGCGCCGCTCGTTGCCACGCAGAAAAAAAGAAAAGGGGGACACACTTCCCCCTTCCCCACTATCTAGTGAAACTCAATCAAACCCAACACGTGATTTGCAATTTAGCACAAACTGAGCTCGAAGTGCAAATATTCTTACGCGAACCCTCATCTGGATCAGGCCGATCTTTCAATCAAGACAGGACTTTCGACTAGCGAACTTCTGCCGAGGCACCTGCCTCTTCGAACTTCTTCTTGGCCTCCTCGGCCTCGTCCTTGCTGACGGCCTCCTTGACGGGCTTGGGCGCACTCTCTACCAGGTCCTTTGCTTCCTTCAGACCCAGGCTTGTTATCTCTCGGACGACCTTGATGACGTTGATTTTCTTGTCTCCGATCGCGGTAAGAACAACATCAAACTCGGTCTTCTCTTCCTCTGCGGCTGCGGCGCCCCCTCCAGCCGCTGCGCCAGCGACGACCACCGGTGCTGCGGCAGCTGCTGAGATACCGAATTTTTCTTCCATATCCTTCACCAGCTGGTGAACCTCAATAATGGACGCCTGTCCAATCCATTCCAGTACATCGTCCTTTGTAGTTGCCATTTTCCTACCTCCAGTCTATCGATTAGTTTTCTTTGTTCTGTTCGCCAACGGCCTTCAAGCCGATTCCCAGACTCGTCAAGGGAGCTGCCAGCGATCTGGCGAACGTACTCAAGGGAGCGCCCAACAGGTACGCAAGCTTTGAAATCAACTCGGGTCGAGACGGTATTTCCGCAAGGCCATCAATCTGATCAGGAGAAAGCGCTGAGCCGTCGAGCACCCCTGCCTTGAAGGCCAAGCCCGGATGATCCTTGATATAGCCCTTCAAGAGCTTCGCCAGAGCTACCGGATCCTCATCAGTGTACGCAATGGCGGTGGGCCCTTCGAAGTGGGAATTCAGCTCATTCACCGGGGTATCTTCTGCCGCTCTCAGGGCCAGAGTGTTCTTCACCACCCGATAGCCGCTACTGTTCTCGGCGACCTTCCGTCGCAATTCCGTCAGATCGGCGACGTTGATTTCCCGGAAAGCCAGCAGAAGAACGCTGGCATTTCCCTGAAAAGTCTCCCTCAGAGCCTCAACTACCTGTCGTTTTTCTTCCTTGTTCACCAAACCATCCTCTGGTTTCTCACCTTTGATTCCTCAAAATGGCTAGGTTTTTTCAACCTGAACCACATCAATCTTGACGCCAGGGCTCATGGTCGAAGACATCGAGATCCCCCTGAGGTAGCGCCCTTTGGATGCGGCGGGTTTGGCCCGGACCACAGCTCCCACCAAGCTTCGAGCGTTCTCGACTAGATGCTCGGACTCGAAGGATAAACGTCCCAGTGGGGCGTGGATCACTCCGTTCTTGTCCACCCGGAATTCCACTTTACCTGCCTTGATCTCCCTCACCGCCTTGGCCACGTCGAACGTCACTGTTCCCGCCTTGGGGTTGGGCATGAGCCCGCGGGGGCCCAGGACCCGACCCAGCTTGCCCACCGACTTCATCATATCGGGCGTGGAAACCACGGCGTCAAAATCCATCCAACCCTTCTGGATCCTCTCGACGACATCCTCGCCACCCACTTCATCCGCACCGGCCTCTTCCGCTTCCTTCACCTTCTCGCCTGAGGCGACGACACAGACTCGAAGCGACTTTCCAAGTCCATGGGGAAGCACAACGGTACCGCGAACCATCTGATCGGCATGCTTCGGATCGACACCCAGCCGTAAGGCAATCTCCAGCGTTTCGTCGAACTTAGCGAACTTGATCTCGCGAAGCAGCTTGACCGCATCTTCCAGGCTGTAATCCCTGGCCTCTACCTTGGCCTTGGCCGCTAGAAAGCCTTTTCCTGACATCTCGTCAACCCTCCAAAAACCCCTGCAAAGCCAGTGCTTACAATGGCGTGCCCGGGCTAGTCGGTTACCTCGACCCCCATACTCCTCGCGGTTCCCATGATAATCCGGCTCGCCGCCTCCAAGTCTACGGCATTCAGATCCGGAAGCTTGGTCTTTGCGATCTCTTCTACTTGCTTCACGGTCACCTTCGCGACTTTGGTCTTGTTGGGCTCCGCTGAACCCTTCGCGATTCCCGCTGCCTGCTTGAGCAGAACGGCAGCCGGTGGCGTCTTGGTGATGAAGCTGTAACTTCGGTCCTGGTAGACGGTGATCACGACAGGGATAATCAAGCCTTCTTCACCCTGAGTCTTGGCGTTGAAGGCCTTGCAGAAATCCATGATGTTGACACCGTGTTGACCCAGAGCAGGCCCAACCGGAGGGGCAGGGGTCGCCTTTCCAGCAGGAATCTGCAGCTTGATTATTCCCGTTATCTTCTTGGCCATCAGACCTCCGATAAAGTCCTAGTTTGTGGAACAGGGCACCGAGAACACTGGGGGACCTAGCCCTTCTCCACCTGAATAAACTCCAGCTCCACGGGCGTGGCACGACCGAAGATGGTCACCATAACCTTCAGGGTGCTGCGGTCCAGATTGACGTCCTCTACCTCTCCGGTGAAGTTGGAAAAGGGCCCGTCGATGATCTTGACCGTCTCACCTTTCTCGAATATGAACTTCGGTTTCGGTTTTTCCGCCGCGGTCGAAACCCGGTGAACGACCTGGTCTACTTCGGCGTCGGTCAGCGGAGTTGGCTTATTCCCCTGACTGACAAACCCACTGACCTTCGGCGTATTGCGAACGAGATGCCAGGTTTCATCCGTCAGATCCATCTCAACCAGGATATAGCCGGGGAAGAATAGCTTAGAGGTGACAACCTTCTTCCCTCCCCTCATTTCTACTACATCCTCCGTGGGGATCAGAATCTGGCCGATCATGCCCTGGAGCCCGTAGGCCTGGACCCGGTTCATGAGGCCCTCGGCCACCTTGCGCTCAAAGCCCGAGTAGGTGTGGATGATGTACCACTTCTTACCCAGCTCAGAAGCCTGAGTTGTCGTGTCCTTGGGTGCGGTATCGATGACGTCTCTCCTTTTATGATGAACGCGATTCGCGCCGTAGCCCACCTAACGGAATAGCTGAAAGAGCCGCTCCACCGCGTTTCTCAAGACGAAGTCCACCAAAAATAGATAAAAACCAAAGAAGAAGACACTGGCGATGACAACCGTGGTGGTCCCATAGACCTCTTTGCGGCTGGGCCAGGTAACCTTCCTCAGCTCCACCTTGACGTCGCCGTAGAACCTGAGCAGATCGGCCGGTGCTGTTTTCAGCTTTTCCAACATAGCAACTAACTTAAACCCTCTCGCCCACCTGGGCGAAACAATCGCGCAACGAAAGAGTCACTGGCAGGCCAGGAGGGATTCGAACCCCCAACATCCGGTTTTGGAGACCGGCGCTCTACCAATTGGAGCTACTGGCCTGCTAGGAGCCGCCCTACCGAGTCTCCTTATGGACTGTATGGTGGCGACACCACCTGCAGTATTTCTTCAACTCGAGCCGCTCGGCGTTATTCGTCTTATTCTTGGTAGATGTATAGTTCCGCCGTTTGCAGTCGGTACACTGTAAGGTGATGATTTCCCGCATCGGATCTCCAACCCTTCAAACCATTCCCGGCCCGGAGTTGCCGCCTACTCGATAATCTCGGTCACGGTGCCGGCACCGACAGTGTGGCCGCCTTCTCGGATGGCGAAGCGCAGTCCCTGCTCCATCGCGATCGGCGTGATCAGATTGATCTGCACCGAGACGTTGTCTCCCGGCATTACCATCTCCGTCCCTTCCGGCAAATCCACGTCTCCCGTCACATCCGTCGTCCGAAAATAAAACTGCGGCCGATACCCATTGAAAAACGGCGTATGGCGGCCTCCCTCTTCCTTCTTCAGAATGTACGTCTCCGCCTTGCACTTCGTGTGCGGCGTGATCGTTCCCGTCGCCGCTACCACCTGCCCCCGTTCCACCTCATCCTTGTCCGTTCCTCGCAGCAGCAGACCCACATTGTCTCCCGCCTGCCCCTCGTCCAATAACTTCCGGAACATCTCGACACCCGTCACCACCCGCTTGACCGTCGGCCGGATCCCCACGATCTCCATCTCCGTCCCGACCAGGATCTTCCCGCGCTCCACTCGGCCCGTGACCACCGTCCCTCGTCCACTGATCGAGAAGATATCCTCAATCGGCATCAAGAACGGCTTATCCACTTCCCGCTCCGGTAGCGGAATATACCCATCGACCTGCGCCATCAGCTCCAGGATCTGCTTCTGCGCCGCTTCGTCCCCTTCCATCGCCTTGAGCGCACTGCCCGCCACCACCGGGATATCGTCCCCCGGAAAATCGTACGACGACAGCAGCTCTCTTACTTCCAACTCTACCAGCTCCAGCAGTTCCTCATCGTCCACCAGATCGGCCTTGTTCAAAAACACCACGATCGACGGCACTCCGACCTGCCGCGCCAACAGGATATGCTCGCGCGTCTGCGGCATCGGGCCATCGGCGGCCGAGACCACCAGCACCGCTCCATCCATCTGCGCGGCTCCCGTGATCATGTTCTTGATGTAGTCCGCGTGACCCGGACAGTCCACGTGGGCGTAATGCCGCCCTTCCGTCTCATACTCCACATGCGCCACTGCGATCGTAATCCCACGCTCTCGTTCTTCCGGCGCATTGTCGATCGAATCAAACGATCGCACCTCTACCGAATCATTCTGCCCCGCCAGAACCTCCGTGATCGCCGCCGTCAGGGTCGTCTTGCCGTGATCCACGTGCCCGATCGTTCCGATATTCACGTGCGGTTTCGTTCGCTCGAATTTCGCCTTCGCCATACGATTCTCCTCGTCTCGTCCTTATTTCCTATTCTCTCTATCGAAGCGGAAAGCCCACGACCAGGATTGAACTGGTGACCCCCTCCTTACCAAGGAAGTGCTCTACCACTGAGCTACGTGGGCACATCCTTCCTTCTCATGCTACCGCGCTGGGGATTTAGACAAGATCCTCAGATCTGGCTAGAGAGTTGGAGCGGGAGACGGGACTCGAACCCGCGACCGATAGCTTGGAAGGCTATTACTCTACCACTGAGTTACTCCCGCCTGGAACAACCAGGTCTTATTCCCCGAAACACCCGGCTGCTGTCATAACTTCCCAATAGCTAATCAGGTCTGGAGGGGGCAGGATTCGAACCTGCGTAGCCCCGAAGGGCGACGGGTTTACAGCCCGTTGCCTTTGTCCACTCGACCACCCCTCCGCCGACACGCTTAGCTGGCGAAGGGAATCGAACCCCCAACCTGCTGATTACAAATCAGCCGCTCTACCGTTGAGCTACGCCAGCACTCCAAAAAGTTCCTGCCCGGCTCGTCCGACACACTCCTCAACTCCCAACCAGAGGTGATGCCAAACCCAGCATGGTCGGGTGAACTACCACCACCAAAAGCGGGCGGCACAGAATCTAGTAATCTAGCACGCTGAATAGGTGCTTGTAAAGTTTTTCAGAGGTCTCGCCGCCGAGGTCGGCCGCAGCCCCGCGCCGTCTCTGGCGTCGGTATGCGATCGCAGCAAGAGACGCCAGTACGCTGTAGCACAGCGTACTAGGAGGTTGCACCTCCGATATCTCCTGAAGAAGCCTCCTGGTCTGAAGAATCAGGGCGCTTCCGAAATGCGTAATCCACATCCTCAAAGGACAGCTTCCGGGCGGAGATCCGAAACCGTAGTAGAAGCCGACAAAATTCCAGGCTGCCTATCTTGCGGCCGGCCACTATCTGGCGGCGCTTCCTTAACATCTGGCCTAGCGATCTGAACCCATCTCGCTGGGATCGGAGCAGCTCAACCAAGAGTGCGATCAGAGAAGTTTCTCTTCGAAAGTTACCGGCGGCGCCCCGACCAACGGCAGCAGCCAGCAGATTCCAGACCCATCGATTCATCGTCAGAATGGGACTCAAGAGTAAGAGGGGAAGCGGGAAGTTCTTGACGGCAAGCCAGAGCCGGTTCCGTTCGACCCAGTATGCCTTCTCGCGAGAATAGGGGCCGCTGGTGGCGGAGTGGTGATGATGAACAACCGCGCCGGGGACGTAGAGGCACCTCCAACCCATCCAGCGGGCACGAATTCCAAGATCTGCATCATCGCCGTAAGCGAAGAAGCTGTCGTCGAATCCTTGTACGTCGTCTAGCAGCTCACGTCGATACAACGCAGCACATCCGTCGGGGAAGAAGACCTCCTCCTGGCAATCGTATTGGCCCCGGTCTACTTCTCCGGTGCCCCGACCCCGATTCTGCCCGTCTGGATACATCAGGTGACCAACCTTGTCGATCACGTTGGTTCCAGAAAAGAGCACTTTAGAAGCGCACATCCCGATCTGAATCGAGGACTCGATCGCCTCCACTAACTCTTCAATCCAGCTGGGGTCGGCGACAGCATCGTTGTTCAGGAGTGCGACCAACTCGCCCTTGGACTCACGGATTCCAATATTGCTTCCGGCGGCGAAGCCGAGATTGCTCCCGAGCGACTTCAGCCGCACGAGTCCTTTGGGAAATGAAGCCACCACAGCGTCGCTGCTATCCTCCGAACCGTTGTCCACCACCAGGATTTCGAGAGGCCGGTAGGACTGTCTCAGCAAAGAGGTCAGACACTCCCGGAGCAGTTCCGCACGATTGTGGTTGACGACCACAACCGAAACCAACCGGTGTTTTCCTGAGGATTCGTGCGAAGGCATCTTGAGACTGGACCCTCCTCAGAGCTATTGAGATCAGGTCTGCTACACTTGAATCGAGCGCTACAGGTGACATTCTGAGCGCGAGGTCTGCGAAGCAATCCTTGCGCGGATCCTAAGAACACTGGAACGTAAATACGGCAACGTTTGCAGATGGGGCTTGCGAGGTGAGATCAAGGCAGGAGGAGGAAGTCGATGCTCGACCAGCTTCGAAGACGACCAACGCAGAGATCGTCCGCAACCCCCATCTGCCCTACGGGTGGCGACGCGACAAACGGTGCCGTATTTGCGTTCCAGTGTACTAGGCCCTTCCAATTCCGAAATACACGAAACCCCTCTCGGTCATCTCAATGGGATCGTATTGATTGCGACCATCGAAGATGACCGGCTGCTTCAGAAGATGCCTGATCTTCTCGAAATCGGGATTGCGGAAGACATTCCACTCCGTCGCCAGAATCAGGGCATCGGCGCCTCGCAAGGCTTCGTAGTTACTGTCGGCATATTGAATTCGGTTACCGAAGTGAAGTCGTGCCTGGCCCAGTGCCTCCGGGTCAAAAGCTTGAATCTGTGCCCCCCAACGAAGCAGTTCCTCGATAACGACCAGAGCAGGCGACTCGCGTAGGTCATCGGTGCGGGGCTTGAAGGCCAGGCCCCAGATGGCGAATGTCCTGCCCTCCAAGGGACTTGCTTCCAGCTCACCCTCCTCTTCGGAGGGAGACTCGCTCGAGGAGCGTTCGGAATAGAACTTGAGCACCCGACGGGCGATAACACGCTTTTGCCGTTCATTAACCTGATCCACGGCCCGGATCAACTCCGGATCATAGTTGTGTAACTGTCCTGTCCGAACCAGCGCTCTGAGGTCTTTGGGAAAGCAGGAACCTCCGTATCCCAGACCCGGAAAGAGGAAAGACATGCCGATTCGGCGATCCAGACCCACACCCTGTCTCACCGAGTCCACGTCCGCACCGGTACGTTCACAGAGATTCGCGATTTCATTCATGAGGGAGATCCGGCTGGCCAGCATCGTATTGGCTGCATACTTGGTCATCTCCGCACTGCGCCGACTCATGACCAGAATTGGAGCCCCGGTCGTAATGACAAGGTAAAAGTGACCCGGCGTGATCAAGTAAAAGTGACCCACCCGGGTTTAAAGTCGTTTTCCCTAGTTCATAATCAATAGATGTCAGGATCAAGAGGGGTTTGGGGCCCCCTCTTGATCCGCTTCCTTATTAGCCCCCGCAGGGGGCGCAGTGGCGGCCACTGCGCGCTTTCGGCGCTTTTTGCCGTGCCGTTGGAGGCTCTCCGTCAGCCGGATGCTTTCCCAGTCGAAGGGATAGATCTGACAGTGATGGGTCAGTCGATCCAGCAGCGCGGCGGTCAGGGCCGCATCGCCAAAGACCTTCGTCCATTCGGCAAAGGCGAGGTTGGACGTCACCAGGACCGAGGCCCTTTCGTAGCGATTGGCGAAGACTTGAAACAGCAGCTGGGCTCCCTCCTGGGAGAGAGGGATGTAGCCGAGCTCGTCCACGATGACCAACTCAAAGCGATCGAACCGTTTGAGCAGACGCTGCAGCTGTCGTTCCTCCCGCGCTTCGACCAGGCTGTTGACCAACTCCGCCGCCGTCCAGAACAGCACCCGGTAGCCTTGGCGGCAGGCTTCCACGCCCAGGACCGTGGCGGCATGACTTTTTCCGGTTCCATGGCGGCCGATGAACGCCAGATTCTCTCGACGCGGGATGTAATCGCACTGAAGGAGTTCTCGGACCTGCAGCGCGTCCAGACCCGGCCACTTCTTGAAGTCCGTCCCTTCCAGGGTTTTCATCACCGGAAAGCGAGCCTCTTTGAGCCGACGTTTGAGTTGATTGGCCTGGCGCTGAGTCAGCTCTCGGGTGGCCAGATCCAGCAGAAAGCCCTCATAGCTTTCGCCTCCCTCGCGGGCCTGGCGGGCACACTCCGGGTAATCGTGCAGCATCGCCGGTAAACGCAAGCGTTTGAGATGGTCCTCGAGCAGAACGGTGTCGCTGAGTTGACTCATAGCGCACCTGCCGGCAAGAGGGCGTTAAAGGCATTCAGATCACTGACTGGGACCGGGTGATCGGTCACCCCGGGAATCAACTCGGCGGGCAGGGGCTCCGTCGACAGCGGGGTCGCTTCCTGAGCCCGCAGCAGATGACGGATCGATTCATAGCCCGGACAGCCCTTGTCCAGAACCGATCGGACGGCCGCTTCCACCCGGGAGCTCTCGTACTGGCGATGCAGCTGCAAGACCTGAACAAACTCGCGGGTTCCCCGGCCTTCGCCCTGACGGCGACGCAGCGCCTGCAACAGGACTTCGTAATCCGGCGGCCACTGCCGCCGCCACTGGACGATAGCACGAGCGCTTTCAAACGCTCCGACGCGCTCATAGATCAGGTCCAGATAGTGCAGCGGATCGATCTGCCACTGGCTTTTCCAGAAGAGGCGATCGTGTTGGGCCACCTTCCGATCGTTGGCGTAGAAGAGAATCTGCTCGCAACCCACGTGGGCCCAGAGCCAGCATCCGACGTACGCTCGAGGCACCGAGTACCGATTGTGATCCACTCGGGCAGTCTGATAGGCATCCACCTTGACCCGGACCGGCTTGAAATTTTCAAAGGGGTGATCCGGAAGCGGCAGCAGAGAGCCGCGTTCCGCTTCGAAGCGTTCGTCCACCGTGCGGGAATCTTCCCGACCTCCAATCCGGTGGCTCCCATACTGCTCACAGCGCTGGGCCAAGAGTTGGTTCAATTTCTCAAAGTCTTCGACAGAAGGCAGCGGCACCAGGAAGTTGCGCCGGGCAAAACCGATCAGTCCCTCGGCTCCTCCTTTTTCCTGTCCTCGTCCCGGCGTGCAGTACCGGGCCTCAAAGGTGTAGTGACTGCGAAAGGAGACGAACCGTTCCTGCTCCACTCGCTGGCGGCCCCGCAGGATCCGCTTCACCGCCTGCGTGAGGTTGTCGTAGACCAGCTCTCCGAAGACGCCTCCGTAGTAGGAGAAGGCGTGCATATGGCCGTCGAAGAACATCTCCTGACGCTCCCAGGGATAGGCTCGAACGAAGGGCTTACCCGAGTAGCGAGGGCGCATCACAAAGAGCTTGACCTGCCGACGCAGGCCGGCCATCTGGACCCAGGCCGTGCCCCAGTCCACTTCGGCTTCCCGTGCCACCTCCGGATCCAGCGGCAGCACGGCCTCGCGCCGGCCCCAGCCGTGAGCGGCTTTCCATTCCCGCACCCAGCGCCGCACGCTCACCTCCGCTCCCGTAAACTGATGTTCCTCCACCAGCCGGGTGTAGACCCTTCGAGCTGTGTGCCTTTGCTTGCGCGGCTCTTGGCGGTCGCCCAGCAGCCACCGCTCGACGATCTTCGCGACCGGATCCATGATCGGTGCCCTCGGCTCTTTCTGCCGACGATACTTCGGTTCTTTCCCGGCCAGCGCTTTGCGAATCGTCCTTCGATGGTGTCCCGTCTCTCGCCGAATCTGACGGATACTCTTTCCATACACACGCGACGCCGTTCTGATAAGCTCATACTGATCCATCCCAATCACCTATAACCTCCGCTTCGTCTGTCGTTTAGCAATCACAACAGACTAAAACAGAGGTCTGATTGGGGTGGGTCACTTTTGCTCGATCACTCGCCCCAAAAACGGGTCACTTTTACTTTATCGAAATCACCCCGGTGCGCGTAAAAGGGGCATACAGCTCCTTCAGGGTTCTGGTGACGCCTTCGTCATCGGTTCCGACAATCACCCGATCCGGTTTCATGAAATCGTCGACTGCAGCACCTTCCTTCAAGAACTCAGGGTTGGACGCCACAGCGAATGGAAAGAGGGCCTTCTTCTTCATTTCCTCAAAGATGCGGTCCCCGGTACCCACCGGCACAGTGCTCTTAATGACGATAGTCTTGTACCCACTGAGGACGCGCGCAAGTTCATCAGCAACACCCAGTACCCCACTCAAATCCGTCTCCCCATCCTCTCGAGTGGGGGTTCCCACCGCGATGAAGACGACACCTGAATCCTGGACAGCCTCAGCCAGCGCGGCCGTGAACCGAAGCCGCTTCTCCCTCATATTCCGCTGAATCATCTCGGACAGGCCGGGTTCGTAGAGCGGAGATCGGCCCTCGTTGAGCATGGCGACCTTCCCTTGATCCACATCTACACAGTCGACCTCGTTACCCGTTTCGGCCAGGCAGGTACCGACTACGAGTCCCACATAGCCCGTTCCAATAACAGAAATCTTCATGGATGCTGCCTCCAGGGGCGACTACTGCAATCGTTTCTGGCAGCGTTCTACTTCCAGAACCGTCGTCATCCCCGGTGATCCTGTTGCACTAATCCAGGGTCGCGTACACGGTGATAGTGCCACCTCGCCCCAAGCCCGCCTCCATCAAGGCAAAAGGCTGGGTCAAAACCAAAAGGGCCAGGTAGACCGCCTCCTTCAGGATAAGCCCGGAAGAGAGGCCCTTGCCGCCTCTGTTTCTTCTTTGCACCTTCTGGGACATGGGATCGAGACCCGGAAACATACTCGACACACAAGCCGCAGCGTTGTCCCGAAGCGAGAAATGACGGACTCGATGAATGCGAAAACCAGCCCTGCCGAGCAAGTGCAAGAGCGAAAAACTGTTGTAGTTGTAGAGATGACGAGGACAGTCCAATCCGTACCACCTGGGGCCGAAGATCTTGGCTTGCAGACTTCTGCTATTCGGTGCCTGAATGACAAGTCCTGCCGGCCTCTTGAGGAGCTTTTGAAGGTTCTTGAGGTAAGCGAAAGGACTGGGCAGATGCTCCAGCACATGAAAAAGGGTAATCAGGTCGAACTTTTCTCCCTTGCTGATGAGTTCTTCTTCCGAACCTTGGAGCACCCGATCGGGCGAATGCTTCCGACAGACGCGCATCGCTTCTTCGGACTGCTCAAGCCCGAACGCCTCGAAACCCACCTGGCTGGCCAGCTTCAAAAACGTTCCCCCACCGCAGCCTACGTCGAGAAGACGGCAGCTACGCGGTTCGGGAACCACCGAGAGAAGAAACCTGAGCTGGTCATTTCGAACCATCCACTCGCGGTACCGTCCTTCCAGACCCCATGCATCACCTTCTTCTCCCCACCAATAGCCTGACGGATAGAAGTCCGGAATACGCTCCACAACCGACTCTTCGTCGAGAAACATGAGGCCACAACTGGAGCACCCGTACAGGGAGAAGTGATCGTTCGAGGCCCGAAAGAACCGGTCGACCATTTGGTAACGTCGAGTACAGCGAGGATACTCACAAATTGGGCACTTCATCGGGGGCTCCACACGGATTCCTAGCGAGCAGTCTACTACGACCGCATGATCACCAGAGCGGGCTCTGCTGTTTCGGGCTGGTTGATTTTCTTTTTAAGCGCTTCTTGAAGAGGAAGAGTAGGTTGTTCCAACCATCTCGCCAGGGCCTGAGCTTGATCTCCCCAGCCCGGTTAGAGAAGTTGATTGGGATTTCCTTGAAGCCGATATCCCGGTTGCGCAACGCCTCAATCTTGATCTCCTCTGAAAACGCCATTCCATCACTCTCCAGGTTCATTTGGGTCAACGCATCCTTGTAGAAGATCCACATGCCGGACTGGGAATCTCGAACCCGTCGCAAATAGAGCAAGGACATCATCAGACTGAGGCATTTGTTTCCCAATAGGTTCTTCAAAGCCATCGCGTCGGGGTTCTGAATGGGGAAGCGGGAGGCCGAGACGAAGCCAACCTGGGACCTGAGAAGCGATTCGATAAGGTAGGACAGAGAGTCGACGGGATAGGAATGGTCTCCGTCGAGTGTGACAACGATATCACCGCGAGCGTGCAGCAGGCCGGTCTTGTAGGCTCGGCCGTAACCTCTCACGTTTTCATGAATGACGCGAGCTCCCATTTCCCGAGCAATCCGAGCCGTTCCATCAGTAGAGTCGTTATCGACGACGATCACCTCGTCCACAAAATCCGGTATCTGGGAAAGCACCTTCTGGATGCCCTCCTCCTCATTGAGACAGGGTATCACTACCGTGACTTGGCTATCCTGGTACATTGCTTTCAATCAAATCGATCATGCTCCGTACTCCCGGCGCAAGAGCCCCATTCGGGGAGAGACGAAGGGACTGTTTGAGGTGCCGCAGCGCCGACTCTCGGTCTCCAACCCGGTAATAGAGTACTCCAAGATTGTGATGAACATCCGCCGACGCCGGCATTTGTTGTGCTGCCCGGAGATAGATTCCAATCGCTTTTCGGTTCTCGTTCAACTCTTCATAGCTCTTGGCAAGCAGACTCCAGTGCTCGGCCGTTGGCCTGAGGAGACACGCCTGCTCGAAAGGGGGAATGGCCTTTCGAAACTGGCCCAGCTTGAAATGACAGAGACCCGTAAAATAGTGGCCTTGTGGATATTTGGGGTAGACCTTGAGAAGTTTGCCCAGGTAGTAGAGGGCCTGGTCATGAAGACCGGCATCCATAAAGACCCCAGCCAGGGGTAACCAGGCGGCTTGATACTCCTTGCTCCTTTTCTCTTTTTTTAAAACCCGCAGAAAGTCCTGAATCGCTCGGCTGCGATAGGCGAAGGCCTCATCGGGTCTTCCCTCGTCCTCCGCAAGCAAGGCGAATTCTCTGTAACACTGGGCCAACATTAAGACTGGGGAATGGTTGGAGGGATCCAATTCAATCGCCTTCTCGAGGGCAGGTACGGCTTCCTTTTCTTGCAGCCTCAATGCCTCCTTCGGATTTCCCTTCAGCCGGGCGGTGCGTCCCTGCTTCCAGTAGATCGTCCCCAGGTTATTCCAGGCGATCGACTGGGAGGGATCCAGCTCGATACTCCTCTTGGTGTAATAGATTCCCAGATCCGATCTTCCCTGATTGGCATAGATGTTTCCGAGATTGCTGTTTGCACGTGAGGAGCCAGGAGCCTGCTTGATGGTAGCCTCCCACAGAGTCTGAGGATCCTTCCAGTCTCCGTTTCGATCCACCGTGAGCAGTCCCCATACGACGATCAATGCTCCAAAGAGAGCCCAGCCGGGGAGCCTCTTGTCCTTCACCCTCACCAGATAGTCGACCGCGCTCCCACCCACCAGGGCGACACCGACTATAGGCAGATAGAGGAAATGGTCGGCGGCAATCTCGTGAAACGGGAAGATGTGGAGGACCGGCAGCAGCGTGATCAGAAACCAGAACATGCCCAACGAAAGCAGTGCGCTCTTGCGGTAAGACCAGATTGCCAAAGACACAAAGCCAACAAGAGCCAGGATCGATACGACCGTGGCAGGTTCGGTCAACCCTTTCGAGATCGGGAAGACGTCACCGCTATAGTCTGCGATCAGTGGATATGGGACCAGAACCAGCTTGAGATAATGGAGAAAGAGCTTGAAGGAAGTGCCCAGGTTAGTCTCCAGACTCCCTCCCCAAAAGCCAATCTTGCGGCTAGCGGGAAGCAGATAGAGGGCATAGTAGAGTCCGCCCGCGGCCAATGCCAGCCCGCCCGCATAAAACGGCCAGGACTTTCGGATGGTCCGCCCCAGTTGGCCGAAAAAGGCCCCGGTGTGTTCCGCCGGAGCCTTCTGTCCCGGTTTGCTGGTCCCCCGAGGCAAGCAAAAATCGATCAAGAAGAGTAGGACCGGAAAAACGATGGCGACCTCCTTGGAGAGCACCCCAAGCAGAAAACCAAGCAGACAGAGCAGCAGGAAGGACCTTCTTCGGTTGGACTTGTAGAC
Organism: Acidobacteriota bacterium; assembly: GCA_965219005.1. Classification (GTDB taxonomy): domain Bacteria; phylum Acidobacteriota; class UBA6911; order RPQK01; family JAJDTT01; genus CAUZIZ01. Next base: position 525,196 of record CBDCMS010000004.1, on the reverse strand, counting down.
CGAGTACCAATAACAGCCCAGGAGTATGAAGAATGTAGCAAGCAGATCCTTTCGGCCGGAGACGTAGGCCACTGCCGCGGTCTGAACAGGGTGAGAAGCAAAGACGATCGCCCCGACACCCGCAAGCAGGGAGGAGCTCGTGAGCTTGAACAGTAGAAGCAAGACCAGGACTGCGTTGAACCCGTGAAGGAGCACATTGACCAGGTGATAGCCGTATGGATCTTCGCCCCCCAACCAATAGTTGGCGGTATAGGTCAAGGTGCGAATAGGTCGGTATTCGTGAAAGCTGAGGATCTTCAACCACTGTAGCTCAGCGACTCTTGGATGCTGGAGGATGAGCGTGACATCGTCGAAAAGGAGCTCATGGTTGATCGTGTTGACATAGAGCCCAACAGCCAACGTGAAGACAAGAAGTACTATCCAGAGCTTCGCACGCCCGGCTCTGACGCCCCCCTTCCCTTTTGATTTCGCGACCCTGCGCTTGCTCATAGCCTGTGGTGCATTCCCTTCAGGAAGGGGTCCTGGTTCCCTGCACGTCTTCTACCAGCTTTAGGGTTGCCTCAACAACCTGATCCCAATTGAGAACCTTCTTGAAAGTCCGGATGTTCTTCTGAAATTCCGCTTTGCGACCTTCCTGGAAATAGCGAATTATCGCTTCCGCAAGGAGACGAGGATCGTCTGCCGCAACCAGCAGACCGGTTCGGCCCTCCAGGACAACCTCCGAAAGACCTCCTACATCGGTCGCAATCACGGGAACATCGAATTCGTAGGCAAGGGGGACGACCCCGCTCTGACTGGCATCGCGGTAAGGCAAGACAACCACGTCCGCACTCCGAAAAAGAGCAGGGACTTGCTCGTTGGGTACATACCGATCATGCCAACGGATCCGATCGGCAACTCCCATCTCCTCGGCCAGCCTGCGCAATGGTCGAGGATCGATATAGAACTCCCCGGCGATAACAGCGTCCAGGTCCAGGACCTCCTGGACAACTGCCAGCGCACGCACCAGGATGTCTACCCCTTTGTATCTTCGAATGTTCCCGAAGAAAAGTAGGCTGGGCCTTTCGCTATCCGCTTTCGGCGCGGTATCCCAGCGGCTGTAGAAACCATAGGACGGATGATAGATCCGCCGCACCAACGTCTTTGGCTTGAAATATCGTACTTGCTCGGCAAGCGACAGGGAGTGAACTAGAAAGCCGTCAACCTGACGAAAGGCTCTGCGGATCAACCTACGCTCCACGATGCGTCCGAAGGGTAAAGGCAATCCTTCGTGCGAATACACATTGTGGCAGAGAAAAAGCACCACGGCGGAGGACTTGAGCTTGAGGCGTCGGATAATATTAGAGAAGGCGTAAGCAAAAAGCGGATGCCACCACTGAAAGAGTATCAATTCGGGGTCATAGCTGTTGACTCGCTGGGCGGTCTTCTTCCAGGTCCACGGAATGAGGGAATTCAGGGTAGCTTCGTGGGAGACAACAAAGGGCTTCTGGCTCTGATCTTCCTGCACTCTTCCCGGAAACAGAAGGGTGGGGTACTGTTTCGAAAACGAAAGTAGCAGAACCGAATGTTGTCGACTGAAAGACTCGAAAAGGGAGGTCGTGTATTGAGCAATTCCCCCACGTAGAGGATACGTGGGCCCAACCAGGACTAGTCTCATGAGCGAAGCGATACCTTCGCCGTCGCTCTCTCCATTTCCGACTCCAACACCAGCACATCTTCGACGGAAAAGTGGTCTTCACGCCGCGAGGAGTACGCGATCATCTCCGCCAGCAGGCCAAAGAAGATGAACTGTACTCCGATGGTTACGAGAAGGATTCCCAAACTGAACGCGGGCCGGTCCTCGATCCATCGCCCGAAAAACCAACCCACGGTGAGATATGCCTCAATCGACATACCAGCCAAAAACAGGGTCATTCCGAGGATACCGAAGATGTGCAGAGGCTTGCTGTTGTAGCGCGTGAGCATAATGACCGTCAGCAGATCAAAAAAACCGCCCAGCATCCTTCCTGCGCCGTACTTGCTCTTCCCAAACCTACGTGGAGCGTGGGCAACCGGAACCTCGTCTACTCGAAATCCACGATAGCTCGCCAGCACTGGAATATATCGATGCATCTCGCCGTAGACCTTGATCTCCTCAATGACGCGTCGACGGTAGGCCTTCAACCCGCAGTTGATATCGTGGAGCGGAACTCCTGTCAGGAGCGAGGTCATCCGGTTGAAGATTCTCGACGCCAGGAGCTTCCTCCAGGAGTCCTGGCGATGCTGCTTCCACCCGGACACCAGATCGCAGCCTTGTTCCAGACGACTCAGCAGCTTGTGGATCTCTCCCGGAAGGTCTTGGAGGTCTGCGTCCAGCGTCACGATGACCTCACCTTTCGCCAGCCGAAACCCGGCTGACAAGGCTGCTGATTTGCCGAAGTTCCTTCGAAGACGAATAATCTTGACCCGGCCATCAGAGGCCTGAATCGCTTGCAGCGTCTCCAACGAGCCGTCGTTGCTCCCATCATCCACGAAGATAATTTCGAGGTCGGATCCCCGGGATTCCAACTCGCAAGCGATCTCTCGATAGAGTTCAGCGAGAGAATCCTTTTCATTGTAGAGGGGGATGACCAAAGATAGCGGCTTCATGAAGGAACCGTTGCCCGGATTATACCATAGGCTAGAGCGGAGCTCCCATTGCCGCCCGTTGCGCGCCTGTGGCCGCTATACGATTCAGATTCTTGCATGTCCTTCATCAGGTTTCAGGTTAGTGGGACAAACAGGGATGCTGGCCCCATTCGAGATAGACACTTCCCGAGCCATGGAAGCCTGACGCGCGAGCGAGGGGTTGGGGACCTGAGAGATGTGTCACCCAGAGGGCATCTGATCTGAAACAAGAAAAGAGCCACGGATGCCTGAATTGTTTGCAGGGGGGAACCACGTCGTGGAGAGAGGAAGCAGCAAGCTCTTGCAGACCCCCAACCCCTCACTTGCGCTTCAGGCTCCCTGGACTCTCGCATTGGTCGAGGATCTGGACGTGCGACATACGCATGGAGCTCCAGCTCAGGGACAGACAGGTTCCAGAGAATTGCTCCAACCCGGAAGCCTAGTTTCTGCCTCGCCTCATGACAGGAATCGTGGCCAGAACAGGAAGCTTCAGCACTTGCTCTACCTGTTCCACGCTACGAAGGGAGGGATCAAAATAATTGACGAGGAATGCATAGCTGATGCCGAGAATAAGGCTCACCACGGCGGTCAATCCTAGGTATAGTGACCTCACAGGCCTTGCAGGCGTCGAGGGAACAATCGCTGGGTGAAGAATCGTCAGCTCCCTAACACCTGTCGACTCTGCTAGCCTTGCCTCCTCATAAGCATCGTTCAACAGCTTGTAGGAGCGCTCGGCGACTTCGAGCTGTAGATTCAACTCGGATATCCGGGCTTCACTGTTGATCAGCTCTCTCAACTCCCTGCGCTCTTGCCCGATCTTCTCCCGAAGGGCGGCAGTTCTTGCCTTGAGCACTCCAATTTCGGTTTGCCGCTTAGCCTCACCGCCGGTCTCCTGATCCGGGTTCTGCAGACGCAACTCATCGCGCATCTTCTCACTCGCGACCAGCTCGTTCTGCATTTTCGTCAGCTCGACTTCGTACTCCGACAAGCTTCTGATCTTAGAAGATATTTGCTCGCTCAGGGAGGAGATTCGAGTCTTCTTCTTGAAACGTTCCAACGCCACCCTGGCTTCGGTGATCTCCTCCAGATTCTCCTTTTGCCTGAGTTCGATCTTCTCTCTTTCCTGCTGAGTCGATCGGAGCTGTTGCCTATTGAGGTGATCGATCAGAACCCGGGCTGCTGTGTCCACTATGGCCGTCGCCTGTCTCGGATCCTTGTCCAGGACCTGTAGACGAAAGCTAAAGGCATCTCGGTTGGGTTCGACCGAAAGGTGGTCTTGAAGACCTCGTATCGTCTCGCGGAAACGATCGGGTGCCGTGGAGCTGCCGGAAGTCCAGATTCTTCCCCAATCGAGGCTCAGGCCAGCTCGGGAATCACCTGCTCGCTTGTCAAGTTCCAGAATCCGCACTACTTGTTGCACCACGGATTCGCTTGTAGCAACCATCTCCAACATGCCGGCGACCGACTCAGAAGGGACCGACGGCACTGTGTAATAAGGGCTTACTTGTGCGCCCAAACCCATCGGCTGCTGGGCCGGGTATAGGAGGGTTGTGTAGGACTGATACTCTTCGGTAACGACGTAGGTCAAAGCCAAGGACGTAAGCGTGGCCGCGACGCAGAACAACAGGATGAGATGCTTGCGCCTGACTATGACTCTCATTTAACCGAAGCTCCTGAAGGGTAAACCCAACCCTCTCGGCAGCAGGGTTAGCCCTTCGACCAGAGACTCTGCCCACCGTCCCTTAGAGAAAGCACTGGACAATCCCGTAGAGTTCTCATAGGAGGCGCCTGGATCCGCCCTCCACTCCGGGTGAAGCACTCACAGGGTGACGCACTCAAAAACCCAGGCCCTCAATTACGAGGAATACAATCACACCTAGCAGGATTCCCGCTACGATGGACGCTCCAATTTGCAAGGTCGCAGAATTCTTCCAGTTCACCTACCCAGGATTGAACCTTTCCGCCAGCCTGACTTACTCAGGTCTTGGACACTGGTGTAGCTGGTCACGTAAGGATCATACGCCTGGCTGGTCCCCCCATCGAACTGGTTCACGACGCAGCCTATGATTCTGGTAGAAGCGCCCTGCTGCAACCGCTCCTTGGCTCTCAGCACTTCCATCACACTGGTGTCTCCATACTTGAGGACCAGGACGACACTGTCGACGTGCGAGGCGATCAGCGCGGCGTCAGCCACGGCCAGGACCGGCGGAGAATCGAGTATAACCAGATCAAAAACCCTCTCCATTTCGGCCAGAGTTCGGACGAACCGTGCCGACAGAAAAAGCTCTTGCGGATCGCGCGGAAGCTCGCCGCTGGGCACAAGGCTGAAGCCCTCGGGAAGGGGCTGAGCCACCGTGTCCAGTGAAACCGAGCCTCGAAGCAGCTCGGACAGACCAACCTTGTTCTCAACATGAAAAATCTTGTGAAGAGTGGGACGTCTCAGGTCCCCGTCCACCAAGAGCACCCTCTCGCTGAGGGGAGCAAAGGAACGAGCCAGATTGACCGAAATCGTGGTTTTCCCCTCTTGTGGCTTGGCACTGCTGACCAGGAGGCTCTTCTCACCTTCCTGAAGCTTGAGTACCAGGTTGCTGCGAAAGGTACGGAAGGACTCTTCCAGAAGAGCTTCGAACTCCCCCGCACCCCGATAGCTCTGCATAGAAACCTATCTCAATAGCTTACGAGTCACGCCTGACTAAGTACACTGGAACGTAAATACGGCGACGTTTGTGGCGAGCGCGGCGGTGTCGAGGGCACGAAGCGACGACGAAGCCATACTCTGGCGTATTGCCAGGAGGAGCGACAAAGCCATCGGCCCGTCCCGTCGCCACCCGCAGGGCAGATGGGGGTTGTGGACGATCTCTGCGTTGGTCGTCGTCGATGATGGCCAAGCATCGTCTTCCTCCTCCTGCCTTGACCTCGCCTCACAAGCCCCATCTGCAAACGTTGCCGTATTTACGTTCCTGTGTACTAAGTACACGGACTCAACGAAACCGTGTATTAGGGGTTGAGTCATTCTTGCGCGAACCTCTGGCCAACGCAAGGACGGCTGACCCAGTTGCCAAGGTACTCTTCCAAGGCTTCCTGCCAAGGCCTCATCTTCTCCAAACCCAACAACTCAAGCTTGTAATTGCGGATCGCCTCCGAGCGTGGACGGCGAGCAGGCAAAGGAAAAACCGTCGAAGCCACCGGAACAATCCGTACCTTCTGGTCCAACCACCGCGCAATCTCCCGAGCGACGTCATAACGGCTGCAAGAACCGGTGTTGCTGAGATGATACAACCCATAGAGACCGGTCTCCGTGATCGACTTGACGAACTGTAAAAACTCGCGTGCGTAAGTGGGATTGCCGATCTTGTCGTTCACGATGCGGATTTCGTCTTCGTCCCTACAGAGAGACACAACTTTCCCCACGAACTTCTTGTCCTTCTTCTCCCCACCGAACAACCAACACGTCCGAAAAATATAGAATCTCTGAAGCAGATTCTGGAGAATCTTTTCGCCTTCCAGTTTTGTCTTCGCGTAGACGTTCAGAGGTGAAGGCTCGTCAAACTCGGTATAGGGTTCCGGCTTGAGCCCATCGAAAATCGCCGCCGAGCTTACATAGACCAGCTCTGCACCGTAGCGTTGGCAGGCAAGGGCGACGTTCATCGTACCAATGACGTTGGTTCGATAGGCATGGTCGACCTCCTCTTCACAGCGGTCGAGATCCGTCTCTGCAGCGAGGTGGATTATAAGCTTGGGCTTGATCTGTCCCACCGCGTCCATGACCAGACGGGCGTCGCGCACATCGAGTGCCCGAGAGTCCATGCAATGGACCTGATTGTCGCTGTACACTTCCGGAAGGTAGTTCCCGACCATTCCCCCTGCGCCAGTAGCCAGAATCATCACGACTTCGCGCTATCTCGGGAAGATCCGGATTCCCCAATTGAAACAATTAATGAACGCAACCTCTGGGAGCAGGACTACCTGTCCAGCCAATCTTGCTTCCTCTGTGAGGGGCGTATTATGTCACGTCCCAGAACGCGAAATCAACCGATCCGACCAGGCTACATTTCCCACCCTGACCCCCAACCGAGGTCTGGAAGCCTTCCAGCTCCGAGGGCTCATCTACTCACTCGAAATCTCGTCAGGTACCTTCCCCGGAGACCAAACCCCAACTTCCCATGAGCCCCATTTCGCATGATCCAAATAAGTATAGACCTGGAGAAAGTCAACTCCCTCGGCGCACAAGAATAACCTTGATCGTTTCCAGAATGATAAGCAGGTCAAGGCTAAAGCTATGATTGTAAATATAAGCAAGATCGTACTTTAACTTGTTCTCAACGGCGGTGTCATAGTAACTCCGGACCTGAGCCAGACCCGTAATCCCGGGTTTCACCTTGTGCCGCTCGTTGTACCCGGGAAGGACGGCCTCGAAGTCTTCTACAAATCCTGGCCGCTCGGGCCGGGGACCTACAAAGCTCATATCACCTTTGACCACATTGACCAACTGCGGCAGCTCGTCGATGCGAAAGCGCCGAAGAATCCTGCCCACCGGAGTGACCCTGGGGTCTTCAACCGTGGCGTAGGTCTCGCCCGAGGACTTCTCCGCGTCATCGATCATGCTCCTGAATTTGATCAGTCGGAATCGCTTGCCACCGAAGCCTACACGCTCCTGCAAGTAAAGAACCGATCCTGAGGAAGACAGCTTTATGGCGAGGGCGATGATCGGGAGAAGGGGAAGCATCAAGATGAGACATACCGAGGAGAGCAAGACATCTACGGTCCTCTTGAGAAACCGTTCCAATGGCTCGTTCGGATTGCGAGTCACCTCGATCAAAGGCGCATCGTAGACATTGACATGGGCGAGCTTGCCGATAACGATCTCATAGATCGAAGGCAGTATGGCTATGCGGAGAGGACGCCTCTCTTGAATCTGGTTCAAGGAGCCCAGGACCTGGTTCTTCCAGGACTCTTTGGAAGCGAAAATCACTTGCTCAATATCATAGCGGCCAATGATGTCACTAATCTCCTCCACGGCCCCCAGGACCGGATAACCAAAATCCTTCCCGTCCAAGGTCGACTTGTCGCGACCGACAAGGCCCACGATCCGAAGACCCATCCAAGGGCTCTTCTCAATGTGTCCGATGATTTCCTGTGCCGGTTCGACGTCTTCACCTACGACCAGGACACGAAGAATCCGACGTTCGGCTAGAGCCCGCACGTAGAGACGCCAACCAGACACCAGAAAAAAGTCAGCCACGCCGAATATCAGGATCACTGTCCGTGGAAAATTCGCGTCGGTAAAAAAGAACATTGAGGTAATTGTCAGAGTCTGCATGGTGCAGCCGGCGAAGACGAATCCGACAATCTCGCGCGCGCGCTTTTCCCTGAGGTCATCGTAGAGCGCGAAAATGTACAGGTAGAAGACTTGGCTCAGAATCAGAAGCGTCCAGGGATGGGCTACCATTCCCCACCGTTCCTGCGGAAGCAGTTCCTGCGTATAGGGAAAAGGCACGGTCATTCGGACAAGCCAGGCGCCCAAATAGGTGGTCACAGCGATTGCCAGATCGACTGCGGCCAGAAATACCGGATTGCGAAGGATGGACTGCGCTGGAGCGGCGATCCGGGGCTTCGAGACCGACTCCTCAAACGCGCTTAGCCGAGCCTCTTCAGTCTTCATGACCACCTTCCCAGGCCTCAAGCCGAACGGGAATTACAAGGCATTATAGTATAACTTGCGGGCGACTATTCCCCGCACCTCCCCTGGAACCCAGTTGAGACTCCCTGACCTGGCATGGGTCGAAGTCTATAATAGAGCCAGTGAGCGAAACGGTCAGCGTAGTCGTGGTGAACTACAATGGAGAGGCTTTCTTGGAAAAATGCCTCCGGTCCATCCTGGATCAGTCTCGATCCCCAGACGAGATTCTCATTGTGGACAACGCCTCGACCGACCGGAGCCTGTCTCTGCTACAGACTTCGTTCCCCAACATCCCGTTGCTCACACTTCAGGAGAATCTGGGTTACGCAGGGGCCTGCAACCACGGAATAGAGCAGTGCACGGGCGAGCTGATCGCCATCTTGAACAACGACCTGGTTCTTGATTCCAGGTGGCTTGAGTCCCTACTGAAGGAAAACTCTCCCGCCTGGGATTTCTGGGCATGCCGGATTCTCTTCGCTTCCGATCCTAGCCGCGTCGACAGTGCCGGAGATGGGATGGCCGTAGTGGGCAGTGGGTTCAAGATTGGCCATGGTGACTTGGCCAGCCACCATGAAACAGCTTGCGAAGTGTTTGGTCCCTGTGGCGCCGCCGCCCTCTATCGGCGATCTCTCCTGGAGGCAGTCGGTGGATTCGATCCCGACTTTTTTTTGATCTACGAGGACGCCGATCTCAACGTCAGAGCTCGGCTCCTGGGTTTTCGCTGCCGCTACGTTCCCGGTGCCGTGGTTTATCACCGTGTAAACGCAAGCATAGGAAGCCTGAGCAGAACCTACGTCTTCTTCGGCCATCGCAACTCGGAGTACGTTTTCTGGAAGAACATGCCCAGCAGACTCCTCTGGAGCTTCCTGCCCGAGCGGCTACTCTTCAATCTGTTGAGCCTGCTTTTCTTTCTATCGAAAGGCAGAGGAGGGGCCTTCCTGAAGGGAAAGATCGATTTCCTCAGGAGGTTCCCGGACACCCTTCAGAAACGCCGACGGATCCAAGCCAGTCGTCAGCTGAGCGCCTCCGAGTTTCGGGCCCACCTGGATCGGAACTGGCTGAAATATCGACGAAGGGTGAAATTGTGACCGAATTGACGATCGTGATCGTCAACTACAACGCCACCGACTATCTCGACCGATGCCTCGAGAGCGTTGCTCGAGAGACTCAACGTTGCCGCTATCGGGTCGTGGTCGTCGATAATGGGTCGACCGATCAGGACACCACGATTCTGAAGAAGAATCACCCTACTATTGATCTGCTCTGCAACCAGACAAATCTAGGATTTGCAACCGCCTGCAATCAGGGTATTCGCTTGCGCCCTTCCAGCTACTACCTACTTCTGAATCCGGATGCGCTGATCCTGGATGCGGCCATCGACCGGAGCCTGGAATTCCTTCAGTCGCGGCCCGATGCCGCTATCGTGGGATGTCGCGTCCTGAACCAGGACGGAACGCTGCAGCTGGCTTCCCGCCGCAGTATCCCCCGTCCTGCCACTGCGCTCTACCGATTATTCAGGCTGAGCCTCTTGTTTCCACGCAGCAAGGTTCTGGCACGCTACAACCTGACTTTTCTGGATGAGGATTCGGTGCATGAGGTAGAGGCGGTCTCGGGTTCATTTCTCATGTTTCGAGCTGCTTTGCTCGAAGGGGACGGCTTTCTGGACGAGCGCTTCTTTCTCTACGGGGAAGATCTGGACTTCTGCTTCCGAGCCCTTCAGAAGGGCTGGAAGGTGCTCTACTACCCGGGGGCGAGCATCACCCATTTCAAGAGACAGAGCTCACACCAGCGCACCCAAAAAAGTACTTATCACTACTATGAAGCCATGGGCATCTTCTATCGCAAGCACTACGGCGCTCAATCCAATCCCTTGAAGAACGCCCTCGTGCTTGCTGGGATACGTCTCCTCTACTGGTCGGCTCTGTTGCGGACAGTGATCACCGGCAGTAGGGATGTCGGATCTCCCTATTAGTGAGTAGTGGAGTAGTGGAGTAGTGGAGTAGTGGAGTAGTGGAGTAGTGGAGTAGTGTGAGTAGTGAGTAGTGAACAGTGAACAGTGAGCAGTGAGCAGTGAGCAGTGAACAGTGAGCAGTGAACAGTGAACAGTGAACAGTGAACAGTGAACAGTGAACAGTGAACAATTCTAGTGGTTTGCAGTGATGAGTGATCCCGGGGTCCGGACTAAAGGTCGGCAAAAGGACTCCTGAAAGCGACCCTCTTGCAATGAGTATGGAAGACGAGATTCGCGTTGGCATCGATGGCCGATCCCTCCGATCAGGTCCCGCTGGAATGGCGACCTATGTAGGTAACCTACTCCGGCACCTTCCGCTTCTGGATTGCTTCGATCCGGACTTTCCCCGCAACAACTTCCTCTGGAACCATTCTCGAGTTCTGCTGGCACAACTTCGCCGCCGTTGGTCCCTCTACCATGCGCCTTCCTACACCTGTCCGTTAGTCAACTTCTGCCCCCTGGTCCTATCCGTGGCAGATATCTCCTATTTCGTTCGCGAAGAGTGGTATCCGTATCACCTCGATCGAGTTCGGAGGCGGTACTACCTGGAATCGCTCAAGCGAGCCGATCGCATCCTGGTTCCAACCGATTTTTCACAGAACGAAATTCTGCAGCGTTTCCCCGAACTACAACCGAGGCTGAGGCGTGTCTATCTCGGTGTTTCCGAATCCTTTTCTAAAGATGACTCTCTGGCAGACCAGGTTCGCTCGGAGCTGAATCTTCCTCCCGAATACATTCTGCATGTCGGAGACATACACCCAAGACGCAATCTCGAGGCTCTCGCAGCAGCAGCGGAGCAACTCGGATTGCCCTTGGTCCTGGTTGGCCGAGTCCTGCGAGGAGGGGAGGGTTTTGCGAGTTGGCCCCTGCTCTATTCGGGCTTGTCCGAGCCCCAGCTCAAGGGTGTGTACTCGGCAGCTAGCGTGTTCGCATATCCCTCGATCTACGAAGGCTTCGGGCTCCCCGTGCTGGAGGCGATGGCCTGCGGAGTTCCAGTTGTGGCATCCAATCGATCGTGTCTGCCCGAGGTTTGTGGAGACGCCGCAGCCCTGGTTGACCCAGATACAGATTCGTTTGCCAGGGCTATTCGGAAGGTTCGTGGAAACCGCGATTCCTACATCAGCAGGGGGCTTTCACGCGCTCGCCTCTTTAGTTGGAAGGAAACGGCCGAAGCAACCGTTCGAGTATACCGGGAGCTGGTTTAGGTCAGTGAGCAGTGGATCAGTGAGCAGTGGACAGTGAACAGTGAACAGTGAACAGTGAACAGTGAACAGTGACAAGCAGTGTAACCAGTGATCACCAGGAGGTTAGTGTGTACGGCCACTAACCGGTCATGACCAGTTCATTGAGGGTTCACCGTCAAACAAGACCATCACCACTCTTCACTGATGTGCTGCATACTGATTTGACCTAATGTTCACTGTTGACTGTTCACTGATTTCACTACTCACTCACTGCTCACTACTGTTGATGAAGTCGAGTGCTTCCTGGGCGCGAGGGTAGGAAGGATTGTAGTGCAAAGCCAGCTCCACGTTGGTCCGGGCCAGACCGCGCTGACCTTCAGCTAGATAAGCCGCACCCAGATTGGTCAGGGTTTCGGGGCTTGGCAGATACAGCGCAGCTCGTCCATAGTAACCAATCGCTGCCTGATGTCTTCCCAGCAGCATCGCTGCAGATCCGCGTAAGTTGTAGACCTCGTACAAATCGGGAAATCGCTCCTGCGCCACGGCGAGCTTCGCGTTCGCAGTTTCGGCTATTGCCCTCGTCAGACGCAGATTGTTGGAGTTGGTGCTGACGGCGCGGTTCAGGAGGGAAGCCGCCAATCCCGCCTCCCGGTTCGCGTGCCACTTTCCCACCTGGAAATACAACAACAGCGCGGTCACAGCCAGCAACAGAGCCGGTTTCAAACCTTGCCTCCAGTGCAACCATCGACGGGGCTCCACCGTCTCGAGGCTGAGGCGGTCTTGACTCTGAAAGTGGCGTAGGTTGGCGAACAAAAGGACGGCGAAGGCTGCGGTCACGGAGAGATGAAGAGGAAAGAATCCCAGACACCCGAAGGCCAGGTAGACGATCCCGACGCAAAGCATCCCTATCCAGTAATCGCGCGTCCGGAAGAAGAGCAGAATCCCTTTGGCCAAGGGGATCAGAAAAATCAGGAGAAACAGCAGTAGCCCCACCAACCCTAATTCCTCCCATATCTGCAGATACTCGTTGTGAGTTTCACGGTAGCTGCCGGGCTCGGGTAAAAGCTTGAGGCCCCGGCCGAATTCGGTGCCTGCCCGGTGATGGAAAAAGTCCTCTTTGAATGTGTTCAGGCCATATCCTAACCAGGGACGCTCCTTGATCATCTGCCAGGTGAGGAGGTAGATGGGATAGCGGCCCGCCGTTGCCACCTCCAGTTGGCCGCTCTTCACCTGGTTCCAGACCAGTTCGATACGGTAACGAAGGCCGGGCCCAGAAAGCACCAGACCCAGAAGGACCACGGCGATGATGGCGACAGACCCCAAGAATACCCAAACCCGCTTTCGGCTTTCTTGTGTCTTGAATACCCACCAGCAATGAAGCACAGCCCAGAGCAGCAGAGCGAACCCCAGCGCCATTAGAGCGGTAAGCGTACGTGTATAGATCAGGCCGGCGAGATTGATCGTCAGCAACAAGCCAGACAGAACCCGGATCTTGGTCTCCTCGCGACCCACGACTCCATGGAGTAGGATCAGAGCGCTGAGGCCAAAGAGAAAGCCGCCGCTGTTCACGTCACCAATGAATCCTGCTGGATTCAAGCGGCCTTCCAGCAGCTCGCCCGTCGGCCGCGTCATCAGCGGGAAGAGGCCATAGTATTGGAAGATGCTCAGGACTGCATTCAGAGCCATGGCGGCCCCGATCCATAGCCAGAGTCTCTGCTGCAGCTTGGGAGAAAGAAACTCAATCAGAATGTAGAGGAGAGCCACGAAATAAACGATTTGAACAAAGCCCGCCAGGCCCACCTCAGGCCTCTCCCCCAAAAGGCTGTGAACGCCGATGTAGGCGACCGACAAACCCACCAGAGCTTCCCAGCTCTTGGAAAAGAAGCGGACGCGGAGACGCCGGGTCAGAAGGAAGATGGCCGCTAGAATCGGGACCGAAGCGAGGGAGAAGATATCCTTGGGAGCACGGAACTTCTCTAAGCCATCCAAACTAACGACGAAAGGCAAGAGAACGAAGAAAACTACGGCTACCCAGAACAGGAGTGGCTCGAGGCCTTTCGATGCTCGCTTCTGCTTCTTCTTTACGGTCTTATATTTCAAGGAAGCGGTGATATACTCCGTGGACGATGTGTTGTGGCCCCGGTGAAGCGGCGAGCGTCCCAGCAAATGCTTCCGGCCAAGGTCCTGGCATCGCCTTCATATCCCGCTCTCGAGCCTCATCTGTAGCCCCTTCCCTCTTGCTCGGGTGGAGCACCTAGAGTGGAGCACCTAGAATAGATGCTTGCGACGCTCTTGTACAACAAGTACCTGATCCGGGAGTTGGTCAGCCGTGACGTGAGAGGTCGTTACGTGGGCTCGATCATCGGCGTCTTCTGGTCTGTCCTCAACCCGCTTCTTCAGCTTGCCCTCTACACCGTCGTGTTCTCCACGGTCATGAACATGCGCTTCGGAGACGATCCTTCCTGGGGACGATTTTCACTCTATCTCTTCGCTGCTCTGCTGCCCTGGATGGCTCTCCAGGAAGGGATCATACGATCCTCCCGCAGCTTCATTGAGAATGCCCACCTCATCAAGAAGCTACGCTTTCCCCTCGAGACTCTGCCCTTCAGCGTCGTGTTCTCCTCTTTTATCCATCAACTCCTGGGCACGGTCGTCTTCGTGCTTGTCCTGATTGCCATTCAAGCCTTCAACGCCAAGTTCTTCGCGTTGGTTTTCCTTTTGTTCGTTTTTCAAGTCATCATGACTTACGGCCTTGCAGTCACGGTCGCCTGTCTGAACGTCTTCTTCCGGGATATCGCCCAGATTCTTGGTGTTCTCTTCATGCTGATGTTCTGGGTAACTCCAATCGTATATCCGAAGAGCAAAGCGACCGGCCTGTTCCAGACGCTCCTGAGCTGCAACCCACTGACTCATATGGTGGAAGCCTATCGCTTCGTATTTCTCGGAAATCCCGCACCTTCAGCCTGGGGTGTCCTTTACTGGATCATGTTCTCCTGTGGAGCCTTTCTCCTCGGACAGTTCGTCCTGAGTCGATCTCGCCGCGAGCTGGTTGACCTGCTATGAACCCAGCCGTTCGTGTCTCACAACTGTCCAAGGTCTACAAGCTCTATTGGGGCCCTCGAAGTCTCTTCAGAGAGATGGTGCTTCAGGTTCCGTCCCACCAGCAATTCTGGGCTCTCAAGGAAGTCACCTTCGAGGTTACCGAGGGAGAGGCCTTTGGAATCATCGGAGAAAATGGAGCGGGCAAGACAACCTTGCTCCAGATTCTTGCGGGCGCGACCTTCCCTACCTCGGGATCGGTAAACCTGGAGGGCAAAGCCAGCGCTTTGCTGGAGCTGACGGCGGGATTTCACCCTGATTTCACAGGTCGGGAGAACATCTATTTCAACGGTGCACTCGCCGGTCTCAGCCGTGACCAGATCCAACAGAGCGAGTCGGAAATCATCGCCTTCAGTGAATTGAAGGAGTTCATCGACAAACCGGTAAAAACGTACTCATCCGGAATGTATGTCCGCTTGGGTTTCGCCCTCGCTACCGGCTTCGACCCCTCTATCCTGGTCATCGATGAAGCCCTTGCGGTAGGAGATCAGCGTTTTCAGAAAAAGTGTACGGATCGGATTTTGAGCTTCAAGCGGAAGGGCTGCACCATCTTGTTTTGCTCTCACAATCTGTACCAGGTCAAAACCCTCTGTGAACGGGCTATCTGGTTGAAAAGAGGCCGTATTGCAGCGCACGGCGCGGCACAGGACGTGGTGGATCGTTATACCGACTATGTGCGTGAGGATGAGGCGGACCCTCCACCGGTAGCTTCCCCGGCAGTCAAACCAGACCGCGATCCCGAAAAACAGATCTGTTGGATCGAGAAGAGCGTACTAAGTGACGCCAAGCAGCGCCCCTGCACTGAATTCAAGAGCGGTGATACGCTTCAGCTCGATATCTGGAGCTACTTTGGACCAGGTTTTGAGGGGATTCCGGCGGTGGCGGTCGCTCTTGTCCGAAACGACGGCGTCTGTGTCTACACCGCCAGCAGCAATGCTTCTGGAGATTCCCTGCACCAGCAGAGTCCCCACCACTACCATGCCCGAGTCGCGTTTCCCGAGACTCCGCTGCTATCAGGCCGATACTATCTCAATGTGGTTGCAACCGACCAGGAGAAGCTCCAAGCTTACGACATCGTCGAGCGCGCCCAAACCTTCACCGTTTCCTCTAAGGATCGCAGTGTCGGTCTGGTCAAGCTTCACCACTACTGGATCGATCCGAAGTAGGTCTCAGCCTCTTTGTAAACATCCGAGACCTCCATTTCCATAAGCTCCTTCGGACTAAACTTCTGGGCCAGGCTTTCCGCGAAGGAATGCCCAAGCACCCGCCCCGGTCGCGGCTCCTTCTCGAAAAGATCCGGGATGAAAACTGGAGCGGCCTTCATCAAGTTCTCCTCGATCTCCCGGGAATACTTGGAACGTTCCTTCCCTACCTTCCCAATATCACCTTCAGATAGCAACAGGCGGGACGACGGATCCGACGAATACTTCAACCTGCCGGCCAGATAAGAACGAACGCCATCCTTGTAAATCTCCAGGGCGACCGCCCCCATAGTGGGGTAGCTCAGAAGAATCGGGGTCATGAACACCTGTTGAGCAATGAAATAAGGGAGTTGCTCCGCGGACCATCGCTTCGTCTCTGCCTGAACGTCTACGAGTGTGATGAGCCCCCCTGCGATCTCTCGGGTCTGACTCTTGAAGCCCTTCATAGGAGGCATTCTTATCAAGGAGTTCAGGAGACCCATCTCCTCGTACTCCTTCGCCAGGTCCTTGCGAACCTTCTCGTAGACTTTGGCAAAATTGACGGCCGACTCCTTGAACTCCGGCCGCTGCACGATGCGTTGAATACTTCTAACCTGATCCTTGGGCAGTTCTCTGTCGAATATCTTCTCACCGTAGACAAAATCATGGATGACCGTATAAAATTCGGGCACTACCGTCTCTTCCCAGAACTTGACGAAGGCCTGCTCTCCTGGCGGAGATTCTCGCGCCAAGAAACCTGCGAAGTCGATGAATCCTTGCTCGGTGCGCAATTTTTTCAGGCCGCCAAAAAGCTCCCAATCACCAGCTCCATGTACCCGAAATCCCTTTAAGGCACCGTCGTGCGGGTACTGTGGATGAAAGAGCAGCCATTCACCCGTAAGCTGATTCCCGTTTCGTTCCGCATCCAGCTTGACGGGCTTCCCACTGAGATCCAAACGAATCTTGAGCTGATTCCCACTTATTTCCAGCTTTTCAGTTGGCTGTTCCTGCCACCCAAAGCGATAAAGGATCGTCTTTGCTTTCTTGTCAGCATCTGGAACGAACAGGTGAGAAACGATCGAGCCCGTCAGAGTGGATCGTTGCTCCAAACGCCAAAGCCCCTCCCAACCTGAGGTCGCATCTCCGGACCAGAGCCACGCAGTAGTAAACAGCCACATGAAGGACGTGAAAGTGAGTGTCCTGAACATCATATTCTTCCTCTCCTTTGTCAGGATCTAGCTTACCGAAGTTCTCTAGCCAAGATCAAAAAACCTGGTTAAATAGAGGATGTTGGTTGTGCTTCAAGAGCATCGCTGGAGGCGACGGCCAGCGGGAGATTCCGGTCAGGCCGGATTCAACCCAGGACCGGGGAGGCTGTAGGAGTCAAGATCGGGCTTTCAAGGAGAATTGGCGTCGGTTCTAACGTTCGGGTCGTAGCGGTGGTCTCCAAGCGGTTCGTCGAGCCAGAAGCTCGACGGAGAACTCCGGCCTGGAGACCGAAGCTACCTTCCGGTCAATCAATCGTCAGTAAACGGGGCCTGGCCCTCAATTGCGGCCAAGAATTCTGAGAGATAGTCACCGAAAAGCGCAAACACCAGAACAAGCTCATCGCTGATGATCTTCAGGTGGCCCTTGACCTGCTCAAAACCGAAACCGAACAAATCTGCGTCATTGAGGAGTCGGACCAAACGATTCCCGGCAGCGATCGTCACCGTCCTTTGCGCGGTGAGCTCACCGTCTTCGGAGTAGGCCTGAATCGTGACCACGGCTGGGTTGTTTCCCGGCACTAGAATCGACAAGCCAGTGAACATCCTCAGTGCGACGGACTGGGCCACTTGGAGCAACAGAGTCTCCTTCTGACCATCCTTGATCATGGGCAGCGTGGAACGGAACTTGCCATTGTTCCCGGTAAAGCTGACCACACCCACCAGGGTCGCGGCCTGCTCGACGATTCCCACGGTGCCGCCGCTCGCTTGCACCTTCAGATGGCCACTCATGAGCCCTGTGGGCTGCAGATTCAGCAACTGCTTGGCGCTCCCAACGAACAACTCCATTGGCATGACCTCGAACGAGGCCGATCCCAACTCGTTGGAGAGGTCGTCGTAGGCTATGACCTCAACGGTTGCCTTGTTGAAGCCGGTGTTGAGGATTCGGATCTCGGTGTCTCCATCACCTGCATCGGCGAACAGGTGGGGGACCACCAACAGTCGGGTGTTGATCCCCAGCTGAGCCGTCATGGAGGAGAAGTTCTCCTCACGAGCGTAGAATAAGAAGCCACTCACGTCGACTAGGTTGGTCGTGACCTCTACGAAACCCTCATCGACCTGAAGCTCAGGATCGTTGTAGATCTCATCCAGAGTTCCCACAATAGACCCGAATGCGGCAATCGGAAGTGTGGTCTCGCGCAGAAGGGCACCCGATTGGTCGTAGAGCCGAATCCGGACGGCCGGGTCTGCTTGGTCCTTCACGTTCAGGATAAAAAGCAGAGTCGCCTCGCTCGTCCCGTTTTGCCGGGCGAGAGGGAAGTAGAGTTGCTTGGATTCGTGGAGGGTCCCGCCGATGCCGTCCAGGTTCTTCAAGTCGTAGGTTCCAACCATGAAGAAACCCTGGATCGGCCCCTGCTGACCCTGAGCAACGATGGAGACGGCATCAGCGCCCTCGCCCAGGATCTCCTGGGTGAGAAAGGCATCTTGTCCCTGGGACTCCAAGGGAGGCACCAACGACACATTGGCCGTTTCGTTTCCATCCACATCTCTACCCGAAAGAGTGATCTGGTTTGAGCTCGGGCCGAGACTCACCAGTGCCGCACTCACGTAACTCCCCTGAAAACTGGGATGCTGGGTTCCCAACGCGGCAGGGAGGATCACGGAGTTGAGTACCACGGCTTCCACCGAGATCTTGAAGGTGACTTCAGAGCCTGAGATCCCGTCGTGTACCTCGAACTTGATGAAGACTTCCGTGTCTTCTTCGATCGTGGGCAGCGTTATGGTGGTGGTGATCTCATCGGTCGTGTCGAACACCACCGCCGGGCCCGCCACCTGCGTCCAGCGATAGTAGAGGGGAGAATCACCGTCAAAATCAACGGCGGAGCCGCTCAGGGTCAAGGTGCCACCTGAGACCCCGATCTGATCCGAAATAGCATCGATAGAGGGCGGAGTGTTGTTGGTGACGGTGATCGCGACCTGGTCCGTGGCCACTTCCACCCCATCGCTCACGGTGAGCTCGAAGACCAGAACTACATCCTCGCCACCCTGGACAAGATCGGGCGACTGAAAGCTCGTAGCCGCCATGTTCGAGGGCGAAAGAGCGACCACCGTACCGGATAACTGCGCCCACCCATAGTTCAGGTCGTCTTGGTCCGGATCACTGCCCTGTCCCGTCAAGTTAACCGTCGATCCCTCCCCCACCGTCTGATCGGGTCCGGCATCCGCGAGCGGAGGTCCGTTTTCCGCCTGGATAGTGATCTGAATCTCGTCCTCAACCCCGCAGTTCAGCGGATCCAGCACGGTCAGACGTATCACGACGGTGGTGGCGGCCGTCACCTCTGGCGCTAAGAACGTGGCTGTCCCTTGGTTGCGCTGCAGGTTGATGGCCAACCCCCCGTTGCTCTTGACCGACCAAGTGTAGATAACCCCGGTAACAGTTATCCCTCCAACCACAACTTGCGTACCGTCGCTATCCGAGCCCGTCCCCTCGATCGTCACCAATTCGCCAGAGTTTACGGATCGCGGCGCACCGTTGACGATCTGGCCCGTTGCCGGCACATTACTGCCTGCACCACAGGTAAGAGGGATGGAAGGAGGATCCACGCCACCACCGCCTCCGCCACCCCCGCCGCCCCCGCCACCACCACCGCCGCCGCCGCCTGGGGCGACTACGGTTACAACGGTGTTGGAACAAACTGGCCCATTCTGACCATCGTCAGCACAGAACCGAAAGGTCAAGATTTTTGGATCATTGGGAGCGATAAAGGTTGCCGTGAGTGAATTGGCTCCATTGAGCTGAATGGCACCACTTCCTCCGGTGCCTCCTACGAGGGTCCAGGAGACGGTGGTGATATCTCCATCTGGATCGAAAACGGTGCCCCGGAGCGTGACCGTCTGGTTGAACTGAACCGACTGATTCGATCCGGCGCTCACAGTTGGAGGCCGGTTGACGATTGCACCGGTCCTGGCAAACCACACCTCTATCAGCACCGAGTTACTGGAGTCGTAGGGCGGATTGGGACTGGTTGCATCAACGCCCAGGCTCACCCGGGCGACCATTGACCTGGCCACATTGAGGGGCAAACTCTGCCAATTCAGAATCTGGTTATGCACTTAACTCCGGATAGGTGACGGTGGGATAGAGCGAACAGGCTGTCAGGAGACGGTCGAAGAGCTCGGATTCCCAGAAACGACGATTGAAACGGTAACAAAACTCAGCCAGGTAACGTTGAAGGTGCTTGAGGCTGACCGCTTTCTGAGTCCCTTGGAGCTGAGTCTTGCAGTTGGAAATGAGGGTGTGAACCCATGGGAACTGTTCAAAACCCATCCCCACCCACTCGAGCCGGACGCGTTCATGCTGGTAGCCGGCTTGAGCTAAACCGACAAACGCGTGATAGGCGTCGCTTCGGATCTGAGCTCCGGGGTCGATCCTCGCCCAGGCGACCCGCTTCACATTGTCGCTGGTTATGTCATCGACCACATCCAGACTTAGAAACCTCGGCCCCCCGGCTTTCGTTATCTCCACCGCGGCCAGAACTTTGGCCTTGCCTTCGGTCCCTCGTCCTCGCTTGCGACCCCGACGATTTCTCCCTCGTCGTCGGCCTCCAAAGAAAGAGTCATCCAGCTCCACCAGGTGACTTAATTGGTAGCAGTCATTACGTTTGGCCATGGCTTGTCGGATCTTATGTCCCATCATCCAGACCGTCCGATAGCTTCCGATTCCCAGCAGCTTCTGCAGTCCCTTCATCGAGTAGCCCGCTTTGCAACGGCTCATCAAGAAGATGGTCCAAAACCAATATCTCAGGGGCACCCGCGTCTTGTGGAAAATCGTCCCGGCGGTGGAAGAAGCCTGATACCGGCATTGGCGACACTCCATCAATCGCCGGTGCTGCAACCAGTAGCCTCCTTGACCCCCACAACGGGGACAGACAAATCCTTCCGGCCAGCGTTTCTGCATCAGGTAACTCAGACAAGCTTCTTCTGTGGCAAAACGCTCTTGAAACTCCAACAAATTCATCTTTTCGTACATCCACTCACCTCCTGTCTCTCACCTTTTTTACTAGGTGGTGGTGACTTTTTCCGGAGTTAAGTGCATAACCAGAATTCAGAATGGTGATCGAAGGCTTGGGTCCGTTGCAACCGAAACAGAGTACGTCCAGATTTCCGATAAGGCTCCCGTTGGCGTGGAAAGTAGTCTGTGGGTTCAGGCCGTTGACTCCTGAGGATCCCGGAGCAAAAGACGGATTGAAGGTATCGCCAACCTTAAGTAGAACCGCATTTGCGTCCTGGACGGGAATCGGATTGCTCTGGGTACCCACAAAACCACCAGGCACACCCCACCTGCCATTCCCCAGATCGATGGAATTGACGTTACCGCTTGGGGTTACTATCTGAACTATGGGACGGGAAAACGCGGAGACAGAGACCAACACTGCCAGTAGCAGAAAGGCCAGAAAGTTTCGATTACACAGAGGCCACACTGCGCACTCCTTTCACCTCCACCTCACTCCGACTGCTCGTGCTCCGGACGAGAGTCCCGGCCTTGGAGCCGAACCCGCGTCAGGATCAAATCCCCCAGCAAACCACGCCGCTGCTGCTCCAAGCCAGTCGGGGCCTTCATTTGATTGTACAGGATAACCAGTTCGCTGTCACTTACTTTGCGAATACGGGGCCAAAGGCTCTCCTTGGTCCCGTCATCTTTGCTTACTTCCAGCACTTCCTCGAAGCCTTCAACCAGCTTCTCGCTCCAGGATACATAGATCGCAGGTCGCCCATCCAGAGCCTTCTTGGAGTACACTCCAACGCACCCTTCGCTGCCAATGGGTGCCACTTCGAAACCCCGGAACTTGAGAAGGTTGTCCGAGTTTCCGGTGAGGGACTGCTTCTTGGACTGATCTACTTCCCCTGCAGCCTTATCCCGTGGATAGAGTTGATACAACAGCTGCTCCCCTCGTTGCCAGAGCAGGTCCCGATAGTCCTTCCAGGAAACCAACAGGTTATCATGAACCTGTGTACTCTTTAGCGTAATCTGGCTGACGGGCTGGTGGTAGAGCAACTGATCCGGATTCCAGGTTTTGCCTCCATCGTCAGAATAGTCCAGATAGATTGAGCTCCTTCGGTGGCCGGCCTCGACCCACATTATTTTAATCTTGTCTTGGTCAAGCGCGAGTAGGGGATGGGACAGAATCCGAGTCAGGTCGTCGTTCAGGGGAACGGCCTTACTCCATGACTTTCCGCCGTCGTTGGTCTGAGCAAAAACCACTGCTCTTCCCCCAGGGGTGGGATCCAACCAGGTCAGGTACGCCTTTCCCCCCTTTCCGGCTACAAGTCTGGGTTGGCTCACTGAGAAGAGCCTTTCCTCCCCGCCGTGTACATCGATCTCTTCCCAGCTGCCACCCTGATCTCCACTGCGGAAGAGGATGATTCTCTCTTGGTCTTCCTTCTGCCCCCTATTGGATATACAGAGGTAGAGGTTGCCCTGGTCATCGCCCTGTAAGATGGGCACCCTGGTCAAGACAACCCCTAAATCGAATTCCTGGGTCTCAGACCAATTACTACCGCCATCCTCGGACTTTCGATATCTGAGACCGACTCGCTCCTGTTGCTTGGTCCCACCATGAGCCAACCAGGCATAGTGGATCTTGTCCCCTTCGCCAATCCAGATAGCTGGGGCGCGGCTTCGAAGCTCTTCCTGGCTGAGTTGTACCTGTTCGTCCCACCGTTTCTCTTCCGGAAGAAATCTCCGAAAAAAAACGTCGGTAGTCCTCTTTCCTTTGAGAAGGCCGGAAAAGGCAACGTAGAGCGTTCCGGAAGGGCCGACCTCAATCCGATTTCGGTTGGCCCCTCCCTCTTCGAAGGCGCTGACATCAGCAGAATTGAGCCGGAAATGGGAGAGGACCTCGGGACCGGATCCAGCCAGGGGTTCACACAGTGCAGCCAGCATCATGGCCCAAAAGACGCCCTGCAATGACTTCAGGATTCTGTTCTTGATGGCCATTTAGTAGCTCCTGGTGCCTGGGATTTGAGATCTCTCCGTGATTCGGCGCCCTCGGAAACCTCAGACCTCTTCCCGCAGGCACCGGCCCTGGCTCAAAAAAAAGGGGAGGCCCATAGGACCTCCCCTTTCTCTTTGCCTTTTCTCAGACCCGAGACACTAGGGGCTCGGGTTGATGGGCGGAGCGTTCGAAGTGGCCGGATCCTGAGCCGAGGCAGCCGCCCACCAGGCTCCTCCGAATCCCTCGAAACGCGTGTTGATCTCGCCGATCGTCACGAACGTCGGATGGCCTAGATTGTCCATGATCACATGATCGATCGGAGCAATCGTTCCACCCGTGACCGTGACCGTCCGCGTGATGGTTAGTCCACCACCTGCCGGCGTGAACGAGAAGGTCCGGCTCCGGGTGTGGTTGTTATCCCGCACGAAACGGACCCAACCTTGTGAGGCATCCGTCAGCGGATCCACCGGATAGGCCAGCCCCTTGAAGTCACCCGTTCCGGTTCGCACCACATCCGTGATGTCGTACAGATCCTTGATGCACAATCCGTAGCGCTTCGTCAACGGATCGATCACTCCATTGATCCACACCTTCAGACAATCCACGATGATTCGCAGATTCGCCGTCGGCGCTATCGTCGGTGGCGGTGAGATGTTGATCGGCGTCGTCGTCGTGATATCCAGCTTGTTCTCCATGTTGTCATAGATTTGCAGGATATAACGCGTCTGCGCACCCGTCAGGTTGCAGGAGCGATCGAAGATGCTCACTCCCGAGACCGTCGCCGCGACCGCCGTGTTCTTGCTGCCATCGTAGTCATCCACGAACGACAACAGATGCACCTTCTGGTTCTCCGGATCCGTGGTGTGCAGTGAGATCCAGGCCAGGGCTCCATACCAGGAAACCCCTCCAACACCGATGCCGTTGAAAGCACCGATATCGCCCGGAGCTGCGCCAGGAGGCATACCGTCAGCAGACGAGTTTGACTGCATCGGGCCACCGATGTCCAGTGCCGCTCCCGTGCTGGCGACCCGAGGACCGTCAAAGTTGGTCGTATTGTTATCCTCGGACGTCACCGCTCTGACCGTGTCTCCACCATGCGCATCTTGCCGCAGGTAGTACCGGTTCGGGGAGTTTGAGTTACTCGTCAGGAAGGTGGTGGTATCGGAACGCCTCATCAGGATTTCCGACCCCATCAGCAGGACATAATCCGGAATGTCCAACGAACCCAGCGGGGCGCCATCGCCGTTGCGGAAGTTCGTCAACTGGCTAAAGGAACCCGTCAGACCATGAATGGACGGGCGGGTCCAGGCGTTGACTCCAAAAGCCAGGAAGCGATCCTGATCCGACTGCACGCCTGCGATGAAGCCCTTCGGCACGGCCGTCGCCTTATGCCCAATCAGGTTGTCGAAGCTTGCTCCTGACGCATTGAAGACGTGCAGGTTATTGTGGCTCAGACCACCCTCAGAACCCACGTTGCGGTAAGGATTAATCAACGCCGGATTCGCATCCGGATCATGGATGCCATCTTTGGGGGCGCGGAAGGTCACGCCGCTGGCATCGATATTACACTCCTGATCCAAGGCCACACCTAACTCGAACGGAAACAGGATGTTTCCCGGGCTTCCCAACGCATCGTACTCGTGAGACGCCGGCGGACTCGTCATCCATGTACCCGGAAAGGGGCCACCGAACCCTGCCTGCCCTCCTGGAGGACTCAGAGGATCATTCACCTCGAAGTTATAGCCAGGGCCGTTGGAGTTGTCCCAAAAGGGACCCATTCCTGGTCCGGGATTCGGCCTCTCCGCCGTGGTATCGATCCTCACCGTCGCCGCCGCCGTCGCGAAAATCAGGAAGCGTCCACATGCAAACTTGTCGCCCTTGATCGCCGGAAACGCATCCGACAGATCCGGACCAAAGATCCGGCTCTTGGTGTTGATCGGATTTCCGCCCAACGACGCCGCCGGGATCTCGAAGTCAAAGGGATTGAACAGCAACGTGTCGTTACACGTCAGAATCACCAGGAAATCCAAGACATCCTCGCATTCATCGTTAAAGTAACGAAAGTGAATGGTCACCGCCTTGGTCGGGTGCGTGTTCGTAATCGAAATGAAGTTCGTTTGAACTTCACCCGCGGCACCCGTGATTCCCAGCAGTCCGTTGACGTTCTTGGCGGCGACATCCGCCTCCGAGAACTGTCCGCTTTCTACGGCCTTCGAGATATTGATGCCCGTATCCACAATGTAGAGCAGCTGGGAGCCCGGATCCACCACCGTCCCTGCCGGAATGTTGCGGCTGCTGGCGCTCGGGATCCATGCTCCAAAATTTACGTCCGCTGCCATCATCCCGGAGGTCATGAGGATAGGAACTAGGCTGAGGATGCTCAGTAGTTCCACGCTCTGTTCATCTGCAAGTCCTCCTTAATACTGTTGAACAACTTGAAAGCACTCTAAAGTCCCAAACTCGAAAAAACAAGTAGCTAGACAAAAAATTCTTTTAAAAAATCCAAAATCCAGAAAGTAATCACCCGCGGACATGCCTCCGCACCGGCAAACGTGGGAAATCTATCACTGCTACGACTCCGGACGCAACAACAAAATGCATCCTGATCTCAGTTTTCTCAGATTTATCCTCAGGGTTCCATTCCAGAAGCATAAGGATAGGGTTGAGAACACGACGGTGTCTAGAGCCCGAAAGCATGACGGATAGTGGCTCCGACCAGGAGCTCCATGGTATGGTGCTGGCGCAATCACCCCGATCGAACATGACGGCTCCAGATCAAGAGGCAACCTCTAGTAACTCCCAACGACTCCAGGAGATCTACTCCCGCGGCTACTTCCACGGTGAGACCAGTGGGTATCCAGAATCCGGCTATGGAGCCAATCACCCGGATTGGGAGGCCTGGATCGAATTCCTGCGACTGCTCAAGCCGACAGGGGTTCTTGTCGACCTGGGCTGTGCTTACGGCCATCTGATTCATTCCGCTCGCCAAATCGGATATACCAGCTTCGGTCTCGACGTGAGCAGCTATGCG
This sequence comes from Acidobacteriota bacterium, assembly GCA_965219005.1. Taxonomy (GTDB): domain Bacteria; phylum Acidobacteriota; class UBA6911; order RPQK01; family JAJDTT01; genus CAUZIZ01. Next base: position 499,163 of record CBDCMS010000004.1, on the reverse strand, counting down.
CTTGGTCAGTACACTCCGGCGCGATCTGGTCTCGTCCAAGGACACCTACAGCAGCTGCCCTTTCGATCCCAGAGCGCCGATCTCGTGACGCTGTTCGATGTCCTCGAGCATGTCCTCGATCCGATTCAATGTCTGCGCGAGTCGGCCCGCGTTCTGAAGCCGGACGGAGTTCTGGTCGGCTCTACCCCCGACCCCCTCTTTTTCCTTCGAGAGGAAAAGACCCACTGGTTCGAGCGTCCACCCTCCTTCTGGCTGGACATTTTGGAAAGCCTGGACTTCCAGGTGCGCTTCCGTTTCTCGGAAGAACCCTACAATTTCCAGTTCGTGGCTGCTGCCAAGAACTCCCCGAGCTCGGAAGGGCTAGCACTCTTCGCGCACGATTACTTCTCGAAGACACCTGATTTCATCAGCGCGGATGATTCGCTGCAGGCCGTGCCCCGCGACGGCTGGGGTCCTCTGGTCAAAGGCAGCCGGCTCCTGAAGCAGTCCCCCGCCTCAGTCTACTTGCTGAATGCGGGGGAGAGACCGCTGCAACTTAACATCTCCTGCCGGATAGTCTCATCCTCAGACTTCGGCCGGCTGCGCGTTCGGCTCAACAGCCATGTCCTGAACCAGCTGTTCCTCTCTTCCGAACGTGACCAGCATTCTGTCCAGCTCCCTCCGGTCCTGGTTCCTTCCGGGGGACATCACCTCTATTTCGAACAATTCCCTCAGGGCTCAGGAGTAGAGATATCTGATCTCCGGATCACTGCGGAGCCTTCGTCGGGGAGCCAGCTGGTGTTGGGCCTACCTTTCGACCTGTACCAGCGCTACCGTCTGGCTGGGCAAATCGCTGAGGCGCTGAAGGCACACAGTATCCTCGATGTCGGAGGATATCTGGGAGATCAGGGAGGCCACCTGGCAAGTGCCCTGGACTTTTTTTCCCAATCGGTCCTCGAGGACGAAAGGATTTCGGTTCAAACCACAGATATCCGTCACTGCGACCACCCCCGACATCGCCCCGCCTCTGCCTGGGATCAGCCGTTCGCAGACGAGTCCTTCGACTTTGTGATTTCACTGGACGTCCTGGAGCACCTCCCACCAGAGAGACGCTCAGACTTCCTCAAGGAGCTGGACCGGCTGAGCCGACGCTGGATCGTCTTGGGCGCTCCCTTTGCCTCACCCCAGGTTCGGCAGGTAGAAGAAGAGCTCAGCGAAGGTTTGATGCAGGCCTCCACTTTTCTCAGCGAGCACCAGGAACTTGGCTTGCCTGAAGCCGAAGTGGTGGAACGTTTTTTCGCACAGGAAAAGAACCTCGAGGTCCTAAGTTTTCCCAACGGCCTGCTTTCGCGCTGGAAGGCAATGCAAGTGCTCACGCAGCACTACTTCGGACTCAACGACTATCTGGCGATCGACTCGCTCAATCGATTGTACAACCACATCTGCTATCCGCTGGATCAGGCAGAACCCGCTTACCGCACGATCTTTCTCATTTGCAAGACACCACTGGATCCCCAGACCAGAAAACAGCTTCAGGCTCTACTGAGCCCCTCACCGGGAGCATTGGGGCTGGTCGAGCAGCTGGCTGACGACCCCTCGTTTCTTGAGCTAAACGAACGCCTCCGAGACCTCGGAGAGAAGCAGACTCGGGCTTTCGACGACGTCAACTTCCTGATCAACGAACGGCAGAAATGGATTCAGCTCTTGCAGCAGGACCTGGCACAAGTCCAGGAGGAACTGAGGAACCTTCCGCTCTGGAAGTTAGCCCTTCTTCGATACCAGCGAAAAACAGTGAACAGTAAACAGTGAACAGTGAGCAGTGAGCAGTGAGCAGTGAGCAGTGAGCAGTGAGCAGTGAGCAGTGAGCAGTGATTTTCCCACGACGGCACGACTACGTGAGAACTGTTCGTTATCAGTTGGCAGCGAACCGGTGATTTTCGGTACTCCGAGGGCAGAAACGAACAAAACAGCTAGAAACCACTGTTCACTGTTCACTGTTCACTACTCACTGCTCGTACACTAGACACGAAAGCAAGCTGGACACATACGTGACCCTCTCATCAGGACCTCCTCGAGTTTGCGTAGCGATCATCAACTACAACGGTCGAGCTTTCCTGGATGAGTTGCTCGAATCGTTGAGAGAGCAGAGCGAGACCCAATTCGAAACCCTCCTCGTCGACAACGACTCCCGAGACGGGAGCGCCTCCTACGTGGGCCAGAACTTTCCCTGGGTCCGAATCCTTTCGCTGCCGCAGAATCTGGGTTTCTCTCGTGCAGTCAATCTGGCGGCGAGGGAGACCAGCGCCGAGTTCCTGGCTACCCTTAATACCGATCTCAAACTCGAGCCCGACTGGCTGGAGGCGCTTCTGGCGGTGGCGAGACAAGACGCTTCTGTTGCGGCCGTGGCTTCAAAGCTCCGACTCTACCATCAGCCGACGGTTCTGAATGGCGTCGGTGGCGCCATGAACCAGCTAGGATACACTTGGGACCTGGGGATGTTCGAAGAGGACAAGGGGCAATACGACCAGAGCCGGGAGGTCCTCTTCGCCTCGGCCGGCGCAGCGCTTTTCCGACGTTCGGTCTTTCTGGAATCCGGGGGGTTCGATAAGGGATTCTTCATGTACCACGAAGACGTCGACTTGTGCTGGCGTTTTTGGCTGCTCGGTTTTCGCGTGCTGACCGCTCCCGGCGCCGTCGCCTACCACCACTTCGGAGCCTCCACGCAAGCACACCAGGGAATGACCTGGCGTGAGCTTCTGGGGGAACGTCACAACATTCGCGCGCTAATCAAGAACTACGAAGCCCGGAACCTGCGAAGCGCACTGTGGGGACTGATCAAGAGGCCGCAGCCTCCGGTCAGGAAGTGGAACCAGTTCCGAAACTTTCTTTGGAACCTGCGGAAGCTGCCGGATACTCTAAAACGGAGAAAGTGGAATCAGGATCGCCGGCGGCGCTCGGACGCGGAATTACAATTCCTTATTATACAATCGAACGATGTCCCGATCCGCCTCTGAGGTCTCGGTAGTAACCGTCAACTGGAACGGCCAGGACCACCTGAGCAAACTGCTTCCCTCCTTGATGAAGCTAGGGGCCAAGGAAGTCATCGTGGTCGACAACGGCAGCACTGACGGATCCAGGTCCTTCGTGCGTCAACACTACCCCCAGGTCCAGCTGCTGGAAAACCGGGTCAACCAGGGCTTTGCGCAGCCCAGCAACCTGGGAGCCAGCCAGGCCGAGGGCCGCTATGTCGCCTTCATCAACAACGATATGCGCGCCTACAACGACTGGATCGATGCCGCCTTGACACAACTGAGCCCGAAGATACCCTGCGTCGCATCCAGAATCCTGGACTGGGAGGGGCGCAGGCTAGACTTCAACGGCTCCTCGCTGCAGTACCTGGGTTACGCTCTTCAGAAAGATCAGGGCAAGCTGCTGGAAGAGGTATCCCACGCGCGACAGATCCTGTTCCCCTGCGGCGGAGCCATGCTGATCGAGCGTAGAGTCTTTTTGCAGCTGGGCGGCTTTGATCCCGATTTCTTCGCCCTCTTCGAGGATGTCGACCTGGGTTGGCGCCTGTGGATCGCCGGATTCGGTGTGGCCCTCGCTCCCGAGTCGATCGTTTATCACCGCGGGCATGCAACCCTCGAGACTCAGGCAAGCGAGAAAACCCGTTATCTAATGCACCGAAACGCCCTTCTGACAATAATGAAGAACTACGAAGAGGAGAACTTCCGCAAGGTTCTCCCTTTGGCGATTCTCCTTGCCCTGAAGCGCGCGGTTCGATCCTCGGGCGTCAGGAAGGAAAGCTTCTATCTTTGGTCCCAGACGAAGCACCGTCTCCGAGTCGAAGATCCAACCATGCAGGCTCAACTAATTGATGCGCTGAATCATCTTGTAGCACTCGATGATGCGCTCCAAATGCTTCCCCGGACTCTTGAAAAGCGTCGCCAGATCGAGGCGCTTCGGCGTCGATCCGACGCTGAGGTTGCAGCATTGTTCGGGGATCCCCTGCGTCCGATCGTGGAAGATCCTTTTTATATCAAGGAAGAACTTGAGTACCTCGAGATGGTGGATCTAGGCACACTCTTCGATCTATCCGATTCTGCGGCCACACTCGGGACTCTGCCCGCCGATCTCCGAGAGAAGGTACGTACCCAGGAATCGGAGCTCAAGGCGCTGCAGTGGCTGGGAATACAGGCGCTGCTTCATCCGCCCGCTCCCGAGAGCAAGATCCGGCGCTTTTTCGGTTCCTGGAGAGCGCAGGGCTTTCAAGTCGCCTGCCGACGGTTGGTAGAATACGTCAGCCGTGCTGTTTAGCGTCGTGATCCCTACCTACAATCGTGTGCAGGCCCTGGGGAAGACTCTGGCTGCCCTGAGCTGCCAGACTCTGTGCCAACCTGATCCGTCCGAGCTGTCCGCCTCTGGGGCACACCAGGAAGAAAAGCCCGCCGACATCGGGCCGGATGAGCAAGGGCCGCCCTTCGAAATCCTCGTGGTGGATGATGGTTCCACTGATGACACGGGAGATCTGGTGGAGAAACTGAGACAGGACTATCCAGTCCCTCTGCACTACCTTCAGCAGGCCAACCGAAAGCAGGGATCTGCACGCAATCTGGGATCGCGCAAAGCGGCGGGCGACTTCCTGGTCTTTCTCGGGGACGACACCGTTCCAGCCCCCGACTTTTTGGAGGAACATGCGAAGGCACGGACCAAACCTCGAATCGATCCGCGTGCCTCGCAGCTGGTTGTCATCGGCTACACGCCGTGGCCTCAGGAATACCGGCAAACCCGTTTCATGCGCTATATCGTTGAGGAGGGTTGGCAGTTCGGTTTTTCGCTGATCCAGGATCCCGAAAACATTCCCTTCAACTTCTTCTACACCAGCAATCTTTCGATTGCCCGGTCCTTCTTCTGGGAAGCAGGAGGCTTCGATGAGGACTTTCAGGAATACGGGTGGGAGGATATCGAGCTCGGCCACCGACTTCAGCAGTTGGGCATGCACCTGGTCTTTCAGCGTGAGGCAATCGCCTACCACTATCATCCCACCTCGTTGGGGTCATTCGTGCAGAGGCAAAGAAAGGTGGGTTCCTCGGCTTGGAGGTTCTACCAGATGCACCCCGAGCTGGACTCCTTGCTGAATGCCCAGAAGGTCCCTCACTATGCCGCCTTCACACGGCTGAAGATGGGTACCCTGAGCTGGCTATGCCGTCTCACCGAAACGCAGAGTTGGCCGAATCTAAGTCGTTACTACCCTGACCTGATGAGCTACTACTACAACCTGGGCATTCTTCAGGCGCGCAATGAGTGAAGATGGCCTGGACCAGCTGACCGTCATCGTGCCCACCTGGAACGGGGAGCCTCTTCTGCGCACCTGTCTACGATCTCTGGAACTTCAAACGGTGCGCTGCCGTGTCCTGGTAGTAGACAACGGCTCCACTGATTCGACCCCTGAGTTGATGAGCAGCGAGTTTCCCCACATAGACTATCTCCCCCTGGAACAGAACTTCGGTTTCGCCAAAGCCGTCAACCTCGGTATCCAGAGGGCCAAGACCGAGTTTGTCGCCCTGTTGAACAACGACACCGAGGTGGATTCCCACTGGGTAGAGACCGGGTTGGAGGCATTCGAACGCTACCCAGACTACTGGTTCTTCGCCTCGAAAATGCTTGATTTTCAGTTTCGGGAACGAGTCGACAGCGCCGGAGATTGTTACGGTCGCACTGGCCTGCCCTACAAACGAGGACTGGGGGAACCGGCGAGCCACTACATCCACCCCGGTCCGGTCCTTGGAGCCAGTGCCGGCGCAGCATTCTACCGAAGGGACCTGTTCGACCGGATCGGTCTTTTCGACGAGGGATTCTACCTCTACCTTGAGGATGTGGACCTCAGCCTGCGTGCCCAGTTTGCGGGCCTTCGGTGTCTATACCTGGCGGAGGCCATCGTCTACCATGTGGAAGCGGCATCCGATCCAGAGCGCTCCGGACGTGACCCGATCGGTTCTCCGGCCAAGCGTGCCAACAACAGGACAGCGACCAGCGCCCCAACGGGGGAGCAAATCAAATCGAAGCGGCGGGTCCGGACCTACTACTCTCGGTATCGCGTCTTCTGGATCACCCGCAATCGCTGGCAGCTCATGATCACTTATCAGCTCTTTCGAAACACGCCTTGGCTAGCACTGGGATGGGCACGCAGTGCCCTTTTTCATCTGCTCAAGGCCGGTTTCTTCGGTGCCTTCCTGAAGGGCCTCGTGGCGGGAATACTGCTGACCCCGCGAGCCCTTGGGAAACGCAGGAAAGTGTGGGCTGAACGAACTTTGGCGACTTCCCAGGTATGTCAACTCATCGAAAAGTGCTAGCCGTCTGTGTCAACTGGAACGGCCAACGGGTGCTCGCTGAAACGTTGAGCGCCCTCAGACAGAGCCACTACGCATCGCTAGAGATCGTGGTAGTGGACAACGCCTCTACCGACGGATCACTGGCCCTCGTTCCTCCTTCAATCCGGGTCCTGGCTCTGGATCAGAATCGCGGCTATGCCGCTGCCCTCAACGCTGCAATCCGCGGAAGCCAGGAATCTGTTGACGCTGGTAGCGGGAGAAACAAAGGTCCGGACTACTTCTTTCTATTGAACAATCTGGTTATGCACTTAACTCCGGAAAAAGTCACCACCTCCTAGTAAAAAAGGTGAGAGACAGGAGGTGAGTGGATGTACGAAAAGATGAATTTGTTGGAGTTTCAAGAGCGTTTTGCCACAGAAGAAGCTTGTCTGAGTTACCTGATGCAGAAACGCTGGCCGGAAGGATTTGTCTGTCCCCGTTGTGGGGGTCAAGGAGGCTACTGGTTGCAGCACCGGCGATTGATGGAGTGTCGCCAATGCCGGTATCAGGCTTCTTCCACCGCCGGGACGATTTTCCACAAGACGCGGGTGCCCCTGAGATATTGGTTTTGGACCATCTTCTTGATGAGCCGTTGCAAAGCGGGCTACACGATGAAGGGACTGCAGAAGCTGCTGGGAATCGGAAGCTATCGGACGGTCTGGATGATGGGACATAAGATCCGACAAGCCATGGCCAAACGTAATGACTGCTACCAATTAAGTCACCTGGTGGAGCTGGATGACTCTTTCTTTGGAGGCCGACGACGAGGGAGAAATCGTCGGGGTCGCAAGCGAGGACGAGGGACCGAAGGCAAGGCCAAAGTTCTGGCCGCGGTGGAGATAACGAAAGCCGGGGGGCCGAGGTTTCTAAGTCTGGATGTGGTCGATGACATAACCAGCGACAATGTGAAGCGGGTCGCCTGGGCGAGGATCGACCCCGGAGCTCAGATCCGAAGCGACGCCTATCACGCGTTTGTCGGTTTAGCTCAAGCCGGCTACCAGCATGAACGCGTCCGGCTCGAGTGGGTGGGGATGGGTTTTGAACAGTTCCCATGGGTTCACACCCTCATTTCCAACTGCAAGACTCAGCTCCAAGGGACTCAGAAAGCGGTCAGCCTCAAGCACCTTCAACGTTACCTGGCTGAGTTTTGTTACCGTTTCAATCGTCGTTTCTGGGAATCCGAGCTCTTCGACCGTCTCCTGACAGCCTGTTCGCTCTATCCCACCGTCACCTATCCGGAGTTAAGTGCATAACCAGATTGAACAATGACATCGTGGTTGAACCTGAGGGGCTCGGTCGATTGGTCCAGTTTGCCGAGGAGAAGGGGGCTGGGATCTACGGACCTAGAATCCTGAGCCATGAGGATCCCTCACGCCTCGACGCCGCCTGGGGTCGATTGAACTGGAGTCATGTTCTCTGCTCCTATCAGGGAAAGGGGGCACCGGACGGCCCCCGCTGGAACCACATCAAGCCGGTCGAGCTGCTGCTGGGTTGTGCCCTGCTGATCCATCGACAGATCTTTGAAAAGGTGGGCTTATTCGACGAGGCCTTCTTCATGTACCACGAAGAGGTTGATTTCCTCTACCGCGCGGCCCAGATGAATTATCCGATCTACTACTGTCCTTTCGCTCAAGCCCTCCACCACGGAGCCCACTCGACGAGGGAAAACCCCCAACAGAAAATCTACTGGATCCGCCGCAACGCTGTCCTCTTTTTCAAGAAGCATGGGGTTGGGACCGCGAGGTGGGCCTTCTTCTGGTCTACGCTTGCAGCTAGCCTCATTTACAACATCCTCCTTTTCCGGTGGCGTCGGGCCCGCACCATTTTCGAGGGTGTACGAGAGGGACTGTTTCCGGGGAGGGAGCCATAGAGGATCGTCGTGAGAGGGTCATTCCCTCACCATCCACATTCGAGACTATGGAGCAGGTCCCTGACCCGGAGTCGAAGTCGGCTCATTCGAATGCAGCGGCGGAGGCTCCCGAGGTCAGCTTCATCGTTCCCTGCTATCGGTCCGGTGGGACCGTTAGGAGAACCCTCAACTCAATCCTCGCGCAGGTGACCTCCCTGGGCTTCGAGATCCTGGTGGTCGAGTCGTCGGGCGACGGCACGGCTGAATCAATCCAGGAGCAGTTTCCCAGAGTCAGCGTTCATGCGCTCTCTTCCCGCACCTATGCGGGCACCGCTCGAAATCTCGGTGCCGCCCAAGCGAGAGGTCGCTACTTCGCCTTTCTCGACGCCGATGTGGTCGTTACCCCAGAGTGGTTGGAGCGACTTCATGCCAGGCTGGCTCATTCCTCGAAGATCAGGATGGTCTCGGCGGCGATCGCCAACGGGAATCCGACAGCCGTCAATCGAATTCTGCACTGGATCGAGTTCTCCCATTATCTGCCCGGGCTCCCTTCCGGCTTTCGGTCCGCACTCTCGAGCTCGAATCTCCTCATTCATCGACAGGATTTCCGATCGACTGGAGGATTCGACGAAAGCATAGCCATGGCGGAGGACCTGGTCCTCTCGAAGAGACTCCCAGACTGCCTCTATTTCGATGGATCCACGACACTGAGGCACTACTTCCGCCTGGACTGGGGGGGAGTGCGTGCCCATCTGGATTCGCTGGGATACTGGAGCGGCCTTTGTCGGCTGAAGTATGGTGGCACTGGCTCCTGGATACGCCACCTTCCGATTCTCAGCTTTGGCTTACCGTGCTTTCGGCTTCCCAAGATTGTAGGGAGGGTGTTCCACAGCAACCCTCTGCAAGGACTGAATGCACTGGCCCATCTACCGCTTATCCTGGCGGGTCTTCTCAGCTGGGCTCGCGGCTTCTACAGGGGAATCAGGGTCCGCTGAGTTCAACGAGGAAAGGGCCAGATTGCCGGAAGATCGGTGGGGGTTCCGACAAAGGCACAAAGATCGAGTGACCGTTCGCGGATTGCCCGGCTGTCAATCTACTCGCCCTGGTTGTCAGGGGCCGGCACGGGCTTCTTGGGTAGGGGGGGCGGGATCGGCAGCGCCTGTGAGGCATCCTTTGGTGGCTCGGGCGCCTGGACCGCGGGACGAAGGATATCTCCGCGCTTAAACTTCTTCGCCTTCTCCGCGTTCAAACCAAACAGAGCGCGGGCAGCAGGGCTCAGATAGTTGTAGAGCACTGGGACAGTAAATACCTCTTCCCCAGCTTCCTCGGAGACCCCCTCTACAAACACCCGGATCTCGCTGCTGAGGTCTTTGTCCTCCTCGTTTCCGAGGTAACGAAGGGTAATCTTACCTCTCTCACCTGAAGCCACCTTGTCCACCTTCTTCTCAAGCTGGAACTTCTCTTCATCGAATTCAACACGAGTGACGCTAACCGGAACACTCAGCCCGTTGAAGACGAAGATCGAGCCAAGGCCGGCCTGGTTGAGGAAATGAATCTTCAGCGGCCGGGGAAGGACTCTCAGCTCCCCTGTGCTCGAAATGAAGTCTATCAGAAGCTGCGAAGGTCGCAGCGGACGACAGAGGTATCAATTGATGAGGATGATTTTTTCTTACCCAGGTTGGCGGCAGAGGACACCCTCGATCTCGATCCTGAGAGAAAGTTTCTGGCACACGAACTCAACGGGATCGTGCAGAGGGCTCTGGAGTCGATGTCGCCCAAATACCGGGATGTATTCGTCCTCGCAGTCTTTCAGAAGATGAAGTATGACGATATCGCCGAAATCGTGGGACGTTCCCTGTTATCGGTCAAGACAGATATTTACCGGGCTCGGCTCATCGTCAAGGATTACGTCAAGACTTATTTGAAGCGACAGACATGAACTCCAACTGCCAGCATTTTCGACCGCAGCTTTCGGCTCTGGCCGATCGAAGCCTTGAGCCGGAACACCGGACACAGGTAGCGGAGCATCTGGCTTCCTGCTCGGAGTGCTCGGTGTTTCTGCAACAGGAACGTGAGCTATTGCAGTTGTTGGGAGATGAGCGCTTCCAGTTGGAACCTCCTCCCGTGATTTGGAATCGAATCCAAGAGCAGCTTCAGAGTTCGGAGCTTCCTCGCTGGCGATGGGTATTGGGGCAGATCCAGGACGCTTTCCAGGTTAACGAACTGCGTTATGCCTTCGCTAGTCTGGTCCTGCTCTTGATACTTTCTGCTGTGTTCGTTGACTCTGGATCCAAGTTGGGACCGGACCCACAGATTCTGGCCCATCTAGACTCATATACCGTCGAGGTAAAGGGCAACCCTTTCTGGGCTGGAATCGAGGACGCAAGGGAACTGAGAGACAATCCTTTTAGACAGTCCAGGAGCCACGAATGAAAAGGATTGCTCTACTTCTCCTCTGTCTGGGATCTTTGAATCCGGTTGTCTCAGGACAGGCCGACGCCGAAATACAGACCAAGCTGGAGTATGCCGGCGCTGAACATGAAATCATTTCTATCTTTATAGAAGAGGGCAAGTACGCGGCGATCCTCCCTGAATTTCGCAAGATTCTGGAACTTGGCCTAACAGGAAAAGACGAGACTTTGGTAGTCTACTCAGCACTCACCTTTGCCGAGTCGATGACTGAAGCGGGTCAACATGGAATCGCTCATCAGATTCTGGACAACTCCATTTCTCAGCTTCAAGAACGGGCCAGCAAGTACACGCTTTTGATGTATAAGGCGAAATACCTGAAGGATCAAAGTAGGACGCAGGAAGCAATCGAGATCTACCGAAAGGCTCAACGGCTACCGGACTGATCCATCCCCCTTTTCGGCCCTCGGCCTCTCTCCTCAACTCTTCATCCCGACGCCCCTGCCTGAGTGCTGTCTCCTCAAGGCGTTTTCTTTCGATGAAACTGTAGGCGTTCTTGAGAGAGCGCTGAAAATCGAGCGTGAGCTCGACTGCCGTGGGAAGATTCCGAATGACGTGGGGTGTGATGAAGACGACGAGTTCGGCGCGGCGTCGATCCTTGGTGCTGCTACCAAAGAGGGCGCCTACTATAGGAATATCTCCCAGTAGGGGAACCCGGCTCCGTGACCGGTTCTGGCTCTCGCCAGTCACTCCTACGATCGCGACTGTCTGTCCATCTCTGACGATCCTGAAGGATCAAGGTAGGGCGCAGGAAACAATGGAGATCTACCGAAAGGCTCAACAGCTGCCGGACTGATTCTTCCCTTTTTATCTGCCCTCGGCCTCTCTCCTCAACTCTTCATCGCGACGCTGCTGTTTGAGTACCTTCTCCTCAAGGCGCTTTCTTTCGATGAAACCGTAAGCGTTCTTGAGAGAGCGCTGAAAATCGAGCGTGAGCTCGACTGCCGTGGGAAGATTCCGAATGACGTGGGGCGTGATGAAGACGACGAGTTCGGCGCGGCGTCGATCCTTGGTGGTGTTACCAAAGAGGGCGCCTATTATGGGAATATCTCCCAGTAGGGGAACCCGACTCCGTGACCGGTTCAGGCTCTCGCTAATCACTCCTGCGATCGCGACTGTCTGTCCATCTCTGACGATAAGAGACGTTTCCACATAGCTCCGATTGATAGTCGGCGTCAGCGCCGCACCGCTAGCAGAGCTGACCTCGATCGCTAGATCCATGGTCACGATGCCACCGGCACTGATCCGGGGCATGATCAGGAGAGTGGTTCCGGTTGGGCGAAACTGGATCGAACTGACAAAATTCTGGGCTCCACCCAGTCCACCCAGAGGATTCCCATAGGATGAAGTGGTAACTGGGACCTCAGCTCCGACGTTGATGGAGGCCTGCATCCCATCGACGGCCAGCAACCGGGGAGCTTCGACCAGCTCGACATTGGTCACGGACCGCAAGGCATTGATGGTCGCCTCCAGCTCTCGAGCTTCCCCGATGATGGATCGTGTTACAGCGGAGAACGTGCCACCGGAGCCTCCGTCGCCCGGACCCGAAATACTACCAGTCGTAGCAGGCCCTTCCGATTGTTTGGCACGCAGAAAGGCAGCAACACCGAAGCTGAGATTGTCGGTGAGATCCACAGAATAGATCCTGCCTTCGATCAAAACCTGCCGGGGCAACACATCCAATTGCTTGATGGTCTGCAGAAGGAACCGATAGTCTGCCTCTGTAGATTGAATGATCAGCGAGTTGTTGAACTCATTGACGATAATACGCACGTTACCGGCATTGACTGCTCGAATATCAGACTGAGTACTCATGGGACGCCCTTCCAGGGACGGCCCCATGCCTCCTCTCCCCATACCTCCCCGGCGGCGCTCTCTTTCCTCTACGAAGCCAGCCTGCTGCGTTGGCCTCCTCTGCTCACCTTCTTTTCCCTCTCCCTCAGTCGCCGATGTAGGCAGCCCCGCGCCCCCTTCGTACAATTGCGCCAAGACTTCGGCAATATTCGCCGCCGTGTTGTTCTCGACCTCATAGACGTAGGTCTTCATATTCATGTTGGTGGAGGGGGCATCCAGCCGCTCGAGCCATTCCTTCACCTCGTCCAAGACCGCTGGCGCGTGGGTGACTACCAGCAAGCTATTCAGGCGTTCGATGGCAACCATACGCACTCCGCCCGCCTTGTCGCCGGGAGCAAAGATCTTGCCCAGGTCCTCGGCAACGTCCGAGACCGAATTGTTCTCGATCTGGATGAGTTCCACGGTATTCAGATCAAAGTATTCGGTGTCCAGGACCCTGACCAAATTGAGAATCTGCTGAATATTTCTTCGATAATCCGTAATGATCAGGATATTGGCGGAGACAAAGTCGATAACCGTCGCACCCTCGGTAATAAACGGCTGAACCATGGTCAGCACGTCCGAGGACGGCAGGTAGTGGAGGGGGATGATATAGGTAAAGACCCCTTCTTCCTGCTCGATCTGGGCCGCTGCTTCGGACTGCCCCACCGTAAGCACAGTAGGCCCTGGACTGTCGGGCTCCTGCTTACTCTCTTCCTGGGGATTCTGAGGGGTCAAGGACGGTTGGGTGACGGCTGGCTTCAAGGCGGCCCCTTGGGGACCCAGTTCTGAACTCTCGGAAGTCTCAGCCTCCTGGCCAGTCTCCTGGTGCGGGTTTGCTTCCTGCTTTTCCTCTTGCTGAGACTCTTTGTCTTCCGGCTTGTTTTCTTGGGCTGCCGTAGGTTCCCTCTTCTGCTTCCCGCGCTCGGTGGGCGACACCAGGATCCGATGGGGAATCTTCGGACTCTTCGGAATGGGAAGAACCACGTACAGGCCTTCTTGCCGGACGACCGCGTGTCCGTTCATCTTGAGAACCTGCTCCATGACCCCAAACAGCTTATCTCTCGGAATCTCACGCACGGTAAAGAGATTGACCGACCCAGAGACCTGGGGATCGATTATGTAGGAGTACCCAAGTTCGGTCATGATGGCGTTGACCACGCGATCAATCGGCGCTTCTGTAAAGGAAAGGCTTACTCCGGAACCGCCGGCCGCTTTAGCCTTGCCTACGTCTGGTCTTGAGGCTGGCAGCTGGGCTTTTGGAACCGTGACGACGGAGGGGTTCACGGCTGGAGGCGCCGCGGCCGGAGCATTGGTGTGGACCTTCGGGGCGCCATTCTGTCCAGTGGAGTCCTTCTTTACCCTCTCCTTGTAGAGCTCCTCCAGCTGACGTCGCCGCTGCTCCATCATTTCCGCTTCGTGATCGACACTCGGAGGAGTGGGAACTCCGACAATACCGGGAAGCTGATCGGGATCAACTACAGCCGAGCCTTGCCGTTTCGTAGTCGTCGCCCGTTGAAAAAGGGCAAGCGCGGGAGAAGCCACCCCGGTTTGCGTCAGTATCGCTAGAATTACGAACGTTGAGAACCACATCATTTTGATTCAGTCAATATCGAGTTGAAAGGTTTGAAGATTGTCCGGATTCGCATTTCGTTCTCCTCAACGGCACTATGCTCCGTCACTGACACGACAGTTCCGGACTAGTAACGGCTTCCCTGCGAAGATCCCCGGCCTCCAGAAAGGCCAAGGTTGCCCGGCAAACCTCTTCCCTGCCCTCCTCCGAATCCGGATTGTCCTCTTCCCCCACCAAGTCCACCCCGACCGCCGAGTCCACCCTGACCCCTTCCACCCCGACCGCCGCGTCCACCCTGACCCCTCATACCCTGACCCCTTCCACCCTGGCCAACGCCTGTCTGGCGTCCTGCGCCGCCTCGACCACCTGAACTGGCCTGGGTCCCGGCCGAACCTGCCACGCCAACTTCAAGCCCCCGCGCCTCCTTTTCCTTCGAGGACGCGGTGGTCGTCTCCACCGCCGCGGGCGCGGCTCCGACCGTGATTACTGTAACCGCGGCCCCTTTGTACGCCACGGCTGCTTGCTTACCCGCTCCCTTCGTATCGAAGATATCGATAAGCACTTCCTCATCACGCCAGGTCAATAGGACCGTCGTGTCGCTGATTTCGCTGACCCCGTAGCCTTGCACTTCATCTCCAACTGCGACAGATTGGCTTTTCCCCGAGCTCTTCTTTCCTTCGTAGACCGTAAGATAAGCGAGCCTTTCCCCGTTCATCATCGACACTCCGGTGAGGGCGGGCTTCATCGGAAGAGCGGGGGCCTTCTCCTCCTCCGGCTCGATCTCTTCCTCCGCCTCGGGACCTCGCTGGGGCGTGAAAAGATTCTTCTCGGCGATGATCAGAAATTCTGGAAAGGGCCTGGGACCGGCCTCCAGGGCGACGCCAACATCGGCCGCCCCTCCTTGACCGGGCTCGACGTTACTGACAAGCCGCTCGACGCTATTCGTTTCCTCAAACGCCTCCCAACCCGAAATCAGTCGCTCTGCGAGAACGGCAGTCCCAATCACCATCAACACGTTAAGTATCAGAATTCCCTGTTTCATTCTTGACTCTTCCTGTATTGATGCCTTACTTCGAATAAAGTCGAATCAGACCTGATACCTGCATTCGAGGTTGAAGACGTATCTCCTTCTTCACCCGTAAGCCGGCCAAATAGAAATCCTCCACAAGCAGGAATTTCGGATAGCTGGAAAGCGAGTGGACGAAGCTGACAAGTTGGTCCATGGAGGCCTGCAGATTGAGCTGCAGCGTAATCTTGGAATAGCGTTCTCCAAGTTTACGCTCCTGCAAAGGATTGCTTCGCGCAATGGTCACCCCTTGCTCAGAAGCGAGGTTCCGAATAGTCAACTCCAACTCACTGGTAGCCTTGCTTGAATTGGGCGAATCCAGGAGCATGCCGTTGTGATCTTGTAGAGCGCGGTCCAATGTATCAAGGCGTTCAAGGTAGTCGCTCCTCTGCTGAATCAGCTGAATAGAGCGCTGCAGGAGATCTGCCTTCACATCCAGCTGGGTCTGGATGTCTGCCTGCGCCTCAGTAAAAGGCTGAACCAGATAGAAGAACACCAAGACCAGCATTACAATAAGACCACCTACTGACAAAACTCGCTTTTCGCGGAATGAAAATTTCCTCATCATTCGGTCCTCTGCTTGACGATGGCCTCAAAGTTGAACTTCTCTCGATCGCCCATACTTCGATCGGGAGTAATGTAACGAGATTCCACTCCCTCTAGATATTCTGAGTCCCCGAGGATCGGAAGCAGAGCTGATGCGGACGATGAATATCCCATCATATTCACCCTTTCCCCCTGCAGATTCAGATTCTGCAGAAAAGTATTGTCAGGGATCTTCTCGGTCAATTCCTTCAACACCGATAGGACCTTTTGCCGGCCCATCATCAGATTCCGTATCTCTTCCAAGTCCTTTTCCTGCTGCTGGACCTGCTCGCGAAGCTTCATGACGCCGTCGACCCGGGGCTGCAGCGCTGTAATTTGTGTCTCGATCTGGCCAAGGAATCGGCTCTGTTGTATGTAGCCTCGAGCAACCATTGCCACCGTGATCACGAAGAGAAGGCCCATCATTACGAAGGTCGGGACCAGATTGGGTCGGTCTCTGACGATGCGCTTGTCCGGAGGGATCAGGTTGGATCGAGCTATCGACCGATTGCTGACCCCCGAGATAGCCAGTCCAGCTACGGGAATCCAGTCTTCCAAAGCCTCTCCCGAAAGATCCTTCCCGTTCAACTGCAGCTTCCGGCGCAGCAGCTCACAATCCCCAGAAAGAGACTGGAAATCCTTGAGATACCCCTGAGCAAACAGGCCCGTAAGGTATAACTTCGACAGGTCCTGCCCCAGGGGGTCCACATGGGAAAGAAAGGTATCGATGTGTTCGCGAATCTTCAGGATCCCCAGTTCCTCGACCTCCTCCGACAAGATCTTATGTGAAAAAAACTTGTTGGAGCCGCTTACGAACAGCATCTCCAGAGATCCCGGGTTCAAGGCCAGGATAAGACAGGGTAGTTTCTTGGGGAATCCGTCTGCGTGGGCCAGTAAGACCTGATGATAGGCAAGGCTCGCCAGTCGCACTGCAGCGGGGTAGAGGTCAGCCTGACGCAACACATGCAAATAGTCATCGAGGATGATTCGCGGCACCAGGGTGACCTGGAGAAGAAGTTTCTTTTTCCCCTCGTCACGCTCCAGAACCACGTGGTCAACGTAGGACTGTTCCTCCTCCGTCGGTTCGAAGCGCTCTACCTGAAACCGAACCACTTGCTCCAGGTTCTCTTCGACATCCAGGGGCAATTCGATCCAGCGCACCACTACCTGCTCGCGCGGAATACCCAGAATGACGCGTTCTCGGACAGATCCATTGCTCTTAAGAAAGCCACGCACAGCGCTCTGAAGCTCTGCGGGTGAAAGATCTCGGAAATTCTCGATAACGCCGTGCTCCAGCAAGGAAAACTCCCTGATCCCCTTCTTGACGTTGAGTAGAATCAGGTTTCGATCGCGGAACTCGACCCCGAGGGCTGAACCTAGTGCAAACATCTTCTTGTAATCGGCTTTTTGTCCATTCCAGTTTTCATCATGACCACTGCTTCCTGTCTAGAAAGGCTGTATCTTGCAACTCCTTCCTCCAAACCCGCCGAGATCATGACACCACATCAACTTCCAGGCAGAGAGTCGTGACAACCTCATAGTTCGAAGTTCATTTCGTTCCAGTAGAGTACTCCGTAGCCTTTATACCCCGTTCCTACTCGCACGACCGCGCGGATCCGGCTGATAATCTCTGAGTCTCGGATACGTCCTGTACTAATCAAAGTATACACGCTTGATCGCAGCGTAGAGAGGTAACTGGTGGTGTCAGTAGGTAGGCCCGGGAGCATTTCCATGACTTGAGTGACATCTCCAATGGGCATCTGTTCACGCAAAGCGCTGAGCTGCATGGCGTCTTCGTACTCCAGTCCTGGTATTGATGCCAGCACCGGCAGCGGAGCCGAGTTTACGTTAATCCGATTCACCTTCGTGAAAACTGTGAAGTAATTCTGCAATCCGTAAAACTCGACCCTCTCCCCAGCCGAGTTCAAGCCTTTGCGTCCGTAGTAGATCTCCGGCGTAATCCCGCGGACGAGCATCAGTTCCTCGGGCACGTCGAAGGGTCCGTTCTTGGCCCAATAAGGCTCAGGTAGGGCTTGGTACCAGTCGCTTTCCGCTCCATTGTCATGATAGAAATCATCTGGATCTCGCCAGTCTTCGATCGAGTCTGTAATGATGTCAGCCTCTGGTCCTTCTACTCCCACGGTAATCAGGAGGTTATAGATCAGATGGGAGGGCGCACCGTTGAGACTGATTTTTCCTGTCTCGTCGATGACCTCCACTTCGGCGCTGTGCCCCTCCAGCTCCAGATTGACCTTCCCGGTCAGTACCTGAGGAACCGACTCGAGCCCTTGTTCGATGAGCTGCTGAGTCTGGGCGAAGGCCATCTGGGATTCCAGGATCTTGTAAACGGCGTACTCGATTCCGGCACGGGCCAGATAAAAGCATTGCTTCTGGATCACGACATTCCTGGCGGCCTCAACCTCAGTCCGAATGGAAGCCGAGAAACTGAGAGCAAGCAAGCTCATGGCCAGCATCACCCAGAGGACCACAAGGAGGACGGCCCCCCGATGGTGGGCACCGGCTTTTTGTCCCGAACCAGGACAAACCCCAACCCTCAGAGCCACTTCGTCACTGGCCTCCGTGGTAGGACCTGACAGAACCTTGCTTGCCCAACAAGGGCTTCTAGTTGGTTCGTCCAAGTAGATTCCTGACACCGGATTGAACCCGGCCTCCAAAAAAGCTTGCGTTTACGATAGCCACCACCTGACCCTTGTCGTAGACGATTCGGATCGCCGTGGGAACGGCTCTGCGCTCATCTCCGAACCATTCGCTATACCAATCAAAGGTCTGTGTCTCCGGATCGTAGCCGTAATATTCAAACTCGATCTGTGAGACGCCTTCGATCAGGGGAAGGGGCTTGCCGCTGGGAATCTGCACCATCCGGACGAAGCTGTCGAGACCGACAAATGAAGCCTCCATTGAGCCCAGATAGTAGTCCCCATATTCGTCTTCAGCGGGTCCATACCGAACTACCGTAAGTCCCGGTTTGTCGAAATCGATCAGAGGCGTCACCGTGATGAAGGTGACGGAATCGGGAGATCCATAAAATAGAGGAGCAAACGCTCGAGTAGGATCCGCCCCTTCCAGGACCTCGGATTCAGGTCCCGCCTTGTTGAAAGAAGCCACCGGTCGCAAGGGAAACAAGGAGCCAACCTGGCGCCTGATCTGCCCTTTCAAGATCCGTCGGGACGCTTCACGCTCCATCTCGACCTGACTCTTCAGATAGCTGTTCATTGCAAGTCGAAACGACGAGAAGACTATTCCTGCCATTAGTCCCATAATTGTGAGCGCGATCACCAATTCCAAAAGCGTAAAGCCCTTTTTCCTCGTCGCCAGGTGTCGCTGACTGCCTCGCATCAGGCCGGCAGCCCCGACCGGGATCGAGAACGCCGACGGTTTGGTTCCACCAGGACCCTCTGATTTTGCCAATTGGTAAGTTGCCTCGAGAATCTTCACGGCTACCTTCCCAGAAGCTGCTGAAGTGGGTCACCGGCGACGCCCTGGGCATCCTCATCCGGGACCAGTTTCAGACAATCCGCTTGATAGCGCTTCCCATGCCGGTTTTTCTTGAAGTGAATTTCGACGTGGACCTTCATCAAAGTCACTCTCGGTTTGGCTACTTCCAGCAGTAGGTCCTCCTGTATTGCTGGCCCCCAGTAGTCGACAATCGCGCTATAACTAAACTCCTCATCCAGGTCTCCTCCGAGTTCGACCGGCTCTCTGAGGTCTTCATCACTCAGGATCTCACTCATCACGTTTTCGGCGTGCTCCATAGCTTGATGCGCCAGATCGATGCGCCGAATGTTCTTCAGCCCACCCGAGAAGATCTGCATGGCGACGGCGACGGCGACGCCCAAGACCGAAACCGCCACGATGATTTCAAGAAGAGTGAATCCCCGAGCTTTCAACGCCACTCCATCCCTTTGTCCAGTTCGCGGGCGACCCGTCCGAGCCCGGTAATCGGATTGACCATCACGTACAACTTCTTGCCTTGTTTGTTGGCAATCAGGAAGTTTTCTCCAGAACTCCTGCCGTTCGGATAGAAACTCACCTTTAACGGGAAGGACTTGCTGGGGGGGATCTCGACCAAGGTCCCTTTTGCGAATGGATAGCGCCCAATTTCCTCCTCAAAGTCGTTGGTAAAGACATAGTAGGGCACGGCCTGAGTAGGTTGATGGAGGATGATTCGGAAGACTCTCTGACTGCCAATCGCATCAGATCGTGCCCGTTTCATCCGAGTCACCAGATCCCGGCTCGAGGTTTCCAACTCCAACCCTTCCAAGCCGCTGGTAAACGAAGGAAGAATTACGGCAGCGGCCGCGGCTATCAGAATCAATACGACGATCAGCTCGAGTAGGGTGAAACCCCGGGAATCACCAGGAAGCAACGTCGGCATTATCGTCGTCGCCACCCTGAGTTCCATCGGCCCCCCAACTCCAAAGGTCAAAATCCCCATACTGACCCGGCGAACGGTATTGGTACTCTCGTCCCCAGGGATCCTTGGGAAGGGTCCTCTTGTCCAGATAGGGACCACTCCAGTTCTGTACTCCGGAAGTCGCGATGAGCCCCTGCAATCCCTCGGCGGATGTCGGATACCGACCTACGTCGAATCGAAAAAGCCCTAGAGCTCCTTCCAACTGGTCAATCTGGAGTTTTGCGATCTCGCTCTTTCCCTTCCCCAATCGATCCATCACTCTTGGCCCGACTACGGTGGCCAGGAGTCCCAATATGACCAGGACCACGATGAGCTCGATCAAAGAAAACCCTCTTTCGACCTCAGTGCGTCTTTTCTTTTCGTCTTCCTTCATAACTCTCCCCTAATCCTCTATTCGATGTCGACAATCCGGACTAGACCGGACTCAAGAACGACGACACTATAACGGCACATCATTGATGCTAAAGATTGAGTAAAGCATCGAAACCACCATGGTACCGATCACCAGCCCCATGGCCAGGATGATGAGCGGTTCGAACATGGCAACTAGTCTCTTCACTGCGGTGCGCAGTTCCCGATCGTACGTATCCGCAACCTGAAGCAGCATCACATCCAAGCGTCCCGTCTCTTCACCTACGGCCAAAAGGTGTAGAGCAAAATCCGGGAAGATGTCGGCCTCACGAATCGGCCGCGTCAGTCCATCGCCCTTCTTGACGCCCGACTTGATGGATTCCATGGCCGAGGCTATAGCTTGATTCCCCACGACTTCCTTCACAATATTGATCGACTGAATCAATGGGACCGCGCTTTTGAGCAGTGTTCCCAGCGTCCGGCTGAATCGACTCACCTCCATCCTCTGCACCACGCTGCCCATAACCGGAAGGTTCAGGAGAGCCCGGTCCCAACGCAACCTTCCAGCCTCGGAGGCCAGATAACGGTGCCCACCGTACCAGGCAGCGATGCCACCCAGGAGGATCAACCACCAATAGCCGGCAAGGATCCCGCTGGCGGCTAACATCACCTTCATCGGAAGCGGAATCGGAGCCCCAGCATTCTCGAAGATGACCGCGAACTTGGGGATCACGAAAGTAATCATCACGATGATCGAAGCCGCTCCAACCAGGCCCAGAATACAGGGGTAGATCAGCGAGGAAACGATATAGTCCCGCAGCTCCTCCGAATTCTCCAGATACTCGAGCAGGCGTTCCAGGATCTCGTCTAGAGCACCTCCCGCTTCGCCAGCCTTGATCATGTTGACAAAGATCTTCGGAAAAACGTGCGGATAGACGCTCATGGCCTCGGAGAGAGATTTACCCCCTTTGATCTCCTTCAAGAGGTCCTGAACGATCTCTCTGAGGTAGGGGTTCTCCGTCAAGTCGGAGAGGATGGCCAGGCTTCGGTCCAGGGGCAGGCCTGCCTTTATCAGGGTGGACAACTCTTGCGTAAAAACCAGGAGATCTTTCTGGGGGACCTTCTTGCGCTGCCAAGGAAGCGTGAACTCGCGACCCAACAGTGCGGACGAGTCCGGCGAGACCAACTTGATCGGAAACTGGCCCTGCTCCCCCAGGCGGGCAGCTGCGGTCCGCTCGTCGGCCGCCTCCAAAGTTCCCTCTATGATCTTTCCGTCGGCGGTAGCTGCTTTGTATTCGAAGAAGGCCATGGTGACAAATAGGCTAAGATTGAGGCCAGACAGATGGCCAAACCGGTTTTCTCAGGATGCCCTACAAGTCCTGCGTTACGCGCAGGACCTCTGCAACGGTGGTGACTCCCTGCTTGATTTTCTGGAAACCATCCTGGCGTAGGGTGATCATACCATTTTCGACAGCGGTCCTCCGAACCTGGGTCGCATCAGCACTGGTGAGGGTCAGGCGACGAATCGAATCCTCCATCAGCATGAACTCAAAGATGCCGAGCCGACCGCGATAGCCGGTATCGCCACATTCCTTGCATCCCTTGCCTTGAAAAACTTGATCCTGGTCGCCCAGCTCAGACCCGAGATCCCCCAAAGTTCCGGGCTCGAACGGCTGCGGCTCCCGACACTCCGGGCAGATGACCCGTACCAGGCGCTGCGCCAGAATCCCCAGGATGGAGGATGCCAGCAGATAGTCTTCTGCCCCCATGTCTACCAATCGAGCAATGGCACTGGGAGCATCGTTCGTATGCAGCGTGCTGAAGACGAGGTGTCCCGTCAAGGCTGCTCGGATGGCGATTTCCGCCGTCTCAAGATCTCGAATCTCACCCACCATGATCACGTCTGGATCCTGACGGACGATTGATCGCAAACCGGCAGCGAAGGTCAGGCCGATCTGAGGATTGACATGGATCTGGTTGATTCCCGTAATCTGGTACTCGACCGGATCTTCGATCGTGATGATCTTCTTATCAGGAAGATTGATCTTGTTCAGCGCCCCATAGAGGGTCGTAGTCTTCCCGCTGCCGGTAGGCCCGGTAACCAGAATGATCCCGTAGGGACGCTTGATGAGATCCTCGAACTGGTTGAACATGGCCTCGGCAAAACCAAGCTTCTCCAAGTCGTAGATCTGGGTATTGCTCTTGTCCAGAATACGCATGACCACGCTTTCGCCATACATCGTCGGCAGCGTGGAAACACGCAAGTCTACATCCTTACCCAGAACCCGCATCTTGATACGGCCGTCCTGCGGAATCCGCCGCTCGGCGATGTTCAGCTTGGCCATGATCTTGATCCGAGAAATGGTGGCGGCCTTTAGTCGCTTGGGCGGCGATTCGACATCGTAGAGAACGCCATCGATACGGTAACGCACCTTCAGCTCTCGTTCGAAGGGCTCGATATGGATATCGGAGGCACGCGATTCTATGGCACGTGAGATGATCAAATTGACCAGCCGAATCACGGGCGCTTCCGAGGCCAGATCCTTCAGATGCTCGACATCGTCGCTTTCTTCACCTAACGAGTCCAGGTCATCCTCATCAAAACCCTCGACGAGCCGACCCAAAGTGGATGCCTGGTTTCCATAGAATTTCTCGATGAGGTCCAGAATCTCACTCTCCGGAGCCAACACCACATCCACCTTCCGGTACTGCGTGTAGAGACGAATCGCGTCCATCGTCCCCTGGTCGAGTGGATCCGCCATGGCAATGCGCAAGTCGCCGTTTTCAACCCCAATCGGCGCAAATCTCCACTCCCGCATGAACTTTACGGAAAACGTATTTTCTACTACCGGAACGGTCGGAAAGTCTTCGGCAGTAACGTAGGGAATACCCAGGTGTTCGCTCAGTTGTTTGACAAGATCCGTTTCAGAAATGGCCCCGAGATCGATGAGAAGCTTTCCCAACCTCTCACGGGACTGCTTCTGCAGACCCAATGCAGACGTCAACTCCTCCTGGGAGATGGCGCCGCTCTCCATCAACTCCTGACCCAACAGTCTCTTGACCTTCAGATCCGCCGTTTTGATCATGGTCCCTTTCAGTTGGCGACCGCGGGCAGCTCACACCGCGCAGCCGTCAAGTTAGTACTCTACGATGTGCACCCGACCCTTGAAGCTTTCGGGTGAAATCTTCTTCATGGCCACCAGATCGACATCATCTTTGGTAGCCGTTAGGACCAGAACCTTGCTGCTCTTCATTTCATCCAACACGCTACGATCCTTGATGTACGCAGTGATGGAGATATGATCGTGTCCGCCCAATTGCTTGATCGTGCTCCCATAGTCTTGCAGAGTCTGGATCATGGATTGCTTCACGACACCCAGCTGATCCCCTACCCGGGAGGAAGCCTTGCCAGACTTGTCGCCCTTGCTCGCTTTGCCTGTCACCCCTCTCAGCATACGAGGGTCAATGTCTCCGAAGGGAGTTCTTATCTTCGTCCGGCCCAGGGTGATCTGAAAGGTGAAGATTACCCCGTAGCCCTGATGATAAGCCCCTCTGGGTTCAGCGGTAATTGCGAACGGATCGGTAAAGCTTTGTTTGAGCACCCCACGAACGATGCTCTCGAAAATCTGAGTATCTCTCTTGAGTAGGTCCAGTCTCAGATTCTGCTGAGCCAGTCCTGTCCCTACAGACAGGAGACACATCAGCACAACCCAGCGAATATACCACATAGCTTTCCTCCTCAACGGAGCACCAAGGACCTCAGGTATCGGTGGTTCTCCTCCTGATTCACGACACTTTGCCGTTCAAGCTCCTGGAGAAAAAAATCGGACACAAGCCCGAGGTCTTGCCTTCTTGCCTGCTCCAGATCATCTTTCATCTGAAGAAACATGGCTCCAATCATTCTTTGATCCTCGGTCTGGCGAACCACGGTCAGATCGTGAAGCATCACCGCCAGTTCCTGCTCCGTGACCCCCAGCCTACCCCGCTCCCGCCAGCCCAGATTCTGAGCAATGGAGAGAACTCCCAGTACAATCAGAACCCCGGCTGCCACCTTCGACAGCAGTGTCCATCGCCATGCAGGCTCCGACCGGTTCGGAAAGGCAGCTGGGAGAATTCGCTCCTCCGGGGCCAAAATTTCATCGGCTCCATTCCATTGAGCCAACGCTTCGCGTGTTTCAACCAACTCCAGATACTCCTGTTTGCAATCAACACACTCCTGAAGATGCTGAAAGAAAGCAAAGGACTGATCCGGGCCCAATTCTTCACCATACAGAAAATCAATCATTCTCTCTCGACTGGATTCACAGTTCATAGGTCCTTCTCCATCAGCTTCCGTAGCGCCTTCAATCCCAGATACATCCGCGACTTCACGGTTGACAGGGGGACATCCAGAGTGGCGGCGATCTCGTGGAACTTCAATCCCTGATACTCCTTCATCAGAATCACGGTCATCTGATCCACAGGCAGCTTCGCAAGCGCCACTTTCAAGCCCTCAACCGCCTCTTTCTGCGACAAGACCTCTTCTGGAGTAACCGTGTCCAGGTCCGCTCCAGGCGACTCCAAGTACGTCTCCAAGGGTGCGGAAGTGAAGCCGCGCTGGCGTCGGAAACGCATACGGCACTCGTTGAGTGCAATCTTGTACAGCCAGGGCTTGAAACGGTTTGGATCCGACAGGCGGCCCAGGTTCTGATACGCCTTGGAGAAGGTCTCCTGGGTCAGGTCCTTGGCTTCCTCCCGGTTTCCGACGTAGCGACAGATGAACGCATAGATCTTCAATTCCCATCGCGTCGCCAACTGCCCAAAACAGCTGCCATCTCCATTGAGGGCTAGACGCAGCAGGTGCTCGTCGCTGTGTTCCATACTCTCGCTGCCTTATGAGGATGCAGCAACCTTCCGAAAAGTCGAATAAAGAAGAACGCAGGCGCCCAAAGTCAATTGTACAGGGGTCAGTTGCAGAGTGCTTCGCACTGCCGCTTGAATGAGATCACAAGCCTCGGCTCTTCTGGTTGTAAGGACAAGCGCGAGAAAATGCGGGTTAACTGCTTCCCTCGGAAGCATCACGGAAAAAGCGTAGTGGATCCAGGGGCTGGTTGTTCAAACGCACTTCATAGTGCAAGTGGGGTCCTGTGGCACGTCCGGACGAACCCACATATCCGATGATGTCCCCCTTTTTCACCTGCTGCCCTACCTTCACCCTTACCGCTGCCAGGTGCCCATAGCGGGTAGCCACCCCAAAAGGGTGACTCAGCTTGACCAGCCTGCCATAGCCGAGTTTTCGACCTGCAAAGGTCACTCTTCCGCCTGCTGTCGCAACCACTTTGTTGCCGTAGGGAGCGGCGATGTCGATGCCGGGATGCAGATCTCTCTTCCCATTAAACGGATCCGAACGGTAGCCAAAGCGGTCTGAAGGATAACCTCGAACCGGCATAATCGTGGGTATGGCTGCCAGAAGCAGACTGCGGGTGGTGTAGATATCGTGAAGTCTCCTCAGCTCGGTAGTCAGTGTAAAACGTCTGCGATCGAGGGACTTGAAGCGCTTCAAGAGCTCTCTATGGCTCAAGCTATAGAGGGGACTCGAAGACTTGGAGTGCCCACCCACTCCCACCTGAGCATCTTCAGCCGCCCCGGTCAGGAACTTCAGCTTCGTTGCTGTCACCTCAAGCAGGGAGATCTTCTCACTCAGTTGTTCCGAGGCCACCCGGAGGCTTGCGTTCTCCTTGCGCACACGGTCAACCTCACCCTTGAAATCACTGAAATCTCCAGTCTTCTTCCACATGTGAAAGTAGTGAAGTCCGGAGAGACCGAACGAGGTCAACAGGATCAGCACAAGCAGACCTGAAGCGACGAGTAGTCTCGAAGAAACTACGTACTTGCGAGCCCCTGCTAAGGCCGACCGCGATAGGATTATCGTCAGGTCTGGTCGAGTCATATAGCCAACTTCTCTAGGTGCTAACCGGCTTGCCAAAACCCTGAAGCGGTTCAGTATAGAAAGTCAAATTTAGCGTGTCAAGGAGATCGAGCGTGCCCAGCGTGCCCACGACAACGTCGCGATCCCCTGGAACATGTCGATCATCGAGCAGTTTGCTCTACCCGATTCCTCCCCCCAAAGAACCGAGTCCGAACGTACTCTTCTGCGCTCTGCCGGTCAAGGCAGACGCTCCCCGGCCCGCTGCGGACGTAGAGGTCCCCCTCCTGATCCTGCTCCCTGCCCTTCCATTTGAGGAACACCGGCTCCGGACTGCGCTGGCAGCTCACCAGACACACGGTCTTCCCCTCCACGATCTGCACCGTCGGATCGATGCAGGTACTGGCCCGGTCACCGAGGCCGTTTCGAACAACCTGAGCTAAGTGGAGCATGAACTTGTCCTCGTCGTCCAGCCGGTCATGAGCAATGCCCAGAACCTCGCCGTCGTCGGCTACACCGATCAGCAGGTCACCTCCCTCGGTGTTCAGAAAAGCAGCGATGGTCTTTAGGACGGCATGTGTGATCTGCTGGTCGTCCTTGCGTTCCTCCTTCAGGTTCCAGCGCAGGCTCGACTTGAACTCGAGCGTCTTCGACTCCTTGAGTTTGAGAAGCTCCTCGGCACGCCGATGGCGCCGGATGTAGTTGTCGAAGAGAAGATTCTTGAGGGCCTGGCCGAAGGATGGATCGTCCGTGATGCGCTTGTACAACTCGAAGTTGGTCTCGACGATCTCCTGAATCTTGTCCTCGACTTTGGGATCGAAGGTCAGACGCACGTTATCCCGGGTGTTGATTCGGGCACTGGCATCCAGACCCGCATCCTCATCCAGGGCCTCCTGGATCTGTCCCAGTGTCACCCGGTGCTCTTCCCCCAGATCGAGTCCGAAGCGCTGGTTGAGATCGGCGATGATCTGCGACAAAGGTTCGACCTGTTCCTGTCTCCCGCCGCGGTGCTCCTTCGTCCGCATGGGCTGGAGCTGTCCACCCCGAGACTCGAGCCGGATCGAGCCCCCGCTCATCTGCTGGATGCGATACGACTCCATGTCGATATTCTGCTGCACCTCGTGGGGCAACTCCTCTCCCTGGGTGCGAAGAAGCCGGCGCAGATGGCGGGCGAAGACATAGAGCTTCTCCAGATCGGCGTCGGCGAAGCTCAGCAGCTGGGACAAAAACGCGTACAGCCGCAGGTAGTCCGATAGCTGTCCCCGAAACTCCCGTTGCTCCTCCACCGGGAGGGCCTCGAAGCGCTGCCGCATCGGCTCCAGGGCGGCGTAGAGCCGGTCCTGCCCTGCCTCGCGGTCGAAGTAGATGGAGGCGAAAGCATCGACTTCGGCCTCGGTGTAGACGCCGAAATCGAGGAGTCGGCCCTGGGTCTCGTACAGCAGATCGGGGTCCGCCGCCTCGGAGAGCAGCGTGGTCTCGTAGTAGGGTTCGAAGGCCTGGCGGATCTCTTCGGCGTCATTGGCGAAGTCCAGGACCATGGTGCCCCGCTTCTCGGGATGGGTACGGTTGAGGCGGGAAAGAGTCTGGACGGCGTTGACTCCGCCCAGCTTCTTGTCCACGTACATGGTGTACAGCAGGGGCTGGTCGAATCCGGTCTGGAATTTGTTGGCCACCACCAGGAAGCGAGACTCCGGCTTTTCGAACTCCGCCGCCGGCTGCCTCTCGCCGATCGTCTTGTCCTTGCCTAATGAGTTCATGCCGGCCTCGGTGTAGGACTCTCCCCCATCCTGGACCGTGCCCGAGAACGCGACCAGCGTCTGCCAGGAATGCCCCAGCTCCTTCAGGCAGAGATCCAGCGCCAGCTTGTAACGAACCGCGTGGAGCCGGGAACGCGTCACGATCATGGCCTTGGCCCTGCCGCCGATCTGGTTCTGCACCTGGGCGGCGAAATGATCCACCATGATTCGGATCTTTTCGCCGATGGCATGGGGGTGCAGCTCCACGAAGGACTTCAGTAGGTAAGCCGCCTTGCCCTTGTCGTAGCGGGGGTCTTCCTCGATCTTCTTGAGCAGTTTCCAGTAGGCCTGGTAGGTGGAATAGTTCTGGAGCACGTCCAGGATGAACCCTTCCTCGATGGCCTGGCGCATGCTGTAGCGGTGAAAGGGCTCGAATCTACCGTCCCGGCGCTTGCTGCCGAAGAGCTCGAGGGTCTTGGGTTTAGGCGTCGCGGTGAAGGCGAAGGTGGAAAGATTCTCCAGCTGTCCCCGCCGGCGCATCTCTTCCAGGACAGTGTTCTCCAGCTCCTCCTCGGGCGTCGCGGCCCCCGCCTCTTCCCGCTCCGCCTCCTCCAGACTCCCGGAGACCAGCACCGCCTTGAGGCCCTTCGTGTTCTCGCCCGACTGTGACGAGTGCGCCTCGTCCACGATCACGGCGAAGCGCTGCTCCGACAGGGCGCGGATGTCGTTGGTGATGACCGGGAACTTCTGGAGCGTGGTGACGATGATCGTCTTGCCCGACTCCAGCGCCTCCCGCAGCTGCCGCGAGGTCTTGTCGATGTTCTCCACCACCCCCAAGGTCTGCTCGAACTGCCGGATGGTACGCTGCAGCTGCCGGTCCAGGATGCGCCGATCGGTGACCACCACGATCGAGTCGAACACCCTTTTATCCTCGGCGTCATGGAGGGTCGAGAGCTGGTGGGCCAGCCAGGCGATGGTGAAGCTCTTGCCACTGCCGGCGGAGTGTTGGATTAGGTAGCGTCGGCCACTGCCCTGGCTGCGAGCGTGGGAGACCAGACTGCGCACCGCAGCCAGCTGCTGGTAGCGGGGAAAGATAAGAGAACGCCGTCCCGTCTTGCGGCCCTTCTGATCCTCCTCCTCGACTTCGTGGATGAACTGGCGGATCAGATCGAGGACGCTCTCCCGGGCCCAGATGCGCTCCCAGAGATAGGCGGTAGCATAGCCGCTTTGGGTGGGCGGGACCGGCGGGTTCCCGGCGCCGCCGAAGCGCCCCTGGTTGAAGGGAAGGAATCGGGTCCTGGCACCCGCCAGCCGGGCGCTGACGAACACCAGCTCCGAGTCCAGCGCGAAGTGGGCCAGGCAGCGGCGGGGAGCGAAGAGGGGCTCGCGTGGGTCCCGGTCAGTCCGGTACTGCCCAATTGCGTCTTCGACCGTCTGGCCGCTGAGGCGGTTCTTGAGCTCGGCGGTGAAGATCGGGATCCCGTTCAGGAAAAGCCCCAGGTCGAGACTGCTCTCGTCCTTCTCGCTGTAGCGGAGCTGGCGTACCACCGCGAAGAGGTTGGCTGCGTGCAATCGTTGGAGTTTCTCGTTGAGTCCACTGGGGGGCCGGAAGAAGGCCAGGCGGAACTTGCAGCCCGAATCCTTGACGCCGTTGCGCAGCGCCTCCAGCGCCCCGCGGCGTCCGATCTCGCGGGAGAGACGCCCCAGGAAGCGCTCCTTTACCTGGGCACCGTGGTGCTGGCGGAGCTTCTTCCACTCTTTGGGCTGGGTGGCGAAGATGAAGTCGACGACGTCCCGGGGGATGAGGCAGAGACCACGATCATATTCCTTGGGCAAGCGCTTGCGGTAGCCTCCCGGCAGCGGGTCCTCACCGTAGGGCGGGGGCGTCTTCTGCACCGCGAAGACATCGTCGGGGCAGGCGTCAGGACCATGCTGGAGCAGCGCGCACTCGATGGCTACCTCGAATTTCTGCTCCGAGACTTGTACGGTCATGACCCCTCCTGCCGAACGTCGATCTTGCCGGTTACGACAGCGGAGATGAGGGCGGCGCGGTACTCCTTCAGGCACTCGCTGGCTCTGTGAATCTTACTTTCCAATTCGACCGTTCTCTTCGCTTCTGTTCTGAGGTGTTCGACGATGGCATTCTGTTCGGACCGAGGGGGCACCAGCGAGAGGATGTCCATAAACTCGTGAGGATAGAGCCGCAGTCTCGATTTCCAAACACCCTTTGAGTGCCGTACAACGTCGTACACGTATCCTGGCATTCGGCAGAGGTAGTCGAAGTACTCTGGGGTGAGCGACGAACTGACCAAACGGTAGACGTTATAGGAAGGGCTCACAATCCCTCGCTCCGATGCAATGCCAAGAGCTCCCATCCAGGCCCACATTGTGTTTGTCACCAGATGTCCAGCCTGGCAGATCTTGTACCCTACGTGGGATTCAGGCTCGATCATCGTCACTTCCTTTTCTGAGCGACGAGTGACCCCTGTGATATGGGAAACGGTGAGGATCTCCTCCTCGCCACTCGTCGAGCGTTCGCCAATCTCTTGAAATAGGACGCGATTTCTTTTCACCTCCCAATGGGCCGGGATCTCACCGAGCCACTCGACGCTGGAGCTTTTCATGGGAACGTTCGCGTCCAGGCCCTTCGTGACGGCTTGTGTGATCAGGGAAGTGCGCTTTTCCTGGAGTAGCTCGATCAGCTGCTCCTTCTTCGCCACCAGCCCATCGATCTTCGCTGTTTCACGGTCCAGAAAGGCGGCGATCGTCCGCTGCTCTGAAACAGGGGCAATCGCCACTATCGCATTCTCGATCTGAACCGGATTCGCCCGCGGCATCTTCGCACCGTAGGTCATCGAATTGACCCAATGGATGAATGCGTCACTGAGCATTTGGTGTGCGAGGTTAGATGATTCAATCGTTCCGTTGCTCCTTAGGACTAGAAACTCGGTCGAGCAAACCCCTGGGAAGTCGACAGGGAGGACCTTCGCGAGATACGGCCGAAGCTTGCCGAACAGTACGTCTCCCGCCTCGAAAACCGAGGTTGTGCTCTCGGGCGTACGAGGTTCGAGTCTTGTTACCAGCTTTCCAGTACGCGACTCAATGTGTTCCAGGGCTAGATACGGAAGCTCAGAGGCCGAGTCATAGGCTCTTTGCTCACAGATTGGTGCTACGAACTTGAGCCTTCTTACCTTCCAGTGTAATGGAATCTCACCCAACCAGTCTACGCCTGGTTCCCAGTACGCCGGATAGCGCTGGAGTAGCCGCGGAGTTTGCACTAGCTGGGGTAGCAACTCAGACATCTTCTTCTCCTCCCTCGATTCTAAAGCTGCTGGGCTTCCACGGGCCTCGCGGGGGCCAGACGCGGGCAAACGTCCCGTCCCCAGTCAAGCTCTCACGCACCGGCCCCAGGAAGCCACGGATCCTCTCACCCACTGCGTCGAAGCTAACTGGAACGTCGATTTCGCTACCGGCTTTCGTCTGGAACGCCTGCCAGAGCCCGACCCGCGTCGGATCTTCGTAGAAGGCTGGCCGCAGCGCATCGGGGAGCTCACTCCCGAATGGCGTCTGCCGTGTACGGAAGGTCTCGCCTGTGGCGATGCGGAGCGTCTCTCCGTCAAACGGGAACTGGTTGGCAATGGCAGCCACGTCCCAGAAATCCTTCATCCGGGTATTGTCCCGACCCAGCCGTACGATGGCCTCGAACTTCTCCGCCACGAAAGTCTCCCGGGGATAGGCCCAGACGTTCGGAGGCGGTTGCTCCAGGAGCGTCGGGAACTCCGCCTCGCGACGCTCCGGGCTAATGACATCGCCGAATCCGACGTCTACCTGAAGCGTGAGGCTCGCCTGCCCCAGCCGGGCTACAAGCTTGACCCGAGTACCGCCTTGCTCCTGCTCTCCACGGATGGCACCGACTCGAATACTGGCAGCGTCGAAGGAGATGCCGTCGGATGGATACTCAACCGCGCAGATCGCCTCCATGGCGCGACGAATCATCACCGGGTCCTCGCTGCCCGGTCCCAGCAGGTCGACGTCCCTGGTGGGCC
The DNA here is from genome assembly GCA_965219005.1 of Acidobacteriota bacterium. Taxonomy (GTDB): domain Bacteria; phylum Acidobacteriota; class UBA6911; order RPQK01; family JAJDTT01; genus CAUZIZ01. The sequence continues at coordinate 466,965 of CBDCMS010000004.1, read as the reverse complement.
GGAACTCCCTGCCCGTCCAGACCAGGAAGAGGGCCGCCCCCTTGAGCGTAAAACGATCCACCTCCGGCGAGAGACCGAGACGGTAGAGGAAGCGCTCGCCCAGATAGCGTTTCAGCATCAGCTTGAAGTCGGCATCCCTCTCGCGGGCCAGGTTCAGTAGCCGTTGGTGAACCGAGGCAACAGTGTCGCGCCTTTTCCTGGCGGGCGTCATCCGGCCAGGACCTCGAGATAAGGACCGACCAGCGACCGGGCACGACAGACTTCCGCCGCCCGCCAGATCTCCTCCGAGCTGGCCTTGCGCTCTTGCAGTGCCTCGCGTAGCGCCTCCCGGGCCACGTCGGCTCCGACCAGGCGGCGGAAGCGAAAGCAGTCGACGACGGTTCTCGCCGGACTGGTGATCCGTGCCTCGACTCCTTCCAGGCGGATCGTCTCGACTCCGTATCGGAGGGAGGCGCCCGAGAAGCGCATGATCCGGATCGGAAACTCCGGCAGCCGAGGAGCCCGTGCCTTGTGGGGGATGGCGATCCAGACCTGGCGTGGAAGCTGGGTTCCGAGCTGGTGGACACTCAAGGCCGAAAGCAGGCAGATGATGCCGCTGGAGACCTTGGCGCAGACGGCCGCAACTGTGTAGTGTTCGGTGGGCTCGCTGCGCGACAGGCGGTACAGACCCCGGGCTACCCGCTCGACGGTGCCCCGCTCGACCAGCGCCTGTAGATCGCGGAACCCGAGTCCCAGGGCTTCAAAATCGCGGGGACGAAAGAAGTTCCCCGCCCCCACCTGCTGCAGCTGAGCCAGACTGGGAGTCGGGCGCCGCTTCGATCGCGATTCAAATGAAATCCCGGCGTGGGATTCGCCGGCGCCGCCTTCGCCTGCCTCCATGGGCTTCAGTCTAGCCCATTATCCAGAGCTGTAGCACATGCTGGCATGTAACTATACATGCCAGCATTTGTTCACGCCTGCTGACCCGTCACCTCCGCCAGCATGCGGAGAATATCCTTCTCGATGACCTGAATGTCGGCCTGAATCTCTTCCAGGGGCCGAGGCGGCGTGTAGCGATAGAAGTAGCGGTTGAAGTTGATCTCGTAGCCTACTATCCCGACCTCTCCGTCCTTCGGATCCCGCCGTGAGCTGTCGATCCAGGAGTCGGGGACGTGGGGTATCACTTCACGCTCGAAGAACGCCTCGACGCTCTCGGACAGGGGTACGTTCTCGGTGTCGCGGAGCCCCGGGTCGGGCTCCGGACGGCCCTTCTTATCCCGGCAGATACCGGCCTCTTCGTCGCGTTCGGAGAGGGTCGAGAGAATCGTCTTCCTGACCGGCGCGGCCAGCTTCATCCCGGCTTTGGAGACGGTCTGCTCCAGAACCTGCTCGAAAGCGGCCCGGTCCCGGTAGAGCTCAGCCGGGAGCTGACCCAGTAGCTTGCGAATGGCCTCCTGCTGCTGGCCTCCCGCAGCTTCCTCGGCTGCTTTCGCGGCCCCCTTCCTCCGGGAGGCAGCCAGGTTGCAAAAGGCCCGCTCCTGCTCCAATCGCGCGATGCGCTCGCAGCTGGCCTGAAAGTTGAGCCGCAGAGGCCGCTCCACCGTAATCTTGCGAAAGCCGAAGTGGGTGGTGGGGAAGATCTTGCTGACGACCACCTTCTCGGATTCGCCCTCCCGCTCGATCGTGCGTACCTCGTTGTCGGTGGATTCACGGAGCAACTTGCAGATGTCCTCTGCCTTCTCGTCCGGGATCTCCCGCCGCTTGGCGCCCAGGCTCTTACGCATCGGGGTCCAGAAGGAGGTGGCGTCGATCAGTTGGACCTTGCCTTTTCTCTCCGGGAGCTTGCGGTTGGTTAGCACCCAGATATAGGTCGCGATCCCGGTGTTGTAGAAAAGCTGCTCCGGCAGGGCGATCAACGCCTCCAGCCAGTCGTTCTCCAGGATCCAGCGACGGATCTCGCTCTCGCCGCTGCCGGCGTCTCCCGTGAAGAGGGGCGAGCCATTCATGATGATCGCCACCCTTGAGCCACCTCGCTCAGCATCCTTCATGTGAGTCAGCATGTGCAGGAGGAAGAGAAGCTGGCCGTCGCTGATGCGGGGAAGCCCCGGCCCGAAGCGTCCGGACGCTCCTCGATCGTGCTCGGTACGGACTGCCGCCTCGTCCCGCTTCCAATCCTTCCCGTAGGGCGGATTCGCGATCAGATAGTCAAATGCCACTCCGGCGTGGCGGTCGTTGGAAAGCGTGCTCCCGAAGAGAATGTTGTCGGCGTCGTGACCGTCCGGGTGCAGCATCAGCATGTCCGACTTGCTGATGGCCCAGGTCTCCGGGTTGACCTCCTGGCCAAAGAGGTGGATGTCGGCTTTGGGGTTGATACCGGGCCGGCCGTCGCCGACTACGTGCTCCTTGGTGATGCTCAGCATCCCTCCGGATCCACAGCAGGGTCGTAGACGCTGAGAATAATCCCCTTCCTACCGATACGCTCTTGGTCGCCCGTCAGCAGCAGATCCACCATCAGATGCACCACATCGCGGGGGGTAAAGTGCTCGCCGGGATTCTCGTTGAGCGCCTCGTTGAACTTGCGGATCAGCTCCTCGAAGATAGTCCCCATGGTGGGGTTATCGACCCGGTTGGGATGAAGATCGACGTTCTTGAAACGCTCCATCACCTGGAACAGCAGCCCCGCCTCGTCCAGCTTGCTGATGGTGTTGTCGAAGTCGAACTTCTCCAGCACCTCGCGCATGTTGGGGCTGAACCCGGCGATGTAGTTGCGCAGGTTGGCTGCCAGCTGGGGAGCGTCGGCCAGAAGTTTCTCGAAGTCGTAGCGGGAGGTGTTGTAGAAGGCAAAGCCCGAGACCCGCCTCAACTGGCTATCCAGGTTCTCGAGGCCCTTCTCGCGCAGCTCGGCCTGCCTCTGCAGGACGCGCTTCTTGGTAGGCGTCAGAACGCAGTCGAGCCGGCGCAGCAGTGTCAGCGGCAGGATCACGTCCTGGTACTTGCCACGCTTGAAGGTATCCCGGATCAGATCCGCGACCCCCCCAGAGGAAGTTAACAATTTGAGGGTGGTTCATGGCTCTCTTCCAATTATGGGAAACGAACCCGACAAAACAAACTGGCGGCAAGACAAGCTTCTGTTCCACCCCCAGCTGCGAGCCGGCTCATTCGAAAAACAAACTTGACGGGATCAGGGGGCCTTCGGCGTAAGAGCGTGTCCCCCAAAAGGGTGGTGGAGGCGGTGGGAATCGAACCCACGTCCGAAAGCCTTCAACAGCAGAATCTACATGCTTGTCCAGTTTCAAAAATCTGTCCGGTAGAAAACTGGAACTGGCAAACGAATCTACCGAACCGTCCCTCATCAAGTTCTCAGCGCTTCTCCGAGGGAAGGGAAAAGAACTGAAAAGCCCACTAAAGTGACGCCCTGACTACCCCGTGGGCTGGACAGCCTAGACGGCTACGGTTTTTACGCAGCTAGCGCTAACGGTTGGTTGGCACTTATTGTTTTTTTGCCACTGATTTACGAGGTGGTGGCACCTCGACATGCATCTACCGTATCAACTACTTCCGTCGAAGCCAGTCGCCCCCCTTTCTTATGCCCTTTAAGAGTACCGAAACCTCATCTTGGTTGCAACGAATCGGAGGGAGGCATTGCGCCCTTCACGGCCATGCACTGATAACCGAGTGTAAACTCCCGCTTCGAATCCAGGCGGTCGAGGTAGTAGCAGACCACGGGTAGGCAAAAACAAAACATCCCCAGACTCAAGATTTCAAGAGGGAAGAGCAGCACCCTGAGCAGCCCTGACCGACCGGCGAAGAGCACCTTGGGGATGTAAGTCAGCCGATGCCCCAAATAATGAAAGTACCCTCCCTGGGGCTCAATGGTTGGATCGCGGAAACCTGCTTCCAGGAAGAGCAGCCGAAGGGCATCACGGGTAAAGCGAAAATAGTCGTGAGGGGATTGATGCTCATGCCAGCCCTGGGGAGCGGTCAAATACAGGGTTCCTCCAGGTTTCATAACGCGGTGGATCTCGCCAAGAACCCTGGAAGGAGACACAACGTGCTCGAGTACCTGAATGTTCAAGACGATGTCTACGGTTTCTGAAGCTAGGGGAATGGCCGAAAGGTCGCCCAGCAACCCCACATTCGAATAGTCCCAGCTAGGATCTCCCACACCCAGATCCAGCGCGACGTACAGGTGGTGCCGAAAGCTCGCGGCGAAGCGACTCTCTCCTGAACCTGCGTCCAGGACCACCGAGTGCACCGGTCCTTTGGAGGCCGACTCGACGAAGCTGCGAATCGAGTACTCGAGAGGATTGACTCTTCGCTTCAGAAACTCCGGAAGTCGCTCGTAGACTGTGAAGTAGAAACCAACCCTTTCCGCCAAGGGCTACATGTTATCATCTAGCCTGGATTTCGCCTTTCGGGACCAGTACCAGAGATGAAGCACCTTATTGCGCCCTTGTTGCTGCTTTGGCTTACTACCCCCGGAATCGCACAGAATGTCCTTCTTTTTACGGTCGACTCTTGTCGAGCCGACCGATTCGGTTGCTACGGACATACCGAGAAGACCACACCCAACATCGATACCTGGGCCCGGACGGGCACGATTTTCAAGAACGCCTACAGCACCGCCTCCTGGACCGCACCGGGACTGGCTTCCGTCCTGACCGGCCTCTATCCGCCAACCCATGGAATCAACAATCGTGACCACATGGGCTCCAAGGATCTCCCTACCCTGATCAAGATCTTCGTGAAGAGAGGCCATCGGGTTCCGAATCTGAATTTCTTTACGTTTGCTCCCTACTACCAGAATTTCGGCCTGGGGAAGATCGAACGTCAATACTTCGGTGCCAGCGAAGGGGTCGAGTTGATCAATTGGTTGGAAAAGAACACTGGAGAGTCGGATTCCGAGCCCTTCTTTCTCTGGTATCACAACGTGATGATCCACCAGCCCTACAATCCAGCCGACGAGGATCTGCCTGCGCCCAGAGCCAAGCTCTACCAGAGTCCGGGAATCAAGGCGGCAATGACGGGGGCCATCGTACCTCTAGGATCGACCTCCTTCACCGAATCGGACCGTCCTATTCTGGACGCGTTGTACGATGCCGAGATTCGCAGGGTCGACCGTCTTTTCGCCCAGGCACTTGAGATCCTCAAGCGCGGAAATCTCCTGGACAAGACGTTGATCGTGCTCACGGCAGATCACGGAGAGGAAATCCTCGATCATGGCTTCATTGGTCACGCCTCGACGTCTCTTCAAGCCAAGCTCTATGAGGAGTTCATCCGTATTCCTCTGATCATGAGTTGGCCGGGCAAGGTTCCAAGCGAAAGAGTGGTCCCTTACCTCGCCAGCCAGATCGATATCTTGCCCACGATCCTCAAACTCCAGGAGATCGAGATCCCAAGTCATATCCAGGGTCGAGACCTGATGCAGATCGACCAGGATCGCACACTGTTCTTCGAGTCAGTGATCGCAGGAAATCAGACTACCAGGGAACGAGAGCATCTCTGGGTCAGGGCGATTCGGAAGGGGCGTTACAAGTACATCTCGGACGGTCAACTCCTCGATTTGAACAAGGATCCTCTGGAGCAGCAGAACCTGGCTGAGAAGGAGCCCGAGCAGGCAAAGAACCTCGACTCCGAGCTGAAGCAATGGTTGAGTGATATGAAAGCGGTACGAAGCCAGATCTTCAAAGGCGAGGTCCAGATCTTTTCGGCCGCTCCTCCCACTGAGTGCGTCCAAGTGTGGTCTCCACAGAACAAACAAACTCAGGAATACGACATCCACACTGGAGCGATACTCTTTGACTGGCGTGGAGACATGGAGACGACCTACCTGATCGAGTACGACATTGGTACCGGCGATCACGCCATCGCTGGGACCTATGAGATCCAGGGCAACCACCAGCTGCTGGGTCCATTCAGCCGGGAGCTGTGGAACAGTCTGAAGGCCTGGAATCCCTTCCGTTTCCGTGTTGCAGGTAAGACTCCAGAGCCGTGTTGGAGCTCGTGGGTGGAGTTTCAGTTCTAGGCACGCTAGGGCTCTGTTCTAATAAAATTCATCCTCACCCGTTAGAGAGGGAGAGAGGAGCCCCTAGTCAGAAACAGGGCTCACCCGGTAGGACAGGCACTAAAACGAGAGTGGTGAGGCGGTCGGGAGAAGCAGAAAGGAATTCGGCTATGGCATCTCAAAGACGTTTTTGGCCCTTCGCTCTAGTCGTTGTGCTGGCAGTAATGTCACCCTTTGGCGCGTTTGCCGCGGAGGGTCCAGCGCTTACGGTGTATTCTTCCGCTGATCCAGCGGGCTTCAACCCACAACAGTTTGTTTCTCAACAACGAACGGGACGCAACCCCAACTTCGCCTGGCAGGTTCCTGGATTCGGGGTGGTCAAGGAGATTCGTGAAATGGTGCTGGAAAACGGCACCAACGCGCTCCGCTTCACCGATGTCGCCCAGTTCATCGATCCGACCACGGTGAGCTTTACCGATCTCACCGATCGGGACGGAACCTCGGTGCTGGAACAGAGATTCGAGTTCGATCTGGTAAGTCCCAGCAAGCTGCTCGAGAAATACGTGGGTCAGAACATCGCTGTGCTCGTTTCCCGGGGTCAAGGTTCGGAGCGTATTTCGGGAAAGCTACTTTCCTTCAACGAAGGGCAGCTCGTATTGGATACCCCTGAGGGCGTCAGAATCGCACGTTCCTCAAGTGAGCTGGAGCTTGGCGACCTCCCGGAAGGGCTTATCACGAAGCCAACCCTGCGCTGGCTCGTGAAAGCAGGAAAAGCGGGGACACACGAGGTCCGAACCACCTATCAGACCGGTGGGATGACCTGGCGAGCAGATTATAATCTGGTTGTAAACCAAGAGGATACGGCAGCCGATCTGGGAGCCTGGGTGTCCTTGATGAACCTCTCTGGGGCAAGCTTTCGGAATGCAAGACTGAAACTCATAGCGGGAGACGTGCAGCGCGTCGTCCCTCAGGGACGCCAGGTCGCATACCGGCGGCAGGTTACGGCCATGGCTGTTTCAGAGGACGCCGGATTCCAGGAAAAGTCTTTCTTCGAGTACCACCTCTACACGCTCCCACGGCGGACCGATATCCTGAACAACAGCACTCAGCAGCTCGTGCTTTTCCCCACGGCACGCAGTATCGGTATCGAAAAGGTCCTCCTCTACTACGGCCTTCCCCAATCCGCAAACTGGGGCTTTACGCCCAACCCGCGAACGGATCGGGGTCTCGGTGCCACCTCCAACAAGAAAATCGACGTCTACCTGCGCTTCCAGAACGATGAAGCGAACGGACTCGGCGTTCCATTGCCAGCCGGCAAGGTGCGGGCCTACAAGCAAGACGACGCTGATGGAACGCTGGAGTTCGTGGGAGAGGACGTCATCGACCACACACCAAAAAACGAGAAGGTCCTTATCAAGCTGGGACAGGCCTTTGACGTGGTAGGCGAAAGAACCCAGACGAACTATTCCATGAACTCAGCCGGCAAAACGCTTACGGAGAGCTTCAAGATCGAGATCCGCAATCACAAAGAGATCGAGCAAAAGGTCATCATCAAGGAGAATCTCTTCCGTTGGACCAGCTGGGAGATCATCAACAAGAGCCAGGATTTCGAAAAGATTGATGCGAGGACAATCCATTTCGAAGTTGTCGTGCCTGCCTCGGGTAGCCAGACCGTCACCTACACCGCGCGCTACTCTTGGTGATTCAGCGAACTCAGCTCGCAGATTCCCAACCCCTCGCTCGCGCTTCAGGCTTCAATGGCTCGAGCCTTTTCCTTCACGAACCTGAAACTTGAATAGTGAGCAGTAGTGCAGTGAGCAGTGAACAGTGTTCGGAAAGAAGTGTTGCCGTGCACGAATAGACTGCCAGCATTGCGAGGCCAAGTCCGGCAGAGCCGCGAACGACTTGACCGTTCAGCAATAGGAACCCCAGTTCCGAGGAGAGAGCTGGACATCAGCAGAATCTCCCCTATCCCCGACTGAAGTTTCTTTCTCGAATCTGGTTATGCACTTAACTCCGGATAGGTGACGGTGGGATAGAGCGAACAGGCTGTCAGGAGACGGTCGAAGAGCTCGGATTCCCAGAAACGACGATTGAAACGGTAACAAAACTCAGCCAGGTAACGTTGAAGGTGCTTGAGGCTGACCGCTTTCTGAGTCCCTTGGAGCTGAGTCTTGCAGTTGGAAATGAGGGTGTGAACCCATGGGAACTGTTCAAAACCCATCCCCACCCACTCGAGCCGGACGCGTTCATGCTGGTAGCCGGCTTGAGCTAAACCGACAAACGCGTGATAGGCGTCGCTTCGGATCTGAGCTCCGGGGTCGATCCTCGCCCAGGCGACCCGCTTCACATTGTCGCTGGTTATGTCATCGACCACATCCAGACTTAGAAACCTCGGCCCCCCGGCTTTCGTTATCTCCACCGCGGCCAGAACTTTGGCCTTGCCTTCGGTCCCTCGTCCTCGCTTGCGACCCCGACGATTTCTCCCTCGTCGTCGGCCTCCAAAGAAAGAGTCATCCAGCTCCACCAGGTGACTTAATTGGTAGCAGTCATTACGTTTGGCCATGGCTTGTCGGATCTTATGTCCCATCATCCAGACCGTCCGATAGCTTCCGATTCCCAGCAGCTTCTGCAGTCCCTTCATCGAGTAGCCCGCTTTGCAACGGCTCATCAAGAAGATGGTCCAAAACCAATATCTCAGGGGCACCCGCGTCTTGTGGAAAATCGTCCCGGCGGTGGAAGAAGCCTGATACCGGCATTGGCGACACTCCATCAATCGCCGGTGCTGCAACCAGTAGCCTCCTTGACCCCCACAACGGGGACAGACAAATCCTTCCGGCCAGCGTTTCTGCATCAGGTAACTCAGACAAGCTTCTTCTGTGGCAAAACGCTCTTGAAACTCCAACAAATTCATCTTTTCGTACATCCACTCACCTCCTGTCTCTCACCTTTTTTACTAGGTGGTGGTGACTTTTTCCGGAGTTAAGTGCATAACCAGATTCTCGAATGGGGCCAGCAGCGCTGGGGGACCCACTAACCTGAAACCTCATTGAATAGAATAATGCGAGAGTCGCCACAGACTGAGCCGTGACTGCAGGAGCGGCACCGGCATTCCGATCCCGGTACCAGCACTTGTGGGGAGGGGACCTGAATGAAGGGGCATTCCGCTAAGAGAGAACCTCCTTCGCGATCCGGCTGATGGTTCCGCCGTCGGCGCGTCCTGAAAAACGAGCGACCATGGTCTTCATCACTGGACCGATCGCTCCCGGACCTGACAATCCTCCGGCCTCAACGAAGTCCTGAATAGCAGCCCTGAGCTCGGCTTCTTCGGCCTGGGCAGGCAAATAGGCCAGCAGGTACTGCGCTTCCCGCTCCTCCGCTTCCGCTAATTCGGCCCGAGATCCTTCTCGATACTGTTCGGCCGAATCTTTGCGCTGCTTGATGCCCTTGCGCACTAGCCGGAAGAAAGTCTCCTCGTCGATTTCTTCCCCGCTCCGAATACGTTCGTTCTTGATCTCGCTCAGAAGTAGACGAAGAGTGGAGAGCTTTTCCTTTTCGCCACTTCGCAGGGCTTCCTTGACATGTGATTCGATTTGCTCCTGCGGCTTCATCGTCTAACCTCTACAACTTTCTGCCGGATTTAACCCAACCCAGGAGAGCTCCTCGGTAGGGCTCCCAGCCGGCCCAACTAGAACCTCCCTGGGCTCGAAGCCGGCTTCGATTCTGCCGAATAAGTAGGCCCTTCCGGCATTCGGTGATCGTACCGCTGATAATGGAGGGCCAAGACATCCCTACCAAAATCGTTCTCGAAGTCGCGCCACACAGAATGGCTGTGGTTGCTCACGTTCTGAGTATTGTCGTACTCGATGAGGAAGGATGGCGACTGAATCCGATAGTAGTTGCCCTTTTCTTCCCGGTTGCCGGTCGTGCGCGAGCCTATCGGGACCGCCTTGGGCTTGGGACGATCCAACTTGCCGGCCCAGGCGAAAAAGAGCTGTCCCCGGGAAGTCTCGCGCGCCGACTTCATTCTCCCGGCCGCGACCGAACCGGGGGTGTTATTGGCATATTCGGCGATCAGCCCCAGCAGCATGGCGTATTGCTTGTCATTCATCTTCGATGCAGCCAGACCCTGCGGATCTCCCTCCATCCTGGCCCTGGTGTCGGCCAGGGTAATGATGTCTTCCGGCGCTACATCCTGGAAGATCGCCTTCTTGCGCTGCTCGGAATCGAGTGCCTTGAGCAGGGCAAGGGCCAGATCCTCTTCCTTGGCGAGAACCCTGAGTCCTTTGTGGGGACCCTGAGCCACCTCGTGAGGATTCGCTCCGAAGAAGGTTGGGCTGGAAGACGCCAGCTTCCCGTCCTTGATGGTGTAATGCAGGGATAGATGATGTCCTTCGACCCTCCAGCCCCAGGTACCTGTGAGGGAGGGCTTTCCAAAGATGGAAAAGTGGAATCTCTCGGTGTCGCGGTGACCGGTGCTATCGTCTTCGATGATCCGGATGATCTCCTCCAGACTCATCACTTGAGCTGCCTTGCTGAAGCCCCTTCGACTCAAACCAGAGGCCAGAAGAGCATTGGCCAAATGCTTCTGTCTCGGGTCCATGTCCTTGAAGGTGACCCCATTGCGAACGTATCCATAGATCCCGGTGAAGCCTCCCTCTGGGAAATAGTGCCAATCCATGCGATGCTGAGCATCAAAATCAAAGAGCGTATAAGACCTCTGGACCCGGTCGAGCGAGGTCATGAACACCTCCGCGGCCTCAACCATCAGGGTTTCGGTCTCGGACGTGTGATGGGCTGCCGTTAGTAGCAGGCCGCAAGACACTAATGCAACAACTCGAAAACGGGCAACACTCGCCATTCAAGACCTCCTTTGCTTCGGAAGAAACGACCACCTCGATTCTAACCGAAATCAGAATAGGCGAATAGACTGCTATGAACCCTTTTCGAGATTAGACGGTCCTTTGACTAGCTAGCCCGGCTTGGAAAAGCGAAACAGTTGAGCCTGGAAAGCGTTTAAAGAATATATGATGATAAGGCTCGCGCCGCGGCCTTTGGATTCGCAACAAGTTAGCCAGGATCCAGCCCCATCCCAGGAATAGGAGAAACTTCTATGTTGCCCAAGCCCTCTCGCATAACCTCAATCGCCCTGCTTCTGTGGCTGGCGATCGGTCTCTGTAGCGGTTCATCGATGCTGGCCCAGCCGGCTGCCTCCACAGACTCGCTCCCACTGGACCCGGGGCTAACCAAGGGCCAACTCGACAACGGCCTGACCTATCTCATCCGAACCCATCGCAAGCCTGAGAATCGAGCCACTCTGTGGCTGGCTGTGAATGCGGGTTCGATGCAGGAGGACGATGACCAGCTGGGCCTCGCACACTTCCTGGAGCACATGGCCTTCAACGGAACCAAGCGATTCAAGAAGCAGGAAATCGTTAACTATCTGGAAGGTATTGGCATGCGTTTTGGGCCCGATCTCAACGCCTACACTTCCTTTGACGAGACGGTGTATATGCTGGAAGTTCCTTCGGACGATCCGCAGATTCTAGAAAAGGCATTCCTCATTCTCCATGAGTGGGCTCAGGGCATATCGATGGAGAAGGAAGAAGTCGAGAAGGAGCGGGGCGTAGTCCTCGAAGAAAGGCGACAGGGCCTTGGTGCGCGGGCTCGGATCCGTGACAAGCAACTGCCGGTGATTCTACACGGTTCCCACTATGCGGACCGTCTTCCGATCGGAACCGAGAAGATCCTCAAGAGCGCTCCCCCAGAGACGATGCGTCGATTCTACAAGAATTGGTATCGTCCCGATCTCATGGCCATCATCGCGGTGGGAGACTTCGACAAAGGCAAGATTGAAGCTCAGATCAAAGAACGCTTTTCAGATTTGAAGGGCCCGGCCGAACCACCGAAACGGATTCTGCATCCGGTTCCAGGACACGAGGAAACTCTGGTGGCGATCGCAACCGATCCTGAACTTCCTGTGACCGCGGTGGCAATCCTCAAGAAGCTCCCCAAGCTAGCGCAGGGCACCGCCGCTAACTACCGCGAGTACCTGCTGCATCAGCTCTATCACTCCATGCTCAATGCACGCCTGGATGAACTCCGCCAGAAAGCGGATGCCCCCTTCCGATTCGCGGCATCCCAGTCTGACTATTCGAGCGTAAGGACGGCCCATCTCCTGACTCGAGTCGTGATGGTCAAGCAGAACCAAGTCGATCGTGGCGTAAAGGCCCTGCTCACAGAAATCGAGCGGGTCGCTCAAAGCGGGTTCCTGGACTCTGAGTTGGAGCGCGTCAAGAAGGAATTACTTCGATCCTATCAAAGCAGCACCGCGGAAAAGGACAAGAAACCTTCCAGGGTCTATGCCTCCGAAATGCTGCGTCACTTCTTGAAGGGTGAAAGCGTGCCGGGCATCGAGTACGAGCTTCAGTTGCTGGAGCGCTTCCTGCCGAGCATCTCGACCAACGATCTGAACACGCTGGCCCGGCAGTGGAACCAGAAGGGGAGTCGAGTCATCACGGTCTCAGCTCCTGAAGGGGGCAAGGTCCCCAGCCAGGAGGAGCTTCTGGCGCTCTTGGACCAGAGCCAGGGCCAGCAGATCGGAGCCTATGTCGATAGCACCAGGACCGATCCTCTTGTCCCCACGGACCCGATTCCCGGCACCATCGTAGAGGAAACCACGATTCCCGAGATTGGCGTCACCCAGTGGAAGCTATCCAACGGGGCAAGGCTCCTGCTCAAGCCCACTGATTTCAAAAACGATGAGATTCTCCTGTCAGGCTTCAGCCCCGGCGGTCACTCGCTCGTCTCGGATGAGGATCTCTGGTCCGCCCAGTTTGCTGATGCTGTGGTCGGAGCTGGTGGCATCGGACAATTCAGTGCAGTCGAGCTGAGGAAGGCACTCGCCGGTAAACTCGCCCGCGCCTCAGTTTCCATTTCCGAACTAGAGGAATCCGTCCGGGGTCGTGCTTCTCCCAAAGACGTCGATGCGATGTTTCAACTGCTCTATCTCCGGTTCACCTCGCCGCGCAAAGACCCCGAGGCCTTCGCCTCTTGGAAGGCCAATACCCAGGAGTGGATCCTGAATCGACTCAAGACCCCCGAAGCCGTCTTCGGAGACAAGCTACAAAAGGTCCTCACCCAGAAACATCTGCGCCGCCTTCCGCCCACCAAGGAAAACCTGGACAAGGTAGACCTGGACAAGGCCATTGAGATCTATCGCGATCGCTTTCGTGACGTCGGTGATTTCACTTTCGTGCTCGTTGGAAATCTGGATCTACCACATCTCAAGCCACTCATACTCAAGTATCTCGGAGGACTTCCCGGAAGCGACCGCAAGGAGAGCTGGCGGGACGTTCGAGTTCAGAAACCCCCTGGCGTCACCAAGTTCGAGGTGAAGAAGGGACTCGAGCCCAAGAGCCGGGTCTATATTCACTTCATGGGCGAGGGAGAATGGACCCGTCAGAATCAGCACGATCTGGCCTCCCTGTCCCAGGTGCTGGGCATTCGGCTCCGAGAAATACTGCGGGAAGACATGGGAGGAACCTACGGCGTACGGGCGCGCGGAGCGCTTAGCCGAAGACCTCGAGAGACCCATTCCTTCACAGTTTCCTTCGGCTGTGCCCCCGAGAACGTCGACGCCCTGACGAGCGCCGTGCTTTCAGAAATCGAAACCATCAAGAAGGAAGGTATCGGGGAGGACTACCTGGTAAAAGTCAGGGAAAGCCAGACTCGCAAACGCGAGGTCGACCTCAAGAGCAACCGTTTCTGGAGCGGACAGTTGGCGGCCTACTCTCGCTATGACATGGACCCTCGGCTGATTCTGGACTACGAGAAGCTGGTCAAGAGCGTGAGTTCGCCTCGGATCCAGGAGACCGCCAAGCGATATCTCAAGACCGATCGCTACGTTATGGGGATCCTCTACCCCGAGAAGGCCACAGAGGACGGGAAGCACAAGGATGATGTCCGCAGACTAGCTACCGAGGGGATCTTCTAGGGACGCTGGCCCTATTCGAGAAAGAAACTTCTGCACGAACAATGAACAAAGGATCTCTTCTTCGTCTTCCTCCGGCCCTCGAAATTCGCCTGTTCGATATTCTGCGGTTCAGCCTTCATCTGTTGCCTTCTCCAGAGCAAGGAAGAAAAGGCTGAATCACGAACCGCGGAACACCGAACATGCGAACGGCGAAGTGAATGCAACACCTATCAAGTTTCAGCTTTGTGCCGGATGCTTTTCTCAGCGATGTTCAGACGTTGCAGCCAGAGAGATCCCCAGCAGAAACCCCATCTCCAACGCCAGGCTGGGGAAGGTCACATCGAAGAAATTGTGAATCACGAAGGCCAGGAGCAAGCCCACACCACCTAGAGCCCATAGGCTGTGGCCCTGATGGACCCATAGCCTGACGCCGACTCGACCGAGGAAATAGAGGAAGGCCAGTAGCCCCAGCATTCCATACTCGACGCCCAGCTGCAGATACAGGTTGTGGGTGTGAATCCGAATTTTCTCCTCCACGATCTCGTAGTCACGCACTTTCCCCTTACGTTCCTCCAACAACCCAGAGTAGTCGTCGACGGCTTCTTGATAGCGTCCCGGGCCAACGCCCCAGAAGAAGTGATCCCTCCAGACTGCGGCCCCAAGGCGAAAGTAGGGTAGGCGAAAATCGACCATGCTGGCGACGGCCCCTCCCTTGGATCGGCCCGCTACGTTTTCTACCGATCGTAGGACCACTTCGGGAAGGCCGGTGAAGATGAGCAAAGCCAGAGCCAACCCCACAAGCAAGGCTAGATGGGTCAAGAGTGCCGGGCCGCTGCGACTTCCAAAGCGCCTGAGCGAGCGCCAGGGCGAGTGAAGCAAGGTGCCCAACCGCGGAAGGTAGAACAACAACCAGGTCAATCCACTAGAGACTCCAGCGGCCACGAGCGCAGAGCGTGAGAGGGTTGCCAACTCGGTCATGATCGTGCCCAGAGCTAGATACCCCCACAGCGGGCGAACCCGTTGATTCGCCGACGCGAAGAACCAGGTCAGCAAGTAGGGCAGGATCAGGTTGAGGTACCCTGCGAACTGGTTCGCATTCTCGAAGAAGGAAGCGATCCGGCCTCGATGCGCGGAGTGGATCTGCAGAAGTCCACCCGAACAGTGGAGGAGAATCGCGATCAACAGGACCCAGCGAATCAGCCCTCGGCCTTCGGAACGCCTGAATACGCAGGATGTGACGGCCGCCATCACAAACAATTCCGAGACCCGCATAGCGTGGGGAAGCACCTTGTACCATTCGGTATTCAGGATTCCCGAAACCACCACCACCCCCAAGAAAGGTGCGGCCCAACCCAGGAACTGCAGGTCGAACCTGCGAAGCGGTCCGCGTGCCAGCCAGCCCAAAAGACAGGCTGCGAACTCGAACTCCGAGAAGGAGACAAAGATCGAGCCTAGAACAGGCTCAGCGGTGTCGATCGAAATCACCAGGAAAAGAGCTGAAACACCGTAGATTGGCCGCAGGTACGTCAACGCCGCAAGAGGGATCAGGAGCAGCACACTCAGCGCATGGAAATAGACAAAGCTCCCGGCCAATAGCACCAGCAAACCCAGCAGGCAGACGAGCTTGAGTGCATTCGTTGGGCCCACCCCTACCGAACTGGATCTGTCTTCCGAAGCTACGGGCTGGGTCAAGCGGGCCATCCTATCAGAGAAAAGGCGAGATCAATTCCCGTTTCTCAGATTCACGGAAACAGTTTATCCACAACATGCGCCACTACTCCCCATGGGCTTCGGTCCTGAACCAACGCGGGTAGTAATCCGGCGAGCATGCCCCAGAGGAAGCTGCAGACGAGGCTGGCTCGAAACAGCACTCCCTGCGGCGAGCTCCTCGCTACCGCTATCACCAGGAGCGGCAGGGTCGGAACCAGATAGCGCCCAGCCAGACCCGTGCCTGCCTGCCACTCTTCATAGAAGGCATGAAATAGGAAAAAAGCCATCAGCGGAATGTGGACGGAGATCGACTTGCGGCGTCTAAGTTCCCAAAGACCCCAGGCTAGAAAGGGAAAAAACAGGAGGATCCCTTTGTTTGGTGAAAGCAGCAGACCCAACATTCCGTCGAAGGGCCAGTCGAAGCCGAGGTGGCTGCCAGAGTGAAAAAAGCTGAAGTGCTCGACTTCATGAAACAGGTACTGAACGCTCAAGACCGTTACGCTCAGCGCCAGCACACCAGCGATAACCAGAGAGCAGCCGTCCTTGAGCCTCCTTTCCCAGATTGCCACAAACCCCATGGCAATCGGCACCACGGCGAAAGGATACTTGATGAGCGCCCCCGAGAATCCTAGGACGCTGGCTGCCGCGGAGCCGCGAAGATGCAGCATTGCTATCCAAATGGACGTGATCCAAGGCTCGGTCCACAGGTCCCGAGAGTAGCACCAGAGCGGCGTCGCTAGAGCCAGGGCGAGTAACCAGAGACTGCCTAGAGAAAATCGGCGACCGAACCACAAGAGCCCGGCCAGAGTCACGATCTGAGTTATCCAGATACATACAGGCTCGACCCAGACCGTTCCTCGGAAGGGCCAAGTCACGGCCGCTAGCAGCAGCGCGAAGAAGGGGGAGTGCGTCCCCCGCTCTCTGCCAAGCCGATCTAAATCTGCGTGGTGGTCGATCTGAACTCCCCGCAAACGAGCTCCTAGATCCCAATCTCCAAGCTCCGCTTGCTGATAGTTATTGGCAAGATCGAAGTCCCCGTCCTCGATCAGGCTATTGACGGCCACGAGGTAGTGGGGTGAGTCTCCGGAAAGCACGAGGGGAGGAGCCAATACCACGGGTCCAATTCGCAGGTGAGCCAATCCCTCCAGGGCTCCCGGGTCAATGGTCGTATGCACCAACCCGGAGAAAAGGTATAAGAGGATGACGGCTATTTCAGTGCGAGACAAAGATCGAACCATGTTGAATACATTCCAAGTCCCAAAGAACCAATTCCCAATTAAACCCCAAGCACCAATTCCCAAACCAGTACAGTTTACTTCGGTGGACCGGAGCGCAGCCTTCCTCTGGAACTCGGGACCCTGGGACTTGGGACCTTATTCTACTGGGACCTTATTCTATTGACGTGATTGCATACAATGCGGCTGCTCAGCTGGCAGGCCTCTTCGGTACGGCCTTGCTGCAGGCCTTCTTTGGAATCATCGCTGCACGGTTCCTGGGCGTCGAGGACTTCGGGAAATTCGCGTTTGCCTGGGCAATCACCCAGATTCTGGTGGCCAGCGGAGACCTTGGGCTGCACAATACCGCCATTCGGAGAATCTCTTCAGATCCCGATCAGTCTCCCGACCTCTTCTCCGGATTCTATTCTCTCAAGCTTCTATTGTCTGCCGGCCTACTGGCCGTGATGCTACTTCTTGTGTTCGTGATCGGCGATTCCACAGAGATGCGTTTGGCTTTGCTGCTGTTTGGCTTGGGAACGGTTGCGCACTCGACCAACCTGTCCCTGAACATCGCCTTTCAAGCCCACGGCAAACTTTACCTAGCCAGTCTCAACGGTGTTCTCATATCGGCCTTTCAGTTCGTCTTCGGTATCGGCCTGCTTCTCTCGGGAGGAAAGCTGATCTCCCTGGGGCTGGCCTATGCCCTCGCAACCTCACTGGCGCTGGTTATCAACTACCGGACCTTCGAGCGCAAAGTGCACAGAGCGGAACTCGGCGGTACTTCCTACTGGAGAGAAATGATCCGGGAATCCCTTCCGGTCGGCCTGGGTAGCCTCTTCTATACGACTTCTTCCAAAGTCCCGATCACGCTGCTTCCGATTCTTGCCAACAATTTCCAGACCGGACTCTTCTCCGCGGCCTTTCGCGTGACCTCGGTCCTGGCCAACATCCCGGTGGCGATACTCAGTGCGGTTCTACCCGTAATGGCTTCGCTTCAAGGAGATCGAAGAAAGGTGCGTTCCCTGCTGGCGAAATCGTCTCTGTGGATGGCTGCCTCATCTCTGATCCTGACGCTGCTGCTACTGCACTTTTCGACCGAACTGGTTGTCTTCCTTTTCGGACAGGACTACTCCGCATCGGGGGAGATTCTGGCGATCCTGTCCTGGAGCCTCCCTCCGATCTTCGTGGGGATGGCCTTCAGCAACGTCATCCTGAGCCAGCGTGAACTGATCCGCTTCTTTCCGGTGGTCAGGGGTATCTCAGCCCTGGTGGCGGTGGTTGCCAGTCTGCTGTTGATTGCCGCAATGGAGAGTTACGGGGCGGCGCTGGCAAGTCTCATCTTAGAGACGGTCCTTGCGGTCCTGTGTATCGCGGCCTCGGCACGCTTTCTCTTGACCGGATCAAGGTCCACAAAGAAACCCGGGATTCAACAGGACGACGCTCAAGGATCGGAGACTGGCTTCTCGAAAAGCAGTTCAGATCCTTAAAACAGGTTGTCGGTATCGGCCGCTGATCCCGGACCAGCACCGCCCTCCTCGCCAAGGGAACTCTCGATGGAATCCGGGTCCTCGCCCGATTCAAGTCTGTCGACTACTTCGTTGAATTCGGGTCCCATATCCTCGCCCAGTTCCCCCCCGAGTCGCTTCATCATCTTTGCCATGGCGACCGGATCGTTTTCATCGAGATCACCCCATTTTTCGGGATCCGCTAGACTCTCGATCCGGCTCTCCTCAGAGCGCTGCATTGAGACCCGGGAAACGAGCTGCTCCAAAGCATCGCTCCCACAACGGCAGCGAGTCCCCTCGGCATCAGACATTCTCCAAAAGAAACGTGAGAATCGTCTTCCACAAGCCTGGCAGTGGTACTCGTAGACAGGCATTCTCGCATTATAGTTGATGCCTGAGCGGGGAACCAATTTGACCACCCTTCGGCGATTCTGTCACAATCCCTCGACCCTAATGTCGCAGCGACTAAAGACCGCTCTTAAACTACTTCTTACCTTCGCGCTTCTCGTCATAGTCGTATCCCAAATGGAGCTGGAGAAGTTCTCTGAGACCCTTTCCTCCATGGACCCGAGCTGGGTGCTTCTTGCCTTCTCTCTGCAGCTCCTGGCCATTTTCCCAGCGGTTCAGAGGTGGCGCCTGATTCTACGGAATTTCGAGGTCCCGATGGGTTTCCTGCCCCTGCTGAAACTGGCCTTCATCGGCAACTTCTTCAACCTGTTTCTCCCCACCAGCATCGGGGGAGACTTCATCCGCGGTTTCTACCTGTCAAGAAACGTCGGGCGGGGGATCTCCAGTATCCTCACCACAATTCTCTTGGAGCGCAGCGCCGGTCTCTGCGCTCTGTTGCTGATCGGAACCATCTCCTCCGCCCTATCCGGCCTTGAGATCTCTGGCTACCCGGCCGTCTACGTCTTTCTGATACTTCTGACGGGCTATACCTTGATCAACCTGTTGTTGTTCTTGCCCTGGACCCACACCCAACTAGATCTCCTGTTGAAAAGGTGGCGTTTCGACTCGATCGCAGCCAAGATGGAGTTGACCTACCAAGGACTTCAGTCTCTGCGAAAGGACAGGAAAACACTGCTGGGAACTCTCTTCCTCTCCCTTATTGTGCAGTTCGACTCCATCGTCGTCGTATGGCTCCTGGCCCAGTCAATCGGGGTGACCGCTTCCTTCTCGACCTTCTTGATTTTCATTCCGCTCATCAACCTGACCCTCATGGTCCCGCTGACCATAAGCGGTCTCGGTCTGCGCGAGGGAGCCTACTATCTGCTTTTCTCCCAGGTGGGCCTACCCGCCGAGATGTCGATCACCCTTTCCCTGATGAACTACCTGGGGTACCTTCTGGCAGGTCTGCCGGGAGCCCTCTTTTATACACTTCACAAGAAGGAAGAGAACTTCACGGAATTCGCAACCCGCGCGGAGGTACCGTGAGAATCTTGTTGACTGGAGGAGCCGGATTCATTGGCTCCCACCTGGCAGAACGATTCCTAGAGCGGCGCGAAGACCTTGTGATTCTCGACAACTTTGACACGTTCTACGATCCTTCGATCAAAGAGCGCAATCTGGAGAAGGTACGCACCAAAGGTGAGTTCATCCTCTACCGGGAGAACCTGCTCGATCAGGAAGTGCTTCTGAGGGTGTTTGAACAGCACCGACCTCAGGTGGTGGTACATTTAGCGGCTCGTGCTGGAGTGCGCCCCTCCCTGATTGAGCCGGAACTCTATAGCGAGGTCAATATCACTGGGACGGTGCGTCTGTTGAACCTGGCTCAGAGATTCAAAGTCGAGCATTTCATATTCGGTAGCTCTTCATCAGTTTACGGGGCGCAAAGCAGATCCCCTTTCCAAGAGGACGATCCTGTGCCCCATCCCGTATCCCCGTACGCTGCCACCAAGCGGGCCGGAGAACTGCTCGCCTTTGTCTACTCCCACAACCATGACCTACCCGTCACCTGCCTGCGCTTCTTCACCGTCTACGGACCTCGACAGCGGCCCGAGATGGCCATTCATAGCTTCACACGCAAAGTGTGGAGCGGAGAGGAGATAGACGTCTATCACCAGGGCGAATCAGAGCGCGACTACACTTACGTCGACGACATTGTCCAGGGCATCCTGGCTGCCCTCGATCATCCTTCGGGATTCGATATCTTCAATCTGGGTAACTCCCGGACAATTCGCCTGCTGGATCTGATCCATCTAATTGAGCAGAACCTGGGCAGGAAAGCCCGCCTCCGCCTGATGCCGGCTCAGCCAGGGGACGTCCCCTTGACCCACGCCGACATATCCCGTGCCAAGGAGCGACTGGGATACTCGCCTGCCACACCGATTGAGGAAGGTATTTCACGCTTCGTCGATTGGTTCCTGGCGGAACAGTCTTGATGCAATGAGTTCCAGATCAGTGGGTCCCCCAGCGCTACTGGCCCCATTCGAGAAAGAAACTTTGGCCGAGCCATGGAAGCCTGAAGCGTGAGCGAGGGGTTGGGGATCTGCGTGATTCTGCTGTTGTTCAGCTCTCTCCTCGAAACGTGGGGCATACTGCTAACGAGTCAAGTCGTTCGCGGCTCTGTTGGCTGTAGCTGTTTCCGGTACTGTTCACTGATCACTGCACTACAGCTCACTATTCAAGTTTCAGCTCAGTGGGCTCCCAGAAGCGCTGGATCATTCGGGAATCTGGTTATGCACTTAACTCCGGAAAAAGTCACCACCACCTAGTAAAAAAGGTGAGAGACAGGAGGTGAGTGGATGTACGAAAAGATGAATTTGTTGGAGTTTCAAGAGCGTTTTGCCACAGAAGAAGCTTGTCTGAGTTACCTGATGCAGAAACGCTGGCCGGAAGGATTTGTCTGTCCCCGTTGTGGGGGTCAAGGAGGCTACTGGTTGCAGCACCGGCGATTGATGGAGTGTCGCCAATGCCGGTATCAGGCTTCTTCCACCGCCGGGACGATTTTCCACAAGACGCGGGTGCCCCTGAGATATTGGTTTTGGACCATCTTCTTGATGAGCCGTTGCAAAGCGGGCTACTCGATGAAGGGACTGCAGAAGCTGCTGGGAATCGGAAGCTATCGGACGGTCTGGATGATGGGACATAAGATCCGACAAGCCATGGCCAAACGTAATGACTGCTACCAATTAAGTCACCTGGTGGAGCTGGATGACTCTTTCTTTGGAGGCCGACGACGAGGGAGAAATCGTCGGGGTCGCAAGCGAGGACGAGGGACCGAAGGCAAGGCCAAAGTTCTGGCCGCGGTGGAGATAACGAAAGCCGGGGGGCCGAGGTTTCTAAGTCTGGATGTGGTCGATGACATAACCAGCGACAATGTGAAGCGGGTCGCCTGGGCGAGGATCGACCCCGGAGCTCAGATCCGAAGCGACGCCTATCACGCGTTTGTCGGTTTAGCTCAAGCCGGCTACCAGCATGAACGCGTCCGGCTCGAGTGGGTGGGGATGGGTTTTGAACAGTTCCCATGGGTTCACACCCTCATTTCCAACTGCAAGACTCAGCTCCAAGGGACTCAGAAAGCGGTCAGCCTCAAGCACCTTCAACGTTACCTGGCTGAGTTTTGTTACCGTTTCAATCGTCGTTTCTGGGAATCCGAGCTCTTCGACCGTCTCCTGACAGCCTGTTCGCTCTATCCCACCGTCACCTATCCGGAGTTAAGTGCATAACCAGATTCGGGAAAGAAAACTTGATGAGGATCCAAGAAACCATCACCTACGCCGAAGTCATTGCCGAATCAGCGGGGAATGCCCTGTTTCACTGCGGACTTATGGGATGAAGTTCAACTCAGCCCGTTGATCTCAAAAATCAGGACGCGGTTGTCTTTCTCGTCGGTCACGTAGGCGTATCGACTATCGGGGGAGAGCTGGATATCGACCGGCTTTTTTCCCAATTTGACACTCTGGATCTTCTCGAACTCAGGACTGAGTATGCTCAGCGTTCGGCTCCCGCTCTCCACCACAAAGATATAGCCCTGCTGGTTGACGCTGATCGAAAAAGGCTTCTGGCCGACCCGAACCCTTCGTATCTCCTGCAGGTCTATCACATCGACCACGGAGAGGTCGTGAGATCCACTGTTGGAAACGTAGAGGGTATCCCCGTCTGACGTAATGGCGACACCATCCGGGCTGAGCCCAACCGGAATCTGCTTCTTGATCGTGAGCGTATTGACGTCGATCACGAAGAGCTCGTTCGACCCTCCACAGACCACAAAGAGCTGATCTCCGAGAGGTGACACGACTGCCGCGATGGGACGGACGCCCATCTCGATGGTTTTGGTAATTCGGTGTGACGAGGCATCGATCACATCCACACGGCCTATCTTTCCTCGCCCGTAGTTGGTCACAAACACATATTGCCCCTTCGGTGAAATGGTAATGTTGCTTGGCCTGCCTCCGACCTTGATGTCGTCGATAATGTCGTGGCTCTTGGCGTCGATAACCTTGACCAGACCAGAACGCAGGTTGGTGACAAAGATCTTGTCACCCAACGGAGAAACCACAATCCCGAGAGGCTCGTAACCAGCATAGAACTTCTTCTCGCTCTTCTTTGACAGACAGTCGACAACAGAAATCTCGTCGGATGCGAAATTGGTAACGAACAAGAAGCGACCGTCCGGACTCATTGAAGAGAAGGTAGGAGACTTCCCCACCTTCAGCTTCTTGACGGGGGTCACTTGAACAGCGGCCGATGTAATCAGCGCTAGCAGACCGAAAAGAACTAGCTTTCTCATCTCAATGTATCCCCATCATAGACAAACGTCATTGGCGCTCATAAAGAGCTGAGCATTTCCCGAGAAGCAGCGCCGCGGCGCAGGAGACACGCACGAAGCGTGTTCTTCATCAGCAGCGCAATCGTAAGGGGTCCTACCCCTCCCGGTACAGGAGTTATCGCGGCAGCAACACCCAGCGGATCTCGAGGATGGACATCCCCCACCAGGGTATACCCCTTCTTGTCGAACTGAGCCAATCGAGGCGAATCCGCCCCATACAGATTCACGATTTCCTCGCGTCCATCGACGCGGTTGATCCCCACATCCACGACGACCGCTCCCTCTTTGATGTAGTCCCGGGTCAGCATAGCCGGCCGGCCGATGGCGGCAATCAGGATATCCGCTCGACGGCATACTTCAGGGAGATCACGGGTGCGAGAGTGACACAGCGTCACCGTCGCGTGCTGATGGAGCAGGAGCAAGGCGACCGGCTTTCCGACGATGTTGCTGCGCCCCACCACTACCGCCTCAGAGCCCTTTATGGAAACCCCCTCGCGCTTCAGCATTTCCAGAATTCCCAAGGGTGTGCAGGGGACAAGTCCGGGGCTCCCCGCTAGTAGCCGACCTACATTGATTGGGTGAAAACCATCCACGTCCTTGGCGGGATCAACCGCCGAGAGAACACGGTCGGTGTCGATCTGGTCGGGCAGTGGTAGCTGAACCAGGATGGCATCGATCCCCTCCTGGGAATTCAGCCCCCGGATGACCTCCAACAAGTGCTCGGTGGTCGTTTCCGCAGGCAGATCGAGCTGCTCCGAGTGCATGCCCAGCTCGGCACAGGTGCGAGCCTTGTTTCGGACATAGATCCGGGACGCAGGATCATCCCCTACCAACACCACGGCCAGCCCCGGCACCAGGCCTTGAAGGCGCACCTCTTCAATCTCTCGTGTTACTTCTGCCTTGATTTCATTGGCGGTCTTCTTGCCGTCGAGGATACGCATTTCCATTGGCTTCTCTTTCGAACGATGATATCAGAAAAACCGGGGACCATTAGGGAGTCGCACGTCGGAACGTCTGAACGTCGCACGTCCCAGGTCGTGGGGCAGCGCTGGCGAGTCCTTGAAGTTGCAGGTTGCCACAGTCGTCGGTCCTAAGGGACGTGCGACGTTCAGACGTTCAGACCTACTTACGGATAGAGACGATTCAACATGCGGGGAAACGGGATCGTTTCTCGGACGTGATTTAGACCGCAGATCCAGGAGAGCACGCGCTCGATGCCCATGCCGAATCCGGAATGGGGCACGGATCCGTAGTGCCGCAAATCGAAGTACCAGCGAAAGGCTTCCTCCGGGAGCCCATGCTCCTGGATTCTCTGCGCCAGGAGATCCGGTTCATGGACCCGCTGGCTGCCACCAATGATCTCCCCATAGCCCTCCGGGGCAAGGATGTCCATGCACAGGGCCAGGTCTGGATCCTGGGGGTCAGGCTGCATATAAAAAGGCTTGATGCTCATGGGGTACCGATGCACGATGACCGGCCGCTCGAAGTCTGAGGAAATGAGCGTCTCGTCGGTTCCTCCGAAATCAGCCCCCCGCGGCGTCTCGGTGCCCTTCTCCTCCAACCTCGCAAAGGCATCCTGATAGCTGATCCTGGGGAAAGGTGGCACAATCTTCTCCAGCAGGGAAACGTCCCGCTCCAGCCGCTCCAGCTCCTCACGGCGCTGTTCCAGCACCCTGGCCACGATATAGGAAACGAATTCCTCGGCGAGCACCATGGCATCTTCCAGCTCGGCGAAGGCCACCTCGGGCTCCACCATCCAAAATTCGGTCAGATGACGTCGAGTCTTCGACTTCTCGGCACGAAACGTGGGCCCAAAGCAGTAGACCTTGCCGAAGGCCATGCAGGACGCTTCACTGTAAAGCTGACCGCTCTGGCTCAAAAAAGCCTCTTCCTCAAAGTAGTCCACCTTGAACAGATTCGTCGTCCCCTCACAGGCAACCGGCGTCAGCAGCGGCGTGTCCACCAGGATGAATCCGCGCTCATCCAGAAAATCCCGACAGGCCCGGATGATTTCGTGGCGCACCCGCAGAATGGCGTGCTGGCGCGAGGAGCGGAGCCACAGATGACGATGATCCATCAAGAACGAGGTCCCGTGATCCTTGGGAGTGATAGGGTACTCCATCGCGAACTGCAGCACCGTCAGATGCGTCACGTCCATCTCGAACCCACCCGGCGCCCTATCGTCAGCTGTCACGGTGCCGGTCAACAGGACGGAGGACTCCTGGGTCAGACGGTCAGCCGCTTCGAAGACTTCGGCAGAAACGTTCTTCTGAAACACTACACCCTGAATGGTTCCGGTCCCGTCGCGCACCAGCAGAAACCGTAGCTTACCCTTGTCTGTCTTGTTGTAGAGCCAGCCTCGGATGGTGACTTCTTCACCAACATGAGCCGCAATCTCTTCGATGTAGACGTTACTCATAGGGCATCCAATTCCCTTTCCACCACAGATCGAATATACGGGAATCCGGCGACGGCCTGCAAGGACAGGGACAGCCTCCCTAAAGAACCTTCAACATGAGGCGTATAGGTATCCTTTTTTCCCTTGACCGTGATCTGATACCCATAGGTACCGAGCGCTTTCAGCAGCCGCTGAATCGACATCAACTCGAACTCTCTATTGAACCACTCGACGTCCCCGCCCTGCCCTGCTAGGCCAAGATAATAGTTAACCTGTGCCCTTACCTCCTGCGGCTCCAGCTGAATCGAGTCCTTCAAAAGGGATACGAGGTCATATGAGGAGGGGCCCATCCTGGCATCCTGGAAATCGATGACGTAGAGCCGGTCTTGCTTGAGCATCAGATTTCGAACCTGATAATCCCGGTGGCACAGTAGCCGAGGGGACCGACCCAGCTCGGTCACCAAGAGGGAGAACTCCCGGGTCAAGGATGACTCTTCAAGGTTGCTCAATCCCCGGTAGCCCTCCAGATAGTGCTCTCGAAAGAAATCGAGCTCCTGGCCCAGCTTCGCTTCGTCCAAGGCCAGACGAGAGGCCTCGTAATCGGGCTTCAAGGCAGTCGCACTGTGCTGCTGCAATCTGATCAGATAGTCGATGGCACAGCGGATCAATCGCATGCGTTCCGCCGGGCTCCCTGTCTCCAGACGATTGAAGAGAGTTTCGTCTCCGAGGTCCTCCTGGAGCACGATTCCCAAAGTGCCGTTGAGGGCGATCAGTTCCGGCACCGGCAGTCCCAGCTCCGAGAAGAGGGTGTACACCTGAAGATAGGTGAACGTCTCAGGTTCGAACGGTTCGGGGTAGGCGGTAAGGATGAAGGATTCCTTTTTGTCAGAAACATAGCGAAAGTATCGCCGGGTGGAGGCATCCCCCAACAAGGCCGTGAGGCTTTCCTGGGCCGGATTGCAACCTAGTTCTTGTCGGATGAACTCTCGGAGTCTCTGCGGTAACGGAGGAAGGGTCTTGTCATTCATGAAGTTTCAGGTCAGTCCCACTCCCGGCTGCAGACCGCCGGATCGTACATGAAAGCAACTCCTCGAGCCATGGAAGCCTGAAGCGCGAGCGAGGGGTTGGACATCTGCGAGATTCTGCTGTTGTCCAGCTCTCTCCTCGAAACGTGGGGCATGCTGCTAACGAGTCAAGTCGTTCGCGGCTCTGTGGGCTGCAGCTGTTTCCGGTACTGTTCACTGATCACTTCACCACTGCTCACTATTCAAATTTCAGGTCAAAGGCCATACTCGGTAGTCTTCCCGTCTATCCTCACTTGCGGACTGGCTTTTTTCAGGCTGGTTCGCCGGCGTGATGATGACGTTCGAAAGATTCGTCTTCGGCGGCAGTTGAACATCCGAGAGGACGATCGTGTTGCTCAAAGAACAAGCTGGACCGATGAGCACGTCGTCCCAGACCACACACTGCTCCAGACTCGAACCGGGCGAAACTTCGACCCTCTGACCTACGACGGACCGATGGCAAGCATCCTTGTCCAAAGTGGAACCAGCCATGTAGTCCAATCCTCGGCTATCGAGGACTTCGAGGGACTTGCTCAAGTAGCGTTCAGGCGTACTGCATTCGCACCAGCGTGCCTTGCTGACAAAACCCAGGACCGGATAGCCTTCCCGAATCAGTCCCAGGTACAAGTCGTCCACCAAGTCTGAAGAACCATCGGGAATGAAATCAAGCACTCCCTGGGACAGCACCTGGACGCCGGTGAAGGTGTAGGACTCGAGGCTATCCTCAGGGTGGCTGACCTGTCCAAACCCGACGACCCTACCCGCTCGATTGACCCTGACCGGGCGAAAACCTTGCTCCCCAAGGTGGGGTACCAGGACGAGCGTGGCAAACGCTCCTCGATCCCGATGAAAGCTCACGACGTTGTGAAGATCCTCTTCGAAATAGATTTTCCCATTGCACACGACGAAGGGATCATCCTTCAACCGGGCTCGGACCCGACCCACTGCTCCTGCGGTTCCAAGAAGCGATTCTTCGGGAGAGTAGTGTATCCGAGGAGTAGCCTCTCCCAACGCTGCTACAACGGAATCGGGCAGATGGTGCAGGTTTACGATCAGCTCGGATAGAGGCAATCGACCTAGCAGGCCCACCGCGTGGCAGATCAGGGGGCGGTTGAGAAATGGAATCGCGGGCTTGGCCCGAAACAGTGTCAAGGGGTGGAGCCGACTGCCCAGGCCGGCTGCCAGGATCATCCCCTGCATGGCAATGATGATTCCAATTGCTCGCCGCCTTTTTCGGCTCCTTTTCGGTAGAGCTCCACGTAGTTGGTTCGAACGAAGGAGTCGGAGCCCCAACCGAAGATCGTAGCCGCCTCATCGATCGCCTTCTCCGGGCCCTCGATTTCGACAAAGGTGCCGACAGGAGTCTCGTCAAGGCAGAAAACCACCTTCTTTCCAGATAGGGAAAGTTCATGGATCTCGCGGTATTTGGCGTAGCGAAAAGAGACGCCGAGACCAAGGGCGCAAAGTAATTCTCTGGTGGCGCTCCCGTCCGAAACCAGGGTCTCGATCTCCTCCCGCTCCTTCACCCGGGAATCAGCACGAGCCTTCCCCTTGAAGGTGAGCAGGCTTTCCTCGCCATAGGCACGAAGCCGCAGAGCATAGCCTTCCCGTTCCAGTCGATGATCCGGAAAATCGAAGAGAAGATTTTCTTCCTTGGCTCGCTTCGCAAGCGGCTGGGCACCCAGCTCGGAAAGGCGGGTACGGATCTCGGCAAGACTGGCCTTGTCGATTCTGATTTTGATCTCGGTTTCTAAGTGTCCCATTCCGCAAACATCATGGTATTTATGAAATGGAACTCAGTAAAGGAGGAATTCCTTCCGCCGCTTCTCAAAGCCCAGCCTACCCTTCTCCCATCCCCCCTCGATATCCCGCAGGGCAACTTGTTGTTCAATCTGTAATCGAATCTGATCCGTGCCACAAATAATGTCGATTGGAAGCCTGTCCGTCACGTACTCGTATGGCGGATCTTTCCATTTGAACTCCGAGCCGCCGGACTCCCGGTAGGCCTTGAGCAGGGCTAGACCGGTCCGGTAGGGTCGATAGGCGATTCTATCCTCGACATGGATCTGGACTCCCGCCACCATCTGGTCGCTCCACTTGTGGAAGGTGGGAGTAAAATGAACGGGACGAAATACCACTCCCGGGAGGTCCTCCGCCTGGAGCCTTTCAACCAGCTCAAGGGGATCGACCCAGGGTGCACCCGACAACTCGAAGGGGCGCGTAGTTCCCCGGCCTTCGGAAACGTTGGTGCCCTCCAACAGGCACATTCCAGGGTAGACCAGCGCCGTCTCCTCGGCGGGCATGTTGGGCGAGGGGAGAACCCAGGGGAGCCCCGTATCCCGGAAGAACATCTCGCGTTTCCACCCCTCCATTCCGACCACTTCCAGCAAACACTTCGCAGGGAGCTCGGAATTGAAGTACAGAGCCAGCTCAGCCACCGTCATGGCGTGGCGAACCACCAGCGGATGCCAACCCACAAAGGATCGAAAGCGAGAGTCGAGCAGGTTGCCCTCGACATCAATCCCATTGATCGGGTTGGGACGGTCCAGCACGATGACTCGCTTGCCCATCTGGGCCGCAGCCTCCATCACCAGCGCCATGGTGTGTATGAAGGTGTAGTAGCGAGCGCCCACGTCCTGGAGGTCGATCACCAACACATCCACGTCGGCCAGCATCTCCTCAGTGGGCCGGCGGGTTCTACTGTAGAGGCTGTACACCGGCAGACTTGTAAGAGGATCCCGATAGTCCTGCCATTCCACCATGTTGTCCTGGGTTTCCCCGCGAGCTCCGTGTTGGGGTCCCATCAGGGTGGTCAGTTGAATGCTAGAGTGCCCGTAGAACAGGTCCACGATGTGCTCGAACCTGGAAGTGACCGATGCCGGGTGGGCGACGATTCCGACCCGCTCGCCCCGAACCAGATCGAGTCGGTCATCAAGGAACACTTCCAGGCCGCTCTTGACCGTCATGCTATCGGGAACTTCGGACCAGCCTCGGCGACACCGGCTGCTTGACATCATAGAGGTAGAGAGGCTTGGGAGGCGGGATCAGACTGGTCTTGGCCGCCAGCTGAAAAAAGGTCTCGAGACCTCTCTGACTGGCTTCATCCAGGAAATAATCGAGATTGTTCAGGTAGTCACGGATCTCGGAAGGGGGAAGGCCTAGTTTCTTTGAGTAACGCTGGGCGACGACGTCAATCGCCTTCAACCCTTCCTCCCGTGAGAGGTAGAAGAGCTCTGCCTGCTCTTTCAGATCTACACCGGATCTCACCGCCCAGAAGGCGAACACGAAAGGAAGACCGGTGAAGCGATTCCACTCGTGAGCCAGGTCGTACACCAGCAGCGAACTGGGGATATGGAGTGCAGGATTGCCGATCAGGAGCGCCGCATCGTAAAGCTCCAGCATTCGTTCCGGGTTCGGAGGCTCCGCCGTGTACTGAACCGAATCCTTTCGGTAGAACTCCTGCAGAATGATCTTTAGTAGGGCCACAGAAGTGCGGCTGGAACAATCCACAGCCACCCTCGAAACTTGCTCGAGCGGCACCTTGCTGATGAAAAGCACACTCTTGACTTCGCGCCTGGCTCCAATCGAAATGCCGGGCAAGACCTTGAGTCCTTCGATGTGCTGATACTCGATGACAGGAATCAGTCCGACATCCACTTCACCGGCCGCCAGGTGCTGGGCGCATCCAGAAGGGACGTCGAAAACCAATTCGAAAGTATCCCGAAGGGTACCCTCGGTAAGGCCCCATCCCAGTGGGACCGCATTCAAGAACTCGATAAACGACACCTTGAGCTTCATAGGTGATCCGCCAGCAGGAAGCTTTCGGGCGCCGCCGCCGCCCACCCCTGCCCCAACACAACCCGCTCCTCTACACAGTCTGAAGACACTTCCATGGTAAGGAAAATCTCACATATGTGCCACCGTCCGACGTTAGAGACGACGGAGTGAATGACGAGACCTTCTTCTGCCTGGCTTTGTCTTTGGTACCTGGACTGGGGACCGGACACATCCATCCCTTGCTCAAGCACTGTGGCTCGGCTTCCGCCGTATTTGCACTTCCCAGGTCGGAGCTGAAGCGGCTACGGCTTTCTTCGGAGACGACTCACTCCATTGCCGGCGGCTTCGCCCAGAAGAACGCCGAGAAAGCGCTCGGCTCGGCACGGTCAAAGGAGATCCAGATCCTGTCTCTCTTCGACCAGGCCTATCCCGATCTACTCAAACAAATCTTCGATCCCCCCGTGGTCCTCTATTGCCTGGGAACGCCGGAACACCTCAGGGACTCAGCTGTGGCCGTGGTCGGCTCTCGCCGGTGCTCGGTTTACGGCCGGGAGATCACGAGGAAACTGGCTCGAGAACTTGCCTCGCTGGGTCTGACCATCACCAGTGGAATGGCACGCGGTATCGATTCGCAGGCCCATCTGGGAGCTCTAGAGGCGGGCGGCCCAACGATCGCGATTCTGGGAAGTGGGGTCGACGTCATCTACCCCAGAGAAAACCGAAACCTCTATGCACGGATACGAGAAAAGGGATGCGTAGTCAGCGAGTTTCCCTGTGGCAGCTTTCCGGCTCCCCAGAACTTCCCCATCCGCAACCGCATCATCTGCGGCCTCGCCCTTGGCACTCTAATCACCGAAGCATCCGAGTTCTCGGGCTCTCTCATCACCGCGCGACTGACACTGGAACAGAATCGTGAAATCTGGGCAGTTCCCGGCAACGTCACAAGCCCTGGAAGCTACGGACCCAACTATTTGATCAAGCAGGGAGCCAAAGTAGTCCTGGATACTCAGGACATCCTGGAAGAACTGCCGGTTCAGGTTCTGGAGCAGCTGCGAAACGGGAACGAGCCGGACAAGCCTGCGTTGGACTTGCCCCCGGAGCAGGATCTGATCCTTAGGCTGCTGCCCCGCGACAGCGAACTTCACATCGATCAGCTCCTGGGATCGTGCCCTTTAGAGCAGCCGAAACTAAATGAAGCCCTGTTGCATCTAGAGATGAAGGGCCTGATCCGACAGTGGCCCGGACGTCGTTTCAGCCGCAGGCTCGACTGAGCCGGACCCGAACGAAAGCTCGGAGCGAAGTGCGATGTCTCCTCTACAACACAGTCACCAAATTGTGCTATAGAGGAGGACGCATCGGGACGAAGAGGCTCTAAGGAGACATACTCATGGCCAGGTCGATGGTAATTGTTGAGTCGCCAGCGAAAGCTCGAACGATAGAGAAGTATCTCGGCAAGGACTTCATCGTGCGCGCCTGCGCCGGCCACATCAAGGACCTGCCGCAAAGGGCGCTGGGCGTGAATATCAAACGTGATTTTGAGGCCAGCTACCGCGTCCTACCAGGTAAAGAAAAGATCGTCACAGACCTGAAAAAGGCGGCAGAGAAATCGAAAGCCATCTATTTAGCCGCTGATCCCGACCGCGAGGGAGAGGCGATTTGCCAGCACCTGTCAGAAGAGCTCAACGGTTCCTCGGGTCGAGAAGTCCACCGGGTACTGCTCTACGAGATCACCAAACCGGCCATTCTCGAGGCTTTCAAACACCCCACGGCAATCGACAAGCACAAAGTGGAGGCTCAGCAGGCGCGCCGAATCCTCGATCGCCTGGTCGGCTACAAGATCAGTCCCCTGCTCTGGACCAATGTCAGAAAAGGCCTATCGGCCGGACGCGTCCAATCCGTTGCTCTACGCATGATCGTAGACCGTGAGAAGGAAATCCGGGCCTTCGTCTCGGAGGAGTACTGGAATTTCACGGCCTTTGTTCAAGCCAAGAATCCTCCCGCGTTCGAAGCCAAGGCAGTAAAACGGAACGGTAAGAAGTTCAAGATCTCGAACCAGGAGGAAGCCGACCAGTTGATGGAGGAGCTCGGATCCTCAGAGTTCAAGGTGTGCAACCTTACCAAGAAGGCGAGAAAGCGGAACCCGGTTGCCCCCTTCATTACCAGCAAGTTACAGCAAGAGGCCGCACGCGCGCTGAGGTTCACGGTTCGCAAGACGATGATGGTCGCCCAGAGGCTCTATGAGGGCGTCGAAATCGGTGACGAGGGAAGTGTGGGTCTGATCACTTACATGCGTACCGACTCGACTCGTGTGGCCGCCTCAGCACTGAGCGAGGTGCGTGAATTTATCGAAGGAAGCTATGGCAAGCCCTACCTGCCGCCTCGTGCGCTCACTTACAAAGGCAAGAAGAACGCACAGGATGCACACGAAGCTATCCGCCCCACCTCGACGCTCCGAGAACCCGAAAAGGTCCGTTCGTTTCTGAGTCATGATGAGTTTCGGCTGTACACCCTGATCTGGAAACGCTTCGTCGCCTCCCAGATAAAGCCTGCCGTATTCGATCAGACCGACATAGAGATCGAAGCCGGGAGCACCCAGTTCAAAGCCGTGGGTAGCGTCATGAAGTTCGACGGCTTCCTGAAGCTGTACGATCAGGCAGCAGAGGACAAGGACAAGCTCCTGCCCCTGGTAGAAGTGGGTGAGAAACTGCAGGTCGAGAAGGTCGAACCCGAGCAGAAGTTCACCCAACCCCCACCGCGCTATAGTGAAGCGACCCTGGTCAAGGCACTGGAAGACAAGGTGATCGGGCGGCCCTCAACCTATGCTTCAATCCTCTCGGTCATCCAGAGCCGGGATTACGTCAAGAAAGAGGAAGGTCGCTTCGTGCCCACCGAGCTGGGCGAGACCGTCCTGGAGCTACTTGTCGAGTACTTCAAGGAGCTTTTCGATTACGACTACACCGCCAAACTGGAACAGAACCTTGACGAGATCGAAGCAGGTAAAGAGGACTGGTTGCACACCCTGAAGGGGTTCTACCTGGAGTTTTCCCGGGAGTTGGAAGACGCCCGCAAGGGGATGAAGAGCCTCAAGAAGCAGGAGACCCTGGCAGGTGTCCAATGCGAAAAGTGCGGAGCGGACATGGTGATCCGATGGGGACGCTTTGGCAAGTTCATCGCCTGCGGCGCCTACCCGGAGTGCAAAAACACCCGCGAGATGGACAACGCCGAAGGCGACGATGAGGAGGCGAAAGAGCCGGCTGAGGCCTGCAACAAGTGTGGCAGCCCGATGATCCATCGCAAGGGGCCCTATGGCACTTTCCTCGCCTGCTCCGGCTATCCCGACTGTAAAAACACCAAGAAGACGATCCAGGTGGATGGTAAGACCACGATCCGAGAAGATACGCCACTGGATGAAGAATGCCCCAAGTGCGGCTCCAACCTTGTGCTCAAACATGGCAGAAATGGCGAGTTCGCCGCCTGCAGCAACTATCCTGACTGTCGGTACATCAAGCTGGAAACCACAGGGATTACCTGCCCTCAGTGCGAAAAGGGCCAGATCGTGCGGCGCAAGTCGCGCCGTGGCAGAACCTTCTATGGCTGCAATGGCTATCCGGAGTGCAAATTCGTTCTGTGGAACAAACCCATCTCCGAGCAATGTCCGTCCTGCGGGGCAGCCTTCCTGGTAGAGCGATCTACCAAGAAAGAAGGCCTGGTCCGGCTCTGCCAGCAAGAGGGATGTTCCTACCGGGAATCAGCAGAAGTCGTGCCCACCGGCTGATTACGTCTTTAGCACCTCACCCTCACCCTTGCCCGTGCCCGTGCCTTTGCCCTCCCCTCTGCCTCTGTCCCAGTCCATCTGACGGCTTTCATCAACGACCTTGACCAGCCCAGTCAGCACAGACCCGTTCGCGAGACGTCCGGGGTGCCAGGAGATGCTTGGAGAAAAAGGGCACGGGCACGGGCACGGGCAAGGTTAAGAGTAGGGCTCTCTAAGGACTAAGGCAGGATGCCGGTCAGGCCGATTAGAAGGGTGTAATCCTGTACCTTTTCGATTCCCGGGTAGAGACCCATGATGAAGCCGCAACCCTCAAAGGAACCGCGTGTCCTGGGTGGGAAGAACCCGTATCCGCGGATATCTTCGGTCCGAGAAATCGGCCGGGGAAGAGGAGCAGTGGCCCGTCTCGTCAAGATTCAGGATTCGTCCGGAAAAACCTCGCTTGGCGTCGAAAAAATCTTTCGCGCGGGACGCCTCACCAGACTGATCTACTGGCTTCTGTTCCAGTCACCGTTTCCCTACCGCAGCTCATTGGACGCTATTCGCGCCTGCTACTATCGCCGCCGGGTAGCCGCCAGTCTCATCAGGTTCGCCGGGATTGACATCGGCGTCGCCGCCCCTTACTACACCCGCTGGAGCGAGGATGACAGCTCTTTCGTGCTGGGGGCCGAATTCATCGATGGGCAAGGACTCGCAGTGGATAATCTGGACCCGAGGATGCTGAGGCGTCTGTTCTACAATCATATACTCTGCCCCATCGCCCGAGTCCTTGGACGCGCCCTTCCCAGAGAAGCAAGTCCTGATAGTGAGGCTGGGGTGCTCACTTCGAGAATGAAGGACCTCGAAGTGCTGTTCCGGCGCAGCGGTCTCGTAGGCTCCGGATGGCAGGTTTGCCCGCAGACCCTGGTTGCAACCTCGAATTTCGTCAAGACTCGCTCACAATACGTCCTCGTCGACCTTGAATCCGGCATTCCAGCTCTACTCGCCCCCTACTATCTTTTCTACTCCATCTTTCACCGTCGCTTTCCGCTGTTTGACGACGTCGATGAGAATCGACTTAGAGCGTTTCTCGACAGCAACCAGTCAGGTCTCCAGGTCGCTCTCGGAGCAGCAGGGTATGGTGAGTTGAAACAGGATGCAGAATCACTCATTTCTCACTCCCAGAGATGGAAGACAGGAGAGGTCGCCCTCTTCCGAAACGGACCCAGACTGCTTTCCTACCGGTCCAGACGAGCAATCAAGGAGGCCAGAGTAGCCTGGTGGATGCGACGGCGAATCCTCGATGAGACCGGCAAGAGGAAATTCCTCGCCTCCCACAGGTTCTTTTCCACCGGCGTCTACCTTTCGGGCGTGATGCCGGGAAGTCCGGGAAGGCTCCTCAGGGGGCTGAAGGGAAATCACAAGCTGAGGGCCCAAGTCACAAGATTCCTGATCGATAAGGGGTTCCGGAAGAACGTCATCCGAGACTACATCTCCTCCCAGGCGGCTGAGTGGCGACGCACCGGGAGAGTGCCGCCACAAACCGTGATTTGCGGTGTCGGAGGAGGCTTTCTGGCTCACTTCGTTTTCAGCCGAGCCATGCCGCCAAGCTGGCATCGCTTTCTCGGCGATCGTTCCCGCCGGAAGCAGGCGATCAAGAACTTCACGCTCCTGCTGACTTCTGAAGAGTTTCAGGCTGGGTATGCGAAGAAGATCATTGGCGCCAGACTCGGAGAATGGGAGAAGGACGGTCGCCTGTCAGCAGTGGCAAGCCGCCGTCTGGAAGGGCGGCTTGAGGAACCCTCTCTGCAGGAGTACCTGAGAGGATTCGGGTTGCACATCTCCCTGAAGCTCCTGACACCGGTAACATCAGGGATCAAAGCTCTCGGGTTCGCATGGTTGGTCACGGACCTGCTTAGCAGCTATCCCGATCTTGACCCTCAAAGCAGCTTCAGCTTGCGCCTGCTCAGCGGGACTGTTGCCGCCCTGCTGCACAATCCCTTGCCACTGCTCCTAATGGCTAATCCCTCAGTCTTGCGCACGCTCATAACTCTGTGGAGAATGTTGAAGCTGAGGGGTAGTCAAGTCTCCTTCAAGTTGGCTCTGCTGCTTGGGATGGTACCCGTGGTGGGCTCCCTGGCTTTCGCAGCCCAAATGTACCGGAGTTGTCCCGAACTATCCGCCTTCCTGTCCAGGCACATCATGTCCACCCTTGCGAGGTTGACACCAATCTACGGAGGGAAGCACACGCGTCTGGAGGTCTGGATGGTCAAGCTGACGAACATTCCAATTGAGTTGATGGAGCTGATCTCAGGAGGGAAACACTCTCTCTATCCCCAACCAGAACAGATCGATCAACCGACCCAGTTAGGGTCGCGGACCTCTGGTGGAGAACCTAGATCTGCACTCCGGTGCCACCAAGAAGAATCTCGCCTCGGAGCTAGGAATCAACCAGCCTTTTCTACGGTTTTCCTCCCACCATCTGAAAAGGTTCCTCGCCAGCGAGAATCACTTCAAAAATAACATCTGACCGCTGTCTTGCGACGACACCTACCTTGTGCCTAGAAGCTTGAAGCGCGAGCGAGAGAGCGGCCTGCAGCTAGATCTCGCAGAGACCCAACCCCCTCGCTCGCGCTTCAGGCTTCTAGGTTTTCGCACTACTTTGGTGCCCTGGACGTGGGCGGTTCGATTGAGCTTCGCCCTGTTAATCCCCACTCACTGGAGACACGCCGGCGGACTGTTTGCCGATTGATGTATCCCCCAACGTCATCTTCCACGATCTCCCAACGGGTCGAATCGCGGCGCCGATTGGGACCGAACGAGTAGACGAAGACACTGACCCTGCTGTCACGGCAACGCGACCGAAGCCAATAGGGAGAGTTCCATGGGTCCAAGAGGAAGTCCGCCCTCGCCTTGGGCAGTCCCTGCCTGGTCAGTCGAGAGAAGGTACCCCGCAGCAAAAAAGGCTTATCGTACTCCTCTTTGTAGGTATAAAGACGCTTGTGCAAGCCACATTTCGGAAGCTGCTTCTGCTCCAGAAAGTCCCGGACCAGGGCCTGTGTCTCCGACCTGGCCGCCTCGACGTTGTCAGGATGTGTACCTCGCAGATGACGCGATGATGCTGCGGTGAGAAAACCCAGACCGACCACCAGCGTCCAGCCCAGTATGAGAACGACAATCGGATGTCTGGACCCGAAAAAGGGGCGCCGGGACGACCCGTAGGCATCGACGCAGAAGAGAGCCGAAAGGAAGAATCCCAGACCCAACATCAGTTCTACCCACTCCCCCGAAAAAGACCAGGGATACCAGCTATACAAGATGAAGGTGGCGAGGAAAGAGGGTGCCAGTGCGATCGGCGCTCCAGTCACGGCCAGTTGGCTGAGTCGTCGGGCCATTGCGGGCACCATTGAGATAAGGGGAAGTAGGACCCCGTAGCCCAAAATGACGCCCTTCAGCGCCAGCTTTCGGAGCGAGCTGCGAACCACATTGTGGATGTTGAGCTCCTGCTGAAAGTTGTGTTCCAAGAAGTAGACTGGCGGGCGGTAGGCGACCACACGCTGGCCCCAGGAAATCTCCTCGAGGGCAACGAAAACGCAGAAAAGCGCCACTCCCACTAAGAACCAGGGCAGCTTTCCGGTCGCACTCCGCTGCCGCATCGCAGCCAGGACGAAGACCCCTCCAGCTGCAAGAAAGGCCCAAAAACTGGCCCACTCGACATACTCGTCCTCCTGAACACTCTGATAGTAGAAATCGGATGTCGTTGACTCAATGAATGCGGCGTAGATTACAACCGCAAACAGTAGAAAGTTGTACACCCAGGCCGTCGACATGCCGGAGAATCTAGAATTCCCCATATCGTCCCCCTACTTCCCTGACGCCTTCAGGCCGGAATCGGCGCGCAGCCGTCCGGTCGGCGATCGGCCAGCTGTCCGACAACCAGACTGATCGACGCAACGTAGAGAAGCCTTTAGTCGATAGAACTGCTCTGTGTCCTGGGCTAGTGGGGAGAAAAACAGGGGATCGGCCCATCTCGACCCGCTGGGAAAGCGTGAAGCGATCGATCCCCCAGAAGGCGACGAGGCAAAATACCACAGCCACCACCAGGGTCAGCGCCGGACGCAAGTGTCCCCGGGAGAGGACACGCGACCGGAACAGCTGAAAGGCCTGCCACAAGACGTAGCATTCCAGAGCAAACGGTGGGAATCCAAGGTATCCCAAGACAGGCATCTCGAACACCTTCCAGAAGTTGAAGTGGGGAACGGTGTACACCCACTTGGCACCAGACCAATAGTTCCAGAATTCCCACAAGAAGCCGCAGAGGAGCCCGGCCACCAGCAGACGCAGAATGAGACCATAGCGACCCTTTTCGGCCCTCCCCAGGAGCGAGACTTCAGGATCAAGGCGATAGAGGACTGGATCCAACAGGAAAATCAGCCCAATCCACAACAGCGGAAAGAGGAATTCGGGTCGCACGAGAATCGACAACATCATGAGACAACCGAGCAGCAAGAGACGATTCAGGAGAGCTCGACTCACCCGAACCGGCCGTTTCGGGGACGCCTGAGCAAGCCCCAGATTGCGCAAAAAGCGTTCGGTTTCGAACAGTGCCGGAAGCACGGTTCCATAGGCAACTACATAGCCCAGCCAGCGAATATAGATCGCCTCAGGCACTCCCACGTACTGCCAGTTTTCGAGACGGAAATTGTAGACTTCAAAGAAGAGCCAGGTGGGAACCGAGAAACAGAAAAGCCAAAAACACTCGCGAGGTTGCCCCAACAGTAATGAGTTTCCGCGCTGGTGGTTGATCCCTGCGATGAAGACGATATAGGTCCACCAGGCGATGCTGTAGAAGTGGGCGTAGATCGGTTCAATCCGACCCAGCATCCCTAGGAACGCCAGCAGATGGACCAGAGCGGCCGCGACTATCACCCATCGAGCACTCGTCATGGATGCACCTTGGCCCGGGTCTCCCGGCGGGCCTACCGTTGGGACAACGACCTGGCGATCTCGGGAAGACTGGAGAGAACCACACTGCCCACGATCTCCAGGTTCCGCGCGGAGAGTTTGTCCAAGGTATCGTCGGGGCTATGCCAGGGACCATAGTTCATGTAGTTCATATCGATCAGATCCACGGCGGGAATCCCCTCCTTGAGAAAGGGTGTGTGGTCGTCGTCGGCTATGAAACGGCCGGCGCGTTGAAAGACGCCATCATGGCCCATCTCGGCGGCCCGGTTCCAGATAAGATCCCTTAACCATTTGGTGGAATTGCTCTCCCGACGAAGGAGAAGATCGGACCCTCCCACCATGTCCAACAGGATCATTGCCGAGATGGTCTTCAACTGGCCGCTGCGCTTGAGCAACTTCACGAACTCCCTGCTGCCGTAGAGACTGTCGGCATCGGTCCAACGGTAGATCGCTTCTTCTCCGTCGAAGAAAACGAACCAGATGGTGTAGTCCGTGGGATTGCGCAGTGCCAGGACCCGAGCCAGCTCCAACAGGAGCCCACTGGAGGAACCTCCGTCGTTTGCTCCCACAAATCGAAATTGCTCATACAGCTTGCTATCGTAGTGGCTGGCCAGGAGAATCACATTCGGCCGCTTCCCCTGCAGCACTGCCCAGATATTTTTCATTTCGAGCCGGCCTTTTGGAGTCACTGGCCTGAAGACATGGCTGCGGACCTCCAGGCCAAAGCCATCGAGTACTCCCTCGAGGTAGGAGCCAACCTTCTTCTGGGCCTCGCTGCCGGGAGGATGAGGCCCGTGGCGGACAATTTCCTCCACATGGCGCAAGGCCCTGGCTCCGCCAACTTGATCGACCTCAGCGGCCCCGCTGGAGCAGGCGAAACAGAGGGCGAAGATCAGCACGCAATTGAATTTCAATTGAAGCCTACCGGCAGGAACCACGGAAAGCGTGACCAGGCGTTCAACC
Source organism: Acidobacteriota bacterium (assembly GCA_965219005.1). Taxonomy (GTDB): domain Bacteria; phylum Acidobacteriota; class UBA6911; order RPQK01; family JAJDTT01; genus CAUZIZ01. The sequence continues at coordinate 426,886 of CBDCMS010000004.1, read as the reverse complement.
TTGACTGAACCGCACATCCCAATTTGAAAAGCAGACAACCCTTTGAAAAGCAGCCAACCCTATGCTAAATTCCTGAACCTCAACTATACCTGAAAGGAGCCTTTCATGAAGGTGTTCGATAGCGAGAAGGTTCGAAATGTGGCGCTCGTAGGTCACGGAGACTCGGGTAAGACCTCCCTGACAAGCGCATTTCTGTTCTTGACCGGTGCCACCAATAGATTGGGGCAGGTCGACGACGGTAACAGTGTGACCGATTACGACGATGATGAGATCGCCCGGAAAATCACCATCAACACCGGCGTGGCCCACTGCGAGTGGAAGCAGCACAAGATCAACCTGGTGGACACTCCGGGCTATCCGGCTTTCATCCTGGATGCCAAGTCCTCGCTAGTGGCCGCCGACACGGCTCTAGTCGTGATCGATGCCGTTTCAGGGGTGGAGGTCCAGACCGAGAAGGTGTGGTCCTTCGCCGAAGATCACGCCCTGCCTCGAGCCTTCGTGATCAACAAAATGGATCGTGACCGTTCCAGCTTTGAGCGAGGCCTGACCTCTGCGCAGGAGGCTTTCGGCAGAAAGGTTGTCCCCGTTCAGATGCCAATCGGCCAAGAGCAGGATTTCAAGGGGATCATCGACCTGATCGAGCAGAAAGCCTACCTCTACAAGAACGATGGCAGCGGAGAGTTCGAGGAGGCTGCCATCCCTGACGAGCTCCAGGAATCGGCGTCGAGCCGAAGGGACGAACTGGTCGAGATGGTCGCCGAGAGTGACGACGCGCTCATGGAAAAATTCTTCGAGGAGGGCTCCCTGAGTCGGGAGGACCTGCTGGGAGGGCTGCGCGGCTGTCTGATTTCCAGGGAAATCTTTCCCGTGTACTGCGCCGCGGCTGCACAGAATATCGGTACTGCACTACTATTGGATGCAATAGTTGACCTGTTTCCCGACCCCCTGAAGCGAGTCCCCCCGACCGCCCTGGACGCTCAGGGCAAGGAGGAGACAGAGATCGAGGTATCGGAAGGTGGCGCCACGGCAGGTTACGTGTTCAAGACCCTGGCCGATCCCTTTGCGGGTCGGATCAGTCTGGTGAGAGTCTTTTCCGGCAAGTTCAAATCCGATTCGGCACTGCACAACTTCAGCCAGGACAACGAGGAGCGACTGGGTACCCTTCAGGTCTTGCAGGGAAAATCTCACGAACCGATCACCGAAGCGCAAATGGGAGATATCTGTGCGGTTCTGAAGCTCAAGGAAACCATGACCGGAGACACCTTGGGCGATTCTTCTTTCAAGGCAAGATTTCAGAAAGTCGACTTCCCCGAGCCCTCGATCAGTTTTGCAATCGAGCCCAAGTCGCGGGGGGATGAAGACAAGATCGGTACTGCGGTCCATCGGATCATCGAAGAAGATCCTTCCATCAGCTTCCGCCGCGATCCCCAGACCAAGGAGATGCTCCTGGCGGGCTCGGGCCAGCTCCACGTCGAGGTCACAGTGGACAAACTGCAAAGGAAATACGGCGTCGAAGTCCTCTTGAGGCCGCCCAAGGTTCCCTACAGAGAGACCATCACCGGGAGCGCAGAGGTTCAGGGCAGACATAAGAAGCAAACCGGTGGACACGGACAGTTTGGCGACTGCAAGATCCGCGTCGAGGCACTCGAGCGAGGAGCTGGATTTGAGTTTGCGAACGAGATCTTCGGAGGCTCAATTCCCCGTCAGTTCATTCCGGCCGTTGAAAAAGGGATCCAGGAATCGGCGGAACGGGGTTACCTGGCCGGCTATCCGGTGGTTGATTTCAGGGCCACCCTCTACGACGGCAGTTACCACGACGTGGATTCATCGGAAATGGCCTTCAAGCTCGCCGGTTCCCTGGCCTTCCGCAATGCGATGGAGAAGGCAAAACCGGTTCTGCTGGAACCGATCATGCTGGTTGAGGTCTACGCCCCCGAGGAGCACTCAGGCGACATCATGGGCGATCTGAACGGTCGCAGAGGCCGCATTCAGGGAATGGATGTAAAAGGCAGCAGCCAGGTCGTTCGAGCACAGGTCCCGTTGGCGGAAATGCTGAACTACGCTCCGACTCTCACGTCCATGACCGGGGGGCGGGGCAGCTATCACATGGAGAGCTCCCACTACGAGATCGTGCCTGGAAACTTCGGCGAGAAGATCATCGCTGAGGCCCGCCGGGAAAAGGAGGAGAAGAGCGCCTGACCGGTCGCGAGATGGCTTCCGCTTAGCGCGAAGCTTGATCTGCTCCCGAGATCCTCTTACGAGATCGTGGCGTCTAACCTTTCCTCCGTAGTCTTCTTGCAGGCAGGTGACTGATGTTTCCGAAGCTAATCGAACTGGGCTCCCTCACTCTTCACTCCTACGGCCTGCTGCTGGCAACAGCCTGTCTGGTGTCGATTGCCCTGGCCGCTCGGCTGCTGGAAAGGGATGAAATTCCAAGAGAACGGGCCTGGGATCTCGGCTTTATCATCATCCTGTCGGCCATCATCGGGGCCAAGATCCTGATGGTAGTGGCCGACCTGAATTACTACTTTTCACAGCCATCGCGCTTGCTGAGCTGGGGATTCTGGCAGGCGGGCGGAGTTTTTTACGGAGGACTGATGGGAGCTGTCCTGGGCAGCTATCTCTACCTGCTGAGACACCGTCAGCTCCCATTCTGGACCGCCGCAGACGGGGCCGCTCCTGCCATCGCCCTGGGACAATCGATAGGCCGTCTCGGATGCTTCGCCGCCGGATGCGACTATGGCACGCCGTCAAATCTCCCCTGGGCTGTGACCTTTACCAGCGAATATGCCAACCGTTACGTGGGCGTGCCGATCAATGTCGCCCTGCATCCCGTCCAGCTTTATGAATCAACGGCCACCCTGCTCCTCTGTGGCCTGCTGCTTTGGCGCTACGGCCGAAAGAGATTTGCTGGCCAGATTTTCTGCCTCTACCTGATGATCTACCCGATTCTGCGCTTCGGCCTGGAGTTCTATCGCGGCGATGCCGATCGCGGGTTCGTGCTGGATGGACTGCTGTCCACCTCTCAATTCATTGGATTGCTCCTGTTCCCGACCGGGGTCCTGCTCTATTTCTACTTGGGAAGAAAAACTCAAGATACAAGATACAAGATACAAACAAATCCCAAGCAATAAACTCCAAACGGTCTGGAGCGATCCTTGACTCCGCTCCACCTTTGGCTACCAGCCAACCGGATCAGCTTTTCACTGGAGGGAGCCCATTTCGGGATTTGTTTCTTGTTATTTGGAATTTGTTTGTATCTTGTATCTTGGAATTTGTTTTTCAGGTTATGCGATTCACAGTACATCCCGAAGAGTCAGGTCAGCGCCTGGATGTATTCCTGGCAGGCAAGCTTGAGAACGTCACCAGGAGCGCGGTTCAACGTTGGATCTCGCGGGACCGGGTCCTGGTTGCGGGAGAAGGTCGAAAGGCCAAGTACCTGGTTCAACCGGGCGAAGAGGTCTCGGTGGACCCACTGCCCCCCGAGCCCTCTGAACTGATTCCAGAAGCGATCCCGCTGCAGATTCTCTATCAGGACTCCCAGCTTTTGGTCATCAACAAACCCTCCGGTATGGTCGTCCATCCTGGGGCCGGAAACCCCAGCGGTACCCTGGCCAACGCCCTGGTTCACTACTTCCAGCAAATCAGTAGGCGGGAGACGATTCGGCCGGGCATTGTTCACCGGCTCGACAAGCAGACCTCAGGTCTCATGATCGTAGCCAAGCAGGAGTGGGTTCACGACTTTCTCTCGCGGCAGTTCTCCTCCAGGAAAGTCGAGAAACAGTATCTGGCCCTCGTTTACAAACGCTTGGACCGCAAGAAGGGTGAGATAAAGGTCTCCCTGGGACGGCACCCAACCGCCCGCACCAAGATTTCCACCCAGAGTCGAAAGCCAAAGGAAGCCCTCACCGAGTACCGGGTCCTCCGCTCATACGACCATTTTTCCTACGTCGAGGTGACTCCTCACACGGGACGAACCCACCAGATTCGAGTCCACCTGGCTCATCTGGGTCACCCGGTGGTCGGAGACGAAATCTATGGGTCGAAACAGGGTCAGCATCTGAAAGACCCGGGCCTGGCTGCCGCAATCAAGGGTCTTGGACGACACTTTCTCCATGCCAGCTTCCTCGCATTCACTCACCCCGAAACCAAACAAAGGGTCAGCTTTGAGTCTCCGCTGCCGCCTCAGCTTGCAGAACTTCTGGCCACTTTGGAATAATGATCAGAGTCTATGAAGTCAAACACTCTGGTGCGCCCGGCCTTTCTCATCCTTTTCTTCGCTACTTTATCCCTCCAGCCCGGTCTGAGGGGCCAAGCGGATGAAGGTGGGGACGATCAGACACAGGAGCCGATCCGTGTTGAGGTGGAAGCCGTCAACATTCTGGTCACCGTTAACGACAAAGAGACGGGCACCTTCGTGACGAGCCTGGGCCCGCGCGACTTCAGCATCTACGAGAATGGAGTGCGGCAACAGATCTCGAACTTCAGCCAGCAAACCAACCTTCCTCTAACCATCGCTCTCTGCGTCGACTCCAGTTCCAGCGTCAAACTGAAGCTCGAGTTCGAAAAGGAGGCGGCCACCGATTTTCTTTTCGCCGTATTGCGGCCGACAGACAGAGCCCTTCTCGTCGAGTTTGACACCGGGGTGACACTGCTTCACGACTACACCTCCAATCCCAACGATCTGCTTCATGAGATCAATTCTCTGCGCGCAGGAGGGGGCACCTCCCTCTATGACGCGGTCTACCTTGTGACCGAGCAGAAAATGCTGGAGGAGGAGGGCCGGAAGACGCTCGTCATTCTGTCTGACGGATCCGATCTGACCAGCAAGCGCAGCTTCGAAGAGGCCCTGAAAATGGCCTATAAGTCGGAAGCGGCCATCTACGCCATCAGCACCACCCGATTCGGTGCTGAGATCGACCACGAAGGGGACAAATTACTGAAGAAACTGACAGAGAGTACCGGCGGCACCGTGTTTTTCCCTCACTCCTCGAACCGGCTTGGCCCGGCGTTCGACACCATTAACAAAGAACTCAGAAGCCAGTACAACATCGCTTACGTCCCCAAGAACAAGAAGAAAGATGGCGAGTTCAGAAAGCTTGAGGTGAAGGTCCGGAAAGACGACGTCAGACTACGTTACCGCAAGGGTTACTTCGCCCCTACGGACTGATTCCCTCCCCACTGCCCCCGTGCCAGTTCCTCCTGGAGCTGCTCCGACTCCCGAGACCAACGGAGAACGATTTCCCGATAGCTGCGAGCCCGGCCCACGTTCCCACGCTTGGCTGCACCCTGAGCCAGTACAGCTGCCTTGGCGACGATCTCCTTGGCGGTCCACAGCTTCTGCGACGGTGCCAGAGGCACACCTTCAAAGGTCTTGATCAGCGCCTTTACGCGGAAACGGTCCATTCCCCACCTGCTGCGCGAGAGTTGATCGGAGTGGCCTCCGGTTTTGACCAGAAGAGCTTCCGGAACCAGACAGATGGGCCGCTGGCTAAACAGCCGCAGCCACAGTTCGTAGTCTTCACAGACGGGCAAGGACTCGTCGAAACCGCCTCGATCCTCCAGAACGCTTCGGTGCAGAAGAACCGAGCTGGGGCTGACGATGCAGCGGGGAAGACAGTGCTGATAGATCCACCCCCCGTACTTGCGGTGGATTTTCCTGGGATTGACCCGTCGTCCTCTTCGAATCCAGATCTCATCGGTGTGCACGATCTCGTACTGGGGATACTCCTGCAGCGCCTCGAGCTGTGCCTGCAGCTTTCCAGGCAGCCAGTAGTCATCACTGTCGAGGAACGCGATCCAGGGGTATTGCGCAGCCTTCACGCCCAGGTTCCGGGCACAGCTGACTCCCGAATGCGGCTGGAAAAGACATCGGACACGCCCCCCATCAAGACCCCGCATCAGCTGACGAGTGCCGTCGGTTGACCCATCGTCGACCACGATCAGCTCCCATTCTCGGTAGGTCTGTTCGAACACCGAACCCACCGCTCTCAAGAGCATCTCCTTCCTGTTGTAGACGGGGACTACGACACTGACCATCCTCACTCCGGTTCAGTTCCACAGATCTTCGGAGGCGATCCCCGTAGTTTTCTTGACAGTCGAAATGGCGCCTGTTTATGATGGAGGCTATCCGGCGAGCCCCCGCCCCCGGCAGACTGGGTGATTTCCATGGTGAAGGCGGATCTAGCTCGTATTGTCCACGACACCCACGGCGGCTTCTCCCACCAAGAGGCAACGGAGCTAGTGGATCTTCTCCTCGAAACAATCAAGTCGACCCTGGTCAGTGGCGAGAGCGTCAAACTTGCTGGCTTCGGATCGTTTCGTGTGGTGACACGCAAGCCTCGTCGGGGTCATAATCCCCAGACGAAAGCGCCAATTCAACTGGGTCCGCGAAAACAGGTGACGTTTCGTCCTTCCCGGTTATTGGGTTTTTGATCAAACACCATGCCTAGACGCGGAAAGCTGTTCTACAAAATCGGGGAAGTATGCAAGACCAATGACGTCCCCGCCCACGTCCTCCGATACTGGGAATCTGAGTTCCCGGCCCTATCGCCTACCAAGAATCGATCGGGACAGCGTCTGTACCGTGAAAAGGACGTCCAGATCATACAGGCAATCAAGCACCTCCTCTATGAGGAAGGCTACACCATCGCAGGCGCCAGCAAAAAGCTGAAGAGCAACGGCCACCTCTCAGAAGAACTCCCCCTGTTCTCAAAGGCCGCTCAGCGAAAGGAACAGCTCCAGGTAGAGGCAATCAAGAAGGATCTACAAGATCTGCTGACGGACCTGGATACCGATCCCCTTTCGTAACCGCTTAACCCATTGCTTCAGTGATCTTTAGGTCATGGAAGCCTGAAGCGCAAGCGAGGGGTTGGGAATCTGCAGGATCTTGCTGTTTTCTCTCTCGAATGGGGCCAGCATCTCTGAGGCCCCCACTAGGAAAGTTTGTCTGAAGTTCTTCGTGACTTTTGAGTCAAGTTTGGAACGCAGGACATAGAAGCCACGACCCCCAGTTTGTGGGTTTCAGGTGCCTTGGCCCAAGGGGTTGAGGTCTTGAGCGTCGCAGACCAAGCGAGGTCAATCCCAACGGGATTGCGTATTTCAGCCCAGCGACTGTGTTGGTTTTGTCAAGCATTATCAAGATTCTGCCGCTAACGGTGCTCTCCAAAGATCATCGTTTTTGACCATCGTGTTGAGCGTGACGAGGAGCTTTCTCATGGACGCTATCAGGGCCACTTTAGGCTCTTTTCCGGAGGCGACAAGGCGATTGTAGAAGGTTCGAATCTGCGGATTGTGTCGGATCGCTGAGAGCGTGCACATGTAGAGCTGATTACGGAGTTGACGCCGTCCTCCCCAGATGGCACGAGGGGCTGGAGTCCCTCGCCGCTGTCCTGATCCCAAGGGGCCAATCCCACCAGGGAAGCGACTTCTCTGCGATTGACCCTGCCCAACTCAGGCAGCTCACACACCACGATCTGACTGCTTCGCTCCCCTATCCCCGGGCAGCTTTGCACCACCTCCTGGCGCCGAAGGAGCTCGGCATCGAGCCGCAGCAATTCCTCCACCTTCTGCTCAACCTCTTTCAGTTCTTGATCCAGCAGGCCAAGGATTCGCTCCACTCCTTGACGCAGCTCCTGATCCTCATACTGATGGCGACGAGTCCGCTCGATCTTACGACACTCAATCAGTTGCCGGCGTCTGCGATTGTAGGCTTGTAACTGCTGATAGTACGCGGTTTCCTGCTTACTGATACGATGAATCCCCAGCTGCCCACAACGCCCCAGGACGTGGGCATCCAGACGATCATTCTTGGCTAGGATTCCCAGACCCTTCGCGAGGTCTCGAGCTTGTCGAGGATTCACGCAACAGACGGGGATCCCCGCCTCATTGAGCTCTCTCAGGACCCGCTTCTCATAACCCCCCGAGGCTTCCACCACCACCGAGACCAATCCCGCGATCCCCTCCAGACGGCGGAGGATCTCTGCGATTCCTTCCCCCGCGTTGGAGTGCTCCGAGTGTTCCTCCCGTGGCAGCAGACACAGATCCAGCCGATCCTTGCTGACATCAATGCCCGCTGCGGGCTGACTCATCCAGGTTTTGTTGATAGGATTACCTTTGAGTTGTTTCATGGAGACCCTTCCTTATATTCGGGCTCTCTCTTTGACGGAGGCCCAGGCGACTGTTCGGGTTGACATGAAATGGGCCGACCACGGATCTCGCTGGGCTCCGGTCTCGACGGACCGAGGGTTTCACGATCTCGTGGTCGGCTCGGATCAGACGTTCTGACCCGAATTCCTTTCAACAAATAACACATATAAGGGTTTCCGAACCCTGGGGAGGGAGTCGCCCCCAATCTGAATCAACCCGGAACGGGTTGCGTACCTGGGTAGCCCTGTTGCGGAATAGCGCCTCTCGTTTGATCGTCTGTACGCAACCGCCGATGGGGTTGGAATCAAAGGGGGAGTCGGATACCCAGGGTTCAGAAACCCTGGGCTGAAATACGGAATCCCTTCAGGATTCACGGATTCCTGAGTGCTTGAGTGCAGCGTCAACGAGGGAGAATGCCGAGGGCAGACTCCTCCCCTTTTGTTCGTGCAGAAGTTTCCTTTCTTGAATGGGGCCAGCGCATCTGGGGGATAGGGTGCGAAGCCTCACTACACCGCTCGTTGGTCTGAGGCCATGCCTCACGAGGCTGAAACTTCATCGGGCAGTCACCAGAGTAGGATGGGCATTCTTCCCCGTCGGTGCCTCGACCTGAAGTTTCAACCTGAAGAATCCGGCGCAATTGGAACTCGATCTCGGCTTCCCCATGCTTCGCCATCCTTGACATTCAAACCCGTCCCAGTCCAAGCTTTTAGCCGCGGCTAAATTTGGACTAAGAAGGACCGAAGCCATGAGTGCCAAGCGTGCTAACGAGGAAAACAGAGTCAGCAGACGCTCTCTCCTGGGCGGTACGCTAGGTGTCGCTGGCCTGGTCGGGGGCAGCTCTCTGGTCGGCTCGGTGCCCGAGCCCGATGCCGAGAAAAGCCACGCGCATGATGCCGGGCTGCTCTCCACCGTTGGAGAGGTCGATCTGAGCGTGTTCGATCCCTCCAAGTTCCTGTACGACTTCGACTACGGCAAGGTCACAGAACTGCCCGATGGCAGGATGCTGAGGGAGTGGGACATTCTTGCGATTGACAAGGAAATCGAGATTGCGCCAGGGCTCTACTTCCCAGCCTGGACGTACAACGGTCAGGTTCCGGGACCCACGATGCGATGCACCGAAGGAGATCAGCTCCGGATCAACTTCAGAAACGGGGGGTCCCATGCACACACCATCCACTTTCACGGTTTTCATCCGTCCAACATGGACGGGGTCTTTGAAATCATACAACCCGGAGAGGAATTCGTTTACGAATTCGAAGCCGAGCCTCGTGGACTCCATCTCTACCACTGCCATGCAATCCCGCTGAAACGTCACATCCACAAAGGGCTCTATGGGGCCTTCATCGTGGATCCCAAGGAAGGACGCACACCGGCAAAAGAAATGGTCATGGTGATGAACGGCTTCGACACCAATTTCGACTCGGAAAACGAGATCTACGCCGCCAATACCGTCGCCTTTCACTACCATCGGCATCCGATCGAGGTCCGACGAGGGGAGCCGGTGCGCATCTATCTGGTGAACCTGCTGGAATTTGACCTGATCAATTCATTCCACGTTCACGGTAACTTCTTCGAGGTCTATCGCACCGGGACCAGGACGATCGCAGACGAGTACACCGATACCATCATGTTGTGTCAGGGAGAACGCCACGTCCTCGAGCTGGATTTTCGTCATCCCGGCATGTTCATGTTTCACGCCCACCAAAGTGAGTTTGCGGAGCTGGGCTGGATGGGCTTCTTCGATGTCAAGGCTTGATTCGTGAAACGCTGGCTGCAAGGACTCTTTCCGCTACTGCTGCTGGGGGCGCTGCTTCTCATCTTCTTCCGCTTTGGCCCCCTGGGAGTCTTCCAGGCCGCGTTCCCTCCGGTAGAAGAACTGACCATCGATCGGATCGATCTGCCCGAACCCCACGAGATGATTGTCCATGTCGTAAATGGGGGACCGGAACCGGTCACCGTGGCCCAGGTAACGGTTGACGACGCCCTCTGGCAATTCACAACCGAGCCTTCCGAAAAGACGATTCCCCGCCTGGGACGAATGAAGATCAAGCTTCCTTATCCCTGGGTGGAGGGGGAGACCCATGCGGTTTCCCTTCTGACCTCGACCGGCCTGACCTTCAGCCGCGAGATACCGGTGGCAACTCTTTCACCGGTAGTGAACTCAACCTACTTCTGGACGTTTTCCCTGCTCGGACTATACGCCGGAGTGATCCCGGTCTTTCTAGGCCTGCTCTGGTACCCGTTTCTGCGAGACATCTCCTCCCGTTGGCTGGACTTTTTTCTCAGCCTGACGGTGGGTTTGCTCTTCTTCCTGGCAGTGGACACACTGACCGAGTCGCTGGAGACGGCGGATCGCGTTGCGGGAGCCTTCCAGGGTGTCGCACTGGTGGCGATGGGCATCCTCGGCACCATCCTGCTGCTTTTCTATCTGTCGCAAAGCAAGCCTGAGCGCTCCGACAAGACGACAGCAGAGGGACGGCTCTGGACTTCCCTGATGGTCGCCCTCGGCATCGGACTCCACAACCTGGGAGAGGGCCTCGCCATCGGCTCCGCCTACGCCATAGGCGAGATCGCCCTGGGAACGTTCCTGGTAGTGGGATTCACGCTCCACAACCTGACGGAAGGCCTGGGAATCGTGGCCCCGATCGCCCGGGATCGTGCCAGCCTGGGCCGACTCTGTCTGTTGGGCGCCCTGGCCGGAGGACCCACCATCATCGGAACCTGGATCGGAGGCTTCAGCTACTCCCCGGTCCTGGCCACGGTTTTTCTTGCAATCGGCACCGGCGCCATCCTGCAGGTCATCTACCAGATCGGCCAGCTCCTGACTCGGACAGAGAAGGCAGCCTGGCTAAGCGGCTACAGCTTCTCAGGTTTTCTCCTGGGCCTACTGATCATGTATACAACCGGCCTCCTGACCGTAGCCTGATTACCCCGAGAACCCAGCCCAGCCTCCGTTGCCCCGCGTCTCATATTTGATATATGATTCCCTCTCCTTCCCGGTCGGGACGTAGCGCAGCCTGGTAGCGCACCTGAATGGGGTTCAGGGGGTCGGGAGTTCGAATCTCCCCGTCCCGACCAATATAACTTTATTTTCATGAGTTAGTTAAACCGACAGACTTAAAGCGCCTCGTAGCACCCAATTTGGCTTTGGGTAACATATGCGTAACAAAGCGGTCGGGGCTCAATGGCTCGTCGAGTCGACACAGTTGCTTCGACGGGACGGAAACTCAAGCTCGCCCTGATATCGCAACCTACAATAGGGGCTTAGAAGTCCCGGCTAATGGGTTTGGAGAACACCACGGAACGGGATAGCATCGCCAGATTGCCATGACCCAGTCCGTAGTCGATGACGTCCTGATCGGTTCCGAGGTGAACCGGCGCAATGGGCTCATTTTCATCGCCTCCAGCGGACTCCTCTTCTTTGCAGCGCCCGTGATCTACGTGGGCGTGGTCCAGGCCGCCCTGGCCGACGAGCTGGGGGCCAGTGCCTTTGTAGCGAACCTGCCCATGTCGGCCTACCTTTTGGGTGCCCTCCTGCCCCCCGTGCTCTCGTGGGTGGCGCCTCACCGCTACACCCGGGCCACCGCGGTGGCCTCCAATCTGGTCACGGCCACCGTCCTGGGCGTGATCGCCGTCCTCCTCTTCTTTCCCTTCAGCGACACGATTCGCCTGGTGGCGGTCATCGGTCAGGGGCTGATCCAGGGTTTTTCGGCATACGTTTCCCAGGTCTACCGTTATCAGTGTCTGAGGAGAGGGACCACGGTGGAAGGCCGGGCCTGGGCCTTCAAGTGGACCTACACGTGGGGACCGATCCTGGCCGTGGCAGGGTCGCTCTGGGCACAATTCGTCCTGGGTGGGGGAGTTCCCTGGCTGGAGTATCCCTACGATTTCGGGGTGCTCTACCTCATCGGGGCTCCCAGCGTGGCCGGCATTGCCTTTCTCTGCAGCCGCTATCAGCTGGTCTCGGTGCCGGAGGAGAAGCGGCCTCCGTTCATGCAGTATTTCCGAACCGGCATCGCCGCCTTCGTCCGGGACCGGGCGCTGGTGCTGCTGTGGCTGGCCTTCTTCATGTGGTTCATGCTCATCAACGCCGTTCCCAACCTCTCGCTCTACACCCGCGACGTCCTGGGGGGCGATCCCAAGGACTACTCGGGGTGGATCATGGCCATGCGCTTCGGGGTGAAGTCCGTGGGGGGATTCGTTCTGGGGACCATGGCCATCCGCTGGGGGATCCGGTCTCCGCTGTTCGGCAGCATGGTTCTTCTGGAAGCGGGCATTCTCTGGGGGTGGACAGTCCCTGGCTATGCCTACCTGTTCGCCTTCGGGCTCATGGGAGCGGGGGAGTTGGGCGGGTCCTATTTCCCCAACTACGCCATCAGCGTCTCCTCGGCGGCCGATTCGACCCGGAACATGTCGCTCCTTATGCTGGCCAGCCCCTTGAGCTTCTTCGGGCCCGCCCTGCACGGGGTCCTGGCCGACCACTTCGGATTCGAGGCCAGCTTTACTTTCGCCCTGGTGGCCGCCATCGTGTCCCTTTTTCTCCTCTACCCTTTGCCAGCCCGGAGATCACAGGTCTCGCCAGAAAAGGAGGGTGCTCCATGAGATGCAGGCATCTGCGAGAACCTGGTTCTGACATCCCTCAGTTGGGCGATCAACGGCCTCGCACAGGCGCGAAGTCGAAGGATGGTTCCCGGAGGGTCGTAAAGAACGCCAGCCGCCTGCCCGCCGACTGCGCCGTGGTAGAGCAAACTCAGCGAGACCAGATACCCTCGGACTGGGAAGAGTCATACCGCTCCGGTACTTTCTCGCTGTTTGTTCCCTGAAGACACGAATCCAGGAGGGTAGTTCCTTGACACTTCGATCCATGAGTAACCAGGCCTCCTTGCCTCTTCGCAGGCTGATTGTCGACACACGAGGTGAGTTCGTTCTCCCACCAACGGAAGCGATGTGGGAGGCGATGCGCTCTGCCGAGATCGGCTGGCCTCTCTGGCGGGAAGATCCCTATGTGAACCGTCTGGAGGAAATGGCGGCTGATCTCACCGGGAAGGAGGCTGCCATGCTGGTGTCGACCACCAGCGTTGCCAACCTGCTCGGAATGATGGGCTATTGTCAACGGGGCGACCAGGTGATCATGGAGGCTCGCTGCCACCTCTGGTGGGTCGAAGATCGTAACATCGCTGCCCATACTGGGGCGGTTCCCCGCTTGATCCGGGGTAACAAGCTCGGCGAGATGGCTCTTGAGGACATCGAGTCGGCGATCGAGGAACAGGCCTACGCTTATCGTCCCAGGACCGCCATGGTCTGTCTCGAGAACACTCACAACATCTCGGGAGGGGTAGCCCTTTCTCCCGGTTACACGGCCAGAGTCGGAGAGCTTGCCCACCGGCACGAGGCTGCTGTGTTTGTCGACGGCGCACGCCTTTTCAATGCGGCCGTCGCGCATGACGTACCTCTGAGAGCCATGACCGAAGGTATCGATGCGGTGAGTCTCAGCTTGAACAAGGGACTGGGGGCTCCGTATGGGGCCATGCTGTGCGGCTCGAAGGAATTCATCCAGCACTCTCGGCAGAATCACCGGGTGCTGGGTTGTCACTCCGTCCACAAGGAGGGGCTCTTTGCCGCGGCTGCGATCGTTGCTCTGGAAACCATGGTCGACCGCCTGGCCGAAGACCATCGAAGGGCGCGGATGCTGGCGGAGAGGCTTGCGGAGCTACCCGGACTGAGGGTCGATATGGAGACCGTACAGACCAACATCGTGAGGGTGGAGATCGACAACACAGACCCCTTCAGTTTTGTCCAACGCGCGCTGGAGTCCGGGGTAGGGGTCACGGTCCTGGACCAGCAGTCCGTGAAGTTCGTCGTCCACCATGGCATCGACGATGAGGATGTTGAGACGGCGTCGGAAATCGTGGGGAGGGTAGTCAGCTCAGTCGCCCATCCCGGCCTACCCGACCGTTGAGTTTCTGGCCGCATCCAGAGTCGTGGAGTGGCCCTATTGAATGGACCTTGCTTGGTTGATCCGTCTCATCACTGCCTGTACCACTCTCACCCGGTCATGCTCCAGATTGCGGAGTAGGTTGACGAACTTCTGAGATGCGTTGTCTCCCATCAACAGGTGCAGCCCGAGTGGCATCCAGCCTTTCCTGCCTACGCGTTCCAGCAGCGAACGAAAGAAGGTCACCGAGGCCTCAGTCTTGTCTTCCCAAGGAAACTGTCGATGCACACCAAGCAACCCTACAATGCGGAGGTCCAGTTACTCCCCGTCGGCACCAGTCGCTTGAGTTCTTCGAACCAGTTCAGGACGATGTTGATGTGGGTCGGCTTCGGCTTAGGTGAACAGCCGCTTCGGCGGGGGCCACGTCCAGCTTGGGCTCAGTCCGGATGGAGACGACCATCACCTCCTCCCCTTTTCGATAGAAAAGCTCCCTACCACTGTGCGCCCATAGGGGCTGATTGCCTCCGTCCGTGGATATTTTCTCGATCCAGCTTCGGAAGTGGCCAAGCTGGTCCGAGATGCCATCATGGAGCATCGCCAGGACTTCAGCGTGATCGAGTTCGCCATCTACGATGCGGGGTACGGGCCGGATAACTTCACGCCGTTCTCCGAAGTATTGGCAGCCGGCTAGCCGACTCTCAGACCCAAACCCCGTGGCCGACCGCGGGAGATACGTCCTTCCCCATACAGGGCTAATCGACCAGGGATCGCCATTGCCTTACCTCATCGTGCGCACACACTCGGCCGACGCGCTGCCATGTCGCTTCACGCGATAGACCAGCGCGGGCAGCAGCGCGCCTGGGCAGCCGTACAATGGTTAGGAACGACTATGCACGGAACCCCCATGCCACTCCAAGTCGGCTCCCGCATCTTCCGGGGCAGCCTGGCGATCAGATCAGCCGCAGATCACGACTTGCCCTGACTGTCCCGGTTTCCTGTCGTCCTCCGCAAGAACCGAGCCTGCAAGGTCCCGAGACCGAGCCGAGCTGGCAAGTTTAACGGGACATACCGGGACAGGATCAGTGTTCCAGCGGTCGTCCTGACACCTCCCGTACCCCCCCGAAGCGCTGTTGGAGGAACATCCTCATACCAGCGGAGGCGACTCTAGCTGCTAGCTCGGGCGTTCTGAGAATTTTGCTCTCACACTTGTCTGGGAGGTTCCGGTTGCTGGAAATCAAAATTTCGTACCTTCTTTAGCGTCTTCTTCTTGCCCTTAGGCAAGCCAACTCGCACCTGCATCAGTGTCCCCCTTCGGATCTCCCTCAGGAAGCAGTCCGGGCGTGACTGCCCAGCAGAGTTTTGGCATCATGGGGCCATGGAAAACCGAAGACGATTCCTCAAGAAAACAGCCGTCGCTGCCGCTGCCACGACACTCCTCCCAGGGTTATCGGGAAGCGGCTGCAGAAAGGCCCAGATACCCTCAGACGCGCCACCCAAAAGACGTCGTATCATCTGGAATAACGACGCCGACGACCTTGCCGGCGTTGCCCAGGGTTTGGGCCGCTCGGGGTGGCCCTCCAAATACGACTCCGTCCAGCAGTACCTGTCGATGCGCATGGAGCCCCTTAGAGGTAGTCACGTGAACGGCCTGGCCCACTGCGGATTCACGACTATCCCCCACTGGGATCTCCCGAAGGAGAACATCGAGGTGCTTGGACCGGATCCGGTCCAGCATGCGGTGCGATTTGCCCACGAAAACGGGATGGAGTTCTTCTTCTCCCTGCGCATGAACGACATCCACTGCGCCGTCTATCCGGGACTGCAGTACTGGTCGCCCTTCAAGCTGGAAAACCCACAGCTGCTTCAGTCGAGGATCGATCCAGACCGATTTCAGGAGACCTTCCTACCCTGGATCAAGGGCGAGAGCACGGACCATCCCCACTCAGCTCTGCTGGAGTACTGGGGCAATGGCGGAGAGCGCACCATCGACAAGTTCCGAAACAGCTCCATGGGGCCGATCTCCTTCTCTTGGCCTGCTTTCGACTATGCCCATCCCGAAGTGAGGCAGCGGCTTCTGGGAGTCGTCGAAGAGGCGACTCGCCGCTACGACCTGGAAGGGATCGAACTGGACTGGTGCCGTCACCCTCTGATCTTCAAGTATGGACAGGAGCGCCGACACGTGCCGGTCATGACCGATTTCATGCATCAGGTCCATCAGGTTCTCGAAGAGCGTGCAAAGCAGCGGGGACGGCCCATTCACCTGTCCATGCGAGTGCCGGACTCCCCGTCACTGGCCCTTGGGGTTGGCCTCGATGTCGAAGAGTGGGTTGCCCGCGGCTGGGTTGATTTCCTGATCGCAGGCTTCGGCTCACTGCCTTATTCCTTCCCGGTGGAAGAGTGGATCCGGCTGGGACATGATCACGGGATTCCGGTCTACGGCGGTCTCGGCTGGAAACATGTCTTTGACCACGTCGAGGCGGTCCGGGGAGCCGCATACCGCCTCTGGGACGAGGGCGTCGACGGTCTGCACACCTTCAACTTCCTCGACCCGGCCCGATTTCAGTCCCTCTCCGAGATCGGGGATCCCGACGCATTGGCCGGAATGGACAAGATGTACCAGATCGATCTGGATCGTAAGCGGGTAGGGTACATGAACGAAACGCTTTGGCCGGGGCAGCTACCGCTGTCTTTCACCACCCAGTCCGGCTCGGCTCAGCACGACCTCGGTATGAAGATTGCCGATCGCCCCGAAAAAGCCTCCCGGATCACGGTCCAGACGCGCTGGGACCTGGCAAGCGAATCAGACCGGATCGCCTGGCGACTCAATGGTCAGAAACAGCCCCACCCCCGGGCCGCGACCGGGGATCGGGCTGGATGGTTGGAGTGGGAAACCCACGACCTGCAGAAAGGAGCAAACACCTTCCAGGTCACAGTCCAGCCGCCCGTATCCGGGGACGCATCTAAACCAGTCTCCCTGGAGGAGCTGAGGGTCTGGGTCCGCTATGGATGAGGTCCTGAGCCCGGCGGCGAGGAAGTAGTGAATAGAAAAGGATTCCTTGGATTCGGGCTGGCGTCCAGCTTGTCGGCAAAGAGCCAGGTCATGACCTCGGAGTCGACGTGGGAGTTCTGGTACAGTGTTCCTGAGTGATCCCAGGCACCATCGGGGACCAGCGTGTGCAGGTGAGGGGGTGGAAATTGCTCTTTCTCATGCGTGTTCCGGGCCAAGTTGTCCACGGATTCCGGGCTGAAGCTGTCCGGTGACTACGGCAGTCAGGGTGGACAATCTGAGAGGGTACCCGACCAGTTCATCTGAACGTTTAGCCCGCATTTCTCATCGCTGGTCTACTGCGACGCCGCAATCATCCGCCCTGGCTGTGTTATGCTCGGTCGGGCTGCTCCGATGTTGCTCGGGCGTGACTCCACTCCCACCTCACTGGTTGCTCGATCTCATCCCCCCAGATCACGGGAGACTCCTCCAGGGCGAAGCCGGGGAGATCGTTCGGGCTCCATCGTGCCCCTGAACGAGTGGAGAGGGAGCCGTCTTCCCTGGTCAACAGCCTTGAGTCAATCCTCGTAGACAATGTATATAGACTTGATGTCCCATGCTGCGAGAAAATGTCTCGCCGATTGGCTGGTCAAAGCGTCGATGCCCGCTAGCGCGACCCCAGTCATTGCAAAGGGGGGAAAGAGCCATGCTGACCACTTCTCGTAACAGACAGTCTTCTTTTCTTCTGTCTGCCACCGTGGATTTTCCCGACGACGTGACATACGGTCTCTACAGCTTCAAGTTGCTGGACGAAATGATGCTCCAGCTCAGAAGCATGGGCGTCAGGCGCATCTACTGGCTCTATTACTACGACATCGATCCAGACTCGTATTGGGCCGGGACCATATTCCAGCGGATGAAATATGGCACCAAGACCCTTAGCGCAATCGGCGAGCCTCTCAAGGCTGCTGTTCCCAGCGCTCACAAACACGGCTTGGAATTCTACGCCGTGCTCAAGCCGTATCACACTGGAAGTTGGGGAGCCTATCCCGAGGGCTCTCCACAAGCAAAGGCTACCGCAATCAAGCGCATTGGAGACACGCCGGTGCAGGCCATCCCCTTCGTGGAGCGCCATCCCTACACGCGGATTCGTCGCCGCCCCCTGAAAGCCCTACCTGACCTGCAATCCGTGCCGGTGCAAAAGATCCGCTTGTTGAAGAAAGATGATTCACCAACACGGATCCGGAGAGAAAACCTCGAGATCTGGACAAGCCTGAACAACTACCGCTACCAACAGCGGGATGTGGCCTTCACTCTCAAGGAAAAAGTCGAACCGGCTCCTCGGGAAGTGCGCGACTACTACGGTGACCTGGTAACCGCCCAGGGGGCAGCGGTGCGGACCCTAACTCTGGAAGGGCTCCATTTGACCGATCCGTACATCCTGATCACCACGAACTTCAAGGACGAGAAAGGCGATTTCCGCAACACCGCTTTGGGGATGCTGGAGGTCTACGGGCCCGGTCCGGAAACGCTTCCCATCGTAGTCGCTACCCGCAGCGCCATAGTGAGGGACTCCCCCCGTGATTTTCGCCGCTCTGGATTGGCGTTTGACTCCGGATTAGGACCTCTTCAAGTGGACCTGGACGTCGATAACTCCTCGACCAAAGAGGGCCCCTGGTGGACTCGGTTTGTGAGCGGTGGAGCAATTGCCTTTGCCAAGGGTAAGAATGAGCATCTGGTTGCGGCCTGTGAAGCCTATCCGGAGGTCCGGAAGCTCTGGTCTGGCTGGGTCGATCGGCTGATTGAGGCCGGTGTCGATGGCATTGACCTGCGTGTCTCGCCCACGGAACTTATACCGACGAACCGCATGCCTATGGTTTCAACGAGCCGGTCCTGGCGGAATACCGCCAGCGATTTGGGTCGGACCCTCTGGAGGACAACGCCGATTTACAGCGTCTGGCCCAAATACGAGGTGAACACTACACCTCCTTCGTGCGCGAAACCAGCCGGCGTCTCCGCCAGGCCGGGAAAAAGATGCAAGTTCACCTGCATACCGAAGCTTTTCGGCCTGAGCCCTGCCCTGGCCAGTTGATGGGTTTCCCAGCCAACATCCACTTCGATTGGAAAACGTGGCTCAGAGAAGGACTGGTCGACGGAATTACTTTGCGTACCAGTTGGTTCGAGGCGTTAGAGGACCCCCCAGGCCAGGTACACCGCTGTCGCCTACCGAGGGCACTGGCGGACCCGGTGGTGGAAGAAGCGCTCAACTTGACACAAGAGTTGGGCTTGCCGGTGTATCTGAACCGTTATGTAAAGCTACCGGTCGGGATCGAGGAGTACGTTTCTGACTTGGAGAGCGTCTTCCACGACGATCGCTTCGCCGGCTTTGACGTCTATGAGTTCGCCCACGTGGTGCGGGCAACGCCGGATGGCTCCAAGCTCGTCCCGGTGGAGAACAGGCTCGGTCTTATTCGAGCCAAAGCTGGACAGTTGAAGATAGGGCGAGATTAGGGCCCTCCTGGCTGCGCCCGTTCTGGCGACCCTCGATGGCCTTCCCGCTAGTTGAGCCGAGCGTTGAACCTCGGCTCCAAGCCTGGCGGGTTCCTGTA
The DNA here is from genome assembly GCA_965219005.1 of Acidobacteriota bacterium. Lineage (GTDB taxonomy): Bacteria > Acidobacteriota > UBA6911 > RPQK01 > JAJDTT01 > CAUZIZ01. The sequence goes on along the minus strand of CBDCMS010000004.1, from coordinate 407,208 downwards.
CTCATCATGTTCGTTGCCACCGCAGCAGAGCGTCTGGACAGATTCGAAGGCCTGGAGGCGATAGATTACTGGGCCGTGTTCGTCTACTTCCTCGCCGTTCTGGTGCTGGGGTACCGCTTCAGCAAGCAGCAGAAATCGACGGAGGAGTACTTCATGGCCGGGCGCCGCATGCCCTGGTTCCTGGTGGGCCTGAGCCTGTTCGCCACGCTCCTGTCCTCGGTCAGCTACCTGTCCAAGCCGGGCGAAGTCATCAAGAACGGCCTAGGGATCTGGGGCGCCTACATGCACCTTCCCTTCACCATCGCCCTGGTCATCTTGCTCTTTATTCCCTTCTTCATGGGTAAGCGCTTCACCAGCGCCTACGAGTACCTGGAGGAGATGTACGGGCTGAAGACCCGCCTCTTCGCGTCGATACTGTTCATCCTCAGGCGTCTGTTCTGGATGGGTATGATCGTGTATACGGCCTCGTTTGCTATGGCCCGGATGACGGGACAGTCCTTCGTCTGGATCGTGCTGGGTATCGGCGCCATCGCTATCGTCTACACCACCATGGGGGGGATGCGGGCAGTCATCTGGACCGATGTGGCCCAGTATTTTATCCTCCTCGCCGGTCTCCTGTTCACCATCGGCTTCGTGTTCGCCGAAACCGGGACTGGTCCCGTCACCTGGTTCCACGACGTGATGCAGGCCGAAAGGGAGCCACAACCTTTCTTCGCCTTCGATCCCTACGTGCGGGTCAGTCTCGGGGGGATGGCCATCTACACCCTCTTCTGGTGGATCTGCGCCGCCGGTTCGGATCAAGTGGCCATTCAGCGATACCTGACCACCGGCTCGGTCCCGGCGGCGCGGCGTTCTTTCCTCTCCAATCTGGGGGCCGACTTGGGTGTCGCGATTTCGCTGGCACTCGCCGGGATGGCCCTCTACTCCTATTATAGAGCGCAGCTTCCTGGCACTCCGGACCAGGTCTTTCCTCACTTCATCGCCCACGGCTTGCCCCGAGGCTTGGCCGGTCTGGTAGTGGCGGCCCTGTTTTCGGCGGCCATGTCGAGCCTCGACTCGGGAATGCATGGCGTAGCCACGGTCCTGACGGTGGACTTTTTCCGTCGTCTTCGGAAGAAGGCCATGAGCGCCGCCGGCGAACTCAAGCTGGCCCGCCTGATCACGGTGTGCGCCGGAATGTTTGCGGTGATCTTCTGCCTCTGCCTCGACAGGATTCCCGAGGAGACCCGGGGCAACCTCTTCGACCTCACGGTGCGGAACAGCAGCTATATCACCGGTGCGTTGGGAGGCCTCTTCTTCGCAGCCTTCTTGAGAATCCGCTGCACGGGAGGAATGATGATCGTGTCGGCGCTCCTGGGTGTGGCGGTCGGTTTCTATATGTCTCTGGCAACCTGGTTCCAGGATCACCCGGACATCTTTCTGTACGTAAAGGAGCCGGCTGCGGCCCAGACGCTGCGTTGGGAACCGTCCCGGGAGGAGAGCAACACCATCGGATCCGACTCCCAGACCAATCGCTTCGCCCTGTCCGGCGATGGCGTGGCCGCCCGCCACGCCGTGATCCGGATGACCGAGAAAGGGTGGCAGCTGGAGAGTGACGGCACGGCCGAGACACGCCTGAATGACCAGACAGTGACTCGAAGTCCAGTGAGTCCTGACGACGTGATCGGCATCGGAGCCCACCGGATTCTGATCAAAGTCAAGGCTATCTCGTGGATGTGGGTCCTGCCCAGCGCCTGGCTGGTGACTCTCCTCTCGGCTGGTCTTGCGAGCCTGCTTTCCGGGAGGCGCTCCCGTGCAAGGCGCGATTGATGGGAGGGCTGGAAAAAAAATGAGCCGAGGGAATCGGCACCAATGCCTTCTAAGGGCTCGGTCGAAATCCTTCTAGGAGAGCTTCCAGAAGACTCCGACAATCTCAGCCTTGCGATTCTCCGGAGCCTGGTCATCCTGGTAATAGAGCGTGAGAAAACGATTCGGTTCCAGTTCGAGGGTCTGGCTCAGGCCGACGTCTGGGGTTGGTGCATCTGAAACCAACGTCACTGCCTCACTCCAGGTCCTTCCCTCATCCTTGCTGAGCTTCACCGCGACACCATAGGGTGGGTGACGCATGGTGTACGTCATGATGACGGTTCCGCTGGAGGACTCTACGGGATATCCCTGTAGTTCTGCAGCAGCCGTAATGCTCTTGGGTGTGGACCAGGTCTCCCCTTCATCTATCGATTCGGTGAGCAGGGTGTGATCGGGCAATCGGACGTAAGCATTGGGATCTTTGAGCAGCTTCCGGTTCTGAGCATGCGTCTCCAACTCCGCACTTCGCATGACGGCAAGCAGCTTTCCGGAAGTCAGGCGTACCACAATAGTCTGGGTGCCGCGGCCGATAGTTGAGGCGTGCGACCAAGTCCTGCCTTCATCAGAAGATTCCAGCAGCCAGCTAAAAGAGCCACGCTTCTCCTCCGGCATCGTCTGATCGTCGTAGATCGGGAGGTATCCGCCGTAGGCGTTCATCATCAACCTTTCAGACGAAGTTTCGAAGAGCCTTCCGTAGGGAAAGAGCCACTCATAGGGTTTCGGATCAAGGAGTTTGGGTTGGGTCCAACTCTGGCCTTTGTCGTTGGACCACATCAGGTAGGCTTGCGCACGTTCATCCTTCAGGTCTTTCCGGACGAAGCCCAGGATAACATCACCTCCGGGTAACGTCCCGAGCATCTGGATCCGGTCATTCTCTGGGGAATCATACACTTCGCGGGGCTCATCCCAGGTCAATCCGTTGTCTCGTGACTCGACCAGCGATACACTGTTGGCCCGGGCGAAACCCGTTCTGGCTCCAACCAGCAGATGCTTGGGCCCGACTCGAGCGATTTTGGGTGCATGCCCCTTCGGGCACACGACAACCCTTCGCTCGACCTCCAATTGAGGTTCAGGACATGCCATGGCCAGAACGCTTGTGCAAAGGATGGTGGCGGGCTGCGATTTTCAAACCCATACCGAACCTGTTTACTGAGTAATAGGTCCCCGGATCAGGAAGGGGCACTCTCGGAGGTTATCCAAAGGCCGGAGGGGTGTCAACGAATCGTGTGGAGCACACTCAAATGACGAATGTACTTATAACCGGTATGAGCGGCCTGATAGGCGGCATCCTCCGAAGACACTTGGAAGCTCTAGGCGGCTATCAGCTAAGAGCGCTAAACCGGCGTCGGGTGGAGGGCGTGGAATGCGTCCAAGCGGACATCTCGGACCTGGAGGCGATCCAGCCCGCCTTCGAAGGCATCGACGTGGTCGTACACTTGGCCGCCTTCCTGGGCGGTGAGGTCTGGGAAGGTCACCTCTCGGGCAACATCATCGGCGCCTACAATATATACGAGGCAGCACGCAGGGCCGGAGTGAAACGGGTCGTCTTCGGCAGCAGCGGAGCGGCCGCGACGGGCGTCGAGCAAACGCCTCCATACGACGCAATCGTCGCAGGCAGGTACGACGACGTCCCCGAGCGCTTCGAGCGGATCGCCACTGAGACAATCTGGCCAGCCGGTATCTACGGCGCCTGCAAGGTCTGGGGGGAGGCCATAGGCAGGCACTTCTCGGACGCCCATGGTCTATCTGTCCTCTGCGTCCGCATCGGTCGGGTGAACGAGGAGAACCGTCCGACAAACCCCGCTGAGTTTTCCCGCTACCTCAGCCATCGAGACATAGCGCAGATGCTCCAGAGGTGTATCGACGCGCCGGACGACCTCAGATACGGCGTCTTCTTCGCGATTTCAAACAACAGATGGGGCTATCGGGACATCGAGCACCCGCGTGCAGTCCTCGGCTACGAGCCACAGGACGCGGCTGAGGCGTTACGGTGGAGCGATTCCGAGTGACTGATGATCTGAGCGAGAGATGCTCGTAGAGCGCCCGCAGCCTCGTCGGACTGCACCAGACGAGGCAGACAAGACTCGAGGTCCGTAGCGAGATCGATCGAGGATAATGCCTGGGTCGACCACTCTCGCTCTACGTATCTACCTCAAATATGGCTGCCCGCCGGACAAACAGCCGAGAGCGATGCAGTCCGAACCGAGGGACGTCTAACGTTGAGGAACCTTAGCGTTGGGCAGCAAGGAGTACACGACGCGAGAAACGATGACCTGGGATAAGATACGGTCATGAAGTTCAGGATCTACGCGGCCACCTCGGCTCTGGGCGGCTGCGAAGACGAAGACTTCGCGGGCGTGCTCATGGCCAAGATGCGGGCCGACGCCCAGCACATCGTCAACCTGCCACGGATTCACGGTTGCAACTCCGTGAACCTGCGCCAGGGCTATCCAATGATCGAGATCCGAACGCCACGAGAGGTGATGTCAGATGAGTAAGACCGAGAAGAGGTTTGATGCGGTCGCGTTGATGCGATCGGCGCGAGACATGATCTCGGAAAGGATTGAAGGTATGACGTTGGAAGAAGAGCTGAGGTGGCTCGCTTCGCAGGATCTGAAGGATCCATTCTTGAAGCGCCTTCGAGCGCATGCTGCCCAACAGGCCGTAGCGTTTGATGCGCAGAGCATACTCCGCTTCCGCTTGCTCGACCGGGATGTTGATGGCCACGTTGATGGGATTGCACAAGCCGTCGTTGGCGTCCCGGTCGGGTCGGCCACCCCAGGTTTCGGTGAGTAGCTCGTAGTACACGTAGGGAGAGCCGTCCCGGCGTTTTCCGCCGATCACCACCAGCGTATTACCCCCCTCTCCGGCGGCTAGAATCCGATCGGGAAGTAGGCCGGCCAGCGCTCCGAAGACCGTGTCCACCATGCGGAATCCGGTCACGCCGCGCATCGAGGAGGCACCCGGCATCACCACGTTCACCAGGCTTCCCGGCTCGGTGATGACGCGAAGCGGACGGAACATGCCAGCGGTATTGGGCAGATCCTGGCTCATGGCACAGCGCACACAGACCGCCACCGCGCCGATGGTGAAGGAAAGAGTGCTGTTCAGGGCTCCCCGAACCTGGGGATCGGTACCGGTGAAGTCCTCTGTCAGGGTGTCTCCCTCGATGGTGACTCGCACCTCCAGACGCACTCTGGGGCCGCCCACTCCATCGCTGTCCATGTAGTCTACGAAGCTGTTGCTACCATCGGGCCAGGACTCGATCTCGGCCCGCATCAGGCGCTCGGTGTAGGCGATCAGATCGGCGGCACAATCGGCGAAGGTCTGCGGATCGTAACGCCGAATGAGTTGGTGGATCGAACGCTCCCCGATGTTGCAAGCGGCCACCTGGGCTCTGAGGTCTCCCAGGGTGAATTCCGGAACTCGCACGTTGGTCCGGATCAGCTCATGGATGGCCATATCCGGCTCGCCGCGATGATAGAACTTGAGCCAGGGGATGCGGAGCCCTTCCTGGAAAATCTCGGTATTGTCGCAGGCCGAGCTTCCGGGCAGTCGGCCTCCCAGATCGAGATGATGGGCGGTGGTCACCGAGAACGAGACCCTCTTTCCTTCCCAGAAGATAGGCTTGACCACGTAGATATCAGGAATGTGCATCCCTCCGCCGAAGGGATCGTTCATGATGAAGACGTCTCCCGGCTCCATGGAGTCGCCAAATCTCTCCAGCAGCGTCTCCATCGCGTGAGGGACGGATCCAAGATGGAGTGGAATGGTCACACCCTGCGCGATCATGTTTCCCTCGGAGTCACACAGTGAAGTGGAGTAGTCCAGACAGTCACGCACAATGGTGGAATAGGCGGTTCGATAGAGGGCCAGAGACATTTCGTCCGATGCCGACGAAAGTGCATTCTGAATGATCTCGCGGGTGATGGGATCGATCTCAGACATTCGCCAACTCCATGACGACGTTTCCCTCTTCATCCACCTGAGCGGTGGCGTCAGACGGAACGACGATCGTCGAATCGTACTCATCGATCAGCAATGGCCCCTGCCGGGGCTCCGTCAGCTGTGTCCGTGCTAGAACCGGCGTATCCACCACCTCTCCCGAAAAGCAGGCCTCTCTGATGAGTCCAGCTGCCTCCGGATAGGGAGCGGGTTTGAGCACCTGGTCTCCTGGCGGCGCGCCGGCGCGGCCGATCAGGCGAACGGCAACCACCTCGATCGGATTGCCAGGATCCGACCCGTGGCCGTAGAGCTTTTGGTGCTCGTCCTGGAAGGCGAAGCAGAGTCGGGCAACGGCGGACTCGTCGATCTGCTCTTCGAGAATCTCGAGCCGGATTTCCGAGGTTTGCCCTTTGAACCGAACGTCGCAGTGGCACTGCAGCTTCACCTCCTTGGACTCGAAACCCTCATGCCCGAACTGACGCAGCATGCCCCGGGCCATCTCGGCTCTGATCTCCTGCAGGGCTGCGGCGCTCTGGGGTCCTACGCGAAGACCGCCAGCCGGGTCCAGGTAGGCGATACTGCCGCCGCCGGCCCCGACCTCGCCGATGTCGATACTGGGAGCCCGGATCAGCTCGCCCCCACCCCCCACCAATCGATTGCCCACAGACAGTGAGGAGCCCACTTCGTACTCCGAGCTGTAGTCGACCCGCCCCCCTTCGATCATCGCGGACTTGGCGGTCGTCCCGCCCATATCCAAGGTGATGAGGTTCGCAGTCCCCAGGCGATCCCCCAGAAAAGCAGCGGCCAACACCCCCGCCGCAGGGCCCGACTCCAACATGAATACGGGACGCAACGCAGCATCTTCCTCGGGGGTCAAACCGCCCGCAGACTGCATGATGAGCAGCGGGGCATCGATTTTCTGCTGGCGCAACCCATCGCGCAGCGCCTGGAGGTAGCCTTCCATCGTGGGACGGACGTAGGCATTGACTACCGTGGTAGCGGTGCGCTCGTATTCCTTCCGTTCAGGTAGAACCTGGTGTGACAGAGAAATGGGAATTCTGGGGAACTGTTCACGGAGGAACCCTCCCACCGCAAGCTCGTGTTGAGGAAAGGCATACGTGTGGAGCAAAGCCACGGCGATGGATTCGACCGACTCGGCCTCGATCCTCTCCTTGATCTCCCATAAGTCCTTCTCCTCCAGGGGAATCAGCACCTCACCGTCGACCGTGATTCGTTCCGATACTTCGAATCGCAGGTACCGAATGGACCTGACTCATAAAATCTGATAATCTGATTGTATGACACCCAAGAACATCCCAGAAACAGTGCATCCTGCGGAGTCCACCGAGGGGATGCACACGCTCTCGGTCACTGAGGCAGTCCGGAATTTCGCGGATCTCGTAAATCGGGCCTTCTACCAGGGCCTCCACTTCCGGCTTACCCGCGGCGGGCGGGCTGTGGCCGAGCTTTCGCCGCCTTCGGGCGGAGCCACAGTCAGTGCTGCGGATTTGCGGCTGGCGTTGGGGCGCCTTCCTCGTCTTGGTGCTGACGAGGCGAATGCGTTTTCCCGGGATATCGAGAAGCTTCGTCGAACCGTGGGGCCGCCCCGAGAATCGCAATGGGAGTGATATTCGACAGCTCGGTTTTGATTGAGGCCGAGCGGGAGCGACTCGACCTGGACGCCCGACTGGCGGCGCTTCGGCAACAGCCGGTCGCGATATCTGCAGTGACAGCCTCAGAACTGCTCCATGGCGTTCACCGGGCACGCGGAGTGGCGCGTAAGTCGAAGCGCGATCGGTTCGTAGAATGGGTAATCCGCGAGATACCGGTAGCTGCCTTCGGCCTGCTGGAAGCCCGCGTCCATGCCCGGCTCTGGGCTAATCTTCTTTCGCGGGGACAAAACATCGGCGCTCACGACCTGATGATCGCGGCTACAGCGATCGCTTTGGACTACGATCTGGTGACGGCCAATCTCCGCGATTATGACCGGGTCCCCGATCTTCGGGTGTCGAACTGGGGTGAACCCGGTCCTGGATCGGCCCCGGATTGAAAGGGGTCCACAATTCGGTGCTCCTTGTTGTACCGAAGGAACAGGTGAGGGCGCTGCGTGGAGCGGTCGACCTGCTCCTAAACTAGGATCACCACCCATGTCAACCCGGGGTCTTGTATGGCACCCGAGCTTGGCCGAGGCCTTGTCTGAACCATGGACGGGCTCCAACCCTCCGATGGAAGGCGCCTGGGAGAAGAGCATTCCTCCATCAAGAGCCTGCGCCACGTTGTTCGATCTATCTCTCCAGTACCATGCCTTCCCGCTCGATCCGTTCGAACATCGTCTTGTAGGCCAACGAGCCGTCATCGTCCCAGTATTCCGTTGAGATGGGCCAGCTGTAGCTCATGGGACTCAGTCGGCGGGAAATGCGATCCGGCCTCACCATGAACAGCGAGCGCTTGGGATCCGCGATGTTGTACATCTTGGTTCCGTTCTTGAACCGAGACTTGATGATCCAGCGCGGCTGCTCCGGGAGCTTGAGGTTCTTCTGTCGGTCTAGTGCCTGACGATCAAGCGTCACACCCAGTCCGGGGGCCTCAGGCACACGAAGGAAACCATTGATAGGCTCCAGCCTTTCCTTCACTACATCCGATTTCCAAGTCTCCGCATCGCAGAAAAAGTGGAAGTCTGCAGTAGGAAAGGCTGCCTGCATGTGGGTCGTCATGGCACGGGTGATGTGCCCCCCGACGTTTTGAATCATGAAGGAGGCATTGGCCGCTTCAAACAAGCCGGCACGACGCATCACCTGTCCGATCTTGTAATGACCCATCATGTAGATGTCAGCGACGCCCATCAAAACTTCGTGGGTTTTCGCCATGGGGCTGGCATGTTGAACGATGGGAAGGCGTGATCGTTTCCGCAAACTGACATAGGCACTGATGTTTCGAACGTCGATCGGATCCTCGAAGCAACCGACAATCCGGGAGGCTGAGAGTCTTTCCAGAAGATCGACCATATGGTCGTCAGTCCCTCCTTGAGTGAAATCGAGATGGAGCTTGAAGCCGTCGGGTGCCACGCCTTCCATCGCCTCGATCTGGTCGAACAGGTTCTCAAAGGGAGAAGGATGAAACTTCATCCAGGTGTAGCCCTGGGTGGAGTACCTTTGAACGGCCTCCGCCATCCTGGAGGGATGTGTGGAGACGGTCCAGCTTCCCACCGGGACCCAGGAGCGACGTTTCTGGCCGAAGAGCTTGTAGACAGGCACACCCGCTGCTTTGCCCATCAGATCGTACATGGCCAAGGCCAGAGGCAGAGAGGTCTCGTCTCCAACCCAATCAAAGGGGTTGGTACCTAAATATTTGTCCAGGACCTCCTTTGACTCCCGGCGGCCTTCACCCAGACCCTGTAATCCCGTGTTGGTATGGGCCACATACACGGTCCGTTTGGTGGGACCGTAGTAGTGATTGAGTTGATACGCGATCCAATCCCGGTACTCCAGCATCACCTCATGGACTTCAATATCGGTGACCCTCAGAGGAGGCGCGGAAGTCTTCGTGGGCTCGGCTAGGGGTGCGGATGACCCTGGGGAGCCGACGGTGGGACTCAAGGCCGCTCCTGCAGCAAGTCCCAGGGATGAAGTCACGAAGGTGCGACGACTCGGTGCCTTTGCCCCTCTCTGCCCCAATGATTGCCTGCCAGTACCCAGCTGCTTCTGCTTCTTCACTATCAGGCTCCTGGCTCCGATTCAGGCGCGTTCTCCAGATGCCAGAACAGCGCCCGTATCCCCAGCCAGGGGCAATCCCCCGGTTGATTGCCCTGGACACAGGGACTCTTGGGATCCTCGTAGTATCGCTTCAGCGACTCCTCCTCCCAGTAGGCATAGACCGTCACTAGTGTCCAAACGTTGTTCTATCGCACAACTCTAAGTTACTGGTAAGAATTGTTTTAACATCGAAATCCAATTTTTTCGATACTTTTTGATATGAAACTGTGGCAGGTGCCGACCCGGTTCTCCAATCCTGTGGCCTGCAAGCCGATAGGATGCCTAGATGGATATGCGCAGAACCGTCTTTGCCCAGCTGATGGATTGCGTCCCCAGGTATCAATTTCAACTCTGTGCTCAACGCTACCGAGGAGATTACAAGATAAAAGACTTCTCCTGCTGGAAGCAGTGGCTGTGTATGGTCTTCGCCCAGCTGACCTATCGCGAGAGTCTGCGGGATATCGAAGCCACGCTAGGTTCGGTTGCAGGCAGACTCTACCACATGGGAATTCGAGGCCGCGTGGCCCGCAGCTCTTTGGCCCATACCAACGAGAATCGGGATTGGCGCATTTATGCCGATTTCGCTCAAGTCTTGATCCAAGAGGCACGGACTTTGTACGCAGGCGAGCCCTTTGCCGTGGAACTGGAAAAAACGGTCTACGCGCTCGATTCCACCACCATCGATCTGTGTCTTTCGGTGTTCCCTTGGGCCCGCTTCCGCAAACGCAAAGGAGCCATCAAACTGCATACTTTGCTCGACTTACGTGGCAACATCCCCACCTTTGTCGAGGTCACCGAGGGGCGGGTTCACGACGTCAATATCCTCGACTATCTGCTGGTCCAACCCGGCTCCATTTACATCCTGGATCGCGGCTATCTCGATTTCGCACGTCTTTATCGGCTGCACCAGAGTTCCGGTTTCTTCATCATTCGTGCCCACCAGCGCCTGAATTTCCGCCGTCTGTACTCCCATCGTGTCGACAAGAGCATCGGGCTAAGAAGCGATCAAACCGGGGTCCTGAGCGGCCGTTACACGGCCAACAAGTACCCCGACAAACTCCGACGAGTCCGCTACTACGACGCCGAGACCCAAAAACACTTGGTCTTCTTGAGCAACAACTTTTCCCTGACTGCCCTCACTGTCGCCCAGCTGTACCGTTGCCGCTGGCGCGTGGAACTTTTCTTCAAATGGATCAAGCAACACCTGCGCATCAAAGCCTTCTATGGGACTTCTCCGAACGCCGTCAAAACTCAGATCTGGATCGCCATCTCCGTGTATATCCTCGTTGCCATCCTGAAAAAACGCCTGAAATTGGAGCTGAGCATCTACACAACTCTACAGATTCTCAGCCTGACTGTTTTCGAGAAAACCCCATTAATTCAAGTACTTACCAGCTTCGATTACAGGAATCACCAGGGAGGTTCATGTAACCAGTTGAATCTATTTGACTTATGATTGGACACTAGTGATAGACCGTAAGGAAATGGTTGGGAGACAGCTCAAGCATGGGAGCGGTGAAGGAAACGGTAGGAGGGGGACTGAGGAGCACAAACATTTTCGACTGATTCAGCAGCCGGGTTCCGCTTGGGGTTCCATCCACCCAGCTCCGGCCGCCATCCAGGCTGATGCGAACGACCCGTCGCCCATCCTTCTGGCCCACACCGGAGGCCACGACGACGGTATCGTCCTGGGTCCACAGGATCGTGGCCCGGTGGCTGTAATGACCCAGATAGCTGCCGGGCACTTCGCGGAAGGAGCGGCCACCGTCGGTCGACTCCAGCAGTAGAGCACCTTTCCAGGGCCAGGCGGTTCCCCGCGGCACTCCTGCCGCCTTCTCCTCCTCCGCCGCGTCCTGGCCCCTCAGGGGTGGGCGCTGCTTTCGCCTTACCGCCAGGATGTGGTCGGGGTCGTTGGGATCCACCGCATAGCCGGTCTCGGCAACATGCTGGTGCACTTCGGTGGGATCTCCCCAGGTCATGCCTCCGTCGCGGGAGCGAATGAGCGTCTCGTGGAAGCCTGGCCGGGACTGGTCTTCCTGCTGGTAGTCCGCATGATCCTGGTAGCGTAAGCCGACACCCAGCACCATGGCGCCGTCGGGGCGCTGGAAAAAGGTGTTGTAGTCGTTGTAGCAGAAGGTATACGGCTGCTCGGGGGCGCCCGGAGCCAGATTGGCATAGTCGATCGAGCTGGTGCTCCAGGTGCGTGCACTGTCCTCCGAAACCGACACGAACAGGTCTTTGCCGCCGGGGGATTGGTGCATCAACCACAGACGCCCGTCGCGGCTCACGCCCAGGCCGTGCAGGGTCTGTTTGTCTGGTGCTTGAGTAAAATCCACCGGCAGTCTCGCCCAGGTCTCACCCCGGTCGAGGCTGGTGAGAAAGCCCTGGGTCTGAGTCCTCAGGAAAATCTTGCCCTCGGGATGGCGCACCATGCCCAGCATCTCGTGGGTCAGACCGGTTTCCGGGCTCGGATCGACCACGCTCACCTCTCTGTCGATCTTGATGGTGACCCGCGCAGGATCGAGCTTGGGCTCCACTGCTGGCGGAGCACAGGCCGAGATGCAGACAAGGACCGACAGAGTTCCGTCGATCAGATGGAACCTCATGGTTTTCATCCCTCCTTTTTGGAATTTCGTGTCGGACCAGCATAGCATCCTCTGGCTCCCGGGCAGAACTGGCGCAGGCGTCCTGGCTGGGACCTCGATTGTAGAGGACGCCCGTGGCAGTGTGGTGTTCGACTCGAGCCTGGTACTAGCGCTTCCATTTGTTCCAACCTCAATCAGAAGCGCCAGCCATGATCTGGACCCTGGACATGCCGAACGAACGACTCGGCGTACTGACAGCGGTATTCGGTTCCGCGAAAGCGATTCATCAGATCGTGCAGCTCGTAGAGTTTCTCCGGCTTCTGACTCTCATGAGCGTAGGTGGCCGACTTCTTGCGAGGCTCAGTCGCGGTGATATCGACGTAGTGGGTGGGTGAGAAGTTCTGGGTCTGAATTCCAGAGTAGACTTCGTAGTAGTAGAGATCGAACTTCCTTTCCAGGCTCAACCAGCTGTCCAGGGACAGAAGGCTGGCGGCCCGATGGTCCCGGTGTCGGTCGATCGGCCAGTGGGTGAGCAGTAGATCCGGGGACTCCTTCTCGATGATTCCCGTGAACTCCTGGTACCGATCGCTGCTGATCTCGGTATGGCTATCAATCTGTCCCACAAAGACTGGTCGCACACCGAGAATCCGACACGCCTTCCCGGCTTCAGCAGTGCGGATGCGGGCCGACTCTTCGGGAGATCGACCTTCAATGCCATGTTCACCACGAGTCAGGTACACGGCGGCGACGTCGTGCCCGCTGCTGGAGTATCGAGCCATCGTCCCTCCGCAGCCCGTCTCCGGATCGTCGGGGTGAGCGCCGACGACCACAACCTTCAACTTACGGTCCAGCGGCTGGGACAGTCCCATTAGCGAGCCTCCCAGCAGGAGGCCGGAAGTCCCCAGAACCTCTCGCCGCCGAATTGATTTCATCGTTTTTCCCCCTCAGACCTCGTTCGGTTTTGGTTGGAGCTTGTGCTGTTGCCCGTTCTCTCCTCGAAGCTTGGCTCTGTCGCTCAGCAATAACAGCATGCTCTTGATTCAGAAGGGCACCCCCCCTTCAATCCCGGCTCTATGTGGTCTATCTCAGGAGCCCGTAATGGTACAGGCTAACGCAGCCAGGGTCACGCAGAGGGGATGGCTCGACCTGCCAGAAGAACTACGTCATGTCTGGACTTTGGGGCTGATTTTCCAGGTGCCAGAACAGCGCCCGAATCCCCAACCATGGGCAATCCCCCGGTTCATCTCCCTGGGGACAGGGAGTCTTGGGAGCCTGGTAGTAGCGCTTCAGCGACTCGTCCTCCCAGTAGGCATAGACCGTCAGGAAGTGGTTCGGTGACAGCTCAATCATGGGAGCGGTGAAGGAGACCGTGGGAGGTGCGGTTTGGAAGACGAACTTGGTCGATTGATTCAGTAACAGAGTTCCAGCCTTGGTCCCGTCCACCCAGGTCTTGCCGCCGTCCAGGCTGATCCGCATGACCCGCTTGTTCTCCCGCTTGCCCGCCGTGGAGGAAACGACCACCACGTTGTTGCTGGCCCACAGGATCGTGGCCCGGTGCCCGAGGTAGTCGGTCAGACCGCCCGCTGCCTCGTGGAAGCTCCGGCCCCCGTCGGTCGATTCCAGCAGGAGTCCGTTCTTGTAGATCACGGGCTCGTCAGACGGCGTATCGGGCGGGCAGCCCGTCTTCTGGATCGTCGCTTCCCGGTCTTCCCCGGCCAGCAGGGTTCGCTGGGTGCGGGTCATCGATAGGATACGGTCCGGGTTGTTGGGGCCGAGGGCATGGCCCACCTCGGTGACGTGAGGGTGCACCAGGGTCGCGTCTCCCCAGGTCTTGCCCCCGTCTGTCGAGCGGAACATGAATTCGCCGCCCACGTCCACGTCGGGCCGCATGAGGCCTTTCATCAGGTGCTCCGGGTCCTTGTAGTACTCTCGGTCGTAACGCAAGCCCACCGAGAACATCAAGCTGCCGTCGGGCTGCTCGATAAAGGTGTTGTAGTCGTTGTGGCTGTGCACGTAGGGCTCTTTCGGAGCCCGGGGTGCCAGCTTGGTGAACTCGACTGGAGTGGTCGTCCAGGTGTGGGCAGCGTCGGACGAGGAGGATACGAAGAGATCCGCGGACGAGCTCTGGTGAAGCAGCCAGAGGCGTCCGTCGCGGGTCCCTCCCAAACCTCGCAAGTACTGTTTGCCCCTCACGTCTGCAAGATTCACCCGCAAGGCCTCCCATGTCTCCCCCACATCGGTGCTCTTGAACAATCCCAGCGCGGCATCGGTCCCCTGGGTCTCGGTGCTGACAAAGATCGTGCCATCCGGGTGACGCACCATGCCTAGCATCTCGTGGGCCAGACCCGTTTCCTTGCTCGGCTCGATCACGCTCATCTCCCTGTCGATCTTGACTGTGACCCTCTGAGGGTCGAGCCCCTCCTCCAACAGCGTGGGGGCGCAGCCAATCAAGGCAAGAAGTGGCAGTATTCCACTGATCATATGAGACCTCATGACACCCTCCATCCCCTTGAGCCGAAATACTTCATCAACTTTGGATTCGAGTTCGTCTGACCTGACGTTCGCGTGATCGATGCCCACAGTCTATCACTACCTGGACGTAGGACCACGCGGCACGGAAGCCTACGCCCGGATGGATAATCGGCAGCCAAGGGGCTCGAGCACCCTCCGGTGTCAGTCATCTGGAAACCCGAATGAGAAGATCCTGGCATTCTCCAGATAGAACTTCAGCCTCACTAACCGGCCCTCGAAGGAGACCGACTGTGATAGCTGGCACCCGATCTTACAGACAGCGTCCGATTGGATCTAAATCGACCGACCGCTTTCGCCTTCCTAGACGCGGAGGTTCAAGTTTCTCGTGTCCTAAATCCATGGCGGTTCGATTGTGATAAGAATCCCGATTTCGATTCGGATGACATGCACCCGCTAACTTCTGTTTAGCGCCTGGACTCTAATGTCTCCTATCGAAATCGCTATCGGTATCGGTATCGACATCCGAACCTCCATGAATCAGTGAAGCTTCCTCGGTGCAGTATCCCCTTCCGCCCAATCCACTGAGCATGGCGGCCGTCCGATCCAGGTCGATTTTCCACTCATTACTCTCTCCCTCATCCAGCGCTTTCCCGACTACCAGAACATCCTGGATCGCCCCACATTCGAACACCGAGCCGCTGGCGATCTCGAAATACCGCGCCGATCGGGGGCCGCCGTCTTCCCGTTGCCTTCCGCGATGTTCAGCGGGATCGACTGGCCGGCGCGAAGCCACTGCTCCCGTGCAGGTCGATGGACTCCAGTCAGGCTTCCGGCCTTCTCATAGACCCATGCCACGTAGCCTATCGAGAAGCGGTAGACATCAAGTTTCTCGTGTCCGAAACCCATAGTGTTCGATTTCGATACCGATACCGATACCGATTTGGATTGCCTGGCCCTGCTAACCTCTATTGATATGCTTGCGGCCTACACGAATCATCTACCATGAATCTAAGCCTCAGTGCGACCGAGCTATTCAGGCTTGTGTGCCAGGTCACTTGCACGTATCACTCGACGTTCCAGAGAAAGACTTGAACGTCCTCTTTGAAAGCGGTGGTTCGAATGCGACGAAATCGAACGGCGGTGTCATAGCACAGATTTGACCGCAAAAACGGTCTCAGAGTAGATCGCCCGTGAAAGACCGGTTCCGCACCGCCGTAGAGTAAGGATGTGGCGCGGTGGTCTAAGGTTCGGCCTATCTGTTACCGCCCCTTTCGTCTGGCGGTGCCTCAATAGCCGGACCATCACTCCGTTTCCACACCCTCCTCATCAAACCGGACATGCGGAGCTACCGCATCCGGCTTTCGGACAAGACCTCACGCCTTCACCCACGGCTCGCCGCGCCCAAGTTGGGTCAGGCGCACGAGTCCAAAGTGCCCGTACAGGTGCGAGAGGGGATACGTCCCGCCCTTGCGTCGCCTGACCTTGTACTTGTGGCGCAGCCACCGGCGCAACCGCGGAGCGGTGTAGTTGTCCAGCGCCCGGTAGGCCCGGCTGGTCGTCCCTACCCGAGAGTAGTTCGCCCAGCCGCGCAGGGCGCGGTTCAACTGCTGCACTAACTCCGTGGTCTCCAGCCACGTCCTCGAAGGCACTGTCATCGCGTGGATCTTGCGAACCATGCGCTTAATGCTCTTCTTCGACGGACGCATTCCGAGACGGGCCTGGCCCGTCCTCGCCGAGTACATCCGCCCAAACGTGTAACCCAAAAAGTCGAACTCCTCTTCCGGAACCGTGTAGATCCGTGTCTTTTCCTCGTTGACCGTGAGCTTCAGCTTGCCCATGATCTCGCGCAGCGACCGCAGGGCGTCTTCCGCCTTGCCGCGCCGACACAAGATCACCAGGTCATCCGCATAGATCACGAGACAACTGCCCAAGCTTCGATCCAGCCCGAGCTTCTTCCATGCCAACACAAACCGGCGCATATACAGATTCGCCAGCAGCGGTGAGATGGGGGAGCCCTGCGGGATGCCGCGTCGGCTGTCCTTGGCCTCGGTCGTGCGTCTCTTCCGTCCTCTCTTGTCGGTTTCTTCGACGGCACATTCCAGCCATTGCTTAATCAGGCGCAGCACGCGTCGATCAACGATCCGGCGCGCCAGCGACTGCATCAGCTCGGCATGGGGAAGGCTGCCAAAATAATCCGACAGGTCGGCGTCTACGACGTCCCGCTGACCGCGGAACAGCCTCTCTTCCACCTCCACCACCGCCTGCTGCGCATTGCGCTGCGGTCGGTAGGCGTATATTTCTGATGGAAGGTCGGCCTCGAAGATCGGTTCCAGCACCAGCATCGCTGCCGTCATGCAGACCCGATCCCGCAGGGTCGAGATGCCCAAGGGCCGGAGCTGGCCATTGGCTTTCGGAATCAACACTCGTCTAATGGGGTCCGGTCGATACCTCTCCTCTCTGAGCGCTTGCGCCAGTTCACCCAGCCACCGCTTTACCCCATACGCCTCAACATCCGCGAACTCTTGCCCGTCCACACCCGGCGCGCCCCGATTGGAGCGGCACTGCGCATAGGCAGCGGCAAGAATATCCTCGCGGTAGATCTTGTCGTACAGGGCATAGAAGCGATAGCGGGGCTCAGCCTTCGCTTTCGCGTGTAATGCCCTCTGTAGTTTCTGAACCCTTTTCGGAGTTGATAGGTTGCCCAATCTCCTGGTCCCTCACTACGTCCTGCATTCGTCTTGAACTAAGGCTCCTTCCCTCCACCGGCATTACCCGGCTTCCTCAGTAATACGGGCCTCTCCGCCACCCCCAGGCGCCCGGCCTGTCCCTCACGGGCCTCCGGTTGGCCATCCCTGGCCACGCCAAGGGGCTTCCCGTGTTGCGTGCGCTTCCCTGGTGTACATGCTGTCGCCACTACCCCGGCGCAGCGACTGGGTGCCTGATTCGCTCACTTCCCCAGCCGTATCAGCCTTCCCCGGTCTAGGAGCCGGGTCGGCCTGCGCATCGTCCTTTTCGAGGCTTGCTCAGCGTTCACTCGCGTTACGGCCTGCACACTCGCGCGGTCACCAATTCGTGACTCGCTTCACCAGAGGCTTCAACCATTTCGTTACCTCCACAGTTGCTCCGGTTGCTTCCGGCTGGAGCGGTTGCCGGGTGGGGCTTTCACCCACTGGGAAGGCGCCGCCTTACCACGGCGCACCCTAAAAGCGGACGTTCAGATTCGCATCGATCGAGTGATTTCTGACGATATCCTAAGATTGAACTGGACGATAACTGGGCAACATTCTCCACCCCTTCCCACTGGTGCCTCCCACAGATCTTTTGACTTGTCGGGCTTCGCTGTCAAGATCCTGATGGGATGGACATGAGGCGGGACCCGTGCTCTGGTTCCTGGCCACTCCGGGGGGGGGGTGATCTGGGGGGTTCATTTGGCCCGAAAAGCTTCGTGACGGGAAATGGACTGGCCCAGCTCCTTATGGCTACGACGATGACCAGACAACTGGAGAGTGCAGTGAGAACCCCGAGGAAGCTCAAGTGTATCGGGAATGCGTTGACAGAATCCTGAAGGGCAACCGGTCAGTACACCGCAGGTGCAGAGATCTCGCTGATCGGGGCATTCTTAGGCGAGGCAGGCCGTGGAGAGACGTGACTCTCGGGAGATTGCTTCGCAGCACCACCTACAAGGGCGACCTCTACGGCAACCGGTACAACTATCGCTATGATCTGCGCAAAGGCAAGTCCGTTTCTTGGGGGAAAAAGCCAAAAGACGAGTGGATCAGGATCGAGGTTCCGCCACGGATCTCTACCGAGCGTTGGGACCTGCTTCAGCAACGGATGTCCAATCGGTCCGTGGCAAGGGGAGGCCGTCCTAAGAGTAAGGAGACCTTTCTGCTGCGGGGAGATGTAGCCTGTGGCGTGTGCGGCGCGAACCTGCGTGTGCGGCGCGAACCTGAATGTTACCTACGGTGCTCGCCCTAAAGACACAGACTACGGGTGCTACAGTCGCATCTATCGACAGGACGAGCGATCAAACGACTGCAACGGCAAATGTACTCTTCCCTACATCCCGTCGGCGAGGCTTGACGACTTCGTCTTGTCCTTCGTATGCCGAGCCCTATCAGACGTCGATTCTGTTCTCGAAGAGTTGGTTTCTGACGAAGCCAGGCAAGAGGGTCTGGACGAGTTAAGGGACCGCCGATCGAAATCACCCTGGGTGATAGACCGGCATCAGGTGTTGCCTTCCTGAGGGAAAAGATGGGCGAACCCATCGGCTTCGTGCTTTTTGGTGGATCGGCTCTCGCCCTGTGGGTGTCGTTTGAGCATGGCTTCGGCATCCTTCAAGCGTGGGGCTGTCGAAGATGTCCCGCATCGCTTGGGCGATTTTTCGCCGCTCTTCGATCCGACGAGCAAAGCTCTGGACATTCTGGCTCAGATGAAACTGGCAGCGCTGCCAGGGGACAGCGGGAAAAGACCCGCGTCGAGCCGCCCTCAGACCAGTGTGGCGGTCGCTGACGATCACCTCGACGCCTTTGAGCCAGGAGGCCCCCAGCACCTCCCGGTGTCAGTCACCTGGAAACCCGAACGAGAAGATCCTGGCGTTCTCCAGATAGAACTTCAGCCTCACCGCCCGCCCGTCGAGAGCCTTCACGTCGCCCTTTCCGTTCCAGCTGACCGAGTGGTGAATGGCGTCCGATTGGAGGGGATCGCAATCCCCTTTGCCGAAGCCTGCAAAGGGTTTGCCGTCCTCATCGAGAATCTCAGCCAAGATCCGTCCCGATGCCGCATCGGCATTGATGACCAGCTTCCCTCCCCGGAAAGTGAACGCCCGGGTGGTCAGCGTTCCCTCCCGCCCTCCGGTATCGACGGAGACGAACCCGTCCAGACGCAGCTTCGCCAGCCCGATTCCGCTGCTGATCTCCGTAACTCCCTCCGGCAACACCGAATTGTGATCGGCTCCCCATCCCGCGTAGTAGATCCAGATTTCATCGCCCCTGACCAGCGGTCCTTGAACCGGCCAGATGAACCCCCAGTCGAAGTCGCCCGGCCGCTTCGAGGTGGGCAGAAACACTTCACGATTCCCCCCTCGATGCCAGTTCATGCCGTCCCGGCTGAAGGTCAACTGGACGGAACCGAGCGGACGCTCATAATCATAACTGAACACGGTCATCAGCCCGATGCGCAGCACGTCGTGGAGCATCACCTGCATATTGTAGAACTGGTCCCGGTGCATCGGATCCTGGGTATCGGCTGCCACCACCGTCCGCATCGGCGTCCAGTGGACGAAATCCTCGCTCTCGGCCTGACCGACCCGCCTCAGGCTGTGATTCTCGGGAACCCGATCCTTCTTGGGTCCACCCCAGAGCTTGCGGTAGACCTCCCGCGCCCAGAGGTCCGTGACCATCCCTTTGCGCACGTCCCTGATCATGCCGGTGCGGTCCCGGACGATGGCCACGTACTTGCCGAGTCGATCATCCCAATAGGGAACCGGCTGGCTGTCGTGTCCCGGGGGATGGAAGATGACCTTCTTCCCCTCGTTGTAGTCCGTCCAGTGCAAACCGTCGGCTGAGTAGGCGGCCCGAACACCTTGGTAGAGCATCTTGAATCGTCTGGCGGGATCGGTCTCATGAGGGTCGATGAATACGCCCGTCTCGAGCGCGTCCCCCTGCAGAATGATGTTATTGTCTCTGGTTCCCTTGTACTCGACGATCCCCAGGGACGGCTTCACCCACTTGATGCCGTCGCTGCTGGTAGCATAGGCGAGGAGCTGCGATTGCTCTTTCGCTCCCCAAAGGCTGTACCACATTTTGTACAGACCGTCCTTGTCGTCGAAGAGGATGGTGTCCCTGCAATAATGAATCCGCGTCTGGAAATGGGTTTCATCTGCATTTTCTGTTTCTCCCGCCGCCGTCTCGGCTGCCTGATCGGCTTCGAGCACTTATTTTATCCCCCATTCACCATATGGGACACTCAATCTGCTTCCCTGAATCGATCTAACCCACTATAATTAAAGCAGATATTACGCATAGAGGGGGCAAGAAATGGTTGATTCCAAGGGTGAAGGTTTGAAGGTCGGTTTTGATGGCAGTCTGAGGCTTGAGTTTCATGGTGCAAAGGTCATATCGGATGCCGGACTTCTCGCCTATCGTGACCTGGACGAGGCGTTGGCTTTATTCGATAGTGTACCCTCAGTTCTTGACGATTTGCGGACAGGTCGCAACATCCAGCACGACCTCACGTCGTTGCTTCGCCAATCAGTATACAGCCGCCTGGCTGGCTATGAAGATGTCAACGATGCCCATCGTTTATCGGTGGATCCGACTATACGGAGGATCACTGGAAAGAAGATCGACAAGAAGAATGCCGCCAGTGCCAACACAATGGGTCGATTTGAGACCCAGATGCTGTCTGTTAAGGACAACCTCAAAGCCCTTTCGGAAGTCAATGGTCGATGGGTGGAAAGAGCGCTGAAGAAAACCCCCCATCGACGAATCATTCTGGATATGGACAGTTCAGCCAGCCCGGTCCATGGCGAGCAAGAAGACTCTGCCTACAACGGCCATTTTGGATGCACCTGCTACCATCCCCTGTTTTGTTTTAACCAGTTCGGAGATTGCGAAAGTGCAATGCTTCGCCCCGGCAACGTTCACAGCGCGGATCGCTGGAAGGAGCTGCTGGAAGCAATCGTGGCTCGCTACGAGAAGAAGAAAGTCCGCAAATACTTTCGGGGGGATGCCGCCTTCGCCAAGCCGGAGATTTATCAATACCTGGAGAAGAAAGGCTTTTTGTATGCCATCCGGCTTCCCGCCAACCAGGTGCTTCAAGAAAAGATTGAACACCTGCTGACCCCGCCCACCATTTTGGACGACGGATGACCCGTTTGGTCCGAAGATACTGAACCAATTCCTTTCTCAGCACCCCCCGGGCCTGGATGAACAGACTACTTGACCTCAGGGCTGTCAATTTAACAGCAGTCGTAAAGCATGCTAACCTGCAGGGGTTGCAGTATCGATTTGTTTCTTTCGAGCCATCTTTAGGGGGATAAGTTGTGGACCGACGTAGATGTGAAACAATTATCAAGCGACCGCTGATCAAGCAACCCGAAATCAAATTCGACGCTGAGGAATTGGCGGATCTGAAGGCGCTTGCGCGTGAGTTGGCGACGAAAGTAATGGCAGCCGCGGATGCAACGGGTGCCGAAACAAGAGCTTGCAGTTCAACCCGGATTGCCGCGCGACGATTGCAAAATATGCAACCGAAAGCGCAAAAAATGGCGCTGGCCCGCGCCCGCAAGTTGGCGCAAGGAAGCGAAACATGCAGCCACCCCGGGCTCAACCGTGGCCTGGCGGCGAGGCTGCGTAAGATCATTCAGATATCTGATTATGCACTTAACTCCGGAAAAAGTCACCACCACCTAGTAAAAAAGGTGAGAGACAGGAGGTGAGTGGATGTACGAAAAGATGAATTTGTTGGAGTTTCAAGAGCGTTTTGCCACAGAAGAAGCTTGTCTGAGTTACCTGATGCAGAAACGCTGGCCGGAAGGATTTGTCTGTCCCCGTTGTGGGGGTCAAGGAGGCTACTGGTTGCAGCACCGGCGATTGATGGAGTGTCGCCAATGCCGGTATCAGGCTTCTTCCACCGCCGGGACGATTTTCCACAAGACGCGGGTGCCCCTGAGATATTGGTTTTGGACCATCTTCTTGATGAGCCGTTGCAAAGCGGGCTACTCGATGAAGGGACTGCAGAAGCTGCTGGGAATCGGAAGCTATCGGACGGTCTGGATGATGGGACATAAGATCCGACAAGCCATGGCCAAACGTAATGACTGCTACCAATTAAGTCACCTGGTGGAGCTGGATGACTCTTTCTTTGGAGGCCGACGACGAGGGAGAAATCGTCGGGGTCGCAAGCGAGGACGAGGGACCGAAGGCAAGGCCAAAGTTCTGGCCGCGGTGGAGATAACGAAAGCCGGGGGGCCGAGGTTTCTAAGTCTGGATGTGGTCGATGACATAACCAGCGACAATGTGAAGCGGGTCGCCTGGGCGAGGATCGACCCCGGAGCTCAGATCCGAAGCGACGCCTATCACGCGTTTGTCGGTTTAGCTCAAGCCGGCTACCAGCATGAACGCGTCCGGCTCGAGTGGGTGGGGATGGGTTTTGAACAGTTCCCATGGGTTCACACCCTCATTTCCAACTGCAAGACTCAGCTCCAAGGGACTCAGAAAGCGGTCAGCCTCAAGCACCTTCAACGTTACCTGGCTGAGTTTTGTTACCGTTTCAATCGTCGTTTCTGGGAATCCGAGCTCTTCGACCGTCTCCTGACAGCCTGTTCGCTCTATCCCACCGTCACCTATCCGGAGTTAAGTGCATAACCAGATTCAGATAAGAACTCAAGATACCCACCGGGGTATTCGCAAGGCTGTCGACCATGTCAAAGACGAACTCGTCTGGATCAATCCCGACTTGTCCAAAACCAGCGTCAAACTACGCCTGGATTCCGAGCTTATCGAGCCTGCGCGGCGTGAATACTGCAGTACGCTGCCCCCGCTGTTGTGGGCAGAATGGGAAACCAGTGAGCCAGGTGCGGATCGTATCTATTGGGAATTACGAGGTCCGAAAGACTCGCAGGGAACCCTGCCTTATATCGACAGCGGTTATGCCGAAAACGGGCGGGATGATGGCACGGTCGGTGGCTCATTTTATCTGGACATGACCGACTATGCACCGATGCTGACACCCCTCGAAACCGCCGAGTATCACCTCAGCGTGCTGCCGCTGACCGCCGCGACCGGTGCCATTGTGATGGGGCAGTGGGGTGGTGGTATCGGCAATTCAGCATTTGAACCGCAGCCGCCCACTGGCATCGGTCCTTGGTCACCGCCGGCGATTATCAAAATCGGGGAGGAGTGTCGGAGTGCCCCCACCATTTTTGATTTCCACGATGTTGATTATTTCCGCCATCTGCGCGTTAAAGTTAAATGGTTCAAGGTTGATTCCGACCAGCCCGGTCCCGGCGACGAGGAATACCACTTGACCGCATTTATGCTCAAAAGTGGAATCACAACCGTATGGGACGGGTATCACCTTGAGGACGTTGCCTTTATCCAGAGTCTGGGGCGCTGGGAATCATATTTTTCAGTAGCCGAAGGTGACCACAGCAAAAAGCCGTTTAGCTGGACGTCGCCGCAAATCTTTTTGCCTGGCCCGGGGGCGACCCAATGGCCTTCGTTTACGGTAGTGCTGTCCGTTCTGGAAGAAGATGGCGGGGAAATGGTCGAAGATTTTTATGAAATGATGGACGAGTTGTTTCAAGACGCCATGCACGGAGCGGTTGCCGACCAGCTTGCCGACATTCAGCGCGAAGTTCAGGAGATCATAGACGACGCGCGCGAAGAGCTGCACGAAACCCTGGCCGAGGAAATGTGGGCCTATATCTCGGGCATCGTCGGGGCGGCGCTGGTCAATGCACTCGCGGCTATCGTTGCCGCGGCGGCGGCGATTATCGGCGCCTGGATCCGTGCCGGCGCAGTGGATGATTTCTTTGGCATCCGGGTCGTCCAAATTGTTTTGAAATCAAATGATCTCGCCCGGCTCAAGGCAGGAGATGGCTGGATTGTCGAAAGCAATGGTCCGTTGGCCGGTACCGGTGCGACTTCCGCGCAGAGTCAGGGTTCCCAGTTCATTTCGGAAGACATCGTAGTGCAAATGAAGGCTGATTCGCCGGATGCGGCGGGCTCCAGTGGTACTGTCAGTGTAGGCCTGTCACTGGAATTCTCTGACCTGCGCACGACTACCTACTGATAAATCCTCTGCTGGCCGGAGGTGTCTGATGGTTCAATATGGGACCAAGTTGACAGTATCCTTTACTACTTATACTGGCAGATCACCAACATGGCTTGAGTTAAAGGTGAGTACAGTTCCCCCGGGTTCGCGGATTTCAAAGCTATCGTGAATTTCCCATTTCTTGTCCCTGGGTACTACCCTCGTCGGGCTCCAGAGAACTACGCTACTCCTAGAACAATGCCGAAGTATGAGGATTCATGCAGGTGGAACCTAACGACAAGCGCGACGCAACCAGCCAACTCGGCCTTAAACTTGAACTCGCAGAGTACAAGCTAACAGAGCGACTTCAAGAAAGACTTTTGGCCCGAGCGAAACTTTTTTTGGGAATCGTCGTAGGTGGCCTGACTCTTCTTGGCGCATTCACTGGATCTTCTCCTTGACTACCTCTCAACGCGCATATCCACGAAAATCCGCGTTTATACAGAGCGTCTTAAGTCTACGGTAACGTTTGTGGCGAGCGCGACGGGTCGAGGGCGCGAAGCGACGACCAGGCGATGCTTGGTATCGTAGAGGAGGAGCGACAAAGCCATCGGCCCGTCGCGCTCGCCACCCGCAGGGCAGAGGGGGGTTGTGGACGATCTCTGCGTGGGTCGTCGTCGAAGATGCCAAGCATCGACTTTCTCCTCCCGCCTTGACCTCGCCTCACAAGCCCCCTCTGCAAACGTCACCGTAGACTTAAGACTCTCTGTATAGTGTCGAGAGATTGTATCAAGACGGCACGTCGTCGCTGTACTTTTCTGGAACCGGAGGTGTGCCAGCGCTATGACATCGATGGAGTGGAGCTGGACTTCATCCGCCACCAGGATCGGGCTGAGATTGGCGGGCAGAAATGAATCCCAGGGTCCCGCACCCTCATTCGAGGGAAGATGACGTGGGAATCGTTGACGTAAAGCTGGAGGGTGTGATGGAGTATGAGCAATCACCACCCAGAATAAGGGGTACTGTTCCTCCGACCTTAATTCGAGGAATCTCGAATGCAAAGGAGATCGCATGATTTCGAATCATAGATTCTTACCGATCCTGTGTGTGGCGACCTTGTGCCTGAGCTGGACAACCAGCTCTGGACCAGGCGTCGACGATCATCGGGTCGAGTTGAAGATCGACAAGAAGTCGATTGTTGCCTCCGCCGGCAGCGTCACACGGGGCATGATGAGCATGGTACGGCATCTCGACGGCACCATCTTCCTCAACGCCCAGGCCAGATCGCCGAAGCTCTACAAGAGCAGCGACAAGGGGGAGACGTGGAGCGCCATTCCGGTGAAGCTCACCTCCCCCCATCAGGTGGTCCAGGGTTTGGGAGTGAACCGGAAGGGTCGGCTGTTTCTGGTCCACCAGACGGCAGGCGATCACCCACCCAACGTAGCCAAGAAACTCTACGGTCAGGACCTGTTCCTATCCTACTCGGACGACAGCGGTCAGACCTGGAAGACGTCCTCAACCGACTTTGGGAGAATCCCTCCCGCTATCCCCAACATGCAGTTCCACGAAGATGGGGTTCGCACGTTTATCGAGGAGCCTGACGGGACGCTGATGTTTACCACTACGATCGTTCCTTCGCCTGCTTATGCGAAGAAGTATGGCGCCTTCAAAGGACCCTACCGCCGGCCGAATTACTCGTATAAAGGGACGCCCCTGGACTTTTTCAGCGACGTGGTCATTCGCAGTTATGACGGAGGCGAAACCTGGGGCGATCCCTCGCGCGTCTACCCCCAACTCAATCCTCACGAATCCGCTCTGGCTATCGATCCGCTCGACGGCAACCACCTCCTGCTGATGTCTCGGATTCAGTCGGCTCCCGGGTGGCATACCAAGGAGGAGCAGGAGGAGTTGATGAGGAAAACCGGCAACCCGCAGCCCCACTACAAGCAGGCGGCCTTGTTCGAATCGAACGATGGGGGGCGAACCTTCCACATGCCGGACGGCGGTTTCGGCGACTGGTACGGCCATCGGGGCACGATCAACTGGTTCCAGAGCAACGTGGTGGTGGCGACCCACCAATGGGGCGGCAGGGGTGATACCAGGAAGGTAGCCCGGATAAGTCTCGACGGTGGCAAGCACTGGGTGGATGGCACCAAATCAGGTACCCTGTTGATGTCCAAATCGACCAAGTTCGTTCTGGATCCGAAAACCTCCTTTTCCGCCCCCACGCTGGAGTTGTCCAAGGATCACTTCATGTCGACGGTATGGCGCTATGTTGGTAACCAGGGGGAGATCGTGGGGGTGTTCTGGCACCTGGAGCGTCCCGGCGCGAATTAGGTGCGAACGTTCCGGGCCTGCGGACTCACAACGCGATGTCGCCAAGCAGTCAAACTCCCGTCCGAAGGTATCGGTCCGCTTCGGGCGTCCTCAATCTGACCCCGTCGTATGTATGCAACTTCACGGCCCGGCGCAGCTATCAGCCCGGAGTTTGCATCAAGGTTCGTGACCAACCCGGTCAGGATTGATGCGATTCTGGGCAGCATTCCGAACGTCTGGGCCAGAATGCAAGATGATGGGCAAAGGGAAGGGCTCGGGCAAGGGAAAGAAGGGGACACCTCCTTGACCCTTAAAATTGCTGGGGATAGACTCCGGGACCGTCCCCCTGATTCAACAGAAAAGGAGAGACCAGCCATGCTCCGCCGGACCCCACTTCCGTGTCTAATGCTGCTTCTGCTGAGTGGGCCGTTTCTACAGGCCGAGCATCACAACGCAGAAAAGCCCCTGGATATCGGAACGCGCCTGGAGCTGTTCGTCGATGATTATCTGATCGATTCCACGACCGGGGAGGTTGATCTGAAGCTCCACACCCCCTCCTCGGCGGGCCGGGTCCTGGACTTCTACAAGCCCTGGGAGGGTACCACCTGTTTCTATGTATCGGTGGTCCACGGGGAGGGGCTGTATCGGATGTACTACCGAGGCCACAGCCTGCCCTCGGCGATAGTTCCATCGTTGGTTACCCCAGGGGAGACCGTAGTTCCGGAGCACAAGGAGGTAACCTGTTACGCCGAAAGCCGCGACGGACGGATCTGGACAAAGCCATCTCTGGGCATAGTGGAGTTTCAGGGATCGAAGGACAACAACATCATCTGGGACGGTTTCGGTACCCTCAACTTCATGGTGTTTCGCGACACCAACCCGGCAACCCCAGCCGAGCAGCGCTACAAGGCTCTTGCCACGGGAAGACCCAACCGGCCGCAGAAACGGGTGGTGGGAATGGTATCGGCCGACGGAATCCACTGGAAACCCATTCGGGAGAAGGCACTGTTGACGCAGCGCCCCACCGACAACGGTGGGGATGGCTTCCTGTGGGACAGAGTCCGGGGCGAATATGTGGCTTATCTTCGTGTCTGGTATCCATACCGTTGGCAGGATCCCAAGAATCGGCGTAGGCCAACGATTCGGGCTATTGGCCGGGCCACCTCGTCCGATTTCTTGAACTGGAGCGATCTGGAGGACATCGACCTGGGTGGAGCCCCGAGGGACCATTTTTACACCAACGGAATCACTCCCTACTTTCGGGCACCCCACATTTTTCTCGGTTTTCCCAAGCGCTTCATCCCTTGGCGCACCCGCATCTCCGACGCGCCGGATAGTGGATCTTCGGACGCCGTTTTCATGACCAGCCGGGACGGCTTGCATTGGGACCGAACCTTTCTGGAGTCCTTCATACGGCCCGGCCGGGATCCCAAGAACTGGATCAATCGCAGCAACCTGACGGCCACCGGCGTGGTAGAGACGGCCGATGACGAGATCTCTCTCTACGTGCTTCGCCACTACAAGTCTCCCAGCATCCACATGGAGCGCATGACGCTGCGCACTGACGGCTTCGCCTCCCTGCGGGCCAGATATTCGGGGGGAGAGGTCCTGACGAAGTCGCTCAAGTTCGAGGGCAGCAACCTAGTCCTGAATTTCGCAACATCGGCGGCGGGGAGCATTCGACTCGAGATCCAGGATGAAGATGGAAGTCCGCTCCCCGGGTTCAGCCTGGCGGATTCTCCCCTGATCTGGGGAGATGAGATCGCGCACACGGTTCGCTGGAAGCGGAGCCACAGCCAGGCCACATCGGACAAGCCGCTTAGGAGAGTCGCGGGAAAAGCGGTACGGCTGCGGTTCGTGATGAAGGACGCGGACCTGTATTCAGTGCGCTTTCAGTGAGGGATTGAGTTCCAGGTATCCCAGCAGGTGCCCACAGGACCGTGCTGAGAAAGGCTTCAGCCACCCGGCGCTGTCTCCAGGCCTGCTCGAAGAACTCACCGGAACTGGAAAGAGTAGAGCTTTGCATTCTGGAAGAGAAACCTGAGCCTAACGGTTTTCCCAGCCAACTTCTCCAGATTGCTCTTGCCCTGCCAACTCACCCGGTGAACACCCGTCTCTTCGAGAACATCCGCTTCCTGGACGGTGAAGCCCTCGAGGGGAACGTGCTGGCCGTCTAGGATCTCCACCCGTACCAGAGTCTCCTCCGCCACCCCCGCCGAGCCCTTCTCAGAGGCTTGGAAATTCAGATGAAGGCCCTCTCCCTGGAAGGAGAAGGTCCGGGTCACGAGCTCCCCAACCCGCAGAGGGTGTCCTTCGACCGGGTAGGAAGGTTCGGCCGGACCTGCATCCACGGAGACGAATCCGTCGGCCGGCAGGGTTGCCAACCCAATCCCCGTCGTCGCTTCCTTCTCTTTCACCATGTCCAGGACCCCGTGGACCCAGTTGGTGCCCGTGTAATAGATCAATATCCGGTCGTCGAAGAAGAGGGGTTCTTGAGCATAGACACATCCATCGTCGAAGCTTCCGTTGGCACCCAGGGCGATAAAGGGTGGCTCCCGGTAAGGGCGCTGGTAACGTACACCGTCTCGGCTCCAGACCAGCTCCGGTCGAATCTTCAGACTGTTGGTCCGAAAGAGCCACAGCATTCCGATGTAGTAGCTCTCGTAGGCCGCGACAGGCATGGCGTAGAACTGGGTGTCGGGATAGTCCTTCTCATCCGGCACCACGATTGTCTCGGCACTGCTCCACTCGACCATGTCAGGGCTCTCGCTCCGTCCAATGACTCGGATACCTCGAGGACACCGGGAGTGAGCACAGCTCTCCATGTGGATAGCGTATTTCTGTCGGATCGGATCCCAGCCCATGAGCACAGTAGGACCCCAGCGACCCAATCGGGGCGAGGTATCCAGAACCGGGTTCTTCGGATAGGGACGCCAGGTCAACCCGTCCTCCGAGAAGTAGAGGTCCATCTTCATGCCAGGAGTCTCGGTGGTGCCTTCGCGAATGAGACCCTTGAAGCGGCGGCTGGGGTCCTTTTCTTGGGGGTCCAGGAACAGGTTGTGCATCCGCGATCCCTTGGGCAGGATGTTGTTGTCGGTGGAGCCTTGAAGCGAGACGAGTCCCAAGCTGGGCTTCTCCCAGCGGACACCATCCTTGGAGATGGCATAACAGAAACGCTGCTCCGCCTCCTCGTACTCCGCCGCCTTGATCATCCTCTCCCCCTTCTTGAGAGGACGGTCGACTGGCCTGGCGGTTATGTTCTGTGAGCTGTACCACATCTTGAAGAGGCCGTCAGCGGGGTCGTAGAGGACCCGGTTGACACTCAAAAAGTTCCCTTCCCAGGAACGGTCTCTTTTGAGAACCGGGTTGTCGACATGCTTTACGGCCGGGTTCATCACCCGGCTGGCATGGCGCAGCGAGTGGATCATGGAATCGTCGATGAATAGCTGCTTGCTGCTTCCTATTTCGATGCCGCTGGCTGGTTCCCCTAGACCCTGGGACATGATCCCAGAGAGAGCAGCCAGACCGAGAACCAAGCGAAGCTGCTTGGATAGAAAAGAATTCATGTTGCGCCCTTCCGACGTTTCCTGGCCCTGGTATTTCGCTGCCGATGTTATGTCTTGGAACCGGTAATCGTCAATGGGGGGCCGGACCAGTTGAAGGAGTGACAGAAACGGGTAGCCTTCATCGGGCGTTTCCGGTGGCCAGCGTGGCGGGGAACTCCATACCGGCTGGTTCATTTGGAGTAGGCGAAGAGACCTCTTTGGGGAGAGGGGTAAGGGGGTGACCTGGCCGGAGACTCGTACTGATCCCCTACCCGGGGCCGACGATCAGGGCAGGTCAGCAAGCGCATCCATCAGCTCCCGGACTCGTCGAACGATGTCGTGCCTGTCGAGACGAAGCTCAGGGTTCGTGATCTCGGCTCGATCCAAGGGAATAAAGAAGACTGAGGGGTTCACCTTCAAAGCATCGGCGATCGAAAGCCGGGACTCCACGTAGAGTAAGGATGTGGCGCGGTGGTCTAAGGTTCGGCCTATCTGTTACCGCCCCTTTCGTCTGGCGGTGCCTCAATAGCCGGACCATCACTCCGTTTCCACATCCTCCTCATCGAACCGGACAGGCGGAACTACCGCATCCGGCTCTCGGACAAGACTCACGCCTTCACCCACGGCTCGCCGCGCCCAAGTTGGGTCAGGCGCACGAGCCCGAAGGGCCCGTAGAGGTGCGAGAGTGGATACGTCCCGCCCTTGCGTCGCCTGACCTTGTACTTATGGCGCAGCCACCGGCGCAGCCGCGTAGCGGTGAAGCTGTCGAGCGCACGGTAGGCCCGGCTGGTCGTCCCTACCCGAGAGTAGTTCGCCCAGCCGCGCAGAGCGCGGTTCAACTGCTGCACCAACTCCGTGGTCTTGCGCCAGTTCACCCAGCCACCGCTGAAGCGATAGCTGGGCTCAGCCTTCGCTTTCGCGTGTAATGCCCTCTGTAGTTTCTGAACCCTTTTCGGAGTTGATAGGTTGCCCAATCTCCTGGTCCCTTCACTACGTCCTGCATTCGTCTTGAACTAAGGCTCCTTCCCTCCACCGGCATTACCCGGCTTCCTCAGTAATACGGGCCTCTCCGCCACCCCCAGGCGCCCGGCCTGTCCCTCACGGGCTTCCGGTTGGCCATCCCTGGCCACGCCTAGGGGCTTCCCGTGTTGCGTGCGCTTCCCTGGTGTACATGCTGTCGCCACTACCCCGGCGCAGCGACTGGGTGCCCACTTCGCTCACTTCCCCAGCCGTATCAGCCTTCCCCGGTCTAGGAGCCGGGTCGGCCTGCGCATCGTCCTTTTCGAGGCTTGCTCAGCGTTCACTCACGTTACGGCCTGCACACTCGCGCGGTCACCAATTCGTGACTCGCTTCACCAGAGGCTTCAACCATTTCGTTACCTCCATAGTTGCTCCGGTTGCTTCCGGCTGGAGCGGTTGCCGGGTGGGGCTTTCACCCACTGGGAAAAGCGCCGCCTTACCACGGCGCACCCTAGAAGCGGTCATTCAAGTTTTCCTCGGAAACGTCTGAACGAACGACCGCAAACGGCAGGTCTCCATCGACACACGAATCGCGGAAGATGTGCTTGCCGACCTGGGAATCAATCCATTGACATAGTAACTACTTGTAGTTACACTGATCTTCATGTTGGCGGTGGGAATCAAGGAGTTGAAGGCCAAGCTCTCCCAGTTC
The DNA here is from genome assembly GCA_965219005.1 of Acidobacteriota bacterium. Taxonomy (GTDB): domain Bacteria; phylum Acidobacteriota; class UBA6911; order RPQK01; family JAJDTT01; genus CAUZIZ01. Next base: position 375,317 of record CBDCMS010000004.1, on the reverse strand, counting down.
GTTAGGCTGGCGCAAGCAGGCGAAGTGGTTTTGGTGACCGACCACAATAAGGTGGTAGCGGAACTGAGGCCGGCTCGGAGGTTGTCTCAACCCCTCGATTCTCTGGATGAGATCCTGGAGAAACTCGCTTCAGAGAATGAGTTGGTGAGATCGTCACGAGCCAAGAAGGATCGGTTGGGCAAGCTGGAAGGACTGGGCTTGCCCGAAGGTACGGCTGACAAGATTCTGGCAGAGCTCCGGGCTGAGCAATAGAACGTCACAAGCACCGGCCTCCAGGCGAATCATGCCTCCACCAATCTACATCGAGACCTCGGCGCTTCTGAGGGCTATCTTGGAGAAAGGAACGAGCGCCGAAGTCGAAAAACAGATCCTGGAGGCTGACGTCCTGGTGACATCACGCCTCAGCATCGTTGAGTGCGCGCGAGCCCTACTTCGTGCCAGAAAAACAGATCGTTTCCCAGAAGGCGTCCTGGCTGATCAGGAAAGACAGCTCGCTGCCTTCTGGCAGCAGTGTGAAATCTGGGAACTCTCGGCCCGAGTCTGTGAGCTAGCTCAAGCGGTAGCACCTACACACAACCTCCGAACCCTCGATGCCCTCCATCTGGCCACATTCGTCTTGGCCCGGCGCAGGATCAAAGGGCTCGACCTCCTGACCGCCGACGACCGACTGAAAACCGCGGCTGGCGCTCGGTTGGACAGTTAGCTACGGTCCTAGATGGCTTTCCAAGGCTGCACTTTTCTGTCCACCGGGATCACGGGCCGTAGCTGGGCCAGTTCCCGTCCACCCGAGGAGGTTCGGGAGCGGCACAGGAAAGCGTGAGAAGAGCGATTGCAGCAGATAAGTAAAAGATGAATATGGACTTAGCTTCACTCTTGACTTCGGTCGTGGCCGAGATTGTTCCGAGGCACCGGATTCCTGTGCTTCTGGCGGCTGCACGGAAACTCCGGGGAAGGAGAGTCTTCTTGAGGGCAACGCCTACCATCCCGATCCTCTGTCTCAGCCTGTCGATCGGCGCCGTTGGTGCGGTCGGTCTCATAGACATCGGTAGCCGGAAACAGCTCCTCTGGGATGAATACCTGATCGAGAGTCTCCAGGACACTCGCCTCGTCCTGAATCCGGCCACCAAGGCTCCCAATAATCCTGTGATCCCCCGCGACAAGCCTTGGGAGGGGAACTATCTGCACTACACGACGGTGTTCTACGACGAGCAGGAGAAACAGTTTCGCCTCTGGTACAGCAATCGCCATCTGAAGCCGGTCGCAGATGGCAACCCGATCGAGACCTCTGGTGGCGAATGCTATGCCACCTCCAAGGATGGGTTTCACTGGCAGAAGCCGATCCTGGGCCTCGTCGACTTCGAGGGTTCCAAGCAGAACAACATCCTGGACGAGAAGCACTATCCGGGTTTCAAGGGCGGGATTTTCATAGATCCCAGAGAAGAGGATCCAAGGAAGCGCTACAAGGGTCTCGTCATGAGCACTGTCGAGGGCTCGAGGATGAGGCTCGATCTGTATACCTCGCCGGATGCTTTCAACTGGACTCCCCACCCCGCAAATCCGGTCATCGACTGGGGAGACCGAAAGGGGCGCTGGGGACCGACGGCGATGATGGGCTGGGATCCGATTCGCCAGGTCTATGCGGCCCACATGGAGATCTGCCTCCACCAGCGTTGCCCCATGGGGAAGCGCATCATCGGCCGGTCCGAGAGCCCCGATCTGATCCGCTGGAGCGATACCGAGCCCGTCATCGTGCCCGACTCAGACGACTACCCCGATACCGAGTTCTATTCGATGTGGGCGACCTCCTACGAGGGTTTCTACGTCGGCATGCTCTGGAACTTCCGAACCACCAACACGACCATCCTGCCGCTACTGGTGTACAGCCGGGACGGGATCCACTACGACCGGCGTTTTCGCCAGCCTGTGATCACGCCGAGCGCCTCTCCGAGTTTCGACTCGGTGGCGATCTACTCGCTGCAGCCGATCGTCCACCAGGACAAGATTTTTCTCTACTATGGAGGGGTAAACTGGAGGTCGCCCCAACAGCTGGAGCTGCTGGGAGAGGAGAAGGCCCATGGCGCCATCGGTCTGGCCACCCTTCCACTGGATGGTTTCGTCTCCCTGGACGGTGCCAAGCGGACTTTCAGCGAGGCCCTGACCCGATCTTTCGGCTTCAGCGGCAAGGAGCTGCGAATCAATTTTCGGGCCGCCTTCAAGCGTTGGGGCGCTCACGATACCGAGGTCAAGGTTGAGATCCTGGGAACCAACTACCATCCGATTGCCGGGTACACCTTGGAAGACGCCGATTCGTTGACCGAAGGTGGTCTGGATCAGCTCGTGACCTGGCGGGGCCGGAGCGATACCAGTTCGCTGCGGGACATTCCCATCAAGTTGAGGATTCACTTCAAGAACGCCAAGCTGTTTTCCTTCCGCTTCGCGGAGTGAAGCCTGGTCCCCTCCGGTAGCCAGGATGAAGCGGCAGGAAGCACTGCCCCTCATCGCCAGGGTCAAGCCCGATTGAGGATAGGAGTTTGTTTTCTTGGACCTCGGGTATTGGTCGCCATTTTTGGTCTGACTGGGAATGAAAAAGGGGTCGAGGGAGCACGAGGAGGAGCTTGGGTCGGCGCTCAGGGAGAAAACAGCATGCAATGCCCCGGATGAGGACATCGAGATTGGGAAAAGATGCCTGACTCGATGAGGATTGGATTACCCGGTAGCCCCCGTGTGTTCTCTCCAGCGGCATCGCAAGACACGGCTTGCCTCAGGGCCGGAAACGCAGGGAGTAGAGATCCCCATCCCGGATCTCCAGCTTCAAGCGCACCACCCGGCCTGCCAGGGAGCTTAGATCGCTGCCGTCCGTCCAGGAGACTGCCCGTTCGATCTCATCTCCGAAGATCTCCGGGCAGTCCTCCAAGGCGTAGCCCTCCATAGGATTGCCCGAGGCGTCCTGGATCTCCACCCGCAGACTTCCCGCCGCCGAGGTGGAATAGTTCAGGACCAACTCCCGGCCGGCGAAGCGCAGGGGGCGGGTCAGCAGGCTTCCCCCGGCATAGGGGCACCTCAATGAGACGAACCCATCCTCTCTGAGCACGGCTCGTCGGATCCTCACCTGGGGCGTCTTGTAATGCTCGACGTAGTAGAGGGACATCTCACCCGGACCCGTGGGGACCAGCGTGGGACCCACTTCTATGGCTCGGTCATGCCAATTCAGCGGGCTCCGGCCGGGACGGAGGAAGGCTTCCAGGTAGCGACGGTCGAAGCGGATGCCGTCACGACTGAACATGAACACGATGTCCGAGAGCCCCTTCTCCTCCCACCGATCCGGATCGAAGGTCCGCTCTGGAAGAAATCGCTTGGGAAACATCAGGATGATGTCGGGTCGACGGTAGTAGGGGATGGCCGCATTCTTGTACAGATGCTCAATCGGGGCATCGCCGAAGTCCAGATAGCGGGGCCCTGACCAGGTTCGGAAGTCCCGGGAGGTGAAGCGGCGGATGTCGCGGACCTCATGGCGTTTCCAGCCCCTGGCGTAAATGGAGTAGTGTCCCCGATCCTGGTCCCAGAGAACGATGTTGTGGGAATCGAAAGCAGGATCTTCCAGCGGCGCCCTGACGATGGGCTCCTGCTGCACGTTTCGCCAGCGTAGGCCGTCCTCTGAGACAATTCCGTAGAAGACGTTTCGGCGGCCCCCTTTTTGCCCGGGCCCCGGAGGAACCTCCTCCCCACCAGTGCCAATCGCTTTGTAGCGTTCCTTGGCAGGCGCCGCTGGGTTGGTGTCCTTGAAGAAGGAAAGAATAGCCCCTTTCCCGCCGGGAACGGGCCAGACGATGTTGTTATGCCTGGAACCCCGGTAGTCGATCAGTCCCAGCTCCGGCTTCACCCAGTGGATGCCGTCCAAGCTCTCGGCATAGCCGGTATAGTGGGGGGGGCTTCGACAGATCTGTCCGGTACCACATCCGGTAGCGGTGCCCGTCCTTGATGACCGATGGATCGTAGAGCAACGTGTCCTCGTAAGGCCGGTCCATCCGGATGGCCACCTCCATGGGCTGGGGAGAATGGAGGACATGGTGCACCTGCTCCATGGACTCCACCAACCAGTCGTCTAGGAAGAGCTGCAGCTGGGTCCCCACCTCTCTGACCTGAGGCTGGGCCGACAACCCCCTCCAGGGAGTCATTGGCAAAGTCAAAAGAAGAATGAGGCGAAGATACCTTCGATCGAGATTCATGAACGTCTCCTTACATCTTAGGGATAGTTCACTTTTCGATTCTGTTCCAGGACAAAGGTGGAATCAAGGGACAGGGTGTCCTTTGTGGCCCGCGTCAAGAATTGAACCGGACGTTCACCTGAAACGTGCGAGAGAGCCCTTATCTTCCGGACGTGGTGGGCAAAGAGCCGGGTCAGGACCTCGGAGTCGACGTGGGAGATCTGGTACAGTGTTCCTGACTGATCCCAAGCACCATCGGGGACCAGCGTGTGCAGATGAGGGTGGAAATTGCTATTTTTCACACGAAGACACGAAGATTGTAGGGTAGTCCTTCGTGTCTTTGTGGCTTGGTGTGAGATAACCGTGCGGAAGCATTTGCCCGCCGTGGGCGTCAGTCTCCGGGCTGGATATGATGAGCGCTTGCCGACGGGGCTCTCAATGCGGAACTGAAACGATGGCCGAGAACCGCCGCCCCAACATTCTCTGGTACTGCGCCGACGGCCAGCGTTACGACACGATTCACGCTTTGAATTGCCCCGCGGCTCGCACTCCCAACCTGGATCGATTGGTTGAGCGGGGCGTCAGCTTCACGCGTGCCTATTGCCAGAATCCCATATGCACTCCCAGTCGTTCGAGTTTCCTCACCGGACGGTATCCCGCGACGACGCACGTTTACCGGAACGGACATGCCCGGTTTCCGTCCGGCGAAAAGCTGGTGACCCGGCTGCTGGCCGACGGTGGTTATGACTGCGGGCTGGCGGGCAAGCTCCATCTCTCCACAGCCAAGGCCGGCGAGCGGCGATACGACGACGGCTATCGCGTGTTTCATCACAGCAATCTCCAAGTCCCGGACGAGGCCGACGAGCAAAATGAGTATTTCGGTTGGCTTCGCGACGAAAAGGGCGTTGATCCGTACGAATTGCACGAAGCTTGTCCAAGCTTTTGCGGCCCAGGAGTGCCGGCCGTGCTGACGCAAGTCACTTGGTGCAGTGAGATGGCGATTCGTTTCTTCACCGAGCCGCGCGACGGGCCGTGGCTGATGAGCGTCAACCCATTTGCGCCGCATCCGCCGTTCACGCCACCCCCGGAGTTCCTCACGCATTTCGACCCGGCCGACGTTCCGCCACCGTTGTTTCACGAGTCGGACCTCGAGCGGCAGAAACAGTTCCACAAAATCCGTGCACAGAAACTCGAGGCAGTCGACCCATTCGGTCCCATGCCTGAAGTGTCGCAGCTCACAGCCGATTCGCAGTCGGCTCGCACCTACAAGGCCCCGGAACAATTCAACGGCCAGACGATCAAAGCCGCCTACTATGCCATGATCGAACACATCGATCACGAGCTCGGCCGGATTATTGATGCCCTGCAATCATCGGGACAGCTCAACAACACGATCATTCTCTACCACAGCGACCACGGCGAATTATTGGGCGACCACGGGCTGATCTTCAAAGGCTGCCGGTTCTTCGAGGGCCTGGTCCATGTGCCGCTGATCATGGCGCTGCCGGATCGCTTTCAATCAAACTTGCGGAGCGAAGCGCTAGTGGAGTTAGTCGACCTTGCGCCGACGCTCTTGGACGCCGCTGGGCTCGATGTTCCCCGAAACATTCAGGGACGATCGTTGTTACCTCTGCTGGCGGGCGCCGCGGACGCAAACGGGCACCGGTCACATGTGGTTTGTGACTTTTACGATTCGTTGGGATACAGTCCTTTTGATACGCCCACTCAGGCGACCATGACATACGACGGTCGTTACAAGATGGTGCTGTATCACCGCGAAGACAACCTGACCGAGTTGTTCGATCTGGACGCAGACCCCGGCGAGTTCACCAATCTGTGGACTGATCCATCAATGGCGCAGTTGGGGCTAACCCGGATGCGCAGCCACATTGATGCGGTTATGGCAACGATCAGTCCGGGCGCGGAGCGCGTGGCAACGTATTGACCGCACGCCAGCTTGAAGCGCCGCCGCCTTCACCCACGGCTTGCTCTAGTCGGTGATGGGCATCGCTTCAAAGCGACGGAGCGCCATCCGCTCTGGAAATGCCTTCTAGCCCCCAGACCCTCTTTGACTTTGAAGTCAACGGCCTTAAGAGACTGCGTCAAACGTCCAAGGCTACCCGGAAGGGTTCAGAAATGACGCAGCTGAGAAAGAGATTCTATCTGATTACGGCGGTGCTTCTCTGGAGCACCGTGCCCAGCCAGGCCCAGAATCCCCAAGGCAGTGAGTTTCAGGTCAACTCCTTCAGCACCAGTGGCCAGGAAGATCCAGCGGTGGCGACCGGCAGTAGCTTCGTCGTGGTGTGGGAAAGCGACGGTCCAGGTGCTGGTGGCTCGGATTCATCCTCTCGGAGCCCAGGGTCAGCGTTTCGGCGGGCCGGTCCCGGTGGAACTGCAGCGATTCTCGCGTCCGTCAAGAGCTTGTCAGCGTAGACAGTTGGAAATCGGGAAGATCCCTGGCGACCGCCGCCAGCTGGATTTCTGCGAAATCTGGGTGATGCAATGAAAGGTCATCGAAGTAGACCAGCACCTGACCTGCCCTGACCAACCGCTCCTGAAGCTGGTCGACCTGGATTCTCCGGGGCGGCACTGCCTCGGCGATGGCCAGGGCGGCCGCCGTCCCGCCTGCCTGACCCGTCGCCATAAACAGGGGTTCCATCCGTACCGCCGAATAGGCCACGTGGGTCGCCGAGAGGGCAACAGGGACCAACAGTCCGTCGATCTTCTCTGGGACGATGGCACCGTAGGGCACCGAGGCCGGCCGGTTCAGCGACTCAAGCTTGTTCCGGTACCAGATGGCTCCTTCCAACACTTCGAATCCATCGTCGGTCCAGGTGGAGCCAGCCCCACCCCGAGAACGGCAGGGATGTGAATCGAAGCTGTGGTCATACACACCGATGCCATCCCGCTGCCCGCGGGGCCGTTTTTTGCCCGGCTCAGGCACCGAATCATGCTGGGTGATGACAGACTCACCCACGATTCTCCTCGCCTCCCGGATGTACAGCTGCCAGGGATAGTGCCCCTCGTCCGGATACTCATCCGGGCACAACCCGAAGCTCTGAGCCTCGGTCCGGATCCCCCGTGGCAGTCCAGGATCGTGTTGGAGGAAATACCATAGGCCTTGCGAATATTGACGAAAACGCCCCTCGAGTTCCTCCCGCACGTGTCGATTCGCGTCGGGCCAGGCTTGGTTCCACTCGCTGATATTCAGACTGGTCAGGGCCTCGATGTGGCCATTGGTGCACCACTTCCGGTTCGGGATAGGATCGATCCAGATGATATCCCGCAGCTTACGAACCCGTCCCATCTCCAGATCCTTTTAGAGCGACCGGTACAGCGGCACAAAGTCAGCGTAGCCGTCGGGCTTGTCCAGGGGAAGGCGCCGGGCCGGGTCATCCGTCAAGGTCTCACGAAAGCAATAGGCCTGCACATAGCCGCTGGACTCGCCCGTGCTCTGGGGAAGAATCTCTTGACGGTTGAAGCGCCAGTCGAAGAAAAGACTACCGGCCAGGCTCTCATCGTGGTCACTGCGGCCCTCCCTGCCGACGCGGTAGGCTGCCCCGGCCGCGGCCGCAAGGTCCCCCTCGTAGGTGGCATCGATGGCTACTTGGGCTCGAACCTCAAGAGGGCGATCACCGTCCCGGAATCGTGCTCCCAGGAGCCGCTGCTCCTCCAAAAGAGCACCCACCAGGGGGGTCCTCTTGAGCACTCGCACCAGGGATTCGGCCTCCACCATCTGCTCCAGGATGATCTCGGCCACGTGCGGTTCCATGAAGACACCTCCCCAGGTGAGGCGGTACTGTTCGGAACTCTCCCCGTAGGTCCCATCGTAGAAGTGACGGACTTTGTCCAAGAATTCTCTGAAGATTCCTCCGACGGCGTTGAAGCGAAGAAGATCGATCGCACCCAGTCCAGAGGCCATCATACCCCCGATATGGGCGCTAGATTCCACCAACAGAACGTCGCATCCGGCTCGGGCGGCGGCGATGGCGGCGGCAACACCACCAGCGGTACCGCCATAGACCAGCACCTCGGTGGTACGGGAATCCCCCGATTCTTCGGGTGTACCGAACATAGAAGAATCCTACACCTCTTCGGAGGCTCTGGGTTGGGGTTTAACCTGTAATAGCCGAGATCTGATAAACAGTGCCAGAGTAGATCGCCCCCGAACAAATCGGACTTTTTCTGTCCGATACCGACTATCACAGGCCTCAAAAACCTGGCCAGATCCGCCAACATCAGGGTGAAGCTCGTAGGGAGTCCCCTCCGTCCCATGTCCAGCTGCTAGGGGCAATGGGACAGACCCTCCTGCTAAAATCTATAGGTTACTTGATCGTCGCCAGCAGACAAGAACCCGGGGCTGGCTGCGCTAGGGAGGAGGCTCGAGGAAGAAAGTGCGCTTGGCGGAGACAATTACGGTGTCGAGCTCGAAACACCGGACGCGCCGGGAGTTTCTGGGCGGCCTGAGTACAGCCGCCGCCCTATCCCTGATGCAGGCTTGCCGCGGATCCGGCAAGCAGGAGGAAGGATCTCCGACAGACCAAGCCTCCAAACCCCAGGCCGAAACCCAAGTGACGGGCTCCGCTGCCACCATCCGCTGGAGCAAGGCCATCTGCAAGGAGCCCGACAACTACCCTGCCTGGCCCTCCATCGCGCGAAGCGCCGAAGGCGATCTCCTGGTCGTCTTCTCGGGAGACCGGGAAGAGCACGTCTGTCCCTACGGCAAAACCGAGATGATCCGCAGTCAGGATCGCGGAGTCACCTGGTCCATGCCCGAAAGCATCAACAGCACGCCGCTTGATGACCGGGATGCCGGCCTGCTCGTGCTCCAGTCGGGGACTCTGGTCGTCAGCTGGTTCACCGTCAAGACCTGGGAGAAGCTCGATTACTACCGAGGGATGAAGAGGTGGGCCGACCATCAGATCGACGGCTGGGAGCGCCACTGCCGGAAGCTGTCGGAGGAGACCCGGCAGAGGTGGCTTGGTAGTTGGACTCGTCGCTCGACCGACGGGGGACAGACCTGGGAAGCTGCCGTCGACAGCATCGCCTCAGCCCCCCACGGTCCCATCCAGCTTCAGGACTCGAGACTCCTCTACGTGGGCACAGCAGAGCTCGAGGGGAGTCCGGCGATCGTCTGCTGCGCGTCCGACGACGAGGCCCGCTCCTGGCGTCAGATTGGCAGTCTTCCGGTGTCGGAGGAGGACCTCGAGAAATACGGCTTCACCGAGCCCCACATCGCCGAAGTGGCAGAGGATGAGATCTACTGCATCCTGCGCACCCACCATCTGAGCATCGGCTACAACTATGCCAGCCGCTCACTGGACGGAGGCCGGACCTGGAGCAATCCCCAAGCCACTCCACTGTACGGCTACGACCAGCCAGGTCACTTGCTGATCCTCAACGACGGGCGCCTCCTGTGCACCTACGGACGGCGAGCCGAGCCCTTCGGCTGCAGGGCCTGTGTCTCCGACGATGGCGGGAGAACCTGGCCCCTGGACCAGGAAATTACCCTGCGGGACGATGCGCCCAACACCGACATGGGTTATCCGGCCACGGCCGAGATCGAGCCCCGGGAGCTCCTCACGGTCTACTACCAGATCGACCAGCCCGGCGAGAAGGTCAGCATCCACGCCACGCGCTGGTCACTCGCTACCTAGGAGGTTGGCGGTTCAATCAACTCGAATTGGTAGTCCGGTGTCTCCGATGCGAGGCTTGACGTCTTCCAGGGCTCGACGTGCTTTAGATTCTCTGCGCCGTAGACCGCTGCGTACGCGCGGCGGCATAGATCAGTGTGGTTCGGATAGCTGGGTCCTCCCGCTGACCACTGTGCTACCAACCATCAGTATCTTCTCATGAAAGCGAGAGTGTCGGGGCTTCGAGTCGATCTTGCCTGCGTTGATTTTAGTGGCTTTTCGGCCCGGGAGTGATTGCGCTCCCGTCTCACCGTGAGCTCAATCTCGTCTCCCCAGCTTGCCCTAAAGTTTTCCCTCTTCCGTCCGAAAAGGAGTGCGTGAGGAAGGGAATCTTGAAGTCAATATTCACAGTTCTTTCATAACTGCTTAGTTTCGCAAGCCACAGCGAAAAAGGCTACCTGTGCGCGAAAGGCACGGGGCGCAAAGCTGAGACCTACGTCGCCTAGGCGATAGGGTTGATCAGTTGCCGAAAGTGGATTCGCGAAACCTGTGGAGGTTTTCGTGATGAAGCGTCCTGCATTTCGATTTTCATTTGTCTTTCTGGTTATGCACTTAACTCCGGATAGGTGACGGTGGGATAGAGCGAACAGGCTGTCAGGAGACGGTCGAAGAGCTCGGATTCCCAGAAACGACGATTGAAACGGTAACAAAACTCAGCCAGGTAACGTTGAAGGTGCTTGAGGCTGACCGCTTTCTGAGTCCCTTGGAGCTGAGTCTTGCAGTTGGAAATGAGGGTGTGAACCCATGGGAACTGTTCAAAACCCATCCCCACCCACTCGAGCCGGACGCGTTCATGCTGGTAGCCGGCTTGAGCTAAACCGACAAACGCGTGATAGGCGTCGCTTCGGATCTGAGCTCCGGGGTCGATCCTCGCCCAGGCGACCCGCTTCACATTGTCGCTGGTTATGTCATCGACCACATCCAGACTTAGAAACCTCGGCCCCCCGGCTTTCGTTATCTCCACCGCGGCCAGAACTTTGGCCTTGCCTTCGGTCCCTCGTCCTCGCTTGCGACCCCGACGATTTCTCCCTCGTCGTCGGCCTCCAAAGAAAGAGTCATCCAGCTCCACCAGGTGACTTAATTGGTAGCAGTCATTACGTTTGGCCATGGCTTGTCGGATCTTATGTCCCATCATCCAGACCGTCCGATAGCTTCCGATTCCCAGCAGCTTCTGCAGTCCCTTCATCGAGTAGCCCGCTTTGCAACGGCTCATCAAGAAGATGGTCCAAAACCAATATCTCAGGGGCACCCGCGTCTTGTGGAAAATCGTCCCGGCGGTGGAAGAAGCCTGATACCGGCATTGGCGACACTCCATCAATCGCCGGTGCTGCAACCAGTAGCCTCCTTGACCCCCACAACGGGGACAGACAAATCCTTCCGGCCAGCGTTTCTGCATCAGGTAACTCAGACAAGCTTCTTCTGTGGCAAAACGCTCTTGAAACTCCAACAAATTCATCTTTTCGTACATCCACTCACCTCCTGTCTCTCACCTTTTTTACTAGGTGGTGGTGACTTTTTCCGGAGTTAAGTGCATAACCAGATTTGTCTTTGTCTTAGCGTTTGCTGCCTACTTCGTTCTTTTTTTCTCCGCACCCGATGGTTCAACTTTTGAGGCGGAGGACCAGGCGGCATCTCACTTTACAGCTCCTGGACCCCAAGAGAGCAGGCAGTTCTCCACCGTCAAAACCAGTCGCAACCACGATCTAGAGAGGTTTGGAATCCCGAACCCCCAGGGGGTTAGCGGCGGCCATCCGCGGGATCGTCTCGGCTCCAGCAAAAAAAGAGTCGAGAAGTCGTCAAGATATCGGCGCCTCGCCACTGGCGCAGCCGGCGCCAAGAGGACCGAGTCCCTTTAGGGGCGTCGTCCGCGGGGCAACGTCGGGAATTCAGAAGGTCCCAAAACCAGGATCGCTCCGGCCCTGGACCGGCTTCTGGCCTCCTATGAAGCCAATAACGATCTCGACGCCCAGATTCAGGTCATCATTCAATCCAACCCGGATTCCTACCAAACAAGAGGGGTCCCGACAGGTTTGGCGCAGGCCAAAGCCCTGGCGCGAGTGAACGGACATGCGGGCAGGATGACGGTCAAGCAGGTTCGCGAGGTGCTGAGTTCCCCCGGCGTCGACTACATCACGCTCGACATGCCTCTGCACACTACTGCTGGCCCGACGGCAATGCCGGAAACCCTCGTCCCCGTCAATCCCTACACTGGGGCCATCGGAATCGCGCGGCTTCGGCAGGAGGTTGATCTTCGTGTCCAACCCCTGCCCCAACCCCTACCCCAGCCAGTTCCCTTTCCCGGTCCCGTGAACATGCTGATCGGACCGGCAGAACCGACCCCAATTCTCCCCGCTCCGGAGACGCCCGAGAGAACTCTACCAATACGTCGCGGCAGCGGTGTGACGGTGGCGGTGTTCGACTCGGGGATTGATAAGAGCCATCCCGGTTTCGGCAGGAGGGTTACGCATCAGATCGACTTTACCAGCGGAGTACCCAAAACCGAGGACCGCCTGAACCGCGATGGGTTCGGACACGGGACTCACGTGGCGGGGGTCGTGGGCGGCCAGGGAGTTGCTGCCAACACTTTTCTGGCCAGCCAAACAGGCTCCGATCAGTACACCGGGGTCGGTCCTCTCGTTGATCTGGTGAGCATCAAGGTGATCGATGAGGATGGCAACGGGTTCACCAGCAACCTGATTGCCGCCATCGACTGGGTCATCAAGTACGGCGAGAAATACAACATACGAGTTGCCAATCTCTCAGTGGGGCATGCGGCAATGGAGTCCTTCGAGACCGATCCGCTCTGTCAAGCAGTCAGGGAAATGGTTGCGGCGGGAATCGTAACAGTGGCCTCTGCCGGCAACCTGGGCAAGTCGCTCGACTACCCAGAAGTCTGGGGGGGAATTACCAGCCCCGGCACCGATCCCTCTGTGATCACGGTGGGAGCCGTCAACACGCAAGGCACGGTTACTCATACCGATGACATTGCCACTACCTACTCCTCTCGCGGCTACTCGCTCCCTGACGGTCTGTTCAAACCCGATCTGGTAGCGCCTGGAAACGCGATTCCGTCGTTCAAGGCGGACAACTGTAGGATCAGCACCAATCACCCCGGACTCATCATCGATGGCAACCATATGACCTTGTCTGGGACCAGCATGGCCACGGCTTTCGTGACAGGGACTGTGGCGCTGATGCTGGAGGCGAATCCCGCCCTGAATCCGAATCTCATCAAGACCATCCTGCTCTTGACGGCGACCAAGATGAACAATCTGCATCCGCTGGAGCAGGGCAACGGCTTCTTGAACGCCTACACCGCTGTAAAGCTGGCTGGGGTTGTGGACGTGCCGGGACAACAGCTTCTGGTCAATGTTCCACCCTACTGGTTGCTACACGGAGAACAGGGCGACGAGGAGGTGTGGTCAGGTGGAGCCTTTGCCTTCGGTGACCGGGTCGTCTACAGCGACCTGGTGGATCCGAGCGCGGGCCTTTGGGGGAACAGCATCCTCTGGAGCGACTCCATCCTGTGGAGCGATTCCATCTTGTGGAGCGACTCCGTGATCCTGGCCGACTCCATCCTCTGGAGCGACTCCATCCTGTGGAGTGATTCCATCTTGTGGAGCGATTCCATTATGTGGAGTGATTCCATCTTGTGGAGTGATTCCATCTTGTGGAGCGACACCCTTATCTCGGGCGACTCCATTCTCTGGAGCGATTTCCAAGGAGATTGCCCTTGCGGACGGGGAGTTCCGAAACCAATCAAAGCGAATCCCATGGGAGCAAGACGATGAAAGCGACATCAACCAACAGAACCGATCAGAAAGATTGGCGGACCTCTCTGGGTATCCTGTGCTGGCTGCTGCTCATACCGAGCCTGCACGCCGGTCTTCCCCCTGGGATCGCCAAGAAACTGTCTCCTGCTTTGAAAGAAGAGGTTGAGCTGCTCTCGACCCATCCCCAATACGACTACCCAATCCGGGTCATCGTCCAGCTCAAAAAGGCAGCTTTCGAGTCGAGCCTGGGTGGTTCCGACACGGACTCCCTGCACGCCGTCTCTGGCTATGCAGCCCGGCTCACAGCAGCCCAGATCGACGCACTGGCCACCTCAGCCGACGTCCAGCATGTCAGCGTAGATCGGGTGGTGCGTGTCAGTGCCAAGAAGGCAAACAAAAGCAGTGCTTCAACGGGAGCCCCTATCTCGTTCGGCCATCTGAGGGCGACGCTTGGCGTCGACGAGATCTCCGTGAAGGGAAAAGTTCCCAAGGGAAGGAACATTGGAGTCGCCGTACTCGACTCGGGGATAGGCCCCCATGCCGACCTGGACAATCCAGGCGGCGGAGTCATGGCGGCCGTGGACTTCACCTCGGGCACGCCCCAGATCGTGGCGGCAAACACCGATGACTACGGTCACGGCACCCACGTCGCAGGCATCATCGGTGGCAACGGGAGCAAATCCGCTGGCATGTACGCAGGAATCGCGCCAGAGGTCCATTTCCTCGACACAAAGGTGGTGGGTCCGGACGGTACCGGACTCACGAGCAACCTGATCAGGGGCATCGACTGGGTCATCGCCGCCAAGGACGATTACAACATCCGGGTGGCCAATCTCTCGCTGGGACATCCGCCCGATTCCTCCTATGCCGACGACCCTCTGTGTCAGGCTGTTCAACGACTCGTGGAATCGGGGATCGTGGCCGTGGTCTCCGCAGGCAATCTGGGACGAACGGACGACCACCCCAAGATCTGGAGCGGGATCACCAGCCCCGGCATCGATCCAACAGCTATCACGGTGGGCGCTATCAACACCCGGGGCACCGTCACCCACACAGATGACATCGCCACCACGTACTCCTCTCGCGGACCTACCCACATAGATCAGCTTTTCAAGCCCGATCTGAGCGCCCCCGGCAACGCCATCACCTCGACGTCCGCCAAGAACAGCACCCTCATGACGGATCACAGCGAACTCAACGTGACTGAGGACTATGCCACCCTGAGCGGCTCCAGCATGGCCACGGCGGTGGTCAGTGGAACGGTGGCCCTGATGCTGGACGTCAACTGGGAACTGAACCCGACTATTACAAAGCTGCTCCTACTGCACACGGCCACCAAGCTCACCCAGCCTGCCATGCTGGAGCAGGGCAACGGCATGGTCAATCCCAAGATCGCCGTGGAACTGGCCCAGCACGTGGAAATGTACGATCACACCCTGCTCGCGGAGGTGAGTCCCGTCTGGATCCTCCAGGGCGAGTCCGGTCTCGAAGAGGTGTGGGCCGGTGGAGCCTTTGCCTACGGCGGCCAGATCATCTACGGGCCTCTCGTGGATGCCAAAGCGAACGAGTTCTGGGGAGACGGTGTGTTCTGGAGCGATGGCGTTTTCTGGTCGGACGGAGTGTTCTGGTCCGATGGGGTGTTCTGGAGTGACGGAACTCTGGCATGGACCGACGGCGTTTTTTGGTCCGACGGGGTGTTCTGGAGCGACGGAGTATTCTGGTCCGACGGCGTGTTTTGGTCGGACGGAGTGTTTTGGAGCGATGGAGTGTTCTGGTCGGATCACACCGAGGTGCACTTCCATTCCGACTCTCTGGCGGGCGATCCCAACTGATTGGGTCGCCCAGGGGGTGTGGACGGGGCGGAATAGATCGCGGCCCACCTGCAAGGGATCAGTCACGAAGAGGGTCTGGCCCAGCCCAACAAACTGCATGAACTGGATTGCCGGAAACCTCTTGGCCCGCCAAGGCCAGATTGGCCTGGGACGCAGGCGTCTGGCAAGGCCCTCGGGCCTGGGGATGTAGGTCTTCCCCGCCTGGGCCTCCCTTTCTAAACGGAGGACCCAGGGAGATTTCAATCGGGACTTGTGTGGGTGAAGGATCTGGGTGAGGCGGCCAGGACGGCGCGTTTAAAGGACGCCGGCAGGTCCTGTTCATTGAGCAGTTGTCCGTCCTGGAGAAACTCGTAGATCTCACCGTAGTGTTTGGTCTCGGTGGCTGCGGTGCGGCGCATGATGTGCCAGGGGTGGAGGTCTGCCGGCTCAGAGATGCCCATTGCGCCCAGGAACTCGCTGGTCGACTTGATCATTTCGCTGTGGTAGTTGGCTACGCGCCTGCTTTTGTCGGAGACGACCAAGCCAACAACCAGTTCTGGCCGCTGAGTGGTGACGCCCACGGGGCAGTGGTTGGAGTTGCACTTGAGGGCCTGGATACAGCCGAGGGCCATCATCAGGGCCCGGGCGGAGTTGCAGGCATCCGCACCGAGAGCCAGTCGCTTGATCAGGTGGAAGGCAGAGGTGATTTTGCCGCTGGAGAGCACACGGATCCGGTCGCGGATCGAATAGCCAACGAGGGTATTGTGCACGAAGATGAGGCTTTCCACTAAGGGTGCACCCAGGTGGTTGGTGAACTCAAGCGGTGCGGCCCCAGTTCCGCCTTCGCCGCCATCCACGGTGATAAAGTCCGGGGTGATGCCGGTCTGAACCATAGCCTTGGCAATGGCGAGAAACTCCCGGCGCTTACCCACGCAGAGCTTGAAGCCGATTGGCTTGCCCCCTGAAAGGTTGCGTAGTTTGACGACGAATTCCAGGAGTTCGATGGGGGTGCTGAATGCGCTGTGGGCGGGCGGAGAGAGGACTTCCTGCCCTAAGGGCACATTGCGGATTTCGGCGATTTCGGGGGTGAGCTTGGCGGCGGGCAAGATGCCTCCGTGGCCGGGCTTGGCGCCCTGAGAGAGCTTGATTTCGACCATTTTGACATTCGAAACCGAGACGCGTTCTTTGAAAGTTTCCGGACAGAAGTCGCCTTCGGGCGTGCGGCAGCCGAAGTAGGCGGTGCCGATCTGCCAGGTGAGGTCACCCCCGTTTTCAAGGTGATAGGGGCTGATGCCGCCCTCCCCGGTGTTGTGGGCGAAGCCGTCCATTTTGGCACCCAGATTCAGGGCGCGGACCGCGTTTTTGCTCAAAGAGCCATAACTCATGGCAGAGATGTTGAAGATGCTGGCGGAGTAAGGCTGTGCGCAGTCCGGGCCACCGATGGTGATGCGCAGGTCCTGGGGGTCCAGGTGCAGGGGCTGAAGGGAGTGGTTGACCCATTCGTAGCCGACTTCGTAGACGTCCAGCTTGGTGCCGAAAGGGACGGTGTCGAGCACGCCCTTGGCGCGCTGGTAGACGGCGGAGCGCTGTTCGCGGCTGAAGGGGACGCCGTTGGTGTCGGACTCGATGAAATACTGAGCGATTTCCGGACGTATGGACTCGAAGAGGTAGCGGAAGTGGCCGGCTATGGGGAAATTGCGCAGGACGGCGTGGCTTTTCTGGAACATGTCATAGAGCCCAATCAGGACAATAGGGCCGAAAACAATCAGTGACCAGAGCGCGGTAGGGAGGAAGGTGGAGACGGCTGCGATGAGGATGAGGATTAGAATCGAGGCGAGGGTGAATAGTCGTCTCATAGAAGCTCTCCTGTGATCCGGTCTTTTTCGTCCATCGCCCGAATGGGCGCCTGTCGGTGTTCGCCAAGATAGAGGAACATTGGGGAGGTGTCAATCTAAGGCGTGCGACGTCGGCGTCGGGGCACTGAGACGCCTGCAGGGGCGGGAGGTCCGGGTGACCATCCAGGGCGGTGGAACTGATTCAGGACCCCACCGCTCGCACCGCCATCCCATATATATCACCGCACCGTGCTACCATACGCAAGCACTCGGGTGCTGTTGTTACGGGATCTTCTCGGGTTCAAGTTCAATGGCCCGCTTGGCGCGTTCTGAAGACAGGCTGCAAACCGGCGGGTGTAGATTAGAGGAAGGTCAGGGGGACAGTGGGGCCGAAAGGACATAAAGCCTCCTTCCTAAACTCCCTTCCAAAAAACCCAGTGTGTGGCTTTATCTCCCGGAAACGCCACTGTCCCCCTGACCCTCCTCGCACGAATGCACAGGAGTGACCCTCTTGGACTCTCGGTAGACGATAAAGAAACCGTTCTTCTCGTTGCCTCGTTCTGAGGCAAGGTGAAACTCAGGCGAGTGAGTTTGGAATAGATCTTCCACGCAAAGGACAGGCGATGTCAAGAGGTTTTGTGGGAGAGACGAGATCGCTAACTCGAGCGCGGTGAGGATGGAAAACTCACTCGCCTTTGTAAATTCCCCATTTGTACCCTCACCGCAACCATCTGTATCGTCTCGAATCCAGCAAAACGTTACCTACAGAAAACTCCCGTGTAATCTCAGTAAGGCGACTGCCCCCAAGATACGCCCGTCTGGAAACTCAGGCTCACAAAGGCATATCGCCGACAGCTGACCCGCTCATCGAAGGAGAATATCAATGCCAGAAGGACTCAAACTAGCCTTATGGCCTTTGGCGGTTGGCCTGGTCTTCGCTGTCCTCTCCTTTCTTTTCAGAGAGACGCTCGTCGAAGAATTCGTCGTGCCGAAGGTAAGGGACGAGCTCAAATCCGAGGGATACATCCGTAACGAGGTAAAGAACGGAAGTTTCGTCTCCGTAGATGAGAAATCCTTCGCTGAGAATAACCCCATCAAAGGCAAAGTCTTGATCTCTTTGGAAAAGGGAGAGTACTTGGCGGAGTCGGACCACAAGGATTCGAAACACCACGCTGAATTGAGAAAGGACCTGGACAATCTAGCCAAGGAGATCCAAGGCCTACAAAATATCAACGACGCTCACGTCAATGACAACTTCGAGGTCCAGTTGTTCAAGGGAAATCAGACGAAGGCTGGAGAGCTACTCTTTAACAGTAAGAATTCAGTGATTGCCCACTTCGTAAAACAGGGCGATCAATACAAGGTCACTACACGTTCTGGTGGCAACGAGATGGAATTCAGGGCGACCCTGGCCAATACCCCCGTGAGTGGGGCTGAAACGTCGCACGCAGTCGCTCAAATAACCCCAGAGGACTTTGACAAGCTCTTCGTTGGTGAGCGCAGGGTTGGGTACGCCCTGATTCATATACGATAGAAGGACTAGTCCAGCGCCAGACGTCCTCTTGATCTAGGACGAGGAGGAATAGCATGCCCGAACAACTGATACTCTGGGGTCCACCGGTTGTGGACAGCTCTCCTGCTACCACCCGGGCAGCTTTCAGGATCCGGACTTGATGCTGACCGCCGGAAAAATTGCCGTGGACAACGGAGCTTCAGGGGTTGGCATCTATCGAAGCCACGCCGTTGAGCAATTGAACTTCTGGCCAGTATTGGATCAGCTACAGAGAATCTGACGGAGGATATCGGGCCAACGAACAGAAGACGACCGTTCCCATTTTAGCCCAGCTCCCGGCTGCGCCGGATCGTACAGGAAAGAAACTTTGGCCGAGGGACGTGGGTTGGATGGGTGCCGAGAGAGAATGGGCGTCCTTCGCTCTGGGAACTGCCGCGAAGTACCCCAGCCGGTCCAAAAACCGGACATAGAACCTCCTCTTGCTCGCCAGCCTACACCGGCAAGGTGCGTTTGCTGTGAGCTCTTCCAATGAGGGCAATCTCTTCGCTACTACCTGCGATCACACCTACACCCGCATCTATTTTCTCTTTTACAGTCTCAACGGTTGCTACCTCGAGGAAGGTGATGGCATTGTTGTGGCAGGCCGCTTTGACGCGGTCGCGAGCCTCCTGCATCTCAGGCGGAAAAGGATCAGGAGTATTCAGATACCCAAGCGCCATGCTGAAGTCTCCCTGCCCCATTTCCGCAAACCCTATCCCCGGAACGTTCAAGATTTCTTCGACATGGGACATGCCCGCGAGGCTCTCGATCTTGACCCCTAGCAGCAGCTCACCTCTGGGATTCAGCGGCCAGGGATCTGCCTTCAGGATGTAGTCGTCACGATCAATCCCCCAGATGGCGCTCGCCGAGTCTTCAGAGCCTATCCCGCGAATGCCACGACCAATCCCGTCGTCCACACCCAGCCTGTTGATCGGATAGCGACAGGACTCCACAAATGCACGGACCGCAGCCGCGGACTCCGCGTGACAAAGGATCAGTCCATGCACGCCTCGTCCCAGGATTTGACGGCACTGCCAGGCATTGGAACGAACCGTTGTCTCAGACGCCCCATTCATCGGAACCTCGACGATCACGGTCGGTGTACGGTGGCCGCTGCGGGTGGGTCCGCTGGCCACCATCCCAGCCAGATAGGCGTCCAAACCAGCCATGTCGAAAGCCCCGTGCTCCATCCCGACGTTGATGTAGTCGGCCCAGGTCTTGGCATCTTCCTTGCCACTTTCGTAGGTAAGGGTGTGACCGCTGTGGGCACCCAGATAGTAGATGGGCTGGCCCTCCGCCAAGAGCCCAATCGCCCGGTTGATTCGACCTGCCATAGGCAATCCTTCTGCTAGCATAGATCGTCACTCACTTCTTTGCAGCAAGAGCGGTGCTCGATTGGCTTGAACAGGACGAGGTTGGTGCGAAGGGGAGTCTGTGGCAATCACCCAGGTTTTGCGGAAACCTGGTCACGTGGACTTGGGATCTCCCCGGCGCCAGCGGGGACGAAGGTCTTCGAAGCCTCCACCCCAGATCTCCTCGGCGGGGTTGACCACCACGAAGGCGTCCTCGTCGGTGGCGTAGACCGCGGATTTCATGGATGGAATCTCCGACGGCTCGACGGCGCAGAAAAGGACCGATCGCTTCCGGCCGCTGTACATCCCGGTTCCTTCCAGGCTGGTGACGCCGCGCTTTAGAAGTGTGAGGAGGCTTTTCGAGACCTCCTTCGGTCGCTCCGTAATAACAATCACCATCTGCCTGCGCTTGTGCACGAAGGGGAGTTCCCTGGCCACCCCGGCTAGCGACTGGAGGAATTCAGCCGGGGCCCCCAGCAGCTCCCGGTCCGACAGTACCTCTCCCGGAGAGGCTCGGAGTCCCGCCGTCAGAAGCGAGATCAACAGCATCGTCCCGAAGAAGCCGACGACGAACGTGGCCACGATGGATCCCGGGATGAAGCCGACGGAAGCGTGCTCCAGGAAGGAGGAAAAGGTCGCGACCGCAGTAGGGGCGAGGATCAATTTGAGGGTCCAGGCAACCACTAGAACCAGAAAGAGCCAGATGTAGTTGCGACGGAGTCTTCTCCCCACGGCCTCCCAGAAATTGATGGGGAACTCAGGCGTCAGGAGACTGTTCACGAGACGAGTGGCCCACTCCTGGTGAGGAGTGAAGGAAGGACTCAACAGGGTGGCGTAGAAATCGGTCTCCATGAGACGCACCCGCAAGGCCCACAGCTCATAGTAGCGGTAACGGCGAGACTCCATCATCAAAAACAACAGGATCAGGAACATACCCAGCAGAATCACCACGTGGGTCTCGACCGCTGCTCCAAAGGAGAAAGTGATAACGGCACCGGCCGTCACGACGGCCCAGTTGGTGGTAGTGTCCAGACGCGAGCGCCAGATGTTGGCACGGCTGATCTCGCCACGGTAGAAGTGAACCATGGCGGTGACGAACCCGCCCGACTCAACCCGATAGCCCCGGTAGCTCCACTGGGTGTCCTGATCGCTTCCTTCGCTTCGAGGCTCCTCGGTATTCCGCTCGCTCACCCTGTTCTCCGCTGCCAAATTGCGCAGCTATAACGACAGCTTGGAAGCTGCAGCGCTTCGAGATCGCCCGCCAGACACTTACAGCCGACCGGTTAGATTGTGCTGCTGCGAGATGCCGCGATAGACGATCTCCGATACCCTGCGGATGATGTTGCCACGAGAGCGGAGCCACGACGTATAGCTGCGCGCACGCCGGCGCTTTTCGATGACGCCGACCAGCGTGTAGGGATAGCGTTTCCCACCCTTGCCCCTGATGCTCAGAATCCCCATATCGCCGCACAATCGGGCCGTACTTCCCGTCTTGTTGTAGACCTTGGTTCCTCTAGGTATTGCTCGACTGCCACTGCGGAGCCGATCACGCCCAGGCAGAGCCATGAGACGCTTGATCTCACTTGCCCTGGGAAGGTCCCCCTTCCAAAGTGCGTAGAGGAAACGACTGTAGTCATGCACCGAGGCCTTGTTTCGGTAGGTCCGGCCACCGGGGGGGATGTACTCGACGATGACCGTATCTTGAAAAATTCCAGGGTAGTGTCGCTTGAGCAGGCGCTGGACCGCGCTCGGACCGCCGACTTGCCGCATGATCCAGTTGGTGGACGCATTGTTGGAGTGCTGGATCATGCGCTTCAGGTGCCGCTTGCTCTTGGGACCGTATTTGAGGCGGCCGCTTCGGACCTGCTGGAAAAAGGCCAGAGCAAAAAAGGGTTTGACCAGGCTGGCAGCCTGGAACTGGACATCCTCGTTGATATCGACCAACTTTCGGCCACTCGTGAAGTCGTAGACAGACCACGCGGTGCGTTCGTCGGGGGCGATCTTCCCGGTCCGACGCAGTCGCTTGACGTACTGCTCCACTGCCGCCTCGAGATTGGTCCTTCTCTGCTTCCTCTTGGATTCGGTCCCGGCCACTTCGGAGCGGGCTCGGACCCGCGCCCCCTGCTTGTCGGGGACAAAGTTCCATTCCTTGGTGACAATACGCGCAGCGGGCTCGAGCCCCTTTGACTGCAAAAGTTTGGTGTGTTTTCGAACCAGCCAGCTCGCGGTGGGACCGTCCCCTTGTCTGTGATAGATGAGACCGTAGAGGGGGGCTCGCTTCACTACCTTTAGTTTCTTCGCTACCGTCGGGCCCAGGACTCGCCCAACCTGGCTGCGGTAGGACAGGACACTATCCAGTTTGCTGTGCCACAGATAGGAGACGTCAAAACGGGCGTTGGCTGCCCATCCAGACGAGGTGCCGAGCAGAAAGCTCCAAACCGGAAGTAACAAAAGGTAACGGGCACGCATGATGACAATACCCCCGAGTCAATCAGGCACGAAGAAACACCCAGAAAGTCTAGCATGCAATCCACATTCTGCGTTTAGGGCCGCGCTTGGCGAACCTGGCTTTGGTCTCCACGCCGCGGTGTTCCCCTTTCGCGCCTTTGGATCGGTACACGACGGCCTGGACGCCGCCACTACGAGGCTGCGATCTAGTGGTGCGCTATTCTCCGTGGGCGAGAGTTGGGCGTGAA
This sequence comes from Acidobacteriota bacterium, assembly GCA_965219005.1. GTDB lineage: Bacteria > Acidobacteriota > UBA6911 > RPQK01 > JAJDTT01 > CAUZIZ01. The sequence goes on along the minus strand of CBDCMS010000004.1, from coordinate 352,400 downwards.
TTGGGGTCGCTGAGTGAGCTGGGTGCTCGCGGCTGCCGGAAGGTGGGGCGCTCTATTAGAGCCGGATGCGCAGGGGCCTGGATGGCCGCAGGTATGTTCGAAAGCGTGAGCTAAGCCGAGGCCTGCGCCTCGACTTAGCTCTTAATCTGAGAGTAGTAGGTGCTCTCCGACTACTGGAAGAGCGACAAGACGCTCTGGGGTACGGCGTTGGCCTGGGCCATTGCCGCTACGCCAACTTGAGACAGAATCTGGAACTTCGTCAGATTCGCGATCTCCGAAGCGAAGTCCGCATCTCGAATCTGTGATTCGGAAGCGGTTAGATTCTGAACCTGGGACTGCATGACCGACACGGCATTCTCCAGTCGGTTCATGGAAGCACCCAGTCGTCCTCTCCTGCTGGCAACCGAGTCAATTGCCGCCTCGACTTCTCCCAACATATCGGTAGCCGTGTTGGTGCCATCGATGGCAACTGCAATCGTGGATCCCGTGCCGGAGATTCCGCTCGTAATCGAGAGATCCGCCAGGCTCAAAACGCTGGTGGTCACGCCGATCTGGGCGTTCGACGCCGTCAGGTTCTGCGTGTCACCTACAAAGATGTTTCGAGCGGTAGCAGAAAAGACAGTGGTGCCGTTGAAAGACGTGGCTGAGCCGATCCGATCGATTTCCTGGTAGATCTGAGCCAGCTCGGTTTCAATGGCCACTTCTCCACTACTGTTGGTGTCGGATTCGGCTTCAGACAAAAGCGAAGCCGCTCGACCCAGCAGATTCTGGACCTGTCCCAGAGAACTGTCCGCTACCTGGGCAAACCCGACGCCGTCATTTGCATTCCTGATGGACTGCTCGAGCGTTCGAATCTGACCATTCAAACCGTCCGCCAACGCCAGGCCAGCGGGATCCTCTCCTCCCCTAAACAACCGTTGACCAGTAGAGAGCCGAAAAAGGGTTCTCTGCAGGCCCATCTGGTTTTGAGTTGAGTTGTGCTGCGCCACCAAACTGGGGAGGTTGGTGATGACGCTGAAAGTGCTGCTCATTGACTATTTCCTCCTTGAAATTGTCTCTGTGGGGCATCCTTGCCCCGCTGGTTCTTGGGTACCAGCACACCCGTATCAACCTATCTAATCGGCCGTTCAAGGTGGATTCTTTAGGTCCAATTTGCATCTTCAACAGCCTTTTCCGAAAAGCGGACACCGCGGGCAAGCTAGATCCCCGAGGCTTCCGGCATCATCACCCTCCGAATCAGTGCCTCTACCTCGGTGTCAACCACCCCTCGCTTTCGATCATCCGCCAAATCAATAAAGCGGTGGTAAAGATCTTCCAATTGGGCCGGGTCGAGAGCGTACCCAAGATCACTGCAACGCCGCGACAAGGCATGTCGCCCACTGTGCTTTCCCAGGATTACACTGCTTTCGGGGACACCAACACTCAAGGGCTCCATGATTTCATAGGTGGTGCGCTCCTTGAAGAAGCCGTCCTGATGGATTCCGGCTTCGTGAGCGAAGGCGTTGGCTCCGACTATCGCCTTATTGGGCTGCGGGCTGAAGCTGATCGACTCGGCCAACAACTGGCTACTGGGAAAGAGCTGTTGGGAGACGATTCCGGTCTCGAAGGGAAAGGAGTCACCTCGAACCGCCATAGCCATCACCACCTCCTCCAAGGCGCAGTTGCCCGCGCGCTCTCCAATTCCGTTTACGGTGCACTCGATCTGACGGGCTCCCGCCTCGACACCCGCCAGAGTGTTGGCGGAGGCCAAACCGAGATCGTCATGACAGTGGGTGCTGATGACGGTCTCGTCGAGAGCGTCAACCAAACGACGAATCAAGGCTGCATACTCCCTGGGAAAAGAGTACCCCACGGTGTCCGGGATGTTGATGGTCATGGCACCTGCGCCTACTGCCGCCTTGCAGATCTCCTCCAGATAGACGGGATCGCTTCGAGTGGCGTCTTCTGCCGACCACTCCACATCGTCTACATGGCTGCGCGCAAGCTCGACGGAGGCCACCGTCTCCTCCAAAACCTGTTGTCGCGACTTTCGGAGCTTGTATTCGAGATGAACATCGCTGGTGGCAATGAAGGTGTGTATCCGGGGCATCCGAGCCGAAGCCAGTGCCCGCGCTGCCAACTCGATATCCCCCGGGCAGCAGCGCGCAAGAGCCGCAACCCTTACCGAGGGCACGTCCTCCGAAACTCTCCGCACTGCCTCGAAATCACTAGCCGATGCAATGGGAAAACCGACTTCCATGATGTCCACGTTGAGCTCGCTCAGCTTGTGGGCCATCCGCAGCTTCTCGCCGACCGTCATGCTACAGCCCGGTGACTGTTCTCCATCCCGCAGTGTGGTGTCAAAAATAGTGACTCGGTCCTTCATAGCTCTGTCCTCCTGAGGTCCGCTGTGCTTGCCCCACCAGGGCAATTCGAAGAACAGTATCGACGAGACCTTTGAATTAGTACAATTGATAATACTTCTCTTACACATTTATGATATTTATATACTGTGGATCTGCACACCCTCAATGTTTTCCTCACCGTGGCCAGAGAGAGGAGTTTTTCCGCCGCTGCGGAGAAGCTGTTTCGCACCCAGCCGGCTGTTTCCCTGGCCATCCAGAGACTGGAGTCAACGGTCGACGAAAAGCTGATGGATCGTTCCGGGCGTAATCTTGTATTGACCGATGCCGGAGAGCTGGTTCTGGAGTACGCGCTGAGATTCGAGAATCTGTCGCGAGAGCTGGAATACGCCCTGGCGGAACTGAGAGACAAGGCGTCAGGCAAACTGACCATCGGAGCCAACCACTCCTCTACCCTCTACTTGCTGAAGCACATCCATCAGTTCCGCGGGCTCTATCCAGAGGTCAGAGTTGAGATCCGGCGTTCGCTCTCGAGCGGGCTTCCGGCTGCGATTATCCGGGGAGACCTGGAGTTGGGAGCCATCAGTTACGAGCCCAACGACGAAAGGCTTTCCTCTAGAGTCATCTACGTGGATCGTCTCTGCTTCGTTGTGTCTCCAAAGCACCAACTTGCGGAGCGCAAAAAGGCCTCGATCCGCGAGTTGGGGAAGGAAACCTTTGTTGCACACAATGTGGCGTCACCTTATCGCCAGCTTGTGCTTGAGGCCGTCCAGAAGAATCGTGTTCCCCTGACTATGGACTTGGAGATGCCCTCGTTGGAAAGCATTCGGCGGATGGTGGAACAAGATGAAGGCGTGGCCTTCCTACCCAAAATGTGTGTCGAGGACGATCTGCGACAGGGCAAGCTGCGCGAAGTCAAAGTCGAGGAACTCCAGATCGACCGAAACATCCGTCTGATCTACCCCAAACGGCGAAGGCTGAGCTATGCCACGCGAGCCTTTCTGGATCTCCTGACCGAGAACAACGTGGACTGAAACCCAGAAAGCCCGCCGCAGATGCTCGTGAGAACTCGGGAAGCCTGAAGCGCAAGCGAGCGGTTGGGCTGAAGCGCATGTGTCGACAAACGGGCTTGAAGCGAAGACCTACGAGTCCGGGGAATTCGCCCTGATGCCCAACCCCTCGCTCGCGCTTCAGGCTTCCATACACCGGACCGTTTGGCAGCCCGGCTCCTCCTTCCTTGACCGGAATACGCTCCGGGAATAGACTCCCGCCTAGTCCACACAACTGGAGAACATTATGCGACTGCGCAAGCGCGCATCTCTTCCTGTGCTGCTCACCGCAGCCATCTCCCTGATGTTTCCCCTTGCGGCAAAACCCAAGGAGATTCCCTTTACGCAGATTCCGCTGCTGGTCGACTACGTGATGAACAAGGAGGTGGCTCCTTATCTGGCCGACGCTGCCGAGTTTGCCATTCGTCTCCTCCAATGGTCCGATACCAATCGTCCTTCGGTCCTGAAGGTACAGAAAACGATCAAGGGAGAAACCTACGCCCAGGAATGGGGCGCGAACCTCGACTATCATCCGCTACCCCTGGACGGCGTGATCAAGTTGACGGGAGATACCTACTGGGCCCTCGAGAGCCCGAGGCTGGTCAAGGCAGAGATCTCAGACCAGATCGTCCTCCTACAGGCTCCCAAGCAACTCGACCTGCTGCAATCGCAGGCCATTCCCGTGCCCTTCGTCGTGCGCAACTCCCAACACCGGGAGGTCAGGGTGGCTGTGCGGAGCGCGGGATCAGCCTTGAACATCGAATCAGAACCTCGCCACCTCAAGCCGGGACAAACAATGGGTTGGTTCGTCCCGCTCTCGCTGAAGGAATGGAAGGAGGGGCAGATTGCCCTCAAGATCGAGGCAGGCTCCCTTTCCAAAGAGATTACTCTTACTACTCGCCCCTGGAAGTCCAGTACGCTCAAGGTCAAGGTCCTGGACGAGCACGGCCTCCCGACCCAGGCACGCGTCTATCTGATGGGAGCCGACGGCAGATCTTATACGCCGCAGGGCGTCCAGCCTCGGATCACGAACGGGGACTATCGTCAGCCCTATGGCGGTGAGTACTACTTCTATGCCGACGGCTCATTCCGGGTGGGAGTCCCCGCCGGCGTGACCGCTTTGGAGGTGGTAAAGGGTCTTGAGTACCGTCCGACTGCGAGGCAGATTGACCTCGCTTCAGGTGGGGAGAAAGAGATCGACATCCGGCTTGAGCGTACCTGGGATATGGCGGCCCGTGGCTGGTGGTCTGGAGACACCCATTTGCATGCCAATCTCTTCCACGACCCAATCACCGGGGGCGACAGCAGGATCAAACCCAAAGACGTGCTCTTCACCGTGAAGGCAGAAGACCTCAATGTCGGCCACATTCTCGCTTGCAACAGTGAGGATGGTTATGTGTACGGGCGCAAGGAGTTTGAGGGCAGACCCAACGCCCTGTCCGAGAAGCGATACATACTCTATTGGAACGAAGAGATGCGAAATCTGCGTCTCTACGGCCACATGGCCTTCCTGGAGCTGAAGAGTTTCGTTGAGCCGGCCTTCGTCGGCTGGCCAGGGACGACCCACCCACAAGACGATCCGCCCAACTATGATCAGGCCGTCAAGGCCAAGAAGCAGGGAGCGGCGGTAATCTACGTTCACCCCAGCCTCCCCAGCGAGTACCCCGTGGACATCGCTTTGGGGGTGGCCGATACCATTGACGTGATGTGCCAGGGAGACGAAGAGAAGAATACATCGGACTGGTATCAGCTCTTGAACTGCGGCTTCCGCTGTCCTATCTCTGCCGGAACCGATAGCTACCTGGATCTTCCCTACCACCTTATCCCGGGTGCGGGAAGAGTCTACGTCGAGGTCGGGCCTCAGCTAACCTACTCGGGCTGGATTGAGGGCTACAAACAGGGGAAGAGCTTCGCTACCAATGCTCCCATGGTGACCTTCAGCGTCAACGGCGAGGGCCCGGGAGGCGAGCTGAAGTGGGACTCAGGGGTGCTCAAGGTCAAGGTTGAGGCGGAGGCCCTTTCCCACGTCCCCATGGACAGTATCGAGCTCGTGGTCAACGGACTGCCGGTAGCCACCCAGGAGGCCAAGAAGGATAAGATGATGGTGCGTCTCCAAAAGAGCTTCGAAATCAGCGACAGCTGTTGGATGGCGATTCGGGTTCGGGGAGCAGCCCATAGGCTCCTGACCAACGACACGGCGCTCTACGCGCACACGAGCCCCGTCTACTGTACCTTCAAGAACCGGCCAGTCCGCAGCCGGGGTGCGGCGCAGTATTTCGTTAATCAGATCGAGAAGCTCATCGAACGGGTTCACAAGAGAGGCCAGTTCAGCCAGGAGTCGGAGAAGCAAAAAGTCGTAGAACTCTTCCGCAAGGGCCAGAACATCTACCGTGAGATGGTGGAGGGGCCTGAGACAGAGAACCTTCCAGTGCGTTTCGGCTACTACAGCCGTTAATCCAACAGCGAACGAAACTAGCGAAAGGTCCCAGCCATGAAGCGCAGAAATTTCCTGATGCTGCTCGGTTCCGGTACCGCGGCGGCGGCACACACGCCGGGCGTGTCCGCCAAGCTGGGGAGCGGCATCCAGTTGGAGAGCTCGCGCAAGCCTCTAGAAATCGGCTCCGAGAAGCAGCTCTTCCTGGACGATCAGGTGATCGAGTCCATGGAACCCAGGGTATTCCGGCTGCTCAATCAGCCCGTCAAGTATCGGGAGAATCCGGTCATTCCCCTGGGCACCGACTGGGAGCAGAAAGGGGGGCTCTCTCACGGCGGTGACGCAGGCACCATTTTCTACGATGAGGACCAGAAGCTCTATCGCTTTTACGACTGGATGATCGAATGGCCTCCCCAGGAAGGATCCTACAAGAAATTCCTCTTCTACGCCGAATCGGAAGATGGTCTGCACTGGAGGAAACCGGCTCAAGGTCAGGTTCGCTACCTCGGTTTCGACACCAACTTTCTTCAGATTTCCTTTCTGGGCGATGTCAATCCGGGCAACGTTGCCGTGCTTCGCGATCCTGTGGCGAAGAGTCAGGAGGAACGCTACAAGATAGTGTTTCAGGAGAAGCGGGGGGGGAATGGGGCATGTATCCTGGCCACTCAGCCGACGGAATCCACTGGAAACCCTACTCCGTGGACCAACCCATCGCGCCTTTCTACAGCGATACCAACAACAACCTCATCTGGAATGCCCGGAACCAGGAATACATGCTTTATCTCAGGACCTATCCCAGATTGGATCGCTGGATGAAACCAGAGCGTCTCTTCTCGGAGGATTACAGGGTCCGTACTCCGGCCTGGGCCTCCAGCAAAGACTTTCTTCAATGGGACGGCCCCAGCGACAAGGGAGATCCCGAGGAACGTTATGTCTGCTTCCACGCCGATGCTCAGGACCGGCCAGGAGACCGCGACTTCTACACCCTCGAGATCCTTCCCTACGCCGGAGGCTTCGTGGGCTTTACCTCTACCTATCACAACCTGTTCGGGCAGATTCCCGCCGGAGCCGACTCCGGAAAAGCCCGCACTCCCTGGATCGATCGTGTGGACGTCCAGGTGCTATGGAGCCGGGATGCACGCCGCTTCGAACGGGCGGGAGACCGGCGGGTGTTTCTGCCCAACGGTCCGGAGGGAAGCTGGGACGAACACCTCTGCTATACGGTGCAGGCCCCCATCGTCCGCGAGGACCTGGGTGAGATCTGGATCTATTACGAAGGTTTTAGTGGACACCATTGGTTCAACCAGCGAGGGGAACAGCAGAGAGGCCAGGTGGGCCTGGCCATTCTCCGCCTGGACGGTTTTGTCAGTGTGACCGGAAGCGGATCCCTGACCACCAGATCGCTCCTACTTCAGGGAGACCGGCTCCTGATCAATGCCAACGGCGTCGATCGCTATGCCGGCTCCGGTTACGGAACCATCAAAGTAGAGGTTCAAGACGGGGAGACAGGGCGACCCCTGCCCGGCTTCACAGCCGAAACCAGCGATGTCTTCGGCGGGGACGACATCAGCCACACGATGAGCTGGCGAGGAGACCCCAACCTTGGATCCCTGAAGGGCAAGCAAATCAAACTGAGATTCGAGATCCACAAGGCCAAGCTCTTCTCATTCCAGTTCCACACTAGCAGTGAGCAGTGAGCAGTGAAGAGTACCGGAAACAGCTGCAGCCAACAGAGCCGGGGGTGGGACTAAGATGACACTTCATTTGGCTTTCGGCTTGCAAACGTAGCTTTGGTCTCCAGGCGGAAGTCTGATTGCTTCGAGCCTGTGGCTCGACGAACGGCGGCCTGGAGACCACCGCTACGACCGGAACCCCGAGTTCGTACCGGGACGGGAACCTCGCTCCACACTAGCCGCGCGGCGCTTCAGAAACCACCGCGCCAGGGGCCAGAGAACCACAGGGAGAGCAGCGCTGAGTGACAGGGCCAGCACGGGGTTGTCAACCCCTCTCTCCCCCAAGGCCGCGAAGGAGAAAGCCAGCGGCAGGGTTCCGCACACCAGAGCCAGGAAGAAGTGGGCCGGAGGCATGCGGCTCAACCCCGCCATACAGGCAACCACCTCGGGAAGCAGGGGCAACCAGCGGGACAGCGCTACCACCCATCCCCCGACCGAGGCAAAGAGCCGCTCTCCTCTTCGTAGGTCCTTTTCTCCCGCTACACGGATCGCAGCCTCCCGTCCCAGCGAGCGGCAAATGCCATAGCCAAGACAGCCAGAGAGGATCGATCCAACCGCTCCGATCAGCCCGCCCAGAAACACGCCGTAGACGAGACCCAGGGCCGACATCACGGCGGTTGACGGGACCGGAAGGATGAGATCAGCCGCCAGCAGAAGAACACCCACCATCCACGCCCAGCTGCCGTAGTCCTGCATCCAGGCGTCTACGGCTTTTTCCTCTGCAAATTTCTTCTGAAACGCGTCTCCCCAAAGCAGAAAGGGAACCGCTAACAGGAGTGCCAAGGCGATAAAGATAGAAAGAAGTCGCATCGCAAGAGTCTCAGCCCTGAACCGCTAACAGGATATCCTATCCGTCCCTGACTGTGATCAGAGCCGACCACGGACTTAGGGTCTGCGCAAAAATAACTTGGCATTTTGGCATCTCATCTTCACACCATCTTCGGCTGCTCCTCAATCGCGAAATCCTCAACGTAGGCCTGGCTACGCCTGCGGTTTCGCTCAATCGTTCGCGGCCAAATCTGAGCGCCAACTCTACCAAGTTATTCTTGCGCAGACCCTTAGTACCGAATTTCATAGTTACGATCACTAGTGTCCAAACGTTGTTCTATCGCACAACTCTAAGTTACTGGTAAGAATTGTTTTAACATCGAAATCCAATTTTTTCGATACTTTTTGATATGAAACTGTGGCAGGTGCCGACCCGGTTCTCCAATCCTGTGGCCTGCAAGCCGATAGGATGCCTAGATGGATATGCGCAGAACCGTCTTTGCCCAGCTGATGGATTGCGTCCCCAGGTATCAATTTCAACTCTGTGCTCAACGCTACCGAGGAGATTACAAGATAAAAGACTTCTCCTGCTGGAAGCAGTGGCTGTGTATGGTCTTCGCCCAGCTGACCTATCGCGAGAGTCTGCGGGATATCGAAGCCACGCTAGGTTCGGTTGCAGGCAGACTCTACCACATGGGAATTCGAGGCCGCGTGGCCCGCAGCTCTTTGGCCCATACCAACGAGAATCGGGATTGGCGCATTTATGCCGATTTCGCTCAAGTCTTGATCCAAGAGGCACGGACTTTGTACGCAGGCGAGCCCTTTGCCGTGGAACTGGAAAAAACGGTCTACGCGCTCGATTCCACCACCATCGATCTGTGTCTTTCGGTGTTCCCTTGGGCCCGCTTCCGCAAACGCAAAGGAGCCATCAAACTGCATACTTTGCTCGACTTACGTGGCAACATCCCCACCTTTGTCGAGGTCACCGAGGGGCGGGTTCACGACGTCAATATCCTCGACTATCTGCTGGTCCAACCCGGCTCCATTTACATCCTGGATCGCGGCTATCTCGATTTCGCACGTCTTTATCGGCTGCACCAGAGTTCCGGTTTCTTCATCATTCGTGCCCACCAGCGCCTGAATTTCCGCCGTCTGTACTCCCATCGTGTCGACAAGAGCATCGGGCTAAGAAGCGATCAAACCGGGGTCCTGAGCGGCCGTTACACGGCCAACAAGTACCCCGACAAACTCCGACGAGTCCGCTACTACGACGCCGAGACCCAAAAACACTTGGTCTTCTTGAGCAACAACTTTTCCCTGACTGCCCTCACTGTCGCCCAGCTGTACCGTTGCCGCTGGCGCGTGGAACTTTTCTTCAAATGGATCAAGCAACACCTGCGCATCAAAGCCTTCTATGGGACTTCTCCGAACGCCGTCAAAACTCAGATCTGGATCGCCATCTCCGTGTATATCCTCGTTGCCATCCTGAAAAAACGCCTGAAATTGGAGCTGAGCCTCTACACAACTCTACAGATTCTCAGCCTGACTGTTTTCGAGAAAACCCCATTAATTCAAGTACTTACCAGCTTCGATTACAGGAATCACCAGGGAGGTTCATGTAACCAGTTGAATCTATTTGACTTATGATTGGACACTAGTGAGTTACGATCACTAGTGTCCAAACGTTGTTCTATCGCACAACTCTAAGTTACTGGTAAGAATTGTTTTAACATCGAAATCCAATTTTTTCGATACTTTTTGATATGAAACTGTGGCAGGTGCCGACCCGGTTCTCCAATCCTGTGGCCTGCAAGCCGATAGGATGCCTAGATGGATATGCGCAGAACCGTCTTTGCCCAGCTGATGGATTGCGTCCCCAGGTATCAATTTCAACTCTGTGCTCAACGCTACCGAGGAGATTACAAGATAAAAGACTTCTCCTGCTGGAAGCAGTGGCTGTGTATGGTCTTCGCCCAGCTGACCTATCGCGAGAGTCTGCGGGATATCGAAGCCACGCTAGGTTCGGTTGCAGGCAGACTCTACCACATGGGAATTCGAGGCCGCGTGGCCCGCAGCTCTTTGGCCCATACCAACGAGAATCGGGATTGGCGCATTTATGCCGATTTCGCTCAAGTCTTGATCCAAGAGGCACGGACTTTGTACGCAGGCGAGCCCTTTGCCGTGGAACTGGAAAAAACGGTCTACGCGCTCGATTCCACCACCATCGATCTGTGTCTTTCGGTGTTCCCTTGGGCCCGCTTCCGCAAACGCAAAGGAGCCATCAAACTGCATACTTTGCTCGACTTACGTGGCAACATCCCCACCTTTGTCGAGGTCACCGAGGGGCGGGTTCACGACGTCAATATCCTCGACTATCTGCTGGTCCAACCCGGCTCCATTTACATCCTGGATCGCGGCTATCTCGATTTCGCACGTCTTTATCGGCTGCACCAGAGTTCCGGTTTCTTCATCATTCGTGCCCACCAGCGCCTGAATTTCCGCCGTCTGTACTCCCATCGTGTCGACAAGAGCATCGGGCTAAGAAGCGATCAAACCGGGGTCCTGAGCGGCCGTTACACGGCCAACAAGTACCCCGACAAACTCCGACGAGTCCGCTACTACGACGCCGAGACCCAAAAACACTTGGTCTTCTTGAGCAACAACTTTTCCCTGACTGCCCTCACTGTCGCCCAGCTGTACCGTTGCCGCTGGCGCGTGGAACTTTTCTTCAAATGGATCAAGCAACACCTGCGCATCAAAGCCTTCTATGGGACTTCTCCGAACGCCGTCAAAACTCAGATCTGGATCGCCATCTCCGTGTATATCCTCGTTGCCATCCTGAAAAAACGCCTGAAATTGGAGCTGAGCCTCTACACAACTCTACAGATTCTCAGCCTGACTGTTTTCGAGAAAACCCCATTAATTCAAGTACTTACCAGCTTCGATTACAGGAATCACCAGGGAGGTTCATGTAACCAGTTGAATCTATTTGACTTATGATTGGACACTAGTGATCGTAACTATGAAATGCGGTACTTTGTCTTCGCGCCCAGAGATTTCATCCGGAGGGGCCATGTCGACTGCCGTGTCGGAGTAGGCGCGACAGCAGCGTTGTCAGCACTGCCTTACTCTGAACTGGCCGAGTCGACCGCGCGTCCTCTTCCTTGCCCTGGTAGCTGAATTCTTTCAAAATGACTCGAAATCAATCAGCCCCATCGAAGGCGAGGCCAGGCAGGAGGGCGCACCAGAAGGTCGCCTTGGAGGGAGGGAGGGACAGAAAAGTTCAGCTCCAATCGTGCAAGCGACTTAGGATGTCATCAAACTCCCCCTCTTCGCGTTTACTCGATTTGGCTCTGCGACTTCGTCTGCTGGGAATCCTGATCCTGTTACTGCTGACCCTTCTGGGATGCGCGGATAGAAGAAAGTCCGAGTTTCAGTGGGACCCACCTGACTTTCGCGTAAAAGGCACCTACTACTTTCAGCCTCGCGCGGCAATCAACAACTTCTGGTGGTCATTCGACTTCGAGCAGTGCAAAGAGGACTTCGCTCAACTGCGGGAAGACGGGTTCAACACAATCATCTTGATGGTTCCTTGGGGAGGCTTCCAAACCACTGTCAATCCAATCTCTTACAACGAAAGGTCGTTCTCCGATCTAGACCGTATTCTGACCTTGGCGGAGTCCTTCGACCTGAAGGTTGCCCTGCGGGTGGGCTCCCACGAACGCATCCCGAAGGATGCTGGTGGCCACCACTGGATGGCAGCGACCCTGCTGACGGACGATGAGGAATGGGCAGCCTACCGAGATCTGTTTCGTGAGCTGGCTGAACGGACAACGACCCATTCCAACCTGCTCTTCTTCTTCTGGACCTTCGAAGACACCGGCTACACTCCCGACCTGTGGCTGCATCGCTACCCAGAGAACGGGCAGGCTTTTCGAGAATGGCTGCGCCACCGCCCGCTCTGGTGGTGGAACCTGACCTGGTGGGAAAACAACAGCAGCTATGAGGCGGTGGAGCCACCCAACCAGAACAAATCTCCTGTAGAACAGAAGAAACTCCGAAGCTTTCTGGAGTTCTCTGATCAGCTCCTGGCCAGTCGACTGGCCGATCCCTGTACTGCTGCCAAGGAGGGGAATCCGAAAGCAGTGGTCAGTTTTCAGCCGCGGGCAGAGATCAACTGGGAGCACGATTACTCGCTTCAATTCAAACTCCCCTCCTGCTATAGCTTCGTGACCACCTGGTTCTCGCCCTATCAGTCCTATATGTTCGGGGATGAGGACAAGGAACTGGACGGAGCGAGAACGGCCAGTTATCTCCCTCTTCATCTAGAGCGTACAGAGAAGCTGAGTGACGGGCTCCCCGTCTTCATCGATCAATTCAACTTCCAGCATTTCGGCGGTCACCCCAACGAAGGGTCTCTCTCTTCCGAGAACGAGCAACTCGAGTTTATCGAAAACGCTCTGCCACCGCTCTTGAAGGATTCTCTGGGATTCTCGCTGTGGAATTACCAGGACTACTATCTCAACGTGATCACAAATGGGGCTTTCCGTTTTGGACTACAGGAGTGGGAAAGGCCACCCGGAGATGAACTGGTCCAGATGAAGTCGATCCAATCCTCGCACCTGGAGCTGGCCGAGATCCTGCCGGGTGGGTTTCTGCGCCAGAGCACGTCCGTGTACGCAGACCGGGAATACACCCTGGACGTTGTGGCGCGAGCGGCTAACGGACGTACCCGGCTGCAGGTCCTGATCCACTTCCTCGGGACCACTCAGTTCCTGGACACGTCAATACCCCTTGGTCCCGCCATGCAATCCTTCCGGGTGAAGGTCCCGGTACCCAAGAACAGCGTGCGGCTGACCGTTACCTTCCTACCCCGTGAGGTGGGAAGGCCCACACAACTGCAGGAGGTACTCTTATACCCCTGGATAGACACTGGCGGCGTCTACGATGTCGAGGGCAATCCACGGCTCGCACTCCGAGAGATCTTTCGCCGTTTCCACGGCACAGCCCTTGGAGCAGAAAAACGTGAGTGAGAGCTCCAGTTGGCGAGCTTCTCCTTGACCAAAGGCCTAGCCCGGATTTCCCATCGCCGGTCGTAGCGAGGCGGCTCAAGCGCCGTTGTGGCAAGGCTTGCGACCAAGGCCTCCGCAGTCGTACTTGTACGGTACGTCGAGGAGGCCGACCGAGCGAAACGCAGCCAGGGCGGATGATTGCGACGGCGTAGGATTCACTCACGTTACGGCCTGTACGTTTGCTAACCCGCCTTAAGCGGGCCTTTGTCCCCAAGGCTTCGGCACCGGCAGTTACCTGGCGACATCGCTCGGGTTGCTACCGAACCAAACCAACAACTGTTCGGGTGGGACTTGCCCCCACTGGTGACTTGCGCCATCGTGGCGCACTGAGAAATCCAGGCTAGTGATGAATCTCTGTAAAGGGGATCTTGATGCTGGAGGTGTCGTATCCACTCTCTCGAAGATGATTTACGAGCATCTGGCTTATTTCGTCGGTAGCCGGTAGCTCCTCATGGCTACAAGAGGAGGTTTCGGTATTGACCTTGGAGACCCTGAGAATGCCGGGTTCGATTTCCAATTGGAAGAACTGGTCACAGATCAGGACACCTAAGTACCCTAGGGAATAGAAGGGCGGCCCTATCTCTTCAACATTCATTTCAATCCAACCCGCGCGCAGGCGCGTCACTCCATGTCTGCGGTCGGCGCTGAAGATTGGGAAGTCAGGCCGCAGATCGTCAGAGATCAAAGACCTACCTTCCATCCACTCCGGCTGCGGGAGCGCGAGATAACTGAGGATGGTAGCCCCGACGTCCAGATTCTGGGCATTGGGTGAAATCCGGGCCGCGTGTTCGCCCCTCGGAAACCGAAGAATCAAAGGTAAACGTACATTGACCGTGTGGTTCTGGCCGTGGTCGGCAGTAATGATAACCAGGGTGGACTCAAGCTGGTCTCGTAACTGTAGCTGATCGATGATCCGACTGACGTAGCGATCGAAACGAAGAATTGCATCGTCGTAGAAGTCGCTCATCCAGGGCTCATTCTGCGTCTGTCCCAGGGAAAACTTCTTCTTAGTCGAGTGGAACTTTGGACCGTGAGTCGCCAGTAGGTGCAGGTGAGCAAAGAAAGGTATCTCGGATGAGTCGATGAAAGACCAAAGCGACTTGATCCTTTCCGCGTCACTTCCGAAACTCTTCTCAGCGTCCATTACTTCGGCAAACGCATCCGTGATGGGTCTGATACCGGCCACGTGAAGGGTTCGGCTCCATATCCTGTCGAAAATTGAGACAAGAAAATAGGCCGAATCCTGCCCAATCAGACTCGCGACCGATTTGGGTACCTCCACCTCCCGAAAGGAGCGGTCGTTAGCAACATCAAAAGAGTTCCTCATATTCATATCGTAGGCGTCGGCGTATGCGCGAATACCGATATTGATACTGCGATAACCGTATCTCTTCAGAATGGCGGGCAGGTGTTGGTAGACATCTCTCCCTCTGAGAATGTCGGGAGGGAAAATAAGCCGGGTCCGGGTAGGTAGTTTTCCAGTCAACATGGATGCGATCGAAGCACCACTTGGACCCGCGTTGGAGAAGGCGTTCTCACAAACAAGGGCATCCTTTGCTAGACTCTTCAAGAAGGGCGTAGTATCCCGATCATAGCCATAGACGGAAGTATGCGCCGCCTCTAATCCATCCCCACCAATAAGGAGAATATTGGGCCGGCCAGTCGCCACCACTTGTTCCCGTTCTGTGCCGATGGCTATTCCACGGTTAGCTGTGAGCAAAAGAGCACTGATCGAGATCAGTGCCAGGAGGAAGGCTCCAGATGCCAAGGCAGGGAATCGGAGTATGGACTTCAACATTCGTAAAAGGAACAGGAACGAGAAAACCAGCAAAGCGGCAAAGACGACGATATAGACGGAGCGGGGACCCAAAGAGCTGGACTGGATTCCTACCCCCATAACCGTGTAGGTGAAGTTATCCAGCAAGAGCAGACAGGATGTGCCCAGTACGCACGCGGGAAGCACACATACTATTGCCCCATGCCTTCTGACCGCAACAGGACTCGTCAGCAGAACGCTGGGAAGAGCGCAGAGCAACACCGATGGGAGCAGCAGCAAAAGGAATGGCACGGGAGTCGTCGCCAGGATGAGGACCTTGTCAAACAGACCAAGGGACGACATGAAAGAGGGTTTGGTGAGGAAAAAGAGCCATTCGTTGAAGACGTAGAAGTAGATCACCCAGATCGAGAGTGCGAGTACCCCCTTCCAAAGTGCTGATTTGGATTGATGACCCTTCATTTCCAGTCTCTCCGCAGAGATTACTCGATAACGCAGCTCGACCTGAATCTTGGTTCTCAAGATTGGACAAGAAAACGGCACCGTTGTCCATCAGACGCCTCCTCGTCCTCACAAGATAAAGAAAGCCAAGGTCGATCGAGCCCTCAGCGGCTGGATTATTCACGGGACAAAACTTCGGCTAGAGAAGGCGGAGAATTGGGCTAGGAGCCTGTCCGAGTAATGTGAAAATGGGCACTTTAGGGGGTACGAAAACCCCTCGGAGGCCGACGATCGTCGATTCTGGGGCATTCTGCGAGGCCAAATTCTTGCGGACCATATTACTCGGACAGGCTCCTAGCGTCCGCTCTCTCTTCGGGACTTGGTTTCATGTTGCTGGTATTTAGCCCCGTGCGCAGCTTTTGCTCTTGCTTCCATTGATGCCTCCGAGAGCAACGTTCAGACGTGCGACCGGTTATTAAAGTTTCAGGTTAGTTAGCCCCGCCACCGGCTGCGCCGGATCGTACAGGAAAGAAACTTCGGGTCCCTCTCCTTTGATCCTCGCTAGCAACCCTGACAGAGCCGTGACCGTGAGGGAGCGGGATCCGACATGCCCAGGTCGGAAATGATGTTCCCGGGGGACCGAGAGGCGTTCTGGTTGATGAAGTCAAACGGGATTCGATCTGTGATCAGATCCCGCTCCCTCACGGTCACGGCTCCGTCAATCTCCGATTCTCCATGATTCCCTCGTCGTTGAAGTTTCAGCTTAGAACTTGCTATTCTTAGGGAATATATAGCCTCGCTTCGCAGTCACAAAGGCGGCCCAGAGGATCAGGTACAAGAACCTGGGAAAAAACAGAAGCCCTTTGAAGATCGTCCGCGCAATGATGGCAAAGGCCGAAAGACCTCGCTCCCGAGGTCGCAGGAACTGTCCCAGATTGCCTCGTAGCATGTAACAATCGAGATTCTCGTTTAAGACCAGCCGATTCCGTGCTCGGAGGGTGAGGAACAGGAGCTTCTGTAAGCGGAAGATCGACCGGCCGGAAAAGATAGCACAGACCAGGTCCACTCTCGTGCGCATCAGCTTCAGCACGGTGCTCAGATGCGCTGACTTGCTGCCCGGAGCATAGGTCCAGACTGTTTCGACGCCAGGAAGAGCCTCGTACAAAGAACGCTTGTCCTCCCGGCAGAAAACCACAATTCCTTTAGCGCCGACCTTGGGATCCTGAAGTCTCTCGATAGCCATTAGCGCTTTGGGATCTTCGTCCGTGGGAAAAAACAGGGTCCCACTTGCGGCACTCCGGTTTCGGGTGAGTATCACGCGGAGCAACGTTCCCCAGACTGAAGGCTGGCGACTACGATCGGGACTCCCTTTCAGGTAGTAGCAGTCGAGATCCTGGTTGAAGGCGAGCCGGTGTCTCGCGGGCAAGAGCACGAATAGTAGCTTCTGCAGCCGGAAGATGGGTTGGGGAGAGAAGATCGAGGATACGACTTCCACTCGCGAGCGGGCCAGGCCGAGAATAGTCTTCAAGTTTTCACGGATATGCCTGGGAGAGTAGGTCCGCACCTCCGCAACCCCAGGTAGCGACTCGTAGAAAGAGCGCTTGTCCTCGCGGCAGAAAACCCAAATGGGTTGAGTCGAGACCACTCTGGGATCCTGAAGTCTCTCGACTACCTGCTTCGCTTGGGAGTCCTCATCTGTAGGAAGAAAGAGAATCGGAGCGACCGACTCAGCTACGAAGAGGGAGGGATCCTTTCGGAGTGTCCAGGAAAGGGTCCGGGGCGTCAAACGATAGCAATCCGATCGGGCATTGAGGGCGAGATGGTGGCGAATGGGAAGCAAGAAGTACAACAACTTCTGCTTCCGAAAAACGCCCCTTCCGGAAAAGACAGCCGCCACCATGTCCGCGTCGAAGCCCCTCAGATCCTTCCATAATCCGAGACTGCTCCAGGCATTCTCTCGGGAGAAGGTAACGATCCGTTCCAGACCTGCAGCATCTTTGAATGCGTCGAGGTCTTCCTTCCGGCACAGAAGGCAGATCTGTGAACGGGGAAACAATTCAGGCCTTCTCAGAGCTTCGATCGCGGATTTGACATAGACCGGGCTTTCAGTTTGTATCATCAAGACCCGAGGCGAGGGTCTCGGCAGCGGGGCCCCCTGCCAGACTCGTCCCCACAAGAATCGCAAAAGACTCCGAGACGTGGCGTAGAAGTAGTCACCCTGCTCGTTGACGACCAGGATCTTGGGGATCCTCAAGACAAAGGGAAGCAGCTTCAGACTGGTAAAGCCCTTCTCACCCGAGAAGAAGACGACTCCGCTATCGAAACTTTGTCGGCGTAGGGCCCTCCACCCCTGCCGCTCAGTCGAAGCGGAGATTCGGGCGATCTCGGCCTGATCCGGAATCAATCGCCCCCACTTCTCCTCACTCGATTCGGCCAGCGAATGATGACAGCTTTCGACAACCAGGACTTTCTCTCCCAAAGGTCTATGGGGGAAATCTCCCAGGTACTGAACGAATTCCTTAGAAGGACGATGGAGAGGAACGGCAAGTGAACGGACGAGTGCTCCGGGCTTCAGAGCACCACGCTCACCCTCGTAGTCAACTTCATAAGGAGTCCCGGGAAGCTGGCGAGCAGCCCTCTTGATACGGCGATAGCCGCGATTCAAGAGTGGGAACAGCACCTGATCAAAAGCCAACGGGATCTCGGGCAGATGCTTGTCGAAGAAGAAGAGGCGCTCGAAAGGCGGAAACAGCTCAAGGTAGAAACGGACGTGCGCCCGGTCGTTGACGAGAGCCGAGAGTTCCCATTCCGGATTCCGCTCACGCAGCTGTTGGGCGAGATAGAAGAACTGCGGAAGATGACAGCACTGAACCAAGAGCACACGACTGGGAGCTTGTCCACTCTTGTGAGCCGTCGAATCCTGGCCTATGTGCTCCGAAAAGGCTCCCCCTCCCGGAAAGCCAGTCTCAAACATAGATCAATTGGCCGCTGCCGTTTGAGATCTCGACAGAGCCGCCGTGATTCCACCAACGAGGCTGCCGATAACCACGGTAAACATGATCCAAAAGGTCAGCTGGGGTATCAGGGCGATCAGGACGAACTTCACCAGGAATCCCATTTCGGGATATCCCGGGGGACCGAACTCATAGTGAGTACCCCAACCACCGATCATGGTGACGAACATGACGATCAGAACAGGCACGCGAGAAGCGAAAGCGTAGCGGATCATGGTTTGAAAGAAAGGCGCCCAGACCCTGCGTAGGATCAAAAGGGCCACTATCGCGCCAATCGCGATTCCTAGCTGCTGACCAACAGCCCCTCCAAGGCTGACGCTCACGTTCGGATCGCCCGTAAGAGCAACCACCGGGAAGATGATGGCAACTGCAGCCAACAGGGCCAGTACAGAGAAACCAATCACTTTGCCGGCGCTCTGCGGAGCATGACCCGAGCGAGCCAGTTTCAAGGCAAAGTAGATCCCGAAGATGGGGACGAGCCAAACGATGCCCACCAAGGCACCGGCCCCTCCAGGTTCGCTGTTGAAAAGCCCCGCTGGTCCACCGATTAGCTCGCCCACCAGTCGTGCCAATGTAACGACCAGGGCGATCAAGGCGGGAACCCTGACGAGCTCCTTGACTTTGGGACCCGACGTCACTGAATCCATAACTCACCTCCTAAGGAACCGCCAAGACTGGCGGATGATTCCGAAGAGAATCTGATACCATCACTCACTCGTGGTGCACAATTATCTCAGAGGATGTGGACAGGAACAACATCAGGGCCACACCCTCTCATACGGGGAGTCGACCCGGATACGCAGGGAGCCGAGACCTAGCAGCCTGTCGGACTTGACTCACAGGCACTTCTGAAATTTGACGTTTGATCCAAAGTCTTGACGACCAAGCACGAAATCGATGAATCGTCTGATCTGCGGCGGTGATTTGGCCGCTGAAACGACCTGGCCCACCTCTTCAGAGGGTGGCACGGGCCAGCTTCGGCTGGCGGCAGGCGAGGTTGTACATTCTTTTCAGATTCCAGGCGATGCTGGCCAGAGTCCACTCCCCGTCTGCCGCCTCCGCTCCTCGGAGAGAGAACTGCGCAAAGCCCATCACCGATTTGATGATCCCAAAGACGGGCTCGGGGACAGCTTTGCGTTGCCCGTAGATGGCTCGACCCGCCGGGGTCTTCAACCGGTAGCTCATCTGCTCCACCGCATCGGCGTCTTCCCCGGGTGGCTCCGGTTCTTTCCAGCGTTCGTTCGGCGGCAAGTGGTGGGCTTCCCGCTCGACCGCAATATAGGGAAGGACCGCATGCTCGCTACAAAGCTCCACGTTGGCACCACTGAAGTAGCCGTTGTCGGCCAGCAGCTCCTGGGGCCGACCCAACGACTCCGGCAATGCGTGCAGCGCCGCCAGGGCCGGTTTCAGTTCTTTCTTGTCATTGGCGTTTGGCGTGACATGAACGGCCACAATCAACAGACTGTCGTTATCCACCAGGGCCTGAGCGTTGTAGCATTGCTCAAATCCCCCGCCCGAGACCGGCATGATCCGAGAATCTTCATCCGTCAGATTGATCTGATCCTGGTCTCGGATTCCTCCTCGGGGCGGTTTGGGTTCGCGACCCTTCGGTTTGTTTCCCCTTTTCCTCTGGGCTTGCCGCTTGGCCACCTTCCCTTCATATTCGGCGTGCTCGGCCGCCTGCCGCTCGGCCGCCCGCTCGACCAGCTTCTGCTTCGCTTGATCGATCGCTTTCAACCGTGCTTCCCGCCGCGCCAGCTCGGCCGGGATGTCCGTCCCTTCCGTTTCTTCTCGTCCATCCGCTTCCTCGGCCAGCTGCATCAACTCGTCCACTTCTTCTCGCAGCCGCGCTTCCAGTTTCTGGATGTGCCCCCAGCTCAACGCACTGTGCTTGGAGGCATTGGCTTTGACCTTCGTGCCATCCAAACTCACTCGGCCCAACTTCAGAAATCCCATCGCCTGGGCCAGCAGCAAGATCTCCACAAACAGCGGCTTCAGCTCTTCCAAAAACCGCTTTCGGAAATGGGCTATGGTGTCGTGATCCGGATGCGTGTTGCCGGCGAGGTAGCGAAACGCCACCGAATCGTAGGTGGCTTGCTCCAACTTCCGACTCGAAAACACCCCCGTCGCATACCCGTAAAACAACAACGCCAGCATCACCGCCGGATGGTATCCTTCCGATCCCCGTTTCGTGTAGGAATCCTCCAACTTCCTCAACTCCAGCTTGCTCACCACCTCCACCACGAAGCGAGCCAGATGCGTCTCCGGCAGCCATTCCTGCACCGAAGGAGGAAACAGATAAGGAGTCTCTCGATCTACTGTTCTAAATCGATTCGCCTACAATAGATGAAGTCTGAATCGATGCGTCGCGGCGTGACTTTCTTACTCGCCACACTCTTCCTCTTCTTGCACATCCCCCAGCTGGCAGCTCAGGCCACGGTTATCGTCGATATTGCGGGACTGGACCCTGACGAGGGAGAGCTCACCCGGGTACATGGATTCGACGGCGACGGCAGATTTGGTACTCCGGTTGCGGGACCAATGGATATGGATGAAGACGGTTACCCCGATTTCGCGGTGGCCTACATGCGCGCCAGCCCCTTGGGTCGGCTGGGAGCGGGTGAGGTATACCTGGTATTCGGCCGCGGCGCGATCGGCGAAATCATCGATACTTCGCAGCCCCAGGAACGGGTCCTGAGGCTGGCCGGGGATGTACTCAGTGAAGCAGCCGGAAGCGAGATCTGGGTCGATGACGTCACCGGAGACGGATTGGGTGATCTCTTGATCGGAAGGCAGAACCACACACCCGACGAATCACTGGAGGACGCCCGGATCGGAGCGGGTGCGCTAACGATCGTCGTGGGAGGAGCATGGCTTCGGACTTTTTCTGCCGGATTGGGATACCTGGACCTGAGGAACCCCGACCCAAGTATTCCAATATTGACCATCGTAGGTCGGGATGAGCTCGATCGGTTCGGCATCTGGTTCAGAACCGGGGACGTCGACGGCGACATGATCGCGGATATCGTCGTAGCGGCCGATCAGGAAGACTCAGGAGGCGAAAACAATAGCGGTGCGGCCTATCTCATCCGCGGTGGTCCGCACCTCGCTACTTCCGAGCGGATTGATCTCAGGAACTGGACCTCCTCCCTGCTGGCCGGTCACTTGATAAGGCTTCGACCTCCATCAGGGGCTGCAGGTTTTCACTTCGGATCAACCTGCCAGATCGCCGATCTGGACAACAATGGTCGAGGGGAAGTACTGCTTTCAGCCGCTCTCAACCGCGCTGGAGCGACTATCTCTCCCTTCGGAGGCTCCGGCTCGGCAAGGGGGACCGGAGGTGCGCCCAAAGGACATGTCTACATCGCTTGGGACCACAACTTCCCCGCCGCTCCCTGGCCCACAGATCGGGAGATCGACCTTTCGGCTGGACTGAATATGAATACCGTGATCAGAGGAGGAACGGACAATCTGATTTTTGGGGAAGAAATCGTGGGCGGTTTAGATCTCGACGGCAATGGCATGACCGAGCTCTTTGTGGGGGATTTCCTGGCGGATGGCTCTGCCTCAAGAACCAAGCCTCTTTCCGGCATCGGCTATGTCTTCTACGACGCCCAGGCCTTGAAAGGACTTTCCTTCGATCTAGACAACCTTCCCGCCGATATGGCTCTTGTCAGGATCTTGGGTCCAAGGTCCGGGGCGATAGCCGCCGACACGGCGATCATGGCTGATTTCGATGGTGACGGGATCGGAGATCTCCTTTTCGGCTCGCCCCACGCCTATCCCCAGGGTCGAAGGTCTGCCGGAGCCATTCACGTGCTCTACGGCCAAGCCGAGCTCTGGCCGCCGCTGATCGATACTTCCAATGGAGCGCTTCCCCCGCCCAGCGAGATCAGGATCACGGAAATACACGGTGCCCGGGGTGGCCTCCTGAACGACACCGGGGATACCCTCTGCTATAGCGTCTCCGCGGGTGACGCCGACGGGGATCAGGTGGCAGACATCGTTACCAACGAGATGGTTGGAAACGGTCTGGCTCCTGGCACCATCGACGTCGGGAATCTTGTTGTTCTCAGCGGAGCCTATATATCGAAGCCGAGTGTTCGTCGCTTTCCTCAGTTTTCAAATGGTCAAGGCTCGAGCACGGAGATCGTTCTGATCAACCCCTATTCTTCGATCAGCGCGGCCGGCTCGATCCAGTTTACGGACGACCAGGGCATGCCCGTGGACCCCACCATTCTGGGTTCCGGTGAGGGCAGCGCGGAACTGGTCTCAGAGAGTCCCGCCGATCCCGGAAGATTCCTGGTACCACCGCTTGGATCCGTGGTCGTTTCCACCAATGGAGAGGGCGATCTTCTGGCCGGGGCCGTGAAGGTGACGTCAAACGTCAACCTGGGAGGTACGGCCCGCATCGATCTTCCCGGAATCGGCCTGCTAGGAATGGGTGACGCCCCACCAGTGACCGGCTTCGTCGCGCCTGTGCGCAGGTCGGCCGGTCAAATCAACGCCGGTATCGCGATCGTCAATGCGGAAGGCCATCCAGTCAGGTTGGGCCTCGAACTTCGAAACCAGCAAGGAGAATCCCACAGCCCTCCCATCGAGCTCTAGATTCCGGCCGGCGGACACCTTTCAAGGTTCATTGACGAGCTCTTTCCAGCTGCCGACACCGACGCGTTTGAAGGAACGCTGGTAGGTCGGGTCGACGAGGGGAGCATCGGCGTGGTCGCCGTAGAGCTGGGAGCCACGACCGGACACCTGATCTCCCTTCCAGTTGCCGCCCTGGCCGAAGCAGAGCCGTAGGGAACAAAGGGTCACAGGTTGCAAGTCGCAGGTCTCAGATTTTCTCGCTCTTTGCTTTCTGGAGATGGATTCTTGAATCGAAACAACGAAGGTCAAGAGAATCGAAATAGCTCGGATCTAACCGTACAAAGCTGGAAGAATCCCTGCGCGGTGTTCTTCTGGAAGCCTCTTCCGATCCCGCCAAGTTCGAAGTGTCGAAATCGATGGTATCCTCTACTCACACATCGTTGACCCACCTACCGGGCGGGGCCTGACCAGGAGCTCGCTGGTCACGGTGGTCGCCCCTGCCGCTCTCACTGCGGACGCTCTCGCAACCGCATTGAGTCTGCTCCCGCCGGAGCGAGGACTCGAGCTGCTGCAGTCGATTCCGGGGGTTTCGGCACTGATTGTTGGGCCCGAGGGCCCGATGGGCTACCGGACTGTTCTCGGAATTCGTGCAAGAATAGCGGCACAGACTAATGGCCAAACTGATTTTTCTCTTCGTCCTGGTTCCCGCTCTGGAGCTGGCGCTCCTTATAGAACCAGGATCTCCGTGAATCGCACCAGGAGGTGATGATGCGCAGGACGCTTTCCCTCTGGGCTAGCATTTCCTACTCTCTCGTACTGCTTGGCGCTGGCTTCGAACCCAGTCCGCTCACAGCTCAGCCGAAGCAGGAGAGCGGGACGGGAATCGAGTTCTCCGAGCACCTGATCATGGACGACTACACCTATCCCCATGGGATCGCGGCACAGGATCTGGACGGGGATGGAGATCTGGATCTGACCAGCGCAGACGCGGGTGGCCACGACAAGCTCTACTGGTTCGAAAACGATGGCAGCGGCAGCTTCAAACGCCACCTGATCCAGGAAAAGGACCCCGAGCGGCTGGAGCGTCATCGGATCGGGGACATCGACGGCGACGGCGATCCCGACGTTGCCATCGTCAAGAACAAGCACGGTGACCTGCTGTGGTTCGAGAACAACGGTACACCGGCCGACGGAAGGCTGTGGCAGCGTCACATCATTACCCGGGGCGGGCTTCCGGGTGCCTACGACGTCGAGCTGGTGGACCTGGATGGGGATGGGGACCTGGACGCGGCCGGCTCCGCCTGGAGGCTCGGCAACCAGTTTGCCTGGTTCGAAAATAACGGAACTCCAGCCCAGGGAGAGTGGGCCAAGCACCCGATCGAAGTGGACGTCGGAGAGACGCGCACCATTCGTGCAGCCGATTTCGATGGAGACGGAGATCCGGACCTTTTGGGGACGAGCCGGACGGCGAACCAAGTCATGTGGTACGAGAATCCGGGAGCCCCGGCCTCCAGCCCTTGGATCAAGCACGTGATCGAGGCCACGCAGGCTCCCATCCATGGGGAGCCGGCGGACATGGACGGTGACGGCGACCTGGATGTGGTCATGGCCCTGGGAGCATGGGGAGCCATGCATCTCGGGGACCAGGTCAAGTCCAGCCGTAAAGACAGACCCCAGTTCACCCACTCCTACAATCACAATGTCGTCTGGTACGAAAACGACGGGGTGCACCTCAACGGCTGGACCAGGCACCTGATCGCCGACGATCTGAACGAGGCCTACGAGGCGGTAGCCGGTGACCTGGATGGGGATGGAGACATGGATGTGGCTGCCACCGGATTCTCCAGGCCGGGCCAGGTCGTCTGGTACGAGAATGGCGGCGACCCGAGGGCTCGGTGGACGGCACACCAGGTGAAGAACAACTGGAAGAACGCCAATCAGCTTCTGCTGGCCGACCTGGACGGCGACGGCGATCTGGACATCGCAGCCAACGCCGAGAGAGGCTCCCTCGAGTTCCGATGGTGGCAGAATCAGGGGAGGTCGCGCGCCGGAGGCAAAAGGGCTGAGGAGCCAGCGAGAGGCTCAGGTCCCGAAGTCGAGGTTGCCCTTCAGTACAACGACTGAAGGGAGGGAAGGACTGAGAAGTCCGGCCTTCTGACCTTTTGGCTTTGTAAGGTCCTTGTATAAAATCAACCGCTTTCTGTGCCTTAGTACACTGTTCACGGGACGACCGGCAGCACGACGTGCGATGGAGTGTCTGCACCAAGGTGAACGGTGTTCGATGCGATCACCGTGTAGGTGTGCCTGCCGAGCGGCTCCCCGGTGTTGGGGTTCACCTCCAGTCGGGGGAAATTGCTGCTCGCGATGTCGATCCGTATGCGATGCCCCTTCTGGAACAGGTTTGATGTTGCCGGCAGCGTGATCGTGATCGGGTAGACGCGGCCCGGCTCCATCAGCTCCGGGTCGGACCAGGAGTTCCTGTAGCGTAGACGCAGGACGGTATCGGCGACGTTCATCTCGAACCCGGACGGGTAGTCGTCGTTGGGCGGGTACACGTCCACGAGCTTGGCGGTGAAGTCGGTGTCTTTCGCCGAGGAGGAAACCCACAGGTTGACCTCCACTTGACCGGTGACCTCGGTATCCTCGTCGAGCGGCTCCGACCGGAATACGAGGACGTCCGGGCGCTCGGACAGCTTTCGCCCGGCACCGCTATCTCCGGAGAACCAGTCGTGCTCTCGCTGGTCGATCGGCCCCCACGGGACGATAGGCGTCCCCTGGCCGCCGTAGGCGTCGGCTCGATCGCCAAAGGGAGGGACCGGGCCCCAGCCACCTTCCGGCTTGGCGATCGCGGCCAGGTGCGCCATGTTGCCGGCGGCGGTGGGAACCGGGTCGTCCGGGTCGTGCTCGTAGGTCAGCGAGCCTGCGTCCCCGGGCCGGCGAGCGCCCAGACCGCCGGACTGGGTGAGAAACAGCGTTCGCCGTTCGGTTCGGGCGATCGGCCACTGGTTCTCCGACCGCCATCGACCACCGTGATGCATCAGCCCGTCCGGAGTTCTCCGACCGGTTCCGCCTCCCATGACGAAGATCTCCACTGGTGGGTCCAAGTCGGCTCCGTTCTCCTTGTCAAGGAGCCACCGGTCGAACCAACCCCGGCGCAACTCGTGATGGGCCGGGTACCCCTGCATCGCGTCGGCTCCGAAGTCCACCTCGCCGAGCGACGTCGTCCCTGTTCGCATCGTGCCATGGCCCCACGGTCCGACAAGCAGCCTCACCGGCGAGCCGATACGAGTCGTCATGGCTTCGAAGTAGCCAATAGAGCCGTCGATGAACGGGTCGTACCAGCCCCCCGTGATCAAACAGGGTAGGTCTGCGTGACGGTCCCAATAGGGTGTCTGGTCGTTGCACTCTTGCGCCCACCACTCGTCGTACTCGCCCCGATAGTAGTAGCTGAAGAGGGTCTCTTGGAGGTGGGGCGCCACGGCAAGCGGTACCTCGCCGGGCTTGAACGGCATGCGCCGGAACCACTGCCGTGCATCGGCCATCCCCTTCGCGACGGTCCTCACCGCATCGTCATCGTCTCTGATCTCCTGGGCGTCGAGGGCGTGGTTGTGGATCGCCGTGTACATGTGGAGCGCCATCGCGCCACCCTCGCGTGCCTCGTGAAGGAAGATGTTTGTCGGACCCTGCTCCGGGCATATCGCGAAGAGATGAGGTGGCCTGTGGAGGGCGGCCTGCGTCTGGACGATCGCCCGGTGCGAGCTTCCCATCATCCCTACCCTGCCGTTGGACCACGCCTGACAGGCGATCCACTCGATAGTGTCGAAGCCGTCGTTACCCTCCCACGGGTTGCACGTGTGGTAGTAGCGTCCGTCGCCCTCGGAAGCGTACCGGGAGCGGAGGTCCTGGATGATGAACACATACCCGCGGGCCGCGTACCACCCCGGCACTCCGTTCCACTCGGAGGCCGTCTTGTTATACGAGGTTCGTACGAGGATGACCGGCCACTGCCCGTCGAGGCGCACTCCGGACTGGTCCCCAGGAGAGCAGACGTCCATCGCCAGGCGGACCCCGTCCCGCATGGGGACCATGACGTCTGATTCGAGGTGGACCGCATATGTCACCGGCGCCTCCTCACCGGGGACTCACTCGCCGGTGTCGCTTGTCGGCTCACTCGAGCATGTTACGTCCCAGAGAGGGCTGCGTCGAGATATCGCATTTAGGCTCCTCGAGAAGTGACGCTGGTGTCATCCGGACGTTCTCCGAGGGCTATTGGGAGGAGTTCAAGGAGGCGTATCCCTAGCGCCTTAGATGCGTTTTTTGTACTCAGAAATCGACTCTAAGAACCGCCACTACTATCCGTCGCTATCGCGGGAAAGCTCTGACTGTCGGTGGTATAGGAGTTGACCTGAAACTCCCCGCCGACGGCCCCACCGTTACTGTCAAAACGCTGCCCCTGGACGCTAAAGCTCCATTAAAAAGGAAAGGGTCCTATCTTTTCCAGACGCCGAGACTCGTACACGATCCGATCGCCTTCAGGAGACCAACGTGGCCTCCAGGGGTTGGGAACATCATGCGAGAGGCGAGTCTTGATGCCGCGCTCGATTTCGTGCGCATAGATATCCGGTTTTCCCTGATCTATACCGCGCACGGCCACGAATCGACCATCCGGCGAGAGCGCAGGCGACGTGATCCTCTCCTGGGGCTGGCCAATCGTCTTGATGTCGGACTCGGGACACAGGATGAGAAACCCAAGGAGCAAACCCGCGACGGCACTGATGAGCGGTCACCGCGGGCGTGAGAGATGCAGGTTAGCTACATCCGGCTGCTATCGCCAGGGCTTGACATACTTCAGCCATCTTAGCCGGCGAAACGGTTCCCACAAAGCGTCTCAGACGGGTTTTTTCAACTGTCTGAACATGATCCAGGTTCGCCGCCGAGACGCCTTTCAGACCCTCATCTGTTCCCAGGAGTACCTCGCTCGGCGCTCCGTGGATTGTTGATGTGACAGGGGCCACCATGACCGTATGGAGAAGGCCGATCACCTCCTGCCGCGTCAGGATCAGGACTGGACGTCTCTTGTCTGGAGGACGAAAGGTGTAGAGCCAGATCTCTCCTCGATTCAGCTCCGCGGCCATTCACCCTGTTCCTCCCAGCTAGAGAACTCGTCGCCCAGGGCAGCTCCTTGCCCATAAGCCCTGCCGTAGCGTTCAGTAATGTCCCTCCTACGACGACGATGGAGATACTCGGCCACCACCCGGCGCAAAACCCATGACCGGCCCTTTTGCCTGACTTCCTCGGTGGAGTCCAGCTGGTGAAGCAGCTCTTCATCGAATGTGATCTGTATAGCCTTCATATGGATAGTTTATCCACATCAGATCGATATATCAAGGCTGGGTATAGGCAGAGGCGTGAGCCTCCCTGGTGTGATTTGGAGGCTTTTCACTGCTCGTCATAGCCTGTGTGGATTCCTATTCGGGCATTCCTTGTCGCTACATCTGTCGGGTTGGGTTAGCTGTTGATCCTCAGACGTCGGCACCTGCTCCGTGAGCTTCCGCCGATGTCTCTGATTGTGCTTCCAGCAGGCGCTTGATATTCTCGCCTTCTACCTTCATGTGCTGACGCACCGCATCGAGCTCTTTCTTGTTGAGCTTGGCCGCAAGCGGGCCGATCCGCAGCTGAATCTCCGAGATGAAGTGGCAACCATCTGGCTCGTCCTCTATACGAAACGTCATACGCGGAAGGAAGAGCTTCAACAGCCAGAAAATAGGGGCGAACTCGATTTGGTGGCGTGGTACAACACGGGTGAAGACAACCTCTTTCTTCAGCAGTTTGCCCGCGATGTACTCCTCGAAATAGAAGACATTGCCTTCTTTGACGCCACGACCTGACACCCAGCGAAACAGAACGTGGTCTGGGTGCCACTGCGCGTAGTTCTGCTCCATCTCCTCGAAGAAACGGAAGACCGCATCCGGTCTGGTTCTGATTTTGATGGAATCTTGCAGAATCACTTTCCTGTCCTTCCGCCCTAGCGAGAGGAGCTGACTTCTTCGGCAGCTAAAGGTAAGGATCACCGGGCGGGGAGTTGACGTTTTCGAGCGAAGCGAGCCCCTGCGTTTTCCCGCTCCGGTGCATCCGTTTGTTATGCCCTGAGCTGCGTTTGCCACTGCCACACGCGGCTATCGTCCGGATCGATCACCTCGCCGACAAAGCTCATTACGACTTTCTCCAGCACTCGCGTCGAGGCGTTTACCTCTGGCAGCGTATGGGCTATTACCCGCTTGACCGTCGTCCAGCTGGCTGCCAGCTCGATAAGTTTACGCGCCATTGATGTCGCATATCCCGTCCCTTCGAAGTCGGGGTATATGAAATACGCAATCTCGACCGTCCCGTCTTCGGTCGGCTGACCCTTGAACGCGCAGGAGCCTACGACCTCGCCGTGTCAGTGTCCACGACGAAGTACCCGCCCCATTCGAGCTTGTCGGCGTCAACGGGAATGGCCGTCAGCGTTCGTCCTACCAGCTGGTGTACGAGGTCTGCGACCTGAGCCCAGTTGTCCTCGACCATTGCGTCGATGTACGCCGGGTCGCTTGCAAGCGATTCTTCAATCGCTGGATCAAGCCTGAGTAGCTGCACGTCCTTTATAGCAGGCGGTCTTTCAAGGCATAACTTCTGCTTATATGGTTTCCACAGGCTCTCTCAGGTTGCCGGAGGCCAAACGGTAGCGGGACGGAAAAACGTCTGGGGACTCCCTTGATCAACGGTCGGCAGCCGATCTTACAGACGGCGTCCGATATGACCGCAATCGAACGACCGCTTCCGCCGGTAGAGTAAGGATGTGGCGCGGTGGTCTAAGGTTCAGCCTATCTGTTACCGCCCCTTTCGTCTGGCGGTGCCTCAATAGCTGTACCATCACTCCGTTTCCACATCCTCCTCATCGAACCGGACATGCGGATTTTCCGCATCTCATGTGCCGCGGCACATGAGATGTGATGTCTCCAAAGACATAGCCGGCATACGACGGCCGTCCATCTGCTCCGGGCCGGAGTGGATATCAACACCATCCGCGCATGGTTGGGCCACTCCTCACTGGAAACGACAAACGTCTACGCCGAGATCGATCTGGAAATGAAGGCCCAAGCCCTTGCTTTGTGCGAGCCCGGACCACAACGCCAGACCGGCAATCCTTGGTCCCAGGACCGAAGCTTGATGGAGTTCCTTCGGTCGCTTTGACCTCGTCTGCTTATGTGGCGCCCGCAAGAGTCTGGATCCGACGCCAACGGCCTCTCAGAGCTGGGCGCCACGTAAGTGGGAAGGGCACATAACACATCCGGCTCTCGGACAAGACCTCGCGCCTTCACCCACGGCTCGCCGCGCCCAAGTCGGGGCCGGCGCTCCACAACCCGAGTCCGACGGAAGCGACAGAAGTCACCCTGCGTCTGAAGGACAAGGGAGGTCAAGAACCTCTCACCGAAAGGAAGCTGACGTTGCACCCGCTTCGATCGGAAGCCGCCTTCTTGAACGACCCCTGCTTTTCGGACTCGTACTGAGCAACTTCGAGGGCGTAGTGGAAATCATCTCTAATTCTGCTTCGGTGGCGGTGTCTTCCGCCTTACCGCGCCGACACAAGATCACCAGGTCATCGGCATAGATCACGAGACAACTACCCAGACTTCGATCCAGCCCGAACTTCTTCCATGCCAACACAAACCGGCGCATATACAGATTCGCCAGCAGCGGTGAGATGGGTGAGCCCTGCGGGATGCCGCGTCGGCTGTCCTGGGCCTCGGTCGTACGTCTCTTCCGTCCTCTCCTGTCGGTTTCTTCGACGGCACATTCCAGCCATTGCTTAATCAGGCGCAGTACCCGCCGATCAACGATCCGGCGCGCCAGCGACTGCATCAGCTCGGCATGTGCAAGGCTGCCAAAATAATCCGACAGGTCGGCGTCTACGACGTCCCGCTGGCCGCGGAACAGCCTCTCTTCCACCTCCACCACCGCCTGCTGCGCATTGCGCTGCGGGCGGTAGGCATACAGTTCGGTCGGAAGATCAGCCTCGAAGATCGGTTCCAGCACCAGCATCGCTGCCGTCATGCAGACCCGATCCCGCAGGGTCGAGATGCCCAAGGGCCGGAGCTGGCCATTGGCTTTCGGAATCAACACTCGTCTAATGGGCTCCGGTCGATACTTCTCCTCTCTGAGCGCTTGCGCCAGTTCACCCAACCACCGCTGCACCCCGTACGCCTCGATGTCCGCGAACTCCTGCCCATCTACGCCCGGCGTGCTGCGGGGGTTTTGAGTTGTCCCCATCCAACGTGAGACCACGGGCTCCCCTAAGCTTGGTTCCCTCCAGATGGCTCCCCTGCGGCAAAGTTAGGTTGTTCTTTACAAGATGGGACAGGCGACTCAGCTGGTCGCGCCTCCCTTGCGCCTCTCGGCTGCACTGGACCGATTTGGGATGTTTCAGCCGGTAGCTCTTCTGGTACTCGGGATGGCGGGCCCGCCACTTCTCTTGGCTGTCCAGGCACACCTGTCGGCACAGAGGGTCGGTTTGCCGCTTGCGACGGTGGTACTCGAGCCGACGCCCGGCATAGGTTCTTCGCATCACTCGCTCGGAATCGAAAATTTTGGTTACCGCAGGAAATGGCCGTTTGCGGTAGTTCACTCGACGTTCCGCGGAAGACCTGAACGTCCGCTTTTAGAAGCGGTCCTTCAGGTTTCCCGTGTCCTAACTATTAACCAAACTAAGCCTATGGCAGTTCGATTGCGATGGCTAGTCTAGTTCACTCGAAGACAGGGGACACCTCCTGCCAAATGATCCAGTCGCCGGGTTGGAGGTCGAGGATTCCCGAAGAGGCTCTCAGCCTTCCCTGGCGGCCGATGTGAGCGCCCGCGCCTCGTAGGACGACGGCTATGGAAGAGTCCCGAAGGCGGGCTATCACCGGGAAGTAACTCATGCCGTTCACAGCTGTTACTCGTTGGGCCGGGAAGGACCGGATTCTCAAGATCTGATCTGGCCGGCTGACCTCGACCACCTGGGGGACGTTGGTTGAATCGACCCCTGGTTCCGGCTCCCTGTCGGTTGGAGCGCAACTGACCGCTCCGAATAGGGCGCCGATCAATGCCGCTGTTCCACTGATCGAAATCGAACGACCGCTTTGAAAGCAGGCGTTCGACGGCATGGACTATGAACGGCGGCTTTCGCCGAGAATCGCCGAAAATTGCTCATCCGAAAAACCCTCGGCGAGTTTCAATCCTATCCCGCATCTTCCTCCCAAAAGTGGGAGAGAGAGTCCCAGATAAACCACTGTTCCGGGTGCTGCAAGATGGCCTCCTCGAGACAATCCACGCAGATCTGTAGATCCCCCTCTATGTCTCCACTCATCGAAATCGGGGGACGCAGCGAGATTCGGAAACGGGACCAGTCACGTCCATCACGCAGGATGAAATAGGGGACGATCGGTGTCTGGGACTGCGTCGCCAAACGGACCAGGTTCGAACTGAAACGGCTGGGACGACCCAGGAATTGGGCGGTCATGCCATCCTTGACCAGATTCGGATTGACATCGATTGCCATGGAAACCAGCTGGTTCTGGCGCAGTTGCTTCAGGATCTCGAGCACCGTTTCGTAGGCAGGGAGGTCGTCACTTCCGATTGCGTTGATGAGGGGGCGTCCGATGCTCTGCTCGATCCTTCGCAGCTTGCCCAGCGAGTAGGCTCGAAAGGCCGATGGGATGGAGGGGTCGGTCCGATACTCGCGAGAGACGTGGGTGATCGGGTAGCCCTTGATTCCCAATCCGACCAGTGCGGCACAAGGAGCCCCGAAATGCCCGGTGGCCAGCAGGGCACCGCGGCCCCGCACCAGCACATCATCCAGGTATTGGAGGCCGTCGAAACTGAAGACCCGATCCAGCTTCGCCCTACTCCAGCGCAGGTAGTGATAGGCATCCAGATCCTCGCAGGTCAAGTGTTGAAAGAAGGTGAGGGCCACCTGTTCCGGATCCACCGGTGCAGTTTCACTTCGGGTGAGAACCTGTCGGAAGTGCCCTAGTATCAGATTCCGAGTTGCTTCTTCATATTGGAACAGGCGACGCCCCAGGAAGCGAGCACAGCCGTAGCTGATTTTTTTCGGTAACAACGACAGGAGCGGCAAGATCGCGGAGAAATACACTCGGTCAGGAAGCCTCTTGAGCCGTCGCTCCATCGCACCCGATGTTAGCAGAGAGGGCGCCCCTCCCGCACTTCTCGAACTGGATCTTCCAGTTGGGTTGACCGTAGAATAAGCCTCGTGTTCGTTGTCTCACCTCGACGGGAAAACATTTGAATACTGAGGAAGTCGCCAGCTTGAGCCAAAACCAGGAGTTGCCTTTAGAAATCATTCAGAGTCAGGTGCGAGTGCTGTCGCTGGCCGAGGGATACCTCGATTCGGCCGTGCTTTTCTCGCTGCTTCGACTGGAAGTCTTCGAGATTATCGGCCAAGGCAGTCTGTCGCTGGAGGAGCTCTCTAAGCAGGTTGAGGCCGATCCTGAGTTGCTCTCCCGACTCCTGCGAGCCGCCCGCACCAACAGATTGATCGATGTGAACCCGCAGGGCGTGTACCGAATACCATCCGAACTGCAACCTGTCTTGCTGGAGTCAGGTGGCCCCGCCTATGTGGGTCATTGGCTTCGACACCTTGACGACGCCCACCAGGCACTCTTTTCCATCGACCAGGTCGTCACCAGAAAAAGAGAGCCCACCCGCCTGGGAGACCATTTCTGGTATCACAGTGGAGACTACGAAGGGTTCTCGATGGCCATGCATACCTATGCGGCCTCCCGGGGGAGCGAGTTGACCAGTTTCCTGGATTTGGGCTCGGCGAAATCGCTGCTCGATCTGGCTTGCGGAACCGGCACCTACTCCTACCTTCTGGGTAAGAGTCACCCACAGCTGAAGCTGGTGCTTCTCGACCTTCCCGAGGTGCTCGCCGTGGCGCGGAAGGTGGCTGAGGAATACGATCTGACCAACCCAATCGAATACGTCGCGGCTGACGTCCTGAACGACCCCATCCCTGGCAACTACGATGCCGTCCTGGTCTCCAACGCGCTCCATCTCTTCGGCGAGTCAGCCAGCCGTCAGCTGTTGCGCCGAATCTTTGCCCACCTCAATCCAGGAGGCTCGGTTGTGGTCCAGGCCCAGTTTCTGGAAGAGAGCGGCCGCAGCCGCTGGCCGATCATGTTGGATCTGATTCTCTTGAGCACCAGCCCGGCGGGCAAGAATCACAGTACGGATCAAGCCGTCGAGTGGCTCGAGGAAACCGGCTTCCAGAAGATTGAAGTTCAGCCGATGAGTCTGTTCAATGTCAATGGCTTCGTTCGCGGCTACAAACCGCTCGAGGGGGAACCATCAGATGACCGCCGCCGAGAATGAAGACGCAGCCGAAAACATCATCCTCACGTTCATCCAGGACCAGTTTCCAGCAGCTTCCCAGGTCGAGTTGACGAGGGAAACACATCTCTTCCGGGAAGGGGTAGTCGACTCCATCGGCATTCTTCTGCTGGTGCGCATGCTAGAAGAGCGATTTTCGCTTTCCGTAGATCCCTCCCAGATGGTGTTGGCAAACTTCGAAACAGTACGCGCCATGGGGGACTTTGTGCGGTCGTCGAAGTCTGGGGACTGAGCTGAAACTTGTTTTAGGAAATTCGCTTTATGCAACCCTGGCAGGAACCCGAACTCGAAGAGATACGGAGCAGACACGCACAGTTCGCTGTAAAGGAGCTGGTTGGCGGAAGTTCAACGACCAGCGAAAGCACCGGGTTCTCCCGCGAACAATGGCGGACCTGCGCTGACCTCGGAGTGCTGGGTGGGTGTCTTGAAGAGAAATACGGTGGCGGCGGCCTTCCCTTGACGCACCTGGTGGCTGCCTACGAAGGACTCGGCTATGGCAGCAACCAGGGAGGACTGATCTTCGGTCTCTGCTCCCAGTTGCTGAGCCTACAGATGACCCTACAGATGACGGGCAGCCCTCAGCTCAAGGAGCGCTATCTACCCGGCCTGATCTCCGGACGATTGATCGGAGCCCACGCCATTACCGAGCGCGGGGCTGGCAGCGATGCCTTTTCCATCCAAACGGCTGCGCGTCGCGAGGGGGAGCGTTTTCGACTCAGTGGAAGCAAGGCCTATGTGACTGCCGCGCCCGACGCCGATCTGGCACTGGTGTTTGCCCGTACCTCCGATGAAGCAGGACCTTTTTGCCTGACGGCGTTTCTAGTCGACCTGGGGTGGAACGGGGTCTCTCGTGGAGAGGTCTTCCACAAGGCCGGACTGAAGGGCATCGAAATGGGTGAACTGCCCTTCGAGGAAGTTCCCGTACCGATGGACCACGTGGTTGGAGCCGAAGGGGGCGGCGTGGGTATTCTGGCGGAGTCAACCGGCTGGGAGCGAGCACTGCTGCCATCGACTCTCCTGGGCCCCATGCAGCGCAGCATCGACAGTTGTACCGAGTGGGCCAGGAAAAGGGAGCAGTTTAGGCGTCCAATCGGTGCCTTCCAGCAGGTTTCTGCCAGAATCGCCAACATGGTCGTGAGGCATCAGATCTGTCGCCAGACTGTCTACGACATGGCCGCTCGCCTTCAGCAGTCCGCGACAGTCCATCCCCTGACACAGCAAGCAGCCATCGTGAAACTGTTCGTCACCGAAAGTGCCATTCAGGTGCAATTGGACGCCCTGCAGGTCATGGGAGTACGAGGTTACCTGGAGGAGTCCAACGTCCAACAGGATCTGAAGGACTCCCTGGCGGGCACCCTCTGGTCAGGAACCTCGGAGACCTTACGCAACACAATCGCCCGCTTCGCCGGACTGCCTACGACCAACTCCTGAGCGCCTTTAGCGGTGGTCTCCAGGCCGCCGGGCCTCGAGCCAACAGCTCGAAAGACTAAGTACACTGGATCTGCAAACGTTGCCGTATTTACGTTCCTGTGTACTAAGCCTTCGGCCCGGAGACCAAAGCCACGTTCGCATTCTTTCCGTCACTGTTTACTGCTCACTGCACTACTGCTCTCTATTCTCGTGACCTATGCGATGACCCCGAATTGCTCAGTCTATAGGGATGTCCGAAAGATACGGCTTCCAGACGTGGCCTTCTGTTTCTTCTACCGTCTTGATCACTTTGCGCATCTCATCCAGGACACCTGCCTTCTCGCGGTCGTAAACCTCCCCTTGCAGCAGCTGAAGAATCTGAAGGCGATATCGATCATCGGTAATGAAGTGACTAAAGAGATGCATCAGCTTGTAATAGAGGCCGATGAACTCGTACCAGATGCCCACTCCTGCCCTCAGCCTGGTCTCATAGGGCTGCAGACCGGCCCTGCTTAGATCTCCGGTTTTCAAGGCCTTTACAATTGCGGCGGAGCCGAACTTGGCGCTGTAGCAGGCCACGCTGACTCCGGACGAGAATATGGGGTCCACGAAGCGGGCTGCATCGCCTACCATGAGAAATCCGTCTCCGACGAACTGATCCATCGAATAGCTATAGTCGGCCTCGGACCGGAAGGGAGTCACCGATTCTGCAGACCTCATCGCACTTGCCAGATCCGGGCTGAGACCGGTCATTTCCTGGAACCATTCCTCAATCCGTCCTTTGGAGTCGCGGAACACCTCCCGCTCGGCGACAATTCCCACTGAGGTCACGCTGGAATTGATGGGGATCTGCCAAGCCCAACCCCGCTTCACGGGTAGGAAGTAGATGTGTATGAAGTCGGCAGTAGTCCCGGTTCCCCGCTCCACGCCCTCAAACCAGGAATGAACCGCAAACTGGTTGAAGATGGGGTCGTTCCTGCGGAGTCTGAGCTGATTGCCCAGGACACCGCTGCGTCCACTCGCGTCCACCACCACCCGTCCGGACACACGAAAGTTACTGCCTTCACGGGAGCAAAGAACACCGCTAGCCACGCCATCCTCGAAGAGTATTTCGCGCACGGCAACTCCTTCCTGCACCTCGGATCCAAGCTCGCGAGCGCGCTGATAGAGGAGTTGATCGAAACGACTGCGATCCACGTGATACGTGTAGTCCTGGTCGACCCCCGGCTGCGGAAACTCGTTGAACCAGATCGCGAACTCGCTCTCGGGTGCGGGAGAGTGCCAGGAAGCACCAAATTTCTTGACGAACCCTCCGATTCCATGATCTCGAGAAAACCGATCTCTTTGAAGACCCGGGTTGTGGCGGGTACCAGCGATTCTCCGACGTGCGGACGCGGATGGGCTGACTTCTCCAGGATCACGTTCGAGATTCCAGCCAGGGAGAGATAACACCCCAGTGTGGAGCCGGCGGGACCCCCTCCGATGATGATGACGTCGTTCATGTATCTTGTATCTTGGTCCTTTCCCGCTATTTGCCCAGTTCCAACTCATCCAGCCGCTCTGTGATCGCGCGGGCCTCTTCCTCTGTCAAGGGCCGGATTGGGAGTCGAGGGAGACCCACGTCATATCCCAGATGGCCCAGGGCTACCTTCGCCGATGCGATGGGCGGACCGCCAATGCTCAACAGCGTCTGGATCATGTCGCAGGCCTTCCACTGCAACTGGCGGGCCTGGCTGAGATCTTTGGCTTGGAAGGCCCGATAGATTCCGACGAAAAGCTGAGGCATGAAATTATAGGTCAGGCCGATGCCTCCATTCGCTCCCATGATGAGACCCGACAGAAAAACGTCGTCATTGCCTGAGTAAACCACCATGTCCGGTGCTAGAAGACCCAGGTCTCGCATCAGGGAATGGGTGTAGTCACTGAATTTGATGCCTTTGACGTTGGGAATCTCGAGCAGCGCTTTCATCAGGCCGACCGTCATCGTGCTTCCGGTGTTGCTTGGGATATGGTAGACGAACAAGGGCAAATCAGCCGCGGAAGCAACCAGTCGATAGTGTTCCACCAGCGCAGCTTGATCCGCCGGATAGTAGATTGGAGGGATGGCGCTGATCGCATGAGCTCCGCTGGCTTGGGCATGTTGGGTCAGGTCTACAGCGGCCCGCGTGGATATCTCCCCCACATGCACAATTACCTTCCCACGACCGTTGACGGCCTCGACCGTGGCCTCCGTCATGAGCTTCCGTTCCTCCAGCGTCAACAGCAGTCCCTCCCCGGTGCCGCCACAAACGTAGAATCCATCCACCCCAACGCTCAGATGCCAATCCACCAAATCCTGAATCACCGGCGTATTGAGCTCACCCCTCCCATCGAAAGGGCTGACCAAAGCCGGATAGATTCCATGAAACTGTTCCATCATTCCTCCTTGAGCCTTTCTCTGGATAGGCCCTTCTTCGGCCCGAAAAACGAGCCCACTCTGACAACATTAGCACATCTTATATTATTCCACTTGATATTAGAAGAAGGCATGTTATGCTAGCTTTTAATGCGCATTGAATCACTCAAGATATTCTGTGACGTCGCCCGCAACCGAAGCTTCTCTTTGGCTGCGGAGGCCAACAAGATCTCGCAGTCGGCGGCCAGTCAGATCGTACTCCAACTGGAGCAAAAGCTGGGTGTGGAATTGGTCGATCGCTCGACTCGGCCACTCCAGCTTACCGACATGGGAAAGATCTATTACCACGGCTGTAAGACAGTCGTCGAGCAATATCTAGAACTTGAGGCATCTATTCAGATTGGCCGGGAGCATTTGGCGGCAACACTTCAGATCGCCGCGATCTACTCGATCGGATTCCGCGACATGAGCCACTACGTGGAACGGATCTTGGAACGCCAGCCACGCGCCCGGATACACATCGAGTACTTGCACCCCACGCGCGTGTACGAAAAGGTTCTCGACGGAACGGCTGACCTGGGCCTGGTTTCCTTTCCCCGCACCAGCAGGGAGATCACCTTCCTTCCCTGGCGGGAGGAGGTGATGGCTTTGGCGTGCCATCCCGAACACCCTCTGGCTCGGCGCAAGAGGATCAGAGCAGAACAGTTGTCGGGCCAGGCGTATGTGGGGTTCGATCGCGATCTGGTCATCAGCCGAAAGGTGGACAAATTCTTGCGTGAACAGGGTATTTCGGTCGATGTGGTGCTTGCATTCGACAATATTGAGAATATCAAGAAGGCGATCGAAGAGGGTGCTGGCGTCGCTCTGCTGCCGCTGCCAACCTTGGAGCGGGAAGTTCGAGCCGGCTCCCTGGTCACGCTGGAACTAACCAGGCCCAGACTGGCCCGTCCCCTGGGAATCATTCAGCGCCGCCACGTCAAGACGAGTCCAACCGGCGAACGCTTTATTCAGCTCCTGCAGGAACCGGACGATACCAACGGCTCCTGTAGCGGGTCGACCAGAGTCTTTGTCAACCTTGGTGACAGGGACACCCGGGGGAACCTTTATCCCCGGCGTAGCGGGACCGACAGTCTCGGAACCGACTAGAAGCCAGCCTGATCCTGCCCGAATTCCTCGAGCGCGATCATCGCAGGAAACCAGGAGCATCTTTTCTGCTCCGCTCGGACTGGCTCGAGGTGGGCCGAGGAATCTTGACGGGAGCGAATCGGGGCTGCTGATTGCCGGATTCTGGTAGATCGAGCGAGTGAAGTGAAGCGAGTGAAGTGAAGCGAGTGAAGTGAAGCGAGTGAAGTGAAGCCGGTGAAGTGAAGCGGGTGAAATGAGAAGTAGAGGAATACCTTCCAGACAGGGGCTGTACGATCCGAAGCAGGAGCATGATGCCTGCGGGATCGGCTTCCTGGTGGACCTCAAGGGCCGCAGTTCTCACCGATTGGTTCAGCAGGCCGTTCAGATGCTGCTGAACCTGGAGCACCGGGGAGCCTGTGGATCCGAGGCCAATAGCGGTGATGGGGCCGGCCTGCTCTTGCAGGTACCCCACCGATTCCTCTCGCAGGTGTGCCCCAAGGCGGGGATCTCTCTGCCTTCCTTCCAAGAGTACGGAGTCGGGATGGTGTTCCTGCCCCCGGATACCGTCGAAAGGGAGGAGTGCGAACGTTTGTTCGAAAAGACGATTCGGGAGGAAGGGCAACAGTTCCTCGGCTGGCGCACAGTGCCAGTGGACGACACCCTGCTTGGGGCGACGGCGCGAAGCGGGAGGCCCGTAATCCGTCAAGTCTTCATCGGACGCAGCCAGGATCTCGAGGACGAGTTGGCCTTCGAACGCAAGCTTTTCGTTATACGGAAACGGGTGGAGCATGCCGTGAAGGCGTCTCAGCTGGCCAGCCGCAACATGTTCTACATACCCAGCCTGTCCTACAAGACCCTGGTCTACAAGGGCATGCTGATGGCCAGTCAGCTGACCCACTTCTACCCCGAGCTACTGGATCCGGCGCTTGAGAGCGCTCTGGTCCTGGTCCATTCTCGATTCAGCACCAACACTTTCCCAAACTGGAGTCGAGCCCATCCCTACCGATACCTCAGCCACAACGGGGAGATAAACACTCTCCGTGGCAACGTGAACTGGATGCATGCCCGCCAGGGGCTTTTCCGCTCGAATCTCCTGGGATCCGACATGGAGAAGATCCTGCCGATCATCGACGAGGACGGCAGCGATTCAGCCATGTTCGACAATGCTCTCGAGATGTTGGTGTTGACGGGGCGATCCCTACCTCATGCGGTCATGATGATGATCCCGGAGCCGTGGAACGGCAACCCATCGATGAGCGTGGAGAAACGGGCCTTCTACGAGTTCCACTCCTGCCTGATGGAGCCCTGGGACGGTCCAGCCTCGATCGCATTCACCGATGGGCAGAGCGTAGGCGCCGTCCTGGACCGCAACGGGCTTCGTCCTTCGCGCTACTACGTGACCACGGACGATCTCGTGATCATGGCGTCCGAAGTGGGTGTCCTCGACATCCCGCCGGAAAAGGTCTCCTTCAAAGGTCGGCTGGAACCAGGCCGCATGTTCCTGGTGGATACACGACAAGGTCGGATCATCAGGGATGACGAGCTCAAACACCAGATTGCGTCCCAACAACCCTACTCCGTTTGGCTGGGCGAGCATCTGGTGGATCTGGAGCAACTGCTAGAGGGTCCTGCCTCCCAGGTGCTCGACCCGCCCTCGGTGAAGCTGCACCAGAAGATTTTCGGATACACCTCCGAAGATCTGGAAATTTTGATGCGCCCGATGATCGAAAACGGCGTCGAGGCCATCGGTTCGATGGGAACAGACACGCCCCTGGCAGCTCTTTCTGACCGGCCCCAATTGCTCTACAACTACTTCAAGCAGCTCTTTGCACAGGTGACCAATCCACCGGTGGACGCCATTCGCGAGGCCCTGATCATGTCGCTCGAAACCACCCTGGGATCGGAGCGCAATTTACTCGAACCTGGACCGACTTCGGCGCGGCAGATCAAGCTCAGCTCACCGATACTCAGAAACCGCGACCTGAATCGCTTCAAGGGCTTGGATGGCAGCGGACCCGGTGGGTTCAGATCGGCGACTCTCTCCATGCTATGTCCCAAACAGGTAGACGGACCTGGCTTGGATGAGGCGATGAGCAAGCTCTGCACCCAGGCCAGTCAGGCAGTTGCTGACGGCAACGAGATCCTGATCCTTTCAGACCGGGGGGCGAACCGATCGCTCGCTCCACTGCCGGCGCCTCTGGCGATATCAGGGGTGCACCATCACCTGATTCGGGAAGGGACGAGGACCAGGGTCGCACTCGTTCTCGAGAGCGGAGAACCCAGGGAGGTTCACCATTTCGCACTGCTGATCGGCTATGGAGCGGCGGCCATCAATCCGTATCTGGCGCTCGCCACCTTGCAAGAGCTACTGGGGCGGGAACAGCGGTCAGAATCGGACCTGGATCGTGCCACCGAAAGCTACATCAAAGCCATCAACAAAGGGGTGGTCAAGATCATGTCCAAGATGGGCATCTCGACAGCTCAGAGTTACCGAGGAGCTCAGGTCTACGAGGCGGTCGGCCTGGACCGGGACTTCGTCGAAAGATACTTCACCTGGACCGCCTCGCGTTTGGGCGGTGTTGGGTCAGATGTGGTGGCTCGCGAGATTAGACTGAGACACCAGAAAGCCTTTCCCCAATCGTCGGTCACGTCGCCAGGCCTTGAGTCCGGGGGCCAATATCAATGGCGCAGCGAGGGGGAGTTCCACCTTTTCAGTCCCCAGACGGTCCACAAGCTTCAGTACGCCTGCCGCACCGGCAACTACCAGGTCTTCCGTGAGTACAGCCAACTCGTAAATGAGCAGACAAGAAAGCGGTGCACGCTTCGTGGCCTCTTCGATTTGCGATTTCCAGCAACACCCATCCCCATCGAAGAAGTTGAGCCCGTGGAAGAGATCGTGAAACGCTTCAAGACCGGCGCAATGTCCTACGGTTCCATCAGCAGGGAGGCGCATGAGTCCCTGGCCATTGCGATGAATCGAATCGGCGGGAAAAGCAATACCGGCGAAGGCGGAGAAGAGCCTAACCGCTATGTTCTTGATGAGAATGGGGATTCCCGCAACAGCGCCATCAAACAGGTGGCCTCCGGTCGTTTTGGCGTCACCAGCGAGTATCTCGTAAACGCCTCCGAGCTTCAGATCAAAATGGC
Organism: Acidobacteriota bacterium; assembly: GCA_965219005.1. Classification (GTDB taxonomy): domain Bacteria; phylum Acidobacteriota; class UBA6911; order RPQK01; family JAJDTT01; genus CAUZIZ01. The sequence continues at coordinate 309,685 of CBDCMS010000004.1, read as the reverse complement.
GCAGGGAGCCAAGCCAGGTGAGGGAGGACAGCTTCCCGGTCACAAGGTTTATCCCTGGATTGCCCAGGTTCGGCATTCCACGCCGGGGGTGGGCCTTATCTCGCCTCCTCCTCATCACGACATCTACTCCATCGAAGACCTGGCCGAACTGATCCACGACTTGAAGAACGCCAACGACGAGGCTCGCATCAGCGTGAAGTTGGTGGCCGAGGTTGGGGTAGGTACGATCGCCGCTGGAGTAGCCAAGGGACATGCCGACGTTGTCCTGATCAGTGGTCATGATGGCGGTACCGGCGCCTCACCCTTGACCAGTATCAAACACGCGGGTGCTCCCTGGGAGCTGGGCCTGGCTGAGACCCATCAGGTGCTGCTGCTCAATAATCTGCGAAGCCGCATCGTGGTGGAGGTCGATGGTCAGCTCAAAACGGGACGAGACGTTGTGATCGGGGCCCTGTTGGGGGCCGAGGAGTTCGGGTTTGCCACCGCTCCACTGGTGGCCCTGGGATGCATCATGATGCGGGTCTGCCACTTGAACACCTGCCCTGTCGGTGTTGCCACCCAGGATCCGGTCCTGCGCGAGAGATTCGCCGGAGACCCCTTTCACGTCGTCAACTTCATGCGCTTTCTGGCCACCGAAGTGCGGGAATTGATGGCTCTTCTCGGATTCCGAACCCTCAACGAGATGGTGGGCCGAACCGACCTGCTGCAAACTGGGACGGCGGTGGAACACTGGAAAGGCCGCGGGCTGGATTTTTCTGACATCTTCTATCGTCCACCGGTCGCGGACGATGTTGGACGCTATTGCCAGATCCCTCAGGACCATGGGCTCGCGAAATCGCTGGACCACACTGAGCTGATGACCCTGTGCCAGCAGGCTCTGGAGTCAGGAGATGCAGTCGAGGCAACCCTTCCCATACGAAACCGCAACCGGGTGGTGGGGACCGCCGTGGGAAGCGAAGTGACTCGACGCTACGGCGCGCAGGGTCTACTCGAGGACACCATCAGACTCCACTTCAAAGGCTCGGCGGGCCAGAGCTTCGGAGCCTTTATTCCTCCGGGGATGACGTTGACCCTGGAAGGCGACTCCAACGACTACATCGGGAAGGGCCTGTCGGGCGGGAAGATGATCGTCCATCCACCCGCAGAGTCCAGATTCTCGGCAGAAGAGAATGTCATTATCGGCAATGTGGCCTTCTATGGAGCCACCGCTGGGGAAGCCTATATCAGGGGGATCGCTGGAGAGCGGTTCTGTGTCCGCAATAGCGGCGTGAAGGCAGTGGTCGAGGCGGTGGGAGATCACGGCTGTGAGTACATGACCGGGGGCTGTGTGGTGGTCTTGGGGCCGACCGGCCGTAACTTTGCAGCAGGTATGTCCGGCGGTATTGCCTTTGTTCTCGACCAGGCCGGCGACTTTGCCTCCAACTGTAACCAGACGATGGTCGAACTCTTCCCTCTGGAAGATCAAGAAGACCAGAAAATCGTCTCCAGGATGCTCGAGAGGCACGTCGACTATACCCAGAGCGAACTGGCCAGGCGGGTGCTCGCCTCCTGGGAGAGCCTGCTGCCCAAGTTCGTCAAGGTCTATCCGACCGACTACCGAAGGGTCATCGAGGCCCAGAACCGAATGCTCGAGAAGGGCGTGCCCGAAGAAGAGATGGTCATGGCAGCCTTCCGGCAAAACGCGGGTGATGCGGCCCGCATCGACGGACAGTAGAAGAATTTCAAATGAGCGTAGTAGCAAGTGTTCCGGTGCAGGAATACAGGGACGTAATCGATGGGTAAGGTCACGGGATTTCTGGAGTATCCTCGAGAGCTCCCGGACAGCCATCCTGCCCGGGAACGCATCAAGCATTGGCGGGAGTTCCACGATCAGATTCCGGACGAGAAGCTGCGGCAGCAGGGAGCACGCTGCATGGGCTGTGGAGTGCCCTTCTGTCACACCGGCGAACTGCTGTCGGGGATGGCTAGCGGTTGTCCCATTCACAATCTCATCCCGGAATGGAACGATCTGGTGTATCGAGGCCAGTGGCGCCAGGCACTAGATCGCCTTCACCAGACCAACAACTTTCCCGAGTTCACGGGTCGGGTCTGCCCAGCTCCCTGCGAGGGTTCCTGTGTACTGGAACCCACCGGTTCCCCCGTCAGCATCAAGAGCATCGAAGCGGCCATCATCGATCGCGGCTTCGCCGAAGGCTGGGTCTCGGCACAACCGCCGAGTATCAGGACCGGGAAGAAAGTGGCCATCGTGGGCTCCGGGCCCGCCGGCCTGGCCTGTGCCGACCAGTTGAATCGGGCGGGCCACACGACCATGGTGTTCGAGCGCGACGACCGGGTTGGAGGACTACTCGTCTACGGTATCCCCAACATGAAGCTGGACAAGGAGATCGTCCAGCGCCGAGTCGAGCTTATGGAGGAGGAAGGAGTACGGTTTCTGACCCACACCGAGGTGGGCAAGGACTACTCGGCAGAGAGGCTCCTGAAGAACTTCGATGCCGTTGTGCTCTGCTGCGGAGCAACCAAGCCCAGGAACCTTCCCATCCCGGGCCGTAAACTCAAGGGCGTCCACTTTGCCATGGAGTATCTGCACGCCAACACCAGGAGTTTGCTCTCGGGAAGCCACTCAGAAATCGATTACATCTCAGCCCAGGAGAAGGACGTCATCGTCATAGGTGGAGGCGATACCGGTACCGACTGCGTTGGCACTGCCATGCGTCAGGGCTGTAGGAGCCTGGCCCAGTTCGAGATCCTACCTCGCCCTCCGGATCAGCGAGCCCCGGGCAATCCCTGGCCCGAGTGGCCGAAGATCTACCGCATGGACTACGGTCAGGAAGAGGCGGCGGCAGTGTTCGGCGAGGATCCCAGGACCTTCTCGATCGTGACCAAGAAGCTGGTGGGGGACTCAGCGCAACACGTAAGGGAAGTACACACCGTCCAGGTGGAGTGGTCTCAAACAAAAGGAAGCTGGAGTTCGCGGGAAGTCCCGGGTACGGAAAGAGTGTGGCAAACCCAGCTGGTCCTACTCGCCCTGGGCTTTCTAGGACCAGAAGCCCAGCTTCTCCAACAGCTCGGTGTCGAGAGAGATGAACGCACCAACGCCCGGGCGGAGTATGGCAGCTACCTGACCAGCGTCCCGAGTGTCTTCGCCGCAGGAGACATACGTCGCGGTCAAAGCCTGGTGGTCTGGGCCATCAATGAAGGCCGGGAGGCCGCGCGCGAGTGCGACCGGTTCTTGATGGGAAGAACGGATCTACCCTAAGGGCTCGGTCAAGAATAACTTTTGAGGCCTAGAAAAACGGCAAGCGCCGCGGACCTTCGCTGGCTAACCGGTCAAAAGCCGGCGCTTGGACCACCGGGTCTCCGTTCGCACCGCAGTCATTCTTCCAAGGCTTCCAGTTCTTCCAGTTCTTCCAGTTCTTCCAGTTCTTCCAGTTCTTCCAGTTCTTCCAGTTCTTCCAGTTCTTCCAGTTCTTCCAGTTCTTCCAGTCGTGGCACAGATGCCTGCGCACCGAGCCGTGTAACGGAAACGCTCGCCGCCTTGTTGGCAAACTCAACAGCGTCCTCGATTGCCAGCCCCTTGGCCAGGCCGACCGCCAAGGCGCCATTGAACGTGTCGCCCGCCGCCGTGGTGTCGAGGACATCCACCTTTCGCGCTGGTACCAGGCCGATGAATGACTTGGCCAATATAAACGCACCCTGCGAGCCCAGCGTAACAATGACCGTTCCGACACCTTTTTCGCGCAGTGCCCGGGCGGCCTTTTCCGCGTCCGAGACATGCTTCACCTTGATGCCGGTGAGGATCTCGGCCTCGGTTTCGTTGGGGGTGATGACATCCAGCTTTGCGAGCAGCCCATCGGAAAGCGCCTGTGCCGGCGCGGGGTTGAGGATGATTGTCTTACCCTTCTCACTGCCGAGCGCAGCGACATGTTCAATGGTCGGGATCGGGATTTCCAGCTGCATCAGCAGGATGTCCGCCGCATCGATCGGCTCCATGGCGTTGTCAATATCCGCCGGGCTCAGCGAATTGTTTGCCCCGGATGCCACGGCGATACAGTTCTCGCCTTTGTCATCAACCATGATAGTTGCAACGCCGGAGGGTTCTTTGGGATCCACCGCAACGCAGTCGGTGTTGATCCCCTCGTCCCTGAAGCCCTGGACGGCCTCCTGCCCAAAAATGTCGTCACCCAGCTTGGCGATGAACACCACCTGGCCACCGAGCCTGGCGGCCGCGACGGCCTGGTTGGCTCCTTTGCCGCCCGGATTCATGAAGAACTCGCCGCCGAGGACGGTTTCCCCCGGCCCAGGCAAGTGTTCGGACTTGATGACCATATCCGTATTCGAACTTCCGACTACAACGATTTCTCTACTCATCAACAGGCCTCCTGCACCATGGCTCACGGCGTCGGCTCTGAGACCGCGCTAGACAGCCGCTTGGCAAATTCAGGCGCGCCGTTCCTCATCCTACCCTACCTTTGCGGAGCCCTCCTCGTGGCTTCGCAGGAATTCCAGGATATCGTCCATACCAATCAGCTCATGGTTGGGCTACTCTGGCGCCAAGGAGGTTGTACCCATGAGAACCGTTGATACTCACGGCAGTTTCGAAGACGCTATCATCGGGGCATCTACCCAAATCCAGCGGCTTGCCCGTCACCTTCGTGGATTGATCGTGGAGGTGTATCCTCATGTGGTTGAAGTGCCGTGGCCGAATCAACGGATTGTTGGCTACGGAGTCGGACCAAAGAAGATGTCGGAGCATTTCTGCTATATCGCCGCACACAGTGAACATGTCAATTTGGGTTTCTACCATGGAGCGAACCTACCTGACCCCGACCATCAGCTTGTGGGATCGGGCAAGCGCTTGCGACATGTCAAGTGTCTTAGTGAAGAAGACGTGAACCGGACCAATTTACGGAGTTTACTCGAAGCAGCGGTCAGGGAGCGGGAGCAAGGTGTAGAGTCGGACGAATCGAAGGGCTGAGCAAGAAATGAACGAAGTTTGGTTTATATGTTAATCCGATGAATAGATGAGGTCATTTTGCCTGCCATTCTGTGGCTCCTTTCACTCCGCCCATGGAGACCGCTCAATCCAAGAGAGGCGTTGCTGAGCTCGGCACTTGAGACTGAAGACTGGTCGGTGCAGCCTTCAACAGGCCTATAATCATTGATTTAGAAGGAAAAGAGGCTGCCATCGATTTCTCCTGAGACTTCCCTGTCTTCCATCTCGTTTGAGATCGGATCGACTTTGGGATCGAGACATGGGAAATGGGTTCCATCAAAACCAAGCGAGGTCAATCCCAACGGGATTGCGTATTCCAGCCCAGCGACTGTGTTGGTTTTGTCAAGCATTATTAAGATTCTGCGGCTAACGGTGCTCTCCAAAGATCATCGTTTTTGACCATCGTGTTGAGCGTGACGAGGAGCTTTCTCATGGACGCTATCAGGGCCACTTTAGGCTCTTTTCCGGAGGCGACAAGGCGATTGTAAAAGGTGCGAATCTGCGGATTGTGTCGGATCGCTGAGAGCGTGCACATGTAGAGCTGATTACGGAGTTGACGCCGTCCTCCCCAGATGGCACGAGGCTGGAGTCCCTCGCCGCTGTCCTGATCCCAAGGGGCCAATCCCACCAGGGAAGCGACTTCTCTGCGATTGACCCTGCCCAACTCAGGCAGCTCACACACCACGATCTGACTGCTTCGCTCCCCTATCCCCGGGCAGCTTTGCACCACCTCCTGGCGCCGAAGGAGCTCGGCATCGAGCCGCAGCAATTCCTCCACCTTCTGCTCAACCTCTTTCAGTTCTTGATCCAGCAGGCCAAGGATTCGCTCCACTCCTTGACGCAGCTCCTGATCCTCATACTGATGGCGACGAGTCCGCTCGATCTTACGACACTCAATCAGTTGCCTGCGTCTGCGATTGTAGGCTTGTAACTGCTGATAGTACGCGGTTTCCTGCTTACTGATACGATGAATCCCCAGCTGCCCACAACGCCCCAGGACGTGGGCATCCAGACGATCATTCTTGGCTAGGATTCCCAGACCCTTCGCCAGGTCTCGAGCTTGTCGAGGATTCACGCAACAGACGGGGATCCCCGCCTCATTGAGCTCTCTCAGGACCCGCTTCTCATAACCCCCCGAGGCTTCCACCACCACCGAGACCAATCCCGCGATCCCCTCCAGACGGCGGAGGATCTCTGCGATTCCTTCCCCCGCGTTGGAGTGCTCCGAGTGTTCCTCCCGTGGCAGCAGACACAGATCTAGCCGATCCTTGCTGACATCAATGCCCGCTGCGGGCTGACTCATCCAGGTTTTGTTGATAGGATTACCTTTGAGTTGTTTCATGGAGACCCTTCCTTATATTCGGGCTCTCTCTTTGACGGAGGCCCAGGCGACTGTTCGGGTTGACATGAAATGGGCCGACCACGGATCTCGCTGGGCTCCGGTCTCGACGGACCGAGGGTTTCACGATCTCGTGGTCGGCTCGGATCAGACGTTCTGACCCGAATTCCTTTCAACAAATAACACATATAAGGGTTTCCGAACCCTGGGACAGATAGGTAACCCCTTATTAATCAACCCTGCAAGGGTTGCGTCCTGACCCAGTTGGTGCCCTTCTGTACGCAACCCATTCAGGGTTGAAGTCCAGGGGTGGTACCGTTCACCCAGGGTTCGGAAACCCTGGGCTAAAATACGGAATCCTTTCAGGATTCACCTCCCTCCTATGCACTCAGGGCGCAGGTCACATCAGAAGCTGACGCCAATTATCAAGATTTCCCCGTTCGAGTAACTCTTTATTCTTCAATGGCTTAGGCATTGGGACTTGCAAGGCCAAGTAGATCGCATCGCTAACCACTTGATATCATTCGACTTTTAACCGGACAGTAGTGGCTTTGGAAGTGTAATCTCGGATCCGCCCCTCACGACGGCCACTCCTCGGCGACGTCGACGAAAACCCGCCCGACCCGACCGCGATCGACCTGGCGTTTGAGGGCGGCGCCCAAGTCGGCGATCTTGTGACGTGAGTCGATCGGCACTTTGAGCCCGTCACTCAGCCAGCCGCCGACCAGCTCGAGGTCCGTTCGCTTGGAGACGACCTGGACGAAGCGGCAGCGCTTGGAGGTGAACAGTGCGCGCGCCATGCCAGTGACCAAAGCCGCGCCCGGCAGCGTGGTGACGTAGGTGCCACCGGCCCGCAGGATCTTCGCGCAGTGGCCGAACGAGTGCACGGCCGGAGTGTCGAAAACCACGTCGTAGACCGATTCAGCATCGAGCGGGTCAGCCTTCTTTCAGTCGATAATCGCATCGGCACCCAAAGCCTCGACGCGTTCGACATCCTTGGTGCTGCACACGCCGGTGACGTGCCCGCCGAGGCGCCTGCTGATCCCCACCGCGACCGAGCCGATGCCGCCACCCGCCCCGAGGATCAGCGCCTTGCCGCCTTCACCGAGCCGGCCGAGGTCTCGCAACGCCTGCAGGCTCGTCATCGCTACGGTGGGCGCAGCAGTGGCCAGGTGGTACGGGACATCGTCGGGCTTGGCCGCGAGAGCCTCGCGCGGCAATGTGACGTACTCGGCGAAGGCACCCTGCTTTTGGGACATGGAGTACGCCAAGTGGCCCCACACAGCTGCGCCTTCGTCGATGTCAGCCACGCCGTCACCGAGGGCGTCGACGGTGCCCGCGGAGTCCCATCCGAGCACGAGTGGTGAGGTCTTCGCGTGCAGAAAGCGCCCCACAAAGTCTCCGCCGATCACCTTCTCTTCCCCCGGGTTGACTGCCGACGCAAGCACCTTGACCCGTACTTCGCCCTGGCCCGGCGTCGGCTTGGTTATCTCGGTCATCTCTACGCCGTGGTCGGTCGCCCCCATCACCCGCATCGTCTCGGCCATGCAACCTATCCCCTTCCCCCGTTGTCATTTCGCGTTATCACATAGTTGAGTATCTCAACAACTTGCGCTGGGGTTGTCGCCCAGGCCATAGCAGAGGCATCCACTTCTTTGAGCGGATGGATGATGTTCTCATCGTGAAGCGTGATATACGGCTTGCCAATGGCGGAACAGTACCCGGCGTCAAAGGCTGCATTCCACTGTTTGTACTTGTCTCCAAATCGTACGACAGCAACATCGCATTTTTCGATGAGCGTTTTGGTACGGATCCCATTGACCTTCGCTGACTTGTGGTCCCGCCAGAAATTACTGATTTCGGCGCCAAGTAGATCGCCCGCCGCGTCACTGGCTTCGTGATCTGTCACGGCAGACGAAAAGATAACAGGCAAACCGCGGGCTTTGGCACCGTCAATCAGTTGCTGTCGCCAGTCGCTGTGTATTTCGCCAGAGAGATATACATTCCATTTCATGGACATTCTCCTACTCTCCCATTTTGCCGCATATTACCTCTACCCCACAGTGTCTGGCCACAGAGGGTCTGCAGCATGGTCAGAGCGTTAAGGCCAGAGGCGTCTAATTCCGTTGCACACTAATTCCGTTGCACGTCTGGACGAAACCAACTTCAGTCGTTAGAATCGCTGCCTTCGTCCTGGAGTTGTGTATGCTTCGGCTTCTGATTTACACCAGCTTGCTCTCTATCCTTCTCACCAGCGCAGTCGCCCAGGAGATCGGAGACAACGACTTTCGTATCAGCGACACGGGAGGAACGGGAAATCCTGCCTTTGCTGCTGTCCTTGTGGCTATCGCCTACAACTCGTCCGACAACGAGTACCTGGTGGTGTGGAACACAGACGATACGGATACAGAAGGGATCGTCGACGGCGAGTTCGAGGTTTTCGGACGACGCATCAACGCTGCCACCGGTGCCCGGATCGGGGATGATTTTCGCATCAGCGACGCAGGGGGAACGGGGGATGCGTCCGTTGAAACTTTCGCTCCGGCCGTCGCCTACAACTCGTCCAACAACGAATACCTGGTGGTATGGAACGCAGACGACACCGACACCCCTGGCGTCGCCGACGACGAGTTCGAGATTTTCGGACAACGCATCGACGCTGCCACCGGTATCGAAGTAGGGGTGAATGACTTTCGCATAAGCGACGCTGGAGGAACGGGGGATGGGGGCTTCATCGGCCCGGGCCGACCGGCCGTCGCCTACAATCCGACCAACAACGGATATCTGGTGGTTTGGCTAGCGAACGACCCGGATACGGCAGGGATTGTCGCTGGCGAGTTGGAGATTTTCGGACAATGCCTCGACGCCGCCACCGGTAACGAAGTAGGGGTAAATGATTTTCGCATCAGCGACGTGAGAGGAACCGGGACGGTGTCCACCCGGGTAGGCTTTCCGGTCGTCGCCTATAGTCCGACGAACAACGAGTACCTGGTGGTTTGGCAAGCGGAGGATACGGATACAGCAGGGATCGTCGACGGCGAGCGGGAGGTTTTCGGGCAGCGTCTCGCAGCCGCCACCGGGGCCGAGATCGGAGCCAACGACTTTCGTATCAGCGACGCGGGAGGGACGGGGAATCCTGCCTTTCCCGCTACCCGTCCTGCCGTCGCCTACAACACGACCAACGACGAGTATCTAGTGGTTTGGCAGGCGGAAGATACGGATACGGCGGGGATCGTCGACGGCGAGTTGGAGGTTTTCGGGCAGCGCCTCGCAGCCGCCACCGGTGCCGAAGTAGGCGTAAATGATTTTCGCATCAGCGATGTCGGAGGAACCGGTTTTCCCGACTTCGACGCGTTCTTTCCAGGCCTCACCTACAACGCGACCAACAACGAGTATCTGGTGGTGTGGCAAGCAGACGACACCGATACCCCTGGGATCGTCGACGAAGAGTTTGAGGTTTTCGGACAGCGACTCGAGGCCGCCGCAGGCGGCGAGATCGGGAACGACTTTCGCATCAGCGACGTGGGGGGAACGGGGGTGCGTCCCTCCGCATTTTCCGTCCGAGGGTCGGCCACAACTCGACCAACAACGAGTATCTGGTGGCGTGGCAAGCGGACGACACGGACACGCCCGGGATTGTCGACGACGAGTTTGAAATCTTTGGCCAGAGGCTCGTCTTTCCCTTCGTCCTCCATTTCGCTCAATTTGGGAATGGAAGCGGCCTGAAGTCTGAGATCGTTCTCACCAATCCTCACCCGACTCAAACGGTCACCGGCGAGGTCACCCTCTTCGATGCGGGAGGCGCGGTTCTGGATCTGCGAACCAACCTCTCTGGGACGACGGGCGTGGACGTTACGAAGGTGATGCCCCAGTTCAGCATCCCTCCCTTGGGCTCGGTTCGGATCGAGACCGACGGCCTGGGTGACCTCAGCACCGGCTCGGTGGTGGTGGAGGCTACGGGGTCCGTCGGAGGCGTGATCCGTTTCGAGATCGCCGGAACCGGTGTGGCCGGAGTCGGCTCGGGAACGCCGTTCAAGAAGGCCATCGTACCGGTGCAGCGGATGGGATCCATCAACACTGGGATCGCCGCTCGCAACACTAGCTCCGTCGAGCAGGCCGTGGTGAACATGACTTTGCGCAACCTGCTGGGGAGCGAAGTTCCCGCGGGCCAGGCCGCGGTGACCCTGGAGCCCAACGCCCGCAATTCCCAATTCATCGATGAGATCTTCCCAGGCGCCAACACCGAGGGCTTCCAGGGGACGGTAACTCTGGAGAGTGCAAACTCCATCAGTGCTCTGGCCCTGGAGCTGGGCGACACCGGAGAGTTCACAACGCTACCGGTTACGGCCGTCCCCACCAACGGAGCAGTGCAGGCTTCAATCGCACAAGCGGTCGCGCCCTTCGAGCTGAACTTCGCACAGTTTGGAAACGGAGACGGGCTGACCTCGGAGATTGTCCTCATTTCGCAAGCAGCCTCTGCGGGACAGGTGTCCCTGTTCGACCTCACCGGAGTTCCTCTGGACCTGCGAGGCAAGTTGAGTGCTTCGGGTCCCATCGACGACTCGAGTGCTATGATCGGCTACGCCCTGCCGGAGAATGGATCGTTACGCTTGAAGACGGACGGCGCCGGAGATCTGGTGGTGGGATCGGCCCGGGTCACTTCCGACACGCTAGCAGGAGGCGTCATTCGTTTTCAGATCGCCGGCATCGGTGTAGCCGGCGTGGCGGCGGCTTCGCCCATCCGGCGGGCCATCGTACCCGTCCAGCGGACGGCCGGAGGGATCAACACAGGACTCGCTATCCGCAACGGGAACCTGAATCCTACGGCCAATGTCGCGATCACGTTGCGAGACCTTCAAGGGAATCCCGTAGCCAATGGAACAGCGGCTCGGGATCTTGCTTCGGATGTCCGCGTAGCTCAGTTCATCGACGAGTTGTTCCCAGACGCACAAACGGATGACTTCCAGGGTACGGTCACTTTCGAGAGCAACGTTCCCGTTTCGGCCATCTCTCTGGAGTTGGGACAGACCGGCCAATTCACGACACTGCCTGTGACTGGGTTGATCGCGGCACATTAGTACACTGGAACGTACTGAGCAATCGGGCTTCGCCAGAAGTGACAATCAGCCCTCAGAAAACCGCCTGTAAGGGAGATCCGATGATGGCACTGATGCTTACCCCCACCGGTTCCGACGCCCAAAAGGGAGGATGGAGAATCGCGACAGGACTGATCTTCGCCTGCCTGGCTTCTGTCGCCCTATCTGCCGCGCCGGAGAACGCCTTGGCCGAGCAGCCCGGCTCACGGATGCCCCTGGACATTGGGTCGCGGCTTGAGCTGTTTGTCGACCGCTATCTGATAGACCGCTTGGAGGGAGCGCGGCTGATGCTTCACGAGCCTCGACCTGGAGGTATCGCTCTCAAGCTGGACCGACCCTGGGAAGGCCGCTTCAACTACGGGTACAAGGTCTTCAAGGAGGGGGAAACGTACCATCTCTACTACCTGGCCAGAGACATGGTCGGAGGCGAGAAGTTCTTCATCGAATACAGCAGCTACGCCCGGAGCCAGGATGGAGTCCACTGGGAAAAGCCCACTCTGGGGCTGGTCGAGCGTCAGGGCAGCTTGGAAAACAATGTGGTGATGAAGGGATTTCTGGTGCCCTTTGTGGATGACCGTCCCGGAGTCCCAGGAGATTTGCGATTCAAGGCCACTCAGACTCAATCCCGGAAGCGAGAGGACTGGAAGAACGAGCATCCCCTGGACGGTAAGGTGTACATGGACATGTATCTCTTCGATTCCGCAGACGGAGTGAAGTTCAGGAAGGTACAGGAGAAACCGGTCTTCACCACCACCCTGCCCAATGGTTTCGATGGCATCCAGTCTATCTTCTGGTCCGAGGCGGAGGACAGATACCTGCTCTACTTCCGCTATATGACGGCCAACGATGGGACTGGAAAAAGGTCGGTGGCCCGCAGTACTTCAAGAGACCTCATGAACTGGAGCGACCCCATCCCCATGGAGTACACCACCGGGGGTATTGTTCCACCCGAGCATCTGTATGAGCACCAGACGGTCCCCTATTTCCGGGCCCCTCACATCTACGTGGCCTTCCCGCCTCGATTCATGAAGGGTCGAGAAGTGCTGGAGGTGGACGCAGCTACAAAATTGGGTCTCGGGCCGGAGCCCACCGTTCCCTGGGGTCCGTATTGGCGAATCAAGGACTCCTCGGATGCGGCCTTCATGACCTCTCGGGGAGGAACCCTCTACGATCGGACTTTCATGGAAGTGTTCGTACGGCCCGGCCCCGGTGCCGTGAACTGGACGACTCGGACCAACTATCCTCTGCAGGGAGTCGTTCCCACAGGGCCTGATGAGATGTCCATCTACGTGGTGCGACACTACGCGGATCCGTCCTGGCATATCCAGCGGATGACCCTGCGCCTGGATGGGTTTGCGTCGCTGCGTGCACCCTATGAGGGAGGCCAGCTGGTCACGAAGCCTCTAAAATTCAAGGGGACCCAGCTGGAGATCAACTACTCCACGTCTGCTGCGGGAGAGCTCAAAGTGGAGATCCAGGACGGGGAAGGGCAACCCGTGAAGGGTTTCTCGCTAGAGGAGTGCCCCGAGATCATCGGAGATGAGATCAGCCGGATCGTGTCGTGGAAAGGGGGCGATGATGTGGGGAGCCTGGCAGGCAAAACGGTGCGGCTGCGCTTCGTCATGAAGGATGCGGATCTCTACTCCCTGAGATTCAGGTAGACAGAACGGTTCTTCGGCTGCAGGCGAAGTTGATCAACTCAGGGTGACAGTGTCATCATTGTGGTGGCCGACTTACTGGGGCAGCGAGGGATCCCAGCATTCGGCTGCGTTTTGAAGACACCGAAGAAGGCGTATAGATACACAACCATCATGAGAGCGGGCAGACGCTTAATCTGACGGTGCTCTTTTACCAATGCCTGATTCTTCCCGCGCTGTTCGTCCTTCCGGCAGGGTTGGCTCTATCCGTTTCTCAAGACGCCCGCGGTGAGTCCCAACCTCAACCAAGGCAGTTGTCCGCACAAGTGGTCTTCAGCGACCACACCTATCAGTACATCGAGGCCCCTGATATTTCGTGGAACGATGCCCGGTCAGCGGCAACCTCCATGGTCCTCAACGGCTGTGGAAGGGGACATCTCGTGACGACTACGTCGCAGTCAGAGAACGACTTTGTGAAGGAGATCATCAACCAGGCGTTGATCGAGCGGGTCTGGCTGGGTCTCTATCAACCCGATCCCATGAGCCTCCCGGCCGAAGACTGGGAGTGGGTCACCGGCGAGCCTTTTGTGTACACCAACTGGGCGCCGGGCGAGCCGAATGATGAGGGCAGCCTCGCAGACTTCGGAGCAATGTGGGGACCCGCAGGGATCGGTCCACTGGGCACCTGGGGAGACAAAAGCGGTAGTGGATCGATGGACGGCTACCTCGCTGAGTGGGACTGTGAGGAGGTGGTTCGAGTCCATGAATTTCCAACCGCTGTGGCAGGAAGCGGGAATTCCACAGAGATTACCTTGACGCAAAGTTCCTCAATGCTTCTAGAAACCTTCGCTACTGTGAGTTTTAAGTCTCCGCTTGGTGGGGACCTGGGCAGCCGCGGGGTGCTGCTCATGCCCAACTCCACTGCGTCCGTAGAGTTCGAAGGCGAAGGTGTCCTCGAGATCGGACATATTGAAGTTCGGGTCGGCCCCGAAGTGTCGGCAACGGAGATCATAAGGCTTTCCACTCCGGACATTGGAGACATCTCCTTGATTGGCGTTGGCCCGTCCCCTTCCTGCGCGAGGCCGGTGGTGGCGCTGAAACGGAACCCTGAGTTCACCACCGCAGTCGCCTTGTCCAATCCGAAACCGGAAATCGCCACCTGTGGCTGGACGATTTACTCTGACGTGGAGGGTACTCTGCGACAGGAGGGCACTACGACTCTCCCTCCGCTGGGGCAGAGTCAGTTTTTCCCTCTCGATGGCCCTCCCGCCCTCTCCCCTTTTCTGTTCGAGGGAAATATCCAATACGAATGCGATATACCCCTTCATGCGTTCTCTCTGTTTCAGCGACAGGACGGGGCGCTGGTCTCCAACGCAGCGGGATGCCTCGATGAAGGAGACACCAGTGACGAGTCCAGTGCACAGGCGCGCCTGGCGGCGCTGGCGCTTTCCGCAGACGAGTCGTCGATTCGGCAAAGATTCCGTCAGACCGCCACCCTGACGATCGATCCAGCCGTATTCGAAGAAGTGGCAAAACTCACTGCCTCGGATGCAGCTCAGGGTGACGAGCTCGGCGACGCCGTGGCACTCACCGAAGATACGGTGGTTGTGGGTTCTCCGGGTGATGATGACGCCGGATCGAATTCCGGCTCGGCCTACGTCTTTGACCGCAACCAGGGAGGGTCGGCAGACTGGGCGCAAATCGCGAAGCTCATCGCCACGGCCACGGATGAGGGTTTCGGGACCTCGGTTGCCATCAGTGGCGACACCGTGGTCGTGGGGGCGCACCTGAATGATGCCGGCGGAGCCGATTCCGGCACGGCCTATGTCTTTGACCACAACCAGGGAGGAGCAGAGAACTGGGGGCTGGTCAAGAGGCTGACCGCTTCGGACGCGGACGTTGGTGACCGTTTCGGGATCTCGGTGGCAATCAGCAAAGATACCATAGTAGTGGGGGCAAGCTTCGATGATCCCGCTGGCTCCAATTCCGGCTCGGCCTACGTCTTTGACCGCAACCGGGGAGGGATAGACAACTGGGGCCAGGTCAGCAGGCTGAATGCCAATGACGGTGCGGCGGGAGACCGTTTCGGGCAATCCGTGGCGATCAGTGGTGACACCGTAGTGGCAGGTGCTCAACTGGACGATGATATCGCGAACGCTTCCGGCTCCGCCTACCTGTTCGAGCGCAACCGGGGAGGGGCAGACAACTGGGACCAGATCGCGAAGCTCAGCGCCTCGGATGCGACCATGAACGACCTGTTCGGGGCGTCGGTTGATATCAGCGATGATACGGTTGTGGTGGGTGTTTTCGGGGATGATGACGCCGGTACCGATGCCGGTGCGGTCTATCTGTTTGATCGCGACCAGGGAGGAGCAGACAACTGGGGCCAGATCGCGAAGCTCACCGCTTCGGACGCAAACGACAACGACTTGTTCGGATTGTCGGTGGCGATCAGTGGCGATACCGTGTTGGTGGGTGCTCTCTTCGATGATGACGCCGCCGGCTCGGCCTACCGGTTCGAGCGCAACGAGGGAGGAGCGAACAGTTGGGGTGAGTTCCAGAAATTCACCGCCTCTGAGGCGGAAGCCGGAGATCGTTTTGGCGCCTCGGTGGCGATTAACGGAGTGACGGCTGTCGTGGGTGTCCCCTTCGATGATGATAAACGGCCTTTTTCCGGCTCGGCTTACGTCTTCTTGGCAGTGGAAGCCTCCAAGTGGGTATTCCAGGGTACGGCTCAAGGTGGAGCAGTTTTCGCCAACATCAACGGCTGCCCCATCGATGTCTCCACCATCGCAGGGCAATCCGCCTCTACTGTAGCAGCGAGCTTTGCTGCCTCGGTCAACAGCGACGACTGCCTGAAGTCGCTGGGAGTTACGGGAGAGGCTGTCGAGAGCGAGATCATTGTTGCTGGTCCGGCGATCAGCGTCAGCGATATCACTATTAGCGATCCAGGACTGCAGCACTTTGTCCCGAGAAGTGTCGACTTTCCCACTGCCGTAGCGGGAGTCGGCAACTCTACAGAGATTACGTTCGTGCAGGGCGCAAACGCGCCGCTGGAGACCCCCGTTTCTACGGTTTTCCGGTCCTCGCTTGGAGAGATTCAGGAGACCCAGAGGGTCGTCTTGACTCCCAACTCCACTTCTCCGGTCACACTCGAGGGCAGCGATGCACTTGAAGTCGGACAAATTGAACTTGGAGTCGGCCCAGGGGTGGTCGCGACGGAGATAATACGGCTTTCGACCTCTGGTGTTGGGGATGTCTCTTTGATTGGAGTTGGCCCATCCCCTCCCTGTCAAAGGCCCGTCGTAGCCCTGAAGCGGAACCTTGAGTTCAACACCGCAGTGGCTCTAGCCAACACCAGACTAGAAACCGTCAACTGTGAGTGGTCGATTCACTCTGGCCCGGAGAGTACTCTGATCCTAAGGGGGACTACGGCCATACTCCCCTTGAGGCAGATCCAGTCTTTCCCGCTTGATGTTGTCCCCGATCTTCCCCCGTCTGCCCCCTTCGAGGGAAACATTCAATATGAATGCGACATACCGCTCCACGCCTTTTCTCTCTTTCAGAGAGACGACGGAGACCTCGTCTCAAACACATCAGGTTGCTTCGATGAACAACCCTAGTCTGAGTCTAATGTGACCGACTCCGGGTGCGACCACGCTGTCCATCCACTGTCCCTGAGTGATTCTCTCTCTACTAGTGTCGGGGCTTGAGCAGTTCCGAAACCAATGCGCGCGCATTTTCCGATTCTACCTCGTCGATGGATGATGTTTGGCTCCACCAGGGTAGCCTGGTGGAGGTTGAGAACGGGTTCAGGTTGATGGTAGACAGCAGGACGTATGCTCGGAACCAAAATCGGGCGTTTTGAGAGTAGGACGGAGAGATTGACGGAGGCGTCGAATAAAAGTGTGAGAGTCGGCACCCGATCTTACAGACAGCGTCCGATTTGATCGAAATCGAACGGCCGCTTTCGCCGGCGAAAGCGGCCGATCAGGGGTGATCTACTCTGACGCTGTTTGTACGGTCAGATCTGTGCCATCACAGGTGAGACTTGAGGTCAATCAAACAGGCCATGCCGTATTAACCCCGTACTGTTTCCCTTTCTCAGGCATCGGACATTGATTTCACTTTTCCGGTTTGGGGATACGTCGATGTGGCTGAACCTGCGGGCGTTGGTCGTGTACAGCTAACTCGCGGCTGGTAACCTGCGAGCGAAGCGGGTCAGGTTGACCGGCTGGTTAGCAAGCATCTTGCGCGTTCAAGACTTCAAGGTGCGGAATCATGATTCGCATGACCTTCGAAACGTCGTTATAATTCTGGTCGGTCGTGTTGAATGTCACCTCCACCACCGCTGCTTGCTTACGCTGCAATTCGAGGAAGAACCGGTTCCGGGCCAACGAGGCACGCACCACCTTGAAGTGGCCGATGTAATCCACGTCGTGGGCTTCAATGTAACAGCGCCCACCATCGGGATCTTCGAACTGCCGTTGCATGAGCACGTACTCGCCTTCGCCGTCTTCCTCGGACTCGAAGAGCACTTGGAAGTAGTCGCCACTTTCCGAGGCGGACACATGATCGAGTCGAATCTTCATCGGCGCGACCTACGCCATGCTAGGGCTCAGCGGCGCTGTGTGCCGCGCCCGCTCCAGCCGATTGTTCCGTGACTTGTCATTTGCTCAATGACGACTCAAGGTCGTTCTTTCGTTCTTGAAGCCCCTCGAGTCTCTTCTTGAGACCGGATATCTCTTTCTTGACTCTGCGCAACTCTGCTTGGTTTTTTACTCTGAGCAAGTAGTCCTCTCCAAGTGCTTCAGCTATGTATTTCTCAAGCTGACTTCTCAAGACCCTGAGATACGGATTTCCCCATATCGCACCGTCGCGGTATTCAAGTTTGCCGGTCTGTATGCCTTTGACAATGAAGTCACGGCTCACGCCGTATTCAGCCTTGGCCGTTACATCGCTCAGCGTCGCTCCCTTTCGATTCCATTCACCGTATTCCGCCATTGTGCACTCTTTGCACCAAAAGGTTGAGATAAGCTGCGAAGGCCACGGCGACCGTCGACTGCGCGCCTCGTCAGCTTCATCTCTTTGTTCGGCGACCCCGCTCGTTGCAAGTCCGCCCTGCATCCTCATGGCTGCGCGCCGGGCTCCCATGCGTGCAGAGCACCTTGCGTCGTCCCCACGTCAGGAGCATCGGGACCTCCCCCGACAGCGCGGATGGTTCTCTCGACCGAGTGTCGCCATGCTTCCTGTCTATCATGCGTGCTGAATGCTACCAACCATCGGCACCCAGGACTATGAGGCCGTCAATTGCAGTCGGGTCTCCATGGAAAAAGTACTTCTCCACTTCAGGGGGGCTCAATCCTGTTGACCAGTGGACGCGCCCGCTAGCGATCTCGATCGCTCGGACGATTCCATTGCATGAGCCCACAAAGACACTGTTTCCCACGACCATCGGGGTGTGAGCTATTCATCCACCAGTCTCCACCACAGAAGCAGCCCGTGCTAGAAGAGGCCGTTGTCTCCTGACTGCCGCTACTCTCAATACTGCCGCCGCGCATCTCATCTATTGCCGCTCCGTTTTGCCCCGTCCCCGAGGGTAATGCAATCCGCCGAACGTTGTATCTGCGGTTAGCATAGTATTCCGGTTGCCCATGTAAGACACAAGCAGAAACCGGCCAAAGGACCGGTCTAATACGCTTCGCGCCAGGCCGCTGAAGCGGCGTACCTGTCTAGCGTCTAACCCCTTGCCCTTGCCGTTGCCCTCAAACTTGCCTTCGCCTGTGCCTTTGCCTTCCCCTTTCTCCTCACCCTTCCTTTGGTCTGTTACAAACGCTCTCGGTTGCGGAAACGCCCGATGAAGGACTGTTTTTCTACAGAGGGAAAAGAGTAAGGGGAAAGGCATAGGCACAGGCACAGGCAAGTTTGAAGGTGAGGGCAAGGGCAAGGGCAAAGTCAGGTAGGAGGCTAAACACGTACGAAGCAGCCTCCTGGATTTTTCACTATCCCTTCCTCCATAATTCCTGTCAGCAAATCACGAGGGGAGGCCATTGTCGAATTCCGAAATAGGGAGCGAGGACTTGCATGAAATCTATCTCACCCTGGTTATCCATGGCCCTGTATCTCCTGCTGATCTCGACGCCTCTATCAGCACAGCAGGTGTTCTTTGTAGATCCCAACGGCAACGACTCCAATTCAGGAACTCAGGAATTGCCGCTACGCACCTTTCAAGCTGCAGTCCAGAAGGTACGGACTGTCGTGGACGGTTCCGGGGACATCGTGGTCAACTTCAACACCGGCACTTATCTGTTCTCGGATACCGTGGTGCTGGGCCCGGTCGATTCGGGAACCGCCAATCAGTCGATAACCTACCGAGCGACCCCGGGGCAAACTCCAGTCTTCTCGTCGTTGATTCAAGTGACAGGTTGGAGTCCTTTTGACGGCAACATCATGCAGGCTCCGCTTCCACAAGGGCTGAATCACGTCCGATATCTGCAGGATTCCAGCGAGAATTGGATGGAACGGTCCGCCACGGAAAACTTCAGCGCCCAGGACGAACCCAGCTTCTGTATCGAATGTACCTGGGACGAATCCGAAGTGCAGGCAAGCAAATCAAACGTCCAGTACCCCGCCGGATTCAGCGCTCCCGATTGGGACTTTGCCGACCAGTACGACCTGCGCGAGTCCACACACGGTTGGACGCTGGAGATCTTACCGATCGCTTCGGTGAATCCAGGCCAGAGACGCATCTTCACGACGATTCCCGCGCTGTATGAGATGAGGAGAGATAACTCCGAGGACGACATCCCGAACAATAACTGGGTCCTCAACAGCGTCGAAGGAATCGATACCCCGGGTGAATGGGCCTCCGTGAACGGTACCCTCTATCTTTGGCCCGCGAGCGGCACCGAGGACATCTACGTGCCACAGCTGACCGAACTGATCCGAATCGATGCCGGCGGCGACGGCAACACCTGGTTAGGCACTCCGGTTCAATACATCCATTTCCAGGGAATCACGTTCACGGGAGGCGACTTCTACGTCATGAAGGAAGGGGACATCACGGTGCAGCACGACTGGGCGGTCGTCGACCAGGCCACGGCACTGTTACGCTTCCGAAATGCTGCCAACTCATCCGTGAGCCAGTGCACATTCAGCAAGAGCGGCAGCACCGGCATCCGTTTGGATCGGCACGCCCAGGACATAAGCATCAGCAACAACATTTTCCGCTATCTGGGACGAGAGGCAATCGTCCTGACCGGCCGAGGTCCTGGTTACGGAGACGTCAACAAGAACAACACGATCAACCTGAATCACATCTCGGCCGCGGGTCGCGAGAAGTGGACCGCTCCGGCAATCATGGTGGACCAGAGTTCGGGGAACACGATCCGCTCGAACTACATAACCGACACCTACTACACTGCGCTCGCCCTTACCGGACCAAGACAACTTGCCATGGCCTCGGTGGCTGAGACCAGCCCCAATCTCGTGACCACGGTGCGCGAGTTTCACTACCAGGAGTTTTCGCCCGCGACAATCGGGCTGGTGCAGAGCTTTGACGACCTCCTCGTCGGTTCGCGCGAGGGCATGCAGCACGTCTACAACGTCAACAATCGCGTCGAAGACAACGCCTTCATCGACGTCTCCCAGGGCCAGGGTTTCCTCTTCAACGGCTATGTCTACATTTCAGGCGCTCAGAGAAACGGAACCAACTTGGTGCAACGCAACTACGTCTTCGATTCGCAGGACAACCTCCAGAACAATATGGTGTTCTACAGTGATTCCGATCAGGACAATGCCGACTACGTCGGGAATATGATTCACAATGTCGAGATCGGCGATCCTCCGGGTCCGTTCCCTGCGTACTTCGTCTTCGCGCAGTGGGCCGAATTCGATCCACCCGACAACGCACCCAGTGGCAGTATTCGAGTGACCGCCGGAGCGGTGAGAAACTCGACCTATAGCAATTACGTCCAAGGCCTCAACTTTGTCGAAGACGGTACCATCATCGACGGCGTGGGAGGGGACAGCAAGTTCCTGGATACGTATCAGCAGATGTATCAGACGCTCTGTCCTGATGCCAACATTCCCGGCTCACCCTGGCCGTCCTCAGAGCAGTTCTCCACTATGCTTGCATCCAAGATCGTGGAGCTTGGTGGGAGTCAGCCATCGTGCGGGGTCTCAGTCGCACTACCAGAGAAACTCTACTTCGCACAGTTCGGCGATGGTCTGGAGCAGATCTTCAGCCAGATTGTTCTTCTCAATCTGGACACTTCCGCGCCCGCCCAGACCAAGATTATCTTGAGAGATGGGGAAGGCCAGCCGCTGTCCGTCGATCTCAACGGCAACCTGGTAGAAGGGGAATTGAGTCTCGAGATTCCGGCCGGTGGCCTCCGCGCCCTTGCTACAGATGGCCTGGGTCCTCAAGTGGTTGGCTCGGTGACCGTCTGCTCCGATCGGCCACTGGCCGGTGTCATCCTTTTCGGAGGTGTGGTGGGCCTGGCGGGCGTCGGGGCCAGCTCAGAGTTGCCCAACGGCTTCGTGGCTCCCATAGAGACCAATGAAACCGATCAGATCAACACGGGCATAGCCGTCGTCAATCTACTCGACCAGATGGCGACCGTGGACCTGCAGCTGTGCGATACCGAAGGCAACACGTTGGCGACGGGACAGCTGAAGCTGGCCGGCAATGGCCATCGGGCCCTTTTCGTGAACGAGATCGAGTGGAGTGTCCCCGTCGCCTTCGAGGACTTCAAGGGTCTTTTGAAGGCGACGGTGTCCAGCAGCATCGCCGCCACTGTGATCCAAACCCGTCCCGGTGAGTTCGCCACTCTACCGGTCGCACCACAGCTATCGGCGAGCGTGGCTACCCCGGCCAACACACCCCTTGGAGAGGACCCGGCCGAAGAGCTGTTTTTTGCCCAGTTCGGCGATGGTCTGGGTCAGCTCTTCAGTCAGATTCAATTGTTCAATCTGAATACTACGACGGCAGCCAATGCGACTATTCTGCTTCGAGATGATGGAGGCGCTCCTTTGACCGTTGATCTTAACGGGGCTCAAATTGATGGGGAGCTGGACATCGTGATTCCCCCGGGCGGGCTGAGAACCTTCCAGAGTGACGGAATAGGGCTCAGAGCGTTGGATGGGTATCCGTTGCTTCAGATCTGCAGCTGGCTGGTGTGATTCTTTTCGGGGGGACTGTAGGTGTGGCAGGCGTAGCGAGCAGCGACGAACTCCCGACCGGCTTTGTCGCTCCTATCGAGACAAACACCCAGGACGTGATTAATACCGGGATCGCCGTAGTCAATCTGGAAGAGCAACCGGTGACCGTGGATTTGAGACTCTGCGACTCAGACGGAAACGAATTGGCCACCGGACAGCTGGTGCTAGCGGCACTAGGCCATCGGGCACTGTTTGTGAACGAGATCAACTGGAGTGTCGCCGTCGATTTCGGCAGTTTTCAAGGCCTGTTGAAAGCGACTGTAGAAACTCCCATCGCGGCCACGGTCATTCAGACCCGTCCGGGGCAGTTTGCCACCCAGCCGGTCGCCCGGACAGACTGAGCGGGATCCTCCGTCGTAGGCCGGGACGTCGGAGGGATGTCCAGTCGTTTGCGACCACCCTGGCCAGTCGAACTGGGACGCTTCGGCTTACGCCGGTATGGGATATCCTCTTTCCTGATCCACCTCGTTCGCCAGGCGCTCGCCGCTCTGGTAACGCTGCAGGTTCTCGCGAAAGAGCTTCGTCAGCCGGCGCAGCCGCTGTCCGGAGAAGCCGGCGAAGTGAGGCGTGATGATCAGGTTGGGGGCTTCCCAGAGGGGGCTCTCGGCCGGAAGGGGTTCGGTCTCGCAGACATCGATGCCTGCTCCCGCAATCTGGCCTGACTGGAGAGCCTCAAGGAGTGCGTTCTCTTCGACTATCCCACCCCGGGCGATGTTGACGAGGTAGGCGGTCGGCTTCATCTGACCCAGTGTCTCGTGGTTGATCAGGTGCCTTGACTCTGCCCAGAGAGGACAGGAGACCAAGACGACGTCGGACATCTCCAACAGATTGTTGAGCCGATCCATGGTCCAGAGAGATTCAACAAAGTCTGGCTGCGGTGGCTGGTGCCGGTCCACAGCAACGACGCGCATTCCAAAGGCGGCGGCCACCCGGCCATAGTGACGCCCGATGCCCCCTAGACCGATGATGCCGGCAACACTGCCATCCAGGTCACCCGGCGTCTGGACCTCCCAGCGATGCTCTTGCTGCTGCCGCAAAAAGGTTGGTATTCGTCGAAACAACGCCAGCGTCAGCGCCCAACCTGTCTCGGCAACTGGCGATGCATAGAGTCCGCTGGCGTTCGTAATGATAAGGCCACGCTTTACAAGTTCCGGCTCCAACAGCGCCTCAATGCCCGCGGAGGTGGCCTGGATCCAGCGCAGTTTGGTCGCCTGACGGAACACCTCCGGGGAATGGAATCCAAAAAAGATCTCCGCATCCCTCAGCTCCTCGGCGAGGTTCTCTTTCGACGCCACAACTATTTCGGCCGAGGGGGCAGCGTCCTGGATCGCTGCAAGATACTCGTCCAAAGGCAATGGATCATGCATCACAATCTTCATCATTTCCCTCCGTTGTCCAGTCAGGGCTCCACATTTAGGAAAGCAGGAGCAAAACTTGTCTGCTCCCTGGTGGGGCCCCATCGGCGCCGGCCCCATTCGAGAATCTGGTTATGCACTTAACTCCGGATAGGTGACGGTGGGATAGAGCGAACAGGCTGTCAGGAGACGGTCGAAGAGCTCGGATTCCCAGAAACGACGATTGAAACGGTAACAAAACTCAGCCAGGTAACGTTGAAGGTGCTTGAGGCTGACCGCTTTCTGAGTCCCTTGGAGCTGAGTCTTGCAGTTGGAAATGAGGGTGTGAACCCATGGGAACTGTTCAAAACCCATCCCCACCCACTCGAGCCGGACGCGTTCATGCTGGTAGCCGGCTTGAGCTAAACCGACAAACGCGTGATAGGCGTCGCTTCGGATCTGAGCTCCGGGGTCGATCCTCGCCCAGGCGACCCGCTTCACATTGTCGCTGGTTATGTCATCGACCACATCCAGACTTAGAAACCTCGGCCCCCCGGCTTTCGTTATCTCCACCGCGGCCAGAACTTTGGCCTTGCCTTCGGTCCCTCGTCCTCGCTTGCGACCCCGACGATTTCTCCCTCGTCGTCGGCCTCCAAAGAAAGAGTCATCCAGCTCCACCAGGTGACTTAATTGGTAGCAGTCATTACGTTTGGCCATGGCTTGTCGGATCTTATGTCCCATCATCCAGACCGTCCGATAGCTTCCGATTCCCAGCAGCTTCTGCAGTCCCTTCATCGTGTAGCCCGCTTTGCAACGGCTCATCAAGAAGATGGTCCAAAACCAATATCTCAGGGGCACCCGCGTCTTGTGGAAAATCGTCCCGGCGGTGGAAGAAGCCTGATACCGGCATTGGCGACACTCCATCAATCGCCGGTGCTGCAACCAGTAGCCTCCTTGACCCCCACAACGGGGACAGACAAATCCTTCCGGCCAGCGTTTCTGCATCAGGTAACTCAGACAAGCTTCTTCTGTGGCAAAACGCTCTTGAAACTCCAACAAATTCATCTTTTCGTACATCCACTCACCTCCTGTCTCTCACCTTTTTTACTAGGTGGTGGTGACTTTTTCCGGAGTTAAGTGCATAACCAGATTCGCGAAAGAAACTTCAGTCGGGGTTGGCAGACGTCTTGCTGTTGTCCGGCTCTCTCCTCAGAACTGGGGTTCCTATTGCTGAACGGTCAAGCCGCGCGCCTCTGCCGGACTTGGGCTTCGCAATGCCGGCAGTCTATCCGTGCACGGCAACACCTCTTTCCGGCACTGTTCACTGCACTACTGCTCACTATTCAAGTTTCAGCCTACACTGCACACCTAGCTCACGCCTTTGACGGTCGGGAGCGATTCAACCTGATGGGGTTGGCGCGCGATAAACTCTTCCGCATAGGTCGAAGCGTTGATCAGTCCCCAGTAACCCTCCAGGCTTTCGATCCGACGGTTGATGTACTCAGGGGTGTTGTACGATTTCCCCTGGTACTTCTGGGTAGCGAAAGCGGCCAACGCGGCCTTCTTCTTCTCGATCACGCCCGTGATATCAACGGTATGAGTGGCCGGTAGTCCTATCGTCCCCCTGGAGGTTGTAGTATCGCGCCGATCCTGAGCTCCGTAGAAGTAGATCGTGGGGATCAGATGGGGATTCAGACGAGATCCCTCGAGCCAGCGTGCAGCCGTCACAACAGCCCGCAGAGAGGCATCGCCGGCAGCGGGGTGGTCGTGGTGATTCATCTCGGTTTGATGGTGGGTGATGAGGATGTCGGGTCGCACCTGACGATACAGCTCAGCCAGGCGAAGAATGGCTTCGCGTGTAGCGACAAAGGGCTCGTCGTCCATTCCCAGAAAGTGGGTCTTGTGGACGCCAACCGCAGCTGCCGCTGCTTCGAACTCGGCCTTCTTCTCCGCTTTGATCTGACCCAGGAGTCGATTCTCCGACTCGGCGTCCAGCTCCTCCTGCTTGTCATCGTAGATGCTCGGCGCGTGGGAGCGCGCTCCATGAGTGACCGAGGCTACTTCGACCCTATCTCCTGCCTCGCTGTGTCTGGCTATCGTGCCTGCGGCCAGATCGAAAGCGTCCGCTGGATGTGCGGTAACCACGAGCAAAGTTAACGGCATTCCTCACCTCCGGATTCAAGAGCCGATTTCCAAGTTCGAAAAATTCAAATGACAGGGACCACGTAGCGAGGCTCCCTTCGGCGCGGGCAAGGCTATCACTGATGAACCGGTACATTCAACGGGAGCCGAAAGTCGGCAGTCGCAGGATTGAATTGCAGCCATATAGCATTCGCAGGGTGAGTCTACCCCCTCTCTCCGCTTCCTGTTCCCGCACTCCGGCGACCGGGTCTATTGTCGTCCGGCCTCGAAATGAATCATAATGTCACTCCTTCGTGATTTCAGAGGGTGCAGCTCCAGCAAGCCTCGATTCTGCTTCGGAATCGGCTCCCAGAACCGTCTTCGGGTTGACGGGCTGGCTGATGTGCGCGCTTCTGGTTGTGGCGACAGGGCTCGCCTACTGGAACTCCTTCCCCGGAGCATTCCACTACGACGACTACCCGCTGCTACTCGAGAACACATACGTCACCGAGGCGTTTCCCGTCACGGCCTTTCTGGAACACTACGGTGGTCGTCCGCTGACGCTTTGGACGATGCACCAGATCTATCACCTCTTCGGAGCAGATGCCGCAAGCTACCACCTGCTCAGCGTCATTCTGCATGCCCTGGCGTCCGCTCTGTTATTCGGCTTGACCCTGCGCCTGTTCGGCCGTCTTGAGCTCTCCTTCATTGCGGCCTTGCTGTTTGCTCTGCATCCCCTGCAGAGTCAGACGATCAACTACATCTGGTCCCAATCGGTCCTCTTGATGTCCTGCTTCTCGCTGGCAGCGATGATTCTGGCCAGAGGACATCCTTGGACGGGAATGCTTCTTTTTCAGCTCGCCATCTGGAGTCGCGCCGACGCACTCGCGATAACACCGTTTCTGATCGGTCTCAATTTCTCCCGCTGGCGCCTGTGGACGACGGGGGCGCTCATCAACTTCGCTGCACTGGTCTATTCGATGGTGAGCTATTCCCCCGCCGAGGTTGCCTGGAATCACGAGGACGCAGTTGGCTACTGGATCTCGCAACCCGCCGTGTTCTGGAAATCCCTGGGGCTGATGTTCTGGCCTCTATCGCTCAATCTGGATCATGATATTGGACTAGCCGATCGGGAGACAGTCATTCTCGCAGCCGCCGCTCTCGTCGGATTCTGTGCGCTGGCTTACTGGTCCAGACGCAGACGCTCCGTTGAGGTACTGGGATTTTTCTGGATTCTGGCGGCTTATGCTCCCTCCTGGATCATCCCCAACTCGGACCTGTTCAGTGAAAGCCGTCTCTACCTGCCTTTCGCCGGCTTTTCCCTGGCGATGGCCTCAATTCTGGTAGGAAGAGGCGATCTTAAGTCCTGGGCCTGGCGCTTCTGGGGCGCGACGCTGCTGCTGACCCTGTTGACGGTTCCCCTGACGCTAGCCCGAAACGAAGTCTGGCAGAATGACGTCAGGCTCTGGGAGGACGCCGCTGCCAAGAGCCCCAACAAGACTCGGGTCCACTACAACCTGGGGGCTGCCCTGGCCCGAGGCGGCGCTCTGGATAGGGCCGAAGCCAGTTTCAGCAGAGCTCTCCAGCTCAACCCTAAAGATGACTTCGCCTACGCCGGACTCGCCTATTGTGCCGAGAGGCGTGGAGATCTGGTCAAGGCCCGGGGGCTGTACCGGGAGGCCCTGCGGATGAATCCTGAAAACGACTACGCACGGGAGGCCCTTGAACGACTGGGATCTGACGATTAGCTCCGAGCGGATGGGACACTTCGGCGTTCACATGTTCGGTGTTCTACGGTTCGTGATTTTAGCCTTTCTTCCCTGCTCTGGAGAAGACAACCGATGAAGGCTGAACCGCAGAATATCGAACAGGCGAATTTCGAAGGCTAAGGAAGACACTTCGGCGTTCGCATGTTCGGTGTTCTGCGGTTCGTGATCCAGCCTTTCTTCCTTGCTCTGGAGAAGGCAACCGATGAAGGCTAAACCGCAGAATATCGAACAAGCGAATTTCGAAGGCCGGAGAAGCCGGTTCGGCGTTCGCATGCTCGGTGTTCTACGGTTCGTGATTCAGCCTTTCTCCGTTCTTCTGGAGAGGACAACCTCTATTCTTGGCTACAGCTCAAGGTGCGCCCCCACACCCTTTTCAGAGGCACGGAGGTAGATGAGCCGGGCGGTTGCCACATCTTCCAGGGCCAGACCCAGATGAACAGAGGCGATCCGCTCGGTTTCGGACTGTCGACCGGGTTGGTGGCCGCAGACAATCTGCGCCAGTTCCTGGGGATGCTCAGGAATACCGGTGAAATAGCCGTCGTTCTTGTAGTACCGCAACTGTTCGATGTCGTCGGTTACGAATGAGTCGGCCGCATGCATGGCAGCGGGAGTCAGGTAGGAGTCGTAATCCAGCGTACAGATGAAGGCTCCTTCTTGAATCCAGTCGGGTAGGATCACCGGAGACGGGTTCCGCACGATGGGAGGGCCGGCGGTAACAATCACATCGGCCACACGCACCGCTTCCAGAGGCGAATCGCAGACCGTGCAGGGAAGATCGTACCTTTCCTGGCACTCTCGGCTGAATTGTTGGGCAGATTCGGCTCTCGTCGAATAGGCCAACACTCGTTCCAGATCCTTCAACACCTCCAGCAGAGCCTCTAGATTCGACCGGCCCTGCACTCCGCATCCTAGTATGGCCAGCGAGCGTGATCCTGCCCTGGCCAGGTAGCGTGCCGCCACGGCGGTAGCCGCTCCTGTTCTCATGGCAGTGATCCAGGTCGCATCCATTACCGAGAGGGGCAGTCCCGTATCTGGATCGTTCAGGATGATCAAACCCGAAATATAGGGTAGGCCCCGGGACCTGTTTGAAGGATATCCTGCCACCCACTTCAGCCCAGCAGCCCCCGCCGGCTCGACATAGGCAGGCATGGCATGAATGAAGGAACGATCCCGGGTGTGAATCCCGGGCTTGGGTGGCATCTCAGTCCGGCCGCTTCCCTTGGCCAGGAAGACCTCCTCGGTGGCCTCCACTACATCGGCCATCGCGAGTCCCACGCTCTCGACATCCCTACGGGACAGGTAGAGGACTCTTCCAGAACTTTCCATGACGGCGGTCCCAGGTCATTCCCCAGGCGGGGCTACCGGGCTACTGAACCTTTCCCCTGCCCAGGACCTGCCACTCGGCAACCACGTCTTCACCCTGAACTCCATAGATCTTGTCGTGCATGTTGATACAAGCGCAGACATGGTTCGGAATCACTCGAACCTGGTCACCGACTTCGAATCGGGTAGCGACTCTATCCATACCCAAGTGTCCGTGCTCCTCGGAAAGATAGACAACCTCGACCTGGGGATCCTCGACAACGTAGCCAAAGCCCACATTATCTCCCGAGAGGAGCCGATCGGTGGAGAAGGTCTTGGAGCCTCCGTCGATCACGGCCCGGCCGGGCACCCGGTTGCTCACGACGGTAGCGAGTACGGAAACTGCACAGTCCCCGTAGGTCGCGGCCTGGCAGCAGACCGTGTTCTTGTCGTTGAAAATATAGGTTCCCGGTCGGATCTCGGTGATCCCCTTGAACAGGTGTGACATGTAAGCCGTCGGAGTCGAGCTGGCACTCAGAATCGGAAGCGGGATGGACTCGGCCGCAAACCAGCCAAGGAGATTAGACATCATCTCGTTCTCCAGATGGAGTAGGCGAGTCCGCTCTTCGGGATCCTTCAGGAAGTGTCCCGGGTAGATCAGAACACCCCGAAACTCGAGTGCAGGCAAGTCCAGGATTTGCTTGACCTCCGACATGGAATCGGGCTGGATAGGAAGACCGCAGCGCTTCATGCCGGTATCGAACTCAACCAACATCTTCAGGGTGACGCCCGCCTCTTTCGCCCGATTAGAGATGGAACGGGCGATTTCAACTGAATCGAGACTGATGGTGATCTGTGCGCGCTCAGCCAACGCCATGAGGCGACGCCACTTGGCCTCCCCATACAGGGGATAGGCAATCAGAATGTCCTCAATACCACCGTCGACCATGACTTCGGCTTCACCCAGCTTGGCGGCGGTTATGCCGACCGCTCCCAGCTCGATCTGGCGGTGTGCCAATTCGGGAATCTTGTGGGTCTTGATATGAGGTCTGACACTCAACCCATGGTCGGCACTGTAGGTGGCCAGACGACGCAGATTCCTGTCCATGATGTCGACGTCTACCAAGACAGCCGGTGTCTCTAATTCCGTGATCTTCATACTTCGTCACATCCCGCTCGGTTCATGGGCGACATCGAGAAGCAAAGGCGCCGTTTCAAGCCCACACTGGTTTCAAGCCCACACTGTAAGTTTGGAACTGTAAGCTGAGCCTTATCGAGACGTAGTCAGCCGATAGCGGGAAGCTATTATGATGGGAATGGTGCGAGATTGCTAGCCGATGTCCAACATCCGCTGGATGGCCCTCAGCGAAGCCTGTCTGGTCGCCTCCGGCACCTCTACCTCGAACACCTCGAGTTCCAAACTATGGAGGATCTTATCGAGGGAAATTTTACGCATATGTTGACAAAAGATGTTACAGGTCTGGACAAACTCGACCTGGGGAAACTCCGTGGCAAGATTCGCCGCCATTTCGCATTCGGTGGCCAAGTAGACGCGCTCCAGCTCGGGATGCTGCTTGACGTAGTTGGCCATTTGAGACGTACTGCCACAAAAATCCGCCTCCTCCACAACCTCGGCTCGGCATTCCCAGTGGACCAGAACCGCAGCGAAGTCGCCCGCCTTCGGCATCTTGAACTGCTTACGGATATCAATGATGTGCTGAGCAGTGAACTTTTCATGAACTTCACAACGACCGAACTTCTGGTCGTACTTCCCCGGGTAGATCAGCTCCAGGCCTGCCCCCCTACGGTCAAACTCGAGCTGCAGATTCTCTCCCATAAGGGAATCGGGAAAGAAGATGACCCTTTCGGTACGGTACTCTCGTGCGGCGTGCTCGACTACTTCGAGCGCATTGGCGGAAGTACAGCAATAATCGGATTCGGCCTTGATGGTGGCATAGCTGTTGATATAGGTCACAACTGGAGCCCCTGGATAACGGCGCCGATAGTCGCGAACATCCTCGGCCGTGAACGGATCTGCCAGGCTGCAGCCAGCATCGAGATCTGCAATGAGCACCATTTTTTCCGGATTCAGGATCTTGGCCGTCTCCGCCATGAAACGCACGCCGTCGAACAGGATAATCGGCTTGTCCGACTCAGCCGCTAAACGACTCAGCGCAAGTGAGTCCCCGCGCTCCTTCTCACCTGAGAGCTGGTAGATGAGCGGCTCCATGTAGTTGTGTCCGAGTATCAGGACATCCTTCTGCTCACGCAGGAGCAAGATCCGCTCGATCAGGTCCTTCCTCGCCAAAAAGTCGAGGTGCTGATCGGGATTGACCTGTAAGGAACGGTCGATGCCCTCGAGGCGGGCCTTGTAGCCTTCCAAGTAGGTTTGCTGCATCTCTCTACCTAAACGAACCCATCGCTATGCTAAAGCAATCCTGAGCCGAGAACTTCACAGGCCCGAGGACGACACTTCCGCAACGAGCTTCCGCAAACTAGTTCGCCAAATCGCCACACATGCCACGTTGAGGCGCTCCGCAGTGGCAGGGCCCGGTTTCATTTGATGGGGAAGAAGCCGAGCTTCCCCCTACAGCAAAAGCAGAAAGCAGCTTCTCGGCGTGCGAGCTGTGACAACTCGGACACTCCGCTTCCTCAGAGCTGCGCAGGACGATCTTCTCAAACTGGTTTTCGCAGTCCAGGCAGCGATACTCGAAAATCGGCATGAGGCTAATTATACTCCAATTCCCTTCCCGTCAATCTGCTACCGAGCAGGCAGATCTCGGACAATCCCGGAACCCCGCCTGCGAGTTGACTTCACAGCCACCGGAAGCTTTTCGCAAATGGAGGATCTGGTTCATCGGGGCAAAGTGCCACTAGGATGAGATTTCCACAGACTCCCTGGACGGCACGTCCCGACGTGCATACCCCTGAAAGATCTGGCGAGGCCGTGCGATCCTCAGCTCCGGGTCCCGGTGCATCTCGTCCCACTGGGCAAGCCAGCCGGCGGTACGGGCGAGGGCGAAAAGGGTAGTAAACATGGAGTAGGGGAAACCCATGGCCTGATAAATCAATCCCGAGTAGAAATCAACGTTCGGATAAAGCTTCCGGGAAACAAAATAGTCGTCCTTCAGGGCAATCTCCTCCAGCTCCAAAGCGATTTCCAGCAGCGGATTGGACCCGGTCTTCTCAAACACCTGGTGGGCCATAAGCTTGATGATCTTGGCTCGTGGATCGTAGTTCTTGTAGACCCGGTGTCCGAAACCCATGAGACGGACCTCACCCTTCTTGACCTTCCGGATGTGCTCGGCGATCTGGTCCCTGGAACCAATCTCTTGCAGCATCCGAATAACCGCTTCATTTGCACCTCCATGCGAGGGCCCGGAGAGTGCTCCGATCGATGCGGCCACAGCGGAATACGGGTCTGCACCCGAGCTCCCGACGCTGCGCATAGCACTGGTGCTGCAATTCTGTTCGTGGTCTGCATGAAGGACAAAAAGAGTGTCCAATGCCTTCTCCAAAACCGGATCCACCTCGTAACTAGAGCCGGGCTGGCTGAAGATCATGTGGAGCAGATTCGCGGCATAGGACAAGCCATCCTGGGGCGGGGTGACGGCTTCGCCCTTGAGCCGTCGATAGATACAAGCCACGAGGGTAGGCACCTTGGCGATCAGACGGTGGATCTGCAGCCGGCGGGCTTCCTCAGATTCAACCTGAAGACCATCGGGGTAGAACATCGACAGCGCTGCCACACCCCCGGCAAGAGCCCCCATGGGGTAGGCTTCGGCCGGAAGCCCTTGGACAACCTGTTCGATCTGGGACGGGAGCTCCACCTCTGCCTGGATCTGATCAGTCCAATTCTGAAACTGCACCTCGTTCGGAAGCTCCCCTAGAAGCAGCAGATAGGCTACGTGGAGATGAGAGTAATCCTCGACCAATTGTTCGATGGGATACCCCCTGTATTCGAGGATACCTTGATCGCCGTCGATGTAGGTAATCTTGCTTCGGCACGAGGCCGTAGCCAAGAATCCAGGATCGTATGTCATCAGGCCGAAGTCATCTGGCGAGACCTTGATCTGCCGCAAATCGTTGGCTCGAATCGTTCCGTCCTCGATCGGAATCTCGTACTCTTTTCCGGTACGGTTGTCCCTTATAGTGACCGTCTTTGCCGGCATCGTCTCCCTTTCTGAATTCCTGAAAGTCGTCACTCCGCCTTTCGGAAGTAGGCATGGAATCGTGAGTTGCTTCCGGAGCCTAATAGGATAGCCAACTATTTCTGGAAACTCAATGCGTGTTAGACTTTCCCTTATGAGATGGACTTGGGTCGTGCTCCTCTCAGCTTGCCTTTTTGTGCCTGGGACGAGTCTACTCGGAAGCCGGACACTGAAGATCTATGGGAAGGGTTTTTCCTTCTTTGTTACGGAACCGGATGGATGGATCATTGATGCCCGGTCGGCCGCACAGCTAGCCAACTTCGTCATGTATGCGGATGGCTCAGACTGGAGGCAGACGGAGGTGCTCGCGTTCGGTCGACTGGTCGAAAGAGGACCCGAAGAGTCCTTGCAGGAATTCGGTGAACTGGAGCTGATCCGCTTTCAGCAACAGTGTCCCGAACTGAAAATCAGCGATTCGGATGTGGAGTTCACCGGCCGCCGACCTGTCTTTGCGAAATCTTGCAGATGCCCTGGCGGAAAACAGGAGATCGTGGTTTTTTCTGAGGCTCCGGGGTTCTTCGCCATCTTTGTCCTCTCTTCGAACGACGATACGGCGCTGACTAGATCCCTCTCTCCCTTTCAAGAACTGGTCGCTTCTTTTCGCTGGTCAGGCAAGACTCACCCGCGAGCCAACTTACATCGCTCTAGGGAATAGGCAGGGACATGCGGATTGTCATCTTGGGCGGTGGGGCGGTGGGATCGCTGGTCGCCCGCAGGCTCGTCCAGGAGAAAAACGAAGTCGTCATAGTCGAAAGTGACCCAGATCGTTGCCAGCGTCTCGAAGAGGGTCTGGACGCCCGGGTCGTTCAGGGTCATGCCAACAACATCAGCACCCTGGAACGAGCGGGACTGCGGGAAGCAGACATGCTCATCGCGGTCACCAGCAGCGACGAAGCCAACGTCCTGGGCTGTCTCATTGCCCAGACACATCCTAACGTGAAGATCAAGGTCGCCCGCCTCCGGACCCATGAAGTGGACCGCTGGCGTTCGATTTGCAGCAGCGATCTACTCAACGTGGATCTCGTGATTCACCCCGACCGCGAGACGGCTGATCGAATTCTTCAGGTAGTCGAGATGCCCGGAATCTCGGACATCGTGGAATTTGCAGAAGGCAGGGTGAAGCTTTTCGGTATGAATGTCGAGAGCAACAGCTGGGTCGTGGGACGCAGCATGAGCGAGCTGGACCAGGCTGGCCCTCCTAAAAACTCTTTGATGGCAATGGTCTTTCGGGGCCAACGGGTGATTATCCCCCGAGGAAGGGATCGCCTCCAGGCGGGAGATCACGTCTACATCATCGTGCCGGCGAACGAGATGGAATCGGTGATGGAGTTCATGGGAGTCGAGGAAAAGAAACGCGCTGAACGAGTCTTCATCGTGGGCGGAAAACAACTAGGAATCGAGGTGGCCCTGCGACTGGAAAAGCAGGGTGTCCAGGTGAAACTCTTCGAGCGCGATTTGGCCCGCTGTCAGAAAATCGCTACGCTCCTGGAGGAGACGGTGGTGGTTCACGGTGACGGCACCGACAGACGGGTCTTGTGGGAAGAGAACGTCGAGGGCATCGATGCCTACCTGGCTCTGACCGGCAACGACGAAGTAAACATTATCGCCTCCCTGCTGTCGAAGCGTCTAGGTGTGCGCAAGGCGGTGGCGTTGGTCAACCGTATCGACTTTCTACCTATGGCTCAACTCCTTGGCATCAACTCGACCTTCAGCACTCGCCTGACCGTTGTCGACCGCATCCTCCAGTTCGTACGGAAGGGACACGTCCTTTCCGTGACCACTTTCCTCGAGGAAGAAGCCGAGGCGATCGAGTTGGTGGCGACACCCGAATCGAGGTATGTCGGCAAGACCTTGAGAGAAGTGCACTTCCCTCGTGGGACCGTAGTGGGAGCCATCGCTCGACCCTCCGGAGAAGTCCTGGTACCCAGGGGTGATGCCACCATCCTGCCCAACGACAGGGTTATCTTCTTCGCCCTGGAAAGGCTGGTTCCCTATATCGAAAACACTTTTCTCGAAGAACCACAACGAGGAAGGGTGTGATCCATTGGGCCAACCTGCTGCAACTCCTGGGATATTCCATCCTCGGTCTGTCCTCTGGCCTTCTGGCGACGGCGCTCTTCTCTCTGTTTAGCAAAGATAGCGGTCTTCTCCCGCTTTCCTTCTCCCTAGCCTTTGCGCTGCTCCTGGGCGGCACGCTTGCTCTCGCCTCCAGACGTCCTCCGCAGGAGCTGAATCGGCGGGAAGGCATTCTCTTGGTCGTGGGCACCTGGCTGGCAGCGAGTTTCATCGGGGCACTGCCTTTCTACCTCTCCCCTCATTTCTCAACTTTCTCCGCAGCCTTCTTCGAATCCGTTTCCGGTTTCACGGCCACGGGAGCCACTGTACTGGAGAACGTCGAGGCGCTTCCCGACAGTCTCCTGTTCTGGCGCGCGCTGATGCACTGGTTGGGGGGAATGGGAATCATTCTTCTCGGCATTGCAATCCTCCCCCTCATCGGGACCGGAGGAAGAGAACTCTATCGCGCTGAGTTCTCGGGAGCTCGAGCCGAGCAACTCAAACCCCGGATCGCCCAGGCTGCCCTGGCTCTGTGGAAGATCTATCTGGCTCTCACGGTGATCGAGTCGGCCATCCTCTGGTGGGTAGGGATGCCTCTCTTCGATTCGATATGTCATGCCTTTTCCACCATGGCGACAGGAGGATTCTCTACGCGCGATGGCAGCGTCGGGGCCTTCAATAGTCCCACAATCGAGTGGATCATCGTGCTCTTCATGATCCTAGGGGGAATAAACTTCACCCAACACTACCGGCTCTTCGTCGAGCGAAAGCCCGCCTCCTTCTTCTCCGACGTGGAAACCCGCTTCTATCTGTCGCTGATCGCTATTGTAGGAATTGTAATTACCCTGGAACTCACACGCGACTCCGAGGTACTGCTGGCTGAGGCAATGCGGCTGGGGTTCTTTCAAGTCGTTTCCATCATGACCACCACCGGCTTCTCCACCGCGGACTTCGGGAGCTGGAGCCCGTTCGCACAATTGATGCTGCTCGTCTTGATGTTTGCCGGAGGCTGCACCGGTTCAACGGCCGGAGGAATGAAAACCGCACGGGTCGTCCTACTGATGC
Organism: Acidobacteriota bacterium; assembly: GCA_965219005.1. GTDB lineage: Bacteria > Acidobacteriota > UBA6911 > RPQK01 > JAJDTT01 > CAUZIZ01. The sequence goes on along the minus strand of CBDCMS010000004.1, from coordinate 273,541 downwards.
GGGTTGTCGGTCGCGAGTTCAAAAGAATCGTGGAACCCCACGGGATCTTCGCGGTCCGCTTCGGTGGCAGGGCCATCCCCGAGACCACGATCCAGAGCCTTCTCAACCTCGTCTATCTGGCACTGTTGATCAACTTTGCAGCCTGTGTCTGTCTCACCGCTCTGGGAATAGACGTGTTCACCGCAATCGCTGCAGTCGCGGCGTCCATGTTCAACATCGGTCCTGGCCTGGGAAAAGTGGGACCCAGTGAACATTACGGTCACCTGCCGGCGCTGGCAAAGTGGGTCTTGAGCGGCTGTATGCTGGCCGGGCGGCTCGAATACTACACCCTCCTGGTCCTCTTCACTCGCTCCTTCTGGAGAAAGTAGACTAGGAGCGTTCCCTCGTGCTCCGGAATTGGGGAGAATCTTGGAGCCGCTCGCATTTTTGACACGCGGAGCCGTTGACGGCTATAATTCAGGGTTCGTCAGCTCGAATCCGCTGCAGGCTCCGAGCTAAGTACACTGGAACGTAAACACGGCAGTGTACTGCAGTGTACTAAGGAGGAAATGACTTGTACGCCATAATTCAAAGCGGCGGAAAGCAGTACCGTGTGACTGAGGGTGACCGGCTCAACCTGGAACGCCTGAGCGGAGAAGTGGGCCAGGAAGTCAGCTTCGATGAAGTGCTTTTGGTCGGGGCTGACGACTCCGTGCAGGTCGGCCAACCCAAGCTTCCGGGCGCCAAGGTCGTGGGCACTATCGTCGAACAGGGCAAAGGGGACAAGATCCTTGTTTTCAAAATGAAGCGGCGCAAGATGTACCGGCGAAAGACGGGACATCGCCAGCTTTTCACCCAGGTCCAGATTGACAAGATAGCTCTGGGCTCGAAGAAAACCGAGTCGAAAGAGTCTACTTCTACCGAGAAGAAGACCGCACCCAAGCCGAAGTCCAGCGCCGCGAAAAAAACAACAAAGGCGGCAACCGCCAAGTCTGAGTCGAAACCCGCCGTCAAAAAGCCAAGTCCGGCCAAGACTCAAGCCAAGAAAGCAGCCCCCGCTAAAGGGAAGGAAGATTAAACCTCAATGGCACACAAGAAGGGTCTCGGAAGCTCTCGAAATGGGCGAGATAGTCAGGCGAAGCGGCTCGGAGTGAAGAGGTTTGACGGTCAGCTGGTGACAGCAGGATCGATCCTTGTCCGGCAAAGAGGTACACCCCTCAAACCAGGTTCCAACGTGGGACGCGGCCACGACGACAGTCTTTTCGCCAAGATTACGGGCACAGTGAAGTTCCAGAACCGTGGGTCCCTGGGAAAGTTCGTCCACGTAATGGCACAGAGCTAAACCCACCTCATACGGTCTGGATTCCTCCCCCTTTATCTTTCCGGGCCGCGTCGCTATGTTTCTCGACCGTGCGAAGATCTTCGTAAAAGCCGGGGATGGCGGCGACGGATGCATCGCTTTCAGGCGCGAGAAGTATGTTCCCTTCGGGGGGCCGAGTGGCGGCAATGGAGGCGATGGCGGAGACATCTATTTCCGCAGCACAGAACATCTGAACACCCTCCTTCCCTTCCGATTCAACCAGCATTTCAAGGCCGGAAAAGGCTCGCATGGGTCGGGTAATGACCGGCAGGGCAAGCAGGGCAAGGACCTCACCATCGAGTTTCCTGTAGGGACCCAGATCTGCGACGAGTCTGGGGACCTCCTCTTCGATTTCGAGGCTCCCGGTCAGGTGCAATTGGCAGCTAGCGGGGGCAAGGGAGGAAAAGGCAACGCTGCCTTCGCGACCGCTACCGATCGCGCTCCTCGACGGCGAAGCCGAGGCGATCCCGGCGAGGAATTGACCCTTCTACTGGAACTGAAGGTCCTCGCGGACGTGGCTTTGATAGGCTTGCCAAATGCCGGCAAGTCTACGCTCATTTCGGCTCTCTCGAGCGCCAAACCCAAGATCGCGGACTATCCCTTCACCACGCTCACTCCAAACCTGGGGGTGGTTTCGTGGACGGACTACGACACCTTTGTGGTTGCCGATGTCCCGGGCTTGATCGAGGGAGCACACTCGGGTCATGGGCTGGGGGATCAGTTTCTGAGACACATCGAGCGATGCCGCCTGTTGGTCCACTTGGTCGATGTGAGTGGTGCCGAGCAGAACGATCCAATCGACTCAGTACATACGATCATGCAGGAACTCGAATTGTACGATGCGACGCTGCTGCAGAAGCCCCAGATCATCGCAGCCTCGAAAATGGATGCAGCTGAACCCGAAAGGCTGGAGCGCTTGCAGTCATACTGTGTCGATAAGGGTCTTCCCTTCAGCCAGATCTCTGCAGCAACCGGCGAAGGGTTGCCTGATCTGAAACAGGCAATTGCAAAATGGCTGGGAGAAAAACAGGGATGAACCTGGGTATCCTGGGTGGCACCTTCGATCCCATACACCGGTGCCATACCTTTATCGCACACCGCATAAGGGAGATCTTCGGCCTGGACCAGGTCCTCTTCATGGTGTCCAATCTGCCGCCCCACAAAGAAACCTTCCGCACGACCAGCTCTTTCCACCGCTACGCGATGGTGGTCCTCGACCTTCTCTATGAGGAGCGCCTCAGCGCCTCACTCCTGGAGCTGGAAGAAGGGGTGCCCTCCTATACGGTCACAACTCTGGAGCGCTTGCGTGATCTTCATCCCGAGGATCGCTTTTGCTTTATCGCTGGAAGTGACTCGCTCAAGGAGATCCACCTGTGGAAGGATTATGCTACCCTACTCAGCGAGCATTGCTTCGTCTTTGTCCAACGAACCCGATCCGAAGCTGATCTCGAACAACTGAAGATCAACGAGGCAGCCAGAAAAAGCATCAAGGTGGTGTCGGCATCAGAGAAACCGATCATCCAGACGGGTCAATCTTTTCTCATCAACATCGAAGCCCCTCCGACCAGTTCGACCCACATCCGGGAAGCAATCGCGGTGGGGCAGACTCCCGACCCAGAGAGCATCTCTGGACTCGTGCTCCAGTACATCCGAGAGTATAGGCTCTATGAACGAAACCAAAGCCGTTCTGTCGAAAATCTCCAGGCTCATTGACGACAAGCAAGGGGACGGCCTTCTGCTACTGGATATCTCCGACCTCTCCTCCTTCAGCGACTTTTTCGTCCTCTGTCATGGATTCAACACGAAGCAGAACCAGGCCATTTGTGACGAAATACTTACCAGGCTGAAGAAGGAGGACAGCCTCCTACCCAGCCACGTAGAGGGCTACCCACAAGCGGAATGGATCCTGATCGACTATCTAGAGTTCGTTGTCCACATCTTCTCGGTTCGAGCCCGCGAGTTCTACCAGTTGGAGAAGCTCTGGAGCGACGGGATCCCGTTGGAACCTACAGCTCTCCAAGCCTAGACTGAAACTTCAGAGCTAGCCGCCGGATTCGCGGACATTTGTTCCGGTCCCCAACCCCTCGCTTGCGCTTCAGGCTTCCATGGCTCGAGGAGTTTCTTTCATGTACGATCCGGCGCAGCCGCGGGTCGAGCTAAGCTGAAACTTGAATAGTGAGCAGTAGTGGGTTGAACAGTAGTGGAGTGAGCAGTGAACAGTGATCGGAAAGAGTGTTGCCGTGCACGAATAGACTGCCAGCATTGCGAAGCCAAGTCCGGCAGAGCCGCGAACGACTTGACCGGTCAGCAATAGGAACCCCAGTTCCGGCTGTCGAGGACGACGAAGGCGGGAGCGAGCTGAACAACAGCAGAATCTCCCCTATCCCCGACTGAAGTTTCTTTCTCGAATCTGGTTATGCACTTAACTCCGGAAAAAGTCACCACCACCTAGTAAAAAAGGTGAGAGACAGGAGGTGAGTGGATGTACGAAAAGATGAATTTGTTGGAGTTTCAAGAGCGTTTTGCCACAGAAGAAGCTTGTCTGAGTTACCTGATGCAGAAACGCTGGCCGGAAGGATTTGTCTGTCCCCGTTGTGGGGGTCAAGGAGGCTACTGGTTGCAGCACCGGCGATTGATGGAGTGTCGCCAATGCCGGTATCAGGCTTCTTCCACCGCCGGGACGATTTTCCACAAGACGCGGGTGCCCCTGAGATATTGGTTTTGGACCATCTTCTTGATGAGCCGTTGCAAAGCGGGCTACTCGATGAAGGGACTGCAGAAGCTGCTGGGAATCGGAAGCTATCGGACGGTCTGGATGATGGGACATAAGATCCGACAAGCCATGGCCAAACGTAATGACTGCTACCAGTTAAGTCACCTGGTGGAGCTGGATGACTCTTTCTTTGGAGGCCGACGACGAGGGAGAAATCGTCGGGGTCGCAAGCGAGGACGAGGGACCGAAGGCAAGGCCAAAGTTCTGGCCGCGCGGTGGAGATAACGAAAGCCGGGGGGCCGAGGTTTCTAAGTCTGGATGTGGTCGATAACATAACCAGCGACAATGTGAAGCGGGTCGCCTGGGCGAGGATCGACCCCGGAGCTCAGATCCGAAGCGACGCCTATCACGCGTTTGTCGGTTTAGCTCAAGCCGGCTACCAGCATGAACGCGTCCGGCTCGAGTGGGTGGGGATGGGTTTTGAACAGTTCCCATGGGTTCACACCCTCATTTCCAACTGCAAGACTCAGCTCCAAGGGACTCAGAAAGCGGTCAGCCTCAAGCACCTTCAACGTTACCTGGCTGAGTTTTGTTACCGTTTCAATCGTCGTTTCTGGGAATCCGAGCTCTTCGACCGTCTCCTGACAGCCTGTTCGCTCTATCCCACCGTCACCTATCCGGAGTTAAGTGCATAACCAGATTCTCGAATGGGGCCAGCATCACTGGGGGCGGGACTAACCTGAAACTTCAGGGCGTAGAAGATGATGCAAGAGTCGCCAGAGTCAGAGCCGCAAACGAGGATCACGGGAGAGCCAAGACGGATCTCAACTGTCAGCAGGACGAGGACAAGTTCCGTAGTAGGGAGCGGACGAGGGCACAATCTCGCCGTCGCCAACCCCTCGCTTGCGCTTCAGGCTCCCCCTTTCTCGGCAATGCCTGCTCGAAGGATCAGCCGAGCTAACGTCCTGAAATCCACACGAATCCTGACACCAACCCCGCAAAGACGTTCTTGCTCAAACCGTTATTGTTCCGGCGGGAAAAATCTAGTATAAGGAGTTCTTTTCTGTGAGGCTCAAGTTCATATGGATTGGAGAAACCAAGGATCCCTATCTCCTTCCAATGGAGGAACGGTACCTGAAGAGGCTCAAACACTTCTTCCCTTGCAGCCGGTCTTTTGTACCGGAGATAAAAAGGATCAGGCACCAAGAGAAAAGGGCTTTCAGGCGCGAGGCACTGCTGCTCGAGGAGAAAATATCACACAATACTTATTTGATAGCTCTTGACGAGAAAGGACGCGAATATTCGAGTCCCGATTTCGCCCGACTCTTTGAAGGACTGTTGAACCAGGGCAAAGCCGGGATAACGTTTGTGGCGGGTGGCTCTAGCGGCCTTCCCGACCAGATCAAGGATGGGGCAAACCTGAAGTGGTCGCTGAGCAGCTTGACCCTCCCCCACGAACTGGCCCGTGTCGTTCTTCTGGAACAGGTATATCGGGCTGTAACCATTGTCAGTCGCGTTCCTTACCATAAGTAACGGAGGTTTCGGAATGGCAGTGAAGAATTCGGACCATCTCAAGAAGAAAGACCTGAACCAATTCAAGAAAACGCTCGAAGAAAAGAAATCGGAGCTGGTTGAACTCCTGCAGAAGAGCCAGAGCTACGGCCGTGAAATTGATAGCGAGAGCGAGGCGATGGACATCGTCGATAAGGCTTCCAGCTCCTATACAAAGGAGTTCCTGTTCAGCCGTAGCAACCAGGAAAGACTCTTCATCCAAGCCATCGACGAAGCATTGGAGCGAATTGAAGACAGCTCCTTCGGAGAATGTTCCAATTGTGGTGAGATCGTCAATCGAAAGCGGCTTGAGGCCGTGCCCTGGGCCAAGCTCTGTCTCGCCTGCCAGGAACTGGAAGAACAGGGCAGGCTCTAGTATGCTGTAGCATAGCGTACTAGGTCCAGGCGCCCTTGCCTGAGTCGCTGACTTGTTCACAATGCCCTCAGCCACCCCATCCGAGCAGGATCTGCTCGCACTCCTGGGATCCGGTGTCCTCCTGGACACCCTTCGGGCCCAAGCCGGTTTCACCACTGAACAGTTCGACTCCTGGTGGCATCGGCAGATCAAGTCGCGCCTGCCGGACCTCACCGGCAGCGCCACTGCGGATGTGGAAAGTGGGGCCGAAATCTTCAGGGACAAGTGGGGAATCCCACATATTTTCGCCGAGGGCGAATACGATCTCTTCTTCGGCTATGGCTACGCCATGGGACAGGATCGACTGTGGCAACTCGACTATTTTCGGAGGCAGGCGCACGGTCGGCTATCAGAGATCCTGGGACCCGCAATCCGGCCCAGGGCGACCGGCGATGCCGTGACCGCGCTGCAGCGCGACACCGTCGCGCGCACCTTAGGCTTCCGTCGCATCGCCAAATCCAATCTGAAGAGATTTCCCGCCAAAACCCTGAAGAGACTCCAGTCTTTCTCTGACGGGATCAATGCTGCCAGGACAGCCTGTGGGGATCGTCTGCCCATCGAATTCTCACTGCTGGGATACGAGCCGGAGAAGTGGAACCCTTTGGACTCGATTTGTATCTGGGTTGAGTTCCAGTACTACTTGACTGTGCGTCTTCCGGTGATCGTTCTTCCCGAGGTAGCGCGCCGGACTCTAGGTGAGGGTCCCCTTTATGAAGCGTTTCTCAGCGGCGAGGCCAGCGACGAGTGCATTCTCCCACCGGGTTCCTATAAGGCTTCAAGGTCAGGCGTGGAGGGTCCGAGCAATGTCGTGGGCGATCCCGACGACCCCTCGGGAAGCAACAACTGGGCGATTTCCAGCAGACGCTCCGCCTCTGGCACTCCCCTGCTGGCCAGCGACCCTCACATCGCCTTCAACGCGGTTTCGTGCTGGTATGAGGCACACCTCTCGGGCGCAGGGTTCAATTTGGCAGGGGCCGGTTATATCGGTGTCCCAGGGGTCATTTTCGGGCGCAATGAACAAGTAGCCTGGGGAATCACAAACAACATATGCTCGCAGCGCGACCTCTACCAGGAGAAAACCGATCCCGACCACCCCGATCAGTTTCTCTATGATGGCAGGTGGGAACAAAGCCGAGTCACGGTCGAGCGAATCGCCGTCAAGAACCATGAACCGGTCGATCTCGAAGTGCGCTTCTCCCGCAACGGACCGATCGTTGACGACATCCTACCCCCCCTGGGGCAAGGTACCGGCTCGGTTTCGCTTCGCTGGATCGGAGCGACATTCTGCGACGAAGTCACGAGCCTGCTGGATGCCAACCGCGCCACCAGCTGCGACGGATTCCGGGAAGCACTCCGGGGCTGGCGTGCCCCTACGCTCAGCTGGGTGTTCGCAGACACAGACGATCACATAGGCTACCAGTGCGCCGGACGCATACCCGTTCGAGAGAACTGGAACAGGGGTTACCGCAGGGGCTGGGATCCCGTGGATCAGTGGAGGGACCTGATCCCGTTCGACGGCATGCCCGCATTGTCTGATCCCCCTCAGGGGTGGATTCGGACCGCCAACAACCGCAACGCGCCGGACGACTATCCCTATCCCCTTTCCGGAACCTGGGCCACCGGCTATCGGGCCCGGCGAATCCGCAGCGTCCTCGAAGAGAAGCCGCTCCTGTCGCGGGACGACTCCTCCCAGTTGCAGATGGATACCTACTCCCTCCGAGCAGAGGAGGTCATTCCGAGCCTCCTCGAACTGCTGAAAACCGTCGAAGACCCGGAGGTTGGAAAGGCCCTCGATCTTCTCCAGTCCTGGAATCGACGTATGGATCCGGGCGAGGTCGGCGCTGCCATCTTCGAGATCTTCTTCGCGAAATGGGAACGGGCCGTGTCCCGCCAACGCTTCCAGGGTGATGAAGTCGCACCGATGGCAGGAGCCTTGGCCGGTCTTTCGGTTGAGCTCCTCGCTGAGGACCGCAGCGGATGGTTTGCCGGCGCAGACCGAGGTCAGATCGCCTCAGCAACCCTGAGGGAGACACTAGACGACCTCAGTGCTCGATTGGGACCAGACATATCCAGTTGGTCCTGGGGCCGGATTCATACCGTCGTCCTGGCCCACTGCCTTTCGAACCTGGGCGATCTGGGAGGGCTTCTGGACAGAGGAGGACAGCCCGTAGGAGGATCCGGCATTACCGTCTGCAATACCGGCTATGATCCCACTTACATGGCCGCAATGGGCGCCAACTATCGGCTGGTCGTTGAGGTGGGGAGTAATCCCGCAGAGCTCCGGTCCGTCGACGCCACCGGTCAATCCGGGCATCCAGGTAGTCCCAACTATGCCGACCAGCTCCCAGAATGGCTCGCCTCGCGCCGGCATGTCATCCCCCTCGATCGTGACCGGGTCCTATCGGAAGCGCGGACGAAGCTGATTCTGAAGCCACCATCCTAGCTTGGAGCTGGATTATTGAAGAGGAAACGGATTCATTGGTGACGGGGACATACGAGGTGCCAATGAAGTTTTCAGTAGTGGTGCCGGAGAGGAACACGGGCCAGGGTGAGTACCAGGATTCGTCTGACTCGGGATTCCGACTTCAGGAGGGCACAGATCTCGCGGACTGTCGTGCCTGTGGTAAAGACGTCGTCCACGAGCAAAACATCCTGTCCCTCAAGATGCTGGGCTCTCTTGAGGCCAAACGCTCCCCGTAGGTTGTCTTTCCTGGATCGGATGTCCAATCCGAATTGTGGAGCAGTATCCCTGAGCCGATGCAACCCCTTGAAGATACCGATGCCGAGCCGGCGCCCCAAAGCACGGCACAGAAGCAGCGTCTGGTCAAAGCCTCGTTCGAACTTTCGTTTTCGATGCAGGGGAACCGGAACGATCCACCGGGGCTCCAGACCAAGGCTGCTCTCTCGGTAACGCTCCGCCAAGAGACAAGCTAGCGGAGACGCCAACCGTCTTAGTCCATCGAACTTGAAGCTCCGAATCAGCGTCCGAAGACTTCCCTGATAGGGTCCGTGTGCCCGGGCAAAATCGAATGGCGGAGGCTGGGATCTACAGCTCGAGCAAACGTTCAACTCCCTTATGAGACTCCCAGGCAGAGGAATCCCACAATAGTGGCAGGGGGGGCCAAGTTCGAACCCCTCGGCTCTGCTGGGCGCCGAGACCCCTAGCTCGCGTGGACCTCCCACCGAAAAGCGAGGTACGGCCGCCAGACAATCCGCACAGAGCGGACTGGCATCGTCGTTCAGAACCCACTTCTTGCAGAGCACGCAGCTCTGTGGGTAGAGAAGAGCCTGGAAAACTAGGAGCAGCGCGCGACCAAATCCCACGAAATATCAAACGAATGGGAGCGGGTCAGCAACGACTGTATTTTCTCTCCTGATCAGCTCCGGCTTTCCAGAGCTAGTGGAAGTTCGAATTCCTTCGATAGAGCTTTGAGATCCGAAGCAATTGGTTCTTGAATCGGGATGCCCTCACGCTGCCGCCGTTGACTGGTCTCGTACTCGATTTCGCCGGGGTAGAGCACCTGCTCCTTTCCAGGCTCGGCAGGAAAAGAATGAATCGTGCGGATCATCGCATCGAGACCTCTCTTGAAATCCAGTGCAGAGCGAAACAGGTCAAGGCGGATGGCCCCAAAGAAGTGAGCATCGGCCGTTTGAGTGTAACCGGCGTCTGCCTCGGAAGGGTCTTTAGACTTGTGGAAGTGTCCGTGCGCCTCGGGTGACGACTCTCCGTCCATCGACGCCGGATCGAACCAGCCTCCTGAGAGGACGGCGCAAAAAATCCCCACCATCAGGGCGAGACCGTAACCCTTGTGTCCCCCAAGCTCTCGCGGTCCTCCCAGAGGCAGAAGATAGTAAACCGCATCGGGATCGGTAGTCGGTTGGTGGTTCTGGTCCAACGCCCAACCGATCGGAATGGGCTTTCCAGCCTCTTTCATCAGCTGGATCCGATTGTAGGGGACAATTGAAGTCGCCATATCCAGGAGAAACGGAGGCTCCTCCTCGGTCGGAAAGGACACACTTAGCGGATTAGTGGAAAGCATCGGGCTGACGCCAAAGGTAGGCAAGAGTCCCTTCTCAGCAGTCTGAGGAAGGAAGTAACCGGTCATGCTCACGCCGATCATGTCATGCTCGACTGCCCTCCTCGCAAAGTATCCAGAGGCACCCAGGTGATTGGAGGTGTTCATGCTGACGAAGCCCGATCCAGATTCCTTCGCCTTGGCAATCGCCTGCCTCATGCCCCAGCAGGCCGCCGACAGACCCAGTCCCCCACCTGCATTCACACGGGCTGAGATCGGAGTCTCGTGCTCTATTTCAATCTTGGCATCAGGCTTGATCAAGCCTTCCTTCAGCTGAACCACATAGTACTGTTTCAAATTCCTCACGCCGTGGGTGTCGACCCCATGGAGATTGGCCCAGACCAATACATCGGCCGCATCGTCAGCCTGGTCCTGAGGGATACCTAGACGCTGAAACACCTGCGATGAAAACATTCGTAGCGGATCCGCCTGAATGAAAAGGGTGTCCGTCATAGAATCCTGCTCCTCGTCCACTCGCTCTTGCTGTTGATGTTCTTCCTCGTGGATCAAGCGTCCACTCTCACTGTGTCTCCACGATGGAGTCGCTCGATGTCCCGCAGAGGGTACCCTCTCCTTGGTCCAGTCACAAGTAGAGACCGAACACTGAAATGCCTCTGAGAAAACAGGATCTACTGCTCCTGTACAATGGTGCTCCGGACACATTATGGATGATCTGGTGCGTGACCTCCCCGCCTCGGCCCTGGTCTTGGACCTGGGTGCCAGCGGCGGCAGCTTCTCTTACGCGAGTACGCCCGCAAGGGTCATCGCCCTCGATGTTGCCTTCCCTCCCCACCCGCAAGAAAGCTGGGCCAGGACTCTTGCCGACTCGCGCTCCCTTCCTATCAAGGAAGGGGTGGTGGACGTGGTCGTCTGCAATCACACCCTGGAACACTTCGAGGACTATGAAGCCTCTATCAGGGAAATTGACCGGGTGCTCAAACCCGACGGCTTCCTCTGGGCAGCCGTCCCGGACGGGTTCAGTCTGGATGACAAGTTCTACCGCTATATGTTCGAGGGGGGCGGACATGTCAATCGCTTTAGCCTTCGCTCCTTTGTCTCGACTATCGAATCTCAGACGGGCCTGAGGGCCCGGCGCTACAAGAAGCTTCATACGGGCTTCGTCTACCTCAATCCCCCTGATCCACTCAAGATCCAGTATTATCCCGAGCGGGCCCAGATTCTGGGCCGGCTTCCTGCCCGACTGCTCAGAGCAGGCCTCCGCTGGTTGAACTACCTGGTTCGGATTTGCGACCGCCTTCTTGGAACCCAGTGGAGTCACTATGGATGGGGAGTGGTTTTCGGTTGTTTGAAGCGGCAGGACAACGCCAATCTCAGCGACCTGAAGAGCCTGGATTCCATGCCCGAGGATCTCAACGTGTGCTTCTCCTGTGGGGCTGGTCACCCGCTGCCAACACTGGTCAATAATCTCAAGAGGTCCCTGCTCTGGAAGATCTACGTCTGCCCCAGCTGCGGCAATCGCAATCTCTTCGTTCGGGGGCGATCGTGAGACAGGTTTGTCCGGAGATCACACATTGAAGGGAATCGGTTCCCGGAATGTAGCTCCCGATGCACAGGTTTGTGCCCGGAACATACCCGTGGACGCAACCCTACAAGGTCAATCTTGTGATCGTCGGCACCCGATCGTACAGACAGCGTCCGATTTGAGCGAAATCGAACGGCGGTGTGTAGCGCAGATCTGACCGCAAAAAAGGTGTCAGACTAGATCGCCCCTGATCGACCGGTTGAATCCGCAGAGTAGAGTAAGGATGTGGCGCGGTGGTCTAAGGTTCGGCCTATCTGTTACCGCCCCTTTCGTCTGGCGGTGCCTCAATAGCCGGACCATCACTCCGTTTCCACATCCTCCTCATCGAACCGGACAGGCGGAACTACCGCATCCGGCTCTCGGACAAGACTCACGCCTTCACCCACGGCTCGCCGCGCCCAAGTTGGGTCAGGCGCACGAGCTCAAAGTGCCCGTAGAGGTGCGAGAGTGGATACGTCCCGCCCTTGCGTCGCCTGACCTTGTACTTATGGCGCAGCCACCGGCGCAGCCGCGTAGCGGTGAAGCTGTCGAGCGCACGGTAGGCCCGGCTGGTCGTCCCTACCCGAGAGTAGTTCGCCCAGCCGCGCAGAGCGCGGTTCAACTGCTGCACCAACTCCGTGGTCTTGCGCCAGTTCACCCAGCCACCGCTGAAGCGATAGCTGGGCTCAGCCTTCGCTTTCGCGTGTAATGCCCTCTGTAGTTTCTGAACCCTTTGCGGAGTTGATAGGTTGCCCAATCTCCTGGTCCCTTCACTACGTCCTGCATTCGTCTTGAACTAAGGCTCCTTCCCTCCACCGGCATTACCCGGCTTCCTCAGTACTACGGGCCTCTCCGCCACCCCCAGGCGCCCGGCCTGTCCCTCACGGGCTTCCGGTTGGCCATCCCTGGCCACGCCTAGGGGCTTCCCGTGTTGCGTGCGCTTCCCTGGTGTACATGCTGTCGCCACTACCCCGGCGCAGCGACTGGGTGCCCACTTCGCTCACTTCCCCAGCCGTATCAGCCTTCCCCGGTCTAGGAGCCGGGTCGGCCTGCGCATCGTCCTTTTCGAGGCTTGCTCAGCGTTCACTCACGTTACGGCCTGCACACTCGCGCGGTCACCAATTCGTGACTCGCTTCACCAGAGGCTTCAACCATTTCGTTACCTCCATAGTTGCTCCGGTTGCTTCCGGCTGGAGCGGTTGCCGGGTGGGGCTTTCACCCACTGGGAAAAGCGCCGCCTTACCACGGCGCACGTAGAGTAAGGATGTGGCGCGGTGGTCTAAGGTTCGGCCTATCTGTTACCGCCCCTTTCGTCTGGCGGTGCCTCAATAGCCGGACCATCACTCCGTTTCCACATCCTCCTCATCGAACCGGACAGGCGGAACTACCGCATCCGGCTCTCGGACAAGACTCACGCCTTCACCCACGGCTCGCCGCGCCCAAGTTGGGTCAGGCGCACGAGCTCAAAGTGCCCGTAGAGGTGCGAGAGTGGATACGTCCCGCCCTTGCGTCGCCTGACCTTGTACTTATGGCGCAGCCACCGGCGCAGCCGCGTAGCGGTGAAGCTGTCGAGCGCACGGTAGGCCCGGCTGGTCGTCCCTACCCGAGAGTAGTTCGCCCAGCCGCGCAGAGCGCGGTTCAACTGCTGCACCAACTCCGTGGTCTTGCGCCAGTTCACCCAGCCACCGCTGAAGCGATAGCTGGGCTCAGCCTTCGCTTTCGCGTGTAATGCCCTCTGTAGTTTCTGAACCCTTTGCGGAGTTGATAGGTTGCCCAATCTCCTGGTCCCTTCACTACGTCCTGCATTCGTCTTGAACTAAGGCTCCTTCCCTCCACCGGCATTACCCGGCTTCCTCAGTACTACGGGCCTCTCCGCCACCCCCAGGCGCCCGGCCTGTCCCTCACGGGCTTCCGGTTGGCCATCCCTGGCCACGCCTAGGGGCTTCCCGTGTTGCGTGCGCTTCCCTGGTGTACATGCTGTCGCCACTACCCCGGCGCAGCGACTGGGTGCCCACTTCGCTCACTTCCCCAGCCGTATCAGCCTTCCCCGGTCTAGGAGCCGGGTCGGCCTGCGCATCGTCCTTTTCGAGGCTTGCTCAGCGTTCACTCACGTTACGGCCTGCACACTCGCGCGGTCACCAATTCGTGACTCGCTTCACCAGAGGCTTCAACCATTTCGTTACCTCCATAGTTGCTCCGGTTGCTTCCGGCTGGAGCGGTTGCCGGGTGGGGCTTTCACCCACTGGGAAAAGCGCCGCCTTACCACGGCGCACCCTAGAAGCGGACGTTCAAATTTTCCCTGGAAACGTCGATTGAACGACCGCTAACGCCAAGAGCAGTCATTCCGTACAGACGCAGCGAACGACATTCCGAGTGTCAGCGGAAAGGGCGGATTGAATTCCGCCTATCCTTCCGATTTATATATATACCGTCCCCTGGCATTGCCCTTTCAGACCCAAGGATCTAGTATTCGCTATAGACTCCCCTTTTAGTTTGGAGGCCCGTGCTGATAGGCCAGACCCTGTGCCACGACAAGATCACCGAAAAGCTCGGTGAGGGCGGGATGGGTGTCGTCTACAAGGTCGAGGACACTACGCTCGGCCAGTCCGTCGTTTTAGGTTTGTCGGCTTACAAGAGAGGCTAGAACAGTAAGCTCTCCAGCCAATCGACGTAGACAGCCGGTGCTCCGCTATTGAATAGCGCCAGAACAACCGCGGTGGATATTGCTTTGGCACCGCCCCCCCAAGCTGTCGCTGGGTGTACACGACCCAAGGTCCGCAAGTCGTGAACGATCAGAGCGCCGACCATAAGCACCCAAAACATGAGGGCGAAATTTGGGAAATAGTCAGGGAGCAGGGACTGCACAAAGTTGCCGAGCAACCTACTAGACGACACTGCCGGACCGATGATGGCAATTGACGCGATCAGCATGAGCCGCTTATGAGCCTGTGGTTTTGAGCGGTTGTAAATTGCCAACGACAACAACGCGATAAACAAAAGCAGGTTCACTGTGTTGACCGTGACGATCCTGTTTATGAATTCACGAGGAGGAAAATCAAAATCCGAGGCCCGCGGAATTGCCTGCAGTGTGGCCACGACGGTCGTTACGATAGCGCCGAACCCAACTCCGACACCGGCTACGCCTAGCGTGCGATGCACGCGGCGGCGTCCGCTTACGATCAAGCCGCTTTGCAGGACGAATCCGGCGTACCAGGCTGTTAGGAAAACAGGGTGCAGAATGAGATGCGTAGGCATCGGCCGAGGATCTGATGGAGTATCGAAAAAACGAGGCAGGTAAAACGTTGGCGCGAACCCAAGAAAAACCGTAAGCAGCAGCACGATGGAGACCACGAAGAAGAACTGAGGTGGGCTCGTCCGTGCCTGCGAACCCCCAATTGAGCCTGTACTTTCGGACATACCACCCTTCCGGTGATGGGCCCTGCCTAGGGTTTCTCTTTGGCCCACTGGCCGCGATCACGATATCCGAGACACGGCTGCGGTGCAACGTTTTTCGGGCCTCTTCCAGGATCGTCCTATCTGCTCCACTCGCTACTGAGAATCAAGCCCATCATCCGTGGTGACTCGCGATCCTTGGCAATCGACTCTGAGGAATCCGTTGAGGGTTAGCTGAAACGGCTTGCTTTCTTTGCCCCACCCGGCGCTGCGCATCGTCCGGAACTGGTACGGAGAGTTCCGCGACCATGGGCAGGACTAAGCCCCCAAGCGCTAAAATCGAACCGTTGTGGTCGGCCAAACCATTTGTATCAAGAGGAAAAGGGGAGAAGTCGCCCTGGGGAGTTTCACATCGCAATCTCTTTGAGCCGGAAGGGCAAGAAAAAGCACATTCACGCTATGAAAGGGGGTAGAAAATGAAAACCCAAAGTTTTCTTAACCTCTTCCAGCCGCTCCCCTCTCTCCCACCACCGCGTCCTACCCAGCGATCCGAAAGGCGTAGAGTCGTGCTCCCTCCACAACGACGCGCAGCCTGACGACGCGCCGATTCACCTCCTCCAGCCGAGCCCGCTTCCACCGGACGACATGGCCCACCCTGTCTCCGGAGAAGGGAACGCAGTCCTCCATGCGCAGCTCGGGAAAGGGGTTTCCCTCGGCATCCTGGACTTCCACCCGGATGCTGCCCCCCGGATCCGTCTGCGCATTCAGGACGAGTCGAGTCCCCTCTACGACGAG
Source organism: Acidobacteriota bacterium (assembly GCA_965219005.1). GTDB lineage: Bacteria > Acidobacteriota > UBA6911 > RPQK01 > JAJDTT01 > CAUZIZ01. The sequence continues at coordinate 257,737 of CBDCMS010000004.1, read as the reverse complement.
AGGCAGGGTCGTGAACTCACCTTTGGAAGCATCCGGCTCCACATGGGCCAGCCTTCCCGCCTTGCATCGGGCCAGCCCAGGAAGCACGACGTGGCGCCGGGTCTCGCGGTAGAAGTCCTCCCAGCTGGTGAAGAATGGGGCCAGCCGGAAGTAGGGGAACTTCTTCTTGAACTCCTCCAGCGTATCCGCCGTCAGATAGCCCCCCAGCATGTACCGGGTGTTCTTTCCCCACAACGGGAAGAACCACTCCTCCTCCCCATCGGCGTTCACCACTGCCTGGTAGTTCGCGAGCCCGCCCCAGCTCGTATTCCAGCTGCCCACGGGGCCGCCCTCCAGCAACGGCTTGCGGTTGGCCCCGAACTGGCTCCAGTGGATGAGGTCCCGACTCCAGATCAGATGCTGGTGGATCCTCTGCTGGGCCAGATCCCATCGGAGTACGGCTCCCAGGAAGAGCTGACCGTCGGTATCGCTCACCTCCCGGCCTGCGGGCTTCAGGAAGCCGAATCCGTACAGGGTTGTTCCCGGACGATCGTGCTCGTCGGGCACCAGCATGTGCCGGCGCTGCCAGTGGATGCCATCGCGGGTCCACACAACGGCCCGGGTCCGAATGGCCGCGACCCGGTGCCAGAGATAATAGGGCAGCCCGTTGGGGGGATAGGCGGGGGAATCGGGCCGGAAGTAGTAGAAGAAGGTCTTGCTGGGACGGTGGTAGTACGTGGATGTGGAGCGCCCCTGGGGCTGAAACAGGGAAAAGGAGTCTCCTTCAAAGGGATAGGTGGAGGCCCGCTCGTTGGTGTGGGTCAGGTGCATGCCCCGTGCCCCGGTGAGAACGGGTTTTGGCGTCAGAGCCAGGAAGAGATCTCCCCTTCGCTCGAATCCCCAGAACTCCCGGTGCCGGGGGCGAAAGCCCCCCAGGAACTGCTCGTCGGGCTCCATGTTTGCCCGCAGAAACACGCGGAAAACGAAGTTGTCCATCTCCACCGGTCCGTCCCGCCGGGGATCGTAGAAGCGGTAGCGATACTTGCTGGGGAAGGGACGCTCCTTGACGGGAAGGGGAAAGCTGTCGAACTCTCCCGAGAGGAGGAACCCCTCCTTGGACCGATCCCGGAGGATGTTGTTGCGGCGGGAACCCTGGTAGTCCACCAGGCCCAGCTCCGGCTTCTCCCAGTGGACGCCGTCAGAGGAGACCGTCAGACACAGGTAGCGGACGGTAACACTGGTGAGGGTCGACCGGACACCCATCTTCCAGAGACGCTCATCCTCCGTGAGGGGCCCGGCATAGTAGGTGGCCCGGAACTGACGCGCTTCCTGGTCGTACCAGAAGGACTCCAGACGGATCCGATTGGGCCCCTGCTCCCAGGGCCGATCCAGCTCTGCCATAGGGCCATCCGAGACGATCTCCAGCTGATCCGGCGCGAATTTGAGGCCGGATGAAGAATCGAAGATCCATCCGTCCAGAAGGTATTGGGGGACCTGTGCGATGCGCAGCGGATTCTGGGGCCGTGGAGACCGGTGCGCCGTCTCCATGAAGAACTGGCGCACCAGATAGGGGCCGACGGCCCTACCACCCTGCTGGACCCGGACTCGGAGCCAGTACTCGCCCCGGGGCCAGGCCTCGCCGTCGAAGCTGTGTCGCTGAACCCGGCCATCCAGATCCAAACGCAAGGGGCCGGCGAGTCGCTGCCCCTCTCCTGGACGGACCACGTCCACCTCGACGACACAGTTCTTCACCCGTTCCTGGATGGTCCGGATGGTGAAAACCACCCGGGTCTCGTCGATGAATGCGGGGCGCAGGGGAGAGCACTCGATGAACTGCCTCAAGGAGTCCACCTGTGCCAGCTTCTGGCCACCGATCTCGCCGAAGAACTCGTTGGGATCCAGCTCCTTTGTGCCCCTTCCCAACACTTGTCCATCGGACTTCAGAGTGACCTCGAACCGGTACGATCCCATGCCCCAGTCCTTTGGTTCGGAGGGGAGGGGAGCGTACCGGCCCTCATCCACCAGCGGATAGAGAATGACCAGTTCCCCCCGCTGGCCAGAGCGCCGAGCCGTGGTCTCGAGCTGCTGCTGGAAACCATAGGGTTGAACGATCGACACACGGGCCTGGGCCGTCTCTGCCTGGGACCCCCTCGGCCAGGTGAATGACAGCGCCTGCTGGAAGTAGTCTCGGTGCCCCAGCTCCAGACTCAGCTCCGGAGTCGAACTCGCGACCTCGGCCAGCAAACCCATGGATGCCGTCTGTTGCATCCATCTTCGACGGGACAGTCTTTGCCTTCTCATGATGGGTTCAGCTCCCTCAAGGAGGCCTCCTTTGGCTCGTCTGAGACGGACTGCCTCGGAGGCCGTGTGCCTTGACACGGGCCGTGTTCTTATAGATGAATTTCGGAGTAGTATAGCAGCAACCCTTAGCCCCCTCGTTCTATTTAGTCAGATAGCTTCCGACGAAGGGAGAGAGGGAAAACTGATCGCTACAAAGAAAGAAGACGGTGCGGCGAAAAGCATGGGTACTGAGGATAGCCCTTGGCGTCGCGATCGGTGCAGCTATCGATAACATATTTGATGGGAATCGAACGGCCGCAGTAGAGTAAGGATGTGGCGCGGTGGTCTAAGGTTCAGCTTTGAGACGGGCGAACGCCCTCCAGCACCCGTAGCTGCTAGGCCGCTCCCTTTGGTACGCGAGGCTCTTGAACCATCGAGTTCTCAGCCAAAGCTTCTCGACCGGCTGCGGCTGCCCCCCCACGGATTCCGGGTATGGACGGACCAGCGGGGATCGGTGTGAGACTGGGGTGCCCTCATTGACCGATCGACCGTTTCGTCGCGCGCCGAGGGAGTCTGAATCGCCCTAGCAGATTCCCGTCAGGTTGAACAATGCTCAGCGAAGCAGACCGCGGAGCCATCGAGGATCTTCAGCGACGCTGGTTGGCGCACGAGTCGGATGGTGGAGTTGACGGTTTGCTGGAGCTCTGTACGGAAGACGTCATCTGGATGCCGCCTACCGGGCGGGCTCTGCGGGGGCGTGCGGAGATTCTGGACTGGCTCGGCGGCCAGCCACGGACGACAGACGAGATCACTCTGAACGATCTGCGGATCGACGGGGACGGGCACCTGGCCTACAGGGTCGTCGACTTTCGTACGATTTCGAAACAGGCCGGGTTTAAAAGAGACGCTCGTCAGCTCCGGCAGCAGCATGTGGGTGCTCCGGCGAAATTCCGATGATTCCTGGAGAGTCGCCTTTGTTACATGGAGCCTTTGTGAGTAGAGACGAAAACATCTAACAAGGGTTTGCAGCGGATGCCGGCACGGGGCGCCCAGACGGCACTGCTGAAACCTGACGTTCGCCAAGTCGCCGAGATATACCCTGGCGATGACTTGGGTAGTTCCTGGTTACCTGGACGGGTATCGCCCTTGCCGGAGAAGTGCCGGGGCTAGAAGGCATCTCCAGAGCGGAAGGAGCCTCTGGTTTTCTGCAATCTCAGCGTCGTTCATTCGACGTTTCCGCGGGAAACTTGAACGTCCGCTTTTAGGGTGCAAAGCAGCCGATCAGGGACGATCTACTCTGACACTGTCTGTACGGTCAGATCTGGGCTATTACAGTTAACTTTAGATTTTTCCTCTTACCCAGGATTCGGAAATCCTGGCTGGAAGGCGGAATACCGTGGGGATTGACCTCGATGGATTTCTTTGCAAGAAGGTGCGGCGGATCAGAATCGGAGACGACCGGCGACCTGCGACCTGCGGACCACACTGGCTACTAGTCGCCACGACTGGCTACTAGTCGCCACGATGTTCTGAGGTCAACCGCACCAATTCGTCCACCTTTTCTGCAATGATCTCCTCCACGGCGGCGCGAAACGGCCCAGGTTTTCCGTACGGGATCATGGCGCCACCACCCTCGTAACCACCCTCCTTGAGCACGCGCAGAGAGGGTATGTAGGCAAACACCTCGTTTGAGTAACCCGTCACCCAGACGTCGTCCCAGCCGTACTCGGCTTTGAACCGAAGCGAATAGTCCACCACGACTTCACCCGCCAAATGGATGAAGGTAAGTCCCTTCCCAAAGCTCCATACCTGGATCGGATAGGGGTAGGAATCCTGGATGCGGCCATCTCGATCCAGGATGGCGAGCAGATGCTCCGCGTGACGTCTCCGCGGACCCTCTTCGTTTACGATACGCTTTTCGAGCTGGCTGCGAGTTGGGGGCGTCTGGAACGGAATGTCTACCCGCTGGAAGGCTGTCTTCAGAGGACCCAGGACGGGCCTCATTTCCCTGTCCAGAACCTTGTTGACGGCAATCGCCAGAATCTTCCCGTACATCCTGGCCAGATCCTCTGAGCGCCTGGGCAAGGGGTCCTCTGAGCGCCTGGGCAAGGTTGCATGCTTTGGGACGGCGCTCGCCCTCCCGTGGAAAAACCCAAAGCGGTTTTCCCACCGGATGCCTCCCGCTCGAGAAGAGAAATCAAAGGCTGCCCTCCGCCCCGCAACCGTTCATAAAGAGGGCAATGGCTCCCGAATGGGTCTTTTCCAACGATTCCTGGGCAAAGCCGGGCCAATCACCGTTGATCTCATAGCCACTGAGAACCGTGGCATGACAGGCATAGCCAAAGACGATAGCCTTCAGCGCTCCTGTGCTGGAGCGCACTGCTAGCACCGGAACATCGTGGTCCACTGGAGCGGGAAGGTGTCGCTTCCCCTTGCGCGCCCTACGCCGGTTTACGGCGAACCCTGCCAAACCTTGTTCAAATTCCAGGTCAGCCGGCTCCAGGTTCTGAATCGACCGGGCAATGACGAAGACCGTTTTCTCCAGGAGATCCTTCGTATATCTGCGCACCACGGCTTCGTGCTCTTGGTTCATGCTGTAGGCGGAATGCAAAACCTCTCCGGCCACCGGAGCGCTGTGGGTGTGGGATGCGTTGATGACCAGACGGTCTCTCGTCAGGGCAAAGCGCTGCCGAACTCTCTCGAAGACCTCCTCGGACATGGTCCGGTTGAAACCCAGAAGATCCGTGCTGACCAGCACCGAGACCGCCCCAGACGCATCTTCAAGTGCCAACGCCTTGGTATAGATGTCCTGGAGGACCTTCCCGGTAGGTCTGTCTCGGGAACCGTATCCGGCCAGCCAGATAGGCTCTGTGGGAGTAATCTTGACTTTTGCGACACCTGCCTTCCAACCCGCCTCTGCCCGAGCTGGGTCCTGAAAAAACCCACCCAGCCACAACAGCAACAGGGCGGCAACACAGTAGAATCTGCGATTGGAAAACAACATCACACTACCTCCTCGATCTTCGGCCTTTCGGGGGTCCGGTGAATGACGTCTCTTCGGTACTTCGAGGCCGGAGAATCACGGACCCGCAACTCGACAGGGTTCGAAGTATAGCAGTCTCAGTCAGGACGGCCGTCTGACTGAGACTGGGTAGGGGGCAGTGTGCGAGAGAGCGTAGTCCGACAGAGCCGCGAACGACCTTGGACTACAGGCGGATGAGACAAAGTTCCGAGGAGAGAGCCGGACAACGGCACCGTCCCCCCTTGTCCCGAGAACTGACGATTCGACCTGATGATCCTGTGCGGCTCGTAGAGCGGGATCCTATCCGCGATCGAACAGCGACTGCTTCAGCAGGGGCAGCACTTCCTCAGCCAGCAGAAGAACACCGTCAGGCGTGGTCTCCTCGGTCACTAGATAAATAAAATGGCGGGGGCTCTCCAGGGAAACGATGGAGGCTGAGGCCCGACTCACCAGATGTATATCGACGCCCTTCAGCTTCTTCTCGAGCTGACCTCGAAGTTCGGGCAGCTGCTCGGAGGACTTCCTTGCCTCGAAAATCAAGGACAAATTGCGTTCAGGTCCCTGGAACGCGTAGTGCGTAAAGTGAACTTCTTTGAAGCTGCAGATTCGGACATCCACTAAACGATACGCTCCTGAGCTCTCGCCCAGAACGCGCTCCAATGCCACCCGGTGGAGATCCAGAGGGAGCGATTCGCCGTCTGCCGGAAGCTCTCCAGAACAACCGAAATGATCTTCCAGGACTTCCGAATAGTGGTTGACCAGGCGGAAGGCCTGAAGTTCCAAATCCGTCATGGGTAACAGGAGAAGTGAGGCCAAAGAGACTCCAGCGAGGATAAGCACACCCGCCGCCCACCTCATTGACGCCCAATAGAGTGGCTGGCTCACCACGATGTCGCTCAACCTATTCTCGAGGCTCTCGGGGACTGGCTGCGATCGCCAGCTTTTGATCAAGTCCTCGCGGATCTGCTCGCGAAAGCTCTTTTCTTCTGAACAGCGCGCGCACAGTCCCAGATGCCCCAGGATCTCCTGATTCGTCTCGACGATCAGTTCACCCGAGAGGAAATCGTCCAACAGACTCTGAACTCGTTTGCAATCTTTAGGAGCAAAGGCGGTCATGATACGGTTCCTTTGGTCAAGCGGTGTTGCGTCCCTCGTATCCGTGCGACAGTTTTTTTCGTAAAAGGCTCCGAGCTCTATTGAGTCGGGACATCACTGTTCCGATGGGAATCTCAAGTAGCTCGGCGATCTCTCGGTAGCTGAAGCCTTCAACGTCGGCCAGAACGAGAATCGTCTTGTAGTCTTTGGGAAGCGTCCCTGCGATTTTCAGGATCTCCTTCCCTTCCAGGTTCTTGTCGAAACCGGCCTCAGCGGCTACTCGAGACTCCGGCACCTCGGCCACGTCAATCTCTCGAAACGGTCCGGCCTGTCTGCGTTGCTTGCTCCACTGCCGAAAAAGGATCCTGAAGAGCCAGGCCTTGCAGTTCGAATCGGGCTCGTAACGTGCGAAAGACGTCCACGCTTCGCGGTAGGTGTCCTGCACCAGATCCTCAGCGACGGCATGATTCCGGGTCAGGCTCAACGACATCCAGTAGAGGGACTGCATGTGCGGAAGGGCTTCCTTTCGAAAGTTATTCCTTTGTGTACGGCTTCCTGGTATCAGCACCTGGCAATCTTATCCGGCTACTTCCAGGCCGTCCACGACGCTCCGGACCGCCTCGACATCAACCAACAATTTCCGTCTTCTATACTGTAACCAACCCAACTTCTTGAACTTGGACATGATCGTCGAGATCTGGGGGCGGTTGCCACCGATGAGCTGGGCCAGCCTCTCATGAGAGAGAGGTATGCCGATCTTCGTCAGCCTCTGATTGGAGAGGATGCTTCGGCCGTAGTTCCGAGCCAGCCTCAGCAGAGCGCGCGCCACGCGTTGTTCGGTAGTCAGAAAAGCGAGAGCCTCGATATCGTCTCGACTCTCGTCGAGCCTCTCATTGAGAATACGCGCAAAATTGAGGGATAGCGCAGGCTGTTGCTGGATCAACTGGTGAAGATGATCCGAGGAGATGAAAGAAACCCAGGAATCCTGATGGGCCTCCGCTCCCACAAGGCGCCGCTCGGACGGGCCCAGGACTTCTTCTCCAAACACATCACCGTTTCGAAGCAGGGCGACGATCTTTTCCTTGCCGTTGGGACTGGTCAATGAAAGCCTCACGCTGCCTCGGTTCAGAATATACAAGGCGTCACTAGGGTCACCTCGTTCGAAGATGACCTCTCCCTTGGCATAGATTCGGTCCGAACAAAGACTCGCCGTGGTGGCCAGCATTCGGAACGACAAACCTTGCATTAGCGGTGACTGCTTCAGGTGCCACAACTTGTCCGCACTCTTCAGCTCCTGAGGCTGAACATGAAGAACACTCATATACTTCCTCCGTTTCACCAACCAAATGCCAGGAAGCGGAAGATTTATTCCAAGAAACACAAGAATTCGTGTGAGCAGTACCGGGAACAGAGTCACACGGCAGGCTTCAACTCCCGATTGGGCCCTCACGTCGATGAGCTGAATCGCCTGCTGGAACAACTCCCAGGCTGCCTCCAGAACGCTTCTGGGAGTCCCTGCGAAGGTGAACACAGTTCGGTCATGGTCGTAGTCCTTATCGCAACCAAGCAGGTACGCCTGGGGGACCCGCTTGATGGTTTCTGCCAGCGTTCGCAGGCACTCTGAATCTCGGCCTTCACTGTTATTGACGACAGCTTCGGCAGTTTCCATCGGGCCATGCTCCCCGCTAGATCTGCCCCCGGACCGATGAAGCATCTTCTGCCCCAGAAACATGGCCCAGCAACTCGACCTCTACGAGTACGATAGGAGCCAGTTCAAGGACCCTGACCAACGCAGACTCATAGCATATAAACCCAGGGAGATCACCCATTCCTCGAGCCCGAAACGAGGTCGAGAGAACGTCCAGTAATGCCTGCCAAGAAGAGAAGGGTAACGGCGCTTCTGCAAGACAGGATTTCTTCGGGACCTGCTTTTCCCCAGGTTTCTTTTCCGATATACTCGATGCTCTTTTGCGTCGTCGAGCCTATGGATAATCACTACTACGAAGTCCTCAGACGTGCCTCTCAGGAAGATTTCTACCAAGCAGTCAACAATCCGGAAGACAAACTTTACGACATCGTCTGGGATCTCTTCGAAACTGCGGTAATTGAACCCGGAGAGATCTTCGACACTGATTTTCGCAATCAGAATCAGTTTAGGTACAGCATCAACAGCGGGGTCACACTGGAGTTTTTCCCTGGTCCTTCGTATTTCAGGAAAAGGGTCGAGCCCAACCCGTATGAGGACGACTCCGATGCAGCTGGTATCCACATGCAGTTCTCGATTCTTCCCTGCATGAGCTGCCTCTTTTCGGTCGGATTTCGGGTATGGGGACGCCCGGAAAGAATCGCATTCAAGCGGCTCTGGAGGCAGCGTCGTGAACTCCTTTCCGACACCTTCAGACGAGCCAAACCCATGGTATTCACGGCGGCCCCGTTTCCCTCGGTGGACAACGCGTCGACGCTGGAAGACATGCTCGACAACTATTTCTCGGTTAGGGACTCTGAGCACTTCATCGAACTCCAGTACTCATTTGCTCACTTCGATGAGATCGACAACGTTCAGAATTTCATGGTCTACATGGCCTTTCTCTATCACTCAATCAAGGACCAGTGCCAGCAGAAGAAGAATCGCGCCGACTACTGGTCGGGTAGGGTAAGAGACTTCTATTCCGGATATCCACCAAATCTACCGGCACCGCTTCCCTGTGTCGAGATGACCATCACCTCAGACACTGAATAGGGGAAGCAGCCTCCCTATCTCTGAAGCAAGCGTATGAGTTGTGTGTGGTTCTGAGCCTGGGCACGGGACAGAGCCGTATGCCCCTGTTTATCCTTCACGCTTGTGTCGGCGCCGGCTTTGAGCAGGAGGCGGACCGCTTCGACCTGCCCTTTGTAGGTCGCGCCTATCAGGGCGGTTATGCCTCGTTTGGTCTTCAGGTTCAGGTCAGCGCCCTCGTCCAGCAGCACCTGCAACGCGTCTTTATAACCTCATAGGACGTCGCCATCAAAGGCGTAATTCCAGCGATGGTCCTTATGTTGATGTCGGCCCCCCTCTTGAGCAGAACCGAAATAGTTCGAGCGTGTCCCATGTAGGACGCCGCCAGTAGGGCGCTTGCACCCCCATGATTCTTCAAGTTGACATCTGCCTTGGCTTCGAGCAAGGCCTCGACACACTCGACCCTTCCCGATTCGGCGGCGCGCATCAACGGCGTCCAGCCGTCCTTGTCCGTGAGGTTGGGATCTGTGCCGGTACCCAGAAGAGCTCTTAGCCTCAAGATCTTTCCCGTTCGGGCTGCTGCGATCAGCTCCGCACCGAGGTCCTGAGCAGGGGCACTCGTAACAAGGTGAAAAGACGAAATCAACACGATCAGGACAGCTCTGCGGCCATGCCTATGGAACCCGGAAAACATGTTCCGATACCGAAGGGAAAACTCTCGAAAAGTGCTGCTGAAGATCACCGCGATAACCTCTAGGTTCCAATTCTACACCAAACGGCCGGGCCCTCTTCAGTCCTGCAATCAAGAAGGGCCAGGAGCTGCAAATCCAAGCGCCAACACTGCGAAGTTGTTCTTACACAGATTCCACAATATGCTAGACACATAGGCTGGGATTTGTTCGCTACTCCAGGATGCCTGAGCTACCCGATATCCTGCTCTATCTGAACGCCTTCGAGAGATACATCCTCAATCATAGGATGGAGAGGATCCGACTGCGCAGCCCCTTCCTGCTTCGCTCGGTGAACTCCAATCTAGACTCTCTTGCGGGCAAGACCGTTTCGAAGCTACTCCGACTGGGCAAAAGAATCGTCTGGGGTTTCGAGCACGACACCTATCTGGTGTTTCATCTCATGATTGCTGGTCGGTTCCATTGGAGAAAGCCAGGGGCAGAACCGCGGAGCAAAACAGATCTGGCAGCCTTTCACTTTCCCGAGGGCACCGTGATGTTGACAGAGCGCAGTCCAAAGAAACGGGCTTCCTTGCATGTGGTTCGGGGCGAGGCCGAGCTCTCTACTCACAACCCAGGAGGTATCGAGGTTCTGGAGTCTGACCAAAGCACCTTCGCTGGAGTGCTGACCAGGGAAAACCATACACTGAAGCGAGCGCTAACTGATCCCCGCCTATTTAGTGGGATTGGCAATGCCTACTCGGATGAAATCCTACACGCGGCAAGGCTCTCGCCTCTGCGCTGGACCGCTCGCCTGACTCCTCAGGAAATCAGCAGACTCTTCGAGGCCACCCAATCCACACTCCAGAAATGGATCCATCGTCTGCGTGATGAAGCAGGACACAGCTTCCCCAGAAAGGTGACCGCCTTTCGAGATGGAATGGCTGTGCACGGAAGGTACAAGGAGCCCTGCCCCGCATGTGCCACCGCGGTTCAGCGCATCGTCTACGCCGGACACCAGACCAACTACTGTCCTCGCTGCCAGACGGAAGGGAGGGTTCTGGCTGATCGAGCCCTGTCGAAACTGTTGAAGAAAGATTGGCCACGAACCATCGAGGAGTGGGAATCAAACCGCTGAGATGACGGGTGCTGCGACGCCGCTGAGCCGTCACATTCGTTCCCTGACGATTTCAGATGCTATAGTATCCACCAGTCGAGAAGGAAGGCCAGAAGCTATGAAAGACGTGTTCGAATCGGTTAAAGAGGCCCTCGAGTCCGGCGGGTCGGAGGCAGCTTTCGACGTGGTGTTGGAAAAGCTGCGTTCTGAAAAGAACTATCCACTGGTTTTCGAAGCTCGGCTGATGCAAAAACGCCATGAGTTGGGCCTCCCCTTGATTCAGGTCGAAACCGCGCCCGAGCTGCCAGAGAAGATTCAGGACGCCTACCAACAAGCGACAGTCGATGCCGCCCGCGAAGTCGGCTCGCTCTTTCTGGCCGATGGACACATACCCAGCGCATGGCCGTACTTCCGTGCCATCGGCGAATCATCTCCGGTCGCCGAAGCAATTGAACGGATCAAACCGCAGGAAGGCCTCGATGCCGTTATCGAGATCGCCTTTTACGAAGGGGCCAATCCCAGTAAGGGGTTCGAGTTGATCCTGGCCAACTATGGCATCTGTCGAGCGATTACCACCTACGGTCAGTACCCGGGTACCGAAGGTCGTGAAGACAGTGCCCATTTACTGGTCACCACCCTTCACAGCGAACTCATGGGCACCCTGAAGCGAGTCATCGCCGACCAGCAGGGATCCGTGCCGGAGACCGACAATATCAGTGAACTGATCACCGGCCGAGATTGGCTGTTTGAGAACAATGGCTACTACATCGACAGCTCCCACGTTGCTTCGGTGGTCCAGCTCAGTCTCGAATTGGAGGATCCCCAAACCCTGAAGCTGGCCCTCGAATTGGCAGACTACGGAAAGCGTCTCTCTTCACTCTTCCAATACAAGGGAGATCCCCCGTTCCAGAACATCTACGAGGACCACGCGGTCTATCTGCAGGCCCTGTTGGGCGAGGATATGGACGGCGCCGTGGCGCATTTCAGAAACAAGGTAGAGGAGAGCCCTCCCAACGGAGAGCAGAGTGTCCCAGCCCAAGTCCTGGTAGGACTACTAGCCCGACTGGACCGCTACCCCGAGGCGATCGAGGTTTCTTCCAAGTACCTCGCCGAAGTCGCTCCCAGCGAGCTCGCCTGTCCCTCCCTACCCCAGCTTTGCCAACAAGCCGGCGCCTACAAAGAACTTGGAGTTCTCTCTCGTCAGCATGGGGACCTCCTGAGTTACACGGCCGCGGCGCTGCAATCGGATCAGACTGGAATCAGCTAGGCTCTCTCTCCGAGGCCTTGATTTCGGGTAGGACAGGGTGCTCCACAAAACAGAGACGTTCAGACGTTCAGACGTTCAACCCGACTCTGCCCCCAGAGCCAGGCCGCTTGGAAGACCCCGCCAATGGTGAAGGCCATCAGGCCGATGTTGAGACCCCTGAGCTGACCGTGCTGGACTCCCAGCCAGAGAATCGCCGAACAAGACAGCAAAAAGATCGCCACCGATTCGGTAATGGGACGCGTTCGTCGGGCATGAACCAGAAGCCCCTGGTACCAATTCTGCAAAACACCAAGGGCCGGAATCAACAGACCGAATACCAATCCGTGACTGGCCATCTGGCTTAGTGATGGCCGAAGACCTGAGACTGTCTCAAACCACCACCTAGCTAAAGGCGTCGCCGATAGCAGTAACAGCAAAAGAGTAGCCCCAAAAGTCAATAACAGGGTGAACTGCTTCAACTTCGCCCGTGCCTCTGGCTCGTCGAGCATTGCGACCACCACTTCTTGATAGGCAAAGCCCACGCTTCGGACCAGAAAGAGCAGGCCAAAGATCATGGGCCACACGGCTAGTGACTCCAGAGGTTGGGGCATCCGACTCAAGGCAGCTGCCCCGACCGGCTGGCCCAGCAGGGTCAGGAAAGGAGTCAGGGCCAATGGAATGTAGAATCGAGCAAACGAGGACAATGTAAGGGAACTCCGGATCCTCGTTTCCTTCTTGAGGTGATCCGTAAGCACAGGTCGCACTCGGTACCAAACATAGAGGGCCTCTGTGAGAACACTTGCCGAGATGGCGCTCGCTGCCACCACGATCGCACTGACTGATCCCACCAGGCTGCCGACAGCCAGCACCAGGGCATCCGCAACCAATCGAATCGCGGTGCCCTTGCTGACCGAACGAGAATACCCAAAACGAATGAGGACACCCTGATTGAACCGTCGGTAGGCGATCGCCCAGGACCAGGGAAGCATGATGATCAGGCCGATACGGGCGGGGCCGACCACGGCTGTGGGTACCCGGATCAAGGTCTCCACGACGACGAAGTACAGAGGCGTGAAGACCACCAGCATATGAACCACCGTCAGCGCTGCACCGGCCCACATCATGAAGCGACGAAGGCGGAGATATGAGTCCCAATCTCTGCTGAGAGCGGTGGATGCCACCAGCAGCATTATTATCGGAGACTCCACCACCAACGCAACCGGGAAAACGACTCCGCCGAGAGCCGCCAGGTGCACCTCGGGGTCGGCCAGGCGAGCAACAACTGCGCTGATGGCGGGGAGCTCAACCGCCATCAATCCCCAGCTGATCGCCAGCGGCCACCAGGCCTGAAAGATCTGCCGATGAGAGAGCGGGGAGGCAGGGTTCATAGTGAACAGTGGGCAGTGAGCAGTAAGCGGTGAGCGGTGGGCAGCCGCTAGTCTTGGAGTTGTCCGCCGGCCCGGAGTGCCCGCCAGAAGCAATAGTCAGCGTGATGGACGATTGTCACGTGAAGCGATCTTTGCACCAGCTCCCCCTCCCCAGAGTGGCAGCCCGCGGCGTGGCAGACTTCCTCGGGAAGACCCACGGTCAGGCAGACATGAGTGCCAAACTGAGTGTGCCTTATTGCGGGAAGGCCTGTGGCGCCCGGATCGCGGCTCCAGCGCTTCTGATTCAACGGGTCAAACTCATAGGGTTTGCCTACGTCATGGCAAAGACCGCACGCTATCAGTAAATCCCGATCGATCGATAGTTCGGGAAACTGTGCGGCCAGGCTGTCCCCAAGGGCCACAGCCAGCTGGGTTACCCCTCGGATATGGTCAGTCTGTGTGCCCCGCTTCAAAGCGGCAGAATCCCAGTTGCCAGAAGGACGCATACCCTCGATGGAACGGAACGAGCTCTTACCCAGGCTGTAGACCCAGGCGTCGATGACTTTCTCCCTGAGGGACTGGTCCTGGATGTCCTGCAACTCTGGAAACGACTTGATAACGGACTCGCGCAGATCTTTAGACTCTTCCATCTTCTCTCCCTATCTGGGTCACCGCAGATGCCTCCCCAACCGGTTGGAGATCAGGAATCCCGGCTTCCCTTTTTCTTTATTCTAGCCAGTAACTCCATAGATTGCTCTGGATCATTCGGGTGAAGCTCCGGCTTAGCCGCGCCGGATCGTAAAGGAAAGAAAACTTCCCGAGCTATGGAAGCCTGAAGCGCGAGCGAGGAGTTGGGGATCTGCGAGATTCTGCTGTTGTCCAGCTCTCTCCTCGAAACGCGGGGCATACTGCTAACGAGTCAAGTCGTTCGCGGCTCTGTTGGCTCTAGCTGTTTCCGGTACTGTTCACTGATCACTTCACCACTGCTCACTATTCAAGTCTCAGGTTAGCACCTCTGGCTCGCCTGCCCCCGGTCCCTGGCGCTTTTGACCGAGTTCGCCATCCTGGGATACAATCCGTGCCCCAACCCTTCTATCGACGGCGTCACAAGCGGAGCTGATCGGCTGGTTGGGATCGTTCGTTCTGAAAGGAGTTTCTTTGCCTAGATTCCGCCCCGAAGTATTGCGCGAAATCGGCTACGAGCTCTTCGTAGCGGCAGGGTGTACTCCCTCCGACGCGGGTACCGTCGTCGACCACTTGGTTGAGTCCAATCTCTTCGGACACGATTCTCACGGGGTCATCCGATTTCCCGAATACGTGACGGCGATTCGCGAGGGGCGCTACCAGGCGCGCGCAAACCCCGAGGTGGTCCGCGATACTCCTTGTACTGCGGTCGTGGACGCCCATGGGGCGCTGGGTCAGATAGGAGCCAGCTTCGCCACAGAACTGGCCATTGAGAAGGCTCGGCGGCAGGGAGTCGCCACAGTATCCCTTCGCAACACCTGCCATATCGGCCGCGTCGGCGCCTATCCGCTGATGGCGGCACGGTCCGGGGCACTGGCTCAGATCTTCGCCAACGGAGGACATTTCGGCGGCCAGGTCGCTCCCTTCGGAGGAATAGACGGGCGTCTGTGCACCGATCCTCTGGCTTTCGCGGCACCTCGTCGAGAGGCCGATCCCATCCTCCTGGATATGACGACCTCGGTCGTGGCCGAAGGAAAGGTGAGGGTGGCCAGCTACCGGGGGGAAGAAGTGCCCGAGGGCTGGCTCATCGATTCGGAGGGGCGGCCGACCCGCGATCCGAAGACCTTCAGAGCAGACCCACCGGGATCGATACTCCCCCTGGGTGGTATCGCCGCTCACAAGGGCTACGGTATGGCCTTCATGGTGGAGCTTCTGGGGGGCTCACTGAGTGAGCAGGGGTGCACCCGTGGAGCCCCAGTGGTAAACAGCAACGGTGTCCTACTGACCGTTTATCACATCGAAAGCTTCACCGATCTGGAGACTTATTACGACGAGGTCGAGACACTACTCGAACACGTGAGATCCAGCAGACTCGCACCAGGATTCAAAGAGATCCTCGTCCCCGGTGAGCCCGAATTCCGAGGTGCCCGACAGCGTCAGTTGACGGGAATTGAGGTCGACGCCAAGACTTGGTCGATGATTCGCGAAGAACTCCAACGCGTCGGAGTAGACTCGGAGAGCTGGGAATCGGAGTGACGGTGAAAGGAAACATTCTTGCCACGCTTCCGCGCTGATGACCTGAGACAAATGGGCTACCAGCTCTTTGAAGCGGCTGGCTGCACCCGGGAAGATGCAGGCGCCGTAGTAGACCATCTGGTGGAGTCCAATCTCTTCGGCCACGATTCCCACGGCGTCCTTCGCTACTATGAGTACGCGTTGGCGATCCGGGATGGGCGGTTCCAAACCCAGGCACAACCCGAGATAGTCCAGCAGCGCGCCTGTACTGCCGTTGTCGATGGTAACGGAGCTCTAGGCCAGGTAGGAGCAACTTTCGCCACCAATCTCGCCATCCGGAAAGCCAAGGAGCAGGGAGTCGCCACGGTGGTCCTGCGGAATACCAGCCATATCGGCCGCGCAGGAGCCTACCCGCTGCTGGCGGCTCGCAGCGGCTTGATGGCTCAGATCCTGGTGAATGCCGGACGACTCGGTTATCAAATCGCCCCTTTCGGAGGCCTCGACGGCCGTCTTTCCACGAACCCCCTGGCCTTCGCCGCCCCCCGACGTCAGGCCCCTCCCATCCTCTTGGACATGACAACCTCGACGGTCGCAGAAGGAAAGATCCGCGTTGCCATCAATCGAGGGGATCGGGTACCCGAAGGGTGGATGATCGATGCCCAGGGCAACCCCAGCACCGACCCAAATGACTTCAGGCAGGACCTTCCCGGAGCGATTCTTCCCCTGGGAGGTCCCGTCGGCCACAAGGGGTACGGCCTGAGTATCATGGTGGAACTTCTGGGCGGAGCACTGAGCGGGCAAGGCTGTGCCGCAGGAGAACGCAGCATGGTGAGCAACGGAGTCCTTCTCACGGTCTATTCGATCCCGCACTTCAGCGATCTCGATACCTACTATGACGAAGTGGAAACCATGATCGACTACGTGAAGTCGAGCCGTCCGGCTTCCGGTTTCCAGGAGATTCTCCTTCCCGGAGAACCAGAGTTCCGAACCGCCCAGAGTCGGGAGAGAGAAGGCATTGTGGTCGACGAAACCACGTGGTCCAGGATTGCAGAGGAGATGCGTCACTTCGGAGTCGATCCAGGACAGTGGGTTTCTGAGTAGAATCCCCAAGGTAAATCCGAGGCACCAGCGGAGTTCGCCTCCTTTTAGACGCGAAAAAATAGCGCGTCCGAAGTCAGATACGAACTGTAAGGAGTCGAGACAGCAGGGGAGGTGTGACTGCCTCCCCGCAGCCGGGTTCATCCCGAGATTCCGGACTCTCCGATACCTTTATTGACCAACAAGCGTATCACTACCCTGCGGTTGAGTTTGCGACCGGGGAGTTGTGCATTGTCCGCGACCGGATTGGTGGCACCGTGACCGTAGGGGGACAAGATGCGGCGTAAGGGAATCTGGTGCTGATCGACCAGATACTGGAGCACCTGCTGGGCCCGCTTCTCGCTCAGGCGCCGATTGTAGACAGGATCGCCACCCGAAGAGGCGAAGCCCCTGATTTCCACAATGTAGCCCTTGCGCGAGGTCACATTCTCCACCAGTCCGTCCAGGAGAATCTTGGTCTTTGGAGTCAGTTCGGCACTGTCGAAACTGAACAGGACCGTAAGCGCCGAGACTTCTTGGAAACTGTCCAGGTCCGACAGTCGTCGCTTCGTCGCGTCCAGGTCGAGCTTCGTTACCTCAGCTGTTTGAACCGCGCTGCCGGCTGCTGCCTTGGCCTCCTTGACTCCATCACGGGTCATTCGGAAGGCAGCCTCCAGCTCTTCAACCTGTCCCTGCGTGTGCTGGGCGTGCCGACCCATCTCGTCCCGAACCGCACCCACTTCTGCCCGGGTTTTCTCCAGTCGGGCATCGACGGGGGAGAGCCCTGACGAGATCATCTTAGCAACCCTCAGATCATCCTGAGTGAACCGGATCTCCTTTGCGACCAGATTGTTTGACAGATCTCCCCAACCTATGATCTGGACGTTGAGGCCGGGAACCAGCTCTTCCCAAGAGTACCCAATGGCGCGCCGCAGAAAATTCTTCTTCCGCTCTCCGATTTCAGTCTCGTCGCGCAGCGAAACCACCACTTCTCGGCCAAGGTCCTGTCGAACCACTAGTTCCGTGTCGGAAAGCTCGACAATGACACCGTCGATCTGGGTTTCCCTACCAGGGGACGAAACGCCTCTTTCTCTGGCAGACGATTGTAGAGCCAGGGAAGTAACAACGAGCAGCGAGGCAACTGCCAGCACGAAACCCCTTAGCAGCAAGAAACTCTTCATCATACTCCTTCCTTTAGCGTGCACTTTCCAGAACTCTCCCTAGCAAGAACCGGACCACACCCATACTCGAGAATCCAGCCTATCCACTGGCCTCGAGACTTTGGGCTAGGAAGGAATCGGGGAAATTCTCCCCCGCGAGGGAGTCCTTCCCTGACTTGGAGTGCTCCCTGGGCCACCGGACCCTAGACCTGACCCATCTGGTCCAACTCGTCGCCGAGAAAGGCCTCGAGCTTATCTTGGTGCTTGGGATTTACTTCTTCACACCCGGAGAGCCATTCCGCTGCTACCGGTATCGGCCCCACCTTCAAGTCGTCCGCTCTCAGGATCCAGGGTGATGGCATGAACCAGGGCAAACCCTCCGTGACTCTGGGGTAGACGCTGGATGGGGTGCTTTCTCCTGACCTCGGCGCAAACATACTCGGGAATGCGAGCGTGACAATGGATGAGGTCGCCCTGGCAGTCGACGCGGGGTGCCAGTACGGCGTCGCTGATGCTCATGCCGAAGTCCAAGACGTTCAGGACCACCTGCAGAATCGAGGTGATAATGCGGGTGGCACCCGGCGCTCCGACGACCATCACTGGATCACCGTCCTTGTAGACGATGGTCGGAGTCATTCCAGTCGTCCGGCCCTTGCCAGGAGCAATGGAGTTGGGATGGCCCGCATGAGGGTGGAAGTTCACCATCGAATTGTTGTACATGAAACCGAGCCCGGGAGTGATCGTCCCCGAGGAGGCCCCCAGTGAGTGGGTCAGCGAAACGCAGTTTCCCTGAGCATCGACCACTGTGACCTGGGTCGTATCCGGGTGTTCCGGCGGCGTAAAGGAGACCGTGATCGGCCGGCCACCATCGATCTGCTCCCACCACTCTCCGGCCCGCTCTTTTGAAACCATCCACTCCACCGGGACTTCCACGAAATCCGGATCCGCCAGATGTTGGTTGCGGTCGGCGAAAGCGGCCTTCATCGCCATCGAAACCGTGTAGATGTATTCCGCCGAATTGTGCTCGATCCCGCTCAAGTCGCAGTGCTCCAAAATATTGAGGATCTCGATCAGCGTGGGCCCTCCGTGAGGAGACTGGGAAGAGGCGACGGTGTAACCCCGATAACTCCCCACCACAGGTTCGGGGTCGCGCAGCTGATAGCCCGCGAGGTCTGCTGCCGTCACGAAACTTCCGTTGGCGGCGAGATCATCGCCGATTCGGCGGGCAAGGTTTCCGAGGTAGAAGTCGTCCGGACCATCCTGGGCAAGTTGGCGCAGGGTCCGACTTAGATCTGGATTTCGAAGAAGCTCTCCAGCTTTGTAGGGATTTCCGTCCTCCTTCAGGTAGATACGGCTCGCAACCGGGTTTCCCTTTACATAATCGAGCAAAGAACAGGCCTCAGGATAGGGCGCCTCTCGGCTCCAACCATCAGCCATGTTAGTGTCGACCACAAAGCCGTCCTCGGCAATTCGTGCGGCCGGTAGGATCGCCTGGTCCCAGGAATAGGTCCCCCATCGCTCCAACATCGCCTGGTAACCCCGAACCGCACCCGGAATACAGATGGACCGGTAGCCGAGATCGTTGACCTTGTCCTTGAGAAAGAATCCCCAGCCGTCTGGATTGGGGCCGATGACGAGGTCTTCCCACATAGCCTCTGAAACCTTCGAGCCTGCTAATGCGGGGGCATCGAGCACGATCGAGAGAGATTCCGGACGATCCGCCAGGTGCAGGTTCACAAGAACATAGCCACCGATTCCGCACATGTGGGGACTGACCAAACCCTGGACGAAGCCAGCCGTCACTGCAGCATCAATAGCATTGCCGCCCTTCATCAGGACCTTGGCGCCTTCTTCAGCGGCTAGCGGTTGGGGAGCAACAATCATGTTCGGCATCGATGAGAATCTCCTTTGATTGGCGAATCGTGGTTGCAGGTTACAGGTTGCAGGTTGGGGGTTGCAAGAGAAGGGGAGTACCCCTGGTGTACACAACCCCTTCAGGGTTGAACCCAAGGTGACCCATCGTTGACCCAGGGTTCGGAAATCCTGGGCTGGAATACGCAATCCCGTTGGGATTGACCTCGCTTGACTTCTTCCTCAAAAGTTGACTGCGGGAAAAATGGGATGCGACCTGGTCATTTGAATCGCAGCGAGTACAAGTCGGCGTCGTTCATTACGAAGCGGAGACGCACGGGTGTCCCAGCCAGGCGTGCTAGGGGGCTGTCGGAATCAGCCTTCGAGTGGTTGCGAGCCCAGCGCACGGTATGTTCGATCTCATCTCCCCAGACAAGAGGGGAATCCTCGAGAGCGAAACCGGGCAGAGGGTTCCCCCGGGCGTCCTGGATCTCTAGACGGATACTGCCCGCGGCCGAGGTGGAGAAGTTCAGAACCAGGTTCGAACCCTGGAATATCAGGGGTCTCGTCACCAACTCGCCGCCAGCGTACCCAGCATGGACTGAAGCAAATCCATCGGTCCGCAGCACCATCCGCTCAATGTGGACAGAGGGAAATTTGTAGTTTCGGATCACGTAGAGCGAAAGCTCGTCGGAGCCGGTGGCCACCAACCCGGGAATCGGATAGTTGTTTCGATTAAGCCAATTCCGGGGGTCCCGTCCCGGTCGTATGAAGGCCTCCATAAACCGCCGATCCCAGTGGAGACCGTCGCGACTACTCATGAAAACCCCATCCGAGAGCCCTGGTCGAGGAGCATCTTCCAAGAGGTTGCGCCAGGGATGAAAACGTTTTGGAAAACCCAGGAACAGATGAGGGGCACGGGGGTAGGCGATGGTACCGTTGGTGTAGAGGTGCTCGGACGGTGCATCGCCAAAGTCGAACCACTGTCCTGTCGTCCAGGTCAGAAAATCCTGGGAGGTCGCAAACTTGACGTGACGTACACCATCGATGAAGTCCCGGTAGAAGGCGACGTATCGGCTCCGGGCCGCGTCCCAGAGAGGGAGATTCAGGGAGTCGAAGGCCCCATCACTTATTACCGGCTCCTCCTGTATCTTCTCCCAGTGCAGGGCATCGGATGATCTGAGCGCGATCAAAGGGCCACCCGCCAGGGCCTTGTACCGGTCTGATGGAGGCGTCGCCGGATTGGTGTCCTTGAAGGGGGCAAAGTTATGTGAGCCTTTGCCTGTCCACACGATATTGTTGTCCTTGGAACCCTCAAACTCGAAGATGCCCAAGGAGGGCCTCTCCCAGGTGATCCCATCGCTGGTCTCGGCGTAGCAGGCAAACTCTGGATGCTTGGGAACCACGTCCACATCGCCTTCGAGGGCCCATGGGGGCGATGCACTGGGGTCGCTGCTCCCCCGGTAGTACATCCGATATCGGTCTCCATCCTGGAAGATGGTGGCGTAGAAACTGGTATTACCCTCCCAGGGCCGGTCGAACAAGAAGACCTTTCCCGCCGGCTCGGGCGGATGAAGCTGCAACTCAAGCCCCCGGAATTGATCAATCAGAAACTCATCTACGAAGAGCTCCAACCTCGAGCCTATGTCGAGGGGCTGCGTCTCTTCATCGGAGCTTCCCGCGCCGAAAGGAGCCGTCAGCACGATACAAAACAAGAGTATGAGTCGTTGTAACAGCGTCATTTCTCAGCCCCCGCTTCTGTGAGAAGTTCCATTACTTCCTCGTGGCCTCCCTCGGCCGCCGCCATCAGTGCCGTCACTCCCGAACGGTCCAGTAGATTCACGTCTGCCCCGTGCCTCAGGAGCACCCGAACCGTTTCGACATTCCCTTCAAGAGCAGCACCGATCAGCGCAGTTCGATCATCGTCTTTCTCCCGCACATTCACCTGGGCCCCGTTCTCGAGGAATAGCCCAACGGTATCGGCACGGCCCTTCCAGGCTGCCCACATCAACGGTGTAGCACCAGTATAATCTGCCACATTGACCTCTGCTCCTCCCTCCAGAAGGACCCTTGCAATGGCGGTATGACCCTCCCAGGCCGCACCCATCAACGCGGTTCTGGCATTCTTGTCAGCAACCATTACGCTGGCGCCGTTCTTCAATAGAGTCTCAACGGTTTCGGGATAACCCTTCCAGACTGCCCACATGAGTGCGGTCATGTCGGCGCGATCATCTTTTGCATCGGGATCGGCACCGCTCACCAACAAGATCCTGACGATCTCACTGTGTCCCCCCCATGCCGCCTGGGTCAAAGCCGTGACACCCGTGGAATCTTTGCCATTTACGTTGACACCCACTCCAACCAGCTGAAGCACTGTCGCCACGTCGCCCCGATTGGCTGCTTCGATCAACCGAAACTCGCTGTCCTCAGCCTGGCCCATCAAAGGTCCAAGAAGAGCCACAGCCAGGAGTCTGCGTGGTTGCAGTAGTCGGAACAAAAAAACGGGGAATCGAGGGCGTATTTTCTCGATTTCGTGGAGCATAGGCGTTTTGTTCGCCGAAGAATCAGCGAAAATATGAACCGAGCCGAGAGGCCCGACGTCCCTTCTGAAGACGCCCGCACTCAGGGAATTCGGGGTGCAACCAACAAGCCGGCGGAGTTCGACTCCTCCCGATCAGTCTGCAGCGGCAACCCGCTCGGGAAGGGTTTCATCGTAGCCGATGCCCATGGCACGCAGAATCTTGTAGATCGTCGAGACATCCTCGTCTTGGGCAGCCCTTTCCAACAGGGCCACCGCTTCATTCAATCCTTCCCAATCGGCATTGGGTGACTTCGCGATGAAGATCTTGGGGTAGCTCGTACTTCGGATTCCATCCTCACTGCCGATCAAGAGTTCCTCGCAAAGCTCCTCTCCCGGACGCAAACCGGTGAACTCGATCTTGACGTCTCGATCCGGCACCAACCCGGAAAGCTCAATCAAATCTCGCGCGAGATCGACGATCTTCACGGGATCTCCCATATCCAGCAAGAAAAGCTCGCCTCTCCTTCCCAGAGATCCAGCCTGAATCACGAGTTGAACCGCCTCTGGGATGGTCATGAAATAGCGCCGCACTTCGGGGTGGGTTACGGTGACTTCGTGACCTCTTGCGATCTGTCTCTGGAAGACCGGCACCACGCTCGCCCGGCTCCCCAAAACGTTCCCGAATCGAACACCGCAAAAGCGGGTGATCCCGCCCCTGCCGGCTTCCCGCTGCAGGATCGCCTCGGCAATCCGCTTGGAGGCACCCATTACACTCTTGGGATTGACCGCCTTGTCGGTGGAGATCAAGACGAAACAAGCAACTCCGAACTCACCGGAGAGCCTTATCAGGTTTCTCGACCCTACGACATTGTTGAGGATTGCTTCGGACGGATAGTCCTCCATCAGAGGTACGTGCTTGTAGGCTGCCGCGTGAAAAACCACCTTGGGCTTCCACTGCTCAAACACGCTGCGCACACGATTAGGATCCCGGATATCGCCTACGATCTCGACAATGCGATTCCCGTAATCCTCACGGATCTCCATAGCAATCTCGTAAAGTCCGTTTTCATCTTTGTCCAGCAAGACAAGGTCTGCAGGAGAAAAGCCCTTCAGCTGGCGCACCAGCTCCGAGCCGATGGAACCCGCCGCCCCCGTAACCAGAATGGTTCTTTCCCGATAGGTATCGATCAACTCCTTGTCCCCAGAATCATATTCGACGCTAGCCCGTCCAAGGAGATCCTCCATCCGGACCGGTCGAAGCTGACTGAGCGCAACATTTCCCCGGACGATCTCTGACATGCTGGGAACCGAAGAGGTCCTGAGCTCCATCTTTTCACAGCGCTTGACGATACTTGCAAGCAACGACCGCGAAGCCGTGGGCATGCACAGGATCACTTCGTCCACATCATGTTCTCGGACCATGGAAGCAAGATCGACGGTACCTCCCATCACTCGGACGCCGTTGATGACGCGCTTGATCTTTCGGGGATCGTCATCCAGGAATCCCACCACATCGAAGGTCGGATCGTGTTCCAGTTCACGAAGCAGTAGCTGGCCCGCCTGTCCCGCTCCGATCAGCAGCACCTTCTTGCTAACGGCCGCGGTCTTCTTTCCCTTCCGAAGCCGCTCTCGGAATTGCACTCGGCGCAACACTCGTACGCCAAGAAAACCTACGTAGGTCAGCAAGACTTGAGTAAATAAGATCCCGAACGGAATCCGCAGGAGCGGGTATTCGTAAAAGGCTACGATGCGAAAAACCGTGAGAACCAAGGTTACAGTTGCCACCGACTGGGCGATTACCAAGGCTTCCCGAAGGCTCGTAAAACGCCAAATAAAGGCGTAGACGCCCCATAGGTAGTTCCCGCCCACCGAAAAGATAATCACATAGGGAAGCAGAATCGTGAGCTGCTGGAGGTATCTGTCGGGAATGGCGAAATCGAAACGCAGGACATACGCCAAGAACGAAGCGAAGGCTACGACCCCACCATCGATGAGGAGCTGTGTGGACCGGCTATAGAGCAGTCTGCCTGCGACTGACGGAGACAGGTGCCGGGTGAGAACCGTAATCGAGAGGCAAGTCACCGAAAAAGCCCAGGCGACGACCCAGGTCTCCCTGGGAAAGGTGTAGGCCGGGGCCAAGATCAGGCTCAGGATCCCCATGCTGGCAAAAAAAGCCATCAGAGAGATGCTTCCGCGGAGAAACTCCGCCTTCAAGGAGATGGGTGTCAGACGTCGATAGTACAAGAAGAAAATTGCGAGACCCGCGAGCAGACTAGGGATTATAGCGTTGCGGAGGGCAAGAATGGAATAGGCGACATAGTCCCAGTAGCTTCCCTGAGACTGGATAATGCCCTGGGAATCGATCCAGAGAAACCTGACCGTGAGCGCGGCGATCAGCGAAGCGTAGATCAGGACCGCCCCACCAACCAGATCCTTCGCTACAGAGAGTGCACGGGACATGGCTGTCTATGCCTTCCCGGGGCGGCATCGACGGACGAAGACCTGCATTACGCACGCCGTGAGAACCCGCCGGGACTCAAGACTGCTCTCGAGGAAGCATACCCCCAAACCTGTTAGAACGAGTCGAGGCCTTAAACGTAAACCTTAGGATATCACACATATACGACCAATTTAGAGATATCGGAAAAAACCGGAACCGAACCTCGGCTCCAAGGCGATGGGTTCGAAGGGATGGCGAATCGAGATTTGACTCATTCTGCTGCCCTCGTTTTAGCTTTGGTCTCCAGGCCACCGTCCGTCGAGTTAGGCTCGACCACAACTCCTTCCAATCACCAGCAAGCGTAACTTGATTCCCAAATCGCACCGAGCTTAGACTCTGTACCGAGGCTCACTCCTTCCCGAACCTCCCCAGACGTGGAGTTGCATCACCAGGAAGCCGCATTGGCATGAGCCTCGAAAGGAGGTAGGACCATGAACACGCTTCACTACACAATCCTGTTTGTTTACCTTACCGCATCCGTTCCCTTCTCCCTGGGTGCCCCCGCAAACCATCGTCTCTTCGTTCTAGACGGAAACGAGCAGATTCTACTGTTCCATCTAGGTGATCAAGGCGCTGTAAAGCTGGTCAGAAACTACGACAGCCGGGACTTGGCTGGAGTCACTCAGATTCATGCTCTCGGGGTGAAAGAGGGCAATATTCTGGTTACCTACGGCCAGGATCGAACAGAGACAGCTCGATTCCTCTACCGGCCGGCAAATGACAGCCTGGAGCCCTACAAGGGATTTCGCGGAGAACCGGAGAGCTTCGCTGGGAGGATCCTGGACACTCCCGCTCTGGACGCGCCCTTTCGCCAAGGGAGTTCGCTTTACTCGGAGACTGTCCGGAACAGCTATCCCCGGCGTCGGCTTCTCGAGACCTTCAAGGCTGCCACTGGCGGGAAGTACCAGGATATCTTCATGCTGGAGAATCAAATCTTCGGAATCACAGAAGACCGGGTCGACCGTCTCCAAAGGAGAAAGGGCTCCAAGCTAGATGTCATCGCAGAAAAGGCCCTGACCCTGGCAGGCAGCGAGCTCATGTCCGCTGCCGTCAGCCCCTGGACGGAGGCGTTTCTCTCTGATGCGGCCACGAACTCTATCCACCGCCTCCGGATAAGCAGGGGACATCTGGAGACGAACGGATCATTGACGGGCGAACACTTGGCATCGCCCGGCAGACTGGCGTTTAGCATGGACGGCCAGTTGTTCGTTACCAATCGAAAGCCGGGGCGTTACGGAATTCTACGATACGAGTTTGTTCTTGACGGTTTCACTTCCTGGCGAGCAGTCCCCAGAGGCGGAATTGAACTGGACGGCGCTGCTACCCGAGACTTGGCACTGACTCATCCCGTCGGCTTCGTTCTCTCCGAGAAGGAGACCCCTCCCGTGAAGCTGGATACGGGAGCCGCCGGTGGGCACTTTGGCATTTCCCAGGTGGTATTTGCCAGCCCCACCATCAATTCGGAAGCAGCCATAATAGCCTTGGTGGAGTATGAGCCGGGAGGATTCACGCCTGTCCACTATCATGCCCAGATGGAGCAGGCCGAGGTCGTCCTGGCAGGAAGGGCTATCTGGGAAGTGGGAGAATTCGAAAGAGAGGTAGGCCCCGGGGACGTGATCTTCTGCCCCAGAAATGTAAAGCACGGATACAAGGTTCTGGGTGACTCGCCCTTCAGATTCCTGCAGCTGGAATGGCGCAATCTGGGGAAGTAGTGCTAACCCGTTTTCAGTGGGCTTCCAGATCTGAGTGGCGGCGATTACCAGCGATCGATGCTACTTCTAGCTCCGCATCGACAAGGACCGATCTAACCTAAAAATGACCTGGGTACCTACGCCAAGTGACGCTCCTGTCAGGCGTATTTTTTTCCAGCCTGAATCGACGCACTCCGGCTGTGCAAGATGCACTCGGGTTGTGCAGGATGCACTCGGGTTGTGCAAAGTGCTGAAGCCCCTCTACTCTCTATCCCTCCTCTTGGCCGTCCACACCCTTTCCACACTCCCTGTGAAATTCGCGTCAGGCAACCTGATGCGCAGGCGCATGGAAACCGTCCGCGAGGTCGCCAACCGAAGCTGGAAATGAGCAAGGAGAGAACCTGGATTACTCCGGACCGCGCCGGAGAAAGGCAGGAATCTCGGCCTCCCGTTCTATCTTGGAGGCGTAGGCTACCGTTGCCGCCGTTTCTCGACCTGGGAGCACTCTGGGACGTGGTGTCTCTTGACTCTCTGAAGTACTCCCCGGGCCATCGAGCCGGGACTGTGGTGGATCGCCGAATCCGGTGGCAATGACGGTAATCTTGACCTTTTCGCCCATCGCCTCGTCAAAAACGGATCCGAAGATGATGTTGGCATGCGGGTCGGCCGAATCCTGAATCACATAGTTCGCCTCACTCACCTCATGAAGCGTTAGATTGTGGCTGCCGGTCACATTGATCAAGACACCCTGAGCTCCCTTGATAGTCGCGTCTTCCAACAGAGGGCTGTGCACTGCTTTGCGCGCCGCCGACACTGCCCTATCCTCCCCTTCTGCGGTACCGGTACCCATCAGCGCCATTCCCATGCCCGACATAATCGCCTTGATATCGGCAAAATCGAGGTTGATCACCCCGGGAACATTGATGAGGTCACTAATGCCCTGGACCGCCTGACACAAAACCTCATCTGCAAACTTGAAGGCGTTCATGAGAGAGGTCCCAGGGGGCAGTGCGTTGAGGAGTTTTTCATTCGGAATCGTGATGACCGTGTCGGCGCTATCCTTGAGCTCTGACAGTCCCTGTTCGGCCTGATGCATCCGTCTCTTCCCCTCAAAACTGAAGGGCTTGGTAACCACGGCGACGGTGAGGGCACCTAGTTCTGCCGCCAGACTGGCAGCGATGGGAGCCCCTCCGGTTCCGGTACCACCTCCCAGGCCGCCGGTCACGAAGACCATGTCGGCCCCTTCCAACAACTCGATGATCCTTTCGGTGTCTTCCAAGGCTGCCTTGCGGCCGATCTCGGGGTCTGAACCCGCCCCCAGACCTTTCGTCAGCATGGTACCGAGCTGCAACTTGACGGGCGCACGGGAATGACGCAGGGCTTGCAGATCCGTATTACCTGCGATGAAATCGACACCCTCGATGCCGGCTTCGATCATCCGGTTGATCGCGTTACAGCCTCCACCACCAATGCCTACTACTTTGATTCGGGCGCCCTCTCTGGTCCCTTCTTCCAGCGCCCAACTAGCCTTTTGCTCTTCTTCAAAAATCAGCTGGCTCATCAAATGCCTCCACTACCTTACCTCCCCATTCCGGAGGGTCTTACTACGTACGCTGTTTAATAAACACGCTAACGTTGCCATATTTACGTTCCAGTGTACTTAGCCGATCCTTCCCAGCACCCAATCCTTTAACCGCTCGCTCGGCGCCTTGGGTCGGCGGGCCAACACACTCTTGGAGCCGTTGGATCCCATTCCGTTCTGCATCTCTTTGCCGTACCTCAGCAAACCAAGTGCGGTGGCATAGGCAGGATCGAACGGTCGCTCTTCGACCGAGTCCGGATTGATGGGGTAGCCCATCCGCACTGGCATCGCCAGCATCTGCTCGGCCCGATCCAGCAGTCCGTCCAGCTGAGAGCCGCCCCCGGTGACAACGACTCCAGTCATGAGGTCCTTCCTCATCCTCACTTCCTCCACAATCTCCCCGACCGCGTTGAGGATCTCCTCACAACGGGCCTGGATGATCTTGCACAACAGGCGACGCGAGATGGTGCTCCGCCGACCGGTACCGACCTCGCTGATCTCCAGCAGTTCTTCGGCCGCGATGCTCTCAGGAAAGACGTTTCCCATATCCTTCTTCAGCTGCTCTGCTTCCTGGAGGGGGACCTTCAATCCGATCGCAATATCCTTGGTGATCAGGTCCCCACCGATCGGAAGCACGGCCGAGTGCCAGATGCTGGAGCGACGGTAGAAAGCCACATCAGTAGTTCCTCCACCGATGTCAACGACGATGACTCCCAACTCTTTCTCGTCGTCGGTCAAAACAGCTTCGGCGGAAGCCAACTGCTGCATGACGACCCCGCTAACAACGACGCCCGCTTTGTTGACCGCGTTCACAATGTTCTGGACCGCAGCCGCTGCATTCAGGACCAGATGGAGATTGACGGAGAGGCTCTGCCCCGTCAGACCCAGAGGATTAAGGATGTCTCCCTGCCCGTCCACGGTGAAATCCTGGGTCAAGGCATGGATGACCTCGTAGTGTTCGGGCAGTTCCAAAGACTTCGCCTCCTCAATGACTCGAGCGATGTCTTCCTGCGTGATTTCGCTGTTCTGGTCTCGCAGTTCGGTCCTACCCGATGCGTTCAACCCCTGAATATGAATTCCACCCACGCTGACAAAGGCTGAATCGACGACGGCGCGGGCCTCGGTTTCCGCCTGGTCCAGGGACTTCCTGACGCTATCTATGGTCTCGGTCAAGTTGACTACGATTCCCTTCTTCAGCCCCTTGGAGTCACTCCACCCGATTCCGGGGATTCGAACCTTCCCCTCATCAATCGTTGCAATCACGCTACAGATCTTCGTCGTGCCGACGTCGATTCCCGCTAGAAGGTGCCTCTTTCTTGCCATGGCAATCGCTACAGAGGGTGGTCGTCCGCTCCACCCGTAATGCGTTCTGTCTGCTCGTCTGGAGTGTGAAATATGATCTTGTTGTCGTAGGACAAATCGATGTATTCGATCAGTCCGTGTTCCCGCTTGAGCTCACGGTACAGGCTCCGCTGCGAAAGGAAACGCTCATAGCGCTCCAGAAACCTGTTCCCACCCAGGTAGATCGGCACGGGATCATGGTCCAAAACGATCCCGATGCGCTCCGGATTCTCGACGTCCACTTCCGAGACCGAAGCTGAATGATCCTTCTCTCCCGAAGACAGCTCGGCGAGGAGTCTCTGATAGGCGTGCATCCTTGAGCTGTTGTGGGTTTGGGGATCCTCGGGGGTCAATTTCTTTAAACCCTTCACGACGGGGCGATCCAAGAGGTAGTCGGATTTCTGACGGTCGAGGATGGTGCCCTCTCCGTCCACAATGTAAAGCTCTCGGTCGCTGGCCGCGACCGCCGCCGGTTGCCTCTCGGCGACGTAGATATAGAGCTCGTCGGGAAGCTTCCGCCGCACCACCGCTGACTTCACCCACGCCTCGGTCTCGACGATACCGCGGACGTGTTCCAGATCGATCCGGAGAAGGTTTGGTGGGGAGGCCTTCTGTATCAACTGTCGCAGACTCTCCTCCGAGACATGGGTGCCTCCCTCGAAGTGAATTTCTCGAAGCTGGAAATACTTCAGCGCATAGGGCGAGTCCCAGGCGTAGTAGACAATCCAGGAGAGGCCACCGAAAACAAGCAGCAGCATCAGGAACCGACCCAGTACACCCACAGACATCAGCAGAATCTGTTTGAATCCACTAATCTTCAAGATACGCTTCCCCAATCTGCCACACGTCCCCTGCTCCCAGGGTAAGGAGCAAATCTCCAGGCCTTGTCGCTCGCTTCAATTCCTCTACAAGCTTCCGGCGATCGTCTGCATAGGTCACCTGGCGGTGGCGGCTGATCTGCTCCACCAGATGTCTACTCGACACGCCGGGAATCGGCTCTTCCCCAGCCGCGTAGATGTCCATCACGAAAAGCTGATCTGCATCCCCGAAGCACTTTGCCAAATCTGACATCAAGTGGTGAGTTCGAGAGAAACGATGGGGCTGGAAGACAACCAGCAGCCTCCTCTCCATTCCGGTGCACGCCCGCAGAGTCGCTCGGATTTCGGAGGGGTGGTGGCCGTAGTCGTCCAGGACGCGCACACTCGACTTTTCCCCTTTCCACTCCAGTCTCCGCTCGACGCCAGAAAAGGCTTTGAGGCCCCGTTGGCAGGCCGAGAAGGGGACATCGAGCAGAAGGCCAACAGCGATCGCGGCTAGGGAATTAACCACATTGTGCCGTCCGGGAACTCCCAACTGAATCCGCCCCAGCAGCTGACCGTCGTGCAAACAGCTATATGTCGATCCGCGGGCACTTCCAACCACATCCTGGGCTGACACACCTACCCCCGGCTCCAAGCCGTAAGTTATCACGGGCCGGTGAACTTTTTTCAGGATCTGGCGGAGGTTGGAGTCATCCCCACAGGCAATCACACCGCCCTGCAGTGGGACCCGCCTGATATGCTCCAGAAACGCTTTCTTGATGTGCTCCAGGTCACCGTAATAGTCGAGGTGGTCGGTGTCGATGTTGGTCACCACGACCCATCGTGGTGACAGTTTCAGGAAGGTGCCGTCGCTTTCGTCCGCCTCAGCAACCAAGTAGCCCCCCTGGCCCACCCGAGCGTTGCCTCCCAGTTGCTTCACCTGAGCCCCCACCAGAACCGTTGGGTCGAGTCCCCCTTCCAGCAGTAGAGCGGCGGTCATGGCGGTCGTGGTCGTTTTGCCGTGAGTGCCCGCAATCGAGATCGCCTGCTTTGACTGCATCAGATGGGCCAGCATGTCGGCCCGGTGCAGGATCGGAAGCTTTCTCTGGCGCGCCGCTTCCAGCTCAGGATTTTCCGCCGACACCGCACTGCTGAACACCACTGCCTCGGCACTGCCCACATTCGAGGCACGATGCCCCAGGAACACCTCTCCCCCCAGAGAACGAAGACGCTGAAGGGTCGTACTCTCGAGCAAGTCGGAACCGGAAACCACATAGTTCGACTGCAGCAAGACCTGGGCGATCGCGCTCATGCCCGCCCCCCCAATTCCCACGAAGTGGACTCTGCGTATCTCATCCAGGTCAGCCCTCATCGCCCTGTCTTCCAGGGGATTGCTCTGCGTCCGTTCCCCCAACCTCGGACCCTGCGTTTGTCAGTTCTTCCATTACCCGGGCGATCCGATTGACGCTATCAGGTCGAGAAACACGTCTACTGGCAGCGGCCATGGCACGCAGGCGCTCCCTGTCTCCGGCTAGCAGACTCAGCATCGTGGCTAGATCCCGCCCTGTCGCCTTGTCCTGTTCAATAACCAGAGCTGCTTTCTGCCTTTCCAGGGCGAGGGCGTTCTTTCTCTGGTGATCGTCAGCCGCGTACGGAAACGGGATCAAGATAGAGGGTCGCCCCGCTGCAGCGATCTCGGCAACAGTGGATGCACCGGATCGAGCCACGATCAAGTCCGCACGGTTGAAATAGCCCGGCATGGCATTGATAAAAGGAACAACCTCGGCTGGGAAACCGCGGGCATCGTAGCATTGCTTCACCCGAGAATAGTCTGCCGGGCCGGTCTGATGTGCGAGCTTCACCGATTCGGCCGAGAGGAAAGGCAAGGCTTCGCAGACCAGGCTATTGATTGCCTTACTCCCCTGGCTTCCTCCGAACACAAGGACCTGCAATGGTCCCGAGGTTGCGCCGATCTCAGTCACCTGGTAGAACTCCTTTCGGACGGGAATCCCGGTCAGGCGAGCCTTGGAGCCGAACCATCGGACACTTTCCTCGAACGCGACAGCTGCTCGATCGACCCAGTAGGAGAGCAGCCGATTGGTCAATCCCGGCTGTGAATTCGGTTCGATCAGGAGACTGGGAATTCCCATCCAGGCCGCCACCAGGACAACCGGGCCGGAGGAGTATCCACCCAGTCCAACCACCACTGAAGGCAAGAAGGACTTCAAGATCCGGCGGGCCTTCAACAGAGATCCTGGCAACTGGAGTAACGTCGAAACTCCCTTCAACGGGCCCACTCTCTTCAGCTTGCCGACCTCAAGGGTGTCCAGGTCAATACCCAGAGACGGCAGGATCCGGTTCTCCAGCCCTCCCGGCGTACCCACGAAGCGAATGCCGACTCCGGGATCTTTATCTCTCAGGTATTGAGTTATAGCGACGGCCATGAAGACGTGTCCCCCGGTTCCACCACCCGCGAAAAGAATGCGTTTTCCCTTCTTCTTACTCACTGGAGTCTTGGGTCCCTAGTACCCTGTCAACCTCGAAATTGACAGGGTACTAGTGCTGCTGACAGCGTCGGGATATGTTCAACAGAATTCCGACACCGGCCATCATTACCAACATGGAGGAGCCCCCAACCGATATAAAGGGAAGCGGGATTCCCTTAGTGGGAACAAGGCTGACAACGACGCTCATATTGATAAGCCCCTGGAGTACCACCATGCAGACGATACCCATGGCCAGATAGGATCCGAAAGGCGTATCCGCTCGAAGCGCGATGCGGACACCCCTCCAGAAAAGAAGAGCAAAAAGGACCAGCAAAGAAACACAGCCGAGCAATCCCAGCTCCTCTCCAACAACGGCAAATATGAAGTCGGTATGGGACTCTGGTAGAAAAGAAAGCTTCTGTTTCCCGTTGGCGAAGCCCTGGCCTGTTAGTCCTCCAGAACCAACCGCTATCAGGCTCTGTCGCACCTGATAACCTATTCCATAAGGGTCCTGGGAAGGATCCAAGAATGCGAGAAGCCGGTTACGCCGGTATTCGACGTTCAAGACCAGGAAGAAAAGAAGAGGTAGGCCCGCCAGCACGAGGCCCAACAGGTACTTCAGTGGTGCTCCTCCCAAATAGAGCAGCAAACCCGCGGTGACGGCAATGGACGCCGCGGTACCCAGATCGGGGCCCGACAGGATCAGAACCAGCGGCAGCGCCAGGAGTCCGAGATAGGGCAGCAAACCCTTGATCGATGGAATCGACTCTCGGTAACGCACCAGGTAGTAGGCGGAGAACAACACTATGACAAGCTTTGCCAATTCGGAAGGCTGAAAGTTGATGGGTCCCAGAGAGATCCAGCGGCGGACCCCGGCCCCACCAGGTCCAACCAGGGGAATCACAAGGAGAAGAATGGACCCAACGAACAGACTGCAGATAATGGCTGGGTGCTGGTAAAGGCGGTAGTCGGTCGTCATGCCCAGATGGAGAATCACGAGTCCAATCAGGACGGCGATCAACTGTCGCGTAAAGATATCGGTATTCGATCCGTAGAGCTCCTGGGAAATGTGGCCCGAGGCACTGCCCACCATGACGAGCCCGAACCCAACCAGAACCAGGACAATTAGCAAGACTCCCTCGTCGTAGGGCATTCTCTGTTTCACGCGCTGTTCTCCAAGCCCAACTGCGCCACGGCTTCCTTGAAGGCGCGTCCTCGGTGTTCAAAATCGTCGAACATGTCGAAGCTGGCACAGGCCGGTGCCAGCAACACCGTATCTCCCAGTTTGGCCGCACCCCATGCCAGCGCAACAGCGTCTACCATGTCGTGGGCATCCCGGGCTTTGACGCGGCCCTTCAGGGCAGTGCGAATCCTGCTACGAGCTTCGCCCAGCAAGACCATCAGCTTGACTTTGTCCTTCATCAGGTGCTCCAACTCTCCGAAATCGGCTCCCTTGTCCCTTCCCCCCATGATGACAATCAAGGGTCCCTCGAGAGCTTCCAGAGCTCTGGCAGCAGCTTCCACGTTGGTGGCCTTGGAGTCGTTGTAGAAGTGGATGCCTGCTCGGCTGCCGACTTGCTCCAGTCGGTGTTCCACACCTGCGAAGCTGCGGCAGGCTTGTGCGATCAAACCGGGTTCCAGTCCTTTCAGAAAGCCCGCGGCGGTAGCCGCCAGGACGTTTTGGAGGTTGTGGCGTCCCGGCATCCGGATCTCCTCCACGGACATAACCAGATATTCGTTTCCTTCCCACCGAATCCGAATCTTTCCGGAGTCTACTGAAACTCCTTCCGGCAGCGGCCGACGCTCGCTGAAGAGAAGGACTCGAGCGGCGCAGTCTTCACCCATCGCCCTCGAATTGGGATCGTCGGCATTCAGCACGGCAAAGTCTTCGGGAGTCTGGTTGAGAAGGATGCGCCGTTTGGCCCGGGCATACTCCTCGAAGCTCGAGTGTCGGTCCAGATGATCCGGTGTCAAGTTCAAAACCAGAGCGATCTTGCACCTGAAACTCTGGATCGTCTCCAACTGGAACGAAGAAAGCTCGACGATGAAGACCCGATCATCGCTACTCCGGTCCACTAGCTCGGTCAGGGGAGTTCCAATGTTACCGGCCACTGCGTGGGGCATTCCAGCCTGCTCGAACAGGGCTCCTATGAGAGCTGTTGTGGTTGTCTTCCCGTTGGTTCCGGTAACCCCAATGAAGGAACCTCTGAGACAGCGATAGGCGAGTTCCACCTCACCCCAGATCGGAATTCCGGCCTCAGCGGCACGGTGCAGCAGGCCTTGATGTGTTGGGACACCGGGGCTCGCGACGATGAGATCGGCCTCCATGAAATCTTGCGGTTGATGCCGGCCGAAGACCCTTCGAACGGGTCCGGCGAGTTTTTCGATCTGCTCTTGCAATGTTTCCTCTGCCCTCAGATCGGTGACGGTGACTTGTGCCCCTTTTCGAAGAAGAAGATTGGTCGCCGCTAGCCCACTGCGGGCAAACCCGACCACCAGAACCCTTCGCTCCTGCAACTTAGTACACTGTTTCATTTCATAAGTACGAGATGGAACACTTAGGAACCACGTCCTCTAACTGCTTTTCTTCACCTCAATTTCAAGGTCGTCAGACTGAATAGTGCGAAGATCAGGCCGACCAGCCAGAATCGTACGACGACCTTGGGCTCCTCCCAACCTAGCAGCTCGAAATGATGGTGCAACGGCGCCATTCGCAGGAGTCGCTTACCGCTTAGCTTGAAATACGCGACCTGCAGAATGACCGAGAGCGCCTCTAGCACGAAGATTCCACCGATCGAGAAGAGCAACAACTCTTGTTTAATGAGAACAGCGACGGTACCGATCGCGCCGCCCAAGGACATCGAACCCACGTCACCCATGAAGATCTGGGCCGGATGGGTGTTGTACCAGAGGAACCCCAAGCTGGCCCCTACCATGGCCCCGCAAAAGATCGTCAGTTCACTGGCGTACGTGTTCTTGATGAGGCCCAGATAGGTCGCGAATGTCGCATGCCCAGTGACGTAGGTAAGCACCGTGAGGGCCGAGGCTGCGATCACCACCAGTCCCGAGGCAAGACCGTCCAACCCGTCAGTCAGGTTCACTGCGTTGGAGCTTCCAACGATGACGAGAGAGGTGAAGATGATCAGGGGTATGAAGGTTGAGAAACCCAGAATCACCCAATCCATTTCGGGCGTGAAACGTTTGAAGACAGGTACACTCAGCTGGTTGCTGTAGAGTCCCCAGTCGTTCAAGGCAATCAGAGACAGACCTACACTCGCCGCGATGAGGACCTGCAGCACAACCTTCCAGCGACCACTTAGACCCAGAGATCTCTTGTTGGCGATTTTCAGATAGTCATCGATCAGCCCCACAGCGGCAAAGAGCAGCAGGGAAGCCATCGCAATCCAGACATAGAAATTGGTCAGATCGCCCCAAAGAAAGGTGGGGAGAAGGATGCTTATCACGATCAAGAGGCCACCCATAGTGGGAGTGCCCGCCTTTTCGTAGTGGCTAGCCGGACCCTCTTGCCGGATGTATTGACCGATTTGAAATGCCTTCAGCTTCCTGATCAGCCAGGGCCCCAGGAGCATACTGATAAGCAAAGCGGTGAGGGACGCATAAGCCGTTCGGAAGGTGATGTACCTCACCACGTTCAGCACCGAGAACTCGTCTTGAAACGCATATAGGATGTGGTAGATCAAGGTGCTCCCCTCTCCAGGAATTGAACGACTCTATCCATCTGGACGCCTCGAGAACCCTTGACCAACAAGAAGTCTCCGCCGTGCACTACACTCGCGAGGTACTCTCCCGCCTCTTCCGAACTCTCAAACTGCATCGCATTCTGGGCTGACAACCCCGCCCGGAGAGCGCCCTCCACGATGTGGCTCCCCTCCCCTCCCACCGCGACTAGCAGGTCAGGCCTGGTTTTTGCCGCGGCCCGGCCTACTCTTCGGTGCAGCTGAGGCGACTCGGGTCCCAATTCGAGCATCTCACCGAGGACCAAGATCTTGCGCCGAAATTTCTGGAGATCGGCAACCGTCTCCAGCACGATCTCAACGGCACTGGGACTGGAGTTGTAGGAGTCATCCCAAATCGTGAGCGGGGCACCATTGCGTCGATCGAGTTTGAGGATCTTCCCGCGCATCGACAATGGTGTCAGCCGGGAAATTCCTTCGCAAACCTCCTCCGGCGTCAACTCGAAAGTCAATGCCACAGCGATGGCTGCCGCCAGGTCGTAAAGAAAGTGGCGGCCCACAAAGGGGGCCGATGCGAGATGGCGATGTGCACGGGTCTCGAACTCGAACACCGTCTTGGATAGCGCTTCAGAGCGGGCGTTCAAGATCCGGACTTCGGCGCTGTTCTCCAGCGCAAAAGAGACTTTCCTACCTGAATAACGCGCAGCCAGTGCAGACACCCGGGAATCATCCGCGTTGAAAAAAAGTATCCCATCCCGTGGAAGCGCTTCCAGGATTTCTCCTTTTGCTGCTGCAATAGCGTCAAGACCTGGAAAAAACTCGAGGTGTACTGCCGCCACATTGGTAATCAGAGCCGCGTCGGGACTACAGATTCCTGCCAGGGTCCGAATTTCGCCAGGGTGATTCATGCCCAGTTCCAGGACTGCCAGCTCGTGTTCCTGCTCCAGCATAAGCAGGGAAAGAGGGACTCCGATCTCATTGTTGAAATTTGCGGGTGACTGGAAGGTACGGAATCCTTGGCCCAGCAGCTCTGTGGCGAAGACCCTTGTGGTGGTTTTGCCGATGCTTCCGGTGACACCGATGATCGAACGAGACCACTTCTTCCGAACACAACGGGCAAGGCCTTGGAGGGCCTGAGTTGTATCCGGAACCTGGAGAAACAATCGGTCCTCCCAGCCGGAACGTTCCGCAAACGGCGCCGAAGAGACAATGATCGCAGCACCCTTTTGGAGAGCCTCGGGAATGAATTTGTGCCCGTCATGCCGCTTACCCTCGACGGCGATGAAGCACACTCCTGGCTCAACACTGCGGCTATCGATCGTCACCCGCGGAAAGGGTTTCTGGCCGACTTGCCGCGGGCCCTTCTGATCCGTCCGGGAGGCCTTCATGGCCTTTGCGGCCTGCTCCAGCGTCAGTTCGATCATGCCAACTCCCGCACGACTGCCCTGTCGTCGAAAGGGATCTTCTGACCCTGGATTTCCTGATAGGTCTCGTGTCCCTTACCCGCCACCAGGACGATGTCGCCCGGCTTGGCGACCTCCAGGGCTCGCTCGATCGCCCCTCTCCGATCCGCAAGGGTTTCGTAGTTGGTGCAGCCTTCGGGAATGCCGGAACAGATTTCCTCGATAATACCGGCCGGATCCTCGCTTCGCGGGTTGTCCGAAGTAATGAAAACCCAATCGGCTCCCTCGACGGCGATGGAGCCCATCTGAGGACGCTTGTCACGATCCCGGTCCCCTCCACAGCCGAAGACACAAAGAACGCACTTCTGAGTCAGTTGGCGACAGAAGTCGAGGACCTTCTTCAAGGCGATGGGAGTGTGCGCATAATCCACGAGAACAGCGTAGTCGCGCTTCACCTCAACTCTCTCGAACCTTCCAGGAACATTCTTCAAGCTCGCTGCGCCTTGACGAATATGGTCGTCGGAGACGCCAATCAGATGGCAGGCAGCGGCGGCAGACATGAGATTGTAGAGGTTGTGTTCACCCAGGAGCGAACTGCGGAGCGAAAGTCGGCGATCGAAGAAATTGAGGTCCACTTCGGTGGCGTCAAGCGAAGTCCGTAGGGCCAACGGAAAGACGTCGGCAGTCCGATCCAGGCCGAAGGTGACAACACGCGTTCCCGAGGGAGGCTCGATTCTTCGGGCGTAGCCGTCATCCTGATTGAGAACGGCGGAGCGAAGTCCGGGGTTGTAGGAATGGCGGAAGAGGAGGTGCTTGGCCTGAAAGTATTCCTCCAGAGTCTCATGGAAGTCCAGATGGTCCTGACTCAGATTCGTAAAGACTCCTACCGGAAAGCTGGACCTGTAGACCCGGTGAAATGCGAGTGCGTGAGAAGAAACCTCCATCACCCCCCAACGACAACCTTCTTGAACGGCTTCGGAGAGGATCTTCTGGACATCGATCGCCTCAGGCGTGGTTCGCTCAGTCTCCCAACTCTTGCCCTGAAGCGAGGCGTGAACGGTGCCGAGCAGAAGACCTGGGGCCTGCTGCTCCATCATGGCATAGATCAGGAAAGCAGTCGTTGTCTTCCCATTGGTGCCCGTGATGCCCACCAGTTGAAGGCGCTCGGAAGGCTGATCATTGAAGGCGTTGGCGACGCATGCCATGAAGGGTCGGATGGCGGAAACTCGAATCCAGACCAGAGGAAAGCCCCTTGGTTTTTCCCGCTCGGATGCAACGGCTACGGCCCCCTGCTGCAGAACCTGGTCAAGATGCATATGGCCGTCTGTGACAAGACCTTCAATCGCAAAGAACAGGCTGTCCTTGACGACCCGACGTGAATCATATTCCAGAGCATCGATCTCGGGATCTCTTTGGTCATTGCCCTTCTGAAGCAACGTCCCGGCTTGTGCTCTGGAGACCAATCTGTTCAGACGCATAAATGGACGACCCTCTGTTGCCGAAGGACCCTCTGTTGCCGAAGGATCCTCTGTTACCGAAGTACACCTCGCTAACCGTCTCCCTGAAGACTCGGGATCCGGCTGCTGGACGTTGCCCTACGGCATCACCACTTCCGTGTACCTGTAGTCGAAGGCCCAGACGGGAGCATTCTCGAGCGACCTCTCGCAAACTGAGACCCCTGAAATCGGGCATTCGAAAGGAGTCGGTTGCCACTGTCACCGTCCGACTGGAATGCAGAAGAGGATCCTCACCCATCAAGCCCAAAACCGTTTGCTCCAGCTCCTCCGCCGACAGCCCTTCTTTCTCTTTGAAATCGTCGCGGTCCAGCTGAGACCGCCCACGCTGCTCTTCACCTGGAGCCGGTCCCTCCGCCATTTGCCTGGTGGACCGATCGGGCCGATCGCGTGGGACTTTCAGGTGGATCAGGGCTCGCTCCATGATCTGTTTGAAGGCCGGTGCCGCTACAACACCTCCGTAGGAGGCTCCCTTCGGTTCATCGATAACCACAATGGATGCCAGTAAAGGATCGTCCACGGGGGCAAACCCCACAAAGGAAGCCACGTACTTGGTTCGAGAGTATGCTCCATCAACGAACTTCTGTGCTGTCCCCGTCTTACCCCCGGAGGAATAACCACTCAGGCGAGCCCTTCTTCCCGTCCCCGCATCTACCGTCAGCGCCAAGATCTGCCTCATCTTGCGGGCAGTGGCCGGGGATAAGATCGCTTCCCGTTCTGGTTTGGACTCCTGAAGCACATCTCCACGAGCCGAGAGAATCTTGTTCACGATTCGAGGCTTCACCAGGTAACCATCGTTGGCGAGAACCGCTAAAGCGCGCACTACCTGTAGTGGCGTGACGCCAATCTCCTGCCCGATTGACATCGCCCCGATGGAAACCTTGGACCAGCGGGAGGGCGGAGCAAGTAGGCCAACCTCCTCTCCCGGTAGTTCGATTCCCGTCTTGGCGCCGAAGCCAAACTTTCGAATGTACGCATGCAGCTGTTCATCCCCCAGACGAAGTCCCAGCTTGATGGTTCCGACGTTGCTCGATTTCGCCAGTACCTGGCTAAAAGTGAGGTTCTGAAAGCTCCTGGTCGCCTCACGGTAGACCTTCCCACCCAGTCTCACCGTACCCACGCGGCAATCAATCGACTCGTCAGGACTGGATAATCCCTCATTGAGAACGGCCGCCAAGGTGACGATCTTGAAGGTCGATCCAGGTTCGTAGATGTCAACAATAGCTCGGTTCCGGAAGTTCCCCAGCTTGGACTTGCTAAAGCTGTTGGGATTGAATCCGGGATAAGAAGCCATGGCCAGGATTTCGCCATTCTGGACGTTCATGACAATGGCGGAGCCACTCTTGGCCTGGTAGGACTCTACCGTACGGTTCAAAACTTGCTCTACCGCATGCTGAATGGACTGATCGAGGTAGAGCACCATGACGTTACCTCGAGTGGGTAGCTCATCGGACTCTCGACCGAAGCGGCGGCGTTTTGCGTCGAATCGGAGATTGACTCGACCCGCAGCGCCCTTGATCTGGTCATCGTAGACAAGCTCGAGCCCGCACAGCCCTTTACCGTCTACGCCCACAAACCCGAGAACGTGTGCCGCCAGTTCACGGTTGGGGTAGACCCGCTTGCTGTCCTTCGCCACATCGATACCTGCTAGCTTCAGCTGCCTGACCTGGGCCATCTGACGGGGAGAGATTTCCCTGGCAAGGTACCGGAACCGCTTCTCTGAAATGAGCTTGTCGTAAATCTCCCGCTCTGTCAGCCCCAGAATCGGTGCCAGCTGCCGTGCGGCTCCCGCCGGGTCGGCAACCTTGTGCGGATGAGCCTGCACAACACCCGCTTCTACGCTGATTGCAAACTCCTCCAAATGGCAATCCAGGATCTCGCCCCGGCGTGAGTGGAGATCGACGTAGCCTTTCCGCTGACGGAGAGCCATCTCCAGATAGTCGCCGCCCTCAACTACCTGGAGCTGGACCAGTCGCACCGACACCGCCACGAACCAAAGCACGACGCACAAATAGAAGATCAGAAGCCGGCTGACCCGAGGTACTGCAGTGCCCCGGCTCGCATCTTCATTCATTTACTGCCTTACGCACAGGCATGGACTCGGCCAGCAGATTTTCAGCTGACTCCGTCTGGGGAACCCCCTCCAGGATCCGCACTTCGGCCTGATTGGAGCGAACCAGCCCCAGGTCTGCTGCGAGTCGATCAATCTTCTCGGGATTGACCAGGGATGATTGCTCAGCGCGAAGGCCACCGATGGCGTCGACCAATTGGGCGTTCTCCTGTCTGTAGTCCTCGATTCGATAGGAGATGCCGGTGATCGCATCCTGCGACCAGACATACGACAGGATCAGGCCGGTCACCAGGCCGGCCAGAGCGATGCATCGTGGCATCCACAGATAGGACGCCTCGCTCTTGCCTCTGAACGGCTGGTTTCGAAGACTCTGCATGCCAAGATCTACCATGTTATCGATCCTCCTTTGGGGACGAACACACCGGTGGGGACGAACACACTGGCTCGGGCAACTTCTGGACTGCTCTCAGCTTCGCACTTCGGGCTCGAGGGTTACGATGCACCTCCGATGATGATGGAGTCACCGGCTTCTTCGTCAGAATCGAGACCCGCTCAAGTCGGGGACAATCGCAGAGGTCCGGGCGGCGGCGACAGATACACTTCCCGGCCTCCCTCTGGAACGTC
Source organism: Acidobacteriota bacterium (assembly GCA_965219005.1). Taxonomy (GTDB): domain Bacteria; phylum Acidobacteriota; class UBA6911; order RPQK01; family JAJDTT01; genus CAUZIZ01. Next base: position 215,732 of record CBDCMS010000004.1, on the reverse strand, counting down.
TGCTTCACGATTCTGTCCTCAAGGCTGTGAAAAGCGATGACTACCAAACACCCACCCGGCTTCAGCATCCGGACCACCTCGGCCAGGAACTGCTCGAGACCTGAAAGCTCCTCATTCACTGCAATTCGGAGTGCTTGAAACACCTGGGTGGCGGGGTGGAGACGGGATCCCCGGGGCCGACCCTTGGCCCGCTCCACCAAACCCGCCAGCTCCATGGTGGTACGTAGCTTCGCTCGTCGCCGGAGGGCAACAATGGCTGCGGCAAGCTTTCGCGCCGACTTCTCTTCGCCATAGCGCCACAGGATCTCCGCCAGACGCTCTTCAGGAAGCTCGTTCACCAACTGATTTGCCGTCAGCTCTTGATCCCGGTCCATCCGCATGTCCAGAGGACCTTCCAGCTGAAAACTGAACCCACGTTCCCCCGAGTCGAGTTGGAAGGACGACATGCCAAGATCGAGCAGACATCCATCTATCGATGGAAGCTCCAGAGTGGCCAGAACCGACGGCAGGTTCTTGAAGTTCTCGTGATGAAGGCTGAAATTCTCAAACTGGCCGCCAAGGCGGGTTCCGGCTTGTTCTAAAGATTCGGAGTCCCGGTCCAACGCGACCAGTCGACCCGTCCGCTGGAGACCATTGAGAATGCCTTCGGAGTGTCCGCCCAGTCCGGTAGTGCAATCGACGTAGACCTTTCCGGGCCTGACGCGGAGAAACTCAAGGACCTCGTGGTACAGAACCGGATCGTGCCGCAATCTAGCCCCCATTCCCAAGGCGCTCCTCTTACCGGTTTGAGCCGACCTGCTTTTGCCGACAGAGACGTCGGTGGGCTGCCGCCCCCTGCGACGACGTCCTCCAATACAAGCGGCCTTGCGTCTTGAACGATCAGGGATGCGAGGGCAATGCCCTGTTGAGGTATCCCCAACAAATGCCAGAGCCGTCATAGCCCCAACTCCGCAAGCACTCTGGCATCGCTCTCCGTATAGGGATCCAATTCCAACAAGCGCGTGAAGCGCTCCCTATTCCAAACCTGCAGATAATTGAGGTAGCCCATGACGGCCACCTCTCCGCTGATCGACGCCTCCTTCCGTAAATGAGGAGGAACCACGACCCGTCCCTGCTTGTCCATCGACACCACTTGCCCGTAGTAGTTGGTGTTGCGAAGAAATTTCAGCTTCTCAGGGCGCATCTTCGGGGGCTCCAGGAGCTTCGCCTCGATCTGTTCCCACTCGCTGAGGGGATAGACGAGCACGTTCTCTCCGGTCGTGCTGGTGACGTATAGGTCCACTCCGTATTCCTCATCGATAAGCCTGCGATACGAAACGGGAATCTTGATCCGTCCCTGAGTATCGACTTTGGTGGGAAAGTTGCCTCGGAACACGATGCCTCACTCGCCTCATCTAATCCTAATAGACCCTAAGCTAACTAATTTGTGCCAAAATAATCCATAATTCTCCATCTGTCAACAAGAAAAACGCCTTTGTTCCCGAAGTGCACCCGAAAAATGTCAGATGGGCGTGCTACTCGATTCGGATTTCACTGAATTGCATTCACTTCGACGTTCGCATGTTCGGTGTTCTGCGGTTCGTGATTTAGCCTTTCTTTCTTGCTCTGGAGAAGGCAACCGATAGAGGCTGAACCGCAGAATATCGAACAGCCGAATTTCGAAGGCCGGAGAGATACTTCGGCGTTCGCATGTTCGACGTTCTGCAGTTTGTCATTTAGCCTTGCTTCCCCTTGCTCTGGAGAAGGCAACCGATGAAGGCTAAACCGCAGAATATCGAACAGGCGAACGCCGAAGGCAGACTCGCGACCTTTGTTCGTGTAGAAGTTATCGGGGAATCTTAGATGGGATACGCCTGGAGGATTTCCAAAGCCCGTTCTACTGCCTCTTCGGTGGCAACTTCCACAACCGCCGCCTCTTTGCGCGAGAAGACCTCGACCTTCCCATCACGGAGCTTGTTGCCAACCGTAATTCGCACCGGGATCCCGATGAGCTCTGCGTCCTTGAACTTGACCCCCGGACGCTCATCCCGATCGTCCAACAGGCAGTCGACACCCTCTTCTTCCAGGGCATCACAGAAGCCCTCGGCCGCCTTCATCTGGTCGTCGTCCTTGGGTCGAAGAAGGGTGACGACAACCTGAAAGGGGGCGATGCTCCGGGGCCACACGATTCCGTTGTCGTCGTGGTAGAGCTCGACGGCCGCGGCCATGATCCGTTCCACTCCGATCCCGTAGCTGCCCATGGTCACTGGCACTTCTCGACCATCCCGATCGAGAACACTTGCTTCCATGGATTCGCTGTACTTGCGACCCAGCTTGAATATATGTCCGATCTCCAAGGCCTTGGCTACTTCCAGGGGTTCTCCACACAGCAAACAGGCATCGCCCGACTCTATCTCTCGCAGCTCGACAAAGGGAGCCTCGAAGTCTCTCCCTGGAGAAACATGAAGAAGATGGTAGCCATCCCTGTTGGCTCCACACACCAGGTCGCGACGTCCCTGAAGCGCCTGATCCGCCCAAATGGGCATGTTCCGTACAGCGACCGGCCCCAGACTCCCTGGATCTGCGCCAAAGGCTGTGAGAATCTCTTCCGGCTGGGCCGGTCGGAAGGCATCGGTCTCCACCTGCGCACCCAGTTTGGCCTCGTCCAGCTGATGATCCCCTCGAAGCAGAACCAGGTGAGCCTGACCTTCCACCATATAGACTAAGGACTTGATCTGCCGCGATTCAGGGATGTCCAGAAACTCACTAACTTCACGTATCGTCTTGCGACCGGGCGTGTGCACTTCCTGGGGTGATTCCTCAGTCTCCGGATCTTGTGCGGACTCCAAACGGGACCGCGCCCGGTCGCGGTTGGCCGCGTAGCCGCAGGAGCAGGTGACGACGTAGTCTTCTCCGGCATCGGTGCGTACCATGAACTCATGAGACTCGCTGCCTCCCATGGCTCCCGAAGTAGCCTCGACCAACAGATACTCGAGTCCACAACGATCGAAGATGGTGCGGTAGGCTTTTTCGTGAAGCTTATAGCTCGCGTCGAGTCCCTCCTGGTCCAGGTCAAAGCTATAGGAGTCTTTCATCAGAAACTGGCGCACCCGCAAGAGTCCCGACTTGGGCCGGGGCTCGTCGCGGAACTTGGTTTGTATCTGGTACCAGATCTGGGGAAGCTCGCGATAGGAGCGGATCTCGTCGCGGGAAATGGAGGTAAACACTTCCTCGTGGGTCATGCCCAGACACATGTCGCGACCGCCTCGATCTCTAAGTCGAAACATGTTCTCTCCCATGATTTCCCATCGACCCGATTCCTTCCAGAGCTCGGCCGGATGAAGTGCGGGCAAATGGAACTCCTGGCCTCCGATTAGATCCATCTCCTGGCGCACGATTGATTCGATCTTTAGCAGGGTGCGTCGGGCCAGCGGTAGATGCGAATAGATTCCTGCACTCAGCTGGCGAATCAATCCTGCTCGGAGAAGCAGCTTATGGGAGGCGACCTCGGCTTCGGAGGGAACGTCGCGAAGGGTGGGAATAAAGAATCGAGACCAGCGCATAGGGAGGCTTCTTTTATCTGTTTGACCCGATCAAGTCAAGTGAGCTACGATCGAAGTTACTCACCACAACGAGGTAAGGGCCCTGAGAAATGCGCATCTGGATCGGCGGCGACCACGCCGGCTTTGAGCTCAAGGAGCGGGTCAAAACACTGCTGGAGCAACGCCAACACGAGATCACCGACATGGGGTCCTCCAGCGGTGAAAGCGTCGATTACCCGGACTATGCAGCGGCCGTCGCTCAAGCGGTTTCATCCGGTGAGGCGGACCGGGGCGTTCTGGTCTGTGGAACCGGCATCGGTATGTCGATCGCTGCCAACAAGTTCGCTAAAGTACGCGCTGCGGTGTGCCATGACGTGGAAACCGCACGCCTGAGCCGGCAACACAACAATGCCAACGTGCTCGCCATCGGCTCTCGCGTCTTGGATCCGGAGCTGGCCTTGGCGATTGTCCAGGAATGGATCAATACAACTTTCGAGGGAGGACGACACGCTCGTCGCCTTCAGAAGATCACCGCTCTGGAAGGGGACGTCTGAGCCCTTTCAAAAGGACCGAGAACAGCTCAAGAGGAGAAGATGTCAAAGATGCATCGGTCATTGGCTGAGACCGACCCGAAGGTGGCGGAAGCCATACAACTGGAAACCCAGAGACAGACACAGACGTTGGAGCTGATTGCTTCCGAGAACTTTGTTAGCGAGGCTGTCCTCGAGGCGCTGGGTTCGGTCTTCACCAACAAATACGCAGAAGGCTATCCTGGGCGCCGCTACTATGGCGGTTGCGAGAATGCTGATGTGGTGGAGAGCCTCGCCATCGAACGGGCTAAGAAGCTGTTTGGCGCGGATCACGCCAATGTCCAGCCTCACTCGGGCACCCAGGCCAACATCGGAGTCTACCTCGCGGTTCTGGAACCGGGGGACAAGATCCTGGGGATGAACTTGTCCGATGGCGGCCATTTGAGTCACGGCCACCCGCTGAACTTTTCGGGTAAGTACTTCGAGGTGGCCTCCTACGGCGTCACCCGGAAAACCGAGCAGATCGACTACGACGCTCTGGAGGATTTGGCCAAAAAAGAGAAACCCAAGATGATCGTGGCCGGAGCCAGCGCTTACAGCCGCACCATCCATTTCGATCGGCTGGCTCAGATTGCCAAGAAGGTTGGAGCCTTCCTCCTGGCCGACATTGCCCATATTGCTGGAGCAGTGGCGACGGGTCTACATCCCAGTCCGGTCCCCTGGGCGGACTTCGTAACCACTACGACTCACAAGACGCTTCGTGGACCCCGGGGCGGAATCGTTCTCTGCAAAGAGGAGCACAAAAAGGCTCTCGATCGATTGATGTTTCCTGGCATCCAGGGAGGACCGCTAGTCCATGTCATCGCCAGTAAGGCTGTCTGTCTGAAAGAAGCCATGGCGGACGAATTCAAGGTCTACCAACAACAGGTTCTCAGGAACGCGGAAGCACTTGCCCAGGCTGTCGCCAGCGAGGGATTCCGAATTGTTTCGGGGGGAACCGATAACCATCTCTTTCTGGTGGACGTGTTCTCCCAAGGCCTTACCGGAAAACAGGCGGAAGAAGCCCTGGGACAGGCATCCATCACCGTCAACAAGAACACTATTCCGTTCGATTCCCACTCTCCTTTCGTCACCAGTGGTATCCGAATCGGAACGCCTGCGGTCACAACCAGTGGGATGAGGGAAGCGGAGATGAATCGCATCGGTGGATGGATCGGTCGCGTCCTGAAGAACGTACAAGACGCGCCACTTCTGCGCCAGGTGGGACAGGAAGTGCGGTCTCTGACCGACCAATTTCAGTACTACAGGCACCGCCTCGCTGAGCCTGCGTCCGGCGTCCGTTGACTCACGACCAGAGCCCCAACCTAGAGGAGATCTTCGGACCGGGTGGTCTGCTCGATCGACATCTATCCCACTACGAGTTCCGACCTTCTCAGCAGTCGATGGCGGAAGCCATTGCTCGGGCCATTGAAGAACGTCATCATCTGTGTCTGGAGGCGGGAACCGGAACCGGCAAGACACTGGCGTACTTGATTCCCGCCCTAGCCAGCGACCGGCGCGTCATCATCTCGACCGCGACCAAGAACCTTCAGGAACAGCTCTTTCTTCGAGACATTCCGTTCCTCCAGAAACACCTGTTTCCCGAGGTGGAAATCACCTATATGAAGGGCCGACAAAACTATATTTGTCTCAAAAAGTTCGAGGAAGCGACTCGGCAGAAGGCCCTTTCGGGCGAGTTGGCCGAACGTCAAGAGGCACTCTCGGATTGGCTTGCCAAGACGGAGACCGGTGACCGCGCTGAATTAAGCTGGATCAGCGACCGGGATCCCCTATGGCAACAGTTGGACGCGCGCAGCGAAACCTGTACGGGGCAGAAGTGTGACTTTTTCGAGCAGTGTCACATCACCCGGATGCGCCAGAAGGCACTGGAATCCGACGTCATCGTCGTCAACCACGCCCTGCTCTTCGCCAATCTCGCCCTCGAAAGCGACGAGATCGGACGAATTCTTCCCGACTTTTCCATCCTGGTTCTGGACGAGGCTCACGAAGTCGAGGATGCCGCCTGCACCTACTTCGGAAAGCAGGCCAGCAGCTACCAGATCGAAGAGCTGTGCCGCGACTTCCTCAAGACGTTTCAGGATGGTCTCTACGACCGCGAAGTAGGGGAACTCGAGACCCGAACTCGGGTCCTCTGCGACGCCTTTCCACCTCAGGAAGGAAGATACCCGCTGAGCTTCTTCGACCGTGATGCTGGAGAAACCGTGGATCTGCGAGAGGGCGCATCCGCCGCCTATCAGCGCCTCAAGGCGACCCTCCAGAAGCTCTACTACGGACTCCAACGCCAGGGTCATCGTCCCCCCGAAGCAGACGCTCTGATCCGTCGTCTGGAACAGCTGATCACCTGCCTCGAGGAAGTCTTCGACCACCACGACCCCAACAGCGTCTATTGGTTGGAGAGACGGGGACGGGGAGTTTTCCTGAATCTCAGGCCCATCGATGTGTCGACCATTCTGCAGGAAAAACTGTTCGCCCGAACCGACACCACGATTCTGACCTCCGCGACTTTGACCACCAATGCCAATTTCGATTATCTGAAGGAGCGGGTTGGAGTGCCTGAACCCGTCGAGCTGATGGTACCCAGCGAATTCGACTACACCCAGCAGGCGATCCTCTACCTTCCTCGAGGTTTCCCGGAACCCCGTGCTCCTCACTATTTCGACCGATTCCTCGAAGAAGTCTGCCAGATACTCTCTCTGACCGAGGGCCATGCTTTTCTGCTCTTCACCAGTTTCCAGCAGATGCACCGGGTCTACGAAGCCCTCTCGGACACCACCGCGTACCCTTTGCTGCGGCAGGGTGATAGACCCAAGAGTCAATTGCTCGAAGCCTTCAAACAGACCCCTCATGCCGTGCTGCTGGCGACCGCTAGCTTCTGGCAGGGCGTCGACGTCCAGGGAGACGCTCTGCGTGCCGTTCTCATCGACAAGCTCCCCTTCCAGGTACCCACGGAACCGGTGGTAGCGGCCCGCATAGAGAGGCTGGAAAAACAGGGTGTGAATTCCTTCCTTCGTTACTCGGTGCCGGAAGCCATTATCACGCTGAGGCAAGGCCTCGGAAGACTGATCCGTTCTCGCCAGGACCGTGGAGTCCTGGCTGTTTTCGACGGCCGCCTGCGTACGCGGAGCTATGGCTCGCTGTTCCTCCAAAGCTTGCCAAACTGCCCTGTCGCCGATAATATAAATTTGATAAAACAGTTTCTCAGCCAAGACGCCGACGGCCCGGACAATGGGAGCCCGGCCTGAATGGCGTCTCTCAGCAGGAAGAGGAAAAGCGATGAAACAAAAGATTGTTCTGGCTTGCATCGCCGTTTTTTTGGTGGGCGCTTCTCTGGAGAGTGTCCAGGCTCAAAGTGTGGGTCCCGTTCGGGGTGTGGTGAAAGACGAACAGGGAAACCCGATCAAGGATGTTGAGATCAGGATCCAGGCCCAAAAAGGCAAGCGCAAATACAAGACGAAAACCAACAAGAAGGGCGAGTACTACTATGGATCGGTGAGCCTTCAGTTCGACTACCGGGTAGTTGCCGAAAAGGAAGGATACCAAACCGAGTTCGAACAGAACGTGAAGGCCGGCTTCGGCGGGGACAGCTTCGGCGATCGACACCAGGGATTGCGAGAAGTGGTCGATTTCGTTCTGAAAGAGGGCAAGTCGGGGAAGCTCGACTTCGAAATGAGTCCTGAGGAGCGAGAGAAGATCCTGAAACAGCAGACGGTGCAGGCGGATGTTCAGAAGGCCTACCAGGAAGGCTTAATGGCCTTCAACCTGGGACAGTATGAAGACGCCGTGGCAGCGTTCAAGAAGGCCCTGGAAATGGATCCAGTACGAGCGAGTATCTGGGCCAGGCTGGGCAACGCTCACCTGGAGCTCAAGCAGTACAAGCTTGCCATCCAGGCCTATGAGAAGGCCCTCCAGTTGGATCCTCAGAATGGAGGCTTCTATCAGAACCTTGGCGGAATCTACACCAAGAAGGGCGACACCAAGAAAGCCCAGGAAATGTATGAGAAGTCAGCGAGCTTCGCGACAAATCCCAGGATCGCTGCCGCCAACCACTACAACGCGGCTGTCGTCAACATCAACTCCGGGAACAGCAAGGGCGCAAGAGCCGCGCTTGAGAAGGCGGTTGAAGCCGACCCGACTCATGAAGAGGCACACTATCAACTGGGCATCATCCTTCTGGGAATGAACTTGATCGATGATGCAGTGAAACACCTGAGCGAATATGGAAAGCTAGCGCCCCAGGGTCCGAATGCGGAGGTCGCGGCCTCCCTGGTGGAACAGCTGAGTCAGAAATAGCCAGGACTAGTTGTCGGAAAAGAATTCTTCGGCTTCCGGACAACCGAGATTGGCCAGCGCCGAAAGTGAGGAAAGTGCCGCCTTCTGGACTTCTTCGGGAGCGGTTCGGGCTAGCGAGACCATCTGATCCAGAACGGTACTGGGAACCTCTGGGGCGCGGTGCCAATAAGCGGCCGCTAGCTCAGTGACAGCCAGCACCCGAATCGCCACATCCCCTTCCTTCGTGAAACTGTCTAGAGCGCCTTGAGCCCGCTCACTGCCCTGCTGGGCCAGGCTGCCCAACGACGACAGGATGCAGCACCGCCGCTCCAGACGAGATTCATTCGGACGCAAGCGGATCTCGTAAATCCTCAAGAGAGGTGCAACAGCCCGCTCATCCCCGATCTCCCCCAGAGCGAAGATGATCGCAGTCTCTAGGGACTCAGAATTGGGATCCTGGAAGGTTTCGGGGTTGTCGAAGAGACTCGTCAGCGGCTCGATCGCCAAAGGATCGCCAAGACCAGCGAGAGCCAGCGCCGCAAATTCCTTTTCGGAGGTATCGGCCGACTGCAGAAGCTTCATCAGAGGAGCCAAGTAGCGTCTGGCGCGAATGACGCTCATGTGGGGAAGGATTCGATAGCGCTCCTCCGCACTGCCCGTCTCAACGACCCGCAGACAGGTCTGAATCAGCTGCTCACGGCTTCCGATATCCTTTCCGCGATACAAGGTCTGGGGCAAACTGGACCGCCTTTCACCGCGTCGACTGATTCGACCGCTTATCCCGGTGCGATCACTCCTACCGCGCAGACTCCCCCACCGCGCCGACTCCTAGCTCCTAGAAAAACCGAGGTTTATGATAACATACCCCCTCCAATGAAGAACAGGCTGTACGCTGCGGGGGCCGTCGGGATCGTCGTCGGTTTCATCCTCGGTTTCTTTACCGCTCAAATCCAAAATCAAGAGCCGGCGGTGGCTCCCATCCAACATACCGGGGCTGGTCCAGGCTCTCAATCCGGACTCCCTGAGGGCCATCCTCCTACTGAAGTCCTGGAAGAGTTGGGGAAGCTCCAGAAGCGGGCAGAGGAGCAACCCGGAGACAAGCAGGTGCGGATCGTCCTGGGAAACTCATACTACGATATGGGACGTTTCGATGCCGCCGTTTCCTGGTACCAGCAAGCCTTGGATCTGGACCCTGAAAACCTCGATGTCAGGACCGACCTGGGAACTGCCCAGCTCTACCAGGGAAAGGTCTCGGAGGCAATCGAGACCTACCAGCATTGCCTGAAGCTCGACCCCCATCATCCTCAGACCTTGCAGAATCTTGGCATAGCCTATTTTTCCACCGGGAAGTTCGCTTCGGCAATCGATTCTTGGGATAAACTGCTGAACAGCCACCCCGAGTACCCGCACAAAGAGGAGATCCGAAAACAACTTGAGAATGCTAAGAAACATCTAGAAGAGGGAAGTTCCTGAACCATGGGCTGGCTCATTCGACTCGTTCTTTTTCTGTTGATCTTGACCCTGGTGAGAAGTCTGGTCGCCAAGCTTTTCAGCCTGAAGGGTACACAGGGCCGTCCCCGACCCTCCCAACAGCGGAAGCCCAAGACGAAGCGAACAATTGAGGGACATATGGTCAAGGACCCCCAGTGCGGAATATACGTCGCCACCGACCTTGCCGTTACTGCGAGGAGTAAAGACCAGACTCTGCACTTCTGCTCCGAGGACTGTCGCGACAAGTTCCTCCAGGCAGCGAAGTCTTAAAGAACTTCGAATCCCAAGTACACTAGAACGTATACGGCAACCCAGGCACATTCCTTGAAGATAGGGATCATCGTAAAGCCTCATCGCACTGAGTTTTCGCCGGCTCTCCAGGATACTCTCGACTGGCTGAGGTCCCGGGGCTGCGACCTTCTGATCGAAGAAAGCCTCCTGCAAAACTTCCGGATATCCGGCTACGAGGGTATGCCGAGAGAGCAAATCCCTCCGCTGGCGGATGCGATCGTGGTATTCGGCGGCGACGGAACCATCCTCTCGGTCGCACGCACGATCGGCCGCCATACGGCTCCCATTCTTGGCGTCAACCTGGGATCGCTGGGCTTCTTGACCGAGGTCACTCTGGATGAACTTCAGGGTGCCCTGGAATGCCTGATCGAGGGCCGATATCGTATTGGTCGCCGCCAGCTACTAGAGGCGAAGGTCCACCACGTCTCTGGCCAGGTCGCGACACATCACGCCTTGAACGACGTCGTCATCAACAAAGGAGCGCTAGCTCGAATCATTCGACTGGATACTTTCATTGACGAAGACTTCATGGCCACCTTCCTGGCCGACGGCCTGATTGTGGCGACTCCAACTGGTTCGACAGCCTACTCGCTCGCTGCCGGTGGACCGGTCATCTACCCTTCTCTGGAATCAACCGTATTGACCCCTATCTGCCCCCACACTTTGACCAATAGACCGGTGGTCATCCCCGCCGATAGCAAGATACGCATCGCTCTCAAGGACGGCGAAGACGTCACCCTGACGGTCGATGGACAGATCGGCGTGGCGCTCCGGCAGGAAGACGAGATCGTCTGCACCCGCTCAGAGCGTCAGATCGAGCTGATCCAACCCAGCGAAAAGAGCTTCTTTGACGTACTCCGTGAAAAATTGAAGTGGGCGGAGAGGGGAAAGCAAACGAGTACAGAATATGACCCAGACTCGACTTGAACGACTCTCAGAACTTGCCCGCAAGAACCCCGGAGATCCGTTTGCAAACTATGGTCTGGCCATGGAATACAGGCGGCAAGATCGGAACCAGGAGGCGATCGATACCTTCGCCAGGCTGGTGCAGGAGCGCCCCGACTACCTCCCGACCTATTTCCAGTATGGCACCCTACTTCTACAGACCGGTGAGACCTCTGGCGCAGAAGCGATCTTCGCCAAGGGGATCGCTACCTCCCAGGAACAGGGAGATCAACACACTCGCGACGAGCTCAGTCAAGCTTTGGAACAGCTCCAGGCCGGCTAGCGATCCTTCCTTCCTTCGAAATTCGCATGTTCGATATTCTGCGGTTCGGCGTTTCCATCGGTTGCCTTCTCCAGAGCAAGGACAGAAAGGCTGAATCACGAACAGCAGAACGTCGAACATGCGAACGCCGAAGTAGCTCCCTAGCCTTCGAAATTCGCCTGTTCGATATTTTGCAGTTCAGCATTTCCATCGGTTGCCTTCTCCAAGAGCAAGGAAAAAGGCTAAATCACAAACCGCAGAACACCGAACATGCGAATGCCTAACCGTCCTCCCTAGGAGCCAGTATCTCCTCCCGATGACTGCTGAGACAGCGCATCCTCGTCTGCGTCTCCACCCCCATCCTCGAAGGACACCGGCCGGTTGGCGGAGCGATCAACCTGCAGGTTGAAGATATCGAAACGATTGTAGTGTCCTACTACATCGTGGAACTGCTTCTGTACAACACATTGAGACAGGTCGATCTCACCGTAGAGAATTCCCTCATCTTCACACTTGCTTTTGCCTACCGCTCTTCCGTCGGGTCCCACCAACAACGAAACCGCCCTGGGACTGCCGTCCAGAATCCGCGCGGCGTCCGCACCCAGCAACGTCAGACGATCGCGCATGGCCTTATCCATGAAGGCCGAAACCACCAGGGTGAATGCCTTGGCTTCAAAGGAATGGGCGCCGGCTCGAATCTGAATCGCTTCGGCAAGATCGTAGTTGGAGCCTTCCTCGGGATCGCTGGTAGGCCAGACCGGGGGATAGGTGGCAACGTGAACCTGCTCGCCCTGGGCCATGAGGGTGTAGCGAGCCAGCGGATTGGTGTTCTCGCCGCAGATAAGCACTCCCAATCGCCCCAGGGACGTCTCACAAACCCGCAGCCCCGCTCCGTCCCCGTTGGCCCAAACCAGCTTTTCGTAAAACGTGGGAACGATCTTTCGATGATGGTTCAGGATCGTCCCATCGTCTCCGATCAATACATTGGAGTTCCAGATCGAACCCACACTGGCCTCACTGCGCTCATTGAATCCGAGGGACACGAAAACACCATGTTCGCGGGCCGCCCCACAAATCAGCGCGATCTCAGGACCGTCCACCAGAATCGAACCTTCCGCCAAAAGGCAGAACAGCTCATGGTTGTAGATCGGCGCCCGCAGAGCGCACCAGACCGGAAAGGCGGGTATAAATGCCTCCGGAAACGCGACCAGCCGGGCCCCGTTTCGAGCTGCTTCTTCGATAACGCTGCAAGCCTTTTCGACACTTGCATCAAGGTCCAGGAACACAGGTGCCACATGCGCGGCAGCTACCTTGTAAGGGGGGCGACTCAGCGTCATGTGCTTACCTCAATCGGTGTACAAAGAGCGAAAAAGCGCTGTGGGCAGTAAGATCGCGGACCGAAACCATAGTCCTGGCTGCATTTGGATGGATGAGTATAACCTAATCCAACTATTTCGAATCCGCCCCTGCCCGGGGCTTGACGAGTGTGCCCAAGGAGCGATAGAAAATCATCCGGTTGTTGCTTCGCGAACCCTTTCGGAACACTAGAGGTATCTTGATCATGAACTGGATGGAGTTCCTGGACTCGGTTGAAACAGAGCAGAATCCCCCCGAGGCACTCTCACCACCGCTTCGAGCTCTTTGGTATGAAAGAAAGGGAGACTGGGAGGAGGCTCATCAGACGGCCCAGTCCGACGAAAGTTCGGACGCGGCATGGGTCCACGCCTACCTGCATCGCAAGGAGGGCGACAGGGGCAACGCCCGTTATTGGTATCATCGTGCCGACCGCCCCGAGTCGAGGGATACCCTGGATCAGGAATGGGAGAGCATCGCTCGGCAGCTCTTGAAGCTGGGCGACCCCAGCGAGTTATAGCAAGGAGTCAACCGGACCCACAATTTCTGTCCTCACCATGAAACGACCCTATCTCGGACTTGTTTTCGGCGTAGCCTGCGCACTCTTTGTCGTCTTGAGCGTGTTCGCTCATCGCTTCGGCTACTTCCAGTGGGATATCTCCGTGGCCCAATGGGTTCAGGCCACCACTCTTCTCGGCTTTCACAACTTGATGCTTGCAACCTCGTGGATGGGGACAGGAGGGACAGCCTGGTGGATTGCCATCGCGACGGGAGTCGCCCTGCTGGTTTTCAAGCAGGTCCGCGTAGGGGTCACCTGCCTGGTGGGGGTTGGACTTGGGAGCCTTTTGAATCGGGTGCTGAAGTACCTGATAGGACGGCCAAGACCAACCGACGAATTGATCGAGGTCTTGATCGAATATCCGAACCAGAGCTTTCCTTCCGGACACGTGGTCTTCTACGTGCAGTTCTTCGGCTTTCTTCTCTACATCGTGGCGATGCGAAAGAAACCGGGTTGGCAGCGTTCGGCAACCCTGTTTCTGGTAAGCTGTCCAATCGCACTGGTCGGAGTTTCTCGGGTCTACCTGGGCGCTCATTGGCCCAGTGACGTCCTGGGTGGGTATCTGGTCGGCGGAATTGCGCTTTTCTTGATGGCGGTCAACTACGAACGATCCAGCTAGCAAGTCCAACGGGGCTACCAGCCGGCACGGACCATTCCGGCGGAAACTTGATTCATGGAAGCCTGAAACGGAAGCGAGGGTTTGGGGGCACCACGAATCTTCCCAATTTGACTGCTCGGGTACCCCCGGCCCCTTCACCCACACATTGCAGCACCCCCAAACCCCTCGCTTGCGCTTCAGGCTTCCCATGACCTTGGCAGAGGTGAAGAAGGGGCCAACTACTTCAATCACATCATAAGGAACCAACATGAGCGAACTTGAGGGAAAAGTAGCAATTATCACTGGGGCGGGGCGACTCCGCAGCCTTGGATACTCCACCGCCATGTCCCTGGCAGGTCTGGGTGCGAGCGTAGTGGTGACCGGAACTGGCCGCGATCCTGACACTTTCCCACCGGACGAAAAGACAGCCGATTGGAAAGACGTTCAGAGCACTGCGGAACATGTTCGTCAACTCGGTCCTGGAGCCCTGGCTCTGGTTGCCGATGTCACCGACGAGCAGCAGGTAGAACAGATGATGAGCCGAACCCTGGAGGAGTTCGGGAGGGTCGACATCCTGGTCAACAACGCAGCCATGCCGATCGGAAAGGACAGGGTCCCCACCACTGAGCTCGAATCCGAAATCTTCCAGCGAGTGGTCGACGTCAAAGTTCGGGGCACCTACCTCTGCAGCAAGGTGGTGGCCAGGACTCTGTTGGCACAGAAGCAGGGAGGCAAGATCGTCAACATAGCCTCCTCCGCAGGTAAGCGAGGGACCGCCAACGCCCTTGCCTATAACGCTGCCAACTTCGCACAGGTGGGAATGACCCAATCATTGGCCATGGAGCTGGGTCCGCATGGAATCAACGTCAACTGTATTTGTCCGGCCGCCGTGGATACGGCGCGCATGGATATGTTCGGCCGCGGAGAAAGATGGGAGCAAATTGGGGCGAACTGCCCCATCGGGCGCACGGGGACACCCGAAGAAATCGGGAATTTCATCACGTTTCTGTGCACCAAAGCGGCGTCCTGGATCCACGGCCAGTCCATCAACATCGACGGCGGTGCCGTCATCGAGCACTGAGGGCAGCCTTTTGCTCCCAGCACCTAGTACGCTGCAACACAGACTACTACCTAAATTGAGCGATTCTACTCATTTTAGCAAGATGGAGGTCGCCCAGATGCGAGTTCCGACGGGAGGGAGTACTGGGTGAGCTCAGAAGGGTGGAGGGTGGCGATTTTCCCTCCCGAAAAGAGGAGAAACCCTGAGCCGAGGCGATATTGGACACACGGGGGCCGCGAGGCTGCAAGGAGGCTTTGGTTTTTTGCGATTTAGACCCAGGCGAAAGGCGGCGGGTGGGCGCTCTTTTGCCAGAGCCGGTCGATTTGAAGCTGCTTCCAGGTGGCGGCTGTGACTTTCAGGAGGATCTGGCCGGCATGGCGCACGATTTTCCCCGCCACGTCGACGATCCGCCGGCGTAAGGTCGTGGGGTAGCAGTTGAGCGGTACCACGGGCTGGCACACATCTTCCTTGAAACACTCGTAAAGGAAAAAGGCTACGAGCAACGTGTAGTAATAGGCCGCGTTGGCAGCAAAACGCTTAAACGGAAGAGTTTGTGAGGCAAAGTCCTTCAGGGCTCGATGCACCAACTCGTCGGCTCCGCGGCCATGATAGCCTTCCAGGATGGCCTCGGCTTGAAGCCAACGCTCAAGCCCCGCTTGCCCTAGCTGCTCGTCCACGGCGGAGCCGCAACCGAGATTGGTGTACAGGATCTGATCGGGACGGGCAAACTCCAAAAGGCGCTGCCGGTCCTCATAAGCCGGCCGGCAGAACAGGGCCCGGCGGCACTTCTTCCAGCTACCCCGCCGGTCTCCCAGTTCCACATAGCTCCACTCCTGATCGCCGTTGCGAGAGACTCCCCAGGCCGTTTCCTCCAGCTTCAAGATGTACTGTTGCACATCGCCATAGAGCTTGCCGGCGACGATGTAGCCGACCTGGAGTTCTTCCAAGACCTTCAGCAGCTTTTGATCGAAAAAGCCGGCGTCCAGACGCACGATCATCGGCACGTCGGAGCGGTACTTTCGGCGAATCTTCTGGACCAGATGACTCAGGGTCTTCTGGGCCGTGTCGGCGTGGTTGGAATGCTTGTCTCCTCCCCGAAAGACGGCATCGATGAGCAAGCGGCCCCAGGTGACCTGAAGCGGCTGAAACCCTTTGACCCGCTTGTAGGTCGGCGCCACGCCGTGGCGCTGGGGGGCCTCGTCGTTGTCCATCACCATGGTGTCCATCCCCAGCAGGATCAGGGCCGGCTGTTGCAACCGCAGCCGCCACAGAAACAGTTGCTGCAGGAGTCGGCGAAAGAGCCAGATGCGCCACATGGAAAAGCCGCCGAAAAAACGCTTGACGGCGTGAGAGGAGAGCAAGGCCTCTGGCTTCGTCTCGATCGCTCCCCCATAGCCCGGATCCTCCTTCAAGGCGTCGAAGGACACCAGATGGCGGCTCGATCCGTCCAGCAAGAAGCACAGCAACTGTTTGAAGATCTCCGTCACCGGCTGTCCCTTGCGGCTTTTGCGCAAGGAGCCAAACAGCCGATCCAGGTGGGGGTACAGACCCAGGCTCCGCACATAGCGGACAAACAGGCTCAGGCCGGCGCGTCCGGTTAAGGTCTCCGACGTGGGTTGCACGTCATCTATAATCCAGGAAACAGACCCCTCAGAATGACAGGGAAGGATGCTATCGTGGCTCATAGTTGTTTCACCTTTTGGGTTAGGAGCTTTTCGGTAGCGCATCTACCGCTAACTCCTAACCCGTCAGCATCTTAGCTCAAAGGTGTGACATCCCTTGGCCCACCAATCGCTCAATTTAGGTACTAGGTGCTCGAGAGCTGGGCGGCTGCGGGGTCGGCGCCAATCAGCCAGAGGTCATTCCCTCGGGAGGTATTCACCGTCAGTCTGCAGGCTTCTCCGTCTATCTCCCAGCCAGGCGCACCCAGGATCGACGATGCACCTCCTGCCTGTCCGGGGACAAACAATCCCAGAAACCTTGACCTTGAGGACGTGGTGCGACGAATCAGAGCCGACAGGGTCTCTGAAGCGGGATTCGATGGCGCTTTACTCACCATCACCTCGACACCTTGCTGCTGCGGCCAGTAGAACTCGAGCCGGGCCTTTCCCAATTCCCACGCCAGACGGTTGTCCCCATTCTGCTCTAGACGAACGACCGCGTTGAAGTGAGCAAATCCACCCTCTCTACTCAACGCCTCTAGTCGGCGCTGGCCCGCAGGCTGCTCCACCAGACTGCCCCGATTATGATAAATCCAGTCGGCGCAGCGCGAGTCGCCACACTCGATGTCGAAAACATCGACAAAGTAGGGCTCTCGCCACAAGACGACACGGCGCAAACGGACTCCAGCGTAGTCGCCTTCGTCCCAAGTCACCGTCCCATCCGCGATTCCGAACTCGGGACCCGTCCGAAAAGCACGGACCTGACCCACTGCCGCAGGCTGGGAGCGACCATCAATAGTCACGGTGCTGTGACTCGCGGTCTGACGATACCAGGACTCGTTGAGGTCGATGCCATATCCGGGCGTCCCCAGATCGGACGTGAGACGTTCTCCCTGAACGAAAAGCTGAATGCCCAATTGATCGGGATGACCATGAACACCTCCGTCGGGTCCGGCCTTCAGGAGAAGATAGCTCTGATGCTTTCGCGTTCCGCTGCTGCGGAAAATCGCCACTCCCGAATCCACCATATGAGACCCTTCGAAAATGGGCTCGGCCGCTTCTGGTACCTCCTCGACGCCATCGAGCAACACCTCCAGCCCAGAGCGTTCCTGCAAGGGCGCGTTCTGGTTCAGAACCCAAGCAAACTCCGGTTCGCCATACCAGGCCCAGGCGGTTTCGTAGAACTCGGCCGACGTAGGAATGCCGTGCCCGACCCGCCCAGTCAGTCTTATGAAGCTCCAGCAATCGTTGATCGCAGGTAGAGTCAGATCCGGAAAAGCTTGAAAAATCGGGGCTCGCAGCATGTTGAGTAGAGTTCCGTTGTCTTCGAAACCGTGGCCACTCGAGCGCAGAGCCCGCACCGTCCAAACCAGGGCGGCAAGGGTATAGTAGTGGTAGCTGAGCGATCCCTCCCACCAGAATCCATCCGATCCCACACCTTCTCTCAGCTGGGCATACAGACCGTCGGAGCCCTCCAACACTTGCTGGAGTCGTTCGGCGTCCTCCAGCGCCAACGACACCGTGATGATGGCGGCGTTGTTCCAGTTCGTCGCATTGTGAATTCCCCGGTATAGGACACGGAAAAGGTGATCCGAGGCCGGCCGCAACAAGTTCTCCCGAATGTGCTGATTGAGGTCGGCTGAAAGCGAATCCTGGACGATCGCATGGGCCCAGGCCAAACGAATGATCCAGACCGACTCATCGAGTCCTGACCAGGTCACCACTCCCGGGTGGTTGCCATGCTCCTCGGGTGCGGGGGGCATTGTCCGGTAACGGTCTGCATAGCCTTCCAGAATGTGCCGAACGACGCTGCGATCGCTGGCGGCTTTCTCAGGTGTCCCGGCCTCATCCCCCGCAGGTAGAATCGAATGGACTGCCAATCTAAGGGCAGCATCACTCAACCTGTCATTGACCGACCAGCGCCAGGCGCTGTCGAAGGGCTCTCCTGAGAAAACAGTTCCGTCCTGGGGACAAACGTGGTGTGAAGGCTTGCGCGGATCGAAGATCAGTTCGACGGCGTGATCAGGACAGAAGAATTCGTGATAGTAGCCCGCCTGCCTCTCCGGGAGGTCGGGAAGAAAGGCCCGGTAGCCATCAGCTTCTTCTGCCAGTGACCTCCGCGCCTGGGCAAAGGCAGCACCACCCACACGCGATTGAAATTCAGCAAGCCAATCCGCAGTCAGCAACATATCCGTTTCACCTCACATCGTGTACCGCCCCAACGAAGTTCGCGGCGGACAGATTTACTGTCTTACTTCCAATGAAGCGGTACGACGCTCCCGCTGCGGGAGCTCTCGTACACCGCCTCTACCACTCGCTGTGCCGCAATGCCGTCCTCAATGCCGATGGCTGGAGGTCGGCCTTCGGCCACAGCAGCAGCAAACTCCTCGAGCAAATTCACGTGGGTACTTTCCTCAAAACTGTAGGTCTGTTCACCCGAGGAGGTCGCAACAACGAGGCGTCCCCGAGAAAACTTTTCATGCTGGGGTGAGGACAGAATAGCTCCTTCCGTACCCAGGATCTCCATCATCGCAGTACGGTGCTCATCCGGGTCCCCTGTACTCCAGTGACACGTAACGACCGCTTGAGCACCGTTGGATAGTCTCAATATCGAGGACACCGTATCCTCCACAGAGTAGCTTTCCACCAGGGTATCGACAAACGCGGTGACCGCTGTAATCTCGCCGAAGAAGAAGCGCAGCAGGTCGATGCAATGGCTGCCGTTATCGATGTAGACCCCGCCTCCCGATTTGGCTCGGTCCTGACGCCAGGCGCCCGGCCGCTGGGGAGAACGACCCGAGAAATTCATCCGCACCGAGGTTACCTGGCCAATCTCTCCAGTCGCCAGAATCTCCTTGATCCGGCGATGGCGCGCGTTGAATCGCTGATAGTAGCAGGTCATGAACAACACGTCAGCGTGCTCGCAGGCCTCACGCATCCTTTCACCCTCGACGACGCTGAGCGCCAGAGGTTTTTCGCACAGTATGTGCTTTCCACTGCCTGCGGCCGCCAACACATCTGGGCAATGACGCTCCACCGGCGTGGCCACATAAACGGCGTCTATTTCAGGGTCTGCTAGTAGTGCGTCGACACGATCGTAAGCACGAGATGCCCCGTGGCGTCGGGCGAATTCTTCCGCCGCCGTTCGGTCACGACGCATCACAGCAACCAGATCACTGTGAGAGGCAGTCGCCATCGCAGGAGCGGTTACCCGTTCAGCGATATCTCCAGCACCGATAATTCCCCATCGAATGATTGGCTTCTCACTCACGTTTTCGCCTCCGGCCAAAGAATATTCGAATCAGTCTTCAAAAGGTAGAGGATCAAGAGGTAGCGGATCAAGCGTTCGAGTGCCGATCCTCGTGGTAGAATGCCACCCTCACCGTTAGGAACTGCCGATTCGCCAAGGAGGACACCGTGAATCTGAGCTCGGAGCTGAAGCGGCGAGCAGAGACTGGGAACCCGTTGCGGGTGGCCTTGATTGGAGCGGGAAAGTTCGGCTCGATGTACCTGTCACAAGCTCGTTGCACCCAAGGCATCCAGCTGGTGGGGGTGGCGGACCTGAGCATCGAACACGCCCGCGACGCGCTGCTTCGAGTAGGCTGGCCCTCGGAACAGATTCACCCGGCCGGGACCAGCCAGGAAATCAACGACCTCGCCTCCAGCGGCAGGGTCGCCCTTACCGAGTCGGCCGAGGAGCTCATTCGGGCCGAAGTGGATGTGGTCGTCGAATCTACGGGAAGTCCGGGGGCAGCCACACAACACGCACTTTGGGCGATCGATTCAAGGCGACATCTGGTGCTCGTCACAGTCGAGGCGGATGTCTTGGTTGGACCGCTCCTGAGCAAACGAGCCCAGCAGGCGGGTGTGGTGTACAGCATGGCTTACGGAGATCAGCCGGCCCTGATCTGCGAGCTGGTTGACTGGGCCCGCGCCTGCGGATTCGAGGTGGCTGCTGCAGGCAAGGGTACCAAGTACCTGGAGCGATACCCCTATTCGACTCCGGATACCGTCTTCCAGGACTACGGCTTCACGCCGGAACAGGTGAGAACCGGGGGCTTCAACGCTAAAATGTACAATTCCTTCTTGGATGGAACCAAGTCGGCGATCGAGATGGCCGCGGTCGCCAACGCTACTGGACTGAAACCCCAAAATGGTGGGCTAAGCTTCCCGCCCGTGTCCGTAGATCGTCTGGCAGACGTGCTCAAGCCCGAATCCGACGGAGGCATCCTGACCCACAGTGGCACCGTCGAGGTGGTGGCTTCTACCAATCGGGACGGATCCTCTCTCGGACAGGATCTGAGATGGGGAGTCTACGTCACTTTCAAGGCACCCAGCGACTATGTAAGCGCCTGCTTTGGACAGTACGGCCTGCTCCAGGACCAAACGGGTCACTACGCGTCCCTCTATCGCTCCCATCACCTGATCGGCCTGGAACTGGGAATCAGTGTGGCCTCGGCTGGACTGCGCCGGGAACCCACGGGTGCGCCCAAGACCTTTCTGGCAGACGTGGCCGCCTGCGCCAAACGCGATCTGAAGGTCGGCGAGGTATTGGATGGCGAGGGCGGCTACACCGTCTCCGGCAAGCTGGTACCCGCTCCCGAGAGTCTATCAGCCGGATTCCTTCCCATCGGACTGGCCTCCGAAACGACCGTTGTCCGTCCTGTAGCTAAGGACCAGATCCTGACCTATACCGATGTAAGACTACCCGCAGACAGCTCCGTAGCACGGCTTCGCCGGGATCTGGAAAACGAGTTTCGCCCCGGCTAAGTCCGCCCCCCGGCTGCGAGCCAGATCATTCGCGAAAAGAAACTTCTGGGGGTTAGCCAAGATCTTGCTGTTGTCCAGCTCGCTCCCGCCTTCGTCGTCCTCGACAGCCGGAACTTGGGCTCATAGTGCTAACAGATCAAGTCGTTGGCGGCTCTGTTGGATCCCCAATGGTTGGGGATGATAGTCGATCGTTTGGAAATTGGTGCTTGTGATTTGGAGCTTGTTTGTATCCTGGATCTTGGATCTTGAAATTCTCGAAGGATCGGCGTTTCTACGACACTGATCCTCGGCGCTTCCGTGGCTCGCGCAGAAGAATTCGAATCGGGGTTGCGTAGAAACCATAGGCCCGGCGCAGCCGGTTCTTTAGAAACCGGAGGGCGGAGAAGTGAAGTTTGCGAGTGCGCGTGAAGAGGACGAAGGTGGGAGGCCCTGTCGCGACCTGGCAGGCGTACTTGAGAGGATGACGCCTCGAGCTTCCTTCCGGCAGCAGATCAGATCGGACTTCCCGCTCCAGGTACTGATTCAACTCGGACGTGGGAACTCTGGTCATTCTGCCCTGGTGCGCCTTCTGTACCAGCTTGAAAATCTCTGAGACCCTCTCACTCGTCTTTGCCGAAACAAAGACCATCGGCGCATAGGCCAGAAAGCGAAACCGTGCCCTGAAAGCCCGCTCCATTGCAGATCTGTTGGCCGTATCCGAGGGAACAAGATCGCACTTGTTCGCCACCAGGATGATGGAAGCGCCGGCCTCCTCGGCATACCCTCCGATGGTGGCATCCAGTTTCTGGGGCCCCTCCGATGCCTCCACCACCAACAGAACGACGTCCGAACGTTCCAAGGCCTTTCGGGCCATGACCACGCTCAGCTTCTCCTCAATCTCAAACGTCTTGCTCTTGCGTCTGATTCCGGCCGTGTCGATCAAACGATATGGAGAGCCTTCAATAGTCACATCGGTGTCGACTGCATCTCGAGTGGTGCCTGGCGTGGCAGTCACGATGACCCGCTCCTGGCCGGTAACGCGGTTCAGAAGTGACGACTTTCCGACATTTGGACGACCGATGATGGCAACCCGAATCACATCGGCTTCAGAGCCCTCCTGGGATTCAGGCACCTGCGGCAGAATGTCATCCAGGAGCGGCCCCAACCCCAGATTGTGATCGGCCGAAATCAGATAGAAATGCTCCAGCCCCAGAGCGTGAAACTGGAGAGCATCTGCTTCGAGACGGGGGATATCGACCTTGTTGACCACCAGCAGGGGATCCCTTCCCCGAGTTCGTAGAAGCGTGCTCAGCTCCTGGTCCAAGGGGGTCATGCCCTGGCGGGCATCGACGACGAAAAGGATCAGATTCGCTTCTTCAATCGCGATTTCCGCCTGCTGCAGAACTTTCTCAGGAATCTCCTGCTTCTCATCCGGAATGATCCCCCCGGTGTCAATCACCTCGAACTGTTTTCCGTCCCAGGTGGCTATCTCGGAGAGACGGTCTCGTGTGAGGCCGGGTCTGCTCCCTACCAGCGCCTTGCGGGTTCGCGTCAACCGATTGAACAGGGTTGACTTGCCTACATTCGGTCTACCTACGATTGCGACTCGAAACATGGAGGAGGCCTTGGCCGGGATGGCTAGAGGTTCCAATGCTGAAAGATCTGCGATCCGTGGAAGCGGCCGTTCTCAATGAAGATGCGATTGGTCATCTTTCCCGCAACAATCGAGCCAGCCAGGTAGATACCTTCTACGTTCGTCTCCAGGGTCTCGGGGTTGTGTTGGGGAATACAGTTCTCCGGATCGGTCTGAATCCCCATCTTTTGAAGGAAGTCTGAATCCGGGCGATATCCCGTCATCGCCAGGACGAAGTCATTCTCAATCGTCTTCATGCCTTCCGGAGTGTCCACCTCAATGTCCCGAGGTCGGATCTCCGCGATTTGACTCGAAAAAAGAGCCTGAATCTCGTTCCTCTGAATCCGATTGTTTATATCGGGAAGCACCCAATACTTGATCGCCTTTCCCATCGCCTTGCCGCGATGGATCACGGTCACCTCGGCTCCGCTGCGATAGAGCTCGAGGGCCGTCTCGGCAGCAGAATTATTCCCTCCCACGACCGCAACCTTCTTGCCGAAATAGGGATGCGCCTCGGAATAGTAGTGACTTACTTTGTCCAGGTGCTCCCCTGGGACATCCAGAAGATTCGGGTTGTCGTAATACCCTGTAGCCACAACTACCTTACTGCAAGAATACTCGCGCTCCTGCTCCAGCCGGTCCTTGCTGAGGACTCGAAACTCACCGTTCCTGCCCGTCACCGAAAGCACCCGTTCGTAGTCCCTGATGGGAAGATCATAGTGCTCCACTACTCGCCGGTAGTACTTGAGCCCGTCCAGACGGCTCGGTTTTTCCGCGGAGACAATCATCGGAATGTCCCCGACTTCCAGAAGATCCGCCGTCGTGAAGAAGGTCATGTTGGTGGGATAGCGATAGATCGAATGAACTACGCAGCCCTTTTCCAGGACCCAGAATTTGAGCTTTCTTTTCTTCGCTTCGATGGCACATGCCAAGCCCGAAGGCCCAGCACCCACAACAATAAGATCCAGATGTTCTTTCATTGACACAGGCTCTTTTGCTTCTCTACAATTGTGCTCTTTTTTGGGCGATTAGCTCAGTTGGTTAGAGCGCCGTCTTCACACGGCGGAGGTCACTGGTTCGAATCCAGTATCGCCCACCACTTCGCGGCTTACTCCGAAAAAGGACCATCTTTTGAAGGTACCGGTAGGGATGCCGCCGCTGCCTCACCACCTTCCGACAAGCGCCCAGTTTATCAGAATCCAGGTTGGCCTGAGTCTGTACGCACCGACTGCACCAGAACCTTCATGACGTCTGAGACGCCGCCAGGAAAAAGCAGTCTCTTCAGGCCCACGAGTTCTTCCAGCTGAGCGGCCTTTGGGACTTCACGGTTTTCCTTTTCCGTCAGTCTTTCCTCCAGACCCCACTCCCGGAGGAATTGCCGCTGGCTCTTCAAGTCGGAGCAGTGCCAACCCAGCCTATCACCCGTCTTTCCCAGAACCTCGAAATTGACATGTGCGGTAATGTCTTGTTGTCCAATATTGATATAGGGGTCTGGGTGCGCACGGTGACGGTGATAACACATCAGAGTGCCCTCCCTCCTCTCCGCAGCATTGTAGTCTTCCCATTTGAATCCGTAATCAATCGTTAGCAGAAACCCGGTCTCGAGACGACGATCCAGATCCTCCAGGGTTTCTACCATGCGAAGATTGACCTCGTAGTCATAGCCCTCCTTCCACTCGGCAAAACCTGATCGCATATACTTGAGGATCCGCGGGTCGGAGAGCTCTCCCTCCTCCTCCTCGACCTGAGATTCGAAGCGGACGTAGACTTCCCTGAGTTCTCCACCCACAACCCGAACGCGGTGCACCGGCAGTGCGTCGAAGAACTCGTTTGAGAATACTACCCCTCGGAACACTCTCGGGAGCTGAGAGTCCCCTATTTCAACTGGGAGATACTTGAGCCTTGCAAAGATATGGGGATGATGATTCTCGAGACGCCTCAGAACGCCCCCACCCAGAATTCCTTCCCCGGAACCCAACTCTACCAGGTGAAGCTCAGCCTCTCCGCCCGCAGCAGCCAGATAGGTGGCAAGAGCATCCCCCAGTACCTGGGCGAACAGCGGATGGGTATATGGCGATGTGTAGAAGTCACCTTCCGGACCGAAAACCTTCGACTTGGTGGTGTAGTAGCCGCAGAGGGGATCATAGAGGCAGTACTCCATGAAGCGCTTGAAGGTAACTCGTTCTGAACCCCAAGGAAGCACTGACTACCGACGAAACCAGTTGATGATCCAGAAAAGCAGAGTCAGGGTGAGACTCCGTAGACTGGAACATAGATGCTGCCACGTTTGCACTACTGCTCACTATTCAAGTTTCAGCTGAGCTCCAGAGCGGAGAAAAAGTAGCCTACTTCGAAGCTCGCGGACTCGGGGCTGTCGCTACCGTGAGCTGCGTTTCTCTCGATACTCTCTCCGAACAATTTCCGCAGGGTTCCCTCTTCTGCCTGGGCTGGATTGGTGGCGCCCATGATTTCCCGCCACCGCACTATGGCGTTCTCCCCGCGCAGCGCAATGACTACGCTGGGGCCCTCCGACATGAAGTCGGTCAAACTGCCGAAGAAAGGCTTATCGCGGTGGACATAGTAAAAACCCTCGGCTTGCGGCCGACTCATGTGGATCATTTTCAAACCCACGACCGTAAGCCCCCCTTTCTCAAGCATCTGAATGATGCTTCCAAGGTAGTTCTTGCCTACGGCATCCGGTTTGACGATTCCCAGGGTCACTTGCTCCATCTAGATCTCCTAATCTGAGATGCGCGCGCGCACGTGCTGTCTTCTCACTTCAAGACGGCCTCCACGGCAGCGCCGATCTCGGCAGGACTGCTCAGCACGTGAATGCCGCACTCTTTCATCTTTTCCATCTTTTCAGCCGCCGTCCCGGCTCCCTGTGAAATGATCGCGCCGGCGTGTCCCATGCGGCGACCCGGCGGCGCAGTCTGGCCGGCTATGAAACCGACCACCGGCTTCTGGAAATGCTGCCTGATGTATTCAGCAGCCTCCTCCTCGGCCGAGCCTCCGATCTCGCCAATGATCACCACCGCCTCAGTGTCAGCATCCTGGTTGAAGGCAGCCAATGCATCGACGAAGCCGGTGCCTACGATGGGGTCTCCGCCGATACCGATACAGGTACTCTGGCCAATTCCGCGAGACGTAAGTTGGCCTACGGCCTCATAGGTCAAGGTTCCGCTACGTGAAATACAGCCAACGGATCCGGGCAGGTGAATGGGGGCGGGCATTATCCCGATCTTACAACTTCCAGGCGAAATGATTCCGGGGCAATTCGGACCGATAAGCCGGCTCTTACGACCGCTCATGAACTGGGTGACCTTGAGCATATCGAGGATCGGGATACCCTCTGTGATACAGACCACCAGCTCTATTCCGGCGTCGACCGCCTCCATGACGGCATCCGCCGCAAAGGGTGGCGGCACGAAGATCATAGAAGCATTCGCGCCCTCCTGGGCTACCGCTTCACCGACTCGATCGTAGACGGGAATACCCTCATGGGTACTGCCACCCTTTCCGGGAGTCACACCGGCGACGATCTTGGTGCCATACTCCCGGCACTGAGCCGTATGGAAACTTCCTTCTCTACCCGTAATGCCTTGAACCAGTACCCTGGTCTCAGCGTCTACCCAGATGGCCATCTCGTTCCTCTCGCCAGCCGCAGCTGGATCATTCAACCGAAAACTTCAGCTGGGGACTACGAAAAATCGTGCTGCTGTCCGCTCTCTCCTCGGGGATTGGCCTCCTGTTGCAGAGACTTCAAGTCGTGCGCGGCTCTGTCGGACTTGGTCATGTTGCTCGCAGGCTTGGACGTTCACAGCCGTTTTGACCGGGAACCTGCAACCTGTAACCGAATGATCACGCCAGCGCCGCCGCACACACTTTCTCAGCCGCATCTGCCATTCCCATCGCAACCTCAAACTCGAGATCCGAGTTCTGGAGAATCTCTCTACCCTGTTCTACATTCGTGCCTTCCAGCCTTACTACGACAGGGATTGAGACTCCCAGATCTTTGGCGGCCTGAACGACGCCCTCCGCCACGATGTCGCAGCGCATGATACCGCCGAAAATATTGATTAGCACCGCTTTGACGTTCTCGTCCGAGACCAGGATCTTGAACGCGTTTCGGACCTGGTCCACGCTGGCTCCCCCACCCACGTCAAGAAAGTTGGCGGGGCTGCCTCCCGCCAGTTTGATGATGTCCATGGTGGCCATGGCCAGACCGGCTCCGTTGACCATGCATCCCACGTTTCCGTCCAGCCTGATGTAGTTGAGATTCGAGCGCGAAGCCTGGATCTCAAGAGGCTCCTCCTCCTGAAAGTCACGATAAGCCTGAATCTCAGGGTGGCGATAGAGGGCATTGTCGTCGAAGTTCATCTTGGCGTCGAGCGCGTAAAGGTCTTCCTCGTCGGTCAAAACCAGAGGGTTGATCTCAACCAGAGACGCATCCGTCTGAAGGAACGCCTCATACAGAGCCGTCATGACCTTGCCCATTTTGCGGGCCGCCGCTGATTCCAAGCCCAATCCGTAGGAGAGATTCCGGCCCTGGAAGGGTTGAAGTCCGACTGCCGGGTCGACATGTTCCTTCAATATCAGCTCAGGGGTCTTGCTCGCCACCTCTTCGATCTCCACACCCCCTTCGGTGCTGACCATCACTACGGGCTTGTTCTCCGCCCGATCGAGAATGATTCCGAGATAGAATTCTCTGGAGAGGTTCAGCCCTTCCTCCACCAGGATTTGACGGACAAGGCTACCCGCCGGTCCCGTCTGCGGCGTAACCAAGCGGCTGCCTAGGATCTGGCGCGCGTGATCTTCTGCCTCCTGGGGCGACCGGGCGATCTTGATACCTCCGCCCTTGCCACGTCCCCCGGCATGGATCTGAGCCTTGACCGCAACCACGCCCCCGAGGCGCCTGGCAATCTCGTAGGTCTCTTCGGCGCTCTGTGTGACCTGGCCGGTAGGAACCGGGACTCCAAAGCGCTTCAGGATCTCCTTGCTCTGGAACTCATGGATTTTCATCGGGCTTATCAAACACGATATACTCGGCTTTTTCAAGACCGGTCTGGATTTCCGGCAGGTCTCAATGCATTAAGGAGATGGCTGTCGGACAACCCTTTCCCTGGCTGCGACCCTTTCCCTGGCTGCGGACCGGTTCATTCCGGCTCTCCCGACCGCCTTCAGACCCCAAACAAGTTGGTACTACGCAACGTTTGAACCAGTGACACGAAGATCTGAGGAAGCACCCTTCGGATATTGGACGAGTCCACTCACTCCTGAGCACGGAGCGAACGCCCTCCGCTTGAGCAACGTCTTCTGGGACACCAGAGGCAACTCGCTGGCCTGGTGGGAAGGCCGGTCTGGGAAGGGAGCGCTTGCCTGGCAGCCATCCTTCCAGGAGCGCCCACGGGATCTGGTGGTCGAGCCCGAAGTTCGGGCGAGGGTTGGTTATGGGGGGGGGCGACTTTACCCTTTCCAGCGGCTTCGCTTTCTTCGCGGCCGGAGATCGCCTCTATCGCTGCCGTCTCGAGGGGGGCGAGCCCATCGCCTTCACCCCGGCCTGGGGCCAGCCTTCCAGCCCCGCTGTCTCGCCTGATGGCAGCCAGGTGATCTATGTCCATTCCGCCGATGGAGAAGATCTCGTCGCAATGGCGGATACCGAGGGGAAGCACTGGCCCCAGAAAGTGGCCAGCGGCTGCGACTTCTACATGCAGCCCGCATGGCATCCGAGCGGGACTCGACTCGCTTGGATCTGCTGGAACCACCCCAACATGCCATGGGATGGCACAGCTCTATACCTGGCTGATTTGTCTCTTCAGGGAACAGTTCCAACCCTCGAGAGCGCTGCCGCAATTGCCGGAGATCCTTCCGGGGAGACGGCAGTCTTTCAGCCCGCTTTCTCTCCAGACGGCCGCTATCTGAGCTATCTCTCCAACCAGACGGGTTGGTCCAACCTGTACCTCTTCGACCTGGCTTCGCAAAGTAGCGAGCCGGCCATCCAGAGGAAAGCCGAATACGGGATCCCTGCCTGGGTTCAAGGTCTTCGAACCCATGTCTGGGCGCCCGATTCAAAAGCAATCTACCTCATCTGCCACCAAGACGCCTTTGCCTCTCTGGAACACTTCGATCTCCGCAATCGGAAGCTCACAACCATCACGGGGGAACTGAAGCAGTACACCGCCCTACGGCAGATTGCCATCTCACCCGACGGTGACCAGATCGCTCTGATCGCGTCTTCCTCAACCCAGCCTGAGAGCGTGATACGAGTGTCCCCCGATGACGGGAAGGTGGTGGTCGTCAAAGAGAGTGCACCCAGGAACTACGACAGCGGCTATTTGAGTACTCCCAGACCCCTCTCCTGGGCAATGGCCCAAACACCATTGCCTGTTGATTCCGGAACCGGCCGCTGTTCTTCGCCGGACCAGGGCGACTGCCACGGGCTCTACTACGCTCCGAGAAACCTTGACTTTCACGGTTCGGGGCTGCCCCCTGCCGTCATCAAAATTCACGGTGGACCCACTTCTCAGTTTCTTGCCGAGTTCAGCTACGACACCCAGTTTCTGACAAGCCGAGGATACGCCGTACTCGAACTGAACTACCGGGGGAGCGCAGGCTACGGTAGATCGTACGCAGAAGCCCTGAAATATCAATGGGGTATCGCCGATGTGGAGGACGCTCGCTTCGCTGCTGACTATCTGATCGAAAACCGTCTGGCCGATCCTGGTCGGCTGGTTGTGATGGGCGGAAGTGCCGGGGGATATACCGTGCTGCTCTGTCTGATTCGCCACCCGGGTTTCTTCAAAATAGGAGTCTGCCTCTACGGTGTTTCTGACCTTCTGGCACTCGCTCAGCAGACCCATAAGTTCGAGGCGCACTACCTTGATTCCCTGGTAGGCACCCTGCCAGAAAACGAGGCCCGCTATCGGGAGAGGTCCCCGGTCTTTGCCGCCGACCGGATCCAGGATCCCCTGGCCCTCTTCCAGGGCGAAGAGGATCAGGTAGTGCCCCTCAGCCAATCAGATCAGATCGCCGCGTCTCTTTCGGGTAGAGGGGTCCCTCTGCTTTACGAACGGTACCCAGGTGAGGGCCACGGATGGCGGCAGGCGCAGACGATTGAAGCCTACTACCGTTCACTCGAGTCGTTTCTCAGAACCTACGTCGTCGAAGCTTAGTGTTCGTGTAAGAATAACTTCGCAGGGCCGGCGCTCAACCCCCAGGATCACGGGCCCCATTCGAGAAAGAAACTTTGGGCGGGGATAGGGGAGATTCTGCTGTTGTCCAGCTCTCTCCTCGAAACGTGGGGCATACTGCTAACGAGTCAAGTCGTTCGCGGCTCTGTTGGCTGTAGCTGTTTCCGGTACTGTTCACTGATCACTTCACCACTGCTCACTATTCAAGTTTCAGCTTAGTACGCGGATCCGTGTATCTAGTTATCTGCGTCGCCTGAATTCCCTTGCTCACAGTTGGGCTTCAGGCTACAGGAAGAACACCTGGGTCGCTTCCGACAAACTTCCTTCGCGTGCTCGACCAGAAAAGCATGGAATCTTCTGTACATCGGCACGCTCTTTGGAAGATCTCGCTCGAAGAAGGTCTGTACCTCTTCGTAGCTTAGATCCTCGGCAAGCAAACCATAGCGGTTGCAGATTCGTCGCGTGTACGCGTCGACCACAAAGTGGGGACGGCCGCAGGCATACAGCAGAATGCAATCGGCCGTTTCAGATCCGATCCCCGAAAGCGAAAGCAGCTGTTCGCGGCTCACCTCGGCATAGAAATCTCCTGGGAAATCGGTGATCCGGCGAGCTAGTCGCTTGAGTCGAATGCTCTTCTGGCGGTAGAAACCCGAAGGCCGGATGGCATCCTCCAGGACTCCCAGGAAACCAGAAGCGATTGCCTCGGCACTTGTGAGAGAGGCACCGACCAGACCGTCCAGCGCCTTCTCTACGTTCGTCCAGCTGGTATTCTGAGTCAGAACCGCCCCCACCACCACCTCGAGTTGGCGGGGCTCAAACCCTCCGCTGGTCGGCCAGTTCCCGCCCGGCCAGCCCTGAGAGCAGCGATAGGTATACTCGAGCGCGGAGTAGATCTCGATCAGAACGCTCTCAGGCGTCCGTTCGGTAACCAGATTGGTCATTAGGCCCAGACAGGGTCAAGCGCTTAAAGGGTCGAACCTTCCAGCTCACTCTGGCTGATGCCGAATCAGGGTCCTAGCGGGCTGCTTTTTCAACCATGCGGACCAGCGTGCTGATCTGATCCTGGAGCGTCCTCGAAAACTCTTCCAACTGGCGGGCATAGGCCCGGATGACATCCAGATCATCTGATGCATGTAAGGTCTCCGCAACAGGTGCGGGCTCCGCCGTGGAATGCCCGTTTTCCGATGCTCGGGCCACCAGATCACGTCCATCCCGCCGCAATTCGATCGCACCCTCGCGACTTAGTTGATCCAGCTGTCGCTTGACCAGATTCTTGTCACTTGCGGTGTTCTGAACATTGATCTCAGAACCATATCTCGAGACCAATTCCGTGAGTGAAATCTTCCCTTCCCCGAGAACTGCTCCCAGAAAATGGTCCCGGACCTTTTGAATCTCACTCCCACTTCTCCGCTTTCTCTTCTTTAGCTTGCCCAATTTCTCCCTCCAATTCGTCGACACGGGAAGCAAGGAAGGCCCGCTTCCTGTTCCACCAGATTATTAGACGATTACCCAGTAAGGAGTAGTATACGCTTTCTTAAGCCTAGATCAATTCAGACTCTAGACTAGATTAAGGTTCCTCAGACTGACGGACTAGCGAATTTCCCCCACGATGGAGGGTGGAAAGCCAGGTGAGCTTTGATTTGAGCAGAATGGACACTCCCCACTCAGTGTCTGTGGGGTAAGGGTGACACAAGAAAACGGAATTACTATTATCCCGCTAACTTTCAATGAACTGAACTGCGTCGGAGTTTTGCCAGGTAAGGTATTTACTATTGGGGTAAGAATAAACCACCGCCGTGTACTGGTCTGCGGTTGTCCCTTCAGAACCGGCCAGCATTCATCACTATTCACTGATCACAAGCGGACGCTTGAGTCGGACTACCATCTCGGTCTCGGACAGAATGAGGACGTCGCGGCCTCGAGTAATGAGGACTCCAGCGATACCTCCCGCTGTCCCGGTTCCGGCACCGACTTTGGCCCCCCTTCGTCCGCCGCCCAGGATCCCGATTATTGTCCCGATTGCTGCTGCTGTACCGACGTTCTTCAGGTCCTCTTTCTTTGATCCTCTGGCTTCGACGGTGCTTCCGTCGTCCTTGACCTTTCCGCCGTTGTGCTCTTCGATAGACACCAGACGAGCGTCGATCGGCACCGTAGTGCCGTCGTCGAACAGGAGCTCCTTCAAAGCGATGGTCATTTGAGCTCGACCGGCGATCCGACCAGCCCGCTTCACGTGGGTGACAGAGCCTCGCACTTCGGTGCCTTCGGGAATCACGGAATTCTGTCCGGCCAGCACGTCTTCGACTACTTCGGCATCGAAGCGGTCCCCTACCTTGCTGCTGCGAGTACTCAGAGTACCGAGGACTTTGATTCGGAATTCGGTGCCTTCCGGCACTCGAAGCTCTCCTCTTGAAGGACTCGACTGGGTTCCCGCTAGCGTGCGCTCAGACTGCCCTGGCAAGGGTGACGACGCCACCGCCTTCACCTCATCGCCTGTGTCCAGATCGTAACCCTTCTCATACCCGTCCTCGAAGCCATGACGGTACGAGAGTCGGCAAACTTGCGGATCGTGCTCCAGCGGATCGAGTCCATGATCTGCCTGCTGGTAACCTTTCTTGTTGGCGAAATCGAAATAGAGACCGGCGGAACGATCCTGTTGTCCTGCTGCCGTACCGTCCGAATAGCCGGTGTCGTAAGCTATCTGGTGACTATCGGACTCAGCCGCAACACTGGGAAGAAGCAGCATCAGCAACATACCCGCAGATAGGGGAATCAGGCCGCGGAGAAGCGGAAGGATTAACTGTTTCATTCTGAGCCTTCTCACGACGGACCTCCTAATTCACCGAATCCCTGGCCGGTTCAGTTTCCGATTCGGCGGCGATGACAACCCTTTCCTTGATGTCATCCCATCTCACCAGGTAGGTGTCGAGCAGGAGCTGATTCCCGCTCGACTGCAACTTTCCTTGTGGGTTCTTGTACTGGAAATAGTACAGCGTGTATTTCCTCTTCTTATAAAGCCCACCGCTACGTTGGAACATCACCCTGTTGGCATACTGGCCAAGAAGCTCCCCTTGTTGGTTGAACACCGCCACCCCGTCGAGGGATGCGTCCGGAGTCGTGCGCAGGAGATTGTTGGTCAAGGGAAACATCAGCTCCTTCTTGGTGGGTCGAAAAAGCTGATTGAGCGTCCAGGAGCATGAGGTGCCCTCGATCCTCCCCCGTAGACCACTGATCACCTCATCCACCTTTTCCCAGCGCGCCCGACGGGGCTTGCCACGAGTCTTCAACTTGGCTGGTAGTTTCAGCTCTTTAGCGATCAAGGAACATTGCTCCTCTGGAACCCTGGCAGCGTAGGACGCTTCGCCACCAAGAATGACCCCCACCATGAAGACTACGAAAGTAAGCAAAGAGCTGCAGAGCTGTTTGGCCACGGCTGTTGTCCACTCCTATATTTGATGGAAAAGTTTAGCAAAAGGTTTAAATGTCCGGTGGATAGGCCCTAAGCCAACCCCTTAAACGCCGCCCGTACCCTGGGTTTCCTGGTGTACCCAGTTGACTACCGCGGAGACATTCTCGACCGGAGTCTGAGGAAGGATTCCGTGACCCAGATTGAAGATATGGCCACGCTGCGATGCCGCCTCACTCAGTACATTTAGCACCTTCTCTCTCAGGAGATTCTGCTGCCCCAGCATGGCTATCGGATCCAGATTCCCCTGTACGGCCACATCTCGACCCAGATTCTGCCATGCCTCGCCAAGCCTGACCCGCCAATCGAGTCCTATCACGGAGCCACCGGCCTTCTTCATGAGACCCAGCAGGGTAGCAGTACCGGTTCCGAAATGAATCAACGGCACTTCGTAGTGTTCGAGGCGCTCAAAGATACTCTGGGAGTACGGGAGCACGTAGTGCTCGTAGTCTTCAGGACCAAGGCATCCCACCCAGCTGTCGAAGAGCTGGACCGCCTGGGCGCCAGCCTCGATCTGGGCGGCAAGGTAGGCCACCGTTACCGTGGCTAGCTTGACCATCAGCTCGT
Organism: Acidobacteriota bacterium; assembly: GCA_965219005.1. Classification (GTDB taxonomy): domain Bacteria; phylum Acidobacteriota; class UBA6911; order RPQK01; family JAJDTT01; genus CAUZIZ01. The sequence continues at coordinate 181,530 of CBDCMS010000004.1, read as the reverse complement.
GCCAGGCCTCAGGCTCTGAGTACATGAAGAGCTTGGCCTCTTGAAAGGCTCGCGAGCGGCCACCTTCAATCATGTAGCTGGCCAGCGTAAACGGGGCTCCCGCAAATCCGATCAAGGCGATCGAGGGGGGCAGTTCTCGCCGTACCAGGCGGATCGCGTCCAAGACGAAAGCGAGCTCATCGACCGGTTCCATGATCTTCAAGGACTTGACGTTGTCCGGAGTGCGCAGGGGCCGATGGATGACCGGACCCTCCCCTTTGGCAAACTCAAAGGGCACACCCATTCCTTCCAAGGGGAGCAAGATATCCGCGAAGATAATGGCCGCATCGAGGTCGAAGCGTCGAATCGGTTGAAGCGTGACCTCCGCAGCCAGCTCAGGATTGCGGGCCAGATCCAGAAACGCGTGCACCTTGCGAAGCTCTCTGTACTCAGGAAGATAGCGTCCGGCCTGGCGCATGAACCAGATCGGAGTGCAGTCGACCGGCTCCATCCGACACGCCTTCAGAAACCGACTCTCGTCCTGGGCTGTACTCTCCATCTTTCCTCTCCTAGTTTCCAGCAGCGGCCAAGCTCACGACTGCAACATCTTAGCGTGGATACCCTCTGACCTGAAGCTTCAATGGGTTACGGGTTGAAAGTTACCGGTCACAGGTTTCCGGTCGAAAAGAGCTGGGAACGTCAGAACTGCCAGCAGCGTGTAACCAGGTCCAAGCCGTGAACGGATGGGCTGCCAGTATAACGAAGCCAGGTCCGGCAGAGCCGCGAACGAATTGACTGGTCAGCGTGATGAGCCCAGGTTCTGGGGAGAGAGCCGGACAACACCACAATCCTCCCGGTCTTCGAGCAAAATTTCCGCGAGACCCACTTTCCCATCACATCTTCGAGAATCACGACGTTAGAAAAGACTGCACGCCGCGTCTGCAGGCTGCGTCACGAATCGACATGCTGCTCAAGGTTCACAGCGCCTCCGTATTGGGTATTCAGGCCGAACTGATCGACATCGAAGTCGATCTGTCTGTCGCCAGCAAGCCCAGCTACCACGTAGTGGGACTTCCTGATACCGCCATCAAAGAGAGCGGCGAACGGGTCCGAGCCGCGATTCGAAACTGCGGCTACTCCTTTCCCAGCCAAGGCAACATCACGATCAACCTGGCTCCGGCTGACTTCAAGAAGGAAGGCAGCTGCTACGATCTCCCGATCGCTCTGGCTATCCTGGGCCTCAGCGGCGAACTGCAACCGGAGCAAGTCCAGCGCTGGATTATCCTGGGAGAGCTCTCTCTAGATGGGCGTGTTCGACCCATTCGGGGCGCATTGCCGATCGCTCTCAGCGCAAAGCGACATAAGTTCCAGCAACTCCTCCTGCCCAACAACAATGCGCGGGAGGCCGCCGTGGTCAATGGCGTGGATGTCTACGCCGCCTTCAGCCTGCCTCAGGTCTTGCGTCTGCTCAACGGCGATCTGTCCCAGCACCCGCCACTGAGAATCGATTTTCGAGAATTGGGAAAACAACAGGAGTCGTCCCTTCCGGACTTCGCGGAGGTCAAAGGCCAACGGGCGGCAAAGCGAGCCCTTGAAGTGGCCTGCGCCGGAGGTCACAACATCCTCATGATCGGCCCTCCAGGCGCTGGAAAGACCATGTTGGTAAAGCGCATTCCATCGATCCTGCCGCCCATGAGCTTCGCCGAGGCGCTTGAGACGACCGCGATCCACAGTGTCTGCGGACTCTTGAGATCGGACTGCTCGTTCTTGAGCCGTCGTCCCTTCCGGGCACCGCATCACACCATCAGCGGTGCCGGCCTCGTCGGAGGGGGATCCCAACCCCGGCCAGGAGAAGTCTCCCTGGCACACAACGGAGTGCTCTTTCTCGACGAACTACCGGAATTTGAGCGGCGGGTGCTGGAAATGCTTCGCCAACCGTCGGAGGAGGCCGAGGTGACGATCAGCCGGGCAGCTCGAACCCTGACCTTCCCTGCGCGCTTTACCCTGGCCGTCGCGATGAATCCCTGTCCCTGTGGATACTGGAACAGTCTGGTCAAGGAGTGCGTGTGTACGCCTCCCCAGATCCAGCGTTATCTCGCCAAGATCTCAGGCCCGCTGCTGGACAGAATAGACCTTCATGTCGACGTCCCCGAGGTCAAGTATGACGAACTGACGCGTGATCCCGATGGCGAGCCCTCCCAACAGATCGCCGAACGGGTCAGGGCTGCGCGAGCCCGACAGCTTGGGCGTTTCAAGAACGATCACATCTTCTGCAACGCCCAGATGGGATCCACCCAGATCCACGAGTATTGCAGCTTGGACGGCGCCACCAAACAGCTGCTCGAGAACGCGATCCGGAGGTTGGCCTTCTCTGCCCGAGCCTACGATAGAATCCTGAAAGTCGGCCGCACGATTGCCGACTTGGAAGGCTCCGACGATCTTCGGTCTCAGGATGTGGCCGAGGCGATCCAGTACCGATCTCTCGATCGCAACTTCTGGGAGGCTAGCTAGGATCCAACAATTGCTCCTCCAAGTGAACGTCAAAAGGATCTCTCCTTCGTCCTCTTCCTGCCTTCGAAATTCGCTTGTTCGATCGTTTACGGTTCAGCGTTTCCACCGGTAGCCTTTCCCAGGACAAGGAAAAAGGCTAAATCACGAACCGCAGAACACCGAACATGGCTGCGCCGGATCGAACATGAAAGAAACTACTGAAGTCATGAAAGCCTGAAGCGCGAGCGAGGGGTTGGAAATCTGTGAGGGGCGTCACCAAAAAGGCATTTGACCGAAGAGGGCCCAGGTCTCGGCGAGAGAGCAGACAACAGCAAGATCTCCCATAGCTCCAACCCCTCGCTCGCGCTTCAGGCTTCCTCAGTTTTCGCATTAGTCGGTGCCTTGGACGTGTGAGATTCCAATTGAAGTTTTCAGCTCAAAGAGACCCTAGCAGCCTGTCGGACTTGACTCACAGGCACTTCTGAAATTTGACGTTTGATCCAAAGTCTTGCACGACCAAGCACGAAATCGATGAATCGTCTGATCTGCGGCGGTGATTTGGCCGCTGAAACGACCTGGCCCACCTCTTCAGAGGGTGGCACGGGCCAGCTTCGGCTGGCGGCAGGCGAGGTTGTACATTCTTTTCAGATTCCAGGCGATGCTGGCCAGAGTCCACTCCCCGTCTGCCGCCTCCGCTCCTCGGAGAGAGAACTGCGCAAAGCCCATCACCGATTTGATGATCCCAAAGACGGGCTCGGGGACAGCTTTGCGTTGCCCGTAGATGGCTCGACCCGCCGGGGTCTTCAACCGGTATCTCATCTGCTCCACCGCATCGGCGTCTTCCCCGGGTGGCTCCGGTTCTTTCCAGCGTTCGTTCGGCGGCAAGTGGTGGGCTTCCCGCTCGACCGCAATATAGGGAAGGACCGCATGCTCGCTACAAAGCTCCACGTTGGCACCACTGAAGTAGCCGTTGTCGGCCAGCAGCTCCTGGGGCCGACCCAACGACTCCGGCAATGCGTGCAGCGCCGCCAGGGCCGGTTTCAGTTCTTTCTTGTCATTGGCGTTTGGCGTGACATGAACGGCCACAATCAACAGACTGTCGTTATCCACCAGGGCCTGAGCGTTGTAGCATTGCTCAAATCCCCCGCCCGAGACCGGCATGATCCGAGAATCTTCATCCGTCAGATTGATCTGATCCTGGTCTCGGATTCCTCCTCGGGGCGGTTTGGGTTCGCGACCCTTCGGTTTGTTTCCCCTTTTCCTCTGGGCTTGCCGCTTGGCCACCTTCCCTTCATATTCGGCGTGCTCGGCCGCCTGCCGCTCGGCCGCCCGCTCGACCAGCTTCTGCTTCGCTTGATCGATCGCTTTCAACCGTGCTTCCCGCCGCGCCAGCTCGGCCGGGATGTCCATCCCTTCCGTTTCTTCTCGTCCATCCGCTTCCTCGGCCAGCTGCATCAACTCGTCCACTTCTTCTCGCAGCCGCGCTTCCAGTTTCTGGATGTGCCCCCAGCTCAACGCACTGTGCTTGGAGGCATTGGCTTTGACCTTCGTGCCATCCAAACTCACTCGGCCCAACTTCAGAAATCCCATCGCCTGGGCCAGCAGCAAGATCTCCACAAACAGCGGCTTCAGCTCTTCCAAAAACCGCTTTCGGAAATGGGCTATGGTGTCGTGATCCGGATGCGTGTTGCCGGCGAGGTAGCGAAACGCCACCGAATCGTAGGTGGCTTGCTCCAACTTCCGACTCGAAAACACCCCCGTCGCATACCCGTAAAACAACAACGCCAGCATCACCGCCGGATGGTATCCTTCCGATCCCCGTTTCGTGTAGGAATCCTCCAACTTCCTCAACTCCAGCTTGCTCACCACCTCCACCACGAAGCGAGCCAGATGCGTCTCCGGCAGCCATTCCTGCACCGAAGGAGGAAACAGATAAGGAGTCTCTCGATCTACTGTTCTAAATCGATTCGCCATACACTAATGATGCCCGTTCGGTGTGACCTCGAAAGTCCGACAGGCTGCTAGGCCTCAACCAGGCCTGTCGAAGCAGATTGTGCTGATGTAGACTACGAAAAGTCGCCTTGGTAAGGAGTTACGCATGAAAACCCTGCTTTCGATACTTTCAGTGGTGATTTGCCTCGTTACCCCCTGCACCTGGGGACAGGGCTCGGACGCGGCCTCCTGGGCCGTGGACGTGTCCGCACGCTTCAGGGTCTTTCCCAACATCACCTATCTCACGACCGACGGCTATGAGTCGAAGTTGGATGTGATGGCTCCCCGGAACGTTCAACAACCGCTTCCCACCCTGGTTTACATTCATGGAGGGGGTTGGGTCGGCGGCACCAAGGAAGGCAGTGTCCTGCGAACGTTGCCGTATCTGGAAATGGGTTGGAACGTCGTCAACGTCGAGTATCGCTTGGCTCGAAACGCTCTGGCTCCGGCTGCGGTAGAGGATTGCCGCTGTGCCCTGAGCTGGGTTTTTCAGAACGCCGGGGAATACGGTTTTGACCCGGATCGGATCGTTTTGACGGGAGGCTCGGCCGGGGGACACCTCTCTCTCATCACCGGCATGTTGCCGGCGTCCGCGGGTCTGGACCGGCGTTGTCCCGTCACCAACCCAGAAAAGCCCAACCGAGCGGCACCGCTAGACCAGGAGATGCGGGTTGCCGCCATCGTCAACTGGTATGGAATCACCGATGTCGGCGACCTCCTCGCTGGGGAGAACGCCAAGACCTACGCCGTGGCCTGGATGGGGTCCATGCTCGATCGCTTCGAGATTGCCAAACGGGTCTCGCCCCTGACCTGGGTGCGCAAGGACCTGCCCCCGATTCTCACCATTCACGGCGATGCCGATCTCATCGTGCCTTACGACCACGCCGTGCGCCTGCATCGGGCTCTTGACGCAAAGGGCGTTCCCAATTCGTTGCATACCGTGTCGGGAGGAGGACACGGAGGGTTCAGTCTCGAGGAGAACCAGCAGGCGTACACCGCAATTCGCGAGTTTCTGGCGCGCCACGTCCGCCCATCCGGCTCCAAGTAGACATCAGGCTGTCCACTCAAGACAGCTCCCAGTAGGATCCCCGGATACTGCTGACACCATAGCCCGCGATTGCTCGGGCACCATCTCCTTCTTGTTCGCCATAGTAGATGGTGAAGAAACGCCCAGGTTCATGTTCGATCGATACCGGGTAACCCAGGTTTTTGTTTGGCATATCGTCCCGGATCAGCAGCTCCTTCTCGTAGTCCCAGGTCCGACCGCCATCCTGGCTCAGGCAGGCCCGGATGCCGAAGGGAGCCCGGCGATGCCCGTAGGTCAACAGCAGCCGGCCATCGGATAGAAGCAGCAGATGTCCGGGGGATCCCCATATGGGGGTGCGCCGCACCGGTGTCCACGTCAATCCCCCATCCGGGGATTCGCTTTGGTGAAGGTACCCGGTCCCACTGCGCATCATGGTTAGGACCCTGTTCCCTGGCAGCACCACGGCCGTGGGCTCCGAAAGACTCCCTTCATTCACGGTCCACAAAGCCAGGGGTTGACTCCAGCTCCGGCCTCCATCCTGCGAGCGCACCACGAAGACGGTCTGGTTCAGGGTGTTGTCGGCCGTGACCATGAGGACTGTCCCATCCTCCAATTGGACGACTCCCCGGGGCGTGTAGCCTCCCCCGTAGGGGCGGGTGGAGATCTTCGCGGTCTGCTCAAAGGTGCGGCCCCCATCGGAACTCAAATGGACATAGCAACCGCCTTGGGCCCGGCACCAGGGGACATCGCTACGGCTCCAATCCGAGCCCGGCTGGGCTATCTTCCAGGGAGGCCCGCCAATCCTCACCCAGATCTCTTCCCCCCGGGAAAAGCGCTTTCGCCCTTCATCCAGGGGATACCAGAGAAATTGCCACTGATTGAGAACCACGGTCCCGTCATTCAGCTGGGCGAGACCTGGACACTCGACTCCGTACCAGTCCCAGTTGGGAGCAGCCTGGGGAGGACTCCAGGTCCGCCCCTCGTCGTCGGAACGGGTGATCAAGTTGTGAAAATGAGGGTCGTCAGGTGGGTGGTGGTAGTCGGTTCTGATGATACTGAAGGGCTCTATTCTCACAGATTCGTTGAAGGCCGCCACCCACTCTCCGTTGGCCAGTCGAACGATGCTAGCATGCGAGCAGTAGGCAAAAGGGTCACGGTAGATGATGATGTCTCGCCGATTACGCACGGACCGGGTATGAGGATTGGACACAGCCGAATCCCCCCTGCGCTGTGCCACTGTGGATGTCATCGACAGAGTGGCAGCCAAGGCAGGGCCGCGCGTCAAGAATTCTCTTCGGTCCCAGGGTTTTTTCTGGGGCATGGGTTTCCCTCCAGTTAGGCTTGGTCAGTCTAGTGCGAAGGTTGCGGTACCGCAAGAATCAGGGTAAAGACTTCCCTGTACCCTGATCGCGAAAAATTAGAGATTCAGCTGTGGAGTGCATTCTGAGAGGAAGAAGCAGATGCCAGCTCTGAGCACACAGAAAGTCGGAATCATCATGAACGGTGTTACCGGCCGCATGGGAACCAACCAACACCTGATGCGTTCGGTGCTCGCCATCATCGATCAGGGCGGCCTTCCCATCGACGAGAGCAGGCAGGTTCTTCCCGTACCAACGCTGGTAGGTCGCAACCCGGCCAAGCTCGAGCAGCTCGCCCTCCGTACCGGGGTCGAAAAGTGGACCACGGAATTGGATCAGGCTCTGGTCGACCCGGCGAACCTTGTCTACTTCGACTCGCAGTCGACCCAACAACGTGTGGCGGCGGTAACAAAGGCCATCGAAGCAGGCAAACATATCTACTGCGAAAAACCGACGGCCACGACGACCGACGATGCCCACCAACTCTATCGACTTGCCACGAAGGCAGGCGTCAAACACGGCGTGGTCCAGGACAAGCTGTTCGTGCCCGGCATTATCAAACTCAAGCGACTGAAGGAGAGCGGCTTTTTCGGTCGTATCCTCTCGGTGCGGGGAGAGTTTGGTTACTGGGTGTTTGAAGGCGAGGACAAGGCGCTGCAGCGGCCGTCGTGGAACTATAGAAAGGAAGACGGGGGCAGCATTATCCTCGACATGTTCCCCCATTGGCAGTACGTTCTCGACAATCTTTTCGGCAAGGTCAAGTCAGTCTCCTGTCTGGGCACGACCCACATCAAGCAGCGCTGGGATGAGCAGGGACGAAAGTACGCCTGCACTGCCGAGGATGCAGCCTACTCGACCTTTCAACTCGAAGGAGACATCATTGCCCACTTCAACTCGTCCTGGACAGTACGGGTCAAACGGGACGATCTGCTGAGCCTCCAGGTCGATGGGACGCGTGGGTCGGCAGTTTGCGGCCTGCGAGATTGCCTGGTTCAAGCCGCCGATGATGCACCCTACGTGACCTGGAATCCGGATGTTGCGAGCCCCATCGAGCACCAGGACTCCTGGACACCCGTTTTCAAGGACCAGGTTTTCGGGAATGCCTTCAGGGCTCAATGGGAGGCCTTCTTACGACATGTTCTTGCAGATGAGCCCTTCCCCTGGAACCTCCTCGAAGGAGCCAAAGGAGTGCAATTGGCAGAGAAGGGACTCGAGTCCTGGAAGCAGCGGGCCTGGGTCGACATTCCGGAGCTGGAGGGTTGAAAAGATGTCGCAGGTCGCAGGTCTCAGGCTCCGATTTTCTGGAGATGAAGTTTCTCCCTAGCCCGAGTGGCCAGGACCCATTGACTCTTGGAAAGAAAGTGTTGCCGGTCCAATGGAAATGCGACCTGCGACCTGCGACCTCTTTTTTGATCGACCTACCCGCCTAGGTCCAGTAGAGCTCTTTCGGAATATCCAACCTCTCACCCTTGGCGATTGACTCGTTGCCCTTGATCATGGGTATGACCACGTTCATGGCCATGGCGCCATCGCTCAGATTGTCTGCGCCATGCCGAATGATTCGGCCGAAACCTGCCAGCTCATTCTGGTAGCCGCGTAGCGCCAGGGCCATGCTGGAGGTCCCTCCAACACTGGAGCCGGCGGCATCATTGGCCCGACTCTCCGAGGCCTCCATGACAGGACCTTCACCCATCGGAGCCGCCGCCAGTTCGGTGGCGGCTGCCTCACCTCCCTCTGAAAAGAGCATGGCTTCCCGCTCACCGCTCAACAGAATCGTTCCCTTGGTTCCCATGAACTGCTCGTAGTAGTGGTCATAGGAATTGCTCTGAATCGAGGAGTAGGTAAACGTCAGCCCATCAGGATACTCATAAATCAGGTAGACGTGGTCTTCGACTTCCCGGTCATCGTTGTAACGATAGGTTCCTCCCGAGCCGTACACGGAATGCGGCAGTCTCCCGCTGAACCAATTGACCACCTGGATCTGGTGGCTTCCCAACTCACCCATGAGTCCGTGGCCGAACTTCCGGTAGAGTCTCCAGTTCTTGTACTGATCCAGGTTGGCGTAGCCCCAGGGGGTGGGATCGAAGTCACCCTTGGGCAGCTTTCTTCTCCAGCTCTTGTTTCGATGCCAGAGGGCGCGAACATGGTAGACGTCGCCGATCACTCCACCGGTTATCAGCTGGTAGGCTTCCTGGTACAGAGGGTTGTAGTTTCGATGATGTCCGACCTGCAGGGTTCGGCGCGCGGAGTGAGCCGCATCGATCATTCTTCGGCAGCCTTCAATGCTATGGGCCATCGCCTTCTCGCTGAAGGTATGCTTTCCAGCCTGTAAGGCATCCACCGCCATCGGCTCGTGCTGCCACATGGGAGTCGCGATCAAGACCGCTTCGAGGTCTTTTCTCTCCAACAGCTTGCGATAGTCGGTATAGCCTTCCGCTTGCGGATCGAACCGTTCGCGAGCGATCTTGAGACCCTTCTCCAGGTTCTTGGGGTAGATGTCGCAGACCGCCGACAGACGGATGTGACTGGGAGGAGCGTTCTCCATCAACACCCGCCCCTGGCTTCCCGTCCCGATAATCCCTGCCTTGACCGGTGTCATGGAGGACGCCTTCCACACCAGCGCTCCCGCCGGCGGAAGAGCGGCCACTGCCTTGATGAAGTTTCGTCTACCCAGCTTTCTTTGTTCTTCAGTCATAGTCACCGTGTCCTGTTTAGGGTTTCCATTCTAGAGCAAACAGGACCTCCCGCCTCTTACGCCCCAGACGAGGCGGCCTGCTTGCCCTCCTTCCTATATCGAAGTAGGATGTCGAGCCCTACCATCTGGCCCGTGGGAAAAGAGAGGACCAGCAGCAGTGCGAGGGCTTCGATAAGCGTCTTGTTGACGTAGAGTTCCGCTCCCTCTGAAGACATGACCGTGAACCCCTCAGAGGCAAGGGGAGGAGCCGCAAGATAGAAAAGCATCAGAAGCGCGATACCTCCAAAGGCAGCTGTCCGAGTGAACAATCCCACCATCAGCAGGATTCCCAGAAGCATCAGCCCCCAGACGGTCGAGAAATCGGCCCAGGCCATCAGCTTGGGGCCTTCCGCAATGCCCTGGAACAGAGAGGCAAACGGACCAGTTGCCGCTTCCAGATAACCTCGTGCTGTCCACTCTACAGCCCGCAGCTTCCCCAACCCCTGGTAGAAGAGGTGCCACCCGATCGAGAAACGGATCAACACCAGCAGAAATTTCTGAACGCTCGTCGCTCCCGACAACTGATTCAACGGATTATCTCCACATCGCTCGGATCCAAACCAAAACCATGCACTTCGATCTCGTCGCTGCCCGATGCCAGCACCAGGAGGGCTCCGATACCTGGATCATTCTGGCAGTATTCGCGGACTTCTTCCAGATCCATCACCAGGAAGGCCGTCGACAAGGCGTCTGCCTCCGCGGCCGTCCGGGCGAACGTGGTAGCACTCAGATTCTTCTCCGTGGGATACCCGGTTCTGGGGTCGAGCACATGGCCGTAGCGCTTCCCTTCCGCCTGAAAAAACTGCGCTCCCACACCGGAAGTCGACATCGCGCGATCGCGAAGCTGGATCCGTGCCAGGCTTTGTGTTCGTTGCTGCGGGTGACACAGGCTGAGCGACCAACCTGCGCCCTCCCTCCCGGGCGCATTGCCCAAGGCGAGGATGCTGCTGTGTCCCGCGTGGAGAAGAACGTTCGAAAGTCCTTCCTCCCGCAGTAACGCAGCGGCTTGGTCCAGAGCGTAACCCTTGCCGATTCCCCCCAGGTTCAGTTCCAGATCGGGATGGTGGAATCGGACCGTTCCAGATTCTTCATCGAACTCGATCAATTGGGAACCGACCGAGTCGAGGGCTTGATTCAGCGCCTCCTGGGTGGGCACCGCGCCCTGGCGCTGGGCAAACCCCCAGCAACGCCACAAGGGGCTGGCGGTAATATCAAAGGCGCCCCCTGTCTTCCGGCAAAGATCACAGCCGAGCCGCAGCAGTTGCAGCAATCGCAGCTCCACCGCCACCGGTCCCTGGTGGGCGCTACGATTGATGAACGAGATCTGACTCTCCTCGCTGAAAACGGTCATCTGCCGCTCTAGACGGGCCACCTCGTCAAGGGCCCTGTGGGCCGACATTACTTTCAAACGGTCTCTAGACCCGAAGAGAATCTCGAATCGACAGGCCATGGCCGCACGGCCGGCGCGCAACAGATGGTCGGAGCCAAAGTCCTCAGAGGGGGGCAGAACATCCGCAAAACCGGCTCCTATCAGCGAAGCAACCGCCTGGGGACGCAGGAACCCTCTTCTGCTGGTAACACTACTGGACAAGAAGCATCTCCTTGAGTGCGCGGAAGTAACCAATCCAGGAGCCGGACTTAGATTATCTTCAACGGAGCCGCCAGATCAAGAGTGGCGGCTGGAAGAGATGAAGAGCTCGGGAAGGGGTTGAAAATCCGAGCCGTCGCGAAGCGGCTCCAGGGTTGTCTTTCTACGAACCAAAATACTGTTGGCCCCCCCGCGGCGCGGATTGACATTGCGTCGAGGGGTTTGAGAAACGTATCACCACCAGAGGCGGAGGTTACGTTTCCTCAGCAGGCACTTTTGTGAGGAAGGTGAACCTGCTGTTGGGTGCGTCGTTCAGGGGGCCTTACAAGACAACTCTGTTGCCGCTTCGCGACGGCTCGGTGTCGGAATCCGGAGTGGTGCCTTCCCTTTTTTCCGGGACGCTGAATCTCTCAGGCTGTGCCGGGGGAAGAGCGGGGCGGGGTCCGAGCTTGCGCGCGGACCTCAGCCCTTACTCGAATTCGTGAGCCTCGTCCTCTTACTGGAAGAGGGCCAGAACGCCCTGGGGTACGGCATTGGCCTGAGCCATTGCCGCTACACCGACCTGGGACAGAATCTGGAACTTCGTCAGATTTGCGATCTCCGAAGCGAAGTCCGCATCCCGAATCTGTGATTCGGAGGCGGTTAGATTCTGAACCTGGGACTGCATGACCGACACCGCGTTTTCGAGTCGGTTCATGGAAGCTCCCAATGAACCGCGTCTGGACGCGACCGTGTCGATTGCGGCTTCCACCTCGGTCAACATCGAAGTGGCGGTCGAACTTGCCGCGATGTTGACAGTGATGGAAGATCCGCCGGTGCCGCCCACGCCTACCGTAAGTGTCAGTGCACTCGCGCTGAGCGCGCTGCTGTTGACCCCGATTTCTGCATTGGCTGCAGTCAGGTTTTGCGTGTCCCCAACAAAGATGTTGCGGGTGGCGTCGGTAAAAACCGCGGTGCCATTGAAAGAGGTGGCCGATCCAATCCGGTCGATTTCCCGGTAGATCTCCTGCAACTCGGTTTCAATAGCGGCCTCCCCTGAACTGTTGGTGTCGGACTCTGCCTCGGACAGCAGTGAAGCCGCCCGGCCAAGCAGATTCTGAATCTGACCCAGACCACTGTCTGCCACCTGGGCAAAACCAACGCCGTCATTGGCGTTTCTGATGGACTGCTCTAGGGTACGAATCTGCCCATTCAAGCCGTCCGCCAAAGCCAGGCCAGCAGGATCCTCGCCACCCCGAAACAACCGCTGACCGGTCGAGAGCCGAAAGAGCGTTCTCTGCAGGCTCTGCTGATTCTGGGTGGAGTTGTGCTGAGCCACCAAACTTGGGAGGTTGGTGATGACACTGAAAGTACTGCTCATTGACTTTCCTCCTTGAAAAGCTTCTTAGGGGGCATCCTTGCCCCTCGCCGGTTCCTGGGTACCGGCCAACCCTTTCGTGTCTAAGGTCCCTTATCGTCGCGGACCGAGGAAAACTGTAGTCCCGATTTACAAGAACCTTGCTACGAAGCTGAAACTGCAGACAGCTAGCTGGCAAATTCGGATTCGTTGCGGCAGGTGAAGGCCCGGAAAGTCTCTTTCTCGAATGGGTCGAGAATCCCAAGGTACAAGATACAAGGTACAAACAAGCTCCAAATCGCAAGCACCAAGTTCAGAACAATCGAACATCATCCCCAACCATTGCTAAACATCAGAGCCGCGAACGACTTGAATCGCCAGCACCATGAAGCCAAGTTCCGAGGAGAGAGCTGGACAACAGCGAAATCTCCCTATCCTCGACACTGCAAGCTTCCCTTAAGGTCCATCATCGAGTAACGGCTCTGTTTGCAGCGCTTGTAACTGGATTCAGCCAGGGCCTATACTCTGCCTTCGCGCACTCATCCGAAGGAGCGAGAGCATGAAACCCATCAATCGAAGACGTTTCCTCCTTGAGAGCTCTGGAAGAATCGGCGGGCTGGCGCTGACCACGACCCTTTCAGCGGCCGTGCTCAGCCGCTGCTCGTCAGCAGCGGATCCCGAGCCCGAAGTTTCCAGCCCCGCGATGAACCCATACGATCCCTTCGACATGGGACTCCAGAGCTATTCCCTCCGGCACTTCACGGAGCTGGAGGATTTTCTGGAACAGGCCGGCCAGCTGGGTCTCCACTACGTAGAGCTCTACCGGGGTCACCTGCCCACCTCGACTCCGCTGCCCCAGTTGGAGCAAGTACGTAAGCGCCTGGCGTCGGCGGGACTCACCGTCAACGCCTTTGGGGTGGAACACTTCAGCAAGGATCATGAGGCCAACGAAGCTTTCTTCAAGTTCGGGAAGGCGCTAGGCGTGAGATGTCTGAGCGCCGATCCAAGGAAGGATGCCTTCGTCAGCCTGGAAAAGCTGGTCGAGCAGTATGACGTCCAGATCGCGATTCACAACCACGGCCGCGAGGACGAGCGCTGGCGTCGGCCCGAATGGATTCTGGAGGCGGTAGGGGAACTCGATCCGAGGATCGGAGCGTGCGCCGACCTGGGCCACTTCATCCGTGCCGATATCGATCCGATAGAGGCGTTGGAGATGTTGGGTCCTCGTGTTCTCGGTGTCCACTTGAAGGACTTTGACCAACAGGGCAACGATGTGGTGCTGGGTCAGGGCCGGCTGGACGTGGGACAGACCCTTGCTACTCTCGTGAAAATTGGATTCGACGGCCCGCTCTCTCTTGAATTCGAGGGAGACAAGGAAAACCCCATTCCGAAAATGCTTGAATGCCTTGCAGTTGTTCGGGAAGCGCTTCAGAAGAGCTAGAGCTAAAAAAGACTTCGGCCCGAGGCAGACCGTGAAAAGCTGCCGCTGACTTGGCCCGATCATCAGTGTCAGGTGAAAATTCAGAAAACCTTGGCCGTCTCTTGAGCCGCTCCGGCCTGCGCTGTGGTGTGATCAAACAGATCCGCTCCAAGGTAATATCGAGGCGAACCTCTCGCGCATTCGACCTGGCAGGCCATCAACGCGGCTCTGGTGGATGGGCCTGTGAGCAAGGCTTGGAGAAGGGAGAGAAGGTCAGAATCCGCCACTCCGGTGGAGAGTGAGATCTCAGCTGGTTGCGTACGGGTGCTGGCCCGTTGACGACTTTCTTGTTTTGTCGACTTCCCTTACCGGGATCATGGCTTGCGGGCCCGCCGCCGCTGTCTGGCCATCAGCAATGCCCGCCGTCAGACCCTGCGCATCGGCCCTTATCGCGATCTGCTCAAAGTGACCCGCAAGATGGCAGGCTACGCCCGGGCAGCCCTGGCGGCGTGCCAAGACTCCAGCCATCCCCGTGTTGTGCGAGTGAGGAGCTTGCTCGAACACTACCTGGAACTGACCGATCGAGTGATCGATCAGACCGAGCGTCGTGTGGTGCGGGGGGAATCGGTCCCGGCTGGCCAAAAAGTGGTTTCCATTTTTGAGGAGCACACCGATCTGATTCGCAAAGGCGGCCGGGAAACGGTCTATGGGCACAAAGTTTTTCTATCCTGTGGCAGATCCTCTCTGATCCTGGATTGTCTGCCGGTGCGGGGTAACCCGGCCGATAGCACTTACCTGGAGACGATGCTGGATCGGCACTGCCATCAATACGGCTCTTATCCGCGTCAGGCCAGCTTGGACGGAGGCTTTGCATCCAGAGGGAACTTGGCCTTGGCCAAAAGCAAGCCCGGCCTCAAGGATGTGGCTTTCGCCAAAAAGTGTGGACTCACGATCGAATCGATGGTGTCCTCCAGCTGGGTGTACAAACAGCTGCGCCGCTTTCGGGCCGGCATCGAAGGCTGTATCTCGATGCTCAAGCGCGTCTTCGGGCTGGACCGCTGCCACTGGAAAGGCTGGCAGCACTTCCAGCAGTACCTGCAACTCTCGACGCTTTCCTATAATCTGCTGGTACTGGCGCGCCTGCGATTGTAGAGGTGCTCCTGCGGCTGACATCTCGATCCGGCTGGCAAAAGGCCGAAGTGTCTCTTGAAATCGACTCTGGGTGATCCGTTTCGGTCCCCAGCCCACTGCACACAACGGATTGCCAGCGGCTGATTGGGGCCTGCTCGACTGCGAGCGTCTTAAAAAGCCGATTTCCGGATGAGAAGTAGAGCTAAAAAAGACTTCGGCCCGAGAGACCGAAAAGACTTGAAGTGTCAGGTCAGAAAACCTTGGCCGTCTCTTGAGCCGCTCCGGCCTGCTTCCGCTCCAAGGTAATATCGAGGCGAACCGTTCGACCCGGGATCGTCGCGATATCCGCCTCATAGCTCTGGTAGCCGGATGCCTCCAGGCGCAGAACGTGGGATCCCTCGTCCACTGGGCAGGCAGTCTCATCATTGGCGAAGCTTCTGGCGCTGCCCATCAAATGGCCATCGACATAAACCAGGGCTGAAGGCGGGACGACGTCAAAAACCACCTGTGAGGTAGTCGGTATGATCCGCGCACCCTTGGGGCCCACCACCGCCCGAGCCAGAGATCGCCGGGCTGTGTAGCGCGGCCGAAGCAGAGGAGTGACGGCTACCCTCGGCTCACGATAAGAAAAGTGAGAATAGCCGCAGGAGGCCCCATATTGACGGTAAAGAAAGTTGTCGGGCCGGTAGTAGAAAAAACTGCGAGAAGGGAGAAAGAATTGGCCAGCCACAGCAGGCACGGCCATCGAGATAACGAAGCAGACCACCCAAAAGACCCTGTGCATTCTAGAAACCTGCTACATTATAAGTCTTTTCCCGCTGCGGATTCAACGCTTGCTGCACCGTGCGGCGACCGCTTGTCACTGCATCTCCCCCAGGGATAATTCTCATCTCCGACGACAAAACCAAGGAAGGACAGGGTGAGGAGTCCAGCCACCGAGTTGAGCACGACGTCCGCTACACCGAAGTGGCGATCGGGCAAGATCCCCTGGACGGTTTCATCCCCCAGACCCAGGAGTGCAACGATCAACAAGGTCCAGACATAGTGATAGCGGTCGTGGCAGTGGAAACGCAGGGCATCGAAAAGCAGAACGGTCAGTGGAGCATACTGCAGAAAGTGAAAGCGTTTCGCGGGAACGGTGAGAAACTGCAGGCAGCAAATGAACGCCAGGGTGATCAGCAAGAAAGCCACATAGGCCCCGATCCGACGTGGAAAGAAGAAGAATATGAGAAGAATAAGGATGAGTCCCAGAGGCAGATACATCCAGCTCATCAAACCATCCATGAAATCCCGCCCCATCCGGTCAAAGAGGCTCACATAGAGGTTGAAGGAGAGGGTCAGCGTGCTGTAGAGGAAAACGGTGTACAGCGCCACGGCGATCCAAGCCTTTCGCGGAGAAGAAAAAATGCCCGGCTTCATGGCGTCAGAGTATAGGTGGCGGGCCGCCATTTTCCAAGAAGGGTCAGCGCAAAGGGCCGGTCCCGGCTGATCCTCTAAGCCCTCTCCAGACCACCAATCTTCTGGCCAGGCGGCCACTTCCGAAACCCTCTTCCGCCGTGTTAAACTACGTCCTTCCAACCGACGGTGGGCCGCTAGCTCAATTGGCAGAGCAACTGACTCTTAATCAGTAGGTTCGGGGTTCGATTCCCTGGCGGCTCACCAGCTCCTTTCGCGACGGCGGGATGGGCAGAGGTCTATCGGGCGGAGGACATCACTCTGAAGCATGAGGTCGCCATCAAGGTGCTGCCTGAGAGCCGCTGTCAGAAGATGCTGCTCGTCCTGATACTGCTGGGAAACATCGCCTGTTCTGCGGAAATCCCGGCAGGAGGCTCCGATAACAAAGCAGAGACCGCGATTTTCTATTCCGTGTCTGCCTACGATCCCGCCAGAGATCCTGACAAGGACCTCGATGCGACCAAGCAGCTGGCCCGGGCGGAAGGCAAGCGTATCCTGCTGCAGGTGGGTGGGGAGTGGTGCACCTGGTGCAAAGCGCTCGATCGTTTTGTCCACGAGAACGAGGCTGTGGCGTCGACCCTTGAGCGAGACTTTCTGATCATAAAGGTCAACTTCAGCGAGGAGAACCGCAATGCCAACTTCCTCTCTCGTTACCCCACTGTTCCCGGTTTCCCCCATCTTTTCGTTCTGGGCGCGGACGGGACTCTTCTCCACTCCCAGGGAACGGAGGAATTGGAGCAGGGTCGTTCCTACAACGAGGAGAAGTTCCTCGCTTTTCTGGGAAGCTGGGCGCCACCGTCCTGATTCCTTGAAGTGGCTACGACTTCTGCTATCTCGGGATATGCCAGGCCGGCTATTCGCCGGGATCTTGGCTCTTTTTTCTGCTGTGAGGACCCTCACAGTCACGACTCATTCAGGTCTTGATGCCGAATTTCGGAAGGATCCACAACTGCAGGATGAGCCAGATAGCGATGAAAAGCGGAACTCCCAGATTGTCCATACTTTTGAGTCAATATACTGGCTGACTCCTTTGCGCAGCAACCTCCCACTGCCAGACTGTGCAGTATCGGACTGGCTTCTAACCCGTGAGAGTAGTGCCGAATTGGCATACGGTGCTTGCTACCAGCGACGTCACCGAAGTAGTTTGGACAGGCACGGTTGTCGCTGATTGAATCCTTCAGGGTGAAGTCAACCCGACAGCAGGGAGGTTCCAATGAGAATCACTCAAAGTCCTATTGCTCTGATCACGATCTGTGCCGTGTCGCTTTTCCTCAGCAGTACCCTGCCGGCGGGTTCTGCAAAGAGCGTCGAGCCGCCTCGACCATCCGTTTCAGATGATGTGGTCATGGATTCTCAAACCGGACTGATGTGGACCAAAAGGGACAATGGCGAGCACATCGATTGGCCCTCGGCGAAGAGATACTGTGAGAATCTCGAACTCGAGGGCCATTCGGACTGGGAATTGCCGACCATTGACCAGTTGGAGGCGCTTCACGATCCAAGCTTGGAGGTTCGCTACAAGATCCGGTCACCCTTTAAGCTGAATCGGTGTTGCATGTGGAGCGCTACGAAGGAAGGCCCGGATCGAGCCTGGTTTTTCTATTTCGGCATCGGCAGGCGCAGCCACCTCTTCCTCGCCTACTCCTACAGGCACGGAGCTCTATGCGTTCGTCCTTATGGAAGATGATGATGGATTGGTGGCTAGCTCGCTAGTCCAGCGCAAGCAGCAGATCATTCCTTTCAACCTGCGATCCCGGACTGACGAGTAGGCGGGCAACCTGGCCCTCGTGCTCGGCGACAATTTCTGTCTGCATCTTCATCGCCTCCAATGTGAGCAGCTTCTGGCCTTTGAGCACAGGGTCGCCTTCACGGACCGCTACGCTGACGACCATGCCAGGCATGGGTGCGGCGATCTGATTCGAATCACTGGGCTGGGCCTTGACGCGGGTTGAAACCTGCCGACTCAGCAAGCGGTCGGGGACGGTCCCTTCGCGCGGCTGACCGTTCAGTTCGAAGAAAACCGTGCGCTGCCCCTCGGCATTGGGTTCGCCGACCGTGATCAGCTTGATGATCAGGGTCTTGCCCGATTCGATTTCAACAGCAATTTCTTCGTCCACCTCCATGCCGAAGAAGAATACTGGCGTCGGCAGCACACCGACGTCGGAATACCGCTGTTGGTGGGCAACGAACTGCTGATACACCTCGGGGTAGAGCAGATAGGAAACCAGCTCGCGGCGCTTGGGTTCGCGGCGGAGAAACCGTCTGACTTCTGCAGCCGTCTGCTCGAAGTCGGCGGCCGGCAACCTATTCCCAGGTCTTCCCCGGACCGGCTTTCGGTCGCCCAGAATCCGCTTGCGGACCTTTGGGGGAAAACCTCCTTTCGGCAGTCCCATGCTGCCATCCAGGAGATCGATGACGGATTGGGGAAAAGCCAGCTCCCGTCTTCCACTCACCACGTCTTCGGTGGTCATGTCGTTCGCAACCAGGAACAGCGCCAGATCACCCACCGCTTTTGACGAGGGTGTGACCTTCACGATGTCTCCCAGCATCTGATTTACATCGGCGTACATCCGGCTGACCACGGGCCAACGGTCGGCCAGATCGAGCGCCCGTGCCTGCTCTATCAGGTTCGTATACTGTCCCCCAGGCATCTCGTGGCGATAGAGATCGGCTCCCGCTGCCGGCACCGGGCTCTCGAAGGGCAGATAGAATTCTCGTACGCCTTGCCAGTATTCGGCCATCAGGTCGAGGAAATCGGCGGCAAGCTCGGTGTTTCGGTCCGTGAACCTGAGTGACTCGACCAGCGTGTTCAGGTTCGGTTGGGAGGTACCCCCGGAGAGCGGTGCGAACGCCGCATCAGCAATGTCCAATCCTTCCTCAGAAGCCTTGAGGATCGAGGCGGACTGCAGGCCGGCGGTGTCGTGCGTGTGGAAA
Organism: Acidobacteriota bacterium; assembly: GCA_965219005.1. Classification (GTDB taxonomy): domain Bacteria; phylum Acidobacteriota; class UBA6911; order RPQK01; family JAJDTT01; genus CAUZIZ01. The sequence continues at coordinate 162,086 of CBDCMS010000004.1, read as the reverse complement.
TGGACGGGGATGCTGATCTCCTGCTTGAGTGTCTTGACCAGTAGCTGAGCAGCGTAAGGCTTGCACAACCCAGCCATGTCTTTGATGGCCAGTATGTGGGCCCCCATGCCTTCCAGTCGCCGTGCCAGGTCAACGTAATACTCCAGGTCATACTTGGTGCGATCGGGGTCCAGGATATCGCCGCTGTAACAGATCGCGGCTTCGCACAGCCTCCCCGTCTTCTGCACCGCCTCCATCGCGACCCGCATATTGGAGGTGATGTTGAGTGCATCGAAAATGCGGAACACGTCGATACCCGCTCCGGCTGCTTCCACCACGAACTCCCTGACGACATTGTCTGGATAGTGGGTGTAGCCGACTGCGTTGGAAGACCTCAGAAGCATCTGGAAAAGGATGTTGGGAACCCGCTCACGCAACCCGACCAATCTCTCCCAGGGACATTCCTTCAAGAAGCGCATGGCTGTATCGAAGGTGGCGCCACCCCACATCTCGAGAGAGAACAACCCAGGACAGAGCCGGGCATAGGTTTCGGCGATGTTGAGCAAGTCGGAGGTACGGAAGCGGGTAGCGAACAACGATTGGTGAGCGTCTCGAAAAGTCGTATCGGTGAGCAGAAGTCGGTCTTGCTCCAGGATCCACTTCCCGAAGCCCTCAGGACCCAGGGATTCGAGAAGCTGGCGCGTGCCGGAAGGAATGGAGTCCAGACGATCCAGTCTCGATTCGATTGACACTGGTTCGCTGCCCCCGGTCACTCGAGTCCCACCGCCGGGGTCGAGGTGGAACGAAGGAACCGGGGCTGGCTTCCGACGGGTGGCACGCGGACGACCCTTCACCAGTGGGTTACCGTTGACGATCATCTCGGAGAGAAACGTCAATACCTTCGTCGCTCGGTCCCGACGCTCAGAGAACTTGAACAGCTCGGGCGTCTCATCAATGAAGCTGGTCGTGCAGCCCCCGGCGGCTACGAATGAAGGGTGCACCATCAGTTTGCTGAGGAAGGGAATGTTGGTTCTGACGCCACGAATTCGAAATTCCTGCAGGCTCCGCTCCATACGCCGGGTGGCGTCGAGGTACCTGTGTCCCCACGCAGTCACCTTCACCAGGAGCGAATCGTAGAAAGGGGTCACCCAGGTGCCTGAGAAGGCAGTGCCCGCGTCGAGTCGGATCCCCATTCCCGCAGCCGATCGATAGTGCGATATACGCCCATGATCGGGCAGGAAATCGTTGGCCGGATCCTCGGTGGTGACCCGACATTGCACGGCGAAACCGTTGGTACGCACGTTGGCCTGCGATGCCAGTCCGATCTCTGGATCGGAAAGCGAAGCGCCCTGAGCAATAAGAATCTGACACTTAACTATGTCGATCCCGGTTACCTGTTCAGTAACCGTATGCTCAACCTGGATGCGTGGATTGACTTCGATGAAGTAGAACTGGTCGGTATCGACATCCAGCAGAAACTCCACGGTGCCTGCGTTTTCGTACTTCACCTCACGCCCGATCACCAGGGCCGCCTCACAAATCCGGTCTCGCAATTCCCCCAGCGCCGGCGCCGGCGCGATTTCAACCACTTTCTGGTGTCGGCGCTGCACCGAACAGTCGCGCTCGAACAGATGAACCAGAGAGCCCCGTTTGTCGCCCAGAAGCTGCACCTCAATGTGCCGAGCCTTTTCGATGTATTTCTCCACGAGCAAGTCATCGCTGTCGAAGGCGATCTGGGCCTCTCGCTGAGCTACCTCGAAAGCGGCGGCAAACTCGCCGGCCTTTCGCACGATCCGCATCCCTCGACCACCGCCGCCGCGGGCAGCCTTCAGGATGACCGGGTAGCCCAGCTTCCTGGATAGCCGCTTCCCATCGGCCACATCGCGGATCGACCGTTCGCTGCCTGCAAGTACAGGAACTCCACACTTCTGGGCCACCTTGCGGGCGGTTACCTTGTTTCCCAGCTGCTCCAACAATTCGGGAGACGGTCCGACGAAGATAATTCCCGCTTCCTGGCATGCTCGCGCAAAGCCGGCGTTTTCGGAGAGAAAGCCATAGCCCGGGTGGACGGCATCGATACGCTGGCGCCGAGCCAACTCGATGATTCGGTCGATGTTCAGATAGGACCTCAGCGGCTCACCCTGACGCCCAACCAGGTAGGCCTCGTCCGCTTTGAAGCGATGCAGGGCATAGCGATCTTCGTGCGAATAAAGGGCAACCGTCCGAATACCGAGCTCGTGTGCGGTGCGAAACACGCGAATCGCAATCTCGCTGCGGTTAGCGGTCAAAAGGCGCTTAATCAGAGGCATCGTCTAAAGCCGTCGAATCAGAATGGACCATGAGCGCATCGTACTGAAATTACTGACACCTTTCCATCAGGCTAGCCGAAGACCCGAAAACAAAGGTTGTGAGCCACTGAGACGGCGTCTTGGCGAGTGTTCCACATTGACGGTCCTTCCTCCCTTTCGCTCAGTTCTGCGGCGCGGGAACCCTGGTTTGCAGCTGAGGGAACCAGAGCCGACGGGCAGTCTCTCCCAGGACGTCAGCTCGAACCCGACTACTCAGAGGAAGGACTTCCCTGAAGATTCGCAGATGCTCGGCGTAGGTCAGTTTAGGCGTCCAGAGCTGATTGGGATAGTTGCTGCCCCAAACACAACGCTCCGAACCGTACGCCTCGATAATCTGGAGAGCCGCGGCCTGCAGGTCATCACCAGGATAACCCTTCTCGGTACCGGTACTGATGAAGTCCACCTTGGCGTACAGGTTCTTGAAGCGCGCGAGCCGTAGCACTTCGTCCAGTGTCTTCTCATAGGCCGGGCCGGGTTTGATGTCCATACAGTGGCAGAGGGCAACCGTCAGATCTGGGAACTCCTGGAGCAGCCTCACGGCTCCTTCAACCCATTCTAGATGCATCAAGAACAGGTCTACCGTGATGCCGAGATCTGCCGCCTCCTTCCAGAGCCTACGAACAGCTTGATCGTCGAATGTAGTCCTGGAGCGTCCCGGAATGCTGCGCAGGGACTTCACCCGGGACTCACCCACGAACTGCTGCAGGTAGCCGGGACTGTGAGGGTCGTCGGGATCGAGAGTGCACACGCCACAGACCCAGTCGGGATTGGTTCGGGCTACGTCGCACAGATAGCGATTGTCGTAGCCGTAGAAGGAAACCGTCTGCACGGCACGCACCGCCACGACTCCGTTGGACCGGCTGATTTTCCCAAGGTCTTCGACGGAACCTCCGCCGCCAGGTACCCTTAAAGGATCCTGCGTGGGTTGATAACGGTCCTCGTCTGGGGAATAAACATGGGCATGGCAATCGATTATCAACATGGTTTGGACCTCTCCCACCCGCTCCCGAAAATCCTATCACGCTAGCTTACCCTCCTCCGAAGAGCGGAGCCATCAGCTCGCTCCCTTCAAGCGGAAACCGCCCCGAACCGCACTCGGATGCCCACCCATCTTAACCTTCGCGAGGGTTGACACGCGGGGGTTGACAGAGGCAGGCGATGACTTTCTACTAGGCCTATTCGAAGGGGAGCGATACGCTGCCTTGACGTAGATCCCAGCGAGGAGAGTAAGGAGATGACAGGAACAGAAGATTTTCTCCCTCAGGGGGTGATCCCCGCCTGCCTGATGCCTTTTGACGCCAGCTTCGAGATCGATCAGATCGCCTATCGGAAACATCTTCATGACCTAGCGGGCGTCGAGGGGATCGCGGCTATCACCATCAACGGTCATGCCTCAGAGGTTCACGCGCTCAGCTTCGCAGAACAACGGCGATCTGTGGACCTGGCTCGCGACGAGTTGGAAGGACGTCTACCTATTGTGGTGGGAATCTGGGCCGACTCCAGTCTCGAGGCAAGCCGTCTGGCCCGTATGGCTGAAGCGGGAGGGGCAGACGGGCTCTTGATCCTGCCTCCCGGGAGCATGAATTGGGGAGGGCAGCTTCGGCCCGAGATGGCCAGAGAACACTTCGACCGGATCGCAAATGCAACCCGGCTCCCTCTGATCCTGTTTCAATACCCCGTCTCGTCGGGGTTGGGCTATCCCTTGGATACCCTGATCGATCTGTGCCAGCGGGTGCCTACGCTAAGGGCCGTCAAGGATTGGTGTAACGACCCCGCCCTGCACGAACGACACATTCGAGAACTGCACAAATTGACGCGTCCGGTTTCCGTGCTCTCAACCCACAGCGCCTGGCTGCTTGCCTCCCTGGTTCTTGGCTGTGATGGTCTGCTCTCGGGCGCCGGCAGCGTCATCGCCAACCTCCACGTGGCCTTGTGGCGGGCGGTAAGGGGCAAGGATCTGGAGACGGCACAGACGATCAACGACCGGATCTACCCCACGGTTCGGGCCTTCTACCGCCAACCCTTTCTGGATATGCATAACCGGATGAAGGAAGCGTTGGTCTTGCTGAAGCGGCAAGAAAACGCTCATGTCCGTCCGCCACTCATGAAACTGTCCGAGGAGGAGATTCGTTCGATAGCGACTCTACTGGAAGAAGCCGAAGTGACACCAGAGACAGTCTATCTACCGGTCCCGCTGAAGAAGCAGCCGGGAACCCGTATAGCGGCACTGACCTGAAACTTGAATAGTGAGCAGTAGTGAAGTGATCAGTGAACAGTACCGGAAACAGCTGCAGCCAACAGAAGCCGCGAACGACTTGAATTACCTGCAAGATGAGCCCAAGTTCCGAGGGGAGAACCGGACAACGGGGGGCCCCACTGACCTGAAATTCCAGGAATCGGTCGCTGACGTGGCTTCGGTCTCCCGGCCGAAGTCTTATTTTTTCGAGCCTTTGGCTCGGGAGGGCGGCCTGGAGACCACCTCTACGCCCGGCCCGAGTCAATCCTATTTCGTCGTTCCAGCCTCGTCTGGAGCGATCTCTATATAGCTGACCGTGGTTTCTTCATCGGTGTTGCTGCCGTTCAATTGGAAGGTCACCCTCCAACGGGTGCCGCTCAGCGAGGAGACCGATAAGACGTTGTCACCATCACGAAGTTCGTGCCAGCCCGAGTTGGAGTCTGGGTCTCCGTCCCCGTCCGTGTCGCCTTCCAGGAGCAGCCTTGCCCTGGCACCACCGAAGGTGTATCGCTCCAGATCCGCTACGTCTGATTCCCGGTCGGCATAGTAGGTCGCCGCCACGAACGTGTTATCGACGCGCCGCTTCAGATCGCCGTATCCGGTGTCGGTGCCGGGATGCATCGGGCCATGTAGCAGCTCCGGACCCTGCCAGGAGCCACCGCTGTCGTCCGACCAATAAACGACGGGCTTGCGGGTATAGCCCCCTCCCATGCTGTGAATGCCGAAGCCCCAGAGCCGCCCCTCCCCTTTGCTGTAATCCAACGAAGTGTTGTGTTGAAAATAGGGATTGCTTTCCTTGTAGATCCGGGCTCTTTGCCAACGACCGTTGGGAACGCCGCCATTGATCTTGGACGTGATCTCTTCCAGAGGGGCGAAGGACGCTCCCATGTCAGTGCTGATGGTTTGCCAGGTATAGCTATTGCCGGCCGCATCCCGAAGGATCGCCACGATTGTTCGATTGCCCACGTACTCGATGGCGGGCTCAAAGGTGGCTCCACCCTCAGGCTGTTTCTCGTCCGACAAGGGCCCGATCCAGCTGAGGAAGGAATAGGACCTACCCTCGTCAGCGGAGCGCGCCAGTAACGTGCCTGCCTTGGATTCATAGTGAAAATACTGGAACGCCATGTAGACGTGACTGGGGTTCTCGGGATCGACGAAGTAGTCCTCCGTCCCGATCGCCCGGTCATCATCGGCGCCCACCACACCCTCGACGCTGATTCGGTCGATATCGAGCTCCCAGGTCTTTCCCTGATCCTGAGAGCGCAGCTGTTTCGTGCCGGTACTGTAGGCGGTGCGCCAAAACTGGAGGATCAAGTCTCCGTTGGGCATCCGGAAAAGGCCTGGCTCACTGTGGGTGTAGCCGTCGTCATAGGGCATGCCCTCAACGGGCGTGCCATCGAACCAGCGATTCAGTTCTCCCCAGGTCCTCCCCTCATCGGAGGAGGTGAGGATGTGAATGGCGTCCCAGTCGTCCCAAGAGATATGGTCGACCCCGGATCGGACGGCCATGACCCAGCGATTCTCGTCGAGGATCGCAATCATGCATCGTCCATACCAGTCATGGGGGATACCCTTGGCGTCGGTGAAAGGCTTCTCCGAGCCATCGACCAGCACATCGATGGTCTTGGCTCCGAACAGATCCAATCGAGCGGTCGTCGTCACACGAGCCGACTCGACCGAGCGCGACCAGTCGTGCCATCCGCTGGTCCAGGTGCCCTCGGAGACACCCTCAGGCACCAATCCACCTTCGCCCACTGCGACGCCCTGGGCGGAGTCGCTGGCGTCGCCCCAGTCGGCTGCCGATCTAAGCACCCAGGGTTGGCGGGAATCTCCGCAGGCTACCATCCCCACCAGCAGCAGCCCCGACAGGATCCAAAGCTTGATCACGATTTTCTCCTCTTCTAACCCCTGGCTCAATCACTCTCGCTGTCTGGAAGTTCCTTCAGCTCATTGTCTATGACTTCGGCGAGCTCCACCCAATTGCGGCTGTAGAAGCCCGACTGTTGGAGCTCTCGGTACTTCCCAACTATGCGATCGAGAGCTTCGGCCTTCAGTGTCATTAGCATCAATTGTTGTTCGTCCATTTCGACTGCGAATATAATTCGGGCCATGATGGACAGGCAAGCCCTCTGGGCCCGTTTGATACAGAAACACCAAAGCCGCGCTCCCAGGTCACGGATTCACTCCCAGGAAGCTTCTCGGTTTCAGGTTCGCGGAGGCAGTCACAATCTGAGACTGTTCGAGCCCTTTCCCTTTTTCGACGAACAATGTGCCGGTTCGAAAGTCGTGGACCTGGACGGAAATGTCTATGTCGACTTCTGGCAAGGTCACTACACCAACATACTGGGACACAATCCCCCCGAAGTGACAGAGCCCCTCATCAGCGAGCTGCGCCGAGGCCGTGGCCTACAAACCGGTTTTCCCGGATCCCTGCAGATGGAGCTGGCTAAGAAGCTATCGCTTCGCACGGGCGCCGAAAAGGTTCGCTTCACAACCAGTGGATCGCTGGCGACTCTCTATTCGGTCATGCTGAGCCGAGCTTTTACCAAACGCAGTCTAGTCCTCAAGATCGGCGGGGGCTGGCATGGTGCCCAACCCTACCTTCTAAAGGGCGTCACGGCCTATACGGAAGGCTTGGGGCTGGTGGAATCTTCCGGCTTGCACGCTTCCATCTCCGAAGAGATCCTAACCACCCGATTCAACGACACCGCCCAGCTCGAGAAGGTTTTCGAAGAGTTCGGAGAACAGATTGCATGCTTCATCCTGGAACCGTTCATGGGCGAAGGAGGCTTCCTCTTCGCCAGCGAGGACTACCTGAAGAGGGCCCGGGAGCTGACCAACGACTGGGGAGCGCTTCTGATCCTGGACGAGATCATCGCCGGATTCCGATTCTGCCCCAGCTCGCTGGCGAGCCTTTACGGGATCAAACCGGATCTTTCGACCTTCGGAAAAGTCCTGGGAGGAGGCATGCCGCTGACCGCCGTGGCAGGAAGAGCGGACGTTCTGGAGTTGGCCAACTCCAACCAGGGTCATCCCAATCAGGTTAAGTTCGAAGGGGGCACCTATTCGGGACATCCGGCATCGGTACTGGCAGCCATCACCCTGATCGACTATCTCTCGGAACACGAAAACGAGATCTATCCGAAGATCCATCGGTTGGCGGAAAAGGCGCGGAGCCAGATTCCTGGGATCTTCGAACGAGCGGGAATCCGATCGGTGGTGACCGGAGGTCCAAGTGGTCCGGTTTCCCAAAGCTCGATGGCCGTGATCCATTTCCCCACTCGGGAAGACACGCCAATCTCATCACCGGAGGTCGTCTGGAATCCGGAAACCTCTGACGTAGAACTGCGAGAGAAGATCCTGCGGCTGGCACTCGCTAATGAGGGCTTCCACGTGGTCCATGGCTTCGGCTCCGTTTCGACCCGGCACACGGAAGAGGAGGTGGACGCTTTCCTGTCGGCGCTCGAAACGGTGGCTACCCAGATCGCCGGCTAGCGAGATCGTTGAAAAATTCCGTATGACAAAGGGCCCCTTCGCTCGATAGGATAGAATGGGTCGCTGAAAAACGAATCCAACTTCCGGACCTCGATCGCTTGGAAGTTGTGCGGTGGCGTGGAAGGTGGCTCGCCCAGGGTAAAGATCTTGGCTCGGTAAGCCCTTCCGAGAATGGAACGCAGAGAACTCACCCGATGGATATTCGTCTCGAAGTGGAAGAGATCAGTCCGGTCAAGAAGAAGCTGAAGATAGAAGTGTCAGCCGAGGTGGCCGGGAAAGAGTTCAATAAGATCGCCAACGATTACAGGAAACACGCTCGTCTACCTGGGTTTCGTCCGGGTAAAGCTCCTCTGCAGCTGGTGAAGCGTCGATTTCAGAAGGACATTCGCCAGGATGTCTTGCAGCGTTTGATTCCCGAGTCCTATGGCCAGGCGCTCCGCGAGAAGGAGGTAAAACCCCTGGGAGACCTGAGGATTGAACAGCTCTCTTTCGAAGAGGGGCAGTCCCTGAACTACGAAGCTCAGGTAGAGACTCTTCCCGAGATCACATTGCCGGAATACAAGGGCCTCGAAGTCAGAGTTCCTACCGAGGCACTGACGGAAGAGATGGTAGAGGAGCAGCTCGAGAAGATGCGGCAGCGTCAAGCCCCGCTGGTGGCAGTGAGTGATCGAACAACTGCCGCTGAAGGAGACTACGTCACGGTCGACCTGAAGGGCGAGTACCTGGACCAGGATCCAGACGGGCAGCCCACCGAACCGATCGAGGAAGAAGACGTCACGCTCCATCTGGGCGGCGAACACACCCATAAGTCCTTCGACCAGGCGCTTGGGGGAATGGATGTGGAACAGGACAAGACCTTCGAGGTAACCTACGAACCCGACTATCCAGAAGAAAAGCTGGCCGGGCACCGCGTCCGATTCAGTGTCCATCTGAAGGACATCAAGCTGCTGGACCTTCCCGATCTTGACGATGAATTTGCTCGTGGGTTGGGTGATTTCGAGAACCTGGAGAAGCTGAAAGACAAGATTCGAGAGGAGCTCAGCCACCAGTTGGAACAAAACCGAAACAGCAATTTGAGGCAACAGTTGGTACAAAAGCTGATCGATGCAACCGACTTTGAAGTACCGGAGCTTCTGGTTGAAAACCGCATTGACGATAAGGTGAGAGACCTTGCTTACGACATGGCTAGACAAGGGCTCAACCCTACAAAGGCAAATGTGGACTGGGCCAGCATGAGATCGGAGCTTCGAGCAGTCGCCGAAAAGGAGACCAGGGCAGGGCTGATATTGGGGAAGATCGCGGACCAGGAGGGATTCGATGTTTCCTCCCAGGAAATCGGCCAGGAGCTGGAAGGTCTGGCCGAATCGACGAATCAGCCGATAGATAAGGTGAGGCAGCACTTCCAGGAGGACAGCCGTAGGGAAGGCCTGGTGGATCAGATCCGAAGGCGCAAAGCCCTGGATGTCATCCTCGATGGTGCGAAGGTTCTGGGAAAATGAACAGGTCTCGTGGACTTGCCTCGAGGCAGGACCTCTTGAACCGTGCTGACGAAAGCCAATGAACGCGCCGGCCCCAACGGCCAGCTTACTTAGCTGAGGACCATAGTCTATGTCTCTGATTCCAATGGTTGTGGAGCAGACAAATCGGGGAGAGCGGGCCTACGACATCTACTCGCGTCTCCTCAAAGACAACATCATCTTTGTGGGCACTCCAATCGACGACAGCGTGTCCAACGTGGTGACCGCCCAGCTCCTGTTTCTGGAAGCTGAGGACCCGGACAAGGATATCTCGCTCTATATCAACTCCCCGGGGGGGTCCATCACTGCCGGATTGGCAATCTACGACACCATGCAGTTTGTGAAAAACGACCTCACGACGATCTGTATTGGCCAAGCCGCTTCCATGGGAGCCCTTCTGTTGGCCGCCGGGACCGAAAGCAAACGCTTCGCTCTGCCCCACAGCAGAATCTTGATCCACCAGCCGACCATGTCAGGGCTATCTGGGCAGGCAACCGACATCGACATCCACGCCCGGGAGATTCTCCGGATGCGAGAGACTACCAACCAGATCCTGAGCAAGCATACGGGCCAGGAGCTGGAGAAGATCGGGGCCGACGTGGAGCGGGACTTCATCATGACCGCTGAGCAGGCCAAGGAGTATGGTATAATCGACATGACTATTGAGAAACACACGTAATCCATCGTCTGTCCTTTCCATTTCAGGGTTCAATTCTTGAATAAGCGACCGTAGTCAGAGCTTTGTGCTAATTCTAGGGGGCAAGGGAAATTGGTGAAAAAAGGCGGGGAAGACGTTCTTCGGTGTTCATTCTGCAACAAGAGTCAGAATGACGTCAAAAAGCTGATCGCCGGCCCCACTGTCTTCATTTGCGACGAGTGCGTGGACGTCTGCAATGAGATCATTTCCGATGATCTGACCGCCGAGGCCGCCTCGATCAAGGAAACTCTTCCCAAGCCAACCGAAATCAAAGAATTTCTGGATCAGTACGTTGTCGGCCAGGACCTGTCGAAAAAGAAACTCGCAGTCGCCGTCTACAATCACTACAAGCGCATCAAGCTGGGGCGTCGTCGACAGCAGGACGTCGAACTGTCAAAGAGCAACGTGCTTTTGATCGGGCCTACCGGGACCGGCAAGACTCTGTTGGCCCAGACTCTGGCACGCATGCTCTCGGTCCCCTTTGCCATTGTCGATGCGACGACCCTGACCGAGGCCGGCTATGTTGGAGAGGACGTCGAGAACATCATCCTGAGACTGCTACAAGCCGCCGGCGGCGACCGTGAACGCTGCATGCAGGGAATCATCTACATCGATGAGATCGACAAGATTTCGCGCAAGGATGAGAATCCCTCGATTACTCGTGACGTCTCCGGCGAGGGAGTGCAGCAGGCGCTTCTGAAGATTCTCGAAGGGACCATTGCCAATGTTCCCCCTCAAGGTGGACGGAAGCATCCCCACCAGGAATTCGTCCAGGTCGACACTACGAATATCCTCTTCATCTCCGGTGGGGCCTTTGTTGGCCTGGATAAGGTCATCCGGAGACGGCTGGGACGCAGCGGGCTTGGATTCCGATCCCCGCTGAGTGAGAGCCGCTGGAAGAAGGAGAGCGAGTCCGACATCCTGGCTCACGTGCTGCCCGAAGATCTGATCAAGTATGGCCTGATTCCCGAGTTCGTCGGAAGGCTTCCAATCGTGTGCACCCTTCATGATCTTGGACGAGACGCGCTGGTCCAGATCCTGACTGAGCCGAACAATTCGCTCATTCGTCAGTATCAAAAGATGTTCGAGTTCGAGAACGTCGCACTCCGGTTCACGGACGACGCTCTCGTCGCCACCGCCGAACTGGCTCTGAAACGAAAGATTGGAGCCCGTGGCTTGCGCTTGATCCTTGAAGATTTAATGCTCGACTTAATGTACGAGCTGCCCTCTAGCAAGAAGGTCAAGGAGCTCGTGGTAACACGCGAACTAGTGGAAAACCGGGACGTGGTTTTCAAGCTTCTTGAAAAAGCTGGGTAAAGGAGTGAGAGCAGGACTCAACCTCTCTCTTCAGATCCTTTCCCCGCTCTATCAGGCTTGCCACTTCAAGAAGGGGAGACCCTCAAAAAGTCTGTTGATTGAAACGATCACTGCTTGGCTGCATCTTTACATGAGAAAACCGAAACCCAACTTCTACCTTTGACAAATGGCTGACACTGAACACGAGATTAACGTATTGGATGATGACACCCCCGCCACCTATCCGATGGTGCCGATTCGGGACGTCGTTGTATTTCCTTCCATGATGGTTCCCTTCGTGATTGGCCGTGCTTCCTCTGTGGTGGCGCTCGAAATGGCCCTGCGGCGGGACAAGAAAATCTATCTGGCCACTCAAAGGGACGCCTCTCAGGACGACCCTTCTCCCAAAGATATCTACAGCGTGGGAACGGTTGCCAACATCGTTCAGAGCCTCAAACTTCCTGATGGGAATATCAAGGTTCTGGTCGAGGGCGTTCGCCGGGCGCGCACCGTAGAAGTGCAGGAGATGGAGGACTATTTTCAGGCGCAGGTGCGTTTCGAAGCCGTCCCTAAAGCCTCCCACGCCAAGATCACGCTCCTGACCAAGCGCCTCAACCTCCTGTTCGAAGAATTCGCCAAGCTGAACCCGAATATCAACTACGAAACCATCGCACAGGCGGCTCGCAGTACCGAGACAGAACGGTTGTCGGACACCATTGCCGCCAATCTGCCAATTGCGGTCGAAGACAAGCAGGCCCTGCTGGAAGTCGTCAACCCGGCCGAACGGATGGAAAAGATCTGTGAGTTCATCGAGATCGAGATCGAGAAGATCAAGATGGACAAGTCAGTCCAAGGCCGAGTCCGGCGGCAGATGGAAAAGGCCCAGCGAGAGTACTACCTGAACGAGAAGGTCAAGGCGATCCAGAAAGAGCTGGGACGGGGCGAAAAGGACGAGATCGAGGAGTTAAAGAGAAAAGTCGAAGAAGCCGGGATGCCGGAGGATGCCCAGGACAAGGCGCTCAATGAGATTCGGCGCCTGGAACAGATGCCTCCGATGAGCGCGGAAACCACGGTGAGCCGGACCTATCTGGAATGGCTCGTTGCCATGCCCTGGACCAAACGAAGCCGCGAAATTCGCGATATCAACCGTGCCGAAAAGGTTTTGAACAAAGATCACTACGGCCTTGAGAAAATCAAGGAACGGATCTTGGAATTTCTGGCGGTCCGGCAGTTAGTGCGCAAGCGGAGCCAAGGCTCCATTCTATGTTTCGTAGGTCCTCCTGGGGTAGGAAAAACCTCGCTGGGACGATCCGTTGCGCGTGCCACCGGTCGCAAATTTGTTCGCCTTTCGCTGGGCGGTGTACGGGACGAAGCCGAGATCCGGGGACACCGGCGCACCTATATCGGCGCCCTGCCAGGCCAAATCGTCCAGATGATGAAGAAGGCCGGTACCAAGAACCCGGTCTTTCTGCTGGATGAAGTGGACAAGATGAGCATGGATTTTCGGGGCGATCCCTCGGCGGCCCTGATGGAGGTCTTGGATCCGGAACACAACAGCGCCTTCGTCGACCACTATCTAGACACCGAGTTGGACCTCTCGGAAGTACTTTTCATTTGCACCGGCAACGTGCTTCACAGCATTCCCCGCCCGCTGCAGGACCGGATGGAGGTCATTGAGATCTCGGGTTATACGGAACTTGAAAAGCTCCACATAGCCAGTCAGTTTCTGGTTTCCAAACAGAGGAAGGCCAACGGCCTCAAACCTGCTCAGCTTGACTTCAAGGATGCGGCCATCGAGGAGATCATCCGCCACTACACGCGAGAGTCCGGTGTCCGAAACCTGGAGCGTGAGATTGGAAGCGTTTGTCGAAAGGTAGCGCGCAAGATCGTGGCTGGCAGGAAACGCAAGAAAAGCGAAACCAAGGAATACGCGATCCAGGACAAGACCATCCGGGAGTTCCTCGGCGTGCCAAAATACCGAACCCAGATGGCAACCGAGACCAACGAGATCGGCTTGGCCACGGGCCTGGCCTGGACCGAAGTCGGGGGTGAAGTCCTGTTCACTGAAGCCACGACCATGCAGGGAAAGGGAAACCTCCTGCTGACCGGAAAGTTGGGTGAGGTGATGCAAGAGTCAGCGAAAGCGGCTCTTTCCTTCGTGCGCTCCCGTAGTAACGAATACAGCCTGGAAAAGGATTTCCACAAGCTGATGGACATGCACGTCCATGTCCCCGAAGGCGCCATACCGAAGGATGGCCCTTCTGCAGGAATCACGATGGCCACAACCATTGTCTCGATTCTCACCGGCATCCCGGTGCGCCGTGACGTGGCCATGACCGGTGAGATCACCTTGCGCGGAAAGGTCCTTCCCATCGGTGGCGTCAAGGAAAAGATTCTTGCCGCACACCGGGCCCGCATCAAAACCGTCATCCTTTCCAAAGAGAATGAGAGGGACCTGAAAGAAATCCCTGAATCAGTCTTGGAGGAGATCAAAATCGTCCTGGTCGATTCCATGGACGAGGTTCTCGACATCGCCCTTGAACAACCCATCAACAGAAAGGGTAGAAAGCAGCAGAAGAAGTTCGTCGAGAAACAGCAGCCTCCCCCGATTGAAGGAGGCGAACGCCCCGAAGTTCACTGAGGAACTTCCTCCCACTCACCGAGATCAAGCGTTGGATATTCCACGACCATCATCCGCTTAGAACATAGCGCCCCCTGAAGGGCCTGACAGAATCATCAGTCTTTCTTGTCGACACATGTTGGATATACTCCCGACTACTAGGTTCGTGGAATCACGGAGCAAAAAGATCGCTGTTGCCTGCGCCAGCCTGGCTGTTGGGGACATGGCATCAAGTCGATCGGGGTACATCCGTAGTAGAAAGAATACAGACTGGAGAGCTCTTCGCTAATCAAGCAGGCTCTCTCCTTCGTATCAGCTGTCTAGAAACAGTTCCCTATACCATCGCCACAGGAATAGGGGGCGAGAGAATTCGTGGCAAGTTAATTTGAGAGGTTTGAAGTAATGTCTGAAGCTACCACTTCCGAACTGAAAAAGGATGGCGCTACCCTCAACATCCAGGAACTGAAGGATCTGAATATCCAAACCCTGAATCAGGTCGCCAAGGATCTGGGGATTCCCGGATCCACGGGGCTGCGCAAGCAGGAGTTGATTTTTCAAATCCTGAAAGCCCAGACCGAACGCAGTGGGTTGATCTTTTCCGAAGGAGTTCTGGAGACCCTACCGGATGGATTCGGGTTCCTACGGGCGCCCGAGTACAACTATCTCCCAGGTCCAGACGACATCTATGTGTCGCCTTCACAGATCCGCAAGTTCGACCTGCGGACCGGTGACACCGTTTCTGGTCAAGTACGCCCTCCCAAAGAAGGTGAGCGCTACTTCGCTTTGATCAAGGTGGAGGCGATCAACCTGGAACATCCGGATGTGGCTCGAGATCGCACCTTTTTCGAGAATCTCACACCCATATATCCCGACAATCAGGCCCAACTGGAGACGACGCAGGACAACCTAACCGGCCGGGTAATGGATCTATTGACCCCGCTGGGACGCGGTCAGCGCGGATTGATTGTATCGCCGCCTCGAGCCGGAAAAACAATGATCCTTCAGAGTATTGCCAATTCCCTCGCGGTCAATCACTCCGAGGTCGTTCTTATCGTTCTGTTGATCGATGAGCGTCCCGAGGAAGTCACCGACATGCAGCGGTCGGTCCGAGGAGAAGTGATCAGCTCTACCTTCGATGAACCGGCTTCCCGGCACATACAAGTGGCCGAAATGGTGCTCGAAAAAGCCAAGCGGATGGTAGAACACGGCAAGGATGTTGTCATTCTTCTGGATTCAATCACTCGTCTGGCGCGGGCCTACAACTCTGTCGTTCCCCCCTCCGGAAAGGTACTTTCGGGTGGAGTCGACTCGAATGCTCTGCAGCGACCCAAGCGTTTCTTCGGCGCAGCACGGAACATCGAAGAGGGCGGAAGTCTGACCATAATGGCTACCGCTCTGATCGATACCGGCAGCAGAATGGACGACGTCATCTTCGAAGAGTTCAAGGGGACCGGTAACATGGAGCTTATTCTCGACCGTAGACTGGTCGACAAGCGCATTTTCCCCTCGATTGATATCAATCGCTCGGGAACTCGCAAAGAAGAGCTGCTCATGAGCAAAGACTTGCTGAACCGGGTATGGGTGCTGCGTAAGGTTCTCAATCCCCTTTCCGTCACCGAGTCGATGGAGCTGTTGCTCGATAAACTGGGCAAAACCAAGAGCAACGCCGACTTCTTGAAATCCATGTCCGGCGGCGGCGGCTAGTCCCCTTCCCTGCCCTAAGGGCTCAGTCAAGAATAACTTCACATTCTGGCATCTCATCTTCACACCATCTTCGGCCGCTCCTCAATCGCGAAATCCTCAACGTAGGCCTGCCTACGCCTGCGGTTTCGCTCAATCGTTCGCGACCAAATCTGGCGTAAATCTGAGCCCCAACTCTGCGAAGTTATTCTTGACCGAACCCTTAGGACTCGCAGCTAGACCCTCCTTGAGAAGCGGACCCTCCTCGCGGAAAACCCAGAAAGGCCTTGACTTGGGAAGCCTCCTTTCCTTATCCTGAGAACTGGTAGATTGGGAATGGCGAATAACAGTTTCCTTGGACACACTTGGCGCCTCTCGGCAACATAGGGTATCCGAGGACTGTCAATCGTCATTAGGCCAAGATAGAGATCGAAGAGAGGCCGTGGAGATAGTTCTCCACGGCCTTTCTTTTTTTGGGGTAAGAAAGTGAAACTCTACTGGAAATCGGTCCTGGGCGATCTTCTGACTCCGGCATCGGCCTTCTTGAGCCTCGCTCAGTCGGCGGACCGGGCGTTCCTTCTGGAATCAGTGGAGGGAGGAGAGAGGATCGGGCGTTACTCTTTCATTGGCGTCGACCCTTACCAGAGTTCCGACGGAAGCCTCGAAGACTTTCGGAATCTTTTCCCACCAGCGCGGGAACCCAGCCCTCCCGAGCTGCCCCCGTTTACGGGAGGGGCCGTGGGTATCTTCGGCTACGACATGGTTCGTGAACTCGAAAGGATACCGCGTCTGGACAAGCCCGATGATCCGATCATTCCGGGACCATCTGTCTTGATGGACTTCTATTCCTCCATCGTGGCCTTCGACCACGTCAGACATCAGATCATTCTCATTTCCCACGAGAGCCAGGATCGGGTGGATGAGCTGGAAGAGAGGCTGAGAAGTGCACCCCAACAGAGAATGACAAGTAGCATGGCTTCGATCGATTCCATCCCCGAAGGCTCCTTTCGATCAAATTTTTCGCCTTCATCCTTCCGAAACGCCGTAGAAGTAGCCAAAGAATACATTCGTGCGGGTGATGTTTTTCAAGTGGTCCTTTCCCAGCAGTTTCAGACCGATTTTTCGGGGTCTCCGTTCGACGTCTACCGAGCTCTCCGCTATATCAATCCATCGCCCTACTTGTTCTACCTGAAAAGAGGCGACCTGCATGTGGCGGGATCCTCACCTGAAATGTTGGTACAGGTTCAGGGAAGGGATCTTGAATACCGCCCCATCGCGGGGACCCGTCGCAGAGGCCGAAACCTGGAAGAAGAAAAGAAGTTCGAGGAGGAGTTGATCCAGGACGAAAAGGAGCGCGCGGAGCATTTGATGCTCGTCGATCTGGGACGAAATGACCTGGGGCGAGTCAGCGAATACGGATCGGTTCGGGTGGACGATCTGATGTTCGTCGAAAAATACTCGCACGTCATGCACTTGGTAAGCTCGCTCAAAGGACGCTTGAGGGAGGATAAAGATCGCTTCGACACGCTTGCTGCCTGTTTTCCCGCGGGAACGGTCACCGGAGCTCCCAAGGTCCGCGCCATGGAAATCATCGAGGAGCTGGAACCGACTCCTCGAGGAGTCTACGCGGGTGCCATCGGCTACCTCGACTTCTCGGGAAACCTCGACAGCTGTATCGCTATCCGGACCATCGTGATGCGGAATGGCAAAGCCTACCTGCAGGCAGGGGCCGGGATTGTAGCCGACTCCGTTCCCGAACTTGAGGACAAAGAATGCCATAACAAGGCGCGGGCGCTGTTTAGCGCGCTCGAGTTTGCCCGGAGATTCGAGGGGAACGAAGATTCCGGAGTCAAGTCATGAAGGTACTCATGATCGACAACTACGATAGCTTCACCTACAACCTGGTCCAATATCTGGGTGAACTTGGATGCGAGCTCCACGTCCATCGGAACGATCAGATTACCTTGGATGAAATCCGACATCTGGAGCCCGACCGGATCGTGATTTCACCTGGCCCCGGCACTCCTCAACATGCAGGGATCTCGGTCGACACCGTACGGGAAATGGCGAATCAATTGCCGGTCCTGGGCGTCTGTCTGGGACACCAAGCGATTGGCGAAGCCTTCGGTGGAAAGGTCGTACGTGCCCCCGAACTGAAGCATGGCAAGACCTCGCCGATCTATCATGAAGAGGACTCGATTCTGGCGGGGATCCCCAATCCCTTCGAAGCGACTCGCTATCATTCCCTGGTCCTCAGCCGCGATCATTTGCCGGATTGCCTGGTGGTAACCGCCTGGACCGAGAACGGTCTCATCATGGCTCTACGGCATCGAGAATATGCTATCTTTGGAGTCCAGTTTCACCCTGAGTCGGTTCTCACCCGACCCGGAAAGAAAATCCTGGAAAACTTTCTATGCTACGAAGATACACAGAAAAACTGACTGCGAGCTCGGATCTTTCGGAAGAGGAATCGGCTTCTTGCCTGGAGCTGATCCTGTCCCAGGAAACGCCCGACTCCGAGATAGCAACTTTCCTGAAAGCGCTCTTCTTGAAGGGGGAGACCCCGGCTGAAGTGGCCGGCTTCGCGCGTGTGATGCGGCAGCATGCCGTTTCCATCAAAAGCAGCCACGATCGGTTCATCGATACTGCAGGAACCGGGGGCGGCGCCGAAACCTTCAACATTTCAACGGCGGCGGCCTTCGTCATTGCAGGAGCAGGTCTACCTGTGGCCAAGCATGGCAACCGTGCAGCCACTTCCCGTAGCGGCAGCGCTGATGTCCTGACGGCTCTGGGAATGCGAATCGATCCGCCGGCTGCGTTGGCGCAGCGCTGCTTGGATGAGTTGGGAGTGGCGTTTTTATTTGCACCCCTGTTCCATCCGGCGATGAAGCGTGTGGTGGGCATCCGCCGTCAGCTGACTCACCGCACCATTTTCAATCTGCTGGGCCCTCTGACCAATCCCGCTTCGGCTCCCTATCAGCTGATCGGTGTCTATTCCTCCGAACTTACTGCGAAGCTTGCAAGAGCCCTCTCCAGTCTGGGTTGTCGACGCGCCTGGGTGGTTCACAGTAGCGACGGGCTCGACGAGCTTTCGACCCTGTCCGGCAACTGGGTCTCGGAGGTCTCCGAGCAAGAAGTGAGCAGTTTTCGATTCGACCCGGAAAGGCATGGCTTGAAAGCCAGCCCAATCTCTTCTCTGGTGGGAGGCACGCCCGAGGAGAATGCATCGATCATCAAAGACATTCTGGAGGGGCGCACGCAGGGTCCCGCACGCGACGTGGTGGTCCTGAACGCGGCCGCCGCGCTGCACGTGGCGGGCGAAAGCGATTTCGACAGGGCGCTCAACCGAGCCGCAGATTCAATTGACTCAGGCGCAGCACAGGACAAGCTGGAAGGCTTGATCGAGGCCTACGATGCTGGATGAGATTGTTCGCGGCAGGAAAGCCGAACTCGCCGAGACTCGGCTGCGAATCCCACTCCAGGATCTGATGGACCAACTTCCAGAGGAGCCCCCGACCTCCTTCTCTGGGTCGATCACCCAGCCGGGCATTCGGATCATCGCCGAAATCAAGTATCGAAGTCCCAGTCATGGACCGTTTCGCTGCCAGCGCCCTCCCGCAGAGGTAGGCCTGACCTACCAGCAGAATGGGGCGGCGGCCATCTCGGTGCTCACCGAAAAGAGCTACTTTGACGGGGACCTGAAGTTCCTCGACCTACTCCACCAAGAATCGAATGACCTCCCTTTACTTCGCAAGGACTTCATCTTCGACCCCTACCAGGTTATCGAAGCTCGGGTCCATGGGGCCTCGGCTTATCTTCTGATCGTTGCCTGCCTGTCCCAGTCTGAGCTCCGTCAGCTTTTAATAGAGGGCGGAGAGTACGCCCTGGAGGCACTCGTCGAAGTCCACGATCCCTTCGAGCTGGAAGTAGCGGTAGAGAGCGGTGCTCGCATTATCGGGGTCAACAATCGAAACCTAAAGACTTTCGAGGTAGACCTCGACACCTCGTTCGACATCGCTAGACGGCTGGAAGAAGAACAGGATTTCACTCTGGTATCGGAGTCAGGAATCCGCGAGGTGGAACAGATCCGGGATCTGCAGGACGCCGGTTTCAGCGCCTTTCTGGTCGGCTCCTCCTTGATGGACACGGCCGACCCTGGAGCCGCACTTCGGGCTCTAAACGGCCTACCCGAACCCGACCCTGAGAGAGTTTAGGCCCATGAACTCTGCCGACTCAATGATCGTCAAGATTTGCGGCATCACCAGCTTCGAAGACGCCCAACACTCGGTGGAGTGCGGTGCGAACGCTCTGGGATTCAACTTCTACAAGCCCAGCCCTCGCTACATTGAACCCGAAGAGGCCGACCGTATCATGAGACGGCTCCCCCGCCAGATCATGAACGTAGCCATCGTCGTCGCGGATCACGATGGGAGTGACAACAGCTGGGAGGAGCTTCCCCTCGACGCCATCCAGTTCTACGGCCTCCAAGGTCCGAACCAGATCCCCCAGACTCAAAAGCAGGTCTGGGTGGCAACCTCCCCCTCCTCGATCCGGGAGTTCCCTGACAATCGGGTGCTGGTGGACACGTCCTGGGGAAGGGGACGCAAGGAAGACTGGGAGGCTCTGCAGCACCTGGACCGGAGCTTCATTCTTTCGGGAGGACTGACACCTGAGAATGTTCAAGAGGCGGTGCGTCTGCTGCACCCCGAGGGCGTTGACGTCTGTTCGGGCGTCGAGAGCTCCCCCGGCGTCAAGGATCCCGCGAAGATCGAACGGTTCATCAGAAACGCCTGGGGCAAGTTTCCCCAGAAGATCGCACCCTAAGGAGAACTGCCATGAGCCAACCAGGAACTCCCCAGCACGACCTTCCCGACCTGAGCGGACACTTCGGGATCTACGGAGGGAAATTCGTACCTGAAACCTTGATGTCTCCCTTGGATGAGCTGGAGCGCGCCTATCAGGAAGCGCAGCAGGACCCCAGCTTCGACCAGGAATTCGAGGATCTGATGCGGCACTACGTCGGACGTCCTACTCCCCTATCCCACGCGCGTCGCCTTTCGGCTAAGGTGGGCGCGAACATCTACCTCAAACGCGAGGACCTCTGCCATACCGGGGCTCACAAGATCAATAATGCAATGGGGCAGGGTCTGCTGGCCCAGCGAATGAAGAAGACGCGGATTATTGCAGAAACCGGAGCCGGCCAGCACGGAGTTGCCACCGCCACCGTGTGTGCTCTACTGGGACTCGAGTGTGAAGTGTACATGGGCACCGAGGACATGAGACGCCAGGCCCTGAATGTCTTTCGAATGGAACTATTGGGGGCCAAGGTTACCCCGGTTGATGCCGGCAGCCGCACCCTCAAAGACGCCATCAACGAAGCAATGAGGGACTGGGTAACCAACGTCGAAACCACCCACTATCTTCTAGGTTCCGTATTGGGCGCTCATCCCTATCCAGCTATGGTTCGCGATTTTCAGTCGCGAATTGGCCGCGAGGCCCGCCGTCAAATCCTGGAAGCCGAGGGCAAGCTGCCGGACGTCTTGATCGCCTGTGTCGGAGGCGGCAGCAATTCCATTGGTCTTTTTTACGAGTTCTTGAACGACGCTTCGGTCCGAATGATTGGAGTGGAGGCGGGGGGCCGGAGCCTGGACCTGGGAGAGCATGCGGCTCGTTTCCAGGGTGGAAGCCATGGGGTGCTTCACGGTACCTTCAGCTACCTCTTGCAAGACGAGCAGGGCCAGGTCTCGACTACCCACAGTATCTCGGCGGGACTGGACTATCCCTCCGTGGGACCGGAGCATGCCTACCTACGGGATACGGGCCGAGTCAGTTACACGTCGGCGGACGATTCAGAAGCGCTGGAAGCCTTCCAGCTCTTGAGTCAGCTGGAAGGGATGGTACCCGCCCTGGAGTCGGCTCACGCGGTAGCCGAAGCGGTCAAACACAAGGATTCTGGAGAGCTGATGATCATCAACCTTTCCGGTCGCGGAGACAAAGATGTCGAGACTGTCCGAGATCTTCTCAAAGAATAAAAGGTGTTTCATACCCTTCGTGACAGCGGGCCATCCCGATTTGGACTCCACCCGCGAGATCGTGCTGCACCTGGCCCAAGCAGGTGCCGACATCATCGAAATCGGAATTCCCTTTTCCGATCCGATCGCCGACGGTCCCATCATTCAGGAGTCGTCTTTTCACGCCCTTGGGCACTCCCATGGCTTTCCCGATTACATCGGACTGGTGAGAGACCTTCGGCGCGATACCGACGTGGGTTTGATCTTCATGACCTACATGAACCCGGTTTGGAAGTATGGCCTGGAACGCCTTCACACAGAAGCCTCCGCGGCTGGTCTGGACGGGATCCTGATCTCCGATTTGACTCCGGAGGAGCATCTGCTTCTTCAGCCAACACCCTCTAGTTCCCTGGATTCCATCTTCCTGGCATCGCCTACTTCCTCGGATGACCGCATACGCATCATTGCTGCTGCGAGTTCGGGCTTCATCTACCTGGTAGCCCGAACCGGAGTCACCGGAAAGCACTCCGATGTACAGGCGGCCGGACCCGCCACGGCCCAGCGAGTCCGCTCCTGCTCACAACTCCCTCTCGCCGTTGGATTCGGAGTGAAGTCAGCCGATGACGTGCGAAAAATCTGGCAGTACGCCGAAGGAGCTGTGGTCGGCTCAGCCATAGTTCGGTTCATCACCGAGCACCAACAGGAAGCCGATCTGCCGTCGAAAGTGGGCCAGTTTGTGGCGGATCACTTGATCCCAAAGGAATAGCGCAGTATCGTTGCTGGTTGGGGATTTTGAATATGTTGCTTCGGACCTTCTCCGGGTATTTTTATCGGTGGGACATCATGATCTACCCACCCGAGTAAGGTAACCGGGAAATCGAGGTCTTAAGGCCGTGGGTAGACAACAGAGGTTGCCCACGGCCTTTTTTTGCCACGGATTGACCGAAAGGGGTCTGCTGAAGAACCTGGATTGATGGACAACTCGACCCGGGGGTAGTAGAGCGAAATGGCCGATATAGACCACTGGCGGAAGAAGATAGACGAGATCAATCTGAAACTGCTGGAACTACTGAACGAGCGGAGCCAATGTGCGATCGAGATTGGGAAAATCAAGCAGGGCCTGAACGTGGAGGTCTATGATCCGAAGCGCGAGCAGCAGATTATTCAACACGTCCAGGCTTTGACTCAAGGCCCCTTGACCAAGGAGGCCATAAGACGACTCTTCGAGCGGATTATCGACGAGTCCCGACGAGCAGAGCGGGAGTCGAACAATCATGAAGCCACCAAAAGGCAAGCCGAGAGACCTGAAAGGAGCGAGGAATAGTGGTCATCGTCATGAAACCCGAAGCTAGCGATCAAGACATCGAAGCCGTGATCAAGAAACTGGTCTCCGAGGGTTTTGACGTGCACCGGTCCACCGGAGTCGAGCACACCGTCCTGGGAGCGGTCGGTGCAAAGATCGTCGACACCCGAAACTACGAAGTCCTGCACGGAGTCTATAAGGTCCATCGCATTTCCGAACCTTACAAGCTCGCCTCTCGGGCCTTTCGTCCCGAAGGCAGCACCTTCAAGGTAGGAGATGTAGAAGTCGGAGGCGACGAGGTCATCGTGATCGCCGGACCCTGCACGATTGAAAGCCCCGAGCAGTGCGAAACAATCGCCGAGCATGTCCGGGGCACTGGAGTCAAGCTGATGCGGGGCGGGGCGTTCAAGCCCCGAACGTCTCCCTACTCTTTCCAGGGACATGCTGAAGAGGGGCTCAAGATGATCCGAAAGGCTGCCGACAGAAACCAGCTGCTGGTCGTCTCCGAGGTGATGGAGTCGGGTCAGATCCCTCTAGCCAAGAAGTACATCGACGTCATTCAGATTGGTGCCCGCAACATGCAGAACTACTCGCTCCTACGGGACGTGGGGAAAACGGACATTCCGGTGCTGCTCAAACGTGGCATGAGCGCTACCATCGAGGATTTACTGCTGGCGGCAGAGTACATCATGGCGGGAGGCAATCATCGGGTGATGCTGTGCGAGCGGGGCATCCGTACCTTTGAAACCGAGACACGCAACACCCTGGATATTTCCGCGATTCCGGTAGTGCAGAAGCTCAGCCATCTCCCCATCATCGTAGACCCCAGTCACGCAGTCGCCATCCGCAGCCGCGTGGCTCCATTGACCCGAGCAGCGGTAGCAGCAGGCGCCAACGGACTATTGATCGAGGTCCATCATGATCCCGACAATGCCCTCTGCGACGGAGCACAGTCCCTGAACCTGGACCAGTTCACAGGGTTGATGGATGAGCTCAGGTTGATCGCGACTGCGGTGGGAAAAACCATCGCACCGCCGACGTTAGCGAAGGTGGGGTAGCGTCAGCGGATAAGCACTACCCTGTCCCGGGTCACACTGACCTCCTGGACCTCATAGGGCAATTCAAACGGTTCACTGACGTCCACGTGGGGAGGTTGGCGGCTGCTCAGATATCCGATCACTGAATTGGCTAGCCATGCAGGGATCGGGATGTCATTGACACTAGCACTCTCCAAAGCACACGTCCCTTGCCCCTTCGAGGTGGTGATCTTGCCCACTGCTATCAGGGTCTGGGTGCCGCTCAGCATGGCCTTGAAGGCACGAGCCGTGAAGCCGGTCAATTCCACATCGTCCATGTTGATCAGGGCCGTTGCCTGAAAGCTTCCCGCCCCCTGTAGATCGAGCTCTACCTTCTGGACTCCCAAGCGCTTCTTGCTCTGAATAGCGGCCTCCGCAAACTCGTTCAGGTCGGACTCCTCCAGCACGAAGGTTTCGACGCCGGATCCCTGCTTGGGTGTCTTCAGCTTGACCAGGACCTCATTGACTTTTGTAGCACCATCCTGAGCCCACAGGGTGGCGGCGCAAAGGAAGAAGACAAAGAGCTTGTGCATTGAACTAGATTATAGCCTTCGCGGTGACAGCCTGCCATCTCTGCTTGCCTTCCGTTCAAAGCCCGTTTGTCGACGAATTGCTGCTGCGGCCCAACCCCTCGCTGGCGCTTCAGGCTTCCCTGATCAGTCGCAATGAGCCCGAATCCGCCAGCTAGCTGTCTGAGGTTTCAGTTAGCGAGGCATCGCCTCAGACCAACAAGCGGTGTAGTGAGGCTTCGCACCGTATCCCCCAGATGCGCTGGCCCCATTCAAAAAAGGAAACTTCTGCACGAACAAAGAGGAAAAGTCTGCCCTCGGCATTTCCCCTCGTTGACGCTACACTCAAGCACTCAGGAATCCGTGAGTCCCGAAGGGATTCCGTATTTCAGCCCAGCGACTGTGTTGGTTTTGTCAAGCATTATCACTAGTGTCCAATCATAAGTCAAATAGATTCAACTGGTTACATGAACCTCCCTGGTGATTCCTGTAATCGAAGCTGGTAAGTACTTGAATTAATGGGGTTTTCTCGAAAACAGTCAGGCTGAGAATCTGTAGAGTTATGTAGAGGCTCAGCTCCAATTTCAGGCGTTTTTTCAGGATGGCAACGAGGATATACACGGAGATGGCGATCCAGATCTGAGTTTTGACGGCGTTCGGAGAAGTCCCATAGAAGGCTTTGATGCGCAGGTGTTGCTTGATCCATTTGAAGAAAAGTTCCACGCGCCAGCGGCAACGGTACAGCTGGGCGACAGTGAGGGCAGTCAGGGAAAAGTTGTTGCTCAAGAAGACCAAGTGTTTTTGGGTCTCGGCGTCGTAGTAGCGGACTCGTCGGAGTTTGTCGGGGTACTTGTTGGCCGTGTAACGGCCGCTCAGGACCCCGGTTTGATCGCTTCTTAGCCCGATGCTCTTGTCGACACGATGGGAGTACAGACGGCGGAAATTCAGGCGCTGGTGGGCACGAATGATGAAGAAACCGGAACTCTGGTGCAGCCGATAAAGACGTGCGAAATCGAGATAGCCGCGATCCAGGATGTAAATGGAGCCGGGTTGGACCAGCAGATAGTCGAGGATATTGACGTCGTGAACCCGCCCCTCGGTGACCTCGACAAAGGTGGGGATGTTGCCACGTAAGTCGAGCAAAGTATGCAGTTTGATGGCTCCTTTGCGTTTGCGGAAGCGGGCCCAAGGGAACACCGAAAGACACAGATCGATGGTGGTGGAATCGAGCGCGTAGACCGTTTTTTCCAGTTCCACGGCAAAGGGCTCGCCTGCGTACAAAGTCCGTGCCTCTTGGATCAAGACTTTCGGCATAAATGCGCCAATCCCGATTCTCGTTGGTATGGGCCAAAGAGCTGCGGGCCACGCGGCCTCGAATTCCCATGTGGTAGAGTCTGCCTGCAACCGAACCTAGCGTGGCTTCGATATCCCGCAGACTCTCGCGATAGGTCAGCTGGGCGAAGACCATACACAGCCACTGCTTCCAGCAGGAGAAGTCTTTTATCACTAGTGTCCAAACGTTGTTCTATCGCACAACTCTAAGTTACTGGTAAGAATTGTTTTAACATCGAAATCCAATTTTTTCGATACTTTTTGATATGAAACTGTGGCAGGTGCCGACCCGGTTCTCCAATCCTGTGGCCTGCAAGCCGATAGGATGCCTAGATGGATATGCGCAGAACCGTCTTTGCCCAGCTGATGGATTGCGTCCCCAGGTATCAATTTCAACTCTGTGCTCAACGCTACCGAGGAGATTACAAGATAAAAGACTTCTCCTGCTGGAAGCAGTGGCTGTGTATGGTCTTCGCCCAGCTGACCTATCGCGAGAGTCTGCGGGATATCGAAGCCACGCTAGGTTCGGTTGCAGGCAGACTCTACCACATGGGAATTCGAGGCCGCGTGGCCCGCAGCTCTTTGGCCCATACCAACGAGAATCGGGATTGGCGCATTTATGCCGATTTCGCTCAAGTCTTGATCCAAGAGGCACGGACTTTGTACGCAGGCGAGCCCTTTGCCGTGGAACTGGAAAAAACGGTCTACGCGCTCGATTCCACCACCATTGATCTGTGTCTTTCGGTGTTCCCTTGGGCCCGCTTCCGCAAACGCAAAGGAGCCATCAAACTGCATACTTTGCTCGACTTACGTGGCAACATCCCCACCTTTGTCGAGGTCACCGAGGGGCGGGTTCACGACGTCAATATCCTCGACTATCTGCTGGTCCAACCCGGCTCCATTTACATCCTGGATCGCGGCTATCTCGATTTCGCACGTCTTTATCGGCTGCACCAGAGTTCCGGTTTCTTCATCATTCGTGCCCACCAGCGCCTGAATTTCCGCCGTCTGTACTCCCATCGTGTCGACAAGAGCATCGGGCTAAGAAGCGATCAAACCGGGGTCCTGAGCGGCCGTTACACGGCCAACAAGTACCCCGACAAACTCCGACGAGTCCGCTACTACGACGCCGAGACCCAAAAACACTTGGTCTTCTTGAGCAACAACTTTTCCCTGACTGCCCTCACTGTCGCCCAGCTGTACCGTTGCCGCTGGCGCGTGGAACTTTTCTTCAAATGGATCAAGCAACACCTGCGCATCAAAGCCTTCTATGGGACTTCTCCGAACGCCGTCAAAACTCAGATCTGGATCGCCATCTCCGTGTATATCCTCGTTGCCATCCTGAAAAAACGCCTGAAATTGGAGCTGAGCCTCTACACAACTCTACAGATTCTCAGCCTGACTGTTTTCGAGAAAACCCCATTAATTCAAGTACTTACCAGCTTCGATTACAGGAATCACCAGGGAGGTTCATGTAACCAGTTGAATCTATTTGACTTATGATTGGACACTAGTGGTCTTTTATCTTGTAATCTCCTCGGTAGCGTTGAGCACAGAGTTGAAATTGATACCTGGGGACGCAATCCATCAGCTGGGCAAAGACGGTTCTGCGCATATCCATCTAGGCATCCTATCGGCTTGCAGGCCACAGGATTGGAGAACCGGGTCGGCACCTGCCACAGTTTCATATCAAAAAGTATCGAAAAAATTGGATTTCGATGTTAAAACAATTCTTACCAGTAACTTAGAGTTGTGCGATAGAACAACGTTTGGACACTAGTGAAGCATTATTAAGATTCTGCGGCTAACGGTGCTCTCCAAAGATCATCGTTTTTGACCATCGTGTTGAGCGTGACGAGGAGCTTTCTCATGGACGCTATCAGGGCCACTTTAGGCTCTTTTCCGGAGGCGACAAGGCGATTGTAAAAGGTGCGAATCTGCGGATTGTGTCGGATCGCTGAGAGCGTGCACATGTAGAGCTGATTACGGAGTTGACGCCGTCCTCCCCAGATGGCACGAGGCTGGAGTCCCTCGCCGCTGTCCTGATCCCAAGGGGCCAATCCCACCAGGGAAGCGACTTCTCTGCGATTGACCCTGCCCAACTCAGGCAGCTCACACACCACGATCTGACTGCTTCGCTCCCCTATCCCCGGGCAGCTTTGCACCACCTCCTGGCGCCGAAGTAGCTCGGCATCGAGCCGCAGCAATTCCTCCACCTTCTGCTCAACCTCTTTCAGTTCTTGATCCAGCAGGCCAAGGATTCGCTCCACTCCTTGACGCAGCTCCTGATCCTCATACTGATGGCGACGAGTCCGCTCGATCTTACGACACTCAATCAGTTGCCTGCGTCTGCGATTGTAGGCTTGTAACTGCTGATAGTACGCGGTTTCCTGCTTACTGATACGATGAATCCCCAGCTGCCCACAACGCCCCAGGACGTGGGCATCCAGACGATCATTCTTGGCTAGGATTCCCAGACCCTTCGCGAGGTCTCGAGCTTGTCGAGGATTCACGCAACAGACGGGGATCCCCGCCTCATTGAGCTCTCTCAGGACCCGCTTCTCATAACCCCCCGAGGCTTCCACCACCACCGAGACCAATCCCGCGATCCCCTCCAGACGGCGGAGGATCTCTGCGATTCCTTCCCCCGCGTTGGAGTGCTCCGAGTGTTCCTCCCGTGGCAGCAGACACAGATCCAGCCGATCCTTGCTGACATCAATGCCCGCTGCGGGCTGACTCATCCAGGTTTTGTTGATAGGATTACCTTTGAGTTGTTTCATGGAGACCCTTCCTTATATTCGGGCTCTCTCTTTGACGGAGGCCCAGGCGACTGTTCGGGTTGACATGAAATGGGCCGACCACGGATCTCGCTGGGCTCCGGTCTCGACGGACCGAGGGTTTCACGATCTCGTGGTCGGCTCGGATCAGACGTTCTGACCCGAATTCCTTTCAACAAATAACACATATAAGGGTTTCTGAACCCTGGGTATCCGACTCCCCCTTTGATCCCAACCCCATCGGCGGTTGCGTACAGACGATCTAACGAGAGGCGTTATTGCGTACCAGGGCTACCCAGGTACGCAACCCGTTCCGGGTTGATTCAGATTGGGGGCGACTCCCTCCCCAGGGTTCGGAAACCCTGGGCTGGAATACGCAATCCCGTTGGGATTGACCTCGCTTGGTCTGCGACGCTCAAGACCTCAACCCCCTGGGCCAAGGTACCTGAAACCCATAAACTGGGGGTCGTGGCTTTGATGTCCTGCGTTCCAAACTCGACTCAAAAGTCACGAAGAACTTCAGACAAACTTTCTTGGTCAAGCCTCCAACATTCGCGGCTCTGGCCGGCTCGGCTTGATTTTGGTAGACAGAGAGGGTCGCCCCTAGCCCCTAGAGCTCGACCCTGTAGTTGGGAGCTTCCTTGGTAACGACCACATCGTGGACATGAGACTCCCGAAGTGCCAGGTGGCTGACTCGTGAAAAGCGGGTATCTGATTGCAGTTCCGCGACGTTTCGGACACCGCAGTAGCCCATGCCTGCACGCAGCCCTCCCAATAGCATCGGAATCAATTTTTCCACACTGCCTTTGTGGGGCACTCGTCCTTCGATTCCCTCGGGCACGATCTTTCTTTCGGGATGATTCGGATCGTGACCATATCGGTCTGCGGTGATGCCACCCAGAGCCCCTATCGATCCCATACCGCGGTAGGTTTTATAGCTGCGGTTCTGGTAGAACACCAGCTCGCCAGGCGATTCGTCGGTTCCGGCGAAGAGGTTTCCGACCATGACACAGTCAGCGCCAGCGGCAATGGCCTTGGTGATGTCCCCCGAATACTTGATTCCTCCATCCGCAATGACGGGGAGTCCCAGATCTCGCGCCACCTCTGCAGCTTGTGCAATTGCCGTAATTTGAGGCATCCCGGCTCCGGTCACTACCCGAGTCGTGCAGATGCTTCCGGGGCCCATCCCGACCTTGACTGCATCGGCGCCGGCATCACAGAGCTCTCGAGCCGCATCTCCAGTTGCGATGTTTCCGGCCACGACGTCGACCCCTTTGAGCTTCTTCTTCAGCACCGAAACCGCCTGCAGCACGCGTTTACTGTGGGCATGGGCCGTGTCCACAACAATCACGTCGGCTCCTGCCCGTTCGAGCTCGACGGCTCTTTCGGAAAAGTCGCCCGTCGAACCCACCGCAGCACCAACCCTGAGACGACCCAAGCTGTCCTTTGCGGCGTCCGGATAGGTAATCATCTTCATGATGTCCTTGACGGTGATGAGGCCCTTGAGCCGATAGTTATCGTCAACCACCAGGAGCTTCTCGATCCGATGCTCGTGAAGCTGTTTCTTGGCCTCCTCCAGGGAAATTCCTTCCTGGACGGTGACCAGATTCTCCGAAGTCATCAGGTTGGAAACCTTCGAGTCAAGATTGGTCTCGAAGCGGAGATCCCGGTTCGTCAGGATTCCAAGCAGCTTTCCCTGTCGGTTGGTGACGGGCACACCCGAAATCCTGTACTTGTCCATCACATCGATGACGTCCCGAATTCGATCGCCAGGGCGAGCGGTCACCGGATCAACGATCATCCCTGACTCGGAACGCTTGACCCTGTCTACCTCTTCTACCTCAGCTTCAATTGACAAGTTACGGTGGATGATGCCGACACCTCCCTGGCGCGCGATGGCGATAGCGAGGCGCGCTTCGGTCACCGTATCCATGGCAGCAGAAGCGATCGGGACGTTGAGAGGCAGGTTCCTGGAGAAGTTGGTTTGAAGCTCGGTCTCCGCCGGCAGCACCTCACTCCGAGCCGGGATGAGCAAAACGTCATCAAAGGTCAAAGCTTCGAGTATCTTCATGGAAGGATTATAGCGAGGCTAAGAGCAAGCACCAAGAAACAAGATACAAGATACAAGATACAAACAAATTCCAAGCAACAAATTCTGAATGGGATTCGTCTGTGACTTGGTGCTTGGAATCTGAGATTCGTTTGTATCTTGTATCTTGTATCTTGGAATTTCCCAGATCCGCGGTCCCAAGACCCAACCACTGAACCGCATGCGTCCAGCGGATCTGGGCGCCATGCTACAATGAGAAGGACATGTTGAACACGTTGTTGGCCAAGTTCATCGGCTCCCAAAATGAGCGGGAACTCAAGCGCATCGAGCCTCTCGTGGCCCGCATCAACGAGCTCGAAAACCAGTTTTCGGGACAGAGTGATGAGTCGCTGAAGGCCAAGACCACCGAGCTGAAATCGCGTCTGGCAGACGGCCAGGAACTCGATGACATCTTGCCTGATGCGTTTGCACTCGTGCGCGAAGCCTCCAAGCGCATTCTCCGGATGCGTCACTACGATGTGCAGCTGGTTGGCGGAGTCGTGCTCCACCGGGGCAGGATCGCAGAAATGAAGACGGGTGAAGGGAAAACTCTGGTTGCCACCCTCCCCGTTTACCTCAACGCTCTGACTGGGCGCGGAGTGCATCTCGTCACCGTGAACGACTACCTGGCTCGTCGTGATGCCGAGTGGATGGGCCCGCTCTACCGCTTTCTGGGACTGACTGTCGGGGTAGTTCAGCACGATATAACAGATGACGATAGGATGGCTGCCTACGCGGCAGAAATCACCTACGGAACCAACAACGAGTTCGGCTTCGACTACTTGCGGGACAACATGAAGTACTCGGCCGAAGACTGTGTACAGCGCAAGCACTACTTCGCCATCGTGGACGAGGTCGACTCCATCCTGATCGATGAAGCCCGCACACCGTTGATCATCAGTGGACCATCGGAAGAGTCCACCGACAAGTACTACAAGATCGACAAACTCATCCCCCGCATGGTACGCGAGGAAGACTTCAAGGTTGATGAAAAGGCTCGGACCGTGGTGCTGCAAGAGGCCGGCATCGAGAAGTCAGAAGGATTTCTGGGCGTGGAAAATATCTACGACCCCCGGAATATGGATCTCGTCCATCATATCCACCAGGCGCTCAAGGCTCATACCCTGTTCAAACGAGACGTCGACTACGTCGTGAGGGAGGGCCAGGTCATCATCGTGGATGAGTTCACGGGGCGGCTGATGCCCGGACGCAGATACTCGGAAGGCTTGCATCAGGCACTGGAGGCGAAAGAGGGGGTGAAGATCGAGCGCGAGAATCAGACCCTCGCCACCATCACCTTCCAGAACTACTTCCGAATGTATGAAAAGCTGGCTGGAATGACGGGGACGGCCGAGACCGAGGCCGCCGAGTTCGACAAGATCTACAAGCTCCAGGTCGCGGTCATTCCCACCAACAGGACCCTTATCCGTGATGAGTATTCCGATGTGATCTATCGCACCGAGCGAGAGAAGTTCATAGCAACAGTCGAGGAGATCCAGGAGCTCAGCGAGGTGGGACGCCCGGTTCTGGTAGGGACAACTTCCATCGACAAGTCCGAG
Source organism: Acidobacteriota bacterium (assembly GCA_965219005.1). Taxonomy (GTDB): domain Bacteria; phylum Acidobacteriota; class UBA6911; order RPQK01; family JAJDTT01; genus CAUZIZ01. The sequence goes on along the minus strand of CBDCMS010000004.1, from coordinate 129,562 downwards.
CGTCTGGGTGGCCTGCTGAAGCGCAAGGGCGTCAAGCACGTGGTCCTCAACGCGAAATACCACGAGAAAGAGGCCGAGATCGTCGCTCAGGCGGGCAGGAAGGCAGCGGTCACGATCGCCACCAATATGGCGGGCCGCGGTACCGACATCATCCTCGGTGGGAATCCAGATTTTGACGCCAAGGCCCACCTTCGCAAGCAAGGGATGAGTTGGGAAGAAGACCCGGAGGAGTTCGAAAAGGAGCTAGAGAAGCGGACTCCTGATTGGGAAAAGGAGCATAAAGAGGTTGTTGAACTGGGAGGGCTTCACATTATCGGAACCGAGCGCCACGAGGCCCGACGGATCGACAATCAACTGAGAGGTCGCGCCGGACGCCAGGGCGACCCCGGATCCAGCCGATTCTACCTTTCCCTGGAAGATGATCTGCTGAGAATCTTCGGGTCGGAGCGCATTTCCGGAATGATGCAGTCGCTGGGTATGGAAGAAGGCGTCCCCATCGAATCCAGGCTGATTACCAAACAGATCGAAAGAGCCCAGAAACAGGTCGAGGCAAGGAACTTCGAGATCCGGAAACACCTGCTTGAATATGACGACGTCATGAACAAGCAACGCGAGGAAATCTATCGCTTTCGAAAAGAGCTGCTGGAAGGGAAAGACCAGAAGGAGTACGTCCTGAATCTGGGCGAGGACCTGGTCACGGAGTTTCTGGACAGCTATGCCAGCGCGGAAGCGGATCCGGAAAATTGGGATCCCGAGAACCTGGGAGTGAATCTGCAGCGGGTCTTCGGTCTGGACCTTCCTGCCGATGTGGACGAACTTTCGCGCCCGGATCTTGAAGAGAGGCTGCTCGCCGCCGTTCGGACCAAGTATGAAGAGAAAGAGCAGGACATTGGCGCCGACACGACGCGTTGGTACGAACGCATCTTGATGCTCCAGATCATCGACCAGCAATGGAAGGATCACCTATTAGCCCTGGACCACCTCAAGGAAGGAATCGGTCTACGGGGCTACGGACAGCGGGATCCACTGGTCGAGTACAAACGCGAGTCCTTCGAGCTCTTCGAAGACCTCTGGAACCGCTCGACTGAAGAGATGGTTCGAATGCTCTACCTGCTCCGTCCAATCACCGAGGAGGACGAGCGAGCAACGCTGGGAGCCCGCTCTCGCCGCCAGCAGCCCATGAGCTATTCCGGGCCCGACGATCAGGCGGCCGGACCGCGTCCCCAACGGATGGACAACCGCAGCGCCGCGGCTGTGAAGCCGGTGATCCGGGCTCTGCCCAAGGTTGGACGCAATGACCCCTGCCCCTGCGGCTCCGGGAAGAAATACAAAAAGTGCTGCGGAGCCTAGGAAGAAAACTCCAAGATACAAGGTACAAGATACAAACAGATTCCAAGCTCCAAGCACCAAATTCACCTCCAGTGGCGTGGGGTGACCCAGGTAGTAAATCAACCTGAAGATTTGCGAGATCGCCCAAAATCCAACGAGCTACTTTGAGATTTGTTGCTTGGGATTTGTTTGCATCTTGTACCTTGTATCTTGGGATTTTCTTCTGAGTCAGATCTTCTCCACGGCCATCGCATCTACTTCGCAGGAGACCGCTTGCTGAATGAGATCCACGGAAACGATGAAGCGGCATTGAGTTTTTTTCTCCGCTAGAAAGCCCGTCAGCCCTCGTAGCGGTCCGCGGATTATTCTCACGCGATCCCCTGCGGCGACGTAGGGATGAGGATCGAAGGGTAGGGTGCTGAAAACCAGGGTCTTGACTGCTCGAATCTGTTCGTCCGGGATGGGGAGAGGCTCACCATTGAACCCGATGATCCTAACGACCGAGGGAACTTTCAGAATATCGAGCCTGCGTTCTCGCACTGGAAAGCGGGCAAAGAGATAACCTGGAAAGAGTGGAAACTGAACACTCTTGCGGCGATCCTGCCATTGCGAGACGACTTCCCTGTATGGGAGAAAGGACTCGATCTCACGCTGCACCAGTTCCTCCGCCACGACCTTCTCGTGCCTCGAGCGGGTGTACACAGCGTACCATTGAGCCTCTGAGCCTGGTTCCATAATCCCTCCGGCCCCAAAGAGTGGGCTAGCCTCACCGAGAGTACGAATGTGAATATATTCTCAGGACGGTCTCGGTGCAAGTCGCCCTAGCAGCCTGTCGGACTTGACTCACAGGCACTTCTGAAATTTGACGTTTGATCCAAAGTCTTGCACGACCAAGCACGAAATCGATGAATCGTCTGATCTGCGGCGGTGATTTGGCCGCTGAAACGACCTGGCCCACCTCTTCAGAGGGTGGCACGGGCCAGCTTCGGCTGGCGGCAGGCGAGGTTGTACATTCTTTTCAGATTCCAGGCGATGCTGGCCAGAGTCCACTCCCCGTCTGCCGCCTCCGCTCCTCGGAGAGAGAACTGCGCAAAGCCCATCACCGATTTGATGATCCCAAAGACGGGCTCGGGGACAGCTTTGCGTTGCCCGTAGATGGCTCGACCCGCCGGGGTCTTCAACCGGTATCTCATCTGCTCCACCGCATCGGCGTCTTCCCCGGGTGGCTCCGGTTCTTTCCAGCGTTCGTTCGGCGGCAAGTGGTGGGCTTCCCGCTCGACCGCAATATAGGGAAGGACCGCATGCTCGCTACAAAGCTCCACGTTGGCACCACTGAAGTAGCCGTTGTCGGCCAGCAGCTCCTGGGGCCGACCCAACGACTCCGGCAATGCGTGCAGCGCCGCCAGGGCCGGTTTCAGTTCTTTCTTGTCATTGGCGTTTGGCGTGACATGAACGGCCACAATCAACAGACTGTCGTTATCCACCAGGGCCTGAGCGTTGTAGCATTGCTCAAATCCCCCGCCCGAGACCGGCATGATCCGAGAATCTTCATCCGTCAGATTGATCTGATCCTGGTCTCGGATTCCTCCTCGGGGCGGTTTGGGTTCGCGACCCTTCGGTTTGTTTCCCCTTTTCCTCTGGGCTTGCCGCTTGGCCACCTTCCCTTCATATTCGGCGTGCTCGGCCGCCTGCCGCTCGGCCGCCCGCTCGACCAGCTTCTGCTTCGCTTGATCGATCGCTTTCAACCGTGCTTCCCGCCGCGCCAGCTCGGCCGGGATGTCCATCCCTTCCGTTTCTTCTCGTCCATCCGCTTCCTCGGCCAGCTGCATCAACTCGTCCACTTCTTCTCGCAGCCGCGCTTCCAGTTTCTGGATGTGCCCCCAGCTCAACGCACTGTGCTTGGAGGCATTGGCTTTGACCTTCGTGCCATCCAAACTCACTCGGCCCAACTTCAGAAATCCCATCGCCTGGGCCAGCAGCAAGATCTCCACAAACAGCGGCTTCAGCTCTTCCAAAAACCGCTTTCGGAAATGGGCTATGGTGTCGTGATCCGGATGCGTGTTGCCGGCGAGGTAGCGAAACGCCACCGAATCGTAGGTGGCTTGCTCCAACTTCCGACTCGAAAACACCCCCGTCGCATACCCGTAAAACAACAACGCCAGCATCACCGCCGGATGGTATCCTTCCGATCCCCGTTTCGTGTAGGAATCCTCCAACTTCCTCAACTCCAGCTTGCTCACCACCTCCACCACGAAGCGAGCCAGATGCGTCTCCGGCAGCCATTCCTGCACCGAAGGAGGAAACAGATAAGGAGTCTCTCGATCTACTGTTCTAAATCGATTCGCCATACACTAATGATGCCCGTTCGGTGTGACCTCGAAAGTCCGACAGGCTGCTAGGCGTCCAGGTTGACTTGATAGCTCCGACGTGGTCACCTACGATTGCCGGTCCACCGCCACGATGAAGGGAGCGTGAGTACGACGCACAGTGAGCAGACTCCCAAGTTTTCGGTAGTAGTGCCCGTCCGGGATCTATCCGACGCTCTGGCCCGCTGCCTTGAGGGACTCCGGCAACAGCGACTTCGGGAACAGATCGAAGTCATCGTTGTGGACGACGGGTCCATCGACGGCAGTCTAGACGTGGCTCGCCGCTTTGGTGTACGTGTAGTCAGCCAGGGACGTCAGGGCGCCGCCGTCGCTCGCAACCGGGGCGTGATCGAAGCCAGGGGTCGAATCGTATTGTTCCTCGACGCCGATTGTATCCCCGGCCCCGACTGGGCCCACCAGCTGACGCGACCTCTCCTCAAAGGCTCAGTCAACGTCACCACAGGCAAGTACGTCTCCCAGCAGAAGGAATGGCCCGCACGTTTGATTCAACTGGAACTCGAAGATCGCTACTCCAGGATGCAGACGCAGAAGACGATCGATTTCATCAATACGGGGACCTGCGCGCTATCCAGAGACTTGCTCCAGCAGAATCCCTTTGACGCGCTTTTTGGACGGCTCGAGGATCTTGATCTGTCCTTCCGGCTAGCACATCGACGAACTCTGATGGCGTTCGTACCGGAGGCCGAGGTTCAGCACCAGCATCCTAAAACACTGTGGGACTATATGAAGAGGAAGTTTCGCTACGCCAGATACGCGCCATTGCTTTACCGCAGGTTTCCGCAAAAGACGCTTTCGGACAGCAGTACACCGAAAAAGCGGCGACTCCAGCTCGCTCTGTTGGGTCTGGCCCTCTTGTCCTTGAGCCTCTCCGTCATACGTCCGGTCTTCGGGGTGGCTGGTCTTACTCTGACCGCAGCTTCGGTTGCCTTTTCTTTGCCGCTGGCTGCCAGGGCCTTCCGCACCTCGGTCGGATTCGGGATCGCGGCTCCGCTCCTGATACTGGCGGGCAATCTGGCATTCGCGGCCGGAATCGTGTGGGCTCTGGCCACAGACATCGGAAAGATTATCCCGGCAGCCGATTACCGTACGGCGATCGGAGAGGGCGCCGGCTGTCGCCGAAACAGGTCCGTGATCCAATCATCTGGTTTGGATCGAGTTAATCCCAAGGAAGGTGCGACATGAAACAGCCCATTCTTTTCAGCTTCATTCTCTTCGCTGCCAGCCTGATCCACTCTTCCTCCCTGGCCCTGGGAGAGATCACCATTGCCGTCGACAGCCCCATGGCTCCGCCCAGTTGGGCGTTGTTGGAGCGAGAGCTGCTGCGTGCCAACACCGAGGCTTGCCAGGAGTTCCTTGCCAAGTACTTCGACTCAAGAGGCCATCTGTTGTGCGTGGAGCGGTGGGGTGGCGACGACGGGCCTGACGATGCGATCGAGAACTGTAACGACTGGCCTATTCTGCATGCGCTGGGTGCTTCCGACGAGGTCTTGGAGATGTACAAGAAGGCCTGGGAAGGGCACCTTGAACAGTACACCGAAGCCAAGACAACCGAGGTCCCATTCGCGCGAGAGGGGATGTACTACAAGGAATTTCCAGTCATGTTCGACTGGCTGCACAACGGCGAAGGACTGACCGTCTTCAACCTGCAGGGCTTATCCGATCCCAACGACCGAGCATTTCAGAGGCGTGTTCGACGCTTTGCCGGTTTCTATATGAACGAGGACCCGCAGGCCCCCAACTACGATCCCAAACACAAGATCATCCGCAGCATGTTCAACGGGAGTCGAGGTCCTCTGCTGCGCAAAGCGACCGGCCTGGACTGGGCCGGTGACCCGATCGAAGTGAAAGGACGCTTCAAACCGGGACATGGGGAAGAATCCTACGAGCAGATGGTAGCGCACTTCAAGGACTACAACGACATTGTAGGCGACCATCCTCAGAATCTGCTGGCTACTTCTCTGGCTCTAAATGCCTTCATGCTCACAGGAGAGACGAAGTACAAGGCATTGTCACGTTAATCGTGTTGGGCCGCAAAGGCCCGCATGGATTCCCTTTCAGGCGGCCGCACTCGCACTTTCCCATACATTGAATGCGTCTTTTCGAAATCGTTTGAATGTGAGTCTATTGCGTAAATGCCGCTGAAGGTAAAAGGTATTGTAAACGGCGGCCTGGATGTTCAGGAAGCGTTGGGCCGAACCCGGTGATTTGAAACGCTGCTGTTTTCGTTCTCGACGCCGGACGGGCTGATGCGAATTCTCGGCACGATTATTCGCACGCTTATTGTCGATGTGTTGAGCCGTCAGGCCGAGGGTTCGAATGGCGACGTGATAGGACCTGAGTTTATCGGTTGTGATCCGGGTGGGTGTCCAGCCTTGTTTCTTCAGCAGCTTGCGCATCAACTTCAACGCTGCTTGGGCGTTCCGCTTCGATTGCACGAGGAAATCCAGGACCTCGCCTTCATTGTCGACCCCGCGCCATAACCAATAACGCTGTCCGCGAATCAGGATGACCATCTCATCAAGATGCCAATAGCCGTTGGGAATGGGTCGCGTGTGGCGCAGGTTTCGGGCAATCGGCGCACCAAACTTGAGGAACCAGCGCCGTACGCTCTCGTAGGAAATATCCAGACCTCGCTCCGCAAGAAGATCCTCCACATCCCGATAGCTCAGAGTGAACCTGGCATAGAGCCAAACGGCGCGTCGAATGATTTCCGGTGGAAAGCGGTGACGTTTGAAGGAGATGGTGTCCATCCCAAAAGGCTACACCGAAATCACCAGGTCGCGGTTAGATCACTTAACGTGACAATGCCGATTTCGGCGCGGCCATCGATCTCATCGGTTCGGGCCTGGTGGATGTCACTCGCCTGGTAACCCACCGGTTTCCACTGTCTGAAGTCGCTGAGGCCTTCAGGGTCTCGGCGGACAAAAACTCAGGTGCGATCAAGGTGCACTTGCGTCAGTAGTTGGCGAACTGTTTGAGGGAGGAGAGACGTGCGACGTTCAGACCTGCGGCGAATCCTTCCCCGGTGCCGGTTGGTGTCGCTTCAAGAACACGACCGCCGACCCGGCGAGCCCAATCACCATCAGGATCATTCCCCATTCGGAAAGCGTGGGCGCCGATTCCATAACTACAAGGCCGTTTGTTCCTGCCGCCAGGTTTGCCGTGCCCCCGTTAGTGGACACCGTGATCTCGGTCGGTCCCAGGGACAGCCCGGTCGGAATCTCCACCAGGATGGTTGTGTCGCTTACGATCTCAACGTTGGTTGCCTTTACACCGTTGAACGAAACCTCGACATTCCCTGCAGAGAAGCCAGTGCCGGCGATAGTGATCCTGCTGCCGGCGGAGGCATGTGTGTGCGAGATGTCAGATATCAGCGGAGTCGGAGGAGGAGGAAGAAGGACAAACCAGATTTCGACATGGATCGAGTTGGAATCGCTGAAGAGCGCTTGGGGATCGGTGGCATCGACGCCCAGACTCACTCTCGCCACCATCATCCTCGGGTGACCCAGGGGCATGAGGGTCCAATGCAGGATGGTCATGGATGGCTTGGGCCCATTGCAGCCAATGCAAAAAACGTCCAACTGGCCCAGAGGTCGCGGGAAAGTGGTTTGTGGATTGGCTGAGCCCACTTCCGTCGAGCCCACGTGCCAGTCCGGATTGGTACCGTCGCCAATCCTGAAGGAAACCGAGGCAACTTCACGAACTGAAATGGGATTATCCTTGCTTCCCGGCGTACCTTCAGGCAGTCCCCATCGATCATTTGAAGTCGGGACCAACTTGCTTGGGCCAGCCGGGGTGATCACTTCGACGATTGGTCGAGGGTTGCCCAGCGCCGGCAGCGAGGTTATCAACAGCAGGAGCAGCAGGGAGAGGAAACTGTGAAGAGAACGCATATAGTCTTTCATCCGGGTTCGAGCGCAATTGTCCAACTTACGAAAAGAAATGAGTCGCTGTCAATTCTACGAACAAGAAGCAAGTTGTTCTAGTGGTGTGGTGCTGTCGGCTATCGAGGGCCAGGTTCTGCACGAGGGCCTTCGATTCGATACAAGTGCGTTTTCGTACGCAAGAAAAAATCCCTGCCAGCAATGGCGGGGGATGCCATGAACCCACTGTCAAGCTCATTTGTTGCCAGGACTTCGAGCCGGTCTCCAGGACGAATAATGGTTGCAACACCCTCTTCACTGAAGAAGTGAACACGGCCCGCGGCGTAGACGATCGACGCGGAGTGGTTGCCACCTATTCGTCCCTTCCAGAGTTCGCGACCCGTCTTGAAGTCGATGCAGGAGACGACACCCTCATTGCTGACCATATAGGCATGCCCATCGATCAGGACCGGTGAAGATCTTTTCGGCGCCCCTCTAACATGCTTCCAAAGCACGTGTGTCTCGGTCACATTTCCACGACCACCGAGCTCAACACCCCACATCTCGGCTTTGCCTCCGATGTAGCCGACATTGATACCCAGCACGCCATCGGCATGCAATGTACGTGCCGCTGAAGAGTGGCCGTCATGACGAATCTGCCAGAGTTCTTCACCGGTCCGTGCGTCGTAGGCATAGGCTGCCTTGGCGCTCGGACTGATTAGCTGCATCTGGTCCTGGAACTCAACGACGGATGGAGTGTTGTACGCCTTGCGCCAATCTCCGCTGGCAGAGGGGCGGCCATCCTCTTCCAAATCGCCGTAGTCAGTGGAGCGAAAGGCGATCCAGCGGTTCTTGCCGCTGTGTTTGTCCAGGGCCGCTACATACTGGACATTGGCTCCGTCCATATGCAGGAAAATGAGGTTTTCCCATAGCAGTGGAGAGGAAGCCGGCCCGCGCCAGTGATCACAGGGCAGGTCGCGGCGCTGCCACAGTGTTTCAAAGCTCTGAGTGTCGAGACAGGCCGTACCGTAGCTACCAAAATGGACGTAGACTCGACCTTCCTCAATGGTGGGTGAAGGTGTGGCGTAGCTGTTGACGGCGTTGCTCAACGGGCGAGGTTTGGGTACATCGAAGAGCCGTCGATCCAAGAGGATCCTGCCGCTCTTGCGGTCGATGCACAGCACAAACAGAGACTTGCCGTCCAGACTCGCCGTCGTGAGCCAAGCCTGGCTTCCCCAAACCACCGGGGACGACCAGCCCCGACCGTGAATCGGCGTCTTCCAGTCGACGTTCTGGGTCTCACTCCAGTGCAGGGGCAGCACCTGGGCGTCGGATGAGCCGTCCCGATTTGGCCCTCGATAGTCGGGCCAGTTATCGGAACCACCAGCAACGCCGGCCGTGGTTAAAAAGAGGATGAGTGTGAAAATCTGGGTTTTCCTGAGGGGCATAATGGTCCTATTCGTCGAAAAATCGGGGAAATATTGGCCGATTCCACCGTTTTTGCAGTAGATCAATTTCTGGCGCGTCGACTCCACTAGCCCTTTAAAAACGCGTACGACATCCCCAGGGCCAGATAGAGGAGCCCCATCAAGACCATTGACAGGCACCAGAAGGCTCCACTCCGGTATGCCTGCGGCAGATAACGCCTTCCCAGGAAGGCGTAGGTAATCATCAAAACTCCTATCAAGGGGGCATCGATGGCTCCCATTACCAGAACCAGGGTCACCGGCTTGGGTATGAAGGCATAGACGATCCAGGAACCCATCATCATGAGTGACATGACAATTTTTTGCCAATGATCTGCGCCCAGCCGTGCGAAGAAACCCGGCAACTTGGCCCTCATCGGCTGAATGAACATTCTCGACGAGCCATCGAAAATAGAGATAGCAGTACTCATGATGGCGGCCCAGGCTCCAAGGTAAAACAAGTTCCGAGCCCAGGGGCCCAGCACCTGGGTCATCATCAAGCTGAGCTCGCGGGCCAGTCCAGCCCCTGCCAGCTGGACTCCCGCAGGCCTCAGGATGCCGACTCCCAATACGAAGGTAGCGAGACAGATCAGCATTCCGAGACCATAGCTCAGCGAGATGTTGATTCGGCTGACCCGAAGCCAGCCGCGCATGCGCTTGACCTCCTCCTCGGAAACAGGCTGGAACTGGTCGCGGCTCAAACGACCGGTTTCTCGCGTGTGAGCGAACAGACCCATGTCTCGTTCTTCCGCCCAGGCGCTGTACTTGATCGTCCCCGAGCCCGCCATCACAATACCTGCCAAAGACATCATCACCAGCAGTTGATCCGGGCTGGTTGCCATCCGTGGCACCAGGCCGCTGGCGAGTTCTCCTGTGGTCTCGGGAAAGATGAAGACGGCACACCCCACCAGAGCGACGGTGAAGAGCAGGCAGAAAACCGTGTTGAACGACTCCGCCAGGCGATAGCCTCCGCCGACCAGGATGACCCACACCACGAGGAAATTCAGAAACGTCCAGGTCACACTCTGTGCGGCTTCGTTGGCTGCGGTACCCAGAGGAGCCGATCCGGGAACCATCCAGCCGGGGAGATCGCCGAAGACGTCATAGCAGATGAGTCCCCCGATGGCTACGATTCCACCTCGAAGCAGGAAGTCCTTCAAGGCGTTTACAGCCAGCCAGAGCCAGGGCACCCAAGAGGTGGGGGGCCCCATACCAGAACATGCTTCCAGGAAGTTCTGTCCCGTTGCGAGAGCAACCCGGCCGATGGCCTCGTTCCAGAACGCCTTTGTAATCACGGTGAAGAGAATGACCCACAGCAGCGCCCCGCCATATCGGGCACCGGCGACTGGCTCGGTGAGGATTTCCCCACTGCCGATAGCCTCGCCCAGCAGCATCAGCATCGGCCCGATCCAGGCAAGCGCTCTAAGGTTCTCTTCGGGTACCGCCAGAACACGCGGTGCCTCTGGTTTCTCCACCGTTCCTCCGGTCCTGGTAGGCTAATTCATCACTTGCGAGAAATACTTTGGATCGAGGTTCGATCCTGAGAGCACGATCGCTATGGGATTCCCTTTCGATTTCAGCTTCCCGGCGATCAGAGCGGATATTGCCGCCGCTCCCGAGGGCTCGACGACGAGATGTAATTCCTTGAAGCAGTACCGGCAGCCCCCCATTAGTTCGTCCTCGGTCACAAGGAGGATGTTATCTATCCGTTCTCGGGCTACCTCGAAAGAGATCTCGCCGGTCGACCGGGGAGAGAGTCCGTCAGCATAGGTCGGAAGAGGCTCGATCGGTACTGGTTTGCCGGCGTCGAGAGCTGCGGTCAGTGAGGGAGCCGTAAAGGGTTCGACCCCGACCACCTCGACATCTGGTCGCGTATATTTAAGCCCCAGAGCCACACCGGCGATAAGACCGCCTCCTCCCACCGGGACGACAGTTGTCCCAAGATCGGCGGGAGCGTCCTGGGCAATCTCGAGCGCGAGGGTCCCCTGTCCGGCGACGACCCGAGGATCGTCAAAGGGATGAATCAGAACCAGGCCCTGCTCCGACAGGCGAGCGGCCTCTTGCTCGCTGTCGCCATAGTGATCCCCGTGACGCAGAAGTGTCGCTCCTGCCTTGCGAATCCGTTCTACCTTGACAGAAGGAGCGTTCTCCGGGAGGACAATGGTGGCCTGAATTCCTGCTCTCTGTGCTGCCAGAGCCAAAGCCGTCCCGTAGTTTCCGGAGGAAGCGGCCACCACGCCCCTACAGCGCTCGTCCTCGCTTAACATGGCAACGGCATTGGTCGCTCCCCGAATCTTGAAACTTCCGCCGGGCTGGAGGGAGTCGAGCTTAAGAAAGACGTCTATCCCGAACATTCCTGAAAGGGAATCCGAGTACAGGAGAGGGCTCCTAAGGACCTTGCCCTCGATCCTCCGGGCCGCCTCGAGGATGTCGTCGTGGGTTGGGATGTGGGTCATGTTAGTGTTGAGTGAACGGATTTGAGTGAATAGTAGTGCAGTAGTGCAGTAGTGCAGTAGTGCAGTGGTGCAGTAGTCAGTAGTGCAGTAATCAGTGAGTAGTGGTATCAGGGATAACCTATCATCAGTCCAATCGTTCCTCACCAGTCATGGGCTAGCTATCAGGTAAACCAGGTATCACTGTTCACTGTTTAGTGCACTACTTCACTACTTCACTACTCCACTACTATTCAAGGCATCTCACCGGCGATCTTCATTATTTCCTCATGGCTGCTCCCCTTGGCCACAGCGCCGTGGACCTTTGCTTCCCAATCTTTGATGGCTTCTGCACGGGCCACCACTTCGCTCAGGTCATCAGGACGGATGAGGATCAAACCGTCATTGTCTCCCATGATGGCATCCCCTTCGTGAATCGTCCGACCCCCGATGAGCAGAGGTTCGCCCGCGGAGACAGCCGTGGCCTTGCCTACGATATAGCCTGGGGCGATGGTCCGGGAGAAAGCCGGGAAGTCGATTTCCTTGAGCTCCTGGGTGTCGCGCACGGCTCCATCGATAAGTGCGCCGACGAACCCGTGGTTGCGGCCCAGGGTCGCCGCTCCCTCACCGAAGATCCCCTGGTCGTGAAGCTCTTCAGGCACCTGGATAACCATGATCGACGAGGAACCCTTGGTTTGAGCCTCAAAGGCTCGTATCATCGCTCCCAGGTCGGCGGAGGACTCATCCTTTGCCGTCTCCAGCCGGACGGTAACAGCCACTCCAGCCATCCGGCTGAAGGGGACAGCCGGCCGGATACTTCCATCGAGATGAGCTTCGGGGAGTCCCAGCCGGTAGCGTGCATCGGCCAACAAGGCCGTAGAGAGGGACAGGAGTCTTTGCTGAAGTTGAGTATCGATCATGTGTTTCCCTATCCTTTGACGTGGTGTCTGATTTCTCGAGCATTTTTACCAATCCTGAAGGAGACTAGCACTGTTTGCATCTGGAACCTACTCATCCAGCGCGAAACCTGGCTGGGGGTCCAGCATCTAAACTTAGTACACTGGAAAACACTGGAACGTAAATACGGCAACGTTTGCAGATGGGGCTTGTGAGGCGAGGTCAAGGCAGGAGGAGGAAGCCGATGCTTGGCCATCATCGACGGACCAACGCAGAGATCGTCCACAACCCCCATCTGCCCTCCGGGTGGCGACGGGACGGGCCGATGGCTTTGTCGCTCCTCCTGGCAATACGCAAAGGTATGGCTGGGTCGTCGCTTCGCGCCCTCGACACCGTCGCGCTCGCCACAAACGTCGCCGTATTTACGTTCCAGTGTACTAAGCAGCCTACCCTGGGCGCTCTCCGGCTGATAAAGACAGCCCCTGGTGGCACGCATGGAGATCTTGCGTGTTCCTTGTGTTTCATGGCTGGAGTTGACAAGGATTCGACGTCGTTATTATGATTGACGGCTCCTCGCCTGAAGGGATATCGCAAGCGGCAAACTGTGGTGAACAAACTGCTGACGAACAGCCTCCAGGAAGATTTTGAAATCTCGTTCGGGAGCAATATCAAGTACCTGGACCTTATCCAGGAACTGGCCCTGAGCATCACCAGGTTGATCGGGATCGAGGAGGATCAAAGCTATTGGATTGGCCTTTCGGTACGGGAATCGGTAACCAATGCGATTCGCCATGGCAACAAGCAAGACGAGGCCAAGAAAGTGGGGTTGCGGTTCAAGATCAGCCCCGACCGTCTGATGATTCTGGTCCAGGATGAGGGGAAGGGGTTTGACATATCCAGCTTGCCTGATCCGCTCGATCAGGATAACCTGCTTAAACCAAGCGGTCGCGGGATCTTCTACGTGCGAACCTTCATGGACAATGTCCGCTTTCGGAATCGTCCAGAAGGTGGCTTCGAAGTGCGGATGGAAAAGCGGCTGGACAACCTAAAAGGAGAGAAAGATGAAGATTGAGGAGCGAGTAGTAGGGGGTGTGACAATTCTCGACATCTCAGGAAAGATCACGATCGGAGAAGGAAGCATCGAGATCAAGAATAAGGTTCGCGATTTGCTAGCCGCGGGAAGCACAAACATCCTACTCAATCTTGGAGACGTGGGCATGGTAGACAGCTCCGGTATCGGTGAGCTGGTGAGCTCCTTCACTACCGTCACCAATGCGGGAGGCGAGCTGAAGTTGCTGAACCTCACCAAGAAGCTGAAGGAACTTCTCGCTATCACCAAGCTTCTCACCGTCTTCGATTCCTTCAGTGATGAAGCCGAGGCAGTCGCAAGTTTCAGCTAATCTCGGCCATTGATACCGGCCAGGTTCGCGAATTTCTTTTCAGTACCTTGCTTGGGAAGAAAGATCGGCGAGGTTCTGTCGTCAGCCTCCGGAGATCGTCGGAGCCCTGCGAGAAATGTGAGTGGCATGTCCTAGTAGGGCTTCTGCCGCTTCGCCTAGAGTTTCAGAAAGCGTGGGGTGGGGGTGGATCGACATTCCAATATCTTCCGCCACCGCGGCCATTTCGACTGCTAGGACCGCTTCGGCGATCAGTTCACCGGCGTGGGGACCGACGATTCCCACACCCAATATCCGTCCCGTCTCAGGCTCGCATACCATCTTCGTCAATCCCTCCAGTCGGCCTAGCGTGGCTGCCCGGCCAGAGGCACTCCAGGGGAACCGCGAGATCTGAACCTCCTTCCCTTCGCGCTTGGCCTCCTCCTCAGTCAGGCCGCACCAGGAGATTTCAGGGTCGGTGAATACGACGGCTGGAATGGCCTGATTGTCGAAACTCGATGCCTGTCCCGCAATCACCTCAGCCGTGACCTTGCCTTCCCGCATTGCCTTGTGGGCGAGCATGGGTTGTCCGGCGACGTCGCCGATGGCGAAGATGAAGGGGTCAGCGCTTCGACACTGCTCGTCGATTTCGACGAAGCCCTGATTGTCGATTGCTGCCCGCGTATTCTCGAGACCCAGATTGTCGGAATTGGGCCGCCGACCTACCGCCACGAACATTCGCTCAAAAGTGCCCTGAGGGGTATCGATATCGCCTTCAAATCTGGCTTGCAGGTGATCGTCTCGATCCTCGATGGAGGTCACTTTGGTGTTGAGGTTGACCTGTTCAAAGAGCTGCTTGATTCGCCGCTCCAGCGGACGAACCAGGTCCCGATCCACACCCGGGAGCAGTCCGTCGGTGAGTTCCACCAGGGTCACTTTACTGCCGAGGGCCGCATAGACGGTTCCCAGCTCCAATCCGATATAGCCCCCGCCTACCACCAGAAGGGTCTGGGGTATCTCCTCCAGGGCCAACGCTTCGGTGGAATCCATGATCCGACTGCTCTCGACCCCGAGTCCGGGAAGCTTCAGCGGACGGGAACCGCTGGCGAGAATAGCGTGTTTGAAGTTGATTCTGAGGCTTTCTTCGCTTTCCACCAGCAGCGTCTGGGAATCTTCGAATCGCGCGCGGCCGTCAACAAACTCGACACCACGGCGCTTTCCCAACTGAACGATGCCGGAGCTGAGATTGCCAATCAGGCCATTCTTCCAGTCTCGCAGTGTTTTGAGGTCGACTGTCGGTTCAGCGACCTGGACTCCAAACTGCTCGGCAGAGCGAATTTCCTCCAGAAGTCCCGCCACGTGGAGAAGGGCCTTGGAAGGGATACAGCCGTTGTGAAGACACTCTCCACCGGGCTCCTTCCGGGCGTCGACCAGGATCGTCTTGAGTCCCAGGTCGGCCAGTCGGAAGGCCGCGGTATATCCTCCGGGTCCACTTCCAATGACAACAACATCGGTTTCTTTCGTCATCTGCTCGATCTCACTTCCTGGATGTCTGGCCTGAGAAGATGTGGGCTACAGACTTGTAAGCAGGGCATCGATGCCGGCCTGGGCTACATCTGCGTCCTGATCCACGGTACCGCTGCTGCAGCCGATTCCACCGATGGGTTGCCCATCGACCACGATAGGTAGGCCCCCACCGAGGATCATGAAGCGTCCCTGGTTGCTGACGTGTATTCCGAAGGCCTTGGCGCCCGGAGCTGCAATCTCGCCATATTTCGATGTCGGTACCCGAGCGCCGGCCGCGGTGAATGCCTTGTTGATCGCCACATCGATGCTGGTGATCTTGGCCCCGTCCATTCGATGGAAGCAAAGCAGATTGGTGCCGTCGTCAACGATGGCGATGTCCATGTCCACTCCGATCTGGGTCGCCTTTTCCTCAGCAGCTTGCATCATTACCTTGGCGCCCTCGAGAGTGAGGGCGATTCGTTCACGGTTCACTAAACTCATTCTTGTTCCTTTCCCAGGTGGTGGACTGCTCAACCACCAATTTTTATGCTCTCAGATTTGACAGCCTCGCGCAGGCTGACCCGATTGTGGATGTCAGTCTCTTCGCCCTCGAACCGGATTCCGTGTTTGAGGGACACACTTCGCTCATCCACTGTGGGAAAATCTTGCATTACCGATTCCACTTGAAGCCTGAAAACCGATCTCTGCTCCTGGTCGTGGAGCCAGCGTGCCCGACCCTTCACATAGTACACGTAGTCGGCGTGCACGAAGGCAAGGGTACAGGAGCGGCGAGCCCGAAGAAACTTGGTGGTACGGCTCAACTTGTGGATGAAGAAATGGAGCTTTCCCCGAACGAGGAAGAGCTCAAAATAGGAGACGAGTGCCACGTGAGGCAGGCCGTCCTGATCCACGCTGATCAGGGGGATCGCACTTGGGCGAGGACTCTCCCTGGAGAGCTCAGAAACCAAATCCGAAGGTAGTTGAGATCCGATCTCGCGCGACACAGATCCCATTCTATCTGCATCCATCCACCTAGGCCAAACGAGTGAGGAGGGGGCGTTTCGGCCCAGTGCTCCGTCGTCGATCCGCCGGGTGTGGATTTCTTGTCAACGCCGACAGCGCTAAGCTATACTCTACCGTTCGTGGGCCTATAGCTCAGTTGGTTAGAGCGCACGCCTGATAAGCGTGAGGTCGATAGTTCAAATCTATCTAGGCCCACCACCCCCTCTGCAGCCTGACGGGTTTTCAGAAGAGTGGGCCCCCCAGCGGTGCTGGCCCCATTCGAGAAAGAAACTTGGGTTCCCTCTCCGATGATCCTCGCTAGCAACCCTGACAGAGCCGTGACCGTGAGGGAGCGGGATCCGACATCTTGATGTCGGAAATGATGCGCTCTTGGGGACGGAGAGGTGCTCTGGTTGATGAAGTCAAAGGGGATCCGATCCGTGATCAGATCCCGCTCCCTCACGGTCACGGCTCTGTCAAACGGCGACTCTTGCATGATCTCGTCGCCGATGAAGTTTCAGGTTAGTCAAGTGGAGCGGGAGAGTTCGGCCATTCTGAGCGTAGCGAGGGATCTTCGAGTGTATTTCACCTGAGAGGCACAAACAGTCGCTTACCGACCTAGCCAACTAGCCCTGGTTTCTTAGCTATGCTAGAGTGCTCAGCTCGATAGACCTTAGGCAGTTACCCCACAACAGAAACGGGACAGAAGCATAATGTCCAGACAGCCCTTCGGCACAGATAACAGACCGGTGCTCATGGTAGCTCCGGTGGTACTGGCAATGCTGACCGTGTCCGGAGTCGCCCAGCCTCAAACCGTCAGCGGGACGAAGGGTCTCTTTACCGAGTCCAGATCGGCGACCCAGTTTCGCGCCCAGAGGAATTCTCAAAGTCTCCGCAGTCGGCACGTCAAGATCGACTTTGATCTGCTGGGAGACGCTAGAGGTTTTCGAAGAGCATCCCAAAAGGGAAGACAGTCCCTCGAGCTAAACCTCTTCCCCGACACTTCGTTCACCGCACTTCTCGATAAGATCGAGCCCCATCCCAAGGGTTATTCGTGGATCGGACAGGTCCAGGGCACCCCGGAAAGTATCGTTATCCTGACGATCACGGATGGCGTCATGTCCGGAAACATCAGTGTCTCCGATACCGCCTATCAAATTCGCCACACCGAGGCAGGTGTACACGCGATCCGGCAAGTCGACCCAGAGGCAACTCGCCCCGAAGCGCCCCCGACCCTGATCGAATTCGAGCTGGATGCCCCAGCAGGTAGGCCCGCCGTCGCCCCTGACGAGGGCGGGAAGCTCGATGGTTCTTCTGATCGTATCCGTTTCACTCCCCTTGACAATGTCTCGCTTGCCGTCTCGCCAGATGCTCCGACTTTTGCGCAGGCGGGTTCTGGAGACTTCTTCGATTTGCTCGTGGTGTATACCCCTGCTGCCAAGTCGGCCGCGGGAGGCACGGCCGGAATCGAGAGTCTGATCCAACTGGGTGTTACCGAAACCAACCTTGCTTACCAGAACAGCGGAATCATTCCACGGATTCGATTGGTGCACGCCGAGGAGGTCAGCTACAGCGAATTCGATGATCTCGAGCTCGATCTCTACATGGCCCAGAATGGCTTCATCCCGAATGTCCACAGCCTCCGCGACACCTATGGCGCCGA
Source organism: Acidobacteriota bacterium (assembly GCA_965219005.1). Taxonomy (GTDB): domain Bacteria; phylum Acidobacteriota; class UBA6911; order RPQK01; family JAJDTT01; genus CAUZIZ01. Next base: position 111,641 of record CBDCMS010000004.1, on the reverse strand, counting down.
CCTGGTCCAGGTGGTCACAGATAGCAATGCAAGTTTTTGTGGCAAGGCCTACTTGATGGCTGGTAACAACCCGAGCTTCCACTGGTGGTCGTATTCGGTGGTTGAACAGTCCTGCATCAGCTCGAACTACTCATTCGGGCATGAGCTGGCACACAGCATGGGTTCCGATCACGCCCCTGGGGATGTTGTCGGGGTTGCAGCTTATGGCTACTCGAAAGGATACAAGGATCTGAATGGCGAGTTCCGTACCCTGATGGCCTTAGACACGGGATGCAATTGCACAAGGGCGCTCCGCTACTCCAGCCAGAGTCTCACCCACCTGGGGAAACCGACCGGCAACAGTAGTCAGGACAACAGTCTAAGCATCAACAACGTGCGCTTTACCGTCTCGGGCTTCAGGGAAGCGACTTCTTGTGCGCATTCGATTTCGACAAGCAGTCAGTCGGTTCTCCACACTGGTGCGAGCGGAAGTCTGACAGTGTCTACTACCAGTGGTTGCAGTTGGACGGCCACCAGCAGTGAGAGCTGGATTACGATCACCGGGGGTTCCAGCGGATCCGGAAACGGGTCCGTCTCCTACACCGTCTCGTCCAATACCTCCACGCAATTGCGATCCGGAACCATCACGGTGGAAGGCCAGTTGATCACGATCACGCAAGATGGGAGCCCCTGTAGCTATTCTCTGTCGCCTTTCAGTGCTTCTTTCGACTCTAGCGGCGGAAGCGGTAGTGCCAGCATGGCAGCCCCCACCGGCTGCGCCTGGACGGCGACGAGCAGTCAGAGCTGGATTTCGATCTCGGAAGGCTCCAGCAACTTAGAGAAGACGAGGGAAGCGAAGAAGCATCAGACACGAAAGAAGAGGAAGAAAAACGGAGGTTCCAGCGGATCCGCAAACGGGACCGTCTCCTACAGCGTGGCCTCTAATTCAACAAGTCAATCGAGGTCGGGAGCGGTCACGGCAGAAGGGCAGATCCTCGCCATTACGCAGAGTGGGATCCCCTCTGCCGACGGAGGTAACGGCGTCAGTGGTGCAACTACAGAGATCCCCACGCTTTCGGAATGGGGATTCATCATTATGGGGATCTGCTTGCTCTGTCTGGGCGCGTGGGCTCGCCGCAGACGCAGTCTGTCAGATTTTCGTTAGACTCGATCTGCCAGATTCTGACTCCGGCCTGTAGTGACGACGGCACCCTCCCAACCCGCAGCTGGTGCATCGACTGATGACGATAGTGCGGAGAGTTCCGTCCCGGCAGCCTCCTCGAGGCAGCTGAGGAACACCGTATGGATTGAATCCCATTCCGGAATGTCACCGTCTCATGTAAACTTAAAGCCTGACCGGTTTTCAGAAGAATATGTTGATACCGCGAAGGTGCGGGGGAGGATCGACATGATGAGCAGTACACGGGTTTGTACCTACTTGATTGCCTTTTTCGCAATCCTGATGCTGTCTGGTTCGGCAATGGCAGGGGTCCGAACGCAAGCAGAGGAGATACCGACACTCTCGGAATGGGGACTCATCATTATGGGTATCTGCCTGCTCAGTCTGGGTGTGCGATTTCTCCGTAAACGCGGCTTGCCAGATCCTCATTAGACGCGATCTGTCGGATTTTGACTCCGGCCTTGTGGTGATCAGATCACCCTACCAGCCCGCGGAGCCGGCTCGCCCATGGACTGATGACGAGAGTACAGAGAGTCCGCGTTCCGGCGTCCATTGTTTATGCGATTCTTTTCTTGTACTGGGCGACGCCCAGGCTTGCCTGGATGGGTCCCGGTCTGGTGCTGGTGGGGCTGGGTCTCGTCCTGAGGATCTGGGCGACGGGCCACCTGGAGAAGTTTCAGGGGCTTACTGTTTCCGGTCCCTATCGATGGATTCGCAATCCCCTCTATCTCGGTTCCTTCTTGATCGGCCTGGGATTCACCGTGGCAGGTGGGCAGCTCTGGCTCATCGGGCTGTTTCTGCTCATTTTCTTGGCGCTTCATCTCCCGGTGATCAGAATGGAGGAGCGGGAACTGAAGGGATTGGGAGCTGCCTACGAAGCTTATCGAGCTTCGGTTCCTCGTCTTCTTCCCCTGCCCGGTAGTCGGCGTGTGCTGCCTCAGGAACTGGCTTCGGCGGGGCGTGACTTCCAGTGGGAAAGGGTGATCTCGAATCGCGAGTATCGGGCAGTCGTGTGGGCCTTGATCGTGGCAGCGGCGATCCTGATCAAGATGCAACTAGCTCGTTGAAGGCTCCGCTTCAGTGAACCAATTGGGCTAGGAGGCCTGGAAATTCACCCTGCCGTGGGTCCCATCGCAGAAGGGTTTGTTTTTTGACTCGCCGCAGCGGCACAGGGCGCACCTTGCGGTGTGCGTTTGAGCGGCGCCGTCGGCACTCTTGAGGGTTACCGGACCCTGAAGAAGCAGGGGGCCGTTGGGGGCCGAGCGGATCTTCAACTCCCCTTTTTCGCTTTCCCCTCCACTCGAGCCGCTTCGTTGGACGTCGAGCCCGCCAGGATCCGAGAACTTCGTTTCCAGGTGAGTGTTGTCGCAGAACGGTTTGTTCTGGGAACTGCCGCACCGGCACAACGCCACTCGGGTCTCCCTGAGCGCGCTGCCATCAGGCAGGCTCAGTGTAAAGTCGCCCTCGAGGTAGAGGGGCCCATTCGCGGCGATCGAGGCGGAATTGGAATCTGGAGCGGCTTCACTCTCTCCGCCATCGTGGCGTTCAAAGTGGAGAGCCCCGGTGGGGCACTTGAGCACCGCCTCGGCGATCTCGCTGGGAGCGCCCTTCTTGGCGTCGATCCAGGGCCTGCCCTCGGGGTCAAAGACCTGGGGCAAGCCGTGGACACATTCGGCCGCATGGATGCAGCGCTTGGCGTCGTAGCTTACGGTGATTCCGTCAGACGAGTACTCGCGAGTTTTTCCAGACATGGATCTCCTTTACGGTGATGGGGCGGTCATCCGTCGTCGGTAGCACGAATATCGATAGTACCGTGTTCTAAGTACAGTGGAACGTAAATACGGCGACGTTTGTGGCGAGCGCGACGGTGTCGAGGGCGCGAAGCGACGACGAAGCCATACTCTTGCGTATTGCCAGGAGGAGCGACAAAGCCATCGGCCCGTCCCGTCGCCAGGTGCAGGGCAGATGGGGGTTGTGGACGATCTCTGCGTTGGTCGTCGTCGAAGATGGCAAAGCATCGTCTTCCTCCTCCTGCCTTGACCTCGCCTCACAAGCCCCATCTGCAAACGTTGCCGTATTTACGTTCCAGTGTACTAAGGGTCACTGCTCTCTCTCGGGCGACTCTCGCGTGATTTTCTATCCAATGAAGTTTCTGGTTAGTCCCGCCCCCAGTGATGCTGGCCCCGTTCGAGAAAGAAACTTCAGTCGGGGATAGGGGAGATTCTCCTGTTGTCCAGCTCTCTCCTCGGAACTGGGGTTCCTATTGCTGAACGGTCAAGTCGTTCGCGGCTCTGCCGGACTTGGCTTCGCAATGCTGGCAGTCTATTCGTGCACGGCAACACCTCTTTCCGAACACTGTTCACTGATCACTGCACTACTCTCACTATTCAAGTTTCAGCTTAGTGGGGCCCCAGGGATCGCTGGCCCATTCGAGAAAGATACTTCCCTGATCTAGTGATCACTGAATCAATGGGCTCAGCTGCCGGCTACTCGAATCCGCACCAGCCCATTACGGTTAGAGCATAGATCTTCAAAGCGTCTACGATCTGGTCCAGTTCCAGGAATTCATCGTAGCAGTGGGCTCGGCGATAGTCGCCTGGACCCATGAGCAGCGAAGGGACTCCGCACTCCTGATAGAAGCGGCCGTCACTTACCGGCTGCCAGGTCATATGAGGGGCGGGCTTGCCCAGGACGGCTTCATATGCCAGGCCGGCAGTCTGAACCAGGGGATGATCCCGAGGGATTTGAAAAGGCTGCCAGTCCAATCGCCACTCCACCTCGGGCGGATGCTCGCGCAGCCAGGAATCCTCCTGGCAGATGCTCTGGATCTTTTCCTCTACCTCAGTCCGGACCGAAGTGTAGTTGTCTCCTGGATGCCTCCAGACGGCGGCCCCCAGCTCGCAGTGATCGGCGACAAAGAAGGGCACCTCGATCCCCTTGGGATGGCCGTGAATCCAGGCTGTGATGATCGACGAGTAGCCTTCGGGGGTAAGCCCACTTGGATCGATTCGGCTTTGCGCCCACTGTTCATCCAGATCCAGCAGGCCCTGGTAGATGGCGTGCGCCTTACGAATGGCGTCTACGCCAACCTCAGGTCCTTCATATCTGCTGCGGTAGGTGCGGTAGCCCATGGCCGCATGCACGGGTTTTCCCGTGACAACGATGTGAAGCCAGGACACGCCGCCCGAGGCGACACAGATGCCGTGGGGGTGGGGAGGAGCCGAGGACTCGCAAACCACACATGCATCGGTCTTGTAGCGGGAGTTCTTGGGGATAAAGTACCCTGGCCCGTGGGTTTTGCCATCCATAGTCTCCTCGCCCACGGTGGCGTGCAGCTGTAGCTCTCCCTTGAGACGGTAACCGGAACGCCGAATCGTTTCCAGCGCCTTGACCATGCAGGCCAGGGGCCCCTTATCGTCTGTCGATCCGCGTCCCCAGAGTTTCCCTTCCTCGATCTTAGCGCTGAAGGGATCCTCCCATCTCCACTCTTCGTGGGGCCCGGTGGGTACGGTATCGGTGTGGGCGTTGAGCGCCAGGGATCGTCCTTCGCCGCTGCCCGGAAAGATTCCGATCAGGTTCGGCCTCAAAGGCTCTTTGGCCTCCATGATCGTCTCGCAGCCTAGAGAATCCATGATCGGCTGCAGAAACTCGGCCACCTTCTTTTCTCCTCCCAACGTCATGGGAGCATCGTACATCTTGGTGTAGCCACGCTCCTCGTAGAGTTTGGCGTAGGCATAGCTTGGGCTCTCGCTGGGGATACGGACCAGATCGCGAATCAGCTGAACTGTCTCTTCGTACACGCCTTCGGCCGTGTCAGCTATTCTGCGACGAACCTCATTCGTGATCTCCATCAAACACCTCCGTTGGGGAATCAGCCGGCTCCAGGGACCAAACTTCAGGCGAGCGTGTTCAAAGTCTCCAGACCTCGAATCCCGCCTGCCGGAGCAAGCGACGGGAGAATTGCGATCTGACGTCGACGAAGGGTGTGCCCAGCCCCGATTTTTCCGCCAGCTCGTCCAGGTTGACCTCGAGTACTTGACGGTGGGGAACGGCTGCAACGATTGCTGAGAGTTTCTCTACCTTGTCCCAGCCAACCAGTTCGATGTCGTATTGAACCTGCGCTTCCTTGGGATTCGCGACGGGATCCCACACGAGTACCTCGACACCGAAGGACTCGAGCTCTCGGACCAGATCAACAACCTTCGAATTGCGTAGATCGGCGCAGTCCTCTTTGAAGGTCAGGCCCATTACCAGGACAGGCGGGCCGTCGTGGCGGTGGGCCCTGATCAGTTTCCTGACCATCTGCTGGGCGATGTATTTGCCCATGCTGTCGTTGATTCGCCTTCCCGCCAGAATGACCTCCGGGTGATAGCCGACCGTCTGGGCTTTGTGAGTCAGGTAATAGGGATCGACGCCGATGCAATGTCCCCCGACCAGCCCGGGTTGAAAGGGGAGAAAGTTCCATTTGGTTCCCGCAACCTTTAGGACATCCTGAGTATCGATTCCCAGTCGGTTGAAGATAATAGCCAGCTCATTCATCAGCGCGATGTTCAGGTCACGCTGGGTGTTTTCAATCACCTTGGCTGCCTCGGCTACCTTGATACTGGGTGCCCGAAAGACACCTGCCTCCGTTATCTGGCCATACAGCCTGGCCATCACCTCCAAGGTCTCCTGATCCTGTCCCGCCACCACCTTCACGATCTTCTCGAGCCGATGTTCGGGGTCCCCTGGATTGATGCGCTCCGGAGAGTAGCCGACCTTGAAATCAGAACCGCACTTGAGACCCGATTCCCTTTCCAGGACATCCACGCAGATTTCCTCCGTGACACCCGGGTAAACGGTGGATTCGTAGACTACGATGGCTCCCTTCTTCATCTGGCTAGCGACTGTCCGACTCGCCGAAGTCAGGAAGGTCATATCCGGTCGTTCGGCTTCATCGATGGGGGTAGGAACGGCCACAATGAAGAAATCCACCTCCCGTAGCGGAGCAAGGTCAGTGGTGAAGATCAGCTGGGTCGCCCGTTCGAAGGAATCCGCCGACATTTCTTCGGTGGGATCGAATCCCTGTTGGTAGGCCCTGACCTTCTCTTCAGAAATATCGTAGCCAATGGTCTTCGTGGTGCGTCCGAAAGCCAGGGCAACGGGTAGCCCTACGTACCCCAGCCCGATGACAGCGACCGTCTCTTGTTCTTCCATATGAGCGCTCTCCCAGACAATGATATCTCCGACCCCTGTGCAGATCCGATTCCGACGAGATCTCAGCGTTGCTCAAGGTAGTGTGCCTCTACCCAGTCCAGCGCTTGCTCTTTCGAGATCAGGCTTCCCTCCAGTTGTCGATCCTCAACGGTATCCAGGATCTGCGAAAATAGTGGGCCCGGCTCCAGTCCCAGCTCGATCAGGTCGTGTCCGTTGATCAGGCGGGCCGGCCTGAGAGTCTCCTGACTTAGTTCCAGCAGCTTCTCGTTACAGAAGTCGTAATTGGACAAGTCTCCGTGGCTGGCCAAGCAGTCCAGCCGATGCAGCTCCAGATGATCGTCGATATTCTCCCTACGAAGAAAGCGCTTAAGCGTGCTTTCCCGCATCTCCTTGACGTGAATAAAACGGAGATGATCCTTCACCAGATCGACAACTCCGTCAACCTTTTCGTTGGAGAGCCGTAAACGACGGCAGATTGCTCCGGCCATTTCGGCTCCCAGTTCGGCATGGCCGTCAAAGCGAATGCGCTCTTTGATCGTAAAGGTGGGGGGCTTCCCAACGTCATGTAGGAGAATCGCAAGGGCCAGGGTCTGGCTTCGAGATCGGGAGAGAGAAAACAACAAGCGTGTATGTTCCAGGACATCTCCCTCTGGGTGAAACTGGGGAGGTTGGGCGACTCCATCCATGGTTGCCACCTCGGGAAGAATCGTCTGTAGAATCCCGGTGTCGAACATCAACTTCAATCCACGGCTGGGGTCTGGCCCAGTGAGGATTTTGAGAACCTCGTCCCGGATTCGTTCCCAGCTGATACGCCTGAGTTGATCGGCGAACCTACTCAAATGAAGATAGGTGTCTGCCTCGATCTCGAATCCGAGCTGACAAGCGAATCGAACTGCCCGAAGAATACGTAGCTTGTCCTCTTCCAGAGTTTGTTCGGGTTTGCCCACACTGCGAATCAGCCGACGTTCAAGATCGTCTCTTCCACGGTTGTAGTCGATGACTTCGCCCGTCTGGGGATTCAAGAAGAGTGAGTTGATGGTGAAGTCGCGCCTGAGGGCATCCTTACGGGCGTCGGAGAACACGACCCTCGAGGGGTGACGTCCGTCTGCATAGCCGGAATCGCTCCTGAAAGTGGTTACCTCGTAGTTGGCTTGGTCCAAGACGACGACGATCACGCCGAACTGCTTCCCCACGCTGACGGTTTGAGGAAACAGGTGCTCGACCACATCAGGAGCCGCGGAGGTAGCGATATCGATGTCCGCGATTTCCTTGCCCAGAAGGAGATCCCGAACAGCGCCTCCAGCAAAATAGGCCTGGTGGCCGTGCTCCTCGAGTCGCCGGGAGATGGTCAAGGCGCCCCGCAGCAGACCTGGATCCGCAGATTCAAGCAATTCGGCCCCCGAAGGAGAAATCCCAAGATACAAGAAACAAGATACAAACAAGCTCCAAGATACAAGCACCAGAATAGAAGCACCAGAGTGGAATTTGGTGCTTGGAATTTGAGATTTGTTTGTATCTTGTTTCTTGTATCTTGAGATTTTCCCCAGCCGCCAGCCTCAGGTCTGGATGGTGACCTGGCCGGTCTCGATCGTGACGGTCTTGATGCGGTAAGGCATCTCAAAGGGTTGGTTGGGGTCGAAGGGCGGTTCGTGGGAGTTTCCGACCGACGTCAAGACGGTCGAGACGAATGCAGGCGGGACGGTCAATCCGTTGAAAATCATGGTCTTGACTTGATAGGTCCCAACGCCGTCCTCGACGATCAACTCTCCGGCGATTTCGACTTTCGGGCGGTTCCCTGTCATCTTGAGGAATAGCAGAACTACGAAGTCCTGCTGCCCCAGCTCGAGCTCGTCCAGGTTTACGTCAAGTGTCGTAATCAGGTTGCTGTGCTGACTGAAACGCACGGCCAGTGTGTCCACTCCCTTGTACTCGTTCTTCTCGAGCTGGGCTTCAAAGTAGGCATTCAGGTCTGACTCAGCCAGGGTGTAGGTCTTCGATTCAGGCTTCTCAGACCGTTCGTTTTCCTGAAGGTCCTTGAGGATCTCCTCTACTTTAACGACTCCAGGATCCACTCCGGTGTCTGGGGATTGGGCGGGCACACTCAGGCCAATCGGGATGCCGGGGGCAAGGACACTCAACAGCAGGATCGAGCCAAGCACTCTCAAGGAATGTTTCATCGTTTCCTCAGATGCGAAATTCGGTCGATTGGTTCGCTCCAGGAGTCAGAATCCGGTGCTGCGCACCCAGGTCTACGGTAACCTTTCTCAACCTGCGAGCGGGATCTCCACTCCGGCGAAGTTAGCCTCTATTACTTCTCTTTCGGCACCCTCGAGCGCATTGACAAGCGACTCATCCAGATCGAGTTGCTCTTCGATTCGGTCGATTCCAACCTGAGCGGCCCTCGTTTCGGGGTGGCGTGGCACGAACAAAGAGCAGCAGTCTTCTTCGGGAAGAATGGATATCGGATAGCTCCCAATCCTACGAGCGACCTCAATGATGTCCTCCTTGTCTTCGCCTACCAGCGGACGCAGGATGGGGAATCGCACCGATTCAGAAATGACGGACAGGTTCTCGAGAGTCTGGGAAGCGACTTGGCCGATGCTGTCACCGGTTACCAGGGCCAGTCCTCCTTCCCGGGAAGCAATTTGTTGGGCAAGACGGAGCATGAAGCGTCGATAGAAGATGACCCTTGTCGGAGGGGGAGTGAACGCTACGATCTGCCTCTGGATCTCGGCAAAAGGGATCCGGTAGAGCACCGAGCGGTATTGATATTGGTTCAAGAGCGTCACCAACTGGCGTACTTTTTCCTGCGATTCAGCGCTGGTATGGGGATACGAATGAAAATGAACGAAGACTGCCTGGCATCCTCGCTTCATGATCTTGTAGCTGGCGACGGGGGAGTCGATTCCCCCCGAAAGCAGCACCACGACCTTGCCCGAAGCTCCCACCGGCAGACCCTTCACGCCTCTTAGTTTCTCGAAATAGAGGAATGCGTAACGCTCGACGATGTCAACGTAGCAGGTCAGTTCAGGTGTCCCCAAGTCAACCCGCTTCCCAGAATGTTCGAGAATGAAGGCCCCCAGGCGCTCGTTCATTTGGGGAGAATTCAGAGGGTACGTCTTCTGGGCGCGGCGAGCCTGAATCTTGAAGCTATCAAAATCTTTCTCCTGAACCAGTTTCCAGAGGTTCTGCTGCAGTCGATCGAAATCCTGTTCGGAGAGCCAGGCGGGAGAACACGAGACGATCCCGAACACCTTCTGCAGCCGCTTTCCGATCTCTTCGATGGGCGACTCCGGAAGCAACTCCACGATCAGGCGTCCCGAGATGCGCCGTGCCTCCTTGAACGGTAACCCTGAAAGCGCCCGGATGATGTTCTGGCGCAGGCGCTGTTCAAAGAAGGAACGGTTCCCCTTTTTGAGGCCGATCTCATGATAGTGGCACAGAAAGAAGCGCCGCATCGGAACATTATAGCCGAGCAGGTGGTTGCGGGTTGCTGCCACTTTTTCGCGAACAATTGCCGCCTTGACGGGTCGGCGAATACTAGCGGTGTGATCGCAAGAGATGCAGGACTTGAAACCTGCAACCTGAAACCTGTAACCTATAACTTCCTTCCCTCTCCCCGGAGGCAACCATGACCTTGAAGTTTGAATTGCTCATCGAACCCTATGGCGGTACCATCGAAGGACCAGCGTGGGATGGGACCGGCCTGGTTTTCACCCACATACCTGCGAGCCAGATCATGCGCTATGATCCAGCCACCGGCTCCTCGACCGTGTTTCGCTCGGGAACCCACTGCGCCAACGGCTTGATGTTCGATCCCGAGGGCCGGCTCTATGCCTGCGAAGGAGATGCTAGACGAGTGGTTCGATACGAATCCGATGAAACGGCGACGGTCCTGGCGGATCGTTTCGAGGGTAGGCAGTTCAACATTCCCAACGATCTGGCCATCGACCTTGAGGGCCGGGTCTGGTTTACGGATCCCTACTACGAAGGAGCCGCTGGGCCCTGGAGCGAGGATCGGTCCAACAAGGAGCTCGACCACGATTCGGTCTACCGATTGGATCCAGGGAGCGATGGAAGTTGGTCGGTGAACCGGGTGACCTTCGATACCACCAGGCCCAATGGACTCTTGTTTTCGCTGGACCACCGGACCTTGTACGTAGCTCAGAGTGGACGTGAGCCGGAAGAGTACAGACAGCTGCGAGCCTATCCCGTCGAGGATGATGGAAGCTTGGGGACGTGCAGTGTCCTACACGATTTTGGAGCCCATCGCGGAATTGACGGGATGTGCCTGGACCTGGACGGGAATATTGTCGCGACGGCCGGGTTCAGGCAGGGGGGACCGGGCCCGATGATCTACGTATTTGCGCCCTCGGGAAAGGTTCTGGAATCCCACCCCACGCCGTACGACCGGCCCACCAACTGCTCCTTCGGCGGTCCCGATCTGAGCACACTCTACGTCACGACGGTCGGAGGCCATCTCCTTTCAGCGCAGACCGAGCGCGTGGGTCGCCTGCACTTCCCAACCTTGTGAGAAAAGAACGAATTCCTTTTCTGCGCTGCCTGCTCGGCTCTTGGATTCTGTTAGCGCTTGCTCCGCCGGTCGAGGCCGTCACCTATCCTCAGCTTGCCCTTGGGGAGGGTTATGAGGCGGTGATCCTCATCGGTAACCAGACCGACCAGGAGTGGCAGGGGACTGGACAACTGCTGCAGCGAGCCGGACAGCCTTGGGCCATGGCCTGGGCTCCCCACGAGCGCCTCTCCGGCTTTCCAGTCTCGGCTTCGCTTCTGGACGAGTCGGGGAAACAGATTCAGCAGCAATCCCTCCTCTTCGAGGGACACCTCTCCCGCTTCTTTTCCGAGATTTTCGAGAACGTCCCGGAGAATTTCCTGGGCACCGTGGTTATCGATGCCCAGGAGCCGATTCTGCTGGTTGTGCTTCGGGTGGAGACGGCTCCGTCGGGGTTCCAGCTCACCAGCCTGCCGCCGCAGCTGTTTCCGGTACTGTTCACTGCCCACTTTATCACTGCTCGCTATTCAAGTTTCAGGTTAGAGTCTGAACTTACGCCGCAAAGGGCTAAAGCTTTCTCCGGTCAGGCCGAAAAGGACTATGTGAGGAAGCGGTGCTTGAGACCTCAAGCCCTGGCTTCAAACAAACAGGACTCTTCGCAGCCACAGCGAAAAGGCTACCTGAGCACGAAAGTCTCGGGGCGCAAAGCTGAGACCTAAATCGCCAAGACGATAGGGTTGTTCAGTTGCCGAAGGTGGATTCGCGAAACCACATTTGAAGGAGGTTTTGTCATGAATTACTTTTGGTATGCTTGGTCCATCTTTTGGTCGGATTTTGGCGTCGGGGACGACGACTACTTTGATTTCTTCGGGAGAGATTGACCCGAGTTGAAGTAAAGAGTCCGCCCTGTGCACATCCGATTAGCATCGGGCAAAGGGTTCTACCAGTCTCTAGGAGGCGGCTCCGGGAGGGGCCGCCTCTCTAGTCCTCAGGCTCTCATCCGAACCGAAACCTCGCTCCCTGGTTCCGGGGATGCGACACCTAATTCACTACATTCCGTGGTTTTCCTTCGAGATAGGCGATGACGTTGTCGACCACTCCAGCATTGAGGAAGTCATATCCTTCAGGAGTCTGGTCGGCGCTGTGAGGAGTCAGTACCACCTGATCGCAGTGAAGGAGTAGATGCTCCGGTCCAGGAGGCTCGGGATCGAATACGTCTACAGCCGCTCCTCCCAGATGTCCACTCGTTAGAGCGTCTACGAGAGCGTCGGTATCGACCACGCCTGCACGGGCGGTGTTGACCAATAGGCTTCCCGGCTTCATGAGGGCGAGCTCGCGCTTCCCGAGAAGGTGTCGGCTTTCCGGCGTGTACTTCACATGTAGAGATACGACGTCGCTGAGGCGCAACAGATCGTCCAGGTCTACGAAGCGAACGCCTAGTTCCCGTTCTCGCTCTGGCGAAGGATGGAAGGTCCAGGCAACGACTTCCATTCCAATTGCCTGGGCCAGACGGATCATATGGCCTCCGATGGTCCCTGTGCCTACCACTCCCAATGTCTTTCCGGTCAGGTAGACACAGTGGATCTGAGTCCAGCGCCCTGCTTTCAGCTCTGCTGTCTGATAGGCTGCCCTCTTGGCCAGCGCCATCATGATTCCCAGGGCGTGCTCGGCAACTACTGGAGCGGTCTTGCCGGGTACGTTTGAGACGACGATGCCCTGCTTCCGGGCAGCCTCCAGATCAATCGAGTCTGTACCGACGCCGCAGACGGTGAGGAAGCGAAGCTTTGGGAGCTGCTCCAGAAGTTGGGCGGGCCATTTCACGGAGCCGCGTGAGTTGATCAGGATGTCCGCCTGGGCCGCTCGACGCACCTTGTCTTCATCTGACGTCGGTCGATCCTGAAACAAGACGACTTCCGCTCGCTCCTCCAATCGGGTCAGATGCCGCGAGCCGGAGAGCTGCGCCGGGTCGTCTCCGGGAATCACAATGGTTGGTCGGGGTGAGTTGGTCATGGTAGTTCCTCGATTACAAGCCTGTGGTGGGTGAACGACGTTACAATCGGTGGGCAGACAATCAGCAGGAATCGGAAATCAGAGGGCCAGACGGAAACCCAAACACCGGTGCCTCAGATCGGGCGGGTCCTCGTGGCGATACGCAACCCACAAGGAATCGGTGTCGGGAGTCATGAAGGATCCTCCAACCAGGACTCGGTTGAGATCTGCAGGCAACCCGGTTGGTGTATTCAAGGGGGGATCGCTGGCAACTTCGACGTAGAGATCTCCCAGCCATTCCCAGACGTTGCCTGCCATTTCGTGGAGCCCGTAGGCGTTGGGCTCATAGGAGCCAACCGGAGCAGGTGCGGCATCCTCAGCGCGTCCATAGCAGCACAAGTCCGATGGGTCGTCGTCTCCCCAGGGAAAGCGTTTTTCTGTCAGACCACCTCGTGCGGCCTTTTCCCATTCGTCGGCCGAGGGAAGGCGAAATGGCTTGCCGGACGACTCTGACAGCCAGTCGCAGTAGTTGTGCGCATCCTCCCAGGATACCCCGCAGACAGGCAAGCTGGGCTCTTGTAGGGTGATGTCGTCCCAGTCCATCGGAGTCTCCTGGCCGGTGGACGATATGAAACTTTCATACTCGCCTCGGGTAACCGGGTGTTTCCCAACTTGGAACGCCGGGATCGAGATCTCTCGGGGTCCCGCCCAGCGATGCTTCAGATGAGAGTCAGAGGGACATGCAGGGACACCGAGGATTACGGTTCCTGCAGGGATCTCCAGCATTTCAGGAAGGTTCATCACTGCCTCAGTTCAGATTGATCACTGGGACTTGCCTCTGGCGGCGCTTTCTCAATAAGCCCCTGTGCTTCCCACGAGGTGAGATGTTCTCTTATCTGATCGGCACGCTGGTCCTTTGGGAAGATCTTCAGTAGCTGCCTGAACTCCGCTGCCGCAGAAGGAAGACTACCCTTGCTAGCGAGAATCGCGCCAGCGAGGTAATAACTATCGGCAAAGTTTTTGGAAGCCTTATTCTTCTTGTACTCGTAGATCGATTTCGCGGCGAGGTCGATTTTCCCCAGATTGAAGTTCGCCACCGCACTGAAATAGTGGGCCTGGCTGACGTAGGGATTGAGTTCGAGAATGCGATCGCTCAGTTGAGTTACTTCCACCCAGCGGCTACTTTCCCCTTCCAGCATAGCCAGTTCGACGTAGGGGCTGACATACTGGGGATCCGCCTCGATCGCCTGCTTGAACGCCTTCCGGGCGCCGACCTCGTCCTTGAGTTTCAGCCGGGTCGCTCCCAGCATGTTCCAGGCCGCCGCGTACTTCGGGTAGATCTTGACCGCCTTTTCCAGTTCCTTGGAGACCTTGGAGTATTTGACCTTTTTCTTCCTCAGCTCCTTGGTTGCCTTCGCGTAGGCCTTGCGAGCCTTTTTCGGAGCGGCCAGGGCGGGAAAGCTGACGGTTGAGCCCGAAACCTTCTCCAATCTTCGCAGGACGATGTTGCCCACTTCAGAAGAGTCCAGTGGGCGTCTCATCCCTAGCTGGAGTCGCTCGGATTGAAAGCCCGGCAGGACGGCACGTAATTCGCAACCGGTCAGATTCATGGAACCGTCGAACGACTCGAATCCTGTCTGGTCCGTCGACGCGCTCGCGCTATTGCGATTGAAAGGGCTACCACCAACGCTGGCATCGGCAAAGGCCATACTGCTAGGGGAGCCCACTTCAAAGCTGAAGTTTCCATCGTTGAAGGTGAACGCCTGTTGCCGTGTGCTGCCATTACATGAGAGTTCAACGTTTACCGATCCCGGGAGCGGGCTGCCATCGGCCAGGACCACCATGCCGCTCAGGCGTACGGGCCGGCGCATCCGGTTGATTTGCTGATCGGGGCTCTGTCGAAAGTCACGCTCTCTCTCGACTTTCTGGGGGCGCTGGGGCTGTTGACCCTGATTGCCCTTGTTGTCACCACCAGTGGTGTTCTGCTGGGCCAGGATCATGCTGGGAAATAACAGCAACAGGGCTAGTCGGGACAGAGTGAAACGGGCTATGGTCTTCATTGGAGGCCTCCTGTCTTTCTGCGGAAAGTATGACTTTCATATACCGATGAGAGTTCTCCCCTCGTGCCCCTTAGGGGCCTCAGCCCGGCAGCAGGTAAGCTTGCTTGAAGCCGAACCTGCTAGTTCTGGGTGGAGGACGACTCCAGGGAAGCGACCTCGTCGATCAGACCGCGCTTCTCCCAGGCTACCAATTTCTCCTCCAACTGATCGGAAACTGGCGTGTCTTGTGGGGATGCCTCGAGGAAAAGTCGAAATTCGGCGGCCGCTCCCGGGAAATCTCGCATCTGAGTAAGGATCGCTCCCAATACATAGTGGCTTCCGACCAGGTATCAGCTCTTGCCATGGTCCAGAACCTTCTGAATAGACTCGCGGGCCTTGTCCAGCTCGCCTAGGTTCAGATTGGCCACCCCATAGAAGTAGTGGACCCTCATGATGTTAGGATTCAGGGCTGTCACGCCCTCGCACAGCCTTGCCACCTCTTTCCAATTCTCGTCCCTCAAGGCCATTCCCCCGAGATTAATATAGGGACGTAGGTACTTCGGATCTGCGTCGATCGATTTCTGGTAGGCTTCCCGTGCCCCGGGTCGGTCTCCCATGGCTAACTTCGATCTTCCCATCAGAAACCAGGCAGCGGCGTACTCGGGATAGATCTCGACGGCTTTTTCCAGATCCTTGACCGCTTTCGGGGTGTTTCCGTTCTCTTTCCGCAGCTCCTTATCGGCCTTCTCGTAGGACTTTCTTGCCTTTTTTGGGGCGGCCAGAATCGTATAGCTGACAGTCGCCCCCTGCACCTGGTCCAGGCGCCGCAAGATCAGCACGCCGACGTCCGAGTTTTCCATGTATCGAATCACACCCAGCCCGATGACATCCGACTTGAAGCCGGCCAGAACGCCCCGGAGACTGCAATCGCTGAGATCCTCGGTTCCTGATCCCGGCCCTTGACCCGGTACTCGGTTGAAGGGATCGTTGCTGTTGGATTGATTCCCACTCACACTGGCATCGCTGGATCCCGATCCTTCGTCGCCCAGTTGGAAGCTGAAGTTCCCCTCATCGAAAGTGAATGCCTTTTGGCGTACTGAGCCCCGACAAACCATTTCCACGGTCACCGGTTCCGGGGGTGGAATGCCGTCTTCCAAGACCACTCTGCCCGTCAGGAACATCTGACTCGGAAGCTGCATCCCCGAATTCCAGTCTCCCGAATTAGTGGTGTCGTTCTCTCTGGGGGCATCCGCACTCCGCGGAGTCCGATTGCCGATGGTCCTGACGCTGCTTTGAGCCTCGAGTGTTGACACTGCCGAGGCCAACATCGAAAACAGAAGCAGAAGGAGCGACATCGTTTTTACGATCATAACCATCTCCTGAGGAGGACCTAGTTCTGAGCTGTCTCAGACATTCCAGCACTCTTGATCAGACCAAGCTTTGCCCAGTCTACCAACGTCTCCTTCAACTGGCTCTCAATCGGCTCACCCGGCGATGTCTTCAGGAAGAGCCGGAACTCGTCTGCGGACACCTCGTACTGCTCTTTCTCCGCCAGGACCGCCCCTAGGATGTAGTGACTGCCAGCGAGGAATTGACTCGGCCCTGCTGCCTGGACCCTCTCAATGGACTCTTGTGCCGAATCCAGCTTCTTCAGATTCAGACAGGCTACTGCGTTGAAGTATTGAGCCTCAACTATGTGTGGATTCAAGTCCATCACCGTCTCGCACAAATCCGCCACCTCGGGCCAATTCTGGGCTTCCATCTCCATCCCCGCCAGCGACAGGTAGGAATTTACGTAGTTCGGATCCGCCTTGATCGCATGATTGAAGGCGTCCCGAGCAGCGGGTGCCTCCTTGAGGGCCAGCCGCGAGTTGCCCAGCAAATACCAGGCTGCCGCAAACTCAGGGAAAGCCTTGACGGCCTTTTCCAACTCCTGGACCGCTTTGGAGATATCTCCCTTCGGTTTCTTCAATTCTTTTTGGGCCTTGTCAAAAGCCTTTCTGGCCTTCTTGGGGGCCCTGAGCGTGGTAAAGCTGACCGTCAATCCCGAGACTTCCTCCATCCGCTGCAGAACAATGACACCCACATCACTGTTCTCCATCGACCTTCGAAGTCCCAACTTGATCGAATTGGAACGAAAGCCTGGCAGCGCCGTCCGGACTTCACAGCCCCGCAAATCCAACTCCCGGTCTGAGTAATTCTGGCCACCTGGAACCCGTGCGAAAGGATCCACACTGTCAGCTTGGTTGCCGCTGACGCTGGCGTCCATGGAGGTGAGGTCGGAATCTAGCTCAATGCTGAAATCGCCGCTTCCGAAAGTAGCGGCTTGCTGGCGCACAGAACCGTGGCAGACCAGGTTGACCGTGACGGGGCCGGGCAGGGGGGAGTCGTCGTCCATGAGCACTTTGCCCGAAACAAACGTAGGACGATCCATGCTTCGCTGATTAGACTCGTTCGCTCTTGTTCGCCAGACCGCCTCGGCTGGTGAGTCAACGGCGTCGCCGACATCGGAAGCGGAGGGATCTCCGCCCGCGCTTCCGCGTCGAGCGTCCCTCTGAGCTTCCAGACGAAAGCTCATCGAGGCAATGAGGAGCATGCCCAGGAGGAACAAGGATGCGTTTCTGATCATGAGAACCTCCGCGGTTCCGCCATCTTCACAAGAACGGATTACTCCCTATATTACTACAGAACCGCCTGGACCTCTACAGTGATCCGAGGTTCATGAACCCCTTCTCAAGAATGTTGGATTTCTGACAAATCCAGAACTGGAGTACAAGGTTCTCCCGAGAGCGAACACTGGATTCGAAGAGCGGATCGGGCTATCTTGGGTCTCTATGAGCAGCAAACAAACGCGCCCCAATATTCTCCTCATTCAGACCGATCAACACGAGTCCTCGGTGGCTGGTTTTGCCGGTGATCCGTACGTGAATACCCAACACCTCGACGCCCTCGCTCGGCGCTCTACGCAGTTCGATACCGCAATCTGCCCGTCTCCTATCTGCACACCTTCGCGCATGTGCATGCTCACCGGCAAAGAGGCTCATCACTGCGCCGCCTGGAGCAATCACTGGATCATCTTCCCTGAGCATGTCACCTGGCCGGGTCATTTTGCCGATCACGGTTACCGGACTTGTCTGGTGGGCAAAATGCACTTCGGCGGACGCGACCAGATGCAGGGGTTCCAGGTCAGGCCCTATGGAGATCTTCGCCATGGTTTGAGCCATCAGCCTGACCCGATCGATCTCTTTCCTGCCTACCATGGAGCCGAGAGTGCGGGAGTCACCGAGATTCCGGAGAGTCTCCTCCAGGATGTCGTCGTGACTCGGGAGAGTCTGGCCTTTCTCCTGGAGCACCAGGACCTGGAACCGGATGTTCCCTGGTTCGTCTGCGCCTCCTACTCCCGTCCCCACTCTCCCTTTACCGCACCGGGGCGCTACATCAGGCGCTACCGAGACAAAATCCCTCCAGCCTATCTGCCGGCAAATCCGGACGAAGAGTTGGAGCCCTTTGCCCGACGATATTTCAGCGTCGATCAACCGGCTGAGGTATCGCTACGGGGTCGCGAGGCCTACTATGCCTGCGTCGATTTCGTTGACGACTGCATCGGCGAGTTCCTGGCAGGATTGGACCGGGCGGGTCTGTTGGACAACACCATCGTCATCTATACCAGCGATCATGGTGAGATGATTGGACATCACGGCATCTGGGGGAAGATCGTCTACTACGAGCCCTCGGTAGGCGTGCCGCTCCTGATGACGGGTCCAGGCATCCAAGCTGGACATCACCGGGTGCCTCATCCGGTCTCCCTACTGGACTTGTTCCCGACCACCTGTGCGTTGGCAGGACTGCCGATTCCCGAGGGGCTGGACGGAGTTGACCTCCACGAACTGTTAGCCGATCCTGAAACGGCTAAGCCACCCAGAGATTTCGCAGCCAGCGCTTCCTTTGCCTACGGAGTACGCATCAACTACAACACCACGGACGAGAATCAGCCTGGGGCAGCCATGCGCCTGGTGCGCAATCAGAACTGGAAGTATGTGGAGATCGAGAAGGGTTCACCCCTGCTCTTCGACCTGGCGAACGATCCCCTGGAGAAATTGAACCTGGCGGCACGTCCCGAACATCAGGAACGGTGCCGCCAGATGAAGCAGGCCCTGTTCCACGACTTCAGCTGGCAGCGGGTGCACGAGCAACTCGCCGTAGATCGTGCCCGGTTGCCCGAGTTCCTCTCCGGACAAAGGCCCAGCACCCCGAACCAGTATGTGCTCGCCGACGGCCGTCTCTTCGATGCCGAAGGAGGTCTTTATGGTGCTCGCTGGCTCTATGTGCCACCCAAGGCTTCCGGTGGTATCATTCCGCAGCAGTTTGGATAGAAGAAGGGGACGGAGAACAGGGTGAAGATAATACAGTTTGATAGTGGGTCGATTGCGGATCCGTCTGGGATTCTGAGTTCGGCAGACGCGGTCATTCAGGCGAGGGAGCAGCAGCCGGTTGTCGTGGTTTCGTCCATGGGCTCCGGCAGCGAGACGCTCCTGAAGGCAGGTCAGAAGTCGGCGCATCAGGACGAGGTCCTGGCCTCTACACTGGCCGAAGGCGCGAGAACCTACCACATGCAGGTCGCCGAACAGATCACCTCCTCGGTCTGGCCGGAGACCAAGAAGTCACTTTCCAATCTGTTCGAGGAGATCACAGACCTCCTGAAGGGACTTTACCTGTTGGGTGAGCTGAGCTCCAGATCGGAGAAGGTACTGCAATTCTACGCCGAGGGGCTAGCTGCCACGATCCTGGCACAAGCTCTGAAGGAAAAAGCGTGTGGCTCTCGATCCTTGTTCAACCGGGACCTGTTCGTGCAGCAAGTGGATCAACCCCAGGCCGGAACTCGCACCCCCTCGGAACTACAGCAGGAAGTAGACTCACTACTGGCCGAGGGAACGGTACCGGTAATCCCCCTCTCCCTGGCAAGCATCAACCTGGATCTGAGCTAGGCATGGCTGTCAGTGAACAGTAATCAGTAATCAGTAATCAGTAATCAGTAATCAGTAATCAGTAATCAGTAATCAGTAATCAGTAATCAGTAATCAGTGAAAACAGTGAAGAGTGAACAGTGAGTGCGTGGTCCAGTTCAGAGAGGCATTCGAGGTGGAAAAATCGGCTGCCTTCATGTTGCTAGCACGTCGAACCCGTCCCCAGCACCGTGGGAACGACGGCTTCTTCAGTGCACTGACAGCTGTTCACTGAATACTGTTTACTGTTTACTTTTTACTTTTCACTGCTAACTGCTCACTACTCACTGTCCAGCTTGCCACGATAGACCCTCTTTGCCTCGTCTATGGCTGCAAGGGCCTCCATCTGCTGCGAGGGACTTTCGTAGAGCGCCTTGGTCAGCACCGTCTGTCGCAGCTCCTCAATCCGACCCAGGAAGTAGCGAACCGCATCCTGATCCACGAAGGGCTTTCCCTGGATGACACAGTGAACCGGGGTGGTGTGGGCGAAGAGCGTCGGATTGTTTACCAAGAGACGGTGGCGTCCGCCGGTGACGCGTGCCGCCACCCAGGCGCTTTCCGTCAGCTCGATCTGCCCCTCATAGCGCAGCACCCTTCCTTCCCCATCGCCGGGAACCGAGTGGACGACCTTCCCGTTTGCGATCAGATCCAGCCTCCCCATGGGCACTTGTGAGTAGGCTTCGGCCTTCACCTTGATCCGACCAGGCTGGTCGAGGTCGATTCGGGAGCCGGGTAGCTCACCTTCAACCTCGAAAAAGAGCAGGGGAGCGTTACTGACAAAGGTCCGGCCTTTCTTCAATCCCACGATCCAATCCTGGTAGGTGAGCTGGTCTCCCGTATGGACGTAGACTCGATCCCCGCCGATGACCTTGTGGCGACGTATGTTGTTGAAGGTATCGGTGCCGGCGGCGGCGGTCAGCGGGAAACCACTGTTGAGAAGCCGGTGATAGATATCGGCCGAGACTTCGGTATTGGCGTAGCCAAGAATCTCCATGCCATCGATCGTCCCCAGGGCCGCATCGACGGCTAGCGACCTTGCTGTCTTCGATCCAGGGTGGACGTAGAAGACCGCTGCCCCCTTCTGCTGGGCGCGTCGGGCCACGCTGGTGTTGGGCGGGTAATCGAAGGGATTGGGGCTGTTGGGAAAGCCGCTGTAAGGGGGTTCCGCGAACCTCTTGAGATTCAAAAGTGCCATGTGGCCGTAGAGCCAAGGTCGAAATTCCTCATTCCAATAGAGGATGTGGCGAGGAGTGGAGAAAGGGTGAGCAGCCCCGGTGAAGCGCTGCCTATCGTACACGACCGTTCCCTGGGAGTTGCAGATCAGTAGGTTTGCCACGTTCAGATCTTCTGCTTGCACCTGAAGTCGAATGTCCTCGGGATTGATCAACTGAGCCATCGTCTTGTGGACCAGGTTGGGGTGAATATGGATATCTCCGGAGTACCAGCCCCGGGCGGCTGGATCGACGATCCGCTTGAGACGGAATTCCTCGATCCGAAGGCCGCCCGGAGGCAGGCTCACGATGCGGCTCTCGGCGGCGTACTCCGGACCTCGCACAACGAAGATCTCGGTTTCACCCGCAGGAAGGACCACCGAGCTGACTCCCTGGGTGTGAAAGTATGGGTCAGCCTTAATCTCAGCGCTTCTGAGATAGGTTCCAGAAGGGCCTCGTCCCCTGCCGTCGGATCCGCGCAGGTGAACCCGGGCGGGAACCAAGTCCCCTTCTTCATCGTAGACCCGGAGCAGAAGCCGCGAGGCCGCTCGCCAGGCCAGGGGCAGCGATAGATCCTTCTCGATGGCCCCCGCAGCTATCCGGAGCGCCAGCTGTTCCCCACTGCGTCCCCAGACCCTGAGCACCACGGGATAGACCTGTCCGGGATCTAGCTCCAGCTCAAGGGTGGGGAAGGCGAGGGCTTCTGAACCCGACGACACCGTGACCGCGAGACGGCCCGAGCCACCGTGCTGAATCAGGACCGGCAAGCGGTTTTCGAGTCCGCTGGTGAATTGCAGTAAAGAGGGTCTCACCAAGGTGACCGGCGCGGGTACCAGGGTGATCTTGAGTAGTTCGGGAGAGTCGAGAGCCCAGAGCGCCTGACCAACTTGACGCCTAATGTCCGCCTCCGAAACAGGAGTCCTGGTGCCGAAAGCGTCGCGCTGATGCATGTTCAGCCTGCGAATGGGCTGGTAGACGCCCAGGGCAGCCTTCCGGTCCATTTCGGTGTTGAGCAGGAGATCGGAGAAGAATTCAGCGAAGTCCCGGAGCACCGGACTTCGAACCAACAGACCGTCGATCTCGTCCTCGGTGAGGCCATAGGGATTCCTGAGACGGCTGCCACCTTCCTCCGCAAGTAGATTCAGGAGCAGGGTAAGCAGCACTACTCCGGCTGCCGACGGGTAGTGCCAATAGTTCCGAATTGACCGCCTATTTCTCACAAGACTCCTGGTCGATTCTGCGATCAGTCACTGATAGCCCCATTATGAACAGTGGGCCGATCCCGAAACAGACTTGTTTTGCATATCGGTGGCCCGGAGAACCTTTTTTCTTTGGACCCCATCTCTTATTGTGAGAGAGTAGATTCAAGCGATCGTTAACAGCGTGGGCTCGGCTCCCGGCTGGTGGAGAGTCCGCGTCTAATGATCTTGCTCCCAGCACCCGATCTGTTCAGTAGAATCTGTGTGGAGGCACCCGATGGACGGAAAGGACAAAGACAAGGCACGAGCGCAAACGAAGGCGGTAGAAAAACGCCCGCGGCCGTCCATCGAGTGGAAACTGACCGAAGAGGATAAAGATTTCCTCCGTTCCTGCAACATCCGCCCCAACTAGCGCAGCAAACTGCAGGTAGTCGCCCTACTCAAGAGATTCCTCGACCAAAGTAAGCCCGGTCGACGCTTCAGCAAACGATCAGAAGACGTTCACGTTGCAGTCCGCTTCTGCTGTCAGGTTCTGCGCTGAGGTGGCTGTTAACCTGAAGGTCGCGCTGGTGGCCATCGACAGGGTAACGGATCCATTCGCCGGGAGCCCGGAACCGATCACCGAACCGGAGGTTATATTCGTCAGGGAGACCGTCACAGCATCTGCGGTGGCCCAACTGATTTGCGCATCTCCACCACTAGGAACCGAGGATGGTGCACAAGTGAACTGGAGGATCGTGGGTGGCTGGAGGATGACTTCCACAATCACGTTGGCGCTGACGATTTCACCGGCACCGTTCGAAACGGTCAAGGTATAGAGCGTGGTCGACTGAGGGCCTACCACAACCGACCCGGATGCCGCCAGGTTGTTGCTGATATTGGTGATGCTGACAACCAGGCTGGGGTGTTGGTCTGCATTGGTTTCCCATTCGAGCAGTACCGGATCCCCGGGATTGATGACGTTGTCGTTGGGATCTACCAAGGATGCCGTAAAGCTGGTTATTACGGGCAACGGTGGCTTGGCGACCACGGTCACTGAGGCCGAAACAGATTCACCCGCACTGCTGGAGGCGGTCAGGGTGTAGGTTGTCGTCTCTGCTGGTGCGACATCGAGGCTGCCGCTCGCTCCGCTGGTTGGCAGGGAGCTTCCACTTGAGTTGGTCAGGGTCAAGGTGTCCGCGTTCTCAGTGATCCAGGCCAAACGCGAGGTCTCGCCGACCCTGATCTCCGCGGGAGTCGCCGTGAATTCGAGGATCTTTGGCAATGCCGGCCGCACCAGGACGGTGACCGAAGCGGTGACGATTTCGCCGCCGTCGTTGCTGGCCGTCAAGGTGTAGGTTGTGGTGCCTTGGGGCCTGATGCCCACCATGCAGCCGCTAACGAGATCGTCCCCTGTCAGGTCAACTGTTCCTCCGGGCAAGTTTGTGATAGAAGCTTGAACGACGTTCTCCATGCTCCAGCACAAATCAGTGGTTTCTCCCTCGCGGATCTCTGCAGGCGTCGCAGTGAACTGCGTGATGACGGGCGTGATGGGACGCACCACGATGGTCACCTCGGCCGAGACGATTTCGCCTCGGTCATTTGTGGCTGTAAGCGAATAGGTTGTCGTTCTCTGAGGGCAGACCACGAGTTGATCCGACAGATTCACGTCGACTGGTGCACCTCCTGAGGTAAGGTTGGTAACGAAGACCCGGCTTGCGCCCCGAGTCTCCCACTGCAGCGTGGAGCAATCTCCCAGCCGGATTTCAGGGGGGACGGCCGTAAACCGCACGATCTCGGGAATGTCCGGCCTGACGAGCACCGTCGCCTCAGCGCTGGCGCACTCATTCACTGCATTACAGGCGGTGAGAACGTAGGTGGTCGTATCCGCGGGTGAGACCGATAGCGTACCGCTCTCGGGATTCAGGGCAGTGGTGTTGGACAAATTCGAGATCGTAATGTTGGTCGCGTTGCTCGTTTCCCATTCCAACTCAGATGATCCTCCAAGCCGAATCTCCGACGGATTGGCTCGGAATGTGAGAATCACCGGCTGATCTGCGCGCACCGAGGAGACTGCTACTGCATCTGGCGGGCTCTCGAGCCCCAGGCTGTCTGTCACCACCAGTTGAACTGTGCACATCTCGCCGTTGCCTATAACGAACGAGGGAGTCGCTGTTTGGGCTCCCTCCAGAACGGTTGTCCCTGGGCAGTCTCCCAGCAAGGTCCATTCGAACTCGAGGGAATCTCCTTCGGGATCGGAAGACCCGGTCCCGTCTAGAACAACCCTTGTGAAGGGAGCCAGACCAAGCTGGTCGGGTCCTGCATCGGCGATGGGACGCTGGTTACCTCGCCTGACGATCTTGGTGAGCGTCTCATAGCGAACGCGCGGGACGAACACAGGCACCGGACCGTCACCCCCCCCCCGGAACGTCGAGGGTCGAGACCAATCGTCGAAGCGCAGCCCAAACCCAAAACGCATGGAGTTTTGTTGGCCGACGAAGCTTTCGTTGTATCCGACCTCAGCAGCCACCCCGATCCTTTTCCAAAGCCTCGGCATGACGTAGCGGACCACACCGCCGGGAACGTCGCTGCGAACCGCCGAGCTCATATAGCCGAAGGCACCCTCGACATAAGATCTATCTGTCACCGAAACCTGGAAATTGACCCCCACCTGGTCCATGACCTTCAGGAACGTCTCCTCGAAGAACACGTCATCGAACTGGACGGTTTTCACAATCGGCTCATCCAGGTTCGCCTTGGTGTAATAGAATCCCGCCTGGCCTCGGCTGAACAGATAGCCAACGTTGAAGAAGAATTGTCCCAGCGTTCCCCCGCTATCGAAGCGATCCCGGTCGACGTAGCGGATACTCTGCATGGTCGCAACCTGAATATCTCCAAAGCGGAAAACGGGCCCAACGTCAAACTGAATCTCGGTGCTGCTGAGGTCTGCCAGATCTCGCCTATCTCGATCGATAAAGTTGCTGGGCAATATCTGGTCTAGATCGAAAAAGTCCCGATGGGAACGGAAGGAAAGCTGTCCCTGCGTTTGCAAGCCGACAGTGCGGTTGAAACGATGGAAGATTTGGCCGCCCACATCCCCTTCGAGGCTCTTCGTCTTGGAGTTGGTCCCCAGTTGGAAGCCCAGGAGCTTGAACTTCGGGAAGAACTCGCCGAACGATGACTTGCGCGTCACAATTATTTCTTTTACTTCAACCTAAATTGAGCGATTGGTGGGCCAAGGGATGTCACACCTTTGAGCTAAGATGCTGACGGGTTAGGAGTTAGCGGTAGATGCGCTACCGAAAAGCTCCTAACCCAAAAGGTGAAACAACTATGAGCCACGATAGCATCCTTCCCTGTCATTCTGAGGGGTCTGTTTCCTGGATTATAGATGACGTGCAACCCACGTCGGAGACCTTAACCGGACGCGCCGGCCTGAGCCTGTTTGTCCGCTATGTGCGGAGCCTGGGTCTGTACCCCCACCTGGATCGGCTGTTTGGCTCCTTGCGCAAAAGCCGCAAGGGACAGCCGGTGACGGAGATCTTCAAACAGTTGCTGTGCTTCTTGCTGGACGGATCGAGCCGCCATCTGGTGTCCTTCGAC
Source organism: Acidobacteriota bacterium (assembly GCA_965219005.1). Classification (GTDB taxonomy): domain Bacteria; phylum Acidobacteriota; class UBA6911; order RPQK01; family JAJDTT01; genus CAUZIZ01. The sequence goes on along the minus strand of CBDCMS010000004.1, from coordinate 85,753 downwards.
GCCTTGAAGGAGGATCCGGGCTATGGGGGAGCGATCGAGACGAAGCCAGAGGCCTTGCTCTCCTCTCACGCCGTCAAGCGTTTTTTCGGCGGCTTTTCCATGTGGCGCATCTGGCTCTTTCGCCGACTCCTGCAGCAACTGTTTCTGTGGCGGCTGCGGTTGCAACAGCCGGCCCTGATCCTGCTGGGGATGGACACCATGGTGATGGACAACGACGAGGCCCCCCAGCGCCACGGCGTGGCGCCGACCTACAAGCGGGTCAAAGGGTTTCAGCCGCTTCAGGTCACCTGGGGCCGCTTGCTCATCGATGCCGTCTTTCGGGGAGGAGACAAGCATTCCAACCACGCCGACACGGCCCAGAAGACCCTGAGTCATCTGGTCCAGAAGATTCGCCGAAAGTACCGCTCCGACGTGCCGATGATCGTGCGTCTGGACGCCGGCTTTTTCGATCAAAAGCTGCTGAAGGTCTTGGAAGAACTCCAGGTCGGCTACATCGTCGCCGGCAAGCTCTATGGCGATGTGCAACAGTACATCTTGAAGCTGGAGGAAACGGCCTGGGGAGTCTCTCGCAACGGCGATCAGGAGTGGAGCTATGTGGAACTGGGAGACCGGCGGGGTAGCTGGAAGAAGTGCCGCCGGGCCCTGTTCTGCCGGCCGGCTTATGAGGACCGGCAGCGCCTTTTGGAGTTTGCCCGTCCCGATCAGATCCTGTACACCAATCTCGGTTGCGGCTCCGCCGTGGACGAGCAGCTAGGGCAAGCGGGGCTTGAGCGTTGGCTTCAAGCCGAGGCCATCCTGGAAGGCTATCATGGCCGCGGAGCCGACGAGTTGGTGCATCGAGCCCTGAAGGACTTTGCCTCACAAACTCTTCCGTTTAAGCGTTTTGCTGCCAACGCGGCCTATTACTACACGTTGCTCGTAGCCTTTTTCCTTTACGAGTGTTTCAAGGAAGATGTGTGCCAGCCCGTGGTACCGCTCAACTGCTACCCCACGACCTTACGCCGGCGGATCGTCGACGTGGCGGGGAAAATCGTGCGCCATGCCGGCCAGATCCTCCTGAAAGTCACAGCCGCCACCTGGAAGCAGCTTCAAATCGACCGGCTCTGGCAAAAGAGCGCCCACCCGCCGCCTTTCGCCTGGGTCTAAATCGCAAAAAACCAAAGCCTCCTTGCAGCCTCGCGGCCCCCGTGTGTCCAATATCGCCTCGGCTCAGGGTTTCTCCTCTTTTCGGGAGGGAAAATCGCCACCCTCCACCCTTCTGAGCTCACCCAGTACTCCCTCCCGTCGGAACTCGCATCTGGGCGACCTCCATCTTGCTAAAATGAGTAGAATCGCTCAATTTAGGTTCAACATAGTTGCCGTCGGAGAGTTTCCAGACGTATCCCAGAACCGTCTTGTCTGGATGATCCTTTGCGACCATAAGACTGGAGGCCGGCCTGACCTTGGAAGCATCTCGCAAGTTTCCCACATAGACCGTATAGTCTCCGTCTGGGATGTATATCTTCCCCACACCGATCCCGGATTCCAGATCGATGAATCTCTTAGACCTGAACTCGACCGCCTTCTGACGCAACCAGGTCTCCTTGGCTTTTTCTTTAGGGGAAACGAAAAAGTAATCGGTTGGCCGAATCGGGATCTCGACCTCAGCGGCATCTTCCAGGTAGTACTTTGTATGGTAGTTCGTGACGATCGGATCTCTGAACTGAAGTGTTAGGGACTCCGCGAATCTCCGGGACCTAACTGAGGCCGTTTCCGCGGAACCCGCGACCATGACGTTGAGCTTCTCAAGAGCGATCAGGTCGGGCGAACGATCGATCTGCAGTTCATAGGCTCCCGACTCCAGCCGGTAGTCGCCTCGCTTCACCTCATACGATCTGTGCAGATCCCTAAGAGAATCTCTGCCCAGTTGGTCATCTGAAAGTACGTCCTGTAGAGAGACTGCCGTGTTGCGCGTGTATTCGAGTGCTAGCCGATTATGTAGGTCGTAGAGATCCTGGTAGTCGATTATGACTGCCGCCATTTTCATCAGGGCGTGGATCTTGATCAATCCAATCGCATCGTCGTCCTGGCTCTGCTGGTATGCGGCATCTGCCTGATTGCACTTCTGCTGCATCTCCTTGACTAAGTAGTAGGCGTCCCCCAGCGGCAGCCTCAGCTCTAATTCCTGCAAATCAGCGAAGGAGGACTTGATGTCCGCGAGGGCAGCCTCTACTTGACGCTGTCCTTGCGCACGAAGCCCCACCGGCCAGCAGAGAGTAAAGACGGCGATGAGTAGGGCTACCAAAGGAGTCGCGATCGGTTTTCGGCGCATTCGACAAGTCCTGTCTGTGTTATGAATCGTGCCCATTTTTCCTTGAACTCCTTTAAGTCGCCAAAGGACATAGTGTCGCCAGACTCATCCAGATGCTCCATCGCCTTCTTCTCCGCGCCCAGCACATAGTGAGCAACCGCCAACTGCCCATGGATAAGTTCGGAATCACTTTCAGCAAGTATCGAGGGGTCGGCGAAGAATCTTGACGCGAAGCAAATGGACTCTTGGTACAAACCTCGTTTTTGAAGTTTGTCGTTGTGCGTGAAGACGCGGTCGAAGAGTGAACTGCGAGCAGTCTCCAGCTCGGAGTCATCCGGCCTTGGAACGTTCTGAATGTAGCTCCAAATACCGTTGTACAGTGCTGCGGTAGATCGATCTGCCAAGGAATGCTGAACTTCAAATTTCAGTGAATCAACCTGAGACTGTTTGTACAGAGCATTCAGATCGTCGCTGTATTGGTTGAAGGGAATCCAACTCTGGGACGGATCACTCAGCAAGGTCACACCCTTGATCAGATGTTCCTTGATCGTGTCCTCCCTTTTGGTCTCAGTGAGGGTTTCAATCTGCTTGATTAGGGAAGTCGCATTGGCGGTCTGCTGCACAAGTCGGCGAGCAGTATAGAAGTGGCTCGGTCCTGAGATATTCGCCCCATCGAACTCGATGAGCCAGTCGTCGGCCTCCTTCAAGCTCTGCTGGAACGGGTGGCCCTCAAACAATTCGATCGCATCAGTGAGGACGGGATCTAGTCAGGTACCGAGCACCGAGCCTAGATCCGGATATGTCATGGCCAACACTGTGGTTGCATTGATGAAGTCTTGAAGCAGCTCCTTCACCCGGTCCAGATTTTTGTCGGAGAGACCATACACTCGTCTAAGATAAGTCTGCTTTTCCCTGTCATTTCCCGACTTTTCCAATTGCTGCAGCTGGCTTCGAGCCTTGAGCGTGGCACCAAACTCGCTGAAGGCCTCTTCCATGAATCGATAGCAAGAGAGGGGATGTTTGGAAGGGATCTCGGTCAGACTGGCCACTCGCAGTGAAACACACCCTCTCACCAACCGGGCCAGTTCATCGAGATTCTCGTGATCAAGCGACTGATAAAGGAAGAGAACCAGCTCGTATAGGCATTTCGACGACGCTCTACTGGCTGCTGAAGAAGGGAGCTTCTTCGTCGCGTTGTAAAGGTCCCTCGCTATGTCGCGTTGGATTTGCTGCTCATACGGCTTTGCATCGCTCGGCTCTACATCACTGGATTCGACCTGGCCAGGGGGCAGCAGGTCAAACAGCGCGCCACCCATCGGATGGTCCAGTTTCGCCAGAATGTTCTCAGCATGGCTGCCCACCAGGTACACCGCTTTTCGCTTGGTGACTTCGGGGTCGCAGGGTTCCACCTGGTTCCCTGCTGCCGGGAGAACGGCAAGCTGGAAGCAAGAGAATACGAGCCAGATGCTGAAACTCAATCTGAACATAGGACAACCTTTTGCCACGAGTGGCATCACCGCACTAGCTTTCCTCAATTAGTTGGCCGAAGTAGCGCCTTCGACTCTATTCTGCTTGGATCGACAGCTGTGGATACGCAGTAATTCCCGTCTCGTACCGGAAGAGAATTCTAAAGAACTGAAGTTTGCCCTCCCCACCAGCCTCATGAAACGCTTGAAGCTCGTAGTCTCCGTTTGGCAGGTTCTTCAGATAGAGATCGCCATCGACGACGCTCACTTCTTCCTTCGAAAACCGCCGTATCAGTCTGTAAAGGCTGAGGTTTTGCGATACAATCTTGGTAAGATCTTCAGGAGTGCTGACCTTGGTTTCAATCGCCTGATTGTGGATCTCAACCTGGGGAGTGGTGAACTCGGACTTAAGGCCTCTTTCGAGATAGGTGCCCTCCAATTCATAAATCCTGTGATAGACAGACTCCCAAAACTCGGCGCAATCTGCCTCGAAATGCTTATCGAAGTTAGCTGCTCCCTCCAGGATGCTGTCGAACACTCGTGCCGGAACGACATTCGCTCCTTTCGAGGAACGGGATCTCGCTTGAATCAAACTCACCGCTTTCTTCCAGCGAACCTGATCGAGTCTGGCGACCAGGGCAGTCGCCCGAAGAGGAAGCGGGGGCATTGAACTCGCCCCGTTTTCAGCTGCCGTGTTGGCCTGCGGGAAAGGCTCAGGATCGAACACCTTTTTTGGCAATGCAGTCACCAGGTGGACCACATAGGAGGCTCGGCCTGTCCCCGGTTCCTTTATCCATTCCCAGCGTGGAATGGGTAGCAAGGCCACCTGGGAAAAGTCGTAATCCAGGTTCTGCCCTTCGCCCGCGTATTTCTCCTGCTTCTTGGATACTTCTTCAACCAACTCCTGTATTGGGCTTGGCCCGCGTGCTGGGCTCTGCCAAAAGTCCTCACACTTGAGACCATCGCGTGTCTCGATGCAATCCTGGGCAATCATCTGGACTCGGTTTTCAGGATTCAATATCAGAATCCCGTCATCTTGAGAGGTCACGCTGCTGGCTTTCGATAGACGCTCCCATTCGCCCAGAATGACGGTGCTTTGGGGTGGTGCACTGTCCTCCGAGATCTCTTTCTGTACCACCCGGTAGTGTTTGAGGAGAAGTTTTTCCAGTGCCCTGCCAGAGGTAGATTGTGGCAAAGCTCCCAACAAGGAAAAGTCGATTGGGACTAGCAGCAGCTGCTTCGTCTGAGACCCCTGCAGGGAGGCAGACAAAGCCAGAGCGAGTCCGACAGCAGACAAGTGGAGCTTAGTTTTGAGGGGGCCTCTTTTCACCATTCTAATGCCGCCTGCTTCTGGATACTTATCTCTATCTTGGAGCTGTTGATCTCATCCGATGCGATAAGCGTGATTGTCTCCTCCATTACGTTCGGCTGTGTCGGGCTCGGCTGTGGTGCGACTAGTCGCGGCTCTTTGATCTGGAGAAGAAACATTCCCGTTTCTTCCTCTCGACCTACCGAGTAGTTTCCTTCTGCACCGTCGATCACCAGTCGCCGCGGGCGCAAAGAGGTCACACCGTCCGGATCGACGATGAAAGAGTCCAAGATAAAGTACTCACTTATTCTTCCTTGCTTTTTTTCCTGGTAGCGGTGCTTGGGGTACAGGATTGCGACTCTTCCGGGAGTATCACCGGATTCGTAGATGGGCCGCGGTGAGAGGTTTTCTTGTACCAGGAAAGAAACCTCTATGTGAAAAACCTCGGGTTCAGCACCCTCAACACCAGGTTCGGTGTAGGAAGCCTCTAGCATGTAATGGTTCTTCCGCCCAGCACTCGCATCGTGCCGAAGCCTGGTTCCTTCAAACCTGTTGTCCTCATCAATGAGCTTTATCCGGTCTAGTTCGACCGGTTCCCAGCTTCCAGCTCCCTGTTGATCGTCCCTGGTCTCACTTTCCTCCGACCTTCTCCGAAGACCCGAGGGGGTTATCGACTTTCCTCTCAACTGATAGGGGAAATTACATCCACGCCCCTCCACGATCGGCAGGGGGCCGAAGTGGCGTTTGACGAGTTCCGGAGGCTCCTGATAACCAAGCCGTACCACGTTCACCTGATCGGGACTGTTTGGCCAACTTTCCCTTGGATCTGAAGCTTCTGCTGAGTTATAAAGATGCACGCCGAACTTGACACTGTATTCTCCTGCTCCGGGTTCGATGGGTTTCAAGAGGTCCATGAAGTTGAAGCTAACAAGTTGTAGTGCATTGTCTCCGCGTTCCGGCCAGGCAAAACGCTTCTTACTAGCACTGCCGTTGATATCGATTGATCCGTTGGGTCCTTCAATCTCCTCAACAGCTATCTCTCCGTGATGGTATCTAGCCATTAGCGTCAGAGGTAAGTAGCTGATGAAGAAGTTGGGGTTCGCGAAGGTAACCTGCTGAACCGAGGAGCTGCGATTTCCAGCAGAGTTCGAAGGTGAGAGATCAGTGTCCGTTTCCGTCAGCAGTTGCCTGTAGAAGACATAGAAAAACTTGTTCCCGCCAAACATGTTCATACTTAGCTGATCACCGACCACTTGCTGGTAAACGAAGAGCAGTCCAATCAGGATCTTGACCAGATTGAGCCAGATGGCAGCCAAGTCGTAGCCTGCAACATCGTTTCCCCTCATGACTTTTCTGTTCTCCCCGAAGTCTTCGCTATATCAGCTGCCCGGACGACTCTAGCATCGCTTGATCTCACCTGGCCGCGCGTCCCGCCCTGTTTCGACCAGTGAGCTTTGACAGGATTTCCGCGATGACGGTCCAGACATCACCCAAGCTGCTCATCAGTCTTAGTGCTGCATAGACGAAGATGCTGGCCAACATGAGGTACATGAAGAGGTTGGCACGAGCAGGATCGTCATTGACGGTCAGTATCCCCCAGAGCCCGAAACCCACACCCAGCGTTGTCACTATGATGGCAAAAGCATTGATTGCATCTTTCCAGACCTGGCGAGGCCAACAGTCTCGCCGTCGTAGGTTGTAGTCGCGAGAAAGTCGACCCACTCTCGAAGTTTGCTCCTGGTGTCCTTGTCCATGTGCGAGAACTCAACGCCAATGCCGTAACCTTCCTTGCTATGTCGCAGGAAGGCATCCACGGCCAGCTTCTCCATTCCCTCGCCATACAAGGGGGGATTGTCCCAGACTATTTTGACAGGAGTTCCCCGGCTCCAGGGTTCACCGTCGGCGCCCTGGACGTCCAGGGGTATAAACATCCCTGAATTGCTGATGTTGACCATTCCGGTTGACTCGGCCCTGATAGGCTCCGAGTCGCGATTTGCGTTTGCCCCGCCGATTTCAACAGCGAGCCCCACGGCAAGTAGCCCGAAACGGGCTTCCTCTCTCCTCTGCTCCATAACGAGATTACCTCCCCTGCGCCTGCTGGCAATAGCGCCTACTGGCGGGCGATGTCATCCTAGCACAAAGGCAACGCCCCGATCGTCTCCTACGAATCTTGACGTCGGACGCGTTTATTTCCCGAGATTTCCGAGAAGCTGCTACACTTCTAAACCCAGCTTGACGAGTGCGCACCAGATGGACACTTGTTCTATAGCCCGATGGTCCATGCAGATGCGAACGAGTTGCTGCTGTCGGGTAGTCGATGTTCGTCACATAACAGATATGCTGACTTTTTCGTCGCCGCGGATAAAAAAATATTTGTCCGCAACTTTCGATAGCTGAGCAGTAAGAGTACGAGACCCGAGGCAAGGAGAAAGGTTTTGAGGTGGGTGGGCTAAGAGGAGCGGGACAGACTTCGAGAAGGGTTGCCCCTGAAAAGGTGGCCACTCAGGAAGACGTGCGGAGAGCATTTGAAGAGCTCACCGACAAAGAGCTCCTGCATTTGAGCATCTTTGCCGACTTCAAGGCCCGGATTTGCCCAAACTCCGAAGGAGAAGACCTTTTGAACCAGGCTTTCTGCGACGTTCTCTCAGGCAACAGGCGCTGGAACAACGAGAAGGTCGAGTTCAAGTATTTCCTCTTTGGTGTACTCCGAATCACCCACAATGCGATAAGGAAAGACCACGGTCGCTCCAACGTGGTCCCTCTGGATCAAACGGATTGTCCGGCGTCCACGAATCCCGAGGCGCTACTTATGGCGACCGAACGAGAGGAAAGAGCTCGGAAAACATTGGCTCGGATCGAGCAGTTGTTTGTCGACGACACCGAAGTGGCGCTGATTATCTGGTGTTTGAAGCTCGGGATGAATGGCCCGGAGATTCAATCGGACCTGGGCATTTCCAAAACGGAGTACGAGACCATTGTGAAGAGGATGAGAAGAAAGCTAGTGAGGATGAGAGGACAGGCTCTAGCATCGCTTGGCGGTGGCGCGTATGTCTGAAGCACAGATTTTCGAAACACAGCTCTATGGAGTCATCGACGAACTGGCAGAATCGATAGCTGCTACGCCGACCGAGGAGCTTGATTTCGAAGAGCTTCTGAAAGAGAACGGAGCACCTGTATCCCTGCACAGGGTGGCGGCTGGAGTCAGAGACAGATTTCAGGTCGCGCTCGACCATCAGGATTTTGAGACCAGTTCGGGCGTTGAAAAGTGGGCTGGCGGGAACGAACCAGTCAAGAGTATTCGCACACTACCCTCTGCGGCAGCCACGAAGTCGGTAGACTCGAGCAGCTATGCCTTCGAGCCCCTCATCCCGATGGTGGATGGTGAAGCAGAATTTCAATCACAGGTCCCCCTGAGACTTGCCGTCCTCGGCGATGTAGGATCCGGCAAAAGGACGCTTACTGCAGCAATTAAAAGAGTCTTCTCTTCAAGAAGTTATCGGATCCAGAGTAGTGCAGAGGCCGCCAAGCGCTGGTTCAGGAATCGAGAAGAAGGGGTATGGCGAAACGCGACCACCTTTTGCACCCAGCGGCATACTTACCTACACGCCAACCTGCCAGGCTCTCTAGACTCCGCCGCTCGTGATCTAGGCGACGATCTGGCCAAGGCAGACGTTGTGATTCTGTTGGTTTCGGCCACCGACGCCACGCGGAAGACGATCGAGGGCTTTCGCAACCTGCTGCAGCGGGCTCGTCCCACCCATTGTGTTTTTTTCTTGAATCTGGTTATGCACTTAACTCCGGAAAAAGTCACCACCACCTAGTAAAAAAGGTGAGAGACAGGAGGTGAGTGGATGTACGAAAAGATGAATTTGTTGGAGTTTCAAGAGCGTTTTGCCACAGAAGAAGCTTGTCTGAGTTACCTGATGCAGAAACGCTGGCCGGAAGGATTTGTCTGTCCCCGTTGTGGGGGTCAAGGAGGCTACTGGTTGCAGCACCGGCGATTGATGGAGTGTCGCCAATGCCGGTATCAGGCTTCTTCCACCGCCGGGACGATTTTCCACAAGACGCGGGTGCCCCTGAGATATTGGTTTTGGACCATCTTCTTGATGAGCCGTTGCAAAGCGGGCTACTCGATGAAGGGACTGCAGAAGCTGCTGGGAATCGGAAGCTATCGGACGGTCTGGATGATGGGACATAAGATCCGACAAGCCATGGCCAAACGTAATGACTGCTACCAATTAAGTCACCTGGTGGAGCTGGATGACTCTTTCTTTGGAGGCCGACGACGAGGGAGAAATCGTCGGGGTCGCAAGCGAGGACGAGGGACCGAAGGCAAGGCCAAAGTTCTGGCCGCGGTGGAGATAACGAAAGCCGGGGGGCCGAGGTTTCTAAGTCTGGATGTGGTCGATGACATAACCAGCGACAATGTGAAGCGGGTCGCCTGGGCGAGGATCGACCCCGGAGCTCAGATCCGAAGCGACGCCTATCACGCGTTTGTCGGTTTAGCTCAAGCCGGCTACCAGCATGAACGCGTCCGGCTCGAGTGGGTGGGGATGGGTTTTGAACAGTTCCCATGGGTTCACACCCTCATTTCCAACTGCAAGACTCAGCTCCAAGGGACTCAGAAAGCGGTCAGCCTCAAGCACCTTCAACGTTACCTGGCTGAGTTTTGTTACCGTTTCAATCGTCGTTTCTGGGAATCCGAGCTCTTCGACCGTCTCCTGACAGCCTGTTCGCTCTATCCCACCGTCACCTATCCGGAGTTAAGTGCATAACCAGATTCTTGAATAAAATTGACGTGGCACCCAGCTCGAGGGTCGAGTGGATAGAGCACGAGCTACAGGTTCTACCCGGCGCTGAGGGGATGCCTGTGATCAAAGGCAGCGCAGTGAGCGCTCTAGAAGGCGAGGAGACCTCAGTTTTACAGCTCCTGACGGCCGTGGAATCAGAATTGGAGATGAGCCCCGAGGGGGCTCACGCCTGCGAACGGCAAAAAGTACTGTTGCCAGGACCATGGCAGACAGCGTGCGATGGATCTCGAAGGCTGGGGAAGGCAGCGATCACGTTTTTTCATTCTATTGGCAGATTGCTTGGCACAGTACCGTGTCCAGCAGTGGCCAGGCTCTTGTTGGTCTCGCCCGTCGTCGTTTCATCATTTGTCGCCTCAGTGTTCGTCGATAGTTCTTTGGAGAGCGATCTCGGGGCCGCACCAAAGACACACCAGGAAGCTCTGACAGACGTCATCGGTTTTTCTTCGCCAGGCGATCAGGGAATTCCAGGCCAGGCCCAGAAGATGATTGCCGCGGATAAGAGGACCTCTGATCCCATGTCCCCCGCAGCGAATGATCGCCTGCCGTCCACAGACACCGGTCTTGAAAGCAGGACCGAGCGCCCAAAGGCAGAAGTCCCTCTGAATCTAGGCAACCACGGTGTCGAAGCGACCGTAGCTAGCGGAAGATCGGCTATGACATATGACGTCCACACAGGCGTTAAAGACGAAATTCCCCCGCTGATCGAGGTCCTAACGACGCGGCTGGAGTCCTGGTCAATTGACCGCATGGCGACTCATCAAGCCAGTGTAGCCGTGGAGGCCACTGATCACAGCGATCCCTCACCCGACTGCCGCATCAGCGTCTGGGACGAGGCGGATAGACAGTTGTTCGACACACAAATCACCAGCAACAAGGCGTCGATCAACCTACCGGTGGGCAGCAACGAACGTCACTACGCTCTTGAAGTGACATGTACTGACACAGCAGGCAACAGTTCGTCCCGAATGGCTAGTGTGGCAGTGCCAAGTTCGAGCTGGCACGTAGAACAATGGTGGATGGGATCGCTTCAGGACGATCCCAGCAACGAAGCGCTAGATGAGTGGAAAGGCCAGATGTGGAAGCGTCCGTAGGATGGTGCAGCATAAGAAACTCCGGCGCGGTCGCCTGATTCCCTCTTGTCCACACCAATCACGTCCATCAGAAGATGGGCCTATTCCTGATAATCTCTAGCTCACCATGAGCTCTACCGAGAGGCGGCCAAATCAACCGTGTAGGAGCGTCGGCTTGTTGGGTCTTGCTTCTTGGTTCATCTGTGTCGCACTGAGTTGGGGAGGTCCCCTAGCTCAAGCTCAGTCGTGCGAATCAGCACTCCTCCTCGATGAACTACGCAACCCCAACTATGGCTCCAGGGCGGATGCCGCTTACCAGCTGGGAAAGCTCTGTCAAGCATGTGACTCTGCGGATGATGGAGAATGGAAAAGCCTGCTGGCGAGGTTGGAAGGTGCTCTTGAGAGTGAGCTTCAGCAGGATCGAGCTTGGCAATCCAGTAGCGTTCTCGAAGAGACTATTTCAGCCCTCGGCGAATGCTCATACCGAAGCCGGGTTGTATCCCCCATGCTTCTGCGACTCCTGCGTTCTCCGGCTGTTGACGAAGGGCTACGAACGCAGGTGCGTTCCAGCATCTCGACAGCCTTGATCGGGATGCAGGGGGGGACGGAATCCGTCTCACACATAATGGCGGCCTTCGCCGATCACCGCGATCTCCTCTTTGAAATCCCTTCCATCTTCCTAGCCAGCGTTGGCCAGGTTCTCTCGCGCGAGCAAGGGAACAGCAGGGCGTCCGAGAGGCCTGGAGCGGGCCGGCTGATCGCCGAATTCGTCGCGAAGGGGGAACCAGAAGGGGAACTACGAGAGAGGTTATCTCGGATCTTCCGGGAACAACTAGCGACGACTTTGAGCCGGGGTCTTACCACGAGCGCACGTGCCTACCGGGTAATAGATGTCCTTTTTGCACCAGCGCGCGCAGGCGCCGAGTTGGAGAATGCGGATGAAAACGAAATAGACTCCGTCCTTCAGCCAAACAGGCTGACAGATGTGGGGCGTCTCCTCATGTCGGAGTCGCCTGCTACAAGGATTGGTTTTTTTACGTCGCTGACGGAGCGTTTGGACCAATCGAGTCTGAATAGAATCGACCGATCAGGCCCAGGAACTTCGGTAGAGAAGAATGATCTGCTCCACATCCAGGCGCACGTACTCTATGCATTGCTTGCGGCTTTTCCGTCGTCGAACACGACGACTCTGGAAGAGCGAAGGGCTGTGGAGGCCGCCCTGGTTGCTCTCGTGCTGTATTCAAAATTCGCCGACGATTCGAATCTTCTTCCAAATACGAAGGAACTGATTAGAAACACCGAGGATGGGAATAGGCATCGAATTGTCCTGCGGGCAACCGAAAGGGCATTGTCGGCGCAATTCTATGAATTTGTAGGAGAGATGCTCCAGCCGTCCACCGGACGAAAGTCCAGCCCGTGAGATCATGACACCCTGGTCCTGTCAGTCATCGAAGGAATCGCCGAACGATTGAGATCACCGGGCGGAGAGGCCTTGGTAGGGAAAGTCGTTTTGACAGAGATCGATCAGCTGGCGAAGCTCCGTAAAACGAGCGGGTCAGAGGACGCCCCTTCGCGGCTGACCCATCAGCACTTTGGTTTGCTGGAGGCCTTAATCGAGACACTGGAGTCTGACTCAATCGAGGCGAAGGCCGCCTCGATTGACGCCCTGAGAGAGCTGTATTCCCGCTGGGAGGGCGAAGATCCGAACTTCCAGTCTGGGATCGACCGCTACTTCTTCGATGGCTTCATTCTGGCTCTGCGTGATCAGCTGGATCTTTCGCTCAGGAAGAGAGCTTTGATCAAGCTTGGACCAACGATCAGACAACGCCTTTCGAATTCAGACGAGCTTACTTCGTCCAAGCGATGGCTCCTGACCGATTCCCTTATAGACTTGTGGAAAGCGATCTCCGCAGCTCCCACCCGTTCTAACGCCACAGGCGCGGCCGATCTGGTAGGGGCAGAGGGCGAGATCAAGATTTGGCTGGAGACCTTGTATCCGAAACAGAGACCAGGCGAAGCTGGGTTGGCCGGGGCCCAAGCAGCCCGTTTTGGTGCCAGCAGGGGCGGGCGCTCACGCTGAGACGACGGGACACGAATTGCTCTGCGACTGTCGCTTCAATAGGAATTGAACGGGTTGCTTCAATAGGAATTGAACGGGCGGGTTGCCAGTTGTCGGTTCCGTCAGAATCAACCAAACCTCAGGCGCGATTTCTCCCACCACTCTTGCCAAGCCTGGAGTTCCTTTCGTAACACTCCGCGTGGCTGCTTCCACTTCCGAGGCTGCTCAGTTGGGCCGTCGATCTTTTCCGGTTTCTTTGTCCGATTGAGCGCTTCTGCCACTTGGGACTGCGGATCCTTGATATCCTCATCGAGCCTATCTGCAGTGTCACCTGTGTTCTTGGCTCGGTTGGTGGCTTGACGATCGACTCGCGACTGCGACTCGCTGATTTCCAAAAGCAACTCGTTTATTCTCGCTTCAATAGATTTCCTATCCCGTGAGTTGGCGTGGACCTTCCCTCCAGGTCGGTTTTTCGTCGGATTCTTGAGCTCCTGGCGGCCGCTCCCTGGCCTTTCTTCGCACGACACCGAGCCTCCGACATACTCTAGACAGCCGTCTTCGTCATTCTGGCCGGCCCCGTTTAGCGGGACCATCAGGACCGCGAAAACGATAAGAAAAATACGAAACCCGTGTGCCACGCTGAATCGATCAATAGCGCCAGTACGCCTTAGATCCTCCCTCGACTATCGTCTCCCACCTTTTGCGAAACCTCTGAAGTTACTTGAACTTCTAGCAGATATTCTCCCAAATGGCAAGGGATCGGGCGACTGGAAGGATTGGCTGCGTGCCGTATTGGCGTTGGCAGTAACGCTTTCAGCTAGAAAAAGAAAGGGCGCTTTGGGACCGATTTGCTAAGGGGAGAACCCAGCTTGGTGGGACCCCCAGCGATGCTGGCGCCATTCGAAAAGAAAACTTCCTGAGCCATGGAAGCCTGAAGCGCGAGCGAGGGGTTGGGGACCTGAGAGATGCGTCACCAAGGGAAATCTGATCGAAGACAGGAAAAAAGAGCCACGGATGACTTGAATTGTTTGCAGGGGGGCACGTCCCGGAGAGAGGGGAAACAGCAAGAACTTGCCGATTCCCAATTCAAACCGATCCAACAGCTTCAACTCTGCGTCACTACCGCCGGTAGGGCAGGTGGGATAGGCAGGAGCAGTCTCTTACAACAGCCCCAAGCCAACCGCAAGAATAGTGCCAAAGGCTATTGCGGTGTAGACGACGGACGCTCCCATGGTGACGTAGAAGCAATTGGCGGCAACTTCTTCGAATCCTTTCATCGATCGAACCCTCCATTGACTACTATCGTCCGCAACTCGTGGCATCATTAGCCTCAATTTATTAGACAGGGATTTTCTTGAATCTGGTCACTGCGGGAAGGACCTTCTGTCGAGCTGTCCTGAACCGAAGTAAGCCCGCTGGGACGGATAGATGAATCGACGGTCCCGGGCCGGGGCCGGACTCTAGCTACATCTGGAAGAGTCTTGTTGCGCTTGAAGACTTACAAGAGCACGTTCAAGGAAGAGGCAGTGAAACATGCAGGTGGTCCGCTGTCCCGACATGCCTCAGCGTGCGGAAGCCCATCAACTCGAAGTACCAGGTCATGCAGCGGTTCCTCCACTCGGCCTGGCCCATGGTCCTGAGATCTACGGCGTGGACGTAGTCGTCTCTTTGGCGATAGTGCAGGGAGCGGCGCATTGTCTGGAGACCCATCCGGTTGTAATCCCCGTGGGTCCGCGCCATATCCGTAATCACCAGATCGGTGTCGGCTAATACAACCGAGCTCAGCGAGATTCTGAGTAGCGGGTGCAGGGCGGTGTAGTTACTGCGGATCCGCTGTGCCTTGACGTTGACACTGGAAATGTAGATCAGGGCGGAGGCGCAGTAGACGATGACCACCGCAGCTGCCAGCCGTAGGTTGTATTTCTTTACCTTCTTCTTGATCCGGCGTTTGCGAAAGAGCTTCTTGTAGGCATATTGGACATAGAAGAGAAGGCATACAGAGGTCAGGGCCATTCCGAATCCGAGTGCCAACCAGGTGTTGAGCCTGGCGGTTTGATAAAGAAAGACGGAAGTCCGAATGAGCAGGAAAAAGGGTAGCACCACGAGGATCAGCAGATTCAAGGGGAAGAGGACGAGCCTCAGGCGCCCACCCAGCCGGTGCTTTTTTTTCCTCCTGCTTACTGTTTTCTTCGCTCTTTTTGCCGCCACGGATTTGGATTCGGGGCATGTTAGGAGAGGACCCTGTCATTTCGCTGGGAATGGTGTGGAGCGTAGCGGTGGTCTCCAGGCCGCCGTGCTTCGCTCGAAAGAAAAACACTTCGGCCTGGAGACCAAAGCCACGTCTTGAGGTTTCAGGTTACGGTTCACTAGCTTCGTAGTCGACCCAGACCGGGGAACCCCAGGCCATTTCTCCGTCCTTTTGGGCTACACGGAGATAGTAGTAGCTTTCGCCTGGAGCCTGTTCCTGATCGGCGTATTGGAACTCCAGCTCGGTCTGCTCCGAACGGGTGGTGTAGACGATCTTGTTGTTCCTGATCACGTCGACTCTTTGGATCACGTCGGTTCCCAGGATCTTTGCCTTAATCGTCAACGGGATCGTGCTGGAGAAATCTTCTCCCATCAGGTGCTCACCGTCGGAGCCGACGAAGCGGATATCCAGGATCAAGTTGTCCGTCGCTCCGTAGGCCCGCCTTGCCCGGATGGCTTCCATCAGGCTGTCCAAAGTCAGCTCCTCGGCAATCAGGCAGGCATAGCTGATGTGTGTCGACATATGGTCGGAAGAAGCGATGAATCCAAGCCTGTAACCCTTGGAAAGAGCATGCCAGACAGTCCCGAAACGACGGTGCGGACTGTCATCTTCGGCCAGTGTTGGAGTGGGTTCGAGTGTCTTGGGGCGAAGGGATCCCCGATACTCGTAGGTATCTCTCATCCCCTGGTAGATCTCGACCAGATGTTCTACCTCGGGGTCGTTGTCGCGCCAATCAGTCCCGGCGCCAGTGCCGCTGGTGTGGGGGATCGAGGTCCCATCGTAGCGCCGCAGGTAGTGAAACAGTCTGCCCGACCCGTCCCAGCCGTTGGTTTCGGAGGCCATGATCGGCAGGATCGGCGTGCCCCTGCGAGTAAACAGAATGTTGCGGTGACCGTTGGGGAATTCCAGGGAGCGTTCGTAGGAATAGAAAGCGACGAAGTTCTGGAGCTGGAACAGATCTGCGAACTTCTGGCTGAGCCACCAGAGGTAGGGCTCCTCGGCATCCTGGTTGTGGTCGGTGACCCCCAGAAAGTCGAGCCCAGCCGCGTCCCGAGCATAGCGGTAAGCATCGAGTACGGACCCGTCCCTGCCCCCGTCCCAGGAGAGGTCGGTGTGGCGATGCACGTCGCCCCGAAAGATCGAGTAGCTGCGCTTTCCACTCTCGACACGGTAGGAGCGGATCCGCTCGAGCTCCTCGATTTCGTTTGGATGGACCGGTTCAAATGGGGTGACCGGTTCTTCCTCGTAGGGTTGCAGCTCCGCCAACGGAGGTGGGGAAGCCTCTTCGACCCTCAAAGGGGCGATTATGACCTGGCCCTGCTGGTGCGTCGTGTAGGATCCCGTATTCCGGTTGTCGGTGGGCCAGGCCAACCACAGCTCCTGGTCTGATACGGTGGTGCCAACCGGGAACATGTCCTTACGTCCTACGCTATAGGGCAAGTACATCAAGTCACTCCAGGCCGAGCCGGCGTACCGAAGGGCGTAGGTCTCCCAACGGGGAGCGTAGATCGATCCGGATCCCGTCTCCAGACTATCCGGGAGCCGCATTACCATATGTCGCAGGAAAAGCCAGGGGAGTCCATTGGGCCCGATCTGAAGCACCGGATCTCCCCAATAGTCCTTGTCCTGGAAGACGGAGGGTGCGGCGCCCAACGGTGCCATCATGTTTTCGCCATCGAAACACACCACCCGGATCGATCTGGGTTCGTGGAGGCCAATCCCAGGTTGGACCACCAGTTGTCCGGTGTCCTTCCCCCAGTCGACACCAGACTCCTGCCACGCGACCCAGGTCTGATTGTGGCCGTCCACCGCGACCGTGGGGTTGGCCTCGTAACGCGGAGTTCCGGCTACGACACGCACAGGACCCCAGCGCCCGTCCACGAATCGCCGCAGATAGACGTCATAGTTGCCGGCAGCGTACCCGTCCCAGGCAACCGCAACCTGGCCGGACGCACCTGCAGACAGAGACGGATTCCAGTTGTTTCCCTCGCTCGAAGGACCCTCACTGATCTGAAACTCGTCCGACCACGTGCCCCGGAACAGGTTTTTGGCAAAGATCTGACTCCGACCCTCAGCACTCCTTTGCCAGACCAGCCACATCCGGCCACTCGAGTCGGTCGTAGTCCGGTTGAAGGTGTCAGGCCCCGGATGATTTGTGATCTGTTCAACCTCCGACCAGCCCCTTTGGGAGTGGGCCCGACCATAAAGGTCCCAGTTGCCATCGGCCTGCATCGACCAGATCGCCCAGGTTTTCCCCTTACTGTCTTCGCCCAGCGAGGTGCCAAAGACGTCTGCGTCCTCGGCCAGCACGAAGGTGTCTTCCCACTTTTCTTCCGATCTGCGACGGACACAGACGGTATCTGAAAGGTCCCGGTATTCCTGCCAGGCAACCCAGAGATCTCCTGAGGTCGTCGCCAGAATGGAGGGAAAGTCCTGTTGGGCCAGCTGTTGGGAGTCCGCGGCTACGGCCGTCGGCACTCGTTCGACTCGCACACTCCTTTCCAGGAAGAAGCGAGGAACGAAGGCGACGGACTGGGACGGATCGAAATCGAAATCTCCCTTGCTGGTGCTCACCTTGACTGACGAGCCTGCTGGAGATTGTCCTATGTGGAGAAGAATGCTGGGGTACTCCAGTTTGGGTGGGCTCTCATCGGAACGCATCCAGGCGTTGCGAGTGCTGCATACCCAACTGTGAGGTGGCCTGACGTAGTCGTTGGGGAACTGCGGGTCGGGGTCTCGTTGGTCGCCCAGTCCCTTGTACAAATGCACACGAAAACGGTCGGGCTCCACTACCAGTTCCTGGCCGTCTGAAGGATGTACCCTGCCGTCCCAGGAACTGGGCTGGTCGTCGCTTAGTCCGAACGTGATTCGGAACGAGGCTTGCGATAAAGCAATGGGGACGGTAGGTCTCTGTGCCTGATCAGGCGTTGGCTCCTGACAGCTCGGACCGGCCAGGATAAGGGATAATGCGACAGCCGCTAGCAGTCTTAGAGACGATTTGTTCACGTCCCCGAACATACCACCAATCGACTCACGCTGGCCAGAGGGGGAGGCTACGTCAGCCGGCTATCTCAGCGGTGCCTGCAGGAGACGGATGTCGTCGATCCAAACGGTTCCCTTGCCCTCGACCACGAGGTTCAGCTTGATATTGTCGGGGTTCTCTCCCTTTTTCAGGAAGAAGGGTATCTCTTCGGCGGACCAATCCACGGTTCCGGTCAGGGGTGAGTTCAAATCGCGGGAGAAGTATTCGCCCCTGCCGCTGAACTGGCACCACATTTCCAGGTAGGCCCGGCCCTCCACGTTCTCGGTCCTTACCTTGGCCTGGTAGGTAATCCTGGCATTCTCAACGTCCAGGTCTCCGGTTTCATAGAGGTGGATGGTGCTTGCCTGGTCGACACTTATGCGCAGGGATCCATTGCCGTCACTGGTGATTTCCGGGTCCAGGGCGACATCTGATCGGGTCAGCACTCCTTTCAGGTCCTGGATCGGGTAGTGCTTCAGTCCGATTACCGCGCTGGAGGCCTGTGAACAACCTGCTAGCAGGGCGATCGCTGTGAGTACGAGATAAATCAGAGTCATGATTGTTTCATCGACTGCTGAACTACTGTTCATTAGCGAGCCCCAGGAACAGATGGCGATTTGTACAACGCCTGCCTACGTGTTACGTTTCTGCAAGTCGACGGTTATCTGTATTTCGTAATCTATAAGGAACGGATGGCTCAACCTCTGATCGACTGCGACATCCACAATCAGTTCCCAGGGCTGCAAGCCTTGGAGCCTTATCTGGAAGACCACTGGCGTGCCTACATCAACGAATCCGCCTTTGTAGGGCCCGACTGCAACGACTATCCCGCTGGGGCCCCCACCTCCTTCCGACCTGACCACGAACCGGACCCAGCCAATCCACCTGGCTCCGACCTGGAATTGCTGCGGCAGCGGACCCTGGATGCGTGGGACTTGGAATGCGGAATCCTGACCGGTTCCTACTGGGTGCAGAGTGTCCACGATCCGCATCTGGCAGCGGCATTGGCTTCCGCACTGAACAACTGGGCGCGAGATCACTGTCTGGACCGTGAACCCCGTCTGCGAGCGTCCCTTTTGGTACCGAGCCAGAACCCGGAGCTGGCCGCCCGAGAGATCGACCGCCTGGGCGGACATCCGGGATTCGTTCAGGTCCTGCTTCCGGTCAGATCCCACGTTCCCTACGGCAATCAGTGCCATGATCCCATCTATGCCGCCGCGGTTCGCCAGGAGCTCGTGGTGGGAATCCACTTCGGTGGCGCGTCTGGAAACCCTCCAACGCCCTGCGGCTGGCCCTCGACATATCTGGAGGAATACGCCGGAATGGCGCAGGTATTCCAGTCTCAAGTGCTGAGTCTGATTGCCGAAGGCGCATTCGATCGATTCCCCCAACTTAGGGTGGCCTTGATCGAAGGAGGGTTTACCTGGATGCCATCGCTTATGTGGCGCTTGGACAAAGAATGGAAGGGTCTGCGCCGTGATACACCCTGGATCAAGCGCCCCCCTTCGGAATACATTCGTGAGCACTTTCGACTGACCTTGCAACCCCTGGATGCCCCTCCGGCCAAAGAGCACTTGATGCAGATTATCGAACAGCTCGAGTCTGAGGATCTGCTGATGTTTTCAACCGACTATCCTCACTGGCACTTCGACGAGGGTGATGAGGCTTTGCCCTCGGAACTACCGGAGCCCCTGTTGTCCAAGATTCGAGCCGAGAACGCGCGCTTCTTCTACCGCCTCTGACTCAGCAAAGAGAGGAGACAGGAAGCATGGTTACAACATCTATCGTCGAGCCCGAAAAGGCGGACAAACGAACCCGGAAGATGGCCGTCATCGATACTGACATTCACAATGACGTGCCTGGAGATGAGACGCTCTACCGGTACCTGCCTGATCGTTGGCGCCGCTATCACGAGATGATCGGGCTCCGAGGCTTCTACGGCACCAGCTATCCTCGTGCCAGCCGAAACGCCGCCCGCCACGATGCCTGGCCCCCCTCTGGCCTTCCTCCCGGTTCCGATCTGGGATTCCTCCAGAGCCAACTGCTAGACACCTGGGATATAGAGTACGGAGTGCTGAATTGCCTGAGGGCCGCGGGCAGGCAGCAGAATCTGGAGTATGGCGCCGCCCTGGCCCGAGCCATCAACGAATGGCAGATCGAAGAGTGGCTCGAGCCCGAGCCGAGACTGCGTGCCTCGATGGTAGTGCCTTACGAGGACGGCGATCTGGCCGCAGAGGAAATCGATAGGGCGAGCCAGCATCCTGGTTTTGTGCAGGTACTCGTGACCGCCCGAACCAGTGAGCCGCTGGGACGCCGAAAGTATTGGAAGCTGTATGAAGCCGCGGTCCGCAACGACCTTCCGGTGGGGATCCACTTCGGCGGTACCGGAGGGCGTCCCATCACGGGGGCGGGATGGCCGTCACACTACCTGGAGGATCATGCCGGGATGCCGCAGGCATTTCAGGCCCAGGTGATGAGCCTGGTCTGTGAGGGGGTGTTCGAACACTTCCCAGAGCTGAGGATCGTGCTGATCGAAGGCGGCCTCGCCTGGATACCGCCACTGGCGTGGAGACTCGATCGCAGCTGGGAGCGTCTACGCCAGGAAGTCCCCTACCTGAGTCGCCCCCCATCAGGGAACACTTCTGGACCACCACCCAGCCCATGGAAGAGCCTCCCAAGGCCGAGTATCTCCAGCAGCTCCTGGAACAGCTTGACTCCAACGACAGGCTTCTCTTCGCGACCGACTATCCCCACTGGGATTTTGATTCCAGCCCATATATCAGGGAACACTTCTGGACCACCACCCAGCCCATGGAAGAGCCTCCCAAGGCCGAGTATCTCCAGCAGCTCCTGGAACAGCTTGACTCCAACGACAGGCTTCTCTTCGCGACCGACTATCCCCTCACGGGGAGAAAGAAGCGGGGACGTTGATTCCCCTGATCGAGCTCTTCCGAGCCATCTGCCCCCGCCCTTGAGGCGAAAGATTCTAGCGGACAACGCTCGCGCTTTGTATCGATTCGAAGGCTAGGTCGCACGTTCCTATCGCAGCAGACGTTTCCGGGCCTGTTGGCGGTTTTAGTGCTGCCCCCAGAAGCGCTGGCCCCATTCGAGCAAGAAACTCCTGCACGAACAGTGAGTGTCAAAGGATCTCCTCTTTGGCTTCTTCCGGCCTTCGAAATTCGCTTGTTCGATATTCTGCGGTTCAGCCTTTCCCAACGGTTGCCTTCTCGAGAGCAAGCAAAAAAGGCTAAATCACAAACCGCAGAACACCGAACATGCGAACGCCGAAGTGAATGCAACACACATCAAGTTTCAGCTCAAGATCTCGCGGTTGCCTGTTCGAACCAATGTTCGATTCCCTCGAATCGCTACTCCGGTGCCACCAAGAGCAATCCCTTCTCCAGGTAGTGCTTGACGGAGGCGTAGGCGGCGGCTTTGGGATCATGGGTCACCATGATGATTGTCTTGCCATAGTCCTGGTTGAGGGCTGCCAGGATGTCCAGGGCTTCCTTCGCCGACTCGGCGTCCAGATCTCCCGTGGGCTCGTCGGCCAGTATGAAGGTCGGATCCGTGACTATGGCCCGAGCGATGGCCACCCTCTGCTCCTGTCCTCCGGACAACTGCCGAGGATAGTGCTCCATCCGATCGGCCAGTCCCACCAGGTTGAGAGCGGTCTCGACGTGTTCCCGTCGCTCCTTCTTGGACAGACTGGTGAGAAGCAGGGGTAGTTCGACATTCTCAAACGCCGTCAGGACCGGAATCAGATTGAAGTGCTGGAACACGAAGCCGACGTGCTGGTTGCGCCACTCCGCCAGCTCATCATCGCTCATCGATGCGACCTCGACGTCCAGGATTCGCAGTTCTCCCCCGCTAGGTCTGTCGATGCCTGCCATGATATTCAGCAGTGTGCTCTTGCCCGATCCGGAAGGACCCATCAGGCTGATGAAGTCACCTGAGAGCACTTGCAGCGTAATATCCTCCAGTGCTCGGATCTCGGTGCTGTCTCGGTAGAAGATCTTGCTGAGTCCAAGCGTCTCGATGAGCACTTCAGGCATATCTAGTCTCCGCTCTCTGTTGACTCGTGCCGATAGAAGGTGACCTGGGCATCCATTTCCGGTCGAAGATGCTCATCCGGATTCTTGACCTGAACCTTGATCTGAATGGTGGCCCGTTGACGATTGGCCTCGGGAGCGGTTTCTACCAGCTCACAGACGTACTCTCGTTCGGGATAGGCTACGGGCGACATGCGGCAGTCGTGTTTCTCGGATACGTTGTGAAAATCGGATTGGCTGATGTCCAACTCCACCTGTAGATCGTTCAGATCAGCCAGGGCAACCACCACGGCGCCACCGGCAAACCAGGTGGAGACCATTTCACCTACCTCCGCGACCCGTTCCAGGATGGTTCCGCTGATGGGTGCCCGGATCTCGGTTTCGGCCAACTGGGTCTGCCAATACTTGACCGCTGCACGGCTTTGATCCACCTCTGCCCTGGCCGCTTGGAGCTTTTCCTGTCGCGGACCCAGCACAAACAGCTGGTGGTTTTTTTCGGCCACCCCCACCGCCGCTTGAGCCATATCCCGTCGAGTTCTGGCATTGTCCACCAGCTGCTTCGAGACTACACCCGTCTGGAGCAGGGTCTCCAGCCGTTGGTACTCCAGATCAGCGTTCTCGAGGTCGGCCCTGCTCCGTCTCAGCTCTGCCTCTGCTCGGTCGATTTCTTCTGGTCGGGAGCCGGCGTCCAGTTCGGCGAGGCGCGCCTCAGCGGATCTCAGATTCGCCTTGCCTTGTTGCAGTTGTGCCTGGAACTCGCGATCGTCCAGCTTAACCAACAGCTGGCCCTTCTCGACCAGGTCTGACTTTTCGACTCCGACCCAGGTGACCTTGCCCACGATCTTGGAACCTACCTCGATTCGGTAGTGGGGCACGATATAGCCTGAGACGATGAGCACTGGATCGGCCTCTTCCGCATTCTCGGCCGCTCTCCCGTCTGCCTGCTCCTGGTTCGCTGTAGGCTGCCGCTGTGGTGCCGTGTCGCTCTCAGCCTGGGACCGCCCGCTCGGATCCGAGACAAACCAGTGGAATAGTGCGAAAGAAACCGCAGCACCCAGCAAGAAGGCTAACAACACGATCAGCCAGGTACCCGTCCTGCCCGCTTGCGGTCTCTTTTTGCTTCGATCGATTCGAAGCGCACTCAGATCCTTGTTCATTTAGTCGCGCAAGACTTCAAGCAGCTGGAGACGAGCCGCCTGTACGGCCGGAAGAAATCCTCCCAGGATTCCTACTGAGCCGGCGAAAACGGCCGCCAGCAACAAGATCGAGGGAGTTATCCGAAACTGAAACAGCACCTCGCTGAAGCTGGAAAAGTTGGTGGTTCCAGTTGAAATGCCGTGCACAGGAAGGGCGATCAAACAGCCCACGACGCCACCCAGCAGGGCGATCAAGATTGCTTCAATCAGAAAACTGGCCAGAATGCTCCGCTTCCGAAATCCCAGGACCCTGAGAGTCCCGATTTCCTTGAAGCGCAGCATCACCGTGCCATACATCATGTTCATGGCGGCAAAACAGGAGCCTATCCCCATGACGATCCCGATGAACGAGCCCAGCGCCTTGAGTCCGATCGAGGAGATCGTCTGACCCTGGTAGTACTCCTTCTGGGGGATGGCTTGAAGCTGGATGCGACGGTCCTCTTCGATCCGCTTCTGGATCTTGACGACGCCCTCAGGGGAAGCGGCTCTGACGAGTATGGAGACATAGATGGGTCGATCCCAGGCCAGAGAGATCTCGTCGTAATCGCCCCAGATTTCGGAGTCGTAAGCAGTTCCTGAGGCATCGAAAAGCCCAACAATTGCCCAGGTGTTATCAGAAATTCGCAGGCTGTCGCCGAGGGACATATTCTTGAAGCGACGGGAAAGGGACTGACTCAGGATTAGCTCCCGCACCCCCTTGCGGTGGCGTCGGCCCTCAACGATCTTGACTTCGGGCCGCATCTGGAAACCGCGATCCGAGGTTCCCCGGATGACGATGTTCGAGCTGTCCCCCTCCCGCCGCTCAGAATTGATCACGACGATCAACTCGCCAACCGCCCAGGGCTGATCGTTCTCGTCTCGCGCGATCTCAGGCAGCAGTTTTACCGTCTGGAACAGGTCGCGGTTGAAATAGCTGTTGGTCTCATTCTGGGAGCCTTTGCGGATGACGACCAGATCGGTTTCGTATCCGGTATCGACGAAGGTTGCATCGAGCCCTCTTACCAAGGCCATCATGATGACCAGGACGGCAACGGTGAGCCCAATGCCCAGGGCCGTCATCAGTGTGCTGACACGCCGGACCCACAAGCTGCGAAGGTTGTACTTCAACGGGATTCTCATGAAGCACCTATCAGCTTATGCAACATTTCGCAGTGCCTCTACGACGGGACGTTGAGCAGCCCTCCAGGCGGGGACCCCGGCCGCCAGAAGGCCGACCGCTACACCCAACAGCGTGCATAATCCCAGGATGGAAGGAGTGACGTCGATGCTTCGAAGATACCCTCCGCTGAGGGCGGTCATGTTCAAGCCGGACAGAAGTAGCCTGGCGGAAAGGCTGCCCAATAGGGCTCCGCCCGCCGAAAGCACCAGCGACTCGCCCAATAGTAAGCCCAGAACCTGCGCCTTACGAAAACCGATCGCCTTGAGTATGCCAATTTCACGGACGCGCTCTCGAATCGACATGGCCATGGTATTGGCCGCCACCAAAAGGACAGCGAAGAGCACGGCGGAGCAAATGCCGGTAATCAGCAGCTGTACGTTGCCCAGCATGGAGACGAAGCCGAGTATGAAGGCCTTCTCAGTCTCGGTCTTGGTGGGAGTTGAGCTGTTCTTGAACATCCCGTCGATCTTTTCGGAGACGACTGGAATCCACTCAGGAGAACGGACGCGGATCGAGAAGGTCCCGGTAAAATCGGCCTTGTTCATGGCCTCGTTGAAATACTCCCAATGGAAATAGAGTCCGCCTCCCTGGTCTCCTCCACCTCGGTAGATTCCGTAAATCTTGAGCTCCACGGGATCGATTGGGAAAAGATTGCTCTTGGTGTGGATCGTGTCACCCACGCTCCAGCCGAACTGTTCGGCCACAGAGTCGCCGACTATTGCCCCAGATCGATCTTTAAGGAAGGCTTCCTTCTGGCTCTGGGTAAGCTCCATATCCGGATTGACTTCGAAAAAGTCGTCGGTATCCACGGCGAACTGCGCCAACATTTGATCGCTTCCCGATTGATCGTAGAGGCCTCCAAACCACATCGACCCAATGACGGCATCGACACCTTCCAGAGATTTGATCCTGTCACGGTAGGCATAAGGCAGGACATTGAACAACGAGATCTTGTGGCGAGTAATCAAACGCAGTCCCGAATCAGGTGTCTCAGGCGGGTTGGTGAGCTGGATCAGGATGGAGACCAGGGTCGCGACCAGAAAGAGCGAAACGGCAATACTGCTCAGGGTAAGCAGTGTCCGGACAGGATTTCGAAAAAGGTTCTTGCTCAACAGCCTGAAGATCCGCATGATCACCCAACCGTTTCAGAACCCATGTTCTACAAGATAACATGATGAACACAGGTGGTCAGAGGATTCCCGGAACTATCCCAGAACTGCCCGCCGAACACAGCTGAGGAGGATCACGTGAAGAAGAGTCACCGGATTGCCATCATCGGAGTCGGGGCCATCTCCGACATACATGCCCGTGCGATTGCGGATCTGGACAACCTGGAACTTGTCGCCGGCTGCTGCCGGGGCGAGGAAAAAGGAAGGAAGTTCGCCTCGGACTTCGACTGCTCCTGGTTTGCAGACTATGAGCAGATGCTGGATCAAGCCCGTCCCGACCTGGTGACCATCGCGACCCCCAGTGGAGCCCATCTGGAACCGACCCAGGCCTGTGCCAGCCGCGGGATCCATGTCCTCTGCGAGAAGCCTCTCGAGATTACAACGCAACGAGTGGATCAGATGATCGAGGTAGCAGAGGAGGCGGGGATCAAACTTGGAGGGATCTTTCCTCAGCGATTCAACCCGGTCGTCCAGCTCTTACATCAGGCGGTCGGCGAGGGCCGCTTCGGAAACCTGGCCGCAGTCAGTACCTATGTGCCCTGGTGGCGTGACGATGCCTACTATGCCCCCGATCGGTGGCAGGGAACGCAGGCCCTGGACGGCGGCGGTGCACTGATGAATCAATCGATTCACGGTGTAGATGCGATTCAGTGGATCGCAGGAGCCTCGATGCCGGAAGCGGAAAGGGAAGCTGGTCCGGTAGAAGAGGTTTTTGCCTTTACCTCGAAACGTGGACACGATCCCGACCTGATCGAGGTCGAAGATACAGCCGTAGCAGTTCTCAGGTTCCGCAATGGAGCTCTTGGTCAGATACTCGGTGCTACTTCAATGTTCCCTGGTTCCCTCAAGAGGATCCAGGTAGCCGGGCGAGATGGAACGGCGGAGGTCCTGGAAGACCAATTGACCATCTGGAAATTCAGGCAGCAAAATGACAGGGATGAGTCGATCCGACGAGAGTTCTCGAGTGACGGCGGGAGCGAGGGTGGAGCCGGCGACCCGATGGCAATCGACTACTCCCTCCACATGCGGAACATCGCAGCGTTCGTTGACGCACTCGATAAGGACGAGATCTTCTTCCTCAGTGGCACTGAATCACGCAAGGCAGTCGCCATCGTGGAGGCGATATACGAGTCAGCAAGGATGGCTAGCCCCGTCTCCCTGAAATAGCGGTGGCCTGAGCTTGCCACAAGTTCGGCAGGACGTCTCCTTGGCCGTGAGACTGAAGCTGCGATATACTCCCACGGCCAGCAGTCGAATCTAGCCGGAGTGGCGGAATTGGCAGACGCACCAGACTCAAAATCTGGCGAGGTTTACTCCTCGTGGGGGTTCGAGTCCCCCCTCCGGCACCAATCGACATCAATAGTTTACCGGAAGAGGGCAACCTTCGCTCCCACGCAGTCGCCTCTTGAGCGTCTCCCGAATATCTCCCACATGGGTTCGCCGATGCAGCCGCCACAGAGAGCAGCAGACTGAAAACAAGCAGTGCCTTCCTCATCATCCATCCTCCTCGTCTGGGTGTCTTGCTGAGAGCCTGCTTATCTCGGTGGACTGGAAGGATCAATGGGGTCAGGGTCTTGAAGGGACAGGGCACGGGCGGGTCCTGACCTTTTTAGGTATTAGGGCAGCGGGGCTCCCCGGGGTGGTTGAGGGGTCGCTCTCAAGGAGGCCGCTTCAGCGGCCTCCTTGACAGGACCACAAGGCAACGATCGTTAGCGTCCAATCGGTGGGAACCAAAATTTCAAATATTTTTCGCCAGAGTTAGAGTCCCTCCTCCGGCACCTCGATGCGCGTACCCCAGCGCAAGCTTTCCGGTTGGCTGTTGCTGAATCCCCGTGCGGCATCCGGGAACTTGTCCACGCTACTGTCCGTTGTGGTCATCTGCTACCATCTGGAGAATCGGCGAGGAGACAGGCCATGAATACCGTACAGATTAGCGCTCGCAACGCTCCGGCGTTAAAGGCGGCCACCGAAGATTCTTGCCGCTCGCACCGTGACTCTGACCACAAGACCCCGGCGCGCGGGCGCACCGTTCTGCCGCGCAGACGGAGTGGAGGCAACGATTGAAGCCGGTTCACCTCGCGTTCCTCGGATGCGGGTTCATCACTCAGGTACACAGTCGGCACCTGCACAAGATGCGGGGCGACATCGTTTGTAGCTATGCTAGTCGCGACCTGGCGCGCGCAGCCGAGTATCGGCGTCGCTTCGGCGGTGTGGGACACTATGGGGGCTACGATGAGGCGCTTCGCGATCCCGCGGTTGACGCCGTCGTGGTCGCGGTGCCGACGCACTATCACCTTGAGCTCGCATTGCAGGCCCTCGAAATGGGCAAGCACGTCTTGGTGGAAAAGCCCGCGTTTCCGCTACTCGACGATTATCAAACCGTCATCGAGGCGCGTGCTCGGGTCGGTCGCGTGGTGCTCGTCGGCGAAAATGATCACTACAAGCCGCTTTGTGTCGAGCTTCGCCGACTCCTGGCCAGTGGCGCGATTGGAGAATTGGTGTTCGGGCACTTCGTGACGATCATGAAGAAGCCCAAAGCGGCCGGCGATTGGCGCAACGATGAGGAGATGGCCGGCGGCGATGCATTCTTCGAGGAAGGAATTCACTGGCTGCACATAGCCGGAAGCCTGGGGCCCGAAATCCGCACCATCCACGGCTACCGGCCGCCAACGTCCAAGAAGGGACCGTTGGAGGGCGACGCGCGGCGCAAGAGCATGCTCGTAGCGTTCCAGTACGACAATGGAGCGGCGGGCGCCCTGTATTACTCGCGCGAGGTTCCGTCGCTGCTCCGCGGGCTTCGGCTGTCGAAGCTCTTCGGCCGCGAAGGCATCATCACCTTCGAGTCCAACGGTGTGTTCATTCTGGTGCGCGGCGGGTCTTTTCCCCGATTCAAACTGCTGCCCGGCTTCCGCGACATCCGCGGATATCGCGCCATGTATCGCGACTTTGTCGGCGCGATCAGGAACGGGCACACGCCGGAGATGAGTCTGGAGCGTGCGCGAGAGGACCATCGGTTGATGGACGCTGTGTACGCGAGCGTGGATTCAATGGAGTCCGCTCGCCCGTGACCGAACGCTTCGACATCGTCGTCATCGGTAGCGGCATGGGAGGCGGCACGCTGGCATTCACGTTGGCGGACACGGGCGCGCGCATCCTCATCGTCGAACGCGGCGACTTCATTCCCCAGGAGGACGAGAACTGGAGTCCGCACGCGGTCTGGGGCGAACTCCGGTACCGAACCTCTGAGCGCTGGCTCGACGGGCGTGGTAAGGAGTTCCTGCCCTATACTCATTATTGCGTCGGCGGCAACTCGAAATTCTGGGGGGCCGTGTTGTATCGCCTACGGCGCGAGGACTTCAGCGAGATCCAGCATCTGGGAGGCCTCTCACCGGCATGGCCCATTGCCTACGAGACGCTCGCTCCCTACTACGGCCGTGCCGAGCGGCTCTACCACGTGCACGGCGAGGACGGGTCCGACCCGACCGAGCCGCCGAGGGAACCGTTTCCGCACCCACCCATCGAGCACCAGGGGCGCATCGCCCTGATCGTCGAACGGCTGCGTGCGCTCGGGTTGCACCCGTCGCACTTGCCGCTGGGGCTGCTGCGCCCCGGCGAACCCGACGGCTGCATCCTTTGCGACACGTGCAATTCGTATCCCTGCAAGGTACGGGCGAAGAGCGACGCCGACGTTTGCTCAGTATCACCCGCACTCGAGCGCGACGCCGTCACGCTGTGGACAAACGCCTATGTGGAGCGCCTCGTCACCAACGGAAGCGGCGACAAAGTTGTAGCCGCGGAGGTCACCCGCGAGGCACGGCCGGTCCGTGTCGAAGCACCGCTTTTCGTGGTTGCCTGTGGCGCGGTGAATTCCGCCGCACTTCTGCTGCGCTCGGCGAGTAATGTGCATCGCGACGGCCTGGCGAACTCGTCGGGGCTGGTTGGGCGCAACTATATGGCTCACCTCGTCACCATGCTTGGCGCGCTCATGCCTCCCCGCCACGACACAGTGTTTCAGAAGACCGTGGCGATCAACGACTTCTACCTGCGCGGTCCCCGGGCCGACTACCCCCTCGGGCAGGTTCAGTCCCAGGGACGTTCGCACGCCGCCATAGCCAAGGCCGCTGGCCCCCCGGGCTCTCGCAAGGTGCCCATCTGGGTATACGACGCCTGGTTTGCCCGCGGCGTCGAGTGGCTGGCGATGACCGAGGACTTGCCCAGACCCGACAGTCGTGTGACCCTAACCAACGACGGGCGCATTCGGCTTCAACGGGAGGCTTCCAACGCGGAGGCCCACCGAGAGCTCGTCGCCGTGACCCGGCGGTTGCTCCGTAAGGTGGGAGCCTGGTACGTCGCGAGAATCCCGCTGGGTGTCTTCAATACCACCCATCAGTGCGGCACGGCGGTCTTCGGCACCGACCCGAAGACATCGGTGCTCGATACCTGGTGCCGGTCGCACGACGTCGACAATCTGTTTGTCGTCGATGCCTCGTTTTTCCCGTCCTCGGCTTCGGTGAACCCGGCGCTCACCATCGCCGCCCAGGCGCTCAGGACGGCGGACCATATCAAGGAAACTCATCTGACATAGGCAGGAGCGTATGAAGGCACGATCGTTCAGTCACACAGGCATCACGGTAGCCAACTTCGACAGCTTCGTTCAGTTCTACGCTGAGCACTTTGGCTGCCGCCTGGTCGGGGTCGGAGACAGCGACCCGGCGCGGGTGCGCACGTTCTTCGGCGTCGACGCCGAAGAGCCGCAGTGTAGGATCGGATGGCTGCGAACACCGGGCGGCGGCATGCTCGAGATCTTCGAGTTCACCCCGCAGCAGCCGGCGCAGGAAGTGGCGTGGAGCCGCGTGGGCTTGACGCACATCAGCTTCGACGTGAAGAACTCCTACAAATGGCACGACGATCTTGTGAAGAAGGGAGTGGAGATCGTCAGCGAGGTCGAAGAGTCGAAGCACGGCCACACCTTCTTTTTCGCCAGGGACTGTGACGGGAACCTGATCGAGCTGATCGACCTGAAGTACCGCTACCCGTTGCTCAGATACCTGGGCTGGTTGGGAGGCTGGCTCTTTCGCCGCGGGATGTACAAGAAGCACTACGGGTCGGCGGCGTAGCAGGGTTGGGAAATTGCAAACCCCGAACCCTCACGGCGCCGCGATTAGGGCAAAGGCCACCTTTGAAAGACGACGAGATCGTTGATTCGGTATTCGGATATGGCCATGACAGACGCCGGGGTCAAGCGCCCGTGTAGTGTTCGAACTTCTTTTTGAAATCTGCCTTTTCCAGCACCTCCTTGTTCACAACCGCGGGCGGAATTTCGCCGCGCGAGATTTGATCCGCGTGCTGTAGCCTGCCGGACCAGGCGAGCTTGAGATACTCATCGGTGACACAGAGGCAATGGGGCGCGACGACGACGTTGTCCATCTTCAGCAAAGGGTTGTTCGGGTTCACCGGTTCCTGTTCGAAGACGTCCAGCCCCGCTCCCCTGATCCATTTTTCCTCCAAGGCACGAATCAGCGCCGGTTCGTCGACGAGGCCGCCTCGCGCGGTGTTGATGAAGTAGGTGGTGGTTTTCATCTTCTTGAATTCCGGCTCACCGACCAGATGGTAGGTTGCGTCGCTGAGCGGCACGCTGACATTGACGTAGTCGGATTCTGCCAGCAGCGTGTCCATATCGACCAACTTGACACCCAGGTCATCGACAGCCTCCTGGGAGACGTAGGGATCGCAGGCTAGATGGTTCATCCCGAAGGGGGCTACGAGCTTGAAGAACTCGCTGCCAATGTTGCCGACGCCTATCGATCCAAAGGTCTTTCCCTCGAGGCCCTCTCCACTGTAGTTCTTCTGCTCCAGCCAGCGCCCTTCGCGGGTGAGTTTGTCCTTTTCGAGCAGGCGGGTGGCCAGGGCCAGCAAGAAGGTGAAGATAGTGGCGGCCATGGGGCGTCGCACTGCGTCGGGGGCAAAGCAGAGCATGACGTTGGCTGCGGTCATGGCCTTCACGTCGATGTGGTCGTACCCCACGCCCGTCATCAGCAAAGCTATCAGCCGGTCACTTCCGGCGAAGGCGGCTTCGTTCCAATGGGTCCCGCCGGTTATCACCATGTCGCAGTCGCCCCGCTGCTCAGCGGTTATTTCGAGGTCGTTCTCAAGCGCGCGGTGCTCTATCTGTGGATACTTCGAGAGCAGTTCGATCCCTGGAGCCGGGAATTGGAGGTTGCCTTGCTTATCAAAAAACTCGGCGGCGATTCCCAATTTCACATTTGTTGGCATCGTTATTTCTCCCCGATGTACATAGCAATTTTTGCCGTGGCCGCGGCGCGGACGAGAGCGTACTCCTACTTATGGCTGGCTCCCTTTTCCCGACACAATATCACTCCGAGATCCGAGTTGTCTGATCTCCTGAGTGATCAGAATCTAACAGCCCTCCAACCTTGGGTCAACGATTCTCTCGTCATACCGCCGTAGAAAACAGGTGGGAAAACGGCCCACCTCCATGGAGGCTTCCTCCCGTTCCCTTCTCCCGCAATCCCCGACTGCATCGACCACGCACCGAATCTTGAGATCGTGTGTCCGACAGGAAAGAGGTTTTTCAGCTTGCCCTTCCGGCGGACGCCGCATTGCTCATTTATCTCCTCTGGGTTTTCAGGGTGGTCTGGAGGGCGGATAGGTTGAGCCTTCTATCGGACCTCGAGCGAGTGAGAACCCAGGTGAGCGAAAGATTGCAGTTGGGGTGTCTTCATATCTGCTCGACGAGAATCAACTGCCACCAGAACTCGCCACCCCCAGGGCGGCCGGCGGCCTTTGTTGAAATGGGCTCGGGACTAATTTGTCACCCAATACGAATAGAGGCTGGCGTTTTTCAAAACGAACCGCAATTGTAGAGTCGTTCCAACCAGGGAAGACAGGTCGGAGCCAGATTTCCAGCGCAACTGCAGATCCAGGTCGTCCCCTGTGACGGGCTCGGACTCTTGCAATGAGTAACCGCGCAGTGGCTTCTGAGTCTGGTGGTCGAGCAGCTCGACGCGCAGCTCGCCTCGGGGGGCCTTCAGGTTGACGTGCAGTCCCGTTCCCTCCAATAGGAACGGCCTGGTTGTGGCATAGCCAGGACCTTCTTCTGCATCCAGCGACACGAACCCATCCAGACGCAGCTTTGCGAGACAGATCGCACCAGCATCCAGGACAGGGTCCTGTTTCCCTCCCTTCAGAGCAGAGGGGTGGCTGCGCCATTTCAAACCGGTATAGTAGAACCAGATCTCGTCGTCCTTGACAATGGGTTGGTTTCCTGCCAGCAGCTGGGCCACGTCGTAAGGGGCTGCTGAACCCTGGTTCAAAACTTGTCGGCGCGCTGCACTAGAACTACTTCTCATCCGGAAATCGGCTTTTTAAGACGCTCGCAGTCGAGCAGGCCCCAATCAGCCGCTGGCAATCCGTTGTGTGCAGTGGGCTGGGGACCGAAACGGATCACCCAGAGTCGATTTCAAGAGACACTTCGGCCTTTTGCCAGCCGGATCGAGATGTCAGCCGCAGGAGCACCTCTACAATCGCAGGCGCGCCAGTACCAGCAGATTATAGGAAAGCGTCGAGAGTTGCAGGTACTGCTGGAAGTGCTGCCAGCCTTTCCAGTGGCAGCGGTCCAGCCCGAAGACGCGCTTGAGCATCGAGATACAGCCTTCGATGCCGGCCCGAAAGCGGCGCAGCTGTTTGTACACCCAGCTGGAGGACACCATCGATTCGATCGTGAGTCCACACTTTTTGGCGAAAGCCACATCCTTGAGGCCGGGCTTGCTTTTGGCCAAGGCCAAGTTCCCTCTGGATGCAAAGCCTCCGTCCAAGCTGGCCTGACGCGGATAAGAGCCGTATTGATGGCAGTGCCGATCCAGCATCGTCTCCAGGTAAGTGCTATCGGCCGGGTTACCCCGCACCGGCAGACAATCCAGGATCAGAGAGGATCTGCCACAGGATAGAAAAACTTTGTGCCCATAGACCGTTTCCCGGCCGCCTTTGCGAATCAGATCGGTGTGCTCCTCAAAAATGGAAACCACTTTTTGGCCAGCCGGGACCGATTCCCCCCGCACCACACGACGCTCGGTCTGATCGATCACTCGATCGGTCAGTTCCAGGTAGTGTTCGAGCAAGCTCCTCACTCGCACAACACGGGGATGGCTGGAGTCTTGGCACGCCGCCAGGGCTGCCCGGGCGTAGCCTGCCATCTTGCGGGTCACTTTGAGCAGATCGCGATAAGGGCCGATGCGCAGGGTCTGACGGCGGGCATTGCTGATGGCCAGACAGCGGCGGCGGGCCCGCAAGCCATGATCCCGGTAAGGGAAGTCGACAAAACAAGAAAGTCGTCCCAGCCAACGGGCCAGCACCCGTACGCAATCATAGAGCAGCTGATTGTCGGTGGGGTGGTGGATCTCACTCTCCACCGGAGTGGCGTCGATTCTGACCTTCTCTCCCTTCTCCAAGCCTTGCTCACAGGCCCAGTCCACCAGAGCCGCGTTGATGGCCTGCCAGGTCGAGTGGCGGATGCGCGAGAGGTTCTCGGCCAGGGTGGAACGAGCCGGCGTCCAGCCCAAAGGCAGACGGCAAAAGGCCCGCAAGCTCACAGAATCGGCCAGATGAAAGGCCAAGCGGTCATAGGAGAACTGATGCATCTGTTTGATCACACCACAGCGCAACACCTGCTCCCCGCTCATCCCCGGAGCCCCTTTTGTCGAGTCTGCCTCACTGAGATCTTGCCAGACCAGCTCGTTCAGCTTAGAATTTTCATCGAGGATCTTGGAAATCTCCCGCAGCTCCTGGGCGTGCTGATGATCGGGCCAGAGGGGAGTCAGCGGCAGCTGATTTTCACGACTTTGACGCATCTTTGACCTCCTGTGTTTGCCGTAAGTCTTGTTGTTTCAGTGCTTTGAGACATTATTATAACAAGACACCACGACAACAATTGAGGTCGAAGATGCGACCTAAGCCTTTTATTTACAACTACTTATCCTTTTCCGGATGAGAACTAGAACTAGCCAAAAATATTTGAAATTTTAGTTCCCATCGATTGCACGCTAACGATCGTTGCCTTGTTGCCCTGTGTAGGAGCCGCTGAAGCGGCCTCCTGGAAAGGGTAGACTCAAGCTGACGTTGGTGTTGCTCGGCGGTATCAGGTTGCTCGCTAGCACTAGTATCCACCTGCCAGGTGGTAACCTGCAATGCTCCGGCCGTTCGAGTAGGTTGGCTGGAACGGCAAGACCGACCAAGTTGAATCTAGCCGAAGCGCGCAAGAGATACGCAGAACATTTGACTCCAACAGGACTCCAGCAGCACAGTTGGAGTAGAACCCCCCAAGACATGGAGGCACCAAAAGTGAAGCCGTACGACTGTAGACGCGCCATCGCACCTTTTTTGCTCGTCGTCCTGTTGACACTCGGTCAACTCGGCCTTGCAAGTTCTGCTGAGAAACGCGCTACCATCGGCTTGGTGCTTGGAGGTGGTGGGGCCCGGGGCTTTGCACACCTGGGTATTCTTGAGTGGTTCCATGAAAATCAGATCCCGGTAGACTACATCGCCGGCACCAGTATGGGGGGTCTGGTGGGAGGTCTCTACGCCACTGGGATGGAGCCGTCGGAGATGCGAGAGCTTATAGGTCGGCTTGAATGGGACACTCTGCTGGCAGCCGGTGGTCAGTTTCAGGACTTGAGCTTTCGGAGAAAGGGAGACCGCCGAGTCTTTCCCAATTTCATTGAACTTGGGTGGAGGAACGGATTGAGACTATCCGATGCCCTGTTCTCGGGTCATTCCATCGGGCTCCTGATCGACGGCCTGATCCTGGACTACTCCACTATTGATAACTTCGACGAACTTCCGATCCCCTTCCGGTGCACGGCTGTCGACCTGTTGACCGGTAAACGGGAGCTGCTGAAGGACGGCTCCCTGTCGCGGGCTCTCAAGGCTACCATCGCTGTACCGGGCGCCTTTCCGCCGGTAAGGAACGGTGATCAGCTACTGGTCGACGGCGGTCTGTTGGATAACCTGCCCACCGAGGCAGTCCAGGAGATGGGTGCCGAAGTCATCATCGCGGTGGACGTGTCGTCCCCACTCAAGAAGCGAGAAGAGTTGATTTCCATAGTGACTATCCTCAGTCAGGCCATCGATATCATGATCCTCGAAAACACTCTCGCCAGCCGCGGCAGGGCAAAACTCACCATTGAGCCCGATCTAGGTTCTCTCGCCGCCATTGATTTCGACAAGGGGGAGGTCATTGCCGAGAAGGGCTGTAAGGCCGCGGAAAAACATGCCGCCTTCCTCAAGAAGTACTCCCTCAGTAATTCGGAATGGCGTGAACATCTCGACTCGAGGGCATCACGTCGCCACAAGGACGAATTCCAGCCTGTAGTCGTTGAAGCCGGCGGGACTCGAACCGGGGTCTTGCCCGACACCGAAAAGAGATTGGCGCGGCATCTTGGAAGCAAGCTCGATCCTGAGAAGCTCGAGTCGGACCTGAACGGAATCCAGGGATCGGGACGCTGGTCCCAGGTGGGCTACCGGGTCCAAAGAAGAGACGCACGGGACGTCCTAGCTATCGACTTCCAGGAGAAGAGGCACGGTCCCCCTTTCATCAATCTAGCCCTCCTGGCCAACAACTCCGAGGCCGATAGTGTGCAATTCAACATCCAGAGCCGATTGACCTTGTTCGATGTGGGCACCTATGGCTCCGAGTGGCGCTTAGATACAAGCCTCGGCTCACAGCCCTGGTTTGCCACCGAGTACTACCGACCCTTCCATTCAGGGTTCTTCCTCGCTCCGCGGCTGTTCGCCGGAAGAGATCTCACGAACCTCTACCAGAACGGGCAGCGGCAAGCCGAGTACAGGACCAGATTCGCAGGTGCGGGGATCGATGTGGGACATGGTCTGGGAAATCGCCGAGATGAGCTGCGTCTTGGGTTCCAGATAGCCCACTCAGATGCAAGGGTGGTCTTGGGCGATCCTCTCCTGCCTTCATTGGACGGAGTGATTAGCAAGGCTTATGTGGGCTGGATCCACGACGGCTTGGACAGTCCCATCGTTCCCAGGAAGGGACTAGGAGTGGAGCTCAGCGGTTCCTGGTTCTTCAGGAGTCCGGGGGCATCGAGCCGCTTCATGCAGTCAGAGATAAGGCTTTCGAACGCGGTCCCCCTGGGGCAAAAGAACTCTTTGCTCGTGCGCCTGGCCGGAGGGACCAGCTTCGGCTACACGGCACCCCCCCTGCAGCAATTCACCCTGGGTGGCCTTTCCCGCCTCGGTGCATTCGGAGTCGACGAGTTCCGGGGATCCCGCTATTTCCTCCTCAGTCCCGGATATCTGCACGAGGTGGCGGAACTCCCCCTGGTTGTTGGGAAAAAAGTCTACGTTGCCGGCTGGCACGATTTCGGAAGCGTCTTCGAGCGATCCGGTCCCAGGGACTACAACAATAGCGCGTCCCTGGGAGTGGTTGCTGAAACCCTGCTTGGGCCTCTTTTCGTTGGCACCAGCTGGGGTGAATCTGGCCGTCACAAAGTCTACTTTTCCCTGGGTCGGCTCTTCTGATTGCCAACGGCACTGCAGGATCTGGAAACTTTGCGTCCGGGCGTAGCGGTGGTCTCCAGGCCGCCGTGTATCGAGCCAGAGGCTCGAAGGCAGGAGACTTCGGTCTGGAGACCAAAGCTACGTCAGCCCAATGAAGTCTCAGCTCAGACCCACTCCCGGGGAGGCCTCTCGCCACGCTGTCCAGCGACAAGAGACGTGCGACGTTCAGACGTTCAGACGTGCGACGTTCTTAGACTCGAGGAGCGCTCTTCATCTTTTCGGCCACCGAACCTACCAGCCGATCTCCGGTCGTAAAGAAGATGTCTTCGATCTGCTTCCGGGTCAGGCCGATGCGAAGGGCAGCCTTCCGCATCGCTTGTAGCTGCTCGTAGAGATAGAAGGTCAACTGACCACCGAGATTGTTGGTGCGCGGTGTCAGATCACCCCAGCTCCGCCCGTAAAAGACGATCTTGCCCCTCTGAAATGCTACGTCTCCAGAATCCGCACCGTAGAGGATCCGATCGATCTCCACTCCTGAGAACAAGGCATCGAAGGATTCCATCGCGCAGACGGCAGACACCTCGTACCAGATGTTGGGGATGCCTCGCAGCTTTGGCGCTGCCTTCTCGATCGGAAAAGGTGCAAAGCTCCTGGCACCGTGGGCCAGAATCCACTTGGCATGAGGGAACTTCTCCGCCAGCCGTAGCATGTCATTCAGGTTCCTTTCGTCCCCGAAGGACTTCTTCATTCCCACGTGCAGCATAATCAACAGGCCGTAGCGGTCAGCGATGGCAATCTGGTGCTCCGGCAGAAAATCAGTGATTCGACACTCCGGATTGACGCAGTAGCTTCTATAGGGTTTGAAGCCAAGGAAGCGATGTCGCAGGATCGTCTTTTCCACCTGTGCCGCTGACATTCCCGGCTCGACCAACATGAGGGCAGCCGATCCAGGTTCCTCGTCGACCTGGTTTGCTATGAACTGGTTGGATTTCTCGAAGTCGCATCGCCGGAAAGGGAAGGCAAAGGCCAGACGGGTGATCTTACGACCCGGCATCACCACGCTTTCAGCCTTCTGAACCTCCTCCAGGTCGCAGTCTCGCCAAACCGTTTCAGTGGTGAAGTCAGTCCCGCTGTTCTGGGCTGCTCGATAGTTCAAATCGAACTCCCGCCGGTACAGGTGACAATGGGCATCGAAGATTCGCTGAGGAACGAACGCAGACAGTTCTTCCTCCCAGATTTCCCGATCGAGTGGTTGCAGGACTACCGGGAGTTCCTCTCCCTCCCGGGTCTTGATCGAGTTCGAAGTCGGCGAAGACGGCTTCTGGCTTGCTTTGAGCGTCCGGCCTCCGATCCGGCTTGCGAGCAGCCCCCCAGGGAACACGGCGAGGAGGCTTCGTCGCCCAAGCACCATCTTGCCGCGACGGCCGAGATCCTTGGTCGTTGTCGTGGGTTGGGTTAGAGGTCTTTTCATCCTCTCAAATTAGCATGACTGGTCGGTGGCTCCAAGGCAGCCGCATCGGTTAGAATCGCCGATGCCGGATCCACGAAGATGAAACAGTTGATTCAAGAGATGAATAGCGGTGAGACGCGTGTTGTCGAGGTCCCAAGCCCTCAACTGGGGCCGGGAAGAGTTCTGGTAAGGGTGGAGGCCTCCCTGGTTTCCGCAGGGACTGAGCGCACCACCGTACAGTTCGCCCAGAAGAACATCGTTTCCAAGGCGCGTTCTCGTCCGGACCTGGTACGCATGGTTCTGGACAAGGCACGTCGGGATGGACTTCTTTCGACTCTTGAAGCCGCCAGGAGCCGCCTCGATGAACCGACGGTATTGGGTTACTCCTGTGCCGGAACCGTGATTGCGGTTGCCGAGGATATCATGGACATCCAGGTCGGCAGCCGAGTCGCTTGCGCCGGAGGTGGACACGCAGTCCATGCTGAGATCGTCTCTGTTCCGCGGAATCTGGTTGCCGCTGTACCCGACCACGTAAGCGGCGATGAAGCCGCCTACACCACGCTTGGATCCATCGCACTGCACGGCCTGCGTCTGGCCCAGATGCAACTCGGCGAGAGCGTTGCCGTCATTGGCTTGGGACTGGTGGGCCTCTTGGCGGCGCAGCTGGCAAAGTCAGCCGGATGCAGGGTGATTGGAATGGAGCCGGACCCAGATCGCAATCTCCTGGGAAGACAGCTTGGCTGCGTGGCAACGGCCACCACCTCGAGCAGTGCCCCGGTAACGCTGGCGGGCGAGATTGCCCGCGATCGAGGACGCGTTGTGGCCGTCGGGGCGGTAGGTCTGGATATCCCCCGTCGGGCCTACTACGAAAAGGAATTGAGCTTCCGTGTCTCTCGTTCCTATGGGCCCGGGCGCTACGATACCGAGTACGAGGAAGAGGGCCGTGACTATCGGATCGGCTACGTCCGCTGGACCGAGAACAGGAATATGTTGGCGTTTGTCGACCTCCTGGCTGCCGGCAAGATCGACGTACAGGCTCTAACCACTCATCGTTTCCCGATTGAGAGCGCACCCCGGGCCTATGAGCTGATCTCCGGCAAGAACCGCGAGAAGTCCCTGGGTGTTTTGCTGCAGTATCCCGCAGACTCTCAGCCCGCCGTGCGGGTTGAGCTTCCCGCCCAGTCCGTGGGTTCTGCTCAAACGGAGACGGCCCTTAGACTCGGTCTGCTCGGCGCCGGAAACTTCCTGAAGGCGATGATCCTGCCCACACTGAAGAAGATGGAGAGGGTGAGTCTGGTAGGTGTCTGCACCTCAACCGGCAGCAGTTCTCGCCACGCGGCGGATCGCTTCGGTTTTCAGTACTGCACGAGTGAGGAAGAAAAGGTTCTCTCCGATCCCAGCATCAATGTCATCCTGGTGGGGACCCGGCATCATCTGCATGCCCGTCAAGTCAAGGACTCGCTCAGGGCGGGAAAACACGTCTTCTGCGAAAAACCTCTGTGCCTGAATGAAGCTGAGCTGAAGGAGATCATCCGCGTCGAGAACGCACAGAATTCTGGCCACAGCCCTCAGGTGATGGTGGGCTTTAACCGGCGTTTCGCCCCTCTGACGAAGCACCTGAAGGAATTTGTCGGCGACATCAAGGAACCACTGGCGGTGCACTATCGCGTAAATGCCGGCTATCTCGAGCGCGATCACTGGACAAATGATCCTCATCAAGGGGGCGGGCGCATAGTTGGTGAGGCCTGTCATTTCGTCGACTTCCTTATTCACCTGGTGGGAGCGCTTCCTGTGAAGGCCTACGCGCGTGCGTTGCCTGATGATGGTCGTTACAGCAAGGACAACGTACTCATCACCCTGGACTTCTCAAATGGATCGGTCGGGACTATTTCCTATTTGGCTAGCGGGGATAAATCCTTCTCCAAAGAGCGAGTGGAGGTCTTCGGCGGTGGCACCACGTCCGTCTTGGATAACTTCAGAAGGTTGGAGCTGAGAGGGCAGGGACGTCGCCGGGTGCACCGGATGAGATTGCGTCAGGACAAGGGCCACAGGGGCGAATGGGAAGCTTTTCGTGAGACGGTAAATGCGGGAAAAACTGCTCCGATCCCGTTTCAGCAGTCGGTTGCAACCACGCTCACCACCCTGTGCATCATGAGGGCTTTGAGCCTGGGGGAGCCAGTATCCATTGACACCGAACAATTCATGGCGAGTGCGCTGGAAACTGAGTCGATCGAAGACAGCAACTGAGCGCGACCAGGCCCTAACCTGTGTAACGCATTGATTCAGTGATCTTTTGGTCATGGAAGCCTGAAGCGCAAGCGAGGGGCTGGGAATCGGCAAGATTTTACTCAGGTGCCCAACCCCTCGCTCGCGCTTCAGGCTTCCATAGATGGGAAGTTTCTTTCTCGAATGGGGCCAGCACCGCTGGGGGCTCCACTAATCGGGGTTTGTGGAGATCGTTATGAAGCAAAGCAGATATCTAGGGTTCCTTCTAGCAATGCCGGGGCTGCTCCTCGGGCTCCAAGCAGCGGCGCCACCGGGACGCGTCCACCTGCCCACCGGACAGCATCAGCTTTTCCTGGACGACTACCTGGTGGGATCGCTCTATCGGGTCAAACGGAGGGTCAACCAGCCAGTGAAGTACGAAGGCAACCCGGTAGTCTTTGCCGAGAAGCCTTGGGAAAAACACCCGGGTCCCGACTGGAATCCGGCCGAGACCCAGGCTATCCAGATCCGGAGCGCTCCCTGCTGGGACCCCCAGGAGCAGGTCTGGAAGATCTGGTACTACTCCGGCTCCAGGACGTTGTTCGCTCGATCCAAAGACGGCATCACCTGGGAGAAGCCCTCTCTGGGCAAGCGCGAGTTGGAAGGTTCCAAGGATAACAATCTGATTCTGGTCAAGGGGGACCCCGAGGCCTTCGTCCAGCATGTTCTGCTGGATCCGGACGGCACCCCAGAGCGGCGATACAAGGGTTTCATCGGCGCCCGGGACCGTCACCCAGTGGTCTCGGCCGATGGGTATGTATTCACAAAGTTGGATGTTCCACTGATTCCCAGCCAGGACGAATCTCATCTGAACTACGATGAGGTCAAGAAGCGCTTCATTGCCACCGTCAAGCATCGAGGTCCTTTCGGGCGCTCGGTCTTCCTGTCACTGAGTAATGACTTCGAGAAGTGGACGGAGCCCGAGCTGATCTTTCATGCCGATGCCTACGACCAGCTATTGGGAGAGAAGCGTGTTCAGGATCATCTCGCGGATCCCCGGCTCCGGCTGATGACGGTCAACCAGCCTGAGCATTACAACACCGAGATCTACAACATGCCGGTTTTTCCCTACGAGGGGATCTACATCGGCTTGCCCAACTTCTTCGAGTCCAGCGGGCATAGCCCCAACCGCAATCAGGAGGGCGTGAATTCGGTCAAGCTCTCCACCAGCCGGGATCCGAGTCTGAGAAGATGGACCAAGGTAGGCGATCGTGGATCCTTCATTCCGGTTTCTGAGGTAGGCGGTGGGGCTATCGATACCGGGCAGGTGTTGGCGGCGTCCCGACCCCAGGTTCACGGAGACGAACTCTGGTTCTACTACACCGGTTACAACCATCGCTTCCAGGAGGACGATCCCTACCGGGGAGCCATTCATCTAGCCAAGCTCAAGCGGGACCGTTTCGCTTATTTCGCCTCCGACGAGGAGGGCGGTTTCGTGGAGACCCGGGCCCTAAGCTTCGATGGCAGCCGTCTGTTCATCAATACCGATGCCAGCGATGGGGAACTTCGGGTGGAGGTAGTGAACGAACGGGGCCGCAAGGTCCTGGAAGGCTGGAGCCAGGACCGCTGCCGGTCCATTCAAGGCGATCATTTGGCTGCAGAAGTCAAATGGACCGGACAGCGGGATCTCAGTTCCCTTCGCGGAAAGCGCGTTCGTTTTCGGTTTCGCCTCTACAACGCGCGTTTGTTCTCCTTCTGGGTTCGGTAGTTGTTTTGCTGCACCTAGTCCGCAAGTTCCTCTAGTCCATCCTGCCAGAGTGGATCGCGATAACGGCACCCTGGGGGCCCAGGAACGGTCACAGAACGCCACATCAAGGCCTGGAGTGCCTGGTGAGCAAGACGAGGATCCCATGTTTTTTGTTGACAGCAGGATTCAATGACGCAAATGACTGGAGCCCAGGCCTTGGTACGCTCGATGAGGCGTGAGGGCGTTCGGGTGGTGTTCGGCGTACCTGGCGCGGGCCAGTATGAGGCGGTCGACGCGATCTGGGAAACGCCGGACGTCCGCTACATCGGAGTCCGCCATGAGCAGGCGACCACCTACATGGCCGATGGTTACGCTCGTGCCGGGGGAGGCATCGCTGGCGCCATCGTCGTACCCGGACCAGGCCTTTTCAACGCCTTGGCCGGAATGGCGACTGCGTCCGACGCCTCGTCACCGATGTTGGTGGTCACAGGCGCCTGGCCCTTTGGTGACAGAGCACCCAGAGACGAGAGCTACTGGCCGATGGCGAAGTGGGCAGCGCGGATTGACCGGCCGGCCGAAACACCTGAGATCGTCGATGAGGCAATGAGGCGGATGAGGACCGGCCGACCCGGCCCTGTCCTTTTGCAGGTGCCCTGGGCTACGCTGGCCGCGGCAGAAGACGTCGATCTGCTCCAGCCCCAGGCGTACGAGCCTCTAGCAGGAGACCCGGACCTCATCCGGCAGGCGGCGCGACTCCTTATGGATTCCCGCGCACCCCTGATCCTGGCTG
This sequence comes from Acidobacteriota bacterium, assembly GCA_965219005.1. GTDB lineage: Bacteria > Acidobacteriota > UBA6911 > RPQK01 > JAJDTT01 > CAUZIZ01. The sequence continues at coordinate 42,175 of CBDCMS010000004.1, read as the reverse complement.
GTGGTGGAGTCCATTCTGCCAACGCTGCAGATGCCCTGCTGGCCGTAGCCGAGCATTTGCAGGCTCCCGTGGTTACCTCCACAACCGGTAAGGGCTCGATTTCCGACGAACATCGCTTGGCGCTTGGTCATGCCGAACTCGCCTACACGCCGCTTCGCGAATTCCTGTGGAAGCGTGACGTAGTGCTGGCGGTCGGCACTAGGACCAGATTCAAGGACCGACCAGCTAGCCAGCGGTTCGTGCGAATCGACATCGAAGAAGGGCGAGCTGCAGATTCTGATCCGCAGAACCTGGGCATTGTCGGTGACGCCAGGGTCGTGCTGCGTGCTTTGTACCAGGCTCTTGGCAGCGCACCTCCTCGCGGGGATTCCGTTTCTCAGGAGATAGCGTTCCTTCAGCGGGAGCGGTTTGCCAGGCACAATCAGCTCGAACCCCAGCGTTCCTTGATGAGCGCCGTCCGCGAAGCAGTGCCGCACGACGGTATCGTGGTACAGGGCATGAACCAGATGGGCTACTACAGCCGCAACTACCTGCCCATGTACGTCAGCAGAACCTACCTGACCGCCTCTTACCACGGCACGTTGGGGCACGCGTTTCCGGTCGGTCTGGGAGCTAAGATCGCGAGGCCCGACAGGGCCGTCGTCGTGCTCTCCGGTGACGGAGGATTTCTCTACAATTCGCAGGAGCTGGCGACCGCGGTTCAGCATCGAATCCCCGTGGTCGTGGTCGTTTTCAATGACAACGCCTATGGAAACGTGCTCCGAGCCCAGCTGGAAGACTTCGATGGACACGTTCTAGGCAGCCGCTTGCACAACCCAGACTTCGCCGCGCTGGCCCGAAGCTACGGCGCCCGAGGGGTCAAGGCGGAGGGCGGGGCTGAGCTCGAGGCAGCCCTGGAGGAAGCCCTGGGGCAGGAGGCGCCCACGTTGATCGAAGTCCCCGTGGGCGCGATGAAGCGCGTCTACTAACGGTGGCCGCGGGATCCCGCAGTTCGAGTACGGGTGTCTCGTTGCAGCCAAAGAGGGTGACCGAAGCAGCGCTTGGAGTTTGATTAGACTAAGTGAGATACATACAATGTACATATGCCCGATCTCCAGTTTGAGTGGGACGCGCGCAAGGACCGCTCGAATACGGAGAAGCATGGCATTGGTTTCGGAGAGGCACAGACGGCATTCTACGACGGGCATGCAGTTCAGTTCTTCGATCCGGACCATTCTGCGGATGAAGACCGGTTCATCCTCTTGGGCATGAGTTTCAAGCTGAGTGTCGTTGTGGTGTGCCACTGCTTTCGTGAAAGCGAGTGGGTGATTCGCCTTATTTCAGCCCGGAAGGCGAAGGAGAGCGAAGAGCAGGACTACTGGAGACGTCGATCATGAGAGAACTCTATGATTTCTCGAAGATGAAGGGACGCAAGAACCCTTACGTCAAACACCTGAAGCAATCGGTGACAATGCGCCTCGATCGGGACACCGTCGCATACTTCAAGTCCTTGGCTGAAGAGACGGGAGTTCCGTATCAAACCTTGATCAATTTGTATCTACGAGATTGCGCAGTCAATCGGAGAAAGCTGAAGTGGGCGTCATGAGTTATCAGTAGCAATTTCCGTTCGTGAGGTGGCGGAACTTTCGCCGCGTCAGCGGTCGCCATATTCCCCGGCCCATCAGCCACGACGAACCGCTGCACGTTTGCCTGCCCGGGCGGGACCTGCCAGATCCAAGGCGTCGAAGGCCTACCCGTGGAACTCCTGGACTTCTACATCGAGGAATCCGGCGCCGCCCAACCCGAGGAAAGCCCCGAGACAGAAGGCAGCGCCACCCAAGGAGGCCGCGAGTCCAGGCCCTGAAACACCACGAACCTCCACCGTCGGCAACCCAGCCCGCACCCACCCCGACCATCGCCGCACGTACTCGCCAAGCCGGGGCAAGCCGTCCGGCTTCCCCCGCTCCTGCTCGTAAAGCCGGAGAGCACGTGCCGCGAGTTTGCGGTAGCTCGCTCGATGTTTCCCGGAAAAATCTGAATGTCCGCTTTTTAGGGTGCGCCGTGGTAAGGCGGCGCTTTTCCCAGTGGGTGAAAGCCCCACCCGGCAACCGCTCCAGCCGGAAGCAACCGGAGCAACTATGGAGGTAACGAAATGGTTGAAGCCTCTGGTGAAGCGAGTCACGAATTGGTGACCGCGCGAGTGTGCAGGCCGTAACGTGAGTGAACGCTGAGCAAGCCTCGAAAAGGACGATGCGCAGGCCGACCCGGCTCCTAGACCGGGGAAGGCTGATACGGCTGGGGAAGTGAGCGAAGTGGGCACCCAGTCGCTGCGCCGGGGTAGTGGCGACAGCATGTACACCAGGGAAGCGCACGCAACACGGGAAGCCCCTAGGCGTGGCCAGGGATGGCCAACCGGAAGCCCGTGAGGGACAGGCCGGGCGCCTGGGGGTGGCGGAGAGGCCCGTATTACTGAGGAAGCCGGGTAATGCCGGTGGAGGGAAGGAGCCTTAGTTCAAGACGAATGCAGGACGTAGTGAAGGGACCAGGAGATTGGGCAACCTATCAACTCCGAAAGGGTTCAGAAACTACAGAGGGCATTACACGCGAAAGCGAAGGCTGAGCCCAGCTATCGCTTCAGCGGTGGCTGGGTGAACTGGCGCAAGACCACGGAGTTGGTGCAGCAGTTGAACCGCGCTCTGCGCGGCTGGGCGAACTACTCTCGGGTAGGGACGACCAGCCGGGCCTACCGTGCGCTCGACAGCTTCACCGCTACGCGGCTGCGCCGGTGGCTGCGCCATAAGTACAAGGTCAGGCGACGCAAGGGCGGGACGTATCCACTCTCGCACCTCTACGGGCCCTTCGGGCTCGTGCGCCTGACCCAACTTGGGCGCGGCGAGCCGTGGGTGAAGGCGTGAGTCTTGTCCGAGAGCCGGATGCGGTAGTTCCGCCTGTCCGGTTCGATGAGGAGGATGTGGAAACGGAGTGATGGTCCGGCTATTGAGGCACCGCCAGACGAAAGGGGCGGTAACAGATAGGCCGAACCTTAGACCACCGCGCCACATCCTTACTCTACGTTGAAAGCGGCCGATCAGGGGCGATCTACTCTGATACTGTTGTACGGTCAGATCTGGCCTAGTACAGTTGCACCTTGCCACACCCTCTCCTTAGCGTAGTGGAGATACGGTAGGAGCTAAGCCCCGGCCTCCAGGAGGAGATCAATGACAGATAATTCATATAGGGTAGCGCCCCCGGGTTTCTCCGTTGAGCAATGGGAAGAGTTCATGGAGAACGGAATGCTGGTTTTCGAGAACGTCCTTTCCCGCGACGAGGTAGACCGGTATGTCGAGGCTGTCGATAGGGTCTGTGCATCGGATCCCAAGTTCGTCTCAGGCCAGGACTACCGCCTCTCCCACGCGGTGGCAGCGGATCCGGTCCTAAGCGAGCTCATCGATCATCCCAGACATCTTGGGTTTGCCTACGATCTCTACGGTGAGCTGCTGAAGGTGCAGCGCTCGGACGTCTTTGTCCGCGGCAGGAACACAGATCGAAGCACCTGGCATCCCGATTCCCCTCGTGCTACCCCCTACGCGGTCTTCTCTCCCGAGCTCCCGCTGCGCCTCTGCATCGGTTACTGGTTGACGGATCTACCTCACTCAGGGATGGCCAATTTTATTTACATGCCGGGGAGTCATCGCACCCAGGAGTTCGAGCACTACTATACCCACGAGAGTGTTCCCGGCGAAGTGCCTCTCTGTGTCCCCGCCGGCACCATCACGGTTATGCACTGCGGGACCTGGCACCGGGTCGACGTCAACGAGACCGACGTTCTCCGAAAGAACATGTTCGTGAGCTACTGCCCCTCCTGGCTTTGGGAAGGAGATCGACGCCAGTCCGATCCCGACTGGCTGGAGACTCTGAATCGGGAGCAGCGAATCATCATGCGCAGCTTCCCGACCGCCCACGACAGGACGAATCCAGAATCGGAGGACGTGCCGCTCTTCCTGAGCCGGGACACAGGTACCGATTCGGATGGCGATGCCAATTTTGGGGTGCCGCTTCGGATCCGGAAGCGCAAGACCATGCCCGAGAAGCTGTCGTGTTAGGGACCGGCGGCCTCCCTCTTTACGCCAAAGGCGTTATTGCGCGTAGCCCAGGGTTGCAATGCGAAGCGAGCTACCCTGGGTCTAGGTTGGTCAAAATGTAGCTCTACCCCAACGGGGTTATTGCCGCAATTTAGATCTCGATCCATATCTAACGTTTTGGCAATAACACTTTCAGTGTAAAGAAGACAGAACCAACTCTGAACCCAGGGTAGCTCGCTTCGGTTGAGGGGTCGCTTTCAAGGAGGCCGCTTCAGCGGTCTGGCGCGAAGCGCAATAGCCCGGCCCTGAAGAGGGTGTCCCGAAAGTCAACATCAGGGTGCACGATGCTAGGGGGAGGAGGTCTCGCCTCCACTTCCGGGCGAAGCCCTTCAGAGGCAACTGAAGCCGTGTGGGTAAGCCCCAAGACCTTGACATGGTTCAAGCACCGAGAGCATTTGAATCCTGAAGGGATTCCGGATTCCAGCCCAGGGTTTCCGAACCCTGGGTTAACGGTATCCCCTCTCATACCCAACCCTGAAAGGGTTGCGTAAGCAGGAGTTATGTCACTTGAAAATATCCACGAAAGGGCCTGGATGAAGCTCTCCGCAACCCCTACAGGGTTGATTCCTGAAGAGTCCTTACCTTTCCCAGGGTTCGGAAACCCTTATATGTGTTATTTGTTGAAAGGAATTCGGGTCAGAACGTCTGATCCGAGCCGACCACGAGATCGTGAAACCCTCGGTCCGTCGAGACCGGAGCCCAGCGAGATCCGTGGTCGGCCCATTTCATGTCAACCCGAACAGTCGCCTGGGCCTCCGTCAAAGAGAGAGCCCGAATATAAGGAAGGGTCTCCATGAAACAACTCAAAGGTAATCCTATCAACAAAACCTGGATGAGTCAGCCCGCAGCGGGCATTGATGTCAGCAAGGATCGGCTGGATCTGTGTCTGCTGCCACGGGAGGAACACTCGGAGCACTCCAACGCGGGGGAAGGAATCGCAGAGATCCTCCGCCGTCTGGAGGGGATCGCGGGATTGGTCTCGGTGGTGGTGGAAGCCTCGGGGGGTTATGAGAAGCGGGTCCTGAGAGAGCTCAATGAGGCGGGGATCCCCGTCTGTTGCGTGAATCCTCGACAAGCTCGAGACCTCGCGAAGGGTCTGGGAATCCTAGCCAAGAATGATCGTCTGGATGCCCACGTCCTGGGGCGTTGTGGGCAGCTGGGGATTCATCGTATCAGTAAGCAGGAAACCGCGTACTATCAGCAGTTACAAGCCTACAATCGCAGACGCCGGCAACTGATTGAGTGTCGTAAGATCGAGCGGACTCGTCGCCATCAGTATGAGGATCAGGAGCTGCGTCAAGGAGTGGAGCGAATCCTTGGCCTGCTGGATCAAGAACTGAAAGAGGTTGAGCAGAAGGTGGAGGAATTGCTGCGGCTCGATGCCGAGCTACTTCGGCGCCAGGAGGTGGTGCAAAGCTGCCCGGGGATAGGGGAGCGAAGCAGTCAGATCGTGGTGTGTGAGCTGCCTGAGTTGGGCAGGGTCAATCGCAGAGAAGTCGCTTCCCTGGTGGGATTGGCCCCTTGGGATCAGGACAGCGGCGAGGGACTCCAGCCTCGTGCCATCTGGGGAGGACGGCGTCAACTCCGTAATCAGCTCTACATGTGCACGCTCTCAGCGATCCGACACAATCCGCAGATTCGCACCTTTTACAATCGCCTTGTCGCCTCCGGAAAAGAGCCTAAAGTGGCCCTGATAGCGTCCATGAGAAAGCTCCTCGTCACGCTCAACACGATGGTCAAAAACGATGATCTTTGGAGAGCACCGTTAGCGGCAGAATCTTGATAATGCTTGACAAAACCAACACAGTCGCTGGGCTAGAATACACAATCCCGTTGGGATTGACCTCGACTTCAGGACGCTGGAAATATACGACCCAGTCTCGCGAACTCAACACTGCTTATCGATATGCACGGCGCTATCCGCACTCCGCTATGGACTTTTGCGACACCCCCTTTAGGGCCGGGTAGCCGAGCAGGTGGATGCCGGAGCCTGCTTTAGCGGGCTTCTCGAACAGAGGCTTCAGCCAGGCCGAAGGGCCCCAATGGCTAAAGCCGCAACTCGAGAAGGACCTTGAAAGGCCCTTCCGAAGGGGTGGTGTGGCGACTGACCCGGCGTAAACACCGGGTCTATTGCGCTTCGCGCGAGGCCGCTGAAGCGGCCCCCTAGACCTAGACAGGGCCACAAGGCAACGATGTTTAGCGTCCAATCGGTGGGAACTAAAATTTCAAATATTTTTGGCTAGGTTTAGGTTTTACCTTAGGGAACCCGCCTCGTTTTCGATTCCTGCGTGTCACCCTAGGGATGCTTCCGGAAGACATGCATGCCGTAGCTGATGAGGGTGCCCACAGTCAGGTTCACGACCAGGGCACCTGGGGCGATCCACATGAAGCTCACGGGATCGGCTCCGGTGATCGGGTGTCTTCCGAAGATAGGGCCGGAGTAGGCGAGGAGTACCGCTGTGGTCAGACCGCAGACGGCACCGGCAGCTACGCCCAGAGGGCGGGCAAAGGGCACGAAGAAGGCGAAGAAGAAGAGCCCGAACATGGGGGTCATCAACAGGCCGGAGGTTTTCTTGGTTACCGCCCAGATGTTGCCGGGAACGCCTCCCATGAAAGCGCTTCCCAGGACGATCACAACCCCGATGACGAAGGCAAGGATCTTGGCCCAGCGCGCCTGAACCTCGGGGTCGGATGGGAGTTTTCCGAATCGGTGCAGGAAGTCCCGGTTGATCACCGCCGTGATGGAGTTTACCCCCGAATCGATGCTGGACATGGCAGCTGCCAGCATGGCCGCTACCACCAGCCCTGAGATCCCCGGTGGTAACAGATAGGAGATGAAATAGGGGAAGACCTTGTCCCCGTTGTTTCCCGTATCGATTCCAGCTGGGAGAAGTTCCGGGTTGTGTTGGACCAGCCCCAGGAGCGCGAAGCCTACCAGCCAGAGCGTCAGCACCACCCCTATCCCCACGATCTGGTTGGTCGCATAGGCTCGCCGCGCGGCCCTGGCGTCAGTCGTCGCCATAAGGCGTTGGATCTTGGTCTGATCTCCAGCCAATCCACAGCAGGTAAGGATGAAAGTAGAGAAAATAGTGCCCAGGATACTCAGACGTACGGAAGGGTCAAAGCTGAACAGAGGCTGCTGATCCCAGTGGGGCTGCCAAGAGGTGGGAAACCACCCGAGTCCGCCCATCCGATAGGTCACCAGACCAATCACCAAGAGGGCTCCTGCCAGCATGAACAGTGTCTGGAAGCTGTCGGTGACGACGACGGCGCGCAGTCCACCCAGGGAGGTGTAGGTAACGGCGATCAACCCGGTGATTAGGGTAATCCAAGGGACCCACGACTCATCCAGTCCCATCATGATGGCCAGTGCCTGGGCGGCCAGGAAGATCAGCAGCGACATCCAGACCAGCCGAAACAGAAGGAAGAGCACGGCCCCGAGCATCCGGATTCCCAGACCCAGGCGCTCTTCCAGAAGTTCGTAGACACTGATGACCCTGGTCCTCATGAAGAAGGGGATGAAGATGAAGCCAACCACCACGAAGATGAAAGGGTGAGCCAGCTGGTTAGCCAGACCCACAGGTCCCTTGGAAATGGCCTCTCCCGGAATCGCAAGATAGCCGATGCTGCTCAGGGAGGTGGCCATCAAGGAGACCCCGATCAGGGTCGGATTCATCCGTCCGCCGCCGGTAAAGTATTCTTCCAGGCTGGTTTGACGGCTGGAGTAGTAGCTGCCCAGGAGGATGGTCCCGAGGGCATACAGCGCGACGATGATCCAGTCGATGAGGGCGAGTCCGCCACCGGAGCTGTCGAAAAGACTCATACCGCGTAGTGATGGGCAACCTTACGAACAGCTGCCGAGATCGCCTGGATATCCTGCTCTGCCATTCCTTCGTGTATGGGTAGACGGATTCCCGTTTCCAGAATCTTCTCGGCCTCGGGACAGCTATGTTTGCTGTAGTCCATATCAGTCAGACCCAGCTCCCGGATGGGCCAACGGCCTGCGAAGAAGCCATGCTTCCGAAAGACGGGTTCACCGTACAGCGGCACCTTTATGTATCCCGCAGTCGCCCTCACTCCTTCGGCCACCAGAGCTTTCACGAACTGGGCCCGGCTACAGCGGAAGGCCTGAGGCTGCCAGCGGAACATGTAGAAGTAGAAGACGGATCGGTCCTCGGGGTGCACCTGGTGAGCGCGCAGTCCGGGTACGGGATCCAGGTTCTCACTCAGGATACGCCCCAGCCTTCCGCGGCGAGCGGCAATCGACTCGACTCGCTCCATCTGTGCCGCTGCCACCGCTGCCTGGGGTTCGCTCATCCGATAGTTGGTGGCGAACACCTGGAAGCCGTCCCGCTGGACCCGATCGTTTCCCTTGTCACCGAACCTCTGCAGCAGAGTGCCAAAGCGTTCGTGCCGGCAAGCAACGACGCCACCGTCTCCACAGGTCACCTGCTTGGAGTCCTGCAGTGAGAAACAGGCGAAGTCACCGATGGTGCCAATTGGCTGGCCACGGTAACGGGCTCCCCAAGCCTGAGCGCAGTCCTCGATCAGGATCAGGCTGCGGCGATCAGCCAGGGCCCTCATAGGTTCCATATCGCAGGGATTGCCCGCGATGTGGACCGCGATGATTGCCTTGGTTTTGGATGTGATGCGTCTCTCAACGTCGGCGACGTCGAGGTTGTAGCTGCCTGGATCCAGGTCGGCGAAGACCGGTACGGCCTGTTGATAGATCAATCCGATTACCGATCCGATGTCAGTGACGGGCGAAGTGATGACCTCATCCCCCGGGCCGACTCCGCTGGCGGCAACGGCGATGTGCAAGGCGGCGGTGCCCGATGAGCAACTGTGGACATACTCCAGAGGACAAACTTCTCGGAAACGCTGAATCAACAGGCGGGTCTGGGGGCCGTTCCAGTAAAAAAGAGATCGCTGAGAGAGCATGGCCTCCAGTCGTTCCCGCTCGGGTTCACCCCAGCGAGGGGTCCGGGACGGCGCCTTCTGGACCGCCTTGGCGCCGCCCTCCAGGGCCAGGCGCGAGTCGCTGGAAGCGGTGGCCGCATTTTTCTTGCTCAGCCCTCGACCTGTGCTGCTGAGCAGCAAGCCGGAAGTACCCGTCACGAAGCGGCGGCGAGACATGAATTCCCTGGTAGACATCTTCAAATCCTCCGGATTGGCCTCGCAGTTCAGGAGATCCTTGAGGTTCACCGGCATCTTATATCAGTCGTCCTGGCCAGGAAAGGAACGTTCCGGGAGTCGATTACCAGGGGAGGGTAGCTCTGCTCGGCGGTATCAGGTGACGAGGTGCGTAGTAGCATGGGAGGATTGAAAAGAAGCACTTGGACCAAGGGAAGGAGGTTGGGAAGATGTGGAAAAACATACTGGTTTTCAAGCTTCTCGCGTTTGCCTACGTGCTGGTTCTGGGGACGGCGAGCGCTCAGCAAGGGCCAGTGGACGGTGTCTATATCATCTTCGACGGTTCCGGCTCGATGTGGGGCCAGCTTGCCGGAAAAGTGCACAAGATCACGGACTTGAGGCTCTAGTCGGGACCGCCGTCACCACCATAAGTTGGTCGGTCCGGGCGGGAGATGCCCCATCCTACGACAGTCGGGTTCAACCCATTTACGGAGACGCCCAGACAGCCCGCCCGACGGCATGGTCGTCTACACGCCCTTGTGGTCCACCAGACCGACGGCGCTCACCCTCCCAAACCGACTGGCGCACCCAGAGAGAGGCGGGCGGCCTCTATGGCCAGAGCATGAGAGATCCGGGCTATGATCGTTTTACCCCCTCCCAACTACCCTTCAACTCTCCATGGCTTAACTGGCACTCATGGGGGAACTCCAGGCTGCACTCCTTGATCGGTTTACGAAGCTTTGGGTCCATCAGCTCATGGATGTCGAGTCGCATGGCCTCCCTCGAGTAGGCCGCGATGTCGAGGATCCCCGTGTCCATTCGGATCGCGTCCTCGGGGCATGCCTCGACGCAGTACCCGCAGTAGACACAGACCCCCAGGTCGATGTCGAAGCGGACCGGATACTTCTCGACGTCGGGGTCGGGGTGCTCTCCGGGCACGATGGTGATGCACTTGGCCGGGCAGACCGTCTCGCAGAGCATGCACCCTACACAGCGGGGGGTGTTGTCTTCGCGGAGGGTAAGCCGGTGGCGGCTGCGGAACCGCGACATGAGTGGCCTGAGCTCCTCGGGATATTGGACGGTTGCAGAGGCGGGAAGGTGCTTGAAACGACCCAGGAGGTGGGCAACGTGGAGAAACAGGTTGCGGAAGAAATGTTTGGTGGTGATCTTGAGGCCGCAGAGGATCTGGGGGATGTAGAGTTTTTCCCAGAAAGTCAGCTCGGGCCTTCGGACAACTTTTACCCCCATCAGGGCGCCTCCCCGAAAAAGACCAGCACCACGGCCGTCACCACGACGTTGGCCACCGCGATCGGAAACAGCCCCCTCCACCCCAGCTTCATGAGTTGGTCGTAGCGGAAGCGTGGCAGGGTCCAGCGTATTTGCATGAAGATCCAGCAGAAGATCACGACTTTAATCGAAAAGCTCATTACCCCGAGAAGGACGTAGACCAAATTGGGGAGGAGAAGCTCCGCTCCCCAGGGGAAGTGGAAGCCGTCCGGCATCAGAAAGGGCACCTGCCACCCGCCGAAGAAGAGCGTGGTTGCCAGGCATGCCACCATGATGGTCTCCAGGAAGTCTGTGAGGAAGAACATCCCGAACTTCATTCCACTGTACTCCACAAAGTAGCCGATGATCTCCGACTCACCTTCCGGCAGGTCAAAGGGGAGCCTCTTGGTTTCAGCCAGGGCAGCAGTCACGAAGACGACAAAGGCTACGGGCTGGGCTACAATGCCCCAGAAAGGGATCCAGCCGCCAATCAACTGCCCCTGGGCCCGTACCAGCTCAGCCAGATCCATGGTCCCGTAGACCATGATCACGCCGACGACGGCAATTCCCAGTGCGATTTCGTAGGAGATCATCTGCGCGGTGGCCCTTAACCCCCCCATCATCGCGTAGTTGTTACGCGAGGCAAAGCCGGCGAGGATCACGCCATAGACCCCCAAAGAGAGCATGGCGAAGACGTAGAGCAGGGCCGCGTCGATCTTGACGACCTGGAGCTCGATAATCCTGCCTTCTCCCAAGATGAGGCGGTCTCCAAACGGGATCGCGGCGAAGGCTACCAAGGCGAAGAAGACCGAGAAGAAAGGAGCCAGGGTGTGGAGAGTCTTGTCCGCTCCCTCTGGGATTAGATCCTCCTTGGTGAACATCTTGACCGCATCGGCTATGCCGTGGAAGAGTCCCAACGCCCGAAACCCAAAGATGTCGGCGCGGTTGGCCCCGATTCGGTCCTGGATCAGGGCGGACTGCTTCCGCTCCACCCAGGTGTGAAACCCCGCCAGGTTCAAGACCCCGAAAAAGACGATGCCCGCCAACACGAGCTTTATGAGCAGGACTTCCATCATGGGTTGGTCGCCCCTGCCGAAGGCCCGGCCGTCGCCACCTCAGCCCCTTCCGCCCCGATTGTTTGATAGGTTAATCCTTCGAAAGGCGCCAACGCCTTGGCGAGCCCCAGAAAAATCTCCTCCGGTCCCCGCCAATCGAGCGGCAGACCCAGTTTCTCGGCCAGTTCCAGGAGGATGCGCCAGTCCTCCCGGGAATCCCCGATCGGTGGAAAGGCGCGGCCTATGCGCTGGACCCGGCCGTGGCAGTTCACGAAGGTCCCATCCTTCTCCACATAAGCTGCACTGGGCAGGACCCAATGGGCCCAAGGCACGGTCGGGTTTTCGTTGGTTCCCGAGAAGACGAAGAGAGGCACCTTCTCTGAGAGCTGCCGGACCTTCTCTTCCCCGAAGAGTTTCACCAGATCGTGCCCAAAGACCCACAGGAACTCAAGTTTCCCATCGAGTGCCTGGTCCACGAGCTGCCCGGCGGCGAGTGCGTCCTGGCCAGCCAAGCCAAGCAGGGTCCCGCCCATAGTGTTGGGGTTCTTGTCGGCCTTAATAAGGAAGTCATCGTAGGACTCTGCTTCCTGCTGAACCGAAGCGCTGACTTGAGCGCCCAGGGCGCCCTGGAAGATCTCCCGGATCAGAAAGAGCTCTTCGTTGGTGAGTTGGGTCGACGCGATCACGCCCAGCCGACGACCGGCCTCGTGTCGAGAGCCGGTCGCACTGGGCCCCCCGGTCTTCTCCCGGTCCGAGCCTGCCAAGGCGCTTGAGATCTCTGTGAGAGCCTGCTCCCAGGTCGCCTCCGCTGAGGGCCCGCGCACCTGATTGAGCCGCGCCCGATCTACCCAGCCAAAACCGTAGCGCCCCTCATCGCATAACCACCATTGGTTGACATCCCGGTTGTAGCGGGGCTTGATGCGCGCGACCCGAACCCCGTCGTTCAGGTGGGGCCTGTCGGGCACAAAGTGGATGTCAATGTTGCACCCCTGGCTGCAGCCGTTGCAGACTGTGGAGGCACTGGAAAGGTACCAGACCCTGGTTTTGAAGCGGAAATCATGCTCGGTCAGGGCCCCCACCGGACAGATGTCCACCACGTTAGCCGAGTAGGGATTGTCGAGTACATCGCCGGGGTAGAGTCCCAACTCGGCCCGATCGCCGCGGTTGAAGATGCCGAACTCTCCAGTCTTGGTGATCTCGTCCGTGAAGCGCACGCAGCGGGAGCAGAGGATACAGCGCTCCTGGTCGAGCATCACATGGGGCCCGAGTTTCACCGCCTTTTGCTTGCGGACCTTGCGCTCTCTGAAGCGCGGATTATAGAGCCCGAAGTTCATATAGAAGTTCTGCAGGTCGCACTCACCGGATTGGTCGCACACCGGGCAATCAAGCGGGTGGTTAGCCAGGAGGAACTCCAGCACCGCGCGCCGTCCGTCCTCGGCCTTGTCGCTCTTCGTGTGTACGACCATCCCTTCGGTCACGGGCGCGTTGCAGGCGATCTGGAGCTTGGGGGACCTTTCCACCTCCACCAGGCAGATGCGGCAGTTGCCCGCGATGGAGAGCCCAGGGTGGTAACAGTAACGCGGAATAAAGATCCCCAGCTTCTCCGCGGCCTGGATGACCGTGGTTCCAGAGGGCACGCTTGTCTCACGGCCGTCGATGCTTAGGCTGGGCATGCAGCGACCTCCTTCGTCGCAGCGCCGCGGCTGCTGCGGATGTACTCCTCGAACTCGTCCCGAAATTTCGTGATATAGGACTGCACCGGCCAGGCGGCCGCGTCCGCAAAGACGCAGATAGTATTTCCCTCCATGTCGCCGGCGATGGCGAGCAGCTCGTCCAGGTCCTGAACGCTCCCCTGGCCCTGTGCGATGCGGCGCACGATACGATGGACCCAGCCGGTCCCCTCACGGCAGGGCGAACATTGTCCGCAAGACTCATCGGCGAAAAACTTGGCTGCGGACTCGAGCGCCTCGACCATGCAGGTGGTCTCATCCATCACGATCACTCCTCCGGAGCCCGCCATGCTGCCGGCGGCCATGAGGGAGTCGAAGTCCATGGCCACGTCAATCTCATCGGCGGTCAGAATCTTGGCCGAGATGCCTCCGGGGATGACGGCCTTGAGCTTGTTGTCATCGCGTACACCCCCGGCAATCTCGATCAGCTCCCGCAGGGTCACGCTGACCGACGCCTCGTAGACGCCGGGCCGCACCACATGTCCGCTCACGCAGAAGAGCCGCGTGCCCCCTTGCTTGGCTGTCCCAATTTCAGCGAAACGTTCGACTCCGTGGCGCAGAATGAATGGCACACAGGCCAGGGTCTCCACATTGTTGACGATGGTAGGACAGGAGAACAGACCCTCAATGGCCGGGAAGGGGGGCTTGAGCTTAGGAAAGCCTTTCCCACCCTCGAGCGAAGTAAGGAGCGCGGTCTCTTCCCCGCAGATATAGGCCCCGGCGCCGCGGTGAATGACGACCTCCAAATCGAATCCGGTCCCCTGAATATTCTTGCCCAACCACCCTTGGCTATAAGCCTCGTCCAGGGCACGTTGTAGGCGCTTGGCCGACCGGAAGTACTCCCCCCGAATGTAGACATAGGCCTTGTGACTGCCGATGGCATAGGCTGAGATGATCATGCCTTCGAGCAGGGCGTGCGGGTCCCGCTCCATGATGTAGCGGTCCTTGAAGGTCCCGGGTTCGCCCTCGTCCGCGTTGACCACGAGGTACTTTGGTTTGGTCGTTTCCTTGGGGACGAAGGACCACTTCCTACCGGTTGGAAACCCCGCCCCGCCCAGACCGCGTAGGTGAGGTTTGGAAATCTCCTCGATCACTTCTTCCGGGGCCATAGAGGTGAGAACTTTCTTGGCCGCGAGATATCCGTCGTCAGCGACGTAGTCTTCGAACCAGGTCCCGTCTGGATCTTTGAAGCGCGTGGAGAGCACCGGGCCGTCCGTGGAGATGAAGGGTTCCGGCTCAGGCAACGGAGCCGAGTCTTCAGGATTTTCGAGCGCGGCCTCAAGAACGGTGTCTAGAGTTTCCCCTTCGAGAGGCCCGATGAAGGTTTCGTCGAGCTGGGCCATGGGCGACATTTCGCAGGCGCAGAGACACTCGACCTCTGTGAGGGTGACCTCCTGTCCTGGGGTGGTCTCGCCGGGGGAAATCTTCAAATGTTCCTTGATCTGCTCCAGTACCCTTCCAGAACCGCGCAAAAGGCACGGCAGACTCGTGCAGACACGCAGCTCGCGCCGGCCCACTGGTTTGGTGTGGAACATGTTGTAGAAGGAGACTGCCTCTCGTACGTGGGAACGGGCCACGCCCAGGGTGCTTCCCACCCAAGCCTCCGCCTCCTGGGAGACGTAACCTTGATTCTCCTGGACCAGCCACAAGAGCGGCAGCATAGCTGCCTTGGGCTGCTCGTAAAGTTGTAGAATCTCCGCGGCCCTCGGCTCAAGGTCAGAAAGCTTCACCGGTCGAGCTCCCCTCCGATCATATTGACCGACCCGAAGGTGGGGACCAGGTCAGCTATCATTTCCCCGGCCAGGAGCCTGGGCAGGGCCGACATGATGGCGAAGCAGGGCGGACGCACCCGAACCCGGTAGGGATGCCCTGCTCCGTCGCTCACCAGGTAGAACCCGAGCTCGCCGTTTGCTCCTTCCACCGGAAAGTAGACCTCTCCCTGGGGAGGCCGCACGCCGTGGCCGAACATGACCAGCTTGAAGTGGTTCATGAGTCCTTCGATGTTGCCATAGGTATCTTCTTTGGCGGGGAGGAAGGCCCGCTTTTCGTCGGCGGCTATGGACTGATACCGATCGCCACCAGAGCCCTCGAGGGTTGGATCGGTCACGGCGCTTCGGCCCGATATGGCCGCAATGTTTCCCACCTTGGCCAGGTCCACCATCTCAGCGGCCGGGATCGGACGCCCTGTCTCGGGGTCGACCTGGACCGGGCCGGGCGGCATGTCGCGCAGCGCCGTCTCCACAATACGCATGGACTGCTCCATCTCCTCCATACGCACCAGATAACGATCCATGTTGTCCCCTCGGGTCCCGACCGGCACGTCGAAAGGCAGCCGGTCGTAGACGGCGTAGGGGCAGTCCTTGCGGACGTCGTAGTTCACACCGCTGGCGCGAAGAAAGGGGCCAGTAATTCCGTAGGAAATGGCGTCTTCGCCGGAGATCGCGCCAGTTCCGTTCATTCGGTCCGTGAAGATGCGGTTGCGAGTGAGGAGCCCGTCCGCCTCGTCGAGGACCTTGCGGGTCTCCTCGAATGCCTTGCGGCAAGGTTCGGCGAAATCCTCAGGGAGGTCGGCCTTCACCCCACCGACGCGGCAGTAGCTGACTGTCAAACGCGCCCCGGTTACCTTCTCAACCAGTTCCCAGAGATACTCCCGAGCCTTGATCATGTAGAGAAAGACGCTGAAGGCTCCCAACTCCATGGCGGTGGCGCCCACGCAAGTGAGGTGGTCTGAGATGCGGGAAATCTCGGAGGTAATGACCCGTACGTAGTGGCATCGCTCCGGAACCGAGATCCCAAGAAGCTTCTCCACGGTCATGCAGTAGCCCATGTTGTTGATGAGCGGGGAGACGTAGTTGAGCCGGTCGGTGTAGGGGATAACGCCGTTGTAGTCCACCACCTCCGCCATCTTCTCAAAACCGCGGTGGAGGTAACCGATCTCCACTTCGGCCGTCTCGATCTGCTCTCCGTCGAGCCCGGCGAGGATCCGGACGATCCCGTGCATGGCTGGGTGCGCAGGCCCAATGTTGAGCATCATGTCCCGCGTCTCCAGATCGGCGGTGCTCTTGGGTGTCTGGGATGTCTCCCTGGGGGAGCCTGGATCGAGCGTCATTGATCCGACACAGGCGGGCAACTATTGGGATTGATTAGGGTTTCGGAACTTGAGATTTTCATCAGTTGACCGGTCCTATCAGGGGCTGCCGCTTGTTGACGGGGTAGTCCTTACGCAGCGGGTGACCTTCAAACTCTTCGTACATGAGGATGCGTTTCAGATCCGGATGCCCCTGGAATCGGATCCCGAACATGTCCCAAACCTCTCGCTCGAGCCAGTCGGCTCCGGCCCACAATGAAGTCAAAGAATCCACCTCGGCTTCGGCCTCCTGAACCGGCACTACCAGCCGCAGTCGGTGCTTGTGTTGCAGAGAGTAGAAGTGGTAGACGACCACGAAGCGTGTCTCCCCCGGAGGACCGGGCCAGGGGTCCTGATCCGGGATCTGGGATGAGGGCCTTAGCGCTACACCGGAAGAGGCGAAGAAAGCCGGCGCCGGACTCTCGCCGAAAGTAGAGTAGTCCGCGGCGGTCAAGTCCATGAGGAAATTCATCTGCAAGGCCGGGTCCTCTTTGAGAAACCGCGCCACCTCGAGTAGAAACTCCCGGCGCAGAACCACGGTTTCGTCGCCCCGGTAGCTGTGGGAAGCCGACACCGCATCGGGGAAGCGGCTGCTGACAGACTCAATTAAAGAGGGGGTATTCATGTTTCCAGGAGGACCGGGCGAGGTTCGGGTGCGGTCGGTCGGCCGCTGCTGTGCTGGTTCTGGATCTTGTCCTGGAGCTTCATCAGTCCGTCGAGAACGTTCTCAGGCCGCGGCGGGCAGCCGGGGATGTAGACATCCACCGGTATGATCGTATCGATACCCATCACGGTCGCGTAGTTGTCATAGAAGCCGCCGGTGCAGGTGCAGACTCCAAAGGCAACAACCCACTTGGGCTCGGCCATCTGATCGTGGATGCGTTTCAAGACCGGCGCCATCTTGTGGCTGATCGTGCCTACCACAAAGAGCACGTCCGCCTGACGCGGGGAAAATCTGGGCAAACCCGCTCCGAAGCGGTCGACATCGTAGTGAGAACAGGCCGTGGCCATGTACTCCATGCCGCAGCACGCGGTCACGAAGGGGTACTGGAAGATCGAAAACTTCCGAGCCCAGCCAAGGGCCTCGTTGAGGCGACTGGTCAAGAATGTCGAATCGTTCAGCATGTCACTGCCACTCCAGGGCTCCGTTGTCCCAAGCGTAGACGAAGCCCACCATCAGGATCCCGAGAAAGATCCCCATTTCCACCAGACCCAACATCCCCAGCGTGCGGTAGATCACGGCCCAGGGATAGAGGAAGACCAGCTCCACGTCGAATAGGATGAACAGGATCGCGGTCAGATAGAACTTGACCGCCAATCTGCCGCCCGGAAGGGAAAAGGGACTCTTTCCGCACTCGAACGGTTCTGACTTCACGGGTGAGGGCTTCTTCTGACCCAGCGTGGAGGCCAAAAACACCATCGCCCCCGTGAGTCCAGTGGCCAGCACAAAACAGACCGCGATCCCGATGTACTCGCTCATAGTTAGACCACATTATACACAATACGGCATTGCCACAATACAAATGAACGTGATCAAATCCAAAGCGTCCTAGTCTAGCTCACCATTCTGACATAACTCCTTTTCTATCAATAGAATGTAAGCCCCCAGTTTTGCCAACTATTGCCACATTCCAGAGCATGCATTGCTCTTGTTGTTGGTTGTATAGCGAGCCGCTACGAGTTCCTCGCGGAGAAGGTGGTCGTTGACGACCATCCACAGGTAAGGTTTCTTTTCTTCTGCGTGATAAAAGCGCATCTTCTCTTTTGTGACATGTCGAAGATTCAGCGAGGCTATGGCACTCCTGTAATGTAGTTCTCAAGCTGCTTTATCGTGAATTGCTGTTCGGAGATGATAGCCTTAACGACATCCCCGATTGAAATCACGCCAACAGGTTGTCGTTTTCGAGTACCAGTAGGGCCCCGATATTCTTGTCGGCCATCAGTTTCAGGGCATCCCCCTTTCCTAATATTGGATGCTCGCACGGAGTTCATCGGTAAATTCTGGCGATTTTGCCTACTACGGCTCGATCAGGACGCAGACCGGACAGAAGCTCAGCCGGTCAGGCGCGGAAGGAGCTGGAAGGACTGGAAGACGAGGTCGTAAGGGCCCTCTCGTATAACACTTAACGCCTTCCCTCGTTTGAGAGATTCAAGCGGCTGGTGCCGAACGGGGAGTGATTTAACCCACCGTATTCCACCGTATGGTAGTTAAGAATGGTTCCAGCTATTCTTCGGATTGTTATATACACCATCGGCCTGAGATTGCCCTGCCAGACCCAAAGATCTAGTATTCGCTAGATGGGTTCCCCAGTAGTCTGGAGGCCTTGGGGTACGGTGGTAGGCCGTGAGTGTGAGGTCAACTCCCACTAGGTCAAGGAGCTGAAGATAACCAAGAGATTCAGAAGAATGAGGCCAAGACTCTTAGAGCAGCGTTCGCGTTACTGGTTGTCAGCGGTCCTGTTCCTGCTCGCTACAACTATCGGGCTGCTGGCCCAGTCTCCAGACCTTGATTTAGACCTGCCGGCCGAATCGGTGTCGCGGCGAGCAGCCTTCTACTCGCGCATTCCGGCGAATACGAGGAGAACCTATGCTAACCTCGAAGGTCCCGGCTGCATCCGCCATATCTGGGCCACGCGCTCCAACCGGAAGAAGCCTGAGAGCAGGTGGCACAACTACACGCGGAACATCGTCGTCCGCATCTTCTTCGACGGTGAGGAGATTCCGTTTGTCGAAGCTCCGCTTGCCGATTTCTTCGGAGTGATGCACGGCCAGCCCTGGTATCCGATCAACACCCCGTATCTGTCCGTGCAAGCTGATTCTGGCTACAACAGCTATTTTCGCATGCCGTTTGCCAAATCGGCACGGGTCGAGTTCGAGACCGGCGATCGGGACGAGGCGGTCTACTGTATGGTCGATTGGCATCAGTATCCGGGAGCGGAGCTGAAGGAGCGGCGGCGGTTCTGTTCCCGTTGGCGACGCGAGAACCCGACCCAGCGAGCTGGCGAAGACTTTCTCATGCTGGATGCCAACGGGCCTGGACAGCTGATTGGTTTCGTCTACGGAGTCCGGCTGATCGACAACGAGGACCGATGGAGCCACGGTGGATCGGACAACATCTATATTGACGGTGACGGTGAGCATCCTTCCTATCTCCGCGGCATCGGCGGCGAGGATACGTTTGGAACCTCATATGGGGGATCCATGCACACTCCAAGCACCCGCTTGTACGCCTCCATGCCCTACTACCAGCAATTCGACGATGGGCAGGCACGACCTGCCAAGAATCTTGCTGGATATCGCTGGTTTCATGATGATTCAATCAAGTTTCAGAAGTCGATTCATATACGATTCGGCTGCATGAGCAACGATATTTGCTCCACGGTCTACTGGTATCAGCAGAAGCCGGTGCGACCGTTCTTTCGCATGCCTCCGTTCGAGAAACTGGCTCCCGGTCTACGGGTTGCTCCTGCGGTTCCGCGGGGCGAGTTCGACCTGCCCTTGCCTGACAGTGGGAGTTGGTGGATTTCAGAGGTCTCCGAGAACGATTCGATTGAGGTGGCGGCAAGGACGCCGCTTGAGGGCTCGGACGAGGTCGATCCCAAGAGCTGGAAACGACAGCAGGCGAAGCATGGTTTCGTCGATTTTCTTCACTCTCGCCGGCCCCATCCCAGGAAAGCAGGGATCTACATCCATGAAGGAACCGCCTCGGCCCGCTGTATATTGGAAGCTCCCAAGGACTTGACTGCAAAACTGCGGCTGGCGTGGGATGATCGCCTGGTCCTGCGGGTCAACGAATCCACGCCCATCGACCTGGGCCACCAGGACAACTTCATGGATAGGCTGATCGAACTGCGCTTGCGCCAAGGTAAAAACCTGGTCGACATCACGTTGAGTAACACCCGAAACTTCAATCACGGTGGCTGGGCGTTCTCATTGAGCGCGACGGCTCCGGATGGTACAGTTCTGATTCCACGCGCAGAATGACTACAATCGTCGGCGTGGCTGAAGCCACACCCGGCCCACCCCCCCCTCCGCTTCCCTTCCGGTGAGTGCAATTCCTGGAGAAGTGACGAGACCTCAATATGGTAGGGAGAATGGCCCCATCTATCCTTCGGATTAGTATATAGACCATGGTAGGCAGAACAGATCCATGTACCTACCATAGAATTCTGTATCGTATTGAATCCACATGAGTTAGCGAGAAATAACTGGCGAAGGAAAATAGAGTCTCTTCCTAACCGGCAGGCTGGTTGTCCGGCCAGTCTGAAAGGGAGATTCAGGGCTCACACGACAATTGTTGCCCGGAATCCTAAACTATCTGGCGGGAAATGTCGTCCAGTGAGAAAGCTTTAGGATGTCGTCAGGAATCACTCGATCAATGCGGCCAAAACCCTGGAGTCAATTGGGTTCTGGTTAGTCTTCGCCAAGTCTCACGTCCCGGCTCGACAGACTCAAGATCTGGTGTGCGGCTTTGGACGTATCGCCCTTGCCGGAGAAGTACCGGGGCTAGAAGGCATCTCCAGAGCGGAAGGAACCTCTGGTTTTCTGCAATCTCAGCGTAGTTCATTCGACGTTTCTGCGGGAAACTTGAAATGTCGAATGAACTACCGCAGACGGCAGGGAGCCGATGTTCTATTTCGGGCGCTGAAGCCAGCCGGCCGCGAGTTGAGGAACTGGCACTTTCTGTCCCACTGTGCGAACGTGGTCTGCCGTGCACCGCCGACTATTTCTTGGCCAGCTTGCCAGCTTGCCTTTTCTAGACCCTTTGACCTTGGGACAGAGGGTGAAGTGGGCGGCAAAGCCGATCGAACCCTTGCAGCTGGGGTCAGAAAAGCACCTCTTCATTGACTATCTCCTCCTGGCTCGATCTACGAATATGACGTTGACCGTGAATCCCCCTGCCAAGACAGACGACCACTGCATCGTATCCGAGCACCCCTGGGAGGAGTTCCGAGTGGGTGCTTTCAACACCGTGAAGCTGGACGGGGGGCTACACAAGATGTGGTACGAGGCCGTTCATGTCGATGAGACGGGCCGGTATCGGCACGGCCATTGTTTTGCCACCTCCTCCGGTATCCAGTGGAAGAAGCCGAAGTTGGGGTTGGTGGAGTTCAGGGGAAGCAGGGAGAACAACGTCCTGCCTCTTCTGGACATCCAAGGGTCCGTTTTCATCGACCCCAATGGGACTAGCGCTGATCGATTACGAAAAGTACGAAGTAGCGAACCAGGCCAGCCCTGCTGATAATCGCCAGTGAGAAGAAGTCGGCGGCTGCGATCGCCCCCCAATGGGCTTTCAGGAAGATGTCCCACGGCAGCCCCTTGCCTCGCTCCGGAGCCGGCTCGATACCTAGTCTGTCCGTGTCGCAGGCTTCATCGAAACGGCAGGAGCACCAATCCAGGCCGAATGAGGGCTGCGGTACTCGCCGCAGTTGCCTCAGGGACCATCCGTGTAGCGGCGCGTCTCCAGGGGTTCCCCGAAGACCTCCTGTCCCGGGCCGTACCCCCCGCCTTCGGCTCCGACAACGTACTGGTAGTCAAGGATGAAGGCCATCAGGTCTGCCATCTCCTGGTGGGAGATGGTCTCTTCCAGCCCCTCCGGCATCAGGGATTGACCCGTGGCTCGAATCTCCCGGATGTCTCTCCTTAGAAGGGTGTTCTGTAGGTCCTCACTCTCCACCAGGGTGATGCTGGCCGCCGTCTCCTGGGCCAGGAGGCCCGTGTAGAGGCGGCCCTTCTGGTCTGTCACCACATACTGGGTGTATTGGGACTCCACCAGCCGGTTCGGATCCAGGATGCTGGCCAGGAGCGGCTCCGGGTCTTCATAGCCTGCCACGATCAGATTCGGGCCAACCGGATGCTGGGTAGTTCCCAACCGATGGCACTTGATGCACTCACGCCGGTAGACCTCCTCGCCGCGTCCCCTGTCCCCCGCCAGCGTCAAGGCGGCCCGGTAGTCGGCCAGAACGTCCTGTCTCTCACCGGGAGTCGCAGACTCGAAAAGGCTCACGGCCCGCTCTTGGATCCCCTCATCGTCGTGGTTCATCAGGAGCTCGCGGCGTTTCGCGGCGATCTGGCGTGCGGGTATTTCCTCGGATTCGATGGCCCCCAGCAGGGCGCGGGTCCAGTCCAGACGCGACAGGATTCCCGACAGGACCCCACCCCGGACCTTGGGGGTGTAAGTGGCCCAGGACTCCAACAGGAGCGGGCCAATCGCCGGTTCGTTGTAGCCGGCCAGGGCCTCGATGGCTGCCAGCTGAAGCGCCTGAGGCTGCTTTGGATCGACGAGCGCCGTCAGCGCTTCCTTAACCTCTTCGAAAGCAGCGTGACGGAGGAGGCGGATCGCCGCCAGGCGCTCCTCCTCTGCGAGCTCGGCATCGGTGGACGCCGAACGGGACCCATCCAAGAGACTCTGGATCATGCGGGTTGCCGAGGCAGGGATGTTCTCGAGGCCGGTGAAGGTCTTACCGTTGATGGCCAGCCCCTCAGCCAGACTGGTCACGATGGCCAGCTGCACCTGGGGTTGGGACGCCAGGGTCGGGTGGGTAGAGACTGCTCCGGTCAGCCGGTTGAGCTCAGAGGCAATGCCCCGGCCTCCGACCACCCGGGCCAATGGAGCTAGCCACTGCTGGGCTAATGGCTCCTGGTCGAATTCGTCCAGGTTCGCCAGCTTGGTAAAGAGACGGTCGGCCAGATCGGTGCTGGAGCTCAGGACCGAATTTCGAATCCAGCGGTCTGTAGAGTCGCTTCTGGCGATCTTCACCAGAGCCGGCAGGATTCGACTGTTCCCGATCTCACCCAGAGCCAGAGCGACTCGCAGACGCACTCGAGGGTTCTCGTCCCCGGCCATCTCCAGGATCCTCTGGGAGAGGCCTCTGGAGCGATTCATCCTGCTCTCTGCGTGCTCGACGGCGTGCATCCGAACCCCCGGAGAGGAATCGGACAGTGCCCTGGCCACGTCTGTGTCTCTCAAGGCTCCCAGCCCCTTCAGCGACCAGAGGGCGTGCATCCGGGCCAGGGGATGCTTGCTCTCCTTCAGGAGCCGCCGCAGTCCAGAGACTGCCGAAGGGTCCTGACGCTCGTAGATGAGCCGATGTGCAGTCTCCCGCCACCAGCCGCCGGGGTGCTCCAGGTGCCCCACCAGCTCCTGGATGCTGGCCTCACCCAGACGGGGGGCAGGCGGTACCTTGAAACCGGGTGGTGCCACCCGGTAGATCCGACCATGCTCCGAGCCTCGGGAGAAGTCCAGGTGCTTGAGGACCCGCTCAGGCACGTGGCCGTGCTCGATTAATTCCCGGCACATGTCCAGGATGTAGAGGGTGCCATCGGGTGCGTTTACCGAGTTCACGGGTCGGAACCAGTTGTCGCTGGAGCGGACGAACTCGGTGTCCTCGGGATCGGCTCGGACGGCTTTGAAGGTGGCTCCGTCGGGTTTGAGCAGACGTCGGTGAAGCAGGTTCGCAGTGGCGGCGCCCGTGAAGATGCTGCCCCGGTAGCTCTCGGGGTAGGCGTGTCCGGTGTAGGCCTTTACTCCTGCCCAGGCGGCAGCGAAGGCCTGGTAGTTCTCCCGACCGCCCTCCTCGACCCGGGCGATCCTGCCCGCGAAGACCCGTCGGGCCTCGCGGATCTTGCGCCAGCGTTCGATGGGGCTGGTCCGGTAGATAGGGAGCCGCCCCTCGGTCAGTCCGTTGACCTCCATGGAACCGGTCGTCAGGTACCCGTGCAGGTCGAAGAAGAGGTAGGGATTCCGCTCCAGGTATCCCGGTGGCATGACGACGTGCCGGCCGAAGGAGCCCGCCCGGCAGACGAAGCGGTTGTACCACTCGTCGAAGGTGTGTCCAAACTGAAAGGTCTGGGTGGTCAGCTCCAACTCTCTGTTCACAGGGTCGAAACGGAAGTCCCGATTGTAGACCGAGATGGGCTCGGCATCGGGCTGATCCCCAGGACGGATATAGCCGCCGTTGCCGCCGGTGGATGCGTAGATCTTGTGGTCGACGCCCCAGATGATGTTGTTGAGCATCTGCTGCTCGTTGGTCACACCGAATCCGGTGTAGACCTTCTCTCGGATGTCGGCCCGACCGTCGCCATCCGTGTCCTTGAAGTAGAGCAGGTCCGGCGGCGCCGAGACGAAGACTCCCTGCTTCCAGACCGCCACACCGGTGGGCCAGACCAGCTTGTCGGCGAAGATGTGTGCCGTCTCGTAGCGGCCGTCTCCGTCCCGGTCCTCGAGCAGCCGAATCCTTCCCGTACCGTCCTCGCCCGGCGGCGGCTGGCGAGGATAGCCATAGAACTCTGCCACGTACATGCGGCCGTTCTCGTCGAAGGTGGCGGACAGCGGCTCGACCACCTCGGGCTCTTGGGCCACCAGCTCCATCCGGAAGCCACCGGTTGTCTCGAAGGTCTTCAGGGCCTCGGCAGGCTCGGTCGGCGGGATCGGCTTCAGGTACTCGCGGAGGGCTTCTGGATTTCTCGAGATATCGACAATCTCCCGGTATGGGTCCCTCTCTTCGACAGAACCGTCCGTGCAGGAGGGAAGAATCGACAGGCTTGCGAGCAGCAGAACCTGGCCCACTCTGCTTCGGTTCACCGGTGTGGATCTCCCAGGCTCAGACGGAAGTTTCCGGAGGAGTCTGGGGTACAGCAGATTGGAGACTCCGAGAGAGTCTGGCGCAGCCAGGCCGGATGATTGCGCCACCGTCGTTTCAGTGGAGGAAAACCAGTCAAGCATCATGGGGATCATCATGCGCCGGATTGTCCGTTCGTTCAAGGTTTTCGACGCAGCCGAACCCGCTCAAGAATCAGGACCAGTGAATCACGACGCCCACGAGCCCCTTGTCTCCCTCGTCCATGCGCCTGTAGACGTCAGGCAGCTCCTGCCAATCGAACCTGTCCGTGATCATCGGTGAAACCAGCAATTTCCCCTTCGACAGCAGCTCGAGTGTCAGGGCGTTGGACCGGCGTCGATCCCAGCGATGGCCATCCGGTCGGTGGCCGTAGGAAGTGAGCAGAGTCAGCCCTTTTCCCAGGTAGGGATGGCTAACCGGACTGAACGTAGGCATGTCGGTATGGCGAGCGATGACCACCACTCGGCCGTCCTGTTTGGCGATCTGCATACCGCTCTCGATAGCCGGCCACACCGACGCGGCCTCCAGGACCAGATCAGCCCCTTCGCCACCGAAGAACTCGATGATGCGGTCCGAGAAGTCTTCGTCCTCAGGGGAGGCAAGCAGATCAGCCCCCATTCTGCCGGCCAGATCTCGCCGTCCGCGGTCGAGCTCGATGACCGCAGTGCGAAAACCGAAGGCTCGGCAGAAGGCTAGTGCCGAAAGACCGATGACGCCCCCTCCCATGATGGCAACGTTCTCACCAGGCTCTGGGCGCCCTGTCCGCAGGCCGATGTGACCCACCTCCAGGATGCTCAGGAAAACGCCGACTTCGTCGGAGATAGCTTCCGGTAGGCGGATGGCGGTGTGTGCCGGGACAGCTGCGTACTGACTATGGGCTGCCGCTACGTAAACCCGTTCTCCAACACTGGATCCCGAGACCTCGGCGCCCACTTCCACAACCTCGCCCACCATCGAATAGCCGTTCTCACAGGGGAACTGAAAAGGGACGTAGGTGTGGAGGAACGCTCCCTCGTTGTCCACTGGGATTCCCCGATAAACGCGGATCTCGGTACCGGTACTGACCGCGGTGACCCGAGCCCGCACCAAGAGGCCATCATCGGGACAATCGGGTACGGGGGTCTCTTCGAATTCCACCTGTCTCGGGCCAGTCACCATCAATCGTTTCGCCATGTTCCAATCCCTTTCCTCTGGTCTGATATGACAACTCCACCAATGGGTCGCCTGGTTTCACGCGCTGCAATGGTATAGGGATCTGTCACGTATACAAATGCAGATCCGCCGATGCTAGACTGGGCTCACCGGTCCGGAGCATGATGCAACAACACGCTGCGAGGAGTCTATCCATGCCGGGCTCGACCAGGCGCGGATGCTGCCGCCGAGCCAGCCTGGGATTCGGCGGCATCGGAAGTGGCCTGGGGCTATCCCGTGCTTCCACGCAATCTTGAGGCAGGTTTTCGACAGCGAGCGAACTCTGCGGGCCGACCTAGCTCGAACCTCCTGATTGGAATCCGCGTCTTCTGGAAACATTCGAATCAGATGGGCGCCGCTATAGAGCTGCAATCGGTTGACAGACTCAGCATAGGAACAAGAGTCTGCTGAAAGGATAGAGAATGACAATGAAACGATGGGGTGCAATCGCTATTTTCACGGTTCTGATTGGTTGTGCCTTCCAGGCCTGCGCGCAGGATCAGAAACCGAATCCGGTTGCCAAAGAGACTATCCAGTATGAACAGATCGATGGTGCCTTGATCTATGACCATGACCCTTCGACGAAACTGGGTGATGATGTCTTCGGAACGATCATATCCGATCTGGAGCATGATTTTCCCGGCAGAAACTCCCATGGTGGACCCGTCTGCATGGAGTATCCCAACGGTCAGATCGTGGCCTTCAATACGAATACGAGCGACCACAACAATGATGGTTGGAGTGAGTATGCAGTGAGTCCAGATGGCGGCAAGACCTGGGAAAAATACAACAAGTTCCCGTATTCCTACGAGTCGTATCAGAAGGACGCCAACAGCCCCGCATTCGTCGAAGAAGGACTGGTCACACAGAATGGAACCGTAGTGCTATTTCTCACACATATGCGAGATGGGGGCCTGCATAGCCACAGGGCCAAGAGCAGCATCATGAGAAGCAGTGATAACGGTTCCACCTGGACAGATAACGAGCCCGTTGACGGCGATTTTGTGGGTTATCCATGCGCAGTAGCGGTAGCAGGAAATACCAACTACGTCCTGTTCGACAGCAGTGCCGGTCCCCACGTCTTGTATGCCAGCACGGACGACGGGCGTAGCTGGGAAAAAAGGAGCACGCTGACACTGGACGATGACAAATGGTACGGAACAATGTGCGTGATGGAAGATGGTCGCCTGCTGGCGGGTGCCTACACCGAAAAAGACGAGCACCACTTCTACTATTGCATCAGCACGGATCAGGGTAGGACCTGGAGCGAACAAGAGCGCGCTTATGTGGACAAGATGATTCGTGACCCAGAACTTGCCTATCTCGGTGGTAAGTACTATTTGCACGGGAGGTCAGGGCAGTTGGGGGAAGGTAGCAATCGCTTTGTTCTCTATCAATCCAATGACGGCATCGAATGGCAAAGTGGCATCATCGTCAGCGGAGACACGCTATGCCCCGACGGATACAGTCACAACTGCATCATCAACCAGTACAAAGACGATATTCCCAACGAATTAATGGTCCAATACAGCATCATCTACGATGGTGCACACGTCGAAGAAATCATGGCATGGGACGAGAGCCTCCGGGGGACTCCTGGTCACGAGATGGACACAAACGAATACGTGTTCTTCATCAAGCCGCAACCAGAAAAGTGATCTGGGAGCCTGTTAATTGCCAGGATTCGCCTTGGAACGGGCTATATCTGCCTCACCCCAATTGTGAAGGACCTCATGGGGTTCTCTACAGTAATGGTCCGGATTTCGGCATCAGTAAAGCTCGCTGCCTCTATCGCTGGGATGAAGTCAGTGAAAACGAAGTCGTGCGATCGGTAGTGCCCCCCTCCCGGTTCTGGGCGGTTTCTCGAAGGAACTAGAGGTAAAGTGGGGGCTTGGTTGGAGTGTGGGGAGTCACCGTGGAGGACCTCTTGGCTCGGCAACAGCCTTCGGCCACTCTGGCTCGAGCGGTGCCTCTGTTTGGGCGGACCCACAGAGGGATGTGGCCGGTGTATTCCTGATCCATCAAGCGGGTTCGGAGTCGCGGCATGTCCGCACGTTTTCATGGCGATGGCCACTACGGCCGTTGTAGATTAGAAGTTAGCACGGCGAGGAGGTTGGAGGCGACGCAGCTGCCCCGCCCAATTCTGTGAGCAGATCGTACTGGAGGCTGATATGCAGGCAAATTGTGGTGGGTCGCCTATATCGCCAAGACTGCCCATCCACCGGATCCGACCTGACTCCTGGTCGTCCTCAACTGGTTCGAACGACGGAAGCGGTTGGCGCCGATTGGGGAGCAACTGGACCTCCGTATGGTAGCTGAGAATGGTCCCATCTATCCTTCGGATTAATATATAAACCATCCTCGTGAGATTGCCCTTCCAGACCCAAAGATCTAGTATCCGGTAGATAGACTCCCCTTCAGTCTGGAGACTCTGTTGATAGGCCAGACCATCTCCCACTACAAGATCACCTCTAAGCTCGGTGAAGGAGGTATGGGTGAGGTGTACCGGGCCGAGGACACCACTCTAAAGCGCGAAGTCGCCATCAAGGTCCTGCCGGAGCGATTCACCCAGGATACTGAGAGGCTGGCCAGGTTCGAGCGAGAGGCCCAGCTCCTAGCCTCCCTAAATCATCCGAACATTGCCGCCATACACAGCTTTGAGCACTCGGATGGAGTTCATTTTCTTGCGATGGAGTTGGTGGAGGGTGAAACCCTGGCTCAGCGTGTCGCCAAGGGACCCTTGCCTGTGGAGGAGGCCCTGGAAGTCTCCCGCCAGCTCGCCGAGGGTCTGGAAGCTGCCCATGAGAGCGGGGTTATCCACCGGGACCTGAAGCCTGCTAACATCAATATCACTCCCGAGGGTAAGGTCAAGATTCTGGACTTTGGTCTAGCCAAGGCATTAGAGGGCGAGATCCCTGCTGCCGACATCTCCCAGTCACCCACGCGAACGGGCGAGATGACTTCTGCTGGCGTGATTCTGGGGACTGCTGCTTACATGAGTCCCGAGCAGGCCCGTGGTAAGCCCGTAGACAAGAGAACCGATATCTGGGCCTTCGGGTGTGTGCTGTACGAGATGCTGACCGGCAATCAGGTATTCAGCGGAGAAACAGCAACTGACATCCTGGGTGCGATCGTCCACAAGGATCCTGACTGGGAGGCTCTACCTGAGGGTACGCCCAGGACTATCCGTAGATTGTTGCGTAGGTGCCTCGAAAGGGACTCTTATGAACGGCTGCGGGATATCGGCGACGCCCGCATCACGATTAAGGATTGCCTGGCCGAGCCGTACGAATTCCATCTACCGTCCCCTGAGATCCCGAAGAGGCCCTTTTCTCTGGCCTGGACTCTTGTCGGCCTCTTGTCGGTGGCTCTTCTGGCGGCTCTGGTCATTTCGGTACTGAATCGCCCATCTCCTCAGTTGGTTTCGCACCTGAGCATGTCGTTGGCGCCCTCCGACGGCCTGGATCTGAGGGTGGGCGTCGACACCCGCAACGTCGCCATCTCCCCAGACGGCGAGAAGGTCGTTTTTGTCGGCCGGGATTCTTTGGAAACCTCTGCCCCGGACGAGCAGGCGAGTCCAACCGCCGCAGATGCCGGAACTCCCCGCAACAGGGGAACGATCCTGTTCTTGAGAAGACTGCAGGAGCCCTCCGCAACCGTTCTGGCCGGTACCGAAGGAGCGTTTGCTCCGGTCTTTTCGCCCCATAGCAACTGGGTCGCCTTTCGCTCTTCCAGTCAAATCAAGAAAATCCCTATCGACGGCGGGCCGCCGGTGACGTTATGCGAGCTAAGGCCGTTGTTGTCGACCGTTTTCGGGACATCAAACTTTTTGAGTTGGAGAAGCGATGACACTCTCGTGTTCGACTTGACCAACTTCGACTCGACCAACCGCGGACTCTGGAAGGTTTCCGCAAATGGAGGCGAGCCGGAGCCGGTGTTCGGCGGAGCCATCGAGGGGCGTATGGATTTCTATTTCAACGCGGCCGATCTGCCCAACCAAAGCGCCCTTCTTCTTTCGTTTACTTCGCTCAGTGGGTCTGACCCGAGCATCGAGGTCCTGGATCCTGAGACGGGGAGGCATCGGACGCTGATCCCCGCGGGGAGGCTGCTGCGTTACGCTCCGACGGGGCACATTGTCTATTCCAGCCAAGGGCGGTTGATGGCAGTCGGCTTCGATCCGGACAAGCGAACCCTCACCGGTTCGCCTCGAGCGGTGCTCGACGACCTTGCCGAAGGCAGTGAACGAGAGGTCAACGCGGCCCTTTCCGACACTGGGACCCTAGTATACGTTCCGGCTCAGCAGACTGCAGTGCGATCGTCCACTCTGTTCTCGTTGGACGAGCGTGGAGAGCCCCTTGATCTGCAGGCGGCGCCTTTGCGATATATGGACCCTCGACTCTCTCCCGACGGAGACCGCATCGCTTTCCACGTCGAAACAGGGGGAAACGAGGTCTGGGTCAGGGATCTCGAAAGGGGCAGTCAAACCCGCATTAGTTTCGATCCAGGCGAGGACGAGACTCCGATCTGGAGTCCCGACGGGAAGTGGTTGATATGGGCATCCTCGCGACAGGGCGAAGAGCGCTCCCTCAGACGCAAGCGTGCGGACGGAACGGGACAAGAACAGGTGCTCTGGTCTACCCCACATCATATACACGCCGGAAGTGTCACTCCTGACGGCACTCGGATTCTGGTTGATCTCATACATCCGGAAACGGGCTTCGACATCTGGGTCGTGACGACCGAGCCAAAGGGCGAGGCGCGTCCGTTGCTGACGGCGCCTTATCAGGAACTCCTGGCGCGCCTTTCTCCTGACGGTCGCTGGCTGGCCTACACGTCGGACCAGTCAGGCCGGAATGAGGTCTACGTTCAGCCTTTCCCCTCTCTTCGAGTCAAGATTCCGATTTCGAACGAAGGCGGAAGCGAACCGGTCTGGTCTCGAGACGGCGGGACTCTGTTCTACAAACATCTTCAAAAGCTGTTCGCCGTCGATATGAGAGTCACCCCGGACGGCCTCAAGCCGGACCGCCCGAGACTTCTTTTCGAGGTGCCCCTGGCCTACTCCCAAGGGGCGGGTCATTTCGGCTACGATGTTGCCGACGATGGTCGATTTCTCTTCACTCTGGAAAGCGAGTCGACTTTCCCGCAAAGTTTGCGCATCATCTTGAACTTCTTCGAAGAGCTCAAGCGCCTGGTGCCGACGGAGTGACTGGACCTCCCTAGCAGCCTGTCGGACTTGACTCACAGGCACTTCTGAAATTTGACGTTTGATCCAAAGTCTTGCACGACCAAGCACGAAATCGATGAATCGTCTGATCTGCGGCGGTGATTTGGCCGCTGAAACGACCTGGCCCACCTCTTCAGAGGGTGGCACGGGCCAGCTTCGGCTGGCGGCAGGCGAGGTTGTACATTCTTTTCAGATTCCAGGCGATGCTGGCCAGAGTCCACTCCCCGTCTGCCGCCTCCGCTCCTCGGAGAGAGAACTGCGCAAAGCCCATCACCGATTTGATGATCCCAAAGACGGGCTCGGGGACAGCTTTGCGTTGCCCGTAGATGGCTCGACCCGCCGGGGTCTTCAACCGGTATCTCATCTGCTCCACCGCATCGGCGTCTTCCCCGGGTGGCTCCGGTTCTTTCCAGCGTTCGTTCGGCGGCAAGTGGTGGGCTTCCCGCTCGACCGCAATATAGGGAAGGACCGCATGCTCGCTACAAAGCTCCACGTTGGCACCACTGAAGTAGCCGTTGTCGGCCAGCAGCTCCTGGGGCCGACCCAACGACTCCGGCAATGCGTGCAGCGCCGCCAGGGCCGGTTTCAGTTCTTTCTTGTCATTGGCGTTTGGCGTGACATGAACGGCCACAATCAACAGACTGTCGTTATCCACCAGGGCCTGAGCGTTGTAGCATTGCTCAAATCCCCCGCCCGAGACCGGCATGATCCGAGAATCTTCATCCGTCAGATTGATCTGATCCTGGTCTCGGATTCCTCCTCGGGGCGGTTTGGGTTCGCGACCCTTCGGTTTGTTTCCCCTTTTCCTCTGGGCTTGCCGCTTGGCCACCTTCCCTTCATATTCGGCGTGCTCGGCCGCCTGCCGCTCGGCCGCCCGCTCGACCAGCTTCTGCTTCGCTTGATCGATCGCTTTCAACCGTGCTTCCCGCCGCGCCAGCTCGGCCGGGATGTCCATCCCTTCCGTTTCTTCTCGTCCATCCGCTTCCGCGGCCAGCTGCATCAACTCGTCCACTTCTTCTCGCAGCCGCGCTTCCAGTTTCTGGATGTGCCCCCAGCTCAACGCACTGTGCTTGGAGGCATTGGCTTTGACCTTCGTGCCATCCAAACTCACTCGGCCCAACTTCAGAAATCCCATCGCCTGGGCCAGCAGCAAGATCTCCACAAACAGCGGCTTCAGCTCTTCCAAAAACCGCTTTCGGAAATGGGCTATGGTGTCGTGATCCGGATGCGTGTTGCCGGCGAGGTAGCGAAACGCCACCGAATCGTAGGTGGCTTGCTCCAACTTCCGACTCGAAAACACCCCCGTCGCATACCCGTAAAACAACAACGCCAGCATCACCGCCGGATGGTATCCTTCCGATCCCCGTTTCGTGTAGGAATCCTCCAACTTCCTCAACTCCAGCTTGCTCACCACCTCCACCACGAAGCGAGCCAGATGCGTCTCCGGCAGCCATTCCTGCACCGAAGGAGGAAACAGATAAGGAGTCTCTCGATCTACTGTTCTAAATCGATTCGCCATACACTAATGATGCCCGTTCGGTGTGACCTCGAAAGTCCGACAGGCTGCTAGGGACTGGACCTCCCTATAGTAGGGAGAATCGATCCGATACGCTGTTAAGTTATGCTATAAGCTTGAAGAGGAGGACCTTTCCTGAGCGTACGAGCCTATCTCATTGCGGAAACAAAGGTTATAGATTCTTCCATAACCTCCGTTCAGGATTGCTTGGGGCCAGTGGCTCGACCAACTCCGAGGGCGACCAGAAGAGGATTCGCGTCCATCGGCCTTTCCACCCCCTGCCGCGATTCTTACCTAATCACTGGATCGATGCCCCCCGAGATCTGTCGATTGTTTGCTAAGGTACCTTTGTGCCAATACCCCTGGTGGGGAGGGACATCCTAGCCCGTACAGGTGAAGAACACGGCACAGGTCCGACAATCCTTCCTACTCCGGAGACCGCCTTCCCACCATAAGACAAGATCAATCAGAGGGACCGGCTGGGCGTTTGCAAATGCGGCCTCATACTGATCCCCCAATCCATCGGTTTTGCTGAGCTATCCTCGTCCTTTCTGCTTCCTACTGGTGCCTGAATCCTCTTGTAATGCCCTTCTATTCTCGCCTCGAAAATACTTGCAAGTACCTCATGAACCGTTAGTTATCTCCGACTCCATGCCACTCATCTGTTGGAGTACGGCTTTTCGGGGTCCACGAGAGGGTCTTGGAGATGGTCGGGGGCTGGTGATGGGGGTCGGGTATCAGGACGGAGCCCACGAGCTGGTGGTGCAGACCGAAGCCGCCCGCCATGTCCTGGTCCGGGTGCCGTCCGGGGAGCGGATCGCGGGGATGGTGGTGTCGGCCACGGGTCATTTCCTCTATACCCAGGGGGCCTCTAGGTACGACCCGTTTGACTCCCAAATTCTCTGCACTCCATCGATATCGGTTTCCCATCCGAGGAGCGTTCCGATTCCAACACCCTTCAAGTCTTCAGTGGCCAGCACCACGTTGTCCAATTCAGCTTCAGTCGCGCCTTTGGCTCTATTCTCAAGATCTCCACCAGCGACAAGATTTGGCGATGGCCTGCTCTCGCTCTGGGTCATGAGTTCCACACTCGGTTTCGGCAGGGACACACGCAGACGATCGAGCCCCGCAAAGGAACCTTCGATACGCGACTTGTGGTAGGTCTTCACGGTCAACGAAATCGAAGTAAGAGGCTGAAGCGCTTCTTTCTCGCCAAGTTGCTCTCCATTCCAGTAGACCTGAACAATCCTGTTCTTTCGCACGAATCGAATTCTGCCTTCACCTGCCAAGGGCACCGATCCTCCAGTGCGCGTCCAGCTTCCCAGAATTGTTCCCCGTGCCTCCCTCGTCCCAATACCCATCGTCGCCACACCGATGCGTTTGCTGTGAAGAGTCACATAGGCTTCCAATATCGTGCCCGGCCCTTTCCGATCCCATTTCATCAGGCACTCAATTTCGAAATCGGCGTAAAGTTGCAGAGGCCGAGTCAGCGCCATTCCATGATAACGATCGCTCTTCTCTACCCGCATCATGCCGCGGCCCAAAAACACTTTCATCATCCCGTCTTCGAGCCTGACATAGCTTTCATCGGGCCGGAGTCCTGAACGGAACGGATTCGTCCAGTCTTTCATGCTCCAGCCGACACACTCAGGCCCAAATTTCTCATCGAGAACAATATCCAGGTTCCCGTCGGTCTCAGCCCTCACGCCACATAGGAAGAACGCGACAGTCAAGGTTGCCACGTGCAGGTGAATTCTCGAAAGCGGCATGATCTTGGACGTAATGCGTTGAAAGCGTTGTCACATCTTTTGCACATTCAGTCTGATAGATAAGATAGTCCTCGCGAGACCACAAGTCATCATCGCTGGATGCCAACTTCGTGCAGGATGCCGACTCCGTTAAGGACTTCTCCAATCACGAAGACGAAAGAGGACCAACTATGCCTGAGAAGCTGAGGGGCGTATTTCCCGTTCTGCAGACTCCTCTGGATGCCGAAGGCGAAATCGATTTCGACAGCCTTCGCAAGGAAGTTGCTTTCTGCATCAAGACTGGCGCCCACGGACTGGTCTTCCCAGTCCTGGGGAGCGAGTTTCAATACTTCTCAGACCGAGAAAGGCACAGCATGGTCGAAGCGGTCGTCAACGAGGCTGCCGGAGGGATTCCTGTTGTCGCAGGAGTCGCAGGCACGAGCACTCCCGCGGCGGTGGAACATGCTCTCCATGCAGCCGGAGTTGGAGCCGATGCGGTTATTGCCCTGCCGCCGTATCTTTCGTCCGCACCGCCTGAAGAAACGAGGGCCTATTACCAGGCCATCTCCGATGCCGCTGCAATCCCGGTGTTTGTGCAGCACACCAATCCCGGTCTCAGTCCTTCGCTCATTGCACGGATGGTGACCGAGATCGAACACGTCCGTTACATCAAGGAGGAAGCCGGTTGCACAGCTCATACGATTTCCGCAGTGGTGGATGCGGTAGACGAAGAATGTTGGGGCGTGTTCGGAGGAGCTTGGGGCCGCTGGATGATCTCCGAGACTCGGCGCGGGGCTACTGGCTTCATGCCCGGAGCGCCCACCCCGGAAGTCTACGTGCAAATCTGGGACGCGATGGATGCCGGCGAAGAAGCCACCGCCCGCAAAATGTTCGATCAGCTTTTGCCGCTCATCAATTTCAATACGCTCTTAGGCATTCAGGTCTGCAAGGAAATTCTGGTGCGTCGCGGCATCTTCAACACTTCAAAGATGCGAACACCTGGCAGCATCGAGATGGACAAGGACGATCACCGCGAGCTCGATGCAATCCTCGAACAACTCAACCCGCTTCTAAGGAACTCCCAATGAAAATCGTAGACTTGCAGGTGATTCCTTTCCGAATTCCAAAACGCCCCTACAGCAATGGAGAATTCCTTCCCGAAACAACGGCCATCCAGACGCTTACCAAGGTAATCACCGATGAAGGTGACGAAGGATATTACTTTGGAGGAAGTGGTCACGGCGACCACGACGGAATGTCAGCGGGCCAGACTGCAGCCATGACTGGCCGTCTCAAGAATCTCGTGGTCGGGCACGATCCTTTTGACCGCGAGAAATTCTGGCACTGGATGTGGGTATCCAACATCGAGGAGAATCTCATCAGTGTGTTGGACATGGTTCTCTGGGACTTGCAGGCCCGCGTCTTTGGCGTTCCAGTTCACAAGCTCCTCGGCGGCTGTCGTGATCGAGTCAAAGCCTATGCCAGCACCTTCCCCAACATGGGTTCCCCCGAAAACTACGCCGAGCACGCCGCAGCCTGCAAAGCCGAAGGCTACCGGCACTACAAAATCCACCCCTACTACTTCTGGGATCCGGTGAAGAAGGAGCCTGCCCCTGGCCGTCCATCGCACATCGAACAGGATATCGAAGCGTGCCGGGCCGTCCGCTCCGCGGTAGGCGACGACATGGTGCTGAGTTTCGATCCGTGGGGCACCTATTGCACCTACGAGGAAGCGGTGAAGGTCGGGCGGGAGTTGGAGAAACTCGACTTCTACTGGTACGAGCACCCGATGTCTGAATATCGCGTCGGCGCCTACGAGAAACTCTGCGCTGAACTCACCATCCCTGTTCTCTCACCGGAGATCGCAGCCGGCAGCATCTACACGAGAGCGGACTGGATTAAGCGCGGGGCCTCGGACATGAGCCGGATAGATGTGCTCCGTGGCGGCATTACGGGCGTGAAGAAAATGGTTCCCATATGCGAAGCGTTTGGCGTGAAGTGCGAAATCCACATGAGCGGCTTCGCAAATCTCCAGATACTTGCCGCGACCAGTGAAGACACTTGTGAATACTACGAGCGTGGCCTGCTTGCGCCCGGAGTCGATTACGACACGCCGCAGCCATACCTCGAAGCCATCTGCGATCCTCTCGACGAAGACGGCTGCGTCCAGGTGCCTCAGGAGCCAGGAATGGGCTACCGCATTAACTGGGACTACATCGAAGAGAATAAAGTCAATCGCTGAGCCCGCTCCATGAACAGTTTCTTTTCGTCTGATTTCCTGCTCGGTCAATATGATCCCGCAAAAAAACGGTTTACAGAGTCTCACTTCTCGAGGCTGGTAAAAGAAGCGCGGGTCAGCAAGAACATGACTAAGGAGTATCTGGGTCTGCTTGAGAGGAAGGGCTACATTGAGCAGCGGACTGACGGCTACAGGAAGTACTTCAGAATTCACTCGAGAGTTGATCAGAACATTTTTAAGTCCTCTGGTATTCAGCTAACAAAAAGAGGTGTTGCTAATGCGAATCTTAAAACTTGAGAGTTCAAAGAAGCCGAATGGAATCGAGTTCCGGGGACTAATGGGGGGTGCTGAGTTTAAACAGTTGGGAGGAGATCTTCACAACTTGTGCGTATTCTCAACAGCGAGAATTGCCGAGCCAGCTACTTACACGAAGACCGGGGCGCGACATTCGGCGGCAAAATACTTACTTTTCCCGGCTGCGCTTCGCCGTCAATCTGGCGCTGACGAATTCGATTTCGATAGGATGACGTGCACCACGATGCAATACAGGCAGAGGTTGTGTGTAATTTATGCGGTGCCAAGCAACGAGTTGGTATCGCCTGCGAAGACGGAGGAATGAGCTCGGCCCGCATCGGCCTAATAATCGGTGTCTGATCAAACTTGGCATTGTCAACTGCGAGCGGTAGGAAACGACCCAACGCAGTCACGGCGCGCGACTTGCTAGATTCCTCACTATCCACGTCGGAGAAGACCCCCATCTTCCCAGACCCGCGAGCCCAACACATGAGTACACGTCGCACTCTAGCCGCTGGGGGCGTAACGCTGATAGTGTCCCGGTCAGTTGCTATCATCGTTCCCATAGTTGCTTGGAGGATCTGGGAGTCTCTCTCAGGCCTTCTCCTTTGCCTTTCTATATGTTGGAACTGTTGGCACTAATTACAAAGCTCTTCCGCCGCACCAAGTTCGACATAGACGCAGTGATCCAGAACAATCGCCGGATCCTGGAAGACAAGCGACGGAGAGCTAGTCAGAAGCCGGACATTGAGCTGATGGAAAGAACTTGAAGAAAGGTGTGAAGTCGGCACCCGATCTTACAGACAGCGTCCGATTTGATCGAAATCGAACGGCGGCTTTCGCAGTAGAGTAAGGATGTGGCGCGGTGGTCTAAGGTTCGGCCTATCTGTTACCGCCCCTTTCGTCTGGCGGTGCCTCAATAGCCGGACCATCACTCCGTTTCCACATCCTCCTCATCGAACCGGACAGGCGGAACTACCGCATCCGGCTCTCGGACAAGACTCACGCCTTCACCCACGGCTCGCCGCGCCCAAGTTGGGTCAGGCGCACGAGCCCGAAGGGCCCGTAGAGGTGCGAGAGTGGATACGTCCCGCCCTTGCGTCGCCTGACCTTGTACTTATGGCGCAGCCACCGGCGCAGCCGCGTAGCGGTGAAGCTGTCGAGCGCACGGTAGGCCCGGCTGGTCGTCCCTACCCGAGAGTAGTTCGCCCAGCCGCGCAGAGCGCGGTTCAACTGCTGCACCAACTCCGTGGTCTTGCGCCAGTTCACCCAGCCACCGCTGAAGCGATAGCTGGGCTCAGCCTTCGCTTTCGCGTGTAATGCCCTCTGTAGTTTCTGAACCCTTTGCGGAGTTGATAGGTTGCCCAATCTCCTGGTCCCTTCACTACGTCCTGCATTCGTCTTGAACTAAGGCTCCTTCCCTCCACCGGCATTACCCGGCTTCCTCAGTACTACGGGCCTCTCCGCCACCCCCAGGCGCCCGGCCTGTCCCTCACGGGCTTCCGGTTGGCCATCCCTGGCCACGCCTAGGGGCTTCCCGTGTTGCGTGCGCTTCCCTGGTGTACATGCTGTCGCCACTACCCCGGCGCAGCGACTGGGTGCCCACTTCGCTCACTTCCCCAGCCGTATCAGCCTTCCCCGGTCTAGGAGCCGGGTCGGCCTGCGCATCGTCCTTTTCGAGGCTTGCTCAGCGTTCACTCACGTTACGGCCTGCACACTCGCGCGGTCACCAATTCGTGACTCGCTTCACCAGAGGCTTCAACCATTTCGTTACCTCCATAGTTGCTCCGGTTGCTTCCGGCTGGAGCGGTTGCCGGGTGGGGCTTTCACCCACTGGGAAAAGCGCCGCCTTACCACGGCGCACCCTAGAAGCCGACATTCACGTTTTCCGCGGAAACGTCGAATGAACTACCGCGAACGGCCAGGAGCCGACGTTCTATTTCGGGCGCTTAGAAAGGAGCTGTCAGTTTCCAGCGAGGGCGTTATACGTCCAAGTGACCTACCGCTCCTACCCAAGATCCCGGATCGCGCTTGCCCTTCAGAGGCAGACTAATTCATTGGTGTCCCCCGCCCGAAAATCTCTTAGACTCCTGAAGGTCGGCTTCCGAGAACGACTCCTCAATGACAAGGGAAACGATCTGCGACCGCACGGCGAGTTGCGTACTTGAAGTCCCCCAACACTCATGGCTGCCAGGCCCCCTTCTCGACCGGCTGCGGCTGGCCCTGAGCTTGCCCCATTACCGCCGAAGGACCGTATTACGCGGAAACCAGATAAGACGCTGGAATATCGCAAGGGCGACTCTAACGAATGGACGTCAAAGAGCTTAGGCGGAATCGGCTTCGCTGAGCTGTCGAGACTACTGCTTCACGACGACGTGAAGTAGCCATCGCACAAAACAAGCCGAGCCAGAGCATCGTAATACGATTTTGTTCAAATACTTCTGCCACGTCACTCCGAGTCTTTGAAGTTGTTGGCAAGCAGGAAGAGGTCGGCGACCATTTCGCGGCATCGTTCGATTCAGTGGGCAAGAAAACCTTGGTTGCAGTTTCTCCTTGAGAATCGGACAATTTCGGTAAGTATTCGACGAACACTCAAAGTGAAGTTAGTGGCTACGCGAGACGAGTCCGTTGGTTCCTTTGGTGGCGGATGATGATGCGAACTGTGATCCTATTTTCCTTGCTCGTCTCTGTGTTCGTGACCTCGCCTTCACAGGGTGAAGTTTCACCTGATCGCATTGAGCGGCTCGACGGGTATCTCTCCAGCGAAGCGGCCCGATTCCATCTTCCCGGCGTCGCCTTCG
This sequence comes from Acidobacteriota bacterium, assembly GCA_965219005.1. Taxonomy (GTDB): domain Bacteria; phylum Acidobacteriota; class UBA6911; order RPQK01; family JAJDTT01; genus CAUZIZ01. Next base: position 2,109 of record CBDCMS010000004.1, on the reverse strand, counting down.
CGGTTGTTGAAGGTGACGAGATTGCCCATGTGAAAGTCTTTGGTGATGGTATCACGGAAGACTCGGCGTTCATCATAGGTTCGTGTTCAAAAACAGTCACGGCACTAGCCGCTCTATTGGCATTCGATGAAACCGGAATCGATCTCGATACGCCAATCAATAGATTGCTCACAAGAGTAACGATTCCTGGCGAAGTCACGCCGCCTACACTGCGCCAACTTCTCCAACACCGCAGTGGATTCACTCGCGTTCAAGGTTTTGATGACCTGCCGAGTCTGGCTGAGGTCGAAGCACACGGTTTTTTGCTCGATTTGAAGTTTCCACCCGGCGAGCGGTTTAGCTACAGCAACAGGAACTATTCCTTGCTGGGTTTGATCATCGAAAAAGTCACGGGGCAGGCCTTCTGCGCATTCGTGCATGAACAAGTTTTCAAGCCGGCTGGAATGATGACTACTTCCTGCGGGTCCGTTCCATTGGTCCGCGCAGCTCCCGAGCATCAATACTGTTTCGGATTTCCACTACGAGTCGCACAGACCAACGCACGGCCATCCCAACTCCCGTCCGGTTTTTTGAGGTGCTCCGCCCGCGACCTCGCGAGACTGCAGATCTGCCTGCTGCACGACGGCATGCTGGACGACAAGCAGGTCTTCCCTGCAAAGCTTGTCCGGCAAATGAAGGCACCTCCCGACGAAGCTGAATTTGGGTATGGAATGGGGCTGGCGAACGGTTATCTGGACGACCTCGGTCGGATCATCGCTCACGAAGGAGCCACCCCGACGAGCTACGCATTTCACGGTGCCCTCACCGAAAAGGAATTGGGGATCGTGTTGTTGATCAACATCAACCTATTCGACCCGTTCACCGATCACGGAGAGACGCTCTACAAAAACATGTTGCGGATCCTCGATGGGCAGGAACCGGTTTGGTCGCATCCCTATCGCATCTGGGTCCGGTGGGCCTTGATCCCTGTGTTGCTTTTCATAGTTTGGCACACTAGTGTCCAAACGTTGTTCTATCGCACAACTCTAAGTTACTGGTAAGAATTGTTTTAACATCGAAATCCAATTTTTTCGATACTTTTTGATATGAAACTGTGGCAGGTGCCGACCCGGTTCTCCAATCCTGTGGCCTGCAAGCCGATAGGATGCCTAGATGGATATGCGCAGAACCGTCTTTGCCCAGCTGATGGATTGCGTCCCCAGGTATCAATTTCAACTCTGTGCTCAACGCTACCGAGGAGATTACAAGATAAAAGACTTCTCCTGCTGGAAGCAGTGGCTGTGTATGGTCTTCGCCCAGCTGACCTATCGCGAGAGTCTGCGGGATATCGAAGCCACGCTAGGTTCGGTTGCAGGCAGACTCTACCACATGGGAATTCGAGGCCGCGTGGCCCGCAGCTCTTTGGCCCATACCAACGAGAATCGGGATTGGCGCATTTATGCCGATTTCGCTCAAGTCTTGATCCAAGAGGCACGGACTTTGTACGCAGGCGAGCCCTTTGCCGTGGAACTGGAAAAAACGGTCTACGCGCTCGATTCCACCACCATCGATCTGTGTCTTTCGGTGTTCCCTTGGGCCCGCTTCCGCAAACGCAAAGGAGCCATCAAACTGCATACTTTGCTCGACTTACGTGGCAACATCCCCACCTTTGTCGAGGTCACCGAGGGGCGGGTTCACGACGTCAATATCCTCGACTATCTGCTGGTCCAACCCGGCTCCATTTACATCCTGGATCGCGGCTATCTCGATTTCGCACGTCTTTATCGGCTGCACCAGAGTTCCGGTTTCTTCATCATTCGTGCCCACCAGCGCCTGAATTTCCGCCGTCTGTACTCCCATCGTGTCGACAAGAGCATCGGGCTAAGAAGCGATCAAACCGGGGTCCTGAGCGGCCGTTACACGGCCAACAAGTACCCCGACAAACTCCGACGAGTCCGCTACTACGACGCCGAGACCCAAAAACACTTGGTCTTCTTGAGCAACAACTTTTCCCTGACTGCCCTCACTGTCGCCCAGCTGTACCGTTGCCGCTGGCGCGTGGAACTTTTCTTCAAATGGATCAAGCAACACCTGCGCATCAAAGCCTTCTATGGGACTTCTCCGAACGCC